>NZ_CP134498.1:0-4800000 GCF_031766055.1 Pseudomonas sp. SG20052 | reverse complement strand
GCTGGCCATCATCTTTGTGATTTCCCGAATCATTTATTTACTGTGCTATTGGGCGGATCTTGCCTGGCAGCGCAGCCTGGTATGGATCGTCGGACTAGTGTGTTCGTTGCTGTTGATGATTAGTCCGACTTTTAGAACTGTTTTGCTCTAAAGGTTCGAATGACAGACAAAAGAAAACCCGCACTTGGCGGGTTTTCTTTTATCACGCTAAAAACTGTTTTAGTTTTTAGGTGCTTCAGCAGGAGCGGCTGGAGCCGACTCTTGAACAGCGGCTTTGTTCGATTCGGCCTGAGCTTTGGCAGCTTCGGCGTTTTCTTTCGCAGCGTCGTTCACTTTATCCTGAGCTTTGTTCATGTCTTGCTGGGCTTGCTCAGCATGTTGGTTAGCATCTTGAGCTTTGTCCTCGGATTTTTTATCGCAAGCAGCGAGACCGAGGGAAGCGGTCAACATCAAGGCAATAGCTAAAGTCTTACGCATGGGGTGTATCTCCTTATGGAAAATATCTACTGGCCTTTCGAGCACAGCCCCTAGGGTTAAGTTCCTCAAATCGTTCAGATATATAAGAATATTCCTGCGGGAACTTTTACGAATACGCCGAATACGATTTCCGACTATTAAGAAGAGTGTTTATCACATGGCCGAAAACCCCGTTTTTGAGCGCGCGACGCGATTTCTTTCGGCACTCAGGCATTGTCAGGTGCTGGGTTTGCGGGTTCATAGCGCCAGCAACGAAGGGCTGACGGTCATCCTGCCGTACAGCCCGCAAATCGTCGGCAACCCGCAGACCGGTGTGATCCATGGCGGGGCTTTGACCTCGCTGATGGACACCGCGTGTGGCATGTCGACCCTCTGCGTCCTGCCCGAATTTGAAGTCTGCCCGACCCTCGATTTGCGCATCGACTACATGCATGCCGCCGAGCCGCATAAGGATGTCTACGGTTTCGCCCAATGCTACCGGGTGACCACCGACGTGATCTTCGCCCGAGGCTTTGCCTACCAGGACGATCCCGAGCAGCCCATCGCCCATGTCGTCGGCACGTTCATGCGCATGGGCAAAGCCGTCAAAGGCGCCAAGGGTTTTGGCGGTGCAATCGCCGGAGGTGCGAAATGACTGACTCTTTCAAGGAGCAACTCCAGCAAGCCCACGCGCAGGGGGACTATGCCTCGCTGCTGCACCTGCTGCCTTACGCCAAACTGATCGGCATCGAGTGTTCCCGTGTCGGGGATGAGCTGCTGTTTCGCTTGCCGGCCAACAAGGACAACATTGGTAACCCTTTACTGCCGGCCATCCATGGCGGGGTGATCGCCGGGTTCATGGAGCTGTCCGCAGCGCTGCACCTGCTGATTTTCACCGGCTCGCCCGGTGTACCGAAGATCATCGATTTCTCCCTCGACTACCTGCGAGCCGGGCAGTTTCGCGATACCTGGGCCAAATGTCAGGTTTGCCGCCAGGGCCGACGCGTGGCAAACGTGGCGATTACAGCCTGGCAAACCACCGAAGCCGAGCCGATTGCCACCGCCCGCGGCCATTTCAAAATTGAAGAGCCCTTGAAATCCTGAACTCAGCCCCAAACTCTGATGACAACCCGCCGCCGACCCTTCAGGTCGCGGCCACTGCCATCTGATTGGAGTTTGATGACCATGAGTGTGGAAACTCAAAAGGAAACCCTGGGCTTCCAGACCGAGGTGAAGCAACTGCTGCACCTCATGATCCATTCGCTGTATTCCAACAAGGAAATTTTCCTTCGCGAATTGATCTCGAACGCCTCTGACGCTGTCGACAAATTACGTTTCGAAGCCCTGTCCAAGCCTGAACTGCTGGAAGGTGGCGCCGAACTGAAAATCCGTGTGAGCTTCGACAAGGACGCCAAGACCGTCACCCTCGAAGACAACGGCATCGGCATGAGCCGTGAAGACGCGATTACCCACCTGGGGACCATCGCCAAATCCGGCACTGCTGATTTCATGAAACACCTGTCTGGCGATCAGAAGAAAGACTCGCACCTGATCGGTCAGTTTGGTGTCGGTTTCTACTCGGCCTTCATCGTCGCTGACAAAGTTGACGTGTTCAGCCGTCGTGCCGGTTCTGCTGCCAGCGAAGGCGTGCATTGGTCGTCCAAAGGTGAAGGCGATTTTGAAGTTGCCACCGTTGAGAAAGCCGAGCGCGGCACCCGTATCGTCCTGCACCTGAAGTCCGGTGAAGACGAATTCGCCGATGGCTGGCGTCTGCGCAACATCATCAAGAAGTACTCCGACCACATCGCTCTGCCGATCGAGTTGCCGAAAGAAGTGGCAGCTGTCGAAGGTGAAGAGAAGCCTGCAGTTGAATGGGAAACCGTCAACCGCGCCAGCGCCCTGTGGACTCGTCCTCGCACCGAGATCAAGGACGAGGAATACCAGGAGTTCTACAAGCACATCGCTCATGACTTCGAAAATCCGCTGAGCTGGAGCCATAACAAGGTCGAAGGCAAGCTCGAATACAGCTCGCTGCTGTACGTGCCGACCCGTGCTCCGTTCGACCTGTACCAGCGTGAAGCGCCGAAAGGCCTGAAGCTCTATGTACAGCGCGTATTTGTCATGGATCAGGCCGAGTCGTTCCTGCCGCTGTACCTGCGCTTCATCAAAGGTGTGGTCGATTCCAACGACTTGTCGCTGAACGTGTCGCGGGAAATCCTGCAGAAAGACCCGATTATCGATTCCATGAAGTCGGCGCTGACCAAGCGCGTTCTCGACATGCTGGAAAAACTGGCGAAGAACGAGCCTGAGCAATACAAAGGCTTCTGGAAGAACTTCGGTCAGGTCATGAAAGAAGGCCCGGCAGAAGACTTCGCCAACAAAGAGAAAATCGCTGGGCTGCTGCGTTTTGCATCGACAAGCGGTGATGAAGGTGAGCAAGTGGTGGGTCTGGCCGAGTACTTGGCTCGCGCCAAGGAAGGTCAGGACAAGATCTACTACCTGACCGGCGAAACCTACGCGCAAGTCAAGAACAGCCCGCACCTGGAAGTCTTCCGCAAGAAAGGCATCGAAGTGCTGCTGCTGACCGACCGCATTGATGAGTGGCTGATGAGCTACCTCAGCGACTTCGACGGCAAGAGCTTTGTCGACGTGGCGCGCGGTGACCTGGACCTGGGCAACCTGGATTCGGAAGAAGACAAGAAAGCCGCGGAAGAAGTCGCCAAGTCCAAAGAGGGCCTGGTTGAGCGTCTGAAAACTGCACTGGGCGAATCCGTCGCTGAAGTACGGGTTTCCCACCGTCTGACCGATTCCCCGGCGATCCTGGCCATCGGCGAGCAGGACCTGGGCATGCAGATGCGTCAGATCCTCGAAGCCAGCGGTCAGAAGGTTCCGGATTCGAAGCCGATCTTCGAATTCAACCCGGCTCACCCGCTGATCGAGAAACTCGACAACGAGCAGAGCGACGAGCGCTTCGGCGACCTGTCGCACATTCTCTTCGATCAGGCGGCACTGGCAGCCGGCGACAGCTTGAAAGACCCGGCCGCGTATGTGCGCCGCCTCAACAAGCTGCTGGTTGAACTGTCGGTTTAACCGAGTTGTAAAAAAACCCGCTTCGGCGGGTTTTTTCATTCTGGTGTCTTTTACTGGGAGTTAGTCATGAGCCAAATCACTGTTCGTTCCGTCGCTTATCAGCTTGATGGCCAGTCGTATGAAAGCCGTCTGGCGTTCGATGCCGACCACAAAGGCCCGCGCCCCGGTCTGTTGATGGCGCCGAACTGGATGGGTGTCAGCGCCGGTGCCGAGGAGATCGCCAAATCGGTGGCGGCCAAGGGTTATGTGGTGTTGATCGCCGACCTGTACGGCCAGTCGGTGCGTCCACAGAATGGCGACGAGGCGGGTGCAGCGATGATGCCGCTCAAGAACGACCGCGCCTTGCTGCGCAAGCGCATGCAAGCGGCGTTCGAACAGTTGCAAGGGCAGGGCGAGGCGGCGGTTGATACCTCGAAACTGGCGACCTTCGGTTTCTGCTTCGGCGGTTGCTGCGCACTGGAACTGGCCCGCACGGGCGCGCCGGTAAAAGCGGCGGTTTCGTTCCATGGCACGCTGGATACGCCGAACGTCAACGATGCTAAAACCATCAAGGGCTCGGTGCTGGTGTTGCACGGTGCATCCGACCCGCTGGTGCCGAAAGAGCAATTGCCGGCGTTTGAAGAGGAAATGAATGCGGCGGGCGTGGATTGGCAACTGCTGAGTTACGGCGGCGCGGTGCATTCGTTTACTGACCCGCATGCGAATGTGCCGGGCAAGATGATGTATGACGCGAAGACGGCGGCTCGGGCGTTTACTTCGATGCACAATCTGCTGGATGAAGTTTTTAAAGACTGATAGCTGATTCCGCCCTGACACTCTCGGTGTCAGGGCCGACCTCATCGCGAGCAGGCTCACTCCTACAATTGGAATGCATTCTCCCTTGTACGAGTGAGCCTGCTCGCGATGGCGGTGTAACTGTTACCGACGATGCTAAGGCAGCTCGATCCGCTCGCTTTCCCCCGGCACCGTCGGCCAATCCCCAGCCGCCCAGCGTCGTCGCGCTTCATCGATCGCCGCCGGATCGCTTGCCACAAAATTCCAGTTGATTCGCCGCGGCCCGTCCAGCGGTGCCCCGCCAAAGAGCACGGCATGACAGTCGCTCTCGGCGAACAACGTCATTTCCTCTCCGGCAGGCAGCACCACCAGCGCATGCGGCTCCAGCAGCTCGCCATCAAGCTGTGCGTCGCCGCTGAGCACGTACAGTGCCCGCTCTTCATGCTCGGTCGGGATCAGCAAGGTGGTCGCCGTTTGCAGGTTCAATTCCGCATACAGCGTAGGAGAAAGCACCGGCACCGGCGATTCCAGGCAAAAGCCTGACCCGGCAATCATGCGGATCTTCACGCCAAGGTTATCGCTGACCGGCAACGTCGCCGCCGGATGATGGCTGTAGTGGCCGGGCCCCTGTTCCTGCGTCTTGGGGGAGGCGAGCCAAACCTGCAAACCGTGCATCGTGAAGCCGCTTTGCTTCAAGGTTTCAGGCGTGCGTTCAACGTGAGCAATTGCACTGCCCGCCGTCATCCAGCTGACATCGCCGGCATCGACCACCTGATCGGAGCCGAGGCTGTCCTTGTGCTGGATTTTTCCTTCGAACAAATACGTGAGGGTGGACAGGCCAATGTGCGGGTGCTGACGGATGTTCATGCCTGTTCCCGCCGCATAACGGGTTTCGAGCATGTGGTCGAAAAAGACGAATGGTCCGACGCTGCGGCATTTGGCTGACGGCAGCGGGCGCAGAATCGGTTGGCCCTCGACATCTTCGGCGCGAGGGCGGATCACGAGTGGCGTGTTCATGGTGCATTCCAGGCTGAGCGGGTGACGCGTGGAGCATAACCCGCTTGCGCAGCCCTTGCCGCTATTGGCTGAAGGCACCTTCGGAGAGATGGGTTTCGATGCTCACCTCGGTGCTGGTCATCAGCTTGTGTACCGGGCAGCGGTCGGCCACGCGGTGCAACTCGTCGCGCTGGGCGTCGGTGAGCACGCCCTTGAGGGTCAGTTTGACGTGCAGGGCATATTTGCCTTTCTGCTCTTCGCTGTTGTCACGTTTGACTTCAACCGTGACGCCGGTCAGCGGAATGTCTTTCTTCTTTGCGTACAGCTTCAGTGTCAGGGCCTTGCAGGCACCCAGGGCCGCGTCGAAGTAGTCGTGTGGCTCAGGGGCCGAGCCTTCGCCGCCAGACGTGGTCGGCACATCGGCAAAAAGCTCGTGGTCATCGATCTGGACGCTGTGGCGAAAACCTTCGGCGGAAACGGTATTGACGGTAACGGTCATTGGGAGCCTCCCAGGCTAAAAAGTCATTCGATCAAAACAGACCTCGAAGTTATAGAGCATTCCTGATGATGCGCGTTCCACTTTCTTACCGGCTGAACCGTCTTGAGTGTGCAAAGGTCTACGTCTTTCCTGCCCCCGGAGAATGCCCGTGCCCCTGTTCCGTTTGAGCCTTGCCTGTTTGCTGGTGCTATCCAGTGCTTACGTCAATGCACGCGAATACGCCTACAGCGATGCGCACCTGCATTACGTGGACTTTTTTCAGGAAACCGCCGGCATGCCGACATTGCTCAAGGCCATGGACGACAATGCCATTGATCATGTGATGATTTCCGGGATCCCGGTGGCGAAGAAATGGCACGAAGACGAACCGAAGCGCCCGCGCTATTACGCCGGTGATGACGCCGATGCCTATTGGTACAGCGCGACGGATGTGATCGTCGCGGCAGCGGTAAACAAATTGACCCCCGAGCAGCGTCAGCGCTTTCACCCGTTCCTGTCCGGTTTCAACCCCAACGACAAAAACTCCGCAGCGCACATCCAGCGAATGCTCGATCTCAATCCGGGGCTGTGGCAGGGGATCGGCGAAGTGTTTACCCGGCACGATGACCTGACCGCGCTGACCGCTGGCGACACGCCACGGGCCAACAACGAAGCGATGACGCGGATCTATCACCTCGCGGCGGAGAACGACTTGCCGGTGATGCTGCACTCCAACATCACCTCCAAGCGTGAGAAAAATCCGCTGTACCTGTCGGAAGTCGAGGAGCCGTTGCGTAATCATCCGCATACACGATTCATTTGGGCGCACGCAGGCACCAGCGCCGAGGTCCATCGGCATCAAACCCGACTGGATTTTCTGTTGCCGACCCTGAGCCGAATGCTCGAGGCCTACCCCAATCTGTACATCGACCTGTCCTGGAGCATGCTGACGCCTTACCTGCTGGATGAGCAGGGCAAGCCTTCTGAAGCCTGGCGGGGACTGGTGGAGCGCTTCCCGGATCGCTTCATGCTCGGCTCTGATGTGGTGGGACGTTTCAACAAGCTGGGTAAGGAAATGCGCAGCTTCGACCCGTTTCTCGACGCCTTGCCTGAGCAGGTGGCGAGAAAAGTCGCGCGGGACAATTTTCTGTCGATTCTGCCTCGCAACCGTTAAGGCTGCGACGCTACCGGTTGGCTGCGCACGGTTGCGGATAGCGCATTCCCTGCCTATGTTCCTTGCGAGGCATTACTGGTGACTGGCGCACGAAGACCCGATGCCGGTTGCTGTCCATCCAGTGCGGATTCTCGCAGCGAGGTAACGACATGCCAAACGACTCCCGCCCTGCCGTGCTTGAACTGATTGGCAATACGCCGCTGGTGCGCGTCAGCCGTTTCGATACCGGCCCGTGTACGCTGTTTCTCAAACTCGAATCACAGAACCCCGGCGGTTCGATCAAGGACCGCATCGGTCTGGCGATGATCGACGCCGCCGAACGCGATGGCCGTCTGCAACCCGGCGGCACCATCGTCGAAGCCACCGCCGGCAACACCGGCCTCGGCCTGGCCCTGGTCGGCCGTGCCAAAGGCTATCGAGTGGTGCTGGTGGTGCCGGACAAAATGTCCACCGAGAAGGTGTTGCACCTCAAGGCCATGGGCGCCGAGGTGCACATCACCCGTTCCGACGTCGGCAAGGGTCATCCCGATTACTATCAGGACGTGGCGGCGCGGCTGGCGCAGGAGATTCCCGATGCGTTCTTCGCCGACCAATTCAACAACCCGGCCAATCCGCTGGCCCACGAATGCAGCACCGCGCCGGAGATCTGGGCACAGACCCAGCATGATCTGGATGCCATTGTCGTCGGCGTCGGTTCGGCCGGCACCCTGACCGGGCTGACGCGCTTCTTTCAACGTGTGCAACCGAACCTGGAAATGGTGCTGGCCGATCCGGTCGGTTCGGTGATGGCCGAGTACAGCCGCAGCGGCACCCTCGGCAAGGCCGGTTCATGGGCGGTGGAAGGCATCGGCGAAGACTTCATTCCATCGATTGCCGACCTTTCCAGCGTGCGCCACGCCTATTCGATCAGCGACGAGGAAAGCTTCGATCACGCCCGTCAACTGCTGCGTGCCGAAGGCATTCTCGGCGGTTCCTCGACTGGCACTTTGCTGGCGGCGGCGCTGCGTTATTGCCGCGAGCAGACCGAGCCGAAACGGGTGGTCAGCTTCGTCTGCGACACCGGCACCCGTTACCTGTCGAAGGTCTACAACGACCAGTGGATGAACGATCAGGGCCTGCTGCAATACAAGCGCTACGGCGATCTGCGCGACCTGATCGCGCGGCGTTTCGAGGATGGCCGCGTCATCAGCGTCGGCCCCGACGACACGCTGCTCACCGCCTTCCAGCGCATGCGCCTGGCGGATGTATCGCAATTGCCGGTGCTGGCGGACGGCAAGCGGCTGGTCGGCGTGATCGACGAATCCGATATTCTGCTGGGCGTGCACGAAGACGCTTCGCACTTGCGCATGCCCGTAGCCAGCGCCATGACTGACAAGTTACAAACCCTGCCGGCAAACGCCAGTCTGGCCGAACTGCAGGCGGAGCTCGATCGTGGTCTGGTGGCGATCATCGCCGATGCCTCGGGCTTCCATGGCCTGATTACGCGAGTCGACCTGCTCAATCACTTACGGAGATCGCTTACATGAGTCAGCACGATGAATCCGGCGCGCCCCGCGCCTTCGGCACCCGTGTGATCCATGCCGGACAGACGCCGGATCCTTCCACCGGGGCGCTGATGCCGCCGATCTACGCCAACTCCACTTACTTGCAGCAGAGCCCCGGCGTGCATAAGGGCCTCGACTATGGCCGCTCGCACAATCCGACGCGCTTTGCGCTGGAGCGTTGCGTGGCGGACCTCGAGGGCGGCACCCGGGCCTTCGCCTTTGCCTCCGGGCTGGCGGCGATTTCCACGGTGCTCGAACTGCTCGATGCCAACGCGCACATCGTCTCCGGCAACGACCTGTACGGCGGAACGTTTCGCCTGTTCGACAAAGTCCGTCAGCGCAGTGCCGGGCATCGCTTCAGCTACGTCGACCTGACCGACCTGTCCGCCTTCGAAGCGGCGTTGCAGGACGACACGCGGATGGTCTGTGTCGAGACGCCGAGCAATCCTTTGCTGCGCCTTTCTGATCTCGCCGCCATTGCGCGTATCTGCCGCGAGCGCGGCATCCTCTGTGTCGCCGACAACACCTTCGCCAGCCCATGGATCCAGCGCCCGCTGGAGTTGGGTTTCGATATCGTGGTGCACTCGACGACCAAGTACCTGAACGGCCACTCCGACGTGATCGGCGGCATTGCGGTGGTCGGGCAGAACGCCGAACTGGCCGAGCGCCTGGGTTTTTTGCAGAACGCGGTAGGTGCCATCGCCGGGCCGTTTGACGCGTTCCTCACCCTGCGCGGCGTGAAGACCCTGGCGTTGCGCATGGAGCGTCATTGCAGTAACGCGCTGGAGCTTGCGCAATGGCTGGACCGTCAGCCGCAAGTGGCACGCGTTTACTATCCGGGCTTGCCGTCGCACCCGCAGCACGAATTGGCGCGGCAGCAGATGCGTGGATTCGGCGGGATGATTTCCCTAGACCTGAACAGCGACCTGGCTGGCGCCAGACGCTTCCTTGAAAATGTGCAGATATTTGCCCTGGCCGAGAGCCTGGGCGGGGTGGAAAGCCTGATCGAGCATCCGGCAATCATGACGCATGCCACCATCCCCGCAGACACTCGTGCACAACTCGGGATCGGCGATGCGCTGGTGCGTTTGTCCGTGGGGGTCGAGGATGTCGAGGATCTGCGCGCTGACCTGGCTCAGGCGTTGGCGCGGATTTGACGTTCGGCAGGCATAAAAAAATCCGGAATCCCTGAGGGATTCCGGATTTTTGTTCATGCCCGGATCAGCTGCCTTTGACAGCCTTGCCGTTGACCGTACCGTCGAGGAGCATGATGTTGTACTCCTTGCCATCGGTTTCGACCTGTTGCAGGCGAACCAGCAGGTAATCCCAATCCTTGGCGAACCACAGGACGGTGATGCGCTTGCTTTGCGTCGGGTCGCGCACGCGCTCGACCTTGATCGCATCGATCTGGCCGGCCTTGGTGTCGACTTTCTCCGAACCCAGCACGCGGAAGTCATACGTATCGACTTCGCCATCATCGACGACCTGATAGCTCATGCTTTTTTTGCCGGCGGCCACATCGTGTTGCAGGGCCAGCTGATAGGTGGATTTGTCGACCATGCCACGGTTCAGCGGGATCTTGACCGCATCACCGCGATCGGTGCCAGTGACCATTTTGTTGGTCCAGTCGAAGTCCAGGTCGGCTTTCTTGGCTTTACCCAGACCACCGCGTTCGAAGTGGTAGGACTGGGGCAGCAACGTGTCCTTGTCCAGGGTCAGGGTGCTTTCTTCTGTCAGGCTGGCGATCATCATCGAGGCCTTGAAGCTGAGCTTCCAGACACCGTTGGCACCCTGGGTCAGGCTGCGTTCAGCCGTGCCACTCATGGGCAGCTGCTTCCAGTCGGCGGTGTAGCTGGCGGAGAAAGGTTGAAGGTCTGCAGCCTGCGCGAAAGGCAGGGCAAACAGAGCGCAAGCGAAGAGCAGGGCGCGACGCATAAAATCTCCTAGTTTCGAATCAAGTGGCCGCTGGCCGCGAGTAACTTTCCATCCAGTAAAGCACCTTGCTCACCGAGCGATAAACGACCTTCGGCAAACCAGCGTACAGCCATCGGGTAGATCAGGTGTTCCTGAACATGGACTCGCTGCGCCAGACTCTGCGGCGAATCGTGCAACTCTACCGGTATTACTGCCTGTACGACCAGTGGTCCGCCATCGAGTTCCTCGGTGACGAAGTGCACGGAGCAGCCATGTTCCGTGTCGCCGGCTTCCAGCGCGCGCTGATGAGTGTGTAACCCTTTGTATTTGGGTAGCAGCGAGGGATGGATGTTGAGCAGGCGACCCGCGTAGTGGCGCACGAAGTCAGCGCTGAGAATGCGCATGAAACCGGCCAGTACCACGAGTTTGGGGTTGAAGGCGTCGATCAGTTCGATCAGCGCGGCATCGAAGGCTTCGCGGCCTTCGAAAGCCTTGTGATCCAGGGAGCGGGTGTCGATACCCGCGTCCCTGGCGCGTTGCAGGCCGTAAGCGTCGGCGCGGTTGGAAATCACCGCGGCGATGCGGACCGGGCTGTCGCCGGTCCGCGTGCTGTCGATCAGGGCCTGCAAGTTACTGCCGGTGCCGGACAACAGCACCACCACATCACAGGTCTGGGACATCAATGAGCCTTGAGGTTCTTCAGTTCAACCTGGGCTGCGCCTTCGGCAGCGGTGGCGATCTGACCGATAACCCATGGCTGCTCGCCGGCTTCACGCAGGACGTTCAGGGCAGTTTCAACGTGCTCTTGAGCCACGCAGATGACCATGCCCACGCCGCAGTTCAGCACGCGGTGCATTTCGTTTTCGTCGACGTTGCCTTTCTCTTGCAGCCAGTCGAACACGGCAGGGCGGGTCCAGCTTGCGACGTCAACCACGGCTTGGGCGCCTTTTGGCAGTACGCGCGGGATGTTGTCCAGCAGGCCGCCACCGGTGATGTGGGCCATGGCTTTGACCGCGCCGGTGTCCTTGATCAGCTTGAGCAACGGTTTCACGTAGATGCGGGTCGGGGCCATCAGCAGGTCGGTCAGCGGTTTGCCGTCGAGCTGGATGTTTTCGATATCGGCACCGGAGACTTCGATGATCTTGCGGATCAGCGAGTAGCCGTTGGAGTGCGGGCCGGAAGACGGCAGGGCGAGCAGGGCATCGCCGGCAGCGACTTTCGAACCGTCGATGATTTCGGATTTTTCCACGACGCCGACGCAGAAGCCGGCCAGGTCGTAGTCTTCGCCTTCGTACATGCCAGGCATTTCAGCGGTTTCGCCGCCGACCAGGGAGCAGCCGGACAGTTCACAGCCAGCGCCGATGCCGGTCACGACCTGGGTCGCGGTTTCGACGTTCAGCTTGCCGGTGGCGTAGTAGTCGAGGAAGAACAGCGGCTCGGCGCCGCAGACCACCAGGTCGTTCACGCACATGGCCACCAGGTCGATGCCGATGCTGTCGTGCTTGTTCAGGTTCAAAGCCAGGCGCAGCTTGGTGCCCACGCCGTCGGTGCCGGAAACCAGTACGGGCTGCTTGTAGCCGGCCGGGATTTCGCAGAGGGCGCCGAAACCGCCCAGGCCGCCCATGACTTCCGGGCGCGCAGTGCGCTTGGCGACGCTCTTGATGCGTTCGACCAATGCTTCACCGGCGTCGATGTCTACACCGGCGTCCTTGTAGCTCAGGGAGGGTTGCTTGCTCATGATCCAGGCCTTTAGGGGGGATTCAGGGGTAACGACCGAGTCCAGTGGGACCGCTGAAATAAACGAAGGCGAGCGCCTTGCACGAATTTCAGGGTGCCCGGCTGTTGCCGGTCTGCGAAGGCGCGCGATTTTATCAGGCTTG
Organism: Pseudomonas sp. SG20052; assembly: GCF_031766055.1. Classification (NCBI taxonomy): domain Bacteria; kingdom Pseudomonadati; phylum Pseudomonadota; class Gammaproteobacteria; order Pseudomonadales; family Pseudomonadaceae; genus Pseudomonas; species Pseudomonas sp. SG20052. The sequence goes on along the minus strand of NZ_CP134498.1, from coordinate 4,787,694 downwards.
AAGGGCAGCGGCCATCCTCACGCCGACGGCAGGGGCATATCGGCTGAAAAAAACCTCTATTGCCCGTGTTGGTCGCCGCCTCGATGGCTGTATAAGGTATCGCGATTAACCGTCTATCGTTATGACAGTGCGAAAAACTTAGTCAGATCGTGGTGAATGTTTTGCGCAGGGATGTGGTCACAGCCTTGCTCGATCATCTTCATGCGGTCTGTTCCAGCCGCTCTCGTCGTCAGGAATCTCCCATGCGTTTTTTTTCCAGATTTTTATTTGCAGGCTGTTTTTCACTGGTCAGCCTGGCGAGTCATGCCGAAACCGTCAAAGGCCTGTATCAAGTGCGTGAGCCTGTCAGCAGTCAATCGTCTGAGGAGCGCGACCAGGCGACCCAGCGCGCGCTGGACACCCTGGTGCTGCGCCTGACCGGTGATCCCAAGGCGGCGCAAAGTCCGGGGTTGGCGGCGCTGCGCAAAGACCCGCAACAGATCATCAGTCAATACGGTTTCGACGCCGGTCCGCCGGAAGTGCTGAAAGTCGATTTCGACCCGGCCAGCACCGAACAAGCCTTGCGCCGCGCCGGGTTGTCTTTGTGGGGGACGAATCGGCCGTCGATCCTGAGTTGGTGGTTGAACGACTCCGCCGAGGGATCGAGCCTGGTGGGCGATGGCCAGTCCAGCGCCGCGCCGTTGCGTCGCGCAGCCCAGCATCGTGGTCTGCCGTTGCGGTTGCCGTTGGCGGACCTGAGTGAGCAACTGGTGGCTACGGCACCCAACCTTGAAGGGGCAGATGCAACGCCGTTGCGCGCTGCCTCGGACCGTTACAACGCCGATGCCTTGCTCGCGGTGCATGCCCGGGAAGAGGGTGGCCAGTGGCAGGCCAAATGGAACATGTGGCTGGGCGACAAGAAAGAGGCGGGCAGCGTACAAGGGGTGGATCAGGCTGCTGTGGCCGATGCGGTGATGCTGGCGGTCAGTGAGCGACTGGCACCGCGGTTTGTCGTCAAGCCGGGCGCTTCGGGCGAACAATTGCTGGAAGTGCAGGGCATGAACCTGGAACGCTACGCCGCCCTTGGACGCTTGCTGGAGCCCTTTAGGGCGCGCCTGCAAACGGTTGATGGCGAGCGCATTCTCTATCGGGTCAATGGCAGCGCCGAGCAGTTACGTTCGCAGCTGTCCCTCGCGAAGTTGCAGGAAGTTCCAGCCGGTGAGGCGCCTGCACCGGCAGCGCCTGCGCAGCCAGCCGAGGGTGCGGCGCCGGTCGTAGCACCAACCCCGGCACCGGTGCCACAGCTGAGATTCCGTTGGTAAGGTTTTCTTTCTTTATATAGATGCATATGGAGTGGTACATGGCGGATACGCGGCGTTGGTTCTGGTTGGGTGGGGTGGTTCTGCTCTGCGTGTTTGTCTGGTTGTTGCATCCGATCCTGACGCCCTTTCTGGTCGCGTTGCTGCTGGCCTATCTGTTCGATCCGCTGGTGGATCGGCTGGAAAAGGCCGGTCTGTCGCGCACCTGGGGCGTGGTGGCGGTGTTTGCGCTGTTCACCTTGATCTTCACCACATTGCTGCTGGTGCTGGTGCCGATGCTCGCCAAGCAGTTATTTCGCTTGTATGAACTGGCGCCGCAGATGCTCGACTGGCTGCAGCACACCGCACTGCCGTGGGCGCAATCAAAATTCGGACTGTCGGATAACTTCTGGAAGTTCGACAAGCTCAAGGCCGCGATTAGCGAACACATGGGCCAGACCACCGACATCGTCGGGGTGGTGCTGAGTCAGGCGACGGCGTCCGGGCTGGCGTTGATCGGCTGGCTGGCGAATCTGGTGCTGATCCCTGTCGTGAGTTTCTACCTGCTGCGGGACTGGGACCTGATGATGGCCAAGATCCGCAGCCTGCTTCCCCGTGATCGTGAAGAACGCGTCGTGACCCTGGCGGGCGAATGCCATGAGGTGCTGGGGGCATTTGTGCGCGGGCAGTTGCTGGTGATGCTGGCGCTGGGCGTGATCTACGCTGCGGGCTTGATGCTGGTGGGTCTGGAGCTGGGGTTGTTGATCGGTCTGATCGCAGGCCTGGCGGCCATTGTGCCGTACATGGGGTTTGTCATCGGGATCGGCGCGGCGTTGATCGCCGGCCTGTTCCAGTTCGGTGGCGATCTGTATCCCATGATCGGCATCGTTGCGGTGTTCATGGTCGGGCAGGCACTGGAAGGCATGGTGCTAACGCCGTTGCTGGTGGGCGATCGTATCGGTCTGCACCCGGTGGCGGTGATCTTCGCGATTCTGGCGGGGGGCGAACTGTTCGGCTTTACCGGCGTGTTACTGGCGTTGCCGGTGGCGGCAGTGATCATGGTGCTGGTGCGCCATGTGCATGATTTGTATAAGGATTCTGATATCTACAGTGGTGTCGACGAACTGGAGCTGTAAGAGTCGTTGAAGTCCTGTGGCGGGCGGCCTGGTTCCATGCCAGGTCGGCCCGTATCCCTCGCGCGGCTGTCACATGCGCCGCCAAAGAAACTGTCATGAAACCAGGGCGTTAACGCAAACCTTTGATTTTGCTTGTGGTCTGTCGCATTGTGCGACCCGCCTCACGGGTATAAACTTCGCAAACTTTACACAGAGGCCACTAACGGTTCCTTTGGAACTGTTCAGTCAGCATGAAACCGATTCAGCTGCCCCTAGGTGTGCGTCTGCGTGATGACGCTACCTTTATCAATTACTACCCAGGCGCCAATGCCGCTGCACTCGGCTATGTCGAGCGGCTATGCGAAGCCGACGCCGGCTGGACAGAAAGCCTGATTTATCTCTGGGGCAAGGACGGGGTAGGGCGCACGCACTTGTTGCAGGCCGCCTGCCTGCGCTTCGAACAACTGGGGGAGCCGGCGGTGTATCTGCCGCTGGCCGAGCTGCTGGACCGCGGCATCTCGATCCTCGACAACCTCGAACAATACGAACTGGTCTGCCTGGATGATTTGCAGGCCGTGGCCGGCCGGGCGGATTGGGAAGAGGCGTTGTTCCATCTGTTCAATCGTCTGCGCGACAGCGGTCGGCGTCTGTTGATTGCTGCATCAACCTCGCCGCGTGAATTGCCGGTGAAACTGGCTGACCTGAAATCGCGCCTGACCCTGGCACTGATCTTCCAGATGCGTCCGCTCTCTGACGAAGACAAATTGCGCGCCTTGCAACTGCGAGCATCCCGTCGCGGCCTGCACCTGACCGATGAAGTCGGGCATTTTATTTTGACTCGGGGTACCCGCAGCATGAGCGCGCTTTTCGAGCTGCTTGAGCGTCTCGATCAGGCCTCCCTTCAAGCTCAGCGCAAGCTGACGATCCCGTTCCTGAAAGAAACTTTAGGCTGGTAAAACCTAAGCTTGGCGGGGGTTTTGGCATATTTCAGGCGCCAGAAAATCTGCTTTCCTACAGGGTGCAGGCTGCGCGAGTGTCTAAATGGGGCTTAAGCGCTTAGATGTAATCACGAAACCGGGAAGTCACATAAAGTTCGATTGAATTTGCAAATGAGGATGATAGCGGGCATAGTCTCGGCTTCTTTACAACTATCAGCCACGGTCGTGCCCATGCTAAAGCGCTTCGCACCCCTCGTGCCTCTCGCACTCGTCACCCTGTTGTTCGGTTGCGCTGCCCACTCCCCAGTGACTCAGCAAGAGCAACAACAGCAGGTCAAGAATTCAGTTACTGCGCAGTCTTCTTCCGTTCTTTTCCAGGAAGAGCTAGCCACCGATAAAGAACTGGCAAACTTCGCCGATGGCAAGTCGTACCAGCTTCCGGTTCTGGCTGACAGCATCCTCGAGCGTGGCATGTCCCTGATCGGTACCCGTTACCGTTTCGGCGGCACCTCCGAGGCTGGCTTCGATTGCAGCGGTTTCATCGGTTATCTGTTTCGTGAAGAAGCCGGCATGAACCTGCCGCGCTCCACTCGCGAAATGATCAACGTCGACGCTCCGCTGGTAGCTCGCAGCGCGCTGAAGCCGGGTGATCTGCTGTTCTTCGCCACCAATGGTCGTCGTGGTCGTGTCAGTCACGCCGGGATCTACCTGGGTGACAACCAGTTCATCCACTCCAGCAGCCGCAAAAGCGGTGGTGTCCGGGTCGATAGCCTGGGCGACAGCTACTGGAGCAAGACCTTCATCGAAGCCAAACGCGCCCTCGCGATGGCTCCGACCGTGGTCACTGCACGCAAATAAGGCTTAACCTGTCGCCACGTGGGTGGCGACAACTACCTCTTCGCAACGAAGTAGGCGGACACTTTGTAAGGCGAACTTAAAGTCTTACTTGAAGTTTGGCCCATAGCCGCTAGAATCCAGATCTATTATTGATGGCAAACCGCCTGCGTCCTGCGCAGGCGGTTTTCTTTTCTGCCTTCCCGGCAGAAAAAGCCGCAGCCAGATCAGGATGTTCTGCTTATGACGATGTCGGCCCGCCTCGCAATCATGTTCTTCGCAGCGCTGCTCAGCGCCTGCGCCAGTCGCACACCGCCGCCTGCGCCGGTGGTTCGTGCACCCATTGTTTTCGGTAACCCGCAACCCTTTTCCCCCGAGGCAGAAGACGTGCTGTTCCGCGCGCTGGGCCTGGTGGGCACGCCGTATCGTTGGGGGGGCAACACGCCGGATTCGGGTTTCGATTGCAGCGGCCTGATCGGTTACGTCTACCATGACGTCACCGGTATTTCCCTGCCGCGTACCACCCGAGAAATGATCAGCATGCAGGCGGCCAACGTCGGCAAGGAAGGCCTGCAAACCGGTGACTTGATCTTCTTCGCCACCAATGGTGGATCCCAGGTCAGTCATGCCGGTATCTACGTCGGTGAAGGTCGCTTCGTTCATGCGCCGGCCACTGGCGGCACGGTGAAGCTCGACAGCCTGTCCAAGGCTTACTGGCAGAAGGCTTATCTGAGCGCCAAGCGCGTTCTGCAGCCTGAACACCTGGCGCGTAATCCGTAGCGTCCTGTCCGAAGAGGTTGTCATGACCGCTCGCACTCTCAATCTCGACGATGCCCTGTATCAATACCTGCTCGACGTTTCCCTGAGGGAAACGCCGCTGCTCAAGCGCTTGCGCGACGAAACCCAGGCGATGCCAATGGCGCGCTGGCAGGTAGCGCCGGAGCAGGGGCAGTTCCTCGCGTTATTGGTCAAACTCATTGGTGCCAAGCGCTTGCTGGAAGTCGGTACGTTTACCGGTTACAGCGCCCTGTGCATGGCCGCTGCATTGCCGCAGGGCGGTTCGCTGATTTGCTGCGACATTCCCGGCGACTACAACGCTATCGCACGCCGTTATTGGCAGGAAGCAGGGCTGGCCGAGCGAATTGACCTGCGGCTGGCCCCTGCACTGGAAACGCTCGCCATGCTGGATCAGCCGGAGGCGTTCGACCTGATCTTCATTGATGCCGACAAGTCCAACTATCCGAACTATCTGGAGCATGCACTGCGTCTGCTGCGCGTCGGCGGGCTGGCGGTGTTCGATAACACGCTGTGGAGTGGGAGGGTGCTTGAGGAGAGTCCCGAGAGTGCAGACACCCGAGCCATCCAGGCGCTCAATCGCGCCTTGAAGAATGACGTGCGTGTGGATCTGTCGTTGTTGCCGTTGGGTGATGGGCTCACGCTCTGTCGTAAACGCTGACCCTTGTAGGAGCGAGGCTTGCCCGCGAAGGTATCGGCACATCCAACATTGATGTTGCCTGTCCTACAGCCTTCGCGGGCAAGCCTCGCCCCTGCAGGGCGGCTATTTAGCGGCCGAAACGCGCCACACCTTGTTCCCCACATCATCGGCCACCAGCAAAGCGCCCTGCTGATCAATCACCACGCCTACGGGCCGACCCATGGCTTTTTCATCTTCGTTGAGGAAGCCTGTCAGTACATCAACCGGTTGGCCGGTCGGCTTGCCACCCGCGAACGGGACGAAAATCACTTTATAGCCACTGTGCGGCTTGCGATTCCAGGAGCCATGCTGGCCGATGAAGGCGCCTTCCTTGAATTGCGCGGGAAGTGTGTTGCCCTCGGCAAACGACAGGCCCAGCGATGCGGTATGTGGGCCGACCGCATAATCCGGGGCAATGGCCTTGGCCACCAGATCTGGGTTTTGCGGCTCGACGCGGATATCGACGTGCTGGCCGTAGTAGCTGAAGGGCCAGCCATAGAACCCGCCATCCTTCACCGACGTGATGTAGTCCGGCACCAGGTCGCTGCCGATTTCGTCGCGCTCATTGACCGCCGTCCACAGGGCGCCGGTCTGAGGTTCCCAGGCCAGGCCGTTCGGATTACGAATCCCCGAGGCGAAGATCCGGTGATTGCCGGTGGCGCGATCCACTTCCCAGATCGCCGCACGACCTTCCTCCTGATCCAGGCCGTTTTCGCCGACGTTGCTGTTGGAGCCGACGGTGACGTACAGCTTGCTCCCGTCCTTGCTGGCGATGACGTTTTTGGTCCAGTGGTGATTCAGCGTGCCGCCCGGCAGATCGACCACCTTGATCGGCTGCGACTTGATTGCGGTGTCGCCATTTTCATAATGAAAGCGCAGCAAGCGGTCGGTATCGGCGACATACAGGTCATTGCCGACCAGGGTCATGCCGAAGGGCGAATTGAGGTTTTCCAGGAACACCGTGCGGGTTTCGGCGATGCCGTCGTGGTCCTTGTCCCGCAGCAGCGTGATGCGGTTGGGGCTAGGGACGCCGGCGCCGGCACGGCCCATGACTTTGCCCATCACCCAGCCGCGAATGCCTTTGCCGTCATCGGGTTTGGGAGGGGCATTGGTTTCCGCCACCAATACATCGCCGTTGGGCAGCACGTAGAGCCAGCGCGGGTGATCGAGCCCTTCGGCAAATGCCGCTACCTGAGTGCCTGCCGCAGCGGTGGGTTTTGCACCCTCCGGCCAGCCGATCGCCGGGGCGATATTCACCGTCGGGATCAGGGTCTTGTTCGGCTCGGGCAGCTTGGGTGACGGGCCGGTGCCGTCGGAGACTTGCAGGCTGGAGGTTTCACCACAGGCGGCGAGCCCTCCGGCGAGCGCGATGACGAGAACGAGCTGAGGCTTGCGCATGCTGGACTTCCCTATGAATGCATTGACTTAGTCATAGAGAAGCTTAGACACACTATGGTTCAACCGGTCAGCCGCGGGCTTCCTTGAGCAGCACGGCGATGCCGGGGTGATAGTGACCGGCTTCGTTGCGCAACTTGCGATAGGCGTACGGGAAATACCAGGCCACGGCGCAGCTGTGTTCCTTTTGCAGGTCGTCGACCATGTCCTGGAGTTCTTCCGGGGTCGCGCTCTGTTGGGCCTTTTGTGGCGCAACGAACAGGCAGCCGAGTTTCAGGTCGCTGGCGTAGCTGATGCGTTTGGCGTCGCTGGTGATGTCCTGCAGCGCCTGGCTCAGGTTCAGGCTGTTGACCTTCGGCCAGCGTTGAGTGGCCTGAAGGTAGGCGCGTTCTTCGGCGGTGGCGATAAACAGGTCGGCGCGGCTGTTGCGTTCGCCTTCTTCGTTCTGTTTACGGGTCGGCGTTTGTTGCAGCGTGACCATTTCCGCCATCCAGGCCGCGGCGCAGAGCAGGCCAAGGTTGGCTTTCTCGTCGTACCAATAAGGCGTGTCGTTATCGCCGCGCACGGCGTTAAAGCGGTCGATACAGTCAAACCAGCGTTCCAGCACCGGTCGCAGGAATTCCAGCTTCGGATTACTGATGATCATGCCTTGCATGTCGCTCACCCTTGTAATTGTGTTGTTGGGTTTATGGCGCTTTGATATCACTGCTGGCAGTATGGCGCAAGATTGACGTCAGGTTATTGATGGGCGGCAGTCTATCGAGAATCCGTGCCCTGTCTTCAATTGACGCTCCCCCCCCAACCCTCTAACCTTCGCGGCTTGTTTCAGGTGCTCTGTGGCGAAGCCGACAGAGTGAAACAGGGAAGCCGGTGAGTGACTCTCTTCAAGCGACGAAGAGTCATGATCCCGGCGCTGCCCCCGCAACGGTAAATGAGTAAAGACTGCGTCTTGAGCCACTGTGTCGACTGTCGATATGGGAAGGCGCGCAGTCCGGCGCAAGCCGCTCATGAGCCCGGAGACCGGCCTGATTCATCCAACGGCATCACGGTGGGCGATGCCAGGCTTGTTGCCGTCTATTCTTGTGCCTGCCCGCCGTTATCCAGCCTCAACGGAGAGCTCCCCATGACTGATTCCCCTGATCGTGACGAACGCCACCTGGCGCGCATGCAGCGCAAAAAAGCGGTGATCGACGAACGCATCGCCAACTCCCCGAACGAATGCGGCCTGCTGCTGGTGCTGACCGGCAACGGCAAAGGCAAGAGCAGCTCGGCCTTCGGCATGCTTGCCCGGTCCATGGGCCACGGCATGCAGTGCGGCGTGGTGCAGTTCATCAAGGGCCGTAACAGCACTGGCGAAGAGCTGTTCTTCCGCCGCTTCCCGGAGCAGGTGCGTTTTCATGTGATGGGCGAGGGCTTCACTTGGGAAACCCAGGACCGCCAGCGTGACATCGCCGCCGCCGAGGCCGCATGGGCGGTGTCTCAGGAACTGCTGCGTGACCCGTCGATCGGTCTGGTGGTGCTGGATGAGTTGAACATCGCCCTCAAGCACGGCTACCTCGACCTCGATCAGGTTCTCAGTGATTTGCAGGCGCGTCCGCCGATGCAGCACGTGGTGGTCACCGGTCGCGGCGCCAAGCCAGAGATGATCGAACTGGCCGACACAGTCACCGAAATGGGCGTGATCAAGCACGCGTTCCAGGCCGGCATCAAAGCGCAAAAAGGCGTCGAGTTGTGAGCCGCACTTTATGAATAGTCATCGTCATTGCCCGGCGGTATTGATTGCCGCGCCGGCCTCCGGTCAGGGCAAGACCACCGTCACCGCCGCGCTGGCCCGTTTGCACCGCAATCAGGGGCGCAAGGTCCGCGTGTTCAAATGTGGCCCGGACTTTCTCGATCCGATGATTCTCGAACGCGCCAGCGGTGCGCCGGTGTATCAACTGGACATGTGGATGGTCGGCGAGCAGGAAAGTCGTCGTCTGTTATGGGAAGCGGCCGGGGAAGCCGACCTGATCCTGATAGAAGGCGTCATGGGCCTGTTCGACGGCACGCCGTCCAGCGCCGACCTGGCGCGGCACTTCGGTGTGCCGGTGCTCGGCGTGATCGACGGCACGGCCATGGCGCAGACCTTTGGTGCGTTGGCGTTGGGGCTGGCGAAGTATCAGCCGGACTTGCCGTTTGCCGGTGTACTGGCCAACCGCGTGGGCACGCTGCGTCATGCGCAATTGCTCGAAGGCAGCCTGACGGAAGGCTTGCGCTGGTACGGCGCCTTGTCGCGGGAAACCGGGATCGAATTGCCCAGTCGGCACCTCGGTCTGGTCCAGGCCAGCGAGTTGAATGATCTGGACCTGCGCCTCGATGCGGCGGCTGAATCGCTGGCCAGCAGTTGCGATGTGGCGCTGCCGCCTGCCGTGGAGTTCGCCGGGCCCGACGTGATCGCCGCCGAGCCTTTGCTTAAAGGCATCCGAATTGCCGTGGCCCGTGATGAAGCGTTTGCCTTCACCTACGGCGCGAGCCTGGACTTGCTGCGGGCCATGGGCGCCGAGTTGCTGTTCTTCTCGCCGATCCGCGATGCTGATCTACCGGAAGCTGACAGCCTTTATCTGCCGGGCGGTTATCCGGAACTGCACCATGTGGCGCTGTCACAGAACACCTCGATGCTCGACGCGATCCGCGCCCATCATGCCGCCTGCAAACCGTTGCTGGCCGAGTGCGGCGGGATGTTGTACCTGCTCGATTCGTTGACTGATGTCGAGGGTACTCGCGCCGAACTGGTGGGCTTGCTCAAAGGTGATGCGGTGATGCAAAAGCGTCTGGCCGCGCTGGCGTTGCAAGCGGTTGAGTTGCCGGAAGGTTCACTGCGTGGGCACACCTATCACCATTCCTTGACCAGCACCGAACTTGAGCCGATTGCCCGTGGACTCAGTCCGAACGGCGGGCGTGGGGCGGAGGCGGTTTACCGAGAGGGGCGGATGACCGCCTCTTATGTGCATTTTTATTTTCCGTCCAATCCCACCGCAGTCGCCGCGCTTTTTGCGCCTGACCTTGATGCCGCCTTCGCGAGCAGGCCGAATCGTCGCACCGTCGCTCCTACAATGGATCACCTAACCCCTGTAGGAGCGAGCCTGCTCGCGAAGAGGCCATGACCGACAACGCATTCTCCGAAGCCGAACGCGAAGCGGTCTACCGAGCCATCGCCGAACGTCGCGACATGCGCCACTTCAGCGGCGGCACCGTCGAGCCCGAGTTGTTGCGGCGTCTGCTCGAAGCCGCCCACCAGGCCCCGAGCGTCGGCCTGATGCAGCCCTGGCGCTTCATCCGCATCAGCGACCGGGCCCTGCGAGGCAACATCCAGCGACTGGTGGAAGAAGAACGCATCCGCACCGCCGAAGCCCTCGGCGAGCGCACTGACGAATTCATGAAGCTCAAGGTCGAAGGCATCAACGACTGCGCCGAGGTATTGGTCGCCGCGCTCATGGACGATCGCGAGCGCCACATCTTCGGTCGTCGCACCTTGCCGGAAATGGACATGGCCTCGCTGTCCTGCGCGATCCAGAACTTCTGGCTGGCCTCCCGCGCCGAAGGTCTGGGCATGGGCTGGGTGTCGCTGTTCGAACCGCAAGCGCTGGCGGACCTGCTGGGTTTGCCACCCGGGGCCAAGCCGTTGGCGGTTCTTTGCCTCGGCCCGGTCAAGGAATTCTATGCGGCGCCGATGCTGGTACTCGAAGGGTGGGCGCAGGCGCGTCCGCTCAGTGAGTTGCTGTATGAAAATTATTGGGGAGTGAGTCAATGAGTGTGGCGTTATTGAGTGTCGCCGCGGTTGCGCTGGACGCGCTGCTGGGTGAACCCAAACGCTGGCATCCGCTGGTGGCGTTCGGCCGTTTTGCCGACCGTATCGAGCAACGTTTCAACGGTGAGGGACGTGGCTGGCGAAGCCATGGCGTCACCGCGTGGGTGATCGCGGTCGTGCCGCTGACCTTGCTTGCCACGGCTTTTTCCTGGGCACCGTATGTGGGCTGGATTGTCGAGATTCTCGCGCTCTATTGCGCCCTCGGCATGCGTAGCCTCGGTGAGCACGTCGAGCCGGTGGCCAAGGCTTTGCGCAGCGATGATCTGGACGAAGCCCGCAAGCGCGTGGGTTATTTGGTCAGCCGTCAGACCAGCGAACTGGATCAAACCGAAGTGGCCCGTGCCGCCACTGAATCTGTCCTGGAGAACGGCAGCGACGCGGTATTTGCTGCGCTGTTCTGGTTTGCCGTGGCCGGTGCGCCCGGTGTGGTGCTCTATCGCTTGAGTAACACCCTCGATGCCATGTGGGGTTACCGCAACGAACGCTTCGAACGTTTCGGTTGGGCGGCGGCGAAGATCGACGATGTCCTCAACTACATGCCTGCACGCCTGGTGGCGTTGACCTACGCGCTGCTGGGCAAAACCCGGCTGGCCTTGAAATGCTGGCGCACCCAGGGCCCGACCTGGGACAGTCCCAACGCCGGGCCCGTCATGGCGGCCGGTGCCGGTGCGCTCGGCGTCGAGTTGGGCGGGGCGGCGATCTATCACGGTGAATTGCATCAGCGCCCGCAACTGGGCGAAGGCGTGCCGGCGGATGCCGATTCCATCGACCGTGGCTGGCAATTGGTTCAGCGCGGGGTATGGTTATGGCTGCTGATTCTCTGCGTGGGAGCTGAATTCTATGCTTGAGCACGGAGGTCGCTTGCGCAAGGCCGCGCTCGAATACGGCATTGCCGAAGCTGACTGGCTGGATCTGTCCAGCGGTCTCGCGCCGTGGCCCTTCCCGATCCCGGACATTCCGTTGCGCGCCTGGGCGCGCTTGCCGGAAACCGATGATGGTCTGGAGCAGGCTGCTTGCGATTATTACGGCACCGGACAGGTGCTGCCGGTGGCCGGTTCGCAAATGGCCATCCAGTTACTGCCGCGTTTGCGTCGGGCCGGTAAGGTCGGCGTGCTGTCGCCGTGTTACGCCGAACACGCGCACGCATGGCGCAGCAATGGTTACATCGTGCGCGAGGTGCTGGAGCAGGAAGTCGACTTCTATATCGACAGCCTCGACGTGCTGGTGGTGGTCAACCCGAACAACCCGACAGGCTTGAGCCTGAGCCCGAGTCGCTTGCTCGACTGGCATGCCCGACTGGCCTCGCGCGGCGGCTGGCTGGTGGTGGACGAAGCGTTCATGGACAACACGCCGGCGTTGAGCCTCGCGCCGTTTGCCCATCAGGTCGGCCTGATCGTGCTACGTTCCTTCGGCAAGTTTTTTGGCTTGGCCGGTGTGCGGTTGGGCTTTGTGCTGGCTGAGCGCAAGTTGCTCAAACTGCTCGCAGAGCAGGTGGGCCCGTGGGCGGTCAGCGGGCCGACACGGGTGTTGGGCCAAGCCTGTTTGCTGGACACCGAAGGCCATGCAAGGCAGCGCGCACGCAGCGAAGAGGCCGGCAAACGCCTGGCACTTTTGCTTGGGCAGTATGGTTTGCAGCCGCAGGGTGGCTGCGCCTTGTTTCAATGGCTGATGACCGAGCATGCCGAAGCGCTTCACGAGTTCATGGCCAGGCGCGGCATCTTGCTGCGGCTGTTCGCCCACAACAGCAGCGTGCGTTTCGGCTTGCCGGCGGATGAAGCCGATTGGCTGCGTCTTGAGCAAGCGCTTCAAGCCTTCGTAAAGGAAGCCCAATGACAACATTGATGGTGCAGGGCACCACCTCCGACGCCGGTAAAAGCACGCTGGTGACGGCGTTGTGTCGCTGGGTCACGCGTCAGGGCGTGCGCGTCGTGCCGTTCAAACCGCAGAACATGGCCCTCAACAGTGCCGTGACCGCCGACGGCGGCGAGATCGGCCGCGCCCAGGCGGTGCAGGCCCAGGCGGCCAACCTGGAACCGCACACTGACATGAATCCGGTGCTGCTCAAGCCCAACAGCGACACCGGCGCACAGGTCATCATCCATGGTCGCGCGGTCACGACCATGAACGCCGTCGCCTATCACGACTACAAAGCCATCGCCATGCAAGCCGTGCTGGCTTCCCATGAACGATTGAGCGCGGCGTATCCGGTGGTCATGGTCGAAGGCGCGGGCTCGCCGGCCGAGATCAATCTGCGTGCCGGCGACATTGCCAACATGGGCTTTGCCGAAGCGGTGGATTGTCCGGTGGTGTTGATCGCCGACATCAATCGCGGCGGGGTGTTCGCGCATCTGGTGGGCACGCTGGAACTGCTGTCGCCGACCGAGCAGGCGCGGGTCAAAGGCTTCATCATCAACCGTTTTCGCGGTGACCTCGCCTTGTTGCAACCCGGCCTCGATTGGCTGGAAGCGCGCACCGGCAAACCGGTGATCGGCGTACTGCCGTATGTGATGGATTTGCACCTGGAAGCCGAGGACGGCATCGATCAGCGCCAGGCCGACAAGGCTGAACGCGTGCTCAAAGTGCTGGTGCCGGTGCTGCCGCGCATCAGCAACCACACCGATTTCGATCCGCTGCGCCTGCATCCGCAAGTCGACCTGCAATTCATCGGCCCCGGCCAGGCAATCCCGCCGGCTGATCTGATCATTCTTCCCGGCTCGAAAAGTGTGCGCAGTGATCTTGCTTACCTGCGGGCCAATGGTTGGGACGCGGCCATCAATCGCCATCTGCGCTATGGCGGAAAAGTGCTGGGGATTTGCGGCGGTCTGCAGATGCTCGGTGAGCAGGTGCACGATCCGCTGGGCCTCGAAGGCGCGCCGGGTTCCAGTGCTGGCCTGGGCTTGCTGGCGTTCGAAACACAGCTCGAAGAAGAGAAGCAATTGCGCAATGTGCGCGGTCGTCTGGCGCTGGAGGATGCGCAGGTCAGTGGCTATGAAATCCATGCCGGGGTGACCACCGGGCCAGCGCTGGAAAACGCTGCGGTGCAGCTGGACGATGGTCGCTGCGATGGCGCGCAAAGTGTTGACGGGCAGATTTTCGGCACCTACTTGCATGGCCTGTTTGAATCCCCGGCGGCGTGCAGTGCGCTGCTGCGCTGGGCGGGTTTGCAGGAGGTGCAGGACGTGGATTACCACGGGTTGCGCGAGCGGGATATCGAGCGGTTGGCGGATCTGGTGGAGAAGCATTTGGATACCGCGTTGTTGCGTGAGCTTTGCGGTTTTTGAGAGGACGCTTTCGCGGGCAAGCCTCGCTCCTACAAGGTCAAGAGCGGCTCAGCCCCGAAGGAGCGAGGCTTGTCCGCGAATAGGCCAGCAGCTACACCGCATATTTAAGGAATGAACCATGCTGCAACTGATCCTCGGCGGCGCCCGCTCCGGCAAAAGCCGACTGGCTGAAAAACTTGCGTTAGACAGTCACCTCCAAGTGACTTACATCGCCACCAGCCAACCGCTGGACGGTGAAATGAACGAACGGGTCGCCCATCATCGGGCCCGTCGTCCAGTCGAATGGGGGTTGATCGAAGAGCCAATCGAACTCGCCCGCGTATTGCGCGAAAGCGCCCGCGCCGAGCGTTGCCTGCTGGTGGATTGCCTGACCCTGTGGATGACCAATCTGCTGATGCTCGACGACGCCAAACGTCTCGACGTCGAACGCGAAGCCCTGTTGGACTGCCTGGCCTCCTTGCCGGGCGAAATCATTTTTGTCAGCAACGAGACTGGAATGGGTGTCGTGCCGCTGGGCGAATTGACTCGCCGCTATGTCGATGAAGCCGGTTGGCTGCATCAAGCCCTGGCCGAGCGCTGCCAACGAGTCGTCCTGACCGTCGCCGGCCTGCCCCTGACTTTGAAAGGAACCGCGTTATGACTCAATCCTGGTGGCTGAACCCGTGCAAGCCGATCGACGCGCAAGCCGTCGAGCAGGCGCAGGCACGTCAACAGCAACTGACCAAACCCGCTGGCTCCCTTGGCCGACTGGAATCGGTGGCCGTGCAAATGGCGGGGCTGCAAGGGCAGGTCAAACCGAGTCTCGATCAGCTGTGGATTGCCATTTTTGCCGGCGATCATGGTGTGGTTGCAGAAGGCGTGTCGGCGTTCCCTCAGGAAGTCACCGGGCAGATGCTGCACAACTTCGTCAGCGGCGGTGCAGCGATCAGCGTGTTGGCGCGCCAGCTCGGGGCTTCCCTCGAAGTGGTCGACCTCGGCACGGTAACGCCGTCGTTGAATCTGCCAGGCGTGCGTCACCTCAATATCGGCGCGGGCACCGCCAATTTCGTCGAAAGCCCGGCCATGACGGCTACTCAGGGCGAACTCGCCTTGCAGGCTGGTCGCGACAGCGTGCAACGTGCGGTCGCCAATGGCGCGCAGCTGTTCATCGGCGGCGAGATGGGCATCGGCAACACCACGGCGGCCAGCGCGCTGGCCTGTGCCTTGCTCGATTGCCCGGTGGTGCATCTGGCCGGGCCGGGCACCGGTTTGAACGCGGCGGGGGTCAGCCACAAAGCCCAAGTCATCGAGCGTGCCCTGGCATTACACGGTGCTCAGCGCGGTGATGCGTTGCAAACCCTGTTCAATATCGGCGGTTTTGAGATTGCGGCGCTGGTCGGCGCGTATCTGGCGTGCGCCCAGGAGGGCGTTGCGGTGCTGGTGGACGGCTTTATCTGCAGCGTCGCCGCGTTGGTGGCGGTGCGCTTGAACCCTGGCTGCCGCGAATGGCTGTTGTTCGGCCATCGCGGTGCCGAGCCGGGTCATCGTCATGTGCTGGAAACCCTCAATGCCGAGCCGCTGTTGGATCTGGGGCTGCGTCTGGGCGAGGGCAGTGGCGCCGCGTTGGCCGTGCCGTTGCTGCGTCTGGCCTGCGATCTTCACGGGCAGATGGCAACCTTCGCCGAAGCGGCGGTGGCGGATCGTCCGGCATGACGTTGCGACTGGATCTTCTGCGCCACGGGGAAACCGAACTCGGCGGCGGTTTGCGCGGCAGCCTCGACGATGCGCTGACCGACAAGGGCTGGGCGCAGATGCGCGCGGCGGTGGTCGAGCAAGGGCCATGGGATCGGTTGATCAGTTCGCCGCTGCAACGATGTGCGCGGTTTGCGCATGAGCTCGGTGCGCAGTTGGAATTGCCTGTGCACCTGGACAAGGATCTGCAAGAACTGCATTTCGGTGCCTGGGAAGGGCAGAGCGCGGCGGCGCTGATGGAGACTGACGCCGAGGGGTTGGGGCTGTTCTGGGCCGATCCGTATGCCTTTACGCCGCCGGAAGGTGAGCCGGTCGAGGATTTCTCAACGCGGGTGCTGACGGCGGTAGCGCGTCTGCACGCGGCGTATGCGGGTGAACGGATCTTGCTGATCAGTCATGGCGGTGTCATGCGTTTGTTGCTGGCTCAGGCACGTGGCTTGCCCCGTGAGCAGTTGCTGAATGTCGAGGTCGGGCATGGCTCGCTGTTTTCGTTGAACGTCGAGTCAGGCGTCCTCCTCAAGGAAGCGATCTGACCATGCTGCCCTTCTGGATCGCCCTGCAATTTCTCAGCAGTTTGCCGATTCGTCTGCCGGGCATGCCGGCGCCTCAGGAACTGGGTCGGTCGCTGCTGTTTTATCCGCTGGTGGGGCTGCTGTTCGGCGCGCTGTTATGGGCACTGAACTGGCTGCTACTGGGCACGCCTTTGTTGCTTCACGCCGCGCTTCTGCTGAGCGCTTGGGTATTGCTCAGCGGCGCGTTGCACCTCGACGGTCTCGCCGATAGCGCCGATGCGTGGCTCGGGGGCTTCGGCGACCGCGAGCGCACGCTGACCATCATGAAAGACCCGCGCAGCGGACCGATTGCGGTGGTGACGCTGGTGTTGGTGTTGCTGCTCAAATTCGCCGCGTTGCTGGCATTGATCGAGCAGCAGCACAGTCTTTTTCTGATGATCGTTCCGCTGATTGGCCGCAGCGCGATGCTGGGATTGTTCCTGACCACGCCGTATGTGCGTGCCGGCGGGTTGGGGCAGGCGCTGGCGGATCATTTGCCGCGTTTGGCGGGTAAGCGGGTGCTGGCAGTCAGCGCGTTGGCGTGTGTGCTGATCGCAGGGTTCAGTGGTGCCTGGGCGCTTGTGCTGGCGGGGGGGATGTTCGTTTGGTTGCGGCAGGTGATGCTGCGGCGATTGGGCGGCACGACGGGGGATACGGCCGGGGCGATGCTGGAATTGCTGGAGATGGTGGTGCTGGTGGGATGGGCGTTGGTCTGATGGTTTGTGGGCAGGATGTGCCGGTCTCATCGCGAGCAGACTCGCTCCCACGTTGATGGCGTCTTACATAAATTTAACGCCCACTGAAGATCCACTGTGTGCGAGCCTGCTCGCGAAGGCGGTCGACCAAGCACCTCGAATATTTATCAATGAACCCATCTGTAACTTGATTTAACACACTCGCGGGTATATACACGCACCATGCTCGACTCTCAATGTTTATGCATCAACCTGCGTCGCGCCGCCCGTGGCGTCAGCAGGCATTACGACGGCGCTCTCGATGGCTTCGGGATCAACGTTGCCCAGTATTCTTTGCTGTGTAATCTGCAGCGTCTGAATGAACCGAGTATTTCCACTCTGGCCGAAGCCATGGGGCTGGACCGCAGCACCCTGGGGCGCAATCTTCGGGTGCTGGAAGGTGAGGGCCTGGTGGCGCTGGTCGAGGGTGAGGACATGCGTAATCGCATTGTCCGGCTGACCGAGGCGGGCGCAGCTCGCCTGGCCGCTGCCTTGCCTGCGTGGGAGGCGGCGCAGCAGCGGCTGGTCGATCGTCTGGGCGCCGAAAAACGCGAAACCTTGTTGCGACTGCTGGACGAACTGGCGTGATGCCGGTTTTTCCGATCTTAAGCGGGTATATACCCGCTACCGGAGAATAAGAATGACCTCGATGTGGCGTACATGCGGTTGGGTGTTGGTGGGGAGTGCGCTGATCCTGGCATTGTCGTTGGGCGTGCGACACGGCTTCGGGCTGTTCCTGGCACCGATGAGTGCCGAATTCGGCTGGGGGCGTGAGACGTTCGCTTTTGCCATCGCACTGCAAAACCTGATCTGGGGTCTGGCGCAGCCGTTCACCGGCGCGCTGGCCGACCGCTTTGGCGCGGCGAAAGTGGTGTTGGTCGGCGGTGTGCTGTACGCGTTGGGCCTGGTGTTCATGGGCTTGTCCGACTCGGCGGTGACGTTGTCCCTGAGTGCGGGCCTGTTGATCGGCATCGGCCTGTCGGGCACTTCGTTCTCGGTGATCCTTGGCGTGGTCGGTCGCGCCGTGCCCCCGGAGAAACGCAGCATGGGCATGGGCCTCGCCAGCGCTGCCGGCTCTTTCGGTCAGTTCGCCATGTTGCCCGGTACGCTGGGGCTGATCGGCTGGCTGGGCTGGTCCGCGGCATTGCTGGTCCTGGGCTTGCTGGTGGCGCTGATTATCCCGCTGGTGAGCATGCTCAAGGACAAACCGCTGCCAGTGCTCGGCCATGAACAAACCCTCTCTGAAGCGCTGCGGGAAGCCTGCTCCCATTCGGGGTTCTGGCTGTTGGCGTTCGGCTTTTTTGTCTGCGGTTTCCAGGTGGTGTTCATCGGCGTGCATTTGCCGGCCTATCTGGTGGATCAGCACCTCCCGGCCACAGTGGGCACCACGGTGCTGGCGCTGATCGGGCTGTTCAATATCTTCGGCACCTACACCGCAGGATGGCTCGGCGGTCGCATGTCCAAGCCGCGCTTGCTCACCGGTCTGTACCTGCTGCGGGCGGTGGTGATTGCGCTGTTTCTGTGGGCGCCGGTGACCACGACTACCGCGTACCTGTTCGGCATGGCGATGGGCTTCCTGTGGTTGTCGACCGTGCCATTGACCAACGGCACCGTGGCGACCTTGTTTGGCGTGCGAAACCTGTCCATGCTCGGCGGGATTGTTTTCCTCTTCCACCAACTCGGTTCGTTCCTCGGCGGCTGGTTGGGTGGCGTGGTGTATGACCGAACCGGGAGCTATGACTTGATCTGGCAAGTAGCGATTCTCTTGAGTCTGTTGGCCGCCGCCTTGAACTGGCCGGTGCGTGAGCAGCCGGTGGCGCGTCTGCAAACCCGGTTGAGTGCGATATGAACCGTCTCTGGCCGCGAGTGGCGGTGGTCGCTGTCGGTGCCTTGCTGCTGGCCTTGGCCTGGTGGGGCTGGCATCAGGGCGGATTGGCACTGATGCAGTTGGGCATGGGCGCTTGCTAGGAACAGGCGAGGGCGAGTAACTTCGTTTGTGACTATTAATCAAGGATGCACCGACATGCTGATGCGCTGGATTGCAGTCCCCGCGTTGCTGGTGGCGTTTACCGGATTGGCACAAGCGGCCGAGTGCCCGGAGCTGTTGCAGGGCTCGTTGCCCAAGCTGCGCGCCAAGGAATCCATCGACCTGTGCCAGCGGTTTGAGGGTAAGCCGCTGGTGGTGGTCAATACCGCAAGCTTCTGTGGCTTTGCCCCACAGTTCAAAAGCCTTGAGGCTCTGAATCAGCGTTACAAGGATCAGGGGCTGGAGGTGATCGGTGTTCCGTCCAATGACTTCAAGCAGGAGTCCAAGGACGGCGCTGAGACCGCCAAGGTCTGCTACGTGAACTATGGGGTGACGTTCACCATGACCGAGCCGCAGAAAGTCCGCGGCGATGACGCGACTCACCTGTTCAAGGTCCTCGCCAAACAGACCAGCGCGCCGAAGTGGAATTTCTACAAATACGTGGTCGATCGCAAAGGCAAGGTGATCGCCAATTTCTCCAGCCTGACCAAGCCCGACGATCCCGAGTTCATTGCCGCGGTGGAAAAAGCCCTCGCCTCGCAACCCTGATTGAACGCCCATGAAAAAGCCCCGCCTCTGTACAAGAGAGCGGGGCTTTTTTGATTCAGGCGGCGAGCGTTTCAGGCTCGCCGGGCTTCATCAGAAGCGGTAGGTCGCGCCTACGCCGAAACCATTCGCATAGTTTTCATACTTGGCGTTGTAGTTCTGGCCACGGTCGTTGCTGTTGGTGACCTTGACCGACTCTTCACGCAGGTACGAATACGCTACGTCGATGGTCAGGTCGTCGGTCGGGCTCCAGCCGGCGCCCACGCTGAAAATCTTGCGATCGCCCGTCGGGATGCGTGGGGAACGGTCGACGTTGTTGGTCGGCGCCTGGTCGAAGGACAGACCGGTACGCAATACCCATTGCTTGTTCAACTGGTAGGACGCGCCGATGGCGTGAGCCCAGGTGTCGTGCCAGTTCTGATCTTCGGTGATGGTCCCGAACTGACCGTTCAGGATGGCCGGAACACCTTTGTTATCGACGGTGATTTCTTTCAGGCGGCTCCAGCGCGTCCAGGTGCTGCCTGCGTAGAGTGTCCACTGGTCGTCCAGCTTATGAGTCACCGAGAAGTCCACCGATTCAGGCGTGGTCAGGTCCAGCGAGGCGTCGTACTTCTGGCTTGGGTTCTGGCCGACCAGGCCCAGGACGTTGTAGTTGACCTTGGTGTCACCCTCGAGCTTGTACTTCACTTTCGAGTGGTAGGTCAGGCCGACGCGAGTGCTGTCGGTGGCTTGCACCAGCACGCCGATGTTGTAGCCCAGTGCGGTGTCGTCACCTTTGATCTTGACCTTGCCGTCCGGTGCGGCCTGGGTAATCGACAGGTTCGATTCCAGGGTGCCGTCGATGCGGTTGATGGTCGGGCCGAAACCGATGGAGACCTTGTCGTTGAAGGCGTAGCTGACAGTCGGTTGCAGGGTGACGATCTTGACTTCGCTCTTGCTGCCGAAGTAACGGCCGGCGAAGCCGTTCTCGTAGTCGGTCACCAGGCCGAATGGCGCGTACATGCCGATACCGAAAGCCCAGTGGTCGTCGATTGGCTTGACGTAGTAGCCCATAGGCACGGCGATGAACGGAACCATGTCGCCGTCGTTGCTGCCGCTGTTCGGGCTGGAGCTGGCGTGGCTGATGTCAGTGTGTGCGTCGAGAAATGCAGCACCGCCGGTGACTTGTTCGCGCTTGAGGCGGGACATGCCGGCAGGGTTGCCAAAAATTGTGCTTGCGTCATCGGCAGAGGAAGATCGCCCGGCAAAACCTGTACCCATCCCGCTGATGCTCTGTTCGTTGATGGCGAAGCCACTTGCGAAAATCTGGGTGGATGCCAAGGTAACAGCGAGGCTAAGTGTGGTTTTGAGCATTACTTTTTTCATTATTAGAACTCCTGGTGATCACCGGGGCGAAAATTACCAACATTTTCGTCCCAGCGCTATAGGCTGTATGGCTTGAGTTAGAGCGGTTTTGTAGGACAATCCGACCAGATTCGCGTCCCGTTGCGGGATCTTTGGAAATCGGTGGATCAGCAGGCAACCTGATTCAGGGGTGAAACACAGGTTTGCCAGGCGTAGGTGAAATCGCGCAGGCGTCCTTGAGGTTGAAAAGTCTGGCGCCAGATTCGGGCCATACCCAACAAGTCATCCGCGGCGGGGAGGGGAGTGTTCTGTTCTTCTACCAGCAGCCAGGCGATGGCAGTGGCGTAACGCAGGTTGACGATCAATTCCAGGTGAGGCCCGCTGAGAAAGGCATGCTGACTGGCGAGGCCGCGCACGAGGCTCGCGCGCTCCGGGTCCAACGCCAGGTAGTGATCCCAGAGAGCCTGGTGGCGGGGTTCGGCAATTCGGTACAGGCCGTGTCCACGGCGGTCATGCAGGGCGGAACCAAGGGCTGACTGGCTGGCGGCAATGCCCAGCAGAAGGGATTCGGCAGTTGCGCTATGGCGC
Organism: Pseudomonas sp. SG20052; assembly: GCF_031766055.1. Taxonomy (NCBI): domain Bacteria; kingdom Pseudomonadati; phylum Pseudomonadota; class Gammaproteobacteria; order Pseudomonadales; family Pseudomonadaceae; genus Pseudomonas; species Pseudomonas sp. SG20052. The sequence goes on along the minus strand of NZ_CP134498.1, from coordinate 4,766,013 downwards.
CCGAGGTAAATCAATGTCGGACGGATCACATAACGGCACAGTTCGCTGGCAGCGATACCCATAAAGCCCTCGAAACATCAAATGGGCGGCGATACCTGAAGGGAGCGTTGGCAGCAGGTGGATCGACTCAGGCTCGCCGGAAGCGGATCAAGCCGCTTGAGTTGAAGTGTAGTGTCATATTCGCGCTGTAAAGGCCTGTTTTTAAAATATTTCCGGCTTCGAGTTATAACCGTTATATCGTTTGGAACTTAGTCGAAGGCTGCGCAATGAGAAATATCGGGCAATAAAAAGCCCCGCTTTTTGAGCAGGGCTTTTGAGGTTTTCAGTCTTTCTGGCGTATCAGGCAACCAGTGCCTGACGGGTACGCTCGATCACGGCCTGCAGCGGTTCTGCGCTGGAGTATTGATCGGGGTACAGGCGTTCGCTGTGACGAGCGATTCCGTGTTCGTTGACCAGGGTGAAGCTGAAGCAGCCTTTGCGAGCGGCCATGATCAGGCAGTTCATTGGAGCAAAAGCGTTGGTTAGGGTGCGGATTGCATCCTGAGTGTGGATTTGAGTAGTCATGATTGGGTGTTCCTACAAGCGACACGGATAAGAGCCGTGCAAAATTAAAACGTTCCAGTGACGACGACCACCATTGGTCGAACGAAGAACCCGACTGGAACAAAGCAGCCAGTTTGAAGCGCTGATAATTGGCGCGCTTGGGCTGGCAGGTAGGTACTTAGGAGGGCAGGCAGCACATCAAGGGCAAAGGTTCTGGGCCCGGGGTGAAGATCCTGATCAATTTGCAGGCTGGTTCGGTCAGAGTAAGTGAGCTTCGCAACACCCTTTGCATTCGATTCAAAGGCAGTGTTGGCGCAAGGTTTACCTGGAAACCATCGAGGTGGTCGATCCCGCTTGTTCGGTAGAGGCTTCCGTTGGGAAGGCTGACCGGGAGGATTTGTTCGACCAGAATTGACTTTCAGCTTGGTACTAACGCCGCGGATAGTAACGAATTGAATGGGCGAAGGGAAGCGTTAAAGCAAAATAATTGCCACGCCCTGCTGACACGCTGGGTAACGGGACCATTTCCGACCATTGGTCGTCGCTCGGGCAAACGCCTGGGACAAGGGTTTGCCAAGGTTATCCCCAGAAAATGCCTACAAAGCGCTCCGAAAAAACGCATCGATATAACTGCCGCGAAGGTACTTGTGCACATAAGTTGCGCAGACTGTAACCGGACTGTCATCCACGCCACGACCCCAGTGAGTGCCTGTATTGAAAATTTAAGTCAATGAAAAACATCGCTTTTTTTTACTGGTGAAAAAATCGTCAGTTTGACTGCGAGCCCCATTCCACAGGGCTTTGCGCGAGTTCAAGGGCGGTTGTCCACTGAGTTATCCACAGCTTCTGTGGATTGTCCCGAGCGCTTGCTCTAGGACGGGCGTGCCGGGTTTTTTTAGGCTTTACCTGTAAGAAAAAAAGAGTAGAGTGGCGCGCCTTCCGATCTGCCCCACAGTGCTTTATGAAGTTTCGCTCCGTATCAGTTTCTGCTACCTCAACACCTCCCAGTGTTACCCCTCCCAAACGCTTTTCGATGCGCGTGGCGGAGTGGCTGCTCGATAGCCCGCGCCTGGGTGAAAACACCAACGTCAAACATTTCGCCGGACGCTTGCTCAAACAGCCTGCCCGTGAAGGCGTGGTGGCCGCGCAAAGTCGTCTCGGCCAGCTGATGTGCCGCGAATGCGGCAATGCCCGCGATCGCCGCATTGGCCAGGACCTGTTGCGCCAGGCGGCGCGGGCAGGGGACCGGCGTGCTCAACAGGAACTGGGCCTGGTCGAAGACTGAGCTGTCCAAGTCCTGACGCCTTGGTTACCCTTCAAGCTTTATCTCATCGGCAGGAGTCGCTATGGCTATGGACTTGACCAGCATTTTGCTGGGTCTGGCGGGTGCCGCACTGCCCTTGCTGGTACTGGCCTGGCAAATCCAGCGTCGGGCGAGCGTGGGGCAAGCCGAGGTGGCTTTGCTGGAAGAGCGTCTGGCCATGTCGCTAATGGCGCAGGACGGCTTGAACGCTCAGCTCGAAGCCTGCCGCGATGAAATCGGTGATCTTGGCCAGGCCAACGCCGCCAAGCAGGCAGAGCTGGCCGCCATGCGCCGCGAAATCGAACTGCTACAGATAGAGCGCGACGATGCCCGCGATGCGGCTCACGCCTGGAACATCGAGCGCGCCGGCAAAGAAGCCGAACTGCGGCGTCTGGACTCTCAAGCGGCCTCGCTCCAGGCCGAGCTGCGTGAGCAGCAGGACAGCCATCAACAACGCCTCAACGACCTGCAAGGCTCGCGTGACGAGCTGCGAGCGCAATTCGCCGAACTGGCGGGCAAGATCTTCGACGAGCGCGAGCAGCGTTTCGCCGAAACCAGCCAGCAGCGCCTGGGCCAGTTGCTCGATCCTTTGAAAGAACGCATTCAGTCTTTCGAAAAGCGCGTTGAGGAAAGCTATCAGGCCGAGGCCCGTGAACGGTTTTCCCTGGCCAAAGAGCTGGAACGCCTGCAGCAACTGAACCTGCGCCTGAGCGACGAAGCCACCAACCTCACTCGTGCGTTGAAAGGGCAGAAAACCCAAGGCAACTGGGGCGAGTTGATTCTTGAGCGCGTGCTTGAACACGCCGGGCTGGAAAAGGGTCGCGAGTACCAGACTCAGGTCACTCTCAAGGGGCCGGACGGTGAGCGTTTCCAGCCGGACGTGATCATTTATCTTCCGGGCGACAAGCAGGTGGTGGTCGATTCCAAGGTCAGCCTCACGGCCTATCAGCAATACGTGTCGGCCGACGACGATGCCATCGGCCAGATCGCCATCAAGCAGCACGTGCTGTCGCTGCGCAATCACGTCAAAGGCCTGTCAGGTAAGGATTACAAGCGACTCGACGGCTTGCACAGCCTGGATTTCGTCTTGCTTTTCGTGCCGATCGAAGCGGCGTTCTCCGCTGCGTTGCAGGCTGAGCCGACGCTGTTCCAGGAAGCCTTCGACCGCAACATCGTCATCGTCAGTCCGACCACGTTGCTGGCGACCCTGCGGGTCATCGACAGCCTGTGGAAGCAAGAGCGCCAGAGCCAGAACGCCCGGGAAATTGCCGAGCGCGCCGGGTGGCTGTACGACAAGTTCGTGTTGTTCATCCAGGACCTGGATGAAGTCGGCAATCGCTTGCAGCAACTGGACAAGGCCTACAGCTCAGCGCGCAACAAGCTGACAGAAGGGCGCGGCAACCTGGTCAGTCGCAGTGAGCAGTTGAAGCTGCTGGGAGCGCGTGCCAGCAAGAGCTTGCCGGCTGATCTGCTGGAGCGAGCGATGACCGACGTCGATGGCTTGGCCGAGTTGCCTGAATAGCTGAAAGCATGGCGAGCAGGCTCGCTCCCACAGGGTTTCGTATTCTTCACTCGATGTAGGCAACAACACCGATCCACCGTGGGAGCGAGCCTGCTCGCGAAGGCGTCGGTTCAATCACTACGGGATTAAAACCCGCCCTTACAACGGCAAATGCCGGCTCAACAACGCCCGCAACGCCGCCGGTTTCACCGGTTTGGCCAAGTACTCCAGGCCCGCCGCATGCACCTGGGCCACCGTCTCCGGCCGGCCATCGGCACTGATCACCACCCCCGGCACCGGCTCACCCAGTTGGGTGCGCAACCACGCCATCAACTCGGTCCCGGTCTCGCCATGGTCCAGGTGGTAATCCACCAGCGCCAATTGCGGGCGTACACCGTCCTTCAGCAGCGCTGCACATTCGTCGCGGTTGCGTGCGGTCCAGACCTGGCAACCCCAGCGTGTCAGCAGGCTGTTCATGCCGATCAGGATGCTGTCTTCGTTATCGATACACAGCACCTGCGCGCCGCTCAGCACATGGCCATTGAGCTCGCTGACCTGGGTTGGCGCGACGACTTGAGCCCGCGCCAGCGGCACGCTGACGCTGAACACACTGCCGCGCCCCGGCCAGGACCTTACACGCAAAGTGTGACCCAAAACGCGACACAGCCCGTCGGCAATCGCCAGCCCCAGTCCCAGGCCTTTCTCGGCGCGCGTCTGGTGGCTGTCGAGGCGTTTGAATTCTTCGAAAATCACTAGCTGCTTGTCTTCAGGGATTCCCGGTCCACGGTCCCACACCTCCAGGCACAACTCGCCCTTTCGCCGCCGGACGCCGAGCAGCACGGGCCCCTTGGCGTAGCGGAACGCGTTGGTCAGGAAATTCTGCAGGATCCGACGCAGCAGTTTGATGTCGCTGTCGATCCGTAATGTGCTGCCCCGAACACGGAATTTCAGCCCTTGTTCCTGAGCCAGCGCCTTGAACTCGGCACCGAGCGCATCGAACAACTCGTTGAGCACGAAGGGTTTGGGGTCCGGGTTGATCTTGCCGTTCTCCAAGCGGGAAATATCCAGAAGATCGCTGATCAGGTCCTCGGCCGAGCGCAACGAGCTGTCGAGGTGATGCACCAGTTTCTGCGCCTCGCTGGACAGACCGTCCTCTTGATGGGAAAGGGCGGCGGAGAACAGGCGTGCGGCATTCAGCGGTTGCATCAAGTCATGGCTGACCGCCGCCAGAAAGCGGGTTTTCGACTGGTTAGCCGATTCGGCGGTGCCCTTGGCTTCGGTCAAGGCCACGTTCAGTTGGGACAGTTCGTGGGTCCGCGCGGTGACCCGCTGCTCCAGGCCTTCGTTGGCTTCGGTCAGCGCCTGCTCGGCCTCACGGAACGCGGTGATGTCCGTGAAACTCATGACGAAACCGCCGCCGGGCATCGGGTTGCCGATCAGCTCGATCACACGTCCGTTGGGAAACAGTCTTTCAGAGGTGTGGGCGCGGCCCTGACGCATCCAGTGCAGGCGGCGGGCGACGTGCACTTCGGCTTCACCGGGGCCGCACAGTCCGCGCTCGGCGTTGTAGCGAATGATGTCGGCAATCGGGCGGCCAAGCCTGATCAGCCCGTCGGGGTAATTGAACAGTTCCAGATAACGCCGGTTCCAGGCCACCAGTTTCAGCGACTGGTCGACCACGCTGATGCCTTGGGTGATGTTTTCGATGGCGCCTTGCAACAGGGCGCGGTTGAACTGCAGTACTTCCGAGGCCTCGTCGGCGATCCGCACGACATCCTCCAGTTGCATTTCCCGACCTTCGATGGCGGCCTTGACTACCGCACGCGTCGAAGAAGCACCGAGTACACCCGCCAGCAAGCGTTCGGTGTGGGCGATCCATTCACCGTCGGCGTTCTGGTTCGGGTTGAAGCCTTTGCCTTGGCGGTAGGCAAAACGGATGAAGCTCTGCCGCGCTCGTTCTTCTCCGACGAAGCGGGCGGCCAGTTGCAGCAAGTCGTCGATCTGCACTGCCAGCATCGAGCGGGCGCTGGGGCGCGCGCTGATTTCCTGACCGATGAAACGACCGGCCTGCCAGTGCTCCGACACCCTCGTGCGTGACAGCACCGACACCCAGGCGAACAGCGTGAAGTTGGCCGCCAGCGACAGTACGACGCCTTGGGTCAGCGGGGTGAGCGGCAGGTTCAGCGGGTTGCTGTGCAACCAGGCCAGCCCCGGGAAACTGTTCAAGGACAAACCGAGGCTGTGGGCCGCGATCGGCAGAATCAGGGTGTAGAACCAGAGGAATGTCCCGGCGGCGAGACCGGCGAACACGCCCCGGCGGTTAGCCTGTTTCCAGTACAGCGCGCCGAGCATGGCCGGGGCCAATTGGGTCACGGCAGCGAAGGCGATCTGGCCGATGGTCGCCAGGCTCGCTGTGGAGCCGAGCAGGCGATAACTGACGTAAGCCAGCAAAAGAATCACCACGATGCTGACCCGGCGCACCGACAGCATCCACTGGCGGAACACTTCGAACGGTCGCTCGGCGTTGTTTCGGCGCAGCAGCCACGGCAGCAACATGTCGTTGGAAACCATGGTCGACAGCGCCACGCTGGCGACAATCACCATGCCGGTCGCCGCCGAGGCGCCACCGATAAAGGCCAGCATCGCCAGGGCCGGATGGGCTTGGGCCAGTGGCAGGCTGATGACGAAAGAGTCCGGGAGGACCGAGCTGGGCAGCAGCATCTGGCCGGCGAGGGCGATAGGCACGACAAACAGCGCTGCCAGCGCCAGGTAGGCAGGGAACACCCATTTCGCCAGGCGCAAATCCTGAGGGTCGATGTTTTCCACCACCGTCACGTGGAACTGCCGGGGCAGGCAGATGATCGCCATCATGGCCACACCGGTCTGCACCACCATCGACGGCCAGTTGATGGTTTCCTTCCAGTACGCCTCCAGGCGCGGGGCGAGCATGGCCTGGTTGAACAGGTCGTCGAATCCGTCGTACAGGCCGTAAGTCACGAACGCGCCGACCGCGAGAAACGCGAACAGCTTGACCAGCGATTCAAAGGCAATCGCCAGCACCATGCCACGGTGGTGTTCCGTGGCGTCGAGGTTGCGGGTACCGAAGACAATGGTGAACAGCGCCAGCACCAGCGACACGATCAGCGCCGTGTCCTGGGCGCGGGTGCCCATGGCGTCGGCACCGGCGCCGATCAGCAGGTTCACCCCGAGGACGATGCCCTTGAGTTGCAGTGCAATGTAGGGCAACACGCCCACCAGGCAGATCAGCGCCACCACCACCGCCAGCGATTGGGATTTGCCATAGCGGGCGGCAATGAAGTCGGCGATGGAGGTGATGTTCTCCTGCTTGCTGATCATCACCATTTTTTGCAGGACCCACGGCGCGCAGACCAGCAGCAGGATCGGCCCGAGGTAGATTGGCAGGAATGACCAGAGTTGCTCGGCGGCCTGGCCGACGGCGCCAAAGAAGGTCCAGCTGGTGCAATAGACCGCCAGCGACAGGCTGTATACCCAGGCGCGCACTCGCGGCGGCAACGGTGTGCTGCGACGGTCGCCGTAAAAGGCGATGGCGAACATGATGGCCATATAGGCCAGGGCGACGGCGGCGATCAGCCCGCTGGACAGCGACATGGGAACTCCCGACAAAAGACACCCGGGACTCCCGCCCGGTCAGACAGTCTCGCACGATGGCCGGGGATAGTCAGTGTCGACCAAGGTCGTGGCGTGGTGGGGTGTCGCAGGGTGTTTGTCAGTTGGATTTTTAGTGTTTGTGCTGGCCTCTTCGCGGGCAAGCCTCGCTCCTACAGGTTATGTGTCGTTTACATAATCTGCGAACGACAAAAAAGCCTGTAGGAGCGTGAGATGCAGCGACCCGACTCGCCCGCGAAAGCGGCCTCACTGATTCAAAGCAATCTCGATCAACTGATGCAACTCCTCAACCTCCAGTGCCGCCGCTGAAAACAGGATCCGAAACACCGTCGGTGCCGCCACCAGGTTGATCAATCGATCAACACTCGGCTTCGGCTGATCCGGGTAACGGTCCAGAATCGTCTGCAACTGCCCGCCAATGATCGTCGTGCAATAGACCGGTGTGAGGCTGCATTGCACGTCGCGAAGCATGTTGCGGCCAGGCTCGGAACTCATCTCGTCCAGGTATTGCTCGGCCCAGGCTCGCACGTCACCGCGCAGACTGCCGGTATTGGCGGGTTCGCTGTCGGGTTGCATGCGCGCCAGCGCGACGTCTGCCAGCAACACCGACAAATCGCCCCAGCGCCGATAAATGGTCGACGGCGTTACACCCGCGCGCGCAGCAATTTGCGGGACGGTCACGGTCGAGCGGTCCTGCTCTTCAAGCAGAGCCCGGACAGCCGAATGAATCGACTCTTGCACCCGGGCGCTTCGACCGCCCGGGCGTAAACCTTCTTTAATAGCCATACGGCGGACCTTAACACAAAGAATTTGCTTTAAGCGCGGGCCAGTAGCACACTCCGCAAAAGCAATAAATTAGCTTTTGCGGAGTGTGCGCATGTCCAGCTCGATATCAAACCGTTCCAGCCTGTGGTTCCTGGCGATCACTTTACTGAGTTTTCTCGCCGCTTCCACTGCACCAACGCCTCTGTATCACTTGTATCAGGAACACCTGCAATTTTCGGCGGCGACCCTGACCCTGATCTTCGGCGTCTACGCCATCAGCTTGCTCGCCGCGCTGCTCACCGTCGGTTCGCTCTCGGATTACCTGGGACGCAAACCGGTGATTTTCACCGCTGTGGCGCTGAACATGCTGGCCATGCTGCTATTTATCAATGCCGACAGCGTCGCCTGGTTGATCAGTGCCCGGGTGCTTCAGGGTTTTGCTACCGGGATGGCCACGGCTGCGTTGGGCGCCGCGCTGCTCGACACGGATCGCCAGCAAGGTCCGCTGGTCAATAGCGTCGCGCCGCTGCTCGGTATGGCAGCCGGCGCCATGGGGTGCGGTTTGTTGGCCGAGTTTGCGCCGCTGCCACTGCAATTGACTTTCTGGGTGCTGCTCGCGATGTTCGGGTTGCAGGCGCTGTACGTCTGGCGTCTGCCGGAAAGCGTCAGTGCGCAACGTGGCGCGTTGGCGTCGCTGCGCCCGACTCTGCATGTGCCCATCCAGGCAAGGCGTGCGTTGTGGCTGGTGTTGCCGATCAACACCGCCGCCTGGGCGCTCGGCGGTTTTTACGCGTCCCTCGCTCCATCCCTTGTGCGGACGGCCACCGGATCGACTTCAAATCTGATTGGCGGTGCGACAGTGGCGGTGCTGACCGTCACCGGCGCGCTGATGATCTACACCTTGCGCAGTCGCCCGGCCGACAAAGTCTTGCGGGTCGGCGCGAGCATTCTGCCCGTCGGTGTGGCGCTGATTTTACTGGCGGTTCACAGCGCCAGCCTGCCGTTGTTTTTCATCGGGACGCTAGTCGCCGGTTGCGGTTTTGGCGCGAGTTTCCTCGGCGCGTTGCGCAGTGTCGTGCCGCTAGCCTTGCCTCATGAACGGGCCGGGTTGATGTCGGCGTTTTATGTGCTCAGTTATCTGGCGTTCTGCCTGCCATCGTTGCTGGCGGGGAATCTGACGCGGGCCTTTGGGCTGGTGACCACGACTGATGGTTATGGCGCGGTGCTGATTATCCTGGCGGTCAGTGCTCTGCCCGCGTTGATGCGTCAACAGCCTGCCAAAGTCTGTGGCGCCGATGCTCGATGACCGCTAGCCTTGGCGTCGCCACCCATTTCAACGGACCACCCGATGAAGATCATCCGCAGCAAATCCTTCACTGCTGACCGCGCCTGGGGCGCCTTGGATATCGCCAAAATGAACGGCATCACCACCCGTTTGCACTGGACCGATCAGCCGTATAAATGGCACGTCAACGATGGGCAGGAAGTGTTCGTCGTACTCGATGGCCAAGTGCAGATGCGCTATCGCGAAGACGGCGTTGAAAAGGACACGCTGCTCGACATCGGCGACATTTTCTACGCCTCGGTGGGCACCGAACACGTTGCCCATCCACAAGGTGCGGCGCGGATCCTGGTGATCGAGACGGAAGGTAGCGTCTGACGCATATCTGCAAAACAGATAACAGTTAGAGATATTACCCGTTATATAGATATTCGATTCGGATCTACCATGGATTCCACCTCACAAGAGGAGAGGAATTCACCATGACATGCCCCAACAGCAGCACCCTCGGTTCAAGACCGTTCAGCCATTTGCAGCACCCGCTTGAGGCGATTCGCCAATTCACGCCCAACTGGTTCGCCGCGACCATGGGCACGGGCGTGCTGGCATTGGCACTGGCGCAATTGCCCGTCGCCATTCCTGGACTGAACGCGGTGGCCGAAGGTCTCTGGCTGCTCAATATCTGCTTGTTCGTATTATTCACCGCCGCGTACACGGCACGCTGGGTGCTGTTCTTCGATGAGGCTCGGCGGATCTTCGGTCACTCCACGGTCTCGATGTTCTTCGGCACCATCCCCATGGGGTTGGCGACCATCATCAATGGCTTCCTGGTGTTCGGCTTGCCGCGCTGGGGCGATGGAGTGATTCATGTCGCCGAGGTGCTGTGGTGGCTTGATGTGGTCATGTCGCTGGCCTGCGGTGTGCTGATTCCCTACATGATGTTCACCCGTCAGGAGCACAGCATCGACCAGATGACAGCGGTCTGGCTGTTGCCTGTGGTCGCGGCGGAAGTGGCGGCCGCCAGTGGGGGCCTGTTGGCACCGCACTTGACCGATGCCCATTCGCAACTGGTCGTGCTGACAACCAGCTACGTGCTGTGGGCCTTTTCCCTGCCGGTGGCGTTCAGCATTCTGACCATTCTGTTGCTGCGCATGGCGCTGCATAAACTGCCTCACGAAAACATGGCCGCCTCCAGCTGGCTGGCGCTGGGGCCGATCGGCACCGGGGCGTTGGGCATGTTGCTGCTGGGCGCCGATGCGCCGGCCATCTTTGCGGCCAACGGCCTGCCGGGTATCGGTGAGATTGCAGCCGGGTTGGGCCTGGTGGCCGGGATCACACTGTGGGGCTTCGGCTTCTGGTGGATGCTGATGGCGGTGCTGATCACCGTGCGTTACCTGCGCGACGGTATCCCGTTCAACCTGGGCTGGTGGGGCTTCACCTTCCCGCTGGGCGTCTATTCTCTGACGACGTTGAAACTGGGCAGCACCTTGAACCTGGCGTTTTTCAATGTCTTTGGCTGCGTGCTGGTGGCGATGCTGGCGGTGATGTGGCTGATTGTCTCCAAACGCACAGTGCAGGGCGCGTGGCGGGGTGAGTTGTTTGTCTCGCCGTGCATTGCAGGATTAAAGAAATAAGCCGCAAAGATTAGGTAATGTGTGGCCTGGATCGACGTTCGACATTCCAATAGCAAATCGCCAAGCCACTCTTTACCCAATCTCAGGGACCCATGGAAGATGAGCCACCCCTCACAGTTCACCTTGCTTCGCACCCGGCGCTTCCTGCCGTTCTTTGTCACGCAGTCCCTCGGGGCGTTCAACGACAACATCTTCAAGCAGTCGTTGATCCTCGCCATTCTGTACAAGCTGACCATCGACGGTGACCGTTCGATCTGGGTCAACCTGTGCGCGTTGCTGTTTATCCTGCCGTTCTTTCTGTTCTCGGCGCTGGCCGGCCAGTTCGGGGAAAAGTTCGCCAAGGACGCGCTGATTCGACTGATCAAGCTCGGGGAAATCGCCATCATGGCGGTCGGCGCCGTGGGTTTCCTGTTCGATCACCTGTCGCTGATGCTGGTGGCGCTGTTTGCCATGGGCACGCACTCGGCGCTGTTCGGGCCGGTGAAATATTCGATCCTGCCCCAGGCCCTGCGTGAAGAAGAGTTGGTGGGCGGCAACGGGCTGGTGGAAATGGGCACGTTCCTGGCGATCCTCGCCGGGACTATCGGCGCCGGGATCATGATGTCGTCCAGTCATTACGCGCCCATCGTGTCCACCGCGATCATCGCAGTCGCGGTGCTCGGCTACCTGGCCAGTCGCAGCATTCCCCGGGCGGCGGCCTCGTCGCCGCAAATGCGCCTGAACTGGAACATCTTCAGCCAATCCTGGGCCACCTTGAAACTGGGCCTGGGGCAGACGCCTGCGGTGTCGCGTTCCATCGTCGGCAACTCGTGGTTCTGGTTTGTCGGGGCGATTTATCTGACGCAGATCCCGGCCTATGCCAAGGAATGGATGCACGGCGACGAGACCGTGGTGACGCTGATTCTGACGGTGTTCTCGGTGGGCATCGCCCTCGGTTCGATGCTCTGCGAGAAGCTCTCCGGACGCAAAGTCGAGATTGGCCTGGTGCCGTTCGGCTCGTTCGGCCTGACGGTCTTTGGCTTGCTGCTGTGGTGGCATTCCGGCGGTATCCCAGACAGCGTTGCCGGCCACGGCTGGATCGAAATCCTTGGTTTTGGTCACGCCTGGCTGGTGCTGATCGACATTCTGGGCCTGGGGATTTTCGGCGGTTTCTACATTGTGCCGCTGTATGCGCTGATTCAGTCGCGCACCCCCGAGAACGAGCGGGCGCGGGTGATTGCCGCCAACAACATTCTCAACGCACTGTTCATGGTGGTGTCGGCGATTGTCTCGATCGTGCTCCTGAGCATGGTCGAGCTGTCGATTCCGCAGCTGTTTCTGGTGGTGTCACTGCTGAACATCGGCGTCAACGCCTACATCTTCAGCATCGTGCCTGAGTTCACCATGCGTTTCCTGATCTGGCTGCTCAGCCATTCGATGTACCGCGTGGAGCATCGAAATCTCGATTTGATCCCGGATGAAGGCGCGGCATTACTAGTCTGCAACCATGTTTCGTTTGTGGATGCGTTGCTGATTGGCGGTGCGGTGCGTCGGCCGATTCGCTTTGTCATGTACTACAAGATCTACAACTTGCCGGTGCTGAACTTTATCTTTCGCACGGCGGGGACGATTCCGATTGCGGGGCGCCAGGAAGACATTCAAATCTACGAAAAAGCCTTCACGCGTATCGCTCAATACCTGAAGGACGGTGAACTGGTGTGCATCTTCCCGGAAGGCAAGTTGACCGCTGACGGGGAGATGAGTGAGTTCAAGGGCGGGCTGGTGCGCATTCTCGAAGAGACGCCGGTGCCGGTGATTCCACTGGCGTTGCAAGGGTTGTGGGGGAGTTTCTTCAGCCGCGATCCGGGCAAGGGGTTGTTTCGTCGGTTGTGGTCGCGGGTGACGTTGGTGGCGGGGCCGGCGGTGGCGGTTGAGGCGGCGGAGCCGGCGACGTTGCAGGCGATGGTCGGGGATTTGCGTGGGGCCGTTAGATAGTCGGTGACTGTGAGGGCCTCTTCGCGGGCAAGCCTCGCTCCTGCGGGGTTTGTGGCATATCCATCATTCGGGATGCGCCAGAAACCCTGCAGGAAAGAGGCTCGCCCGCGAAGGCGATCTAAAGGTCAGGCACTGACCTTCAGCCCAATCAACCCGGCAATAATCAACGCCACACTGGCCAGCCTGAACAGCGCCATGGATTCACCAAACAAAATGATCCCGGCGATCACCGTGCCCACCGCACCCACACCGGTCCAGATCGCATAGGCCGTGCCCAGCGGCAATTCCTTCATGGCAAGGCCCAGCAAGCCAAGGCTGATCGCCATGGCGGCAACGGTCAATGCGGTGGGGAGAGGGCGGCTGAAACCGTCGGTATATTTCAGGCCGACGGCCCAGCCGACTTCGAACAGGCCGGCGAAAAACAGAATGATCCAGGACATGAAAGACCTCCATCGATTGACGGGGTCGTCCCCAGATTAATGACTCGATCGAGCCGCGAGGTCGTCCTCGCGTTGCGCCATAGAGTGCCCATCATTAACCCGGGGATCAAGTTTGCGGATTACTCGGCCGCTTGCTGAACTGCGGTTTCCCGGTCTTGTTTTTCGCTCATGCGACGGAAATACGTCGAGAGCAACGCCCCCGAAATGTTGTGCCAGACGCTGAACAACGCACTAGGCACCGCCGCCAGTGGCGAGAAGTGCGCACTGGCCAACTCAGCACCGAGGCCGGAGTTCTGCATGCCGACTTCCAGCGCCAGGGATTTGCGTTGGGCCAGCGGCAACTTGAACAGGCGCCCGGTGAAGTAACCCAGCAGATAACCGAAGCTGTTGTGCAGTATCACCACAGCCATGATCAGCAGGCCGGACTCGGCAATCTTCGCCTGGCTGGCGGCCACGACGGCGGTGACGATGATCACGATGCTCACCACCGAAATCAGCGGCAATACTTCCACCGCATGACGCACCCGGCTGCCGAGCAAACGCTGGGCAACCACACCCAGCACGATCGGCAACAGCACCACTTGCAGGATCGACCAGAACAGCTCCAAGAAGGACACCGGCAGCCACGCCGAGGCCAGCAGCCAGATCAGCGCCGGGGTCAGCAGCGGAGCGAGGAGGGTGGTGACGGCGGCGATGGCCACCGACAGCGCCAGGTCACCGCGTGCCAGCCAGGTCATCACGTTCGACGAGGTGCCGCTTGGGCAGCAGCCGACCAGGATCACGCCGACGGCGAGTTCCGGTGGCAGGTGAAACGCCTGGCAGAGCAACCACGCCACACCGGGCATGATCACGAAATGTGCAACCACGCCCAGCGCCACGCGCCACGGATGGCGAGCGACTTCGGCGAAGTCCTCGAGTTTGAGTGTCAGGCCCATGCCGAACATCACCAGGCCCAGCAGCGGCACGATCGCGCCTTTCAGGCCGATAAACCACGTCGGCTGCAAGAACGCCACGACCGCGAAAATCAGTACCCAGTAAGCGAAGGTGTTGCCGACAAAACGACTCAATGCAGCGAGGGCGCGCATGGCCTGATCCTTATTATTAAGTAACACCACAAAAACCAATGTGGGAGCGAGCCTGCTCGCGAATGCGGTGTATCAGTCGACATAAATGCCGACTGTCACAACGCCTTCGCGAGCAGGCTTGCTCCCACAGTGATATCACACGCTTTTAGATCCCTTGCGGAAGCTCTTCACCGCCCAACGCTTCAACCAGCGCCGGCAGGAAGTCGCCGAACGTCAGCATCATCAAGGTGAAGCTGGCGTCCAGCTGGCCGAGGGCTTCTTCGCCGCCGTCCTGTTCGGCCTGGTCTTGCAGCAGGTCTTCGAACTTCAGGCGCTTGACCACCATCTTGTCGTCGAGGACGAAAGACAGCTTGTCTTGCCAGGCCAGCGACAGCTGAGTCACCACTTTGCCGGTGCTCAAGTGCAACTGGATTTCTTCGCTGGTCAGGTCCTGACGCTTGCAACGCACGATGCCACCGTCTTCGTGGGTGTCGCGCAGTTCGCACTCGTCCAGCACAAAGAAGTCGTCCGCGGCTTTCTGGGTGGTGACCCATTCGGTCATGGTCGCGGTTGGCGACATTTTAACGGTCAGCGGACGTACCGGCAGTGTGCCGATCACTTCGCGCAGGGTGGACAGCAGGTCTTCGGCGCGTTTCGGGCTGGCCGAGTTCACCAGGATCAGGCCCTGTTTCGGCGCGATGGCGGCGAAGGTCGACGAACGACGGATAAAGGCACGCGGCAGGAACGCCTGGATGATTTCATCCTTGATCTGGTCGCGTTCCTTTTTGTAGACCTTGCGCATTTGTTCGGCTTCGATCTCTTCGACCTTTTCCTTCACAGCGTCACGCACGACGCTGCCCGGCAAGATGCGCTCTTCCTTACGGGCGGAGATCAGCAGGAAGTCGCCGCTGACGTGCACCAGGGGGGCATCTTCGCCTTTGCCGAAGGGCGCGACGAAACCGTAGGTGGTCAACTCCTGGCTTGCACATGAACGCGCCAGTTTGGTGGCCAGTGCAGTTTCCAACGCCTCGGCATCAAAAGGCAGATCTTGGGTCAGGCGATAGATAAGCAGGTTTTTGAACCACATGGGGCGAGTCTCTCCTTTATACAAAGGGGGGCATTATTCTCTTAGCGAAGCCATAGGCCAACCCTTCTCTAAGCCTTTGGAAGGCCTGCAAAAATTATTGTAAAAAGTGCTTGCCAGAGGTTGGGTCGCTCCGTAGAATGCGCGCCACACCGAAAGTGAAGGGTGATTAGCTCAGCTGGGAGAGCGTCTGCCTTACAAGCAGAATGTCGGCGGTTCGATCCCGTCATCACCCACCATTCGCTTTAGTGTTACGCGCAGCGGTAGTTCAGTCGGTTAGAATACCGGCCTGTCACGCCGGGGGTCGCGGGTTCGAGTCCCGTCCGCTGCGCCATATTCGGTAACCTGGAACGCTGAACGCCAGGTCACCACGGAAAAGCCCGCTCAATGCGGGTTTTTTTCTGTCTGTTGTTCCTGCGGAATGTGTTGTTTCACCGGTTTTCAGATTTTTTTGAAGATTTATTCAATTAAATCAACACTTTACGAAAATCTGTGGCACAATGCGCCCCGCAACGAAGGTAAAGGGTGATTAGCTCAGCTGGGAGAGCGTCTGCCTTACAAGCAGAATGTCGGCGGTTCGATCCCGTCATCACCCACCACTTACTTTCAACGCTACGCGCAGCGGTAGTTCAGTCGGTTAGAATACCGGCCTGTCACGCCGGGGGTCGCGGGTTCGAGTCCCGTCCGCTGCGCCATATTCGGTAATCTGGAACGCTGAACGCCAGGTCACCACACAGAAAGCCCGCTTTATGCGGGCTTTTTGCTGTCCGGGGTTTGGCTTTATTGCTCGGCGTTGCGGCTGTGGCGGTAATCGCTGACCGCTTCATACACCGCCTTGCGCAGACGGTTGATCCCGCCAATCGGGCGATGAGCCTCAAGCCCGAACCACGGGTTGAACGACTGGTTATCGCATTGCACGTTTAGCGCTGGCGTGTCGAAGTCCTGGGCGGGCAGCCTGATCCGTGCCACGGTTTCGAACGGCGCATCCTTTTCCTTCCATTGGATACTCGTGTCCTCGATCGGCATGTACTTGCCCGGATCCTGGCGCTGGATCTGCAAGACAAAGCACGCGGGCACCCGATCCGTCGACAACTGCTGATTCAGCGCATTGCGTAAAAAATTCGGCAGCTTCTGGTTCTGCGCCGGCAACGGGTAGGCCGGGCAACTGTCAGGGTCGGGCGTCACCCGAAACTTCGCATTGGCGTTACCGAACTTGTAGGGCGAGACCGAAAAGTACGTCGTCTGTGTCGGACTTTCCGGCGCAGGGGAGAGTGTCGCCAAAGCGATAAACAGATGACGGACCTGCCACGTGCGCGGATCCCATCCGGGGAAAAACGCCATCAGCTTCTTGCCATCGGCCTGGGCGGCCACATTCTGGCGGTATTCGGCGACATCGCTGACGAAGAAATTCGGATGGCTGAACATCACAAAGTCCTGTTCGCCACGGCTTTGTTGATCGGTGAGCAGTTGGTTGCCGGGCACGTCGTGCAACTTGATCGCCATGCCCCGGGCATCGCGGATACTGTCGAACTGTGGATAGGCATTGCCGTTGGACAGCCGCATCGTCGCTTGCCAGGTTTTGCCGGGTTCGCTGAATACGCCCTGACGCAGCGCTTGCGTCAGATCCGGCAGGACCTGGACTTCGGCCTTCACGCAGCCATGGGCCTTGGCGTGCGCATCACGCAGGTAGCGGGTGCTTTCCCGGTGCTGATCGACGATGCGCACGGCCGTCTGGATGATGTCCTGAGTCATCGCCGCCTCGCCATTCGGGATCAGTTCTTCAGCGGATACCGGTCCACTGTGCTGCCAGGCAAACCACGCCGTGGCCAGCGCCCAGCCGAGCACTCCCAGGCCCAGTAACCACAACAGGGTTTTGCCGAGAAAGGCGCCCAACCACATCCACAGTCTGCTCATGGTAATTGTGCCTCCAACGGGCCGCCCAACACTTTCAGATACTCCAGCAGCGCCCAGCGCTCCTGCGGTTGCAGCAGGCGACCGATGACGCCGTTACCCAACTTGCCAGCACGGAATTCGTGGCCGCTGTTGTGATTGCCGGTGATGCGCGTGTCGAACTTGAAGCCATTGGTAAAGGCCTCGGTGCGATAGCCCAGGTGCCTGGGGTCGTACTCGAACGTGCCTTTGAAGAAGGTCGTTGCGCGTTCATCCTGGGGCGAGAGCAGTTGATAGAGGCTTGGCACCGAACCGTTGTGCAGAAACGGCGCCGTTGCCCAGACGCCGGCCAACGGACGGGCCTTGTAGGCGCGCAATTCACGCACGCCAATCGGCAGGCCGAAGCCATCCATCTCCGGACGCTCGGCCTCGGGGATTTTCGCCTCGCGATAAGCACGGTTTCCGACGAATGCGGTGACGTAGGCCAGGCCTTTGGCTGACGAGAGTTTGCTCATGTCCAGCGGTTCGGCGGGCGGCGGCTGCAACTGCACATCCAGTTTCGCCAGCTCCGCCGGGTCCCATTGCAAGGCGCTGAGGTCGAAGCGATGGTCGGCGATGTTATTGGCCGCGCCCGGGTCTGTGCCGATGTAATCCACCGGCAGCATTTTCAGGTGTTGCACCCAACGCCCGTTGGTCTGGACCGATCGAGGCACGTGGCACCCTGCGCAGTTTTCGCTGAATAATTCGCGACCTTTGACGGCCAGAGGCTTATCGACAGCGCCGAGCAGCGCTTCGGGCCAGGCCGGTGGTTTGAGCCGTTGCAGGGTTTGTTCGATCTGGTGCAAGTCGCGCAAGCGGACACTCGACGGATAGCGCTCGTCACCTTTGAGCGGCTGGCCATTGGCGTCGAAGAAATCCAGGGTGGCACCGACGCCCAGCGCTTCGCCGATGTTGCGGGCCATCGGTTGCTGCGCCGAGCCGTTCCATTGCACCCAGTCAAAGGTCCACATGTCCCACAGTTGCGGGTAGTCCACCGGCGCATCCGCCACGCGGTAATTATCAGGTGAAATCGCATCGCCGAAGCTGGCATTGGCAATGCGCCCGAAAGCGTCGGTGCGGCCGGGGCCTTCCTCGGTGGGATAGAGCCCGCGATGGGTATCGTTCCAGGCCACTTTCACGAACGTATTGAGGGAGGCTTTGAAGTCCTGGCGCAACTGTTGGCGGCGGGTGTCGTAGTCCTCGCCCAGCACGTTGCGGGCGAAACGTTCGAATTTCCACGGGTTGTAATAAGTCGAGACCAGACTGGCGACAAGTGCTTGTCCGAAACTGCCACCGCGTAGTGTAGGAACACTGGAAGGCAGGACATGCTGCGCCGAACCGCCGTCGATCCGCACGGCCTGGCCATTGAAACGCAGTTCACCGGTGTGGCAGGCGGCGCAGGTGATGTCGAGGAACTCGTCCTGGCTGCCGGGGTTTTGATGGCGGGCAAACCCCACGGGCAAGTTGGCAGGGTTGTTCGGTGTGGGTTTCTGCTCGGGGTCGATCAGGAAACCAAAGCGTGCGAGGTATTCCGGGGCGGCGAAGCGATGTTCCGAGAAGGGCAGTTCGAGTTCCTTGAACCAGTCATAGCGCAAGCCTTTGACCTGAGTGCCCTGGGGGGTGAAGTAGTAAGTCTGGCGGTCGGCGGCGCTCCACTGTTCCAGGTAATGCACCTGTTGTGCGGGGGACCAGGTCGGCAATTTCGGGTTGGCGACGTAGTACAGCACCACGGCGAGGCCCAGCCCCAGCAGCACAGCGAACAACGCCAGCAGGCGGAATAAGAGGCGCAAGATAAACATCCTTGTCGATTTTGTAGCTCTCTTATGCCTCAGTGCTTGAGGTGCGGCAAGTGGCCATTACGCCAGATGCTGTGGGATCCGGTATTCGTCTCTGTGGGGCCCAAGATGACAGAAGCTTCATCGCTGCAATCCCGAAATGCGTTAAAACACCTGAACTTATCAGAAGTTTCCTGCTCTCATGCCGGTAGCCATTGGTCGTGGCCGCCTGATAAGCTCGCGGCTTTACTCGATTGCCCTTTAGGCGCATGAACAAGGAAATAGCATGAAACAGCATCGGTTGGCGGCGGCGGTGGCCCTGGTTAGCCTGGTACTTGCGGGTTGTGACTCGCAGACCAGCGTAGAGCTGAAAACCCCGGCGCAAAAAGCTTCCTACGGGATTGGCCTGAACATGGGCAAGAGCCTGGCTCAGGAAGGCATGGATGACCTGGACTCCAAAGCCGTAGCCCAAGGCATCGAAGACGCCGTCGGCAAGAAAGAACAGAAGCTGAAGGATGAAGAACTGGTCGAAGCCTTCGCAGCACTGCAAAAGCGTGCTGAAGAGCGTATGGCCAAAATGAGCGAAGAGTCGGCAGCCGCCGGCAAGAAATTCCTCGAAGAAAACGCCAAGAAAGCGGGTGTCACCACCACTGCTTCGGGCCTGCAATACGAAGTGGTCAAGAAAGCTGATGGCGCACAGCCAAAGCCGACTGACGTAGTGACTGTTCACTACACCGGCAAGCTGACCGACGGCACTACCTTCGACAGCTCCGTCGACCGTGGCAGCCCGATCGATCTGCCGGTCAGCGGCGTGATTCCGGGTTGGGTCGAAGGCCTGCAACTGATGCACGTTGGCGAGAAGTACAAGCTGTACATTCCTAGCGAGCTGGCCTACGGCGCCCAAAGCCCAAGCCCGGCGATTCCAGCCAACTCGGTGCTGGTATTCGACCTGGAACTGCTGGCGATCAAGGATCCAGCAAAAGAAGACGCCGCCAAGTAATCAGCGTCTGCTTTAAAAACAACGCCTCGCTTTATGCGGGGCGTTGTTGCATCTGGCGTTCAGCGAGGGTAAACAAAGCGAACGGATGCTGTACGGTGCAGTCATAGCCATTGAGGACGCCGTGCTAGCCGCGCCGGCGCGCCAAGTCAATGAAATCTTGGGTTTTTTTATGTGAGTAAAAAACGCCCGATCTGAGTTGAGCCCTTATGAAACGGGGCTTTCAGCCGTGAAATATAGCTCTGTTCACAAGGTTATCCACAATTTGTGTGGATAACATTTCAGCGGGAGGAATGATGAAAGCACCTTGGAATTTCGCTCGTTTCCTGCCACTCGCCGGACGCCTGCTTGCCCGTGGACGTTTGCCGACCCTGCTGTTCGCCGTCGCCAGCAAAGGGGCCAGTCAGGGCAACCGATTGGGCAAACTCAAAGACGATCTGCGCCTGATGCAGGCACTGTGCCTGGCCTACTGGCGTGGGGAGTACCGCGCCATCAGCCCGAAGGCGCTGATCTCGGTGGTGGCCGGCCTGATGTACTTCCTCAGTCCGGTGGATGCGATCCCCGACTTCATCCCGGTATTCGGCATGCTGGATGACATTGCCGTGCTGGCCTGGTTGATGAAAGTCCTCGACGATGAACTCAATGCGTTCCGTGCCTGGCGCAAACGTCAGTTGCCGGAGAAGCTTGCGGTGGTGGAGCGGCTCCCCGATACACCTGAGCAACTTCAGCTTCAAGGCCCGAAAAAAACCTGATTCGATTGAGGATCGTCCTTATATTCATACCCCCCGCGACCGTGGCCGCTGTTAGGATTACACTTCTAGGGAAAAGTGCCGACTCGCTAAGTGTCGTTGTCCTACGGGGAAGTCATGGATATTCAGATAATCACACGCGAAGGCGAGCCCGAATATGCGGTTTTGCCGTGGGCTCAGTATCAGGCTCTACTGAAAGCAGCAGGCATCAACCAACAACCGGCGCCCGACGCGCCGGTGCGTCACGCAACATCACCAGACCCGATTCTTCCAGGTCTGGATCAACTACGCAGTTTGCGCGAAGGGAAGGGCATCGCCATCGAGGCGCTGGCCCGCACGGTAGGCATCAGCCCGTCTTATCTGGCCCTGATCGAAAGTGGCGAGCGTCTACCCGACGCTGCAATTCGCCGCAGTCTGGCCTGGGAACTGACGGTGCCAGGGTGGAGGGATGAATCGTGAGCGTCCGCATCAGTCGTCAACATTGGGACGGGTTGTTGGGTGAGCTGGATCAGGCCCGCCGCCAACGGCATCTGCTGACTTATCGAGCCTTGCTTGAACGTTTGCAGTTGCCCACGCCGGCCATGCAAACCCTCACCGCTGCGCTGGAGCATCTGGCAGCGCTGGACGCCAAGGCCGAGCAGCCGCTGCGCAGCTCGCTGGTGATCAGCCAGGGTGCCAGCCGCCTGCCACGCACCGGTTTCTTCGAATGCGTCGAGCGTCTGGGGCGTTTCTCGGGACCGTCCGACGGTGTCGCCGCCGCCTCATGGCACGCTTCGGAAGTGGTGCGCGTGTTCGAATACGAATACCCGGAATCGGCGGAGGCCTGAGTGTTTTTACGCCTCAAGGCACGGGCCAGTTACTGGCTGGCCCGCCGGTTGTTTCACTGGTCATGGTTCGTGCGACAGCCCCGCGGCTGGAGCTGGTTCGAAGGCCAGTTCGCACGGATGGCCAATCTCGGTGATGTCGGCGCGCAAAGCTTCTATGGCCACATCCTGGCCTTTCGTGGCGTTGGCCTTGGGGCTCGCGAGGAGGGTGTGCGATTGCTGCGCCTGGCGGCTTTGGCGGGGGATGGCAAAGCGGCGTATCAGGTGGGAGTGATCAGTTTGGCGGGGACGCCGAGCAAGGCGCCGGATCCGGTGGAAGCGGCGAGATTCTGGGAGATGGCGGCGAAGGCGGGGCATCCGTTGGCTGAGATGAAGCTTAAAGAGCTGGCGTCTCGGGAGGACGCGAAGTAGGCGTGGGTGGTTTTTGTAGCCAGTCATGGCTGATCAGGGATTTACCCTACGCAGTTCTCAGCTTCTCCTGACTTCTTTCCTGATTATTCCCCCGCAAAGTGCTGCGCGTTTAATGCTGTGGAAAACCATCGGAGATTTCCTTCGAGTTGTGGCGGCTTTCATGAACTGGTGCGAAGGAAGTTCACCCGATAGCCTTTGATGGTCACTGAACACTCAGTGGTGGGGTGTAGGAACCCTTTCGGCATCGGTATTGCGTAAGCGTCGAAACCTGATTTGCGGCCGTTAATGTGCGTCCGTAACATCTATTGCGGCGGCTGTGCGCGGGCACGCTTCGGCGTGGTCGAGTCTCCGATGCTCGGTATTCCTACCCCGCGTATAGCTGCCACCCAAGCCTGTAGGAAGGTTTTTGGCAGCTCCCATTGTCATCGGAAGGTCTCAAATGCCAACACTTCATCCTGATCCACCCTACGAAAAGCCAGTTTCCCATCCGAAAAACCGCTTCATGGCGCTGACAAGCAACTGCAGCGACATGCCCACCTTGTTCGTCGACACCCATGCGCCACTCGATATTCTGACCGACGCCGCCCGCTACCGAATCCGAGCCGTCACCCAAGTGCTGGAGAACCTCTCCATGCGCGGTTCAGTTGAATGCGATTCCATGATCCTCAGCGACTTCGCGTTGCTCTGCGCCATTCCGTTGCGCGATGGCTGTGATGTGCTGGATGTGGTTGGGCGGCGGCTGGGGGCGTGGTCAGTAGCGGATTGAATCCAGAGATTTTTGTTGTGTGGTCTGGCCTCTTCGCGGGCAAGCCTCGCTCCTACGGGAGATGGGTAGTCCACAATAGTTGTGAACGACAAAACCCCTGTAGGAGCGAGGCTTGCCCGCGAAGGCGTCCGTTCAATCACCGCTGCCCGATGATCAAATCCTCGTTTTGCACCGGCACCACCAAACTATCAATCACATACACGCTATACCCCGCCACATTCTTCGCGTGATGCTTGGCCTGCGAAGCCATCTCTGCCAACTGGCTCGCATCGAGTTGTCCACAGGCCTGTGGGTGTAAATGCACGACGCCGATCGACAATGACAGCAGTGGAAACTCCTGGCGCATGCCCTGGCGATTCGGTGCGATAAAGCAGCCGGCTTCCAGGTGTTCGCTGCGGTAGAAACGTCGGCACTGGCTCTGGAAGTCGTCCAGCAACTGGTTCAGACGTTTGCGCCAGTCTTCCGGGCCGAGCACCAGCAGGAAGTCATCCCCGCCGATATGGCCAACGAAGTCGCGGGCCGGGTCCACCCGATCGTTCAGGCATTGAGCCAGACACAGCAGGACTTCGTCCCCACGGCCGTAGCCATAGATGTCGTTGAAGGGTTTGAAACTGTCGATGTCGACGTAACAGATCACCGATTCCCGCTCCTGTTGCAGCAGCCGCGTCAGGCATTGCTGGATGGGCACGTTGCCTGGCAACAAGGTCAGCGGGTTGGCGTAGCGAGCCTGCTGGATTTTCAGTTCGGTAATCAGCTTGAGTACATCGATCACCCGGCCCAGGCCCAGATAGCCGCCGTTGAGGGTGATGATGAAGTCCTCCTCGATGCGCTGGCGCGCGCGGCTGGTGATCAAGCGACTGACTTGTTGCAGTGACTGGCTCATCTCGACGGCGAGGAAGTCGTCGTTCATCAAGCGGCTGATGGGCTTGCGTGCGAACAGGTCGGTAGCAAAGGGCTTGAGCAGTGCGTCCGAGAGCGAATGCCGATGGACGATGCCGCAGGGATGGCCTTGCTCGTCAAGCACCGCCAGTGAGTTCAGGTTGGCCTGGCGGCGGAAGGCTTCCAGCACCGTGGCCGTCGGTGTGTCCCGGGCCACGGCCGGTTGGTCGTTGAGCAAGGCGCTGAGGTCACTGGCGTCATCATTCAAAGCCACTGCTGTGCTTTCCCGTTTTGGCATCAAGACTCGGGCGTCGCGAGGTGGATGCTCTTGAGGCCGACACAGCAAGTAGCCTTGCACCAGATCGACGCCCATCTCGGTCAACACCGCGAGCTCTTCCGGCAATTCGATGCCTTCGGCGATCACTTGTGCCCGTGAGGCTTTGGCGATTTGCAGGATCGAGCCGACGAATTCACGTTTGAGGGCATCCTGGTGAATGCCGTCGATAAAGTGCCGGTCAATTTTCACGTAATCCGGCCGCAGCTCGGACCAGAGCCGCAAACTCGAATAACCTGCCCCCAGATCATCGAGCGCAATGGAAAAACCCATCGCCCGGTAGTGATGCAGGGCATTTTGCAGCAACTGGAAGTCGTCGGTCGGGGTTTGTTCGGTGAGTTCGATCACCACCTGGCTCGGCGGGATGCCGAAGTCCTGCAGCAATTGCAGGGTGCGACCCGGTTGGTGAGCGGCTTCCAACAGGGATTCCGGAGAGACGTTGAGAAACAGTTTGCCCGGCAGCTGTTGTTCATTGAAGCGTCGGCAGGCACTTTCACGGCAGGCGATTTCCAGCTCGCTCAAGCGACCGGCCTGGCGGGCAACCGCGAACAATGCGATGGGGGAGTGCAGCGGACTGTTCGAGGGGCCGCGAGTGAGGGCTTCGAAGCCGACAATGCGTCGCTCAGAGACGGAAATGATCGGCTGGAACAGGCTGTGCAAACCGCTTTGAGCCAGAATGGAACTCAATGCACTCAGCTGTTCAGTGGTGGTCATGGCGATCTCTGGCGATAAATAAAGGACTGGGAGCCATGAGCTCCCAGTCCTTTATTTCACGACAGAATGATGACTGTTTGATGACGCTCCGGGGAGCGTCAGCATTAAATTGCCATCATTTTAGTGCTTGGCGACCGCGGTGTTGAGTTTCAGGTAGTCCAACAGAATCCGCCCGGTCTCGCTCAAGTAGGCATCGTCTTCTGGCTTGGTCTTGTCCGGCTCGGCCGCGATGGCGTCTTCGTCTTCTTTCTTCAGCTCCTTGAGCGGCTCTTCGCCCTTGGCCTTGCGACGGATGTTTTCCATCACCAGTTGCTTGGCTTCGATATCGGCGTGTTGCGCACGGCGATCGGCTTCATTGAGGCTGACGGTTTTCTCCGTCATCAGCTTCTGGGCCAAGGCCAGCTTGTCGCGAATGAACACGAATTCGGCGTCTTTGGCCGTGCGCACGTCATGCTCGGATTTGAGCTGCGTGATGTACGGTTTGAAAGGGTCGGCCGCCGGCTTGATGGCCGCGCGGATGGTGTCCCACGGCATGGCTTCCGGCAGGGCGCTTTCGCCGATTTCCTTGGTGTCGATGATCGACGGGTAATCGATGTCCGGCAGTACGCCCTGATGCTGGGTGCTCTGGCCGGAAACCCGGTAGAACTTGGCCAGGGTCAGTTTCAGCTCGCCATGGTTCAACGGCTGAATGGTCTGCACGGTGCCTTTACCGAAGGTCTGGCCACCGATAATCAGTGCACGGTGGTAGTCCTGCATGGCGCCGGCAAAAATCTCCGAAGCCGAGGCGGACAAGCGGTTGACCAGCAACGCCATCGGGCCTTTGTAGAATGCGCCCGGGTTTTCATCTTCCAGCACATCGACACGGCCGTCGGCATTACGCACCAGCACGGTCGGACCTTTGTCGATGAACAGACTGGTCAGCTCGGTGGCTTCCTGCAGAGAGCCGCCGCCGTTGTTGCGCAAGTCGATGACCACGCCGTCGACTTTCTCTTTCTGCAGCTCGGTCAGCAGTTTCTTGACGTCGCGAGTGGTGCTCTTGTAATCCGGATCGCCAGCACGGAACGCCTTGAAGTCGAGGTAGAAGGCCGGGATCTCGATGACGCCGAGCTTGTAGTCCTTGCCATCCTGTTTCAGGTTGAGCACCGACTTCTTCACTGCCTGGTCTTCAAGCTTCACCGCTTCGCGGGTGATCGGCACGATCTTGCTGGTCTGGTCGTTTGGCGCATTGCTGGCCGGAATCACTTCCAGGCGCACCACGGTGCCTTTCGGACCACGGATCAGCTTGACCACTTCGTCCAGGCGCCAGCCGACCACGTCGACCATCTCTTTGTTGCCTTGGGCAACGCCGATGATCTTGTCGGCCGGTGCAACCTGTTTGGTCTTGTCGGCCGGGCCGGCAGGCACCAGTCGCACGACTTTCACCTGGTCGTTATCGCTCTGCAACACGGCGCCGATGCCCTCGAGGGACAGGCTC
Source organism: Pseudomonas sp. SG20052 (assembly GCF_031766055.1). NCBI lineage: Bacteria > Pseudomonadati > Pseudomonadota > Gammaproteobacteria > Pseudomonadales > Pseudomonadaceae > Pseudomonas > Pseudomonas sp. SG20052. The sequence goes on along the minus strand of NZ_CP134498.1, from coordinate 4,739,923 downwards.
ATGTTGATGTCGAAGTTTTCCGCGTTATCCGGCGACAGATAGTTGGTGTGCGGGTCGTAGGACATGGCGAAGGTGTTGATGTACGCCTGGAAGATATCTTCCGCACGGGTCTGGTCCAGGCGCGCCAACTGGTTTTTGTAGCGCTTGGTCAAGGTTTCCTGAATCTGCTTGGAATCCTTGCCCGCGATCTTCTGCCGCAAGACTTCGTCCTTGACGCGTTTGCGCCACAGGTCGTCGAGTTCTGCGGTGGACTTGAGCCAAGGGGCGTCCTTGCGATCGATCAGCAAGGTTTCCTTGGTATTGAAGTCGATTTTGTCGACGCCCTTGTTCAGCTCGGCAAGGGCAAAGTCCAGACGCGCTTTGACGCGGTCCAGGTAGCGCTTGTAGATGGTGAACCCGGCGTTGAGATCGCCGCTTTTCAGGAAGTCGTCGAACTGGGTCTTCCACTTGTCGAATTCGGCAATGTCGCTGGCCATGAAGTAGCTGCGCGACGGATCCAGCAGCTTGAGGTAGCTGTCATAGATGATCACGGAGCGCGCGTCATCGAGCGGCGGCTTGCTGTAGTGATGGCGCTTGAGCAGTTCGACGACGTTCAGGCTGGCGATCACTTCGTCACGATCAGGCTGAAGCTTGTCCCAGCTATTGGCTGCGAATGTATTGCTCGACATCGGCAACAGGCCGATACCAATGAATAGGGCTAGGGCGGTGCTGGGGAAAAAATGCTTCATGCTGATTCGACGCGGAGACAATTGATCACGCATATTAGGCCGTCTTTGAAGTCGCCGGTTCCACAAAGGGCCGGTCACATAATGCAAGAAAGCCCGGCGCTACAGCTACGGGCTCAGTCCAGACTCACTATGGAGGCACTGTGAAAGCATTGCAAGGCGTGGAAGGTCAAGTGGAGTGGGTTGAAGAGCCCAGTCCTACATGCGATGTAGGACAAGTTCGGATTCGAGTGGCGGCAGCAGGCCTCAATCGCGCCGATTTGTTACAGAAAGCAGGGCTTTATCCGCCACCGCCGGGAGCCAGTCAGGTACTGGGTCTTGAGTGTTCGGGGGTGATCAGCGAAGTCGGCCCGGGCTCGTCCTGGCAGGTCGGCGATCGGGTCTGCGCCTTGCTGGCCGGGGGCGGGATGGCCGAAGAGGTAGTTGTCGACGGACGGCATGTGCTGCCGGTCCCCGAAGGTTTGTCCCTGGCCGAGGCGGCGGCGTTGCCGGAAGTGTACGCGACCGTCTGGCTGAATTTGTTTCAACTCGCTGCGCTCAAACCGGGTGAGAAAGTTCTTCTGCACGCCGGAGCAAGTGGAATCGGTTCAGCGGCCATTCAGCTATGCAAGGCCTTTGGCAACCCGTGCTGGGTCAGCGTCGGTTCCGCCGAGCGTCTGGCTTATTGCGAAGCGCTGGGTGCGCAGGGGGGTGTGGTGCGCACGGGCGACCTGGACAGCTTGCGCGACCTGGGACCGTTCGATGTGATTCTCGATCCGGTCGGCGGCAACTACGCCGCGCTGAACCTGAAAATGCTGGCTCTGGATGGTCGCTGGGTGCTGATCGGCTTGATGGGCGGTCGTGACGCGAACCTGGATCTGGCGCAGGTTCTGGCCAAGCGCGTGCAACTGCTGGGCTCGACGTTGCGCAGTCGTGATGAGCAGTTCAAGGCGGATTTGTTCAGTGATTTGAGCCAGCATGTGTGGCCGTTGTTTGCTGAAGGGCGGTTGAGTCCCCAGTTGGCGAAGACCTACCCGATCAAGGACGCCGAAGCGGCGTTTGCGGCGTTGGCGAGTAATAAGGTGGCGGGGAAGCTGGTCCTGATAATCGACCCAAGCCTGACCTGAAGGACACACTGAACCTGTAGGAGCGAGCGGGCGGCGCTCCTACAGGGGTATCGGTTACTTCCAGATATGGATTGGCCAGCCGGCTTTTTCGGCGTGCTCAAGCAACACCGGATCCGGGTTCACCACGTGTGGGAAATCCACCTTCAATAGCAGCGGTAAATCGTTACGCGAGTCGGAATAGAAACTCGCACCTTCCAGATTCTCCTCTTCCGCATCCAGCCACTCCAGCAACCGGACGATCTTGCCTTCGCGGTAGGTCAGGGTGCCGACGGTCTGACCGCTATAAACGCCATGCGTCACTTCCAGTTCGATGGCGAGAATCTCGTCGATGCCCAGACGGTCGGCAATCGGCTTGACCAGGTGCGTGCCCGAGGCCGAGATCACCAGAATCCGGTCACCGGCCTTGCGATGGGCGGCGATGGCTTTAGTAGCGTCACTGAAGATGATCGGCTCGATGAAGTCTTCCACCCAAGGCCCGACCAAATGCTCGACCTCTTCCGGTGTGCGCCCGATCATCGGCTCCAGGCTGAAGGTCATGTACTCCTCCATGCGCAGTTTGCCGTGGCTGTAAGCGTCCATCAGTTCGTTGTTCTGACGCATGAACGACTCGGGATCGACCCAGCCCAGGCGGCCCATTTGCGCGCTCCAGAGGGTGGCGCAGTCGCCGTGGATCAGGGTTTCGTCCAGATCAAAAATTGCCAAGGCCATTAGTGCGGTTCTCTCCGAGAACAGCTTCAAGCGGCAAGTTTCAAGCCGCAAGAAGTGATTGAGGTGGTGAGCAGTTTACAACTTGTCGCTCGCAGCTTGCAGCTTGCAGCTGTTTTCAAGCTACTTCACACAGGGCAGTCGGATCGATGGAAAGTGCCAGGCGCTGACCATCGGGGTGCAGATCGGCCGCCGAGCGGTTCAGCACATCCACCACCAATTCCACGCCCCGGGCTTCGACCCGATAGCGAATCACGTTGCCCAGCAAACTGTGGCTGCGTACTTGCGCATCAAGCTCGCCATTGAGGCTCAGCTCGATGGCTTCCGGGCGAATCGCGATGCGGTGGTTGATCGGCCGTTGCAGCAGTTTCGAGGCGCTGTCGGCGTCCAGCAGGTTGTAGTTGCCGATGAAACCGGCGGCAAACACATCCACGGGCGCGGTGTAGAGGGTTTCGGCGTCGCCGCTCTGTACGATCTTTCCCTGATTCATCAGGAAAATCCGGTCAGACATGGTCAGGGCTTCTTCCTGATCGTGTGTGACGAAGATCGTGGTCAGACCGAGTTCACGCTGGATCTGACGGATCTGTTCGCGCAGATGCTTGCGAATCCGCGCATCGAGGGCCGACAGCGGTTCGTCCAGCAACAACAGCCGCGGACGGGTAACCAGTGAGCGGGCGAGGGCCACGCGCTGGCACTGGCCGCCCGACAATTGATGCGGGTAGCGCGCGGCGAAGTCATTGAGCTCCACCAGTTTCAGCACTTCGGCGACACGCTTCTGGCTGTCGTCGGCGTTGACCTTTTGCATGCGCAGACCGAAGGCGATGTTCTGCTCCACGGTCATGTTGGGGAACAGTGCATAACTCTGGAACACCATGCCAATCCCGCGTTTCTGTGGGCTCATCGGAACCAGATCGACGCCCTCCAGCAGAATCTTGCCGCCATCCACCGACGTCAGGCCGGCGATGCAACGCAACAGCGTGGACTTGCCGCAACCGGACGGGCCGAGGAGGGTGACAAACTCACCTTTCTGGATTTCGCAGTTGATGTCGCTGAAGACGGTGGTGCCCGCGTAATTTTTTTGAAGATGTTGGACGCTGACATAGCTCATTCGCTTTTGTCCTTGTTCAAGATATTGGCCGCCCAGGTCAGAACCAGCACAAAGAAGAAGTAGGAAATCACCAGCGCACTGGTGAAGTGGCCGCTGCTGTTACGCATGTTGTTGAGGTAGACCTGCAAGGTTTCGTAGCGGGTGCCGACCAGGATGTTGGCGAACACGAATTCACCGAACAGGAACGAGAACGACAGCAGCAATGCCACCATCAACCCCTTGCGCAGGTTCGGCAGCACCACCAGGAACGCGGCTTGCCAGGTGCTGGCACCGAGCAGTTGTGCGGCGTCCATCAGGTCGCGCAGGTTGATCGCTTGCAGGTTGTTGGTGATCGCCCGGTACATGAACGGCAGCGCGATGGTGAAGTAGCAGCCGATCAGAATCCACGGCGTACCAACCATCGCAAATGGCCCGGAACCGTAGAGCTGCAACAGCCCCACCGAGGACACCACCGGCGGCACCGCGAAGGGCAGCAGGATCAGGATGTTCATCAGCGCATCGAGTTTGGGGAAGTGGTAATGCACCACGAACAGCAGCGGCAGAATCAGCACCACCGACAGAATCAACGCGCCGACGCACACCAGCAGCGACTGCCCGAAGGCATGCAGAAAGCGCGGATCGCTCCACAGCTGGATGTACCACTTGAAGGTAAAGCCGCTCGGCAGAATGGTCGCCGACCAGCTGCTGGCGATCGAGTAGATCAACGTCCCGGCCAGCGGCAACAACAGAATGGCAAACAGCACGTACACCACCACCCGGTGATAGACACCGGCGGGGCCCAGTTCAGCGCGAGACATGGTAGCTCCTCTTCAACAGCAGCTGATGCACGATGGTCACCAGGGTCATCAACGCCACGAGTACCACGGCCAGGGCGCTGGCCAGGTTCGGATCCAGGGAAATGTCGCCGGACACCATCGCCGCGATGCGGATCGGCAGTACGTTGAAGTTGCCGGTGGTCAGCGCGTAAACCGTGGCGTAGGCGCCAAGCGCGTTGGCCAGCAAAATCACGAAAGTGCCGAGCAGCGCAGGGGTCAGCACCGGCAAACCGATGTGGCGCCAGAACTGCCAGCCGTTGGCGCCGAGCAGTTCGGCGGACTCACGCCAGTCTTCGCGCAAGGCATCGAACGCCGGATAAAGCAGCAGCACGCCCAATGGAATCTGGAAGTAGGTGTAGAGAATGATCAGCCCGGTCTTCGAATACAGGTTGAAGTCCTGAATGATCCCGGCCTGCTTGAGCATGATGGTGAAGCTGCCGTTGAACCCCAGCAAAATGATGAAGGCAAAGGCCAGGGGCACGCCGGCGAAGTTGCTGGTCATGTTGGCGAAAGCATTCACGAAGTTACGCAGTTTCGAGTCGACCCGGCGCAGGGAATAGGCGCCGAGCACCGCGATGATGATCCCGAATACGCTGGACCAGAAACTGATCTCGAGGCTGTACTGGATCGCTTGCAGATAGAACTTCGAATTGAAGATCTTGGTGAAGTTGGCCAAGCCCCAGCCGAACTCTTCCGATTGCAGGCTGTTGATCATTACCCAAACCAGCGGCGCGATCTCGAACACGATAAAAAACAGAGCGAAAGGCACCAGGCACAACGCTGCCAGCCATTTACCACGGGTCATGGCATTCACTTGAGCAGCTCCCGGCAGACAGGTTTGTCGTGGGCCACGCCCAGCAGTTCGCAGACCGTGCCGCAGATGTCAGTCTGTTTGGGCGCGGCGCTGGTGTTGAAGCTGAAGGCATCGCCCAGGACAAACAGCGGCACTTCCCGTTCTTCCGCCAGCAGGCCGTTGTGCGAGCGGTCGTTGTTCATGCCGTGGTCGGCGGTCACCAGCACTTGGTAGCCGGCGTCGAGCCAGGTTTGCAGGTAGTCGGCCAGGATAATGTCCACCGAGCGGGCACTGTTGCGGTATTGCGGGGTGTCGAGGCCGTGCTTGTGCCCGGCGTCGTCGATGTTCATGGGGTGGATCAACAAAAAGTTGGGCGCGTGGCGCAGACGCAGGTTTTCAGCGTCGGCGAACAGGTGCGAATCCGGGTAGTGATCGTTCCAGTAGAAGTGACCGTGCTGGATCGGCAGGTCGGGGTTGTCGGTGTGACGATCCCGGGCGGCCTCGAACGGCGAGCGGTTATACAACTCGCTGACCCAGTGATAGGCCGCGGCGGCGGTAGTCAGGCCGGCATCCGTGGCGTAGTGATAAATGCTGCGCTGGTTGGACAGGCGCGCGACGTTGTTGTGGACGATGCCGCTCTCGATGGGCGGGACGCCGGTGAGGATGCATTCGTAAAGCGGTCGGGACAGGGCCGGCAGTTCGCACTCCAGTTTGTAGAGTGCCGCGCGTCCTGCGCCGACGTAAGCCTGCAGGTGCCCCAAGGCGTGGCGCGCGACTTCATAGTTGAGGCCGTCGAGCACGACAAGGATGACGTTGTGCTTCATAGGGGCAAAAACTCCGCGAAACAGACATTCATAAAACTTGAATTCACCACGGTCCACTGTGGGAGCGAGCCTGCTCGCGAAGGCGCCGGGTCAGTCAACACAGGTGTTGAATGTCAGTCCGCTTTTCGCGAGCAGGCTCGCTCCTGCATTTGGATCTCCATCAGCCCGACAGAAGTCGGGCTACAGGGTTATTTCATTTCGACGAGGACTTCTTCGTTCCACTTCTGCGGCAAAGCCTTGGAAGTCTTTTCCCACGCATCCGCGTCTTTGATCGGCGTGACCTTTTTGTACTGCTCGTTTGGCAGCAGCTTGGCCTGGACGTCAGCCGGCAGCTTGATGTGCTCGGCGCGGATTGGACGGGCATTACCTTTCGCCAGGTTGATCTGACCGGCATCGCTGAAGATGTATTCGCGGGTCAGCTTGGCGGCGTTCGGGTTCTTCGCGTATTTGTTGATGATGGTGGTGTAGCCGGAAATCACCGAACCGTCGGAAGGGATCAGCACCACGTAGTCATCGGGGTTCGCCATCTTGGCCTTGTAGCTCAGGCCGTTGAAGTCCCAGACCACGCCGACTTCGATTTCACCCTTTTCCATCGTGGCGATGGTCGGGTTGGCCATGGACAGGCGGCCCTGCTTGGCGATATCTGCGAACAGCAACAACGCTGGCTGCAGGTTCTTTTCGTCGCCACCGTTGGCCAGTGCGGCGGCCAGTACACCGTTGGCGGCCTGGGCGGCGGTGCTCACGTCACCGATCGACACCTTGTATTTACCGGTTTTCAGATCCGCCCACTTGGTCGGAGCTTCGGAACCGTGCAGCAGCTTCTTGTTGATGATGAACGCGATGGTGCCGGTGTACGCCAGTGCCCAGTTGCCGTCCTTGTCCTTGGCCCAGTCCGGGATCTGGTCCCAGGTGCTTGGCTTGTAGGGTTGCACCACGCCTTGTTTGACCGCGATCGGGCCGAAGGCTGCGCCGACGTCGCCGATGTCGGCACTGGCGTTGTCCTTCTCGGCGGCGAACTTGGCGATTTCCTGCGCCGAGCTCATGTCGGTGTCGATGTGTTTCAAGCCGTATTTCGTGGCCAGGTCTGCCCAGGTGCCTTTCCAGTTGGCCCAGTCATCGGGCATGCCGACGCTATTGACCGCACCTTCCGCTTTCGCAGCGGCTTCCAGGGTTTTCATATCATCAGCGGCCATGGCGGCGCTGCACATGGCAATGGTCGAGCCTAACAGTGATGCCAGGAAAAGCTTTTTCATCCGAAGCTCCTTTGGGCGTTTTCAACGCTGCGATTGCGGTTGTGTTGGTCTAGGTCAGCAATACCTGAGCCAATTTAGGCGCCGCTGATGACATTTTGATGTCGACGATCGGTCGGCCTACATTTTTCGAGCGGTGATGCTCAGGCTTGCGAGTAAGCGTAGACCATGGCTAAAGGGCTGATACGAAAGGACTTGGCCGTGAATTTGCAGGTGTCTGGCGCAACCGTTCGGCGGCTTTGTCATCTGCCAGTCACAAGCAGTGCCTAGGCTTGCAGGGAGTTGATGGAGCCAGTTTGAATCACGGTTCTGCCCCGAAACAGTGCTGGTCTAGTCCAGATAGGTAACGTTGATGCGCATCGAGACAACCAAAGCGGTGACAGCCATCGGGCAGGTTCTGCAAGAACAGCTCGACCATGGCCTGTTGGCGCCCGGGAGCAAACTGCCGGCCGAGCGCAAGCTCAGTGAGTTGTTCGGCACCACGCGTATCACGGTGCGTGAAGCCTTGTTGCAACTGGAAGCTCAAGGGCAGATTTATCGGGAGGAACGCCGTGGCTGGTTCGTGTCGCCACCGCGCCTGGCTTACAACTTGATGCAGCGCAGTCACTTTCACGCGATGGTCAGCGCGCAGGGGCGGGTGCCGTCCACCGAGGTGATTTCGGCGCGGTTGCAACCGGCGTCGGCGGCGGTGTGTGCGTGGTTGCAGTTGCCGGCGCTGTCCAGTGTGATTCAGATCTGCCGGGCGCGGCGCATTGATGAGCGGCTGGTGCTCTATGTGGAGCACTACCTGAATCCGCAGTACTTTCCGGGGATTCTGGATTTCGATCTGAATCAGTCGATCACCGAGTTGTACGCCAGGCATTACGACTTGCACTATGGTCGGGTGCGTTTCGAGATCGTGCCGACGGCGTTGTCGGTGGATGCGGCGGCAGCGTTACGGGTGTCGGTGGGGAGCCCGGGGTTGCGGATTGCTCGGGTCAACTACGATCAGCACGAGCGGTTGATCGATTGCGACCTGGAGTTTTGGCGGCATGATGCGATTCATGTCGGGGTGGATGTGGTTTAGCCAGGGAGACCGCGTCGCTCCCATCGCGAGCAGGCTCACTCCTACATTGGAATGCATTTCAAATGTAGGAGTGAGCCTGCTCGCGATGGCGTCCTCACAGCCACCCTATCAATCAAGTAGCAGATACATCCTTCTGCGGCCCACCACCGGCCGTAATCACCTGCACACTCATTCGCGGCATCGCCAGGTCCATCCCGGCCTCATCCAGATGCCGCTTCAGCGACAGATTGAACGCCCGTGAAACCTCCCACTGCTTGATCGGTGCAGTCTTGAACCGCGCCCGAAGAATCGCGTTGCCCGACTCGAAACTTTCGACACCCTGGATCTCCAGTGGCGACCAGATATTGCGCCGTTGCAGCGGGTCGGCGCGCATTTTCTGGCCGACTTCGCGCATCAGTTTGATCGCCTCGTCGATGTCCATGCTGGCGGGCACCGCCACCCGGAAGATCGCGTAGCCGAATTCCCGGGAGTAGTTCTTGATGCTTTTGATTTCGCTGAACGGAATGGTATGGACGATGCCGTCGATGTCCCGCAGGCGAACGGTGCGGATGGTCAGGCCTTCGACAGTGCCGAGGTGGCCGCCGACATCCACGTAGTCATCGATAGCCAGGGAATCTTCGATGATGATGAACAGGCCGGTGATCAAATCCGCGACCAGCGATTGCGCACCGAAACCGATGGCCAGGCCGATCACGCCGGCACCGGCCAGCAGTGGCGTGACGTTCATGCCCATGTTCGCCAGCGCGACGATCAGCGCAATGATGAAAATCGCCACGAACAGCACGTTGCGGATCAGCGGCATCATTGTCTGCGCGCGGGCGTTGGCCAGGCCTTTGCGCGAGCGGGTGAGGGCGTGGTGCACCGCGGTGTCGCTGAGGATCCAGATCAGCCAGGCAAAAATCAGCGTACCGGCGAGGCTGAACAGTTTGACGCTGACTTCATGGCCTTCGCCTTCGGTGAAGGCAATCAGCGACATGCCCCAGACCCGCAGGCCCAGTTCGATGAAGACCAGCCAGACCACGAGATGGGCGAGGGTGTAGAAGAAACTTTTCAGGCGCTCTGAATACAGCGCATGACGCTTCACACCCTTTTGCGGTTTAAGCGAATGACGACGAACCAGGCCGTTGATGACCATGCACAACACCAGCAACACGGTGCAGATCAGCGCCTGGCGCAGTGCGGTGCTGGTGTCGCCCGCCGAGACGAAGGTGGCGAACAGCGAGATGCCCACCAGCACCAGCGCGGGCACGTACCAGAAGGTGCCGAGAATCTCGATGGTGTCGCTGAGCGCGCGGCGCGTCAGACGTCGGGACAACGGCTGGTTGCGGATCAGGTGGGCGATGGGGCGGCGGAAACGCAGGATGAACAGCCCGGTGGACAGCGCCGCCAGGACGTTGGCGACGGTGGCGGCGGAGTGGGCCAGGTGACTGCCCAGGCTGGCGACCAGGCGCGGATCGCTCAGTGCTTCACCGAATGCGGCGAAACTGCCGATCAGCCACAACGGTCGAAAGGCTTGATGGCGCAGGATGTACAAGGCCCGGTGACGATGCGGGCCGTCGAGCAAGGAAAACGCGATCACGCAGATCGCCGAAAAGCAGGTGCCGACCACCAGCGCGTAGGCCAGCACCATGGCCAGGCTTTTGCCCAAGGATGAGGGCAGGGCATAGCTCATGTAGACCGTGATGACCAAGGCAATCAGCCACGGCCCGAGTTTGCGCAGGGCGAAGCGCAACATGTCCAGGGCCTTGGGGTGTTGCGGCAGTTCTTCGGTGAGGCCGAAGCGCATGCGCACCCGGTGACTGACCCAGATCAGCGCAGCGGCCAGCAGGCTCCAGACCATCAGAATCATGGCGAAGGCAAAGATGATCGGCAGCCACTCGTTGGCCGGCAGCATCAGCGCGGTCAGTTCGTCTTTGGCCAGGTCAAATTCTTCGGACCAGCGCGTGAGCGGGCTGTCGGCACCGGAAAACTGTTTTTCGAAGGTGGCCAGTGTGCCGCCGATCAGGCCGAGCACGCCTTCTTCGGCGGCCGGCTGAGCTTTTTTGGTGACGTCGCGCAGCTTTTTCAGGTCCGCCAGCAGTTTGCTCCGCTGCTGATCGTTCTCCAGCGACTTGATGACTTCGTCCAGTGATTGGCCCAGCGGTTCTTGCGCTTCTGGCTGGGCCTTTGCCGAACTGTTGAGCAAGCCCGGCAAACCGACCGCCTGGGCAGGCGCCATCGGCAGCAGCGTCATCAGGCAGACAAGGAAGAAACACGGCAGGGCGAAAAGACGAGCGAACACTAGGCGGTCAACCTCGGGGGGGACGGATCGGCCGAGTGTACGAGCCCGTCAAAATCAATGCGAGCCAGGGGCAGGATTTATTCGTTGAGTTTGGCGAGGATCTTGAACACCACGGTGGCAAGGATCGTCAGCATGCCGATCCACATGGCGAACACGCCAGCGTTTTTGTCGCGGAAGTTGAAGCCGATTGCCAGCAAGATCATCCCGGCGAGAATGGGGATCAGCATGGCATGGAATGAAGACATCGAGATCATGGGTGACTGCCTTGTCGAAGGGGATAGCTTAAGTCTAGGTGGCTTTTGGGCGACCGGTGGTCAGAGATCAATCATGAATGCGGCGTGATCATTGTGGCGAGGCAGCTTGCTCCCGCTGGGTTGCGAAGCAACCCCAAACCCAGCTATCGCGATCTATCAGACAGCACGCATTCACCGGGGGTTGCGACTGCTGCGCAGTCGAGCGGGAGCAAGCTCCCTCGCCACAGATAGCATTCCGGCCATTCATTGGCGCGAAATTACGGCAATTCCTGGCAGGCGTAGAACGCGCTCAGCACTTTGACCAGGTGGGCCAGGTCGTGGCTGCCGCACAGTTCACGGATCGAGTGCATGGCGAACGTCGACAGGCCGATGTCCACGGTGCGCACGCCCAGGTGGCTGGCGGTGATCGGGCCGATAGTCGAGCCGCAGCCCATGTCGCTGCGCACCACGAAGCTTTGCACCGGCACCTCTTCGGCCATGCACAGATGGCGGAAGAACCCGGCGGTTTCGCTGTTGGTGGCGTAGCGCTGGTTGCTGTTGACCTTGATCACCGGGCCGGCGTTGAGTTTCGGGCCGTGGTTGGCGTCGTGCTTTTCCGCATAGTTGGGGTGCACGCCGTGGGCATTGTCGGCCGAGACCAGCAAGGATTTCTGAATGGTGCGCACGAATTCGTCACCTTCAGGCAGCAGGCGACGCAAGGTTTGCTCGAGCATCGGACCATCGGCCCCGCACGCCGAGCAGGAACCGACTTCTTCGTGGTCGTTGCACACCAGCACGCAGGTTTCGTCGGTTTCCGCGGTCAGCAAGGCTTGCAGGCCGGCATAGCACGACAGTAAGTTGTCCAGGCGCGCGCCCGCGATGAAGTCGCCATGCAAACCGATAATGGCGGCGCTCTGAGTGTCGTAGAAGCTCAGCTCGTAGTCGAGCACCACGTCGGCATTCAGGCCATGTTCCAGCGCCAGCTGATTGGTGAGCACGGCGCGGAAGTCCACGCGCTCGTCACCGGCAAATTGCGCGAGGATCGGGGGCAGTTCGGTCTGGGCGTTGATGGCCCAACCCATATTGGCTTCACGATTGAGGTGGATCGCCAGGTTCGGGATGGTGGCGATCGGCGCCTTGAAGTCGATCAGTTGGCTCTCGACCTTGCCGTCGCGGCGGAACGTCACGCGGCCGGCCAGGGACAAATCGCGGTCAAACCACGGCGCCAACAACGCACCGCCGTAGACTTCGACGCCCAGTTGCCAGAAACCCTGGCGCTGCAATTCCGGCTGGGGTTTGACCCGCAGGCACGGGCTGTCGGTGTGGGCACCGACCAGGCGAATGCCGCCATGCAGCGGTGAATGCCGTCCCATCTTGATCGCGACGATCGACGAGTCATTGCGGGTGACGTAGTAACGACCGTTGGCTTCAGTGGTCCAGGGCTCGCGCTCGTCAAGGCGCACAAAACCCGCCGCTTCCAGACGCTGAACGAGGCTGGCAGTGGCATGGAACGGGGTAGGGGAGGCCTTGAGGAAGTCGATCAGGCCTTGGTTCAACTCTTCGCGCATAAGAAGCTCCAGACAGCAGTGGGCGGGAGTTTAACGTATTGGCCGAGGCCTTTGGGCATGACGTGAACCGGTCACGTCAGCTGGCAGCCTCTACCCGCTTTTTCAGGTACTTCATGATAATCCGCTCATCTTCTGGCTTTTCTGGCTTGGGCAATTGCGGGGTCCAGGCGTTCTGATGAGTCTCCAGTAGCTTTTTCTGTTGAGCCTTGTCCCAGCGAAGGATCTCCCGCGAGGCACATTCCCACCATTCGTGGCGGCAGGCCGTGTAGTACGGATGATCGGGTGCCGCGCTGCCGTAAAGCAGATCGCGGCCGACTTTGCGTAGGGCGCCACTCTGGTTACGCAGCTTCCATTTGATTTTCAGGCGCTGCCAGGCCGATGGGAAGGGTTTGACCCGCGGCACGTCCTGGCACAGTTCGACCAACTGCTGGCTGAACCGCTCGCCATGCTGAGAAAAGAAATACGCTTGCATCGCATGGAAAAAGCGTTTTTCCGCGAAGTAGTGATAGATGTATTTTTTCGCTTCATGAACCGGTTTGTCACGCATCGCGAACGACAGGGCGATCTGCTCGATGGTGTGGATGTCGAAGCCGTCCCGGGTCCATTCGTCGATGAGCGTGATCGACTCTTCGAACAGGGCGCTGTCGCGGTCGGTCACGCCGCACAATCCGCTGTTGTACAGCTTGAAACCATTGTCCGCGCTGACGCCGTGAGCCTGCAGGCAACCGCCGAGCTTCACATAGTCGGGACGTTCACACACGTCCTGCCAGTCGTACTCGAAGCGATCCATCAAGTAGTGCTGCGGCTGAATCTGGTTGAAAATCAGGTTCGGGTCGCTGGTGAACAGCGTGTCGGTGTCGACGAACAGGGTTTTTTCAGCAAGCTGCAGGCCGGCGGCAATCGCGCAGGCCTTGCGACGATGGTGATAGCCGTTTTCGCCTTGCCACAGGGTCAGGGTTTCCTGGGTCAGCATGACCGTTTCGACCGGCCAGCCGGCGTAGTCCTGAGGACGATCCGTGAGGATTCGGATGCTCGGGAGCTTGCCGTTCTTCGCGTGGGACAGCGCGGTCAAGATACTGAACTTGGCTTCGCGCCGGTAAACGTCCTGGTTGCCGTAGATCAGGTAGAGCAGTTGGTGTCGGGTTTTCTTGACGGGTGTTGCCAGGGAATCGGTAAAACGCATCCGGATGGGGATCCTTTCAAAACGGGCGACTGCGTGTCAGGCAGTGCTTAAAACGGTGCGGGGCATTCGAAGCGCAAGCGTTCACCGGTTTGCGGATGGGTGAAGCTGAGCATGCTGGCGTGCAGGCACAGGCGTGGCCAGGCGGCCAGGGCCTGTTCGTGGGCGTAGAGCCCGTCACCCAGCAGCGGGTGGCCGATGGAAAGCATGTGTACGCGTAGCTGGTGGGAACGGCCGGTGATCGGCGTCAGTTCGACGCGGCACCAGTCGCCACAACGTTCCAGCACTCGCCAGAAGGTCAGGGCGTGTTTGCCGAACTCGTGGTCCACTACGTGGCGTGGCTTGGTCGGCGGATCGTAGCGCAAGGGCAGGTCGATGCTGCCGCTGTCCAGTTCCGGTTGTCCCCAGCACAGGGCGGTGTAGGCTTTTTCGGTTTCGCGGTCGTGAAATTGCCGAGACAACTCGCGATGAGTGTCCGGGTCACGGGCCAACAGGATGATGCCGGACGTTTCCCAGTCCAGGCGATGGACGATTCGCGCTTCCGGGTAGCCGTTTTCTTGCAGGCGGGTGATCAGGCAGTCCTTGTTGTCATCGGCCCGGCCAGGGACAGAGAGCAGCAGGGTCGGTTTATCCACCACCAGTACGGCGGCGTCCTGATGGATGATGCGGATGTTGGACAACGGCATTAAAACAGCCTCGTAACAAACGCCAACGGCGACTCAGGCCCCCGCATCCGTAGGAGCGAAGCTTGCTCGCGAACACATCATCTCGGTTTATCAGATACACCGAGTTGCCTGCTTCGCGAGCAAGTTTCGCTCCTACAAAAGCGTAAGGGCCTGAGCCGCCGTGGCTCCCGCTGGACCGACTAGCGATCCGGCAGGGTGATATTGAGTTCCAGGATCGAGCAGCTGCCCTGGTTTTCCAGCGCGACATGCACGTCGTCGGACCCGATATTGACGTACTTGCGGATCACTTCCACCAGTTCCTTCTGCAAGGCTGGCAAGTAGTCCGGCGTACTGCGTTGGCCGCGTTCATGCGCCACGATGATCTGTAGACGCTCTTTCGCTACCGACGCGGTGCTGACCTTTTTGCTGGCACGAAAGAAGTCAAAAAGATTCATTATCTACCTCCAAACAGGCGCTCGAAGAAGCCCTTCTTCGTGATATCGATAAATCGATGCGGCTTTTCCTTGCCCAGCAGACGATCGACTGCATCGCTGTACGCCTGACCGGCGTCGCTCTGGTCGTCGAGAATCACCGGCACGCCCGAGTTGGAAGCCTTGAGTACCGCTTGGGATTCCGGGATGACACCCAGCAGGGCAACCGCAAGGATTTCCTTGACGTCTTCGACACCCAGCATTTCGCCGTCACTGACGCGCTGCGGGTTGTAGCGGGTCAGCAGCAAGTGTTCCTTGATCGGGTCTTCGCCGTTTTCGGCGCGACGGGATTTGCTGGCCAACAGGCCCAGCATGCGATCCGAGTCACGTACCGAGGACACTTCCGGGTTGGTCACGATAATCGCTTCATCAGCGAAGTACATGGCCAGGTGGGCGCCTTTCTCGATGCCGGCCGGGGAGTCGCAGACCACGTATTCGAAGTCTTCTTTCAACGCCATCAGGACTTTTTCCACGCCTTCCACGGTCAGCGCGTCTTTGTCGCGGGTCTGACTGGCGGCCAGGACGTAGAGGTTTTCCAGGCGTTTGTCTTTGATCAGGGCTTGTTGCAGGTTGGCTTCGCCGTTCACAACGTTGACGAAGTCATACACCACACGGCGCTCGCAACCCATGATCAGGTCGAGGTTACGCAAACCGACGTCGAAGTCGACGATCACTGTTTTGTGGCCGCGCAGTGCGAGGCCGGTACCGATAGCGGCGCTGGTGGTGGTCTTACCCACACCACCCTTGCCGGATGTAACCACTAGAATCTTGGCCAAGGTGTTTCACCCCTAAGGAAAAAGGACTTTTAGCCCCTGAAAAACATCTCTTGAAAAACTACTGCAGTCGGACAGCCTTGGCTGGAATCCGGTCCAGAACAGCGTTAAACACTGCTTTTGGCCTTTTTCCTACTTCGTTTGAGCCGTTTTCGCTACGTTTTAGAGATGCTTGGAAAATGCGGCAGTATCCGTTAAAGCCGAATGATGTTCAACACGTCGCCTGACAGGCTGACTTGCACGCCCGCCCCCCACAAAGGGTCACGGCGCAAATCCTCGGAAACCTTGTAGTGGCCGGCGATGGAGACCAGTTCAGCGCTCATCTGCTGACAGAAAATCCTGGCTTTCGTGTCGCCTTTGACCCCGGCCAGCACGCGACCGCGCATCGGACCGTATACATGGATGTTCCCATCGGCGAGAAGTTCCGCACCCGGGCTGACCGAGGAGATCACCACCAGGTCGCAGCCCTGGGCATAAATCTGCTGGCCACCACGTACTGGCGACGTGATGATTTTCGTCGGTTTGATGGTCGGCTCTGGCGGCTTTTCCGGCTTTTTCTTCACCTGGCCTTCGAGCGGGTCGAGGGGACGCTCACGGGCGCCGGACGGCGGCAGCACCGGCAAATCCACCGCGATGGCGGCGGCGATGTCTTCGATGCGGCTGGCACGGATCGCCAGGGTGCGCAGGCCATGCTGGCGGCACACGCGCATCAGGCCCGGCAGATCGACCGCGCCTTCGCTGGCCGGGAGTTTGTCCAGGGCCAGCACCAGCGGCGCATTGCTGAAGAAATTAGGCGCCTGGGCGACCTTGGCGGCCAGTTGCCGATCAAGGTTCTCGAGGTCGTTGCGGGCCAGTTCCAGCACCGTAATGGCGAGCATGCTGCCCTTCAACTGGAACACGGGATCCTGGTCTTGCGGTTCGGTTTGGCTCATGGTCGGCATACAACGGCTTGTCACTAAAAGTGCCGAGACTTATAACGAGAACGCCCGCAAGCCGCAAGCCGGGTCGAACGATGTAGAATGCGCGGCCATTGTCTTTCCGGAACCTTTAATGGATCGCCCGCGTTTTCGAAAAACATTTCTTATGCCGCGTTTCTGGCCACTGTGGTGTGGCTTGGGGCTGTTGTGGCTGATTGTTCAGTTGCCATATCCGGCGCTGCTGTTCATCGGTCGCTTGTTGGGCGCCTTGATGTATCGGCTGGCCGGCGACCGACGGCGCATTGCCAAACGCAATCTGGAACTGTGTTTCCCTGAAAAGTCCGCCGACGAGCGCAAGCGCCTGCTCAAGGAAAACTTCGCTTCCACCGGCATCGCTTTCTTTGAAATGGCCATGAGCTGGTGGTGGTCGCGTCAGCGTCTGGCGAAGCTGGCCCATGTCGAAGGCCTGGAGCATCTGAAAAAGGCCCAGCGCGAAGGCAAGGGCGTGATCCTGATGGCGGTGCATTTCACCACGCTGGAAATCGGCGCGGCGCTGTTGGGGCAGCAGCACACCATCGACGGCATGTACCGCGAACACAAGAATCCTTTGTTCGACTACATCCAGCGCCGGGGCCGCGAGCGGCACAATCTCGATTCGCTGGCCGTGGAGCGCGACGACGTGCGCGGCATGCTCAAATTGCTGCGGGCCGGTCGGGCGATCTGGTACGCACCGGATCAGGACTACGGCGCCAAGCAGAGCATCTTTGTGCCGCTGTTCGGGATTCAGGCCGCGACGGTAACGGCCACCAGCAAATTCGCCCGGCTTGGCAAGGCGCTGGTGGTTCCGTTCACCCAGGAGCGTCTGGCGGACGGCAGCGGCTATCGGTTGATGATCCACCCACCGCTCGAAGGTTTCCCTGGCGAGACCGAAGAGGCCGATTGCCTGCGCATCAATCAGTGGGTCGAAGGCGCTCTGCGTGAGTGCCCCGAGCAATACCTCTGGGCCCATCGGCGCTTCAAGAGCCGTCCACCGGGCGAGCCGAAGCTGTACAAGAAACGCGGCTGATCCCTTTTTTGCACCATGGAGTGTTGCGATGAGTCCTGCTGAACCGGTTACAGGGTTGATTCTTTCCGGCGGCGGGGCTCGGGCGGCGTATCAGGTGGGCGTGCTGGCGGCGATTGCGGAGTTGCTGCCAGTGGGCGCGGCGAATCCGTTTCCGGTGATTGTCGGTACCTCGGCCGGGGCGATCAATGCAGTGAGCCTGGCCAGCGGGGCGATGGACTTTCGTGGCGCGATCGAGCGCCTGACTGCGTTCTGGCAGGGTTTTCGCAGTCACTTGGTGCTGCGCAGCGACTGGCCGGGCGTGATCCATCAGGCCAGCCGCTTCGTCAGCCACAGTTTGCTCGGCATCGGCGCTCAGGTTCCGGTGGCCTTGCTCAACAGTTCGCCGCTGCGCGGGTTGCTCAACGACAAATTGCACATGAACGGCATCGCCGAGGCCATCGCCCAGAAGCAGTTGCAGGCGGTGGCGGTCACGGCGTTCGGTTACGAGTCCGGGCAGGCCGTCACGTTCTATCAGGGCGGCGGCACCATCGATGCCTGGTTGCGCCATCGGCGGATCGGCGTGCCCACGCAATTGACCGTCGATCACTTGCTGGCCAGTTCAGCGATTCCCTTGTTGTTCGCACCGGTAAAAATCGGCGAAGAGTATTTCGGCGATGGCGCGGTGCGCCAATCGGCACCGATCAGCCCGGCCCTGCACCTGGGCGCCAGCCGCGTGCTGGTGGTGGGCGTCAGCGGCAACCCGCGCGGGGTCGACCCGGAGCAACCGCTGCAACGCGCCTACACCGGTCAGCAGCCGACCCTCGCGCAGATCGGCGGGCACATGCTCAACAGCACGTTCATTGACAGTCTGGAAAGTGACATCGAGTTGCTGCAGCGTCTGAATCAGTTCAGTCACTTGCTGCCCGATGGCACGCCGATGCGCGCGTTGGGCGTGGCGCCAGTGGACGTGTTGGTGATTTCGCCGAGTCAGCCGATCGATGAAATTGCCGCGCGGCATCGGCAGGAATTGCCGGCGGCGTTGCGCCTGTTTCTGCGCGGGCCGGGGGCGACCAAGACGAGCGGGGCGGGGGTGTTGAGTTATCTGCTGTTCGAGGCGGGGTATTGCAGCGAGCTTATTGATCTGGGGCGACGGGATGCGTTGGCCAAGCGCGGGGAGTTGTGCCGGTTTCTCGGGTTGGCGGAGCCTGTGGTTACGGCCTGAGATCGGCGGTGTTGCTATCGCTAGCAGGCTAGCTCCCACAGGGGATCTTCAGCGCGACGAAGATCAACTGTGGGAGCTAGCCTGCTAGCGATGGCGTCCTTAGAGACGCCGCCGGATCAGAAGTGAACCTTGACCAGGAAACTGGTCACGCTCTGATCAGTCTTGAAACCCTGGCTGTCTTCGATGCCGTACTTGTTTTTCCAGTAGTCATACTCGACGCCGACGTACAACTGCTTTTCGCCCAGGTTCAGTGCCTTGCCCAGGTCGTATTTGACCTGCGGATTGAAGTGCAGGTTGGCGTGATATTCGCCTTTTTTGTTGACGTCATTGTCGACCACCCAGTCCATGAAACCATCGATCAGGATGTTCGAGTCGCCGACCGGAATGGTGTAGGACCAGACCGGGGTGACCTGCCAGATGTTGTCACCCGGACGGTCGCCTTCGGTATGGCGGTTGTAGAAGTTCAGCTGGAAGTAGTCGAACCCAGGGATCGCCAGGTCGAAACCGGGACCGATCAGGTAGGACTCGGTATCGTTTTCCCCGAACTCGTAAGTCATGGCCAGCAGCACGTCTTTGACCGGGCCAAACGTGAGCTTCTGGTCGAAGATCTTATTGAACGACAGACGCGGGCTGAATTCGCCGTAGTAGGTGTTCTCACCGGCGAAGGCGTCTTCCTTGCCGTTGTAGAAGATCTTGTCGATGAAGAAGAAGTTGTCGCCATATTTCCAGCCGTCGGCGTGTTCGAAGGTCACCGTCTGCTGAATGCGCGGGTTGACCTGGAAGTCCTTGCCATACAGATAAGTCAGGCTGTTGTCCTGCCATTGCAGCAAGTCGCCGGCCATGGCCTGGCCCCCGGCCAGTAACGATCCCGCGAGCATCAGGCTGGTGCACGTACGTTTCATTCGGTTGCTCCCAAAAAGTAGGTGGTTCCACGTTATTTTTCTAAGGTCGACGCTCTGGTGTGGCGCCTTTTTCTGTAGCGGTAAAAAATCATCCAGTCGGTCAGCTTCAGTGCTGATAGCAAGAGCTGAGCCAAGGCGTTCGAAAAGCCAAAAAACTCCCGCTCGGCTGCTCAAGAGCAGTCGATTGAGAGGGGTTTTGGAGTGCCTTGGAACCGTGCAGAGCCGGGATAAGTTGGCTTTCTGGTCAGGAATTAAATCCGGGCTTTTTTTTAAAGCGGATTCAGGCGGCCGCGGAGAATACTGACTCCTTGGCCAGGTCTCAAGTGCCCCGCAACAGCGCACCGACGACAGGTTTGGAGCACGGTTGCGGGCCATCTTAAAAGTGCACCTTCACCAGCAGGCTGGTGGTGTTTTCATTGGTGTCGAAGTTGCCGTTGTTTTCGATGCCGTACTTGTCTTTCCAATAGCTGTACTCGACGCCGACGTACACCTGTTTCTCCCGCCAGCCCAGGGCCTTGCCAAGGTCGTACTTGATCTGCGGGTTGACGTGCAAGTTGGCGTGGTAGGTGCCCTGTGAGTTCTGGTCGTTATCCACGACCCAGTCGATGTAGCCGTCGATCAACAGGTTCGAGTTGCCCAATGGCAGGGAGTAGGACCAGGCCGGCGTGATCTGCCAGACATCGTCGCCAGGGCGCGAGCCTTCGGTCTGGCGATAGTAGAAGTTCAAGGTGAAAAAGTTGAAGCCGGGAACCGCGAGGTCGAAACCGGGGCCGATCAGGTAGGCCTCGGTGTCGTCTTCGCCATTCTCGTAGGTCATGGCCAGCAACACGTCCTTGATCGGGCCGAACTCGAAACGGCGGTCGAGGATTTTGCCGAAGGAGAGGCGCGGGCTGAACTCGCCGTAATAGGCGTGAACGCCTTTGTTCCTGTCTTTCTCGCCGTTGTAGTAAGTGCTGTCGACGAACAGAAAGTTGTCGCCGTACTTCCAGCGGTCGGCATGCTCAAAGGTTATCGTCTGCTGGATCGACGGGTTGACCGCAAAATCCTTGCCGTACAAATAGCTCAGACTGTTGGTCTGCCACAGCAGTAAATCGCCAGCCATGGCCTGGCTTGCGGCCAGAAGGCCACCGCCCAACAGCAGTTTTTTCTGTGTCCGAATCATCTGTTGCTCCCTCTTGTTTTTATTTTTGCAAGGCGCAGGCAGTCCCCGACCTTGTGGGAGTTGGCTTGCTGGCGATGAGGTCAGAACATCCAATTTTGATGTCGTCTGACACGCCGCCTTCGCCAGCAAACCGGCTCCTAAAGGGTTCGTGCGTTGCTGGTTTAATGCGAGTGGGCGTGACAGTCGTTGATCGCGGCGCGTTCTTTGCCGCCAAGAATGTTGAACAGCAGGTTCAGCGACAGCGCACTCAACGTCGCCATCGCAATGCCGCTGTGGGTGATCGGACTCATCCACAACGGCAAGTGCGCGAAGAACTCCGGACGCACCACGGGAATCAGTCCCATGCCGATGCTCACCGCCACCAGCAACTGGTTGCGACGGTCACCGATGTCGGCTTCCTGAAGAATCTTGATCCCGGTGGCGGCCACCATGCCGAACATCGCAATCGCTGCGCCGCCCAGTACCGCCGGTGGAATCGAGGCCACCAGAAACGCCGCTTTCGGCAACAGGCTCAACACCACCAGCAAACCGCCGGCAACGATGGTCACCGAGCGGCAACGCACGCCGGTCATCTGCACCAGGCCGATGTTTTGCGCGAACGAAGAGTGGGTGAAGGTGTTGAAGAAACCGGCGAAGAACGAGGCGCCGGCATCACACAGCAAGCCGCGGCGCAGCATCCGTGGGCAGACTTCCTGGCCGGTGATTTTGCCCAGCGCGAGGAACATCCCGGTGGACTCGACGAAGATGATCACCACCACCAGGCACATGGACAGGATGGGTGCGAGTTCAAACGTGGGCATGCCGAAGTGCAGCGGGGTGACAATCTGCACCCAGGGCGCATCCGCCATGCCGCTGAGGTCGACCATGCCGATCAGCCCGCAGATTACGTAGCCCAGGCACATGCCGATCAACACGGAAATGTTGACCCAGAACCCGCGCATGAAGCGGTGGACCAGCAGAATGGTGGCCAGCACCAGCGCGGCAATGGCCAGGTAAATCGGTGAGCCGAATTGAGTGGCGCCGGCACCGCCGCCCGCCCAATTGACGGCCACGGGGAACAGCGACAAACCGATCGAGGTGATGACCGTGCCGGTCACCAGCGGCGGGAAGAAGCGCACGACCTTGGACATGAACGGCGCGATGATCATGCCAAAGAAACCGGCCGCGATGGTTGCACCGAAGATCCCTTGCAGGCCGATCCCGGGCATGCCGGCCATGGCGACCATGCTGCCGACGGCGGCGAAACTGGCGCCCATCATCACCGGCATACGGATGCCCATCGGGCCGATGCCCAGCGATTGCACGATGGTCGCGATCCCGGCCACCAGCAGGTCGGCGTTGATCAGGAAGGCGATTTCTTCACGACTCAGGCCGGCGGCCTGCCCGATGATCAGCGGCACCGCGATGGCGCCGCCGTACATCAACAGAACGTGTTGCAGGCCGACCAGGATCAGTTGCAAAAGGGGCAAACGCTGAATTGCGGGTGCGTCGGGGATGCGTGCTTCGGATAGCTCGGACATGCAACACCTCGGATCTTTTTTATTCTTGTGATTTTGTGCATCAGGATTGACCGCGGTGCGGCGATCCGACTTGCCCGCGAAGCTTTTCAACGGTTAGTTGGTCGGAGCGCCCTGAACAATCCACGCCCCGATCAGGTCACGTTCCTGCTGGGTCATCTGGGTGATGTTGCCCAGTGGCATGATCTGGCTGGTAACGGCCTGAGCCTGGATGCGCGCGGCGTTCTGGCGGATCTGCTCGGGGGTGTCGAACATCACACCGGCCGGAGCCGCGCTGAACAATGGGCTGGTCGGTTTGGCCGAATGGCACACCGAGCAACGTTCCTGGATCACGCTGTGCACCTTGTCGAAACTCGGGCCGGCGTTGGACGCCTGGACCGGTGCTTCTGCAGGCTTCGCAGCGGCAGGTTTGGCACCACCACCGATGGCGGTTTCCGGCAGCGGCTGGTACTCGATGGTGCCAGGCGCCTTGGCCACTTCAGGTGCGCTCGGCATTTGCGCCGGGCCGGTGACGTAAGCCAGGCAGATCATGCCAACAGCCGCGACAGGCAGGGTCCAGGCAAACTTGTGGCTGTCATGACGGGTGTTGAAGTAGTGACGCACCAACACCGCCAGCACCGCGATCCCGGCCAGGATCAGCCAGTTGTATTGGCTGCCGTAGGTGCTCGGGAAGTGGTTGCTGATCATGATGAACAGCACCGGCAAGGTGAAGTAGTTGTTGTGACGCGAACGCAGCAAGCCTTTGGCCGGCAGTGCCGGGTCCGGCGTGCGATTTTCGGCAATCGCCGCCACCAATGCTCGTTGCGCCGGCATGATGATGCGGAACACGTTGCCGACCATGATGGTGCCGATGATCGCGCCGACGTGCAGGTACGCACCACGACCGCTGAACACTTTGCTGAAGCCGTAAGCGGCGCCAATGATCAGCACGAACAGGATGAAGCCTAGCAGGGCAGGGCGTTTGCCCAGGGCCGAGTCGCAGAGGAAGGAGTAGATGAACCAGCCGACGAACAACGAGGCGATGCCCAGTGCGACCCCTTCAGGGCCGGTCAGGCTGCTGCCCGGTGCCAGCAGGTACAGCGTCGGGTTGGAGTAGAACACCACGCACAGCAGCGCGATCCCCGACAACCAGGTGAAGTAGGCTTCCCATTTGAACCAGTGCAGGTTGTCCGGCATGGTCGGCGGGGCCAGTTTGTATTTTTCCAGGTGGTAGATACCGCCGCCGTGGATCGCCCACAGATCGCCCGCCAGACCACTTTTCGGGTTGACCCGATTGAGGTTGTTTTCCAGCCAGACGAAATAGAACGACGCACCGATCCAGGCCACGCCAGTAATCATGTGAACCCAGCGCACGCTCAGGTTCAGCCATTCCAACAGATGTGCTTCCACAGTCTTTACCTCTCGCCTGTCACTCTGTTGTCGAGTGATCAGACCTTCTCTTATTGGTGGGGGGCAAGGATCAAACGCTCATCCTCTTTGAAAAAATGCTCATCGCAGTTATTGCCTGTGCCACTGCGATCAACCACCAGGAAGTCATCCCGCTTTTCGATCGTCAGCACCGGATGGTGCCAAACGCCGCGATGGTAATTAATGCCCTGCCTGCCGTTGGTGACGAAGGCGCGGACCAAGCCTGATACAGGTTCATCGCCAAGTGGCGCGACCACGATCAGAAAGGGGTTGCCGAGCAGCGGAATGAACGCCTGGCTGCCCAGCGGGTGACG
Organism: Pseudomonas sp. SG20052; assembly: GCF_031766055.1. NCBI lineage: Bacteria > Pseudomonadati > Pseudomonadota > Gammaproteobacteria > Pseudomonadales > Pseudomonadaceae > Pseudomonas > Pseudomonas sp. SG20052. The sequence goes on along the minus strand of NZ_CP134498.1, from coordinate 4,715,854 downwards.
CTCCAGCATGCTGACGGTCAGCGGCATGTCCTGCGCGTCGGCGCGGAAAATGCTGATGATCGCGTTGTCCTCTGGCGTGGCGGTTTGCACCGTCGCCAGTTTGTGAAAGCGCATGGTCGAACCGTTGTTGATCATGAAGTGATCGCTGCCGTCGGTTTCGATCACGTCACCGAAAGGGGCGAAGGCTTCTTTGGTCAGCGGTTCAATCGTCAATGTGCGCATGCTGGTCTTCTTTTCCGAATTCAATGTTGTTTGTTCTGGCGTCTTCGCGGGCAAGCCTCGCTCCTACGGTCGGTGATACCTGTTGGAGCGAGGCTTGCCCGCGAAGGGCGCGCCGCTTACTTAGCGACCTTGCCCAATACCCGCAGGCGGCTCACGCCCCCATCCGGGAACACGTTCAGGCGGATGTGGGTGATCGGGCCCAGGGCCTTGATCTGTTCGGCGAAGGTGTGTTCGGCGTGCATTTCCAGTTTCTGCGCCGGCAGCAGTTCACGCCAGAACAGCGATTGGGTTTCGATCTGGCTGTCGGTGCCGCCCTTCACGAACGCGCCCTGGATCGAGCACGTGTCCGGGTAGTTGCCCTTGAAGTGCAGGGTGTCGACGATGACTTTTTCGATCTCGCCGGCATGACCCAGCGCGACGATGACCCAGTCGTTACCCGGCGTGCGACGACGTGCGGTTTCCCAGCCGTCGCCCATGTTGATGCCACGGCCCGGGTTGAGGATGTTGCTCATGCGGCCGAAGTGTTCGTCGGAGCAGGCGAGGGCGCGGCCACCGTTGAGGGCTGCGGCCAGGTCAACCTGTTCGTTGTCGCCGACAGCGGACCAGTCGCGGAACGGAATACCGTAGACACGCAGACGGGCCACGCCACCATCCGGGTAGATGTTGAAACGCAGGTGGCTGAAGGCCTGGTCATTGCTGATTTCGTGGTAATGGTGGCTGTTGCCTTGCAGCTCGACGGCGGACAGCACTTCAGTCCACTGGGTGTTGTCGTCCGGCTCGCCCGAGGCCAGGAAACAGGCTTCCAGGGAGGCCGACGGCGGGAAGTTGCCGGTGAAGAATGAAGTGTCGATGTCCACGCCTTTAATCGATCCCGGAACGCCCAGGCGGATGACGGCGCTGTCGTAGCCTTCGAAGCGCTTGCGGCGCGACTCCCAGCCGTCCATCCACTTGCCGTTGTCATCGAACACGCCCTCCTTCCATACGGCCGGGGTCGGTTGGAACAGACGGTTGGCGTCTGCGAACCAGTCATCGGTGACCGAGATGATTTTGGTGCCCAGGCGGGCGTCGGCCAGGTTGACGAACTTCTCGAAAGGTACGGCGTAAGCTTTCATTCTTCTTGTCTGCCTTTAATAAGTTGGCTTGGGATGCTTGCAGGGCCCTGGGAAACGCAAGCGTTCTAGAGGTTTCTCGGGCCAAGCTTGCTAGAGAGTCAGTAAACGGAACAGGGCGATCTTGTTAATCTCCGCCAGCGCGCATTTGAATTCGGTATCCGCCGAATTGTGGATGCGCGTTTCGAACGCCGCGAGGATCTGATGCCGGTTGCTGCCTTTTACCGCCATGATGAAGGGAAACTTGAACTTGGCCTTGTAGGCGTCGTTCAGCTCGGTGAAGCGTTGAAACTCTTCGGCCGTGCATTGGTGAATCCCCGCGCCCGACTGTTCTTCAGTACTGGCCGCGGTAAGCTGGCCCTGGACAGCGGCTTTGCCGGCCAGGTCCGGGTGAGCGTTGATCAGGGCCAGTTGGCTTTGATGATCGGCGCTCAACAGGATGTCGCTCATGCGCTGGTGCAGGGTTTCGATCTCATCGATCGAGGCGTCCTGCCCCAGGTCAAAGGCCTTCTCGGCCACCCATGGCGAATGTTCGTAGATATCGGCGAACGCAGCGACAAACGCGTCGCGGCTCAGGCTCGAAGGTTTGACGGTCTGGAAGGTGCTCATTGGGCAGCCCCTTGGTACGGGTGGGTTTCGTGCCAGTGGCGAGCGATGTCGACGCGACGGCTGAACCACACCTGTTCATGACTTTTAGCGTATTCGATAAAGCGCTTGAGCGAGGCCAGGCGCGCCGGGCGGCCGATCAGGCGGCAGTGCAGGCCGATCGACAGCATCTTCGGTGCTTCGGCGCCTTCGGCATACAGCACGTCGAACGCGTCTTTGAGGTATTCAAAGAAATCGTCGCCCTTGTTGAAACCCTGGACCTGGGTGAAACGCATGTCGTTGGTGTCCAGGGTGTAAGGAATCACCAGGTGCGGCTTGCCGGTCGGGTTGTTCGGTTCCCAGTAGGGCAGGTCGTCGTCGTAGGTGTCGCAGTCGTAGAGGAAACCGCCTTCTTCCATCACCAGGCGACGGGTGTTCGGGCCGGTGCGGCCGGTGTACCAGCCCAGCGGGCGTTCGCCAGTGATTTCGGTGAGGACGCGGATCGCTTCGAGCATGTGCTCGCGTTCCTGCGCCTCATCCATGTACTGATAGTCGATCCAGCGGTAGCCGTGGCTGCAGATCTCGTGGCCGGCATCGACCATCGCACGAATCACGTCCGGGTGACGCTGGGCGGCCATGGCCACGGCGAAGATGGTCAGCGGAATGTCGAATTCCTTGAACAGTTTCAGAATCCGCCAGACGCCGGCGCGGCTGCCATACTCGTAAAGGGATTCCATGCTCATGTTGCGCGCGCCTTGCAGCGGCTGCGCCGAGACCATTTCCGAGAGGAAGGCTTCGGATTCTTTATCGCCGTGCAGGATATTGCGCTCGCCACCTTCCTCGTAATTGAGCACGAACGACAGGGCGATGCGGGCATTGCCGGGCCAGTGTGGGTGAGGAGGGTTACTGCCGTAACCGATCAGATCGCGTGGGTAGTCAGCGCTCACTGCAGTCTTCCTTCTTGTTCGTTGACAGGTTGTGTGGCGGCCTGGCGGTGAGATGACAGGCTGGCGTCACAGCGATGGGCTGATTGTATACAACTTTATGTTCACTTTGTAAGCCTGATTTTTTGCATTTTTGATGAGCTGTCATCTTTGCATGTTATTGCAAGAAACCTGCCCGAATGGTCAGCTAATGGATGGAAGGACCTTTTAGCGCATGGTTTGGCGTCAGATTTGTTATGAAATCCTGGATGGCGACACTGGTTGGAAAAATGTCGTTTTTATTGTGTACAATTTTTTTGAAAAGTGTCTTAATCAGTCGCTCGCCGCAGCGTTTCGTGCTCCGAACCGGTGCGGTCTCCTTTCAACTGACTTCGGGAGGCGCGAGGTCTGACTGCTCCATGCAGGCAGGCGCGCAGAATCAATGGGACGTTTGACTACACACGTTTTGGACGCTGCACACGGTTGCCCGGGCAGCTCGATCAAGGTCGAGCTGTACCGCGTTGAAGGCTCGCAGCTGGAATTGGTCGCCAGCGCGATCACCAACAGCGACGGCCGTGTCGACGCACCGCTGCTGCAAGGCGATGACTACCGTTCCGGGGTCTATCAGGTTCAGTTTCATGCGGGCGATTACTACCGCGCCCGAGGCGTTCAGCTGCCGGAGCCGGCGTTCCTGGACGTGGTGGTGCTGCGATTCGGCATCTCTGCGGAACAGGATCACTATCACGTGCCATTGCTGATTTCGCCTTACAGCTATTCCACGTACCGCGGCAGCTGATCCCCCAAGCAGCTGCCTCAACCTGGAAGCGACTGCGCATATAGCTTCTTTGGTCTTTCGCCCGCTCACACTGCGGGCTTTTTTTTGTCTTGTGTTTGACACGGATACCTTGGGTTGCACCCCGCTGATGGACGGCGAGGTGCGCACGTTTCGCTATCAGCGTTCCTTGATGATGAACACCGAAGGGCTTCCTGCGAGCAGGTGCTGGACGCCGCCCATCAGCCATACCACATCACCCTTCGCATCGGCGGCAACCAGTGACTGGTGCGCTTCGTCGCCGATTCGCGTCTTCAGATGAGGGTCGTCAAGCTCTGCCATGGACGGCGGCAGAATTTCAATCGCATCGGTCTCCACACGTCCCACTTTCAAAAAGTACACCTTGTCGTGATTGGGCCTTTTAAATACCAGCGTTGGAGGCGTGAGCTGAACATTCTCTACGTTTGCGGGAAGGAAGACCTTGTAACCGCTGTGGCCCAGTATCGACGCGAGCAACAACGAAAGTCGTCCCGGCGCGTTGGGCAACTCGGTGTAGAACTGCCAGGCATGAGTGCTCTCGGGGTTGAAGTTCAACTGCTGTAAGGGCGTCACGGAATCCGGAGCGTGTAATTCGACGATTCGTCGGGCGCCATCATTACTGGACGCAACAGGCAACATGTCCAATGGGTCGCCGAGCCGTGGCACGCCCAGGTTCGATTTGCCCTCCCAGTAGCGAAAGGTTTGCTTCATTCGGGCCAAACCGCTGCCGTTGAACTCCGCTGACTCGTTGGATAGCTCAAATAGTCGCTTGGCGACGGCGCGGGATGTCGGCTCGGTGAAACCCTTGTAAACATCCGCGACCTGTTGCGTCAGTGTTTTCTCAAAGAGCCGAGCAGCGCCGTCGACTTTCCGGGTATTTGTTGCGGCGTGGTGGCTGGTGGCGACGGGTTGCAACGAAGGTGCCTCTTGCAACATGCGCTCGAAGGCCTCGAAGCGTGAGGGCGCAAATTCCGGGTGTTGAATGAACACGAGGGGGAGCTGATCGGCCATTGGCCCCTTTGGCACGATCGGATAATGGAGTTGGCCGATCATGATGGATTCCACCGAATCAGGCTTGGTTATTTTCCCCCAGGAGGCCCATAAATACGGGTTGTCATTCAGGGTGGCAGCAGGAGGGTTGTTATCGGCCACGGGGTTGGCCGCCTCGACCGGTTCGTCCAGACGAGGGCGCTTGCCTGGGGTGGGTCCTGAATCTTCAGCGTCTGAGGCCGGTGTGTTGGTTGCCTTGCGTTGCCAAAGTGTCATCCCTTCAATGTTTTCGAGTAACGGGCCCGAAGGGATCAATTCGCTCGTCGAGGAGGCCTGATAGTGGCCGTCCGTATTTTTGCGGACCATGACCGTGCCTTCTTCCGTCACGTCGACATAGGTTCTCTTCAGCTTGTCGTAACGAAGACCGTTGGCATCGGGTGACGTCAGTTTGTCGGCCAGGTGCCGAGGAATGATCTCCAGCGTTTCCGGCCTCACGGGAACGCTTGCGATGGGAAGGACCATGCCCTCGCGAGTGATTTTCCACTGCGCCTGGCCAGGCACCTTCGTGAGGATCGGCCCGGGTTGGCCCGGGGCAAACGGAAGAGGCACCTGGTAGTCGCCTCTCGCGTTTGCCCTGATCAGAAAAATGCCTTCCTCTCCAATATCGGCGTAAAGCTGCTGCTGGCGGCTCATGAAAAGCCCGGTGTCGGCGATGCTGAATAGTTCGTCGACCTTGTTCCGAGGCCAGGAAATCATGCGGGTAGCCATCTCGGCATCGTTTGTAGGGTTAGCCGACATGTCGCTAACGACGACAGGCTGACGAGGCAAGGTACTTTGCGATGAACCTGGCACATTGGCGTCTGAAACGGGATTGGCGTCTCCCCGCGATGTGCCAACCGTTGCGGCCTGATGGCCGCCTCGTACCCGGCTGTCGTCTGACGAAGACCTTGGAAGTGTTGTCGAGGTATCAGGTGTATTGGAAGTTGAAACTCTTTTTGGTGGTTTGGCCATCGGTCGTATTCCTGGATGTTTATATAAGTGGGTAATGTTTAAACAATAAGTATCTGAGGCCCGATAAGGGGCGTTTAATGATGTGCGGCTATCACTGAAGAAAGGCGGTATCAGCGCTCTCTGATAATAAAAACAGACTGCCATCCAGACGGCGTTGTTTGAACGCCGCCTAATAACCAGACAATGTTGTTTTGTTGGTTGGCGGTAATGAGAGCTTGCCGGGCTTCATTCCCCACCTGTGAAGCTAACGCCTGGTAGGCAAGTTCGGGCGCAAGAGACGGTTTTAGTCCAATCGCATTTTTCTCGACGATACCGAGTTTCAGGAAGTAAACCTTGTCATGACCCTCGCGTTTGAATATCAACTTGGGATTGCGATGTTCATTCAATAAAGGAAACACGTCATACCCGTTGCGGATCAATGCGGTGCTGACTAACCGTTTGAGGTTGTAGTCAGAGCGATCCGCGACAAAGCTGTCCCATTCCATCTGGAAATGCCTGGGGAGGAAGTCCAGCCTGCGCAAGGGTTCGCCAAATGCCGGAGGCACCATGGAAATGATTGTCCCCTCATCATCCATGCGTGAAGCGACAGGCAATAAATCAATCGGATTTTCGAACTTTGCATCAAAGATGCCCGCCCGTTCCTTCCAGTGATCCAGCGTCAATATGGTGGTGTACAAGCCGTCGCGGGCGATTACCTCGGATCCCCCCGAATATTCGAATAGTCGTTTTGCGACAGCGCGCGAGGTGACCGGTGAAAAGTCCGGGAAGGTAGTTGAAACAGACTCTGTCATCGGTTTTTCAAACAATCGGCGGGTGCTATTCACAATCCACTTGCCATCGCTGTTCAGGACTACCGGTACGGGCTGCAACCAGGGTTTCGCGTGCAACATCTGTTCAAACAAGTCGAAACGAGAAGGCTGGAATTGGGGATGCTGGAGGTAATTCAAGACTTTTGGTACGTTTTTGACCTTGGGTACCGTTTCATAATGCAGTTCACCGATCTGTATGGATTCCGTTGAATGCGGCTTGTTGACCTTTCCCCAGGATGCCCACAGGTAGGGGTTTTCATTGGTCGGGTGGGCGGGGTAGAGAGGAATAACCTGTTGCTCGGGCCCACGGGGGCCTGGCTGCTGTTCATGTTCCTCAAGGCGCTGGCGCTTGCTCGGACCGGCTTCTTCGACGGTGGAGGACGGTTGACGAGCCGTCAGTTGATCAGTGGTTTGCGTCGGAGCTTTACGTCGCCAGAATCGTGTCAGTCCAACCCTCTCGAGTACGGGGCCGGAAGGTGTCCATTCCTGGCCGAAGGTCGCCTGATAATCGCCATTCGCGTTTCTGACGACTTGAACAATGCCTTCGTCGAGCAACTCGACATAACTTCTCAGGTTGTGCCAACGAATTCCAAGCCTGTCAGCGGCGGGTAGTTTTCTGATCACCAGTGGATTGTTGATCAGATGGACGGGGGCCGCGAAGGTCGAAGCGGTCACGCGCGAACCCACTTTTTGTTCGCCTGGAGTTGACGGAAAAATGGACCACAGCGGCTTGCCTTCAACCTTCTTCAGCACCGGTCCGGCATGGTCAGGGGCGAAAGGGAAATAGACTTGGTAGTCTCCGTTGGCGTTCGGTTCCACTCTGCCAATGCCTGCGTATTCAATGTGGGCATATAACCTTTGCTCTTTGCTCATGAAGAGCCCGGTGTCACCGATGCGTATCAGTTGATCAACCTGCTCAAGAGGCCAGGACACCCTGTTCTCCGGTTGCAAAGAGGGGTGAGGAGTGCGAGCAGGCATGTGGGTGACAACCACGGGCTGTTGCTGGGAAGTGTCGCCTGGCAACGTATTTGAGGCAGGGACAAGGGGAGTGAGTTCTCCCTGCACGGGCGTGTCATTGCGGCCGGACGGGCCGACCCTGGCCACGTCATCCTCAGGAGAGAGTCTGGTGGAGGATGATGAAGTGCCAGGCGTATTAGGGTTTGGAATTTTCTTGGGTGGTTTAGCCATGGCCGTAGATCCGATAATAATCAGGTGAAGGTCTGAATCAGGACTGGCCGCTGATACAGACGAAAAATTAGTTGGGTGAAAAGCAGGGCTCGTGAAGAAGCACGGCCCTGGAAAACACGGTGGTTAGTTTTGATTGGATCAGCCGTCGAGAGGCGATAAATATGTATAGGGTGTGGCGGTATTTGCTACAAAAGACGTCTGCCTATCCTGAGGTTTGAAGTCTTGCGTAGGCGCTATAGAAGTTTGCAGGTGTCTAAAAGTATCCGCAGATCGGCGGCGCTTACCGGAGGGGTGGAACGAGTGCCAAACGCCATCAACTCATAACAGTGTTCGAGTTGGTGGGCGCACCGGTGTAAAGGCACCAGGTCGGCGTAAAGGACCGTGCGGGACGTGTCTGTATCAAGTATCCAACGACGGTCCGACAGGTTGTAAGACAGACTGCCGACAGTACCGTCTCTCAGGGCTATGTTTCGAACGGCGAGGTCCTCCATTTCCAAGGCTCTCAGGTCTGCCAATAGGGCGCCCTCGTTCAGAACATCGCCTTTGAAATACCGGCCATCCAGTGAGTCGATATAGACTTCGTCGAAATCCAGATCGACTTTATAGACAACGCCGTCTGGCGTGATGACCCGTATCTGATCGATCAAATCTTGTGGGTCGTCGTAGTGCGGAAGGTGAATGACGGTATGTCCGATCAGCAGACAGTCGTCCACCCGTTTGATTCTGGTGTAGGCGAGGCTCGTTGCATCGAATTCCCAGGTAGACGCCGATGGCGATTTGAGTAGGGCGTTCGCTCGAGCGCCTGGCGTTGAAATGCCTAGCGTCATTTCGGAGCTGAGGTGGACAAGGTACGTCGAGCCGTCACCCTCCAGATGTTCGATGGTTGTTTGTTCAGGGTAAGCGACCAGTTGGACGCACTTCTCCCGGTTGCCCAGGTGATGGGCCTCGTTGTCCAAGGGCTGACAAAAAACAGGCGCTCCTTCTCTGGCCACGAGTGGCAGCGGCACTTGGCGGGTGCGCTCCATTGGACCGTTTATTTCGAACTGATCGTTGGAAAAAGCTGAATCGGGCAAGGAGGGTGGATCGACTCTATAAGAAACACCGTCATTCATGATCAGAAGAACAGCTTGGTTCAACACGTTGGTGGGGCGCGTCAGTCGGCTTGTGATTCTCTGGTCGCCGCCCCAGATAGAGCTGGCCAGGTTGTTGATAGTCAATCGCTGACTGTCAAAGTGAAAGGTCAGACCACATTCTTTGTACATGATGCGATCAAAGTCACGTTGGCGCATCAGGTCTACCTTGAAGTAAGCCTCGACCCGCGTCAGTTCATGGCTGGCATACTCCAGATAAAGGGTTGCCAGCGTGTTTGTGCTTCGTTGTTTTACTGTAAGGATCGTATGTTTATTGAGTCGCGAAACAAAATAACTCGTGTTTTTGTCGTGTGCGATCGTGTATTCACGGTTGTAAAGGATGACCGGGTTTTGGGTTTTTCCCTGTTCAGTAATGACTGTTTTAATCTCGAGGGAGCCGGCAGCCTCTATGGTTTCAGGAAGTTCAGGCATCAAATGAAACCCGTCCTTTGTAACGAAAGTCAGTTTCCTGTTCTGCAGTTGCCGTCGATCGTTGGCTGTTTTATAGACGCCCTTGATGTAGACATCCCGCTCTTTAAGATCGTCGAGATCAAAGCCTGAGGTGATGACCAGTTCGTGATTGTCGATTTTCCAGCTCTTTATCAGGTCCATTCTCCAGTCAAGTGCAATGACGCTCTCCTCCACGCCATCTTCAGTAATGAATACGTTGCCGGGTTTATGGGCCACCGCGTAGTGATCCTTTCCGGGACCTCCGGCGGCTGTACCTTCATTGTTCAGGAGATAGATTTTGTCATCCCCGGCGCCCGCCTCAATGGTGTCGCGACCGCGCGACTTGATGACATTCGGGCCGCCCGTACCGATGACCTTGTTTTGCGCACCGGCCAGGGTTTCGACGTTCTCAATGCTCTCCAGAAGCGTGTGCCGATAGTTGAAACGGCCCTCATTGGTCTGGTCACGGGTGATGATGGACAGTCGTCCTTCGTTCAGGTCGATGAAATACCCGAATCTTTGGCGGTTGCCCTCAGGATAGCTCCCGGTAACTACTAGCGTATCGCTGCCCAAACCACCTTTCAGAAGAGTGGGTAGAGGGTCTTTTGGACCGTTTTTGAGAAGTTCGGCGGCGCCTTCGAAGATGAATTCATCGTCTTTCTCTCCCCCGGTCAGATGCTTGATACCTGCGCCGTAATAGAATCTGTTTGGCTTTTTTTCAACACCCACGATGGTGTCGTCGCCGCCACCCATAAACCACACCGCACCTTTGTTCTCTCCTGGCGTTCCGAACTCCGCGCCGGGCATGTCGTCAGTCACACCGTTCCGAGCATCAATCGTGTCGTTACTATCAATGACGTGCGGTTTTTGTATGGTTTTATATAGGTACTGTTGCGCCTCCCAATCGAAGCTAGGCACCTGTGTCGGCTTTAGCTCGACCTTGAACTTGCCGTTTACAATGACTTCTGTACTGTCTTTTAATTTTCCTTCCAGTAATTTTCGGGCGGTCGCTTGTAACAATCTCGAATGTTCAACCGTTGATTTGGCAATCGCGTGGCGGGTTTGTATGTCGTCGTCGGGGAGAATTCCCCAAAAGGCGAACCAGCCCGTGCGCAGGCGCTCATGGGTAGTGAGTTCGATGTAATCATCGATATCGTCGACAACGCGTACCGCCGCATAGACCTGAGAACCTGCCACCAGCAGAAGTCCGGCCGTCAGCCCCACCGGGCCGATAAAGGAGAAACCTGCCAGTGCGGCGGCACCCAGAATCAACGTCATGGCCGCGCTGGTCACACTCAAGCCAGCAGCGACATAGTGATCCGTGGCTTCTTTGCCTGTGGTTGCCGCTGCGCTATTAAAGGATTTGACGGCGGACATGACATCGAAGGGCAACGTCAGTGCGCTCGCGATCAGCCCCGCGCCACGCCCCAGTCGAACGCCGAAGCTGGTTTTGGCAAAATCCCTGTAGGCTTTTTGCCCGGCTTCGATCATGTATTTTGCTTGCTTGGTGACCGCCACTTCGACGGCTAATGAAGTGACTTCCGCTGAAGTGCTGAGGCTGTTGAATACAACTTCGCCATGATCTTTTCTTGCAATGGCGTCTTGCAGGCCGCGCAGCCCGCTGTAAATACCGAAGGCCTGAAGCCCGGTCCCCATGCTGACCATGCTGCTACTTTTGACCCGATTCACCCAGGGAGGTGTGGTTTTGGACAAGTGCGCGTGGCGTATATCAAGCCTCTGCGCCGCGTTCAGCAATTTGTCCAGTTTGTGGCGGTACTGTTCAGGATCGGCAGCGGGATCAGGTAATTCTCTTAGCAGGGGCGGAGCCGTTAGTGGGCGTTGCGACGCCATTTCAAACAGCAAGGAAGGCAGTGCGTAATCATCCCGGGTGCCGGTGAATCGCATACGCGCTTCAATAAATAAAGGGTCAAATTGCAAGGCGTTGATAAAAGACCGCTTGGGGTGTCGCAAGAACGTGTTTTGAGCGTTCAATCCTGACCATTTGATGTCGCGCCCAGTGCATCCAGTGCACACCGGGTAATCGAGTGGGTACCTATTTTTATAGGGCCGAACAGCTCATCAATAACGCGTAGCTGGCTTTTATTGGCATTTGTTTGTTGCGGGGCGGAGGCGATGCTTTCTTTATCGAAATCAATAGTGGTAGGGGAGTACTCATTGGCTTGCAGTTCAATATCCGTCACTTCGACGGCATTGTAGTGATCGGGATCGGGGGTTTGGAAAACCATTGCCATAGGAACTTCCTTTTCCAGGCGTCGTGTGCAAAATCGCAGCGCCATGGTAGGGGGAGTTCTGAAAAGACAACTATATATATTTATATCGCGTGTTGCGGTTTGTTGCGGGGCGGGGTTGAAGTGTTGCCATCCTTGGCAAACACTTCTTAGTGCGTTGGCGTTGATAACATCTAATGAAATCAAGAGTTCAAGTAATAGGGCAATACGATCAGTGGTTGCTTAGTAAGGAGGCTGCGCCCGCTCCACTGAAGAGTCCTGCGCTCACCCGGTTAAACCAACTTTGTCCTTTGCCACTGCGTAAATACCTGGCCGCACCATGAGCGCCCAGCCCATAAGCTAATTTGCACAGCAGATCCAGCACAGTCCAGGTCGCAATCATCATCAGCAACTGCGGCAGGAACGGTTGTTCGGCGCTCAGAAACTGCGGCAGGAAAGCAGCAAAGAACAAAATATCCTTCGGATTGCTCGCGCCCAACACGAATGCGCGTCCGAAGAGGGCACGAAAACGTGGCACCGGTGCAGCCTGGGGCACTTCAGCGCCAACCGATGGCTGGCGCGATTGCTGCCAGCTCTGCCAGGCGAGGTAGAACAGGTACAGCGCACCAACGATTTTCAGCGCGCTAAACAACTGTTCCGATGCCAGCAACAGGGCGCCCAGGCCCAGCGCCGAGGCACTGAGCAGGCAGATCGAGGCAATAACGCCCCCCAGGAACGCCGGGTAAGAGCGGCGCAAACCGTAATTCAGACTGTTGCTGATCATCAGCAAAGACAGGGGCCCCGGGATCAGGATCACCACCAGCGCAGCGCCGCTGAACAGCAGCCAGGTTTCCAGACTCATCACTTTCCTCCATTTGTGCAAAAGCCCCACCCGACGGGGTGAGGCTGATTTGAAACACTGACGCCGTAACGCTTACAAGAAAATAAACTTGGCGATGAAGATCGCGCACAACACCCACAGACTGACGGAAATTTCCTTGTGCTTGCCGGTGAAGGCTTTCAGGACCACGTAGGTGATAAAGCCCAGCGCGATGCCATCGGCAACCGAGAACGTCAGCGGCATCATGATCGCAGTGACGATCGCCGGAATGCTGTCGGTCGCTTCGTCCCATTCGATGTGCGCCATGCCGCCCATCATCAGCATCGCCACATAAATCAGCGCACCCGCTGTTGCATAAGCAGGGATCATGCCCGCCAGTGGAGCGAAGAACATGGCTGCAACAAATAACACACCCACGGTCACAGCGGTAAGACCAGTCCGACCACCCGCCGCTACGCCAGCGGCACTTTCCACATAGCTTGTGACGGGTGGGACGCCGACTACAGCGCCAAACACGCTGGAAGCACTGTCAGCTTTCATGGCGCGAGAAAGGTTTTCAATCCGGCCGTCCGCGTTCACCAGGTTGGCGCGCTGGGCGACGCCCATCAGGGTGCCGGCAGTGTCGAACATGTGCACGAAGAGGAAGGCCAGCACCACGCTGATCATGCTGACGTTGAACACGCCGGCAACATTCATGGCCATCCAGGTGGGCGCCAGGCTTGGCGGGGCAGACATGATGCCTTCGTAGTGGACGAGGCCCAGGCCCCAGCCCGCGAGAGTCACGGTGATGATGCTGATGAGGATCGCACCGAACACTTTGTGGTAGCTGAGCACGGCGATCATCAGGAAGCAGATGGCGGCCAGCAACGGGCCGGGCTCGCGCAGGGAGCCGAGCTTGATCAGGGTGGCCGGGCTATCAACGACAATGCCGGCGGTTTTCAGGCCGATCAACCCAAGAAACAGCCCCACGCCGGCGCCCATGGCGTAGCGCAGACTCACAGGAATGCTGTTGAGCAACCATTCGCGAATCCGCGAAAAGGTCAGGAACATGAACAACACACCGGAAACAAACACCGCGCCAAGGGCGGTTTCCCAGTTGTAGCCCATGGTGCCGACCACGGTGTAAGTGAAGAAGGCGTTCAGCCCCATGCCCGGTGCCAGGCCGACCGGCCAGTTGGCATACAGGCCCATTAACAGGCAACCGAGCGCAGCAGCGATACAGGTCGCGACGAACGCGGCACCGTGATCGATCCCGGCGTCGGCCATGATGTTGGGGTTGACGAAGATGATGTAGGCCATGGTGATGAAGGTTGTCAGACCGGCAATCAGCTCGGTCTTCACCGTGGTGCCGTGCAAACTGAGTTTGAAAATGCGCTCAAGCAAGCCATTGCGTAACGGCGGCGAGAGTTCCAGCGTCGGGGCTTCGGATTTGCGGCTTTCCACAGCGAATACTCCTCAAGAGTTTTATTGTTATTTCCAGGGCCGGACCCATGAGGGTGGCAGCGGCCCTTTGAGGCATTTGCGAATTTGTTGACCGGCTGGTCAGAAACTCGCACGAAGTGGATTATGCTTTTGTATACAAATAAAGCAAATAATGTTTTTGATTTTGTAGACGAAAAGTTTGGCAATAGGGATATATCGCCGGGAGGGAGGCCTTCGTCGTACCGCTGACCGAGCCCGGCTCGCATCACAAGCAAGCCGGGAAACGACTGGGGGGAGGGTAGAAACGAATAAACCGGCCAATGGGCCGGTTTATTTTTGTTCGAGATCCGCCGTGTCAGGCAGCTGCGAACCGCTTATCCAGATAATCAATAATCACCTTGGACTCATACATCCAGGTGGTCTGCCCATTTTCTTCAATGCGCAGGCACGGCACCTTGATCTTGCCGCCTTGCTCCAGCAGGGTCTGGCGATCCTGTTCGTTGTTCTTCGCATCGCGCAACGTTACCGGCACATTCAGACGACGCAGGGTGCGACGGGTTTTCACACAGAACGGGCAGGCGTGGAACTGATACAGCGTCAGGTCCTTGGCCGCTGTTTCGACCTGAGCCTGAGCGGCGGCGGGGCGCTGCTTCTTGCTTGGGCGAGTAATGAAGTCGATGAAGATGATCAGTTGGCCAAGGCCGACACGAAGCGCTTTTACGAACACGGAATAAGCCTCACAGGGCGAACGGAAGGCGCGCAGCTTACCTGATTTTTCACAGACGAAAAAAAACCGGCGATGAATGCCGGTTTTCTTCGTGTAACGAATTACTTGATCAGGCTGAGAAACTCGCTGCGTGTCGCGGCGTTTTCGCGGAACTCACCCAGCATCACCGACGTGATCATCGACGAATTCTGCTTTTCCACACCGCGCATCATCATGCACATGTGCTTGGCCTCGATCACCACCGCAACGCCCAGGGCACCGGTGACTTGCTGGACCGCATCGGCGATCTGGCGGCTGAGGTTTTCCTGGATCTGCAGGCGGCGAGCGTACATATCGACGATCCGCGCGACTTTCGACAGGCCCAATACTTTGCCGCTCGGGATGTAGGCGACGTGAGCCTTGCCGATGAACGGCAGCAGGTGGTGTTCGCACAACGAGTAAAGCTCGATGTCCTTGACCAGCACCATTTCGCTGTTGTCGGAGCTGAACAAGGCACCGTTGGTGACTTCTTCCAGTGTCTGTTCATAGCCGCGGCAAAGGTACTGCATGGCTTTGGCGGCACGCTTTGGCGTGTCGAGCAGGCCCTCGCGGGAGACGTCCTCGCCCAATTGGCCGAGAATCGCGGTGTAATTCTGTTCCAGGGACATGAAACTACCTGTGGGGATTTTCGCAAAGGGCAAGGGTACGGTGGCAAACACGGCGCTGCAAGCGTGAAGCGACAGCTTTACTCGTCGCGACCTTCCATCATGGTCCGTTTGAGCATCACATACACCGCGCCGGCACCGCCATGTTTCGGTTGGCAAGAGGTGAAGCCGAGTACTTGGGAATGCTGACGCAACCACGTGTTGACGTGGCTTTTGATCATCGGCCGCTTGCCGTCCAGACGCACGGCTTTGCCGTGGGTGACACGCACACAGCGGATTTCGAATTTGGTTGCTTCAGCCAGGAACGCCCAGAGGGTTTCCCGGGCTTTTTCCACCGTCATGCCGTGCAGGTCGAGGCTGCCTTCGAACGGAATCTGTCCGATCTTGAGCTTGCGTATCTGGCTTTCCTGAACGCCGTCACGGGCCCACATCAACTCGTCTTCCGGGCCGACGTCGATCACGAACTGATCGGACAGACCATCAACGGTGGTGGCATCGGTGCGAACGGTCGCGGCCTGACGCAACTTGGCGATTTGCGCGCGGTCGGCCTTGGGTTTGCCGGTTTCGGCGCGATCGTGCTTGATCGGCTTGACGCCTTGGATCGCACTTTTGAACAGGGAAAAATCGTCGTCTTGCATGTCAGCCTCCGCGAAGGGCGGCCAGTTTACCCAAGTCGAGGCACTATCCATAACAATTGAGGCCCGCCTAAAAGCCGGGCCTTCAATTCAATCGTGTTTTTTCATCAGGTGCGGGGACATGTTCAGCTCTCGCGATTGGCGCGAACGACGCCGGCAACGACGCCAAAGCCACACACCGATATAAAGCACGAACAGGCCAACGGCCAGTATGATCGCCGAGCCCAGCGGGCTGGCATTCAATTCGCCCAGGGCCGGAGGGCGGCCGAGCAGGCTGGCGGCGCCGGCCATTGCCAGCAACACACCGCACGTCGCCAGCAAGGCAGCAAAGGCTGCGCCGAATCGAAAACGCCAGTTGCGTTGGCCCTTGGGCCGCAAGCGGCGTGCGTCAAAACCATCGGATAACTTCATTCCGACCTTCCTCAATGGGTATCGGCCCTTCGACCGGGAGTTGTCCGGGTTGTTCCTGAGGCTAAGTCAATTGCAGCAAATGAGAGGCTTTTGCGGATGAGCGGCGGTATTGACCGCTCTTCGAGGCCGATCAGATCAGTTCATGAGTGAGCGCGAGGGTGGCGAAGTTGTCCGCCATGATCGCCATTTCGGTGTGCTGAACATGCTCGGCTGTGAGTACGCCACCTTTGTAGGGCAGATCGCGAGTCGCGCAGGCGTCTTCAACCAGGGTGCAGCGAAAGCCCAGGTTCTTTGCGGCACGCACGGTGGTGCTGACGCTGGAGTGACTCATGAAGCCGCACACGATCAGGTCCAGGGAGCCGAGTTCTTGCAGTCGATCGTACAATGGGGTGCCGTGAAACGCACTCGGCAGCAGTTTGCCGATAATGGTTTCGTCCGCCAGCGGCTCCAGGCCCGGGATAAACTCACCGCGCTCGCCCTGTGGATCGAACAGCCCGCCCACGGTGCCGAGATGGCGCACATGCACGATCGGACGACCGGCGGCACGGGCAGCGGCCACCAGTTGCTTGATGTTCGCGACGGCAGCATCCATGCCGGTCAGGGCCAGCGGGCCGCTGAGGTATTCTTTCTGGGCATCGATGATGACAAGGGTCGCATGACCCAGATTGGCTGCTGCGTAACCGCGGCCGCTGAGTTGAAACATCGTTTTTGGAACGGACATTCTGGGGCTCCTTGGAGTGGGGCTTTTGCGACATTGTCCTCTGGCTGAGCGGTTCTGTGAATCGCTACTATCGCAGGCGCCGTCGTTGCTGGCGTGCAGCCTTGTCAAGATGCAGGTTTTGTTCAATAGCCAACAGTGAAAATGGACATGTCCTACATCTGATCTGCTGTTTTCCCGCGTCGTCGTGGCGCGTTTTGGCTGTTAGAATCGCCAGTCGTTTTTTCTGGAGTTTACCCCCGTGATCACTTCCCGCCTCCGTACCCTGCGTGACCATATCCGTTGGGCCGTCAGCCGCTTCCATGGGGAGGATCTGTTTTTCGGCCATGGGACCGACAACGCCTGGGACGAAGCCCGTCAACTGGTGTTGGGTGCCTTGCACTTGCCGTGGGAGATCGCTGACAGCTACCTCGATTGCGCCCTGGAAGATGACGAACTGGTCAATCTGCAACGCTTGCTCAAACGCCGCATCGAAGACCGCATTCCGACCGCCTACCTGCTGGGCGAAGCCTGGTTTTGCGGGATGTCGTTCATTGTCGACGAACGTGTGCTGATCCCGCGCTCGCCGATTGGCGAGCTGATCGAAAAGCGTTTCGAGCCGTGGCTGGGGGCCGAGCCGGCGCGGATTCTCGACCTGTGCACCGGTTCCGGTTGCATCGGTATCGCCTGCGCCTACGAATTCCAGAATGCTGAAGTAGTGCTGGCCGATCTGTCGTTCGAAGCGCTGGAAGTGGCCAACCAGAACATCGAGCGCCATGGCGTTGATGAGCGGGTGTACACCGTTCAGGGTGATGGGTTTGACGGCTTGCCGGGTCAGCGTTTCGACCTGATCGTGTCGAACCCGCCTTACGTTGACGCGGAAGATTTTGCCGACATGCCGGACGAATATCAGCATGAACCTGAACTGGGCCTGGCCTGCGGTGATGATGGTTTGAACCTGGTGCGACGGATGCTCGCTGAAGCAGCGGATCATTTGACCGAGAAGGGCTTGCTGATAGTTGAAGTGGGCAACAGCCAGGTTCACGTTGAGGCGCTGTACCCGGAAGTCGACTTCGCCTGGCTCGATTTCGAGCGCGGTGGGCATGGTGTGTTCATGTTGAGTGCGGAGCAGTGCCGCGATCATCAGGCCCTGTTCGCTTCCCGCGTCTGACTATAGGGCGCTTTCGCAGGCAGGCCTTGCTCCTACAGGTCTTGTGTGTGCCGCATCATTTGGGCACGACGCAAAATCGGTGGGAACGTGGCTTGCCCGCGCAGACCGCGCCGCGGTCTCGGATCGTTACCGGTGCGTAGCAATCCAGATCAGTAATCCCGCCTGAAACACCGCAAACGCCACCAGGCACGTAATGGTAAAGCGCAGACCGGCGTCTTCACGCTTGTACTTGCTGACCTTCTCTTCGTGTTTCTTCAGCTTCACTTCCTGCTCGGCCAGGTTCTGCTCGGCCTGTTGAAGCATCTGCGCGGCTTCGAGTATTTCCACCACTTGCAGCTTTTCGCTGTTCCAGTCACCCAGCAGGTCTTCGACCTTTACTTCTTTGACGCTGCCTTTCAAATGCTGGGCGTCGGCGTAGACCACTTCAAAACCATGGGCCTTGAGAAACTGATCGCGGCGCAGGCGCGTGTCTTCGTTCAACGCATCTTTATTGTTCAGATCCGTGCCGTCGACGGTGTAGCCAGGCCAACGCTTCTTCGCCCAAGTGATGCCCTGGGCGGCCATGAACCGGCCGATGCCACGGTTCATCGGTTCAATCTGCAAACCGCTTTCAGGCTCGAAATGCACACGCTTGGCGGTGTGATCGACCCACACGTCCAGATGGTTCTGCTCTTTGCGCACGCGCTGACCGGGCAGCTTGATGCTCATGCGCATCAGGCTGTGGTCCTTGCTGTGGCGGTCGGCGTAACCGAATTCGACAAAGCGCAATGGCCGCCCACCGGTATTGCGGTCGGTTTGCAGCGGCGCCAGGCGGAGCATCTTGTGGTGCTCGACGTGAACGTCCGCCCACGGCAGCTCGACCGCTGGCGGTGCGTCTTTTTCAGCGGTCGTGTCGGGTGAAGTCTGGGTATCAGTCATAACGGCGAGATCCTGTCCAAGCTCTGCTTGTCGTCAGTCATAGCGCTGGCGACAAAGGCTTATCGGCCGTTTTTTTCAGGACTGGAGGGTGAGTAGTGGCTAACTGGTGCGAAGTCCGTCAATAAACTCGAGGATTCGCGCGCCGAGTTCGGCGGCCAACGGCAATTGCGGGTCCTTGTAAGAGGCCATTTGTCGTTTCACGTCGTTGGGCACGATGCGCATGACGTGGTTCATGCCTTCGATCAGCGCCAGTTCGGCGTCCGGTTTGGCCGCCTTGAGCATCCTGGCGTCACCGACGCCGACCTGAATGTCGTTGCTGCCCTGGATGATCAACGCCGGCATTTTCAATTTGGCGAACGCTGCCTCCGGGTCCTGACGGAACAGCGAAATCAGATACGGCTGCACGCTCGGGCGGAAAATCACCTGTAACTGCGGCGGCACGTTGTCGTCGGTTTTGCCGGCCTTGAGGCTGTCGAGCAGCTCATTGCTGCGCAGCATCAACGGCGGTGGCAGGCGATTGCTCAATTGCTGACGCAACACCTGGTCGATCGGCCGGGCGCTGCCCGACATGGAGATGACCGCGGCGGCATCGACGCTGGGTGCCGCAAGGCTGGCGATCAAGGCGCCTTCGCTGTGGCCCAGCAGAATCAGCTGGCCAAAGCGCGGGTCGGTTTTGAGCTTGCGGCCCCAGGCCTCGGCGTCGGCGACATAAGCTTCCACCGACAGATTGCGCTCGTCCGGCGTCGCTGCGAGGCTCGCCGCCACGCCGCGCTTGTCGTAACGCACGCTGGCGATGTTGTGTTTGGCCAGCACCCAGGCCAGCCGCTTGAGGCTGTCGTTACGGCCGCCGTCGGGGTTGTTTCCGTCACGATCCGTAGGACCGGAGCCGGAAATGATCAGGACAACGGGCACGGGGGTGTCGGATTTAGGCAGCAACAGCGAGCCGAAAAGCTCCCCGGTGCCGGTATCCAAAGTGATCGGGCGTTGCAGGACAGTGGCCTGGGCAAAGCCGGTAAACAGGGTAAGGCTCAAGGCTAGAACTCGCAGCATCATCACGCCATCATTCACAAAGGTGCCGGTTGGACTCGCGGGCACCCATAAGGTTCGAGGATGAACTACTTGGGTAGCCTGCGTATACTGGCGCGCATTACGTATTCAGGTTCATTTCACGGAGCGTCCTGCATGTCCGGCAATACCTACGGCAAGCTGTTCACTGTCACCACCGCGGGCGAAAGCCATGGTCCGGCGTTGGTCGCCATTGTCGACGGCTGCCCGCCGGGGCTGGAGATTTCCGTTGAGGATCTGCAGCGCGATCTGGATCGCCGCAAACCCGGCACCAGCCGCCACACCACGCAGCGCCAGGAAGCCGACGAAGTCGAAATCCTCTCCGGCGTGTTCGAAGGTCGCACCACCGGTTGCGCCATCGGCCTGTTGATCCGCAATACCGACCAGAAGTCCAAGGACTACTCGGCGATCAAGGATCTGTTCCGCCCGGCCCACGCCGACTACACCTATCACCACAAATACGGCGAGCGCGATTACCGCGGTGGCGGACGCAGTTCCGCCCGCGAAACCGCCATGCGTGTAGCCGCTGGTGCGATTGCCAAGAAATACCTGGCCACCCAGGGCATCGTCATTCGCGGCTACATGAGCCAGCTCGGCCCGATCGAGATCCCGTTCAAGACCTGGGATTCGGTGGAAGAGAACGCGTTCTTCAGCCCGGACCCGGACAAGGTGCCGGAGCTGGAAGCCTACATGGACCAGTTGCGCCGCGATCAGGATTCGGTCGGCGCCAAGATCACCGTCGTCGCCGAAGGCGTGATGCCAGGCCTCGGCGAGCCGATCTTCGACCGCCTCGACGCCGAACTGGCCCATGCGCTGATGAGCATCAACGCCGTGAAAGGCGTGGAAATCGGCGCCGGTTTCGCCAGCGTCGCCCAGCGCGGTACTGAACACCGCGACGAAATGACCCCGGAAGGCTTCCTCAGCAACAACGCGGGCGGCATTTTGGGCGGGATCTCCTCCGGTCAGCCGATCGTTGCGCACCTGGCCCTCAAGCCGACCTCGAGCATCACCACGCCGGGCCGCTCGATCGACGTTCATGGCAACCCGGTGGACGTCATCACCAAGGGCCGACATGACCCCTGCGTCGGCATCCGCGCCACGCCGATCGCCGAAGCGATGATGGCCATTGTGCTGATGGATCACCTGTTGCGTCATCGCGGGCAGAATGCCGACGTGCGTGTGAGCACGCCGGTGCTGGGTCAGCTTTAATGGCTGACCTCAACGCCGCTGCGGTCTGACGACGTGGCGGCGCTCCCATACTGGCGGCTCTCCAGTTTCTATCTGTTCTATTTCGCCTTGCTCGGTTCGACAGCGCCGTTTCTGGCGCTGTACTTCGATCACCTGGGTTTCTCCAGCGCGCGCATCGGCGAACTGGTGGCGATCCCGATGCTGATGCGTTGCGTGGCACCGAACATCTGGGGCTGGCTGGGGGACTACACCGGCCGGCGCCTGGCCATCGTGCGCTTCGGCGCCGTCTGCACCCTGCTGACGTTTTCGCTGATTTTCGTCAGCCAGACCTACGCCTGGCTGGCGATGGTCATGGCGCTGCATGCGTTCTTCTGGCACGCGGTGTTGCCGCAGTTCGAAGTCATCACCCTGGCGCACTTGAAAGGGCAGACGTCGCGCTACAGTCAGATCCGCCTCTGGGGGTCCATCGGTTTCATCATCACCGTGGTCGCGCTCGGCCGGATGTTCGAATGGCTGAGCCTCGACATTTACCCGGTGGCGCTTGTGCTGATCATGGCCGGCATCGTCGTCAGCAGCCTGTGGGTGCCCAACGCTCAACCGGTTCAGGGTGAACGCATTGCCGGAGACGGTTTTCTCAGGCAATTGCGCAATCCCGGCGTGTTGGCGTTTTACGCTTGCGTGGCGCTGATGCAGGTGAGCCACGGGCCTTATTACACCTTTTTGACCCTGCACCTCGAACAGCTCGGTTACAGTCGAGGCGTGATCGGCATGCTCTGGGCGGTCGGCGTGGTTGCCGAAGTCCTGATGTTTCTGGCCATGAGCAAAATCCTCGCGCGCTTCTCGGTGCGTCGGGTGCTGCTGGTGAGTTTCCTGCTGGCGGCCGTGCGCTGGTTGCTGCTGGGCTCGCTGGCCGAATTCCTTTGGGTGCTGCTGTTTGCCCAGGTGCTGCACGCTGCAACATTCGGCAGCTTTCACGCCGCTGCCATCCAGTTCGTGCAACGTAGCTTCGGTGCGCGTCAGCAAGGTCAGGGCCAGGCGCTTTACGCCGCGCTCGCCGGCACTGGCGGCGCATTGGGCGCGTTGTATTCCGGCTACAGCTGGAACGCCCTCGGGGCCACGTTCACCTTTAGTATTGCCAGTCTCGCAGCCTTCGCCGCTGCCGTTATCATTGCCACACGCATGCAAGAGGACAGGCCATGAGCCTTACCCGTGAACACCTCGCCCAGGAAATCATCGACGCCGGGCGTTTTCTGTACGGTCGCGGCTGGTCGCCGGCCACCAGCAGCAACTACTCGACCCGCCTGTCGCCGACCGAAGCTCTGCTGACCGTGTCCGGCAAGCACAAAGGCCAGCTGGGTGTGGATGATGTGCTGGTCACCGACCTGTCGGGCAACAGCCTGGAACCGGGCAAAAAACCGTCCGCCGAAACCCTGCTGCACACCCAGCTCTACAGCTGGCGCCCGGAGATCGGCGCGGTGCTGCACACCCATTCGGTGAACGCCACGGTGCTGTCGCGCCTGACGCCAGAAGATTTCATCGAGTTCGAAGATTACGAACTGCAAAAAGCTTTCAGCGGCGTCTCGACCCACGAGTCCCGGGTGCGCGTGCCGATTTTCGACAACGACCAGGACATTGCGCGCCTCGCCGCCAAGGTGCAGCCTTGGCTAGAAGCCCATCCCGATTGCGTCGGCTACCTGATTCGCGGCCACGGCCTCTACACCTGGGGCGCGCGCATGAGCGACGCCCTGCGGCAGATCGAAGCGTTTGAATTTTTGTTCGAATGCGAGTTGAAGATGCGCGCGGTTTTGAACCGTCAAGCATGAACCGCAACGCATGAACCGTTAAGGAGTTGCCCTGATGAGCAGCCTGTCCGTTTACCACGTCTCAAACCCTGATCTTCCGAACAAGGTGCTGACCCATTTCGAAGACATCGCCTCGACCCTGGCCGAGCAGGGCGTGCGTTTCGACCGCTGGCAAGCTACCGCGAAAATCCAGCCGGGCGCCAGTCAGGAAGAAGTGATCGCGGCGTACCAGGAACAGATCGACAAACTGATGACCGAGCGCGGTTACGTCACCGTCGACGTGATCAGCCTGAACAGCGATCACCCGCAAAAAGCCGAACTGCGCGCCAAGTTCCTCGACGAACACCGCCATGGCGAAGACGAAGTCCGATTTTTCGTCGCCGGCCGTGGGCTGTTCACCCTGCACATCGACGATTACGTTTACGCGGTGCTCTGCGAGAAGAACGACCTGATCTCCGTACCGGCCGGCACGCCGCACTGGTTCGACATGGGCGAGCATCCGCACTTCGTCGCGATCCGACTGTTCAACAACCCTGAAGGCTGGGTTGCCAACTTCACCGGCGAAGACATCGCCAGCCGCTTCCCGCGTCTTGAGGACTGAGCCGATGCCGATCAAAGCGATTCTCACCGACATCGAAGGCACCACCAGCGCGGTGAGTTTTGTGTTCGACGTCCTGTTTCCGTATGCCGCCAAACACCTGCCGGACTTTGTTCGCCAGCACGCCGGGCGCGCAGATGTGGCCGAGCAACTGGCCGCCGTGCGCCGTGACAGCAACGAAGCGGACGCCGACGTTGAGCGGGTGATCGAAATCCTGCTGGGCTGGATTGCCGAAGACCGCAAGGCCACGCCGCTGAAAGCATTGCAAGGCATGGTCTGGGAGCAGGGCTATCAGGCCGGACAGTTGAAAGGTCACGTTTACCCGGACGCCGTTGAAGCGCTCAAGCGCTGGCATCAGGACGGTTTTAAACTGTTTGTGTATTCCTCGGGCTCGATCCAGGCACAAAAGCTGATCTTCGGTTGCTCGGAGGCGGGGGACTTGTCGCCCTTGTTCAGCGGCTATTTCGACACCACGTCGGGGCCCAAGCGTGAAGCACACTCTTACGAGCGCATCACCCAGGCGATCGGGCTGGAGGCTGCGCAGATTGTGTTTCTGTCCGATATCGTCGAGGAACTGGACGCGGCGCGCGCCGCTGGCATGGCCACTTGCGGACTGGCCCGGGAAGGCGGGGCGCTGGCAGGGCATGTCACCGTCGACAGTTTTGCCCGGATTGATCTTTCCACCTTTTAACGTCGAAACGACTTACCTGTAGGAGCGAAGCTTGCTCGCGAAGGCGGCGTGTCCGTCAACATTATTGACATCTGCTCCATCGCCTTCGCGAGCAAGCTTCGCTCCTACAAAGGCTCAGTGCAGCTTCAAAAACAAAACAGGCCGTGGAGCGAAAGCTCTCACGGCCTGTTTTTTTACAGCGCGTTTATTTACACAACCGCAAGGTTCACGCCGAGTGATAGGTCGGCAGGGCAAACCGCTGCTGGCTCTGCAGCATGGAGATCTGCGGCAGTTCGCTGGCCTGTTCGGCCAGATCACGGCGAATTGCACTGATCACCCACGACAACTGATCGCCGGCATGCAATTGCTGGTACGAAATCGAACGCTTGAACACTTTGCCTTCGGTGCTGCGCAGGGTCAGCAGAATGCCACCATCCGGACGTGGTTGGGTGTTCACTTCGAAGTTGGAGAACAGGGAGGTAAATTTTTCTTGGATCAGGCTCATGTCTATCAGCTCCGTTAGCACTTGATTGGCAAGCATGGAGAGGTAGTTGCAGTGATTGTGCCAGCACCTGATATTTTTAAAATCCTTATAAATCAATGAGTTATATTTTTGGTGGATTTTCGCTTTCGTGCAATCTGCATGAATGGCCATCGTGCATCCTGCATTTTGCGGGGTTGGCCTCGATTGGATGGAACCAATCACCCGCGCTGAGGTTCGCGATCTCGAACGCTCGGGGCGCGGATACAAAACATTTCAAAAACCGCGTGTACAGCTCAAGAACCGCTGACGTATTTTCGGACTCATAGACCGCCGCCCGACAATAAAAAGATCGAACGGGAGCAAGCATGAGCGACACGATTACCTGGAGCATGATGCTCCGCAAACTGCCTTCCATTGCCAAAGCCATTCCTCGGGTGGTGAAGGGCATGAAGGTTGCCAACGTCAAGGATCCGACCCAAGCGTGTGGCCTCGGCTGGACGTTCGAGCAAGCGACCTTGCGCAATCCCGATGGGCCCGCGTTGCTGCAAGGCGACGTGACGCTGAGTTATGCACAGGTCAATCAGTGGGCCAATCGCATCGCCCATCACTTGATTACCCAAGGCATCCGCAAGGGTGATGTGGTGGCGGTTTTTCTCGAGAACCGTCCAGAACTGCTGGTGACGATTCTGGCAGTGGCCAAGGTCGGCGCGATCAGTGCCTTGCTCAATACCTCGCAAACCCGCGACACCCTGGCCCACAGCCTGAACCTCGTGGCGCCTGCGGCGATCATTGTGGGCGAAGAACTGGTCCCGGCTTTCAGTGCCGTCCGCGAGCGGGTGTCGATCGAGCCGACGCGCACCTGGTTCGTCGCCGATCAAGACACCTATCGACATCCCGGCCATGCCCCCGACGGTTTCATCAATCTGATGAGCGCCAGCGCCCAGGCGTCCAGTGAAAATCCGGCCAGCAGCCAGCAGGTTTTCTTAGACGATCCTTGTTTCTATATCTACACCTCAGGCACCACCGGGTTGCCCAAGGCGGGCGTGTTCAAACACGGTCGCTGGATGCGCAGCTCGGCGAGCTTCGGTCAGATCGCCCTGAATATGCAGCCCGAGGATGTCGTGTATTGCACCTTGCCGCTGTATCACGCCACCGGGCTCTGCGTGTGTTGGGGGGCGGCGATCAGCGGCGCCGCAGGATTTGCCATCCGCCGCAAATTCAGCGCCAGCCAGTTCTGGAACGACGTGCGCAAATACCAGGCGACCACCCTTGGTTACGTCGGCGAATTATGCCGCTACCTGGTGGATCAACCACCCACGGCCGAGGACAGCAAACACCGCGTGAGCAAGATGATCGGCAATGGCCTGCGGCCCGGCGCCTGGCGCGAGTTCAAGACGCGCTTTGCGGTTGAGCACATTTGTGAGCTGTACGCCGCCAGCGACGGCAATATCGGCTTCACCAACATCCTCAACTTCGACAACACCATCGGTTTTTCCCTGATGGCCTGGGAGCTGGTGGCCTACGACCACGACAGCGGCCAGCCGATTCGTGACGCCAAGGGCTTCATGCGCAAAGTCGCCAAAGGCGAGCAGGGTCTGTTGTTGGCGAGAATCGACGACAAGGCGCCGCTGGACGGTTACACCGATCCGCAGAAGACTGAAAAAGTCGTGCTCCACGACGTGTTCACCCTGGGCGACCGTTACTTCAATACGGGCGATCTGCTGCGCAATATCGGTTTTGGCCATGCGCAGTTTGTTGATCGGTTGGGGGACACCTATCGCTGGAAGGGTGAGAACGTCTCGACGACCGAGGTCGAGAACATCTTGCTGCAACACCCGAATATTTCAGAAGCCGTGGCGTATGGCGTGGAAATCCTGAACACCAACGGACGTGCCGGCATGGCCGCGATCACGCCAGCCGAATCCTTGGCAACCCTGGATTTCAGCGAGTTGTTGGCGTTTGCCCGCCAGCAGATGCCCGCGTATGCGGTGCCGCTTTTCCTGCGGGTGAAAGTGAAAATGGAAACCACCGGGACCTTCAAATACCAGAAAACCCGGCTCAAGGACGAAGCCTTCGACCCCGGCAAAACCGGCGATGACCCGATCTACGCCTGGCTGCCCGGCACCCAGACTTACGTGCAAGTCACCGACCAGATTCTGGCGGATATTCGCGGCGGCAAGTACCGCTATTGAATGTGGCTATGGCGGCTCTTGAGAAAAAAGAAGTGACAGCCTTGGGCCTGCTCGGGAAACTGTCGGCTTTCCGAATGACAGACAGTGGAGTCCCCGATGTCAGACCAAAGCCGCCAGATGACCCCCGAAGAAGCCGCTGAATTTGCCGAACAGGTATTCAACAAGGCACGCGAGGGCGATGCGGCCATGATGGCTGCGTTGCTGACCAAAGGCCTGCCGCCGAACCTGCGCAACCACAAGGGCGACACCTTGCTGATGCTCGCCGCCTACCACGGCCACGAGGAGACGGTGAAAGTGCTGCTGGAACACAAGGCCGACCCGGAAATCCGCAACGACAATGGCCAGAGCCCGATTGCCGGCGCCGCGTTCAAGGGCGACCTGGCGGTGGTCAAGGCGTTGGTCGAGGGTGGCGCACAAGTGGAAGGCTCATCCTTCGACGGCCGCACCGCGCTGATGATGGCGGCGATGTTCAACCGCGTTGAAATCGTCGATTACCTGATCAGCAAAGGCGCCGATCCGAAAGCCAAGGATGCCAATGGCGTCACCGCGCTGGACGCCGCTAAAACCATGGGCGCGGTCGACACCACCGCGCAGTTGCAAAAATTGCTGGCCTGAATACGCACGCTCCCCTGTGGTATCGAGGCTTTTATGGCGAGGGAGCTTGCTCCCGCTGGGCTGCGAAGCGGCCCCAAAACCATTCACCGCAGTAGATCAGGTCGACCGCTTTCACCTGATTGACGACTGCTTTGCAGCCGAGCGGGAGCAAGCGCCCTCGCCACGCAGTTTTGGTCTGCTCGGTAACTCTCTCCGAATGCGCTATCCTTCGCGCCCTCAAAATTCACTCGCTACAGGATCCGCCCCATGAAAGCCGCACTCGTCGAACTCATCACTAAAATCAGCTCCGGGTGCATGAGCGATGACGAAATCCTGAAAGTCGCTGACGAAGCGGCTCAGGCCTACGCCGATCCCGAGGCTTTTCTGACGGCCAATCCGGATATCAACTACGACGACTCCTTCCCGATTCCACTGGGCGAGTGGGTTGTAGTGGGCAGCCTGCCCGAAACCGTGCTGTTCCAGGCCGACACCTACGTTGACCTGTTCGCCCAGATCGTCGCCTCGTTCGGCCCCGGCGTTGATTTCAACATCAAGCCCAAGCAACTGGCCAAGACCGAAGCCCTGACAGCGCTCAACCGCATTCAGGTGCAGATGGGCAGCATGAACAAGGAAAACGGCGGTTACACGCTGATGAACTTCAGCCAGTTGCTCGACGACGAACTGCAAGTGGTGCTGGTCTACGGCAACGACGTACCGCGCGTGCTCGAGTTGTGCGCGCAAGTGGGTATCACCGCCGCGCCATCGCTCGAAGCCCTGAAAATAGCGGTCCACGTTTAAAAAACGGAACCCTTGCAAGGCCCGGCTATCCTAAGAGTGCACACCACTCTTAGGGAGCGACACCATGGGTTCCACGTTCAATGGCCTGATCGGCCTGATTATTCTTGTCCTGGACATTTGGGCAATCATCAACGTGCTCAAAAGTGGCGCTGACACAGGGATGAAAATCATCTGGGTGCTGCTGATTCTGCTGCTGCCTGTCCTGGGCCTGATCATCTGGGCTATCGCCGGGCCCCGGGGCAATGTGCGGATCTGACCCCAACACCGCCCCCCTGTAGGAGCGAGGCTTGCCCGCGAAGAACGATTAAACGGTTTAACAGAGAGACCAAGTTATCGTTCTTCGCGGGCAAGCCTCGCTCCTACAGGTATGTGGGTGTCAGAAGGTTCGACCTGTCATCTTCCGCAACGTAGAATGCGCGCCTTTCCCGGTTAATCGAGCCGATCGATTGGCCATCATGGGCGGGTAACCGTCCGTTGCCACCGCATTCATCGGAGCACTTCCCATGAGCAACATCACCACCAGCGAATACCTGGAAACCCTCTACGAAGGCTACGGCCAGCGTTTTCGCATGGAAAAACTGCTGCACGAAGTGCGCACCGAACACCAGCACCTGGTGATTTTCGAGAACCCGCGCATGGGCCGGGTCATGGCGCTGGACGGCGTCATCCAGACCACCGAGGCCGACGAATTCATCTACCACGAGATGCTCACCCACGTGCCGATCCTGGCGCATGGCGCCGCCAGACGTGTACTGATCATCGGTGGTGGCGACGGCGGCATGCTGCGTGAAGTGGCCAAGCACCGCAGCATTGAGCACATCACCATGGTCGAGATCGACGGCACCGTGGTCGACATGTGCAAGGAATTCCTGCCGAACCACTCCAAGGGTGCGTTCGATGATCCTCGCTTGAATCTGGTAATCGATGACGGCATGCGTTTCGTCGCCACCACCACCGAAAAATTCGACGTGATCATTTCCGATTCCACTGACCCGATCGGTCCGGGTGAAGTGCTGTTCTCCGAAAACTTCTACCAGGCCTGCCGTCGCTGCCTGAACGAGGGCGGCATCCTGGTCACGCAGAACGGCACGCCGTTCATGCAGATCGAAGAAGTCAAAACCACCGCGGGTCGCCTGCGCAGTCTGTTCCCGGACTGGCACTTCTATCAGGCCGCGGTGCCGACCTACATCGGCGGCTCGATGACCTTTGCTTGGGGGGCGACCAACACCGCCTATCGCAAGTTGTCCCGCGAAACCCTGCAACAGCGTTTCGCCGGCAGCGGCATCATCACCCGCTACTACAACCCGGAAATCCACATCGGCGCCTTCGCCTTGCCGCAATACGTGCTGCAAGCGATCAACAAGCCAAGCAACGACTAAACTGAAGATGTACGCATAGCCCCCTTGCAGGAGCGAAGCTTGCTCGCGAAAGCTTCGCTCCTGCAGGTTCCTGTATGTTTTTCATACCTGCATGCGGTAATCCGTTTGAACGATCACTCAGGCCAAACGTCCAGATGCTTGTAAGCCCATTTGCGGGTTTGTTCGAGGAGGCACTGATGCAAAAGTGGAAAATCACTTTCGTGGATGATCACGGTGAAAGAGTCGATGAAGTCTTTGAGTGCGACAAGTGCCCGGATAACGAGCAAGCCGCGAAACTCATCAAAGGCCGGCTCCTTCCTGTCGCCGCTGAGCTGGATCTGAATGATCTGGAAGGGCGCACCGCTGATGCCGGCGTAAAAAGTCTCAAAGCGCAGAACAGCATTCAAATCCTCGTTATCACGCCAATCTGAACAACACCTGTCTCATTCTTATCCAGGCCTTGGCAGCGCCTCCGTCTTGGGGCTACTCTGCAATCGAGATCAGCGAACGGATCGCTAAGGTCTGGACTTGTCAGCTACATGCTTGCTTCCCACCGGCGACCTGGTTGCCGCATCGCTCGCACCAATCGGTTGCGCGTGCCGGGAATACGGAAAGTCTATCCATCATGATTGAGGGGGACGTTTCATGAGCACAGCCTATCAAGAAGACATCAGCAGCAGCGTGTTGCGCCGCATGAAAGAAGGCGGTTTCGATTTTTCACGGTTCCATCCCATCGAGTTCTACGCCATTTTCCCGGACGAGGAGCGGGCACGCAGGGCGGCAGGGCAATACAAAGGTGAATCCTTGAACGCGCAAATCAGTGTGCGCGATGACGGCGCATGGGCGCTCGAACTGAGCAAAGTCATGTACGCCACCTACGATGACATCGGCGATTTCGAACAGGGTTTCGAGGCGGTGGTTGAGCCTCTGGGCGGCATCCTCGAAGGGTGGGGCGTCAAGCAGGAAATACGAGGGCGTCTCGCATAACGTTATGAACAGTGACAACGCTCAGCAACGGCTGACCTTCGGGTTGGCCGTTTTCGTTTGTGGCATCCGCCCCTTGGCAAAACCCTGAAACAAGAATCCCGAGGCAAAAAAAACCGCCTGAGCAGGCGGCTAAAGGGAAGTTCGGTCAGGTTTTGCAGCGGATGCGCGGATTATCCGCACCGCCGGCCGGGCAGTGAAATCAACTCTGACTATGCTGGTGATAGGTGACAACGTCGCCTTGCAATGAAGCGGGGGCGATCAGCGTGGGGCGTTTGCTGCACAGGATTGGTGCGGTGCAAACGGCGTGATTCTCCAACTGATTGATAACAAAGCGTTTCTGCCGATGGCACGGGCCTTGCGATGCCTAGATGTCCGGGTGACAAGGAGTACGGCATGATCCGCACCTATTTTGATGAGATGTACGATGCCGGCGGCCAGGTCCGCCCGCATTATCGGGAGTTTGCCCGTTGGCTGGCCGAGACGCCTGACGAGCTCTTGGCACAACGGCGACGCGAGGCCGATCTGTTATTTCATCGCGCCGGGATTACCTTCACGCTCTACGGTGATGAGCAGGGGACAGAGCGCCTGATTCCCTTCGATACCATCCCGCGCAGCATCCCCGCCAGTGAATGGCGGATCGTCGAGCGCGGCTGTATCCAGCGGGTCAAGGCGTTGAACATGTTCCTCGCCGACCTCTACCACGAGCAGCGCATCATCAAGGCCGGCATCATTCCGGCCGAGCAGGTGCTGGCCAACGAGCAATACCAGCTGGCGATGCAAGGGCTCGATCTGCACCGCGATATCTATTCGCACATTTCCGGTGTCGATCTGGTACGCGATGGCGACGGCACGTACTACGTGCTCGAAGACAACCTGCGTACACCCAGCGGCGTGAGCTACATGCTCGAAGACCGCAAGATGATGATGCGACTGTTTCCCGAGTTGTTCTCGGCTCAGCGCATCGCGCCAATCGACCATTATCCGAACCTGCTGCTCGACACTCTGAAAAGCTCCAGCCCGATCGATAATCCGAGCGTGGTGGTGCTGACGCCGGGTCGCTTCAACAGCGCGTTTTTCGAGCACGCCTTTTTGGCGCGAGAGATGGGCGTGGAGCTGGTGGAAGGCGCGGACCTGTTCGTGCGCGACGACAAGGTGTTCATGCGCACCACGGACGGGCCGAAGGCGGTCGACGTGATTTACCGTCGCCTCGACGATGCATTCCTCGACCCGCTGGCGTTCAACCCGGACTCGATGCTTGGCGTTCCAGGGCTGCTGTCGTCCTACCGAACCGGCAACGTGGTGCTGGCGAATGCCATCGGCACCGGGGTCGCGGACGACAAATCGGTGTATCCGTTTGTCACGGACATGATCCGTTTCTACCTGGACGAAGAGCCGATCCTGAAGAACGTGCCGACGTTCCAGTGTCGCAATCCTTCTGAACTGTCCCACGTGCTGGCCAATCTTCCAGACCTGGTGGTCAAGGAAACCCAGGGCTCCGGCGGTTACGGAATGCTGGTGGGGCCGGCGGCGACCGCGGCGGAAATCGAGTCGTTCCGCGCGCGAATCAAAGCCAAGCCTCATGCGTATATCGCGCAACCGACGTTATCCCTGTCGACCTGTCCGACCTTTGTCGAAAACGGCATTGCGCCACGCCATATCGACCTGCGTCCGTTTGTATTGTCTGGCCGTGAAACCCGGGTTGTGCCCGGCGGTTTGACCCGTGTGGCCCTGCGTGAAGGCTCTCTGGTGGTGAATTCTTCCCAGGGCGGCGGAACCAAGGACACCTGGGTGGTCGAGGATTGAAGGAAGCCTGCCATGTTAAGTAGAACTGCCTCGGATTTGTATTGGATGTCGCGTTACCTGGAGCGGGCGGAAAACCTCGCACGGATGCTCGACATCAGTTATTCGCTGTCGCTGATGCCGCAGGACGGTCGCGGTGACGGTCTGCACGAACTGGCCATGCCGCTGCTGATTACCGGCACCCTGGACGATTACCTGGAGCGCCACGGTGATTTGCACGCCGAGCGGCTGCTGCATTTCTTCGCACTGGACGCGGCCAACCCGGCGAGCATCTACAGCTGCCTGGGCGCGGCGCGGGCCAGTGCCCATGCGGTGCGTGGGCGAATCACCGCCGACATGTGGGAAAACATCAATGCCACCTGGCTGGAAATTCGCGGGATCGCCGAGCAAGGCCTGAGTCGCTACGGCATGAGCCGTTTTTGCGAGTGGATCAAGGAACGTTCCCACCTGTTCCGTGGCGCGTCCTACGGCACGATCATGCGTAATGATGCGTTCCGCTTCATTCGCCTGGGGACGTTTATCGAACGGGCCGACAACACGTTGCGCCTGCTCGACGCCCGCTAC
Organism: Pseudomonas sp. SG20052; assembly: GCF_031766055.1. Classification (NCBI taxonomy): domain Bacteria; kingdom Pseudomonadati; phylum Pseudomonadota; class Gammaproteobacteria; order Pseudomonadales; family Pseudomonadaceae; genus Pseudomonas; species Pseudomonas sp. SG20052. The sequence continues at coordinate 4,682,832 of NZ_CP134498.1, read as the reverse complement.
GAAATGGCCGGCGATCAGGCCGAAGCGGTCAGCGACGGCACTGCTCACGCGTATTACCAGTGGAGCGCGTTGTTGCGGGCGTTGTCGTCGTTCGAGGCCTACACCGAGATCTATCGCGATGCACCCGGTGCCCGGCATGTGGCCGAGTTGCTGTTGCTGCGCGCCGATGTGCCACGTTCCCTGCGTGCCTGCACCGAAGAAATCGACCAGATCCTTGCCCAGTTGCCGGGGGCCAATGGCCGTCCCGCGCAACGTCTGGCGGCGGAGATGGACGCGCGCCTGCGCTACACCGGCATCAACGAAATTCTCGACGAAGGCCTGCACGCCTGGCTGACCGAATTCATCCCGCTGGTGCGCCAGTTGGGTAACGCCATTCACAGTTCCTACCTGGAGGCTGCATGAGACTTTCCATTAGCCACGAAACCACCTATCACTACGAAGATCAGGTGCGGGCGAGCATCCAGTACCTGCGACTGACACCCCACGACAGCGAGCGTCAGCATGTGCTCAGCTGGCAACTCGACCTGCCGCGCCCGGTACGCGCGCAACTCGATCCGTTCGGCAACATCCTGCATGTGCTGACCATGGACGAGCCCCACGAGGCGATCATCATCGGCGCCCGTGGCCAGGTGGACATCGACGAGCTGCGCGAAGCCGAACATGAAAGCCAGTCGGCACTGCCGTTCCTGCGTTTCACGCGCCTGACCGAAGCCGACGAGGCTCTGCGTGCGTTCGCCGAGAAGGAATGCAAGAAACGCCGGGATCGCACGGCGTTGATCGACTTGATGCATGGCCTCAATTCGCACATGACCTACACGCCGGGCTCCACCGAAGTGGACACCAGCGCCGCCCAGGCCTTCGCCGGGCGTTCCGGTGTCTGTCAGGACCACACGCACGCGTTTCTCGCGTGCGCCCGCAGCCTGGGCATTCCGTCACGTTATGTGTCGGGGTATTTGTACAGCGAGAATAGCGAACACCTGGCCAGTCACGCCTGGGCCGAAGCCTGGCTCGATGACGCTTGGTACAGCTTCGATGTGACCAACGAATTGGCCCGGCCGGAACGGCATTTGAAACTGGCGGTGGGCCTGGATTACCTGGATGCCTGCCCTGTACGCGGGATGCGCCGGGGCGGTGGGTGTGAGCAAATGCACGCGAAGGTGTTTGTTTCGCCGATGCCAGCGCCGATTATCTCCGTTCAGCAGCAATAACCGGAACACCACGGCCCCCTTGCAGGAGCGAGGCTTGCCCGCGAAGGCGTAGTGTCATTCACATTGATGTCGACTGACACTACGCCTTCGCGGGCAAGCCTCGCTCCTACAGGGAATGGGTCAGGGCTTAGCTTTGCGCCCAGCCATATGCTTCAAATACCCCACCAGCATTTCCAGATCCCCCTCCGGCAACACCGTCGGCGCAAAACCCGGCATCTTCGCCTGAGGCCACTGGCGCAAACTCTGCGGATCTCGAATGTAGCGCTTCAGAAAATCCGCCCCGAAGTACTCGGTCGGGCTAAACGGAATATTCAGATCCGGCCCGAACTGCGCATCCCCAGCACCGTTCAATCGATGACATGCCAGGCAATTCTTCTGAAACAGCGCAAAGCCTTTGTTCACCGGATCATCCGCCTTCAAGGCCGGATCCGGCAGCAGCGCAGGAAAGCGCTCGGCCACGGGCGCCATGCGCTTGATACTCGCCACTTGAAACGGCCATTGCTCCGGGCTGATGTTGCCGGCTTGCGGATCGACCCACACCAGATAAAACGGCCCGGCACCCGGTTTCCCTTCAGATAACGCCGGCCACGGTTTCGCCGGGTCTTCAATCGCCAGCCACGCGCGCGCGCCCTTGGCGTTCAGCAACGGCGCCGCCGACAGTTCAGCGGCAAATCCGTCCAGCGCCACGGCTTGCAGATGGTCTTCAGGCTTGATGCCGGTCAACAACGCCGCCAACGGAACTGCGCGATAACTCATGTCCCGCTTGTAGGAAACGTCGTCGCTGATAGTGATGGTCTGGACCTGAGGATGCTTGAGCAATTCCTCGGTCTGCCAGGTGCGACTGCTCGCGCCCAGCTCAAGGTTCAGCTGTGCGGCATACGAGGGCGTGCTGAGCAGCAAGGCCCCAAAGAGAATGAGCGTTTTCAAATGATCGCCGTCCATGTCGTGGAAGTGCCGCAAAGGTTGGCACACCCACGCTGGCCCGGGTAGCGAGCCAGTCACATTTTTAAGAGGGCGATGTAAAAACCTGGCGCCGTATTATTTGAAGACCGCTTAACCGATCACCTTGGTCAAGTTCGGCAAAATCAACAACAGCGTAGTGGCGAAAAGAATGAGCCCGGCTTGACGTACTTTCGAATGCTTGAACATGGCTTGACCGCCTTTTTTGTTATTTCCTGATGCCTGCCTGCATATCTCCATGACGGCAGAGCGCTGAACTTCCTGTAAGACGAGTGCCTCGGCAAAACCCGACGACAACTTCGTACATGTTCACCTTAGAGCCCGCGTCACGCTTGGTTTAGATCCATTTCGTATGGTTTGCTTACTTAAAGCTTTTAAAAAGGCATGAGGCCTATAGCCAGCTTCTTGGGCGCCCGTTTGCTAGACAGCTTGGTGACGTTAATCGGTTAATCCGCACCCGAGTGACCGTCCGTCTGAGCGTGTCCGTCAACGCCAGTGAGCATTGCGGTCATTGAATCCATGGCGGCTCGGCCTAAGGTGGAAGCTCAGTATTTACTCACCGCCCAGGTTCGAGGACGTCATGACCCAAGCTTTGATTTTCGACGCGTTACGCACGCCCCGTGGCAAAGGCAAGGCCGATGGCGCCTTGCACAGCGTCAAACCAGTAAATCTGGTGGCCGGGTTGCTCACGGCGTTGCAGCAGCGCACGTCGCTGGACACCCGTCAGGTCGATGATGTGGTGCTCGGTTGCGTCACGCCAATAGGCGATCAGGGCTCCGATATCGCCAAGACGGCGGCACAAGTCGCCGATTGGGACGTCAGCGTGTCTGGCGTGCAGATCAATCGCTTCTGCGCTTCGGGGCTTGAAGCCGTGAACCTGGGCGCGATGAAGGTCCGTTCCGGTTTCGAAGACCTGGTGGTGGTCGGCGGCGTCGAATCCATGTCCCGTGTGCCCATGGGCAGCGACGGCGGTGCTTGGGCGCTGGACCCGGAAACCAATCTGCACAGCCATTTCACCCCGCAAGGCGTCGGTGCCGACCTGATCGCCACGATTGAAGGTTTCAGCCGCCAGGACGTCGATGCCTACGCGCTGCATTCCCAGCAAAAGGCAGCGCGGGCGCGGGCCAACGGTTCGTTCAACAAATCACTGGTGCCGGTGCAGGATCAGAACGGCATCATCCTGCTCGATCACGATGAGTTCATCCGCGCCGAATCCACCCTGGAAGGACTGGGCAAACTCAAGCCCAGCTTCGAGATGATGGGGCTGATGGGCTTCGACGCCACCGCGTTGCGCGTTTACAGCCAGGTGGAACGGATCAACCACGTTCACACACCGGGCAACAGCTCCGGGATCGTCGATGGTGCCGCCCTGATGCTGATTGGCTCCGAAGCCAAGGGCCGTGCGCTGGGTCTGCAGCCTCGGGCGCGGATTGTCGCCACCGCAGTCACCAGCACCGACCCGACCATCATGCTCACCGGCCCGGCGCCGGCCACCCGCAAAGCACTGGCCAAGGCCGGGCTGCGGGTTGAAGACATCGATCTGTTCGAGGTCAACGAAGCCTTCGCCTCGGTGGTACTGAAATTCATCAAGGACATGGCCATCGGCCCGGACAAGGTTAACGTCAACGGCGGGTCCATCGCCATGGGCCATCCGCTGGGCGCCACTGGCTGCGCCATTCTCGGCACGCTGCTCGATGAACTGGAAACCCGGCGTCTGCGCTATGGCCTCGCGACCCTGTGTGTCGGCGGCGGCATGGGCATTGCCACCATCATCGAACGCCTCTGAGCCCCGACCTTAAGGAACAAGTGACATGACTGAAGCCATTCGTTACGAAAAAGGTCAGGACCAGATCGTCGTCCTGACCATCGACATGCCGGGCCAGAGCGCCAACACCATGAACGCGGTCTATCGCGAGGCCATGGCCGCCTGCGTCGCCCGCCTGGTGGCCGAAAAGGACAGCATTGCCGGGGTCATCATCACCTCGGGCAAGAAAACCTTCTTTGCCGGCGGCGACCTCAATGAACTGATCAAGGTCGGCAAACCCGAGGCCAAGGCCTTTTACGACATGGTCCTGACGCTCAAAGGCCAGTTGCGTACCCTGGAAACCCTCGGCAAACCGGTGGTGGCCGCGATCAATGGCGCGGCGTTGGGCGGTGGCTGGGAAATCTGCCTCGCCTGCCATCACCGCGTCGCGCTGGACAATCCATCCGTGCAACTCGGCCTGCCGGAAGTCACCCTTGGCTTGCTGCCGGGCGGTGGCGGGGTAGTCCGTATGGTGCGCATGCTGGGCATTGAAAAAGCCTTGCCGTACCTGCTCGAAGGCAAGAAAGTCCGGCCGCAACAGGCCTTGCAAGCGGGTTTGATCGATGAACTGGCCGCAGATCGCGATGAATTGCTGAGCAAGGCGCGCGCCTGGATTATTGCCAATCCGGCCGCCGCACAGCGGTGGGACGTGAAGGGTTATCAGATACCCGGCGGCACGCCGTCGAACCCGAAAGTCGCGCAAATGCTCGCCATCGCACCGTCGATCCTGCGCAGCAAAACCCAGGGCTGCATGCCTGCGCCGGAGAAGATTCTCTGTGCCGCTGTCGAAGGCGCTCAAGTGGATTTCGACACCGCGCACCTGATCGAAACCCGCTATTTCACGGAACTGACCACCGGGCAAATTTCGAAAAACCTGATCGGCACCTTCTGGTTCCAGCTCAACGAGATCAACGCCGGCGGCTCGCGGCCCAAGGGGTTTGCACCTTGTGTCACGCAAAAAGTCGGCGTGCTGGGCGCCGGGATGATGGGCGCGGGCATCGCCTTTGTCAGCGCTTCGGCCGGCATTGAAGTGGTGCTCAAGGACATCAACCTCGCAGCAGCGGAGAAGGGCAAGGCCCACTCGGCGGCGCTGCTGGACAAGAAAGTCGCACGCGCCCAGATGCTCCCGCAACAGCGAGAGGCGATCCTGGCGCGGATCCGCACCACCGAAAACGATGCCGACCTGGCCGGTTGCGACCTGATCATTGAAGCGGTATTCGAAGATCGCGAGCTGAAAGCCAAAGTCTCCTCGGCGGCACAAAAGGTCGTCGGCCCGGCCGCAGTGATCGCCTCCAACACCTCGACCTTGCCGATCAGCGGCCTGGCCACCGCCGTGCCGGATCAAACGAAGTTCATCGGTCTGCATTTCTTCAGCCCGGTGGAGAAAATGCCGCTGGTGGAAATCATCAAGGGCGCCAACACCAGCGACGAAACCCTGGCACGCGGGTTCGATTTCGTCCTGCAAATCAAGAAAACGCCGATTGTGGTCAACGACAGCCGTGGTTTCTTCACTTCCCGGGTGTTTGGCACCTTCACCAACGAAGGCATCGCCATGCTCGGCGAAGGCGTGAGTGCACCGATGATCGAGACGGAAGCGCGCAAGGCCGGTATGCCGGTCGGGCCTCTGGCGATCTCCGACGAAGTTTCCCTCAGCCTCATGAGTCATATCCGCCAGCAGACCGCCAAAGACCTGCAAGCAGAAGGGAAACTGCTGATTGAGCACCCTGCGTTCGCCGTGATTGACTTGCTGCTCAACGAATACAAGCGGCCCGGTAAAGCCGCAGGGGGCGGGTTCTACGAGTACCCGGTCGGTGGCCAGAAACATCTGTGGCCTGAGCTGAAAAGCCGTTTCGAGAAAGCCGACGGGCAGATTTCGCCAAAGGATGTGCGCGATCGCCTGCTGTTCGTGCAAGCCATCGAAACCGTGCGTTGTGTGGAGGAGGGTGTGCTGACCTCGACGGCGGACGCCAACGTCGGCTCGATCTTCGGTATCGGCTTCGCGGCCTGGACCGGCGGCGCGCTGCAGTTCATCAACCAGTACGGGGTGAAAGACTTCGTCGCCCGCGCCCAGTACCTGGCTCAGCAGTATGGCGAGCGTTTCGCGCCGCCTGCGTTATTGCTGGAGAAAGCGGCCAAAGGGGAGGCGTTCTAAGGGACGTATGACGCCTTCCGGGGCTTGCCTTGTCACCGTGTTTCGAGGCAGGCTCTGGGGTGTGCATTATTCCCATCACGTGTCAGGTATTTTTTATGTCGTTACGCATCTGCATTCTGGAAACCGACATCCTGCGTCCGGAACTGGTCGATCAATATCAGGGTTACGGGCAGATGTTCCAGAATCTGTTTTCGCAGCAACCCATCGCTGCCGAGTTCACCGTGTACAACGTGATGCAGGGCGAGTACCCCAGTGACGATCTGACCTTCGATGCCTACCTCGTCACCGGCAGCAAGGCCGATTCCTTCGGCACCGATCCGTGGATCGAAACCCTGCGGGCTTACTTGCTGAAGCGTTATGAACGCGGCGACAAGTTGCTGGGCGTGTGCTTCGGCCATCAGTTGTTGGCGCTGCTGCTGGGCGGCAAGAGCGAACGTGCGACCCAAGGTTGGGGCGTTGGCACTCACAAATACAAACTCGCTGCCAAGGCGCCATGGATGAGTCCGGTGCGTGAAGAACTGACCTTGTTGATCAGCCACCAGGACCAGGTGACGTCGCTACCGGAAAACGCCACGGTTATCGCCTCGAGCGATTTCTGTCCGTTCGCCGCGTACCACATCAACGATCAGGTGCTGTGCTTCCAGGGGCACCCGGAGTTCATTCACGATTATTCCCGTGCGCTGCTGGAGATTCGACAGGAGGCACTGGGTCAGCAGGTTTATACGAAAGGTGTGGCGAGCCTTGAGCAAGAGCATCACGGCACGACCGTTGCGGAGTGGATGATGCGGTTTGTGGCGCATAAGCCAGAAGCTAAAGCGGTTTAAAACATTGCAGTGAATGTGTGGCGAGGGAGCAGGCGCCCTCGCCACACAAGCGTTTCAAAGCCACCCGGACTTTTTGAAACTTGCCCACAAACTCACACACCCCACCGCAATAAACCCCAGCACCGCAAAATACCCGTAATGCCAGGTCAACTCCGGCATGTTCTGGAAGTTCATCCCGTAAATCCCCGCCACCGCCGTCGGAAACGCCAGGATCGCCGCCCACGCCGCAAACTTGCGCTGCACAACGCTCTGCCGTGACGCCTCCAGCAACACACCGACCTCGATGGTCTGGCTGGCAATGTCCGCCAGGGTCGTCAGGTCTTCCATCTGCCGTGTGACGTGAATCTGCACATCGCGAAAGTACGGGCGCATGTTCTTGTCGATAAACGGAAAGCTCAGCTTCTGCAGTTCCTCACCGATCTCCACCATCGGCGCCGCATAACGCCGCAAGCGCAAGACGTCCCGGCGCAGGCCGTGCAGCTTCTGGATGTCATGTTCATTCAGCGCGCTGCACAACACATTGCGCTCCAGCTCATCGATCTCGGCATGGATCGCTTCGCCCACCGGCTGGTAGTTTTCAATCACGAAATCGAGGATGGCATAGAGGACGAAATCTTCCCCGTGCTCCAACAACAGCGGACGCGCCTCACAACGTTGGCGGACAAGGGCGTAGGACGCCGAATGACCGTTGCGCGCGGTAATGATGTAACCGTTGCCGGCAAAGATATGAGTCTCGATGAACTCCAGTTTGCCTTCATGCCGGACCGGTGAATACGTGACGATAAACAAGGCATCGCCGAAGGTTTCGAGCTTCGGTCGGCTGTGTTTTTCCAAGGCGTCTTCGATGGCCAGCTCGTGCAGGTTGAACTGGCGTTGCAGGTTGGTCAGTTCCTGCGCGTTCGGCTCTTCAAGGCCGATCCAGACAAAGTGGCCAGGCTTTGCTGCCCAGGCCGCGCCTTCGTCGAGGGTGATATTGGTGACTTTTTTACCGGCGCTATAAACCGCAGCAGCAACAACTCTACCCATGATTTTGGTTCACTTCTTATTAGCGCTTTTGATTAACAAAGACCCAGTGGCGAGCCGTGCTCAGCTTAGCCTTGTCTGCTGCTTGAGAGTCAATGAAATCTGCCGAGTTCGCCGGCAGAAGTTCACAGGCGAAAAAAACCCGCACTAGGCGGGTTTTATTGTCAAACGGCTTGGAGTTGTCGGTCCATCGACTCGATGCATTCGCGCATCTGCTCGCGGCACTGTGCCATCAGCCGGGGCATGTCATCCAGGCTCAATCCCGCCGTAGGAATTGCTGGCAGCGAGCGGATCAGAATTTTCCCACTGCGCCAGCGGTTCAATCGCATGTGTTTGACGTAACTGCTGACACACACCGGCACGATCGGCACGCCCGCGGCGATCGCCATCTGGAACGCGCCTTTCTTAAACGGCAGCAGATCTTCACCGAGGTTGCGCGTACCTTCGGGGAAGACCCAGATCGATGTGTCTTGATGCTGCAAGGTGTGCGTGGTGGTCAACATCGACTGGCGCGCCTTGTGCGCATTGCCGCGGTCGATCAACACATTGCCGGCCAGCCAGAACAACTGCCCGAACAGCGGCACCCACTTCAGGCTCTTTTTGCCGATGCATACGGTGCGGCGGGGCACCACGTTGCCGAACACAAACAGATCGTAGTTGGACTGGTGGTTGGCGATGATCACGCAGCTGTCGGGCTTATCCATCAACGGCCCGACATCGGCCTTCACCCGCAAACGCAAAATACACATCGCCGGCCAAGCATACAGGCGCGCGCACAACCGGCTGTTGTCCGGGTTGAACGGGCGGCACAGGCCCAGAATCACCCCAAGCACACCGGCCAAAATAAAGTGCAGGCCCATCAATAACATACGAAACGCAAACAGCATTTACAGGCCCCACCGGGACAAAAGGTGGCGCAGTGTACGGATGTGCACTGTTTTCGGCAATTGCCGCTATAGAGGAAGGAGATAGGCGATGTTTGTGCGCATGTTTCCGACTTGAGGGTCAGACACGTGCTAGAGCGGTTGTTGATTTTTCAACAGCGTGCGTATGAAAAAGCCCGACACGACGGTCGGGCTTTTCTGTGCAGCCTGTCCGGGCTTAACCCATGTGTTCCTGATCCAGGATGATCGCGTTGTCCAGCGTATCCAGCAGCGCCTTGCGCACTTTCAGCTTGGTGTTCTTGTGCGCGGTCATGTTGATCTTCTTCAACTGACGCGCCGCCGCCAGCGCAGCACTTTGCAGCTCTTCGGCCGACACCACCAGATCGAGGAAGCCGGCATCCACGGCGCTCTGTGGATTAAACATCTCACCGTTGATGACGGAGCGGTGGAACGCCGACTTGCGCAGACGATCACGCGCGATCTCGATACCGGCATGGTGCATGGTCATGCCGATCTGCACTTCGTTCAGGCCAATGCTGAACGGGCCGTCGACACCAATGCGGTAGTCCGCCGACAACAGCAGGAACGCGCCCTTGGCCACCGCATGCCCAGGGCACGCCACAATCACCGGGAATGGATGCGACAACAGACGACGGGCCAGCGTCGAGCCGGCCGTCACCAGCGCGACCGCTTCTTTCGGGCCGGACGTCATCACCTTCAAGTCATAACCGCCGGACAGAATCCCCGGCGTACCGGTAATGATCACCACTGCACGATCAGTCACCGCCTGATCCAGCGCAGCATTAAACGCAGCAATCACGTCCGGGGAAATGGCATTGACCTTGCCATTGCTCAAAGTCAGGGTCGCGATACCGTCTTCGAGATGGTAGGAAATCAACTCACTCATGACGCTATTCCTTGTATGAAAGTTGGGCAGACGTTACCCACCGCCGCAGGCCAGGTAAAGCGCCGTGACTGACCCGCCAGTCACCCTTTCCCCGCCGGGCAAGCGTAGCTCGCCACTCCCGCCGCGCATTCCTCTGCTTATAGAAGAGGGCGCGAAGCCGGAGATTGGCAGGTTTGCCATCGCCCGGAACCGACAGGATCGACTGAAACGCTAAGCGCATGAAAATTCTGCAAAAAAAGTTTGCCATCAGAAAAGCTTTCGACTACATTAGCGCGCCTCGACAGACAGAACATGTTTGAAGAGATACGGTGAAGTGTCCGAGTGGCTTAAGGAGCACGCCTGGAAAGTGTGTATACAAGAAATTGTATCGAGAGTTCGAATCTCTCCTTCACCGCCAAATTCGATGTAACCAGAACCCCTGATTTCGAGAGAAATCAGGGGTTTTGTGGTTTCTGGCGTTAGTATTTGAATCATGGCACCGTTGTTGGCTCAAGCGAATAAGCGAAGTCGCTTCTGAAAATGGTGTAGGAATAGTGAAAGGCGTGTGGGAAGTAACGCAGGAGCGCCAGGCGGATGGGGGCTTCCGACGGCAAGCTTCTTTGACTCTGTAAATATGCCTGAAGAACTGTGATACCCGATTATCGAAGCCCAGCCGTTGCTGGGCTTTTTGTTTTCAACGATTGGCGGCAGAGGAATAATGCGCGCCTCTATGAAGAAGGAATCCCCATGATCACCACCACCACCCACGCCATCGAAGGCCGCCAAATCACAGCCTATCTGGACATCGTCAGCGCCGAATCGGTGCAGGGCGTCAACGTTATTCGCGACGTGTTCGCCGGCATGCGGGATTTCTTCGGTGGGCGTTCCCAGACGCTGGAGCGGGCGTTGAAGGAAGCGCGGATTCAGGCGACCGACGAGATCAAGGAGCGGGCGCGGGCGCTTCAGGCGGATGCGGTGGTGGGGCTCGATTTTGAGATCAGCATGCCGGCCGGCAAGGGTGGGATGGTCGTGGTGTTTGTAACCGGGACGGCGGTCAAGTTGAGGTGAGTGACGGAATGAATCTGTTTGATCGCCGGCTGATTTTGTAGGAAACGGCGGGGGCCATTCGTCGGGCATGCGGAGATCTGAACTACAAGTCTGGTAATGACCGGCTAGTCTCAAAAGCCTTGGTGGTCGATATTTTTCAGGCAATAGGGCTTGCCGGTATCGATCCCGCTTTGAGAGGGGAAGCGCTATGACTGATCCGTATATCGAAGACGACGGGGCAGAATTTCCAATCAACAATTGCGTGCAGTGTGGCCAGACGGAGTATGTGGCGAGCTTCGGTGAAGATCAGGTCGAAACCAGCAAAGTCAGATCCGCAGCAACCAAGGTGCTCAGGTCGAAGTTTTTGCCAAAAAGAGTGACATCCAGGAAGTAATGGTCAAACGGACAAACCCCGCCAATGAGTGGGGTTTTTTTATTTTTAGAGGGGCTCGACACCCCAAAAAATGGTCGACCGACAAGCGAGAATTTTCTGTTGATGTTTTTTCACAAAGTTTTCACACCCAAGTACGTAGTCTCAGCTCATCCGTTAGAAAGCAGTACCCTAGCCCGTTCCCCAGCGGGCTTTTTTTTGCCTGTCATAAAACCTTTTCCATAAAAGCTGTCCAAACGTCGCCAATTGCGAGGAGCGGCGGCTTTTGTGTGGACGTTTCCTCCTCGAAAGCATTCAATCCCCGGCTTTTCGGTATTCCCTATTTTTGAGGTTTTTCGTCATGCGTTTAACACTGCCTGCTCTGGTTCTGGGACTTCTGGTGACTCAAGGTGCGATGGCTGCCGGTGATGGCACTGCTGCGATCGGTGGTGGTCTGGGTGGTGCGTTGGGTAACGTAGTCGGCCAGAGCATGGGCGGCAGCACCGGCGCGGCAATCGGCGCGGGTGTTGCGGGCGCAGCCGGCAGTGCCGTGGCAGCACGTAAAGGCAGCCGCACCAAAGCGGCCATTGGTGGCGGCGTCGGTGCGGCCGGTGGTTCGGTGATCGGCAACAGCCTGGGCGGCAAGACTGGTTCGACCATTGGTGCAGGCTTGGGCGGCGCATTGGGCGGCGGCGTGGGCAGCAATCTGGCCAAAGGTCACAAGCGTCACTGATCCTGAGCGATAACCTCGAAAAGCCCGGCTAAATGCCGGGCTTTTCGTATCTGGATGTTTCGTTTTTCACAGACTTTGAATTTGCAGATGTCCAACCTCCATCGCTGGCCGGATTCAGTGAGTGCAGGTGCTAGACTCACGCCCATCCGCAATGCGTACTCTTACCCCCAATGCGGAATTTGAGGTTCATATCATGCGTTTGACATTGTCCACGTTGTTTCTGGGACTTTTGGTCGCTCAAGGTGCAATGGCTGCCGGTGATGGCACTGCTGCAGTTGGTGGCGGTCTTGGCGGCGCACTGGGTAACGTAGTGGGTCAGCAAATGGGCGGCAGCACAGGCGCAGCGATTGGCGCCGGCGTTGGCGGTGCTGCGGGCAGCGCTGTTGGCGCGAACAAGGGCAGTCGCACAGAGGCCGCGATTGGTGGTGGGTTAGGCTCGGCAGGCGGCTCCGTGATCGGCAACAGCCTCGGCGGTTCTACCGGTTCGACCATTGGCGCAGGCCTGGGTGGCGCAGCGGGTGGTGCGGTCGGCAACAACCTTGGCAACGACAACGGCGGCTCCCATTCTGGAGGCGGTCATAAGAATAAGCACAAAAACAAACACAAGAATAAACATCACTGATTCGACATCGAGTGATATCAGAAACCCGGCCCAGGCCGGGTTTTTTCGTATCTGCCTGGTAGTCCCCGGAACGTTTGGTCGCAAGCCGCCTCGAACGTCATACACCCCAACGTTGCGAGGACTGCCATGACTCCTGAAACCGAAGGCAAGGAAGAAAAAGGCCCAAGTGGGCTTCCGTTCATCAATGACCCAGGTAACGAAGATCCGGGTTCTTTGATGGATGATGCAACGGTCCCGCTCAACGACTCCGATGACGCTGGGGATGTGGGAAACGCCGAGTACGAAGAAGAGGAAGAAGACGACGATTGACCGGCGTTGATGTGCTATCGACCGATCGTCTCACTGATCGAACGCAAGCATTGCCCAGCCCTCGAAATTTCAGGGCCTGCTTTTCAGGCCCTTCGAGAGGTGATTTATGAATGCTGATCCGAAAGTCGACGATGACGACGACACCCCTGAATACCCTCTGCCTTCGCCCACCGATTCCCTGAGTCGCGATCACCGTCCGCCTGACGACGACACTGCGGTCGAGCAAGTGCCGACTGATGATGTGAAACGTGGCGATGTTGAGGCCTCCCCCGAAGACCCGGATATTGCCGGTAACGATGGCTCCGGTGAGCCCAGCTGAAAAACCATTCGTCGATTGAGCGGCACCTTTAAAAAGCCAACGCTGCCAGAAATCAGGTACGCACCTTTTTAGAGGAGATGCACCATGATCAGGTCAACATTGATGGTCCTGACGGTGAGCAGCGTGTTGTCGATCAGTTCAATGGCGGCGTTTGCTCAGTCTTCCGGCAACGATGCACCGGTCGATAAGGGCGGGATGCCGCCGTCTACTGAAATGAACGCGGGTTCTGGAGACGGGAAGGCGTTGCCGCCTGGCTCCATTGGTGGTGGGAATGCGGGTGATGCGAGCGGGAGTAGCACCAGCCCGGGAGCGGGAAGCGGGTCGATGAGTGGTGGAAGTTCGATGGGGAGTGGTTCTGGGAGTGGGTCTGGAGGATCCGGTAGCTCTGGTGGTTCCGGGATGAGCGGTGGTGGGAGTGGTGGGAGTTCGGGAAGTGCGGGAGGAGGGACGGGTGGTGCTGGTGGGGGGACGAGTGGTTCCGGCGGTTAATCCAGGTTGTTCTTGGAGGATAAGCCCAGTCCGAACTGGGCTTTTTTGCTAATAAAGTGCTTTGGCTAAATATGATTGTTAACCTTCGTGGTTAGTGCGTGAACTGTTGCAGCCAACGGTTATAGAAGTCCCTTTGTTGTTGAATATCAGTTGTGATGTCTTTGTCTTCAAAATCGAAGATATTAACCACGTCTTCAGTTTCAGTTGCGCGTCCCATATGGAGCTCATACGCCACTATGCCGCCGGCCATTTGCGAGGCCATACGCGAGGGATATACGTTGAGTTTGGCGCCTTTGCATAGAAAATTCATTTCCTGAAAATCGGCTCGCAACAGCCCAAAGCATTCGTAAAGATCAAAAGCCGTGTAAGTTTTTCTCAAGCCATTTTTTGTTGTGAAAACCAATGTCAGATTTTTTCGGTCGCATTCGATTGAAATTTTCTCGGTGACTCCGCAGGAGTTTATGGATATTTCTATTGTTTTGTTCACGATCACTTCCTGCGTGGGTTGGGAGTTGAGTAGCCCTTGTAGCTGCCATCCGTCCTAAATAAATCTGTCCCCTGAGCCCGTCCCCTTAACCCGATCGGGAATGGGTCTGGGAGTGGGAATGGAGGGTCCGGTAGTTCTGGTGGTTCAGGGATGAGTGGCGGTGGGAGTTTGGGGAGTGCGGGAGGAGGTGGTGGTTCGGATGGTTAATCCAAGTATTCCAGAAGAAGAGCCCAGTACGAACTGGGCTCTTCAGGCGCTTTTTTAAATAACAGAGATGTTTAGGGGGCTGTGTTTTTTATTAAAAAATCGCTGCTCTGTATGCGCTCTAGTGTTTAATTTTTTTTATGGACTCTAACCAGCGATGAAAGAATTCGGTCTGTAGTCTTGGTTCGTTGATTATTTCTTTGTCATCAAAGTCGAAGATGTTGACGATATCTTTTCTTGTGGCGCGGACGCCTATTTTGTGCTCGTATGCCATTATTCCGGATGTCATCTGCGACGACATGCTAGATGGTCTAACGTTTATCTTCGCTCCTTTACAAAGAAATTTAATTTCAGGGAGTGATTTAATTATTTTTCCCAGACACTCATAGATGTCTAAGCCTTTGAATTCTTCGCTCCAACCATTTTCAAGTGTCAAGCGGATCACAGGTACCCGCTCGTCATAATCCAAGGTCGCAGTTTCGGGTTTTCCACCCACCACTATAGGTATTTTCTTAATTGTCATTTTTCAGATTCCTTGATGGATTCGGAATGGAATACCCAACATAACTACCATCTTTTTTCAGGGGCGTGGCACCGAGAATATTTTTGCTTTCTATTCCGTTAGGTATTGCAATTTCAGACTCATAACTATAAGGAATGTCGTCAGGATGTAATTCTTTGTTCACGTCGTGGCCATAGATTTTTTTCAGGGTGTACAAGTAACCCTTGGTAGTTCTGTATCTTGTGCCGAAATCGATGCCTACTTCCCGATCAGTCGATGTACTTACGAAATTGCTTGGTGGATTTCGGTTGTCCCATATATGGAGCAATAGATCGGTACTTTTGCCTAAGCTTAAAAAACCAGTGTCAAAGATTTCATCGGGACGACGAAGATCACCACGGTAAAGATAATCGATTTCTGCTTTCGGAGTAGGAAGAGTGGCCTCCCCCTCATCAACCTTCGCCGTCCCTGTCGGATCCTCATCCCCAAACGAAGGCCTCTTGCACCCGTCCCCTCCAGGACAATCATTCAACCCCAACGGATCAACCCACCCCGTTGGATTGCGCGTGTACTGATACCCGTTTAACCCACCCGCCAACTTACTCGGATCCGGCGTCAGATACCGTCCCAGATCTGGGTTGTAGTACCGGTGCCGGTTGTAATGCAGTCCCGTCTCCGCATCGTAATACTGCCCCTGAAACCTCAATGGCTGATCCAGAACCTGATGGGTATCGCGGTTTAGGCGTGTCAGGCGGCCATAGGCTGTGTATTGGGCGGCCCAGATAATGTCGCCGCTGTAGTCGGTGAGTTCTTGTGGTGTGCCGAGGTGGTCGAGTTGGTAGTAGAACGGGCAGGCCTGGTACGGGCCTTTGCCGTCGAGCATGGCCAGCGGGCGGAAGGTGCCGGGTTCGTAGACATAGCTGCGGTAATGTTCGCGGCCACTTTCGGCAACGAGGTTGTCGCCCTGCCAGAAGTACTCGGTGATGTGGTCGTCGACGGTTTTACAGATGCGGCGGCCGAAGGCATCGTAGCGGTAGCTGGCGGTGTTGCCGCTCGGCAGGGTGACGCCGATTAATCGATGCTGGCAGTCGTAGCGGTACTCGGTGACGAGTTTTTGGGCGGCGCCGCGGCGCTCGCGGATCAGGTTGCCGAAGGCGTCGTAGTCGAAATGGCGATCGCCCTGCATCAGCAGGCGATTGCCTTTGAGGGTGGCTGGGCCTGGCCGGTCCTGCATCAACAGGTTGCCGGCGGGGTCATGGGCGAAACTTTCGGGCTGCTGGTCGCGGGAGTGGCGGACGCGGATCAGGCGGTCAAGCGGATCGTATTGATAGCTGCGTTGGCCATGACGGGTGTCGGCGATGTGTTCGAGATTGCCGTTGGCGCTGTAGGTATAGTCGCGCCGATACAGCGGATGCTGGGGTTGGCTGATAGCGTGAGCTTTCAGGCGACCCTGTTCATCGTAGTCGTACCGGCTCGACAACATGCCTTGCTGACGTTGCAGTTCGCGGTCGGCTTTATACGTGTGGCTTGTAAGTCGTGTGCCGTTAAGGTCGATGGCTGTCAGCGCACCGCCCTTGGCGTGGTGATAGTCGAGTTGGCTGTTGTCCGGCAGACGCAGATGGTTGAGCTTGCCGCAAGCGTCATAGCCGTAGCGCAGCGTGCCCCAACCTTGATGTTCGGTGATCAGGCGGTTTTGCTTGTCGTACGCGAACTCCAGCGGATGGTCGTGGCCGTCATCGACGCTGACCAATCGACCGAGGCTGTCATAGCGATATTCGACGTTGACGCCATCGGGCAGGTTTTTGACCAGCAGGCGTCCGGCCGTATCCCGTTGGTAACTCGTAAACAGCTGCGAGCCTTCATCACCGAATTCGGTTTTTTCCAGCAGGTGGCCGTTGAGGTCGTAGGCATACGCTGTGCTACGGCCGTCAAAGCCGGTTTCCTGTCGGATCAGTCCGCCAGGTGTGTAGTCCAGTCGATAGCGTTCGCCGGATTCGTTTTCGATTTCCGTCAGTAGCAGCCGGGCGTTGTCGTAGCGATAACGCAGCTGCGTGCCGTCGGGATTGATTCGGCGGCTGACCAGATGCAGGTCATCGTCGTATTCAAAACGGGTGACGCGCCCCAGTTCATCGCGTTCGGCGGTGATTTTGCCGTAGGCGTTGTAACTGAAGGCGCGGCTGGCGCCTGAGGGAAGAACCGTCTGGATCAGTCGGCCAACGGCGTCCCATTGGTATTGAGTGACGGCTCCATGTTCGTCCTGACGGGCAATCTGACGACCCGATACATCGTAGGAAAACCGCCGCTGACTGCCGTCCGGCAACGTCTCTTCAACCAGTTGGCCGATGGCATCCCACACGAACACATGACGGCTGGTGTCCGGGTAACGGATAGACAGCAGCCGGCCTTGAGCATCGTAGTGGTAGTGAGTGATGTGGCCGTCGGGATCGATGGCCTCGGTGACATCCCCCTGAGCATTGCGTCGGTATTTCCACACCGCTTTACCGCGATATCGCGCATGCAGGAAACCGTTGCGATATTCGTAGGACGTTGGCTCGTCTTCCGGTGGAATCAGCGCGATCAGCCGCCCGACCTCGTCGTAGCGATACTGGGTGATCGTCCCTGACGGACTGCGCTCGGTTGTCAATCGGCCGTGGTCGTCGTAGGTGTTGAGATGCTCTGCGCCATCCGGCTCAACCCGGCGCACCAATCGGGCCTTATCGTCATGGACGTAAACTTCTTCGCTGCCATCGGCGTTTTTAACCAGCACTGCGCCGTCGTCATCCCAGGCATATCGCGTATCCATCTGCGAAAAAGTCGCCCAGTGCCTGACACATCTGGCCGCCTTGCCAGACCTTTCCCACTCCCAGAAGAAACTGGCCCCACCGGCCAGTTGTCGCTGGAGAATCACGTGTTGGTCGTCGTAGTCGTATCGCTCGCTTTCGCCGGCAGCATTGGTCGCTTCGATCAGGCGGTGACGGGCGTCGTAGCGGTAGGCAATCAGCGTTTGCTCTGTACGCCAGGCGTCCATCAATCCGTCGGCGGGGTGAAACGACTGATACTCGACCGTAACGATGTGCCGGCGCTCGTAACGCAACAGCAGTGAACGTCCCGCGCCGTTATCGACGCGTTGAATGCGATCCTGACGGTCGCGGGTGATATGCAGCCGGTTGTCGTAGGCATCACTGATGGACGTCAGGCGACCATTTTCAAAGTGATAGAACCGTGGAGACTCACCCGCCAGCGCAACAATCAGCTCCTCGGGTTTGTTTCCGAGATAAATGGCCGAGCGGGACAGGCTGTTATGAATCGCCGGACGCAAAATGCTGGGCAGTGGAAACGTCGTGCGACGGTTTTCATGGTCGGTCCAGACGACCTGTTCTGCGTCCAGCTCCAGGCGATGCGCCAGCGAATGACTCCAGCCCCAACCCAGCCCGCAATCCATTTCCACGGCGCTGGTTCGGTACAACCGGGTAAACGCGAAAGGCAGCAAGCCGTTAAGCGATCCATCGTCCAGTGTCAGCAGTTCTTCGCCGGTGACCATCGACACCGGGCAACCGTTGGTGCAGGTCAGCGGCCCGCAATCGGCACTATCGCCGTTGGGATTTTTCGCTTGATCGGAAACGTCGTCACGGTGCTCTTGCCGACCCAATCGGGTCATGGCTGCGGATTTGTCGCGAGCAATGGCGACTGGATTCTGCACTGTCAAAACCGGTGCAGTGCCCATGTTGATCTGCAACGGCACGGCGGGTGCGGGGTTTAGCGGAGCATTTCGGACATTGACCGCAAGGGGTTTGAGTACGCCCGCGTGGGGCGTCAGGTCGGACTGGGTGCCGAGCTCGGCCAACCTCAGGCTCGCGGCAGCCAGCCATTTGCGCGCGCGCTCGGATTTGATCTTGTCCAGCACCTTGGTGCTGATGCCGAGCTTCAACCCGGCAGGGCCTGTGAAGCGCGCCAGCAGGAAGCCGATCAATATGCCTGTGCGAATCTGCGCCACAACTTCGGCGATGAACTGCGGCGGCAACATCCTCAGCCAACTGGTGATCGCCGCCAGATGAATGAACATCAGCGGCTCATCACTCAACACCAGCAGCAGGTTGGCGATGGATTCCGCTGAAGCCTCCAGCAGCGTTTCAAGTTCAGTTTCGGTCAGGTATTCAAGGAGTTTTTCACTGTTGGCTTGCAGGTCCGCGATCAGCGCGTAAATCTGCTTCACGTCATCCCACAACCCGTTCAGCGAATTCTCGAAACCGCGCCAGTCGGCCTGTTGCAGCAGGCCGTAACGCTTGATGAAACCGGCCTCGGCGAACTCGGCCCATGAGGGTTCGAATTCGGTCGTCCACTCGTTACGCAGCCAGCCTTCCAGACCGCTGATGACGCCTTGATAGGAGGCATAAAGCGCTTTGACATGCTCAGCGGAAACATTCGGGAAGAAGGTGATGCGATAACGCAGGCTGCGTTCGCACTCGCGGATTTCGAGGATGCCGCTAGGGCCGATCTCGTCATAAACCGGCTTGCCGAACGTACCGTCAGCGTTCAAAGGCTCAAGCATCACCGGGGTGTTGCCGATCGGCACGAACCGCGCAGCGTCGAACATGTGCACGAGGGTCAGGGGACCCGCTGCCGGGCATGCTGCGACGGTCGAGCTGACAGGGGTGGTGGAGTTTTTCGGCGCGACCAGGCGAACGTCGTGCCCCACCTTGAACACCTGCTCGATATCCAGCGCCTTGCCGGTCCAGAAACTTTCGGCCCAGGCGTCGTAGTCATTGAGGCAAAGCCGGAAGTCAGCGAACAGCGCTTCGACATCCGGCCGCTCGGGGTCCATGGCGGCAACCACCAGCAGGCCGATGGCGTTATTCAAGGCCAGTACCTTGTCAGGTACGAACATTCGCAGTCCCTCGCGCAGATCAAGTTTGAGCGCGGGACTTTGCTTGGGATCAACGGGTAAAGAAGTCGGGAAAGGAGGCGTTTTATGTAGGGAAAATCGCTAAATGACGACGAGCACTTTTTGTATCTGTCAGGGATTGCCCGTTGCTCGATGGCCGGCGCGCTCGCTATGCTGCTGAATCCTTTAATCGATCACGGACCCGGCCGCACCTGAGCCGCCTCTGGGATGTCATTAGAAAACGGATCAGATGCGATGAATGCACCGCTGAATGAATACGGCCCGATCAAGGCCGTGATTTTTGATATGGACGGCTTGCTGCTGGACACCGAGGGCATTTATACCGAGGTCACGTCCATGATTGCCGAGCGCTACGGACGGGTCTTCGACTGGAGCATCAAACAGAACATCATCGGCCGTGGCGCAGGTGATCTGGCGCGGTACGTGGTCGAGGCTCTGGACTTGCCGATCACCGCCGAAGAGTTTCTGGTGATCCGCGAACCGCTGATGCGCGAGCGTTTTCCGCAAGCGCTGGCGATGCCTGGCGCCGAGGAACTGGTCAGGCACTTGAAAGCCAACAACATTCCGATCGCGGTCGGCACCAGTTCTTCGCGTCAGTCGTTCGGCCAGAAAACCACCTTGCACCGCGATTGGTTTGCGCTGTTCGACTTTGTCGTGACGGCCGATGACCCTGAAGTGGGCGCGGCCAAACCGGCGCCGGACATCTTCCTCACGGCGGCGCGGCGCCTGGGCGTTGCGCCCGAAGACTGCCTGGTGTTCGAAGACTCGCCGTTCGGTGTCACGGCGGCGAAAGCGGCGGGGATGACGGCGATTGCGATTCCCGACGCGGCGATGGCTGACGAAAAGTATGCGCATGCCGATGGCATTCTTCGTTCGTTGAAGGCGTTCAAGCCGAGTGCTTGTGGTTTGCCAGCCCTCGAATGGGCTTGAAGTAAAAAGTGTGGGAGCGAGCCTGCTCGCGAAAGCGGAAGGTCAGACGACATCAATGTCGCCTGACGCACCGTCTTCGCGAGCAGGCTCGCCCCCACATTGTGATTGCGTCTAGCGCATCAGGCGCCAAAACCACCGTCGATGGTCAGGCTCGCCCCTGTGATGTAACCGGCTTCCGGCCCGACCAGATAGGCCACAAAGCTGGCGATTTCCTCGGAAGTGCCGTAACGGCCCACCGCCATCAGCGGGATCAGGCTGTCAGCGAAGTCACCGTCGGCCGGGTTCATGTCGGTGTCGACCGGGCCCGGTTGCACGTTGTTGATGGTGATGCCGCGCGGGCCGAGGTCGCGGGCCAAGCCTTTGGTCAGACCTACCAGCGCTGATTTGCTCATGGCGTAAGGGCCGCCACCGGCGAAGGGCATGCGGTCGGCGTTGGTGCTGCCGATGTTGATGATGCGACCGCCTTCAGTCATGTGTTTGGCGGCGGCCTGGGTGGCGATGAACACGCTGCGCACGTTGATGGCCAGGGTCTGGTCGAAATCTTCGAGTTTGAAATCCTCCAGTGGCGCAACGGCCAGCACGCCGGCGTTGTTGACGAGGATATCGAGGCGGCCAAAGGTGTCTACGGTGGTGGTCACGGCGCGGCGAATGGCCTCGGCGTCAGCGCTGTCGGCCTTGATGGCGAGGGCTTTGCCGCCATTGCCGGTGATGCTGTCTTGCAAGGCTTCGGCTTTGGCCGTGGAGCTGACATAGGTGAAGGCAACGGTTGCGCCTTCAGCGGCCAGGCGTTTGACAATGGCGGCGCCGATGCCGCGGGACCCGCCTTGAATCAAAGCCACTTTGCCGCTGAGGTTCTGAGTAGTCATAACGATCTCCGAAGTCCCGAGGCGAGATGCCTCGGTTGATGGAGCCTAGTATTGATTGCGGATTACACGCTGTGTAGACGGCAATTACGATAGTCTGTGTAAACCAGAAGTTTATAGTGGCGCCTATGGAAACCTTCAGCAGTATCGAATGCTTCGTGCGCAGCGCCGAGGTTGGCAGCTTCGCCGAAGCTGCGCGACGCTTGAGCCTGACCCCGGCGGCGGTGGGCAAAAGTGTTGCCAAGCTTGAGGCCCGGCTGGGTGTGCGGCTGTTCCAGCGCAGCACGCGAAGCCTGACGCTGACCGAGGCAGGTCACCTGTTTCTCGGCGAAGTCAGTTCCAGCCTTCACACGATCCAGAATGCGGTGGCCAACCTCGCCAGCGCTGAGGGTCGGCCAGCGGGAACACTGAAAGTCAGCATGGGCACGGTGTTCGGGCGTTTATATGTGGTGCCCTTACTGGGTGAGTTTCTGCGGCGTTTTCCGGCGATCAACCCGGATTGGCATTTCGACAACCGGCAGGTCGATCTGATCGCTCAGGGCTTCGATGCGGCGATTGGTGGGGGATTTGAGCTGCCTCAAGGCGTGGTGGCGCGCAAGCTGACGCCGGCGCATCGGGTGCTGGTGGCGTCGGCGGAGTATCTGGCGGCGCGGCCTGTGATCGTCGAGCCCGATCAACTCAAGGACCACGACGGCATCCTGATCCGCTCCCCACAGACCGGTCGGGTGCGTTCCTGGCAATTGACCAGTCGTACTCAGCAACACAACCCGCTGGCGCTGAAGGCGCGCATGACCATGAGCGATTCGGAAGCGGCGTGTGCGACGGCGGCGCAGGGGTTGGGCATTGCGTTGGTGAGCATGCCGTTTGCTGTGGGGTATCTGGAAGCCGGGACGTTACACCGGGTGTTGCCGGACTGGTATGTCGACGACGGCAACATTTCTATCTATTACGCGGAACACAAACTGCTGCCGGGCAAGACCCGGGCGTTTGTGGATTTCATTATTGAGCAGTTTGCGGAGCGGGGGTGGGTGCAGCGGTTCAGTGCGGTTTGAGCCTGGCTTGAGACCGAGTCGCTGCTTTCGCGAGCAGGGGATTTGTGAACGACACAGATCCAATGCGAGCCTGCTCGCGATGAACGATAACGCGGTCTACCGCCCGAACCGCCCCGGCCAACCAATAATGTTCTTTGGCCGTGGCGTCGCATACGTCCGCACCTTGGAAGTGGACAACCCTAATCGCACCAGCGATTCGGCAATGGTCACCGCCGCCGTCACGCCATCCACCACCGGAACCCCGGTGCGCTGGCGAATCTGTTCATCCAGCCCGGCCATGCCGCCGCAGCCCAGGCAAATCACTTCGGCCTTGTCTTCCTGCACCGCCAGTTCCGCCTGACGGACAATCGCCTCCAGCGCCCGTTGCGGATCGGATTCCAGTTCCAGCACCGCCAGACCACTGGCCCGCACCGACGCGCAGCGGTCCCACAGCCCCGACAGTTTTAGCCGGTCCTCGATCAGGGGCACGGTGCGGTCCAGGGTGGTGACCACCGAATAGGCATGGCCGAGGAACATCGCCGTACTGGCCGCTGCATCGGTGATGTCCACCACCGGCACGTTGAGCAATTCCTGCAAGCCTTCGCGACCGTGTTCGCCGTAGCCGGCCTGGATCACCGCATCGAAGGGCTGGTCGTAGGCCATGACCCGGTCCATTACGGCGATGGCGGCCAGATAACTTTCGAAATTGCCTTCGATGGAGTCGGCGCCGAAGTAGGGCGTCAGGCCGACGATTTCCGTTCCCGGCGCGGCCACCGCCTGGGCGGATCGGGCGATGGCCTGGGTGATGGACTCGGTGGTGTTGACGTTGACCACGAGAATTCGCATGAGTAGTCCTTATTGCAGGGCGGTTCTGCGGCCCGGCGCTGGCGGGCCGCGAGTGGATTAGTGGCAGACGTTGTCGACTGCGATGCTTTCACCGCTGACGTCGGCGTAATGGGGCTGTCGCTTGGCGATGATCAGGTAGAGCATTGCGCCAATCCCGGCGCCGATCAGCCACGAGAACGGTGAAACGAGGTGGAAGCCCGGCACCAGCGCCAGGACGATGGCAATCAATGCGGCAGGAATGAACGCCGCTACGGCGCGTAAATTGACCCCGCGGCTGTAGTAATAAGCGCCATTGGGATCTTCGCTGTACAACTGCGGCACGTTGACCTGGCCTTTTCGTACAAGCCAGTAGTCGACCATGATCACGCCGTACAACGGGCCTAGCAGGGCGCCGAGGCCGGACAGGAAATACACGATCACCAGTGGGCTGTTGTAGAGATTCCACGGCAGGATCAGCACCGCGATGGTTGCGCTGATCAGCCCGGCGCGGCGGAAGGTCAGGTATCTAGGCGCCAGGTTACTGAGCACGAACGCCGGGGCGACGAAGTTGGCCATGATGTTCACCGCTACGGTGACGATCAGGAACGCCAGGCAGCCGAGCACCAGGAAGAAGGTGTTGGGGATCGAGGCGATGATTTCAGTCGGGCTTTCGATGATCCGGCCATTGATCTGAAATTGCGCACCACAAAGCAGGACGGTGATGGCCGCGAACACCAGAATATTCACCGGCAAGCCCCAGAAATTTCCGACCTTGATGGTTTTGCGGCACGGCGATGAACGGGCGAAGTCGCAGAAGTTGAGGATCAACGTCCCGTAGATCGCCAGCCACAATGCGCCGCCGGCAAAAATATTGCG
The DNA here is from genome assembly GCF_031766055.1 of Pseudomonas sp. SG20052. Taxonomy (NCBI): domain Bacteria; kingdom Pseudomonadati; phylum Pseudomonadota; class Gammaproteobacteria; order Pseudomonadales; family Pseudomonadaceae; genus Pseudomonas; species Pseudomonas sp. SG20052. The sequence goes on along the minus strand of NZ_CP134498.1, from coordinate 4,658,581 downwards.
CCACATCTCGCCACCGGTCAGCGGCTCGCGGATCGACCAGGCGATGGTTGCGTCGGCTTGGGTGTACATCCAGGCTGCGAGCGCGGCAACGGTCAGCAGAATCACCGGCCCGGCGAACGCTTCATAGCGCCGTACCATTTCCATGCCGTAGGCGAGGATGCCCAGTTGCACCAGCCAGATCGCCACGAAACATACCCAGCCCAGGCTCGACAGACCAAGGATCGAGTTGTGGTCGTAGTCGGCGAAGCCGGGATGCACCGCCGTCAGCAGCACGCGAAACACTACGGACGCCAGGTACGTCTGAATGCCGAACCAGGCGATGGCGATAATGGCGCGGATCAACGCAGGAATTTGCGCCCCGTGGATACCGAAACTGATCCGGCTGATGACAGGAAACGGCACGCCGGTCTTTTGCCCCATGTAGCCGGAAAGGTTCATGAAGCCATACACCAGCGCCGCGCCGATCCCCAGGGACAACAGAATCTGCCAGCCACCCAGACCCAGCGCATACAGGCCAATGGCGAAGGAATAGTTGGCGATGTTGTGAACGTCGTTGGTCCACAGGGCGAAGATGCTGTAGCGGCCCCAGCGTCGGCCTTCGGCCTTGGTCGGCGCCAGGTCCTTGTTGTGCAGGCGCGGGCTGAGCACCACGGGTTCTTGAACAGTTTGATCTTGAGCGGTGGGTGGAAAGGAGGGCAGATCCAGTGCGATGTTGTTATTGGAGAGGCTAGTACGCATTCCGGCAGGCTCCGAGCTTGGCGTCGCGATGACTGTGCATGAGCGTGAGCTCGACAAATCTTCGTCGCGGGCAAAAGCATCATTGGTTACGGGGCATCTGCAGCCTGTACGGGATAGGGCGCTTCAGGCTTGCGGATCTAAGTGTGTGTATGTTTTGAGTTGATTGTATACAAAACATGTATGCACTTAAGCCAGATCCATGCCAGCTACCGATCTATAAAAATAGGTTCTCATTTCGTTTTGTTGATGAATCACGATAAGTAACTGAAAAAAAGGCGATATAAATTGACCGGTTGAACAGGTATTTATTTTTCGTCGGAGGAGGTGGGAAAACTCGACTGGGGAAGTCAGGAAAAGAGGGTGTAACTTTTTGGGGCGCAGAAAACAAAAGTGCACACATAAATGGCACCTATGGTGACATTCGTGTGTACACATTTATAAAACAGAACACTAAGCCTGTGGGAGTGAGACCGGCTTGGCGGGGCATTCAACAGTATTGTTGACTGTTACACCGCTATCGCGAGCAGGCTCGCTCCCACAGGGGAATTCACCCGGCTCGGGCTCAGGCCTTGGACTTGCTGATGATATTCCCCGCATGCAGCCCGCATTCTTTCTGCGTCGCTTCTTCCCACCACCAACGGCCTTCACGTTCATGCTGGTTCGGCAGGACCGGGCGGGTGCAGGGTTCGCAGCCAATGCTGATGAAGCCGCGTTCGTGCAGGCTGTTGTACGGCAGTTCGAGCATGCGAATGTAACCCCAGATCTCTTCGCTGGTCATCTGCGCCAGCGGGTTGAATTTGTAGAGGGTGCGTTCCGGGGTGGAAAACGCGGTGTCGATTTCCATCACCGCTACGGCGCTGCGGGTACCCGGGCTCTGGTCCCGACGCTGGCCGGTGGCCCAGGCGCTCACGCCCGACAGTTTGCGACGCAGCGGTTCGATCTTGCGGATGCCGCAGCACTCGCCATGGCCGTCCTTATAGAAACTGAACAGGCCTTTTTCCTTCACGAACGGCTCCAGTTTCGTGTAGTCCGGGGACACCAGCTCAATGTCGATCTTGTAGTGCTCGCGCACCTGATCGATGAAGCGGTAGGTCTCCGGGTGCAAGCGGCCGGTGTCGAGGCTGAACACTTTGACGTTCTTGTTCAGCTTCCAGGCCATGTCCACGAGCACCACGTCTTCGGCGCCGCTGAAAGATATCCACAGGTCATCGCCAAACTCGGCAAACGCGAGTTTCAGGATGTCCTGGGCGGATTTGTTGGCATAGGTCGTGGCGAGTTCCACAACATCGAACGATGGGCTCATCAGGGCGGCTTCCTACAGGTCGGTGGCGCTGGGCGCTCTATATGGGGCTGATGGTAACAAAATCCTGCGGCGGCGGGCGCGCCCTGTGCGTTGCGCGGGGCAGCCTGAGTCGCTAGAGTTCGGCAGTCTTTTACTCGCTCGACTCAATAATCAATACAAATGGGAGTGTCTTGTGGAAATTGCCTGTCTGGATCTCGAAGGTGTGCTGGTCCCGGAAATCTGGATCGCGTTCGCTGAAAAAACCGGTATTGAATCCCTGAGGGCGACCACCCGGGACATTCCCGACTACGACGTGCTGATGAAGCAGCGCCTGCGGATTCTCGACGAGCACGGCTTGAAACTCACTGATATCCAGGAAGTGATCGCCACGCTGAAGCCGCTGGACGGCGCCATCGAGTTCGTCAACTGGCTGCGTGAGCGGTTCCAGGTGGTGATTCTGTCGGATACGTTCTACGAGTTTTCCCAGCCGCTGATGCGTCAACTGGGCTTCCCGACCTTGCTGTGCCATCGCTTGATCACCGACGATTCGGGACGGGTGACGAGCTATCAGTTGCGTCAGAAAGATCCGAAGCGGCAGTCGGTTCTGTCGTTCAAGAGTCTTTACTATCGGGTCATTGCGGCAGGGGATTCCTACAACGACACCACCATGCTCGGTGAGGCGGATGCGGGGATTCTGTTTCATGCGCCGGATAATGTGATTCGCGAGTTTCCGCAGTTCCCGGCGGTGCATACCTTTGAGGACTTGAAGCAGGAGTTCATCAAGGCTTCGAATCGGGCCCTAAGTCTGTAAACACAACCTGTGGCGAGGGAGCAAGCTCCCTCGCCACAAAAGCCCGGAATCAAAGGTTTTGCAGGGTGTCGAGCAGAACCTTCACCTTGGTAATTGATTCCTGATACTCCGCCTGCCATTCCGAGTCCGCGACAATCCCGCCACCGCCCCAGCAGCACACCTGCCCATCCTTGACCAGCAAGCTGCGAATGGCGATGGAGCTGTCCATCTCGCCGCGCACGTCCAGGTACAGCAACGAGCCGCAGTACAACCCACGTCGGGTCGGCTCCAGCTCGTCGATGATCTGCATGGCGCGAATCTTCGGTGCACCGGTAATCGATCCGCCCGGAAAACTGCCAGCGATCAGATCCAGCGCATCCCGGTCATCCGCCAGTTCGCCGGTCACGCTGCTCACCAGGTGATGCACATTCGGATAGCTTTCCAGACTGAACAACTCCGGCACCCGCACCGAGCCGATGCGGCAAGTGCGACCGAGGTCATTGCGCAGCAGGTCGACGATCATCAGGTTCTCGGCACGGTCCTTGGGACTGGCCAGCAGTTCGGCAGCGTTCGCGGCGTCTTCGGCAGCCGTCAGGCCACGCGGACGGGTGCCTTTGATCGGGCGGGTTTCCACATGACGTTCACTGACTTTGACGAAGCGCTCAGGCGACAGACTCAACACCGCACCGCCGTCGGGCAGGCTCTGGAAACCGGAAAACGGTGTCGGGCACGCGGCCCGCAGCGCGACATACGCGGCCCACGGATCACCCGCACATTGCGCACGAAAGCGCTGGGCGAAGTTCACCTGATAACAATCGCCCGCCTGGATGTACTGCTGAATGCGCTCAAGTGCGTGGCGATACTCGTCAGCGCTCAGGTCGGCCTTCATCGGGGCTTTCAAACTGAACGGCTCGATCGGCTCAACCGCAGGCTGACTGAACAAGGCGATCAAGCGCTGGCGCTCGCTGTCGATCAGTGTCGGGTGGAACACCAGTTGACTGGTAGCCAAATGGTGATCGCTGATCAATGCCCAGTCGTACAGCCCGAAACGCGCATCCGGCAATTGCAGGTCGTCCTGCGCCTGGCTCGGCAGGTGTTCAAGATGTCGTCCGAAGTCATAACTCAGATAACCGATCAGCCCGCCGGCGAATGGCAGTTCATCGGAGACTGCCGCTTCACCCAGTCGTGCCAGATGGTCGCGAAGGCGTTGCAGGAAATCGCTGCCACTTTCGTCAGGCAATACCGCTATTTGCTGCAGCGGCCAGGCGCTGAGCAGATCATAACGCCCGCGATCAGCAGTGGGCCGGCCGCTGTCGAGCAGCACGGCACCGGGGGCATGGCGAATCGCCGCGAAGTACTCGGCGGGGTTGGCGCGATAGGGCAGCGGGTGTACGGAACAGGTCAACATGGGCGGGGCAGATCAGCCATCGAGGCGGGGGTGCGATTGTAGTCCTCTGCAGGATTTGCTCCTAGAGGGGATGTCGGGGATTGGCAGATTGGGGACAGGGTTGCGAGGTTTGGTGACTGTTAGTCAGTCTTCGCGAGCAAGCCTCGCTCCTACGGGTTTGTGCCGTTCGCCGAGAATGTGAACGACGCTAGATCTGTAGGAGCGAGGCTTGCCCGCGAAGGCAGCGACTCGGTTTCGGATCAGCCTTCGACGGCAGGAATATGCCCAAACATCTCCTGAACAAACTCGACCCGCTCCTGAACCGACTCAACAACCCCGCGCGCTTTCAGCTCTTCCAGCCGCGCTTCAACCGCATGGGTGCGCAGCGTCAGGCCGCAATCGTTGGCAATCTGGATGTTTAGCCCGGGCCGGGCATTGAGCTCAAGAATCAGCGGGCCTTTTTCCTGGTCGAGCACCATGTCGACACCGATGTAGCCCAGCCCGCACAGCTCATAACAGCCGGCAGCGAGTTTCATGAAACCGTCCCAGTAGGGCAGTTGCACGCCGTCCACCGCGTTGGTGGTGTCCGGATGTTTGGTGATGATGTTGTTCAGCCAGGTGCCGCGCAGCGTCTGCCCGGTTGCGAGGTCGACGCCGACGCCGATAGCGCCCTGGTGCAGGTTGGCCTTGCCGCCGGACTGGCGCGTCGGCAGGCGCAACATCGCCATCACCGGATAGCCCATCAACACGATGATGCGAATGTCCGGGACGCCTTCGTAGCTGATGCTTTTGAAGATCTGGTCCGGGATCACGCGGTATTCGATCAGTGCGCGGTCACGGTGACCGCCCAGGGAATACAGGCCGGTGAGGATGCTGGAGACATGGTGCTCGATCTCCTCATGACTGATGATCTTGCCGGACACCGTGCGATAGCGGCCCTCGAAACGGTCGGCAACCACAATGATGCCGTCGCCGCCCGCGCCCTGGGCCGGTTTGATCACGAAGTCGGTGCGCTCGCCGATGATCTTGTCGAGGTTATCGATTTCCTTCTCGGTGGAGATCACGCCGTACAGTTCCGGCACATGAATACCGGCGGCGATCGCGCGTTCCTTGGTGATGATCTTGTCATCGACAATCGGGTACAGGCTGCGCTTGTTGTACTTGAGCACGTAGTCCGCGTTACGCCGATTGATCCCCATGATGCCCCGGGCTTCCAGGGCCTTCCAGGTCTTCCAGAAGCCGAACATCAAGAGTCAGCCTTCTTGAGGAAAGCCTTGAAGCGCACCAGTTCGGTCAGGCGGTAACCGCGATAACGCCCCATCGCCAGCATGAAACCCACCAGGATCAGCAGGATCGCCGGGAAGGTGAACACGAAGTACACCAGCTCCGGCACGCTCATGATCAGGTGCGCCAGGGAGGCGGCAAACAGCGTACCGATCGCCACTTTCATCGCATGCCCGGAACCGCGTTCTTCCCAGGTAATCGACAGGCGTTCGATGGTCATGGTCAGAATCACCATCGGGAACAGCGCCACCGACAGCCCGCGTTCCAGGCCGAGTTTATGGCTGAACAGGCTGATCGCCGCGATCAGCACCACCACGAAGGTCAGCACCACCGACAGCCTCGGCAGCATCTGCAACTTCAAGTGTTCAAGGTAGGAGCGCAGTGACAGCCCGAGCGCCGTGATGACCGTAAACAGCACGATGCCGAAGCCAAGCTGGGTTTCGCGGAAGGCGAGGGCGATCAGCACCGGGGTAAAGGTGCCGAGGGTCTGCAGGCCGATCAGGTTGCGCAGGATCAGGATCACCAGCACGCCGATCGGGATCATCACCATGATCATGAAGGTCTGCTGGGTTTGCAGGGGCAAACCGTACAGCGAGTATTCGAGGAAGTTGGCGTCGGTGTTTTCGTCGGTCAGCTTGGCCAGTCGAATCGCGTTCATTTCGCTGTTGTTCAGGCTGAACGTCACGTTGGCTTTCTTGCCGCCATCGACGGTGATCAGGCTTTCGTCGCCGGTCCACCACTGCAGGCGGTCGGACGGCAGACCTTGTTCGCCGGTTTCCGGGTTGAAGTACAGCCAGTCGGTGCCGTTGAAGCTGCGCAGCCAGAGTTCCGGCGTTTGCGGCTGATCGGCCACTAGACGGATGGTGTGGACCTTTTCCACCGGCACGTGGGCGATGGACAGGACCAGCTCGACGATTTTCGCCTTGTGCCCGGGGGACGTATCGCCGCCTAGCAGCAGCTTCACGTTGTCATCGTTGAGATTGTTGACACGCTTGATGGCTTCGCCGATGAAGGTTTCGACGTCGGCCGAGTGTTGGCGGATCGGCGCGAGCAAGGCTTCGGCGGCGATTTTTTCCGCACCTTCGACGGCGATGCTGTCGCGGAAGGTCGGGCCCTTGACCTTGGATTTTTCGCCGGTGTAGCGCTTGGTCAGCACCAGGCGGTAATAAAGGGTCTGGTTGCCCTTGGCCCGGCGCGCCGACCAGGTCACCTTGCGGTTGCCGTCGACACGGTTTACGGCCACGCCGTAGTTATTGGAAATGAAACTCTCGTTGAGGCTGACGTAGTCGCGGCTCAGCGGCGGCACGAACATCTGGATCTTGACCGGGTCTTTGGCACTGGCGACGAACTCGACCTTGGCGTCGATATTCCACAAGTCGTCGGTGGCGTCCTCGGTCACGGGAATGCCGAGCACGAAAATCTGATAGGCCGTAACTGAAATGCCCAGCACCACCAGGATGGCGATCAGCAGTTTCAGATGGAGGGTAAGAGCGCGCATTGGAATTACTCTGCGGTATGTGCGTCGGTGGCGCAGGCGGGTTTGCCAGCAGCGTATTTAAGACTGGGGTCGACCAGCGCGTCGAAGCGTTTCAGCGCTTCGGAGCCGATCAAGAGCGGGTATTGGAAGGCGCTACGGTCGGTTAGGTTCACTTCGATACTGCGTAAAGCCGAACCCATGCAGATATCCAGCTCGATCACCGGACGGGCGGTGTACTTCTTGCCCTCTTCCGGGTCGTAGTCGCCGGCACGACGCTTGATCTTGCTGACGCGGGCCAGTGGCCGTTCGATGGGGTGCGAATGCGCTGCGTCGATGGCCAGATAGAAGCGCACCCAGGACTCGCCATTGCGTTTGAAACGTTTGATGTCGCGGGCACTCAGGGACGCTGTTTTCGCCCCGGTGTCGAGTTTGGCGGCGACTTCCAGGTTGATGCCGTCCAGGGAAGCATACTCGTTGAGGCCGTACACGGTCTTTTCCCCCGCCACGGCGAAACCGGGCAGGCAAAGAAGATAAAGGAATGTCGGGAGGGGCTTGAGTCTCATAAATCCTGGTGCGCAGCGGTCCGTACTTCAATTCAAGGCCCTGGCATCGCTGCGCAAGCTCCCTCGTATGCCTATCAACTATTTATGACAAGCCGTGCAGATGTCACAGACAAATGCGGGCGGCATTCTAGCACGGTGGGTTTATGGCGCCAGCGCTGGCGGGGGGCTATAAACAGAAGGGCTGCTTTGTTGTGGTGCAGTCGGTTATTAGACGATTGTCGACAATACCTATTTATCCTTTGACTGTTGCGGCTGTTTTCGCTAGTTTTTGCGGCATTGGCTTTCAAGGTGTCGACAATATGCTGGATCAACTCGATCCCCCGGTGGTTACGCAAGACGAGTCGGAGACGCTTTCCGAAAACGTCTTCCGCCGCATTCAGGCGGCCATCGTCAAAGGCGAGATCGCCCCGGGCAGCAAGATCTCCGAGCCGGAGCTGGCACGCACCTACGGCATCAGCCGCGGGCCGTTGCGCGAGGCGATCCATCGACTGGAAGGCCAGCGCCTGCTGGTCCGCGTACCGCACGTCGGGGCGCGGGTGGTTTCGCTGAGCCATGCCGAGCTGCTGGAGCTCTACGAGATTCGCGAATCCCTCGAAGGCATGGCCTGTCGGCTGGCGGCCGAACGCATGACCGTCGAAGAAATCGACGAACTGCGCCGGGTCCTCGAAACCCACGAGCGCGATGAGGCGTTTCAGGCCGGCGTTGGCTATTACCAGCAGGAAGGCGACTTCGATTTCCACTACCGGATCATCCAGGGCAGCGGCAACCGCACCCTGACGCAGATGCTGTGCGGCGAGCTCTACCAACTGGTGCGCATGTACCGCATCCAGTTTTCCACCACGCCCAATCGCCCGCACCAGGCCTTTGCCGAGCACCACCGAATTCTCGACGCCATCGCCGACCGTGACGGTGAGCTCGCCGAGTTGTTGATGCGCCGTCACATCGGCGCCTCCAAACGCAATATCGCCCGTCACTACCAGGACGGCGCTAACCAGACAGCCACTGAACGAGGTGAGTCATGAGTTCCAACAAGAGCACTCCAGGCCAGCGTTTCCGCGATGCGGTCGCCAGCGAACATCCGCTGCAAGTGGTCGGCGCGATCAACGCCAACCACGCGCTGCTGGCCAAGCGCGCCGGTTTCAAGGCGATTTACCTGTCGGGTGGCGGGGTGGCTGCCGGCTCCCTCGGCGTGCCGGACCTGGGCATCACCGGCCTGGATGACGTGCTGACCGACGTGCGTCGCATTACCGACGTGTGCGACCTGCCGCTGCTGGTGGACGTGGACACCGGTTTCGGTTCCTCGGCGTTCAACGTCGCGCGCACCGTCAAGTCGATGATCAAGTTCGGCGCGGCGGCGATTCATATTGAAGATCAGGTCGGCGCCAAGCGCTGCGGTCACCGTCCGAATAAAGAGATCGTGTCGCTGCAGGAAATGGTCGACCGGATCAAGGCCGCCGTCGATGCGCGCACCGATGACAGCTTCGTGATCATGGCTCGCACCGACGCCCTGGCAGTGGAAGGTCTGGAATCCGCGCTGGATCGCGCCGCCGCCTGCATCGAAGCCGGCGCCGACATGATCTTCCCGGAAGCCATCACCGAACTGGACATGTACAAGCTGTTCGCCAACCGCGTGAAAGCGCCGATCCTGGCTAACATCACCGAATTCGGCGCGACGCCGCTGTACACCACCGAGCAACTCGCCGCTGCCGATGTGTCGCTGGTGCTGTACCCGCTGTCCGCTTTCCGCGCGATGAACAAGGCGGCGGAAAACGTCTACACCGCAATCCGTCGCGACGGCACGCAACAGAACGTGATCGACACCATGCAGACCCGCATGGAGCTCTACGATCGCATCGACTACCACACCTTCGAGCAGAAGCTCGATGCGTTGTTTGCCGCGAAGAAGTAACGAAAGCCCTGTAGGAGCGAAGCTTGCTCTGGGCGGCGATCCGACGAAGACGCACTGACATTCACATTAATGTCGTCTGATCAGCGCTTTCGCGAGCAAGCATCGCTCCTACAAGTTTCCCTGACAAATTCAAGAAAAACTGGAGACAGCAATGGCCGAAGCAAAAGTACTCAGTGGCGCCGGGCTCCGTGGCCAGGTTGCCGGGCAAACCGCTCTGTCCACCGTGGGCCAATCGGGCGCAGGCCTGACCTATCGCGGCTACGACGTTCGCGAACTGGCAGCCGACGCGCAATTCGAAGAAGTGGCTTATCTGCTGCTTTACGGTGAATTGCCGACCAAGGCACAACTCGCCGCTTACATCAGCAAACTGGGCAAGCTGCGCGACCTGCCGCAAGCGCTCAAAGAAGTGCTGGAACGCATTCCTGCCGACGCCCACCCGATGGACGTGATGCGCACCGGTTGCTCGTTCCTGGGCAACATCGAGCCGGAGAAAGACTTCTCCGAACAACACGACGTGACCGACCGCCTGCTCGCCGCGTTCCCGGCGATCATGTGCTACTGGTATCGCTTCAGCCATGACGGCAAGCGCATCAGCTGCGTGAGCGACGAACAATCCATCGGCGGCCACTTCCTGCACTTGCTGCACGGCAAGAAACCGAGCGATTTGCACGTCAAGGTGATGAACGTTTCGCTGATCCTCTACGCGGAACACGAGTTCAACGCCTCGACCTTCACCGCACGGGTGTGCGCCTCGACGCTGTCGGACATGTATTCCTGCGTCACCGCGGCCATCGGTTCGTTGCGCGGCCCTCTGCACGGCGGTGCCAACGAAGCGGCGATGGAAATGATCGAGCGCTTCTCGTCGCCTGAAGAGGCCGTCGAGGGCACCCTCGGCATGCTGGCGCGCAAGGACAAGATCATGGGCTTCGGCCACGCGATCTATAAAGACAACGATCCGCGTAACGAAGTGATCAAGGGCTGGTCGAAAAAACTCGCTGAAGAAGTGGGCGACACCGTGCTGTTCCCGGTTTCCGAAGCCATCGACGCGACCATGTGGGAACAGAAGAAACTGTTCCCGAACGCCGACTTCTACCATGCATCGACGTACCACTTCATGGGCATCCCGACCAAGTTGTTCACACCGATCTTCGTTTGCTCGCGCCTGACCGGCTGGGCGGCGCACGTGTTCGAACAACGCGCCAACAACCGCATCATCCGCCCGAGCGCCGAGTATGTCGGCGTCGAACAGCGCAAGTTCGTGCCAATCGAACAACGCTGAATGGTGAAGGCCTGCACCGGGATCTGAACTCTACGCAGATCCCTGTAGGAGCGAGCCTGCTCGCGATGACGGACTGACATTCAAAATGGATGTCGACTGATTGACCGCTATCGCGAGCAGGCTCGCTCCCACAGTGGATTGTGTGCATTTCAGGTGCTGTGCCAGGCCCCACCTTTTGAAACTACCGTGACCGAGTCCTGACGATGAACACTGAATTCCGTAAACCGCTGCCCGGCAGCCATCTGGATTACTTCGACGTCCGCGCGGCTGTCGAGGCCATCCAGCCTGGCGCCTACGACACTCTGCCGTACACCTCTCGCGTGCTGGCGGAAAACCTGGTACGTCGCTGCGACCCGGCCACGCTCACCGAATCCCTGAAGCAATTCATCGAGCGCAAACGCGACCTCGACTTCCCGTGGTTCCCGGCTCGCGTGGTGTGCCACGACATCCTCGGCCAGACCGCGCTGGTCGACCTCGCCGGCCTGCGTGACGCCATCGCCCTGCAAGGTGGTGACCCGGCGCAAGTGAACCCGGTGGTGCCGACGCAGTTGATCGTCGACCACTCCCTGGCCGTCGAGCGCGGAGGCTTCGACCCGGAGGCGTTCGAGAAGAATCGCGCCATCGAAGACCGTCGCAACGAAGACCGTTTCCACTTCATCAACTGGACCAAAAAGGCCTTCAAGAACGTTGATGTGATTCCACCGGGCAACGGCATCATGCACCAGATCAACCTGGAGAAAATGTCTCCGGTGATCCAGGTACGTGACGGCGTGGCGTTCCCCGACACTTGCGTCGGCACCGACAGCCACACCCCGCACGTCGATGCACTGGGCGTGATCGCCATTGGTGTCGGTGGTCTGGAAGCCGAGAGCGTGATGCTCGGCCGTGCGTCGTGGATGCGTCTGCCGGAAAGCGTCGGCGTTGAACTGACCGGCAAGCTGCAACCGGGCATCACTGCCACCGACATGGTGCTGGCGTTGACCGAGTTCCTGCGCAAGCAAAAAGTGGTCGGCGCATGGCTGGAATTCTTCGGTGAAGGCGCCGCCGCGCTGACCCTCGGCGACCGCGCAACCATCTCCAACATGGCCCCGGAATACGGCGCCACGGCGGCGATGTTCTACATCGACCAGCAAACCATCGACTACCTCAAACTCACCGGCCGTGAAGACGAGCAGGTGCAGTTGGTCGAGAACTACGCCAAGCAAACCGGCCTGTGGGCTGACAGCCTGAAAGGCGCGCAATACGAGCGCGGCCTGACGTTCGACTTGTCCACCGTCGTGCGTAACATGGCCGGCCCGAGCAACCCGCACGCCCGCGTCGCCACCTCGGATCTCGCCGCCCAAGGCATCTCCGGTCAGTGGGACGACGTTCCTGGCCAGATGCCGGATGGCGTGGTGATCATCGCCGCCATCACCAGCTGCACCAACACCAGTAACCCGCGCAACGTGATTGCCGCCGGCCTGCTGGCGCGCAACGCCAACAAGCTCGGCCTGACCCGCAAGCCGTGGGTCAAATCGTCCCTGGCGCCGGGTTCCAAAACCGTGGCGCTGTACCTGGACGAAGCCGGCCTGACGACTGAGCTGGAGCAACTTGGTTTCGGCGTCGTGGCGTTCGCTTGCACCACGTGTAACGGCATGTCCGGTGCGCTGGATCCGGTGATCCAGCAAGAGATCATCGACCGCGACCTGTACGCCACCGCCGTGCTCTCCGGTAACCGCAACTTCGACGGCCGGATTCACCCGTACGCCAAGAACGCGTTCCTTGCTTCGCCGCCGTTGGTGGTTGCTTACGCCATCGCCGGCACCATCCGTTTCGACATCGAAAAAGATGTGCTGGGCCTGGACGCCGAAGGCAAGGAAATCCGCCTGAAAGACATCTGGCCGAGCGACGAAGAAATCGACGCCGTGGTCAAGGCGTCGGTCAAGCCGGAGCAGTTCCGTCAGGTCTACATTCCAATGTTCGCCATCCATGAAGACACCGGCCCGAAAGTCACGCCGCTGTACGACTGGCGCGAGATGAGCACTTACATCCGCCGTCCGCCGTACTGGGAAGGCGCGCTGGCCGGCGCACGTCCGCTCAAGGGCATGCGCCCATTGGCGGTGCTGCCGGATAACATCACCACCGATCACCTGTCGCCGTCGAACGCGATCATGCTGGACAGCGCGGCGGGTGAATACCTGGCGAAAATGGGCTTGCCGGAAGAGGACTTCAACTCTTACGCGACTCACCGTGGCGACCACCTGACCGCGCAACGCGCCACCTTCGCCAACCCGAAACTGTTCAATGAAATGGTTCAGGAAAACGGCAAGGTCAAGCAGGGTTCTCTCGCTCGCGTCGAGCCGGAAGGCAAAGTGATGCGCATGTGGGAAGCCATCGAAACCTACATGGAGCGCAAGCAGCCGCTGATCATCATTGCCGGTGCCGATTACGGTCAGGGTTCGTCCCGCGACTGGGCGGCCAAGGGCGTGCGTCTGGCGGGTGTCGAGGCGATTGCCGCTGAAGGTTTCGAGCGCATCCACCGCACCAACCTGGTGGGCATGGGCGTGTTGCCCCTGGAGTTCAAGCCGGGCACCGACCGTCACACCCTGGCCATCGACGGCAGCGAAACCTACGACGTGATCGGTGAGCGCACGCCGCGTGCCGAACTGACGCTGGTGATCAACCGCAAGAACGGCGAACGCGTCGAAGTGCCGGTGACCTGCCGCCTCGACACCGCTGAAGAAGTGTCGATCTACGAGGCCGGCGGCGTGTTGCAGCGTTTCGCTCAGGACTTCCTCGAAGAATCGGCGGTTGCCGTTTAACACGATGAGTTCGGGCGGGACCCTGCGGTCCCGCTCGATCCTAAAAGGACCATCATGGCTCACGCACCTCAGATCAAAATCCCCGCCACCTACATGCGCGGCGGCACCAGCAAAGGCGTGTTTTTCAGCCTCAAAGACCTGCCCGAAGCGGCACAGATTCCCGGCCCGGCGCGCGATGCCTTGTTGCTGCGCGTGATCGGCAGCCCCGACCCCTACGACAAGCAAATCGACGGTATGGGCGGCGCGACGTCCAGCACCAGCAAAACCGTGATCCTGTCGAAAAGCACCAAGGCTGATCACGACGTCGATTACCTGTTCGGTCAGGTCTCGATCGACAAGCCTTTCGTCGACTGGAGCGGTAATTGCGGCAACCTGTCGGCAGCGGTCGGTTCGTTCGCCATCAGCAATGGTTTGGTGGACGCCAGCCGCATTCCGCAGAACGGCATCGCCGTGGTGCGTGTATGGCAGGCCAACATCGGCAAGACCATCATCGCCCACGTGCCGATCACTAACGGTGAAGTGCAGGAAACCGGCGATTTCGAACTCGACGGCGTGACCTTTCCCGCCGCTGAAGTGCAGGTCGAATTCATGGACCCTGCCGCGGAAGAAGAGGGTGGCGGCGGTTCGATGTTCCCCACCGGCAATCTGGTGGATGACCTGGAAGTGCCCGGCGTCGGGACCTTCAAGGCAACCATGATCAATGCCGGCATCCCGACGATTTTCGTCAATGCCGAAGACATTGGCTACACCGGCACCGAGTTGCAGGGGGCGATCAATGGCGATCCGAAAGCGCTGCTGATGTTCGAGACGATCCGTGCTTATGGCGCGTTGCGCATGGGCTTGATCAAGGACCTGGACGAAGCGGCCAAGCGTCAGCACACACCTAAGGTGGCCTTTGTGGCAAAGCCGGCGGACTACGTGTCGTCCAGCGGCAAAGCCATTGCGGCAGGGGATGTCGACCTGCTGGTACGTGCGTTGTCGATGGGTAAATTGCACCACGCGATGATGGGCACGGCGGCCGTTGCCATCGGCACGGCAGCGGCGATTACCGGCACCTTGGTCAACCTCGCGGCGGGTGGAATCGAACGCAATGCCGTGCGCTTCGGGCATCCGTCCGGCACCTTGCGGGTGGGCGCTGAAGCTAGCCTGGTGAACGGTGAATGGAAAGTGAACAAGGCCATCATGAGCCGCAGTGCGCGGGTGTTGATGGAAGGTTACGTCCGCGTGCCGGGCGATTCCTTCTAACAACATCTAACGCCTGTAGGAGCCAGGCTTGCCGGCGAAGGCGCCCTCAAGATCGCCTTCGCCGGCAAGCCTGGCTCCTACAGGTCCGATTTCAACAATAAGAATGTTGTAACCCATCGAGATTGATCCCTGAACCGAGGTCCCATCAACGAACCACTTCAAGAGTGAATCGAACATGAGCGCCAACGTCGACCTGAACAACCGCCCCGACTACGACACCGTCCTGCAGGACATTGCCGATTACGTCCTCAACTTCAAGATCGAGTCCGCCGAAGCGCTCGACACTGCCCGCAACTGCCTGATCGACACCCTCGGCTGCGGCCTGCTGGCCCTGCGCTTCCCCGAATGCACCAAACACCTGGGCCCTATCGTGGAAGGCACCATCGTCCCGTTCGGTGCACGCGTGCCAGGCACCCCATTCCGGCTCGATCCCGTCAAGGCGGCCTGGGACATCGGCTGCATCGTGCGCTGGCTCGACTACAACGACACCTGGCTCGCCGCTGAATGGGGCCATCCGTCCGATAACCTCGGCGGCATTCTTGCAGTGGCCGATCACCTGTCGCAAAAGCGTCTGGCCAATGGCGATGCGCCGCTGACCGTTCGCGCAGTGCTCGAAGCCATGATCATGGCCCACGAGATTCAAGGCGTGATCGCACTGGAAAACTCCTTCAATCGGGTAGGGCTCGATCACGTCATCCTGGTGAAAGTCGCCTCGACCGCCGTCACCGCCAAACTCATGGGCGCCAATCGCGAGCAGTTGCTGTCAGCGTTGTCCCACGCCTTCGCCGACGGCCAGGCGCTGCGCACGTATCGGCATGCGCCGAATGCCGGGTCGCGCAAGTCCTGGGCGGCGGGCGATGCGTCCAGTCGCGGTGTGCGCCTGGCGGACATGGCGGTGCGCGGCGAGATGGGTATTCCCGGCGTGCTGACGGCGAAGCAGTGGGGCTTTTACGATGTATTGTTCAGCCACACCAACAACGATCTGGCGCTCAAGCCCGAAGACAAACGCGCCTTCAGCTTCTCCCGCCCATACGGCACCTACGTGATGGAAAACGTGCTGTTCAAAATCAGTTTCCCCGCTGAATTCCACGCACAAACCGCCTGCGAAGCGGCAGTGACGCTTCATCCACAGGTTAGAAATCGTCTGCATGAGATCGACAAAATCGTCATCACCACCCACGAGTCGGCGATCCGGATCATTTCCAAGGTGGGCCCGCTGGCCAACGCTGCCGACCGCGACCACTGCATTCAGTACATGACGGCGGTGCCGCTGGCTTTCGGCAATCTGGTCGCCGAGCAGTACGAAGACAGTTTCCACGCGGCGCACCCGATCATTGATGTATTGCGCGAGAAAATGGTCATCGTCGAAGACCCGCAGTACACCCGCGAGTACCTGGAGGCGGACAAGCGTTCCATCGCCAACGCGATCCAGGTGTTTTTCAAGGACGGCTCCAGCACCGAGAAGGTCGTGGTGGAATATCCGATCGGGCATCGCCGTCGCCGCACCGATGGCATTCCGTTGCTGGAGGACAAGTTCAAGGCCAACCTGGCGACGCGCTTCACCGCCCAGCGCAGTGCGGAGATTTTTGCGTTGTGCAAGGATCAGGCTGCGCTGGAGGCAACCCCGGTCAATCGCTTCGTCGACCTGTTCGTGATCTGACACGAATTCCTGCAAAAGACAGGGGGGCGGCGATCCGACTTGCTGGCGACGGCGTATTTGAAGACGCCTTCGCCGGCAGCCTGGCTCCTGCAGGGGCGGCCGGCGTCAACCCTTGAGCCATTTTTCGACGGGTAATTTGGTGATGGCAAACCCGGTCAGCAACACCGCCGAATACCCCATCAACTCCCGGGTCAGACTGTGCCCCTCATACCACGCGCCAATCACCACCGCGAACACCGGAAAAATAATAAACACGAACGACAGAATGATCGGACTCAAGCGTTTGAGCAGCAAAAAGTAAACGATAAACCCGCCCACCGAGGCCACAAGTCCCAGATACAGCAAGGCGCCCCACGAACGCGCAGTGATGTCATCGAACACCGGAGCCTCAACGCTCAGTCCCGCCACAAACAGCATCAAACCGGCCAGGCCGATGGGCAGCGTGTTGTAAGTAATCACACTGATCGCACTGCCTTGCTTCTTGGTGATGACGTAACACAGCGCGTGCATGACCGCCGCCGCCAGAATCGCCAGCACCCCGAATAATTCGGCATGGTCCAGGTGCAGCCCCTGGCTGCGGATAATCATGAACAGACTGCCAAAACCGATGGCGATGCCAATCACTTGCGAAGGGTAGATTTTCTGCCGCAGAAACACGGCGGAAAACAGCAGGATGAACACCGGCATGCAGCTGAACAGCAGCGCGGTCAGGCCGGACGACACGTGCATCTCGCCGTAGTTGAGCAAGTAATACGGCAGGCTGAAATACGACAGGGTGACGAACACGAAAAACCAGCGGCTTTGCCGGGGAAACAGCAGCGGCTCGCGACGCAGCAGGGCGAAGCTCAAAAACAGCGGAAAGGCGATCAGAAAACGCAGCCCGGCGGCGGTCAGCGGGGGCACACTTTCGACGGCAATCTTGATGCCCAGCCACGTCGTGCCCCAACTCAGGCAAACGATCAGGAACAGCACGCTGGTGACCCCTCCGGCCAGCCACGGTTTTCGGATACTGGAAAAGGCGCTGAGGGCCGTGGACATGATCGTGCTCCTTCGTCGTCGAAATTGACCCCGTTACCAAATAGGTCTATCCCTGATTGAACCTGTTTTCAGCACGCTATTCGGGATGGAAATGACTGTCAAAGTAAGTATTGCCACGGTGTCAATCTTGCGCGAAGGCCTGGCTCAGGGGCGCGGCGTGAAGTACAAGCGCCTCGCCGAAGCCCTGGAAAAGAGTATCGGCGAAGGTTTGATCGAACCCGGCAGCAAGCTGCCGCCCCATCGTCTGTTAGCGGACAGCCTGGGAGTGACCATCGGCACCATCAGCCGTGCCTATGGCGAACTGGAACGGGTAGGGTTGGTCGTGGCTCGTGTAGGAGATGGCACCTATGTGCGTCAGCGCGGGATGGAGCGGGTGCGGGATGGCGGCTTTCGCAATGTCAGCGACGACCCACAGCCTTACTTCGATATGAGTCGGAATCAGCCGATTCCGGGGCGGGAAGGCGCTTTTCTGAGTCAAAGCCTGCAGGCCTTGGCCAGCGATCCATACACCTTGCAACTGCTTAGCGGTTATACGGCCGATGCCGGGTTGCCGCGCCATCGTGCGGCAGGTGCCCATTGGCTGCGGCATCAGGCCTTCGTACCGAGCGCCGAGCAGGTTATTTGCGTCAATGGCGGCCAGCACGGCTTGCTCTGCGTGTTGATGGCGCTGCTCAAGCCCGGCGACACTCTGGTCACCGAGCAGTTGACTTACCCCGGGCTGATCAGTGTCGCCCGCATGCTCGGCATCAAGCTGATCGGTGTCGGGATGGATGACGAAGGATTGTTGCCCGAGTCTTTGTCGGAGGTTTGCCAGCATCATCGGGTATCGGCGGTGTACTGCACGCCGACCCTCCAGAATCCTACGGCGGCGGTGATGTCCGTCCCACGACGTGAGGCGATTGCCGAGGTCTGTCGCCAACATAATCTGCTGATCATCGAGGACGAAGCCCACGCCGTGCTCGCGCAGCAGCGTCCGTTGCCCTTGAGCCACTTTGCCCCGGAGCGTTCGGTGTTGATCGGCAGTCTGAGCAAAGCGGTTTCGGCGGGTTTACGGGCGGGTTATCTGCATGCGCCGCAACCGTTGATCGGACGTTTGAGCGCGGCGGTGCGCGGGACGTGCTGGATGGCGAGTCCGCTGTCGATGGAGCTGGCGACGGCGTGGATCGAAAACGGTATCGCCGAGCAGTTGCTGGGGCAGCAGATTACTGAAATCAGTCGCCGCAAGCGTTTGGTCTGCCCCATGTTAGAAGAGGTCGGGTACAAGACTCATCCCCACAGCCCACACTTCTGGATTGAAGTACCCGAACCGTGGCGAGCATCGCAGATTGCGGCGGAACTCAAGCAGAACAATTACCTGGTGGCCACCGCGGAGGCGTTTGCGGTCGGGCATGCCGCAGTGCCGCAATTCATTCGGGCGAGTGTGTGTCATTCGGCGGGGGATGATCGGTTGTTGCTGCAGGGGTTTGAAGCATTGGCGAGGGCATTGGCAGAGACCGTGTAATCGTTCTTCGCGAGCAGGCTCGCTCCCACAGTGGATCTCTGTCGTACACAAACTTTGTGTCAACTGGAGATCAACTGTGGGAGCGAGCCTGCTCGCGAATGCGCTATAACGGGCGCCGCAGAACTATTTGAACCGCCGCTCCACCCCTTTCTCCACCAGGATTTTCGCCGAAATCTCTTCCACCGAAAAATGCGTGGAGTTGATGTTCGGAATGTTCTCCCGGCGGAACAGGTTCTCCACCTCGCGCACTTCAAACTCGCACTGGGCGTAGCTCGAATAGCGGCTGTTGGGCTTGCGCTCGTTGCGGATCGCGGTGAGACGATCCGGGTCGATGGTCAGGCCGAACAGCTTGTGCTGGTGGGCGCGCAGGGCGGTGGGCAGTTGCAGGCGTTCCATGTCGTCTTCGGTCAGCGGGTAGTTGGCCGCGCGGATGCCGAATTGCATCGCCATGTACAGGCACGTCGGTGTCTTACCACAACGCGACACGCCCACTAGGATGAGGTCGGCCTTGTCGTAATAATGCGTGCGCGCGCCGTCGTCATTGTCGAGGGCGAAGTTCACCGCCTCGATCCGCTCCATGTAATTGGAGTTGGTGCCGATGGAGTGGGATTTGCCGACGGTGTAGGAAGAATGCTCGGTCAGTTCCTGTTCAAGCGGCGCCAGGAAGGTCGAGAAAATGTCGATCATGAAACCATTGGACGTGGCGAGGATCTCACGGATGTCCTGATTGACGATGGTGTCAAAGATAATCGGCCGGAAACCGTCGGTTTCGGCGGCTTTGTTGATTTGTTGTACCATGGCCCGCGCTTTATCCACGTTGTCGATGTACGGACGCGTGAATTTGCTGAAGGTAATGTTTTCGAACTGCGCCAGGAGGCTTTGGCCGAGGGTTTCGGCTGTGATGCCGGTGCCGTCGGAAATAAAGAAAGCAGATCGTTTCATTTGCACCTTGGGCCTTAAGCTAGTGACGAATCTTGGATATGATAGGCGCGATTTGCCGGCCGCCAGTGGCCCGCATTCTCACTTATTTTCCAGGTCCAGGCCATACAGCTGGCAAACGCTCCCCCGAGCGCCCGGCTTCTGAGCTTTTCCAACACAGTTAGTGGAGAGATCACCTTGGTAGAGTACGTAGTTTCCCTCGATAAGCTCGGCGTCCATGATGTAGAGCACGTAGGGGGCAAGAACGCATCCCTGGGCGAGATGATCAGTAACCTCGCAGGTGCCGGTGTATCGGTGCCCGGTGGCTTCGCCACGACAGCTCAGGCTTATCGTGATTTTCTGGAACTGAGCGGCCTGAACGATCAGATCCACGCCGCCCTCGACGCCCTGGACGTCGACGATGTCAACGCCCTGGCCAAGACTGGCGCCCAGATCCGTCAATGGATCATGGAAGCCGAATTCCCCGAGAAACTCAACGCCGAGATCCGCACTGCGTTCGCCACGCTGTCGGCCGGCAACCCTGACATGGCCGTGGCCGTGCGTTCTTCCGCTACCGCCGAAGACCTGCCGGACGCTTCCTTCGCCGGTCAGCAGGAAACCTTCCTGAACATCCGTGGTGTCGAAAACGTTATTCGCGCCGCCAAAGAGGTGTTCGCCTCCCTGTTCAACGACCGCGCGATTTCCTACCGCGTCCACCAGGGCTTCGACCACAAGCTGGTTGCCCTGTCGGCTGGCGTGCAGCGCATGGTCCGCTCCGAAACCGGCACCGCCGGCGTGATGTTCACCCTCGATACCGAATCGGGCTTCCGTGACGTGGTGTTCATCACCGGCGCCTACGGCCTGGGTGAAACCGTCGTACAAGGCGCGGTGAACCCGGATGAGTTCTATGTCCACAAAGGCACGCTGGCCGCCGGTCGTCCGGCCATCCTGCGTCGCAACCTGGGCAGCAAGGCCATCAAGATGATCTACGGCGAAGTCGCCACGGCCGGCAAGTCGGTCAAGACCATCGACGTGGACAAGGCCGATCGCGCCCGTTTCTGCCTGACCGACGCCGAAGTCAGCGAACTGGCCAAGCAAGCCATGATCATCGAGAAGCACTACAAGTGCCCGATGGACATCGAATGGGCCAAAGACGGCGACGACGGCAAGCTCTACATCGTTCAGGCCCGTCCTGAAACCGTGAAGAGCCGCACCCAGGCCAACGTCATGGAGCGTTACCTGTTGAAAGAAACCGGCACCGTGCTGGTTGAAGGTCGCGCCATCGGCCAGCGCATCGGCGCCGGCAAGGTCCGCATCATCAAGGACGTGTCCGAGATGGACAAGGTCCAGCCAGGCGACGTTCTGGTGTCCGACATGACCGACCCGGACTGGGAACCGGTCATGAAGCGCGCCAGCGCCATCGTCACCAATCGTGGCGGCCGTACTTGCCACGCGGCGATCATCGCTCGCGAGCTGGGCATCCCGGCCGTGGTCGGTTGCGGCAACGCCACCCAGCTGTTGCAAGACGGCCAGGGCGTGACTGTTTCCTGCGCTGAAGGCGACACCGGTTACATCTTCGAAGGCGAACTGGGCTTCGACATCAAGAAAAACTCCGTCGATGCCATGCCTGATCTGCCGTTCAAGATCATGATGAACGTCGGTAACCCGGACCGTGCATTCGACTTCGCGCAACTGCCGAACGCCGGTGTGGGCCTGGCCCGTCTGGAATTCATCATCAACCGCATGATCGGCGTGCACCCCAAGGCGCTGCTGAACTACGCCGGGCTGCCGCAGGACATCAAGGACAGCGTCGACAAGCGCATTGCCGGTTACGACGATCCGGTCGGTTTCTATGTCGAGAAGCTGGTTGAAGGCATCAGCACCCTGGCCGCTGCGTTCACGCCGAAAAAGGTCATCGTGCGTCTGTCGGACTTCAAGTCCAACGAATACGCCAACCTGATCGGCGGCAAGCTCTACGAGCCGGAAGAAGAAAACCCGATGCTGGGTTTCCGTGGCGCCTCGCGTTACATAAGCGAATCGTTCCGCGACTGCTTCGAACTCGAATGCCGTGCCCTCAAGCGCGTGCGCAACGAGATGGGCCTGACCAACGTCGAAATCATGGTGCCCTTCGTCCGTACCCTCGGCGAAGCCAGCCAGGTCATCGATCTGTTGGCGGAGAACGGTCTGAAGCGTGGCGAAAATGGTCTGCGCATCATCATGATGTGCGAGCTGCCGTCCAACGCCATCCTCGCTGAAGAGTTCCTCGAGTTCTTCGACGGCTTCTCCATCGGCTCCAACGACCTGACCCAGCTGACCCTGGGCCTGGACCGTGACTCCGGGATCATCGCGCACCTGTTCGACGAGCGTAATCCGGCGGTCAAGAAGCTGCTGTCCAACGCGATTCAGGCCTGCAACAAGGCTGGCAAGTACATCGGCATTTGCGGTCAGGGCCCTTCGGACCACCCTGATCTGGCCAAGTGGCTGATGGAGCAGGGCATCGAAAGCGTTTCGCTGAACCCCGATTCCGTGCTGGAAACCTGGTTCTTCCTGGCTGAAGGTCAGGCTTCGGCTTGATGGTGTGAGTGAAGCCCCGGCCGCTTTAGTGGCTGGGGCTTTAAGATTCAAGTAGGGCGGGCTCCTCTGGAAGCCGCCCTTTTTTGTGCAAGAGCATTATGCAAAGCAGCAGCAACCTATTTCCTGTCGCCCTGATCAGCGCCGAGCGTCGCGGCGATCTGAGCGAAGATGTCTATCGTTTGAAACCTGGCAACAGCCCTGACGGCACCGTCGAACTGGCTGTGACGCGTCTTGGCATGGCTGATGAATCGTCCGTGCGTGGCGTGCCGGTGATTTTGTTGCACGGCAGCTTTTCCAATCGCCGGTTCTGGTTCTCGCCGAAAGGACTTGGGCTGGGCGCCTACCTGACGCGCCTGGGATTCGATGTCTGGATTCCCGAAATGCGCGGTCACGGCCTGTCCCAGCGTAATCAGAACTACCGCAAGAACCGTGTTGCCGACTACGCCCGTTACGATCTGCCGGCCATTGGCGCGTTCGTGCGCGAGCAGAGCGGTCAGGTCCCGCACTGGATCGGTCACTCGCTGGGCGGCATCACATTGGCGGCGGCACTGGGTGGGGAATACATCGGCGAGCCTGTCGTGGCGTCGGCGGCGTTCTTCGGCACGCAGGTCAGTCGCACCTACTGGCCGTTGAAAATTCCACCGGTGGAGTGGAGCGGGCGCTTCATTCTCAAGCGTTTCGCCCAACTGTCCGGTTCGCGGCTCAAGCGTGGCCCGGAAGACGAGCCGATTGGCCTGGCCCTGGAAAGCATGCGCTGGTATGGCCTGTTCGGGCGCTTCGGCGATGCGCAGAAGGACTGGTGGGCGGGATTGGCCGACGTTCAAATACCGGTGCTGGCCGTGAGTGCCGCTGGCGATCACCAGGATCCGGCATGGGCGTGCCGCAAGTTGTTCGATCAAATGGGTTCCGAACACAAGCAATTCATCAACCTTGGCCGCGAGCAGGGCTTTGGCGATAATTTCGGTCACGTGGAAATGCTCGTCAGCAAAGCCGCCCAAACTGAAGTCTGGCCGTTGGTAGCGCGCTGGCTGGCTGATCAGCAAACGCCTTTACTGGGAGAAAAGCCGGATTTGGCCACGGCAATCTGAGCCTGATGCTCTAACAAGGGCATTTCGCTCTGTTCGGCTTGAGGCTAAGATATGACGCATAGAGCTGTTCCGGTCACTTTGCGACACACTCGATTGTCTTCCTCTCTACAGGAGTTTCTCGATGAACCATTACCTCACGCCTGACCTGTGCGACGCCTACCCGGAGCTGGTGCAGGTGCTGGAACCGATGTTTAGCAATTTCGGCGGCCGTGATTCTTTCGGCGGCGAAATCGTGACCATCAAGTGCTTCGAAGACAACTCGCTGGTCAAGGAACAAGCCGAGCTCAAGGGCAATGGCAAGGTGCTGGTGGTCGACGGTGGCGGTTCCCTGCGTCGTGCCCTGCTGGGCGACATGATCGCCGAGAAAGCCGCGAACAACGGCTGGGAAGGGCTGGTGATCTATGGTTGCATCCGTGACGTCGACGTCATTGCGCAAACCGACCTGGGGGTTCAGGCGCTGGCGAGCCATCCCATGAAGACCGACAAGCGTGGTATCGGCGATCTCAACGTGGCGGTGACCTTTGCGGGCGTGACCTTCCATCCAGGCCATTACATCTACGCGGACAACAACGGCGTGATCATCTCGCCAAGCCCGCTGAAGATGCCTGAATAAAGCGCAAGATCAACAAAGGGGTGAGGATGTTCGAGGAAGAAAACGCGCAGTGGGGGCTGGTGCATGCCCTGGTGCTGGATGGTAAAGGCGGTGCGCGTTCGATAGCCCGGACTGAACTCGATGATTTGCAGCTACAGGCCCATGAAAGCCTGTGGCTGCACTGGGATCGCAGTCACCCGCAAACCCAGACCTGGCTGCGCAAATCCAGCGGTCTGAGTGAATTCAGCTGTGACCTGCTGCTCGAAGAGAACACCCGTCCGCGCCTTCTGCCGCTGCCGGACTCCGAACTCCTGCTGTTTCTGCGCGGGGTCAACCTGAACCCGGGCGCAGAACCGGAAGACATGGTCTCGGTGCGTATCTTCGCCTCAGCCCAGCGTGTGATTTCCCTTCGCCTGCGTCCATTGCGCGCCACTGATGAGTTGCTGGTGACGCTGGCCGAAGGCAAAGGGCCGAAAACCGCCTCCGAACTCATCCTTTATATGGCTCAGTACCTCACCCACAAGGTGCAGGATCTGGTCAGTTGCCTCTCGGAAGTGGTCGATGAGGAAGAAGAAAAGCTGGATGCCGACGAACGGTATACACCCGAGCACGGCGCCATTTTGCAGATCCGTCGACGGGCTGCTGCACTGAAACGTTTCCTTGCTCCGCAGCGGGAAATTTTCGGACAGCTGACGCGGATAAAACTGCCCTGGTTCGTCGAAGACGATGGCGATTACTGGAACGAATTGAACAACAGCCTGACCCGATATCTTGAGGAGTTGGAATTGACCCGGGAGCGGGTGGGGCTGGTCCTCGAGGCTGAAGACCGACGTTTGAGCGTGCGCATGAATCGCACGATGTACCGCTTCGGGATCATCACCGGGATCTTTTTGCCGATGAGTTTTCTGACCGGTCTTCTGGGCATCAACGTCGGTGGAATTCCATTCTCCGCCAGCCCTTATGGGTTCCTGATCGCGTGCCTGATGATGGTTTCGGTAGCGCTCGGACAGTGGTGGTTATTTAGACGTTTGCGCTGGGTGTGACGATGAGCCATGTGACCCGGGCAAATTTGACCGCGTCTTTCACAGACATCACGAGAGGTGCGTATGCACGATCCGTTTGAACAGTCTTTGCGCGACATGCTGAACGCCTCGCCGTCCACCCGTGACGACGATGCGTGCCTTGGGCGTGTCCTGAAAACCGCCAACCGCCAGGTCGGCGCTGGCGATCTGTTCAGCCTGCTGGGCCGCTGGTTGCCCGCGCTGATGATTGCCCTCAATAACGGCTCGGCCCACGTCTCGCCGGTATCCCGCCACCGTAAACCTACCGTTCGCACCGCTGATAAGGCTGATTGAATATGGAACTTGATCTCTGGACACAGAGCCTCGTCACTGCAATGACTGCGTTATGGACCAAGGTGGCCAATTTCATCCCGAACCTGTTCGGCGCGCTGGTTGTGCTGCTGTTGGGTTTCGTCGTTGCGAAACTTTTGGATACTTTGCTGTCGAAGTTGCTCGCCAAGCTGGGCCTTGATCGCCTGATGGGCGGCACCGGTCTGACTAAATTGCTGTCCCGGGCCGGCTTGCAAGTGCCGATCTCGACCCTGATCGGAAAGATTGTCTATTGGTTCGTTCTGCTGATTTTTCTGGTTTCTGCCGCAGAGTCTCTTGGACTTGAGCGAGTTTCGGCTACGCTTGACATGCTTGCGCTGTATTTGCCGAAAGTATTTGGCGCCGCGCTGGTGCTGCTGGTGGGTGTGTTGCTGGCGCAACTGGCCAATGGGCTGGTGCGTGGTGCCGCAGAGGGCGTAGGGCTGGATTACGCTGCGGGCCTGGGGCGAATTGCCCAGGGGCTGGTAATCATCATCAGTATTTCGGTCGCCATCAGCCAGTTGGAGGTCAAGACTGACCTGCTCAACCACGTGATTGTGATCGTTTTGATTACCGTTGGTCTGGCAGTTGCGCTGGCCATGGGGTTGGGAAGCCGGGAAATTGCCGGTCAGATTCTTGCGGGAATCTATGTGCGTGAGTTGTATCAGGTTGGGCAACAAGTGCGTGTTGGCGAGGTCGAAGGTCAGATCGAAGAGATCGGCACGGTTAAAACCACATTGCTGACCGATGAGGGTGAGCTAGTCTCTCTCTCCAATCGGATCCTCCTGGAGCAGCATGTGAGTAGCCGCTAACCCGGCAAACCCTGCTAATGTATGCCGCCGCAAAGTGCCCTGTAAGGGCTGCGGCGGACATTGACCTGACTGTCGGCCCGACTTGTTTTGAATAAAGCTCAATCGCTCTCCACGCGCTACGACCCCCGCGAGCTCTCTGATGAGGAGTTGGTCGCGCGCTCGCATACCGAGCTGTTTCACGTAACACGCGCCTATGAAGAACTGATGCGGCGTTACCAACGAACATTATTTAACGTCTGTGCACGATATCTGGGGAACGATCGCGACGCGGACGATGTCTGTCAGGAAGTGATGTTGAAGGTGTTGTATGGCCTGAAGAACTTCGAGGGAAAATCGAAGTTCAAAACGTGGCTCTACAGCATCACGTACAACGAATGCATCACACAGTATCGGAAGGAACGGCGAAAGCGTCGCTTGATGGACGCTTTGAGTCTGGACCCCCTCGAGGAAGCGTCTGAAGAAAAGACGCCGAAACCCGAGGATAAGGGTGGACTTGATCGCTGGCTGGTGTATGTGAACCCGATTGACCGTGAAATTCTGGTGCTACGATTTGTCGCAGAGCTGGAGTTTCAGGAGATCGCAGACATCATGCACATGGGTTTGAGTGCAACAAAAATGCGGTACAAACGCGCTCTAGACAAATTGCGTGAGAAATTTGCAGGTATTGCTGAAACTTAGTTCGGCGCAAATATCTCTTACGTGTAGGCAAGTTCTGATAGACTTGCCGCCGAGTTGTCCCCCGGTTTGCGGGACTGCTTCACAATCACCAGATGGGGATTTAACGGATGAAACTGAAAAACACCTTGGGCTTGGCCATTGGTTCTTTGATTGCCGCCACTTCGTTCGGCGCTCTGGCACAAGGCCAAGGCGCAGTTGAAATCGAAGGCTTCGCTAAGAAAGAACAATTCGACAGCGCTCGTAACTTCAAGAACAACGGCAACCTGTTCGGCGGCTCGATCGGTTACTTCTTGACCGACGACGTTGAACTGCGTCTGGGCTACGACGAAGTGCACAACGTTCGTTCCGACGACGGCAAGAACATCAAGGGCGCTAACACCGCTCTGGACGCTCTGTACCACTTCAACAACCCAGGTGACATGCTGCGTCCTTACGTCTCTGCCGGTTTCTCGGACCAGAGCATCGACCAGAATGGCAGCAACGGCCGCAACCGTTCGACCTTCGCCAACGTTGGCGGCGGTGCCAAGCTGTACTTCACTGACAACTTCTATGCCCGTGCTGGCGTTGAAGCTCAGTACAACATCGACCAAGGCGACACCGAGTGGGCTCCAAGCGTCGGTATCGGTGTGAACTTCGGTGGCGGCTCCAAGCCTGCTGCTGCTCCAGTTCCAGCACCAGCTGAAGTCTGCTCCGACAGCGACAACGATGGCGTTTGCGACAACGTTGACAAGTGCCCGGACACCCCAGCCAACGTAACTGTTGACGCTGATGGCTGCCCAGCAGTTGCTGAAGTTGTTCGTGTTGAACTGGACGTGAAATTCGACTTCGACAAGTCGGTAGTCAAGCCTAACAGCTACGGCGACATCAAAAACCTCGCTGATTTCATGAAACAGTACCCATCCACCAGCACCACTGTTGAAGGTCACACTGACTCCGTCGGTCCTGACGCTTACAACCAGAAACTGTCCGAGCGTCGTGCAAACGCCGTTAAGCAAGTTCTGACCAACCAGTACGGTGTTGAATCGTCCCGCGTTCAGTCTGTTGGCTACGGCGAATCCCGCCCAGTTGCTGACAACAAAACTGAAGCTGGCCGCGCTGTAAACCGTCGCGTAGAAGCGCAGGTTGAAGCTCAAGCTAAGTAATTAGCCCGCAGCTCTGAGAAAAGCCCGGCTTAGGCCGGGCTTTTCTTTGTCTGCGATTTGGTGAGGGGCGAGCCGTCAGGCGCGTTGATATCCAGCATTGATGTCGACACACAAATCCGCTTCGCGAGCAGACTCGTTCCCACAGTAAAGCGCAGAGCGGGCTGCTACCGCGCCAATGACCAGGATCGCCGGGCTTTTCAATTCGAATGCTGAGGCATCCTGTTCCATGGCCGTCAAATTGCTCCGACATTCCCGTTGGTGCGCCAGGGACGCGTTTTCAATCATCGCCACCGGCATATCCGCCGCCATCCCCCCGGCCAGCAGCTGCTCGCGGATCTCGCTCAGCTTCGCCACGCCCATATAAATCACCAGCGTCGTGCCGCCCTGGGCCAGGGCCTGCCAGTTCAGGCTGCTGCCGTCCTGAGTGTGGGCGGTGACCAGCGTCACACCGCGGGCAACGCCTCTGAGGGTCAGCGGAATATCGCATTGCGTCGCACCCGCCAGCCCGGCAGTGATGCCGTTGACCAGTTCGACTTCAACGCCGTGCTCGCGCAACCACTGTGCCTCTTCACCGCCGCGACCGAAGATGCACGGATCGCCGCCCTTGAGCCGTACCACGCATTTGCCGTGGCGGGCATAACGCAGCATCAGGCGATGAATGAAGGCTTGAGGCGTGGAACGACAGCCGCCGCGTTTGCCCACAGGAATGATCCGCGCGCCGGGGCAATGCTCCAGCACCGCGTCATTGACCAGATCGTCGATCAGCACCACATCTGCTTCTCTCAATGCCCGAACAGCTTTGAGGGTCAGCAATTCAGGGTCGCCGGGACCTGCACCCACCAGCCAGACTTTTGCGCTCATCGTATTTTCCTCACGCGATAACGGCGATCGGCTGCGCAGCGGCAGCCAGCAGACGCTTGATTTCAGGTACACAGGAGCCGCATTGCGTGCCGCAGCCCAATTCTTGTTTCAGGCCCTGCAAGTCCAGGCCACGGCTGATGCCGGCGCAGACCGCGCGTTGACTGACGTTCTTGCAGTTGCAAAGGGTTTTGGTGCCCGCTGCCGCCGTACCCGCGTTACCCGGCTGCGCGCTCAGCGGAGCCAGCAGCCAACGCCGCAGTTGTTCGTCGACGCGTCCCTCAAGCCAGAGGTTTTGCAGCCAGTGTTGGGTGAGTGTTTCGCCGGCCAGGCGAATCGCGGTAATCCGACCGTTCTCGATCCGCACGCGTTTGCCGATGGAGCGTCGTGGGTCGTCGTAGGCCAGTACGGGACCGTCGTTGAGCGCCAGGCACTGATCGATGTCACGCAGCAGTTGCGGATCAGGCGCGGTGGCGCTGGCAGCGCGTATCAGCAGCGCAGGGCGTTCACGGCCGACCAGGCTGAGGCTGGCGTAGGAAAACGCCTCGCAGAGCGGTCGTAGCGTCTCAAAATGTTGTTGAACATTGCCTTCGACCAGGGCGAACAGCTGCCACGGCAACTGCACCGGCTCAAGTCGCACGCCGCTGTGTTTGAGTTCCGGTTGTTTTGACAGCGGATCAAAAGCGGGCAGGGTGAGGGTGTTCACGCCGCCCTTGAGGAAACGGTCACCAAAATGCATGGGCAGAAAGGCCTGGCCAGGCTGCACGCTGTCGTCGCTGGCGACCGGCACGATTACCGCACCGCGCCGACTTTTCAGGCTGATCAGATCGCCGGGTTGCAGACGATGCCGACGCATTTCATCCGGATGCAGGCTCAACACGGCCTCGCTGACATGCCCGAACAGCTGCGCGGCGGTGCCGGTGCGGCTCATGCCGTGCCATTGATCGCGCAAGCGACCGGTGATCAGCGTCAGGGGGAAGTGTGCGTCGCGTTGTTCCCTGGCCGTGCGATACGGATCGGCCACAAACTGAGCACGTCCGCTGGCGGTCGGGAAAATACCGTCGAGATACAGGCGTGCAGTGCCTTCGCTGGCGCCAGTGGGGAAGGGCCATTGCTGTGGGCCGAGGCGGTCGATCAGCTCATGGCTGATGCCGGACAAGTCCAGATCACGCCCGCGGGTCAGGTGTTTGTATTCGTCGAAGACCTGCGCCGGCGTTTCAAAGGCAAACAGGCTGTTTTGCCCGGGGCGCAGCTGTTTTTCCAGGCGTTGTGCGAAATCCACCGTGATCGCCCAGTCGGAACGCGCTTCACCCGGTGCGACGATGGCCCGGCGAACGTGGGAAATGCGCCGTTCGGAGTTGGTCACCGTACCGTCCTTTTCGCCCCAACTGGCGGCAGGCAACAGCAGGTCGGCGAACGCGGCGGTTTCGGTGGTGCGAAAGGCTTCCTGCAACACCACGAACGGGCAGGCCTCCAGGGCAGCGCGCACGGCGGTCTGGTCCGGCAACGATTGGGCCGGGTTGGTGCAGGCGATCCACAGGGCTTTGATTTTTCCGCTGCGAACCTGTTCAAACAACTCGATCGCGGTAAGCCCGGCATTTTCCGGAAGTTGATCAACGCCCCAATAGGCCGCCACTTCCGCGCGATGCTCGGCATTGGCCGCTTCGCGATGGCCCGGCAGCAGGTTCGACAGGCTGCCGGTTTCCCGTCCACCCATGGCATTTGGCTGACCGGTCAGGGAGAACGGTCCTGCGCCGGGACGGCCGATTTGCCCGGTGGCCAGGTGCAGATTGATCAGTGCGCTGTTTTTGGCGCTACCGGCGGTGGACTGGTTCAATCCCATGCACCACAGCGACAGAAAACTCGTGGAGGTGCCGACCCATCTGGCGCATTCCTGTAATTGCTCGACCTCGATCCCACACAGCTGCGACACCATTGACGGCGTGTAATCGCGTACAAGATTGGTCAGTTCGGCCAAACCTTCGGTATGAGCCTGGATGAAATCGCGGTCGACCCAGTCTTCGCACAGCAGCAGGTGCAAAATCCCATGGAACAAGGCGACATCGGTCCCGGGAAGAATCGCCAGGTGCAGGTCGGCCAAATCGCAGGTGTCGGTACGACGGGGGTCAATGACGATGACTTTCATCTGCGGGCGGCGGGACCGGGCTTCTTCCAGGCGACGAAACAGTACCGGGTGGGCGTAGGCCATGTTGCTGCCGACGATCATCACGCAGTCGCTCAGTTCCAGGTCTTCGTAGCTGCATGGCGGCGCATCGGCCCCGAGGCTGCGCTTGTAGCCGACCACTGCGGATGACATGCACAGCCGCGAATTGCTGTCGATGTTATTGGTGCCCACCAGCGCTCGCGCCAGTTTGTTGAAGGCGTAATAGTCCTCGGTCAGCAACTGCCCGGAAATGTAGAACGCCACGCTGTCCGGGCCGTGTTCGGCGATGGTTCGGGCAAAGACATTGGCCGCGTGGTCGAGGGCGGTGTCCCAGTCGGTGCGGCTGCGGGCCAGGCCTTTGCCCAGGCGCAGTTCGGGGTACAACGCTCGCGCGGTCAAGTCGCCCGTCAGGTGCAAGGTCGAACCCTTGCTGCACAGCTTGCCGAAGTTCGCCGGGTGGCTCGGATCGCCGCTGACGCCGAGAATGCGCTCGCCGTCATGCTCGATCAGCACGCCGCAGCCGACCCCACAGTAGCAGCAGGTGGAAGCGGTAATCTGGTTCATCAGCTTGCTTCCCTGCCTGAGTGTCCTGCGTCGCCGATGGCCTGTTCCATGAACGAAGCGTCGCCGAACATCAGGTGATCGCGGATCTCGTCGATGTCGTGATTTTCACGAATCTGCCGGAAATACCACCCGCCATCGGCCGTGTCGCCGTACAGACAGGCGCCGACCAGCACGTCATCCTTGATCACCAGTTTTTTGTAGACCCCACCGATCGGGTCGGAGAGGGTGATGGTTTCGGTACCTTCGCCGCCCATGAAGTCGCCGGCGGAGAACAGGTCGATGCCTGTGACTTTCAATTTGGTCGAGGTCACCGAGCCTTTGTAGGTGGCGAAGCCCAGTTGCGCGAGGTGGTTGGCGCAGACCTTGGCTTGCTCGAACAGCGGCGCGACCAGGCCGTAGGCGGTTCCGCGGTGGCTGGCGCATTCGCCGATGGCGTAGATCCGTGGGTCATAGGTTTGCAGGGTGTCATTGACCAGAATCCCGCGATGGCAGGGGATGCCGGATTTTTCCGCCAGTTCGGTGCTTGGGCGGATGCCGGCGGCCATGACCACCAGGTCGGCGGGGATGATGTCGCCATTCTTGAATTCAACCGAGCCGACCCGGCCGTTGCCGGCATCGTGCAGGGCCTGGGTCTGTTCGCTCAGACGAAAATGCAGGCCGCGGGCTTCCAGGGCGGTTTGCAGGAGTTGGCCACTGGTTTTGTCCAGCTGCCGCTCCAGCAGCCACTCACCGATGTGCACCACGGTGACGTGCATGCCGCGCAGCATCAGACCGTTTGCAGCTTCCAGGCCGAGCAGACCGCCACCGATCACCACGGCGTGCTTGTGGGTTTTCGCGGTGTTGATCATGGCCTGGGTGTCGGCGATGTCGCGATAGCCGATCACACCCTGCAAAGCGTTGCCGGGGATCGGCAGGATGAACGGGGTCGAGCCGGTCGCGATCAGCAGGCGATCGTATTCCGCTTCGGTGCCGTCGTCGGCGATCACGCGGCGTTTGATCCGGTCGATCTCCACTACTTTGCGGTTGAGCAGCAACTTGATGTTGTTGTCCAGGTACCAGTCGAGATCGTTCAGTACGATCTCGTCGAAGGTCTGTTCACCGGCCAGTACCGGTGACAGCAGGATGCGGTTGTAGTTGGTATGGGGTTCGGCGCCGAAGACCGTGATGTCGTACAGCTCGTTGCTCAACTTGAGCAGTTCTTCCAGGGTACGAACCCCGGCCATGCCGTTGCCGATCATCACCAGTTTTAGTTTTTTCATCAGGTTCTCCGGGGAGCTCGGACCCGCCTCATCAGGGCTGTCAGGTCTTGCTCGACATATTTTGCGCAAACAAAAAAAGGCGTCCCGCTAGTTGCCTAGCGAGGACGCCTTTGTCCTGGTCCCGTTCTCTCGGGAAGCACACCCTTCATCGTTGAAGGCTGGGCTTTATGTCTGTTGGGAGAGGTAATGCAGTGGTTGTGCCAAGTCGTCAGAACCCGGGTTTAGAGCGGGAAATAACAGTTTTGAGTCAAAGCGTCCGATTTATTGCACCGAATCAAAGCGCGTTGCCCATTAATGGAGCGAGTTGCTGATGGGGCTGGCGGGGCTGTCAGTCCGCCATCGCGAGCAGGCTCGCTCCCACAATGGTCTCCCGGACGCTGGAGATCCCCTGTGGGAGCGAGCCTGCTCGCGATGGGCGCGACGCGGAATCAGCCATGAAACAGCAAAACCAGCAGCACCAGATTCACCACCAACATCACCAGCGCCAGTGTCCGCCAGACCTTCAACGGCTCGCGCTCCAGCAGCGGTCTGGGCCGCACACTCAAACTGCGTCGCTCTCCCTGCTCCAGCAACAGCAACCATTCTTCCGCCGTTTCAAACCGTTGACCCGGATCCGCCGCGACCGCGCGCTCCAGGCTTTGCGCGATCCAGTCCGGCAGGTCGGGGCGGTAACGGCTGGGGCTGACGGGCACGCCAAAGCGTGGACGCTGGAAGGCTTCGATTTCGCCGTAGGGATAATGCCCGGTCAGCAGCAAATACAGGGTGACACCGACTGCGTACAGATCCTGTTGCGGTGTCGGTGCCTCACCGGCAAAGGCTTCCGGCGCGATATAGCTCGGCGTGCCGGGCAAGGTCGTGGGTTGATCTTCTGACAGACCGGGGCAGTAGGCGAGGCCGAAATCCAGCAAGCGCAATTCACCGTCGTCGCCCAGCAACAGGTTCTCCGGTTTGATGTCGCGATGAAGAATCTGCCGGCGATGCAGCATGCCGACGGCCTTGAGCAGACGTTCGGCCAGATCCTGCCATTGCGCCAGCGGCAGCGCGGCAACCCGTTCGTGCAACTGCGCCAGAGTGGAGCCGGAATACTCGCGCATCACGTAATACAAATGCTGACGCTGACTGGCGGCATGAACTTCAGGGAAATGCCGTCCGGCCACGCGCTTGAGAAACCATTCCTCCGACAGCAAAGCCTGCCCGGCGAGGTGATCGTCGCGCAGTGCGCCGGGCAAGGTTTTCAGCAGCCAGGGGTGTTGTTGGCTGTCGCGAACCCGATAGAGCAGCGACTGCTGGCTCTGGCCGAGCATCCCTTCGACCTGCCAGCCCTCGAACATCTGGCCCGGTTTCAGTGCGGGTGGCAGTGGCCATTGCTGCAGATGAATCAGCGCATCGCCAATGCTCGTCTCACCGAGGGCATCGACTCGGACCAACAGGGCGCTGGCATTGTCCTGACTGCCCGCCAGGTGCGCTGCGCTGACCAGGGTTTGCGCCGCGCTGTGCAGGTCCGGTTGGTCGCGCAGAATCGCCGCAATGGCGGTGTCGCCCAGCACCGCCCAGATGCCGTCGCTGAGCAGCACAAAGCTCTCATCGAGGCGAAGTTCACCGTCAAGAAAATCCAGGACCAGATGCTGATCGAGCCCCAGCGCTCGCTTGAGCACATGCTGCATGCCCGGCTGGTCCCAGACGTGATCTTCGCTGACCCGTTGCAAGGTGTCGGCGTGCCAGCGATACACCCGGCAATCGCCGACATGGGCCAAGGTAAAACGCCTGCCGCGCATGACCAAAGCACTGACAGTGGTGAGCAATGGTTGCCCACCGCCATTGGCCTGCAACCAGCGATTTTGCGCCAGCAGCAGGCGATCCAGTGCTTGCGCGACACCCCAGGTTTCCGGGGTGGCGTAATAGTCCAGCGCCAGGGCCTGCAAGGTCGAACGGGCAGCGAGACCGCCGTCGGCGCACTGGCTGACCCCGTCGGCGATGGCGAACAGGTAACCCTTGCTTGCCGCCAGCGCCGGGGCCGGAGTGACCAGGCGCAGGGCGTCCTGATTTTCCTCGCGAGGGCCGATGGCGCTCGCTTCGGCAAAACTCAATTGCAGGCTCATTGCGGTCTCAGACCCGGGCAGCGGTCACAGCGGCCGAACCCCAGGTGGTTCTCCAGCGACGTTTCACCCCGTGCAGGCCGAACCAGGCGAGCACGCCAAGGCTGGCGAACAACCACAGGGCCATTTGATAACTGCCAGTGCTTTGCTTGATCGCGCCCATGCCCGCCGCCAGTGCGAAACCGCCGATGCCGCCGGCCATGCCGATCAGGCCGGTC
The DNA here is from genome assembly GCF_031766055.1 of Pseudomonas sp. SG20052. Lineage (NCBI taxonomy): Bacteria > Pseudomonadati > Pseudomonadota > Gammaproteobacteria > Pseudomonadales > Pseudomonadaceae > Pseudomonas > Pseudomonas sp. SG20052. Next base: position 4,623,294 of record NZ_CP134498.1, on the reverse strand, counting down.
ATTACACCGATTTCCCGACGAAAACGTTGCGGGACCAATTGGAAGACCGCGCCGTTACCCGCACCCAAACCGAGCATGGTGCAGACGAAAAGTGCCAGCGCTGCATAGGAACTCGGCAGGTTGAAACCCACCGCCGCGATGCAGATCGCTGCAACGGTGTACATCCCCAGCAACGTGCGAATCCCGCCGAATCGGTCGGCCAGCGCGCCGCCTAATGGGCGCATCAGGCTGCCACCGAACACGCAGGCTGCGGTGTAGTAGCCGGCGGTGACCGGGCTCAGGCCGTATTGGTCGTTGAAATAGCCGGGCAGGGCGCTGGCCAGGCCGATGAAGCCACCGAAGGTCACGCTGTAGAAAAACATGAACCACCAACTGTCGCGGTCGCCCAAGGCCTTGAAGTAGTCGGACATGGACTTGGCTTTCGGCCGTTCAGGGGCGTTTTTGGCCAGCCAGGCGAACACGATGATGGTCAGGATCAGCGGGATCAGGGCGAAACCGAACACGTTGCTCCAACCGAAGGCGGCCGCCAGCACCGGGGCGATCAATGCGGCAAGCACGGTGCCCGAGTTGCCGGCACCGGCGATGCCCATGGCCTTGCCTTGGTGTTGCGGCGGATACCATTGCGAGGCCAGCGGCAGGGCGACGGCGAAGGATGCGCCGGCCACACCGAGAAACAAGCCTAATAGCAGCGCTTGTTCGTAACTGTGGATGCCGTGTTTCCAGGCAACGAACAGGGCGCAGATGACGATCACCTGGCCGATCAGGCCAGCGGTCTTGGGCGACAGGCGATCAGCCAGCAAGCCCATCAAAAAGCGCAGTATGGCCCCGGCCAGAATCGGCGTGGCCACCACCAGCCCGCGTTGCTGGGTGGTCAGTTGCAGGTCGGTAGCGATCTGCACCGCCAGTGGGCCTAGCAGGTACCAGACCATGAAACTCAGGTCGAAATAGAGGAAGGCCGCGAACAATGTCGGGGTATGGCCAGATTTCCAGAAGCTTGAATTCATCGCGCACCTCAGCTGTAGGGAGTCTCGAGAAGGAGTCAGAAGCTTGCAGGTGGGGCGCCGCCTCGGCCGCACCACCGGCCCCGATCTCTGGGGCCAAAACGAAAAAACGCCGCCACCCGATTCGCCGTGGGCAAATGAGGTGAGCGACGTCTTTGTCGTAGGTGGGGCAACCGCCGTTGGTTACCTGTATGGATTACTTAGCCAGATCTGTGCCAACCCTCGGGAATGTGGGTTGAGGAGATTTTTGTGGCGAGGGAGCTTGCTCCCGCTTGAGTGCGCAGCACTCACAAAATCGGTTAGGCTGGCGGGTTTTTTGGGGCCGCTTCGCAGCCCAGCGGGAGCAAGCTCCCTCGCCACAAAGGGTAAGAGGTCAGCCGAGCAATTCACTCATGGCAATAATCTGCTCCGCCACCTGAATCAGTTTCTGCTGCCGGCTCATGGCCTGGCGGCGCATGAGGGTGTAAGCCTCTTCCTCGTTGCAGTCCTTCATCTTCATCAACAGCCCCTTGGCCAGCTCGATGCGCTTGCGCTCGGCCAGTTGCTGGTCGCGGGCGTTGAGCTGGGCGCGCAGGGCCTGGTCGCTTTCAAAGCGCGCCATGGCCACGTCGAGAATCGGCTGCAAGCGTTGTGCGTGAATGCCTTCGACGATGTAGGCACTGACCCCGGACTTGATTGCCTGGCGCATCACATCGGGGTCATGTTCATCGGTAAACATCACAATCGGTCGCGGTTGGTCGCGGCTCACGAGCACCACTTGCTCCATCACATCGCGGCTGGGTGACTCGGTATCGATCAAAATCACATCCGGACGCACCGTTTCGACGCGCGCGGGCAGGTCGATGGTCAGGCCGGATTCGTCGATCACCTCGAACCCGGCTTCGGTCAGGGCTGCTTTCAGGCGACCGACTTTCTTCGCGGTGTCGTTGATCAGCAGGATACGCAACATATTCGCAGTCTCCTGTCAGCGGCTGGCGATTCGGTGCGAGCTTTCGCTCATGGCGTGCAGCTTGAAACTGCGGGCATAGCCGGTCGGGTCGGAGCCGTCCCAGACTTTGCCGTCGATCAATTGGCTGCTGCGCATGTCCTCACCCTCGGCGGCAACACCGACTGCGCTGGCGGCCTCACGATACAAGTCTAGTTGCTGGACCTCACGGGCCACGCCGAGGTAATCCGGGTCGTCGCGCAACAAGCCCCAGCGGCGGAACTGGGTCATGAACCACATACCATCGGACAAGTACGGCACGTTGACCTCACCGCCCGCATGGAAACGCAGCGCGTGCGGGTCCTGCCAGCGATTGCCGAGGCCATCGGCGTAGTCGCCAAGCAAGCGCGGTTCGATGCAATCGAGCGGTGCATCAAGGTATTCGGGCGCGCTCAACAGCTTCGCGGTGCTACGGCGGTTCTCGCTGCCGTCTTCAATGAAGCGGCTGGCTTCGAGGATCGCCATCACCAATGCCCGGGCGGTGTTGGGGTACTGCTCGACAAAGGCGCGAGTGCAGCCGAGGACTTTTTCCGGGTGATCAGGCCAGATGGTCTGGGTCGTTGCCATGGTGAACCCCTGATTCTGCTTCACCGCGCTGGCGGACCACGGTTCGCCGACGCAGAAACCGTCGATGCGTCCGGCTTGCAGGTGCGCGACCATCTGTGGTGGTGGCACCACCACGCTGTCGACGTCCTGCAACGGATGAATGCCCTGGCTCGCGAGCCAGTAATACAGCCACATGGCGTGGGTGCCTGTCGGAAATGTCTGGGCGAAGGTCAGTTTTGGGCGACTTTGGTGCACGTGCCGGTCCAGTGCTTCAGGACTGGTCACCCCCAAGGCCTGCAAGCCATGAGAAAGGTTGATGCTCTGGCCGTTCTGGTTCAGGCCCATGAGCACCGCCATGTCGGTCGGCGCCACGCCGCCGATGCCCAGGTGCACGGCGTAGATCAAGCCGTACAGGCTGTGGGCGGCGTCGAGTTCGCCGCTGACCAGCTTGTCCCGCAGGTTGGCCCAGGACGACTGGCGCTTGAGGTTCAGGGTCAGGCCGTAAGGCTGCGCGAAACCCTGCGTGGCCGCGACCACCACCGAGGCACAGTCACTCAGGGCCATGAAGCCGAGGTTGATCTCAGTCTTTTCCGGGGCATCGCTGCCATTGACCCAGGCCAGTGGGCCCGCTGTGGTTTCATTCATGGTTAAACACCTTCCAAAAAAAAGCGTCGTACCGGGCTGCTTGCCAGGGCAAGGCCAAGTGACGACGCCTTTGTCTTTCGACTCATCCCGCCGTTGGCATGAGTGCTGATGTCAGTGAGGGTGCAAGGCATATGCCATCGTCCGCTGATTTTGTTGCGCGCCTCGCTTGCGGCACCGATGCCCGGCTATAATCGCCGCCTCATTTCGCCGCCATTCGAGTCAAAACCGCCCATGTACACCCTGGCCCGTCAGCTGTTGTTCAAACTTTCCCCGGAAACCTCCCACGATCTGTCCCTGGACCTGATCGGCGCGGGCGGGCGTTTGGGCCTCAACAGTCTGCTGTGCAAGGCGCCGGCGAAAATGCCGGTGAACGTCATGGGCCTGGAGTTTCCGAACCCGGTAGGTTTGGCGGCGGGTCTGGACAAGAACGGTGCGGCCATCGACGGATTTGCCCAGCTGGGGTTCGGCTTTGTCGAAATAGGCACCATCACCCCGCGTCCGCAGCCGGGTAACCCCAAGCCACGGATTTTCCGTCTGCCGGAGGCCGAGGCGATCATCAACCGCATGGGGTTCAACAACCTCGGCGTCGATCACCTGCTGGCACGCGTGGCGGCGGCCAAGTACAAGGGCGTGCTGGGCATCAACATCGGCAAGAACTTCGATACGCCGGTTGAGCGCGCGGTCGACGATTATCTGATCTGCCTGGACAAGGTCTACGCCCACGCCAGTTACGTGACGGTCAACGTCAGCTCGCCGAACACCCCGGGCCTGCGCAGCCTGCAATTCGGCGATTCGCTCAAGCAATTGCTGGCTGATCTGGCGACCCGTCGCGCGGAACTGGCCCTGCGCCACGGCAAACATGTACCGCTGGCGATCAAGATCGCGCCGGACATGACCGATGAAGAAACCGCTCAGGTCGCGCAAGCGCTGATCGAAACCGGGATGGACGCAGTGATTGCCACCAACACCACCCTGAGCCGTGTGGGCGTTGAAGGCATGGAGCATGGTGATGAGGCGGGCGGTCTGTCCGGCGCACCGGTTCGCGACAAGAGCACCCACACCGTGAAGGTATTGGCGGCGGAACTGGCGGGTCGCTTGCCAATCATCGCCGTGGGCGGCATCACCGAAGGCAAGCATGCGGCTGAGAAAATCACTGCGGGTGCTAGCCTGGTGCAGCTCTATTCCGGCTTCATCTACAAAGGCCCGGCGCTGATTCGCGAGTCCGTCGACGCAATCGCGGCGCTGCGCTGAAGGGTTGAGCAGGTCCTGGCGTTGAGGTTTTTTGTGGCGAGGGAGCTTGCTCCCGCTCGGCTGCGAAGCAGTCGTAAACCCCGCAACCGCGTTTTACCTGACACTCCGAGTTGTGGCTGGTTCTGGGGCCGCTTCGCAGCCCAGCGGGAGCAAGCTCCCTCGCCACAAAAGCAGTGTTCAGATTCCAGGTAATTGGCGGGCATAAAAAAGGGCTCCTCGAAGGAGCCCCTGGGCCGGAGCCCGCCGCCCGGATGGGGCGTGCGTGGTAAGTCGTTACGTAATCAGATTGTCGTGTCGGAGTGTTGTGCCCTGTGTTAGCCGACGGCGTGAAGTTCGTTGAGTCTGTGGATTCCCGCAGTGCCGGTCATACCGTCCCAGTTGTCGCCGCGTCCTTCTCGCCAGCCGTTAATCCAGGCTTGGCGTACCGACGGTAGAGTAAATGGGCAAAGCTCACGGGATTTGCCACCAACGCCATATTGATATCCGCGCAAAAATGCTCTTTCCAACGGATCACGCTTAAGTCTTCTCATAGGGTGTTGCCCTCACTTGTTGACTGTATTTATCGCGTCGACCTCAATTGAGGTCTGGCAGAAAAAAACTCCTGCCGTTGGGGCTCGCTGCCGGCGTCGCGAGCCAAGGTGTTGACGTCGTTGCGGCGTCAACCTGTGTTGAGTTCTAACCAATGCGTCACATCGAGGGAATGATCGTTTTGTCATAAGAACGTAACCATAAAGATGCTACGGCCATAAGTAACTCGATGTTTGTCCCGTGTTTCTTGGTCAAAGCCCTGTATGATCGGCCCCCCACAGAATGATGGAGTTAATCCTTTGTGAGAATGGCTCCTGTTAAGCAGGACGATTATTCGACGAAGGGTCGACTTATGACATTTTGTTGCATCAACTTTTTTATCTGCCTGTGCATCTAAGCTCTTCTAACCTGAGCAGCACAGGTGGGACGGCACACCTTCGTGCCACGCGGGCGCTCTTTTAGAAAAGCGCCTGATTGAAAACCGGGCCGGCAATGCGTTGCCGGTTCACTTAGCTAAAGGCTCTGAGATTCCAATGTCCGATCAATTCGAAATCTTCCTCACTTGTCCCAAAGGCCTTGAAGGCCTGCTGATCGAGGAAGCCGTCGGGCTTGGCCTTGAAGAAGCACGTGAGCACACCTCTGCCGTGCGCGGCATGGCCACCATGGAAACCGCTTATCGCCTGTGCCTGTGGTCGCGTCTGGCGAACCGGGTGCTGCTGGTGCTCAAGCGTTTCCCGATGAAGGACGCCGAAGACCTGTACCACGGCGTACTCGACATCGAGTGGCAAGACCACATGCTCAATGACGGCACCCTGGCCGTCGAGTTCAGCGGCCACGGCTCGGGCATCGACAATACGCACTTCGGCGCCCTGAAAGTCAAAGACGCCATCGTCGACAAACTGCGCACTCCGCAGGGCGATCGTCCGTCCATCGACAAGCTCAACCCGGACCTGCGCATTCACCTGCGCCTGGACCGTGGCGAAGCGATTCTCTCCCTCGACCTCTCCGGTCACAGCCTGCACCAGCGCGGTTATCGTTTGCAGCAGGGCGCGGCGCCGTTGAAGGAAAACCTCGCGGCCGCGATCCTGATCCGTTCCGGCTGGCCACGCATTGCGGCCGAAGGCGGCGCACTGGCTGACCCGATGTGCGGTGTTGGTACGTTCCTCGTCGAAGCGGCGATGATCGCCGCCGACATGGCGCCGAACCTGCGTCGCGAACAGTGGGGCTTCACCGCCTGGCTCGGCCACGTGCCGGCGCTGTGGAAAAAGCTCCACGAAGAAGCCACCGAACGCGCCGCCGCCGGCCTGGCCAAGCCACCGCTGTGGATTCGCGGTTACGAAGCCGATCCGCGCCTGATTCAACCGGGCCGCAACAACGTCGAACGTGCGGGCCTGAGCGAGTGGATCAAGATCTACCAGGGCGAAGTCGGCACGTTCGAGCCACGTCCGGACCAGAACCAGAAAGGTCTGGTGATCTGCAACCCGCCATATGGTGAGCGTCTGGGCGACGAGGCGAGCCTGCTCTACCTCTACCAGAACCTTGGCGAGCGTCTGCGTCAGGCCTGCCTGAACTGGGAAGCGGCGGTGTTCACCGGCGCGCCGGACCTGGGCAAGCGCATGGGCATCCGCAGCCACAAACAGTATTCGTTCTGGAACGGCGCCTTGCCGTGCAAATTGCTGCTGATCAAAGTCACGCCGGACCAGTTCGTCACCGGCGAGCGTCGCACCCCGGAACAGCGTCAGGTCGAGCGTGAACAAGTTCAAGCCGAAGTCGAAGTCGCCGACAACGACGTAGCGCCGGGCAAATACGAGAAGTACAACAAGAACGGAAACCCGATCAAACCGGCCCCGGTAGTGATCGAGCAACCGCGCTTGAGCGAAGGCGGGCAGATGTTCGCCAACCGCCTGCAAAAGAACCTCAAGGCGTTGGGCAAGTGGGTCAAGCGTGAGGGCATTGATTGCTACCGCGTCTACGATGCCGACATGCCGGAATATTCCATGGCCATCGACCTGTATCACGATTGGGTCCACGTCCAGGAATACGCCGCGCCGAAGTCCATCGACCCGGAAAAAGCCTCGGCGCGCATGTTCGATGCCCTGGCGGCGATTCCGCAGGCCCTGAACATCGACAAGAGCCGCGTGGTGGTCAAGCGCCGCGAGCGTCAGAGCGGCACCAAGCAATACGAACGCCAAGCGGCCCAGGGCAAGTTTGTCGAGGTTAACGAAGGCGGCGTGAAGCTGCTGGTCAACCTCACCGACTACCTCGACACCGGACTGTTCCTCGACCACCGCCCAATGCGTATGCGCATCCAGAAAGAGGCGGCCGGCAAGCGCTTCCTCAACCTGTATTGCTACACCGCGACCGCCAGCGTTCACGCGGCCAAGGGCGGCGCGCGCAGCACTACCAGCGTCGACCTGTCGAAAACCTACCTGGACTGGGCGCGTCGCAACCTGTCACTGAACGGTTTCTCCGACAAGAACCGTCTGGAGCAGGGTGACGTGATGGCGTGGCTCGATGCCTGCCGAGACGAGTACGACCTGATCTTCATCGACCCGCCAACGTTCTCCAACTCCAAGCGCATGGAAGGGATCTTCGACGTGCAGCGCGACCAGGTGCAGTTGATCGACCTGGCCATGGCGCGCCTGGCGCCGGGTGGCGTGTTGTACTTCTCCAACAACTTCCGCAAGTTCACGCTCGAGGAAAACCTCAGCGCGCGTTATGCCGTTGAAGAAATCACCGCCCAGACCATCGATCCGGATTTCGCCCGTAATGGCAAGATCCACCGTGCCTGGAAAATCACGGCTCGTTGACACTTGCAGGGATTGGATCCACAGAGCCTTGATTTTAAAGGCTCTTGGCTTCTTTCTGTGCTGGTCAAATTGATGGCTAATAGCTATAACTCAACGCATGGCCAATGGGCTTTCCCGCACCTGGCGTTTTGAGTTGCGTTTATGTCGTTGCACGCCGTGCGCCCCAAGATCCTGGGTTTTATCAGTGAAGATGTCTCGGCCTGGCTGGTCGCGCTGCTGGTATTGCTCGTCGGTGGGATTCTCACTGGATTGCTGGCCTGGTCGACGCTGAATCTGTATCACCATCAATTACGGCAACGTTTCCAGCTGCTCGCCAGCGAACGTTACAGCCGCATCGAAGAACGTTTCGAAGATCAGGAGCAGCGCCTCGACGGCCTGCGCCGGTTCTTCGCCAATTCCGAGTCAGTCTCCCGCGCGGAGTTCGACGGTTACACCCAACCGCTGCTGCACCGCACGCAGGCGTATTCATTCGCGGCGCGGGTCACCCGTGCCGAGCGGGCGGCGTTCGAGCGCAAGGTGCGTGAAGAAGACGGTTTGAGCGACTTCACTCTGCGTGAGCTCAATGCCGAGGGCCAGCTGCAATTGGCTGCCGAGCGGGATGAATACGTGGCGGTGCGCTACAGCCAGACCCGAAGCCGACTCGGCTCGCCGCTGGGGTACGACTTGTTTGCCCAGCCGTTACGCCGCGCCACCCTTGATCGGGCGGACAAACTGGGCAGCATGGCCGTCTCGCAGCCGATGCATCTGGTCGGCATCGAGCCGGCGTATGCGCGTGGCGTGCTGCTGGTGGCGCCGGTGAAGCGTCAGCGTGATGCGGCGACGGCGGACATGAAACCCTACGGATATGTCATGGCCGTGATCAGCATGCGCCAGTTGCTGGCGGACGGGTTGCCGGAGGCCAGTTATGACTATCTCTCGGTACGCATCCTCGATCTGTCCACCGACGATCAGCATGAAGTGCTTTACGAGTCCTCTAACCCGCCTGCGCCCAGTGAATTGTCCGCGACACGCCTGTTGCGTATGGCCGACCACGATTATCAAGTCGATATCCTGCCCAGCGAAGCCTTTCTGAAAGCCAACCATTCCTCGGTGACCAGCCTGGTGGTGCTCGGTGGCTTGCTCAGTGTGCTGCTCAGTGCGTTGCTCTACGTGCTGGTCAGCCAACGCCAGCGCGCACTGAAAATGGTCGAGCAGCGCACCCAGGAGCTGCACGCCCGCGAGCAGGAATTGCGCGGCACTCACGGCCAGTTGCGCGGCGTGCTGGATGCTGCGACGCAAGTGGCGATCATCGCCACTGACCTGCGAGGTGTCATCAACACCTTCAACGCCGGGGCCGAGCAAATGCTGGGTTACTCCAGCGCTGAAGTGGTGGGGCGCATGACCCTGGAAAACCTTCACTTTCCCCGAGAGCTGGTCGCACGCTCGGCGGAATTGAGTGCGCGCTATGGCAAGCCAATTCCGACCTGCCAGGCGATGTTGGTCGAAGGTGGAGAAGAGGGCGGTCATGAAGCGCGGGAGTGGACGCTGGTCCGTCAGGACGGCAGCCATTTGACCGTGAACATGCTCGCGACCCCGGTGCTCGACGAGCAAGGCCTGTGGGTCGGGCATCTGGCGATCTGCATCGACATCACCGAACGCAAGCGTGTCCACGAGGCCCTGGCCGCCCGAGACCTGTTGCTGAAAAAGCTCAGCGCCCATGTGCCCGGTGGCATTTATCAATTCAAGATGGAATTCGACGGCCGTTTCAGTGTGATCTACGCCAGCGACGGGATTCGCGAGATCTATGAACTCGAGCCGGACGTTTTGCTGCTCAACGCCGAAGCGATTTTCACGCGGATTCATCCCCAGGACTCAACCCGCGTTCGCGACTCGATACGCGCATCGGCGAATACGCTCAGCCCGTGGCGCGAGGAGTACCGGGTACAACTGCCGCAGCGCGGTCTGCGCTGGGTTCGCGGCGAGGCGACCCCGGAGGAACTGCCGGGCGGCGGCGTGCTCTGGCATGGCTATATCTCGGACATTTCCGACCTGAAACGGGTGGAAGAAGAACTGCGGGCGCTGTCGATTACCGACTCCCTGACCGGAATTCACAACCGCCGTTACTTTCAAGAGCGCCTGACCACCGAAATGGCTCGGGTCGAGCGCGGGGGTGGCGAGTTGTCGGTGATCATGCTCGACATCGACCACTTCAAGCGCATCAATGACCAGCATGGCCACGCCGTGGGTGATCGGGTGTTGCAGGCCGTGTGCGAGCGCATCGGCCATCGTCTGCGACGTACCGACGTGTTCTGCCGCCTGGGTGGCGAAGAATTCATGGTGCTGTGCCCGGACATCGGCGGCGAACAGGCCCACGTGCTGGCCTTGCAACTGTGGCAAGCCTTGCGCAGTTCACCGATCGAAGGCGTCGGGGTCGTGACCGCGAGTTTCGGGATCGCCAGTTGGCGAGTCGGGGAGGGCGCGGATGCGCTGTTGCTGCGGGCGGATTCTGGGGTTTATGCGGCGAAGCAGGCGGGACGGGATCGCGTTGAAGCAGAGATGAACTAAGCCTTCATGCTGACCCCTGTGGGCGTGAGCCTGCTCGCGATGGCGGTCTGTCAGTCACATCATTGCTGGATGTGCCGCCGTCATCGCGAGCAGGCTCGTTCCTGCATTGGATCTGTGGTGTCGCGTAGATCGGGTCAGAGCACCGAAGCCGTTTCCGGCACTTTCGGCTGGCGATACAGGTCCAGCAGCACCTGATCCAGCACCGACGATGCGCCAAACGGGGCCTTGTCGTTGAGGATCGCCACCACCGCCCAGGTGTTGCCGTTGACGTCACGGCTGTAACCGGAGATCGCGCGCACGGTGTTCAGGGTGCCGGTCTTGACGTGAGCTTCGCCGCGCATTGCCGTGGTTTTCAGGCGTTTACGCATGGTGCCGTCGGTGCCAGCAATCGGCATCGAGCTGATGAATTCGGCGGAATAGGGACTGCGCCACGCGGCTTGCAGCATCGCCGCCATTTCACGAGCGCTCACGCGTTCGGCGCGAGACAGGCCGGAGCCGTTCTCCATCACCAGGTGCGGCGCGGTGATGCCTTTCTTCGCCAGCCACTGACGCACCACACGCTGGGCAGCCCTGGCGTCGTCACCGTCGGCGTCGGTGCGGAATTTCTGGCCCAGGCTCAGGAACAACTGCTGAGCCATGGTGTTGTTGCTGTATTTGTTGATGTCGCGAATGATTTCCGCCAGATCCGGCGAGTAGGCCCGGGCCAGCACCTTGGCGTTGCTCGGCGTTGGCGCCAGACGGTCCCTGCCCTGGATGCTGCCACCCAGTTCTTTCCAGATCGCCCGCACGGCACCCGCGGTATAGGTGGCGTGGTCAAGCAGCGACAGATAAGTCTGCGAGCTGCAGCCTTCGCCCAACTGACCGCCGACCGTCACCGTCACGCTGCCATCGGCCTGGGTCACCGGGTTGTAACGCACGCCACCGGTACATTGCTTGGAATTGACTGCTTTGACCTGGTTTTCAACTTTGATGCTGGCAATCGGCGGTTCGACCGACACCAGGACCCGGCCATTGTCGTTGCGTGCCACGAAGCGCAAGGCCTTGAGGTTGACCATCAGCGAATCAGGCTTGACCAGGAACGGCTTGTTGTCGTCATTGCCATCGTCGTTGAACTCAGGCAGTTGCGGTTGCACGAAGAAGCCACGATCCAACACCAGGTCGCCGGTGATTTGCGTCACGCCGTTGGCGCGCAAATCACGCATCAGCAGCCAGAGCTTTTCCATGTTCAGTTTCGGATCGCCGCCACCCTTGAGGTAGAGGTTGCCGTTGAGGATGCCGCCGCTGAGGGTGCCGTCGGTGTAGAACTCGGTTTTCCACTGATGGTTCGGGCCGAGCATTTCCAGCGCCGCATAGGTGGTTACCAGCTTCATGGTCGAAGCCGGGTTGACCGAAACGTCAGCGTTGTAAATGGTCGGTGTACCCGGGCCGTTCAGCGGGATCATCACCAGCGACAGGGCGTTGTCCGGAAGCTTGCTGGCCTTCAGGGCCTTTTCTACGTTGGGTGACAGACCGGTGTTGATGGTGGCGGCGGAAACGGAGAAGGCCAGAGGAAGAAGGAAACCGGCCAGTAACAAGGGACGCAAAGATTTGATCATGTGAAATTGAACCCTGCATTCGAGGGGAAAAAAGGCGAGGGCATGAAAATAAATTCCCTCAGTGGTCATGAAAGTGTCGGCATTATGCCCCAAGGTGCAACGGCTTGTGCCTTGCCGTGGCCTTCTAATCCGCAATTTTTTTACCGACGGTCAGCGACGCGCCCCAGAGAGTCGGGCAATTAGCGGCTTAAACTGCTAAAGTGCCGCCCGTTATTACTTATGAGGATTGTTCCAATGGCGACTAACCGTTCCCAGCGTCTGCGCAAAAAACTGTGCGTCGATGAATTTCAAGAGCTGGGTTTCGAACTGAACCTGGATTTCAAAGAAGATTTGGCTGATGAAGCCATTGATGCTTTCCTCGACGCGTTCCTGAAAGAAGCCATGGAAGCCAACGGTCTGGGTTATGTTGGCGGCGACGACTTCGGTCTGGTTTGCCTGCAGAAGCGTGGCTCGGTGTCCGAAGAGCAGCGCGCTGCTGTTGAAGCCTGGCTCAAGGGCCGCAGCGAACTGACCGAAGCAACCGTCAGCCCGCTGATCGACGTCTGGTACCCGGAAAAGCCGATCAATCCGGTAGCTTGATGTCATGAAAAACGGCGACCCAAGGGTCGCCGTTTTTTTATGCCTGCTTTTTGCAGGTGCATGGCTTGGCCTGCGAAGTCGATGTCGGGTCCCTCAGCCCTTGCGCCAATTCAGAATCACCAGCGTCAACACCCCCGCGACAATCCCCCAGAACGCCGACCCAATGGAAAACAGCGTCAGCCCCGACGCCGTGACCATAAAGGTAATCAACGCCGCCTCCCGCTCTTTCACTTCGGTCATGGCAATGCTCAGGCCATTGATGATCGAGCCGAACAGTGCCAGCGCCGCAATCGACAGCACCAGCTCTTTAGGCAGCGCCGCGAACAACGCTGCCAGCGTTGCGCCGAACACCCCGGCAATCCCGTAGAAAATCCCGCACCAGACCGCCGCCGTGTAGCGCTTGTTGCGATCCTCATGGGCATGCGGCCCGGTGCAGATCGCCGCGCTGATGGCTGCCAGGTTGATCCCGTGGGAGCCGAACGGCGCCAGCAGCAGCGAGGCGATGCCGGTGGTGGTGATCAATGGCGAGGCGGGCACGGTGTAGCCGTCGGCGCGCAATACCGCGATGCCGGGCATATTCTGCGAAGTCATCGCCACCACAAATAACGGAATACCGATGCTGATGGTCGCGGCCAGGGAGAAGTGCGGCGTGGTCCAGACCGGCGTCGCCACTTCCAGATGGAAACCGCTGAAGTCCAGCAGCCCCATGAACCCGGACAGCGCCGTGCCGATCAGCAACGCTGCGAGCACCGCGTAGCGAGGCGACAGGCGCTTGACCAGCAGATAAGTGAAGAACATCCCCAGCACCAGCCCGGTGCGATGCTGCGCGGCGACGAAGATTTCACTGCCAATCTTGAACAGAATCCCCGCCAGCAGGGCGGCGGCCAATGATGCCGGAATCTTTCTCACCAGCCGTTCGAAGCTGCCGGTCAGGCCGCAAATCGTCACCAGCACCGCGCACGTGATGTAGGCACCGATGGCCTCGCCGTAACTCACGCCGCCCAGGCTGGTGATCAGCAACGCCGCGCCGGGGGTCGACCAGGCGATGGTGATCGGCGTGCGATAACGCAGGGACAGGCCGATCGAGCACACCGCCATGCCAATCGAGATCGCCCAGATCCACGACGAAATCTGCCCGCTGGTCAGGCCCGCCGCTTGTCCGGCTTGAAACATCAGGACCAGGGAGCTGGTGTAGCCGGTCATCATCGCGATGAAGCCGGCGACAATCGCCGACGGTGACGTATCGGCCAAGGGGCGAAGCTGCGTGTGCGTGGCGTCGTTCATGACAGCGGTGTTCCTTATGGCTAACGGTGACTTCAGCGTGGCTTTTGTGGCGAGGGAGCTTGCTCCCGCTCGGCGGCGAAGCCGTCGTAAACCCTGCTGACACGTTTTGATTGAAGCTGCGATCAGGTTGGTTTTGGGGCCGCTTCGCAGCCCAGCGGGAGCAAGCTCCCTCGCCACTGAGTTTGTACGGATCTCAAATTTATGGATTCAAGCCTAAACTCAAAAGTAACCAACCGTTGCGATACAGCAGACGCGACAAACAGCCGTACAGTCGTGTTGCCACCATCCATTGTGTACAATCGTGCTGTTTATTACGCGATACTTGCCAGCGACCCACTGTGCCGTATTACAGTCACGGTCAATTCGCCGCAGTTCTCCCGACTCGAGTGCCCATGAACGAACAGTTGCAGCCCCTAAAGAAACAACCGCGAGCAGGCAAAGCCGGCCGCAGCGGTACCCAGGACGATATTGTCTACGCGCATATCTTCGAGGCCATCCTCGAACAGCGTCTGGCGCCCGGCACCAAGTTGAGCGAAGAAGCGCTGGGGGAAATTTTCGGGGTCAGTCGCACCATCATTCGCCGTGCACTGTCGCGCCTGGCTCATGAAGGCGTCGTGCTGCTGCGTCCGAACCGTGGCGCCGTGGTTGCCAGCCCCAGTGTTGAAGAGGCCCGCCAGGTGTTCCTGGCGCGGCGTCTGGTGGAGCGGGCGATCACTGAACTGGCGGTTCAACACGCGACCGCCGAGCAGATTGCCGAGTTGCGGCAAATGGTCAACGATGAGCGCGACAGCTTCTCCCGTGGCGATCGCGGCGCCGGCATCCGCCTGTCGGGCGAATTCCACCTGAAGCTGGCGGAAGCGGCGAAGAATGCGCCGCTGATCAGCTTTCAGCGCAGCCTGGTGTCCCAGACGTCGTTGATCATCGCCCAGTACGAAAGCGGCAACCGCTCCCACTGTTCCTACGACGAGCACACCCAACTGATCGACGCCATCGAAGCGCGCAACGGCGAGTTGGCGGTGAACCTGATGATGCATCACATGGATCACATCGACAGCAAACTCAACCTCGACGAGGAAAGCGCGTCGGATGATTTGCATGCGGTGTTCTCGCATTTATTGCAGACCAAAAAGCCAGGGCGGCCAGCGGTCAAGCTTTGAAAGATCGAGGTGCGGCCTTCGCGGGCAAGCCTCGCTCCTACAGGTTTAACGCGAAGCCCTTGTAGGAGCGAGGCTTGCCCGCGAAGGCGGCTTCAAAAGCAAAAAAAATCCCCCGCAACCATCGATTGCGGGGGATTTTTTATGCCCGGAATAGCTTAGCGCTGATGCACCTGATTCCCCGCCGCATAGGTCTGCAGCACAGTCCGGTCATCCCCCAGCGTCATCAATACAAACAACGTCTCGGCAATGTTATTGGCCTGCTTCAAGCGATAGCTCAGCAGCGGCGTGGCATTGTAGTCCAGCACCAGGAAGTCCGCGTCGGTGCCCGGATTCAGCGTGCCGATCTTGTCTTCCAGGCGCAGCGCACGCGCACCGCCCAGGGTCGCCAGGTACAGCGATTTGAACGGACTCAGGCGCGCACCTTGCAGCTGCATGACCTTGTAGGCTTCGTTCAACGTTTGCAGCAGCGAGAAACTGGTACCGCCGCCCACGTCGGTGCCCAGGCCTACATTGAGTTTGTGCTTCTCGGCCATCGGCAAATTGAACAGGCCGCTGCCGAGGAAGAAGTTCGAGGTCGGGCAGAAAGCAATCGCCGAACCCGTCTGCGCCAGCCGCGCGCACTCGTCATCGCACAGGTGCACGCCGTGGGCGAATACCGAGCGCTCGCCGAGCAATTGGTAGTGGTCGTAAACGTCGAGGTAGCCCTTGCGCTCGGGGAACAGTTCCTTGACCCACTCGATTTCCTTGAGGTTTTCGCTGATGTGGGTCTGCATGTACAGGTCGGGGTACTCGCTGAGCAACTGGCCGGCGAGGGTCAGTTGTTCCGGGGTGCTGGTGGGGGCGAAGCGCGGGGTCACCGCGTAATGCAGGCGGCCCTTGCCGTGCCAGCGCTCAATCAGCGCCTTGCTTTCCACGTAGCTGGATTCGGCGGTATCGGTCAGGTAGTCCGGGGCGTTGCGGTCCATCATCACCTTGCCGGCGATCATCCGCAGGTCCAGCTGCTCGGCGGCTTCAAAAAACGAGTTCACCGATTGCGGGTGAACGCTGCCGAACACCAGCGCCGTGGTGGTGCCGTTACGCAGCAGTTCCTTGATGAAAATGTCCGCGACTTCATCAGCGTGAGTCTTGTCAGCAAACTGGCTTTCACACGGGAAGGTGTAGGTGTTGAGCCAGTCCAGCAGCTGCTCGCCGTAAGCGCCGACCATGCCGGTTTGCGGTAAATGAATGTGAGTGTCGATGAAACCCGGGGTGATCAGCGCGTCCTGGTAATGAGTGATCTCGATATCGGCGGGCAGGGTCGGCAGCAAGTCGCTGGCGTGACCAAGGGCGCTTATCTGGCCGTTATCGACCACCAGCAGGCCGTCTTCGAAATACTCATACGAGGCTTCGATGCCCACTTCGGCGGGGTCGGCGATGCTGTGCAGGATGGCGGCGCGGTAGGCTTTGCGAGTCAGAGGCATGAGCTTTCTCAGTGGGAGGCTTGGCTGCGGCGTGATGCAGGCAGTAGTTTGGCGATCGATGATCCGGCGCGGGCAGTTTGCTGGCCGAAACTGGCGTTATAGGTGGCGATGATTTCGCCGGCGATGGAGATGGCGATTTCCACAGGCAACTTGCCTTTGACTTCGCCGATGCCCATCGGGCAGCGCATGCGTTGCAGCACGGCGCTGTCGAAACCACGGTCCCGCAGGCGGTGTTCGAACTTCACCCGTTTGGTCTTCGAACCGATCAGGCCGAAGTAGGCGAAGTCGTTGCGCTTGAGGATCGCGGCGGTGAGTTCGAGATCGAGCTGGTGGTTGTGGGTCATGACGATGCAGTAGCTGCCGGCGGGCAGATTGTCGATTTCATCCACCGGTTCTTCGGCGACGATTTTGCGCACGCCGTGGGGGATCTGCTCGGGGAATTCCGCTTCCCGCGAATCGATCCAGCGCACCCGGCAGGGCAGGCTGGCGAGCAGCGGCACCAGCGCCCGGCCGACATGGCCGGCGCCGAACACAGCGATTTGCGCCTGGACCTGGCCCATCGGTTCGAACAGCAGCACGGTCACGCCGCCGCAGCACTGGCCGAGGCTGGCGCCGAGGCTGAAGCGCTCCAGGTGCGTGTCCTGCTTGCCGCTGGCCAGCATCTCGCGGCCGATCTGCATGGCTTTGTATTCCAGGTGCCCGCCACCGATGGTGTCGTAGGCCTGGGTGGCGCTGATGACCATTTTCGATCCGGCATTGCGCGGCGTCGAGCCGAGCTCTTCGATGATGGTCACCAGCACGCAGGGTTCACCCTGGGATTGCAGGTCGGCGAGGGCGTCGATCCAGTTGTACATGTTTCACCTCGACATCTTTGTTGTCTGTTCGGGACTCTTCGCGGGCAAGCCCGCTCCCACAGGGGAATGCGATCAACTGTGGGAGCGAGCCTGCTCGCGAAGGGCGCGCCTCGGTCTAGAGCGAAGCCAACTCCGGCTCTGCCTCGACGGCCTTCGCCGCCTTCAGCTGCCGCATCTGTTCACAGCCCCACAACACCCGCTCCGGAGTCGCCGGTGCGTCGATTTTCGGTTGATGCTTGTAGTCGCCCAGACTGGCCACGGCGTCCTTGATCGCACACCACGATGCGATACCCAACATGAACGGCGGCTCACCCACAGCCTTGGAATGGAACACCGTGTCTTCCGGGTTCTTGCGGTTTTCTACCAGCTTCACCCGAAGGTCCAGCGGCATGTCGGCCACGGCCGGGATCTTGTAGCTGGCCGGGCCGTTGGTCATCAGTTTGCCTTTGTTGTTCCACACCAGTTCTTCCATGGTCAGCCAGCCCATGCCCTGGATGAAACCGCCCTCGACCTGGCCGATGTCGATGGCCGGGTTCAGCGAGTCGCCGACGTCGTGGAGGATGTCGGTGCGCAGCATTTTGTACTCGCCGGTCAGGGTGTCGATGATCACCTCGCAACAGGCTGCACCGAAGGCGTAGTAATAGAACGGTCGACCACGGGCCTGACTGCGGTCGTAGAAGATTTTCGGGGTCTTGTAGAAGCCGGTGCTCGACAGCGACACCTGGGCGAAATACGCCTGCTGGATCAGCGCTTCGAAGGTCAGGATGTGATCGCGAACCCGCACGTGACCGTTGTGGAACTCCACGTCTTCTTCGCTGACCTTGTACTGCCGGGCGGCAAATTCGATCAGGCGTTTCTTGATGATTTCCGCGGCGTTCTGTGCGGCTTTACCGTTGAGGTCGGCACCGCTGGAGGCAGCGGTCGGCGAGGTGTTCGGCACCTTGTCGGTGTTGGTCGCGGTGATCTGCACGCGGTCCATTTCCACCTGGAACACTTCGGCTACGACTTGCGCCACCTTGGTGTTCAAACCCTGGCCCATTTCCGTGCCGCCATGGTTCAGGTGGATGCTGCCATCGGTGTAGACGTGGATCAGCGCACCGGCCTGGTTGAGGAAGCTGGCGGTGAAGGAAATACCGAATTTCACCGGGGTCAGCGCCAGGCCTTTTTTCAGGATCGGGCTGTTGGCGTTGTAGCGACGAATCGCTTCGCGGCGTTCGGCGTACTGGCTGCTTTCTTCCAGTTCGGCGGTCATTTCCTCGAGCATATTGTGCTCGACGGTCTGGTAGTAATGGGTGACGTTGCGCTCGGTCTTGCCATAGTAGTTGGCCTTGCGCACCGCCAGCGGATCGAGGCCCAGATGGCGGGCAATCGCGTCCATCACTTCTTCGATGGCGACCATGCCTTGCGGGCCACCGAAGCCACGGTATGCGGTGTTCGACGCGGTGTTGGTCTTGCAGCGGTGACCGTTGATGGTCGCATCGCCCAGGTAGTACGAGTTGTCGGCATGGAACATCGCGCGGTCGACAATCGACGCCGAGAGGTCCGGCGAGCAACCGCAGTTGCCGGCCAGTTCCAGGGCGATGCCGTGCAGGCGACCGGTGCTGTCGAAGCCGACGTCGTACTCGACGTAGAACGGGTGACGCTTGCCGGTCATCAACATGTCTTCGACCCGCGGCAGGCGCATCTTGGTCGGCTGGCCGGTGAGGTGGGCGATGACTGCGCACAGGCACGCCGGGCTCGCAGCCTGGGTTTCCTTGCCGCCGAAACCACCGCCCATGCGGCGCATGTCGACGACGATTTTGTTCATCGACACGTCCAGCACTTCAGCCACCAGTTTCTGCACTTCGGTGGGGTTCTGGGTCGAGCAGTAGACGATCATCCCGCCGTCTTCGGTCGGCATCACCGACGAGATCTGGGTTTCCAGATAGAAGTGTTCCTGGCCGCCTATGTGCAGCGTGCCTTGAATGCGGTGTTCGGCAGTCGCCAATGCGCCGGCCGAATCGCCGCGCTGATGGGTGTGGCTGTCGAGCACAAAGTGGCGTTTGCGCAGGGCTTCGACCACGTCCAGCACCGGCTCGAGATCTTCGTATTCGATGATCGCCGCCATGGCGGCTTTGCGTGCGGTTTCCAGGTCTTTTGCGGCAACGGCCAGTACGGGTTGACCGACGAATTGCACATCGTCGATGGCCAGCAATGGATCGCCCGGCAGCAATGGGCCGATGTCTTTCAGGCCTGGCACGTCTTTGTGGGTGATGGCGATGCGCACGCCTTCGAAGGCGTAGCAGGGCTTGGTGTCGATGCTGATGATTTTCGCGTGGGCGCGGTCCGAGAGGCGTGCGTAAACGTGCAGCTGGTTCGGAAATTCCAGACGGTCGTCAATGTACTGCGCTTCCCCAGACACATGTTTGGCGGCGCTGTCGTGCTTGACGCTGCGGCCGACACCGGTGGTCAGGTCCTTGGCGAACAGTTCAGCCAGTTCGGCCTGGGTCTTCTCTACGGCGTGATGGTTAGACATAAGCGGTCACCCGAGTCTCGATGTGCGGTGTTTGCAGTTCGATGAAGTATTTGCGCAGCAGGTTCTGCGCGCTGAGCAGGCGATATTCCTTGCTGGCGCGGAAGTCCGAGAGCGGCGTGAAATCTTCGGCCAGTGCGGCGCAGGCGCGTTCGACGGTGGCGTGATTGAACGGCGCGCCGAGCAACACGGTTTCGCAGTTATTCGCACGTTTCGGAATCGCGGCCATGCCGCCGAACGCCACGCGGGCGTCGGCGATCACGCCGTTGTCGATGCGCAGGTTGAACGCGGCGCAAACAGCGGAAATATCATCGTCCAGACGTTTCGACACTTTGTAGGCGCGGAACAATTGTTCGGCGCTGGCACGCGGCACGATGATCTTCTCGATGAACTCGCTTTCCTGGCGCGCGGTGACGCGGTAATCGATGAAGTAATCTTCCAGCGCCAGGGTGCGACGGGTTTCGCCTTTGCACAAAACGATCTGCGCGCCCAAGGCAATCAGCAGCGGTGGCGAGTCTCCAATCGGCGAGGCGTTGCCGATGTTGCCGCCGAGGGTGCCCTGGTTGCGGATCTGCAAGGAGGCGAAGCGTTGCAGCAATTCGCCGAAGTCCGGGTATTCGGCTTTCAAGGCTTCGTAGCAATCGGAGAGGGCGGTGGCGGCGCCGATTTCCAGACGATCATCGAAGTGCTCGATGCGCTTCATTTCGGCGACGTTGCCGACGTAGATCATCACCGGCAACGTGCGATGGAATTGGGTGACTTCCAATGCCAGATCCGTACCGCCGGCCAGCAGCCGGGCCTGTGGATAAGCATCGTAGAGGTCGGCCAGATCGGCCACGGTCAGCGGCACCAGGCAGCGCTTGTCGCCACTGTTGAGTTCGCCGATGTCGGTAGGGGCGATGGCTTTCAGGCGGGCGATGGTATCGGTTTCGCGCGCATCGAACTGATCCGCTTGCTTGCCGCAGCAGGATTGTTCGGCGGCGGCCAGAATCGGCCGATAGCCGGTGCAGCGGCAGAGGTTGCCGGCCAGCGCTTCGTGGGCCTTGTGGGCGTCGGGCTGATCGCTGTTCTTTTGCAGCGCGAACAGCGACATCACGAAGCCCGGGGTGCAGAAGCCGCATTGCGAGCCGTGGCACTCGACCATGGCTTTCTGCACGCTGTGCAGCTCGCCCTGGTGCTTGAGGTCTTCGACGCTGATCAGTTGTTTACCGTGCAATGACGACACGAACGTCAGGCACGAGTTGAGGCTGCGATAGCGAATGTATTCGCGGCCATCGTCATCCGTTTGCAGCTCGCCGACCACCACGGTACAGGCGCCGCAGTCACCGCTGGCGCAGCCTTCTTTGGTGCCGGGTTTGCCCACATGGTCGCGCAGATAATTGAGCACGGTCAGGTTTGGGTCCAGGGCGTGCTCGCTACGGAGTTCCTGGTTAAGTAAAAACTGGATCACGGAAGGCCTCGCAGACTCATTATTGTTGTTAACCGACTTGGCCCGAATTTATCAGGTCTGACTTTGCGGTCAATGATTTTCTGACTTAAAGGTCAGGAAACGCCATTTTGTCGATCAACGACTCGTTCCTTCATTATTGACCCTCGCGGGTTAGCCTGCTTTTTGCTTGATTCGTGCCAAAAACCGCTGAGTGGGCACTCCGCCATGACCCTTCATGTGCGCTACACTGCGCCGCTTGTGCAGATCGAAGAGTTTGAAGGACAACCATGACGTTCAAGGCGCCGGACAGCCTCGCCGAGCAAATTGCTCACCACCTCGCCGAACGCATCATTCGTGGCGAAATGAAGCCCGGGGAGCGCATCCAGGAACAGAAGGTCACGCTGGCCCTCAATGTCAGCCGCGGTTCGGTCCGCGAAGCCTTGCTGATCCTCGAGCGCCGCCACCTGATCGCGATCCTGCCGCGCCGCGGTGCCCACGTTACCGAACTCACCGCACACAAGGTGCAGAGCCTGTGCACGCTGATGAGCGAGCTGTACATCTTGCTCGGCAACGCCGTCGCCAAAGGCTGGCAGGTCCAGTCTGACATGGCGCCGTTCGTGCAGATCCAGCAGCGCCTGGCCGCCAGCTATGAGCGTCAGGACATCCGCACCTTCGTCGACGACAGCTTCAATGTGATGCGCGCCGCGTACCCGTTTGCCAACAATCCGTACTTGCAGGAAACCGTCGAGAACCTGCAACCGGCGATGAGCCGTGCGTACTTCCTCGCCCTGGACCAGCGCAAGGCGTCGATGAGCGAGTTCCTGGAGTTGTTCGAACGTTTGCTGGCCGCCGTGCTGGCCCGTGACTTTCCGCTGATCCGCGAAGTGCTGACGGCCTATGCCCAGCGCAGTTGCGATCTGGTGGTTTCTGCCCTGACGGACGCTTAAGCGTGCGGCTCAAGTGCATAAAACTGGCCGGGTTCAAATCCTTCGTCGACCCGACCACCGTGAACTTCCCCAGCAACATGGCGGCCGTGGTAGGGCCCAATGGCTGCGGCAAGTCGAACATCATCGACGCCGTTCGCTGGGTGATGGGCGAAAGTTCGGCGAAGAACCTCCGTGGCGAGTCGATGACCGACGTCATCTTCAACGGTTCGACCAGCCGTAAGCCCGTGAGTCAGGCGAGTATCGAGCTGGTGTTCGATAACTCCGACGGCACGCTGCTTGGCGAATACGCCGCCTATGCGGAAATTTCCATTCGCCGCAAAGTGACCCGCGACAGCCAGACCACCTACTACCTCAACGGCACCAAATGCCGTCGTCGCGATATCACCGACATCTTTCTGGGCACAGGCCTGGGCCCGCGCAGCTATTCGATCATCGAGCAGGGGATGATCTCCAAGCTGATCGAGTCCAAGCCCGAAGACCTGCGCAACTTCATCGAAGAAGCGGCGGGCATCTCCAAGTACAAGGAGCGTCGGCGCGAGACCGAAAACCGTATCCGTCGCACCCATGAAAACCTGGCCCGCCTGACCGATTTGCGTGAAGAACTCGAGCGTCAGCTTGAGCGTTTGCATCGCCAGGCCGAGGCCGCCAAGAAGTATCAGGAATACAAAGGCGAGGAGCGTCAGCTCAAGGCCCAGCTGTCGGCCCTGCGCTGGCAGGCTTTGAACGAACAGGTCGGGCAGCGCGAAGCAGTCATTGGCAATCAGGAAGTCACGTTCGAAGCGTTGGTCGCTGAACAGCGCAACGCCGATGCGGCCATCGAGCGCTTGCGTGACGGGCACCATGATCTGTCCGAGCGCTTCAATCTGGTGCAGGGACGCTTCTATTCGGTCGGCGGCGACATCGCCCGGGTCGAGCAGAGCATCCAGCACGGTCAGCAGCGTTTGCGGCAGTTGCAGGATGATCTTAAAGAAGCCGAGCGTGCGCGACTGGAAACCGAATCTCACCTCGGCCACGACCGCACCTTGCTGCTGACCCTCGGTGAAGAGCTGGACATGCTCACGCCGGAGCAGGAAGTCACCAGCGCCGCCGCCGAAGAAGCCGCCGCTGCGCTGGAAGAATCCGAAACCACCATGCACGGCTGGCAGGAGCAGTGGGACACCTTCAACCTCACGGCCGCCGAGCCGCGTCGCCAGTCCGAGGTCCAGCAGTCACGCATTCAGCAACTCGAAACCAGCATGGAGCGTCTGGCCGATCGCCAGAAGCGACTTGGCGAAGAGCGCGCGTTGCTCTCGGCGGACCCGGAAGATGCGGCGATCATGGAGCTCAGTGAGCAACTGGCCGCGAGCGAAGCGACGCTTGAAGATTTACAGGCCAGCGAAGAGGCCCAGGTCGAACGCCTTGAGCAACTGCGTCAGGAACTGCAATTAGCGCTGCAAAATCAGCAGCAGGCTCAGGGTGATTTGCAGCGCCTCAACGGTCGCCTTGCGTCCCTTGAAGCCTTGCAGCAAGCCGCGCTCGATCCGGGCACCGGCACCGCGCAATGGCTACGCGAACAGCACCTGGCGGACCGCCCGCGTCTGGCCGAAGGACTGAAAGTCGAGGCGGGTTGGGAGCTGGCGGTGGAAACCGTGCTCGGTGCCGACCTGCAAGCGGTGCTGGTGGACGACTTCGGCGATTTCGATCTGGCCGGTTTTGCCCAAGGCGATTTGCGTTTGCTCAGCCCGGCCAGTGATGGCGTGCGCGTACCGGGCAGCCTGCTTGACAAGGTTGAAGCGCAGATCGATCTGTCGCCCTGGCTGGGACAGGTCAAACCGGTTGAGAGTCTTGAGCAAGCGTTGGCCCTGCGCAGTCAGCTGAGTGTCGGCCAGAGCTTGATCAGTCGCGACGGCTATTGGGTTGGCCGACACTTTCTACGTGTTCGCCGTGCCAGCGAAGCGGAAAGCGGCGTGCTCGCCCGTGGGCAGGAAATCCAGCGTCTGAGCATCGAGCGCGAAGAGCGCGAGGCCACGGTCGAAACCCTGGAAACCCAACTTCAGACGCTCAGGGCGCAGCAGCGCCAGCAGGAAAACGGTCGCGAACATTTGCGCCGTTTGCTGCAAGACGAAGCGCGTCAGCAAGGTGAATTGAAAGCTCAGTTGTCGGCCGGCAAGGCCAAGGTTGAGCAGCTGACGTTGCGTCGAACCCGCCTTGATGAAGAACTCACCGAGCTGGCTGAGCAACGGGCACTGGAGCACGAAAACATCGGCGAAGCGCGCCTGCAATTGCAGGAAGCCCTCGACGCCATGGCGCTGGACACCGAGCAGCGCGAGTTGCTGCTGGCCCAGCGCGACAGCTTGCGCGAGCGACTCGATCGCGTGCGTCAGGAAGCCCGGCAACACAAGGATCACGCCCATCAGTTGGCGGTACGCCTCGGCTCGCTCAAGGCGCAACATGACTCGACGCGTCAGGCGCTGGAACGCCTGGAGATGCAGTCCGAGCGCCTGACCGAGAAACGCGAACAGCTGAGCCTCAATCTGGAGGAGGGCGAGGCACCGCTGGAAGAGCTGCGCCTGAAACTCGAAGAGTTGCTCGATAAGCGCATGACGGTCGACGAAGAAATGAAGTCGGCTCAGATCGCTCTGGAAGACGCTGACCGTGAATTGCGTGATGCGGAAAAACGACGCAGCCAGGCCGAGCAGCAATCGCAGTTGATCCGTGGCCAGATGGAAACCCAGCGCATGGAATGGCAAGCCCTGACCGTGCGACGCAAGACCCTCGAAGATCAGTTGCTTGAGGATGGCTACGACCTGCATGGCGTGCTCGCCACGCTGACCGCCGAGGCCAGCGAGAAAGACGCTGAAGAAGAACTCGAACGCATTGCCGCGCGCATTCAGCGCCTCGGTGCGATCAACCTGGCGGCCATCGACGAATACCAGCAACAATCCGAGCGTAAACGTTATCTGGATGCGCAGAACGACGATCTGGTGGAAGCGCTGGATACGCTTGAGAACGTGATTCGCAAGATCGACAAGGAAACCCGAAACCGCTTCAAAGATACCTTTGATCAGATCAATGGCGGATTACAGGCCCTTTTCCCAAAAGTTTTCGGTGGAGGGCGCGCGTATTTGGAACTGACGGGCGAAGATCTACTCGATACAGGGGTAACGATCATGGCGCAGCCGCCAGGAAAGAAGAACAGCACCATCCATTTGCTCTCCGGTGGCGAAAAAGCCCTGACCGCATTGGCCCTGGTTTTTGCGATCTTCAAGTTGAATCCGGCACCGTTCTGCATGCTCGATGAAGTTGACGCGCCGCTGGACGACGCGAACGTTGGACGCTACGCACGGTTGGTCAAAGAGATGTCGCAGACGGTTCAGTTCATCTACATCACCCACAACAAGATCGCCATGGAAATGGCCGATCAACTAATGGGGGTAACGATGCACGAACCGGGTTGTTCGCGTCTGGTGGCAGTGGATGTCGAGGAGGCGATGGCGATGGTGGAGGCCTGAGCCGGTGCTTGTAGGGCAAGTATTTTTGGTCTGTAGGACTTTTTTACCTGTCTTGACTTGCTGGCCAATCGACATATTCGCGCGAGCCATTGTGACAGACGGTGTAAAGTTGCCTTTGGTCGTGCTAGTTTAATGTCAATTTTTCGTATACGTGGGCAAAACGCCTGTCAGAACATAGAGTTGGCGCCACGTTTTAAAGCGGTTTACGAGTTGTAAACCCCTTATTTTTCAGCATTTTTTATAGAGGCACGGGATTACATGGAAATCGGTCTGCGCGAGTGGCTGATCGTCATCGGCATTATTGTCATTGCCGGTATTCTTTTCGATGGCTGGCGTCGCATGCGCGGCGGCAAGGGAAAACTGAAATTCCGTCTTGACCGAAGTTTGTCCAACCTGCCGGACGAGGACACCAGCGCCGAGCTGTTGGGCCCGCCCCGCGTGCTGGACACGCATAAGGAACCGCAACTGGACGAGCATGATCTGCCGTCGGTGAGCATGCCTGCCCGTGAACCGCGTGAATCGGGTTCCAAGCGCGGCAAGCGTGGCCATGGCGAGCCTTCCCAGGGCGACATGAACCTCAGCCTGGACCTGGACGGCGGCCCGAGCTTCAGCAGCCGTGACGACGACTTCCCGGATGACACCAAGTCCTCGCCGTCGGTCAGCGACAAGGAACAACCGCAAGCCGAAGAAGTGCTGGTGATCAGCGTGATCTGCCGTGACGCTGCCGGCTTCAAGGGCCCGGCGTTGTTGCAGAACATTCTGGAGAGCGGTCTGCGTTTCGGCGAAATGGATATTTTCCACCGTCACGAGAGCATGGCCGGCAACGGTGAGGTGTTGTTCTCCATGGCCAATGCGGTCAAGCCGGGCGTCTTCGATCTGGACGACATCGACCACTTCAGCACGCCGGCGGTGAGCTTCTTCCTCGGCCTGCCAGGCCCGCGTCATCCGAAGCAAGCCTTCGACGTGATGGTGGCCGCGGCGCGCAAATTGTCCCAGGAGCTGAACGGCGAACTGAAAGACGACCAGCGCAGCGTGCTGACCGCCCAGACGATCGAGCATTACCGTCAGCGCATCGTCGAATTCGAACGTCGCGCCCTGACCCAGAAGCGTTGATTCAAAAGGTTGTCCCCGCGCCGTGCGCGGGACGATCAGCAAAATAGATTGAGCAGCCTCGGCTGCTCTTTTGCTTTATGAGAGAACACCCATGACCGCCGCCAAAACCCGTATTCTCGAGCTGCGCGCTGAGCTGGATCAGCACAACTACCGTTACCACGTACTAGACGAGCCAAGCGTTCCGGACGTCGAATACGATCGTTTGTTCCATGAACTCAAGGCCCTTGAAGCCGCCCATCCCGAGCTGGTCACCAGCGACTCGCCGACCCAGCGCGTCGGCAGCGCGGCGCTGTCGGCGTTCACCCAGGTACGCCACGAAGTGCCGATGCTCAGCCTCGGCAACGCCTTCGAAGAAAGCGACATGCGCGAGTTCGATCGCCGGGTAACGGAAGGTCTCGACTTGCCGGCCGGCGACCTGTTTGGCGGCGGCGCGGCGGTGGAATACAGCTGCGAACCCAAGCTCGATGGCCTGGCGGTCAGCCTGCTTTATCAGGATGGTATGTTGGTGCGCGGTGCGACGCGCGGCGACGGCACCACCGGCGAAGACATCAGCGTCAACGTGCGCACCGTGCGCAACATCCCGCTGAAGCTACAGGGAACCGGCTGGCCGGCGACCCTGGAAGTGCGCGGCGAAGTGTTCATGTCCAAGGCCGGTTTCGAGCGCCTGAACGCCACGCAGCTGGAGGTCGGCGGCAAGACCTTCGCCAACCCGCGCAACGCGGCGGCGGGCAGCTTGCGGCAGCTGGATTCGAAGATCACCGCCAACCGTCCGCTGGAGTTCTGCTGCTACGGTATCGGCCAGATTTCGGCGGACATCGCCGATACGCACATCGGTAATCTCAAGCAGCTGCAGACCTGGGGCCTGCCGATCAGTCGCGAGCTGAAACTGGCGCACGGCATTGATGAATGCCTGGATTACTACCGCGACATCGGTGAGCGCCGCAATGGCCTGGCCTATGAAATCGATGGCGTGGTGTTCAAGGTCAACAGCATCGCGTCCCAGCGTGAGCTCGGTTTTCGCGCGCGCGAACCGCGTTGGGCAATTGCCCACAAATTCCCGGCCATGGAAGAGCTCACCGAACTGCTCGACGTCGAATTCCAGGTCGGCCGCACCGGTGCCGTGACGCCCGTAGCGCGCTTGAGGCCGGTCAAGGTCGCCGGTGTCACCGTGGCCAATGCGACGTTGCACAACATGGACGAAGTGGCTCGCCTGGGCCTGATGATCGGCGACACCGTGATCATCCGCCGCGCGGGCGACGTGATTCCGCAAGTGGTGCAAGTGATCATGGATCGCCGTCCGGACGACGCGCGTCCGGTACAGATTCCGCAGCAGTGCCCGGTGTGCGGCTCGCATGTCGAGCGCACGCAACTGGTCAAGCGCAGCAAGGGTCGCGAGACCGTCAGCGAAGGGGCGGTTTACCGCTGTGTCGGTCGTCTGGCCTGCGGTGCGCAACTCAAGCAGGCGATCATTCACTTCGTCTCCCGTCGTGCGATGGACATTGAAGGCCTGGGCGACAAGAGCGTTGAGCAATTGGTCGATGAGGGGCTGGTGAGTTCTCCCGCCGATCTGTATGCCTTGAAGTTCGAGGACATTGTCGATCTCGAAGGCTTTGCCGAGCTGTCGAGCAATAAACTGCTCGCCGCGATCAAGGACAGCAAGACACCGAGCCTGGCACGGTTCATCTATGCCCTCGGTATTCCTGACGTCGGCGAAGAGACGGCCAAGGTCCTGGCGCGCTCTCTCGGCTCACTGGAGCGGGTTCAGCAGGCGTTGCCGCAAGTGCTCACGTACTTGCCGGATGTCGGCCTGGAAGTGGCTCACGAGATTCACAGCTTCTTTGAAGATGCGCATAACCAGCAGGTTATTGCGAAGTTGCTCGAGCACGGCCTGCAGATTCAGGATCAGGGCGAGCTGGGGGCCGAATTTGCTGCCAGCACGACGCTGGGCGGTTTCCTCGACAAGCTGAACATTCCGTCGGTCGGGCCGGGCGGGGCGCAGAAGCTGGCGGACAAGTTTGGTTCGCTGGAATCGGTCATGAACGCCGATTGGCTGGACATGCGCCAGGCCTTGCCGGAGAAGCAGGCGAATTCGGTTCGAGCGTTTTTCGCGGTTGCTGAAAACCGTCAGATAGCTGAGGCGGCTGAACAGCAGTTGCGTGATTTCGGCATGCATTGGCAGAGCGAGAAAAAAGTCGTCGAAGGCCTGCCGCTGGCTGGGCAGACCTGGGTGCTGACCGGTTCGCTGGAATTGATGAGCCGTGATATCGCCAAGGACAAACTCGAAAGCCTCGGGGCCAAGGTGGCCGGTTCGGTGTCGGCCAAGACCCATTGCGTGGTGGCCGGGCCGGGTGCCGGTTCGAAGTTGGCCAAGGCCAATGAATTGGGACTGAAAGTGCTAGATGAAGAGGCGTTTGTCGATTTCCTGAAAAAACACGGCATCTCTGTCTGACACCCAACCTGTGGCGAGGGAGCTTGCTCCCGTTCGACTGCGCAGCAGTCGCCAAGACTTCGGGCAGCGCTTCGCAGCCGAGCGGGAGCAAGCTCCCTCGCCACAGAAAACGGAACGATCCTCGCTGGGGAATGATCTAGTCTTGGCAAGCCCCAGGGAGAGATCGCCATGTACCGCTTCTTCGAACAGCTCAGCTCACGCATCGCCGCGCCCTTCATGGGTGGAAGTTCGCGCAACAGCAAGGTCTGGCAGTGCCGCTGCGGGCAGTCGCTTTTCTTTCGCAACAGCCAGTGCCTGGCCTGTTCGGCAGCCTTGGGCTATCAGCCGGAGCAGAGTCGCCTGTCCTCGCTGCAGCCGGGTGTGCTGGCGGATACCTGGTTGCTTGACGCCGACCCCGAAGCCGGCCTGTTCCGGCGCTGCGCCAACCTCGATTCCCCGGCGGCGTGTAATTGGCTGCTGGCCGCCAATGACCATGATGCGCTGTGCATCGCCTGTAGCCTGAATCGCACCATCCCTGACCTCTCAATTGCCGAAAACCACGAACGCTGGCGTCAGGTCGAAACCGCCAAGCGGCGTCTGGTCGCGCAGTTGATCAGCCTGGGATTGCAGGTGATTCCCAAAAGCGTCGACGAACAGACCGGTCTCGCCTTCGATTTCATCGGTGTTGACCTGGAAGGCAAACCGCCGACCACGGGGCACGCCAATGGCCTGATCACCCTCGATATCAAGGAAGCCGATGACGCCCACCGCGAAAAGGTCCGGGTGCAAATGCACGAGCCTTATCGCACGCTGCTCGGGCATTTTCGTCATGAAGTCGGGCATTACTACTGGGACCGGCTGATCGCCAACAGTCATTGGCTGGAACCGTTCCGCAACCTGTTCGGCGACGAGCGTCTCAGCTACGCCGACGCCCTCGAACGCCATTATCAGCAAGGCGCACCGCTCGACTGGCAGCAGCAATGTGTCAGCGCCTACGCCACCATGCATCCATGGGAAGACTGGGCGGAAACCTGGGCGCATTACCTGCACATGATGGACGCGGTGGACACGGCGCTGGGGTTTGGCATGAGCGCGCGCGAGATGGATTTCGACTACCAGCCATTCCCGCTCGACACGCTCTACGATCCACAGCATCCCGGCGGCGCGGCGTTCCTGTCGTTCGTCAACGCATGGATCGAACTGGCCGGCATGCTCAATGAACTGTCGCGCAGCATGGGTCAGCCGGATTTCTATCCGTTCGTCCTGCCACCAGCGGTCATCGCCAAACTGCACTTTATCCACCTGGTGATCCAGCAAGAGGGCGGCAGGGCGGATGAGGTGTTGGCGCAATAAGATCAAAAGACCGCAACCTTCTGTGTTTTGGTGACCCCGTCGCTCCCTTTGCATCGATTGCCCGTGAACCTGATCAGGCCCGGAAGGGACCAGCCATCGCGGGACATTGTATGTCAGGGTGTGGCTGGTGGAGCTGCCTCTCTAACGGCCAGGCCTTCGTTCGCAGGTCTGCCAAATTTAGCTTGTTTCTCCTTGTTAGGGAGACGC
The DNA here is from genome assembly GCF_031766055.1 of Pseudomonas sp. SG20052. NCBI lineage: Bacteria > Pseudomonadati > Pseudomonadota > Gammaproteobacteria > Pseudomonadales > Pseudomonadaceae > Pseudomonas > Pseudomonas sp. SG20052. The sequence goes on along the minus strand of NZ_CP134498.1, from coordinate 4,592,575 downwards.
TGCAAAAATAGCCAACCGCCCCCACCCTTGGCACACTGAGTACCTTCAACCAGCCACCCTCTCCGTGAGCGTTACGCGCGTGCAGAAGACCTTCTCCGAACTCGAATACACCAGCAAGAAAAAGCAGACTCGCCGAGATCGCTTCCTGGCTGACCTTGAACAGCTGGTGCCCTGGGCACAGCTGGAGGCGCAAGTGGCGCCGTTCTATAGCGACACCACAGGCAAGCGCGGACGCCCTGCGATTGGGTTGTCACGCATGCTGCGCATGTATGTCGTGCAGCAGTGTTTCGGTTTCTCCGATGAAGGTTGCGAGATTGCCGTCTACGACAGCCAGGCCATCCGTGGTTTTATGGGCATCGACCTGGGCCGCGAGTCGGCACCGGATGCCACTACCTTGCTGCATTTTCGCCGCTTGCTGGAAACCCATCAGCTAACGCGGGTGCTGTTTGAAACGATTAACCTGCATCTGGCCAGCCGGGGTCTGCTGCTCAAGGAAGGCACTTTCGTCGATGCTACCCTGATCGCCGCGCCGCCCTCGGTCAAGAACCGAGAAGGCAAGCGTGATCCTGAGATGCATCAGGCCAAGAAAGGCAATCAATGGCACTTCGGGATGAAGGCCCACATTGGTGTCGACGCCACGTCGGGGCTGGTGCACAGCGTGGCCGATGTCACCCAGGTCGACCAACTGCTGCACGGTGCCGAAACCTATGTTTCGGGTGACGCTGGATACACCGGTGCGGCCAAGCGACCGGAGCATGCCGAACGGGACGTTATCTGGTCGATTGCAGCCCGGCCAAGCAGTTACAAGCAGCACGGCGAAGGCAGTGTGCTGTACCGGGTCAAGCGCAAGATCGAATACACCAAGGCGCAGCTGCGTGCCAAGGTCGAGCATCCATTCCAGGTAATCAAGGTGCGCTTCAATCATCGCAAGGTTCGCTACCGTGGGCTGGAAAAGAATACGGCGCAGTTGTTCAGTCTGTTTGGGTTGGCCAATCTGATGCTGGCCAAGCGGTATTTGCAACGGGCGGCGGGATAAATCCTTCTGAAAGGCGGGGTTGACCCGCAAATCTGCAAAATGAGGGCGAAAATCGGCCCTAAAAATGCAAAATAAGGCCGGTAGGTTGAAAAAACTGGCCTGGAAATGGAGGCGGTGCGGACGGGTTAATTGTTCAGCGTCTCCTTAGCTGATTTAGCGTCGAGCGGTTTTTTTTGCTGTTTAAGTTTTAACCGGGCAACGTACTTGTTGCCCGGTTAAAATACCGCTTGTTTTGACGACGTATTTCACCAGAAAAGTTATAGCGCAAATATAATCGTGGAATCTCTGAGTTCACAGATTCGAGCTGTATGTGATTTAACCGAGATCTTAACAGTTCTATCGTAGATATTATGATTAAACTCGATTTCTGCCATGCTTTCCGAAAAGCCGTCATTTACGCGCAGAGTCGATATGCCGTCAGGGTAAAGGACGTTTTTGTTGCTGGTAAGGCCGTAACTTCCGCCAGAAGATGCGTAGCCTTGCAGTATGCGGTCTTCTATTTGTACCAATTTATCATTGATCAACTGATAAATGGCCGCTCTCTGATTATCCACTATTGAAAAGTACATGCTGGTATTGGTTATGAAAGAAAAATAAGTGTTGTCTGGAACTACAATGGATTTTTTTCCCTCAGTAGAGGTAGTGCTATTTACCTCTCCCCCTGCTATCAGGTATTGGATGCCGTGCTCTTCATGGAATTTTGTTGGATTTTCATAGGGAAGGTGCTCCAGGTTACCGATTGTAAGTGTTACATGTGCGGGAATGCCCCAGTACCATTGGGCATGGACCGATCCCTGTGAATTCATAGAGGTGTAAGTAATCTGGTTGCCATTTTTTTCTATATTAAATACGCCTTTTGTTGTGGCGTTGGTCATCTCGAAGATGGTTGATTTTGAGATATAGGGGACATTTAAATCATAAAGATTTGAGTGGATTTCAGTTGTTGATGGGCCGCTAAAGCCGCCGCCGTGCCATGTGTCAATAACCTTCCAGGTCGGATCTGTCATGCTGGTTCGCGTATACAGGATCTGTGATAACGAAAGCGTCTCTAAAGTTAATACACTGAAGGGGGTCTTGTTTGAAGCGATCAGTGATTCGTTTTTCATTTGGGTATCCAGCAATAAATTATGGTTGTTTGTTCTGCAGAAAGCTCTGCGGCGATCCGTGGTACTAAAGTGGTTTTCGGTACAACTCTTGTCTACTGTCATTTCTGACAGTTCAGATGAGCGGTATAGATGGATTGAACTGACGTAGAACAGATATGTCCGCTGCTCTGCTTCGTCGCGCAGTCCTGCGAAAAAGGCTTTCAGCTTCACGCCCAGCCGTTGGCAAGCAAAAAGTGCTTCGACGCCAGATATATAGATGCCGGTTTTGAAGCCGTTGATGGTTTTGGGGGCAAAACCAATTTTGTAGCCAGGTTCAGTCTGGATAAGCGCAGCGACCATGCAATAGATTCGTCTTTAACGAAGGTTTTGCATGTCCTTGAACCCGCTCATATTTTTTATCTACGCCCAACGGTTGTAACTTCGTCCCAGATAGGTACAATGGCGCGGCTCGCCGTCAGGTGAGCGTCGTTATGGTGACCCCATCGGTCCCCCCGCAACGATTACCCGTGAACCTGGTCAGATCCGGAAGGAAGCAGCCACAGCGGGAACATTGTGTGCCGGGGTGTGGCTGGTGGGGTTGCCTCCATAACGCACCGCGAGCCCTCTCTCGCGTTTTCGGTCTGAAAATACTTAGTGTGTGTTGCTGCCATGGCCCTTGATCCAGGCGGTTTTTTGTCGTTCCTGATTTTTAGAATGAATATAAAAAAGGAGGCCGATGTGTCGTATCAGACACGTCGGCCTCCTTTTTCATTTCCACCACTAAGGCTTGGACAAGGCCTGGTCAACCGCTGCGATCAGCTTTCCCAGATCCTTCGGGGTGGCTTTATGGATGACACCGAACAGATACGCCCGCTGTTCATCTTCATCACCCATATCGGCGAAAAAGGCTTTCAGCTTTACGTCCAGCACGTCGGCAAGCAAGAACAAGGCTTCGACGCTGGGGGTATAGGTTCCGGTTTCAAAGCGGCTGATGGTTTTGGGGTCAAAACCGGTTTTTTCGCCGAGTTCAGCCTGAGTAAGCCCCGCGACCTTGCGGTAGCGTCGGATGGCCGGACCCAAACTTGAAATTTGCATCGCTCAATTCCCATTTAGAATCAAGAACTTAACGATAGATTTTCGCATTAGACAACCGCATGATCCATCACCTTGCTTTGCAAAATGTGATGCGTTTCGTAGAATCGCCGCCAATAAGGGGTGATTGGTGATCTGTTTCCAGAAAATGGGCAACGCCAAACCGCCAGCATTGCGCTCCTTTGCCGGCCTTGCACGAGGTTTTTGAGACTAGCCGATCTTCGGTTCTGCGCGGTCATCAAATGCGGGTCATGGAGTGAACACGTGTTTGCGCAGTCCCACCGCTAGCGACAGCGAGCCTGATTCATGGATGAGAAATACCGCAGGGCCGTGGATGCCGCCGCCATTTTTTCCGAGACGGACCTGAGTGGCCGGATCACCCACGTCAATGATCAGTTCTGCGCCGTGTCCGGTTATAGCCGCGACGAGTTGCTCGGGCAGAACCACCGTCTCCTCAACTCCGGCGTGCACACCGCTGATTTCTTCGCCGGTATGTGGCGCACCATCGCGCTGGGCAACGTCTGGAAGGGCGAAATCTGCAATCGCGCCAAGGATGGCAGTCTGTACTGGGTCGAAAGCACCATGGTGCCCGTGCTCAATGACGACACCGGACGGGTCGACCGATACCTGTCGATTCGTTTCGACATCAGCGAAAAACGCCAGTTGTTGCATTCCCTGCAATGGCGGGTCGGGCACGACGTGCTGACCGGGCTGCCCAATCGCGCGTTCCTCTCGGATCTGCTGGATCAGGCGTTGGAGTTCTCCCGAAAGGAAAACATCCCGCTCGCCGTGTGCATGCTCGACCTTGACGGGTTCAAGGCGGTCAACGACGGCTACGGTCACGCCAGTGGCGATCAATTATTGGTTGAAGTGGCCAAGCGTTTGCGCCACATCGTGCGTGGCGAAGATGTCGTGGCGCGGCTGGCCGGCGACGAGTTCGTGCTGGTGTTGCGTTACGTGCGGGATCTGCCGGAGTTGCGCGCGGCGCTGAACCGAGTGCTGGGGGCGATTTCGGCGCCGTATACCTTGCACGGCAAGGACATCAATGTGTTCGCCAGCATCGGCGTTACGCTGTTCCCACTCGACCATGAAGATGCCGAAACCCTGCTGCGTCACGCCGATCAAGCCATGTACGTGGCCAAGCAGCGCGGGCGCAACCGATTCCATCTGTTCGACGTGTCCAGGGATCAGGAGGTCAAGGCCACTCACCAGACGGTCGAACGCGTGCGCCAGGCGCTGGCCGCCGATGAGTTGCGTCTGCATTTCCAGCCCAAGGTCAACATGCGCCTTGGCGTGGTGGTCGGCTTCGAGGCGCTGTTGCGCTGGGAACACCCGCAAAACGGCATGGTGCCGGCCCGGGAGTTTTTGCCGTTTGTGGAAGAGACGGACCTGATCGTCGACATCGGTGAATGGGTGATGGATCAGGTGCTGACGCAGTTGCACCACTGGCAGCAGGCGGGGCAGGGCTGGCCGATCAGCATTAATATCGCGGCACGGCATTTTCAGCGCGCGGATTTCGTCGACCGGCTCAGGCACGTCCTCGCCCGGCATGCCGACATTGCGCCGCAGATGCTCGACCTGGAAATCGTCGAGTCGGTGGCGGTCGAGAATATCCAGCACGTGAGCGACTGTTTGCAGGCCTGTCAGGCGCTGGGGGTGCAGTTTTCACTGGGCGACTTCGGCACTGGCTATTCGTCGCTGAGCTACCTCAAGCGATTGCGCACCCAAACCATCAAGATCGATAAGTCGTTTGTGCGTGACATTCTGGACGATCGCGATGATCTGGCGCTGGCCACGGCGGTGATCGGTCTGGCCCGGGCGTTTGGCCGGCAGGTGATTGCTGAAGGACTGCAAAGTATCGAGCACGGTGAGTTGTTGTTGCGACTGGGGTGTGAAGTGGCTCAAGGCTATTTCATCGCCCGGCCAATGCCCCCCGCCGACGTGCCGGGTTGGGTCGCGGGGTTCGTCGCGCCGCCGCAATGGCAAGCGCTGGATCAGGTTGGCTGAAGTTCTGTAATCGACACTTATCCCCTTTAGGAGCGAGCCTGCTCGCGATAGCAATCTGGCAGTCGCCATCAGTGTTGAATGGCAAACCGCAATCGCGAGCAGGCTCGCTTCCACGGGGTTCGTGTTGATCAGAAGATTTGCTTAAAGTGTGCCAGGCCCCGAACCGATATAAAGCCGGATAATGTCATCAATCTCCCCCGACATTTTCATTCGCAGCAACGTGCGCAGTATGCGTTGCACCGGCACCTTGGGGTCATTGCGCACGTAGCAGCCGACGCTCTGTTCTTCCAGCACCGCCACGCCTTTGAGTTGCTTGTCGGGTAACAGGCGCTGATTGAACCAGTCCAGTGTCCATTGATTGCTCACGGCATAGCGATAGCGCCCGGCGTGGAGTTTTTCCAGCACTTGTTCCTGGTTGCGCGCGTCTTCGCGGTGCAAACGGTCGGCATTGAACAGCGGTTGCAAGGTGGGGTAGGAGTAGCCGAGCACGGTACCGATGGCTTGCCGCGACAAGTTCGCAGGCACCACCAAAGGCTGCGGATCCTGCCGGCTGATCAGCATGTCGCGCTGAAACCAGAGGGGAATGCTCCAGAGGTAGTCGCCGGACTGATTCGGCAGCCAGGACTGCGCGGCATAGCAGCGGATATCGACCTCGCCGTGTTCCATGGCGCTTTGCACTCGCGCCCGGGGCAACACATGAAATTCGGCCGGCAAGCCGACCTGGGTCGCCAGGCTGAGCATCACGTCATACAGGATGCCCTGGGTCACTTGCCCGCGTTCCAGTTGCACCATCGGCATCGCCCAACTGTCGGGCACCACAAAACGCAGCGGCGCTTCGGCGGCGGCGACGCTCAGACTTATCCACAGCAGTGCCCCCAAGGCAAAACGCATAAACGCTCCGGTACGTCGCAAACCTGAGCCGATAAAAGCCCCCCAAAGTGCATCTTAGCCAGATTAGACGAGCGCACCGGATGCAATTTTGGCCTTGCTCCGCTAGCATTAGCCGCTTCTGTTCCTTCGTTGCGACGGTTTTCGATGAGTTATCAGGTTCTTGCACGTAAATGGCGTCCGCGCTCGTTCCGCGAAATGGTCGGCCAGACCCATGTGCTCAAGGCTCTGATCAATGCCTTGGACAGCCAGCGGCTGCACCACGCCTACCTGTTCACCGGTACGCGCGGGGTCGGCAAGACCACCATCGCACGGATCATCGCCAAATGCCTGAACTGTGAAACAGGTATCACTTCGACGCCGTGCGGCGAGTGTTCGGTGTGCCGCGAAATCGATGAGGGCCGCTTTGTCGACCTGATCGAGATCGACGCCGCGAGCCGGACCAAGGTCGAGGACACCCGCGAGTTGCTCGATAACGTGCAATACGCGCCGAGCCGTGGCCGCTTCAAGGTCTACCTGATCGACGAAGTGCACATGCTCTCCAGCCATTCCTTCAATGCGCTGTTGAAAACCCTTGAAGAGCCGCCGCCCTACGTCAAGTTCATCCTGGCGACGACCGACCCGCAGAAACTTCCTGCAACCATTCTGTCGCGGTGCCTGCAGTTCTCTCTCAAGAACATGACCCCGGAGCGTGTGGTCGAGCATTTGACCCACGTCCTGGGCGTCGAGAACGTGCCGTTCGAAGACGACGCACTGTGGCTGCTGGGCCGCGCCGCCGACGGCTCGATGCGTGACGCCATGAGTCTGACCGACCAGGCTATCGCCTTCGGTGAAGGCAAGGTCATGGCTGCCGACGTGCGGGCGATGCTGGGCACGCTCGATCATGGTCAGGTCTACGACGTTCTGCATGCGCTGATCGAAGGCGACGCCAAGGCCTTGCTCGAAGGTGTCCGCCATCTGGCGGAACAAGGCCCGGACTGGAATGGTGTGCTCTCGGAAATTCTCAACGTTCTGCACCGTGTCGCCATCGCCCAGGCATTGCCTGAAGGCGTCGACAACGGTCATGGCGACCGCGATCGGGTGCTGGCACTGGCCCAGGCCTTGCCGGCCGAAGATGTGCAGTTCTATTACCAGATGGGGCTGATCGGCCGCCGCGACTTGCCGCTGGCGCCGGACCCTCGTGGTGGCTTCGAAATGGTCCTGCTGCGAATGCTCGCGTTCCGACCGGCGGACACCGCGGACGCCCCGAGGCAACCGCTAAAGCCAGTGGGGATCAGCCAGGCCACAGTTGATTCCGCAAATTCAGTGGCTGCCGCGCCGGTGGTGGCACCGGTAGTCGCTGCGGCAGTTGCACCCGTTGCACCCGTTGCGCCAGCGCCTGAGCCCGTCGCGGCGGCGATTCCTGCCCCAGCGCCTGAACCGGTGGCGCCCGTTGTGGTGGCCGAGCCTGTGGTTGAGCCGGTCGCGGTCGAGGCGGCGGTCGACTTGCCGTGGAATGACCCGGTCGAGCCGGAACCCGTCCAGCAACACGCCGTCGAGCCGGTCCTGGAAACCGCCAGCGAACAACCTGATCTGCCGCCCATGCCGTTGCCAACGCCGGACAGCGTGGTGCCGGACGCGGCGGAGTGGGCCGCAGCGCCGATCCCGGAACCGTCGGTGGCCGACGTCGATGCCGCCACCCCGGGCGTGGACCTGGATGACGAGCCGCCGCTGGACGAAGACTACATCGAGCCGGACATGGATTCGGCCTACAGCTACCTCGATGAACTGGCCAGTGAACATGCTGCCGAGCCAGCACCGGAACCCGAGCCTGAGCCGGCTGCCATGCCCGCCACCGGCCTGGCCCTGCAATGGCTGGAACTGTTCCCGAAACTGCCGATCTCTGGCATGACCGGCAGCATCGCCGCCAACTGCACGCTGATCGCCGTCGATGGTGACCACTGGCTGATGCATCTGGACCCGGCCCACAGCGCCTTGTTCAACGCCACCCAGCAACGGCGTCTCAACGATGCGTTGAACCAGTTTCACGGGCGCACCCTGACCCTGAGCATGGAACTGATCAAGCCGGAGCAGGAAACCCCGGCCCAGGCCGCTTCCCGTCGTCGTGCGAACCGTCAGCGCGAGGCGGAGGAGTCGATTCACGGTGATCCGTTCATCCAGCAAATGATGCAGCAGTTCGGTGCGGTGGTTCGCAACGATACTATTGAACCTGTCGAAGCCCTGGTCAGTCAGGGCTAATAACTGAAGGTGTTTGGCCCCAAGGGCCGGGCGCTGTTTAAATCCAAGTACTTTTGAGGTGATTCCCATGATGAAAGGTGGCATGGCCGGCCTGATGAAGCAGGCACAGCAGATGCAGGAAAAAATGGCCAAGATGCAGGAAGAACTGGCCAACGCTGAAGTCACCGGTAAAGCCGGCGGCGATATGGTCACCGTGGTGATGACCGGTCGTCACGACGTCAAGCGCGTGACCATCGACCCGAGCCTGGTTGAAGGCCTGAGCGAAGACGACAAAGAGATGCTCGAAGCGGTGTTCGCCGCCGCCGTCAACGACGCCGTGCGCAAGATCGAAGCCAACAGCCAGGACAAAATGGGCAGCATGACCGCTGGCATGCAACTGCCACCGGGTATGAAACTGCCGTTCTGATTCGCCAAAGCGCGTCGGATGAGCTACAAAAAAATGCCAGGCATCGCGCCTGGCATTTTTGTTTCTGCCCGTTGGAAACGCGGTGCCTGTGAGGCAGCCTTCGCGGGCAAGCCTCGCTCCTACAGAAGCATCGCTGACCTTGCAGGTGCCGCGAAGAAGTCACCTCGGTCCAACGGACGAAACATCGAACGCCACACCTCCACAACGGTCTGCTCCCTATACCGCCGAAATTCATCGATCACAGGAGACGCTCACATGCCAGACGCATTGACCCTCAACCAACGTATCGTCCTGGCGTCCCGCCCCGTAGGCGCGCCGACACCGGAGAATTTCCGCCTGGAACGGGAAGCACTGCCGGAACTTGCCGAAGGCCAGGTCCTGCTCAAGACTCAATACCTCTCGCTGGACCCCTACATGCGCGGCCGCATGAGTGACGCGCCTTCCTACGCCGCACCGGTGGAAATCGGCGAGGTCATGACCGGAGGCGCTGTCAGCCGCGTCGAGCGCTCGCTGAATCCGAAATTCCACGAAGGCGATCTGGTGGTGGGCGCCACCGGTTGGCAGAGCCACAGCATCAGCGACGGTCGCAACATCATTCCGGTGCCAAGCGGTTTGCCGTCCCCGTCCATGGCCCTGGGTGTGCTGGGCATGCCGGGCATGACTGCGTACATGGGCCTGATGGACATCGGTCAGCCCAAGGCCGGCGAAACCCTGGTGGTCGCGGCCGCCTCGGGCGCGGTGGGTTCGGTGGTCGGCCAGGTGGCGAAGATCAAAGGCCTGCGCGTCGTGGGTGTGGCGGGCGGTGCGGAAAAATGCCGCTACGTGGTGGAGGAATTGGGGTTCGACGCTTGCGTCGACCACAAGAGCCCGAACTTCGCCGATGAACTGGCCCAGGCGTGTCCCGAGGGTATCGATATTTACTACGAGAACGTCGGTGGCAAGGTGTTCGATGCGGTGGTGCCGTTGCTCAATGCCAAGGCGCGGATTCCACTGTGCGGCCTCATCGCTTCCTACAACGCCCACGAAGCGCCGACCGGCCCGGATCGCCTGCCGCAATTGCAGCGCACCTTGCTGACCAAGCGCGTGCGCATTCAGGGCTTTATCGTGTTCGACGACTACGGTGATCGCCAGCCGGAGTTCGTCAGTGCCATGGCGCCGTGGGTGCGCGATGGCAAGGTCAAGTTCCGCGAAGACGTGGTTGATGGCCTTGAGAACGCGCCGGAGGCCTTCATCGGTCTGCTGGAAGGACGCAACTTCGGCAAACTGGTGGTGCGCGTCGCCCAGGACTGAATAATTGACGCTAATCAGAGGCGCGGGTATAAACCGCGTCTCGTTGTTTTGTCGGACGTTTCCCCATGAGCTTCAGCCCTTTGATTCGCCAACTGATCGATGCCCTGCGAATTTTGCCAGGTGTCGGTCAGAAAACCGCTCAGCGCATGGCGCTGCAACTGCTTGAGCGTGATCGCAGCGGGGGTTCGCGACTGGCGTCGGCACTGAGCCAGGCCATGGAAGGGGTGGGCCATTGCCGGTTATGCCGCACGCTGACCGAAGACGACCTGTGCCCGCAATGTGCCGATACGCGCCGGGACGACACCTTGCTCTGCGTGGTGGAGGGTCCGATGGACGTCTACGCCGTGGAGCAGACCGGGTTCCGGGGTCGCTACTTTGTGCTCAAGGGCCATCTCTCGCCGCTCGACGGCCTGGGTCCTGAGGCCATTGGCATTCCGCAGCTGTTGGCGCGGATTGAAGAGGCGGGCTCCTTTACTGAAGTCATCCTGGCCACCAACCCGACCGTGGAAGGTGAGGCGACGGCGCATTACATCGCGCAGTTGTTGAGTAACAAAGGCCTGGTCGCTTCGCGTATTGCCCACGGCGTGCCGTTGGGTGGCGAGCTGGAACTGGTGGATGGCGGGACGTTGGCGCATTCGTTTGCCGGGCGTAAGCCGATCGCCTTGTAGTATTTGAACCGACGCCATCGCCAGCAAGCCAAGCGCCTCGGTCCATCAGATTCACAACAATCCTGTTGAAAACCAAGCAAGCGCTCGGTTAACTTCGCTGAACCTTCAGTGGAGTTCGCCGATGCCTGCCTTTCAGGAATACTTCGATCCCAGCCACCAATTGGTCCGCGACAGCGTCAGACGTTTCGTCGAGCGCGAGATCCTTCCCGACATTGATCAGTGGGAAGAAGCGGAGAGCTTTCCCCGCGAACTCTATCTCAAGGCCGGTGCGGCGGGCATCCTCGGGATCGGCTATCCCGACTCCCTGGGCGGCAGTCACGAAGGCGATCTGTTTGCCAAGGTCGCCGCCAGCGAAGAGTTGATGCGTTGTGGCTCCGGCGGTCTGGTGGCCGGCCTCGGTTCGCTGGACATCGGACTGCCGCCGATTCTCAAGTGGGCCCGCCCCGAAATTCGTGATCGTGTGGTGCCGCAAGTGCTGGCCGGCGAGAAGATCAGCGCGCTGGCGGTCACCGAGCCCAGCGGCGGCTCCGATGTGGCCAACCTGCAAACCCGCGCTGTGCGTGACGGCGACTTTTACCGGGTCAGCGGCAGCAAAACCTTTATCACCAGTGGTGTGCGCGCGGATTTCTACACCGTGGCGGTGCGCACCGGTGAGCCGGGTTTTGGTGGCATCAGTCTGCTGCTGATCGAAAAAGGTACACCCGGTTTCACCGTCGGCCGGCAGTTGAAGAAGATGGGCTGGTGGGCGTCGGACACGGCCGAATTGTTCTTCGATGATTGCCGGGTGCCTGTGGGAAATCTGATTGGCGCCGAGAACATGGGCTTCGCCTGCATCATGGGCAACTTCCAGAGCGAACGCCTGGCCTTGGCGCTGATGGCCAACATGACGGCGCAGCTGGCGCTGGAGGAAAGCCTGAAATGGGCGCGTCAGCGCGAAGCCTTTGGCAAACCCATCGGCAAGTTCCAGGTACTCAAGCATCGCCTTGCGGAAATGGCCACGGCGTTGGAGGTGTCGCGCGAGTTCACTTACCGTCAGGCGGCGAAGATGGCAGCGGGGCAGAGCGTGATCAAGGAGATTTCCATGGCCAAGAACTTCGCGACCGACACGGCAGACCGGATTACCACGGATGCGGTGCAGATTTTGGGTGGTTTGGGGTATATGCGCGAGAGCCTGGTGGAGCGGCTGTATCGGGATAACCGGATTCTGTCGATCGGCGGCGGGACGCGGGAAGTGATGAACGAGATCATCAGCAAGCAGATGGGGCTTTAATCGGCGATGTAGCGGCTGACGCCATCGCGAGCAGGCTCGCTCCCACAGGGGACTTGTGAACGCCGCAAATCCAATGTAGGAGCGAGGCTTGCCCGCGAAGGCGTCAGTGAGAACGCCGCCTTACTTCTCGCTCAACGCAAACTGCGTCAGGCAAAACGTAGGAATTCCCTGCTCTTGCAGCCGCTGCGACCCACCCAGCTCCGGCAGGTCAATGATTGCCGCCGCTTCATGAATCCGCGCGCCCATGCGCCGAATCAGGTTCGCCGCCGCAATCAGCGTACCGCCGGTGGCGATCAAATCATCAAACATCACCACCGAGTCACCTTCGCACAAGCTGTCGGCGTGCACTTCGAGAAAGGCTTCGCCGTATTCGGTCGCATAACCTTCGGCCAACACGTCGGCCGGCAGTTTGCCTTGCTTGCGGAACAGCACCAACGGCTTGTTCAGCTGATAGGCCAGGACCGAGCCGATCAGGAAGCCGCGCGCATCCATCGCACCGATGTGCGTGAAGTCCGCTTCGACATAACGGTGGGCAAAGCTGTCCATCACCAGGCGCAGGGCCGTAGGCGACTGGAACAACGGGGTGATGTCACGAAAGATCACGCCCGGCTTGGGGAAGTCGATCACGGGGCGGATCAGGGATTTGATGTCGAAGGATTCGATGAGCATCGTCGAGGTGTCCTGGCAGGCTGCAAACGTCGCAGTATAACGGCGGCTGAACCGTTTCGCTCAGCCGCAATTATGTCCGTCAGCCTTCGAGCGAGCCACCGGCCAGGGCGCAGAGCTGGATCGGGTCGAGGATGTGGATTTCCTTGCCCTCGGCGGCGATCAGTTCGTTTTGCTGGAAGCGTGTGAACACCCGGGACACGGTTTCCACCGCCAGGCCCAGGTAATTGCCGATTTCGTTACGCGACATGCTCAGGCGGAACTGGTTGGCCGAGAAGCCCCGGGCGCGGAAACGTGCCGAGAGGTTGACCAGGAACGTGGCGATGCGCTCGTCGGCGGTTTTTTTCGACAGCAGCAACATCATTTGCTGATCGTCGCGAATCTCGCGGCTCATCACCCGCATCAACTGACGGCGCAGTTGTGGCAGTTGCAGGGCCAGTTCGTCGAGGCGTTCGAAGGGGATTTCGCACACCGACGTGGTTTCCAGGGCTTGCGCCGAAACCGGGTGCTTTTCAGTGTCCATGCCCGACAGGCCAACCAGTTCGCTCGGCAAGTGGAAGCCAGTGAGCTGTTCTTCACCGCCATCGCTGAGGCTGAAGGTCTTGAGGGCGCCGGAGCGCACGGCATAAACGGAATCGAAAGTATCGCCTTGGCGGAACAGGAACTCGCCTTTTTTCAACGGGCGACCCCGTTTGACGATCTCGTCCAACGCTTCCATGTCTTCCAGATTCAGAGAAAGTGGCAAGCAGAGGGGGGCCAGGCTGCAATCCTTGCAATGGGCCTGGCCGTTAGCGCGCAGTTTTACTGGCTCGGACATTTCTTCAATCCTTGTGGGAAAACACACATAAGCCGTAAGGGTAACTCACGGGAGGACATTCAGGCACGCGGCGATTTTGCCGCAGGGTCATAAAGCCAGCATTTTGTTAACCGACAAGTGAATGGATGACTAAATCACTCGCGAAAATCGCTGGTGATTGTGCTGTTGCAAATAGGCATCGAACACCATGCACACCGAGCGCACCAGCAAGCGACCGGCGGGCAGTACGCTGATCCGCTCATTGTCGAGGCTGATCAAGCCGTCCTCGGCCATGGTCTGTAGCTGAGGCCACAGGTCGCCGAAGTAACCGCGAAAATCGATGTTGAAGGCCTGTTCGATCTGCGCGAACTCCAGATTGAACGTGCAGATCAACTGCTGAATTACCGCCCGTCGCACGCGGTCATCAGCATTGCATATCAGGCCTCGGCTGGTTGCCAGTTGCGCGGTGGCCAAGGTGTTCTGGTACTGGTTCAAATCGCTGTTGTTCTGGCAGTAGAGGTCGCCGATCTGACTGATGGCCGAGACCCCCAGCCCGATCAGATCGCAATGACCGTGAGTGGTGTAGCCCTGAAAGTTACGCTGCAGGGTCGATTCTTCCTGGGCAATCGCCAGCTCATCGTCGGGCAAGGCGAAGTGGTCCATGCCGATGTAGCGGTAGCCGGCAGCGGTCAGTTGTTCGATGGTGCGCTGCAGCATTTCCAGCTTCTGCGCCGGTGTCGGCAACTCGTTGCTGTTGATTCGCCGCTGCGGCATGAAGCGTTCCGGCAGGTGCGCGTAGTTGAACACCGAAAGCCGATCCGGTTGCAGCGCAATGACCTCGTCGACCGTGCGCGCGAAGTTTTCCGGGGTCTGCTTCGGCAAGCCGTAGATCAGGTCGATGTTGATCGAGCGGAATTGCAGGGTCCGGGCGGCGTCGATCACGGCGCGGGTTTCTTCCAGGCTTTGCAGGCGATTGACCGCCCGTTGCACCGCCGGGTCGAGGTCTTGCAGGCCAATGCTGACCCGGTTGAAACCCAGTTCACGCAGCAGTCCCATGGTCGACCAGTCGGCTTCGCGAGGGTCGATCTCGATGCCGTAGTCGCCGGAATCGTCGTCCAGCAGGTTGAAGTGCTTGCGCAACTGAGCCATCAACTGGCGCAGTTCGTCGTGGCTGAGAAAGGTCGGGGTGCCGCCGCCAAAGTGCAGTTGTTCGACTTTTTGCGCCGGGTCGAGGTGGCAGGCGATCAGCTGGATTTCCTGCTCAAGACGCTGCAAATAGGGCAGGGCGCGGCCTCGGTCCTTGGTGATGACTTTGTTGCACGCGCAGTAGTAACAAATGTTCGCGCAGAACGGCACATGCACGTACAGCGACAATGGGCGCTGGGCCTTACGGCTGTCGCGCAGGGCGTGGAACAGGTCAAACGTGCCGACCTGCCCGTCGAATTGCACGGCAGTGGGGTAAGAGGTGTAGCGCGGCCCCGCCAGGTCGTAACGGCGGATCAGATCGGTATCCCAACGAATGGCGTCGAGCATCATGCGGGCATTCCCCCGGATAGGCTGGCAGTGTTCGCAAGTCTATGGGGGGCGACGCCGGGGCATCTTGATTTGCATCAACGGTCAGGATATGTGTGGCCAGTCAGGGCCTCTTCGCGAGCAGGGGAATGCATTTCAATGTAGGAGCGAGGCTTGCCCGCGAAGGCCGCACCACCGATCTAATGCCCCATGAGCCAATGCTGATGCGGCCCCGGCAAAGTCCAGATGCCAAACAGGATCACCAGCAACCCACCGGTCATTCGCACACTGCGCTTGCGCAACAACGCCGTGACCCGCTCAGCCGCCAACCCCGTGGCCAGCAGCACCGGCCAGGTGCCGAGCCCGAACGCGAGCATCAGCAGCGCACTGTCCAGCGCATTGCCCTGGCTCGCCGCCCACAGCAACGTGCTGTAAACCAACCCGCACGGCAACCAGCCCCACAGCGCGCCCAGCAATAAGGCGCGGGGCAGGCTCGACACCGGCAGCAGTTTGTTGGCGACCGGCTGGATATGCCGCCACAGGCCGCGGCCAAGGCTCTCAATACGGGTCAGGCCGCTCCACCAGCCGGCGAGGTACAGGCCCATGGCGATCAGCAACAATCCGGCGATCACGCGCATGAACATGGCGGCCGGGCTGTTGGCCACTGCCCAACCCGCCAGGCCGATCAAAAGACCGGCCGTTGCATAGCTGAGAATTCGCCCCAGGTTGTACGCCAGCAGCAGGCGAAAACGGCGGCTGCGCTGTTCCTTGGGAATCGCCAGGGTGAGCGCGCCCATCAAGCCGCCGCACATGCCCAGGCAATGCCCACCGCCGAGCAGGCCGAGAATCACCGCAGACACCAGCAGTGGCGCCAACTCAAGCATGCGGAGGCGCCTTGTCGTCCGGTTTGGCCGGATGGCCGCTGGCTTCGTCGACTGCGGCTTGGTGGTTCGGATCCTGGTCGTCGAACAGAATGCTGTGGGCCGGGCCGTCGAGGTCATCGTACTGACCGCTGTCGACCGCCCAGAAGAAGATATAGATAGCGATGGCCACGATCAGCAGCGCGGCCGGGATCATCACGTAGAGAGCTGGCATCTGGACTCCATGCCCGCGCGGCTCAGGCCGGCAGCGGGCGGGTTTCTGGCGTGGGCCGGGCGCCAGGCGCGCTCGGCAGGCGAGTCAGGCGCAGGGCGTTCAGCACCACGGTCAACGAACTGATGGACATGCCGACCGCGGCCCATACCGGTGTGATCCAGCCGAGGGCGGCGAACGGCAACATGAGGCCATTGTACAGCCCGGCCCACAGCAGGTTCTCGATGATTACCCGACGGGTGCGCCGCGCCAGGCTGAAGGCCTGCACCAGCGCATCGAGGCGGTTGGACAGCAACACCGCATCGGCGCTGGTTTTCGCCAGGTCGGTCGCTGAACCCATCGCCACGCTGATGTCGGCTGCGGCCAGCACAGGCACGTCATTGACGCCGTCACCGAGCATCAACACCTTGCGGCCTTCCTTGTGCAACTGTTGCAGGACCTGCAATTTGTCATCCGGACGCAAACCGCCCCGGGCTTCGTCGATGCCCAATTCGGCGGCCACGCTGGCGACCATCGGTGAGGTATCGCCCGACAGCAGCAAGGTGCGCCAGCCACGGGCCTTGCAGGCTTCCAATAGTGCCGGGGCATCGGCACGCAAACGGTCATCGAGGACAAACCACGCCAGCGGCCCCTGGCTGTCGCCGAGTAGCAGCCATTGCCCGGCTTCATCGGGCATGGCCGGTGCGGCCGCGCCACTGAGTTCGCAGACAAAACCCGGCTGGCCGATGCGCAGGCGTTGCGTGCCGACCAGGCCCTCGAGGCCAAGCCCCGGCGTGCTGAGGACTTCTTCGGCCGCCAGCGGCGCTCGGCCAAATGCCCGGGCAATCGGGTGTTCGGAGCGGTTTTCCAGGGCAGCGGCAAGACTCAGGCATTGATCGCTGTCGAGCGCGCCGAGCGGGCGGATCGAACGCAAGGCCAATCGCCCCTCGGTCAACGTGCCGGTCTTGTCGAAAATCACCGTGTCGATCTGGTTCAGGCCTTCCAGCACATGGCCACGGGTCAGCAGTAAACCGAGTTTGTGCAACGTGCCGGTGGCGGCCGTGAGGGCGGTCGGCGTGGCCAGCGACAATGCGCACGGGCACGTCGCAACCAGCATCGCCAGGACAATCCAGAAGGCTCGCGACGAATCCAGCTCCCACCACAACAGGCCGATTGCCGCTGCTGCGATCAATGACAGCAGCAGGAACCATTGCGCAGCGCGGTCAGCGATTTCCGCCAGTCGCGGCTTTTCGGCCTGGGCGCGGTCCAGCAGGCGGACGATGGCCGACAGCCGCGTGTCCTGACCCAGCGCCAGCACTTGCACGGTCAACGCGCCTTCGACGTTCAGGGTGCCGGCGGTGACCGCGTCGCCCTGGGTGCGCGGTTGCGGCAGGTATTCGCCGGTCAGCAGCGATTCGTCGATGCTCGACTGGCCATCGAGGATCTTGCCGTCGGCCGGCAGAATGGCGCCCGGATGCACCAGCACCTGATCGCCGACACGCAGTTCGCTGAGCAGGATTCGTTCGCTCTGGCCGTCGGCACTCAGGCGCAGGCACGAGGCCGGTAACAGGTTGACAAGCTGTGCGGTGGCGGCGGCGGTGCGCTCCCGGGCGCGGCGTTCCAGGTATCGACCGGCCAGCAGGAACAGCGCGAACATTCCCACCGCGTCGAAATACAACTCGCCGACGCCAGTGATCGAGGTCCAGATTCCGGCGATGTAGGCACTGCCGATGGCGAGCGACACCGACACGTCCATGGTCAGATGTCGGGTGCGCAAATCGCGCATCGCCCCTTTGAAGAACGGCGCACAGCTGTAGAACACGATCGGCGTGGTGAGGAACAGTGCGACCCAGCGCAGGATGGTGTGCAGCTCGGGACTCAAGTCGATGTTGAATTCCGGCCAAGTGGCCATGGTCGCCATCATCGCCTGGAACCACAGCAACCCGGCGACGCCCAGTTGGCGCAAGGCCAGGCGGTTTTCGCTGGCCAGTTGTTCGCTGGCGCGGTCGGCTTGGTACGGGTGCGCGGCGTAGCCGATGTGGCGCAGTTCGCTGAGCACCTGACTCAATGGCAATTGCGCGTCGGCCCAGCGCACGTGAAGACGATGGTTGGACAGGTTCAGTCGCGCCTCTGCCACCGCCGGCAAGGCGCGCAGGTGTTTTTCGATCAGCCAGCCGCAGGCGGCGCAGCTGATGCCTTCCATCAACAGGGTGGTTTCGGCGAGTTCGCCGTCGTGGCGCACGAAAGGCTTCTGCACATCGGCGCGGTCGTAGAGCGCCAACTCATCCACCAACTGCACTGGCAAGGCTTCGGGGTTGGCCGATGACTCGCTGCGGTGCTGGTAATAGCTTTCCAGCCCGCCGGCCACGATCGCCTCAGCCACGGCCTGGCACCCCGGGCAGCAGAACTCGCGGGTTTCACCGAGGACCGCAGCGGTGAAGCGGCTGCCGGCCGGGACGGGCAGGGCGCAGTGGTAGCAGGGGGTTGGCGTGGTCATCTGTGCTGCCATGGAAACCATTGTGGCGAGGGAGCTTGCTCCCGCTCGGCTGCGCAGCAGTCGTAAACCTGCGAACGCGCTATGACTGAAAGAATCGGTTTGCTGGTTTCAGGGGGCGCTTCGCACCCAGCGGGAGCAAGCTCCCTCGCCACAGTTGACCGTGTTCACTGGAACTTACTTCTTCAGGTCTTCCGCGCCTTGCAGCGGCTCATCCCCGAGCAGCAGGTCCTTATCATGGCTGACCAGCTCTTCTTCGAACATGCGCCAGATGTGGTCGTCCTGAGTGCCCAGCAATTCGACAAAACGACGGCCTTCAATCTTGTCGCTCAATTGACCGATGTAGCGACCCTGCTCTGTTTCACTGCGGGCAAGGGTGATCTTGCGATCCTTTTCCGGCTGGGTCGGCGAGATCAGGTTCAGCTCAAGGGTTTCAGGTTGGCTGTTGCCGCTCAGGCGCAGGTCGACTTCGCCGGTCACGTCATCCAGGTGAACGCTGGCCCGCAGCAACAGGGTCTGGGCCAGCAGCTCACGATCAAGCGAGCGGTTGATGCCTTTGCCGGCCTCGTAGTAGTTGTCGTTGACCAGGTTGTCCGGGTTGTTCACCGCGATGGTCACCATGGACAGGGTCAACGTCACGGAACAAGCCAGGATGGCGATGATGATCCATGGCCAAAGATGCTTGTACCAAGGGCTTGCGGCGTTTGCTGCGGGCATGATCACTTCTCTCAACGAATTTGTGGGCCGATGAATCGGCTCTTGGCTTCAACGTGAATGCTGTCGTCGTCGGCATCCTTGAGGATGAATTTCACCTCGTTGGTGCTCGACGGCAGTTTTTCCGGTGCCATGGACAGTTCCACTGGCTGGCTGAAAATCTCCCCGGCGGCGACTTTGATCTCGCGCTTGCCTTGCAGCTTGAGGTCCGGCAGACCGGAGGCTTCCAGTACATAGGTATGGTCGCGCTGGTCTTTGTTCATGATCTTCAGGCTGTAGACGTTCTCGATCCGGCCTTCGGCGTTCTCGCGATACAGCACGCGGTCCTTACTGACGTCGAAACCGACCAGTGAACGCATGAAGAACGCGCCCGCCAGCAAGCCCATCATGGCCAGCAACACCAGGGCATAGCCGATCAGCCGTGGGCGCAGTTTATGGGTTTTTTGCCCGGACAGGTTGTGCTCGGTGGTGTAGCTGATCAACCCGCGCGGGTAGTCCATCTTGTCCATGATGCTGTCGCAGGCATCGATGCACGCCGCGCAGCCGATGCATTCAATTTGCAGACCGTCGCGAATGTCGATGCCGGTCGGGCAGACCTGGACACACATGGTGCAATCGATGCAATCGCCCAGGCCCAGAGCCTTGTAGTCGACGCCTTTCTTGCGCGGGCCGCGGCTTTCACCACGGCGAGGATCGTAGGACACGATCAGCGTGTCCTTGTCGAACATCACGCTCTGGAAGCGCGCATACGGGCACATGTAAATGCACACTTGCTCACGCAACCAGCCGGCGTTGCCGTAGGTGGCGAGGGTGAAGAAACCGACCCAGAAATACGACCAGCCATCCGCTTCGCCGGTGAAGAAGTCGATGGTCAGTTCGCGAATGGGCGAGAAGTACCCGACGAAGGTCATGCCGGTGACGAAGCCGATCAACAGCCACATCGAGTGTTTGCTGAGTTTGCGCAGGAATTTGTTGGCGCTCATCGGCGCCTTGTCGAGCTTGATGCGCTGGTTGCGGTCGCCTTCGGTGACCTTTTCGCACCACATGAAAATCCACGTCCAGACGCTTTGCGGGCAGGTATAACCGCACCACACCCGACCGGCGTACACGGTAATGAAGAACAGGCCGAAGGCGCTGACGATCAGGATCCCGGAGAGCAGGATGAAATCCTGGGGCCAGAAGGTCGCGCCAAAGATGAAGAATTTGCGTTCCGGCAGGTTCCACCAGACGGCTTGATGACCGCCCCAGTTCAGCCAGACCGTACCGAAATACAGCAGAAACAACCCGGCACC
Organism: Pseudomonas sp. SG20052; assembly: GCF_031766055.1. Taxonomy (NCBI): domain Bacteria; kingdom Pseudomonadati; phylum Pseudomonadota; class Gammaproteobacteria; order Pseudomonadales; family Pseudomonadaceae; genus Pseudomonas; species Pseudomonas sp. SG20052. The sequence continues at coordinate 4,572,050 of NZ_CP134498.1, read as the reverse complement.
GCCCATCATCCGCAGGTTGCGGAACAGGCCGGTGAAGGCACGGGTGTAGATTTTTTCTCGAGAGGCGTAAAGATCGACGCTGTTGTTTGCGTCTTTGGCAGGCGGTGTGACGTCGTGTACCGGAATCTGATTGCTCATCATTGCATCCCACGGCAGTGGAAAAATGCCTCGGTCAGTACATGCCGACCGCGGTCAAAAAGAGGTGTTGCAGTGGCGCAATGATACGCCTGTCGCTCTGGCTCAAGGGTGCGACCTTTGGTCGCGTTGGGCAAATTCAATTGATGGTGTAGTGACTTGAATCAATTGACTTGTGGATTATGGACGGTTTTTCGTGATGTAGAGTCAGAGGAAGGGGCGATTCCTGGCCGGTGCGTGGCCGACGGGAGCAGAACTGCTGACCTCAGTCATGCCACAAGCCTGCCGCAGCACTTTACGCCATGGTCGCCGTCATTTCAGGCGCCGTTTTGAAACTTGCAATGCGTTGAACTAATCAACTTGAGGTTGGGTAAGTTGTTGTTTTTGGCGTGCAGCGGAAATATATTTATTTAATTGGTCTTTATGAGTTGTTTGAAGTTTTTGTCTGTTTCTAATAAGTTGATTGGGTGCGGTTTGTTAGTTGCGCACTTTATCTAATACTAATGGAAACGGAATTCTATGATTTCTAAGAAAGTTAAGCGGTTTGTGCTGGGCGTGTGCCTGCTGTCTATGGCGCCTTTGGCCTATTCAATCGAAGGTGCCCCACGTCATATGATCTTCGCTTCGGATACGCAGTACCCGTGGACGGACAAACTCGACCGCAGGGAACCCGAGTCCGATGCGGATTTCAATACACGTTCAAAATGGCTGGTGGAGACTCAGTTTGCGAGTATTGCCGACTTCCGCAAGAACCATGCGCAATCCCACGTGCCGCTGATGATCAATGGCGACATCACCGCTTTCGGTCACGGCTGGCAGCGCTCTTACATGAACTCGATGTTGAAAAAATACTTCAATGGCGATTTCTTGTATGGCCTGGGTAACCACGACTATGAGAACAACGTGGATGATTGCTTCAGCAATAACTGTGCGGCCGGCAGTATCGTGGAGTTTAAAGAGCACCATGAAAATAAGGTTGATAATTTTGATTTGAAAATTACCGGCAATTTTCTGAGTCGGCTGTATTCCGGCAGTCTCGCCTATTCCAAGAACATAGGGGACGTCCATATGGTGCAACTCAATAATGAGCCGACCTATGCCACCAGGATTGCTCATGCGTTAAACCCGACGACGTTCGACATCACCAGTACCCTGGATTGGCTTGAAAACGATTTGAGAGTCGCTCGGACTCAGGGTTACGCCATCATTATCAACATGCACAAGCCACACGAAATGATGGGTGACAGTGAGCAAACACGGCGCTTTTATCAGATGATCAGGAAGTATGAGGTCACGGCCATCTTCGCCGGCCATCTCCATGATCAAGGTGGTGATGCCTATGAAGTGAATGGCGTGCCGATGTACCTGAGCGGTGCCACTTCTCAGCAAACCTACCTGGTTGCCAGTTTCTCGGAGGATCGCAAGCAGTTGCAGATCAACCTGGTGAAGGACAACCAATGGCAGAGCCGAAAGCTGTTGGATACGGTACCGGTAAAATCGATCTGGGCCAGTCGCCCATGAAAAAGGCCCCGCCAGATCACTGGCGGGGCCTTGTTTGTTACGTCAGGCGTTGGCCTTACTGAGCGTCTTCCGCCGGCGCTTTCTCACCGTGAGAAAGGCTGTAGACGTAAGCGGCCAGCAGGTGAACCTTGTCGTTGCCTTGCAGCTGTTCTTGCGCAGGCATCTGGCCCTGACGGCCGTAACGGATGGTCTGCTGCAGTTGAGCGAAGCTCGAACCGTAGATGAACGCAGCCGGGTGAGTCAGGTTCGGCGCGCCCATGGCTGGCGTGCCTTTGCCTTCCGGACCGTGGCACACCGCGCAGTTGGCGGCGAACAGCTTCTGACCGGCAACCGGATCGGCCTTGGTGCCTTCCGGCAGCTTGCGGCCATCGAGGTTGATCAGTACGAACGAAGCAACGTCCGCAACGCCTTGCTCGCCGATCACGTCAGCCCATGCCGGCATGACCGCGTGGCGGCCACCCATAATGGTGGTCTTGATGGTTTCTGCCTCACCGCCCCAGCGCCAGTCGGCGTCGGTCAGGTTAGGGAAGCCATAAGCGCCCTTGGCGTCGGAGCCGTGGCAGACCGAGCAGTTGGAGGCGAACAGGCGGCCACCCATCTTCAGGGCTTGCGGGTCCTTGGCGACTTCTTCAATCGGCATCGAAGCGAACTTGGCGAAGATCGGGCCGAACTTGGCGTCCGACTTGGCCATTTCCTTTTCCCACTCGTGAACGCCGGTCCAGCCGGTCTGGCCGTTGGCGAACGCGGTCTGCTTCTCGTTATCCAGGTAGTTGTAACCCGGCAACAGGCCTTTCCAGTTACCCAGGCCCGGGTACAGCACCAGATAGCCCAGGGCGAAGATGATGGTGCCCACGAACAGCATGAACCACCATTTCGGCAGTGGGTTGTCGTACTCCTCGATCCCGTCGAAGGAGTGGCCAACCGTTTCTTCGGTGGCTTCGCTGCGCTGGCCCTTGCGGGTGGACAGCAGCAGCCAGGTCAGGGCGAAGATCGTGCCGAGACTGAGGACTGTGACGTACAGACTCCAGAACGTAGTCATTCTTTGTTACTCCTAGAAGCTTGCTCGACGTGCTTGATGGCTTCGGGATCATCCGCGAAAGGCAGCAAGGTCGCGTCTTCAAACTCCGACTTGCGCTTGGGGCTGAATACCCACAACGCCAGACCGATGAAGGCCACCATCACAACAACGGTGCCCAGGCCACGAATCATCCCGATATCCATCTAAATCACCGTTTGCTTTTGATGATGGTGCCCAGGCCTTGCAGATAGGCCACCAGCGCGTCCATTTCGGTTTTGCCCTTCACAGCATCCTTGGCGCCGGCGATGTCTTCGTCGGTGTAAGGGACGCCGAGCGTGCGCAAGACTTCCATTTTCTTGGCGGTGTCTTTGCCGTCGAGCTTGTTTTCCACGAGGAACGGGTAGGCCGGCATTTTCGACTCGGGCACTACGTTGCGCGGGTTGTACAAATGCGCACGCTGCCAGTCATCGGAGTAACGACCGCCGACACGGGCCAGGTCCGGACCGGTACGCTTGGAACCCCACAGAAACGGGTGGTCCCAGACGCTTTCACCGGCTACCGAGTAGTGGCCGTAACGTTCGGTTTCAGCACGGAACGGGCGGATCATCTGCGAGTGGCAGCCGACACAACCGTTGGCGATGTAAATGTCGCGGCCTTCCAGTTCAAGGGCGGTGCGAGGCTTCATGCCTTCGACCGGCTTGTTGGTGACGTCCTGGAAAAACAGCGGAACGATCTGGGTCAGGCCGCCGACGCTGACGGCGATAACCATGAAGAAGGCCAGCAGGCCAATATTCTTCTCGACTGCTTCATGCTTCATCAGTGAGCTCCAACTACAGCAATCTGTTCAGCAGCTTTGGCTTCAGCCGGGTTCGAGGCACGTACGGTACGCCATACGTTGTAGGCCATGAACAGCATGCCGCTGGCGAAGAACGCACCGCCCAGGGCGCGAACGATGAAACCAGGATGGCTGGCTTGCAGGGCTTCGACGAACGAGTAGGTGAGGGTGCCGTCGTCGTTGATTGCACGCCACATCAGACCCTGGGTGATGCCGTTGACCCACATCGAAGCGATGTACAGAACGGTACCGATGGTCGCGAGCCAGAAATGCGTGTTGATCAGGCCGATGCTGTGCATCTGCGCGCGACCGAACAGTTTCGGGATCATGTGGTAGATGGCGCCGATCGAGATCATCGCAACCCAGCCCAAGGCACCGGCGTGTACGTGGCCGATGGTCCAGTCGGTGTAGTGCGACAGCGAGTTCACGGTCTTGATGGCCATCATCGGGCCTTCAAAGGTCGACATGCCGTAGAAGGCCAGCGACACCACCAGGAAGCGCAGGATCGGGTCGGTGCGCAGCTTATGCCAGGCGCCCGAGAGGGTCATCATGCCGTTGATCATGCCGCCCCAGCTTGGCGCCAGCAGGATGATCGACATCGCCATGCCCAGCGACTGAGCCCAGTCCGGCAGCGCGGTGTAGTGCAGGTGGTGCGGACCGGCCCAGATGTACAGGGTGATCAGCGCCCAGAAGTGCACGATCGACAGGCGATAGGAGTAGATCGGACGCTCGGCCTGCTTCGGAACGAAGTAGTACATCATCCCCAGGAAGCCGGTGGTCAGGAAGAAACCGACCGCGTTGTGGCCGTACCACCACTGGATCATTGCGTCAGTCGCACCGGCGTAGGCCGAGTAGGACTTGAAGAAACTGACCGGCAGGGACGCGTGGTTGACGATGTGCAGCATCGCCGTCACGACGATGAAGGCACCGTAGAACCAGTTACCCACATAGATGTGCTTGGTATTGCGCTTGGTGATGGTGCCGAAGAACACCAGACCGTAGGACACCCAGACGATGGCCAGCAGAATAGCCAGGGGCCATTCCAGTTCCGCGTACTCCTTGGTGGTGGTGTAACCCAGCGGCAAGGTAATGATCGCGCCGACGATCACCGCTTGCCAACCCCAGAAGGTGAAGGCCGCGAGGCTGTCGGAAATCAGTCGCGTTTGGCAGGTTCGCTGCACGACGTAATAAGAAGTGGCAAACAGAGCACAACCACCGAAGGCGAAAATCACCAGGTTGGTGTGCAACGGGCGTAAGCGTCCAAAAGTCGTCCACGGCAGACCGAAGTTCAATTCCGGCCATACAAGCTGTGAGGCGATGAAGACACCAAGCCCCATGCCAAGGATCCCCCAGACCACCGTCATGATGGCGAACTGGCGGACTACCTTATAGTTATAAGCAGTCGGACTGATTGCTGTGCTCATTCTAAGGTTCCACGGTTTGGGTGTTTTATTAGGAGTAAAAATCGGCCGCAAGTATGTAGAAAGCGGGGGGTCATTGCAACGCGCCATGACCTGGGTCAATGCTTTCAAAAGCTGATTCTGCGGCCTTTCCATGCGCCGCGTAAGGACAAAATTGACCTCGGACAAAATGTCGCAGCGAACGAAAAGGGTGAGGGGGGCAGGTCAGTTGTTACGGGGTGTGTTCAAACACAACGATCGGGTGACCGACGGCAATTGGCACGACAGCCGGTATCTACCAGCCTTTGCGGCCTGTCATCGAGCAGATTCGTTGAACACATCGGGCAAGGTCGACCTGGAACCGGCTCATGCCAGTCCGCATCGGAGCAAGCTTAGACCCGAATCTGGTGAACCGAAAGGAGGACCAACGGAGGGGTGCGACACTTGGTCGCAAAGAGGCAGGGAACTGCCGCATCCGGGCGAATGCGGCAGTAGAGCGGTCGAGATTTATTCGCGTTTGCCTTCTGCTTGCAAACGCTCGGTGCTCAGACCGTGGGACAGGCTGTAAACGTAAGCGGCCAACAGTTGCACCTTGTCGTTGCCGAGCAGTTCATTCTGCGCCGGCATATGGCCCTGACGGCCATGGCGGATGGTCTGCTGAAGTTGCGCCAGGCTTGTACCGTAGATGAACCCGGCCGGTTGCGTCAGGTTCGGCGCGCCCATGGCTTCAGTACCTTTGCCGTTTGCACCATGACAGGCTACGCACGTGGTGCTGAACGCTTGCTGTCCGGCTTGCAGGTCGGCGGTGTCGCCAGCCGGCAATGGCAGGCCCGCCAGTTCATGACGTACATACGCGGCCACGTTCTTCACACCGGCCTCACCGAGGATTTCCCCCCAGGCCGGCATTGCCGCCATGCGACCGCCCATGATCGTGGTCTTGATCATCTCGGCGTCACCGCCCCAGCGCCAGGTGCTATCGGCCAGGTTCGGGAAGCCGAAAGCGCCCTTGGCATCCGAGCCGTGGCACACCGAGCAGTTGGACGCGAACAGACGACCGCCCATTTTCAGCGCTTGCGGGTCCTTCGCCACTTCTTCAACGGGCATGGCCGCGAATTTGGCGAAGATCGGCCCAAACCTGGCGTCTGCCTTGTTCATCTCCTTTTCCCATTCGTGGACGCCGGTCCAGCCGTCCTCGTAACCCGGCAGGACGCCTTTCCAGTTGCCCAGGCCCGGATAAAGAATCAGGTAGCCCACGGCAAACACCAGCGTGCCGGCGAACAGCATGAACCACCACTGCGGCAGCGGATTGTCGTACTCCTCGATGCCGTCGAAGCTGTGGCCCATGGTCTGGTCGACACTGCCCTTGGTTTCACCCTTGCGGGTGCCGACCAGCAGCCAGGTCAGGCCGATCAGGCTGCCGATAGTCAGTACGCAGATCCACGTACTCCAGAAGGTGGTCATGGCCGGGTACTCCTTGTTTCAGGTTCTTGGGTGGCGTCGTCGGCCAAGGGTTCATCGGCGAACGGCAGCAAACGCGCTTCGGCGAATTCCGGGTTGCGCTTGCTGTTGAACACCCATAGCGTCAGGCCGACGAAGGCCACGAACACCACGACCGTGCCCAGGCCGCGGATCATTCCACTGCTTATCTCGCTCACTATTTCGAAGGGCATGGTCATGGCTCACCTCTTGCTCTTGATGGCAGTGCCGAGCACTTGCAGATAAGAAACGAGTGCGTCCATTTCGGTTTTGCCCTTGAGGCTGGCGACCGCGCCGCTGATGTCGTCATCGCTGTATGGCACGCCAAGGGTGCGCATGGTGCGGATCTTGGTTTCGGTGTGGCTGCTGTCGACCGCTTGCGTGACCAGCCATGGGTAGCCAGGCATTTTCGACTCAGGCACCACGTTGCGCGGGTTGTACAAGTGCGCACGGTGCCAGTCATCCGAGTAACGTGCGCCGACCCGGGCCAGATCCGGACCGGTACGCTTGGAGCCCCAGAGGAACGGGTGATCCCACACGCTTTCCCCTGCCACCGAGTAGTGCCCGTAGCGTTCGGTCTCGGCACGGAACGGCCGGATCATCTGCGAGTGGCAACCGACACAGCCTTCGCGGATGTAAATGTCGCGACCTTCCAGTTGCAGGGCGGTGTAGGGCTTCATGCCTTCCACCGGTTTGTTGGTCACGTCCTGGAAGAACAGCGGGACGATCTGGGTCAGACCGCCGATGCTCACCGCCAGAACCATCAGCAGCATCAGCAGGCCGACGTTTTTCTCGATTGTTTCGTGTTTCATGGCGGACTCCTCAGGCCATCTGCGCGGCAGCGGCGACTTCGGCAGGCTGCGAGGCCCGCACGGTGCGCCAGGTGTTGTAAGCCATCAGGAACATCCCGCTGAGGAAGATCGCACCGCCCACCAGTCGCACGACGAAGCCTGGGTGGCTGGCCACCAGGGTTTCGACGAAGGAGTAGGTCAGCGTGCCGTCTTCGTTGACTGCGCGCCACATGAGGCCCTGGGCGATGCCGTTGACCCACATCGAAGCGATGTAGAGCACGGTGCCGATGGTCGCGAGCCAGAAGTGCGCATTGATCAGGCCGATGCTGTACATCTGCGGGCGACCGAAGATTTTCGGGATCATGTGGTACAGCGCGCCGATGGAAATCATCGCCACCCAACCGAGGGCGCCGGCGTGAACGTGGCCAATGGTCCAGTCGGTGTAGTGGGAGAGGGCGTTGACCGTTTTGATGGCCATCATCGGCCCTTCAAAGGTCGACATGCCGTAGAACGCCAGGGACACGACAAGGAAGCGCAGGATCGGGTCGCTGCGCAATTTATGCCAGGCGCCCGAGAGCGTCATCATCCCGTTGATCATCCCGCCCCAGCTTGGTGCCAGCAGGATCAGCGACATCACCATGCCCAGCGACTGTGCCCAGTCTGGCAGCGCGGTGTAGTGCAAGTGGTGCGGACCGGCCCAGATGTACAGGGTGATCAGCGCCCAGAAGTGCACGATCGACAAGCGATAGGAGTACACCGGGCGCTCAGCCTGTTTCGGCACGAAGTAGTACATCATCCCGAGGAAACCGGCGGTGAGGAAAAAGCCCACGGCGTTGTGGCCGTACCACCACTGGACCATGGCATCGGTGGCACCGGCATAGACCGAGTAGGACTTGGTGAAACTCACCGGCAGCTCAACGTTGTTGACGATGTGCAGAATCGCCACGGTGATGATGAACGCACCGAAGAACCAGTTGCCGACGTAGATGTGCTTGGTCTTGCGCTTGGCCAGCGTACCGAAGAACACAATGGCATAGGCGACCCAGACGATGGTGATCAGGATGTCGATCGGCCACTCCAGCTCGGCGTATTCCTTGGAGCTGGTGTAACCCAGCGGCAGGCTGATGGCCGCCAGCAGGATCACCAGTTGCCAGCCCCAGAAGCAGAACGCGGCGATTTTCGGCGCGAACAACTGGGTCTGACAGGTGCGTTGCACCGAATAGAACGAACTGGCGAACAGGGCGCAACCGCCGAAGGCGAAGATCACCGCGTTGGTGTGCAGAGGGCGCAACCGGCCGAAACTGGTCCACGGCAAATCGAAGTTGAGTTCAGGCCAGACCAATTGGGCTGCGAGAAAAACCCCGAGCCCCATGCCGACGATGCCCCACACCACCGTCATAATGGCGAATTGGCGGACCACCTTGTAGTTGTAGGCGGTACTGATAGAAGTGTTCATGGTTCCCCATCCACGGTTCAGCCGAAGTGAAGGCGTTTGCGCAAGGCAACGCTCCCTTCGCCTGGAGTTATAGGCAGACTAAAAGCGAGGCAAGCATGGACAAAGAGCACAAGGCCAGTATTGACGGGGATCAATGGGCGCGGTGTGTGCGGGAACATGGATGGTTGTGGAATGAGGCGGCTTCAAAGTCTTCGGCGGATCCTGTGACGCTGATTCTCGCCCATGGCGCCGGTGCGCCAATGGACAGCGTCTGGATGAACGACATGGCTGCACGCCTCGCCGATCAAGGCGTCAACGTGTTGCGCTTCGAGTTTCCGTACATGGCGCAGCGGCGTGTCGACGGGGGCAAGCGCCCACCGAATCCGGCGCCGAAACTGCTGGAGTGCTGGCGTGAGGTCTACGCCGAGGTGCGACGCCATGCCGCTGGGCGTCTGGCGATTGGCGGCAAGTCCATGGGCGGGCGGATGGCCAGTCTTTTGGCGGATGAGCTGGGGGCGGATGCGTTGGTGTGCCTGGGTTATCCGTTTTATGCGGTGGGTAAACCGGAGAAACCTCGGGTCGAACATTTGGCCGGGCTCAAGACCCGGACGTTGATCGTACAGGGCGAGCGCGATGCCCTGGGCAATCGCGAGGCGGTCGAAGGTTATGCGTTGGCGCCGGGCATCGAGGTGTTCTGGCTGGTGGCAGGGGATCATGACTTGAAGCCGTTGAAGGCTTCCGGGTTGACCCATGAGCAGCATTTGGCTTCGGCGGCGAGTCGGGTGGCTGCATTTCTTCAGTGAAAGAGGTGGTGCCCGTTTGGGCCGCTTCGCGGGCAAACCCGCTCCCCACTTTTTATTGTGTTGTGAGTGAGATCTTCAACACCGAAAACTTATGGGGGCGGGGTTGTGTCTGATTATTTTGAGTGTTTAAAAGTCACGGAGTGCTTTCCCTTTGTGCGTCTGGCATTTGCGTTGAAGGCCGCAGTCTTTTCATGGTGAATGTGCCTTTTGGATTCAGACGATAACCATGGCTTTTGAACAGGGCTTCGAATGTGCCTTCGACGATGTCTGTCACGGGATCGTAGTTGATAATGTTCAGCGTGGCAGAGTCTGCATCCACCGTTCGAAAGCCATTGAAGCCGGGAGGCGCGGGAATCCAGTGGCCATGGAGAAAGCTCAGCCCGTTATCTAGCGTATAGACACCTGGCAGTGCATCGTCACCGTTGTAGGGTAGCGTCATACTGAAAACAAACGTGTTTTCCTCCGCAGCCGTACCCATTCCTCCACCAATAGACCAATAAAACTCACCGAAAAATTCACCTTGGTAAAAATCACTGAATTCTGCAGTTTTCTTGATGGTTCCGTATTTCCACTGAAAGATGTTTTCGTTTGCGAACGTTGCGCATTTTTTAGGGATAAAGGTCGCGTGGGTTGTCATGATGAAATCCTTTTGCTGGTAAGAGTTCGGTAGCCATTGTCCGATGGACAAAGCGACCGTCTCCTTGATAAGCCTCCTGGGTTTTTTCGACTACTGTCAGAACTGACAGGTGCCTCCTTGAAAACATTTCACGATTTGCAAAAATAAAAAAACCCGGAGGTTTTCACCGTCCGGGTTTTTGTCTTTCCAGTGACTGTCAGCGGTTAAACCGCTCCACCAACGAATACTGGGTATTCGCCGTCTTGGTCAGCTCTTCACTCAACAGCGCCGAGTGCTGTGCCTGTTCCGACGTCTGGTCAGCCAGCTGCGAGATGTTGCTGATGTTGCGGCTGATCTCTTCAGCCACCGCACTTTGCTCTTCGGTCGCCGCCGCAATCTGGGTGGTCATGTCGGTGATGTTGGCCACCGCTTCGCTGATCCCTACCAGCGCCTGATCCGCTTCCAGTACCCGCGCCACGCCTTCTTCAGCCTGACGATGCCCGGCTTCCATGGTTTGCACTGCGGTGCTGGCGGTTTGTTGCAGCTTGGCGATCAGGGCGTGAATCTGTCCGGTGGATTCGCTGGTGCGTTGCGCCAGTTGACGCACTTCGTCAGCCACCACGGCAAAACCACGGCCCATCTCGCCGGCACGGGCCGCTTCGATGGCGGCGTTCAGGGCCAGCAGGTTGGTCTGGTCGGCGATGCCCTTGATGACATCGACCACGCCACCGATTTCGTCGCTGTCCTTGGCCAGCTGGGTTACGGTCATCCCGGTTTCACCGACCACCACCGACAAGCGCTGGATGGCTTCGCGGGTTTCCCCGGCGATGTCGCGACCGCGACCGGTCAGGCGATTGGCTTCCTGGGTCGCATCGGCGGTGCGCTGCACGTGGCTGGCGACTTCCTGCGTGGTGGCGGCCATCTGATTGACGGCGGTGGCCACTTGCTCGGTTTCGACGCGTTGACGTTCCAGGCCCGTGGAACTGTTGTGGGCCAGGGTGTCGGACTGCCTGGCTTGTTCGGTCAGGTGCTCGGCGGTGTCCTGCAGGCGGGTCAGGCAGGTTTTCAGACGTGCTTCCTGGCTGAGAATCGACATCTCCAGACGTGCCTGGGCGCCACGACTGTCGGTGTACATCTGCGCGATCAACGGGTCGGAGGTGGTTTGCCCCGCTAGCACCAGCAAGCGCTTGAGGCCGCGCTGTTGCCAGCTCAAGCCCAGCAAACCCAGCGGCACCGACAGGCCGGCGGCCAGGGCGAAACCCCAGTGGGAGTTGAGCGACGCACCGATCATGAAGCTCAGTTGACTGACCAGAATGAACGGCACCCAGTCCTGAAGGACTGGCAGCCATTTGTCTGTCGAAGGAATGGCCGACTTGCCCTGGTTGATGCGTTGGTAGAGCGCCTCGGCACGGCGGATCTGCTCGGCGGTGGGTTTGATCCGCACCGATTCGTAGCCGATCACCTGATTGCCTTCGAACACCGGTGTGACATAGGCGTTAACCCAGTAGTGGTCACCGGTCTTGCAGCGATTCTTGACAATGCCCATCCATGGCAAGCCTTGTTTCAGTGTGCCCCACATGTGCGCGAACACCGCCGCCGGAACGTCGGGGTGACGGACCAGGTTATGCGGCGCACGGATCAGTTCTTCACGAGAAAATCCGCTGATTTCGACGAAGGCGTCGTTGCAGTAGGTGATCACGCCCTTGGCATCGGTGGTGGAAATCAACCGTTGCTGAGCCGGAAAGGTCCGTTCGCGTTGTGTGGTGGGCTGGTTGTTACGCATGGCTTTTTCAATCCGCAAGGCTTTGAGAGGTTGTCGGCGGCGTCAGGAATTTATTGAAAATATTTTTCAATAATCAGTGGCGCGTCGCAAAACGGCCATTGCATCAGCCGGCGAGCATCGGGTACGTGAACAGTGCGAAATGCAGCAGGTTCAAGCCGAAATGGGTGGCGATGGCCGCCCCCAATCCGCCGAAACGGTAGGCCAGACCATAGCCGACACCTGCCAGACCCGCCAGCAGCACCCATTGCCAACCCGCGCCCGCATGCGCCACGCCGAACAACAGCGAGGCGAGCAGCAATGCCAGGTTTTCACCGTAGGGCAGGTGTTTGAAGTGCCGGCTCAGCCCACCCTGGACGTAACCGCGAAACAGCGCTTCCTCGACCAGCGTCACCAGCAGCAGATTGTTCAGCACCCACAGCCCGGCTTGGTCCGGCCACTTCGGCGCCCAACTGATCATCCCCAGCAAGAGTGCGCCACCCAAGGCCAGGACGGCGCTCAGGGGCAGGGCGAGTGCGGTGGCATAAACCGAAAGGCGCAAAGAGCGCCGGCCGACAATCCACGGACACACCAGTAACAGCCAAAAGCCGATCAGGGGCTTGTCCTGATTCAGGTACATGGTAAACGGCGCGGCATCGTCGGTGATGCGATGCGGGTCGATGCCACGACCGTTGTAGAAACCGGGCAGCCAATGCATCGCCAGGGCCACGGCGAGGATGATGAACACGCCGTGACCGAGGAAGCGAGCGATGGGGATTTTTTGCTGACGGACCGCGAAACCAGCGACGAGCAGCAATGCGACGGAGATGCCGGCCAGCCAGCCGAGGTGGCCGTAGGTCAGGGCGAGGGTGTAGCCGAGGGAGAGAAGGGCCAGGTATGTCCATGGCAGGGCGAGCATAAATTAGTCCTTTGAGGCTGAAGCGCTTTTGTGGCGAGGGAGCTTGCTCCCGCTGGGGTGCGAAGCAGCCCCAAACCCGGTGACCCGATACTTCAATCAGATCGCATCGGCTGTTTTACGACTGCTTCGCAGTCGAGCGGGAGCAAGCTCCCTCGCCACAAAGTGTGCACTGTTTGCGGGGCGCGATTATAAACAGGCCCCAACAAAAACACCGCCCGAAGGCGGTGTCTGTGTCGGCAGGCGGTTACGACGCAATCAACTGCCGCAACACGTAATGCAAAATCCCCCCTGACTTGAAGTATTCCACTTCATTGAGCGTATCGATCCGGCACAGCACCTCGACTTTCTCGCGGCTGCCGTTCTCGCGGGTGATGATGAGTGTCAGGTTCATCCGCGGCGTCAACTCGACGCCGGTCAACCCAAGGATATCCAGCGTCTCCTTGCCGGTCAGGTTCAGGCTCTTGCGGTTCTGATCCAGCTTGAACTGCAACGGCAGCACGCCCATGCCCACCAGGTTGGAACGGTGAATCCGCTCGAAGCTTTCGGCGATGACCGCTTTCACGCCCAGCAGATTAGTGCCCTTGGCCGCCCAGTCGCGGCTCGAACCGGTGCCGTATTCCTGACCGGCGATCACCACCAGCGGCGTGCCCGACGCTTGATAGCGCATGGCCGCGTCGTAGATCGGCATCCTTTCCCCGGTCGGGATGTAGATCGTGTTGCCGCCTTCTTCACCGCTGAGCATTTCGTTGCGAATGCGGATGTTGGCGAAAGTGCCGCGCATCATCACTTCGTGATTGCCGCGACGGGAACCATAGGAGTTGAAGTCCCGCGGCTCCACGCCTTTATCGCGCAGGTATTGACCGGCCGGACTGTCCGCCTTGATGTTGCCGGCGGGGGAGATGTGGTCGGTGGTCACCGAGTCGCCCAGCAGCGCAAGGACCCTGGCGCCGGAAACGTCCTTGACCACCGGCGGTGGACCGCCGATGTCATCGAAGAACGGTGGATGCTGGATGTAAGTCGAATCGTCCTGCCAGACATACGTCGCTGCCTGCGGCACTTCAATCGCTTGCCATTGCTCGTCGCCGGCAAACACCTCGGCGTATTCCTTGTGGAACATGGCGGTGTTGACCTGACTCACGGCGTCGGCAATCTCTTGGGTGCTCGGCCAGATGTCCCGCAGGTACACCGGATTGCCATCCTTGTCGTTACCCAGCGGTTCGCTGCTGATGTCGGTCCGCACCGTGCCGGCCAACGCATAGGCGACGACCAGCGGCGGGGAGGCCAGCCAGTTGGTTTTCACCAGCGGATGCACGCGGCCTTCGAAGTTGCGGTTGCCCGACAGCACCGAGGCGACGGTCAGGTCTGCGGCCTGGATGGCTTTTTCAATCGGCTCCGGCAAGGGGCCGGAGTTGCCGATGCAAGTGGTGCAGCCATAGCCGACCAAGTCAAAACCCAGCTCATTCAGATACGGGGTCAGGCCGGCAGCCTTGTAGTAGTCGGTGACCACTTTCGAGCCAGGGGCCAACGAACTCTTGACCCACGGTTTGCGCTTGAGGCCTTTTTCCACGGCTTTTTTCGCCACCAGACCGGCGGCCATCATCACGCTCGGGTTGGAGGTGTTGGTGCAAGAGGTGATCGCGGCGATCACCACCGCGCCGTTTTTCAACCGATAGGTCTGGCCGTCGTATTCGTAGTCGGCTTCGCCCGCCAGATCGGCATTGCCCACCGCGACGCCACCGCCGCCTTCACTTTCGAGGCGACCGACTTCCTTGCTGGTGGGTTTGAATTGCAGGTCGATGAAATCACTGAACGCTTGCGCGACATTTGGCAGCGAAACCCTGTCCTGTGGGCGTTTAGGCCCGGCCAGGCTGGCTTCGACGCTGGCCATGTCCAGTGCCAGGGTGTCGGTGAACACCGGTTCCTGGCCCGGCAGTCGCCACAGGCCCTGAGCTTTGCTGTAGGCCTCGACCAGTTTCACGGTGGCCAGTGGGCGACCCGAGAGCCGCAGATACTCCAGCGTGATGTCGTCGACCGGGAAGAAGCCGCAGGTGGCGCCGTATTCCGGGGCCATGTTGGCGATGGTCGCGCGGTCGGCCAGCGGCAGGTCGGCAAGGCCGTCGCCATAGAATTCGACGAACTTGCCGACGACGCCTTTCTTGCGCAGCATCTGCGTGACGGTCAGCACCAGGTCGGTGGCGGTGATGCCTTCCTTGAGCTTGCCGGTGAGTTTGAAGCCGATCACTTCCGGAATCAGCATCGATACCGGCTGGCCGAGCATCGCCGCTTCCGCTTCGATCCCGCCGACGCCCCAGCCGAGTACGCCGAGACCGTTGATCATGGTGGTGTGGGAGTCGGTGCCGACCAGGGTGTCGGGGAAGGCGTAGGTGCGGCCATCCTCGTCTTTGGTCCAGACCGTGCGACCGAGGTATTCCAGGTTGACCTGGTGGCAAATGCCCGTGCCCGGTGGCACCACGCTGAAGTTGTCGAAGGCGCTCTGGCCCCAGCGCAGGAACGCGTAGCGCTCACCGTTGCGCTGCATTTCGATGTCGACGTTCTGTTCGAAGGCGCTGGAACTGCCGAATTTGTCGACCATCACCGAGTGGTCGATCACCAGATCCACAGGGGAGAGCGGATTGATCCGCTGCGGGTCGCCACCGGCCTTGGCCATGGCGGCGCGCATGGCGGCCAGGTCGACCACGGCAGGCACGCCGGTAAAGTCCTGCATCAATACTCGTGCGGGGCGGTATTGAATTTCTCGGTCGGAGCGACGCTCCTTGAGCCAGGCGGCAATCGCCCGGAGGTCGGCGCCGGTGACGGTTTTTTCATCTTCCCAGCGCAGCAGGTTTTCCAGCAGCACTTTCAACGACATCGGCAGCTTGTCCAGGTCGCCCAGACTTTTGGCGGCATCGGGCAAGCTGAAATAGTGATAGGTCTTGTCGTCGACTTGCAGGGTTTTAAGGGTGTTCAGGCTATCGAGGGACGGCATTGCGATCACTCCTTTGAGTCCGCACGGCTACGGACTGAGGGGACGGACAGAGCTTTCAACCTAGCCCTGTTTGAATGTTAAAGCTAATAACTGGACTCTATGGCCAAGTCCAAGGTTCCGAACTCGGCTATCATGCGCCGGTTTTCGTGACAGGCTTTGCTTCAACGCAAGTCTGGGCATCGCGCAGTGGCTGAATTCTTCGCCAACTGCCCAGGAGTAAGAATGAACACCCTCTTTATGCATTGCCGGCCGGGCTTCGAAGGCGAAGTCTGTTCCGAGATTTCCGAACACGCCGCGCGGCTGAACGTGGCCGGTTATGCCAAAGCCAAGACCGCCAGCGCCTGCGCTGAATTCATCTGCACCGAAGAAGACGGCGCCGAGCGGCTGATGCGTGGCCAGCGTTTCGCCGAGCTGATCTTCCCGCGCCAATGGGCGCGCGGAATTTTCATCGACCTGCCGGAAACCGACCGCATCAGCGTGATCCTTGCGCACATGGCGGACTTCCCGCTGTGCGGCAGCCTGTGGCTGGAAATGGTCGACACCAACGACGGCAAGGAGCTGTCGAACTTCTGCAAGAAATTCGAAGGGCACCTGCGCAAGGCGCTGATGGCGGCCGGCAAGTTGGTCGAGGATGCGCACAAGCCGCGCCTGCTGCTGACCTTCAAAAGCGGCCGCGAAGTGTTCATGGGGCTGGCCGAGTCCAACAACTCGGCGATGTGGCCGATGGGCATTCCGCGCCTGAAGTTTCCTCGTGAGGCGCCGAGCCGTTCGACGTTGAAGCTGGAAGAGGCGTGGCACCACTTTATCCCCCGCGATCAGTGGGATGAGCGCCTGCACAGCGACATGACCGGCGTCGACCTCGGTGCCGCCCCCGGCGGCTGGACCTGGCAACTGGTCAACCGCGGCATGCTGGTGACGGCGATTGACAACGGTCCGATGGCCGAAAGCTTGATGGACACTGGTTTAGTGCAGCACCTGATGGCCGACGGTTTCACCTTCAAGCCCAAGCAACCGGTGGACTGGATGGTCTGCGACATCGTCGAGAAACCGGCGCGCAACGCCGCGATGCTGGAAGAATGGATTGGCGAGGGACATTGCCGCGAAGCGGTGGTCAACCTGAAGTTGCCGATGAAACAGCGTTACGCCGAAGTGAAACGCCTGCTGGAACGCATTGCCGAGGGCTTCAAGGAGCGCGGCATCCGGGTCGAGATCGGCTGCAAGCAGCTGTATCACGACCGTGAAGAGGTGACGTGCCACTTGCGCCGGATCGACGTGAAGAAACCGAAATCCCGCTGATACACACCGCACCCCCGCTGATACACACCGCCCCCCTTGTAGGAGCGAGGATTGCCCGCGAAGCTTTTGGCGTCCTCAAGGGCTCCTTCGCGGGCAAGCCTCGCTCCTACAGACGGGCGGTGTACGACACAGATGACCGAACCCCGGCAATGCGCGACAATGCCGGCCAGCTTCAGGAGTGAATCATGAGTGAAATGATTGATACGCCGGTAGACGGCACCCTCGACGCCACCGGCCTCAACTGCCCGGAACCGGTGATGATGCTGCACCAGCACATCCGTGACCTGGTGCCCGGTGGCCTGCTCAAGGTAATCGCGACCGATCCCTCGACCCGTCGCGATATTCCCAAGTTCTGCGTATTCCTCGACCACGAACTGGTCGCGCAGCACGAAGAGGCCGGCACCTACCTCTACTGGATCCGCAAGAAACTCGCTTAACCCGCCGAATGACTGATGCGGATTCGCTTGCGTGCACTGCGCGTCAGGCGGATCGACAGCATCAGCGCCGCGCAACTCAAGCCCACGATCAAACCCTGCCACAGCCCGCTCGGGCCGCTCGGCGTGCCGAACCAGTCGGTCAGGCCCAAGGCGTAGCCCACCGGCAAACCGATGCCCCAATAGGCGAACAGGGTCAGGATCATCGTCACCCGAGTGTCCTGGTAACCGCGCAGTGCGCCGGCCGCCGTGACCTGGATCGCGTCGGAGAACTGGAACAGCGCCGAATACACAATCAGCATCGCTGCCACGCGTATGACCGTCGGGTCGGCGGTATAAATCGTTGCGATGTGCTCGCGCAGCAACAGCATCATGCTCGCCGAAACACAGGCATACGCCAGTGCGGTGCCCATGCCGACCCCGGCAGCGAAGCGTGCTTCGCGCGGCTCCTGGCGGCCGAGCGCCTGGCCGACCCGCACCGTGACGGCCATGCCGAGGGAGTAAGGGATCATGAACACCAGCGAGCTGAAGTTCAGGGCGATCTGATGTCCCGCCACCACGGTGGCGCCGAGGCTGCCGATCAGCAGGGCGATTACGGCGAAAATGCTCGACTCGGCGAACACTGCGATGCCGATCGGCAGGCCGATACCGAGCAGGCGTTTGATTACCGACCATTGCGGCCAGTCGAAACGGCTGAACAACTGACTCGACTGGTACGCCGGTGCCCAACGCTCCCAACCGGCCATGCCCAGCGCCATCACCCACATCACGATCGCCGTGGCCCAGCCGCACCCGACCCCGCCCATGGCCGGCACGCCGAAGTGGCCATAGATGAAGATGTAGTTCAGCGGAATGTTCAACGCCAATCCGCAGAGGCCCAGCACCATCGCTGGACGTGTGCGTCCCAGGCCGTCACTGAAGCAACGCAACACATGATAGAAGGCGACGGCGGGCAGACCGCTGGCGATGCCGTGCAGATACTGCATGCACGGGCCGATCAGCTCGGGATCGACCTTCATCATGTGCAGGATTGGTTCGGCGCTGAACAGCATGCCGGTCGCCATCAAACCCACCACCAAGGCCAGCCACAGTGCCTGACGCACAATCGGGCCGATTTCGCTGTGGGTGCCGGCACCGAAGCGCTGGGCGACTTTCGGAGTAGTGGCCAGCAAGGTGCCGGTCATCAACAAAAACACTGGAACCCAGATTGAGTTGCCGAGCGCCACGGCCGCCAAGTCGCGCGGGCCGACCCGTCCCGCCATCACCGCATCGACGAAGCCCATGGCGGTGGTCGCCAGTTGCGCGATCATGATCGGCAGCGCCAGGCCAAGCAGGTTTTTCAGCTCCAGGCGAACCCGGGCCGGGCGTGTGAGGGAAGTAGCGGCGGGGCGGTCAGTCACGGAATTCAAGGGCGAAACGTCCAGAGATGTTGATGCGCAAGGCGGCGCATTCTACGCCCTGACGCAGTGGTCAGGAAAAATCCTGTGTTAGCTATTTGTAATTACCGATCCGGGTTAATGCTGAACACTATGTGGCGAGGGAGCTTGCTCCCGCTGGACTGCGCAGCAGTTCCATAGCCTTGCAAGTGATAAGCCTGTCAAAACCGGATCGCTAGGGTTGGGGCCGCTGCGCGACCCAGCGGGAGCAAGCTCCCTCACCACAGGGTATGGAGTGACCTTAATGCCCGCTGGCCCACCACAGTCATCTCCGCCTACACTGCCAACCCGCCAAAGGAGCCTGCCATGTTGATTGTTGCCGACGAAAATATCCCGCTGCTCGATGCCTTCTTCGAAACTTTCGGCGAAATTCGCCGGGTGCCGGGACGTTCCATCGACCGCGCCACCGTCGAGCAGGCCGATGTGCTGCTGGTGCGCTCGGTGACCAACGTCAATCGCGCGTTGCTCGAAGGCAGCAAGGTGCGCTTTGTCGGCACTTGCACCATCGGCACGGATCACCTGGATCTGGATTATTTTCAGCAGGCCGGCATCACCTGGTCGAGCGCGCCCGGCTGCAATGCCCGGGGCGTGGTCGATTATGTGCTCGGCAGTTTGCTGACCCTGGCCGAAATCGAAGGCGTCGACCTGACTCAGCGCACTTACGGCATCGTGGGTGCCGGCGAAGTGGGCGGTCGCCTGGTCAAGGTCTTGAAGGGGCTGGGCTGGAACGTGCGGGTGTGTGATCCGCCACGGCAAGCGGCCGAAGGTGGCGATTACGTCAGCCTCGAGCAGATCATCGAGCAGTGCGATGTCATCAGTCTGCACACCCCTTTGAAGAAACACGGCTCACAGTCGACCTGGCATCTGTTCGATAAACAACGCCTGAACCAACTCAAGCCTGGCACCTGGCTGATCAACGCCAGCCGTGGCCCGGTGGTGGACAACGCCGCCCTGCGCCAGGTGTTGTTGCAGCGCGAAGACCTGCAAGCGGTGCTCGACGTGTGGGAAGGCGAACCTGAAGTCGATGTGGCGCTGGCCGAACTCTGCGTGCTGGCGACGCCGCACATTGCCGGTTATAGCCTGGATGGCAAACAACGGGGGACGGCGCAGATCTATCAGGCGTATTGCGAATTCATCGGGCAACCGGCCCAGGTCAGCTTGAGCGATCTGCTGCCGGCGCCGTGGTTGTCGCACGTGACCCTTCACGCGAAGAGCGATCCGGCCTGGGCGCTGGCGATGCTGTGCCGCGGCGTGTACGACCCGCGTCGTGACGATGCGGATTTCCGTCGCAGCCTTGTAGGCAATGTGAGCGAGCAGCGTGCGGCGTTTGATGCGTTGCGCAAGAACTATCCTGCGCGCAGGGAGATTGACGGGTTGCAGGTGCGGATTGAGGGGGATTCGCCTGAGTTGCTGAAGATAGTGGCGGCACTGGGCGCAACGGCGGTCTAGAGACCGGGTTGACCCTTTCGCGGGCAAGCCTGGCTACTACAGGATTTGGGTGTTCGCTAAGTAGGTTGACGACGCAAAATCTGTAGGAGCGAGGCTTGCCCGCGAATCGCTGCCCCGCATTTCCCGGATAAGCACCCACAAAAAACCCGGCCATCAGGGCCGGGTCAAGAAGACGGTGGCTAATCACTCTTGTTCGGCAGGCTTGACCAATCGCTTTTCCAGTTCGCTGCAGGCTTGCTGGATCATGTCTTCAGTGATCGGTACTTCACGCCCATCCTTATCAATAATTGAGCAACCCAGAGACTGGTCTGGTTGTGTGCGGATCACTTGAATCTTGTCTTCGCTGCTGTTTTGCAAGGACATGGCCTGTCTCCTCATCAGGTTGTGTGCCTACTTTAAAACCGCCAGGTGACCAGGCTGTGACAACTCCCTGCGATCTCTCCAAGGCGGCAACATCAGTCCACCAGAAATACCGCAGTGTTGCCACCCGGACATTAGACCAATAGCGTCTAGCGGCTAGTCTTTGTGGTCATAATTAACCTGACTCATTGTGATTTACAGAGTTCCACCCCATTTAAGCGGTATAGCTGGTCCCATCATTTGCGTACTGGATAACCCGATGCTCTCTGCCCGTCACCGCCGTGCGATTCGCCTGACCAGCCGCTTTCTTGCACCTTATCGCTGGCCGGCCCTTGGCGCATTGCTCGCGCTGATCATCACCGCCGGCATCACCTTGTCGATGGGGCAGGGCATTCGCTTGCTGGTGGATCAAGGGTTCATGACCCAATCGGCGCATTTGCTCAACCAGACCATCGGCTTGTTCATGGTGCTGGTGGTCGGGCTGGCGATCGGCACCTTTGCGCGCTTCTATCTGGTGTCGTGGATCGGCGAACGTGTGGTCGCGGACATCCGCAAGCAAGTATTCAACCACCTGGTTTATCTGCATCCGGGTTTCTATGAAGACAATCGCAGCTCCGAGATCCAGTCACGGCTGACCGCCGACACCACGTTGCTGCAATCAGTGATCGGCTCTTCGTTGTCGCTGTTCTTGCGCAATTTGCTGATGGTCATCGGCGGGATCGTCTTGCTGTTTATCACCAACCCCAAACTCACCAGCATCGTGGTCGTGGCGTTGCCGCTGGTGATCGCGCCGATCCTTGTTTTCGGCCGTCGGGTTCGCAGTCTGTCGCGCCTGAGTCAGGACCGGATTGCCGACATCGGCAGCTACGTCTCCGAAACTCTCGGCCAGATCAAAACCGTGCAGGCCTACAACCATCAGGTCCAGGACGAGCAACGCTTCGCCGTGACCGTGGAGGAGGCGTTCGACACGGCGCGCAAACGCATTTTTCAGCGCGCCTGGCTGATTACGCTGGTGATCGTGCTCGTGCTGGGCGCGGTGGGCGTTATGCTGTGGGTCGGCGGCATGGACGTGATCGCCGGACGGATCTCGGCGGGCGAACTGGCAGCCTTCGTCTTCTACAGCCTGATCGTCGGCAGCGCCTTTGGCACGTTGAGTGAGGTGATCGGCGAATTGCAGCGAGCGGCGGGTGCGGCCGAGCGGATTGCCGAATTGCTGCGCTCCGAGAACATCATCCAGCCGCCCACCACAGGGCTGGTGACCTTGCCTGATCGGGTGAAGGGCAATCTGACGCTGCAAGACGTGCGCTTTTCCTACCCTTCACGTCCAGAAAGTTACGCCGTCGATGGCTTGAATCTGACCATCAATGCAGGCGAAACCCTCGCCCTGGTCGGCCCGTCCGGTGCCGGGAAATCCACCGTGTATGACCTGCTGCTGCGTTTTTACGATCCTGCCTCGGGGCAGATCCTGCTGGATGGCGTGCCACTGACCCAACTCGATCCGCTCGACCTGCGTCGCTGCTTCGCTCTGGTCTCGCAAAACCCGGCCCTGTTCTTCGGCAGCATCGAAGAGAACATCCGCTACGGCAACCCGTCGGCGACCCTGGCCCAGGTTCAGGAAGCGGCGAAAATCGCCTACGCCCACGACTTTATCGAGCAGATGCCTAACGGCTATCAGACCCACCTTGGCGACGGTGGCCTCGGTTTGTCCGGCGGCCAGCGCCAACGCCTGGCCATCGCACGGGCGCTGCTGGTGGACGCGCCGATCCTGTTGCTGGACGAAGCCACCAGCGCCCTCGACGCCCAAAGCGAACACCTGATCCAGCAAGCCCTGCCGAGCCTGATGAAAAACCGCACCACCCTGGTCATCGCTCACCGCTTGGCCACGGTAAAAAATGCCGACCGGATCGCGGTGATGGATCATGGGAAACTGGTGGCAATAGGGACGCATCAGGAATTGATTGCGAGCAATGCGCTGTATGCGCGGTTGGCGGCGTTGCAATTCAGTGACGGGCACGACGCGGCATGAATGAGAGCTGCTGAACACTGCGAGGTTCGGGCATTATGTCGGCCTCAGTTGCGAGCCTGGATGAGGATATGAGCCGTTATCAACCACCGTTGACCCTGACCACCAGAATGCTGGCGTTGATCGCCGGGATCAGCGAACAAATCGGTCAGCTGACGGCTGTGGACGAACGCCTGCAGACGCCTCAACTGCGTCGTAGTAATCGAATTCGCACGATTCAGGCTTCCTTGGCGATCGAGAACAACACGCTCAGCATCGAGCAGGTGACCGCAGTCCTGGCTGGGCGACGAGTACTTGGCCTGCCGCGAGAAATCCAGGAAGTGCGTAACGCTTTTGCGGCGTATGAAGCCATGCCTGAGTGGCGGTCGAGCAACCGGGCCGACCTGCTGCGGGCGCATGAGTTGCTGATGGGCGGATTGATTGACGACTGTGGGCGGTTTCGCCAAGCCGGTGTCGGTATTTATCGTGGTGAAAAATTAGTCCACATGGCACCGCCGCCGAGTCGTGTTGGGCATTTGATGGACGATTTGCTGGCGTGGCTCAGTCAATCGGATTGGCACCCATTGATCGTCAGCTGCGTCTTCCACTACGAGTTCGAGTTTATTCATCCTTTCGCCGACGGAAATGGGCGGATGGGGCGACTCTGGCAAACCTTGATACTCAGTCAGTGGCGGCCGGTGTTGGCTTATCTGCCAGTCGAAGCGGTGATTCGAGAGCAGCAAGACGCTTATTACGCGGCGTTGTCGGCTGCGGACCAGTTGGCTGAGTCGACGCCTTTTGTCGAGTTCATGCTGCAAGCGTTGAGTATTGCGCTTGAAGAGGCAGGCAATACCGAATCAATAATCGACCCAGTAACCGACCCAGTAACCGACCCAGTAGGGAGATTGCTTTCAGCACTCCAGGTTAATGGTCCGCTTAAAATCAGCGACTTGATGGTTGAGGTCGGTTTGGCTCACAAGGCGACCTTTCGGGCTAACTACCTCAGGCCCGCATTGGCTGCCGATTTGATTGAAATGACCAGCCCCGAGACACCAAGCAGTCCGGCTCAAAAATATCGTCTGACCCGGCATGGCAAACAGACTGCCGCACGATTCAAGTCTGCATAGACGTTCTGGATACGCCAAAAAAATGCCCGCATCAATCGATGCGGGCATTTTTATTCGGACTTCAACATCAGGATCACTGATCGTCAAAGTACCGCTCATGCCAATCCACCAGCGGCTGTGGCGAGTTGAGTTTCTGGCCGTAGATCACCGAGTACGACAATACGTTTTGCACATACTGGCGGGTTTCGTCGAACGGGATGCTTTCCACCCACACGTCGAAGCTCAGGTGATCCGCACCGCGCAGCCACTGGCGTACACGGCCGGGGCCGGCGTTGTAGGCGGCGGAGGCGAGGACGCGGTTGCCGTTGAACTGGCTGTGGACCTGGCTCAGGTACGCGGCGCCGAGCTGGATGTTCTTGTCCGGGTCGAGCACTTGCTGCGGCGAGGCCAGCGGAATGCTGAACTTGCGTGCGGTTTCCTTGGCGGTGCCGGGCATCAGCTGCATCAGGCCGCTGGCGCCGACGCCGGAACGGGCGTCGGCCATGAAGGCGCTTTCCTGGCGGGTAATGGCGAACACCCAGCTCGAGTGCAAGCCACGGACCTTGGCTTCACGCACCAGGGTTTCGCGGTGGGCCATCGGGAAGCGGATGTCCAGATCGTCCCAGTATTGCGCCTGACTGATGGTGCGAATCGCCGGGAAATACCATTTCAGGTCGTAGGCCAGTTTTGCCTGGGCGACCATTTCATCACGGTTTAAGTGACGGCTGACGTGGTACCACTCGCGACGACCGTCGACGATCTGCCCGCGGGCGTGGAACTCGAGGGCGCGACGAATGCCTGGCGTGTTGCGCACCTTGTTGATCAGCGCCTGGCTCAGTACCAGCGGTTTGTTGTTTAGCGAGTAGGGCGATTGTGAACGGTCAGCGGCAAGGAAACCGTAGAAGTCGCGCTCACGGGCCAGGTTCTTGTACAGGTTTTGTACTTCCGGGTTCTGCGGCTGCGCCAGTTCCAGGCTGCGGGCCTGCCAGTAGCGCCAGCGGTTGGTGGTCGCCAGGTCCTGCGGCAAGCGCCGAGTCAGCTGATAGGCATCGTCCCAGCGGGCCAGACGCAACAGCAGGCGCATGCGCCATTCGGACACGGTGTTGTCGCGCAGTTCCGGGTCGTACCTGGTCATCATTTCCAGTGCGCGAGGGTCGAAACGTTTGGCGAGGGTCAACCCGATTTCACGGGCGATCGCCACTTTTTCGTCGCGGGAGAAGTGCATGCTGCTGGCATAGCCGTCGAGCAGGTTCATGGCTTTGTCCGGGTCCTGGCGGGCCAGGCGGCGCAGACCGAGACTGACCACGTCGGACATCGGTTCGTCGGCCGGGGTGAAGCGCGACGGCTGATTCAGCAGTTCAGGTTTTTGCGCCACATCCACCAGCAAACGACCGCGAGGGGCGAGGGTGGTCAGGCCATTGACCAGGCTGTTGGCCAGCGGATAGTTGCGCGCCTGGGCGGCAAGCTTCGTGCGCTCCCAGCGTTTCTGTTCGGTCAGTTGACCTTCGGCGGCCCATTGCCCGAACAGCGCGTCGCAGGCGGCGGGTTGGGATTTGCCGGTCAGCCAGAGTTTATTGGCGTTGGCGTAGCCTTCGGCTTTCTGGTTGTGACCAATCTGGTACTGCGCGTTGAGGCAGTCCAGTTCGGTGAAATTGAGCTTGGGGTCGTAGTATTTGACGAAGGTCGCCCAGTCGCCGCGTTCGGCCAGCCAGCGCAACCAGCGCAATTTCATCCAGTTGGCCTGGGGCAGGTCACCGTGTTCGGCGAGGAATTTTTCGATTTCGGCATTGCTGGCCGTTTTCAGCCGAGCGGTCAGTTCGTCGTAGGCCAGGTACGGCTCCAGTGGATAATCACGAAGGGCCTGGCTGTAGCGAAAATATGGGCCGGTATCGCCCTTGGCCAAGGCTCGCTTGGCCTCATCGTAATATTGGCGCTGGGTGGACAGGTCCACCGCCTGGGCGGTTTGAGCGGCAGCGGCAGAAAGAAGCAAGCAAGATAAAAAACTGAAGAGGCGGCTGCGCATGAGACGTCCGGGCATAGAAATCACGACAAGTGCAGACTTAACCTGCACCGAATTATCTGTAGCTTAGCCTTTTGCCAGCAACGGGCGAAAGCTTTGCGGGCCTCTCGGCACAAGTTCGCAACAATTGTCATGCAGAGTGCTTCGACATTGAAATTGCCGGCCTTCTGAAGCCTCAAGTCAGGTAGAATGCGCGCCCGGTTTTTGGAGAAGCTCATGACCCTGCTCAAATTCAGCGATGTGTCCCTTGCTTTCGGCGCTATGCCGTTGTTGGACAAGGTGTCCTGGCAGATCGCCCGTGGTGAGCGGGTGTGCATCATCGGCCGCAACGGCACTGGCAAGTCCAGCATGATGAAGCTCGTCAAGGGCGACCAGAAGCCCGACGAAGGCTCCGTTTGGCGCGCGCCCGGCCTCAAGATTGGCGAATTGCCGCAAGAACTGCCGGTAGCCGACGAGCGGACCGTGTTCGACGTAGTGGCTGAAGGCCTGGACGGTGTCGGCGAGCTGCTCGCGCAGTATCACCACCTGAGCCAGAACATCGTCACCGACGCCGACCTGGACAAGCTGATGCACGTCCAGCACGACCTCGAAGCCCGCGATGGCTGGCGTTTGCAGCAACTGGTCGACAGCACCTTGAGCCGTCTGCAGTTGCCGGCCGACAAGACTCTCGCCGAATTGTCCGGCGGCTGGCGTCGTCGCGTCCTGCTGGCCCAGGCCCTGGTTTCCGAACCGGACCTGCTGCTGCTCGACGAACCGACCAACCACCTGGACATCGGTGCAATCGCCTGGCTCGAAGAAGCGCTGAAGGACTTCCAGGGCGCCGTGCTGTTCATCACGCACGACCGTTCATTCCTGCAAAACCTCGCGACCCGCATTCTGGAACTGGATCGCGGCGGCCTGATCGACTGGAACGGCGACTACGCCAGTTTCCTGGTGCACAAAGAAGCCTCCCTGGCCGCTGAAGAAACCGCCAATGCGCTGTTTGACAAAAAGCTGGCCCAGGAAGAAGTCTGGATCCGCCAGGGCATCAAGGCCCGTCGTACCCGTAACGAAGGCCGCGTCCGCGCATTGAAAGCCCTGCGTGTCGAGCGTAGTGAGCGTCGTGAGCGCACCGGCAAGGCCAACATTCAGTTGGACACCGCTGACAAGTCCGGCAAACAGGTGATGGTCCTCGAGAACGTGAGCTTTGCTCACCCGGGCGGTCCGTTCCTGATCAAGGATTTCTCGATGGTCCTGACGCGGGGCGACCGTATCGGTCTGCTCGGCGCCAACGGTACCGGCAAAACCACGCTGCTGAAGCTGATGCTCAGCGGTCTGCAACCAACCAGCGGCACAGTGGAAGAGGGGACGCGCATCGACGTGGCCTACTTCGACCAGTTGCGCCATCAGCTGGACTTGGAAAAGACCGTGATCGACAACGTGGCCGAAGGTCGCGACTTCATCGATATCGATGGCCAGAGCCGTCACGTGCTGAGTTACCTCGGCGACTTCCTGTTCAGCCCTCAGCGTGCCCGCACGCCAGTCAAGGCGCTGTCGGGTGGTGAACGTGCGCGTCTGTTGCTGGCGAAACTGTTCAGCAAACCAGCGAACCTGCTGGTTCTCGACGAACCGACCAACGACCTCGACGTCGAAACCCTCGAGCTGCTGGAAGAGGTCTTGCTGACCTTCAACGGCACCGTGCTGATGGTCAGCCACGACCGGGCATTCCTCGACAACGTGGTCACCAGCACCCTGGTCTTCGAAGGTGAAGGCAAGGTGCGCGAGTACGTCGGTGGTTATCAGGACTGGCTACGTCAGGGCGGCTCGCCGCGCCTGCTGGGCGTGACCGAGAGCAAATCCGGCAAGGCCGACCTGACCTCTGCGGTCGTGACGGCGGAAGCGGCACCGGTTGCTGCGGTAGTCGAAGCGCCGGTGGCGAAGAAGAAGCTCAGCTACAAATTGCAGCGTGAGCTGGAAATGTTGCCGGCCCAGATCGAAGCCATGGAACAGCAGATCGCTGCCGTCGAGGCCCAGATGGCCGATGCCGGTTTCTATCAGCGTCCTGCGGTCGAGACCGCTGCCGTGATCGCTCAGCTTGAGCAGTTGCAGGCTGAACTCGACGTGATGGTCGAGCGTTGGGCTGAGTTGGATGCCTGATTGATGCTGTAACAAAAAAGCCCGGCGTTCAGTGATGAGCGCCGGGCTTTTCGTATGGAATGCGATCTACACGTTGCTATAGAGCCCTGTAGGAGCGAGCAGGGTCGCTCCCGCAGGGTACGGGTTTTCAGCTTTTGATCAGGCGCACCGCGAGCACATCACACGGAGCGCCGTGCAGCACGTCGTTGGCCGTCGAGCCCAGCAGCAATGCCAGGCCGTGTCGGCCATGGCTGCCCACCACGATCAGGTCGCAGGTCTGTTCCTTGGCCAGGTGGTGAATCTCCTGGCGTGGCTGGCCGTAGGTCAGGTGGCTGTATTCTTTGGAGAGTTCCGGATACTTCACGATCAGTCGGTCCAGGCGTTCCTTGGCCTGATCGAACTGCTGCTGTTGCAGTTGTGACAGGTCCATGGGGACGTCGCCGCCAAAGGCCATGGCCATCGGTTCGACGATATGGACCAGGGACAGTTTCGCGCCATTGCTCACTGAAAGCTCACGAGCACGGTGGATTACAGGGTCGCACTCTTCGGTTAGATCTACAGCGACCAGAATATGGTGGTAGGGCATGAGGTGCTCCTCCTGAGGATTGCAATATTGGTAAGTATGGCTGGTTTCAAGCGCAATGGTTCCAAAGTGACTCAAAGCGCTCATCAAGAATCGGGAGTACAGATATGACGGTCTGGATAGTGGTGTCAATCCTGCTGGTGGTGCTGAGTCCGCTGGCATGGTTGCGACCGTCCCGTGGACAGAGCGGGCGCATGGCTCTGCGCATGGAAGCGCGGCGTATCGGCCTCGCCATGCAGCTTGCGCCCCAGGAGTGGCCGCACTGGCTGAGCCAGGAGCCGCCGAGCCCTTGCGCCCAGTACCATCGGCCACGTCGTGGCAATCAACCGGCGTGCTGGAGTTACTGGCAAAAGTCGCCGGGTATATGGGTGAACCAGTGGCAGGAGATTTGCGAAGATCGAGCGCTGCTCAATCATTTCGAAAAATTGCCAGCCAACGTCTACAAGGTTGAGGCGGACAAACAGATGATCACTCTGTATTGGGGCGAGAAGGGCGAAGCGACGGTTTTGCAAGACATCGATGCGGTGCTGAAAGCACTGGCGTGACTCACGGACATTTCGCGCTGCAATGGCGCGGAACCTCCGACAGACAGGCAATAAAAAGCCCGACATCATCATCGGGCTGGGGTTGGCCAGGCAGGCCGGTAATTCTTTGTGCCGCCGATCTTACGCTTGGCGTTCGCCAAAAGTGTTCAATTTTTTTTCTCAAGGTCCCGCCAGCGTAGTCTGTTAAACAAAGGCTGCAGAGAATTAGGGCGACTTTTCTAACTATTGATTCTATGAATGGCTTCACATGCAGGGGCGTGTTGAAGATCTTCGTAGTACGGAAGTGACCGCAAAGTCGCGTTTGAACCCGCATTTTGGGCGATTGACAATTGCCGGAAATTCCGTGAAGGTGGCGTACCCAAATCAAACGGGCGTATGAATTGAGCGTTTGTATTTAACATCGCTCCTACAGAATCCCGACTATCGCGTTGGCGGGTGTGCCGGGCAGATGGGCGTAGCATTGACGTTAAGCGTCCCTGCCAAGCCATTTGCCTGCGTCCGACGTGTACTGTTCAGCTTCCATATCGTGGAGATCAGTTGATGATTTACGAAGGTAAAGCCATCACGGTTAAGGCTCTTGAAAGTGGCATCGTCGAATTGAAATTCGACCTCAAGGGTGAGTCCGTCAACAAGTTCAACCGTCTAACCCTGAACGAACTGCGTCAGGCCGTAGACACCATCAAGGCAGATGCTTCGATCAAGGGTGTGATCGTCAGCAGTGGCAAGGACGTCTTCATCGTCGGCGCCGACATCACCGAATTTGTCGAGAACTTCAAGCTGCCTGATGCAGAGCTTGTTGCTGGCAACCTGGAAGCCAACAAGATTTTCAGCGATTTCGAAGACCTCAACGTCCCGACTGTCGCCGCGATCAACGGCATCGCTCTGGGTGGCGGTCTGGAAATGTGCCTGGCGGCGGACTACCGCGTCATGTCCACCAAGGCCAAGATCGGTCTGCCGGAAGTCAAGCTGGGCATCTACCCGGGCTTCGGCGGTACCGTGCGTCTGCCGCGCCTGATCGGTGCCGACAACGCTATCGAGTGGATTGCCGCCGGCAAGGAAAACCGTCCTGAAGACGCGCTGAAAGTAGGCGCCGTCGATGCCGTGGTTGCCCCTGAGAAATTGCAGGAAGCGGCCCTGGAGCTGATCAAGCGCGCCATCTCTGGCGAGTTTGACTACAAGGCCAAGCGTCAGCCGAAGCTGGAAAAGCTGAAGTTGAACGCCATCGAACAAATGATGGCCTTCGAAACCGCCAAGGGTTTCGTGGCCGGTCAAGCCGGTCCGAACTACCCGGCACCGGTCGAAGCGATCAAGACCATCCAGAAAGCCGCGAACTTCGGTCGTGACAAGGCGCTGGAAATCGAAGCCGCCGGTTTCGTCAAACTGGCCAAGACCTCTGCTGCGCAGAGCTTGATCGGTCTGTTCCTGAATGATCAGGAGCTGAAGAAAAAGGCCAAGGCCTACGATGAAATCGCCAAGGATGTGAAGCAGGCCGCCGTATTGGGCGCAGGCATCATGGGTGGCGGTATCGCTTATCAGTCGGCCTCCAAAGGTACGCCGATCCTGATGAAGGACATCAACGAGCACGGTATCGAGCAAGGCCTGGCTGAAGCCGCCAAGCTGCTGGTCGGCCGCGTTGATAAAGGTCGCATGACCCCGGCGAAAATGGCTGAAGTGCTCAACGGTATCCGTCCGACCCTGTCCTACGGTGATTTCGGTCACGTTGACCTGGTCGTCGAGGCAGTCGTCGAAAACCCGAAGGTCAAGCAAGCCGTTCTGGCCGAAGTCGAAGACAAGGTCAAAGAGGACACCATCCTCGCGTCCAACACCTCGACCATTTCCATCACCTTGCTGGCCAAAGCCCTCAAGCGTCCGGAAAACTTCGTCGGCATGCACTTCTTCAACCCGGTGCACATGATGCCGCTGGTTGAAGTGATTCGTGGCGAGAAGTCCAGCGAGCTGGCCGTGGCCACCACCGTTGCCTACGCCAAGAAAATGGGCAAGAACCCGATCGTCGTCAATGACTGCCCGGGCTTCCTGGTCAACCGTGTCCTGTTCCCGTATTTCGGCGGTTTCGCCAAGCTGGTCAGCGCCGGTGTGGACTTCGTCCGTATCGACAAGATCATGGAAAAATTCGGCTGGCCAATGGGCCCGGCGTACCTGATGGACGTGGTCGGCATCGACACCGGTCACCACGGTCGTGACGTGATGGCTGAAGGTTTCCCGGACCGCATGAAAGACGACCGTCGCTCGGCTGTCGATGTGCTCTACGAAGCCAAGCGCCTGGGCCAGAAGAATGGCAAGGGTTTCTACGCTTACGAGACCGACAAGAAAGGCAAGCAAAAGAAAGTGGCCGATCCGTCGGTGCTGGAAGTGCTCAAGCCGATCGTTTACGAGCAGCGCGAAGTCACTGACGAAGACATCATCAACTGGATGATGATCCCGCTGTGCCTGGAAACCGTGCGTTGCCTGGAAGACGGCATTGTTGAAACCGCCGCCGAAGCCGACATGGGCCTGGTCTACGGTATTGGTTTCCCTCCATTCCGTGGCGGTGCGCTGCGCTACATCGATTCGATCGGTGTTGCCGAGTTCGTTGCCCTGGCTGACCAGTACGCTGATTTGGGCGCGCTGTACCACCCGACCGCAAAACTGCGTGAAATGGCCAAAACCGGCCAACGGTTCTTCGGTTAAGCGTCCCAACACTTGAGCGAGAGTGAAATTTTATGAGCTTGAATCCAAGAGACGTCGTGATTGTCGACTTCGGTCGTACTCCGATGGGCCGCTCCAAGGGCGGCATGCACCGCAACACCCGCGCCGAAGACATGTCGGCGCACCTGATCAGCAAATTGCTGGAACGCAACGTCAAGGTTGATCCGAACGAAGTCGAAGACGTGATCTGGGGCTGCGTAAACCAGACCCTGGAGCAGGGCTGGAACATCGCTCGCATGGCGTCCCTGATGACGCAGATCCCGCACACTGCTGCCGGCCAGACCGTCAGCCGTCTGTGTGGTTCTTCGATGAGCGCGCTGCACACTGCCGCACAAGCGATCATGACTGGCAACGGTGACGTGTTCGTCGTCGGCGGCGTCGAGCACATGGGCCACGTGAGCATGATGCACGGTGTCGATCCGAACCCGCACATGTCGCTGTACGCGGCAAAAGCCTCGGGCATGATGGGCCTGACCGCTGAAATGCTGGGTAAAATGCACGGCATCACTCGCGAACAACAGGACGCTTTCGGCGTGCGCTCCCACCAGCTCGCTCACAAGGCGACCCTGGAAGGCAAGTTCAAAGACGAAATCATCCCGATGCAAGGCTACGACGAGAACGGTTTCCTGAAACTGTTCGATTACGACGAAACCATTCGTCCGGAAACTACCCTGGAAAGCCTGGCGGCTCTGAAGCCAGCGTTTAACCCCAAGGGCGGCACCGTGACAGCCGGTACTTCGTCGCAGATCACCGATGGTGCTTCGTGCATGATCGTGATGTCGGCACAGCGTGCACAGGACCTGGGCATCCAGCCGCTGGCGGTTATCCGCTCGATGGCGGTGGCAGGTGTGGATCCGGCAATCATGGGCTATGGTCCAGTACCGGCCACTCAGAAAGCACTGAAACGTGCGGGCCTTGGCATTAACGATATCGACTTCTTCGAGCTCAACGAAGCTTTCGCTGCACAGGCCTTGCCAGTGCTGAAAGATCTGAAAGTGCTCGACAAGATGAACGAGAAGGTTAACCTGCACGGCGGCGCGATCGCCCTGGGTCACCCGTTCGGTTGCTCCGGTGCCCGTATTTCCGGCACTCTGCTGAACGTGATGAAGCAGAATGGCGGCACCTTCGGGGTTGCCACCATGTGCATTGGTCTCGGCCAAGGCATCTCCACCGTCTTCGAACGCGTTTAAGCGTTTCGTTGACGGAAGCCGGGGCCAAGTGCCCCGGTTTTTGTTTTTCTGAATTTATTTTTTGTTTTTATTTTTAAAAGATTTGAGTGAGGGCCAAACCATGCCGATACAACCTGGGCTCTACCAGCATTACAAAGGTCCGCAGTACCGCGTATTCAGCATTGCGCGGCATTCGGAAACCGAGGAAGAAGTGGTCTTCTACCAAGCCCTGTATGGCGATTACGGCTTTTGGGTGCGTCCCTTGAGCATGTTCCTGGAGTCGGTCGAGGTTGACGGCGAACAGGTGCCACGCTTTGCTTTGGTGCAAGCCGAACCGAGCCTTTTTTCGAAGGCATAAGCTGAGTGCGCGCAGGACCCTGCGCTTGACCTCACCTTGTAGCCACTATATATAGCGGTGCCGCGTCAGGCGCCAACCGCCTTTCACTTCTAGAATTCAGGAATTTTCTGATCCATGGGCAAATCGCTGGTCATTGTGGAATCCCCGGCTAAGGCCAAGACCATCAACAAGTATCTGGGTAACCAATACGTGGTGAAGTCGAGTATCGGCCATATCCGAGACCTGCCCACCAGCGGTTCGGCTAGCGCCAGCAAAGAGCCTGCCGCCAAGCGCGGCAAGGCCGCCGCGGGTGAAGGTCCGGTGCTCACGCCGAAAGAGAAGGCGCGCAAGCAGCTGGTCTCGCGCATGGGTGTCGATCCCGATCATGGCTGGAAAGCCAAGTACGAGATCCTCCCGGGCAAGGAAAAGGTCATCGAAGAGCTGCGCCGGCTCGCCAAAGATGCTGACACCATCTATCTCGCAACCGACTTGGATCGCGAGGGGGAAGCCATTGCCTGGCACCTGCGCGAAGCCATCGGTGGTGACGACAGCCGCTACAAGCGCGTGGTGTTCAACGAAATCACCAAGAAAGCGATTCAGGAAGCCTTCTCCAAACCGGGCGAGCTGGACATTGACCGTGTCAACGCACAACAGGCGCGTCGTTTCCTGGACCGCGTGGTGGGTTACATGGTTTCGCCACTGCTGTGGGCCAAAGTCGCCCGTGGCCTGTCCGCCGGTCGCGTCCAATCGGTTGCCGTGAAGCTGGTGGTCGAGCGTGAGCGTGAAATCCGCGCGTTCAACCCCGAAGAATACTGGGAAGTCCACGCCGACCTCGGCACCGCCAAGGGCGCCACCGTGCGCTTCGACGTGGCTCGCGAGAAAGGCGAAGCCTTCAAGCCGCTCAACGAAGCCCAGGCCATGGCCGCGCTGGAGAAGCTCAAGGCTTCCAGCTACAGCATCGTCAAGCGCGAAGACAAGCCGACCAGCAGCAAGCCGTCGGCGCCGTTTATCACGTCCACCCTGCAACAGGCTGCGAGTAACCGCCTGGGCTTCGGCGTGAAGAAAACCATGATGATGGCCCAGCGTCTGTATGAAGCCGGCTACATCACGTATATGCGTACCGACTCCACCAACCTCTCGGCCGATGCCGTGACGATGGCGCGCACCTATATTGAAGGCGAGTTCGGCAAGAAGTACCTGCCGGAAAACCCGAATGTCTACAGCAGCAAGGAAGGCGCACAAGAGGCTCACGAAGCGATTCGTCCGTCTGACGCCAATACCGAGCCAAGCAAGCTGTCGGGCATGGAGCGTGATGCAGAGCGGCTCTACGAGCTGATCTGGCGCCAGTTCCTCGCGTGCCAGATGCTGCCAGCCCAATACCTGTCAACCACGGTCACCGTCGGTGCCGGCGATTTCGAGCTGCGCGCCAAGGGTCGCATCCTGAAGTTCGACGGCTACACCCGGGTCATGCCGCAAATTGCCAAGCCTGGCGATGACGACGTGCTGCCGGACATGGCCCAGGGCGACGCGATGAAGCTGATCAAGCTTGATCCGACCCAGCACTTCACCAAGCCGCCGGCGCGTTACTCGGAAGCGAGCCTGGTCAAGGAGATGGAAAAACGCGGCATCGGTCGTCCTTCGACCTACGCCGCGATCATTTCCACCATCCAGGACCGTGGCTACGTTGCGCTGCACAACCGTCGTTTCTACTCGGAAAAGATGGGCGACATCGTGACCGAGCGTCTGGCCGAGAGCTTCTCCAATCTCATGGACTACGGCTTCACCGCCGGCATGGAAGAGAACCTCGATGACGTGGCCCAGGGCGAACGCGACTGGAAAAACGTGCTCGACGAATTCTACGGCGACTTCAAGAAGAAACTCGAAGTAGCCGAAAGCGCCGAAGGCGGCATGCGCGCCAACCAGCCGGTGATGACTGATATCCCGTGCGTGTTGTGCGGGCGTCCGATGCAGATTCGTACCGCATCGACCGGCGTGTTCCTGGGTTGCTCGGGTTACAGCCTGCCGCCGAAAGAACGCTGCAAGGCCACTGTCAACCTGGTACCGGGCGATGAAATCGCGGCGGACGACGAGGGTGAATCGGAATCCCTGGTACTGCGCGGCAAGCACCGTTGCCCGATCTGCAGCACGGCGATGGACGCCTACCTGCTGGATGAGAAGCGCAAGCTGCACATCTGCGGTAACAACCCGGATTGCGCTGGTTATGAAATCGAAGAGGGCACCTATCGCATCAAGGGCTACGAAGGTCCGAGCCTGGAATGCGACAAGTGCGGCAGCGAGATGCAGCTCAAGACCGGCCGTTTCGGCAAGTTCTTCGGTTGCACCAACGCGACGTGCAAGAACACCCGCAAACTGCTGAAAAGCGGTGATGCGGCGCCGCCGAAGATGGATCCGGTGAAGATGCCTGAGCTGAAATGCGAAAAGGTCAACGACACCTACATCCTGCGCGACGGTGCTTCCGGCCTGTTCCTGGCGGCCAGTCAATTCCCGAAAAACCGCGAGACGCGTGCTCCGCTGGTCATGGAAATTGTGCCGCACAAGGATGAGATCGATCCGAAGTATCACTTCCTCTGCGAAGCGCCGAAGAAAGATCCGGACGGCCTGCCTGCGGTGATCCGCTACAGCCGCAAGACCAAAGAGCAGTACGTGCAGACTGAAGTCGACGGTAAGCCGACTGGCTGGAAGGCGTACTACGACGGCGGCAAATGGACGGTCGAAGACAAGCGTCCAGCGAAGGTCGCTAAGGCTTAACAGGTGCTGTACTGAAAAGGCCGCATGACAACCTACTGGTTTTCATGCGGCCTTTTTGTTTTGTGCTTGCGGTAGGATCGGCGGATCCACGACACTGTCTGACCTGCGTGAAGCAATTATTTCGTTGTGGAGGCTGCCGTCATGGCCCACGAACTCTATACCCGTACCAACCAGAAGATTTATTTCGCCGGCCTGTCGCTGGAAGCGCTAGCCAAGGCCGAAGAGGGGCGGGCGATGAACTCCCTGGCGCTGATTCAGGCTGGGCGCGAGTCGACGTTGTTTCACCTGTACGGTGCGTTGCTGGGGCTGTGCCATGAAATCGCCGGCTTCTACCGCTTGCCTCAGGCCAATGCACCTCGGGCAGAAATGTTGCTGACACGCGAAGTGCTGGAAGCCATCGCCATTCCCGAGATGGCTGAGATGTTCGAGCTGGCCCAGAATCCGGAAACCTGGCTGGCGAAGCTGCTGGCGGCTCACGCGGCGATGTTTCAACCGCCTCGCGCTCCGCATAAGCCCAAGGGCGACGTGACTCAGCCGCTCATCCTGGCCGTTAACCTGGATGAGGAAGACGTGCCTGAGGAATTGAGTCGCGAAGAGCTGGAGAGCTGGCGTCAGAACCTCAAAGGGTTGGCGATCCGGTTTCGCGAAGGTTTGAACGAGTGCTGATCGACTGAGAGCCGGCGGCGCGATTAAAAGCGCTGCTGGTCAAGTTACCGAGCGAAGCCTGGCCGATGCCTATATAATCCCCGCCTTTCGTGGAGAACAGACCTTTATGCCAACGTCCTTTCTAGAAATTGTCGAGTTACCAGACGGCCGGATTGAGCTGCGCAGGGCCGAGGACGAGGGTTCTCTGGTTACTTTGGATTTCTCCGAGGATGCCAAGGCTTTCCTGCAGGGCCAACACGTGGAAGTCGCCAAGGCGATGTTGAGCGTGGGTGTTCAGATGGCAGGACGCCTGGTTGAAGGCGAATTTAATACGGATGAGAGTTCGCGGGTCCTCCACTGATCCCATTCGTCGCTTTCTGTTAATACGGTTACGAACCGGCTTCTCTATCCTTTGAGAAGCCCCGCGCTTTGCGTTGCGCGCATTATTGATACATTAACCCAAGCGAATATTCAGGCTCTGCGCATCTCCGGTACGGGCTGCGCTGATCAACTGTTGCCGTGAGTTTGCGTTCAATGGGTTGAGCCAACTGACAACCGTATGGCTGCGGCCCAGGCGCAAGGCTTCGCAGGTCAACTGCTGAGCGCTCTGAGTGCCGCGAGGTTGCAGCAGCAGGATGCGTTCGCGGTTAAGACCGGCGTCCCGCAACCACGTCTGAGTCAGGCTGGCGGGCGGGGCGATCAGTGTCAGCCACCGCGCGTCTTGATCCTGACTCAATTCACGAAGAATCGGCGCCAAAAGGTTCAAGCAATTCCCGGCCGCACCACGTAGTGAAAGCTCGCTGAAGACTTCGGGTTCGGCGTTCCAGGGCGACTCGACCACGTCTTTCAGGATCGGGGCCAACGGCTGCACCATGAATGCCTCGAACAACGGCAGTTGTGCTTGCTGCGATGTGTGTGGGAACTGCATAAAGCCTCCTTTAGCGGCGAATGACGCCGACACTCAAGCCTTCAATCACCAGTTCCTGATCTTTCAGGTTGACTTCGATAGGGGCGAATTCAGGGTTTTCGGCAATTAACCAGACCTTGCTGCCATCTCGCTTGAAGCGCTTGACGGTCACTTCGTCACCGATCCGCGCCACGACGATCTGGCCATTGCGGGCTTCCCGGGTGGTGTGGACGGCCAACAGGTCGCCGTCGAAAATGCCGACGTCCTTCATGCTCATGCCATGAACGCGCAGCAGATAGTCAGCACGCGGATGGAAGAAGGCAGGGTTGATGTTGCAGGACTCCTCGATGTGCTGCTGGGCCAGAATCGGCGCACCGGCAGCCACTCGGCCAATGATCGGCAGAGTAGACTCGTCGGCCTTGGCTTCGAAGCCCGGAATGCGGATGCCACGGGAAGCGCCCGGGGTCATCTCGATTGCACCCTTGCGGGCCAGCGCCTTGAGGTGTTCTTCCGCCGCGTTAGGCGACTTGAAACCCAGTTCCTGAGCGATTTCCGCACGGGTCGGCGGGTAGCCGTTGTCTTCGAGGCAGCGTTTGATGAAGGCCAGAATCTCTGCTTGGCGTGGCGTCAGCTTTAGCATATTGATCGCTCTGTCTTTTTATACAGTGACTGGGATTATATACAGTGGAACGGTCTTGGCAATGCCCCTTTTTTCGCCGGCCGCTGGACGGTCGATCAGCCAGCTGATTAAAGCCTCGCCGTTGTATGGTTAAATAGCTGACCGACCATTCCCAAAACGAACCGGCAGGCTTGACAATGCACAGGCTGAAACGTATGTTTCAAACAAGTGTTTGTCAGGCGGAGTAGCCATGGCCCAGTCGGAAACCGTTGAACGCATTCTTGATGCTGCCGAGCAGTTGTTCGCGGAAAAAGGTTTCGCCGAAACCTCGTTGCGTCTGATCACCAGCAAAGCCGGTGTCAATCTGGCGGCGGTGAATTATCACTTCGGTTCGAAGAAGGCGCTGATCCAGGCTGTCTTCTCGCGCTTTCTCGGGCCATTTTGCCTGAGCCTTGATAAAGAGCTGGAGCGGCGTCAGTCCAAGCCTGAAAACAAGCCGACACTCGAAGAGTTGCTCGAGATTCTCGTTGAGCAAGCCCTCGTCGTGCAGCCGCGCAGCGGCAACGATCTGTCTATCTTCATGCGCTTGCTGGGGTTGGCGTTCAGTCAAAGCCAGGGCCACCTGCGTCGTTATCTGGAAGACATGTACGGCAAGGTGTTCCGCCGCTACATGATGCTGGTCAACGAAGCCGCGCCGCGTATTCCGCCGATCGAACTGTTCTGGCGCGTGCACTTCATGCTCGGCGCTGCGGCGTTCAGCATGTCCGGTATCAAGGCGTTGCGCGCCATTGCCGAGACCGATTTCGGCGTTAACACCTCCATTGAGCAAGTGATGCGTCTGATGGTGCCGTTCCTGGCCGCAGGCATGCGTGCCGAAACCGGCGTCACCGATGTGGCCATGGCCA
Organism: Pseudomonas sp. SG20052; assembly: GCF_031766055.1. Taxonomy (NCBI): domain Bacteria; kingdom Pseudomonadati; phylum Pseudomonadota; class Gammaproteobacteria; order Pseudomonadales; family Pseudomonadaceae; genus Pseudomonas; species Pseudomonas sp. SG20052. The sequence goes on along the minus strand of NZ_CP134498.1, from coordinate 4,532,953 downwards.
CCGCACAACTGCGTCCGCGCAGCAAGTCGGCCCCGGCTGCCGCCAAGGTTTAGCCGCGCACGGGTGGGCGCGGCGACTGACATCCGCTAAGCTAGCCGCCCATGCCGACTCTCGTTCTGAACCCGCTTCCCATTGATGTCGCCGACCTGCCGGGCACAGCCCAAGGCGGCGAACGCGTGCGCGCCGGGTTTTTCGTTATCAAGGAATCTCTATGACTGCTGGCCTGCAAGGCTCGTTGATGGTGGACGTCGCCGGTACCTGGCTGACGGCCGAAGATCGCCAATTGTTGCGTCAGCCCGAAGTGGGTGGCCTGATCATTTTCGCCCGTAACATCGAAAATCCGCGTCAGGTGCGCGAGTTGAGCGCTGCGATCCGCGCCATTCGTCCCGACCTGCTGCTGGCGGTGGATCAGGAAGGCGGTCGCGTTCAGCGTCTGCGCCAAGGCTTCGTGCGGCTGCCGGCCATGCGCGCCATCGCCGACAATCCGAACGCCGAATACCTGGCCGAGCAGTGCGGCTGGATCATGGCCACCGAAGTGCTGGCCGTTGGCCTCGATCTGAGTTTCGCCCCGGTGCTGGACCTGGATTACCAGCGCAGCGCCGTCGTCGGCACCCGTTCGTTTGAAGGTGACCCGGAGCGCGCAGCGCTGCTGGCGGGTGCATTCATTCGCGGCATGAACAGCGCCGGCATGGCTGCCACCGGCAAGCATTTTCCCGGTCACGGCTGGGCCGAGGCGGATTCCCACGTCGCGATCCCGAACGACGAACGCAGCCTCGATGAAATCCGCGCCAACGACCTGGTGCCGTTCGCCAGATTGAGCAAACAACTGGCCGCCGTCATGCCAGCCCACGTTATTTACCCGCAAGTCGATTCCCAGCCGGCCGGGTTTTCCCGCCGCTGGTTGCAGGACATTTTGCGCGGTGAGCTGCAATTCGATGGTGTGATCTTCAGTGACGACCTGTCCATGGCCGGTGCCCACGTGGTAGGCGATGCCGCCAGCCGTATCGAGGCCGCGCTGACCGCTGGCTGCGACATGGGCCTGGTGTGTAACGACCGCGCTGCAGCGGAGCTGGCCTTGAGCGCTGCCCAGCGCTTGAAGGTCAAGCCATCCGAGCGCATTGCGCGGATGCGTGGCCAGTCGTATGCCAACACTGAATACCGTCAGAACCCGCGCTGGCTGACTGCCATAGGCGCGCTTAAAGAAGCTCAACTGATTGAATAAGGACTTTTCGTTATGACGGTTTACGCGATTATCGGTGGCACCGGCCTGACCCAACTCGAAGGCCTGAACATTCGTCAGTCGCTGGCGGTGGACACGCCCTATGGCGCGCCTTCGGCCGACGTGCAGATTGGTGAATACGCCGGCAAGGAAGTGCTGTTCCTCGCCCGCCACGGTCACCCGCACCGTTTTCCGCCGCATCAGGTGAATTACCGCGCCAACCTTTGGGCGCTGAAACAGGCGGGTGCCGAGGCGATCCTCGCGGTCAACGCCGTGGGCGGAATTCATGCTGCAATGGGTACTGGGCACTTTTGTGTGCCTCATCAGTTGATCGACTACACCAGCGGTCGCGAGCACACCTATTTCGCTGGCGACCTGGATCACGTCACCCACATCGATTTCAGCTATCCCTACAGCGAACCACTGCGCCAGCAATTGATCGCGGCATTGGCGGCTGAAGGCGTCGATTACAGCAGTCAGGGCATCTACGCCTGCACCCAGGGCCCACGTCTGGAGACCGTCGCTGAAATCGCAAAACTGGAACGCGACGGCTGCGACATCGTCGGCATGACCGGCATGCCGGAAGCGGCGTTGGCCCGTGAGCTGGAACTGGATTATGCGTGTCTGGCGCTGGTAGTGAACCCGGCAGCCGGCAAGTCCACGGCGGTGATCACCATGGCCGAGATCGAGCAGGCGTTGCAGGACGGGATGGGCAAGGTCAAGTCCACGTTGGCGCGGGTGTTGGCGGGTTGAGTATCAGCGGTCGGATTAGGTGCCTGGCTGCTTTACGATTCAATGAGTTTCAAGCGGTGTTGATGTCGTGACCACAATAACTGAGCAACTTCATGCGCTACCCTGGGCGGAGGTGTTCAGCCATCGTGCTCTGGAAAAAGCTCGCAGGTACGCGGATGAGGATCGGATAACGATCCGTCAAATTGATGACCTCATGGTTATCGCTACGTGCATCGGCTCCCAGGCGCAGGCATACGAGCAGGTCATTGAGCTCACTGAAGATCGGCGTGGGCAAGCGCAGCTCCAATGCGTTTGCTCCTGTCCTGTCATGTTCAATTGCAAGCACTGCGCCGCAGTCATCTATCACCTGCAAGAACATCCCGTTAACGCGCCTGAAAGTGCCGTCCAGGTTCACTTGAATCGTGAACTGGAACGCTGGATCGACGGTATTCCTTCTGCAAGCAATCCCCCTGACGAGTCGGCGCAGGGAGCAGGCACGCGCCTGTTTTACAAACTCAGGGCAACATCCTCTGCCGGGAAATGGACGCTGGAAATTTTCAAGGCCCATCAGCTCAAGGACGGCCGCCTGCAAGACATCAAGCCGGTGTACTCGCTGTCGGATACGCTGATTCGGCAACCCGGTTACCTGACCGAACTGGATCTGCGGATCGCCAGATTGTTGGTCGCCGTTCACTCCCACCACGCCCATTACGCCGGCTACCCCTTGGAAGGCAGCAGTGGGGTGGAACTTATCGAAATGCTGTTGCGAACCTCGCGCCTTTTCCTTGACCTCGAACAGCCACAACCCCTGACGCCGGGAATGAGAAGAACAGGTCAATTTTCCTGGGCCGAACAATCCAATGGCAGTTTTCGCCCTCAATGGAGCAGCGACGAAGCGCCAGTGGAAACGATCCTGGCCCTGGAACCCTTGTATTATCTGGATCGCGAGCGGCTGCAAGTCGGTCCGCTGTTCAGCGAGCTGGACGAAAAGCTGGCCCGTCACTTGTCATTGGCTCCCGATATTCCTGCAGGTCAGGCGATGCAGTTCAGCCAGCGGATGACCGCTGCGACCCGGGCAGCACCACCTCCGTACGCCCTGACGGAACGGGTCGTCGAAGGCATTTTTCCTCAGGCTCGCCTGACGCTCGCCAGCGGCAAGCGTTACGTCCGCTGGCAGTACGAGCCAGAGCACCGGGCTGCATTGGCGTTTACCTACAACGGCCATCCGACGTCGGACCGAAACCCGGAGGTGCTGATCCTTTCGGGTACCGAAATCCAGCGCATCCAGCGCAACCCTGTCGCTGAAAAAGCCTTGCGCCAAGCCCTGCAAAAACATGGCTTTAAAAAGGCCACACGCAAAAGCAACCTGGATCGTCCAGGCGAAATGTTCGCCCTGCCGGATGACGCGGCCTGGCTTGCTTTTGTGCACCATGGCATCCCGGCGCTGCGGGAGAAAAACTGGCTGATCGATATCAGCGATAACTTTGAGTTCAACGTGCACCCCGTCGAACAGTGGTATGCAGAAGTCGAGGAGGAGTCGGGGCGCCAGTGGTTCGATTTGCAGCTGGGCATCGTCGTCAACGGCGAGCGTCATAGCCTGTTGCCCATCCTGCTGCATTTGCTACGTAGCCAGCCACAGTTGATGGAACCTGCGAGCTTGGCCCAGCGCAATGATGACGAACAGCTACTGATTGAACTTGGCGATGGGCGTTTCGGTGGTAAATCCCATGGCAAAGTCGCACTCCCTTTTGGCCGGATAAAACCGCTGATGGCGACCCTTGGCGAGTTGTACCTGGGTAAACATCTGGGCGACTCGTTGCGTTTGAGTGCTCCGGATGCGGCGCGGCTGAGTGCGCTGGAAGGCATTCCGCTGGTCTGGCAGGGCGGTGAACGACTGCGCAGTTTTGCAAAGCGTTTACGGGAGTCGATCCATGCTCATGTCCCGGCGCCCGAGGGCCTGAACGCGACGCTACGACCTTATCAGCTGGAAGGGCTGAACTGGATGCAAACCCTTCGAGAACTGGAGGTCGGCGGTATTCTCGGCGACGACATGGGCCTGGGGAAAACCCTGCAAACCCTGGCTCATCTGCTGACAGAAAAACAGGCCGGGCGGCTTGATCGTCCGGCACTGGCTGTGATGCCCACCAGTCTGATCCCCAACTGGCTTGACGAATCGCAGCGCTTTACCCCGCAGTTGAAGGTCTTGGCACTGCATGGTGCGGCGCGGCAAAAAGACTTTGCCAGTCTTGCCGAATACGACTTGGTATTGACCACCTACGCGCTGTTGCCGCGCGATCTGGAGGTTTTACAGCCTCAGGTCTGGAGTGTGCTGATTCTCGATGAGGCGCAGAACATCAAGAATCCGGTCAGCAAAGCGGCTCAAGCAGCCCGAGACCTGCAGGCCCGCCAGCGATTGTGTCTGTCCGGCACCCCGCTGGAAAATCATCTCGGCGAGTTGTGGTCGCAATTTCACTTTTTGCTGCCGGGCTGGCTTGGCGACAGCAAAACCTTCAATCGCGACTACCGCACGCCGATCGAGAAGCAAGGCAATAACGAACGGATGCAACATCTGACGGCCCGGATAAAGCCCTTTTTGCTACGTCGCAAGAAAGATCAGGTGGCAACCGAATTACCACCGAAAACCGAGATTGTGCATTGGGTTGATCTCAGCGATGGGCAGCGGGATGTGTATGAGACCGTGCGCGTAGCAATGGATAAGAAGGTGCGTGACGAAATTGCCCGCAGTGGTGTCGGGCGCAGTCAAATCATCATCCTCGATGCATTGCTAAAGCTGCGTCAGGTGTGTTGCGATCTGCGGTTGATCAAAGCGCCGCTCACCGCCAAAGCCCTTCGTTCTGGCAGTGGGAAACTGCACAGCCTGATGGAGATGCTGGAAGAGTTGCTCAGCGAAGGCCGCAAGGTGCTGCTGTTTTCACAGTTCACTTCGATGCTCGCCTTGATTGAGGACGAGTTGCAGCAACGTGGTCGGGGTTACTCGTTGTTGACGGGTGAGACGACGGATCGGCGCACACCGGTCAAGGACTTTCAGAGCGGTAAAGTGCCGCTGTTTCTGATCAGTTTGAAGGCTGGCGGCACAGGTCTGAACCTGACAGCTGCGGATACAGTCATCCATTTTGATCCCTGGTGGAACCCTGCGGTCGAAAACCAGGCGACTGATCGGGCCTACAGGATCGGGCAAAACAAACCTGTGTTCGTCTACAAGCTGATAGCCCGTGGCACCGTAGAAGAAAAAATTCAGGCATTGCAGTTGGAGAAGGCCGCGCTGGCCGGGGCGGTGCTTGAAGGTGGAGCGACGGGTGGCTGGAAGCTTGAGCAGAGTGACATTGAAGCGCTGTTTGCGCCGTTGCCAAATCTCAAGTCCTGATTTCCGATCTCTTGACTGAAAACGAATTGACCCTATCGCGGGCAAGACACGCTTCCACAGGATGATCGCTGAACCTGTGGGCGCGTGGCTTGCCCGCGAAATCGATCTGCCGGGCGCCGCAGACCTCAGCGCTTCTCGAGCTTATCCGGCAACGGCGCAAACAACGCTTCAATATCATCGCTCTGCAACTTCCAGTCGCCAGTCTTGCGCCCATCCAGCACACCGGCCGCCAGGTCGGATTTTTCCTTTTGCAGGTGCTGAATCTTCTCTTCCACCGTGCCGCGGGCAATCATCTTGTAGACGAACACCGGCTTCTCCTGGCCGATGCGATACGCCCGATCTGTCGCCTGATTTTCCGTCGCCGGGTTCCACCAAGGATCGTAGTGGATCACCGTATCCGCTTCCGTCAGGTTCAAACCGACACCGCCTGCCTTCAAGCTGATCAGAAAGATCTGACGCTTGCCGCTCTGAAAGTCCTTCACGGGGGCGCGGCGGTCACGGGTCTGTCCCGTCAGCAACGCGTATTCAACACCGCGTTTCTTCAGTTCGACCTCGATCAACGCCAGCATCGACGTGAATTGCGAAAACAGCAAAATCCGCCGACCTTCCTCAAATAGCTCATCCAGCATTTCCATCAGGCTGTCGAGCTTGCCCGAGGTACTGCCGCGAGTCGGCGGCACGGCATCGTTGACCAGGCGCAAGTCGCAGCACACCTGGCGCAGTTTCAGCAGCGCTTCAAGAATGATGATTTGGCTGCGCGCCACGCCTTTGCGAGTGATCTCGTCGCGGACTTTCTTGTCCATCGCCAGGCGCATGGTTTCATACACATCGCGCTGGGCTTCGTTGAGCTCGACCCAATGGATGATCTCGGTCTTCGGCGGCAATTCCGTCGCGACCTGCTCCTTGGTCCTGCGCAGCAGGAACGGTTTGATCCGACCGTTGAGGTGCTGAAGTCTGACTTCACTGGCGCGTTTTTCAATCGGTACGCGGTAATCGCGGTTGAAGCTTTTCACGTCGCCAAGCCAGCCAGGCAAGAGGAAGTGGAACAGCGACCACAGCTCGCCGAGGTGGTTTTCCAGCGGCGTGCCACTCAGGCACAGGCGCTGGCGCGCATTCAGCTCGCGGGCGGCGTGGGCGGCCTTGCTGTTGGGGTTCTTGATGTATTGCGCTTCGTCCAGTACCAGCACGTGCAGCGGCTGCGCGGCCAGGCGTTCGACGTCCTTTGGCAGCAGTGCATAGGTGGTGAGGATCAGGTCGTAATCGACCAGGTGATCAAAGTGTTTTTTGCGACTGGCGCCGTACAGCGCCAGCACTTTGAGCTGTGGCGTGAAGTGCGCGGCTTCATCGAGCCAGTTCGGGATCAGGCTGGTGGGCATCACCACCATGCACGGCCGGTCGAGGCGTCCGGCGTTCTTCTCACTAAGAATATGCGCTAGCGTCTGTAGGGTTTTACCCAGGCCCATGTCGTCCGCGAGAATTCCGCCGACTTCCAGTTGCCGCAGCGACTGCATCCAGCTCAAGCCTTCCAGCTGATATGGGCGCAAGGTCGCGTTCAAGCCTTCGGGGGCTGTTGCGGTGTAATCCTTGATGTCCCGCAGGCGCTGGGCAAACGTGCGGATCTGCTCGCCACCTTCCCAAAGCAGCGGCATGCCTTCCAGCGGATTCAGGCGCGTGGCGTCGGCCTTGCTCAGGCGTAGCGTGGTTTCGCCGGGCTCTTGCAGGTAGAACTCGCCAAGCGTCGCCAGCACCGGTTTCAAGCGGCCGAAGGGCAGGGCGACCTGCAAGGGGCCGTGCTGGGAATTCGGGCGGTTGGGAATGTTCACCAGAATCAGTTCGTCGTCGCGTCGGCGGGCGAGGCGTTCCGGATTGAGGATTTCGGTGTGGGAGCGCATCAGGTTCAGCAGGATCGGCAGCAAGCTCAAGCGCTCGCCGTTGACGATGATCCCCAGCTCCAGATCAAACCAGTCGCGCTCCGGTGCCTGCTCGACGGTGGCGTACCAATCGTCCACGGCGGTCAGGTCGAAGCCGAAATCTTCATCGATCTGCAGCTCCCAACCTTGAGTGCGCAGTTTCGGCAATTCATTGAGGGTGAAGGTCAGCCAGGCGCTGTCGTTGACCATTTCATAGAGTTCGCCAGCGCTTTCCGGCAAGGCCTTGCTTTGTCGGGTGGCGATCTTGAAACCGAGAATTCGCAGCTGCTCCCGGTAGGCCTGTTCGACTTCCGGGTGGCGTTTTATCCGTAGCGTCTGGGTTTCCTGGCGAATCAGTACATCGGCGTTCTTCTGCCCGGAAACGTACTCGTCCAGATAGCTGAACGACAGCGCCGCCCGATGCTGGATGTAGCGCTGCATCTTGCCGTTGCGTGGTTCGAAGGCGCTGAACTCGATGCTCGCCAGCCACAGGCGCGGTATCGGTTGCACGTTGTCCACAAGGACTTGGGGTGGCGCCTTTGGGCTGCGGTTTTCCAATACCGCCTGAAGTTTTTCCAGCAGTTCGGCGTCTTGTGCGGCGGCGGGGTAGGCGAGGGTTTCCTGCACCTTCAGCAGCACCGCCGCGCAATGTTTGCAGTTGACGTGAACCGGGCATGTGCACGTGGCGTCGACCATCAGCAAGGTCGCTTTGGCCGACTCCCGCAGGCGAATGGTCTGGCGGTACACGTTACCGCCAGAGCCTTCGCAAGCGGCGACGATCGTGGCATCGCCAGCCTCGACGATCCTGACGCGGTTCTCCAGCGCGTAGCGACGGCCACGCTCCAGGCTCTGTTCCTTGAATCGGCTGACCCAGGAAGGTGCCAGGGGTTTGCTCAGGGTCGCTGACATAGGGACTCAATCAGTCCGGAATTTCATCGGGGACTGGCCGAGGCGCAGGGGCGGTGAGCGAGGTGATCTTGATCAGCAGGCCGAGGTGGCCGTTGTCGAGGAAGTTCAGCTGGCCGTTCTTGGTGTGGCTTTCCTGCTTCAGGCGTTCGCTGGCGGTGACCAAACCATTGGCGTCGATCTGGTTGACCCAGAAATCCGCGTCGACGTCGGTAAAACGTCCCAGTTTCAAGCTCAACGTGCCCTCTATCGGGAACTGGCCGAACTGTTCCTTGCCCTCACTGATGGCGATCTTGCGGGCATCTTCGCCCAGATTCTGTTGCCAGGCCTTGTGCAGTAACACCGTGTAATCGCTGCTGGCGCTGAGTTTTTGCACTTCATTATTCAGGCTCGGCGTGCGCAGGTTGTCCTTGCTGATACTTTTTGCACCGGCAGCCCAGTCTTCCGGTGCGGCTTTGCTGACAATGGCTGGCACGGCGTTTTGCCGCACCAGGATCATTTCAACCTGGTACAGGTCATCGGCAAACGCCGTAGGAGCGACCAGGGTGGTCAGCAAGGTCAGTAAACAAAACAGGCGCATGCGGCGTCCTTCAAGCAGTTTTCGGAATGAGGCACTCAAGCAGCGCCTCTACAGTATTAAAGCGCTCTTCCGGGCGCTCCATCGGGACCATGAATTTAAACATCGTGGCCCCTTCGAATTTGTAGCGTTTGGGCTGACCCTGGATCAGTTTGATCAGGGTCAGCGGGTCGACCGGCGTCTGCGCGGCGAACTCGATCCGGCCGCCTTGCGGGCCACCGTCGACTTTCTTGATGCCCAGCAGTTCGGCTTGCAGCTTCAATGCCGTGATGCGCATCAGGTTCTTCGTCGGTTCCGGCAGCAGGCCGAAACGGTCGATCATCTCCACTTGCAGGTCTTTGAGGCCTTCCTCATCGGTGGCCGAGGCAATGCGTTTGTAGAGAATCAGTCGGGCATGCACGTCCGGCAAGTAGGCTTCGGGAATCAACGCCGGGACGCGCAGATTGACTTCCGGACCACCGCCCAGCGGTTGATCAAGGTTCGGTTGTTCGCCCTTGCGGATCGACTTCACCGCGCGTTCGAGCATTTCCATGTACAGGGTGAAACCGACCGCTTGGATCTGACCGCTCTGACCGTCGCCCAGCAGTTCGCCGGCGCCACGGATCTCCAGGTCGTTGGTGGCGAGCACGAAGCCTGCGCCGAGGTCCTGGGTGTTGGCGATCGCTTCCAGACGTTTTTCGGCGTCGGGAGTGATCTGCTGGCGTGGCGGGGTCAGCAAATAAGCGTAAGCCTGGTGGTGACTGCGACCGACGCGACCGCGCAATTGGTGCAGCTGCGCCAGGCCAAATTTGTCGGCACGCTCGATGATGATGGTGTTGGCGCTCGGCACGTCGATGCCGGTCTCGATGATGGTCGAGGCAATCAGCACGTTGAAGCGCTTGTGATAAAAGTCGCTCATCACCTGTTCGAGATCGCGTTCGCGCATCTGCCCGTGGCCGATGCCGATCCGCGCTTCCGGCACCAGTTCGGCGAGGTCGGCGGCGCACTTCTCGATGGTCTTGACGTCGTTGTGCAGGTAATAGACCTGACCGCCGCGCAGCAACTCACGCAGCAGGGCCTCTTTGACCGTGCTCTTGTTCTGCTCCATGACGAAGGTCCGCACCGACAGGCGACGGGCTGGCGGCGTGGCAATGATCGACAGGTCGCGCATGCCCGACACCGCCATGTTCAGCGTGCGCGGAATCGGCGTGGCGGTCAGGGTAAGAATGTCGACTTCACTGCGCAGGGCCTTGAGCTGTTCTTTTTGACGGACACCAAAACGATGCTCTTCGTCGATGATGACCAACCCGAGGTTTTTGATTTTCACGTCGTCCTGCAGCAACTTGTGCGTGCCGATGACGATGTCGATCTTGCCTTCGGCGAGGTCCGCCACTGCAGCGTTGACTTCCTTGGTCGACTTGAAGCGGCTCATCACTTCCACGCTCACCGGCCAGTCGGCGAAGCGGTCGCGGAAGCTGTTGTAATGCTGCTGGGCGAGCAGGGTAGTCGGCACCAGGATCGCCACCTGGCGACCGCCATGCACCGCAATGAACGCCGCGCGCATCGCCACTTCGGTCTTGCCGAAGCCCACGTCGCCGCAGACCAGGCGGTCCATCGGCTTCGGTGCCAGCATGTCGGCGCGGACGGCGTCGATGGTGGTTTGCTGATCCGGGGTTTCTTCGAACGGGAAACCGGCACTGAAGGTTGCGTAGTCGGCTTTCGGGTCTTCGAAGGCATAACCTTCGCGAGCGGCGCGACGGGCATAGATGTCGAGCAGCTCGGCCGCGACGTCGCGCACTTGCTCGGCGGCTTTGCGTTTGGCTTTCTGCCAGGTTTCCGAGCCGAGGCGGTGCAGCGGGGCCAGGGCATCGTCGCTACCGGTGTAGCGAGCAATCAGGTGCAGGTTGGCCACTGGCACGTAGAGCTTGGCGCCCTCTGCGTATTGCAGGGTCAAGAACTCGGCAGCCTGATCGTCGATTTCCAGGGTCGCCAGACCCAGGTAGCGACCGACGCCGTGATCGATATGCACCACCGGCGCGCCTTCGCGCAACTCGGTAAGGTTCTTGATGACTGCATCGTTGTTGGCATCGGCGCGTTTTTCGCGGCGACGACGTTGCATCACCCGCTGACCGAACAACGGGCTTTCGGCCACTAGCGCCAGGGCCGGGTCGTCGAGTACCAGGCCTTCGTCGAGCGGCGCGATGGTGATCGCCAGCCGCTCCTTGCTTGCGACAAAGTCCGGCCAGCTGTCGACGGTTTTCGGTCGCAGCTTCAGGCGTTCGAGCAATTCCAGCAGCACTTCACGACGACCCGCGGACTCGGCGGTAAACAGCACGCGCCCGGGAAACTCGTCGAGGAAGCCGGCCAGCGCCGCCAACGGCTGGGTGGCCTTGGCTTCGATGGCCAGGTTCGGCAGTTCGCGCGCCGGGAAGCGCTCGCGACCGACGCCGGTTTCCACGTCCTGTTGACTGGCCACTACCCGCGGCCAGTTCTTCAGGCGCGCAAAGCAGTCTTCCACCGGCAGGAACAGTTCGGCCGGAGGTAATAACGGACGGGACGGATCGACGCGGCGTTCTTCGTAGCGATTGCGCACGTCGTTCCAGAAGTTTTCCGCCGCCTGCTCGATGCCCGGCAGGGAAAACACTTGTGTGTCCTGGGGCAGGTAATCGAACAGCGTCGAGGTTTCGTCGAAGAACAGCGGCAGGTAGTACTCGATACCGGCCGGTGTAATCCCGCTGCTCAGGTCTTGAAAGATCGGGCAGCGACGGAAGTCGACATCGAAACGCTCGCGAAAGCGTGCCTTGAAGCGGGTGACCGCATCTTTCTGCAGCGGGAATTCCCGCGCGGGCAGCAGGCGAACGGTGTCGACTTTATCGATGGAGCGCTGGTTTTCCGGGTCGAAGGTACGCAGCGTTTCGATTTCGTCGTCGAACAAGTCGATACGGAAGGGCAGTTTGCTGCCCATCGGGAACAGGTCGATCAGTGAGCCGCGCACCGTGAACTCGCCGTGCTCGTACACTGTGTCGACGTAGCGATAGCCACTGGCTTCAAGTCGGGTGCGCATTTGCTCGACGTCGAGCTTCTGGCCAACGTCCAGCACCAGGCTGCTGCCTAGCAGGAATTTGGTCGGCGCGAGGCGGTGCAGCGCGGTGGTGATCGGCACGACCAATACGCCATGGCTCAGCTCCGGCAACCTATATAAGGCCGCGATGCGCTGGGAAATGATGTCCTGGTGGGGTGAAAACAGATCGTAAGGCAGGGTTTCCCAGTCCGGGAAATGCAGCACAGGCAAATCCGGGGCGAAGAAACTCAGCTCCTGTTCCAGCCGTTCGGCACTTTGGCTGTCGGCGGTCAGCAGCAGGGTAAAGCGCTTGGCAGCGCTGGCAGCCTCGGCGATGGCCAGGCTAAGGGCGGCACCGGGCAGATTGCCCCAGTGCTGTTTACCTGCCGCGGCAGGGAGAAGCGGTAGACGCAGAACGGGCACGGAAGGTTGAGCTCCAAGCGTTGCGACAAAGTCGGTAATTGTAGCGGCCCCGGGTGCCGCCTGTCAGTTGCAGACTGTGTCTATTACGCAGGTTTGGCGAAATGTAGTGGTAAAGACAAAATTCGCCGGTTTTTTACCGGAAATTGATGATTATGTAGTGGCAAAACGACCGAGTGTTACGGAGGGTTACGGATAAGACAGCGGTATCTCCAAAAAATTGACTGCGCTGAAAGCCCCGGTTTTACTGGGCTGCGTCGCTGCGTGATTTTTTTGAACTCGATTTTGTTACGGATCGCACGACAGGCGCGCATTGCTACGGGAGGCACTCGGCGGCATAATGTAGCCCCTTTTTTCTGCCCCTACATGTGGAAGGTTCCCGTGACTCAGAAGCCCGACCAGTGTCTTGGTGAATGGATCGACCGTGAAGCACTCGCAGAAGCGATGATTCCGCTTATCGGTCAGCTCTACCGCAATAACAACGTGGTGAGCTCGATCTATGGCCGCAGCCTGATCAATCGTTCAGTCATTGCGATTCTCAAAGCTCACCGCTTTGCTCGTCATCGTCAGTCCGATGACAGCGAATTGTCCGTCCACGAAACATTCCCGCTGCTCAAGGCGATGAGCGAGCTCAAGCTCGGCGCCGCTTCGGTTGACCTGGGCAAGCTTGCGGTCAAGTTCAAAGCCGAAGGCAATGGCCGCACTGCCGAGCAGTTCGTCCGCGAAGAACTGGCTGATGTCGTTGGTCAGCAGAACGTTTCCGCTCGCAAAGGCACCGACGTTGTCCTGTACGGCTTCGGTCGTATCGGCCGTCTGCTGGCGCGCATCCTGATCGAGAAAACCGGTGGTGGCGACGGCCTGCGTCTGCGCGCCATCGTTGTCCGCAAGGGCGCCGAGAACGATCTGGTCAAGCGTGCAAGCCTGCTGCGTCGTGACTCGGTTCATGGTCCGTTCGATGGCACCATCACTATTGATGAAGCCAACAACACCATCACCGCCAACGGCAACCTGATCCAGGTGATCTACGCGAAGAACCCGACTGAAGTGGATTACACCCAGTACGGCATCAAAGACGCGCTGCTGGTGGACAACACCGGTGTTTGGCGTGACGCCGAGGGCCTGGGTCAACACCTGGCTTGCCCAGGTATCGACCGCGTTGTTCTGACCGCGCCGGGTAAAGGCAAGCTGAAGAACATCGTTCACGGCATCAACCACGGTGATATCACTGCTGACGACAAGATCGTTTCCGCCGCTTCCTGCACCACCAACGCCATCGTGCCGGTGCTCAAAGCTGTGAACGACAAGTTCGGCATCGTAAATGGTCACGTTGAAACTGTTCACTCGTACACCAACGACCAGAACCTGATCGACAACTTCCACAAAGGCGATCGCCGTGGCCGTAGTGCCGCGCTGAACATGGTGATCACCGAGACCGGTGCTGCCACTGCTGCTGCCAAGGCACTGCCTGAGCTGGCCGGCAAGCTGACCGGTAACGCGATCCGCGTTCCGACGCCAAACGTGTCGATGGCCATTCTCAACCTGAACCTTGAGAAAGCCACCACTCGTGAGGAGATCAACGAGTACCTGCGCCAGATGGCCATGCACTCCGATCTGCATAAGCAAATTGACTACGTCAATTCGCAGGAAGTGGTGTCCACTGACTTCGTTGGCTCGCGCCACGCAGGCGTTGTGGACGCTGAAGCGACCATCACCCAAGACAACCGCGTTGTTCTGTACGTCTGGTACGACAACGAGTTCGGTTACAGCTGCCAGGTGGTTCGCGTGATGGAAGACATGGCCGGTGTAAACCCGCCAGCATTCCCGCGCTAAGCCTTAGCTGCACATGAAAACGCCCCGACTTTGGTCGGGGCGTTTTTGTTTGTGCAATTTGTCAGTTTCCAGAGGTGTGGTTTGTGCCGGCCTTTACGCGGGCATGCGCCCGCTCAAAACTGGCAAATGACCTGTAGGAGCGAGGCTTGCCCGCGAAAGCGATTTGTCAGGCGCCGCCGACCACCGCGGCTTGCGCAGTCCGCAGTTCATGCCGATTGCCTTTGAACAACACCAGCGTCGCAATCAACCCCAGCACCGCCGCGCCAGTGAGCCAGATCCCCGGCGCTGCCTTGTTATCCAGCACATGGATCAAGTACGTACACGCCGCGGGTGTAAACCCGCCGAACGTTGCAGTCGCCAGGCTGTAGGCCAGGGAGAAGCCGGTGGTACGAACTTCCACCGGCATGATCTCGGTCAGCGCCACCACCATGGCGCCGTTGTACGAGCCGTACAGGAACGACAGCCACAACTCGACGATCAGCAAATGGCTGAAGCTCGGGTTCGCCACCAGCCATGACAGGGCGGGGTAGGCCGTAAGGATCGCCAGAACGGTCGCCGCCAGGAGTAGGGGTTTGCGCCCGATCTTGTCGGACACGGCACCCATGACCGGCAGCCAGAAAAAATTCGACAGACCGATACAGACCGTCACCAGCAACGCATCCAGATCCGACAGATGCAATTCGGCTTTGCCGAAGGTCGGGGTGTAGGCGGTGATCAGGTAGAACGACACGGTGGTCATCACCACCAGCGCCATGCCGGCGATGACGATGCCAAAGTTCTGACGGATCGAGCGGACGACGTCCCGCAGGGTAGGGCGGTGTTTGCGCGCCTGGAATTCCGGGGTTTCTTCAAGCGAACGACGAATCACGAAAATCACCGGCACAATCATGCAGCCGATCAGGAATGGAACACGCCAGCCCCAGTCACCCATTTCTTCGGGGCTGAGCCAATGGTTCAAACCGACTCCCAGCAGACCGGCGAACACTACCGCGGCTTGCTGACTGGCGGATTGCCAACTGACAAAGAAGCCCTTGCGACCCGGCGTGGAAATCTCTGCCAGGTACACCGACACGCCGCCCAGTTCCACGCCGGCCGAGAAGCCTTGCAGCAGGCGGCCGAACAGCACGAGCAGCGGCGCGGCCACGCCGAGGGTGGCGTAACCCGGCACGCAGGCAATCAGCACCGTGCCGGCAGCCATCATCGCCAGGGTGATGATCAGGCCTTTGCGGCGGCCATGACGGTCGATGTAGGCACCGAGGAAAATCGCGCCCAGCGGGCGCATCAGGAATCCAGCACCGAAAGTGGCCAGCGACAACATCAGGGAGGCGAAAGCGCTGTCGGCAGGAAAGAACGTTTTCGCGATGGCCGTGGCGTAAAAGCCGTAGACCATAAAGTCGAACATTTCGAGAAAGTTACCGCTGACAACGCGAAAAATCGCCTTGCCTTTGCTCGTGTTGGAGGACATTTGTAGATACTCACTCTGGTACGTCTTGTTTGAACGCGCTGCACTTGCACGAGCCTGTGTGGCGAAGTGAGGCTCCCACAGGTTTTGCGTCTGACAGGCAGATGAGGCAGGTCTGGCTCCCATGCGCTCTGAAGCCCATAATGGCGGGCGCGGTTTTGGGGGGGATGAAGATTTGTTAACTGGACGGTGGACTGGGATTGTGATGCTGGTCGGTGTTTTGTCCGGTTGTGGCAACGGCGACAGTCTGGAACGCTTCGACGGCCCAGCCATGGGCAGTCGTTATTCCATTCAATACGTGAGGCATTCCTACACGCTCGCGCCGAAAGCGGTGCAGGCTGAAGTAGAAAATATCCTCGCTGAAGTGGATCGACAATTCTCGACCTACCGCAGCGATTCGGACGTCGAGCGCTTCAACGATCTCCCCGCCAATCGCTGTCAGAAAATGCCCACGCCGATCCTCAAACTGATCCGCGTTGCTCAGCTGCTGTCGGAACAAAGCGAAGGCTCCTACGACCTGACTGTGGAACCGCTGCTCAATCTCTGGGGGTTCGGCCCGCAAGCCCGTGAGGAAAAAGTCCCCACCGCCCAGTCGCTCGCCGAAGTAAGGCAGAGGGTTGGCTACCAACACCTGCGCATCGATCGCGATCAGCTGTGCAAGGACGCCGCCGTCGAAGTCGACTTCAACAGCATCGCCGCCGGTTACGCCGTCGATACCATTGCCGAAAAACTCGAAGCGATGGGCATCCGCAGCTACCTGGTCGAGGTCACCGGCGAACTAAAGGCGGCCGGCAAGAAACACGACGGCTCGCCATGGCGCATCGCTCTGGAAGAGCCTCGGGATGATCAGCAAGTGGCCGAACGTGTGATTGTTGTCGACGGCTACGGAGTGTCCACTTCCGGCGACTACCGTAACTATTTCGAGCAGGACGGTCGGCGCTATTCCCACACCTTCGATGCCCGCACCGGTGCGCCGGTCTCACACACCCTGGCGTCGGTCACAGTGATTAATCCTTCAGCGTTAATGGCCGATGGCTTATCGACGCTGTTGCTGATTCTCGGACCGGAGCGCGGTTGGAACTACGCAGAAAAACACGATATCGGCGCATTTTTTGTGATCCGTGCCGATACAGGTTTCGTCACACGAACCAATCAGGCTTTTGAGCGCCTCAGTGGCGGCAAAACTGAATGATTGCGACGGTTCGCGCATCGAAGACTGGCGTTGTAGTGCAGGCAAAACTAGCCTACGACGCGACCAAGGGTTAATGTGCCCGGCGTTGACGCTTCTATAGACTGTGTCCGGGTTCTGCATTGGCCCCAAATTGTTCCTTCACGCCACAGATCGGCGTGATTTAGCCGCAGGTGCCGAGGGCACTGCGGCCTGTTCTGAGGAGTACGCATGGCTGTCTACAACTACGACGTGGTGGTACTGGGTTCCGGCCCGGCGGGAGAAGGCGCGGCAATGAACGCCGCCAAAGCAGGGCGCAAGGTGGCGATGGTCGATAGCCGTCGCCAGGTCGGCGGCAACTGCACCCACCTGGGTACCATCCCGTCCAAGGCACTGCGTCACTCGGTCCGGCAGATCATGCAGTTCAACACCAACCCGATGTTCCGGGCCATTGGTGAGCCGCGCTGGTTCTCGTTTCCGGACGTGCTGAAAAGCGCCGAAAAAGTCATTTCCAAACAAGTCGCCTCGCGCACCGGCTACTACGCCCGTAATCGCGTCGACGTGTTCTTTGGCACCGGCAGCTTCGCCGACGAGCAAACCATCGAAGTGGTCTGCGCCAACGGTGTGGTCGAAAAACTGGTGGCCAAGCACATCATCATCGCCACCGGCTCGCGTCCTTATCGCCCGGCGGACATCGATTTCCATCACCCGCGCATCTACGATAGCGACACCATCCTCAGCCTCGGCCACACCCCGCGCAAACTCATCGTTTACGGCGCTGGCGTGATCGGTTGCGAATACGCGTCGATCTTCAGTGGCCTGGGTGTGCTGGTTGAACTGGTGGACAACCGCGGTCAGTTGCTGAGTTTCCTGGACTCGGAAATTTCCCAGGCCCTGAGCTACCACTTCAGCAACAACAACATCACGGTTCGCCACAACGAAGACTACGACCGCGTCGAAGGCGTGGACAGCGGCGTGATCCTGCACCTCAAGTCCGGCAAGAAGATCAAGGCCGATGCCTTGCTCTGGTGCAACGGTCGTACCGGCAACACCGACCAGCTGGGTCTGGAAAACATCGGCGTGAAGGTCAACAGCCGTGGCCAGATCGAAGTCGACGAAGCCTATCGCACCTGCGTACCGAACATTTACGGTGCCGGTGACGTGATCGGCTGGCCGAGCCTGGCCAGTGCCGCCCACGACCAGGGTCGTTCGGCCGCTGGCAGCATCGTCGATAACAACAGCTGGCGCTTCGTCAACGACGTGCCGACCGGTATCTACACCATTCCGGAGATCAGCTCGATCGGCAAGAACGAGCAGGAGCTGACTCAGGCCAAGGTGCCCTACGAAGTGGGCAAGGCGTTCTTCAAGGGCATGGCGCGTGCACAGATTGCCGGCGAGCCCCAGGGCATGCTGAAAATCCTGTTTCACCGCGAGACCCTGGAAGTGCTGGGCGTTCACTGCTTCGGTTATCAGGCCTCGGAGATCGTTCACATCGGTCAGGCGATCATGAGCCAGCCGGGCGAACTGAACACCCTGAAGTACTTCGTCAACACGACGTTCAACTACCCGACCATGGCCGAAGCCTATCGGGTAGCGGCTTACGATGGCCTCAACCGGCTTTTTTGAGTGGCTCCGGCCGGTGGCCTGAGCCGGCCGGGGAGACCGATTTCAGCAATTCTCGAGGGTGGCGCTGGCCAAACCGGGAAAGTCTGTAATCAGGCTGTCAACGCCGAAGTCGGCGAGTCTGCGCATCAGCGCGGGCTCGTTGACTGTCCATACCGACACATGCAGCCCCTGACGCTGCGCCTTCTGCAGGCGTTCCGGCGTACACAGGGTCCAGTTCAGCGCCAGAATCTCACAGCCGTAACTCTGGGCGACTTTCAACGGGTCGAGCCATGCATATTCAGCCACCAATCCACGAGACACGTCCGGCACCAGGTCCAGCGCGGCTTTCAGCACTTCGCGTGAACTCGACGTGATCGTGACCTTGTCGAGCAGGCCGAAACGCTGAGCCATTTCGCGTATCGCCAGCACGGTCGTTGCGGCACGGGTGCGAGATGCGCTTTTGACTTCCAGCTGCCAATGCTCGAAATCGCATTTCTCGAACAACTCTTCCAGCGTGGGGATCGGGCAAGGCTTGATCCAGCCCGGCCCGCCCTTGCGTGCGTCGTAGGTCACCAGCTCGGCCGCCGTGTGCTCGACGACCTTGCCGCGTCGGTCGGTGGTGCGCTTGAGTGTCGGGTCGTGGATGACCATCAACTCGTTGTCCATGGACAGGTGCAGGTCCAGTTCACAGCGGCGCACGCCATGCTTGAGGCATTGCTGGAAACTGGTCAGCGTGTTTTCCGGTGCTTCGCCCTTGGCGCCGCGATGGCCGTAGATGAGGGTCACGGTTCTTCCTTAAATTAAATGCCTGATTCGTTTTCGCGGGCCAGACGTCGTTCCTGGGCCTGCTTCTGCAAAATGTAGCGGGCCAGCAATTGGCGCTGGGCGTCGGTCGGGTATTCGAACTCGGTGCCAACGTCGTAGGCGCCAGCCTTGCGATCGCAATGCGTGACCTTGGCCCGCAGCAACAGGCCGAGGGCTTGTGGCATCAGCACCAGTTTGACCGACAGGTGCGCGCCCACGGCGATGGGCGTCGGGTGCTGGAAGTCGATACCGCCTTCGGAAATGATCACCGGCTGCGGCTCGCCGATCTGCCCGAGTACGGTGATGGCGATCACCTGGCTCAGCAGATCGATGCGTTTGTTCTGGGATTTCAGGAACGCAGCGAGGTTGCGGTCGCGCTCACTGATCTGGCGCAGCAGGTGTTGCGACTCGAATTCGCTCAGGTGCAGTTCGCTGAGCAAGTTGAACAGTGGGGAAGCATCCTGCAACACTTCCTGGCCTGCGGCTTCGGGAGCGGACAGGGGCCGAATTTCCAGTGCGATCGTGTCCTCGATACGGTAGTATTCGCGGCGATCTTCTTCATCTAATGTCGACATGGCGAACCCATGGTAGCGGCGGTGGTCTGAGTGTAAAGCTGGTTATCGACCCCCGCCACAAGGACGTTCCTTTTCCCTCCGAACAAGCCCCGACATGTTCAGACCTCTCTTCGTATTTATTGGCACGCGTTATACCCGTGCAAAGCGCCGCAATCATTTTGTGTCATTCATTTCCCTGACCTCGATGATCGGACTCGCCCTCGGCGTGGTCGTGATGATCGTCGTGCTTTCGGTCATGAACGGCTTCGATCATGAGATGCGCACCCGCGTGCTGGGCATGGTGCCCCACGCGACCATCGAGTCCGGTGAACCGATCAGCGACTGGCAAAGCCTGGCCGCCAAGGTCAAGCAGAACCCGCAGGTGACGGCCGTTGCGCCGTTCACCCAGATGCAGGGTTTGCTGACCAACAACGGCAAGGTCTCCAAAGTCCTGCTCAATGCCATCGACCCTGCGCTGGAACGCCAGGTCTCGATCATTGATAACTTCATGCAGCAGGGCAAACTCGACGACCTCACGCCGGGCAGCTTCGGCATTGTCATCGGTGACAAGGCGGCCGCCAAGCTTGGCGCCGCGGTTGGCGACAAGCTGACATTCGTGGCACCGGAAGTCACGGTGACCCCGGCCGGGATGTTCCCGCGCATGAAACGCTTTACCGTGGTCGGTATTTTCCATGTCGGCGCCGGTGAGATCGACGGGTACCTGGGTGTCACCAACCTGCAGGATCTGGCGAAAATGCATCGCTGGAAGCCGGATCAGGTCCAGGGCATCCGCCTGAAGTTCGATGACCTGTTCCAGGCCCCGCGCACGGCGTGGAATATCGCCCAGCAACTCGGTGAGGACCATTTCTACGCCCGCGACTGGACCCGTACCCACGGCAATCTGTATCAGGCGATCCGCATGGAAAAAGCCATGATCGGCCTGCTGTTGCTGCTGATCGTCGCCGTTGCGGCCTTCAACATCATTTCCACGCTGGTGATGGTGGTGAACGACAAGAAGGGTGACATCGCGATTCTGCGAACCCTGGGCTCCACGCCGGGGCAGATCATGGCGATCTTCATGGTCCAGGGCACGGTCATTGGCGTGATCGGCACGCTGATCGGCGCCGTGGTCGGGATCTTCGCCGCGTTGAACGTCAGCGCTGCGATCTCGGCCCTCGAAGGGTTGATCGGCCACAAATTCCTGAACGCCGACGTGTATTTCATCGATTACCTGCCGTCGCAAGTGCAGAGCCAGGACGTGTTGATGGTCTGCGCCGCCGCGTTGGTCCTGAGTTTCCTCGCCACCCTGTATCCAGCCTGGCGTGCCGCGCGCACCCAGCCTGCGGAGGCGCTACGTTATGAGTGAGTTGGGTATGAGTGATAAAGCAATCTTGAGCTGCCGCAACCTGGGCAAGTCCTACGAGGAAGGCCCGGAGTCGGTAGAAGTGCTGGCCGGTCTGCAACTGGAGTTGCATCCGGGTGAGCGCGTGGCGATTGTCGGCACCTCGGGTTCGGGCAAAAGTACCTTGCTCAACCTGTTGGGCGGTCTCGACACGCCGACCAAGGGCAGCGTCTGGCTCGATGGCGAAGAGCTGTCGGCCCTGAGCGAGAAGAATCGCGGCCTGCTGCGCAACCGGTCGCTGGGTTTCGTCTACCAGTTCCACCATTTGCTGCCTGAGTTCACCGCACTGGAAAACGTCTGCATGCCGCTGCTGATCGGCAAGACTGCGATTCCGGAAGCGCGCCAGCGTGCGACTGCGTTGCTGGAGCGGGTAGGGCTTGGCCATCGTCTGGAGCACAAACCGTCTGAACTGTCCGGCGGCGAACGTCAGCGCGTTGCCATCGCTCGCGCCCTGGTGAACAAGCCAGGCCTGGTGATGCTCGACGAGCCGACCGGCAACCTCGACTCCCACACCGCCCAGGGCATTCAGGATTTGATGCTGGAACTCAGCACCTCGATGCGCACGGCGTTCCTGGTGGTGACTCACGACATGAACCTGGCTCGCCAGATGGATCGCGTCCTGCATTTGCAGGAAGGTTGCCTGACGCCCATCTGATTGGCCGAAACCCGGCGTGCTGAACAGTACGTCGGGTCTTTTATTTTTATACGGTGCCCCAGCGAATGTTCAGACCGTTATCGATCTTTATCGGCACGCGCTATACCCGCGCCAAGCGCCGCAATCGCTTTGTTTCCTTCATCTCGATGACCTCGATGATCGGCCTCGCCCTCGGCGTGCTGGCGATGATCGTGGTGCTGTCGGTGATGAACGGCTTTCAGCGCGAAATGAGCTCGCGCATCCTCGGTATGGTGCCGCACGCGACCATCGTCGGCGTGAAGCCGATCGACGATTGGCAGCCCGTGGCCGCCGCCGCGATGAAAAACCCGGAAGTCACTGCCGCCGTGCCGTTCACCGAGATGGAAGGCATGCTCTCCTATAAAGGCACGATGCAGCCAATTCAGGTCAGCGGTGTAGATCCCGCACTGGAAGGCAAGGTGTCGATCGTTGCCCAGCATATCGTTCAGGGACGTCTCGATGCGTTGAAACCGGGCGAGTTCGGCGTGGTGATCGGCGAAATCACCGCGCGGCGTTTCCGCTTGAATGTCGGCGACAAGATCACCCTGATCGTGCCGGAAGTCAGCAACGCACCGGGCGGCATTACCCCGCGCATGCAGCGGCTGAACGTAGTGGGCGTGTTCAAGGTCGGTGCCGAGCTGGATGGCTCGATGGCGCTGATCCACGTCGCCGATGCCGCGCAGATGCAGCACTGGGAACCGAACCAGGTGCAGAGCGTGCGATTGGCGGTGAAGGATTTGTACGCGGCGCCGAAGGTCTCCAGCGATATCGCTGGCGGGCTGGGCACCGCTTACAAGGCTGATGACTGGACCCACACCCAGGGCAGTCTGTTCAGTGCGATGAAGATGGAAAAAACCATGATCGGCCTGCTGTTGCTGATGATCGTCGCCGTGGCGGCGTTCAACATCATCGCTACGTTGATCATGGTGGTGAACGACAAGGGCGCGGACATCGCGATCCTGCGCACCATTGGCGCCACACCGCGGCAGATCATGGCGATCTTCATGGTGCAGGGCACGGTGATCGGGGTTGTCGGCACCTTGATCGGTGGCGTGCTCGGCGTGATAGCGGCGCTGAACGTCAGCGAGCTGGTGGGGTGGATGGAGCGGGTCAGTGGCCAGCACATCTTCAGTTCTGACGTGTATTTCGTCAGTAACTTGCCGTCGGAGTTGCAGGGTGGGGATGTGTTGTTGATCTGCTCGGCGGGGTTCGTCCTGAGCTTCCTGGCGACGGTCTACCCGGCCTGGCGTGCGGCGAAGATCGAGCCAGCACACGCGTTGCGGTATTCGTAAGTCGTTACACCGCCGTCATGAGCAGGCTCGCTCACATTGGATCTGATTCAACTCGGTCACGGTGGGAGCGAGCCTGCTCGCGATGGGGCCGGCTCTGCTGGCCTTAATCTCCCTTTGGCAACTCAATCACAAAACGCGTCCACCCATTATTCGATTCGCAATGAATCTGTCCGCCATGGGCGCGGATGATTGACTGAGTGATCGCTAATCCCAATCCCGCATGTTCACTACTGCCTTCCTGGCGCGCCGGATCGGTCCGATAAAACCGGTCAAACAATCGCGGCAGCAACGCCCCGTCAATCCCGTCCCCACTGTTCTCAACCGTCAAACTCAAGGCTTTGACCTGATCGACAATCCGCACCCGAACCTCGCCTTCGGCTGGTGTAAACCGCAACGCGTTGTCCAGCAGATTGGAAAGTGCCCGACGCAACATGCTGCGATCACCCTCCATGCGCGCACTGCCTTCACGACTCAACCTGACCTGCGCGTCCTCCGCCAACGGCGCAAAAAACTCCAGCAACAGATCCACTTCTCCCGCCAGCTCCAGCGGTTCGCGCTTGGGCATCAACAACCCATGGTCAGCCTTGGCCAGATACAACATGTCGTTGACCAGTTGCGCCATCCATTGCAGTTCTTCGAGGTTGCTGTGCAGCGCTTCGCGGTAGTCCTCGATAGGCCGAGGGCGGGTGAGGGTGACCTGAGTGTGGGTCAGCAGGTTCGACAACGGCGTGCGCAGCTCATGGGCGATGTCAGCGGAAAACGCCGAGAGCCGTTGAAATGAGTCGTCCAGGCGTCCGAGCATGGCGTTGAAGCTGTGGGCCAATTCCTCGAGCTCCGACGGCATATTCTCGTCGGGCAGCCGGGCATTGAGCGATTGCGCTGAAACGCCGCTGGCGATCGCGCTCATGCGTCGCAACGGGCGCAAACCACTGCGTGCCGCCCATGCACCGAGCAACGCGGTGGCCAGCGCCGACAAGCCGACGGTCATCCAGATCAGGCGCTGCATGCGTTGCAGAAAGTGCTGGTGATGGGTGATGTCCAGCAGCAAGGTCAATTGCGGTGAGTCAGGTTTGTCGAGATACAACGGAGCATTGAGGACGCGGTAGTCGGTACCTTCGCTACTCACCGTGGACAAACCCGCCTGGGTAGGTAATTCCCGGGGCAGGTGCGCCGAACTGTCATACCAGCGCTGGCCATCGCTGCCAGTGATTCGCAGCGACAGGTCGGCCTGCCGACTCAGTTCATCCGTCAGTCTGACATCGCTTTCACTCGGCTGAACGTCATGCAGCGCGCGGCGTAAACCCATCAATTTGCCGTCCAGCAACTGCTGATCCAGTTCGACGAAGTGCGCCTCGCTGGCGCGACTGAACAACACTCCGGCAAACAATGAAACCACGGCGGTACAGGCCGCAAACAGCAGCGCCAGGCGACTGCTCAACGAGAGTCGACGCATCAGGCAGGTCGCTCTTCAAGGACATAACCCATGCCGCGCACGGTATGAATCAGCTTGTTGGGGAATTCATCGTCGATCTTCAGGCGCAAACGGCGGATCGCGACCTCGATGACATTGGTGTCGCTGTCGAAATTCATGTCCCAGACCTGGGAGGCAATCAGTGATTTGGGCAGCACCTCACCCTGGCGCCGCAGGAGCATTTCCAGCAGGGCGAACTCCTTGGCGGTCAGGTCGATGCGTTGACCGCCGCGCTCCACCCTGCGGCGGATCAAATCCAGGCGCAGGTCGGCCAGTTGCAGGCTGGTTTCCTGAGGCGAAGCGCTGCCGCGTCGCAACAGGCTGCGGACCCGAGCCAGCAATTCGGAAAAGGCGAACGGCTTGACCAGGTAATCGTCTGCGCCGAGTTCGAGGCCGTGGACCCTGTCCTCAACCGCATCTCGCGCCGTCAGAAAAAGGACTGGTGTATCGAGACCGGCGCCACGCACCGCCTGCAGGATTTGCCAGCCATCGCGACCGGGTAGCATCACATCAAGGATCAACAACGCGTAATCACCACTCAAGGCCAGTTGTTGGCCGGTGATGCCGTCGGCCGCCAGTTCGGTGTTGAAACCGGCCTCAGTCAGGCCCTGGCGCAGGTAGTGGCCGGTTTTCGGTTGGTCTTCGACGATCAGCAGCTTCATGGGCAACTCGAGGCAAGTGGAACGAAGGCTTTATACCGTGGGCAGCGTTGATACAGACCAACCTGACAAAGTTGTAATTTGGCTGTCAGGTCGCGGGCAGTGGCGACAGTTTAGAGTTTTCCACAGGCTGAACCTTATCTTGTTGGAGTACGACTATGTTTTTGCGTAAATATCAGGGGCTGGCCGCGTGTTTGTTGGCGTTAAGCTCGCCAGTGTGGGCCTCGTCGGCGCAGCTCCGGGATTTCGGTCAGCCGGCCCCGGCAACCAAGGCTACCCGAAGTGTCGAGGTGGTGATGGATGACATGTCATTCACGGCCAAGGCGATCGATATCAAAACGGGTGAGACGATTCGTTTTGTGCTGGTGAATAAAGGCCAGTTGTTGCACGAATTCAACCTCGGCGATGCGGCGATGCATGCCCGTCATCAGCAGGAAATGATGAAGATGCAGCAGAGCGGCATGCTCACGCCTACAGGCATGAAGGAAATGGACCACGGTTCGATGGCAGGCATGGATCACGGGATGATGAAGCACGATGACCCGAACAGTGTCCTCGTCGAGCCGGGAAAAACGGCCGAGCTGACCTGGACCTTCACGAAGGCCACCAACCTGGAATTTGCCTGCAACATTCCCGGCCATTACCAGGCGGGCATGGTCGGCAAACTGACTGTCAGTCAGTAAGCACTCAAAGGCGGGCGCAAAGGCTGGTAGAATCCGCTGATTCTTCAGTCAGGTTTCCGCCATGCATCCCGCAGCCGAACACTCGCCGCTGGGCAAATCCAGCGAATACATCGCCACTTATACGCCGTCCTTGCTGTTCCCGATCCCGCGCACCGCGAAATGGGCCGAGTTGGGCCTGACGGCGCAAACCCTGCCTTACAAGGGTGTGGACTTCTGGAACTGCTTCGAGCTGTCGTGGCTGTTGCCGTCCGGTAAGCCGGTGGTGGCGATTGGCGAATTCAGCATCCCGGCGGATTCGCCGAACATCATCGAGTCGAAGTCGTTCAAGCTGTACCTGAACTCGTTGAACCAGACACCGTTTGCCGATAGCGCGACCCTTGAAGCGACGCTGGTCAAAGACCTGTCGGCCGCTGCTGGCAAGCCGGTTGGCGTGCGGATTCGCAGCCTCAAGGATGTCGAAGCCGAAGGCGTCGTGGCGTTGCCGGGTGTGTGTATCGATGATCTGGAGATCAGCGTCAGCAACTACGAACATCCGCGCCCGGAGCTGCTGCGTTGCGATGATTCGCGCATTGTCGAAGAGAGCGTGCACAGTCATCTGCTCAAATCCAACTGCCCGGTCACCAGCCAGCCGGACTGGGGCAGCGTGGCGGTTGAATACCGTGGCGCGGCCCTGGATCACGCGAGTTTGCTGGAGTACATCGTGAGTTTCCGTCAGCACTCGGACTTTCACGAGCAGTGCGTGGAGCGGATTTTTCTCGACTTGCAGCGGTTGTTGAAACCGGAGAGGTTGACGGTGTATGCGCGGTATGTGCGGCGTGGTGGGCTGGACATCAACCCGTATCGCAGCACTGAAGACGTGCAGCTGCCGAACCATCGTCTGGTCCGTCAGTAAAATACTCCTGTAGGAGCGAGCCTGCTCGCGATGGCGGAGTGTCTGGCACCATCGATGTTGAATGTGCTGCCGTCATCGCGAGCAGGCTCGCTCCTACAAGGGATTGCAGTGCACTTCCCGGGTATGAAAAAGCCCCGCCATCACTGGCGGGGCTTTTTTGCATCTGGCGTATTCAGATCCCCATGTTGGCCAAGGCTTGCACGATGTTGCGCAAGGTGCCAGCGAGGGTGGGGTGTTCGACTTCAAAGCGTTCGACGGCCAGGTTGACGCCGTCGACGAGGCTGGAATCCTGGGTTTTGGTTTCGAGCTCAAGCTCCAGTTCGATCTGTTGCATCAGCGCGTGCAGGTCTTCGCGCTCGGCTTCCGTCAGCGGCGGATTCTGTTCCAATTGCTCGCGCAGAGTATTGAGCTGTTGTTGCAGTTCGCGGGCAGGCATGGCGTTCTTCCTTTTATCGATAGGCACTGGCATAGACCGCAGCAGCGTGCCAAAGGTCTATGGCTTGCCTTTAGATTAATCCACTCCCGCGCAACCTGCATGATCTCGATCAGGGCTTTTCGCCCTTGAGCCGACGCAGGCTGATGTCCGCCAGGCAGGTGTCGAGCTCGCCGAGGTGATCGATCACCGAATGCACACCCAGGCTGAACAACTGCACGGTCGCTTTACCACGCAGGTGTTCGCGCTCCTTTTGGCTCAAGGCCTGCCATTCGTTGGGCGCCAACCCGCAGAGCGAACCGCAGGACGCCAGGCCGATCGTCCATAACCCGGCATTCAGTCCCGATTGCAGCAGTCGCGGTTCGCCACTGACCAGCACGCAACCATCGAGTCGTTCGACATTCAATGCCATCAAGGCTTGCCAGCAAGCGTTCGGCGCCGGCCATGGATTGAGTGTTGCGGGGTGTTGCGAAGGTTTGATCCACGCAGGCAGGGCGCCGGCCAGCGAATGGGTGAGGGCGGGGGGCAACTCGTCGAGCCAGGCGCAAGGAATCTGCTGGCGCTGCAAGCTGTTCAGACTGTCCAGCGCGCCGGGGGTGACCTCGGCATGCGCTGGTGTGTGAGTATCGTGCTGGCGCATCCGGGCGCCGAAATCCACCAGGCAACCGCTGAGCCCGAACAGTACGGCGGTCAGGCTGGGTGCGGCAACGGGCAAGGCTTCGGCGTGCGGCATATCAACGTCCCTGAAATAACGACAAGGCTATGTGTTGCCGGTGACAGTTGCATGACACTGATGTGAAGCGCGCTCAGTCAGGACGAATCATCTGTAAGTCCTCACGCGCGAGGCTGCCCTAAACCGGCTTTTCCGTCTTATACTAGCCAGCTTATCGCCTGGGCCAAGTGCCCATGCCAGTACAATCCAAGGAGTTTTCTATGCGCTGGAGCAATCGTCTAGCTCAGCTTTGTGTGTGTGCCAGCGTGTTGCTGGTTCCGTTCGCAGCCCAGGCTGCCACGGAAGAAGACCCTTGGGAAAGCGTCAACCGTCCAATCTTCCAGTTCAACGACTTCGTCGACACCTATGCACTCAAGCCAATCGCTCAAGGCTACCAGTTCGTGACGCCGCAGTTTCTGGAAGACGGCATTCACAACATGTTCCGCAACGTCGGTGATGTCACCAACCTTGCCAACAACGTCTTGCAGGCTAAACCGGCCGCGGCTGGCGTCGATACTGCGCGTCTGATCTTCAACACTACCTTCGGCCTGCTGGGCTTCTTCGACGTCGGCACCAAAATGGGCCTGAATCGTAGCGACGAAGACTTCGGCCAGACGCTCGGTTACTGGGGCTTGGGCAGCGGCCCGTATGTGATGTTGCCGCTGTTGGGCCCAAGCACGTTGCGTGATGCGCCATCCAAGTACGTCGACGGCTACACCGGCCCGTATCGCTATATCAACGACGTGCCCGTGCGTAACTCGATCTTCGGTCTGAACATCGTCGACACCCGCGCCAGCTTGCTGTCGAGCGAGAAGTTGATCACTGGCGACAAATACACGTTCATTCGCAATGCGTATTTGCAGAACCGCGAGTTCAAGGTCAAAGACGGCCAGGTCGAAGACGATTTTTGATCTCTACCCATGAAATGAAGAAGGCGGCCGATTGGCCGCCTTCTTTCGTTTGGATCAGGGCTTATTTCATCTTCAAGATTGTAAGCCCGAGTTTCTGACTGCCACCGTCCTGTTCCTTCACCCAGACCACTTCGGTGTCGGCTTCAAGGCCTTTGAGCGCTGCGTGGTCGGAATCGATGCGCACGCTGAGCCGGTCTCCGACCTTGAACAGGCGGGGTGCCTCCACCTGCATGCCACTGCTGGAAAGGTCGATGCAGACGGCTGGCACCTCATCGCCTTCGTGAATCAGCGACACATCGGCATCGACCCGCATGCGGATGAAATCGCGCTTTTCGCTGTAGTCCCGATCGGTTTGACTCATGGGCTTCATCCTTCCATTGGGTTACGGTTTTGCCTGTTCTTATAACTCCCGGTGATTTGACAAGTAAAGACGTCAAGCGACCATCGGCGTGAGCTTGAAACGCCCCGCGGATGGGAGTACCGTCTGCGCCTTAGAAGGGCACCTCTGGTGTACCTGTGTGTAGGGCAAATGCCCGATAACGGTGCGACAGAGAGGCTAGAAAGCGAATCCAGTAGTGTGAGCCGGGCTAAACTCCGTGCCTGCTACGCCAACCTAATTCTGGCGCCGTTTGCCCACATGCCAAAAACCAGTGCCACGCTGCTGATAATCGATGATGACGAAGTAGTGCGCGCGAGCCTCGCGGCCTACTTGGAAGACAGTGGTTTCAGTGTCCTGCAAGCCAGCAATGGCCAGCAGGGTCTTCAGGTATTCGAGCAAGACAAGCCTGACTTGGTCATCTGCGATCTGCGCATGCCGCAGATGGGCGGACTCGAACTCATTCGCCAGGTCACCGAGCTGTCGCCGCAAACCCCGGTGATCGTGGTTTCGGGTGCCGGCGTGATGAACGACGCGGTCGAGGCCTTGCGCCTGGGTGCGGCGGATTACCTGATCAAGCCTCTCGAAGATCTGGCTGTGCTCGAGCACTCTGTGCGCCGTGCCCTGGATCGTGCGCGCCTGCTGCTGGAGAACCAGCGCTACCGCGAGAAGCTGGAAAAGGCCAACCGCGAGCTCGCCGCCAGCTTGAACCTGCTCCAGGAAGACCAGAACGCCGGTCGCCAGGTGCAGATGAACATGCTGCCGGTCAGCCCCTGGACCATCGACGAGTTCCAGTTCGCCCACCAGATCATCCCGTCGCTGTACCTGTCGGGTGATTTCGTTGACTACTTTCGGGTCGACGAGCGTCGCGTAGCCTTCTACCTGGCCGACGTTTCCGGCCATGGCGCCTCTTCAGCCTTCGTCACCGTGCTGCTGAAGTTCATGACCACGCGCTTGCTGTTCGAGTCCAAGCGCAGCGGCACATTGCCGGAATTCAAGCCTTCAGAGGTCCTTGGTCATATCAACCGAGGCCTGATCAGTTGTAAGCTGGGTAAACACGTCACAATGGTCGGTGGTGTCATCGACGAGGAGACAGGTTTGTTGACCTATAGCATCGGTGGTCATTTGCCGTTGCCTGTGTTGTACACGCCAGACAGTGTTCGTTATCTGGAAGGTCGTGGCCTGCCGGTGGGCCTCTTCAATGAAGCCACCTATGAAGACCACGTGTTGGAACTGCCGCCGACGTTCAGCCTGACGCTGATGTCCGATGGCATTCTGGACCTTTTGCCAGAACCTACACTCAAAGAAAAAGAAGCGGCTTTGCCCCAACGGGTCAAGGCAGCGGGCGGCAGCCTGGATGGTCTGCGGCAGGTTTTTGGATTGGCCACGCTAGGGGAGATGCCGGATGATATCGCCCTGTTGGTGTTGAGCAGGAATCTTTAATGAGTACCGGTAGAATCCAGTTCGCCGAGCAGGATGGCACCTTCGTCCTGAAGTTCGTCGGTGAAGTTCGCCTGACCCTGTGTTCGGCGTTGGATGCGACTATTGAGCGGATCTTCACCGCGTTGAACTTCAACGCGATCGTGATCGACCTGACCGAAACCCGCAGCATCGACAGCACCACCCTGGGCCTGCTGGCCAAACTGTCGATCCTGTCGCGGCAAAAGGTCGGCCTGCTGCCGACCGTCGTCACCACCCACGAAGACATCACCCGTCTGCTGCAGTCCATGGGCTTCGAGCAAGTGTTCAACATCGTTGACCGCCCGATCCCGTGCCCTGAATGCCTGACCGACCTGCCAGACCAGGATCAGTCCGAGGAAGTCGTGCGGATCAAAGTGCTCGAGGCACACAAAATCCTCATGGGCCTGAACGACTCCAATCGTGAAGCCTTCCATGACCTGGTGAATGCTTTAGAGCGTCATTGATCCCCTGAGGGGGATGTAGGGAAGGCGGGCTCCATCGCGAATCCCCGAATCCAAAGCATGAAAAAGGGCGACCCTGTAAGGGGTCGCCCTTTTTGCATTGCGCTGGACTAGATCACAGCTTGGCTTGCAGCAGTGCTTCGAGTTTTTCCTGGTCGCGAGCGAACTGACGAATCCCCTCAGCCAGTTTCTCGGTCGCCATCGCGTCCTCGTTGGACAACCAGCGGAACTGCGCTTCATTCAGGCTCAAGCGCCCTTCACCCGCATGCCCCGGGGCCAACTTGCGCTCCAGCTTGCCAGTGTCTGCCGCCAGCTTTTCCAACAGGTCCGGGCTGATGGTCAGGCGATCACACCCGGCCAACTGCTCAATCTGATTCAGATTGCGGAAGCTCGCACCCATGACCACGGTCTTGTAGTCATTGGCCTTGTAGTAGTTGTAGATACGCGTCACCGACTGCACACCCGGATCATCCGCGCCGGTGTAGTCGTTGCCGTTGGCTTTCTTGTACCAGTCGTAGATGCGGCCTACGAATGGCGAAATCAGGAACACCCCGGCGTCAGCACATGCCGCCGCCTGAGCAAACGAGAACAGCAGCGTCAGGTTGGTCTGAATGCCTTCCTTTTCAAGCTTCTCGGCGGCGCGAATGCCTTCCCAGGTGGAGGCGATTTTGATCAGCACGCGGTCACGGCCGATGCCGGCCTTGTCGTACAGCTCGATCAGACGGTGCGCACGCTTCAATACGGCGTCAGTGTCGAACGAAAGGCGTGCATCCACTTCAGTGGAAATGCGGCCCGGTACAACCTTCAGGATTTCCTGGCCTACCGCCACGCCGAAGCGGTCGCTGGCCAGGCCCACATCGCCCTTGCAGTCGTGGACGCAGGCGTTCAGCAACTCGGCATAACCGGGAATGGCCGCCGCTTTCAGCAGCAGGGAAGGGTTGGTGGTAGCGTCGACGGGTTTTACGCGAGCGATAGCTTCGAAGTCGCCGGTGTCGGCAACTACGGTGGTCATTTGTTTGAGTTGTTCCAGCTTGGAAGTCATGGGCGTGCTCTGTCCTATGGGTCTAATGACATTACCCGAGCGCTGACAGCCACTCAAGGGCGCATGTACGTATCGGTGGCCCCGTTGGCAACAACCGGAGAACGGATGTTTGAAAGGTGGGGCGCGGGTCTCGGTAAATACGATGCCAAAACCGCGCGCAGGTTCAAAGCAACTGACCGTTGACGGCTCTATGGCAACTCTGGCGCCTGAGCTGGCATGCCTGCATTCGCACGCCAACGGGTGTTAAAAAGGGTCAGGTTCAGCCGTTATAAGATGTCAATTAGTGCCACTCGGATGGCGTGTAATGTGGCGCGGATAAATGTAGGTATTGGATGGGGAAATGACTTCACAAGGTGAGCGGGTGTCTGCAATTGTGGAGGCCTTTGATGACATTATTCTCGGTTATGTCTTGAAAAAATTGACCGAAGTATTTGAAGCGCTGATGGCCGCATCAAAGAAGAACCATCCGGACAATGTGACGGGTCTGGTTGAAATGGGAAGGGTGAAAGCCGCAAAGAAAATTCCCGGTTGGCTCAATCGAGTGAAACACAGCATGCCCAGCCAAGTCACTCGCGTGTTGCTGGAACAAATGAGCGACTCACAGAAGTCCAAACATGACCTGCGGCTTGAAGCGCAAGCCGTATTGTTCGAGGTGCTGATGGAAGAGTCGCTGGCAATGGACGCCGCAAGTTATGCAGAGTGGATTAATAAAAGCGCCGGTTGATGGTGGGCGCGGTCATTCATCAGGGTTACTTCAATAACATTTTGACGGCAGCTTCCGCAGGTTTTGATGTTCCATCGGACGACTTTAATCCAAAACTTCGTTCGCGATCATTGCTGCCAGAGTCGCTGTTTTTCCATTCGTAAAGGGATGTCAGCGGTATATTCAGTTTTTTGACGTCCGAGATAAATCTTGTAATGCGTGATGCTTGTCCGGCGGTGCCTCCGATGGAACTGAGCGATGGCACTCCCCATTCGGTAATGACCCCCGGCACATGGAAGTTATCAAGGATAAACGCTTGAGTACGGCTGATTTCGGTGCCCGACATGCCATACGGGTGATAAGAAACAGCGCTGAGGCACCGTGGGTGTTCCCTCAGGATCTCAGTCAGTGCGACGGTCGCCTTGGAGTCTTTGGTGGGTGCCTTCGCGAATCCAAAGCCGATCAGGGGTGTTGAGTGATCCCGCTTTTGTAACGCGTTGCACACTGCGCTCATGAACGGCACAAACGTTACTTCAAAATCCTGGGTAGGCCAGTATTTTGGCAAGTCCGGTTCATTCCAGATTTCAATGGCGACAAGCTGCGCACTGAAGGCGTTTTCCAGACCGATCACCGAGTTGGCGAATGAATCTCCCGCAGCGGCGAGATCTATCTCACTGCTTTGCGTTTTGTGGGTTAACGCTTTGGTGGAGCGAACGGTCATCAATACTGGCAGGTCGGCGGATTTGGCCGCTGCGAAGGCTTCACTGATCTGTTGTTGATACGCCGGGTTACCCAGGCTATTCGTCCATACGCCAAAGCGCACGAATCCAAACCCTGACGCCTTGATCTCATGGGCGTCGGCGGTCGAGAAATTCTGGATCTTCACCTGAACGCCTATTGTCTTGTTGTCCTGGGCCAGCGCTGAAAAAGCCTGACTGGCGTAAACAGGGCTGAAGGCGCCAAGTATAAATAGCGTTGAAGTGGCAATCAGTCGAAAACACATGGAGGGCATAACGGGCAGTTCCTGTAGTCGTCCAGAGTAGAGGGCAGGGGAACATAGCATTAGTCAGTTAATACAGCGATACCATTAATCTTCCCGCCCAGACGTCCATTGTTAATATTGGTCGGATAAATAACTTTCCTATCGTGAGTGTTATTTATGGTCCGGTTTTCTGGTTGGGCGTTTTTTGTGTGTCGTGGTATTTAATACGAAAGTATTTTCATGATGGATCCCACTCTGAATGCGGGACGGTCTTGTTGGCTCACTTATAGCCTCGTTATACGTGGGCCGAATCGACACTACACGGGAAGAGTAGCCTTGTTCAGAAAGATTCTTGTGGTCTGCGTCGGCAATATATGCCGAAGCCCGACCGCTGAACTGTTGCTTCGCCATGCGCTGCAACCTTCAGGTATCTCAGTGACCTCCGCGGGATTGAACGCGCGGGTGGGTGAGTCTATTGAGCCCGACGCACTTCGGGTTCTTGAAGAACAGGGTCACGAAGACCAAGGGTTTAAAGCGCGGCAGATTACGCCTGCCATTGTCAATGAATCAGACCTCATCCTAGTCATGGAAAAAGAGCATGTACAGGGCGTACTAAAGATTGCATCACACGCCAGGGGCAAAGTGTTTCTTCTGGGGAAGTGGCAGAGTGAACGCGAAATAAAGGACCCGTATCGTCAAGGAAAAGCTGCGTTTGTCCATGCCCATGCATTGATTGAAGATGCCGTTTGCTCATGGGCGCAGCGCCTCGGACGTTGATGGATGATTTTCAGATTAGTAATAATGGTAAAAGAATAGACCTTATGCAGTTACCGTCAGTAGTCAGCACCCGGGATAAAGACAGAGACGAGATTGATCTGCTCGGTTTATTAGGCACATTGATTGACCATAAATGGTTAATAGGCGCCATCACCGGGGCGTTCATGGTGACCGGTGCCGCGTATTCGATTTTATCGCCGCCCGTGTATCTGGCGAACGCCCTGGTCCAGGTCGAGCCGAAAAAGAACGACATGCTGGGGTTCTCGGATATCAGCAGCATGCTCGGTGGACAATCACCGGCGGCTACCGAGATCGGCATTATCAAGTCTCGTGCGGTTATCGGTAAAACGGTCGATGATCTGCATCTTGATATTGTGATTACGCCCAACACCTTTCCCGTTATCGGCGGCTTTCTTGCTCGGCGCTATAAAAGCAGCCCTGCGGAAAGTGTCTCGCCACCGCGCTTTGGCATGAACAGTTATGCCTGGGGCGGCGAGCGCCTTTATATCGAACAGCTCGATCTGCCGGCTGAACTGTTGGGCAAGAAATTGATGTTGGTCGCCGAAGAGCGCAATCGATTCAAGCTCTACGATGACAACGGCGGTTTGTTGGTCGAAGGCGCAACAGGCGAAGCCATCGCACAGGAGGGTGTCGAAGTCCTTATCGCGAGCATGGCCGCGAATCCGGGCACTAAATTCGAAGTCGTGCGCAATCCACGCATTGTCACCATTCAGAATTACCAGGACGCCCTCGATGTATCCGAGCAAGGTAAAGAGTCGGGCATTATAAGTCTGGCCCTGGCCAGCACCGACTACGCCTTGGCGGTGAAGATTCTCAACAAGATTTCAAGGCTTTATGTGCAGCAGAATGTGCAACGCACCTCTGCCGAGGCGGCCCAGAGCCTTGAGTTCCTGCAGGCGCAACTCCCGCAAGTCAAAGACGATCTGGTCAAGGCCAGCAACGCGCTGAACAGCTATCAGACCCACGGAAATACGGTCAACATCTCCCTCGAAACCAAGTCTGTGCTGGAACAGATGGTGGTGCTGGATACGCGCATCTCGGATCTCAAACTCCAGCAAGCCGACATGGACCGAAAGTTCACCCGGGAGCATCCGGCCTACCGCGCATTGATGGCGCAGATGGGGGATTTGAACAAACAGCGACAAGGGTTGGAAAAGAAAGTCCAAGGACTTCCGGCGACACAGCAGGAGCTGTTAAACCTGACCCGTGATGTGGAAGTGGCGACACAGATTTATACCCAGTTGCTGAACAAATCCCAGGAGCTGGACATTGTCAGGGCCGGGGCGGTCGGCAATGCGCGGCTGATTGATACGGCGGACGTCGACATCACCACCCCGGTCAAACCGCGCAAAGCCCTGATCGTATTGATTGCGACGTTGCTGGGTGGCTTTGTCGGTGTAGCGCTGGTGTTAGTGCGTAAATCGCTGAGCAGAGGACTCGAAGGACCGGAAGCCATCGAGCAACTGGGGCTGCCGGTTTATGCCTCCATTCCTTACAGCACCCTGCAACAAGAAGAAGATACTAAAAAAGTCAGACAGGGCGACGGAGCCAACAGCCAGTCTTTCCTATTGGCCCTGCGTAACCCCACGGACCTGTCCATCGAATCGATCCGCAGCTTGCGGACCTGTCTGCATTTTGCAGGGCTGGATGCCACCAACAACCGGATCATGATCTCCGGTCCGAGTCCTCAGGTAGGCAAAACATTTGTCTCTTCCAACTTGGCCGCGGTCATCGCTCAAAGTGGGCAGACGGTCGTACTGATCGATGCCGATATGCGCAAAGGTCATCTGCACAAGACCTTGGCGACACCGATCAGCAATGGCT
Organism: Pseudomonas sp. SG20052; assembly: GCF_031766055.1. Lineage (NCBI taxonomy): Bacteria > Pseudomonadati > Pseudomonadota > Gammaproteobacteria > Pseudomonadales > Pseudomonadaceae > Pseudomonas > Pseudomonas sp. SG20052. Next base: position 4,496,566 of record NZ_CP134498.1, on the reverse strand, counting down.
TGTCCGATCTGTTGACCAAGCGCTGCAGCATCGAGCAAGCGATCAATAAACTCGAAGTCGATAACCTGCATTTCATCAGTCGGGGACAAGTACCGCCCAACCCGTCCGAACTGTTGATGCATGCCAACTTCAGAGAACTCCTCGCTGAACTGAGTGAACTCTACGACGTGGTAATCATCGACACGCCACCTCTTCTGGCCGTGACAGATGCGGCCATCGTTGGACGTGAAGCCGCCATTAATCTGATCGTGACGCGCTTCGGCGTCAATCCGGCCAAAGAGATCGAATTGACGATTCGTCGGTTTGCTCAAAACGGCATCGAATTGAAAGGCGCGATTTTCAACGGTGTCGAGAAGCGAGCGTCCAGCTATTACGGTAATGGCAGTTATGGCTATTACAACTACGAGTACGCCTCTGACAAGTCGTAAATGCGGGTTCTATTTGCCAGGTCATGGACTGAGAGTGGACTCACCATTCTCCGGTCCCTGTCGCCTTGCGACTACGATAATGGAGTTGGGTGAACTGTGAAAAAAATACTACATGTGGCGGAAACGATTAAAGGTGGCGTTGCGACGGTCATCCGGACGATATCAACCCCTCCCAAGGGCGACGCCCAGCAGTATGAACTGGTGTATTTGATTCCGTTCGACCAGAAGAAAGAACTGCATGGCATTGATGAAAAAGACATCAGGACCTTCTCCCGAAACAAGAGAGATGTCGTCTCCCTGCTGCGCTTTGCCTGGCAACTCATTCGAGTGATCTTCAAGGAAAAACCGGATGTCGTGCACTTGCACAGCACGTTTTCCGGGGTCATTGGCCGATGCGTGTGTTTAATCTTGCGGCCTTGGCGGTCTCCGAAAATCATCTACTGCCCGCATGCGTTTTCGTTCTTGATGGAAAGTTCTCCTGCCAAACAGAAAGTGTATTCTCTGATTGAGCGGCTTTTGCAAAAAGTCACGGATGTCATTATCTGTGTCAGCCAGTATGAACTGGATAAAGCGGCCTCGTTTGGTATCGACCGCCGCCGTATGAAACTGATCTACAACGGCATTCATTATAAAAACGATGAGAGCCTGTCCAGTCAGTGCACGGATATTCAACTTTTATTTGTCGGTCGACTGGACTATCAGAAGGGCTTTGATGTCTTGCTCAAGGCATTCACGGAAGTTGAGCGCACCGACTTGAAACTGACTGTGGTTGGCAGTGCGGTGAATGAGGAACCGGTAGAGTGCCCCGTCATTGACGCTGTTGAATACCTGCCTTGGGTGACCCCGGCCGAAGTCAATGCCCTCTATAAAACCGCCGATGCCCTGATTGTCCCCAGCCGCTGGGAAGGTTTTGCCATGGTTCCCCTTGAGGGCATGGCCATGGGCGTGCCCGTTATTGCCAGTGACTGCACTTCGCTCCCTGAACTGGTCACGCACAACGTCACGGGCTACATATTTTCGACGGGCGATCACCAGGCGCTCAGTAACATCTTAGTGAACATCAAGAAACAGAAGTTGCTGGAACTCGGCACCGAAAGCCGCAAGCGGGTGCGCGAACGGTTCAGCGCAACGCTGATGATCCAGAAAACCTATGACGTGTATTCCGCTCAAACTTATTAAGTAGATATCAAGATATGAACGTAACTATTTTGCATGGCTACAGTGCATCCAATTCCGGTGATGGCCTCCTGGTGGATTTGGCAATCGCCTTGGTGCTGCGAAACTTTGGTGCTGACACGTTAATCAATGTCGTTGCGTCAGACCCCCAATCATTTAGTTACCTTCCCTATAAGCGGTATGACGCGCCGGTCATGGCGGCTAAAGGACTGGGACGCGTGAAGGAAGCGGTTTTCCTTAAACAGTCTTACGCGCCACTCGCCGATCTCTTGAGCACCAGCGATCTGATCGTCGGGGTGGGCGGTGGGTACATGCGGTCAAAGAGCGCCTTTGAACACATCAAGCTGAAACTGGGCCATGCCAAACAGCTCGAAACGGCGATCTTGAGTAAGGTGCCGTCGGTTTACCTGCCGCAAAGTATCGGCCCGTTCCACGGCGAGAGCAGCGCGATCGTAAAACACTACGCCAGTGCCGATGCGGTGTTTGTCCGTGACAACAGGTCGTCGGCCATTTTCCAATCCAATGAAAATGTCTATCGAGCGCCAGACCTGGCGGTCCAGGCGTTGGCGAAAAAGATTCTGGTGCAACCCAAGTTCACCCGCTGTGCGTCATCGCCGGCCGTGGTCTGCGTGGTTTTACGCAAGCCGCCGGAATGGAGCAAAGAGAAAAAGATCGCCTACGTTGCCAACTTGAAGCTTCTTTTGAAGAGACTAAGGGCGAAAAGCAAAGTGGTCTGCGCTGTTCAAAGCGCCGTTCGTGGCAACGATGACGGGGCGTTCTATCGGGAACTTGGCATTACCGAGGATCTCTTGCCCTTGAAGGCGACCCTGTCCAAGTATCAGCCCGACCTGGTCATTTCCGTAAGGCTGCACGGAGCCATCGAGTCTCTGCTCGCCGGCGTGCCTGCGTTTCATATCAGCTATGAACGCAAAGGTTTTGGCGCCTATCAGGATATGGGCGTGGAAGATTGGGTGATCAACGGCGGGGACATCAATGTCGACACCATCATCGACACTGTTTACGCGCCGAATGCGTTGTCCAGATTCGGTAAAAAACTGACGGACACCTGCAAAGAAATCGAAGCCAAAACGGAGCTGATGGACACGATCATCAAAGGGATTGTTCGATGATATTTCGGCTGTTGCTACGCGGAGGTGCTTTAGGCGCAAAGTTCTTGCTGGTGTTGGCCATCACGCATTACCTGGGTTATGAGGCTTTGGGTTTCTACGGGGTGGTGGTGGCCGCTTCATTGATCGCTTCCAAGTTTTACAGCGTCGGGTTCAGTTCTGAAATCAACCGGCTGATCAGCGTGGGGGGCAGTTCGAAGCTTGTCGTTGATAAGGTACTGATTCTGTACCTGGCCGTTGGTTTGCTGTTATCGGTGGTCACGGTCGCGCTCTACTCACTGTTCAGTGATGTTGAGGCGAGTGCCGCGTTGATCGCGTGCGTCACGCTGTTGCTGCTCACCGAGCATCTGTCCTTCGAAATAAACTCGTTTGTCTTTTCCGCACAAAAGGCCAACTGGGGCGCGTTGTTGTTTTTCATCAAGACCGGCCTCTGGGCGCTCCTTGCCGTGGGCGGACTGATGACCGGCGTAGTGTCCACCATCGCCAGTGTGCTTTGGTTATGGGTGGCCACCAACCTGTTGGTCATCGTGGCCGGTTACTTCATTGTGGTTGACGTACATAAGGGCCGGGGCGTCAGTGCCGTCACCACGGTTTCGGTCTGGAGAGCAGGGTTGCCCTTTTATCTGGGAGGCGGGCTGATCGCATTAAGTCAGTACGCTGAACGTTTTCTGATTCTGGACATTGAACCGTATGCCAGCCTCGGCAAATACGTTTACTCCTGGTCTGCCGCCAACACGTTGCAAGCACTGTCCTACGCTGTTGTTGCGGTGGTGGGCATTCCCGTGCTCGCCAAGCGTTATAAAAATAGCCAGCAGGCGCTGACGGTCCGGCAATTGTTCGTAATCAATGGGTGCTGCGCTCCCTGATGGTTTCCTGCGCGGTGGCTGTGCTGATTTATGCGTTCTTCAATATCTTGCTCGATTATGTGGACGCAGCAGTCCCGCGTCCGGATAACCGGATTTTAGCGATTCTGATTTTCTCTTGTGCCCTGCGCGCCGTCGGCGATATCGTCTGGGGCGGCCTTATTGCCTCGAAGAACAGTCGGGTTTCGTTAGCCAGTGCAGCGATCTGTTTGGCGGTTTCACTGCCCGTCAGCTATGTGCTCATCAAGCACTATTCAATTTATGGCGCGGCGTGGGGCAATGTCTTTTCGATCACGGTGCAGTTGGCCGTCATTGCTTTGCTGACCAGGTTTGCCCGGTCAAAGGGGGCCTTGTAATGGCCATCTCGCTACCGTCCATAGAGTTTCGCGGAAGAAAACTCGATTCACCCATTTCATTCCTGATTCTGCTGTGTGGTCTTTTTCTGTCTATTGCGATGCCGCTGCTGATGCACCGCGATCCTGGCCCGGATGCGATGACCTTGTGGACGTCATACGTTCGTTCAGACAACTGCAATTTCTGGAATCCGTTTTCACCAGACCGGTCCTCTTATGAGTGCTCCGCTTACCTGCTGCGTCCCACCGGTATCAACCTGACCAATGCGTGGGCCTACGGGATGTTGTGCAACCTGTTTCTGACCTCTATCCCGATCTTCATCTTCAAAAGAATACCGATAACGATCTTCCTGACCTTGTGCCTGTGGGGGGTAGTCAGGTCGTTTTTTCTCGATAACCTGACCAAGGAAATCATTGTCTCGGTGGCGGTGATCGCCATTCTGTTTTTCTCCTTTTCGAAACGCTACCGCGCGGGCTTTTTCCTCTCTGCGCTGTTTTACGGTGTGCTGATCCGGCCCTACTGGATATTGTTTTCGCTGGTCTGGGTCGGTGTGTGCGTGATGAAGAAGCATGTATCGCGTTTCAGCTTTTTCGTGATGTTGTTCATGTTCTACCTGGTGATCGCGACGGCCATTCAGTTGCTGGTCGGCTATTCGGTTTCATCCATTCGCGCCAGTAACAATGAACAGCGGACTTTGGGTGAAGAAGGCTCGAAGTCATTGATCGTTTCATGGATTAACGGCGGAGACTTCGTGTCCCAGGCAGTGGACTCGATGAGCATCTTTTTCAGGCTGTCTTTCCCGGTGGAGTTGATCCTGCTCTCCGGCCTGGGGCAGATCATATTCGTCGTCCTGATGATGATGACCTCGTTGCTGATGTTCAAAATGATGACGTCGAGTCACTACAAGGGCTCAACCATCGAGCCGAAAGTCAAAGAGCTGATTGCGATCCCTCTGTCCTTTTTATTGGTGCAGGGGTTGTTCGAGCCTGACTTCGGCTCGTTTGCCCGACATTTCTCCATGGTGGTTCCGGTGCTGTTTCTGGGGCTGGGATTGCAGCTGCGCTCAAAGAAACCCGAGTCGGTTGAATCAAGCGTTCAGCGCTGAGGTTTGTGGTCTATGCAAAGCAAGAAAAAATCGTTGGAAATAGAAACGCTCAGAGGTCTGGCATGCCTGCTGCTGGTGCTCTATCACGTGATAGGTCCGCTGGGCGGCGGACTGAAAATCGACCTGGGGTCACCTTTTCGGGTGTTGGCGGATTCGATGGTGTACGTCAGGATGCCGCTGTTCACCTTCATATCGGGCTACATCTATTCGATATACAAGATCAGAGGCAATGACTTCTCCGCTTACTGCGTTGGCAAGGTGAGACGGTTGATCGTGCCGTTGTTTTTTGTCGGTATTCCATTTTCGGTGCTGCAGGTTGTAGGGCCTGGCGTTAACAAGGAGGTCGGGTTAATCGACGCCTTGTTGTCGTTCTACATACCGGTTAACCATTTCTGGTTTTTGCAGGCCGTCTTCATCATCTTTGTGTTTGTCGGTTTTCTGCAGTGGCGCGGTCTGTTGCAGACGGCGACGCGGCTGTATCTGCTGTTCTTGTTTTCGGCGCTGGTGTTCTTGTTGCCGCCTTTTTCGGTTGACGCGTTTGGCATCAATGGCGCGGTCTATTTGCTGCCGTTTTTCGTGACAGGGATGATTTGCCACGAAAAGGTCAGTGCCTTGAAGCAATCGCTGAAAGTGATCGGGCCGGTCGTGTTCGTCTTGATATCGGCTGTGCTGCTGTATGTCGCCGCCGTGGATCGCGAACTCATTGTCGATCGCAGAAGCGTTGTCGGTTTGCTCGTTGGCTGTATGTCCTGTGTCGCGCTACTGTCGACTGACATGCGCTCTAAAGCCCTGATCTGGTTGGGTGGATATTCTTACGCCATTTTCCTTTTTCACGTGCTGTTTGCTGCCAGTTCGCGGTTTGCCTTGGGCCGTTTGGGCGTCACGGATGACAGCGTTCTGGTCGCAGGCGGCGTGCTGTGCGGATTGTTGGGCCCCGTGCTGTTGTCGAACATTTTCAGCCGCTTCACCCTGACTTCCGTTCTGTTCCTGGGCGAGCGAGTTACCCGCAAAAAGACTCCAGCGGTCGGGTTGAAGGTGCCTCAATCCTGAGTACCCATTCAGCCGGCTTACTGATAGAGGAATGAGCCAGTGGTAGATGTCGATGATGTACGCCCCGTTCCTGCTCAGGTTGTCGAAGTGAGAAGTTCACGTGATCGGCTTGCTGCAATGACCAAGGGTAAAGCGGGGGAGGTGCTGGCCATCTCGGTAATTGGCGACAGTTACAGCGCGGGGCAGGATTTTTATCTCAATGCCCTCACTCAGCACTTGGCGAAAGATTTTGGTTTCGCCGGGCCTGGTTATGTCGGGTTCAATCACGGTGCCGCGCTCGGCGGTACGAATTTCAAATACACCCGCAGCAGCAAGAAGTACTTCGGTGGGGATTGGGACGTTTCCAGTCTTGGCCAGGCGAGTCCGGACAGCCGCACCGTGACCGGGCAGGCGGGCGCTTTTCTTGAAGTGGATTCCAAAGAAACGGCATCCATCAATACAGCCATTACCGACGCCAAGTTGCTCTACCTGGGCAATGGAAAAACCAGTGAGATGCGCTATCGGTGGACACCTTCAGACACCTGGCGGCCTTTGACGTTGGCCGGTTCCGGGGGGCAGGAAGTGCAGCTCAGTATCCCCGCCAATGCTGAATGGTCGTTAAAGCTCGAAGTAGTGAAAGGTGCGCCGACGTTGTTTGGTCTGTGGCTGGCCAATAATCAGGGCGGCGTCAGGATCTCCAAACTCGCCGCTTCCGGTGGCGCCTCAGGTGACTTTTATAAAAACGACCGTCTATGGCAAACCCAATGGAAGGCCATCGTTTCCAAGATACCGGCGGACGTTTACCTGATCATGTTAGGCGGTAATGACCAGGGGTTTGGCGTCAAGCCCAATGACTATCTGGAGAACATGAAAGGGTTGGTGCGGATGATTCGCGAAGTTCATCCGGCGGCGAGCATCAACGTCATCCTGCGTCAGGACACAACGCGCTCCAGTGCGTATCCGATGTCGGAGTACGCCCAGGTGCTTGAGCCTTGGGCGCGTTCGGAGCACATCGTGTATTCGAGTTTGCAGTGCACGTTCGGTCCCGACTTCAAGCGCTACGCCAATGACGGGCCGACGCCCATGATCGGTCCGGACAAAATCCACCCTATCCCGGGTTCGGGCGGTCGGCTTATTGCCGATTACGTGTATCGCCTGATTGTCGGAGGGGGCGGTGAGTCGCCGGGCCAGTGTGGTTCCGCTTTGAAATAATCATTCACCGTTCAAAGCGTTCCAGATGGCTCAGCAGCTCTGCGGTTTTCACAGGCATCAAGTCAGGATCACATCGCGTTTCAATATTGATAACAATTGCCGGGTCGCTATAGCGCACGCGAACCCGGAATCGCCAATCATTGAAAATCACTTTAAGCCCGTCGCTTTCATCGATATCCAGGGCCTGGTGGGCGTACAGATTTTTCAGATGGTTCAAGAGTGCAAAAGGGTCCCTGACCGGGCGATGGATATCGCCCGAAGAGGGGAACACCCCGATGCGCTCAACCAACAAGGCTGTGCCAAACCAGGCCGCCGAAGTGGAGGATAACGACGGGGTTTTTGACAGCCAGGCCATCACCCCGACGTTGCCCGCTTTCTGTTCGATGTCTACCGAGCGTTTTGCAGTGGTCATAGTGGCTTGCCTGGATGAGTGAGTGGGTCAAAGACCGTTGAGATACAGATGCTCATAGCAAAAGTTGGTGGCGTCGATATAGCCTTCTGCACCGCCACAATCAAAGCGCAGGCCTTCGAACTTGTAGGCCAGCACGCAGCCGTTTTGGGCCTGCTTCATCAGTGCGTCGGTGATCTGGATTTCGCCACCCTTGCCCGGCTGGGTGTCGGCGATCAAATCAAAAATATCGGGGGTCAGAATGTAGCGGCCAATGATCGCCAGGTTGGACGGTGCGTCCTCGGGTGCCGGCTTCTCGACCATGCTGTTGACCCGGTAGATCCCTTCGGAAATCAACTCGCCGGCGATCACGCCATATTTATGAGTCTGATCTCGAGGCACTTCTTGAATGGCCACGATCGAGCAGCGGAATTTTTTGTAGAGCTGGATCATCTGCGCCAGTACGCCGTCACCTTGCAGGTTCAGGCACAGGTCATCCGCCAGCACCACGGCGAACGGTTCGTCACCGATCAAGGGACGACCGCTGAGAATCGCGTGCCCCAGGCCTTTCATTTCGACCTGACGGGTGTAGGCGAACGTGCAGGTTTCAATCAGCTCCCGAGTGCCGGCCAGAAATTTTTCCTTTTCGGTGCCGCGAATCTGGTGTTCCAGTTCATAGCTGATATCGAAATGGTCTTCCAGCGCACGCTTGCCCCGGCCGGTCACAATTGCCATGTGCTGCAGACCGGCGTCCCGTGCCTCTTCAACGGCGTACTGGATTAAAGGCTTGTTGACGATCGGCAGCATTTCCTTCGGCATGGCTTTAGTAGCAGGCAAGAAGCGCGTGCCATAACCGGCGGCGGGGAACAAGCATTTACGAATCATAGATATATCCTGGAAAGTCATTATTCACATCCACGCAGAAACAATATCGAGTGTGGCTGTGAGTTTTGAAGTATTACTGAGGTTGTACTTTAATACCTGAGTGAGGCTTTATTGGCAATTATTAGCAGGTGTAGAGTGGGGTAAATGTTATTAGTTGTCGGGGCTGATGCCTTTTAGTTAATTTTAGTCGGGGTCTGTTAATAGTGTTGGTTGTTCTGAAGTGCTAATAAGGTTTGGCGTCAATGGGTGATGTGCACATTTAACATTGCCTGTAATTGAGCACTTCAATACCCCACTATGGACCGCTCTATGAAGATTCTGGTAACGGGTGGAACCGGTTATATCGGTTCTCACACTACACTTGCGCTGCTTGAGGCGGGCTTCGATGTGGTTGTGCTGGACAACCTTTGCAACAGCTCTGACGCGTCCCTGCACGCCATTGAAGCCCTCTGCGGCAAGTCCGCATCGATGATTCGCGGGGATGTGTGCGACCGGGCATTGCTGGACCGGATTTTTCAGGAGCATTCCATTGATGCTGTCCTGCATTTTGCCGGGCTCAAGGCCGTAGGCGAGAGCGTGCGCAAGCCGCTTGATTATTACGAGGCCAATGTTTGCGGGAGCATTACGCTGTGCCAGGCGATGTCGGCGGCGGGCGTGTTCCGGTTGGTGTTCAGTTCATCGGCCACGGTGTACGGCGCGCCTGAGCAGATGCCGATCCGGGAAGATTTCCCCACCGGCACGCCAACCAATCCTTACGGGCAATCCAAGCTGTTCATCGAAAACGTGCTGCAGGATCTGTGTGCGGCAGAGCCGCGCTGGAGCATCGCGCTGTTGCGTTACTTCAACCCGATCGGCGCTCATGCCAGTGGCCACATGGGTGAAGACCCCAGCGGGATTCCCAATAACCTGGTGCCTTACATCAGCCAGGTGGCCGTCGGCAGTCTCAAGGAGTTGTCGATATTTGGTGACGATTACCCCACCGTCGATGGCACCGGCGTGCGCGACTACATCCACGTGGTGGATCTGGCGGACGGGCACCTCAAGGCATTACAGACGATCTCGACGCGTACCGGAATCAATATCTGGAACCTGGGCACGGGCGATGGTTACAGCGTTCTGGAGGTAGTGCGGGCGTTCGAGCAGGCGTCGGGGCGTCCAGTGCCTTATCGCGTGATGCCACGACGCTCGGGCGACATCGCCGAGTGTTGGGCCGATCCTTCCAAAGCGGCGAAGGAGCTCGGCTGGAAGGCCACGCGAAATCTACAGGAGATGATGACAGACACCTGGCGTTGGCAATCGAATCATCCCAGGGGTTACGTCGAGTAGGGCTTGAAACAGGCCGTCAGCCCCTGGTTTTTCTGCTGAACTGTTATATCAGGACGCAATGTTAATTATGGTCGGGAAAATTGACTGGAAACACGTCCCGCAAGTCCGTAGATATAAAGAACACGCAGGAAGGAGTTTGATATGAAAAAGATGATGGTGATTGCCGTATTGTCCATGATGAGCAGCGGGGCTTTCGCAGTAGAAGTACCTCTTTCGCTGGATACAAAAGTGCTGGGTGATGTAACGGCGGCACAAGCTGCATTGGCCAGCACTGCGATTGTTTCAGGCGCAGTGGCTGCCTCCAGCAGCGGCGGAAGTTCCAACGGCGGAACAACCGGAAGTACCGGCACAACAGGCACTACCGGTACCACCGGCACACACTGATAAATACTGCAGGTGTCATACAAGATTGCCCGGCTAACACTGGGTGATCTTGTTTTGGGTTTGCCCTTGAATAGCGTAGTGCCATTATGATTCGTAGCGTTCCTTTTTTAATGCTGGCAAGTATTGCTTTGCAAGGTTGTATGTTTTCGCCGGGCCAACATATGAGCACCAGCGATATCACTCGCGAAGGCTCAAGCGAAAACAGTCGGGTCGAGCTTATTCCTATTACCCCCAAGCTTATCGCCATGGACAGGGCCACTCAGGTACATGAGTCATTACCCCCGGAATTGTTGACCACGCCCGACGAATACCGCATCGGTAACAACGATGTCTTGTACATCACGGTATGGGATCACCCCGAGCTGACCGCACCTTCTGGCGCGCAACAGCAGATCGATGCAAACGGCCGTCTTGTTCGGTCCGATGGCACGCTGTATTACCCCTACATCAAAGAAGTCCAGGCCGCCGGAAAGACCATCCAGCAACTGCGATCCGATATTGCCGAGAAGTTGTCGACCTTCATCTCGGACCCGCAAGTGGATGTCGCCGTGTTGCGCTTTGCCAGTCAGAAAGTGGTGGTGTCGGGCGCCGTATTGAAAGCAGGCCCTCAAGCGATTTCCACCAATCCGCTCAATGTGGTTGAAGCCTTGGGTTCGGCCGGTGTAGATCCGTTGAATGCGGACTTGTCCGGGTTGCTGTTGACGCGAAACGGGCGGGTTTATCCGCTGAATCTAGACGCGCTTAATCAACAGAATGCCGAGTTGCAGAAGGTCTACCTCAGAGGCGGCGATCAGTTGTATTTGCCCTACAACGACAGCAAGAAGATCTACGTGATGGGCGAGGTCAATCAGCCGCGTGCATTGACCTTCAAGACCCGCACCATGAATCTTTCCGACGTCATTGGTTCGGTAGGAGGGTTGAACCAGACCACCTCGAACGGCAACGCTGTGTACGTCATTCGCGGTGTAGAAAGCCTCGATGTCGAACCCGCCAAAATCTATCAATTACAAGCCGAGTCGCCGTCCGCCATGGCGCTCGCCACTCACTTCGATGTCCGCCCTCAGGACATTGTTTATGTAGGCCCTGCCAACGTTACCCGCTGGAACCGCTTCATCAGTCAATTGGTGCCATCGGCCTCGATTCTCGGTATGGGCGCGGCGGCACAAAACAACTTAAGTGAAGCCAACAGCAGATAAGGTCTGGTCCCACTGTGAGAACGTTGAACGTTAGCGTCTGCTTGATGGCGGCATTGCTGTTGTGTGGATGTAATCCGCTGATGAAGGCCACGCTGGCGAACTTCAAAGCCGTGGCCACCGGGCCTGACGACCTGGAGTTGACTCCGGCGCAAGTGGCCGAGGTTCAGTATCCGCAACTCAAGCTGACGACCCCTTCCGGCGAAGGGGTGTTGGCGATGGTGCGTGAGCGAGGTGACTTGCAGTACTGGGTCGCGTCCGGCAAGCAGGTGTTGTTGCTGCGCGACGGCCTGGCGGTTCGCACTGTCGGCCTGGGCTTTGAAGGTGACCTGGACGGGACCCGTATCGAAACGCAATCGCCGTTCAAGCAAGGCCTTCACCGATTGCCCGATGGATACACCAGCCAGCGCTGGATCGATCTCTATCGAGGTTACGAAGTGGGTGTTGCCGTGAGCAGCCGCTTTACCCGAAAACCCATGGAAACCCTCAGGATCCTGGACAAGGAATACGCCGTGCTGCGTGTCGATGAGCAGATAGAGGCACCGGCTATTGGCCTGCGCGCGACCAATCATTATTGGGTCGATCCGGATAACGGTTTCATCCTCCAGAGTGAACAGCAACTGACAGGGCAACTCAGGGTGAAGATCGTGCAGTTGACCTCTGAGCGCGGGGCTGTCCGTTGAAGTTTCCCAAGGTGTTATGGACGTGCCTGTTGTTGATCTGCGGTGGCGTGAATGCGGCAGTCAACGTCAGCGGTGATGTGCGCAATCCGGGGCCGGTCGAGCTGCAACCCGGGGGGCGCGTGCTGGACGTGATGCGTTTGGCGCAACCCAATCCTGAAAGCTACTGGCTGGCGGCCGCCTGGCTGCGACAACCATTGCTTGAGGAGCAGACCCGACTCAAGACCGGGGTCCTGTTCGACTTGAAGGTGCTGCAACGCACCGCATTGCTCTTCGATCGGCCTAGCCGGGCGGCATTGGCGTTGCAGTTGTACGAGCAAGTCAGCCGCATGCCGGTTACCGGGCGCCAGGTGGCGGTCCTTGATCCGATCGCGGTGGAGGTCGGCTTCGCTCGCAACTTCCGCCTCGATGACGGCGACAGCCTGATCTACCCCAAGCGTTCCGATGTGGTTGAAGTGCTGGGCGCTGTCGCCGAACCGTGCCGGCTCGCCTTTCGCCCGCTGCAAGAGGCGCGGGATTACCTGCAAGGGTGTTCATCGCTGACCGATGCCGAAGCCGATTACCTCTGGATCGTTCAGCCTGACGGGGTCACCCGCCGTGTCGGCATTGCTCCGTGGAATCGTGAAAGCGGGCAGGTGCCTGCCGCCGGCAGCAAAATCCTGGTCCCTGTCAAAACCGATGATCTTAATCCGCCTATACCTGAACTGAATCAGCAGTTGGCCGAATTTCTTGCCACGCAACTGGCTGAGGTGGTTCCTTGAATTTACGTTTTGCTGCAGTGCTGTTGTTGCCGTGTGGTTTGGCTCATGCAGAGCCGCGATTGACTCAAAATGATTTCGGCGGGGTGGGCTTGATGCAAACGCCGACGGCTCGAATGGCACCGGCCGGCGAGTTGAGTGTGAATGCCAGTCGAACCGAGCCCTATACCCGTTACAGCGTTTCATTGCAGCCATTTGAATGGCTGGAAGGCTCGTTTCGCTATACAGCGATCACCAACCGCCGGTATGGCCCCGAGTCGTTGAGTGGCGACCAGAGTTATAAAGACAAGGCTGTGGACCTCAAGCTACGCCTTTGGCAAGAAAGCCACTGGGCACCTGAACTGGCCCTGGGCTTTCGCGACGTCGGGGGGACCGGACTGTTCTCCAGCGAATTCCTGGTCGCCAACAAACGCTATGACGACTTTGATTTCAGTGCAGGTATTGCCTGGGGATACATCGGCAATCGAGGCGATTTCGATAACCCGTTGGGCTGGGCGGCTGATCGCTTCAATACCCGGCCGGACGGCGAGGGCACCGGTGACGTCAACACCAATGCCTATTTTCGTGGGCGACCTTCATTGTTTGGCGGCGTGACCTACCAGACCCCCTGGGAGCCGCTCAGCCTGAAGCTTGAGTACGAAGGCAACGACTACAAAAACGAGCCGAAAGACAATGCCATCAAGCAGGACTCGCCCATCAACATCGGCGCCGTGTTCAAGCTGACCGATTCGGTCGATCTCAGCGCGGGTTGGGAGCGCGGCAATACTGCGATGTTCGGCATCACCCTGCACACCAACTTCGTCAGCCGCAAGGCGCCGGCCAAGACTTACGATCCGCCCGCGGAGCGTCTGCCGACACAGGCACCCGCCACACCGCCGGATCAGGTCAACTGGGCCAACGTATCGCAACGCCTGCAGAACAATGCGGGTTATAAAGTCGAACGTATTGCTCAGCGCGGTCCCGAGTTGTTTGTGTACGGCGAGCAGACGAACTATTTCCATTCGGCCAAAGCCGTCGGCCGCGCCAGCCGGATTCTGGACAACAGCGTCAACGACGATATCGACTGGTTCACCCTGGTGAACAAGCGCTACGACATGCCGCTGGAAGAAACCAGCGTGCCGCGCGAGACCTTCCGCGAAGTGGTCAACAATGAGGAGCCGCTGCAAACCTTGCACCGAACCACTGAGGTCAACGGGGCGATGCCGCATACCGAGACCACGCTCTATACTGCCGCGCGCGATCCCTTCATCTATGGTGTCGGGCTGGGCTACAAACAGAACGTCGGCGGCCCTGATGGTTTGCTCTATCAGCTGAGTGCCGATGCGGACGCCGAGTATCGTTTCACGCGCAATACCTGGTGGAGCGGCCTGCTGAGCGCCAACCTGGTGAACAACTACGACAACTTTACCTACGACGCACCAAGTGGTTTGCCCCGGGTGCGGACCGACCTGCGCAAGTACCTGACGACCTCTGACGTCACCATGCCCACGTTCCAGTTCAGCCACGCCGAGCAACTGGATAAAGACCTGTATGGCATGGTCTACGGCGGCTATCTGGAGTCGATGTTTGCCGGTGTGGGCGGTGAGGTACTGTTCCGTCCGGCAGGCCAGCGTTGGTCGGTGGGTGCAGACCTGAACTACGTGCGTCAGCGCGAGTTCAACCAAGGTTTTGGCTTGCGCGATTACTCGACCGTGACCGGCCATATCACCGGTTATACCGACTTGCCTTTCGATACCCAGGCCGCCGTCAGTGTCGGCCGTTACCTGGCGCGGGATTGGGGCGCCACAGTCGATCTGTCACGGGAGTTCCGCAATGGTGTGCGATTCGGTGCCTGGGCCACGCTGACCACCGCGACAACAGCGGAATACGGTGAAGGCAGTTTCGACAAGGGTATCTACATCTCCATTCCGTTCGATGAACTGATGAGCATGTCGACCATGCGTCGGGCCAATATCGTCTGGTCGCCGCTGACCCGGGACGGCGGTGCACGGCTCAATCGCAGCTACTGGCTGCACTCGATGACCGATAGCCGTGACAGCGACTTGTTCTACCGTAACTTCGACAAGATCACTGAGTGAACGCGGGCGATCTGCAGGGCGACTAGCGCTGTAGATCGCATCGCGGTCGACCGGAAGGGAACAACCTCGAAGGTCTTTTAGTAAGCAGCGCCATCTTGCGCAGGGTTCTCTGCGTTAAAACGACACACTTGCAATGATAAGCCGGGGGCTGACTCAGCTCCCGGCTTGAACAAGTGTTGCCGTGTGTCAGGGAGCCTGGTGTGGCAGGGGCGTAAGTGCGACTCAGCGCCTGATAGACGCCCATGAAAAAGGGGACTTGCGTCCCCTTGTCATTTTGCGGTGCCTGGTATTCAAGTGATCAATAGATGTCTTTTGACAGCAAGGTAAAAGGCGTCTTCACCAGGATCTTCAAATCCAGCCACAACGACCAGTTATTGATGTATTTGAGATCGATCTCCACACGCTTTTGCATCTTGTCGATGGTGTCGGTCTCGCCACGGCAACCGTTGATTTGAGCCAACCCGGTAATCCCCGGTTTGATTCGGTGGCGAGCCATGTAGGCGAGAATCTTCCCGGAGTAGTAATCGTTGTGCGCAACGGCGTGGGGACGTGGTCCGACCAGAGCCATATGGCCTTGCAGCACATTGATCAACTGCGGCAGTTCGTCGAGCGAAGTACGGCGGATAAAGCGTCCCACCGGAGTGATCCGAGAATCGTTACGGCTGGCCTGCTTGACCTCAAGGTCATCGTGCACGCGCATCGAGCGAAACTTCCAGACCTGGATCACCTTGCCATTCCAGCCGTGGCGGTCCTGCTTGAAGAACACCGGGCCGGGAGAGTTGAGTTTAACGGCCAGGGCAATCAGTAACAGCAACGGACTTAGAAGAACCAGGGCCAACAGCGCCACGCTCTTTTCCAACAGGCTTTTACTCAGTGCGGCGGTTGGCTGGCTGGTCAACGGGCTTTCATTCAAGTAGATCGCCGGCAAGCCGTCCACGACCCTTACCGAGTGATTGAGCAGCATCAGGCTGTTCAAGTCCGGCACCCAGACCACATCGACGTTGGCCCCCAGCAAATCGATATACATGGCTTCAATGTTTGCCGCTTCACTCAGGGGTAGCGTGATGTACAAACGGCGGATGTCATGGGTTTTGATCAGCGCCAGCAGATGCTCTTGCGGGCCTACGATCGGCGGTGAGCCCATCGCCAGCGGGAGCGTTGTGTCGGTGCTGACCAACCCCACCAGCGGGAAGTGTTCAAGGCTACGCAGCTTCCGGGCAAGACCCAGCGCCAACTCGCCCGTACCGACGATCAGGGTTTTATGCTTGCTTTGAAGTGACCGTTGATAGTATTGCGAGAATCCGTGCAGCGGCACGTACAACAGTGCCTGCCCGAGATAACCGCAGGCTGCCCATATCAGGATCAGTTGACGGGAAAACAGTCCATCGGCCTTGCAGATGAATGCCACACAGGCCAATGCCGCCAGGGTCATTGTCCAGCCCACCAACAAACGCCCCAATCCCTCCAGGTAATTATCTTTCTTTGCATAGACGCCACACCAGGTATAGGCGGGCACCGAGGCAAGTACCGTTAGAATTGCGCACACTCGGTAATAGAACTCCACCGTCCCGGTGTGGTAATAAACCAATAGAAACAACAGGGCTACAACAAAGCCCTGACCCAGTGCCCATTGTCCCCAGAAGGTCAATCCTTTGAGGTGGGTATTTCGATTGATACGAAGATTGTTAACCATGCGATATCCCCAAAATACGTCCATTCGCGTGTCGACAGACAAGAGCCAAGTTGATGTGGTAAGCATTATTATTTTTATAAGAGGGCAAAACATTGACGGTCGAAATGCCACTGTGCGGCGTGCTCGTCAGTGAATAGATTAATTTATTGGGCAGAAAGCTGTCTGACGACTTTTAACGAGTGGTAAGTTGGTGTCCTGGTTATATTGAGGCGGCGAAGTGTTAGAAATAGTCGATAATGAAAGTTGATTTCAGGAGGGGCAAGCGAGATTTTCTGCGGAGGGGGGAGGGGGCGGAGGGTGAAATGGTGGGGTGCTTTTTTGTTTTTGTATGCACTACCATTGCGATCAATCTTATTGATTCAGGTGAGACTTTTCCCCCGTACTATTTTTTGAATCAGGCAATAGCCACGATTCCTCACGGCCCGGAACAAACGTTCACCATTGCTGGCACTCTTGAACTTTTCCTGTAGCCTGCTCAAGCACATTTCCAGGCCTCGATAATGCTCGGGTTCTCTGCCGATGCTCCGAATAAGATCATCTTTACTTACGACTCGCTCATCATGGTGCAGCATTTTCTTGACCAGTGTGGCTTCTAGCCCGGTCAAGACAACCTCTACGTCATCTTTGATCAACGCACCATTGCCATGACTCAATCGCCAGGCTTCTGTATAGGGATAATGCGGTTTTACCGCCTCATTGAGGAGTGAATCCTGGGTGTTTTCCCGGTCTTCATCTGCCCGTGAGGATATGTTGCTGAACCGCGTATCGGACTGGGCCGCTCGCCACTCGGATTCGAATGAAGAGAGAATGCGCTGTGTATCATGTCTGATAACGGGAGGGACAATTCTGTCCAGGTGAGGGGAAATAAATTCCATTAGTTTAGGGGCTGATGAGGGTAGGGAAACACCCTCGACAAACATCTTTGCCTGCGACGTACCAAATGAGTTATATCGCTCGCTCGATAATAATGCCTCAAGCTCTAGTTGTAATGCCGGGCTGTGAGTAACGACGACAAAATATTTTCTGGGGAGGGGTGTACTGCTTTCCATGTCTCTCTCCTGAAGGGCATACTCAGTTTTTAATTCAAAAGGTTGTCGGCAGGGGAGTAATGGCTCCCTTGAAAGTATTCAAACGGCAGCGCGCGCGCCAGTATATGGCTCGCGGCATGCTCCACTCTGTCAGCTATGAAGGCGACTTTAGTGGTGTGGGTCAACATGGTCATGCGTTCGTGGAGACGATTGAATAATTCGGGGTTGCCCGTGAGTTTAAGGCTTAAGTCTAGGGTTGAAAGAGGGA
Organism: Pseudomonas sp. SG20052; assembly: GCF_031766055.1. NCBI lineage: Bacteria > Pseudomonadati > Pseudomonadota > Gammaproteobacteria > Pseudomonadales > Pseudomonadaceae > Pseudomonas > Pseudomonas sp. SG20052. The sequence goes on along the minus strand of NZ_CP134498.1, from coordinate 4,478,591 downwards.
TCTTGATATAGTCGAAAAGATTCAGGGTTGTAAAGATTTCGATACTTTCATTATCGATGTTGTAACCATCGAACGCGATTTCTATGCCGTGATCTTTCAACAGATACACATTGTTGAGAATCTTCTTTTTTTCACTGAAACTGACCGCCGAAAGAGGCAGTTCATTGAAAGCGATAACCAGCGTCTGGCCAAAGTTGCACAGGGCGTCGCTGGACTGTATCAACTCTTCCGCGAGTGCTGAATCGGCGAGGTCTGATTGTCCGACGCAGACAAATCTACGACTTAAGTATTTGTTTTTGCTGGATATATTATGGTCTTTCAGCGAAAAGGCAATCAACCGGGTCTGCATGAGCACTTCACTGTAGATGCCGCTCATCTGCTGCATGGATGCCGCAAAAGATGCATGGGCTGGCTGATCCGGACTGTCGTCAAACTGTATTCTGATCTCGCTGCCAAATGGGCAGTCATCACGAGTGAGGATCAATTGTCGAGACAGATAATGACTCGCACGATAGATGTGTGACGCGCTCATCGTTGCATTCATAATGCAATAACTCCCTGCATATTAATCATCAGGCGGTCGAGATGAGACCCCTGACGAGACGATATCCATGCCCACGAATACTTTGAATGGCGTTGGTGCCATACATGCCTTTTATCTTGCCGCGCAGGCGGCTGATAGATTTTTCCAAGGCCCTTGGGTCATAAAACGTTATATTCAGACCCATGATTCTGGCGATTTCATCATGGCTCAGTATTTGATTTTTTGTTTCGGAAAAGGCTTCCAGAATTTTCATTTCCGGAAACGAAACATCCAGTTTTTTATAGTCTCCAATCAGGCACATACGCGTGGGGTCCAAGAGCAAACTGTGTTGCTTATGCCATTCTGCGCTATTAAAAAACTCGGAAAGTACGTCCGGGTTATCTTCAGGAAGCGTACTGAATTTAATGCAGTGGTCGGCGCCGGCAAGATAGTATCTCATCTTGTTGTAGGTGCCTTTGCCGGTGATGGCTACAAAGATAATAAGGGCCTGGTTATCGGCACGCATATTTTCCACCAAGGCGATGCTTTCATCAAACGCCTGAGGGCTGTCAATGACAATGAATACTGCACGGTATGAATGGAAACCTTTATTTGTTCTAAACAAGTGGTTGAAACACATAGTGTCAACGGGTATATCATGCGCTACATAGCTTGCAACTAATGTCCTGAAACCCTCAGCTAAACTATGGGTCCGCCCAATGGTGAGAATACCCGTCACCTCCTTTGTGTGGCTGTGGCTGGTATTCGTTAATTTCCCTGTAAGCATCATGCTTTGACTCGGCTGGGTGCTGACATTTGGATGTTAAAGCACCAATTCTCATTTGTGACTGACAATTGGTAACATTTCCCGGGTTTTCAAGCAGGTGTCACAATTTTTTTAACATTGTTGAGCAATCTGGCGAGATCCTTTGTGCCCCTGATGCTTGGCATGCACAGTGGCAAATAGGCATCATTGTGCCATCTTTTTGCGCAATGTCCCGCTTTTCCAGTTCAATAAGCCTGGGTGGGCGGTTGAAGCTGCCTTAGTTGGATTTTTATGGAGGCCTTATGAGTTGCCAGAACTAGGCTGCTTTAAGTGCCGGTTTTAGTATGTGTTTTGTTTGGAACTGGCTGATATTTCTTGTTATGTAACGTTCTGGTTGATGGTGACATTCATGGACAATTATTAACGTTGAGTTTTAATGCAGGTCTGAATGCGTTTTACTGACTCGTTGGCGATAAAATCATCAGTTCGTCAGCGGTTTTGCTTTTGTGGATGAGGAGGGTTAATGGATTTTTGGACTACCGTAACGGTATTGATTTTAGGCGTGGTGGAAGGGCTGACAGAGTTTTTACCCATATCAAGTACAGGGCACCAAATCATTGTCGCGGACCTGCTCGGCTTCGGCGGTGAGCGTGCCATGGCTTTTAATATCATCATTCAACTTGGGGCCATCCTGGCCGTGGTCTGGGAGTTTCGGCGCAAGATCCTCGAGATCGTCACAGGCATGCCAACCCAACGTAATGCGCAACGGTTTACCTTGAACTTATTGATCAGCTTTATGCCTGCCGTTGTATTAGGTGTATTGTTCGCCGATAAGATTCACGAATATCTGTTCAATCCAATCACCGTGGCGGTGGCATTGGTAGTGGGCGGTATCGTTATGTTGTGGGCTGAGCGGCGGGAACATAGGGTGTATGTCGACCATGTTGACGACATGCGCTGGACCGACGCGTTAAAGGTCGGGTTCGCTCAATGCCTGGCGATGATACCGGGCACCTCACGCTCAGGATCGACCATTATCGGTGGGTTGCTATTTGGACTGTCGCGCAAGGCAGCCACCGAGTTCTCGTTCTTCCTGGCCATGCCAACCATGGTCGGTGCCGCCGTCTACTCAGGCTACAAATATCGGGATCTGTTCCAGGCTGGCGACCTGCCAGTCTTCACCTTGGGCTTCGTCACCGCGTTCTTTTTCGCCATGATCGCCGTGCGCGGCTTGCTCAAGTTTATCGCCAGCCACAGCTACGCCGCGTTCGCCTGTTACCGAATTGCATTCGGTCTGGTGATCCTGGCCACATGGGCATTCGGTTGGGTTAACTGGACTGAAGCAGCAGCGCTCTGACACGTGAACCAGGCTGCGGACCCACCAGCCTGGTATTTAAAAGATAAAACGGATTAACGCCCTTCAAGCAACTCAGCGGCCTGATCCAGCAACGCCAAAGGCTCTTTAGCCTTGTGGATATCCACCGACAACAACTGCCGAAACTTGCGTGCCCCCGGGAACCCGGTGCCCAGCCCCAGCACGTGCCGGGTGATATGGTGCATCGAACCGCCCGCATCAATATGCGCCGCTATATAAGGCCGCAACTTCGCCAGCGCCTCCGCCCGGCTAATCACCGGCGCCGTACTGCCGAACAACTGCTGATCCACCTCAGCCATCACATAAGGGTTGTGATACGCCTCGCGGCCCAACATCACACCGTCAAACGTTTGCAAATGCGCGTGACAGGCTTCCAGCGTCTTGATCCCGCCGTTAAGAACAATCTCCAACTCCGGAAAGTCCGCCTTCAACCGCGCCGCCACGTCATAACGCAGGGGCGGAATGTCACGGTTCTCTTTCGGCGATAAGCCCTCCAGAATCGCAATCCGCGCATGTACCGTAAAACTCGTGCACCCTGCATCCCGAACCGTGCCAACAAAATCAACCAATTCCTCGTAACTGTCCCGCCCATTAATCCCGATCCGGTGCTTCACCGTCACCGGAATCGACACCGCATCGCGCATCGCCTTCACACAATCCGCCACCAGCTGCGGATGCCCCATCAGGCACGCGCCGATCATATTGTTCTGCACTCGATCACTCGGGCAGCCGACATTGAGATTCACCTCGTCGTAACCGTGGTCCTGAGCCATACGGGCGCAGGCGGCCAAGTCGAGAGGGACGCTGCCGCCGAGTTGCAGGGCCAACGGGTGTTCGGCTTCGTTGTGACGGAGGAAGCGTTCGTGATCGCCATTGAGGAGCGCGCCGGTGGTGACCATTTCGGTGTAGAGGAGGGCGTTTTTCGATAATAGACGTAGGAAAAAACGGCAGTGGCGGTCAGTCCAATCCATCATCGGCGCCACGGAGAATCGGCGGGAGAGCGGGGCGGGTGTGGCGGTGATTGGGGGCATTGGGGGTCTGGAATCGATGGGGCTGGGAGGTGGGGAGTTTATCAGGAATGGGCTTTTGAGGTGGAGACGAGTCTTACTGGGGTGGCGTTGCAACAGAACAGAGCGCCTTTTTTGCCTCAGGAAACCGCCTTGGCTGAACCAATCCTGTCGCCCAGCCAAGTTTCATAATGTCTGACGAATTGGCGTCCTAGGATGAGGCGTAGTCGAACTACCAAGCTTCCAGCCCCCCAGGAACCTGAAAAATGATCTCAAATCTCTTCAAAGTCATGATGATCACCAGTGCCTTGCTTTTAAGCGCCTGCTCAGGCGTCAGCACCAGCACCTGTTTTTCAGATGGCTGCCGATCGTTCGATGGCCATGGCGCCAACAAGTTGAACCTTGGCGGAAGCGCTATCGGTAGCAATTTCAGCGAGTACAGCTCAGGGTTGCTCCGCGACGACTAAGGCGTAATGCCCCCGACGGAAGATGTTTCCGTCGGGGCGCGTTGTTACCTGATGTACCGCGAGTGCTGAATGAGGGACTGTTTCTCAGCTGGACGCGGCTTCGCCAGCGCTTGCGTGGGACGATGGGTGACGGTTATTTAGGGGCGGGCGTTGCTATCCACTCGCTCAGGACTTTCTGATAGTTACCGGTCACCTTGGCCAGGTGCAGCCATTGGTCGACGTATAACTTCCAGGTCATGTCATCGCGGGGCAGCAAGTAAGCCTTCTCGCCGTACTGCATGAACTGGCTCGGGTTAACCGCGCACAACCCGGGTTTAAGTTTCTGCTGATACAACGCTTCCGACGCATCGGTAATCATCACGTCAGCCCTCTTATCCAGCAACTCCTGAAAGATCGTCACGTTGTCGTGAAGGCTCAATTGCGCCTTGGGCAGAAACGCGTGGACAAACGCTTCGTTGGTGCCACCGGCCGGTTCAACCAAGCGAACCGAAGGCTGGTTGATTTGTTCGACGGTCTGGTACAGGGCCTGATCTTCGCAGCGCACTAACGGGATTTTGCCGTCGACATCCAGTGTGGTACTGAAGAAGGCTTTTTTCTGGCGTTCCAGGGTGACCGAGATGCCGCCGACGCCGATGTCGCACTTGCCGGCCAGCATGTCGGGCATCAGCGTTTTCCACGTGGTCTGCACCCACTCAACCTTGACGCCGAGGCTGTCGGCCAATGTGCGGGCCATGGCGATGTCGATCCCCGAGTACTCGCCGTTCTCGGCTTTGGAGGTATAGGGTTTGTAGTCGCCCGTCGTACACACGCGCAGTTGGTTTTGCTGGATGATGCTGTCCAGATGCGAAGGGCCGTCCTGTGCCCGAGCGCCGAAGGATAGAGCGAGCAGGCCACCGAGCATCATTGTGCATTTTATGGTTTTCATTTTTGGCGGGCTTTTATCCGGGTGGGTTAGAAAAAGTGGAGTGTAGTGAAACAGTTTCCCGGCTGCTATCCACGACGAAAAAGGGCGCTCATTGTGGGAGCGCCCATTGTTGTGTTTGCAAAATGCGGTCTGGCCTCGATGTCATCCTGGCCGTTCGGACTCAGTGACAACAGCAACTGGGGCCGCCGCACCCCGACTTTTTCTCGACGCTTTGGGGGCGTTCACCCTTCAACACGCTTGCTGGATACCCTGCCTCATTCAGTGCCGATAACAGGACATCGCTGTCGATGTCCCCGGTCACTTTGACCCGGCCAGACGCCAGGTCGACAGTCACTTCACCAACCCCGGCCAGTGGCAGCAACGCCGCGTTGACGTGTTTGATGCAACTGCCGCAGCTCATGCCTTCGACTTGAAATTCTGTACCGTTCATTGCGTAAACCTCTTTCGCCATGAGTGGCGGTGGTGTGATGACAGGGTTCGATGGTTGACCTTGCCACGATGGCAAGGTCAAGTGCTTCTTTCAGGCGGTTACTGCGCCATCGGCATCTTCATCATGCTCGACTGCTGTTCCATCATTTTCATCATCATGTCCATCATCTGTTCTGCGTGGTTCTTGTCGCCGGACATGCCTTTGCCCATACCCATTCCCATGCCCATGCCTTGGCAATGGTTGTGCATCATGCCCATGCTGTCCTTCATCGTGGCCATGCCTTCTTGCATGGCGGCCTGGCGTTCGGCCGGGGTTTTGGCGGCGATCATTTTTTCGTGGGCCGCCTGCATTTTTTCCATCTGTTCGCTCATGGCCTTGTTTTGCGTGGTGGTGGCGGCGGTGGCGGTGGCCGGTGTGGTTGGCGGTGTGTCGGGTTGATGCTCCTCGACGGCCATGGCAACCAGTGGGCTACTGATGAGCAGTGCGGCGACGAGTGCTTTGAAGTGCGTATGCATGGCAATCTCCAGTGAGTCAGGGACGTACAGGAACTATTGAGCCGCGCTAAAGAGGCGAAGCCAAAGGAGGGGCGGCCGGAACTCCGGACGCTCGGAGAATGGTTTTAATCGTTGAAGCGAACGAAGCGCAGGCGCGCTGGCGGCCGGGGTGGCGCCGGTCGGTGTAAGGTGAGAAACGCGAACGGAGTCTGGGAACGGACACTCAGAATCAGCGCAGGCAGCAGAAACAGGACGGCCCAAAGGGCGTGTTCGAAGGTGGGCAAGGTCTGTGCGGGGGGCCGTGCTGTGGCGCTGTGTTCGCAGTATTGCAGGCAGCCGCTGGCATGCTGCTCATGACTATTGTCATGGCCAGTGCTGCTGGTGATTTCATGGGCGGCGTTCAGATCATGGGGCGGCAGGCTAAGACAACCCTGGCTCGCCGCTACCGCAAAGGCTAACAGCCACAGTGCGAGCACTTGGCGGATCAGCAGCGGTAGATGGGTGCGGAGCCCGTGCATGTCTGGTATCCGATCTGAGGGTTATTTTGAGCGTAGCCCTGTGTAGGGGGCTGTCGTTGATCTATATCAAGTGGCGCCCTTTACGTTACTCCGCGGCCATTTCCATCTCTGGACTCAACGTCCCCAGCCAGGCCACCAGCCCAACAATCAGAACGGCCGCAGCCAACTCCATCACCACACTGCGCCGCAGTGCATTCGCCGCTACCCAATACTGCCCGTTGCGCAACGACCTCTGCAAAAACGGTCCAAGGTGAAACCGGTTCAACGCGGCGAGCACCAGCATCCCTGCAAACAAGGTGACTTTGATAAACAGCAAAATCCCGTAGGTGCTTAGAAATAAGTCATCAAGCTCCAGCCCAACGATGAAGAGGTAGTTCACAACACCCGTGACGGTGATGACGACCACAATCAACGCGCCCACCAGTTCAAACCTTGTCACTGCGCGGGCCAGCAGCCGGATGCGCTCTTCGGTTTGCAGAACATTGGCTTTCGCAATCAACGCAAGCGCCACTAGCGCTCCCAGCCACACTCCTGCGGCCAGCAAGTGCAGGATGTCGGTGGTGAAATGCCAGACACGGCGGATGCCTTCATCCATCGCGCCATGTCCGTTCCAGGCGAGAGAGGCGAGGGCGATACCGCCAGCAATCGTCGCAACCAGCAAGCCAACGCCAGGGGCACGATGATTGAGCATCACCGCCAATCCACCAACAACCAGTGCGACGATACGCACGACCCAGGCCAGGCCCATGTCCGTTTCCAACACCATCATCTCGACGTGTGGACGTAACTCGGCAAAGGCCGTTTCACCGCTCATGGCGCTCGCCATCACTACCATGCTCGCGATAGACAACAGCAACCCAAGCGCCGCCGTCCCCGCCAGCATCAACCGAAACGGTAACACCGCGCCTGACACGCGTTCCCGCCCTTTAAGGCTGTACAACCCAAACAGCGGCAAGCCCAACAGCAGCATCAAATCCACATACAAGCCAAATCGCAGGGCAATGCCGATCGAGTCGCTCATTCATCACTTCACTTTGAACGTAACATTGCCGGTAATCGGGTGAGTGTCCGAAGACACCGCGCGCCATTCGACTTTGTAGGTGCCGATGGGCAGTGGCGAAAGCGGGGTGATGACCATGGTTTTCGGGTCGCCGCCGGAGACTTTGGCTTTCATCGGCATGGGGGCGTGGGCCATGCCGGGCATTTCGGTCATGACCAGTTTCGCGCCGGAAAACTGGGTCATGAGGTTTTCGGAAAAGTGCAGTTCGATTTTGGCGGGTGCTGCGCCGACTGCACCTTCAGCGGGGGTGGAGGACAGTAATTTCGGGTGGGCTTGAGCGAATGTGCTCAGCAGCAGTCCCAGGGCAACAACGGTGGTTTTGATCATGCGCATGCGAGGCCTCTTACCGTTTTCAACGGTTGGTTTTTGGTTTTTTGAGTTGAAGCGTTTAAAACCACAGCCGAACGCCGAGGACCAGGCGCGCTTCACTGCGATCCTCACCTTCATCGTTGGCGTAATCGGCGGTTTTGCCGTAAGTGCGGTTCCAGGTCACGCCAATATAGGGCGCGAACTCCCGGCGGATTTCGTAGCGCAGCCGCAGGCCGGCCTCGGTGTTGGATAAACCGGAGCCGATACCCCGTTGTGGATCGTTTTTGCCGTAGAAGTTGAGTTCGGCGGTCGGCTGCAGAATCAGCCGATTGGTCAACAGGATGTCGTAGTCGCCTTCCAGTCGTGCAGCGGTTTGGCCGCCCTCACCGATGAAGGCAGTGGCTTCGGTTTCAAAGTTGTAAAGCGCCATGCCTTGCACACCGAAGGCGGCCCAGGTTTGTGGGGCCCCGGGTTTGAAATCCTGGCGCACGCCACTCACCACGTCCCACCATGGGGAGATCGCATGGCCCCACAGGGCCTGGATTTCGGCGTCTTCGGTCTTGCCGTTGGTGCGTTCGCCTTCGGAGCGCAGCCACAGGCGGTCGATGTCACCGCCGATCCAGCCTGACAGATCCCAGGCCAGGACGCTGCCGTTGTCCGCGTCCTGCCATTCGAGTTTGTCGGCAAGGAAATAATAGTTGAGTGCGGTGTCATGCACGCCGTGGCCGGTCGGGCTGGCATATACGGCGGCGCGGTCGGCATCGGTCAGCGTCGGGATCGGCGTGCGGCTTTCAGTCGGCGCGGCGGGCTGCATCTGGCCGTCATCCATGCTTTGCATCTGGCTGTGGTCCATGCCGGTCATCTGGCTATGGTCCATACCCTGCATGTCGTCAGTGGCGGCCATTGCCGAAGAGAGCGTCAGGCCCGCGGTCACGAGTGCTAAAGATATTGGAGTCAATCGGGTCATGGGATGCGCCTCATTCTTCCACGCGAACTTCACGGAACATGCCCATTTCCATGTGGTACAGGAGATGGCAGTGATAGGCCCAGCGGCCGAGCGCATCGGCGGTGACCCGATAGCTGCGCCGGGAGCCGGGCGGCATGTCGATGGTGTGTTTGCGCACCATGAACTCGCCATTCTCGTCTTCGAGGTCGCTCCACATGCCGTGCAGGTGAATGGGGTGGGTCATCATCGTGTCGTTGACCAGCACAATCCGGACGCGCTCGCCGTACTTGAGGCGCAGCGGCTCGGCGTCCGCGAATTTCACGCCGTTGAACGACCAGGCGAATTTCTCCATGTGGCCGGTGAGGTGCAGCTCAATGGTGCGGCCGGGTTCGCGGCCGTCCGGGTCTTCGAAGGTGCTGCGCAGGTCGGAATAGGTCAGGACTCGGCGTCCGTTGTTGCGCAGGCCCAGTCCGGGATCGTCGAGCTTGGGCGAGGTGGACATGGCTTGCATGTCCACCAGCGGGTTGTCCTTTTCCGTCTCTGGATGAGACTGCATGCCGGCCATGCTGCTGTGATCCATGCCTGCCATATCGCCCATGCTGCTGTGGTCCATGCCGCCCATGCCCATGTCATCCATGGTCACTAACGGTCGAGGGTCCAGGGCCGGGATCGGCGCCAACAAACCTGGCTTCGTTGCCAGCGTACCCCGTGCAAAACCCGTGCGATCCATCGATTGCGCGAACAGCGTGTAAGCCGCTTCGGTCGGCTCGACAATCACGTCAAACGTCTCTGCCACTGCGATGCGAAACTCGTCGACGCTCACCGGTTTGATGTGCAAACCGTCGGCTGCGACTACCGTCATTTTCAACCCGGGGATGCGCACGTCGAAGTAGCTCATGGCGGAGCCATTGATAAACCGCAGCCGCAGCTTTTCGCCGGTGCGGAATACACCGGTCCAGTTCATGTCCGGCGCCTGGCCGTTCATCAGGTAGGTGTAAGTGGCGCCGCTGACGTCGGCGATGTCCGTGGGGTTCATCTTCATCTCGGCCCACATCGTTCGATCCGCGACGGTGGCTCCCCAACCTTTTTCGCTGACGTCATGGATGAAATCACCCACGGTGCGCTTGTTGTAGTTGTAGTAATCCGACTGCTTTTTCAGCGTCTTCATCAGGCCGACGGCGGTTTCGTCGGTCCAGTCGGTCAGCATCACCACGTAATCGCGGTCGTACTGGAATGGCTCTGGCTCCTTGGCATCGATGACCAGCGGGCCGTAAACGCCGGACTGTTCCTGAAAGCCCGAATGGCTGTGATACCAGTAGGTGCCATTCTGCCGGACTGTGAATTGGTAGACGTACAGGCCGCCCGGTTCGATGCCGTGAAAACTCAGGCCCGGTACGCCGTCCATGTTGGCCGGCAGCAAGATGCCGTGCCAGTGAATGGACGTGTCGACTTTGAGCTTGTTCCTCACCCTCAACGTCACCGTGTCGCCTTCGCGCCAGCGCAGCAGCGGGCCGGGAATGCCGCCGTTGATGGCCATGGCGGTGCGCGGGTTGCCGGTGATGTTGACCGGGGTTTCGCCGATCGACAGATCGAAGTCGGTGCCCGTCAACACCTGAGGTTCGCCAGGGCTGGTGATTGCCCAGACCGGCGTGCGCCATAAGCCGAGGCCACCGAGCAGTCCGCCTGCGGCCAGCCCTTTCACGAAGGTGCGTCTTGTAGTGTTGGAATGCATGCCGTTGTGTCCCCTGTCCGTCAGCTTGGAGCTAGCTTGACGATGAGGCTAACGAGCGGTGCCTTTCAGAAGGCTGAGGCTGAGATTACAGTTTTGACAGTTTCACCGATGTAGGCGCGGTGAAGCAGGAGGGAGGCGCCACTGGACGGGCGCCTGTTCTTAAAGGTGTTTTTTTGGCGCGGATGTATCAGCCACCGTGCCGCTGCCACAATTGATATACGACGAAGACTTCAACCAACGCTGATCCGGATAGTAGGAAAACAACAGTTGGCCTCCCTTCATCGAATCAATCAGCCGACGAGCAACCGCGGGTCTGACCGCCGGGCAGCCGAGGCTTCTGCCAATACGTCCATTCGCACGGGCCAGGACCGGACTCACATAAGGCGCGCCATGAATCACGATGGCCCGGTCAAACGCGTTGTCGTTGAAACCCGGCTCCAGGCCTTCCATGCGTAGCGAGTAACCGTTCTGTCCGACATAGCTCTGCTGGGTGCGATACAACCCGAGGCTGGTGGCGAAGCTTTCATTCTGGTTGGAGAAGTTGACGGCCATGTTTTCGCCGCTATTGCGTCCATGGGCGACCAGTTCATGAAACAGCAACTTGCGCTTCTTTAAATCGAACACCCATAGACGTTGCTCGGTCGAAGGCAGCGAATAATCAATAACCGCAAGTCTTTGGACAGGCGCTTTGCCTTGAGCGATGCTGCATTGCGAAGCGCGAACGGCGAGGTTGATGACGTTGGCGTTAGCTTTCGGGGCCGCTTTGATGAGGGCGGCCGCGAGCGAATCGGCGTAGGCTGACGGTACGGACATTGCAGTCAGTAGCAGGGCCGAGAATAGATAGCCAAAACGTAGTGGCGCCATACAGATGTCTCATCATGTTAAGTTCGAGTCTAGCAGTGCGTTGCCAGCCGGGCGTTGAATGCGGGGGATTAAGGATTATTCATGGTGCTTTTAACAAGGTTATTCGTCATAAGCCGCGTATTTTTTATGGGCTTTCTGATAAGCGGCACAGCACTTGGGCAAACGTCGTCGATTGAGCCGCTAAATGCGCCTACCTCCATTATCGAGGCTGGAGCGGATGATAACGTCGGTAAAGCGATTCAGGCCACGCTTGAACCGCTGAAAACCGCTTTTCCTCCGCTGCTGACCGCACCACGCAATCGTCGAGTGGATGTCAGCCGTCTGGTCATGGATTTTTATACCCATCGTGCCTATCGCGCGGCGTGGACCAATGACAGCGATGTCGCGCAATTGATCGCCAGCCTGAACGCGACTGAGTCCGACGGCTTGACCCCGGCGGACTTTCATATCGATGAATTGGTTCGGTCGCAAACCACGATGCGGACGACACCGGTGACGCCCGAGCAGCGGGCGGCTTTCGATTTGGCGACCACGCATACGTTTATCACCGCGCTGCTGCAGTTGCGGCGGGGCAAGGTCGACCCTTCGCGGCTCGACATTCACTGGAATTTTGATTCGAATGGCGTCGATCCACGTGACGACTTCAATGCTTTCTTCGCCGCACTCGACAATCACGACGTGGCCAAGGCTTTTGCCCAGGCACCGCCGCAAGAAGCGGTGTACGTCGGTTTGCGTCAGGCCCTGGCGCAATTGCGCGGCATTCGGGACCGGGGCGGCTGGCCGAAAGTGATTGTCGACCATTCGCTCAAACCCGGCATGGACGAACCGGCGGTCGCGCAATTGCGCGCGAGGATGGTCGCGGCCGGTTTTCTCGATCCGCGATTGATCCACGGCACCCAGTACGACGGCGCCGTCACCGCCGCGGTGAAAAAGTATCAGAACGAGCAATACCTGAGTGCGGACGGCATGGCAGGGGCGACAACACTGGCAGCGCTGAACGTGCCCGTTGATGCACGCATCGACCAGGTCCGTGTGAACATGGAGCGTGCACGTTGGCTGCTCTACAAACTCCAGGGCACATTCGTCATCGTCGATATCGCCGGCTACAAGGTGGCGATGTACCGCGATGGCGTGCCGATCTGGCGATCCCGGGTGCAGGTCGGTAAAGCGGCGCGCAATACGCCAGTCTTCCAGGCGCAGATTACCTACATCACGTTTAACCCGACCTGGACAGTGCCGCCGACGATCCTCAAGGAGGACGTGTTGCCGAAGATCCAGAGCAACCCGGGCTACCTCGCCGCCAATCGCATTCGAGTGCTTGATCGCGAAGGCAATGTGCTCGATCCATCGAGTGTGGACTGGACCAATCCACGCGGCCTCACGTTGCGCCAGGACGCCGGGCCTGAAAGTTCGCTGGGCCGGGTGGTGATCCGCTTTCCCAACGACTATGCGATTTACCTCCACGACACACCGCACCGCGAGTTGTTTGCCAAAACCATCCGCGCGACCAGCTCGGGCTGCATTCGGGTAGAGAATCCGCTGCAGCTTGTGGAATTGTTGTTCAACGACCCGGTCCGGTGGAACAGCGAAGGTATTCAAAAGCAGTTGGCCAGCGGCAAGACCGAGAACATTCGGCTTCCGGTGAAAGTGCCGGTGTTGCTGGCGTACTGGACCGTGGATTTGGGCAGCGACGGGCGAGTGGCGTTCAAGCCTGATGTGTATGGCTACGATGCGCCGGTGTTGCGGGCGCTGAATCGGCCGTCGCCGATGCCAGTGCTGGATTTGCATTCGGCGGTGGGGTCGGTGGTGGCGGCGGGACCGGCGCGGCAGTAGGGGATTGGACTTGATAGTAAGTCCGTCCCCTTTCCGGTGTGGGTGATCTGTCTTCGTTGTTCGTCTGGGTGTTAAAGCTGCAGACCTTCCTGCACCACCGAAAGTAAATTGTTCTCCGTCAACGCAACCGCATCCAGTTGCTGTCCGGCCTGCTCAATCACCTGCAACCACCAATGTGTCTCGCCATCCGCGTCCACTGTGCGCAACAGCGCGAGTTCTTTGCCCGTCGAGTGAATCTCGACACGCCCAGCGCCATCTTCAGTGAAGCGCGCAACAGGGTCGAAGGTGATGCCGTGCTCATTGCCTTCGATCAGAAGCTGGTCGATCGCGTAATCGAAAGTCGCACCCTCTGAATCGCACTCGAAGACATGTGTCGGATTGCGTCGCAGAATCAGGCCTACCTCAGTCAGCGGCTTCAGCCACGCCTCGATCTGCTCATACAACTCGTAGACTTGGCCGGGCCAACTGTCGATCATCTGATCTGCGCTGGTAGACCGGGTCTGTTTCAACTTCGCCGCGAGTTCGTCTGCCTTACTCATTTCGATTCCCTGTCGTGGTGTAAGAGTAATCGTAGCTCCTTCACTGCTATCCGCGCTTTGCCCTGCGTCATGTCAGCGACACAAGCGTGACAAATCATTTCTATTCACACTCAATTGCCCAAGACCGCCAACTCCTCCCGCAAAAACTCCACCAAATCCCGCTGTAACCCGGTCAACGCGCCCCCGCGGCTGATCAACGCCAGCTCCGTCGGTGGCAACTCCGGCAGATCGGTGCACACGCTGTGCTCCGGCAACACCGCCGAAGCCGGCAGCACGGACACCCCCAGCCCCGAAGCGACTGCCGCCTGGATACCGGTCAAGCTATGGCTGCCAAACGCCACGCGCCAGGGGCGCTGTGCCACGTCCAGCAAGCGGATTGCCCGCTGCCGATAAATGCACCCTTGCGGAAACAACGCCAATGGCAACACGCCGTTGGCCGAGTCCACCCCCGCGCCTTTGACCCACACCAGCACTTCCGGCCACGCCGCCCAGCACGGTCCGCTGTCCGGTTCGCGTTTGACCAAGGCGATGTCGATCTCACCCGATGCGAGTTTCTGCTTCAGATCCGTGCTCATGCCGCTCACGGTTTCCAGCCGGGCGTGCGGGCGGGCGCGATTGAAACCGGCAAGGATCAGCGCCATACGCCGCGCATCAAAGTCCTCCGGTACGCCGATGCGCAGGATCTCCAGATCCAGGTCGCTGGCCAAGGCTTCAACGGCTTCAGAGGACAGGGCCAACAAGCGTCGGGCATAGTGAATCAACAGTTCGCCATGCTCGGTGACGGTGACGTTCTGACCAGTTCGGTCACGCAGGAGCAGGGGGTGACCGACCAATATTTCCAGCTTGCGAACCTGTTGGCTCACCGTGGATTGGGTTCGGTGCACGCGTTCGGCAGCGCGGGTGAAGCTGCCTTCATCGACCACGCAGACGAAGGTCTTGAGCAATTCAAGATCAAGCATGGCGATCTCCTTGATATTTGATTTTCTACTGACTAATCGACATTAATTTAATTTCACACTATCACTAGCGGCTCGTAATCTGAAGATCACCCTTCAGAGGATACAAACATGACACTCGAAAATACCCCGCGTCCCGAATGGCTAACCTTCGATTGTTACGGCACGTTGATCCAGTGGGATGAAGGCCTCAAGGCCGTGGTCGCCGACATCCTGCACGACAAGGGCGACCACAGCGTTGAAGCCGATCGCCTCATCGAGGTCTACGACCGGCATGAACATCGGCTGGAGCAGACTCCACCGCATCGCTCGTTTCGCCAACTGAGCACGCTCGGGTTGCAGCTCGCCCTGGAGGAGTTGGGGCTGACGAGTCGGCCCGAAGACAGTCAGCGGTTGGCCGGCGCGATTCTGCGGATGCCGCCGTTCCCTGAGGTGATCGAGACCCTCGCGAAACTCAAGGCAATGGGTTTCAAACTGTGCATCGTCTCCAACACCGACGACGACATCATCGCCGGCAACGTCGCGCAACTCGGGGGGCATATCGATCGAGTCATCACTGCGCAACAGGCTGGGGCGTACAAGCCGAATCCGCGCCTGTTTGACTACGCTCATGAGCAGCTCGGTGTCAGTCGAGATCAAGTAGTGCACATCTGCGCCAGCCCGACACTGGATCACACCGCCGCCCGAGACATGCACTTTCGTTGTGTATGGATTGACCGTGGCACCGGTCGGCAATTGCTGCCGGATTACCGACCCGATGAGATATTGAGCACGCTGGATCAGGTCGTGCCTTTATTCACATCCCTCGGCTGGTAACAAAACACGGAGACCTCGTCATGGCACACACCCTTGCAGGCGGTTCGCGTTCCGCGCGTTATGCCGATCTCAACCTCGATTCACATGCCGTCATTACCGCCCGCACCGAGTTGGCCGCGTGTTTTCAACTGGCCGCGCTGCATGGCCTGGAGGAGGGCATCTGTAACCATTTTTCGGCGATGGTGCCGGGTCGGGATGATCTGTTTTTTGTGAATCCCTACGGGTACGCATTCGCCGAGGTGACGGCGCAGAATCTGCTGGTGTGCGACTTCCACGGCAATGTCGTGGACGGCGAAGGACAGCCCGAGGCGACCGCGTTTTACATCCATGCCCGACTGCACAAACAGCTGCCGAGGGTGAAAGTGGCGTTCCACACTCACATGCCTCACGCCACGGCGTTGTGCTTGCTGCAAGGTCCGCCGCTGCTGTGGTTGGGCCAGACGGCGCTGAAATTTTACGGCCGCACGGCGGTGGACGAAAACTACAACGGCCTGGCCCTCGATGAATCCGAAGGCGACCGGATCGCCAGTGTCATGGGCAACGCCGACATCCTGTTCCTCAAGAACCACGGGGTGATTGTCGCCGGGCCGACCATCGCCGAAGCCTGGGATGATTTGTACTACCTGGAGCGTGCCGCGCAAGTGCAACTGATGGCCATGGCGACCCAGCGCGAACTCAAGCCGGTGCCCCACGACATTGCCCGGCGGGCCTACGAGCAAATGCGCCTGGGCGATGCCGAAAGTGCTCGGGCGCATTTGCACAGTGCGATGCGGCGGCTGGCCAAAGGACAATTGCCCCGCACTAGCGGGTAGACTAAGCTCACAAAAATTAAGGGCTTTGGGCCTTTGCCCATGCCTTGCCCTTACAGGACGAGCTTTTGCCTATCCTCACTCAAGACCCGCAGCAAACTCCTGGCGGCGCTTTGAAACGGTTATCTCTGCTCAAGGCAGCGGTGCTGTTTATCGCGACGGTGTGCCTGTGTCTCTGTGGTCTGCTTTATCTGCAACTGGAGCAATCGCGGCGCCACGCGCTGGACGTGGCGCAAGTCGCGTCTTCGAACCTGGCTCGCGCCATGGCACAGCAGGCCGAAGACACTTTCATGAAGGCCGACTTGGTGTTGACCAGTCTGGTGGACTGGATTCAGGTCGATGGCTACGGCGCGGCCCAAAAGCCACGCTTGCAGAAAACCTTTGCCCGGCGGGCGCAGGCGCTCGACCAATTGCACGGGATATTTCTGTTCGACAAGCAAGGGCAGTGGGTCGTGACGTCGTTCGATGATTTGACCCGCGGTCCGGGCGTGTCGGATCGAGAGTACTTCACGTTCCACCAGCAGAACGCATCCACCCTCGCGCACATCGGGCCGGCGGTTCGCAGTCGGGAAAATGGAGAGTGGATCATTCCGCTCTCCAAACGGGTGAACGACAAGAACGGCAACTTCCAGGGCGTGGTGTTGGCCGGAATCAAAATGGCCTATTTCGATCAGTTCTTCAAAAGCTTCAGCATCGATGACAACGGCTCGATGTTTTTGGCGCTGACCGACGGCACGTTGCTGGCGCGAAGGCCGTTTGTGGAATCACAGATCGGCACATCCCTGGCCAAGGGCGAAATCTTTCATAAACTCTTGCCCAACGCGCCCGCCGGCAACGCGATGATCAGCTCGGTGATCGATGGCGTTGTACGTTTGTATGGCTACCGTCAACTCGACGCCTATCCGCTGGTGGTCTCGGCGGCATCGTCCAGGGATTCGATTCTCAAGGATTGGTACGACACCGCATTTCAGTCCTGCGTCATCGTTGCCTTGGTGGTGCTGGGTGTCGGTCTGTTCGGTTGGGTGTTCGTTCGCCAGGTGCGCGTCGGCGTGCGGGTCGAGGCCGATTTGCGCAAGGCCAAGGAAGCACTGAAGCTGATTGCGACTCATGACAGCCTGACGGGCCTGGCCAATCGCCGACTGTTCGAGCAGGCGCTGGACATCGAGTTTGGCCGAGGCGCCCGGCAGTCGAGTTCGCTGAGCCTGATCATGCTCGATATCGATTACTTCAAACGCTACAACGATGCTTACGGCCACGTCGCAGGGGACCACTGCCTGGCGGAAGTGGCGCGTGCGGTCAAGGGTTGCTGCCACCGCAAAGCAGACCTGGCGGTGCGTTATGGCGGCGAGGAGTTTGCGGTGCTGCTGCCTGACACCGACATTCACGGTGCGTTGGTGATTGCCGAACAGATCCGCCGCAGCGTCATGGACAAGAACATCACCCACAACGGTTCACCCACGGGATATGTGACGGTCAGTCTTGGCTGTTACGCGTTCGTGCCGACCGGGCGAGACAGCATCGAACTGTTCATCGAACGAGCGGATGCGGCGCTTTATCAGGCCAAGCATTCGGGTCGAAACCGTTCGGCCGTGTTGTCGCTTGAGGGCGGTGTGGAGGCGTTGATGCGCTCCGATCGTTAAGCATTGGTTGCAGTTGTTTCAGCTGTGCAACAGTCGCTCGTCCGTCGGTCTCCCTGTCAGATCCAGTTGTTTTGATCGTCTAGAGTGTCCGTAGCTCTGCCGAACCCGGCAGACCTCCCCATTGCACGGACGATCGCCGAAATGTTGATACCTCAAGCATTGACAGCCGTTGCTCTAACCCTGGCAGCCTGTGCTGTCTTTCCGCTGGCCAGCCAGGCTCAATCGAAAATCACGCAGCAAGAAGCTCACGCCATCGGCGTGGATGCCTACCTGTATTTTTACCCGCTGTTGACCATGGATCTTACCCGCAAGCAGTTCACCAACATCGAACCCGGCAAAGAGTTTGGCAAGGGCCCGATGAACATGTTTGTGAGTGTGCCGCAGTACCCGCCCGCAGATTTCAAGGGAGTGGTGCGGTCGAACTTCGACACCCTGTATTCCATCGCCTGGCTCGACTTGACCCAGGAGCCGCTGGTGATTAGTGCACCGGACACCGCCGGGCGATTTTACTTGTTGCCGATGCTTGATATGTGGAGCGATGTCTTTGCCTCGCCAGGTTGGCGCACGACAGGTACAGAGGCCAGTCAGTTTCTGGTGACGCCGCCGGGATGGACCGGAACGGTGCCGCCCGGATTGAATCATTTACCCGCCCCCACACCTTTTGTCTGGGTCATTGGTCGCACCAAGACCGACGGAGTTGCGGACTACGCTGCGGTGCATAAGATTCAGGCGGGCTATACTGTGACGCCGTTGTCGCGGCTAGGCGAAAAGGTTGAACCGATCAAGGTGCACATCGACCCGGCGGTGGACATGAAGACGCCGCCAAAAATTCAGATCGATACGATGTCAGCGGCCGATTACTTCGTCTACGCCGCCGCGCTGCTCAAAGTGCATCCGCCCCACATCACCGACCAGCCGATACTGGCGCAAATGCAGCGCATTGGTATCGAGGCCGGCAAGCCGTTTGATTTCGATGCAATCGATCCCGATGTCCAGGCGGCACTTCAAACCGTGCCCCAGGAAGCTCAGGCGCTGATGAAGTGGAAGGTTGCAACCCTCGCGCGCGTGGTCAACGGTTGGTCGATGAATACCGACACCATGGGCGTCTATGGTAACTACTACCTTAAACGCGCCATCGTTGCGCAAGTCGGGCTCGGCGCCAACCTGCCCGAGGATGCGATTTATCCGTTAAATATCGGCGATGACAAAGGCAGGCCGCTCGACGGTTCTAACAAGTACGTGCTGCATTTCGACAAGGGAGAGGTGCCGCCCGTGAGTGCTTTCTGGTCGATCACCCTGTACGACTCTGAAGGGTTCCAGGTCGGCAACGAACTCAACCGTTTTGCGGTCAGCAGTTGGATGCCGTTCAAGACCAATGCGGATCAATCGTTGGATATTTACTTCCAGAACGAAAGTCCCGGAAAGGAACTTGAAGCCAATTGGCTGCCCGCGCCAAAAGGTCCGTTCAACTTGACGATGCGCTTGTACGGACCCAAGCCCGAGGCGCTTAACGGTAAGTGGGAGCCACCCCCCGTCAAGCGGCTATGAAGGTGTCGTATGAAAGCAGGCCGCGATGTTCATCACGGCCTGCTTTTATGCGTTCAGCTGCCTGTTCCACCTCCAGCCCCACCGGTACCACCGCCGGCAGCACCGGTGCCGCCGCCCGCGCCGGAACCTGAACCGCTGGCCCCACCGCTGGTGCCGGTACCGGAGCCACCACCCGAATCCGTACTGTTTCCGGAGGAGGGCGAGCCGGGGGTGTTATCGGGCGGCATGGTCGAACCGCTGGTAGCGCCGGATTTCGTACCGGTCGCATCAGCACCATCGCCGGAGGCCGCAAAGGTGGCCGCCGAAGCGGCGCTCAGCAATCCGGCCAGAAAAATCGTAGTCATTTTGAGGTTCATCAGGGTACGTCTCCAAAGATGAGTCGTTACCTGATGTTGGTGTGAAGGGTGGGGCGGTTGGTGCCGGTTGGAAGACGAGTGGTGGGGCCGATCGACGAGCGTGATCACCGTCTTCGCGAACTGGCTCGTACCCACAGTCGTTTTGCAGATGTCAGAGAGGGCTGTATCCGTTCAGCTTCTTCTCAAGACTCTCCCGCACCAACGGCCATTTCTCATCAATGATGCTGGACCGTCGCGAGTGCGTGTTCGTCCATCCGGCATGATCCGTTCGTGGCGCACGGTGCCCTCCTGTTGCAGGTTGACGACGCGCGCCATCACAGGGTAGCGGCTGCCGATTGGCAATAGTCGTGGCGCGATGTTGGACCCTGGCTGCTATGGTCAATGGACGCAGGCAATCGATTGACAGGATCCCATGCATGGAATTGACCGCCACGACCGCCGCCGCACCAGCGCGCCATACACCGATCACACGGAACCTGGTCTGGTCTGTCGGGCTGGTATTTGTATTGGGGGTGCTGATTACTCTGGTTGCGTTGTTCAACATTGCCGGCCGGCTCGATGCCCAGGACTTGGCCAAGACCACGTTCTACACCCAGCGCGCGCTGGAAAACCGCATCTCAGCCTCGAAAAACTACGTTGCCAGTTATGCAAACTGGACCACGGCCTACGATCATTTGAATGGCGAAGTTGACGCGCAGTGGGCTTACGTTGAGCAGAACATGGGCAAAACCCTGTTCACCCTGGATCATTACGACGGCGTTTTTGTGGTCGACCCTCAGCGAACCAAATACGCCGTGGTGCGCGGCCTTCAGGTCCAGGGCGACGCGGCGGCCTGGCTGTCGATAGCGATGGCAGCACTGATCGAGGAGGTGCAGGGCCAGGAAAGCCTGCTTGCCCCCATCAGCCGGTTCACGCTCTTCGAGGGGCAGCCCGCGCTATTGACGGCGGCGGCGATCGTGCCCAATGACGAAAGGCCGGCGGTCGATCCCCAAAGCACGTCGGTGCTGGTGTTCGTCGATCAATTGAGTTCGCAGAAGCTCAGCGCCTTGAGTGCCGACTATGGTTTGCATGACTTGAGCCTCACACCTGACAACACCCTTGCTCCCGGTCAGCCTGCGGTCGGACTCACGGGCACCGGTTATAGTTTGGTCTCGCAGCTCGAGCAGCCAGGCCATCAGCTGCTTTGGTCACTGCTGCCGCCACTGGGCGGCGCGCTGTTGATTCTCGCGTTGTTGACGGCTTACTTCTTTCGTTACGTGTTGCGCACGTCCGGGCACGTGGATGCCAGTTACATCAAACTCGATTTGTCGAACCAGGCGCTGGAGGCCAGTGAAGAACGTTTTCGTGCAGTGGCCGAGGCCGCGTCTGACTGGATATGGGAAATCGATGACCAGCATCGCATCACGTACCTGTCGGGGCGTTTTGGCGCCGTCACCGGGTTTTCCGATCAGCAATGGCTGGGGCAGGGCATCGAGCAGTTGTTGTATTGCGACACTACGCCCTTGTCGCTGTGGCTGAACAAGCTCGACGAAGAGCACAGCGTCAGCCACCTGCGTTGCTCCTATCGCGAACAGTCGGGGCAGCAACGGATCAGTCGGGTATCGGCGCGACCGATACTCAGCAAAGGCGCGGTGGTGGGTTACCGCGGCACGGCCAGTGACATCACCGATGAAGTCGCTGCCCATGCGCAGATCCAGCATCTGTCGTTGCACGACGCGCTGACTGGCCTGCCCAATCGCAACAAGCTGGCGCGCTACCTCGAAGACGCTTTGGTGCTGAAGGAGCATTCGGCGCCGCTGACGTTGTTGATGATCGACCTGGACAACTTCAAGCCGATCAATGATTCCCTCGGCCACCCGGCCGGCGATGCGGTGTTGCTGGAGGTGGCTACCCGTTTGCGTGAGTGCACACGGGACATTGACCTGGTCGCCCGACTGGGCGGCGACGAGTTTGTGCTGGTACTCAATGGCATGGACATCCACACGGAAATCGACCGCATATGCGAACGTATCCTCCAGAGCCTGCACCAGCCGATCCACTATGACCATCACGCACTGCACATCGGTGCGAGCATCGGTATCGCCTTGAGCCGGCGTCAGGGGCACATGCCGGAGGAGTTGATTCGATGTGCCGACATCGCGCTGTATCAGGCCAAATCCGACGGCAAGAAAACCTGGTGCTACTTTGCGCCGCACATGAATGACCAGATCCAGCATCGCCGCAAACTCGAAAACGACCTGCGTCAGGCGATCAAGAACAATGAGTTCGTGATGCACTATCAGCCTCGTTATCACGTCGATGGCAAGCAGATCGTCTCGGTCGAAGCGTTGCTGCGCTGGCAGCATCCTGTGCAGGGGTTGCTGGGGCCCGACTCGTTTATTCCATTGGCCGAACAGACCGATCTGATCGTCCCCTTGGGGCGCTGGGTTTTACGTGAGGCGTGCGAGACGGCACTGACCTGGCCGGGTGAGCTGATGGTATCGGTCAACCTGTCGCCCGTGCAGTTTGTTCGCAGTGACGTGGTGGAGGATGTCAGGGAGGCGTTGATCCAGAGTCGTTTGCCGGCCAGTCGACTGGAGCTGGAGATCACCGAAAACGTGATGCTCAACGATGTCGATGGCGCGCTTGCGACCATGAACTCGCTGAAGGAGCTGGGTGTGCGACTGAACATGGACGACTTCGGCACCGGTTATTCGTCGCTGGGTTATCTGCGCACGTATCCGTTCGACGGGATCAAGATCGACAAGCGCTTCATCTCGTCCATGAGCGGCACCGGTAACGACCGTGCGGTGGTGCAGGCGATCATCAACCTGGGCAAGGCCATGGGGCTGACGGTGACCGCAGAGGGCGTCGAGACCCTGGAACAACTGGACTTCCTTATCTCGGACGAGTGCCATGAGGTGCAGGGTTTCTACCTCAGCAGGCCGATGGAAAACCAGGCGCTGCTGCCATTGCTCAAGGCGTCGCGTGATGAGCATCCTTCGTGAGGGGGACCTTTAGTCGCCTGCTTCAGTTGTCGTCGCAACTGCCATGGCGCACTCCGGTCACAACTGGATATCGTCCATCCGTTGCGAGCCCCGGCCTATGAAAAACCTGAAAATCGCCACTTTCAACGTCAACGGCATGCGTGCCCGGCTGCCGAATTTGCTGGCCTGGCTTGAGCGAGAAAAACCGGACATTGCCTGTTTGCAGGAGCTCAAGTCGGTCGACAGCGCATTCCCGGCCGCCGAGCTTGAGGCCATTGGCTACGGCGCTATCTGGCAAGGCCAGTCGTCGTGGAACGGGGTGGCGATTCTGGCCCGTGATGCGCTGCCTTTGGAGAGTCGGCGCGGTCTGCCGGGAGATGACACCGACACGCACAGTCGCTACCTGGAAGCTGCGGTGCACGGGATTCTGGTGGGCTGCCTGTATTTGCCCAACGGCAATCCGCAACCCGGGCCGAAGTTCGACTACAAACTGGCGTGGTTCGAACGGCTGATCGCCTATGCCAAGGACCTGCAAAGCAGCGAGCATCCGGTGGTGCTGGCCGGCGACTACAACGTGGTGCCCACCGACCTGGACATCTACAACCCGCGCTCGTGGCTCAAGGACGCGTTGCTGCAACCGGAAAGTCGCGAGTGTTACCAGCGCTTGCTGGATCAGGGCTGGACCGATTCCCTGCGTCATCTGTACCCGGAGGATCGGCTCTACACCTTCTGGGATTATTTCCGCCAGCACTGGCAGAAGAACTCGGGGTTGCGTATCGATCACTTGCTACTCAACCCGGCGCTGAGCCCCTATCTGCACGAGGCCGGGGTCGATGCCTGGGTGCGCAACGAACCGCACGCCAGCGACCATGCGCCGACGTGGATTCGCTTGAGTTCGCGCAAACAGCGTTGATGTTCAGAGGGGGGGGCGATTGGCTAAATCAATTGTCAGTCGAACCGCTTTTTCCCTTATACATGGCGCCCATCGGCGGAGAGATCCGCGGCCCCTGCATAAGGACCGAGCAATGAGCGAACCACGCCTGACGAACCGTGCGGCATACCTGCAGCGCCTGGGTTACGACGCGCCCCCGGAGCCGACCCTGGACACCTTGCGCCAACTCCAGTTGCGCCACACTGGGGCCTTCCCGTTTGAAAACCTCACCACGCTGTCCGGCGAGCCGGTACGCATCGACCTGCCATCCATCGAGCGGAAAATCCTGCATGAGGGGCGCGGCGGTTACTGCTACGAGCTCAACTACGCGTTTCTAGCCTTGCTTCAGGAATTGGGTTTTGACGCATGCGGTATTACCGGCCGAGTCGTCATGGGTCAGCCCGAAGGCGCCTGGACTGCCCGCACGCACCGCTTGAGCCTGGTCACGCTGGACGGCGTGCGCTACATCACCGACGTCGGCTTCGGCGGCATGGTGCCGACCGCACCGCTCCTGCTCGACAACGATGCGGCACAACTCACGCCCCACGATCCGTATCGCATCGAGCGCCATGCAGACGGCTACACCCTGCGCGCCAACGTCGGCGGCGAGTGGCGGCCGATGTACATTTTCGATCTGCAACGCCAGGAAGACATCGACTACGTCCTCGGTAACTGGTACGTCTCGACCCATCCGGAATCGTCGTTTACCAAGCAACTGTTGGTCGCGCGCACCGGGGATGGCTGGAGGCGCACGTTGAACAACGGCAGTTTTGCGATTCATCGGGTGGGCGCCGAGAGCGAACGGCGGCAGGTTGCAGATGTGGAGGAGTTGATCGGGTTGCTGGAGGGGGAGTTCGGGATTCGCGTGCCGGAGCATGCGGGGCTGCGGCAGGTGCTTGGGCGGTTGATTCAGGTGACATAGCCATCGTCCCGAGAGGGCAGATTCAAAACATCTGCCCTTTTTCTTTGCGTGGGGCAGGCTCCGTTCCCCCCTTGGGTCTTGAAACGGCACACCCTCAAGGCTCAATCACACGATGGATCTCGCTCAAGACCTCTGAGAGTTTTTTCTCCAGGCTCTTCAGTTCAGATGCAGTAACGCCTTCCCTGAAATGCCCGCCATTCGCCACCGTGGCGTACTGATCGTGCGCGGTGGTTTTTTCCTTGGTGTTGAGCAGCGCCTGGCGCAGCGTGTTGTTGATCACTGTTTGGTAGCCATACCCCTCGCTCTGCGCCATGGCGCGTGCTGCTTCGATGACGACATCATCGAGCATGATGGTAATTCGGGTTTTGCCTTTGCTGGAGGCAACTGCTCCACGCTTGGCGTTGCTGAAGTCGTATTCGTCTTTCATCGTTCAATTCTCCAAATAACGACGGCGCTCGTTTTTGCTGGCGAGGCGCGCGGAAATGATTCGTACGAAATTCGGATCGCGATAGGTGTACGCAACGACCAGCAAGCGAGCTTTGGCATCCATGCCCATGACGATCCACCGTTGTTCATCGTGATGGTTGTCCCGAATCGTCAGTGCTCGTTCGTCGTAAAACACCGGTTCTGTTTCGGCGAGGCTGATGCCGCGATGCTTTAATTTGTTGGCTGCGTTTTTTGCCTTGTGATACTGAATTTCGAATGACTTCATTATGCATACTTTATATGTATAAGCGAGGGGGCGTCCGTGCCGGAGGTCGCTTGGAATGCAAAAGACTAGCGGGCAGGGGAGCAGGCAGATGAAGGATGTATTTCAAGATTTTTGGAGGGGAAGGCGCGCAGCTAAAGGGCGACATGGACAGGTGTCCATTATCTGACTGGTGAGTTGTATACAACTCTATAGACATTTGTCCTGACTCTTGCATACAGTGTGCGCATAACAAAAAACCAGGGAACCCCCCAACCATGAAAACGCCCCATGTTTCACACCAACGGCCTGAGGACGAAAACCTCGGGGTCGGCGCGAATATGGCTTACGGCCTGCAACATGTTCTGACCATGTACGGCGGCATCGTCGCGGTGCCTTTGATCATCGGCCAGGCGGCCGGGCTTTCGCCGGCGGACATCGGTTTGTTGATTGCTGCTTCATTGTTTGCGGGGGGCTTGGCGACATTGCTGCAGACCCTCGGTTTACCGTTTTTCGGGTGTCAGTTGCCGCTGGTACAGGGCGTGTCCTTCTCCGGTGTCGCGACGATGGTGGCGATTGTCAGCAGCGGCGGGGAGGGCGGCTTTCAGTCAATTCTCGGGGCGGTAATTGCCGCGTCGTTGATCGGATTACTGATCACGCCGGTGTTCTCGCGAATCACCAAGTTCTTCCCGCCGCTGGTGACGGGCATCGTGATCACCACCATCGGCTTGACGCTAATGCCGGTGGCTGCACGCTGGGCCATGGGCGGCAATAGCCATGCCCCGGATTTCGGCAGCATGGCCAACATCGGTCTGGCGGCGGTGACGCTGGTGTTGGTGCTGCTGCTGAGCAAGATTGGCAGCGCGACCATCTCCCGTTTGTCGATCCTGCTGGCGATGGTCATCGGCACGATCCTCGCGGTGTTCCTTGGCATGGCGGACTTCTCGTCGGTCACGCAAGGCCCGATGTTCGGCTTCCCGACCCCGTTCCACTTCGGCATGCCAACCTTCCATTTTGCCGCGATCCTGTCGATGTGCATCGTGGTCATGGTGACCCTGGTGGAAACCTCGGCGGACATCCTTGCTGTCGGTGAAATCATCGACACCAAGGTCGACTCCAAACGCCTGGGCAACGGCCTGCGCGCCGACATGCTGTCGAGCATGATCGCGCCGATCTTCGGTTCCTTCACCCAAAGCGCCTTCGCCCAGAACGTCGGGCTGGTGGCCGTGACCGGCATCAAGAGTCGTTTCGTGGTCGCCACCGGCGGCTTGTTCCTGGTGATACTCGGTCTGCTGCCGTTCATGGGCCGGGTCATCGCCGCAGTACCGACCTCGGTACTGGGTGGCGCTGGCATCGTGCTGTTCGGCACCGTGGCAGCCAGTGGCATTCGCACGCTGTCCAAGGTTGATTACCGCAACAACGTCAATCTGATCATCGTCGCCACCTCCATCGGCTTCGGCATGATCCCGATCGCCGCGCCGAATTTCTACGACCACTTCCCAAGTTGGTTCGCGACCATCTTCCACTCGGGCATCAGCTCCTCGGCGATCATGGCCATCGTGCTCAACCTGGCCTTCAACCACCTCACTGCCGGTAACTCGGATCAGCAATCGGTGTTCGCGGCCGGTACCGAGCGGGTTCTTCGATATCAGGATCTGGCGGCGTTGCGTGAAGGGGATTACTTCAGCGAAGGTAAACTGCGTGACTGCGACGGGAACGAGATTCCGGTGGTGGAAGCGGCCCATGAATCGAGCGAGCATCGAGCGGCTCATGCTAAAAGCAGTGAGCATGTCTGACGGCGGCACCTGCTAACCAGGCCGATCTGTTGAATAGACAGATCGGCCTTTTGCTTTTCCAGCGGCCACAAAAAAGCCCCTGAACCTTTCGATTCAGGGGCTTTTCGATATTGCTGTCTGGCTCACGACCTGGACTCGAACAGAAAAATAAGCATTTGTTCTACAATGAAATTATTCTGCTTTTTAGTATATATATCCCTACGATTATCCTAATCCAGCCCGTATTTTATTGGAGTTCTTCCGATATCCCTGGATCAGGAAAAAACATTCGAGTTTCCGCTCTTTTTGAGACAACGCGAGCATCTGAGTCATCTCGCTGCCAACCGCCACCCAAGGCTTTGAACGTGGCCACTGCAGCGCGAGCCGATTCAGTTTGTGCCTGGGCTCTGCCATCAGATGCCGCTAGGAGATGTTCATCGGCATCCAGCACTTCGATCAAGCTGACCACGCCTTTTTCATAGGCGGCAAACGATGTCGCTCTGG
This sequence comes from Pseudomonas sp. SG20052, assembly GCF_031766055.1. Lineage (NCBI taxonomy): Bacteria > Pseudomonadati > Pseudomonadota > Gammaproteobacteria > Pseudomonadales > Pseudomonadaceae > Pseudomonas > Pseudomonas sp. SG20052. The sequence continues at coordinate 4,450,892 of NZ_CP134498.1, read as the reverse complement.
CTTTCGCATACGCCGACTCGCCTTGGGCGAGCTGGGTCGATTGTTGCTCGCGTTTGATCCGTGCCGAAACAGCGCTTTCCACATCTTCGCAGGCCCGCAGAACGGACTGGCGGTAAGCGGCCAAGGCTTCGGCTTCCTGGCCCTTTGCCAAATCAATCTGGGCGTTGATGCGGCCAAAATCAAACAGCCGCCAGCGTAATCCCAGTGCCGCCGAAGCCTGACTGGCGCCGTTGCTGAACAGGTTTGCGCTGGATACCGATGTAGCACTGCCGAGCAGCGCAGCCACAGACAGTTTGGGGTAGTACTCGGACATGGCTTCGCCGATGCGCGCGCTGGATGCTGCAAGACGGCGCTCCGCGACGATCAAGTCTGGACGCCGACGCAGCAGGTCGGCTGGAGCGCCCATGTCCGAGAGGCCTGGCACCTCAGGGATGGGCGCCAGCTTAGTCAACTGCGCACTGTAAGTGCCGGGCGCCTTGCCCAACATGACATCCAGCGCATTCATTGCCGTGTCAATGCCTGCTTGCAGTACCGGCACGGTGGCCTGCGCTTGGTTCAGCGCGCCTTGGGTCTGGTTCAACTGCAGTTCAGCCGCCAGGCCTTTTGCGTAGAGATGTTCGTTGGTGGTGAGCAGTTGTTGTCGTGTGTCTACTTGCTGCCGGGCAATTTCCAGACGTGCTTGCAGGCCACGGATGCTGATGTAAAGGTCGGCTGTTTGCGCGACCACTGCCAGGCGTGTGGCAATCGCTCCGGCTTGCGAGGCCTGATAATCGGCGAAAGCCGCTTCTTTACCTCGGCGCAGCCCGCCAAACACATCCAGCTCCCAGCCGGCATTCAAGTTCGCCTCATAGGCGCTGCCGTAGCGATTATAGGAAGGGGCTGAATTCAGCACTTGGCCCAACGGCGTCTCCAAAGACTGACGGGCTCGGGCCGCCTGACCATTGACGGTAGCCGACGGCAGGAGGGCTGCGTTAGCTGCGCCCAAACCGGCGCGAGCCTGCTCGATCCTTGCGTTTGCCTGGGCTAAATCGAGGTTCTGTTCAAGTGCTCGATTTATCAGTTGACTGAGTATCGGGTCATTAAATGCATTCCACCAAGCGGCGAGATCGGCATTTGCAGCGTCCACTTGCCGTGCCTTGGACGTTTGCGCCGAGAAATGCTCGGGCAATTCCACGCGGGGTTCTGAGTAGTCGGGGCCCACTGAGCAACCTGCAACCATACCCAAACACAGTAAGACGGCGAAACGAGGAGGAGGGTGCATGCGATGCCTGCGAAAGGGTCGGTTTGTGACGATATTACAATTTGGTCACAAGTTGTCAACCACCTTTGGGATGAGTAAGCTGCTCGCATGAATCAGCCATCAGTTTCTTCGCCCAGCGCCCGTGGCCCAGCCGATCACGACATTCGAGACCAGATTGTTGCGGCGGCCAACGAACATTTCAGTCAATACGGTTATGGCAAAACAACGGTTTCTGACCTAGCCAAGGCCATCGGCTTTTCCAAGGCTTACATCTACAAATTCTTTGAATCCAAGCAGGCGATTGGTGAAGCAATCTGTACAAATTGCCTGACTGAAATCGTTGCGGCAGTGGAGCAAGCCATCAATGTAGACGGCATCTCCCCGACTGAGCGTTTTCGGCGCCTGGTCAAAACCTTAATCGCTACAGGTGTGAGCCTGTTCTTTAACGACCGTAAACTCTACGACATCGCAGCGTTCTCCGCGTCGGAGCGATGGCCCAGCTCACAAGTCTATGACGCTCAGATTAAGAGCTTCGTGTTGCAAATCGTGCGTGAGGGGCGAGAGCTCGGCGAGTTTGAACGCAAGACTCCGCTGGACGAGACGGTAGAGTCGATTCATCTCGCTCTACGGCCTTTCATGAATCCTCTGCTATTGCAGTACAACCTCGATTTTGTTGAAGAAGCCCCTTCTCTCATCTCCAATCTTGTTCTGCGCAGCCTGATGCCTTAAACCTCTGCTGACGGATGCGCTGCGCATCCGTATCAGCGTGTGCGCCTGAAAAAACTAGATATCGAGCCTCTTTGCTCTGCTCTGATCAAGTGGGCGATGTTCATTCGTCTCGGTAGTGACTATTGACAGAAATGGTCACTTGAATAAGCATAATGCATCCGCTACCGAGAGGTCTTTATGATCCAGCGCCACCGCATGTCAGCCATTTTCATTGTCCTGTTGCCGTTTGCCCTAGCGGCCTGCAACGAGGCCACGCCTGCCGATCCTCGCCTTCAAACGCCCTTGGTGCGCATCGGCGTGGTTCAACCCTCCGCGCCTGCGGCACGGATATTCACCGGTATCGTCGCGGCCCGAGTTCAGAGCGACCTCGGTTTTCGGGTGCCAGGGAAGGTCTTGGAGCGTTTGGTGGATGCTGGACAGAGTGTCAAGCGCGGGCAGCCCCTTATGCGAATCGATGCCAACGACCTGACGCTGACCGCGCGGGCACAGAAAGAAGCGGTACTGGCCGCCATGGCCCGAGCTCGGCAGGCCTCCGATGACGAGCTTCGCTACCGTGATCTGGTGTCCGTCGGAGCGGTATCTGCTTCAGCTTATGCAGGGTTCAAAGCTGCTGCCGACTCGGCGAAAGCCCAACTCAACGCTGCCCAGGCCCAGGCTGATGTGGCGAAAAACGCGACCGGTTATTCGACGTTGCTGGCGGATGCTGACGGGGTGGTAGTGGATACCTTGGCGGAGCCGGGGCAGGTAGTTGGCGCAGGGCAGGTGGTGGTACGCGTTGCCCATTCAGGGCAGCGCGAGGCGGTGATCCAGTTGCCCGAGACGTTACGTCCTGCGCTGGGCTCGGCGGCGACGGTTGAGCTGTACGGCCAGCACCAGACTGCAGGTAAAGCGCGTTTACGCCAGTTGTCCGACTCTGCCGACCGACAGACCCGAACGTTTGAAGCGCGTTATGTGCTGGAGGGGGCGCTCTCCAACGCTACCCTGGGTTCGACGATCTCAGTGGTTATCGCTGACACGGATGTTGCTGATGCCAAGGAATTACAGGTGCCCATGGGGGGCCTCTACGACGCCGGTAAAGGCCCGGGGGTCTGGGTGGTGGTGGGCGGGGAACCTGAGCAGGTGGCATGGCGCCCGATCAAGGTTCGCGGCCTGAATAATGAGGCCAGCGTGCGCGTGACGGGGGATCTGCAGGTGGGTGATCGTGTTGTCGCATTGGGTGCTCACTTGCTGAGCGAGGGAGAGAAGGTCAGGACTGAACTCGCCGATGCTCCGCAAAATTCAGTGGTTGAGGTAAGTCGATGAGCGGCTTCAATCTTTCGGCGCTGGCCGTACGCGAGCGCTCAATCACGCTGTTTTTGATCCTGCTGATTTCTGTGGGTGGGTTGTACGCCTTCTTCAAACTGGGGCGTGCGGAAGATCCCGCATTCACCATTAAACAAATGACGGTGGTCACTGCCTGGCCTGGGGCGACGGCCCAGGAGATGCAAGACCAGGTGGTAGAAAAGCTGGAAAAACGCATGCAGGAGCTGCGTTGGTACGATCGGACCGAGACCTTTACCCGGCCCGGTTTGGCATTCACTACGGTGTACCTGCTCGACAGCACGCCGCCCTCAGCGGTCCAGGAGGAGTTTTACCAGGCGCGCAAGAAAATTCTGGATGAGCAGAAGGGGTTGCCGTCTGGGGTGATCGGCCCGATGGTCAACGATGAGTATTCCGATGTCACCTTCGCGCTCTATGCGCTCAAGGCCAAGGGCGAGCCGCAACGTCTATTGGTGCGCGAAGCCGAGAGCTTGCGCCAGCGTTTGCTGCATGTAGCGGGTGTGAAGAAGGTCAACATCATCGGTGAACAGGCCGAGCGCGTTTTTGTCGAGCTGTCCTACGAACGTCTGGCGACACTGGGCATTTCTGCACGAGACATCTTCAGTGCGCTGAACACGCAAAACATGATAACGCCGGCCGGTTCGGTAGAAGCGAAGGGGCCCCAGGTTTTCATCCGGCTGGATGGCGCGTTTGATGACCTGCAGAAGATTCGCGATACCCCGCTGACAGTGCAGGGCAGAACCCTCAAGTTGTCCGATGTGGCTGAGGTCAAGCGCGGTTATGAGGACCCCGCGACATTCCTTGTACGCAACAACGGCGAGCCGGCACTGTTGCTCGGCGTGGTCATGCGCGATGGCTGGAACGGCCTGGATTTGGGGAAGTCGCTGGATGCTGAGGCAACAGCGATCAATGAGCAGATGCCTTTGGGCATGAGCCTGACCAAGGTCACGGATCAGGCGGTGAATATTGGCGCATCCGTCAACGAGTTCATGGTGAAGTTTTTTGCTGCCTTGGGCGTGGTGCTGCTGGTGTGTTTTCTCAGCATGGGCTGGCGTGTTGGCGTTGTGGTTGCCGCAGCGGTGCCGCTGACTCTGGCGGCCGTGTTCATTGTCATGGCGGCCACGGGCAAAGACTTCGATCGAATTACCCTGGGCTCGTTGATTCTGGCGCTGGGGCTGCTGGTGGACGATGCAATCATTGCCATTGAAATGATGGTGGTGAAGATGGAAGAGGGCTACGACCGAATCAAGGCCTCCGCTTATGCCTGGAGCCACACGGCCGCGCCGATGTTGTCGGGGACGTTGGTGACGGCGATCGGCTTTATGCCCAACGGTTTTGCCAAGTCGACCGCTGGTGAGTACACCGCGAACATGTTCTGGATCGTTGGCATTGCGCTGATCACTTCCTGGGTGGTGGCCGTGGTGTTTACCCCTTACCTGGGCGTCAAACTGCTGCCGCAGATCAAGGTGCCTGAAGGCGGGCATACGGCGATTTACGGTACACCGAACTACCAGCGTTTCAGGCGCCTGCTGGGCAGTGTGATCCGCCGCAAAGGCCTGGTGGCGACATCCGTCGTGGGCTTGTTTGTAGTTGCGATTCTGGGCATGGGCGTGGTCAAGAAGCAGTTCTTTCCAACATCCGACCGACCTGAGGTGCTGGTTGAGGTGCAGATGCCTTACGGCACCTCTATCGAACAGACTGATGTGGCGGCGGCCAAGGTCGAGGCGTGGTTGGCTCAGCAGCCGGAAGCCAAGATCGTCACCGCTTATATTGGCCAGGGCGCGCCACGCTTCTATTTGGCGATGGCCCCTGAGCTACCCGATCCATCCTTCGCAAAAATCGTCGTCCTGACGGCGAATCAGCAAGAGCGTGAGGCGCTCAAGATTCGGCTCAGGCAAGCCACGGCCGATGGTTTGGCGCCTGAAGCCCGCGTGCGGGTGACGCAGTTGGTATTTGGTCCTTACTCACCGTATCCGGTGGCCTTTCGGGTGATGGGCGCCGACCCCGCAGTGTTGCGGGATATCGCCGCGCAGGTGCGTGAGGTCATGACTGCCAGCCCCATGATGAGAACCGTCAACACCGACTTGGGCGAGCGCGTGCCGGCACTTCATCTCACGCTGGATCAGGATCGCCTGCAAGCATTCGGCTTGACCTCGACCGATGTCGCGCAACAGCTGCAATTTCTGCTCACGGGGGTGCCTGTCACCGAGGTGCGTGAGGACATTCGTTCGGTTCAGGTGGTCGCTCGCTCAGCTGGTGAGACGCGTCTGGATCCATCGAAAATTGCCGCCTTCACGCTGAACGGCGTCCAAGGCCAGCGCGTTTCGCTGTCCCAGGTAGGGGCGGTGGATGTGCGCATGGAAGAGCCCATCCTGCGACGTCGTGATCGTACGCCGACAATAACCGTGCGCGGTGACGTGGCTGAAGGTCTTCAGCCCCCCGATGTCTCCAACGCCTTGATAACGCAGTTGCAACCTATCATCGAAAAGCTGCCGGCGGGCTACCGCATTGAGTTTGCCGGCGCGATCGAGGAGTCGGGTAAAGCAAACAAGGCATTGCTGCCGTTGTTCCCGATCATGATCGCGCTGATGTTGCTGACCATCATCATTCAGGTGCGCTCGATGTCGGCAATGATGATGGTGTTCGCCACCGCGCCTTTGGGCCTGATTGGTGTGGTGCCAATTCTGCTGCTGTTCCAGCAGCCGTTCGGGATCAACGCCTTGGTGGGATTGATTGCCTTGTCAGGGATTCTGATGCGCAACACGCTGATCCTCATTGGCCAGATTCACTCTAATAAGCAAGCCGGACTGTCGCCTTATGACGCAGTGGTCGAAGCCACTGTGCAGCGTGCACGGCCAGTGATTCTCACGGCGTTGGCGGCGATGCTGGCGTTCATTCCGCTGACCCATTCGGTGTTCTGGGGAACGCTGGCCTACACCCTGATTGGCGGTACGTTTGCTGGCACCGTGCTGACCCTGGTGTTCCTGCCAGCGATGTACGCCCTCTGGTTCAAGATCAAGCCTGAGCCCGCGCATGAGCTTGCAGCGAACACTCATGTTGCTTGATACCTGCGTGTCTGGATCGTCTCAAAAAGGAAAATCGATATGAGCTCGTTGGCCCAGATTACTTAGCAGTTTGATCCGCTGCGCCCTTCGTGGCTCCGGCCAACTGGCTCCAGGGAAGAACTGTGTTTGACGGGCTATCTCCAGCCTGTCATTGCAGGCGGTGTTGTTTGAGGCATGGCCGGATTGTGGGCTCGCCAGACCGTAGCGATTTTTACCTGGCGTGCAGTGAACTCAGCGCAATAGTTGTTTCTGCTGTCCCACCTTCAGAGATTACCGCGTTCCTTGTGGCTCATCTGCCGCTCGATGGCTGTGTCCGTCCACAAACCTGACTCGATCAATGCGCTGCAGGCCATCGAACGAAACCCATGCCCACAGATCTCGGATTTGGTGTCGTACCCCATCTTCCGAAGCGCGCTGTTCACCGTGTTTTCGGACATTGGTTTCCAAGATTTGGTATCGCTTGCCATCTTCGTACCTCTTGTGGAAAAGGGTACACCTTCCAACGCTGGTCGCGTGTCGGGTATTTCCCCAGGCGCCACGTTTGAGGTCGAACTCGCTCCAGCGGGCGAAGCGCAGCTCGCTGGAGCGTACAAACACGTGCAGCAACAGCAAGACCGTTAGCCGGGTAAGTGCGCGGCCTTTATAGGTGGCGATCCGTTCCTGCAATTCAGGCAGACGCGATAAGGATAGAGCGGGACGGTGGACGACCCGCGAGGCTTTGATCGAGCCTACGAGGTCGTAAGCAGGGTTTACGGTGATAAGCCGGAGGCGCTTTGCCTCGCGCATGATGCTCCGCAGGTAGTTTTGTACCCTTAAAGCAATGTCCACCGTTCCGCGCTTCTTAATCGCTTCCAGGGGCTGCATAAGATCGTGGGTATCAAGGTCGACAATGGCGCGGGCGCCGATCAGTGTGAAGAGGTGAGTTTTGAGGCGACTCATCACTGTCTTGGAATAGTCCGGTGCCCACTTGGCTGACATTTCCGTGTGCCAGCCGAGGGCAACGCTTTCAAAGGTGCGGTCTTTGATCAGAGCGTTCGTCTTGGCTTGGTTCTTGGCTCCTATAGGGTCAATGCCATCCGCCAGCATTCGCTTGGCCTCCAAGCGCTTGCGGCGCGCAGCCGCGAGGCCAACGATGGGGTAGTTGCCGAATGAGGTCAGTCCTTCCCGGCCATCAGGTTTGACGTATCTGAGACGCCAGCCTTTGCGGCCATTGGGTTGGACTAGAGGTAAAGGCCGTCGCCGTCGAAAAGCTTATAGGCGCGGTCTGTGGGCTTGGCCGAACGGCAAGCGGCGTCGGAGAGTGGGGCAGTAGTGCGCGACATAAGGGAACTCCCTTTTATCGAACTGACCTTTATCCCAAACTCTACCTTTAAAATGGCTGGTACCCCTCCGGAGTCCAACAGAACGCCAGAACGAAAAAACCCGCCATAAGGCGGGTTTTTCGGGGCTATCAGAGATTTTTGAAGCCTTCTCTGGAACCTTGTATGGCTCCACGACCTGGACTCGAACCAGGGACCCAGTGATTAACAGTCACTTGCTCTACCAACTGAGCTATCGCGGAATGGCGCGTATGTTACTGATTCAGAAAGAGAAGTCAAGCATCTGTTAGCAACTTGATGGATTCATGGAGACGGACGGTGGTTTATCGGCAGTGGGCGGTTACCAGAATCGCCTCAGAGGTCTACCATGGCCGCCCGGAAGTGGTTACACGCGCTGCCGGCCATTCGCCGAAAAGGTACGTGCCATGAATCACCCAATCCTCACCCCTCAAGACAACGGGGTGTTCGCATGAGCATCGCTCAGATCAGCCTGCCCAAAGGTGTCGGCCCGCATGCAGAGAAGCTGTTTGATGCGATCACTCAGGCCAGCACCGCTGACGATCTGAACCGCGCGGGCGGCAAGGCTGAGGGCTTCGTCCTCGGTCTGGAAAGCGCCAAAGCGATCAAGAGTCAGGTCGCCGAATCGCTCTACGTCGCCTATGACGATGCCGCCAGTCAGCGTGCGACCGAACTGGCTTAACCGCCGAAGGTGACCGTGGCGAGCATCAGCTTGGCGTACAGCATCGTGGCGGCCAGTTGCACCAGCCACAAGGCCAGGCCGCCGAGAAATACGCCAGCGGCCACTTGCAGCACCAGGTTGTTACCGCGTTTGGCCGGTGTGCGAGGGACAAAATGGTCCAGTTCGTCACGGTCGGCGCGTAGGTCATCGTTTTTCATGTGGGTTCTCGTAAGAATTCTCAGGTGTACACAAAACCTGTAGGAGCGAGCGGTGCGGCGATCCTGCAGGTGCATCGTTGTGTGGAGTTTAGAGGGCGCCGATAGCGCTTTGACACTTATCTGCGACGAATAAAAAACGGGAAGCCCCAAGGCTTCCCGTTTTCCGTACTGCGCGAGACTCAGATCACCGCAACGATGGCCTTGGTCACTGCATCAATGTTGCTCTGATTCAACGCCGCCACACAGATGCGGCCGGTGTCCAGGGCGTAGATGCCGAACTCGCTGCGCAGGCGGGTGACTTGCTCAACCGTCAGGCCGGAGTAGGAGAACATGCCGCGCTGACGACCGACGAAGCTGAAATCACGCTGTGGCGCGTTTTTCGCCAGCAGGTCGACCATCTGGGTGCGCATGCCACGAATCCGCAGGCGCATTTCGGCCAGTTCTTCTTCCCACTGGGCGCGCAGTTTCGGGCTGTTCAGGACCGCGGCGACGATGCTGGCACCGTGGGTCGGCGGGTTGGAGTAGTTGGTGCGGATCACGCGTTTGACTTGCGACAGCACGCGCGCGCTTTCTTCTTTCGATTCGCTGACGATCGACAGGGCGCCAACGCGCTCGCCGTACAGCGAGAAGGATTTGGAGAACGAGCTGGAGACGAAGAAGGTCAGGCCCGATTCAGCAAACAGGCGCACGGCAGCGGCATCTTCGTCGATGCCATCGCCAAAACCCTGGTAGGCCATGTCGAGGAACGGCACGTGACCTTTGGCTTTCACCACGTCCAGGACGTTTTTCCAGTCCGCCGGGCTCAGGTCCACGCCGGTCGGGTTGTGGCAGCAGGCGTGCAGCACAACGATCGAGCCGGAAGGCAAGGCGTTCAGGTCTTCAAGCAGACCGGTACGATTAACGTCATGGGTCGCGGCGTCGTAGTAACGGTAGTTCTGCACCGGGAAACCGGCGGTTTCGAACAGGGCGCGGTGGTTTTCCCAGCTCGGGTCGCTGATCGCCACAACGGCGTTCGGCAGCAGTTGCTTGAGGAAGTCGGCGCCGATTTTCAGGGCGCCCGTGCCGCCAACAGCCTGGGTGGTGATGACGCGGCCAGCGGCGATCAGTGGCGAGTCATTGCCGAACAGCAGTTTCTGCACTGCCTGGTCGTAGGCGGCGATACCGTCGATTGGCAAGTAGCCACGGGAAGCGTGTTGAGCGACGCGAATCGTCTCGGCTTCGACAACGGCGCGCAGGAGTGGAATTTTCCCCTCCTCGTTGCAGTAAACACCGACTCCCAGGTTGACCTTGTTGGTACGGGTATCGGCGTTGAATGCTTCGTTGAGGCCCAGGATTGGATCGCGTGGTGCCATTTCGACAGCGGAGAACAGGCTCATTTTTGCGGCGGCTCTGAATGGAGTGTGGAGGGACGTGTCGCGCTCCAGCCGAATGCACTAGAGCGGTGCACAAACGGGGAGCTAGTATAGAGGCCATCTGCGATTGATGGCGACAGACGAATCAGCTTTTCAGGTAAGTTTTTTCGATTATTTTTCGACCGTTAGTCGAATGCCGGCATCAAAGACTTCAAGGGATGTAGGACGTTTGCCTTGAAAGCGCAGGCAATCGGCTCCACATTGAGCACAATCCTGTTTTTTTTCGGGCGGCGTGAGTCGTTTGCGGTCTTTCTCGTTGCTGCCGGTTTGACCGCGCTGGCGCGATATCAGAGGTATACATGTCTGAATTCCAGCTAGTCACCCGCTTCGAGCCCGCCGGCGATCAGCCGGAAGCCATCCGCCTGATGGTCGAGGGCATCGAAGCCGGGCTGGCGCACCAGACGTTGCTTGGTGTGACCGGCTCGGGCAAGACCTTCAGCATCGCCAACGTGATCGCCCAGGTACAGCGTCCGACCTTGGTGCTGGCGCCGAACAAGACCCTGGCCGCGCAGTTGTATGGTGAGTTCAAGGCGTTCTTCCCGAACAATGCCGTCGAGTACTTCGTTTCCTACTACGACTACTACCAGCCAGAAGCCTATGTGCCGTCATCGGACACCTTCATCGAGAAAGACGCCTCGATCAACGACCACATCGAGCAGATGCGGCTGTCCGCGACCAAGGCGCTGCTGGAACGCAAGGACGCGATCATCGTCACCACGGTGTCGTGCATCTACGGTTTGGGCAGTCCGGAAACCTATTTGAAAATGGTGCTGCACGTGGATCGCGGCGACAAGCTCGATCAACGTGCGTTGCTGCGTCGCCTGGCAGACTTGCAATACACCCGCAATGACATGGAGTTCGCCCGGGCGACCTTCCGGGTGCGCGGCGATGTGATTGATATCCACCCGGCGGAATCCGACTTCGAAGCGATCCGCATCGAGCTGTTCGATGACGAAGTCGAGAGCCTGTCGGCTTTCGATCCGCTGACCGGCGAAGTAATCCGCAAGTTGCCGCGATTCACTTTCTACCCGAAAAGCCACTACGTGACGCCACGGGAAACCCTGCTGGGTGCTGTCGAAGGGATCAAGGTCGAATTGCAGGAGCGCCTGGATTACCTGCGCACCAACAACAAACTGGTGGAAGCCCAGCGCCTGGAGCAGCGCACCCGTTTCGACCTGGAGATGATCCTCGAACTGGGTTACTGCAACGGTATCGAAAACTACTCGCGCTACCTATCGGGCCGTGAATCCGGCCAGGCGCCACCGACCCTCTTCGACTACCTGCCGGCCGACGCCTTGCTGGTGATCGACGAATCCCACGTCAGCGTGCCGCAGGTCGGCGCCATGTATAAGGGCGACCGTTCCCGTAAAGAGACGCTGGTGGAATACGGCTTCCGCTTGCCGTCAGCGCTGGATAACCGGCCGATGCGTTTCGACGAATTTGAAAGCATCAGCCCGCAGACGATTTTCGTCTCGGCCACGCCCGGCAATTACGAAGCGGAACATGCCGGTCGCGTGGTCGAACAACTGGTTCGCCCAACCGGCCTGGTGGACCCGCAGATCGAAATCCGCCCGGCGTTGACCCAGGTTGACGATCTGCTCTCGGAAATCGGTAAACGTGTGGCGCTGGAAGAGCGGGTGCTGGTGACTACGCTGACCAAGCGCATGTCTGAAGACTTGACCGATTACCTGGCCGACCATGGCGTGCGGGTGCGTTACCTGCACTCGGACATCGACACCGTGGAGCGGGTCGAAATCATCCGCGATCTGCGTCTGGGCACGTTCGATGTGCTGGTGGGGATCAACCTGCTGCGTGAAGGCCTGGACATGCCGGAAGTGTCGCTGGTGGCGATTCTCGATGCAGACAAGGAAGGTTTCCTGCGTTCCGAGCGTTCGTTGATCCAGACCATCGGCCGGGCCGCGCGTAACCTCAATGGCCGGGCGATTCTGTATGCGGATCGCATCACCGGTTCCATGGAGCGGGCGATCGGCGAGACCGAACGGCGTCGCGACAAGCAGATCGCCTTCAACCTCGCCAATGGCATCACGCCGAAGGGTGTGTTCAAGGACGTGGCCGACATCATGGAAGGCGCCACCGTGCCCGGTTCGCGCAGCAAGAAGCGCAAAGGCATGGCCAAGGCCGCCGAAGAGAGCGCCAAGTACGAAGCCGAATTGCGCTCGCCGGGCGAGATCGCCAAGCGCATCAAAGCGCTGGAAGAGAAGATGTACGCGTTGGCGCGGGATCTGGAGTTTGAAGCGGCGGCGCAGATGCGCGATGAGATTGGCAAGCTGCGGGATCGATTGATTACTGTCTGAGATTTGCGGTGAATGTGCATGCACCTTCGCGGACGAGCCTCGCGCCTTCTGATTTTGTGCCGTTCACATCTCGCTGGCGCGCCACAAACCTTGTAGGAGCGAGGCTCGCCCGCGAAGGCGTCCGAAAGGTCACCACCGCAATCGGGGTTAGTGCGCCTCGCCAGCCTTGAGCCCCACCGGCAACGCTTTGGTCAACAACACCGCAATCATGCTGATCCCCAGCGCAATCCCGACAAAGTGAAACGCATCGTTGTACGCCATGATCGACGCCTGCTGATGCGCAATCTCGCTCAGCTTGCCCAGCGCTGCCGTCTCACTGCCGAACCGGTCCGTCATCGACGCCATTCGCTCCGCCACCTGCGGATTGCTCGGCACGATGGATTCACGCAAGTAATCAAAGTAGGTCTTGGTTCGCGCGTCCAGCAAGGTCGCGAGGAGGGCGATGCCAATCGCGCCGCCGAGGTTGCGCAGGATATTGAACAGGCTCGACGCCGATCCCGCGTCCTGCGGCAGGATGTAAGCGGTGGCGATCAGCGAGATGGTCACCATGATCAGCGGCTGGCCCAGCGCCCGGATGATCTGGATCTGATTGAACTGCGGCCCGGCAAAGTCCGGGTTCAGCACCCCCGACGAAAAGCTCGCCAACCCGAACAGCCCGAAGCCTATTGCGCACAGCCATTTGGGCGACACGTATTTCATCAGCTTGGGCACCAGCGGAATCAGAAACAGCTGCGGCACCCCCATCCACATGATCACTTCGCCGATCTGCAGGGCGTTGTAGTTCTGGATCTGCGCCAGGTACAGCGGTAACAGGAAGATCGAGCCGTACAAGCCGACGCCCATTCCTAGGCTGGAAATACTCGACAAACCGAAGTTGCGATTACCCAGAATGCCGAGGTTGATCAGCGGATTGGGCTTGGAAAACTGCACGATTACAAAAGTGATCAGGCTCACCAACGCGATGCTGCCCAGGGTCACGATCAGGTTCGATTCCAGCCAGTCCTTGCGATGGCCTTCTTCCAGAAACACCTGCAAACAGCCGAGGCCGACGCCGAGCGTGAGGATGCCCAAGTAGTCGGTGCTTTTGAGCAGTTCCCAGTGCGCCTCTTTCTTCTCAAGGCCGTACATCAGGCCGGCGATCATGATCAGGCCGGGCGGTATGTTGATGTAGAAAATGTACTCCCAGCCCCAGTTTTCCGTCAGCCAGCCGCCAAGGGTTGGGCCAATGGAGGGCGCGAACGTCGCGGTCATGGCGAACATGGCCATGCCTTTGGCGCGGTGGTGTTCCGGGAGTTTGATCAGGGTGAGGGTGAAGGCCAGCGGGATCAGGGCACCGCCGGTGAATCCCTGTAACGCTCGAAAGATGATCATGCTCTCCAGGCTCCAGGCCATGGAGCAGAGCAGGGAGGCGGCGAGAAATCCCAATGACACCCAGACTGCCAGGCGTCGCGCCGACAGCAGCTGCACCAGCCACGCGGTCAGCGGGATCATGATGATTTCCGCCACCAGATAGGACGTGGAAATCCACGAGCCTTCTTCCAGGGTCGCCGACAGCGCGCCCTGAATGTCCTTGAGCGACGAGTTGGTGATCTGGATATCCAGCACGGCCATGAAGGCGCCGAGCATCACGCTCATCACCGCAATCCAGTCCCGCCGGGTCGGTTCGCCGGCCGGGCGGATCAGTTGATCACCGGCCATCGTCAGGGGCGTCTTTGATGTTCACTTTGGCGGTGACCGACATCCCTGGGCGAATCTTGCCGTGCAGTGGATTGTCCGCAGCGAACGTCAGTTTTACCGGGATCCGTTGTACGACTTTGGTGAAATTGCCCGTGGCATTGTCCGGCGGCAACAGGCTGAACTGTGCGCCCGAGGCGGCGAACAGGCTGTCGACCCGTGCGTCTATCGGTGTGTCGCTGTAGGCGTCGAAGGTCAGCGTGGCTTTCTGGCCGGGCTGCATGTGGCCGATCTGGGTTTCCTTGAAGTTGGCCTGAATCCAGATGTCCTGGTCCGGGACGATCGACAGCAGATAAGCGCCGGCCTGCACGTATTGGCCTTGTCGAGCCGCGCGCTGGCCGATCAGGCCGCTGATCGGCGCGTGGATTTCGCTGCGGGTCAGGTTAAGTTCGGCCTGGGCGAGGTCGGTTTTGGCATTGGCGATCATCGCGTCGAGGCGCTTGATCTCGGCGCTCAAGGAATTGACTTGCTGGCGTTGGCTTTGTGCGTCGGCCTGGGCCTTGGTCACTTGCGAACGGGCGATGTGGTTGTCGGCGGAGAGGGTGGTCACCCGTTCCTCCGAGACGTAGCCGGGTTTGCGCAGGGTTTGCGCGCGGGACAAGTCGATCTGCGAACGCCCAAGGCTGGCCTGGCTGGAGGCGACTTGCGCCTCGCTGGCGGCGATCAGGCTGGCTTGCTGGGTCAGTTTGCTTTGCGCCTGCAAACGTTCGGCTTGTCGGGTAGCGAGGGTGGCATTGGCGCGGTCGACGGCGAGGTGGAAGTCATCGCCTTCGAGCTTGATCAGCAACTGGCCTTTCTCAACGTGCTGATTGTCCTGCACCAGCACCTGATCGATGCGCGCGCCCAATTGGCTTGAGACACGGGTGATCTCGCCCTGGACATAGGCGTTGTCGGTGCTTTCATAAAACCGCCCCTTGAAGAACCATTGGGCGAAGAAGCCCCCGGCAATCAGCAGGACGATCAGCAGGAAAATAAACAGGCGTCGCTTGAGTTGGGCAGGCATGGGGCAGACTGTAGTCGAGAAATTGTAAGGAAAGTTATCAGCAGGTGAATCTTGCATACAGTCGATAGTGGGTAAATGCCATCGGCTGATAATCCGTCATTCATCTCGGCTCAGGCCCGTTGTAGACGCAACCTTGGCTTAAATGCCCTGCTGACTGGAGCCGGGCGGGTATCGCCTGTTACCATTCGCCCTTTGTTTTATCTTCATTTCGAGACTTGCCATGACCACCGTCCGCACGCGCATCGCGCCATCGCCTACCGGGGACCCCCACGTAGGTACCGCTTACATCGCTTTGTTCAACTACTGCTTTGCCAAGCAGCATGGCGGTGAGTTCATCCTGCGGATCGAAGACACCGACCAGTTGCGCTCGACCCGGGAGTCCGAACAGCAGATTTTCGACGCCTTGCGCTGGTTGGGCATCGACTGGAGCGAAGGTCCGGACGTTGGCGGCCCGCACGGTCCGTATCGTCAAAGCGAACG
This sequence comes from Pseudomonas sp. SG20052, assembly GCF_031766055.1. Lineage (NCBI taxonomy): Bacteria > Pseudomonadati > Pseudomonadota > Gammaproteobacteria > Pseudomonadales > Pseudomonadaceae > Pseudomonas > Pseudomonas sp. SG20052. The sequence goes on along the minus strand of NZ_CP134498.1, from coordinate 4,435,378 downwards.
CGGCGACATCTATCAGAAGTACTGCCAGCAGTTGGTCGAGATGGGCCACGCCTTCCCGTGCTTCTGCACCGCCGAAGAGCTGGACCAGATGCGCGCCGAACAAATGGCCCGTGGCGAAACCCCGCGTTACGACGGCCGTGCGCTGTTGCTCTCGAAAGAAGAAGTCGCCCGGCGCCTGGCCGCTGGCGAGCCTCATGTGATCCGCATGAAAGTGCCGAGCGAAGGCGTTTGCGTGGTACCGGACATGCTGCGTGGCGACGTCGAGATCCCGTGGGATCGCATGGACATGCAAGTGTTGATGAAGACTGACGGCCTGCCGACGTACTTCCTGGCCAACGTGGTCGACGACCACTTGATGGGCATTACCCACGTTCTGCGCGGTGAAGAGTGGCTGCCATCGGCGCCGAAGCTGATCCTGCTTTATGAATACTTCGGCTGGGAACAACCGGAGCTGTGCTACATGCCGCTGCTGCGTAACCCGGACAAGAGCAAGCTGTCCAAGCGCAAGAACCCGACCTCGGTGACGTTCTACGAGCGCATGGGCTTCATGCCGGAAGCGATGCTCAACTACCTCGGCCGCATGGGCTGGTCGATGCCGGACGAGCGCGAAAAATTCTCGCTGCAGGAAATGGTCGACAATTTCGACCTGAGCCGCGTGTCCCTCGGCGGGCCGATTTTCGACATCGAGAAGCTGTCGTGGCTCAACGGCCAATGGCTGCGTGACTTGCCGGTGGAAGAGTTCGCTTCGCGCCTGCAAACCTGGGCGCTGAACCCGGAATACATGATGAAGATCGCGCCGCACGTGCAGGGTCGCGTCGAGACCTTCAGCCAGGTTGCACCGCTGGCCGGCTTTTTCTTCGCCGGTGGCGTGAACCCGGATGCCAAGCTGTTCGAATCGAAGAAGCTCTCGGGCGACCAGGTTCGTCAGTTGATGCAGCTGATTCTGTGGAAGCTGGAAAGCCTGCGTCAGTGGGAGAAGGACAGCATCACCGCAACGATTCAGGCGGTGGTCGAATCCCTGGAGCTGAAGCTGCGTGACGCCATGCCGCTGATGTTCGCCGCGATCACTGGCCAGGCCAGTTCGGTGTCGGTGCTTGATGCGATGGAAATCCTTGGCCCGGACCTGACCCGTTTCCGTCTGCGCCAGGCCATCGACCTGCTGGGCGGCGTGTCGAAGAAGGAAAACAAGGAGTGGGAAAAACTCCTGGGCAACATCGCCTGAGGACGTTTGACCTCGTAGGGGCTGCCGGAGGTGGCGATCATTTGATCGTGATCTTCGGCGCCACCCCCGTTTTTCCGGGGGGAGGGCGGTAAGTGATTGTTATGGCGACAAAAAATTTTGAAAATTGTTAAAAATAAGTTTGACAGCTTTCCGAAGCGCCATTAAGATTCGCCCCGTCCTCAGCGATGAGGGGCTATAGCTCAGCTGGGAGAGCGCTTGCATGGCATGCAAGAGGTCGACGGTTCGATCCCGTCTAGCTCCACCAATTTACACTTCAAGGTCTGGCCACACCGGCCTTGAAGCGATCAACACTCAGCGTTGATCTGTTGTATAGAAGGGTTTGCGTCCCCTTCGTCTAGTGGCCTAGGACACCGCCCTTTCACGGCGGTAACAGGGGTTCGAGTCCCCTAGGGGACGCCAGTTTTACAGAAGCGATGTTGCAAGATGTCGCTCCGCCGCGAGGCGAAAAATCCGGGGCTATAGCTCAGCTGGGAGAGCGCCTGCATGGCATGCAGGAGGTCAGCGGTTCGATCCCGCTTAGCTCCACCAATTTTACAGTTCAAGGTCTGGCCACACCGGCCTTGAATCGATCAGCTCTCAGCACTGATCAGTTGTATAGAAGGTTTTGCGTCCCCTTCGTCTAGTGGCCTAGGACACCGCCCTTTCACGGCGGTAACAGGGGTTCGAGTCCCCTAGGGGACGCCACGATTACCCGCTCTGCGGGATTTTATAAGGGTCATTCAATTATTGAATGGCCCTTTTGTTTGTCTGGCGTTTGGCCAAATCCCCCATTTCTTTCAAACTGTTCTTCAGACCAGCGGTCACATCCACGACTTGCGGAAAATTATTATGAGAATAATATTCTAGTCGTAATATTCGGAGGCAACGATGAACGATAAAAAAGCTCAAACCCGCGAACGCATTCTCAAGGCCGCCAGCGCAGCGCTGATTCAGCGCGGCCCGGCCGAACCGAGCGTGGGCGAAGTGATGGGCGCAGCCGGCCTGACGGTTGGCGGCTTCTATGCGCACTTCGAAAGCAAGGACGCCATGATGCTGGAAGCATTCAAGCAACTGCTCGGTCACCGCCGTGGCTTGATCGCCGACATGGACGCCGAATTGACCGGCGAAGAGCGTCGCGCGTTGGTGGCTGCGTTTTACCTGTCGCGCAAACACCGTGATTCCTCGGATTCCGCGTGCCCGATCCCGGCGTCTGTCGGTGAGTTGGGTCGCCTGCCGGACGCGTTTCGCGTGGCGCTGAATGAGCATGTGGAAATGATGGTCGCGCAGTTGGCGGCCAGCCCGGAAGACACCGACAAAGCCCTGGCCGACATGGCTTTGATGGTCGGGGGTCTGGCTCTGGCTAGGGCGCTGGGGCCAGGAGAGTTGTCCGATCGATTGCTGCGCGCCGCCAAGTCGGCGGTGCTATGACCTGAAGGCATTGGCCTGAGGAGTGAGAGCGATGAGCACGTTGAAGTGGGTTCGTGGCGTTAATGGCACCTTGGGCTGGTTTGCACCGAAACTGGTCGCGAGCAAAATGCGACTGGCGTTCATGACGCCGCGAGAGCTTCCGCCGCGTGATTGGGAATTGCCGCTGCTGGCGAAATCCGAACGGATCACCTTGCGCTTCGGCCTCTCGGCGCTGCGCTGGGGGCAAGGTCCGGCCGTGTTGCTGATGCACGGTTGGGAAGGGCGGCCGACACAGTTTGCGAGTCTCATCACGGCGCTGGTCGATGCTGGCTACACCGTCGTAGCGCTCGACGGTCCTGCTCATGGTCGCTCACCGGGCAGTGAAGCCAACGTGGTGCTGTTTGCCCGGGCCATGCTCGAAGCGGCCGCCGAGTTGCCGCCGCTGCGAGCCGTCATTGGCCACTCCATGGGCGGCGCCAGTGCGATGCTCGCCGTGCAGTTGGGTTTGCGCACCGAAACCCTGGTCACCATCGCCGCACCGGCGCGGATTCTCGGGGTGTTGCGCGGTTTTGCCCGTTACGTGCGGCTGCCGCCCAAAGCGCGTTCGGCGTTTATTCGCCAGGTCGAGAAAGACGTCGGCATGCGCGCTGCAACGCTGGATGTTGCGCACTATCAGCTCGACATGCCGGGGCTGATCGTCCACGCCGAAGATGATTGTTTTGTTCCGGTCAAGGAGTCCCAGTTGATCAATGAGGCGTGGTTCGACAGCCGGCTGTTACGCCTGGAGGAGGGCGGGCATCAACGCGTGCTGGCCGATCCTCGGGTGATTGATGGCGTGTTATCACTGCTGGCTGGCCGCAGCCTGCAATCGCGCCAATCGGCCTGAGCATCCGTTACACTGCCCCGGTCGACATCATCTGACCGGGAGTGGGGCATGGGCTGGGATCGGGCAACGCCATTTATCATTGATCTGGAAGTCGGCGCCGAGGACATCGACGGGCTGGGGCACGCGAACAACGCGGTGTACGTGACCTGGCTCGAACGCTGCGCCTGGCGCCACTCGCAGCTGCTGGGGCTGGACCTGGTCGAGTATCGTCGGCTGGATCGGGCGATGGCGGTGGTGCGGCACGAGATCGATTACCTGGCCGCCGCCTATGAGGGCGATGAGTTGCAATTGGCGACCTGGATTGTCGATTGGGATCAGCGCCTGAAAATGACCCGCCACTTCCAGTTGAAGCGCCCCAGCGATAACACCACGTTGCTGCGCGCGCAAACCACTTTCGTCTGCATCGAACTGTCCACCGGCAAGCCCAAGCGCATGCCGGCCGAGTTCATCGAAGGCTACGGCCCGGCGTTGCAAGTTCCAGGTTGACGCGATCCTGTGGCGAGGGAGCTTGCTCCCGCTGGAGCGCGAAGCGGTCCCTTGCAATGGAGAGTGCTACGCACTCTAACGGGAGCAAGCTCCCTCGCCACAGAGGCAGATGCAAGTCTTTCGACAGAGAATCCAGTAAACTGCCGCACGTTTTTCGTTGAGTGTGTTTTTCATGCAAATTGCTTTGGCGCCCATGGAGGGGTTGGTCGACAACATCCTGCGGGACGTGCTGACCCGAGTGGGCGGTATCGATTGGTGCGTGACCGAGTTTATTCGGATCAACGATCAACTGCTCACGCCTGCCTATTACCACAAGTTCGGCCCGGAATTGTTGACCGGCGCCCGCACCGCGTCCGGCGTGCCGCTGCGGGTGCAGTTGCTCGGTTCCGATCCGGTGTGTCTGGCTGAAAACGCCGCGCTGGCCTGCGAGCTGGGTTCCGAGGTGATCGACCTGAACTTCGGCTGCCCGGCCAAGACCGTCAACAAGTCCCGTGGCGGCGCCGTCCTGCTGAAAGAACCTGAACTGCTCAACCAAATCGTTGAACACGTCCGCCGCGCTGTGCCGGCGCACATTCCGGTTACCGCGAAAATGCGCCTGGGCTTCGACAGCCCGGACGGTTCGCTGGTCTGCGCAACAGCGCTGGCCGAAGGCGGCGCGGCGCACATCGTGGTGCACGCGCGGACCAAAACCGACGGTTACAAGCCGCCTGCGCATTGGGAATGGATCCCCCGTGTGCAGGACGTGGTCAAGGTTCCAGTGTTCGCCAATGGCGACATCTGGAGCGTTGAAGATTGGCGCCGTTGCCGCGAAATCAGCGGCGTGGAAGACATCATGCTCGGTCGCGGCCTGGTGTCGCGCCCGGACCTGGCCCGGCAGATCGCGGCGGCGCGGGCCGGTGAAGAAGTGGTCGAGATGACGTGGGCCGAGTTGCTGCCACTGATCCAGGACTTCTGGCTGCAAGCCAAGGCGCAGATGACTGCCCGCCAGTCGCCGGGTCGCTTGAAGCAATGGCTGGCGATGTTGACCCGCAATTATCCTGAGGCGGTGGAGCTGTTTACCGTGTTGCGTCGAGAGACCGAACTGGATCAAGTCTCGCGTTTGTTGGGGCTCCAGGTGTCGGAAGCGGCCTGAAAAAAACGCAAAAAAATCTGAAAATAATCCCTTGAAAAGCAATCGGCGATCCCTATCTAGGGATTACGCGATGCCGAATTCGGGTCGCGGAGACAAAAAAACTTGCTGATCTGTTTTCGGGAGATTTGAATCATGAGTACTGCATTTTCGATGGCGCCCCTGTTCCGTTCCTCGGTGGGCTTCGACCGCTTCAATGACTTGTTCGAAACCGCCCTGCGCAACGAGCCAGGCAGCACCTACCCACCTTATAACGTTGAAAAGCACGGTGATGACCAATACTGCATCGTCGTGGCGGCCGCCGGGTTCCAGGAAGAAGACCTGGATCTGCAAGTGGAAAAAGGGGTGCTGACCATCAGTGGTGGCAAGCGTGACGCGAATGAAGACGTCACCTATCTGTACCAAGGCATCGCTCAGCGCGCCTTCAAACTGTCCTTCCGTCTGGCGGACCATATCGAAATCAAGGCTGCCGGCCTGAGCAACGGTTTGTTGAGCATCGACCTGTTGCGGGTGATACCGGAAGAGGCAAAAGCCAAACGCATCCCGATCAACGGGACGCAAAAACCCGCTCTGCAGTAACGAGTCAGAGCAATGAGAAGGGCGCCATTCGGCGCCCTTTTTTGTACCCGTTATTTGAGGAGTTTCTGGAACTCCTCCACCGGTAGCGGCCGACTGTGCAAATACCCCTGATAAAAATGGCACCCCAGCCCCTGCAAAAATTCCAGCTGCTCCGCCGTTTCCACCCCTTCGGCGATCACTTTCAATTCCAGGCTGCGGGCCATGGCCACGATGGCGCGGATGATTTCGGCGTCGTTGGGGTCGGTGGTGGCATCGCGGATGAACGACTGATCGATTTTCAGCGTGTCGACCGGCAGGCGCTTGAGGTAGGTCAGCGAGGAGTAGCCGGTGCCGAAGTCGTCCATGGCAAAGCTCACGCCGAGTTTTTTCAGGCGGCGCATTTTGTTGATGGTGTCTTCCAGGTTCTGGATGACGATCCCTTCGGTGATTTCCAGTTTCAGCAACGAGCAGGGCAGGTCGTGGCTGCTGAGGCTGTATTCGATGCGTTCGACGAAGTCGTTTTGACGAAATTGCCTCGGGCTGATGTTCACGCACAGGCTGAAGCTGAGCGGGTTCACCAGGCCTTTGGCAACCAGCTTTTTGAAGGCCCCACAGGCTTCGTCGATGATCCACGTGCCGACTTCCAGAATCAGCCCGCTGTCCTCCAGCACCTTGATGAATTCGGTGGGCGATTGCGGGCCGAGTTCCGGGTGGTCCCAGCGCACCAGCGCTTCGGCGCCGACAATACGGTTGCCCCGAGCGTCGACCTGGGGTTGGTAATGCACATGAAACTCGCCCCGGGAAAGGGCCAGGCGCAAGTCGGTTTCCATGCGCAGGCGTTCACTGGCAGCCTTCTGCATGGTGTTGTGATACATCTGCGCCATGTTGCGGCCCGAGTCTTTGGCGCGGTAAAGCGCAATGTCGGCACGTTTGAGCAGGTCGGTCGGGGTCGAGCCGTGGTCGGGGATCAGCGCGATGCCGATGCTCGGTGTCACTTGCAGGCGCTGGCCGTCGAGGAACATCGGCTCCGACAACAGTTCACGCAACGTGTCCGCCAACTCCCGAACCTGGGCGCTGACTTCGTTGCGCGAGCCCTCAAGGCCGCTGAGCAGCACCACAAATTCATCGCCACCCAGGCGTGCCACGGTGTCTTCCATGCGCACGCTGGCTTCAAGCCGAGCCGTGATGATTTTCAGCACCGTGTCGCCCACCGGGTGACCCAGGGAATCGTTGATGTGCTTGAAATGATCGAGGTCCAGGAACAGCAGCGCACCGCGCAGGTTGTGGCGCTTGAGCAGGGCGATCTGCTGGCTCAGGCGATCCATCAACAGGGCGCGGTTCGGCAGGTTGGTCAGCGGGTCGTGGTAGGCCAGATGGCGAATCTGCGCTTCGGCATTTTTCAACAGGCTGACGTCTCGGCCAGTCAGCAACAGGCATGCGGTTTCGTTGAGGGTGATTGGCTCCACCGAGACTTCGACAGTCAGCAGTTCGCCGCGCTTATTGCGGCCCAGCATTTCCTGGTGATGCACACGGCCCTTAAGCTGCAACTCGGCCAGCAGCGCCGAGCGCTGTTTCTCTTCTGCCCAGATGCCGACTTGATACACCGTGCGGCCGACCACTTCGTCGGCGCGGTAACCGGTCAGGCGACAAAAACCATCGTTGACCTCCAGGTAGCGCCCGGTATCGCGTTCGGTGATGGTGATCGCGTCCGGGCTTGAGTGAAACGCCTTGGCAAACTTCTCTTCGCTGGCCTTGAGTGCCGCTTCGGAACGCTGTTGCTGGGTAATGTCGCGCAGGGTCGTGACGATGCACGGCTGGTCGCCCACGCTGATCTGCCGGCTGGAAATCACGCAGGTCAGGGCTTGCCCGTCTTTGTGTTGGGCGATGATCGCGACATTGTTCAGCCCCTGTTCGCGGATGACTTGTTCAATTCGTTGCAGGCTTTTCGCTGACGCGTCCCACAGGCCGATTTCGTCGGCGCTGCGGTCAATCACTTCGGCGGCGCTCCAGCCGAAGGTCTGGGTAAAGCTGGAGTTGATCTCGATGAACTGGCCAGTGTCCTGGCGCGTGACGCAGATCGGGTCCGGGCTGACTTGAAACAGCGTGGCGAATTTCTCTTCGGAGGCCACCAGCCGTTGTTCGCGCTCCACTTGATCGGTGATGTCCAGCAAGGTGCCGGCCATGCGCAGCGGTGTGCCGTTTTCATCGCGGTAGAGGCGGGCACGACTTTCCAGGTAGCGTGAACTGCCGTCCGGCAACTGCACGCGATAAGTCAGCTGATAATTGCCGGCCGGTCCTTCGCGCAGGCTGCGATAAGCGTCGCGCATGCTGCCGCGTTCTTCGTCGGGCACACCTTCGAAAAACGCGTCGAAGGACTCATGGAAAGGTATGGCCTCCAGCCCGTGCAACTGCGCGGCCCGCGCCGAGCCGTACAGCATGCCGCTGGGAATGTGCCAGTCCCAGGTGCCGAGTTGCGCCGAATCCAGGGCCAGGTCGAGGCGTTCCTGGCTGTCTTTCAGCGCGAGTTCGGCGGCCTTGCGTTCCGTGGTGTCGAGGAAAGTGCTCAGCAGGTAGGGCTGGCCTTCGAGTTCGACTTTCTGTGCGCTGAGGATGCCGTCGTGGATCTGGCCATTGCTGGCGCGAAACTGCACCTCCATGCTGGTCAGTTCGCCCTTGGCCTTGGTCGCCTTGACCAGCACGTCCCGTTGTTCCGGGTGCACCCAGAGGCCCAGTTCGACGGTGGTTCGGCCAATGGCGTCCTGCACCGGCCAGCCGAAGAGGCTTTCGAAATACTGATTGGCTTCGGTAATCAGGCCATCTTCCTGGCGGGTCAGCAGCACCATGTTCGGGCACAGGTGAAACAGCGTGGCAAAGCGTTTTTCCGAGCTGCTCAGGGCCTGTTCGCGCTGGCGCTGATGGGTGATTTCGCGAATGACCCCAATCATCCGTGGCCGACCGTCTTTGTCCGGCAGCAAGCTGCCGTTGATCTCCAACCAGTGCAGGCTGCCGTCGGGCCAGCGGATGCGGTGGTGCATCGCCTGCTCCAGCGGGGCGCCGGCGATCACGGCATGAAAGGCGCGAATGGTTTTTGCCCGATCCTCCGGAGGCAGCAGGTCGAGGTATTCCAGATCGGTCGGCAACGGCTGTCGGGGATCGAAGCCGAACAACGCCTGGGTGCCCCGCGACCAGCTGATCTGTCCGCGCTCGATGTCCCAATACCAGGCGCCCAAGCGCGCGCCGTTGAGGGCGGCCAGCAACTGTGGTGCGCTTTCCCAGCTCTGCTCGGACCGTTTCGGGTCAAGCGCCTGTATACGTGGCATCGGCGGAATACGGTCAACAGATTTCGGCATTGGCAGGCCTTGGGCTGAATTGGGCGTTAGGCGCAGGGGTTCGCGGCTCTATGGCAGTAGCACACGTTAGCCTTGAATCCCTGGCAGATCGATTTGTGCATCCAGCAAGGCCATGAAGGCCCGTGCCGCATTCGACAGCGTCCGTTCGGTGTGCAGGATATAGCCTAGCTGGCGAGTCAGTTGTATGCCCGGCAAAGGTATTCGCGCAACTTGATCGTCGAGCATCGTTCGCGGCAAAACGCTCCAGGCCAGGCCGATCGAGACCATCATCTTGATGGTTTCCAGATAATTGGTGCTCATGGCGATGTTCGGCGTCAGTCCCTGAGCCTCGAACAGGCGCTGGACAATGTGATGGGTGAACGTGTTGCCGCCGGGAAACACCGCCGGATGCAGGGCAATGTCCGCCAGGCTGACTGGGCCGTTGCTGATCAGCGAGTGCTCCGGGGCGACCACGAAATCCAGAGGGTCGTCCCACACCGGCGTGGCTTTGACCAAGGTATGAGGTTCCGGGGCGAGGGTGATCACCGCCAGTTCCGCGCGGCCATGGAGGATTTCCTCGTAGGCCACTTCCGAATCGAGAAACTGAATATCCAGCGCCACTTGTGGGTAGCGTCGGGTGAACTCCCTTAATAAGGGCGGTAAGCGGTGCAAGCCAATGTGGTGACTGGTGGCCAGCGTCAGGCGCCCGGTCACTTCGCCGGTCAGGTTGGTCAAGGCGCGGCGGGTGTCGTCCAGCACATTGAGAATCTGGTAGGCCCGCGGCAACAGGGCGCGACCGGCCTCGGTCAGGCCGACTTCACGACCCAGTCGATCGAAAAGCCGCACCTTCAATTGCTGCTCCAGCCCGGCGATGCGCTTGCTGATCGCCGGTTGCGTCAGGTGCAGCCGTTCTCCCGCGCCGGAGAAGCTTCCGGTCTCGGCAATGGCGATGAAAGCATTAAGATTGGCCAGGTCCATTGCGGTATTCCAGTTGGTTATCCAAAGCATGAAAAATATGAATTTGAGTTATTTAATGTAACCCCCTAGGATCGACCTCACAAGCCAAAGGGTTATACAAACGGCCCGGGGCATAGAAACAAGCTGATGAGGAAACCGTCTGATGGCCGGCAAAACGCTCTACGACAAGCTCTGGGATTCGCATTTGGTCAAGCAGCGCGACGATGGCTCTGCCTTGATCTACATCGATCGTCACATCATTCACGAAGTGACCTCGCCGCAAGCCTTTGAAGGCCTGCGTCTGGCCGGGCGCAAGCCTTGGCGCATCGATGCCAACATCGCGACCCCGGACCACAACGTACCGACCACCCCGGAACGCAAGGGCGGCATCGAAGCCATTGCCGACCAGGTCTCGCGTTTGCAGGTCCAGACCCTCGATGACAACTGTGACGAATACGGCATCGTCGAGTTCAAGATGAACGACGTGCGCCAAGGCATCGTCCACGTCATCGGCCCGGAACAGGGCGCAACCTTGCCGGGCATGACCGTTGTTTGCGGCGACTCCCACACCTCGACCCACGGCGCGTTTGGCGCGTTGGCACACGGTATCGGCACGTCCGAGGTCGAGCACGTGCTCGCCACCCAGTGCCTGGTCGCCAAGAAAATGAAGAATATGCGGGTGTCGGTCGAAGGGGAATTGCCGTTCGGCGTGACCGCCAAGGACATCGTTCTCGCGGTCATTGGCAAGATCGGCACTGCCGGCGGTAACGGCCATGCCATCGAGTTCGCCGGTAGTGCGATTCGTGATCTGTCGGTCGAAGGCCGCATGACCATTTGCAACATGTCCATCGAGGCTGGCGCTCGCGTAGGACTGGTCGCCGCTGACGAAAAAACCGTCGCCTACGTGAAGGGCCGTCCATTCGCTCCGAAAGGCGCGGAATGGGACTTAGCCGTCGAAGCGTGGAAAGACCTGGTGACTGATGAAGACGCCACGTTCGACACCGTCGTCGAGCTCGACGCCACCCAGATCAAGCCACAAGTCAGCTGGGGCACTTCGCCCGAGATGGTGTTGGCCGTGGATCAGAACGTGCCGGACCCTGCGAAGGAAATGGACCTGGTCAAGCGCGGCTCCATCGAACGCGCCTTGAAATACATGGGTTTGACTGCCAATCAGGCAATTACCGACATTCAGCTGGACCGCGTGTTCATCGGTTCCTGCACCAACTCGCGGATCGAAGATTTGCGTGCTGCCGCCGTGATCGCCAAAGGTCGCAAAGTCGCTTCGACCATCAAGCAGGCCATCGTGGTGCCGGGCTCGGGTCTGGTGAAGGCCCAGGCTGAATCGGAAGGCCTGGACAAGATTTTCCTCGACGCCGGTTTCGAATGGCGTGAGCCGGGTTGCTCGATGTGCCTGGCGATGAACCCGGACCGTTTGGAGTCGGGCGAGCATTGCGCCTCGACCTCCAACCGCAATTTCGAAGGCCGTCAGGGCGCCGGTGGCCGTACCCACCTCGTGAGCCCGGCCATGGCCGCCGCCGCCGCGGTGAATGGTCGTTTCGTCGACGTCCGTGAATTGATCTAAAGGAGCGCAGCATGAAAGCTTTTACCCAGCACACTGGTCTTGTCGCGCCTCTGGATCGTGCCAACGTCGACACCGACCAGATCATCCCGAAGCAATTCTTGAAGTCGATCAAGCGCACGGGTTTCGGCCCAAACCTGTTCGATGAGTGGCGCTACCTGGATGTCGGGCAGCCTTATCAGGACAACTCCAAGCGCCCGTTGAACAAGGACTTCGTCCTCAACGCCGAGCGTTATCAAGGCGCCAGCGTGTTGCTGGCCCGCGAAAACTTCGGTTGCGGTTCCAGTCGTGAACATGCGCCGTGGGCGCTGGAGGAATACGGTTTCCGCAGCATCATCGCGCCGAGCTACGCCGACATCTTCTTCAACAACAGCTTCAAGAACGGCTTGCTGCCGATCATCTTGAGCGACGCTGAAGTGGATGAGCTGTTCCAGCAGGTGGAAGTGACCCCGGGTTATCAGTTGCAGGTCGATTTGCAGGCCCAGACCGTTACCCGTCCGGATGGCAAGGTGTTGAGCTTTGAAATTGACGCCTTCCGTAAGCATTGCCTGCTCAACGGTCTGGACGATATCGGTCTGACGTTGATGGACCATGAAGCGATTGCGACGTTTGAAGCCAAGCACCGGGCGAGCCAGCCTTGGTTGTTTCGCGACGCGTAAGTTTGCGTAAGGCGTGATGACGCCTTCGCGGGCAAGCCTCGCTCCTACGGCTGAAATACGTCTCCCTGTAGGAGTGAGGCTCGCCCGCGAAGAGGCCCGCCCAGACAACACAAGGCTAAACCCCAAAAGGAAGTCCCCCATGACCCGCACCGCCCAGCACAACCAGGTAGTCCAAAAGCAATTCGGTGAACAGGCCTCGGCCTATCTGAGCAGCGCTGTACACGCTCAAGGCACCGAATTTGCGCTGCTACAGGCCGAACTGGCCGGGCAGGGCGATGCTCGGGTGCTGGACCTGGGGTGTGGCGCTGGTCACGTCAGTTTTCACGTGGCGTCGCTGGTCAAGGAAGTGGTGGCCTACGATTTGTCCCAGCAGATGCTCGACGTGGTTACCGTCGCCGCTGTGGACCGTGGTTTGAGCAATGTGACCACGGTCAACGGTGCCGCCGAGCGCCTGCCGTTTGCCGATGGTGAGTTCGACTTCGTCTTCAGTCGTTACTCGGCGCACCATTGGAGCGACCTCGGCCTGGCCCTGCGCGAAGTCCGGCGGGTACTGAAGCCGGGTGGGGTGGCGGCGTTCATCGACGTGTTGTCACCGGGCAGTCCGTTGTTTGACACTTACCTGCAAAGCGTCGAAGTGCTGCGCGACACCAGCCATGTGCGCGATTATTCCGCCGGCGAGTGGTTGCGTCAGGTCAGCGAAGCGGGGTTGCATACCCGTAGCACTACGCGTCAACGGTTGCGGCTGGAGTACAACTCCTGGGTCGAACGCATGCGCACGCCAGAAGTGATGCGCGCGGCGATCCGCGAGTTGCAGCAGTCGATGGGCAATGAAGTGCGCGAATATTTTGAGATTGAGGCCGATGGCTCGTTCAGTACCGATGTGCTGGTGCTGATGGCCGAACGATAGAATTTTTCCGGGTGTGCTCAAGGGCGCACCGACTGATGACATGAGGAAAGCATGAGCAAGCAGATTCTGATTCTCCCAGGTGATGGTATTGGCCCGGAAATCATGGCCGAAGCGGTCAAGGTGCTGGAGCTGGCCAACGACAAGTACAGCCTGGGCTTCGAGCTGAGTCACGACCTGATCGGCGGCGCCGCCATCGACAAGCACGGCGTGCCATTGGCCGACGAAACCCTCGACCGTGCGCGCGCAGCCGACGCTGTGCTGCTGGGCGCCGTGGGCGGCCCGAAATGGGACACCATCGAGCGTGACATCCGCCCTGAGCGCGGCCTGCTGAAGATTCGTGCGCAACTGGGCCTGTTTGGCAACCTGCGCCCGGCGATCCTCTACCCGCAACTGGCCGAGGCATCGAGCCTGAAGCCTGAAATCGTTTCGGGCCTGGACATCCTGATCGTCCGTGAACTGACCGGCGGCATCTATTTCGGCGCGCCACGCGGCACCCGCACCCTGGAAAACGGCGAGCGTCAGGCTTACGACACGCTGCCGTACAGCGAAAGCGAAATCCGCCGCATCGCCCGTGTCGGTTTCGACATGGCCATGGTGCGCGGCAAGAAGCTGTGCTCGGTGGACAAGGCCAACGTGCTGGCTTCGAGCCAACTGTGGCGCGAAATCGTCGAGCAAGTGGCCAAGGATTACCCGGAAGTCGAACTGAGCCACATGTACGTCGACAACGCCGCCATGCAGCTGGTGCGTGCGCCGAAGCAATTCGACGTGATCGTTACCGAAAATATGTTCGGCGACATTCTGTCGGACCAGGCATCGATGCTCACCGGTTCCATCGGCATGCTGCCTTCGGCATCCCTGGATACCAACAACAAGGGCATGTACGAGCCTTGCCACGGTTCGGCGCCAGACATCGCTGGCAAAGGCATTGCCAACCCGTTGGCGACCATTCTGTCGGTGTCGATGATGCTGCGTTACAGCTTCAATCTGCAGGACGCGGCCGATGCCATCGAGAAAGCCGTCAGTCTGGTATTGGATCAGGGGCTGCGCACGGGCGACATCTGGTCGGCCGGTTGCACTAAAGTCGGTACGCAGGAAATGGGCGACGCAGTAGTCGCCGCGCTGCGGAATCTGTAATCTCTCGGGCCCGCTGCCACTTTCACTCTTGAAAGCAGCGGCCCACTTTTTAAAGAAGGTGTAGTTGCGATGAAACGTGTAGGTCTGATCGGTTGGCGCGGTATGGTCGGTTCCGTGCTCATGCAGCGGATGCTGGAAGAGCAGGATTTCGATCTTATTGAGCCGGTGTTTTTCACCACTTCCAATGTCGGTGGCCAAGGCCCGTCCGTGGGCAAGGACATTGCTCCGCTCAAGGACGCTTACAGCATTGAAGAGCTGAAAACCCTCGACGTGATTCTGACCTGCCAGGGTGGCGACTACACCAGCGAAGTATTCCCGAAGCTGCGCGAAGCCGGCTGGCAGGGTTACTGGATCGACGCTGCTTCCAGCCTGCGCATGCAGGATGACGCGGTGATCGTGCTGGACCCGGTGAACCGCAAGGTCATCGACCAGCAGCTCGACGCGGGCACCAAGAACTACATCGGCGGCAACTGCACCGTCAGCCTGATGCTGATGGGCCTGGGCGGTCTGTTCGAAGCCGGTCTGGTCGAGTGGATGAGCGCCATGACTTATCAGGCGGCCTCCGGTGCCGGCGCGCAGAACATGCGTGAACTGATCAAGCAAATGGGCGCGACCCACGCCGCTGTCGCCGATCAACTGGCCGACCCGGCCAGCGCCATCCTCGACATCGACCGCCGTGTGGCCGAAGCCATGCGCAGCGACGCGTACCCGACCGAAAACTTCGGCGTTCCGCTGGCCGGCAGCCTGATCCCGTGGATCGACAAGGAGCTGCCGAACGGTCAGAGCCGCGAAGAATGGAAGGCGCAGGCCGAGACCAACAAGATCCTCGGTCGCTTCAAGAGCCCGATCCCGGTGGATGGCATCTGCGTGCGCATCGGCGCCATGCGCTGCCACAGCCAGGCGCTGACCATCAAGCTGAACAAAGACGTGCCGATCGCCGACATCGAAGGGCTGATCAGCCAGCACAACCCTTGGGTCAAACTGGTGCCGAACAATCGCGAAGCCAGCATTCAGGAACTGAGCCCGACGAAAGTCACCGGCACCCTGAACGTACCGGTTGGCCGTCTGCGCAAGCTGAACATGGGCACGCAGTACGTCGGCGCGTTTACCGTCGGCGACCAACTGCTGTGGGGCGCGGCCGAACCGCTGCGTCGCATGCTGCGGATCCTGCTTGAGCGTTGATCGATTGAAGTAATCAAAGAACCCGCGCCTTGAAAGAGGTGCGGGTTTTTTTTGGGAAGGTATGTCGTCAGGAAGGGCCTCTTCGCGGGCAAGCCTCGCTCCTACAGGTATCGCGGTTGTTTCAAGATTTCGCGACCGACACACAACCCGTAGAAGCGAGGCTTGCTCGCGAAGAAGCCGGCGCATACACCACAAAACCCCAGCCGAATTGCCTGCGCGCCACCCACCCGGTAAAGTGCCGCTCCCCCCGTTTCGCCAGAGGTAGAACCATGAGCCAGTCCTTTGATATTGCCGTGATCGGCGCCACCGGTACTGTCGGCGAAACGCTCGTGCAGATTCTCGAAGAACGCGACTTCCCGGTCGGCAACCTCCATTTGCTGGCCAGTAGCGAATCCGCCGGGCATTCGGTGCCGTTTCGCGGCAAGAACGTGCGGGTGCGTGAAGTCGACGAATTCGATTTCAGCAAGGTTCAGCTGGTGTTTTTCGCTGCCGGTCCGGCAGTGACCCTGAGTTTTGCCTCGCGCGCGACCGCTGCCGGTTGTTCGCTGATCGACCTGTCCGGCGCTCTGCCGGCCAATCAAGCGCCGCAAGTGGTGCCGGAAGCCAACGCCGACGTCTTGGCCGGTTTGAAAAAACCGTTCCAGGTCAGCAGCCCAAGCCCGTCGGCCACCACGCTGGCCGTGGTGCTGGCGCCGCTGCTCGGTTTGCTCGACCTGCAACGCATCAACCTGACCGCCTGTCTGGCCGTTTCCGCCCAGGGCCGAGAAGCCGTGACCGAGCTGGCCCGGCAGACCGCCGAGCTTCTCAATGTGCGTCCGCTGGAGCCGACTTTCTTTGATCGGCAGATGGCTTTCAACCTGTTGGCTCAGGTCGGCAAGCCTGATGAGCAGGGTCATACGCTGCTGGAAAAACGCCTGGTGCGTGAGCTGCGTCAGGTCATGGCGCTGCCTTTATTAAAGATTTCTGTCACTTGCATTCAAGCCCCGGTGTTTTTTGGCGATAGCTTTAGCGTGACCTTGCAGTCAGCGAGCGCTGTGGACCTGGCGAAAGTCAACGCGGCGCTGGAAGACGCACCGGGTATCGAACTGGTGGAAGCCGGCGATTACCCGACGGCAGTAGGCGATGCAGTAGGGCAGGACGTGGTCTACGTTGGTCGGGTTCGCGCCGGAATCGACGACCCGTCGGAACTTAATTTGTGGCTGACGTCAGATAACGTGCGTAAAGGCGCTGCGCTCAATGCTGTGCAGGTGGCTGAATTGTTGATAAAAGACCTGCTGTAAAAGATACTTGGCAACAATTTTTCGAATGAGTCCAGTCGAGCGCTATGCTTGGCCGGATTGCTGATGGCAAGCCACTCTTCGGGGCTTTCCGGGGCATTTATGAAATGATCGCGCGTGACGACCCTTCGTCGCCGCGCGCAATGCCTTACGGCAGCGGCTATCAACACCTTCTCGCTGGCCGAGGAATGTTCAAACAAAGGATGAGGCTATGGTTCAAGTTCGCAAACTGGTGTTAGCAATAGCGGCCGCCTCGGCGCTGTCCTCCGGTATGGCGCATGCCCTCGGGCTCGGGGAATTGACCCTGAAGTCGACGCTGAACCAACCTCTGGTGGCGGAAATCGAGCTGCTCGACGTCAAGGACCTCACCGCCGCAGAAGTGGTGCCGAGCCTGGCGTCACCCGAAGATTTCGCCAAGGCCGGTGTCGATCGCCAGGCGTTTCTCAACGACCTGACCTTCACGCCCGTGCTCAATGCCAGCGGCAAAAGTATCCTGCGTGTAACGTCCAGCAAACCACTGTCCGAACCCATGGTGAAATTCCTGGTTCAGGTGATGTGGCCCAACGGTCGTTTGCTGCGCGATTACAGCGTGCTGCTCGATCCTTCCAAATTCTCCCCGCAGACCGCTGAAGCGGCTGCGCAGCCTGCGCCGACCGAAACGGTCACTGCGCCGGTGACCGGTGCCACCCAGCCGTCCCAATACACCACCACGCCGCGCGATACCCTGTGGGAAATCGCCGCGAAGGCGCGTAATGGCGGTTCGGTCCAGCAAACCATGCTGGCCATCCAGGCGCTGAACCCGGATGCCTTCATCGACGGCAACATCAACCGGCTGAAAACCGGTCAGGTGCTGCGCTTGCCGGATCAGGCGCAGAGCACCAGCCTGCCGCAACCCAAGGCAATCGCTGAGGTCGCTGCCCAGAACACCGCATGGCGCCAGGGTCGTCGTTATGTGGCGAAGCCCGGTACCGGGCAGCAGCAACTCGATGCCACCAAGCGTGGCCGCGCTGACGCAGCTCCATCGCAAACGGCGAAAGACAACCTGAGCCTGGTTTCTGCCGAAACCGGCAAGGGCAAAGGCGCTGCAGGTGATGCCAAAGCCTTGAACAACAAACTGGCGGTGACCCAGGAAAGCCTCGACACGACCCGTCGTGACAACGCTGAACTGAAAAGCCGCATGACCGATCTGCAAAGTCAGCTGGATAAGCTGCAGCGCCTGATCGAGCTGAAGAACAATCAACTGGCCAAGTTGCAGGCTGAAGGCGCAGCGGGAGCGTCGGCTTCGAATCCAGCGACGACCCCACCGGCAATGTCTGCTGAACTGGCCGCGAACCCTGCGGCAGCACCGACTGAAGTGGTTCCTGCTCCGGAAACGTCTGCGCCTGAGACTGCTCCTGCACCCGTGCCTGCCGAGCCGCCAATCGAGCCGACACCGGAAGCTTCCGACGAGCAGAAATTCAACGAACTGCTGACCAATCCGGTCCTGCTGGGTCTGGTAGGCGGTGGGGCAGTGGTTCTGCTGCTTCTGCTGCTGTTGCTGGCGCGTCGCCGCAAGGCGCAGCAAGAAGCCGAGAAACACCTGCGCATGGCGCGTGCCCTGGAAGAAGAGAAGGAATTCTCTGCCGAGCAGGACCTGCCAGAAAGCAGCTTCGAAGGTTTGGAAGTTCCGCCGCCGAGCGTGAAACTCGCTACCGCGCCGATTCCAACGCCACCACCTGCGCCAGCGCCTGCTCCAGCTCCAGCCCCAGCCCCGGATGTAATGACGACGCCGATCGCCGCGCCGCTGGTGTCGCCAGCGGCCGAGCGCAATGACGACGTACTGACCAAGGCTCAGTCGCACATTGCCGCCGGTCGTCTGAACCAGGCCGCTGCGTTGCTCGAAGACGGCATCAAGCAAGAGCCACAGCGCAGCGACCTGCGTCTGAAACTGATGGAAGTCTACGGTCAGCAGGGCGATCGCGATGCATTTGTTGCCCAGGAGCGTCAGTTGGTCGCCAACGGTGACAACTTCGCCCAGGTCGAGCAGCTTAAAAGCCGCTTCCCGGCAATGGCTATCGCGGCTGCCGGTGGTCTTGCTGCCGCCGCCCTCGCTGCCGAGCTGGACGCGCAGTACGTCAAGGACCTGTTGCTGGACGAGCCGCAAGCACCGGCCGATGACCTGGACAGTGCCTTCGACCTGAGCCTGGATGACCTGGAAGCCGCGTCACCCGCAGTGGTCACGCCAGAGCCGGAAGCTGCGGCTGACCTTGACGAGTTTCCGCTGGACGATGACCTGAGCTTTGAATCGGTATTGAAGGAACAGACCGAAATCAAGGAAAACCTCGACGACCTGTCGGACTTCGATCTGGACATGGATTTGGGCGGCGACCCATCGCCGGCCATCCTCGCTGAAGATGACTTCCTGCTGGATCTGGACGAAGGCGTGAAGGACCTGCCTGCGGAGCCTGTAAAACCTGAAGTGCCCCAGGACGATCTGGAGCTGCCAGCCGATTTCGACCTGTCGCTGGCTGATGAAATGGATGCCGCCCCGGCCGAGCCTGAGGTCAAGGACGCCTTTGCCGCTGAACTGGATGACGTCAACGCCGAGCTGGATCGTTTGTCCCAGAGCATGAGTGAGCCGACCTTTACTGCAGAAGACGCTATGGCTTCTGCGGCGGACGAGCCGGACTTCGACTTCCTCTCCGGCACCGATGAAGTCGCCACCAAACTCGATCTGGCCCAGGCCTACATCGACATGGGTGACAACGACGGTGCTCGGGACATCCTCAATGAGGTTGTGGCCGAGGGGAATGCTGGCCAGAAGAGCGAGGCCAAGGAGATGCTTTCGCATCTGGCTTGAGTGATCGGTAGGCAATAAACAGAACGGCAGCCCATTGAGGCTGCCGTTTTTGTTTCAGTGGTGGTCCGACGGCGTCTGTCAGGGTGCCATCGCGAGCAGGTTCGCTCCCACAAGGTTTTGTGGCGGTCACATAACCTGAGAACACCCCCGAAACACTGTGGGGGCGGGCTTGCCCGCGAAAGGGCTGCAACATTCAATATCGTACTTTCTGTTGTGCTGGTATCCCCGCCGGACAGCTTTATAATGCCCGCCTTTGCGCACATCAGCAGGCTGTGACTCCTTGGCAAATATAGATAACCCGGCTGCCGAAATGGCGGCCGACGGCTTTTTCCGGATCGCGTTGGGCGTTGAATACAAAGGCTCGCGTTATCGCGGCTGGCAGCGCCAGGCCTCCGGTGTGCTCACTGTGCAGGAAACCCTCGAAAAGGCCTTATCCAAAGTCGCCGACTCACCGGTGTCGCTGCTCTGCGCCGGGCGCACTGACGCGGGCGTGCATGCGTGCGGCCAAGTGGTGCATTTCGATACGCAGGTCGAGCGTTCGATGAAGGCCTGGGTCATGGGCGCCAACATCAACTTGCCCCACGACGTCAGTGTCAGCTGGGCCAAGGTCATGCCGGCGCATTTTCATGCGCGCTTCAAGGCCATCGCCCGCCGTTATCGGTATGTGATCTACAACGATCAGATCCGCCCGGCGCACCTCAACGAAGAAATCACCTGGAACCACCGTCCGCTCGATGTCGAGCGCATGGCCGAGGCCGCCCAGTACCTGGTCGGTACCCATGATTTCAGCGCATTCCGCGCCGGTCAGTGCCAGGCCAAATCGCCGATCAAGGAACTGCATCACCTGCGTGTCACGCGCCACGGCAAGATGATCGTCCTGGATATCCGCGCCAGCGCCTTCCTGCACCACATGGTGCGCAACATCGCCGGTGTCTTGATGACCATCGGTGCCGGCGAGCGGCCGGTGGAGTGGATGAAGGAAGTGCTGGAGAGTCGGATCCGTCGTTCTGGCGGGGTGACGGCGCATCCGTTTGGCCTGTATCTGGTGCAGGTCGAGTATCGCGACGAGTTCCAATTGCCTGAGCGTTACATCGGCCCACACTTCCTCACCGGCTTCTCTGAACTTGACGGCTGACGCCCTCGAACGCATTTGTTACCATCCGGGACTTTCTCGGATTTGCCCTGAGGTTTTATCGACATGTCAGCCGTTCGCAGCAAGATTTGTGGGATTACCCGCATAGAAGATGCGTTGGCGGCGGTCGAGGCCGGGGCGGATGCCATCGGGTTTGTGTTTTACGCCAAGAGTCCGCGGGCCGTCACGTTCCAGCAGGCGCGCGACATTATCAAGTTGCTGCCGCCGTTCGTGACCACCGTGGGGTTGTTCGTCAACAGCAGCCGCTGCGAGTTGGGCGAGCTGCTCGACGCCGTACCGCTGGACCTGTTGCAGTTCCATGGCGACGAAACCGCAGCCGAATGTGAAGGCTGGCACCGCCCGTACATCAAGGCGTTGCGGGTCAAGGGCGGCGACGACATCGCGGCGGCCTGCAATGCGTTTCCAAGTGCCAGCGGTATCCTGCTTGATGCCTATGTCGAAGGTGTTCCCGGTGGAACCGGTGAGGCGTTCGACTGGTCTCTGATACCGCAGGGCTTGAGCAAGCCGATCATCCTCGCTGGTGGCCTGACGCCGGATAACGTGGCTGAGGCAATCGCCCGGGTCCGGCCTTATGCGGTGGACGTCAGCGGCGGGGTAGAAGCGAGCAAGGGCATCAAGGATCACGCAAAGATTCAGGCATTCATCAAGGCGGTACGTAGTAGCACGTAGTTGATGTGACGGCTGGCAGACTGCCGCCGTCCCAAAATGCACTGCGCTGCACAAAGCAGGCACGGCTGAGGATTTTTGGATTGTACGCAGGTCACGTTTCGCTGACCCGGCCATCCACCGATCATCGCCACACACATGAATTTAGCTCAAGGGCATACGCGGGGCTGCGAACCAGAGCGTTCGGGCCGCCGGTACTGGAGAAAGAAAGCATGAGCAACTGGTTAGTAGACAAACTGATCCCTTCGATCATGCGTTCCGAGGTCAAGAAGAGCTCGGTGCCTGAAGGTCTGTGGCACAAATGCCCGTCTTGCGAGGCTGTGCTGTATCGTCCGGAGCTGGAAAAGACCCTGGACGTTTGCCCCAAGTGCAACCACCACATGCGTATCGGCGCCCGCGCGCGCATCGACATCTTCCTCGACGCCGAAGGCCGTGCAGAATTGGGCGCGGACCTGGAGCCGGTTGACCGTCTGAAATTCCGCGATGGCAAGAAGTACAAGGACCGCCTGACCGCTGCGCAAAAGCAGACTGGCGAAAAAGACGCACTGATCTCCATGAGCGGCACCCTGCTGGGCATGCCAGTGGTGGTCTCGGCCTTCGAGTTCTCCTTCATGGGGGGGTCGATGGGCGCCATCGTGGGTGAGCGTTTTGTCCGCGCCGCCAACTACGCGCTGGAAAACCGTTGCCCGATGATCTGTTTCGCCGCTTCCGGTGGTGCGCGGATGCAGGAAGCCCTGATCTCCCTGATGCAAATGGCCAAGACCTCTGCGGTCCTGGCGCGTCTGCGTGAAGAAGGCATTCCGTTCATCTCCGTGCTGACCGATCCGGTCTACGGCGGCGTTTCGGCCAGTCTGGCGATGCTGGGCGACGTGATTGTCGGTGAGCCGAAAGCCCTGATCGGCTTCGCCGGTCCACGCGTGATCGAACAGACCGTGCGTGAAAAACTGCCGGAAGGTTTCCAGCGCAGCGAGTTCCTGCTGGAGCACGGTGCAATCGACATGATCATTCACCGCCAGGAACTGCGTCCGCGCCTGGGCAACCTGCTGGCACAAATGATGGGCCTGCCGACGCCAAAATTCGTTGCCGCACCCATTGAGCCGATCGTGGTTCCACCGGTACCTGCCAACCTATGACCGAACGTACCCTTGGCGAGTGGCTCGCCTACCTAGAGCAGTTGCACCCTTCGGCCATCGACATGGGCCTGGAGCGCTCGCAACAGGTAGCGTCCCGCATGGGACTGGGCAAGCTGGCGCCTCGGGTGATCACGGTCACCGGCACCAATGGCAAGGGGTCCACCTGTGCATTCGTGGCCTCGTTGCTGCGGGCTCAAGGCCTGAGCGTTGGTGTCTACAATTCTCCGCACCTGCTGCGTTACAACGAGCGGGTGCAGGTCAACGGCGTCGAAGCGACGGATGCCGAGTTGTGCGAAGCCTTTGCTGCGGTCGAGGCGGGCCGTGGCGACACGTCCCTGACGTACTTCGAGATGGGCACCCTGGCGGCGTTCTGGCTGTTTCAACAGGCAGGGCTTGATGCCGTGGTGCTGGAAGTCGGCTTGGGCGGGCGTCTGGACACGGTCAACGTGGTCGATGCCGACATGGCGCTGGTCACCAGTATTGGCGTCGATCACGCCGATTACCTGGGCGATACCCGCGAATCCGTGGCTTTTGAGAAAGCCGGCATCTTCCGCCAGGGCGCGCCTGCGCTCTGTGGTGACCTGAATCCTCCGCAACCTCTGCTGGATAAAGCCCGCGAGCTCAATTGCCCGTTTTTCCTGCGTGGGCGCGATTTCGACCTCGGTGTGACCGATCACAATTGGCAATGGCGCGGTCTTGACGCTCAAGGGCGAGTGGTCGAGTTGCATGATCTGCCGTTGCTCGATCTGCCGATGGAAAACGCCGCACTGGCCTTGCAGGCTTACCTGTTGCTCGGTTTGCCGTGGGTCGATTCGCAAGTAATCAATGCGCTGACAGCGACGCGGGTGGCAGGTCGTCTTGACCGCCGTCAAATCGACTGGCAGGGCAAGCGTCTGAACCTGTTGCTGGATGTGGGGCATAACCCGCATGCAGCCGAGTATCTGGCGCGCCGTCTGGCCGTTCGTCCGCCGGTCGGCAAGCGTCTGGCGGTGTTTGGCTTGTTGGCGGACAAGGATCTGGATGGTGTTGTCAGTGAATTGAATGCTAGTGTCCAGCAATGGGCTGTCGCGCCGCTGGATTCGCCGCGTGCGCGCCCGGTGGCCGATTTGCAGGCGGCGTTGCAGAACCTTGGCGCTGCGGTAACGTCTTATGACAGTGTGGCCGCCGCCCTGGAAGGGCAGTGCGCACTGGCAACGAGCGACGACGAGATTCTGTTGTTCGGATCATTTTATTGTGTCGCCGAGGCCCTCGAATGGCTGGCCCGGCGCTCCACGGAGGAAGCGGCAAATGGCATTGCTGGATAAGGCATACAAACAGCGCATGGTTGGCGCCCTGGTTCTGGTGGCGCTGGCGGTTATTTTTCTGCCGATGCTGTTTTCCCGCCAGGATGAGCAGCGTCAAGTGACGGTCGAAGCCCCGGCTGCGCCGCAAGCACCCTCGGTGCCGCCAGTGCAGGTCGAGCCAGTGGTGGTGCCCGAGCCACAAGCGCTGCCTCAGGAACCTGTGCCAAGCGATGACGAGATCGCTCAGCAAGAAGCACCCGTGGCGCCGATCACCCCGAGTGCGCCAGCCGCGGCTGCGCCTGCTACCAAACCGGTCGCTCCCGCGCCTGTGGTCAAGCCTGCCCAGCCGACCACGCCGCCTGCCCAGCCGATTACGGCCGCGCCGGGCAAGCCAGACACGACTCAAAGCCGCGTCGATGCCAATGGCCTGTCGGTCAGCTGGTCGGTGCAACTGGCCAGTCTGTCGAGCCGTGCAAGCGCAGAAAGTTTGCAAAAAGACCTGCGCAGTCAGGGCTATAACGCCTATATCCGCACGGCCGATGGCAAGAATCGGGTGTTTGTCGGGCCGCTGATCGAGCGCGCCGAAGCGGATCGCCTGCGCGACTTGTTGGGCCGCCAGAAGAACCTCAAGGGGTTTGTGGTGCGTTTCCAGCCTGAGCGCAACTAAAACTATCGCCCCGATTTGAAATGCACTGACAATCGCAGCTTACCGATAGCCATGCGCTCTGCTAAAATGCGCCGCCTTATCCGTCTGTAGGCTGCACTGTGCCATTTACCTGGGTTGACTGGGCGATCGTTGCAATCGTCGCCATCTCCGCATTGATCAGTCTGAGCCGCGGCTTCGTCAAAGAAGCATTATCGCTGGTGACCTGGATCATCGCAGGAGTCGTCGCCTGGATGTTCGGTGGTGCATTGTCCGAGCACCTCGCCGGATACATCGAAACGCCATCAGCTCGTGTGATCACGGGCTGCGCCATCATGTTTATCGTCACGTTAATCGTAGGCGCAATGATCAATTATCTTATCGGCGAGTTGGTACGCGTCACCGGGCTATCCGGGACCGATCGATTCCTCGGCATGGCCTTCGGCGCCGCGCGTGGCGTGTTGCTGGTGGTCGTGGCGGTCGGGCTGTTGAGCCTGGGGCCGGTACAGCAGGACGGGTGGTGGCAACAGTCACAGCTCGTGCCAAAATTTCTATTGGTCGCAGACTGGTCCAAAAACCTGATCCTCGGGTGGAGCAGTCAGTGGCTTGCCAGCGGTATCAGCGTACCCGCTGAGATACCGTTCAAGGAGCACCTCTTGCCGACGGCCAAAACGCCTCAGTGAGTTGTGTTCAGTTCAGATCCATTAAGTAGGGGTTGCGTCGCATGTGTGGCATCGTCGGTATCGTCGGTAAGTCGAACGTCAATCAGGCGCTGTATGACGCGCTAACCGTCCTCCAGCACCGCGGCCAGGACGCTGCCGGTATCGTGACCAGCCATGATGGCCGGTTATTCCTGCGCAAGGACAATGGCCTGGTGCGTGACGTGTTCCATCAGCGTCACATGCAGCGCCTGGTCGGTCACATGGGCATTGGCCATGTGCGTTACCCGACCGCGGGCAGCTCGACCTCGGCCGAAGCTCAACCGTTTTACGTCAACTCGCCTTACGGCATCACCCTGGCGCACAACGGTAACCTGACCAACGTTGAACAGCTGGCCAAGGAGATTTACGAATCTGACCTGCGCCACGTCAACACCAACTCCGATTCGGAAGTGCTGCTCAACGTGTTCGCGCACGAACTGGCCCAGCGCGGCAAGTTGCAGCCTACCGAAGAAGACGTATTCGCCGCTGTAACCGACGTGCATAACCGTTGCGTCGGTGGTTATGCGGTCGTGGCAATGGTGACCGGTTACGGCATCGTCGGTTTCCGCGACCCGCACGGCATCCGCCCGATCGTCTTCGGTCAGCGTCACACCGACGAAGGCGTCGAGTACATGATCGCCTCCGAAAGCGTCTCCCTGGACGTGCTCGGCTTCACCCTTATTCGCGACCTGGCACCAGGCGAAGCGGTCTACATCACTGAAGATGGCAAGCTGCACACCCGTCAGTGCGCGACCAACCCGTCCCTGACCCCGTGCATCTTCGAACACGTCTACCTGGCGCGTCCGGACTCGATCATCGACGGCGTGTCGGTGTACAAGGCCCGTCTGCGCATGGGCGAGAAGCTCGCCGAGAAGATCCTGCGCGAACGTCCTGAACACGACATCGACGTGGTCATCCCGATCCCGGACACCAGCCGCACTGCGGCCCTGGAGCTGGCGAACCACCTGGGCGTCAAGTTCCGCGAAGGCTTCGTGAAAAACCGCTACATTGGCCGGACCTTCATCATGCCGGGCCAGGCTGCACGGAAAAAATCCGTACGCCAGAAGCTCAACGCCATCGAACTGGAATTCCGCGGCAAGAACGTGATGCTGGTGGACGACTCGATCGTTCGTGGCACCACGTGCAAGCAGATCATCCAGATGGCCCGTGAAGCCGGCGCGAAAAACGTCTACTTCTGCTCCGCAGCACCGGCCGTTCGCTACCCGAACGTCTACGGTATCGACATGCCGAGCGCTCACGAGCTGATCGCCCACAATCGTTCGACCCAGGACGTTGCCGACCTGATCGGCGCCGACTGGCTGATCTATCAGGACTTGCCTGACTTGATCGAAGCGGTCGGTGGCGGCAAGATCAAGATCGAGAAGTTCGATTGTGCGGTGTTCGACGGCCAGTACGTCACCGGTGACGTCGACGAGGCTTACCTGAACAAGATCGAGCAGGCACGTAACGATGCCTCCAAGGTCAAGACGCAGGCCGTCAGCGCGATCATTGATCTGTACAACAACTGAGTAACTACCGGCCCTGAGGGGCCGGTTTTGTATCTACTTATAAAGAACAAGGCAAGGAGTGACAGCATGAGTCAGGATTGGGATGCCGGTCGGCTGGACAGCGACCTCGAAGGCGTAGCGTTCGATACCCTGGCCGTACGCGCCGGTCAGCACCGCACGCCGGAAGGCGAACACGGTGATCCGATGTTCTTCACTTCAAGCTACGTATTCCGTACCGCTGCCGATGCGGCGGCGCGCTTTGCCGGTGAAGTGCCGGGCAACGTTTACTCGCGCTATACCAACCCGACCGTTCGCGCGTTCGAAGAGCGCATTGCCGCGCTGGAAAGCGCCGAGCAAGCGGTCGCCACGGCCACCGGCATGGCAGCGATCATGGCGGTGGTCATGAGCCTGTGCAGCGCTGGTGATCACGTGCTGGTGTCGCGCAGCGTGTTCGGCTCGACCATCAGTCTCTTCGAAAAGTACTTCAAGCGCTTCGGCATCGAAGTCGACTACGTGCCTTTGGCGGACCTGTCCGGTTGGGACGCAGCCATCAAGGCCAACACCAAATTGCTGTTCGTCGAGTCGCCGTCCAATCCATTGGCAGAGCTGGTAGACATTGCCGAGCTGGCGAAAATCGCTCATGCCAAAGGCGCGATGCTGGTGGTCGACAACTGTTTCTGCACCCCAGCGTTGCAACAACCGCTGAAGATGGGCGCGGACATCGTCGTGCACTCGGCGACCAAGTTCATCGACGGCCAGGGCCGTTGCATGGGCGGCGTTGTCGCCGGTCGCAGCGAGCAGATGAAAGAAGTGGTGGGTTTCCTGCGCACCGCCGGGCCGACCCTGAGCCCGTTTAACGCCTGGATCTTCCTCAAGGGGCTGGAAACCCTGAGCCTGCGCATGAAGGCGCATTGCGCCAACGCCCAGCAACTGGCCGAGTGGCTGGAACAGCAGGATGGCATCGAGAAAGTCCATTACGCCGGCCTCAAGAGCCATCCGCAGCACGAACTGGCGCTGCGCCAGCAGAAAGGTTTCGGCGCCGTGGTGAGTTTCGAGGTCAAGGGCGGCAAAGAGGGCGCCTGGCGCTTTATCGATGCGACCCGTCTGATTTCGATCACCGCCAACCTGGGCGACAGCAAAACCACGATCACGCACCCGAGCACCACCTCCCACGGCCGTCTGGCGCCGCAAGAGCGTGAAGCGGCGGGCATTCGTGACAGCCTGATCCGTATCGCTGTCGGTCTGGAAGACGTGGCAGACCTGCAAGCCGATCTGGCGCGCGGGTTGGCGGCCTTGTGATCGAGTTGGCGACGCCGGGTACCGGCACCCATGGCCGCGTTGCACTGGTCACCGGTGCTGCACGCGGCATCGGGTTGGGGATCGCGGCCTGGCTGATCAGCGAAGGCTGGCAGGTGGTGCTGACCGATCTTGATCGAGAGCGTGGTTCGAAGGTGACAAAAGTGCTGGGCGCAAACGCTTGGTTCGTCGCCATGGACGTCTCGAACGAGGGGCAAGTGGCGCTGGGCGTTGCCGAGGTGCTGGGTCAATTCGGGCGTCTGGATGCGCTGGTGTGCAACGCGGCGGTGGCCGACCCGCACAACATCACGCTGGAAAGCCTCGACCTGGCTTACTGGAACCGGGTGCTGGCGGTCAATCTCAGTGGGCCAATGCTGTTGGCCAAACACTGTGCGCCGTATCTGCGCGCTCACAGCGGTGCGATCGTCAACCTGGCCTCGACCCGTGCCGGGCAATCAGAGCCTGATACAGAGGCTTACGCGGCGAGCAAGGGCGGCCTGCTGGCCCTGACTCACGCGTTGGCCATCAGCCTTGGGCCGGAAATACGCGTCAACGCGGTCAGCCCTGGCTGGATCGACGCGCGAGACCCGGCGGCACGACGTGCAGCCCCCCTGACCGATGCCGACCATGCCCAGCATCCGGCGGGCAGGGTCGGGACTGTCGAAGACGTCGCGGCGATGGTGGCGTGGCTGTTGTCGAAGAATGCCGGGTTCGTCACGGGCCAGGAATTTGTGGTCGATGGCGGCATGACCAAGAAGATGGTCTACAAGTAGAAGCTGCAAGTCTCAAGCTACAAGCGGCAAGTAAATGCGAGCCCGTGCAAGCCCTGAATACGCGATCCTGCTTTTACTTGCCGCTTGAAGCTTGTACTTGGAGCTGTTTTGAAAAAACTTCAATCCTGCTATTGACTTAGGTTCGCTACCTGCGTAAATTTCGCGGCCTCGGAGATGCAAACGGGTGATTAGCTCAGCTGGGAGAGCGTCTGCCTTACAAGCAGAATGTCGGCGGTTCGATCCCGTCATCACCCACCAAATCCGAGAGTCTTGCGAGAGCAAGATGGAAGCTGTTAAAAGCCTCCACCGACGCGCAGCGGTAGTTCAGTCGGTTAGAATACCGGCCTGTCACGCCGGGGGTCGCGGGTTCGAGTCCCGTCCGCTGCGCCATATTTTCCGAGTCAGGCTTGACCTGATTCGAGATTGAAAGAGAGATTGAAAAGTCTCGGAGCTTTCAGTCAGACGAGTTAATTGAGCGTCAGCTCAAAGCGATACGCAGCGGTAGTTCAGTCGGTTAGAATACCGGCCTGTCACGCCGGGGGTCGCGGGTTCGAGTCCCGTCCGCTGCGCCATATCTGCCTCAAGGCCCGCTGAACGCCTTGGAGCTACGAAGAGAGCCGCTGGCAATCTTCGAGTCGATAGCAAAGACCCTGGTCGAAAGACCGGGGTTTTTTGTGTCTGCGATTTGGCTTTTCTCTCCTCCATACCCTCCCCAATGAACCTTTCTGCTCAGTCGATGCATAAAGGGCTTCCTTCGCACGCCTGACATTAATTAGAATCACTCTCATTTACGATAACTCCTTGGCACAGGGCTTCTTGAAATGAGCGATGCAGCGATGCCGGAGGAGCAAACCTTCCATGACTTGTACCGCGACCATCGCGGCTGGCTCGAAAACTGGTTGAGGCGGCGCATGAGCAATGGTCATGATGCGGCGGACCTGAGCCAGGATACGTTCGTGCGTGTGCTCGCCAGCTCCCAGCACATTGCTGACCTGCAAGAGCCCCGCGCCTACCTGGCGACCGTGGGCAAACGGCTGCTGACCAACTTCTACAAGCGCCGCAGCCTCGAACAGGCTTACCTCAACGCCCTGGCGCTGCTGCCTGAAGACTGCGTGCCATCCCCCGAGCAGCGCTGGATTCTGTTGGAAACCCTGCAAGCCCTCGACGAATTGCTCGATGGATTGCCGACTCCGGTACGACGGGCATTTCTCTGGAGCCAACTGGAAGGCCTGGGTTACCAGGAAATCGCCGAGCGCCTGCAAGTCTCCGAACGCACGATCAAGCGCTACATGGCCCAAGCCTACGAACACTGCCTGCTGGTGGACCTGTGATCGGTTCAGCCCCTTCGGCCGACGCCCGCCACGTCATGCGGGCTGCCGCGCAGTGGCTGGCGCTGATGGAATCGGGCACTGCCAATGAGCAGGACCGTGCCGAGTTGCAGACCTGGCGTGACAGCCATTCCAGTCACGAACAGGCCTGGCAGAAAGCGCAACGCTTGCGTCAACGTTTTAGCGACCTGCCGTCAGCATTGGCGATGGCCAGTCTGGATAGGCCGCAGCCGAGCCGGCGTGCGGTGCTCAAGCGCGCCGTGGGAGCGGTGGCGTTGGTGCCGACTGCCTGGCTGATCAGTCGGCAGTTGCCTTTGGATGTCTGGGGCGCCGACCTGCGCACGGCGACCGGCGAGGGCAAGAAAGTCCGGTTGGCCGATGGCAGCTCGCTGCAATTGAACACCGCGAGCGCCGTCGATATCGATCTGAGCACTCGGCTACTGAAGCTCGTGGAGGGCGAAATAGCCCTGAAAGTCCCCGGTTCGTCGCCGCTGACGATCCAGACTCACTTCGGCCAGGTAGTCGTCAGTCAGAGCGAAGTGTGTGTTCGCCAGTGGCCGACGGGTTGCCGGGTGTCGGTGCTCAACGGCGCGGTGCAGTTGGAGCCTTTGCGCGGACCGGTCTTTTCACTGCGCGCAGGCCAGCAAGTCAGCCTTCAGGCGGCAGGTGCCGGCGCTGTGGAGCCCTTCGACGTGCTTGCTCCAGGCTGGCGAGACGGTGTGTTGATGGCACAGAACCAGCCTCTGGGGGATTTCCTGCGTGAACTCAGCACCTATCGCCCGGGTGTGCTGCGCTGGGAGCCGGAACTGGAATCCCTGCGTGTCACCGGCAGTTTTCGCCTGGAAGACACCGATCGTATCCTCACGCTGTTAGCGGCCAGCTTGCCGCTGGAGGTGCATTCGCGTACGCGTTATTGGGTCACGCTACTGCCGCGCAAAAATAGTGTTTGAAGGGTGTCCCCTTTTTTCGCGTTGCTTGTCATTCAAGGCAAGTGAACGAATCAAGAGAGCTTCTTCAATGCCCGCAGTGTTCCCGTCGAGTCCGCGTTTGGCTTCATCCCGCCTGCGCCCGTTAATGCACTTGAGCCTGTTGCTGAGCCTCAGTGCCTGTCCGTTGTTTATCACCGCCGGTTGGGCCGAAGACGCGCCTCGACGCAGTTATCAGGTGCCGGCAGGCAGCCTTGGTGCAGCGCTGACCCGTTTCGCGGGTCTGGCCGGGGTCAATCTGTCTGTGGACCCGGCGCTGGTGAGCGGTCGCAACAGCCCCGGTCTGTCCGGCGAGTTCGCCGTGGAGGAGGGCTTTGCGCGGCTGTTGCAGGGTTCCGGTCTGCAACTGCAACCGGTGGGCGAGCAGGCCTACATCCTGACCTCGGCGCCCGAAGGCAGCGGTCTGCAACTCGGCGCCACCTCGATTCTCGGTTCCATCGACCCGGTGGGCGGTGATCCGTATGCCGGCGGCCAGGTCGCGCGTCGCGGTTCGCAAGGCTTGCTGGGCTCCAAAGATTTCATGGAAACGCCGTTCAGCATGACCACCTACACCAGCGAGGTGGTCAAGAACCAGCAGGCGCGGACCTTGGGCGACCTGATCGCCAACGATCCATCGGTTCGTGCCACGAACCCGGCGGGTGGGCGCTATGAGCAGTTCACCATTCGAGGGTTGAGTCTGTTCAACAGTGATGTCGCCTACAACGGTCTCTACGGCGTGTTGCCGACTTATACGATTGATATGGAGATGGCCGATCGTGTCGATGTGATCAAAGGTCCGAGCCAACTGATCAACGGCATCTCGCCGCGGGGCAGCGTGGGTGGCGGGATCAACGTGGTGGCCAAGCGCGCCACCGACAAGCCCATTACTTCGTTTACCGGTATGTACGCTTCCGACAGCCAGGTCGGCGGCGCAGTGGATGTTGGCCGGCGCTTTGGTGAAGATAACAAGTTCGGCATTCGTTTCAATGGCGTGAAGCAGTCCGGCGACACCGAATGGGATCAGCAGAATGTCGACCGCGAGATGGCCGTGCTGGGCCTGGATTTTCGCGGTGAACGCCTGCGTCTCTCGACGGACGTCGGCCGTACCGAGCGTGATACCGACGCGCCGCAGGAGCGGGTGCAGGTCAACGCCAACGCGCAGGTTCCACATGCCAGCGATGTGCGTCACAACTATGCACAACCCTGGAGCAAGGCGAGTACCAACGACACCTTTGGCACGGTGAACGCCGAATTCGACGTCAACGATTCCGTCATGCTCTACGGCGGTGTGGGCGCGCGCAAAAGCAATCATGACTTTCTCCGGCATGCCGTCGCGGTCACCAACGACAAGGGCGATTTCAGCGTTCAACCCCGTGATTTCACCCGTGACGAAAACGTCCGGACGGCCACGGCTGGGGTGCGCAACTGGTTTCATACCGGCCCGGTGAGCCATGAGGTGAACCTGGCGGCCAGTTATTTCTACATGGACTTCGAAAATGGCGGCGCACGTTACGCGGCGGCCCCCAGCAACCTCTACAACCCTGTGGAAACACCGACGCCGGTCAGGCCGACGCGCCAGGATCCGAAGGTCTATACCGAGAACCGCTTCAGCGGCGTGGCCTTGTCCGACACCCTGGGATTCTTCGATGACCGTTTGCTGCTGACCCTGGGCGCCCGCTGGCAGCGGGTGAAGGTCGACGACTGGTCGGATAACGTCAAAGGCGACACCGCCTACGACGAGGAAAAGGTTTCGCCGTCGGGCGGCATCCTGTTCAAGGCCACCGATAAGCTGTCGCTGTACGCGAACTACATGGAAGGCCTGAGCCAAGGCAAGATCGCGCCGTCGACCTCGATCAACGAAGACGAGATTTTCCCGCCATTCATCAGCCGCCAGGTCGAGGTCGGCGCCAAGTATGACGCCGGCGCGTTTGCCATGACCGCTGCGGTGTTCCGGATCAAGCAGCCAGCCTATGAGACCAACGCCACCACGCGGGTTTTCGGCCCGAACGGCAAGCGTGAAAACACGGGTGTGGAACTGAGTGTGTTCGGTGAGCCACTCGAGGGTTTCCGCCTGCTCGGCGGCGTCATGTATATCGACAGCGAGTTGACCAACACCGCCAATGGCACCTTCGACGGCAACCGGGCGCCGGCCACTCCGAAATACAACGTCAACCTGGGCGCCGAGTGGGACGTGCCGACCGTGCAGGGCCTGACCCTCACCAGCCGGGGCATCTATTCCAGTTCGCAGTATCTGGACCAGTCCAACAACAAGGAGATCGACTCGTGGGAGCGTTTCGACGTGGGCGCACGCTACGCGTTCAAGGTCGAGGAAAATAACATCACATTGCGCGCCAATATCGAGAACGTGGCCGACAAGCGCTACTGGAGTTCGGCCGGGGCGTCGGATGACAGTGAGCCAGGGTTGACGTTGTCGACACCGCGGACCTATCTGCTTTCGGCGACCGTCGACTTCTGACGGCATCGCGCTGACTGACCCGACGCCATCGCGAGCAGGCTCGCTCCCACACTGGTTTTGTGTTGTTGCATAGATTTAATCAACAACACCAATCCCCTGTGGGAGCGAGCCTGCTCGCGATAGCGGCATCAGCAACGCCGCAAGACTCAGCCCTGCAAATACACCGCATGCGTATGGGTGTACTCGTAAAGCCCATGCTTGCCATCCGCCCCGCCAATCCCGGATTTACGCACCCCGGCATGGAAGCCCTGCATGGCCTCGAAGTTCTCGCGGTTGACGTAAGTCTCACCAAAATCCAGCTCGCGCATTGCGTGCATGGTTTTACTGAGGTCGCGGGTGTAGATCGACGAAGTCAGGCCATAGTCGCAGTCGTTGGCCAGGGCGATGGCTTCGTCGAGGTCGTCGATAATCTGGATCGGCAGCACCGGGCCGAAAATCTCTTCGCGCATGATCTCCATGTCGGCGCTGCACCCGGCCAATACCGTGGG
The DNA here is from genome assembly GCF_031766055.1 of Pseudomonas sp. SG20052. Lineage (NCBI taxonomy): Bacteria > Pseudomonadati > Pseudomonadota > Gammaproteobacteria > Pseudomonadales > Pseudomonadaceae > Pseudomonas > Pseudomonas sp. SG20052. Next base: position 4,401,414 of record NZ_CP134498.1, on the reverse strand, counting down.
CTGGAAGTGAAAGCCGTTCGGCAAATCGGCAATCTGCCCACCGCTGATCAGACTCGCGCCCTGGCTCAAGGCCGTGCGCACTTTGCGGTTGACGCTGTCCAGGCCCTGACGGTTGATCAGCGGGCCCATTTCCACCTCTGGCTGGGCAATCGGATCGCCATAACGGGTGGCGCTCATCGCCGCTGCGATGCGTTCGATAAACGAGTCGGCGACCTTGCGTTCGACGTACACCCGCTCGGCGCAATTGCACACCTGACCGCTGTTGATGATCCGCGAATCGCGAATGGCTTTTACTGCCAGATCAAGGTCGGCATCCGCCAGCACAATGGCCGGCGCCTTGCCGCCCAGTTCCAGGTTGAGTTTGGTGATGTTCGGTGCGGCGGCGGCCATGATTCGCGAACCGGTGTCGACGCTGCCGGTGAAGCTGATCATGTCCACGCCCTTGTGCGCACTGAGCGCTGCGCCCACTCGACCATCGCCGCAAACCACGTTGAACACGCCCGCCGGCAGATCGGTTTCGGCCACCAGCCGGGCGAATTCGAAGCAGTTGTTCGGGGTTTCTTCACTGGGTTTGATCACGATGGTATTGCCGGTCAGCAGGGCCGGCGCCATCTTGCGGGCGATCAGGAAAAACGGGAAATTCCACGGCAGAATCCCGGCGACCACGCCCAGTGGTTTGCGAAACAGAAAGATGTTTTCGTTCTGCCGGTCGCTGGTGATGATTTCGCCTTCGATGCGCCGGGCCCACTCGGCCATGTAGTCGAGGTAGTCGGCGGTGAAATTGACTTCCACTTCCGCCAGGCCGCTGACCTTGCCTTGTTCGAGGGTGATGGTGCGGGCCAAGTGCTGGACGTTCTCCCGCAGCTTGGCGGCGATCCGGCGTAGATGCCCGGCGCGTTCAATCGCCGGTTTGCGCGACCAGTCTTTTTGCGCGGCGCGCGCGGCGGCAAGGGCGTGGTCGACGTCTTCGGCCGTCGAGGCCGGGACTTTCGACAGCACGACACCCGTGGCCGGGTTGATCACATCGATATGGTCGGTGCTGGCCACGAACTGGCCGTTGATGAAGTTTTCGTACACGGGCACGGACGACATTGGGGCGACTCCTTGGCTGATCAGTAAGTGCGCGACGGCGCGTGTTCGGTGGCTGGTGTGCGATAGCGGGCCAGGGTGGCCATGGCGCTTTGGCGCAGCAGGCTGATGTCGATGGCCACGGCAATGAACTGACACCCCCAGCTTTGATAGCGGCGCGCGTCTTCTTCGTTCGGCGCGAGGATGCCGCAAGCCTTGCCGGCTGCGAGCGTTGCTTTCACTGCGTGCTGGATGCGTTCCTGAACGTCAGGATGGCCAGGGTTGCCGGCATGGCCGAGGCCGATGGACAAATCCGCCGGGCCGATAAACACCGCGTCGACGCCTTCGACGGCGGCGATCGCTTCGACGTTTTCCACGCCAATCCGCGATTCCACCTGAACGATCAGGCACAACTGTTCATGGGCGGTGTTGAGGTAATCGGGCACGCCGTCCCAGCGCGTGGCGCGGGTCAAACCGCCGCCGACGCCGCGAACACCGTGGGGCGGGTAACGCATGGCGCGCACCAGGGCGGCCGCTTGCTCTGCGGTTTCCACCATCGGAATCATCAGCGTCTGCGCACCGATATCCAACAGTTGCTTGATCAAGTTGGCATCGCCCGTCACCGCACGCACCACGGGCGCCGTGGAGTAGGGCGCCACCGCCTGCAATTGCGCGAGTACGCCGGGCACGGTGTTCGGCGCGTGTTCACCGTCGATCAGCATCCAGTCGTAACCGGTGGTGGCGACGATTTCGGCGGCGTAGCCGGTGGCGAAACCGGCCCAGATTCCGTACTGGGTCGCCGGATTTTTCAGCGCGGCCTTGAAAGCGTTGTGAGGCATGTTCATAGCGGGGTCCTTTCTCAGCGGTTGTACGGCCGATGCAGTTGGCATTCCGGGTTCAGGGTCACGCCGAAACCTGGCTGGTCGAGTGCCGAGAGGCGCATGCGGCCGTTCACCGGAACCGGTTCGCCGAGCAATTGCGGGTGGAACATCGGCACCACTTCGTCAGCCTTCGGCGCCATCATCAGAAACTCGGCGAACGGGCTGTTATGCCGGGTGGCGACGAAGTGGTAGCTGTAAACCGAAGAACCGTGAGGAATCACCAGCGCGTTGTGGGCATCGGCCAGGGCGGAAATCTTCACCAGTTCGGTGATCCCGCCGCACCAGCCGACGTCCGGCTGGATGATGTCGCAGCAGCCCATTTCCAGGAGCATGCGGAAACCCCAGCGAGTGGCTTCGTGTTCGCCGGTGGTCACCAGCATGCCTTTGGGCACGTTGTTGCGCAGGGCCGCGTAGCCCCAGTAATCGTCCGGCGGCAGAGCCTCTTCGATCCACTTCAAACCGTACTCGTGGGCGCCGACCGCCAGCTTGGTGGCGTAGTTGAGGTCCAGGCTCATCCAGCAATCGAGCATCAGCCAGAAGTCCGGGCCCACCCGCTCGCGCATGGTCGCCAGTTCTTCGAGGTTCTTGCGCAGGCCTTCCTCGCCTTCGGCCGGGCCGTGATGCAACGGTATCTTGCCGCCAATGAAGCCCATTTTCTGCGCCAGGTCCGGACGGGCGCCGGTGGCGTAGAACTGCAATTCGTCGCGCACCGCACCGCCGAGCAACTGATGCACCGGCTCTTTGCGGATCTTGCCGAGCAAGTCCCACAACGCCAGATCAACCCCGGAGATCGTGTTGATGACGATGCCTTTGCGACCGTAATACAGGGTCGATTGGTACATCTGGTCCCAGATTTTTTCGATGTCGGTGACCCGTGCGCCTTCGAGGAAACGCGCCAAGTGTTTTTCGACAATGTACGCGGCAGGCTCGCCACCGGTGGTGACGGCGAAACCGACCGTGCCGTCGCTGGCTTCGATCTCGACCACCAGCGTGCCGAGCACGTTGATGCCGAAGGTGCGGCGGCTCTGGCGGTACTCGGGGTATTTGCTCATCGGCGTGGCAATGTGATCGTCGATCCAGTGACCGTCCGCCTGATCGTGATAATCCGCGCCGCCGCCTCTCAACGTGAAGGCGCGGACGTGTTTGATGGTTGGAATGCCCATGGTGTGACTCCTCAGGTTAAACGGTGGCCGGTGTGTTGGAAGGTTTCTGGACGGGTGAACGGATGCCCAGGACCAGCAACGCGGCGATGACGGTGGTGCCGGCCAGTACGTATAAGCCTGCGGCCGGTGAATGGAAGGCGCCTTCGGCCCAGTTCTTCAGGACCGGGGCGATGAAGCCGCCGAGGGCGCCGAACGAGTTGATCAGGGCAATCCCGGCTGCAGCGGCGCTGCCGGCGAGATAGCTGGAAGGAAAGGTCCAGAACACCGGTTGCACAGCGATGAAACCCGAAGCGGCGAAACACAGGGCGACGATGCCGAGGAACGGGCTGGCGAAGGTCACCGAGCAGGCGATTCCGGCTGCGGACATCAGCAACGTCAGGCAGGCGGTGCGGCGACGTTCGCCGGTGCGGTCGCTGTAGCCGGGGATCAGGTACGCCGCGACTATCGCGCAGATCCATGGGATCGCCGTGACCAGTCCGACCATCAGCCCGACCTTTGTGCCCAGCAGCCCGCCGACCTGGGTCGGCAGATAGAACACCACGCCGTAGACGCTGGCCTGAATCAGCAGATAAATCAGGCACAAGTACAGAACTGAGGGTTGGCACAGAACATTGAGCAGGCTGCGGCCATGATTCTGTTTGTGGCTATCTTCTTGATCGAGGATGCCTTGCACTTGCTGGCGTTCTTCAACCGTCAGCCACTTCGCGTCGGCCGGGCGATTGTCCAGATACCAATAAGCCCAGACGCCCACCGCCGTGGCCATCAAGCCTTCAACCGCGAACAGCCATTGCCAGCCGTGGACGCCGGCAAATCCGTCCAGCTCCAACAGCAAGCCAGACAACGGACTGCCAAAGATGAACGCCAGCGGTGCACCGAAGTAGAAAAAACCCATGGCTTTGCCGCGCGCGGCGCTGGGGAACCAGTAGGTGAGGTAAAGGATCACGCCGGGGAAGAAACCGGCCTCGGCCACGCCCAGCAAAAAGCGCAGGACGTAGAAACTGGTTTCGGTGTGGGCAAAGACCATGGCGGCGGAGACCAGCCCCCAGGTCACCATGATCCGGCACATCCACAGGCGGGCGCCGACACGGTGCAGGATCAGATTGCTCGGCACTTCAAGCAGCGCGTAACCCACGAAAAACACCCCGGCGCCGAAGGCGAAGGCGGCGTCGCTGATGTTGGTGTCGGCTTGAAAGGCTTGCTTGGCGAACCCGACGTTGGCGCGGTCGAGGAAGGCCATGATGTACATCAGTAGCAGGAAGGGGAGCAGCCGCCAGGAAATTTTGGCGAGCAGAGGCGCAGGTAGAGTCTTCATCGCAGTTTTCCTTTGGTAGGGCATTTGTTCTTATGGGAAAGACTGTACGGCCGCGGATCGATGCGTTACAAATCGAATCTAGCTCACAACTGATACCTCGAGGGTATCGATAACAAAGGCCCGCCATGACCACGCCGATCATCTCCCGCAGCCTGCTCAACCGTCTGCGCTACAAGCATTTGCACATGCTGGTGACGCTCAGCAGCAGCCAGAACCTGCACCGCGCCTCGCAAAGCCTGAACATGTCGCAACCGGCGGCGACCCGGATGCTGCATGAGATTGAAGACATGTTCGGCTGCGACCTGTTCGAGCGCCTGCCGCGCGGAATGCGGCCAACAGCACTGGGCAGCGAGTTGATTCGTTTCGCCGAATCCGCCCTCAGCGGCCTCGACCGCTGCGCCGAAGACCTGATCGCGCGGCAGCAGGGCGGTTACGGTTATCTGTCCATCGGCACCATCATGGGCGCCGCACCGGACCTGGTGATGGATTCGATTGCCGAAATCAAGGCGCTCAATCCGCAGTTGCGCATTCGCATCATGGGCGACACCAGCGATCAGGTGATCCAGTTGCTGGAGCAGGGCCGCATCGACCTCGCCATTGCCCGTCGCAACGCTGCCACCGACAGCGAACATTACGAGTTCGAACAACTGGGCAACGAACGGTTGCTGGTTGTCGTTCACGCCGGTCATCCCTTGGTGCAACGGGAAACGCTCGAACTCTCGGAACTGGTCAGCGGCTGGCCGTGGATCCTGCAGCCGGAAACCAGCCCGGCGCGCATCGGGCTGGATCAGGCCTTGCAGCGCCTGGCCTTGCCGACACCCGCCGACATCATCGAATGCAGCTCGGTGTACTCGATGCAGCAACTGATTCAACTGACCGACGCCATCATGGTGCTCTCGGAAACCGCGTTGCGCGACTACCTGAAAATGGGTCTGGTGGTGGCGCTGCCGGTGGAGCTGGATGTGCAACTGGCGCCATTCGGATTGTTGCTGCGCAAGGGCGAACACATCAGCCGGGAGTTGGGTTTGTTCATCGATTTGCTTCGCCGGAAAGCGGCGGTTTTCTGATTATTTGGTCAGATTTTTGTTGCCAGTTGTTTTCTACAAGCCGATATATCTATAAAGTTAACCTTTCGGTCAGCTTTGCACTGTCAACACAGCCCTTTGCTTCGTCAAAAAGGGCTTCTGCAAGACTCGAGATCCCCAGAACATAACCAGAAGGGCGGACCCATAACCGCCCAGAGGATGATCCATGTCCAACCGTGAAATATCCCGGCGCTCGTTCCTTCAGGGCGGGCTGGTGGCGGGTGTGAGCGTGACGCTCACGCCGCTCAGCAGTCAGGCGCTGGCGGCCTTGATGGAAAACAGCGTGACCGTGCCGTCCGAGCAATGGCTCGGCAACAACGGCAAGGCGCGCTCGCGTAACGATGCCTTGTCCAAGGTCTGCGGCAGCAAAGTGTTTGCCCGTGACATCCGCGCCAAGGACATGCCGGGCTGGCCGCAGCAACAAGGCCACGCCATGCTGCTGAAGACCACCAAGGCCGATCGCATTTATGCCGGTTACGACCTGACGTGGCTCGGCGCCGACTTGCAGCCGGACCGCATCGTCACCGCCGCCGACCTGGACAAGGACGGCATCGCCTTCCCGGAAGAGCACGCGCCGGATCCGCTGCTGCCGGAGGGCAAGGTGCCGATGTTCATCGGCCATCCCGTGGCGATCCTGATCTGGAACGACTTCGAACGCTTCCGCCAGGCCAAGGCCAGACTCAAATTCAATGACAAAGCGATTCGTTACGGCGACAAAGTGCCGTTCTATGAAGGCGATCCCTACGGCAGTTTCCGCTACGTGCGCGTCGGTGGGGCGACCTCGGCGGATGAAGACGAATTCGCCAGCCTGAAGGATTCGATCCTGTTCCCAATGCTGCGCAACCGTCGTCCGGTGTGGAATTCCCAACCGAACCTGCACGGCAACCTGACCGAGCGCGGCTTGTTCTACGCCGAGCGCATGAAGCAGCAAATCGACACGCCGCCAGACAACTGGCTGGTGTTCGACGAGCGTTACAAAACCCCGTCGATCGAACCGGCGGCGATGGAACCGGACAACGGCAACGGCTGGTACGACCCGGCGACCAAAACCCTGCATTTTGTCGTCGCCACCCAGTGCCCGCTGGAGACCGCGACCGAAACCGCGAAGATGATCGCACCGTCGCGTTTCGGCCTGGCCAACCTGAACATGCACCCGGGCTACACCGTCGGTTATGGCTCCAAAGATCACAACATTTTCGTGTACTACGCGGCGCTTGCGGCGTTGTACGGCGCCGGTGTGCCGGTGCGTCTGGCCAACGATCGCTACGAGCAGTTCCAGAGCGGCATCAAGCGTCACCCGTTCGACATCCGCTACCAACTGGCGGTGGACAAGACCGATCACAGCTTCAAGATTTTCCGCGCCGAGATGAACGTCGACGGCGGTGGACGGATCAACTACAGCCCCTCTGTGGCGGCGGTTGGCGCCACGGCGGCGCAGTCGATCTACTACATGCCGCAGAACGATTTGCAGGTCACCGCCTACCATTCCCGCGCCGTTGAAGCGGGGTCGATGCGTGGATACGGCACCCTGCAAAGCATGGCCTCCACCGAGATGATGGTCGATGAGATTGCCGATCGCCTCGGCATTGACGCCATTGATCTGCGCAAGAAAAACGCCATGGTCTCGGGCATGGAAAACACCCAGGGCGCGGTGCCGGCAGGCGCGTTGCGCCTGCACGAAATTCTCGATAAAGCCGCTGTCCACGAAGTCTGGAAAAACCGCGACGCGATCAAAAAGCAGCGCGAAGCCCGGGACCCGGACAACTGGTACGGCGTCGGTTTTGCCATCTGCCAGAAAGACTTCGGCACCGGTTCCGAAGCGCCGATGGCCAGCATCGAATTCACCGCTGATGGGCACATCACCCTGCGCCACATCGGTATCGAAATCGGCACCGGCATGTCCACCTCGCAAGCCTTGGTCGTGGCGGATTTCCTTGGCGTCCCGGCGACTGAAGTGAAGACCGGCGAGACCGAATGGAAAGAGTTGCAGCTGATCACCGGCGGCAACCCGTACCTCATGAGCCAGGCCGAGCAGGACACTGTGCTGCGCAATCCGCGCTGGGTCGGCAAACTCGCCTCGGCCTCATCGGCGACCAACTCCGCCTATTACTTCAGCCACGCCACCCGTGAAGCGGCGCGCGTGTTGTTCAACCACGGTTTGTGGCCGGCGGCGTTGCAGATCTGGGGTCAGGGCCCTTACGGCGGCCAGGCCAACCCGTATGTGGTGCGCCGTGAAGATGCGCATTGGGTCGACGGCCGACTCACCGCCAACGGCATGCAGCCGCTGAGCTTTGAGCAACTGGCCAGGCACGCCCACGAAAAAGGCCTGGTGACCGGCGCGACCGTGCACGGTTTCAACCGCTGGAGCTGGGCCGAGGCCGAGTTCAGCATCGACGGCGTGCGTGAACGTCTGCCGCTGGACGGCTTGGCGGTCAAGTACGGCGACGGCGCGCCGAGCGTGAAAAAGGCACAGATGAACAGCGCCGGTTTTCACTTGCTGGATCGCCAGAACGTGCATTACCCGGACACGCAGTTGAACAACGCGGCGGTGACTTATTACAGCCCGGTGGCGACGCTGGTGGAACTGAAAGTGAACAAGGGCTCCGCCGAAGTGCAGGTGCTCAACCATCACTCGTGGGTCGAGTGCGGTCGGGTGCTGGTGGAAGAACTGGTCAAGGGCCAGCTCGAAGGCGGGATCGCCATGGGCATCGGCCATGCGCTGATGGAGGAGATGCCGCTGTACGAAGGCGGGCCGGGGGAGGGTGACTGGAATTTCAACCGCTACCGCTTGCCAATGGCGCGACACGTAGCGGTGTGGACGCAGACGGCCGAGATCCTGCCGCCGCTGTCGCCGAGCGATCCATCCAAGGGCATCGCCGAAGTGGTGATGATCCCGGTGGTCGGTGCCATCGGTAACGCTGTGGCGCATGCCATCGGCAAACGGGTCCGCGACCTGCCTATCACTTCTGCCCGCATCAAGGAGGCCCTCAATGGCTAACCGTCCGCTTCAACTGACCCTCAATGGTCAATCCGTCGGCCCGGTGGACATCCCTGATGACCTGCCGATGATCGATTACCTGCACGAATACAAAAACCTCACCGGCTCGCGCCTGGGCTGCGGCCAGGGCATCTGCCACGCCTGCGTAGTGATCGTCGACAACCCGGACGGCACCAGCGAAGAAGTACGCACCTGCATCACCGGTGCGCACTATTTCGAAGGCAAAAAAGTGCGGACCATTGAAGGCCACGCGACCCGCGATGAACAGGGCCAGGTCACTGAACTCAATCCGATCCAGCAGCGCTTCGTCGATGAATTTGCCTTCCAGTGCAGCTACTGCGCACCGGGTTTTGTAAATGCCGCGACGGTGTTGGTGGAGAAGCTGCAACGTCAGCCCATCGTCAAAAGCCAGCTGGAAAAAGTCATCGAGGACAGCCTCGGTCACCATATCTGCCGCTGCACCGGCTACGTGCGGTATTACAGCGCGACGCGCAACGTGCTGACCGATCTCGGCCTGGTCAAGGAGGGTTGAGCATGAAGCATTTACTGTCCCGTCTGGCGTTGGCGGTGGGTCTGGCTGCGTCTGTGTTGCTGGCTCATGCGGATGATCAAGTCGTTCGTGGTGCCTATCTCGCCCGCGCCGCCGATTGCATGGCCTGCCACACCGCGCCGGGTGGCGCGCCGTATGCCGGTGGGCTGCCGATCGTCTCGCCGTTCGGCACGATCTACGGCACCAACATCACCCCGAGCAAAGAGCACGGCATCGGTTTGTACAACGATGACGAATTCTTCGCCGCGCTCACCGAGGGCAAGCGTCGCGATGGTGCGAACCTGTACCCGGCGATGCCGTACACCTCCTATCACTTGATGCCGCGCGCAGATTCCGATGCGATTCACGCGTACCTGAAAACCGTCGAGCCGATCGAACGGGCAGCGCCGGTCACGAGCCTGAGCTTTCCGTTCAACGTGCGCCTGGGCTTGACGGGCTGGAACATGCTCTACGGCAAGGACGTGAAACTGGCGCCGGCCGACGGCAAAAGCGAAGCCTGGAAGCGCGGCCAGTACATGGTTGACGTGCTCGGTCATTGCGGCGAATGCCACACCCCGCGCGGCTTGCCGGGCGCGATGCGGCAGGACAAACGCATGACCGGCGGCGTGCTCAACGGCTATCTGGCGCCTAGCCTGCTGGCCAACGACCTGGCCGCTCGGGGCTGGAATCATCAGGACCTGAGCACGTTCCTCAAACACGGCATGAGCGCCCAGGGCACGATGTTCAACGAGATGTTCCCGGTGTTTCACAACAGCACCCAAGGCCTCAATGACCCGGACCTGGCAGCAATGGCAACCTTCCTGCTCGGCGATCAACCGCCGACCGCGAAGGTACTGACCGACGTGCCGCTGGACAAGCTCGGTGCCAGCGCCCAGCGCGGTCGTCAGGATTACCTGAACGTCTGCGCCGGTTGCCACGCGGTCGGCGGCGAGGGCAAGCCGCACATCGCCGTGGCCATGCGCGGCAACACCACGCTGCGCCTGGAAGATCCGCGCAACCTGGTGCGGGTGATCGACGACGGCATTGGTGAGCAGAAATTCACCGGGTTCGAACACATGCAACCGATGCCGGGGTTCGCTGAGAAGCTCAGTCACGAGCAACTCACCGATCTGCTCAACTACCTGCGTCAAGGGTGGGGTGGTCAGACAGGTGATCTGGCCGTGAGCGACGTGCAGACGTTGCGCGCCGATGCACCGCCACTCGAGCACAAGGCGCACTGACATGCAGCATCTCGATTTGCAAGTCGTGCGCCGGGCGCTGGAATGGTCGATGGCCGGCCAGCGCATCTGGCTGTGCACGGTGCTCGCCACCTATGGCTCGGCGCCGCGCGCGCCGGGCTCGTTGTTGGCGGTGAACACCGACGGACAATGGATCGGCTCGCTGTCCGGCGGCTGCGTCGAGGAAGACTTTCTCGAACGCGTCGCCGAGGGCGCGTTTGTTGATGCGGTCAGCGTGGTCCGTTATGGCGAAGGCGACGATCCGCATTCTCGTGTGAGTTTGCCCTGCGGTGGTGTGCTCGATGTACTGGTGGAGAAGCTCGAATCCGGGTGTGAAGTTCAGGCTCATTTGCGGGAACTGGAGTCAGCGTTGCTCGGCCAGCGGCGGCTGATCCGCGAGATCGATCTGGCCAGCGGTGCACGCAGCCTATTCACTGATCGTGAGCAGGGCGTGCGCATCGAACGGGAGATTGATCGGGTGCGCGTGCGGATCGGCGCGGCTCAGCGTTTGCTGTTGGCGGGGTATTCCAGCGTCGCCCAGGTGTGCGCGGAGTTTGCGGTTGGCCTCGGGTTCGAGGTGATTCTCTGTGATCCGCGCGACGAGGTGCTGGAAGGTGTCGTGCTGGAAAACGTTGAGATTCGTCGTCAATTGCCGTCCGTGTTCATTGCTGATGGCGGCTGCCACAGCGACACCGCGGTGGTGGCCTTGACTCACGATCCGCGCATCGACGATTTGGCGATGATGGAAGCCGTGCGCACCGAGGCGTTTTACATCGGTGTGATGGGCTCCCTGCAGACCTCGCAGAAGCGCTTCGAGCGGTTGCGCAGGATTGGTGGGTTGGGAGACGCAGAGCTGGCGCGGATTCATGCGCCCATCGGCCTGAATCTGGGCAGTAAAACCCCTGCGGAAATTGCCCTCGCCGTGCTCGCCGACATTCTGCGAATCCGCAGCGGCATCGCACGGGATCGACTTTAGACACCATTCCCCTTGTGGGAGCGAGCCTGCTCGCGAAGAGGCCGGCACATCCAACATCCATGTTGACTGTTTCGCCGCCTTCGCGAGCAGGCTCGCTCCTACAAAGGATTTCAGTCGTTCTTAGTACCCGAACTTGTCCCGCAGCCCGTAATACCAAGCACCCAGCGCGGCAAACGGTGTGCGCAGCAATTGCCCGCCGGGGAACGGGTAGTGGGGCAGATCGGCAAACGCGTCGAAACGCTCAGCCTGGCCACGCAGCGCTTCGGCCAGCACCTTGCCCGCCAGGTGCGTGTACGTGACGCCGTGGCCGCTGCAACCCTGGGAATAGTAGATGTTGTCGCCGATCCGCCCGACCTGAGGAAGGCGCGAGAGGGTCAGCAGGAAATTGCCGGTCCAGGCGTAATCAATCTTCACGTCCTTGAGTTGCGGGAACGCCTTGAGCATCTTCGGCCGGATGATCGCTTCGATGTTCGCCGGATCCCGCGCGCCATAGACAACACCACCCCCGAAGACCAGGCGCTTGTCGCCGGTCAGGCGGTAGTAATCGAGCAGGTAATTGCAGTCCTCGACGCAGTAATCCTGCGGCAGCAGACGCTTGGCCATTTCATCGCCCAAAGGCTCGGTGGTGATGACCTGAGTGCCGCAAGGCATCGACTTGGCCGCGAGTTCCGGCACCAGATTGCCGAGATAGGCATTGCCGGCCACGATAATGAACTTGGCCCTGACCTTGCCCTGCGGCGTATGCACCACCGGATTTGCGCCGCGCTCAATGCGGACCGCTGGCGACTGCTCATAAATAGTACCGCCCAGCGACTCGACCGCCGCCGCTTCGCCCAATGCCAGGTTGAGTGGGTGAATGTGCCCGCCGCTCATGTCGAGCATGCCGCCGACGTATTGCTCGCAGGCCACCACCTCACGTATGCGCTTTTGATCCAGCAACTCAAGCTGCGTATGACCAAAACGTTCCCACAGGCGTTTCTGCGATTCCAGATGGCCCATCTGCTTGGCAGTGATGGCAGCGAACACGCCACCGTCCTTCAAGTCGCACTGGATATTATATTTGGCGACCCGCTCACGAATGATCCGCCCGCCTTCAAACGCCATTTGCCCCAGCAACTGAGCCTGCTTGGGACCGACGCTGCGTTCGATCACATCAATGTCACGGCTATAACTGTTAACGATCTGTCCACCGTTACGGCCCGACGCACCAAAACCCACCTTGGCGGCTTCCAGCACCGTGACCTTGAAACCGTTCTCCAGCAAAAACAGGGCTGAGGACAGACCGGTGTAACCGGCACCGATCACACAGACATCAGTCTCTACGTCATCCTGCAAGGCCGGGCGCGGCGGAACCGCATTGGCCGACGCGGCGTAATAGGATTCGGGGTAGGGGGTGTTCGCCATCCGGCTGCCTCTGTTTAATATATTTTACGAGTGCCTCGATCCTACCCGAGTTAAAAATCGACCGCCAGCCACCGGAAAATCTTCTTAACCGCCGCTAAATTAAATATTTTGCATATTCATAGGGTTAGCTCGAAAAAAGGTGTTGACACCCCTCCGGAATTCCGTAGAATGCCGCCTCACAGCAGGCACGTAGCTCAGTTGGTTAGAGCACCACCTTGACATGGTGGGGGTCGTTGGTTCGAGTCCAATCGCGCCTACCAAACAAAATCCGCTCTGCTGGGCGGTCTAGAAGGGCTCACCGAAAGGTGGGCCCTTTTTTGTTGTCTGTGTCCCGTCCTGAATAAGGTTTACACCTTCTGATCTGTTTTTCAGGAGGACGTAATGGAATCAGCAAAAAGGCGTAGTCAGCGAGACTACACGCTGACCTTTAAATTGTCGGTAGTCGATCAGGTCGAAAAAGGCGAGCTGAGCTATAAAGAGGCTCAGGAGCGCTACGGGATTCAAGGCAAAACGACCGTTCTGACGTGGTTACGCAAGCACGGTCGGCAGGATTGGAGCCCAGGCACATACATTGGCTCGCCGAGGATGGGGTCTATGCCCGACAAAAACCGACCATTAACGCCAGAACAACGCATCAAAGAGCTTGAAGAACAGTTGGCGCTGTCCAATCAGAAAGCGCAGTTTTTCGAGGCGGTCGTGGATGTCTTGAAAAATGACTACGGTCTCTCTGTCGTAAAAAAGCGTCCCGGCAAGTCCTCGCGCAAAAACGAATCCAAAACCTGAGCATCAGCAGGGCTTGCCAGTTCATGGGGATAAGCCGCCAGGCTTACTACAAACGCAATCGCGCCGATGCAGCTCGTCTGGTTCTGGATCAGAAAGTTGCCGATTTCGTTCAACAAAAGCGCCTGCGGCAGCCGCGGCTGGGCACCCGAAAGCTGTATTACTTGCTGCAATGCCAGCCTCAACTTGAGCTGCAAGTGGGGCGAGATCGGCTGTTTTCGATTCTGCGTGAACGGCGTTTATTGGTGGCTCGCAAGCGGGCTTATCACAAGACGACCAATAGTCATCATCGCTTTCACCGCCACCCGAACCTGCTCAAACCAGGTCCTGATCAGGTTGTTCCCTGCGGCCCGGAACAAGTCTGGGTGGCTGACATAACCTATTTGCCAACTCAGGAAGGTGTGGCTTATCTGAGCCTTGTGACGGATGCTTTTTCGCGAAAGATCGTGGGCTATCACGTCCATGAAAGCCTTCATGCCGAGTCGGTAGCACACGCGCTGAGCTGGGCGGTAAAGCACCGTCGGACAGAGCAGCCGTTGGTGCACCACTCAGATAGAGGTATCCAATATTGCTCGGGGATGTACCAAGCGTTGCACGCGAAATACGGCATTCGATGTTCAATGACGGATGGCTATGACTGCTACCAAAATGCCTTGGCAGAGAGGGTCAACGGGATACTGAAGACAGAGCTTATGCTTCAGCGGCCGCAGGATTTGACGCAAGCGAAGAAGATGGTGAGTGAGTCGGTATCGATCTACAACGGCGAGCGACCGCACCTGTCTTTGAAATACAAAACGCCCGATGCGGTGCATCGGGCGTTAGGGTGAAACAGGTGTAAACCTATTTCAGGACTAGACACTGGCGTTTAGCAATTCCAGCCTCTCACCTACAGACGGTATAGTTCAGTCAGCTAAATTGTTAAGGAGATCTTGCTATGGATAAGGCATTTCGAAATCCCATGTTTCTAACCGGCATCCCGCTGGCCATTTGCGGATCCAGCTTTGGCTTGACCGGCTTGTTGAACGAAGCAACGTTCAGTGACATGGCGCCCGGGCTGCTCATTCCAGGGCTCGCCTTTATGTTGATCGGCTGGATGCAGAGGAACAAGTGAGCTTCTCGGCCGTTTACGCCATAGCTAATCTTGAGCGTCGAGCAGATAACTGACGTAAACAGCAGGATTGATCATCCTGCTTTTTCTATTTAGATCCCTGATCAGTAAGAGCAGGGGCTATCGGTTAAAGCGCTCAACCAGCGAATACTGAGTTTTAGCTGTCTGTGTTAGTTCCTTGGTTACCTCGGCGGAATGCCTGGCTTGCTCAGACGTCTGATCGGCGAGGGTTGCGATGGTGGTGATGTTGCGGCTGATTTCCTCTGCGACGGCCGACTGCTCTTCAGTCGCGGCCGCGATCTGGGTGGTCATATCGGTGATGTTGGCGACGGCTTCACTGATGCCGATCAGGGCTTTATCGGCTTCCAGCACCCACGCAACTCCTTCTTCGGCCTGGCGCTGGCCGCTTTCCATAGTCTTCACGGCATTGTTTGAAGAGACCTGTAGCTTGGAAATCAGGCCGTGAATCTGGGTCGTCGACTCGGTTGTTCGCTGTGCCAATTGGCGCACTTCGTCTGCGACGACCGCGAAACCTCGGCCCATTTCTCCCGCGCGTGCAGCTTCGATTGCGGCATTGAGCGCCAATAAGTTGGTTTGATCGGCAATGCCTTTGATCACATCGACGACCGTCCCTATTTCGTTACTGTCTTTGGCCAGTTGCGCGACGGTCTGGCCTGTCTCGCCTACCACATTGGAGAGCCGCTGAATGGCGTCGCGGGTGTCCCGGGCTACGTCACGTCCGCGGCCTGTCAGCACGTTGGCTGCCTGGGTGGCGTCGGCAGTGCGCTGGACGTGGCTTGCGACCTCTTGCGTGGTCGCTGCCATCTGATTGACGGCGGCCGATACCTGCTCGGTTTCGATTCGTTGGCGATCAAGTCCACGTGAACTGTCGGAGGCGAGAGCATCAGATCTCCCGGCCAGCCCGGTGAGCTGCTCTGCGGTGTCTTGTAAGCGTGTCAGGCAAGTCTTGAGGCGTGATGCCTGGCTCACGAAGGCCGTTTCAAGACGCGCCTGATGACCTCGCTCGTCGCTATACATTTGCGCGATCAGTTGGTCGGAAGTGGAAGCTCTGCCATTTCCAGCAGATGCAGCGCACCGCGCTTCTGCCGGCGCGAAGCAATCAGGCCCATCGGAGCCGATACACCTACGGCTACCAATGCTGCCAAGGGAGGACTGAGGAAAACACCGCCCAAAGTCCCCGCTAAGCCCATGGCCAGGAACGGCAGCCAGTCCATCAAGACGGGTTGCCATTTGTCGCTGCCGGGGACTGCCGACTTGCCCCGGTTGATTCGTTTATAGAGAGCTTCGGCCCGGCGGATTTGTTCGATGCTCGGTTTTACCCGGACCGACTCATAACCAACGACTTGGCTCCCTTCAAATATGGGCGTGACGTAGGCATTGACCCAGTAGTGGTCGCCGTTCCTGGAGCGGTTCTTGACGATGCCCA
This sequence comes from Pseudomonas sp. SG20052, assembly GCF_031766055.1. Classification (NCBI taxonomy): domain Bacteria; kingdom Pseudomonadati; phylum Pseudomonadota; class Gammaproteobacteria; order Pseudomonadales; family Pseudomonadaceae; genus Pseudomonas; species Pseudomonas sp. SG20052. The sequence continues at coordinate 4,385,425 of NZ_CP134498.1, read as the reverse complement.
TCCACGGGTTGCCTTGTTTGAGGGCGCTCCACATATGGGCGAATATGGCGGATGGCACGTCAGGATGACGAACGATGTTTTGAGGCGCGCCTATCAGATCTGACTTGTTGAAACCGCTGATGTCTACGAAGGTGTCGTTGCAGTAAGTGATGACCCCTCGTGAGTCCGTTGTCGAGATGAGTTTCTGTTGAGGTCCAAGGGCAACCTCACGTTGTGTAACGGGTTGATTGTTTCTCATCTGTGTTGCTCCTATGCCCTAAGCTTGAGACATCGGCAAGAATTTGCAAAAGGTTAACGAGTTCTTGGAAATGAAACTGTCTTGTGTCGGAAAGTTTATGGGTTGGCGCGTTTGCGTTGGTCTTCAGCGGCTGAGGTTGTTTGCGGTTCAGGCGTAAGATAGCGGTGCTATCCCACCAAAAGGAGCCGCATATGATCGCCGACCAAATGAACAAACAGGCGTCTGAGGGCAAGGCTGTTTGGGATCAATACTTCTGCGCTGCGTTGATTGCGGAAAGCAATCTGACGGCACCCGTTGTCGGAGGGGCTACTCACGAAGACAGGCAGAATCTATTGATTGAAAGGGCCAAAGCGCTCGCCGATAAGATGATGGAAAACAGAAAATAACCAGGGCCCAGCCATCGTGCTGGGCTCTCTGTTTGGCGCTCTAATAGATGCTCAGTTACGACACTGGTCGTTATAGGATTGTTCAAGCTCCACAAAAATAGTGTGGATATTTAAGAACTTATAAAATTAATTAACCGAACGGTCCTCAAAATATATTGTTACAAGTGTCGGTTTTAGGTAAGATTGCTTCGCGTTCACCACCACGGTTTATGCATTTTTAAGTCCCAAGCGTCCATCAGCTGCTTGGGATTTTTTTTTGCCTGAGGTTTGTCCTGGTTCGCTCGAACATCGCAAGGACAGCTCAGCTGCCTGCCTTCACTCTGAAAAAGTTGCCTGTGTGCCGTGCCGCTTCTATGGAGAAGCGCTAAACGCCTCCTGTGCAAACCCGGGCGAATCGCGGTTTTTTGGACTACTACTGACTGGCCAAACTCAAACTCAGTCTGATAGGAGTCAATCGATGCTGGTTCATTGGTCGCTTGCGGCAATTCACTTGCTGGCTTTCGCCTTGGGGTTCTGGGCTGTACTGACGCGGGGAACCGCATTCAGCCGTCTGGCGGCCGGGTCGGGGGAGGCTCGCCGAGTGTTGATGGCCGATAATCTGTGGGGGATCTCTGCCGTCATCCTTTTGATCTCCGGTGGGATGCGGGCCTTCGGTGGGTACGAAAAAGGTACGGATTACTACCTTCACCAGCCATTGTTCCATCTCAAGATGACGCTGTTCGTGCTGATCTTGCTGCTCGAAGTGGCGCCGATGATCACGCTGATCAAATGGCGGGTAGCACTGAGTCGTGGCGCGGCGATCGATACCGGGCGCGCAAAGCTGTTTGCGCGGATCAGTCATATCGAAGGGCTGCTGGTGTTGCTGATGGTGGTGGCGGCCACGGGCATGGCGCGCGGCGTAACGTTTGGTTAGCCGAGTCGGATCACGTTCTTCCTGGGGGATAATCAGAAACGTCTGACAGTCAGGGCAGGGGACGTGTCGTTAATATCGGCTTCACGTTTTTGGCGGGCAGGGGCGAACGGATGGCAATACTACGCTTGAATCTTTAGCCAGCCGTTGTCCGGGACTGAACGGGCTGGCTACTGACTGCAACAGGATTCAGGGAGTTTGCGGCTTGTCTGGAGCGGTCAGGCCAGCCTGAATGCGTTGATAGATTTCTTCGCGATGCACTGCGACGTCTTTCGGCGCGTTGATCCCGATCCGGACTTGCTGGCCGCTCACGCCCAGTATGGTGATCGTAATGTCGTCACCGATATTTATGCTTTCACCGACTTTGCGGGTGAGTATCAGCATGGTCTTCTCCTTGATTGCTTTGTAGGGCACCTGATTCGAACAGTGCAGAGGTCGGTGGTATGTATAGATTAGTGCGAAGTCTCACGGTTTGGGTGCCTCTTTCTGACGCGCAGATGCTGCATTAATTCCCAAGGCGTAACTATACAGAGGCCGCAACCATCATTCTCGTTGTTTTGCGCCCATTTTGCGGCACTCGGGAAGTATTCATGAATGCTAAAATCGCCGCTTTCAGCATTCAGAGGGACACGTTGTGCGCAAAATGGTCTTGGTAATCGCAGTACTGGCGCTGGTTGGGTGCGATCAAGGTAAGGGCGTTGACGCTCAAAAGCCGAAACCGGCAGTCGTTTCCGCGCCTGCGGCAGTCACCGGGCCGCAATGGGATGTCGAAGTGCGAGGCGAAACGCCCCAGGCTGTCAGCGACCTGAGCGGCTGGCTGATCGAGCACAGCTTTGTGTCCAGCATCGTCAAGGAAAACGGCAAGACTCGCATTCTGCTCGGACCATTCAATTCGAAAGCCGAGGCCGAAGCCAAGCAGGCCGAGGTGGCTGCGGCGCTTACCCGCGCCAAGAAACAGAACATCGAAGTGCTGGTGCTTGATCGTCCCGTAGCCCAGTAACAGCCCTTTTCACGCAGGCCTTCCGTCGAAGCCCCTTAAAGGGGATCCACATTGACTCGTCCCTAAGCGTAGTCACTGTCGATTCCCAGAAGGAGCTCTCCATGGCCTCCGCCACCCCTTACAAAATATTCGACGCGGTCCTGGCGCACAAAAAGACCCTCAGCCCACATTTAATGCGCGTGACCCTGGCCGGTCCGATGGTCACCGAAATGGCCACCTGGGCGCCGGATCAGCGCGTCAAACTGTTCTTTCCAGCCGAAGACGGGTCGCCTGCCAGACTGGCTCATGACCAGGATTGGTATGCGCGCTACCGTTCAATGCCGGCCAACCAGCGTCCGGCAATGCGCACTTACACCATCCGGCATCTGCGGGCCGAGCAAGGCGAAGTGGACATCGACTTCGTATTGCACGGTGAAACCGGTCCGGCCTCCCGTTGGGCAATCCGGTCGGGAGTGGGCGAGCCAATCCAGATTGTTGCGCCTGATCGTCAGTTTTCAGCGCAAGACGCGGGAGGTTTCGAATGGAAGCCGCCTCACACGCTCAAGCATCTGTTGCTGGTGGCTGATGCCACGGCATTGCCCGCCGCTCTCGGCATTCTGGACGAGATGGCTGCCTTGGCCGAGCCGCCGACGACTCAGGCATTTTTCGAGGTGGCCAGCGCAGAAGACGCATTGCCGGTTCCTGAATGGCCTGGGTTGTCAGTGCGGTGGCTGGTCCGGGATCATTCCGCCGGTAGGGCAGCAGGTTCGCTGATGGTTGAAGCGGTCCGTGGGGCGGAGCTGCCGGTTACTTCCTCGCAGACTCACGCAACAGTGGAGCTGGCCAAGGTCGATGTCGACCAAGAGATTCTCTGGGAAACATCCGACTCGACCGGTCATGGTTTCTACGGTTGGATCGCCGGGGAAACGATGGCTGTGATGAGCCTGCGCAAGTACTTGATCAAGGAGCGTGGCATCGCTCGGGAGTCACTCAATCTGATGGGTTACTGGCGCTACAACAAAAGCGGCGGATAGAAACGTAAAAAGGCCTCGGGCATGAATACCCGAGGCCTTTTTGGTTTTATGCGGTCGATCAGCCGCAGGCTTTCATGTCCACGGGCCCGACAAACTCATTGCCGCGACCCATCACGCACGCCACGCTCTGGTTGCGCTGACGTTCCCAGGCTTCAACCGGATAGGTCTTGTTCCACGCGTCGTACAGTTGCCGGTCCTGTTTCGACAGGCGCAAACCGTACTGTTTGCTCATGTAGAAATACGTCCGGGCGATCATGCCGCGAATGGAGGGACGGGGCATGACTTTCTTCGCCTTGAAATCGACCTGGGTCAGGCACGAACCGTACTGACCCGATTGCACCGGCAGCCAACCGAAACTGAAGTTACTGCGATCGCCGTTCACTTCGCCGATGCTCGGCACCAGGTTGTGCAGATCAGCCTCGGCCTTTTGATAGACCGGATCGTACCGCGTGCAGTTCTTGCGCCCGCCCTCTTGCCAGCACTGACGCTGATGGCCGATTTGCCAAGCGGGAACAATGTGCTCCCACTCAATGCGGGCGGCGCGCTTGGCGTTCTTGCGCGGCACATACCCACAGGCTGCGAGGTTGACCTTGTTGCCGGTGTATTTACAGCCGCAATAGAACTCGGTGGATTGAGGCGCGTAAAGCTTCCAGGCGACTTTCTTGGCTTCGTTGAAGGTGCGGGGGGCGCCAGCCTGGGCGCCAAGGGTGATGAACAGAAACAGCAAAGCAAACCAGCGGACACTCATTGACTCAATCTTCCTTCGGCACAACCCAGAAAATCTGCACACCGCCATCGTCGCGATAGGCGAGGGTGACGTTGTCGTTCTCATCAATTTCTTCGAGCAATTGCTCCCACTCATCCACAGGCTCGTCCGGTAAACGGAAGATCAGTGCGGCTTTGGCTTTCTGAGCGGTGGGGGAGTTGATGATTTTCTGAACGCGTATGCCCATGCGTTGATAGGCATCAGGAGAAGCAGAGGTGGAGGCCACGGAATTATCCTTATTAAGCTGTACGTGCATACAGTATTTAACTGTAGGCATTTTCGCAACTGCTTAAAATTCAAGAAAATCCTCTGACAGCAGTTTTTTCCATTTGGTGTAGGAAGAAGGGAAAATTTTTATCGGAGTATCAGACGGGGTATGAACCACTCGCCCAGGCTGGCGAGTGGTGAATGCAGTGCCCGACCGGAGTCGGTCGGGCGAGGGCGAATCAGTATTCCCAGAACATCCGTTGCAGCTCTTTGCTGTCGTTGGTCTTGGTCAGCGCGACCATGGCCAGGATGCGGGCTTTTTGCGGGTTCAGGTCATGCGCCACGACCCAGTCGTACTTGTCGTCAGGCTGTTCGGCATTACGCAGGACGAAACCGCCGGCGTTGACGTGGGACGAACGAATGATTTGCACGCCGTCCTTGCGCAGGGCTTGCAGGGCAGGGACCACACGCGAGGAGACCGAACCGTTGCCGGTGCCCGCATGGATGATCGCTTTGGCACCGGATTGAGCCAGTGCCTTGTAGGCCGTGTCGCTGACGTTGCCGTAGGAATAGGCGATTTCGACGTCAGGCAGGCTCTTGATGGTTTTGATGTCGAATTCCGAATCCATGGTGTGACGCTTGGCCGGCAGACGGAACCAGTAGGATTTGCCCTCAACTACCATGCCGAGCGGGCCCCAGGCACTTTTGAATGCCTCGGTTTTGATGTTGATCATTTTGCTGACGTCGCGCCCCGACTGGATCTCATCATTCATGGTCACCAGCACGCCTTTGCCGCGGGCGTCTTTGCTGCTGGCGACGGCGACGGCGTTGTACAGGTTCAGCATGCCGTCAGCCGACATTGCGGTGCCTGGGCGCATGGAGCCGACGACGATGATTGGCTTGTCGGTTTTTTCCACCAGGTTCAGGAAGTACGCGGTTTCTTCCAGGGTGTCGGTGCCGTGGGTGATCACGATCCCGTCGACGTCTTTGCTGTCGGCCAGTTCGGCGACGCGGCGACCCAGTTGCAGCAGGTTGTCGTTGGTGATGCTTTCCGAGGCGATCTGCATGACCTGTTCGCCGCGAACGTTCGCCAACTGGCTGAGCTCCGGAACCCCGGCGATGAGTTGCTCGATGCCGACTTTCGCTGCCTGGTAGGTCGCGCTGTTAGCAGCGCTGGCGCCGGCACCGGCAATGGTGCCGCCGGTGGCGAGGATCACCACGTTGGCCAGTTTCTGTTGGGTTTCGACTTCTTTTGCCTGAAGAGCGGTAGGCAGGAGCAGCAGGAGGGCCAAAGCGCCCGGAATAAAGGTGTTGAAGGCAGATTTCATTATTTTCTCTCTAGTAGTGAGACGGTGCTGATGCAAGTTCATCTAGATACGCCCCAGGCAGATCTGAACGCTTGGGGTCTAGGTGAAGAGCAGGATCTGTACCAGCCCTACGTTGAATGAGAAAAAATTTTAACTGGATGATTTATATCAATATTTACCCAGTGGGTTACCGGCCTTAAACAGCTTCGTGTCCGGGTTTCCGAATTAGTTGAGGTTTCGCGTTCGGCTCTCCGAAAAGGCCTACGACCTCTGGCGAACTCATCGCCTTGCCAGATAGAAAATTGGTGCTAAAGAAACCCGCGCGCAGGTCGATGTCCCTTCAAAGGATTTTTTTTCGGGAGTTCACATGTCTTTTTCTGTCGGTTTTCCAAATGCGGGCGCAATCACCATTGGTGGCAAGACACCGTCGACGATCAATGCCTTGAGCGAAGCGACGGAAGAAGCGTCGACACAGCTGACTGGAAAAGAAGAAAATCAGGTCAGAACCGGTGGTGCTGTTCAAGGCGAAAGCAAATCAGGGAGCAAATCCGAGAGCAAAAGCACTCAAAGTATTGCGGTGCAAGTGCTGCTCAAACGCATGCAGGAACTGCAACAGCAGTTGCGCGAACAACAGCAGCAATTGGCCGCTGCTCAGGCAGCGTCTTATCCAACCGAGGAAGCCAAAGTCACCGCTGTCATGTCGATCCAGGGGCAGATCGCCGAGACCAATGGCGCGTTGGCCCAGGTCACGGGCAATCTGGTGAAAGAATTGGCCAAGGACTCCAGCACTGGCGCGCTGGTCAGCACGACGGCGTGATCTGGTGGGTTGGTTTTTGCCAACCGAGACACAAAACAGGTCGTTGACAAATCACAGCAGGGTTCGCATAGTTCGGTCTACGCAAACGTTTGCGCGTTGTTCTTGATGGCTCGTCCATTGTCGGACGCCATGAAGCTTACGCCAGCGCAAGCGTTGCTCACAATAATCATAAGATCGGAGTGAACCCATGAAGCTGCCATTCGCTGGACGTCTTCTTGCTGTCGCTATGCTGGCCGCCGCATCCGCCGCGCTGCCTGTCTCTTCGGCTTTCGCCGAGACTCCTGAAAAACCCAAAGTCGCACTGGTCATGAAGTCCCTGGCCAACGAGTTCTTCCTGACCATGGAAGACGGTGCCAAGGCTTATCAGAAAGACCATTCCGGCGATTTCGAGCTGATCTCCAACGGCATCAAGGACGAAACGGATACTGCGGGCCAGACGCGCATCGTCGAGCAAATGATTCTGGCCAAGGTCAATGCGCTGGTCATCGCGCCGGCTGACTCCAAGGCCATGGTTCCCGTGATCAAGAAAGCCATCGATGCCGGTATCACCGTGATCAACATCGATAACCAGCTCGACCCGGCCGTGGTCAAAAGCAAGAACATCACCGTCCCGTTCGTAGGCCCGGATAACCGCAAAGGCGCTCGTCTGGTCGGCGAGTATCTGGCCAAGCAGCTGAAGGCCGGTGACGAAGTCGGCATCATTGAAGGTGTGTCCACCACCACCAACGCCCAGGCCCGCACCGCAGGCTTCAAGGACGCGATGGAAGCGGCGCAGATCAAGGTCGTCTCGTTGCAGTCCGGTGACTGGGAGATCGACAAGGGCAACAAGGTTGCCGCCTCGATCCTCAGCGAATACCCGGACATCAAAGCCCTGCTGGCCGGCAACGACAGCATGGCCGTCGGTGCCGTTTCCGCCGTGCGTGCGGCAGGCAAGGCCGGCAAGGTGCAAGTGGTCGGTTACGACAACATCAACGCCATCAAGCCAATGTTGAAAGACGGCCGCGTCCTGGCGACCGCTGACCAGTTTGCCGCCAGGCAAGCCGTGTTCGGTATCGAGACTGCGCTGAAAATCATCAAGGGCGAGAAGGTCGACAGCGGCGCCAACGGCGTGATCGAAACGCCGGTAGAACTGGTCACCAAGTAACCCTTCTGGCGACACAACGGCGCTCGCCCGTCCGGGCGAGCGCATGGAGAGTTTTATGTCAGTTTCCGCCCCGAACGCTGTCCTCTCGGTCAGCGGCATCGGCAAGACCTACGCCCAACCCGTCCTGACCGGCATTGACCTGACGCTGATGCGCGGTGAAGTGCTGGCGCTGACCGGCGAGAACGGTGCCGGCAAGAGCACGCTGTCGAAAATCATTGGCGGGCTGGTCACGCCGACCACCGGCCACATGCAATTTCAGGGGCAGGAATACCGCCCTGGCAGCCGCACCCAGGCCGAAGACCTGGGCATCCGCATGGTCATGCAAGAACTCAATCTGTTGCCGACCCTGTCAGTGGCGGAAAATCTGTTTCTCGACAACCTTCCCAGCAATGGCGGCTGGATCAGCCGCAAACAACTGCGCAAAGCCGCGATCGAGGCCATGGCCCAGGTAGGGCTCGACGCGATCGACCCGGACACCCTGGTCGGCGAACTCGGCATCGGCCACCAACAAATGGTCGAGATCGCGCGCAATCTGATCGGCGATTGCCATGTGCTGATCCTCGACGAACCGACGGCCATGTTGACCGCCCGTGAAGTCGAGATGCTGTTCGAGCAGATCACCCGCCTGCAAGCTCGGGGCGTGTCGATCATCTACATCTCCCACCGGCTCGAAGAACTGGCGCGGGTCGCCCAGCGCATTGCGGTGTTGCGTGACGGCAACCTGGTCTGCGTCGAGCCGATGGCCAATTACAACAGCGAGCAACTGGTCACGTTGATGGTCGGCCGTGAACTCGGCGAACACATCGACCTGGGGCCGCGCAACATTGGCGCTCCCGCCTTGACGGTCAGAGGGCTGACTCGCTCGGACAAAGTTCGCGACGTGTCCTTCGAAGTCCGCGCCGGTGAGATCTACGGGATTTCCGGATTGATCGGGGCAGGGCGCACCGAGTTGCTGCGTCTGATCTTCGGTGCCGACACCGCGGACAGTGGCACCGTTGCGCTGGGGTCACCGGCTCAGGTAGTGAGCATCGGCTCGCCGGCCGATGCGGTCGGTCACGGCATCGCCCTGATCACCGAGGACCGCAAAGGCGAAGGCCTGCTGCTGACCCAGTCGATCAGCGCCAACATCGCGCTGGGCAACATGCCGGTGATTTCCAGTGGCGGCATCGTCAACAACGCTGACGAAATGTCCCTGGCCCAACGTCAGATCGACGCCATGCGCATCCGCAGTTCGAGCCCGACGCAACTGGTTTCCGAGCTGTCGGGTGGCAACCAGCAGAAGGTCGTGATCGGCCGTTGGCTGGAGCGTGACTGTTCGGTAATGCTGTTCGATGAACCGACCCGTGGCATCGATGTGGGCGCCAAGTTCGACATCTATGCGCTGCTCGGTGAACTGACCCGGCAGGGCAAGGCGCTGGTGGTGGTGTCCAGCGACCTGCGTGAACTGATGCTGATCTGCGACCGGATCGGCGTGTTGTCGGCGGGGCGCCTGATCGACACTTTCGAGCGCGACAGCTGGACCCAGGATGATTTGCTTGCTGCCGCGTTCGCCGGCTACCAAAAACGTGATGCGTTGCTCAACGAAGCAGCGCCTAGGGATCTTCCATGAAAACTGCATCTCCTGCCGGCAAACGTAGTGGCAATTTCTACGGCCTGGGCACCTATCTGGGCCTGGCCGGTGCCTTGCTGGCGATGGTTGCGCTGTTCTCGGTATTGAGCAGCCACTTCCTGTCCTACGACACCTTCAGCACCCTGGCCAACCAGATTCCCGATTTGATGGTGCTGGCGGTCGGCATGACGTTCGTGCTGATCATCGGCGGTATCGACCTGTCGGTCGGCTCGGTGTTGGCGCTCGCAGCGTCGGCCGTCAGCGTGGCGATTCTTGGCTGGGGCTGGAGCGTCCTGCCTGCAGCGCTGCTCGGCATGGCGATCGCGGCATTGGCCGGGACCATCACCGGATCGATCACCGTGGCGTGGCGAATTCCGTCGTTCATCGTGTCCCTTGGCGTGCTGGAAATGGCCCGTGGCGTGGCGTATCAGATGACCGGCTCGCGCACGGCTTACATCGGTGACGCCTTTGCCTGGCTGTCCAACCCGATTGCCTTTGGCATCTCGCCGTCGTTCATCATTGCCTTGCTGATCATCATCATCGCCCAGGCCGTGCTGACCCGTACCGTGTTCGGCCGCTACCTGATCGGCATCGGCACCAACGAAGAAGCGGTGCGTCTGGCCGGGATCAATCCAAAACCCTACAAGATCCTGGTATTCAGTCTGATGGGGCTGTTGGCCGGTATTGCCGCGCTGTTTCAGATTTCCCGTCTGGAAGCGGCGGACCCGAATGCCGGCTCCGGTTTGGAGCTGCAAGTGATCGCCGCGGTGGTGATCGGTGGCACCAGTCTGATGGGCGGCCGTGGTTCGGTGATCAGCACCTTCTTCGGGGTTCTGATCATTTCCGTACTGGCGGCGGGCCTGGCGCAGATCGGCGCGACCGAGCCGACCAAACGCATCATCACCGGCGCAGTGATCGTGGTGGCGGTGGTGCTTGATACTTATCGCAGTCAGCGCGCAAGCCGGCGGACCTGAGTCATGGCAACGATCAAGGATGTAGCGGCACTCGCGGGGATTTCCTACACCACGGTGTCCCATGTGGTGAACAAGACCCGGCCGGTCAGCGAAGAGGTACGGATCAAAGTCGAGGCGGCGATCAAGACCCTGGACTACGTGCCGAGCGCCGTGGCCCGTTCATTGAAAGCCAAGACCACGGCGACCATCGGTTTGCTGGTGCCTAACAGCCTCAACCCGTACTTCGCTGAACTGGCCCGTGGCATTGAGGATTACTGCGAGCGTAACGGCTATTGCGTGATCCTCTGCAACTCCGACGACAACCCGGACAAACAGCGCAGTTACCTGCGCGTGCTGCTGGAAAAACGCATCGACGGGTTGATCGTGGCCTCGGCCGGTGGCGACGCGGGGCTGGCAGAAGGTCTCGCCGGCGTGCGCACACCGATGGTCATCGTCGACCGCGGGCTGGAAGGTGTAAATGCCGACCTGGTGCGTATCGATCACGAATACGGTGCCTACCTGGCCACCCGGCATCTGCTGGAGCTGGGCCACCGGGACATTGCCACCATCGGTGGCCCGGCAGGTACCAGTGTGGCGCAGATGCGTCTGGCCGGTTATTGCCGAGCCTTGAAAGAGGCGGGGGTGGAAGTGCATCGCGAGCGCATGCTGGAAAGTGACTTCACCAGCACTGGCGGTTACAACGCCGCCGCGATTCTGCTGGAAAAGAACCCGCCCAGCGCGATCTTCGCCGGCAACGACATGATTGGCATTGGCGTGTTGCGAGCGGCTGCCGAGCGCAATGTGCGTGTGCCGACAGAACTGTCGGTGATCGGCTTCGACGATATCCAGATGAGCCGTTATGTCTACCCGGCGCTGACCACCGTGGGCCAGTCGATCCTGCAACTCGGTGAGATGGCGGCCGAGGTTCTGTTACGACGAATCGCAACACCCGACATGGCCACCGATCAGCGGATCGTGACGCCCAGTATTGTCCTGCGAGAATCGACTGCGCCGCTTGCCGGTGTGTTCGACGAATACCGCTGAAACCGAATTGACGAGTAGTGATGTATGCCAGCAAAAGTAGTGGTGATAGGCAGCCTGAACATGGACCTGGTGACCCGGGCTCCACGGCTGCCCCGTGGCGGTGAGACGCTGATCGGGCAGTCGTTTGCCACGGTTTCCGGCGGCAAGGGCGCGAACCAGGCGGTCGCCGCGGCGCGGCTGGGGGCGCAGGTGTCGATGGTCGGTTGTGTCGGCAGCGATGCTTACGGTGAAGAACTGCGCGGGGCTCTGATGGTCGAGCAGATCGACTGCCAGGCCGTCAGCACTGTCGAGGGTTCCAGCGGCGTGGCATTGATTGTGGTCGATGACAACAGCCAGAACGCAATCGTGATCGTCGCCGGTGCCAATGGTGCGCTGACGCCACAGGTGATCGACCGGTTCGATGCCGTGTTGCAGGCGGCGGACGTGATTATTTGTCAGCTGGAAGTGCCGGATGCCACGGTGGGTCACGCCCTCAAGCGCGGCCGTGAGCTGGGCAAAATCGTGATCCTCAACCCGGCGCCGGCCAGTCGTCCGCTGCCAGCAGATTGGTATGCGTCCATCGATTACCTGATTCCCAATGAAAGCGAGGCCTCGGCGCTGAGCGGTTTGCCGGTTGACTCCCTTGCGTCCGCCGAAACCGCCGCAACCCGATTGATCGCACTGGGTGCCGGTAAGGTCATCATCACCCTGGGTGCTCAAGGGTCAATGTTCGCCAACGGTACAGGCTTCGAACATTTCCCGGCACCGACGGTGAAGGCTGTCGATACCACGGCGGCCGGCGATACCTTCGTCGGCGGTTTTGCTGCCGCGCTGGCGTCCGGCAAAACCGAGGCTGAAGCGATCCGTTTCGGCCAGGTAGCCGCGGCGCTTTCAGTCACCCGTGCCGGCGCACAACCCTCGATTCCCACCTTGTCCGATGTACAGGCGTTCAAAACACCATGAAAAAGACACCTTTGCTCAACGTCGCGCTGTCTCGGCTGATCGCTTCCCTGGGGCACGGCGACATGGTCGTGATCGGCGATGCCGGCCTGCCCGTACCGCCGGGCGTCGAACTGATCGACCTGGCCCTGACCCAGGGTATTCCGGATTTCGTCAGCACCTTGAACGTCGTGCTCAGCGAAATGCAGGTTGAGCGCCATGTGCTGGCCGAGGAAATTCTGGACAAACAACCACCCGCCTTGCGCTCTCTGGATGAACTGAATGCCAAAGGCGCGCTGGGCCAGCGTGAGCTGCTCAGCCATGAACAATTCAAAGTCCTCAGTCGACAGGCGCGAGCGATTGTCCGTACCGGCGAATGTGCGCCGTACTGCAACATCGTGCTGGTCTCGGGGGTGACCTTCTGACCCGCTGTACACAATCTGTTTCCCCACGCACAAGGAGTGCGATATGCACCGCTATGCTCAGAAACTGCACCACCTGCTCCGGAGTTTGCTGCTTTTGTCCCTGATTACTGCAACATGCGCCCAGGCTGCGGAAAAGATCGATTTGATCATCGACACCGATCCGGGTGCCGACGACGTCGTCGCTTTGCTGTTTGCGTTGGCGTCGCCGGAAGAATTGAATATCCGTGCGCTGACCACCGTCGCGGGCAACGTGCGACTGGACAAGACTTCGCGAAATGCGCGACTGGCCCGTGAGTGGGCGGGGCGCGAGGAGGTGCCGGTCTACGCAGGCGCACCGAAACCGTTGATGCGCACACCGATTTATGCCGAGAACATCCATGGCAAGGAAGGCTTGTCGGGCGTCACCGTGCACGAGCCGAAGAAAGGCCTGGCCGAAGGCAATGCGGTCGAGTACCTGATCGACACTTTGAAGGCCGCCAAGCCTCACAGCATCACCATCGCCATGCTCGGTCTGCAGACCAACCTGGCCCTGGCGCTGATCCAGGAACCTGAAATCGTTCAGGGCATCAAGGAAGTGGTGATCATGGGGGGAGCGCATTTCAACGGCGGCAACATCACCCCGGTGGCCGAGTTCAACCTGTTCGCCGACCCGCAGGCTGCGGAAGTGGTGCTCAAGAGCGGCGTGAAGCTGACCTATCTGCCGCTGGACGTGACCCACAAGATCCTCACCAGTGAGGCGCGCCTGAAGCAGATCGCCGCGATCAACAACAACGCCAGCAAGCTGGTGGGCGATATTCTCAATGAGTACGTCAAAGGCGACATGGAACACTACGGCATTCCGGGTGGCCCGGTGCATGACGCCACCGTCATCGCCTACCTGCTCAAGCCTGAATTGTTCACCGGTCGCTCGGTCAATGTGGTCGTTGATAGCCGCGAAGGCCCGACCTTCGGTCAAACCATCGTCGACTGGTATGACGGCCTGAAGGCGCCGAAGATTGCATTCTGGGTAGAAAGCGGCGACGCCCAGGGTTTCTTCGACTTGCTTACCCAGCGTCTGGCTCGTCTGAAGTAAGTTTCACACCCGCAGGTTCCAGCCTGCGGGTTTTACGCCCGCTCGTTCTCTGTCAAGCCCATATAGCCGGCGGGGTATTTTTCGAATATCTGCGCGATGAATTTCCTGGCCGCTTCAGTTCCCAGTTCCTTGACCAATAGATCGATGCCAATGATTGCGAACTCTTCCGGGCTGCCTGGGCTGTAAGAGCTGTGACCCTGCGGCCACTTGACGGTGATGTTGGCGTCGATGCTTATGGTGGACATGATGGCGCTCGTGAAGTCGGGAAAGTCTGAGTGTCGAGTTAACCATTTTGCGCGGCGTTTGGCACTCCGACTTAGGCATGAGAGGAGGGCTATGCGACACTTGGTCTTTGACGAATTTTCAAGGACCGTGCTGTGCAGATCGATTTGAACACGCCCGACGGCTTGACCCTCAAGGCGGTGCACCAGTTACTGGCTTCTGCCAGTGATGACGAGCATACGCAACTGCGGGTGACCAAGGCTGGCGTTGCCTATATTTCATCGGGTGTTGTGGGCGGCACCGATATCAACGGACTACTGTTTCGGCTGGAGACGTGGGCCAAGGGCTCCGGTTACGTAGGCTTGGTCGCAGCAAGCGATGAGGTCTGGGTCATGCAGATCTTCAATGCGCTGAAAGAGAACTGGCCGAACCCGCCGTTCGATTACATCGACGTCTATTGAGGGCTGTTCATATTCAGTCACGATTGAGTGATGAACGGCGCGGCGATGCTCAGGCAAACTCGCCGCTCGTGCGGTTCCAGGGCAGAGTGATGGCACTCACCTTGAAACCAAATGCCGGATTGGCGGTCGCAATATCTCAGTTTAACTATTGGAAAAAAGGAGGCTTCATGCCTTGGAAGCTCGCGTCATTGGGTACTTTGTTCGCCGTCACTTTGCTGGCTGGTTGCAGTAGCACGTCCTCCGAGTCGGCGGCAGACCCTGTAGCGACGTCTGACACAGGTCACAGCCGTTGTGAGGCAAAGGCAGCCGAATTCGCCATCGGCAAACCGGCTTCGCCCGCACTGTTGGAGCAGGCACGTACCCGCGCAGGCGCACAGAACGCACGGTTCCTGTCGCCTAACGATATGGTGACGCTGGAATACCGCTCCGATCGTCTGAACCTCAACACCGATGCCAGCCGGGTGGTCACCCGCGTCAACTGCGGCTGATCGCTTCAGGCTTTTGCTTCACCCATAAAAAACCCCGTCACATGGACGGGGTTTTTTTAGTGCGGCTGAAAATTACTCAGCGCGGACTTGTGCAGCTTGCATACCCTTTTGGCCTTTCTCAGCCACGAAGGAAACGGTTTGGCCTTCTTTCAGGCTTTTGAAACCGTCGCTTTCGATAGCTTTGAAGTGTACGAACAGGTCGTCACCGCCACCTTGAGGAGTGATGAAGCCGAAGCCTTTTTCATCGTTGAACCATTTAACGGTGCCGGTTTGGCGATTAGACATGGTGTATCTCCAAGAAACATATATTTTCAGTAGTGCTGTGCTGCTCAGGCCAACTGGGCACACCGGGGTATCATAGTCGAAATGTTCGCTTTGGGAGCCCCCCGGACGTGCTGTTTGCCGTGCAGTCGCGTTCCGTTTGCTGCTTGATGTAGCTGAAAGCCCCGTTTTACAAGGCTTTCAGCCGAAAGTAAAGACGATAAAAAAACCTGTAAAACCTGCATAAATTGTACGAAAAAGCTCAAATGCAGCGGTTTTTATCAGCGATAAGCCGAGTCAAAAGGACTTTTTTGTCACTTCTTCGCCGGTGTATTGGCCTTGCATTTGGCTATCTGACCCAGAGCTTTCTGCTGCAATTCCGGGCTGGCCTTATTGTCCATCAATGCCTGGATATCGCCAGCCGGATACGATTTGATCGCATCAGCACCGCAAGCGCAGTGGGCCTTCGCTGCAGCCGCACCGATCTGTGGAGTCGCAGCCTCTGTGCATTGAGTCATGTATTTTTCGCGCTCGCCCTTGGGCCAATCGGCGTGGGCAGCCAGTGGCAGCAACAGAACGATGGGGGCGACTACTGCGAACAAACGATTCAGACGCATGCTGGGATGCTCCTTGTGGGTCAATGTCTTGTTATCTGAGGGGTAAAGCGGGGTTCAAGTTCAGCACTCTGGCATAAATTGCGAGATTTGCCCCGGCATAAGCCTCGTTGCATCGATGACCGTTCATCTGTGCTAGCATGCCTCGCTCGGGCTTTTGCGGGCTCCGGATGACCTTCAGTCCCGGTGGCGGCAACGGCGCGAATAACCCTGATTTGAATCCCAGTCACTCTGGTTCGGTTTTCCGGTTGGCCGCAAGGCTCCTGCCGCTGTAAGGCAGGCGTTCGTCATTGAATGGCCTGGATCGGATCTTGTACTGGCTCATCCCAACCCACGTGACCTTTGGTAGGGGTCACCACTAGGAGAGGAGGCGCCATGCCAACTATTACTCTTCCCGACGGCAGTCAACGTTCATTCGATCACCCGGTTTCCGTAGCCGAGGTCGCCGCATCCATTGGTGCAGGTCTAGCCAAGGCCACCGTGGCCGGCAAGGTCAATGGCAAGCTGGTCGACGCCTGCGACATCATCGACAGCGATTCCACGCTGCAAATCATTACGCCAAAGGATGAAGAGGGGCTGGAGATCATTCGCCACTCTTGCGCCCACCTGGTTGGCCACGCGGTCAAGCAGCTGTACCCGACCGCCAAGATGGTCATCGGTCCGGTCATCGACGAAGGCTTCTATTACGACATCGCCTTCGAACGTCCTTTCACTCCGGACGACCTGGCAGCCATCGAACAGCGCATGCAGCAGCTGATCGAGAAAGATTACGACGTGATCAAGAAAGTCACTCCGCGCGCCGAAGTGATCGAAGTGTTCAAGGCCCGCGGCGAAGACTACAAGCTGCGCCTGGTCGAGGACATGCCGAACGAGCAGGCCATGGGCCTGTACTATCACGAAGAATACGTCGACATGTGCCGTGGTCCGCACGTGCCGAATACGCGCTTCCTGAAATCCTTCAAGTTGACCAAGTTGTCCGGCGCCTACTGGCGTGGCGATGCCAAGAACGAGCAGTTGCAGCGCGTTTACGGCACCGCTTGGGCGGACAAGAAGCAGCTGGCGGCTTACATCCAGCGCATCGAAGAAGCTGAAAAGCGCGATCACCGCAAGATCGGCAAGCGCCTGGGCCTGTTTCATACCCAGGAAGAGTCGCCGGGCATGGTGTTCTGGCACCCGAACGGCTGGACTTTGTATCAAGTGCTCGAGCAGTACATGCGCAAGGTTCAGCGCGACAACGGCTATCTGGAGATCAAAACTCCACAAGTCGTTGACCGCAGCCTGTGGGAGAAATCCGGGCACTGGGCCAACTACGCCGACAACATGTTCACCACGCAGTCGGAAAACCGCGACTACGCGATCAAGCCGATGAACTGCCCTTGCCATGTGCAAGTGTTCAATCAAGGCCTGAAGAGCTATCGCGAGTTGCCGATGCGTCTGGCCGAATTCGGTGCTTGCCACCGTAACGAGCCATCGGGTGCGCTGCACGGCATCATGCGTGTGCGTGCGTTCACTCAGGACGATGCCCACATCTTCTGCACTGAAGAGCAGATGCAGGCCGAATCCGCCGCTTTTATCAAGCTGACCATGGACGTTTATGCCGACTTCGGCTTTAAAGACGTCGAAATGAAGCTGTCCACTCGTCCGGAAAAACGTGTTGGTTCCGACGAACTGTGGGATCGCGCCGAAGCCGCATTGGCTGCAGCCCTTGATAGCGCTGGCTTGCCCTATGATTTGCAGCCGGGCGAAGGTGCGTTCTACGGTCCGAAGATCGAGTTCTCGCTGAAAGATTGCCTCGGCCGTGTCTGGCAGTGTGGTACCCTTCAGCTCGATTTTAACCTGCCTGTCCGTCTGGGAGCCGAATACGTCTCCGAAGACAACAGTCGAAAGCACCCGGTGATGTTGCACCGGGCGATCCTAGGATCCTTCGAACGTTTCGTCGGAATCCTGATCGAGCACTACGAGGGTGCATTCCCTGCGTGGCTGGCTCCGACCCAGGCAGTGATCATGAATATCACTGACAAACAGGCCGATTTTGCCGCCGAGGTCGAAAAAACCCTCAACGAAAGCGGATTTCGTGCCAAGTCTGACTTGAGAAATGAAAAGATCGGCTTTAAAATCCGCGAGCATACTTTGCTCAAGGTTCCTTATCTCTTGGTTATCGGAGATCGGGAAGTCGAGATGCAGACTGTCGCTGTGCGTACTCGTGAAGGTGCTGACCTGGGCTCGATGCCCGTCGCCCAGTTCGCTGAGTTTCTCGCGCAAGCGGTTTCCCGGCGTGGTCGCCCAGATTCGGAGTAATTACTATTAAGCGTGAAATGAGACAAGATAAACGAGCTGCACCGAAAGCCCCGATCAACGAGAATATCTCGGCACGCGAGGTTCGGTTAATTGGGGCTGAAGGTGAACAGCTTGGGATTGTGTCAATTGAAGACGCGCTTCTTAAGGCTGAAGAGGCCAAACTGGATTTGGTGGAAATTTCCGCCGATGCAGTACCCCCTGTTTGCAAACTGATGGACTACGGCAAATCGATCTTCGAGAAGAAGAAGCAGATTGCCGCGGCCAAGAAAAACCAGAAGCAGATTCAGGTTAAAGAAATCAAGTTTCGTCCAGGGACGGAGGAAGGGGATTACCAGGTAAAACTGCGCAACCTGGTACGTTTCCTGAGTGATGGGGACAGGGCCAAGGTATCCTTGCGATTCCGCGGCCGTGAGATGGCCCACCAGGAGCTGGGGATGGAACTCCTCAAGCGAGTTGAAGGTGACTTGCTCGAGTACGGTTCGGTCGAACAGCATCCTAAGATGGAAGGACGCCAGCTGATCATGGTCATCGCCCCGAAAAAGAAGAAGTAATCATCAGGGCACGGCAGGCCTTCTGATTATGTTTATCAACTGAATGCGGAGTATCCGAACATGCCAAAAATGAAAACGAAAAGTGGTGCTGCTAAGCGGTTTCTGAAAACTGCTAACGGTATCAAGCACAAGCACGCTTTCAAGAGCCACATTCTGACTAAAATGTCGACCAAGCGTAAGCGTCAACTGCGCGGTAGCAGCTTGCTGCATCCGTCTGACGTGGCAAAAGTCGAGCGCATGCTGCGCCTTCGTTAATTTTAGTCAAGAATAGAGGAAGTAACTCATGGCTCGTGTAAAGCGTGGCGTCATTGCCCGTAAACGTCACAAAAAAATTCTGAAACTTGCTAAAGGCTACTACGGCGCTCGCTCGCGCGTATTCCGTGTTGCCAAGCAAGCGGTAATCAAGGCAGGCCAATACGCCTACCGTGACCGTCGTCAGAAAAAACGTCAGTTCCGCGCTCTGTGGATCGCTCGTATCAACGCTGGTGCACGTATCAACGGTCTGTCCTACAGCCGTTTCATCGCCGGCCTGAAAAAGGCGTCCATCGAGATCGACCGTAAGGTTCTGGCTGATCTGGCAGTGAACGAAAAAGCGGCGTTTGCTGCGATTGTCGAGAAAGCTAAAGCCACCTTGGCTTAAGTACCCCCGACAGTCACCCGGTCTCACCTCTGTGGGGCCAGGTGTTAAACGTCATAAATAGGGGAAGAGCCTTCAAGCTCTTCCCCTATTTTGTATCTGGAGTCTGTACATGGAAAACCTGGACGCGCTCGTCTCTCAAGCACTAGAGGCTGTGCAAAGCGCTGAAGATATCAATGCCCTGGAGCAAATCCGGGTTCACTACCTTGGCAAGAAGGGTGAATTGACTCAGGTGATGAAGACCCTGGGGAATTTGCCGGCAGAAGAGCGTCCGCAAGTCGGCGCCCTGATCAACGTTGCCAAGGAGCGTGTCACAGAGGTTCTCAATGCCCGCAAGGCGCTGTTTGAAGAGGCCGATCTGGCCGCCAAACTGTCTGCCGAGTCCATTGACGTGACCCTGCCTGGCCGCGGCCAGACCTCGGGTGGCCTGCATCCGGTTACTCGTACTCTGGAACGTATCGAACAGTTCTTCACCCACATCGGCTACGGCATCGCCGAAGGTCCTGAGGTCGAAGACGACTACCACAACTTCGAAGCGCTCAACATCCCAGGCCATCACCCGGCCCGGTCGATGCATGACACTTTCTATTTCAATGCCAACATGTTGCTGCGCACCCATACCTCGCCGGTACAGGTCCGCACCATGGAATCGAAACAACCACCGATCCGCATCGTCTGCCCAGGCCGTGTGTACCGTAGCGACTCCGATATCACCCACTCGCCGATGTTCCACCAGGTCGAAGGCCTGCTGGTCGACCGCGACATCAACTTCGCCGACCTCAAAGGGACCATCGAAGAGTTCCTGCGCGTGTTCTTCGAAAAAGAGCTGGCCGTGCGTTTCCGTCCTTCGTACTTCCCGTTCACCGAGCCGTCCGCTGAAGTCGACATGGAATGCGTGATGTGCAGCGGCAAAGGCTGCCGCGTCTGCAAACAGACGGGCTGGCTGGAAGTCATGGGCTGCGGGATGGTTCACCCGAACGTGCTGCGCATGTCCGGAATCGACCCGGAAGAGTTTTCGGGCTTTGCCTTCGGCATGGGCGTTGAGCGTCTGGCCATGCTGCGTTACGGCGTGAATGACTTGCGTCTGTTCTTCGACAACGACTTGCGGTTCCTCGCGCAATTTCGCTAGTCGTAACGAATTCTTAGGAGAGCAGGATGAAATTCAGTGAACAATGGCTGCGTGGCTGGGTAAGCCCGCAGGTAAGTCGCGACGAGCTGGTTGCCCGTCTGTCGATGGCCGGTCTTGAGGTCGATAGCGTTACGCTGGCCGCCGGTGAATTCAGTGGCGTGGTCGTGGGTGAGGTGCTGAGCACCGAGCAGCACCCGGACGCCGACAAGTTGCGCGTTTGCCAGGTCAGCAATGGCTCGGAAACCTTCCAGGTTGTGTGCGGAGCGCCAAACGTGCGCCCTGGCCTTAAGATCCCGTTCGCCATGATCGGTGCCGAACTGCCAGGCGACTTCAAAATCAAGAAAGCCAAGCTGCGTGGCGTTGAGTCCAACGGCATGCTGTGCTCGCAAGCCGAGCTGCAAGTCGGCGAAGGCAACGATGGCCTGATGGAATTGCCGGCGGATGCGCCGGTCGGTCTGGATATTCGCGAGTACCTGAGCCTGGACGATGCCAGCATCGAGGTTGACCTGACCCCGAACCGCGGCGATTGCCTGTCCCTGGCCGGTCTGGCCCGTGAAGTCGGCGCGCTGTATGACGCTGAAGTCACCCGTCCGGTGGTGGCTGTCGTGCCCGCCGTGCATGACGAAGTGCGATCGATCGAAGTGCTGGCGCCAGCCGCTTGCCCGCGTTACCTGGGTCGTGTGATCCGTAACGTCGATCTGTCCAAGCCTACGCCGCTGTGGATGGTCGAGCGCTTGCGTCGTGGCGACGTGCGCAGCATCGACGCTGCCGTGGACATCACCAACTACGTGATGCTTGAGCTGGGTCAGCCGCTGCACGCGTTCGATCTCGCTGAAATCAATGGCGGCATCCGCGTGCGCATGGCCGAAGAAGGCGAGAAGCTGGTACTGCTCGACGGCCAGGAAGTCAGCCTGCGTAGCGATACGCTGGTGATTGCCGACCATACCCGCGCCTTGGCCATCGCCGGCGTCATGGGGGGCGAGCACAGTGGCGTCAACACCGCGACCACGCGTGATGTATTCCTGGAAAGTGCGTTCTTCGATCAGATTGCCGTCGCTGGTAAGGCTCGTTCTTACGGCCTGCACACTGATGCTTCGCACCGCTACGAGCGTGGCGTGGATTGGCAATTGGCCCGCGAAGCCATGGAGCGCGCCACTGGCCTGCTGTTGGAAATCACTGGCGGCGAAGCTGGCCCGATCATCGAAACCGTCAGCGAACAGCACCTGCCGAAGATTGCTCCGGTCACCCTGCGTGCGCAGCGCATCACTCAGATGCTGGGCATGGAAATGGAGTCGGCCGAAGTCGAGCGTCTGCTCAGCGGCCTGGGCCTGAAGATTGCTGCAGATGGAGCAGGGCAGTGGCGCGTTGAAGTGCCAAGCCACCGCTTCGACATCAGCCTGGAAGTCGATCTGATCGAAGAGCTGGCCCGTCTGTACGGCTACAACCGTCTGCCGGTTCGCTACCCGCAAGCCCGTCTGGCGCCGCAAGCCAAGGCCGAAGCGCGCAGCGATCTGCCTGAACTGCGTCGTCTGCTGGTGGCTCGTGGTTATCAGGAAGCGATCACTTACAGCTTCATTGATCCGAAACAATTCGAGTTGTTTAATCCGGGTGTCGAGCCGCTGCTGCTGGCTAACCCGATTTCCAACGACATGGCTGCCATGCGTTCGTCCTTGTGGCCCGGTCTGGTCAAGGCGCTTCAGCACAACCTGAACCGTCAACAGGATCGCGTCCGTCTGTTCGAAAGCGGCCTGCGTTTTGTCGGTCAGCTGGAAGGCCTGAAGCAAGAGCCGATGATTGCGGGTGTTGTTTGCGGTAGCCGTCTGCCGGAAGGCTGGGCTCAGGGTCGCGATGTCGTGGATTTCTTCGACGTCAAAGCCGACGTGGAAGCGGTGCTGGGCTTTGCCGGTGCGCTGGATTCGTTCACTTTCGTGCCGGGCAAACACCCTGCGTTGCACCCGGGTCAAACCGCGCGCATCGAACGAGAAGGTCGTCTGGTTGGCTTCGTCGGCGCTATCCACCCTGAGTTGTCAAAAACCCTCGGTCTCGACCGTCCGGTTTTCGTCTTCGAGCTGGTTCTGGCCGAAGTGGCATTGGGAAAAATGCCAAAATTCCAGGAGTTATCACGCTTTCCTGAAGTGCGTCGTGACCTGGCACTGATTGCGTCCACAGACGTTGCGGCCAGTGCCGTACTGGATGTAATCCGTGAAAATGCAGGCGAATGGCTCACAGACCTCAGGCTATTTGACGTGTATCAGGGTAAAGGCATTGATCCTGATAGAAAAAGCCTTGCAGTCGGCTTGACCTGGCAGCATCCATCGCGCACTCTTAATGACGATGAGGTGAATACCACGACGCAAAACATCCTCACCTCGCTCGAACAAAGGTTGAACGCCACGTTAAGGAAGTGACGTATGGGGGCTCTGACGAAAGCTGAGATGGCGGAACGTCTGTATGAAGAGCTGGGCCTGAATAAACGGGAGGCCAAGGAATTGGTCGAACTGTTTTTTGAAGAAATCAGGCACGCTCTTGAAGACAACGAACAAGTCAAATTGTCCGGTTTCGGCAATTTCGACCTTCGGGACAAACGCCAGCGGCCTGGCCGCAATCCGAAAACGGGTGAAGAAATCCCGATCACGGCTCGCCGTGTGGTCACCTTTCGTCCAGGGCAGAAGTTGAAGGCCCGAGTTGAGGCTTATGCTGGAACCAAGTCATAACGACGAGCTACCCGTCATCCCAGGCAAACGCTACTTCACCATTGGTGAAGTCAGCGAGCTGTGTGCCGTAAAACCGCACGTGCTGCGCTATTGGGAGCAGGAGTTTCCTCAACTCAACCCCGTCAAACGCCGCGGAAACCGCCGGTATTATCAGCGACAAGACGTGCTGATGATCCGGCAGATCCGCGCGCTTCTTTATGATCAAGGGTTCACCATCGGCGGCGCGCGCTTGCGTTTATCCGGCGATGAAGCCAAAGACGACACCACCCAATACAAACAGATGATTCGGCAGATGATTGCTGAGTTGGAAGATGTGTTGGTTGTCCTCAAGAAATAATTTCCTGCATTTGAATACTTCCAGTTTTCAAAAGCTTGCGATATATTCTTGAGCGTTCTTCGAGAAGAGGAACGAGTTTCACGCCTAGTCGGGGCGTAGCGCAGTCCGGTAGCGCACTAGCATGGGGTGCTAGGGGTCGAGTGTTCGAATCACTCCGTCCCGACCATATTTACTGAGTAAAATCAGACGCTTAAGCCGATCAGCTAGATCGGCTTTTTTGTGCCTGCGCAAAACCCGCGCAAAACTACCCGGTGATTTCGCTGATATTCAGGTCCGGAATTGCTTCGGACCAGACGATTTCCTCGTGGTCTCGCTGGTAGTTTCTGGTCATGCCCTCGCTCGCATGGCCCGCAATTTTTTGACCATCCTTTCCGGCTTTCTTGTACAGGTGCAGCGACAGCGCACTCGCACTTTGTGAAAGTCCGGCAACTTTTCCTCCTCCATCCCTTGTAGCAGTCTGCCGCCTCCCGGGCGTCCTTGAGCCCTCGAGTCAAATACCTCTCTTCAATCTTCGTCCAGTGGTCCTTCGTCTGCGCATGTTTCTATCAGCTTCTTATCTGGGGTTTCTCGGCCTCTTCCAGTGAACGGCGACGTCGCTGTATCGAGCTCATACCACCGCTGAATACCTCAACGAGCCCTATGAGCGCGTCGAAGGCCTCCACTTCTGTTTCACAATCAACTGCACCAAACGCGCCGTTCTTTATCGTCGTAAACCAATTTCTTGTGTTGGCAGGAAGACGCTAGGCGTCGACTCATCCCTTTGGCGACCCGCAGGTCTTCGATCTGCACCACATTCACGCCGTACAAATAGTCCTGCGGTTCGATAGGTGCGTCACTCATCCCCGTGGCCCCTTGTAGATGAGCCAGGCCATATAGGCGAGGGCGGCGATAGGGACGATCACGGAATCGACTGCTTGAACGGAACCGCCCAGACCCAAGGGTTGGAATCCCAGTTACCGCCAATTCGTTCCGGAGTGACCGCACTTGCGGGCGCGGTAACTGTAGGTTGTGCGTCGAAAGTCAGAGGAACAGCGGAAGGGGAGGCTTGGAGTGCAGAAATGCAGCACACTTTGGGCCATAAGTGGTCGGTGACAGGCCAGTGGCAAATCGAAAGCAAGCGGGGGCGCTATCACCGAATTAACTAAATCTTATAGCGATGCCCTAACCACCAATGGACAATCAACTGGCTGGGCTCCCGATACGTCGAGGGTCTCTATCAGGTGCCGTGCAGCCTTGCGACCGATCTCGTAGTACGGCAGTTGCACCGTGGTCAGCGGCGGGATAAACAGCTCAGCAATACCGATCATATTGTCGTAGCCGAGCACGGCGACATCGTTGGGAATTTTCAGGCCACGGCCCAACAACAGCTGATAGGCACAAAAGGCAATGCGGTCATTGCCGCAGATCAGAATATCAAATTGGGGACGACCATCAATGACGTGCCGGTCGAGGATAGCTGCTGTTTCACAATAGGCATCATGATCGGAAAGGTCGTATTGCAGGAGCGCGTCAGGCGCCAGTCCGAATGCCTGACAGGCACGCTGCATGCCTTTTTGTCGCAGGCCCCAGGCCAGACTCTGTTTTGGCAGATTGATACACAGAGGGCGCTTATAGCCGAGGTTCAACGCGTGGTGTACGGCCCGATACTGCCCCATTTCGTCGTCTGGTACATAGCTGACGAGACGGCTGTCATCTGCCAGGCAATTGGCGAGCACCAGGGGTTTGCTCTTCAATCGCTCGGGAATGCACACCTGGCGAAACCCCATGGCGCTGAAGATCAAGCCGTCCGGACGGTGCGATAGCATCAGGTCGATGTTCTGGTCGGTGGGCGGGTTGCTTAACAGGTTGAGGATAAATACATTCCAGCCGGCTTGCTGCGCGGTCTGCTCGATGGACAGCAGCAGCTCGACCGCGAATGGTGTGGTCGCGGTGTCCAGCGCGAACACACCGATGGTTCGCGACTGGAGGTTGTCGCCGCGCATCTTGCGTGCCGACAGGCTCGGTACGAATTGCAGTTCATCAATGGCACGACGCACCCGCAGAAGAGTTTCGGGGCTCAGTTTTTCCGGAGTGTTGAGCGCTCGAGAAACCGTCATCAGGGATACGCCGGCCAGCTGTGCAACGTCTTTCACTGAAGTCATGCGAAGTGAGGCCGGTCAGGTTGACGCAGAATCATGACACATGGCCCGCGCTTCTCGCGACCCGAATGACGCCGCTCATAGCCATCCCGAGTCGAGAGGCCATGCCTTGGGAATCGAGACACGCCCGCCACTCCCGCTTGCTAGCAGCTTCACGCCCAGACTGTCGGGCCGCGGATAGAGGCGACTGCTGAGGCTGAATCGCCCGTTTTCGTCGAACACCTCGATGGACGAGCGATCGAGGAACACGCGCAGTTCCAGTCGCTCTTGTATCGGGTCTATCGATACGCTGCGCTGGCCTGTGACTTGCGCACCCGAGCGGCTGCGGTCAAGCACCAGGCGATTCAGTGATGCATCGTAGTAGAGCAGGGTTTCTTCACGGCCATCGTCGCTGCAACGCAAGGCGACTCCCAAGTGGCCGTCGGTGCACCCGAACAAATCCAGATGCACATGGATTTCGAGCATATCGCCATTTACTTCCGGCACCCACCGGGTTCCCGACTCCTCCCACCACGACGTACCAGGCAATTGCGTCATTCGCAGAGCGGTGAGCTCCCGTGCCGGATACACGAAAAGGCGATCTGCGCACAGTTCAAGTTCGCGTGGCAATCCGAGCATGCCGCACCAGTGATGGGCCTGGCTCGGCATCGGGCTTTCCCACATGTCGAGCCACGCCCACACGAGGCGTCGACCATCGGCGGCCAATAGCGTCTGCGCCGCATAGAAATCGTGGCCGTTATCCAACTCGATAAAAGGCCCGCCGGTGAAGTTCCACTCGTTGTCGAGTCGGCCCACTCGGTAACCAGTCTGGAACTTGTTAAGCCGTTCGTAGCCATGGGGTAGCATGCCTTGGGGGGAGTACAGCAGCACATCGCGTCCGTTCAGTCGAAACAGATCCGGGCACTCCCACATATAGCCATCGCCCTCGCTGCCGCTGGACACGTAATCAAGGAACTCCCAAGTATGCAGATCCGTGGAACGGTACAGCGGAAGCAGCGGCATATCGCCCAGACGTGCGCCGACAATGAGGTACCAATAGTCATCCTCCTTCCATACCTTGGGGTCACGAAAGTGCATGATAGTGTCTTGCGGCGCGGTCTCGATGACTGCGCCATGCTTGACGAACCGGATGCCGTCGATGCTGGTGGCCAGGCACTGGACTTGTCGGATCAAGCGTTCATCACCCACTTCCCCCAGCCAGGTGTGTCCGGTGTAGATCAGTGCCAAGGTGTCTCCACACACCACTGCGCTACCGGAAAAACATCCGTCACGGTCGAAGTCATCGCCGGGTGCCAGCGCAATGGGCAGGTGCTGCCAATGAACCAGATCGGCACTCTTGGCGTGGCCCCAATACATCGGGCCCCATTTCGCGTCGAAGGGGTGGTGCTGATAGAAAACGTGATATTCGCCACGAAAGTACACTACCCCATTAGGGTCGTTCATCCAGCCTGCCGGCGGGGAAATATGATAACCGGGTCGATAATCCTGGATGACGCGAGACAGGCTGTCTCCCAGTGCGCGCTGCGCAAGGTCAAGGGACGAAGACATTGGATCGCTCATGGTATTCAAAGATAAGGTCATAGGGCGCCTGCTCGGACTGAGCGTGGAGAGACGTCATCCGGCAGGGTTTCAATGACTTGTGGGTGGCGCCTCAAGGCCGCGCCGTCGGCGTCGAACAGGTGCAGGTTGTCGAAGTCCAGCTGCAGTTCGACCTGATCGCCTGCCTGCCATCCGGCGTTGACTTCACAACGACAGATCAGTGGCTCGTCCTGACCTGTATCCAGGTGCACATAGGTTTCACTGCCCAGGTATTCGACCGCGGTAACGACGACGCCGGCAGTTCCCTGCGCCGCCTTGAGCGACATGTGTTCCGGGCGAATTCCCAGGCTAAGCGGGGCGTCTGCCGCCAGGTTCGAGCTGTCGAAGGGCAGGGAGGTCATACCCAAAACGGGAGTATCGACCAGGCTGGTCTCGCCCGGGGCATGCAGGCGCGCCGTCAGAAAGTTCATTCTGGGCGAACCGAGAAAACCGGCGACAAAGCGGCTGGCCGGACGTTCATAGAGTTCGCGCGGTGAACCGACCTGCTCTACGCGACCGCCGTTGAGTACAACAATTTTGTCGGCCAGGGTCATCGCTTCCACTTGATCGTGAGTGACGTAGATCATCGTCGAGCCCAGTCGATCATGCAGCCGGGCAATTTCGTTGCGCATCTGCACCCGCAAGGATGCATCCAGATTGGAGAGCGGCTCATCGAACAACAAAATGTCCGGCTCGCGCGCCATGGCTCTGCCCATTGCCACTCGCTGACGCTGCCCTCCAGACAGTTCTTTTGGCTTGCGTTGCAGCAGTTTGTCCAACTGAAGGATTTGCGCTGTTTTCAGCACGCGCTCGCGCAGGCTGCTCTTTTCAGTCTTGGCCAGTTTGAGACCAAAGCTGATGTTGTCGTAGACGCTCATGTGCGGGTACAGCGCATAAGACTGAAACACCATACCGACGCCACGCTCGCGCGGTTCCAGGTCGTTGACCCGTCGCCCGTCGATCAGCAGGTCGCCGCCACAGATCGAATCCAGTCCGGCAATCAGTCGCAGCAGGGTCGACTTTCCGCAGCCAGAAGGGCCAACGAACACCACGAATTCACCCGCAGCAATCTCCAGGCTAACGTCGCGAAGAATCCGCACGCCGCCCAATTGTTTGTTCACGTTGTCCAGTTTCAATTTGATCACGATGCTGTTCCTTGTACGTGTTGGGCATCAACCCTTTAACGCGCCGGTAGTGAGACCGGAAACGATTCGGCGCTGGAAGATCAGCACCAGAATCACCAGTGGGACGGTGACCAGCACCGAGGCGGCCATCAACAGCCCCCAAGGCAACTCATGGGGGCTACCGCCGGAAATCAAGGCGATGGCGACCGGTACTGTGCGTTGCGTGTCTGTGAGGGTGAAGGTCAAGGCAAACAGGAACTCGTTCCAGGCTGCGATAAAGGCCAACAGGCCAGTGGTGACCAGTGCAGGCCAGAGCAGCGGCAACAACACGCGGGTCAGCGTGACCCAGGGCGAAGCGCCATCCATGATTGCTGCTTCCTCCAGTTCATGGGGCAGTTGCCCCATGAACGTGGTCAGCACCCACACGGTGAAGGGCAGGGTGAAAATCGTGTAGCTCAGGATCAACGCCAAAGACGTGTTGTACAGACCCAGGGCGCGGATCACTTCGAACAGCCCCGACAGTACAGCGACTTGGGGAAACATCGACACGCCGAGAACGATCATCAATACCGTGCCACGTCCACGGAATTTCACCCTTCCCAAGGCATAGGCGGCGGTCAGGCTGAGAAACAGCGCCAGCGTCACCACGCACAGCGCGACCAGCAGCGAGTTACCGATAGCCCGCAGGAATGAGGCTTGATGGAGTACCGCCGCGTAATTGGAGAAGTCGGGGTTTTCGATCCAGTAGCTCACCTTGAACAAGGCACTGGACGGCTTTAGCGAAGTCACGATGGCGTAGTAGAAAGGGAAGACCGCATACAGCAGCAACACCCCGATCAGACACCAGAACCCCAGGCGCCACAGCGCTTTTTTCAGTAGGCGCTGGCTCATGACCGAACCTCCAGTTGACGGCGTCCGAGGTAGAGATAAAGCATGGCGATTACCGCAACGACCAGAAACAACAGAGTCGAGGCCGCGCTGCCATAGCCAACATCCTGGAACTCCACCAGGTGCTGGCGGGCATAGACCGACATGCTCATGGTGCTCGATGAGTTCGAGGTCAGCACATAGATGACGTCGAAAACCCGCAGCGAGTCGAGGATGCGGAAGATCGCCGCCACCAGCAGTGCGGGCATCAGCAGGGGAAGCGTGACACGCCAGAATACCTTCAGCGGATGAATGCCATCGACCCTGGCGGCTTCGTAGCAATCGCTCGGCAACATCTGCAAGGCCGCCAGCATCAGCAGCGTGACAAAAGGGACGGTCTTCCAGACGTCGACGATGATCACCGCCCACATCGACAGATCCGCGTCTGCTGTCCAGGCCAGGGGAGCGTCAATCAGGCCGATACTTAGCATCAGGTGATTGATGATGCCGAACTGGTCGTTGAGCATCCATGACCAGATCTTCGCCGAGACAATGGTAGGAATCGCCCACGGAATCAGAATCAACGCACGCACCAAAGAACGGCCGGTGAACTTGATGTTCAACAGCAACGCCACCAGTAGCCCTAGTACGACTTCCAGTCCCACCGACACCACAGTGAAATGCAACGTGTTGCGCACAGCGTTCCACCATTGTGGATCGACCAGGATGCCCGACCAGTTGGAACCGTTGTGGAACAGATAATTGCTCAAGCCTACGAAGGATCCACCACGGGTGTCAGTCAGGGTGGCGTCAGTCAGGCTGAACCAGAATGTACGCAGTAGCGGCCAGGCGGCCACGAGGGCCAGACACATCAACATCGGTGTCAGAAACAGCCAGGCGGCGCGCACTCGGCGACGCTGTACAGGCGTTTCCCTGGTGACCAGGAGCTCGTCACAGGGGGCATGGGTAATAGAGACAGACATGGTGAATTCCTTCCTTGTGGCTTACCAGTTCCGGCGTTTGATGCGCGTGAGTTCGCTTTCCAGTTCGGCCAGCGCCTGATCGACCGGCAACTCGCCTGCCAGCACGCCATGCACTCGATCGAAGAACGCGTTGGAGACCCGTGGATAGCGCTCGGCTGTTATTGAGGCGGGGCGCATGACCCCTTCGTTGAGAATACTGAGGAGTTGACTGTAATAAGGCATGGCCGCGAGCAGCTCGGGGTCTTGATATAGCGACTCGATAACCGGGTTATAGCCGCCTACTAAAGCTCGATGTTTTTGCTGCCGGGCACTGGTCAGGTAGGTCACCAGTTCTGCGGCAAGTTTTGGATGGGCGCTGTAACGCGATACCGCCAGGCCCCAGCCACCGAGGGTGGAGGCATGGGTGCCGGTCATGCCGCCTCGGGGCAAGGGAGCGACGCCGACTTTATCTTTTACGGCACTATCCTGGCTTTGTACCAAGGCCCAGACATAAGGCCAGTTACGCATGAACAACGCATTTCCCGACTGGAATACGCCTCGTCCTTCTTCCTCGGTGTAGTTGAGTACGCCACGCGGGGAGATGTCTCCTACCCAGCTTTTCGCCAGGGTCAAAGCAGTTCTCGAGGCCTGACTGTTGACCACGATATCTCCTGCTGGATTGACCAGTCCGCCTTCCGGTTGGCTGCTGATCCACTCCAGCGCATTACACGTCAGCCCCTCGTAAGCGCGTCCCTGAAAGATGTAACCCCATGCATTGGGGTTCCCGGCAGTGCGCTCTGCTTGTTGAACATCCCTGGCGGTAGCGGTCATTTCCTCCCAGGTCTGGGGAACCTGCTTGGCGTACTTCTCAAGCAAGTCCTTGCGGTAATACAGCAGGCCCGAGTCGGTGAACCACGGCATCGTCACCAGTCGTCCATTCACCGTGGCGTTATCCACCTGTGTCTGGAAGTAACCTTGAGTCGCGTTGGCGGGCAGCACCTCGCGCAGATCCATCAGATGTTTGGCCAGCATCCCTGGCCACACCATATCGATTTGAATGATGTCGATGTCGGTGGACTGAGCACTGAGGATCTGTTGGTAGAACGACAACCTCTCGGTTGCCGAGTTAGGCGTGGAAACCACCTCGACGTTGTTGCCGGTCTGTTTCGACCACGCCTCGACAGCCTCCTTGCACAGTTGTAATTCGGCCCCCACTGCACCGCACGAAATCGTCAAATCGGCTGCGCTCGAGACGGATGGAAGTCCGGCACAGAGGGTGATTAGTGCTGCTGGAAGGAGAGATTTCAGATGTTTCATTGAGCACCCTTTATTTTTGTTTTTAGAAAAGTTAACGTTAACATCGCCAAATGTAGCAGCGTATTTGCGATGAAGCATCCATTTTTTCGTCGATTACCACAATTTACAACTCACGAAAAATGGATGGTCGCGGGAATTACACAATAAAAACAAAACAGGGAATCCACATGCAGAAAGCATCAAGCTGGCTACTCGCAGGTGTGCTCGGCACCTCGGCGGCGACCTCTCAGGCCGCGACTCTGGAAGAACGCATGGCCGCGTTTGAAGTCCGTGCCAGCGCAGCGGAAAAGCGCGCAGCCGCAGCTGAACAACAAACCCAGGCACTCGCCAGGGAATTGCAGCAGATCAAACTCGCCACTCCCGCCGCGCAGCCTGTTGCGTCCACTGCGACAGCCATTGAGGCGCCTGGGTTGGACACCCGGCTGGCAAAACTGGAAGCCCGTCAGCAAAGCATGGAAAAGCAGGGCAGCAGCGGCCACCTCACGGACGGCTTCAGCTTTAAGGGTTATGCCCGTTCCGGATTGCTGATCAACGATGGGCTAGGTGGTGGTCGTGGCGGCCCTTATACAACCCCGGCCGGTTCAGTCGGTGGCGCCGTCGGGCGACTCGGCAATGAAGACGACACCTACATGCGCATCGACCTGTCGAAAGAGGCCTATGCGCAGAACGGCACCCGTTCCAAATTCACGGTTTCCATCGCCGATGGAGTGGAAAGCTCCAATGACTGGACGGCCGACGAAAGCAACCTGAACGTGCGTCAGGTATTTACAGAGCTCGACCATCTCGCTGCATTCAAGGGTAATTCAGTGTTCGAGAACGCGACCTTGTGGGCAGGTAAGCGATTTGATCGAGATAACTTCGATATCCACTGGCTGGACTCGGACGTTGTCTATCTGGCTGGTACCGGGGGGGGAATCTACGATGTGCAGATGAACAAGAGTTGGCGCTCGAATTACTCCTTGGTCGGGCGTAACTACGGGGATTTCAGTGAGGGCGGCATCAACGCAGACGTGGAAAGCTACATTCTGACCTCCAACCAGTTCTTCGATAATGGTCAGTGGCAGTGGATGTTCAATGCCATTGGCTCCAGGAAAAACGACATTGGCACCCGCAGTAATGAAGCGGGGCTGACACCAGCAGATTCCGGGTTGCACAGCATGCTGGCCAATCACCAGAAAAACTTTTTCGGCCGAGAAGGCTTCTTCAAAAACAGCATGCTGGCCAATCACCAGAAAAACTTTTTCGGCCGAGAAGGCTTCTTCAAAACGGCACTGCTCTATGGGCAAGGTCTGGGGGCAGAGGTCAAGAACGTCGGCTCGGATGGTGAACTGATTGACGATGCCCGCGCTCTGCGCCTGGCACTTTACGGCGAGACACCCATAGCGCCTGGTTGGCGCATCGGCCCCAGCTTGTTGGTCGAACAGAGCAAGGATAGATACGTTAAAGGTGACAATTACCGTTGGATGACCCTGAACATGCGTTTGGCCAATGCAATCAACAGCAATTTCGAGATGGCCTACGAAATGAGCTGGCAAACCATGAACCTCGACCCGAAGGGCTATCTACAACGTAATGCGGTCGACGGTAACTTCTGGAAATTCACGATCGCGCCGACATTCAAACCTGACGTTGGAGACCTGCTCACTCGTCCCGAACTGCGTGTGTTCGCGAGCTTCATGAATTGGTCTTCGGATCTGGACAGATACAGTACCTCAGACTCCTTCGGCAAGACGGACTTCAACGCCGGAGGTGTGTGGCAATACGGGATACAAATGGAAACCTGGTTTTAATGTTTGAACGCGTCGGCCAACACGCCTTCAGCTCATCGATCCCTGCTTTTCACCAAGCGTATTGAGTAGTTGATTACCGGTCAAAACTGATCAGCCAGCAGTTATCCCTACGAAAAAAAATGAGGAAATGACGATGGTATTGCCTCGCGCAGTAGTATTTGGCGAAGCCCTGACCGACCTTGTCCAAGGCGCTCCTGGACAGTGGAAAGGCTACCCAGGCGGTGCTCCCTGGAACGTTGCACGAGCGCTAAGTCGCTTGGGTGTTAACAGCGTTTTTGCTGGGGCGGTGAGCATGGATTCACTGGGTGACGAGATAGTTTCGCAGTCGGAAGCGGCAGCATTAGATATGAGGTTTATCCAACGGGTAGACCGAGATCCTTTGGTCGCCATCGTTCCATCGAGCCGTCCTCCAAGATACTTTTTTTGCTGGAGATGCTGATCTGTTTTTTGATCCGGATCTGATGCCAGAAGGATAGATCAAGGGTTGGTTGTGAAGGCGGGAGGCCAGATACTTCCACCTGTGGACCCAATCATTGTGGCGACTGGAATCCGACCTGACATGAGCCTGCTCGCCGAGTTGCGTATCGCACTTGATCCCGCAACTCAAAGCGTACCTCGCCGGTTTGTTGCAAAGCCCAGTGCGCATCAACCTGACCCGCCCCCGATGACCGGGGCGGCATAGGGGCGACCTTCTTATTTTCTTTTGCACGTCCAGGTAGTCCTTGAACCAAGGGCGACCTATTTCTGCGTGGGTGACAGATTCATTACAGAAACCATATATACATCGTCGCAGATATTTGAGGAGACACGGAAGGCTGGCTAGCGCCTTGATACAAAGCTTTTATTGAAGGTGCTCGGCGGCGTCCAATCGTTTTGATGGATTAATGTTCGTTGGCTCTTTACCTTACATACGGGAAAACATATATTCGTCAAACCGCATATGAGCTGAGGCTTCACAATGACCAGCAAAGCCCGTGTCCTGTTCGTCTGTACTGCCAACGCTGCACGCTCCCAGTTGGCCCAAGCGTTGCTGAGGCATACCGATTCGGAGCATTTCGAGGCGTTCAGCGCCGGCACAACTCCAACTCAGGTAGATCCGCGCACCTTCGAGGCACTTTCACACATCGGTGTGAGCACCGAAGGATTACGTAGCAAGTCGATAGACGAGTTCCATGGTGAGCGTTTCGATTACGTCATCACCTTGTGTGATAAATCCGCTGCGCAATGCCGGTCTTTACCTGGAGCGGGTGAGGCATTGGCCTGGAGTTTTGAAGACCCAGTCACCAGCACCAAACCCGATGCCTTCCGTCACACCCTTCACGAAATTCATGAGCGCATCAAGATGTTCGTCTTGGTCAAAAACAAGCACTGAGAAAACGATATGGCTGACCATCTGACACCGACCACTGTTTTCAAATGCCTTGCTGACGACACTCGGGTCCGCACGATGATGCTCATCACCCGTGAAGGAGAGCTTTGTGTTTGCGAGCTGACCTGCGCGTTGAACGAGAGTCAGCCAAAAATCTCCAGGCACCTGGCGCAACTGCGTACTTGCGGCCTGTTGTCGGACCGTCGGCAAGGCCAATGGGTGTATTACCGACTGCACCCGAATCTCCCTGATTGGGTTCATCAAGTGCTGACCACCGTGCTGGAAAGCAACAAGCACTGGTTGAGCCCTGATTCCAAACGCCTTGATGAAATGGGTGACCGTCCTGAGCGGGCAGCCGTGTGCTGTGAAAGCAAAATCGCCTGATTCCGCCTTCGACTACGAGATCGCTCGATGAAAATCCTGTTCCTCTGCACGGCCAATAGCTGCCGCAGCATCCTTTGTGAAGCGGTCTTCAATCACTTGGCACCGCAAGGCATGAAAGCCTACAGCGCGGGCAGTCAACCCAAAGGCGAAGTGCATCCGTTGAGCCTCAAAACTTTGGAAAGCGCTGGTATTTCGACGCTCGGGCTGTTCAGTAAGTCCAGCGATGTCCATGTAAATTTGGCACCTGATTTCGTCATCACGGTGTGCGACAAGGCTGCCGGTGAGGCGTGTCCGGTATTTTTCGGACCGGCCACCAAGGCGCACTGGGGGTTGGCTGACCCTTCGGAATACCACGGGACGCAAGAAGAGATCGAGGCGGCTTTTGAAGCCACCTTGGAGCAGATCAAAACCCGTATTGAAGCTTTCTTGGCTTTACCGCTTGCCCGACTGAGTGCCGAACAGCTCAAGGCAGAACTGGCCCTGATTGGCATGCTGTAACCACAGGAACAATGACCATGAGTAAAAATCGCCTTTCCTTCCTGGACTGATATCTGGTTGAAGTGCCGTTGGTTCGATGAATCCAAGAGCGCTGTTGCGCAGGACAAAGACTATGTTTGAAGACGACATCCCCCAACTCGATACCGACCTGGTTGATCTTCCCTCGGCTGACAAGCTGGGCATCGAGAAGACCTCCATCCACAAGCCGCGCATTTTGCTGCTGTACGGATCGACCCGTGAGCGCTCCTTCAGTCGCCTGATGGTAGAGGAGGCCGCTCGACTGCTGGAGCACTTCGGCGCCGAGGCGCGGATTTTCAATCCGTCCGGTTTGCCGCTGCCAGATGACGCCCCCGACAACCATCCGCGCGTGAAGGAGTTACGCGAGCTGATGTTGTGGTCGGAAGGGCAGGTCTGGTGTTCCCCGGAGCGTCACGGTTCCATGAGCGCGGTCTTCAAGGCGCAGATCGACTGGGTGCCACTCGCAATGGGTGCGGTACGCCCGACCCAGGGCAAAACCCTCGCCGTCATGCAGGTGTGTGGTGGCTCGCAGTCGTTCAACGTGGTCAATCAGCTGCGAGTGCTGGGACGTTGGATGCGCATGTTCACCATCCCCAACCAATCCTCCGTGCCAAAGGCCTATATGGAGTTCGACGATAACGGCCGGATGAAACCTTCTCCGTTCTACGACCGCATCGTGGATGTGATGGAAGAGTTGGTGAAATTCACGCTGCTGCTTCGCGACCGTCAGGACTATCTGGTTGATCGTTATTCCGAGCGCAAAGAGTCGGCGGAAGAACTCATGAAACGTGTCAATCAGCGCTCCATCTGAGGATTTTTCACCGTGCAACAACACCCTTATTCCGTACTTCCCTTGGCACAGTTCAATGGCCAATTGATCTTCACCCCGCAGCGGCTGACCGAAGGGAGAACCATCGCCATCCATTGCAAGGGCGGCTCGGGCCGTACCGGTTTGGTCGCCGCTCAACGGTTGATCGAGAGCGGTGTGCCATTCAGCGATGCCATCCGCGATGTTCAGTCGTTGCGTCCACGCGCCATTCAACATCCTGCCCATATCGAATACATCGGCCAGTTCGACACCCAGTCGAACTCCCACTGACAACAGATACAGAGCACAACAACATGACTATCAAAGTTGGCATCAATGGTTTCGGTCGGATCGGTCGCCTCGCGCTGCGAGCAGCCTGGGGCTGGCCAGAATTCGAATTCGTGCAGATCAACGATCCAGCGGGTGACGCGGCGACGCATGCACACTTGCTGAACTTCGACTCGGTGCATGGTCGTTGGCACCACGAAGCCAGCGCGGAAGGCGATCAGGTGGTGATTGGCGGCAAGCGCATCAAGGTGACCGCTAACAAAGCGATTGCCGACACCGACTGGTCGGGTTGCGATCTGGTGATCGAGGCCAGCGGCAAGATGAAAACCGTGGCGGTGTTGCAAGCCTACCTGGATCAGGGCGTCAAGCGTGTGGTGGTTTGCGCTCCGGTGAAGGAAAAAGGGGCGTTGAACGTCGTCATGGGCGTCAACCATCAGTTGTTCAAACCGGCTGAACATCGCATCGTTACCGCCGCTTCGTGCACCACCAACTGTCTGGCACCCGTGGTGAAAGTCATCCACGAGAAACTGGGCATTCGCCACGGTTCGATCACCACCATCCACGACCTGACCAACACCCAAAGCATCCTCGATCAACCGCACAAGGATCTGCGTCGTGCGCGTGCTTCGGGCATGAGCCTGATTCCAACCAGCACCGGCTCGGCCACCGCCATTGCCGAAATCTTCCCCGAACTGCGCGGACGCCTGAATGGTCATGCCGTTCGTGTGCCGCTGGCCAACGCGTCGCTGACCGACTGCGTTTTTGAAGTCGAGCGTGCCACCACTGTTGAGGAGGTGAATCAACTCCTCAAGGACGCCTCCGAGAACGAGCTGAAAGACATCCTCGGTTTTGAGGAGCGTCCGTTGGTGTCCATCGACTACCGCACCGACCCGCGCTCATCGATCATCGATGCACTGTCGACGATGGTGATCAATGGCACTCAAGTGAAGATCTATGCCTGGTACGACAACGAATGGGGCTATGCCAATCGCGCCGTCGAACTGGCCAGACTGGTCAGTCTGGCGGACTAAGGAGCGGTCATGAAAGCGTTGTCAGCCCTCGCTCCGGAAGTGCGGCAGTACTTGCTCGTCACGGGCAACTATTGGGCCTTCACCCTCACCGACGGTGCCTTGCGCATGTTGGTGGTGTTGCACTTTCACGCGTTGGGCTACAGCCCACTGCAAATCGCGGCGTTGTTTCTGTTCTACGAAATCTTTGGCGTGATCACCAACCTGGTGGGTGGCTACCTCGGCGCCCGGCTGGGACTGAATCGAACCATGAATATCGGCCTGGGTATCCAAGTCGTGGCGCTGTTGATGCTGACGGTTCCTGTCGCTTGGCTAACCATCCCATGGGTGATGGGCGCACAGGCGCTGTCGGGGATCGCCAAAGACCTGAACAAGATGAGTGCCAAAAGCTCCATCAAGCTTCTTGTTCCGGATGGGCAACAGGGAAAGCTCTACCAGTGGGTGGCAATCCTCACCGGCTCGAAGAACGCACTCAAGGGGGTCGGCTTCTTTCTCGGCGGAGCCTTGCTGGCATTGATCGGCTTCAAAGGTGCATTGCTGGCCATGGCGGGTGTTCTGGCGCTGATCTGGATCAGCAGCTTGATACTGCTGAAGAAGGACCTGGGCAAAGCGAAAGCCAAACCCAAGTTTCGCGACATCCTGTCCAAGAGTCGGGCGATCAATATCCTCTCGGCGGCGCGGATGTTCTTGTTCGGAGCCCGTGATGTCTGGTTTGTGGTGGCCTTGCCGGTGTACCTGAGCAGCGTGTTCGGCTGGGACTTCTGGAAGGTGGGTGGCTTCCTTGCGGCGTGGGTGATCGGCTACGGCATCGTGCAGTCGTTTGCGCCCAACATCACTGGCAAGAAACGCGGCCACGTACCGGATGGTCGTGCGGCATTTCTGTGGGCCCTTGCACTGGCAGGCTTGCCTGCGGCAATTGCTCTCGGGCTTAACACGGCTTTGTCGCAGCAGATGATGCTACTCGGCGGATTGATGGTCTTTGGTGCGCTGTTCGCGGTGAATTCGTCGCTGCACAGCTACTTGATCGTGTCCTATGCCAAGGAAGATGGCGTGTCGCTGGATGTGGGGTTTTATTACATGTCGAATGCGATGGGAAGGCTGATAGGGACCGTACTGTCCGGGTGGGTTTATCAGGTGTATGGGCTGCAAGCGTGCTTGTGGATATCGAGCGCATTCGTTCTGCTCGCAGCACTGATTTCTATCGGGTTGCCAAGGCATGCCGAGGCGATATGAAACTGTCAGGCCGATGAGCCTCTTCGCGCTATGTGCGTTTGGGGGGCGGGTAGAGCCTGAATCAGCAGCTGTCGGAGGTACGCCATGGGCAATTTATTCACATCCCCGCACTGTCTTTCGTGGTGATTGCAGCGTTCGCATTGAGCGCTTGTGATAAGGCGAGACACCCGCCAAGCGTCCGTCCGGTATGGACAAGACGATTGAAGGGACATGATTTACAGGTGAGTGGCGCAATAACCAGGGGGATGAGGGATATCCTCCTTCAGCGCATCATTGCGCAGTCGAAATCCAGCCCTGGATATCCGCAACAGTCGGAATCTTCCCGCTGCTTACAACCTTCTCGTTGATCACCAGAGCCGGCGTGGCGAGGATGTCATAAGTCATCATCTTGCCCATGTCGGTGATCTTTTCGAATTCGGCCTGGATATTTAGATTCTGCGTGGCTTGACGGGCTACAGCCTCAAGCTTCTTGCAGTTGGCGCACCCTGAACCGAGGATTTTGATGTTCAGCATTGGAAGCTCCTTAGTGTGTAAGTCAGCTTGCTGTTTGTTTACGCTGATAACGTATCAACTGGTAAATTGCAGCGGTTATGGCCAGTGAGGCCGCCATTCCTGCACCAAGGGTAAGCCAGCCGGTGCCGTCGACCCAGGCACCATAGAGCAGGCCGGCCACGATGCTGAACGAAGCGACTAACCCTACATAGGCTGCGGTCTTCTTGCGACCAATCACCGCCGCCACCATGAGCATGCTCTGCAAGCTAAGTTCAGGATCCGCCATCAAGTAGGCCAAGAGCGGACCAGGATGCATGCCGAGATCAAGGAACATGCGGGCGACGGGCACTTCTACCAGGGTTGGGAAGTACATGAACACGCCGAACCCTACCGCTATGGCATTGGCGAGCACGGTGTTGCTGCCTGCAAGGCTTTCAATCCACTCGGGTTGAATCACCTGGCGAACCATGCCGACAATGAATACACCCACCACCAGCACAACAAATATCTGCTTGACGAAGCGCCAGGCTTCCCACAGCCAGCCTTGCCAGTCTTCGGCTGGCAGTTTTCGGGCAAAGTACCCAACAGACAGCATGGTCAATGCGACACCGAATACACGACCCGTGAAGGTAAAGGCTAATGTGCCAGGTTCTGGCGTCAGTCGCATTGACGCGATCAGCAAGGTACTAGCGGTCAGCCCCAGCGCAACCCATGTCCAGTTGTTGGCACCTTCAGTGATGTTATCCAGACCACGTTTGGCCGTGGCGGCAATCATCAGGAGTAGGGCGATGAGAACAGACCCTTGGAAGCTCACGCCTTCTTCTCCTTTACTGGCGTCGTATGGAACCCAGTCAAACAAGGTGTCTTGCCACGCCTGGGGCCAGAAAAGCGGGACTTTGAAACTGATCAGATCTGCCGTCAGGGGCCACAGTTTCAAGGTGCCCGCAATCAGCAAGGCCACCAAAGATAGCAGTACGCCCAGTGCAGGCCCGGAAACTCTGGCCTTCTCTGCGAACAGGGCATCCGCCTGTGCGTCGTGGGTCAGGTCGTCTTTCCAGAATAGGGTAGCCATCAGCAAGCCAATACCGATGCCGAAGATCAGGCAGAGGATCAGACGGGCGATTGCAAACTCCGCTCCCAGAATATTGCCGGTATAGGCCAGGGCCATGATGTTTCCAGCGGGAGCAAAAAACAGGAAGGTGATCGCCGGGCCGATACCTGCTCCTTTGCGGTAAACGCCCGCGAACAAAGGAACAATTGTGCATGAGCAGACGGCAATCAGTGACCCGGCTAGTGCCGCCGCAGGGTAGGAAACGTAAACAGGTGCATGTCGACCTAGCCAGTGAGTGATGCTGGCTTTAGGAATAAGTGCTGTCATGGCCCCGGCGATAAAAAACGCCGGCAACAGGCAAAGAAGGACGTGGGCTGCCAAGTAGGAAGCCAGACTGCCAGCTCCGCCATTGAATAGCTTCAGTACGAGGTCCATGGAGAGCCCTCAATCCTTAGCGTTAAGGTCAGGTTTTATGGTATCCGCTGTGCGTTGACCGGGTTTGACTTCGATCAGTTGCACGCAGAAAAAATTTTCAAGGATGTGGTGCTGAAAGACCGATTCAGGGGCGCCTCCAGGGTGGCTATCACGATCAACCGGAAACGCTGCGACCATAGCCTCCGAAATGGGAGTCAGGGCCCAACGCTCAACGGTTAACCTCAACGCTTGTCATGAAACGCATTGTGCAAGATCGACCTCTGCCTCTATAGCGTGAGACGTAGGTGAAAAGGTCGGGTTATGACTTTTCGGGCTTGTTATGCCGGCGGTCTGCTTTTGTATCCGAGTTCACACTGCCGTTCGTCCAGTGCCCGGCACTAGCGAGGCTTGGCTTCTCTCTGATGTTCATGCA
This sequence comes from Pseudomonas sp. SG20052, assembly GCF_031766055.1. NCBI lineage: Bacteria > Pseudomonadati > Pseudomonadota > Gammaproteobacteria > Pseudomonadales > Pseudomonadaceae > Pseudomonas > Pseudomonas sp. SG20052. Next base: position 4,344,112 of record NZ_CP134498.1, on the reverse strand, counting down.
CCGACATCCCGTGCATCAGAACGGAGAGCCAGCATGGACATTGATGAAAATGCCCCAGGAAACAAATCCCAACAGGGCGTCACGGGCGGGACTGATAACGAAACAGGCCATGATCCAAAGGAGAATGAACCTGAGGTTCCGCTGCCAGGGGGAGACGAGGCGCCTGTCGATGAAGAAATGGCCGATGTGGATGCCAATAATTCAGTATCGAGCGAGCATCCCAAGCCTTAAGTCGATTGAAAGTTGGGATTCAGCAAATTGACCAAGCCTTATGCTTCAAAAGAAAATCCTTGTGGCACGGGTACCTGGTAAGTCACCTGCTGTTTGAGAACCCCGCCAGTGTGCGGGGTTTTTTGTGTCCGGGTTTTGAGTGTGAGAGCCCATACAGCCGGCCGTGGCGCATCAATTGACTTGCGCTATGGCGCTGACCGGGTTTGCGAAGAAGGGCGCGCCAGGGGCCAATTGTCATGAAATGAAAAGCCATTGTCGTCTGATGAAAAGCAGCTGGCCAGGCGGCGTCCTACAGTCCAATCAGCGTAAATCGACGCTGCACAGACTGGAGAATAAGAAAAAATGGCCAAAGCCGTACGCTTCTACGAACCCGGTGGTCCCGACGTTCTTTGTTATGAAGAGGTCGATGTCGGCGAACCCGGTCCGGGCCAGGTCCGTCTTCGTCATGTGGCGGTCGGCCTGAACTATGCCGACACCTATTTTCGTAATGGCACTTATCCGATCCCGATGCCCAACGGCATGGGGGTTGAAGCGTCCGGTGTGGTCCAGGCCATCGGCGAGGGTGTGACTAACGTTCAGGTGGGGGATCGCGTCACCTACACCGGATTTCTCAATACCTTGGGCGCCTACAGTACCGAACGACTGATTGCGGCCGCGCCGCTGATCAAGCTGCCGGAAACCATCAGTTTCGAGACGGCCGCCGCCATGACCATGCGTGGCCTGACGTCGTCGTACCTGATGCGGCGCATTTATGATTTCAAGGCCGGCGACAGCATTCTGCTGCACGCCGCTGCCGGTGGCGTGGGGCTGATCGTTTCACAGTGGGCCAAGCTGCTCGGCCTGACCGTCATCGGCACTGTGTCCACCGAGGTCAAGGGTGAAATTGCCCTGGCCCATGGCTGCGACCATGTCATCAATTACAGCCACGAAAATGTCGCCCAGCGCGTGCGCGAGCTGACTGCCGGCGTGGGAGTCAACGTGGTGTTCGACAGCGTTGGCAAAAACACCTTCATGGGATCACTGGATTCGCTCAAGCGTCGGGGACTGATGGTCTGCGTTGGCACCGCATCCGGTCCGATTCCGGCTTTCGACCCGGTGATGCTGGCGATGAAGGGCTCACTGTTCCTGACCCGTCCGGCGCTGGCCGACTACATCGCCGATCCGGAAGAGAAAGCTGCCCTGGCCGGCGAGCTGTTCGACCACGTCGGCAGTGGTCGGATCAAGATCGAGATCAACCAGCATTATGCGTTAGAGGACGCCGTACAGGCCCATCGCGACCTTGAGTCACGCAAAACGACGGGCTCGTCGATTTTCGTCATCTAAGGAGCGATCTGCCATGAAAGTCGAACAATTGACCTGCAGCATTGGCGCCGAACTGATCGGCGTAAATCTTGCCGACGCGGTCCATGACGACGGTCTTTTTTGCGAGATTCGTGCTCAGTTGCTCAAGCATCGGGTGGTGTTCCTGCGTGATCAGGACATCACTCGCGCCGAGCACGTGGCCTTCGCCCGCCGCTTCGGTGAGTTGGAGGACCATCCGGTGGCCGGCAGCGATCCGGATCATCCCGGGCTGGTGCGCATCTACAAGAATCCGGACCAGCCGATGGACCGCTACGAAAACGCCTGGCACACCGACGCGACCTGGCGCGAGGCGCCGCCGATGGGCTGCGTGCTGCGCTGCGTAGAATGCCCGCCGGTGGGCGGCGACACGATGTGGGCCAACATGGTCGAGGCTTACGCGCGTTTGCCGGAGGACGTGAAGGTGAAAATTGCCGACCTGCGCGCCCGCCACAGCATCGAAGCGAGTTTCGGTGCTGCCATGCCAATCGAAAAGCGTCTGGCGCTCAAGGCGATGTATCCCGATGCCGAACACCCGGTGGTTCGCACCCACCCGGAAACCGGGGAAAAGGTGCTGTTCGTCAACGCCTTCACGACGCACTTGAGCAACTACCACACCCCCGAGCGGGTGCGCTTCGGCCAGGACGCCAACCCTGGCGCGAGCGAGTTGCTGCGCTACCTGATCAGCCAGGCCTACATCCCCGAGTATCAGGTGCGCTGGCGCTGGAAGCCCAACAGCATCGCCATCTGGGACAACCGCAGCACCCAGCACTACGCCGTCATGGATTATCCGCCGTGCCATCGCAAGATGGAGCGTGCCGGAATCATCGGCGACAAGACCTACTGATCGACCCCTTCTGCATTCGCACTCGTAAACGCGTCTGCCCGGCACGATCCCGGGTGGGCGCGACAATCATAAGAACAGGAGTAACTCATGCAATTTTTTGACGATTCCCTGCACCCGGAAAACATGGAAAAGGTGGTCATCACCGTGGCCCCGTACGGCCCGGAATGGATGCCGGAAGACTTCCCCGAAGACATCCCGCTGACCATGGATGAACAGGTGCAAAAAGCGGTCGAATGTTATGAGGCCGGGGCCACCGTCTTGCACTTGCACGTGCGCGAGCTGGACGGCAAGGGTTCCAAGCGCCTGTCCAAATTCAACGAATTGATCGCCGGTGTGCGTGAAGCCGTGCCGGACATGATCATCCAGGTCGGTGGTTCGATTTCCTTCGCGCCGGAAAGCGATGGCGAAGCCGCCAAGTGGCTGTCTGACGATACGCGACACATGCTGGCCGAGCTGACGCCAAAACCGGATCAGGTCACGGTGGCTATCAACACCACCCAGATGAACATCATGGAGCTGCTGTATCCGCAATACCTGGAAGGCACGTCCCTGGCCAATCCCCTGTTTCAGGCCGCCTACAGCGAAATGACCGTTCCGGCAGGTCCGGCCTGGGTCGCCGAACACCTCAAGCGTCTGATGGACAACGGCATCCAGCCGCACTTCCAGCTGACCGGCATGCACGCGATGGAAACCCTCGAGCGTCTGGTGCGCAGGGGCGTCTACAAGGGCCCGTTGAACCTGACCTGGATCGGCATTGGCGGCGGTTTCGATGGCCCCAATCCGTTCAACTTCTTCAACTTCATCCACCGCGCGCCGGACGGTTGCACCCTGACCTCCGAGTCGCTGCTCAAGAACGTCATGCCGTTCAACACCATGTCGATGGCCATGGGGCTGCACCCGCGAGTGGGCAATGAAGACACTATCATTGATCACAAGGGCGATCGTTTCGGCTCAGTTGCGCAGATCAGGCAGACCGTGCGTATCGCCCATGAACTGGGACGCGAAATCGCCACTGGCAAAGAAGCCCGTGAGATCTACCGCATCGGCGTGCAGTACCAGAGCATCGAAGAAACGCTGTTGGCCAACGGCATGGCCCCCAACCGCAAGGCTGGGCAGAAAGGTGTGCCGCAACGCGGCTGATCGGCAGACGCAGCGGGCGGTCAGGCCTCCCGCTCGCTGCACTGCAACACGCTTGATAACAACAATAAAACAAAGCTTTGAGGAGGCTGCATGGCCTTTCACCCAATCGCCGCAGACGATGACGACAGTGCTGTCGGTGTTGCGCGACCGTATGCCTGGATCGTCTTCGCACTGACGTTCGGGCTGTTGATATCCGATTACATGTCGCGCCAGGTCTTGAACGCGGTGTTCCCGATGCTCAAGGGCGAATGGGCACTGAGCGACGGCCAGCTTGGCTTGCTCAGTGGCATTGTCGCGCTGATGGTGGGGCTGCTGACATTTCCCCTGTCATTGCTGGCGGATCGCTTTGGCCGGGTCAAGAGCCTGGCGCTGATGGCCTTGCTGTGGAGTCTGGCGACGCTGGGTTGCGCCGTGGCGCAGGACTATCAGCAGATGTTCATTGCACGATTCATGGTCGGCGTTGGCGAAGCGGCGTACGGCAGCGTCGGCATCGCAGTCGTCATTTCGGTGTTTCCCAAGCACCTGCGTGCAACGCTGGCCAGTGCCTTCATGGCGGGCGGCATGTTCGGTTCGGTATTAGGGATGGCGCTGGGCGGTGCAATCGCCGCCAAACTTGGCTGGCGCTGGTCGTTTGCCGGCATGGCGTTGTTCGGCCTGCTGCTGGCCGTGCTTTACCCGGTCATCGTCAAGGAGGCGCGCATTGCGCCGCAACGTGCCGCCCAGGCGGCGAACAAGGCGGCGGCAGCGGTCAAGCGTCCGTTGCGTACGCTGTTTTCCAGCCGTTCGGTGATCGCTGCCTACATCGGCAGTGGCTTGCAACTGTTCGTCGGCGGCACAGTGATTGTGTGGATGCCCAGTTACCTCAATCGCTATTACGGCATGGCCACGGACAAGGCGGGCGGCGTCGCGGCCATTATCGTGCTGTGCAGCGGGGCCGGGATGATCCTGTGCGGCATGCTCAGCGATCGACTGTCGCGCCATTCGCCGGAGCGCAAAGTCACTTTGGCCATCGCCTATTGCCTGGGCAGTTGTCTGCTGTTGTCGGCGGCATTTGCCCTGCCGGCAGGGCCTGTGCAGCTGGCGCTGATCTGCCTGGGCATGTTGATTGCCGCCGGCACGACTGGCCCTTGCGGAGCGATGGTTGCCAACCTGACCCATTACTCGGTCCATGGCACAGCCTTCGCCACGCTGACCCTGGCCAACAACATGCTGGGGCTGGCGCCTGGGCCGTTCATTACCGGCAGGGTCTCCGACCTCATTGGCTTGCAGGCTACTTTTCAATGGGTGCCGCTGGTCAGCATCGCGGCTGCGGCCGTGTTCTTTTATGCCAAGTGTCATTACCACAAGGACATTGCCCGGCTTAAGGGCGAGCAAGTCCACGATTCGGTTAGCAAAGCAGTGTTAGAGGTGAAGTTGTGAGTAGTCGTCGTTTACGTATTGATGTGTTCTTCGATTTCATCTGCCCCTGGTGCCTGATCGGCAAACGCCAATTGGAGCATGCGCAAGTACAGTTTCGCAGTCGCCACCCGGATGTGCAGGTCACCACGGTGTGGCATGGCGTGCAGTTGCTGCCTCAGTTGCCGGTACAAGGGGAGCCCTTCGCCGATTTCTACCGCAAACGCCTGGGCAATGCCGAGGCTATGACCATGCGCCAGGCCCAGGTACAGCAGGCTGCCGCGGCGGTTGGGCTGACCATCGACTTCAGCCGCATCGAGACAATGCCCAACACCGCAGACGCCCACCGTTTGTTCGAACGCGTCAGCGTACTGGGCAATGCTACTCAGCGTGAAATGTTGCTCGAACGGCTGTTCGCCGCTTATTTCCGCAAACGCGAAAACCTGGGGTGCCGCGAGACCTTGCTCGCCATTGCCCGCTCCTGCGGCGTTGATGCGCAGGTGGTGCTCGATTGCCTGAAGGGCGACGCCACGCCATTTGACGGCTTTCCCGGCGCGACCAGTGGGGTGCCGGGCTTTCAGTTCGACCGTCGCATGACGATGGTCGGTGCACAACCTGCTCAGGCGCTGCTCGGGGCCATGAACCAGGCCCTGAAAGAAAGTGATCACGAGCGGCAACCTGCATGAACCGACGTATCCCCGTGCCTGCCGGAAAGCTCCCGCAGGCGGGCGGTCGTGCATTGTTCGAATTCGATGACAAAAGCCTGGCGTTATTCAACGTCGAAGGTGACGTGTTCGCCGTCGACGACAGTTGCCCCCATCAAGGCGCCTCGCTGTGTGGCGGGCGCCTTGAGGGGTGGGTGATTCAGTGCTGCGCCCATGGCCTGCGCTTCGATTTGCGCAGCGGTTACTTGCTCAATTCCACCGCAGTCAAAGTCGCCAACTACCCGGTTGAGATCATCGACGGCCAGGCTTTCATCGTTATCGTTCCCGAGGAGGCCGCGCCATGAGCGCCATTGCTCTCACCCGTATCCACAGCCGAACGCGCGAACTGGCGCCGGGCTTTATCGTCAGTCTGATCGTTGCAGCGGCTGCGTCCTTTTTGTCCGAGCACTACGGCGCGCCGGTGATGCTGTTCGCTTTGTTGCTGGGCATGGCGCTGAACTTCCTGGCCGGTGACGGTGTTTGCAAGCCGGGCATCGAGTTCACCGCACGCACCGTGTTGCGCATTGGTGTGGCGCTGCTGGGCATGCGCATCACCCTCGAACAGATGGCTGCGCTGGGCTGGAAGCCTGTGGCGCTGGTGGTGATTCTGGTGGTGGTGACCATCGGCGTTTCAGTGATCGCAGCCAAGGCGCTGGGCTTTCAGCGTTTGTTCGGCATGCTCACCGGCGGCGCCACAGCGATTTGTGGGGCATCGGCCGCGTTGGCGCTGGCGGCGGCATTGCCAAATCATCCGCAGAAAGAACGCGCGACGTTATTCACGGTGATCGGGGTGTCGGCGCTGTCGACCCTGGCGATGATCGTGTATCCGATGATTGCCAACTGGCTGTCGTTGTCGCCACAAGTGGCGGGCGTGTTTCTGGGGGCGACCATTCACGATGTCGCCCAGGTCGTCGGTGCCGGTTACAGCATGTCGACCGAGACCGGCGATACGGCCACGGTGGTCAAGTTGATGCGGGTTGCCATGTTGCTGCCGGTGATCGTGTGTGCCGCCATGATCACCCGCATGCAGGGCGCCGACCCGACCGGCAAACGACCTCCGCTGCTACCTTGGTTCGCCGTCGGGTTTCTGTTGTTGGCCTGTATCAACAGCACCGGCTGGGTGGCCCCGGTGGTGCAAGGGTCGGTCAACGAGTTGTCGCGCTGGTGCCTGGTGGTTTCCATCAGCGCCCTGGGTATGAAAACCCAACTCAAGGAGCTGGCGGCGGTGGGCATCAAGCCGATTTTGTTGATGGTGGGGGAGACGGTGTTCCTCGTCGTGCTGGTGCTGTTGTTGCTGCGCTGGGGAATGTAGGTACACAAACTTGTGGCGAGGGAGCTTGCTCCCGCTGGGGAGCGAAGCGCCCCACAAAGACCACCGCGCTTTTTCAGAAACTACTCGGCGTTTTTTTTGGGGCCGCTGCGCACCCCAGCGGGAGCAAGCTCCCTCGCCACAGGACTCCTCGGCCGGTGTCACAGACACCGGTTCTTTTGCGGCGACTGTACCAGCAGTCGCCGCTTTTTTTTTTGCAAAACGCCGGGTCTGTTGCGTTCGGTTCAGGGTTCGCTGGAGCCGGGCCGGGTGGTCAGCTCCGGCGGTGCTTTGACGGTGTGCTTTTGCGCACTGCGCCAAGCCGCTGGCGGCATGCCGAACTGGGTGATGAACCAACGGGTGAAGGAACTCGCCATCGAATAGCCGAGCATGTCGGCAATGCGCCCCAACGAGTAATTCGGGTTTTCCAGGTAGCGCAACACCAGGTCGCGGCGCACGTCGTTGATCAGGTCGTTGAAGGCGCAGCCGTCGTCTTTGAGGCGGCGCTGCAGGGTCCGAACGTTCATGCCCTGGGTCTGGGCGATCTGCTCGATGGTGGCGCGCCCCATCGGCAACAACAGGTAGATGGCTTTGCGCACCTCGAACAGCATCGAAGGGCCTTCGTGGCTGAGCAGCGAGTCAAGGTAACTCTGGGCGTAGCGCGCCATGGCCGGGTCGGCATGGGGGTTGGTCATGTCGAGGCTGGCATTGGGGCAGACGATGCCATTGAACTCGCTGCCGAACTCCAGTTTGCAGCCGAACAGGCGGCGATGCAGTTGCAGGTTGTCGGGAGGCTGGTGCGTGAAGTTGACGCTGTAGGGATGCCAGTGTGCGCCGAGCAGGGCGGCGCACAGGCGGAACATCACCCCGATGGCCAGTTCATTGGCTTGTCGGCAGGGCATCGGCGATTCGGTGACCACCTCTTCGCGAATGATCACCATCTTGCCTGCCTCCTCGATGAAGAGGGCCAGCGAATCGTTCATCAGATGACGGTAGTGCACCAACACTTGCAACGCATCACGCAGCGTTCGCTGATGAGAGAGCAATAGGCTGACCACACCGAAGTCCGAGAGCTGGCGCGACTCGGCCATGCTCAAGCCGAAGCTCTGGCAGCCGCTGGCGGCGGCTGAATCCTCCAGCAACCGCACGGCGGCGTCGATGGGGATGCGATGTTCAGGAGCTTGCAATATGGCTTTACTCAAACCGACGCCGGCCAGTACGTCTCGGGGGTTGAACCCCAGGTACTGGGTGACCTCCAGGTAGTTGGTCAAGACGGCGGCGCGAACAAGCTTGGGCATGCGAAGGTCTTTCCTGGGCCGGTTGCGATTCAAATGAGCGTGGCGACTATATCCAGCACTTCAGCAATTGAACAGTTGTGACAACGTCGAGGGCGCTCGCCTGGTGCTGGCCGGAATCACATCGTTACAGTGTAAAAAACGACACGCACCCATTGATTACAGTGAGCTGGAGAGAAGCTGCGGGGATATTCGACCAATGGTCGCTGCGCGACAACACGCGGAATTTTGTCATGAAAAGAAAAGTGCCTGACGTCCAATGAAAAGCGCCTCGGTCGGGCGCTCTTTAATGTCACTCCTACAAAAAGCCCCTGGCCAATAGAGCCAGTCGAGTCATCGAGAAAGCGAAGGTGTTGACGTGGACAAACTGCAAACTGCCGCAACCGTTGTGATCGTACCGGGTCTGCGTGAGCACGTTGCCGAGCATTGGCAAACGTTGCTTGAATCCAGGCTGTGCAAGGTGCGCAGTGTGCCGGCGCTTGATACCGACAAGCTTGATTGCAGCAAGCGGGTCGAAGCCATTCAGCACACACTTGCGCAGATCGACGGGCCGGTGATTCTGGTCGCTCACAGCGCCGGCGTGCTAATGGTTGCGCACTGGGCTGCGCGTCACAGTCGGCCGATCAAGGGCGCGCTGCTGGCCGCTCCGCCGGACCTTGATGCCCAATGGCCGCAGGGCTACCCCTGCGCTGAAACCCTGCGCACCCAGGGTTGGGACCCTCTACCCAAAGGCCGGTTGCCGTTCCGCAGTCTGCTGGCCGCCAGTACCAACGACCACCTCGCCAGTCTGGACGCCGCCACGCGCATGGCCGAAGGCTGGGGCAGCGAGCTGCTCAATCTCGGCGAAGTCGGTCATCTCAATCCTGCTGCCGGGTATGGGCGCTGGCCACAAGCCGAAGCTCTCATCCTCGAACTGGACCGCTGATTCAGGCGCCGGTTGGCCCGCGCCATCCGGCATTTGCCCTCACTCCTGAAAACGTAAACCCCTGGAACAAGGGGTTGCGCGAGGGCGGCTGCGCTTAAAACAAATACAAAAAGGCGGAGACAACGCAATGCACAACAATAAGAGTCACGGGTTCGCACCCTCGCGTTACACCTTGTTGGCCTCGGCCATTCTGGCCGCAGGCGTGCCGGTCGCGCAGGCGATCGAGCTCGACACCGGGAACCCGGACTGGACCGTGCGTTTTGATAACACTGTGAAGTACAACTACGGCGTACGCACCGAAAGCGCCGACAAGCGCATGCTGGCAACGCCGAACAACAACGACGGCGACTACAACTTCCGCAAGGCCGGGACCAACATCACCCACCGTGTCGACCTGTTGACCGAGATGGATGTGGTCTACCAGAACCACATGGGTTTCCGTGTGAGCGCTGCCAGTTGGTACGACAAGGCCTACGAGAACACCGGTTCCAATTCCAATCCGTTCGTCAACGGCAACGACGCAAGGTCGGGGCTGGTCGCCAACGACCCACGTCTGGCCGCGGTCACCCGTGACAACGTCGGCAATGGCAGCCCGCACCTGAGCAACTACGCCCAGCGTTATTACACCGGTCCTTCCGGCGAAATCCTCGACGCCTTCGTGTTCTACAGCACCGAAGTGGGCGAGGAGTCGCTGTTAAGCGTCAAGGCCGGTCAGCATAACGTGTTCTGGGGCGAGACTATTCTCAACCCGGTGCACTCGAACAGTTACGGCCAATCGGGCCTGGACCTGGCCAAACTGGCTGCCTCGCCCGGTACCGAAGCCAAGGAACTGTTCGTTCCGCGTAACCAGTTGTCGATGTCATTCACCGTCAATCCCGAGTTGACCGTAGGCGCTCAGTATTTCCTGGATTGGGACGCCGCGCGCCTGCCGGAAGCCGGTACTTATTACGGCGGTTCCGATCTGGTCGGTTTCGGTGCGCAATCCTTCCTGCTGGGCAATACCAATGGCGTGGTGCCGGGCAGTCCGCTGGGGTGTGGTCTGGCACCCTGCAACGGTTTGACCAATGTGCGTCGCGGTCACGACCTGACGCCGGACAAGCGCGGAGACTGGGGGGTTATGGCCAAGTGGTCGCCAGCCTGGCTGGATGGGACCCTCGGCGTTTACTACCGCGAAACCTCGGAAATCCTGCCGCAGGCCTGGCTGGATGCCAGAGGCCTGAGTTCGGCCAATCCCAACGGCACCCGGCCGGCAGGGCAAGTGCCTGCGGTGGTCAACACCCTCAACTCGCTGAGCACCGCCACCTATCAAATGGCCTATGCCGACAACATCAAGATCGTTGGCCTGAGCCTGTCCAAGGACGTGGGCGGGATCAGCGTCGGTTCGGACCTGAACATTCGTCACAATATGCCGTTGGCCAGTATTCCGGCGGTTGTCAGCACTAACAGTCCGCTGGGCCTGGGCGCAGGTCTTGGCCTGTTGCCTGCGCGCACGGCTGCCACCGGCGTGGTTTATGACACCCCGCAGAAGGGCGACAGCATGGCCGCCACCGGCGACACCTTGCACTGGACGCTCAACGGCCTGATGACCATTGCTAAAACGCCTGTGTTCGATTCGGCCACTCTGCTGGGCGAGCTGTATTACAGCAACCTGCTCAAGCTCGATAGCAACAACGAGGCGCTCTACAAGGGCAAGGACACCTATCGCGGCATCGACCAGCCGACCCGGGACAACTGGGGCATCGCGGTCAACTTCACCCCGACCTGGTACCAGGTGTTTCCCGGTGTCGACCTCAACGCACCGATGTCCATCAACGTCGGTCTCGATGGTGTTTCACCGGTCTCCGGTGGCGGCGCCAAAGACACCGGTAACTACGCCATCGGCCTCGGGGCCGTTGTGTACAACAAATACTTTGTCGACCTGAAGTACGTGGACTCATTCGGCAAGGCCGACAAGTGCAACGTCAGCGGCGTGAGTACCGGCCCGACCGGAGGCGACGGCGCTGCGCCGAATGCCTTTAGCGGTAACGAAAACTACGCCTGTTACGCCGGTGGCTACTCCGCCTTCTCCGGTGGCGGGGCCACGACTGAGGACCGTGGCGCCGTTTACCTGACGATGAAAACCACTTTTTGATTCACCACTGATTTGCTCAATGCAAGCAGGAGAATAACAAGATGACATTCGCAAAAACCGTGTTGGCCGCTTCGCTGGCCATGGTCCTTGCCGCCCAGGCACAGGCCGCTGTTTCAACTCAGGACGCTGCGCGGTTGGGCACCAGCCTGACCCTGGTGGGCGCTGAAAAAGCCGGGAACGCTGATGGTTCCATCCCCGCCTACAACGGTGGCCTGACCACGCCGCCGGCCAGCTTCAAATCCGGTGACAGCATGCGTCCGGATCCGTTTGCCAGTGAAAAACCGTTGCTGCAGATCGACGGCAAAAACGTCGAGCAGTACAAGGGCATGCTCAGCGCTACCACCGTTGAACTGGCCAAGCGTTTCCCGACTTTCCGTGTCGATGTGTTCCCGACCCACCGCACCGTTTCGCTGCCCCAGGCCATTCTGGATAACGGCGTGAAAAACGCCAGCGGCGCCAAATCCCTCGAAAACGGGCTGGCCATCGACAACGTACTGCCGGGCGTGCCGTTCCCGATCCCGCAGTCGGGCAACGAAGCGATGTGGAACTTCCTGCTGCGATATCAGGGCGTGAGCATCAGCTCCAAGTACGACTCCTGGAACGTCGATTCCGCTGGCGTGCCAAGCCTGGCGACCACTGGGCAGGCGTTCATTTCCTACCCGATCTACGAAAACCTCGCGCAGCCGATCAGCAGCGCCGACGTGTATTACCAGATGAAGCTGTCCTACACCGGCCCTGCGCGCCGGGCCGGCGAAGCGGTGATGCTCAAGGACGCCGCCAACCCGTTGCAACAACCGCGCCGTGCCTGGCAGTACCTGCCGGGCCAGCGTCGGGTCAAGCTGGCACCGAACCTGGCCTACGACACGCCTAACCCTGGCACCGCTGGCGCGGGCACTTACGACGATGTCTTCGTGTTCAACGGTGCGCTGGATCGCTACGACTGGAAGCTGGTGGGCAAGCAGGAAATGATCGTGCCCTACAACACTTACAAGCTGACCTACGCCCAGGATCCCAAATCGCTGACCACGGCCAATCACCTGGCACCCGACTACGTGCGTTGGGAAAAACACCGCGTCTGGGTGGTGGAAGGCAACCTCAAGTCCGGCGCCCGACACATCTATCAGAAGCGCCGCTTCTACCTCGATGAAGACAGCTGGACCGCGCTGGCCTCTGATCAATACGACGCACGTGGTCAGTTGTACCGTGGCTCCTTCGCGTTCCTCAGCCAGAGCTACGACAAGCAGATCCCGGATTCCACGCCCTTCATGATCTACGACCTGGTGGGTGGTTCCTACAACATCAACGGCGTGGTCGGGCCTTATGGCGGCATCAAGTACACCGATCCGCTTTCCAAGGCGCAATGGTCGTCGGAGTCTCTGGCAGGTAGCGGGATTCGTTAAGCAAACCGTGACAAGCGTCCATTCGGTCCGCTGCCTGCAAGGCAGGGGATCGCGCGACGGTCGGCGCATACCGACCGTTTCGGACGCCAGGTTGGAACGTCAGGCACACGGACGTGTGTCCCGGCGCAGTTTTCCGAAGAGGACGCGGTATGTGTTCGTACAAAAGTTACCTGCAGCTGGCGCTCGGCGCTCTGCTTGCAGTGTTGCAGGGCCTGAGCCAGGCGTCCGCTTATGTCGACGTGCTGGATCTGCCGGCCAGGGTCAGCGCCTTGGCCGTCAACAGCCCGTTATCCGACATGGCCCGCGCCGGCGACCGCTTGGTCGCCGTCGGGCAGCGTGGCCACATTCTGTATTCCGATGATGCCGGCCAGCACTGGCAGCAGGCCGCTGTGCCGGTCAGTGCCGACCTCAATGCCGTGAGTTTTCCTTCCGCCACTCAGGGCTGGGCGGTGGGCGGCGACGGCGTGGTGTTGCACAGCAATGACGCGGGTGCAACCTGGAGCAAGCAACTCGACGGGCGCGAGATCGGTGCCTTGCTGGTCAAGCATTACCAGGCGTTGGCCCGTGCCGAACCTGGCAATGAACAATGGCCGCTGCGGGTCGCCGAAGGTCAGCGGCTGGAGGCGCAGGGTGCCGACAAACCCTTGCTTGATGTCTGGTTCGCCAACGACCGCCTCGGCTATGTGGTCGGGGTGTTCAACCTGATCCTGCGCACCGAGGATGGCGGCCAGAGCTGGACGCCGTTCCAGGATCGCACCGACAACCCGCAGGGCTTTCACCTCAACGCCATCGCCGCCACCGGCGATGCGCTTTACATCGCCGGCGAGCAGGGCCTGTTGCTGAAGTGGGATGACGCCCAGCAGCGATTCGCCGCCCTGCAAACACCTTATCAGGGCAGCTTTTTCGGCGTCGTCGGCAAACCCGGCGAAGTGCTCGTCTACGGCTTGCGCGGCAATGTGCTGCGCAGCACCGATGCAGGCCTGAGTTGGACCTCGCTGGTCACTGGCCTGCACGTCAGCATCACCGCCGGCCTTGTCGATGCCCATGGCGATTACCGCTTGTTTACCCAGGGCGGGCAGATGCTGGCGAGCCAGGGCTCCGGTGCGCAAAAGCGCTGGGTGCAGAAAGCCCAGCCGGTGCCAGTGACGGGCGTCACGCGCGCCGCCGACGGTGCGCTGGTGGTGGTCGGCAGCCGTGGTGCGCGGACGCTGTCCGTTGAATAAGTCCTCGAACCCTTAAAGCGAGAACCCAGACATGGGCAATATCAAACAAGACGCCATGCCGGTGATCCGCGATCTGCATGATTTCGACCGCGATTCCGGCAATCGGCTGGAGCGGCTGGTGTTCAACTACCGTCCGCTGTTCATGCTGTTGATGGCGCTGGCCACTCTGGTCTTCGGTTACATGGCCGCGACTCGGCTGGAGCTGCGTCCAAGTTTCGAGAAAATGATTCCGCAGAGCCAGCCCTACATCCAGAACTTCCTGGAAAACCGCCAGTCACTGCGAGGTTTGGGCAACTCGGTGCGGGTGGTGGTGGAGACCACTCAGGGCGATGTCTTCGACCCTGCTTACCTGGACGTGCTCAAACAGGTCAACGATCAATTGTTTCTCACCGAAGGCGTCGACCGCGCCTGGATGAAGTCGTTGTGGAGCCCGGCGGTGCGCTGGACCGAAGTGACGGAGGAAGGTTTCCAGGGTGGTCCGGTGATGCCCGATACCTACCAGGGCAAGCCTGAAGAAATAGAACAACTGCGCCAGAACATTTCCCGCGCCGGTATCGTCGGCAGTCTGGTGGCCAGCGACTACAAGTCGAGCATGCTGATCGTGCCGCTGCTGGACAAGGCCACGGCCAGCGGTCAGCGCATCGACTACCACGCCTTTTCGCAGATGCTTGAGGAGCAGTTGCGCGACAAGATCGAGTTTGCCGGCGACAGCGCTGCACGCAAGGCCGGGGAGGAGGGCAAGGGCCCGTACAAAGTCCGGGTGATCGGTTTCGCCAAACTGATGGGCGACCTGATCGACGGACTGATTCAAGTGATGATGTTCTTCGGCCTGGCCGTGGTCACTTCGCTGGTCATCATTTACGCCTATACACGATGCGTGCGCAGCACCCTGCTGGTGGTCGGCTGCTCGTTGATCGCTGTGGTCTGGCAACTCGGCATCGTCGCCTGGCTCGGCTATGCCATCGACCCGTATTCGGTGCTGGTGCCTTTTCTGATCTTCGCCATCGGTGTGTCCCATGCGGCGCAGAAGATGAACGGGATCATGCAAGACATCGCCCGTGGCACCCACAAACTGATCGCCGCACGCTACACCTTCCGCCGTCTGTTTATTGCCGGCGTCACGGCGCTGCTGGCCGACGCCGTCGGATTCGCGGTGCTGATGCTGATCGATATTCCGGTGATCCGGGACCTGGCGATCACCGCCAGTATCGGTGTGGCGGTGCTGATTTTCACCTCGCTATTGTTGATGCCGGTGGCGCTGTCTTATGTCGGCGTCGGCGCCAAGGCGGCCGAGCGTGCACTGAACATCGACACGCGCGCAGAAGGGCACAAAGGCTTCGGCAAACTGTGGGACGTGCTCGACCGCTTCACCACGCGCAAATGGGCCACGGGGGCGGTATTGGTCGCGGTGCTGATGGGCATCGGCGGCTTCATGGTCAGCCTGCAACTGAAAATCGGCGATCTGCAAAGTGGCGCACCGGAGTTGCGTGCCGACTCGCGCTACAACCGTGACAACGCCTACATCACCCGCCACTACGCGCTGTCCAGCGACCTGTTCGCAGTGATGATCAAGACCGCACCGGAAGGCTGTCTGAACTACAAGACGTTGATTCTCGCCGACCGACTGGCCTGGGAGCTGCAGCAGTATCCGGGCGTGCAGGCGACGGCTTCGCTGGTGAACGCGGTGCGCCAAATCACCGCTGGCACCTATGAAGGCAACCCCAAGCTCAACAGCATCCAGCGCAATCAGGACGTGCTCAATTACGCTGCGCAGCAAGCCTCGGTCAACTCGCCGGAGTTGTTCAACACCGATTGTTCGCTGATGCCGGTGATCACCTTCCTCAAGGACCACAAGGCCGAGACGCTCGATGCCGTGGTCGGCATCGCGGAAAAATTCGCCCGGGAGAACAACAGCGAAGATCGCCAGTTCCTGTTGGCGGCCGGGTCGGCCGGGATTGAGGCGGCCACCAACATTGTGGTGCGCGAGGCCAATCGCACCATGCTGTTGTACGTCTATGCGGCGGTGACGCTGTTCTGTCTGATCACCTTCCGCAGTTGGCGCGCGACTCTGGTTGCCCTGTTGCCACTGGTGCTGACGTCGATCCTCTGCGAGGCGTTGATGGTGGCCATGGGCATTGGCGTGAAGGTCGCGACCCTGCCGGTGATCGCATTGGGCGTGGGAATCGGCGTGGACTACGCGTTGTATCTGCTCAGCGTGCAACTGCATTACCAGCGCCAGGGCCTGCCGCTGTCTCAGGCTTACCGCAACGCCGTATCGTTTACCGGACGGGTCGTGGGCCTGGTGGGCATCACCCTGGCGGCTGGCGTGGTGTGCTGGGTTTGGTCGCCGATCAAGTTCCAGGCCGACATGGGCATCCTGCTGACCTTCATGTTCCTGTGGAACATGCTGGGCGCGTTGGTGCTGATTCCTGCCCTGTCTTATTTCCTCCTTCGCGAACGAGCGCTGGAACCCGGGCCTGTTACGCAGGCCGACAACACCCCGATCTCTCAACGTCCCGGCATGCCACATGCCCTGACCACTTCCGAGTAAGCCAACGATGTCTGATTACAAAGCTCCTTTGCGCGACATGCGCTTCGTACTCAACGAGGTCTTCCAGGTGTCCCGGTTGTGGGCCAAATTGCCTGGCCTTGGCGAGGTGATCGATGAAGAAACGGCCGCTGCGATCCTTGAAGAGGCTGGCAAAATCAGTGGTGAGGTTATCGCACCGCTGAACCGCAGCAGCGACGAGCAGGGCTGCACCTGGAGCAACGGCACGGTCACGGCTCCGGACGGTTTTGTCGCGGCGTACCAGGCATTCGCCGACGGCGGTTGGGTGGGTGTTGGTGGTGATCCGCAGTTCGGTGGCATGGGCATGCCCAAGGCCATTTCGGCTCAGGTCGAGGAGATGGTCAACTCGGCCAGTCTGTCGTTCGGCCTGTACCCGATGCTGACCGCCGGTGCGTGCCTGTCGATCAATGCCCACGCCAGTCGGGAGCTCAAGGAACGCTATCTGCCGAACATGTACGCCGGCACCTGGACCGGTTCCATGTGCCTGACCGAGGCGCATGCCGGCACGGACCTGGGCCTGATTCGCACCCGTGCCGAACCTCAGGCCGACGGCAGTTTCAAGATCAGCGGCAGCAAGATCTTCATCACCGGTGGCGAGCACGACCTGACCGAAAACATCATTCATCTGGTACTGGCCCGGTTACCGGATGCACCCGCCGGTCCCAAGGGGATTTCGCTGTTTCTGGTGCCCAAGGTGCTGGTCAATACCGATGGCTCGCTGGGCGAACGCAACGCGCTGTCCTGCGGTTCCATCGAGCACAAGATGGGCATCAAGGCCTCGGCCACGTGCGTGATGAACTTTGACGGGGCGACCGGCTGGATCATCGATGCGCCGAACAAGGGCCTGGCGGCGATGTTCACCATGATGAACTACGAACGTCTGGGCGTGGGTATCCAGGGGCTGGCGTTGGGTGAGCGTTCGTACCAGAACGCCGTCGAATACGCCCGTGACCGTCTGCAAAGTCGTTCGCCGACGGGCGCGCAGAACAAGGACAAAGCGGCCGATCCGATCATCGTTCACCCGGATGTACGCCGCATGCTGTTGACCATGAAGGCCTTGAACGAAGGCGGGCGGGCGTTCTCCAGCTACGTGGCGCTGCAACTCGATATCGCCAAGTACAGTGATGACGCAGCGATCCGCAGTCGCGCCCAGGAACGGGTGTCGCTGCTGACCCCGGTGGCCAAGGCATTCCTCACCGACATGGGCCTGGAAACCACCCTCCACGGTCAGCAGATCCTCGGCGGCCACGGCTATATTCGCGAGTGGGGCCAGGAGCAATTGGTGCGCGATGTGCGCATCACCCAGATCTACGAAGGCACCAATGGTATCCAGTCCCTGGACCTGGTCGGGCGTAAAATCGTCGGCAGCGACGGGGCGCTCTACCGGCTGTTCGCTTCGGAAATCCGCAACTTTACCGCCAACGCCTGCGCTGACCTCGCCGAGTTCACCCAACCGTTGAACGCCGCCCTCGACACCCTCGACGAACTGACCGCATGGCTGTTGGACCGAGCCCAGAGCAACCCGAATGAAATCGGTGCGGCGTCGGTCGAGTACCTGCATGTATTCGGCTACACCGCGTACGCCTACATGTGGGCGCGAATGGCCAAGGCTGCCATGAGCACGCATTCCAAAGACGATTTCTACGCCAGCAAACTGGCCACCGCACGCTTCTACTTCGCCCGTTTGCTGCCACGTATCCACTCGTTGAGCGCGTCGGCCAAGGCGGGCAGCGAATGCCTCTATCAATTGGATGCAGAGCAGTTCTGAGCCCACGTAAAAAGGACGGGGAACCACAACCATGATGGCGACAAAAATAATTCCGCCCGCCGACGGCGCCTATGCCTACCCCTTGCTGATCAAGCAATTATTGCTGTCCGGCGTGCGCTACGAGCCGGGCCGGGAAATCGTGTATGCCGACAAACTGCGCTACAGCTACCAGACCCTCAACCAGCGGATCCGCCGACTGGCCAACGCCTTGACCGCTGCCGGCGTCAAGGCCGGGGATACGGTGGCCCTGCTCGACTGGGACAGCCATCGCTACCTGGAGTGCTTTTTTGCCATACCGATGATCGGCGCGGTGCTGCACACCGTGAACATCCGTCTTTCGCCGGATCAGGTGCTCTTCACCATGAACCATGCCGAGGATGACCTGGTGCTGGTGCATGATGATTTCCTGCCGCTGGTTGAACAGATTCACGGGCGGCTTGAAACCGTCAAAGGTTACCTGCAGCTCACGGACGACACAGCAACCGACACGTCGCTACCGGTGCTGGGGGAATATGAAAACCTGTTGTCCGGGGCCGCAGACCAATACGACTTTCCCGATTTCGATGAACACTCGGTGGCGACCCTTTTCTACACCACGGGCACCACTGGCGACCCTAAAGGCGTGTATTTCACCCATCGCCAACTGGTCCTGCACACCTTGAATGCCGTGGGCACTTTGGGCGTCTATCAGGGGTTGCCGCTGCTGCGCTCGGATGATGTCTACATGCCGATCACGCCGATGTTTCACGTGCATGCCTGGGGCGTGCCCTATGTTGCCACCCTGATGGGAATCAAGCAGGTGTACCCCGGTCGCTACGAACCCAACAGCCTGGTCAGGCTGTATCGGGAGGAGAAAGTCACGTTCTCCCACTGTGTGCCGACCCTTCTGCAAATGATCCTGGGCTGTGAGGAAGCGGCACACACCCGTTTTGATGGCTGGAAAATGCTCCTGGGCGGCAGCGCGCTGACCCTAGGCATTGCCAGCGAAGCGAACGCCAAAGGTATGCAGGTGCACAGCGGTTACGGCATGTCGGAAACCTGTCCATTGCTGTGCCTGACGTACCTGCGTGACGAAGACCTCGAACAATCCCCGCTAGCCCAACTGACTGCTCGTATCAAGACGGGCACGCCGGTGCCGATGGTCGACCTGAAAATCATCGACGCCAGTGGCAAAGACGTTGCCCATGACGGCGAGTCGCTGGGAGAGATCGTGGTGCGCGCACCGTGGCTGACCCAGGGCTATTTGAAGGAACCGCAAAAGGGTGCAGAACTTTGGCGCGATGGCTGGCTGCACACCGGCGACATGGCTTCCATCGACGGGTTGGGCGGTGTGGAAATCAAGGATCGAATCAAGGACGTGATCAAGACAGGCGGGGAGTGGATCAGCTCCCTGGAACTGGAGAGCCTGATCAGCGAGCACGCCGCCGTGATGTCGGTCGCGGTCGTGGGCATCGCCGATGAGCAATGGGGCGAACGGCCCATGGCGCTGGTGGTGTCCGAACCGGGGCAGTACCTCGACCGCAAGATCCTGGAGACGCACCTGCAAGGGTTTGTCGAGCGCGGCCGCATCAACAAATGGGCGATCCCCAAGCAGTTCAAGTTCGTCGCCGAAATCCCCAAAACCAGCGTCGGGAAGATTGACAAGAAACTCATCCGGAAAAGCGTATCGAGTTGAAAGGCGTGGTGGGTGCAACAGGTCAGCGCCTTGGGCGCTGACACGTCTTGATTTCAGGGTTATTCGTCCTGTCACCAGGCCTGTGTTTTTACTATATTCGGTCCACATTTCGAACGTTCCATACGTCGACTTTCAGTCGCTCGGTGCGGAGCTCACGGTCCGCTGCGGGTATGTTGCCAACCCGTTACGCCCGGACAATTCATGCCGCCCCTGACCCTTAGAAAAGATTACTTCCAGACCGATGCCATGGCGCTGCTGATCGCCTTGCTGGTCGCCTCTTTCGTCGTCGTGTTCAAATTCTTTACCAACTTGAGCGTGGCGACGACGGTCCTGTACGTGACCCTGGTGCTGATGTCCGCCAATGTGTTTTCGGTGAAACTGGTGATCTGCGTCGCTTTGGCGTGTCTGTCAGTGCTGACCTTCATTTTTATCGTCGAACGCGATTACCTGAACACTGAAGCCGTGGGGGCTTATGTGCGTTGTATCGTTTCGTTGTCTGCCATCACTTTTCTAGCCTTGCGCAGCAAGCAACTGGCGGACACGTTGCGTCGTAACGAGACTTATCTGGTGGGTGCCCAACGGCTCAGCCAGGTCGGCAGCGTCGGGTTTCGGGTCGACCGTTCAGAGATTTTCTGGTCGGCGGAGACCGCGAGGATCTTCGAGTACTCAGTAAAAGAAACCCCCAGCATGCTGAAGA
This sequence comes from Pseudomonas sp. SG20052, assembly GCF_031766055.1. Classification (NCBI taxonomy): domain Bacteria; kingdom Pseudomonadati; phylum Pseudomonadota; class Gammaproteobacteria; order Pseudomonadales; family Pseudomonadaceae; genus Pseudomonas; species Pseudomonas sp. SG20052. The sequence continues at coordinate 4,323,465 of NZ_CP134498.1, read as the reverse complement.
TTCTGGCGCGCACGCACCCCGATGACCGGCATTTGGTCGAAAGCGTTTTCGACCAGGTCTCGCATCATGAACCGCGCCTGGAAGTCGAGCATCGGTTGCAGATGCCGGATGGTCGCATCAAGTACATCCACATGATTGCTCACCCCTTGCCGGCTCAACATAACGGCTTCGAGTACGTCGGCGCGGTGATGGATGTCACGGCAGCCAGAAAGTCCGAAGACGCGCTGTTCCAATCACAGTCACAACTGGCGCATGTCACGCGCGTGACCTCGCTGGGCGAACTGGCAGCGTCCATTGCTCACGAGGTCAATCAGCCACTTGCCGCGATCAGAACCAGCGGTGAAGCCTGTCATCGCTGGCTCGACCGCAGCGAACCTGATCTCGGTGAAGTGCGCACATCGCTTGACCGCATGATCAGCAGTTCCAATCGCGCCAGCGAAGTCATTCGGCGCATCCGCACGCTTTCGCGTAACGGCGACCCTGAACGTCAGCGTGAATCTTTCAACGAGATCGTCAGTGACACGCTGGCCCTGGTGCAATACGAACTGAGCCGCAACCATGTGAAGTTGCGTGTGGAGCTGGCCGTGATACCGGTGCACGTCGGCGCCGACCGGGTGCAGCTTCAGCAAGTGATCCTGAACCTGATCATCAATGCCTGTCAGGCAATGACCGAGGTGGATCCACGCACGCGGATATTGAAGATCCGCACGTGGGTGCACAACGACGATGCCATTCTGGAAGTCAGGGATTGTGGCACCGGTATCACAGCCGAGGCGTTGCCATCGTTGTTCAATCCGTTCTTCACCACCAAGGCTGACGGGCTGGGCATGGGGCTTTCCATCTGCCGCTCCATCATCGAGTTCCACGACGGACGCATCTGGGCAACCAGCAATCAAGGTGAAGGGGCGGTGTTCTCGATCGCGTTGCCTGCGCTCAAAGGTGAGTGCTGAGCACCGGTGAATTCCAGGCAAAAAAACGCCCGCCAAAAAAAACAGTGGCGGGCGCTTGGGAAGTGCCGGTTCGGCAAGGAGAGAGCCGAACCGGTCAGGGAAGAACATTCAGATCAAACGGCGACGCCATAGCCTTGCGCGATCCCGTCGAGGCGCAAGCGGTTGAAAGCCAGCAATCGCATGACGTAACCCAGCTTGATCGCGGTCGGACCGAGAATCGTCATCGCGTGTGCGCCTATCAGTTCGGGTAACTTCAGGTAGGCCTCGCAGCCATACGCCAGGATGATCCCGACCAACAGCATCACCAGCCCGCCGATCAGCAATAGGTGCGACAGCTTCAACACACGGTGCGGATTTTCGAAAAAGTCATACATGTCGGTCAGCCCCTGGTGGATGTCGTGAAGCACAATGAACGCTCGCAGCGTTGTCGTTCGCCGAGTTGCGGCTCGGTCTCCCGAGGCCGCGAGCGGTCATTGTGAAGAGGTTCAGGCCACTGGAATCAACGGATCGGCAGCAGCCAGCGCAGTCGCGCGATCAGCCGCCGGCGGATAAATCCACACGGTGTTGATCTGGGTCTTGAGCTCCTTGGCCTCATGCCCGACCAGTTTCAATTGACGATCCCAGCCTTCGGTGAATACCGCGCCCCAGGCGCCTAGGTCCAGGCAGGTCACGTACTTGGGCTGGCTGTAGGTTATCGGTTCGACGCCCAGCAAATCCGCCGCGACGTTATTGCCGGCATAGCGGCCCAGTGAAATGGCGTGCTGGCAGGACATCCCGGCGAAGTTGCCAAGGGTGTCGGTGGCGGCGTACGCCACGTCACCCGCGGCGAAAACGTCGGCATGGCCCAGCACCTTCAGGTTGCCGTCGACGTGCAGACGGCCTTGCGGGTCGCGAGTGCCCACCACTTGTTCGGTGAGCGGGCTGGCGCGAAAGCCGACGGTCCAGATCACGGTGTTGGATTCAATGCGCTGGCCGTCGGCGAGCGTCACGCCGCCGGCATCGACCGACGCGACCGAGCTGTTGAGCACCCATTCGATACCCAGGTGGTTCGACGCTTCGATGATGGATGGACGAATACCATCGCCCATCGAGGCGGCAATTTGCGGTCCGCGATCCACCACGATGACTCTGATGGAGGCATCGCTACCCAGCGCGGCACGCAAACGGGCGGGCATTTCGGTGGCCGTTTCAATCCCGGTAAAGCCACCACCGGCGACCACCACAGTGTTACGGGCGGTGCTGTACGGAAGGTTTTTCAGTGACTTGATGTGGGCTTCAAGACGGCTGGCTTCTTCGATCTGGTCGACGTCGAAAGCGTGTTCGATCATGCCTTCAAGCGCTGGACGAATCACGCGGCTGCCAGCGGCGAGCACCAGTCGGTCGTAGCTCAGCGTGCCTTGGGTACCAAACACGTCGCTGTAGGCGACTTGCTTGTTTTCCACATCAATATGATCAGCGCTGCCTTTGACGAATTTCACGCCCACAGCGTCGAACAGGTCGCCGAGCGGCGCCATCATGGTGTGGACATCCGCTTCATAGAAGCGCGGACGGATGCGCAATTCTGCCTGGGGAGCCAAAACGGTGATCTGCACGTCTTTACGGTCATGTTTGTCTAACAGACGGGCAGCGCTCAATGCGCTCCACACACCACCAAACCCTGCGCCGATTACTAAAATGTTCTGTTTCATGGGGTTGCTCCTGAAGACAAAAGTCGATCATTGAAGGGTTTGTCGGTTTAAGCGTGACCGTGATGCGGCTTGATCCAGGTGCGTGGCTTCAATGGAAAACCGCAACACTTAATCCGGCTTGGTTCGCTGTAGGAGATGGTATCGAGGGGGGATGGGCAGGGCACTTCTACATAGGGTAATTTGCGACACGCCTAAGTGTGGGGTGTGTATACCAAGGTATTAAAGCAAGGGAGCGTCGACGCTCAGGCCTTGCGATCGAGGATGTCTTCGAGGCAGGCCATCAGCTCGCCGCAGGGGAAGGGCTTGGGGAAATAAGCGACGGGCTCGGGGGATCTGTCGCTGACCCGGGGCGGCGAGCCTTGGTAGCCGGTGATGAAGATGACCGGCATCCTGATCCCCCTGGCCGATAACTCGTCATACATTTGAATGCCTGACATGCCGGGCATTTGTATATCGGAGATGAGGCAGCCGGTGTCTTGCGTCCCGGTGGCGGCGAGGAACGCTTCGGCGGTGGCATACACCCGCACGGTATAACCGTTGGAGCGCAACAGACTGTCGAGCGCCATGCGCACGGACTCATCATCGTCGACAACGGAAACAACAGCGGTATGGGGCATTTCAATCCCTGGACTGATATCAGGCAGCCCATCAAGGGCGCCCGCCATCAGCGCAAGATACGCCGTCCACCCGGGGGACGTACTATACGTGCGTATAAAACCTTACTGAGAACGATCGACGCCAAGTGCTTGCGCCATTCGTACCAGATCGGCGAAGGAGCGGGCGAACATCTTGCGCATGGCCTGACCACGGTGAATCTTTACCGTGATTTCGCTCAGGCCGATCTCTCCCGCAATCTGTTTGTTCATCAGCCCCGAGGCCGCCAGCGCCATGACGGTTTGCTCGCGCGGTGTGAGTGTCGCGTAGCGGCTGCGCAACTCCTCATTGCCACGTTCGGATTCGCGGCGCAGTTTGTCTCGGGCATGCGCGGCGGAAACGGCATCAATCAAATCCTGCTCGCGGAACGGTTTGGCCAGAAAATCCACGGCGCCTGCTTTCATGGCCCGGACCGTCATGGCGATGTCGCCGTGGCCGGTCATGAAGACGATCGGCACGTTGATATTGGCGGCCACCAACTCATTCTGGAAATCCAGCCCGCTGGTGCCTTGCAGTCGCACATCCAGCACCAGGCAGCTGGGGATGTCGGGGCGGGCGTAGTTCATGAACTCTGTAACCGTGCCAAACAGCGCCACCTGTAATCCGATGGAGCGCAACAGGCTGCCGAGTGCTTCGCGCAGCGGGGCGTCATCATCGACGATATAGACCAGCGGCTCATGGTTCACGACTTTGTTCATAGGGTGATGTTCGTTCATGAGGCATCCATAGAGAGCAGCAATCCTGATTCAAGCGAAATGTTCTGCGTCAAAGCAATTTAGTCCGATTCGCATTGGGAGAGAAGCGGTAGCGCGAATTTGAATGACGCGCCATGCCCGACTGTACTGGTTACCCAGATCCGTCCCCCATGGAAATCGATGATTGAGCGGCAGATGGAAAGCCCCATGCCCAACCCGCGTTCCTTGGTGGTGAAGAATGGGTTGAACAATGAAGACAAAACGTCGGGCGCGATGCCCCAACCCTGGTCCGCCACTTCCACCACGGCCTCATCATCCGTTGCCCACGTGCGCACCTGCAGAAAACGGTCGCCAACCTTGACCCCGTCCATCGCGTGGCAGGCATTGACGACCAGATTGATGATGACTTGCTGCAATTGCACCCGGTCCGCATGCACGTAGTTCGAGTGCTCCGGTAGCTCGACTTTCAAGCTGATCTTGTGCAGGGCCAGCTCATGCTGGACCAGGCCAAGCGTCTGGCTGACGATGTCCTCCAGCGACTCGCGCTGTCGCAGTGGATCGGATTTGCGCGCCAGCGCGATGATTCGGCGGATGACATCGCTGGCGTGGCACGAACTGGCGATGATGCGATCAAGCGATTGCAGGGCTTCGTTCTGATCCGGCACTGGGCGATCAAGCCAGCGCCGACACGCTTCGCCGCTGCTGGTGATCGCCGTCAGTGGCTGGTTCACTTCATGGGCAATGGAAGCAGCAAGCTCACCGAGTGAAGTGACGCGCGTGACATGTGCCAATTGCGCCTGCATGCCGAACAGCGCCGTCTCGGCTTCCTTGCTGGCGGTGATGTCCATCAGCGCGCCAATGTATTCACAACGGTCCTGCTGTTCGAACAGTGGGCTGGCAATCATATGTAAATGCTTGATGCGCCCGTCGGGCATCAGCAGTCGGTGCTGGATTTCGAGCAGCGGCTCATGGCGCGCTGCTTTGGCAAACACCTCCTGCACCAAGGGCAGATCGTCGGGATGAGTCCGCGCCAGAACCATCGCCGCCGTCGGATGTTGGGTCAGGGGGTATTCGAAAATCCGCGCCGATTCGTCGGACCAGCTCATTGCTTCGTCGTCACCGCAGAAACCGACGCTGCCGGTTTGGCTCAAGCGCTGCGCGCCGATCAGGTACAGCTCGTTATGGCGCAGCCGGTCCGCGGCGTGTTTGCTGCGCAGGGCGAGAAAGGTGATTGCCGAGAGCGCCGTCAGGCATCGGAAAAAACCAGTGGTCGACTCCCAGCGTTCATAACCGCCGTTGTAAAAATACGTGGCTGTCAGCAGCACTATGCACATTAGTGCAATGTTGATCACCACGTTAATGGAGAACAGATTGGCCGCCATCAACAACAAGGTGATGTAAAGAATCGTCGGGGCGAAGTCGGATCGGGTTTCGGAGTTGATCACCAGGATGCCGATGACCACCACCAGGCCGACCAGCCAACCCAATGCGTTGATCAGTGGATTGGGACTGATGCTGGAGGCCGCGTCAACGGTCCTCGTGTCGGAGGTGCGCGGCGTGGCGGCGAATAAGTTGAAGAAAAATGGCGACGATTTGCGCGCAGTAGCTGACCTGTTGTTTTTCATCGTGGTCATGCATTCCTGATGTCATGGGGGCGGAGCATGGATGCCTATCGTAAAAGCAATGGTTTCCATCTAATAGGACATAAACCCCTGAAATACCGCCAAGTGCGCGCGCGTAGTCTTCCCGCGCTCCCGCTCATGCCCCCTCCCTATACTCAAGTATCGAACGCTAGACGCATGGATGAATGCGCTGTCCTCAGGTACGACAGACGTTCTGCGGCCACTTGCATAACCTGTTCATACACCGCGCATCGCTGCTCCGATTGCTTGAAGGGGCGAGGTGACACCGCATCCTTTAACCTCAATGACCTGATGGTCGGGCGGTTTCCATGATGAACAGAAATGACCTGCGTCGTGCTGACATCAATCTGCTGGTGGTTTTCGAGTCGATGATGCACGAACGAAATGTCAGTCGTGTCGGCGAGAAGCTGTTTCTGGGCCAACCCACCATCAGCAGCGCCCTGGGGCGTTTGCGCTTGATGTTTGACGACCCGCTGTTCATCCGGTCCGGTCGGGTCATGGAGCCTACCTCCCGTGCGGAAGAGATCTTTTCCAACCTTGCGCCAGCACTGGACGGCATTGCGGCGGCCCTGAGTCGTTGCCAGGCCTTCGATCCGGCGACCAGCGAAGCAACCTTTCATGTCGGTCTCTCGGATGATGTCGAATACGCGCTGCTGCCGACACTGCTGCGCCGCCTGCGGACAGAGGCGCCGAACATGACGCTGGTGGTGCGCCGAGCGGATCACTGGCAGATGCCGCAGCTGTTGACTTCAGGGGACATCTCCCTGGGCATCAGTCACACCCTTGAGCTGCCGGCCAATGCCCGGCGCAAAACGCTGCGCTCGATTCGCCCGATGCTGTTGCGCGCCGATTCGCAGGCCGGTGAATTGGGGTTGGACGAATTCTGCCGACGCCCACATGCCGTGGTGTCGTCGATGGGCAATGTCATTGAAGACGCGGACAGCGCGCTGAGTCACCTGGGCCGTCATCGCAAGGTCGTGTTGACCGTGCCGCAATTCAGCGCGTTGCCGGTGCTCTTGGCCAACAGCGACATGATTGCCATCGTCCCGGACTACATTGCCCGGTCCATGGCCTTGATCGGTGGCCTGAGGGCCGAAGTAGCGCCGCTCGAACTGCCGCAGCAGGAACTTTCAATGGTCTGGCGCGGAGCGACGCACAACGACCCCGCCGAACGCTGGTTGCGCTCGCGCTGCAGCGCGTTTCTGGCTGAGCAGGATGGAACGCTCTGCCGCCCGGCGTCGGCCGAGGCCTTCACTTACGCCGTTGCCTGAGACGATCCAGACTTCCGGGAAGAAATAATGCTCATGTTCTTGCAAGAACACCCGCTGATTATCGGTGCCGTCCTGATGCTGCTGGACTTGTCACTGTGGCACTGCCTGGACGCCACCCAACCTGTGTTGCGGATCTGTTCACGAATGGTGTTGTTTGTGACGTTCTCTTGGGTATTGATGGCAGCCGGCATCAGCCCGTTGCAGCCACCGCTGTGGCCTGACGACGCCATTCTGAATCTGGCGGCGACCGTTCTGGGCATCGCCTGGTGGCTGTTTGCGGCCAGGACGTTGACGGTGGTTCTGGGCAATGGCCTGACCTCGCGCGAAGGGCACACCGCACGCTTGTTGCATGACGTGATGGGGGCTGGCGTTTTCCTGATCGCCATCGTCGGCGCTGCGGCGTATGTCTTGCAGTTGCCGGTCAAAGGGTTGCTGGCGACTTCCGGGGCGATGGCGATCATTGTCGGCCTTGCGTTGCAGAGCACCTTGAGTGATGTGTTTTCCGGCATTGTGCTCAACACCACCAAGCCATACGACCTGGACGACTGGATTTCCATCGACGGCATTGAAGGCAAAGTGGTGGAAATTGACTGGCGTTCCACCCACCTGCTGACCGATCTGGGCAGTATGGCCGTCGTGCCCAACTCACTGGCGGCGAAAACCAAAATCCTCAATTTCAGCCGTCCCGGCAATGTGCACGGGGTCATTGTGATCATCGCGATCCCCAGTCATGTGCGCCCACGACGGGCCATGGACGCGCTGGAAAAAGCCTTGCAGGGCACCCGCGCCTTGCTCCCCGGATTCAAGCCGAAAGTGTCGGTGAAAAGCTCACACCTGGAATACAACGAATACGAGCTCAAAGGCTTTATCGAATCGATTTCGCACAAGACCGAAGTGCGCAACCTGATGTTCGACCTCGCGCATCGGCACCTCGAAGCGGCGGGGGTGACGTGGCTTTCAGAGCCGGCCGTTCAGGCATGGAGCCGGCCGCGACGCTTGCTGGAAGACGTGAGAGTGTTCCGTTCGTTGAGCATGGAAGACCGTGACCGACTCGCCGACCACATGACGGCCGTGGACTATCAGGCCGATCAAGTGATTCTTGCGTTCGAAGAAATCGCCGACTGCCTCATGCTCATCAGTACCGGCGTGATCTCAGCGTCGATCCATGATGGCGAGCGTTTCATTGAAGCCGGACGCCTGGGCCCGGGCGAAGTCATGGGCGAGGAGGGCATCCTCGCGCAAGGACGCTCAAGAGCGGAATTTCGCAGCCTCACCAGCGGGCGTCTGTTCCGCATCGAGAAGGCCATTCTCGGCTCGCAATTGGAACACCACAGTGATCTGCAGCTCGCGCTGGATAATTTGCAGCACCAGCGCGAGGAGATTCGTGAGTCGGTGGTTGCGAAAAAAACGCCGCACATCAAGCGCAGCGGCTTACTCGGCTGGCTGCAGAAAAAACGCCTGCCGTCAGCGTGAGAAGCGGCTGCGGTATTCCCGAGGCGAAATCGAGAGGTGGCGGTGGAAGGTGTAGCGCATGCGCTCCTCATCGCCGAAACCGCACAACTGCGCGATCTGGTCGATGTTGCGCTGAGAGTCTTCGAGCATCCGCCGTGCAGCTTCCATGCGAAACAGCTCAAGTGCCTTCGCTGGTGTCCGTCCCACCTTGCGTTTGTAGACGCGGGAGAAGTTGCGCGGACTCATCTGGGCTTGTCGAGCCAGTGCTTCAACCGTCAGGCTGGCATCGCTGAGGTTCGCGCTGATCCACAGGTGCAAATCGTCGAAGCCGGCGCTGTCGTCCGTTTGAGATTGCAGCAGTTGGCTGAACTGCGCCTGACCACCGGGGCGCTTGAGAAATACCACCAGTTCCCGAGCCACCTGCAACGCGACCTCACGACCGCAATCGGCCTCGACCAACGCCAGCGCCATGTCGATGCCGGTGGTGACCCCGGCCGATGTCCAGACAGTTCCTTGCTGGACAAAAATCGCATCGATGTCGACATCAATCGTCGGGAAACCGCTCTTGAGCATGTCGCACATTGCCCAGTGCGTGGCGGCCCGCAAGCCTTCAAGTAGCCCTGCCTGGGCGAGCAGAAATGTGCCGCTGCACACCGAGGCCGTGCGTTTGGCCTTGACCGACGCCTCGCGCAACCAATTCACCAGGTCGACGCTGTCAATCATGGCCTGACGGATGTTCGGCGCTCCGGGCACGATCAGCGTATCGATCGCCATCCCGTTGAGTGAATGCAGGGCTGTGGTGTGGACCGACAGGCCTTCGGCGGTAGCGATCAATCCACCGTCGTGGCTTGCCGTGTGCAGCGAGTAGCCTGGCAGACCGCGTTCGGCCATGGCTTTGGAGGCGGCCCAGAACACGGTTTGCGCGCCGGTCAGGTCAAGCAAGCCCATCTGGGGGTAAGCCAGGAACACCAGGCTGCGCGGCTGAGAGAGTGATTCATGGAGCGGGGCGGTGTCGTGAACAATGGAATTCATGGCTGCGTCGAGACTCGGTTATCGCTGTTATTGGCGATGAAGGGGTTTGACTGGCGCGACTGAAATAAGCCGGTATTGAAAACCTGTCAAGTTTTCGCGATCACTCAATCTGCGAATGGTTATACGCAGGAGCAGGCCCCGTTTTCCTGGCCGTAATTCAGGGTTATATGTCATATCGAATAACGGTGCCAATCGATAATATTTCCTGTTAGTCGACGATTCGTAACCGAATTCACTAAGCGACTAAGAACTAAAAAGATATCGCCCAAAACCTGTCTGGCTGTTTCTTTTCAGGGTTGGCAAAAACTGACGTTTGTTATGTAGAGCGCTGTCTTCACCAGGGCGCTCTCCCTGAATTTCCCCAGCATTCGCCAAGAGATCCGTTGTCATGGTCGATCAGTCACTACGCCTGAAATTTCGCCAGCCGTTGCTGGTGATCATGATCACTTTCGAATTGATGTTGAGCGGCTGCGGCTCGCTCCGCCGCCCGATGATTGATACGGTTTCCACCCCGCAGCCGACTCGCGAATTCGCGTCGTTGAATCGCTTCCGTTTTGTGGCCGATAACGCGCAGCAATCCATGGCGTTCATGCAAGCCTGGGAGGCGGATCGCAAAAAGGCCGGGAGAACGAGCATCACTGCGCTGGCGATCTCCGGGGGAGGGGCCAATGGCGCGTTTGGCGCTGGGGTTCTGGTGGGCTGGAGTCGCAGTGGCACCCGCCCTGATTTCGATCTCGTGACCGGCGTCAGCACCGGTGCGTTGATCGCGCCACTGGCCTTTGCCGGGAAATACTGGGACCCGCGCCTGATTCGGGGTTACCGCAATGTCGGTGCGACGCAATTGACCGAGCGCGGCCTGGGCATGCTGGCGCGACCCTCGCTTTACAGTGGTGAACCGCTTGCAGCGATCATTGAGCACTACACCAGTGCGGCGTTGTTGCACGCCGTGGCGGATCAGCACCGTCTGGGTCGCCGTCTGCTGGTGGCGACCACCAACCTCGATACCCAGGAAACGCACATCTGGGACATGGGGGCCATTGCGCTGTCCGCTCAAGAACCCGGAAACGAACACCAGGCGCTGGCGCTGTTTCGCACGATCATGACCGCTTCAGCCAGCGTCCCGGGGATTTTTCCGCCGATACCGATTGCTGATGGTAATACCTCGGAGATCCATGCCGATGGCGGAGTCAATGTGCCTTTCCTGCTGTTGCCGGAAGCGTTGGTGCAGTGGCAGATCAATCAGCCGAGCCTGATGCCGGGCAAGATTTTCATCATCATCAACGCGCCGATGGCGCCCCGTAACAATCAATTGAGTGGCGGTGCCGTCGCTATCATGGGGCGTTCGTTCGACTCGCTGAGTCGCGCCAACCTGCGCATGCACGTTGCGATGGCCACGGCGTTTGCCCATCGCCATCACGTACAGCTCCGGTATGCGGCGCTGCCATCCGATCTGGATACAGATCCACTGGATTTCGAGGCCGCGCGTATGGCCGGTCTGTTCGACTTGGGTGTCGCCCGTTATACCGACCTGACACAAGGCCTCAGCGACGCCCCTCTGGCTGAAAGCGTGCCCTGAGCATCGAAGCTCATAAGATCAATGGTTGGGGACTTTGTCCGATAAATGAGAACGCCGCCCGATGAGGCGGCGTTTTCGTTATCTCTGGCTCAGGCGATCAGCGATTGGAGTTTCTTCAAGATCTGCGCGGAGGGATCGCCGTATTTGGCTTGGCTGGATTGCCGGGTATCCGGCTCGGTCACCACCCCCGCCAGAATTTCAGCCAGGTTGTGAAAGTGTCCGCTTTTCTTTTCCACTGGGTCTGCGCCAGTGTTGTGACCCAGGTTCAAGGCGGCTTCCAGAGACAGGCGTTGTGACAGCCATTCGGGCGTGGCCTTTTCTTCCGGGCTCATGTTATTCATAAAATCCAGTGCCGCCCGGGCGCGACCAAAAGGGTCGTTGGCAAACGGATCTTTCCAGTTTTGCTGTTGGTCCGCCGGGCCACTGTAATAGCCAGTGGCAAGCCGCCCCTGCTGACGCATCAAGGCTTGTGCCGAGGCCTGTTCCTGCGCCGTGAAAATCCCGCCTTCATTGGTGGCCACTGCGTTCAGCGAACGGCGATCCAGATCACCCATCAGGCCATTACGGTCCTCATCGCTGCCGGTGTACGGTTTGCCGCTGGCGTTCATCTGGGCGTATTTCTCATCCATGCGCTTGCGAGCATCGGTGGCCACTTGCTCAAACGTCTTGTCCTTCGAACTCGAGACCGCGCCCGGCTTGGAGGCGCCTAACACCAGGGCATCGGCATTCATGCCCTCGCGCACGGGGAAATACGGCGCATTGCCTGCGATCGATTTGCTGTAGTCGGTAGAGGTGCTGGAGAGACTCACCGAATCGGCCTCTTTCGCTTTGACCGGTGGCGCCTCGTCCTGGGCCATGCGCTGCTGAGCTTCAGTGGCGGATTGGGTGTCGACGGCAGTCGTGTAGGCAGACATCGCACTTTTCGATGCGGTGGAACCGATTAACATTGGTCTTCCTTGGCGAGTGAGTCGCGGCGTCAGGCAGGAATGGAAGATGCGTTGTCCGTGAATACATCATCTTTCGGACAGCGTCACCATCATCCATAGGTTTAGTCGGCCCTCAATGCCGCTGGAGCAGGGCGGCTTCGATGCAGCTCAGCAGTCTGTCGGCGTCACAGGGTTTGGACAGGCAGGCGATCAGCTCTGGATTGTGGGCACTCAGGGCGGGCGCCGCACCAGGGTAGGCGGTAATGAGAATCGTGGGGATGTGAAAGCCCATCGAGACCAGCCGCTCACACATCTCGACACCGCTCATTCCCGGCATTTGAATATCGGACACCAGGCAATGGGTTTCAGCCGACACGTTTGCGTCGAGAAACGCTAAGGCGCTGCTGTAGGTTCGGGTCTGATAACCGCCGGACCTTAACAGGCTTTGCAGGGCACTCCGTACGGAGTCGTCATCGTCGACAATCGCAATAATTGCTGTCGTACGGATGGCAGTGGTTTGCGTCATTGGGTTTTCTCGTGACAGCACTTGTCGTCACTACAAGATACGCAGTCCAGATGGGGGGGAAAGTATACCTATGTATGACTGACTAACCTTTAGGTGTTGATGCCGCAGCCGCCGTTCAGTGCCATCTTGCGCAGTACTCAGACCCTTGGCAGCCCCGGAAGCCACGTCCGTGCGATGGTGCCGGCAACTGGAATTCATTGGACGATCAGTCGACAGATTAAAGCAGCAGGCCATACTGCGGCATGTCCAACTCCAATGGATTCCAGAATGCAAATACTGTGGGACGATGGTGAGCGCACGTTCAGTCGGGAGCGACGCTGCCAGGGCGGCAGTGATCGCACGGTTCTCCTGGCGCGAGCGGCAGCGGAACAACCGCATCCAGCCTGCCTGGGCCGCATCGTGCATGAGTTCGGCCTGAAGGACGAACTGGACGAGAGTTGGGCGCTCAGGCCCCTCGAACTGGTGCGCGAAGCCGGCCAGATGCACTTGGTGCTTGAGGATGTCGGCGGTGACCCGCTGGTGCAGCTGCTTGCCGCGCCCATGCAAACGTCGCCGTTCTTGCAGCACGCCATCAGCATTGCGGTGGCGTTGGGCAAGCTCCATCAGCGCGGGCTTGTTCACAAAGACATCAAGCCCAGCCATATCCTGGTGAACTGTGCCGACGGGCAAGCGCGCCTGACCGGATTCGGATTGACCTCGCGGTTACCGCGCGAGCGGCAGGCGCCCGAAACCATGGCGGGGACACTCGCTTACATGGCACCGGAGCAGACCGGCCGGATGAATCGCTCGATCGATTCGCGCAGCGACCTGTATTCCTTTGGCATCACGCTTTACCAGATGTTGACCGGCTCGCTGCCATTCACGGCGACCGATCCGATGGAATGGGTGCATTGCCATATCGCCAAAAAACCGGTGGCGCCTGGTTTGCGCGTTGAAACCATACCGCCAGTGATCTCCGATATCGTCATGAAGCTGCTCGCCAAGACCGCCGAGGAGCGCTATCAGACCGCGTCCAGCGTGGAACATGATTTGCGCCAGTGCCTGGCGGATTGGGAGCGCCTGGGCACCATCAACGCCTTCGCGTTGAGCGAGCATGGCACCTCGGAACGCCTGCTGATCCCCGAAAAACTGTACGGTCGCGAGCAAGAGGTCGACACACTGATTGCCGCATTCGGTCGGATCGTTGCCAACGGCGCGCCGGAACTGGTGTTGGTCACCGGGTATTCGGGCATCGGCAAGTCTTCGGTGGTCAACGAACTGCACAAAGTGTTAGTGCCGCCACGCGGAATTTTCGTGTCCGGCAAGTTCGATCAGTATCGCCGTGATGTTCCCTACGCAACGTTGGTGCAGGCTTTTCAAAGCCTGGTGCGTACGCTATTGGGCAAGAGTGACGCCGAACTGGCGGACTGGCGTGAGAAGTTGCACAAGGCACTGGAGGCCAATGCACGGCTCATGACCGATCTCATCCCGGAGCTGAAACTGGTCATCGGCGAACCGCCACCGGTCCCCACGCTCGATCCGCAACAGGCGCAACGGCGTTTCCTGGTGGTGTTCCGCAACTTCATCGGCGTTTTCGCCCGGGCCGAACATCCGCTGGCATTGTTTCTTGATGATCTGCAATGGCTCGACGTCGCCACGCTCGACCTGTTGGAGGATCTGCTCACCAGCGCCGACATGCGACATCTGTTGCTGGTTGGGGCTTATCGCAGCAATGAGGTGGATGTCACGCATCCACTGACGACCAAGCTCAAGTCCATCCGCAAGGCTGGGGGCCGGGTCCATGAGATCATGCTGGCACCGCTCGCCAGGACCCACATTGAGCAGTTGATTGCCGAGACCCTTCACGAAGAGATCGTGCGAGTCGAACCTTTGGCGCAGCTGATCGAGGACAAGACCGCCGGCAATCCTTTTTTCGTGATTCAGTTTCTGCAGGCACTCGCCGAAGCGCAGTTGCTGACCTTCGATCATGGCGCACGCCGCTGGTGCTGGGACCCCAATCGCATCCACGCCATGGGCTACACAGACAACGTTGTAGACCTGATGGTCGCTAAACTCGCCCGACTGCCTGCCGAGACACAGCGGGCGTTGCAGCATCTGGCGTGCCTGGGCAACGTCGCTGCAATCGCTACGCTTTCCCTGGCATTGGGCCTGTCGAAGTCACAGTTGCGTGCGGTGATGTGGGAGGCGATCCGACTGGAACTGGTCGAGCGCCTGGACGGGGCGTTCGGTTTCGTCCACGACCGCATCCATGAGGCGGCGTATTCGCTGATCCCCGTCGAACTGCGCCCCCACACGCACCTGCGAATAGGGCGGTTACTGGCCGCACAAACGCCGGTGTCAGTGTTGGATGAGGCGATCTTTGACATCGTGGGTCAACTCAATCAAGGCGCGGCACTGCTCACCGACACCAGTGAAAAGGAACAACTGGCCGAGTTCAACCTGATCGCCGGCCAGCGCGCGAAGGCATCTAGCGCCTATGCGTCAGCGCTCAACTACCTCACCACCGGCGTCCAGTTGCTGGACGACGAGTGTTGGGTGCGCCGCCACACGTTGCGCTTTGAAATGGAGTTGAACCGGGCCGAGTGCGAGTTCCTGACCGGGCAACTGGCCGTCGCGGACACTCGCCTGACGACACTGTCGGCACACGCGACGACGACGGTCGAACGAGCCAATGTCGCTTGCTTGCAGATGGACGTCTACTTGCTTCTGGACCGCAGCGACGGCGCCGTGGCGGTCTGCCTCGCTTACCTGCGGCATGTGGGCATCGAGTGGTCTGCCCATCCGAGCGACGATGAAGTGCGCGAAGAATATGACCACATCTGGTCGTTGCTGGGCAGCCGACAGATCGAGGCACTCATCGACCTGCCGTTGATGGACGATGCGGCGTCACTGATGACCGTCAACACACTGGGCAAGCTCTTCGCACCCGCCTTGCAGACGGACGCGAACCTGGCTTGCCTGCTGATTTGCAAAGCGGTCAGCCTCAGCCTCGAACGGGGTAACTGCGACGCCTCATGTGTGCTTTATGCCAACGTCTTCAGAGTGGCCGGAAGGCGCTTCGGTGACTACCAGGCAGGGTTCCGGTTTGGGCAGCTCGGCTGTGATCTTGTGGAGCAACGCGGCCTGACGCGATTCGAGGCCAGCACCTATTTATGCTTCTCGAGTTTTGCCGTCCGCTGGATGAAACCCGTAGAGCAATGTCGCGACCTGCTGCATCGAGCCTTTGTCGCGGCGAACCGCATAGGCGATCTTCCATACGGCGCTTATGCAGGCAATTGCCTCACCTCCGATTCACTGTTCGCCGGGGATTCGCTTCCCGAGCTCCAGGCCGAAGCCGAGCGGGGGCTGGCGTACGCGAGGAAAGTCCGTTTTGGTCTGGTCATTGATTTCATGGTGACGCAGCTTGCCCTGATCCGAATGCTCCGAGGCCTGACGCCTGCCTTCGGTTGCTTCGACGACGGACAGTTCGAGGAACGTGAGACCGAAGCCCATCTGTCCAGCAGTCCGGACCTGGCATTGGCCGCTTGTTGGTACTGGGTTCGTAAACTGCAAGCGCACTACATGGCCGACGAAATCGAGGCGGCAATGTCCGCTTCCGCCAAGGCGCGGCAGTTGCTCTGGACGTCCTACTCGTTTTTCGAGGAAGCCGAGTATCACTTCTACGACGCGCTGGCCCGGGCCGCCTCGTGTGATGGCGTTTCGGGTGAGCAACGTGCGCAGCACCTGCTCGCCATGCAGGCCGACCATGCGCAGCTGCAGACGTGGGAGCAGCAATGTCCTGAGAATTTCGCGAGCCGGGCCGCACTGGTCGGTGCCGAAATCGCACGACTGCAAGGGCGCCTCATTGAGGCCGAGCTGCTGTACGAGCAGGCGATCAAAACGGCGCAGGAAAGCGGTTTCATCCACATCGAAGCGTTGGCCAACGAACTTGCCTCACGCTTCTACGCGGCCCGCGGTCTTGGCAAGATTGCCCGTGTCTATTTGCAGGATGCCCGATATGGCTACTTGCGCTGGGGCAGCGATGGCAAGGTGCGTCAGCTTGAAGCCAAGTATCCGTCGCTCAGGACTGAAGAACACGCGCCTGGCGCGATAACGACCATGGCCACGCCGGTCGAGCACCTTGACCTCGCCACCGTTCTCAAGGTGTCGCAGGCCGTGTCGAGTGAAATCGTGCTGGAGAAACTGATTGATACGGTGATGCGCACGGCGATTGAATTGGCGGGTGCCGAGCGCGGCCTGTTGATTCTGTGCAAGGGTGTCGAGTACCGCATCGCCGCGCAGGTGACCGCCGGTGACAGCGCTGCGCAACTGCGCGATGCGCCGGTCAGCATGGAACTGATGCCCGAATCCGTGTTGAACCATGTCATGCGCACCCGGGAGAGTGTGTTTCTGGACGATGCCGTGACGCAGTCGCCCTTCGCCGCAGACGCTTATATTCGTCAGCATCGCACCCGTTCTGTTCTGTGCTTGCCGTTGATGAACCAGGCCAATCTGGTCGGCGCGCTCTACCTCGAAAACAATCTGAGCGTGCGGGTGTTCAGTCCGGACCGCGTCGCGATTCTCAAACTGGTGGCGTCGCAGGCGGCCATTTCACTGGAAAACGCCCGTTTGTACCGCGAGGTCGGGGAGCGCGAAGCGAAGATCCGGCGCCTCGTTGATGCCAACATTATCGGGATCGTCGTGTGGAACGCCGACGGCGACATTCTGGAAACCAATGACGCTTTTCTCAGCATGCTGGGTTACGCCCGGGAGGATCTGGACAAGGGCCTTTTGAGTTGGCGTGACCTGACGGTCCCGGAGTTTCGCGACAACAGCGAACGCTCGATGGTGATGGCGGTGCAAACCGGACATGCCCAGCCTTTCGAAAAGGAATACTTCAAAAAGGACGGCAGTCGCCTGCCGGTTATCGTGGGCCTGGCCATGATCGAACCTGGCAGCACGGAAGGGGTCGCTTTTGTGCTGGATCTCACCGAGCGCAAGGAGGCGGAAGAAAAAATCCGTGACAGCGAGCGTCGTTATCGCGAGGTGCAGACGGAGTTGGCCCATGCAAACCGCGTGGCGACCATGGGCCAGTTGGTGGCGTCCATCGCTCATGAAGTCAATCAACCCATTGCCGCCGCCATCCTTAACGCCAATGCGGCGAAACGCTGGCTCAACGCCCAGCCCCCTGAACTCGTCGAGGTTCGTCAGGTACTCGACAGCCTCATCAAGGATGCCAATCGCGCGGCTGATGTGCTGGGACGAATCCGCGGTCATATTCGCAAGGCGCCGCAGCCCAAGGGGCCAGTCGATATTCATTCGGCAGTCGGCGAAATGATCGAGTTCACCCGGGGCCAGATGATGAAAAACGGGGTGTTGTTGGACACTCGACTCATGGACGGGTTGCCATCCATTGAGGGGGATCGGGTAGAGCTGCAACAGGTTCTGCTCAACTTGATCATGAATGCGTTGGAAGCCATGAGTAGCAACCCTGAAGGCGAACGTCGACTGTTGATCAGCGCAGGTGAGGGCGACTCAGGCTACTTGCTGATCAGCGTCAGCGATTCGGGCCCCGGGTTTGAGGCAGAAACCGCTGAGCGGATCTTCACCTCGTTTTACACCACCAAGCCTGCGGGTCTGGGGATGGGCTTGTCGATCTGTCGCTCGATCATCGAGGCCCATGGTGGCCGGTTGTGGGCAAGCGCTCATCAACCTTGCGGGGCCACGGTCCAATTCACGCTGCCTGTTGCGACGGATTGAACCTGACACCGCTCGCATTCGCCGTGTTACGCCCGGAATGTTTACGCTTCTGGGCGTAACCGTAGCGGCGAAATGAGTCCTCGCCCCCGCGACAGCTGTCAGTCCATGGAAAAGTGGGCATTGATATCCATCCCGCCGTTGTATGCATTGCCAACATCGGCAACACGGCGCTCGATCAGGCGATCCGATCCGCCTTCGGCAACCCTGCGACGCTCGATCAGGCGATCCGATCCGCCTTCGGCAACACTGCGGCGCTCGATCAGACGATCCGATCCGCCTTCGGCAACACTGCGGCGCTCGATCAGACGATCCGATCCGCCTTCGGCAACCCTGCGACGCTCGATCAGACGATCCGATCCGCCTTCGGCAACACTGCGGCGCTCGATCAGGCGATCCGATCCACCTTCGGCAACACTGCGGCGCTCGATCAGGCGATCCGATCCGCCTTCGGCAACACGAGTTGGCGCCGATCTGGCGCGATGTTGTTGCACCGGTGGGTCACGATCATCCGGTGCATTATTTTCACGGCCGACGGCAATATTTTGTTCGGCGTACCCTTCGGAGGCGATAGCTTGGGTAGCGATCAGACCCGTCGCGGCAAGAAAGGCGATGGCCAGACCCAATTCGGAAGTTTTCATTATATTCACCCTGATTAGTCAGTAGGCTCAATTCATAAATAACCTTAAGTTTGCGAGGCGCTATTTATGTAGTTGAACGGGTAACGTGTGAAAAGCTGGTTTCGTTAGAGCCATTCAAATAGTAAAGGAATGAACAGAGACGTCACTTATGCCTACGGTCTCTGCGCAGGCATCTTCGTATAAGTTGCTCATCCCTTGGTATGGCCTGTGGCGGGATGAGCGTACTTGAGTCGTTCAAACGATTAAAACAGTAGCACCGGTAGTGCGGCGTTCTTCAAGGTCTCTGTGGGCGTCTACTAGTTGATCGAATGGATAAACCCGCCCAGGCTCAACATTGATTATTCCCGTCGTAATTGCGTTAAACAGGTCTTGCGCCGCGACCGCCAACTGTTCGGCTGTTGCCACGTACACGGGCAATACCGGCCAGGTCAGGTTCAGCGATCGCGGTGCGAGGTCGAACGGGTTGATCAAGGGAGGGTTGCCGGAAGCCTTGCCAAATACCACAAGCGTTCCCCTCGGCTGCAGCACCGACAACGAGTCGACAAAAGTGTCCTTGCCCACGGAGTCGAATACGGCTTTCACGCCGACATTATTGGTGAGCTCCATGACGCGATGGGCGAAGTTTTCCGTGCGGTAGTTGATGACATGCGAACAGCCTGCCGCTAAAGCAATGGCCATCTTTTCATCCGAAGACACCGTACCGATCACCCGTATACCGAGCGCCTTTGCCCACTGGGTGAACAACTGCCCGACGCCGCCTGCCGCGGCATGATAAAGCACTGTATCGCCCGCCTTGAGGTTGACGGTTTCCTTGAGCAGGTAACGTGCGGTCAGGCCCTTCAAGAAGCTGGACGCTGCTTGTTTGTCGCTGATGTCATCCGGAACGATTGCCACGCGATCGGCGGGATAAAGGCACAGCGTTGAATAGGCGCCATGCACATCGTCCGAATAAACGACCCGGTCTCCAACCTTGATACCCACGACATCGACGCCGACGGCCTCGACGATACCCACCGCTTCATTACCGAGAATGGCTGGGAATGCAGGCACTGGAAATGTCCCGCGTCGGTAATAAACCTCGACGAAATTCAAACCGATGACCGTGTTGCGGATCAATACCTGAGTGGGGCCGGGCTCCGCTACTTCGATGTTTTCAAATACCAGTACTTCAGGCGGACCGTAAGCATGGATGCGAGCTGCTCTTGCACGATGAGTCATGTTGGATTCCTTGATGATTGCGAGTGTGTGTCTGCTCGAGTGAGCAGCCAACTCAGGGAGTCAGGTATTTGTAAGTAGCCAATAGGGGCAAACGAATTATAGGGCTTGGCGCTGAGGCGACAATCATCCTGACAGTGCACAGACTGTGTAATGAAATTGGACAATCGTCGGTTGAATGGATTTACGGGTGTGTCAGTACTTGTGAGTCGCTAGAGTAAGTGTGTTTTTTTCTGAGGATTAATACCTTCATATAGTGTGACTATACTTAGTTAGTCATTAGTTTTTTCGTTTCTCTGGCATTCTGCTTGGAATATCACAGGGCGAATAGGCTTTAACAATCCTTGCGATAACTATCTTATTTTCGAGGGTTGTTGGATGGTCGATAAGTGGGCAGTCAGCCCTTACGAAAGGGCGGTACAAAACGCGCCGCATAAATGGGCTATCTGGGTGCCTGTGCTGGTGACCGCCGTATACCCTTATTTCCTGAATGCCTTCCACGCGCAGGTCATGTCGGTTGAACCGGGCTCGACGATGCCGCTGGGTTCCATGCTTCTGGCCATTGCCTTGATGGTGGCCGTTTTCGCGGTGCCGGCCATGGGGTTTGCCTTGGCGTGCCAACGCATTACGCGTCAACAGAACGCGGCAGCACAGCTCAGAGCAAGACGCTTGGCACTCTTCATCATGTGCGCGCCGACGCTATACTGCTTTGTCGGTGTCAATCTGATCATGTTGGGCAGCCCAGTGCCGGATGAGTGGTTCTGGGCAGCGTCCTGGATAGGGCTGGGAGTTTATCTCAGTAGAGACGGTGGCAAGAACGAGCAGCCAATCAAGCCCATTCGTTCCATGCCGGCACTGCGAGTGGCCCACGGCATTGCCGGGGTGATCGTGTTGTTGTTCGTGGTCTTTCACTTGTTCAATCATTTGTTCGGCCTGGCCGGACCGGACGTTCACGCGAAGGTCATGGAGCTGGGACGCACCGTTTATCGTTCATCCTTTGTCGAACCGATCCTGGTCGTTGCTCTGCTGTTTCAGGTGGTCAGCGGCCTGCGCCTTGCCTGGAACTGGAGCTCGGTCGGTGGCGATAACTATCGTATTTTCCAAGTGGGCTCCGGGGTGTTCCTGTCCATCTTCATCCTGGGCCACCTCAACGCCGTGTTTGTATTTGCAAGAACCTACGCCGGAATTGAAACGGGCTGGGACTTTGCGTCCGGTGATCCGGTGGGAATGATTCATGACCCTTGGGGCATTCGTTTGCTGCCGCATTATGCAATTGGCGTGTTCTTTATCATTGCTCACCTGTTTTCAGGGCTCAGGGTGGTGATGCTGGCGCACGGCGTTTCCCTGTCTAAAGCCAATATCTGTTGGTGGAGTGGCGCCGTTATCGGCGTGCTGACCAGCCTGTCGATCATGTTAGGCATCACGGGGCTGCGACTGTCCTGACGCGCTGTTCTGACTATCAGGTGAACCCGCTTTGACAATCGATACGGATGGATTCGAGCTGCTGACAGTCTTCGTTTGCGTGGCTGATTCGCGCGGTTTTACCGCGGCAGCGGTCATGATGGGCGTGAGCAAATCAGCGATCAGTCACGCCATCCGCCAGTTGGAAAAACGGGCCGGCGTTCGACTGTTCAACCGAACGACGCGCAGCGTGGGCCTGACCGAGGCCGGTGAAGTGTTCTATCGAAAGGTTGCGCCGCTGGTGCTTGAGCTGAAAAGCGCCTTTTCAGATTTGGCTGAGGTCGCGGCGAACCCCTCAGGTACGCTGCGGTTGACCATGTCACGCAGCGCCTATGTGATGTTTCTGGAACCGTTGGTGCCCAGGTTCCTGGCGGCCTATCCAGACATCAATCTGGATATCGCCATCGAAAGTCGTGTGGTCGATATCGTCAATGACGGTTTCGATGCCGGCATAAGAGTGAACAAAATGCTGGAACAGGACATGGTGACCGTTCCTTTGGGCGCCGATATCCAGATGGCTGTGGTGGCATCGCCCGCCTATGTCAACGCTCACGGCGTACCGAAGGTTCCGGCAGAACTTCTGGACCATGATTGCGTCCGCTACAACAGCGCCGTGACCGGTGCCTGCGAGCGGTGGACATTTTCATGCGAGGGGCAGGATGTCGAGATCGAGACAAGAGGGCGCATTTCCAGCAACGACGGGATGACCTTGCTCGGCGCTGCGCTTGATGGCTGTGGTTTTGTCTATGTGTATGACCGCTATGTTCAGGACTACCTTGCCAATGGCCGCCTGGTCAGAGTGCTGGAGGACTGGAGCCCCAGGCGCAGTTTGTCACTTTACTATTTCAGCCGCAGCGCCATGCCGCCAAAGCTGCGCGTGTTCATTGATTTTTTAAAGCAGCATGAAGGGGGGGCAGAGAAACCATTCAGGCATTGAGGGCCATGAGCGATGCAGGTTTCAACGCCACCCGTCAGAACGAGCGTGTTCAAGAAAAAGAGGCGCTTTATCGATTAGCTCCCATCACTTCAAGGTTGAATTAATTGTCAAACATTCCAATCATTTCGATCGTTGATGACGACGACACTGTTCGTACTTCACTGGACAGCCTGGTGAGGTCGATGGGGTATGCCTGTCGTACTTTTTCATGTGCCGAAGAGTTTCTGGCTTGCAAGGCGCTGGATTTAACGGCGTGCCTTATTTCGGATATCCGGATGCCCGGCATGAACGGCATTCAATTGGTTGAAGCACTGCAAGCGCGTGCGATGCGTTTCCCGGTCATCTTCATCACTGCCAGCGTGGGAGAGAGCACGGAAATCAGGGCGCGGGAATTGGGTGCGCGGGGTTATTTCAGGAAGCCCTTCAATGGTGAGCAACTGATGGCTCATGTGCACGACGTCCTCAATATAAAAATGGCTGACTAACGTCGATCCGACGCGCCGTACGCAAAAAAGCCCGCCACAAAAAGTGACGGGTTTTCGGCCAATCACCGTCAGTGCCTGGATGAGTTCGCGCTGTGGGGGATGCCCTTTATCGTACTCACGCCCGTGCACCACTCGCCTGCAGGCCTACTGTTGCGGCTTCGACTTGGCTCCTTCATTCCCTGAACCACTCGAACCAGCGGCGTCTTTTTCTATCTCATGCGATTCCGCGCCAGAATTGGAACCCGATGCTTCCTCGCCCTTTTTGTCAGCCTTTTCTGCATTC
The DNA here is from genome assembly GCF_031766055.1 of Pseudomonas sp. SG20052. Taxonomy (NCBI): domain Bacteria; kingdom Pseudomonadati; phylum Pseudomonadota; class Gammaproteobacteria; order Pseudomonadales; family Pseudomonadaceae; genus Pseudomonas; species Pseudomonas sp. SG20052. Next base: position 4,300,294 of record NZ_CP134498.1, on the reverse strand, counting down.
GACTCGCCTTGGTTGAGCCCGGGAAGTGCGCTGGGTGGGAGGGTGGCGTCTTCCGTGGTTTTCTCGGTTGCGAGCGAGTAGAGCGGGCAGATCGAGACAAGTCCGGCGAGCATGAGAGGGGCAATTTTGCTGTTCATCGTTTGCACCTGCTGTGCGAGTGAATGTACCCATTGGAAAAGCATGGAAGGTGAACGTGCCGCGGTCAGGACGAGCGGTACAGGATGCTCAAGGCGCCGGCTCAAGCGTTTCGAGATTCAGCAGGGTGAAATAGCCCTCCGCCGGCCTCCATCCCGCCGTGTCGATATGAATCACATTGCCAAGCCTGACGGGTACGGGAATGGGGCTATGCCCGACCACCAGCGCACGCAGGCCCGCAACGCCATGCGTTTCCCGTTGTTCGAGGCGGCTGCGGGACCATAGGCAGCGGTTCTGGACTTGCATCAGGCGCTGGCTGCTCTTGGGCGATTGCAGTTCGTTTCGCAGTTGAGCCCATGATGGAAACGGACAATCGGCGTGCACGATGCCGATCAGGCCCTGGGCGGTTTCGACTTCGATTGCGATTGGCAACTCGGCGAACGTCGCGGCGAATGTTTTCTGTTCGGGCAGCGACAGGTGCGTGAACCATAAGCCGCCGTTAAAGATCCAGCTATCGACGGCACAGGTATCGAAGTGAACCACGTAGTCATCATGGTTGCCGCACACGGCGTGGAACCACGGCTTGTCCAGCCAATCGAGCGCGGCGCGGCATTCGGGCCCGCGGTCAATCAGATCGCCAACACTGAACAGGCGATCGACCGAAGGGGTGAACCTGGCGGCATCCAGCGCAGCCTGCAGCCGAGTGAAGTGGCCATGGATGTCGCCAACCGCGAAATCCCGGCCGGCCGTGTTTGCGGCGAAGCGCTTCACCCGCGCCACCGCTGAGATTTCAAACATGACAGTGCCTCATCCTCCAATCGCAGGGCGAGTTCGTTGTCAGTTGAGTTTAGGCGCGTCGGCGCCAATCGTGGGCAAGGGCTTGGGTTGATTAACAGAAAAACCCGGCCATTGCGCCGGGTTCTATCGTCAGGGGACGGCGTTAGTAGCCAGCCGCCTGGGCGAGGTGGTTTTCCGGCGTCACGATGATGAAGTGCAGTGGAACGTGCGGTTGTTCATCGCTGGTGCGGATTTCGACGCTGCCGACGATTTGAAGATGTCGCTCACTCAGTCCGGTCGACTCTTGCGCCTTTGCCATAGCCATTCTCGCGTGGTTCGCTGCGATTTCATTGAGAGTTGACACGTTACATCTCCGGGGGGACTGACCAAGCATTGATTAGAGGGCCGCCGCGTCAGAATTACGTCGTTCCGGGGCTGCCAAGACCGGCTTGTGCAATCCCTAAGCCAGAGAGGGCCGCCTGTTGTGCGCCAGGTTTTCATAGGCGACGAATGGTTGTCGTGCTGCTGGGTTGTCGGCTTCAGCGCGACGGTTTAAATGCGTGGGCAGCGAGGTGATTGCCTTCGTCAAATCCACCGAGGTCTCCATCGCCAAGCTCTGAAGAGCGCGTTCGACATTCAATATCTGCGGCCTCGGCGGATGCCGTTAAGTCCACGAGCGACGAAAATCCAGTGGGAGCGAGGCTTGCCCGCGAAGCACGCACCGCGGTTTTTCAGGTATTGCGTGTCATCGTTCTTCGCGGGCAGCCATGCTCCCACTGGTTCTGTGATCACGTTGAGGTTTTCAGGGGAATATTCGGGCGTAAGATAGAGGCGCTTCTTTCATCAGACGGTGCCCACGCACAACCTGTCGATCAAGCGGGCCTAAGCGCTCGCTGACAAGATCCTGGAAACCAGGAAATAACCAAGGAACTCAAGGGGCCGAGGCGCCACTTGTTCGAAAACATGCAAGCACCTAACTACCAACTGCTGGAAGTCGCCAACGGTAAACCGATCAAGCTCTGGACCGAAGGCGTTCCGGTCGAAAACGAAGCCAGGCAGCAATTGATCAACACCGCGAAGATGCCGTTTATCTTCAAACACCTGGCGGTGATGCCTGACGTGCACCTGGGCAAAGGCTCGACCATTGGCAGTGTGATTCCGACGGTGGGCGCGATCATTCCCGCCGCTGTCGGCGTGGACATTGGCTGCGGCATGATCGCCGCGCGCACATCGCTGACCGCCGCTGACTTGCCGGATAACCTGCATGGATTGCGCTGCGCAATCGAAAAAGCCGTGCCCCATGGCCGCACAGTCGGGCGTGGCGTGCGGGACAAAGGGGCTTGGGATAGCGTTCCGAAACAGGCCGATCAGGCCTGGGCCGCACTGAACCCGCGGTTCAAGGCGATCACCGACAAATACCCGAAACTCGCCAACACCAACAATCGCGGGCACCTGGGCACGCTGGGCAGCGGTAACCACTTCATCGAGGTGTGCCTGGATGAAACCAACCGCGTCTGGTTCATGCTGCACAGCGGTTCACGCGGGGTTGGCAACGCCATCGGCAACCTGTTCATTCAACTGGCTCAGGCCGACATGCGCCAGCACCTCGCCAACCTGCCGGACCGTGATCTGGCCTACTTCGAAGAAGGCAGCCGGCATTTTGATGATTACGTCGAAGCCGTCGGTTGGGCTCAGGACTTCGCCAGACAGAACCGGGCCTTGATGATGCACGCGGTGATTCAGGCCACACGTAAAGTGATCAGCAAACCGTTTGAAGTCGCCCTGGAAGCGGTCAACTGCCACCACAACTATGTGCAGAAAGAACGGCATTTTGGCCAGGATATTCTGGTCACCCGCAAGGGCGCGGTGTCGGCGCAGAAGGGCGAGTTGGGGATCATTCCGGGATCGATGGGCGCGAAAAGTTTCATCGTTCGCGGGCTCGGCAACGAGCAATCGTTCTGTTCCTGCAGCCACGGCGCTGGCCGCGTCATGAGCCGCACCAAAGCGAAAAGCCTGTTCACCGTCGAAGATCAGGTCCGCGCCACCGCTCACGTCGAGTGCCGCAAAGATGCATCGGTGATCGATGAAATCCCCATGGCCTACAAAAACATCGACCACGTCATGCACGCCCAGCGCGAACTGGTGGAAGTGCTGCACACTTTGCGGCAGGTGGTGTGTGTGAAGGGATAGGCGCTACTGCGCCAGCCCAACCTTTTCTGGTCGGGCTGTTGGATGTCTGGAACTCGTCACTGATCCTTTTCGCAATTCACCATCCACGACACACCAAACCGGTCCACCAGCATTCCGAAGCGTGCGGCCCAGAAAGTCTCTTCCAGGGGCATTTGCACATTTCCGTCTTCCGATAACGCACCGAATACACGCTCGGCTTCGGCAATGCTGTCGACGTTCAGCGAGACCGAGCAACCGCTCATGTCATCCGTGGGGCGATCCGGTGTGGTGTCCGAACCCATGATCGCCTGATCGCCCACGGCCAGACGGGTATGAATGATCAGGTTGTGCAAGTCGGCGGGGAAGTGTTCGCGCGCCGGGCTTTCGCCGAAGGTCATCATCATTTCGATCTGGCCTGGCAGGGCTTGCTCATAGAAGGTGAAGGCGGCTTTGCAGTCGCCGTTGAAGATGAGGTAGGGATTGATTTTCATGTTTTGCTCCCGGTAACCGTGGGTCTGGAGACCCACATTGGCCTTTGAATGGACTCCAAGTAGCAAAGCGTTAGACGTGGAATCGTGCCGGGTTTGTTTAGACGTTTTTTCTATGGAAGAAGCGAGGCTTATTGCTTGAACACTCAGGCCGCCGCACGCGTGGCGGGTGATGGGCGCAGCAGACGCTCGACGGCGCCGATCACCAGGCTTTCCAGCAACTCATCGCGCTGCGCTTCCTCCAGCGGGTGATGTGCCAGCCAGCCGGGGGCGCTGTTGAGCAAGTTGGCGATGGCGTGTCCGGCGGCGATCAAACCCTGTTCGCCGAGGCGGGACGGGGCGCCGAGCATCTTCAATAGCGTGCGCTCGTATTGCTCGCGCAACTGTCGAACACGCGCTTGCTGCTCGGCGTTCAGGCAGCCGCTGTCGCGCTCCGCCAGGCGAAAATGCCACGGCATTTCCCGGTGCAGATTCAAATGCGCGCGGATCAGGTTAGGCAGTTTGTCGCGTTTCGCCGAGCCTTTTTGGTCGATGCGCCCCAGGGTCGACAGCAGTTCTTCGTAGAACTCCTCGATCAGGTCGAGCAGCAAGTGCTGCTTGCTCGGGTAATGGTGATACAACGAGCCCGGGGACAGCCCCAGGCACGTTGCCAGCTCACGCATGCCGACCTGCCCGAACCCCTTGCTGGCGAACAACTCCAGCACGATGTCCCGGTACTCGGCGAAGCGCGAGCAACGCTCAGGCATAGGCATGGAAGCCACGTCCTGTCTTGCGTCCCAGGTAGCCCGCGGCGACCATTTCCTTGAGCAGCGGAGCGGGGCGGTATTTGCTGTCGTTGAAACCGTCGTAGAACGCTTCGAGAATGGCCAGCACGGTGTCCAGACCGATCAGGTCGGCCAACGCCAGCGGGCCAATCGGCTGATTGCAGCCCAGGCGCATGCCGGCGTCGATGTCGTCCGCGCTGGCCAGGCCTTCCTGGAACACCAGAATTGCTTCGTTGATCATCGGCACCAGAATCCGGTTGACCACGAAGCCCGGACGGTTACCGGCGGTGATCGCGGTTTTGCCGAGGGTGGTGGCCATATCCAACGCCAGGGCGTGGGTCGCGTCGCTGGTTTGCAGGCCGCGAATCACTTCGATCAGGCCCATCACCGGCACCGGGTTGAAGAAGTGCAGGCCGATGAAACGCTCAGGCTGGCTGACGCTGGCGGCCAGTTGAGTAATCGACAGCGACGAGGTGTTGGAGGCAATCACGCACTCGGCGCTGACCTGCGCGGCGATCTGTTGCAGCACGCGCAGTTTCAGGTCGAGGTTTTCGGTGGCGGCTTCGATCACCAGCTGCACGTTGTGCAGGCTGCTGTAATCGGTGCTGGTGCGGATCCTGGCGAGAGCGTCGAGCTTTTGCGCTTCGGTCAGGGTTTCCTTGGCAATCTGCCGGTCGAGGTTTTTGCCAACGGTGGCCAGGGCTTTTTGCAGCGCGCTCTCGGAGATGTCGATCAAGGTCACGTTGAAGCCGGCCACTGCGCAGACTTGCGCAATGCCGTTGCCCATGGTGCCCGCGCCGATCACGCCGATGTTTTGCAGATTCATGTTCCGTCCTTCCGATCAAACCCTGCGATACCTTGGCCGACGTAACGGCCGAAGGCGTACTATTGGCCGTGAGTCTAGAACCGGCAGGGCGGTTGTCCTATGCCGCAACTGTTCAACGGTGCTGGTGTTTTTTGCCATTCGGGCGATGGGGAGAGAAGCGTTCAAATGCGGGAAAAGGACTCGGTGGCGGCCTACTTCGTGCAGGCGATGATCCATGGGCAGAGGGACAATCCGCAGCGTTCGCGAGCTGCGCTGGAAGAGGCGGGCATCGACCCGGCATTGATCGAGCAGCCGACCGCCCGCGTGCCGGCGAGCGCGTTTGCTGCGCTATGGCTGATTCAGATCCGCGAATTGAACGATGAGTTCTTCCGACTCGACTCCCACGGCATGCCCCCCGGCAGCTTCGCGCTGATCTGCCGCGCCTTGATCCAGGAACCCGACCTGCACAAAGCCATGCGCCAGTGCCTGGCCAACTTCGCCCTGTTCCTGCGCGACTTTCGCGGCACCCTGACCGTGCGCGGCAAACGCGCCATCATCAGCCTGGACAGCCACGCGCAAAACGAAGACGCCAGCCGTTTCGGTGAAGAGACGTTCCTGGTGTTGATGATCAGCCTGCTGTGCTGGCTGGGCGGGCGGCGCATCCCGATCGACCGCGCGGACTTTCGCCACGAGCGCGTGTCCCTCAGCGACGACCGATTGCTCTGGGGCCCCAACCTGACCTTCGGTGCCGAACGCACCGAAATCGAATTCGCCAGCCACTACCTGCGCCTGCCGGTGGTCCAGGACCTGGCCTCACTGAAAGTGTTCCTGCGCACGGCACCGCAATGGCTGGTGATCCGCTTCCGCAACCAGCATGGCCTGGCATCACAAGTCCATCAGCGCTTGCGCAACAGCCATTACAGCCAATGGCCGACCTTACAGGCGTTCGCCCTCGAACAACACCTGAGCCCCAGCACCTTCCGCCGCAAACTGGAGCGGGAAGGCTGTTCGTATCAGGAGATCAAGGATGAAGTGCGGCGCGGGGTGGCGTTTGAGCAGCTGCGTGAGAGCCGGGCGAGTATCAGTGACATTGCTGAGCAGCTGGGGTTTCAGGAACCGAGCGCGTTTCATCGGGCGTTCAAGAAGTGGACGGGGGAGAGTCCGGGGCGGTATCGGGCGCGGTTTCAGGATTCCCAGTGAGCGTTTTGAGCGGGCATTTTGTGAGCCACCTGACTCGGTTGTTTAACCATGAAACGGGGCTTGTTTAAAACCCGTCAAGGTTACGTCCTGAAAGCTACAAAACCTTGCGCCGTTGCCTACGGCTGCGCCAGAATCCGCCGGCTTGTGCGGTTTGACCCCGGACTCTATCGTTTCCCTGCCACTGCTCATCAGTGGTCGGGTTTAGTCGCCCGTTGTAGTCAAGTCGCACGATGTCTCTATCAGTCGGGTATCTCATCCTGCTCCTGATGGTGGCTGTGCGCAGGGCGCCTTCGGGCGCGCCGATTTCTTGGCTCATCGGTCGACTAACCTGTGCACAGCTGCCTCCATTTCGTTTAGTCGCGAACGGGTTGCAGCCTCACTCTTAGATGAGGTTAGAGCCAATGTTCAAGGTAACACCCAACCCACCGGACACCGATCCGGTCTCTCCCTACGAACCTGATTCAAAGAAGCTCAACGAAGCCGCCGAGCGCGCGCTCGACTTCCACTTCCCGTCGAATGCCGACATCAAAGCCACCCCGCGAACACGCAGTACCCTCTTTTCCGTGGACCCTGAAGCCACGGCCGAAACGCTGGCGGTGTATCTGGTCGAGACGCTGGCCTCGGTCGATGTGATGGTTCACCAGTTGGTGGATCATCTGGAGGGTGAGTCGCGTTATGCGCTGTTGGGTATTTCCAACAGCATCATGATGGCGGAGATTACGGCGAACCGGGTATTGGATAGGATTGATCTGTCCAAGTAGGTGCGGTTTGTCGGGGTGAGTGGCAACTGATGTTGGGGTGTGCAGCGGTGCCTTTTTTGGGGCCGCTGCGCGACCCAGCGGGAGCAAGCGCCCTCGCCACAGGTGTTTCTCGCCTGTGGGATTTCTGGCTGAAGTACCATGACGTCTTTGTAGTGTTCAGCGACTTCCTTTGCCGAGTTCATCAATCCATGCCTGCGGCACTTTCCCGTTTCACCTCATTACTCGACCAGGCCCGACGCGCCTTGCTGCTGGTCTGGGGCACTTCTCGTGGGCTGTTTCTCGGCCTCGTGCTGGCGACCCTGATCGCTGGTGTCCTTCCGGCGCTGGCCGCGTGGCTGGGCCAGCGCATCGTTGACGCAGTGGTTTTCGCCATGCAATTGCACGCGCAGCAGGGCAGTGCGCCGTTGTGGCCGGTGGTGCGTTACGTGTTGTTCGAGGCGGGCGTGCTGGCGTTGTTGTCCGGGACGCAGCGGGCGTTGTCGGTTCAGCAGTCGTTGTTGCGGGTGCAGTTGGGGCAGAAGGTCAACACGATGATTCTGGAGAAGGCCCAGACGTTGTCGCTGGTGCAGTTCGAGAATTCCGAGTTTTACGACAAGTTGGTGCGGGTGCGGCGCGAGGCGTCGACCCGGCCTTTGGCGTTGGTGATGAAGTCGTTGGGGCTGGTCCAGAACCTGATCGTGTTGATCAGCTTCGGCGTGTTGCTGGTGCATTTTTCGCCTTGGGCACTGGTGTTGCTGGTGGTGGGTGCGTTGCCGGTGTTTTTCGCCGAGGCGCATTTTTCCGGGGATGCGTTCCGGCTGTTCACGCGGCGGGCGCCGGAAAGTCGGCAGCAGAACTACATCGAGACGCTGCTCTCCCACGAGGGCTACATCAAAGAGGTCAAGCTGTTCGGCTTCGCGCCCCTGCTGTTGAAGCGCTATCGCGAGACGTTTGCTCGCCTGTATGCCGAAGACCGGCGGCTGACCTTGCGCCGCGATGGCTGGGGATTTGTGCTGGGGTTGCTCGGCACGGGGGCGTTTTACCTGGCCTATGCGTGGGTGGTGGTCGATACCGTCCACGGCCAGATCAGCCTCGGGCAGATGACCATGTACCTGGTGCTGTTCAAGCAGGGGCAGACGGCGGTGAGCAGTAGTTTGAGCGCCATCAGCGGTCTCTACGAGGATGGTCTGTACCTGTCGAGCCTCTACGAATACCTCGCCGAGCCGGTGGTGGCCGATGCCGGGCATCTCACGGTGGGCGCCGTGCCCGGCGATGGTTTGCGATTCGAGAACGTTGGTTTTCGTTATCCGGGGGCGAGCCGCGCGGCCCTTGAAGGCATCGACTTGCACCTGGTGCCGGGGCGCAGCCTGGCGCTGGTGGGGGAGAACGGTTCGGGCAAGACCACGCTGATCAAGTTGCTGACCCGTCTGTATCGCCCCGATCACGGGCGCATTCTGCTCGACGGCAGCGATTTGCAGGCCTGGGAAGAAGACGCGCTGCGTCGGCGCATCGGCGTGATTTTTCAGGATTACATCCGCTATCAGTTCTCCGTCGGCGAGAACATCGGCGTCGGCGACACGCTGGCGTTCAACGATGAGCAACGCTGGAAGGAAGCGGCCACCGAAGGCATGGCCGCGCCGTTCATCGAGGGGCTGGATCGAGGCTACGCCACTCAACTGGGCCGCTGGTTCGCCGGTGGCCAGGAGTTGTCCGGAGGGCAGTGGCAGAAGATTGCCTTGTCTCGCGCTTACATGCGCCGTAACGCCGACATCCTGATTCTGGACGAGCCGACCTCGGCACTCGACCCGGCAGCGGAAGCGGCGGTGTTCGAGCATTTCAGCCAGCACACCGAAGGCCGCATGACGTTGCTGATCTCGCACCGGTTTTCCAGCGTGCGCAACGCCGATCACATCATCGTGCTGGATCAGGGGGCGATCCTTGAGCGCGGCGATCACGGCAGTCTGGTGGCGGCGGGCGGGCGCTATGCGCAGCTGTTCAACCTGCAAGCCCGGGGTTACCGCTAGGCCCGGCGATCTGCGGTGGTTTTGCTTTCATCAGACCTTCGAGTGCCTGGCGGTATTGGCTGCCACCCCGGCTCATGCTGTTGTTGTGCGTGCCGCCGGGGATCAACAGCAGACGCTTGGGTTCGCTGGCGGCGTTGAACAGCTGCTGGCTGAACCGCGAGGGCATGAACGGGTCGGCCAGGCCATGCACCACCAGGAGCGGCATGTCGATGTCGACGATCTTGTCGATGGAATCGAATTTCTGCGACAGCAGCCAGCGCACCGGCAACCATTTCACCGGCAGGTTGCTGTCGGCCACTTGCGCCACGGCATCGCCCAGCGAGGTGAACGTGGACTCGATCACCAGACCGCGCACCGGTATCGGGTTGCGTTGTTTTTTCGCCTGCGCCGCCAGGTCTGCCGCGAGGTCGATGGCCACCGCGCCGCCCAGTGAATGGCCATAGATCAGGCGCTTGTTGGCGTCCGGTTGCATCGTCTTGAAGCGCTCCCAGGCGACGCGGGCGTCCTCGTAGACACTGGCTTCCGACGGCAGGTCCCCCTTGCTCTGGCCAAAGCCGCGGTAGTCGATGGCCAGCACCGAATAACCCATGGCCCGCAATTGCTCGATGCGGAACGCCTGACCGGTCAGGTTCCAGCGCACGCCATGCAAATACAGGATCGACGGCGCATCGCGACGCGCGGCCGGCCACCACCAGGCATGCAGGTTTTGCCCGTCCTTGAAACTGGCAGGCTTGATATCGAATTCCTGGACGTCTGTTGGCAAACCGCGATACCAGCCGGCGGTGCCCGGCTCGATGCGGAACAACAGCTCACGCTCTTTGTATTTGAGTGCGCCGCACCCGACGGGCAAGCCGACGACCAGCGTGGCCATGCACAGCCAGGGCAGCCAGCGGCGGCTTATGCGGCTCATCAGGTTTGAAAACATGCAGGCGGCCTGAGGGTGAAAAGGAAAGTTCGGGTTTTAACAGATGCGTGGGGGAGGTGGGGATAAATTCGACAGTCGTATGAAGGGCACGGATCAGTCGGTGATGCGTAGGGCCCCATCGCGAGCAGGCTCACTCCTGCAGGGGAACGCATTCCAATGTGTAAGCGAGCCTGCTCGCGATGGCGTCCCTTCTGCCCACGCATCTCGCAAAGCCATTCGTCTTTGCCTCAAACCCCGCTCAACAAAAAGATTGAATAATCACACAAAATGTTATTTAAATAACAAAACAACAACGTCCAGCATCAGTCTGGCAAGCCGGATCAAGGTGGGATAGCAATGAGCAAGATCGCAGTCATCGGCAGCAATATGGTGGATCTGATCACCTACATCGACCGCATGCCGGCCCAGGGTGAGACGCTCGAAGCGCCGGGGTTTGCCCTCGGGTGCGGCGGCAAGGGCGCCAATCAGGCGGTTGCCGCGGCGAAGCTCGGGGCGGATGTGCTGATGCTCACCAAGGTCGGCGATGACATGTTTGCCGACAACACCCTGGCCAATTTCCAGCGTTTTGGCATCGACACCCGTTACGTGCAGCGCGTACCCGGCGTGTCCAGCGGTGTGGCGCCGATCTTCGTCCAGGCCGACTCGCACAACAGCATCCTCATCGTCAAAGGCGCCAACGCGCATCTGGTCCCGGCGGATATCGACGGGGCGGCCCAGGCGTTGCGCGAGTGCTCGCTGATCGTTCTGCAGCTGGAAATCAATGTCGACACCGTTTACCACGCCATCGAATTCGGCCGCGCGCACGACATTCCAGTCTTGCTCAACCCGGCGCCAGCCTTGCCCGGCCTGAGCCGTGAGCATTTGGCGCACCTGGATTTCCTGGTGCCCAACGAATCCGAGCTGGCGCTGATCACTGGCCAGGTCGTGGACTCCCCGGCGTCGGCCCATAAAGCCGCCCAGACCTTGGTCGCCGACGGCATTCGCCACGTCATCGTGACCCTCGGCCAGCAAGGCGCGCTGTACGTCGGCGAGGAAGGCGAGTTCCAGATTCCCGGCCTGTCGGTTGCCGCGCGCGACACCACCGGTGCAGGCGATGCCTTCATCGGTTGCTTCATTCATCACTGGAGCCGCGACCGCGACATCCGCGCCGCCATGACCCAGGCCGTGGCGTATTCCGCCTGCTCGGTCACCGGCCTGGGTACCCAGACCTCCTACCCGGACGCCACTGCATTCGCTGAATTCCAGCGCCAGCTCGGCGCTTGAAATCAAGCTGATTCACCCCTCAACACTCACCACGGAGAACAACAATGACAAAGCCTCCGCTCCAACAGACGGCCGATGGTTTCTACCTGAATCGCACGCCCTGGTTCGCCTTCATTTTGCTGTGCAGCATCTTCGCGCTGTGGGCGGCCGCCGCGAGCATGAACGACGTGCTCATCGCGCATTTCAAGAAGGCCTTTCTGCTCAGCGATTTCCAGACCGCGTTCGTGCAGTCGGCGTTTTACCTGGGCTATTTCTTCGTGGCGATCCCGGCCGCGCTGGTGGTCCGCCGTTTCAGTTACAAGACCACCATCCTCATTGGCCTGATGCTCTACATGTTCGGTTGCCTGCTGTTCTTCCCGGCGGCGTCGACCGCCAAGTACGGCATGTTCCTGCTGGCGCTGTTTGTGATCGCGGCGGGGCTGTCGTTTCTGGAAACCGCGTGCAACACCTATTCGACGCTGATGGGCCCGCGTGAAACCGGCACCCGTCGCCTGAATATTTCCCAGACCTTCCATCCGTTCGGCGCGATGGCCGGGGTCTACGTCGGCAGCTTCGTGATGTTCAAGGACACCGACGCCACCCGCGAGCAGCTCACGCAAATGAGCGCTTCGGACGCGGCGGTCCAGCAACTGCAAATGATCCAGTCCACCTTGCTGCCGTACAAATGGATGATCGCGGTGCTGGTGCTGATGTTCATCCTGATCGCCATCACCCGGTTTCCGAAGTGCAAGGGCAATCAGGTGGCCAGCAAGAAATCCGCCAGTCTCGGCCAGAGCCTGTCGCGACTGTGGCGCAACAAGCGCTTCACCTTTGGCGTGCTGGCGCAGTTTCTGTACGTCGGCGCACAGGTCGGCGTGTGGAGTTTCACCATTCGCCTGGCGATGCAGTTGGGCGGCATGAACGAACGCAGCGCGTCGTGGTTTTTGCTGACCACCTTCGCCGCCTATTTCGTCGGCAAGCTGATCGCCAACGTGCTGATGCGCAAACTGCACCCGGCCAAGGTGTTGGCGGTGTATGGCGTGCTTTGCATTGTGTTGCTGGCGTATACGATCCTGGTGCCGAACATCACGGCGGTGTACGCCGCCGTTGGCGTCAGCGTGTTCCTCGGTCCCTGCTGGCCGACCATCTACGGCTTGACCATTGACGGCCTGGGCGAAGACACCGGCGTCGGCGGTTCGCTGCTGGTGATGAGCATTGTCGGTGGCGGGGTGATCCCGATCTTCCAGGGCCTGCTGTCCGATTACAGCGGCGGCAACATGCAACTGGCGTACAGCGTGCCGTTGTTGTGCTTCATCGTGATCGTGATGTACGCGGTGCGTTGCCTGCGTCATTCCGACAGCGAACGGAGGCCAGTGGGTGCGGTGGTGACTTCATGAACACGCGGATCAACCTGCAGCCGTCGCAGTTCGGTGAGGCGCGCAAAACTTTGCTGGAGTCGGAGGCGTTCACGGTCAGTTCCTGGGTTTACCCCAGTGGCGTGCTGGCGCTGGAGTTGGCCAACAGTCGTGGCCGTCTGGTGGTGTTGCCGTATCTGGGACAGATGATCTGGTCCGCCGTGTTCGACGGTTGCGACCTGACCATGAGCAACCTGTTCAGCCAGCCCCGACCGAGCCCTACGGTGATCGGCACTTACGGCTGTTTCATGTTTCACAGCGGCCTGTTGCGCAACGGTTGCCCGAGCCCCGGGGACGATCATCCGCTGCACGGCGAGATGCCTTGCGCAGCGATGGATCGTGCCTGGCTGGAGGTCGGTGAAGACAGCAGCGGTCAATACCTGCGCCTGGGTGGCGAGTATGAATATGCGCAGGGGTTTGGTGACCGATACCTGGCCAGACCCAGCGTGACGTTGCGCGCTGATTCCGGGCTGTTCGACATCGCCATGCAGGTGACCAATCTGGCAGGCAAGCCGATGGACCTGATGTACATGGCGCACATGAATTACGCCTATGTCGACGGCGCCCGCTTCATCGAGCCCTTGGGGGTCGAGCGCGTGCGCTTGCGCAGCAGCGTGCCGGCCCACGTCAAACCGACGCCGGCCTGGACTGAATACATGCAGGTGCTAGCCAAAGACCCGGAGCAGTTCACCTGCCTGGATCAGCCGAGGCTCTACGACCCCGAGATTGTGTTTTTCTTCGACGGCGTGCGGGCGGACGACAGCGGTCATGCGCATTTTCTGCTGAGCCATCCCGACGGTGCGGCGTTCTACACCCGTTACCGTCCAGACCAATTCGACCACGCCGCGCGCTGGATCCTGCACAACCCCGATCAGCAAGTGGCAGCGTTTGTGCTGCCGTCCACTTGCGAGCCGGAAGGCTATCGTGCCGAGTCCACCAAGGGCCATGTGCGTTCGCTGGCGGCAGGGGCGACGACGGATTTTCGCGTCACCACCGGTTACCTGAGTGCAGCGGAACAACAGGCCTTGATCAGATGATCAACTGCGCGCCGCTGGCGGTGATGGCGTCGCGGTAGGCCTTGGGGATTTTCTTGTCGCTGACCACGAACTGGAAATCCCCGAGGTTGGCGAAATGCGCGGTACGCACCGTGTCGAACTTGCTGTGGTCAGCCAGCAGCAGCCGCTGTTGCGCCTGGCGCAGGACCTTCTGCTTGACCTCCACTTCATTGAAATTGAAGCAGGTCACGCCGAAGTCCTGGCTGATGCCGGCGGCGGACACGAAGGCCCAGGTCAGGCGCACGCTGTCGAGGATGCCGGTTTCGCGGGTGTTCTCGAACACCTGGTTCTTGCGATGGAACGTGCCGCCGCACACCACGATGTGGCAGTTGGGTTTTTGCGACAGTTTGGTCAGCACGTTCAGGGAGTTGCACACCGCAGTGAACTCGAGCTCGTCGGGAATGAAATCGATCACGAAAGGCGTGGTGGTGCCGCAGTCGAAGAACACCGTGTCGCCCGGTTGGATAAACCCGGCGGCGAGTTTGCCGATGCGGCGTTTTTCTTCGACGTGGCGGGTGTCCTGTTCGGCCACGCGGTAATCGCCGGGCTCGTTGCCATCGTGGATTCTGGTGATGTAGCCACCGAGCAGGCGCAGGTGGTCGGTGTATTTGCTGAGGTCGCGGCGCAGGGTCATCTCGGACACGTCCAGCAATGCCGCCATCTCGCGCAGATGAATGGCGCTCTGGTCTTGCAGGGCTTGTTGAATCAGCTTGAGACGCTCGGCTTTTTTACTGTCCACAGGCATTCCGGGGTTGATTGTTGATGTTATTTAAGTAACATTATTTGTGAGTTTTGTAACGTTTTTGCGCGAATCACCCTCGATTGTGGCGCAGGGGCATTTGAATATACAAACAGGAGTTTTTGCGATGGCACACCTCGAACCCCAAGCGCTGGCGCAGTACATCGATCATACCTTGCTGGCGCCTGATGCTTCCCGCGAGCAAATCGCTGCGTTGTGCCGCGAAGCTGCCGAACACGGCTTCTATTCGGTGTGCGTGAATTCGGGTCAAGTCCCTCATGCGGCTCAGTGCCTTGAAGGGCAGCGCGTGAATATCTGCGCGGTGGTCGGCTTCCCGCTGGGCGCCGGCCTGAGCGACACCAAGGCCTTCGAAGCCGAGCGGGCGATTGCCGCCGGTGCCGGGGAAGTCGACATGGTGTTGAACATAGGCTGGTTAAAAGACGGCTTGTTTGATCAGGTGCGCGACGACATCGCCCAGGTGTTGCAGGCGTGCGGCCAGGTGCCGCTGAAAGTCATCCTGGAAAACTGCCTGCTCACCGATGCCGAAAAGGTGAAGGCTTGCGAGATTTGTCGTGAACTGAAGGTCGCGTTCGTCAAGACTTCGACCGGTTTCAGCCGCAGTGGCGCCACCGTGGAAGACGTTGCGCTGATGCGTCGCACCGTCGGCCCCGACATCGGCGTCAAGGCCTCCGGTGGCGTGCGCGATTACCCGACCGCCCTGGCGATGATCGAAGCCGGCGCCACGCGACTGGGCACCAGCTCGGGCATCGCGATCATCGGCGGCGCATTGGCGGCTGGCGAGGGTTACTGATCAGTCCACCTGCAACACAATCTTGCCGATGTGATCGCCGGCTTCCATCCGTGCATGGGCCTGCGCGGCCTCGGTGTACGGGTAAACCTTGTCGATCATCGGCAGGCAACGCCCGGCAGCCAGTACCGGCCACACATACTCGCGCAGCTGTTCGGCGATCGAGGCTTTTTCTTCACGGGTGCGCGAGCGCATCAGCGAGCCGGTGATCGTCGCTCGCTTGCCCATGATCGCCATCAGGTCGACATCGTTGGCGCGGGCTCCGCCGAGGAAGCCCAGCATCACCAGGCGCCCCTCCATGCCCAGTGCCGCGATGTTCTGATTCAGGTACGAACCGCCCATGATGTCGAGGATCACGTTGACGCCTTTGCCAGCGGTTTTTTCCGCGATGACCTGGACGAAATCCTGATCGCGGTAGTTGATCGCCTCGGCGCCCAGCTTGCGGATCGCCGCACACTTTTCCTCACTGCCCGCCGTGGCGAAGGCCTTGACGCCGAACTCGCGGCAGAGCATCAGCGCCGTGGTGCCGATGCCGCTGGTGCCGCCGTGAATCAACGCGCGCTGGCCTTTGCTGGCGCCGCCCATGTCGAACAGGTTGGCCCACACCGTGAAGAAGGTTTCCGGGACGGCCGCTGCGTGCACCCAATCCATGCCCTCAGGGATCGGCAGCGTCTGGCTGGCCGGGGCGACGCAATACTGCGCGTAACCACCGCCATTGGTCAGCGCACAGACGTTGTCGCCGACGATGAATTCGCTGACGCCGGTGCCGACGGCCACCACTTCACCGGCCACTTCCAGCCCGGGAATCGGGCTCATGCCGGGTTTCATCGGGTACTTGCCGGCGCGTTGAATCACATCGGGACGGTTGACCCCGGCGGCGTGCACACGGATCAGCACTTCGCCTGCGCCGACCGTGGGCACCGGTTCCTGGCGCGGCTTCAACACCTCGGGGCCGCCGGGCTCGGTGATTTCAATCAGGGTCATGGTTTGCGGCAAAGTCATGTTGGAGTCCTGTCGAGAAAGTCGTCTGTAAATGGGATCGCATCAGTGAACCAATAATTCAGTCCAAACCACCGACCCCCTGTAGGAGCGAGCCTGCTCGCGATAGCGGTATATCAGTCACATTGCTGCAGGATCTGCCTACGTCTTCGCGAGCAGGCTCACTCCTACAGTGGGTCTGTTCAGCAAACGCATGGCCTGTTCCAGCAACAGTGCAATCACAATCGCGCCCGCCGCAATCACAAACAACAACCCATGCTGCCCGCCGCTGGCATTGAACAGCGCCGAATACGCAAACCCGGCAATCGCCTGGAAGGTGGCGAATGAAACCGTCGCACGGCTCCAGGCAATCTGCTGCTGGTGATGGTTCGGCAGCAGTTCATGCACCCGCGCCAGCGCCAGTGGAACGATGCCTGGCGGGAACGAACCGAGGATCACGGCCAGCACGGCCAGCGCCGTAAACGAACTGGAAATCGACAGCAGGCCGACGGCAATCGCCTGCACCACCAGCACCAGGCGGATGCTCAGCTTTGCGCCCAGTTGATCGGCCAGAAAACCGTAACTCACCGGCCCGATGATCGCGCCCAGTCCGTACATCACCCAGATCAGCGCGCCGATGTGCGGGCCGGCGCCGAGGCCGCGGGCCACGTAATCCACCAAAAACACCATGGCCGGCACCAGCCCGGCGGCCATGAAGGCGTATTGGGCGAACAACAGGTACACCCCTGGGTCGGTTGGTGTGGTGGTTTTCTCGATCGACACCGCAGCGGCTTGATGATGCGCCTCTTTCGGCCAACCGAACCAACTCGTGGCTGTCAGAAGCAGTGACAGCAGCCCCAGGCCAAACCAGGTTTGCTGCAAGCCAAGGCTCAGCAGCGGCGGCACAATCGTCCCCGAGCCGGCGATGCCCAGGCCGATGCCGAGGAAAATCGCACCGCTGGCCAGACCTCGGCGGGACGCCGGCACGTGGGGCAATACCGTCGCGGCCACCAACACCATGATTGCGCCACCGGCAACCCCCGACAGCAATCGCCAGCCGAAGAACCAGCTCACCGACAATGGAAAACCACAGGCGAAAAACGACAAGGTCACGGCCAGCATCATCAGGCGTAACGCGGTTTTGTTCGACGTGCGGTTGGCCACTGGCCGGCCGATCAGCGCACCGATCAAGTAACCCACGAGGTTGGCGGCGCCGAGGTACACCACGTCGCTGGCGGAAAACCAGTGCGCCTGGATCAATGAGGGAATCAGCGGCGTGTAGGCAAACCGCGCCAGGCCGATGCTGACCAGGCTGGCGCTGAGGCCGGCGAAGATCGGCAGCCAGATCGCACTGCGCGAGGTAGTCGATGTGCTGTGCATGGGAAAGGTCCTGAGAAGGTTTTACGCTGGCCTTCAGACTATCCCGATCGGTAGATGTAATAACGCGGCGAGTTTGCGCTATGGTGATGCAAATTTGCATCAGCGGGGTAGCCGTATGAATTGGGATGACGCACGGGTGTTTCTGGCGGTGTGCCGAGAGTCGACGCTGCGGGGCGCGGCGCGGGTGCTGGGGGTCGATCAGGCCACGGTCGGTCGACGGATCACGTCGCTGGAGAAGTCGTTGAGTGCGACGCTGTTTCTGCGCACCTCTGAAGGCTATGCGCTGACAGCGGTGGGGGAGGCGGCACTGACGGCCGTGGAAAAAATGGAGCATTCGGCACTGGAACTGGAGCGTCGGATTCAGGGGCTCGACGATCGACTGACCGGGCTGGTGCGGGTCAGCACCACCGATTCCCTGGCCATCGATTTTCTGATCCCGGCCATTGCCCACTTACATGAACAGCACCCCGACGTGCGCGTGCAACTGGACGCCTCCACGCAGATTCTCAGCCTGGCCAAACGCGAAGCCGACATTGCCGTGCGCAACACCCGACCGGACAACCCGGACCTGATCGCCCGTCGCATCGCACGCTGGCCGGTGGGTTTGTTTGCTTCTCAGAATTACGTAGATGCCCATGGCGTGCCAACGCCGGGCTCGGCGTTCGAAGGGCACGACCTGGTGGTGTATCAGCCGTACCTGCAAGGCAATAAAGACATGACCCTGGTCTCGGAACCGCTGGGGCGCGGGCGGATTGTGGCGAGTCTGAGTTCCAGTCTGCTGGTGCGCCGATCCATCGCGACGGGGCTCGGGGTCGGGGAAATTCCGGTGTACATGGGGGAGAGGGACGGGCTGGTCAGGTTATGGCCGGAGCGCACGCGACCGGTGCCCTATGACGTCTGGCTGGTGACCCACGCGGACTTGCGGCATACGGCCAGGGTTCGGGCGGTTATCGATGAAATTGTCGCGGTGTTTTCCGGTACCGGCGAGTGAGTCGTCGCTAATCGAAGGACTCACACAACCCTTGTGGCGAGGGAGCTTGCTCCCGCTGGGCTGCGGAGCGGCCCCCTATCTATCTAAAGAGAAGGGGACTGCTTCGCAGTCCAACGGGAGCAAGCTCCCTCGCCACAGATGATGTGATTGGCTGGTAAAAGCCTGGGGACACAGAAGCCCCCAGGTCAGTCACGGTCATGGCATTTCCGGCAGTTCTTGCGGGCGCAGGTCAAACACCAGCACTTCGGCATCCACACCGTTGCTCAACGCCAGCACCTGCTCATCACGAACCCGCACGCCATCACCTTCTTGCAGCTGCACGCCATTGAGTTCGACGCTGCCACGGGCCACGTGCACATAGGCGTAGCGGTTGGCGGCCAGTTCCAGTGTGGCGCTTTCCTTGCCGTCGATCAGCGCGGCATACACCCGTGCGTCCTGACGCACCTTCAGCGAACCCTTGGCCCCGTCGGGGGAGATGATCAGTTGCAGGCGCCCACGTTTTTTCTGGGTGCTGAAGTGCTCTTGCTGATAACGCGGTTTGGCGCCGCTGACGTCCGGCACGATCCAGATTTGCAGAAAGTGCACCGGCCGCGTGGCCGAGTGGTTGTACTCGCTGTGGGCCACACCGCTGCCGGCGCTCATCAATTGCACATCGCCAGGACGGATCACCGAACCGGTGCCCAGGGTGTCCTTGTGTTCCAAAGCACCTTCGAGCACGTAGGAGAAAATCTCCATGTCGCGGTGCGGGTGCTGGCCGAAGCCTTTACCGGCCGCCACACGGTCATCGTTGATCACCAACAGGTCAGAAAAACCCTGCTCTTTCGGGTTGCGGTAATTGGCGAAGGAAAAGGTGTGGAACGACTTCAACCAACCATGATTGGCGGCGCCGCGATCCGAGGCTTTGCGAAGGGTCAGCATGATGAAATCTCCTGTGGGGACGTTGATTCGTCCGAGTGAGGAGAAGGTTAATGGTTACTGGCTGGTGCAATAAGTAGATGGAAATTGAAATACTGTCGCTTTGTGGTTGACAGTAATAAGCGTGCGATTGCGTATTCTTATCCGACGCTGGCGCCGGACATTGGCCATAATGCACAGCAATGCCCGGCAAGAACCCTGTAGGAGCGAGGCTTGCCCGCGAAAGCGTCATTACATTCAATATTTATGCTGACTGACACACCGCTATCGCGAGCAGGCTCACTCCTACAGGGGATTGGTGTTTGTTAGAGGGACCTTCTTTTGACTTCAGTGACTGTGAACCCATGAAAACCGTGGCTATGGTGTTGTTTCCGGACTTTCTGCTGCTCGACATGGCCGGGCCCATGGAAGTGTTTTCCATCGCCAATCGATACCTGGCAGCAGATGACCGTTATGAACTGGCGACCATCGGCACCGAGCATGGCGCGCTGCGGGCCTCCAACGGCGTCAGCGTGCAGGCCGATCTGCACATCGATCAGGCCGATCAAGCCTATGACCTGCTGCTGGTGCCGGGCGGCCCGGGCGCGTACAACGAAAAACATCCGCCGTTGCTGTGTTGGCTCAAAGCCGCTGTCGATCGCGCCGGGCGCTATGGCTCTATCTGCACCGGCGCGTTCGTGTTGGGGCATGCCGGTTTGCTGGACGGTTATCGCGTCACCACCCACTGGCATTATACCGAACGGCTGATCAAAGGCTTTCCCAAGGCGACGGTGGAGACCGATCAGATTTACGTGCAGGACCGCAACCTCATCACCTCCGGCGGCGTCACTGCCGGTATTGACCTGGCACTGGCGGTGGTCGCCAAAGACCACGGCAAGAAAGTCGCCCAGGACGTGGCCAAGGTGTTGCTGGTGGTGATGAAACGCCAGGGCGGGCAAGCGCAATTCAGTCCGTTGATGGCCACTGTCGCGCCGCAGGAAACGCCGATCACCCGCGTGCAGAATCACGTGCTCGAACACCTCGACGAAGCCTTCAGCATCGAACGCATGGCCGGCCTGGCGAACATGAGCACGCGGCACTTCGCCCGGATGTTTGCCCGGGACGTGAACATGACGCCCATGGAGTTTCTGCAAAGCGCGCGCATCGATTGCGCCAGGAATCTGCTGGAAACCAGCGATCTGCCACTCAAGACCGTGGCCTTCAAAAGTGGCTTTGGCAGCGTGCGCCATATGCGCTTTCTGTTCGCTGAAAAGCTCGGTCTGACCCCGACGCAATACCGCGAACAGTTCAGCTAGAGCGTTCTTGGCCGTTGTGCGCACCGCAATGGCCGTGACGCTCCCCCCAGGGCAGTTGTACCGTCACCGAGGCCTGCCAAGATAGCCGTGAACTCTTTGCAATGGAGGTGCGGGAGCCTGGAAGGTGGGTGCGATCGATATTTCTGCACTGTGAGCCGGGCCAGGTTTTCAGCACGCAAACGTGCATGAACAGCTTCAGAGATTTAAACAGCGATACGGTGCTGCGGTTCGGCCCCTACGCCTTTCACCAGCGGCAACGGCTGATCCTGGACGGTGATCGGCCGCTCCGCATGGGCGGTCGCGCCCTGGATATCCTCCAGGTGCTGGTTGAGCGCGCCGGCCATGTGGTCAGCAAGGACGAGTTGATTGCCCACGTCTGGCCGACGTCCGTGGTCGAAGAAATCAACCTGCGCGTGCATATTGCGGCGCTGCGCCGGGCGCTTGGCGACGGGCAGAACGGTGAGCGCTACATCGTCAACATCCCCCAGCGCGGTTATAGCTTTGTCGCCCCGGTGGAGTCGGTGCCGGCGACCACCGTGGTCTCGATCGAGACCGTGCTAAAGCATCAGCACAACCTGCCTGCGCGGCTCACACCCGTGACCGGACGGGACTCGATGGTCGGCAGCCTGGTCCGGCAATTACCGGTTCGGCGGCTCATGACCCTGGTCGGCCCCGCTGGCATCGGCAAAACCACCGTGGCGCTCCGCGTGGCCGAACTGCTGTTGCAGCACTATAAAGATGGCGTTTGGCTGGTGGATTTCGCGGTGCTCGATGATCCCGCACGCGTGGTGGATCACCTGACACAAACCCTGGAACTGGAGGTCGGCACAACCCTGGACGTGTTGGCGAATCGGCATATGTTGCTGGTGCTCGACAACTGCGAACACCTGTTGGAACGCTGCCGGGCATTGGTCGACGATTTGCTGGCGTCGGCGCCTCGGCTGTCGATTCTCGTCACCAGTCGTGAACCGCTGATGGCGGCGGGGGAAACAGTCCAGCGCTTGCCGTCGTTGGCGGTGCCGCCCGCGTCGGCGTTGCACAGCGTAGCCGAGTCCATGGGCTACTCGGCGGTGCAGCTGTTCGTCAGTCGCGCCCGAGCCCGTCAACAAGGGTTTGCCTTGCGCGAACAGGACCTCAAGGCAGTGCGTGAAATCTGTCGACGGCTCGACGGTTTACCGCTGGCCATTGAACTGGCAGCGGCGCAGATCGATGCGCTGGCATTGGTCGGCTTGCAGGCTCAACTGGATAACTGTTTTCAACTGCTGACTCAGGGCCGGCGCACAGCCGTGCCCCGGCATCAGACCCTCAAGGCCGCGCTGGACTGGAGCTATGAACGGCTGAGCCAGGGGGAGCAAACCGTGTTGCAGCGTCTCTCGGTGTTCAAGATGTCCTTCACCCTGGAGGCGGCGATTGGCGTCAGCAGTTGCGAGCTGCTCAAACCCGATCAACTGGCGACGCTGGTGCAGCGGTTGGTCGCCAAGTCGCTGCTGTCGATGGATCAGGTCAACGGCACCACGCGGTACCGCTTGCTCAATACCACGCGCACCTATGCCCTGGAGAAACTCGAACACAGCGGCCACCTGCGTACGTTCGAACAGCGCTACTCGCATTACATCAGCCGGGCACGCTGGGTCTCAGGCGTTCAGGTGCCCATGCAGCTCGTCGAGTAGCCGACGGACTTTGCTCAGGTCCGGGGTAGCAAAGCCTTCGGTGAACCGGTTGTAGATCGGCGTCAGCAGTTCATGAGCCTGCTGATGCCGACCCTGACGCTGCCACAATTGCGCCAGCGAAGTGGCGCTGCGCAGCTCCCAGGCCAGGGCGCCCTGATGCCTGGCGACATTCAACGCTCGCAGCAATACCTCCTCCGCCATCTCGCTTTTTTGGGAGCGAGCTTGCTCGCGAACGCGTTCACTCGGGTCATCCACTGCCTGCGCATTTTCTTCAGTCAGCAACGCATCAGCCCTGGCCCGCAGTATCTCCGCCGTGCTCCAGCCCGCTGCCCCGGTATCGGCCCGTTGCCACAAGGCGTCATCGACGAACGTGGCGTCCAGCGTGACCATGATTTCCTTGATCAGCCCGGCACCCGGCGGTGGCGCCGACGGTGCTCCAGCCTGGTCGATCACTTGCGCGTAGTGTTGCGCCCACGTATGAAACAGCAGCACCGAATGTTTCTGCGCCTGTTCCAGTAGCAGCCGTAACAGTTTGCGTGCGGTTGTACTGTCGCCGTTGTAGTGGGCGATCAGGCAGCCGGCCAGCGCCAGGGTGTAGCAAATGGAGGTGCCGTGGTTGATCTGCAGCGCGATGTCCAGCGCCTGGCGGGCGGTGCGCCACGCCTGCTCCGGCTGACCTTGCAACCAGAGGATGCGCGCCAGAATTGTCAGGGCGGCCACGCTCTGATCGTATTGCACGCCAAAGCCGTGGGTGAAGCGGTTGAGGTGCCCGCTCTGGGCCATGCGCTGGATGACCTGTTCGGCATTCACCCGGGCCAGTTGCTGATTGCCGGCAAAGTGCAGGGCCAGGACGCGCAAGCGGTGCGTGCTCAGCGACAGCACGGGGTCACCCTGGGCGCCCAGGCGGTCGAACAGCTGGCTCTGCTCCAGCGCCATTTGGTAGTGGCCGCAACTGAGATTGACCGCCATGTGCCCGGACACCGCTCGCAGTTGACCGGCCACGTCGTTGTTGTGTCTGGCCAGGGTTCTGGCGCTGACGAACGCGGCAATGGTTTCGGCCGTGCCGCCCTGGGTGTGGTAGCAGGAACTGCCGAGGGCGAGCTTGAGGGCCATTTGCAGGTGAGGACAGGGCTCGGGCGCGGCCTCCAGCAAGGCCAGCGCCTTGCGCACGTAAACGCCATGTTCCTTGAGCAGCGACAACTCCTGCCACAGCGGCGTCGACGTCGCGGTCAGCCGGATCGCCAGCGCCTGCGAACCTTGGGCGTTAAAGCCCCAGTCGAGGGCCGAACGAATGTCATCCAGACTGCGGGCGTAACGCTCGATCCACAGGCCCGTGGAAATCAGCTCCCAGTCAGTTTGAGCCTGATGCATCAAGGCCAGGCAGCGTTCGGCGTGGCGCTTTCGGGTGTCCGGCAGGTCCACAGTCTGGTCGAGTTTTTCCAGTGCGTAGCTGCGGGTGGTGTCGAGCAAGCGGTAGAACACTTCTTCGTCGCCCACTTCCACGTTCAGCAACGACTTGGCCACCAGTTGCGTGATCGAGCCAAACACCTCGCCGGGCTCGATGTGTTCGCCGACGATCACCGCCGCGGCCGACTCCAGCGTAAAACCGCCCCTGAACACCCCCAGTCGGCGCAGGCAGGTTTGCTCGCAGGCGTTGAGCAGTTCGAAACTCCAGTCGAGCGTGGCGCGCAGGGTCTGGTGCCGGCCCAGCGTCGACGGACAGCCTTGGGTGAGCAGGCGAAAACTGCCTTGCAACTGCGTCAGCAACCCGCTCAGACCAAAGTGACTGACTTGCGCCGCCGCCAGTTCGATGGCCAGCGGAATGCCGTCCAGGCGGTGGCAGATGTCAATCAATAACGGCAGGTCGTCATCGCTCAGCTCGAAACTGTCCTGGCTCGCCATGGCCCGCTCGACGAACAGTTGCAATGCGGAAAAGGTCAGCGCCTGGGCGCGGTCCAGCACCGCGATGGGGGGTGGGCAATCAAGCGATTCGAGACGCTGGACGAACTCACCTTCGGCCCGCAGGCTCTCGCGGCTGGTGGCCAGGATGTGCACGTGCGGCGCGGCGCGCAGGATGCTTTCACAGAGCAGCGCGACCGCGTCGAGCAGGTGCTCGCAGTTGTCGATCACCAGCAGCATCCGCCGCTCGCGCAGGAACGCGGCCAGTCCGTTTGTAGATTCGGCATCGTGCAGGGACAAATCCAGCAGCGTCGCCAACTGGGCGCTGATCATGCTCGGATCGCTGAGCGGCGCCAGGTCCAGCAGGCGAATACCGTCCCGGTAGCGGCCGATCAACAGTTCGGCGACGCGCAGCGCCACGGTGGTCTTGCCGATGCCACCGGGGCCGACGAGGGTGATGAAGCGCTGGCGTGACAGCTGAGTGACCAGGTTTTCGACCAGCGATTGACGACCGATCATGCGCGTCCGGCGGATCGGCAGGTTATGGGCGCTCGGCTGGAGGCTTTCGCTCGCAGGGTGCTGCTCGATGGACTCGAGGGAGAAGGGCGCGACAAAACTGTAGCCGCGCTGAGCGACAGTGACGATATAGCGCTGGCCGGCCTGGCCGTCGCCGAGGGCTTTGCGCAGCGCCGCCATGTGCACGCGCAGGTTGATGTCTTCGACGACGCTTTTGGGCCATACCCCGGCGATCAGTTGCTGTTTGCTGACCACGTTTGGGGCGTGCTCCAGCAGGATCAGCAGAATATCCATGGCGCGCCGGCCCAGGCGCAGGGGCTGGTCGGCCTCCAGCACCAGGCGTTGTCCGGGATAGATCCGGTAGGGGCCGAAATGGATGGCCTGTTCTGGGGAAAGGGTCAACGTGTCGCTCCTGCTTGCAGCCGTCTGGTACGCGGTTTCCGAGCATATTCCTCAGGTTTTTCCGGCAACGCAACGAGGTGTTCGCCTGACTGTCGGGTATCCGCTGCAACTGCCTGTCCCTGGCGTCCCTGGCAGGCGCCGCATTTATTGAGGGGCAACCTTGGCAAAGCCGCTGTTGAGGCTTTTGGCGCGCCAACGAAAATTAACAACGTTTAACTCGTCCTGCGTCTGGTCTACGCCCAAAACTCTGCTGCTTCAACACCCGCTGGTCTTGTAGGCGCGAGCCAGCTCGCGATAGCGGTGGGTCAGCTTGCATCGATGTGAATGTGCCGCCGCCATCGCGAGCAGGCTCGCTCCCACAGGGAATTGTGCCGGGCTGGCGAGTGGGGCATGTAGCAAAGGGATCAACTTGTCATGAGGACACCGGGATGAGCAACGTGGTGGTGGTCTATCACAGTGGCTACGGGCACACCCGGGTCATGGCCGAAGCCGTGGCCCTGGGTGTGGAACGGCACGTGGGCAGCACCTGCCTGCTGGTTCCGGTCGATGAAGTGGACCAGCACTGGGACCGGTTGCACAGCGCCGACGCCATCATCTTCGGCGCCCCGACCTACATGGGCAGCGCGTCGGCGCAGTTCAAAGGCTTCATGGAGTCCACGGCGGCGTTCTACCTCGCCCAGCCGTGGCGCGACAAACTGGCCGCCGGCTTCACCAATTCCGGCTGCCTGTGCGGCGACAAACTCAACACCTTGCTGCAGATGGCGGTATTCGCCGCGCAGCACTCGATGATCTGGGTCGGCCTCGACCTGCTGCCGGCGCGCTCCAGCACCGGCGCCTTCGACGGGCAAATGAATCGCCTCGGCAGCTCGCTCGGCGCCATGGCCCAGTCGAATGTCGAACAGACCCCGGACCTCGCCCCACCTCCCGAAGACCGTTGCACCGCCGCGCACCTCGGCGAGCGGGTGGCGCGGCTGGCTGAACGAATGAACCCATCACCGCTTTGATACACCCCCAACACTCGCAAAGGAGACATCGCATGAGTACATTCACGACCCGAGATGGCACCGAGATTTACTACAAGGACTGGGGCACCGGCCAACCCATCGTCTTCAGCCACGGCTGGCCGTTGAACGCCGACAGTTGGGAGTCGCAGATGATCTTCCTGGCCTCCAAAGGCTACCGGGTGATCGCCCACGACCGTCGTGGTCATGGCCGCTCCAGCCAGCCGTGGACCGGCAACGACATGGACACCTACGCCGATGACCTGGCGCAGTTGATCGAGTTGCTCGACCTCAAAGACGCCGTGCTGTTCGGCTTCTCCACCGGCGGCGGCGAGGTGGCGCGCTACATCGGTCGCCACGGCACCGGTCGCGTGGCCAAGGCCGGGCTGATTTCCGCGGTGCCGCCGCTGATGCTCAAGACCGAAGCCAACCCCGGTGGCCTGCCGATCGAAGTGTTCGACGGCATTCGCCAGGCATCTCTGGCCGACCGTTCGCAGCTGTACATCGACCTCGCCAGCGGGCCGTTCTTCGGCTTCAACAAACCGGACGCCAAGCCGTCCCAGGGCATGATCGACTGGTTCTGGATGCAAGGCATGATGGCCGGTCACAAGAACGCCTACGACTGCATCAAGGCGTTCTCGGAAACCGACTTCACCGAAGACCTGAAGAAGTTCGACATCCCGACGCTGGTGGTGCACGGCGACGCGGACCAGGTGGTGCCCTTCGAAGCGGCGGGCATCGCCTCAGCAAAACTGGTGAAAGGTTCGCAGCTGAAGGTCTACCCCGGCGCGCCCCACGGCTTGACGGATACCCACAAGGATCAGCTCAATGCTGATCTGTTGGCGTTTCTCAAGGGGTGATGTGCCCCGGCGCGGGCATGGACCCGCGCCGGTTTTCGCTCTGATAAAACAGGCTTTATAACGCGTGAGTTTGAGCGGTGCAGGCGCGACGTGGGGGAAGGGTGCGCACCGCACGGCAACGCCACGCAAACGGGTTGATGCCTTCGCTCCGGGTGAAGATGTGGCAGAAATGCGCCTGATCGCAGAAGCCGCATTCGAGGCTGATTTGCGTCAGCGTCATGTCGGTGTTCTGGATCAATTGCTTGGCCCGGGCGATGCGTTGATGACGAATCCAGTCTTGCGGCGAGAGCCCGGTGCTGCACTTGAACGCTCGGGAAAAATGACTGCGCGACAGGGCGCAGGCGCGGGCCAGTTCGGTGACTTCAACGGTTTCACCCAGGCGTTCGAGGATCAGTTGCTTGGCCAGCTCTTCACGCCATGGGGTCAAGCCGCCGGTGGCTTTTCTGGGTGCTTCATCGACTGCAGCACGGGCGACGTTTTGCTGAGAATGGGCCATGACAAATGTCCGTGTCGGTGAGCTTCATTCTTGGTTGCGAGGCCTTGTCAGGCGAGTTAAACGTTGTTAATTCCTCATGCCGGGTGGGCAGTCTCACGTAAAGTCAGAGACAATCGTTACCCTCAAGCCTGGCTGAACACACAAGGAAACCGTGCCTATGAACCGTAACGATCTGCGTCGCGTCGACATGAACCTGCTGGTGATTTTCGAAGCGTTGATGTTCGAAAAGAACCTGACCCGGGTCGCTGAAAAACTGTTCATGGGGCAGCCGGCGGTGAGTGCGGCGCTGGGGCGGTTACGGGATTTGTTCGACGATCCGTTGTTGCTGCGCAATGGTCGCGCCATGGAGCCGACGGCGCGGGCACTGGCTATTCTCAAGGAGCTGCAACCGGCGATGGATGTGATTTCCGGGGCGGTCAGTCGGGCGAAGGAATTCGATCCGACGACCAGTAGCGATGTGTTCCGCATCGGGCTGTCTGACGATGCCGAGTTCGGTTTGTTTCCGCCGTTGTTGCGGCAATTGCAGGAAGAGGCGCCGGGGATCGTGGTGGTGGTGCGTCGCGCCAACTATCTGCTGATGCCGGCGTTGCTGGCCTCGGGTGAGATTTCCGTGGGGGTGAGTTACACCACGGATTTGCCGGCGAATGCCAAGTGCAAGAAGTTGCGGGACATTCCTTGCAAGGTGCTGCGCGGGGACAAGCGGCCGGGGACGCTGACGCTGGACGAATATTGTGAACGTCCGCATGCCATGGTGTCGTTCTCGGGTGATTTGAGCGGCAATATCGATCTGGATCTGGCCAAGGTCGGTCGCAGCCGTCGGGTGGTGTTGGGTGTGCCGCAGTTCAGCGGGTTGCGGGCGTTGTTGGCCGGGACTGAGATGATTGCCACGGTGCCGGATTATGCGGCGTGTGCGCTGGTGGAGGGGTGTGCGTTGCGGGCGGAGGATCCGCCGTTTCCCATTGATGCGGCGCAGTTGTCGATGGCCTGGAGTGGGGTGCATGACAATGATCCGGCGGAGCGGTGGTTGCGGTCGCGGATCAGTGAGTTTATGTCGAGGCCTTTGGTGGTTTCGGCTTGAACGTGGCGGCCTTCGGGCCGACCAGGTTCCCCTTGATGTACCCCATCCCCAAGTGGGAGCGAGCCTGCTTGCGAAGGCGGCCTGATAGCCGACCTATCTCTTTCAGGTGTACATATCCATTTCTGCGGTAACGGCTGCTTATGGTTTCGCTCTTACAGCGACTCACTTTTCCAAACGCCGAAAAGTAAGCAAAAGGCTTCGCCCCAGCGTCCGGCCCCTCGCCTAGGCTCGGCGTTCCCTCGCTCCGGCATTCATCTGGGGGCATCGCCTCCGGTCGGCTTCGCTTCGACCTCCTCTCGATGTGTGCGGCTTCGCCGCACGGCGCTACGCGCCCACCCCCAGATGAACGCCTCCACTCGGCCTCCCGAAGGGGCGGGCAGATCAAGATCAAAAGCAGGCGAGCTAACGCTCGGCCTAATGAGTGGTGAAAAGCGAAGCGTGTACACCGAACCCCTTGTAGGAGCGAGGCTTGCCCGCGAAGGCGGCCTGACAGCCGACCAATCTCTTGCAGGTACCCACATTCCACTGTAGGAGCGAGGCTTGCCCGCGAAGGCGGCCTGCCAGCCGACCAACATTTTGCGGATACACCCATTCCACTGTAGGAGCGAGGCTTGCCCGCGAAGGCGGCCTGCCAGCCGACCATTCTCTTGCAGGTACCCACATTCCACTGTAGGAGCGAGGCTTGCCGGCGAAGGCGGCCTGCCAGCCGACCAATCTCTTGCAGGTACCCACATTCCACTGTAGGAGCGAGGCTTGCCCGCGAAGGCGGCCTGACAGCCGACCAACATTTTGCGGATACACCCAATCCAATTGTGGGAGCTGGCCTGCCAGCGATGGCGGCCTGCCAGCCGATCAATATTTCGCAGATGCACCCAATCCAATTGTAGGAGTGAGCCTGCTCGCGATGGCGGCGTATCAGCCACCATCAATGCTGAATTATCCACCGCTATCGCGAGCAGGCTCGCTTGTATGGTAGGACTTGAAGGGAGGAGGAGGGACAAGGCTCGATTCTGACTGTTGACGCAGTACAGACTGTGGGAGATTTCGCCCCTCCTCCTTTCACCCAAGCGCCGATAAAGAATGCATCTGGCTAGACCGACGATAGGAACAAGCCTGCGCCTCTGGGTGAGCCCTTCAAGTGCTCAAACCTTATCTCGGAGGAAATCCTATGGCAATGCCGGTCTCTCTATCAAAACCGATCGTGGGCGTGGATGTCGCCAAGAATGAACTGGTGATTTATCAGGCTGATAACGATTTGCTTAAAGAGATTCCCAACACTAAAACATCCATCAAGCAGTGGCTGAATACGTTGCCGGGGACGGTGGCTATTGCCATTGAGGCGACCAACATCTATCACCTGGACTTTGCTGATCTGGCCTATGAGGCCGGATGTGCGATTTACATGGTGGGAGGCTATGAACTCAAACATTATCGCGAAGGCGTGAAAATCCGCGCCAAAACCGACGCGCTGGACGCCAAGTTGCTGGCCCGTTACCTGAAGAACGAAGCCGAGGAGTTGCGCCCCTGGACCCCTCCATCACCGCTGTACCGCCAGCTCCTGAGCCTCTTCCGCCGCCGGGCTGCCTTGGTCCAGGCTAGGGTTGGCCTGGTGCAGAGTTGGTCGAATGAGCCGCTGCTGAAAGCGGCTTTTGCAGAACAAGTGAAGTCCATGCAGCAGCTTGAAACGCTGATCGAAAAGACGATCAACGATCAGCTCAAAGAAGCCGGTTTACTCGGTCAACTGAAACGTTGCCTGAAAGTTGAAGGCATTGGATTTTTGACTGGGGCTCGCTTGATAACTGCATTTCAGCGCGGGGATTTTAGAAACGCGGATGCGTTTATCGCCTTCCTGGGCATGGATTTACGGGTGTCTAAATCAGGACAGAAGGACGGTCGCCGCAGTTTGACCAAGCGCGGTGACCCCGAGGCCCGCCGGCTTCTGCACAATGCAGCGATGTCGGCTAGCCGTACGAAAGCCTGGAAAGGGTTTTACGAAGCCCAAAGAGCCCGGGGCTTCAGCACTACTGAGGCGCTGGTGATGCTGGCTCGCAAGCTTGCGCGGGTGGCATTCGCCTTGCTGAAAGGGCAGAGCGAATATCAGTCAAAGGTCAGTTGAGGGTTTCCCCTCAACCATAGAATCTCCCACAGGATCTTCGTCGGTTGTAGATCTGGCTCATCCGCAAAACAGCACGTACATCCAATTTTCCCCGCTCCCGTCCCGGCACTATCAAACCAGGTCCCGGCGTATGAACGTCGGTGGTTTTTCATTTGTGCAGGTAGCCCATGAATACATCGCGATGGGATGAGCGGGCGCAGGATCTCGGACTGCTGTTTTTGCGGGTCACTGGCGGTGTGTTTCTACTGTGGGTGCACGGTTTGCCGAAGCTGCTTAACTTCAGCGCTCAACTGCAAGTCATCGAAGACCCGTTTCACCTCGGCGCGAATGTCACTCTGATGCTGGCGATTTTTGCCGAGGTGCTGTGCCCGTTGCTGATTATCGCAGGGGTGTTGGTGCGTCTGGCGTGCCTGCCGATTTTGGCAGTGTTGCTGATTGCGCTGCTGGTGGTGCATGCGCAATGGAGTCTCGATGAAGGGCAGTTCGGTTGGCTGCTGTTGATTGTGTTCACCAGCCTACTTATCGCCGGGCCGGGACGGCTGGCGCTCAATGTCCGATTTGCCGGAGCTTTGCGTTATGCCTGAATCCAATCGTTTCGAGGAAGTCGTGACCCTGGTCATCAAGCACCGGGTCAAGGCCGGTTTTGAAGCGCCCTATGAAGCCTGGTTGCGCAACATTGTCAGCATCGCCGGGCAGCAGGAAGGGCACTTGGGCGTGGATGTGATGCGCGGTAAAAACGCTGGCCTGGACATGTACACCTGCGTGCTGCGCTTTTGTTCCACCGACGCGATGCAGCGTTGGCTCGATTCGCCGCAGCGCCTTGAGTTGGTCAACGAAGCCACGCCGATGCTCGCCGATGGCGACCAGACCGAGGTCAATCCGGTCAACGAATTCTGGTTCGCGCCGCAGGCCGACGCCGCTTCGCCACCGCCGCCGCGCTGGAAGCAGGCCGTGGTGACCTTGCTGGTGATTCTGCCGCACACCTTGCTGGTGCCGCTGCTCTGGGGCCCGCTGCTGCAACTTAACGCCATCCTGTCCAATTACGTGGTCGCGACGTTCCTGATCACGCTGACCATCGTCGTTTCGGTGGTGTACCTGTTCATGCCGATGGCGACGCGTCTGTTCGCGCCCTGGCTGTCTCAATCCACTCCGTCCAAGGAAACGCGATGAACGCCGATCTGATTTTATTCAATGGCCAATTTCATACCGTTGACCGTGAAAACCCACGCGCCAGCGCGGTGGCGATCCGCGAAGGTCGCTTCGTCGCGGTCGGCACCGACGCTGAAGCCATGGCCCTGCGCGGGTCGGGCACGCAGGTCATCGACCTCAAGGGTCGTTGCGTCATTCCCGGCCTCAACGACTCGCACTTGCACCTGATTCGCGGCGGTCTGAACTACAACCTCGAACTGCGTTGGGAAGGCGTGCCATCGGTGGTCGATGCCTTGCGCATGCTCAAGGACCAGGCCGATCGCACGCCCACACCGCAATGGGTGCGGGTGGTCGGTGGCTGGAACGAATTCCAGTTCGCCGAAAAGCGCATGCCGACCCTCGAAGAACTCAATCAGGCCGCGCCAGACACCCCGGTGTTTGTCCTGCATTTGTACGACCGCGCGTTGCTCAACCGCGCCGCATTGCGCGTGGCCGGTTACACCCGCAACACGCCGAACCCGCCGGGTGGCGAGATTGTGCGCGATGCCAACGGTGAGCCGACCGGCATGCTGGTCGCCCGTCCCAATGCGATGATTTTGTACTCGACGCTGGCCAAGGGGCCGAAGTTGCCGTTGGAGTATCAGGTCAACTCGACGCGCCAGTTCATGCGCGAACTCAATCGCCTCGGCCTGACCAGCGCCATCGATGCCGGCGGTGGTTTCCAGAATTATCCCGACGATTATCAGGTGATCGAACAGTTGGCCAAGGACCAGCAGCTGACCATTCGCATCGCCTACAACCTGTTCACGCAGAAGCCGAAAGAAGAGCTGACCGACTTCAAGAACTGGACGTCGAGCGTGACCCTGCATCAGGGCGACGATTACCTGCGACACAACGGCGCCGGGGAAATGCTGGTGTTTTCGGCGGCGGATTTCGAGGACTTCCTCGAGCCACGTCCTGACCTGCCGCAGACCATGGAAGATGAGCTGGAACCGGTGGTTCGCCACCTCGTCGAGCAGCGCTGGCCGTTCCGTCTGCACGCCACGTACAACGAATCCATCAGCCGCATGCTCGACGTGTTCGAGAAGGTCAACCGCGACATTCCGTTCAACGGTTTGCCATGGTTTTTCGACCACGCTGAAACCATTACGCCGCAGAACATCGAGCGGGTGAGGGCGCTGGGTGGCGGTATTGCGATTCAGGATCGCATGGCGTTTCAGGGCGAGTATTTCGTCGAGCGTTATGGCGCCAAGGCCGCCGAGGCGACCCCGCCGATCAAGCGCATGTTGGCCGAAGGGGTACCGGTCGGCGCCGGTACGGATGCCACGCGGGTGTCGAGCTACAATCCTTGGACATCGTTGTACTGGATGGTCAGTGGCCGCACCGTCGGTGGCCTGGAACTGCACGCCGAGGGCCTGTCCCGGCAGACCGCGCTGGAGCTGTTCACCCACGGCAGCGCCTGGTTCTCGTCCGAGCAGGGCAAGAAAGGCCAGATCAAGATTGGCCAACTGGCGGATGTCGCGGCGCTCAGCGCTGACTTTTTCAGCGTCGATGAAGAAGCGATCAAGTGGATCGAATCGGTGTTGACCGTGGTCGGCGGCAAGGTGGTGTACGCCGCCGGTGATTTCGAAAAACTGGGACCTGCCAGCGTGCCGGTGCTGCCGGACTGGTCGCCGGTGGTCAAGGTGCCGGGTCATTGGCGTCCGACGTCGCCGATGCAGGCGCAGGTTCACCATTGCAGCGGGCCGTGCGGCGTGCATGCCCACAGCCATGAAAAGGCCCGGTTGTCGAACGCGCCGGTCAGCGATTTCGCCGGTTTCTGGGGCGCGTTCGGCTGCTCGTGCTTCGCGTTCTGACGATCACAAAACGCGCCGATGCGCTGCGTCGGCGCCTTGCGTAATACCCATCCATCGAGGAGTTTCACATGAGCAACGTTCCGTACAAGCGCCTGAACAAAGACGATGCCGTAGTCCTGTTGGTCGACCACCAGACCGGCCTGATCTCGCTGGTCCAGGATTTCTCGCCGAACGAATTCAAGAACAACGTGCTGGCCCTCGCGGACCTGGCCAAGTTCTTCAAATTGCCGACCATCCTCACCACCAGTTTCGAAAATGGCCCGAACGGCCCGATGGTGCCTGAGCTCAAGGAACTGTTCCCGGACGCGCCGTACATCCCGCGTCCAGGCCAGATCAATGCCTGGGACAACGAAGATTTCGTCAAAGCCGTTAAAGCCACTGGCCGCAAGCAACTGATCATCGCGGGTGTGGTGACCGACGTATGCGTGACTTTCCCGACGTTGTCGGCACTGGCGGAAGGCTTTGAAGTGTTTGTAGTGACCGACGCCTCGGGCACCTTCAACGAAACCGTGCAGCAAGCGGCCTGGGCACGCATGTCGGCGGCCGGAGCACAATTGGTCAACTGGTTCTCGGTGGCGTGCGAGCTACAGGGTGACTGGCGCAACGACATGGAAGGCCTGGCGAACCTGCTGTCGCCGCGTATTCCGAACTATCGCAACTTGATGAACAGCTACGTGGCGCTGACTTCGAAGTAAGCCCGGCGATCTATAAAAATGCCCGCGACTGTGCGGGCATTTTTATGTCTGGGACAACCTCATTGGGTGGTGAGGTTTTTTGTGTCGAGGGAGCTTGCTCCCGCAGGGCTGCGAAGCAGCCCCATTTTGGTGAGCGCTGCGCGCTCAAGCGGGAGCAAGCTCCCTCGCCACAAAAGTACGCCACCACAACATTCAGGCAGCCACAAAAACTAGGCCTGTTGGCGTTTTTGCAGCCAGTTGAGGAAGCCGTTTTTCTTGATCGGAACCGGTTTGGCCATCAGCGCCAACCGGCTGTTCTGCTGCCGCACCGCTTGCAGCTTGTTCAGTGCCCGACCCACTTCAACCCGTTGTTCCATGCAACCACGGGTCAGGGATTTGTCGATCCGGTAAATGATGCACGAGGTCAGGGTGGTGAAGGTGGCCTGGGACGGTGTATCGGTGAGCACGCTTTGTTCACCCATCACCTCACTCGGCCCCATGCGCCCGGCTTCGGTTTGCCCGGTGCCATCGGGCACGGTGGCGCTGACCACGCCTGTGGCGATCACCATCAGGCTGTCCGGCACTTCGCCCAATTCCAGCACCACCTGACCCGCCGCGTATTGCTGCGGGACCATGGACTGAGCCAATTGATCACGCTCGTCCTCGCTCAGGGAGCGGAAGACTTTCACTTCATCCAGCAACGCCCGTGCGCGGGTTGTCGGTTCAATCACACCATCGATCTGCCGGGAAATTCCCGCCGCTTCGAGGTGCCGGTGCGCCAGGTCGAACAGCTGATTGCGCACCTCGCTCTTCTTGCCGAGCTCGGCGATAAAGCCGCTGGCCACGTACTCGGACATGGTTTCGCCAGCCTCTTTGAGCACG
The DNA here is from genome assembly GCF_031766055.1 of Pseudomonas sp. SG20052. Classification (NCBI taxonomy): domain Bacteria; kingdom Pseudomonadati; phylum Pseudomonadota; class Gammaproteobacteria; order Pseudomonadales; family Pseudomonadaceae; genus Pseudomonas; species Pseudomonas sp. SG20052. The sequence goes on along the minus strand of NZ_CP134498.1, from coordinate 4,264,850 downwards.
GCTTTCGGCGCCGGGCTGAGCAGCAAGCTGCTGCTGCCTTGAAGCGTGCGCTCCAGCGCATCCAGCACCCGACGCGGGCGGATGTGGTTGGGCACTTGAATGCTGATCGACACGCCGTGCATGTTGGTAGGCCGGCTGAGGTTGACGATTTTCGCCTTGGCCGCCACCGAATTCGGCACCACAGCGGTGCTGCCGGCGCTGGTCAGCAGGTGCGTGGCGCGCCAGTCGATGTCGAGGACTTTGCCTTCGACGCCATCGATCATGATCCAGTCATCCACCTGATACGGCTTGGTGGTGTTGAGCACGATCCCGGAAAACACGTCGCTCAAGGTGCTTTGCAACGCCAGACCGACGACGATGGCCACGACACCGGACGTCGCCAGCAAGCCTTTCACCGGCAGCTCCAGCACGTAACCGGCCGCCGCGACGACTGCAATCAGGAACACCAGCGCGCCGATGACGTCCTGCAACAAGCGACCGCTGTGACCGATGCGGCGCATCAGCACCAGGCCGATGACTTCGGTGAGCACCCGCGCGGAGTACAGCCACCAGAGAATCCCCAACGCCGTGGCGCCCAATTGCGCGACACGATCCTCGGCGAACAACGGTGCCTGCAACGGGCTCACACCGGCATTGATCACCAGGGCGCTAAACAGCACAAACAACGCCAGCCGCACGCCAACCCGCGTGACGCGATGCTTGAACGGCGCGAGGTGCCAGAGCACGGTGTCGATCACCAGCAGCAGGGCACTCCAGGACAGCAGGTGAGCGAGGACAAAAGACATGGGAGAACTCCGGCAGACTGGTTGTTGTTGGCGGTAGTTTTTTGAAGGAGCCAGGCTTGCCGGCGAAGGCGCCCTCAAGTACGCCTTCGCCGGCAAGCCTGGCTCCTACAAAAAGCAGCCTCACCACACATTGCTGTGTGGCGAGGCGAGGTGACTCAGTTCAAGTGAGTCTTGAGTTCCAGTGCTGCCTGACGAACCGCCGCCTTCACCTCCGGAATCTGGCTCAGCGGGTTGAGCAGGCCGAAGTCGTGGATCATGCCGTTGTATCGCACCGCCGTGACCGGCACACCGGCGGCGTCGAGGTGGCGGGCATAGGCTTCGCCCTCGTCACGCAACACGTCGAACTCGGCGGTTTGCACCAGGGCGGCGGGCAGGCCTTTGAGCTGTTCGGCGCTGGCTTGCAACGGCGAGGCATGGATCTGCGCACGCTCGGCCTGGTCGGTCGTGTAGTTGTCCCAGAACCAGTTCATCATGCCCTTGGTCAGGAAGTGGCCTTCGGCAAATTGCTGGTACGAGCCGCTCTCGAACTGTGCGTTGGTCACCGGCCACATCAACAACTGGAAGCGCAGCGCCGGGGCTTTCTGTTCCTTGGCCATCAACGCCACGACCGCCGCCATGTTGCCGCCGACACTGTTGCCGGCTACCGCCAAGCGCTTGCCATCGACGCCGATGTCCTTGCCATGCTCGGCCACCCAACGGGTCGCGGTGTAGGCCTGGTTGATCGCAGTCGGGTAATGCGCTTCCGGCGACGGCGTGTAATCGACATACACCGCGACAGCGCCGGAGCCGACCACCAGATCGTGGATCAGACGCTGGTGAGTCGGGTAATCGCCCAACACCCAGCCGCCACCGTGGAAGAACATGAACACCGGCAATTCACCTTTGACCTTGGCCGGCCGGACGATTTTCAGGTTGATGGTTTGCCCGTCGACCTTGATCGCACGATCGCTGACGTCCACACCCGACAGATCAACCTTCACCGAGTTTTGTGCACCGGTCAGCACCGCACGGGCATCTTTGGGGCTCAACTGCTCAAGTGGCTTGCCACTGCCGGCGGCGAGGGCTTCGAGGAAGGCCTGGGTATTGTGTTCGACGCCCGGGCTGCCAGCGGCGAATGCATTGCCGATGGAAAGGGCGAGAAGGGAAGCGGTCAGGGTGTGTTTGACGATGTTCATGGGGCAAATCCTTTTTAATTAATTAATTTTTGATTACCTGAGGTCAGGTCGCTGCTGGCGCTGTAGGTCAGGCCTCAGCAACACCGTGGACACAGATTAATAGGTCGCCCAAAAGGGAAAAAGCAGCTATAAAGTGTTTGACTGTCAACCAAGGCGTGACAATGAACCCGTTCGAAGATATGCGTATTTTTTGCCAGGTCATGGACTCCGGCAGCTTCACCTCGGCAGCCGATCAATTGGGCCTGTCCAAGCAGTTTGTCAGCCGGCGCTTGATGCAGCTCGAAGAGCGTCTGGGCGTGCGCCTGCTCAATCGCTCCACGCGGCGGCTGGACGTCACGCCGCTGGGCCAGAGTTATTACGAGTCCGCGTTACGTTTGCTCGGTGAAGTCGAGCAAGTGGAGCAGGGCATCGCCGGCCAGACCACCGAGCCTCGCGGCACCATCCGCGTGAGTGCGCCGTTGTCGTTTGCGCTGGCGCATCTGGGTTGCTTGCTGCCGTTGTTTTTGCAGCGCTATCGCGATGTCACGGTGGAAGTGGACTTGAGCGATCGGCCGGTGGACTTGCTCAGCGAGGGTTACGACCTGGCGTTGCGCATCGGCATCCTGGAGGACTCGACCCTGATCGCCCGCCGCATCGCCTCCATCCAGCGCGTGTACTGCGCCAGTCCGGCCTATCTGGCTGAGCGCGGCACGCCGCTCAAACCCGAAGATTTGCACACTCATGACTGCCTGCCTTACGGCCACGGGCGTCAGGTGCAATGGCGTTTCGAAGGGCAGGGCAAGCCGCTGAGCGTCAACGTGACGGGCCGGATGCGGGTCAACAACGGGGAGTTGCTCAAGGATGCGGCGGTGGCCGGGATGGGGATCACTTACTTGCCGACGTTCATTGTCGGTTCGGCGCTGAAGGAGGGGCGGCTGGTGCCGGTGCTGGATGAGTTTCGTCCGCCGCCGCTGACGTTGTCGGCGGTGTATCCGCAGCATCGCCAGAGTTCGCGGCCGGTGCAGGCGTTGATCGAGTTTTTGCGCGAGCGGCTGGATCGGGTTGAGTGTGGGTTGTAGAACGCCGGATCACACATCTCCTTGTAGGAGCGAGGCTTGCCCGCGAAGGCGTCGTGACATTCAAAACAAGCGCTGACTGATACAACGCCTTCGCGGGCAAGCCTCGCTCCTACAAGGGATTTGTGGAGCTTGAAGGTCAGTCTCTGTCAGGTCCTTTTGTCATCGCCTGGCTCGCCATCGACATGCACGCCGCGGTCGTCGCCGATTTCGCCCGCGCGGTGTACACCGTGATCGTCGCCGGGCTCAGAGTGAGTGCCGCTGCGCCCGGATGAGGCTGAGCTGCCTGAGTGTCCCGAACCATGGTCGCTGCTGCTGTGACCGCTGCCGCTGTTGCCGCCGCTGCCGTTTCCACTGTGGCCGCCGCCATTGCCACCGCCGCCGCTGCCACCGTGACCACCGCCATTGCCGCCGCCCCCGCTTCCGCCACCGGAACCGCCGCCGCCGTGACCGCCGCCACCGCCACCGGAACCGCCGCCGCCGTGACCGCCGCCACCGCCACCGGAACCGCCGCCGCCGTGACCGCCGCCACCGCCACCAGAACCGCCGCCGTGACCTCCGCCACCACCGCCAGACCCACCTCCGCCGTGACCACCACCACCGCCCCCGCCGCCCGATCCACCGCCGCCACCACTACCACCATCCTTGGCCTGGGCACTCGATACCCCGGACAAGCTGTCCGGGATCAATACGGTAGACGCCGACAGAACTGCGCCAATAGCTACTGCCAGTAAAAGCTTGTTGATGTGCATGTCGTTCTCCGTCTTCTTATTCAGGTTGGAACGTTGATGAACAATGCAACTTGCTGCTCGATTCAATGGGAGAACACCGCAACGCGCCGATTAATTCAGTGGCAACGCGTATGAACGATGAACGGTACACATCGACCCTGTTCCAGCGGGTCAGTGAATACTCGAGGCCAGTTCGAAGATCGGGATGTACATCAGGATCACGATGACCCCGATCAGCAGGCCGATGAAGGTCATGAGCAAGGGTTCGAACAGCCGCACGAACCATTCGATCCAGCGGCTGATTTCTTCGTCGTAGAAGTCAGCGCTGCGCTCCATCATCTGGCCGAGGTTGCCGGATTGTTCGCCCGCTCGAAGCAAGCGCAGGGAGACTGGGGTCACCAGGTGATTGAGCTCCAGCGCGGCCGACAGTGATTGCCCCTCGCGTACCCGTTCGCAGGCCTGGTCCAGGCGCACGCGGGAGGCGGGGGTGAGCAGGCCGCGAACCATGCCCATGGCGGTGACGAGGGGAATGCCGCCCTGCAACAGGATGCCCAGGGAGCGATAGAAGCGCGCGAGTTCGTACATGAAGATGCGTTGATGGACCGCCGGGAGTTTTTCGATCACACGGTCGACGCCCCGACGAAAAGCCGGTTGTCGCTGAAGAAAGCCGAGGGCGACGATGATTGCCGCCAATGCGCCGAAGAACTCACCCTGGTGGGCGTGCAGGAACATCCCGCAGCTCATCAGCACTTGCGACAGCCACGGCAGATTCGACCCCAGCCCTTCGAACACCAGGCTGAAGCGCGGCACCACGTAACCCATCAAGAACAACACCACGCCACCGCCCACCACCAGCAACAGCAGGGGGTAGATCGAAGCGCTGACGATTTTTTGCCGAACCTCGTCCATGCGCTGGCGATAGCTGACATAGCGGCCCAGGGCATCACCCACGGCGCCGGTCTTCTCACTGGACTGCACCAGCGCGACGTAGAGCGGAGGGAACACTGTCGACAGCTGGGCCAATGCCTGGGAGAACGATTTGCCTTCATACAGCAGGCGCACCAGTTCGCTCAACGTTTTACGGGCCTGTGGCGCGTTCTCTTTTTCTGCGAGGCTTTCCAGCGCATCGATTAACGGCAGGCCGGCGTTGAGCAAGGTGGTCAGTTCCTGGCTGAACAGCACCAGATTGAATGTCTCGCGCTGTCGAAGGCGCAACGCGCGCCAGTGCCGCTCGACGTGCAGGCTGACTACCCGCAAGCCCTGGTCTTCGACGATGCGCCGGGCCTCGCTGTGGCCGGGGGCCTCGACGGTCATCGAGACCACGCCAGCCTTGCCCACTGCCTTGAGATGAAAGCGCATGGTCGGCCCCCCCCCGTCATTGCCAGCTGGTGACTTCGGCGTTTTCGCCTTCGCCGCCGGGTTGGCCGTCCTTGCCCATGGACAGCAGATCGTATTCGCCGTTTTCGCCGGGGTAGCGGTAGTTGTAGTTACGACCCCACGGATCCTGCGGCAGTTTTTTCTGCAAGTAAGGACCGGTCCATTTGGTTTCATCGCTTGGCGCAGTGACCAGCGCCTGCAAACCTTGTTCGGTCGATGGGTAATGACCGACCTCCAGACGGTACAGGTCGAGCGCTTTGCCCAAGCCTTCGATTTGCGCCTTGGCCACCTTCACTTCGGAGCGGCCCAGTTGGGCGAAATACTTCGGCGCGACGATGCCGGCCAACAGCCCCAGCACCACCAGCACCACCAACAGTTCGAGCAGGGTGAACCCGCCTTGAGGACGCGGGGCGGAACGCAAACGCTGATTCATGATGACCTCACACAGTCGGCAGAAGGGTCGCCATGGAGGCGTATGCAATTGCCATGCTCACCCCCGGTCATTCTTCCACAACCCCTGTATTCCGGGCCTTTGCGCTTTCGGCACAGTGCTTGCGTATGGCTTGTTTACTACCGGCCATTGGGGCATTACCCCCATTTTTCGGGGCCGGGCAGGGGAGACAAAAAAATGAAAACACTCACCACAGGACTGCTCGGCTGTTTGCTGCTGACGAGCGTCGTACAGGCCGATGTGTTCGTTTCCGTGGACGCCAAGGGCAGTTACGTACTGTCCAATGTTCACCGTCCCGGCCGCACCTATGAACGGGTGATTCACGAGCCCCAATCCTCGCTGGTCGGTCTTGATCAGCAGCCCCAGATGATTGCCAGGCAACCCTATGCAGAGCTGGTGTCGGCGGCCGCCACGGCCAATGAATTGCCGGCCGCGTTGTTGCACGCGGTCATCCGCGAAGAGTCCCGCTACAACTCGGATGCGACGTCCCCCAAAGGCGCCGGCGGGCTGATGCAATTGATGCCCGATACCGCCCGGGAGATGGGGGTGAAAAACGTCTATGACCCCAAGGCCAACATCCAGGGCGGCGCCAAATACCTCAAGCGCCTGCTGACCCTGTTCGACAACGACATCACCCTCGCCGTGGCGGCCTACAACGCCGGGCCGCAAGCGGTGCTGAGCCGTGGCGGAGTGGTCCCGCCGTTTGCTGAAACCCAGCGTTATGTGCCCAGCGTCTTGCGTCAGTACCGGCGCTTGCAAGGCTTGGCCATGGACGCACCGCTGTGATTGGCGAGTGTGGGGAACGTCCCCCAATAGTGGGGCAACAAGGACTGGGCCGAAAAGTGGGGAATAAGTGGGGAATATCCCCCGGGTTCTCAGATCGTCGCTTCAAGTGGCTGAAAACTAACTGAATTATTTATGGCATGCGGATTGCTCAAGCGGATTTGTCGAGAATTATTCCCTGTGAGCACCCACAGCGAGGCCCGTGATCATGACCGGCATACCCAACACTTCGTCCTTGTTTAAATTCGCGCTGTTGGTGGTGTCGATGTTCGGCATCGAGCTGGCTGAGGCGGCCCTGCGCTGCGAGCGCAATCTGGTGGCGAACGTCGTGGCGCTGGATCAGCCGCTGATGTTCAACCGCCTCGGGGCGCAGAACGCCAACGGCATGATGTTCGCCCTGCGCCGTGACGTGGTCGACGACCACAATGTGTCCCTGGCTCAGGGCGGCGCGGCAGTGCCGGGCAAAGTCTCGCTGCGGCCCGACAAGCGTCCGCGTCCCTTGGTGTTGCGGGTGGCCGCCGGTGACTGCCTGACCATCAACCTGCAGAACCTGCTGGCGTATCAGGCCAATCCCGGCAGCCACGAAAACGGCGAGGAAGGGGTCGAGGGGGAGGTCGAAATCGGTGACGTCGAGCAGTTCAAAGTCGATGAGCAGGTCACCGACCGCCACGTCGGCTTCCAGGTCAACGGCATGCAAGCGGTCAACAGCATCGATGACATCGCCTCGTACACCGGGCGCAACGGCAATTCGCTGGTCGCCCCCGGCGGCACCCGTTCCTACACCTTGTTCGCCGAGCGCGAAGGTGCATTCGCCGCCAGCAGCCGTGGCGCGACTTTCGGTGGTGAAGGCGATGCGGGCAACGTTGCCAACGGCCTGTTCGGCCAGGTCGTGGTGGTGCCCAAGGGCGGCCGCAGCTACCGCAACACCGTGACCGAAGAAGAGATGCGCCTGGCCAGCAGCGGCCGCACCCCGGCCGGTCAACCGATCGTCGACTACCAGGCGCGCTACCCGCAACGCGAACCGTGGATCCGTGAAGGCAAGGCCGGCACACCGATCATCAACATGGTCGACGGCAATGAAATCATCTCCAGCGAAAGCGACGCGATTGTGATGGGCAGCAACGCCGACGGCAGCTTCCCGCCGTCGACCTATCCGCTGGAAGCCGTCGGCAAACGCAACCCGGCAATTCCGAACCGGCTGGAACCGTTCCGCGATTTCGCCTCGCAGTTCCAGGATGAAACCGCCGCGACCCAGGCGTTCCCCGCATATTGGGCCGACCCGGTCATGGCCCATGTGCTGGAGCCGACCCGCGACTCGTTCATGATCAACTATGGCTCCGGCGGCATGGGCGCCGAGGTGGTGGCCAACCGGCTGGGTGTCGGGCCGATGCACGATTGCCTGTCCTGCGCCTATGAAGAATTCTTCCTCAGTTCGCACACTGTCGGCGACGTGGCGATGCTGGTGGACGTGCCGGCCAACGCTGGCCTGGAAGGCATTCTTCCAGGGCAGGTACCGAGCGCCGATCAGATTGGGGTCAAGGCGACCATGGCGCTGTATCCGTCCGAGCCGTCCAACGTCAACCACAGCTACATTGGCGACTTCGTCAAATTCCGCAACACCCACAACGGCCACGAGCAGCACATCTTCCACCTGCACGGTCATCAATGGCTGTTCAACCCCAACGACGACAACTCCGACTATGTGGATGCCCAGGGCATCGGCCCGGGTGCCGGCTACACCTATGAAATCGCCAACGGTGGTTCGGGCAACCGTAACCGCGTAGCGGGCGATGCGATTTACCACTGCCACTTCTATCCGCACTTCGCACAAGGTATGTGGAGCATGTGGCGGGTGCATGACGTGTTTGAAGAAGGCACCCGACTCGAAGTTTCCCAGCAAGGTGCCGACGGGTTCCACAGCGAACCCTACGCCTTGCGCAGCGGCAAACCGGCGGCCGGTGCGCGGGCCTTGCCCGATGGCGAAATCATTGCCGGTACGCCGATTCCAGCGGTCGTGCCGCTGCCGGGCAAAGCCATGGCGCCGATGCCAGGCAAGGTCGCGGTGGTGCCGAAAATCGGCGAGACCCTGGTCGCCGGTGGTGGTGACGACGATGACGAAGAAGATGACGACGGCGGCGGTAGCGGCAGCAGCGGCGGCGCTCAGGCCATCGGTTCCCTGGCCCTGGTGGATCGCAGCGAAGCCAACCGCAATGCCGACGGCAGCCTGAAAAACCCTGGCTATCCGTTCTGGATCGGCGGCATGGAAACTTCGGTCGGCCAACGTCCGCCGACGCCACCGCTGGACATGCTCGACGCGGCCAAGGCCCAGTCCTTGAAAACCAGCGGCAACGCCTTGTGGGCCAACCTCGACCCGGCGCAGTCCGGTGGCTGGGATGGCGGCCTGGGGCGTCATTCTCTGGACGGTTTCTCCGCCGGTGGCGTGGCGCACACCATTACCACGTCGCTGGATTTCTCCAAGGAAGTGACCCGCGCCAAACCGATTTACATGCCGGAAGAGGGCACCGAAGTCGAACAGGCGGCCATGGCCTTCCACGCCAAAAAGGACCACCCAAGCTTTGCCTTGCTGCCCGGCAATCAAATCGTGGCGAAGGCCTTCCGCACCAACGGTGCCTTGCCGATTGCCGGCGCGCCTTATTACGAACCGTGCATGGACGACCGGCAAAAACGCCTGACCAGCAGCGCCGGCACCGGCGAGTTTGCCAGCGGTGAACGCATCGACGGCATGTCCTATACCGGCTCTTCGACCTTTACCGCCGACCGTCCACGGGTCTACAAAGCGGCGAACATCCAGTTCGACGCGGTGTACAACAAGGTCGGCTACCACTTCCCGCAAGCGCGCATTCTGGCCCTGTGGGAAGACGCCTGGCCGGTCATCACCAAGCAGCGTCCACCAGAGCCGCTGGTGATGCGCATGAACACCTTCGACTGCGTGCAATACCAGCAAACCAACCTGGTGCCGGCCGTCTATGAGATGGATGACTATCAGGTGCGCACGCCGACCGACGTGATCGGTCAGCACATTCACCTGCCCAAATGGGACCTGACGGCGGCCGACGGTTCGGCCAACGGCTGGAACTATGAAGACGGCGTGCTTTCCCCGGGGGCCGTGCAAGAACGCATCCGCGCCATTCGCGAGTTCAACCAGTGCGAAGGCACCGATCCACGTGACGGCACACCGGCCTGTCCAAAAGCCAGGAATCACCCGTACTTCGGCCAATTTGGCCGGGCGGACTGGGTGGGCGCGCGCACGGCGATGCAGCGCTGGTTCGCCGATCCGGTGGTAAACGCCAAAGGTGTCGACCGTGGACTGGGGACCATTTTTACCCATGACCACCTGGGCCCATCGACTCACCAACAGATTGGCCTGTACGCCACCGTACTGGCTGAACCGGCCGGTTCCACCTGGTTCCATGCCGAAACCGGCGAGCCTTTGTACAGCGGCGCGCGCCAGGACGGCGGGCCGACGTCGTGGCAAGCGGTGGTGTCCACCGGGGACATCGACGGCGACGGCAAGAACGACAGCTTCCGTGAGTTCTTCCTCGAGTACAGCGACTTCCAGCACGCCTATGAAGCCGGAGTGTATGTGGGCGCCGGTCCTAACGGCGTGCCTGATCCACAAACCTTCCCGGCCACCGCGGACAGCTTCCGCTACGCGATCAACCCGCCAGTGCGCAACAACGCCAGCACCTTGCTCGACGGCATCATCGAAGTGCAGGGCGGTATGGTGCCGGGTTGTCCGACTCGGCCATGCCCACAGGCGATTTCGGTCGATGACCCCGGCATGTTCGTGGTCAACTACCGCAACGAACCGCTGGCCCTGCGGGTCTACGACCCGAACAAGGTCGGCCCGGACGGCAAGCGCGGCATGCAGGCCGACGGCCTCGGCGGCGACCTGGCGTACGCCATGCAAAGCCGTACCGACCGCGCCATCCCGGCGATGAACCTGGCACCGAACCTGGTCACCGCCGCCACCGGTCCAACCGGCGGCACCACACTGTTCCCGCCACACGTCAACCGTGGCGGCGCGGAACCGGGTGACCCGTTCACGCCAATGTTGCGCACTTACACCGGTGACAACGTGCGGCTGCGGGTGCATGCCGGCGGTCACGAAGAAGAGCACAACGTGACCCTGCACGGCGTGAAATGGCTGCAAAGCGGTTCCGGCTTCGGCAACAGCTCCAACTCCGGCTGGCGCTCGTCGCAGATGGTCGGTATCTCCGAACAGTTGGGTTTCAACGCGCCGGTCTCGATGCTCTCCAGTTCGGCGGCGGCCACGGGGGATTACCTGTACTCGATGGACGCTTCGATTGAAGGTTACTGGAACGGTATCTGGGGCGTGATGCGCAACTACACGACCCAGCGCAGCGATCTGTTCGCACTGCCAAACAACCCGAAACCGACCGGTATGCGCAACACCGTGGCGTTCGATGGCATCTGCCCACGGTATGGCGCCAACCCGAACGGCATCGGCACCCGGCCGACCGTGCAACGCAAATATGAAGTGGTTGCGGCGCTGGCCAACGACATCCTGCGCAATCCGTTGAACCTGACCATCGGCGATCCGGCCGGTATCGGGCAACACGTGGGTGGGCCGTTGAACCCGGCGGGTGGCACCCTGGTGTTCAACTCGCGGCCGGTGAACATCCCTCAGGTCACCGTGGTCGATCCTGAAGATGGCGAAACCATCACCATCGGCGGTCAAAGCGGCCCGTTGCATGATCCGACTGCGATCCTGTACGTGCGCAAATCCGACCTCGATCCGCTCACTGGAAAAATGAAACCAGGTGTACCGGTGGAGCCGCTGGTATTACGCGCGGCGGCGGGTGACTGCATCAACGTCACCCTGGAAAACCGCTTGCCTGTGGTCATGCCCGACCTGACCCAGACTGCCGTGATGCAAGGGCTGGTCAAGCGAGATCGCAACAATGGCCAGGGCTCGACCATCTTCACCAACAACCTGCTGCGGCCGTCGAGCCACGTTGGCCTGCATGCACAACTGCTGGCGTATGACATCACCAAATCCGATGGCACCAATGTCGGCGCCAACCCGATCCAGACCGTGCCACCGCGCATCGGCAACAGCGGCGCGTACCCGACCCGTACTTATCAGTACTACGCCGGGCACCTGGAGCGTGAAGGCAAGCCGATCTCGCAACTGGGCCGCAGTGTCGACAACATCAACGCCACGGCGGTGGAGTTCGGCGGACTGAATATCACGCCGGCGGACCTCATCAAACAACCGCAGAAAGGCTTGGGTGGGGCGATGACCATCCTGCCGGTCGGCGCAACCTGGGTTGAGGATGCGCGTAAAACCAACGCAACGGTCACGGCACCAGGGCAGACCACTTACCGCGACTTTGCGATGGTCTGGCAGAAAGCGTTGAACATCCGCTGGGCCAACGGTCGGCCGGTGGAAGGTATTGCCGCCGAAGGCTTTGGTGTGCCGACCGATCCACAGGACAACTCGAGCATGGCCATCAACTACAAGGCCGAGCCGATCTGGTTCCGCTTCGGGTTGGCGCCGGATGCGCCGTTCGGGCACGCCAATGGCGCCGGTTACGGTGACGTGCCTAACGCGCATATGGCGTACAGCAATGCGCTGATCGGGGGCGATCCTCAGACACCGGTGCTGTATGTGAAACCGGGGCAACCGTTCCGCACCCACATCCTGATGCCGACCGGTGGCAGTCGCGGCACGACCTTCCAACTGGACGGTCACGTCTGGTCGGTCAACCCGTTCCAGTCGGAGAAGAGCGATACCGGGGGTTATCCGATGGCAACTCCTGGGGTGGGCTCGGTGCGGTTCGGCTACAACCCGATGTCGATGTACATCGGCGCTCGTGAAAGCATCCTGCCGGCGGCGCACTTCAGCTTCATGCACCCGAGCGCCGGGGGCAGCAACGCAATACCGGGCGACTACCTGTTCCGTGATTACGGCGCCTACGGCAACACCGCCGGGCTTTGGGGATTACTGCGGGTGACCAACGAGCCAGAACCGGCACCGGCACCGTAAAGCCAGGAATTGGGGGGCTGACACCGCTCGCACCTACAAGGGACAAGGCAGGCACAGATCTGTAAGGGGAGAGGGTAATGAACAGGACTACAAAAATCGCCGGTTGTGGGCTGGTCGTCGCAGTGGCACTCATCAGCTTCGGCGTCTGGCGCACCGCGCCGCCCAACCTGCTGAGCGAAGTCGCACTGCCGGACACCTGGAGCGGTCAGAACCTCTCCCGAGACGGGATTTCGGTGGCGCTTGAGGTCAAGTCATTGGCCCAGGACGGCGTGCTGCGTGAAGGCGAGTTTGCCGACGTGCAGTTCCGCGTCAGCGACAGTGCCTCGGGCCAGCCGTTGTCGGGCGTCAATCCCGGCGCCTGGCTGGACCCGGAAACCATCGCCGCCGACAAGGCTCAGGGCCGCGAGCAAAGCTGCAAATCCCGGGTCGGGGTCTTCCTCAAATCCAGCATTGGCGCGCGGCCGCTGCTCGACCTGAACAGCTACTTCCTGCTGGTGATGAACCGCGACGCCAGTGTCTCGGTGGTCGACCCGTCGGTGTCGGTGGGCGGCATCACCAGCACCATGACGCGGATTGATATCAAGCAACCGCCGATGGACTGGACCACGCCCAAGGACAACAAACGGGTGTTCGTCTCCATGCCGACCGCCGATGCAGTGGCGGTGATCGACAGCGAGCAGTTCAAGCTGGTCGACTCGGTCGCCGCTGGCAGCAACCCGGTGCGCGTAGCCTTGCAGCCGGACGAGCGCCTGCTGTGGGTCGGCAACAATGCCAAGACCGCCGAGCAGTCGGGGGTCACGGTGATCGACACCCGCAGCCTCAAGCCACTCAAACACCTGGCCACCGGGGCCGGGCACCATGAAATCGCCTTCAGCAAAGACAGCCGTTTTGCCTTCGTCAGCAACCGCGACGACGGCACCCTGAGCATCATCGACATCGCCAGTCTGACCATCAGCAAGCAACTCAAGACCGGCTCGCACCCGCTGTCGGTGGCGTACTCGCCGCTGTCCCAAGCGGTGTATGTCGCCGACGGCAAGGACGGCAGCGTGACCGTGGTCGATACCGCCAGCCTCGCGGTTCGGCGGGTGATCAAAATGAAACAGGGCCTGGGCCCGATGGGGTTCAGTGCGGACGGGCGTTTTGGCATCGTCCTCAACACCCTGGAAAACCAGGTGGCGGTGATCGACGCGGCCACCGATTCGATGATCCACGAGCTGGACGTATCCGCCGAACCCTACCAAGTGGTGTTCACCAAGGCCTACGCCTACATCCGTGGATTGGCCTCGGCCAAGGTCACGATGATCAACCTTTCGTCGTTGGGGGCCGGCCGCACGCCGATCAGTCAGGGTTTCGAAGCCGGGCCCCAGGCGCCACGACTGGCCGGTGATTTGCCCCTGGCTTCGAGCCTGGCGGTGTCGCGGGACGACAACGCGGTGTTCGTGGTCAACCCGGTGGACAACACCACCTATTTCTACGCCGAAGGCATGAACGCGCCGATGTCCGGCTACCCCAATCGCGGGCAGGTGGCGCGGGCCGCCATGGTCATCGACCGCAGCCTGCGCGAGGTCGAGCCAGGGCTTTACAGTTCACGGATCAAGCTCCCAGCCGCCGGGCGTTTCGACGTGGCGTTCCTGCTCAACCAGCCGAACATCATCCATTGCTTCACGGCGCTGGTTGAGCCAGACCCGAACCTCGCCACGCTCCCCGGCGTGCCAAAAGTCGAGTTCATGCTCGATAAGTCCACGGCCGCCCTCGGCAGCCCTTACACCGTGCGGTTTCGCATTGTTCAGGGCCAGCAGAAGGCACAGCGCAGCGGGGTCAAGGACGTTCAGGTGCGCTACTTCCGTGCTCCGACTTCCCGGGCCCAGCAAGTCGCGGCCCTTGACGTGGGCAATGGCATCTATGAAGCCCCGGTGACCCTCGACCAGAACGGCGCCTGGTACCTGCACGTTCGCGCGGCGTCCCTTGGCGCGAGTTTCGATGACAAGACCTTTGCCAGCGTTCGGGTGATTCCCGGCGATGCCCACTGAAGAGGAAACCGACATGAACCGATTCGCACACCGTGGACTGCTGACGTTCTGCCTGTTGGCCGTCGGCATCGGCCAGGCCCTGGCGCACTCGGCGGATGAACACGCCGGGCATGACATGCCGGCCAAAAGTGCCAGTTCGGAAAGCGCCCAGGTCAAATTCGCCGACGTTGCGCTGGTGGACCAGAACGGCAAACCGGTGCGTCTGGAAAAGGACCTGGTGACCGACAAAATCGTGGTCATGAGTTTCATCTACACCAGCTGCACCACGGTGTGCCCCGTGGTGTCCTCGATCATGGGCAAGGTGCAGAAGCAACTCGGCGCCCGGGTCGGCGAGGAGGTGCAACTGGTGTCCATCAGCATCGACCCGCAGCGCGATGACGCCAAGCGCCTCAACGACTACGCCCGCAGCTTCCAGAAGGGGCCGGGCTGGAGCTGGCTGACCGGCAGCTCGCAGTCGATCAACGAAACCCTCAAGGGCCTCGGCTCCTTCAGCGGTGACTTCAAAAGCCATCAACCGCTGATTCTGGTGGGGGACGGCAACAGCCGCCACTGGACACGCTATTACGGTTTTACCGACCCGACCGTGCTGACCCGCCAGGTCGAGAAACTCAGCGGCCAGCGCAACGCCCACGCCAAACACACGGCCATTGCCATGGAGCACCAACCATGAAAGCCCTCGCCTTGATCTTCCTTACGATGTGTTTTTGCGTCATCAGCTTTATGGCGTTCTCCCATGAAGGCCACACAGAGCCCGCACCTACCGTGGCCGCTGCGCAACCGGCAACCGGCACCCGGGATGCGAAAACCTGGTTCACCGACACGCCGTTGCAGGACCAGAACGGCAACACGCTGCGTTTCTACAGTGACGCGCTACAAAACCGCGTGGTGTTGCTTAACGTGATTTTCACCAGTTGCAACGATGCCTGCCCGCTGATCACCCAAAAGCTCAAGGAAGTCCGCGAAGTGCTGGGCGACAAGGCCGATGGCATCACCTTTATCTCCCTTACCAGTGATCCGCTGCGCGATACGCCGGCGGTACTCAAGGCTTACACCTTGAAGCAGGGCGTCGATGGCCCCCACTGGCTTTTTCTCACCGGCGACAAGGCACAAATGGACCTTGTACTGGGGCGCATCGGCCAGATTGTGCCGACTCCCGAGCAGCACTCGACGCAGCTGATTGTCGGTGACGTGGCCAACAAGCGCTGGAGCAAGATCCGTCCCGATGCACCGGCCGCCGCCATTGCCCAGCGCTTGCAGTTGCTGACAATGCCCGTGGCCAGTCGTTGAGCACGCGCCATGAACATTGCCCTCGTCCTCGGCCTGCTACTGATTGGCGGCATCAATCTCGCCGCCAATGCGTTGCCGCTGAGCCCCAGCGAAAGCGCCGGTAAACGGCTGTATCGCGAGGGCGTGTCGGCAAGCGGTGAGCCGATCATGGCTCGGGTGGGCGCGGCGGGCATGTTGCTGCCCGCCACCAGCCTGCCCTGCGCCAATTGCCATGGCGCCGATGCCCAGGGGCGACCCGAAGGCGGGGTACGGCCGCCGGACATCAGCTGGTCGCGGCTCTCCAGCAGTTACGGGCAACAGCAGATCAACGGTCGCAACTACCCGGCCTACACCGAGGGCGCACTGGTCCGGGCGATCCAGGATGGGCGCGATTCGGCGAATAATCGGCTCGACCCGGCGATGCCCCGGTTCGTGCTGTCGATGAATGATCAGCGCAACCTGACGGCCTACCTCAAGCGCGTGGCCGATGATCGCGACCCCGGGTTGACCGCCGACAGCCTGCACTTGGGCACCTTGTTGCCGAGGCAGGGGCCGCTGAGCACGGAGGGCGCCACGGTGGCGGCGGTGCTCAAGGGCAGCGTGGCGCGGATTAACGAGGCGGGCGGGATCCATGGCCGGCAATTGCGCCTGACTATCCTCGATCCGGGCCCGGACCGCGCCAGTGCCAAACAGGCGCTGGATCGCTTGATTGAGCAGGAACAGGTGTTCGCCCTGATCGCACCACTGGCACCTGCGCTCGACACCGAACTGGTCACGCGGCTGGAACGCGCCGGCATTCCACTGATCGGGCCGCTCTCGTTGCAGGGCATGGCCCCGGCCAGTCGGCAGATTTTCGAACCGCTGTCAGGGCTGCGCGAGCAACTGATCGCCTTGGCCGACTACGGTGCCGCCAATTTGCGCTTGCTCCAGGGCCCGACGCTGATTGTCTACCCGGACGAGCCGAGCCAACAGGAGGCGGCGCAGCACCTCGGCCAGTACCTGCAAGATCACGCCTGGCAGCAAGTGCGGCTGCAGGCCTACAACTCGGCGCGGGACGAGTTGCCGCTGGGCTCGCGATCGGTGTTTTACCTGGGCAGCGGCGTCGGTTTCAGTCGCTTCGCCGAGCGCCTGCAAACGGCGGGGCAGGTGCCTTACCTGTTCGCCGCGTCGAATCAGGTGGCAGGTGACCTGTTTCAATTGCCCAGCGGGTTTTCCCGGCGAGTGTTTCTGGCCTATCCGTTCGTGCCCAGTGACTGGACGCTGGCCGGGCGCCTGGCCTTGACGCAACTGCGCAAGCACCAGGGGCTCGGCGGTGAGCACGCGGTGCTGCAAGTCGGCGCCTACAGCTCGATGCTGCTGCTCAGCGAAGGCATGAAACAGGCCGGGCGCGACGCCAGCCGCGAAAAACTCATCAGTGCCCTGGAAGGGTTGCACGATTTCGACACCGGGCTGACCCCGCTGCTCAGCTTCGGTCCGGGTCGCCGACTGGGCTTGAGTGGTGCCCACATCGTCACCGTAGATTTGCCCGAGCAGCGCTTCTTTCTGGTCGCACCATACAAACCGATTGCAGTGACACCCTGAAAAGAGGGCTGATGATGAAACTCAAGACGCTGCTGATTCTGCTGACGATGTGGGTCCCCGTGGCCTTCTGCAGCAACGGCCCGGCTGCCGCACGGGTCAATGGCGAGGAAATTTCCGAGTTCCGTCTCGAGCGCTATTTTGCCGAATACCTGGAGGACCAGGGCCGCGCAGTGGGCAGCATTCGCAACCCCAAGGCGTACAAGCAATTGCGCCAGAAAGCACTGGATGCGCTGATCGACAAGGAGTTGCTGTGGCAGGAAGCGCGCAAACGCGGGGTGAAGATTAGCGATGAGGTCGTACAAAGCCAGGTTGAGCAGACGCGGCAAGCGATGGGGGGTGCCGAGGTGTTCGCCCGTCGGCTGGAAGACGCCGGTTTCGACGAAGCCACCTTTATCGAGTACACGCGCCGTGAGCTCGCGGCGCAAAAGGTGTTCGCCGACCTGCTCCAGGTGGCTGAGCCGGACGAAAAACAGGTCCGCGCGTTCTACGAGGAACACCGCGCCGAAATGAGCACTCCCGAGCAAATCCAGGCGCGGCACATCCTGGTCAAAGTGCCTCAGGGCGCCGATGCCGCCACCGTTGAAGCCGCCCGGCTACGCTTAGAAGAGATGCGGGTGAAAATCAGCCAGGGCGAGGACTTTGCCAGCATTGCCCGGGCCGGCTCCGAAGATGCTTCCGCCACCGAAGGCGGGGATCTGGGCTATTTCCCCCGTGGGCGCATGATGCCGGAATTCGAAGCCGCGGCATTTGCGCTGGCGCCGGGGGCCGTCAGCGCGCCAGTGCGCACACCGTTGGGCTGGCATTTGATCTACCTACAGAACCACCAGGAGGCGGCCGATGTCTCAGAAGCTCAGGGACTTGAAATGGTTCGGGCTTACCTTGCCCGACAGCAAAAGTCCCAGGCTCGTCTACAAGTTCTGGGGCAGTTGCGATCAAGCAATCGAATCGAGCGGATTGACGACGATTGAAGGTTCCCCCCCAAATGTGGGGAAAGCTTCAGGGGCAATTCCGAGCGCTTCCCCGCCTTTGGGGGACGGGGTTCCTGAACGAAAAGGTTTTTTCATGAAAATCATAGAGATGAAGCGGTCGAAAACCGGCGCTCAGTCTGGCATGAAGTGTGCGTTAGCCTAATTAAGGCGCGTACTCCCAGGCACGAATATCGGACCTGCGGTTTCAAGGAGTCCACCTTGTTAAACAAAGTACTGGTTGTTGAAGACGAACAGCTGCTGGCGGAAAACCTCCAGGGATACCTGCAGGCGCAAGCGCTGGAAGTCCGGATAGCTCACAACGGTGAAACGGCCATCGGCGAAGCCGAACGTTTTTCACCCGATGTGATGGTGTTCGATTACCGCTTGCCAGACATGGAAGGCTTTCAGGTGCTCGATGCCGTCCGCCAGAACAGGAACTGCCATTTTGTGCTGATTACCGGGCACCCAACCGCTGAAGTCTGTGAGCGGGCCCGGCAACTGGGAGTCAGCCATATCCTGTTCAAACCGTTTCCATTGGCGGAATTGGCCCGTGCAGTCTGTGACCTTTTGGGGATGGAGCGCGAACCCAAAGCAGGCATGAGCAAGTCCGAAGGATTCGTCGAACGACGCCAGAGCAGGACCGAAAGCTTCCCGCTGCAGTTGTACGACGGCAGTTGGGTGCTGGCAGATCGTCGACGAACTCCATCGACCTCCAAGGCACCAGACGACCAACAATTGCTCACCGGGGAGTAGTGGCGCGACAAGACGTTCCGGCATACGCCGCAATGGCCTGCCGCGTCGACAGGGCTCAAAGCCCCCGGCGTTGGAGAGCATGCCATGGACCGTCTATCCCTTGCCGTAGAACCGGCGCAGTTGGAATGTGTACCGTCTCGCTTTTCCAGTGAACAACTGGCCCAGGCCCGGGCCCTGGCAACCGGTTCCGGCGAGCGGGTTCTGGAGGCCCTCGGGGGGTTGTGCGAACTGGCCCCCATGCCCTTCATCCAGTGCCTCGGCGCTACCCTGCATTATCCGGTGCTCGACACCGACACCCTGTTTCAAGCCACCCCGGTGTTCGACCGGGTCACCCTGGCCCAATGCCTCAAGCGCGAATTCATCCTGCTGCGTCATGACGAAGCGGTCATTGGCGTGTTTGCCGACCCGTTCGACACAACCCGTCTGGCGTGGATCGACGACTGCCTGCACGGCGCGCCGCTGTACCTGGTGCATGCCGACGACCTGAAAGCCTACCTGGCGCGTCACGAAGAGAGTTTCCACGCGGTGGAATCGCTCAACGCCCAGGCCGACGCCAATGTCGAAATCGACACCCTGCAAAGCCTGTCCCTGACCAGCATCAGTGAAGACGCCAGCGTGGTGGTCAAACTGGTCAACTCGACCCTCTACGACGCGCTGAAAATGCACGCCAGCGACATCCACCTGGGCACCACCGGCAGCGGTCTGGTGATCAAGTACCGGATCGACGGCGTGCTGAACAACATCAGCAAAATCCAGGGCAGCGAGTTCGCCGAGCAGGTGATCTCCCGGGTCAAAGTCATGGCCGAACTGGACATCGGCGAAAAACGCGTGCCCCAGGACGGTCGCTTCAAGATCGGCATCAGCGGCCGGCAGATCGACTTCCGGGTCTCGATCATGCCGAGCATTTTTGGCGAAGACGCGGTGCTGCGGGTGCTCGACAAACAGGACCTGGCGGACAAGGTCAGCGGCGTGCAATTGCAAGCCCTGGGCTTTGAAGAAAACACCCTGCGCCAGCTGCGCCGGTTGGCCGCCGAACCCTACGGCATGGTGCTGGTGACCGGCCCGACCGGCAGCGGCAAGACCACCACGCTCTACGCCATGATCACCGAGATCAACCACGGCGTGGACAAGATCATCACCATTGAAGACCCGGTGGAGTACCAACTGCCGGGCGTGCTGCAAATCCCGGTCAATGAAAAGAAAGGCCTGACCTTTGCCCGTGGCCTGCGCTCGATCTTGCGCCATGACCCGGACAAGATCATGGTCGGTGAGATCCGCGACCCCGACACCGCACAGATCGCCGTGCAATCGGCCCTGACCGGGCACCTGGTGTTCACCACCATTCACGCCAACAACGTGTTCGACGTGATTGGCCGGTTCACCCAGATGGAAATCGACCCTTACAGCCTCGTCTCGGCCCTCAACGCCGTGCTCGCCCAGCGGCTGATCCGCCTGGTGTGCGCCAGTTGCAGCGCGCCGAGCACCCCGACCGATGAAGAACTACGCCTCTCAGGGCTCGATCCGCAAAAGGTCGATCACTACCGCTTCGTCCATGGCAAAGGCTGCGGCCATTGCCGCGGCACCGGATATCGCGGGCGGACCGCGATTGCCGAGCTGCTGCACCTGGACGACGAACTGCGGCAGATGATCGTCGAGCGCCAACCCGTTTCGAAAATCAAGGCACACGCTTGCAAACGTGGCTTGCGCTTGTTGCGCGAGTCCGCTCTGGAACTGGTAGCTGAGGGGCGGACCACGCTCGAGGAGATCAATCGTGTCACTTTTGTCTCGTGATCGTTATGTCGCCGTACTCGGCGCCAGTGGTGTCGGCCTGGGTCAGCGCAAGGGTGGCGACACCTTGTGGCTGGGCAGCGTCGGCTTTATCGACGAAGGCTTCCATGCCTGGACCGTCGCCCTCGAAACCCTCGACCGCTTGCTGGGCGAACACGCCCCGGCCGGCGCGGAACTGAGCGTGGTGGTCTCCGGTCACTTCAGCCGCTTCTGCCTGGTGCCCTGGAGCGAACAGATCAGCAGCCCCGACGAATTGCTCGGGTTTGCCCAACTGTGTTTCGAAGACCTCTACGGTGTACCGGCCCAACCCTGGAGCATGGTGCTGTCGGCTGAACCTGCGGGTTACGACCGGATCGCCACCGCGCTGCCGCAAGACTTGCTGACGCATTTGCGCAATCTGGTCAGCGGTCGCGGCCTGCGCCTGCGGTCGGTACAGCCGTACCTGATGGCGGCGTTCAATCACTTCGATAAAAGCCTCGACGCCGGTGACTTCCTGTTCGTGGTCGCCGAGCCGGTACGCAGTGTCTTGCTGCTGGCCAGGGAAGGGCGATGGACCTCGGTGCGTTCGGTGGGCAGCAGCGACAGCGATGCCGCACTGACCGCGCTGATCGGCCGGGAAAGCCAGTTGCAAGCCTCCACCAGCGAACGGCCGCTGAACGTTTACCTGCACGCGCCAGCGCGGATCGAGGTACAGCCCGACGTACCCGGTGTGCACTTGCGCACCCTCGAAGAAGACCGGACAGCCGTACACGATTGTTTGTACGTGATGTCCCGGGCGGTGGCCTGATATGCGCGCCCTGACGCTCGACTTCCAGCCGCGCCGCCGCTCGGGCCCATTGGGCTGGAGCCTGCTGGCGGGCGGCGTGGTGCTGGTGGTGACCTGTTTTGTCGCCCAGCAGCACGTCGCCGAACAGACCTCGAAACAGCAAGGCCATCTGCAAAGCGCCCAGCGCGAACTCACCGGCGACACCGGCAGCAAAGTCACTTTGAGCCCGGCCGAAACCCGCGAGCAAGCACAGAACCTGGCAGAAATGCGCAAGGTCTCGCAGCAACTGCGCCGGCCCTGGGAACGTCTGTTCGCCATGCTCGAAGCGATGCCGCGCGACAACATCGCTTTGCTGACACTGACCCCGGATGCCCGCAAGGGTCAGGTGCGCATCAGCGCCGAAGCACGGGACCTGGAAGCGATGCTCGACTTCCACCGCCGTCTCGAAGCCAGCGACGAGCTCTCGGATGTGTCGCTGCTCAGCCACGAAATTGTCGTGAAATCGCCGGAACAACCGGTGCAATTCAACCTGTCGGCTAGCTGGGAGATCGGCGATGCGAATCCCTAGATTGATCGTCCACGAATACCTGCAAGGCCTGGGTATGCCCGGCCTGGCAGGCTTGGCGATGTTGCTGCTGGCGCTGGCCTGGGTCCTGGGTAGCCTGATGCCGGACTGGAATTCGTTGCAAACCCTCAGCCAGCAGACCCGCGAAGCCGGCGAGTACCTGGCCAAGGTTGAAGACGGCAGTGTTGCCGCCCCGGTGGTGCCGCAACGTCAGCTCGACGACTTTCGCAGCAAACTGCCGTCGCAGCCCCAGGCCACGGTGGCCATCGACAAGATCTACGCGCTGGCGGCCCAGGAACACATCACCCTGGCGCGCGGTGAATATTCATTGGGCATCGACCCCAAGACCCACTTGGCCCGTTATCAGATTCTGCTGCCGGTGCGGGGCAGCTACCCGCAACTGCGGCGCTTCCTGCACGCGTTGCTCGGCCAGTTGCCGGCCGTGGTGGTGGAGGACGTGGAGTTTCAGCGTAAAAAAATCGCCGACACCGACCTGACCGGGCGGATCCGCATGACCCTTTACCTGTCGAGGTCATGATGAATACCAAACGCGTAGTGGGCTGGGTGGCGTTCTTCGGCGTAGCCGCGGCGCTGACCTGGGGGCCTGATTACTTCATGCCTTCGGACGAAGGCGAGGCGTCGGTTGCGACCGCTGCTACGCCCGCCAAAAGCAAAATACGCGGCACGCTGCCGGCCGCTTCAGCCAGTGGCAAACCCGCGGTGATCAAGGACCTGAGCCCGTCCGGCGATCTGTTCGCCGCCCGCAGCTGGAAGGCTGCACCGATGCTGGCCAGCGTCACCGAACAACCCGTCAACCAGACCCCGGTGGTGCCAGTCCCCAGCGTACCGCCGATGCCTTTCCAGTTCGTCGGCAAGCTCAATGACCGTTCCGACCTGCAAGTGTTTTTGCAGAACGGCGAGAAAATATACGTCGTGCGCAAAGGGGATGTGATCGACGACACCTGGCGGATCGAGGGGATTTCCGATGTGGAACTCAGCTTTGTCTACCTGCCTCTGCATTTGTCCCAGACCTTGTCTGTGGGGAGCACGCAATGAACAGTTCCCGTTTGTTGATGAATCTTTGTATATGCGTAGGGCTGGCTGCGTGCAGTTCGGCGCAGGTCGCCAAGCAGGAAGCAACCGACCTGATGGAGTCGGGGCAGTACGAAGCCGGCCTGGCGCGTATTGAGGAAGGGCTGAAGGAAAACCCTCGGGATACCGAGCTGCACCTGGCGCTGACCAGCGGCCGTGCCCGTGCCGTGACGGCATTGTTGACCCAGGCCGACATGGATCGCGCCCAGCGTGATTTCGCTTCGGCCCGTCTGGAGTATGGCCGGGTGTTGACCATTGAACCCAACAACCGCCGCGCCCAGGATTCAATGCGCCAGCTAGAGCACATGCGCAGTCTTGATGACAAACTCGAACTGGCCCGGGGTGACCTGCGTCGCGGCGACATCTACGGCGCCGACCGTCAGGTGAAACAGATCCTCGAACTGGACCCCAAGAATGGCGGTGCCCTGGAGTTGCAAGACAATATTCGTCTGGTGCAAAGCCGCAACGTCATCCCTTATCCGCAACTGCGCACCCGTCTCGACCGGCCGGTGACCCTGGAATTTCGCGACGCCAACCTGAAAACCATCTTCGAAGTGCTGTCCCAGGTCGCCGGTTTGAACTTCATCTTCGACAAGGATCTGCGCCCCGACATGAAAGCCACCATCTTCGTGCGTGACGTGCGCATCGAAGACGCCGTGGAACTGCTGCTGCAACAGAACCAGCTGCATCAGAAAGTGGTGAACGAAAACACCTTGCTGATCTACCCGGACTCGCCGCAGAAGCTCAAGGATTATCAAGAGCTGGTGATGCGCACGTTCTACCTGACCAGCATCGATGCCAACACCGCGCTGAACATGATCAAGACCATGCTCAAGACCCGTGACGTGTTTGTCGATGAACGCCTCAACACCCTGACCATGCGCGACACCGAAGACGCCATACGCATGGCCGAAAAACTCTTGCAGTCGCAGGACCAGTCCAATCCTGAAGTGGTGCTGGAAGTGGAGGTGATGGAAGTCGCGACTCAGCGGATTCTCGACCTGGGACTGCAATGGCCGAACACCTTCGGCGTGGTCAACAGCGACGG
The DNA here is from genome assembly GCF_031766055.1 of Pseudomonas sp. SG20052. Taxonomy (NCBI): domain Bacteria; kingdom Pseudomonadati; phylum Pseudomonadota; class Gammaproteobacteria; order Pseudomonadales; family Pseudomonadaceae; genus Pseudomonas; species Pseudomonas sp. SG20052. The sequence goes on along the minus strand of NZ_CP134498.1, from coordinate 4,240,602 downwards.
CTCGGCCGTGACCCTGCTCGATCAACTCAAAGGCATCAACTCCAGCCGGATCACCATCTCGCCATCGCCTCAGGCCAAGATCAACGCCCAGGACAACGACATCAACACCCTGGCCAGCCCGGTGATTCGCGTGAGCAACCGTGAACAGGCGCGCATCCACATCGGTCAGCGTGTGCCCATCATCAGCGCCACCTCCGTGCCGTCGACCCAAGGTCCGGTGATCACTGAAAGCGTCACCTACCTGGACGTCGGTCTGAAGCTCGAAGTGCAGCCGACCATCCATCTGAACAATGAAGTGGCGATCAAGATCGCACTCGAAGTCAGTAACGCCACGCCACTGGAACCGACCCGCCAAGGCACGATTCCGGTTCAGGTCGACACCCGCAATGCCCAGACCACGCTGCGCTTGCATGACGGCGAAACCCAGATCCTTGCTGGCCTGGTGCGTAACGACCATGGCGCCACCGGCAACAAGATTCCGGGCCTGGGCGACATTCCCGGTCTTGGCCGGTTGTTCGGCAGTAACAAGGACACCGTCGGCAAATCGGAACTGGTGCTCTCTATCACCCCGCGCATCGTGCGCAACCTGCCGTACCAGAGCCCGTCGGACATGGAATTCCCCACCGGCACCGAAACCAGCATGCACATCCAGGCGCCTGACCGGCGGATGCAGGCGCCGATTCAGAATGAACACATCGATCGGCCGGTTGCGGTCAATTCCACCACTGTTGTCGTCGAGAAGCCTTGATCATGAACGCCTCGCAACGTGGTTTTACCTTGATCGAAGTCGTGGTGACGCTGGCCCTGATCGGCCTGCTGGCCGGCATGGCCGCGCCGCTGACCGAGACCGTGGTGCGCCGGGGCAAAGAGCAGGAATTGCGTGCGGCGCTGTACCAGATCCGCGACGCCATCGACGCCTACAAACGCGCCTTCGACGCCGGTTACATCGAGAAGTCGCTGAACAGCAGCGGCTATCCACCGAACCTGCAAGTGTTGGTGGAAGGTGTGCGTGATGTGCGCAGCGCCAAGGGTGCCAAGTTCTACTTTTTACGGCGCGTGCCCCATGACCCGCTGACGCCGGTCAAGCGTGACGATGAAGGTGGTTGGGGCTTGCGCTCTTACGACAGTACGGCTCAGAACCCGCGGGAGGGCGAAGACGTCTTTGACGTTTACTCCCATGCACGCGGCAAGGGTCTCAACGGCATAGCGTACAAGGAGTGGTGAATCATGCGTCGGGAAAAGGGTTTTACCCTGCTGGAGCTGATGGTGGTCATGGCAATCATCGCGACCCTGATGACCATCGCCTTGCCACGTTATTTCAACAGCCTCGAGGCCTCGAAAGAAACCACGCTGCGCCAGAGCCTGTCGGCCATGCGCGAAGCCCTGGATCACTACTACGGCGACACCGGGCGCTATCCCGATTCCCTGGAACAACTGGTGGAGCAGCGCTACTTGCGCAACCCGCCAATGGACCCGATTTCCGAACGCAAGGACCTCTGGGTGCTGGTCGCGCCGCCTGACGGCGTACCGGGCGGGGTCGCCGATATCAAAAGCGGAGCCACAGGGAGGGCGCGTGATGGCAGCCTTTATTCCGAGTGGTAAGCCCGCCGACGAGGCCGGGTTCACGTACCTGGGCGTGCTGTTTCTGATCATGCTGATGGGCATGGGCCTGGCCAGTGCCGGCGAGTTGTGGTCAACCGCCTCGCGCCGTGATCGCGAACGTCAGTTGCTGTGGGTCGGCACGCAATACGCCCAGGCGTTGCGCAGTTATTACCGCAGTTCTCCGGGGCTGGCGCAGTACCCGAAAGAACTTGAAGACCTGTTGCAGGACGAGCGTTTTCCAACGCCTAAACATCACATTCGCCAGCTCTACCCGGACCCGATCGGCGGCGGTGAATGGACGCTGATGCGTGGGTTCGACGGACGCATCACCGGCCTCAGCAGTCCTTCCACGGACCTGCCGCTGAAGCAGTCGGATTTTCCCAGCCAGTGGTCGGACTTCACCGGCATGGCGAGCTACAAGGACTGGCAGTTCGTGGCCGAGAAAGCCTTCCTCGATGGTGCTTCGGGGCCGGTGAAAACCCAGGCCGGATCGCCTCAGGCGGTGTCGCCATGAACCGCCACTGGCTGCCGGCCCTGATCCTCGCATGCGTGGCGACGTTCGCCAGCGCCGGCGAGGAGGACGAGATGCTGGGCTTTATCGTCGATGACACGATCTCGCACATCGGTCACGACTTTTACTACTCGTTCAGTGAACGCCTGCGTGCCACCAGCCCGATGGATTTCAACCTGGTGGTACGCGAACGACCTTCGGCACGCTGGGGCAGTCTGGTGACCGTGGAATATCAGCAGCGACTGGTTTATCGACGCTTCCTGCCGCCGAACACCGTGGAACTCAAGGACGAGGCCTATGACGCCGCCGACTGGGTTCGCGGACAGATTGTCCAGCGCAAGCTGGAAGCCTTGTTGCAGGACACTACGGACCTTGAGAGGGACGAATTATGAAAACGACAACGGTCTCACGGAACCTCGGGCTCTGGTTGATCGGGCTGGGCAGTTGCAGCCTGGTGCAGGCCACGGAGCTGGTTTACACGCCCATCAACCCTTCGTTCGGCGGCAACCCGTTGAATGGCACCTGGTTGCTGAACAACGCCCAGGCACAAAACGACTACGACGATCCTGACCTGAAAAACCGCACGTCTGTGGCCGGGACTTCGGCCCTCGAACGCTTCACCAGCCAGTTGCAGTCGCGGCTGCTGGGGCAGTTGCTGGACAACATCTCCACGGGCAACACCGGGAGCCTGTCCACCGACGCCTTTATCGTCAACGTCGTCGACGACTCCGGTGCACTGACCATTGAAGTGACCGACCGAGCGACCGGTGAAATTTCGGAAATCCAGGTGAATGGCCTCGCCCCTTGACGGGGATCTGGGCGATGGGGAGAGACGGACATGAAAAAAATAATAGCGCTGGGGCTGATGTTGGCGGCATTGCAAGGGTGCAGTTTGCGCGAGAACGTGGGTGCCGAGCAGGACACCGAATCACCGACCCTGACACCCCGGGCGTCGACCTATTACGACTTGATCAACATGCCACGACCCAAGGGCCGGTTGATGGCGGTGGTGTACGGCTTCCGGGACCAGACCGGGCAGTACAAACCGACCCCGGCCAGTTCGTTTTCGACCAGCGTGACCCAGGGCGCGGCGAGCATGTTGATGGATGCGTTGCAGGCCAGCGGCTGGTTTGTGGTGCTGGAACGTGAAGGGCTGCAAAACCTGCTGACCGAGCGCAAGATCATCCGCGCCTCGCAGAAGAAGCCCAATACGCCGGTGAACATTCAGGGCGAGCTGCCACCGCTGCAAGCGGCGAACATGATGCTCGAAGGCGGCATCATCGCCTACGACACCAATGTGCGCAGTGGCGGGGAAGGGGCGCGCTACCTGGGGATCGATATTTCCCGGGAGTATCGGATAGATCAGGTCACGGTCAACCTGCGGGCGGTGGATGTACGCAGTGGGCAGGTGCTGGCGAATGTGATGACCAGCAAGACGATTTATTCCGTGGGCCGCAGTGCCGGGGTGTTCAAGTTTATCGAGTTCAAGAAGTTGCTTGAGGCTGAGGTCGGGTACACCACGAACGAGCCGGCGCAGTTGTGTGTGTTGTCGGCGATCGAGGCGGCTGTCGGGCACCTGTTGGCCCAAGGGATCGAACGGCGTTTGTGGCAGGTGGCGGGGGATAATTCTTCACCTGACAACAATGCGACGCTGGATCGTTACCTGACCCAGAACAAGGTTGTGCCTGAGGGTGAGGAAGAGTGAACCTAGGCGGCCTTCGGGCCGACCTGGTTCTTGTTGACTGAGTACATATCCATTTCTGCGGTAACGGCTGCTTATGGTTTCGCTCTTACAGCGACTCACTTTTCCAAACGCCGAAAAGTAAGCAAAAGGCTTCGCCCCAGCGTCCGGCCCCTCGCCTAGGCTCGGCGTTCCCTCGCTCCGGCATTCATCTGGGGGCATCGCCTCCGGTCGGCTTCGCTTCGACCTCCTCTCGATGTGTGCGGCTTCGCCGCACGGCGCTACGCGCCCACCCCCAGATGAACGCCTCCACTCGGCCTCCCGAAGGGGCGGGCAGATCAAGATCAAAAGCAGGCGAGCTAACGCTCGGCCTAATGAGTGGTGAAAAGCGAAGCGTGTACACCGAACCCCTTGTAGGCGCGAGGCTTGCCCGCGAAGGCGGCCTGACAGCCGACCAATCTCTTGCAGGTACCCACATTCCACTGTAGGAGCGAGGCTTGCCCGCGAAGGCGGCCTGACAGCCGACCATTCTCTTGCAGGTACCCACATTCCACTGTAGGAGTGAGCCTGCTCGCGATGGCGGCCTGACAGCCGACCAATCTCTTGCAGGTACCCACATTCCACTGTAGGAGTGAGCCTGCTCGCGATGGCAGCCTGACAGCCGACCAATCTCTTGCAGGTACACCCATTCCACTGTAGGAGCGAGGCTTGCCCGCGAAGGCGGTCTGACAGCCGAACAATCACTTGCAGATGTAGGTCATTCCCTGTGGGAGCGAGCCTGCTCGCGATGGGGGTGTGTCATTCAACGTTGATGTCGGCTGACCCAATGCCATCGCGAGCAGGCTCACTCCTACAGGGAATGTGTGCTGATTTGAGGGGTGTGTTTAATTGTGTTTAGCGTTACTTCCTGAAAGCTACAGTTCCTTGCGCCGTTGCCTACGACTGCGCCAGAATCCGCCGGCTTGTGCGCTTTGTGCCTGGTCTTTATCGTTTCCGCATCGCTGCCAATCAGCGGTCGGGTTTAGCGACTCGGACCATTCAAAGTGCATCAATGCTCCAGACTTTCTAGCAGGCTTTTACGTCTGCAATTTCGTCATGGTGACTGTGTGCGGGAGACCTTCGGGTCTACCGGGTGCCTTTGACCGGTTCGCTAACCTGCATACAGTCGCCACCCTTATTTGTTTAGCGACGGGTTTTGGTGGCGCCAATTTTCAAAGGAGTTTCACCATGTTCAAAGCCACACCCAACCCCCCGCACTCCGACGACGTTTCCCCCTACGATCCCCTCGACCCAAAAAACTCAACGAAGCCGCCGACCGTGCGCTGGATCACTATCTCAATCCGCTGAAAGGCGCGATCCCGCCACGCAAGCCCAGCACCATTTACCTCATCGCCCCGGATATCGACACCGAAACCCTGTTGGTCAACGCTTGCGAATCCCTGGCTTCAGCCAGTGTCATGGCCAGCGACTTCGCGGGGTTTCTCGAAGGCCCGCAACGCAACACGATGCTGGCCCTTCAGCAAATCATCATGCTGGGCGAACTGGCGGTGAATCGGGCGCTGGATAACGTCGTTCCGCAGGCGTAAACGCTGAGTCTGGAGCGGGAGGGTTTCTGTGGCGAGGGAGCTTGCTCCCGCTCGGCGGCGAAGCCGTCGTAAAACCAGTGAATGCGGTGTGTCAATGGAGATGCGTTTGCCGGGTTTAGGTCTGCTGCGCAGTCCAGCGGGAGCAAGCTCCCTCGCCACAGTATGAGTTCATCAAGTGGGCCGCGAATCGTTCGAAAGCGGCTTGTCAGGCATCCAATTCGCCGCAGCCTCACACAAAAAAACCGCGACCCACCCCCGAGGGCCGCGGTTTTTTATGCCTTGCGATTACTGCTGCAACACAGTCGCCCGGTTGTCACTGCCCAACTGCTGAACCGTCGCCATTTTGGGTCATGCCGCTCTGATCAACACTGGCCGTGTTGCCGGTGCCGTTGGTGGTGCCCTGGGCCAGGTTGGTGGTGCCGCGTTGATTGGCGATCAAGAATATGTGACAGATTTATTTGTACTTGGACTGCTTCACTTCGACTTAAAGGCGATGTCTTTGTATTTTTCAAGCCTGAGTTCGGCTCGCAGTTTCGGATCGCATAGTTCTTTTAAACACAGGCGTCCGTCCGCTCCCTTGACTCCCCTAAACCAGGCCCGTGTATTTGGCCCAACCACACATTGCAAACATCCAGGCAACGCAGAACAAATTGATGTGGCCAGGAATTACAATCCAAGGACGCAGGTGTGCAGGAAACGTGCTCACTTCTTCAATTGCGACGGGATCTAAACGGCGCTGATATTTGAATACCAATAGGGAATAGACCATTCCCATACTTCCTAGCCGGCTCAAGAAGCTATCGAACGGTTCAAATCGGTATTGCTTGACCAGATTCGATTTCACAAAGTGCGCCTGGCATTCTTCTGCTTTGACGTAGGCTGCGTATACCGATACCGCTGTGTTCACCAACATCACTGCCGCCCAAAGTAAACAAGACGCCAAAAATGCCCAATCATGCTGACTCATGGAGCGGTAACCTGATAAAGCATTTCGCCGGCAACTTCACCGAGAACGGCCCCCCCGTCTGCGGTACCGGCGATCACGGCCCCACTCACCATCAACATACAAACGAGTCCACCTAACCCTGCCGTTCCAGCGCCGATCGCAGCACAGGTTGCAGGGGCAACCAGAGGGGCCAGTCGGCCAGCCGCTATGCCTCCCAAAACATTGCCAGACAATTTCGAGCCCTCCACAAACTTCACCTGACGACACTCCTCTTCACGCCCACTGCGGCAAGCCTCGCTAATTTTCATTGCCGCTGAACCTGCTCCCAGAGCAATCGCCACGTAACCACCTGTCTTCATATATTTAACGGCTTGAGAAACTGCTGAGATGTTCGTTGCGTATCCTGGTAACTGAGTTGGAGAACCTGCTTTGTTCCAATGATGAATAGTTTTACGAGACGAAAGTCCCAACGCTTTTTTGAGCTTGGGATGATCGGCGAGTCCGAGTCCCTTGCGCACCAAAGGCCCGAATCCGGCGTCCAGTTTCGCCATCAGGCGTTTGCGACGAGCAAAAAATTCTGGTGAATGAAGATGACGATGTTGTTGGTACTGCTCTTGATGTAGGCGTTCCAATTCTTTGAGAGTGTCTCCGAGGTCTTCCAAGTGACGACTGATCATAAACGATGCCACGCCTAGTCCACCGGAAGTGATACCTAGAAACGGTTCTATGACCTCATGGTGCTCAACCAAGAACGAAGCCTCTTCATCACTCAGATCCTTCAGCGCGTCGTTGACCTTCTGTGCCGCGATCATCATCTGCGCCTCTTCACGCCGACACATGTAATGCCGTGAGTCACTGAAGATCACAATTTGCCCCGGCTTCACGTGCTCACCCAGATGGCGGTTGAGCGAACGGAATTCGCGACGTAACGCATCGCTGGGCGGGTTCTCGTACAGCGAGCGTTCCAGTGATTCAAGACTCATGGGCTTCTCAATAATGTGAAACCCCGACTCCGCCGGTTTGGGCTGCGTGAAGGCGTGATCTTCGACCAGATGTTGCGCCGGGGGTGGTTCGGGTTGGGTCTTGAACCCATTCCATGAGCCGCCCCCGTTATCCGGATTGACGCGAGGCGTGACAACTGCCCAATCGCCGCTGCTCACGGCGTTGATCAGTTTCTGCTGGTGGGCGGCTTGCATGTAGTTGGAGCGGTTGGCGCCAACGGCATTCAGCAGGTCGTCGAAGCCTTGCACGTCGTACGGGTAGTTGAGGGCTTGGCGAAGAGCGTCGGCAGCTTGATGTCTATCGAGTACCTGGCCGCGCTCGCCGCCGAGTTGGTGTTGGGGGATGAGTTTTGTCACGCGTTTTGCCCGGTCCTTGGAAATGGGGCACTTTGGCGATGGGGCTTGTGGGTGGATGCCGGCGGATTCGGTTTGGCTTGTAGGGGAAGTCCGAATTTTTCGCGGTGTTTGGGGGAGGGTGGTTTATCTGCCCTGCGATGGCGGCCTAACAGCCGACCATTTTCTTTCAGGCATGCACCAAACCTTGTGGGAGCGAGCCTGCTCGCGATGGGGGTGTGTCATTCAACGTTGATGTCGGCTGATCCAATGCCATCGCGAGCAGGCTCACTCCTACAGGGAATGTGTGCTGATTTGAGGGGTGTGTTTAATTGTGTTTAGCGTTACTTCCTGAAAGCTACAGTTCCTTGCGCCGTTGCCTACGACTGCGCCAGAATCCGCCGGCTTGTGCGCTTTGTGCCTGGTCTTTATCGTTTCCGGGTCGCTGAATTCAGCGGCCGGGTTTAGCGACCTGAACAGGTATAAGCGCAACAACGCTCCATCTTTATTGCAGGCGGATGTCTGCAGTTTCGATATGGTGGCTGTGCGCGGGAGACCCTCGGGTCTGCCGGGTCTTATACCTCTCGGTTCGCTAACCTGCGTACAGCCGCCACCCTTACTTGTTTAGCGACAGGTGCCGGTGGTTCCAACAGGTATAAATGGAGTTTCACCATGTTCAAAGCCACACCCAACCCCCCGCACTCCGACGACGTTTCCCCCTACGATCCCCTCGACCCCAAAAAGCTCAACGAAGCCGCCGACCGTGCGCTGGATCACTATCTCAATCCGCTGAAAAGCGCGATCCCGCCACGCAAGCCCAGCACCATTTACCTCATCGCCCCGGATATCGACACCGAAACCCTGTTGGTCAACGCTTGCGAATCCCTGGCTTCAGCCAGTGTCATGGCCAGCGACTTCGCCGGGTTTCTCGAAGGCCCGCAACGCAACACGATGCTGGCCCTTCAGCAAATCATTATGCTGGGCGAGCTGGCGGTGAATCGGGCGCTGGATAACGTCGTTCCGCAGGCGTAAACACTGAGTCTGGAGCGGGAGGGTTTCTGTGGCGAGGGAGCTTGCTCCCGCTCGGCGGCGAAGCCGTCGTAAAACCAGTGAATGCGGTGTGTCAATGGAGATGCGTTTGCGGTCTGCTGCGCAGCCCAGCGGGAGCAAGCTCCCTCGCCACAGTATGAGTTCATCAAGTGGGCCGCGAATCGTTCGAAAGCGGCTTGTCAGGCATCCAATTCGCCGCAGCCTCACACAAAAAAACCGCGACCCACCCCCGAGGGCCACGGTTTTTTATGCCTTGCGATTACTGCTGCAACACAGTCGCCCGGTTGTCACTGCCCAACTGCTGAACCGTCGCCATTTGGGTCACGCCGCTCTGATCGACACTGGCCATGTTCCCGGTACCGCCCTGGGTCACGTAGGCGACGTTCATGGTGTCAGCCTGTTTGATGCTGATCATGTTGTCGCTGCCATACAGCTGCGTGGTGAATGCCTGGTTGCCCGTGCCGGACTGGTCGAACTCGGTGGTGTTGCCGGTGCCGTTGGTGGTGCCCTGGGCCAGGTTGGTGGTGCCGCGCTGGTCGGCGATCAGGATGTTGTCGCTGCCGTTCTGGTCGAAGTACAGCTCGTTATAGGAGTCGGCCTGGCTGATGGTGGTTTTGTTGCCAGTGCCGGTCTGGTTGGTGGTCATGATGTGGCCGACGCCATCCTGGTTGAAGCTGGCGATGTTGCCATTGCCTGCCTGGGTGACGGTCGCACGCTGGTTGCTGCCGAATTGGCCGCCCAGTTGCGGGCCTTTCCAGTTGCTGGCGTAGACCTTGTTTTCAGTGCCCACGGAGGTGGCGTTCAGCACATGGCTGTCGCCGCTCTGGTAGGTGAAGTGCACGTTGCCGGTGCCTTGCTGGTACAGCGCGAGCACCGAGCCGACGGAGTCGAACTGGTCGGCGTAGATGGCGTTGACGTCGCCAACTTGCAGGACCTGGGCGTTGTTGTTTTGGCCGAAGCTTTGGTCGACCACGGTTTCGTTGGTCTGTCCGTACTGGTTGACGGTGGCTTGACTATTAGCGGTTTGCCCGCCTTGCCAGACTTCACTGCCGTTGAAGTCGCCGAACTGGTTGATCGTGATGACGCCGCCGTTGCCGTCGCGTTGGTCGCCATAGGCATAGTTGCCTTCGCCGGCCTGGTTGATGCCGATCTCGCCGCCCATGTGCGCGATCTGCTCAGTGGTGCCGTAGTTGGCGGTGCCGTACTGGATGATCGTCGCGTTGTTGGCGATGCCCAGTTGAATCTGCTCGATATTGGCCTCGTTGGCGTCACCGAACTGGAAGGTCTGGCCTTTGGTGGCTTCCTGGCTGTCCTGATAGAGGAACGAGAAATTGCCGCTGCCCGTCTGTTGTTGCAGCGCCTGGTTTTCGCCCATGCCGATCGATTGACTGGCATGGCTGATGTTGAGACTGCCGACCTGTTGCTGGACGATGGTGCTGCCGTTCTCGAACAGTTGCTCAGCGTAACCGGCGTTGAAGTCGCCGGCCTGATCCTGGGTGATGGTGCCGGTGGCGGTGTCTTGCACCGCCATGGCATCGTTACCCTCGCCGAGTTGCTGTTGGGCTGCGGTACTGAACGGGGCCGCGGTCTGTTTCACTTCGGCAATGTTGGCGGTGCCGACCTGGGACTGGTTGGAAACGCTGTCGTCGGCCATTGCCTGGGCACTGACAATGACCAGGATGGCAGCGGTGAGGGGCGTCAGTTTGAACATGATGAAACCTCCAAGTGGTGCAGTGCTTTAGCGATATTGTTTGACCGAAACGCTCATGCCATTTCCCGACTGGGTCACGGCGCTTGAAAGTCCCGTACCGGCCTGGTCGATGCTGGCGTCGTTGTTATTGCCGTTCTGCGAAATCTGCGCGCGGTTGTGGCTGCCGTTTTGCGTGATTGAGGCGGCGTTGCCGGAACCTTGCTGGGTAATCAATGCCATGAGGTCGCTGCCTTGTTGCAGGATCCAGGCTTCCTGGTTACTGCCCGACTGGACGATGGTGCCGAGCAACGACTGGCCGTTCTGTTGCACCAGCGCCACGTTGGCCTGGCCGTTCTGGTCGATCAGCGCGTGCTGGCCAACCGGTGGAGGCAACTCGCCGAGGTCGGCGGAGGGTGCCAGGTCGTCGTTCTCCATCAAATCGTCGGCACGCGCGCCTGCACTGCTGCAAAGCAGAAGCAGGCAGAGCAGGGCGGCGGTCGGCGTTTTCATGGCGCTGTCCTGTGGGAAGAGGCCGGCCCCACCCACCGAATCGGCGGGTGGGGCGAGGGCTCAGTTGGAGATGACCGTCACGGTACGCACGGTGCCTTGGGACGAGGTGATCGTGGCTGTCGGGTTCGCCGACGGAATCACCGTGGTGCTGTTGCTCACCGTCAACCGCCAGCGACCGGTCACCGGCACCGTGGTGGTGCCCAGAGTTGCCAGCCCTGTCGGGGTGCTGACCTTGACGGTGATGACGTTGCCGGTAATCACCGATGAGGTACCTGCAAAGTCCCAGGTGAAGCGGTTGTTGGAGCGCGCCGACACCGTGGCCGTGGTGACCGTGAAGGTTTCCGCAGCAGGCCGTGGCGAGACTTGCACCGTGACGGTAGCGGGAGCCGACAGGGCGCCGAAGCTGTCCCGGGCGACGTAGGTGAAGGTTGTGGTGAAGGCCGTGGTGACCGTCGCTGGTGGGGTGTAGGTGATGATGGTGCCGTCGGTGCTGACGCTGCCGCGATTGAGTGCCGGCTGGGTCAGGCTGGCGACGGCGAGCGGCACGTTGCCTTCCGGATCGGTGTCGTTGGCCAGCACGTTGATCGGTATCGCCACGCCGAGGGTCGCGATGCTGTCGGCGACGGCCACCGGAGACTGGTTCGGCGCCACGGTGATGGTCACGGTCGCCGGAGCGGTCGAGGCCAGGCCTTTGACGTCTTGAGCCTTGTAGGTGAAGGTCGCTGTCAGCGGTGCATTGACCACGGCTGGCGGGGTGTAGACCACCGAAGTCGTGCCGCTCAATGCCACGGTGCCTTGCCCGGCAGCCGGTGGGGTCAGCGCGGTAATGCTCAGCGGCGTGTTGCCATCGGGATCACTGTCGTTGGCCAGCAGGTTGAGGGTCAGCGGCACGCCGAAGCTGGTGCTGCCAGTGTCGGCGACTGAGAGCGGCGCCTGGTTCTCACCGGTATCCGGAGCCGTCCCGACCACCACGACAGGTTCGGTGTCACTGCCGCCAGCAGCGGATTTGACGGTGACGGTAGCCGGTGGCTGAGTCAGGTCTGCGATGGTCAGTCGTTGCAGGGTGCCGGATTTCGACAGGCGTCCGTAACCTTGCGCAACCATGTCCGGCACGGCCACTTCATCCGTGGAGGTGGCCTCGATCAGCAGGCTGTGATCGCTCCAGTTGTAGCGAGCGGTCTGGATTTTCACCAGGTCAGTGACCTTGCTCGATACCGCCGTCGGCCGGGTGGTGCCGGCCGGGTTGGTGGCGGTGACGACCACCACCGGAGGCACGGTGGTACCCGTCAGGCGCTGGCCGAAGAACTGGCCATTGTTGTCGCCGAGCATGGTGGTCAGGCATGGAGACTGCGGTGGTCCAACCACCAGAGCCACGGTTTCGCGGAAGCACAGGCTCGAACCGTTGGTCGATTTGCCAAACACTTCTACTCGGGTACTGCTGCCCGAGCCTGACGAGGTGCGGCGGTAAGTGGCGCGGCCGATTTCCACTGGGGTTTGCGCCCGGTTATCGAGGACTTTGCCAGACACGGTGAAGAGGGTGGTCTGGATGGTCCCGGCAGGCCCCTGCACACGCAGGAAGTTGTTGTTGAACGGGCTGCCGGTGACCGCTTCGGTGAGGTTGGGATCGCCGACGAACGTCTCGATGGAACCGGTGTCCGGGTTCACTTCGGTGTACGGACCGTTGACGCTGCGCAGGAATGGCCCGACCTCCCCGTTGAGGGCACCCGAGAAGTTACCCGGTGCGCCGATGCCGATGTCGCGGGTGATGTTGATCGCCCGACGGCCCGGTGTGGTGACGTTGACCGTTTCCACGCCATACGGGTGGGTGATGGTGTAAGTCCCGGCGATAGGCACGTTCACCCGCAGACGAATCCGCGCGAAGCTTGCCTGATCGCCATCGACAGGGTTTTCCGCAGCGAAGGCCGCTTCGATCCCGGCCACGTAGGCGTCGACGCCATAGCCACCGACATCGGCGATAGTGGTTTCGGCAAGGAACCAGAACGTTTCCGGTGGCCAGTTATCCGGAAACACCATCGGCAGGGTGTCGTCGAAAACCCCGGGTTCCGGATTCAAGATGCACATGTAGGAAGGCGCACCCGGTGCGCCAGGCGACCGCGAGCTGGTTGCCCGCGACTGGCACAGTTCCAGCGACAGTAGATTGTTGTCCTGATACCACATCGGGAATTTCCCGGTGGCGAAGGTATAAGGGCCGGGGTCGACGGCATTGAGCTGCGCGAAAGCGCTGCCGGACAGCGATAGAGTCAGTCCCAGGGCGTTGAGCGCCAGGCGTGGCAATTTGTTCATGATGCCTCCTGATGAGGATCCGGGCATGTGTGCGTTCATTGCACGATGACCACTTCTTCGATGTCGCTGCCGCCATTGGATGACGTCACTCGAACCTTGGCGGGTGGAATCGGCGAGATGCCGGTCGCCAGGGATTTCACTGCGCCATCGCCACTCAGGGCGCCAATGGCGACACCGGTGCCGGTGGTGGCGGTGAGTACCGGCGGCGAGGTTTCATCGCTGGTCGAAGCCACTACCGTGATTTGCGCGGTGCTCAAGCTGTACTGGGCGGTCTGGATCACCACCAGGTCTGTCAGTGGCATTGACAGCGTGGTCGGGGTGCTGCTGGGAATGGCCAGGTGGTTGTCGGCGGTCACCACCAGATTGCTGGGTAACGTCGGGTTGGTTGAGGACTGGGCGTACCAGTGGCCGGAGGTATCAGCCTCGGTCAGGTTCAGCACCGGGCTGTTACTGTCCAGGGTCACTGTGGCTGGCGGCGGCGGGGCCATGACGAACACGTCCTGCTGCGCCACCGGTGCACTTTCACCGGCCTTGCGCGAGTAAGTGCTGCGCTCGGTGATCATCGGGGTGGGCCGGATCACGGTCGACAACTTGCCGGAAATGGCCATGACCGTTGTGCGCAAGTCCAGACCGTTAGGCCCTTCGATGCGGATGTAGTTGGTATTGAAAGGGCTGCCGGTGAAGGCTTCTTCCAGGTTCGGATCGCCAACGAATCGCTCGGCCTCCCCTGTGACCGGGTTGGTCTCGGTGTAGGGGCCATTGACGCTGCGCAGGAACGGGCCGATGTCACTCTTGAGGGCGCCGTCGTAGGTTTTCGGCGTGCCGATACCGATGTCGCGGGTCATGTTGATGGCGCGAGTTCCACCGGCGGGAACGTCAAAGATATCGACGCCGTAGGGGTGGGTGATGGTGTAGACGCCGGCGGTGGGCACATCCACTCGAATGCGAATGCGGCCAAAACTGACCTGGTCACCTTCTTTCGGTTCTTCAGCGGCGAAGGCCGCTTCGACGGCGCTGACATAGGTCAGGTCGATGCCCCGTGCGGCATCGACGATTGAGCCGTCGCCGGTAAACCAGAACGCCTCATCGGGAAAGTTGCTCGGGAAAACGATCGGCTGCGTGTCGTCGAAAACGCCGGGGGTCGCCCCCAGCAGGCACATATACGAGGGAGCGCCGGGAGCACTTGGGACGCGCGAACTGAGCGCCTTGGACAGGCACAGATCAAGGGTGCGGCCATGGGTGTCCTGATACCAGGCGGCAAACGAGCCGTTGGCTGGCACATAGGGACCGGGGTCGACGGCAAACAGCGCTGCCTGGGCAACACTTTGGGCGAGAGCGCTGACAACCAGGGCGGCCGCCGTTTTGGACAGTAAAGGGTGCATGAGTATTCCCTCTATCAGAGTACCTGCCCCGTAGGGATGGGTCAGTTGGGAGGGCTTCGGCAACTTCCATACCAATCTTTCAAAACGGCCGGCAGAGGCCCGCAGTGAAGGCGTGGAGCGCGCAAACGGTTTCGCGGGGGCGAGGGCGTAAGCGGGCGACTGTCCCCAGCATTGGGGGTAGGTGGGGGCAGTGGGGTATGTGGGGAATTGGGTGGGGGGGACAAAACCCGATGTCGGGCAAAGACCGGACAGTGGGCTATAACCCTATAGGGAGTTTCCGGGAACAACGTCCATGACCAGTCAGATCACCACCCTCCTGAAAGAAGAGGGCGATATCCGCCTGAGCTCGCGCAAACAGCCGTTCAATCTGCTGCGCTGGTTCTCGCTGATCAGCATGGCCGTGATCGGCACGGTGGCCGTGGCGCTGGGCGCGGTGTCGACGCGGTTCGTGATTACCGAAAGCGTGCAGCGCGATGCCTTGCTCACCTCCCAGTTCATTCAAGCGATTGCCTCCGCCGAGGTGCGCCATGTCTCGATCCCCAACGTGCGAACCATGGGCGAGCTGCTGGACCCGCGCAAGGACAGGGACTTTCCTGACGTCGACCCGATGGCCCGCGCCAGTGCCCGTGGTGAATTCCTCGACCATATCCAGCATTTGCCAGACGTGATTCTGGCGAACATTTATGCCCCTGACCGCATGGTGATCTGGTCCACCAACCCGGCACTGATGGGCACCACGATCCATGCCGACGAAGACCTGGACCAGGCCTTCGCTTCCAAGACTCCAGTGTCGGCCAGTTATCACAACGTCGACAAAAGCCGCATGGAGCAGAAGTTCATCACGCCCCCGGACTACATCTTCATAGAGAATTACATCCCGCTGTTCGATGCCGATGGCAATACCGTCACGGCGATGGTCGAGATCTACAAGGAACCCAGGGACCTGATCGATCGCATGGAGCGCGGCCTGGTACTGATCTGGCTGGCCACGGCCCTGGGCGGCGGACTGATTTATCTCGGGTTGTACTGGATCGTGCGCCGGGCAGCCATTTTGCTGGCAGTGCAACAAAAACAACTGATTACCAACGAAACCTTCGTGGCGCTCGGGGAGATGTCCTCGGCGGTGGCTCACAGCCTGCGCAACCCATTGGCGACCATACGCTCCAGCGCCGAACTGGCCCTGGAGTTCGACACTGGCCTGGCCCACAAGAACATCAACGACATCATCGGTCAGGTGGATCGCATGTCGAAGTGGGTCAGGGAGTTGCTGCAGTCCTTACGCCCGCTCAATGATGACGCCGAGCCGGTGAACCTGGTGGCGGCCCTGCATGACAGCCTCATGGCCTTCGAGCATCAGATTGCCAAGGCCGGTGTGCGGGTGGTGTTCGAGCCGCAGGAGACGCCGATGGTGTTGAGCCAGCAGGTGCAGCTTACGCAGATCCTCAACAGCCTGTTGGCCAATGCCGTGGAAGCGATGGAACGGGGTGGCACACTGACCATTACCCTGGAGCCGACCGATACCCGGGGCATCGGCGTCGCCGTGTGCGACACCGGCAAAGGCATGAACGAAGAACAACGCCGGATGGCGTTCCGCCCATTCTTCACCACCAAGCAGGGCGGGCTGGGTGTCGGGTTGGTGCTGGTGAAGCGGATCATGGAGCGTTTCGGCGGCGGGGTAAGCCTGGGTAGCCGTGAAGGCGAGGGCACTTGCGTCCGTCTGTCGTTCAGGCGGATTCCCTGAACATGGGTGTGAACTTTCCCCGCTAGCGGGTACCAGGACCCAGTCGTTTCGCCGGTCGGGGTGCATCGTTGTTGATAAGCCATTGTTTTGTTGAGTGTTAATGCTTTTGTATAAAAGTGTTATGGATCTGGCGAGTTCCTTGCAAAGCCACCACCACCTCCTTCATGACGTCGAGGCGGCTGGTGATGGACAGAAACGCGCGGCCCCCCTGCAAGTGGTTCGGACTCCTGGCACCTTCGAGCGTCCTCCTGACAATGACGCTCGGCACCACGACGCTACAGGCCAGCCCGATCGATGACGAGCGACAGCCAGAACCTTCCGTCCCCTCGGCTTACTACGATGAACCGGCTGACGAAGCCGCGGCGCTGAACGCCATTTTGACCCTGCCCGAGGCCAACGCAGATTCCTTCGATTTGCCCGACGGCGTCAAAGGCAGCCGAGACACGACGCGCACGGAAAACATCCTGCCGCCTGCCATGCAGACCAGTTTCAACTACCCCACCAATGGCAAACCGAGCCCTCTCTTTGGCGCTCAGCCGTTCACTCAGCAGATGGTGTTGTTTGAGGCGTTCGGCCCGGACCTGGTCGGCGTGACGCGCCAACGGGATCTGGCCTGGCTCAACCGTTGGATTCGCGAACCGGACCGCATGCTCGCTGAAAAGGACCCGCTCGCGCTGGCACTGTTTGAACGTTTCGACAAAATCCCGATGCCCAACCTGCGTCTGGATGAGAATGCTGCGCAGTCAATTCTGGGGTTTTTGCAGGAAGAAACCGATCGCCAGCAACCGCTACAAGCGGCGCAGGTGCCATAGCGGCGAAATACTATCAGTGAAGCCGTCGACCACGATCAATGCCACCTACACTGATCCGAAACGTGACTGAAAAGGCTTGATGCAAGCACCCTGGACAAGACCCATGCAGATACTGAAACAACAAAAAGTACCTGCGCCGGACGCCCCGGCAGCAGAAGGCCAAAGTCGAAGTGGACAGTTCAATCTGCTGCGCTGGTTTTCGCTGGGAAGCTTTCTCATCATTGCGGCGGTGGCGATGGGGTTGGGTTATGTGTCCACGCGGTTTGTTGTCGATGAGAGCATCGAGCGTGATTCCATGCTGACTGCGCAATTCATTCAGGTCATCGGTGATGCGGAAATTCGCCACGCCGGCATCACCCTGAAAAGAACCATGGGCGAGATGCTCGATCCGCGCGAAGACAACGCCTATCCCGACGTAAACCCAGATGCCCGTGCCGCTGCCCGCATTGAGTTTCTCGATCACGTCGAACACTTGCCGGACACGCTGTTGGCGGTGGTGTATGCCCTGGATCGCACGGTGGTCTGGTCGACTAATCCACAGATGATCGGCATGCGCGTCGAAGGTGATGAAGAACTGGACGAATCCTTTGAAATGAAGGAACCGGTCTCCACCAGCTATCACCAGATCGACGAGGAACGCCCCGAACAGATGCTGTTGCGCGAGCCCAAGTACCTGTTCATCGAGAATTACATCCCGATGTTCAATGCCGACAAAAGCAAGGTCATTGCCATGGTCGAGATCTACAAGGAACCGGCGGACCTGGTGGAACGCATTCAGCGTGGCTTCAAGGCGATCTGGCTGGCGACCTTGCTCGGTGGCCTGCTTATCTACCTTGGGCTGTTCTGGATCGTGCGGCGTGCGTCCGTGTTGCTGCAGAGCCAGCAAAAACAATTGATCACTAACGAGACCTTCGTCGCCTTGGGAGAAATGTCCTCGGCCGTCGCCCACAGCTTGCGCAATCCGCTGGCGAACATACGCTCCAGCGCCGAACTGGCCCAGGAAATCGCCAGCCAGAGTGCGCAGAAAAACATCGGCGACATCATCAACCAGGTCGATCGCATGTCGCGCTGGGTCCGGGAGTTGCTGGTGTCATTGCGGCCGATAAACGACGACTCCGAAACGGTGGACCTGGTGCTGGCCATCGACGACACCCTGAGCGCTTTCGACGCGCTGATCCGACGCTCGAACGTGGAGGTGCGTTTCACGCCGCAGACCTGTCCACCGGTCGTCAGCCAACGGGTGCTGCTCACCCAGATTCTTAATAGCCTGATTGCCAATGCCCTTGAGGCCATGCCCAAGGGCGGTTTGCTCAGTATCGATATTGAGCACCCCAGGCCCGCTCAGGTGCGGATGACCCTGAGCGATACCGGCAAAGGCATGACCAAGCAGCAGCAACAGATGGTCTTCAAGCCGTTTTTCACCACCAAACAGGGAGGGTTGGGCGTAGGCCTGGCCCTCGTCAAACGAATAATGGAGCGTTTCGAAGGCTCGGTCGAACTGACCAGCCAGGAGCAGGAAGGAACCCGCGTCTGTCTCAATTTCAAAGTGGCAACGGGAGGGGAATATGGAGCACAGCATACTGCTGGTCGAGGATGATGAACTCCTGGCCGAGAATATTCAGACCTACCTGGAGCGCAAAGACTTCGAGGTGACGGTCTGCCATTCGGCTGAAGAGGCACTGGATAAACTGGGTACGTTCACCCCTGATGTGGTGCTGACCGACAACTCGCTGCCGGGCATGAGCGGTCACGACCTGATCCAGAAGCTGCGCATCAGCGCGCCGGATCTGAAGGTGATCATGATGACCGGCTACGGCAACGTCGAAGATGCCGTGGTGGCGATGAAAGAGGGCGCTTTTCATTACGTCACCAAACCGGTGGCCTTGCCGGAACTCAAGCTGCTGCTGGACAAGGCCCTGGCCACTGATCGAATGGAGCGCACGCTGTCGTTTTATCAGGAGCGCGAGGCGCAGAAGTCAGGCGTACAGGCATTGATCGGCGAATCGGCGCCGATGCAATACTTGAAAAACACCATTACCCAGTTGCTCGACGCCGAGCGGCGCATGGCCAACACCGACCTGCCGCCCGTGCTGGTGGAAGGCGAGACCGGTACCGGCAAGGAACTGGTGGCCCGGGCACTGCACTTCGACGGTCCGCGCAGCAAAGGTCCGTTCATTGAATTCAACTGCGCGTCGATCCCTTCCAATCTGGTGGAGTCGGAACTGTTCGGCCACGAGAAGGGCGCCTTCACCGACGCCAAGGACCGTCGAGTTGGCCTGGTGGAAGCGGCCGATGGCGGCACGCTGTTCCTCGATGAAGTCGGTGAAATGGACCTGCTGCTGCAAGCCAAACTGCTGAAGCTGCTGGAAGACCGGACCATCCGCCGGGTCGGCTCGGTCAAGGAACGCAAGGTCGATTTGCGGGTAATCAGCGCGACCAACTGCAACCTCGAACAAATGGTGCAACAGGGCAAGTTCCGTCGTGACCTGTTCTTCCGTTTGCGCATTATTTCGATCAAGGTGCCGCGCCTGTATGCCCGCGGCGCCGATATCCTGCTGCTGGCCCGGCATTTCCTGGCGATCCACGGCAAACGCTATGGCAAACCGCACCTGCATTTCAGTGACCAGGCTGAAGAGTTGCTGCTCAGCTACAGTTGGCCGGGCAACGTGCGCGAATTGCGCAACATGCTCGAGCAAACCGTGTTATTGGCGCAAAGCGATACGATTGCCGCCCATCAGCTCAACGTCTGCCTGAGCCTGGTGGATGATCCGATCGTGCTGCAAGAACCCCAGCACCACGAACCGCGACCGGCCTACAACGGCACCGAGTCGATGAACCTGCCGGAAGTCGAGCGCGACATGGTGCGCAAGATGCTCGACAAGACCGACTGGAACGTCACCAAGTCCGCACGCTTGCTGGGCCTGAGCCGCGACATGCTGCGTTACCGGATCGAAAAGCTCGGCCTCGCACGCCCGGACAAACGCCAGTGGTGAGATTTATTGCAACGTTGCCCCCTGACGGATGAGGCATTCGAGCACGCATGTGGGGTCGAGGACTTCCTGGTTGACGTAGACGCCACGTACCGGATCGTAGGAGCGGATGAATACCCGGACTGAGGCATCCGCGACGGTCGGTAATATTGAGTCGTGGAACTCATGCTGGCTGGCAATCGGGATGAAATCCTGAGGTGCGGTCGGGATGTATGACCGAGGCGGCACGGTGCTCAGGGAGGGCGGCACCGGGTGGGCGAAGGGCTGGTCGGCCCCGTAATAGTTGAACTCACTGCTGTAGTCAGTGGTGGGTGTCAGGGTATCGTCCGCCTGGGCGCCGGTGAGGGCGGTCAGGCTGAGGGCGAGCAACAGCGTCAGATCAGTTTTTTTCATGGCAACACCTGCGAAATCGGTTTTCCCGCACTTCCCCAAGGCCATTAACTATAGCTGCCCTACGGGCACGCGTTCGCGGCGCCCGGATTACAACATTCCAACAAACGCCCAATGGGGTTTTTCAGCACCCTGATCTAGACTCGTGCCGGTCAACAATGACCCGGATTCTGGAGTGTGCAATGGAAATGCCGACCAAAAAAAATGCCATCGCCAGCAACCGCGATGCCTGGAACGACTCCGCCCGACACCACAAGGACGCGCCCGATTGGCAGGCTCTGGTGAAGGTGGTCAGTCATCGCGATTTTTGCTGCATCGATGACACACTTCGCGGTGTACTGGAGCAGGTCGGCGTCGATGGCAAGGACGTGGTGCAACTGGGCTGCAACAACGGGCGGGAAAGTCTTTCGCTGTTTGCGCTGGGGGCTCGCAGCGTGGTGGGCGTCGACCAGTCCGACGCGTTTCTCGATCAGGCGCGGGAACTGGCTGGACTCTCACCCCATGAGCCCGAATTCATCGAGGCCGACATTCATCACCTGCCGGCTGAATTGCATGACCGCTTCGACGTGGCGCTGATCACCATCGGCGTCTTGAACTGGATGCCCGACATCGGCGAATTCTTCCACCATGTCGCGCAGACCCTCAAGCCCGGCGGTGCGTTGGTGGTGTACGAAACCCACCCCTTCCTGGAAATGGTCGACCCCGAGGCCGCCGATCCCTATCGTCTGGACAGCTCGTACTTTCGCAGCGAGCCGTTCGTGCAGGACCTGCCGATCGTCTACGAAGGCAAAGTCGACCAGCACACCGCGTCGTCCTACTGGTTCGTCCACACCCTGGGCGCCATCTTCACCGGCGCCATCGAGGCGGGACTGCAGATCAGCCATTTCAAGGAGTACCCGCATTCCAACCGCGAGGAACTCTATTACCGGTATGAGCGGCAGACGGCGCAGTTGCCGTTGTGTTTTACGTGGGTGGGGGTGAAGCGAGCAGCCTAGCCAGAAGAATCTCTCAAAGCACCGAGTGATTGATCGAATGACCTGGCTGCGCACAGAGATCGATGCCGAGGGCATGGATGACCTTCAAAACCGTATCAAAGCGTGGTTTTGCACCGGGCGCGAAGGCCTTGTACAGGCTTTCGCGACCCATACCCGAGTCCTTGGCAATCTGTGTCATTCCGCGCGCTTTCACCACGTATCCGATAGCACGAAGAAATTCCTCGTTATCGCCCTCTGCGAGCACTTGTGAGAGGTACTCGCTAATGGCTTCGTCACTGTCCAGCAGTGCCGCCATATCGAAAGTAGTCAAAGTCTGGCTCATGTTTAAACCTCCTTTGCCAATTTTTTAGCCCGCCTGATATCGGCGGTTTGCGAAGATTTATCACCACCGGCCAAAAGCACAATGACGACACTGTTTCGCAAAGTGAAGTAGACCCGATAGCCGCCGCCGACGTCCACGCGCATTTCGGAAACGCCGTCTCCCACCGGTTTGATATCACCCAGGTTACCTGCAGAGGCACGATCAATGCGACGAGCGATAGCAATCTTCGCCCGCAAGTCACGAACTGAGGCATGCCATGCCACGAAGATCATAGTTTGTTGAACAATATAATTCATTGCTCAAATGTATCCACTTGGATACGAATGAGCAGTCAGGCGCTTCCTTCGCCAGGGATGGTTTTTCCCATAGATGTGGGACGTATCACGCTCTCAGCAGCGAAATCACCCGGCCCTCCTGTAGTTGATCGTCGTCGAACACAAAATCTTCGTGCGCTGGAGATCCACTGTGGGAGCGAGCCTGCTCGCGATAGCTATCTGTCAGTCACATCAATGCCGAATGTGCTGCCGCCATCGCGAGCAGGCTCACTCCTACATTGGATCGTCGTCGAACACGAAATACGCATGCGCTGAAGATCCACTGTAGGAGCGAGCCTGCTCGCGATAGCTCTCTGTCAGTCACATCAATACTGAATGTGCCGCCGCCATCGCGAGCAGGCTCACTCCTGCATTGGATCGTCGTCGGACACAAAATCTTCGTGCGCTGAGGATCTACTGTGGGAGCGAGCCTGCTCGCGATGGCCGCAACTCGGTCTGTCTATCGGATATCAGGCGCTAGCCGCCCCTGTTACCACTGGCCGTCCCGGTTTGCGCAGCGGATCAAGCCGTGAGCCGGTGTAGCGGGTTTCGCGGTAGAAGCGCCAGAGTCCGAAAAGGCTGTAGACGTGGGTAACGCGACCCTGTTCGTGGTAGCCCATGCGGATGTGCAGCTTCAGGGCAGGGATGTTGTGGGTTTCGCAGACGTCCACCACCTTGTTGCAGCCTTGGGCTGCCATTGCTGCCCAGAGGTCTACCTGAGCATCCACCGACAGGCTGGTGCCGAAGTAGGGGCGGGCCATTTCGCCGCCGAACTCGAAGAACTCACCAGGTTTGACCGGGAACCAGCAGCCGTAATAGTGACGGTCGTGGTAGTCGCGGGCGCTGCCCCAGATGAACGCAACAGCGTGGCCTTCTTCGTCCAGATACATGTGCCCGGTGTGACCCTCGGTGGCGAGTTCGGCCATGGTCCCGACGCGGTCACCAAAATGCTTGCCGAAGGCGCTGGCGTTTTCGGGGGTGATGGTCACCATGCGCACGCCCGAATAAGGACGCAGTTTGTGCGGCGGTACCGGGCTGATCAGGTCCCGTTCCATCCATAAAAGCTCCCAATGGAAGAACACGTAGCGTCTCCACAGCGTGTTGAACGTGCGGCTCAGGCCCTTTTGTTTTATGCGTTCGCGAAGCTTTTCGATGATGCTCATGACGCTCTCCTTAGCCAAGGCCAGGGTGTGGGTGGAAACGCTTTTGTTGTGTATAGATCAAGCTTGAAAGTTCATGTCAAAGCGCCAGCTTTGAATATGTTGCAATGTATGTAACTCATTCGAGCGCGGCTTCACCGGTCACCAAATGGCCGTTCAAAGCACCATAGGAAGCCCGCGGTACACCGTGAAGACGCCGCTCTAGAGCAAGGGTTAGAGACTCTTCTGGCTGCAAATAGGCATCACCGAAATCAGCGCCAAGCTGAGTCGGATGAGCCACGATTTCCAGCACACCGTCGGTCGGCATGGCTTCATTTCGCAGGTCCACCGGTGTGCACACATAATCCGCGGTCACACCCGCCAGGCTCTGCAAGCGATTATTCAGCAAGGTCTTGAACACGCGCTTGGGCAAGCTCAGGTTTTGCCCCAGATTGCGCGCAAGGCGCACGGGCACCCCTTGGCTCGCGGCGAAACGGGCGACGATCTCACCAATGGGCCAGATGTTGTGAACGTGTTGATGGGAATCGATGTGGCTGGGCCGTACACCGTTGTCCACGCAGCGTTGCCATTGGGCGTTGAGCTCCTCCAGCACTGCGTCGCGGTCCCCCCGGCTGAGCCAGAGGCGATGGCGGGACAGGTTGAGATCGAACACCCCATGGCTGTCACAGAAGTTCCTTCGACCCAGAATCGACTGACTCAACGGACGCCCATACGTGAGGTTGAAATGCAGGCCGATCCGGTCCTTGAGCAACGGATGCTGGGCCATGACGCACGCCGCTTCGAAGGCCGGCATATTGGCCATGGCCGTGGCGGAGCTGATCACCCCCGCCTGGAAGGCGCCCAGGATTACCGCGTTTTCGCACGGGCTGAGACCGAAATCGTCAGCGTTGACTATGACTTGGCGAGGCATGGTCGCCCTCCCTGTTTGTGTCGGTTGGCTTCGTTGCTTTGACCACTGCGGCAACGGGCGCCGGTGCAGTGGCAACGGTCGCTGCTGCCCGTTTGGCTTGCCATTTCTGCAACAAGGGTTTGAGCCGCTGCCAGAGTCTCAGGGCCAGGCCCAGCGCCAGACCGCTGGGGCGCCAGGAATAGAAACTCCAGCGCCAGTGTTCGAGTTGCCCGGTCATGCGTTCGTGCAGTTGATGGCTGGAATTTTCCAGGCTCACCCGCGAGGCATCGATCCAGCGCCAGTGCTCGTCCAGCCCCCAGCGAATCCACTCGTCGAGCAACACCCGACCGCTGCCCAGATCGGCGTATTGCGGCAGGAACGCCAGGTTGTAATCGTACAACCGGCCTTGCTCCAGCAACCCGAGGCGGTAGCTGATGCAGCGCCCGTCCAGCTCCAGCACCACGACCCGCACCAGCCCCTGTTCGGCGAGGGCGGTGAAGGCTCGGTCCATCCATTGTCGGTGACGTTCGTCGGCGAAAATCCCGACGCCTTCATCGCCTTTCCAACTGACCGCTTCAACTTCACTGATGGCCTGCAACAATGGGCCCATGGTCGACGCATCGGGGGTGATCCGTCGAACCTGGGCACCACAGGCTGCGATGCGTTTGCGTGCGCGGCGCAGTTTATAGCGGGGGTCACCCGAAACTTCCTGGTGGTCCGCGTCGCTGATCACGTGCACCGGCACCCGACAGCTGAGGCGCCGTTCACCGGTCGAGCTGTGCGCCATCCACTCGGTCAGCACGCTTTCTTCGCCGACCGGTTCCGACAACTCGTTGAGTTGCAGCAGGGCATGGGGAAGTTGTCGGCGGATCTCGATCAGTGCCTTGCGGATATTCTCCGAGTCCGTTTTTGCAAGGAGCGCGAGGCGGTCGGCAAGTGGGTAGCCAAGGTGATGCAGCACGCGAAACGGCAGCCTGGCGAAACGCTCGACGGAGGCCACCAACGGCAAACACAAGACCAGCTCATGACCCTGCCAGCCAAGCAACACATGCAAGCGTTGCCCGGTGGTCAGGGCCTGTTCGGATGCACGCATCCAGGCCAGTGTGTTGAACGGTGTGTGGTCCGTCACTCGCAGACGCAACGCTTCATAAGCCGTTTCCGGGAAATCAGCGGCGCACAACGAAGTGCGCCATTCGAATCGTGCTGCCATAGGGTCAGCTCACCGCTGCTGGGGCGGGTTCACGTGCCGGTTTGCGCAAGGCATCCAGGCGTGAGCCGCTGTAATGGGTTTCGCGGTAGAAGCGCCAGCGACCAAACAGCTCGTAGACGTTCATGATCCGCCCTTGTTCCTTGTAGCCGGTGCGTATGTGCAGCTTGAGGGCAGGGACATTGTGGAACTCACAGACATCCACCACCGTGTGGCAACCCTGGGCCAGCATGGCTTTCCACAACTCCGTCTGCAGGTCCATCGAGAGTGCGGTGCCCCAATAGGCACGGGTCAGCTCGCCGCCGAATTCGAAGAACTCGCCTTCTTTCACCGGAAACCAGCAGCCGTAGTAGTGCTTGTCGTGATAGTTGCGCGCAGCGCCCCAGATGAAGGCCACCGCATCACCCTTGTCGTCCAGGTGCATATGCCCGGTGTAGCCTTCACGGGCCAGTTCGGCCATGGTCTCCACGCGGTCACCGAAGTAACGGGTGAACGCCACGGCGTTTTCCGGGGTGATGCGCACTACCTGCAGCGGCGGGTAGGGCCTGAGTTTGTAAGGCGGCACCGGAGTGACCAGGTCGCGCTCCATCCACAACAGTTCCTGATGGAAAAACACGTAGTGCTTCCAGATTTTACTAAGGGTGGCGCGCAAACCTTTTTGTCTGATGTGTTGGCTGATTTTCTGCAAAACGCTCATGTTATTGACTCCTGACGGTCTCGGCCGCGAGTGGAGTGATGCGAGGTGCGGCCAATGGCCGATTTCGCTATTCAATACTTGGCAATTCATGAGGCGCTCCAGCTGAGATTGAACAGGGTCCGTCCTGGCAGCTCGAAGCTGACGCGACCGTCCTGGCAACTGAAGGGTGCGTCGCGGGCGCGGTTGTCGGTACCGAAGTAGCTTAATGAACCGTTGGCCAGCGGACACTGGACTCCAGTCAGGGCCACACGCTGCAAGCGCGTGGCTTTATTGACGCCCAGAAGGCTGCGCTTCTTGTCCTCGGCCATGGCCAGCACGTCGACCTCGAAGGCGTCGTTATCGAGGAGCATCACGTCGTGCAGCCAATGCTGGCGGATGAACTGCTGAGCCAGGCCCACGGGCTTGAGCTCGAAGCGATCCTCGCCGAGGACACGCAACATGCCTTTGGGGTAGTTCGGTTCGTCGGCGGCCTGGAACCAGCTCAGCATCTCCAGCAAGCCATCCTGAGACGAGTTGATGACGACCGACGTCCACCACAACGATGCGAAGTGGGTTTCCTGATCGTAAGGACTGAGGCTGGAACCGCTGGACATGTTGGTCTGGTCCAGCAGCAAGGCTTTGCGCGGCCGGCCCTGGGCGTCGAGGCCGACCAGGTCGGCGGCTCGGCGCACGCTGTCACGGTAGACCCGTGTTGCCAGCAGGTCGCGAATCATCCATTCGTGCCAGGCCAGGGCATCGATGTTGTCGCCGGATTCGGCCAGCAAGCGTTTGGCCCAATCGATGCCGCGCTTGTCGGCGGCGTTGTCGGCAAACGGGCCGTTGACCAGTCGCGAACTGGCGGGCATGGCGATGCGCACGCCGGCCTTGGCATTGGCCGGATTGCTACGCACTTGCCGGGCCATGCTGTTGAAGATGCTTTGGTAGTTGGCGTAGTCCGGGTAATTGAGGTTCGGCTCGTCGGCAAAACCGATGTAGTGCGTGCCTTTGCCACCCAGGGCCCGGGTCGACGCGAGCCAGGCGTCGAGCCCGGCGTTGCTCAGGGTGTCGGCGCGCAAGTCAGCCTGGCGCTGGCTCCCGGCCAACAGCGTGATGTCCTGGGTGATGCCGAAGCGGTCCTGATACAGCCGACGGAATTCATCTTCGTAGTGCGGATTCTTCGCCGTGATGTCGACGAAACTGTAGTAAGTGCCCGCCTGTGGCTTGAGTGCATCGAGCACGGCATAACTCGATTCCGGCACCTTGACGTAGGGCAGGGCGATGCCCAGGTTCGGGGTCGGCCCCAGCATTTTATTGTGCAATGTCAGCCGGACCTGGCCATCGTCTTCGCGCAGGGGCTTGAGTTGCTGCGGATTCTGGGCGAAGAGGTTGGCGGTGCCATCTAGCCAGAACGCCACCTTGCCGCTGCCTTGCAGGCGCAGGCGCCAGACCTGTGCTTCTGTGGCGACGGGTAACTCGACCTTGTCGAACTGCCAATAACCCCGATACGGTTTCAGCGCCAGCGCCACTTGTTTGCCGTCGCCCACGCGCTGCGCTTGCAAGGCGCTGACACCGCCATGGAACTTACCGGCCAGCACTGCGCGCTCACCCGGCGCTACCTTGAAGTACAGCTCATCGCCATTGTGGGTTTCGGCGCTGAAATGCACCTTGGCCGGGGCGAACAACGCCACCGTGTGTTCGTCGTGTTCAACCCGGTAGCGACGGAAGCTGTAGCCCGGAATTTCCAGTTGATAGCTGGAGGCACTCGGGGTCAACGGCCAGCTCTGACTGCCGCGCGATTCGCTGGCGGCGATCAGGCGCTCGCCCTGGAGTTTGCCCTGGCCGTCGAGCAGGTACAGGCGTTCTTCGTTGGCATCCGCCTGCCACGCCGGCGCCCAGCGAATGGTCAGCGTGTCGGGACGATCCGGTTGCAGGTAGAGGCTGCCGTCGCGAATATCGGCCCAACGCATGGGCGCCGCCTGGGCGCTCAGCGCGAGGCCAAGGCTAAACAGCAGGACCAGGCGTTTCATGCCGACTTCCGTTGCAGCATGTGCAGCATCGGCGTTACATCGCTGGGCAGAATGATCAGGGTTTGCCAGACCGGCACGCCGCTCAACCGGCAGTACATCACCAGCAGCGCGAGGGTGACCGCGAGGTAGGCGATGGACGAGGCCGCCGCCGCGCCGACGATCCCGTAGGCCGGAATCAACACCAGGTTCAGCGCCAGGTTCAGCAAGGCGCCCAGCCCCATCAACAGCGAAATCGTGCCGGGACGGTTTTTGCCCAGCAAGTCCAGGCGCAGGATGCTCGCGTAGCACAGGCCCAACAGGCCCGGCAGCAGCGCCAGCAAGGCCGGATACGCCGGCTGATAGGCCGCGCCGAACAGCGTCACGATGAGCCATTCGCCGATCACCGCCATGGTCACGCAGGCGCCGAGCATCACCGTGGCGGTCAGGCGCAGGGCCAGAGGCGTCACTTTGTCGATGCCTTCTTCCTGTTGCAGCAGGCGTTTCATCAATGGCGTGGTCACGGCTTCCGGGACAATCAGCAGCAACTCGGCGGCGGCGCTGGCCATGGCGTAATGACCGAGCGCGGTGCTGCCGAGCAGGGCGCCGATGAACAGGTAATCGGAGCGCAGGATCACTTGCTGGAACAGCAGGTCGGGATGGCTGCGAGCGCTGTAGCGCAGCAGCTCGTTCTGGCTGGCGCGGTCCCATTGCAATTTCAGGGGCTGAGCGCGTTTGAGCCAGAACCAGCCCGCCAGTACCACCAGGCTGATGCCTGCCAGCCAACTGATCAGCGCTGCTTCCAGCGCGGCGTCTTTCCACATCCAGAACAAGGCGAGAAACAGCAGCAGCGGCGCCAGGGATTCCACCAGGCGCAACGCGTTGAAGGCCACCACGCCGCCGGAGGCGTTGTGCAAGGTCAGCAGTCCGCTCTTGAGTACGGTCAGCGGCACCGCCAGCAACAACAGCCAGGCGAGCAGGCCCAGTTGCGTGGTGATGTCGAGTTCACTGCCGAACTCACGCACCAGGGCGACCACCAGCAAAGTCAAAAGACCCGCCAGCAAGCAACCGAACACCAGCACCTGACTCAGCAGCAACCCCATGGGGCGTTGCTTGGCCGCCTGAAAACCCACCGCCGAATTCAGCCCGCCGCTGGTGGCGGCGCTGATCAGGTCGGGCAAGGTGCTGAGCAGGGCAAACAAACCCCGTTCGCTCGGCCCGAGGATCCTTGCGAGCAACACGTTGCGCATCAGCCGCAAACCGATCATCGCCAGTTTGGTGCCCATGCTCAGGGCCAGATGCTTGAGGTAATGGCTGCGGCTCATGTGCGGGCCCCGCGGAACAAGCGCCAGGACAGCAGCTGCGGATTGCGCGCCACCCGTTGGCTGACGCCGAAACGGGGCAGGTTCAAGGGGTCATCGGTGCCCCGATAGATCCCGGTGCCGGTGCCCAGGGCGAACGGGTAATCGTGATCGGCAACGTGTTCGCGTACCCGCGCATCGTTGTCGCCGTTGGGGTAGCAGTAGACCGGCAGCGGACGGTTGCAGCCATTGTGCAAGGCGTCGCGGCTGCGGCTGAGTTCTTCATGCAAACGCTGATCATCGAGGCCGGTGAGAATTGCATGGCTGGCGCCGTGGGGACCGAACCGCACCAGCCCCGAGCCTTCCAGCATGCGCACCTGCTGCCAGTCCAGCGCCTGGGGCAATGACTCGTCCGGGCACTCATCGGTCAGGCGATTCAGGTCAGCAGGGCTGAGGGTTTTCAGGCTGTGCAGAAAGTGCAGCAAGGCCAGGCTGCGACGCTCCATATCCAGTTCATCGAAGGGCACCGGCAATGGCCGACCGAGCTCTTTCAGGCAGTCGATCAATTGCATCCGGGCCCGTTCACCGTAGCTGCCCCAAAGGGTTTCGCCGATGCTTTCCCACCAGAACCGCTGACGACTACCAATGAAATCTGTGGAGAGAAAAATACTCGCCGGCACCTGGTATTTTTTCAGCAGCGGGAAGGCATTCAGCGCATTATCTCGCCAGCCGTCGTCGAAGGTCAGGGTGATTTTCGGGCGATCCGATCTCACCGTGCCGGGTTGCAAAATATCCATCAACGACACGCAGTCGAAGTGTTTTTTCAGCCACACCAGCAAGTGTTCGAAGGCTTTTGGCCCGACACAGAGCTCATTGCGATGGGGCAGTTCGGCGGCGTGGTCGCTGGCCAGCACCCGGTGCAGCATCAGGATCACCCCGGCGCCTTGCAGTTGATTGCGGCCTACCGGCGAGTTGAGATACAGCCAGCCACTGGTGCGTTTTAATAATTGTCTGATCGCCATGGCTCCATCCTCTCAACGGTTTTGCTCAGGGTTCCACTGGGCGTACCGCTGCCCCCGCAGGAACTGCCACAGACCGATACTCATCCCGGCCAGGGTCACTAGCAGGAACGCGGCGAGGCGGAAAGGTTTGGGCAGACGGTGTTGCGAATCCAGCAGACCGGCGATGGCCACGGCGTAACCGAGCAGTTGCGCGACCAGGCTCAGGCGATAGAAACCGTGTTCTTCCCACAGCCAGAAATTGCTCAGCAACAGCGGCAGCAACAGAATCGGCGCCAGACGGCGGATCAACTTGTGGCTGATCAAGGCAATCGAATACAGGCCATGTTTCAGCGGATTGAGCAGCTCGCTACGTTGGGCCAGGCTTTGCAAGCCCCCGACGGTAACCCGCTGACGGCGGCGGAATTGTTTGTCTGCTTCATCGACGCCTTGGTCGATTACTTGCGCTTCGGGCACATAGACAATGCGCTTGAACGCCACCGGCGCGCAGGTGCTGATGAAGAAGTCATCGTTGACCTCGGCCGGCACCTCCTGGAACAACTCGCGGCGCAGGGCAAGCAGGGCGCCGTCGGCGGAGACCATGCAGCCGGTGCGGTTTTCCACCCTGCGCAGCCAGCCTTCGTAATGCCGATAGAGACTGTCGCCGATACTCAGGCCACCGCCGGTGACCGGGATCACCATGTGCCCGGCGCACGCACCAACCTGGGGATCGCACAGCGGCGCCAGCAGGTGACCGAGGGTGTCGCGGGACCATTGGTTGTCGGCATCGGTGAACACCAGAATATCCCCGGTGCTCAACGCCACGCCGGCATTCAGGGTCGCGGCCTTGCCCTGGCGAGGCAGGTCGAGGATGGTGATGCGCGGGTCGATGACCTTGCGCGCACAGGCCACGGTGTCATCGGTCGAACCGTCGCTGGCCAGAATGATCTGCAGCGAGGCCGGCTCATAATCCTGAGCGAGCAACGTGCGCAACTTGTGTTCGATGTGCCGCGCTTCGTTGTGCGCGGCAATCACGATGCTGATGTTCATCGGTTCCGCGATTGCGTTACGCCGCGCCGCAAACAATGGCGCCAGCAGCGTCAACAGCAAGGGGTAACCGAGATAGGCGTAAACCGGCAGCAACAGGCACAACCAGAAAATGAATTCAGCCACGGGCAGGCCTCCTGGCTTTCCAATGACAAAAACTGAGAACAAACGCGGCACCGGCCAGGTGCAGACGCAACCAATGCAGGCCCCAGAGTTGCAGGGTCAACAGCAGATCACGGTGTTTTAAGGTCTGGCGCATGCTCAAGGCCAGCGCCGGTAGGCTGGTCAGGAACAACATGAGCGCCGCATGGTGGGGGAAGCCATCGAGCAGGGCGGAGATTGCCAGGAAATCCAACATCCAGGCGGCGAGCGACATCAGCGGGAAGCGCAGCAGACGCATGCTCATCCCGTGACTGCGCAGTAACTGCAGATGACTGCCCTGACGCCAGAATTCCTTGCCCATCCATTCACGCCAACTGCACTCATACCCCCAATGCAGGGCGACGGTCTGGTTGACTGACAGCAGGCGCGCGCCAGCGTGGGAAAGGCGCATGGTGAAATCCTTGTCCTCGCCGGTGCGCAGGGTTTCATCGAAGCCGCCGACCTTGTCGAACCAGGGGCGGCGCATCAACAGGTTGGAACTGGGCAGCCAGCGCACCGTCTGCACCGTCTCGTTGTTCGGACGCAAGGTGCGACGTTGCCAGGCATTGGCATACCAAGGGGCTTCGGCCGGGGTGTGCAGGTCCAGCCCGAGGACGTCGACCTGAACCGCGGGCTCGATTTTCAACAACAGCGTGAGCCAGTCCTCGGGCATCTCGACGTCGGCATCGATGAAGGCCAGCCAATCGCCGGTGGCGATGGCCGCACCGCGATTGCGCAAGGCGCCGATGAGCACGCCCGGCAGCACCAGCACCTGAGCGCCGAATTGCCGGGCTATCTGCGGGCCCTGATCGTCGGAACCGTTATCGACCACGATCAGCTCGCATTCCAGACCGGCGGCGATGGCAGCGCGTTGCGCAGCCAACAAGGTCCGAGCGATGTGGCGAGATTCGTTGTACATCGGAATAACAATACTGATGCGGCTCATGCCTTGGCCTCCGCGAGTGGGCTTTCTTCGGCTTTCAAACGCAGCACGCTGGTCAGGGCGAGCATGATCCACACGTACTTCTGATTGGGTGCGCTGAGGAACATCAAAAACAGCGTCAACGACAGGAAACTCATGCTCAGGTGCGTCAGCAAATCCGCCTGTTCGCGGTTGCGTCGCTGCATCCATGCACGACGGGCGCGGACCAGGTTGTACAAACCGAGGCCGAGCATGCCGACGAACAACAGGCCGGCGGGAATCCCCAGCTCACTGAAGATTTCCAGGTAGGTGTTGTGGGCGCGGCGGTACAGGTCGCCGATCTTGCGGTTGGCCGAAAACGCCTTGGCATAACCGGTGGTGGCGTAGTGCAGCGGGAACGTCCCGGGACCGGTGCCCAGCAACGGGTTCTCGCGGATCATCTCGCTGCCGACCACAATGTACGAGGCGCGACGGCCGAGGGATTGGTCCTGGCTCTTGGCGCCGGCGCTCAAGATGCTCAAGGACTGAATGCGCTCGATATACCCCTTCGGCATCGCATAAAGGGCCAGCGGAATCACGATTACCAGGCCCAGCATGGCAAACCCCAGATGCCGTGGACGGATGCGTTTGAGCTCGAGGCGGTAGTGCCAGACGCCGATCAGAAGGCTGAGGAACAGCACCACCAGCCCCGAACGGGATTCAGTCTTGGTCATGCCGCCCAGCAGCAAAATGCAGCAAGCGACCCAGAACACCCGATGCAGGAAGTGCGGGCTGCGCACCACCAGCAGCAAGGCGAGCGGCACGGCGAAGGCGATCAGCATGGCAAAGGCGTTCGGGTCTTCCAGCAGGCCGGCGGCGCGCCCCTGGTCCTGGTATTTGCTGGAGAACATCGCCAACACGCAGGTCGCCGTGACACTGAGGGTGACCATCTTGGCGAACAGGTCCATGTTCAGCTCGCGGCCGATCAGCAGGGTGATCACAAACAGCACCAGGCCGACACTCAGCTCCCGCAGATGCGCCATCGACATGCCCATGTTATCGGTGTTGATCACGCTCAGCAGGTACAAGACCATGAACCAGATCAGGTAACGCCAGATGTTGCTGCGCAGGCGTTCCGAGGGAATCTGATGGATGGCCAGTTGCAGCATCAGGATCACGGCCAGTGACGCGCCGAGGAACTTGGTGCCCGACAGCGAACTGTCCTTGAAGAAACCTTCGAACGGCACCAGCGCCGCGATCCCGAGCAAACCCCAGGTGGGTTTTCGGTAAAGCAGCGCGACACCGACCAGGCCCAGCACCGCTCCCGGCGCCAGATACGGATAAGGGCTGGCCAGCAAAGCGAGGCAGACCAGGCCAAACAAACTGACGATCGAGAGCGGAAAGATCACGCGCGTGCCTCCCGTGCAGTACGGAGATAAAGTTGCGACCAGCGTTCGGCCAGGGCCTTGAGGTCGTAACGGTCCAATTGCGTACGTTTTGCGTTGTCGATCAGGTCGCGGGCCATGGCCGGTTCAGTCAGCAACGAGCCGATCTGGCGGGCGAGGGCGGCGCTGTCGGCGGGTGTCGCCAGCAGGCCGTTGTGCCGGTCTTGCAGCACATCGGGAATCCCGCCGACGCCGAACGCCACCACCGGCACACCGGCTTGCATCGCTTCGAGCAGAATCATCGGCGTGCCTTCGGTGCGCGAGCTGATCACCAGCGCATCTAGTTGTCGCCACCACACACTCATGTCGGTCTGGTAACCCGGCAGGGTGATGCGGTCCTGTAAACCCGCTTCGTTGATACGCGCCAGCAGCGTCTCCCGTTCCGGGCCGTCGCCGAGCATCACGGCGTCCAGTTGCGGGTGTTGCCGGCAGAGTGGAATCAGCGCATCGAGAAAAAAGTCCGGGCCCTTTTCACTGCTCAGCCGCCCGACGTAACCGGCCAGCCAACGCTGGCGTTTCGCGTGACGCGGCAACAGTCCGTCAGTCGCCGGCAGACCATTGGGAATCACCTGCAGCTTTTCCGCCCGGACGCTGGCCTGACGGCACAGCACTGCGATGCTTTCGGCAACGCAGACCACGCGATTCACCGACGCGGTGCGGCACAGTTGCAGGCTCAGCCAGGTGTAGAACTTCTGCTTGCGGCTGCGCGGTGTGAAACCGTGCTGGGTAATCACCAGCGGCAGGCGCAACAACGTTGCGCCCACCCAGCCAAACAACAGGCCCTTGAAGTTGTGCGTATTGATCAACGGCCGTTCCGCCCGGCGCTGGCGCAAATGCGCCAGTAATTCCCCCAACCCCGCGCAACCCCGGCAGTCGACCCCCGCCTGACGAAACCGCGCGATCAAGTCTGGCGGCGCATCGAGAAACAGCACCTGGTGCTGCCCCGGCGTCGCCAGGCAATGGTCCAGCAGCATCCGCTCAGCCCCGTAGAAGCCGCCGCTGCTGAGCAAATGAATGATCGGCAGGGAAGGGATGAGAGGCGCGTTCAATTGCGCACCCAATGCACGAGGCCAGGTACGGACCAGTTGCTGTGCGGATTGGTGGGTTCAATGTTCTGATCGTTGATGACCAACAGCACCGGCAAGCCCAGTTCGTGGGTGATTTGCGCTGGGTGTTTGAAACGGTGATCGAAGAACTCACGCACGTAGACCAGGGCAATCGCCAGCAAGAGACCGGTGAACAAGCCGAACGGAATGATCAGCATCGGTTTCGGGAACGCCGCTTCGGTGGGCTCATACGGCGGGCTGAGCACCCGTGCGTTGGACAGGTCGTTGTCCAGCGAACGTGCGCTGCTGCTTTCGGCGAAGCGTTGGGCATAGGTCGAGAACGCCGCGTGCAACGCGTTGATCTCGGTGTCCATCTGCCGCAGCTTGCTCTGGGTTTCCTGCAACTGGTGGATGCGCTCCTTGAACTCGGCAATGCGCTTGGTTTTCTGGTCGATCACCGAGCTGACAATCGCCAGATCAGTGTTGCGTTCCTGAATCCGGTTGCTGACCACTTTCAGAAACTGCTGACGGGTGCGGGCGATTTGCTCGCGGGTCAACAACATCGGTTCGCTGCTTGGCTGGAAGATCGCCAGGTCGTTCATGTAGCGGCTGACCTGTGTGGTCAGGGCCTCACCCATCTGTTTGATCTCACGATCCTCGAACGCCACATTGTCCACGGTGGTGGTGAAGGTGTAGGGGAAGGTGTAGTCGTTGAGTTTCGAGTTGCTCGCTGCGGCCAGGCTGGTTTTCAGGTAGTCGAGCCAGCGTTGGCTTTGCAGCAGGCGATCGCGGTACAGGTTGAGCGCCTGCTCCTCGGTGTTGATGGCGTTGAGGCGGAAGGTGATTTCTTCCTTCGGATCGGACGAGCCGACCGCTTCAAGCAAGCCCAGCCGAGTGCCTTCCAGGCCATCGAGACGCACCTGGTATTGCTTCTTCTTGGTTTCGTAGAACGACTGCGGCAAATCGATCGATTGCAGTGCCTGACGGCTCGTCAGGTAGTTCTGCAGCAAGGCTGCGACAAAATGGGTGCCTTGGGTTGGATTGTCGAAGCTGTAGATGATGGAGATCACGTTGGAGCCTGGCAGGGTCTCGATTTTCAGACTGTCGATCGCCTGTTGGGTCAGGGCATCCAGCGCCGTGTCGCGTACCGGGTCGGTTTCCAGGCCCAGGGTGGCTTTCATCGGGTTGATCACGTATTCACGCAGCGGCGTGGTCACGTACTGTTTGAATGGCTGGGTCACCAGTTTGTTGAAAGCGCCAGGGGTAGGCGTGTACTCACCCTTGTCGCGCAACTCGCTGATGGTCTGCCGAATCAAGGCCGGCGAGCGCAGGATATTGCTCTCGGTTTCCATGTCCGCCAGGGACGGTGGAATGAACGAGGCGTTCTCCTGGTTGAGGGAGGTTGTGGCGTCTCCCTGTGAGAGTTTTTTGGACTGCACGATCACCTGGGCGGTGATATCGAAGCTCTGTTTGAGCATCAGCGGCAGGACCAGCGCGATCACTGCAAAGACCAGGAAGACTCGTTTCACCAACTGCTTGTTGGCGAAAAAGATCCTGAAGAACTCGTGCAGGTAGTTTTCCTTTGGATTCATGGTCGGTCACCTGAGAGTTAGTTGCTGTCACTGTCTTTGTTGTCGACGCGGTAGCCGAAGCTGAAGCCCACGCCCTGGAACAACACCACGTCTGCCAGTTGCCGCGCGAGCTCACCGGCGCTCGCCAGTTTGGTCTTCGGCACATAGAGCATGTCGTCCGGTTGCAGGTACGCAATCTGCGACGCATCGCCGGCCAAAGCCTTTTCGACGTCGTAGCGCACGGCCTGCACCTGGTTGCCATTGCGGCGCATGATCATTACCGAATCGAGCCGCGCCTTGGTGTTGCTGCCACGGGCCAGGGTCAGCGCTTCAAGCACCGAGACCGGCCGGCGGATCGGGTAGGACCCCGGTTGGCCAACTTCGCCCAGCACATAGATTTCGTTACCCGCCGTGGACTTCAGCAGCACGTCGACGGTCATCCGCCCCGGCAGCTTCGCGTAGCGTTGGTTGAGGAAGGTTTCCAGTTGATTGACGGTCAT
Source organism: Pseudomonas sp. SG20052 (assembly GCF_031766055.1). NCBI lineage: Bacteria > Pseudomonadati > Pseudomonadota > Gammaproteobacteria > Pseudomonadales > Pseudomonadaceae > Pseudomonas > Pseudomonas sp. SG20052. The sequence goes on along the minus strand of NZ_CP134498.1, from coordinate 4,203,557 downwards.
GCCTTGCAGCGGCACGGCGCCGATTTCCGGGAAGCTGGCGTAACCGTCGGTGCCCACGGTGATCTCCCGGCTCATGCCTGTAGCGGGGTGGTTCAGGGCACTTTTGAGGTTCGACTCGTTGCTCAGCGGGCTGATGACCTGCACGGACAACTGGTTGCGGTTCGGCTGGAACAGCTGTTTGCGCTGGTAGGCGCGCTGGATTTCCTCACGCGCCTGTTCGGACGTCAGCCCGGCGATTTTCACCGAGGTGTTGGCGCCCGGCAGTTCAATGGTGCCATCGGGCAGCACCAGCTGATTGCCGTTGAGCTGGCTGGCAGCGGTGAAATTCAGGCCGATCTGGTCGCCGGACTGGATGCGGTAGGCGTCCGAGCCGCTGGTGCTGATGTGAAAGATCACGTCCAGCACATCCTGTGGCCGCAAGGTCTGTTCGACCTTGGGCATGTCAGTGGCCTGGGCGTTGGCCGGTGAGGCCGTGAGGATATTCACCGGCATGTTCTGGGTTTCGGAAGTGCTGGAGCAACCTGCAAGCGGCAGCAACAGCAGGACAAGCATTTTGGCGTTCATGTCGTCATCCTTTTCTGATTGCTCACAGGTTTTTGTAGAGCCATTTCGGCATGTAGTACTTGCGCCGGTTGAAGACGCTGCCGACCAGTTTCGCGCCGGCCTGGGTCAAGCGCTGAACCGCCGCCTGGGCTACTTCCCAGCGCGTGTCTTCGGAGCGCACGACCATGATCACGCCGTCCACCTGGGTACTGATGATCATGGTGTCGGCGGCGGAATACACCGCGTCGCCGTCGATCACCACAAAGCGATACTGACTGCCGAGCTGATCGAGCAACGGGCCCAGGCGTTCAGGGGTCAGGTGCTCGGTGCCACGCACATACCGGCCGTTGGGCAGGATGTGGAAGGGCAGGCTGGAGACGTTCACCACGCAGTCCTGCAGCAGGGGCGGGCTCTGGGTGTTGAACAGCAGGTCGCGAAAACCGCGCTCCTTGGTCAGCCCCATCTGTTGCGTGAGGTTGGTCGATGACTGACTGGCATCGACCAGCAACACTTCGCCGCTGCTCATTTTCGCCAGCTGACTGGCCAGCGCCAGGGCACTGGTGGTGGTGCCGGCGCCGGGGTTGGCGGCGGTTAGAAATAGGATCCGCAGATCTTGATCGAGCACGGTCGAGGTCAGGTTGGACTCGCTCGGGTTGGCAATGCTTAGGCTTTTGGCTGATGAACCGTCCATTTAACTCGCTCCGTGGCCGCTGAATACTTTGAAGGGGGTTTTCAACAGGATCTTCAGATCAAGCAACAGGCTCTGCTCGGCGATATAGCTGAGGTCCAACTCAACGCGCTGGTCGAAGTCGATGTTGCTGCGCCCGGAGATCTGCCACAGGCCGGTCATGCCGGGGTAGATGCTCAGGCGTGCAAGGTGATTGTCCTTGTAGCGGTAGGCGTTGAACGAGGTTGGCCGCGGGCCCACCAGGCGCATGTCGCCCATCACCACATTGATCAGGTTCGGCAGCTCATCCAGGCTGCTGCGCCGCAGGAAACCACCGATGCCGGTGATGCGCGGGTCCTTGTCGATCTTGAAATCGATCGCGTCGGCTCCGTGCTTGTTCAGGTGACGCAGGGACTCTTTAAGCTCCTCGGCGTTGGCCACCATGGTGCGGAACTTGTACATGCCGAACATGCGACCGCGGTAGCCCGTGCGTTTCTGCACGAACATCACCGGTCCCGGGCTGCTGAATTTGATCGCCAGTGCCAGGCCCAACAAGATGGGCGAGATCAGCAGCAGAATCACCAACGCACCGAGGCAGGCGACCACGCGGTTGGTGCGCGACAGCGTCCAGGGGCGACCGCCGTCACGGCCGGTCATCCAGCCACGACCCTGCATATGGATCGCGGTGTCGAGGCGCATTCGGTGCTCCGGGTCCAGGCGCTTGTCTCGGCGCATCTGTTGCATCGGCACCGTTTTTTCATGTCCAGTCATAGAATCCTCCGCTGAAGTTCAGCCGCTAGCGGCGCGTGGGCGATAGGCAGTGGGTAGTAATCGCGGAACCAGGCGATGAAGCGCCCGAGTCCTTCATCCAGCTCGATACAAGGCTGAAATCCGGTTGCCCGAGCCAGGTCGCTGGCATCGGCGCAGGTGTTGAGCACGTCGCCTGGCTGCAGTGGCAGCAACTCGACGAGGGCTTTTTGTCCAAGGTGTTTTTCCAGCAGCGCCAGGTAATCCTTGAGTTCCACCGGGTGCTGGCCGCCGATGTTGAAGATCCGCCACGGCGCCATGCTGCTGGCCGGGTCCGGTTGTTCACGGTCCCATTCGGCGTTGGCTTGCGGTGGACGGTCGATCAGGCGTGCGATGCTCTCGATGATGTCGTCGATGTAGGTGAAATCGCGCTGGTGTTCGCCGTAGTTGAACAACTTCAGTGGCTGCCCTTCGGCAATCGCCCGGGCGAACTGGATCGGCGACATGTCCGGCCGACCCCAGGGCCCGTACACGGTGAAAAAACGCAGGCCGGTGCAGGGAATGCCGAACAGGTGGCTGTAGCTGTGGGCCATCAGCTCGTTGGCTTTCTTGGTCGCGGCGTACAGCGACAGCGGATGGTTGACGCCGTCCTTCACTGAGTAAGGCGTGTGCTGGTTTGCGCCATACACCGAACTGGACGAGGCGTAGACCAGGTGCTTGACCGGGTGGTTGCGGCAGCTTTCGAGAATGTTGAGGAACCCGCTCAAATTGCTGTCGAGGTAAGCCCGTGGGTTCTCCAGGGAGTAACGCACCCCGGCCTGGGCCGCGAGGTGAATCACCACCTCGGGCTTTTCACGGACAAACAGGGCCTCGATGGCGGGACCGTCGGCCAGGTCAACCGTCGCGAGCTGGAAAGCGCCAACCTGCTCCTGCACCCAATTCACGCGGTCGTGTTTGAGTTGCGGATCGTAGTAATCATTAAAATTGTCGAGGCCGAACACCTGATGCCCGTCACGGATCAACCGCAACACGCAATGGGCACCAATGAAACCGGCCGCTCCGGTGACGAGAATCTTCATGGCCGCGGCGCCTCGGGAACGATGTGCCGCAGGCCGATGCCGCTGTAGTGCAAACCGGCGGCCGCTACCTGTTCCGGGTTGTAGAGGTTGCGACCGTCGACGATCACCCGCGAACGCAGTTTGCTTGCCAGCAATTCAAAGTCGACCACACGGAAGTTTTTCCACTCGGTGCAGATCACCAAGGCGTCGGCGTCCTCCAGCGTGTCGTCGCGGGTGGCGCACAGGTGCAGGTCATTGCGGTAGCCGTAGATGCGTCGGCATTCGGACATGGCTTCCGGGTCATAGGCCTGCACGCTCGCGCCTTCAGCCCATAACGCATCCATCAGGTAACGGCTGGGGGCTTCGCGCATGTCATCGGTGTTGGGCTTGAACGCCAGGCCCCAGATCGCGATGGATTTACCGGCCAGCCCATCGGGGAATTGTGCTTTCAGTTTGCTGAAAAGAATGTGGCGTTGGCTGTCGTTGACGTCGGTGACGCTACGCAGCAAGCGCAGCGGCATGCCGTTGTGTTCGGCGGTATGCAGCAGGGCACGCAGATCCTTGGGGAAGCACGAGCCACCGAAACCGCAACCTGGGTAGATGAAGTGGTAACCGATGCGCGGGTCCGAACCGATGCCTTTGCGAACCGCTTCGATATCGGCCCCCAGCAGCTCGGTGAGGTTCGCCAGTTCGTTCATGAAGCTGATGCGCGTGGCGAGCATCGCGTTGGCTGCGTATTTGGTCAGCTCGGCGCTGCGGTTGTCCATGAACATGAGCTTTTCATGGTTGCGGCAGAATGGCGCATAGAGCTCGCTGAGCTGGCCGCGGGCTTCCTCGTCGTCGGTGCCGACGATGATCCGGTCCGGGCGCATGCAATCGGCGAGGGCGCTGCCTTCCTTGAGAAACTCGGGGTTGGAGACCACCCGCACATTGAGGGTGCTCTTGCCGCGACGAAGCAGTTCTTCGTGGGCGGTGGCGGCCACCTGGTCCGCGGTGCCGACCGGCACGGTGGACTTGATGATCAGGGTGCGATCGGCCTCCATGTAACTGGCGATCTGGCGGGCCACATTCAGTACGTGACTGAGGTCGGCCGACCCGTCTTCATCGGCGGGCGTGCCGACGGCGATGAAAATCAGCTCGGCGTGTTCGACCGCATCGCTGGCCTGGGTCGTGAACAGCAAACGGCCGGCCTTGATGTTCTCTTCCAGCGTGCCGGATAACCCCGGTTCGCTGATCGGCGGCACGGCCTGTTGCAATTGCTTGATCTTGTTGGGATCGATGTCGACACATAAGACACGATGTCCGACATCGGCCAGTGCCGCTGCTTGTATCAGGCCGACGTAGCCCGTACCAAATACGCTCACGTCCATATTGGCGTGCCTCGTAAGACGGTTGAAAGAACTGAAATAAGACTGTCAAAAGGGGTATAGCCCAGCGTTGGGAAAACGTGTCAGCAAAATGACATGTTGCGCAGCTATAACAGCCCCATTTTTGGGGCGTTTTGCCATCAAGTGCTTGCCACTGCTGGATTTGCCGCGGTTTTGACGGGTTTTTCACAATTCGAAGAAAACGATAAACGGTCGTAGGGCTTGAAACACAAGGGTTGTAGCCGGTCAGGTGTGTCAGATTTGAGTCAACGTTTTTTTGACGCTTTGTGTAAAAACCCGACATTTCTTGCGCTTTGATGGCCCGGTGCTAGTGTCAAAAAATGGCTGACAATCTATTGGCCAACGGACGGCCGCGAGCATCGGAAATACTATGATTCGATATCTCAAAGAACTGCTCTTAGTTCTCTATTTATTCAAAAATTACGACTATTACCTGGAGCGCCTGAGCGCGTTGGGAATGAGTTTGCCGGTGCTGCTGTTTGGCGGGATGTTTATCGGGCTGACCGTGGCGCTGTTCATGACCGCGTACATTCGCCAGACGCTGATCCGTCATCTATTTGCTCTGATGATGTTTGTGTCCGCCGTGTTTTTCGATGTCTATACCCGCGTCACGGCCGACTACCTGACCTACAGCAGCTTCGTGTCGCTGGTGTATTCCGGCGGGTTCATTCAGGAGGCGGCGTACCAGTACCGCGACGCGATCATCAGCGGGGTGGTCGGCGGCTTGCTGCTGTTGTTTGGTATCGGGCTCAAACCGCGTCGGCGAATGCCGCTGCCCGGTGCGTTGCTGGTGGCGGCGCCGGTGCTCGGAGTGCTGCTGCTCAGTGCGGTGTTGTTCGTGCGAGCCGGCGAAGGCGCCCGTGGCCTGCCGATCATGTACACGCCGCTGGCCTACTTGAACCTGTTCACCTATGAAGCCCTGCACAACACCGTCGGCCCACGCGAGCCTGTGAGCCTGGCGCGCAACGACGCGCCGCCGGGGCACGACATCGTTCTGATCATCGACGAAAGCATTTCCGGCAACTACCTGGACATCAACGCCCCGTTCGGTGTGCACAGCAACCTCAAGGAACCGCGCCCGGGCGTCTCGATCTTCAATTACGGTTACGCCGCGTCCATTGCCAATTGCAGCGCCGACACCAACATCACCCTGCGGTACGGCGGCACCCGCGCCGACTACATGCGTATCAACAGCACGATGCCGTCGATCTGGCAGTACGCGAAGAAGGCCGGCCTGCGCACCGTCTACATCGATGCCCAGCGCACCGGGGGCAACTTGCAGAACCTGATGAACGACGCCGAGAAAAAGGACATCGACGAGTTTGTGCAATTCGACCAGGCCAGCGTGCGTGATCGCGACATGGCGGCCGCGGCGAAACTGATCGACCTGCTCAACGACGGCAAGCCCGAGCTGGTGGTGATCAACAAGGTGGGCGCGCATTTTCCGGTGCATGACAAGTACCCGGATGCGTTCATGGCCTATCGTCCGACATTGCCTCGGGGGCAGTTTGTCGAGATCGCGGACACCGGCAAGCGCGATGGTTTCAACGGTCAGCCGGATGACTGGGTGCTCTACCGCAACGCCTACAAGAACACCTTGCTGTGGAACGTCGGGGAGTTTTTCTCACGGGTGTTTGCCCAGGCAGACATGAGCAATGCGCTGCTGATCTACACCTCGGACCATGGGCAGGACCTGCATGAACGGGGCAATCCCGGGTTGAATTTGCACTGCGGCGGTGATCCGGTGGCGGAGGAGGGCTTGGTGCCGCTGGTGGTGATTCAAGGGGATCAGTTGCGCACGCTGGATTGGCAGAAAGCGCTGGCCGCGAACAAGGATCGGTCGAGTCACTACAACATCTTCCCGACATTGTTGCAGTTGATGGGCTATGACCTGGCGGGGATCGAGGCGGTTTATGGCAAGCCGTTGAGTGTGCCGACGGCGGACGACTTTACGTTCAACTATCGGTTCAATGCGCGGCTGGGGGCGAAGCCTGAGTGGAAGTATATTGATCTGAACAGCATTGTGACGCCTTCGCAGGCGCCTACAAATGTTGCTGTGGGGCAGTGAGGTTTTTGGTTGACTGATCCGGCCTCATCGCGAGCAGACTCGCTCCTGCAGGGGTGTGTGTCGTTCAAAAGTCCCCTGTGGGAGTGAGCCTGCTCGCGATGGCGTCAGCCAGATCAGAGAGAAGTTTTCGGATGTACTCTCGGCTATCCTAGGCGCTCTGACTTCAGCGAGCCTCCCTTCATGCTTCAGGTCCAAGGCGTCTTTAAAAGCTACGCCACTCCGCAAGGTCCTTTGCCGGTGTTGCAAGGTGTCGACCTGACATTGAAACCCGGCAGCAGCCTGGCGCTGATGGGTGAGTCGGGCAGTGGCAAGAGCACCTTGCTGCACTTGATCGCCGGCCTCGACAAGGTCGATCGCGGCAGCATTCAAAGCGGCGAGCATCGGCTGGACCAGATGAACGAAGGGCAGCTGGCGAACTGGCGACGGACTGAAATCGGCCTGGTGTTCCAGCAGTTCAACCTGATCGGCAGCCTGCGGGTCGAGGACAATCTGGCTTTTCAGGCACGCCTGGCCGGGCGGCATGATCCGCGCTGGCAGGCGCACCTGGTGCAGCGGCTGGGCTTGAGTGATTTGCTGCGGCGTTACCCGGAGCAGCTCTCCGGTGGGCAACAGCAGCGAGTCGCTTTGGGCCGCGCCCTGGCGTCGAAGCCCAAATTGTTGCTGGCCGACGAGCCCACCGGCAGCCTCGATGAAGCCACCAGCGATGAAGTGTTGAAGTTGCTGCTGGAATTGCTCGACGACAGTCCGACCACCTTGTTGATGGTCACGCATAGTCATCGCGTTGCCGCACGGCTGGCGGAGAAGGTGGTGCTGCATCGCGGCCGTCTGGCTGGCGCGGGCGAACACTGAGGTGCGCGTCTTTCGCGAAACGCTGCGGGCGTTGCTCAGCCATTGGTGGCAGCACCCGGTGCAATTTTTCAGTGTGCTGACCGGGCTCTGGCTCGCCACCAGCCTGCTGACCGGTGTAGAGGCGCTGAACAGCCAGGCGCGTGAAAGTTATGCGCGAGCCAGTCAGTTGATCGGCGGTGAACCGCAGGCCAGCCTCAGTGCGCCCAGTGGCGCGACTTTTTCCCAGCAAGTGTTTGTCGACCTGCGACGCGCGGGCTGGCCGGTCTCGCCCGTGCTGCAAGGGCGGGTGACGCTCAAGGGCCATGAGGAGCAACGTCTGCAGCTGATGGGCATCGAACCGGTGTCGCTGCCGGCCGGCTCGGCGGTGGCGGGGCGGTCGTTGGCGATCGAGCAGATTGTCGAATTTTTCACCCCGCCGGGCCGCACCTGGATCTCACCGCAGACCTTGCAGGCGTTGGGTCTGCACGAAGGTGAACGGCCAGTGAACTCTAATGGCGAGATTCTGCCACCGCTGCACGTCCAAACCGATATGGCCCCCGGCATGTTGCTGGTGGACATCGGCTTCGCCCAGCAGATTCTCGGCCTGCCGGAGCAACTGTCGCGCCTGTTGTTGCCCAAGGATTTCAGCGCCGCACTGCCCGATCAATACAAAGGCCAGTTGCAGCTCAAAACCAGCGGTGAAGAAAACAATCTCTCGCGGCTGACGGAAAGCTTTCACTTGAATCTCGATGCCTTGGGTTTTCTGTCCTTCGTGGTCGGCCTGTTCATCGTTCACGCCGCGATCGGGCTGGCGTTGGAGCAACGTCGAGGCTTGCTCAGAACCCTGCGCGCCTGTGGGGTCAGCGCCCGAATGTTGATCACCTGTCTGGTGGTTGAACTCGGAGCACTGGCGATGATCGGCGGTATTGCCGGCGTCGCCAGCGGCTACCTGCTGGCCAGCGTATTGTTGCCGGACGTGGCCGCCAGCCTGCGCGGTTTGTACGGCGCCGAAGTGGCGGGGCAGTTGAGCCTCAGTCCGTGGTGGTGGTTCAGCGGGGTGGGCTTGAGCCTGCTGGGTGCGCTGCTGGCCGGGGCCAACAGTCTGCTGCGGGCGGCGCGCCTGCCGTTGCTGGCCCTGGCCGATCCGCAAGCCTGGCATCAGGCTCACGCGCGCTGGTTACGGCGTCAGGGTTGGGTCGCGGCACTGGCCGCTGTCATCGCGCTTATCGCCTTGTTCCGGGGGGACAGCCTGGCCAGTGGTTTTGTGCTGATGGCAACTCTGCTGATCGGTGCCGCACTGGCCTTGCCGGTGGTGCTGAATCTGGTCTTGAACCTGGCACTGAGCCGCAGTCATTCGGTGCTCGGCCAATGGTTTCTCGCCGACTGCCGTCAGCAACTGCCGGCGCTGAGCCTGGCGCTGATGGCGCTGCTGTTGGCGCTGGCGGCGAACATCGGTGCCGGCAGCATGACCGCCGGTTTTCGCCAGACCTTCAACGACTGGCTCGAACAACGCCTGACCGCCGAACTTTACGTCAATCCGCAAAACCCGGCCCAGTCCCGAGAGCTGCACAGCTGGCTCAAACAGCAACCTTCATTGACTGCCGTGCTGCCCAACTGGCAGGTATCGATCCAGCTGCAAGGCTGGCCGGCGGATATCTTCGGCGTGATCGATCACCCGACCTATCGCCAGCATTGGCCGCTGCTGGAAGCCTTGGGCGACAATCCTTGGGACCGTTTGGCCAAGGACGATGCGCTGATGCTCAGCGAACAACTGGCCCGCCGGTTGAAGGTGCGGCTCGGCGATCATTTGACCATCCCCACACCGGGCGGCCCGTGGTCACCTCGGATCGTCGGGATTTACGCCGACTACGGCAATCCCAAGGGGCACCTTCTGGTGAACGCCAACCATTTGCTGCGCGGGTGGCCGCAGCTCACGCCCAATCGTTTCAACCTGCGCATCGAGCCCGCGTTGATTGCACCATTCCTCAAAACGCTGCAAAGCCGTTTTACCCTGGACGACAGCCGTATCGTCGATCAGGCGCGCCTCAAGGGCTGGTCCACGCAGGTGTTTGAACGCACCTTCGCCGCCACCGCGGCGCTCAACAGCCTGACCCTGGCCGTCGCCGGTGTGGCGTTGTTCATCAGCCTGCTGACCCAAAGCCAGAGCCGCCTCGGCCAACTCGCGCCGCTGTGGGCGCTGGGCGTGACGCGCCGGCAATTGATGCTGCTCAACCTCGGACAAACCTGGCTGCTGGCGGTGCTGACGCTGGTGCTGGCATTGCCGTTGGGGATCGCGTTGGCGTGGTGCCTGGACACGGTGATCAACGTGCAAGCGTTTGGCTGGCGATTGCCGTTGCGGGTGTTTCCGTTGCAGCTGCTGCAATTGATGGGGCTGGCGTTGCTCGCAACGTTACTGGCGTCGGCGTGGCCGCTGTATTCGCTGTACCGCACGCAACCGGCGGATCTGCTGAGGACGTTTGCGCATGAGGATTAAGGTCGGCGTATTGCTATTGGTTTTGTTGAGCGGCTGCGACAACCCCGCGCCTGACGAGAAGGGCTTCGCAGGTCTGGGTGGTGACGCCTCCGTATTCACACCGGTAGTGCCCGGGCGAGAATTCAGCTTCCCGGCAGATCACGGTCCTCACGATGGCTTTCGCATCGAATGGTGGTACGTCACTGCCAATCTCAAGGACGATCAGGGCCGCGAGTTCGGCGTGCAATGGACGTTGTTTCGCAGCGCGTTGAAAGCTGTCCCGGAGCAGTCGGGTTGGGGCAATCATACCATTTGGCTGGGGCACGCAGCCGTGACGTCGGCAACGGCCCATCACGCGGCCGAACGTTACGCCCGTGGTGGCGTGGGTCAGGCAGGGGTGAGTCTCGCACCGTTCAATGCCTGGATCGACGATTGGCGCTTCAGCAGCCAGGGGGCCGACGCCTTGGCGGACCTGCAACTCAGCGCGCGGGACAAGGGCTTCAGCTACCAACTGCGGCTAACGTCCACCCGCCCGCTGGTGCTTCAGGGTGACAAGGGTTTCAGTCAGAAATCCGAACAAGGGCAGGCGTCGTATTACTACAGCCAACCGTTTTTCCAGGCCAGCGGCGCGCTGGAAATCGACGGCAAGACTTATCAGGTCAGCGGTCCGGCCTGGCTCGATCGCGAGTGGAGCAGTCAGCCGCTGACTGCGAACCAGACAGGATGGGACTGGTTTTCGCTGCACCTGGACAGCGGCGAACAGGTCATGCTTTATCGCATGCGGCAAAAGGACGGCGCGCCTTACCTCACAGGCACGTGGATCGATGCTCAAGGCCAGGCTCAGTCATTGCACGCCTCGGACATCAGCCTCACACCGCAAGACACCGCCAAAGTCGCCGGGCGTGAAATGCCGGTGCGCTGGGCGATCAAAATCCCGGCCAAACACCTCGACATCTCCATCACCGCCCTCAATCCCAACGCCTGGATGGATTTGCGCATTCCTTACTGGGAAGGCCCCGTGCAATTCAACGGCGGCACGGGTTATCTGGAAATGACCGGGTATTGAGTCGGAACTCTCGGTTCGGCGACGGCCTCCTAAGTTAACAAGCCCATTCAATGGAGCCCGTCATGAGCGAAGACCTCAAGCCACCTGACCTCGATGCCTGGCAGCGCCTGTTCGAAGACAAGGCCTACTGGCAGCAATCCCCCGACGCCCACTACAGCGAACTGCTGCGGGTGGCCGACGACTTGCTGGGGCAGGGCGCCATTGACCTGGAACAGTGGCAGACCTTGAAGGCCAAGGCCGAGCAATCCCACAAAGACTCGCCCGCGGTGAACGTTGCACAAGAAGTCGATGATCCCGAAGCCTGAGGAGAACCACCATGAAACCCCAATCCCCCGACACCGCCGAACACACTGACGAACCGCGACCACCCGGCGAAGTCGAACGCGACAACGATGCCCTGCGCCCCACCGATCCGACCCGGCGCAAGGAAAGCGGCAAGGGCACGCAAAGCGGTGAATCCACCGCGCAAGAAACTGCAAAAAATCCCTGAACTGCGTCTATGCTGAGTTGCACAGTCGGCGCTGACCCTCGGGCCAGAGCCGTCTGCTGCCACCCAATCACAGGGAAAGTATGCTTATGAAACTCCACGCACTGACGAAAGCCATCACCCTCGCTACCTTGCTGTCTGCCACCAGCCTTGGCGCCATGGCTGCGGATATTCCGCTGTCTGCCGTTGTGGAAGCGGATCAAGTCACCACCAAAGTCGTCTCGGTCGACGCGGCTAATCACCGGGTTGTCCTGGAAGGGCCGGAAGGTCGTCAGGTCCATGTACAGCTGACCGATAAGGCGAAAAACCTCGGTAATCTGAAAGTCGGCGATCAAGTCGACATCAAGGTCACCAGTTCTGTCGCCGCCTACCTCGACACCGATGTCGACAAAGGCTTGCCAGGCACTGTCGAGCGCACCGGCGAAGTCCGAGCCGCCCCCGGCAGCGACAACCCGGGCGGCCAAGCCTACCGCCAGGTGCAGGTTCAGCTGAAAATCACCAAAATCGACCTGAAGAAGAACCAGCTGACCTTCGAAAACCCTGCTGGTCAGTCCAAAACCATCGACGTTGTACGGCCCGAAGTTCAAGCAAAATTGAAAGACCTGAAAGTTGGACAGAGTGTCGTCGTGACCTACACCGATATCCTCACAGTGACCAGTAAACACTGAAGTTGAGTATTAGCTCTATATATTGATTGTTCTCGTACAGTTTTTTTGTATAAGAACAATCAGTTTTAATGGTCGAACTGGTGAGTTTTTGTTGTCGTACAAATAATATTTAAGATGACATTTAATTAATGTTGTATCGATAAATTTCATGATTATGTATGCGGACAACTTCGCCAACTTCCATTAAAATACTTCCCGTTCGCCCAGTGGCAAGGCTCTTTACCAGTGCATGGATTGCCGAGGCCATTACACTGGGCGAACACCTCCCGGGTGCGATACGCACCTGCAGCAATACATCAACGCCGAATCCCGCTTGCCGTTTCGCTACCTCAAACACACCTCCAAGCTGACCCGTAAACTCGGCAACTCCGATATTTTGCGCTGCAACACAACAAAGTCATCAACCTCAAACAGGCCGTGTCATCAATTACGGCATAGTCATCGCGTCGGGTGAATACTTTTCCCTCTGCCGCCTGGTCGGCCGACTGACCCGCAAACGCGGTTACGTCGAAGGTATGGACCTGTCATTTGGTAGCCATTCAGTCGCCGCTTTTAGTGGTGGAGCGGTCAAACCACAGCTTCGATCGGTTTCCTGATGAAGGTCGGGTACTGCCATTCGGTTCAGGGGCGGCGATTTTTTATAACTACGTTGATCTGGTATTGCATAACCCGACGGATCGGCATTTTCAGTTGAAGTTGAAGTTGAACGTGGGCGAGCAGCAGTTGGAAGGGGAATTGTTGTGTGATCGGCTGCGGGGGTTTTTGGTATCACATTTATCAGGTTGGCATCGGTTTTTGCGCGAGGGTGGGCGGGTGTTTCGGGGGAATGAGATTTGGCGGGAGGTGCGGAGTAAAGGGCAGGGGAGTGAGGTGTTGGGGAATGAGCGGCTTTATAGGAATTGGGTGGTTGTTAAGTGTGAGGTTGGGGAGAGTTTGTTGGTGGTGAATGGATGAAAAACGGGTGATCATAAGATCGCCCGTTTTTTGTTTGTTTAAGTTCGTGCCTGTAATCGTCGACCGATGACATCCAGCAAATCGCAGCCGTCGCGTAGTTGAGTTGCAATTACCTGAGCGAAATCCCGCAATAGCGTGGCTTCGCCAGTGAGTGATTCATTCAGTGCCATTGATTCCAGCAGTTGGGTCACGCTGCGGATTCGATGTGCCGCCGTGTCATGCAATACGTCGAGGGGAGCTTCAGCATCAATTAGCAGGGAAGGGATCATGCAGTCGATGCCGGTGATGGGCATGTATCGAGCCATGGCTGATTCTCCTTTCTCTCAAGACTCAGTGCCCGACGGAACGTCGGACGCCTCGCCGGGTGGATCGAGGTTATCCAGCGCTCGGTTTACCAGCAGCTCGCCCAGGACGGCCAATTGCTGAATCGACAGCGCGAGGCTGCGGTGTGAACCCTCGAGTTCACAGGCCAGGTCAGTGGTGAGAACGTTGAGTGAAGCGAGGGTTTCGCAGGCATGACTTAGCAGGGTTTCGGTGTCGATGTTGGGGAGGATGGTGAAGACGTGGCTGACGGGGTCAGGTTTTTTTGGGTCGCGGAGGCGGGCGCTGACGGCGCGTTGGGTGGCTTTGCTTAGTTCTATCGTGTCTAGAGGGGCAGCCGAATCCGAGAGTCCAGGGGGATTTTGGGTGATCTTTTTCATGGTGAATCTCCTTGATCAAATGGAGCTACCACTACTCGCTGTCAAACAAGGGTGGCAGCTGTGCGCGGGTTGACAGACCGAGGATCAAGGAACCCGGCGCACCCGAAGGTGCCCCACGCACAGCCGCCATAATACGGAACGGCGGGCATAAAAAAGTGCCAACTGTTCACATGACGGCACTTGCATGCCTTGATAACGTTCGGTCTGTCAAAACCGGTCACTAATATGCAGCGACTGTCGAAGGTTATCGGCATGGGAAGCTGAGCGCAAGTTCGAATATACGCCGTAGCTTGCAGGAAATCTCCGACGTGACTGTCAGATGTATTGAAATCAAATGGGACGGATCTCGGGACAGATTTATTTTCGTGGTTACATAGAAGATAAATCCGTCCCCCTTTTCCTTTATAGGTCGCTGCTTTTGTATATCGAACTCGTCGTACTGCGGAGAGGTAGGTGTCATGCAGAAAACCATAAAGTTTGTTCAGTTCCATTCAATTATTTGTTGATTCTTCTGCCTTGGTTTCGTTTAGGTTGGTGTTAAAGTACGCCATGAAATCATGTCCTTGAGCAAAGGCTTTTTCGATCTTCATGCTTTGCTCTTTCAGAGCGGCGCTTGGTTTGGCCCATTGTTCAGAGGGTAACGGTTTGGACCACTGAGCAATGGATTCAGGTAGAGATTTCATGCTGAAACGATGGTCCCATTCTGCTACCCAGTAAGGAAAGCGCCACCAAGTGATCAGGTGTGTCAGGTACCACCAACCAACTCCTAATGCGGAACGTTCGTTGTGCTGGTATTCCTCGTGCATGTCTTGTCGTTCCTTATCGAAGGTGTGGCGACCCTCGTAGGGTGCTTTACCAGGGCAGAAATCCGGTCCTTTTTCCATGTAGGCACGTATGGCTTCCCATTTGCCTAGTCCATGAACAGGAGTCATGACCTCCTGTGTGAGAAAGTGCACCGTATCGGCCTTGGGATTATCTATGGCCATGCCAAAGGCGTAGCTACTGATTACGCCTACTCCAGTGAGTCCGGTGCTGACTGAGATCCACGCAACCGTGTCTTCCCAAGGCTGGATCACGGCTTCGTCGGAGCCATTCGGGAAGAAACAGACCTCTCGGCGTTGACGGTTAAATCGGATGGGTCTGGCGCGGGCTTTGTTCCTTGTGGTGCTGATAATCGCGTACAGGCCAATCAGCGCTGCTCCCCCTCCACACCAGAGCGCTAGTGATATTCCGAACTCAAAAAAATCGTTGAAGTAAAACCAGAAGCTTCTGCCGAATGGGTTTATGAATGCTGCGAAGCCCATCAATGTTGGGAGAACAAATAGACAAACGATAACTACGACTGTTGGGAGTGACACAGCTAATCGTGCTTGGAAAGACTTGGTGAGATTGCTGCTACCCAAGTCCAGATAGGTGTCGTTGACTTCAACAAAACTTCCGCCGAGATCCATTGGGATTTGTCCGGTCGGAACGGGTAGTGGCGAGAAAAACACCGCATCGCCAGTAGTAAAGCGTCGATATTCACCAGCGATGGGGCGCTGCTGTCGAATATCGAACTTGTCGTACTGTGGAGAAGTAGGTGTCAAGCCGGATAACCATAAAATGCATGTCCGGCATGAGGTAGTCGATCGTAATTATGCTTCAACAAAACGGCTCATCAGGTGGTGGCCTCAGTCTCTTGGTTCGGTTCGGCAAATTTCACCTTGAAGTAATCCAACAGATTCTGACCTTTGGTGAAGGCCTTCCGGATTTCGGCGCTCTCCTTGAGCAACGCTTCGCTTGGCATAGCGTGTTGCTCGAGGGGGAGAGGTCTTGACCATTCCAGGATTTCTTTAGGGAAGGCGGCTTTGGGGCGGTTATTGATCCAGGCTGCGATGTAACAAGGTATCGTCCAGCCACTGAAAAACTGAATAATCAAAAATCCCCAGATATACCGTAGGAATGAATGATGAGAACGGTATCCTTGTCTACACATATGGAAATACGCGACTGATCCTGCTTCGAATTCATCTGATTGCTTCATGGGTAACGCTTGAGGCCCTTCCTCCATATAGACACGTATGGCCTCCCACTCAGCTATGGCTTGGTTCAAATTTCCACTTGGAACACTGACCCAAAGCACATCGCCATTTTTGTCGCGAAGTCCGATCATTAGTTTGAACTCGGGGATTACAGCATATTGAGTGATCAGCTTGCTAACTGAAACGCTCGCGATAACCTCTTCCCACGGCACATAACGAGGGGTCATTCCCTTCTTGGGAACATAAACAATTTCCCGACGCTGGCGATTGAAGCGTATGGGAGGTTGATTGCTGGCTTGGCGAATTGCAAAGAAAAATACGCAAAGGTAAAGAGTTGCAAGTGCTCCCACAAAACCCCAAACCGCAATGCTTGTAAAGAAATCAAGCCAACTACTCCAAAACGGCTCTACATCTCTTCTTATCCAAGACGCAAACCCCGTTGTAAAAAAAAGAAAAATTAACAGGAACATCACCGCCCCAATTCCTGCTCGGGCCATAAACTCAAAACTTCCTCGGGAGATGGCAAAGTCTAAGAAAACTTCATTGGCATAGCGGTGCAGTTGGCGCGCACTGAAAGGTAGCACTCCGGTCGGTACCGGTTTTGGTGATAAATAGACTATCTCAGTCCCCGGTTCTCTCTCGACATCACCTGCGTGAGGCAGCCGATCATATTTGTTTTCAAGCATGTAGATGCTCCGGTTTCACGTCGACCCACTGTAATCGGTGAAAAAAGGGACAGATTTATTTTCTCTAGTGAAAATAAATCTGTCCCCTTTTTGCTCTTGGAGACGGTGGGAGCGTGCAAGTTTATGGGAGCCTATCGTTTCGGCGGGGCAATTTCCGAACCTTGTCTAGATGCATTCCCATTCAGCAAGCAAAAAGGGAGCGGGGTTATTTTCGTGAGTGTATATAAAATACACCTGTCCTATTTTCTTTATTCTGCTGGCGAAAGGTACCACCTGATAAACTCAAAAAATCCACTCCATTTTGGAGGAATCAGGCCAGATACGAAGTCTTCTTGCTGAGCTAAGTCGAAGTCCCAAACGCCACCACTATTTTTGTCCAGCAAGTAACCTCCCTCACCTTGCAAGGATGTGAAGCCTATGTAATTTTCTGGTAGCTCCCACATATCGTGAATGAACTCGGTACCCATCAAGATCTGCTCTGTAGGCTCGGATACGTCACAAATGTACTCATCAGATACAGAGCTCTTAAAATTAGCAGGTAGGTAATTTATATAAATACTACCGAACTCGCTGTCTGGAGAGACTCCTAGTTTTTCAAGGGCGCTTATAGCCAAGTCCTTGTCGGTTCTATGTATGCTGTCTGGCTGCTTTTCTATCAGGCTAACTAAGTCTTGGGGTATCATTTTTTTACCTCGGCTGCACGATCCCTCCAATATTGAGGAACCTCTTTGTCAAATAGCTCTCTGTCTACAGGTGCGTCAGGGTTTTTATTTCTTCCATAAGGGTGAATTGCTTTGCCTCCCTTGTCTTTCTTCGTCTGAAGGTGAGTCTTTCGGCTCAGTTCGAAGAGGGGGCCTTTACCATTTTGTCTAGAGTGGTGAAGTTGCAATTGCTCCGGCACACCGTCTTTCATCACAAACGGAGACCCGCCTTCCTTAGCTCGTTGATAATTTGACTTTCCTCCTACTTCCATGTCCCAGTCAATGTCTTGCTGGAAGACCTTATATTCATTACCAGTTCCTTTGCCTCGGGCTTTCCATGTTGTCTCTTTTTTAAAGAACTTTGGATTCTTACCGCTTTCAGGCCCCGGGGCATCCGGTGCACCTTCATTTACCTTAGCGTCAGTTTCAGGAGACTCAAGTCTTGATGGAGGCTTACACCCATCCGCTCCCGGACAGTTATCCAACCCCAATGGATCCACCCACCCCGTAGGGTTAGGCACGTACTGGTAGTTGTTCAACCCGCCTGCAAGCTTGATCGGATCCGGCGTCAGATACCGTCCAGTGCCAGGATTGTAGTAGCGATGCCGGTTGTAATGTAAGCCCGTCTCAGCATCGAAGTACTGGCCCTGGAAGCGCAGCGGGTTATCAATTTCGAAAAAAGGGACAGATTTATTTTCTCTAGTGAAAATAAATCTGTCCCCTTTTTGCTGCCGGCGTCGTTGTACTGGTATTCGGTGACTGCACCGAGTGGGTCTTTTTCGGCGATCAGGCGACCCTTGTCGTCGTAGGCCTTGAGGTGTTCCGCACCGTCCGGATCGACTTTGGCGACCAGTCGAGCCTTATCGTCGTGGGTGTAGACCTCTTCGCTGCCATCAGCGTTGGTAACCTTAACGCTCGGCTTCACCGGCGGCGTTTTTGGCTTCGATCAGACGCTGGTGGGCATCGTAGCTGTAGGTGACTAAGGTTTGGATGGTGCTCCAGGCGTCTTCCAGATTGTCAGCCGGGCTGAACTGCTGATAGTCGATGGCGACGATGTGCTTTCGATCGTAACGCACGAGGAGGGCGCGACCGGCACCGTTATCGACACGTTTGATTCGACCGTGGATGTCACGAGTAATGTGCAGGCGATTGCCATAATCGTCACTGATGGCAATCAGCGAACCAAAAGGGGACAGATTTATTTTCGTGATTGCGTGGAAAGTAAATCTGTCCCCTATTTTTCTAAATTAAATATCAACTACAAGCTTTTCTAGGAACTCCGAGAACGAGTTAGCTAAAAAAACATGTGATCTGACAGGTTTGTCGTAGTATTCGGATTCATAGAAGTAAATATTGCCATATTCATTTTCTTTGATAGAAAAACAAAAATAGTCCCCACCCGCATCAGCAGCGAAAGGAACAAGGTTTTTCGGCATTAATGAGTTATCAACGAATGTCTCTTTGTAGGTTGACTCGATAGTGTCGCCCCCATATTTCAAAGGTAGGAATTCGTTTATCTTATAGCCGTTACCATTAAGCTCAAACAAATTCACTTCCGAGTGGCCTCCGTTGTTTATTTTGTAGAACTCTTTGAATTCTTTTGGGAATTTTATATTTAGCTGTTGCTCTGCGTTTTTTATGTCTGCGTCTGTTACTGGTAGCTTTTGGTCTTGTAAATTCATTTGTAAATTCTCCTAGCGTTTATATTCTACGTCGTGATGCGCTTCATATTGGCTTACGGAGCCCTTGTGAGGAATAGTAGCTTTATGAGCTTTCCGTTGCACAAGTTCTAATGTTGATGTATTCGTTACAGGATCATAATCATCCAAATGGTGCCAAGTATAGTCGGGTGGAGAGTCCATACCTGTAGGTATGTGATCCTTCAAACCCGCTTCCTCATTGGCTAACTTAAAATCGTTCCTTCTGCTACCAGTCATCGGGACTTTCACAATGTTTTTTTGGCCAGGTTCAACGGGATACAGGTATTCAGAATCCCGGAATGTAGGGCCGCCATTTGGCGTTACTTTTACGTTCTCAAATCCCTTGGACTGAGCTTGCTGGTGGATTGCCAACTCTTCCGTTTTAGGCGGCGGGCAGTCTTTTAGCGTTTGCAATCCTAACGGATCCACCCATCCGGTAGGGTTTGGCACGTACTGGTAGTTGTTCAGCCCACCCGCCAGCTTGATCGGATCCGGTGTCAGATACCGCCCGCTACTCGGATTGTAGTAGCGATGCCGGTTGTAATGTAAGCCCGTCTCTGCGTCGAAGTACTGCCCTTGGAAGCGCAATGGGTTGTCGATTTCCGCGATATCGAGGGCGGCGAGATTGCCATAGGCGCGGTATTTCGCCGACCACATGATCTCGCCGCTGTAGTCGGTGAGTTCCTGTGGGGTACCAAGGTGGTCGAGTTGGTAGTAGAACGGCGTTGCTTTCAGTGGGCCTTCGCCGTCCAGCATTGCCAGTGGCCGGAAGCTACCCGGCTCGTAGATGTAACTGCGATAACGATTGTCGCCGCTTTCGGCAATCAGTTGATTGCCCTGCCAGAGGAACTCAGTCGTTAATCCGTCGACGGTCTTGGCAACGCGGCGACCGAAAGCATCATACCTGTAGGTTGCGTTACTGCCGCCTGGCAAGCTAACGCCGATTAATCGGTGCTGGCAGTCGTAACGGTATTCGGTAACCAGTTTCTGACCGGCGCCACGACGTTCACGGACCAAGTTGCCAAAAGCGTCGTAATCGTAGTGCCGGTCGCCCTGCATTAGCAGGCGGTTACCTTTGACGTTGGCCAGGTTGGCGGCAGGTTGGTCGCCCTGGCCGAGAAGGTTACCGGCTGGGTCGTGGGCAAAGCTTTCCGGGATTGCGCCACGGACGTTGATCAGGCGATCAAGTGGATCGTAGTGATAGCTGCGATTGCCTTTACGACTGTCGTCGATGCCGGCGAGATTGCCGTTGGCGTCGTAAGCGTAGCTGCGCCGGAACAAATTTCGCTCTTGCTGACTGACTGCGTGAGCCTGCAGTCGGCCTTGTTCATCGTATTGATATTCGCTTAGCAACAGTCCCTGTTGGCGTTGTTGTTCGTGCCCCCCACTAAATTGGTGGGTAGTCAGTCGTGAGCCGTTTAGATCTATGCTGCTGAGGCTACCCCCAAGTTTATGGCGGTAGTCGAGTTTGCTGCCGTCAGGGAGGCGACAATGTTTTAGTTGGCCGACGGCGTCGTACTCGTAACGCAAAGTGGCCCAGCCCTGATGTTCCGTAATCAGGCGATCCTGAAGGTCGTACTCATAAGCGATCGGCCAATTGCCGTCATCAATGTTAACCAGCCGCCCCAACGAGTCGTGGCTATAATGGATCTTCTGACCATCGGCCAATGTTTTTACTAGTAAACGACCAGCAGTATCACGTTGGAACTCAGTGACTAGTTCGCTGCCATCATCGCCGAATTCGGTTTTCTTTAACAACTGACCATTGAGGTCATATTCATAGGCGGTGAGACGTCCGTCGAAGCCAATTTCTTGTTGTACTAATCCATTAGGGAAGTAGTCGAGGTGATACCGCTCACCACGTTCGTTTTCGATTTCGCTGAGCAACAAGCGCGAGTTGTCATAGCGATAGCGCAGTTGGCTGCCGTCAGGATTAATGCGACGACTGACTAGGTGGAGGTTGTCGGCGTATTCGTAGCGGGTAATACGGCCTAGCCCATCGCGCTCGGCGGTGACTTTACCGTAGGCGTTGTAGGTGAACGCGCGGATGGCGCCGCCGGGCAGGATGATCTGTGCGATGCGATTGGCTGCGTCCCACTGGTACTGGGTGATGGCACCACTTTCGTCCTGACGGGTGATTTGACGGCCCAGCGCATCGTAGCGGTACTTGCGCTGACCACCGTCAGGCAGGTGCTCTTCAAGCAATTGCCCGAGGTTGTTCCAGCCCAGTTGATGACGGCTGCCGTCGGGTTGGCGGATCTCCAGCAAACGACCTTGCTGGTCGTAGATGTAGTAGGTCGAGTGGCCATCCGGATCAATTTGTTCGGTGATATCACCCTGATCGTTACGCCAATATGTCCAAGTCGCTTGACCACGCTGCATCAGACGGACGTGACCGTTGTAATAGGAGTAAGTGGTGGGCTCGTCTTCTGGGGGAATGACTGCGACCAGCCGGCCGGCCTCGTTATAACGGTACTCAGTAACCGCTCCGAGCGGATCTTGTTCTGTAACTAAACGGCCTTTGTCGTCGTAGCCTTTGAGATGCTCCGCACCGTCCGGATCCAATTTTCGAATCAAACGGGCTTGATCGTCGTGGGTGTAAATTTCTTCACTGCCGTCGATATTGGTAACGACGACGGAGCCTTTGTCGTCCCACGCGTAATGCGTGTCCATCTGCGAAAAACTCGCCCAGTGATGGATACAACGAGCCGACTTGCCTTCTTTTTCCCACTCCCAGTAGAAACTGGCGCCACCAGTCAGTTGCCGTTCCAGAATCACGTTCTGATCGTCGTAGTCGTAGCGCTCTGCTTCACCTGCCGCGTTCTTTGCCTCAATCAACCGGTGTTGTGAGTCATAGCTGTAACTAACCATCGTCTGGATGGTGTTCCAAGCATCCTCCAGGTTGTCTGCCGGGCTGAACTGCTGATAGTCGATAGCAACGATGTGTTTGCGGTCATATCGTACGAGAAGGGCCCGACCGGCACCGTTATCGACCCGTTTGATTCGCCCGTGAATATCACGGGTGATGTGTAGGCGGTTGTCGTATTTGTCGCTGATTGCGATCAGCGTAGAACCCTTGCTGTTGTAGCGGAAGTGATAGAACTGTGCGCGATCACCTGCCTGTGCGAGAACTAGCTCAGATGGGTCTTCGCCAACAAAAATGGCTGCTTGTGACAGGCTGTTGGTGATTGCAGGTCGCTTGCGGCTAGGTAACGGAAAGGTGGTTGTACGATTTTCGTGATCGGTCCAGACCACCTCCTCTCCGTTCACATCCACGCGTTGTGCCAAGGCGTGGCTCCAACCGTAACCGAGGCCACAGTCGATTTCCGCGGCGCTGGTACGGTAAAGGCGAGTCCACTCGAAAGGTAGCAGTCCGCCGAGTTCGCCATCGGTCAGCGTTAGCAGCTCTTCGCCAGTGACCATAGATACCGGGCAGTTGTTGGTGCAGGTTTTCTCGGCACTGGTTGCACTTTTATCGTCAGGGGTTTTCGACTGACTAGAAGCGTCGTCAACCTTTTCTTTCGGCTCAAGATTGTTCTGTTGCTGTTTTTTATCTCGCGGAAACGAAGAAGCATTTTTCACTTCCTGCTTCGGCGTGTCCGTGGTTTTCGGCACCTGACTCTTCGAGCCGTTGGCCGCCGCCTCGTCGATCTTGATCGCCGCTGTTTTCGTCGGTTTCATCGGCACGTTCTTGGCGCTGGCAATCACCGGTTTCGAAACCTCGGCGTGCGCCGGCAAGCTGTGCTCGCCACTCAACTTCATCAGTGTCGCGGCCAGTTCTTCGAGGTATTTGACGGCCTCACCGGATTTGACCGTGGACAGGGCTTTGGTCCCCACGCGCACTGCGATACCGGCACCGCCGGTGAGGCAGATACCCAGCACCACGTTGACCAGGAACTCGGACGCAATGGTGGTCACCACATCGACAACCACTTGCGGCGGCAGCATACCGACCCAGGCCACAATCGCCGACACGTAGATGAACATCAGCGGTTCGTCGCTGAGGATCAACAAGCCCGAGGCAATCGATTCCTTGGACGCGGCATAGAGTTTGTCGATCTCGACGTCCGACAGGTATTTGCGCAGTTTTTCCAGGTTTTCCTTCGGGTGCGCGAGCAGTTCGAACAGGCTTTTGATGTCGTCCCACAGCCGGAGCAACGCTTGCTCCAGGCCATCCATCGCGCGCTTCAACAAAATGACCGAGCGGCCCATGCGGTCAGCCGCCGAGTAGCTGGTCCACTGCGGTTGGAACTTGCCCGACCACTCGCTTTGCAGCCAGCCGTTGAGTTTGCCGATCACGCCCTGATACGAGTCGTAGAGTGCCTTGACGTCGCTCTGGGACACGTTCGGGAAGAAGGTGATGCGATACATCTGGCCTTTTTTGCAGCCATCGATGACCTTGATGCCGCTGGGGCCAATGGTGGTTTCAATCGCCGGACCGGTGACGTCGTCGTAAACGACGCCTTTGGTGACTGGCTCCAAGCGTACCGGCGTATTGCCGATCGGTACGAAACGCGCCGAGTCGAACATGTGGATCACGGTGAAATCGCCGGCCAGGGGGCAGGTGGCGTAGGTTTCGACGGCGCCGGTCTTGGTCTTGCGCTTGGTAATGCTGACTTCATTACCGACCTTGAAAGTCTGATCCACGTCCAGCGCCCAACCGGTCCAGAAGCCGTCGGCCCAGTCTTTGTAGTCACTCAGGCAATTCTTGAAGTCTTTGAGAATCAGGTTCACGTCAGGTGTTTTGGCGTCCAGCACGCGCAGGACCAAGGTACCAATCGGGGTATTCATGACGTGACTTCCTTTGTCAGCTGAGCAGCAAGACGCTCTGCCATATCTTCTGTATTGGATTGTTGGCGCACGAAGCGCTCGACCTTATGGCGCAAGTTACTTTCGGGGAAGGCGAAGAACAGTTCCGGGCAGTCCTCTCCCAGCCACTGCATCAGGTTGTCGACGACGGTGGTGTGGTCTTTTTTCGCCAGCGTGTCGACTAACTTCTGCGGCACCTCCCACCATGGCCAGGCCTTCGCTGGTGGCACTCCCCTCGGTCCCACGTCGAGTGGCTGGCCATTGATCAGGTAGCGGTCAAACACCGGCAAAACTTCTCCCGCGCCAGCTCCCAATCCTTCAAGAATCGGGAAAATATGCCGCCCATCCCAAAACCGAAAGAACACCTCGGTCCCATCCGGCATCCGCACTTGAGTCAAACTGCGAAGATGTTCGAACACCACGTCCGGGGTGCTGGTGGACACCGCCAGCCAGCCCCAATCCTGAGCGTCGGTTTCAGCAATCCATAGAAGGAAACCGGCGTTGGGTTTCAGCTCGGCGAGGTAGGGCATCACTGGTTGCCAATCGGCGTACGGCGTGCCGCTCCAGATCGGGATCAGCTCCGGCGCCATCTCCTGCTGGTAGAAGGCCTTCAGTGGCTCGGCATCGCTGGCCGCGCTGACAATCAAATAAAGTCGTTCATTAGCCTGCAACGGCCGTTCAGCCAGCCATTCCAGCGGGGTCAAAAGATCAGATCGCACAAGCACCTGCCTTGCATTTCTCGCACTCTTCACAGAACGGCGCGTTGCGTTTGAGGGTGTTGATCTGCGCCGGGGTCAGGACCGCGCCAGCCTTGTCGGCATCCGCCTGTTTCAGCACGCCAGGCATCAGTGGTGCGGCGCCAGTCCCGTTGCCGGGGCTGCCCCCGGAGTTCATGTTGATCACCGGCCCGCTCAGGGTGACGCCGCTGCCATCAATCTTGATGAAGCTGCCGCCGCCCTTGAGGGTCAGTTCGCTGCCCGCTTCAAGCACGACTTTCATGCCGCTGCTCAGGTGAATCTCCTGGCCCGCGTCGATGAATTGCCCGGTGCCGATCTTGATGTGCTGGTTCACGCCCACGGTCAGGTGGTCGTTGGCCCGGGCTTCGACTTTGCGGTCGGCGTAGACGGTGTGGTGTTCTTCGGCCTTGAATTCGCTGTAGCTGTTTTGCTCGACGGTGTCGTGGCGTTCGTTGCCGACGCGGATTTTCTGGTCGTGTTCGACGTTTTCGTCCCAGTCGCGCTGGGCGTGGAGGAAGATTTGTTCCTGGCCTTTTTTGTCTTCGATGCGCAGTTCGTTGAAGCCGCCACCACCCTTGGAACTCAAGGTTTTGAAGGTGCTGCGGGTTTTGTTCGCCGGCAGCGGGTAGGGGACGACGTTTTCCTTGTGGTACAGGCAGCCGCTGATCAGTGGTTGGTCGGGGTCGCCTTCGAGGAAGGTGACGAGCACTTCCATGCCGATCCGCGGGATGGCGATGCCGCCGTAGTGGGCGCCGGCCCAGGCGGAGGAGACGCGCAGCCAGCAGCTGGTCTTGTCGTCGGCCTGGCCTTCGCGGTCCCAGTGGAATTGCACTTTGACTCGGCCGTACTGGTCGCAGTGGATCTCTTCACCCTTGGGCCCGGTGACCACGGCGCTTTGGCTGCCGAGGATGCGTGGCTTCTTCTGCGTCAGCGGCGGGCGGTTCGGCACGTCCCACGGGGTGGCCTGGAAGCGGTTGCGATAACCCTGGTGGAAATCGCCCTTGAGGCGGGTGGTGTCGCTGGTCACCGACTCTTCCAGCACTTGAGGCTGTTTGCCTTCGTGCAGGACTTCGGTCAGCAGCCACAGGTCGTTCCATTTAGGCTTAGGGTGTTGGGTCAGGGCCAGGAAATGGCCGCTGACCAGCAACGGCTGATCGCTTTTGCCTTCGGCAAGCTGGAAGTCGCTGCGGTGGCGTTCCAGGTTGCGCTTGGCCAGGTGTTTGCCGCGCTCACGGTCGATGAAGCGACCGGGGTAGTCGTAGTCTTCGAGGTCGGGCAGGGCGTCGCCGCGGTTTTCGCTTTCGAGGGTCAGGCGCGGTTTTTCGAAGTCGTAGTCGCGGCGGGTGGTGCGGCTGGTGCGGGTTTCCAGGCGCAGATCGAAGCGCTTGATCACCGGGTTGTTGGCGACCATGCCGGAGTCTTGCTGGTAGGCCACGGGTGCGAGTTTCGGGAACACCGTCTGGTCATCGCCGAACACCAGTTTGTGGGCCGTGGCGCTGTGCTGGAAGTGGTAGTGGATACCTTCTTCCTCGCACAGGCGCTGGATGAACTGCAGGTCCGATTCATCGTACTGAACGCAATAAATGCGCTCGGGATAGATCGCCCCGACTTTGAATTCATAGGCATTGCTTTGGATGCCGTGCTCTTCAAGGACCATGCCGATGATTTTCGGCACGCTGAGGTTCTGGAAGATGCGTTGGTTGATGCGGTGCGCAAGGTAGGACAGTTGCGGGCGCAGGGTCACCGCGTAGCGGGTCAGGCGTTTGCCGGAATCACCCTGGGCGGCGCGATAGATCAGGCCATGGATGCCGCTGCCGTCAGGCGAGAGCTGCAAAAAGGCCGGTTTGTGCAGCAGGGTCTCGAGGTCCAGGGACGGCTGTTCACTGACCAGCTCCACCTCAAACACAAAAGGCTGGCTGATGGCTTCCCGACCTTGCAGGGAAAAGACCTGGAAGTCGCTGGAAAGACCTTCGATGGTCAGGGCAAAGTGAGTTTGATTGGCCGGCGCGAACATCCCTTGTTCCTCGTGCAGTGCTGCGGCATGCGCTGACACCCGGAAACCGGGTCAACGGACGCGAAATTCTGGAAGGGCGGAAACAACATCGACCAGCAGAGCTGGCCGATGCTTGTGACGGTCAGCCTGACTTAGGCGACCGGCAGACGCCAGTCATCGGAACCCGAAGTACCGGATACTTCGTGGGTCCAGGTGATTTTGCGGTAGGTGAATTGCACTTCTTCCAGGTGAGTGAAGTGCGAGTTCGACGGATCCTGGCAGTTGTGCATTTTGTTGTTGATGGCGACGATGATCGCGTCTTCCAGTTTGGTGGTGTAGTAGTGCTCTTGGGTACCTTGAGCCGAAGTGCGGTACCACTGGATAACGATTTCGCTCATGCGCTCGCCGGAGGTCAGAGCAGCTTGCAGCAGTGGCGAAGCCTTGTCGTAGACCTTGGTGATCACAACTGGCTTGTGAACGCGCTGACCGGTTGGCTGGCCGGACTGTGGGTCACGCGGGATGATCACGTCGTGGCTGAAAGCCTGAACCATGACCTGGTCTTCGTGACCTTCTTGATAAGTGTTGCCAACCGAGTCGGCGGTGAATGCGCCGGCGGTGATCAGACCTTGTTTTTCGCCAGTGACGGACATGTACGCTGGAGTAGCCATGGATGTGCTCCTTGCTGAATATAGTGAGAGTGCCCGGGAGGCGGTATCGCCCGGTGGGTGCCTGACTGTTATCAAGGTCCGTGCCAGAAACGGTTAAGGCTATACAAATCAAGGTGTTGAGGCTTTTTTTAAAGTGCCTGGAAGGTTTTTGCAAGGAGCGCCGCATGAATGTGCGCAAGTTCTTGCGCAGCACTGCGCAAGAACTTGCGCACTTGGCCGGAGAGCCTGGCAGGCCGGGCGATCAGCGATCCTGCAAGCGCGTTTGACCCGAGCAGTGCGCAACTTCTTGCACAGCAAGGCTTTGCGCCATCACGTGAAGGTGTCTGGAACTCAGTGCAACGAATCGATGGGCTGAGCGGTCCATAAAAACAGCGCCGTCGAGCGTCCAAACAACCTGGAAGTGGAGTGAGAACGACATGAAAATCCTGATGGTTTTAACGTCCCACGATCAATTGGGCAACACGGGTAAGAAAACCGGCTTCTGGCTGGAAGAATTCGCCGCGCCGTACTTCGCCTTTAAGGATGCCGGCGCTCAACTGACCCTGGTTTCGCCCAAGGGTGGCCAGCCGCCGCTGGACCCGAAAAGCGACGAGCCGGACGCGCAAACCGCTGCCACTGATCGCTTTCGCAAAGACTCCGCAGCCCAGTCCGCATTGGCGTCTACCGCGCTGCTGAGCACCGCGAGGGTTCAAGATTACGATGCGGTTTTCTATCCGGGCGGTCATGGGCCGTTGTGGGACCTGACCGAAGACAAGAACTCGATCGCGCTGATCGAAGCGTTCATCAAGGCGGGTAAACCGGTCGCGGCCGTTTGTCATGCGCCGGGTGTGCTGCGTCACGTCAAGGGTGCGGATGGCCAGCCGTTGGTCAAAGGGAAGCGGGTGACGGGGTTCACCAACACTGAGGAAGAGGCGGTGCAACTGACGAAGGTCGTGCCGTTTCTGGTGGAGGACATGCTGAAAGAGAAGGGCGGTGAGTATTCCAAGGGCGCGGATTGGGCAAGTTATGTGCTCACCGATGGCCTGCTGATCACCGGGCAAAACCCGGCGTCGTCCGAGGCTGCCGCTGAGGCGCTGTTGGCAAAACTCCGCTAAACACGGAATCTCAGCGGATTGAAGATTCTATGTGGCGAGCGAGCTTGCTCGCGCTGGGCTGCGAAGCGGCCCCAAAAATTCTACGTATGACGGAGATTTTGTGAGTGCTGCGCACTCAAGCGGGAGCAAGCTCTTATCAAACAAAAAATAACCCATTGTTTTTGCTCTTGAAAAATCATGCTGCTTTGACCAGTTGCATGCCTAGCTTGCGCGCTTTTCGCTCCAGAGCGCGCAGCTGTCGGCTGCGGCTTTTTTCTTCAAACTCTTCAATTCCCTTCTCAACATAGGGCTGCCCCTTGGTCAGCATGGCGTAAATCAGCCGCGCCAATTGGTGTGCGGTGGCTTTGATCGCGCAACGGGTGTCCATCCGCGTCAGGCGGGCGCGGTGGCTGGCGCCGATGAAACTCTTGTCCTGTCGCCCATTGGAAGCCGCTTGCTTAAGCGCTTGAGCTGCTCGATTAATGATTTTCGGTGCTTTCCCTGGAAGCGGTTTACCTCCTGATATCCGCGTAGGCGGTGCCACGCCCAGCCAGGAACAAAAGTGCTGAGAGGTGGGAAAACGTGACAAATCCGGCCCCAATTCACTGGCTAATACCAGCGCCGTATCAATCCCGATGGTGGGAATAGCCGTCAGGTCCACACCCATTACCTTGTTCAATGCCCGGTGCAACGCTTGCTGTTGGTCGGTCGAGCGGTGCGGGCTGCGCAGCGGCTTGCCGGGTGCCACTGGTTCATGCTCAAGAACAGGTAGTCGCTCAAGTGCCTGGGCGATGGCCCGGTCACACTCGGCGATCTGGGTTTCCAGAAAGTCATGGCAGGCCAATTCCTGACTCAGAGCATGCAAGTGCTCGGCTCGCCAGTTGCCATGCAAACTGCGGGCAATGGTCGCCTGATCTGCCTTGATGCGCCCGTCTTTCATCGTTGCGAGTTGTTCAGGGTTACGCTCGCCGCCGACAATAGCCCGCAAAATCTTCAGGCCCGTCACCCCGGTGATATCGCTGATGACTTGGGCCAGCTGGATGTTCATCTGGCTCAAGGCTTTTTGCATGCGATTGATGGACTTGGCTTGATCGCAGACTTTATTGGCTCGCTGACGGACCAGAGAGCGCATTGAGCAGATTTCATCCGAAGGGCGAAACGCACCGCTGAGCAGACCATGGGTCATGAGCTGCCAAATCCACTGGCAGTCGAGCACATCGGACTTGCGACCTGAGGTCTGCCGGGTGGCGCGCGAGTTGACGAGGTAAACCTCGAATCCGCGTGCATCCAGCACTTCGAAAAGGGGGATCCAGTAGACCCCCGTCGCCTCCATGGCCACCACGTTGATGTTCAGTGACTGGAGCCAGTCGGCCAAAGCAATCAAGTCGTCGGTGAAGGTGGAGAATTGACGAACAGGTGAATCACATCGCCCTGAATCCACGGCGACCCAGTGTTCGCGAAGGCCGACATCAATGCCGGCACAGTGATGATGGATAATCTCAAAACGCTTTTGGTTCTTGCGCGCCATGACAATTCCTCGCAGGATTGAACAACGCGCGCGGGGTACACGGTGGCGAACGGATTCACTCTCTTATACGAGGTCATGGCTTACGCCATGCCGTCAGCGACTCCACGCCGATACCGTGCAGGCCACTCTCCCTCTCGGGTGCTGTCACACCAGTGCTGGTTACGGCCTTTGCCCCGCGCGCGTTCTTCAAACTTTACGATGAACCTGTTTGCTGCGCGACAGCGCGGCGTCGAAGACGGCGCGGGGCCTCCCTCGCCACACATTGCAATCGGCTGGCAGTTCGTTGAGTCAAATCAGACGCGACAATCTCGAAGTCTCAAAACATTGTTCGATCGAACGCCGCTGCGTCTCGGCATACAAGCCCAATTCATCAATGGTCGGCCGCCCCAGGGCCTGTTCAAAGGCCTGCTGGTTCGAATGCACGCCATAATTCACCTGCGCCGCATCCCCCAGGTTCGACTGGAAAATCCCCGCCGCACTGACCGGCAGAAAATCTTCATACACCAACGGTTCGACCCGCAAGTACCCGCCGCTGAGCAAATCGTCTAGCGACAACGATTTCAGCTCATCCGCCTCCAGGCCTTTTTCCGTGACGAAATAACGAAAGTACGCCAGTTCCTGTTGGCGCATGCCTTCATACGTGTCAGGGAATTCTGCAAAGTGCTGCATCATCAGCGCGTTGTAGCGTGCGGCATTGGCCTCGTTGGGGAAGTCCTGCAACTCATCACGGGCTGCGTTGAGCAGGCGGTCGTAAAGTGCCCGGCCTTTTGGGGTGAGCGCCGCGCCACGCTGTTCGATTTCACCGAAGCGTGCGCTGTGGCTGCCGCGTGTCCCGGCTTGATCGGTGAAGGCAATCGGTTCGTCGAGCGCCTTGAAACTGGTCTGGCGCAGCAGGATCGGGCACTGACGGCGGGGCGGGCCTTCGATCACGGCTTTGGGCGTGATGCCGTGGGCGGGCATTTGCGCCTGGACGATGTCGATGTCCAAGGTGCGCGGCGTCAGGTGATTGATGTGCGGGCCTTTGAACGCGACTACATCGGCAATCAGGCGATGCTGTGCGCTGAGTTTCTGGTACTGCTCGGCGGTGACGGTTGCGCTGTGGTGCCAGCGGAAGGTTTCAAGCGCCTGTTCGACGAAGTCCTGCGCCTCTTGTTCGTTCAGACCGCCTGCGGTTTCGGCGCGGTCGATCAGGGCAAGGGCTGTCGGGGTGAAGATCTGGCGTTTATCCAGCACCGATTGAGCGAAGGCTCGCAGCTCCAGGTCTTCGATCAGTTCCAGGCGCAGCAGTGAGGTGAACACCCGGAACGGGCTGACTTGCAGGGCGGTTTCATGCACGGCGCGGAACGCGGTGGAGTGCACCGGCACGCCGGCCGGGGTCAGGTCGTAATAGCCCACGGGTTGCATGCCCATGACCGCGAACAATCGGGCGAGGGTGGCCAGTTCGCCAGCGGTACCGACGCGGATTGCGCCGTGACGCTCCAGGTCCAGCCGCTCGATTTCGCCGGTGCTGTTCAACTGGCGGGCCACCTGCGGATCGCTGTCGAGCACGTGACGGTTGGTCTGCTCCACGAGCTTCATCAGCGCGCCGTACAGCGGCACTTCTTCGCGGTACATGTCGGACATCGCTTTGGAGAAACGTTGGCGGATCAGGTCAGGGCTGACGAAGCTTGGGTGGCTCATGAAAAAAATTCCTGGCGCGGTGACGTGAAGGATGGGGGAAAAGATCGCAGCCTTCTGCAACGCCGACAAACGAAGAATCTTACGGACTTCATTCTGCCAAGGACTGCTTCGCACTATTGGTTGCCCACAAACCCTGTAGGAGCGAGCGGGCGGCGGTCCTGCAGGATTGATTGGGGATTACAGGTGCGAACGGCTCTCCGAACGCAGCGATCCGAGGAACTCCCGATACAACCGCGCCGTATTGGCCGGTTGTTCGACCATCGGCATATGGCCAATGTGGTCCCAGATGTCCACGCGCAAATCAGCAATGCCTTTACTCCAGACCGCCACGCTGCTGACATCGATCAGACGGTCCTTGCGCCCCCACAGCAGCAGCGCCGGGCACTTGATGTCTGGGAGTTTGGGCTCCATCGGCGGGCTGGCGCGGAAGTCGTTGAAGATTTCTTCCAGCTCATCACGACTCTGTTCATAACGCTGGGCGATGGCGTCCAGCACCACGCCCGGCACCCACGGTGGCTCGGCCATGGTCATCGCGTAGAAGCGCTGGAATTCTTCCCGCGAGTTGATCAGAAACGGGTTGTGCCCCTTGGCCAGATGTCGCTCCAGGTCGCTGGCCTCGGGGGCGGTGACGCCAGCCGGGTCGATCAGGGCGACGGAGGCAATCCGGTCCGGGTACGTCGCCGCCAGCCACGCGGCGATGTAGCCGCCCATCGAATTGCCGATCACATGGACTTTCTCGACCCCGCAAACGTCCAGCAGCTGGATCATCCGCTTGGCCTGCAGCGGGATGTCATAGCCGCCACCGGCCTTGAAGCCGGTTTCGCCGTGACCGGCGATGTCCGGGATGATCACCCGATAGTTGCCGACAAAATGCCGGGCGAAGCGCAGCCAGATGTTCTTGTCGGCGCTGTAGCCGTGCAGCATCAGCACACTGCTGGACGCTTCATAGGGCCCGCCTTGCCAGGTCGAGACGGTCATTTCCGTGATGGGTACGACGATTTTGTGCAGCCGATACAGCTTGGCTTCCAGGGCCATATTCAGGTCATAGAGCCAATAGCCGATGGCCGGGTAACTCAGCCAGCTCCAGGCCACAAAAACCGCGATAAGGACAACCAACACAAGCATCAGGCATCTTCCTTTTACGTGATCAGGACAAAATGTGATCGGCGGGTTTCAGCGTCCGGGTCAACCGGTGATAGCTGAAACTGAACCCCGGGAACATGGCGATCACATGACCGCTCTTGCTTTGATACCAACTGTGGCAGCCCCCGGACTTCCAGACGGTACGCTCCATTTCACGGTGGATCATCTCAGTGTAGGTACGTTCTGCCTCGGGGCGTACTTCGATGCTGCGCAAACCCTTTTCTTTCAGCGTGCGGATGCAATCGAGGATGTAATTCATCTGTGACTCGATGATGAACAGCGCCGAGGTGTGGCCGATGCCGGTATTGGGCCCGGTGACGATAAACAAGTTGGGAAAGTCCGGCAGGCTGGTGCCCAGATAAGCCCGCGGGTACTGGGCCCAGACGTCTTTGAGCCGGGTACCGTTTTTACCGGTGACCGGGTAGGAAATCACCCCGTCGGTGGCGTCGTACCCGGTGGACCAGACGATCAGGTCCAGGTCGATGTGCTGACCGTCCTGAGTGACGATGCCAGTTTCGTCGATGGACGCGATGCCTTGTTCGCGGCTGTGCAGCGTCACGTTGCTGCGCCCGAGTGCCGGGTAGAGGGTGCTAGAGACGATCACGCGCTTGCAGCCGATGGTGAAGTCCGGTGTCAGTTTGCGGCGCAATTCGGGGTCAGGCACCTGGCGCTTGAGGAAGCGCAGGGCGTGTTGCTGGACCATGCGGATCGCCGGTTTCGAGTATTTGAAGGCAATCACCCGGGTTTCGAACTGCCAGTAGAGCATCCAACGCAGCAGTTTGTACGCCGGTTTGAGGCCCAGCAGCCAACGCTGGAAAGGCCCGAAGGCACGGTCGGCGCGGGGCAACACCCAGTGCGGCGTACGCTGGAACACATGCAGGTGCTCGACGTCTGGAGCAATGGTCGGAATGACCTGGGCCGCACTGGCGCCGCTGCCGACGATGGCGACACGTTTGTGCCGGTAATCGAAGGTGTGATCCCAGTTGTTGGTGTGAAACGTCTTGCCCTGGAAGCGTTCCTGGCCTTCGAAATGAGGCACCACCGGTTGACTCAGCGGCCCCGTCGCGTTGATCAGGAACTGCGCGTAAAACGTGCCTTTGGCGCCGGTGTGCACCGCCCAGCGCTGGCCGTCGGCGTCCCATTCGATGCGCTCGACATTGGCTTGCAGTTCGACCTTGTCCCGCAGGCCGAAGTGCTCCACCACGTACTGGGTGTAGTGATGCAGTTCAGCCTGACCGGCGAACATTTGCGTCCAGCGGTAAGGGGCGAAGGACAGCGAATAGAGGGGCGAGGGCACATCGACGGCCGCGCCGGGGTAGGTGTTCTGGCACCAGGTGCCGCCAAAAAAGTCCCGTCGTTCCAGCAGGCGAAAATCGTCGATGCCTGCCTTGAGCAGATTGATCGCCGCGCACTGACCGCCAAAACCGCTGCCGATGATCAACACCTGAAAAGTCTGCATGGGTCTCCTTTATCGTTGTTTATCCAACTCTTCCTTCATGTATAGCCCAAACATGGCCCACAAAGACTGCGCAGGATTCAGGCTGCCCGCCGGTGATGGCTATTTAACGTTGCCCTGATAGACTCCCACCACACCCGCACCCCGTGTTTTGTCGGGTTCCGTTGTGTGACGCAGAGGCCCTTATGGGAAAAACGGGAGGAAAAGGGCTTTCACTGGCCAGAAGGCTCTATACATCGCGAACCCTGGGCCTGGCCTTGGGCCTGCTGTGCGTAGGCGCGGCGATGTATCCACTCAACCCGGCGTCATGGGTCTGGGGGCTGATGGTGGTCAATGGCGTGCTCTGGCCGCATGTTGCCTATCAATGGGCGCGTCGGGCGAAGGTGCCGTTTCACGCCGAACATCGCAACATTCTCGTCGACGCCTTTCTCGGTGGATTCTGGGTCGCCGCCATGCAGTTCAATCCACTGCCGAGCGCGGCGACGCTGTCCATGATGGCCATGAACAACGTGGCGATCGGCGGTTTGCGGTTCCTGCTGGTGGGCACGGTTGCGCAGATTCTCGGGGTGGGTGTCGGCCTGCTGGTGTTCACACCGGCCTTCGTTGCGCAAACCAGCCCGTTGCAGCTCTACGCCTGTCTGCCCTTGCTGAGCCTGTATCCGCTGGCGCTGGGCTGGATCTGTTTTCAACAGGCCACCACCCTGGGCCGCCAAAAACGGGAATTGCTGGCCCTGAGCCGTACCGACAGCCTCACTGGCCTGCTGAACCATGGCGCCTGGAAAGACCAGCTGGAAGTTGAATTCCAGCGTTGCCAACGCCAGCAGCAGGGTGGGGCGATTGCGTTGATCGACATCGACCATTTCAAGACCATCAATGACACCTATGGCCATGTCGCCGGGGACATCGTGCTGCGGCAACTGAGCAAAATGCTCAAGCAGAACCTGCGGGCGACCGATGTGGCAGGGCGCTATGGTGGCGACGAATTCTGCGTGCTCCTCCCGGATTTGCCCCTCGACAGCGCAGCGGCTGCCATGGACGCCTTGCGTGATCGCTTCGCGACCCTGGGCTACGAGCAGAACCCGGCGCTGAAAGTCAGCTTGAGCATTGGCCTGGCGGCATTCGACCCGTCACACACCGACGCCACCTTGTGGCTCAATGATGCCGACCAGGCGCTCTACCAAGCCAAGACCACCGGCCGCAACCGCGTGATCTACCGCATAGACGGCAAACCCCATCACGAGCTGCTCGACCCGGTCTGAGGGCCTGCACACATCCCCCTGCGGGATCGGCCTCAGGTTCGTGTGCGTCGCATTCGGTCTAGAGCCTTGCGCCGTAGTCAGGTAGGGTGTTTTTGACCCCCGACACGAAACAAGGATCGATTCATGACGCTCAATCTCCCTCGTTCCCTGCTGGCCACCAGCCTTGGCCTGACCCTCGCCCTCGGCGCATTCGCCCCTGCAGCCTTCGCCGAACCCCACAAACAAGTCCTCGCCGACGCCGAACAGTACAAGGGTGAAGCCCTGAAACTGTTGGAGCGTCTGGTAAACATCGACTCCGGTTCCGGCTATGAACCCGGCCTGACGCAAGTGCGCGACATCGCCATCGACGAGTTGAAAAAACTCGGCGCCACCATCGAACTGGTACCCAACACACCGGACAAAAGCAGCCACGTGATCGCGACCCTCAAAGGCACCGGCAAGGCGAAAATCCTGCTGATGGCGCACATGGACACCGTGTTCAAGGAAGGCTCGGCCGCCGAGCGCCCTTTTCATATCAAGGACGGCCGCGCCTACGGGCCGGGCGTGATGGACGACAAGGGCGGCATCGTCGCCGGGATCTACGCACTGAAAGTCCTGAAAAACCTCGATTTCAAGGACTACGCTCAAATTACCTTCCTGCTCGATGCCAGCGAAGAAACCGGCTCGGACATCGCCACCGACCTGATCAAGAAAACCGCCAAGGCCCACGACGTGACCCTCAACCTCGAACCGGGCCGCCCGGCGGATGGCCTGGTGGTGTGGCGCAAAGGCAGCGCGACGGCGGTGGTGGAAGTCAAAGGCAAAGCCGCACATGCCGGTGTTGCGCCGGAGCTGGGGCGTAACGCGGCGATGGAGGCGGCGCACCAGATTCTGCAACTCGGCAAACTGGGCGACGCCGAGAAGAAAACCACCATCAACTTCACCGTGATCAAGTCGGGCGACCGCACCAACGTGATTCCGGACCAGGCCACGGCCAAGGCCGACGTGCGGGCGGCGGTACCCGAAGAGTTCGACCGGATCGAGAAGGACCTGGCGCGGGTGTCCAAGGACAAGCTGATTCCTGATACCGAAGTCACCACCACGCTACAACGCGGTTTGCCACCGATGCCGCAAACGGCGGAATCGGATCGGCTGATGGCCATGGCTCAGGGGATTTACGGCGAGATCGGGCGCAAGTTGACGGAAGAAGGCAGCGGCGGGGCGGCAGACGCCAGCCTCTCGGCCGGGGTGGGTACGCCGACACTGGATGGGTTCGGGATTGTCGGCGGCAATATTCATACGCCTGAAGAATACGCGGAGGTAGAGAGCGTAGCGCCGCGGATTTATCTGCTGTCGCGGATGATCATGGAGTTGGCGAAGCGCTGAAAATTGTTCCCTGTGGCGAGGGGGCTTGTCGGATCGCCACAGGGATTTTTAGTGTTAGTAAAATCGATGTCCTACAGCGCAACAAGCTGCAGCGCTATTCCTTCACACTCATGAACTCTTCCGCCCAACGGATATATTCCTCAGGCTGCGTATACGTATGAGTCAGCTCGGTAGCGCTCAAATCCGACGCCTGGGTAAAGATCTGCCGTTGCTCGCGCAGGCTGTCATACGTCGCCTTGATCGCCGCGAAGTACGCGCCATGACCATCAATGGTCACCCGCACGCCCAGTTCGGCCAGGCGTTTGTCATCGCGCAGCAGCGGGTTGCCGTAGGTGACCAGCATCAGTGGCACGCTCAGGTGTTCGGCAATCTGTTCGAGGTGATCGAAGTCCCGCACGCCCACCATGCAAATCCCGTCCGCACCGGCCTGCTGGTAATGACAGGTGCGGCTGATGACTTCCTGAACCGGCAGGATCCCGGCGTTGGTACGCGCGATGATCGCCATTTCCGAGTCGACCCGGGCTTCCAGTGCCGCGCGAATCTTGCCGACGCCTTCCGCCACGCCGATCAGGTCGGTGGATTTGCGGCCGAATTGCGCCGGCAGCAGGGTGTCTTCGATGGTCAGGGCGGCGATGCCGGCGCGTTCCAGTTCGACGATGGTGCGCATCACGTTGAGCGCGTTGCCATAGCCGTGGTCGGCGTCGGCGATGACCGGCAATTGGGCCACTCGACCGATGCGCGTGGCCTGTTCGGCGAACTCGCTGAGAGTGATCAAGGCAAAGTCGGGAGCGCCCAGCACCTGCAACGAGGCAACAGAACCGCCGAGGATGCCCACTTCAAACCCCAGGTCAGCGGCAATGCGGGCCGACATCGGGTCGAAGACCGACGCCGTGTGATAGCAGGTGTTGGAAGCAAACAGCTCGCGGAAGTTACGGCGCAAATCTTGATGAGAAAGCCTGGACATATGAGTTCCACCAATACAAAGGAATGGAAAGGCTTGAGCAAAGGTGTCAACGCCGAAGGAACAAAAGGCTATCACGCGAAGGAGGGGAAGATGATGACGAATTTTGCTGGGGGGCTCAGATAGACGCGGACCTCTGTGACGAGCGGGTTTACCTGTGGCGAGGGAGCTTGCTCCCGTTCGGCTGCACAGCAGTCGTAAACGATGGGGGCGGTGTGTCTGGAAAAATAGATTAGGGTGGCAGTTTTGGGGCCGCTTCGCAGCCCAACGGGAGCAAGCTCCCTCGCCACAGGTGAACCGCACTCACCACAAGGGTGGGGGAGGACTCAGGATCTGATCACGCTGCCACCGCCTGCTGTTGCCGATTGGGTAACGGCACGGCCCGCACCGAGTTACCCGGTTGCAGTTGCAGGCGTTTGGCCGTGAGTCGGTCGACGACCAGGCTGTTGCCCACCAGCCTGGCCTGGGCGGTGGTGATGCGGCAGTTTTCCAGGCGGCGATTGTGGATCAGCCACACCGGGGCCTGCTCGTCGGGCGTGCCGATAGCCAAAACCAGCGGTTGGCTGTCGCGCACGGTGCGGATTTTCGCGACCGGGGCTTCGATCACCGGGCCTGCGTCGAAGATGTCGATGTAACCCTGATGCACAAAACCTTCGGCCTTGAGGATCTTCAGTGCCGGTTCGGTGTTTGGGTGGGCCTGGCCGATGACGGCCTGGGCCTGTTCGGTGAGCAGGCACGTGTAAAGCGGCTGGCGCGGCATCAGTTCGGCGATGAACGATTTGCTGCCCAGCCCCGACAAGTGATCGGCGTGGCTGAAATCCATCTTGAAGAAGTGCCGGCCCAGGCTGTCCCAGAACGGTGAACAGCCGTGTTCGTCGGCGCTGCCGCGCAGTTCGGCGATGAGTTTGTCGCCGAACAGGTGCGGGAACTCGGCCACGAACAGCAAGCGCCCCAGGGACAGCAACCGACCGTTGCTGCCGTGGCGTTGATCGGGGCGCAGGAACAGCGAGCAGATTTCCGATTGCCCGGTCATTTCATTATTCAGGAACAGCGTCGGAATCTGCCGTTGAATACCCAGGTCCGGCGACGAACTGACGGTCAGCCCGACCCGATAGTTGTACCAGGGTTCGCGCAGGCCAACGGCACCGGCCAGCGCACTGATGCCGACCACTTGCTGATCGTCATCTTCCAGCACGAACAGGTAATCGGCATCTGCACGCTCGACCTGCTCGGCGAAGGTGCGCTGGGCCCAGCGCACCCGGTGCACCAGGCGTTCTTCGTTGGTGGGCAGGGTGGTAAACCCGGGGCCGGCCTGTTGCACCAGATCCATCAAGGCGGGCAGGTCGGTGATGCGAACCGGGCGGACAATCATGATGCAGCTCCTTCTTCGCGCCAGTTCGGGCGCTGTCGTTGGGCATGGGGCCGGGTGCTGCTCACAGGGCAATCAGCCGGATCGGGCTGCCATCGGTGACGTTCAGGGCAGCACACATCTCGGCGCTCAACCCCACCGGTTGCCCGGCCTGGACATTCAACTCGGCGACGATCGCGCGATAGTCCTTCAGCGCGTCATTGCTCACCAGGTAACGGCCGCACGCATCGATCAGCGAAGCCCGTTGCGTCGTGCCGGTCTGGCTTTGGGCGATGGAGAGAATGTTCGAGGTGCGCGCGTACAGCGTCGGCCCACCGTCAAACAGGTCGATGTAGCTGTTGGTTTCAAATCCCTCACGCTCAAGAATATCGAAGGCCTCCTGGCCATCGGGGTGGATCCGGCCGATGCAATCCTGCGCAGCCTGGGGCAGCATCGGCACGTAGATCGGGTATTGCGGCATCAGTTCGGCGAGGAAGGTCCGGCTCTCCAGACCGCAGAGCCGCTCGGCTTCGGCGTAGGGCAGGTCGAAGAAATGCTTGCCCAGCGCATCCCAGAACGGTGATTGCGCCTCCTCGGTGCTGAAGCCGACGATCTCGGTGATCACCGCTTGCGCAAAACGCTGCGAATGGGCGGCAATGAACAACAGGCGCGCCCGGGACAGCAACTCCGAAAACGCTGTGCGCACCAGCGCTGTTTCGATGTGAAAGCCCCGTAGCAAGGTGTGGCCGCTGAGGTCCTGACACAACGACAACGCCGGTACGCCGTGCTCGATGTTCAGCTCCCGGGAGGCGCTGGTGAAGTGACGGTTGCGCAAACTGTAGAACGGTTCGTTGAAACCGGCGGTGGCAAGGATCTCCGAGCACCCCACCAGACGCCGGGCCGCGAGATCCTCAAGCACGAAGAAATAGTTCTCCGGGCCATGACCTTCCACGTCTTTGTCGAACGAGGCGCAGGAGTCGAGAATTCGTAGGCGCAGGCGTTCAGTGTCGTCCGGCAAGGACGTGACACCGACCAGGCTGTCGCGCGCCAGTTGCTGTAACTGGGGCAGGTCGGCTAACTCGACTGGGCGTAAGACCAGCATGGATGTACTCCTGTATCAAAGGGTTCGGCGCTGTGTGCCGAACCTGACTATCACTGTCGGTTTCCACGCATTAAATCGGCGGTCGCCTGATTTCTTGTCAGACGCCGCTCTTTTTCTTGTCAGCCGTTGCTCGGGTCGGGCAACGCTGTGCTGGCGCCCAGTTTGTTGAGGAAAAACAGATACACCAGGCCCAGGGCAATCCAGATCAGTCCGAGTTTTTGTGCATCGACCCCCATGTTGTACATGATGGCCGCGACGATGATGAAGCCAACCACCGGGCAGACCAGGTGGCGGATCACCTGGCCGGACTTCTGCCGACGCCAGTAGTAATTGATCACGGTCAGGTGCAGCAACATGAAACCGCTCAGCGCGCCGAAGTTCACCAGCGAAGTGAGGGTGTCCACCGAGTTGATGAACAGGTAGCAGATCACCAGCGACAGTACCGCTACGAGGTAAATGCTCAGGTAGGGGGTGTTGTGTTTCGGGTGAACCTTGGCCAGCACTTTCGGCAGCTTGCCGTCCCGGGCCATGCCGAACAGCAGACGCGATACCGCCGCTTGCGAGGTGATGGCAACCGCCACGCCCCAGGCCAGGGCGGTGGCCACGCCAGTCAGGGTTGCCAGCCAGCTGCCGGCAGCGATTTCGGCGATTTCATAGAACGCGGTGTCGGCGGAGGTGAAGCCCATGCCGGCCGCCAGGTCTGTGGCAATCCAGGTTTGCACGACGAAGATCACGCCCATCACCAGCAGCGTAATCAGCGCTGCCTTGCCGACGCTGCGGCCAGGGTCGCCCTTGATTTCTTCGGCGAGGGTGGAGATCGCATCGAAACCGAGGAAGGACAGGACCGCAATCGACACGGCTTGCATCAGCAGGGCGAAATTGAAGGTGTCCGGGTTGTACAGCGGCGCCAGGGTCAGTTGACCGTTACCGCCGCCGCTGTGCAGCGCATTCCAGGCGTAGAACAGGAAGATCCCCAGCACCACCAGTTGCGCCAGCAGAAAGACAATGTTCATGCGGGCAGTGAATGTAATCCCCCGCAGGTTGACGAACGTCGCGCTGACCAGAAACGCCAGAATGAAACCGACCTTGGGGATGTCAGGGTAAAGGTGATTCAGCGCCATGGCCGCGTACACGTAGAGCAGCGGTGGAATCAGCAGGTAATCGAGCAGCATCAGCCAGCCGGCGATAAACCCGACGTGCGGGTTGAGGCCGCGTTGCGCGTAGGAATACACCGAGCCGGCAATCGGAAAGGCCCGCGCCATGCTGCCGTAACTCAGGGCGGTGAACAGCATCGCCACCATGCCGATGATGTAGGCCAGCGGCACCATGCCGGGTGCTTCGGCGTTGACGTAACCGTACACACCGAACGGGGCGATGGGGATCATGAATATCATCCCGTACACCACCAGGTCAGTCAGCGACAGGCTACGTTGCAACTCTTGCTTGTAGCCGAATTCTTCTAATTCCATGAAGCCCTACTCCTTGGGATGAAAGCAGCTGCATGCTGCGGGTTTGACGCGATTTTTTACAACAGCGGAGCCAGATAACCTGCCCAGCGACTGACGTTTTCAGCGGTGCGCAGCAGATCGTTGCGCACCTCGATCAACACCGATTCCAGTCCCCGTGCATCGCCGTGGACCGGCACGGTCATGTCGCCCAGCGGGTTGATTTTGTACGGCTCATTACTGGCAACCTTCAAGGGGTGCTGGCTCAACCCGTCAATCAGTCGTTGGGCGTAGTCCCTGGCTTCGCCAAACAGCACGCCGACTTCCAGCGCGCGCGGTTGGCCGTGGAAAACCGGGGTGAAACTGTGAATGCCGACCACCCGGACCGGCCGCCCTTGGGCGATTCGTTGGTCGATCAAGGTTTGCAGCCGGGCATGAAACGGCTTGAACAGGCATTCGCGGCGGTACTCGCGCGTGACTTCGTCCAGATCCCGATTACCCGGTATCGGATAAATCTCGCTCTGCAGCGGGATGCTGTCCGGGGCATGGCGCGGGCGGTTGAGGTCAATCAAGAGCCGTGAGTAATTGGCCGCCAGCAACGTCGCCCCCAGTGCCTGGGACAAACCTTCAGCAAGCGCCAGCGCACCAATGTCCCAGGCGATATGCTCGCGGGCCGCGTCGTGACTCAGGCCCAGGTCATTCAACCCGGGTGGAATAAAACGGCTGGCGTGTTCACACACCAGAATCAACGGGTGCGCCGAGTCTTCGCGGCTCAGGGTGTACGCGGGCTCGGTGTACAGGCCAAGTTCAGCGGATTCAGTACAGGCGTGCATAGTGCTCACAGCGTTCGGCGGGGGACAGCTGTTCCGTCAGCGTCAGTTCCTCGGTTTTAAGGGCGAACCAGGTGTCCATCAACGCGCTCGGCAGGGCTTCGATCAGCGCCTCGCTGTTGCGCAGGCACTCGAGCGCCTCGGCAAGGGAGGCGGGCAGGGCGACGATGCCGTGGGCCTGGCGTTGTTCTTCGTTCAGGGAATCGGGGATTTCATCGGTGATCGCGTTCAAGGCCAGGCGTTGCTCGATGCCCAGGCGACCGGCGATCAGCAGCGCGGCCATCGCCAGGTGCGGCGACGCCGTGGCGTCCATGGCGCGAAATTCCAGGTTGTATTGCGCCGCCACCGATTTGCCGCCCAGGCTCACGGTCGGGCAGATCCGCAGCGCCGCTTCGCGGTTGCGCTGGCCGAGGCAGGCGTACGAGGCGCTCCAGTGATGCGGCTGCAAGCGCTCGTAGGACACCGGTGTCGGTGCGGTAAACGCGCACAGCGCTGGCAAGTAATGAAGGATGCCGGCGGCCCAGTGCTGGCCGAGGGTCGACAGGCCATTGATCGTGCCGGCGTCGTACATCAGCGGTTGGCCGTCCAGATCCAACAGGCTGACATGCAGATGGACGCCGTTGCACACGGCATGCTCGGACGTCTTCGGCGCGAAGCTCACGTCCAGGGCCATCTGCCGGGCGATCTCGCGGGTGATCTCGCGCACGTTCACCGCACGGTCCGCAGCGGCCACGCCGAGGGCGGGGCGGCAGGTGATTTCGTATTGATGCTTGCCGTATTCGGGCAGGAACATTTCCGGTTCGACGCCACCGGCGCGCAGGGCGCTGAGCAGCCAGCCACCGAACTCGGCGCCCTGACGCTGGGCCTCAAGGGAGAACGCCAGCTGATCGGCCGCGCCGCTGCTCAGGTTGAATTCATGTTCGAACGCGGCGTTGACCTGCAAGCCCAATTCGGCGCGATACCGCTGCACTTCATTGCGCAACAACGTGCGTGGGCAGGCGCCCCACGGGCGGCCATCGGTTTCGTGAATGTCGCTGTGGATGAAGTCCAGCGCCGGGGCCGTGGCATCCGGGCCGTTACTGACTGTCACCCGGCTGCTCAGGTCGGGAATCAGCCGCAGATCGCCATAGGCGCCCCACGGGTTGGTGGAGGCGATGATGTCTTGCGGGGTCAGGGCGCTGTTGGCCGGCACCCAGCCGCAGCCCGTCGCCAGGTAATGTTCAAGTTCGTCCGTGGGAAACGAGCGGCCACGTGTCACGCCGATCAGGTCGGTGGTGACGAGGGTGGTCATGGGCAGCGGCGACAGGCGTTCGCTCATGCTTGCATCTCCTGCAACCGGCCGAGCACGGTCTGGGTGTCGGTGATCCAGCAGTAACCCTTGATCGCGTTCAGGCAGGCTTGATGACGCTCCGGCGTGTAGGTCGCGCAGGCATCCTCCACTAGCGTCACCAGGTAGCCACGGTCGGCGGCGTCACGCACCGCCATGTCCACGCACTGGTCGGTGACGATGCCGGCGATGATCAGGTGCCGCGTTTCAAGGTTGCGCAACACGTAGTCGATGTTGGTGGAGTTGAAGACCCCGGAAGAAGTCTTGGGCAAGACGATTTCGTTTTCTGTCGGCGTCAGGTCGTCGATGATCCGCGCCTGGGGGCTGCCCTTGGGCAAGTGCATGTCCGAGAGCTTGTGGTCCAGCGAGCGGTCGCGGCCATCGGCGGTCAGGCTTTCGATGATCGTGTGCAGCACATTTTGC
This sequence comes from Pseudomonas sp. SG20052, assembly GCF_031766055.1. NCBI lineage: Bacteria > Pseudomonadati > Pseudomonadota > Gammaproteobacteria > Pseudomonadales > Pseudomonadaceae > Pseudomonas > Pseudomonas sp. SG20052. Next base: position 4,159,654 of record NZ_CP134498.1, on the reverse strand, counting down.
TGCGCGCTGCGAAAGGCACTGAGCAATCGGCGTTGATTGGGCACCACCTGCATGTGGGTGCGGGTCAGGAAGTACTCGCCATCCGGTCCGTTGAGGTGTGGGTCGAACTGCGGTTCGAGCCAGGCACGCTGCATGTCCACCAGCAACAGCGCGGTGTGATCGGCAGTGAACGGCAAGTCCCGGGGCGAGTGGTGGGGGAGCATGAACATCCTTATTTATCCTCCAGCAGGTGGGTGGCGAAATCGGTTCGCAGGGCATCGATGCCTTCCAGGCGATCGGCCAGCTCCGGGCTGCGCAGGGTCAGGCAGGCAATCAGCGCCTCGATCTGGGCCAGCGCCGGGACCATGGTGTCGAAGGCCGACACCGATTCCACCGGCGCACTGATAATCAGGTCGGCCATTTCCCGCAGCGGTGAGGCATAGATGTCCGTGAACAACACCACCCGGGCGTATCGGCTTTTCGCCGCATTGGCTACGCGCAGGGCCTGTGACTGGTAGCGGCGATAGTCGAACACCAGCACCACGTCCTGACGCTGCACGTCGAACAGCCGATCCGGCAGTTGTGCGTTGTCTTCCAGGGCGAAACAGCCCGGGCGCAGCAGGCGCAAATGGTTGAGCAAATAATTGGCGAGGAAACTGCTGAAGCGCCCGCCAAAGCAGTGAACCTGATGACGGGTATCGAGCAGCCACTGCACCAGAATCCGCACATCTTCGGGTTGGGTCAGCGCATGGGTATCCACCAGCGCCCGATGGGTGTCCGCCAGGTAATGGCTCCAGGCGTCGTCTTTCTGAACATGAGAACGAAGCTGCAACAGGGCGCTGGGGGACCGGAGGCGGTGGTCCATGTCACTGAGCAAGGCATCCTGGAAATCGGCGTAACCGCTGAAACCCAGTTTTTTCACCAGCCGCACAATGGTGGGGTCGCTGACACCGGCATGTTCGGCCAAGCGTGACATCGGTCCCAGCCCGTTACGCGGGTATTGGTCCAGCAAGGCACGGATGACTTTGCGTTCCGCCGGCGTAAGGTCCAGGGCGGGATCGGTGATCAGGTCTCTGAGAGAGGGCATCCGGGCTCCTGCTGGATGGGTATGTCGGTTTTGTTTCATAAATCGCTAAAACAGTATTTATGTAGCGCATGCTACATGTCTAGCGAAACTTTCCGTGGTTTTTCAAGGCCCCAAAATGGGGCGAAAAGCCCGTGCGCTGAGGGCTACACGGAAGTCGACTGGCTTTGTAGTCCATCGCCCATACGGGTGTCAGAGATTGCCTAACTTAATGGGTTAAACAAGCTCGCGTCCCGTCGGTGCTGATGCAAACGAAACGCCCTGGATCAAGCGTCTTGCGGCACAATTGCGTGATTATCGGCGGCATCGAGCCGTTTTCCATTTCATCGACAGGGTGATAAACCGTGCAGGCAACCCGTTTGACCCTGATGTGCCACGCGCGAACAGTCGCACAAAAATTGGCGAGTTTTCCTACGAATGAGCCGTTGGAATTTTATGGCCAATTGGCAAAGGGTTCGCGCAGCAGTCAGTTCGAGGGGGCGCCACGGGTGCTCTGTGGGCCGGAGTTGCGCACGCAGCAGACCGCCGAGTTGTTTGGCAATAACGTTGAAATCGTTTCGGCCCTGAGGGATTGTGACTTCGGACGGTGGAGCGGGGTGCGGATCAATGACCTGCAAAAGTCCGAACCCGAGGCACTGCAAACCTGGCTAGATGATCCGACCTCGGCGCCCCATGGCGGTGAGTCGGTCGCGCAACTCTGTGAACGCGTGGCGCAGTGGCTCCAGGCCCTTGTGGCAACACCGGGGCATGTCCTTGCCATCACCCATCCCTTTGTCATTCGCGCAGCACTGACGCAGGTGTTGCAGGCCAAGGCATTCAACCTGATCGACGTCGAACCGTTGTCGGCCGTCGAGTTGCGGTTCACCGGCCGCTGGCGCCTGCGCTTGCTTGAAGGAGAAATTTGATGAAGAAGCTGCTGGTCATCGGCATCGGCGCCGGCAACCCTGACTACATCACAATGCAGGCCGTGAAGGCGCTGAACCTCGTCGACGTGTTTTTCCTGATGGACAAGGGCCAGAGCAAGGACAAATTGATCGACCTGCGCCGTGAGATCTGCGAGCGCTTCATCACCGGTCACGACTACCGCTTCGTCCAAGCCCATAGCCCGGAACGCGAGCGCGGGGAGGTGGACTACAAGACCAGTGTCGATGATCTGAACCTCGCCAAGCAGCAGACCTTCGAGCGGCTGATCAATGAGGAACTGTCCGACGGCCAGTGCGGCGGTTTTCTGGTGTGGGGCGATCCGGCGTTGTACGACAGCACCCTGCGGATTTTGCAGGCAATCCTGGCCTCGGGCCGTTGTGCGTTCGAGTATGACGTGATCCCCGGAATCACCAGCGTTCAGGCGCTGGCGGCGCAACACAAGGTACCGCTGAATCGCATCGGCCGCTCAATTGAAATCACCACCGGCCGACGGCTGGCAGCGGGGCAAGTGAGCGATGCCGACAGCCTCGTGGTGATGCTCGATGCCGAGGATTCCTACCATCAAGTGGCGGATCAGGAGACGGAGATTTACTGGGGCGCGTATCTGGGGACGCCGGATGAAATCCTGATCAGCGGCAAGCTCAAGGACGTGGCGCCGGAGATTGAGCGGGTGCGCAAGGCGGCGCGGGTGGCGAATGGGTGGATTATGGATACTTACCTGTTGCGCAAGCCTTGAGGTAAACGGTGCCTGAGCTGATGTCTTCGCGGGCAAGCCTCGCTCCTACAGGTATTGCGTCGCCTTTGCAGGAGCGAGGCTTGCCCGCGAAGAGGCCCTCAACCGCACCTCAAATAATGGCTTTGATCCCACGCCCAAACCGCTCCCGATACACTGACGGGGGCACGCCCACCACCCCACGAAACGCCACGCGAAAGCTCTCAACCGAGCGATACCCACACTGCGCGGCAATCTGGTCGGTGTTTTGCCCGGTGCTCTCCAGCAACTCCTTCGCCCGCGCCAGCCGCTCATGCTGCAACCACGCCTTGGGCGGCATGCCGGTGGCTTCAGTAAACCGACGCAGAAACGTGCGTTCACTCATGGCCGCCTCGCTCGCCAGTTCGCGAACCTCCAGCGGTTCGTGCAAGCGTTCCCGGGCCCACTGCATGACACGGGACAAATCGCTGCGCGGCGTCGGGCTGACGGGCGTAGGAATAAACTGCGCCTGACCGCCGGTGCGTTGCGGCGACATCACCAGGCGCCGCGCCACTGAGTTGGCCACCTGCGTGCCTAAGTCCCGCGTCACCAGGTGCAGGCACGCATCGATCCCCGCCGCGCTGCCCGCCGAGGTGATCAATTGGCCGGAATCGACATAGAGCACATCCGGGTCCACCCGAATGTTCGGAAAACGTTCGGCCAACTCAGCGGCATAGCGCCAATGGGTGGTGGCGCCATGACCGTCCAGCAGGCCGGTCGCCGCCAGCACAAACACACCGGAGCAGATCGACAGCAACCGCGCTCCCCGCGCATGCGCCTGGCGCAGGGCGGCGAGCACGTGTTCCGGTACCGGCGCGTTGCGATCGCGCCAGCCGGGAATGATGATCGTGCGGGCCTCTTCGAGCAGTTCCATGCCGCCATCGGCCAGCACCTGAATCCCGCCCATGGCGCGCATCGGGCCCTGATCCACGGCGACGATACGATGCTCGTACCAAGGGAAGTCGAACTCCGGCCGCGCCAGGCCGAAGATCTCCACGGCGATGCCGAATTCGAACGTACAGAGGCCGTCGTAGACCAGAATCGCGACCAATCCAGGGTTCGGTTGCATTTGGCGGAAAGTTCCCGGTAAGTGTCTTGTGCGCCACTGTAGCCGCAAGCGTCGGGCGGATAAAGTCTTCTCATACCCACTCAAGACTTTGGAGTACAGCCCATGACCAGCCTGGTCCGCGCCATTCCCGCAGCCCCTTCGGCCATTGCCCTGATGCACTTCAGCAACCGTCTGACCTTTGAAACCGATTGTTCCGACGTGTACGGCAGCCAGCAGGCCGGCGATGTGGATTTTGTCCTGGTGGACGTTCGCGGACCGTTGGCGTTCGAACGCGGGCATGTGCCCGGCGCGATCAACATTCCGGGACGCCTGCTCACCGCCGAGAGCCTGGCGGGTTACCCGACGTCCACCTTGTTTGTGGTTTATTGCGCCGGGCCGCACTGTAACGGTGTGCACAAGGCGGCGGTGAAGCTGGCGGCGCTGGGTTACCCGGTCAAGGAGATGATCGGCGGCGCGACCGGGTGGCTGGATGAGGGGTTGGAACTGAGTGTTGCGGTGCAGCGGCCTGCCACCACCGCCATCGGTTGCGAATGTTGATATTCAGACACCGCTGAACCATCGTGGCGAGGGAGCTTGCTCCCGCTGGGTTGCGCAGCAGCCCCGCAATCTTGGCAATTGTCGAAGATTTTTGGGAGCGCTTCGCACTCTAGCGGGAGCAAGCTCCCTCGCCACAAAAGCTCCGTTGCCACAAAGGCTCACTGGCCACAGGAGCCCGTCGATCCTTAGTTCAGCGACTGCTTGAGCACGCTGCCCGCCACCCATCCAGCGTTGCCTGCAACCATTCGAACACGGCTGCATGGGCGGCGCTGTCCTGTTGCCCCCGAGGCAACGGCGACTCCTCTCCAAAGTGCGCATTGAGCATGGCCACCGACTCCGCATTCCACTCTGGATGAAACTGCAAGCCCACCCGCGTCGGCCCCACGCGATACATCTGCTGTTCACATTGATCGCTGCTGGCCAGCACTTGCGCATCAGGCGGCAAGTCGATTGCGTCTTCGTGCCACTCCAGCACCTTCAGCGTCCGGCCATCGACGAACGTCACGGTGGTCCAGCCGGTTTCGGACCGATCCATCCGCCGCACGTTTCCGCCCAGACTCAGCGCCAGCAACTGCGCCCCCAGACAAATCGCAAACACCGCCGCGCCCTGATCCAGGCTGGCCGCCAGCCACTGCCGTTCTGCTTCCAGCCACGCCGGCCCGGCGTTGGATTCATAAGGTCCACCCAGCACGATCACGGGCGCCGCGCTAACCGGCGGTAACTGGCCGAGGTCGGCGCGAAATACCTCCAGCGCCAGCCCTCTGGATTGCGCCCAATTGGCGATGGCGCCAGGACCTTCGGCGGGGTGGTGCTGGATCAGATTCAAGGTGGGCATCGGTACTCTCTGTAGTTTTTGCGTGTAGGTTTTGTCTGAAAAAAGGGCTTGTCCTACAGTCCTTGCACCGCCTTGGCGCACGCTTCAAGGGCTTTGAATGGAGCAGCCACGTTTCTATAAGTATTTGTCGCTTAAAAACAATTTGCCCATTAGAAGCCATTCTAGACTGCCGGCCACTTCGATCTTCACCGACCGAAAGTCATTCGAAAGCTGCCAATAAAAGCCTCCGCACACAGGAGTTATAAATGAAGAAGCTAGTGATGTTTGGTGCCTTGGCACTGTCGATGTTGTCCCTGACCGCCTTGGCCGATGACGCCAAGCCGATCCGCATCGGTATCGAAGCCGGTTACCCGCCATTCTCGATGAAAACCCCTGACGGTAAACTCACCGGTTTCGACGTCGATATCGGCGACGCGCTGTGCGAGCAGATGAAAGTGAAGTGCACCTGGGTCGAGCAAGAATTCGATGGCCTGATCCCGGCACTGAAAGTGAAGAAAATCGACGCGATCCTGTCGTCCATGACCATCACTGACGATCGTAAGAAGAACGTCGATTTCACCATCAAGTACTACCACACCCCGGCTCGTTTCGTGATGAAGGCCGGCACCGACATCAAGGACCCGCTGACCGAACTCAAGGGCAAGAAAGTCGGTGTGCTGCGCGCCAGTACCCACGACCGCTTCGCCACCGAAGTGCTGGTTCCGGCCGGTATCAACCTGGTTCGCTACGGCTCCCAGCAGGAAGCCAACCTGGACATGGTGTCCGGTCGCGTAGACGCGCTGCTGGCCGACTCGGTCAACCTGGACGACGGTTTCCTGAAAACCGACGCCGGTAAAGGCTTCGCTTTCGTCGGCCCGACCTACGAAGACGCCAAGTACTTCGGCGGCGGCGCCGGTATCGCTGTGCGCAAGGGCGATACTGCGCTGGCCGACAAATTCAACACCGCCATCACCGAAATCCGCGCCAACGGCAAGTACAAGCAAGTGCAAGACAAGTACTTCGACTTTGACGTTTACGGCCAGTAATCACGCCGTTCAAAAAAGTGGCAACCGTTGACGCGGTTGCCATTTTTTATGCCCTCTCTGTGTTGAAATGAAATCCCTTGTGGGAGCGAGCCTGCTCGCGAAATCGGTAGGTCAGCTGCATTTATGTTGACTGACACACCGCTTTCGCGAGCAGGCTCGCTCCCACAGGTGATTTTCGCCGTTCAGCCATTCAGGAGTGACCATGCAACGCATCGACCATCCTCTGCCCTGGAGCCACCTGGGCACCGAACGCACCCTCAGCGTGTTTCGTTACGGCGCGGGTCCTCGCAAGGTTTACATCCAGGCCAGCCTGCACGCTGACGAGTTGCCCGGCATGCGCACAGCCTGGGAGCTGAAGAAGCGCCTGGCCGAACTCGAAACCCGGGGCCAGTTGCAGGGCGTGATCGAGCTGGTGCCGGTGGCCAATCCGATCGGTCTTGACCAGCACCTGCAAGGCAGCCATATGGGGCGCTTCGAGCTGGGCAGCGGCAAGAACTTCAACCGCGCCTTCGTTGAACTCAGCACCCCGGTGGCCGCATTGATTGGCGACCAGTTGGGTCAAGATGCGCAGGCCAACATCGCGCTGATTCGCCAGACCATGGGCCAAGTCCTCGACGACTTGCCGGCACCGGCTTCGCAGCTGGAAGCCATGCACCGCCTGCTGCTGCGGCACGCCTGCGAGGCTGACATCACGCTGGACCTGCATTGCGATTTCGATGCGGCGATTCATTTGTATGCGTTGCCACAACACTGGCCGCAGTGGCAATCCCTGGCCGCGCGTCTGAAGGCCGGGGTGGCGTTGCTCTGTGAAGACTCCGGCGGCAGTTCATTCGATGAGTCCTGTTCGTCGCCGTGGCTGCGCCTGGCGCGGGCCTTCCCCGAGGCGGCGATTCCCCCGGCCAATCTGGCGACGACGTTGGAACTGGGCAGCATGGGCGATACGCGAGTCGATCAGGCCCAGGCCAATTGCGAGGCGATCCTGGGGTTCCTCGCCGAGCAGGGTTTCATCACGGGCACCTGGCCTGCGGCACCCAGCGAGTGCTGTGAAGGCATGCCGTTCGAGGGCACCGAATACCTGTTTGCACCGCATCACGGTGTCGTCAGTTTTCTGCGTGATTCGGGTGAGTGGGTGGAGAAGGGCGATGCGCTGTTTGAGGTGGTTGATCCGCTGAGCGACCGCGTGACAACCGTGCGCGCCGGGACCAGCGGTGTGTTGTTTGCGATTGATCGCGGGCGGTATACGCAGCCGGGGACGTGGCAGGCGAAGGTGGCGGGGCGTGAGGTGATTCGGGTGGGGAAACTGGTTAACGACTGAGGGTTGTCGCCATTGCCAAAGGCCTCTTCGCGAGCCGGCTCGCTCCCACAGGTTTGATGTGCGACACACATCCACTGTGGGAGCGAGCCTGCTCGCGAAGACGGCATCAACAGCGCCACAAATCCCCTTGCTGTGCGCACAGTGTTAGGCTCCCCCCGAATCCTGCACTTGTGAAGGAAGGTTTATGTTGAAGTTTCTCGCTCTGCTGACGCTGCTGGCCTCGGCCACCGTCCACGCTGAATCCCCGCTGCACACTGATCTGCCGCTCAATTATCTTGAGCAGGCGCATCCCGAGTCCCGCCACCAGCCCCTGGTGATTTTCCTCCACGGTTACGGCAGTAACGAGCAGGACCTGTTCGATATCAAGGATCAATTGCCTGCGCAATACACCTTCCTGTCAGTGCGGGCACCGATGGTGATGGAGGAGGGCAGTTACAAGTGGTTTCGCGAGAAGGGCAACGCTGCCTACAACGGTGAGACCGATGATCTGAAGGCCAGCGGCCAGGTGCTGCTGGACTTCATTGCACAGGCGGCGAAGAAGTATCACACCGAACCGGACAAGGTCTTCCTGGTGGGTTTCAGCCAGGGCGCGATCATGTCCTACGAGGTGGCGCTGCGTCATCCCGAAGCCGTCGGCGGGATTGCGGCGCTGAGCGGGCGGGTTCTGCCGGTGCTGAAATCCGAACTCAAACCGGATGAAAAACGCCAGAAGCTGGCGATCTTCATCGGTCATGGCACGGCAGACAAACGCTTGCCGTACATCGACGGCACCGAGGCCAACAGCCTGTTACAGAGCCTGTCTCTCAAGCCTGAATTTCATGCCTACCCCGGTGTCGGTCACAGCATCAGTGCCACCGAAATGCAGGATTTGAGCGCCTGGTTGCAGCGCCTCAACCCCTGAAGCTTATTTGCCGCTGACGATCTGCTTGACCAGCGTCTCGTGGCCGCCGTTGTCGCTGAGGCGGGAAATCACCTGAACGATCGCCATGCGCGTGTTGGACGCGGCCATCACTGTGGTGTCGAGGGTTTTGCCGCCGCCCTGGGTGGCGGTGCTGTCGATCTGCCGCAAGCCCAGACCGGTGCCTTTCTGCGTCAGGCTTTTTTCGCTGAGTTTGGTGAAGTCCGGCAGCGCCTTGGCTTGTTCTGAGGCGAAGTCGGCCGCTGCGGAGTCGAGGAACGGACCGTCGTTATCCTTGACGTTGGCGCCACCGGGGATGGTGTTTTCAGCGGCGATTACGACGGTTTTGGTGGTCTGGTTGGTGTACATGGTGCCCGTTGCCCCGGCTGTACCGGTAGCCGCGTCGCCGGCCGGGAGCGGGTTGGCGATGAAGCCCTTGGGCAGGGTGAACTTGAACTTGCCGCCGAGCATCGAGACCACTTGCGCTGGCGCTTTATCGCTGGCGGTGGCCTTGGCGGCAGAGGCATTCAACGCCCCCAGGCTGGCGGCCGCCGTCAGTAACAGGACAACGGCTTTTTTACTCAACAATGACATTCGGAAACTCCAGGGATAATCGCGCATTCGCCGCAATCATCCCATGGAACACGATTTGTAGCAGCTGCCGAAAGCCATCCTCGCCACAGTCTCAGGCCTGATTTTGCGCAAACAGTTATGACGGGTTTCTTCGTTGAACTCGGCCTTGAACACCCATTTCTCCCTCAGACCCCGCACACTCTGGGCGCCCGGGCGGGCGCTGATTTCATCGGACAGACGCTTGACGTTCGGGTCGGCCGCCAGGCCGTTCTCGCCGAGGATGTAATGCGCGTAGCCAGACGCTTCAAGTAGCAGGGCAACGTTCATCGGGTTCGGCAGCTTTACTCGTTCGGAACAATTGAACGTGTTGCGGGCGCTCTATCGCTTGCGCTCGACGTGGCGATCACCGCCCCCGCGATGATCAACACGGCAGGGATGATCAGGATCGGACCGGCCTGGCTACGTCCCACGGCAAGCAGCAATAACGTCGATATCAACGGTGCCAGATAGGAAAGCGCCCCCAGCGTCGCCAGACTGCCGTGTTTGGTGGCGTGGTCCCAGGCAAGAAATGCCAACCCGACCGGCCCGAGGCCAAGCACCACAATCGCGGTCCATTGGCCGGGATCAGGCAGTACCGTGGTTTCGAAGGCCAGATGGCAAATCAGACCGGACACGGCCGACATACCGCAGATCCCGCCGATGATGCTGCTGGGCACGTTGTTGAACCGTCGGTTGATCACCGAGTAACCGGCCCAGATCACCGCACAGCCGAAGGCCGCGAGATAACCGGCGATGGGCATCGATGCGCCAGCCTCCGGGCCGTGTTGTTGCATGATGAACGCGGTGCCGGCCAGCCCCAGCAGCGCGCCGAGCATTTGCCGCTTGTGCAGCTTTTCCCCGGCCGAGAACGCCGAGAGCAGCACCAGCAACAGCGGCCACAGGTAGTTGATCAGACTGGCTTCGGCCGCCGGGGCTACTTTGAGCGCGAAAAAATACAGCGCGTGATAAACGAAAATGCCCACGAACCCGGTCACCCATACCGCCCAGGGCTGTCGCCAGCTACTGAAGCCGGCGAGCCCGCGCCGACCCAGAATCACCAGGCTCGCCACAAACGCTATGCCGAAGCTCAGTGTCAGCAGTTCAAAGGGCGGAATGCCTTCGGTGAGGGTGGTCAACAGCGCGAGGCAGGACCAGAGAACTATCGCGATCACGCCAACGGCGGTGGCTGAGTGGGGGGGACGGACGAGGGACGATGCGAGACTCATGTCTGTTCCTTCAGCACGTAGCGGGCGACATCCTGGCCCTCTGGATGTGAAGGAGCTTAGCGTTTGATCGCTGATCGTCCAGTCTCGGTCGTCGAGTTGATCGGTCGCGCCAGCAAGCGCCTGGTTATGCCCAACATCCCCACGGACACCGCAACACCGAGGGCAAAGGCGCTCATGCCCATGTCGGGCAACGCCAGCGCCAACACCAGGCAAAACGCCGCGAACGAATACATGCCGGTCGCCGTCGCCCGCAGCAATGCTGCCGTAAACGCCGGGCCGCGGGTTTGCTGGGAAAACACCGCCATCACGCTGCCGAGTACCGGGAACACCGCGAGCAAACCGCTCCAGCCTTCGCCGACGGTGCTGGCGAGTAAGGTCACGGCGAGGGTGAGCAGGGCGCCGGCCATCATGCGCAGCAGCAGTCTGTCGGACTTCGGCGCCGGGCCTGTAACGATGGGTTGCACACTGGGAAACAGGTACGGCGCCGCCAGCAGCGCGGTGGCGGCCGCGATCACCGAGAACATCAGCGAGGGTGGTATCAGCGAGAGCACCACGGCCACGGCGGCCCATACCAGCAGTGAAATGGTCAACGCCCATGGCCATCCTGCCCGTTGAGCGACCTGGGCGTAGGTTACGCAGAAGGCAATCATCGCGGACATCGCCGACAACGCCGCCGTCGCTGATTGAGCGGCGAACACCTGGCCTTGTTCGATGGCAAGGAAGAACAGAATCGGCCCGACCACCACCGGCAATCCCGACAGCCAACCGGCCACGCTGGGGCCCCAGCGTTTGCCAGCCAGGGAAATCAATAAGAGGAAGCCTGGAATCACCAGCAGCTTGAGCATCAGCACGCACACGTCTCCGACCTGAGTGAGGCGCCAACGTTAGCACCGCGGACGCAGGATTGCTCTAGGAATGAGGGGATTTTGTATACAAAACTTGCAACTCAAATAATTGTACAAAACGAAGCTTTACGTATAAGTTTTTAACAGATGCCCATGGTGAGAAAAACGCGATGAACAGACTCCGGTTGCGCCTGTATCACGGTGTGTTGTTGCTGGGATTGTCATGCACCCAGGCCTTGGCCAATTGGCAGGAGGCATTGCCCGGCGCGCAGATCATCGGTGCCGGCGAGTTTCGGGTGTTCGGATTCGATGTCTACAACGCTCGGCTCTGGAGTGCGGCCCGGCCTTTGGCACCAGATCAGCCGTTTGCCCTGGAGCTGATCTATCAGCGCAGCATTTCCCGCGATGATTTGGTGCAGGCCAGTGTCGATGAAATCAAGCGGTTGTCCGGCGCCTCGGTCAGCACCGAGCAACTCGAGCGCTGGAAGGTGCAGATGCAACAGTCGTTCGTCGACGTAAAAGCCGGCATGCGCATTACCGGCGTTTATTTGCCGGGGCAGGGCGCGCGGTTCTTTGTCGGCCAGCAGCCGCAACACGAAGTGAAAGACCCGCAATTCGCCCGGGCCTTTTTCGATATCTGGCTCGACCCACGTACACGTAATCCGGAGTTGCGCCAGCAGTTGCTGGGCAGCGCCAAGCCTTGAGGTGCATGACATGTTGAAAAATCTGCTGCTGGTGTTGTGCGTCTGCCTGGCGGGTTGCAGCGTCGATGTGCAGCATTACAGCGAGCAAAACCCCAAGCTCGATCTACCCGGGTTCTTCGTCGGGCGAGTGGATGGCTGGGGAATGTTCCAGAAGCGCTCGGGCGAGGTGGTCAAACGCTTTCATGTGCTGATCAACAGCCGAATGGACGGTCAGAACCTGATCATGCATGAAGCCTTTACCTACAGCGACGGCACGAAGCAGACGCGTGTCTGGACGTTGTACCCGGACGGCCCTGGCCGTTGGCGCGGTACGGCCGGCGATGTGGTCGGCGAGTCTCGCGGTGAGGTCGCCGGCAACGCGCTGCACTGGCGCTATGAACTGAGCCTGCCGGTGGACGACAAGGTCTACCAGGTGCATTTCGACGACTGGATGTACTTGCTGGACGAAAACACCATGGCCAATCGCTCCGCCATGACCAAGTTTGGTGTTGAATTGGGCCAGGTGACCTTGTTCTTCCGCCGCCACGGCGCCTGATACCCGGGCATTTGCCCCTTGGGCGCGGGGGCTGAAACGTCTAAGCTGCGCTTTTCCAACTGTCGACGGATGTGTCCGTGAAATTCAGTTTGCCCAAGGTTGGCACTGCGCCATTTTGCCCGCCGGAAGTGGCGGGCAGCGTTGCAGTTGATCCCAACGCTTCATTTTTCAAACGCATGCTGCGCTTTGCCGGTCCTGGCTTGCTGGTGTCCATCGGCTACATGGACCCGGGCAACTGGGCGACCGCCATCGAGGCCGGTTCGCGTTTTGGTTACAGCCTGTTGTTCGTGGTGCTGCTGGCGAGTCTGGCGGGGATGGTGGTGCAGTGTCTGTGTTCGCGCCTCGGCATCGCCACCGGCCGCGATCTGGCGCAGCTGTCCCGGGAGCGCTACAGCACACGGACCGCGCGGACTCAATGGGTGCTGGCGGAAATCTCGATCATCGCCACCGATCTGGCGGAAGTGCTCGGTTGCGCGCTGGCCTTCCACTTGCTCCTGGGTTGTTCGCTGACTGTCGGCATCGCGCTGACCGCGTTTGACACGCTGCTGGTGCTGGCCCTGCAAAACCGTGGTTTCCGCCGCCTGGAAGCGATCATGCTGGTGCTGGTGAGCACCATCGGCGTGTGCTTCTTCGTCGAGTTGCTGCTGATCAAGCCGTACTGGCCGGACGTCGCCCGTGGGTTTACGCCGTCCCTTTCAGCCATTGGCGATGCCGCGCCGCTGTACCTGGCCATTGGCATCCTCGGGGCCACGGTGATGCCGCATAACTTGTACCTGCACACCTCGATCGTACAGACCCGAATGATCGGCAAGGACCTGGCCAGCAAGCGGGACGCGGTCAAACTGGCGCGCATCGACACCATTGGCTCTCTGGCGTTGGCGCTGCTGGTCAATGCGGCGATCCTGATCCTCGCCGCAGCGGCCTTTCATCAGAGCGGGCATACCGATGTGGTGGACATCCAGGACGCCTATCACTTGCTCGACCCACTGGTGGGCGGCGCCTTGGCCAGTGTGTTGTTTGGCGTGGCCTTGCTGGCGTCCGGGCAGAGTTCGACGTTTACCGGGACCATCGCGGGGCAGGTGATCATGGAGGGTTATCTGAACCTGCGGATTCCCTGCTGGCAACGGCGGCTGATTACGCGAGGGCTGGCGTTGATCCCGGCGTTCATCGGCGTCTGGCTGATGGGTGACAATGCGATCGGCAAGTTGCTGGTGTTGAGTCAGGTGGTGTTGAGTCTGCAGTTGCCGTTTGCGTTGTACCCGCTGATTCGCATGACCAACGATCACAAATTGATGGGACCGTTTGTGAATCGCTGGCCGACGCGGGTGTTGGCGTGGGGGTTGTTTGGGGTGATCAGTGGAGCGAATAGCTGGTTGATCTTGCAATTTTTGGGGTGACTGGGCTGGCCTCATCGCGAGCAGGCTCGCTCCCACAGTGGATCTGAGGTGAACACAAAACCCTGTGGGAGCGAGCCTGCTCGCGATGAACGATAACTCGGTTTTCCGGGCGGCCCGTTGCCCACGCTGAACCTGGTGAAATTTGCCTGAAGGCTGGGGCAAAAAAGACCCCGGTGCTTCTGATGACTGTCAGCCCATATAGATACTGACTGTGGCGAGGGAGCTTGCTTCCGCTCGAGCGCGAAGCGCTCGCAAAATCTTCGACAATTGCCGGGATTTTTGGGCTGTTTCGCAACCCAGCGTGAGCAAAACTCCCTCGCCACAAAAGCCTGCAACGCAGGAACACCGGGGGTGTTACCAGACCGCGCGGTTCTTCGTGGGTCCCCGCGCAGTCTGTTGAACGCTTTACGCCCGTTCGATCGCCAAAGCCACGCCCTGACCACCACCAATGCACAAGGTGGCGAGGCCTTTCTTGGCGTCGCGCTTGATCATTTCGTGCAGCAGGGTCACCAGCACCCGGCAGCCCGACGCACCGATCGGGTGACCGAGGGCGATGGCGCCGCCGTTGACGTTGACCTTGTTCAAGTCCCATTCCAGGTCCTTGGCCACCGCCAGGGATTGCGCGGCGAAGGCTTCGTTGGCCTCGATCAGGTCCAATTGGTCGATGGACCAGCCAGCCTTGCTCAGGCAACGGCGCGTGGCCGAGACCGGGCCGATGCCCATGATTGCCGGGTCGACGCCGGCGTTGGCGTAAGCGGCAATTTTCGCCAGCACTGGAAGACCCAGGGCCTTGGCTTTGTCGGCGCTCATCAGGATCACGGCGGCAGCACCGTCGTTCAGGGACGAGGCGTTACCGGCAGTCACCGAACCGTCCTTCTTGAAGGCCGGTTTCAGTTTGCCCAGCGCTTCAGCGGTGGTGCCGGCACGCGGTTGCTCATCGGTGGCAAAGGACAGCGGATCGCCCTTGCGCTGCGGGATCAGGATCGGTGTGATCTCATCGACAAAACGCCCGGCTTCGATGGCAGCCGTGGCTTTCTGCTGCGAGGCCGCGGCGAAGGCGTCCTGTTGCTCGCGGGTCAGGTTGTACTTGTCCGCCAGGTTCTCGGCGGTGATGCCCATGTGGTAATCGTTGAACGCATCCCACAGGCCGTCGCTGATCATGGTGTCGACGATTTGAGCGTGACCCATGCGCAGGCCAGTGCGGGCTCCGGGCATGACGTAGTTGGACAGGCTCATGTTTTCCTGGCCGCCGGCAATGATCACCTCGGCGTCGCCGCAGCGGATCGCTTGAGTGGCCAGGTGCAAGGCTTTCAAACCCGAGCCGCAGACCTTGTTCAGGGTCATCGCCGGCACGGTAAACGGCAGGCCGGCCTTGATCGCGGACTGGCGCGCCGGGTTCTGCCCGGCACCGGCGGTCAACACCTGGCCCATGATCACTTCATCGACTTCAGCAACGTCCAGGCCGGTTTGCGCCAGCAGCTGACGGATCACCGCGGCACCGAGGTCAACGGCGGACACATTGGCCAGCGAGCCCTGGAAACTGCCGATGGCGGTTCGGGTGGCGGCAACAATAACGACGTCTTGCATGGAAGAATTCCTCACTGGGCAGCGAACTGCATTTCCGGAACGTGATCCGGCACGATCAGTTTACCGGCGGTCTTGGCGACAATCTCTTCGACGCTGACGCCCGGCGCACGTTCTTTGAGAATGAACGCGCCATTTTCGATTTCAAGGTAAGCCAGGTCGGTCAGCACACGCTTGATGCACCCGGCGCCGGTCAGCGGCAGGCTGCATTTGGACAGAAGCTTGGACTCACCGTCCTTGGACGCGTGAGTCATGATGACGATGATGTTGTCCGCGCCGGCCACCAGGTCCATGGCGCCGCCCATGCCCTTGACCAGTTTGCCGGGGATCATCCACGAGGCGATGTTGCCTTGCACGTCGACTTCAAAGGCGCCCAGCACGGTCAGGTCGACATGACCCCCGCGAATCATCGCGAAGGACTCGGCCGAGGAAAAGATCGACGCGCCGATACGCGCGGTCACCGTTTGTTTGCCGGCGTTGATCATGTCGGCATCGATGGTTTCTTCAGTAGGAAAGGGGCCCATGCCGAGCAGGCCGTTTTCCGACTGCAGCATGACTTCCATGCCTTCAGGGATGTAGTTGGCAACGAGGGTCGGAATGCCGATGCCCAGGTTCACGTAAAAGCCGTCCTGCATTTCGCGGGCGACGCGTTGAGCCATTTGTTCGCGGGAAAGTGCCATTGTTATTTTTCCTTCAGGTCCGGGGGCTGGGGATCACTTACGCACGGTGCGCTGTTCGATGCGCTTCTCGAACGTGCCGCAAATGACTCGGTCGACGTAGATGCCAGGGGTGTGGATCTGCGACGGTTCCAGCTCGCCGGGTTCGACGATTTCTTCGACTTCGACCACGGTGATCTTGCCGGCAGTGGCGGCCAGCGGGTTGAAGTTCTGGGCGGTGTGGCGATAGATCACGTTGCCGAAGTGGTCGGCTTTCCAGCCTTTGACGATGGCGAAATCACCGGTGATGGATTCTTCCATCAGGTACTTGCGGCCATGGAATTCGCGCACTTCCTTGCCATCGGCAACCGGAGTGCCAACGCCGGTGGCGGTGAAGAAAGCGGGGATGCCGGCACCGCCAGCGCGCATTTTTTCGGCGAGGGTGCCTTGCGGGGTCAGGACGACTTCGATTTCGCCTTTGAGCAGTTGGTCTTCGAACAGTTTGTTCTCACCGACGTAGGAGGCCACCACTTTGCGAATCTGCCGGTCTTCCAGCAACACGCCGAGGCCGAAACCGTCGACGCCGCAATTGTTGGAAACCACGGTGAGGTCACGGGTGCCCTTGCGCTTGATCTCGGCGATCAGGTTTTCCGGGATCCCGCACAGGCCGAAGCCGCCGGCGATCACGGTCATGCCGTCTTCAAGACCTGCCAGAGCTTCCTCATAGGAACTCACGCGCTTGTCGAAACCTGCCATATGCACCTCTTTTATTCTTTGTGGGCGGCTGGCTAGCCGTATGGGGTAGGAGTGTCTCGCTGGATGATTTATTTGTTAAGTTGATTTTTAAGGTTGATTGATAGATAAAACTCACCAATCACTTATCTTTAAAACGTTGGAGCCCGCGCCCATGACAGTCAAGCAGATCCGCGCATTCCTGGCCGTGGCCCAGAGCCTGAGTTTCGCCGTGGCCTGCGAGCGGTTGCACCTGTCGCAATCGGCCTTGAGCCTGACCATCAAAGCGCTGGAGGAGGGGCTGGGCGGCCGGCTATTCACCCGCAACACACGTAATGTGGCGTTGACGGCGGAAGGCGAATCCCTGGTGCCCCTGGCTCGCCGGCTGATTGCGGACTGGGACAACGCCGAGGATGAACTGCGCCAGCGTTTCACCCTCCAGCGCGGGCGCGTGACCCTGGCGGCAATGCCGTCGTTTGCCGGCAATCTGCTGCCGCCGATCCTCAAGACTTTTCGCGCCCGTTATCCCAAGGTCAACGTCACGGTGAACGACGTGATCAACGAGCAAGTGCTGGAAATGGTGCGCGACCGGCAGGTGGAGCTGGGGGTGGCGTTTGAGCCGTCGCAGAGTTCATCGCTGGCATTCACGCCGTTGTATATGGACCGTTTCGTTGCCGTGGTGCCGGACGACTCTCCCTTGGCGCAACGGCACGACATTGATTGGCAGACTTTGCTCCAGGAACCGTTCATTACCTTGCAGCGTCCGTCGACGGTACGGGTGATGCTGGAAGAACACTTGCAGGCCCGGGGGATGAAATTGCCGGTGGAGTTTGAAAGCCATCAGTTGGCGACAGTCGGAAGGATGGTGG
Source organism: Pseudomonas sp. SG20052 (assembly GCF_031766055.1). Taxonomy (NCBI): domain Bacteria; kingdom Pseudomonadati; phylum Pseudomonadota; class Gammaproteobacteria; order Pseudomonadales; family Pseudomonadaceae; genus Pseudomonas; species Pseudomonas sp. SG20052. The sequence goes on along the minus strand of NZ_CP134498.1, from coordinate 4,142,077 downwards.
CCAGCGGATTGGGCGTCAGCGCCGTGCCAGCCCTGTGCGCCGGGCAGATGCGCGAGTTGGGCGCACGGTGCATTACCTTGCGCGACCCGGTGGTGGAGCGGGCGATCGGGGTGCTGACCAAGCCAGGAGTGGAACTGTCGGCGGCGGCGCAGGCGTTGTTCGATATCCTCAAAGCCGAGAATCTGGGCGAGCGAGTGTCCATGCCCTGATCACAATCCCCTGTAGGCGCGAGGATTGCCCGCGAAAAGGCCGGCACCTTCAACATTGAAGTCGACTGACACGACGCCTTCGCGAGCAAGCTTCGCTCCTACAGGGGTTTAGGGTGATGAGGGGGAGAGGTGCTGTGCCAGCAAGGGCAACAGCTGTTCGCACGAGGCCTCAATCTTCATATCCAGGAGGTCATCTGCCCGGGTCTTGCCCAGATTGATCGCCATCAACGGCTTGCCCTGATCCGCCACCACCCGGCACAAGCGAAACGCCGAATACGCCATCAACGAAGAGCCCACCACCAACAATCCCGCCGCCTGTTCCACCGCCGCCATGGCCTTGGCCGCCGTCACCTGCGCGACGTTCTCGCCAAAAAACACCACGTCCGGCTTCATCCGCTCACCCGCGCAATGCGGGCAATGCGGCACCTGGAACCGCGCCTCGAACGCCGGATCCAGCAACGTGTCGCCATCCGGCGCCTGCACCGCATCGACCCCGGTCAGATAGGGATTCTGCGCCTCCATCAGGTGCTGGATCGAATCCCGCTCGCTGCGCTGTCCGCAGTCCAGGCACAGCACCCGGTGCAAGCTGCCGTGAAGTTCGATCACATCATGGCTGCCGGCCTGATCGTGCAAGGTGTCGACGTTCTGAGTGATCAGCCCGCTGATCTGCCGGCTGCTTTGCAGACTGGCCAGGGCTTCGTGGGCCACGTTCGGTTGAGCCTGGCGCACGCGCGGCCAGCCGAGCATCGCCCGCGCCCAATAGCGGCGCCGTGATTCCGGGGCCGACAGGAACTCCTGATACATCATCGGTTGCCGGCCACGCCGAACGCCCTCGTTGTCGCGGTAGTCTGGAATGCCCGACGGGGTGCTGATGCCGGCGCCGGTCAGGACCATGAACGGCTGCTCGGCCATCAGCTGCTGGAGCCGATCGAGTTGTTCGCGGATGCGGCGGTCAAGCATGTTCAACACTCCGGGTCTCTTGAGTGTTTGCAGCGTAGCACTTGCCAACCTGCCGAATGCGAGCCCTTGAGCGGCGTGGTTATTTTCGTGCCTCCAGAATCAGGTTGAACGGCGTTTCCGTGGCCCGCCGGAAAGTCTTGAACCCTGCTTCAGTGAAGACCTTGCGCAACCGCGCTTCACCCGCCTGAGCGCCGAGCCCAAGGCCGACTTCCTGGGACAGCGAGTTCGGCGTGCAAATGAAGGTCGAGGCGGCGTAGAACAGCCGGCCAACCGGGGTGACGTTGTCGTCCAGCGAGTCGTTGGCGAACGGTTCCACCAGCAGCACCGTGCCGTCCGGTTTCAGAGCGTCATAGGCGTGTTTCGCCGCGCCCACCGGGTCGCCCATGTCGTGCAGGCAGTCGAAATAGCAGATCAGGTCATAGTCGTCGCCGGGGAAGCTTTTCGCCGTGCCCTGAAAGAACCGCGCGCGCCCGGACACGCCACCTTCTTCGGCGCGCTGGGTCGCGACGGTGACGGACGGTGCGTGGTAGTCGAAGCCGACGAACCGCGAGTCCGGGAACGCCTGGGCCATGATCACCGTGGAGGCGCCGTGTCCGCAGCCGATGTCGGCGACTTTGGCGCCCGCCTGTAATTTGGCGACCACGCCTTCCAGGGCCGGCAGCCACTCGGCGATCAGGTGCGCTTTGTACCCTGGGCGGAAGAACCGCTCCGTGCCGCTGAACATGCACGGATGGTGATCGCCCCAGGCCAGGGCGCCGTTGCCGCGCATGGCGTTGACCAGTTTGTCCTTGTCATGGAAAAACGACGCGACCACCCCGATACCGCCGGCGATATAGACCGGCGAGTCTTCGATCGCCAGCGCCAGGGCTTGCTCTTCGGGCAGGCGGAACTGGCCGCCCTCGTGTTCCATGTAACCGGAAGCGGCGTGGGCGCTGAGCCATTCGCGCAGCAGGCGGGGGTTGCAGCCGGTCTTGTCGGCGAGTGCTTCAGGGGTGATCGGCTGACTGTCGGCCATGGCCCGGTACAGGCCGAGCTCTTCGCCGAGGATGACGTTGGCAAGCATCGCCGCGCCGCCCATGTCGTTCACCAGTTTGCCCATGAAGTCATTGAGTCTGGCCTCGTCCATCACATGTGCTCCTTCAGCAGGATCACGGTCCAGAGGCCTTGTTTATCGAGGCGTACACCTCTGGGCGGTGGTCGTGGGAATGAACAGGACGCTGTGCACGTCCCGCGTGCAGTAAGTTTAGTCCGAGCCCCGTGCGCGGCGGCCTGAAGCGACGAAAGCGCCATTCCCCTGGCCGACACAAATCCCCTGTAGGCGCGAGGCTTGCCCGCGAAGTCGCCGTGTCAGTCGACAAAAGTATTGCCTGACACTCCGTCTTCGCGGGCAAGCCTCGCTCCTACAAGAATTTGCGACGTGTATCGCACTGTATCCAGCCGCCGTCCCGATACATTCCACTTCATTCGCGGCTCCCACCGAACACAGACCAGATACAAACCTGCGATGAACTGTAAAGGCTAACCAGCGCCCGAAATCCGGGGCTGTCGAGGCACTTTTCAGGGTCGTCGCAACAGGCGGCCGTCTTTGCTCGTGACTCCGTGAAGGGAACAATAATGACCACGCTCGTGCCTGAAACCGACCTGAAATCCGCTCCCGTCAACCATCTGCGCGTCGATCAGTACACCAACGGTCTCATTGGCCCCAGCCAGCCGATGCTCGGCCCTCTGGCCGACGGCGGCACCCTGATCACCGGCACACCGCCGGGTTGCTGGGGCCCGATGATCACGCCCGCCTTCGAGGGCGGCCACGAAGTGACGCAACCGGTGGCCATCGCTGGCGCGGAAATCGGCGACGCCGTGGCGATCAAGATCAAGAGCATGCGCGTCACCTCGCTGGCGACGTCGTCCGGGGTCATGAGCTTCGTTGAGGGGCGCTACAACGGCGACCCGTTTGTCGCCAAATTTTGCTCCAAGTGCGGCACCGACCACCCGGCCAGTCATGTCGAAGGCATTGGCGAGGAGTCGATTCGCTGTAACAACTGCGGCGCCGAGGTCAGTGCGTTTCGCTTCAGCCATGGCTACGTGATCGTGTTCGATGCACAGAATCAGGTCAGCCTGACCGTCAACCAGGACGTCGCCAACCGACTGGCCGGCAATGCCTCTGAGATGTCGGCGCTGCCGGAATTCGCCGCCCAGCATTCGATCCTGTCTCTGGCCCGTGCCGACATCCCCGGAGTTGCCGCGCAGATGCGCCCGTTCCTCGGCAACATCGGCACCACGCCGTCCCGTGACTTGCCCGATTCGCACAACTGCGCCGATTTCGGCCAATACCTGATCAACGCCCCACACCGTTTCGGCATGACCCGCGAAGAGCTGCACGCGGCCAAGACCGACGGCCACATGGACACCAACTCGATCCGCGAAGGCTGCGTGTTGATCTGTCCGGTGAAAGTGCCGGGGGCCGGTGTGTACATGGGCGACATGCATGCCCAGCAAGGCAACGGCGAGATCGCAGGGCACGCCACCGACTGCTCCGGGGAAACCGAAGTGGTGGTGCAAGTGGTGAAGAACCTGACCCTGGACGGGCCGATCCTCCTGCAAAACCTCGACGATCTGCCGCCGATGGCCCGGCCCATGAATGCCCGACAACGGCAGAAAGTCCGCGAACTGGGCGAGCGCTGGGGTCAGCATGAAATCGAGCAGAGCGGGCCGATCACCTTTATCGGCAGCGGCGAGAACCTCAACGTCGCCGTCGAGAACGGCTTGAAACGTGCCGCTTCGGTCACCGGTTTGCCGTATGACGAAGTGCTCAACCGCGCGACCATCACCGGCTCGATCGACATCAGCCGCCTGCCGGGCACCGTGCGCGTGACCTTCCTGTGCCCGATGAACGTGCTCGATCGCATCGGCATCGGCCATCTGGTACGCGAGAAATACGACCTGGCGTAATGCCTGCCGAAGGGTCTGTACCGGAGTGTGTACAGGCCCGTCGGCGATACAACCGCCACGATGTTCTGCCGAACCGGAACACAGCCCCGATACATCGCTTCGGTTAACTGTGACTCCGTACTGGCAACCCTTGAGATCGACACCATGCAGACCTCCATCACCTCAGCGAAAGCCACCGTCGGGCTTGGCTTGCGTCGCGGATTAATGAAGGACCTTCAGGCCGCCCGTACCGGCGATTTCGATTTCCTGGAAGTCGCGCCGGAAAACTGGATCGGCATCGGCGGCGCCCATGGCCATGCGCTGCGGGCCCTGGCCGAGCGTTTTCCGTTGTCTTGCCACGGCTTGTCGCTGTCGCTGGGTGGGCCGGCACCGCTGGACGTCGGGTTTTTGCAGGAAGTGCGGGTGTTCCTCGATCACTACAACGTGCCGCTGTACAGCGAGCACTTGAGTTATTGCAGCGATGACGGTCACCTTTACGACCTGTTGCCGTTGCCGTTTACCGAAGAAGCGGTGCACCACGTGTCCGCGCGAATTCGCCAGGCCCAGGACATTCTCGGCCGGCGCCTGGCGGTGGAAAACGTCTCCTACTACGCCGCGCCCCAGCAGGATATGGACGAAGTGACCTTCACCAACGCGGTCCTGCGTGAAGCCGATTGTGACCTGTTGCTGGACGTCAACAATGTCTACGTCAACTCGATCAACCATGGCTTCGATCCGCAGACCTTTCTGGCCGGCATCGATTCGGGCCGGGTGGTGGCGATGCACGTGGCCGGGCACTTCGATGAGTCCGACACGTTGAAAATCGACACCCATGGCGCGTCGGTGAAACCGGTGGTCTGGTCGTTGCTGGCCCAGGCCTACGCCCGGTTTGGCGCGCAACCGACATTGCTGGAGCGGGATTTCAACTTCCCCGCATTCACTGAACTGGTGACTGAATTGCAGACTATTCGTCGCTTGCAGGCCGAGGGGGTGAACCGTGGATAAGCCAGGCCTGTTTGACCAGCAAAACACATTGGGTCTGTACCTGCGTGACCCGGACCATTGCGCGCCGCCAGCCGGGATGGATGTGGCGCGGGCACAGGTTTACCGCGACCTGATTTTTTCCAACCTGTCGTTGTTGCTCAGCGGGACCTTTCCGGTGCTGATCAAGATTCTCGGTGATGAGCGCTGGCGTTCGCTGGTACGGATCTTCCTGCGGGACTGTCGTGCGCGTACCCCGAAATTCGGCGAAATCGCCCAGGAGTTTGTCGAGTTCCTGGCCTCGGAACCGAGTGCATTGAGCGAAGGTGTGTGGCCTCCGTTCATGGTGGAGCTGGCGCATTACGAGTGGGTCGAAATGGCGTTGCAACAGTCCGAAGCGGAGCCGTTGCCGCCGAGTGATGTGGCGTTGATTCTGGCGCGACCGTTGCTGGTGTCACCGTTGGCGTGGCCGTTGGCTTATGCCTGGCCGGTGCAGTTGGTGGGGCCGGATCATCAACCGGAAGCGCCACCGGTTCAACCGACTTTGCTGCTGGTGCGTCGAGCCGAGGACTGGAGTGTGAAATTTTCCGAGCTGAGCCCGCTGGCGTGGCGGTTGTTGCAGCGGATCGAGGAATTTCCCGAGCTGGACGGGCAGGCGCAGTTGGAAGGGCTGGCAGTGGAGGCGGGGGCCGTTGGATCGCCGGAGTTTATGGCGAGTGGCACGGCATTGTTGCGGCAGATGCATGGGGAAGGGGTGATTGGGTTTGCATGATTGTTCCCACGCTCTGCGTGGGAATGCCTCACCGGTCGCTCCGCGTCCGCTTCAGGGACGCGGAGCGTCCCGGGCTGCATTCCCACGCAGAGCGTGGGAACGATCACTGACAGGGGGTGGTGTCCATTTTATGGGGCGGAAAAGAAATACCGCGTCAGGTGAAAGAAGATCGGTGCCGCGAAACAAATCGAATCCATCCGATCCAGCATGCCGCCATGCCCTTTGATCATGGTCCCCCAATCCTTGGCGCTCAGGCTGCGCTTGATGGCGGACATGACCAGCCCACCGAGAAAACCCATCACCACGATCACCAGCGACATCAGCAGCGACTGCCAGAAACTGAACGGGGTCATCCAGAACATGCACCCGCCAATCAACGTGGCCGACAGACCGCCACCGACCAAGCCTTCCACCGTTTTCGACGGACTCACCAGCGGCGCAACTTTGTGCTTGCCCAATAGTTTGCCGAACACGTACTGCAACACGTCACTCAGTTGCACGACGAACACGAGATAGAACAGCAGCAGCGCGTTCTGCCCCTTGAAACCTTCCAGGTCCAGCAGCAATAGGGCCGGCGCGTGGCTGATGCAGTAGACGCAAATCATCACTCCCCACTGAATCTTGGCCGCCCGTTCCAGAAAAGCGTCGGTGTCCTGGCTCAGCACCGCAATCGCCGGCAATAGCAGGAACGCGTACACCGGAATCAACAGGGTGAACAGCGAATACCAGTGCGTGCCGATCAGCACGTATTGCAGCGGGATCAGAATGAAGAACGCCGAAAACAGCGCGTTATGGTCGCCCAGCCGGGTCGGCGTCAGGGTAATGAACTCCCTGAGCGCGAACAGCGAAATGAAGCCGAACAGAATAACCGTCGCGTTCCCGCCCAGCAGGTAGGACACGAAGAAGATGATGACCATGCCCCACCAGGCATTCACCCGCTGGTTGAGGTTCTCGATGGTCGACATCGAGCTTTCTGTTTTGGCGCGCTTCGCCAGAATCCGGCCGATGACCGAAGCGATTGCCAACAGGACGGCAATGGCGCCGAAGAACCACAAGAACTTTTCGTCAAGATTCATTCCGACAACCTCACAATCGCTTCACGCGCCCGATCCAGAAACACCTGTTTTTCCTCGCCGCTTATCCTCGGCAGCGGGTCGCCGATACGGATCGTGCAGATAATGGGCAGCGGGACGTGTTTGCCTTTCGGCATGGAGCGATGCAGGTTTTCCAGGTAGATGGGCACCAGATCCACCTCGGGGAATGTCTCGGCCAAACGGTACAGCCCTGATTTGAAAGGACCGGGCAACGCCTCGCTGCCACGCGTGCCTTCCGGAAAGATGATGATCGAATGGCCGGCGCGCACCACATCGAAAATCGGCTCCAGCACGTTAACGCCGGGCGCCGGGTTTCGCTCGATCAGCACTGCGTTCAGGCCTTTTTGCGAGATGTACGACAGAAATTTGTTCTTTCCCCAGTAATCCGCAGCGGCGACCGGTTTCACGTTCACCCGGGCTTCCGGGGGCAGCGCCGCGATGATTGCCAGGGTGTCCATGTGGCTGGAGTGATTGGCGAAATAGATGCGCTGGCGTGTCAGGTCCGGCGGGCTTTCCCATCGGGCGGTGACGCCGATCAGAAAGCGAAGAACAGAAATCAGCGCGTTACTGATCCACATGGTGATTCCCCTTCAGCTGGCGCGAGATGGCCAAGGTTCGCGTGACGCAGGTCGCGGCGGATCCGGCCGCTATGATGACCAGCGCGATCAACAGCACGTAGTGAGTGCCATAAACGCTGGCCTCGACAGCATTCAACAGAAGGGCCACAGTCATCACGGCCATTCGATGCTGCTTGGCCATTGGGCCGATGAAACTCTGCTTCAGGCCAATCGAACCGCCGAACACCCTGACATACGCCGTCAGTGCCGCGGCCAGCGCCGCGAACCAGCCAAGATCGGCGTAGCCGATGGCATACCCCAGCGCGACGATCAGCAGGCTGTCGGCAATGCGGTCGGGGAATTCGTTGTAGAGGCTGCCGATGTCGGATTTCTTGCCGCCCTCGATCGCTACCATCCCGTCGAAGAGGTTGCACAGCAGGCGCAATTGAATGCCGACGGCGCAGAGGACCGAGCCGATGAGCCCGTTATCGAGATTCAGTGCCGCCGCCCCGGCGAGCGCGAAGGCGATGCTGGCGACGGAGATCTGATTGGGGGAGATGTCTCGTTTCACCAGAAGGTCGGTGATGTATTTCGCCCAGCCCGCAGAGCGCGTCTTGATGGGCCTTCTGTTGTCATCCATTTTGCCAATATCCATATAGGTGTCGGTTGCTATCAGGGCATCGCCGTCGGCTGCTGCACGACGGTGTCCGACAATATAAAGGCTTTCCTTGGCCTTTGTGTCTGTTTACTGACTGCCAGGTCGAAGCGGTAACTTCAACTCCGCACACAACCCGCCGCCCTCGCGATTGCTCAACGTCAACGATCCCCCGAGCGCCAACGCCAATTGCTGCGCGATCGCCAACCCCAGCCCCGTGCCGCCGGTGCTGCGATTGCGCGAATTCTCTACCCGATAAAACGGCTCCATCACGTGGGCCAGTTCCTCTTCGGCAATGCCCGGTCCGCGATCCATGATCTTCACCGAGAGGCCGCCGTTTTTCGCTTCCACCCACAGCTCGGCGGCGCCGGCGAACTTCAGAGCGTTATCCGTCAGGTTTACCAGTACCCGCCGCAAGGCATGGGGCCGGGTGTCGATCACCGCGCCACTTTTGCCACCCAAGGTCACGTCTTTGCCCACGTCCTGGTAGTCAAACACCAGACTGTCGAGGAATGAATCGAGGTCGGTGCGGCGGCTTTCTTCGGTGGCGCCGTGAACGCTGCGGGCATAGGCCACGCCTTCGCGCACCAGGTGTTCCATCTCACTGAGATCGCTCCACAGTTTGTCTTTTTCGCTGCAGTCGTCCATGAATTCGGCGCGCAGTTTCATGCGGGTGATCGGGGTTTGCAGGTCGTGGGAAATCGCCGCCAGCAGTTGCATGCGCTCTTTCAAGTACGCGGCGATGCGTGCCTGCATCGAATTGAAGGCGATGGCGGCGTGTGCGACTTCGGTCGGGCCTTGTTCGTCCAGGTGCACCGCGTGGGTGTTGGGATCAAGGTTGTCCACGGCCTCGGCAAGGCGGGTGAGGGGGCGGATGGCGATTCTCACCGCCAGCCAGGTGCAGAGGATCATCAGCGCCAACTGGCCCAGCAGAACGATGGGCAACCACGGCGACAACGGCACCATCGATGGCCTGACGTCGATGGTCACCGGGCTGCCGTCCGCGAGTTTCAGGTGCACCTGAAAGTGTTTCTGTTCGCCGGGAATGTCCGTCACGGTCATCGGGTAATCCTTGCCGATGGCGTCCTTGATCGATGTCATCGCGATGGGCGTGTCGCTCATGGCCACGCCCGGCGAACCTTCGTCGAGCAAATAACGGTAGTTGCGGCGGTTCAGTTGTTGCAGCCAACCCATGCGTTCTTCGGCTGGCAAGCGGTCAAGAATGGCGATGGAGGTCGAGACGTCGGTTTCCAGATTGCCGAGCATGGTGTTTTTCGCGCTTTCGTAACGCTCGTAATACTGCGCGCCGAAGGACAGCGCCTGCGCCAGGATCAGGCCAATCAGAAAGATCAGCGAGAGGCGCGAGGCCAGGGTGCGGGGCCAACGAAGGGTGAGGTTCATGACGGCGCACCGAGCACTTCCACCGGCAGCGAAAACACATAGCCCTCACTGCGCACGGTTTTGATGTAGGCCGGTTCGCGGGCATCGTCCAGCAAGCGCTGGCGCAAGCGGCTGACCAGCAAATCGATGGAACGGTCAAACAGATCGGCGTCGCGGCCCTGGGTCAGATTGAGCAACTGGTCGCGATTGAGCACCCGCTGCGGGTGATCGAGGAACACCCGCAGCAATCGGTATTCCGCACCGCTGAGCGCGACCATGGTGCCGTCTTCGTCCAGCAAGTGCCGGGCCGAGGTGTCCAGGCGCCAGCGCCCGAACGCCAGCAGGCGACCGCTTTCGGTGACCACCAGGTTTGGCGGCAGCATCCGCGTGCGGCGCAGTACGGCGTTGATTCGCGCGAGCAGTTCACGGGCGGCGAATGGCTTGACCAAGTAATCGTCGGCGCCCATTTCCAGGCCGATGATGCGGTCGGTTTCGTCGTTGCGGGCAGTGAGCATCAGCACCGGCGTGGCCTTGTGTTTGCCGGCGCGCAACTCGCGGCAGAGCATCAGGCCGTCGTCGCCCGGCATCATGATGTCGAGCACGATCAGGTCCACCGGCGTGGACTCAAGGAAGCTGCGCATCTGGCGTCCATCGGCGACGACCGTGGTGCGCAGGCCGTTCTTCTTGAGGTAGTTGCCTACCAGTTCCCGGATCTCGCGGTCATCGTCCACGATGAGAATGTGATCGACGTGTTCCATGGGGGCCAAGCCTCTATCAATGGGGGATGTTGCGCAGTCTATCGGGCCTTGGCCCGCTCGCCCGCAGCCCTTTGTATTGCAGTGTATCTGGCGTAGCGACGGATACATGCAAAGGCAAAAATGCGGTTTTCCAGGGGTTTTGTATCGCTCTGTATCAGGGGCCGGCTTTGATACGTACCGATTTACACGCGGCTGTTTTCGACACAGACGAGATACCTCGCGAGCTTCTAATGGGTTCCATCGAGGCAACCCACACCGCCTCTGCTCAATCGAACGACCTACCCATTGAAGCCTTGAGGAAACCGCCATGAACACCAAAGCCATCTACGCCGCTTGCCTGTTTGCCGCCCTGAACATCTGCACCTTGTCGGCCCGCGCCGAAGCCACCGATGTCAGCGCCAAAACCTACACCTACGGCACCCACCTGGACATCAAGAAAGTGGTGTCGTTGAAAGAAGACGCCGCGCCTTCCTGCGGGGTTGTGAATGCCCAGCTGACCTACCTCGATTCCCAGCACAAAACCCAGGTGCTGGATTACCGCAAATTTGCTGACGGCTGCAACGCGGACAACTGAGTCCTTCGCGGACCGATTGCCAACCCCCTTTGAAACAGGAAGAACACCATGAACAACGTCACCCGCTTTTTGACCGCTGTTGCTTTCTCCGCAGCCGGCGCGGCTGCCCATGCCAATGCCGCTGTTGAACAGAAAAGCTGTGGCAGTGCGACCTGCTTCCAGCTGACGCCGGTGGCCGAGCAGGGCGCTCATGCCTTCCTCGCACAGGACGGCTCGAGCCGCACGCCGCAAGGTCAGCTACAGGAAAACCAGAAGGCCTGATGCCCGAACCCTGTTTTGTGAACACCACAATTCCAGTGTAGGAGCGAGCCTGCTCGCGATGGCGGAGTGTCAATCGACATCAGTGTTATCTGACACACCGCCATCGCGAGCAGGCTCACTCCTACAGGGGGTAGGTGGTGTGTCGTTCTTCTCTATTTTCAAGGTGATTACCATGTTTCTCATCGCTTTTCTGGGCGGCATATTGACCGTCCTCAGCCCCTGCATCCTCCCGGTGGTGCCGTTCCTGTTCGCTGGTGTCAAACGCACCCGTTCATCCATTCTGCTGACCCTTGGCGGCATGGTCCTGACCTTTGCCCTGATCGCCAGCCTGGCGGTGGTCAGCAGCGAATGGGTGGTGCAAGCCAACAACACCGGTCGTCACGTCGCGCTCTTCGTGATGGGATTGTTTGCTCTGTCGCTGATTTCCGCCCGTGTCGGTGACTGGATGGCCCGCCCGTTCGTGGCGCTGGGCAATCGCCTTGATCCCGACACCCGCAAAATGTCCGGCCCGCTGGGTTCGGTCATGATCGGTGTGGCCACAGGGCTGCTCTGGGCGCCGTGTGCCGGCCCGATCCTCGGGGTGATTCTCACCGGCGCCATGCTCCAGGGTGCGAACGCACAAACCAGCCTGTTGCTGCTGGCCTACGGCCTGGGCAGCGCACTGTCCCTGGGGACCTTGATCTTCGCCGGTCGCGGTTTGGTCAATCGCTTGAAAGTGTCGATCCCGGTCACTGGTTGGTTGCGTCGTGGTGCCGGTGTTGCCGTGCTGGCGACCGTGGCGGTGATTTCCACCGGTGCCGACCGGACACTGTTGGCCGGCACCTCGTCCGAAGGCGTCAGCAGCCTCGAGAAGGGTGTGATGGAAAGCGTGCCGAAAGTCGTTGACTACTTCGTCAGCAAGGTCAGGGCCGACTCCATGGACAACGCCAAGGGTGCCATGCCGTCGCTGTCCGGTGCCGTCCAGTGGCTGAACTCGCCAGCGCTGAGCAATGATTCGCTCAAAGGCAAAGTGGTGCTGGTGGACTTCTGGACCTACGACTGCATCAACTGCCAGCACACCCTGCCGTATGTGAAGGACTGGGCGAAGAAATACGAGAAGGATGGCCTGGTGGTCGTCGGCGTCCACACCCCTGAATACGGTTACGAGCGCATCATCGACAACGTCAAGGATCAGGTGAAAAAGCTCGGCATCACCTACCCGGTGGCCATCGACAACAACTACGCGATCTGGCGCGCCTTCGACAACCAGTACTGGCCCGCTCACTACCTGATCGACGCCAAGGGTCAGGTGCGTTACACCCACTTCGGTGAAGGCGCCTACGAAACCCAGGAAAAGATGATCCAGCAACTGCTGGAAGAGGCCAAGGCACCTTCGGCGTAACCCTCGACATCAATGGCTCACAGGCTGCGCGCCGCGGGCCATTGGTTTTTTCTCCTGATTGCGCCGCCACGCCGCCGGTGGCGCGCCGTACTCTCGACGAAAGGCACGGCTGAAGGCCGTGTCGGTCTGGTAGCCCACCTCTTCGGCAATCCGCATCAACGAACTGTTACTGCTGCGTAACAGGTTCGCCGCCAGCAACATCCGCCACTGCGTCAGGTACTGCATCGGCGAACTCCCCACCAACTGCGCAAAGCGTTCTGCCAACACCGACCTTGAGGTGCCGGCGGTTCGCGCCAGTTCATCCAGGGTCCAGGCGTGACAGGGTTTTTTGTGCAGCGCATTCAGGGCGGCACCGACGATCCGGTCACCCACACCCGCCAGCCAGCCGGTCCGGCCTTCACCGCGCTCGTTCATGTACAGGCGCAACACCTCGATGAACAACACCTCGGCCAGTTTCGCCAACACACCTTCGCCCCCGGGCCTGGGCGAGCGTGCTTCGGCCAAGGCATAACGGACCGATGATTCCAGCCAGATTCCGGCATTGGAGCCGCGCACATTGACCCGGACCACCGCCGGCAATCCCGTCAGCAACATGCCCGCCAACCGCGTATCGCAGGCCAGATAACCGCACACCAGCCGCGTGACCGCGCCGCCTCCGCCGTAACTCAGTTGCCGGGGACGGCGCGCCAGCACCACGTCCAGCCGCTTGCCAGTGACCGGCGTCAGCCCCGGTTGCGAGCTCATGCGATGGGCATCGCCCTGGGGGAATACCACCACATCGCCGGCGGTCAGGCGCAGCGGCGCAGCGTTTCCCATCTCGACATAGCACTCGCCTTCGGTGATCAGGTGGAATATCACCACCCGCTCGGCACCGGGCTCCAGAAAGGGGGCCGCCGTGTCGGCACTGGGCGACTGGTAGCACCAGGGCGCCGTGAACCTGGCATTGATGAAGATCGCGCCGACCAGGCGGACGACGCGCAGGGTTTGGGACAGGGCGTCCATGGTGACTTCCCATGCGACTAAGGGCTTTCTGATTGTGAGCGCGTTGCCGGGTAACGTGAATTCTCCGGACGATCGGGCAGTGTTGCCCGACGATCGGGCAGGACGCCGGCCCGCGCCGGAGCGATAGTTTGCCTACAGGGCCACTGCCGACCCTGTCATCAATAACAACAATGAGAGGTTGCCATGCCAAAGTTCGTCATAGAGCGCGAGATTCCAGGTGCTGGAACACTGTCAGAAAGGGATTTGAAAGCCGCTTCGCAAAAGTCCTGCCGGGCATTGCGCGACCTGCCGCAGGTGCAGTGGCTTCAGAGTTATGTCACGGGTGACAAGTTGTACTGCGTATACATCTCGCCGAGCGAAGCGCTGATCCAGGAGCACGCCAGGCAGAGCGGTTTCCCGGCCAACCGCATTTCCCAGGTCACTCACATCATCGATCCGACCACGGCGGAGTAAGCCGGGCCCGCGTTCCAATCCTTACGGAGCAGATTTAATGAGTACCCCCCTTGATCTCACTGCCCTGAAAAACCGCCAGATGGCCTCCTGGGCCAGCGGCGACTACGCCGTGATCGGCACTACCCTGCAAATTGTCGGCGAGCAACTGGCTGAAGCCTGTGACTTGCTCTGCGACGAACGCGTGCTGGACGTGGCCGCCGGCAACGGCAATGCGACGCTCGCCGCTGCACGCCGAGGCTGCAACGTCACCTCGACCGACTACGTGGCGGCGCTGCTGGAGCGCGGCGAAGACCGGGCCCGGGCCGAGCGCCTGGAGGTGACCTTCCAGGTCGCCGACGCCGAGGCGCTGCCGTTCGAAGACGCCAGCTTCGATGCGGTGCTCTCGACCTTCGGTGTGATGTTCACGCCGGATCAGGCCAAAGCGGCTTCAGAACTGGCGCGGGTCTGCCGTCCTGGCGGACGCATCGGCCTGGCCAACTGGACACCTGAAGGTTTTGTCGGCCAGATGTTCAAGACCCTGGGCAAACACCTGCCGCCACCGCCAGGCGCACAACCGCCTTCAAACTGGGGAACCGAAGCCTGGTTGCACTCGCACTTCGATGAGCGTGACTTTCAGGTCCAGGTGACGCGCCGCACCTTCAACTTCCGTTATCGCTCGGCGGCGCACTTCATCGACACGTTTCGCACCTGGTACGGCCCGGTCCACAAGGCCTTCGCGGCGCTGTCTCCCGAGGGAGCCCAAGCCTTTGAAAGCGACCTGACTGAGCTGATCAACCGGATGAACAGAGCGGGAGAGAAATCGGTGGTGGTGCCGAGTGAATACCTGGAGGTCGTCATCACCCGACGTTAACCAGACAACACAAAACCCTGTAGGAGCGAGGCTTGCCCGCGAAGACGGAGCGTCAGGCCCATCGTTGTCGACTGATACTCCGTCTTCGCGGGCAAGCCTCGCTCCTACAGGGGGATGCGGTGTCTGGAAGAGCGTTACTCATCCACCCGCTCGGTGTACACCACCCACACGCTGCAGGGCATTTTGTACAGCAGGTGTTCCACTGTGCTGCCGATCAACCGGCCCAGACCGCGATGGCCGACCCGGCCCATGACGATCACGTCGACGTCGTAGGCGTCGACATAGCGGGTCAGGACCTTGGCCGGGTTTCCCATGATCATGTGCCGCTGCTCGGGCGCGATGCCGTTGCGCTCGGCCAATTCATTGAAGGCGTCCTCCTGGTAGTCGAACAGGGTCTTGGCCTTGCCGGAATTGAAAAACGCCGAGCCGTTGTCAAAGCCGAACTCGTCTGCGCTGATCGAGGAAAGGTCATAGGCGTAGACCACGTCCAGCTCGGCGTTACAGGCACTCGCCAGCTTCGACGCTTCGTGCAGGATCCGGTCATTGAACGTTTTGTAGTGATCATCGCGATGAAAAGGATCGACCGCCGCGACAACCTTGCGTGGCAGGGCGTGAACGGCATGGCTGACAAAATGCAGCGGCACCGGGCATTCACGCAGCAAATGCACGTCGAGCGGGGTAAACAACAACCGCGACAGCAGTGATTCGTGCTCCAGCGCCTTGATCAGCACGTCCATCGGCTGCTCTTTGAGGTGAATCAGGATTTCTTCCAGCGGGCGTTCGACCCACGCCACCTCGGTGGTGACGTGGACGCCGATCTTGCGCAGGGGACGGGCCTGTTCTTCGAGCCACTGGCGGTGTCGATCAACGTAGCCCAGACGCATTTGTTCCAAGGCCTTTTCGTTGACCAGGCTGGCGGTGGCCAGGCCTTCCAGGTAATCAAACGCCACGATGTGCAACGCCGCATCTTCAGCCTTGGCCAGCGCCGCGGCTCTGTCGAAGGCGGGGCTGTGTTCCATCAGTGGCGAGGCGACCAGCATGAAGCGTGATTGACCAGACATGTCGAACCTCCCGCGTCGTTCAATCCCCTAAGTATTGACCATGATCGACCTCCCGTCCGTCAGACCGGCGCAGGTTGGGTGGGCGTGGCAGTCAGAGGGAGGTCAGTCGCCGTTCCATGATGATCGTGCGCTCGGCTCCGTGGAATTCGTCGCGGACTTTTCGAAAGCCCAGCTTGAAGTAGAAGGCTTCTGCGGTGATGGAGGAGGGGACGCGCAAGACCTCGATTTTGGCTTCGGCGGCGATGGACTCGATCGTGGCCATCAATTGCCTCCCGAGGCCGCGTCCTTGTTGAGTCGGGTCGACAAAGACGCTGCGCACCACATCGCGATCAAGGCTGGCCGTGGCCACGATATGACTGTTGATCATTGCGACGAACACCTGGCGTTGGGTCAGCAGCGTGCGAATGGACTCGGTGGAAAAGCTTTTTTCCACCTGCTCGATGATGTCGGGTGGGTAGTCCAGTGCATTGGACTGGCGCAGCGACTGGATGATGACCTGGCTGATGGCGGACGCGTCAGCTGCGGTGGCGGGTCGTATTTGCGGTTTCATGGTGCTACCTCAGTCCTTTGAACATCCAATTCCCCTGTGGGAGCGAGCCTGCTCGCGATGGCTGAGTGTCAGTCGACATCTACATCGGCTGGAAAGCAGTCATCGCTAGCAGGCTCGCTCCCACAGGGATCTAGGCAATCTGTGCGCCGCGTGCTGCCAGCAACTCCCGCAACACAGAACGATGGCAATGCGCTTCATCCTCGCAATAACACCCAACCGCCAGCGCGGTTTGATGGGAGAGGGCGGCCAGCAGATCCAGCAGTTGACTGGGCGCCGGGTGGTTCATTTCCGCCTTGAACTTGCGCCGAAAGGCTTCCCAGGCTTTGTCATCGGTGGCCGCTTTGGCTTCGGCCACCAGTTCCGCACTCGGCGACAGCAGTGGCTGCCACACATCATAAAAGTCCCGACGGGCGAAATCGGCCTTCGGTACACCACGAGGTGGGCGGCGTACCGTGCCGATCCGCAACCCTTCATCAGGCAGGCGCGGCGAGCCGAGTCGAACGATATGGATGGCCATGCTGCTTTACTTTTGGCGCGATCCGTCGAACCACTCCATGGCGGTGCGCCAGATGCAGATCCCCAGGAAGTAAGCCGACATTAGCAGCCAAAGCCCCATGACCATCGGGTTGATGACCGGGTGATTGACCACCAGCGACAAGCTGCACAGCAGCCAGATGGCGGTCACGGCAATGTTGATCGGCATGAACTTGCGCACGCGGAACGGGTGCAGGAACTTCATGCGGGTCACGGTCAGCAAGGCCAGGCCAATGATCGTCAGGAAGGTAATCCACGGCGACGGGCCGATGATGTACAGGCACAGGGCCACGACGTTCCAGGCGGCGGGGAAGCCCTGGAAGTAATTGTCTTTGCTTTTCATGTTGACGTTGCAGAAGCAAAACAGCGACGAAACCAGAATCAGCGACACGGTCAGCAGCAGCGTGTAGTCCGGCAAGGGGATGTAGCGATAGATGAACAGCGCAGGGATGAACACATACGTCAGGTAGTCGATCACCAGATCGAGAATCGATCCATCGAAACTCGGCAACACCGACTGCACATTGACCTTGCGTGCCAATGCACCGTCCAGCCCATCGACGATCAGGGCCACGCCCAGCCACAGCAAGCAGTTGGTGGCCTGGTTTTCCAGCAAGGCGAGGGTGGCGAGGAAGGCAGTGACCACGCCGGTGGCGGTAAAACCATGGGCGCCCCATGCTTTGAGTCTGGCGATGTGTAGGGTGGATATCACGGGGGGCGTTCTCCAGAAAGATGAAGCAAGCCAGTCATCACCCTCATTATCAAGGGCGGCGGCAAACCGGTTCGGTTGCAGGTATCGACCGGAAATCCGGGAATAAGGTTCACCGCCAGTAAATCTTAGCTGGGCCGGCAAAAAATACTTTGGATTAATCTGCAGTGCTGTTCACTGAACACTGGCATACAGGCTTACCCGTTTTTGTGGCGAGGGAGGCCCCGCGCCGTCTTCGACGCCGCGCTGTCGCGCAGCAAACAGGTTCATCGTAAAGTTTGAAGAACGCGCGCGGGGCAAAGGCCGTAACCAGCACTGGTGTGACAGCACCCGAGAGGGAGAGTGGCCTGCACGGTATCGGCGTGGAGTCGCTGACGGCATGGCGTAAGCCATGACCTCGTATAAGAGAGTGAATCCGTTCGCCACCGTGTACCCCGCGCGCGTTGTTCAATCCTGCGAGGAATTGTCATGGCGCGCAAGAACCAAAAGCGTTTTGAGATTATCCATCATCACTGTGCCGGCATTGATGTCGGCCTTCGCGAACACTGGGTCGCCGTGGATTCAGGGCGATGTGATTCACCTGTTCGTCAATTCTCCACCTTCACCGACGACTTGATTGCTTTGGCCGACTGGCTCCAGTCACTGAACATCAACGTGGTGGCCATGGAGGCGACGGGGGTCTACTGGATCCCCCTTTTCGAAGTGCTGGATGCACGCGGATTCGAGGTTTACCTCGTCAACTCGCGCGCCACCCGGCAGACCTCAGGTCGCAAGTCCGATGTGCTCGACTGCCAGTGGATTTGGCAGCTCATGACCCATGGTCTGCTCAGCGGTGCGTTTCGCCCTTCGGATGAAATCTGCTCAATGCGCTCTCTGGTCCGTCAGCGAGCCAATAAAGTCTGCGATCAAGCCAAGTCCATCAATCGCATGCAAAAAGCCTTGAGCCAGATGAACATCCAGCTGGCCCAAGTCATCAGCGATATCACCGGGGTGACGGGCCTGAAGATTTTGCGGGCTATTGTCGGCGGCGAGCGTAACCCTGAACAACTCGCAACGATGAAAGACGGGCGCATCAAGGCAGATCAGGCGACCATTGCCCGCAGTTTGCATGGCAACTGGCGAGCCGAGCACTTGCATGCTCTGAGTCAGGAATTGGCCTGCCATGACTTTCTGGAAACCCAGATCGCCGAGTGTGACCGGGCCATCGCCCAGGCACTTGAGCGACTACCTGTTCTTGAGCATGAACCAGTGGCACCCGGCAAGCCGCTGCGCAGCCCGCACCGCTCGACCGACCAACAGCAAGCGTTGCACCGGGCATTGAACAAGGTAATGGGTGTGGACCTGACGGCTATTCCCACCATCGGGATTGATACGGCGCTGGTATTAGCCAGTGAATTGGGGCCGGATTTGTCACGTTTTCCCACCTCTCAGCACTTTTGTTCCTGGCTGGGCGTGGCACCGCCTACGCGGATATCAGGAGGTAAACCGCTTCCAGGGAAAGCACCGAAAATCATTAATCGAGCAGCTCAAGCGCTTAAGCAAGCGGCTTCCAATGGGCGACAGGACAAGAGTTTCATCGGCGCCAGCCACCGCGCCCGCCTGACGCGGATGGACACCCGTTGCGCGATCAAAGCCACCGCACACCAATTGGCGCGGCTGATTTACGCCATGCTGACCAAGGGGCAGCCCTATGTTGAGAAGGGAATTGAAGAGTTTGAAGAAAAAAGCCGCAGCCGACAGCTGCGCGCTCTGGAGCGAAAAGCGCGCAAGCTAGGCATGCAACTGGTCAAAGCAGCATGATTTTTCAAGAGCAAAAACAATGGGTTATTTTTTGTTTGATAAGAGCTTGCTCCCGCCGGGCTGCGTAGCGGCCCCCAAAAAAATGTGGCAGCAATGCCGGTTTTTGTGAGTGCTATGCACTCAAGCGGGAGCAAGCTCCCTCGCCACAGGCCAAACGGTAATGGCGCATTTGCCGGCGAGGACTATTGTTGCCTGACCGGGTCACTCCCATCGATGAGGACGTCGTCATGAACACCAGCGATTTGCTCGAACAACTCCTGCGGGCCGGCCAGGGCTCCAGGGAGCGACAGGGTGGCGCATCTGCCCAGGGCGGCATCGACGGCGGTCTGGGCGGGTTGCTTGGCGGCTTGTTGGGCGGTGGCGGTGGTTCAGCCATGGGCGGGGGCGGATTGGGTGGTTTGCTCGGTGGCCTGCTCGGCGGCGGCTCACCGCTGGGCGGCTCGACCCGGACCCGCTCAAGTGGCGGCACCAACTATGCGGCCCTGGCGTCGCTCGGGATGATGGCCTTCCAGGCGTATCAGGCGTGGCAACGCAGTCAGGCGGCTGCGCCGCAACAGGCACCGCGTACTGTAGACCTTTTGTCCGGCCCGGAAGTCGAGGAGCACAGCCATGCTGTGCTGCGGGCGTTGATTGCTGCAGCGAAGGCCGATGGCCGGATTGACGACGCCGAGAAACAGATGATCAGTACCGAACTGGGCCGCCACACCGACGACCCGCAATTGCAGCAATGGCTGGATGACGAAGTGGCCCGGCCGCTGGATGCCGCCGATGTGGCGCAGTCGGCGACGGATCCTGGCATGGCGTCAGAGATGTACCTGGCCAGCGTGATGCTGGTGGACGATCAGCAGGATGCCGAGCGCAACTATCTGGATGAGCTGGCGGCGGCGCTGAAGATTGACCCTGAGCTGCAAGTGCATCTGGAGCAGCAGGCCAAGGGTGGTGCGGTTTAGGGGCCCTTTAAACCGGGTTGTCTTTCAGGCCGCCTTCGTTAGCAGGCCAGCTCCCACAGTGGATTTGCGGTGTGCGCAAGGTCCCTGTGGGCGCTAGCCTGCTTACGAAGAACGATAACGCGATCAAACTGCCGGTTTGGGCACCAGGAAAATAACCCCGTACGCTTCGGCAATCTCCAGTATCCGCGGTAAATCCTCCGGCACCCTTAATTGATCCACCGCCGCAAAAAACTGCCCGCCCCGGGGATCCGACACCACGCCAATCATCTTCGCGGTAGGGCTGATGTTCTTGTAGGCATGGATCGAACCTCCGGGGATATGCACATACCCCCCGGCCGAGACGGTGGCGGACTTGCCCGCCACGGTCACTTCGACCTGGCCGTCGACCACATAGAACGCCTCGTCCCACGGATGAAAGTGCAGCGGCGGCCCACCGCCTTGCACGCCTTCCTGGATATGCATCTCAAAGGGCTTGCTGAGGTCGCCGCCCGCGAGGATGGTGATCGCCTCGCCCACGACATTTACGGGTGCCGGCGATTGCTCGATGACGTGCACCGTTCGCATGATTGCTCTCCGAAGATGACCCCGCACCCGCTGATTATAGGCCGCGTGCACCGGGCGGGCGGTGCTGCACAGGTCCGTCCGTCAGGGCGATTTCAACGTCGATTGAATTTTTCTCCGGGCAAATCGCTCTGCTGATGTAGAGACGTGTTGATTCAACGTCCTGCCACTGGCCTTAGACCGAGAGATGCGCCCATGACTGCCCTGACCCGACTTGAATCGCGGCCCGCCCACGAACACCCGATCCCGGCCGCCGGGAGCCTTAAACAAGCCTATGAACACCTGCTGCTGGGCGTCGACCCCGAGCAACGGCGCGCTCTGGCGCGAAACTTTCTCGAAGTGCAGCTGGAACGCGCCACCCACTTGCCTCAAGAAATGCCAACGGACCTGACGGCCCTGCAATCGTTCGTCGAACACCACAGCGTCGACGTTGCCCGCCAATACGCCGACTACCTGCAACAACGCAAAGAAGGCGGGCCCCGGCAGTTTTTCACTAACAAGGCCCACGCGCTGTTTTTCCTGCAAGCCGTGGCCCCGACCAAACTGGTCGACGGCGCCTGGTTGTACGGCCTGCTGCGTCAGTGGCGCGACCCGCGTTTCGAAGGGCTGATCTGCACCTATCTGGAAGAGCTCGGCGACGGCAACCCGGCGCAGAATCATGTGGTGATCTACCGCAAGCTGCTCGCCGAACATGGTCTGCAAGACCCTGGGGTGATCGCCGACGAGCATTACCTGCAGGGCGCGATACAACTGGCGCTGGGCGAATCCGCCGACGAGTTTTTGCCGGAGGTGATCGGCTACAACCTGGGCTACGAACAGCTGCCGTTGCACCTGCTGGTCAGCGCCTATGAACTCAGCGAATTGGGCATCGATCCGTATTACTTCACCCTGCACGTGACCATCGACAACGCCAGCACCGGCCACGCGCAAAAAGCCGTGCAGTCGGTGCTGCAACTGCTGCCGGTGGAAGGCGATCGCGAAGACTTTCTGCGTCGGGTTGCGCTGGGTTATCGACTCAATGATCTGGGGCAGGGCAGTCGCGCGATCATCGAGTCGTTCGACCTCGACGCCGAGCTGCTCAACATGCTTGAGCGCAAGCGTCCGTTCGGCCAGCACATGCATTCCGACTACTGCCGTTTTGAAGGCAAGACCGTCAACCAGTGGCTGTCCGCGCCGGAGCAGTTGCCAGGGTTCCTTGCCGCCATGGAAAAAAAGGGCTGGATCAAGCGCGGGCAGGATCCTCAGGCCAGTCGCTTCTGGCAGTTGATCGAGGGGGATGGTGCCGCCATGTTCGGCGTATTCAGCCCCTATGAAAAACAGCTGCTGCATGACTGGATTGCCGGCAACTGGACGCCTGAGCGCTCAGCCACAGCGGTTCGCCGGGGCACGAGTGTCGCGACAGAACCGCCAGTGCCCGACAACGACCCGGATATCCAGAGCCTGCAAACCTCGCTGGAGGGGCTTGCCGCACACGAGCAGATGCCGGTGCTGATCCCGTGGTTGTCGGCCCATCGGCATTCCCATCCGGCCGGCCTGATGGCCACGCGACGGTTCATCGAACTCAAATCCAGCCTGCGATAGGAGCACGGCATGAATCAGGAAGAGCAACTGGGTGCTGCCGATCTGGCGCTGGTGCAGCTGGGGCGCCGTTTGCAGGCCGATGGTTACCGGTTTATCACCCCGACGCCGCTCACGCACCAGCGGGTCAACGACCGCGCCTTTGGGCAAAGCGCCCGGACCTTGCGCGACGTGTTCGGCTGGTCGCGCGCATTCGAACCGGGCCTGCTGTCGACCGATGAACAGCGGCAGTTGCAGGAGGCGGGCGTGCTGCAAGAAAGCAACGGCCGACTGAAAAGCCGTGTGCGCTGGTCCAGCCTCGATGATTTGCTGTTCGTGCACTCGGGGTTTCCCACCGACGCGGCGGACGCGGTGTTTTTCGGACCGGACAGCTACCGGTTCGCGCAGCTGATCCACGCTCATCTTCAACAATCCTTCGCGCCGATCCGGCGCGCCGTCGACATTGGTTGCGGCGCGGGTGTCGGGGCGATTGTGATTGCCCGCGCACGCCGTGAAGCCGAGGTGCTGGCCGTCGATATCAATCCCGCGGCGCTGCGTTTGACGGCGGTCAACGCGGCCCTGGCGGAAGTCGCTAACGTCACGGTCGAGGCCAGCGATGTGCTGCAGGACGTCGACGGCCAGTTCGACCTGATCGTCGCCAACCCGCCCTACATGGCCGACCCCACCGAGCGCGCTTACCGGCATGGTGGCGGCGCTCTCGGTGCGCAGTTATCGTTGCGCATTGTCGAGCAGGCGTTGCTTCGACTGGCGCCCGGTGGCTCTTTGGTGTTGTACACCGGGGTGGCAATGATCGATGGCCAGGATCCGTTTCTTGAGGCACTGACCCCGCGCCTTGAATCGCCGATGTTCGGCTGGACCTATCGCGAACTCGATCCCGATGTGTTCGGTGAAGAGTTGCTGACGCCCGGCTATCAACGGGTGGAGCGGATTGCGGTCGTGGCCTTGATCGTCACGCGCATCGGCCCCGGCATTGGGGGACGCGTCGAGCCAACAGGTGCGCCATGAACAAGAATCTGGACGATTACAACCGCATGCGCGATTTTTCGGCGACCTCTGAGCCCGCCGCGAAACGTTCAGGCAAGAAAACTGCGAAAGACCATGCCTTGCAGTTCTGTATCCAGAAGCACGATGCCTCGCGGTTGCACTATGACTTTCGCCTGGAACTCGATGGCGCACTGAAAAGCTGGGCCGTGCCGAAAGGCCCTTCGCTGGACCCCAAGGTCAAGCGCCTGGCAGTCCACGTTGAAGACCATCCGATCGATTACGCCACGTTCGAGGGCAGCATTCCCGAAGGGCATTACGGTGCCGGCGATGTGATTGTCTGGGACCGGGGCGTGTGGATCCCCCAGGAAGATCCGGCCAAGGCCTATGCCAAAGGCAAGCTCAAGTTCGAGCTGCAAGGCGAGAAACTCGGCGGCTTGTGGAACCTGGTTCGCACGCACATGCCGGGCAAGCAGGAGCAGTGGTTTCTGATCAAACATCAGGACAGCGCGGCGAAACCCGAGAGTGATTACGATGTGGTCGCCGCCGAGCCCGACAGCGTGCTCAGTGACCGCACCATTGTCCCCAAAAAGGCCAAGACCGCCGTCAAGCCCAAACCGGTGAAGAAGCCGGCGCGCAAGGTCGCGGCTAAACAGCGGTCGGCGCAACTCACCGGGGCTCACAAGGCCAGGCTGCCCGACCAGCTCAAACCGGAATTGGCGACGCTGGTGGAAAAAGCTCCGCCGGGCGAGTGGAGCTATGAGATCAAGTTCGACGGCTACCGGATCATGGCGCGCATCGACCACGACGAGGTGAAACTCTTCACCCGCAACGGCCACGACTGGACCCACAAACTGCCGAAACAGGCCGAGGCGCTGGCCGCTCTGGGCCTGGAGTCGGCCTGGCTCGACGGTGAGATGGTGGTGGCTAACGAGCAGGGTGTGCCGGACTTTCAGGCGCTGCAAAATGCCTTTGAATCCAATCGCAGCGGCAACATCCTTTATTACCTGTTCGACATGCCTTACCTCAATGGCGTGGACCTGCGCGAGGTGCCGGTCGAGGAGCGGCGGGTCGCGCTGGCAACGGTGCTCAAACCCAATAAAGCTCCTTTGCTGCGCTTCTCCGACGCGTTCGGCGAGGAGCCGGAAGCCTTGCTCAACAGTGCCTGCCAAATGCAGATGGAAGGGCTGATCGGCAAGCGCCTGGGGTCGCCTTATGTGTCGCGGCGCAGCAGTGACTGGATCAAGCTCAAGTGCAAACATCGGCAGGAATTCGTCGTGGTCGGGTTCACCGATCCCCAAGGTGCGCGCAATGCCTTCGGCGCGCTGCTGTTGGGATTGCATGATCGGGACAGCGGCGAGTTGCGCTACGCTGGCAAGGTCGGCACCGGTTTCAACGAGACCACGCTCAAGCACATTTATGAACAGCTCAAACCGTTGCAGGTGAAAAAACCGGCGGTGGTCAATCCGCCGACCGGTTTCGACGCCAAGGGTGTGCATTGGCTCAAACCGGTGTTGCTCGCCGAAGTCGCGTTCGCCGAGATGACCAAGGACGGGTCGGTGCGCCATGCCGTATTCCATGGCTTGCGCGATGACAAGCCCGCTGAAGACATCACCGAGGAGCGTGCGAAAGCCGTGAAAGCCCAGACCAGCAGGAAATCCGCCGCTGACAAACCGGCCACCGCGACGAAAAAGAAACCGGCCAAGGCAGCGCCCGCGCCCTCACAAGTCGGCCTCGGCGACGGCAAAGTGCGCATCACCCACCCGGACCGGGTGATCGATGCGAGCAGCGGCACCACCAAAGTGCAGCTGGCGGAGTATTACGCCAGCGTCGCCGAATGGATTCTGCCCGAGCTCAAGGATCGGCCAGTGGCGCTGGTGCGCGCCCCGGATGGCATCGCCGGCGAGCTGTTCTTCCAGAAAAACGCCGAGCGCCTGGCCATTCCGGGCATCACCACGCTGGACAAGGACGTCACCGGCCAACCGGTGATGATCATCAACAACGCCGAAGCGCTGATTGGCGCCGTGCAGATGAGCACGGTGGAACTGCACACCTGGAACGCTACCACGGAGAATCTCGACAAACCTGACCGCTTCGTTCTCGACCTCGATCCGGACCCGGCGCTGCCGTGGAAAAGCATGGTCGAGGCGACTCAGCTGACGCTGTCGGTACTGGATGAACTGGGGCTCAAGGCCTTCCTCAAGACCAGCGGCGGCAAGGGGATTCACCTGGTGGTGCCGCTGACCCGAAAGCACGGTTGGGACGAGGTGAAGGACTTCAGCCACGCAATTGTCAGCCACATGGCGAAGTTGCTGCCGGAGCGCTTTTCGGCGGTGTCAGGGCCGAAGAATCGCGTCGGGCGGATCTTCATCGATTACCTGCGCAATGGACTGGGTGCCACTACCATCTGCGCCTATGCCGCCCGCACCCGCGAAGGGTTGCCGGTGTCAGTGCCGATTTTTCGGGAAGAGGTGGCAGAGCTCAAGGGCGGTAATCAGTGGAATATCCACAACGTGCAGGAACGACTGGCTGAAGTGGGTGATGAACCTTGGGCGGACTTGAAGAAAACCCGGCAAACCATCACCGCCGACATGCGTCGGCGGGTCGGAATGAAAAAATAGCGTCTTGGTTAGTCGCGTTCTTTGCAGCTGCCGCTACCGGACAAACGCCTGCAAATCGCTGGCCAGTTTGTCGATCGCCACTTTGAAGTCTTTGGCGGTGATTTCCTGGCTGGCATTGGACAGCGTGCTGCCGAAGACTTTGCGCACGACTTTGGCCACGGTCTGGTTGGTGCTGGCGTCTTTAAACTCGGCCTCGATGAACAACGTGGAGTCCTGATCCCGATGCCCGCTGGCAGCGGAAACACCACCGACAACGGCCGCGACAGGCACCACTTCATACCATCTCATGCCTTCGTTTTCGGCATTCACCCCGGTGATCGCCGCGCGCATGATCAGTTTTTTTGAACCGCCCGGCGCTGATTGTTCGCTCGATACCACGCGGTATTTCTGCCCCAACACACCTTTGACCTTGCTGGTCATGTAGTTCTGCAGTTCATCCAGGGTTTGCCGATTGACCCGCTCGGTCGGCTTGGGCGCCGGATAGAGCTCCAGTTTGTTGAAGACCACGGTGTCGTAGGCGTTTGGATTCCAGGACGGGCTCACCCAGCGCATCGCGGTTTCGCCACTGGTGGTGGTGACTTGCTGCAAGTTGTTGTAGTCGGTAAGGAAGCCTGAGTACTGGTCTTTTTCGGTGACTTTCGAGGTGCAGCCCCCGAGTAGCAGACTGGTCAATGCGACGCCGATGAATAATTTCCGGGACAGGTTCATTGTGGTGTGTGCTCCATGGGGGTTGTCTTTTTTTTTCGATTGCAGGCATCAAAAACGCCAGGTCATGTTTCCGGTCACCGCTTGAATCCAGGCATTGTCGAATTGACCGGAAGTTCGAGTGCCCGACGTGGACTTGGTCTGGTCCACCGGCATGTCACCAAGCCAGACCATGGCCCAGCTGACGTTAATGTCGGTGACCTTGTTCAGAGCATAGGTGGCCCCGGCCGCAATGCGCCAGGATTCGTCCATGGGCACGGTAAACGTGCGGTTGCCGTCGGAAACGGCGCTGCTGTCGTAAGCCACGCCGAAATTCCACAACAGCTGCGGGGTGGCCTGGTACTGCGCGCCCAGGGCCAGTTGCCAGGTGTCTTTGAAATGGGCGTCGACGGTGGTCGATTGTGAACCGACTGCGGTGGTGTCGACTTGCACCGCGATATCGCCGAACTCGGACCAGTCCTGCCAGTTGACGGAGGCGAGCAAGGCCCATCGCGGGTCGAGTTGCTGGAACAGGCTCAGGGTCGCGGTTTGCGGCACGGTCATGTCGAGTTGGGTATTGGTGTTGTTGACGCGCTCCAGCAAACGGCCGTCGCCTTTCACATCCAGCCGGTCTTCGAAGTCCAGATCGACCTTGCTGGTGTAGGCCAGGCCAATACGGGTGCCGGGTTGCGGGGCGTAGATCACTCCCACATTCGCCCCAAAACCCCAATCGTTGTCTTTGTACTTGAATTGGCCGTCGCTGCGGTCGGTGAAGCCAAAGGGTGAACGATCGATCGCGGTTTGCGCTTGCAGCATGCCGTACATGGCTTTCACACCGACGCCCACCGACCATTGATCATCGAAGCGATACGCCACGCTGGGCACAAACGACAAACCGGCGAGGCTGACGTTCTGCGCAAAATAGCGCCCGGACCAGTCGTTGTCGTAATTGGCCGCCAACCCGAAGTCGCCGTAATTGCCGAAACCGACGCTCCAGTGGTCATCGAATTGATGGCTGATGAAAAAGCTGCCGCCGGGAATCGGGTCGAAGGCATTGCCACTGCCGCTGCCCGTGCCGTTGGTGTTTGAGTCGCGATCAAAGCTCAGGTCGCCGTAGAGCAGCTGCAATCCGCCGGTAATTTGCGTACCTGGCAGATAACTCATGCCCGCCGGGTTGCTGGCGATGGTGGAAGGGCCTTGTGCGCGGGCGGCGGCACCGGCGTTGGCAAGCCCCACGTTATCGGTGCCGATTTCATAGAGCATGATGCCGCCGGCCTGGGCCTGCTGGCAGCACAGCGCAAACAGGGTGCAGGCGGGTAGGACGACTGTTTTTAATTGCATGGATCACCTCAGCGGATGTCCGTCATGAACGCGGGTGGCTGGCAGCCGCCACCCGTGTATTCGCCTGTCTACTTGGCCATGGCCGCCCGGGCTGCTTCGATCCTGGCTTTGACCGCTTCCAGGTTAAAGCTCGCGCCTTTTTGCATGGGTGGGAACTCAACCGCCGTTTCAGCCAGTTTGACCACCTGCTGCTGTACAAACACAAAGCGCCAGAACTGGAACTTGAACCACTCGAAGTACTCCAGTGAGCCACTGGCTGCCATGTTTTCCGGCCACCCGGCGCGTTCGAACGGGTCGAGCCGCAGGTTGGTCAGGACCGGCATGTCCAGCGTGACCTTAGCCCCCAGCCAGCCGCCGGGCTGATCGATGAAGCGGTACTTGAAGTCATCGATACGGATCGCACCCAGCGTACTTTCGCCGAAGTAGAAAATTTCATGCCGGTTCGACGGACCTTTACCGGTGATCATCGGTGTCTGGTCATAGCCATCGAGGTGGACCTTGTACGTTCTGTCGCCCAGTTGCTTGCCCTTGAGCAGTTCGGTGGCGATGTTCGGGTTGCCAGCGGCGGCAACGAGGGTCGGGAACCAGTCCAGGCCGGACATGATGCCGTTGGCCACGGTGTTGGCCGGTACGTTGCCAGGCCAGCGGACGATCGCCGGAACCCTGAAGCCACCCTCCATCACGGTACCTTTGCCCATGGCAAAAGGTGTGGTGCCGCCATCCGGCCAGGTGAAGTTTTCCGCGCCGTTGTCGGTGGTGAAAATCACGATGGTGTTGTCATCCATGCCGTCTTTTTTCAGCTTGGCCATGACGTCGCCGACGATGTCATCGAGCTGCGCCATGCCGGCTTCCTGCTCCGACCAGCCATTCTGCGAATTGCGCATCGCTTCGTACTTGTCGGACAGGTGCGTGACGATGTGCATGCGGGTCGGGTTCAGCCACAGGAAGAACGGTTTGTTATCGGTCTTGGCCTTGTCGATGAAGGTGAAAGCCTTGTCGCGGATTTCGTCGTCGACGGTTTTCATCCGCTCGGGATAGAGCGTACCGGCGTCTTCGATTTTCTGTTTGCCGACCTTGCCCCAGCGCGGCATCACCGTCGTATCGTCGGTGGTGGTCGCCCAGCTGTGGACCATGTTGCGCGGGCCAACGGTGGCCAGAAGTTCTTGCGGATAATTGGGGTGTGCCGGGTCTTCCATGGCGTCGAGGTGATAGAGGTAACCGAAGAACTCGTCGAACCCGTGCGCGGTGGGCAGAAATTCGTTCAAGTCGCCCAGATGGTTTTTGCCAAACTGGCCAGTGGAGTAACCCATGGCCTTGAGCGCGGTGGCAATGGTGACCGCTTCAGCGGGAATACCGACAGGTGAGCCGGCCTGGCCGACCGTGGTCATGCCGGTACGGATCGGCAGTTCACCGGTAATGAAATTGGCACGCCCAGCGGTGCAACTGGCTTCGGCGTAGTAGTCGGTAAAGCGCATGCCTTCTGCAGCGAGCTGGTCGAGATTGGGGGTCCGGCCGGCCATCATGCCCTGGTTGTAGACGCCGATATTGGACCAGCCAATATCGTCGCCCATGATGACCACGATGTTGGGGGCGGGTTTGTCGGCCGCTTGGGTGATGCCGGGTAGAACCATTGCAGACAACAACATTGAAACAGCAAACAACCGGGTTAATTGTGTCTGGTTCATGAGCAGCTCCTGCGTACTGATAAGTACCGAAGTCAGGCCCCCCGACCTTTTTTAAATGGGTATCCCCCGAAAGAGCGTAGGTATGAACTGGGAAATATCCAGTAGTAATTGACAGTGATGTGCAGCTGTCTCATGAGCTTTACAGCATGGTCGGCGACGGCCGGATTCAACTGATCTTTTCGCACCAATCCCTGCCCGACGACTCCATCACCAGCGAAACATTGGCAGCGGTTTGAGCGGGGAGCGCAGGAATTGCCGTGCGGTTTGCCGGAGCAGCATCCCGTGAAAACCATGATTGGGCAGTACCGACTTCACCGTTTTGATGTAGGCCCGCGGCAGGCCGAACGTCAGCAGGCCGAGCGACACGTCAATGATATCGGCGCGTCGGAAGGGCTCGACGCTGAGCGCATGGTCGGCAGCATAGGACCGCACTTTGTGGTGTTCGAGGATCAGTGCCGTCACTTCGCCGCTCAAGTGCGACAGTTGCCGATTGGCGAGGTAGTCGGTGGCCAGGCGCACCGAGGGTTCCAGGTAATCAATGGTTTGATCGGTCCAGATGCCCAGGTCGTGAAACGCCCCGGCGATCTGCACGGCTTCGGAGGGCAGGCCTTCAATGCCGCTGATCGCGCGGTAGAAGTTCAGCACCCGGTAAATGTGATTGCGATAACCCAACAAATCGGCACCGACCGCCAGGGCGTAGGACGTCAGTATTTCGTCGGTCACGGGGAATTCGAGAAGGGGGTTCATCGGTACGGACCTCACGCGTCGCGCAACAGGTCATTGGCGTTGAGGATCTCGAAGGCGATCTCCGGGCGTTTCTCCAGGCTGCGGCGAATCGCGGCGGGGATCGACTGGCGGGTCTTGCGGCACAAGCCCGGCAACTCGCCGAGGGTGATGCCGATGCCGCGCATGGTACGCACTTCATTGAAGCTGGGGACGATGTCCACGCGGATGCCCAGTTGTGCGTACATGCGGTTTTGCAAGCGTTCGAGGTCAGCCAGGCTTTCCAGGTTTTCCAGACGATCGAGCAGACGCTTTTCTTCCTGTCGGGTCAGAAACAGGATGCGCACGTCCGCGCCCGGTGTTTCCAGCAACGGGTCTCGCCCGCAGATGCAGGCGCCGGGCGGGCAGGGTGAGCGGATCGGAGCAGAGGTCGTCATGGGCCTTAATCATAGAGCGCCCCAGACGAATCGTCAGTCGGAAATATCGGTCACCGGGATGATCTGTTCGCCGTCGGGCTGAGTGCCGGTCACCGTTTTCCTTTCCCGACGATCATTGATCCAGTTGTCCACCTGGGCGCCGAACTCGGCCGGGGCTTTACGTCCGACCCTGCGGGCAAGGTCGAGAATGGTCTGCTGGGCGAGGGCGTCTTCCATGCGTTTCTGCGCGGTCATCATGACGGCGTGAACCGAGCAATGACCTTCCACTGCCCACGTCGGCGGGGAGCCTTCAAACAACGCGCAACGCCCACGGATATCACGGCAATCGAAGATGAGCTTCTGGCCATCAATGGCGTTAACGATGTCCAGCACGCTGATTTCGTCCGCCGGCCGAGCAAGTTTGAACCCGCCGCGCACGCCCTCGGTCGCGACCACCAGTTTGGCCTTGGCCAGTTTGGTGAAAATTTTCGCCAGGTAGTCCAGCGGCACGCCTTGCAGCTCAGCGAGGTCGCGCACGCTTGCCTCACGGCTGTCGCCGTAATCGCCTACCAGAAAAAGCAGGCAGTGAATGCCGTACTCAACGCCCGCGCTGTAGAGAGACATGGTTATCTCCGACTGAAAGAGTCGCCAATGTTACCAGCCGATTGTCAGGGGTGCAACGAAGCATCGGCATGCCCTTGATCGCCTGCCTGTCCTGTGCTGCATATGGATCGAAGCTTGTGCCTGGATTGTCGAGGTATCTGAATGTGTGATGATAACCATCGATAGAAGGTTGTTGCGTCCTGTAACTCGGATCACTATAGTCGCCGTTGTCAGCTCGGCGACGAGTTCAGTCTTTGGTCTTCTTCGGAGTTAAAACAATGAAACAGCACATTCTGGTCATCGGCGCAGGTTTCGGTGGCATGTGGACGGCATTGAGCGCCACGCGCCTGTTGGACATCCATGATCACAACCACGTAGACGTCACGGTACTGGCGCCTCAGGCCGAGCTGCGGGTGCGTCCACGCTTCTACGAGCCGAATGCTCATCAACTGGCGGCACCCCTTGGCGACCTGTTCGATGCCGTCGGTGTGAAGTTCATCAAGGGCGCAGCGCAATCCATCGACGTGCAGCAAAAACAAGTCGGCTACACCGATGCATCGGGTGCCGAACAGGTGTGCAGCTACGACAAACTCGTTCTGGCCACCGGCAGCGGTCTCGCCTTGCCCAACACTCCAGGCGTGGCCCAACACGCCTTTGACGTGGACCAGATTGAACAGGCGATACGCCTGGAAAACCATCTGAAATCCCTGGCCAACCTGCCGCAAAGCACAGCTCGAAACACCGTGGTTGTGGCCGGTGGCGGCTTTACCGGGATTGAAACGGCGACTGAAATGCCGGCGCGTCTGCGGGCCATCCTCGGAGAGGACGCTGACATTGAAGTGATCATTGTCGATCGCGGTGAAAAAGTCGGGGCGTCCATGGGCAGCGAAATCAGCCAGTCGATCGCCGAAGCCAGCACTGAGCTGGGCGTGAAATGGCGCTTGAAGTCGTCGGTCGTTGCTGTCGATGAAAACGGTGTGACCCTGGCCGATGGCCAACGCATCGACGCCAAGACTGTGGTCTGGACCACCGGGGTGCGGGCAAGCTCGCTGACCGAGCAGATCCCGGCCGAACGCGACCACCTCGGTCGCCTGCACGTTGACGCCCACCTGAAAGTCATCGGTCAGGACGACATCTTTGCCACCGGTGATGTGGCTTATGCCGCCGCGGATGACATCGGCAACTACGCCATGATGACCTGCCAGCACGCGATCTCGCTGGGCCGTCATGCCGGCAACAACGTCGCTGCGCAAATCCTGGGCGTGGCGCCGAAGGCGTACAGCCAGCCCAAGTACGTTACCTGTCTGGATCTGGGCGCGTGGGGCGCGGTGTACACCGAGGGTTGGGATCGCCAGGTGAAACTGGTCAAGGAGGAAGGCAAATCGCTGAAGACCCAGATCAATACGGTGTGGATCTATCCGCCGGCCGCTGACCGCGCAACTGCGCTGGCGGCTGCGGACCCGATGATTCCGGTTGTGGCCTGATAAGCAGCTGTCTCGATAAGGCTGCCTGTATGAAAAATCCCGCTCAAGTCACCTTGGGCGGGATTTTTTTATTTAGATGCGGAAGGCTTGCCGGCCTACCAGCAACCATTTGCCGGACTTCTTTTGCCAGATCTGGAAGTTTTCGATTTCAGTCGGGACCACCTCGGTGCCCTTGATCGCCTGTGCCGAAAAATGATGACGAACCAGCGCTACATCACCCGAGACGGTGATGGTCTGGTTCTGCATTTCCAGGGTTTTGAAAGCGCTCTTGCCCGTTTCGATATCGGCGATGAAGTCTTTCTTGTCCTGGACCTTGCCGCTCGAGTGGCCGTAGGTCAGGTTTTCAGCGGTGAGCGCTTTCAGTTCGGGGATGTTCTTGTTGAGCATGGCTTGCGTCAGATGGTCCACCGCCTGTGCCACATCCTTCTCGCCCGGAGCAGGGGCTGCCACCACGTAGCCACTGAAGAGGCACAGAAAACCAATCAGCACTTTCACTTTTTTCATGGGTAGTTCCTTGTTGTTATGGATGACTCATCGGTCATCGTACAACCTAGCAGAAATTTAATGAATAGTGGCAATACGACGTGGCAAGACTTCTACGGGCTGATAGAAGTCTTGCCGGTTAAAGGGAGGGGGTTTGGATTGCAGCTTCAGGCCAGCATCGATAGCAGGGCACCTTGACGGTCCAGTTTGGCCAGGTCGTCGAAGCCTCCGACATGGGTGTCACCGATGAATATCTGCGGCACGCTGCGACGACCGCTGCGGGTGAGCATTTCCTGGAATTTTCCGGGGTCCGATTGAACATTGATCTCCTGGCTGGCGATGCCTTTGCTGGCCAGCAGCGCCTTGGCATTGCGGCAATAAGGGCAGGTGTCGGTGGTGTAAAGCGTCACAGTGCTCATGGGGTGTACTCCTCGGGTCAGACATCCGCCTCAAGCATCGATGGCAGGGAAGTCGATGTCGGTCAGGGCCAGGTTGTTGAGGTAGTTGGTCAGCGTCTGCGAGGCAATGTGGGCGACCACCTCGATGATCTTGGCATCGGTGATGCCGGCTGCACGCGCCGCTTCAATCTGCTCGTTACTCAGGTGGCCGCGACTTTCGGTGATTTGCCGGGCCAGCGTGGCAAATGCGTTGAGTTGGCCGTGTCGAGCACTGACGATGTCTTGCGCGGACAGCCCGGCCTTGCCGGCAAACACGGTGTGCGCCGCCAGGCAGTAGTCGCAACCGTTGACCTGCGAAGTGGCCAGGAAGATCGCTTCTTTTTCAGGGGCGCTCAGCGATGTTTTGCCCAAGGCCACCGACTGTTGCAGATAGGCCGACAGGACGGCGGGGGCGATTGCCAGCGTCTTGAAGACATTGGGCAAAAAGCCGATTTTTTTCTGCACGCCTTCCAGCAGCGGGCGAGTGGTGTCGGTGGCGTGTTCAAGGTTCAGGGGGGCGATGCGGCTCATGTTGAGACTCCGTCGATTCAAGCGCGGTATGCGCTGGGTACGGGGTCCATGCTATGGATCATTGCTGGCTTTAAGGGTGCAAATCGTCGAGGATATGCGACAGATCGTCCAGATCTGTTCCCCGGGGAGTCGTTCCATGGATCGCTTGTCCACCTTGCTCACGCATTTCGGTGTCAGTGCCGGCACTTTCCACAGTGGCGATTTTTGCGGCGTCACGTCCTTCGATGGCGAACAGGCCACCGGGCACCTGCATTTGCTTCAGGCTGGTGAACTGACGCTCAAACTGGCTGATGAGCGAGTCCTGCAGCTCAATGAACCGACGCTGATTTTTTTCCCGCGACCTTATCGTCACCGCTTGTTCGCCAGCGAAGCGTCGGGCACTCAATTGGTGTGCGCCTCTCTGGAGTTCGACGGTGGGGCGGGCAACGCTCTGGCGGCCGCGTTGCCTGAATACCTGGTGCTCAAACTCGACAGCATCCCGACCCTGGCTGGCACGCTGGACTGGCTGTTCAGCGAGGCGTTCGGCGGCATTTGTGGTCGCGAAGCGATGATGGATCGGCTGTTCGAACTGCTGGTGATTCAGTTGTTGCGGCACATCCTGACCAGCCGTGACCAGACGCCCGGGATGATGGCCGGTCTCGCCGACCCACGCCTGGCGCGCCCCTTGAGCCTGATGCACGACGCGCCCGGCAAGGCCTGGACCGTGGCCGAACTGTCGGCGGCAGCCAATATGTCCCGGGCCAGTTTCGCCGACTACTTTCGCTCGGTGGTGGGGCAGACGCCGGTCGACTATCTGGTGAGCTGGCGGATCAGCCTGGCGCAGAAACGCTTGCGTGAGGGCAAGTCCATCGCGCTGATCGCCGATGAAGTCGGCTACGAAAGCCCCTCGGCGCTGGCCCGGGCGTTTCGTCGTAAAACCGGTGCCAGCCCGCGCGAGTGGTTGCAAGACGCCAAACGCCCGCGGTGACCACCCCCGTTGGTCAAGCACGTTCCCTGTAGGAGCGAGCCTGCTCGCGAAAGCGCTGGATCAGTCGCCATCGATGTTGGATGTGCCGACCTCTTCGCGAGCAGGCTCGCTCCCAGAGGTTGGGTGGGCGTGAGATAGACTCATCTACGGGCACCGAACCGTGGGAGTGACACCTGTGGCGCAATTTAAATGGACTCACTGATCACCGCCGCAGCGCACGCACTCGCGGCGGGCGATCCCCTCGGTGCGCTGAACCGGGTTGCCTTGCGCGACGATGCTCCTGCGCTGGCGCTTCGCGGCATCGCCATGGCGCAATTGGGCGATCTGGTCCGGGCCAAGGCGTTGGTGCGCAGCGCCGCACGCGCCTTCGGTCCGAAAGCGCCTGTGGCCCGGGCGCGGTGCGTGGTCGCCGAGGCCGAAATCGCCCTGGCTTCACGGGATCTCGGCTGGCCGGTGAAGGCGCTCGAAGCGGCGCGAGTGACTTTGCAGGCGCATGGCGATGGCGCGAATGCGGCCCATGCGCGGTATTTGCAGGTTCGACGTTTGTTGTTGATCGGGCGTCTGGATGAGGTCGACCGTTTGCTCGCCGAGCTCGACCCCGCACCGCTGCCGCCGGCATTGCGCGTCGTTCATGAATTAGTGGTGGCCGGGATCGCCGTGCGGCGACTCGAAACAAGAAGGGCGCGGTCTGCGCTCGAAAGGGCCGAACGTGCGGCCTCAGACGCCGGTATTCCCGCGCTCACCGCCGAGGTTGAACACGCCGCTCAAGTCCTCGACACGCCCGCTGCGCGACTGATTGCCCGGGGTGAAGAACGCCCCCTGAGGCTGGATGAGGTGGAAGCATTGCTGAGTTCACCGTCTCTGGTCGTCGACGCGTGCCGATACGGCGTGCGCGGCGCGGGGATGTCGGTGTCCCTGGCCAAACGACCGGTGTTGTTCACCCTCGTGCGGGCGTTGGCCGAAGCCTGGCCCGAGGATGTGGCGCGGGAAACACTGATCACCCAGGCCTTTCGCCAGAAGCTCACCGATGAATCTCATCGCGCCAGACTGCGCGTCGAAATCGGTCGGCTTCGCAAAGCGCTGAAACCCCTGGCCGGTATCAGTGCGACGAAACGCGGGTTTGCGCTGCAACCAGAGAGTGCTGATGACGTTGTCGTACTGGCGTGGCCCGTCGAAGAGCCCCAGGCGGCGCTGCTGGCCTTCCTGGCCGACGG
The DNA here is from genome assembly GCF_031766055.1 of Pseudomonas sp. SG20052. NCBI lineage: Bacteria > Pseudomonadati > Pseudomonadota > Gammaproteobacteria > Pseudomonadales > Pseudomonadaceae > Pseudomonas > Pseudomonas sp. SG20052. The sequence continues at coordinate 4,105,349 of NZ_CP134498.1, read as the reverse complement.
CGAATCGTGGTCGAGTTCGGCGCTGGCCCTGGCGCTGAAGGCCAGTCAACGCACGGTGCAACGGGCCCTCGATTCGCTGGCAAGCGCCGGCAAAGTGCAATCGTTTGGTCGCGGGCGCGCCCGACGCTGGATGACGCCGCCGCTGCCTGGATTCGCGACGACTTTGTTACTCACAGCTTGGGTGCCGGGTGACTAGGATCCATCTCACCACCCAACGAAGAGGATGCAACCATGAAGCAATCATCTGCCGAGATCATCCACGAATACGGACCCTTTCCGGGCGTCGACGCCGTGCATGGCGTTTCTTATGACGGCGAGCACGTCTGGTTCGCCTCCGGAGAAAAACTCAACGCCCTCGACCCGGTAAGCGGTAAGACGCCTCGTTCCATCGATGTCGCCGCGCATGCCGGAACAGCCTTTGACGGCCGGCACCTGTACCAGATCGCCGAGGATCGCATTCAGAAGATCGATCCTTCGAATGGTCGTGTACTCGGCACCATTCCGGCGCCCGGCGGTGGGGGTGACTCAGGGCTCGCCTGGGCTGAAGGCACGCTTTGGGTGGGCCAGTATCGCGAACGCAAGATCCATCAAATCGACCCCGACACCGGCAAGATTCTTCGCACGATCGAGTCCAACCGTTTCGTCACCGGGGTGACCTGGGTGGAAGGCGCGCTCTGGCACGGCACTTGGGAAGGTGAGGAAGGTGAATTGCGGCGAGTAGATCCGAACACCGGCGAGGTGCTGGAAAGCCTCACGCTACCAACCGGTGTCGGCGTGTCAGGGCTTGAGTCCGACGGTGCGGACCGATTTTTTTGCGGGGGAGGCAATAGTGGCAAGGTGAGGGCCGTTCGTCGGCCCGCCTGATCCTAAAACGTGAATTGACGCGAAGACCGAGGCGCGCTCTGGGCCAATTCGATCTCCAGCAGGTGTTCAACCAACACGTCATTGAGGAACCGGAATTGATCGTTGAGCCCGACCACTTCATTGTTGAAGTGGTTCGCGGCTGCCGGTATCAGCAATGCCTCGAAGTTTTTGTCGAACACCAGTGACAACTCTTTGCGAGAGACGAATGGCTGCGAATAGAAGTTGTTGCCGAACACCGGGAAGCTTACGCAAAGGGTAATGGCGTGGATCATGATCTGCGCTCCTTGGCGAGGACGATGTAGGAAAAGACAGTCAGCGTAACGGCCGTCAGGGCCAGGCAGGTCAGCAGATGGATCAACATGATTTTCCCCTCCGGTGTGGGCTTTTGCCTTGGGATGGGTTGATCCTGCGCCTGGCGGTTTTTTAGCGGAAGGCAATCGTCGCGATGGTGAGTATCGACGCCGTTGATGGTGATCTTCAGGGCCCCATCGCGAGCAGGCGCGCTCCCACAGGGATTGGCGTCGTTCGCAAGCCTGTGTTTCACCACAGACCACTGTGGGAGCGAGCCTGCTCGCGATGAGGCCCTGGAAAACACCACCAGCTCCAAGCGAACAAACCCCGCCACCTATACTCAAATAAACAGTCCTTTGAACACCGGACATACCGTCCGGGGAACACTGTAGGAACCGCGATCTTGAACCTGCGTTCGCTGATCGTCCCCGTGATGGTGGTGTTGGCGGGATGCGCCACGCCTGTGCGTGCCCCGGTGGTGGCGCCGGTCGTGGTGGTGTCGCAAAGCACCTGGCGGCAGGTGGACCAGGAGATTGTCGCCGCGTCGCAGTCCGCGACCGAGCAGACCAAAATCTATGCCCGGGGCGCCATGGATTACTGGCGCACGCGGGTCTACCAACTGACCGAAGAGAACTTCATTCCCTGGTTCAGCAGTTACTGGACCCAGGAATGGCTATCGGTGAAGGTCAGCTGGTACAGCCTCAGTGCCAAGGGTGAGCAGGATGCCTCGGCCAAGCGCCTGGCGGCCTACCTGCTGGAGCAATACCAGAAACGCGTGCTGGCGCCGGTCGCGGTAGAGATCGATCCCGACGCGATTCTCGGCTTGGCGACGGCCTTCTACGTGGACATTCTTCAGGAGGAACTGCAGCGAATCTCCCAGCGCCACGGCGTGCCGATGGCCCAGCTCAACGGCCGCATCCAGAAAATCCCCGCGATAGCACTCGGGCCACCGCCCGCGCGTGATGCGTCGCTGTATCAGGTCGTGCACACCCAACCGCTGAATTCGTTGCCGGCCTACGCGGCGTTGATCGAGAAGATCCACAAGGCGGGGGGCGACAAAGGTGTTGATTCGACCGACACCGCCATGGCGCCGGTGGCCAAGCGCGCCAGTCAACGGATGGAGGCCGAAATGGCCCCGCGAGGCGCGGCCAGTGCGGTGGCCGCAGCAGCCGGGAAACTGGCCGGCGCCCTGATTTCGGTGGGGGTAGCCGGCATTCGGGCGATTATTCAGGCCAATGACCGGCCGGACAGCGAAGCGCTGATTCGCGCCAGCCTGGGCAATACGTTCGACAAGGCCTGGATGAAACTCGTGCAGAACCCGACCTCCGGCGTCATGGCAGGGACGCTGTACATGGCGGCGCAGATCGAGGGCAACCTGGCGGAGAGCGCTGACATACCGTCGGTCAGTTCGGGCGGCGGCGCTGTCGATTGGAGCCCGACAGAATCGACTACCCAGCAGACCGTTCCATAACCGAAGGAGAAACACCATGTCCTACGTTGATGGCTTCCTCGCTGCCGTGCCCACCGCCAACCGCGAAAAATTCAAGAAACACGCCGAAACCGCCGCCGTTATTTTCAAGGAATGTGGCGCGCTCAGCGTCGCTGAATGCTGGGGCGACGACGTGCCGGACGGCAAAGTAACCTCGTTTCCCATGGCGGTGAAACTCAAGGAGGATGAAACCGTGGTGTTCAGTTGGATCATCTGGCCGGACAAGGCCACCCGTAACGCGGGCATGGACAAAATGATGAACGATCCGCGGATGCAGCCGGACGTCAATCCGATGCCCTTCGATGGCCAGCGGCTGGTCTTTGGTGGTTTTGAAATGATCGTGAAGGCCTGATCCCGTTGAAAGGATCACTCCGGCGACGGGGTGATCCTGCAGCTTTTGCGGTTGCGGATCTCGCTGTCCGTCGGCCGCTCCCTGACGAATTCGAAGCGCGGCTCACCTTCGCTATAGTGAACCAGCCAGCCCCATTCCAGCTCGGACTCATCCTGCCCCGGTTTCGGTGGCATTGCCCACCATGGCTCTTTGCTGATGATCTGTCGCATGGCCCCCTCCCGTTGATTCGGTTGGTTCAACTATAACGTGCATGTCAGGAGCTGCCAGGCATGACTGACGAATCCCGTGAACCGTTCAAGCGGCTGTTTTTCGCGCTCAATTGCCCGCCGGAGCAGCGCAAGGCCATTGCTCAATGGCGCAGCGCCCTTGAGCTGCGCAGCGGGCGTCCGGTGCCGGCGGAAAACTTTCACCTGACATTGTTGTTTTTGGGGGCTGTCGGCGTGGCGCAGATTGGCGAGATCTGTACGGCGGCCGGGAAGGTCCACATACCGGGTATACCGCTGAGGTTGGCGCTGGATCGAATGGAGGTCTGGCGCCGGGCAGGGGTGTTGGTTCTGGCGCCGGAGCAGGCACCGCCGGAGTTGTTGCGTCTGGTGTATGCGCTGGAACAGGCGATGTTGCCGTTTGGCGTTGAAGAGACGCCGAAGGCGTTTCGGCCGCACCTGACGTTGATGCGTGATTATCGAATGCCTGTGCCTGAGTCCGCGACGCCGCCCGAATTTTTCCTGCGGGCTGATCGCTTTGTCTTGTTTGAATCCCATAAGGGGCGGTATCGGGCGCTGGCGGAATGGCCGCTGGCCCTTGCATAAAAAAAGGCGCCCGAGGAGGGCGCCTAAGTTCACCTTAACCGAGGAAGCCAGGTGAGGCCGTTCGTCAGAGAGGATGCAGCGGTGGTAAGGCGCTGCGTGAACGGAAACTTTGACAGTGATCGTTCCCACGCGTGGGAACGATCATTGAGCGACTATTTCCCGAGTTTCACCCGCGTCCAGCCCCGAGTCATCACGCGCTGAACGCCGATCGGCATATCCGGAATCGCATACAGCGTCGCCATGACCGCTTGCGGCGGATACGACCCCGGATCATCCCGGATGGCCTCATCCACCAACGGTGTGGCCGCCGCATTGGCGTTGCTGTAGCCGATGTTGTTGGTGATCTCGGCGATGATGTCCGGGCGCATCAGGAAGTTCATGAACAGGTAGGCGTTCTCCACGTTCGCCGCGTCCTTGGGGATCGCGACCATGTCGTAGAAGCTGCCGGCCCCTTCTTTCGGAATGCTGTAATCGATCTTCACTTTGTCGCCCGCTTCCTGGGCGCGCGCCTTGGCTTGCAGCACGTCCCCGGAGTAACCGACCGCGACGCAGATGTTGCCGTTGGCCAGGTCGGAGATGTATTTCGACGAATGGAAATACGCCACTGACGGCCGAATTTTCATGAACAGCGCTTCGGCTTCGGCGATCTGAGCCTTGTCCTGGGAGTTCACCGGATAACCCAGGTAGTGCAGGGCCGCCGGGAGCATCTCGGTAGGCGAGTCGAGGAAGCTGATGCCACACGCTTTCAGTTTTTCCGCGTTTTGCGGTTTGAACAGCAAGTCCCAGGAGTTGGTCGGTGCATTGGCGCCGAGCACTTCCTTGACCTTGGTCGGGTTGAAGCCAATGCCGATCGAACCCCACATGTACGGGAAAGCGTGGCCGTTATCCGGGTCACTGGCGGACGCGTTTTTCAGCAGCACCGGGTTGAGGTTTTTCCAGTTCGACAGCTTCGACTTGTCCAGTTCCTGATAGACCCCGGCCTTGATCTGCTTGGCCAGGAAACTGTTGGACGGCACCACGATGTCGTAGCCGGACTTGCCGGCGAGCAGACGTGCTTCAAGGGTTTCATTGCTGTCGAACACATCGTAGGTCACGCGGATGCCGGTCTCGTCTTCGAACTTCTTGACGGTGTCCGGGGCGATGTAATCCGACCAATTGTAGACGCGCAGAACCTTGTCATTGGCCTGGGCAACGGTGGCAATCGCGCCCACTAAGGACAGTGTCAGCAGAGTCCTGCCAAACATTTTCATCGGTACAACTCCATTCTTTTTATTCAGTGACACAAAGCAAAAATGCGGTAAACACAAAACCTGTGGGGCAATACACAACCTGTGGCGAGGGAGCTTGCTCCCGCTGGGCTGCGAAGCGGCCCCAAGAATTCTGGCAACCCTGCCAATTGTGTGAGTGCTGCGCACTCAAGCGGGAGCAAGCTCCCTCGCCACAGTTAACTCAACAACCTAAACCGTCGCTTCCACCATTCGCTTTTCAGGTTGCTGCCACGATTCGCTCGCGGTCTGGTCCATCGCTTCCTGGATCGCACGTTTGCGGGTGGCTTCGGCACGGCGGCTGAAGTACCAGACCATGAAGGTCACGATCGAAACGGCCAACAGAATCAGGCTGGCCACGGCGTTGATCTCAGGCTTCACCCCCAGACGTACCGCCGAGAACACTTCCATCGGCAAGGTCGTCGAACCCGGCCCCGAGACGAAACTCGCCAACACCAAGTCATCCAGCGACAGGGCAAACGACATCATGCCGCCGGCCGCCAGTGACGGCGCGATCATCGGAATGGTGATCAGGAAAAACACCTTGAACGGCTTCGCCCCAAGGTCCATCGCCGCTTCTTCGATGGACAAATCCAACTCACGCAAACGCGCCGAGACCACCACCGCGACGTACGCCGCACAGAACGTGGTGTGGGCGATCCAGATGGTGACGATGCCACGCTCCATCGGCCAGCCGATCAACTGCGCCATCGCCACGAACAGCAGCAACAGCGACAGGCCGGTGATGACTTCCGGCATCACCAGCGGCGCGGTCACCAGACCGCCAAACAAGGTGCGACCCTTGAAGCGCGTCACGCGAGTCAGCACGAATGCCGCCAACGTCCCCAACGCCACCGCCGCAATCGCCGTGTAGCAGGCGATTTCCAGCGAGCGCACCACCGAGCCCATCAGTTGCGTGTTGTCGAGCAGACCGGCGTACCACTTGAACGACCAGCCGCCCCAGACCGTCACCAGTTTGGAAGCGTTGAACGAGTAGATCACCAGAATCAACATCGGCAAGTAGATAAACGACAGGCCGAAAATCAGCATGAACTTTGAAAATCCGAAGCGTTTCATCCCCGTGCCTCCATCTCTTTGGCCTGGCTGCGGTTGAACAGCAGAATCGGCACAATCAGGATCAACAGCATCACCACCGCCAGGGCAGACGCCACCGGCCAGTCGCGGTTATTGAAGAACTCTTGCCACAGCACGCGACCGATCATCAGCGTCTCAGGGCCGCCCAGCAGCTCCGGAATCACGAACTCACCGACCACCGGAATGAACACCAGCATGCAACCGGCAATGATCCCGTTCTTGGCCAGCGGCACGGTGATTTTCCAGAAGTTGTTGAAGTTGCTCGAACCCAGATCCGACGCCGCTTCCAGCAAGCTTTGATCGTGCTTGACCAGGTTGGCGTACAGCGGCAGCACCATGAACGGCAAGTAGGCGTAAACCACACCGATATACACGGCCGTGTTGGTGTTGAGGATCTCGATCGGGTGATCGGTCAGCCCGGTCCACATCAAAAAACCGTTGAGCAAACCGTTGTTGCTGAGGATGCCCATCCACGCATACACGCGGATCAGGATCGCGGTCCAGGTCGGCATCATGATCAGCAGCAGCAAAACGTTTTGCGTTTCCTTGTTGGCCTTGGTGATCGCGTAGGCCATCGGAAAACCGATCACCAGGCACATCAATGTGCTTAAAAACGCGACCTTCAACGAGCCGAAGTAGGCCGAGATGTACAGCTCATCCTGAGTCAGCAGCGAGTAGTTACCGAGGTTCAGCAGCAGCTGGAATTTCTGCTCCGCGAAGGTGTAGATCTCGGAGTAAGGAGGAATGGCCAGGGCCGCTTCCGAGAAGCTGATCTTCATCACCAGGAAGAACGGCAACAGGAAAAACAGGCACAGCCACAGGAAAGGAATCCCGATGACGAGCTTTCGACCACTCGGCATCAGCCGCATGAACCGCTGATTGAGTGTTTTCATGAGCGCAGTACCACGCCGCTGTCGTCTTCCCACCACACGTAGACTTTGTCGTCCCAGGTCGGTCGCGCGCCACGGCGTTCGGCGTTGGCCATGAACGATTGCACGACTTTGCCGCCAGGCAATTCCACGTAAAACACCGAGTGACCGCCGAGGTAGGCGATGTCATGCACCTTGCCTTGGGACCAGTTGTAGCGAGTGTCCGGCTTGAGGGTACTGACCAACATTTTTTCCGGGCGGATCGCGTAGGTGATCGACTTGTCCTGCACCGAGGTGCTGACGCCGTGACCAACGTAAATCTTCTGTTCCAGGTCCGGGCTGTGAATGATCGCGTGACCTTCAAGGTCTTCCACCACCGTGCCTTCGAAGGCGTTCACGTTGCCGATGAACTCGCAGACCATGCGGCTGACCGGTGCTTCATAAATGTCGACCGGACTGCCGATCTGCGCGATCCAGCCCAGGTGCATGATCGCGATGCGCTCAGCCATGGTCATGGCCTCTTCCTGGTCATGAGTCACCATCACGCAGGTCACGCCGACCCGTTCGATGATTTCCACCAGCTCCAGTTGCATCTGCGAACGCAGCTTCTTGTCCAGGGCGCCCATCGGTTCGTCGAGCAGCAACAGCTTCGGACGCTTGGCCAGGGAGCGGGCGAGGGCCACGCGCTGACGCTGACCGCCGGACAATTGATGGGGTTTGCGTTTGGCGTACTGGGTCATGTGCACCAGGCGCAGCATCTCTTCAACGCGGGCGTCGATTTCGCTGGCGGGCAAACGGTCCTGCTTGAGGCCGAAGGCAATGTTCTGCGCCACTGTCATGTGCGGGAACAAGGCGTATGACTGGAACATCATGTTGATCGGCCGCTCATACGGCGGCATGTCGGTGATGTCGACACCGTCGAGCAGAATCCGTCCCTCGGTCGGGCGCTCGAAGCCTGCGAGCATGCGCAGCAGGGTCGATTTGCCGGAGCCGGAACCACCGAGCAGGGCGAAGATTTCGCCTTGATGGATCTCAAGCGAGACATCATCCACCGCGGTGGTTTCGTCGAATTTCTTGGTGACGCGGTCGACTTTCACCAGCACCTTTTTCGGTGCCTGGTGACCCTCAAGAGCCTTCCTGTAGATGCTGGAGGCGTTTGCCATGTGAAACTCCCAACAGGTTTCAGTCGTCGGGCCAACGCGGCCTGACTTAAGAGTGGATTGCTAGCCCGGACAGGTTCAGTCGGAGCACGAACCCTGTAGGAGCGAGGCTTGCCCGCGAAGGCGGAGTGTCAGTCGACATCATCGATACCTGATACACCGCCTTCGCGGGCAAGCCTCGCTCCTACAAGAGGTTGCGCTCGCCTGGTCCCTGTCGCTCGGGCTTGTTCGGCGCCGCCGTCCTGGCTGCCTGGTAGTACTTGTTGTTATCGCAGTGTGTTGTTGTCGCAAGTCACGGACGCGCAAAGACACGCCCGCCTGACTCGCGGGGGCAGTAAAGGGTTGTTTTAAGTCAGCGGGTTTTACGCAACGCGGCCCGTCGCCGGCACGCATCACCGAACGCCTGGAAAATGCTCAAGTAGGGCGGGTTCGACAGGACCTGCCATTCCGGGTGCCATTGCACACCGACGGCAAACGCCTGGCTGTGTTCCACCGAAATGGCTTCGATCAAACCGTCCGGCGCAACCGCTTCGGCGCGCAGGCCTGGCGCCAATCGATCAATACCCTGACTGTGAATCGAATTGACCCTGAACTCGGCGGGCAACTCCATCGCTTCGAACACGCCACCCGGTTGCACCGTCACGGTATGCGCCGGGGCGTATTGCACCGCCAGCTCGGGACTGTCCGCTTCCCGGTGATCGAGCATGCCGGGCAGTTCATGCACCTTCTGGTGCAGGCTGCCGCCGAACGCCACGTTCATTTCCTGAAAGCCGCGGCAGATGCCGAGCACCGGCACGCCCGCCGCAATGGCTGCACGCAATAAAGGAAGGGTGGTGGCGTCCCGCGCCGGATCGTGATCCGTGCCGGGGGCACTGTCCGGGCCTTGATAGTGGAAGGGTTCCACATTCGAGGGCGAGCCGGTCAGCAGCAGACCGTCGAGCTGCGCGAGCAGATCGTCGATATCGGTCAATTCGCCTAGGGAAGGAATAACGACGGGCAGCCCCAAAGCCGCAACGCTGACAGCACGCAAGTACTTGTCGCCGCTGATGTGGTAGGGGTGCAGGCCAATCTGTTTGACGCACGCTGTAACGCCGATCAATGGCTTGAATGCCATTTTTATCACCTCGAAGTTTCACACTTGAACGAGCTTTTCCGGAGCTTAGCCTTGTTGATTTTAATTAACAACTCTCATGTAAAAAATTCTAAACGCCGATCGTCCGATCCTCAGGGTTTACGCGGTGCTCAAGACCGTTATGGCACTCTCGCCCCCCAAAAAGGCCCGAAAATAAAGGTGGAGAGGCCAAGTGTTCGCTATTGACTTCACTTTGCCGTTCGGGTTGACTGGGCTCGCAACAAGGTAGTGAACATAATAATTAACAGCTAATAGGTGCATCATGTCGGTCCCTCTGCGTACCGTTCAACTCAACGAAGCAAACGCATTCCTTAAGAAATATCCTGAGGTTTTGTACGTCGACCTTCTGATTGCGGATATGAACGGTGTGGTGCGCGGCAAGCGCATCGAACGCACCAGTCTTCATAAGGTTTACGAAAAAGGCATTAACCTGCCGGCGTCTCTGTTTGCTCTGGACATCAATGGTTCTACGGTGGAAAGCACCGGCCTGGGTCTGGACATCGGCGACTCGGATCGAATCTGCTATCCCATCCCTGGCACTCTGAGCATCGAGCCGTGGCAGAAGCGTCCAACCGCGCAGTTGCTGATGACCATGCACGAACTGGAAGGCGAGGCGTTCTTCGCTGACCCGCGTGAAGTGCTGGCCAATGTGGTGCGCAAGTTCGACGACATGGGCCTGACCATCTGCGCGGCGTTCGAGCTTGAGTTCTACCTGATCGACCAGGACAACGTGAACGGTCGCCCGCAATCGCCACGTTCGCCGGTCTCGGGCAAGCGTCCGGTGTCGACCCAGGTGTATTTGATCGACGACCTGGATGAATACGTCGACTGCCTGCAAGACATCCTTGAAGGCGCGAAAGAGCAGGGCATTCCTGCCGACGCCATCGTCAAGGAAAGCGCCCCGGCGCAGTTCGAAGTGAACCTGCATCACGTCAACGACCCTATAAAGGCCTGCGACTACGCGGTGTTGCTCAAGCGTCTGGTGAAGAACATCGCCTACGACCACGAGATGGACACCACGTTTATGGCCAAGCCGTATCCGGGCCAGGCGGGCAACGGTTTGCACGTGCACATTTCGATTCTCGACAAAGAAGGCAACAACATCTTTGCCAGCGAGGATCCCGAGCAGAACGCCGCGCTGCGACACGCGATCGGCGGTGTGCTCGAGACCCTGCCGGCGCAGATGGCCTTCCTGTGCCCGAACGTCAACTCATACCGCCGTTTCGGCGCGCAGTTCTACGTACCGAACTCGCCGAGCTGGGGTATCGACAACCGTACCGTTGCCGTGCGTGTGCCGACCGGTTCCGCCGATTCGGTGCGCATCGAACACCGCGTGGCGGGTGCCGATGCCAACCCGTATCTGTTGATGGCGTCGGTGCTGGCCGGTATTCACCACGGCCTGACCAACCAGATCGAGCCGGGCGCCCCGGTGGAAGGCAACAGCTACGAGCAAAACGAGCAGAGCCTGCCGAACAACCTTCGCGATGCATTGCGCGAGCTGGACGACAGCGAAGTCATGGCCCGTTACATCGACCCGCTGTACATCGACGTGTTCGTGGCGTGCAAGGAAAGCGAGCTGGCCGAGTTCGAGAACTCCATCTCCGATCTTGAGTACAACTGGTATCTGCATACCGTTTGATGGGTTGAGCGGTGGGGCAATTACTTTCGATATTGAATGTGAGGGCCTCTTCGCGGGCAAGCCTCGCTCCTACAGGGAGAAGTGCCTGGCGCAGAAGCCGTGCACGCTGCAATACCTGTAGGAGCGAGGCTTGCCCGCGAAGACGGCCGCGCAGTCAGCGATGCAATTCGCCTGATACACCACCTTCCATCGACTTCTTATTCCTCTGCGTCGAGTCACAACCATGACAAACACTCGCAGCGACTGGGAACAAAGCTTCCAGTCCCTCACTATCGAAGGCCGCGCATTCATCGACGGCCAATACCGCCCGGCACTCAGCGGCGACACCTTTGAATGCATGAGCCCGGTAGACGGTCGCTTCCTCACCAACGTCGCCAGCACCGACGAAGCCGATGCCAACGAAGCCGTGGCCGTCGCGCGCCGTACCTTCGAATCCGGTATCTGGGCCAACCTTGCCCCGGCCGAGCGCAAGCGCATCCTGATCCGCTTCGCCGATCTGATCCTGGCCAACCAGGAAGAACTCGCCCTGCTCGAAACCCTCGACATGGGCAAGCCGATCAACGATTCCATGAACATCGACATCCCGGCGACCGCCAACGCGATCCGCTGGAGCGCCGAAGCCATCGACAAAATCTACGACGAAGTCGCCGCCACGCCGCATGATCAACTGGGCCTCATCACCCGCGAGCCAGCGGGCGTGGTCGCCGCCATCGTGCCGTGGAACTTCCCGTTGATCATGGCCAGCTGGAAGTTCGCCCCGGCGCTCGCGGCCGGCAACTCGTTCATCCTCAAGCCTTCGGAAAAGTCGCCACTGACCGCCATCCGCATCGCCCAGTTGGCACTGGACGCTGGCATCCCCAAAGGCGTGTTCAACGTCCTGCCGGGTTACGGTCATACCGTCGGCAAGGCGCTGGCGTTGCACATGGACGTCGACGTGCTGGCCTTCACCGGCTCGACCGCGATTGCCAAGCAACTGCTGATCTATTCCGGGCAAAGCAACATGAAACGCGTCTGGCTCGAAGCAGGGGGGAAGAGCCCGAACGTGGTGTTCGCCGACGCGCCGGATTTGCGCGCGGCAGCACAAGCGGCGGCCGGTGCCATTGCCTTCAACCAGGGCGAAGTCTGCACCGCCGGCTCGCGCTTGCTGGTGGAACGTTCGATTCGCGAGCAGTTCATTCCGCTGCTGGTGGAAGCGCTGCAAGCCTGGAAACCGGGGCACGCACTCGATCCGGAAACCACCGTCGGTGCGGTTGTCGATCAGCGTCAACTGGACAACGTGTTGCGCTACATCCAGGTCGGCAAAGACCAGGGCGCGCAACTGATCGCGGGCGGCAGTCGCACCCTCGAAGCCACCGGTGGCCTGTACGTGGAGCCGGCGATTTTCGACGGCGTGACCAACGCCATGACCATCGCCCGGGAAGAAATCTTCGGCCCGGTGCTGTCGCTGATCACCTTCGACACCGCGGAAGAAGCGCTGGCCATCGCCAACGACAGCATCTTCGGCCTGGCCGCCGGCGTGTGGACCAGCAACCTCAGCAAGGCCCACACCTTCGCCCGTGGCTTGCGCGCCGGCAGTGTCTGGGTCAACCAGTACGACGGCGGCGACATGACCGCGCCGTTCGGCGGGTACAAGCAGTCGGGTAACGGTCGGGACAAATCGCTGCACGCGTTCGACAAATACACCGAACTCAAAGCGACCTGGATCAAGCTCTAATACTTCTACAACGGCGGCCGCCGGCTTGTGTCGGCGACCATCGGAGAAACCTATGAAACAGACTCATGTAAATAGCTACTACGCCGCAACCCGCAACTTCACCGGCGACTTCCCCGTCCTGGAACAAGCTGTGGACTGCGACGTCTGCATCATTGGCGCCGGCTACACCGGTCTGTCCTCGGCCCTGTTCCTCTGCGAAGCGGGCTACAGCGTGACCGTGCTCGAAGCCGCCAAAGTCGGTTTCGGCGCCAGCGGTCGCAATGGCGGCCAACTGGTCAACTCCTACAGCCGCGACGTCGATGTCATCGAAGAACGCTACGGCGACAAAACCGCCGAAGTCCTCGGCAGCATGATCTTCGAAGGCGCCGACATCATTCGTCAGCGCATACAGCACTACGACATCCAGTGCGACTACAAGCCGGGCGGCATCTTCGCTGCGCTGAACAAAAAGCAGCTCAAAGGCCTGGCCGAGCAGAAAAGCAGCTGGGAACGTTACGGCAACAAAAACCTGACCATGCTCGACGCGACGGACATCAAGCGCGAAGTCGGTTGCGACAACTACGTCGGCGGCTTGCTCGACATGCAGGGCGGCCACATCCACCCGCTGAACCTGGCCCTCGGCGAAGCCTCGGCCATCATCGGCCTGGGCGGCAAAATCTACGAGCAATCGGCAGCGGTGGAAATCACCTACGGCGAACCGATCACCGTGCGCACCGCCAAAGGCGTCGTGCGCGCCAAGTACCTGCTGATCGCCGGTAACGCCTACCTGCCGCAAGACCTCGACAACCGCGTCACGCGCAAAAGCATGCCGTGCGGTTCGCAAATCGTCGTCACTGAACCGTTGTCGGAAAAGGTGGCGCGCAGCCTGATCAAAAACAACTACTGCGTCGAAGACTGCAATTACTTGCTCGACTACTACCGCCTCACCGCCGACAACCGCCTGCTGTACGGTGGCGGCGTGGTCTACGGTGCCCGCGAACCGGACGACATCGAGCAACTGATCAAGCCGAAAATCCTCAAGACCTTCCCACAGCTGAAGGACGTGAAGATCGACTACCGCTGGACCGGCAACTTCCTGCTGACCATGTCCCGCATGCCGCAATTCGGCCGCATCGAGAAAAACGCCTACTACATGCAAGGCTACAGCGGCCACGGCGTCACCTGCTCGCACCTGGCCGGCAAACTGATCTCGGAAATGATCCGCGGCGACGCCGAACGCTTCGACGCGTTCGCCTCGCTCCCGCACATGCCGATGCTCGGCGGCCGCACCTTCCAGGCGCCACTCACTGCCATGGGCGCCGCGTATTACGCGCTGCGTGATCGGTTCGGGATCTAAGCCCAACGCAATCCCTGTAGGAGCCAAGCTTGCTGGCGAAGACGGCGGCACAGTCAACATCGACGTCGCCAGACACACCGCCATCGCGAGCAGGCTCACTCCTACAGGAGATCTATGGCGTGCACAGAATGTGTGTACGCCCCGGCCCAAACTGTAGGAGTGAGCCTGCTCGCGATGGCGCCAGATCAGCCACCATCACCGCCACCTGACACCCCCAGAACCCACATCGCCAAACGGTCTGACATGAGCACCCTCAGCTTTTTCACTAACCAGTTATCGAACCTGCTGAGCAACACCACCAAACGTGATTTAATACCCGCCTTTCACATTTCCGGGACAGGGAAGCGGTACTTTCGCGGCCAAAAGTCGCCCGCCATCCACCCCCATAACCCTTAAGTATTTCTCGCATAAGGCTGTCATGGACACGGGCTCACGACTCAAATTAGTACGCGAAAGCTACAAACTGTCCCAGCGCGAGCTGGCCCGGCGTAGCGGCGTCACCAATGCCACCATCTCCCTGATCGAACAGAATCGCGTCAGTCCCTCCGTCAGCTCCCTGAAAAAACTGCTCGAAGGCATTCCCATGTCCTTGGCGGATTTCTTCACCTTCGACCAACCGCCGCGTGAGCATCAATACGTGTTTCGCGCCAATGAACAGCCGGATCTTGGGCGTCATGGGCTGCGGCTGCTGTTGATTGGCGCTTCGGTGCCGAGCCGGCAGATGCGCCTGTTGCGCGAGCAATACGCGCCTGGCGCGAGTTCGGGGGAAGAGCCGATTGTGCATTCGGAAGGCGAGGAGTGCGGGCTGGTTACGCGGGGGACGGTTGAGTTGACGGTTGATGGTCAGATCAGCGTGCTCAACGCTGGCGACGGCTATTACTTCCCGACGACGTTGCCTCACAAGTTCCGCAATATTGGCCAGGATGAAGCGGAAATCATCAGCGCTAACACCCCGGCCAACTTCTGATATCAAAACGGACGCCATCCTTTAGCAGCTGCCGAAGGCTGCGTCCGCGGCCAACAGCCATGCCCAATGGACGCACCTGCTACAGGGTTTGATCAAAGCAAATGGACTTCACCTCATGACCACGCCCCGCATCCGAGCCCTCGCACTCTGCATCTTCCATCACGATGGCAGGATACTGGTCAACGAAGCACTCGACCCCGTTACTGGAAAGCCCTTCTTGCGCCCAATCGGTGGCGGAATCGAGTTCGGCGAAACCAGCGCCCAAGCCGTACTACGTGAAGTCGATGAAGAACTTGGCTTATCCATTACCGATGTTCGCCTGTTGGGCACACTCGAAAACATCTTCACCTATGCCGGCACGCCCGGGCACGAAATCGTGCAGGTCTACGATGCGAAATTCGTGGATGCCAGCGTCTATGAACTGCTCCACTTGGATGCTCAAGAAAGCGATGGCGCTGCCTTTGTAGCGAAGTGGCTGGCGCTCGACAGTATTACTGGCGAAACGCCGTTGGTGCCTGCTGGGCTATACGAGTTGCTGAAGAAGGTTGTGCTGCCGGACGGATGCTCGGTCATTAGCAATAGCGCTGTTTAACGTATTGATCGCCAAGGATGCGATCACCTTTCAAGGAGCGAAAATGACATTGACTGCCGAAGCGTTGGTCAGCATCGCGATGACCAATCCAGTACACGCGGAAATCGGATCTATTTGATGCATAGATCTGGTACTTTTTTTCATGTCTCCCCAGTCAGGTGTAAGCCAGCAATCGTCCGCAGAGCACCACGCTGATCCATAACATAATCGAAAATATCGCCTGGATTTTTGCTATTCCTGGCGCCGCGGTGTCGGTGTTCCACCGGGCTACTGACCGAAAGACGCCCACATGAAAAAGAGCCGCGTTGAGGCCCGCAATACCGATCAAGCACAGCTTCAGAATAAAAACGCTGTTAGATGCGAAGTCGTGCGGATGGGCTGAAAACATCATCAGCCCCGCCGGGACGATCAACAGCAGGGCCGCGACTCCCCACCTCAGCAGGTGGCGGGCCAGTGCCGTCACCGGAAGATCTCTCGACAGCCCGAGAACCCGCAGATCGAACATGACGACCGAGCCGACAAGCACCACGAAGCCAATGATGTGAACCACCTCGACGATCGGATACAGCCATAACTCGCTTCGCATGGCCAAACCGAGTGGCGAGTCACCCACATCGTCCAGCCAGCCGTCCAGACTCGATCCACCGCGGGTGCCAGTTGTCTGCATCAACGTAACTCAGTGGTTTTGTTGTCGACCGTGATGCGTTCTGCGCGCAGTTCATCGGGGTTGTTGCGATTCTGATAGCCCACCACCGTAGCCCGTTTTCCGACACTCAGCATTTCCCTGGAAAGCCCCCGGTTTTCCATGCGCGATGGCGGCGCAAGCACGACACTCCAGGTCTTGTCGTCGGTCTTCAGGCGAATGAACCCGTGCGGGTGGGAATAACCGGACTCCTCGATCGTTCCGTTCAACTGCAAGGGTTTGCTCGAGTCATACTCACTCCAGCCGTGATGAGCGAACACCGTCGATGCCACCAGTAACGTTGAGAATCCAAGAGCCCCAAGCAAGCGCTTCATGATGCAATCTCCTGTTACGGATCATTGATGACCGTCGACCTGTTCTGATCGGGAACAGGTCAATCCAGAGAGTCTTAAAAATAGTACAGATTCGTGACGAGGGGAGGCCGGGACAGCTTCGCCGTCCAGCGGGAGCAAGCTCCCTCGCCACGGAGGGTGGTTTCTATATGGAAAAGGTGACAGATCTATTTAAACAAAGGACCTGTCACCTTTATCACGAGGTAAAAGGGGACGCATTTATTTTCCCCCTCAAAATTGACAAGCCCGATCATCCAAAACACTATTGCCCCATGACCTACATTCCCCGCATGAATATGATGTGCTCCTCCATGACCGCCGCTGGCGGGCCGTGAGGTCACGCGTTCGCAGGATTTGACGTAGTTACCCAAAGCCCCGCCAGAAATGGACGGGGCTTTTTAGTTCTCCGTGCACCGATGGTTAACGGAGAAAGAAATGTTCGAAATCAGACGCGCCAAACCTAGCGATGCCCAAATGGCATTCGACATCCGCCTTCAAGCGATACGGCACCAATGCATCGGCGCTTATACCGCAGAACAGATGCTTGCCTGGACGGCAGGCGCGGCCAAGGACGGTTACAGCGACTTAATGGAGAAGCACTTTTACCTGGGCTGCATTCAAGGTGAACCGGTGGCGACAGGGATGCTTGATCTGGACAACAGCGAAATCGGCGCGATCTTTGTGCTGCCGGGTTTCATGCAACAAGGCATCGGCTTGAAGATGCTCAGCCATCTGGAATGCCTGGCGCGGGAGTTGGGCCTGAAGGCGGTCAATCTGGACGCTACGTTGAACGCGACTGATTTTTACCGGCGCTGCGGTTTTGTAGGTGACGAACCTTCTATTTACCATTCACCTTCAGGGCTTCAGTTGGCGTGTGTGCCAATGGTGAAGAGGCTTTAGCCTTGGTCGGAGAAGGCGGGCAGGGTTGCCGCCGCGACTTCTGCACAGACGTCAACCGCTCGTACACTGCCCGGCACGTTCTCGCGGCTAATCCTTCCAATGTCGTGTTACCCACGCTCAGGAAGAACCAACATGATTAATCACAAATGGCGGTGCTGACGCTCGCAGTCATGATGTCTGGCAGTTCGCTGTATGCGATTGCAGCTGACTCAACACCCGGGACCACCTCTACTTGATGGCACGAGTCAAAGCCGCGACCCTGCACCTAAAAGCACCAACGCAGACCCCGACGCAGGTTCACTTCCTAAAGGGGCCGACGGCGGGACAACCGATAACGGCCCGACGCCTGCCGGATCAAAAGACAGGTGAACAGGGGCAGGGGAGTGGTAGCAGTAGCGGAGGAAACTCGGGTGGGGGTTAGTTGCTGGTCAACCCACGCAGCTAGACAAGCCCGGCCCTGCAACCGGGCTTTTTATTGCTTTCTTTCAAGCCCGCCTCAAGCTGGGTAATCGAACTGACTTGCCCACCCATTTGCATTCGACCTGACCAATCATTTGCATCGGATTTGACCCTCCCGCTGTGTGGCCATGACCGGCAGAGAACGACCCATTGCAGACGTTCCCGAACGCCCAGGCACGCATTCCCAGTAAGCGGAGCGAATGACTTGAGTCGCCTGTCAGGAGCTGATCGAATAGCTTTTGCAGAAAAACATCGCCCACCACTGAGTTTGATAGCAAATAATGCCCAGACCAATTGTCCCAGCCGGCTGCGAGGCTGAACTCAGCACATTGGAAATTCTGGTGAATTTTTTCATCAATGCTTATGACAGGTGAACCCAATCGTTTGAACCCTCGGAGTTTGATCAGGTTTTCAGCTAGCAATAGCCAACAAGCGTCTGACAACTCGTTGAAACTGAGTGTCAGATGTCCATTAGCTGCCGTGTCGAGAGTTGGGTTCATCTATTGCCGTCTAAGGTTTGGCGCGAAGGGAATACAGAAACGTGGCTGCGGGGGCGTTGTTTAGGTGCCTGATCAAGTTTGAGACCGTTTTATTGCGTTGGCGAGCTGTTCAGCGTTGTTGCGCAATTCAATGAATTTTTCGTTTAGCTCGACATGACCTGGATTCCAAGAAAGGACGCCATCGACATAGCTTTGACCAAGAATGAGATCATTTAATGAGCCCATTCCGCCATAGGCTGACAGTAGATACTCAATCCCATAGTAATCAGAATCCAGCAATAGTGCCCTTGCCTTACGCATCCAAAAGCACCAGTGGGTGTCTCCATCGCTTTCAAGCACGATTGCAAGCTGATCAAGAATGCAGATCAGCTCTTCAGTTTTCGGTCCCATTTCTCGACATCGTCCAAAGTGAAACACGGCATGGGCGGGATGATCCGCTGTTGAGTATTTCTCGCCCGCTAGCTACATAAGCTACTGTTTCGCCATTAGGGTGTCCACGGGCCGCTTTTGGCCGAATCCTGCCTTTCGCGAGAGGCAGGAATCCATAACCCGAAGCGGACTTTCAAGCTTAGTCATCGTGAATTGGTTTTACGAGCAACAGTTCGTAGGTCAAATCGGCTTCATAAAATGTGGTGCACCATTCTTGAAAGCCCGACCGGGGCTCGCACAGTAGACGGATGATGAGTCCGGACTCCGTACTAAAAGTTTCTTTGACGACTGCGATATCCCCAGGCGCCGCATCACGAGCATTTATCCAATCAACATACACAGCCTTCGTAGAATCGACGTGGGTTAGTTTTATGAAGTCGCCTTTGGAAAGTGTCATAGCTGTCTTTAATGCCTCCTACCGATCAGGTAAAAACCTCGTTCGAGTGACTGCTTCTGGCCGATCGGTGCCTTTAAAAGAGGGCCGAGTGCTACTCATTGCGGCCATTCACGGCAGTCATTTATTGGCCAAAACTTGCCCATTTTTAGGCCCCGAGCACGAAATGGACAATTAGCGCATCCAGGCACGAAGAGCTTCGAACTCAATTGGGCTCGGATGGCGCAGTCGGGCGGCTAAAGATTCCTCTTCGTCTTGAGAAATGAAAGCTTTGACAATTTTCGGGATACTTCGAGGCCCTGCCTGGTAGTTCATGGCAACACACTGTCGACTGAAAATAGCCTCAAGAAGTGCATAATCTGCGGGTAGCAGAGCCGTTTGGATCAATGCCACTTCACTTTTCAGTGCAACACTGAAGTCTGCTTTAGGTGGTAGCCTAGACAGATCTCTAGCGACGCGCACGTATTCCCTTGTCACGAACGAAGAGATATCGGCATGGGCAAGTGGAGATGGCTGTGCAAAATGAAGTACCTGAGCAATCCCCGAAGCGCCGTTTTCCAATCTAACCACGCAATAAGGCTCACCACCGCCTGTAGCCGCAAAGGGAAGAAAGGTTCGACCTTGCTGGTCATCAGGATTAAGCCACTCATTGATTTCTCGCTCGGCCTCTTCGACATCAAGCCATATAAAATCTTCAAGGCTACTCAGTGCGGCCGTCGCTGGATGCGTATGCGCTATTCCCATGAGAGTCGCGAGGCGTTCAGGAAACTGAATGTCTATATTGCGCGCAAGCCTTTGAAAGTCCTCTACAACCGCAACGTCTTTTCCATAATTCAAAGTGACAGGCTCTCCGCATCGGTAGCAGGGCGTTTGAAGTTTCGGAATTCATCTCAGCTTTCCGGCCGTTTTCAAAACGCATCTTAGGCTGTTTATGCGAGTCCCAAAAGGCGAGAGGTTGCGGACTGGCTGGCGGTGCCAATCACTCTGAATAGAATGTCCGTATATGGACTCCTCCTCGTTGCAAGCCTCCTTCGCTTTGGCGCCCGTGCCGACTGCACACGTATATTCGGCCTCTTACAACGGCATCGTTTTGATGCAGGGCCATGATGGGCTATTCGCGCGTCGGCTCCCAATCGCTTCTACGTGCTTTACGCACCTGGACATTAGAGGGTTTTGCCGACGCCGGTTCGACCGGTTTGCCATTGCTCGGGTTGCTTCGCAATCGTGGTGTGGGGGGGATTCTCCTGGAGTGAATAATTCAGGCCGCTGCCCGATCCGGTTGGTAATCAGTGCCGTTGCGCAGCATCGCCCAGGCCATGCGTGCAGTTTTGTTGGCCAGTGCGATAGCGGCCACGTTGGGATGTGAACGTTCGGCTAAACGGACAGCCCACTGGCTGAGTCGATCGTCTTTGGATTTTGCTGTGCGCAGTGCCGACCGCGCACCGTGGATCATCAGCGTTCGCAGATAAGCATCCCCGCGTTTGCTAATGCCAAGCAGTCGATCCTTGCCGCCAGAGCTGTGTTGCTTTGGCGTCAACCCTAGCGAGGCGGCCAGTTGTCGGCCGTTGGCAAACTGACTGGCATCACCGATGGCAGCAACCAGCGCGGTGGCAATCATCGGGCCGACTCCACGCAGCTGCTGTAAACGGACGGCCATTGGCTCACATGCCGCGATCGCAGATATCTCGCCATTGAGTTCGCCCACGCGCTCATCAAGTGCGCGCAGGTCATCCCACAAACCCTTCAGCAGACGACGAAAACGTATCGTCAAACCGTTATCCGCATCTTCTAGCCAGCACGGTATTGCGCGACGCAGCATCAGTAACTCCTTCGGCGCAATGAGGCCGTACTCGGCGATCAGCCCACGAACCTGATTGGCTTTGGCGGTCCGCTGTTCAATTAAGCCGGCCCGGATGCGATGCGTCGCCTGGATATCCTGTTGTTCGATGGTCTTGACGGCGACGAAGCGCATGCTGGGGCGGCTCATCGCCTCACAGATTGCCTCGGCATCGTTGGCGTCGTTTTTGTTGCTCTTGACGTACGGTTTGACGAACTGAGGCGCGATCAGCCTCACCTGAAATCCGCGTGCCTGTAGCTGCCGCGCCCAATGGTGCGCACCGCTACAACTTTCCATGCCGATCTCACAGCCGGGTTCGGTCTTCTCCAGCACCGTTTGCAGCCAGCGATCGCGAGGCAGACGCTGCCGCCAGACTGGCTGCTCATGACGATCCACGCCGTGGATCTGAAACACGTTCTTGGCCAAGTCGACCCCAATGCGCATAAGCTTCATGTGTGGACTCCTTCTCACGGTTGACTGCGGTTCGTACCTTCAGTCTGGCACTCAAGATGCCGAGGTGAGGAGGAGTCCATCCCATTGCTTCTGGCCGTGCTCTGCCGATCATGGTTACAAAGCGTGCTGGTCAAATCCGATGCAATCGGTGGTCAGAACCAATGCAAATGATTGGTCAAGTCGAACGCAAGCGGGCGGTCAAGTGGAGCGCAATTTCGCACGAGCAAGGGTAGCGCTGCAAAAAATGCAAAAGGCCGGGCCACTCAAGATTCCACCACCTCAATCGTCCATTCGCCCAGCACGTTCTTCGTGACGTATTGGAACGGCACAAACATTCCATACGCCTCGAGGTAGACGTAAATGTCGGTGCTGTATTGGTAAGTATCTTTTATGCAGCTGAGTACCTTGGCAGTCCCGGTCAAACTCGGGTGATACGTGCTCGCAGGTTTCTGCGACTGCACCTCACAGCTGTATCTGTCGTCGACGGGCACCAGGGCTCTGGGACCTTTCCCGCCGTTAGTGTATTGAAGCCGCATTTCTTGCGCCGTGTATCGCAGGAGTGCGCCGACCGGCATGTGCGCCCAATCGCCCTCGAAGTTGAGGTTCGTCAGCGCTTTATCCTCAATCGTTATCTCACCTGCACGACTGCTGAATTGACTTTCAGCCAGGACAATCAGGCCTCGGAACGTGGCTTTGGCCCACTGACCGCGTCGGTCTTCATAACGCTCCGTCAGTTGATTACCCGTCTTGCCTGAAAGGTATGTCGAGTCACGCCCGTTGAGCCGCACGCCTTCATCTGAATACTGCCTTGGCTGGGAGTTATCCTTGAACACCCGGCGTAGGTGCTGAATGCTTTTCTCCGGTTTGGGCATATTCAATGCCTCGATGGCTTTCAACACCGGGGCGGCAACGACGGGGGCCGGTAATTCGAAAGGCGACTGCTCACGCCCTTCAAATTGAGTGTATTGGTCTAGCGATTGCGGTTTGCCGCAGGCCACTTGAACCAGCTGACGCTCATCGGCGCTGAGGCTTTGCGATCCGATGGCTTTAAGATCTGTCTGCATGCTTCCAGCGAGTACACGACTGTGAGTATCAAGGTAGAAATGGCTTAACGCGGTCAGTTGTTGCAGGGCGCAGTTGGCCGTCCACCGCTGGCGTACCTGCCCATACAAGGCGTTTTTGCCGGGCATCAACATCTCGCCGGGCAGTACGCGGGCCGTCCAGAAAGTCACCTCATCACCTGTTACTTTCAGGCTGCTGCGGTCGATCATCTGCCAATCCTGATGCTCGGGTGCGGAGAACACGCGCCATTGAGGAGGTGCTGTCTGGGCACACACCTGCTTAAACTGCGCACTTTGCAGGTACCGGCTTTTTTGTTCAGCAGGCAATTGTCGGGAGTCTTCCGAACGCCCTCGCGGGTTCGCGGCGAATAGCGACATTCCCGCTTTGCTGCGGTAAGCCATCTGCGCATCGGGCTGGCTGCAGTGGGCGTCGAAACGGGCCAGATAATGGAGTTCCGGACTTGGGGACGAAGTCACTAGATAGGTGATCCGATCACCCTCGCGCACGATCGAGTTCGGCTCGGGTGTTTCGAACAGCACACTGTTGAAAACCGCAAAACCCGGCTGGGCCTCAGGTGTTGTGATTTGAGCGGGTTTTGTTGCTTGGCATCCAGAGAGGATCAGGGCAACGGTCAGCAGTGAAAAAAAGCTGGAAGGGCGGGACGTGGCATCCATGCAGGTGTACTTCATTGAAAGAATGATGGCATATTAGCATGAGTGCTGGCCGCCCAATAGAACGCCGTTTTTACCGACAAACAGGCATCTGGATTTCAGGGCTGCGACTCAAATTATGGAGAGACAAAGTTGACTGGACAGGTTTTGAAG
This sequence comes from Pseudomonas sp. SG20052, assembly GCF_031766055.1. Classification (NCBI taxonomy): domain Bacteria; kingdom Pseudomonadati; phylum Pseudomonadota; class Gammaproteobacteria; order Pseudomonadales; family Pseudomonadaceae; genus Pseudomonas; species Pseudomonas sp. SG20052. Next base: position 4,081,882 of record NZ_CP134498.1, on the reverse strand, counting down.
TCGAAGTTGGTCAATTTTCTGGTGGCCGATGCCGAGGTGAATTACGACAACGTGGACGATTTATATTCCGTGGCTGAGGCTGGCAATGTGGACGCGTTGGGCGATGTGCTGGAGGCCTTCAAGGAAGCATACGGAGGACTTTGGGTCGGCGGGAAGATGGAGCTGACGCAAAAAATGGTTCGTTTGAGTGCCAATGCCATGAACCGTCTTGTTCAGGACGGGACGCTGGATATTGAGCTCCCACTGGCATTCATCCGAAAGGTCACTATTGAAGGCGGGTTCATGACGAAGATCATCCGTCTGGATACCGGCGCTGGCAGCGTTAAATTCCGGTGTTTTGGTGCGAAGGATGTCGCGGCGCTGATAGAGAAGACAATTCACTCGCCAACTCGACAGGCCTGAACAACACAAAAAACCCGCAACTCAGTGCGGGTTTTTTTACGACTCAACTTTGATCACTGACTCTTGGGTGCATCAAACCCGCGCTGCTCAATCACCCGAAACACATCGCTCACATCCTGGACCATGATCCGGGCGATGTTGGTGACGGTGTTGATGTCGTGTTCGGCATAGTCGGGGAGGCTGGTGCAGGCCATGAGGTTGAGGTATTTGAGGACGGCGTTGAGGCGTTCGCTGAGGCAGTTATGGAGTTCGCGCAGCGGGGCGTCGTAGTCGATGAGCAGGACGGGGTAGTCGGTGGCGAGTTGGGACATGGGGGTGAAGCGGCGAGGCGTATTGTTTGTGGACATAAGGATGAGCTCTTCAAGGAATTATGAGGCGCCACCTTTCTGCTGCGAAACAAAGGGGTGGCAGCTATGTGTGGGTTCGCAGACCGGAGAAGAGATCAAAGCCGGCAGACCCGAAAGTCTCCCACACACAGCCGCCATAAAACGGAACGGCGGCAAAGTTTGCCACAGTTGTTTTTAGCGGTGTGATCACTTCTGTAGGGCTGCGAAACCCAATCGCTAACTTTGGTCAGCGACGGGTCGAATATAGGCGGCGATTTTGGTGCCTGCAAACGGGTGTGTAGGACCAAAATCGTTACTTTGTGGCTGATGGCGGATCCTGCATTCAGCTGAATAACAGTCGGAAAATCAGAACGTGTTTAATGCCAGCTGAGCCGTGCGTGCCGGATTTGCGGCTACTGCGCAGCCGAACGCAGGCTTCGCCAGCAGCTACGGGATGTGGGCATGTTTAAAATGTTGTCGGATTTTGGGGCTGCTTCGCCGTCCAACGGGAGCAAGTTCCCTCGCCACAGGGGGCGGTTTCCTACGTGAAATTCGGACGTCAAGATTCGACGATTGTCAGGGTGACGTCCTGGTGAGCAGTGAAGTCAGGCCGATGCCGCCTCTTGAAAATAATTCCAGTGTCCACCGCCGTCTAAAAAATGTACGTTGATGTACATTTTATGTACGCCTTGCACGCAGCCGCGTACAGTTGCCGGGACATCAGATATCAAAGAGGAAGCCAAAATGCCGCAGGCAGGAAAGACGCGAATCAAGGCGCAAGAAGCGGGTTGGCGTGGCTCCGTCAATGGCTGGCTGGACGCGGCTTACGATGCGCTGAAGGAATCCGGTGTGGACGCCGTGCGGGTGATGCCGTTGGCCAAGCGGCTGAATTTGTCGCGCACCAGTTTCTACTGGTTTTATGAAGACCGGGAGCAGTTGCTCGCGGCGCTGCTGGCGCGGTGGCGGGACAAGAACACCGGCGGCCTGATTGGCCAGTGCGAGAGTTATTCAGAAAGTATTTCCGAAGCGATCCTCAACGTTTTCGAATGCTGGTTAAACCCTGATTTGTTTGACTCGCAGTTTGAATTTGCCGTGCGCAGCTGGGCGCTGCAATCGGCTGAGGTGTCCGCCGAAATCGCGCTGGCTGATGAAGCGCGAATCAATGCCCTGGCCGCGATGTTCCGACGGTTCGGTTATGAGGTTGCGGCCGCCGACGCTCGGGCCAGAACGATCTATCTCACCCAGATCGGCTACATCTCCATGAAAACCACTGAGGATATCGTCGTGCGTTTCCGGCGAATCCCTGAGTACGTCACCGTATTTACCGGCAAAGCACCGAAGCGGCGCGAGCTCGACCGGTTTTATGGGAAATTCGGCTACGCAGAAAAAGAGCCGGGGGTTTTCGTGTCACGGGTCGACAGCTTTGAGGAGGCCACCCCCGATGCAGAATAGAACCCTGGGCATCATCGGTGGCACCGGCTGGCTGGGCCGCGCGATTGCGCAGGCGCTGCTCGATACCGGCTTCATCTGTCCTGATCGTTTGCTGGTCTCGAACCGGTCCGGCACCCACGCGTTCGAACCACCGGTGCGGCTGCTGGCTGACAACCAGCAGCTGGTGGATCTCAGCGATATCGTTGTGCTGTCGATCCGGCCAGAACAATTTCGCGAACTGCGGATAAACGCCAAGGGCAAGCTCGTGATTTCCCTGATGGCCGGGGTTCCGGCGGCGGCTATTCGCGCGGCAACGGGCGCCGAAGTGGTGGTACGGGCGATGCCGAATGCGGCGGTGGAAATCAGGCAATCGTTCACGCCTTGGTGCTGTCCTGCCAGCCTGTGCGAGCAGGACCGAGCGCTGGTGCAACGGTTGTTCGAGTGCGTGGGCGCGGCGGATGAAGTGCCGGATGAGGACTGTATCGATTACCTCAGCGCGCTGTCCGGCACCGGGCCTGCCTTGGCGGCGATGTTGCATCAGGCGTTGATGAATCAGGCGGTGGCGGCGGGCATCCCGGCCGCGATCGCACAACGAGCCGCACAAGGTGTGGTGGTGGGCGGCGGTCAATTACTCGCCAGCCATGATCCCCGGCAAATGATTGAAAACTTGATGGCTTATCGCGGGGTGACGGCGGCCGTGCTGCAGTCGATGGCTGATCAGGGCATCGAAGCCATGGTGGGGCGTGCCGTGCAGGAGGGCGCGCAAGTGGCCCGGCGAGGCATGTAGTCGATCGGTTTGGGCGCACACTTTGCGCCCGAAGCGCCTCCTTCCGCTCAGGGAAGGAGGCTGTGGAGTCAAATATCTTTCACCAGTCGCAACGCGTCATAGATCGCCGCGTGGGTATTTCGAGCGGACACTGCATCACCAATCCTGAACAACTGGAAACGCCCTTGCGGGTTGGTGACGATGTGCTGTGCGTTGCCCGCGATGAGGTCGTGCTGTTCGACTGCGCCTTCATTGCTCGAATGAGGACGAAGGTCGAAATACAGGTCATCCAGGGGGATCGTGCCGTGGTTGACGACGACCTGATCGACCACGCGTTGCTTGTGGACCTTGCCGTAATCGCTGCCGAAGGTCGCAATGAGCCTGCCATCGCGTTTCTCGACCGCTTCGACCCGATAGGTGACGGTGAAGGTGACGGCCAGGTCCTGCAGGCTGCGCATATAGGGCACCAGGTTCATCGCCATGACTTCGGGTGCAAACGACCGGTCTGGGGTGACGATCTCGACGGTCGCACCGCTTTGCGCGATGACTTCGGCCGCCTGCAGGGCGGCGTGGTCGCCGGCATCATCGAAGATCAGGACATTGCGGCCAGGCTTTACATCGCCGGAGATGATGTCCCAGGTCGAGACCACCAGGTCATTGCCCTGCGACAGCACCTCGGTATGGGGCAGGCCGCCGGTGGCAACGATTACCACGTCCGGTTCATGGGCCAATACCGTGTCGGCCTCGGCCCAGGTGTTGAAGTGGAATTTGACGCCCAGGCGCTCGCACTGGCTCATCCGCCAATCGATGATGCCGATCATTTCGCGTCGGCGCTCGCTCAGTGCCGTCAGCCGGATTTGGCCGCCAGGGCGGTCGGCCGCTTCCAGCACGGTGACATCGTGGCCGCGCTCGCCGGCCACGCGCGCCGCCTCCAGACCTGCGGGGCCGCTACCGATGACCAGGACCTTGCGCTTCACCGCCGCTTTGGGAATGTCATGGGGCATCGTGGTTTCCCGGCCGGTCGCCGGGTTGTGGATGCAATAGGCGGCGCCACCCTGATAGATCCGGTCCAGGCAGTAATTCGCACCCACGCACGGGCGGATATCCTCTTCACGCTTCTCGATGATTTTGCGCACGATGTGCGGGTCGGTCATGTGCGCGCGGGTCATGCCGACCATGTCCACCTTGCCTGACGCAATGGCGTAACGCGCGGTGGCAACGTCGGGAATCTTCGCGGCGTGGAAGGTCGGAAAACCCGTGGCGGAGCGAATCTCGCCGGCGAAGTCCAGGTGCGGGGAATTGCGCATGCCCTGGATCGGGATGACGTCGGTCAGGCCCGCGTCGGTGTCGATGTGGCCGCGCACGACGTTCAGGAAGTCCACCAGCCCGCTGTCCTTGAGCATGTGTGAGACCTGCATGCCCTCGCTGGCATTGAAGCCGCCCGGCAGTTGTTCATCACCCGTATAGCGCACACCCAGCAGGAAATCTTCGCCGACCCGTTGGCGGATGCCCCTGAGGATGTCGAACGTAAAGCGCATGCGGTTTTCCAGCGAGCCGCCATAAGGGCCTTCGAGGTCATTGGTCAGCGGTGACCAGAACTGATCCATCAGGTGCCCGTAAGCCTGTAATTCCAGGCCATCAAGCCCGGCCGCCTTCATGCGCTCGGCGGCATCCACGTAGTCCTTGATGATCCGCTCGATGTCCCAGTCTTCCATCTTCTTCGGGAAGGACCGGTGCGAAGCCTCGCGTCGGTGCGAGGGCGATACCACGGGCAACCAGTCGGCTTTGTCCCAGCGGGTACGGCGGCCCAGGTGTGTCAGCTGGATCATCACGGCCGCGCCGTGTTCATGGCATTCGTCGGTCAGGTCTTTCATCCATTTGACCACTTCGTCCTTGTAGGCGAGCACGTTGTTGAACACCGGAGGGCTGTCTCGGGACACGGCTGCGGAGCCGGCGGTCATGGTCAGGGCCACGCCGGCTTTGGCGCGTTCGACGTGGTAAGCGCGATACAACGCCTGCGGCATGCCATCGACCGGGTAGGCCGGTTCGTGCGCGGTGGTCATGATCCGGTTTTTCAGGGTCAGGTGCTTGATCTTGTAGGGTTGCAGCAAGGGATCGCTGGACATCGTGGTGCGCTCCGTAGTGGGGCTTCATCGGGCTTGGCGAGTTGAAATTAGGATAACTGTACACCTGTGTCAATCATCGTTGACACAGGTGTACATTTTTCTTGCGCGCCGCAAAACTCGTCGATAAGATCAAGCTCGAAAGGGTGCAGAGACCCCGTCGTCAGTGTTCTGGATGGATGACATGCATGGGATTGCGAGGGGCAGAAGAAGAGGGCTGCGCTGCCCGGGCTTAAAGCAGCGAAGACTGCACTGTTCACGACCGTAAGGCCGTTCAAATGAAGACAACCTGCCTATCCCACATCAATAGGAAGACGCCTGATGAACGCTCGTTCGCCGTATCGAAAAAAAGCCTGTGCCTGCCTTTTCGGCTTTGCGCTTGGAGCAAGTGCAGCACTGGCACAGGCTGCTGAACCCGAGCCCGTGCGCATTGGCTGGGTCAATTGGTCCGACACCGAAATCACCGTCAAACTGGCCAGCACCGCGTTGCAGGAACATCTCAAGCAACCGGTCAAACTGGTGATGGCCGACATTGGCATTCAATTCCAGGCGCTGGCCAACGGTAATATCGACCTGATCCCGATGGTGTGGCTACCGAGTACCCACAAGGCGTTTTACGACAAGTACAAGGACCGGCTGGAAGACCTCGGCGTGCTGTATGAAGGGCGGATCGGCATGGCCGTGCCCACCTCGGTGCCCATCAGTGAAGTGGCGAGCGTCGAGGATCTGAACAAACCGCAGGTCCGGGAAAAACTCGACGGCAAGATCCTCACCTCTGAAGTCGGCAATGGCCAATACAAGCTCACGGTCAAGGCCATGGAAGAATACAAGCTCGACGGGTACAAGCTGGTGGCCTCCTCGGAAACCGGCATGCTCAATGAGCTGGACCGCAACCTCAAACGTGACAAATGGTCCCTGGTCAATGCCTGGAGCCCACACTGGATGTTCTCCAAGTGGTCACTGCGTTACCTGGATGATCCCAAGCATATCTTTGGTGGCGCCGAGCAGATTCACGCCATGGCGCGCAAAGGTTTTAGCCAGCAGTACCCGGAAGTGGCGTATTTCTTCGCTCATTACTCGATCCCCCAGGCGGACCTGGAAGCGCTGATGATGCAGGCACGCCAAACCTCCTCTGACCAGGCCGTGGCCGCTTATTACGCGGCCAACAAACCGCGTTTCGAAGCGATGTTCGAGCAAGGCGGGCAGCGAGTCAGCACGCGACAGCCTTGAACACCTGAAAACACACAAGGCCGCGAAGGCGGCCTTGTTTTCATTCTCACTTCTTACACAACCGCAGCCTCGTCAATGCCGCTCTTCGATCTCGACAACGGTCATGCTCCACTCCTGCCAATTCATAGAAGGCAGCGTGTCTGACTGTCCCATGAGGCTGACAAGATAACGGGCGATGAGGTCATCATCGCCCGTTTTCTTTATGCCTGGCGCGCTGCCATGGCCGAGTAGCTGTTCATCAGGTTGCGGTAGTTCGGAATGCGCTGGGACAGCAAGTTGCCCAGGCCTTCGATGTCGTTGCGCCAGTCGCCCTGCAACTCGCAGGCGACCGAGAACCAGTTCATCATTTGCGCACCGGCTTGCGTCATGCGGTTCCACGCCGCCTGTTGCACGGTGGTGTTGAAGGTGCCGGAAGAATCCGTGACCACGAACACTTCAAACCCTTCAGCCAGGGCCGACAGCGTCGGGAAGGTCACGCACACATCGGTCACGACACCGGCAATGATCAGTTGTTTGCGACCGGTCGCCTTGATTGCCTTGACGAAGTCTTCGTTGTCCCAGGCGTTGATCTGGCCAGGACGGGCAATGTAGGGCGCGTCCGGAAACATTTCCTTGAGCTCCGGGACCAGCGGACCATTGGGGCCTTGTTCGAAACTGGTGGTCAGGATGGTCGGCAGTTCGAAGAACTTGGCCACGTCAGCCAGAGCCAGCACATTGTTCTTGAACTCGTTCGGCGAGAAGTCCTGCACCAGCGAGATCAGACCGGTCTGGTGGTCGATCATCAGGACTACGGCGTCGTCTTTGTTCAGGCGGTTGTATGTGGCGTTGCTCATGATGAAATCCTTTCTCTGTAGGGGTAAGTGGCTTCGTTCAACATGGGCTCAGATTAATGATCTACAGGAAAGGGAAAAAGAGGGTGAAAACGGTTTGACTGTCAACTCGGATGGGACAATCGATCGCCAACCGGCGAAAGCGGGCATTCACCGCAGCCCCATTCAGGCAAACGCATCCTCGATAAAGGCCTCCAACGCCTTGTCTTCCAATATCTCGATGGAGAAGTGCCCGAAGCGCTTGGGCAGCCAGATGATGCGGGTCCCGGACGGAGATTGCAGGTTCGCACGGGCGAGTGGTTTTCCGTTCTCGTCTTCTGGCTGAACACCCGCGGCGATCAATTCGTCATAGGCCTTCTCGATGTCCGGTGTGGAGTAGCAGTGGCGGTAAATCATGCCTTCGCCCGCGCAATCCAGGAGCGCCTTCAGGTTCCCCGCCAGCGGTTGTACCAGTATGAATCGCTCCGCACCGATCAACGCAATCGCGTAGCGCACGTGCAGACCACCGCGTTCCCAGACAAGCGTTTTAGAGATCCTGGCTTGCAGTATCTGTGCGTAGTAAGCACAGGCTTCTTCGAGGTTCTTGACCAGCACATCGACGTGACTGAACTTCAGCTCCATTGCATTCCTCCGGTTGAACCCGTGTCCATGGTAACGACCGCTGCCTCGGCATTAGAAGAATTTTCGTGTGGCCTTGGTTGCCCGTCCATGAGGCAGCGATGCACTTGCTTCTGCTGCACTATGGCGTCGGTCTGCTCGCCTGAGCACGGCACTGAGCAAACGCTGTCCGTATAAACCGACGCCAAGCCCCGATACGATGAGAACGACAGCAACGATTTTGTTGAATGACAGGGGCTCATTGAAAATCATGACTGAACCCAGCAGTCCGAATACTGGCACCAATAACGATAACGGCGCGACGGTAGACACTGGGTATCGTTTCAGGAGTGAATTCCACACCCAGTAGCCGAACAGGGTGTTGGGGTAGACCTGGAACAGGATCGACAGGACGGCACGGTAGTCGAGTTGATTCACCAATGCGCTGTAACCCGTCGAGCCGTTGACCGCGTAATCAAGCGCGAAAAGAGGGATGGGCGAAAAAGCACTGGACCACACCAGGAAAGCAAAGACCTGAGTTGTTCTGGCTTTTTTGTTGATTACGTTGGCCGCACTCCAGGCCACCGCGCCCAGCAGCACCAGCATCAGCCCTGCCGTCGTCACTGTCCCGTCAACAATCGAGATGATGCTCAACAAGCCACAGAAGGCGATGCCCATGCCCGCCAGTTGGTAGCGGGAAATGGTCTCCTTGAATACCCATGAGCCCAGCAGAATCGTGAAAAAAGCGCTGAACTGAAGCACCAGCGAAGCGATGCCAGCGGAGAGGCCCGACTTGATACCAAGGTTGACGACGCCCCAGAGTCCTATGCCGAAGACCAGACCGTAACCAATGATGTAGCGCCACTGTACATCGGGTTTCGGAATGAAAAAGATCGCTGGAAGTGCGCAAAGCGTAAAGCGAATGCCGGCAAGAATCAGCGGGTCAACGGTGGTGAGGCCCAGTTTGATCACTGAAAAATTCACACCCCAGATGGCCGTAATCGAGATGGCGAGTAGCAGGTGCCTGGCTTTCATGCTGATCTTCCTTGATTGGTCGGTGATAGATGACTCGTAAAAACCCAAAGCGCCAAAGCCGCAGCGCTGATCAAGGCGCCAAGCACGCTTGTTGCCATCCAGCCCCAGCGCGCATAAACCTGGGTTGCGGCGACCGCCCCCAGCGCACTGCCGACCGAGTAGAAGCACATGTAGGCGCCGACCATCCGACTTTGCGCGTCGGGTCGTGCCGCAAAAATGAAGCTCTGATTGGTGACGTGCACGGCTTGCACCGCGAAGTCGAGCACGACCACACCGAAAACCAGCGCGATCAGGGACGTCTGGGCAAAACTGATGGGCAACCAGGAAAGCGTCAGGAGCCCCAGCGAAAGGCCGGTCACGCGTTGACCCCAACCTCTATCGGCCCACTGGCCGGCTCTTCTTGCAGCCAGGGCACCGGCAACGCCCGCCAGGCCAAACAGGCCGATGGCCGTGTGTGAAAGCGACAGCGGCGGAGCGCTTAACGGCAGCACCATAGAGGTCCACAGCACTGAAAAAGCGGCAAAGATCAGCAAGGCCAACAGGCCCCTGGCCCGCAAAACCGGTTCGGTCATGAACAGCTTGAAGAGCGACCGGATCAGCGCGGGGTAGGTGTCTTGATTGCGTGGCAACGCCGTGGCGGGCACCACTTTCCACAGGACCGCCGCGAGGGTCAGCATCAATCCTGAGGAGACGAAATAGACGGCGCGCCAGCCCGCCAGATCGGCGATCAGCCCAGAGATAAACCGCGCCAGAAGAATGCCCAGGACAACTCCGCTTGTTAGGGTCCCCACGGCCTGCCCGCGTTGTGAGGGCGTTGCGAGCGCGGCGGCATAGGCTACAAGCACCTGAACCACCACTGCGAGTAATCCCATCACAATCATGGCGCCCAAGAGAGCCAGCCACTGCTGTGAAGCGCCGACGGCCGCCAGCGCGAGGGCAGACAGCATCACTTGAGTCAAAATCATCCGTTTACGGTTGACCCTGTCGCCCAGCGGTACGATGAACAACAACCCCAGCGCGTATCCGGCCTGAGTGGCCGTCACCACGACCCCGATCACTCCTGAAGTGACCCCCAGGCTTTCAGCCATTGAGGCGAGCAAGGGTTGGGCGAAGTAAACATTGGCGACGGCTAGCGCGCAGGTGACAGAAAACAATAACGTGAGTGACGGAGAAAGCCCCGAGGATTGGCCAGTCCTACTGCATTCTCCGGTTTCCGTAGGCGGCAATCCCACAGGCTGCCCGGTGCTACGTTTGGCTATTGCGTTGGCATCTGCTGTCATAAGCGCCTCCATGGCGTTAAGCTGGTTGCAATTAAAAACCGGATTCGATTATTGCTGAATCAAGTTTCAAATTGCAACCAGCTTGGTCGGCAGACTTGGCAACCGTTATCCAAAAGGTAGATACGATGGTCGAAGGCACTTCACCACAAAGCAGCGAATGCCCGGTAGCAAGAACACTGGAGGTGATTGGGGATCGCTGGTCGCTCATGATCCTTCGCGACGCCTTTGACGATATTCGCCGATTCAGCGAATTTCAGAAGAGCCTGGGCGTGGCCAAAAATATCCTGGCCTCGCGGCTAAAGGCATTGGTTGAGGTCGGGGTCTTCGACGTTCGACCGGCGTCAGATGGAAGCGCCTACAAGGAGTACGTCCTGACGGACAAAGGACGTGAGATCTTTCCGGTGGTGGTCAGCATGAGGCAGTGGGGCGAACGTTTCCTGTTCCAGCCGCAGGAAACGCGTTCTGTGCTGTTGGACAAGGCATCCGGCCAGGCCCTGATGCCGATGGATGTTCGTTCATCAAGCGGGCAAAAACTGGGGCCGTCTGACTGCCACAGGGTGAGACTTGTCGACGGCGAGTCGTGAAACAACAGCAGTCGAGTTAGCTGCTCGAAGTTCGCTATCCGCGGTTATTGCGCAAGATGGAAAAATTCAACGCTGCCGCCACACAAAGCCACACAAGGTAGGGGAACAGGATCAAGCCTGTGATCACATCTAGCCGCATCGCCATCACCACCATCGCTGCGACCACCAGCCAGAGCAGCGTCAGGATCACCATCGCGGCAAAAATGCGGTGTGCGCCGAAAAACACCGGTGTCCACAGCGTATTCAGGGCAATCTGCGCCGCCCATAACGCCAGCACCACCTGACTTCCAGGTATCAGGGACAACCGGTAACCGGCCCAGGCGAGCAACAGATAGATAATCGACCAGGCGACGGGAAACAGCCAGTTGGGTGGCGTGAAGCTCGGTTTGACGAGTGATTCGTACCACTGGCCCGGTTTGAAAAGAAGGCCAGTACTGGCCGCCGCGCCGCAGGCTAAAAGAAAAATCAGAAAGGTCATCATCAGTCCTTCGTTGAAGTCAGCTGTGTGGGGGTTGTAAAAACCGGTCGGCCATTCATGCCGCTAGGCGCCCGGTACGCCAGGCACATCCATGTTGATCTTGCGCCAGGCGGCTTCGGATAAGCTGTACACCGAAAAGGCGATCAATCCCAGGGCCATCACCATCAAGATGACGCCGCCGGCCGGCAGGTTCTGCAGCGCATCGAGGGCCTCCTTCATGCCGGGCGGGTCCATGGCTTTATAGCGGGAGCCGCTGATGATCAGCAACAGGGCGATCTCGATGAACACGACGCCACGGGCGATAAGACCGAATCGAGAGACCGGACGGACGTAGCGCATGACGTCTTCGTCCGCTTCGAAATATTTCTCGAACGACGACTTCCAGCCCTTGATGATGTGAGCAATGCCTACGCCCAGAGGGATGAGCGCGACGAGGTAGACCACGACATTCGAGTGTTCCCAGGACAACAGATGCGCCAGTAGATCCCTGGTCTGCCCGCCGCCGGAATCGCCCGAGCTGCTGATGCCGCTGATGAGCAAGCCCAACGCAAAAAACGCCAGCGCGCCGTTGACCAAACCTCCTGCCAACAGTCCTGCCCGGATGACCAACCCCTTCATTTCGTGACCATGATGATCAACGTCGCGCAGGGCTTGCAGCACTCGCCAACAGGCGAAGGCGAGCAGGCCTGCGACCACCAATCCGACTAAAACGTAACCGAAAGGCTGGCTTAACACGGCCTCCAGGCTCCTGTGACTGTCTTTGGGTTTTGTCGAATCTTGAGCCGCCAGCAGCGCGAAGATGCCAATGATCAGGTAAAGAACGCCGCGAGCGGCATAGCCTCCCCGAGCGAGTACAACAAGGCTTTGGTGCGCAGACATGAGAGCTCATTCCAGAGAAGTACTACAGGAGCAGACCTTTCAGGCGTGGAGGGGTTCGATTGAAGATAGGGTTCGACCAACCCCTCGGTCGATATTGTCAGGCAGGACTAAGCTCAAGCCGCAAATCAAGCGTTGTCATGTCAGTATCACCCGGGACAACGGGCGCCCTGAACCTTGCAGCATCACGCGCCGGAGGCATCCCGAACAGGCGTGCATATTCACGGCTGAATTGTGATGCGCTTTCATACCCCACGGTGAAGGCAATTGAAGCGGCATCGCGAGGGTCGAACAGCAATAACCAGCGAGCCCTGAGCAGGCGCAGGCGCTTTTGATATTGAATGGGCGTCATGCCTGTGATGGATTTGAAATGCCGATAAAACGCCGCAACGCTCATGTCGGTCATGGTCGCCAGTGGCTCGACGCGAAAGGGTTCGGTGTAGTGCTCACGGATCCATTGGGTGGCGCGGCGTATCTGCGCCAGACGACCATCCGGGCGAGCGATTTCACGCAGCATCGGCCCTAGCGGTCCTTGCAAGGCTCGAAACAGAATCTCCCGCTCAAGCATCGGCGCCAGTATCGCGGCTTCGTTTGGGCGGTCCATCAGCCGCATCATGCGCAACCAGGCGTCGATCATTTCAGCCTGTGCCGGCACCGCCGCAAAGCGGCTTGCGGGTGGCGGCGCGGTCGTCTTGATGTCGGTTGTCAGCAGCGTCGTGATGACGCTCGGGTCCAGGGTCAGGCTGATCGCAAGATAGGGCAAGCCTGGTCCGCCGGGGTGTATCTCACCGGTGGCGGGCACGTCCACCGGCACGAGGAAGTAGGTCATCGGCAGATACTGATAAACCTGATCGCCGATAGACAAGGTTTTCGCACCCTGGAGCACCAGGTGCAGCATCGGCTGATACACCTGGCTCGCACACGCCTCCGCCTGGACCATCGTCACACGCGGCAGCCCGCTGTCCGTCCACTTGTTTTCCGCGCGCATCACGAGGCGGCGCAGTTCTTCGATCGCAGGATTCATGCGCTGAACATGAGCCATCGCCGCGAGCAGGGCAAGCCATGCGAGAAAAATAGGCAAGCATTCGATAACAACTGGCAACCGTTTGTCCTTCGCCTGCCCGGATACTGGGGGCAAGCGGCAGGTTGCATTCAGGCCTTCAAAACCTGATGGCAGGCAGACCTGCGATGGATCAATCAACTCAGGTAAAGGTCAGCCTCATGAAACTCGAAGGAAAAATTGCTGTTGTCACGGGCGCATCGAAAGGCATCGGCGCAGGTATTGCCAAAGCATTGGGCGCGGCAGGAGCAACGGTCGTTGTGAACTACGCGTCGAGCAAAGCCGACGCCGATGCGGTGGTCGCGCAGATTCAGGGACAGGGCGGTAAAGCCGTCGCCATTCAGGCGGATATCAGCCAATCAGCCGATGTGGTCCGCCTGTTCGACACGGTCAAGGCGGACTTCGGGGCGCTGGATATTCTGGTGAACAATGCGGGCGTCGCGGTATTTCAAATGATCGAAGACCTCACCGAGGACGCGTTCCACCAGCAATTCAATCTGAATGTGCTCGGGTATCTCCTGGCGGTCCGAGAAGCCGTCAAGCTGCTTGGCCCCTCGGGCAGCATCATCAACATCAGCTCGATTCTCAGCACCGATCCCTACTTGGCCTCCAGCGTTTATTCGGCCACCAAGGGCGCGGTTGATACATTGACGTTTGCCTTGGCCAGAGAGCTCGGGCCGCGAGGGATCAGGGTCAACTCGATCTTGCCCGGTCACACCAATACGCCGGCGACGGAGGGCAACTTCGCCGGAGCGTTTGGTGAACAGCTGATCGCCGGTACGCCGCTTGGTCGTTTCGGTGAGCCCGAAGATATTGCGCCGCTGGCCGTTTTCCTGGCGTCCGACGACTCGCATTGGGTCACCGGCGAATCCATCAGGGCATCGGGTGGTGTTCGTGGGGTGGGTTACTGAATCCTGTGATGATTGCGACCGGTGCGGGGTGACAGGCACCCGCAAATGACAAAAGGGCCACGTCTCTCCGTATCACTGGATCGAGGTGGCCCCTTTCAGGCTCACAGATTCAACAACGGCATCACTTCACATCAAAGCGATCCAGGTTCATCACCTTGGTCCACGCCGCCACGAAGTCCTTCACAAACTTCTCTTTCGCATCACTGCTCGCGTACACCTCAGCCAGCGCCCTCAATTGCGCATGAGAGCCGAAGACCAGATCAACCCGCGTGCCGGTCCACTTCAATTCGCCGGTTTTGCGATCGCGTGCTTCAAACTCCTCGTTGGCCTCTGAGGTCGGTTTCCATTCCACGCCCATGTCCAGCAGGTTCTTGAAGAAGTCATTGGTCAATGCCTCTGGCTGCTGGGTGAACACGCCGTGTTTTGTTTGCCCGACGTTGGTGTTCAACACGCGAAGACCACCCACGAGCGCGGTCATTTCTGGCGCGGTGAGCGTCAGCTGTTGCGCCTTGTCGATCAACAGATGCTCGGCCGACACGCTGTAACGGGATTTGAGGTAGTTGCGAAAGCCATCGGCGATGGGTTCGAGGAAGCCGAAAGACTCGACATCCGTCTGCTCTTGCGAGGCGTCCATCCGCCCGGGTGTGAACGGCACGGTGACGCTGTGGCCGGCATTTTTTGCGGCCTGTTCGACACCTGCATTACCCGCCAGAACGATCAAATCCGCCAGCGAGATTTTCTTGCCGCTGTTGTTGAACTCGCTCTGGATGCTCTCCAGTTTCGCCAGCACGTTCGCCAGTTGCTCAGGCTGGTTGGCTTGCCAGGATTTCTGCGGCGCCAGACGCAGACGACCGCCGTTGGCGCCGCCACGTTTATCGGAGCCACGGAAGGTGGAAGCTGCTGCCCAAGCTGTTGATACCAATTGCGAGACGCTCAGGCCCGAGGCAAGCACTTTGCTCTTGAGCGCTGCGACGTCGCTGTCGTTGACCAAAGCATGGTCGACTTCCGGGATCGGGTCTTGCCACAGCAGTTCTTCGCCGGGCATTTCCGGGCCGAGGTAGCGGGAGAGGGGGCCCATGTCACGGTGGATCAGTTTGAACCAGGCACGGGCGAAGGCGTCGGCCAACTGATCCGGATTGGCCAGGAAGCGCCGAGAGATCGGTTCGTAGATCGGGTCGAATCGCAGGGCCAGGTCTGAGGTCAGCATGGTGGGATTACGCCGTTTGGACGGGTCGAAAGCATCCGGGATGGTGCCGGCGCCCGCGCCGTTTTTCGCAACCCACTGGTGCGCACCGGCCGGGCTTTTGCTCAGTTCCCAGTCGAAGCCGAACAGGTTTTCCAGGTAGTTGTTGCTCCACCGGGTGGGTGTGGTGGTCCAGGTCACTTCCAGGCCGCTGGTGATGGTGTCCGGGCCTTTGCCGGTGCCGAAGCTGTTCTTCCAGCCAAGGCCTTGTGCTTCGAGTCCCGCCGCCTCAGGTTCGGCGCCTACGTTGTCGGCGGGTCCGGCGCCGTGGGTTTTGCCGAAGGCGTGGCCGCCGGCAATCAGCGCCACGGTTTCTTCGTCATTCATTGCCATGCGGCCGAAGGTCTCGCGGATGTCTATGGCGGATCTGACCGGGTCTGGCTCGCCTTCCGGGCCTTCGGGGTTGACGTAAATCAGGCCCATTTGCACGGCGGCCAGCGGGTTTTCGAGATTGCGACCGTGTTCGGTACGGCTCTCCTCGTTTTTGCCGGGTTCGGCCACGAGTGGACCGTCACCGGGTGCTTCCACGGGAGCATTGTCGTCTTTGCCGTAGCGGGTGTCGCCGCCCAGCCATTTGTTTTCCGAGCCCCAGTAGACGTCTTCATCGGGTTCCCAGACGTCCGCACGGCCACCGGAAAAACCAAAGGTCTTGAAGCCCATGGACTCCAGCGCGACGTTGCCGGTAAGGACGATCAGGTCGGCCCAGGAAATTTTGCGACCGTACTTTTGCTTGATCGGCCAGAGCAGCCGGCGCGCCTTGTCGAGGCTGACGTTGTCCGGCCAGCTGTTGAGCGGTGCAAAACGCTGTTGGCCCGAGCCGGCGCCGCCCCGACCGTCACCTGTGCGGTAAGTGCCTGCGGCGTGCCAGGCCATGCGAACGAACAGCGGTCCATAGTGACCGAAGTCCGCCGGCCACCAGTCTTGCGAATCGGTCATCAGCGCCGTCAAGTCGCGCTTGACCGCCTCAAAGTCCAGGGTCTTGAATTCTTCGGCGTAGTTGAAGCCCTCGTCCATGGGGTCGGACAGGGACGAGTGCTGGTGCAGGATCTTCAGATTCAGTTGGTTCGGCCACCAATCGCGGTTCGTCGTGCCACCGCCAGCGGCGTGATTGAACGGGCATTTCGATTCATTTGCCATGTGTGAGCTACCTTTGGTCGTGTTTCATCCGGCTATCGGCCCGGGGTGGGCGTTAGATAGCAACGAGCGAATTCAATGACATAGGCTGCAGGACCCACAGTTGGATCAACTGATTGTCTGGACCACACGGGAATTCTGAACTGCGGCAATCGAGTTGCCTGCGCGGTGGCCCACAGGTGGCCTAGTCAAGCTTCGGACTCATTCCTGTCTCCTTATCAGCACTAAACCGGCCAGCTTGTTCCGCCAGCGCTGGATACAGGTTAGACCCCACTTGGGAAGTCAGCTAATAGGTGGAGTATTGGGGAGTAATAGACAGAGTCTTTTACGGGTGTCGCGGGGAGGGCCCGCGTCTATCTGGAGCATAGACGCGGGTTTGCGGGGCTTGAACGGTTACTTTCGAACGTTCTGGTACAGCATCAACCGTGAGGTTTCATGCATGGCGCGGGTCAGCGCCGACAGGCGTTTGAACTCTTCAGGGTTTTTCTCGGCAACGTTGTCCCGTGGCGTCATCGAGGCCAGGTCGTGAAGGGTCGGCGAACTGCCGTCGTGCTCCATCTGCACCATGTAGTGTTGAGTCACGCCGGCAATCAGCGGGAACGTGCCCTCACGCAATACCAGCGGCACCACGCGTTCACCCTCGCGCGCGGGCTGCTGGATATCACGGCCCATGCCGCTGTTGCGAAACTCAAGGCCGGCCATCCCCGCCACGGTGGGCAGCAGGTCCACCAGGCCGACCGCTTCCTTGACCTGGCGCGTCCCGATCAAGCCTGGTGCGTGGATGATCATCGGCACCGCGTTGCTCTCCAGGCCCAGTTGCTCGTAGGCCGGTGCCAGGAACGGGATCTGCGCGATACGGGTGTTGTGGTCGCCAAACATCACGAAGATGGTGTTTTCGTACCAGCCACCGGCCTTGGCGATTTCCATCAAGCGGCCGAGGTTGAAGTCCAGCAGGCGCACGGCGTTGTACTGCTCGACACTGCGCGATCCGGCGGCCTGCACTTCGGCCAGGGTAGGGTGCTTGACCTCGAAGCCGTCATTGCTTTTTGGGATCGTGAACGGACGGTGGTTGCCGGCCGTCTGCACATAGGCAAAGAACGGTTTGTCCTTGGGCAGTGCTTGCAGGATCTGGTCGGTTTCCTTGAACAGGTCCAGATCGGAAATACCCCAGACGTCCACCACCGGCGATTTCCAGTCCCGCTCTTCGAACAGACGCACGCCGTCGATGCTCTGCCGGATCAGGGCATTCATGTTGGCCCAGCCGGAGTTGCCGCCGATGGTGTAGATCTTCTCGTAACCGGTAAACGCATTGATCAGCGTGTTTTGCTGGGTGATCAGCGGATTACGCGTCGCGGTTTCCTGTCGCGTGACATCAGGCACCCCGCTGATGCTGGCCCAGACGGTTTTCGCGGTCCCCGTTACGGGTACGTAGAAGTGCTCGAAGAACCAGCTCTGAGTGGCCAGCCGATCGAGATTGGGCGTCGGATTGATCGGGTTGCCGTAGGCCCCGACAGCACTGGTGCCCAGCGATTCAAGCATGATGAACATCACGTTCGGGGGACGTGAGCCCGGGATTTTGTACGGTTGGGGGGCCTGGTGCCGCACGAAATCAAGGGTCTGCGGGTCGGGTTTGTCGACGCCCAGGTAGTTGGCCATGACCGCGTAATGTTCGCGCACTTGCGCCTCGTCATAACGCGATTGGCCGACTTTGCCCGTATCGTAGAGAAACAGCACCGGGTTCAGGCCGAGTGCGGCGATCTGGTTATTACCCGAGAAGAACGCATCGCTCCAGCGCAACGGAACGGGGTTTTCAAGGTTCATGTTTTCGACACGACCCAAAATGCCCAGCAGCACCAGGACGACCATCAACGCACCGCCCCACGTCGCGGAGAGCTTGCGAATGGCTTTGCGAGGGCGGTCCAGCGTGACGCGTTCCAGACGCACCAGGGCCAGTGTCACCAGCGCGATCGTTACCAGCCAGCCCAGTGAAATCCAGATCACCGGGTAAGTCTGCCAAACCATGTCGCGGGAGATCTGCGCATCCTCGATGAAGCGCAGCACGGTGGCGTTGATCCTCACACCCAGGTAGGCGTAATGGCCAAAGTCGATGATGTAGATCAGCAGCAAAACGCTCAGGGCGGCGACCAGATAGACGCGTGCGATACGGCGCAGCAGGCGGCTGCGGAGCAGGTTCCAGCGAGGCATCCAGGCCAGCAACGCCAACGGCAACATGGTCAGGATGGCCAGGCGCAAATCGAAACTGAAGCCGATGCTCAGGGTTTCCCAGACGCCCTTTGTGTCGATCAGGGCTTTGGGTTCGAACCCGGAAAAGCCGAAGAAGAACGCCATCCTCAGCAGTGCAAACAGCGCAAACGCAATCGCTGTAGCGCCTAGCCAATAATGTAAACGTCTCGAGTGCAGCCAACCCATCCTTGTTCCCCTGTTAAAAAGTCGTTAAATCTCAAACGGATTTGAGTTCGTCGCTCACTGCACCGCGCCGCTTGCTTGAGCGGCGATAGGTCCAGCGCAGGGCAAGCGTCAGCAGTGCCCCGCAGCAATACAGACCCAGCAGCGGATCAACCAGGTAATCCCAATAGTTTTGCGAAGGTTTGATCCCGGCGATGAAGGCCAGGGTTGCGCTGGCCAGCATCAAGACGGCCAGGCCGTTACGCAGGTAAAACAGGCCCAGCGTCAGCACTGCGAAGAAAATCAACATGGGGCGTGGGCTGTAGCCTAACCGATAGGGGTCCACATCACTCATGCCCAGAGTGGCCGGGTACAACACCAGGGCCATCGCGGCGAAGAGGATCAATACGCCGGTCCTTCCCCGTGCCGGTGGCAGCATGTCCAGTCGACGCAAGCAGCCCCACGCCATGAACACCAGGGTGGTGATCGCAAGGTCATCAATGTAGCTGCGCAAATACGCGGCCAACGACAAGCCGTCCGGCGAGAAGAAGCTGACGGCCAGCAAGGCGGCCAGCAGTGCGATCCGCCAGGTCCTGGACAAGCCGAACGACGGCAGCAGCAGGAAGATGATCATTGCGAAGCTGAGATGGGCTTGCCACAGGCTGATCATTTGAGGCGCTCGCTAAGCCATGCATCGTTAAAGGTGACGTGCTTGATGAAGGTGTTGTTCCAGGAATAAACCAAGTGATACATACCGTCAGGACTGCGGATGAAATACGGGTATTCGTATTCGAATTCACACCCCTGGTTTTTACAGACACGGTTGTCGAGGTTATCCAGGAACTCCGCTTCCAGTGAATGACGGCGTGCGCCGCTGGAACCGCGGAATTCTCTGCCGATGATCTCCTTGTAGGCTTCGGGAGAAAATGGCGCGCCCAGTGGATCCGGGGATTTGTCCAGGTCGCGTAATGAGCGCCAATCGTCCATTTTGGCGTCGGTCCCATACAGGCTCAGCTTGAAGCGCCCCTCCTGCAGGTCGTTGAGCGCCACCAGCAACCCATGTTCGGGTGTTGCGACCGCAGCCAACGAGGAATTCGGATTCGAGGGGTCGAGTGGATAAGGTTCGCTCCAGGTTTGACCGGCGTCTTCAGTGCGGGTCGCCAGGACACGGTGGTGGGTGTTGCCGGCATAACGCAGCAAGGCGATGCCGCGCTGGCCATCCAGCGGCACCACCGCGGGTTGCAATGAATTCATGCCGTGGCTGATGCGGAATTTGTCGATTACATCGCCGTCTGCGCTCAGGTAGAGGTACTCGGCAAACTTGCCCAGGAACTCATGGTAGACCGGCAGGCCGATGGAACCGTCGGCATGAAACACCGGTGCCGACCGGACCAGGGTGCTGATGTTCAGAAAGGGCGAGGTGATCAGTTGGCGCGGAGCGGACCAATGTTCACCGAAGTCATCGGAAACCATCACGTTGACCGCGCTACCGGCCCAGCCACCCATGGACACGGACACGTAGAACAACCACACCCGATTATCCGGCGCGAGCGCCACCACCGGGTTGCCCAGCTTGCGGATGTATTTTCGAGTGCCCTGTTGGGTCGAGTCCCGAGTGGCCAATACCTGTTCAGCACCCCATTCGCCGGTTTTCGAGTCGAACCGGGCGGAGCGCACCTGTACATCGGCTGCGCCTTCGCGGGAGCCAGCAAACCAGACCGTCATCAGACTGCCGTCGGGCAGTGCGGTGACCGCCGAGGAATGCACGAAATCCACCAACCCGGAGGAGGCGAAACGGCTGGTATAGATGGGCTTGGCCACTTTGCCGGCCACTGCCATCACGGGGCTGATCAGGGCAAAGGAAGAGTGCGTATTGGCAGGATTGGTGATCCACGCGGTCGCAAACAGGCAGGACACTAGAAGGTAAGCACAGAAGGCAGGAAAACTGGGAAGTTTGATGCGCATGACTACGTTGGCATCTCATGGACCGATAAGGCGGCCAAACTAACACTCGTTAGTACACGATCGGGTTTTATGACTGGCTAAATTGTAAGCAGGTATTTGTAGCGGCCAGCCATGTCGTCGCGTTCAGTTTGATTGAGCGCCGGAGACTGCCGGGCCAGAGGGATTGTGGCGGGCTTGAGGTGGTTTACGCCGTTGGTCGCAAAGGCTGGGGCGGTAACAGGGACGTCTTCGGAATATGTGCTGTTTGTTCCGGCCTCTTCGCGGGCAAGCCACGCTCCTACGGTTGACCTGCGTCGTTCACACAAGACGTGATCGACCTATATCTCTGTGGAAGCGTGGTTTGCCTGCGAAGACAGCAGCACAGGCACAAACGCTTTTTCTGCTGAAACCTAGTGCTGTCTGTACGTCTGTAGGGTGAAGGCATTCCCTGCCGGGTCTTTACCCTCAAGCGTTATCTCATTGTCATTGATCATCAGGATTTTGAGTTCGTCGGAAGCGCCGGACGCTAAGCCGTCGCTAAAGTTTGGCAAGGAGGGCCCGGCAAACTTGGCAACCAGCGAGGGGGAAATGGCTGTGCCGTTGATTACGTAAGACTTGGGAATTGATTTCATGTCAGCCAATGTGAACGAAAGCAGGCTGGAATCGGCCGTCCAGCTGCCGGCTCCGTTTACGCTGTACTCAAGCCGGTAAGGTTTGGCTTCAACGGTTCCGTCTACAAAGACAATGCCATTGACGTTGTACCGTCCGTTGCGGAAGTACTCTGTCATTCCCTTGAATTCGAACGTGCCGTTGGTGATCGGGTAGGTGTAATCGGTCGTCCAGCGACCTATGAAGCGGGGATTGTTGGGGTTGGTTTCGTGAAACGTGGCGTAAATCGTTGCAATGCCGCTTAGAACTGTCACCAGGGCCACAAGCGCGAACCAGGCTTTAGTGGAGACTTTTTGTATAGCAGTGAAACTCATTGTGATGGATTCCATTCGATTGATTTGTCGTGCGCGGACGTCTTCCATGGGCGGTGGTGATACCGCACCCCGGTGTATTGGCCACCGGGACAGAAGTATAAAACTCAAGGCGCTAGAAGACACAAAAGCGCGAGCTCACGCAGTTTCATTTGCCGCGTCATCCGACCGAACCCGCTGCACGCGCGCGGTCACCCGCGGCACTCCCCAGCGGCATCACGTTTCAACCATTCAGCCGGTGGACAGCCAATCACGTTGAGAAAAGTACGGGAGAAAGAAGCTTGCGAGCTGTATCCAACCGATGCGGCAACCACTTTGATCTGAACCCCGTCGCGCAGCAGGTCCTGGGCCACTTTCATCCGCCAGGCCGTCACGTAGCCCATTGGTGATGCACCCATGATCTGCGTGAAGTACGCAGAGAATTTCGACCGGGACATGTTCGCCAGGCCAGCAAGTTTCTCGACAGTCCACAGCGCCTCCGGCTCCTGGTGAACACGTTGGAAAACCGCCCCAAGACGCCCATCCTGAAGCGCATAAAGCAGGCCGCTGGAAATCTTTTGCTCGACGACCGAACGGCGCACCAACACCACGAAAATGTACTCAAGCAACAGGTTGAGCGCTTTGGTTCTGCCGGGGGCCTGATCCTTGAATTCGGCAAGCAGTGAGCCGATCACGGGCGTGATGTTCTGCAGTTCCCTGAACGGGAAAACCAGCGTTTCCTTGAGGCCCAGAGGGAAGGGTTGCAGGGCGTTGCGCCCGAACTGGAACGAGGCGCAGATTAGCTCGGCGCCGTGTGCCGAACTGGCGCGCAACTGGTAGCGGCAGCTGCTCGGGCAAAACAACACGCTGGGTTCGGTGATGGAAATCTTCGGCAGGCCGGGTTGCACCATGTCGATCCCGCCTTCACTGATGACATGGATGAACGCCATGCCAGGAGGCTTGTCGAGCACCAGCGTGCCATCGACCCTGCCAGAGAAGAACAGCCTGCCCTGAAGGTTGGTGCGTTCGAAGAATTCGGACAGGATATCCATGATAGAGACGACCGGGTAAAGACTCTGCACGTCCTGGCAAAAGCCGCGCAGGGCAGGGCAATAGGATGAAGTTCTCGCCGATGGTAGACAACGCCCCACCCGGGCGCCATGGCGCAGAGCGATTTTCCTGTTATCGACCGGAGTCCACTGTCATGAGCAACGATTCGAACCGCATCGCCCCCCAGTATGCAGACCCGGCAGAGCCTGCGCTGCCCGATCCCGGCATGAAGCTTGATCTCTCGCGGGCCGCGCTGGTGGTGATCGATCCGCAAATCGACTTCCTCAGCCCCGAAGGCGTGAGCTGGGGCGTGTTTGGAAAAAGCATCGTCGAGCACGATACCGTCAAGCACATCGGTCAGCTGTTTGCGGCCGCCAAGGGCGCGGGCATCACGGTCGCCGTTTCGCCGCACTATTACTATCCATGTGACCACGACTGGCATTTCGGCGGACCGCTTGAGAAGGTCATGCACAGTATCTGCATGTTTGATCGCAAGGGGCCGCTGACCCTCGACGGTTTCGAGAACTCCGGTGCCGACTTCATGCCCGAGTACAAGCCCTACATTCTTGACGGCAAAACCATCATCGCGTCACCGCACAAGGTGTACGGCCCGGAAACCAATGACCTGGCGTTACAGCTGCGCAAGCACGGCGTGTCGCAAATCATTCTGGCGGGCATGGCGGCGAACCTCTGTGTCGAGTCGCACCTGCGTGAACTGCTGGAGCTTGGCTTCGAAGTGGCCGTGGTTCGGGACGCCACCGCCGGCCCGACGACTCCCGAGGGCGATGGCTACCTGGCAGCGCTGATCAACTATCGCTACATCGCCAATGCGTTGTGGAGTACGGCGCAAACGGTCGAGTTTCTTAACGGGAAATAAGCCATGGCAATGGACTGCGTCTCACCATTGGGGCGCAGCCTTGAAAAACTGCCTTTGGTCGGTGCACCTGAACCGCTTTCACGATGGATTGATCCATTCTGAAAGAACTCTCGGGGGGCGCTGCCATGCACTCGTTTGCCAATCTGCTGACTCCGGCGCAAGAGCAAAAGCTGCGTGCGCTCAACACCTGGCATCTTGTCCTTGAGGACTTGAAGCTGCGCATGGAGTGCCCCGATGCGTATCACGAGGAACTGATTCGTCAGTCTGACGAGATGGATCGCCTGGGAATCGTGAGCTGGCAGGAATGGCGCGACCTCAGGGTTGAGGCCGATCAAGCGTACCTGCGCGCCATCGCGGGCGAGGATTATCACCGAGCACTAAGGAAGAGGAGCGGTTGATGAGCTTCGCCGGTGCACAGCTGAGGCTGAAGTTTGATTCGGTGTTAAACACGGAAAACGGGTTAAGTGCGATGTCGATCGTTGAAACAGTCGTCGATTATCTGCGTCAACAGTCGTTGCGGCTGACCACCGCAGAATCCTGCACGGCGGGCAGTATCATCACGCTGCTGGCCCAGGTGCCCGGCAGCGGTGAGCTGATTGAAAGCGGCTACGTGGTTTACTCACCCGAGGCCAAGCAACGCTTGCTCGCAGTCAGTGCAATCACTATCGAGACCTTTAATCTCACCAGCTGCGAAGTGGCTCGGGAAATGGCCATCGGCGCGCTGCGTGACAGCCCGGCCAACGTGGCGGTGTCCACGACAGGGCTGCTGGGGCCGGAGGATGTTGATGGTATTCCAGCCGGCACGGTTTGCTTTGCATGGGCCTTCATGGCAGGGCAGGAAATGGCGGTATTCAGCCGCAAGCAGCGATTTTCTGGCAGTCGGGAGTCCGTGCTTCAGCAGGCGTCGTTGTATGCTTTGAAAGAATTGCCGACGTTTCATCAGGCCATGCTCAACGGCGAGCGGGGCTAGATGATGAACACTTCGGTTATCCCGTTCGAGTGAGTCGGGGTTCGATAGCATGAACAAAACCATCAGCGCTAACGATCTGGGCCCTGTTGGACGACGGGATGCCTCCGGATGTCCTGGTCGCTACCGCCAAGCGCATGGGCGCTCGATCAGAGGATCTGGAAGGGTTGCGGCTGGAGCTGTTGAAGACTATTCAACAAGGGGAAAATGTACCGGGTTTCGGGTTTTGCCGATCTTGTCGCTTCCATCAGACAGTGGCTGGCGGGGCCTTTTGTGGGCTGACTCAGGAACCTGGAGTCCGGCGAAATCGGTTTGATTGGCAGGGAGCATCGATTGCCCGAAGACGTGAACGATTGACAGCGGTTTAATATTTCGACCATCAAAGGATTCCCCATGGGTTTAAGCAAACGCGATCAGGCACACATCGAGCGTCGCCTGATTGTCACCCTGACTGAGGCTTGTGAAACGGCCAAAGCGCACATCGTCGGCTTTGAATGGCTGACCCACGAAGTCGATTACGAGGAGTTTCCTTCCAGCCTGAGGGTGGTCTGGGTTTTCGACACCCAGGCCAACAAGGATCAGGCGCTGGCGAGCGGGCAGGGCGAACGCATGGTCGAACTGACGGCTACAGCGTTAAGCGAAGCGGATGTACACGTCAGATCGGTCGCGGCCCATGTGCAGTTTGATTCTGAAGAACAATGCCAGCGCGCCAATGGCGGCAATTGGCAGCAACGCCTGGCGCGTAAGCGCTAGCCCTGGAGCGAATCGGAAGCGACAGCGCAGAATCAGGATTACGGCGCACCAAACATCATCGTCCAGTAAACCCCTTCATCACTGCGCGCGTCTGCTGCATACGCCGCGCCCACCTGGGTAAACATCGGGTTCATCAAGTTGGCGCAATGCCCGGGGCTGGCCAGCCAGCCTGCCATTGCCTTGCCCGGTGAGCTCTGCCCGGCGGCGATGTTTTCGCCGATCTGCCGACCTCGGTAACCGGCGGCTCTTGCTCGATCCGCCGGGCCATCACCGTCGGGGTCACGGTGTGCAAAGTAATTGCCATAGGCCATGGCCTTGCTGTGCCCTTGCGCCGCGGCGCCGAGGGCGGGGTTCCAGCTCAGCGGTCGTGCGGCGGGGTAGTGCTGACGACCGCACATCCGTGATTTGGCCCGGGCGGCATTGACCTGCGCCAACAGCCCCTTGCTCGCCGCACGGGAATCACCCACACGGCTATCGAGAACGGGTTGCGCCAGCACGATCTGCCACTCGCTTCGGGCTCGACTGACGCCAATGTCGGCGTACTGGTTATCCAGCAGCGCCCCGCAGTATTCGTCCTGAAACAGGTCAAACGCTTCGTCGGCGTCCTGCGCGCCTACCACACGCAGGGTGCGCACCGTCACCGCCGCATAGCCTGAAGCCTTCAATCGATCGCGCAAACCGCCGCCATAGCCAATCGGCAACGCCAGGTTCGACTTCAATGACAGCGGGGCCAAACGTTGGGCCGGGCGCCTGTCGCAACGTTGCGGGTGGGCACGGTAGTCGTTGATGGCTTCCACCAGTTGCCGTTCACCACTGGCATAAGCAGGACTGGCAAACAGAGCAAGCAAAGGCATGAAACAGAGCGAGACAAAACGCAAGGCAAGGCGAGGTTGGCGCATGGGACGGCAGCTCTGATGAGACGACAGCGGCAATGGGAATTCACGGCTCGGCTAAGACTTGCGTTCAGACACTAGGTTCAGGCGTGAAGAGGGGAAATTTGCGCTGGAGACACCGGCTGTGACTACCGCATGTCGCAAAACACTGAAAGTCCGGCGTCAGGCATCAAAGAGTGGCGGGCGCCGCCGATAACGTGTTCATAAAAGCGACGTACCGAGAGGGCTACCCCATGTCTATAAAATTACGTTTGTTGCTGCTGATTGGTACGAGCTTGCTCACCGCGCTGATCGTGAGCCTGGTCAGTTACGTGGGAAACACCCGGATGGCCGAAGCGGTGAAGGACAACGAGGTCAGCTTGACCGCGCTGCGCAATCACCTCGAAGCCGACATGATGCACGACGCACTGCGCGCCGATGTGCTGTCCGCGATGGTGGTCGGACTGGGCAAAAGCACCAGCAGCAAAGCCGAGGTGCACAGTTCCATCGAGGAGCATGCGGCGCATTTTCGTGAAGTGCTGGGTGAAAACCTCCAGTTGCCGGTCAACGACACCATCAAGGCGGGCTTGAACAAGGTCAAGCCGAGCCTCGACACCTACATCAGCGCCGCCGAGCGCATTGTCGGTCTGGCGCTGGAAAATCCGGATTCCGCGCAAAAGGAACTCGGCACGTTCAATACCGCGTTCAGCCAACTGGAAGACCAGATGGCAGCCCTCAGCGAGGTGATCGAAACCAGCACCCAACAGACCAGTAAAAACACCGAGCAGGCCATCAGCAGCGCCAACTTCACGCTGGGTATCGTGCTGATCGCCAGCCTGTTGTTACTGCTGATCCAGGGACGCTGGGTAATTTCGAGCATCATGGGGCCGTTGCAGACCGCCAGCCGCATTGCCCAAAGCATCGCCCATGGCAACCTCAGCGAGCCGATTGTCGAACCGACCCACAATGACGAAGCGAGCGCCTTGATCCGCAGCCTGGCGACCATGCAGCGTGACTTGCGCGGCATGATCGAGGTGGTTCGCAGCAATGCGCATGGCGTCAGCGGCATGAGCGTGCAGTTAAGCAGTGGCTGCCATCAGGTCGCCGACAGCAGCCAGCAGCAAAGCGTCGCCGCCAGCACCATGGCCGCTGCCGCCAGTGAAATGACCGCCAGCATCGAGGAAGTCACCCGTCACGCCGAACGCGCGCTGAACATGGCCAACCAGGCCGAGGCATTGGCCAAGGACGGTGGTCGGGTGATTCATCAGGTGGTCAATGACATGGATGGCATTGCGCGTTCGGCGCAGCAGTCAGCCCAGGTGATCCGCACGCTGGACAAGGAGTCCGAGGGGATTTTCAGCATCATTCAGGTGATCAAGGGCATCGCCGATCAAACCAACCTGCTGGCCCTCAACGCCGCCATCGAAGCTGCTCGTGCCGGTGAACAGGGCCGTGGATTTGCCGTGGTGGCCGACGAAGTCCGCAGTCTCGCAGGACGCACCAGTGCCTCCACGCAGGAAATTGCCAGCATGGTCGCGCGCATCCAGCAAAGCACCCGCGAGGCGGTGACCAGCATGGAGGCGGGCGTTGCGCAGGTCGACAAAGGCATGGCGGTGACGGCCGACGTCGAGCGCGCGATCCGCGAAATCCTCGAAGCGACGCTCAATACCACTGAGCTGGTGAATGACATCACTCGCACGATCGGCGAGCAGAGCCTGGCCAGTAACGAAATTGCCCAACAGGTGGACATGATTGCCGGGATGTCGGAGGGCAACAGCAAGATTATTGGCCAGACGGCTTCGACGACTGATGAGCTGTCGACCTTGGCGGGCAAGCTGTCGCAGTCGGTGGATCGGTTTCGGCTTTGAGGCTTGTGCGCTGATCCATTGATTCTTGGTGATATTGAAGGCCTCTTCGCGAACAGGCCCGCTCTTGCATGGGGTCTGCTTCGAACACAGATCCTGTGTTCAATGAAGATCCCATGCAAGAGCGAGCCTGCTCGCGAATGCGCCAGATCAGACAGCGCAGAACCTATCCCTTAAAGATATTTATCCGTCACAGCACCCTCCGAAGCACTGGACACAGTCTTCGCATACTTGGCCAACACCCCGCGTTTGTATTTGGATTCCGGCCGCACCCAACGGGTCTTGCGCTCGGCCAATTCCGCGTCTGAAACATCCACCGTAATCTGCCGGGTCTCAGCATCGATGGTGATCCTGTCGCCATCTTCAATCAGCGCAATCGGCCCGCCGTCAAAGGCTTCCGGCGTGATATGCCCCACCACAAAACCATGGGAACCACCGGAGAAGCGGCCGTCGGTGATCAGCGCGACATCCTTGCCCAGCCCTTTGCCCATGACTGCCGACGTCGGCGAGAGCATTTCGCGCATGCCCGGCCCTCCCTTGGGTCCTTCGTAGCGAATGACGATGACGTCGCCGGCCTGGACTTCGCCATTGAGAATCCCGGTCAACGCGCCTTCTTCACCGTGATACACGCGCGCCGTGCCTTCAAAGCGCAAACCTTCCTTGCCAGTGATCTTGGCCACAGCGCCCGTCGGCGAGAGGTTGCCGCGCAGCACCACCAGATGAGAGTCCTTTTTGACCGGCTGATCGAACGGCAGAATCACGTCCTGGCCTTCGGGGTAGTCGGGCACGTTTTCCAGGTTCTCGGCCAGGGTCTTGCCGGTCACCGTCAACACATCGCCGTGCAGCATGCCGGCCGCGAGCATGCGTTTCATCAGCGGCTGGATGCCGCCGATGGCCACCAGCTCACTCATCATGTATTTGCCGCTGGGACGCAGGTCGGCCACGACCGGGGAGATCTTGCCCAGCTCGACAAAATCATCCAGCGTCAGTTCGACATCCACGGCATGCGCCATGGCTAAAAGGTGCAGCACGGCATTGGTCGAGCCGGCGAGGGCGATCACCACGCGGATGGCGTTCTCGAATGCCTTGCGGGTCATGATATCGCGCGGCTTGAGGTCCAGCTTGAGCAGCTCCATGACCTGCTGGCCGGCGCGGAAACTGTCCGAGGCTTTATCGCTGCCGACGGCGTCCTGGGAGCTGGAACCGGGCAGGCTCATGCCCAAAGCCTCAATGGCCGAGGCCATGGTGTTGGCCGTGTACATGCCGCCGCAGGAGCCGGGGCCGGGGATCGCCACTTCCTCGATCTGCTTGACCTGAATCTCGTTGATGTCACCCCGGGCGTGCTGACCCACGGCCTCGAACACGGAAATGATGTCGGTGTGGCCAGCGCCCGGGCGGATGGTGCCGCCATAGACGAAGATCGACGGGCGATTCAGCCGCGCCATACCGATCAGGCACCCCGGCATGTTCTTGTCGCAACCGCCCACGGTCACCAACCCGTCGAAGCCTTCGCAACCGGCCACCACTTCGATGGAATCGGCGATCACTTCCCGCGACACCAGCGAATACTTCATGCCTTCGGTGCCGTTGGCGATGCCGTCGGAAATGGTGATGGTGTTGAAAATGACGCCCTTGGCGCCCGCGGCATTCGCGCCTTTTTCGGCCTCGATGGCCAGCTTGTCGATGTGCATGTTGCACGGCGTGACCATCGCCCACGTCGAGGCGATGCCGATCTGCGGTTTCTTGAAGTCTTCATCCGTGAAGCCCACGGCCCGCAGCATGGAACGGCCGGGCGCGCGCTCCACGCCGTCGACCACTTGAGAGGAGTACTTACGCAAATTGTCTTTGTCGCTCATGACGTTCCCTTCTATCCAGATCGCTGGCCCGACCGGTGTGGCCCGAAGCAACGCATAGAGTCTAGACCCGGCGGCGACAAAAATCAGTTTGCTAATCCAGCGATCCCGCACACACCTCCCGAAGACATCCGCGCAACCACTGGTGCGCGGCATCGGCGTCCATTCGCGGGTGCCAGAGCATTGAAACGGTGATCACTGGCGTGGCGACCGGAAGGGGAAAACTGTGGAGGCCGGCGCGCAGCGTGTGGGTGTGGCGTTCGGGCACCGTCGCGATCAGGTCCGAGGCCCGGGCCAACGCCAGGGCCGCGGAAAAACCGCCGACGATGGTGACGATCTCACGGGTCAGTCCAAGCGTGTCCAACGCATCATCCATTGGCCCTTGGTCCCGTCCGCGCCGCGAGACCAGGACATGCCGGCCGGCCGCATACCGGGCGGGCGTGATCTTGCCCTTGCTCAGTGGATGCCCCGGCCGTACCACGCCGATGAAACGGTCCTGGTACAACGCGCGGGTACGCACTTCCGGGCTGGTGGTGTCCGCCACAACGCCGGTTTCCAGATCGACCGTGCCGTCCCGCAGCAGGGTGCTGTCCTGGTTCAGTTTCTGCAAAAAGTGCAGCCGTACCCCCGGTGCTTCCTCGCTGAGGCGAGCAATCAACGCCGGCCCGAAGTTTTCTACAAAGCCGTCGCTGGTGCGCAGGGTGAAGGTGCGTACCAAGTGCTTGAGGTCGAGCTGCTCGGCGGGGCGCAGTACCGCTTCGGCGTGCTGCACCAGTTGGCTGACGTGTTCGCGCAGTTCCAGTGCCCGGGGTGTCGGCACCAGGCCGCGACCGGCGCGGACCAGCAGGGGATCGCCGGTGGTTTCACGCAGTCGCGCCAGCGCCCGGCTCATGGCCGACGGGCTCAGCCGCAGTCGTTGGGCGGCACGCGCCACACTGCCTTCTGTGAGCAGCGCATCGAGGGTAATCAGCAGGTTCAGGTCGGGAGTCGTCATGCTTTAACGTTAGCACGGCCGGATGGTGACATGGCGTTGTATGCAGGTATCAAGTGCAAACGGTGCGTCTTCCGCCTTGTCAGGCGCCGGCATACGCTGAAGGTCAACAGTTCACAAGTGAGCCCTACCATGAAACTTATCGCATCCTCCGGTTCGGTCCGCTGGGCGTTGGCCAGCCTCTCGCTGTCGATGCTGATGCCTTCGCTCGACACCAGCATCGCCAATGCAGGCTTGCCCACCTTGTCCCAGGCACTGGACGCTTCATTCCAGCAAGTGCAGTGGATCGTCCTGGCCTATCTGCTCGCGATAACCACCTTGATCGTCAGTGTTGGACGTTTGGGCGACATCGTAGGGCGTCGCCGCTTGATGCTGGCCGGCATCGCCATTTTTACGTTGGCTTCGCTGGCGTGCGGCCTGGCGTCGTCGCTGGGGTGGCTGGTCGCCGCCCGGGCCGTGCAAGGTCTGGGCGCCGCGATCATGTTGACGCTCACCGTGGCGTTGGTCGGTGAGACGGTGCCCAAGGCGCAGACCGGCAGCGCCATGGGATTGCTCGGCACGGTGTCGGCGATCGGCACCACGCTGGGGCCGTCGCTCGGCGGCGTGTTGATTTCCGGCTTCGGCTGGCAGGCGATTTTTCTGGTCAACCTGCCGCTGGGTGTTTTGAACGCTGTGCTCGCCTATCGCTATTTGCCCGCCGATCGCCAAGCGCCGAAGGTTCAGCGCGGTGCATTCGATCTGGTCGGCACGCTGGTGCTGGCCCTGACGCTCGGTGCGTATGCGCTGGCCATGACATGGGGCGAAGGCGATTGGGGTTCGCTGAACCTTGCGTTATTGCTCATCGCTGTTGCCGGGGCAGGCGTTTTCCTGTTCGTCGAGGCGACAGTTGCATCGCCGCTGATCAAACTGGTGCTGTTGCGTGATCGGGGATTGAGCGCGAGCCTGGCCATGAGCATGCTCGTCTCGACGGTGATGATGGCTACGCTGGTGGTCGGGCCGTTTTATCTCTCGGGGGCACTCGGTTTGAATGCTGCGTTGGTCGGGCTCGCGTTGTCCGTCGGTCCGCTGGTGGCTGCATTGGCTGGCGTCCCTGCAGGTCGTCTGGTGGATCGTTTAGGCGCTCGGCGCATGACGGTGGCGGGGCTCGTCGCGATGGCGCTCGGCGCGTGCATGTTGTCGCTGATCCCGGCGCGTGTCGGCATCATCGGCTACCTCGCGCCGATTGCAGTGATGACTGCCAGTTATGCGCTGTTCCAGGCGGCCAACAACACGTTGATCATGACCGATGTGAGCCAGGATCAGCGCGGTGTCATTGCCGGACTGTTGAGCCTGTCACGCAATCTCGGCCTCATCACCGGCGCCTCGGTCCTGGGCGCGGTGTTTGCGCTGGCGTCCTCGACGCCCGACATCACCCATGCAGCCCCGGAAGCGGTCGCCCACGGCATGGCGATCACCTTTGCGGTCGCGGCGGGGCTGATTGGCCTGGCGTTCGCCATTGCGTTGCCCGCGCTGAAAAGAGAACCCGTGGTGGCGTAACGCAGAAGAAAAAAACGCCCGCCAAAAAAACGGGTTGGCGGGCGTTTGGGAAGCGTTATTCAGGAACTGAAAAAGCCCCTTGTAGACGTCTTGCTGTTCACCTGAGCGTGGAGCTTTTGTGGTGAGGGGCTTTGTTGTCGAGCATTGAATGGGTGCTCGATCAGCGGCAGGCGTAGCAGAAGTCCGAGTTCGTGTCGGAACCGAAGTCAAAGCCACCGTCGGCAACACGGTTCTGCATCAAACGATCAGACCCGCCTTCCGCTACACGCGTACCGCGCATATTGCTGTTGGCACCGTAGGCAAGGCTGTTCTGCTTCAGATGATCGGAGCCATCCGATGCCATTTGCCGTTCTCTCAAGCGATCAGCGCCACCTTCGGCAAGGCTGTTCTGCTTGAGGTGGTCGGAGCCGTCGGATGCCAGCTGCCGTTCTCTCAAGCGATCAGCGCCGCCTTCGGCAAGGCTGTTCTGCTTGAGGTGGTCGGAGCCGTCGGATGCCAGTTGCCGTTCTCTCAAGCGATCAGCGCCGCCTTCGGCAAGGCTGTTCTGCTTGAGGTGGTCGGAGCCGTCGGACGCCAGTTGCCGTTCTCTCAAGCGATCAGCGCCACCTTCGGCAAGGCTGTTCTGCTTCAGATGATCGGAGCCATCCGATGCCAGTTGCCGCTCTTTCAAGCGGTCAGCACCGCCTTCGGCAAGGCTGTTCTGCTTGAGGTGGTCGGAACCGTCGGATGCCAGTTGCCGTTCTTTCAAGCGGTCAGCACCGCCCTCGGCAAGGTGTTGGTCAGCGGGTTTATCAGCGGCGTGTTGGACCAAAGGGGCCGTTGCATCCCGATCTCCGCCTCCCCGGCTGCCGCCGGCAGCGCCAGCGTGTGGTTCGGCGGCGTGGGTCATCGCCGATATCAAGCCGGTGGTGGCAAGGAGGGCGATGCCCAATACAACGTTTGGCGTTTTCATCCTGTTTTCCTATTTGATCAGGGGAGGTTCAAACGCCAAGAGGCTTTGCATGAGTCCGGCGATCCGACGTCAGCGTCGAATTAACTTGAGCCTGGACGTTTTTGGGTCCGGTCAAGCCTTGGCATTTGATGTCTGTATCTTAAACAGAGGCGAAATTACGTCACTTATGCCTAGGTTGCTTCGAAGGGATATATAGGTGTTAAGGAGTCACCCACAGGTATGACTTGCAACAGCAAGTGGATTCTGAATCGTCACCGCGTGATGCAACGAATGCCGACCCAGGGCCTCATATGAAAAGGACGGGT
Organism: Pseudomonas sp. SG20052; assembly: GCF_031766055.1. Lineage (NCBI taxonomy): Bacteria > Pseudomonadati > Pseudomonadota > Gammaproteobacteria > Pseudomonadales > Pseudomonadaceae > Pseudomonas > Pseudomonas sp. SG20052. The sequence goes on along the minus strand of NZ_CP134498.1, from coordinate 4,048,246 downwards.
CCATCGGTGCAGGTACGCATGGGATGGCCACGCGCACTTTTCCCCCGACAACAGGTGATTGCTTTTATGACCGCGGCTGACAAAAACCATGTGACCTGGCTGGTTGAACAATCGATGCTGCATGCCGCCAGGCAGCGGGCCAAGCTCTATTCGGGGCAAGGTCGACTGTGGCAACAGCCTTACGCCCATACCCGGCCCCGTGATGCTTCCGCCTTGGCCTCGGTGTGGTTCACCGCCTACCCTGCGTCCATCGTCACCCGCGAAGACGGCAGCGTGCTGGAAGCCCTGGGCGACGAAACCTTATGGCATGCCCTGTCGAAAATCGGCATCCAGGGCATTCACAACGGGCCGCTGAAAATGTCGGGCGGCCTGACAGGCACTCAACGCACGCCGACCATTGACGGCAATTTTGACCGCGTCAGTTTCGAGATCGACCCGGAACTGGGCACCGAGGCGCAGCTCCAGGCGCTGGTGCGCATGGCCGCCGCGCACAATGCGGTGATCATCGATGACGTGATCCCTTCGCACACCGGCAAAGGCGCAGACTTCCGCCTGGCCGAGATGGCCTATGAAGACTATCCGGGCCTCTACCACATGGTCGAAATCCGCGAAGAGGACTGGCCGTTGCTGCCGGACATCGCCGATGGCCGTGATGCGCAAAATCTCAGTCCGCTGCAGGTCGACGTGCTCCGGGACAAGCACTACATCGTCGGCCAGTTGCAACGGGTGATTTTCTTCGAACCCGGGGTCAAGGAGACCGACTGGAGCGCGACGCCAATCGTGATCGGCGTCGATGGCAAGCCGCGACGCTGGGTCTATCTGCATTACTTCAAGGAAGGGCAGCCGTCGCTGAACTGGCTGGACCCGACCTTCGCCGCGCAGCAGATGATCATCGGCGATGCACTGCACGCCATTGACGTCATGGGCGCGAAAATCCTGCGCCTGGACGCCAACGGATTCCTCGGCGTGGAGCGCAAGCTCGACGGTACGGCCTGGTCTGAAAGCCACCCGTTATCGATCACCGGTAACCAGCTGCTGGCCGGGGCGATCCGCAAGGCCGGCGGTTTCAGTTTCCAGGAGCTCAACCTGACCGTCGATGACATCGCCAACATGTCCCACGGCGGCGCCGACCTTTCCTATGACTTCATCACCCGACCGGCCTACCAGCACGCGTTGCTGATGGGCGACACCGAGTTCCTGCGCTTGATGCTGCGGCAGATGCACACCCTCGGCATCGACCCGGGGTCGCTGATCCATGCCTTGCAAAACCACGACGAACTGACCCTGGAGCTGGTGCATTTCTGGACGCTGCACGCCCATGACACCTACCTCTACCAAGGCCAGACCTTCCCGGGCAACATCCTGCGTGAACACATTCGCGAGCAGATGTACGAACGTCTGGCGGGCGAGCACGCGCCCTACAACCTGAAATTTGTCACCAACGGCGTGTCTTGCACCACCGCCAGTATCATCACGGCAGCGCTGGGGATTCGTGATCTCGACGCGATCACCGAGGCGGACATCCAACAGATTCGCCAGGTGCATTTGCTGTTGGTGATGTACAACGCGATGCAACCGGGCGTGTTTGCGCTGTCCGGCTGGGACCTGGTCGGCGCGTTGCCGTTGCCAGCGGAACAGGTTGAGCATTTGATGGGTGACGGCGACACGCGCTGGATTCATCGTGGCGCCTACGACCTGGTGGACCTCAATCCGGACGCACCGCTGTCCGCAGGGCAAATGCCACGGCCGAAAACTTTGTACGGCAGCCTGCCCAGCCAGTTGAAGGACTCCGATTCGTTCGTCTCGCAACTCAAGAGGATCCTCGCCGCGCGCCGCGCTTACGATATCGCCGCCAGTCGGCAGATCCTGATTCCCGATGTCCAGCACCCGGGCCTGCTGGTCATGGTCCACGAATTGCCGGCCGGTAAAGGCACGCAAATCACTGCGCTGAACTTCGGCTCGACGCCGATCACCGAAACCTTGCACCTGCCCAATATTGCGCCGGGCCCGGTGGTCGACATCATCAACGAGCGAGTCGAAGGTGATCTCACGCCTGAGGGTGATTTCACCATTACGCTGGATGCCTACGAAGGGTTGGCACTGCGCGTCGTGAGCACTTCGCCGATGATTTGAGGGCGTCGGTTGGCGCCCAGGTGGGCGCTAATCAGCTTCGACACGCTTGAAGGACAATGAAAGGATTTTCTTGATCTGCCTGGCCATGGGCGTTTCTATCTTTTTGTGGATGATGTAAGACGCACTGATCATCAAGGCGATGGTGCCCCACAGTAGTACGTGCGGGTTCATCGCCGGATAGGCAAGGTTAAAGATCATAAAGCCGATCATTTGATGGAGCAGGTAAAGGGGATACGTGAGCGCGCCTAATGCCGTCCAGTTCAATGCACCGATGGCTGCCGTTTTATTCGTTGCGATCAAAAGAAAGGTCATGAAGAACAGGGTAACCATGGCGCATACGATCAGAAGATCGAATTCGGTTGAATATTTTGATTCGAGCAGTTGGGCCCAGACAATGGCGGTGTAGTTGGCCAATGCCAATGACCCTGCCAACAGGAGCACCCGTGTCGTTGTGAATCCCTTGGCCCAGATAATGTAGAACGTCGAGCCCGCGATGAAATAGGCCGCGTAATCGGTAATTAATATCGATCGCAGCTTTTCAAAAGCCAGGACTTCTGCGGTGGCGGAGACCAACAGCCACAGTACGAGGAAGGTCTCTATTTTTTCTATTTTCTTGAAGCCCAACAGAATGGAGATCATCAGGTAGAACTTTATTTCGACAAACAGCGACCAGTAGACCCCGTCAATCGGTGGCACACCCATCAAGTCGCCAAGGAATGTCATGTTAATCATGTATTGGTAAATATCAGCCGTGAATCTTGGCCGGCCGATGGCAAGCGTGATCAGGAACGTCAGGGTGCAGCACACCCAGAAAGCAGGGCAGAGACGAACGACACGGGATATAAAAAATGCCCTGAGGTTATTGCCCGAAGCGGTCATCAGGATGACGAATCCGCTGATCATGAAAAACAGTTCGACGCCCAGATAACCGTATTTGGCAGGCTCGGCCAACAACGGGTAGGGCATTACTGACATGTCGCCTTTTGCATACCCCCGAAAAGCATAGTGAAAAAACACGACTGCGATTGCCGCGAGGAAGCGCAGCAAGTCCAGTTCTTTCAGCCGGCCTTTGATCATGTCTATGCGCTCCAGACGTGTTAGCGCTGAATGGAAACTGACCACGTTGCCGATTGAAATTTGACCCGGGCTGAACGCTATAGCAGCAGTAGCGCTTCGTGGAGTTCTATTGAAGGTGTCATGCCTTCTTCTTTGCGTCGGCTGTCGAGCCAACGTCTGGTTTTGTCTATATCGAAGATCTGGCCCTGATCCATCAAGTTCAAAAGGAGCTCATCGGACACCCGATAGCGCCCGCAGTCCGGGCAATCCCTTTCCTCCCACGGGCCCTGACACTGAATGCGTTCCGCCACGCCGACACAGATAAGGCAATTCATCGTGATCATCCATTTTTGTTATTTAACCGTCGCCGTGAGCCGGTTGAGACGCCCGGTACGGGAATCGTCGGTGGCACGGAGGAGGCTGGAACGCGGTCGACCCCTGCGGTCGAAAGAAAGTTCAGGGCGGTGGCGCTGTCAGGATAAACAGGTCGTATCTATCACCTGAGCCGACGTCAGCCAGGCGACGGTTGAATGGCTATCGACGCCGTTGCCACACCTTGACGTAGTCGACGCGGAAGGTAGAGGGCAGGTCAGCATCGTCGACCACGCCGAACCACTGCCACATGGCCTCACTGTCAAACACAACCTGCATCGGGAAGAAGAAATGGTTGTTTTTCGATTCCCTGACCAGCACGCCATCGACATACCAACGCAGGGTGTCGGGCTGCCAGTCGAAGCCGTAGACATGGAAGGTATCCGCCAGGCGCCAGGGACTGATCCAGACGCTGCCGTCGGCGAGATGCTCGGTGCTATGCGGCGTGGCCCACAGGTGGGCGTTCATGTTGTACGAACGGTCTAACGCTGCGTTTTTCGTCTTACCGCCGATTTCGAAGATGTCGATCTCGGTGGCGTTGTCCGTCATGCCCGTCCACGCGAGCCAGAAGGCGCTGGAACCGGCCGAGTTCATGGGTTTGGCGCGTGCCTCGTAATACCCGTAGAACCCGCGCTCGTTGGTCCGGACCATCGCTGAGGTGTAGTCCTTGAAACCAAGTTGTACGTATTTCTGCGGCAGGGTTTCCTTGCGAAAAACAATGTTCAGGTTGCCATTGTGGACGCTGGCATTGGCCGGGGTGAAAAGTGCCGGTTTGCGTCCGAGCGACTCGTTCCCTATGGCGTTGTTGACGTGCCAGCGTTCGAGATCGAGGGTGGTGCCATTGAAGTCGTCGGACAGTTTCGTGTCGAGCACCCACTGGCCGGCATTGACCTGATCGGACAGCGGCAGGTTGGCGTTGGTCTGGGCCGGCAATCGGCCCAGCGGTCCGACACGGGTCCAGGTATCGGCCTGTTTGGGAATGGCAACTGACCATTTATCCGCCAGGTACTGAAATGCGCGCTGGCGTTCTGCGAGGGAGGCAAACGCACGGTCGTACACCAACACTTCCGCGATGTCGCCGCGAAAGTTGTCGGCATTGCCGACCACATTGCGCCCGACGGCATACGGACCAATCGGCACATCGTAAAGCTCCAGGACGGAGACGGTCGGCACATACGCGGTGGTCTGTTGCAGGCTGATGGCGAAGTTCGGCAACACGTTATCGTTGTGGGCGGTTTGTGGGCGTGAGCTGAACAACCGTTGCCAGGGATCGGCCTCGGCTTGCTCGGGCAATCGACGGGACACAATCAATACCGTCACAGGGCCTTTGGCGCTGCGAATGGTTTTACCCAGAAACGCCGACACGCCACTGAAGCGCACGACCGAATGACCATTCAGGGCGTTTGCCATCCGCTGTGGCTGCGAGGCGGCATCGTCCACTGTGGCGTGATGGGACTCGCCGGATTTGTCGCTCCAGTGCTGGACACGATTCTGCGCATCCAGGGTCATTGAAGATGCATCGGCCGCATCCAGCCACAGCACGAGCCCGGTGGTGGGTACACCGGGGGGCGCTTGTGCGGCGTTGCAAACCATCGACACCGACAGCAGCAGGGCCAGCACAGAGGCATTAAACATCGGCTTCACTTCACGGCACTCAGCACTGGCGTTTCGAATGAAGACTGATACCCCTGCGGATTACACGACTGCCACCGCCAGGTATCGATAATCATCTGTTGAAGATCGCGCTGCGCGGTCCAGCCCAGTTCCCGCCCGGCCTTGCTGGGATCGGCCCAGCATTTGGCGATGTCACCTTCGCGTCGCGGTGCGAAACGGTAGGGAATGGTGATGCCGGTGATGTCCTCGAAACTCTGGATGATCTGCAGCACGCTGTAGCCAATGCCAGTGCCCAGGTTCCAGAAATTGATGCCGCTGTGGCTGTGCAACACCTCAAGCGCCTTGAGGTGGCCGATGGCAAGGTCGACCACGTGGATGTAGTCGCGCACGCACGTCCCGTCCACGGTTGGGTAGTCGCACCCGTACACCGTGAGTTCGGGCATTCGTCCGATCGCCACCTGCGTCAGGCAGGGCAACAGATTGTTGGGTCGGCCTCTGGGATCTTCGCCGATCATCCCGCTTTCGTGCGCGCCAATCGGGTTGAAGTAGCGCAATAACCCGATGCTCCAGCGCGGATCGGAGTGACACAGATCGGTGAGCAACTCCTCGATCATGAGCTTGGTGCGTCCATAGGGATTGACCGGCTTGCCGGTGCCGAAATCTTCGGCAATCGGCGTGCGTGTGGGCTCGCCGTACACCGTGGCCGATGAGCTGAACACCAGCTGGAACACGTTATTGCGCGCCATCGCCCGGCACAGGTTGAGCGTGCCGGCGACATTGTTGGCGTAGTAGTCCAGTGGTTTGCGCACGCTTTCTTCTACGGATTTGAGGCTGGCAAAGTGCACCACGGCATCAATGTCGTAGCGGCTGAAGATATCGTCGAGCAGGATGGGGTCGCGAATATCGCCATTGACGAAATCGACACGGGTGTGGGTCAGCAACTCAAGACGCCCGATGCACTCTCGACAGCTGTTACACAGGTTGTCGAGCACCAGCACATTGTGCCCGGCGTTGATGAGCGCCAACGCGGTATGGGAACCGATGTAGCCGGCCCCGCCAGTAATCAACGTAGTTTTGCGCATGGTGAGGTCTTCCTGTCTCAGGGATTGAATTCAGCGGGCGGTGAAAACCGATTTGAATTCTTGCGGCCAGCGCGGGTGCATGACGCTATACGCCACGGCATAGCTCAGCGCGCCAACCACGATGTTGCAGAACAGGTGCAGATAGCCGTGCAAACCCAGCTGCGGTGAAACAGACAGGACGGTTGCGGCCATGACGACCGAAGCAATCACGCTGCGGTAATTGGAGTCGAAGAACCGCTGCCAGCCGTAACCGATGGCCGCGATGAGCCCACGGATTTGCAGCGGCGTGATGATCAGCATCCGGGCCAGCAGAGCAAGGGCAGCGGCCATGCCGCCATACAGGTTGCCGAGGGTGTAGACCAGCGCCAGCGCGAGAACGGTGGTTGCCACTTCAGCCTTGATCGTGAGGTGGCTGCGGTTGACTGCAACCAGTGCCGTCGTGGCGTACATGGCGGTGTTGCCAATGGCCGCCGTGCAGGCCAGCACTTGCAGCAGGGGAATGGCGTCGGTCCACTTGGCGCCGAATATCAACGGGATGAGGTCGTTTGCCGTAAGCGCGATGCCAATGAACAGGGGCGTCAACAGAAAGCCGCTGACGGCGGTTGAATCGCCAATGATCCCCAGGAGCCGCGACGGCTCCGCGCTACGCCGGGCGAATGCCGGCAGCGCATAGCTCAACAGGCCGTTGTAAATCGCAGTGCGCGGCAGCTCGATGATGCGCATGGCCATGTTGAACATTCCGACCGCGTTGACGCCGGCCGTCATCCCGAGCACCACGTTGACCCCGCGCTGAAGTGTTTGTGAGCTCAGTGCGTTGATGGCAACCGGTGCGCCGGACTTCATCAGTTCGCGCAAGACCGGACCATCGATATGGAAGGCAATGCGGCGCCGGTCTCCGAGCATCAACACGATGATGGATACCAGTTCCATGATCACCGCTTGGGCAATTACCGCCCATGCCCCCAGACCCCAGAGTGCGACAGCAATGCCGGCAACACCGCCAAACACCTTGCCCAGTAACGTGCGTGACGCCAGCATCTTGAAGTTGCCGTTGCGGCGCATCTGCGCCACGTAGACGCGCGCCATCATGGTGAACAGGATTTTCACCGAGGCCACCGCCGTCATCCATTGCAGCACCGGGTCGGGCGTGTACAGCATCACTGCGCCCGAGATGACGACGATGGACACCAGGCTGACGAGCACCGCCGCCCAGAAGGCCGTGGTGATGTGTTTGTCCTCCAGCCGTTCGAGTCGTACCAGCGGGTCTTCCAGAACCGATGAGTACACCAGGCCGATCAACTCGACGATGGCAATGATGACCGTGCCCACACCCAGTTCTGCCGGCGACAGCAGCCTGGCATACACGACAAACGTAATCATGGACAGGAAGATCAGGCCGAATTTCTCGGTGAAGATCCACCCTAGGGTAATAAGGCGATGATTGGCCATGGGTGTGGGACCGGTTCAATGAGCGGTGGTTGACGCCGTTGCCTTGCGCAAGGTTCTGGCGCGGGCATAGAGGTAGCGCAAGGTCGGTTTGCCGTTGGCGAAGATCAGTGCTTGCCAGGAGCACTCAAGCATTCGCCGGTACACGTCGAGCACCTCGGCATGCTCGTCGCGTCGGGAAAAGGCATTGAGAAAATCTGTGTGGTTGCCCAGCACGAAATCGATCCGTTGCTGCTTGCTGAGCAGCGCGCCATAGCGGGCCAGGTACACCTCGATGAACCGGATCTTGTTCTGGTAATACTTCTTCGGCTGCGCGGTCATGTTGCCGCCGTTGACCGTGCGCTCCAGCAGCACCTGCGGCACCGTGTGGATCTCCCAGTGTTCGGCAATCCGGGTCCACATGTAGCGGTCTTCGGAGTAACGCAGGCTGGCATCGAAGCCGCCGAGTTGCATGATCACCTCGCGCTTGACCAGCGCGGTGGAGACACCATTGACGACGTTGGCGTGGATGAAATCGTAGAAATGCCGGCCGTTCTTGCGCCGGTTGTCCAGTTGCCGCCGGCCGTCGCTGTAATTGACCTGCGTGTAGCAGTCGATCAGCCCCACCGACCGTCCCTGACGAGTGAGTTCGTCATACAGGGCCAGTTGCAGCTCCAGCTTTTGTGGACGAAATTGGTCATCGGCATCGAGCATCGCCACAAACGTCTCTTCCGAGTGCCGCAATCCGTGGTTGCGGGCGCTGGCCTGGCCTTCGTTGGCTTGCTGCAACAGCGTCAGGCGAAACGGCGCCACGAAGTCTTTGACCCGTTGGGGGCCGTCATCGGTGGAGCCATCGTCGACGACGATCACGTGATCGGGCAGCCGGGTTTGCTCGACCAGGGACGTCAGCGTTTGCTCGATGCTGCCGGCGCCGTTGTACATCGGGATTACGACGCACACTGAATGCGCTAGAGGGGAGGTTTGGTCTGACACGGGTGTTTCTCCTTTGATTACGCCTGGGCTGAATCGCGCGGGAATCCCCCGCCAGACGGACGCTGGCGCAGGGGTGTCGGTGATAATTCGGGGTAGGTCGCGTGGTGACGCCGAAAGGACAGGGCCAGGGTGCAGAACACCAGGAACTCGGCGGAGCGGTAGTTGGGAATCACGTACGCCACATAATTGGTGACGATGAACAAACCGATGATCACCAGGGCACTGGCGCGAAACTGCGCCGCCTGGTTCGCCGTCACGGCGCGGTATTGTTTGAACAGCGCTTCGCCCAGCAGCAACGCCAGTGCAGTCAACTGGATAACGCCGCCGTTGAGCAGGGTCTCCATGTAGCCGCTGTGGGCGTTGCCGATGTAGCCCCAGCGAAGGATGAACGCATTGGCGTCGGGACTGGCCCAGAAGGCGCCAAAGCCGTAACCCTTGAGCCATTGTTGGTCGACAAAGGGCGCGAGCAACTCCCAGATCAACGTGCGATCCGTGAGTGACGGATCGCGGCCGGCGATCTCCAGCAGCCACGCAAGGTGGTTGTACAGCAGCAGGCAAACCAGCAGGAACGCCAGCGTGCAACCGAAGAACAGCCACTGCGAGCGGTTGATACGCAGGCGGATCAGGGTGAGGAAATACCAGTAGCTCAATGTGCCGGAAAGAATCAATGCCACGCCGGTCGCCGACTGGGCAAGCAGGATGGCAATCAGCGAAAAAAACGAGCAGAAGAGGGCCCAGCGGTTGCGTTGGCGGATCATCGGCAGCAACAGCAGGATGGCAATCGCGTTGAGCCGGGCGCCGGCGTTCTTTTCGGCAAAAATACCCTTGAATGCGCCGTCGCGAATACCACCGGACAAGAACGCGACGCCCGGCATGACCACGGCGAGTATCAATCCGATCAACGCCGCCACGCCGATGGCACAGCCGAGCATGAAGGTGATTTTTTCAAGGGGGTAGTTGTAGGCAATGAAACCGGCAAAAAACACCACGCTGAGCATCGCGATGAACCGCTTGAGGCTCAGCATCGGGTCGTGGGACCAGCCGATCGATGCGATGACGCAGAGCATGAACACCAGCAGAAAGAAGTTGCTGCGGTAAAAGGTTTTGCTGAGGAACACCTTGTTGCGGATGAAGAAGAACAAGGGCACCAACAGTGTGATCAGGCCGCAGATCTGGTTGGCGACGTTGCCTTCGAGGTCTTTATCGATGTCGCCGAAGCTGGAGGCGCCCCCCAGACTGAGGGCAAACGTGATCACCTGGATGTAGAACAGCACGCCAAACAAGGTGAAGCCATCGCGCAACGTCGAATACCTGATCTGCAGTGTGCTCATGATGATGGACTCCCGAGCAACGCGGCGAGGTAGGTCTGCACCGCGCTGGCATTCATGAACCGGGTGGCCGCATCCAGGCGGGAACGACGTTGCAGGTCCCGCGGTGTGGAGAGTTGCAGGGCAACCGCCTGCGACAGCGCGATCGGGTCGTCGACGGCGACGAGCGGTGCGACGAGGCCGCCGATGAGGATGTCCTGAGGACCATGGGGGCAGCGCGTCGCCACCACCGGTGTACCCGTGGACAAGGCCTCTACCAGCGCATTGGGACTGCCCTCGAAGCGTGACGACAACACAAAGCAATCCGCCGCAGCCACTTCTGCCAGAGGCTCACAGGTGTAACCCGGCAGGTCGAAGCGATCCGCCACGCCCAGCGTCCGGGCCTGGTCAAGCAACTGCGCCCTGAGCGGGCCTTCGCCAAAAATGATCAAGCGGGCGTCGGAATCCGGCAACGCGGCGAACGCTGTAATCAAGGTGTCGAAGCCTTTTTGCGGCACCAGGCGCCCCACGGCGACAATCACCGAACCGGTTTTTTCCAGCAGCCAGCGGTGGCTTGGCGGCCCAGGCGACTTGTCGCGGAAGTCGTTATCGAGCACCGGGTTGTCGGCAATGGTCACGTCCTGGCGACGCGCAAGGGTGGTATCGACCAGGTCCTGGGCGACACCGCGCGAGACGCAGATCACCGGGTTGGGAATGAGCCGATACAGCAGTGGCGCCACCAGGTACGCGACCCGCACCATGAAGTCGGGGTTGACGTGTTTGTCATGGGAAAACGCATTGCGTTCGCTGACGTGCAGGCGCGCCAGCGTGCCGGACAGCACGGCTGCGGCGATCGCCACCACGTTGACGTGCGTGAGGGCCGCCAGTTGCGCGTCAAAGCGATTGGCGCGCAGAAATCGTGCGAGTGCCGGCACCGCGCGTGCGGTGCGTTGGCTTTGCAGTTCAACTTTCTTGACACGCGGGTCGAGGTTCGCCGCATGGAGCCCGCCGCCGGTGAGCAACAGCAAGGTCACGTCATTACCAGCGTCCACCAGGGCACCGGCGAGGCGCGCCATCATTTTTTCAGCCCCGCCTGCGCCGAGGTCATGCAGGATAATCAGTAGCTTTTTCATTGGCTCCATACCTGGTAGTACGCTTGCGCGGCGTACTGGCTGGTGTACGGATGGATGGCGTCACTGAGCATTTTTGCGCTAGGTGCAACGCCGCTTTGTGCGGTCAGGCTTTGAAGCATTCCCCGCGCCAGCGCCGGTACGTCGTTGACGGCGACCAGTTGACCCAGTCGACCGTTGTCCAGCAGTTCCCTCGGGCCGGTCTCGCAGTCGCATGCCAGCACGGGCGTGCCCAGTGCCAGCGCCTCGATCAGGACGGTCGGCATGCCTTCCTGCACGGAGCTCAGAATGAACAGCCGTGCGTGCCTCAGTAGCGGATAGGGGTTGCTCAGGAATCCGGTGAAATGCACCCGGTGCGTGATGCCCAGTCGGGCTGCCTGAGTGGTCAGTGCGTCGAGCAACGGACCGTCACCGACAATCACCAGATCCGGCAGTGTTTCGCTGCGCAACGCCAGGGCGTAGGCATCCAGCAACAGATGAAACCCTTTAGGTTCCACCAGGCGGCCCAGGCTCAACCAATAGTCGCGGGGCAAATCAGCGGACAACGGCGCTTGTGCGGCTTGAAGCAGTTGTTCGGTGACGACAGCGTTGGGGCAATAGCGGATCCGTTGCCGACCCCAGGGCATCACGTCGATGAGGGACTGGCGCAAGGCGGTGGAGACCGTGACCACTTTGCCGCTACCGCAGAGGTACAACGTATAGAGCAGGCGCAGGCTTGAAGGGCCGGTTTTCTGTTCAGTGCAATCCAGTGCCGCGTGGCGGCTGTAAATGACTTTGCAAGGACTGCCCAAGGTGGCGAACCAGGCGCAGAGGTTGGCTTGCTCCTTGGCGGAAATCACGTGGGTGACGCCCTCACGGCGAATGAGCCGGCGCAACTGCACAATGGACTTGAGCAGGCCGACGATGCCGCCACCGCTGGCGCTGCCGAGCGTTTGAACACCTTCCGTGTCCGGCGTGTCGCCGTTCATGACGAAAAAACTCACGCGCTGGCCATCCTTGAGAAACTGCTCGGACAGCCGTTGGTGGACGCGCTCGACGCCGCCGCCCACCTTGAAATCCTTGAGAATAAACAGGATGTGCATGGTCATTCCTCAACGCTGATGGCGACTTTGCGTGACGCGATGAGCGCCAACAGGTGCACAAAGTTGTTCGGGTAGTCGATGAGGTAGCGCTTGATCGTATGGGGCTCGCGATACATGCGATAAAACGCGCGCATATGCAGGCGATTGATCAGCGCCGGGTAATAGTTGCGCGTGGCCAGGGCCTCCTGACGAATGAACCCGCCACAGGTGAAGGCGACCCCGCGAAACCCCGCGCGCAACGCGTCCTGCTCGAACTGCTCTTGCAGTCCGGCACCCAGGCCCACGATCAGGATGTGCGCTTCGCTGCGGCAGATGTCGGCCTGAATGCCCTCGGCCTGGGACGCATTGAAGTAACCGTTGTGGTAACCGGCGAGGGTCAGCCGTGGGTAAAGGGCCTTGATCTTGCTGACGAACAGTTCCAGTTCCGCTTGCCGGGCCCCGACGAAATACACGCGCTTGCCCTGTTGCTCGGCGCTGCGCAGCACAAGGTCGGCGATGGACGTGAAGTCAAAGCTGACCCGTCCGATCCTCCTGCCGGTCACACGCGACATGAAAGTCGACATCAGCATGCCGTCGCAAAAATAGGTGACGGTGTTCGGGGGCTGCTCGAAAACACTGCCAATGGACGCGAAGTTGATGAAGGAATAGGCCTGGTTGGCCTCCAGTAACTTCGTTGAGTATTGCCCGACTAATTCCAGCCTGATCATGGCGCCGCTCCTTTCAGATGACTGAGCGGGTCTGTCGGCCCACGGAGACGTAGGTAAAACCCCTTTTGCTCAACCGCTGCGGATCGAACAGATTGCGTCCGTCAAAAATCAGCGGGTGCTTGAGCTGCCGGCCGAGCAAGTCGAAGTCCGGGGCTCGAAACGATTGCCACTCGGTGACGATGATCAAGGCGTCGGCATTTTTCAGGGCCGCCTCCTTGGTGCCGGCCAGGGTCAGGTCGTCGCGCGAACCGTAAATGCGCTGGGCCTCCTCCATGGCTTTGGGGTCGAACGCCTGGACGCTGGCGCCGGCGTGCCACAAGGCTTCCATCAGTACCCGGCTGGGGGCCTCGCGCATGTCGTCGGTGTTGGGTTTGAAACTCAACCCCCACAGGGCAAAGGTCTTGCCGCGAAGGGCGCCGTCGAAGTGATTGAAAATCTTCGTGTACAGGCTGGCCTTCTGTTCGTGGTTGCGCGACTCGACGGCCTTGAGTACCCGAGCATCGATGTCGACGCTGGCGGCGGCCTGTATCAGCGCCTTCACGTCCTTGGGAAAGCACGACCCGCCGTAGCCGACACCCGGATAGATGAATTGATAACCGATGCGCGGATCAGAGCCGATACCGTGTCTGACCATCTCGATATCGGCGCCCAGTTTTTCGGCGAGGCAGGCCATTTCGTTCATGAAACTGATCTTGGTTGCCAACATGCTGTTGGCGGCGTACTTGGTCAGTTCGGCGCTACGCAGGTCCATGACGATGATCTTTTCGCGGTTGCGATTGAACGGTTCGTACAGTTCGCGCATGACCTCCTCGGCGTGTTGGCTGTCGGTGCCGATGATGATCCGGTCCGGGCGCATGCAGTCCTCGACCGCGCAGCCTTCCTTGAGAAACTCGGGGTTGGAGACCACGTCGAAGGTCAGATTGCCGCGACCGGTGTCGGCCAGCACCTGCTCGATGTGCGCGCGAACCCGGTCACCGGTCCCGACGGGGACGGTGGATTTATCGACGATGATGTGATGCCGGTCCATGTTCAGCGCGATGGTTTGCGCAACGCTCAAGACATGTTTGAGGTCTGCCGACCCGTCTTCATCTGGCGGTGTCCCCACGGCAATCAACAGCACATCACCATGGTGGACAGCGCTGGCGAGATCAGTGCCGAACTGCAGCCGGCCACTTTGGTAATTGCTGTGGACCAGGCTTTTCAGCCCCGGCTCGTAGAGCGGCAGCGTGCCGTCCTTCAGCGCCTGTACCTTGTCGGCGTCGACATCCACACAGAGGACGTTATGGCCCACTTCCGCCAGCGCGGCGCCTTGGACAAGGCCCACGTAACCAATACCAAATACGCTCACATTCATGATCAAACCTCAGGTCGGCGTGACAGTGATCAACGAGGGGGCAGGGGGTCAGTAGATGTTTTTCGAGAACAGCGTGAAGGGGGTCTTGATGAGGATCTTGATGTCCAGCCACAGCGACCATTGGTTGATGTAGTTGAGGTCCTGGGCGACGCGCAGCTGCATCTTTTCCACCGTCTCGGTTTCGCCTCGATGCCCGGTGATCTGGGCCAATCCGGTAATCCCCGGTTTGAGGCGGTGACGGGCCATGTAGGCGCGCACTTTGCCGGTGTAGTAAATGTTGTGGGTGACCGCATGCGGGCGAGGACCGACCAGGGCCATTTGCCCGAACAACACGTTGAACAGCTGCGGTAACTCGTCAATGGAACTGCGGCGCAGAAAGCGTCCGATCAGCGTGACGCGTTCATCGTCACGGGTGGCCTGGTGCACTTCGCTATCGTCGTGGAGGCGCATCGAACGAAATTTCCAGACCTTGATCACTTCGCCGTTGCAGCCATGGCGATTTTGCTTGAACAGCACGGGACCGGCGGAAGTCAGCTTGACGGCGATCGCCACCGTCAAGAGCATCGGACTTAGGACAATAATGGCCACGGCGGCCAGGCTGCGTTCGAACAGGTCTTTGCAAAACAGGCTGGCCGGATGGGAGCTGATCAGGCTTTCGTTGAGGTAAATGGCGGGCATCCGCTCGATTTCCGAGATCGAATGGTTGAGCAATACCATGCTGCCGAAATCCGGGATCCAGACCACGTCGACATTCATGTCCAGCAGGTCGATGTACAACGCTTCGATGGTGGCGGCATGCGTCATCGGCAGGACAATGTAAACGCGGCGCACATCCAGGCGCGTGATGATTTCGCGGATCGAATCGACGTGGCCGAGCAACGGCAGGATGCTGGGGGCCGGGCCGCTGTTGTCGGCTGCGGCGATGAAACCCATGACCAGCGCGCGGTTTGGTCTGGAGAGTTTTTTCGCCAGTTCATGGGCGGTCGGGCAGGTGCCGATGATCACCGCACGACGCTCGTTGCAGACCATCCGCGAGTGCAACCGGGCGAAGTAATGCAGGGGCAGAAACATCGCAGCCTGGGCGGCAAAGCCCAGCACCGCCCAGACCATGATGACCTGGCGCGAGTAAATCGCGCTGGTCTGGGTGATGAAGGCAATGGCCGCCAGCACGGCCAGCAGGATCAGCCAGCCGGCCAGCAACCGGCCGAGCCCGACCACCAGGCCGTGACGCTTGTGGTAAACCTGCATCACGCTGTAGATCGGCACCGAGCCGAGCACCGTCAGAACTATCAGGATGCGGTATTCGCTGGTGAGGCTGCCAACGCGCCAATACACGAGCAGCATCAGCAGCGAAGTCGCCAGCGTCAGTGCACACAACCACTGCCCCCAGAACGTCAGGCCTCGGCGGTGTGTCATGTGAGCGGTATAGAGAGGAGTCATGGGCTTAACCTCAAGGCAGAATTAATGCATCAGCGCTGATGGGCGCGCACGGCGTGGCTCCCGCAGGCTTTTCCGTAGCTCGGCAGAGGTGAAGCAATGTGTGGTGATGGCAGAAAGACTGTGGTGAGGGGGCTTGCCCCGTTCGGCCTCGCCGCAGATTTTATGGTGTCAGCGGGGGGCGAAGTCGTAGTTATAAAACGTCTTGGAATGGTGGTAGCCGTACTTGCGCGCCTTGCGCAGGTCTACCTGGTTGAGCACGGTGCCAAATACCGGCACATGGCTTTGCTGCAACATGGCAATGCCCTTCTGCACCTGACTGATCGGCGTGCTGTCGGCCTTGACCACATAGATCACCGCATCCGAATGCTTGGCCAGCAACAGTGCATCGCTGATCATTTCCGCAGGCGGTGAGTCGATAATGATGTGGCGGTAACGCGACTTCAGCGCCTCAAGCATGCGCGCCATGCGCGGCGAACTGAGCAGATCCTGCGGTGGAGGCTGGCGTGACGGGTTAAGCGATTCGGCAGGGGAAGTCAGGCGCGGCGCGGTGAACAGATCCCGCGAAGGCGGCATGACCATGCCAGCCGGCAGCATGTCCAGATTGCCCACCGAAACGATGCAGTCTTCAAGCCTGGCGGTGCCCGCAATGACATTGGCCAGTCCCGGGCTGTCAGGCGGAAAATCGAAGTTCAGTGAAAGGGTCGGTTGGCGCATGTCGGCATCGATCAGCAACACTCGCTCCAGCGAAGTGAGGGAGCTGGCCAGGTTGGTGGCAATGGTACTTTTACCCTCACCGGCAACGGTCGACGTCACGAGTACCACCTGCGACGGCATTTCACTGCTTTGCAACATCAGCCAGGTGCGCAGATTGCGGATGGTCTCGGAAAAGCGCGGGTTGTCGTTGTCTTCGAACAAGCGCGCCAATTGCCGGCGACTTTTCTTCATCACCAGCGGCACCACGCTGAGCAGAGGAATGTTAAGCGTGCTTTCAATCGTCTCGTCGGTTTTAAAGGTGTTACTCAGGCTGTCGAAGAGCAGCGCCAACGCGACGCCGATCACTGCAGCCACCAACCCGACGATCCCGACAATCAATGTTTTACGTGGCTTGCTCGCTTCCACTGGCACAATCGCCGGGTCGACGATGCGCACTTTGGTGGAGTCCATGTCGGCAGTGGCCGCGGTTTCTTTCAAGCGGGTGACGAAGGTTTCATAAAGTGCACGGGTGCTGTCGACTTCCCGCTGGAATTCGCGCAACTGAAATTCCTTGCGGGCGATGTCCTGGATCTGCGCCTTGTTGCTGTTGAAGGATTGGCGCAGCGAAGCTTCACTGGCTGAGGCCAGCTGGTATTGCCGTTCGATCCCGGCGACCACTTGCTGCACCTGCAATTGCAGACTGGTGGTGGCGGCGCGCAATTCCGATTGCGCGGAAATCAGGCTCGGGTGTTTCGGGCCATAGCGTCCTGACAGCTCATCGACCTTGGCTTGCGCCTTGGCTCGGTCCGCCTGGAATTGCTGGACCAGCGGGTTACTCAAGACTGCCGGCACGCTGGAGAGTCGGCTCAGGTCGCCGTTGCTCAGGGCTTTCGC
Source organism: Pseudomonas sp. SG20052 (assembly GCF_031766055.1). NCBI lineage: Bacteria > Pseudomonadati > Pseudomonadota > Gammaproteobacteria > Pseudomonadales > Pseudomonadaceae > Pseudomonas > Pseudomonas sp. SG20052. Next base: position 4,030,964 of record NZ_CP134498.1, on the reverse strand, counting down.
CTGGCGGTATTCACTCTCGGCTTCAGCGCGGTTGCGGCGGGCGTCGACCATGCGATTGCCGGTCATTTCCAGTTCGTTGGCGCTGATGGTGGCAACCCCGCCGACATCGACCAGGCCTTGTTCCTCCCGGTAGCCCTGAAGCTTTTTCTCGGCAACACGCAGGTTGTCGCGCAGTTTGACCAATCGTGTGTTCATCCACGCAGTGGTGGTCTGCGAGGACTTTTCGCTGGTGTCGAGCTGACTGTCGGTAAAGCCATGGGCCAACGCGTTGGCCGCCGCTGCCGCCAGGACAGGGTCTGGCAGCTCGACCTCGATTTCGAGCAGTTGGCTCTTGCCGACGAACTTGACGCTGGTGTGCAGCATGAGGTTCTGCGTGACCTGATTGAAGACATCATCTTCACTTGGCTCAGCTTTCATCGGCTTCAACAGGCCGCCCAGCCCCGGGATCCATTGATCAAGGTTCAGGTCGGCCAGCCATTGGCGTGGCGTGAACCATGGCTTCGATTGCTGGCGTGGATCGGTGACCGGGTTGGTCGTCAGCTCGAGTTTTTTCACGGCTCGTTCGGCAAGGTCCCGTGATTGCAGGAGCGCCTGTTGTGTCTGCAAGTAATCAGTGGCGTTGCTGCCTGAGTCCTTGACTTGCTGGAAGGACATCAGCGGCGGGGTTTTATCGTTGAACAGCAAGGTGGTGCTGCCGACGTATTGCGGGGTGATGTTCGAGACCACAACGACCGCCAGCAAACCGCACAGCAGGACAAACCATCCGATGCTCCATTTGGCGCGCCAGATCACCCTCCAGAGTTTGAGAAGATCAATGGTGTCCTTGTCGTCGCTGTACTGCTGATGCAGATGCGTTTGCAGAGGACGTTCGACGTAGGTGCTAGGGCTGTTGTCCATGATTAGAAAAAGCCTTGTGCAATGGAAATGGTGTCGCCGGGGGCAATCGTGGTGTTTCGCGTGACCTCATCGGTGAGGGTCGGGCCGCCATCACCGCGCAAGATGGTCACGCGTTTGATGGAAGCTCGCTCGGTCAGTCCACCGCCCAGAGCGATGGCTTTTTCCAGGGTCAGTCCGGGTATGAAGGGATAGCTGCCGGGTTTTTTCACTTCGCCGTTGATGTAGAACGAGCGGTATTCGATCTGGCTCAAGCTGACTTTCGGGTCGTTCAGATAGCCTTGTTTGAGTCCGTCGACGATGATCTTTTCGACCTGGCCGGGTGTGAGTCCCTTGGCGGAAATCTCACCCAGGAACGGATAGGAAAATGTGCCGGCATCGCTGAGGCGGATTTTTTTAATGCTCAGCTCCGGCTCGCCGAACACGATGATGCGCAAGACATCGCCAGCGGCCAGTTTGTACTGGGTATCAGGGTCTGCGGCGTAGGTATCGGGTAGCACAACCAGTGCGAGCAATAAGCCCAGGGTGCGTGAGTTCATGTCGAAACCCTCTTAAAGGCTGACGTTGAAGCTGATCTGAACAACGTTGCGGGTGTAGCTTTGGTCGTCGGCATCAGAGTCGTTGTCGCGGAATCGATAGCCGAGCTCGATGTCCAGCCAGCGGCGCATCGCGTACACCACGGCCAGGTTGTAGTCCTGATAATTGTCGGTTCGGCTTTCGCCTTCGTAGACATAACGACCGTACCCGGCCTGTGCAATCGTGGTGATCCGTTCGGTCCAGCCATGGCGCCAACCGACCTGGGTGAAGGTGGACTTGACGGCATCGGCACCGTCGTCGCCCTCGGCGAGAGCCTGGCGGGCCACAAGGGTGAATGTCGAATAAGTGCGTGGTTTCCATTGCAGGTCCACTTGCCAGGTGGGGTTGTCGAGGTCTTTGGATTCGCTGCTGTCGAAGTCCTTTTTCTCATAACCGACACGGACTTTACCGGTGGTCTTTGCGGTAATGTCCCAGACGGCACCGGCGAGTACCGCGTTGGATTTGCTGCTGCGCGGGCTGTTGGGTTCCTGGTAGTCAAAATTGGTGTGGTCGTACTCGAGCAGGCCACGGGTATTGCTACCGATGCGGTGATACCAGGTACTGGTCAGGGCGGCGGTATTGCGCTCTTTGTCGTCATTGATGCCGTCGGCGTTGTCGTAGCGAAGTTCCGCGTAACTGGCGCCAAAATCGATCTGGTTGTCAGCGCTCCTGGCGCCATAGGTATAGAGGCCGCCGACTTTTTTGTTATTGAGCTTGTCGTTGATGCCGTCGACCGCCGTGTCCTCGGTGCGCTCCCACTTGCGGTATTCGGCGTCGAGCTTCAGACGGTGCCGGTCGGTGAACTCCATGATGCTGTCCGCCCGCACCCGTTGTGCGGTGTTCGAGGCATCCGACTCGTCGTGATAAATGTAGCGGATGGGCTGCCAGGTCAGTCGGGTAGCGCTGTTGCGATCTTCGGCCTTGAGTTCGAAAGAGGGCGCCAGCTTCGTGACCATCGAGGACTGTTTGTTGTTCTCCAGTTCTCGAAAGTTATCGTCATAGCTTTCTGAAAACAGAAAGGTAGGTGTGAAATCGAACCCGTAAACATCAATAGGTGCCGGATCAATACTCCAGGCCATTCCAGGGTAGAGGGAGGCCATGATCAGTGCAAAAGGGCAGCGTGAATTCAAGGCCATGTCCTGGCTCCTGGAATAAGCGATCAGTCAGATATTGGATTGAAACGAGGGGTGCTGAAGTTCGAGGTCACTCAAGGGCATGCAGATCGCCTGGTCCCGATTCAGAAACTGCATCAGGATCATGACGCGCTCAGCCCCATGTGAGGTGATGAAAATCCCCTCGAGTGTCGACAGTGGTCCACGGATAATTTGCAGGTGGTCGCCGGGCGTAAGGGGCGGCGTATCTGGGGATACCGATGATTCGAAACAGCGCGCACGCAGGTGCTCGATGACGTTCTCAGCCACCGTCGCAGGACCATGATTGAGTTCGACGAAACGACTGACGCCCCGAGTGGAGCGTATGGGCGCCCAGTTGTCATTACCGCCAAGATGGATAAACAGATACCCGGGAAAAAGGGACTCGCGCACCCTCTGATATTTGCCGCGAATCAGGCGTTCACTCAATAGTTGGGGGTGAAATACGACATAGTTTTGTTGAAGCAGGTTTAGGTGGGCTCGTTCATCCTGGTGAGGCTTGCACTGCAGAAGGTACCAGTTAGAGCGTTCGGAACGGATTGCTGGCATGCTGGTAAACTCCGTATATATCGAAAGTTTAGGCAGGCAGTGGCTCTATAGAGGCCCGAGAAGTAATTAAGCCAGGCAGGGTTGTTTTTTTTATGTGAGGGACGAAGACGTGTGTCAATAATGAATCAGGTGGTGTTACATAGGCGTAACAGCGTAATAATGAATGTCCGCTATATCTGACAGCCTGTTGGATATATAGCTTGAGTCATTATTCGGAGACAAAGCTACCGCACGGTCCATACGAAGGGGCCGCAAAAAACAAAGATTTCAGAAGTTGTCTGAGAAGCAGCGATAAACGAACAAACTGCACTCGGATTCTGTTTCATCAGACCCGTGTAGTTATTGACCACTCGCGACAAGCTGTCAAACGTTCCTTGTCAAAAAACATGCCTTTCATCCAAAAGTGCATTCGGCAATGTTCAAGCAATTGTTTTTAAAGCTAATTTAGTTTCCGTCGAACGGATTAAACTTTTTTAGCTATAAATAGTCGTCGTGGAGGGTGGGCAAACCGGAAGGATGCCACCCTGATGGGGCCAGTTATGAAACTTGGAACCACGGTCATTGCAACGCTATAACTAACTGCCTGTGATTAGGCAAACGGGGCGGTATTATGACTATTCTCGTGACTGGCGCGGCAGGTTTCATCGGGTATCACACGGTCAAACGATTGTGCCTGGAAGGGCGTAATGTTGTTGGTATCGACAACCTCAACGCGTATTACAGCGTGGAATTGAAACATGCCCGGCTCAAGCAACTGAGCGAATTGCAAGGTTTCCGTTTTCAGAGGATGGACATTGTCGATAAGCCGTCCTTGATGGCGTTATTCGAAGACAATAAGTTCACCGAGGTCGTGCATCTGGCGGCGCAAGCGGGGGTTCGTTATTCGCTGGATAACCCGGATGTGTATGCGCAATCGAATCTGGTGGGATTCCTGAACGTGCTCGAAGCCTGCCGGCACTACCGGCCTGTGCACTTGATCTATGCGTCGAGCAGTTCGGTGTATGGCGCCAACAGCAAACTCCCGTTCAGCGTCGACGACCCGGTCGATCAACCGGTGTCGCTGTACGCTGCCAGCAAGCGCGCCAATGAGTTGCTTGCCCACAGCTACTGCCATCTCTATGGGATTCGTGCCAGCGGCCTGCGTTTTTTTACCGTGTACGGTCCTTGGGGACGTCCAGACATGGCGCTGTTCACGTTCACCGAAGCGATGCTCATGGGCCGGCCGATTGATATCTACAACCATGGCCAGATGGCGCGTGATTTCACCTATGTCGACGATATTGTCGAAAGCATCGCCCGGTTGCTTGCGAAGCCGCCGGTCCCGGACAAGGAGGCAAATGGCGTCAACCGGATTTTCAACATCGGGCGTGGAAAACCGGTCGCGTTGCTCGATTTTGTCGAATGCCTGGAAGCGGCGCTGGGCATAACAGCGCAGCGCAATTATTTGCCGATGCAGCCGGGCGATGTCGTCAAGACATGGGCCGATGTGTCGGCGCTGGCAGACTGGGTCGGTTTCTCGCCCCAGGTTGAGGTTGATGCAGGCGTGAAGCAGTTTGTGACGTGGTATCGCGACTTCTACCAGGTCTGAGTCTGACGCTTCAATCCGATACGAAATCCACCGGTTCGAGAAGCCAGCAGGGCAGCTGCTACAGGTCGTAGACAGGCGTTGTTCACAGCGCATCGCCAAGTAATTTCAGGTATTCGGGACTTTCGGAAATGGAATTGTGGCCCGCCCCCGGTACGACTCGCAGCGTGGCCACGCCTTTGGCGAAATGCGTGTAGAGCAGCTCGGTGCTTGAACGCGGTATGACTTCATCGTGCTCCGCCGCGATCAGCAGCGTCGGTATCGTGATGTGCGCCGCGTACTTCCAAGATTCAAAGCGCTCCTGCAGCAACCACTTCACCGGAAACCACGGGAACTGGCGCACGGCGAGGTCTTCCAGGCTGTTGTAGGGCGTAATCAGGATCAGGCTCGAGGCCGGCCGCTGGCTGGCGAGGCGCACGGCGACCCCCGAACCGAGGCTGCGTCCGACCACGGCGATGTGCGGATGAGTATCGTAGACCTTGTCAAACAAGGTCATGGCATCGCGCTGAATTGACTCCTCCGAAGGCGAGCCGGAGCTTCCCCCGAAACCTCGATAGTGCAGCAAATAGATCGCATGCTCCGGGAATGCCTGGGCGAACCCTGGCAGGTTGCGAGAAACATCCTCGGCATTGCCGCCGAAATAGATCAACGCCTTCGGCCCGTCGTGGGGCCTGATCGACACCGCCACGTCCGCATCGTCCACCGTCAGCTTGAGCAGCGTTTCGGGCGTCTCGATGGCGCTGGGCTGCGGGAAGTAGATGAGCGCGCGCTGAAACACGAACAGCGCTGCACAGAGCGCCAGGTACAACGCGGCAAGAATGACGACGATTAACACCAGGGTTCGTGGCATTCGGCTAACTTTAGTGGGCGACATTGACGGCTCTGGGCTGAGAAACCCAATCCACTGGATCGGAGCCAGAGTTTAGTTCATCGGTAGCGAGGGACACCGAGCCCGGCTACAGAGGAGGGCGCCCATGCCCATCGCGGCAAAATGGCTCGACGTGCAGCCCGGCGAAAGAACCGCCCTGATGCTGGGGTTCGCGTTCCATTTCTGCGTGCTGGCCAGTTATTACCTGGTGCGACCGTTGCGCGATGCCCTGGGCCTTGAGGGCGGTGCCGACAAATTGCAGTGGCTGTTCACGGCGACGTTCGTGGTGATGTTGCTGATGGTGCCGGTGTTCGGAGCGCTGGCGTCGCGGCTGCCGGCCACGCGGTTCGTGCCGTTGATCTATCGCGTGATCGCCGCGTCGATGCTGGTGTTTGGTGTGTTGATCGCCAATCGCATTGCGCCGGTGGCCGTCGGGCGGGTGTTTTTCGTCTGGATCAGCATCTACAACCTGTTCATCGTCAGCATTTTCTGGAGCGTGCTGGTCGACCGGTTTTCCAGTGAACAAGGGCGGCGGCTGTTCGGATTCATCGCGGCGGGGGGCACCCTGGGCACGTTCATCGGGCCGTTGTTGGCCGCGACCATGGCCACGCGATTGGGCCCGGTGGCGTTGACCGTCGCGGCGGCGCTGCTGCTGGAAGTCGCGGTGCGCTGCTATCGGGCGCTGCTCTCCCGGACCCAATCGCAGTCCGGCAGCCGCTTGATCGAGGATCGGCGCATGGGCGGCAGCATGCTGGCCGGGATCACGTTGATTACGCGTTCGCCTTATCTGCTGGGACTGGTGTTGTTCATGTTGCTGCACACCAGCGCCGCGACCTTGTTGTATTTCGAGCAGGGAAGGATTGTGGCGGGTAGCTATGCTGATGTGGCCAGCCGGACGCAATTCTTCGCCGTGGTCGATTTGATCGTGTCGGCGCTGACCTTGATCTTTCAACTGCTGTTGACGGCGCCGTTGATTCGGCTGGTCGGTGTCGGCGGGGCGCTGGTGGCATTGCCGCTGGCGACCATCGTGGCGTTTAGCGCCATGGCGCTGGCGCCCGTGCCCGCTACCGTCGCCCTGGCGCAGGGGCTGCGTCGTGCGGTCGAGTTCGCCATCGTGCGGCCGGCGCGTGAAGTGTTGTGGACAGTGGTCAGCCGCGAGGAAAAGTACAAGGCCAAGAATGTGATCGAAACCCTGGTGTATCGCGGCGGAGACGCCGCCAGTGGCTGGTTGTCGGTCGGTCTGACGGCATTGGGCGCCGGTTTTGGTCTGGTGGCGCTGGTGATCGTGCCGTTTGCCGGGCTGTGGGGCTGGTTATGCCTGTGGCTGGCCAGGCATCAGGAAAAACAGGTTGAAAGCAAAAAGGTGGAAGGGTCATTCCATGAGCCACACTGATGAATACACACGTCGCCAAATACTCACGCTGGCTGCCGGTGCTTCGGCGGTTTTCACCTTCGGCCCGGCCTTCGCTGCAACCACGCCGTCGAAGGACACAGGAGGCAAGAACATGCTGACCCGCGCCATTCCTTCCAGCTCCGAGCCATTGCCCCTTGTCGGGTTGGGCACCTATCGCGGGTTTGATGTCGGGCCTTCGAGCCCCGCCTACAAGCAGTTGCCCGCCGTTCTGCGCGCATTGTTCGAGAAGGGCGGAAAGGTAATCGATAGCTCGCCGATGTACGGCCGGGCGGAAGAGACGACCGGTGAGTTGCTGTCGATTCATGAGCCACGTTCGCCCGCTTTCCTGGCCACCAAGGTCTGGACCCGTGGCCGCGAAGAAGGCATCGCGCAGATGGAGCAGTCCTTCAAACTGCTGCAAACCGATCGCATCGATCTGATGCAGATCCATAACCTGCTGGACTGGCAAACCCATTTGCCGACCTTGCGCAAATGGAAGGAAGAAGGGCGCATCCGCTACATCGGCATCACCCATTACACGGCGTCGGCGTATGACGAGGTGGAAGCGGTGCTGAAGGCCGAGCCGTTGGATTTCTTGCAGATCAACTATGCGCTGGATGACCGCGGCGTCGAGAAGCGCATCCTGCCGTTGTGCCGCGAACGTGGCGTGGCGGTGATCTGCAATCGGCCGTTCGGCGGCGGCAACCTGCTCAGCCGCTTGAAGGACAAACCCTTGCCGCGCTGGGCGGCGGACGTGAGGGTCAACAGTTGGCCGCAGATGGCGCTGAAGTTCTTGCTGTCGCATCCGGCGGTGACCTGCGTGATTCCCGGTACCGGCAACCCGCGCTACATGGCGGACAACGCCGGCGCCGGTTTCGGGCCGATGCTGACCGGTGCGCAGCGCGAGCAGTTGATCGATATCGTCGGTTAACGACAAGGTCTATTTTCTGAACGAATAAAGCGCAGAGGCCCGGGCGTGAAAAGACTCCCGGGCCACTGGAGACGATCAGCGGCGATCCAGCCAAACCGTCTGCGCATTGCAAAACTCGCGCACGCCGAAGTGCGACAGCTCGCGGCCAAAACCGCTTTTCTTCACGCCGCCGAAGGTGACGCGCGGGTCGCTTGCGCAGTAGCCATTGATGAACACGCCACCGGTTTCCAGTTCACCGGCCATCTGCTGGGCACGTTCGACGTTGCCGGTGTAGATCGTCGCGGCGAGTCCGAATTCGCTGTCATTGGCCAGTTCCAGCGCATGGGTGGCATCGCGTGCGGTGATGATCGAGGCGACCGGGCCGAACAGTTCCTGCTTGAACGAAGTCATTTGGTCGGTGACATCCTTGAAGACCGTAGGCTCGTAGAAGTTGCCCGGGCCTTCAGCCTTTTTGCCGCCCAGCAACAATGTCGCGCCTTCTTCCAGGGTGTCGCGCACCTGTTGATCCAGTTCATCACGCAGATCGAAGCGAGCCATCGGGCCAATGTAAGTGTCGGCGGCCAGTGGATCGCCGACCACCAGTTTGCCCGTGGCCTCGACGAACTTGCGCGTGAACGCCTCGACGATGCCTTGTTCGACGATCAAGCGTTTGGCTGCCGCGCAGACTTGCCCGGTGTTCTGATAACGGCCAATCACCGCGGCTTTGACGGCTTCGTCGAGGTCGGCGTCGTCTAGCACGATGAAAGGATCGGAACCGCCGAGTTCCAGTACGCATTTCTTCAACGCTGCACCGGCCTGCGCACCGATGGCCATGCCGGCGCGCACGCTGCCGGTGAGGGTCACCGCTGCGATGCGAGGATCAGCGATCGCCGTGGAGACGCCCTCTGGCGTGACGTTGATGACCTCGAACACACCTTCAGGGAAGTCGGCTTGCTTGAAGGCTTCCCGCAGCAGGTAAGCGCTGCCCATCACGTTTGGCGCATGTTTGAGCACGTAGGTGTTGCCGGCGATCAGCGCGGGTACGGCGCCACGCAGGACCTGCCAGATCGGGAAATTCCACGGCATCACCGCGAGAATCGGGCCGAGCGGGCGATATTCGATGCGTGCTTTGCCGCCTTCAACCAGGGTCGGCTCGGCGGTCAGCATGGCCGGGCCGTGTTCGGCGTACCACTCGCAGAGCTGGGCACATTTTTCGATTTCACCGCGGGCCTGGGTAATCGGCTTGCCCATCTCCAGAGTAATCATGTTTGCCATCGCTGCGGCGTTACCGCGTAACGCTTGCGCCAGGGCGATCAAAAGTTGTGAGCGTTGCGCCACCGCTGTGCTGCGCCAGACACGGAATCCGGCAGCGGCTCGGGACAGTGCGGCTTGCAGCGCCGAAGCGGATTCAAATGGGTAGTGGCCGATCTGCTCGCCGGTGGCGGGGTTGATCGAAATGGCGTGGGTGAGACTGGAAACGTTGGTCATGGCACCGTCCTGCTAGGTGGGAATGCGCTCAGGTTACGGTGGCGTTAGTTTTCTGGAAACTGAATAATGCTGAGCATATCGTTCACGTTTGGAGAATGACTGTGGATCTGGTTCAGCTGGAAATTTTCAAAGCAGTGGCCGAGCACGGCAGCATCAGCGTGGCCGCCCAACACATCCATCGCGTGCCGTCGAACCTGACGACACGGATCAAGCAACTGGAGCAGGACTTGGGCGTGGACCTGTTTATCCGCGAGAAAAGCCGTCTGCGCCTGTCGCCCGCCGGCTGGAGTTTTCTCGATTACGCCCGGCGCATTCTCGACTTGGTGCAGGAAGCCCGGGCGACGGTGGCCGGTGAAGAACCCCAAGGCACCTTTGCGCTAGGGTCGCTGGAAAGCACGGCGGCGGTGCGCATCCCCGAGCTGTTGGCCGCGTATAACCAGAAGCACGCCAAGGTCGAGCTGGACCTGTCCACCGGACCGTCCGGGACCATGATCGACGGTGTGCTGTCGGGCCGACTGGCCGCTGCGTTTGTCGACGGCCCGGTGCTGCACCCGGCACTGGAAGGCGTGCCGGCATTCGAGGAAGAAATGGTGCTGATCGCGCCGCTCAACCATGCCCCGATCCACCGCGCGCGGGAGGTCAACGGCGAAAACATCTATGCGTTTCGCTCCAATTGCTCCTACCGTCACCACTTCGAAAGCTGGTTCGCCAAGGACTCGGCAGTGCCCGGGAAAATCTTCGAAATGGAGTCCTATCACGGCATGCTGGCCTGCGTCAGCGCCGGAGCCGGCCTGGCGCTGATGCCGCGCAGCATGCTCGAAAGCATGCCGGGCTGCACCACGGTGAGTGTCTGGCCGTTGTCGCCAGCCTTCCGGTTTTTGCGCACCTGGCTGGTGTGGCGCAGAGGGACGGTGTCGCAAAGCCTGACCATGTTTGTGCGCTTGCTGGAAGAACGCGGCGTGGTGCAGCAAGACGCCTGAATCCGTTAAACGCAAACCCTGCGGGAGCAAGCTCGCTCCCACACGGGTATTGAGACTGACGTCGGTCGGCGTGCTGTTTAGCCTGCCCTGCGAGGCCAATACCTGATGCCACGGTGCCTGGACGCCGCTGCCGGAACCCAGGGGGTACCGCGTCATGCGCGCTTGGGCAGTTTCCAGTTCGGCCGAATGAAATGGCAGGTGTAACCGGTCGGCAGCCGTTCGAGGTAGTCCTGATGCTCCGGCTCTGCCTCCCAGAACGGGCCGGCGGGGGCGATTTCGGTGACTGCCTTGCCGGGCCAGAGACCAGATGCATTCACATCGGCCACGGTGTCCTCGGCCACGGCCTTCTGTTCTTCATTCAGATAAAAAATCGCCGAACGGTAGCTGAGACCGATGTCGTTACCCTGACGATTGGCGGTCGACGGATCGTGAATCTGGAAGAAAAACTCAAGGATCTGGCGGTAGCTGGTAATGGCCGGGTCAAACTCGATCTCGATTGCTTCGGCATGGGTGCCGTGGTTGCGATACGTTGCATTGGGCACGTCGCCGCCGGAGTAGCCGACTCGAGTCGACAGCACGCCTTTCTGTTTCCTTATCAGATCCTGCATGCCCCAGAAGCAGCCGCCGGCCAGGATTGCGGTTTCAGTGTGCGTGGTCATCGCTTACTCCTCAGTGTTCATTGATGTGATCAGGTTGTTGCGCAGGCGCTCGATCGAGGTCTGCAATGGCGTGAACTCATTCTGCATCAGACAGGTCGCGTCCGAGAACTTCGTTGCTGCCTTCCGGCGGGTCGACGTGCAGGGTAACGTCGAACCCGCCGTGCGGTGCATCACGCCGTGAGGACTTTCAAGTCCACGTCGATGTTGCCACGGGTCGCCTTCGAGTACGGGCAGATCTGGTCGGCGGTGTGTGCCAGGGTCTTTGCAACGTCGTCCGCCAGGCCGGGCACGCGCAGGGTCAATCGAGCTTGAAGGAAGTAATCCGCACCGGTCTGGCCGACGTCGACTTCGATGTCGACAGACATGTCCGCCGGCAGCACAACGTTCAGGTCATTGGCCACCAGCCCGACAGCGGCGGTGTAGCAGGCCGACCATGCGCCGGCGAACAATTGCTCGGCGGCCGGGTGCGGCTGGGTGGCGGCGAACACGTGCGCAGGCTGGGTGTTGCCGGGCGACGAGAGGGCAATGTCGAGGCTGCCGTTATGGCCGCGTGAGGTGTTACCGGTGCTGCTGGCGGTGGTGTGGGTTTTGCCGGTGGCCAGTACTTTTTCGATCTTGCTCATGGATGATTACCTGAATGTTTTAATGAGTTTGTTTTCGTATGCGCTTTAGTCGCATGCGATATGTATGATGTTTCTTGAAAGCCAAATGATGTCAAAGCGTCGCTGTTTATCAGGCCGTGACTACGTTCAGGGCCACGTCAATGTTGCCGCGTGTTGCTTTGGAGTACGGGCAGATCTGGTCTGCGGCGTGGGCGATTTCTGTCGCAACGGCCTGATCCAGACCTGGAGCGCGCAGCGTCAGGCGTGCCTGGAGGAAGTAAGCGTCGCCGGTCTGGCCAAGGTCGACTTCGATATCGACGGACACATCGGAGGGAAGCTCGACGTTGCGCTGTTTGGCAGCCAGACCGACGGCGGCGATGTAGCAGGCCGACCAGGCACCGGCAAACAGTTGCTCGGCTTTCGGGTGTGGCTGGGTGCCTTTGAATTCATGAATGGGCATGTCGCTGCCAGGTGACGAAAGCACGATGTCGAGGCTGCCGTTATGGCCGCGCGAAGTGGTACCGGTGCTGCTCATGGTGGTGTGGGTTTTGCCGGAGGCCAGGACTTTTTCGATCTTGCTCATGGGATGAATCCTTAAAGATGCACTAGGTTTGTTTGTATGGCGTATACGTTTGTATCGTATGCGATGTAAATAATACTCGCGCAGTCGCCAATTGAAGTCAATAGGGGAAAGGCCTTCTTGGCGACGAACGGTTGGATTGAGGGGGGAGTGGCATTGGCTGCCGGTCCTGCACACAACGAAAAAGCCCGCACAAGGCGGGCTTCGAAATAGAGTAGGTGGCCAGCGCTGGTCTCTGGCTTACAAGGTTTATCAGGCTTCTGACAGAACAGTTTTGTGCTGTCCTGCTTCACACGGCATAAGGGCTGGATCTCAACTCGGAGAATCTTTCTAACCGTGTACCCTTAGGAGCGCGCCCCACGCTTCCTCGCTATCCTCTTGCGCATCAGTCTGCGTCTTCACCTACAGGTTTTAGAATAGCAAAGGCTGCGAAACGCAAACCGGACTTTTTAGACCGATTTCGTCCTTGATCAACGGCGGCAGGATGGATAAATGCTATAGGGAAAAACTCGGTACAGCCTGCCGGGATGGCAGGCCGCATTATGGGCCCGGTTTATACCAGATTAAGCGTGACGTCGATGTTGCCACGGGTCGCTTTGGAGTACGGGCAGGTTTGATGGGCGGCATCGACTAACGCCCGTGCGACAACAGGATCGAGACCCGGAAGGCTGACATTGAGGCGTGCCTGGAGGAAAAAGGCGTTGTCGGTCTTGCCCAGATCCACTTCGGCATCAACGGCGACGCCGCTCGGCAAGGTCACCTTCAGCGCGGCAGCCGCTTTACCGATCGCGCCGATGAAACAGGCCGACCAGCCTGCAGCCAATAGCTGTTCGGGATTGGTCCCAGCCCCTGAAGAGCCTGGCGGGGAAAGCTTGATGTCCAGACGTCCATCCGAACTCTTCGATTCGCCGTCGCGGCCGCCAGTGGTGTGGGTCTTTCCGGTATACAGCACGGTGTCGATTTCATTGATCATGACGGGTTCCTGCTAAAGGGTTGGGGGCCTCACCGTTTATGTCGCCGCGTTACGGACGAACGGGAGAAGCCCCCACTTTTCCACCTTTATGTAGTGCCTATGTGTCCTGATCCGCTGGTTGTGTATCGCTGTGTAAGATCGTCAGCGAACATACACGCCGATACAAACCCGTTACGCCTGCCAGTTTTTTCGGTGAGCCGGTGCGCCCAATGGCGAACTGGTTGCACCGCCGTCGACGACAATCTCCGCACCGACGACATTCGAAGAGTCGCTGGAGGCGAGGAACAAGGCGACGGTGGCCACTTCTTCCGCTTCGCCAATGCGACCGAGCGGGATTGTGGTGTTCAGTTTCTCCTCCAGCGCATCCATTCCCACTTTCACCGTGTGGGGGTTCCAGACCGGTGTGCGTGCAGCTCCGGGGGTAATCTGGTTGACGCGAATGCCGCGCGGCGCAAATTCTGCGGCCATCACCCGTGTCATGGAACGAACGGCGCCCTTGCTTGCTGCGTAGGCGCTGTAACCCGGCCATCCCATCACAGCGTGCACCGACCCGTTCAAAATGATCGAAGCACCCGGATTGAGGTGCGGTTCGGCTGCCTGCACGGTGAAAAACGTGCCGGTGAGGTTGGTCTGGATGATGGTCTGGAAGGTTTCCAGCGAAGTGCCGCCAACCGGGGTCTGTCCGGCGATACCGGCATTGGCGAACACGATATCCAGCTTGCCGAATGCTGCGACGGCTTCTGATACGGCGCGCTCGATCTCTTTCACGTCGGTCAGGTCCGCCTGGATCGCCAGCAGGTTTGGCCCCAACGCCTCCCGGGCTTCATCCAGGGTTTTTTGACTGCGCCCGGTGATCGCCACTTTTGCGCCTTCTGCGATGAACAGTCTGGCGGTGGCCAGGCCCAGGCCGCTGTTGCCGCCGGTGATGAATGCAGTTTTTCCAGCCAGTTTCATGGGAATCTCCTACGGTTTTATCATGCAACCATTGAGGGCGAAATCACTGTGCGTCTGGCACAGGGAATCACTCGAAATCGGGTTGTAGGTTTCATTATGAAACCAATGGAAGTGATTTTTACCAGCATGGGTTGTATTATGCAACCACCTGCCATCTGACCAAATTATCGTCAGCGTTGGCACCCTTTTGGTGGAGGTTCGTTTACGTGAAGCGCAAAAGCTTGCAGGGCAGTCCGTGTCCGGTCGCTCGATCCCTGGACCTCATTGGCGATTGGTGGTCCTTGCTGATCATTCGTGATGCGCTCTCAGGCACAAAACGCTTCAGCGATTTTCAGAAAAGCCTGAATGTCGCGAAAAACATTCTGAGCACCCGCCTCAAAGGCCTGGTGGCAGAAGGTGTGATGCGGATGGAGCCGGCGGCTGATGGAAGCATCTACAAGGAGTACGTGCTGACTGAAAAGGGCAGGGCCTTGCAAACCGTCCTGATTGCCTTGTCGCAGTGGGGCAACGAGTTTTTGTACGAACCCGGCGAAGCGGGATCCGTCATGGTCGACGCACAGGATCGTCAGCCAATCCAGAAATTGCAGTTGGTTTCAATGGACGGGCGACAGCTCAAGCCAGAAGACATCGTGACCAGATTCGGCGTTGCGCACTGACGCGCATCTGCGGTTGTATCCGAACGTATCCCCGGCGCCGGTAGTTACCTGGGCATACAAAACCATGCTGTTCTCGACACTTGCGCGATACACCGCGACCTCGTAATGAAGCCACCGCAACCGCGGCATTCATTGGAGAATTGCGATGTCCCGTATCAACTCCCGTCACACCGCAGGCCTGCTCGGCATCGCCCTGGCTGCCGCCGTATCACTCAACGCTTTCGCGGCTGAAGAAGCCAAAGCGCCGGCGCAAGCCACTCCGGCAAAAAGCTGGCAGACAGGCCTGCACCGCACGGACCTGGTGCGCCAGGACCTCGATATTTCCAAGGGTGAGGTGATTCAGGTGCGTGTCGATTTCGACCCGGGCGTCACTTCCCCCAAGCATTCTCATCCTGGGGTGGAGGTCGCTTACGTCATCTCGGGCACGTTTGAGTATCAACTCGAAGGGCGGGCGCCCGTCACGCTCAAGGCTGGTGACTCCTTGTACATCCCCGCAGGCACTGCGCATGTCGCGAAGAACGTCGGTGACGGCAAAGCTTCGGAGCTGGCGACGTACCTGGTGAAAAAAGACACGCCGCTGTTGATCCTGGAAAAATAAGCGATAGCCGCCCGATGCACTGCATCGGGCGTCTTCGTTAAAGCGTATTCAGATCCCGACTGTTTCCCCCGGCCAACCCGCCTGACGCAAGGCCTTGAGCAGTGTTTTCGCGTCCAGCCCCGGCACGGTGTGGCCGTTACCTTCCGTCGTTTCAGCCGCCAGCACGGCGTTGATGATCGCTTCCTCCACCGCTTCAGTCGCGGCCAAAAACAACTCACTGATGTGGTCGTTGTTGACCATGCTCAGGTTGTTGCAGGTGGGGGCACCTTTGCCTTCATAAGCGGCCGGTGGCACGTGTTGGTTGCCGGTGGCGAAGGCGATGAAAATGTCGCCGCTGTGGTCTTCGTTGCCGCCGCCAGTACGGGCAAGCCCGAGGCTGGCGCGCTGTGCGAGGCGCGTGCATTGATGCGGCAGCAGCGGCGCATCGGTGGCCAGGCAAACGACGATCGAGCCCATGCCCGGATAAGGCAGCGATGCCCTGAGGAACGGTGAGTCAGCCTGTTCCATATAGCGACCGACCGGGTAACCGTCGACGCGCAGTTCATTGCGAATGCCATGGTTGGCCTGGACGATCGCACCGACGGTCCAGCCTCCCTGCGCCTTGCTCAATTGGCGCGAAGACGTGCCGATGCCCCCCTTGAATTCGTGACAGATCATCCCGCTGCCACCGCCCACCGCGCCTTCCGTGACCGGTCCGCCGACGGCATTGCGCTGGGCCTCGGCCACATGTTCAGGCTTCACATGAAAACCGTTGATGTCGCTGAGCAGGCCGTCGAAGGTCTCCAGCACCACCGGCATGTTCCAGTAAAGTCGTCCGTCATCGGGCTGAGCCTGACGATCCAGGGCAATCAGCGCATCACGCACCACGCCCAGGCTGTGGGTGTTGGTGAAGGCGATCGGGCTGGTCAGCAAGCCGGCTTCACGAATCCACTCAAGACCCGTGGCGTCCCCGTTGCCGTTGAGCACATGGACGCCGGCAAAACACGGTTGCTGATTGGTGGACCCGACACGCGGTTCGATCAGGGTCACGCCGGTGCAGATGTCGCGGCCATTGGCTGTCCGGCCGCGTACATCGCTGTGGCCGACGCGCACGCCGGGCACATCGGTAATGGCGTTGAGGGGGCCGGGTTGCAGTTGGCCGAACTGGATGTTCAAGTCGCGGGCACGTGGTTTCATCGGTTCTCTCATCTTCAATTTATTCAAAAAATGCGTGGCTGATGCGATCCCTGTAGCAGCCTGAATTACTGCCCGTTCTTCACCTTGCTCCAGATCCGTGTGCGCACCCGCTCGATGGCCGGCGGCAATGGTTGAAGGGTGAATAACGTCGCCAGTGCTTCGGCCGACGGATAAACAGCGGGGTTGTTGCGGGTCGATTCAGCCACCAGCGGTGTCGCGCTGCGGTTGCCGTTGGGGTAGGACAGGTGATCGCTGACCGGGGCGATGACTTCGGGGCGCATCAGGTAGTCGATGAAGGCCAGGCCTTGCTCTGGATGCGGTGCGTCCTTGAGCAACACCAGCGTGTCGAACCAGACCGGCGCACCTTCCTTCGGCAGGCTATAAGCGATCTTCACGCCATTCTTGGCCTGCTCGGCGTTGGTCTTGGCTTCGAGCATCGCGCCGGACCAGCCCACCGCCACACAAATGTTGCCGTTGGCCAGGTCGCTGATGAACTTCGACGAGTTGAAGTAGGCGATGTGCGGACGCAGCTTGAGCAGTAGTGCTTCGGCCTTTTTGTAGTCCTCGGGGCTAGTGCTGTTCGGCGGCAAGCCCAGGTAGTGCAGGGCGACCGGCAACATCTCCGACGGCGAGTCGAGCATCGCCACCCCGCACTGGCCGAGTTTGGCCAGGTTCTCTTCGTTGAACACCAGGTCCCAGGAATCCACCGGCGCCTTGTCACCCAGTGCGGCACGGACCTTGTCGATGTTGTAGCCGATGCCGTTGGTGCCCCACAGGTAGGGCACGGCGTACTGGTTGCCCGGATCGTTGTTGGCCAGTTTCGCCAGCAGCTCGGTGTCCATGTTCTTGAAATCCGGCATCTGTTCGCGAGGCAGTGGTGCCAGGGCGCCGGCCTTGATCAGGGTCGGCAGGCTGAAGTTACTCGCCACCACCACGTCGTACCCGCTGCGGCTGGTGAGCAGTTTGCCTTCCAGCACTTCGGCACTGTCAAAGGTGTCGTAAACCGGCTCGATTCCGGTGTCGCGCTTGAAGTCGTGCAGGGTGGTGGGGCCGATGTAGTCATACCAGTTGTAGACATGAACCGTGGGTGCCTCGGCAGCGACCGCCGACAGCGAAACGCACATACAGGCGCTCAGTCCAAGATTGATCTGTTGACGGCGACGACTCATGATGCGGCACTCCTGGCCTGCTGCAGGCCGGTGATGAACAGGTGCTTGCAGCGTATCGGCAGGCGGGGTACACACCCATTCCCATCATGGGTTACTCGAAAGGGGTAGTGCGTGGACGCGTTGTTGAAAGAGTTGCCGGTGCACCAAGGACTGGCGCGGGTATTTGACGCGTTGGGTCAGGACGGTTTCTGGCGCGCGCTGGTCGACACGCTGCGGCTGCTGGTGCCGCTGGACAACGCACTGGTGGCGGTGATGCGGGAGGGGCGAGTGCCCCGTTTGCTGATCGACTTCGACTCAAAAGGTGGTGCCACCGAACACGAAGAACTGGCGGACTACAGCGCCGGCATGTACCTGCTCGATCCGTTTTACCAAGCGGCTTGCGCGGGTATTGCCGATGGCCTGCACAGTCTCGACTCGGTGGCTCCCGACCAGTTTCAGCAGAGCGAGTATTACCTGAGCTACTTCCGCTCGGTGGTGGGCGGTGACGAGTTGCAGTTCATGGTCAACATCGACGACGCCGTGCTCGGCCTATCGCTGGGGCGCTCGACGCGGTTCACGCTTGAAGAGCAAGGGCGGTTGCTGTGCGTGCGCGATTGGGTGCTGTCCGCCATGCGCCGGCACCAGCAATTGATGCCGCCGCAAGGTACGACTGCCGAGGCCGTGGCCGGCGATCTGGCCACCTTGCTGGATCGCTTCGATGCGCGATTGTCAGTACGCGAAGTCGAAACGGCTCGACTGATTCTCCAAGGCTTCTCCAGCAAAGCCATTGCCCAGCAAATGGGCATCTCGCCGGAGACGGTGAAAGTGCATCGACGCAACCTCTATCACAAGCTCAACGTGAACGGTCACGGCGAGCTGTTTGCGCTGGTGTTGCAGCCGCGTTGACCCAAGCAGTAGCCTCACACCAGCCCCCCTGTGGGAGCGAGCCTGCTCGCGATAGCGATTTATTATTCAACACAGATATCGACTGACCCACCGCCATCGCGAGCAAGTCGAATCGTCGCTCCCACAGTCAGCAGCACTCAGTCCTTCAGTGTGAACACCAGCGCCTTCAACCCGCATTCAACATCAGCATCCGGAAACTCCGGCGGATTCTCCAGCCGCCGCTCGAACCGCAAACCCGGCGCTTCACGCATCACGCCATCGATCAGGAAGTCCGCGCCGAACGCCGGATCGTTCATGCACGCCAGCACCGTCCCTTCGGGGCTGAGTAACTCCGGCAGCCGACGCAGCACGCGCTGGTAATCCTTGGTCAGCAGGAAACTGCCTTTCTGAAAGGACGGTGGATCGATGATGACCAGGTCGTAAGGGCCCTTGCCGATCACCTTGCCCCAGGACTTGAACACGTCGTGGCCGAGAAAACTCACCTTGCTCATGTCATGGCCATTGAGCCGATGGTTGTCGCGACCACGGTTCAGCGCCGGGCTCGACATGTCCAGGTTGACCACGTGTTCGGCGCCTCCCTCGATGGCGGCGACCGAAAAGCCGCAGGTGTAGGCGAACAGATTCAACACGCGCTTGCCTGCGGCATTGGCCCGCACCCAGTCGCGGCCGTAGCGCATGTCGAGGAACAACCCGGTGTTCTGCTTGCGGCCCAGGTCCACCCGATAACGCAGGCCACCCTCGGTGATGATCAATTCCTCGATCGCTTCCCCAAGCAGCCATTCGGTGGTGCTTTGCAGCAGGTAGCGGTGTTGCAGCAACAGGGTGTGCGCCCCTGATTGTTGCCACTGCGCCGATTCAGTGATCGCCATCAGCATCTGCTTCAAATCTTCCAGCTGCGCCGCTTCAGGCTCCTTGAACAGCGACACCAGCACCACCCCTTGCAGCCAGTCGACGGTCAATTGCTCCAGCCCGGGCCAGCACCGGCCCCGACCATGGAACAGCCGGCGGGTTTCCGCGGGGGCATCGGCCAGGGCGGTCAGCAAATGGTCGTGAAGGGTGGAGAGAGCGTCAGCGTTCATCGGGCAGGGGCCAGCAATGGGTGGGGGCGGCATTTTAAACACAATTGCGCCGCAGTTCTGCCGGGTATTACCAAACCTCATGCCCTCATGACTTTTAATGGTTACGGCCGCTCAACCTGCCAGTGTTAAAAAATCGCAAACACAGCTCATCAACAACAAAAAGAGCGTTTGCCCCATGACTCATCCTCATTGTCACGTCCTGCGCTCTTCAATTCCCGCCTGTTGTCACGCGGCCACGACGGTCGGCGTGCATCTGTGCTCAACCTCTATCTCTGAAGAGTAAATAACCCCATGAAAGAACTCGATCTGTACATCGGTGAAGGTTTCGAAGGTCCGGGCGTCAACGCCGCGCACATCAACATTCTGATCGGTCCGCGCAACGGGCCGGCGGGGCAGGCGTTTGCCAACAGCCTGGCGTCGCCAAGCCAGGGACATTGCCCCTTCATGGTCATCGCGCAGCCCAATATTCCGGTCAAACCGATGACCCTCTACGTCAACAAAGCCGTGATCAACAGCGACTTGCACGGTAACGCCACATGGGGTGCATCGCAGGCCGGGATTGCCAAGGCCGTATTGGAAGCACTGCTCGACGGCACCTTGCCACCGGAGGCCGAAAACGAGTGGGCGATCGTCACCGCGAACTGGGTCAACCCGGCCTGTGATGACCTGGATGCGGTCTACCTGAACAACTATAACGCCTGCCGCACGGCGATCCGTGCCGCGCTGACCGGCAAGCCGGAAACCGCGCAACTGGCGGACGTGGTCAATCACATCAGCAACCCTTTCTACACGCCAAAAGCCTGAGGTCCGCGCCATGCAATACATTCGTCTGGGCCACTCTGGCCTGCAAGTCTCCCGCCTGTGCCTGGGCACCATGAACATGGGCACCCCGGATTGGAAACCGTGGATCTTCGATGAGAAGAAAAGCGAGCCGATCGTTGCGCACGCGCTGGACAACGGCGTGAATTTCATTGACCTCGCCGACTTCTATTCCGCCGGTGTCGGCGAAGAAGTGGTCGGGCGTATCGTCAAGCGCCTGGCCCGTCGCGAAGACCTGGTGATCACCACCAAAGTCGGTTACGGCACCCGCACCGGGATCAACGCCAGCGGTCATTCGCGCAAGCACATCATGGACAGCATCGATGCCTCGTTAAAGCGTCTGAACATGGATTACGTCGATGTGTTCATGCTGCATTACTTCGATGTGAACACCCCGGTCGAAGAAACCATGAGCGCCATGAACGACATCGTGCGTTCCGGCAAGGCCCGCTACATCGGCGTGTCGACCATGCTTACCGGGCAACTTGCAAAGATCCTCATGGCTTGCGAGCGCAATGGTTGGGTCAAGCCGATCAACATGCAGCTGCAGCTCAATTGCGCTTACCGCGAAGAAGAGCGCGAGATGATTCCGTTCTGCCGCGATCAGGGCCTGGGCGTCTCGGTGTTCAGTCCTTTGGCTCGCGGGTTGTTGACCGGTGATGTGCAATCGACCCGCAACCAGACCGACTTCTTTACCCAACAGATGTACAGCGACGAAGCCTCGTTCCAGATCGCGCATTCGGTACAACGTGTGGCCCGTGCTCGTGGTGTATCCAACGCCCAGATCGCGCAGGCCTGGGTCGCCAACCATCCGGGCGTGGATTGCATGCTCGTGGGCGCCGACACCACTGAACAGTTCGACAGTGCCCTGGCGGCGTTGGAGACCAGGCTTGACGCCGAAGAACTGCAGGAACTGGAACGCAACTACACCCCGTGCGACGTGATTAACGATTACACCGCCGGCAAGCGCATCTTGCGTTCGGCCCGTCCAGGTCTGGAACGCTTCAATCTGACCGAGGCTGTGGCATGAGCGCACTGATCCGTAACGGCAATTACATCGACGGCCAGTGGTCCAGCGATGGTCCGACTTACCCGGTTTTCAACCCGGCGAACGGGGAGTTAATCACCGACGTACAAAAAGCCGGAGCAGAGGAAACCTGTCTGGCCATCGACGCCGCCAATCGTGCCTTGCCAGCCTGGCGCAAATTGACCGCCAAGGAGCGCAGCCAGAAGCTCAAGCGCTGGAGCGAGTTGATGTTGAGCAACCAGAAGGACCTGGCCACGTTGCTCAGTCGCGAACAGGGCAAACCACTGGCTGAAGCCATGGGCGAAGTCGTCTACGCCGCAAGCTTTCTGGAGTGGTTCGCTGAAGAAGCCAAGCGCGCCTATGGCGACGTGATACCGAGCCACAAGGCAGACGCGCGGATCATCGTGGTCAAGGAAGCCATTGGCGTGGTCGCGGCAATCACCCCGTGGAATTTCCCGCTGGCCATGGTCACTCGCAAAGTCGGCCCGGCATTGGCGGCGGGTTGCACGATGATTCTCAAGCCCTCGGAAGAAACGCCTTTGTCGGCGTTTGCCCTGGCCGTATTGGCCGAGCAGGCGGGCATACCGGCCGGTGTGTTTAACGTTGTTTCCGGTGACGCGGTCGCGATTGGCGGGGCACTGCAAGCCTCTGGCATTGTGCGCAAGCTGTCCTTCACCGGCTCCACCCGCACCGGCAAACTGCTGATGCGCCAGGCCGCCGACACCCTGAAAAAAGTCTCTCTGGAACTGGGTGGCAACGCGCCGTTCATTGTCTTCGACGACGCCGACCTGGACGCGGCCGTGAAAGGCGCCATGGCCTCGAAATTTCGCAATACCGGGCAAACCTGCGTCTGCGTGAACCGCTTCTTCATTCAGGACGGCGTGTACGAAGCCTTCACCGGCAAACTCGCCGAAGCCGTGGCGGCCATGCGCGTTGGCAGCGCACTGGATGGTGAAACCGAACAAGGTCCGTTGATCAACTCTGCGGCGCTGGCGAAGGTCGAACTGCATGTCGGCGATGCCTTGGAGAAGGGCGCCCAGCTGTTGTGCGGTGGCCGTCGCCACGCGCTCGGCGGCACATTTTATGAGCCGACCATCCTCGCCGAAGCCAACAGCGACATGCTCATCGCCCAGGACGAGACCTTCGGGCCGGTGGCGGCGTGCTTCCGCTTCAAGGACGAAGCCGAAGTACTGCAAAAGGCCAACGACACGCCCTACGGCTTGTCGGCTTATTTCTACAGCCGCGATATCGGCCGCGTCTGGCGCATGGCCGAAGGCCTGGAAGCCGGCATGGTCGGAATCAACGAAGGGATCATTTCCACGGAAGTGGCGCCGTTCGGTGGCATCAAGGAATCGGGCCTGGGGCGTGAGGGTTCGAAGTACGGTCTGGATGACTACCTGGAAATCAAATACCTGCTGATGGGTGGCCTTTAAGGTCTCAAACTCCTGTGGGCGCGAGCGGGCTCGCGCCCACACAAGTTAACGGTTTCATTTCTCCGTCAATAACAACAATGGGAGACGTACATGTCCGTTCAACCAACAAAAATCGACGACCTGCCCATCGGGCGCTTTCACCTGAAAATCGCCGGTCTGACCTTCGGCGCGCACTTTACCGATGGCTACATCCTTGGCCTGATCGGTATTGCATTCACATTGCTCAGTCCACAGATGCAGCTTGATGCGTTCTGGCAAGGGTTGATCGGTGCTTCGGCCTTGATCGGGCTGTTTCTCGGCAGTCTGTTTTTCGGCTGGATTTCCGACAAAGTGGGGCGGCAGAAAATCTTCCTGGTCAGCTTCGTGCTGATCACCCTCGCTTCTTTGATGCAGTTCTATGCGGAAACGGCGATGGGGTTATTTCTCTGCCGAGTGTTGATCGGCATCGGGTTGGGCGGTGATTTCAGCGTCGGTCACGCCATGCTGGCCGAGTTTGCACCGAAGAAACATCGCGGTGTGCTGCTGGGATCATTCAGCGTGATCTGGACCTTCGGATACGTCGCTGCGACTTTCGTCGGCACCGCCATGCTCAGCCTGGGCGACGATGCCTGGCGCTGGATGCTGGCTTCGTCGGCCATTCCGGCAGCGTTGATCCTGATTGCCCGCATTGGCACGCCAGAGTCGCCGCGCTGGTTGGTGAATCAGGGCCGAATCGCCGAGGCACGAGCGATCGTCAAGAAGCACTTGGGCGACAACATTGAACTAGACGAAACCCGATCCACCGAAACCCGTTCCGGCTACGCCGTGCTGTTCAGCCGTGAATACCGCAAACGCACCGCGTTCAATTGCCTGTTCTTCGTCTGCATCGTGATGCCGTACTTCGCCATTTACACCTTTCTGCCGTCGATTCTGCAGAAAATGGGCCTTGCCGAAGGTTTTGGCACCGAACTGATGCTGAACATGCTGCTGATCCTCGGTGCGCTGATCGGGATCTGGTGCACGATCAAATTCTCCCGCCGGGGGTTCCTGATCAACTCGTTCATTATTCTGGCCGTTGCGTTGTTCGGGTTGGCGGTGTTGCCGAGTAGCGCTGCGTTCTTGATGGTGTTGGTGTTTGGCTTGTTTACCCTGGTGTTGTCGGCGGTCAGCAACCTGGTGGGCGTGTTCCCGGCCGAGAGCTTTCCCACCGAAGTGCGGGCCAGCGGGATTGGCCTGGCGACCGCGGTCAGCCGTTTGGGCTCGGCAGTGAGTACGTTCCTGTTGCCGGTGAGCGTAGCGGGGATTGGCCTGAGCCCGACGATGGGCATTCTGGCGGCGATTCTGGCGCTGGGTGCGTTGCTGTCCTGGGCTTGGGCGCCGGAGACTAAATCGTTGACGCTGAGCCAGGCGTGCAAGGCGCAGAGTCCGGTAGAGGGTGGGGCAACGGTGGCAGTGAAGGCAGTTGCCCCGGTTTAACAGACGGTCAAAGTCCCAATGTGGGAACGAGCAAGCTCGCTCCCACAAGGAACGTCGATGGCCTCAGGGATTACTGACCCGTTCCAGCCACTGCCTGAACAACCGTACTTTCGACAATCCTTGCTTGTCGTTCGCCACATCCAGCCAATACCCATACGGCCCGACCACTTCCACCGGGGTGATCGGCAACAAACTGCCGTGGGCCAGTTCCTTCTCGATCATTTGCCGGTCAATCACCGCCAACCCGCCGCCAGCCAATGCCGTGTGAATCACCTGGTCCAAGGTGCTGAATTCCAGCCCCTGAGCGGCATCCACATCGTCCCGTCCCATCGCCGCCAACCAGTTCTCCCAGACCTTCAATCGCTTGCCGTCGTGCAAAATGTGCAGCAATGGAAATTGGCGCAGGTCCGGCGGTTGCCCGTCGCTGAAGAGCTCCGGGCTGGCCACCGCGATGTGCCGTTCCATCACCAGTAACTGACTGCTGCAATGACTGGCGGTGTCGAGGCCGAAGCGGATGTGGCAATCGATGTCCGCGAGGTTGTCGTGGCCGGTCTGATTGGTCACGCTCAGGCTGATGTCCGGATAACGCTGGCAGAATTCGCGCAGATGCGCCGACAACCAGCGTGTCGCCCAGGTGGGTGGGGCAAGAATGCGCAGACGCTGGCGCAGGTTGGGTACACGCACGGCTTGCAAGGCCCGTTCGATATGATCGAAGGCTTCCGTCAGGTGGGGGGAGAGGGCGATGCCGGCTTCGGTCAATGACAAACCCTGGGGCGTGCGGATAAAGAGCGCTACGCCGAGGTAGTCTTCGAGTTGTTTGATTTGGCGGCTGACGGCACCCTGGGTGACGTTCAGCCCCAGCGCGGCCTGGCTGAAGCTGCGATGCCGCGCAACCTCTTCGAAGACGCGCAGCATGTTGAGCGAGGGCAGTTGTCGCATGGGAGATGGCTCCGCACCTGCCTCGGGTGTCACGTCGGGCCGGTTTATTATTTTTGGATTGTTTGAGCGGCCTATCTGACTATCAGGAGGGGGCTGATGCAAGTGTTGTCTGGACGGGCGTCTTCGCGGGCGAGCCCGCACCCACAGGTTCGGTGATCCTTGTGGGCGCGAGCTGGCTGGCGAGGGTGCCCTCAGACGCCCGAAAACGCCTGATCAGAAGTAATAGCCGATGTTCATATACAGCTGGTTTTCCCACTGGTCGCTACCACCCGCCCCCAGGCTCTGGGTGTAGCTGCTGCCTCCGATGTAGGGGTCGTTCTTGCCGTAGATCCACTCCGTCGCGACCCACAGTTTGCTCAGTGAGAACGAAGTTCCGAGGATCACCCGTTGCGAGGTCTTGAAATCGTCGGCGGATTTATCGAAGGCACTGTAGTTGACGTACAGCTTCACGCCGCTGACCTGATCGAACAGGTATTTGCCGGCCACGTCATAACTCACATCTGCCACGTATAGATTGCCGCGACTGGCAACGTTGTAGGTGCCGTCATAACCACCCAGCGTCACCACTTCATCGGTCCCCGGATTGCGCGGTGACATCTGCTGTCGCGCTGCTTGCAGCTGCACGCCCCAGGGGCCGTTCTTGCCCAGGTAATGCACGGCCACTGCGTTGCGGCGCCCGTCATTGTGAGTGTCCTTGTTCTCCAGGGACGAGGTCAGACCGGAGAGCCCGACTTCGGATTTCCATGGCCCCAGGTCCAGTGCCTTGGCGACTCGCAGCACGACGGTGTTGCGTTCCTGGTTATCGCTGCCGTCGGCGACGTAGCTGTCTGCCTCGGACACTACGCTGGAGAATGTCACGCCTTTGCTGGTGCCTTTGCCTTGCCATGCCGGGCGCAAGTAGTAGCCAGCCTGCAGGTTCCAGTCACCGCTTTGCTGAATGTACCTGGCGCCGATCTGTTGCACATCTTCCAGGCCGATAACGTTGCCCAGGGTTTCGTAGAAGGTACTGCCGAAGTACGGCTGCAAGCCGAATGGCACGGTGTCCAGCCCCACGTGCACTTGCTGCTCGGGGTTGAACTTGTAGCCGACCCACGCAAGTTTGGCGAATTGGATATCGCCATAGTCTTTAGTGTACTGATAGGGATAGGAGCGCCCGTAGAAACGGTATTGAGCCTCGCCGATCCAGGTGTCGGAGTTGTACTTGGCGCTGAGGAACACGGTGTCCAGGCCGAACTTCTGAATGTCGCGATCCGGGTCGTAATCCCACCGGGCGCGAATCGCGCCGCCCAGGTCGAGGTTGTCAGTGACCTGTACCGCCATGGCAGGGGCGGCAAAGGAGCAGAGCAAAGCAAGGAAAGACGGACTAAGGCGCAGGGAAGCAGGGAAATGCATGGGGCCACTCTCGGTTATTTTTATTAGAGATGCCGGCCAGTCTTGCGATGAGCGATGCGTTGAACAAACGATAAAAAATGTGAGAGAACCTTCGCCAAATGCATGTTACTGAGAAAATCCTGTAGGACAATGCGCGGCGGGCATGGGATGCTTTGCGTCTTGTCACCCTAATTGAGTGCCTTTCCATGAAACGCAAAATGCCCGGCCTCAACGCGCTTAAAGCCTTTGAAGTGGCCGGCAGCACGGGCAGCTTCACCCGCGCCGCCGAGCTGTTGAACGTGACCCAGAGCGCTGTCAGCCGCCAGGTGCGTCAGCTGGAGGAACAGCTCGACGAGAGTTTGCTGGAGCGGCGACACCATCACCTCGAACTGACCAGTGCCGGTCGGATCTTGCTGCGGGCGCTGCATCAATCCTTCGACAAAATCGAACTGACGGTGCGCAGCATCCAGCAGAAAACCCATTCCAATCGCCTGCACATCAACGCGCCTCCCACCTTCACCAATCGCTGGCTGATGCCGCGTCTGGGGCGTCTGCGCGAGAAGCATCCGGAACTGGAATTAAGCATCACCACGCGTTTGCAGGACAGCCTGGCCGAAACCAGCACACTGGACTGCGCGATCCGGTTCGGCGATGGCGAATGGGATGGCCTGGACAGTTCGCTGCTGATCCAGGAGCGCCATATCGCGGTGTGTGCTCCGTCCTTGTATGCGCGGGAGTGGAGCGGGCAGGGCATCGACCTAAATCGCCTGACCTTGCTGCATGTACTGGCCCGGGAAGACCAACGCTACCTGACCTGGAAACATTGGCTGGACGCCGCGCGTATCACCGGTGTCGACACCCAGGGCGGGTACGAATTCGACCTGCTGGACCTGGCGATCCGCGCGGCGATCGACGGCCTGGGAATCACCATCGCCGACTGGCACATGGTTGCTTCGGAATTGGCCAGCGGGCAGTTGACCCAGGTACTCAACGTGCATGTCGACGGCCATCAATCCTACTGGCTCGTCACTCGGCCGGAGCAAACACTGATGCCGCAATTACAAGTGTTCAGTCAGTGGCTCCAGGAAGAGATCTGGTTGGCGCACAGGCAGCTCGAGCCGTCGACTGCCGCCAGCTGATTCCCGCAGGGAAACTCACTCGTCTATGGAGTAACCTGCATTTTTAGCATGTTACATCGCTCAATAAATCGTTTGTTCAACGCCATTCAGATGCCAAGACTGCAAGCACTGGATAAAAACAACGATGGGCGATGCACATGCGAATCGAGCGAAATTTTGTTAACGGTCACTTTGTCGAACCTGCCAGCGAGGCGCTGATCGCGGTGTACAACCCGGCGACCGAAGCCTTGGTGGGGCACGTCTCGGCGGCCACGGCCGATGAAGCCACGGCTGCGGTCAACGCGGCCGCCGCCGCGCAGAAATCCTGGGGGAAACTCACCAGCATTGAGCGCGCCGAACACTTGCGTTCGTTGGCCGACGCCCTTGACGCCTGCGCCGAACACATCGGTGAAGCCCTGGCTGCCGAATCCGGCAAGAGTGTCGCCGACGCCAGTAATGAAGCCCGTTATGCCGCACAGATCACCCGTTATCACGCCGAGTGGGCGCGCCGGATCGAAGGCGAGATCATTCCCAGCGACAGCCCGAACGAAAACCTGTTCCTGCACCGTGAACCGATTGGCGTGGTCGCGTGCCTGATTCCGTTCAACTACCCGGTCTACACCTTGCTGCGCAAAATCGCCCCGGCGCTGATTGCCGGCAATACCGTGGTCGTGCGCCCGAGCAACAACACCCCGACCTCGGCATTCGAGATCGCCAAGGCGGTGCAGCAATCCGGCCTGCCGGACGGTGTGGTGAATATCCTGACCATGGATCACGCCACGGCCGCTGTCTTATGCACCCACAAGGTTGTCGGTCTGATCACCCTGACCGGTAGCGTCAACGCCGGGCGCATCGTGCTCGATTACTGCAAGGCCAACATTGCCAAGCCGTCGCTGGAACTGGGCGGCAAGACGCCGGCGATCATTGAGGCCGACGCCGACCTGGAAGCCGCCGCTTCTGCAATCGTCGCCTCCAAGACCACCCACTGTGGCCAGTTATGCACGGCCGTAGAGCGGGTTTACGTACAGGACAGCGTTTATGACGAATTCCTCGTATTGCTCAAAGCCAAAATGGGCGCGGTGAAATCCGGCAATCGCGCGACCGATGCCAGCTTGATGGGGCCATTGGTCAGCGCCAGTGCGCAGCAGAACATCCACCAGATGGTCGAACGTGCCATCGCCGACGGTGCTGTACTGGAAACAGGCGGTTTTATCCCGCAAGGCAGCGGTCATTTTTATCCGGCGACGCTGCTCAGCGGCTGCCGCCAGGACATGGAGATCGTTCAAGAGGAAATCTTCGGCCCGGTGTTGCCGGTCCTCAAGTACCGCGACATCGACGAAGCGCTGGCCATGGCCAACGACCATCAGTTCGGCCTGTCTTCGGTGCTGTACACCGAGAATTACCGCACCACGATGAAAGTCGCCAACGCCATTGAAGCCGGCGAGTTGTACGTCAATCGCACGCCGGCCGATCCTTACCAGGGCTTCCACGCCGGCTGGAAATGCTCCGGTCTGGGCGGCGATGACGGCAAGCACGGCATGCTCGAATTCACTCAGACCCGTCTTGTGGTCATGAAGTACTGATCCACCTGCAACACGCCTCACGCATCACCTATAAAAACAATTATCAGGGGCGTCCGGACCACCGGGCTGCCCGAGGTCTTCCAGATGTCCAAGCATGCATCCACTGCTGCCGCTGTTCAGGGTTCGAACGCGGGTTCAAAAAGTCACAGCGACAAGGCAAGTCGTTACGTCCAACTGATGCTCCTGGTGCTGGCCGCCGGCGCGATCTATCCCATTCTGTATCTGCGCCAGGTCTACCAGACCACCATGCTCGACGTGTTCCAGATCAACCACAGCGAGCTGGGTTATCTGTATTCGATGCTGGGCACGATCTTTCTCCTCAGTTATTTGCCCAGTGGTTGGCTGGCCGACCGAATCGCCCCACGTTTTCTGATTTTCTTCTCGTTGGTCGCCACCGGTGTATTAGGCCTTTGGTATTCCACTGCGCCATCGATGACAGGCTTGATGATCATTTTCGGATGCTGGGGCCTGACCACCGGCCTGACCTTCTGGGCCTCGGTGCTCAAGCGCGTGAAGATGATCGCTCATCACACTGAACAGGGCCGGTTCTTCGGCATCCTCGATGGCGGTCGCGGGCTGGTCGAAGCCTTGCTGGCAACCATCGCACTCGGGCTGTTTGCCTTCGCCACCGAAACCCGTGGCGAGTCAGCTGCCGAGGGCTTCAAGCACGTGGTTTATCTGTATGCCTTCACCTGTATTGCCATCGGCTGTGTGCTGGTACTGATCAAGGACCCAAAGTCCATGGAAGACACGGCGGCGGTGGAGAAGGGCAAGTACAACCTGCTCAGCGACCTGACCACCCTGGTGAAAATTCCTGAGCTGTGGCTGGTCACTGCCATCGTGTTCTGCGGCTATCACATCTTCTGGGCGACCTACAGCTTCTCCGATTACCTGCAAGGCGGCGGCATGACCGCGGTGATGGCCGGCACCATCACCACCATCAAACTGTGGATGCGGCCTATCGGCGGCATCGGCGGTGGCTGGCTGGGTGACAGGTTCTCGAACATTTCGGTACTGATCGTGGCGCTGTTTCTCGCGACGCTGGCGATGGTCGGTCTGATCGTATTCCCGGCGCTCAACAGCATGGGGCTGCTGGTCGGCACTGTGATCTTCATCGGCCTGATGACCTACGCCATTCGTGGTCTGTACTGGGCGATTCTCGACACCTGCAACGTTCCGCTGCGTATCACCGGCCTGGCCATTGGCATTGTCTCGGTGGTCGGGTACTTGCCCGACGCCTTCATTCCCTTGATCAACGGCTACCTCACCGAGCATTACCCCGGCGCCTTTGGTTACAAGCTGTATTTCGGCTACATCGCTTTCGTCGGCCTGCTCGGGACCCTGGCGGCCCTGACCTTGCGCGCTCGTATTAACCGTAAATCTTCAATCAAGACAGGTGCCTGAGATGAAAATCGTCGCCCTTGAAACTCATATCGTTGCCGTACCACCACCGCACGTCGGCGGCATGTACTGGTTGTTCGTCAAGCTCAAGACTGATTGCGGCATCGAAGGCGTCGGTGAAATCTACGCCGCGACCTTCGGCCCCAAAGCCATGCTGCCGATCATCGAAGACGTGTTCGAACGCTACCTGCTCAACCACGACCCGCATCACATCGAACGCTTTTTCCGCCAGGCGTACTCGAGTGGTTTCACCCAGCGACCGGACCTGACCATGATGGGCGTGGTCAGCGGCCTGGAGATGGCGTGCTGGGACATCATCGGTAAAGCCGCCAACAAGCCGGTGTATGAATTGCTCGGCGGCAAGGTCAACGAACGCCTGCGTTCCTACACCTACTTGTACCCGGTCAACAGCCAAGGTGAGTACGACTACGACGACCCGGACCTGGCCGCCGAGTGCGCCATCGAGAACATGAACAAAGGCTTCACCGCCGTGAAGTTTGACCCCGCCGGGCCCTACACCGCGTACTCCGGGCACCAGATTTCCCTGGAAGTGCTGGAACGCTGCGAAACCTTCTGCCGCAAGATCCGCGAAGCGGTGGGCGACAAGTGCGACCTGCTGTTTGGCACCCACGGACAAATGGTGCCGTCCTCGGCGATTCGCCTGGCCAAACGTCTGGAGAAATACGATCCGCTGTGGTTCGAAGAACCGGTGCCGCCAGGTCAGGAAGCCGCCATGGCACAAGTCGCGGCCAAGACCAGCATCCCGATTGCCACTGGCGAACGCCTGACCACCAAGTACGAATTCTTCAAGCTGCTGCAGGCCGGGGGCGCCTCGATCCTGCAGATGAACGTCGCCCGTTGCGGCGGTCTGCTGGAAGCGAAAAAGATCGCCAGCATGGCCGAGGCTTATTACGCCCAAATCGCTCCACACCTCTACAACGGACCGATCGGTGCCGCCGCCAGTTTCCAGTTGGCGACTTGTACGCCGAATTTCCTGATTCAGGAAAGCATCATGACCTGGGGCGGTTTCCACGCCGAGGTCTTGACCAAGCCGCTGCAATGGGAGGACGGCTACATCATTCCGTCCACCGAACCAGGCCTGGGCGTGGAGTTGAACATGGACGTGGTGCGCAAGCATTCGCCCTACACCGGTGAGCGCCTGCACCTGCAAATGGCGCCGATGCCGGCTGACGTCAAAGACATATCGCCAGCCCGTGGCTGACGGGATTTGCCGCCCATGACGGGCGGCTTTTTGTAAAACGACTTACGCGGTAACCGTGCATGACTTACGACTACATCATCGCTGGCGCTGGCGCCGCAGGCTGCATCCTCGCCAATCGGCTCTCGGCTTCGGGCAAACACTCGGTACTGTTGCTGGAGGCCGGCGGCAAGGACAGTTCCCTGTGGTTCAAAATCCCGGTTGGCTTCGCCAAAATGTATTACAACCCGACCTTCAACTGGATGTACTACAGCCAGCCGCAAAAACAGCTGAACAACCGTGAAATCTACGCGCCTCGCGGAAAAGTCCAGGGCGGGTCGGGCTCGATCAACGCGATGATCTATGTCCGTGGCCAGGCCCATGACTTCGACGACTGGGCGGCCAACGGCAATGAAGGCTGGGGCTTCAAGGACGTGTTGCCGTACTTCCGCAAACTGGAAAACCATCCGCTGGGCGACACGGAGTATCACGGCGGCAGCGGTCCGATCAGCATTACGCCGATGAAGGGCCAGACTCATCCCATTTGCGATGTGTTCCTCAAAGGTTGCGACGAACTCGGCTACCCGCACAGCGATGATTTCAACGGGCCGAGGTTCGAAGGCTCGGGGATCTACGACGTCAATACCCGCAACGGCCAGCGTTGCTCCAGCAGTTTTGCGCACCTGCATCCGGCATTGAGTCGACCGAACTTGACGGTCGAGCATTATGCGTTGGTCGATCGAGTGCTGTTCGATAACGCCCGTGCGACAGGGATTTCCATTAGCCAGCATGGCGTGGTGCGGACCTTTACCGCGAACAAGGAAGTCATCCTCTGTGCCGGCGCCGTGGACACTCCGAAGATTCTGCAATTGTCCGGTGTTGCCGATCAGGCGCTGCTGGCCAGGCACAACATTCCGTTGATCAAGCACTTGCCAGCGGTAGGACAAAACCTGCAAGACCACCTGTGCGCCAGTTATTACTACAAAGCCAATATCCCAACGCTCAATGATCAACTGAGTTCGTTGTTCGGCCAGTTCAAGCTGGGTTTGAAATACCTGTTTACCCGTAAGGGCGCATTGGCAATGAGCGTCAATCAGGCGGGTGGGTTCTTTCGTGGCAATGAACAGCAGGCCAACCCGAACTTGCAGCTGTACTTCAACCCGCTTTCGTACCAGATTCCGAAAAACAACAAAGCCAGCCTCAAGCCCGAACCCTACTCCGGCTTCCTGTTGTGCTTTAACCCCTGCCGTCCGACCAGTCGGGGCCACATCGAGATTGCTTCAAAAAATCCTCGGGACGCGGCGCTGATCGATCCGAATTACCTGAGCACGCAAAAGGACATCGATGAAGTGATTCAGGGCAGCCGCTTGATGCGCAAAATCATGCAGGCCCCCGCACTCAAAGGCATCACGGTCGAGGAAGTATTGCCGGGGCCCGCCATCGAAAGTGACGAACAGATGCTGCAGTATTTTCGAGAAAACAGCGGTTCGATTTATCACCTGTGCGGCTCCTGTGCGATGGGCACGGACGAGCAGCGGTCGGTGGTCGACAAACGCCTTAAAGTTCATGGATTAGACAACTTGCGCATTGTCGATGCGTCCATTTTTCCTAACGTGACGTCCGGCAATACCCATGCGGCCGTGTTGATGGTGGCAGAGAAGGGGGCCGATCTGATTCTGCAGGACGCCTGATTTATCGCCTCGGTGTATCAAAAATGAATTTCCTGCAGATCCGCTGCTCATACCTGTAGGCAGCGGTTTTGAGCCTGCGAATTCATTAGGTAATCAGGGAGTGGCAAAGTCATGTGTCCAACACCGACGGCGGGCGAGCAGCTTCCTGGCAGGTTGATTCTGGTGGTTGAAGATGACCCGCTTATTCTTGAGTTTCTCTGCGAAATTCTTCAGGAAGAAGGTTTCATGGTTGAACCGCAAGTCAGCGCGGATGCCGCATCGGAATACCTGAAAAAACACGCCAACGAGGTCGGTCTGTTGTTGACGGACATCACCATGCCCGGAAAGCGGAACGGCGCGGATCTGGCCAATGAGTTCGGCGATCGCTGGCCCGGCAAGCCGATCATGATCATGTCCGGTTTTGAAACTCCCAAATCCTCCGGGGTCCGGCATAAGGTGTCGTTCATCAAGAAACCCTGGGCGTTGGGACAACTGCTGGATTGTGTCGAGGCGGCCTTCAAGTCGCGACAGTAAGTGTCGCTCGTGTACATTAACGGACCTGCCTGACACACGAAGGAAGCTTATCCTTGTCTGCCCACAACTCCGTTTTTAGTACGCCGTATCGCGCGTTCCTGTTCGATATGGACGGCACTGTCCTCAACTCCATCGCCGCCGCCGAGCGGATCTGGACCACCTGGGCCCTGCGCCACGGCGTGGATGTCGAGTCCTTCCTGCCGACCATTCACGGCGCCCGCGCCATCGACACCATTAATCGTCTGGCGTTGTCCGGAGTGGATGCCAAGGCCCAAGCCGACTGGATCACCGAAGCGGAAATCGAGGACGTGGAGGGGGTGGTCGAAGTGGCCGGTGCGGCGAACTTCCTCAGGTCCCTGCCCAAGAATCAATGGGCCATCGTCACCTCGGCACCGCGAGCACTGGCGGTGCGCCGGATGGCGGCAGCAGGGATTCCCGAACCCGATGTCATGGTCACCGCCGAAGACGTCAGCGCCGGCAAACCGGACCCAGCGGGCTATCGCCTGGCGGCTCAACGGCTAGGCCTCGAGGTGACTGACTGCCTGATCTTTGAAGATGCCGCCGTGGGGATACTTGCGGCGGAGGCGGCAGGGGCGGACCTTGTGATCATCACCTCGACTCATGACCATCCGATTCAGACGGTGCATGCCACGCTGGCCAGCTACGACTTGATGACCGTGCACGTAGATTCCGGTGGTCAAATCCGCCTCCACACCCTTTAAAGGGTTCAAGAAATCCCTCATCCGCCCCCCTGACCGCTAATGCTCACGCCGTCATCTGCGACCTGGCATTACGTCGAATGACCTGCGGCGGTTGGCCGAACGCCCGGAGGAAGGCTTCGCGCATGCGGCGGCGGTCGGTGAAGCCGGCCTCGGCGGCGATCTGGTCGAGGGTCAGCCGTCCGCGCTCGAGCATTTGCCGCGCCGCCTCCAGGCGCAGATTTTCGATGGCCTTGGCCGGGGACTGCCCGGTCTCGGCGCGGAAGGTGCGGCTGAATTGTCGTGGGCTGAGGCGTGCCACTTCCGCCAGTTGCTCCACCGATAACGCCGATGTCAGGTGTTCCCGGGCGTAGCCGAGGACGGTCTGAATGCGGTCGGATTTGGGCTCCAGTTCCAGCAAGGCCGAATGCTGCGACTGACCACCCGCGCGGCGCTGATACATCACCAGTTTCTGCGCCACCGAACGGGCCAGGTCGGCGCCATGATCCTTTTCAACCATCGCCAGCGCCAGGTCGATGCCCGCGGTCATGCCGGCGGAGGTCCAGATGGAACCGTCGACCACGTAAATACGATCATCTTCCACTTTGATCGAGGGAAACCGCGCTTGCAGGTCCCGCGCATAGGCCCAATGCGTGGTGGCCCGCCGTCCGTCGAGCAGGCCGGCCTGGGCCAGCACGAATGCCCCCGAGCAGATCGACGCCGTGCGCCGGGCGGTTTTCACGCTGTCGCGCAGGTACGCCAACACACCCTCGGGCGCCTGCTCGAGAATCGAATCGCCGCCGACCACGATGACCGTGTCGAACACGCGCTCATCAAACGCCTGGGTGCCGACACTCAAGCCGCCGGAAGCCCGCAGGGAGCGACCCTCCTCAGAGATCACGCTGACCTCGTAAAGCGCTTCGCCAGCGCTGAAGTTGGCGTATTCGAACACCGGCATCGCCGCCAACGCCATGGACTGGAACCCCTCGAAAACCACGAACGCCACGGAAGTCATGATGGTGCCCTCAAAAGCCAATGTCCGAAAAACGTACTTTAAACGTCATTTGAGACGAGCGTCAGTCAATTTATAACAGTTCACACCCGGCGACCTTATCGCCTCACTGTGAAGGAAATTGAACATGGCTCTTTCATCCAAAGGCACTGCACTGATCACTGGCGCTTCTTCGGGCATTGGCGCGGTCTACGCCGACCGTCTCGCCCGGCAGGGTTACGACCTGATTCTGGTCGCCCGCAGCCAGGGCAAACTCAACGCTTTGGCCAATCATCTGAGCAACGAAACCGGCCGCGCCGTGGAAGTGGTTGCTGCCGACCTCAAAGACAAGGCCGGCCTGCTGCGGGTTGAAAGCATTCTGCGCAACGACGCGAGCATCACCTTGCTGGTCAACAATGCCGGTGTTGGTGGCGTGATGCCGTTGCTCGGCAGCCCGGTGGACGACATGGACGCCATGATCAGCCTCAATGTCACCGCGCTGATGCGTCTGTCCTATGCCGTGGCGCCCGGCTTCGTCGCACGGGGCACCGGCACCGTGATCAACATTTCCTCCATCGTCGCAATCGCTCCAGAAATCCTCAACGGCGTTTACGGCGGGACCAAGGCTTTCGTGCTGGGCTTGAGCCAATCGATGCACCACGAACTGGCCGACAAGGGCATACGCGTTCAGGCGGTGTTGCCCGGCGCAACTGCCACCGATTTCTGGAGCGAGGCCGGCAACCCGGTGGAAAACCTGCCACAAGAGATCGTGATGTCCGCCGATGACATGGTCGATGCGGCGCTGGTCGGCCTGGCGAAGGGTGAAGTGGTCACCATCCCGGGCCTGCACGAGGCTGATAAATGGGACGCTTACGAAGCCCGGCGCCAAGTGCTGTCAGGCTCGTTCGGCCACTCATCGGCGGCACCGCGCTACCGGTAAACCGATAGCCCAGGGGCAGGGTGAACTAAGCTTGGAGAAGGATCGTTCATCACCGGCTCGCCGAAACCTCGACAGGCCGGTGCTGCCGAGGGAGCACACAATGCTTCACATCAGAACGCCTTTGATTCTGCACCCTGGCTTGTCAACGCCGACCCGGCGCATCTGGCTCAAGCTGGAAAACCTGCAACCCAGCGGCTCGTTCAAATTACGCGGCATGGGCCTTCTGTGCAGTCAGGCAAAGGACCAAGGCAAAAGCAAAGTCGTCTGTCCTTCCGGCGGCAACGCCGGTTTTGCCACCGCCATGGCCGCCGCTGCCCTCGGGCTGAAAGCCTGCATTATTGTGCCGCACACCACCCCGGAAACCACCCGTGCCAGGATCAGGAAAACCGGCGCCGAGGTCATCGTTCACGGCAAGGTCTGGGACGAGGCCAACCAACGGGCCAAAGCGCTTTCACAGGATGCGGATACCGAGTACGTGCCCGCCTTCGATCATCCCGTGCTGTGGGAAGGGCACAGCACCCTGATTGATGAAGTCCTCGAGGATTGCCCTCAAGTCGATGCGCTGGTGACGTCGGTAGGAGGCGGTGGATTACTGGCGGGGTTGCTGACAGGTTTGATCCGGCACCATCGCATGGACTGCCGGATCATCACCTGCGAAACCCGAGGCGCGGCCTCCTTTGCCGCCGCCGTCGAGGCCGGACATCCCGTCAGGCTGCCGCGTATCGACACCGTCGCGACATCGCTGGGCGCTGCGAAAGTGGCCGCGTGGCCGGTGCAGCACATCCGCGACTTTCCTCACGAATGCGTGGTACTCAGTGATGACGAGGCAATCATGGGCGTGGTGCGTTACGCCAACGACCTGCGCCAGTTGGTCGAACCGGCGTGCGGCGTTTCATTGGCGGTGGCCTATCTTGACCATCCGGCGATCGCCGAAGCCCATGACGTGGTGATTGTGGTGTGTGGCGGCGTCAGCATCAGCGCGCAGCTGGTGGCCGGGTGGGCGCGCTTGTCCGCGGGGTGAAGCAAAGAGGCAGGGCTGGAGACTATCCGGCTGTCGCGAGCCCCACCGTGACCTTTTCAACCTTCATTGGCCAGCAGCAACGCCTTCGTGGATGAGGATGGCTCTGGCCAGCTCTTCGTCGCTGGCTTTGAGTCCGGGATTTTCCTGGCGAATCTGATTCAACACCGACTCCAGGTACACACCGCGAATTGTACCGCCACTGGCAACGAAGCTGGAGGCGTCATCACGGGCAGGAATCGCCAGTTTGTGGTCCTTGAACGTCGAGTACAGTGATGCGGAAACCCCCGCAGAGGTGGCGACATCGCCGGCGTCCACTTTGGCGAAGGCCGAACCGAAGGGCAAACACAACATGAATGAGGAGATGATAATCAGACGGCGCATAGCAATGTCCTCTGAAGCGTGAAGCAAAAAAAGGAGTACTTCATCATCTAGGATGCCTGGCGAACGTCAGGAGTTCCCTGTGGATGCGTTATCCGCACCTGATCGTTCAAAACCGCAGCGTTGCTCCGGTGGTCAGCCACTGATCCCGTTCCCCCGTCAGGTTGCGGCCCACCACCAGATCGACGTCGATGCGCTCACCGACATGCAACCTTGGCCCGGCCTGCCATGCCTGTTCGCCGCCTTGCTGGCCGTAGCGTTCAGCAATCAGCGTCAGGGAACGGGCCAGGTCGTATTCGACGCCGGTGCCCCAGGTCCAGCGATGGTTTTGCTCGCCATCGTCATAGGCATGGGTCCAGCCGGCATTGAGGTTCAGGCGCAGGGTTTCGAAAGGTTGGTAGGTGAAGGGCAGGTTCAGGTCGACGCCATCGAAGGCGTGGGCCCGATTGAAGGCAAAGTGAGTCGACCCCGCCAGCGCCAACTCAAGGCCAAGGTCTTCCCGGGAGAAAATCTGCGCCTTGAATTGCGGGCTCAACCGGGTTTCCGAGTCCCCGTCGTCGCGGTTGTGCTGCACGGCGGCACCGAGTTGCACGTTGGGCAGGCCTTTGAGCGTGCAGTCCTGTGACACCACGCTGCTGGATGAGCCGTGCCGACCGTTTTGATACCAGGCGTCGATGTTGCATTCGCCGGGGGCATTGATTCCGGCGTCATCCACCGTATATGCACCGCCGGCAGCGTTGGCTTTGGAGATGATGCTGAGCACCGCAATCAGGCTCAGAGTGAGGCTGACGAACAACAGATTGCGGCGCAGGCGCCGGCCTTGAGCGGCTGGCAGGCTGCGCACGAAGGACGCGAATAGACGAGTGGGGTTTTGCATGAAGTTTATCTCGACGTTATTTGATGGCGGCGGCGGTCAGCCCCCGATCCTCTACCGATAGGGTTTGCAAGCCGGCCGTCCGGGCCCGGGCGACCAACTCTTCGGTGTCTTCGCCGCCGGGCAGGGCGATCACCACGTCAGGTCGGCTGTCGAGCAACATGAAGTGGTTGCGCAGTCGTTCAGCCAACTTGCCGTGGCGCTGCCAGTTGGGCGGGTAGCGCACGATGTCGGCGCCGTGTTCCCGGGCCCACTCTTCGATGTCACCGCCCAGGTATTGATTGCCACCATGGATCAGCACACGCACGGGGTGCAGGCGCTGGAAGGCGTCGAGGACCCGTCGGCACAGACGGCTGTCGGCGTAATAGCGGCCCGCGCAGATCAAGAGGCGCATGAGGAATTCTCCTTGGTCAGGTCGGTGCTCTCGACCGGTTGCTCGCCGGCACGCTCCAGCAGCGGATAGCCCAGGGCGGCGATGTGGTGATGCACGCGGCGGTAATCGCGCAGGACCCGCTGGAAGATGTCGCCGGACTCCGCCCAGGTGTTCTTGTCTTCCTGCAACTTGCGAAAGTGCTCGCGGCTGGCGTGCGCTTCGAGCCTTCTGACCGTCTCCTTGCGATGGATCAAGTGGTGCGCGGTGGGAATGTCTTCACGCAGAAACACGGTGATCGCCAGGCTCAGGCTTTCCAGCAGTGCGTCGTGCAGCGGCGCGATGTTGCCCAGCTCGAACGCCGAGAACTGTTCGCCACGGCGCAAGCGGCGCATGGCCAACTGCGTCAGGCTGCTGGAAAGAATGTCTGCGGCATGTTCGAGGTTGATCACGAACAGCAGGATTTCCTGGGAACGATCGGCATCGCTGTCACTGATGCCTTCCTTGCCGATGTCCGCCAGGTAAGCCCGAATGGCCGCGCCCAGCAGGTCCAGAGACTGATCGACGCGTCGCACTTCATCGGCACAGGCGGGCACCGAGGTGTGGAACAGCTGCACCAGGCGGCCGAGCATTGCCGAGAGCATGTCGGCCATGCGCAACGCTTCCCGGGCGGCGTTGGACAGGCCGATGTTGGCCACTTCCAGACCCGCTTCGTCGAGGTAGTGCGGCATGCCCGGATCGACATCCCGCTCGGGGGCCGGCAGCAGATGGGTCAGCCCTTTGGCGAGCACATCGGTCAGGCCGATGAACACCAGCGCCAGCAGCAGATTGAAACCGCTGTGCAGCGACACCACCAGCACCGACGGCTCCAGCTTCAGCTCGGCCAGCAGCCCGGCAAACGGCAACACCGCCAGGGCACCGACCGCACGCACCAGCAGATTACCCAGCGGCAAGCGCCGGCCGACGCTCGAACCGGCATTGATCACCGAAGGCAGCGCACCGCCAATGTTCACCCCGAGCACCAGCGCGACGAGGGTGGTTCCCGACAGCAGGCCGGTGGCGGCCAGCGAGACGATCAGCAACACCACCGCCACGCTGGAATGGCACAGCCAGGTGAGGATCAGCGCCACCAGCAACGCAATCAGCAGATCGCCGTCCAGGCTCTGCATGATCAGCTGGAAGACCGGCGTGCCTTCGACGTCCGCCAGGGTTGAGCCGAGCATGCGCAGGGCCAACAACATCAGCCCCAGGCCGATCAGCGCACAGCCGACGCTTTCGTAGCGTGAGTCATCGCGCAGCCGGAACACCATCAAACCCGCGAGCAACACGATGGGTGTGAGGATTGAAACGTCGACGCTGAGCAGTTGTACCACCAGGGTCGAACCGATATTGGCGCCGAGCATTACCGCCAGCGCCGGCGCCAGGCCCAGGGTCCCGGCGGCCGTAAACGACGTCGCCATCAGGCTGACGGCGGTGCTGCTTTGCAGGATGCCGGTGATGCCGATACCCGACAGCAGCGCCATCCAGCGATTGTTCAAGTTGTGGCCCAGCCATTGGCGCAGCGGCGTGCCGAAGCCACGCAACAACGCCGAAGAAATCATGTGAGTGCCCCACAGCAAGAGTGCGATGGAGCCTGCGAGGTTGATCAGTAGAGTCGTTCCCGACATCAGGACTCTCCCTTTTCGATAGGGTTAAGCGCATTCCCCTGTAGGAGTGAGCCTGCTCGCGATAGCGGACTGTCAGCCAACATCAATGTTGAGTGATCCACTGCCTCGCAAGCAGACTCGCTCCTACAGGGGAGTGTGGTGTTCAGGTGATTTGGGTTTGCCCCCGTACTCCGGGGGGGCAGGCCATCAGAACCACTGCTTGAAGCGGCGGATATAGATCGTCTTCATGATCTGCGCGAACACGCAGTAGCTGAGCAGGGTGCCCACCAGCCAAGGGAAGTACGCCCACGGCAGCGGTTGCAGGCCGACCAAAGTACCCAGTGGCGAGAACGGAATGTAGATACCCAGCGCCATCACCAACCCGGTCATCAGGATCACCGGCAACGCCGCCGTGCTCTGGAAGAACGGAATCTTCTGCGTGCGCAACATATGCACCACCAGCGTCTGCGACAGCAGCCCCTCGATGAACCAGCCGGACTGGAACAGGCCCTGCATTTCCACGCTGTTGGCGGCGAACACGTACCACATCAGGGCGAAAGTGGTGATGTCGAAGACCGATGAGGTCGGCCCGATCCA
This sequence comes from Pseudomonas sp. SG20052, assembly GCF_031766055.1. Classification (NCBI taxonomy): domain Bacteria; kingdom Pseudomonadati; phylum Pseudomonadota; class Gammaproteobacteria; order Pseudomonadales; family Pseudomonadaceae; genus Pseudomonas; species Pseudomonas sp. SG20052. The sequence continues at coordinate 3,989,176 of NZ_CP134498.1, read as the reverse complement.
CAGCATGAAACGGCCAATGTTTTTCGCGTCCCACTTGCGTGGTTTGCGCAGGAACTCCTTGTCCATCTTGTCCCACGGCAGCGACAACTGAGAGATGTCGTACATGAGGTTTTGCAGCAGCAGATGGATCGACAGCATCGGCAGGAACGGAATGAACGCACTGGCCACCAGCACCGAGAACACGTTGCCGAAGTTGGAGCTGGCGGTCATGTTCAGGTACTTCATGATATTGCCGAAGGTCTCGCGGCCCTTGAGCACGCCTTCCTCCAGCACCATCAGGCTCTTCTCCAGCAGAATGATGTCGGCCGATTCCTTGGCGATGTCGGTGCCGCTGTCCACCGAAATGCCGACATCGGCATCGCGCAGGGCAGGGGCGTCGTTGATGCCGTCGCCGAGGAAACCCACGGTGTGACCGTTGGCCTGCAACGCCTTGAGCACCCGGGACTTTTGCAGCGGCGTCAGCTTGGCGAACACCGTGCGTTCTTCGACCCGCAGCTTGAGGGTGGTGTCGTCCATGTTCTCGATGTCTGGCCCGAGCAGCGGCGTACCGGGTTCCAGCCCGACTTCGCGGCAGATCTTGCAAGTCACCACGGCGTTGTCGCCGGTCAGCACCTTGACGGTCACGCCCATGTCGCGCAGCGCGGCAATCGCCGGGCCCGCGGTTTCCTTCGGTGGATCGAGAAAGGTCAGGAAGCCGCGAATCACCAGCTCGCGCTCATCCGCGGTGTTGTACTGGTTTTTGCTCTGCGCTTTCGGGATCTCGCGGGTGGCGACCAGCAGCACCCGGAAACCGTCCTCGTTGTACTCGTTGGCCAGCGCCAGCAGGTCTTTGCGGCGCTGTGCATCGAGTGGCACGACCGTGCCGTTTTCGTGAATGTGGCTGGTGATGCTCAGCATTTCCTCGACCGCGCCTTTGCACACCATCAGGTGATCGTCGCGGCTGTCCTTGACGATGATCGACAGGCGCCGACGGACGAAGTCGAACGGCAACTCATCGACCTTGCTGTAGGCAAACGGCACCCTGAATTTTGGATTGGCATTGGCGAACTGCACCACCGCCTGGTCCATCAGGTTTTTCAGACCGCTCTGGTGATGGCTGTTGAGCCACGCCAGTTCGAGGAGCGTGTCGTCGCGCCGGCCGTTGCTGTCGACGTGGTGCTCAAGGATGATCTTGTCCTGGGTCAGGGTGCCGGTCTTGTCGGTGCACAGCACGTCCATCGAACCGAAGTTCTGGATCGCATTGAGGCGCTTGACCACCACTTTGCGCTTGGCCATGGCCATCGCGCCTTTGGCCAGGTTGGCGCTGACAATCATCGGCAGCATTTCCGGGGTCAGGCCGACCGCGACTGCCAGCGCAAACAGGAACGCGTCACTCCAGTCGCCCTTGGAGAAGCCGTTGAGCAGGAACACGATCGGCACCATGACCAGCATGAAGCGGATCAACAACCAACTGACGCTGTTCACCCCGCGGTCGAAGGCCGTTTGCACCCGCGAACCGACAATCGCTTTGGCCAGCGAGCCGAAGTAGGTACGCGGGCCGGTTGCGACCACCACCGCTTTGGCCGTGCCGCTGACCACGTTGGTGCCCATGAAGCAAATGTTCGGCAGGTCCAGCAGGTTGGATTGATCGGCAGCGCTGCGGGTCGCCGACTTCTGTGCGACGTCGCCCAGGGTGTCGTACTTCTCGACGGGCAAGGCTTCGCCGGTCAGCACCGCCTGGCTGATGAACAGGTCGCGGGATTCGATCAGGCGGATGTCCGCCGGGATCATGTCCCCGGCGCTGAGCTGAACGATGTCGCCGGCCACCAGTTCGCGCATCGGCACTTCGCGCAGCACCGGGGTGTTGCCGTTTTGTCCGCGTCGCAGCACGGTTGCGGTGGTGCGCACCATGGCTTTGAGGGCTTCGGCGGATTTGGCCGAGCGGTATTCCTGCCAGAACCGCAGCAGGCTGCTCAGGGCAACCATGGTCATGATAATGATGACTTTGGTCAGGTCCGCTTCGTCGCCTTCGCCCTGGCTGATCGGCAGCCAGTAATCGGTGAAGAAACTGATGCCTGCCAGGGTCAGCAGGACATAGATGAAGGGATTGTTCAGGGCCTTGAGCAGTTGGACGATGGCGTGAGGCGGCTTGTCGTGGGCGACCTCGTTATAGCCTGCGCGGGCCAGCCGGCCTTCGGCTTCGAGTTCAGTCAAACCGTCAGGGGTGGCGTTGAGATTGGCGAGGGTCACGGCCAGGCCGTTTTGCGCTTCCCGGGCGGCGCGCATCGACAGTTTGGCGTTATCGCTGCTGGCGCCTTTGGCGCGAGTATTGGGCGTTTTTACAGTCGTCATTGTGTGTGCTCCTGCCGCCGTCTTGCGGCACGACACACGGCTCGCTCAACTATTCATAGGCGAGCGAATGTATGTCGAGTCGCAAACAGGCGATCAATTTCGAAAGTGTTGTTTTTTTGTGTTTTAACGTTCGCTGCGTATCAATGGAAAGTTGATGCGCAGCGAACCGTCTACTGGCTTCGTCCATAACTAACTCCGATAACTTTGTGTTTTAACAGGCAATAAGAAGTTGCCGAATTCCCTATCAAGGAAAACGCTGGGGGAAGAACTTTAAAGTGTCTTCAGGTCAACTGAATGCGCGGGGCTCGAGGGTAAGGCCGAGCATCCGCGCGATGCGCCGACTCGGTGGTTCCTGGCTGTCGTCGAAGCTCCAGCGTTGCTGAAGCCGACCCGTCATCGGGCAGACGCGCCAGTTGGCACGAGGGTGTGCCTTGGCAGGGGCGGAAGGGCTGGAAAACGGGGCGCTGACCCAAGTCGTCAACAGGCGTTCACGGCACAGCTTGACCCGCATGGTCGAAGCAAAGGCGCGCACGCCCGGCATTACGGTGGTTTTGAAGTTCATAACATGCCTCTGGACCGGACGGACGCCGGTGAGGCAAGTTACGGTGGAGCATCAAGCTCTAGCGCAGCTCACCCGACCGAAAAATCGAGTCCCGTCATTTACTGGGTTATGTGCCAGGCTCCGCGAATTCGCAGTGACCCGACAGCGACTAGATACTGTGTCCATTGGATTCTTTTGTGAGTTGAAAAAAGGCCTTCGTCGAAGGCCCGGGCAATTTACTCAGGGAGGTGGGTGAAGTCAACCGCCAATACCCGCCAAATACCAAGATGAATGGGGAAAACATCGAGACTTGATATTGAAGTTAGAACTGGTTCAGCTAATTGACAGTTAGTTGCATACGAAATGGCTGCCAGCCCCCTAATGGCCCTCCGGCTTACAACATTCCCTGTAGGAGTGGACCTGCTCGCGACAGCGGTCTGTCAGCCGACGTCGATGCTGGCTGACCCGCCGCTGTCGCGAGCAGGCTCACCCCCACTGATGTCACTCGTGATAATCCAGAACAATTGTATTGCCCATCCCTGTCTGTTTCGGCAAGGACGGGCTGCGTACCTTGGGTCCACTGCAACCTCACAAGGACCCGCTCATGCTGACCCGATTGGTACTGCCGTTTGCCCTGTTGTTCACCCTCCATGCAGCTCACGCGGCGGATGCCGAAAAATGGTACCCCTCGAAATACGGCGCCAACGATGAAATCGGCGCGCTGAATCTGTTAAACGCCGAGTCGGTGATCAACGCCTCCAAATTGATCAAGAGCGGCAAAACCTATCCGCTGGCCGTGCCCATCGACAAGACTCTGCCAGCCTTCCGTCACCGCAGTTTTCACCTGACCAACATCCAGCCGGGCGAGGCGGGTGGCACCACCATGGGGCCTAACAAGTTCACCTTTAACGATGAACTGGTGGTCGGCTGGACCGGTGTCGGCACCCAACTCAACGGCATCGGCCATATCGGCATCGACAATGTCTACTACAACGGCAACCGTGCGGCGGACTTCGTCACCGTCGAAGGCGTGAAAAAACTCGGCATCGAAAAAGTCCCGCCCATCGTCACCCGTGGCGTGGTGCTGGACATGACCGCCGTGTACGGCAGCGCCATCGTGCCGGAGAAAACCGAGTTCAGCGTTGCCGACATCCAGAAGGCACTGGACCTGCAAGGCATCAGCATCCAGAAGGGCGATGTGGTGCTGTTCAACACCGGTTGGCTGGAACTGCTGGGCAAGGACAACGAGAAATTCCTCGCCGTGGAGCCGGGCATCGGCATGGCGGCGGCCAAATGGTTGGCGGACAAGCAGATCGTCGCGTTCGGCGGCGACACCTGGGCCTCGGAGATCTACCCGGCGAAAGACGGCCAGCAGTTCCCGGTCAACCAGTTCATGCTGGCCAAGAACGGCATCTACAACCTTGAATTGATCGACAGCCGCGCGCTGGTGAAGGACAAGGCCTGGGAGTTCATGTTCGTCCTCGGACAGCCGCTGTACAAGGGCTCGACCCAGGTCAATATCAATCCGGTCGCGATTCACTGACACCTGGTGCCACCGATGACGGAAGGGGGATGACGAATACTCATCCCCTGGCCCGTTGTTGTCATTTGTTGCCCATCAGCCCGGCCAATAGAGTGAAGCGTGCGCCATAGGCGTACCCCTTCAATTCGAATGATCGCCTGCCGAACGCCGGCGAGGGAGTTTTTGATGTCCGCTATTTTGGGCCAGCAGTTTATCGACGGGCAGCGCAGCGCTCTGGGCGGCGAAACGTTGCAGAGTTTCGACGCCAGCACCGGGCAAGCACTGCCCTATGTTTTTCATCAGGCCAATGATCAGGAAGTCGAGCTGGCAGTGACGGCCGCCACGCGAGCTTTTGCACCGTTTCGTCAGCTGTTGCCGTTACGACGCGCGGAGTTTCTTGGCGCAATAGCTGATGAAATCGATGCGCTGGGTGACGATTTTATCGCCTTGGTGTGCCAGGAAACCGCCTTGCCCGAAGGGCGGATTCGCGGTGAGCGCAATCGCACCACGGGCCAGTTACGCTTGTTTGCGCAGGTGTTGCTCCGGGGTGATTTTCTCGGTGCGCGGATCGATCAGGCTCAGCCCGAACGCACACCGTTGCCGCGCCAGGACATCCGTCAGTACCGCATCGGCGTCGGCCCGGTCGCCGTGTTCGGAGCGAGCAATTTCCCACTGGCGTTTTCCACCGCCGGTGGCGATACCGCTTCTGCGCTGGCCGCCGGTTGCCCGGTGGTGTTCAAGGCCCACAGCGGGCACATGGCGACCGCGGATCGCGTGGCCAGCGCCATCGTGCGCGCGGCACAGCGCACCGGCATGCCTTCGGGCGTGTTCAGCATGATTTACGGCGCGGGTGTCGGCCAGGGGTTGGTCAAGGCCGATGGCATCAAGGCCGTCGGTTTCACCGGTTCATTGAAGGGCGGTCGAGCCTTGTCCGACCTGGCCGCCGCGCGCCCGCAACCGATCCCGGTGTTCGCCGAGATGTCGAGCATCAACCCGGTGATCCTGCTGCCTGAGGCGCTGAACACCCGTGGCAGCCAAGTCGCCGAGGAACTGACCGCGTCGATCAACCTCGGCTGCGGCCAGTTCTGCACCAGCCCCGGACTGATCATCGGCCTGCACTCGCCGCAGTTCAGCGAGTTCCTGGACGTATTCGCGCAAAACATGGGCAGCCAACCGGCCCAGACCATGCTCAACGCCGGCGCCCTGAACAGCTATCGCGCAGGTCTTCAACACATCGTGGCCCACGAACGGGTCGATCACCTCGCCGGTCAGCCGCAGGGCAAATCCAAGGCACAACCGCAGTTGTTCAAGGCCGACGTACAGTTGTTGCTCGACGGCGATCCGTTGTTGCAGGAAGAGATCTTCGGCCCGGCCACGGTGGTGGTGGAGGTCGCAGACCGGCACCAACTGCGCGCCGTGCTCGGCAGTTTGCACGGTCAACTGACCGCCACGCTGATTGCCGACCCGGCGGACCTGGATCGCTTCGGCGACCTGTTGCCGTTACTCGAAGACAAGGTCGGACGCTTGCTGCTCAACGGCTACCCGACCGGCGTCGAAGTCAGTGATGCGATGGTGCATGGCGGCCCCTATCCAGCCACTTCGGATGCCCGCGGCACCTCAGTCGGCACCTTGGCCATTGATCGCTTCCTGCGGCCGGTCTGCTACCAGAACTATCCTGATGAGTACCTGCCCCAGGCGCTGCAAAACGCTAACCCGCTGAGCCTCAATCGACTGGTCGATGGCCAGTGGAGCAGGGCGCCCCTGAGCTAACCACTTTGCCCACGTCGGCAAATGGCGGCGTGGGCCTGACGGATTTGTCCATTGAATCGAGCACACACCGATATGGTTCCTTCACTTGGCAGCATCGCTTCGCGGCTTCGACTCAAACAACTGCGGTTGCTGATCGCGCTGGACGATCGTGGCTCGTTGCACAAGGCTGCCGAGCACATTTCGATTTCCCAGTCCGGCGCCACCAAGGCCTTGCACGAAGTCGAGTCGTTGCTTGGGATGCCGCTGTTCGAACGTCAGCCCAAGGGCCTGGTCGCTAACGAAATGGGCCGTTGCATGATTCGGTATGCACGGCTGATCTACAGCGACGTCGAACATTTGCGCGAGGAAATGCTCAGCATCATGCAGGGCCAGGGCGGGCGGTTGTCGGTAGGCGTGATCATGGGCGCGGTGCCGTTGCTGACCCGGGCCCTGAGCGAATTAAGGCTCAAGCAGCCGGAGTTGTCCGTGGAACTGGTGGAAAACACCAGCGCCACCTTGCTCGGTTTGCTGGATCAAGGGCGGCTGGACCTGGCGATCTGTCGCACCAGCGTCGGCCAGCGCTCGGACGCTTATGACTGCATCGAACTCAGCGAAGAGCCCTTGGCGGTGGTCGCCAGCAAAGACCATCCGTTGGCCCGTACCGAGTCGTTGCAGTTGTCGCAACTGAGCGATTACCGCTGGGTGGTCTACCCCAAGGACATGCCGATGCGCCAGGCCCTGGAGCGTGAGTTAAATGAGGCGGGGCTGGAGATTCCGCGTTATCCGCTGGAAACCTCATCGACCTTCGCCACCATTCTGTTGGTGCAGCAGGACCCGACCTTGCTGGCGGTGATCCCGGTGGAAGTCGCGCAATTCTGCGAGCAACACGATTTGCTGGTGAAATTGCCGGTGTCCATGCGCGCGCTGATCGAGCCTTATGGTGTGATCAGCCGGGTCGGCGCCGACCTGTCTCCGGCAGCGACCCTGCTGATCAACGAGCTGAAGCAGGACCTGACTACTTGATCACAATCGGATTCACTGGCGCACCGGTCCCGCCGACAATCTTCAACGGCGCGGCGGTGTAGAGGAACTGCCACTGGCCGTCTTCGGCGCAATCTGTGGCCAGGTCGTCGAGCAGCGCCACTTCGGTGAAGGTCACGCCGAGGTTGCGCATCAAGGCATTGTGCAGCGGGATCAGCACGCCCGAGGTGGGGTCGACCGCCACTTCATTGGCCATGGTGTCGGTGACCAGGTTGGGGATTTCCATCTGGTGGAACCACTCCACCAGTTCGCGGCTGAAGGTCAGGCCCGGCTCGGCGAAGTCCTTGTAGAACTCTTCCGGTTCGCGCTCATAGAACGAGCCGATCCAACCCGTGCGGATGATCAGGATGTCGCGTTTCTCGATCTCGATGCCCTGGGCTTTTGCTGCGGCCAGCAGGTCCAGGTGGTTGAAGGTCTCCCCCTTGTCCAGCACCGCTTTGCCGCGATGGCGCGCCATGTCGATCAGCACCGCGCGGCCGACAATTCCGCGTTCGGCAATCGGCAGGATGCTGGCCTTGTCCATGCTGCCGATGGTGCTCATGGCGTCGTAGCCGTTCCACAGTTTGTTGTCGTGCCAGACGTGGCCGAGCGCATCGTATTGGGTCGAGCCTTGCAGGTGCATGAAGATCACATCGTCGGCGTATTCCACGTGACCGTCAAAGTGGGTCTTTCCCGCCAGGAAGTGGCCCTTGTCCAGCACGTTGACACGCATCGACGGGCGTCGGCCGGGCCACAACGGCTCGCCCTTGGGATGGCCGATCTGCACTTGCAGGGTGAAGGTCTTGCCTTGGCGCACCGAGGCGATGCCCCGGAGGATCTCGGCGCTTTGCAGGTAATTCAGGGCCCCGACTTCATCGTCCGGCCCCCATTTGCCCCAGTTAGTGGGCAGGCCTTCGAGCAAGGCCTTGATGTCGGGAGATCGGTCGGCGGCGGTATTGTTGGGATTGTGGTCGCACATGAGGTTGTCCTTGGTTTGAGCCGATTCGGCAGGCCAGTACAAATCCCCGTGTGGGAGCGAGCCTGCTCGCGATGGGGAGTGCCAGTTAACCTTGATGCGTCTGACATACCGCTATCGCGAGCAGGTTCGCTCCCACAGGGGTTTATTTGATCGGGGAGAAATCGGCGGCGATCAGCAGTTTCGATTCCATCTTTTCCAGCATCGGGAACGCTTTCGGCACGAAACCCTCTAGCCAGTCAGGGTCCTGATACAGCGCGGCCCGTTTCTTGATCCGGTCGTCGAGGCTCTCGTAGGCCCAGATGTGGATTACCTGATTCAGCTCACCGATTTCGGTGTACCACCAACCCACCAGCGTGGTGTAGCGGGAGATCACCGGTAGCCCGGCTTCCTCGAAGTGCTTGAGGTAGGTCTGCATTTTTCCGATTTGAATCGTGTAGGTGCGCATTTCGTAAAACATGGGCGTGTTCTCTTCAGGAATGAATGCCGTGCCAGGCGTTGCTGATGATTCGCTCAATGTCGGCGGCGGTGGTCAGGCGTGGGTTGACCAGCACGTTGCCGCTGCGCATCGAGTCACTGACCATTTGCGGCATGTAATCCAGGTCCACGCCCAGGTCCTTGATGTTGTCGGGAATGCCGATGGCCTTGTTCAGCGCCACCACGTGGTCCACCACTTTGTGCCCGGCGCGGGCCAGGTTCAGGCCGTCGATGTCTTCGCCCATGGCGATGGCAATCTCGCGAAACAGCTCCGGGCAGGCCGCCAGGTTGTATTCGATGACGTAGGGCAGCAGCGTGGCGTTGGCGATGCCGTGGGGAATGTTGAAGACGCCGCCGAAGGTATGGGAGATCGCATGCACGTTGCCCAGTTTCGATTGGGCGAAGGCCACGCCCGCGAGGAACGACCCAAGCAGCATCTGTTCCCGGGCGTGCAGGTCGGAGCCGCTGAAAAATGCCTTGGGCAGGTGCGTGCAGATCATCTTGATCGCTTGCAGCGCCAGGGCCTGGCTGACCGGGTTGGCCTGCTTCGACACGTAGGATTCGATGGCGTGGGTCAAGGCGTCCATGCCCGTCGCAGCGGTGATCGACGGTGGAAGTTTGAGCGTCAGCTCGGCGTCGAGAATCGCCAGTTTCGGAAACAGCGCCGGGCTGATGATCACGGTTTTGAACAGGGTCTTGGTGTTGGTGAACACGGTGGAGGCGGTGCATTCGCTGCCAGTGCCGGAGGTGGTCGGGATCGCGAAGATCGGCAGGGGTGGGTGCAGCAGTTTGTCGTAGCCCTCGTAGTCGAGGATGTTGCCGGGGTTGGTGGCCATGGCCGCCACGCCCTTGGCGGTGTCGATGCTGCTGCCGCCACCGACGCCGATCACCGAGTCACAGTCGTGGTTTTTCAGGAAGGCCACGGCTCGTTCCAGCACGTCGGTGGTGGGGTTCGGTTCGACGCCGGAAAACACTTCATAGCCGATGTCACTCTCGGCCAGGGAGGCGAAAAAACCTTCCATCACGCCCGACGCCATCAGCCCTGCGTCAGTGACCACCAGCAGTTTTTTCCGAACATGGGGCTTGAGCAATGCACCGGCCTGACGCACCAGGCCGTTGCCGCTTTTCAAAGTGGTGGGGAAATAAAACTGGAACGGGTTCATGGGTTTCTCCGGTTCTTATTGGTCCGCAGACAGTAATAAGCGTGGGAGGCGGCTGATAATGAAAAGGTCTGATCCGCCGATCACCCTTTGTCATCCCCCGGCGAGGCGGGTCCTGGTGGTAACGTGAGGTTTTCCAACCGTCAGGAGCATCGTCATGGATTTGGGTATTTCAGGTCGCTGGGCCATCGTCTGCGCCGCCAGCAAGGGCCTGGGTCTGGCCTGTGCGCGGGCCTTGGCGAAGGAGGGCGTCAACCTGGTGATCAACGCCCGGGGTGACGAAACCTTGCAGGCTGCCGCTACAGAATTGCGCAGCCTGGCGCCGGGCATCGACGTGCGCACGGTGGCCGGGGACATCAGCACGCCCGCAGTGCGCGACCAGGTGTTGGCGGCATGTCCGCAGGTGGACATCCTGATCAACAACGCCGGCGGACCGCCTCCGGGTGACTTCCGTGACTGGCAGCGCGACGACTGGCTGAAGGCGCTGGATGCCAACATGCTCACGCCCATCGAGCTGATCAAGGCCTGCGTCGATGGCATGGCCGAGCGCGGTTTCGGGCGTATCGTCAACATCACCTCCGGCGCGGTGAAGGCGCCAATCGATGTGTTGGGACTGTCCAACGGCGCACGCAGTGGCCTGACCGGTTTTATCGCCGGGCTTGCACGCCAGTCGCGGCTGGCCGGGCATAACGTGACGATCAACAATCTGCTGCCGGGACCGTTCGAGACCGAGCGTTTGCACAAGACCCTGAGCGCCGCCGCCGAGGCCAATGGCACCAGCGTCGAAAGCATCAGCGAACAGCGGCGCAAGCACGTGCCGGCCCAGCGCTTCGGGCAACCCGATGAGTTCGGCGCCTACTGCGCGTTCATCTGCAGCGCCAATGCCGGTTTCCTCACCGGGCAAAACCTGCTGCTGGACGGCGGCAGTTACCCCGGGACGTTCTGATCTTTTCGGGGGATGACGTTTGGTGATCCCCTAATCAGATCCCCTCATTATTCAGCCCGAGGACGCGTGATTAGAGTTGGGGTGCTTGCCCAACACCCGTCAGCCAAGATGTAAACCCAGTAGGAGCGAGGCTTGCCCGCGAAGGCGGAGTGTCAGTGGACATCATTGGTAATGACACTCCGCCTTCGCGGGCAAGCCTCGCTCCTACAGGTTTTGCGTTAATAGGCGGGTATTGGGCCGCTTGCACCCACAACAACAAGAGCGCCCCTCATGAACAATCCGAGTGCCGAAACCCTGCGGCTCGCCGCCGCGTCTGCCACCGAGCGTCCGACCAGCGTGCGCTGGCGGATCTTCCTCATCATGTTGCTGCTGACCGCCATCAACTACATCGACCGCGCTTCGCTGTCGGTGGCCTTGCCGCTGATTTCCAGTGAGTTCCAGATCCCTCCCGCGCTGGAAGGTTTGATGCTCAGTGCGTTTTTCTGGTCGTACGCATTGATGCAGATTCCCGGCGGCATGCTGCTGGACCGTTTTCAGACCCGCCGTGTCATCGTCATCGCGACTGTCGCCTGGGGCGCCTTCCAGGCCTTGGCTGCCGGTGCGCACAACTGGATCACGCTGTTGATTACGCGCATGGGGCTGGGCATCGCCGAGTCGCCGATCATGCCGGCCGGGGCCAAACTCAACGGCGCCTGGCTGACTCCCAACGAACGCGGACGCGGCGCGGTGCTGGTCGATGGCGGCGCACCGCTGGGCAGTGCTTTCGGCGCGATCATCATTGCCGGGTTGATCGGCTGGTTCGATTCCTGGCGCATCGCCTTCGTGATCGCCGGTATCGGCACCATGCTTGCCGGTGTACTGGCGTGGAAATACATCCGCAACCATCCCAGCGAACACCCCGGTGTCAACGCGGCGGAACTGGCGCACATCACCGAAGGCAATCGCAAAGTCAGCCAACCCGGCACGGTGACCAGCATCCCCCTCAAAGAGCTGCTCAAGGACCGTTCGGTGCTCGCGATGTTCGCCGGTTACTGCTGCATTCTCAGCGTGTTCTACGGTTTGCTGACCTGGATGCCGAGCTACCTGCACCAGACCCACGGCCTGAACATTTCGAGCATGGGCGGTGCGACCTTCCTGATTTTCATGTGCGGTTTCGTCGGCGAGCTGGTGGGCGGTTATCTGGGGGATAAATGGAAAACCAGCGGCGCCTCGCCCAACCTGGTGATGCGCAGCATGTTCAGTGGTTCGGCGCTGGTCGCGGCCCTGTGCATGCTGGCGGTGGCCTATACCAATGAAGCCGGCAAGGCCATCGGTCTGCTCTGCGTGGCGATGTTTTTCATTCGCTGGTGCGGCATGTACTGGTGCATTCCGTCGATCCTCGGCGGCACCTCGAAAACCGGTGTGCTGGCCGGCACCATGAACTTCTGCGGCAACATGGCCGGGGTTATCGTGCCGATCCTGATCGGATTGATCGTGCAGTTCACCGGCTCGTATTTCCTGGTGCTGATCTTCTTCGTGGTCATGGCCATGCTGCTGGCGATATTCTCCAGCCTGATCGATTATCGGGAACGAGGGCTGGCTTGACATGAGCGGAGGGCAGGTGAGCGTCGATATCGAATGCGTGGTGGTCGGCGCCGGCGTGGTTGGCCTGGCGGTGACCAGGGCACTGGCCCGTAGCGGGCGGGAAGTGATCCTGATCGAAGCCGGCGAGGGGATTGGTGTGGGCATCAGTTCGCGCAATTCAGAAGTGATCCACGCCGGCATCTATTACCCGAGCGGCAGCCTGAAAGCGCAATTGTGCGTGGAGGGCAAGCATCGCCTGTACCCCTTTTGCGATGAGCGCGGTGTCGATTACCAACGCCTGGGCAAGTTGATCGTGGCCACCGATGACAGCCAGTGCGCGGCCTTGCAGAGGTTGCTGGAGCAGGGCCGGCGCAATGGCGTCGATGATTTGCAATGGCTGGACGCCGGGCAGGCGCGGTCGCTTGAACCGGCGCTGTCCTGCGTCGCCGCGCTCTGGTCGCCGTCCACCGGGATCGTCGATTCCCATGCGCTGATGCTGGCACTTCAGGCAGACGCCGAAGCCTCGGGCACCTCGATTGCCTTGCACACGCCGTTGGTGTCCGCCCGTTGCACCGAACAAGGTTTCGAATTGCACATGGGCGGCGCACAGCCGATGACCTTGACCTGTCGCGAGTTGATCAATTGCGCCGGTTTGTCCGCGCCGGAGGTGGCGAGCCGGATCGAAGGCTTGCCGACGCAATACGTTCCCGAGGCACGCCTGTGCAAGGGCAGTTATTTCAGTTTCAGTGGCCGGGCGCCGTTCCGGCATCTGGTGTATCCGGCACCGGAGAGCGCCGGCCTGGGCGTGCACATGACCCTCGACCTTGGCGGGCAGGCGCGTTTCGGGCCGGACGTCGAATGGGTCGACCATGTCGATTACCGCGTCGATCCGCGCCGGGTCGACGGGTTCTATCAGGCCATCCGCCGCTACTGGCCGACGTTACCCGATAACAGCCTGCAACCCGCCTACAGCGGCATCCGCCCGAAGATTTCCGGCCCGACCGAACCGGCCGCCGACTTCCTCATCAGCGGCCCGGTCGAGCATGGTGTGCCGGGGTTGGTGAATCTGTTCGGCATCGAATCACCGGGCCTCACCAGCTGCCTGGCGCTGGCTGATCGGGTGGTACAACGCCTGACACCGCATTCCCTGTAGCAGCTGTCGCGTTGCGGTGAGGTGCCGGTTATCAGCGTCTGCGCTGCCAGCCGCCGAGCGGTCTATGCTTGCCAGTGTGCCCATCGTAATGGGAGAACTCTGATGATCAACATACGCACTGCCCGCATGCTTGCCGATTACAAGCAATGGGCCGATCAGCGCCTCTTTGACAGCCTGGCCGCGCTGCCGCCGGGGGAGGTCAACAAAGAGCGGGTGTCGGTGTTCAAGAACATGATCGGCACCCTGAATCACATCTATGTCGTGGACTGCATCTGGCAGGCTCACCTCGAAGGCCGAGGGCACGGCTTCAAAACCTCACACGATCTGCTCCATCCCGACCTGGCTGATTTGCGCATGGCGCAAAAGGACATCGATCACTGGTATTGCAACTGGAGCGCAAGGCAGACCGAGAGGTCGCTGGATAAGCCGGTCGAGTTCACGTTCGTCTCCGGCGAGAGCGGCACCATGAGCGCCGGCGCGATGCTGCTGCACGTGGTCAATCACGCCAGTTACCACCGCGGCTGGGTGATCCAGATGTATTTCGACATCCCGGCGATGCCACCGATGACCGACCTGCCGATCTTCCTGCGCGAGACCGATCCGGCTTTCAACGCGCTCAAAGCACCGGCAACTCAGCCGACATGTGTTGCGCAATTCGCGAACGCAACCAACGTTCTGCCGGGTCGTTATCGTTGACCCCGTTCCAGACCATGGACAGTTCGGACAGCACGATGTCAAACGGCGGGTCGTCGGCCCGCAGCTGGTTGCTGCCTTCGATCAGCGCACACGCCGCGTAATCCGGCACCGTGGCCAGCAGGTCGGTGCCGGCCAGCAGGGCACGCAACCCGGCGAATTGCGGCACCGCCAGCACCACCCGCCGCGAGCGGCCGATGCGCGCCAGATCGTTGTCGATAGCGCCGGTCAAGTCTCCGGAAAAAGACACCAGCGCATGAGGGCGTTCGCAATACTCATCCAGGGTCAGGGGGCCGGGACGGTTGTCGCCACGCAGAATCTTCACGCTCAGGTCGCGCAATTTCTTGCGCTTGGCATTAGCCGGCAGTTCCGTGGTGTAACTGATCCCGACGGAAATCTCCCCGGAGGCGAGCATCGGTGACATCAGCAAGTAATTCACCCTTCGCACCACCACCACGACGTTCTGCGCCTCTTCGCGTATTTGCTTGAGCAGCGGCGGAAACAGACCGAACTCGGCGTCGTCGGACAAGCCGATGCGGAACACATCGCGGCTGGTGGACGGGTCGAAATCCTTGGCCCGGCTGACCGCGCCGGAAATGGTGTCCATCGCCGGCTGCAACTCCTTGAGAATCGCCAACGCCCGTTGGGTCGGCTCCAACACCCGACCGTTGCGCACCAGCAGCGGGTCGTCGAACAGATCGCGCAACTTGGCCAGCGAAGCACTGACAGCGGGCTGACCGAGGAACAGTTTCTCCCCAGCCCGGGTCAGGTTCTTCTCGAACATCAACGTTTCGAAAATCACCAGCAGGTTCATGTCCACGCGGCGCAGGTCGTTGCGGTTCATTGCGGCGTTCTCGCTGGGGTTCAGGGTCTTTTCAGTAAAGCATCAAACCCTGCGGCGAGAGAGCACCGGTGATGAGGGGGTTACCTGTGATGCAAAAACCACATGAAATGAAAGGGCCACGTGCTGTGAAGGGATTTACCTGTGGCGAGGGGGGGTAGCGAAACGTCGCACCGTCCCGTTCGGCTGCGCAGCAGTCGTAAATCCTATACCCGCGGTTTACCTGAATCACCGCAGTTGCAGGTTTTGGGGCCGCTGCGCGACCCAGCGGGAGCAAGCTCCCTCGCCACAGGGTTTTGTGAGTTCCACGAGAAAAGGGGACGCATCTATTTATCTATACGCTGTGCCGCGAAGCGGCCCCGGAAAAATGGGACCGCTGCACAATTCAACGTCGGTTATTCACTCACCGCAGAGCGGCACTTATATGGGCAGATCGATCTTATCCAACACCCGGTTCGCCGTGATCTCCGCCATCATGATGCTGTTGGAAATCCCCAGCAGGGCGTAGCGCGTCTCTCCCTCCAGGTGATCCACCAACTGGTGGACCATCACGTCGACTGAGGCGAGTATTTCCACCAGATAAACCGCCAGGGTTTCGGCCGTGGCCTCGGGGTCTACGGAGAACAGAGTGCTGCGTGTGCGTGGGGTGGCTTTGATGTCGGCGTTCGATGGGAAGTGGAAGTCGAGGGCGCGCTCGGCGGCTTCGTTGAGTTTTTTTGAATCGGGTTCGTAGGGGGAGACCGGATCGGTGTCCGGTGGGTTGGGCGTTACTTTGAACATATGCTGAGTTTCCAAATTGGGTGCCACCCCTCTTGCGACTAAACGTAAGGGGAGGCAGCTGCACGCAGGTTAGTCGACCGGGAAACTCAGCAATCCGGCGCGCCCGAAAGCGCCCTGCGTACAGCCACCATCAGATACAGGAATGAAAGACCTGCATGACAGATGCACGCACAACTGAGTTAGCGCGGGCGACTAAACCCGATCACTGATGAGCAGTGACGGGAATCAAGTTACCGAGCGGCCCCAAGGCGCACAAGCCGGCGGATTCTGGCGCAGCCGTAGGCAACGGCGCAAGGATTTGTAGCTTTCAGCACGTATCTGCGAGAGTTTTTAAACAGACGCCGTTTCAGGCTTAAACAGACGCGCGCGACAGCATCAATTCATCCACCCAGCTTTGTGGGTTGCACAGATTGAGAGGTCACCGGCACTCCATCTGTGGGTCAAAGCAAAAAACCGCAGGGCCGATTGAGCAAATCTCATCTGTTGGTTCTGCGGTATTTGGGCCGGCCTCATCGCGAGCAGGCTCGCTCCCACATCTGGAACGCATACCCCTGTGGGAGCGAGCCTGCTCGCGATGAGGCCAGCCGCCCCGACACATATTTTTGATCGTTCCCATGCTCTGTGTGGGAATACCTCCAGGGACGCTCCGCGTTCCCGCGTTTGAAAGGGACGCAGAGCGTCCCGGGCTGCATTCCCACGCGGACGCCTCGACGCGGGAACGATCAATGCGGGCCCGATTCGGTCAGCACCTTCCTGAACGTCTCCACCAGCGGCCGCAAATTGATCCGGTGCCACGCCGCCCACAAGGGCGTGGTAAACGAAATCCACGGCACTTCCCGCAGCACCACACCCGGCGGCGCATTGCGGCTCAAGCCTTTCTGAATCATCGCAATGCCCAGCCCCGACGCCACCAGCCCCAGCGCAGTGAAGGGCTCGGTGGCCTCCATGCGGATGTCCGGGGTGAAACCGGCGCGGATGCAGGCGCTGACGAAGTCTTCGCGGCTGGCACAGTTCTGTCGGTGTTGCACGCCGATCCATTCCTGACTGGCCAGGTCGGCCGGGGTCAGTGTGGCCTGGTGGGCGAGGGGATGGTGTTCGGGCAGGGCCAGTAGCATCGGGTCGTCCAGCACCTGAAACCCCAGCAGGTCCGGGTCGTCGGCGACGGGCGGTTCACTGACCAGGGCGATATCCAGACTACGCTGGCGCAGGCCTTCGAGTTGTTCGGCGGAACTCAGGTTGTACAACGCAACGTGCACGTTCGGCCGGTCGACGCGCAGCACCCGCAGGGCATTGGGCAGCACGCCAGCGTGCATGGCGTTTTCGATGTAGCCGATGCACAGGCCGCCTTCTTCGCCGCGACCGAGGCGTTTGCCCAGGGATTCGAGGCGGCTGGCATGGGTCAGGAGGGCGCGGGTTTCGGCGAGGAAGGTCTGGCCGTCGCGGGTCAGGCGGATGCGCTGCTGGCTGCGCTCGAACAGGGTCAGGCCCAGGCGTTCTTCAAGCTGGGCAATCTGCCGGCTCAAGGGTGATTGGGAGATGTGCAAGCGTTCGGCGGCGCGACCGACGTGTTCTTCTTCGGCGACGGCGACGAAGTAGCGCAATTGGCGGATGTCGATCATGTAAGACCTATAGGGACTCAAGTGCTGCGCATTATGTCTTGGACGGTCCGATCATCGCAATCTAGGATCTGCCCAACGGTCACTCAGCTGACCTCTGAAACTGACGAGGATTTGAACCATGAGCTTGAAAGACAAACTGCCCGGCGCGCTGGGTTTCGGCACGGCCCCGTTGGGCAACATGTTCCGCGCCATTCCTGAAGACGAGGCGCGGGCCACCGTTCACGCGGCCTGGGATGCCGGCGTTCGCTACTTCGACACCGCGCCGTTTTACGGTTCGGGCCTGTCGGAGATTCGCCTGGGTGCTGCACTGGCCCAATACAACCGCGACGACTACGTGCTGAGCAGCAAAGTCGGCCGGGTCATCCTCGATGAAGTCGAAGATGCATCGGCCCGTGACCTGGGCGAAAAGAGCGGGGTGTTCGAACACGGCCGCCCGAACAAAATCGTCAACGACTACAGCGCCGACGCCACGATGCGCTCCATCGAAGACAGCCTCAAGCGCCTGCAAACCGATCGCCTGGACATCGTCTGGGTGCATGACATCGCCCAGGATTTTTACGGCGACCAGTGGCTGGAATACTTCAACCAGGCCCGCACCGGCGCGTTCAAAGTGCTGACCCGTTTGCGTGAAGAAGGCGTGATCAAGGGTTGGGGCCTGGGCGTGAACAAAGTCGAACCTTGCGAGCTGACCCTTGATCTGACCGAAGCCCAACCGGACGGTTTTCTGCTGGCGGGTCGCTACACTCTTCTCGACCACGACCGGGCCTTGCAACGTCTGATGGACGCGGCCTTGGCGCAGAACGTCGAAATCGTGGTCGGCGGCCCCTACAGCTCGGGCATTCTGGCCGGTGGAACCCATTTCGAATACCAGAAAGCCAGCCCGGCGATCGTCGACAAAGTCGAGCAGATCAAACGCATCGCGGCGGCCCACGGTGTCGACATCAAGGCTGCTGCGTTGCAGTTCTCGCTGGCTAACCCGGCCGTGGCTGCGGTGATTCCGGGCTCCAGCCGTCCGGACCGGATTGCCGAAGATGTTGCGGCACTGTCGGCCGTGATCCCCGCTGCATTCTGGCAGGCGATGCGTGACGCGAAACTGGTGAGCGAACGCGCGCCATTGCCCCTCTGAGGAGTTTGAGCATGAAAATCGATCTGACTGGAAAACTCGCCATTGTCAGCGGCAGCACCGCCGGCATTGGCCTGGGCATCAGCAAGGCGCTGGCCGAATCCGGCGCCACGGTGGTGGTGATCGGCCGCGAGACGGCCAAGGTCGAGCAGGCGCTGGCGAGCATTCGCCAGAGCGTGCCGGGCGCGCAATTGCGTGGCCTGACCGCTGACCTCGGCACCGCCGACGGTGCCGAAAAGCTGTTCGCCGCCGAACCGCGCGCGGACATCCTGGTGAACAACCTCGGGATCTTCAACGAGGTGGATTTTTTCGACACGCCGGACAGCGAGTGGACGCGCTTTTATGAGGTTAACGTGATCTCCGGCGTGCGCCTGTCCCGGCATTACGTGCCGGACATGGTCAAGCAGGGCTGGGGGCGGGTGATTTTCCTGTCCTCGGAATCCGGGATCGCCATCCCCGCCGACATGCTCAATTATGGCGTGACCAAAAGCGCCAACCTCGCGGTGTCCCACGGCCTCGCCAAACGGCTCGCGGGCACTGGCGTGACAGTCAATGCGATCCTGCCCGGCCCGACATTGACCGATGGCCTGGAGCAGATGCTCAAGGAGGCCACCGCCGAATCGGGGCGTAGTGTCCGGGAAGAAGCCGATGCGTTTGTGCGCAAGGCCCGGCCGACCTCGATCATCCAGCGTGTGGCGAATGTCGAAGAAGTCGCGAACCTGGTGGCCTACATCGCCTCGCCGCTATCCTCGGCCACGACGGGCGCGGCATTGCGGGTCGACGGCGGTGTCGTCGACAGCATGGCCATCTGAATTTATTGATTGAGAGAGAAGATTACATGGCAAAGGCATCAGCATTTATCGACATTCCGGCTTCGGCCGATGAGGTGTGGCAATTGATTGGCGGTTTCGACACGCTGCCGGACTGGCTGCCGTTTATCCCGAAAAGCGAACTGAGTGAAGGCGGGCGAGTGCGCAGCCTGCAAACGGCGGATGGGGCGGAGGTGGTTGAGCGGTTGGAGACGTTTGATAACGCCGGGAAGACTTACAGCTACTCGATTTTGCATGCACCGTTTCCGGCGACCGAGTACCTGGCGACGATCAAGGTCGAGGCTCAGGGGCAGGGGGCTCGGGTGACATGGTCGGGTCGCTTTACGCCCGTCGGTGTCAGTGAAACAGAGGTTGAGGCGTTGTTTGCCGGGATCTATCAGGGCGGTCTTGAAGCCCTGCGGGCGAACTACCCAACCTGATAACACCACAAATCCCCTGTAGGAGTGAGCCTGCTCGCGATGACGTCTTCAGCTTCAACATAGAGATTGACTGATAGACCGCTATCGCGAGCAGGCTCACTCCTACAGGGGGATGTGTTCGTTCAGGGAGACCGGGTCAGGTCTGGGGAAGCAGATCGTGGCCGCAATCGAGCACCAACCGCGCACCGCCCAGTTCACTGGTGCCCACTTCAAGCGCAAACCCATGCAGGCTGACAATCGCCGCGACGATCGACAGCCCCAACCCGAACCCGCTTTTCTGATTCCCACTCTCGGCACGGTAAAAGCGCTGGAACACCGCTTCGCGTTCGCTTTCCGGGATACCCGGCCCTGAGTCGAGCACTTCGATTCGCGTGTGCCCAGCGTCATTGACCCCGCGCAAAATCACCTCGCCACCGGGCGGGGTAAATTTGATCGAGTTGCTCAGCAGGTTCGCCACGGCTTCAAACAACAGCGCCCGATCGCCGTTCAACATTGGCAGTGACGCAGGCAATTGCAGCTTGAACAGCAGCTCGCCTTCTTCCGCCAGCGGCAGGTAAAAATCATGCAGCTCCTGCAACAACGGCACCGGATCCAGCTGTACAAAACCGGAACGCCGCTGGCGGTCCTCCAGTTCGGAAATCCGCAGCAGTCCACGAAACCGCGCCATCAAGGTATCGGCTTCACCGAGCACCGAGTCCAGCTGCACGGCCAGCGTCGAGCCGTCATCCGCCTGCTGCTGGATTCGATACAGCTGCGCCCGCAAGCGTGTCAGCGGTGTGCGCAGGTCATGGGCGATGTTGTCGCACACGCCCTTGACCTCGTTCATCAAGCGTTCGATGCGTTCGAGCATGGCGTTGACGATGGCCGCGAGCATGTCCAGCTCATCGCGGCGATTGGACAGTGGCAAACGCCGGGTCAGGTCGCCGGCGACGATGGCCTCGGCGCTGGCCTGGATTGCACGAATCCGCCGCAGCGGACGCCGCCTCAACAGGTGCCAACCGGCGATGCCGGGCAAAATGGTCAGCGTCACGCCCCAGAGCAACGCGTGCAGAATGATCCGGGTCACGGCAAACAACGAACCGTTATCGCGAACCAGCACCAGCCAGCGACCGTCCTTGGTCTGGGTCGCGACCGCGTCGCAACTGTCGGTGGGCAGGCTGGGGTCGTCAGACTCGGCGCAGTCGCCGAGCATGTGGATCTTGCCATCCAGCGGCAAGCCTTCGGGCATGTGCCGCAGCGCACCGCTGAGGTAACGGTGCTGCGAATCGAATAGGCCATAGGCGTCGATGCCGCGAATGTCGAAGGTCATGCTGACGGCGAGGGCGTCGGCCAATTGTTCGCCTTGAAAGTGCGAAAACAGGTGCTGGCGCTGCATCAGCGAGTGTTTGGCCAGATTGTCCAGGTACGCGGACACCTCGTAGTACATGACCCCCATCAGAATCCCGCTCCAGATCACGAACAGTGAACTGTAGAGCGCGAGCAAGCGGCTGCTGGATGAGCGCCAGCCGTTAGAGGGGTTCAGCAATGACATAACCCGAGCCTCGCACGGTCCGAATCAATGGGACTTTGCCAGGCGGGTCGATCTTCTTGCGCAGCCGGCCGATGTGCACATCGATGAGGTTGGTGCCGGGGTCGAAGTGATACCCCCAGACTTCTTCGAAAATCATCATCCGCGACAGAATCTGCCCGGTGTTGCGCATCAGGAATTCCAGCAACTTGTACTCGGTGGGCAACAGCGTCAGCAGTTGAGCGTCGCGGCTGGCTTCGTGGCTGATCAGGTTCAGCTCAAGATCGGCCACCCGCAGCGTGGTTGCCTGGGCCGTGACCGTGTTCTGGCGACGCAACAGGACTTCAACCCGGGCGGCCATTTCATCGGTGGCAAACGGCTTGGTCAGGTAATCGTCCCCGCCGGCGCGCAAGCCGCGCACTCGTTCATCGACGTCGGAGAGGGCGCTGATCATCAGGATCGGCGTGGCCACGCCCATGGTCCGCAGCGTGGTGACAATGGCCAGGCCATCGAGCTCCGGCAACATGCGGTCGAGGGTGATCAGGTCGTAGTTGCCGCTGACCGCACGCTCCAGGCCTTCGCGGCCGTTGTTGACCCAATCGACGTCGAGGCCGTGGCTACTGAGTTCGGCGACGATTTCCCGGGCGGTCACGGCGTCGTCTTCGATGGTCAAGATGCGGGTCATGGGGCCTGCCTGATTAGAGGTGCTCAACATAGAGCGGCATTTTGCCAAGAAATGACCGCCGGCTTTCTAAATAAAACTTCATGCGAGCTCGCTTTTGATCAATGCATAAAACCCGCCGCTATTCAGCCATCCTTGCAAAATGCAACGGGATTGGAAGTTCAAAATTTATAAGTAATTGAAATAAAACGATTTATTTAAAGTTGGCGACTGGCACGGTGACTGCACTTCCTTCTTCGAAGAGTTGTAACACCATCTTTCTGCCTGGAGCGATAA
Source organism: Pseudomonas sp. SG20052 (assembly GCF_031766055.1). Classification (NCBI taxonomy): domain Bacteria; kingdom Pseudomonadati; phylum Pseudomonadota; class Gammaproteobacteria; order Pseudomonadales; family Pseudomonadaceae; genus Pseudomonas; species Pseudomonas sp. SG20052. Next base: position 3,966,968 of record NZ_CP134498.1, on the reverse strand, counting down.
AACAATGAATAGATCCTCTGATGGTTTCTATCCCGCCTACGAAGAATCAAGCACGCTATCGGGTGTGTCCTGGGGCGCGATCTTTGCCGGTGCCGCTGCAGCGGCGGCGTTGTCGCTGATTCTGGTGCTGCTGGGATTTGGCCTGGGATTCTCGGCTGTTTCACCCTGGGCCAATGAAGGCGTGAGTGCCAAGGGCCTGGGGATCTCGACGATCATCTGGCTGGCTGCTACGCAAATCGTCGCATCCGGACTCGGTGGCTATATTGCCGGTCGCTTGCGGGTGAAGTGGGCCAACATGCACGGCGATGAGGTCTATTTCCGTGACACAGCCCATGGCTTCCTGGCCTGGTGCGTGGCCACGCTGGTCACCGCGACACTGGTCGTCGGTTCGGTCAGCAGCATTGTCAGCGGTGGCGTGCAAGCCGGGGCGAGTGTGGTCGGTGGCGCTGCCAGTGTTGCGACTCAGGCGGCGGGCACCGCGGTGGGTAATACCGACAGTGACCAGTACGGCTATTTCGTTGACAGTCTGTTCCGCGATGATCGTCCGGCTGCCGTCAGCGATGACGCCGCCCGCAGCACCGTGACTCGCATCTTCGTCCGCTCCCTGAGCAATGACGGTCAGCTGTCCGCCGAAGACCGGACTTACCTGGCGCAATTGGTCGCCCAGCGCACCAACCTGACCCAGGCCGATGCCGAACGCCGTGTCGATGAAGTCTACGCCCGCACCCAGAAAGCCGTGGCCGACGCCAAGCTCGCTGCGCAACAAGCGGCTGACACTGCCGCCAAAGTCGCTGCCTGGACCTCGCTGTGGATGTTCATTGCACTGCTGATCGGTGCGTTTTTTGCCAGCCTTGCCGCGACCTTCGGCGGCCGTCGTCGGGATGCCGTGGTGTATCTGGAAACCGACACCTACGTGACCACCACTTCCGTGCCACCTGTTCGCTAACCCAGGAGAATTACCATGCGCTCATTACTTCTGTTTTTTCTTGGCGTGCCCATCCCGATCATCATCCTGATCGCCCTGTTCATGCATTGATCGACTGAGGCTCTTGCCTCTGCCGCTTCCGCCTCGGGTGGAAGCGGCGTTTTGCTTTCTGGCGGCCAATAAAGCGAAGATGCCCCACTGTGGGAGCGAGCCTGCTCGCGATAGCGGACTTTCAGTCGATGAGGATGTCGCCTGATGCACCGCTTTCGCGAGCAGGCTCGCTCCCACCTTTATTTTGCATTGACTCAAGAAGGGGAGAAGTACGTTGGACAAAAAGGAAATCAAGCGGCAACTGGTGGCGATGCTCGACGCCGGGCGCTCCAAAACCGAGACGTTCAAGGCGTTCTCCGGTGGGGCGGTCAAGGATCGGGTGCTGGCTTACTGGATTGGCGCCCGGCCCGATCCGGCATTGCGGGAAAAGCATTCACGCAAGGTCACCCTTCTGATCGCGCTGACCTGCGTCCAGGCCTTGCTGGGTGCGGTGTCCGGGTTTTACCTGGGCGCGATGATCGGTTCTGGTGCGGTCGTGTTTTTCACCCTGTTTGCGGTGTTGGTACCGCTGGCGTTTGCCTGGGGCTTCTACAAAAACGTGGCACAGGCCTACACCATTTACGTGATTCTGACCGTCAGCCAGATTTCGCGGATGTTCAAGGGATATGAAGAAGACCCGGTGATGACCGTGGTCGGCGTCGTTATCACCCTGGGCATGGTGTTCTTCGTCGCCTTGGTAAAAAACCTGTTGTTCCCGGACCTGGGCTTCGTGGGATCGAAAAAGGTCAAGGGTCAGTACGTTTTCTCTAACTGATCGGCAGGTTGGGGGGGGCGGAGTCTTTCACTGGCCTGGATCAATATTCTCTTCTGCAATATCTCCTACCGTAAAAGATCCAAGCCCCTTCTGTGGCTTCGACTACATTGCTTTGACGCGCACCCTGTTGCGCTGTCGAAGTACCGGTGCGAGCCTTTTACCGAGTCGTTGGCCCGCAAGGTGTAGTGCAGCAAGGAGCTGTGGAACCTCACCTGAACTCTCATGGAAGAACATCGCAATGCCTCGCCTAGACAGAATGTTTGATATCCAGCCGCTACCGCGCGCGGATATGACTGTGCATATCAACGGCCAACCGGTCAGCGCCGCCCTCGGTGAAACCGTCTTCTCGGTCATTCAATCCCTTGGCCTGCGCCAGGTGGCCCGTAACGATCACGACCAAATCAGCGGCGCCTATTGCGGCATGGGCGTGTGCCAATGCTGCCTGGTGAAAATCAATGGTCGGCACAAACGTCGCGCCTGTCAGACCGTGGTGCGTGACGGCATGCGGGTCGAAACCCAAGTCAACCGCATCGTTGAGCAGGAGGGGGTATGAGCCTGCTTCCAGTGATCGTCGGCGGTGGGCCGGCAGGGATGGCGGCGGCCATTGAACTGGCCCGGCACGGCGTGCGTTGCACGTTGCTTGAAGAAGCTTCGCGGCTGGGCGGCGTGGTCTATCGCGGACCGTTGCGCGATGGCGTGCAACTGGACTATCTGGGGCCGCGGTACTCGGAGGCGCTGGCCACTTTGCATGGCGAGTTCCAGGCGCACGCAGCGCTGATCGAGGTGCGCCTGAATCACCGCGTGGTCGGTGCCGAAGGCACGCGCGCGTTGGTGGTGCTGGACAGCGAGGAGCAGTTGCAGAAAGTCGACTACCCGCAATTGCTGCTCGCCGCCGGTTGCCATGAACGCAGCGTGCCGTTTCCTGGCTGGACCTTGCCTGGGGTGATCCTGCTGGGTGGCCTGCAATTGCAGATCAAGAGCGGGGTGGTCAAGCCTCAAGGCCCCGTGGTGATTGCCGGCACCGGCCCTTTATTGCCGTTGGTGGCCTGTCAGCTGCACGCGTCCGGTGTGACCGTCGCGGCTGTTTACGAGGCCAGCGCGTTCGGCAAGATCGCTCGGGAAAGCCTGTCACTGCTGAACAAGCCGCAGTTGTTCCTCGATGGCTTGAGCATGCTCGCGTTCCTCAAGCTGCATGGCATCCCCATGCATTACGGCTGGGGCGTGGTGGCGGCGCAGGGCGAAGGAGAGCTGAATGCCGTGACCGTGGCGCCATATTCCAGCACCTGGGTGCCGGACCTGACCCGTGCCGAGCAGATTGCTGCGCAAACCCTGGCGGTTGGCTACGGTTTTATCCCGCGCACCCAACTCAGTCAGCAGATGGGCCTGAACCACGGGTACAGCGACGACGGTTACCTGCGGGCCAGTGCCAATATCTGGCAGCAAAGCAGCGAGCCTCACGTGCACCTGGCCGGTGACATGGGCGGCATTCGCGGTGGCGAAGCGGCGATGCTCGCGGGACGGATTGCGGCCACATCGATCCTGCTGCAACGGGACGTGCTGGACGCGGAACTGGCCCTGGTACGGCGCAATCGCTATTTGTCGAAACTCAAGGCCATCGTGCGCTTTCGCGCGGCGGTCGACCGATACACCGAGCGCGGCGCTGGGCAAACCGCGCTGCCGGCCGCCGATACGGTGATTTGCCGTTGCGAACACGCGACCCGCGCCGACATCGACCGGGCGCTGGAGCAAGGCGTGCAAGACCTGGCCAGCCTGAAAATGCGCACCCGAGTGAGCATGGGCGATTGTCAGGGGCGGATGTGCGTCGGCTATTGCACCGACCGGTTGCGCGAAGTCACCGGTCGGCAGGACGTGGGTTGGTTGCGGCCGCGTTTCCCTATCGATCCGATACCCTTTTCTGCGTTCCACTCCGTCGGCACGGAGGCCGCGAATCATGAGTAAGTTCTATGACGTGGTCATCGCTGGTGGCGGTGTGATCGGGGCGTCCTGCGCCTATCAGTTATCCAAGCGCAAAAACCTCAAAGTCGCCTTGATCGACTGCAAGCGCCCGGGCAACGCTACCCGCGCGTCAGCCGGCGGCTTGTGGGCGATTGGCGAGTCGGTAGGACTGGGCTGCGGGGTAATTTTCTTTCGCATGATGTCAGCCAACCGCAAGCGTGAAGCCCAGGGTTCGGCGGTGGTGGTGGATTCCAGCACGCCGCACATCCTGCCGCAGTCGTTCTTCGATTTCGCCTTGCAGTCCAACGCGATGTACCCGGCACTGCACCGCGAGTTGAAAGACCGTCACGGGATGGATTTCAAGTTCGAAAAGACCGGCCTGAAATTCGTGATCTACGACGAGGAAGACCGGCTCTACGCCGAACACATCGTAGCCTGCATTCCCCATTTGGCCGATCAGGTGCGCTGGCTCGACCAGGCGGCGCTGCGCGCGGCCGAGCCGAGTGTCAGCCATGAGGCGAGCGGGGCGCTGGAATTTCTCTGCGACCATCAAGTCAGTCCGTTCCGACTGGCCGATGCCTACACCGAAGGCGCGCGACAGAACGGCGTGGACCTGTATTTCAACACCAACGTCACCGGGGTTTTGCACCAGGGTTCTCGCGTCAGCGGTGTGCAGACGGCCGAAGCCGGAGTGTTTCACTGCAGCACGCTGATCAACGCAGCGGGTGCCTGGGCGGCGGATTTGAGTGAGCAGGCCACCGGTATCCGGATTCCGGTGAAACCGGTGAAGGGGCAGATTCTGCTGACCGAACGCCTGCCGAAAATCCTCAACGGTTGCCTGACCACCAGCGATTGTTATGTGGCGCAGAAAGACAACGGCGAGATCCTGATTGGCAGCACGACGGAGGATAAAGGCTTCGACGTGAGCACCACCTACCCGGAAATTGCCGGGCTGGTGCAGGGGGCGGTGCGGTGTCTTCCCGAGCTGGCGGATGTGAATCTCAAACGGACCTGGGCGGGGCTGCGCCCGGGGTCGCCGGATGAGTTGCCGATTCTCGGGCCGATGAAAGGGGTGGAGGGTTATCTGAATGCGTGCGGGCATTTCCGCACGGGGATTCTGACGTCGGCGATTACCGGGGTGCTGCTGGATAAACTGGTTAACAACGAACCGCTGCCGCTGGATATCACACCGTTCTTGGCGGATCGGTTTGCCGAGGAGCGCGTTGGGCTGAAGAAGTTGGCCTGACATTACACTGCGTTATCGTTCTTCGCGGGCAAGCCTCGCTCCTACAAGGACACCAGACCTGTAGGAGCGAGGCTTGCCCGCGAAAGCGGCATAAGACTCACCCAATGACTCAAGCCTTGCCCGCTTCCCGCTCCTCCATCTCATCCGCCTCAAACAACCGCGCCAGTTCCGCCCGAGCTTCCTGGGCGGTCTGCAGCACCTTCGCGGCATCGTCATAAACCGCATGCTGAGCCTCCAGCACCTGTTCATCGTGATGCTTGAAGCGCTTGATCCGCGCATCGGCCTGCGCCTGGGTCAGCCCCAGTCCGACCAGGGTGCGACGGCTCATTTCCAGGCTCGAATAATAGGTTTCACGAATCGCCTCGGCGCCAAGGTCCACCAGCCGGTGCACGTGCTGACGGTTACGGGCCCGGGCGATGATCTTGATGTGCGGATAGAGCTTGTGCACCACCTCGGCGGTCTTGATGTTGGTGTCCGGGTCATCGGTGGCGATGACAAAGTACTCCGCCTGCTCGACCTTGGCCGCGCTGAGGATTTCCGGGCGCATCGGGTCGCCGTAGAACACCGGCACGCCGCCGAAACTGCGGGACAGCTCGATGGTTTCCACGGACGTGTCCAGCGCCACGAACTTGATGTTTTGTGCCCGCAGAATCCGCGCCACGATCTGCCCCATCCGGCCCATGCCGGCGATCACCACACGCGGTGCGTCGGTGTCGATGTCGCGGAATTTCTCCGGCACCACCACAGGCTGCACCTTCGGCGAATACAGGCGGGCGCACAGCAGCAACAGCAGCGGCGTGACAGCCATGGACAGGGTGATCGTCAGCACCAGCAAGTCGTACAGACGCGCCTCGAACAACCCCTGGTCGCGGCCAATCTTGAACACCACAAACGCGAATTCACCACCGGCAGCGAGCACGATGCCGAGGCGAATCGCACTGACCCTGCCCAACCCCCCGGCCAATCGGCCCACCACAAACAGCAGCGGCAGTTTGATTGCGATCAGCAACAGGGTCAGGCCCAATACCGTGATTGGCGCGCTGAGCAGCAGGCTCAGGTTGGCGCCCATGCCGACGCTGATGAAAAACAGACCCAGCAACAGGCCCTTGAACGGTTCGATCTTCGCTTCCAGTTCGTGACGGTATTCAGAGTCCGCCAACAGCAACCCGGCGAGGAACGCCCCAAGCGCCATCGACACGCCGACCAGGTCCATCAGCCACGCCGTGCCGATCACCACCAGCAACGCGGTGGCGGTAGACACCTCGGGCAAACCGGTCTTGGCCACCACGCGAAACACCGGACGCAGCAGATACCGCCCGCCGATCACCACCACCGCGATGCTGCCCAACACTCGCAAACCGTGATTCAAATCCTCGGCCGCCGTGGTGGTGTGGTCGCCGCCCGCCAGCAGCGGCACCATGGCAATCAAGGGGATCGCGGCAATGTCCTGGAACAGCAGAATCGCGAACGCCAAACGCCCGTGAGGGCTGGTCAGTTCCTTGCGCTCGGCCAGGCTTTGCAGGCCAAACGCGGTAGATGACAACGCCAACCCCAAGCCGAGGACGATGGCGCTGTTCAACGGCTGGCCAAAGACAAACAGCGCCAGCACGCCGATCACCGAACCGGTCAACAGCACCTGTGCCAGGCCCACGCCAAACACCGATTTACGCATCACCCACAAGCGACGCGGCGACAATTCCAGGCCGATGATGAACAGCAGCAGCACCACGCCGAGTTCGGAGATGTGACTGACGCTTTGTGGATTGCCGATTAATCCCAGCACAGATGGACCGATGATGACGCCGGCAAACAGATAACCCAGCACAGCCCCCAATTGCAGGCGTTTGGCCAAGGGCACGGTGAGCACCGCGGCGAACAGGAACACAACGGCGGCTTGTAAAAGGTTGCCTTCATGGGGCATGACAAAACTCCAGCTACTCGGTACGGCGGGGGCGACAGGATAAAGGTTGGGACTTCACACGTCAGCAAAGAGCGGGAGTCATGCCGTTACAACTTGCATCAATTGGTTACATTCATAGGATAAGCTGATCAATCTGTCCGTCCCTCGAGTGCACACCATGGCGATCAATTTCGACCTCAACGATCTGCAAGCCTTCCGTGCCGTGGTCGAGCAGGGCAGCTTTCGCAAGGCGGCCGATACCGTGCGCATTTCCCAGCCAGCACTGAGCCGGCGAATTGAAAAACTCGAAGATGCCCTCGGTGTGCGCTTGTTCGAGCGCACCACCCGCAAGGTCAGCCTGACCCAGGCCGGCCGTGGTTTTATGCCGAGTGTCGAGCGATTGCTCGATGACCTCGACGTCGCGTTGCTGGGCATCAGTGAAGTGGCTTCAACCCGGCTCGGCCATGTCACGGTCGCCTGTGTACCCTCGGCGGCTTATTACTTCATGCCGCGCGTGATTGCCCATTACCACCGGCAATTCCCTCGGATCAAAGTCAAGGTACTCGACTCCAGCGCACATGACGTGCTCAGCGCAGTGGTCAACGGTGAGGCGGATTTCGGTCTGAGTTTCATGGGCGCGCTGGAGGCCGAGGTCGAGTTCGAGCCGCTGGTGCAAGAAAGTTACGTGGTGGCCTGTCGGCGCGATCATCCGTTGGCCGGCCGTAGCAGCGTGACCTGGGATGAGTTTTATCAGCAGGATTACATCTCGCTGGACAAGACGTCTGGCAATCGTTTTTTGCTGGACCAGGCACTGACCGGCATCGTGCCGCAGCGGCCGAGTATCTGCGAAACCCGCCATGTCACGACGATGATTGGGCTGGTGGAGGCGGGATTAGGGGTGGCCGCAGTGCCGTCGATGGCGATGCCGGCAGCCGATCACCCAATCCTGACACGGGTGCCGCTGACCGATCCGCAAGTGATGCGCAGTGTCGGTCTGATCAAACGCCGGGGGCGAACCCTGACCCCGGCGGCGTTGGAGCTGGAACGGCTGGTGGTGGAAATGAAAGTGCAGCCACCCGTTCTCAGCGGCTGACCGAATCCAGCCCGGTTGCTTTCACGTCCGACTGGGCGGCTGCAGAAGCCATATAGTCGAGCAGTGCCTTGGCTTCGGCGGGGTGTTGCGCGCCGACTGGAATGCCGGCGGCAAAACGTGTCACCGACTGCACCGATCCCGGAAGTTTCGCTACAAAACTGACCCCCGGCACGGGCAGCAATTCACTGACTTGCTGGAATCCCAACTGATAGTCGCCCGTGGCAACCACCGAACCGACCGGGATTTTCGGGATCATTGTGGATTTGGGTTTCAATTGATCTTCGATGCCCAGGCGCTTGAACAGTTGATTCTCGATGTATACGCCGCTGGCGCTGTCGGAGTACGCCACCGACCGGGCATCAAGCAGGGTCTTTTTCAAGCCGTCCACCGAGCTGATGTCTGGCTTCGGCGCGCCTTCGCGCACCACCAGGCCGATCCGCGAATCCGCCAGTTCCACCCGTGAAGCAGGGTCCACTTTGCCTTGTTTGATCAGGTCGTCGAGGGCGTAGCCGACCATGATCACCACGTCGGCCTTTTCACCTCGAGCGAGGCGATTGGGGATCGCTTCCGGTGCCTTGCCCATCGATGGCCCCAGGGCGGTGTCGAGCGTGTTGCCGGTGGATGCGGCGAACTTCGGGCCGAGGATTTTGTAGGCAGCGGTAAAGCCACCGGAGGTCATCACGCGAATCTCTTCGGCCTGGGCGACAGCACTCAGGCCAAGGCTGGCCGCCAAGGCCAGGGCTGCAAGATTAAATAGCTTCTTCATGGGCATCTTCTCGAAAAGGACGGGTTCAAGACATCGCCGGTTGCAGGCGACCGGTCGAGCGGCGGTAGAGATACAGCGTCGCGCACAAGGCGCAGAGCGCGGCGAAACTCATCCAGTAGCCGGGCGCGGCTTTGTCGCCGGTGTACTGAATCAGGAAGGTCGACATCGCCGGGGTGAAACCACCGAATACCGCCGTGGCCAGGCTGTAGGCCAGGGAGAAACCGGCGACCCGCACCTCGACCGGCATGATTTCCGTCAGCGCGGCGATCATCGCGCCGTTGTACAAGCCGTAAATGAACGACAGCCACAGCAACACCAGCAGCATGTGCATGAAGCTCGGCGCGTTGACCAGGAAGGTCAGCGCCGGATACGCGGTGGCAAGGGTCAGCAACGCCATGGCGATCAATACCGGACGTCGTCCGATACGATCGGACAAGGCCCCGCCCAGGGGCAGCCAGAAGAAGTTCGACACCCCCACCAGCAAGGTCACCAGCAGCGCATCGGACGTGCTCAGGTGCAGCACGGTTTTGCCGAACGTCGGTGCGTACACGGTGATCAGGTAAAAGGCGGTCGTGGTCAGCGCGACCATCATCATTCCGGCGAAGACGATCACCCAGTTCTGCGCCAGTGTGCGGAATACATCGCCCATGCTCGGACGGTGTTTGCGCGCGGTGAATTCTTCGGTTTCTTCCAGGTTGCGCCGCAGGAAGAAAATGAACGGCACGATCAGGCAGCCAACGAAAAACGGTATCCGCCAGCCCCAGTCGGCAATCATGGCCGGCGCCATCCATTGATTCAGTCCATACCCCAATGCCGCCGCGACAATAATTGCCACTTGCTGGCTGGCCGACTGCCAACTGGTGAAAAAGCCTTTGTTGCCGGGCGTGGCGATCTCCGAGAGGTACACCGAGACCCCGCCCATTTCCGCACCGGCCGAGAAGCCTTGCAGCAATCGGCCGATCAGGACGATGGCCGGTGCGAACAGCCCGATGGTTTCGTAACCGGGCACCAACACAATCAATATCGTGCCGCTGGCCATGATCGACAGCGTCACAATCAACCCTTTTCGCCGACCCACATCGTCGATGTAGGCACCCAGCACCACTGCGCCCAACGGACGCATGAGGAAGCCTGCGCCAAACACCGCGAAGGTCATCATCAGCGAGGCGAATTCGCTACTGGCTGGAAAGAAGACAGCGGCGATCTGCGTGGCGTAAAAGCCAAAAAGGAAGAAGTCGAACTGCTCTAGGAAGTTGCCGGAAGTGACCCGGAAAATTGCTCCGGCGCGAGAGCGCCCGGAAGGGATTGCTGTTGTCATTGACCTGTACTCCACCGCTTTTATGACGTGCATTGCCTGGGCGCAGTGCACGGTTCTTATTGAGGCGAATGGTGGAGCAGGGCGATCGATATGATAAGTGCATTATTGGCATGCATTAATGCGTGAAGCGGATCAATGTGTGCGAACGGAATGATTCACCGCGGACACAGTCGGAGTTGGGTATGCCATCAACCAAGGATCACCCATGAACAGCAAATCCCTCATCGCCGCCCTGGTCATCGCCGCTGGCGTTGCCGGCATCAGCCCCCTCGTTCAGGCGGATGAACCCGCCGCAAAAACCGTCCAGCCCGGCGTCAATAACACCCGCGAACTGGTGGTCGGCGACCGCGCCCCGGACATGTATCAACACACAGATAAAGCGTTGCGCAACTGGAAGGCGAAAGGCCTGAAAGCACCCAAGGAACAGGCTCAGTGGGTGCAGATCAATGACAAGTACATGATGGTGATGATCACCAACGGCACGATTGTGGACATTACGCCGGTTGAGCGTTAGGTCGAACGGCTACTCGCTGTGAGCGCGCACCGGGCTTTCAGTGCCCAACCGATACTGATTATTCCCGCTGCGTTTCGCCTCATACATCGCCAGGTCCGCTATATGAATCAACCGGTCCATGCTCGGCGCATGGTCCGGGAATACCGCGACCCCGAGGCTGGTGCCGATGTGGCGTTGGTCGTTGCCGATGGTGATCGGCGGTGACAGTTCGACGAAGATTTTCTGGCAGATGGTGCGAGCCTCGTCTTGCAGGCTGACGCCTTGGGGCAACCCTTGCAGAATGACCACGAATTCATCGCCGCCGATTCGGGCAACGGTGTCGGTCGAGCGCAGGATCTTCTTCAATCGCGTAGCGGTCGTGATCAGGACCCGGTCGCCGGCCGCATGACCGTAGTGGTCGTTGATCGCCTTGAACCCGTTGAGATCGACAAACACCAATGCCACCCGGGTGGCGCTGACCCGTGCCTGTTCGAGCGCTTCGCACAGACGTTCTTCAAGCACCAGGCGATTGGGCAGGCCGGTCAACGGGTCGTAATGGGCCAGGTGTTGCAGGTAACTGGCCGAGGCTTTTTCCTCGGTGATGTCGCGCACCACACCCATCATCTTGATGGTTGCGTCATGCTCGTTCTTGACCACGTTGCCGGTTTCCCGCAGCCAGCGAATGCTGCCGTCGGGCCAGACCACGCGGTATTCCTCGTCATGGTTTTCACCGGTTTCCAGGCATCGCAACTCCCCGGCACGAACGTTGGCCCGGTCGTCCGGGTGTACGCAGGCGCAGAACAGTGCGTAGGAGGGTGTGACCTCGCCGATCTTGAAACCGAACATCCCGTAGATCGCGTCCGACCAGTAGAGCTTGTCGGTGTCGACATCCCAGTCCCAGGTGCCGATGCGGGCGAAGTATTGGCTGCGCTTGAAACGCTCGGCGTCGCCGTCCTGGCGGATGTGCAGGCCTTCGGACAGGCTGGCGATCAGCGCGCGTTGCTCGGCCAATTGCTTTTGCAGCGAGCGCTCGCGGCAGATCAGCGCAATGATCGGGGCAAGCATCACTGAGCCGATGGCTGCGCTGGTCCAGACGTCATTCATTCAGGGGTTGCCATCGTGTCATATTGATCCGAGTGTCTTGGTGTTGCTTATCTTAGTTGAGGTTAATGCCGAAAACCGTTCCGAATGGGTTGCCAATGGCGCACATTTCTGGGAAAACGGCGCCCATTGGGCCCTGTCGGGTGTGAGAACAATAGAGTGAACGTGATGAATGATGAATTGCAGATAATCGATCTTGAAGTGGGCGCCGGCAAAGCCGCCGTCAAAGGCGCACTGATCACCACCCAATACCGCGGCTGGCTGGAAGACGGCACCGAATTCGATTCGTCCTACAGCCGTGGCAAACCTTTTCAGTGTGTGATTGGCACAGGGAGGGTCATCAAGGGTTGGGATCAGGGAATTATGGGCATGCTGGTGGGCGGCAAGCGCAAATTGTGGGTGCCGGCGCATTTGGCCTACGGCGAGCGGACGATGGGCGCGATCACGCCGAATTCGAATTTGATTTTCGAGATTGAATTGCTGGAAGTGCTGACGCGGGATGATTGATTGGCGCGTGGGCTGAAATGGCTGGTGCTGCGAGGAGGCAAGCCCCTCGCTGCAATCAAACAGCTTTCCCCACTATTCCCGCACGCCTATGAAGAGGTCCAGGTCTGTCGGTAGCTGCACATCAATGGCGATGGCGATTTTTATAATTTGCTCGGCAGTCAGTAAACAATCCCCATAGGCGCTTTCATCAAGATTGTTCCAGCCAAGTACATTCAATATTGCAGCTTCAAATTCAGGTAGAACGGTCAGTTCGTACCTTAAGAAGTCACCCTCATCATCACCTTTTGAAAATCCACTGATCCAGAAAACGTAGTGGGCCTGCTGATCTATTCCCGAGTGATCCTGGCGGTTGTTGCAAGCCGGGTGCCCGTCGCGTGACGGTGGGTTTTGAACTGCAGGTGTGTCTGTCTTGCTAGCCATGAGCATCCTTGTTTCAACTTTTGTAAACGATGCGGACGCTATAGCAATGGGCATTAAATGGATGTAAGTTTTTTCTGAATGTTCGGTCGTTTTTTCCAAATTTGGTGAGGGAAGAGGCACCCTCACCACAGATTCCCGTTAACCTTTCGGATCAGACCTGAAACGTCTCCCGATACGCATACAACCCCGGCGTTCCCCCGGTCATCACAAACAGCAGATTGTCACCGCGCTGGAAACGTCCCTGCCTGATATCACCTAACAGCCCGGCAAACGTTTTCCCGGAATACACGGGGTCAATCAACAGACCTTCCGCGCGAGCCATCAGGCGCACCGCGTCGAGCATGGCGGGGGTCGGCAGACCGTAACCGTCGCCCAGTTGACTGCCATCAATCACAATCTCTGACGCCTCAACGACGGCGCTGCTGCCCAATAACGTCAGTGCGTCTTGAGTCAGTCGCACGGTTCTGTCCGCTGACGTGTCCCGATCAGACAAGACCGAAAACGATTTGACCATCGACGTACCCCGACCCAGCACCTGGAACCCTGCAGCGAGTCCGGCGTGGGTGCCGGCGCTGCCATTGGGCACGACCACCTGGTTGAAGGTGAGGCCGAGTTGCGTTTCCTGCTGCGCGATCTCCGCTGCGCAGCGTGCGTAACCGAGGCTGCCCAGCGGCGTTGAGCCACCCGTTGGTATCACTAACACTGTGCGCCCGGCTTCCCGAAGGTGGGCGGCGCGTTTCTCGGCCTCGGTAAGCGAGTCGCTTCCGCCGGCAAGCACCCGTATGTCGGCGCCGAACAACTGATCGAGCAGGACGTTGCCGTTGAGCTCGTAGTCCACTTCGGCTTTGGGCACCGAGCGGGTCAGGATTAATTCGCAGACAATGCCCAGGCGGGCGCACACGGCGGCCGTTAGCCGTGCATGGTTGGACTGGAGGCCGCCGATGGTGATGACCGTGTCGACCCCGGACGCCAGCGCCGCGCCGAGGTGGAATTCGAGTTTGCGCAGTTTGTTGCCGCCACCGCCGATCAACATGTGATCATCGCGCTTGAGAAACAGGCCGATGCCTTGTGCCTTCAAACCCAGCAGCTGTTCCAGGCGTTCGGCGCGCTGAATCGGCGTCGGGCCTTGCAACAGGTCTGCCCGCGCAAAAGAACTCAGTGACATGTCCAGTAGGGTTTGCATCAATGGCGCCTCGTTATGCACTTTATTGCAGTGACTCTAGGGACAAAGTCCCGGGTGATAAACGCATCGCCGGTTATTACTCCTTTAACCTGATGTATTGAATGCAAGGCAGGGACATGAGCAAACTCAGGCAAATGGAAGTCTTCGTCGCCGTGGTCGAGGCGGGCAGCTTCGCCGATGCGGCCAGTGAAGTCGGGATGTCGGCGGTCATGGTCGGGCGGCATATCCAGGGGCTGGAGAAAACCCTCAATACCCAGCTGATTAAACGCACCACGCGTCGGCAATCCATCACGGGCGAGGGGCGGCTGTTTTACGAAGAAGCCAAACTGGCGCTGGAGCAAGTGAACTACGCGTTCAGTCGGGTGGAAGCGTCCAGCCCGGAACCCAGCGGCCTGCTGCGCATCACCGCGCCGATGAGTCTCGGCGTTTCCCTGGTCGGGCCGCTGGTGTCCGAATTCATGCAGCGTTATCCGCAGATCCAGGTCGAGCTGATTTTGAGCAATGAAGTGATCGATCTGTACGAGACATCATTCGATCTGGCGTTCAGGATTTCCGAGCTGATTGGCGTCAACCTGCTGGCCACGCCGTTGCCGCCGTATCGCATGGTGATCTGCGCTTCGCCCCGGTATCTGGAAAAATGGCAGAAACCGCAGTCCCCCGAGGACCTGCACCGGCACCGAATTCTCACTCATACGTCCTGGAACAACCGGTTTGCCTGGCCGCTGAGAAACGGCTCCAGCGAAGTGCCCTGGCCCGAAAGCGCCGTGTTGAAGAGCAATGACGGTCAGGTGTTGTTGCAGGCGGCCGTGGCCGGGGAGGGGATTTTGATGCAGCCCGATTTTCTGGTGTCGGCGGCGTTGGCCAAAGGTGAACTGGTGAGGATCATGGACGCCTACGTACCGCCGCCCAAACCGGTGCAGATGGTGTATCCGCGCTCCAGGAAATCGTTGCCCAAGTTGCACGCCTTTGTCGAGTTTGTCGCGGATCGACTGGCGTGATCGTGGCGTCCTGAAGCGCAGACAAATGCGGGTCTAGCGCAGGGTGTACCCGCTGTCGACCACCCAATCCTGGCCGTACACGCTACGTGCGCCACGGCTCAATTGGAACAGGATGACGTCTGCCACGGCACCCGGTTTTAGAAACTCTCCGTCGAGCAGCCGCTGGTTCACCGAGTTGGCGACATCGCCCAGTTCCGCAGGCTTCAAGCCTAGCGTCGACCAGATCGGGGTAGCCGTAGGGCCTGGCGATACGGTGTTGATACGGATGCCGTGAGGCGCCAATTCTACGGCCAGGGTCCGGACGTGCGCCATCAGCGCTGCTTTCGAGGCGATGTAGGCGGCCAGACCAGGAAAGGTCACGTTGGCCAGGAACGTGCCAATGAACACCACCGACGCGGTTGCCGCAAGGTGGCTGCGCAGGCAGGCCAAGGTGTTCAGCGCACCGGCGCCGTTGACCGCCCACTGTCGGTCGAAGGCGGCTACATCCAGGCCATCGGCCAGTTGCGCAATGCCGGCATTGGGCACCACGAAATCCACTGGCCCCAAGGCTTCGGCGCGAGTGCCCAGCCGGGCGAGGTCCTCTTGGCGGGTGATATCTCCGGCCACCCAGGCGAGTTGGTCCTTGTAGCGTTCCGCCAATTCGCCCAGGCCTCCTATCTGGCGTGACATTGCCAATACGCGAGCGCCTTGCTCCAATAGCTGTTCGGTAACAGCCAGGCCGATGCCGGAACTCGCGCCAGTAACGACGGCCAAGCGATTGTGAAATTCGTTGAGCATGCAGTAATCCTCTTCCTGATAATCCAGCCTGTCTTTAGGGGGCGATCGTTGGTTGATCGAAAGCGTAAATGTGTGATCAAAAAACGGGCCAGTCCGGGATGTCAGGCAGGACGTGGGTTGTGGAGGCTCTGTTGTTACTTTGACTCCATTGAAAAGTAGTCGTAACGACTGCGCGGTAGTCAGTATGACCCTTGGTGGCGATGACCTTTATTGCGGCGACGGGGAATACTCGCTAAAGACTGGAATACGCCCGTTCAGCGAAGGCCGGTACTTCCAGGCCAATCGATCCAGCGCAGGGGGATGCAGCAGAATTTCGCTCAACGTGGCACTGGCAATCCCCAACGCCAGCAGTTGCCCCGGACATTGATGCCGCCCCGCACCAAACGTAAAACTGCGCCGCTGCGGGCGATCCAGAATGAATGCGTCGGGACTCTCATTGAGTTGGGGGTCTCGATTGGCCGAAGCCAGCAGCACCAGAACCACATCGCCGGCATTGAGACTTACACCCTCGATTTCGCACGGTGCTGCGACAAACCGGCGGGTGTTCTGCACCGAAGGGTCGAAGCGCTGAACTTCGGCGATCAAGTCGTCAACGGGTGTCGAGTCGCGTAGCAGCGACAGGTTTTTAATCAACGCCAACATTGCGTTGCCGACCAGTCCGGCGGTGGCTTCATACGTCTGCGAAAACAGCCCGATCAGATTGGCAATCAACATTTCAGGATCACCCGCGCAGCGCGTCCGAATCCCGGCGAGCAGTAAGCTTTTATTGCCCGAATCATCCAGCAATTCAACGAAATGCCCCCTTAATTTCTCAGCGGCAGCGTGGGCAGTCTCCAATTGCAGCGGATCACTGAGCGGCGACAGACACGCCACGAAATCCGCCGTCAGCTCACTGATCGCCCGGCCCTGAGCCGGTGAAAACCCCAACAGCGCCGCCACCACACAAACCGGCCCGCGGAACATGGCGTTGTACAACCCGTCGGCATCCGGCGTGATCAACCGCGCGCTCACCAGTGCGTTGACCTCGTCCACATCAATCAGCGCCAAACCCGGCTCAATCGCCGACCTCGGGCAACGCTGGCGCTCGCCCTCATTCATCCGCATCAATTGCCCGAATACCTTGCCGGCCATGCCGTCGGCAATCGCTTTGGGTACCGGCTCAGCGGCCGGTCGGACATGGCAATCCCGGTGCGCCAGCACAGCCGCAACGGCCTGGGCGCTGCTCGCCACCCACAATTTCAGTCCTTGGTGAAACACCAGCCCACCCTCGGCGCGCAGCCGGGCGTAATAGGGATAGGGATCGGTATGAGTCGCAGCGATGATCGGGTCCATGGGTCGCAGCCTTGTTCGTGGTGGGAGAAGTGTTGCTACTATCTCCAGTTCGAAACGGCCTTGATTCGTCCGGGAGCGAAATATGAACGTTGAACAACACGACATTGGCGTCTCTCAAGTGGCCGCGGCCATCGCGGAACCGGCCCGGACGAAAATCCTCTGTTCGCTGATGGACGGCCACGCCCGCACCAGCACTGAGCTGGCGGCGATTGCCGATGTCAGCGCTTCCACCGCCAGCGCTCACCTGGCCAAGCTCAAGGAGCTGGCGCTGCTGCGTTTGCACGTGCAGGGCCGCCATCGTTATTACAGCCTCGCCGACCAGCGCGTGGCCCAGGCCCTGGAAGCGCTGATGGTGATCGGCCAGAACACTGCGCCGACTTTCACCTCGCGTACACCGGATCGCCTGCAATTCGCCCGCACCTGCTATGACCACATGGCCGGGACGCTGGCGGTGCTGCTGCACGACCGAATGCTGGAAAAAGGCTGGTTGCTGGAAACTGACGAGCAGGCTTACCGCCTGAGCGACAGCGGCGAGGCGTTGATGGAAGGGTTGGGCATTGAAGTCAATGACCTGAACACCTTGCGTCGCCGCTTCGCGTGCCCATGCCTGGACTGGAGCATGCGTCGGCCACATTTGGGAGGTTCGCTGGGGGCGGCGTTGCTGCAAACCGCGATCAAGCGCAAATGGGTGACGCAGGATCTGGACAGCAGGGCGCTGGCGTTGACGGCGCTGGGGCGCAAGGAATTGGGTGCACAATTCGACCTGACGCTGGCGCAGCCAACTGTGCAACCCATCCGCGAACAACGCCCACCGCAACCTGCGCGTGATGTGATCTGACCCGACCAAGGGTTCGCTGATGACTTGTGCCTTGAAGGTCGAGCCTATACTGTATATCCACACAGTAATAGGCGTGCCCCATGGAACTCATCGACAAGCTCAGCATTCTCGCCGACGCCGCCAAGTACGACGCGTCTTGCGCCAGCAGTGGCGCGCCGAAGCGTAGTTCCGAGGGCAAGAGCGGCCTGGGCTCGACCGACGGCATGGGCATTTGCCACAGCTACACGCCGGACGGCCGCTGCGTATCATTGCTGAAGGTTCTGCTGACCAACTTCTGTCTTTATGACTGCCAGTATTGCGTCAATCGACGTTCCAGCGACGTGCCACGCGCACGCTTCACGCCGGAAGAAGTGGTGACGCTGACCATGGATTTCTACCGGCGCAACTGCGTCAGTGGGTTGTTTCTCAGTTCCGGGATCATTCGCTCGGCGGACTACACCATGGAGCAACTGATCCGCGTGGCCAAACTGCTGCGCGAAGACCACGAGTTCCGGGGCTACATCCACCTCAAGACCATTCCCGAAGCCGATCCGGCGCTGATCGAGGAAGCGGGGCGCTATGCCGATCGCTTGAGCGTGAACATTGAACTGCCCACCGACGCCAGCCTGCAAACCCTGGCCCCCGAGAAACAGCTGGGCTCGATCAAGCAAGCGATGCAAACCATCTACACCGGTGTCCAGACCGTACTCAACGAACCCCGCGCACCGAAATTTGCCCCGGCCGGGCAGAGCACGCAGATGATCGTCGGTGCTGATGACACCGATGACAGCACCATTCTCCATAGCGCCCAGGCGTTGTACGGCAACTTCAGTTTGCGAAGGGTCTATTACTCGGCGTTCAGCCCGATCCCCAACAGCCCGAAAAGCGTGCCGCTGGCCGCGCCGCCATTGATGCGCGAGCACCGTTTGTATCAGGCGGACTTCCTGTTGCGCAGCTACGGCTTTACCGCTGGCGAACTGTTCAAGGGGCCCGGGCACCTGGCGCTCGACATCGATCCGAAACTGGCGTGGGCATTGGAGAACCGCGAGATCTTCCCACTGGACCTCAATCGCGCCGAGGCATCGTTGATCGCACGCATTCCCGGTATTGGCCTTCGCACCACCGAGCGCCTGGTGGAATTGCGCCGTCAGCGCCGCATCCGCTACGAAGACCTGACCCGGATGCGTTGCGTGCTGGCCAAGGCCAAACCGTTCTTCATCACCAGCGATTACCACCCGCAGCAGGCCGAGGTCACCAGCCATTTGTTGTATCAGCAATTGCGCGACCGGCCGCAGCCGCAACAAATGGGGTTATGGGGATGATCAGCCTCGATTGCGATGACCTGTTCGACACGTGGCGCCAGCAGGCGCGCTGGCTGCTCAGCCATGAGGTGGACCCGAGCCGGGTGAGTTGGGCCAGTGAAGGCGTCTGCGATCTGTTCGCCAGCGACGATGCGCCACCTCAAACCCAGGGGCCGTTTCACGCACGAATACCGCGAACGCTGTTGGACACCCTGGAGCGCGCCGCTCGTTATCGGGGGGATCAGCGCTGGAGTCTGTTGTACGAAGTGCTGTGGCGGGTCAGTCATGGTGACCGCACCGCCATGCTGGCCGGAGACAAATTAGGCAGTGAATTTCATAGAAGAATCAAACAGGTACAGCGTGAGTCTCATCACTTACATGCATTCGTACGATTCGTCGCAATGCCTGGAAGTGAGGGCCCGCAATACGTTGCCTGGCATGAACCGGCCCATGACATCCTGCACAGTGCCAGTGAACATTTTATCGGGCGCATGGGCCGGCATCGCTGGTTGATTGCAACGCCCAGGGACGGGGTCTACTACGACGGTGAGCAGTTGATCCACCAACGCCAGTGCCCAATTGAGTGGCAGCAGCTGGCACAAAACGTCGACGACCCGCACAGCGACATGTGGTTGACCTACTACAGCCACATCTTCAATCCGGCGCGCCTGAACCCGAAAGTCATGCAAGGGCATTTGCCGGCCCGGTTCTGGAAAAACCTGCCGGAAGGTGCGCTGATTCCGGGACTGATCACCCAGGCACGCACGGGTAAGCAACAGGACGGCCAGGCGAGTGGAATCAAGGGCAGGGGAGGTAAACGTATTGCGCGGGGAGAAGCCGGGCAGCGCTGATAAAAAAAGCCCCCCATCGCTAAAGCGAAGGAGGGCTTCGATGCTGCTGGGGTCAGATCAAACCTTGACGATCCAGCCCGCTGGCGCTTCGACGTCGCCGGTTTGAACACCGGTCAGCTCTTTGTAGAGCTTCTGGGTGACCGGGCCGACTTCGGTTTCGCTATGGAACACATGCAGATGGTCGTTGTAGCTGATGCCGCCGATCGGTGTGATCACCGCAGCGGTACCGCAAGCGCCGGCTTCCTTGAAGTCGGACAGCTTGTCGATGAACACGTCACCTTCAACCACTTCCAGGCCCAGACGCGATTTGGCCAGTTCGATCAACGACAGGCGGGTGATGCCTGGCAGGACCGACGGCGAGTTCGGCGTGACGAACTTGTTGTCGTGGGTGATCCCGAAGAAGTTGGCCGAGCCGACTTCTTCGATTTTGGTGTGGGTCATCGGGTCGAGGTAGATGCAGTCGGCGAAGTGGGCTTTCTTGGCCTGGGAACCTGGCATCAGGCTGGCCGCGTAGTTGCCACCGACCTTGGCTGCACCGGTGCCTTGTGGAGCGGCGCGGTCGTAGCTGGAGATCAGGAAGTTGTGCGGGGTCAGGCCACCTTTGAAGTAAGCGCCGACCGGAATGCAGAAAATCGAGAAGATGAACTCAGGGGCGGTACGTACGCCGATGTTGTCACCCACGCCGATTACGAACGGACGCAGGTACAGCGCGCCGCCGGTGCCGTAAGGCGGGATGAAACGCTCGTTGGCGCGGACCACTTCCTTGCACGCTTCGACGAACTGCTCGGTGGACACCTGCGGCATCAGCAGACGGGCGCAGCTGCGTTGCATGCGGGCGGCGTTCTGATCCGGGCGGAACAGATTGATCGAACCGTCCTTGCAACGATAAGCCTTCAGGCCCTCGAAGCATTGCTGGCCATAGTGAAGGGCAGTGGAGCCTTCGCTGATGTGCAGCACGTTGTCTTCGGTCAGGGTGCCTGTGTCCCACTCGCCATTACGCCAGTGCGACAGATAGCGCTTGTCTGTCTTGATGTAGTCAAAACCCAACTTGTCCCAATTGATGCTTTCGTTACCCATGACACCCTCTATCACTTAACAACCGCCGAAACGGTTCAAGGCTTCTGACGTTTTTCTGGATGGGGACAACAATACTTCATTACGGGCCTGTTTCGCAGCCCGGACTATCGGATGACAGACAGATAAATCGAGTTGACCTCAAGAAATCGCTGGCAGGCTGGCTCCCACAGGAGAAGGCATTGCAAATGTGGGAGCTGGCCTGCTGGCGATGGGGTCATCTATGCCGCCATCCATGTTCTGAATCACAGGTGCAGTGCATGCCCCAAAGCGCGCAACGCGGCTTCTTGCACCGCCTCGCCCAGCGTCGGATGCGCATGAATCGTGCCGGCAATGTCTTCCAGCCGCGCGCCCATTTCCAGGCTCTGGCCAAACGCCGTCGACAACTCCGAAACGCCCACACCCACCGCTTGCCAGCCAACAATTACATGATTGTCACGGCGTGCCACGACGCGCACGAAGCCGCTTTTCGATTCCAGCGTCATCGCCCGGCCATTGGCCGCGAATGGGAAGCTGGAAACGATGCAGTCCAGGCCGGCAGCCTTGACGTCGTCCGGGGTCTTGCCGACCACCACCAGTTCCGGGTCGGTGAAGCACACGGCAGCGATGGCGGTCGGGTTGAACTCGCGGGATTTGCCGCTGATCAGTTCGGCCACCATCTCGCCCTGAGTCATGGCCCGGTGCGCGAGCATCGGTTCGCCGCTCAGGTCGCCGATGGCGTACACGTTGCGCATACTGGTCTGGCAGCGGTGGTCGATCTTGATCGCCGAGCCGTTCATGTCCAGATTCAGCGCTTCAAGGTTCCAGCCCTGGGTATTCGGCTTGCGACCGACGGCCACCAGCACTTGATCCGTTTCCAGGTTCAGGGTGTCGCCACCCGGTTGCAAAACTTGCAGTGTATTACTAGAAGAATCAAAGCCTTGGACGCTGTGTTTCAAGTAAAGCTTTACACCGAGCTTTTTCAGTTCGTCGTGTACCGGCTGGGTCAGTTCGGCATCGTAGGCCGGCAGAATGCGCTCCTGCGCCTCGACCACGCTCACGTCAGCGCCGAGTTTGCGATAGGCAATTCCGAGCTCCAGACCGATGTAACCGCCACCGACCACGACCAGGCGTTTCGGCACGGACGTCGGGGCCAGGGCTTCGGTGGAGGAGATGATCGGTCCGCCAATTGGCAACATCGGCAGGTTCACGCTTTTCGAACCCGTGGCCAGCACCAGGTGCTCGCACTGGATTCGCGTATCGCCTACTTCCACGGTTTTGCCGTCGATCACTTTCGCCCAGCCTTGAATGACCTGGACTTTGTTCTTTTTCAACAGCGCCGCGACGCCGGTGGTCAGGCGATCAACGATGCCGTCCTTCCACTCGACGCTTTTGCCGATGTCGAGGGTTGGCGCGGAGACGCTGATGCCCAGCGCAGAGTGCTGGCTATGGTGTTGCGTCTGGTGGAACTGTTCAGCGACATGAATCAACGCCTTCGACGGAATGCAGCCGATGTTCAGGCACGTACCGCCCAACGATTCGCCTTCCACCAGAATGGTCGAGATGCCCAACTGGCCGGCACGGATCGCCGTCACATAACCGCCAGGGCCGCCGCCGATGATCAGCAGAGTGGTGTTCAAAGTCTGCATCTCTTACTCCACAAACAGGGTGGCGGGTTGTTCGAGCAAACCACGGATGGCCTGGATGAATTGCGCCGCGTCCATGCCATCGACCACGCGGTGATCGAAGGAGCTGGAGAGGTTCATCATCTTGCGAATCACGATCTGGCCTTTGACCACCATCGGGCGTTCGACGATCTTGTTGACGCCGACGATCGCCACTTCCGGCAGGTTCAGCACCGGCGTGCTGACGATGCCGCCCAGCGCGCCGAGGCTGGTCAGGGTGATGCTCGAGCCGGACAGTTCATCGCGGCTGGCCTTGCCATTTCGTGCGGCCGTGGCCAAGCGGGAGATTTCGGTCGCGTTGTCCCACAGGCTGCGGGCTTCGGCGTGACGCACCACCGGCACCATCAAGCCGATGTCGGCTTGCGTGGCGATGCCCACGTGGACGGCGCCGAGGCGGGTGATGACCTGGGCTTCGTCGTCGTAACGGGCATTGATCTGCGGGAAGTCGCGCAGGGCGACAACCAGGGCACGGACCAGGAACGGCAGCAATGTCAGCTTGCCTCGGGTCGCCCCGTGTTTTTCGTTCAGGTGCGCGCGCAGTTCTTCAACGGCGGTGACGTCGATTTCTTCGACATAACTGAAGTGCGCGGCACGCTGAGTGGCATCCTGCATGCGCTGGGCGATCTTGCGGCGCATGCCGATGACCGGGATTTGTTCTTCGTCGTTACGCTGGGCGTAAGCGGCGGCCACCGTCGATTGCGGCTGCTGACCCTGGGCCAGATAGGCGTCGAGGTCTTCGTGCAACACGCGACCGGCAGGGCCGGTGCCACGGACCAGGCGCAACTGGATGCCGAGGTCCAGCGCATGTTTGCGCACGGCCGGGGAGGCCAGCGGGCGTTCGTCGGCTTCGCGAGCGACCATCGGGCCTTGGCAAACAGCGGCCCGGGGCGCTGCTGCAGTGACCGATTTGCTTGCGACCACGGGCTCAACTTTCGGCGTCGCAACCGGCGCTTCTTTCACCACAGGGGCTGCCGGCTGAGCGGACTCTTTAACATTGCCCGCGCCTTCGACTTCAATGCTGATCAGGATGCTGCCCACCGCCATGACTTCGCCTGGCTGTCCGCCCAGCGCAATCACCTTGCCGTGCACCGGAGACGGGATGTCGACCATCGCCTTGTCCGTCATCACATCGGCCAGCACCTGATCTTCGACGACCATGTCGCCAACCTTGACGTGCCATACCGACAATTCAACTTCTGCAATGCCTTCGCCAATGTCCGGCATTTTAATAACGTGCGTGCCCATTCAGACCTCCATGACCCGTTTCAACGCCACGCCCACTCGGGACGGACCAGGGAAATACGCCCACTCTTGCGCGTGCGGGTAGGGAGTGTCCCAACCGGTGACGCGTTCGATCGGCGCTTCCAGGTGGTGGAAGCAATGCTCTTGCACCAGGGCGACCAGTTCGGCGCCGAAGCCGCACGTGCGGGTCGCTTCGTGAACGATCACGCAGCGGCCGGTTTTCTTCACCGATTTGACGATGGCGTCCAGGTCCAGAGGCCACAGGCTGCGCAGGTCGATGACTTCAGCGTCGATCCCGGTTTCTTCTGCGGCGACTTGCGACACGTAAACGGTGGTGCCGTAGGTCAGGATGGTCACGTCCTTGCCGGGACGGGCGATGGCGGCCACGTCCAGCGGCACGGTGTAGTAACCGTCCGGGACCTGGGCGGCCGGGTGTTTCGACCACGGGGTTACCGGGCGGTCGTGGTGGCCGTCGAACGGGCCGTTGTACAGGCGTTTTGGCTCGAGGAAGATCACCGGGTCATCGTTTTCGATGGAGGCGATCAGCAGGCCTTTGGCGTCGTAAGGGTTGGACGGCATGACCGTGCGCAAGCCGCAGACCTGAGTAAACATCGCCTCAATACTTTGGCTGTGGGTCTGGCCACCGTAGATGCCGCCGCCGCAAGGCATGCGCAGGGTCATCGGTGCGGTGAACTCGCCGGCCGAGCGATAGCGCAGGCGCGCGGCTTCGGAAATGATCTGGTCCGACGCCGGGTACACGTAGTCGGCGAACTGGATCTCGGCGACCGGGCGCAGACCGTAGGCACCCATGCCCACGGCAACGCCGACAATGCCGCTTTCTGAGATCGGCGCATCGAACACCCGGGAGGTGCCGTACTTGGTCTGCAGGCCTTCGGTGCAGCGGAACACACCGCCGAAGTAACCGACGTCCTGGCCGAACACCACGACGTTGTCGTCACGCTCAAGCATCACATCCATGGCCGAGCGCAGGGCCTGGATCATGGTCATGGTGGTCGTGGTCATGGCGGTTTCCAACTCGATATTATTGTTGTGATCGTTCATGTCAGATCCCCAACTCTTGACGCTGGCGCTTCAAGTGCTCCGGCATCTCTTTATAGACGTCTTCGAACATGGTCGCGGCGCTTGGAATCTGGCCACCGGCCAGGGTGCCGTACTGCTCGGCTTCTTTCTGGGCGGCAATCACTTCGGCTTCCAGTTCGGCGCTGACGGCAACGTGTTCCTCTTCGGACCAGTGGCCGATCTTGATCAGGTGCTGCTTGAGGCGCGCAATCGGATCGCCCAGCGGGAAGTAGCTCCAGTCGTCGGCAGGACGGTATTTGGACGGATCATCGGAGGTCGAGTGCGGACCGGCGCGGTAGGTGACCCATTCGATCATGGTCGGGCCGAGGTTGCGGCGCGCACGTTCGGCGGCCCAGGCAGAGGCGGCGTAAACCGCGACGAAATCGTTGCCGTCGACCCGCAGGGAGGCAATGCCGCAACCGACGCCACGACCGGCGAACGTAGTGGCTTCACCACCGGCAATCGCCTGGAACGTCGAGATCGCCCACTGGTTGTTGACCACGTTGAGGATCACTGGCGCACGGTAAACGTGGGCAAAGGTGAGGGCGGTGTGGAAGTCGGATTCAGCGGTGGCGCCATCGCCAATCCACGCCGAGGCGATTTTGGTGTCGCCCTTGATCGCCGAGGCCATGCCCCAGCCCACACCTTGTACGAATTGGGTGGCGAGGTTGCCGGAAATGGTGAAGAAGCCATAGTCCTTGACCGAATACATGATCGGCAACTGACGGCCCTTGAGCGGATCGCGCTCGTTGGACAGCAGTTGGCAGATCAGGTCTACCAGCGGTACATCGCGTGCCATCAGGATGCTTTGCTGGCGGTAGGTCGGGAAGCACATGTCATCGACGTTCAGCGCCAGGGCCTGGCCGCTGCCGATGGCTTCTTCGCCAAGGCTCTGCATGTAGAACGACATTTTTTTCTGACGCTGGGCGACCACCATGCGGTTGTCGTAGATCCGCGTCTTGAGCATGGCGCGCATGCCTTTTCGCAGGATTTCGACCGGTACGCCTTCAGCCCATGGACCGAGGGCATTACCCTGGTCGTCGAGCACGCGAATCAGGCCTTTGGCCAGGTCGGCGGTGTCGGCGGGTTCAACGTCGATTGGGGGTTTGCGCACCGTGCCGGCGTCGGTCAGACGCAGGTAGGAGAAGTCGGTTTTGCAGCCAGGACGGCCCGATGGTTCGGGAACGTGCAGGTGCAGCGGTTCATACGCTTGGTTCATGGCTTCTACGCTCGATCTTGTGAATTTCTTGTAGTGAGCTGACCGTCATTCTTCGATAAAAGAAATCTTGTCCTACAACAATCATAGGCCCGGCGCAGAAGAATATTTATCTCTGTTTCGTTGCGCGGGAGATCATTTGAGGATAAAAAACCTGCATAAACATAAAAAACAGGTGGTTTTGTCTCATGCGCAAACTGGACCGTACCGATATCGGCATTTTGAACAGCCTTCAGGAGAACGCCCGTATCACCAACGCCGACCTCGCACGCTCGGTGAACCTGTCGCCAACGCCGTGCTTCAACCGGGTCAAGGCGATGGAAGAATTAGGGCTGATTCGCGAGCAAGTGACGCTGCTGGACGCCGACTTGCTGGGCCTGCACGTGAACGTGTTTATTCATGTCAGCCTGGAGAAACAGGTGGAAGAGGCGTTGCAGCATTTCGAGGAAGCGATTTCGGATCGCCCGGAAGTAATGGAATGCTATTTGATGGCGGGGGACCCGGACTATCTGATCCGGGTGCTGGTGCCGACCATTCAGTCGCTGGAACGGTTCATGATGGACTTCCTGACCAAAGTGCCTGGTGTGGCCAACATCCGTTCAAGCTTTGCGCTCAAGCAAGTGCGCTATAAAACCGCGTTGCCGTTGCCTGCGAATGGCCTGACTTTAGGGGGGTAGGAACCGACGAAAAGCAATTTCGGCTTGCTCATCAATTGTTTTTCTTCAATTCGACTTCGTATACCTCGAGCAGCTGGGGCAATTTTTTGTATCCTTGCTTAAGTAAACTGATGAGAATCCTCACCGCGCTGCTTGCAACATCCTGGGCAGGAACTTCAAAGCTGCGCACGATATCTGTGGCCACTTTGTCGTTACCTCTTCGTTTGGCGAAGAATTGAGTCTGAGCGGAGCAGAGTTTCATCAGCAAGGCTTGATCCAGTGGACTCTGAAGAGTTGGGTCTTGCTCAGCTTGATCCAGCAAACGTTGGATCCATTTGATTAAATGCTCATCTTGCAACATAGCTTTGATCAAAGGGGCAGCGTTGTCAGCCGCTGCCGCTGGAAGCTCTGGAATGGAATCCGAACTATCGATCCACCTCACCAGTTTGTTCACGTTCATCGTGAGTGTAGTATTCACCAGTGCGAGGAGGCGTTGACGCAGGCTGTTTATCGCGGCTTCGTTCGGGGTATGGAGCGTTTTGCCTAACCATACAAACCAAGTTGATGTTGGTTCAACGATGTAGGGGAAATCCATGACTTCACTGATGATCGTTGAGTTTCGATAGGCCAGTAAGAGCAGATCCCAGCTCCGTTGAAGTATGGGCGGAGCGCAAAGGGCAAGGTCAGCAGCCAGTGGTTCTTGGCGTAATTGTGCTAGTGCGATTTGCAAAGCAATCACATCGGGAAAGTCACGACCCAACGATACGATCAACCCATCGACGACTTTCTGAAGTTGTTGGATGCTTTCCGCTGATTCGGAATTCGCCGACAGCAGTAAAAGGTGAGCGCCAATCAGGTGCAACAGCGGATCTTGATAGTCGCCGTTGACCAGATCATCAACTAGCGCCTGGCTCTTGACTGATCGACCTCTGGCCAATGCTTTGCGAGCGACCTCAAGGAGGGTCAATTCTTTGGTATGCAATGCTTGCAGGTGCGTGACATAGGTAATGCTGGAGTGATTGAAGTCCAGCGGCAACATGGCTCCCCGAGAATCCCGGATAACCCGAAAGTAGACTTGAGGCGCCCAATTTTCAAGAACATGTAGAGGCATACAGCGTTCTGTCTGTGCTGCGGGCTGAACTAGAAGATAAGTCCCTACCGGCACGTTGATGTTAACCAGAAAAACCCCCGTAGTTCCTGGCAATGCGTCCACTTTTGAAAAATCACACTCCACTTCACCTTTGAAGGCCCGTAACCGAAACTGATTTAGAATCTCTGGCCCAGGTAGTTCCAGGGGGCCGGTGCGCTCTTGGCTTTCAGGTTGCGGGTCCCATAAAAATATCTGTATGGGCGGTGGTTGCCCTTCTACATAGGGTGAAGGCTCGCGCATCAGCGCCTCTTTTTCCGGCATTGAGGCTTCTGATCCCTGAAGGGGTAGAGCTGATTCAAATGTCAACGTGTTCAGCTCGAAGTCAGTCGTCGTATCGGATGCAACCTCAATGATTTGAGACTGCTCAAGATCGCCTATACGCTGTCTGACTTTATAAAAACCTGGTTCAACTGACGCAGTGAGTGTGCCGAGGCCGGATTCGACCTCTTCGAATCGACCATTAATAAGTCCGAGCTCATCAAAGCCGTTTTTTGTACGAATCTGGATATCGACCAAGCCGTCAGGCTTATCTTCAGAGGGGGACATCTCGTTCTCCTGTCACTTCAAATGGGGCTGAAGTGTATGCGCCAGTCGATGCTTGAATTTTGTAGAAGCCTGGTTTCAATCTAAGGGCGAATCGAAGGTCCTTCACGGATAAGGAACTGGCAATACTCCCGATCGGATTCTCGATACTCACCGTATCCTGCGCAAACACACACTGAGCAACGGGTGAGTTGAGGCTCCCCAGGTAAAAGGTGAGCACGGTGCCAGGAAGTGGAGGTGCGCTAAGTACAAAGTTTTGCAACAATCCCTTGTTGCCAGCTTTAAAAAATACGTCTTCACCTTCCGGGAGTACAAAGCGCGGAGTGTCCGCGGGAATGCCAGCACATATATCCCCCCAAATATTGTTGACGTAGTTTCTTAGAGACGTGCTCGAGAGACGACTACCCTCATCAGGTGTTGCATCAGTCAGCGCTTTGAGCAGGGCATGGGTCAGCAGGCTGCAGGTTTTGTCGCCGCGCTCCGCAATTTTGCGTTCTTGCGCCTTACCACCTTTGGCTGAGCCATAAATGGCCAGTACTCGAACATTGGCGGCGAGTTCAGCAACAAATTGATTCTTGCCTGGGCTTGCATAACGGAGCGCCGTTTCTGAGTCGCGACAGCAATCCATGATCAGGACGATTTCATCAAATAAAGCCAGGTCCCTGGCTTCCCAGGCAAAGGCTGTACCGTGAATGTTCAAGGGGCGCGAACGACTGGCACCTGCTACAAAAAGCGCTGCCCCTGTCGACATATCGTTTCTCTCGGAAAAGCCGTGCCCGGAAAAATAAAGATAGAGTCGTGCGCCTTCACGTCGAATGTACGCATCGTTTTCGTCAATGGTCAGCTTGTCATAGTGATTGAGAAATTGTTCGGCAGTAGGGGACCAAGATCTGGCGTCATTCTTGGGTTGTTGATCCAGCGCAGGCGATGTCAGGAACTTGATATTTTCTGCTGGAACGGCCCCCCCGTCTTTGTCGAGGAGCCATTGACGGAACAATTCGACATCGTTCGAGGGGCCTTCCAACGTTTGAAAGTCCGGAGATGAATAATTGGAAATTCCCAGCAGAATCGCATGATCCATGTCAGCCATGGCGATAGGTCCTCACTGAGTAACCAGATTCTGAATGCTGAGAAGCGTATCCGAATCTTGATCATCGAAATCGCCGTGATGGCTGGCATTGGTGTTCAAGCCAGGCCCTCTGGATGAAGGTGACCAAGCGATACGGGAAGGGTCCGCAGCGAGAAATGCCGTAACTAT
The DNA here is from genome assembly GCF_031766055.1 of Pseudomonas sp. SG20052. Classification (NCBI taxonomy): domain Bacteria; kingdom Pseudomonadati; phylum Pseudomonadota; class Gammaproteobacteria; order Pseudomonadales; family Pseudomonadaceae; genus Pseudomonas; species Pseudomonas sp. SG20052. The sequence goes on along the minus strand of NZ_CP134498.1, from coordinate 3,937,236 downwards.
CTTGACGGCTGGGTCCGTGCCGAATACCGCCGTATGATTGAGAAAGCGCTCCATCCCCACTAACGGCATATCAACAACGCTTTGCCACCCACCCGTTGCGGGTACCTGCCCCTCAAGCAAACCCGAAACAAAATAAAGTAAACTTCGGTTGTAGATAATGCTGAGCATCTGGTCTGCAGACTCACGCTCATCGTTCATTGCGAACATACGGAACGATTTCAACAGAGAGCCTTGATGCGCGGTTACTGTTTTGGCAAAACGGTCGTAGGTTACTGCAGGTGCAAGGAACACCACGTTGATCTTCGTTTTTAAATCTGCCGCGGCCACCGCATCCAGAAAATTGCACACGTAAATTGCACCGGTACTGTGGCCTACCAGTGTGATTTTCGAAAAGGTCTTCCCGCTATCCTCTAGTTGTTTTAGATATTTGACGACTGCGGTTGCACAGCAGCCGGGCAATGTGCCGAAGCTGTCTTCGGTATCTTTTTTCATTTGATTCCAGATGCCGGCCCCCAAGAGATTTCCATACGCTGCATGTAAAACCTCTTCTACAACCGTGCAATACGGGCCGTGGTCGCGACCGTTGTGATAACGCTTGATGACTGCGATGACCAACTTTGCAACGAAACGGGCGACGGCAATCCAGCTCAAAAGACCCTTAGTCTGGGTGCCTGGCAGTCTGGAGCCAAATAGCTCGTTCTGCGACGTCTCGCTGAGCAATAAAACGTTGGCCTTTTTATGAGTTCCGGCTGACTTGGTAGCAAACTCCGTAGGCGTGAGAGTCGCGTTATAAGCTTCTGCCATGGCTTTTCTAAAGCCAGGATCATCATTAAGGCCTATCTCGATATCGTAGGCCAGTTGATCGACGGATAGATTCGAAAGCCCTTTGGTTTTGACTTGGCTGGATTGAATGTCTGTTTCTGAAACGGGGGGAGTATCCCGGCGCTGGTCAAACCAGTTATCAAACTCGCTGCGCAGTTGGTAAACGTTGATAAGCTTGTCGCCGCCCCCTTTAAGAGCGATGTTTGACGTGGGGCTGGACTTCTTAATGACCCATTCAGTGACTTTTTTCACCAGCTCTCTAAACGCCGGATCCTGTGCCAGTTCAGCTCGGTTGTTAATCAGCGTTTCCTTTAGCCCCGACTCCCAAACAAAAAATACGGGGTAAGTTTTAGCGCTGATGTATTCGGGGATCAGTTTGGTTGCAACTGACAACGCACTGGTTTTGTCGACCAATCCACCGTGGAACTGCAGTAACAATCCGTTTTCGCTGTCGGTGTCGTGTGCAAGATTCAGAATTCTCGCCACATCTCCTATTTCACTGTCGGTATTAGTGTTGAACAACCCGTTTTGACTATGCCAGACGTGGTTACCGATTACGCTCATTTTTGGATCCCTCCGCGACGTCAAAAGAGCATAGTTCGACCCGCGAAGGCGTGTTTGTTAAATCATAAAAATAGTGGCAAATGGCCTCGAAAGTCATTTTCCTTGTTTAATTCGGACACATTTGACAAATAAATGAGAAAAACATCGGGAAAAACTTCTCTTCAAAGCTTATTGATCGGAATTTTTAGATATACGGAGCCATTGTCCTCCGCTGGCGGCAGATTCCCCGCCCGCACATTCACCTGAATCGCCGGCAGCAACAGCGTTGGCATGCCCAGCCCGGCATCACGCTGGGTGCGCATGGCGACGAACGCCGCTTCGTCGATGCCGTCATGGACGTGGATATTGCTTTTGCGTTGCTCGCCGACCGTGGTCATGCAGCGGGATTCGCGGCCTTCGGGTGGGTAGTCGTGGCAGACGTAGAGCCGGACGCTGGCGGGGAAGGCCAGCAGTTTTTGGATCGAGGCGAACATCTGGTGGGCATTGCCGCCGGGGAAGTCGCAACGGGCCGTGCCCACGTCTGGCATGAACAAAGTATCGCCTACCAGAATCACGTCACCGTCGATCAAATAGGCCATGTCCGCCGGGGTGTGGCCGGGCACATGCAGGGCCGTGGCCTTGAGGTGGCCGATCATGAATGATTCGTCCGGGGCGAACAGGTGGTCGAATTGCGAACCGTCACTGCGAAATGCCGGCTCAAGGTTGAACAGGGCCTTGAACACGCCCTGGACCTTGCTGATCGACTGGCCGATGGTGATTTTGCCGCCCAGCTCGCGACGCAGATACGGTGCGGCGGACAGGTGATCGGCATGGGCGTGGGTTTCCAGCAGCCATTGCACTTGCAACTGATGCTTGCGAACGAAGGCGATGATTTTGTCCGCCTGGGTGGTGGCGGTGCGACCGGCGGCGGGGTCGTAGTCGAGGACCGGGTCGACGATGGCGCATTGACTGCCAGCACCTTCATGAATCACGTAACTGTAGGTCGAGGAGGCAGGGTCTAAAAAAGCTTCAATCAAGGCAGGCATGGTGGCCGTTTCTTTCAGGACGAGCCAAGAGGGTAGTGTCATTTTCCCTGCGCTGACCAGCCCCGCGTTAAATGCTGAAGGAAAAAATTCGCACGCGCTCTATCCTGTCAGACATCGATACCGGGCGTTCCCGGCTTTTTCCCACGGATTACGAGCGTTTTATGCTGTTGGCAGGTTTTTTTGGCGTGGTGATGGGCCTCGTCCTGGGACTGACCGGGGCAGGGGGCGGCATTCTTGCAGTGCCGGCCTTGGTGCTGGGGCTGGGATTGACCATGACCCAGGCTGCGCCGGTGGCGTTGTTTGCGGTGGGCAGCGCGGCAGCGGTCGGGGCTATTGATGGTTTGCGCCATGGCCTGGTGCGCTATCGCGCGGCGTTGCTGATCGCACTGCTGGGGGCGATTTTTTCGCCGGTCGGCATCTACTTCGCCCATCAGTTGCCGGAAAAAATCCTGATGATTCTGTTCAGTCTGCTGATGGTCATGGTGGCCTGGCGGATGCTGCGTCGCGAGCGCCAGGAAGAAGGACCGAGCGACCACGGCCACGCCAACTGGGGTCAGAAGAACTGCATGCTCGATCAGCAGACCGGGCGTTTTTCCTGGACCGCCAAATGCACCGCGACCCTCGCGGCATTGGGCGCGGTGACCGGCGTTGTTTCCGGTTTGCTCGGGGTCGGTGGCGGCTTCTTGATTGTCCCGGCCTTCAAGCAACTGACCGATGTGCAAATGCGCGGCATCGTCGCCACCTCCTTGATGGTAATCAGCCTGATTTCCGCCATCGGTGTGATCGGGGCATTTCATGCCGGGGTCAGGATTGATGCCCTGGGCGCAACGTTCATTGTCGCCAGCGTAGTCGGCATGATCGTCGGCCGACAACTGAGCGCGCGCGTCCCGGCCCGGGCCCTGCAAATCGGTTTTGCCAGCGTGTGTGTCGTGGTCGCCGCCTACATGCTGTTCAGAGCGGCGACCTAGCCGGTCTTACATCTAAAGTTCCGGGCCGTGCCTGAGCCCGGTCTTACACCGAATTTGCCGCTCACGCCCGGCCACTCCAAAGCACTTCAAAACCGCCCCCAAGGCAGCGTATGCCGCCGCCCGTCCCCTTTCGATAATCGCCTCCGACATCCAGTCCCCCGCTGCGGAGCGCGTCATGCACAACAATAAGAACTTCAAGCATCGTTACTTGCCTGCCTTCATCGCCAGCCTCTCGACCCTCGGTTTGAGCACAATGGCTGAGGCCGAGATCGTGCTGTACGACAAGGACCAGACCACGTTCTCAACCGACGGCTACATCAACGCCTTCTACGTGAACAGCGATGTGGACCGTGCAGGCGACCAGTACGACCGGAAACAGGCGCGGGTGAAAATGGGCTATCTGCCCAATTACCTGGGTTTCAACATGGGCAAACAGGTCGATGACCTGAAGCTCGGTGCGCGGGCGTCGTTCTGGGTGACCATCAACGACAGCCAGACCAATGGCACCGACACCGCCATCGACGTGCGGCAGTTCTACGGCACCGTGGCCAATCCGGAATGGGGCGAAGTGTTGATCGGCAAGGACTTCGGCCTGTTCGCCCGCTCCAACATTCTGCTCGATGAAATGCTCGCCGGTTACGGCCAGGTCAGCGATACCCTGGGGTTGGTGGACGGTGGCGGCGTGTCGTTCGGCAATATCGGTACGGGTTACCCGTACCCGTTCCCGACCTCGCAGATCACCTATCGCACCCCGGTGATGGAGGGTTTGCGGGTGGCCGTTGGGATTCTCGATCCGGTGGACACCAACGACAGCAGCCCGTTGGGCAAGGCGTATCAGGAGAATCCGCGTACCGAGAGCGAGGTCACCTATCAGTTTGATGTCGGCGGCGCGAAGATTTACAGCTGGGTCAACGGCAGTTACCAGACCTCGGACAATACCGACTCCACCGTTGAATCGGTCACCTCCAAAGGCGTCGGCTACGGTGTGCAGGCGAAGATGGGCGGGTTGTCGCTGACCGGCTCCGGTTTCCAGGCCAAAGGGATTAACCCGTTCTTCACCAACAACGCCGGCGAACCGACCCTGCGCAACGTCGACAGCGACGGCTACTTGCTGCAAGGCTCGTACAAACTGGGCAAAAACCGCCTGGCCTTGTCTTACGGCAAGACCAATGACGACGGCAATGGTGTGGTCGGCAGCGGCGCGGACTATGAAACCCGCGGCATTGCGTTGTTCCATGACGTCAACGACAACCTCAAACTCGTGGCCGAGTACAACCAGTTCGAAATCAACGGCCACGACACCAGCGCCCAGAACGAAGACACCGATACCTTCGCGGTGGGGGCGGTGTTGAACTGGTAACAAGCTGATCTGTGAACCCTACCCCTGTGGCGAGGGAGCTTGCTCCCGCTGGAGCGCGTAGCGGTCCCTATTCTGGTCGCGCATCGGCCGGTTGGGGGACTGCTGCGCAGTCCAGCGGGAGCAAGCTTCCTCGCCACAAAAGCTTCAGCCATCAAGCCGCCAACCCGCCGACTCTCATCCCATCGAAGCGGCTACCCGCTACCCAAGTAGCATACGTCGCAGCCCGCAGGCTTCGTACACTCGTGTCTCATACACGCGCACCTGCGGGGGTGGTCATGCAGCAGGTCCAGAGTGAAGGGGTGGTCAGCGGCATGTCCCAGGCCACCGATGCCCAACAAGTGGCTCAGGAGCTCGCGCGGCAGTTATTGCACCCGCATCTGGGCTTCGTGTTGTTCTTCTGCTCCGCCGAGTACGACTTGCAGGCGCTGGGCCAGGCCTTGCATCTGAGCTTCGGCGGCATTCGCCTGGTCGGCTGCACCAGCGCCGGGGAGATCACGCCCCTGGGCTACGGCCGCAATTGCGTGACGGCGGTGGGATTCGACCATCGGCATTTTTCCATCGACGCCGAACTGATCAGCGAGATGGAGCGCTTCAGCCTGATCGACGCCCAGCAAATGGTCGAGCGCCTGGCCAGCGGCTGTCGCAGCAACACCCTGGCGCCGATCAAGGGCAACAGCTTTGCCCTGACCTTGCTCGATGGTCTGTCCAGCCGCGAAGAAATGGTCCTCGCTGCGTTGAGCGCGGCGTTGGGCGACATCCCGCATTTCGGCGGTTCGGCCGGCGATGACAACTACCTGACCCACACCCACGTCTATTTCGGCGGCGAGTTTCACAGCGGCGCGGCGGTGGTGGTGCTGGTCAACACCTGGCTGGATTTCGAGGTGTTCACCACGCACCACATCTTGCCGAGGGCGGAGAAACTGGTGGTCACCGGAGCCGACAGCGCCTCGCGCCGGGTCTTTGAACTGAATGCCGAGCCGGCTGCCGAGGAGTACGCCCGACACATCGGCGTGCCGGTGGCCGAACTCGATCACCGGGTCTTCGCCGCACACCCCTTGGCGGTGCGGATCAACGATCAGTATTACGTGCGGGCGATCCAGCAGGTTCATCCAGACCTGAGCCTGAGTTTCTACTGTGCCGTGGAAAACGGCATCGTCCTCACCGTCATGACCCCCGGCCCGATGCTGCCGAACCTGCAAACCTTGTTCGAAGGCTTGCAGGAGCGCCTCGGCGACCTGTTACTGACCATCGGCTGCGACTGTTTTCTCAGGCGTCTGGAGCTGGAAGACGGCGGCAGCCTGGAGCAGATCGGAACGTTTTTGCGCGACCAACGGGTGATGGGTTTCAACACCTACGGAGAACAGTTCAATGGCATGCACATCAACCAGACCTTCACCGGGGTTGCCATTGCCCGAGGCCGGTCCCCTGGACATCGTTGAGCTGCAGGCGCAGATCGCCAGCCTGCGCCACGACAACCATAAACTGCAGCGCATCAACGGCGCGCTGATCGAGCGGATCGAATCCGGCGTCACGCGCGGCAATGATCCCTACGCGGCGTTCCAGCATTCGGTGGTGCTGGCCGAGCAGGTGCGTGAGCGGACCGATGCCTTGAACCAGGCCATGGCCGAGCTCAAGTCGGGCAATCACTTGCTCAGCGAAGCGCGCCTGCGGGCGGAAACCGCGCATCAGCATCTGATCGATGCCATCGAGAGCATTTCCGATGCCTTTGTGCTGTTCGATGCCGAGCAGCGCATCGTTTTGTTCAACAGCCGTTTCAAGGCGTTCTGGGACAACAGCCGGGTGCGGATCAACGCCGGCATGCGCCTGGTCGAGGTGAAACGGCTGATGTCCGCCACCGGGTTGTTCACGGAAGAACCCCGTGGGCATGCCGACGAAAACCTGATCTATCGCTTGCAGGACGGCCGCTGGCTGCAAGTCAGCGAACGGCCCACGCAGGAAGGTGGGCGGGTGATCCTGTTCACCGACATTACTGACGTCAAACTCAGCGAAACCGTGCGCCGCGAGCAAGCCGTGGCGCAGAAATCGCACTTGCTGCAACGGGCGGTCGACAACCTGTCCCAAGGCGTGGCCATGGTCAATGCCGAAGGCATCCTGGAACTGTGGAACCGGCGCTTCCTCGAACTGAGCGGGCTCGCCCCGGTGGCGGCCCATCGGCCGTTTGCCGAAGTGATCGGCGACAGCGAGTTGACCCTGCTGACCCCGGCCAGTCGCGATGCCAACGGGCGGCACGTGCAGGAATGCGAGCAACGTCTTTACGATGGCCGGGTGCTGGAAATCCGCACGCATCCGTTGCCCACCGGTGGCTTCGTCAACACCTTCACCGACATCACCGAACGTTACCAGCACGCCGAAGCCCTCAGCGAAAGCGAGCGCTGGATTCGCCTGATCACCGACCATGTCCCCGCGTTGATCGCCTACCTCAATGCCGATCTGGTCTACGAATTCACCAACAAGGTCTACGAAGAATGGTACTGCTGGCCTCGCGGCGTGATGCTCGGGCAGAGCCTGCGCGAAGTTCACAGCGCGCAGCATTACCAGCGCCTCGAGGCCTACGTGGCCAGGGCCTTGGCCGGTGAGAGCGTGACGTTCGAATTTGCCGAAACCAACATCAACAATCAGGAGCGCTACATGCTGCGCTCCTACGTGCCCAATCGCCTGGCCACCGGGGAAGTGGTGGGGATCTTCGTGTTGATTCGTGACATCACCGAGCGCCGCCGCACGGCCGAGGCGCTGCACCAGGCGTATCAGAATCTTGAGTTGCGGGTACGCGAACGGACCACCGAACTGACCACCCTCAATGACCAATTGCTGCGTGAAATCGACGAGCGCCGGCGCGTGGAATCGCGTTTGCGCGAGGCCAAACTTGAGGCGGAGCAGGCCAACCTGTCGAAAACCAAGTTTCTCGCCGCCGTGAGCCACGACCTGCTGCAACCGCTCAACGCGGCTCGGCTATTCACCAGCGCTTTGCTGGAACGTCGCGAGCCGGTGGCCAATGCGATTTTGGTGCGCAATGTCAGCAATTCGCTGGAGGACGTGGAAAACCTGCTAGGCACGCTGGTGGATATTTCCAAACTGGATGCCGGGGTGATCAAAGCCGACATCGCGCCGTTCGCCCTGAGCGAGCTGCTGGAAAACCTCGCGGCCGAGTACACACAGGTGGCCCGCAATGAAGGGCTGGAGCTGCATTTCATCCCGTGTTCGGCGCTGGTGCGTAGCGACATTCAGTTGCTGGCGCGGATCCTGCGCAATCTGCTGAGCAACGCCATTCGTTATACCTACAGCGGTCGGGTGGTGCTCGGATGTCGGCGTCATCATCAGCGGTTGACGATCGAGGTGTGGGACAGCGGGATGGGCATTGCCGAAAATCGACTGGAAGAGATTTTCCAGGAGTTCAAACGGGGCGATGTGCAGCGTCCGGATCAGGACCGCGGGTTGGGGCTGGGGCTGGCCATCGTCGAGAAGATTGCCGGGATTCTCGGTCATCGCGTTCACGTGCGTTCGTGGCCGGGCAAGGGCTCGATGTTTTCCGTCGAGGTGCCATTGAGCGCCACGGCTCCGAAGGCTCAGCCAGCGTTGTTGATGAGTGAGCCGATGCTTGAGCGTCTGCGCGGAGCGCGGGTGTGGGTGCTGGATAATGACGCGGCGATTTGCGCTGGCATGCGCACATTGCTCGAAGGGTGGGGGTGTCGGGTGGTCACGGCACTGTCGGAGCAGGACCTGGCGCGGCAGGTGGACAACTACCACGAAGAAGCCGACTTGCTGATTGCCGACTATCACCTCGATGACGAGCAGAACGGCGTCGATGCCGTGGCCCGGATCAACGCCCGGCGCGGTTCAGCGATCCCGGCGATGATGATTACCGCCAACTACAGCAATGAGCTCAAGCAGCAGATTCGTGAGTTGGGGCATACGTTGATGCATAAGCCTGTACGGCCGATGAAGCTGAAAACGGCGATGAGTCATTTGCTTGGCCCATCCCGTTAGCCGCGTCGGGCATCAGACCTGTGGTGACTAGGCTTTCTGTGGCGAGGGAGCTTGCTCCCGTCCGGCTGCGAAGCAGTCGTAAATCAGGCGACTCGGTTTACCTGGAAGTTTGAAGGGGGCCGCTTCGCGACCCAACGGGAGCAAGCTCCCTCGCCACAGGGATCTGGGAATGCCCAACATTCAACGCCGCAGATAAGACCCGAAATCAATATCCCCGGCACTCAGAATCGCTTGCACCCGGTTGTGCACGTTGAGTTTGCGCAAGATCGCCGAGACATGTGCCTTGACTGTGGTTTCGGCGATTTCCAGGGTGTAGGCGATCTGCTTGTTCGATTCGCCTTTGGTCATGCGTTCCAGCACCAGCAACTGCTTGCGGGTCAGCGCCTGGAGCAGTTCGGGCGGGAAGCTCGGGTTGTCATTCATGCGCCGATGGGTGCCTGACTTTTGTGTGCGAATGATGTCCGGCGGCAAGTACACATTGCCATTGAGAATCTGCTGGATGGCCTCGGTCATCTGCACCCGGGGCGAGGATTTGGTGATGAAACCCACTGCGCCATAGGTGATGGCTTGCAGCACGATCTGCTTGTCCTGCTCGGCTGAAACAATCACCACCGGAATGGTCGGCGCCTCGTTGCGCAGGTTGATCAGGCCATTGAGGCCGTGCATGCCCGGCATGTTCAGGTCGAGCAGGATCAAGTCCAGGTCGTCGTGCTCCTGAGTCAGCAGCAGGGCACTGTCGAGGTCGGCGGTTTCCATCACCTCGCTGCCCGGAAAACCATCGCTGATGACGTTATGAATGGCTTCGCGAAACAGCGGGTGATCGTCGGCAATCAGAATTTTGTACATAGCCTTTCACCTCATTATTTTCATTATGGTGTGGCAACAACACGCACGCGTAAAGGTCAGGGGAAGGGCTCGGGCCGGGCCGGTTCAACGGGCAGGTTGGCGGCTTGCCAGGCGTCCAGGCCGTCGCGGTACCAATACAGTGTCTTATAGCCCATGGCCGCGGCGCGTTTTACCGCATTCCAGCTCAGCCAGCAGTCGGAGCGGCAGTAGAAGACCAGCGGTTGCGCCAAGTCTCCTGCGGTCAATGCGTTCAGGTTACGCGCAAAATAGCCCTGCCAGTCAGCTGTGAGGTCGCCGTCGCCGGTATTGGCCAGCCAATGGCTGCCGGGCAGGTTCTCGTGGGGCTGGTCTTCGATGAATCGTCCTTGCAGCCATTGGCGGCGATAAACGTCGATCAACACCGGACGCGGTGTCTGGGTGAGCAGGGTTTGCAGGGCGGCGGTGTCGACGATGGCCGCGCCTTGAAGCTGATTCGGGGTCGGGCTGCGATAGAGGTTGATGCGATAGCCGTCGGCGGAGAACAGCGGTGTATCGGCGTGCGCGGCGCCCAGCAGCAGGCTCAGCGACAGCGCAGCAAGGGAAGGGCGCAACAGACGACGTTGGGCACGCGGCATGGGGGTTCAATCCTTATAGTTATGAACCCATTACATGCCAGTCTCGGGGCGTTGGGAATGCGACGATAGACAGGAAAACCAGTACTAAAGTAGTAATTTCCCTCGCCAGTGCACCAAAAATCCCCTGTAGGAGTGAGCCTGCTCGCGATGGCGGCTTAACATTCAACATCTCTATTGACTGACACTCCGCTATCGCGAGCAGGCTCGCTTGTATGGTAGGACTTGAAGGGAGGAGGAGGGACAAGGCTCGATTCTGACTGTTGACGCAGTACAGACTGTGGGAGATTTCGCCCCTCCTCCTTTCACCCAAGCGCCGATAAAGAATGCATCTGGCTAGACCGACGATAGGAACAAGCCTGCGCCTCTGGGTGAGCCCTTCAAGTGCTCAAACCTTATCTCGGAGGAAATCCTATGGCAATGCCGGTCTCTCTATCAAAACCGATCGTGGGCGTGGATGTCGCCAAGAATGAACTGGTGATTTATCAGGCTGATAACGATTTGCTTAAAGAGATTCCCAACACTAAAACATCCATCAAGCAGTGGCTGAATACGTTGCCGGGGACGGTGGCTATTGCCATTGAGGCGACCAACATCTATCACCTGGACTTTGCTGATCTGGCCTATGAGGCCGGATGTGCGATTTACATGGTGGGAGGCTATGAACTCAAACATTATCGCGAAGGCGTGAAGATCCGCGCCAAAACCGACGCGCTGGACGCCAAGTTGCTGGCCCGTTACCTGAAGAACGAAGCCGAGGAGTTGCGCCCCTGGACCCCTCCATCACCGCTGTACCGCCAGCTCCTGAGCCTCTTCCGCCGCCGGGCTGCCTTGGTCCAGGCTAGGGTTGGCCTGGTGCAGAGTTGGTCGAATGAGCCGCTGCTGAAAGCGGCTTTTGCAGAACAAGTGAAGTCCATGCAGCAGCTTGAAACGCTGATCGAAAAGACGATCAACGATCAGCTCAAAGAAGCCGGTTTACTCGGTCAACTGAAACGTTGCCTGAAAGTTGAAGGCATTGGATTTTTGACTGGGGCTCGCTTGATAACTGCATTTCAGCGCGGGGATTTTAGAAACGCGGATGCGTTTATCGCCTTCCTGGGCATGGATTTACGGGTGTCTAAATCAGGACAGAAGGACGGTCGCCGCAGTTTGACCAAGCGCGGTGACCCCGAGGCCCGCCGGCTTCTGCACAATGCAGCGATGTCGGCTAGCCGTACGAAAGCCTGGAAAGGGTTTTACGAAGCCCAAAGAGCCCGGGGCTTCAGCACTACTGAGGCGCTGGTGATGCTGGCTCGCAAGCTTGCGCGGGTGGCATTCGCCTTGCTGAAAGGGCAAAGCGAATATCAGTCAAAGGTCAGTTGAGGGTTTCCCCTCAACCATAGAATCTCCCACAGTGGGTCTTCATTTGTTCGCAATATCTGTAGGACGCAGATCCCCTGTGGGAGCGAGTCTGCTCCCACAGGGGGATTGATGGTGTCAGCTGGTTTTGCGCAGCGCGGCGTGTTGCGGGTTGAAAGTGAGGACAGCGAGCAGGGCGAACAGCAGCGTCAGCCCCATGCACACCGCCAGCGCCAGCGGATTGAAACGCTCATACAGGGCAAACCGCACCAGTTCCACAGCGTGGGTAAACGGGTTCAGCGCGCACAGCCAGTACAGCCACTCGCTGGATTCGCGCATCTTCCACAGCGGATACAACGCCGACGACAGGAAAAACAGCGGGAAGATCACGAAATTCATCACCCCGGCGAAGTTCTCCAGTTGCCGGATCGCATTGGACAGCAGCAGGCCCAGCGCACTGAGCATCAACGCCACCAGCAACAACGCCGGCAAGGCGATCAACAGCCCCATGGCCGGTGGCTGCACGCCGTACACCCAGGCAATCGCCAGAAAGGCATACACCTGCAACAGCGAAATCAGCGAAGTGGCCAACAGTTTGCTGCACAGCAGGAAGGTCCGGGGCAGGGGGCTGGTCAGCAGCACGCGCATGCTGCCCATCTCCCGGTCGTAAACCATCGACAGCGAACCTTGCATGCCGTTGAACAGGAGGATCATGCAGGCCAGCCCCGGGATAATGTAGACCTCGTACGGGATGTAGGTGTCGTAGGGCTCAATGATCGCGATCCCGAGGGCCGCGCGAAAACCGGCGGCGAACACCAGCAGCCACAGCAATGGCCGCACCAGCGCGCTGAGAAACCGCGTGCGCTGCAACACAAAGCGCAGCCATTCACGCAGCACGATGCCGCTGAAGCATTGCCAATACGCATTCATCGGGCAGCTCCTGATGTCGTGAGGCGAGTGAAGGCCGAACCGAGGTCGCCGCCATGCGCCTGGCTCAAGGCATCAGCCCGCCCGCTGGCCACCAGACGGCCCTGATGAAGAATCAGCAAGTCATCGCTCGGCTGCACTTCATCCAGCAAGTGGGTGGTCCAGAGCACGCTGATGTGCTGCTCGCGACACAGGTCGCGAATGTGTTGATTGAGCGCCAGCCGGCTGGCCGGATCGAGGCCGACACTGGCCTCGTCGAGCAGCAACAGCCGTGGCTCATGCAGCAAGGCGCGGGCGATTTCCACCCGGCGCCGGTGACCGCCATTGAGTTCACGCACCCGCTCGCGACGGCGTTCGGTCAGCGCCTGCCGCGCCAGCTCGGCGTCCACCCGCAGGCCGGTCTGGCGCCGGGACATGCCATGCAGCGCGGCGTGATAACGCAGGTTCTGCTCGACACTGAGGTCCAGGTCCAGTGTGCTTTGCTGGAACACCACGCCCAATTGCTTGAGCGCCGGACGCGCCGCGTTGCGCAAGGAGCAGCCGCCGACCCGGATGTCCCCACGCTGCAAATCATAGAGCCGGGTGAGCAGGGCAATCAGCGTCGATTTGCCCGCGCCGTTCGGCCCCAGCAACGCCGCGAAACGCCCGGGCGCCAGGCTGAAATTCACCTGCCGCAACGCCTCCCGCGCGCCATAGGCGAAGCTCAGTTCACTGACTTCCAGTGCGTTCATGGCGTCACCACCACGCCCCACGGATAGCGCCCGACTTTCACCGATTTGGTCACTTTGAGGCTGTCGACATCAATCACCGACACATCGCCGCTGACGCCGTTGGTGGCCAGCAACTGTTTTTGATCGGGGGTGAACGACATCTGCCAGACCCGACGACCGACCAACAGATAATCAAGAATCTCGAAGGTCTTGGCGTCAATCACCGCCACATGATTGGCCGGGCCGAGGGCGACGAAACCGTACTTGCCGTCGGCGCTGAGCTTGATGCCCACCGGCTGGACCTTGTCCGGGTGCACGCCCTTGATCTGGAAAGTCAGGGTCTTGAGGACCTTGCGGGTGGCGACGTCGAGAATGGTCACCGTGCCGCCGATTTCCGCCGAGGCCCAGAGTTGCGAGCCTTCAGGTGAAAACTCGACGAAACGCGGCCGCTGATCGACCAGGGTGCTGTCGGCCAGGGTCTGGGTGCTGGTGTCGATCCAGTGCAGCATGTTGGTGGTTTCGCTGGTGTTCACCGCCCACTTGCCGTCGGGGCTGACGGCCATGCCTTCGGGTTCGACGCCAACGCTGATCTGGCTTAGCACCTTGGAGGTTTCGGTATCGATCACCGTCACCAGTGCATCGTCTTCGTTCGAAACGTAGAGCCAGCGATTGTTGGGATGCAGGGCGAACTGCTCGGGGTCTTTGCCCGACGGCAACTCCTTGATGATCTTGCGGGTGGCGACGTCCATCACCTGGACCCGGTCCGAGTCGCTGGCGCAGATGTACAGCAGCTTGTTGTCGTGGGACAGCAGCAAACCGCGCGGCCGTTGGCCGACGGGCAGGGTGTCGGTGACTTGCAACGTCTGCAGGTCGATCAGGCTCAGGGTGTTGTCCTTTTCGTTGGAGACCCAGGCGGTGCTGGCAGCGGCGTGCCCGGCGGCGAGCAGCAGGGCGCAAGAGAGCAGGGTGCGACGCATGGCGGATTCCTTTTTGTTGTAGTTCTTGTGGGAAGCTGGCTCAGGGAAAGCTGCAGCTGACCTCGGGCTTGTCGTAGCCAAGGCTGTCCATTTCGTTGAAAGGGTGCAGGAAGCCGTCTTGCGGCGACGTGCTGACCAGCGCTCGGGGCTGGACGATGGGAATCGGTTGGCGCAACTGACCGTTCCACGGGCGATAACTGAGCTTGCGCCCCTTGAAACCGTCCAGCGGCAATTGATCGCTGATTTCCAGGGTGCGGATCGCCACGGGATCGACCTGCCGCAGTTTGCTCACCGCACTGGCGATGCTGCGCACGGCGATCCAGGCGGCGAAGTCGCGGTCATTCATCCAGCGCCCGGCCAGGGCTTCGAAGCGTTTCTGCAATTGGGCGGCGCCGTAGGTTTCCACGGTTTTGTGCCAGCCCACGGGGGTCAGGCCCTGCGTGCCGGCGACCGGCCGTGGGTACCAGGTCTGGTAGGGCACGTATTCACCGAAATCGCCCCGTTCGTCCGCCACCAGCACCACATCGTATTCGGCGGTCTGGGTGAACAGCGGCATGTCGGCCTGGGCGCTGCGACGCTGATCGTTGTCGAAGCTCCAGGCTTTTTCCGCCACCAGTGTCAGGCCGAATCGTTTGGCGGCGCGGCGCAGGGCGGCGGCGTAGGCCTGATCGTCCGGGGTCGGGCCGACGATCAGCAGCGCCCGTTGCCATTTGCGTAGCACCAGAAACTGCGCCAGGGCATCGGCGAGCATCGCCCGGCTCGGCAGGCTGTGCAGCACGTTTGGCAGGCAGTCGGTGGTGCGCAGGCTGTCATCCGGGCTGCCGGCGTTGAACAGCAAGCTGTCGGGCAGCACGGCGCTGAGCCGGCGCAGGCTCTCCACCGGCGCATTCACCACAAACAGGCGCAGACCCTGTGCATGTTGGGCCTTGGCCGCTTCAATCAGGGCATCCGGGCTGTCGGCATTGGCCGTGACGAGGCTGTAACTCTGGTTGAGAAAACGCCCGGTGCTGTTGCTGTCGGTGATCGCCAGTTCGGCGCCGCGAAGCCCGGCATCGACCGGTTCGGGAATCACGTTGGACAGCAGCGGACCGGGGTCAGGCCGGTAGCCCAGGTAGCCGATCCGCACCTGCAACGGCGCATCCGCCGCCTGGCTCTGCGTTGCCAGCCCGGCGGCGCAGGCAATCGCCAGCAGGTAGATCAGGGCGTAAGGGGCAAGCTGGCGCATAAAGGCACTCCATTACAGGTAGCGCCAGCATAGGAAGCCTGCGAGGCAGATTGAAATATGCAGAAAGTACCAGTGAGGCAGTACCAAGGTAGTAGCTCGCCCGGAGCGGCGCGGTTTTAGCATGGGTGATCACGGCCATCACACTGGAGGAGATTGACCATGCGTATTCTCAAAGCGCTGCTCCTGCCGTTGTTGTTGATCCTGACCCTGATCGGCGTCGACAAGCTCCACAGCCCCCGCCCGGTGTCATTGCTGGTCTTGCCCGCGACACCGGGGCGCTAACCGTGTCGGCCCTGTGGCGGATCAACCTTTGGGTCTGCGGGTTCTTCGTCCTGGTCACCCTGGCGTGCATGGGGTTGCTGGTGCACCAGGCGCTGGCGGACGTGGAGCGCGAACTGCAATCCGCCGAGGCGGTGGTCGAGTACCTGAGCGAAACCGCCGAGCGTGATCCCGCCAGCCTCCAGCCCCGATTGACGGGCAGCCTGCGGCATGTGCGGGTGCGCTGGCTGGAGCCCGGCGAAGCGGCACGGCTGCCGGTTCAGGCCGGACTCGATGCGTGGCTCGGGCGGCTGTTGTTCGCCGAAGCCCGGCACAGTGCGCGAGTCCTGGATTTGCACGATGGCCGGCGCGTTCAGATTGCGGTCGATCCACGGGATGAGATCGACGAAGTCTGGGATTCGCTGCAGCAATTGCTGGGCCTGTGTGGCCTCGCCTTGATCTTGAGCCTGCTTACCATCCGCTGGGCCGTGCGCCGTGGCATGGGCTTGCTCGATGAATTGTTGCGCGCGTTGCAGCAGGTCTCGGGCGGCCAGCTCAAGGTGCGATTGCGCGCGGAAGGTATGCCGGAGGCACGGCAGCTGGCAGCGCATTTCAATCGCATGACCACTGCGCTGGAGCAGTCGCGCGCCGATAATGCCCATCTGACACAGACGTTATTGGCGGTGCAGGAACAGGAGCGCACTCATCTGGCGCAGACCCTGCACGATGATCTCGGCCAGTACCTGGCAGGGATTCGCGCCCAGGCCTGTCTGTTGCGGCTGGTGACGGATCAACCCGTGGTGATGGAACGCACGGTGCGTGAGCTGGAACACAACTGCGAACACCTGCAACAGGGATTTCGGGCGCTGGTGCATGACCTCTATCCGGTGGTACTGCAACACCTGCCGTTGGCAGAAGCCTTTGGCCTACTGGTGGAGCAATGGCAGGGGCGGCACGGCATTGACTGCCAGCTGCGGATCGGCGCGCAGTTGCCGCCCTTGTCCGCGCCGGACAAAACCCAGCTCTATCGCCTGTTGCAGGAAGCGCTGACCAACGTCGCCCGGCATGCGCAGGCCACCCGGGTGCGGGTTCGCCTGCAACATCGAGGCGCGTATCTGCACCTGTTGATTCGCGATAACGGGCGCGGCGCCACACAACCGCAGCGGCCCGGCGTCGGTTTGTATTCGATGTACGAACGCGCGCGCAGCGTCGGCGGCGAATTGCGGGTCATCAGCCACCCCGGCGCCGGATGGGCGCTGGCCTTGAGCATGCCTTTGGAGGTGTCATGAATATTCTGCTGGTCGATGACCATGCGGTGGTCCGTCAGGGCTACGCGAGTTTGTTGCGGGCGTTGTTGCCGGCAATGGAAGTGCGTGAAGCCGCCACCGGCGAAGACGCGCTGATCCGGGTTCAGGAAGCTGTGCCGAACCTGGTGATCATGGATTTCGGTTTGCCGGGGATCAGCGGGCTGGAAACCACCCGGCGTTTGCGTCAACGACTGCCGCAATTGCGGGTGCTGTTTTTCAGCATGCACGATGAACTGCCCTTGGTGCGCCAGGCGCTGGAGGCGGGTGCCTCGGGTTACTTGACCAAGAGCTCGGCGCCGCAAGTGCTGATCGAGGCGGTGCAGCGGATCCTCGCCGGCCATGCCTACATCGAACAGCCCCTGGCCACCCAACTGGCGTGCCACCCGCAACAGGACGCCAGCGACCCGCGATTGCAGAGCATGACCCAGCGCGAGCTGGAGATTTTCGTGATGCTCGCCAAAGGCACCCCGGCCCGCTTGATTGCCGAACAGTTGAGCATCAGCAGCAAAACCGTCTCCAACCACCTGACCTTGCTCAAGAGCAAATTGCAGGTCACGTCCCATGCCGAACTGGTGCATCTGGGGATTGATATGGGGGTTGTGCGCAAGGCGGGCTGACTCGATAGTGCCGGCAACCCATATCCACTGTGGGAGCGAGCCTGCTCGCGAATACGTCGGCACATTCAACCTCTCAGTTGACTGTTACACCGCTATCGCGAGCAGGCTCACTCCCACAATGGTTTTGTGTGCATACAGTTCATTTGTTCCAGGTCGTCGGGCAACCGCTGCAGCCCTCCATGTTCGCATCCTGAAAATTCGCATAATGCTGCCGCGACCCGCTGAGGTTGGCCTGTTCCAGATTGCTTTCACTTAACTTGGCTTCTTGCAGGTTGGCGTCACTGAGGTTGGCACCTTTGAGGTCAGCCTTGCTCAACCAGGTCATTTCCAGGTCCGCGGCACGCAGATTGGTGTTGTGCATTCTCGCGCCGGAGAGGCGGGCGAATTGCAGGTAGGCGCCGCTGAGGTTGGCGTTCTGGAATTGCGCGCCTTGGGCAAACATCCCCCAGCCCTGGATCGCCATCAACGTTGAACCGGTGAAATCCGCCAGCCGCAGGTTGCTTTGTTGCAGGCTGGCGCGGGTCAGGTTGGCGCCTTGCAGCTGCGCTTTTTCCAGGTTGGCGAGGTCGAGTCGGGCGTGCCGCAGGTCGGCATCGCGCAGGTCGGCGCCGCTGAGGTTCATGTTGCGCAGGTCCTGATTGCTCAGGTTTGCGCCTTTGAGATTGGCGCCGGGGCATTGGCTGTGATCGGCGATGGTGCAGCCGTTGATGATGAGTGGGGAGTCGTCGCCGTTGTCGGCGAAAACCGGAAGGGCGGCAAGCCATAGCAGTAGAGGCAGGTACTTCATGACAGGTCCTCGAAAGGTGGAGGGCAGCTGGATACACAAAAAACAACGGTTATGTGGGTTCCTGTGGCGAGGGGGCTTGCTCCCGCCCGGCTGCGCAGCAGTCGTAAATCCAGGCAACTCGGTGTTGCTGAAAAATGAGGGGGCCGCTTCGCAGCCCAGCGGGAGCAAGCTCCCTCGCCACAGAAAAGCTTGTTGAGCACCAGAAAACCCCCTGTGAGCACAGGGGGCAAGCGGATTACTTCTGCGCAGTCTTGTTGTCCCAACTCGGAATCTTGAACACCCAGAACGATCCGCCCTGAGCCACCGGTTTGGTCAGCTCGGCCATGTCACCGCCCCACAACGGCACCGCACCGCCGTAACCGACGGTCACGCCGACGTATTGCTCGCCGTCCTGTTCCCAGGTGATCGGCGGCGAGACGATGCCGCTGCCGGTCTGGAACTTCCAAAGCTCAGCGCCGGTTTTCGCGTCGAACGCCTTGAGGAAACCGTCGCCGGTGCCGGTAAACACCAGGTTGCCTTTGGTGGCCAATACGCCGGCCCATAGCGGCAGCGCTTCCTTGTGTTCCCAAATCACTTTGCCGGTGGTGGGGTTCATGGCGCGCAGGGAGCCGACGTGATCGTCGTACATGCGCTTGATGCGGAAACCCATGCCCAGATAGGCCGAGCCCTTCTTGTAGTTGACCTCTTCGGTCCAGTATTCCTCTTTCCACTGGTTGCCCGGAATGTAGAACAGCCCAGTGTCCTGGCTGTACGCCATCGGGTTCCAGTTCTTGCCGCCGAGGAACGGCGGCGACACTTCCACTGACTTGCCCTTGGTCTCGCCCGGCAACGGTTTGGCCGGACGCTGGCCTGGATTTTCCACCGGTTTGCCGGTCTTGAGGTCGATGTGGCTGGCCCAGGTGATGTTGTCGACGAAGGGGAATGCGTTCTGCAATTTGCCGTTGTTGCGATCGACCACGTAGAAGAAACCGTTGCGGTCCGCGTGGCCGGTGGCCTTGATCGTTTTACCGTCCTTGTCCTTGTAATCGAACAGCACCAGTTCATTGTTTCCGGAGAAATCCCAGGCATCGTTTGGCGTGTGCTGGTAGAACCATTTCACCTCGCCGGTGCTCGGGTCGACGCCGACCTGGCCAGAAGTGTAGAGGCTGTCATAGTCGTGGGGATTGCCGTCCTTGGAAGTGCGCGCCCAGGTATTCCACGGGCCGGGGTTGCCGGCGCCGACGATGATGGTGTTGGTGTCCGGATCGAAACTGGCGCTCTGCCAAGGGGCACCGCCGCCGTGGCTCCAGGCTTCGACCTTGCCGGTTTCGGTGGTCGGGTCATCCGGCCAGGACGGTGCCTTGACGTCGCCGGTGGTGGTGCTGTCCTTGCCGTTCAGCCGGCCCATGTGGCCTTCGACGAAGGGCCGCATCCAGACTTCTTCACCCGTATCGGGGTCGCGCGCAAACAGCTGGCCGACCACGCCGAACTCATCGCCGGAGCTGCCGTGAATCAGCAGCACCTTGCCGGTGGTCTTGTCTTTGATCAGCACCGGGGCGCCGGTCATGGTGTAGCCGGCGGCGTGATCGCCGAACTTCTTGTTCCACACCACCTTGCCGGTGTTCTTGTCCAGGGCGACCAGCCGCGCATCGAGGGTGCCGAAGTAGATCTTGTCGCCAAAGATCGCCGCCCCGCGATTGACCACATCGCAGCACGGACGAATGTTGTCCGGCAGGCGATGGTTGTAGGTCCACAGGCGCTTGCCGGTCTTGGCATCCAGAGCAAACACCCGCGAATAGGAACCGGTGACGTAGACCACGCCATCGCTGACGATGGCCTGGGATTCCTGGCCGCGCTGCTTCTCATCGCCGAACGAATAGGACCAGGCCGGCGTCAGCTTGAACACGTTCTTGTCGTTGACCTGAGCCAACGGGCTCCAGCGTTGAGCGTTGGTGCCCATGCCGTATTGCAGCACGTCCTTGGTGGTCAGGTGATCATTGGCAATGTCTTCCCACGTCACGTTGCGGGTGGGCGTGGCCGGTGCGGTTGCTGCGTGACTTGCAGCACTCAGGGACAGGCTGCCCACCAGCAGAAAAGCCTGCACGGCGATAGACAGAGGGGAAAGGGCGGGTAGCGATCTTATTGTCATGGTTGCGGTTCCCAGTGGAGGTTTTGGCCTGCACAGGGTGGTGCGCCCGGCCGGTTGCCGGATACGGAAAAAGTCCCGCTGTGACCGGGAAGACTTCCCGAACGGCACCTGATTTGGGTGTGCGTCACAAGCCCTACTACCAAGGGACTAGAAGGCGACCACCAAAGCAGCATGGGGATTGCGCGAGGCCGGTACCAATATGGGTGCCATAGCCTCTTCAAAGAGGTTTTGCGTGCAATCTTGAGGGCATAACAATGACAACAAAACGCAACGCCTTGCTCGTTGCCGGACTGCTGGCCGGCTTTATCAGTGCAGGCTCCGTCTGGGCCCACGGCAACGTGGTACCGCAGGCGATCGCCACCCCAGGCCTGACCCCGATCAAAGATGCCGGCGTGCAGGTGGATGCCGACGGTTGGGCGGCGGTGAATCCGTATCGTGCCTCCCCGGAACATGAGAAAGCCGTGGAAATCGGCTCCTCGGCCTATAACCAGAACTGCGCCGCCTGTCATGGCCTGGAAGCCAAGTCTGGCGGCATCGCCCCCGATTTGCGCATGCTCGATGTTGGCGAAGCGGGGGATGAATGGTTCGTCGAACGCGTGCGTCACGGCGCTGTGCGGGATGGCCGGGTCTACATGCCGAAAATGGCGGATTACCTGAGCCAGGAAGCGTTATGGGCGGTGCGCACCTACCTGGACACCGTTCACGTCGAGGAGTAACTCCATGCGCCTGCTCGCTGTATTTTTCAGCGCTGTGTTGCTGTGCTGCCAGGTCGTGCAGGCGCAGGTCCGTACCTATGACGAAATGATCGCTGCCGGGGAGTTGAAAGTGGCGGTCTACAAGGACTTCGCCCCCTACAGTTTTGAAGACGCCGGCCAGCCGCGCGGGGTGGATGTCGAGCTTGCCGGAGCCTTGGCCAAAGCGCTGGGCGTGCGCCTGACGCTGATCTGGGCGCCCGCCGGCGAGAAGCTCGATGACGACCTGCGCGACTACATCTGGCGGGCCAGTCAGCTGCATGACCTGCAGCTGGCCGACCTGATGATGCGCGTGCCGTATGACCGCGATTACGCGCAAAAACGCAACGAACTGGGTGAGCTGGAAAACGGCCATGTGGTGATGTTCGGGCCGTACCAGAACGAACAATGGCAGGTCGCCTATGATCGCCGCCGTCTCGACAAGGTAGGCAGCGTCGCCGTGTTCGAACACCATCCGATTGGCGTCGAAGTCGACAGCGTGCCGTCGTTCTACCTGACCTCGGTGTTTAACGGCATGCTCGCCGGCAAAACCCACCACTATCCCGGTGTACCGCAAGCCTTCGTCGCGATGAAGGCCGGTGAAATCGATGCGGTGATGGCCATGCGTGGCGAGATCGACTGGCAAGTTCACCAAGCCAACGACCCACAAGTGGCGCTGGCGCAAAACGCTTACCCGAACATGGGCAAGCAACTCTGGGAGATCGGCATGGCGGTGCATGAAAGCAACCGGCAACTGGCCTATGCCGTGGAAGAGGCGCTGGAGAGCTTGATCCGTGAAGGGGCGGTCAACACCATTTACGGTCATTACGGCCTGCGCTATGACGTGCCCGAGATGTACCAACCGTGAACTGGCGAGCGAGTTGCCTGTTGCTCTGCTGGTTGCCCCTGGCGGCGCACGCTGCCGGTATCGAGCCGGGCAAAGACCCAGTGCCCTCGGTGATGTGGGCCTTCTACCACAAGCAGATGCTCGGCAATGCACCGTTCGTGTTCGATGACCGGGTCAAGCTGCTGGCGCCGCCGTTCGCCGAAGATGCCCGGCAAGTGCCATTGGAAATCGACGCCCGGGCGTTTAAAGGCGAGGTGGTGAAAATCCTCGCTTGGGCGGAACTCAATCCGTTGCCGAAAATAGTCGATTTCCAACCGCTGGATCGCGTATTGCCGTGGCTGTCGATCCGCATCCGTATCGAACAAGCCACGCCGTTGCGCGCGGCGGTGCTGACCCGTGACGGCCTCTGGCATGTCGGCTCGACACTGATCGATGCGGCGGGCGGTGGTTGCACTGCACCCAGCGTCGTGCGCACCGAGCCTGGCTGGGAAGAGCACATCGGCGAAGTACTGGGCGGTCGTTATCCGCGCGGTGAGTTCAGCCGGGTGCGCTTGCAAGTGGCGCATCCGATGGACAACGGCATGGTCAGCGGCATCCCTGAATTCTTTATCAACCATGCTGAACTGCGCGACGGAAACGATCATCTGCTGGCCCGACTGGAGCTGTTTCCCGCCGTCAGCGAGAACCCCAACCTGGCCTTCGACATCGAAGGGGCAGGGCAGACGCGCCTGGTGCTGCGCGACAACAGCGGCAATCAATTCGATGCGGCCATACCCTGACCCAAGGAGCGCGTGATGCGCTGGATGCTGCTGTTGTTCATGAGCCTGAGCCTGCCGGCCCTGGCGGACCTCGACTATGTGCTCAAGCCCCGGCAGATCGCCGAAGACACCTGGCTGCTCGAAGGCAGCACCGACAATTTCGCCAAGGCCAACGGCGGCAACATCGTCAATACCGCGTTCATCGTCACTGACCGCGGGGTGGTGGTGATCGACACCGGGCCGTCCAGGCGCTACGGCGAAGCGATGCGCAAAGCCATCGCCGCGACCACTGATAAACCGGTGATTGAGGTGTTGCTGACCCATCACCACCCGGACCATGTGCTGGGCAACCAGGCCTTCAGCGACGTGCCAATCGGTGCGTTGGCCGGCACCACCGAGCTGTTGCATCGGCAGGGTGACGCCATGGCCGAAAATATGTATCGACTGGTGGGGGACTGGATGCGCGGCACCGAAGTGCTGCTGCCGACCCGGACGCTGGAGCCTGGCGTATTGAATTTTGGGAATCACGATCTGCGCCTGCTGAGCCTGGGTGGGCACACCGGTGCGGATCTGGCTATTCTCGACCAGAGAACCGGCGTGCTGTTTGCCGGGGACCTGGTGTTTTATCAAAGGGCGCTGACCACGCCCAACAGTCCGGGGCTGTCGGTGTGGCTGGTGGACATCGCCACGCTACAAGGCCTGCCGTGGACGCTGATCGTGCCCGGCCATGGACCGGTGGCCACGGACACAAAACCGTTCGAGCAAATGCGCGACTACCTCACCTGGCTCGATCAGCTCATGCGCGACGGCGCCGCCAATGGCAGTGACATGAGCGAGATGATCCGCAGCCCCATTCCCGAGCGGTTTGCTGGCATCAGCCTGAGTCGCTATGAGCTGATTCGCAGCGTCAGTCATCTGTATCCGCGCTATGAGCGCGCGCAGATGACCCGAGTCGATTCCACCGCAAACAAATGACCCACACACTTTTTTGTGGGAGCGAGCCTGCTCGCGAAAGCAGTGTGCCGATTGACAATAAGGTTGCCTGACACGGCGCCTTCGCGAGCAGGCTCGCTCCCACAGGGGCCGGTGTCGACCTACATAACCGGTGTTCATCTGCTCCGACCCGCTACTAAGGAACTAGCAATCTCCACACTGCGGGCAATTGTTGCGAGGGCGGCGGCGCCCAAGAATCTGCACCAGACCGGGAAAATTTCCCGGGTATAACAAAAACCGCAGAGGCAGCCGTCATGACCCAACCCGCACGTCGCCAACCCTTCGTCTTGAGCCTGTTGCTCAGTGCTATGCTGTTGTCCGGCCAGGCATTGGCCGGCGTCACCGACCAGGACATTCTCCAGGACCCCAAGAACCCGGAGCAGATCGTCACCAACGGTCTGGGCGTCCAGGGTCAGCGCTACAGCCCGCTGGACACCCTCAACGTCAGTAACGTGAAGGACTTGCGCCCGGTCTGGGCGTTCTCCTTTGGCGGGGAAAAACAGCGCGGTCAGCAAGCACAGCCGATGATCAAGGACGGCGTGATGTACATGACCGGGTCCTACTCGCGAGTGTTTGCCGTGGATGCACGCACCGGTAAGAAACTCTGGCAATACGATGCGCGCCTGCCCGATGACATCCGTCCTTGCTGTGACGTGATCAACCGCGGCGTCGCGCTGTACGGCGACCTGGTGTTCTTCGGCACCCTCGACGCCAAGCTTGTGGCCCTGAACAAGGACACCGGCAAAGTGGTCTGGAGCAAGAAAGTTGCCGACCACAAAGAAGGTTATTCGATCAGCGCCGCGCCGTTGGTGATCAACGGCAAACTGATCACGGGCGTGGCCGGTGGCGAATTCGGCGTGGTCGGCAAGATCGAAGCCTACGACCCGAAAAACGGCGATCTGCTGTGGACCCGACCTACCGTCGAAGGCCACATGGGTTACACCTACAAGGACGGCAAAGCGGTAGAGAACGGTATCTCCGGCGGTGAAGCCGGCAAGACCTGGCCCGGCGATCTCTGGAAAACCGGCGGCGCGGCGCCTTGGCTCGGCGGCTACTACGACCCGGAAACCAATCTGCTGCTGTTCGGCACCGGCAACCCGGCGCCATGGAACTCGCACCTGCGTCCTGGCGACAACCTCTACTCGTCGTCGCGCCTGGCGCTCAACCCGGACGACGGCACCATCAAATGGCACTTCCAGAGCACGCCGCACGACGGTTGGGACTATGACGGTGTGAACGAGCTGGTGTCGTTCAACTACACCGAAGGCGGCAAAGAAATCAAAGCCGCCGCCACCGCTGACCGTAACGGTTTCTTCTACGTGCTGGACCGCACCAACGGCAAATTCATTCGCGGCTTCCCGTTCGTGGACAAGATCACCTGGGCCACTGGCCTGGATAAAGAGGGCCGGCCGATCTACAACGAAGCCAGCCGCCCTGGCGCACCGGGCACCGAAGCCAAAGGCAGTTCGGTGTTCGTCGCCCCGGCGTTCCTCGGCGCGAAAAACTGGATGCCGATGGCCTACAACAAGGACACCGGACTGTTCTACGTGCCGTCCAACGAGTGGGGCATGGACATCTGGAACGAAGGCATCGCCTACAAGAAAGGCGCGGCGTTCCTCGGTGCAGGCTTCACCATCAAGCCATTGAACGAAGACTACATCGGTGTGCTGCGCGCCATCGATCCGAAGACCGGCAAGGAAGTCTGGCGCCACAAGAACTTCGCGCCGCTGTGGGGCGGGGTGCTGACCACCAAGGGCAACCTGGTGTTCACCGGCACGCCGGAAGGTTTCCTCCAGGCGTTTAACGCCAAGACCGGCGAGAAAGTCTGGGAATTCCAGACCGGCTCCGGCGTCCTCGGCTCGCCTGTGACCTGGGAAATGGACGGCGAACAATACGTTTCGGTGCTGTCCGGCTGGGGTGGCGCCGTGCCGTTGTGGGGCGGCGAAGTAGCCAAGCGCATCAAGGACTTCAACCAGGGCGGGATGCTCTGGACCTTCAAGCTGCCCAAAGACCTCGTCGTGGCCAAACACTAACCCTGAATCCACCGCATTGATCGTTCCCACGCTCTGCGTGGGAATGCAGCCCGGGACGCTCTGCGTCCCAAGAGCCGAACGCGGAGCGTCCGTTGAGGCATT
This sequence comes from Pseudomonas sp. SG20052, assembly GCF_031766055.1. Lineage (NCBI taxonomy): Bacteria > Pseudomonadati > Pseudomonadota > Gammaproteobacteria > Pseudomonadales > Pseudomonadaceae > Pseudomonas > Pseudomonas sp. SG20052. The sequence goes on along the minus strand of NZ_CP134498.1, from coordinate 3,911,297 downwards.
CCCACGCGGAGCGTGGGAACGATCAAGAACCGAGGCGTTTTCTACGACCAAATAACGAGAGTCCCCCTGCCAACGGCGCATTCGTCTGGCACGCGGGGCTCTCTACTATCGGTTCATCGCCTGTTTGCCCGACAGGCATCGACCCAGACAGAGGCCCACCATGATCTACGCACAACCCGGAACACCCGGCGCCGTCGTTTCCTTCAAAGCGCGCTACGGCAACTTCATCGGCGGCGAGTTCGTTGCCCCGGTCAATGGCGAGTACTTCACCAACACCTCGCCGGTCACCGGTGAAGTCATCGCCGAATTCCCGCGTTCCAACGCCGCCGACATCGAAAAAGCCCTCGACGCTGCCCATGCGGCGGCGGATGCCTGGGGCAAGACCTCGGCCCAGGATCGCTCGCTGGTGCTGCTGAGAATCGCCGACCGTATCGAACAGAACCTGGAAATCCTCGCTGTCACCGAAACCTGGGACAACGGCAAGGCCGTGCGCGAGACCCTGAACGCCGACGTGCCGCTGGCCGCCGACCATTTCCGTTATTTCGCCGGCTGCATCCGCGCCCAAGAGGGCGGCGCCGCCGAGATCAATGAGCTGACCACCGCCTATCACTTCCACGAGCCGCTGGGCGTGGTCGGGCAGATCATCCCGTGGAACTTCCCGCTGCTGATGGCCGCCTGGAAACTCGCCCCGGCCCTGGCTGCCGGCAACTGCGTGGTGCTCAAACCCGCCGAACAGACGCCGCTGTCGATCATGGTCTTCGCCGAGCTGATCGCCGACTTGCTGCCCCCCGGCGTTTTGAACATCGTCCAGGGCTTCGGCCGTGAAGCGGGTGAGGCGCTGGCCACCAGCAAGCGCATCGCCAAGATTGCCTTCACCGGTTCCACGCCGATTGGCGCGCACATCATGAAATGCGCGGCCGAGAACATCATTCCAAGCACCGTCGAGCTGGGCGGCAAGTCGCCGAACATCTTCTTCGAAGACATCATGCAAGCCGAGCCGCAGTTCATCGAGAAGGCCGCTGAAGGCCTGGTGCTGGCGTTCTTCAACCAGGGTGAGGTCTGCACCTGTCCGTCCCGGGCCCTGGTGCAGGAGTCGATCTACGACGACTTCATGAAAGTGGTGATGACGAAGATCGTCAAGATCAAGCGCGGCAACCCGCTGGACACCGAAACCATGGTCGGCGCCCAGGCGTCCGAGCAGCAATACGACAAGATCCTCTCGTACCTGAAAATTGCCCAGGAGGAGGGTGCCGAACTGCTCACCGGCGGCGCGGCCGAGCGTCTGGAGGGCGACTTGTCCAGCGGCTATTACATCCAGCCGACCCTGCTCAAGGGCCACAATAAAATGCGCGTGTTCCAGGAAGAAATCTTTGGCCCGGTGGTGGGTATCACCACCTTCAAGGACGAAGCCGAAGCTCTGGCGATTGCCAACGACAGCGAGTTCGGTCTCGGCGCCGGCCTGTGGACCCGCGACATCAACCGCGCCTACCGCATGGGCCGGGCGATCAAGGCCGGGCGGGTCTGGACCAACTGCTACCACCTGTACCCGGCGCATGCGGCGTTCGGTGGCTACAAGAAGTCCGGTGTCGGCCGTGAAAACCACAAGATGATGCTCGACCATTATCAGCAGACCAAAAACCTGCTGGTGAGCTACGACATCAACCCGATGGGCTTTTTCTGATCCCCTAGGCACACCGCAATCCCCTGTGGGAGCGAGCCTGCTCGCGAAGGCGGCCTGACAGTCAACATCATGTTGAATGTGCTGGCCTCTTCGCGAGCAGGCTCGCTCCCACATTGGTTTTTGTTCGCTTGAAGACCCCCTACCAACGCACGCCGCCACCTCGTTCGAAAGTAGCATTCGGTCGTCTCGCGCCCCGTGCATTAATGGCTTTACCGGAATGTCCCGGCACAAGAAGAGGATTGACCCATGTGGAATAAACCCGCGTTTACCGATCTGCGCATTGGTTTTGAAGTGACGATGTATTTCGCCAACCGTTGATTGTCCACCCGGCCAGCCGTCGCGTTGGCCGGGCCTGCCTTCTGGAGCCTCCCATGCACATCCGCGTTCTCGGTTCCGCCGCTGGTGGCGGTTTTCCGCAATGGAACTGCAACTGCCGCCAATGCGCCGGGATGCGCAATGGCAGCCTGCGGGCGCAACGGCGCACGCAGTCGTCGATTGCCCTGAGCGACAACGGTGTGGAGTGGGTGCTGTGCAATGCGTCACCGGACATTCGCGCGCAGCTTGAAGGTTTCCCGGAACTACAACCGGCCCGTCGCTTGCGCGATACGGCGATCGCCGCAGTCGTCCTGCTGGACAGCCAGATCGACCATTGCACTGGTCTGTTGAGCCTGCGCGAAGGCTGCCCGCATTCGGTCTGGTGCACCGAACGCGTGCATCAAGACCTGAGCAGTGGTTTTCCCTTATTCACCATGCTTGAGCACTGGAACGGCGGGTTGCACTGGCAACCGGTCGGGCTGGACCGTGAACCATTCCGCATCAAAGCCTGCGAACACCTGCAATTTCGCGCGATTCCGCTGGTGAGCAACGCGCCGCCGTACTCGCCCAATCGCGGCCATCCGCAACCGGGCGACACCATCGGTTTGTTTATCGAAGACCGGCGCAGCGGCGCCAGCGTGTTCTACGCCCCGGGCCTTGGGCAAATCGACGACGAAGTGCTGAGCTGGATGCAACGCGCCGATTGCCTGCTGCTGGACGGCACCCTGTGGCGAGACGACGAGATGCGCGTGTGTGAAGTCGGCCAGAGCCTGGGCAGTGAAATGGGGCATCTACCGCAAAGCGGTGCTGGCGGGATGCTTGAAGTGCTGGAAGAGTTTACCCGTCAACGCAAAGTGCTGATCCACATTAACAACACCAATCCGATCCTCGATGAAGACTCGGCTGAGCGCGCGTTGCTGGCGCGGCGGGGGATTGAGGTGGCTTTTGATGGCATGAGTATTGAGCTGTAGCTCATGGCCTCTTCGCGGGCGAGCCTCGCTCCTGCAAGTTTTGTGTCGTGCGCCACTTCTGCAGTCGGCGAAACCTTGCAGGAGCGAGGCTTGCCCGCGAAGGTGTCAGCCGTAACACCGAGAAATCCGGAGAACCGCAATGACTGACCAACCCATGTCCCCCGCCGAGTTCGAGCAAGCCCTGCGCGCCAAAGGCGCCTACTACCACATCCACCACCCGTTCCACCAAGCCATGTACGCCGGCCGTGCAACCCGCGAGCAGATTCAGGGCTGGGTCGCCAATCGCTTCTACTACCAGGTGAACATCCCGCTCAAGGATGCCGCGATCCTCGCCAACTGCCCGGACCGCGACGTGCGCCGTGAATGGCTGCAACGCATCCTCGACCACGATGGCGTCCCCGGCAGTGAAGGCGGCATTGAAGCCTGGCTGCGTCTGGGTGAAGCGGTGGGGTTGGACCGTGAGCAAATCCTTTCTCAGGAATTGGTGCTGCCTGGCGTGCGCTTCGCGGTGGACGCCTACGTCAATTTCGCCCGTCGCGCCTGTTGGCAGGAAGCGGCCAGCAGTTCGCTCACCGAACTGTTCGCGCCGCAGATCCATCAGTCCCGACTCGACGCCTGGCCCACCCATTACCCGTGGATCGACCCGGCCGGTTACGACTATTTCCGCACGCGCCTGAGCCAGGCGCGGCGCGATGTCGAGCATGGTTTGCGCATCACCCTGGCGCACTACGTCACGGTCGACGGCCAGCAACGCATGTTGGAGATTCTGCAGTTCAAGCTCGACGTGCTGTGGAGCATGCTCGACGCGATGAGCATGGCCTATGAGCTGGGTCGGCCGCCGTATCACACCGTCACCAAGCAGAATGTCTGGCACCGGGGGATCGCCCTGTGAACCTGATCGAACAGCCACCCGGTCCGCCCTTGTGGTTATTGGCCGAGCTGACCTACCGCTGCCCGTTGCAGTGCCCGTATTGCTCCAACCCGCTGGATTTCGCCCAGCAAGGCGAGGAATTGAGTACCGAAGAATGGATTCGGGTGTTCCGCGAAGCCCGGGAGATGGGCGCGGCGCAACTGGGTTTTTCTGGCGGTGAACCATTGGTGCGACAGGACCTGGCCGAGCTGATCAAAGCGGCGCGGGACATGGGTTATTACACCAACCTCATCACCTCGGGCATCGGCCTGACCGAGCAGAAAGTCCGCGACTTCAAGGTCGCCGGGCTGGACCACATCCAGATCAGCTTTCAGGCCGCCGACGAACAGGTCAACAACATGCTCGCCGGCTCGCGCAAGGCCTTCGCCCAGAAGCTCGCCATGGCCCGAGCAGTCAAGGCCCAGGGTTACCCGATGGTGCTGAATTTCGTCACCCACCGGCACAACATCGACCAGATCGCGCAGATCATCGACCTGTGCCTGGAACTGGAAGCGGACTTCGTCGAGCTGGCCACCTGTCAGTTCTACGGCTGGGCCGAACTCAACCGCGTCGGCCTGTTGCCAACCCGCGAGCAATTGCAGCGTGCCGAGCGCATCACCAACGAATACCGCGAGCGACTCGAGGCCCAAGGGCATCCCTGCAAGCTGATCTTCGTCACCCCGGACTACTACGAAGAGCGCCCCAAGACCTGCATGAACGGCTGGGCCAACCTGTTTCTCGACATCACCCCGGACGGCACGGCACTGCCTTGTCACAGCGCCCGCCAGTTACCGGTGGAGTTTCCCAACGTGCGCGAACATAGCGTCTCGCACATCTGGACCGAATCCTTCGGCTTCAACCGCTTTCGTGGCGATGACTGGATGAAAGAGCCGTGCCGCTCCTGCGATGAGAAGCACAAGGATTTGGGCGGCTGTCGCTGCCAGGCGTTCATGCTGACCGGTGATGCCGAAAACGCCGACCCGGTGTGCAGCAAGTCGGCGCACCACGGGGTGATCCTCAAGGCCCGCGACGAAGCGGACGCGCCGGGGCAGGGCATGGAACACCTTACGTTGCGTAACGAGAAAGCATCGCGGCTGATCTATCGCGGATAAACCAAGGACGACCCAAATTCCCTGTAGGCGTGAGCCTGCTTGCGAAGAGGCCTGCACATTCAACATCTACATTGCCTGACCCACCGCTTTCGCGAGCAGGCTCGCTCCCACAGGGGATTTACGGTGAATACAATATCGGCCTGCTTGCTACCCATTGGTCTGATTGCATTCGCGTCGGGATGGGTTAGTGTGGTTCTACCTTCAAAACAATAAAAACAGGCTTTCCAATGAGCCAGAGTCTCAGCCAGCTGCGTAAATTCGTTTCGCCTGAAATCATCTTCGGTGCCGGTTGCCGGCATAACGTCGGCAACTGCGCCAAAACCTTTGGTGCGCGCAAGGTGTTGGTGGTCAGCGACCCCGGTGTGATTGCCGCCGGTTGGGTGGCCGATGTCGAAGCCAGCCTGCAAGCCCAGGGCATCGATTACTTTCTCTATAGCGACGTGTCACCCAACCCGCGGGTCGAGGAAGTCATGCTCGGCGCCGAGTTGTACAAGGAAAACCACTGCGATGTGATCGTTGCGGTCGGCGGTGGCAGCCCGATGGATTGCGGCAAAGGCATCGGCATCGTCGTCGCCCATGGGCGCAACATCCTTGAATTCGAAGGCGTCGACACCATTCGTGTGCCCAGCCCGCCGTTGATCCTGATTCCGACCACCGCCGGCACCTCGGCCGATGTCTCGCAGTTCGTGATCATTTCCAACCAGCAAGAACGCATGAAGTTCTCCATCGTCAGCAAGGCCGTGGTGCCGGACGTGTCGCTGATCGACCCGGAAACCACCCTGAGCATGGACCCGTTCCTGTCGGCCTGTACCGGCATCGATGCGCTGGTGCATGCCATCGAAGCGTTCGTCTCCACCGGCCACGGGCCACTGACCGACCCGCACGCCCTGGAAGCGATGCGCCTGATCAACGGTAACCTGGTGCAGATGATCGCCAACCCGGGCGACATCGCCCTGCGCGAAAAAATCATGCTGGGCAGCATGCAGGCCGGGTTGGCGTTCTCCAATGCGATTCTGGGCGCGGTGCACGCGATGTCCCACAGCCTCGGCGGCTTCCTCGATTTGCCCCACGGCTTGTGTAACGCGGTATTGGTGGAACACGTGGTGGCGTTCAACTACAGCTCGGCGCCGGATCGCTTCAAGGTGATCGCCGAGACCCTCGGCATCGATTGCCGTGGCCTCAATCACCGGCAGATCAGCGGACGGCTGGTCGAGCACCTGATCGCCCTGAAACACGCGATCGGCTTCCATGAAACCCTGGGGTTGCACGGGGTCAGCACCGCGGACATTCCGTTCCTGTCGCAACACGCCATGCACGACCCCTGCATCCTCACCAACCCGCGCGAATCCAGTCAGCGTGATGTCGAGGTCGTCTATGGCGAAGCCCTCTGACGAGCAGCAACGCGCGCTCGCCGGGCTACTGGGATTAGGCAGCCACTCGGCGCGCAAGAGCCATTACCCGGAACTCGCCGCACGGCTGGACGAGTTGGAAGCCGAGCGCAACCGCTACAAGTGGCTGTTCGAAAACGCCGTGCACGGGATCTTCCAGGCCAGCCTGCTGCAAGGCATGCGCGCCGCCAACCCGGCGCTGGCACGAATGCTCGGCTATCAGGACCCGCAAGAAGTGTTGTTTTCGCTGGCGGACCTGGCGAGCAACCTGTTTGTCGGCGGTGCCCGGGAGCTGGAGAACATCGGCGAAATCCTCCGCCACCAAGGCAGCCTGCACGGTTATGAAACCCAATTGCGGCGCAAGGACGGCAGCAGCCTTGACGTGTTGATGAACCTGTTGCTCAAACCCGATCAGGAAGGGCTGGTAGAGGGCTTTGTCGCCGACATTACCGAACGCAAAATCGCCCAGCAGCGCCTGCAACAACTCAATGACGAATTGGAGCAGCGGGTGACCGCGCGCACCGACGAACTGCTCGAAGCCAATCGCAACCTGCAACAGCAGATCACCCAGCGTAAACAGATCGCAGAAGCGTTGCGCGACGCCCGGGACGCCGCCGAAGCCGCCAACCGCAGTAAGGACAAATACCTCGCTGCCGCCAGCCATGACTTGCTGCAACCGCTCAACGCCGCCCGTTTGCTGATCTCGACGTTACGCGAGCGCAAATTGCCGGATGTCGAGCAGGTGCTGGTGGAGCGCACGCACCAGGCCCTGGAAGGCGCTGAAGATTTGCTCACCGATTTGCTCGACATTTCCCGGCTCGATCAGGCTGCCGTCAAGCCGGACGTCGCGTTGTACCGCCTCGACGAATTGCTCGCGCCGCTGGTCTCGGAGTTCCAGTCGGTGGCCGAGGCCGCCGGGTTGAACCTGCGGGTGCACATGGGCGACTACGCCATTCACACCGACTTGCGCTTGATGACGCGGATCCTGCGCAACTTTCTCAGCAACGCCTGCCGATATACCGATGAGGGCTGCATTCTGCTGGGGGCCAGACGGCGCGGCAACATGCTGCGCCTGGAAGTGTGGGACACCGGGCGCGGGATCGCGGCGGACCGGCTGGACTCGATCTTCCTCGAATTCAATCAACTGGACGTCGGGCGCGCCGCTGACCGTAAGGGCGTGGGGCTCGGACTGGCGATTGTCGAGCGTATCGCCAAGATCCTCGGCTATAAAATAGGCGTACATTCGCGCCCGGGACGCGGTTCGATGTTCAGCATTGACGTGCCGATTTCCCATGAGATTCCGCTACCGATCAGTCTGGCCGCGCCGCAGCCGGGTACGGGTAACCCGTTGCCGGGCCGGCGCCTGCTGGTGCTGGACAACGAAGTGAGCATTCTGGAGAGCATGAGCGCTCTGCTCGGGCAGTGGGGTTGCGAGGTGGTCATTGCCACGGATGAACACTCAGCGCTGGCGGCCTTGCAGGGGCGGGCGCCGGAACTGATCCTGGCGGACTACCACCTCGATCACGGGGTGGTGGGCTGTGATGTGGTGCGGCACTTGCGCGAGCATTTCAACCGGACGATTCCAGCGGTGATTATCACCGCCGACCGCACCGACCAATGTCGGCGCTCGTTGCAGCGACTCGACGCGCCGCTGCTGAACAAACCGGTGAAACCCGGCAAGCTGCGTGCAGTGCTCAGTCAGATGTTGGGCTGATCAAGCCGGCGATAGTGCAGGCTGAAACCCAGTTCGGTGGATTGACCTTGCTCCAGCAGACGCAGCCCCGGCCGACCCGGCAGGTGGTGGGCGTTGACCGGATGGCTGACCGGTTCGATGCAGAAAAAACCCAGGCCCACCGGGCAGTAGAGCAGGTAGTTATCGCTGCCGGTGGCCTGGCATTCCAGTTCATAACCGAGCTCGGGTTGCTGGATCAGGCAATGACCGTCCCATTCGCAGAAACCGTTGTCGACCAGCGTGTCCGGCAGGGTTTTGAGCTGATGAAAGTCCCACTCGTCGGGCACGTCCATCCGTTCGGTCGGCAGTTTAGATTGATCGCATAACCAGACTTTTTCCGCTTGAGCCTGTAGTCGCGTGTCGGCGGTGCGCGGAAAGTACGGGTGCAGGCCGAGCCCATGCCACGCGGGGTGTTTGGCCAAGTGGGTGACGTGCAGATCGATACTCAATCGGCCCTCTTTCAGATGAAACCGCTGCCGGGCGCGATAGGCGAAGGGGGCAATGCTGTTGAGTTGCAGGACGACTTCGTCATGGGTCTGCGACATCACCTGCCACGGTTGTTGCCAGGCGCTGCCGTGAATCGGTAACGGATCGGTGAGGCTGTTGGGCGTCAAGGCGAGCCAGCCTTCGGGGCAGTCAAAACCTCCTTCGGCGATGCGGTTAGACCAGGGGACCAGGGGATAGCAGCCCAGCTTGCCCGGCAGGCCGGTGTTCAGCGCATGAGCGTCGTTGTGGCGCAGCAGCGGTTGCCCGGTACTGCGAACGGTCCAGTTGACAACGCTGCCGCCGAGTCCGGGGGCGAGGGTGAGGTGGGTGAGTTCGTCTTTGAGTTCGAGAATTTCTGGCGTCATGTTGACCCGCGATATTCAGGTTTTTTGGTAATGGGTGAACAGGCTGTTTGTAGGCGCCAGGCGTGCCGGCGAAGGCGCACTCAGGGACGCTTTCGCCGGCAAGCCTGGCGCCTGCAGAAAAGGTTTTACAACACCAAATGTGGCAACCACAGCGACAGCGCCGGAATGTAGGTCACGCCCAGCAGCACCAGGAACAGCACGGCATAGAACGGCAACAGCGCCTTCACGGTTTTTTCGATACTGACTTTGCCCACGGCCGACCCCACAAACAATACCGCGCCCACCGGCGGCGTGATCAATCCGATCCCCAGGTTCACCAGCATGATCATGCCGAACTGCACCGGGTCCACGCCAATGCCCAGAATCACCGGCATCAGGATCGGCGTCAGGATCAGGATCAGCGGCGCCATGTCCATCACGGTGCCGAGCAACAGCAGCATGACGTTGATGCACATCAGAATCACGTAACGGTTGTCCGACAGGGTCAGGAACATCGTGGTGATCTTCGACGGAATCTGCATCAGCGTCATGATGTAGCCGAAGCTCGCCGCGAAGCCGATCAGGATCATCACGATCGAAATCGTCCGCACCGTGCGGTGCATCAGCTTCGGCAGTTCACTCCACTTGTAGTCGCGGTAGATGAACATGGTCACGAAGAACGACCACAGCACCGCAATCGCCGCCGATTCGGTGGCGGTGAAAATACCCGAGAGAATCCCGCCGAGGATGATGACCATCGCCATCAGGCCCCACATGGCTTCGCCGCAGATTTTCAGCGCCTGTTTCAAGGGGATGACTTCGCCCTTGGGGTAGTTGCGTTTTTTCGCGAAGATCAGGCACAGCACCATCAGGCACGCGCTCATCAGCAGGCCCGGGACGACGCCGGCCATGAACAGCGACGCAATAGACACCGTGCCGCCAGCGGCCAGGGAGTAGAGCACCGAGTTGTGGCTGGGCGGGGTCAGTAGCGCTTGCACCGAGCCGCTGACCGTGACGGCCGTGGCAAACTCCCGCGGGTAGCCGCGGCGTTCCATCTCAGGAATCAGCACCGAGCCGACTGAGGCGGTATCCGCCACCGAAGAGCCGGAGATTGCGCCGAAGAAGGTCGACGCCATGATGTTGACCAGCGACAAGCCGCCACGGACAAACCCGACCAGCACACCGGCAAAGGCCACCAGCCTGCGGGACATGCCGCCCTCGGCCATGATCGCGCCGGCCAGTACGAAGAACGGAATCGCCAGCAACGAGAATTTGTTCACGCCGCCGGCGACCTGAATCATCAGCGCCTGGAACGGGATGTCGATCCACCACGCACCGATCAGGGCGGAAAGCCCCAGTGCGTAAGCGACCGGCATGCCGATCAGGATCAGTGCAATAAAACTGCCCAACAGAATCAACGCGTCCATTCAGGCAGCCCCTTCGCTTTCTTCAACCAGGTCGAAACGCACGACCCGACGGTTGCTCTGGTCACCGAGCAAGAGTTTTTCCAGGACAAAGATCAGCGTCAGCAAGCCGCCAATCGGGATCGGCATGTAGGTAATGCCCACGCGCAGCGTCGGCATTGCGCTCATGAACTGGTTCCAGGTCGACAGGCAGAGCTTGGTGCCCCAGATAGTCATGAACAGGCAGATGGTCGCCATCAGCAGTTGCGAGACAATCGCCATCGCATTGCGCACTCCGGGGGGTATGCGGTCGGTGAGCATGGCCACGGCCATGTGCGCGCCGGCGCGGTAGCTGGCAGCGGCGCCGATGAAGGTGAAGACAATCATCAGCAAGATGGCGGCGGGCTCCGGCCAGCTTGAGCCGGTGCCGAGCACGTAACGGGCAAAGACGCCCCAGGGAATGATCAGGGAAATGGTCAGGACCGACAGACCGGCTACCCAGATGCAGGTCATGTAAATCCTGTCGTTAATGCGTAGCAGCAGATTCTTCATCGGGTTTCACCGTAACCGGGCGCGCACTGACATATACCCACGTCAATGGCGCCGGGCCTTTCATGAGGGCAAGGAGGGTTACTGAACGGCTTCGATGCGCTTGATCAGGTCGGCATAAGGCGCGCCGTATTTTTCGCGGATCGAGGCGGTTGCCTCATAGAAAGGTTTCTTGTCGACGGTGATGAACTTGACCCCGGCGGCCTTGAGTTTTTCTTCACTGCTGGCCGTCTTCGCGTCCCACAAGATGCGTTCCTGCGCCTGTGCGGCTTTGGCTGCTTTCTTCACCAGCGTCTGCTGCTCGGGGGTGAGTTTTTCCCAGGTGATTTTCGACATCACGATAGGCTCGGGCAGGATCAGGTGGCCGGTCAGGCTGTAGAACTTGGCGTTTTGATAGTGGTTGTGCTCAAGCAGCGTTGGCGGGTTGTTTTCTGCGCCATCGATCACACCGGTCTGCAAGGCACTGAAGATTTCGCCAGTGTCCATCGCGATCCCGTTACCGCCCATGGCGTTGATGGTTTCGATGAACATGGGGTTGCCCATTACGCGGATCTTCATGCCTTTGAGATCTTCGGGGTTGTTGACCGGTTTTTTGGTGTAGATGTTGCGAGTACCGCCATCCATCCAGGCCAGGGCAACCAGGCCAAACTCGGAATCGGTGATTTTGGCCAGGATCTCGTCGCCGACTTCACCGTCAATGACCTTGCGCATGTGCGCCTGGTCGCGGAACACGAACGGCATGTTGAACACGTTCACGTCCGGCACCACCGGCCCGACGATACCGAGGCTGACCCGCGCCATCTGAATGGCGCCGACCTGGGCTTGTTCAACCACTTCTTTTTCCGAGCCGAGCACACCGCCGGCGAACATCTTGAAGGTCAGGGCGCCGTTGCTGTCGGCCACCAGAGTTTTACCCAGTTGCTCCTCGGCCACCACGGTCGGATAACCAGTGGGGTGGATGTCGGCGAATTTGATTTCCAGCGCCTGAGCGGCACTGCTGAGGGTGAAGGCCAAAGGGAGTGCAGCGGCGAGCAAGGTGCGTTTGAAGTCCATGGGGGTGTCTCCAGTTTGTTATTTTTTTTGTATTCAAGGCGCAAGGGTGTAGCAGAAGCGGTTAAAGCAGATCGTTGAACAGCGGTTCCGGTAAACCTTTGACGCCGGGATTGAGCGCAAACACGCCGCCGGCCAGTGATTGCGGGTCATGGTCGTCACCGGGGCGGATCGAGGTCACGAACAGCGTGTCCAGTCGACTGCCACCGAAGGCGCACATGGTGGGTTTTTTCACGGGCACGGCGACGGAGCGGTCCAGTCGGCCATCCGGGGTGAAGCGGTGAATCAGCCCGGCGTCGTTGGCGCAGATCCAGTAGCCGCCTTCAGCATCAACGGCGGCGCCGTCGGGGCGTCCGGGGAATTGATTCATGTCGACGAACAACCGCCGATTGGATGGCGTGCCGCTGTCGATGTCGTAATCGAAGGCCCAGATCTGCTGGACCAGGGGATGGGAATCAGACAGGTACATCGTCCGGCCGTCCGGGCTGAAGCCCAGGCCGTTGGGCACAATGAACCCGCCGAGTTGCGCTTCGAGCGGTCCGCGTTGCCCGGCGCTGTAGCGATACAACGTGCCATCGGCGGCGTTGGCGCCCATGTTCAGCACCATGCTGCCGGCCCAGAAACGGCCCTGACGATCACAGCGACCGTCGTTCAGGCGCATGTCGACGCGGGCATGATCGACGAGGGCCAGCAGTTCGCTGTCGAGGCTGCCGTCGTTGTGCGGCTGCAAATGGAAGAAGCCGCTTTCCATCCCGGCCACCCAACCGCCATTGCGGTGACGGGCGATGCAGGCGAGCATCTGCGGGGCTTTCCAGGCATTGACATGACCGCTGTCGGCGCTCCAGCGCTGCAATCCACCGGCAGGAATATCCACCCAGTACAGGGCGTTTTCCTCGGGGACCCAGACCGGGCTTTCTCCTACCACGTTACGGGCATCAACAATCAATTCGGCTTGCATGGCAACTCATTCCCTTGGATTTTTGTTGTGGGGATCAAGTGAAGTCAGCGGCTTCAATCACCGAACGGGCCGGACGCCACAAACGCGCCACCCTGGTAAACCATGCCCGGGTCGTCCGCCGCAGGCATCGGCTGCGCTTCGACTTTTTCGCGGAACACTTCAGAGCTGTCCTGCGGTGCATAGCCCAAGGCGGTCGCGAAACGGTTGTCCCACCAGACGTTCTTGTTGTCGGACATGCCGTACACCACGGTGTGCCCGACGTTCGGCGCGTACAGCGCGCGTTCGAGCAAGTGGGTCAGGTCGCCGAAACTCAGCCAGGTGCTCATCATTCGGCGGTTCTGCGGTTCCGGGAACGAGGAGCCGATGCGGATGCTGACGGTCTCGATGCCGTAGCGATCGAAATAGAAACTGGCCATGTCTTCGCCGTAGGACTTGGACAAGCCGTAATAGCTGTCCGGGCGGCGAGGGCAGTGGGCGTCGATGATTTCGCCTTGCTTGTAGAAGCCGATGACGTGGTTGGAACTGGCGAAAATCACCCGTTTCACGCCATGGCGGCGTGCGGCCTCGTAGATGTGGAAGACCCCACAGATGTTGGCACCGAGGATCTCTTCAAACGAGTGCTCCGTCGAGACGCCGCCAAAGTGCAGGATCGCGTCCACCCCTTCGACCAGTTGGTGGACGGCCTGCTTGTCCGCCAGGTCGCATTTGACGACTTCTTCGCGGTCATCGGTGGCGGGGGACATGTCGGCGATGTCCGACAGGCGAATGACATTGGCATAAGGGCGCAGGCTTTCGCGTAGCACTTTACCGAGGCCACCGGCGGCACCGGTCAGCAACAGGCGATTGAAAGGGGCTGTAGAAGTGGTGGTCATGGGAGTCCCTTGGGGCGCTATTATTGTTGTAGGTTGTCGTATGACTTTGTTGAAGTATCGTAAGGCTTTCCGAGTCTTGTCAACGCGACTTTGGTTGAAAATGACGGAGGGTCATTTCACACATCCCTGTGATAAGAGGATCTTCTGACCACAGGATTGATGTGAGCCCGCAAGGGATGTCTGCCTTACAGCAACGAAATCGGGTAGCTGATGAAAATGCGGTTTTCATCGAATTCGTTGGTGCTGAAGCTCTTGCGGATGGTCGCGTTGCGCCATTTGACGTTGAGGTTCTTCAGCGGGCCGCTTTGCACGGTGTAGGCCAGTTCCGACTCGCGGCCCCACTCCTTGCCATCGGTGATCGTCCCGGTGTGCACGTTATCGCCGCTGATGTAGCGGTTCATCATCGTCAGGCCAGGGACGCCGAGGGCGACGAAGTTATAGTCGTGACGCATCTGCCAGGATTTTTCCTTGGCGTTGTCGTAGCTTGAGTTGTAGCTGTCGTTGGCCAGGGTGCCGCCGCTGGTGCCGTTGACCCGCATCCAGACATCGTCGCCGCTGAGTTTTTGCAGGCCGACGTAGAAGGTGTTGCCGCCATATTTGGCCGAGAGCATGGCGAATGCGGTTTTGTTGTCGAGGTCGCCAGCGAAAGCGCTGCCGTCTTCCTTGCCGATGAAGTAACCGAGGTTGGCGCCCAGGGTCCAGTCGCCGATGGGCTGGCTGTGGCTCAGGTTGAAATATTGCTGCTGGTAAATGTCGCTGAGTTCCGAGTACCAGACGCCGACCTGGGTGCGCTTGTCGTTGAACGCGTATTCGCCGCCGCCGAAGTTGAAGCGGTCCGAGGTGAACGCGGCCTTGGTGTTCATGGACATGTCTTCCATGCTCGCATCGTTGCGCGGGCTGTTCTGGCGGAACTGGCCGCCGTAGAGCGTCAGGCCGCTGATCTCGGTGGACGTCACCTGGCCGCCACGGAAGGTTTGCGGCAGCGAGCGGCCGTCGTCGGAGCGCAGGATCGGCAGCACCGGCATCCATTCCCCGACCTTCACTTCGGTTTTGGAGATTTTGCCTTTGAGGGCCACGCCCATGCGGCCGAAATTGTCGGCCGGGCGGCCATCGTCGTGGATCGGCAGCAGCTGGGTACCGCCTGTGCCTTTGCCTCCGTCGAGTTTTTGCGAGTACAAGCCCAGCACATCCACACCGAAACCGACCGGGCCCGGGGTGAATCCGGACCTGGCGTCGAGGATGAAGTTTTGCGTCCATTCCTCAGCCTTGCCCTGGGGATAGGCCGGGTTGGTGTAATTGCGATTGATGTAGGCGTTACGCAGGTTCAACGTGGCTTTGGCGTCATCAACGAAACCTTCTGCATAGCTGGTCATCGGCAAGGCGAAGGCCAGGCCGCTGCAACCGATCAGGCTCAGGGTGGTGCGGCATACAAAGGTCGGGCGAGGGGTGCTGGCGAAGGAATTGCGGACGAGTTTGCTCACAGTGACGCTCCCTTGTTTCTTGTTGTTTTTATTTTTTGTCATACGTCGTCGTACAACATTGGGGCGATTATTTGCGGGGCGTTCAGGGATTGTCAATCAGAAGTTATACGATGACTTGCGCCGGTGTGCTCGAATCCCTGTGGGATCCGGTTCGGCTCACGATTATCGGGGGCAAGGAGCCGAGGAGGCACCGCCGCTGCCTCGGAGGCCGGTCGAAAGGAGCGCCAGTTTACCTGCGAGTGAAGTTTCGTTTTTCCCTTGTCGCCGCGAGGTAGAGCGGATGCTAGTCTTGGCCAACGCTGTTGTCAGGGAGCCCTCATGGGCAATCACAAGATCGAGATTCGTCGCAGTAACGTCGAGAAGATTTTGCTGGGGGCCGAAAAGGTCTTCGCCGAAAAAGGCTTCGGCGGCACCGCCATGGCCGACATTGCCGCCGAAGTGCAACTGCCGCGCTCCAACCTGCATTACTACTTCAGCACCAAAAGCGAGCTGTACAGCGCCGTGCTGTTGGGGTTGCTGGAAGTGTGGAAGCAGGACGCGCTGTGCTTCGAGATGTTCGATGATCCGCGCGTAGTGCTCAGCAGCTACATCCGCGCCAAGATGAACCACTCGCGCAGCCGGCCTTATGGGTCGAAAGTCTGGGCCAATGAAATCATCCACGGCGCCCCCACCCTCGGCGTAGCGCTGGACGCGAGCCTGTACGACTGGGCCAAGATGAAAGAAGCGAAAATCCGCCAGTGGGTGGACGATAAACGCATCCTGCCGGTGGAGCCTTCAAGCCTGCTGTACATGATCTGGGCGTCGACCCAGCATTACGCGGACTTTGATCATCAGGTGAATATCCTCAACGACCATCAGCCGCTGTCGGACATGCAGTTCGAACGGGCGGTGCAGACGGTGACGAGTGTGATTTTGCGGGGGATCGGGTTGGAGCCTTGAGGTTTGCGGTGCAGCTGACAGCCTCTTCGCGGGCAAGCCTCGCTCCTACAGGTTTTGTGTCGATCCACGATTAATTAATCGACGCTGGCCCTGTAGGAGCGAGGCTTGCCCGCGAAGACGCAGGCGAAGGCTCAGGCGACGCAGATCTCAAACGGCAACATGGTAGGGATTTCGTGGGTCATGATTCCAATCCAGAAACGGCTTGCCGTTCTCCATCGGCACCATCTCGATGCAATCCTCCACCGGGCAGGTGATCTGGCACAGGTTGCAGCCGACGCACTCATCATCAATCACTTCATACTTATGCGTTCCGTCCGCTTGCTTCAAACTGGCCACCGCCTGGTGCGAGGTATCTTCGCAAGCAATGTGGCAGCGTCCGCAGCCAATGCACGCGTCCTGATCAATCTTCGCAATCACTTGATAGTTGATGTCCAGGTACTTCCAGTCCGTGGTATTGCCCACTGCGCGACCGGAAAACTCCGGGATGCTGGCGTAACCCTGACTGTCCATCCAGCGTGACAGACCGTCCTTCATCTCCTCGACAATCCGGAAGCCATGCAGCATCGCCGCGGTGCACACCTGGACCGAGCCGCTGCCCAGGGCGATGAATTCCGCGGCATCACGCCAGCTGCCAATGCCGCCAATGCCGGAGATCGGCAAACCCTGAGTCTGTGGATCACGAGCGATTTCGGCGACCATGTTCAGCGCAATCGGCTTCACAGCCGAACCGCAATAACCACCGTGGGTGCTTTGGCTGCCCACGGCGGGATTGGCGACCATGCGCTCCAGATTGACGCTGGTGATCGAGTTGATGGTGTTGATCAGCGACACCGCATCGGCCCCGCCGCGATGGGCCGCACGGGCGGCGACGCGGATGTCGGTGATGTTCGGCGTGAGCTTGACGATCACCGGCAGCGAGCAATAGGTCTTGCACCAACGGGTGACCTGCTCGACGTACTCCGGCACCTGGCCGACCGCCGCGCCCATGCCGCGTTCCGGCATGCCGTGGGGACAACCGAAGTTCAATTCGATGCCGTCGGCGCCGGTGGCTTCCACCAGCGGCAGGATGAACTTCCACGACTCTTCGACGCAGGGCACCATCAGCGACACGATCAGCGCGCGGTCCGGCCAGTCCTTTTTGACCTGGGTGATTTCCCGCAGGTTGATCTCCAGCGAGCGGTCGGTGATCAGCTCGATATTGTTGAAGCCCACCACTTCACGGTTGGCACCGAAGAGCGCGGAGTAACGCGACGACACGTTCACCGCTGCCGGGTCTTCACCCAGGGTTTTCCAGACCACGCCGCCCCAGCCAGCCTCAAAGGCACGAACCACGTTGTAGGCCTTGTCGGTCGGCGGCGCGGAGGCCAGCCAGAACGGATTCGGCGATTTGATGCCGGCGAAGACAATCGAAAGATCGGCCATTTACGCAGCCTCCACGTTGAGCATCAGTTGAGCGTTGATGGCCTCGGCCGCCCGTTTGCCATGCTGCACGGCTTGCACGGTGAGGTCCTGATCGAGGCTGGTGCAGTCGCCACCGGCATACACGCCGGGAATGCTGGTACGCAGCTGTTCATCGACCTGGATTCGCTCACCCTGGCGTTTGAGTTCGCGTGCCAGCGGATCGGCGAGGGCGCTGGCGTCGAAGGCCTGGCCGATGGCTTTGAAGATCGCGTCGGCGGCCAGCTCGAAGGTTTCGCCGGTGGTTTGCAGACGACCGTCCACCAGGTGCGTGCGGGCGAAGCGCATGCCGCGCACGTTGCCTTGGTCATCGAGCAGCACTTCTTCGGGTTGCGCCCACGTCAATAAGCGCACCTGATTGGCCTTGGCGATGTCCTGCTCGTGACCGGTGGCGCCCATTTCCTCGACACCACGGCGGTACACCAGATTCACGTCGTGAGCGCCGAGGCGGGCCATTTGCACGGCCATGTCGATGGCGGTATTGCCGGCGCCGAGGACGATGCAATGATCGGCCAGCGGCAGTTGACTCAGGTCATCGGCCTGACGCAGTTCGCGGATGTAATCGGTGGCAGCGAGCAGGCCGGGGGCGTCTTCGTGAGGCAAGCCGAGTTGCTTGCTGGCGGCGAGGCCGAGGCCAAGGAACACCGCGTCGAATTGCTGATGCAGTTCGCTGAGGGTCAGGTTTTCGCCGAGTTTCTGGCCGTGACGGATTTCGATGCCGCCAATCTGCAGCAGGAACTCAAGCTCCTTCTGCGCATAGTCATCCACCAGTTTGTACTTGGCGATCCCGTATTCGTTGAGGCCGCCAGCCTTTTCCCGTGCTTCGAAAATCACCACGTCGTGGCCATGCATCGCACTGCGGTGAGCGCAGGACAACCCGGCCGGGCCGGCACCGACCACAGCGATGCGTTTGCCGGTGGTGGCGGCGCGCTGGAAGGGGTGTTCGCTGAAGTGCGCGTTGTCGACGGCGTAACGTTGCAACAGGCCGATCAATACCGGTGCGCACTCGTGGTCGTTGTTGCGCACGCAGGCTTGCTGGCAGAGGATTTCCGTCGGGCACACCCGTGCGCAGCTGCCGCCGAGGATGTTCGCCGAGAGGATTTTCTGCGCGGCGCCCTGGACGTTGTCCTGATGGATGTTGCGGATGAATGACGGGATATCGATCTCGCTCGGGCAGGCATTCACGCACGGCGCGTCGTAGCAATACAGGCAGCGCGAAGCTTCCAGATGCGCCTGACGGTCGTTGAGTGGCGGTGCCAGGTCGGTGAAGTGGCCGGCGAGGGCGGCCGCATTCTCATAGGGATGCGGGAGGTGGTTCAGGGACTTGATCACGGTGTTGGCCTCACGGTTATTGAGGTACTGCCTCTGATGGGCATTGGTTTTGTGTTGTCGTTGCCGGCCTCTTTGCGGGCTAGCCTCGCTCCTGTTTTTTGGAATGCGTGCCACTGTAGGAGCGAGGCTTGCCCGCGAAGGCCGAAGGCCTGGATTTTCAGCGTTTCACGGCAGTCGGCTTATTCTGCTCAGCCCGCTTGCTCAGCAAGTCAAACACCGCCGGATACGCCGGCCGTTCGACATACCGCCCGGCACCACGCTCAGCGCGCAGATCACCATCGGCCCACACCACTCGGCCCTGGCTCACGGTATGGCTCGGCACACCGCGCACGGTCTTGCCTTCGAAGATGTTGAAGTCGACCTGCTGGTGGTGAGTCTTCGCCGAAATGGTCCGCGTGCCCTCCGGATCCCACAGCACCAGGTCCGCATCAGCGCCCACGCGGATCGCACCTTTACGCGGGTAGAGGTTGAAGATCTTCGCGGTGTTGGTGGAGGTCAGCGCCACGAAGTGCTGCATCGACAAACGGCCGGTGTTGACCCCTTCATCCCAGAGCACAGCCATGCGGTCTTCGATACCGGCAGTGCCATTGGGGATTTTGCTGAAGTCATCTCGCCCGGCGGCTTTTTGTTCGGCACAGAAGCAGCAGTGGTCCGTGGCGGTGGTGTGCAGGTTGCCTGATTGCAAACCGTGCCAAAGCGCTTCCTGGTGGCCGCGAGGACGGAAGGGCGGGCTCATCACGTAACCGGCGGCGGTCTGCCAGTCCGGGTGTTGGTAGACGCTGTCGTCCAGCAGCAGATGCCCGGCCAACACTTCGCCGTAGACCTGCTGGCCCTTGCTGCGGGCGTAGGTGATTTCGTCCAGCGCTTCCTTGGTCGAGACATGCACCAGGTACAGCGGCGTGCCCAGGGTTTCAGCAATGCGGATTGCCCTGCTCGCGGCTTCGCCTTCCACTTGAGAAGGTCGCGACAGTGGATGCGCTTCGGGACCGGTGATGCCCTGGGCCATCAACTTGCGTTGCAGGTGATAGACCAGCTCACCGTTTTCCGCATGCACGGTCGGAACCGCGCCCAACTCCAGGCAGCGCTCGAAACTCGCTACCAGGGTGTCGTCGGCGGCCATGATCGCGTTCTTGTACGCCATGAAATGCTTGAAGCTGTTGACCCCGTGCTGGCTGACCAGCTCCGCCATTTCCTCGCGCACCTGTTCGCTCCACCAGGTAATGGCGACATGGAAACCGTAATCCGACGCCGACTTCTCGGCCCAGCCGCGCCACTGATGAAACGCCTCCATCAAGGATTGCTGTGGGTTGGGAATCACGAAGTCGATAATCGACGTGGTGCCACCGGCAAGGCCTGCCGCAGTGCCACTGAAAAAGTCTTCACTGGCCACGGTGCCCATGAAGGGCAGTTGCATGTGCGTGTGCGGGTCGATGCCGCCGGGCATCAGGTATTGGCCACTGCCGTCGAGCACTTCGGCGCCGGCCGGAACATCAAGATTGTCGCCGATGGCTTTTATCACGCCGTCGGCGCAATAGACGTCGGCGCGATAACTTTCATCATGGGTAATAACGGTGGCGCCACGGATCAACAGAGACATTCCGAGTTCCTCGCAGGCAATGACCGACTTATGTCGGTTCTAAATGTTTTATATGAAGCCGGCGCAAACAGGTGTATTCCTGTCAGCGCTGTCAGGAATAGAAACTAGTCTGAGTTTATGGAATGAGCAAGAATATTTTTTATAAGCTTATTGCTGTTTTAACATATTGATAAATAACGATTAAATTGTGAAATCACCAAAATGGTGTGGTCCTGAACCATTTTGACGCACTTGACAGGTTCTCAAAATGAACGAGATTTCTTATGTGAAATCAGCTGCTTGAGGATGGTCTATGGTTGATGCGCAACTTTGAAAAAAAAGACCCATGCACCAGATTGAGCCCTGACGGTTCGGACAACTTGCCCGGCATTCGGCCTGAGTGAACAGGCAAGTAACCGAGGGACTATTTGGACGGTATATAAAAACTGATAAACATCAGTTGGTTGCGAAGTTTTTGTGGAACTGCCCGATGCGCAAACGGGGTGCCCGGCACGCTTATTGATGCCAACAGCCCCTGATGAGCAAAAAATAATTCAAAGAACAGTGGAGCGGCCATGCAACAGATCAGATCGCAAGTGACCGAGCGCGACGGCTTGTTTGAGCTCGAAGCCGGCAGCGACGTCCTCGACAGTCCCCGTTACAACCACGACATGGCACCGACCAAGGTGCGTGAACGAACCTGGAACAAATGGCACATTACCGCCCTGTGGGTTGGCATGGCGATCTGCGTGCCGACCTACACCCTCGGCGGCGTACTCACCGCTTATTTCGGTCTGAGCGTCGGCGAAGCACTGCTGGCGATTCTGTTCGCCAATATCATCGTATTGATCCCGCTGACCCTGAACGCTTTCCCCGGTACCAAGTACGGCATTCCGTTTCCGGTGCTGCTGCGTTCGTCCTTCGGCATCCTCGGCTCCAACGTTCCTTGCCTGATTCGGGCGCTGGTGGCGTGCGGCTGGTTCGGCATTCAGACCATGTTTGGCGGACTGGCCATTCACCTGTTTCTCGGCTCGGTGTTCGACGGCTGGAAAGCCCTCGGCGGCACCGGCGAGGTAATTGGCTTCATGGTGTTCTGGGCCTTGAACCTGTGGGTGGTGATTCGCGGTGCGGACTCGATCAAATGGCTGGAAACCCTCTCCGCACCGCTGTTGGTGCTGGTGGGTGCAGGCCTGCTGGTGTGGGCCATGCCGAACGTGTCGATGACCGAACTGATGGCGATCCCGCCCAAGCGCCCGGAAGGCGCCAGCGTGGTCAGTTACTTTGCCGCCGGGCTGACCGCGATGGTCGGGTTCTGGGCCACGTTGTCCCTGAACATTCCGGACTTCAGTCGTTATGCGAAAAGCCAGAAGGACCAGATCGTCGGGCAAATCATCGGACTGCCCCTGACCATGTTCCTGTTCGCCTCGCTGGGCGTGGTAATGACGGCGGCCTCGGTCAAACTGGTGGGCGTCAGCGTCTCCGATCCGGTCACCCTGATCGGTCACATTCAGAGCCCGGTCTGGGTCGCGGTGGCCATGGCGCTGATCATCATTGCCACGTTGTCCACCAACACGGCGGCCAACATCGTGTCGCCGACCAACGATTTCCAGAACGTCGCGCCCAAGCTCATCAACCGCACGAAGGCGGTGATCCTCACTGGCCTGGTCGGCCTGGCGCTGATGGCCCATGAGCTGTTGAAGAAGCTTGGATTGATCGTTTCGGATCTGAGCCTGGAGACGGTTTACTCCAATTGGTTGCTGGGCTATTCGAGCCTGTTGGGGCCGATCGCCGGGATCATGGTGGTGGACTATTTCCTGATCAAGAAACAGCAACTGGACCTGGCCGGTCTGTATCGCGATGACGTGTACCCGGCGTGGAACTGGTTCGGGTTTATCGCCTTTGGCGTGCCGGTGGCGTTGACGCTGCTGTCCCTGGGCAGCGATGCGTTCAGCTGGTTCTACAGTTATGGCTGGTTTACCGGCTCGGCGCTGGGGGGGCTGATTTATTACGGGTTGTGCTCAATGCGGCCTAGCGCGTCAATCGCGAAATCTGCGGTGTGAGCACTGGCCTCTTCGCGGGCAAGCCTCGCTCCTACAGGTTCGCGTATTCCTTTTAGGAGCGAAGCTTGCTCGCGAAGACGGCCTCAAAAACACCAAACAAATATTCATAAGAACTGCCTGAGGAGATCACCATGAACGCTGCTGTAGACGTTCTGCAGTCCACCCATCAGCACATCAACCGCGACCGCCTGTGGCAGTCGCTCATGGACCTGGCCAAACTCGGCGCCACGGTCAAGGGTGGCGTCTGTCGCCTCGCCCTGACCGACCTCGACCGCCAGGCCCGGGACATTTTCGTCAACTGGTGTGAAGACGCCGGTTGCACCGTCAGCGTCGACGCCGTCGGCAACATCTTCGCCCGCCGCCCTGGCCGCAACCCGAACCTGCCCCCGGTGATGACCGGCAGCCACATCGACACCCAACCCACGGGCGGCAAGTTCGATGGCTGCTTCGGTGTGCTGGCCGGCGTCGAGGTGCTGCGTACCCTCAACGACCTCGGCGTTGAAACCGAGGCGCCGCTGGAAGTGGTGGTCTGGACCAACGAAGAGGGGTCGCGCTTCGCCCCGTGCATGATGGGCTCCGGCGTGTTCGCGGAAAAATTCACCCTCGAAGAAACCCTGGCCAAGGTCGATGCCGATGGCGTCACCGTTGGCGAAGCGTTGAATGCCATTGGTTACGCCGGCCCACGCACGGTCAGCGGCCATGCCGTCGGTGCCTATTTCGAGGCGCACATCGAGCAAGGCCCGATCCTCGAAGACGAACACAAAACCATCGGCATCGTCATGGGCGCCCTCGGCCAGAAATGGTTCGACCTGAAACTGCGCGGCGTTGAAGCCCACGCCGGCCCGACGCCGATGCACCTGCGCAAGGACGCCTTGGTCGGCGCTGCCGTGATTGTCGGCGCAGTGAATCGCGCCGCTCTCGGCCATCAACCTCATGCCTGCGGCACCGTCGGATGCCTGCAAGCCTATCCCGGCTCACGCAATGTCATCCCCGGCGAAGTGCGCATGACCCTGGATTTCCGTCATCTGGAACCGGCGCGCCTGGACTCGATGATCGCCGAAGTCCGTGAAGTCATCGAAACCACCTGCGAGGAGCACGGCCTGACCTTCGAACTGACACCCACCGCCGACTTCCCGCCGCTCTACTTCGACAAGGGTTGCGTCGAAGCGGTACGCGGGGCTGCGCAAGGTCTGGGGCTGTCGCACATGGACATCGTCAGCGGAGCAGGGCACGACGCGATCTTCCTCGCTGAACTCGGCCCGGCCGGGATGATCTTCGTGCCGTGCGAAGGCGGCATCAGCCACAACGAAATCGAAAATGCCGCGCCGGATGATCTGGCGGCAGGGTGTGCGGTGTTGTTGCGGGCGATGCTGGCCGCGTCGGCGGCGATTGCCAGCGGCCAGATGGCGGCCTGAAACGCGAACATGATCGTAGACTTTGGCAGCGCCTGCGCCGCTGGAGCCTACGATCTACAGTGATTCGGTTACACGCCTGCCCGGATACGAGAAACCCCGGGTAGATCGGATCTACCCGGGGTTTCCTGTTTCAAACGGCCCAAAGCCGTTAATCAATAGCGCTGATACTTCGAACCAAACTCAGGGCGGTTTTCCGCGACGTAGAGTTTGCTGGCCTGACTGTCTTTGTGATCAACGCCGACAGTGTTCACGTTCAATGTTGCCGGTTGGCTGACTTTGGCTGCCGCAACGACTTGCGAGGTGGCATGTGGGGCGGCGATGGCGGATGTTGCGCCAAGAACCGACAGGGCGAAACCAAGACCAATGATGCTTTTCATGATGTTGCTCCAGTAGAGTGGGGAGAAGATGTGGCCACTGTAGTGCTGGAGCGTCGCGATGAGAAAACACCCTTGCGCATAGTTGATATCGAGCGCGTTGATCCACTGTCAGCGGGGGGTGGTGTCGCTGGGCCAACGCTGCCTGAGTCGTTCGAGACGTCCGTCGCGTCTCATTTCATCCAGCGCCTGTTGCCAGCGCGCCACCACCACGCCGCCCGGGGCCGGCTCGCTTCCACAATTGATCTCTGGCGGTTTGCAGAGTTTGATCAGTAACGCTGATATTTGGAACCGAACTCAGGGCGATTCTCCGCGACGACAACACCCCCTTGTACGGCATTCTTCGGGCTGATCGACGCGACACGTTCGCGCAGTTCTTGCAGGCGATCCGCGCCACCTTCAGCCACACGCTCACGAAGCTCTTGCAGGCGATCAGCGCCGCCTTCGGCAACGCGGTTCTCGATCAGGCGATCGGAGCCACCTTCAGCAACACGGTTGTTTTGCAGGTTTTCAGAGCCATATTCAGCGACGCGATTCTGTTGCAACCGGTCCGAGCCACCTTCCACCAACAGTTGCTGGATCTGGCTGTGGGACGCAGCGCTGACGGTATTGGCCGACGCCAGGTTCGACAGGCCGAGGCCGCCAACCAATGCCAGACCGAGTACCAGGGACGAGACTTTCGAGAAATTGAACATGGGTGATTCTCCGTGCGCTTGAATGTGTGTGGGTCGGTAGCTGCTGCTATCCGGTGAACACAGTTAAACGCCCGGGTGTATCGGTGATGTGTGCTTGAACGCGCTGAAATCGGCTTATACGTATCCGTTCGGGGTTCTTATACACACGGATACAAAACCCTTGCCTCAGAGTTGCTACAAGGGTTGTGCCGCGAGGGTGAGCTCGGCGCACAGGCCGCCGCCTTCGCATGGCGTTGAACGCCTTGGCGGCATGGGCGACTTCGGTCGGGCCTTTTTCGTCCAGATGCACCGCGTGGGTGTTCGGATCCTAGGTGTCCACTGCCTGGGCGAGGATCAATAAAAGGGTCAGTTGCACCAGCAGCACCATCGGCAGCCACGAGGACAACGGCATCACCGATGGCCGGACGTCGATGGTCAGCGGGCTGCCGTCGGCGAGTTTCAGGTGTGCCTGGAAATGCTGTTGCGCACCTTGGATGCGAGTAAACGCCAAGGCATCTTGCGCACCGACAGCGTCCGTGGCCAATACAGGTAGCGTTTCATGATTCGGCGCCGAGCAATTCCACGGGATAGGAGAACACGTAGCCTTCGCTGCGCACGGTTTTGATGTAGGTCGACTCCCGGGAGTCATCCATCAGCCGTTGGCGCAGGCGGCTCACCAGCAAGTCGATGGAGCGGTCGAACAGGTCGGCGTCGCGGCCCTGGGTGAGGTTGAGCAACTGGTCGCGACTGAGCACGCGCTGCGGGTGATCGAGAAATACCCGGAGCAAGCGGTACTCGGCGCCACTGAGTGCAACCATCGTGTCGTCTTCGTCCAGCAAGTGGCGGGCGGTGGTGTCCAGGCGCCAGCGGCCGAAGCCCAGCAACCGGCCGCTTTCGGTGATGAGCAGGTTGGGCGGCAGCATCCGGGTGCGGCGCAGTACGGCGTTGATCCGCGCCAGCAGTTCGCGGGCGGAGAACGGTTTGGTCAGGTAATCGTCCGCGCCCATTTCCAGGCCGAGGATGCGGTCGGTTTCGTCGTTGCGGGCGGTGAGCATCAGGATCGGCGTGGCTTTGTGTTTGCCTGAGCGCAGTTCGCGGCACAGCAGCAGGCCGTCATCGCCGGGCATCATGATGTCGAGCACGATCAGGTCTACGGTGTTGGTTTCAAGAAAGCTGCGCATCTGCCGGCCATCGGCAACCACAGTGGTGCGCAGGCCGTTCTTTTTCAGGTAATTACCGACCAGTTCACGGATCTCGCGATCGTCATCGACGATCAGGATGTGGTTCACGTGTTCCATTGCTCAAACCTCTTGTTATTCGCACGTCGCGCATTCTAGGGAGCCACGCCGCACCTGCCTGCCGGCCTTTGTATCTCACTGTATCTGGAGATGACTTTGATACAGGGGCATACAAGTCGGTTTTTTTCAGGGGCGGGTATCGGCTGCCCTGTGTGACACCTTACGCCTTAATAGTCCCGGTTTTACGACACATGGCAGATACCTCCGGCCGTTTAAATGGGGATATCAAGAAGGTGATTTCCACTGTAGAAGACGGCGGGGAAAATTGCGGGATTGTGAATGCGTGGATGACGTATCTGGATTCGAGCGGTACGCAGAAGGTGTTGGATTACAGCAATTTTGCGGCGTGTGGCAATCAGGGCGGCTGAGCTTGGCGGCCTTCGGGTCGACCAGATTCCCCGGATTTGCCCGTTCAACCTGTAGGAGCGAGCCTGCTCGCGATAGCGGTCGTACAGGCAACAGCACAGTTGGATGTACCGGCCTCATCGCGAGCAGCCTCGCTTCCACAAGGCCGACTCGCGATGTTACAGCTCACATAAGCTTCGTTATGCAACCACCTGATAACACGGAACATAAGCCGCGCCACCCGGCAGTTTCATCCGGTGCTGCGCAACGAAGGCCTTGAGCAATTGATCAAGCGGATGCATGACCGCCGCATCGCCACGGATCTGGTAAGGGCCGTGTTCTTCGATCAGTCGGATGCCCTTGTCCTTGACGTTGCCGGCGACGATGCCGGAGAACGCGCGGCGCAGGTTGGCCGCCAGTTCGTGGGGTGGCAGGTCGCGGCTGAGTTTGAGGTTGGCCATGTTTTCGTGGGTCGGGTCGAACGGGCGCTGGAAGCCTTCGTCGATTTTCAGCAGCCAGTTGAAATGGAACGCGTCATTGCGCTCGCGGCGGAACTGTTTGACTGCTTTGAGGCCTTGGGTCATCTGGCGCGCGACTTCGGCCGGGTCGTCGATGATGATTTCGTAGTGTTGTTTCGCGGCGTCACCCAGCGTTGCGCCGACAAACGCGTCGAGTTGCTCCAGATACGGCGCCGCATGTTTCGGCCCGGTGAGCACCACAGGGAAGGGCAGGCCTGCGTTGTCCGGGTGCATGAGGATGCCGAGCAGGTACAGGAACTCTTCGGCTGTGCCGGCGCCGCCCGGGAAAATGATGATGCCGTGGCCCACGCGCACGAAGGCTTCCAGGCGTTTCTCGATGTCCGGCAGGATCACCAGTTCGTTGACGATCGGGTTCGGCGCTTCGGCGGCGATGATGCCGGGCTCGGTCAAACCGAGGTAGCGGCCACCGTGGATGCGTTGCTTGGCGTGGGCGATGGTCGCGCCTTTCATCGGGCCTTTCATCACGCCGGGGCCGCAACCGGTGCAGATGTCGAGGCTGCGCAGGCCCAGTTCATGGCCGACTTTCTTGGTGTATTTGTATTCTTCGGTGTTGATCGAGTGGCCACCCCAGCACACCACGATCTTCGGCTCGACACCGGGGCGCAGGGTGCGGGCGTTGCGCAGCAGGTGGAAGACGTAGTCGCTGATGCCCTGGGAGGTGCTCAGGTCGATGCGCTGGGCGTCGAGCTCGTTTTCGGTGTAGACGATGTCACGCAGGGCGCTGAACAGCATTTCCCGGGTGCTGGCGATCATTTCGCCGTCGACGAAGGCGTCAGCGGGGGCATTCAGCAGTTCCAGGCGGACGCCGCGGTCCTGCTGGTGGATGCGGATTTCGAAATCTTTGTAGGCTTCAAGGATGGTCTTGGCGTTATCAACATGGGCGCCGGTATTGAGGATGGCCAGGGCGCACTGGCGGAATAAGGTGTAGGTGCTGCCGGATCCGGCTTCGCTCAGTTGCTGTACTTCACGTTGAGAAAGGGTTTCCAGGCTGCCTTTAGGGCTGACGGAGGCGTTGATTACTTGTCGTTGGGTCATTCAATGATCCTTAAAACGATGCCGTTCAAACAGGCAAATGGCATCCGAATAGTGTGTATCCAAGAAAGAAGATGGCACGAACTGCGCTGTATCGCCATGTTCCCCGTTTGACGATGAAAAGATGAAGAGGCGCCCAGCATAGCTAAATCCTGCACAGGGGCGATAATGCCCCGCAGTCTTTTCGCTCACCGAGCCTTTTACCATTGATGCAAGGAACCCCGTCACGATGTTCGAAATCCAGCCGATGAACGCCGAACTCTTTCGAAAGCAGACGCGGCGCAGCACGGTCATTATTGCGCTGATATTTCTGGCGCTGGCGATGGTGCTGTCCACTGCGGCGGTGGCGTTGTTTGGCGAGCCGGGGGGCGACAATCTGCGATTTAACGTCGGCGGCGTGTTTGTCGCGGTGCTGCTGATGGTGGCGCTGATGCGCGGCATGTTCTGGTCTCAGGCCTGGATGGCGCCGGCGGTGTACGGCTGGCAGCTCAAGCGCAGCCTGATGAGCATCACCAATGTGATGCATCAAGTGACGGCGGCGGTGGAGGCGGGTGATCCGACGGCCATGAAACTGCTGCGTTTCTACCATCTGGGCTTGAGCCAGATGCACGAACTGGACGGCAACTCCAGCGACCATGGGCAATTGAGCCGGGAAGTGGAGCAACACAAGGCGCGGATGGAAGCGCTGGGCCTCGATACCGAACAGACACAACTGAACCCGGCCTGGCTTGAAGCGGTGAAGCAGACACCGAAGTAAATCCCGTGGGGTCGCATCCTCACCCCACACAAACCCGTCACAACGCGAGCAAATCGCCTATCTTGTTTCTGGTGGAGCATAGCGGTCCGAGTGTCAGGCACGACTGGATGGCGCTAAAAGGGCGAACGGGAAAAGTCGCCATGTCATAACGAGTCAGGGAGCGTCATGGGGCATCCGTCCATCAACGACCGAATTGAACACAGCCGGCCCGTCGCGCCTTGGGGGGGCGAGCAAATCGAGTCCCGGCGCAGGGTCCGCTACGCGGTTGTCCTGCTCGTGGCGGTGTGCCTGTCCTTGACGGCCATTGTGATCTGGGAAGCCTGGAACTCGCGCCAGTACCATTTGCATGACAAAGAAGTGGCAATGTCCAACCTTGCCCAGACCCTGACGTCGCAAGCGCAGTCGTCAATCAAACAGGCCGATACGCTGCTGTTTGCCTTGGTGGACCGCGTCGAAAACGAGGGTGTGGCCTCAGCGCAGCTGCCCAGATTCAGACGTTTGCTCGCCGCCCAACGCAGTGAGCTGACCCAGCTCCATGGTCTGTTCGTATTTGACGAAAAAGGGGGGTGGATCGCCAATTCCAACGGTGCGGATATACCCGGTGCGAACAATTCCGACCGTGAATACTTCATCTACCATCGTGATCATACTGACCGGGGACCTCATATCGGACCGTCGATCAAGAGTCGATCGACCCGCGAATGGATCATGACCGTGTCACGCAGGATCAATCATCCAGATGGCAGTTTCGCC
The DNA here is from genome assembly GCF_031766055.1 of Pseudomonas sp. SG20052. Taxonomy (NCBI): domain Bacteria; kingdom Pseudomonadati; phylum Pseudomonadota; class Gammaproteobacteria; order Pseudomonadales; family Pseudomonadaceae; genus Pseudomonas; species Pseudomonas sp. SG20052. The sequence goes on along the minus strand of NZ_CP134498.1, from coordinate 3,881,493 downwards.
GGTGTGGCGCTGGCAACGATCTACCTCGACCATTTTCTCGCGCTGTACGACAGCATCGACATGGGCCAAAACGGCGTGATCAACCTGATCGCCGACGATGGCAGCATCGTCGTTCGCCGACCATTCAACGAAGCAGACGTCGGCACCAGCGTCGCCAAGGGGCCGCTGTTCATGCAGCTGTTGCCCAAGGGCAATTCCGGCACGGCCACCGTCAAGTCATATGTTGATGGTGTGGAGCGAGTGGTGGGGTTTCGACGGGTTGATGGTTATCCGCTGATCGTCTTTGCCGGCCTGGACAAGCGAGACGTCCTGGCCGGCTGGCGCGAGGAGTCCATCCTCAGCGCTGGCATCGTGCTGTTGCTTTTGGTGTTTCTGGGAGGGCTCGGCTATCGCCTCATTCGCTTCATGAAGCAGCAGAATCATTTTCAGAGCGTGCTGCTTGATGCCCGGGAAAAGCTCATCGAGGTCAACCGCAGCCTTGAATTGCTGGCGCTCGAAGACGCACTCACCGGGCTCTCCAACCGGCGTCAGTTCGATCTGTTCATCCTCGCGGAAATGGGCCGGGCCCGGCGCACGGTGACCCACCTCGCCATGCTGATGATCGATGTCGATCACTTCAAGAGCTTCAATGATCGTTATGGGCACGTGGCGGGTGATGACTGTCTGCGCAAAATCAGCGCGATTATCAAGGACAACATCAAACGCCCCGGCGATCTGGCCGCCCGCTATGGCGGCGAGGAGTTCACGGTGGTGCTGCCCGGCACCGACTATGTGGGGGCGTTTCTGGTCGCCGAAAAAATTCGTCGCGGGGTGCAGCAGGCCGGCATCGTACACAGCGAATGCCCTGAGGGTATGGTGACGGTCAGCGTGGGGGTTTGCGCCTACAACCCGGCCTCGCAGGATCAGCCCGACGACCTGGTCACCGCTGCGGACAAAGCGTTGTACGTGGCCAAGGCCAGTGGGCGGAACATGAGCGTCATCGCCAACTGACTTGAAACGAAGCGGTCACTGCCCTGGACTGCAGGACACGGTAGAAGGCGCTTTGCCCAGGTCCGCGACAGGCTGCCGGTTTCGCGGATGGCTTGAAGCAACGTCAGGTCTTCAATCGACAGCATTTTCGATTCTCGGCGGGTATTTCAGGCTGCCCGGCGTAACTTCCACAACCTGATCAGCCGAAGATAGACCATGACGTTGATCACCAGCACCACGCTGCCCAGCGCCAGTTGAATCGCCGGTGTCAGCCCTGCGGGGTAAATGACCGGCCACACGTAGTGTTCGATGAAGCCACCGCCGTAACCGGTTTGCCCAGCGGCTTGGCGCATGACGTTTTCCCATTGAGTCAGGGGACACATCAGGTGGAAGACTTCCACACTCACGCCCCACACAGCAGCGGGCAGGTGCCACCAGATCAGCGGTCGCCATTTGAGCACCAGCAGCCCGCCGAACAGCACGAACAGAATGAACAGCAAATGAAACAGCACCAGCCCATCGGCGGCGATCCGGTAAAGCATGTCGACTCCCTGACGCGTTAGGCGAATGGCTCCATGGTACTCGGGTTCTGTTCCTTGCTGCTGCCCAGAGCCATTCGGCAAGTGCTGCCCGCAAGTGCGCAAGATTGTTCAAGCCATCGAACGCAACTGCTGGCACAGTCTGGCGTCTTCCCCTGGTTGTAGAGCTTTATGTCGAACTCACTCATGCCGCGCAGTGCCTTTCTTCGCGGCGCTGTAGCGATCATGCCGTTGTCCCTGGCGACCGCGCCCTGGGGTCTGCTGGCCGGGTCCATGGCCATCGAGGCCAATCTCACGCCGCTGCAAGGTCAAGGGTTGTCGAGCATTGTGTTTGCCGGTGCCGCGCAATTGGTCGCCATCGGCATGCTCAAGGGCGGTGCCGGGATCTTTTCGATTTTGCTGACCACGCTGTTACTGACCTCCCAGCATTTGCTGTACGGAATGAGTATGCGTTCGGTGATTTCACCGCTGCCGGGTCGCTGGCGCGTGGGGCTGGGGTTTTTGCTCACTGACGAGCTGTTCGCTTTGACCAGCCAGCATGACAAACAGCAGTTCAATCGCTGGTACGCCCTGGGTGTTGGCCTGACGTTTTATATCGCCTGGAACCTGTTCACGCTGGCCGGCATCGTCCTCGGCAGCAGCATTCCCGGCCTCGAACACTTGGGGCTGGACTTCTCCATCGCTGCGACCTTCATTGCCCTGATCACCCCGGTGGTACGCAACGTTCCGACGGTGGTCTGCGTCGCGGTTTCGCTGTTTTGTTCCGTGTTGTTCAGCTACTGGCAATGGGGCTCGGCGCTGGTGCTGTCGGGGTTGGCGGGCATGACTGCAGGCTTCATCTGCAACAAATTCCATGGGGGGCGCACATGATGGTCTGGGCTGTAATTATCGGGATGGGCGTGCTCGTCTTCCTGAACCGCTACGTATTCCTCGAACCACGACTGCCGCTGCGCTTGAGCAGCAATGCCCGGCAGTTCCTCGGTTTTGCCGTGCCGGGGATGTTGACCGCGATCTGCGGACCGATTGTGTTCATGCCGGACAAACAGCTGAATCTGCAGTGGGACAACCCGTACCTGATCAGTTCGCTGGTGGCGGTGGGATTGGTGCTGTACACCCGCAATACCTTGCTCAGCATGCTTTTGAGCATGGGGTTTTTCTTTTTGCTGCGCTGGTGGCTTTGAGTCGCGCTTCGGAAACTGTTCTACGCTTAAAGGGAACTCCTTCAGGAAGCGAGGCGCGTATGGCCAATGAACCAAAACGTCCTGATCTGGATGAAGATGAGGATGAACCGACTCAAGAAGAGCTTGAGCGACAGAGGCGTTCGACACCGGACTGGAAGCACCCCGACGATGGTAAAGAACTGTCAGATCGTGACCAAGAGCGTCCGCTGAAGCCCTGACGGGTCCGCATCCCCCACCGCTGATCTTCAGTCAAGCAAGCGCCCTCGCCACAAAAGCAGGTGTGTCTGAAGTACTTTGCTTGATTGAACAGTCATTCGCGATCAAGCGGGCGGGTAAGGCCGTCAGATCGCCTCATTCCAACGTATCTGCGTGATACCCAGTTGTTGAGCGCTCAAGCGCGCCGTTTCGGGGGAGGCGTGTGCGGCGATCTTTCCGTCGGATTGCGGAAAGGCATGCGCCGAGGCTGAACGAATCGCGTCAACATCGGAGAACTGTTCAGCCAGTTTGAAAAAGTGCTGACGAACGCCATCGAGCAAATAATGCACGGCATAGGGAACGAGTTCGCTCATGTATTCCTCCTTAAATTCGCCAGGGCTTTGATTCAGGCATCGAACGGGCAATTCGCAAAGTCTGGGGTGCAATCCTTGTGCGGATAAGAGCTGAAAAAAAGAGGCCTCGATGGGCCTCTTCTTCAGAGTGCAACAATGTTCGGTTCGTTCAGTCTTGTGCTGAACTCAGCAGCGCCTCACTTCAAATATCGTCCAGTGACGGAAAATCCGGGTGGGAGGCCCGGTAGCCCAACGTCTTGTCGATCCAGGCATTCAATTCGTTGACCATGACTGGCGGCTTGCCGGAGTAGGCTGCGAGGGTTGAGCGCAGGATGTCGTTGATATTGGGGATGGAACGCAGGTTTCGGGTCTTTATGTATTGCCCGATAAAGCAGTCAAGTTGATAGCGTTCTGTCAGCGACAGGTACACGCACTCCAGACCGCCGACTTGATTAATGACAAGATCTTCGCGCAACTTAGTTCTCTGCAAGGCTCGTTGGATTTAGGGATTTCCTTGTTTATTGACTCTTTGGTCAATTAGGTACTGCCAGGGGAAATGCGGCGCGCATGCTATCTGTAGCACTACTAAATGTATGTACAACAATTCAATTGTCAGACAAGCGGTTAATGCATCGTTTTGCCGCATTCCTTTTAGTGTTTCTTGGATGAAACAGTCTGTGTAACGTTTATGCCGTTCGGCTATTCAGAAACCGGAAATGGATCCAATTCAAGTCAGCTTATCAATCAACATTGCACTCTGGTTCCTGACATTTCCCACTGCCTTATCGACCCTGTACCACTCGAACACTTCACTGACTTCACCTTGCATGAGCACCATCTGCTCGGCACGCTCTTTAGGCGTAGCCGGGTCCAGCCATTCATGTGCCAGTTGCACAGACAACACCACTGGCCGTCGGTCATGAATGTCGAGCATGCCGCCAGCGCTGTCCGCCGTGATGATGACGAAACCGTCGTCGCCGCGCGGCTCGCTGCAACCGTGGGGGAACTGGCCGATCGCCGCGCAGTAGATCGGCGCCCGATCCCGTCGACGAATCAGCCACGGCTGCCGCGTCGTGTCGCCGGCATCCACCCATTCGAACCAGTTGTCGATCGGCACAATCGCACGGTGCGGCCAGATCGCCCGGAAGAACGGGCCATGAGCGACTTTCTCGACCCGGGCATTGATTGGCGCCGCCCGGTCCTTCGCCCAGTGCGGCCGCCATCCCCAGCGCACCGAATCGGCGTGCAACCCGTCAGGCTCAAGGTGCAGGAGGGCGAGTTGAGTGGTGGGCGCGGCGTTGTAGCGGGCCAGCGGTTCATCACCGACATGGTTGATCAGCGCGTCGGGAATGCTCAGCACCGCGACAAAGTCGTGAATGCCACGGTACTGCGAGAGTCGTCCGCACATCGGTTAATCCTCAGGCTTGAGCTTTTAGTGTAGGAGCACGGGTACCGTCCTTCGCGAGGATGCTGTGGTTGAACGGCCAATTCCTGACGAATGTAGCTCTGGCGATGGTTCCAGCAGTCGTTGGCGCGGTAAGCCACGAGGGTGAGCGCTGGAACCAAACACTGTGTACCCTGATCCAACCTCGGCCTGCAGCGACCTGCGGGCTGACAAGGGATCAATGGGCGAAGGGTTTTTGCCGTTTTAACGTGATGACCATTACGGTCTGGCCCAAGGCAAACCATGAAACAGTTGTTCAAGGCTCTCACTACGCTAGCCATCGCTGTCGGGCTCGCTGGCTGCATCGCTTCACCGATCGAGCTGACCCCGCAGACCGAACAGCGTCTGCGCGCGCAGCCACCGATCCGCTTTGTGCTGACCTTCGACGACGGTCCCAGCGCGTCAAGTTTCTGGAACCCGAGCATGACGGTGCTCGACAGCCTCGCGCAGAACCCGGTGCAACCGGGGATCAAAGCGGTGTTCTTCGTGCAGACCGGCGCGCCACGGGCCGGCGACAGCGACATCGGGCGCGGGGTCATGCACCGGGAGCAGGCTGAAGGGCATGTGCTGGGTTTCCACACGGCGACCCACTCGCACACCAATCACCGCTCGCTGAGCCCGCAAGCGCTGGAGCAATCATTGAGCAAGGGCAGTGCCGACATTGCCGCAATCACCGGCGCACCGCCCACCCTGGTGCGTCCGCCGTTCTGGAGCTATGACAAACGCGTGTTCGCCGCCTATCAGCGACATGGCCTGCACCTGCTGCTGACCGACCTGAGCGCCAACGACGGCAAGATCTGGGGCTTCAACGCCAGCCCGCGGCGACGGGCCAACATGTTGCGGCAACTGTCCGAAGTGCGTGAGCGCATTGCATTGGGCGAATTGCCGACGGTGGACGGTGTGATTCCGGTGGTGGTGACCTTCCACGACCTTAATCGCTACACCGCCCGGCATGCCCGCGAATACCTGCAAATCCTCCTCGACAGCGCCCGTGCCACGGGGGTGACGGTGGCGCAGAAGCCGTTTTACGACGACAGGGCGGCGCTGCAACGGGCGGCTTTGGCGCGCACCGTCAGAAGCGGTTCAGAGGCAGTGAAGTTGCCGGGGATCTGGAATTGGTTGTGGGACGGGGATTCTCATTAGAACTTCAGCAAAATGAGAAACAGCTAACACTTAATGTGAGGCCGGCGGGCGCAGACGGGCGAAAATGGATCTATCCTCAGCGGGTCGAATCCGATGAGCCGCCAAGGAGGCGTCAGTCATGGTTTCTATTTCAGTCCTTTGCATCATTGTAGAGTCCGGTTTTAAGCCGCTCTCCTGCGAGTGCACAGTGAATCCCAATGGATTGTTGCGGATCAAAGTGTACGACCCGGCCACCGGGCGCATCGATTTGCTCATTCCCTGTGTAACGCCCGCCAGGCTGACCACCGTTCGCGCGATCTCCGACCTTATTGGCGAATTACGCACCGAACTGCGTGCCGGGCGCCGGGCCTTTGCCGGTTAGCGGGGCAGCAGTTCATCAATTATCTTCAAGCAATGATTCAACCCCTGCGTCACATCGCCCACGCGCTGACTGAGAATGATCGGTGACGTCGCGTTGTCTTCCAGCAACGGGGTGAAACCAATGTCGTCGCGGTGCAGCAACTGCACCGACGCGGGCACCAGTGTGACCCCGATACCGGCCCCTACCAGACCGATTGCTGTTTGCAGTTCGTTGGTCCATTGCGCCACGTGGATGCTCACGCCGTAGGATTCGAACAGCGCAATAACGTGGTCGGCGTAGCTGGGGCGTGGATTGCCGGGGTACAGCACAAAAGGCTCTTTCGCCAGTTGGCGCAGACTGATCGGCCCGGCCAGCAGTGGGTGGCCGGCAGGCAGGGCGGCGACCAGCCGATCTTCAGTCAATACCGTCTGGATGATCGCCGGGTCGTCGATGCGGATCCGCCCGAAACCGATGTCTATGCGCCCGGCCTTGAGCGCCTGCACCTGTTGCAGCGTGGTCATTTCCGAAAGCCCGAGCTCAAGCTCCAGAGGCTCGCCACTGCGCAAGCGACGAATCAGTTCTGGCAGCACGCCATACAGCGTCGATGGCGCAAAACCGATGCCCAGCCAGGTCTTTTCCCCCAGGCCGATGCGCTTGGTGTTGTCGCAGACCTTGGCCAGCTGTTCGAGCAAGGCGGTGGAGTGTTCATGGAAGAAGCGCCCGGCGTCGGTCAGCTTCAGCGGACGGCCACGCTCGAGCAATAACACCCCGAGTTCATCTTCCAGTTGCTGGATCTGTCGGCTCAACGGGGGCTGGGCAATGTGCAGCAGTTCGGCGGCGCGGGTGAAATTGAGGGTTTGAGCCAACACCTGAAAATACCGCAGGTGACGCAATTCCATGGTGCCTCCAGGCATTGAGCAGTTGAATACCTTTAAGGTATCGATCCAGACCAATTCTATATTGGCCGTGGGCAAAAAGCCGTATGAGAATCCATTTCAGAACTTAAAGAACCTGACGGGTATCGACATGCGTGCAACTGCCATTGAATCGATCGAGACGATCATCGTCGATCTGCCGACCATTCGCCCGCACAAACTGGCCATGCACACCATGCAGAACCAGACCCTGGTGATCATCCGCGTGCGCTGCGCCGATGGCATCGAAGGCATTGGTGAGTCCACCACCATCGGTGGCCTGGCCTATGGCAATGAAAGCCCGGACAGCATCAAGACCAATATCGACAAACACTTCGCGCCACTGCTGATCGGTGAGAACAGCGGCAACATCAATGCGGCGATGTTGCGCCTGGAGCGCAGCATTCGAGGTAACACGTTTGCCAAATCAGGTATCGAAACCGCCTTGCTCGACGCCCAGGGCAAACGCCTTGGCCTGCCGGTCAGTGAGTTGCTGGGCGGTCGCGTTCGTGATGCGCTGCCGGTGGCCTGGACCCTGGCCAGCGGCGACACCGACAAGGACATCGCCGAAGCGGAAAAAATGCTCGACCTGCGGCGCCACCGGATCTTCAAACTGAAAATCGGTGCCGGAGAAGTCAATCGTGACCTGGCCCACGTTATTGCCATCAAGAAAGCCCTGGGCGATCGCGCCAGCGTGCGGGTCGATGTCAATCAAGCCTGGGACGAGGCGGTCGCACTGCGCGCCTGCCGGATACTGGGCAGCAACGGCATCGACTTGATCGAACAGCCGATCTCACGCACCAACCGCGCGGGCATGGTGCGCCTGAACGCCATGAGCCCGGCGCCGATCATGGCCGATGAGTCCATCGAGTGCGTGGAAGACGCTTTCAATCTGGCGCGTGAAGGGGCCGCTTCGGTGTTCGCCCTGAAAATCGCCAAGAACGGCGGGCCACGGGCCGTGCTGCGGACCGCCGCCATCGCCGAAGCTGCCGGTATCGGTCTGTACGGCGGCACTATGCTTGAAGGAGGGATCGGCACGCTGGCCTCGGCCCATGCCTTTATCACCCTGAATAAACTGGCTTGGGACACCGAGCTGTTCGGCCCATTGCTGCTGACGGAAGACGTGCTCAGCGAGCCGCTGGTCTATCGCGACTTTGCGCTGCACGTGCCGCAAACACCAGGCCTTGGCCTGAGCCTGGATGAGGAACGCCTGGCGTTTTTCCGGCGCGACAAAACATCCACTTCCGTTCATCAAGCCTGAGGAGAGCATCATGCTATTTCACGTAAAAATGACCGTGAATCTGCCGGTCGACATCAACCCGGATCTCGCCACCCAGCTCAAGTCCGATGAAAAAGCCCTGGCCCAGCGCCTGCAAGAGCAAGGCAAATGGCGTCACCTGTGGCGCATCGCCGGGCACTATGCCAATTACAGCGTTTTCGACGTCGACAGCGTTCAGGAACTGCACGACCTGCTGATGCAATTGCCGCTGTTTCCGTACATGGCGATCGAGGTCGATGCGATGTGCCGGCATCCTTCTTCCATCCGCGAGGATGACCGCTGAACCCAGCCTGTTCAGTTCGCTACGCCCATAATTACAAGATGAGGAACCCCAAAAAATGAACGTCAAGATTTCCCACACTGCCAGTGCCCAGAAGTTTCTCGAAGACGCCAGCGGCTTGCTCAACGACGCTGGCGACCCGCGGGTCAAAGCCTTGGTTTACCGTATTTTGCGTGATTCGGTAAACATCATCGAAGACCTCGCCGTGACCCCGGAAGAGTTCTGGAAAGCGGTCAATTACCTCAACGTGCTGGGCGCGCGCCAGGAGGCCGGTTTGCTGGTGGCCGGCCTCGGCCTGGAACACTACCTGGACTTGCTGATGGACGCCGAGGACGAGCAGGCGGGGAAGGCGGGCGGTACGCCGCGGACCATCGAAGGCCCGTTGTATGTGGCGGGCGCGCCGTTGTCCGAGGGTGAGGCACGACTGGACGATGGCGTTGATCCGGGCGTGGTTCTGTTCATGCAGGGCCAGGTACGCAACACCGCTGGCGAACCTTTGGCCGGCGCAGTGGTGGATGTCTGGCACGCCAACACGGGCGGCACGTATTCCTACTTCGATACCACGCAATCGGAATTCAACCTGCGCCGCCGCATCGTCACCGATGCCGAGGGCCGCTACCGTTTCCGCAGCATCGTGCCGTCGGGCTACGGTTGCCCGCCGGACGGTCCGACCCAGCAATTGCTCGATCAACTGGGCCGTCATGGCCAGCGTCCGGCGCACATTCACTTCTTTATCTCCGCGCCGGACCATCGTCACCTGACCACCCAGATCAACCTCGATGGCGATCAGTACCTGCATGACGATTTTGCCTACGCCACCCGCGACGAGCTGATCGCCCACATCACCTTCAGCGACGACCCGCAGCGCGCGGCGGCCCATGGTGTCAGCGGCCGGTTTGCCGAGATCGACTTCGATTTTACCTTGCAGACCTCCGCGCAACCTGACGAGCAGCAGCGCCACGAACGGGTTCGTGCGCTCGAGGATTGATCGCCTCGATCATCGAATCTTTGTGGGAACGAGCCTGCTTGCGAATGCGGGGTGTCCGTCAACGTTGATGTTGAGACTGATGGCCCTATCGCGAGCAGCTCGCTCCCACATTGACCAAGTTACTTCAGGGCGAACGCGGTCAACTGTGGGAGCGAGCCAGCTCGCGATAGGGCCAGAACCTTCCACAGGTCAGCCCACTGACACACCGCTGCAGATACGGCCTTAGAATGACCCGACGCAATCGATAACAACAACGAGAGTAACCCGATGATGCACGCGCAACTGTTGAGTCCGCGCAGCAGAGTATTCGACCACGCCGACCCTTACGCGGTGTCGGGTTACGTCAATCAGCATGTCGGCAATCATTGCATCCTCATGCCCAGGGCCGGCCGTCCTCTGGCCAGCCTCGATCATCGCAAATTCGCCAGCCTTGACCTGTGCCGCATCAGCTACGGCGCCAGCGTGCGGGTGACCTCGGGCGCGCTGGAAACGATCTATCACCTGCAAGTGCTACTGCGCGGCAACTGCCTGTGGCGCGGTCACGGTAAGGAGCATTACTTTGCGCCAGGTGAATTGCTGCTGATCAACCCCGACGACCCGGTGGACTTGACGTACTCCGACGATTGCGAAAAATTCATCCTCAAAGTACCTACCCGGCTGTTCGAGTCGGTGTGCGAGGAGCAGCGTTGGCGCTATCCGGGGCAGGGCGTGCGGTTTCTGGAGAATCGTTATCAGCTTGATGAGCTGGAAGGTTTTGTCGGCCTGCTGGCGATGATTTGCCAGGAAGCCGAGGCCACCCAGCAGATTCCCCGGGTTCAGGAACACTACGCGCAGATCATCGTCAGCAAGATGCTCAGCCTGATGAAAACCAATGTCATCCGCAGCAGCCTTGGCTCGCCAGCGACGACGTTCGAGGGGATTGCCGATTACATCGCGCGCAACCTCAAGCAGGACATCGACAGTGAAGAACTGGCGCGTCAGGCTCGGATGAGCCTGCGTTCGCTGTATGGTTTGTTCGAACGCAACGCAGGGACTTCGCCGCAAAACTACATCCGGCAGAAGAAACTCGAACGCATCAACCAGTGCCTGAGCGACCCGACCTGCAACGTGCGAAACGTCACGGAAGTGGCCATGGATTACGGCTTCCTGCACCTGGGGCGGTTCTCCGACAACTACCGCAAACAGTTCGGCGAGTTACCGTCCGACACCCTCAAGCGCCGGCACTGACCCCAGGCGACATGCAACTTGTGGCGAGGGAGCTTGCTCCCGCTCCACTGCGCAGCAGTCGCAAACCTGTGACCCCCGGTTTTGCAGAATAATCGCGGTCGCAGGTTTTGGGGCTGCTTCGCAGCCCGGCGGGAGCAAGCTCCCTCGCCACAGGTTCCTGTCGGTCCTGATGGGTGGGCATCAATGATTCACCGCACGTTGCAGTAAACGGATACACGTCTGCACCCATCGGATAGTCCCCCGCATCCTCCCGTCCTAGCATGGCCCTGCCTGAATAAAAACAATGGAGGCGGCGGCCATGTCCCTGCGACCCGAATACCTTCACTCCCTGCTTGAAGATGACAAAGAACAGGGCATCTACCGCTGCAAGCGCGAGATGTTCACTGATCCACGGCTGTTCGACCTGGAGATGAAACACATCTTCGAAGGCAACTGGCTGTACCTGGCGCACGAAAGCCAGATCCCCAACATCAACGATTTCTACACCACCACCATGGGGCGCCAGTCGATCTTCATCGCGCGCAACAAGGAAGGTGTGCTCAACGCGTTCATCAACGCCTGCAGCCATCGCGGCGCGACGCTGTGCCGGCACAAGACCGGCAACAAGAGCTCCTACACCTGCCCATTCCACGGCTGGACCTTCAACAACTCCGGCAAACTGCTCAAGGTCAAAGACCCGGCGGCTGCGGGTTACCCGGCGAGCTTCAACTGCGAAGGCTCCCACGACCTGACCAAAGTCGCGAGATTCGAGTCGTACCGCGGCTTCCTGTTCGGCAGCCTCAACGCCGATGTGGTGCCGCTGGTCGAGCACCTGGGCGAGTCGGCAAAGATCATCGACATGATCGTCGACCAGTCCGCCGATGGCCTCGAAGTGCTGCGCGGTTCCTCAAGTTATATCTATGAAGGCAACTGGAAACTCACCGCCGAAAACGGCGCCGACGGCTACCACGTCAGCTCCGTGCACTGGAACTACGCCGCTACCCAGAACCAGCGCAAACAGCGTGAAGCCGGTGACAGCAATCCGACCATGAGCGCCGGGACCTGGGCCAAGCAGGGCGGGGGTTTCTACTCGTTCGACAAGGGCCACATGCTGCTCTGGACCCGCTGGTCCAACCCCGAGGATCGCCCGCTCTACGAACGCCGCGACGAGCTATCCCGGGACTTCGGCCAGGCCCGTGCCGACTGGATGATCGAGAATTCGCGCAACCTGTGCCTGTACCCGAACGTCTACCTGATGGACCAGTTCAGCTCGCAGATCCGCATCGCCCGCCCGATCTCGGTCGACCGCACGGAAATCACCATCTATTGCATCGCCCCCAAAGGCGAAAGCGACCACGCCCGTTCGAGCCGGATTCGTCAGTACGAGGATTTCTTCAACGTCAGCGGCATGGCCACCCCGGATGATCTGGAAGAGTTTCGCTCGTGCCAGACCAGCTATCAGGGCAGCGTCACGACGTGGAATGACATGTCCCGCGGCGCGGAGCACTGGGTCGAGGGCGCCGATGAGGCGGCCAGGGAAATCGACCTGCATCCCTTGCTCAGCGGCGTGCGCACCGAAGACGAAGGCCTGTTCGTGCTGCAACACAAGTACTGGCAGCAAACCATGCTCAAGGCCCTGGCTGCCGAACAGCCGGAATTGATTGCTGTGGAGGCCGTGCAATGACCCTCACTTATGATGCAGTGCGCGATTTCCTCTACCGCGAAGCACGCTACCTCGACGACAAGCAATGGGACGACTGGCTGGAGCTGTACGCCGCCGATGCCTCGTTCTGGATGCCTTCCTGGGACGACAACGACGAGTTGACCGAAGACCCGCAGCGGGAAATCTCGCTGATCTGGTACGGCAACCGCACCGGCCTGGAAGACCGCATCTTCCGCATCAAGACCGAGCGCTCCAGCGCCAGTGTTCCGGACACCCGCACATCGCACAACATCAGCAACATCGAACTGCTTGAGCAGGCCGACGGCCTGTGCAAGGTGCGCTTCAACTGGCACACCCTGAGCTTTCGCTACAAGACCGTCGACAGCTATTTCGGCAGCAGTTTCTACACCCTTGATGTGCGCGGTGAAAACCTGCTGATCAAGGCCAAGAAAGTGATCCTGAAGAACGATTACGTTCGCCAGGTCATCGATGTCTACCACCTCTGAGGCGGCCGTCATGACTCATTCCATTGCATTCAATTTCGAAGACGGCGTCACTCGGTTCATCGACGCCAACGTGGGCGAAACCGTGGCCGATGCCGCGTACCGTCAAGGCATCAATATTCCGCTCGATTGCCGCGACGGCGCGTGTGGCACCTGCAAGTGTTTCGCCGAGGCCGGTCGCTATGACTTGGGCGAGGAATACATCGAAGACGCGCTCAGCGCCGATGAAGCGCAGCAGGGTTTTGTCCTGACCTGCCAGATGCGCGCCCAGAGCGATTGCGTGGTGCGCGTGCCGACTTCATCGCAGGTTTGCCGTACCCAGCAGGCCAGTTACGACGCCACCATCAGCGCCGTGCGGCAGTTGTCCGACAGCACCATCGCGCTGTCGATCAAGGGCGAAGCGCTGAGCAAACTGGCGTTTCTGCCGGGTCAGTATGTGAACCTGGGAGTTCCCGGCAGCGAGCAGACCCGCGCTTACTCCTTCAGCTCGTTGCAGCGTGACGGCGAAGTGAGTTTCCTGATCCGCAACGTGCCCGGCGGCTTGATGAGCAGCTTCCTCACCGGCATGGCCAAGGCCGGCGATAGCATGTGTCTGGCCGGGCCGTTGGGCAGCTTTTATCTGCGCGACATTCGCCGGCCGTTGTTGCTGCTGGCGGGTGGAACCGGTCTGGCGCCGTTCACCGCGATGCTGGAGAAAATAGCCGAGCAGGGCAGCGAGCATCCGCTGCATCTGATCTATGGCGTGACCAACGATTTTGACTTGGTGGAAATGGACCGGCTCGAAGCGTTTGCCGCGCGCATCCCGAATTTCAGCTTCAGTGCCTGCGTCGCCAACCCCGACAGCCAGCATCCGCTCAAAGGCTACGTGACCCAGCATATCGAGCCACGACATTTGAATGAGGGCGACGTCGACATCTACCTGTGCGGCCCGCCGCCGATGGTCGAAGCGGTCAGTCAATTCATTCGCGAGCAAAGCGTCGCGCCTGCGAACTTCTATTACGAGAAATTCGCTGCCAGCGCGGCTTGAGTCCAGCCGTTGCGTGATCACTGATTCCACAGGTCAGTGTTTTGTCTGGGACGTTTTCACTGCATGGCATCCTTCGTCACGAGGTCCACATGAACAGATTTCACGAAAAAGTCGCGCTGATCACCGGCGCGGCGCAAGGCATTGGTCGGCGGGTGGCGGAGCGCATGGCCGCCGAGGGTGCGCGATTGATTCTGGTTGATCGCTCGGACCTGGTGTTCGAGGTGCAGCAACAATTGGGGCGGGGCAGCCAGGTGCTTGCCCTGACCGCCGACCTTGAGCAATACAGCGAATGCAGCCGCGTGATGCGCACCGCCGTCGAGCGCTTTGGGCGTCTGGATGTGCTGGTCAACAACGTAGGCGGCACGATCTGGGCGAAGCCTTTCCAACACTACGAAGAGCAGCAGATCGAAGCCGAAGTCCGTCGTTCGTTGTTTCCGACCTTGTGGTGCTGCCACGCCGCGCTGCCGTTCATGCTTGAACAGGGCAGCGGCGCGATCGTCAATGTTTCATCCATCGCTACCCGCAGCATCAATCGTGTGCCGTATGGCGCGGCGAAGGGCGGTGTCAATGCGCTGACTGCTTGCCTGGCGTTTGAAACCGCCGGCCGCGGAGTCCGGGTCAATGCCACCGCGCCCGGCGGCACCGAAGCACCGCCGCGGATCATCCCGCGAAACAGCGCAGAGCAGAGCGCCGAAGAGAAAGTCTGGTATCAGCAACTTGTCGGCCAGACGCTCGACAGCAGTTTGATGAAGCGCTACGGCACGCTGGATGAGCAGGCTGGCGCTATTCTGTTTCTGGCCAGCGACGAGGCTTCGTACATCACCGGCATGGTCATGCCGGTGGGCGGCGGCGATCAGGGCTGAGGCGGCTGCGCAAACTTACAAGCGACGCTGGAAGGCTTTGACGATCTTGAGCGTGGCGTCGCTTGTGTTCAGATTCTGGACTGAGTCCAGCGGAAACCACATGCAATCGAAGATTTCATTTTGGGGCCGGGCTTCGTCCGAGTTTAGGACCGACGCCTCGAACACATGGTGGCGGGTGCTGCTCGTTTCCAGTTCCATCAAGTACAACAAGCCGTCGACTCCAAGCCCGGTTTCTTCCTGGAGTTCGCGCATGGCGGCGCACGCAGTGGTTTCGCCGCGCTCGACTTTTCCTCCGGGCAAGGTCCAGCGACACCTGGGTTTGCGCACCAGGAGAACATGCCGATCCTGCTCGCAAATGACTGTTGCCCGTACTTTCATGTGTTACTAAACCGCCGCTTGTCATAAAACAGTCATGAAAATGCAATATTCAGGCCCATGCCTCTGTTTCAAAGGGTTGGAGTGAGGGAAGCGGTAGAAAGTGCAAAGGAATGTCGAAAACCTGACACGACGTCTGGTCGGCACTTGGGCAAAGGGCGGGTGTAAGGTAGCCAAGTCAATCGTGGCTTATCACTGCCGAAAAGGAGGTGACTATGAGCGTTCCGATGCTGAATAAAATGCACATGAACGGTTATGACGTACTCAGCGTAAACAACGGCCCCTGGCGGGTGTGCACCAAAGGCGACCGTCTCGGGGCTTTTGGCAGCAAAGAGGAGGCACTGGCGTTTGCGGCAGCGCTTCCTGCCTACAGAGCAAGAGCGGTTCGATCGACGCCAAGCCAGAAATCAGAATGAGCGCAAGTTTGAAGCCCTGGGATGCCGGGGCTTTTTTTGTCTTGAAATCAGGAGTTGTAAGATTTTAAACGTGACATTTGGATGATAGGGTGGCCGCTTTTAATTCAAGGAAGAAAGCATGTTGAAAGGTCGCTGCACTGCTCTGGCATTGTTATCTGCTGTTTACCTTGCTGGTGTTGGTCAGGTTCTAGCCCAGACGCAAGGCGAAATCCACACCAACCAAAAGGTCTGCGATGTTTTTCGTACATTGGCCGGATCGATCATGCAGTCTCGGCAAAATAACGAAACGAAAGAAAGCCTGCTGGCCGTGAAGTCGGGTAATCCTGATCATGACAAGTTGGGTGCCATGCTGATCAACGAAGCGTACAACCAGCCCGTCCTCGATTCTCCAGAACTCAAAAGCCAAGCCATTAACAGGTTCGCGGATAAATGGCGGGACACTTGTAATAAACCCGCTTCCAGCTAGCTTGCCACCCCATGTTGGCTAGTAACCATGCTTGGCGACCAGCGGCTGGTCCCGATAAACGTATGAATCAATGCTGCAGCCACCCGTCGCTGCCAGCATGACATCTAGCGCGAATAGAGGCGTGTTCATGACAACGCTCCCGTTATTGGGCTTTCGCCCGGCTGATGATTTTGGCTTTCACTTCATCGGCATAGCCCATCAGTCGCTGTTCATCACCCTGAAATAACTCGCACAGCCTTTTAGTTGCTTGCGCATCGACATCATTGCCGGCCAGGCGTAGCTGCTCTGCGATGCGCAAGAGCTCCACTGCCGACCACCTCAGGTCCGACGCAACTCCTTGCAGATCACGCCGAAGTTCGTTTTCATTTTCGTTGAGCCACATGATGACCTCCTGCTGATACCCCGCTACAAAAGAGTAGTCCCAATTAACGGGCGGGGCGTTTGCTCGCCTGCTGCTCAGGGGATGGAAGGTGCGCCGCTTGTCGGGAGAGTGAGCGCGAACGAACCCGCGTGATGTCGTACTGAAGTGGCGAATGTTCGCTAGGGCGAGGCAACTTCAAATGACCAGCACCGACGATTTCAGATTCCATGCGCATGAGCTGATGGTTGACCTGGACGCAGCAACTGCGGAGATGATGAAGCTGATTTCGGCCCATCAGTTAAGTGGGCCGGAGTGGGAGCGGGTCACTCAATGGCAGCATGAAGCGTATGAGCGATGGATGACGTATTTGAACAAACGGTCGTATCCCGATCACAACGTAACGCCCTGAGGGCTGATTCTATAGATGGATGTCTGGTTCGCTACGCGCTACATTTCCCGTTTTTCAGGATAAGGAAGCGTCATGCGGATGTTGATTGGGGGAATAGCGATGGCGATGCTGGCGGGTTGTTCATTGCCGGCATCCCTGGTTCCAGGTGAGCCTAACGTCAGCAAGTACAGTAACAAGGCGCCCAAAGAATACGCCGCGTGTCTTTTGCCACTATGGCAGCAGGAAGTCCCCAAGACGACTCAGACCGGTATTTCCAATGGCTACCGGATCAACGCGCCCAGCATTATTACGGCTGACGAGATTCTGGACATCGTGAAATACAAGGACGGCAGTCGAGTCTCGCTGTATCAGGGCCCGCCATGGGCCAAGTCGGGCGCGATGCGCAAGGCCGTTCGTAGCTGCTTGTAAGACTCAATGCATGTGAGTTTCGGTTGTAAGCGCCGTATGTCGGAACTGAGGAACGGTCATTCGCTGGATAACATCCAAGTGAAAACTGTCCCTGGGAGTTTGGCGATGAATGATGATCAAAAGAAGCAAGCCCTGGCGGCCTGGTACAAGCTTCTGAAAGAACCGGAAATTTGCATGGATGTGGAAGAACAGTACGACGAGTTGCTCAAGGCCGCCGACGAGATGGAACGTACCGGGCTGATCAGCGGCGTGGAATGGCGCAAGTTGGTGAAAGAGGCGAGCACTGCATTTGCAACGGCAACAGAGGGCGTGGACGGCGGCACCTCATCGGCCGCACACGGTCATTTACGGTAACTCCTCCCAACTCACCTGCCTCAAGCCATTTTCCTGTGCGTGGCTTCGTAGCGCATCAAAGTCTTGCTGATCGTGATTGTCCCCATACGAAAGCCCGATCCCCGAATGCAGGCAGGCGTAGTACCAAGCGTCTGCCTCAGACATATGGGAGTCGGGTTGAATAAAAATATGCCGAGTCTTCTTGAAGCCATACGTGATTTGAAAATATCGAGGGCGGTTCATCCGAATCTCCAGGTGCTGCCACTACGACATTAATGGCGTAGTGCCAGTTCCTTCTGTTTTCGGACTTTTGTCTGCTTCAATAAATGAGCATTGTTTTGCCCTCATTCAGTCTTGCGCGTGCTCAGGGCACGTTGACGCGGGGGGAGCGCTCAGACAGCGTGCATTGAAGACATTCGTTATTGAGCTGCAAACATTCTTCCTCGGCTTCTGTCCGTGTCGGATAGGTTGTGGGCAGCCTGCGCTTTTCTTCATTGTCATAGAGGTTGAACCCTATGGGGGCGGTTTTGCAGTAGAAGCGCGTTCCGTTGCGCGTTGACCCCGTTTCCGTGGGAATGGCGGGAACCACAACGAATCTTGGAATCATCCTCGCGTACTCCTTCTGAATTCACCTTAATGGATAGCGGCTACTAGCCACTACCGCAAGGGAGCATTTGAAGTATCCGATGAAGAGGCCGGTCTGCTGAGCGGTTACTGGCAGGGAAGTCATCAGGAACTGGAGCGACGGCGATCGACGCCAGAAGGGTTGCCGGTGTTTATCAGCCTTCGCTCTGTCAGGATGTTATGAAGTGCCTGGCGGGCGTCAGCGTCCAGCTGGTGCTCTCTTTCCTTGAGTTCAAGGAGGATGGGTGTGGACCAGGTGCGATAGGTTTTCTCGGTTTTGTGAATAGACGTCATTTATCCTCCTTGATCACGCGCCCGCTGGGGTATCAGGGTCACTCGATTCGGTAGAAACCCTAGTCGAGGAAACGGCTTTGCGCCAGTGAATCGCACTGCAATGGTGCGTCTGTTGGCGCATGACAGATCAAATGGGTCTCTGAGATCTCGATTGCCGCTCGCTTGATGAAGAAAAGCAGAATTTTTGGAAGAGGGGGTTGACCACGTATTTCAATGCTGTACTATTCGCCTCCCGCTAACGAGCATATCGATGTTTGTTCCAGCGTAAGTAGTTGATTTGGCTAGTAAAATCAAAAACTTTTTAGGTTGCAATTTGAAAAGGGTGCTGTAGAATGCGCGCCTCGGTTGAGACGAAAGATCTTAACCAACCGCTCTTTAACAACTGAATCAAGCAATTCGTGTGGGTGCTTGTGGAGTCAGACTGATAGTCAACAAGATTATCAGCATCACAAGTTACTCCGCGAGAAATCAAAGATGTAACCAACGATTGCTGAGCCAAGTTTAGGGTTTCTTAAAAACCCAAAGATGTTTGAACTGAAGAGTTTGATCATGGCTCAGATTGAACGCTGGCGGCAGGCCTAACACATGCAAGTCGAGCGGCAGCACGGGTACTTGTACCTGGTGGCGAGCGGCGGACGGGTGAGTAATGCCTAGGAATCTGCCTGGTAGTGGGGGATAACGCTCGGAAACGGACGCTAATACCGCATACGTCCTACGGGAGAAAGCAGGGGACCTTCGGGCCTTGCGCTATCAGATGAGCCTAGGTCGGATTAGCTAGTTGGTGAGGTAATGGCTCACCAAGGCGACGATCCGTAACTGGTCTGAGAGGATGATCAGTCACACTGGAACTGAGACACGGTCCAGACTCCTACGGGAGGCAGCAGTGGGGAATATTGGACAATGGGCGAAAGCCTGATCCAGCCATGCCGCGTGTGTGAAGAAGGTCTTCGGATTGTAAAGCACTTTAAGTTGGGAGGAAGGGCAGTTACCTAATACGTATCTGTTTTGACGTTACCGACAGAATAAGCACCGGCTAACTCTGTGCCAGCAGCCGCGGTAATACAGAGGGTGCAAGCGTTAATCGGAATTACTGGGCGTAAAGCGCGCGTAGGTGGTTTGTTAAGTTGGATGTGAAATCCCCGGGCTCAACCTGGGAACTGCATTCAAAACTGACAAGCTAGAGTATGGTAGAGGGTGGTGGAATTTCCTGTGTAGCGGTGAAATGCGTAGATATAGGAAGGAACACCAGTGGCGAAGGCGACCACCTGGACTGATACTGACACTGAGGTGCGAAAGCGTGGGGAGCAAACAGGATTAGATACCCTGGTAGTCCACGCCGTAAACGATGTCAACTAGCCGTTGGGAGCCTTGAGCTCTTAGTGGCGCAGCTAACGCATTAAGTTGACCGCCTGGGGAGTACGGCCGCAAGGTTAAAACTCAAATGAATTGACGGGGGCCCGCACAAGCGGTGGAGCATGTGGTTTAATTCGAAGCAACGCGAAGAACCTTACCAGGCCTTGACATCCAATGAACTTTCCAGAGATGGATTGGTGCCTTCGGGAACATTGAGACAGGTGCTGCATGGCTGTCGTCAGCTCGTGTCGTGAGATGTTGGGTTAAGTCCCGTAACGAGCGCAACCCTTGTCCTTAGTTACCAGCACGTAATGGTGGGCACTCTAAGGAGACTGCCGGTGACAAACCGGAGGAAGGTGGGGATGACGTCAAGTCATCATGGCCCTTACGGCCTGGGCTACACACGTGCTACAATGGTCGGTACAGAGGGTTGCCAAGCCGCGAGGTGGAGCTAATCCCAGAAAACCGATCGTAGTCCGGATCGCAGTCTGCAACTCGACTGCGTGAAGTCGGAATCGCTAGTAATCGCGAATCAGAATGTCGCGGTGAATACGTTCCCGGGCCTTGTACACACCGCCCGTCACACCATGGGAGTGGGTTGCACCAGAAGTAGCTAGTCTAACCTTCGGGAGGACGGTTACCACGGTGTGATTCATGACTGGGGTGAAGTCGTAACAAGGTAGCCGTAGGGGAACCTGCGGCTGGATCACCTCCTTAATCGACGACATCAGCTGCTCCATAAGTTCCCACACGAATTGCTTGATTCATTGAAGAAGACGATAGAAGCAGCTTTAAGCTCCAAGCTGATAGCTCCAAGCTAACAGTTGCGCGCTCGAAATTGGGTCTGTAGCTCAGTTGGTTAGAGCGCACCCCTGATAAGGGTGAGGTCGGCAGTTCGAATCTGCCCAGACCCACCAATTTTGTTATGGGGCCATAGCTCAGCTGGGAGAGCGCCTGCCTTGCACGCAGGAGGTCAACGGTTCGATCCCGTTTGGCTCCACCATATAACTGCTTCTGCTGTTAGAGTTTAGAAATGAATATTCCGGTGTGAATATTGATTTCTAGTCTTTGATTAGATCGTTCTTTAAAAATTTGGGTATGTGATAGAAAGATAGACTGGACGTTACTTTCACTGGTAACGGATCAGGCTAAGGTAAAATTTGTGAGTTGCTCTTAATTGAGTATTATCGAATTTTCGGCGAATGTCGTCTTCACAGTATAACCAGATTGCTTGGGGTTATATGGTCAAGTGAAGAAGCGCATACGGTGGATGCCTTGGCAGTCAGAGGCGATGAAAGACGTGGTAGCCTGCGAAAAGCTTCGGGGAGTCGGCAAACAGACTTTGATCCGGAGATGTCTGAATGGGGGAACCCAGCCATCATAAGATGGTTATCTTAAGCTGAATACATAGGCTTAAGAGGCGAACCAGGGGAACTGAAACATCTAAGTACCCTGAGGAAAAGAAATCAACCGAGATTCCCTTAGTAGTGGCGAGCGAACGGGGACTAGCCCTTAAGTGGCTTTGAGATTAGCGGAACGCTCTGGAAAGTGCGGCCATAGTGGGTGATAGCCCTGTACGCGAAAATCTCTTAGTCATGAAATCGAGTAGGACGGAGCACGAGAAACTTTGTCTGAATATGGGGGGACCATCCTCCAAGGCTAAATACTACTGACTGACCGATAGTGAACTAGTACCGTGAGGGAAAGGCGAAAAGAACCCCGGAGAGGGGAGTGAAATAGATCCTGAAACCGTATGCGTACAAGCAGTGGGAGCCCACTTTGTTGGGTGACTGCGTACCTTTTGTATAATGGGTCAGCGACTTATTTTCAGTGGCGAGCTTAACCGAATAGGGGAGGCGTAGCGAAAGCGAGTCTTAATAGGGCGTCTAGTCGCTGGGAATAGACCCGAAACCGGGCGATCTATCCATGGGCAGGTTGAAGGTTGGGTAACACTAACTGGAGGACCGAACCGACTACCGTTGAAAAGTTAGCGGATGACCTGTGGATCGGAGTGAAAGGCTAATCAAGCTCGGAGATAGCTGGTTCTCCTCGAAAGCTATTTAGGTAGCGCCTCATGTATCACTGTAGGGGGTAGAGCACTGTTTCGGCTAGGGGGTCATCCCGACTTACCAAACCGATGCAAACTCCGAATACCTACAAGTGCCGAGCATGGGAGACACACGGCGGGTGCTAACGTCCGTCGTGAAAAGGGAAACAACCCAGACCGTCAGCTAAGGTCCCAAAGTTATGGTTAAGTGGGAAACGATGTGGGAAGGCTTAGACAGCTAGGAGGTTGGCTTAGAAGCAGCCACCCTTTAAAGAAAGCGTAATAGCTCACTAGTCGAGTCGGCCTGCGCGGAAGATGTAACGGGGCTCAAACCATACACCGAAGCTACGGGTATCACTTAGGTGATGCGGTAGAGGAGCGTTCTGTAAGCCTGTGAAGGTGAGTTGAGAAGCTTGCTGGAGGTATCAGAAGTGCGAATGCTGACATGAGTAACGACAATGGGTGTGAAAAACACCCACGCCGAAAGACCAAGGTTTCCTGCGCAACGTTAATCGACGCAGGGTTAGTCGGTCCCTAAGGCGAGGCTGAAAAGCGTAGTCGATGGAAAACAGGTTAATATTCCTGTACTTCTGGTTATTGCGATGGAGGGACGGAGAAGGCTAGGCCAGCTTGGCGTTGGTTGTCCAAGTTTAAGGTGGTAGGCTGGAATCTTAGGTAAATCCGGGATTCTAAGGCCGAGAGCTGATGACGAGTGTTCTTTTAGAACACGAAGTGGTTGATGCCATGCTTCCAAGAAAAGCTTCTAAGCTTCAGGTAACCAGGAACCGTACCCCAAACCGACACAGGTGGTTGGGTAGAGAATACCAAGGCGCTTGAGAGAACTCGGGTGAAGGAACTAGGCAAAATGGCACCGTAACTTCGGGAGAAGGTGCGCCGGTGAGGGTGAAGCATTTACTGCGTAAGCCCATGCCGGTCGAAGATACCAGGCCGCTGCGACTGTTTATTAAAAACACAGCACTCTGCAAACACGAAAGTGGACGTATAGGGTGTGACGCCTGCCCGGTGCCGGAAGGTTAATTGATGGGGTTAGCTAACGCGAAGCTCTTGATCGAAGCCCCGGTAAACGGCGGCCGTAACTATAACGGTCCTAAGGTAGCGAAATTCCTTGTCGGGTAAGTTCCGACCTGCACGAATGGCGTAACGATGGCGGCGCTGTCTCCACCCGAGACTCAGTGAAATTGAAATCGCTGTGAAGATGCAGTGTATCCGCGGCTAGACGGAAAGACCCCGTGAACCTTTACTATAGCTTTGCACTGGACTTTGAATTTGCTTGTGTAGGATAGGTGGGAGGCTTTGAAGCGTGGACGCCAGTTCGCGTGGAGCCAACCTTGAAATACCACCCTGGCAACTTTGAGGTTCTAACTCAGGTCCGTTATCCGGATCGAGGACAGTGTATGGTGGGTAGTTTGACTGGGGCGGTCTCCTCCTAAAGAGTAACGGAGGAGTACGAAGGTGCGCTCAGACCGGTCGGAAATCGGTCGTAGAGTATAAAGGCAAAAGCGCGCTTGACTGCGAGACAGACACGTCGAGCAGGTACGAAAGTAGGTCTTAGTGATCCGGTGGTTCTGTATGGAAGGGCCATCGCTCAACGGATAAAAGGTACTCCGGGGATAACAGGCTGATACCGCCCAAGAGTTCATATCGACGGCGGTGTTTGGCACCTCGATGTCGGCTCATCACATCCTGGGGCTGAAGCCGGTCCCAAGGGTATGGCTGTTCGCCATTTAAAGTGGTACGCGAGCTGGGTTTAGAACGTCGTGAGACAGTTCGGTCCCTATCTGCCGTGGACGTTTGAGATTTGAGAGGGGCTGCTCCTAGTACGAGAGGACCGGAGTGGACGAACCTCTGGTGTTCCGGTTGTCACGCCAGTGGCATTGCCGGGTAGCTATGTTCGGAATAGATAACCGCTGAAAGCATCTAAGCGGGAAACTAGCCTCAAGATGAGATCTCACTGGGACCTTGAGTCCCCTGAAGGGCCGTCGAAGACTACGACGTTGATAGGTTGGGTGTGTAAGCGCTGTGAGGCGTTGAGCTAACCAATACTAATTGCCCGTGAGGCTTGACCATATAACACCCAAGCAATTTGCTGACCTGAAAAGGCACCAGATTGCGGTGTGTGAAGACGAAACGAACCGAAAGTTCGATTGTTCACAAACACCGAGATCTATCACATACCCATTCGCTGGAGCGTGCGCCGTAAGGCAAGCGACCTGGCTACCGAATTTCTTGACGACCATAGAGCATTGGAACCACCTGATCCCATCCCGAACTCAGCAGTGAAACGATGCATCGCCGATGGTAGTGTGGGGTTTCCCCATGTGAGAGTAGGTCATCGTCAAGATTAAATTCCGAAACCCCTATCTGCGTATGCAGGTAGGGGTTTTGTTTTGTCCGCAGGAAAGTGTGCTTTTTGAAACTCCGTATATGGACTACCAAGAAACATTCAATGTCCCCAGCGAGCCTCATTCATCCTGAACAACGGAATGAACGAATACCTGCTGCCAGGGACTATGGATAGCTGTTAGGCCACGTTTATTGATATGTGCTCATCAATCAAATGCTGCACCACACCCGGATCCGCCAAGGTGGAGATATCACCCAACCCATCGTATTCGGCGGTCGCAATCTTGCGCAGGATCCGGCGCATGATCTTGCCCGAACGGGTTTTCGGCAGCCCCGGTGCCCACTGGATCACGTCCGGCGAAGCAATCGGACCGATCTCTTTACGCACCCAGTTTTTCAGTTCCAGACGCAGTTGCTCGCTCGGCTCTTCACCCGCGATCAACGTGACGTAGACATAAATGCCCTGCCCCTTGATGTCGTGCGGCACACCGACCACGGCCGCTTCGGCAACTTTCGGGTGCGCAACCATCGCGCTTTCGATTTCGGCGGTCCCCATGCGGTGGCCGGACACGTTGAGCACGTCGTCCACACGCCCGGTGATCCAGTAGTAACCGTCTTCATCGCGACGTGCGCCGTCACCGGTGAAGTACATGCCACGGAAGGTCTTGAAGTAGGTGTCGACGAAGCGGTCATGGTCGCCGTACAGCGTGCGCGCCTGGCCTGGCCACGAATCGAGAATCACCAGGTTGCCCTCGGCCACGCCTTCAATGATGTTGCCCAGGTTGTCGACCAACGCTGGCACCACGCCGAAGAACGGACGTGCCGCCGAACCCGGCTTGAGGGCGTGAGCGCCCGGCAGCGGGCTCATCATGTTGCCGCCGGTTTCGGTCTGCCACCAGGTGTCGACGATCGGGCAACGGGACTTGCCCACATTCTTGTAGTACCAGTCCCAGGCTTCCGGGTTGATCGGCTCACCCACCGAACCCAACAGGCGCAAACTGCTGCCATCAGCACCTTCAACAGCAGCTTGACCCGACGCCATCATCGCGCGGATCGCGGTCGGTGCGGTGTAGAGGATGTTGACCTTGTGCTTGTCGACGATCTTCGCCACCCGGGTGATGTCCGGGTAGTTCGGCACGCCTTCGAACAGCAGCGTGGTCGCGCCGTTGGCCAATGGGCCGTAGACGATATAGCTGTGGCCAGTGACCCAGCCGACGTCGGCGGTGCACCAGTAAACTTCGCCCGGGCGGTAGTCGAACACGCGCTCGTGGGTCATGGCGGCGTACAGCAGGTAACCGCCGGTGGTGTGCTGCACGCCCTTCGGCTTGCCAGTCGAACCGGAGGTGTAAAGGATGAACAGCGCTTCTTCAGCGCCCATCTCTTTCGGCGCGCAGACACTGCCCGCCACTTTCATCAGGTCTTCGTACCAGATGTCGCGATGCTGGTTCCACTTGATGTTGCCACCGGTGCGCTTGCACACGATGACCTTCTGGATGCTGCTGGTTTCCGGGTTGGTCAGCGCGTCGTCGACGTTGGTCTTGAGCGGGATCTTCTTGCCGGCACGAATGCCTTCGTCAGCGGTGATGACCACTTTGGATTTGCAGTCGATGATGCGACCGGCCAGGGCTTCCGGCGAGAAACCACCGAACACCACCGAGTGAATCGCGCCGATCCTGGTGCAGGCCAGCATGGCGACCACGGCTTCGGGGATCATCGGCATATAGATAGTCACCACGTCGCCGCGATGCACATCCTGGCCGCGCAAGGCGTTGGCGAACTTGCAGACTTGTTCGTGCAGCTCGCGGTAGGTGATGTTGCGACTTTCGGCCGGGTCATCCCCTTCCCAAATGATCGCGACTTGATCGCCGCGCTCGGCCAGATGACGGTCGAGGCAGTTGTAGGAAACGTTGAGGGTACCGTCGGCGAACCATTTGATGTCGACATGGTGATCGTCGAAGGAGGTCTGCTTCACCGTGGTGAAAGGCTTGATCCAGTCGAGGCGCTTGGCTTGCTCGCGCCAGAAGCCGTCCGGGTTGACGACCGACTGCTGGTACATGGCTTTGTAGGTTGCCTCGTCAGTCAGCGTATTGGCCAGAACCTCGGGACGAACGGGATACAGAGAAGCCGCACTCATCTTTCTTACCTCGGTGGAATAGTTGTTTGTGATTTGTCACTGTTTGCAGCCTGAGCACTCAGGCAATTGCGAAACTCAAATCCTGAAACGACTGAGCAGTTTGTCCTGCTGGCCGACGTGGTCCACCATCACTGAACATTGACGAACCTGTTTGTCCGCACTGCCGGATACCTCAAGACTGATATCGCGGATATTGGTCGTGTTGCGATTGATTTCTTCGGTCGTGGCGCTTTGTTCTTCAGCCGCCGCGGCGATCTGCAGGTTCATGTCATTGATACGATAAATGGCCTCACGTATGCGCTTCAGGGTGTCATTGGCTGCGTTGGCATCCCCGGCAGTCTTGCTGGCCGTATCGCGGCTTTGCTGCATTTGCACTTGGGCGTGTTTCACGCCTGTCTGCAACTGGTCGATCATCTCGCGTATTTCCTGCGTGGATTGCTGGGTTCGCGAGGCCAGTGAGCGCACCTCGTCAGCCACCACAGCAAATCCGCGTCCCGATTCGCCGGCACGTGCCGCCTCGATGGCCGCATTGAGTGCAAGAAGGTTGGTCTGGTCGGCGATGCTGGTGATAACCGCCACAATGGACTCAATGCTTTGACTGAGCGTGGACAACTCATTGATCGCATGACCTGTGGCGTCCATCTCTTCAGCCAAACGCTTGATGGCCCCCGTAGATCTGGAAACCAGAGCAACCCCGTCCGCTGTTTCCTCGTTAGCAGCGATTGCCGCTTCGGCAGCTGTTTGGGCGTTACGGGCGACATCTTCGGCTGTCGATGCCATCTCGGTCATGGCGGTGGCCAATTGATCCAATTCTTGTAATTGAACTTGTACACGGTTGGCTGCCTGGTCCGCTTCGCATGACGTCGCTGTGGTGCTCTCCCGAACGCGTTGCGAGCTGTTTTTCACATCGCCAATGAGCGCTTTCAGGTTCTGCAGGAACTGGTTGAACTCCCCGGCGACCAACGCAATTTCATCATTGCCGACCACGGGCAGTTGGCGGGTCAGGTCGCCTTCTCCGCGATTGATGTCTGCCAACGAATCCTTGAGTTGATCCAGGGGTCGCAGTAGCCGCCTTACCAGCAGGCCCAACACCAACAGGCTAATCAGCACGCCCAGGCCGGTACCGATGACGGCACGCCAGCTCAGGATGTGGGCTGCGGCCATAACGATGTCCTGATCCAGCACCACACCGATATACCAATCCATGCCCTTGAGACCGGAGAGCGGAATGAAGGACACCAGGAGAGACTTTCCACCGCTGCTGACCTGCTGAAGCTGACTGTCGAGAGGCAGAACGCTGCCTGCGAAAAGCTGGTTGTAGGGCTTGCCGTTCAGCTCGGCGTCCGGATGGGAAATAATGTTGCCACTTTTACTCAGCAGGAACGCATAACCGGCCCCACCGAAATCCAGTGTATTGATGGCATCGGCAACCGTAGTCAGACGGATGTCACCACCAAATACCCCGAGCAACTGACCGGCGTCGCTGATCCGCGCAACTGCCGAAATCAGAATTTCACCCGTGGTGGAGTCCTTGTAGGGTTCGGTTAAAACGGC
This sequence comes from Pseudomonas sp. SG20052, assembly GCF_031766055.1. NCBI lineage: Bacteria > Pseudomonadati > Pseudomonadota > Gammaproteobacteria > Pseudomonadales > Pseudomonadaceae > Pseudomonas > Pseudomonas sp. SG20052. The sequence goes on along the minus strand of NZ_CP134498.1, from coordinate 3,853,468 downwards.
CTGGCTACCGGCTTTTCCGGTTGCGTACCAAGGGCGGGTGCGACCGTCATAATCAGGTTTTGGATTCCAGGAGGCAGTGTTCTTGATGGGTTTTCCATCAGACTCAAGGGCGCCGAATACCAGCTTGAATTCATCTTTCAAAATGGGCGAATCGATGATTCGTTGGGTCGCTTGCGCACTGTACTGGCGGTCGATCGCTTGGGACGCCAAATCCATCAGACGCAGTTTGCCGTTCAGCCAGTTTTCGATCTGACGTGCCACAGCATTGCTCGATTCGGAGATGCTCGCCTCGACCTGATGACGCAAAATCGTACGTATCTGCTCTACCTGAACCAGCGACAGAAGACTGGTTGTCACGAACAGCACACAAGCAGCCACAAGGCTCACCTTGTAACGGATTTTCATCGAGGACTCCAAAGGATCGATCAAGGGGAGCAGGGCATCCAGTCCTTGAATGTCAGGTTATCGAGGACGCCTTCGCGAGCAAGCCGGCTCCCACAGCGGGCACGCATTTCAAATGTGGGAGCGAGCCTGCTCGCGAAAGCTATTGGAAAGGGCGACACAGGATTACCTGTATCGCCGCCGATTTTTAGAAGAAGCCCAACGGATTGATGTCGTAGCTCACCAGCAGGTTTTTGGTCTGCTGATAGTGATCAAGCATCATCTTGTGGGTTTCACGGCCGACGCCGGACTTCTTGTAACCACCGAACGCGGCATGCGCCGGGTACAGGTGGTAGCAGTTGGTCCACACACGACCGGCCTTGATGGCGCGGCCCATGCGATAGGCGCGGTTGATGTCGCGGGTCCAGAGGCCGGCACCCAGGCCGAACTCGGTGTCGTTGGCGATGGCCAGGGCTTCGGCTTCGTCCTTGAAGGTGGTGATGCTCACCACCGGGCCAAAGATTTCTTCCTGGAACACGCGCATTTTGTTGGTGCCCTTGAGCAGGGTCGGCTGGATGTAATACCCGGTCGCCAGGTTGCCCTCGAGTTTTTCCACCTTGCCGCCGGTCAGCAGCTCGGCGCCTTCGCCCTTGGCGATTTCCAGGTACGACAGGATTTTGTCGAATTGCTGCTCGGACGCCTGGGCGCCAACCATGGTGTCGGTGTCCAGCGGGTCGCCACGTTTGATCGACAGCACTTTCTTCATCACCACTTTCATGAAGTCGTCGTAGATCGACTCCTGCACCAGCGCGCGGGAAGGGCAGGTGCAGACTTCGCCCTGGTTGAAGAACGCCAGCACCAGGCCTTCGGCGGCTTTTTCGATGAAGGAAGGTTCGGCCTTCATGATGTCTTCGAAGAAGATGTTCGGCGACTTGCCACCCAGCTCCACGGTGGACGGAATGATGTTTTCGGCGGCGCATTTCATGATGTGCGAGCCGACCGGGGTCGAGCCGGTGAAGGCGATCTTGGCGATGCGTTTGCTGGTGGCCAGGGCTTCGCCGGCTTCTTTGCCGAAGCCTTGAACGACGTTCAGCACGCCCGGCGGCAGCAGGTCGCCGATCAGCTCCATCAGCACAGTAATGCCCAGCGGCGTTTGCTCGGCAGGCTTGAGCACCACGCAGTTACCGGCGGCCAGGGCCGGGGCGAGTTTCCAGGCGGCCATCAGAATCGGGAAGTTCCACGGAATGATCTGCCCGACCACGCCCAGCGGTTCGTGGATGTGATAGGCCACGGTGTTTCCATCGATCTCGGCGGCGCTGCCTTCCTGGGCGCGGATGCAACCGGCGAAGTAGCGGAAATGGTCGGCGGCCAGCGGGATGTCGGCGTTGAGGGTTTCACGCACGGCTTTGCCGTTGTCCCAGGATTCGGTGATTGCCAGGACTTCCAGGTTCTGTTCAATGCGGTCGGCGATTTTCAGCAGCACCAGCGAGCGCGCCTGGGCGGACGTGGCGCCCCAGGCATCGGCAGCGGCGTGGGCGGCGTCCAGGGCTTTGTCGATGTCTTCGGCCGTGGAGCGCGGGAATTCGGCAATCGGTTGGCCATTCACGGGCGAGGTATTGGTGAAGTACTGACCTTTGACAGGCGCGACGAACTCGCCGCCGATGTAGTTACCGTAACGGGACTTGAAGGAAACGATGGAACCGGGAGTACCAGGGTGGGCGTAGTTCATGATGGCGTTCTCTTGTATTTTTTGGTTGTGGCCGTCCTTGGGACGGCCACTGTCAGTTGCACAAGCGCTACAGGCTCAAGAGCCCTGAGGGGTTTCGCCACGTGCCAGACGGGCATTGATGTCTTCGATGACCGCCGGCAAATCAACGATGGTGTCGATCAGGTAGTGCGGGCGGGAACCTTCGAACATCTTGACGATGCGCGCGCGTTCCTCGGCCAATTCCTCCAGGGATAAATCCTTGAACTCTTCATAGGTCAGGCCCAATGCATTGCCGGAGCAGGTCAGCGCCACGGTCCACATGCCCGCACTACGACCTTCCAAAATGCCGGGCCAGGTGTCATCGACCTTTACGCACGCGGCGACGTCGCTAATCCCCAGCGCAATCACGTTGGCCAAGGCTTGAGCAGGGTGCGGGCGTCCATTGGGCACTTCGTCAGTCGCCACCACGTGGTCGGTGACATAACCGTTCTTACGCGCCAGCTCTACGACTTTCTCCATGACCACAGCCGGGTAGCCTGAGCAGGAACCGATTTTCAGGCCCTTGTCGCGCAAGCCGTTGATGGTGTCGAGCGCACCAGGAATCAGCGCCGAGTGCAGCGCGATCTTTTCGATCTGCAGCGGCATGAAGCGTTCGTAGAGGGCGGTGACATCATCATCGGTTGGCAACCGACCGAAGGCGGCATGGTAGCGGTCGGCAATCTGTGGCTCGTTGCACAGCGTGCGGATGTGGTCCCACTTGCCCATGCCCATCGGTCCGCGAGCTTCTTGCAGGGAAACCGCAACGCCGAACTCGGCAAAGGCTTCGACGAAAATCTGGGTCGGTGCGAAAGAACCGAAATCAACGACGGTGCCCGCCCAGTCCAGAACTACAGCTTGCAGTTGGGAAGGTTGTTTGTAGTCCATGATGATTGCTCCAGTAATGGGTGAGTGATTGATTCGGGTTCAGGAGTTGGTGCCGACAATGACCGGTTGCACCGGAGTTGAGGCCAGCTCCTTGCTTTCCACCGTTTTCGGGCGACTGTTCCAAAATGGAATCAACATCAAGCTGGCCAGCAGCGCCGCGACGGTGAACACCAGGAATATTGTGGTGGTGTCGAAATATCCGGGTAACAGGCCGCCGAGGACCGCCCCTATCGAACCGCAACCGTTGACGAAACCTGCGGCGGAGGCCGCACCGTCCTTACTGCCGAAATCAATGGCAGCCGAGCCGCTCATCATCGAATCCGGCCCGTAGAGTGTCAGGCCCATCATGAATAGCAGGCCAACCACCATGTAAAGACTTCCGCTCTGCATGGCGGGGACGAACAGCGCAAGGCAAATGGTGAGGAGAACCAGGCTAAGGACACAGGCCGGCATACGACGAGCACCGAAGTACTTGTCTGATGCGATACCGATGAGGATCGGACCTGCCAGACCCGCTAGTTCAAAAGCCGTTGGAACGATCGCGGATGCCACTTTGCCAATCTCGGGCATCCGTTCGTAGATAATGACTGGCCCCCACAGGAGGATCGCGTAGCGCGCTGGCTTGAGCATGAAATACGCGAGGCCAAGCACCAGCACAGTTCGATTTTTCATCACCGTGCGCAGGCCAGCCCACATACTTTCGCGCGGAACTGCGACCTTGCTGACGGGTTCTATTTCGATCTCGACGGGAGGCAGGCCGACATCTTCTGGCTGGTTGCGCTGCAGGAAAAAGAACAATACCGCTACAACCAGTACCACCACGGCGCTGCTGATGAACGCTATGCGCCAGTCATGGTATTGGTTGTAGGCCCACCATCCGGCAAACGGTGTTGCTACCAGACCCCCGAAGGCGTAGCAGGTGCTCCAGTAACCCAGTACGCGGCCGCGTTCGCCAGTGCTGAAGAAACTACCGACGTTCTTGCATAGGCCAGACCAACCGGTGGACTGAGCAAGGCCCTGGATTAACATGCAGGAGGCGAAAATCGGTAAGGTGGCGTAAGTGCCCATAAGTAGCGCAGCTAACGCGGAAATGACGAGCCCGCTAAGTACCACGACCCTCGGGCCGAAGCGGTCAGAGAAGTTGCCCCAAAGAAACTGTCCTACTGCATACGCGGTAAGGTAGAGGGCATCCAGATTGGCCATCATGGACTTTTCGAGGATGAAGTTCGGGTCTTCGCCAATACCCAGTTTGGCGACAGAAAACGCCTTGCGGGTAAAGTAGAAGGCCGCATAGGCCACCCAGGTGATGAGGAAAATTTGCACGCGCCAACGCTGGAGCGATTTCCAGCCGGTTGCGAGAGGACTTGTAGCATTCTTGTTCATGGTGTTCTGATCCCGTATGTGGTGCCAGACAGCGCAAAGTAATTGTTATTGTTTTCGGTACAGAAAACCTGTCCACGCACACGACATCGATTAGATGGCAGTGAATGGCATCAGGCTTTAAGTTTTAAATTGCCACGGTCACTGACTGCTGCTCGGCATTGCCTAGCGATAAGTCACCGGATCCATGTTTTAAAAAAAGATCCCTGTCCAAAGGTGCTACCCATTGCACCTGTGCTCGAATTGACAAGAACCTTTAAAGGGGCGGTCAGCCTGTCGGCTGTTGCATGTCGACGTTCATCGCTACAAGACTGTCGGCGATGGCGCGCAGCAACTGGTGGACGATGTATTCGTCGATCTGGCCGATACAGCCAATACGGAAACTTTCGGCTACCGTCAGTTTGCCGGGGTAGATGATGAACTGACGGGCTTTGAGTTCATCGTAGAACCGTTTGAACTCAAAGTTTGGATGTTCTGGACTGAAGAACGTGGTGATGATTGGCGACAGCCAACGGTCCTCAAGCAATGTTCTAAAGCCAAGTTCGCGCATGCCGGTGACGAGTACATCGCGATTGCGGGTGTAGCGCGCCAACCGGCCATGCACGCCGCCTTCGGCAGTGTGTTGCTCCAAGGCTTTATGGAACGCTACCACGCTGTGGGTCGGTGGCGTGAAACGCCATTGGCCAGTGCGCTCCATGTAAACCCACTGCTCGTAAAGGTCGAGGCTGAGTGAATTGGCGCGGCCTTTGGCGGCCTCGATCACGGAGCGACGGATGATAACGAAACCGAACCCCGGAATACCCTCGATGCATTTGTTGGCAGAAGACACCACCACGTCGAAAGGTATTTCATCGACCGTCAATGGCACAGCTCCGAAGGAGCTCATCGCATCGATGATCAGGCTCTTGCCATGCGCTTTCACCACATCGGCAATTTGGCGCAGCGGATTGAGAATGCCGGAACTGGTTTCGCAATGGACGAGGAAGACGTTGGTGACGTCCGGGTTATCCCTGAGCAGGGCGTCCACTTCCTCGGGCTGGGGTGGCAAGTAATCCCCTTTGTCCAGGGTGATAAATGCGCGACCCAGATACTCCAGGGTCTTGGTGGCGCGTTGACCATAGGCGCCATTCATTAATACAAGCGCTTTGCCGTCTCGAGGAATGGCAGTGGCCAAAGCAGCCTCCACCGAATAGCTGCCGCTGCCTTGCAAAGGCACGCAGACGAAGCTGTCGTCCTTTATGCCTGCCATGCTGAGCAAGTTCTGGCGAACTTCAGCAGTGACTTGATTGAAGGAAACATCCCATGAACCCCAGTCGCGCAGCATCGCTTCCTTGGTGGCTTTGGACGTGGTCAACGGGCCTGGCGTCAGCAGGTAAGGTTCACCCAAGGCTGGCGTAGCCAGCGCTTGTGTGGTCGGGAATTCAGCTTTGGTCATGATCTTCTCCGGCGGTGTTGTTTTTGTAAGGAGTGATGCATGGGCCAATAAAAACACTCGCCTAGAAATAACTGAAATCGATTTATCACATGTCAATAACAAGCTGAGCTTATAAGTGAGCATCTTGGATCTCGCGCTCTATTATCGCGATTCCATGGTTATCCGGTTCAGATCGCCGCGCCCTTAGCGATCAAGGCCACTGGGCGGCGCAACGCATCCGTGTTGTAAACAAAAAAACCGCCCGGCCAATGGCCAGGCGGTTTTTAATTGGCGAGCGTAAATGTTTTCGCTGTGTGATGGAGGCGTTAGCCCTTGTCTGACTTGCCAGCCGCCGCGGCGAATTTCGCCAGACGCACATCCAGTCGACGGGGCCGCAGGTTGTGGTCCTCGGCATGCTCCTTGCGGCGAATGGCGTTGCGCACCATCAGCGAGCCCAGGTAACGGATCGGCTCCGGTGGGAAATGGCCGAGTGGACCTTGCACCAGCGGCGAGCGTGTCCATGGGTTGTCCATCCCCAACACCAGCGATGAGAGGATTTTCCCTCCCATATGACACGGACCGACGCCGCTGCCGGAATAGCCGAAGCCATAAAAGATGTTGCCGCTAGCGCCCATGCGACCGAAGAACGGTAGCCCGGTGACGGAGCGATCGGACGGGCCATTCCAGGTGGCGGCGATGCCGACATCGGCAAAGTCCGGGAAGAACTCCGCAAGGGTGTTGCGCAACAATCCTTTGTAGGGCGAAGGCTGGTCGAATACGGGCAGGATGCGCCCGCCGTAAGCGAAGGTATTGCCACCTTTGCCGAGCATGATCCGGCCGTCCGGAGTGTTGTGGTAGTAATGCACGAAGATACGTGAGTCGAGCACGGTGACCCCGCTGGTCAGGCCTATGCGCTCGAGCAGTTCAGGTCGTGGCTCAGTAATAATCATGTCGCTGGAGACGATGGCTACCGACCGCGAGAACTGTGGAAAAGCACGGGCCATCCAGGCGTTCATCGCCAACACGACACGATCGCAGGTCACTTTCCCGTTCGGCGTGTTGACGATGGTGGGCAGCCCCTCTTCCAAACCGGTCATCGGCGAGCCTTCGTAGATGCGCACACCCAACTCCATTGCGACTCGACGCAGACCACGCACCAGCTTGCCCGGTTGCACACTGGCTGCCGCAGGCGAGAACCAGCCTTCAACGTGTCGGGTTGAACCCGCCATACGCTGTACGTCAGCTAGCGCGCATTTGGAGAAAGAGTTGATGCCATTGCGCTCCAGCGCGGCGATCACCCCGTCGGTCGAACCGACCTGAGCGCGGTTAGTCGCCGTGTAAAGCGTGCCATCGAGACGGTAATCGGCATCAACTGCGTACTTCTCGCAAAAGCTGCCGATGGCGTAAATACTCTGCTCCGATTCCTTGACCAGGCGTATTGCCTCCTCGACGCCGAACAAGCGTTCCAGGGTGAAGTACTTGGCCGACCAGGACAGTGCACAGCCGCCGTTGCGCCCACTGGCACCGGCACCGCAGATGTCGGCTTCGACGATGACCACGTCCAGCTCGGGATTCTGTTCTTTGAGCATGATCGCGGTCCACAAACCGGTGTAACCACCACCGACAATGCAGACATCGGCGCGGGTGTTCTGCCGCAGCGGCGGGCAGGGCGAGTCGGGTTGAGTTTTAAGGGCCTGATCGAGCCAGTAGGGGCGCATGAGGTCATCTCCGTTGGAGCGGTTTGGGGGCAGGGTTTCAGGAAGCAATCAGCCGCATGCGGCGACCACGATCATTTCCACGCGCCAACCGGGGTCGATCAAATCCGCCAGGGTGCAAGCTCGTGTGGGGGCATGGCCTTCGGGAAAGAACGCGTCCCAGACTTTGTTGAGCCCTGCATAGTCCTCGCGATGGGCGAGCAGGATACGCACCGAAAGCACCTGCTTGCGGCTGCTGCCGGCACTGAGCAATAGCTGCTCGATGCCGGCGAGCACCTCGTGGGTCTGTTCCTCGATATCGCCCCTGAGGTCGCTGGCAACCTGGCCTCCGATGTAGAGGTGGTTGTCGTACCGGACCATGTCCGAGCGGCGTTTTAGGGCTGTGAAACGTTCGATGTCCATTAAGCATTCCCAGGTTGATAGGAGGGCGCAGTGTTCGAACACTGGTCGGGGCTTGTGAAAACCATGCTTGCAGTTCATCGTCTATAAATAAAATCGATTTAACGTATGCATGAATAAGCTGAACCTATGCTGAGGCTTCCCCGATGACGATTTCCCATACTCAACTCAAGGCGTTCCACGCTGTCGCTATCAACGGAAGTTTTACCCGCGCGGCAGAGCAGCTCTGCCTGTCTCAACCGGCGGTGTCCGACCAGGTTCGCAAGCTTGAGGATTACTACGGGGTGATGGTGTTCTACCGCGACAAGCGTCTGGTACGCCTGACTGAAGTGGGCGAGCGGTTGTTCGGCCTGACCCGGCGCTTGTTTGATATCAGTGTCGATGCCCACGACATGCTGATGGACTACCGCACCCTGTCCACGGGAACCTTGAACCTCGCCGTGGATGCGCCGGTGCATGTGCTGCCCTATGTCGCACGCTTTTGCAGTCGTTATCCCGGTATCGATGTGAAGATTGAAACCGCCAATACCGATGAAGTGTTGCAGCGGTTGTTCGGCCATCAGGCCGACATTGCTCTGCTGGGGCGCAATATCGAAGACGACCGACTGCTGTCGCTGCCCCTGCGTAGCGATCCGATGCTCGCGTTCGTCGCGCTTGACCATCCCTGGGCGCAACGCGAATCCATCAGCCTTGGCGATCTGCACGACACGCCGCTGGTCCTGCGCGAAAAAGGCTCAGTGACGCGCCTGTGCCTGGAGGAAGAGATGGCAACCGCGGGCTTGCGCATCCGCAAGGCGATCGAAGTGGAAGGCCGTGAAGCCGCGTGCGAAGCCGTGGCGATAGGTATGGGCGTAGGTGTTGTCTCGGCGACCGAGCTTGGCTTCGACTCGCGGCTTCGCGGGTTGCCAATCGTCGATAGCCAGCGACGCTTCACCGAAACACTGGTTTGCCTGCGCGCACAGAGTTCCCGGCGCATCCTGACGACCTTTTTTGAGATGGTTCGAGAGAGATTGGCTGAATGAAGTATGGGGTTCGATGTGGATGCTTTCCGGCAGCGTTACCCTTTAAAAGATCAATGCTTTCGCGTTACATACCTGATCGATACGTAAACGTTTCTGTTCTTGCGACCGCACTGGTTGCCAGCGATGAGGGGTTCAAATATCAGCCGCATGTCGACCGGGTGATGCGTGCGTTTGGCTTCCCCATCGGCCCCTTTGAACTGCGTGATATGGCCGGTGTGGATGTCGCCTGGCGCAACCGCCAGGGGCGTCTGTTGGCGCTGAGCGAGCGTGAGCAACGCTGCGATTGGATCGATAAATTGTATGCGGCAGGACGGCATGGGCAAAAAACCGGGCTTGGGTTTTATTGCTATGCGCCGGGCAGCCGCCAGGCTGTGCCGGATTCATGGCTGGCGCAATTGTTGGAGCAGCATCGCCAGCAATGGAATATTGCGCCCCGTAGCATCTCTGATCAGGAAATCGAAGAACGCTGCCTGTTTGCGATGATCAACGAGGCTGCCTGGTTGCTCGACAACGATATTGTGGAGCACCCTGCTGATATCGATCTGGTATGGGTTCATGGCTACGGCTTCCCGCGTTACAAGGGCGGGTTGACCTACTATGCCGACCAGACAGGGCTCGGCTATGTGGCGAAGGCGCTTAAGCGCTACAACCCCGAGTCGGACAGGGCGCTCTCGGCGTTCATGACTCACCGCAAGACCTTCCACGCTTATTGACGAGAAAGCCCCGGCCGCTGACCGAGCCCGCCGGGGCCATGTTGCGTCAGGCGTCCTTGACCGCGTCGAGGGCCGCATCAGTGTCGGCGCACCTCACGGCAAACCCAAGCCAGAAACGGCAATTGTCCGAATGACGTGATGAGTTGTTCGGTAACTATTTTTTGTGTGTGAATGGGAATTAGTGTTAATTGCGAATGGTTTTATATAGCATGCTCGCTTGGTTTTTGGCGGTTGCACCCTCTGTATTGGCCTATTTGTTAAGGTTTTCCTCTCCATGCGTCGAACCCTGTTTTCCATTTGTGTATTGCAAGCGTTGTCGTCTTCCTCATGGGCTGAACAAACGGATGTAGCTCCCTCAACGCTTGAGCTGGACGCAACCGATGTTATCGGTACCGCGAATTACGAAAGGGCGGACGGCCCGGTGCAGGGTTATCGGGCGACGCGCTCGGCCAGCGCCACGCGTACCGACACGTCGATCCATGAAACCCCGCAATCGATCAGTGTGGTCTCGAAGGATGCAGTCGAGGATCTGGGCGCCACCCGTTTGCAGGACGCGCTGGACTACGCCGGGGGCGTGGGGCGGGCGAACAATTTCGGTGGGCAGGGCCTGACCACGTTTACCGTTCGTGGCTTCACCACCGGCGAGTTTTACCGCAACGGTTTTCCGATCAACCGCGGCTACCCGAACATGCCGGATGCCAACACCATCGAGCGACTCGAAGTGCTGCGCGGCCCGGCCACCATGCTCTACGGTCGGGGTGATCCTGGCGGCACCTTCAACGTGGTTTCCAAACAGCCGTTGCCCGAGCGCACCGTCACCCTGGGCAGTCAACTCAACGATCAGGGCATGAAGCGCGGCACGCTGGACGCTTCCGGCCCGCTCGACGAAGAGGGGCGCCTGGCCTATCGACTGAACGTAGTGGGCGAGGGCGGCGACACTTTCCGCGATCACGTCGAAAACGAGCGCTACGGTATCACTCCTGTGCTGACGTGGCAGGCAACCGACGCGACCAAGCTCATTTTCGAAGGTGATTTCATGCGTAACAACGCGCCTCTGGATCGAGGCGTTACCCGCTACGCCAAACAGATTGGCACCGCCTCCCGCGACAGCTTTTTCGGCGAAAAAGACGCTGGCAAACTGCACAACGACAACAACATGGCGCAACTGCGTTTCGAACACATGCTCAACGACGACTGGACGCTGGGGGGCGGTTTCCAGTGGCTCGATGGTTCGCTCAAGGGCAACGCGGTCGAGGCCAACGGCATTGCCGCTGACGGCCGCACGTTAGGGCGCAACTTCAACTATCGCAAGCTGGAGTGGACCGACAAGGACACCCAACTCAATCTGACCGGCCATTTCGATACCGCTGGTTTGCAGCACACGTTGCTCACCGGTATCGAGTACGAAGATTACGACTACAAGTCGATCATTCAACGCTCCAGCGGTGCGGTCGGCGCGTACCCGATCGACATCTTCGACCCGGTGTACGGCCAGCCGCGTCCGGCGCTGACTCGCACGCCGACTCATGACAAGGAAAACCTCAAGACGTATGCAGCGTTCGTGCAGGATCAGGTGGCATTGACCGACAAATTGAAGGTGCTGGCCGGGGCGCGTTTCGAACGCTTCGAACATGACTACGAAACCTTCGTGCCGGGCGGCAAGAGTTGGCAGGCCAGTGACAACGCGGTGACCCCGCGCATCGGCGTGACCTACGACCTGACCGAGACATTAGCGGTCTATGCCGACACTGCGCGCTCCTTTAAGCCCAACACCGGCGCGAGCCGCGAGGGCGGCGGGTTTGCGCCGGAGAAGGGCAAGTCTTACGAAATGGGTATCAAGTGGGAAGCGCTGGATCAGCAGTTGAGTGTTGACGCGGCGGTCTACCAGATCGAAAAACGTAACGTGTTGACCACCGACCCTGTTGATTCGACCTTCAGCGTTGCGGCCGGCGAGGTGCGCAGCCGTGGTTTCGACCTCAACGTTGCCGGCAACCTCACGCCCGAATGGCGCGTGATTGGCGGCTACGCCTATGTCGATGCCGAAGTGACCAAAGACAACGTGCTGCGCTCTGGCACGCGCCTGCTGAACATCCCGAAAAACAGCTTCAGCCTGTTGAATATGTATGAGTTCCAGGATGGCACCCTCAAGGGGTTGGGCTTGGGTACCGGGCTCAAGTACGTCGACGAGCGCGCCGGGCAAACCGCCAACACCGCGTTTTCGATGGGCAGCTACACCGTTGTCGATTTGCTCAGCTTCTACAAGATCAATGACAAGGTGCGGCTCAATCTTGACGTGAAAAACCTGTTTGATCGTGACTATGAAGAAGGCGCATTCGGTAACGTCTATGCCTATCCGGGGGCGCCGCGAACAGTACAAGTTGGCATTTCCTACACCTTGTAGCGTGCAGTGCTGGTGCACGCCGAGTCTTCCGCGATAACGCGGGAGGGTTGCAGCGTAAAACCAAACTCAGCTGCGCGTCGGTGTAGGCCTTTGACGACTCGCTTGCGATATTTTTGCTCAAAGTGATCGGCTCCCGGGTCTTGATAATTCATGCCGAAACGCATGGCGTTGTAGAACAGGATCGCGATCTTTCGGGCGGTAGCTGTGACGGCCTTGGCTTTGCCGATTCGAGCCGCAAGACGCCGATAAAACGCACCCAACGCACCCAATGCCGTGTTCGTTCTGCCGACGGTCGCAGCGGCTAAGCGCAGATGGGCGGTCACTCGATTTTTGGCCACTGAAGCGACAGCCGGGCGCAAGGGTGAGCAAGGAAGTGAAATGGTGGCGAGTCCGCCATCGACTCAGATCCGTGCCGCACTCGGCGACCAGCCGAAGAGCCAGGTAGGGGCCGATGCCGTGGATCTGGGTCAGATCAACACCGACCAGTTGATAGAGCAAGGTACGGACATCGAAATTGAGCGCGTTGGGTTGCCGAGTGTTATGCCGTGGTTTTGGCAACGACTCAGCGGGCAATGTCTTTTCCTGCGAGAGCTTAATCAGCGTTTGTGCAATCTGCTGGTCGCAAACCAGTAGCTGCGCTTGATAAGCGTCATACATGGACAGCGCCTGCGTCAAAGCGAAAACGTGCTCGGGCTGGTAGTTGCCGGCCAGCGATGCCTCAATCACATTAACACCTGCCTTGCAGCGCTTGTCACTCAGCGCCGCTAACGAGGAGGGGCTGCGCTCGCCTGCGACGATGGCGCGGATTATCCGCATCCCCGACAGCCGGTGATATCGGCCACGACGTGATGCAATTGCAGGTTCATGTGCGTGAGAGCTTTTTGCATGTGCTGAATATGCGCCGCGGCATAATCGAGATGACGCTCCCGCAGCCGCAAATAGCTGCGCAAAGCCGAAATCTCACGATCTGGGTGAAAGCTGGCTCGAAGCAGCCCACAGGCATGCAGTCGTTGAATCCACTGTGCATCATTCACATCGGTTTTGCGTCCTGGCACCGCCCGGGCATCACGCGCATTGGCGAGTAAGACCTGAAGGCCGTGCGCTTCCAGTATTTCGTAAACCGGAATCCAGTAAACGCCTGTTGATTCCATGGCGACCGTCGTTATCCCAAGACTTACCAGCCAGTTGGCCATGCGCTCGAGATCGGCAGTGAAGGCCTGGAAAGTTTGAACGGATTCTTTGGCCAGGTCTGCAGGAACGGCCACCACATGAAAGCGTAAGCCAATATCAATGCCGGCTGCGTAATCATGAATAACCGGTAACCCACGCTGCTTCAGATCATGCTTTTTCATGAGCACCTCCAGTCAAGTTGAACTGGACGGGGACTCGGATCAAATCACCTTCCTAAACGGGGTCACGGAACGTGCCACCACTAACGGGTCCGCAGCTTCCCCTGGTCAAGTTTTTTGACGGGGTCTAAGCCTCCAAAAAGCCAGCGACCACTGTCCAGTAGGATCAGTGTAGAACGCAGTGTTTCTAATCCAATGGGCCGCGGAGCGCTGGGGAGGCGGTTTTTTAAGATGTCTCGCTCTTCAGTGACCCGCTTGAGTTCCGCTCGCAGGCGACGCAGTTCGGCGTGCTGATCATCATCCTGCTGCCGCTCCTCCTGAGGATTGCTGTAGCGCTTTATCCAGGCATAGAGGCTATGCGTCGACACACCAAGACGTGCTGCCACATCAGCGACAGGCAGCTTCTTTTCGGTCACTTGATCGACCGCTTGGATTTTGAATTCTTCGGGGTAACGCGGGTTGCTCATGGCACCTCCTAATTGGCCTCAGTTTAAGGCAAAGAGGTGTCTACGAACCCCGGGGCGATTCATTAACTGGTGGCCCGCCAAGTCCAGAGCACCTCATTAAACGCCTCTGTCCAGAAACGCTCACGGTTGGTGAACGCCACACCGCAATCTGCGGCCATCTCAAAGAAGCCTTTACCTGGCATCAGGTCTCCCCGTTTATGAACGACCAGAACAGTCAAGAACCCTCGACCTTCTGCGAATTCCTGTCTGGAAATTTCATCCAGCAATTTACTTAGTCGTGGATCATCGGGCTCGATAGCAATAGGGAGCTGGGCCACTAGGTCACCATATGTGATGGTCTGTGCTGCAGGCCGGCGAGCTCTCTGAATCAGCAAATCACGCGCAACATCCCGAGCCCGTATCCAGTCAGATATGGGGAACCCTTCAACCATGCCGATCATGCAACTCTCCTTCTTGTGTGAGGCATAATGCTATCACTGGGGGGCTACGATATCGAATAGGGCTTCGAAACGTAAGGAGGTCCGGGTGGCCATGCTCAGGGGCTGGTTACCCTATTCCTGGATGGTCACACGTCGCGCAGTAGGCACCAGTACTTTCATATAGCACCTAATGGTTTGTGATGGCAGTATGGCGCACCGCCATCGCAACGCGGCCCACCAATGCAGCCTTCTTGAACGACCATCACGTCGTCATCCATCTCTATGACTTTTGATGCAGTGAAATGCAAGGTCAACAATTTGGAGCGATTATGCTCAGAACTGACTCAACTGCCTGGGATTCACCACTGGTTCCAGAGCGCGACAGACTGCTCATCCAGTCTGCTAGCCCGACGATGCTGAATGCACTCGATCCAAATCTTTCTCCAGAAGAGAAAGAAGGGCTGCTCAGACTCCAGTTTCGAAACGTAACTCTTCGCGATGCAATCGCTAGTGGCAATGCTACGGTCAATTCCACTGGTAATGGAAGTTTCTGGAAACTCTCCACCTCCCGGCCCATAGAGGCATTCAAGGGCCTGGTGATGGAGGCCGCATTTTGTCGAGAGTGTGCTGACAACCCATTCACCGCTGGGCGTCGGGTTTTCGCCTGGTGCACTGGGAGAGGAGCCTGGCAAGTAACGGACAAACAGATCAGCCTGCAGATACCCTTCATCACGGCTAATAAAAGGCTAGAAAGCAATCCGCTTACGGCTAGGTTCTATGACCCCGCAAGCCCCTATGACTTGCATTTTTACTCGATCAACGAGAAGGGGAACGCAGAGCTCGCGACAGAGATTGGTGCCGGCAAGGGGATCATCGCAGGAGTCCAGATCAAGGCTATCCAGGGCAACGAGAGAGCTGAGATTATCGATAAGTTGATCTCAGGGCGCTATAGAAGGGTAGTGACCATGCTTCGCCACAAAAACGGTGAACATAGCCATGAAGTCTGCGTACGACTGCTTCTACAGATGCACGCCAGGGGCGATATCGACGGGGATCAATTGGCAGACCTTCTTAGCCGGTTGTCCTATCCAGAATTTTTTGGGTTGTCACAGCAGACAATCGACAGCTATAGCGAATGGTTGAATTACGCCTATATGGGGCTGGAGGTTGGGGAGGAAGACATTTTTGTAATGGAGGCCATTGGTTTAGAAGTGGCATCGAGACTTAAATCTGAGGCCAGCGGGATCGTCATGCCAGACGCCCCCCAAATCATCCTCCCACCAACGGTCCACTAGCAGGCTACGGGCATCGATTCGGCGAATCGTTACGATTGACCTTGAGCGGCGTTTTCGAATGAATTTTATTTGTTCACCCAAGCCCCACATGCTTTCGCGTTTCATACCTGATCGATCCTTGCTACCGCACTGATTGCCAGCGATGAGGGGTTCAAATGTTAGCCGCTCGTCGAAAATCGATGATTTATCCAAGGTATGGGCTGAAGTATGGGCTGCAGGGTTTTGTCAAAATCCAGAAACGAAAAAGCCCTGAATAATCAGGGCTTTGTCGTATAAAGATGGCGGAGGCGATGGGATTCGAACTCATGGACCTGTTACAGTCGACGGTTTTCAAGACCGTTGCCTTAAACCACTCGGCCACACCTCCGTTTGCGTTGCGGGCGCCATAATACCTGAATGAAACACACTGTCAAACTCTCTGCATGGCTTGTTACAGAGCGTCTGTTATGATCTTTGCGACTGAACGTTTCAAACCAACAGGAGTGTCGCCATGCGCGAACAGGATTACGCAGTTAATAACAGCGTGCAGGTTGAGCAGCTAGAGGTTAGCCGCGTCCTGCGCAACACATACGGCTTGCTCGCTCTCACCCTCGCATTCAGCGGCGTGATGGCGTTCGTTGCTCAGCAGATGCGTGTCGGCTACCCGAATATTTTCGTGGTGCTGATCGGCTTTTACGGGCTTTTCTTCCTCACCAACAAACTCCGTGACTCGGCCTGGGGCCTGGTGTCGGCATTTGCCCTGACCGGTTTCATGGGTTTTCTGCTTGGCCCGATCCTCAACCGCTACCTGGGCATGCAGGGCGGCGCTGAAGTTGTCAGTTCGGCATTCGCGATGACGGCGTTGGTGTTCGGTGGTCTGTCGGCTTACGTGCTGATCACCCGCAAGGACATGAGTTTCCTCGGTGGTTTCATCACCGCAGGCTTCTTTGTTCTGCTGGGTGCGACGCTGGCGAGCTTCTTCTTCCAGATCAGCGGTCTGCAACTGGCGATCAGCGCAGGTTTCGTGCTGTTCTCCTCGGTCTGCATTCTGTTCCAGACCAGCGCCATCATTCACGGCGGCGAGCGTAACTACATCATGGCGACCATCAGCCTGTATGTATCGATCTACAACCTGTTCGTCAGCTTGTTGCAGCTGTTCGGCATCATGAGCCGCGATGATTAATCGCAGGCTCTAAGTAAAAAACCCGCTCAGGCGGGTTTTTTATCGCCCGGAATTCGGGCTCATTCCGTGATGATAATGCTGCCATCGGCCTGCTGGCGGTAGATGGTATAGGGCAGGAGCAACGTATCGAGGGCGCCGGAAATGACTGCGTCGATAAGGACAATGGCCGGAGCACTGTCATGCAACTGTGCATCCCGTCCTTTTTGCAGGGGAGCATAGAGCATGCAGAAATCGTAAGTCACGCCGCTGTAGATACGGGGAACGGCACCGCAGTAACTTTTGTACTCCTTGAGACTCTTCGAAGCCACTTCATCCCCGCGCACAACTGTTTGAACCGTGCCGCAGCCGGCGAGCAACAACGTCGCGAGTAAAACCACCTGAATTTTCATACCGCCAATCCTTAGCCGGAAAGCGGTCAATTTACGCGTTTCCAATCAAAACCGCACTCACGCCATCGGTGGCAAGCGGCGTTTGACCGGGGTCTTCTTGACGATGGCGGTGTTGGTCTCCGCGTGGGTGTTGAGGCGATCGAGCAGGGTGTCCAGTTGCTCCATCGAGCGCACATGCAGGCGGGCGATGAAGCAGTCATCGCCGGTGACTTTGTCGCACTCGGTGAATTCCGGGATGGCCTGAATCTGCCGTTCGACTTCCTGCAACTGGCCCGGCAACGGGCGGATCCGCACGATGGCCTGGAGTTGATAACCAAAGCACTTGGGGTCGATTTCGACGGTGTAACCTTTAAGCACGCCACGCTCTTCGAGTCGCCGCAAACGCTCGGCAACGCTGGGCGAGGACAGGCCGCTGATCTGCGCCAGCGCCTTGAGCGAGCGGCGTGAGTCGTCCATTAATGCGGTGATGAGCACTTGGTCGATGTCGTCGGTCATGGCAAATCCCCTGTTAGGCCTTTGGCTGAATACGCCTTGATAAAAAAGGCAAAAACCGAGTTTAGCCTGCTTTTTGCGCTGGAGATGCCCTTGGACGGATTGGCATAATTTGGCCTCAATCACAGGAGTCTGATGATGGACAAAAACATACGTCGCGGTTCATTCGAAATGACCGCCGCCATGCTGATTTCCGGGACCATCGGTTGGTTCGTGCTGGTGTCCGGGCAGCCCGTGCTGGACGTGGTGTTCTGGCGGTGCGTGTTCGGCGCCGGCACGCTGTTGTTGATCTGCGCGGCATTCGGCTTCCTGCGTCCGGGCATTCTGACCCGCACCACCTTCCTGCTGGCAGTGCTCAGCGGGGTCGCGATTGTCGGCAACTGGGTGTTGTTGTTCGCCTCTTATTCCCGTGCCTCAATTGCCATCGGCACGGCGGTTTATAACGTTCAACCGTTCATGCTGGTCGGGTTGGCGGCGTTGTTTCTGGGCGAGAAGATCACCCTGCAAAAACTGTTCTGGCTGGGCATTTCGTTTCTCGGGATGCTGGCCATTGTTAGCGCTCATGGCGAGCAGGGCGCAGGTGGCAACGATTACCTGATGGGCATCGGTCTGGCCTTGGGGGCGGCGTTTCTGTATGCGATTGCAGCTCTGATTATCAAACACCTGACCGGCACGCCACCGCATTTGATTGCCCTGATCCAGGTCAGCACCGGGGTGCTGCTGCTCGCGCCATTTGCGCACTTTTCAGCGTTGCCGCAAGCACCCAGCGCCTGGGCCAGCCTGGTGACGCTGGGCATCGTCCACACCGGCGTGATGTATGTGCTGCTGTACGGCGCGATTCAAAAACTGCCGACGGCATTGACCGGGGCGTTGTCTTTCATTTACCCGATTGCGGCGATTTTCGTTGACTGGTTTGCCTTCGGTCATCG
Organism: Pseudomonas sp. SG20052; assembly: GCF_031766055.1. Lineage (NCBI taxonomy): Bacteria > Pseudomonadati > Pseudomonadota > Gammaproteobacteria > Pseudomonadales > Pseudomonadaceae > Pseudomonas > Pseudomonas sp. SG20052. The sequence goes on along the minus strand of NZ_CP134498.1, from coordinate 3,834,909 downwards.
CCTCGAACCGCTGCAGTGGGTCGGTGTTGCCGCGATTCTGCTGGCTGCCGCGGGCATGCAGCAGGGTTGGGGTTTGAAGTCTCGTCGGGCGGTCACACAATAAGACGGGCGTCAGATGTTCCAGCGCGGCGCGGTCTTCGCCAGTCGTTGGCGCATCTCGCCGATGTTCGAAGCGAACTGGCGTATCAATAATTGATGGCCGTCCAGCGGGTTGTAGACCGGTGTTTCAAGACTTGAATCAACCGGCAAATCGATGGGGCGACTGAGTCGCTGCGATGCACCGGTTTTCAGCGCCCGGGCCATGCCGATCAGCTGCACGCGAATCTGCCGGTGTTCGGCTTTGAAACTCGATTGCAGATGCGCCATGGCGTCGCGATCCTTGGAGTCCGGCCGGGTGTTACCAAGGATTTCCAAGGTGCTGACGCACATTCGCAAATGACGCTGAATCGCATCGAGTTCGGTCATGGAAATCTTCACTTCCTTGGACACCGACGGCATCAGCGAACGCAATTGCACCATCGACGCGTTCAGGCGATTCATCAGCTTCAGGTGTTCGTCATCGGAGACGGACTGACCATCAATAATGCGTCCATAAATCGTCGCACAATCGCGCAGCGAGCTGGCCAGGTTGTAGCGCCAGGAAAAAACCGCATACGACGGCAGGGCGAAAGAAAAGGCCAGTGCCAGGGCCACGCCAATCAGAATGTCCACTGCGCGCCACAGTCCGTCGGAGATTAGGTTGTCGCCATGCCCGGCGACAATAAACACCGTGATCCCCGCCAGCAGCGCGGTGTAACCGCCCTTGCCGATGGCGTGATACGAGAAAAACCCGCACACCGCCGACATCACAAAATAGGTCAGCCAAGGCATCCCGAGCCAGGCCTGTTGCGCCACCAGCAGCAGGCCGATAGCGGCGCCGATCAACGTACCGATGGCACGCTCGGCGGCTTTTTTGCCGATGTTGCCGTGGTGCTGCAAACCGCCGATCACCACCAGCATCGTTACCGACGCCCACTCACCGTGGGGCAGGTTGATGCCGGTGGTCAGCATGATCGATGCCAACAAGCCGAGCGACACGCGGACCGCGTGGATCAGCTTGGCGTAGCGATAGCGCCGATACGGGTCCAGCAACGGACGCAGTAACCGGCGCAGCAGCGGTGGCAGTCGATGGGCTCTGAACGTGTTCAGGCTCGGTGTCCTCAGAAGATGTAATCGGTGGTCAGGAAGCTCGAACTGCGTCCGCTGATGATCTCGCTGATGAGTTCCTTGTTGGTTTCCTGGAACTTGGTCGCGACCAGCGTCCTGATCGAAAATACCCGCAGCGCATCATGCACCGACAATGTGCCTTCGGCGGAGTTCTTGCGGCCGTTGAACGGGTAGGTGTCCGGGCCGCGCTGGCACTGGGCGTTGAGGTTGATCCGGCCGACCTGGTTGGCAAAGGTGTCCACCAGCCGACCGACCGCCACCGGGTTGGTGCCGAAGATACTCAACTGCTGGCCGAAGTCCGACTCCAGGACGTAGTCGATCACCGTATCGAGATGCCGGTAAGGCACGATCGGCACCACCGGGCCAAATTGTTCTTCCTGGTAGACGCGCATCTGCGGCGTCACCGGGAACAGCACCGCCGGGTAGAAGAACGACGCGCGCGCTTCACCGCCATTTGGATTGACTACGGTGGCGCCTTTGCTGACTGCATCCGCGACCAGCGAGTGCAGGTAATCGACCTTGCTCGCTTCGGGCAGCGGCGTCAGCGCAACACCACTTTCCCATGGCATACCCGGTTTCAGAGTGGCCAGTTTGGCGTTGAATTTCTCGATGAACGACTCGACCACGTCTTCATGGACGAAAAGGATTTTCAGGGCGGTGCAACGCTGACCGTTGAACGACAGTGAGCCGGTCACCGCTTCGTTGACGGCGTTGTCCAGATCAACCTCCGGCAACACGATGCCCGGGTTCTTCGCGTCCAGGCCCAGTGCCGCGCGCAAGCGGTGAGGTTTGGGGTGGAGTTTTTTCAGGTCGCTGGCGGCTTTATTGGTGCCGATAAACGCAAAGATATCGATCTTGCCGCTGGCCATCAGTGCGCTGACGGTCTCGCGGCCGCTGCCGTAGATCACATTGATCACCCCGGCCGGGAAACTGTCGCGAAAGGCTTCCAGCAGCGGCCGAATCAAAAGCACACCCAGCTTGGCCGGTTTGAACACCACAGTGTTGCCCATGATCAGCGCCGGAATCAGCGTGGTGAAGGTTTCGTTCAGCGGGTAGTTGTAAGGCCCCATGCACAAGGCGACGCCCATCGGTACGCGGCGAATCTGCCCCAGGGTGTCCTGTTCCAGCTCGAAGCGGCTGGAGCGACGGTCGAGTTCCTTGAGGGCATTGATGGTGTCGACGATGTAATCGCAGGTGCGGTCGAACTCTTTCTCCGAGTCCTTGAGGTTCTTGCCGATCTCCCACATCAGCAGCTTGACCACCGCCTCACGCTGTTCGCGCATGCGGCCCAGAAACGTTTCGACGTGCTGGATGCGTTCAGCCACGCGCATGGTCGGCCACAAACCCTGGCCCCGGTCATAGGCGCGGACGGCGGCGTCGAGCGCGGTCAATGCGGTTTCTGCATCGAGCAGCGGCGTGCTGCCGAGGATCACTTGTTCATCGCCATTTTCGCCGGTCAGGTACACCGGGCTGCGGACTTGGGCGAGGGGGCCGGACCAGGTTTTCAGTTCGCCGTCGACCAGGTATTCACGCTGCTCGGTCTGACCGTCGAGGCGGTATTTTTCCGGGATGTCGCTTGAGTCGGGAAACAGGTTGCCAAGGATATGTGCTGTGGTCATGTCGCTACCCCGTCTGGATTGGGTGATGAACTGATGAATCGTTTTAGCAGACCTCGGCCTCGCTTGTCATGACTCATCTCATCGTTCGGCGGTTCAGGGTTTTCGATCGTGGGATGGCCGGCACCGTCGGTCCTGGTCCCAGATGCCCCTTTGGTTGGCCCCCAGAGGGGGGACCCCACGAGAGGACGACCATGCGGGCCATTCGAGTCTCTGAAAAGCCTAGCCTTTGTTTGGCGTTGATGGGCGGCGTCTTTCCGGCGCTGCTCAGCGGTGTTAACGATAAGCTCCAGCGCGTTTCGCAATCAGAGCCCAGCGCGATTTCGTCGTGTGGGGAAGGATGGCAAAGCCACACAAACCCTCGTGCTCCGGTTAAACTCCGTGCTCTTTTTCAAGGAGTTCATATGAGTTACTACCAGCCGGGCATTCTCGCCACCCCCGTTCCGCCTCAAGCCCGCCATATGTTCTTCGCCCTCGAATCCGCCGAAGCATTGCCGGCCGCGCTCGACAACTTGATGCAACTGGTGGACGGAAAATCGGCGGTGGTCGGCTTTGGTGAATCCCTGGTCAAGGCGCTGCACGCACAGATCGATGGCCTGCGACCGTTTCCGGCGCTGACCGGCGTTGGCGTCGACAACCCGTCGACCCAACACGCGCTCTGGTGCTGGCTACACGGCGTCGACCGCGGTGAACTGCTCAATCGCAGCAACGCCATCGAAGCCGCGCTGGCACCGGCCCTGCGCCTGGTGCAGATGAACGAAACCTTCCGCCACATGACCGGCCACGACCTGACCGGCTACGAAGACGGCACCGAGAACCCGCACGACGAAGCCGCCGTCGCCGCCGCGCTGTTGGGCGAGGGCGCGGAAGGATTGGTCGGTGGCAGCTTCGCCGCGATCCAGCAGTGGCAGCATGATCTGAAAGGCTTCCACGCGATGCCGTCCCAGGAAAAAGACAACATCATGGGCCGTCGCTTGAGCGATAACGAAGAACTCGATGACGCGCCGATTTCCGCCCACGTCAAACGCACCGCCCAGGAAAGCTTCGCCCCTGAGGCGTTCGTGGTCCGTCGCTCGATGCCGTGGATCGAAGAGGACCGCGCCGGCCTGATGTTTCTGGCGTTCGGTTTTTCCCTCGACGCCTTCGAAGCCCAACTGCGGCGCATGAGCGGACTGGAAGACGGCATTACCGACGGTTTGTATCGCATCAGCCGCCCGATCACCGGCGGCTACTACTGGTGCCCGCCACTCAAGGACGGCCATCTGGACCTGCGCGCCTTGCGCATCGGCTAAGGATAAGGAGAGAACATGGACGTAGTGCGCTGGGGCATGATCGGTTGTGGCAGTGTCGCTGAACGCAAGAGCGGGCCGGCCTTTTACAAGGCCCCCGGTTCGGCATTGGTGGCGGTGATGGGGCGGCGGCTGGACGCGGTGACCGACTACGCCGCACGTCACGGCATCGCCCGGGTTTACACCGATGCGCAAGCGCTGATCAATGATCCTGAGGTGGACGCGGTGTACATCGCCACGCCACCCGACAGTCACCACGCCTATAGCTTGCAGGTCGCCGCAGCCGGCAAACATTGCTGCGTCGAAAAACCGATGTCGCTGAATGCCGGGCAAAGCCGCGAGATGCAAAAGGTCTTTGCCGACGCCGGACTGCACCTGTTCGTTTCCTATTACCGACGTTCTCTGCCGCGCTTTGCGCAAGTGCGGCAGTGGCTGGAGGAGGGGCGGATCGGCGAGGTGCGGCACCTGTCCTGGACGCTGACCAAGGCGCCTTCACCGAGCGATCTGGGTGGCGCCGACAATTGGCGCACCGACCCGCTGATTGCCGGCGGCGGCTACTTCGCCGACCTGGCCAGTCATGGCTTCGATCTGTTTCAGTATTTGCTCGGGGATATCGTCGAAGTCGCCGGTTTTACCGCGCGGCAGGCCGGTTTGTATGCCGCCGAAGACGCCGTCAGCGCCAGTTGGCGGTTTGCTTCGGGTGCCCTGGGCATGGGCTGCTGGAATTTCGTCGCCGACCGCCGCGAAGATCGGGTAGAACTGATCGGCAGCCAGGGCCGGATCAGTTTTTCGGTGTTCGATGAGCACCCGGTGCGACTTGAGGCGGATGAAAATCTCAGCCTGCACATCGACCATCACGAGCACATCCAGTGGCATCACGTGCTGGGCATGAACGCGCACATCCGTGGCGAAGCGCTGCATCCGGCGATGGCCGAACACGCGCTGAAAACCGACTGGGTGATGGACCAGATCCTCAAGCGCACCTGAAATTTAAGCTTCAACGCAATCCTGTGGGGGTCAGAAGGATTTGCTCAGGCTTGCTACTACGGTCGCGGTGCAGACATCTCCATAACCCCAATTACTGACGCACTGGTTTTTCGACAGGTCAGTATCGATGTAACTCAAACCCAGCATCACACCGGCCAGTTCGTGGGACAGTTTGACCTCCCATTCGCGATACGAGTCTTCGGCCTGGCCTGACATCGAGTAAAGGTGCGGGTCCTTGAAATCCATGTTGCCGTATCGCAGTTTCAGACCGGTGTCGTAAGGCAACTCGGTTTCGTAGCCCACGTAGCTGTACAGCGAGCTCTGCTTGCTGTCGATGCCTGGCGCATCCGCGGAGTAGTAGGCCGCCAGCTTCACGCCATAAGCGCTGAGGATTGCGTAGGTCTCGCCCTGGTTAAACTGACTTTCCCTGGGGTAAGCGTATTTGAGATAGCCAAGGTCCAGGCTGACCGCATCGGTCGCTTGCCAGAGCCAACCGGCGTAGTAATCGACTTCCTGTCGGGTCTTCAGACCGCCGCCGAAATCAACGTTTGAACTCCATGCGCCGAGGTACAGGCCGCTGCTGTGGGCCAGGGTCAAACCGGCCTTCACCGCAGGGTCATTCTGGGTTTGCGAAATGCCACGGGTGCGGTAGTCGCTGGCCAGGGTCAGGTCGACCAGTAGGGCGAAATCGTCATTCAAGGGCAGCGCCTGACTGCTCAAGGGAAGAAGGCTCAAGGAACCGAGGGCGAACAGGGTGAAAGCTTTCATGGGGTGCGTCCCGTTATTGTGATTGTTATGGGCAGATTTTTTACGGCAAGGCTGCGCCGAACCCCGGCGACAAACGCGGGGGGCGGGCAGTGGTTTCAGATGATTTTTCTTACAGCGTCGGTGCGTAGACTTCGCGACCGGCGAACCAGGTTTGCAGCACCTGGGTGTCATGCAGGGCTTTGTTGTCGACGCTGAACACGTCGCGGTCCAGCACGATGAAGTCGGCTTGCTTGCCGGGGCTCAACGAACCGATCTGCTTCTCCAGGCCGATGGTGCGCGCAGCGTTCAGGGTGTAGGCATACAACATCGTTTCGCGATCGATGCGCTCATCGGCGTTCAGCACGCCCAGCGGGCCTTCCCGTGAGATGGCCTGGGCCATGGCGTTCCATGGATTGGGAGAAGACACCGCCCAGTCACTGGCGCCGGCGATGGTCGCGCCCTGTTTGAGCAATGAGTGCGCCGGATATTGGTAACGGAAAGCCAGCGCACTGACATACGGCTTGATCATGTCCAGGGTGTACTCGTCGGCGCTGGCCCACAGCAGTTGCATCGAGGCGATGACGTTGAGCGGTTTGAACCGCGCGAACTCTTTCGGGTTGACCATTTGCAGGTGGGTGATCGAGTGGGTCACGCCGCTCTGGCGGTCCTTGCGCGCCTGGGCGATGCCGTTCAGCGATTCACGCACTGCGCGGTCGCCGATGGCATGGATGTGCACCAGCCAGCCGCGCTGATCGATGGCACTGACCAATTCGCCAAAGTGCTTCGGATCGATCAGCAGTTCACCCTGTTTGTGCGAGTTGCTGTAAGGATCGATCATCGCCGCGCTCTGCGCCGGGTATTCGATCACGCCGTCGGCGAAGATCTTGACCCCGGGCAAGGTCAGGTTCGGGATGCCCTGGAATTGCTGGCGGACCTTGTCCAGGGTGTCGAGATCGGCCGGCACGCTTTTCGGATTGGCCACCAGCAGTGCAGCGACGTGGGCGCTCATGCCGCCGCTTTCGGCCAGCGCTTTGTACACCGGCAGCACGCCGACGGTGTTCTCCGTGGGCTTGAGCGCGAACACGGGTTCGCCGGGTGCGGCGTTGGCGGCGGGGTCCATCCACGCGGTGATGCCCAGGCTGTTGTTGTAGCGCACGGCGGATTGCGCGGCTTTCAACATGTCGGCGGGGCTCGGCACCGGCATCTTCGAAGCGACGCGATCCCAGCCGGCGTCCACCAGAAAACCGTTGGGGCTGCCATCGGCGAGTTTGCCGATCGTGTCTTTCTCGGCGTCCGGCAATGACTTGAGCAGCGCCGCATCAATCCCGGCGCGTTCGAGCATCACATTGTTGGCCCACGCGGTGTGGTGATCGCTGCCGGTGAACACCACGGGAACCTTGGCCCACTCGCCAGCGTTGAATTTCTGGCCAAAAGCTTCGGCCTGGGCCCAATAAGCCGAACTCATGCCAGCCACGCCCAGCACATCACCATGCCTGGCCTTGCCGTCATCGCGCCAGGCTTTCAGGCGTTTTTCCAGTTCGTCGAGGTCGACCACCTCGTCTTCCATATTGGCCGAGGTCATTTCCAGACCGCCGAATATGGCGTGGGAATGACTGTCGATCAGGCCGGGCATCAGGGCTTTTCCGCCGAGGTCGACGACTTTGGTGCCCGACGCGATCAGGGCCTTGATCTGCGCATCGCTGCCCACTTGCAGCACTTTGCCGTCCTGCACCGCCAACGCCTGCACCTTCGGTTGCGCGCGGTCGGCGGTGAAAATCTTGCCATTGAACAGCACCAGATCGGCCGCTGCCATGGCTTCCATCGAGGCAAAACTGACGGCGGCCATCAATAGATTCGGAATGAATCTTTTCATTGAATGTTTCCTTGTTATTGCGTCTGATGGCCAGATTAGTGGCTTGTCACGGCCAGCAGAACGCCTCGCTCACGAAAAACGTTTTTGCCTGAATGGAAAAAGAATGGACAAGTTGGGTGCATTGAAAATGTTCGTGGTCACGGCGCAACTCGGCAGTTTCAGCCGCGCCGCCGAGCAACTGGGCAAGACCCCGTCGGCCTTGACCAAAGCGGTCAATCACCTCGAAGCGGAGCTCGGCGCCCGCTTGTTCGAACGCAGCACCCGACGGATTTTGCTGACCGAATCGGGTCGTCTTTATCTGGAAACCGCGCGCCAGGTGTTGCAGCGGCTGGAGGAGGCCGGCGAGGAAATCGAGCAGTTGCAGCATGGCCTGCGCGGCAACCTGAAAATCACCGCGCCGCTGGCGTATGGGCAGGCTTTTCTCGATCAGGTGTGCGGCGGCTTTCTGGAGCAATACCCGCAGATCAACCTGCAAGTGGACCTGTGCGATGAGTTCGTCAACCTGTTGGAAAGCGGCTACGACCTGGCGTTGCGCGAGGGGCATGACGATTTGCCGGGGTTGATTGCTCGCGTCGTCGGCAGCAATCGGCTGGCGTTATGCGCCAGCCCTGAATATCTGGCGCGCAAGGGGTTGCCGGTCACGCCGGACACCCTCGATGACCACGAATGGCTGCTCTACCGTCATCCGTTGCTCAGCCGCGAGTTCTGGTGGGCCGAGCGCGACGGGCAACGATTGAGCCTGGCGCAACCGCAATCACCACGATTGCGCAGTGACAACTACGACCTGCTGCTGGCCAACGCACTGGCCGGACGCGGTTTGCTGCACACGCCGTTGTGGAGTGCCGCGGCGTACATCGCCGACGGGCGGCTGGTGCGGGTAATGGCCGATTACGACATCGATCCCGACAGTTTTGGCTCGTACATCCTGGCGGTGTACCCCAGTCATCGGCGGGCAACCGCCAAAGTGCTGGCCTTCATCGATTACATCGCAGGGTTTCTGGCGTCGCGTGGCTTGAGCTGACTGGCGGTCCTTGCCAGGAAAATGCCGAAAGAGTACAAATGTACTCCATGACGACTTTAACTCCCCGCCGTACCGCCATCCTGACCTTTATCCGTGATCGAATCGCGGAGCACGGTCAATCCCCGAGCCTCGCTGAAATCAGCGAGGCATTTGGTTTCGCCTCCCGCAGCGTGGCGCGCAAGCATGTGCTGGCGCTGACCGAGGCCGGTTTTATCGAGGTCAACCCGCATCAGGCCCGGGGCATTCGTTTGCTCGGGCAACCGGCGCGGCCCGAATTGCTGGACATCCCGGTACTCGGGCGGGTCGCTGCGGGTGCGCCGATCGGTGCCGATGCCGAAGTGCACAGCCGCTTGCTGCTCGACCCGTCGATCTTCTCGCGAGTGCCGGACTACATGCTGCGGGTCCAGGGCGACTCGATGATCGAGGACGGCATTCTCGACGGCGACCTGGTGGGCGTACACCGCAATCCCGAAGCGCTCAACGGTCAGATCGTCGTGGCGCGGCTCGACGGCGAAGTCACCATCAAGCGTTTCGAGCGGGTCGGCGATGTTGTCCGGTTGTTGCCACGCAACCCGGCCTATAAGCCGATCATCGTCGAGGCCAGTCAGGACCTGGCCATCGAAGGCGTGTTCTGCGGTCTGGTGAGGCAAGGGTGATGGGCGCCGTCGTTGCGTTGGATACGCTGTTCAATGGCGGCCAGGTCTGGAAGGGCCGGCCTGCGCCACCATCTGTCAGCCCGCAACCGACCGGGCATGCCGCGCTGGACGCGGCGTTGCCCACCGGCGGCTGGCCGGAGGCGGCGCTGACCGAAATCCTCCTGGCCGGGCAGGGCGTTGGCGAGTTGCAACTGGTGTGGCCGGCCCTGGCGCGGCTGTCGGCGGCGGGCGAGCGCATTGTGCTGGTGGCGCCGCCTTACGTGCCGTATCCCCAGGCCTGGCAGAACGCCGGGGTCGATCTGCGCCAGTTGTCGATCATCCAGGCCAGCGAGCGCGATGCGCTGTGGGCGGCGGAACAATGCCTGCGTTCGGGCAGTTGCGGCGCGGTGCTGTGCTGGCCGCACAAGGCCGATGACCGGGCGTTGCGGCGTTTGCAGGTGGCGGCCGAAACCGGCTCGACCCTGGCGTTCGCCTATCGCTCGATCAACGAAGCCATCAACCCTTCGCCTGCGGCGCTGCGCATCGCCATCGATGCCCGGCCTGCACAGTTGCGTGTGCTCAAGTGCCGGGGCGGGTTGGCGCGTTCGGCGCCGATTGCCTTTCCCGTGGGGCATTGAGGTTGCCATGCGCTGGGTGTGCATTCTCTTCCCGCAATTGGCGCTGGACGCGGTACTGCGTCAGCGCCCCGATCCCGATGAACCGTTGGCGCTGCTGACGGGCCCGGCACAGCGCCGGGTGTTGCAAGCGGTCAACGCTCCGGCGCAGGCGCTGGGTTTGCGCCCGGGGCAGTCGATGACCGCCGCCCAGGCCTTGAGCAAAAGTTTTGTCACGGCCGAATACGATGTCGCCGAGATCGAGCACTGGCAACAGTTCCTGGCGGCGTGGGCCTATCGGTTCAGCTCTCAGGTTAGCGTGCATTACCCGCGTGCCGTGGTGTTTGAAATCGAATCCAGCCTGGGGTTGTTCGGGCCGTGGCCGCAGTTCGAGGCGCGGTTGCGTGCCGAGCTCGGCGAACTGGGCTTTCGGCATCGGATCGTCGCCGCGCCCAACCCGGTGGCTGCGCGGGTGTTGGCCAATATGTATGACGGCCTGGTGGTGCCGGACGATCAAGCCTTGCGCTATCACCTGGGGCAATTGCCGGTTGACCGGATCGCCCTGGAACCGGCGGTGGCCACGGCGTTGTCGCGCATGGGGTTGCGCACCTTGAGCCAGGTTCAGGCGTTGCCGCGCAACAGCCTGGCGCGACGTTTCGAGGCCCAAGTGCTCAAGCACCTGGATGCGCTGTTCGGCGAGCGGCGGCTGGCGCTGGCGTTCTACCTGCCGCCGGACCGTTTTGATGTGCGCATCGAGCTCAACTTCGATGTGCAATCCCATCAGGCGTTGTTGTTTCCATTGCGTCGCTTGACCGGCGATCTGTCGGCCTTCCTTTGTGGCCGGGACAGTGGCGTGCAGCGTTTCGACCTGCACCTGGAACACGCCGGCTTGCCGGACACGCTGATCAAGGTCGGCTTGCTCAGCGCCGAGCGCGATCCGGCGATGCTCTTCGAACTGGCCCGGGGACGGCTGGAACAGGTGCAGGTCGAGGCCCCGGTGCGCGGTTTTCGGCTGCGCGCCGAAGACCTGCCGAGCTTCGTCCCGCAACGTCAGGAACTGTTCGACGACCGTCCGCAGCAGTCCTTGCCCTGGGAGCAACTGCGCGAACGCTTGCGTGCACGGCTCGGGGATGACGCGGTGCATGGCTTGCGTTTCCAGGCCGATCACCGGCCAGAGTGCGCGTGGCAGGCGCGGGCCGACAAACAACTGTGTGCGGGATTGGCGGGGGTGCAGCGTCCGGGCTGGTTGCTGACGGAGCCGCAGGCCGTACACGAAGGCTCGACGCGGATCCTCATGGGGCCGGAGCGCATCGAGTCCGGCTGGTGGGACGGCGACGACGTGCGCCGCGATTACTACCTGATCGAAACCCGTTCCGGCCAGCAGGGCTGGGCCTACCGTGCGGTGGGTGAGGGTGGCCCGCTGTGGCTGCAAGGCTGGTTCGCATGAGCGTCGAGTATGCGGAGCTGCACTGCCTGTCGAACTTCAGTTTCCAGCGCGGTGCTTCCAGTGCCCTGGAATTGTTTCAGCGGGCGAAAAAACACGGCTATCAAGCGCTGGCGATCACCGATGAATGCACCCTGGCCGGTATCGTCCGCGCCTGGCAAGCGGCCAAATCCGTGGAGCTGCCGCTGATTATCGGCAGTGAAGTGCGCATCGAGAACGGTCCGAAGCTGGTGCTGCTGGTGGAAAACCTTGAGGGTTACCAGACCCTGTGTCGGTTGATCACCCGGGCGCGGCGCCGCACGGAGAAAGGCCAGTATCAAGTGCTGCGTGAGGACTTCAGTGAACCGATGCCGGGGTTGCTGGCGCTGTGGGTGCCGGACACGGTCGATGATTTTTCCAGCGGTCATTGGCTCAAACAGACGTTCACCGATGGCCTGTGGCTGGCGGTGCAGTTGCATCGCGGGCAGGACGACACCCGGCGACTGGACGCGCTGTTGACCCTGGCTCGGGAACTGCGGATTCCTGCGGTGGCCAGCGGCGATGTGCACATGCACACCCGTGGACGGCGCGCCTTGCAGGACACCATGACCGCGATCCGTCATCACCTGCCGGTGGCCGAGGCCGGGTTGCGGCTGCATCCGAACGGCGAGCGGCATGTACGCAGCCTCGATGCCCTGCAATCGATCTACCCGCAAGTACTGCTCGATGAAACGCTGACCATTGCCCGGCGTTGCACCTTCGACCTCGGCCAGTTGCGTTACCAGTATCCCCGCGAGCTGGTGCCGCAAGGCCAGACGGGCACGTCCTGGCTGCGGCATCTGACCGATGAAGGGATCGCGTGGCGCTGGCCGGACGGCCCGCAAGCCAAGGTGCTGGTGCAGATCGACAAGGAGCTGGAGCTGATCGCCGAGCTGGGCTATGAAAGCTACTTCCTCACGGTGCACGACATTGTGCGGTTTGCCCGTGAACAAAAAATCCTCTGTCAGGGCCGGGGTTCTGCCGCGAACTCGGCGGTGTGTTTTGCCTTGGGCATCACGGAAATCGACCCGGACCGCACCACGCTGTTGTTCGAACGCTTTCTCTCCAAAGAGCGCAATGAACCACCGGACATCGACGTCGATTTCGAACACGAGCGCCGCGAGGAGGTCTTGCAGTACGTGTTCCAGCGTTATGGCCGGACCCGCGCCGCGCTCACGGCAGTGGTCAGCACCTATCACGCGGCCGGCGCGGTGCGCGATGTGGCCAAGGCCCTGGGTTTGCCACCGGATCAGATCAACGCCCTGGCCGATTGCTGCGGCCACTGGAGCGATGCAACGCCGCCCGTGGAGCGCCTGCTTGAAGGCGGTTTCGACCCCGAGAGCCCGGTGCTGCGCCGGGTGCTGAGTTTGACTCAGCAACTGATCGGTTTCCCCCGGCATCTGTCCCAACACCCCGGCGGTTTCGTGATTTCCGAGCAGCCACTGGACAGCCTGGTGCCGGTGGAAAACGCTGCCATGGCCGAGCGCACCATCATTCAGTGGGACAAGGACGATCTCGATGCGGTGGGGCTGCTCAAGGTGGATATTCTGGCCTTGGGCATGCTCAGTGCGATCCGCCGCTGTTTTGATCTGCTGCGTCGTCATCGCCATCTGGACTTGAGCCTGGCGACGATCCCCGCCGAAGATGTCCAAACCTACGACATGATCGGCCGTGCCGACACCATCGGCGTGTTCCAGATCGAATCCCGGGCACAAATGTCGATGCTGCCGAGGCTCAAGCCCCGGACCTTCTATGACCTGGTGATCGAAGTGGCGATCGTCCGTCCGGGGCCGATCCAGGGCGGGATGGTGCACCCGTACCTGCGACGGCGAAACAAGGAGGAACCCGAGGTTTACCCGTCCCCGGCGCTGGAAGTCGTGCTCAAACGCACCTTGGGCGTGCCGCTGTTTCAGGAACAGGTGATGCAGATTGCGATTGTCGCCGCCGACTACAGCCCCGGCGAGGCTGATCAGTTGCGTCGCTCCATGGCCGCCTGGAAACGCCATGGCGGACTGGAACCGCACAAGGATCGGCTGGCCGCCGGGATGAAGAAAAACGGCTATACGGCCGAGTTCGCCGCGCAGATCTTCGAACAGATCAAAGGCTTCGGCAGTTATGGTTTTCCAGAGTCCCACGCCGCCAGTTTCGCCTTGTTGACCTACGCCAGTTGCTGGTTGAAATGCCATGAACCGGCGGCCTTCGCCTGTGCGCTGATCAATAGTTGGCCCATGGGTTTCTACAGCCCGGACCAGATTCTGCAGGACGCGCGCCGGCATCATTTGCAGATTCGCCCGGTGGACGTGCGCGCCAGTGACTGGGATTGCAGCCTCGAACCGATCACCGGCGCGCAGCCGGCGATTCGCATGGGGCTGCGGATGATCAAGGGCTTTCGCGAGGACGATGCCCGGCGCATCGAAGCGGCGAGGGCAAAGGGTGTATTTGTCGACATCGCCGACCTGGGCGAGCGCGCGCGACTCGACGCCCGTGCCCAGGAGCAACTGGCCGATGCCGGTGCGTTGCGGGGCCTGGCCGGCGATCGTCATCGGGCGCGCTGGGAAGTGGCGGGGGTGCAGAAGCAACTCGGTTTGTTTGCCGGCCTGCCGAGTCAGGAAGAACCTGCGATCTATCTGCCCAAACCCACAGTGGGCGAGGACCTGCTGGCCGACTACAACAGTGTCGGCACCACCTTGGGTCCGCATCCATTGGCGTTGTTGCGTGGTGAGTTGAAAGCCCGACGTTGCCGCAGTTCGAAAGAGCTGATGGAGGTCGAGCACGGGAGACCGGTCAGCGTCGCCGGGCTGGTCACCGGCCGGCAACGGCCGGGCACGGCCAGTGGCGTGACCTTCGTCACCCTCGAAGACGAATTCGGCAACATCAACGTCATCGTCTGGCGCGACCTGGCTGATCGGCAGCGAAAAGTGCTGGTCGGCTCGCAGTTGCTCAAGGTCGATGGCCGCTGGGAAAAGGAAGGCGAGGTGCGCCACCTGATTGCCGGACGCTTGAGCGACCTGAGCCCCTTGCTGGATGGCATCAGCGTGCGCAGCCGCGATTTCCACTGATCCCAACCACTGATCGCGACAGCCAATGCATTGGCGCCAATAAAAAATTAAACACTGTTATCAGTGATGGCACTTTGGCATAATGCCGGCCGCCGACGTCCCGCACGTCGATTATCGATTTGATTCCCCCTCGCTTTTTCGCCGCTGCAATCCGCAGCGGTTGGCTATTGCCGTGCCGGGATAAACCGTTTTTTCAGAAGGAATGCACAGTGAGAATGATCTCTCGGATGTTGGTATCGGCGGCAGCGATTGCCCTTTTGGGCAGCATGGCCGGTTGCGCCACGGAAAGCTCCCGCGCCTTGCCAGTCGCAAAAGTCGAAAGCGCCAGCGTGGCGTATGCCGGTGTTCGTGTGCCCATGGCGGTCGGCAAGTTCGACAACCGTTCAAGCTACATGCGCGGGATCTTCTCCGACGGCGTGGATCGCCTCGGCGGTCAGGCCAAGACCATCCTGATCACTCACTTGCAGCAAACCAACCGCTTCAGCGTGCTGGACCGCGACAACATGGGCGAGATCCAGCAGGAAGCCGCGATCAAGGGCCAGTCCCAGCGCCTCAAGGGTGCTGACTTTGTGGTCACCGGTGATGTCACCGAGTTCGGCCGCAAAGAAACCGGCGACCATCAGCTGTTCGGCATTCTCGGTCGCGCCAAGACCCAGGTGGCCTACGCCAAGGTCAACCTGAACATCGTCAATATCAGCACCTCCGAAGTGGTTTATTCGACTCAGGGCGCGGGCGAGTACGCCTTGTCCAACCGTGAAGTCATCGGCTTCGGCGGCACCGCTGCCTACGATTCGACCCTCAACGGCAAAGTGCTCGACCTGGCCATGCGCGAGGCGATCAATCGCCTGGTCGACGGGATGAACGCCGGGGCATGGAAACCGGGTAACTGATCAAGGTTGATGACAAGGAGCGGTAAAAGCATGTTCAAGACGTATGTGTCGTGGGCGCTGATGGCGTCGACATTGCTGGTCAGCGGCCTGTTGGCCGGTTGCGCTGGCCCGAAAACCCTTTACCAGTGGGAAAGCTACCAGCCGGAAGTTTACGAGTACTTCAAGGGTGAAACACCCAAGGAAGCCCAGGCCGAAGCGCTGGAACGCGACCTGCAGAAGATCAAGTCCACCGGCAAGACGCCGCCGCCTGGCTACCACGCTCACCTGGGGCTGTTGTACCTGAGCATGGGCAAGGACGATCAGATGGTGCAGCAGTTCAGGACTGAGAAAACCCTGTTTCCCGAGTCGACGCCGTACATGGATTTTCTGCTTAAAAACGCCAAGACCGGAGACACCCAATGATCGCGCGTTCATTGAAACTGATGGCCGGGTTGCTGGCGCTGGCTGTGCTCGGTGGCTGCGTCAGCCCCAAGACCGTGGACTATTCGGCGTACAAGCAAGCCCGTCCGAAAACCATTCTGGTGCTGCCGCCGCTGAACAACTCGCCGGACGTCAAGGCGTCCTACAGCATGTTGTCGCAGGTCACGTACCCGTTGGCAGAAGCCGGTTACTACGTGCTGCCGATCACCCTGGTCGATGAGACATTCCGCCAGAATGGCCTGACCACACCGGCGGACATTCACCAGGCCCCGGCCAACAAGCTGCAGGAAATTTTCGGTGCCGATGCGGCGTTGTACATCACCGTGACGGACTACGGTACGCGCTACATGATCATCAGCAGCGAAACCGTGGTGACCGCCACCGCGAAACTGGTCGACCTCAAGAGCGGCACCACCCTGTGGACCGGTTCGGCCCGGGCTTCGAGCGAAGAGGGCGGCAACAACGGTGGCGGCGGCTTGGTTGGCATGCTGATTACGGCAGCGGTCAAGCAAGTGATCAACAGCGCCACCGACGCCGGTCACCCGATTGCCGGTGTGGCCAGTGCGCGCCTGCTGTCGGCCGGGCAACCGGCGGGCTTGCTGTACGGACCGCGTTCGCCGAAATACGGTACTGATTGAACCCAGTGAGATCGTTCCCACGCTGCGTGGGAACGGTCAGTTAAGGGACGATCATTTGGTGACAGGCCAAAACCGCTCCCCACCCCCCGGCGCATCCGTCCACGCCTGCAACGACCGCGTCGGTAAATCGAAATAATCCCGGGTCCGTGCATAGCCATGCCCACCCATGCGCCCGATCGCATCCAGCCCCAGCTGATCGATGTACAAGGTTTTCGGGTCGATCAATTCGTCCCGCACATGCGCCATCAACACTTCCCCGAAGATAATTTCCCGCGACTGCCCGATGGACAGCGCCATCATCCGCCGACACTCCAACGCCACCGGCGCCTCGCCGATGCGCGGGCATTTGACCGTGGTGCCGGCAATCGCCGTCAGCCCCGCAGCCGTCAACTCATCGAAGCCGGGCGCGAAGGGCACCGCGCATACATTCATCGCCTCCACCAGCGCATCGCTGACGATGTTGACGGTGAATTCCTGATTGAGCTGGATGTTGCGGGTGGTGTCCTTGGGGCTTTGGTCGCCGTAGTTTTCCACGCCCAGCGCCAGGATCGGCGGGTCGGCGGACAGCGCATTGAAGAAACTGAACGGCGCGGCATTGATCCGGCCTTCGCCATCAATCGTAGTGACCAGCGCAATCGGCCGAGGCACCACGCTGCCGATCAGAATCTTGTATTTGTCCCGCGCACTCAATGTGCTGAAGTCGAAGCTTTGCATTGGCAGACATCTCTAAATAAGGGGATTGATTGCGCTCAACGGCGCGTCTGCGCTGTAGTCATCGGCGAACGGAATGACCGGTTTGAACAGGGTTTTCCAGTCCGGTCGGCCCATGGCCCGGTCGCTGTGGCTGCGCATCAGTTTTTCGAATTGTTGTTGGGCCTGGCGTTGCAGAGCGGGGTAATCGATGCCCTGAACCTGGCCGTCTTGCATCACGCAGCGGCCGTCGATGTAACTGGCGATGCAGTCGTCACCGCGCCCGGCCAGCACCAGGTTTTTCAGCGGATCGAACAACGGCCCCAGGTGCAGGCCGCGAAGGCTGAACACCGTGATGTCGGCCTTGGCCCCGGTTGCCAGGCGACCGAGATCATCGCGGCCCAAGGCTTTCGCACCGCCGAGGGTGGCGGCGTTGTACATATCCAGCGTGGAGGTCAACGCATCGCCGCCTTCCATCAAACGGGCGATGTTCAACCCCTGGCGCATGTTTTCCAGCAGATCCGCCGGCCAGGTGTCAGTGCCCAAGGCGAAGTTGATGCCCTTGGCCCGATAGCGCCCAAACGAATTCAGTGCCTCACCATCGCGAGCAAACACCACCGGGCAATGCACCAGGCTTGCGCCGCCATCCACCACCCGTTGCAGATCGTCATCGCCCGAGGTGTAGATGCCGTGGGGCAGCAGGCTGTGCGGGGTCAGCAGGTCCAGTTGCTGCAACCAGTGCAGCGGCGACACACCACGCAGTTGCTCGACCATCGCCACCTCGCCGAGCCCCTGGCAGCAATGCAAACGCATCGGCGCGCTCAATTCGCGACTCAGCGCGGCGGTGCGTTGCAGCAGCGCCGGGGCGCAGGTCTGGATGCGATCCGGCAACAAGGCGCCGCGAATCAAGCCTTGGTGCGCATCTTCGAAATCATGGAAAAACCGAACCGCCGCATCGAGTCCGGCCATTCCCCGGGCTTCATCCCAGTGATGCCCGAGGGTGCCATCGGCCCGCCAATAACTCATGCCGCTCATGTAGCAGGGGCCGAGGTAAGTGCGCAGCCCCAGTTCGGCCGCCACGCCGGCCACCGCTGCAAATTCGTC
Organism: Pseudomonas sp. SG20052; assembly: GCF_031766055.1. NCBI lineage: Bacteria > Pseudomonadati > Pseudomonadota > Gammaproteobacteria > Pseudomonadales > Pseudomonadaceae > Pseudomonas > Pseudomonas sp. SG20052. Next base: position 3,816,658 of record NZ_CP134498.1, on the reverse strand, counting down.
GTAGGTCTCGGCCCACTCGCGGTAGTACATCGAGGTGATTGGCAGGGCCGTGGTGATGCCGTTGCGGATCAACTGCGTGAAGGCGTAGCGGTATTTGAAGACTTCTTCATCAGGGTCGAAACTCTCGCGCGGACCGGCCGCCAGATAGTCCTCAGACCACATCCGGCCCATGTCGCGTTCATCGCCGTTGTCCAGCGTCAGCACCGTGGAATCCAGATCCCCGAGTGCGTCCAGATCGATGAAACCCGGGCCGATCAACGCATTGCCATAGTCGATCCACTGATCGACCGGCCCGGTAAAACCACGCCCGACAAACACAATGCGCGAACCTTCGAACACCACTTCGCCGTCGCGCCACAGCACATGCTGCGTGCCGTCGAAGCCGACCACGCAACTGGCCTTCAGACCGATGCATTTCACAAGCGGCTTTCCAGCAGCCGACCACCAGAGGCGATCAACTCACCGCCGCGATAAACCTGCCGCACGGGTCGAGAAACCACGGCTTCGCCCAAAGTCTGTACCGGCATCAGCAGGAAGTCCGCCGCTTGGCCGATCTCCAATCCATACCGTTCACAACCCAGCGCCCGGGCACCGTTCACCGTCGCCGCTTCGAACGCTGCGGCCAGTTCATCGTCCTTGTTCAAGTCAAAGCGCAAGGCCAGCAGCATTGCCCGTTCCAGCATGTCGCCGTTGCCCATCGGCGACCACGCATCGCGAATGCCGTCCGAACCCAGGCAGACATTCACGCCTGTTTCACGCAACGCAAGGAAAGGCGGCACCGCGCAATCGGCCGGCGCCGAACTCATCAGCGAAATGCTCAACGCCGCCAAGCGTTCGGCCAGCGGTTTGACCTGACTCCACGGCAACATCCCCAGGCAGTAAGCGTGACTGATCATCACCCGACCTTGCCGCCCGAAGCGCTCGGTGTAATCGGCGATCAACGCGATTTGCCACAGGCCCAGTTCACCTTTGTCATGTAGGTGAATGTCGACGCCACGGTCGAATTCGCTGGCCAGCTTGAACACGAAGTCGAGTTGCGCGACCGGGTCGTTGTCGATACCGCACGGGTCGAGGCCGCCGACGTTTTCCACGCCCAGCGCCATGGCTTCGCGCATCAGTTCGGCGGTGCCGGGGCGGCTGATCAGGCCGGTTTGCGGAAACACCACCAGTTGCAGGTCGATCAGGTCGCGGTAGATGTCGCGCAGTTGTTGCATGGCCTCGACATGGCGCAGGCCGAATTCCGGGTCGATGTCGACGTGGCAACGCATCGTCAGCGAGCCACGGGCGATGCAGTTTTCCAGCAACGCGCCGGCACGATGGGCGATGGGCACGTCAACTTCACGCAGGACGCGGCGCTCGTTGGCGATGTAGTCCTTGAGGGTCGGGCCGGCGCTGTTCGGGCGCCAGGGTTGGCCCCACAGGGTTTTGTCGAGGTGGACGTGACTTTCCACCAGGGCAGGGGTGAGGAGCTGGTATTGGCCGTCGATGTCGGTGGCGGCCAGCGCGGTGTTGGAGGCCGGGCGGCGTTGTTTGAACAGGCCGTTTTCCAGCAGCAGGTCTTCGGCTGTGGCGCCGTAGGGGCGCACGTTGCGTAGCCAGCGGGGTTGAGTCATTGCATACACCTCAAATTTGATGGTGGATTGGCCGGCGTCTTCGCGGGCATGCCTCGTTCCTACAAGGATGCGCATTCCCCTGTAGGAACAAGGCTTGCCCGCGAAGGCCGCGCCTCGGTCTAAAGCCAGGCACTCAGCCCTTGAGCTTCGACCAAACCCGATCCTGCAGCTCCCGCGCCTTGTTGCTGCACTCTTTCTCAGGCCGCAAGCGCGAGGCGAATTCGTCGGGCATGTTGATGGCGTCCATGACTTTCCACTTGGCGTCGAGCAGCTTGTCGCTCTGGATGCCGTTGGCGTAGGCAATGGAATTGGACACGGCGGCGGCGTTTTCCGGTTTCATCATCCAGTCGATGAAAATCTTCGCGTTACCGGGGTGCGGTGCGCTTTTCGGCACGGCGAAGTTGTCCTGGAACATCGCCAGGCCTTCGCGCGGATACACGTATTTGATGGTGCTCTTCTGCAAGGTGGCGCGTGCGGTCGAGCCGTTCCAGTTCTGCATCATGATCACTTCACCGGAGGCCATGCGGTCGACGGTGTTGTCCGAGCTGTACATCTTCAGGAACGGTTTCTGTTTTTGCAGCAGTTCGAGGATGCGCTTGGCGTCCTGCGGGTTTTCGCTGCATTCGTCGACGTTCAGGTAATGGCTGGCGGCGTTGATCACGCTGCTGGAAGTGTCGAGGGCGGCGAGTTGCCCTTGCAGTTCCTTGCGCGGTTCGAAGAACTCTTTCCACGAATCGTCGAGCTTGCCGCCGGGCACGCGCGCGCTGTCATAGGAGAATCCGGTGGTGCCCCACAAATACGGTGCGGAGAACTTGCGGCCGGGATCGAATACCGGGTCGCGGAATGCGGGTTTCACGTATTGAAAGTTGGGCAGGGTGGAGGCGTCGATTTCCAGCAGCAGGTTCTGGTTGATCAAGGTGCGCATGATCGACTGCGACGGCACGATCACGTCATACGCCGCGCCACCGGCCTGCAACTTGGCCAGCAGGGTTTCGTTGCTGTCGTAGCCGTCCATGGTGACCTTGATCCCGGTCTCCTTTTCGAACTTGGCCAGCAGGTCGACCGGGTAATAATCGGTCCAGTTGTAGAAAAACAGTTCCTTGGGTTCGGCGGCGTGCGCGCCGAACGCAGTGAGTGCAGTGAAGCAGCTTAGGGCCAGACCGGCGACAGCGGGACGCATGCTTTTTGTTTTCATTCGAGAACGCTCCAGGCTCATTGTTGTTTACCGCGCTGTCCCAGCCAGAAGGCCAGCACCACCAGCACGATGGAAATCAACAGCATCAGGGTCGAGATCGCATTGATCTCCGGTGTTACGCCGGCCTTGATTGCCGAGAAGATGTACACCGGCAAGGTGGTCGAACCCGGGCCGGCGACGAAGAAGGTCATGATGAAATCGTCGAGGCTGACCACGAACGCCAGCACCGAACCGGACAGCACTGCCGGCCACAACAGCGGAAGCGTCACCCGGCGGAACACCTGCCACGGGTTGGCGTACAAGTCGTTCGCCGCCTCCAGCAGGCTCTTGTCCAGATCATTCAGGCGTGCGCGGATCGGCAGGTACGCGAAGGGAATGCAGAAGCCGATGTGCGCGACGATCACCGTCAGCAAACCGAGCTTGATTCCCAGCGCCATGAACAGCAGCAGCGTGGCCACGGCGGTGACGATTTCCGGCAGGATCAGCGGCAGGTTGATCCCGCCCTCGACCATCTTCTGTCCATAGAACGGCCGGTACGTCGCCAATGCCGCGAGCAGCGCAATCGCCGTGGCGCAGACCGTGGCGATGCTGGCGACGATGATCGAATTCAATGCCGCCGTCTGGATCGACGGGTTGGCCAGAATCCGTCCGTACCAGGCGAACGAAAACTCGGTCCACACCGTCGCCGAGCGGTTGGCGTTGAAGCTGTAGGCGATCAGGACGAAGATCGGCACGTACAGATAGGCCAGGATCAGCAGGCTGACTTCGCGGGTCAGTGGCAGTTTTTTCAGGTGCAGGGCGATCATGCGGTGGCTCCCCGACGTAGTGTTTTGGCAGCGCTGCGGCTATAGAGGGCGTAACCCACCAGCGACAGCAGCAGAATCCCCAGCAACAGGAACGACAGCGAACTGCCCAGCGGCCAGTTGCGCGCGGTGCCGAACTGCTGCTGGATCAGGTTGCCGATCATCAGCGTCTTGCCACCGCCGAGAATCGCCGGGGTGATGAAGGCCCCCAGGCTCGGCACAAACACCAGCAGGGCACCGGCAATCACCCCCGGCATCGACAGCGGCAGGATGATCCGCTTCAGCGCATGCCAGCGATTGGCACCGAGGTCGTAGGCGGCTTCCACCAGGCGCCAGTCGAGTTTTTCCAGGGTCGAATAGATCGGCAAAATCATGAACGGCAAGAAGCTGTAGACCAGCCCGACACAGACGGCGAAGTCGTTGTAGAGCAGGGTGATGCCGCCGGCCTGGGGGAACAGCGCGTTGAGGCTTTGCGCGACCCAGCCGTGCTCGCGCAGGATGATCAGCCAGGCGTAGTTGCGGATCAGCAGGTTGGTCCAGAACGGGATGGTAATCAGCAAGACCATGAGGTTGCGCCGACGCGGCGTGAGGCTCGACATCCACAACGCCACCGGAAAGCCGAACAGGAAACACAGCATGGTGGTGCCACCCGCCTGGAACACCGAGCGCAACAACGCCTGGGCGTAGACCCAGTTCAGTTCCAGTTCACCGTCGAATCCTTCCTGGAAAAACAGCTGCACGTAGCTTTGCAATTGCCAGTCGGCCTGCCAGTCGACGCCGCCGTACACATTGCGCGGCAACAGGCTGATGTAGCCCATGATCCCCAGCGGAATCGCGATCAGCGCCAGCAAGGTCAGAATCACCGGGCTCAGTAACAGGGCGCGGTTGAGGGCGGGAGAAGTGCTACTGACGCTCATCTCAGGCCTCCATCAACAGGCAGGCGTGGGGCGGCAGATTGACCGCCACGCGATCACCGACCACCCGGCCACGGTTCAGGCCTTCGTTGTTTTCGCGCAGCATGACCTTGATGTCGTTGTTCAAGCGGCACTGATAAAGCGTCGCGGTGCCGACATACAACACCGCTTCGATTACGCCGCGCAGGTGATGCGGTTGCGCCGGATCGACCAGTTGCGAACGTTCCGGGCGGAAGGCCAATTGCACCTTGGCGCCGTCGAAGCCTTGAGCCGGGCAAGGAATTTCCACCGGCATGCCGCTCGGCACGAAGAGTTTTTCGTTCTGCTGGCCGCGCTTGAGGTGGCCGGGGAGGAAGTTGATGTCGCCGATGAACTGGGCGACGAATTGATGTTGCGGGCGTTCGTAAATGTCGTTGGGCGTGCCGATCTGCAGGATCTTGCCGGCGGACATCACGGCAATGCGATCAGACAGCGTCAGCGCTTCTTCCTGATCATGCGTCACGAAAATGAAGGTGATGCCGGCTTCCTTCTGTACGCGCTTGAGTTCGACCTGCATTTCCTTGCGCAGCTTGAGGTCCAGCGCCGACAGCGGCTCATCCAGCAACAGTACTTTGGGTTTCGGCGCCAGGGCCCGGGCCAGGGCTACGCGTTGCTGTTGACCGCCAGACAATTCGGCCGGTTTGCGCCTGGCCAGGTGTTGCATTTGCACCAGCGCCAGCATCTCATCGACACGCTGGGCAATTTGCTTGTGATCAAGACCCTGCATCTCGAGGCCGAAGGCGATATTCTGCGCGACACTCATGTGCGGAAACAGCGCGTAGCTCTGAAAGACGGTGTTGACCCGACGCTTGAACGGCGGCAAATCGTTGACCGGTTCGCCCGCCAGCCGGATCTCGCCGTCGCTGACATGTTCGAAGCCAGCGATGGTACGCAGGAGGGTGGTTTTGCCGCAGCCTGAAGGGCCGAGCAGGGTGAAGAATTCGTTGTCGGCAATGTCGACTGATACGTTGTCGAGGGCTGGAGCCAGTCCCGGATCGTCGGAATACCGTTTAGAGACGTTACGCACTTCGATAGCTATTGGTTGACCCATAATGGTGCAGTCCTCTGATTATTGTATGCAATATCTGGATGCAATCTACAAATAACCGGATTAATCTGCCCGTGCAACCCCCTTTTTCAAAGGCTGCTCATCGCCTGGGGCCGGTTGTTTAGCGCTAAAGGAGGGTTGAAATGACCGATAAGAAACTCGAAACCACGGTCGACCGCGTCTACCAAGGGGTTTACGAGGCGATCAGCAAACGTTCGTTGCGTCCCGGCATGAAGCTCGGTGAGGCTTCGCTGGCCGAACTTTTTAATGTCAGCCGCACGTCGGTTCGTGCCGCGCTCAAGCAATTGGAAGCGGATGGGCTGGTCACCACCGAGCCCAATAAGGGGGCATCGGTGTCGTTGCCCAGCGACGAAGAGATCCGTTCGCTGTTCGAAACCCGGCGGTTGATCGAGATCGGCATCGTCAGCGAACTCTGCCGTCGTCGGGACACCGCGGTGACCCAGGACTTGCGCGATCATTTGTTGCTGGAAGATGAAGCGCACCGCAGCGGCGACCACGAACGGCTGATTCATCTGCTCGGCGAGTTCCACATCAAACTCGCGCGAAGCCTGAACAACCCGGTGCTGCTGGACTGGTTCCAGAAGCTGATTTCCCGCGCCTCGCTGTACGCCGCCGCCCTCGATGACGACAGCCACGAGGCGTGCCGCGATGACGAACATCTTCGGCTGATCGAATACATCGAGGCCGGCAATCAAAGCGCGGCCATTGAGCTGACCTGCATGCATTTGAATGGTATCGAGAAGGCGATCCTCGACGTTGCCGCCACACTGAAAACCGGCTACCACCCGCTCAAGCACCTGATTGAGGTCTAGCGTTCGCCACAAGAGCCCGCACGGTTTGAATCGGCTAACCTCATATGAAACCATTGGCGTCGGCGATGCTCGAAACAAACGGGCACGCGCCGTCCTCGCACTGCGATCCCGCATTTCAGTCACTCACAGGGACAAAGAGCCAGTCGATGCAGTTTCTATCTGATAGCCACGGGTGTGCCGGCTGGAACGGTGAAATGGCCGGGCGCATCCGCGCGTTCGACTGGAGCCAGACCGAGCTTGGAAACATCGACACCTGGCCCGCCAGTCTGTGCAGCACGGTGCGGCTGATGCTCGCGTCGCCACTGCCGATGGTGATGCTCTGGGGGCGCGAGGGCTACATGATCTATAACGATGCCTACTCGACGTTTGCCGGTGGCCGCCATCCGTATCTGCTGGGCTCGCCGGTCGAGTTGGGTTGGCCGGAAGTGGCCGAGTTCAATCGACATGTGGTGGATACCTGCCTGGCCGGCGGCACCTTGTCCTATCGTAATAAATTGCTGGAATTGCTACGCGACGGAGTCCCCGAAGACGTCTGGCTGGACCTCTATTACAGCCCTGTCGCCGATGATGAAGGGCGCCCCGCCGGGGTCATGGCGATGGTCGTTGAAACCACTGAATATGTGATCTCCGAACGCCGGCGCCAGGAAGCCGAAGACGCCTATCGCGCCGACAACGAACGGGTGCGCCTGGCGCTCAATGCCGGGGCTTTGCTCGGCTCGTTCGTCTGGGACATCAAGGGCAACGTGCTGTCCGGTGACGAGCGCTTCGCCCGGACGTTCTCCTACCCGACCGAGCAGAACCTGGCCGACCTGCCCGCCGACATTGCTGAAGCCAAGATTCATCCCGACGACCGCAGCTGGGTCCAGGAACGGGTCAGTCAGTCAGTGGCCACCGGCGAGCCCTTCAACGCCGAGTACCGGGTATTGCGCCCCGACGGCAGCTATTTGTGGGTGCAGGCGAGCGGCTGCTGCGAGTTCAACGAGCAGGGCGAGCCGTTCCGCTTCCCCGGCGTGTTGATTGACATTCATGAACGCAAGATTGCTGAAGATTCTCTGCTCAAATTCACCCGCAACCTGGAGCAGCGCGTGGCCGACGAAGTCGATGCGCGGCTGGCGGCTGAAGAGCAACTGCGCCAGTCGCAGAAGCTCGAAGCCATCGGCGGCCTCACCGGCGGCGTGGCCCACGATTTCAATAACCTGCTGCAGGTGATCGCCGGCAACCTGCACCTGCTGGCGCGGCATGAGCCGGACAACGCCAACGTGCAGCGCCGGGTCAGTGCGTCGATTGCGGCCGTCGAGCGCGGCGCCAAACTGTCTTCGCAATTGCTCGCGTTTGCCCGCCGCCAACCGTTGTCGCCGGCGGTGTGCGACCCACAACTGATATTCGAAGGGCTGGGTGAGCTGTTGCAACGGGCTCTGGGGGAAACCATCCAGATTGATGTGCAGGTGCCGCAAGAACCTTGGTACATCAACGTCGACCGCAACCAGTTGGAAAACGCCATTCTCAACCTGGCGATCAATGCCCGTGACGCCATGCAGGGCGAAGGGACCATTGAGCTGAGCGCCGGGAATGTCGCGCTCGATCGTAAATTCTGTGCCGGTAAGGGCATCGCGGCGGGCGATTATGTGCGTGTCGCGGTGGCCGACAGCGGCGCCGGTATGTCGCCCGAAATACTCGGGCAGGCGTTCGAGCCGTTTTTCACCACCAAGGCCGATGGTCAGGGCACGGGGTTGGGACTGAGCATGGTGTTCGGTTTCGTCAAACAGAGCGGCGGGCACATCGAGATCTCCAGCATCGTCGGGCAGGGCACTCGGGTGCAGCTTTACTTCCCGCGCAGCTTGCGTGCGTTGCCCAGTGAAACAACATTACGTAATACACCCCGGCAGGGCGGGCACGAAACCATCCTGGTGGTGGAGGACAACGAAGCGGTGCGCAGCTCGGCGGTGGAATTGCTGAGCGAAGAGGGCTATCAGGTCCTCACCGCGGCCAACGGCGACCAGGCGATGCAGATGTTGCTGGAGGGCGTGCGGGTGAACCTGATTTTCACCGATGTTGTCATGCCCGGCCTGATCAAAAGCTCGGACCTGGCAGCCTGGGCCAAGGTGCAGAATCCCCCGGTGGCGGTGCTGTTTACCTCCGGCCACACCCGGGACATCATCTCGCGCAATCACCAGCTCAGCCCGGATACCCATCTGCTGAGCAAACCTTATGGGCCCGAAGCCCTGACACACATGATCCACACCGTCCTCAGTGGCTGACCACGCACACATTATGGGGGGTTGAATGATCGTTCCCTCGCTCTGCGCGGGAATGATCAGGTGGGAGCACGCTCGCTCCCTAGGATTTTGTGTTTTTTCTGCTATCCAATAAGGGCTCACGATGACTTCAACGCGTACCTCCAATCCTCCTTCCGGCATGGTCAGGGTACGCGGTGCCCGGGAACACAACCTCAAGAACATTGACGTCGACATTCCACGGGATGCCCTGGTGGTGTTCACCGGCGTCTCGGGGTCGGGCAAGTCGTCGCTGGCGTTTTCCACGCTGTACGCTGAAGCGCAGCGCCGCTATTTCGAATCCGTGGCGCCCTACGCGCGGCGGCTGATCGATCAGGTCGGTGTGCCGGACGTGGATTCCATCGAAGGCCTGCCCCCGGCCGTGGCCCTGCAACAGCAGCGCGGCACGCCGAGTACGCGGTCTTCGGTGGGCAGCGTGACGACGCTGTCGAGCCTGATCCGCATGCTGTACTCCCGGGCCGGGAGTTATCCGCCGGGGCAGCCGATGCTGTATGCCGAGGACTTCTCGCCCAACACGCCTCAAGGCGCCTGCGCCGAATGTCATGGCCTGGGCCGGGTGTATGAAGTCACCGAAGCCTTGATGGTCCCGGACCCGAGCCTGACCATCCGCCAACGGGCGGTGGCGTCCTGGCCCACGGCGTGGCAAGGGCAGAACCTGCGCGACATCCTGGTGACGATGGGCTACGACGTCGACAAACCCTGGCGCGATCTGCCGAAAAAGCAGCGTGACTGGATCCTCTTCACCGAGGAAACACCGACTGTTCCGGTGTATGCCGGGCTCACCCCGGAAGAAACCAAAGTGGCGCTCAAACGCAAAATGGAGCCCAGCTACCAGGGCACCTTCACCGGCGCCCGACGCTACATCCTGCACACGTTCAGCCACTCGCAAAGTGCGTTGATGAAGAAGCGCGTCGCGCAATTCATGCTCGGCAGTCCTTGCCCGTTGTGCGACGGTAAACGGCTCAAGCGCGAGGCGTTGTCGGTGACCTTTGCCGGCTATGACATCGGCGAGCTGTCGCAGATGCCGTTGCTGCAAGTGGCCGAGGTGCTGAAACCGGTGGCGGCCCACAGCTACCTTGAACAGGCCGATGAGGCGGGCGAGGTGTTGACTCACCGTCAGACCCGCGAGGCCCGTGAACAGCGCGTGGCCCACGGCGTCAGCGGCCACGCCAACGCGCCGGATGTGCGGCATACGCCTAACTTGTCGGTGGAGAAACGCCTGGCCGCGCAACGCATCGCCCAGGATTTACTGGAACGGGTCAGCACGTTGACCGATCTGGGTCTTGGTTATCTGGCGCTGGAGCGCAGCACGCCGACACTGTCGTCCGGCGAGTTGCAACGGCTGCGCCTGGCCACGCAATTGGGTTCGCAGTTGTTCGGCGTGATCTACGTGCTGGATGAACCGTCGGCCGGTCTGCATCCGGCCGATGGGGAAGCGCTGTTCGAAGCGCTGCAACGCTTGAAGGCGGCTGGTAATACGTTGTTTGTGGTTGAACACGACCTGGAAACCATGCGCCGTGCGGACTGGCTGATCGATGTCGGCCCGGCGGCGGGTGAGCATGGCGGTCGGATCCTCTACAGCGGACCGCCACAGGGGCTGACCGAAATCAAAGATTCCCAGACCCGCGCCTACCTGTTCGCCGAGCAAGTCACCGAAGCCAGAACCAGCCGCAAGCCGACCGATTGGCTGCGCCTGGAAGGCATCACGCGCAATAACCTGAACGATCTCGGCGTCGAGTTTCCCTTGGGGTGTTTTACCTCGGTGACCGGCGTTTCCGGTTCCGGCAAATCAAGCCTGGTCAGTCAGGCCTTGCTCGAGTTGGTGGGTGCGCATCTGGGGCGCGCGACCAGCGCCAGCGAACCTGAAGAGTTGAGCCTTGAGGACGATGCGCCACAAGTCAGCGGCGGTCAGGTCACGGCGGGGCTGGAATCGATCAAGCGCCTGGTGCAGGTCGATCAGAAACCCATCGGCCGCACGCCGCGCTCGAACCTGGCGACCTACACCGGGCTGTTCGACAACGTGCGCAAACTGTACGCCGCCACCCCCCAGGCGCAGGCCGAGGGCTACGACGCCGGGCAGTTCTCGTTCAACGTCGCCAAAGGCCGTTGCCCGACGTGCGAAGGCGAGGGGTTTGTCAGCGTTGAGTTGCTGTTCATGCCCAGCGTCTATGCACCGTGTCCGACGTGCCATGGCGCTCGCTACAACCCCGAGACGCTCGCGATTGTCTGGCAAGGTCTGAGCATTGCCCAGGTCTTGCAATTGACCGTGGACGAAGCGGTCGAGGTGTTCGCCGAGCAACCGGGCATTCGCCGTTCGCTGGAAGTGCTACGCGACATCGGCCTGGGCTATCTGCGCCTCGGCCAGCCAGCCACGGAACTCTCGGGTGGCGAAGCCCAGCGCATCAAACTGGCCACCGAGCTGCAACGCAACCAGCGCGGGGCGACGTTGTATGTGCTCGACGAGCCCACCACCGGCTTGCATCCAAGGGACGTTGACCGGTTGCTCGAACAGTTGAATACGCTGGTCGCGGCGGGGCACACGGTGATTGTGGTGGAGCATGAAATGCGCGTGGTGGCGCAGAGTGACTGGGTGATTGATATCGGGCCGGGGGCGGGGGATCAGGGCGGCAAGATTGTCGTTGCCGGCACGCCGCAGAAAGTCGCCAGGAGCAAGAAGAGCAGGACTGCGCCGTTCCTGGCCCGGGTCCTATGATCGTTCCCACGCGTGGGAACGATCAAAATCCGGTTATCGTTCTTCGCGGGCGAGCCTCGCTCCTACAGGATGGGTGTCAGGCGCAATCGAGCGTGCGTCGGACTTTGTCCAACAGCTCATTGATCTGAAACGGCTTGATCAGCATCTCCATGCCATCGCCGAGGAATACCTGGCGATTGATCGCGTTCTCCGCGTAGCCGGTCATGAACAGGATCGGCAAGCCTTCGCGCCAGCCCGGCACTGCCGTCGACGGCGATAGGCCTCCCATTCGATTGAACCCCTGTCCCGGGGTGGCTTCGAACCTTTAAGCCCCCGGCTGTTTGAATCGTGGGCTGGCCGTTACGAGCGAGGTGTGTATGAAAGACGAATCGACACAACAACAGGATCAATCGGGGATGCCGGTCGACCGCAATGACCCGGCGATTGACCCGCAGAAGCCGGATGAGGGTGCGCCAGGCGGTCAGCGTCAGAGCCAATCCTCCGACTCAGAAAGCGCTGACGCAGCGGTGGATCAGAAGAACCGCCATACCGACAATGACAACGAGTTCAGCCCCGGCTTCAAACCGAATCCCGACCGGCCGAAACCCGGCGATGATACGGATGCCGACATCGATACCGATGGCGGCTAGTGCCGGCAGTATGCAGAAAGGCCGCATCCATCGATGCGGCCTTCTTTTTACCGGTTATTTGCTGGGGTGCGCAGCCTGGAGCTCTTTCGCCATCTCCAGGTGTTTTTCCAGTGCCGGCAGCATTTTTTGCGCGAAGCCTTTCAAATCGGTGGCGCCTTTGACCTTGTCGTCCGTCACCGTGTTGGCCTGTTTTTCGAACAGCTTGATCGTGTCTTCGTGGGCCTTCACTTGGTTATTGGCGTAGGCCGCGTCGAAGGACTCGTCCCGCATCTCGAGGATTTTTTCCTTGGCCTGTTTGACCAGCGTCGTCTCGTCCGGGACCTCGATGTCATTCTTTTTCGCCAGGGCCGCCAGTTCATCGTTAGCCTTGGAATGATCGGTGATCATCATGTTGGCGAATTTCTTGATGTCGGCCGATGAGCTTTTTTCCAGCGCCAGTCGGCTGGTCTCGATTTCCGCAATGCCACCTGCGGCTGCGTTGTCGACAAAGTCATTGGAAGTGGCAGCAAAAGCTGTGCCCATGCTGGTGCTCAAGGCGACGGCCAGGGCGAGATGGCGCAGGGTGAATCCGTCCATTGGTCATTCTCCACACAGGTTCGGGTTAGCGATCGAGGTGATCGTTATTCAATGGAGGCAGGCGCTGCGCTAAAGGTTTTATCGGGTTTGCGCCAGGACGACGAACGGACACCGCTGGTCTGATAGGCGGTCGACAGAACCGGCCAACCGAGGCCATTCTGATAGTTGGCGAACGCAATCGATCGCGTTTGCTGCCGATCAACAAACGGAGGTGTTCCATGCCGGTGCCACACGACCTTTATCAGGACCTGAAACTTTCAAAGGAAGATATCCAGCAAAAACGCTCCAAGGATCCGTTACTGGATTCACTGATCAACAAGTATTCGCAAGCGGACGCCGAGGTAGTAAAGGCTGAAACCGCAAAATCGGATGCGCCCAGCGATGACGCACTGAAGAAGCTCAAGGAGACGCGCGTGCAGGTTAAGCAAAAGATCGTTGACCGGCTCCAATCGCCGTCCTGACACGCCTTGTCCACCCACCGACAACCGGTGAATGAAAAATTGGAACGGTGATCAATACCGGCACCTCGAAAGATCAGAGTCCGACCTTTTCGACTCCTTGCGAGGTGCCTTATGAACGAGCCCAGATTTCCAAGTGAAGAGCAGGGCGGGTACGACCCGATCCCGACTCATCCCGAACCACTAAGCCCCGGCCGCACGACGGTCAATCCCGAAGACGAGCCGGGCATCGACGAATTGCCGAACAACGAAGGCGTGCGCCCGCTGGATGAAGACGACTCCACCGCGATGGACCCTGAGCGGGTGCTTGAAGAGACGGACAATGCCGTGCGCGATAACGAGATAGATCCCCGCTAGCCAAAACCACCACATACCCCCTGTAGGAGCGAGCCTGCCAGTCAATATCACTATTGAATGGCAGGCTGCCCGCGCGAGCAGGCCCGCTCCACATTTTTGGTGTGCGTTATTTCTGGAGCGCGGTGTTCAGGGGCAGGCGCGCCATGTTTTTTGCCTTCAACGAACCCAGGTACAACCAGTCCCCATACTCGCGTACTGTCGTGATCGGCGAGTAATTACCGGTGCTCGCATCCTGCAGGTTGGCAATCACCTTGCCGTCCAGGTCCAGACCGAGCGCAAAGGCGCGCTTTTCCACGGGTTTGGGCAGTACCGTCAATGCCCGAACAATCATTTTGCGCACGAACGGGTGCTGCGCCGTGGCGTCGAGCAGCGCATTACGGGGTGCGTAGAGCGCCACCCAGAAACGGTCGCGGCCATTGAACGCGAGGTTGTCCGGCAGCCCTGGCAGATTGTCGATAAATACATCGTGAGTTCCGGCATTCGGCCCGCTCAACCAGAAGCGGATGATGCGGTAAGCGCCGGTTTCGTTGACCAGCACAAAGCTGTCGTCCGGGCCCAGCGTCACGCCGTTGGCAAACTCCAGCGTGTCCAGCAACACCGTGGTCTTGCCGGTCTGGAAGTCGTAACGCAACAAACGGCCGTCGCCCCCGTGCTCGATGATTGCCTCGCCATCCTTGCCGTAGCCCCAGCGGCTGGAAGCGTCGCTAAAATAGGCGTAGTGCCCGGATTTATCGATGGCCACGTCATCGGTAAACCCGAAAGGCACGCCGCCGGCCGAGGTGGTCAGCGGGATCAACCGGCCCTGGGCATCCAGGGACAGCAAACCCTTCACGCCGTCAGCGATGACCAGCAACCCGTTCGGGTGCCGCGCCAGGCCCAGAGGCCGGCCGCCGGTATCGGCCAGCACTTTGGTGTCCTTGCCGTCGAGGCTGGTGCGGATCAGCCGGCCGTCGTGCAGCCCGGTGATGAGCACGTTATCTTCCAGCAGCAGCGCCTCGGGCCCTTCGATGTCCGCCGGGCCGACACGCTCCACCCCTTTGAGCCGCTGATTGTCGGCATACACCCCGCTGGTCAGGGATGGCGCCGGCGGCGGTGTCCAGGCCACCGGCCGAACCTTGGTCGGGAACAACAATAGAAAAGCCCCCAGGACAATGATCAGCAGCGACAACAGATGGCGAAACCTGAAGGCGCTTCTCACACGCTGACTCCTGCCGGATTCAGGTTTTTCTGCGCCATGTCACGCAACGCCAGCATCGATGCTGCGGACTCACGCTCGATACGTCGCTTGAGCAGCAATCGATTAGTGATGCGCATCGCCAGGCCCGAGAATTGATACTCCAGGGTCCGTACAAAACGTGTGCCTTCGCCCTGCGCCTCGCATTCGTAGGTCACGACCAGCGACAACCCGTGATCACCGCGCGCCCAGGCACTCCAGCGGCGTCCTGGCAGGTATTCGTTGACTTCCCAACTCAAGTGCCCCGCGCGCCCGCCGGCACTGATGTCCTCCTCGAACCGCAGGCCGGCATGCAGCGGCCCACCCTGGCCCTCGACCTTCAGGGACGAAGGATGCCACTCCGGCCAACGGGTGACGGTGCTGGCATAGGCGAGCACGTCAATCGGAGTTCCAGCGATAGCGATCTGGTGCTGCATGCGGGTCATGGTCGTACTCGTCAGGGGGGCAGGCACCGGCTCCCAGTACAGGGTGCCGAACAGGTAGTCCATCAGCGGGAAAACGATATTGAAATTGCGTTCCTGCATCAGCTCGCGGCGGTGATGCAGTTCATGCAGGCGGCGCATCTGGCGGATCCACGGTAGGCGCGTGACCGGGTTGTCCGGCGGTAAATGCTCGCAGGCATGGAACACCTCGTACATCAGGTACCCGAGGACCAGACAGCCACCAAACAATCCGGCGACGTTGGCATTGACCTGCTTGAACAGCCACCAGGCGGGCAGGGTGAAGACCACGGTGTGGATCACGATCAGCCAGGCTGGAAACAGAATCACCCGCCAGTCCCGCGCAGTATCGTAGGTCATGTGGCCGGGGGCGAAAAAACTGTGATGGTCGCCGGCATGGCGGGCGTAGAACATCCGCGCGAAGCTCTTTTTGTGATGCCCCAAGTGCCGATGCACCAGGTACACGCCGAAGTTGAAGAACAACAGCGTCAACGGCACTGTCAGCCATTCCAGCGGCCGGACCTGATGCACAGTGCTCCAGAACCCACCGATGGCCAGCACGCCGAACAGCAGCACAAAGGCCCCGTGCAGCCAAGGGTTGTAGCGCGGATGGATGTCAGCGCGATAGCGATCGCGGAATGCCTGGGTGGTTTGCCTCACTGCGTTCACCTCTGCTTATTGTTATCACCAGCAGATTAGCTGATCTGCCCGCGCAAGCTTGAGCAAACCTGGATGACACAAGCGCCATGATCCGGTGTATTCAGGTCAGCGGATTCCAGCGCTGGGACCAGTCGTCGTCGATCTTGATCACTTCACGCAGTAAATCGAAGGCCCGTTGCAGGGTCGCCGAGTCGCGATCCCGCGAGTAAACCAGGTAGGTCGGGTAACTGAATTCCGGGGCTTTGGGCACGGGCTCCAGCACGCCGCTTTCGAGGTAGCTCTGCACCACGCGTGTACGGAAGTAGCCGCTGCCGCCGTTTTCCAGAATGTATTGCAAGGCCAGGGGGCCGAGGTTAAAGCTCAGGGCGGCCTTGGCTTTTTCCGGCAGGGCGGCATCGTGCTGGCGGCGGAAGTCCGGACCCCAGTCGATATACACATAAGGATCGGGCTGCCCGGCGAGGCGTACCAGGATGAGTTTTTCTTCGAGGATCTGCTCGACTTGCAGGCGCGGCCAATATTCGGGCTGATAAACCAGCGCCGCGTCCAGCACCCCCAGTTCCAGTTGGCGCAGCAGGGTCTCGCCGTCGCGGATTTCCATGCGCAAGGCGTGACTGGGAATCTTCTCGCGCAGTTCGCCGGCCCAACTGAGCATCAGCGGATTGCACAGACTGACCTCGCCGCCAATGTGCAGCACATCGCGGTAACCGTCGGGCAACGGCAAGTCCCGCCGCGCGGCTTCCCAGGTCTCGACCAGTTGATTGGCGTACACCACAAAGGCCTCGCCATTGGGGGTCAGCCGCGCGCCGGCACGGTTGCGCACGAATAACGTGCTGCCGAGCTGGCTCTCGAGTTTTTGCACGCGCGCCGTGATTGCGGTCTGGGTGACGTGAAGTTTTTCCGCCGCGGCAGCCAGGCTGCCGTGGCGAACGATTTCCAGAAAGGTGCGAGCGAGATCAATGTCCATGGGGCGGCCGGTGCGGGAGGTGCCGGCATTGTAAACGTATCTGCGGGGGCCGGCTTATGTAGCAGCGGCCAACGGCTGCGTCCGGCTGCGCTGGCGTGCCCACTGCGCCACCAGCCGCACCGGTGTGCCGCACGCCTTGCGCTTGAACACAAAATGTCGACACTTCTCGGCGAACTGTTTGCGGTCGTGCACCATGTCCAGTTCCATCGCCGCCAGCTCGGCGTTTCTGCAGTGCTGCATGAGTTGCGTATCGAGCCGTCTCTTGCGCTCGCGCACAGCGGCATACGCCGGATCGGTCAGCGCATTGCCTGCCCGTTGCAACAACCACCGGCCGAACGCGTCCGGGCAGCGTGGGCCGATTTCCTGAACCATGCCCAGTTGCATGGCATGCGTCGCGCTGACCGGCAGGCACTCCTCGCAAAGTTTTTCCGCCATCCGCGGACCGACGGCGCGGGGCAGGCTGTAGGTCCAGTATTCAGAGCCGTACAGCCCCATGGTTTTGTAGTGCGGGTTGAGGACGATATCCGCGCGGGCGAAGACAATATCTGCGGCCAGCGCCAGCATCACGCCGCCGGCCCCGGCACTGCCCGTCAGGCCGCTGACCACCAGTTGACGGGCGCTGAGCATTTCTTCGCAGACGTCGTCGATCGCCTGGATATTGGCCCAGGCCTCCAGCCCCGGCGCCTCGGCAGCCTGGATCACGTTGAGGTGCACGCCATTGGAGAAACTTCCGCGCCCACCCTTGATCAGCAGCACCTGGGTATCTCGGGTCTTGGCCCAGCGCAGAGCGGTGACCAGTCGCTGGCATTGCTCGGTGCTCATGGCGCCGTTATAGAACTCGAAAGTGAGCTCGCCGACAGTCCCCGATTCACGGTAGCGGATCGGTTGATAGGTTTCGGTGTCAGGGGACGAGGCGATCGATCCGTGGAGGATGGGCACGTTATTCAGCTGAGCAGCGAGTACATGCCGGGCTGGACGTTTGAAGGTTTCTTCGCCCGGGCGGGGTTTGCGTCGCATCGAACCGATCCACACACTGTGATCGCCGGTGGCGACCAGTACCGCGTCGTCGCGCACCGCCAGAATGTCTCCAGGTGTGCCGCTGCGTGAGTCCAGATGGGCGTCGTACACGTAATACTGACCACCTGCCAGGCTCGCCAATACGCCAGGTTGCCCGTCCGCTGCGTCGATGCAGCGTTTGATGAATCGCGAGCAGTCATGCCAACCGAAGGTCCGATCAGCCTGGTTCATGTTCGGCTGCAAGTGGCCCATCACCCGGGGATGATGTTCGACCGGTACGGGCTCATAACCGTCGATGAATTTGTCCACGACATCACGAATGCAGCGGATCGCCGCATCGCTGACCGGGCCGTTATACAGCTCGGATTTGCGCAGGCCTTGGGGGAGGTTGAATTCCCACGTAGACCAGACCGGCCCGGCATCCATGTCTTCCACGGCTTGAAGCGCGGTGACACCCCAGCGGGTCAGCTCACGGGTAATGGCCCAATCCAGTGCGCTGGCGCCCCGGTCACCGACAATGCCCGGATGGATAATCACCACCGGGCGATCACGGTTGCTCCACCGGAGTGGCGGCACCCGGTCCTTGAGGAAGGGGCAAATCACCAGGTCGGCCCCCGACTGCTCAATCTGCTCGCAGACAGCTTCTTCGTCGGTGAACAGCACTACGCTGGGGCTATGTCCCAACTCGCGCAATTCGAGCCAGGCCCTTTGGCTCAGACCATTGAATGCCGATGACAACAGAATAATGTTGAGTGAACGCATGTTTGAC
Source organism: Pseudomonas sp. SG20052 (assembly GCF_031766055.1). NCBI lineage: Bacteria > Pseudomonadati > Pseudomonadota > Gammaproteobacteria > Pseudomonadales > Pseudomonadaceae > Pseudomonas > Pseudomonas sp. SG20052. The sequence continues at coordinate 3,798,102 of NZ_CP134498.1, read as the reverse complement.
TCTTCCTTGAGAATGGCCGGCCATCAGCCTCGAATAAGCCTTCATTGGCTTTCGATGCAAGTTAGGGTGCGGGAATGACAGGCGCTGGACCTTGATGTGGGTCAAACCATTCCGACTTGCCTGTCAGTTGAAAGAATAGGGCCTACGTCCTTGTGCTGGCACCTGTAAGAACTAACAGTTTTTTAGACGAGTTTGCGATGTCGGCGGTCGCTAAAGAAGGGGGGGTGCGAGTGCGGCTACAGCCTGGGAGTCATGCCTGAGGCAGACCCCCAGTGGGTGTGGGGGGGATCATTGTTCAAAACGCAAAACACGAACAGCCAAACGCGCCCCAGAACCCCTGAAAGTCGCTGACCGGCGCTGACGACAATCGCGCCCGCTCGTGGCTGTGCGCATGCACCGCGCACGCGCCGATGCATTGATGCACCTGCGCCGTCAGTGGCGCCACGGGCTTCCAGTGGCCCGGCACCTTGGCGACGGGCGACCACTCGGGCACCACAGGAATCGGCGGCGGCCCGAGTTTTTCAAACTCGACGCTGCCGTAGACGATCTTGCCGTCGACAATGGTGAGCACCGACTCGATCCATTTGATCGCTTCATCGTCGATGTGGAAATAGTCCGCCGACAGTGCAATCAGATCCGCCAGTTGCCCGACCTTGATCTGGCCTTTCTTGCCTTGTTCGGACGAAAACCAGGCGCTGCCGTGGGTGAAGAGTTCCAACGCCGTATCGCGGCTCAAGCCTTGCGGGTACAGTTCCAGTCCGCCAACGGTGCGGCCGCTGACCAGCCAATACATCGATGTCCAGGGGTTGTAGCTGGACACCCGCGTGGCATCGGTGCCGGCACCCACCGGAATGCCTTCGGCGAGCATGCGTGCAATCGGCGGCGTGTGTTCGGCGGCTTTGGCGCCATAGCGGTCGACGAAGTATTCGCCCTGGAAAGCCATGCGATCCTGAATGGCGATGCCCCCGCCCAAGGCTTTGACCCGCTCGATGTTCCGCGGGATAATGGTTTCCGCATGATCGAAAAACCACGGTAAACCGTCGAACGGGATGTCGCGATTGACCTTCTCGAACACGTCGAGCATGCGGCTGATGGATTCGTTGTAGGTGGCATGCAGGCGGAACGGCCAGCGCTGTTCCACCAGATGCCGCACCACCGGTTCCAACTCCTGTTCCATGGTTTGCGGCAAGTCCGGGCGTGGTTCGAGAAAATCTTCGAAGTCGGCCGCCGAAAACACCAGCATTTCCCCGGCACCGTTGTGCCGCAGGAAATCGTCGCCCTGGCCGTAATGGGAGGTGCTGGTCCAGTTTTTGAAGTCGGTCAGCTCTTCCTTGGGTTTCTGTGTGAACAGGTTGTAGGCGATGCGCACGGTGAGTTGCTGGTCTTTGGCCAGCTGCTGAATGACTTGATAGTCGTCCGGGTAATTCTGATAACCGCCGCCGGCATCGATGGCGCTGGTCACGCCGAGGCGATTGAGTTCGCGCATGAACTGGCGGGTCGAGTTGACCTGATAGTCCAGCGGCAACTTCGGCCCCTTGGCCAGGGTCGAGTAGAGAATCATCGCGTTCGGGCGGGCGATCAGCATGCCGGTGGGATCACCATTAGCGTCCCGCTGGATTTCGCCGCCCGGCGGGTTCGGCGTGTCGCGGGTATAACCGACCACTTTCAGCGCCGCGCGGTTGAGCAGGGCGCGGTCGTAAAGGTGCAGCACGAACACCGGGGTGTCCGGTGCGGCTTTGTTCAATTCTTCAATGGTCGGCAGGCGCTTCTCGGCGAACTGGAATTCGTTCCAGCCACCGACCACCCGCACCCATTGCGGTGTGGGCGTGCGGTCGGCCTGGTCCTTGAGCAGGCGCAGGGCATCGACCAGCGACGGCACGCCTTCCCAGCGCAGCTCGAGGTTGTAGTTCAGGCCACCGCGGATCAGGTGCAGGTGCGAGTCGTTGAGGCCGGGAATCACCGTGCGTCCGTGCAAGTCGACGATCTGTGTGCCGGGGCCTTGCAGGGCCATGGCCTGGGCGTCGCTGCCGACTACCACGAAGCGTCCGTCCTTGATCGCGACGGCGCTGGCCTGGGGTTTCTTGCGGTCGACGGTGTGCAGGCGTCCGTTGTACAGAATGAGGTCGGCCGGGGTGTCGGGCATGGTTTTACTCCCTGCGATGAGCGGGCTGATCCAGGCACCGACGGCGCCTGCCGAAAGGCCTTGCAGTACACGTCGGCGGTTCAGACCTTCGTGGTTGTCAGGTGGACTCATGGCAGTGCGCTCCGTCAATTCATCGAGGGGCAAACAGCCGATGTCTGACGCATGCGGCCACAAGGAATATAGACGGCAAATTCACCGGTAGCCGATTTGCGGGGGCGGAAAACGACGAATCCCGCCACAAGGGGCGGGATTCGTGTGCAGCCAGAGAGGTTCCCGAAGACGGGAACCGCCGTCTTAGCTTGGGAACAGCTCGGACAGTTTCATGGCCAGCATCATGTCGCCTTCAGCGCGCAGTTTGCCGCCCATGAACGCTTGCATGCCGTCGGTCGAACCGTCGACGATGCCTTGCAGGGTTTCGCCGTCCATCACCAGAGTGACCTGGGCGTCAGGATTTTCGCCTTCCTGCAGCTCGCAGGCGCCATCTTTGACGACCAGCGAGAAATTCTGGGTATCGTCGATGCGGAAACCGAATACCAGGTCCAGACCGGCAGCGGCGGCTGGGTTGAACTTGGCTTTCATTGCTTGTACGGCATCAGCTACGGAGGTCATGGTTCGATCCTTTCTTGGGTAATTAGAGCTGGGTGATTACAGCCAGGGTCACAATAGTCCGGACTCAGCGAAACGTGATGAGTTCCGGTGCCTTCAACAGCTGCAAGTGCGCATGACTGTTGAAAGAAGACAGTGCCACCTCGCGACCGCGAAACTTCAGCAGGTTGAGCGAGGTGTTGACGATTTGCCAGTTCAGTTCAAATGCCTGCCTTGCGGGCATCTGAGTAATAAGGTGGAGCAGGGCAGTGATGGTGCCACCGGAGGTGAACACGGCGATTTTCTGGGTGTTGTCGGCGCTTTCGAGGAGGCGGTGCAGACCGGCCTGTACGCGTTCGACAAACCCAAGCCAGCTTTCAAGCCCCGGCGTGTCATAGGTGCCGGCAAGCCAGCGCTCGATGATCAGGGCGAAGATGCGCTGGAACTCGGCACGGTTTTGCGCGGCATTGCGCAGGATGTCCAGGGCTTCGGGTTCATCCTCCAGCATGGCTGGCAGCAGCGCGCGGATCACCGCGTCGGCGTCGAATTCGTTGAAGGCGGAATCGATTTCCAGGGTCGGCACCGGCAGGCCCACGGCAGCGAACTGTTCCAGCGCGCTGGTGGCGGTGTGCTGCTGACGGCGCAAGTCGCCCGACAGGCAGCGGTCAAAGCTGACACCCAGCTCGGCGAGGTGCTGGCCGAGGATTTCTGCCTGGCGAACACCGGTCGGCGACAGGACGTCATAGTCGTCTGCACCAAAGGAGGCCTGGCCATGTCGAATCAGATAGATGCTGCCCACGTCCGCGTCATCCCGGTACGTTGAAGGTTTGGCGAGGTTATGAGGATGACAGTGAGCTGTCAATGAAAAAACATACGCTTGTTTGAAATGCCCGTTACAGGCCTGTTGCCAGAGGTTTCACGGCTGGCCGCCGAGGCGGAGCATGGGTATGCTGGCGTTGTCCCGCGCGTGTTTTAAGCCGCGCATCGTTTTGAAGGAGTCACTGTGGAGTTTTTGTCCGAGTACGCCAGTTTCCTGGCCAAGACCGTGACACTGGTGATCGCCATTCTGGTGGTCCTGGCCAGTTTCGCGGCGCTGCGCAGCAAAGGTCGGCGCAAATCGGCCGGCCAGTTGCAAGTCAGCAAACTGAATGATTTCTACAAAGAGCTGCGCGAACGCCTGGAGCAAACCTTGCTCGACAAGGACCAGCTCAAGGCCTTGCGCAAGTCCCAGGCTAAAACCGATAAAAAACAAAAGAAGAAACCCGAGGCCAAGCCGCGGGTATTCGTGCTGGATTTCGACGGCGACATCAAGGCGTCGGCCACTGAAAGTCTGCGCCACGAGATCACGGCACTGTTGACGTTGGCGACGCCCAAAGACGAAGTGGTACTGCGTCTGGAAAGCGGCGGCGGCATGGTTCACAGCTACGGCCTGGCGTCCTCGCAACTGGCGCGCATCCGCGATGCCGGCGTGCCGTTGACCATCTGCATCGACAAGGTCGCGGCCAGTGGCGGCTACATGATGGCGTGTATCGGCGAGAAGATCATCAGCGCCCCGTTTGCGATTCTGGGGTCGATCGGCGTCGTGGCGCAGTTGCCTAACGTCAATCGCTTGCTGAAAAAGCACGACATCGACTTCGAAGTCCTGACCGCCGGCGAATACAAGCGCACCTTGACTGTGTTTGGCGAAAACACAGAGAAAGGCCGCGAGAAGTTTCAGGAAGACCTGGACATCACCCACCAGCTGTTCAAGAACTTCGTCTCGCGTTATCGCCCGCAACTGGCCATTGACGAAGTGGCCACCGGTGAAATCTGGCTTGGCATCGCCGCGCTGGACAAGCAACTGGTGGACGAACTCAAGACCAGCGACGAATACCTCGCTGAACGAGCGAAGAAGTCGGAGCTGTACCATTTGCATTACGCCGAACGCAAAAGCCTGCAAGAGCGTATCGGGATGGCGGCCAGTGGGTCGGTGGATCGCGTATTGCTGAGCTGGTGGAGCCGGTTAACCCAGCAACGCTTTTGGTAACACTTTAAATTAACGGTCGCTTGCACTGCCTTGCAGTGAAAGCGACCGTTTTTTTGTGGCGGTATATAGATAGCGCTTTTTAAAAAAGTGGCTCGATAGGCTAGCGATCCTAGTCAGTTTCGAGTGATCACAATGTCTTCTCCGCCCACAAACTCAAACACGCCTGTGTTGACGCCAGATCAACAGGGTGTCTTTTTTGATCTGATTAAAAGTAATGCTCCTGCCTGGTTGTTGACTGCCTCAAGTCAACGGCGAAGTGAACTTTATGAAAGCCTGACCGCCAGCCATCGTTCAAGAGGTGAACTTGCCGACCTCCTGAAAGGCTTCAAATCGCCTGAAACCGTCTGTCGCCCCTTACTGGCTCAAGCCATGTCGGACAAGCTGGGTACGCCACTGGATACGCAGGGCGTCATTTTCCAGCACGTGCGATCAACGTCCAGCCTGCTGGGACTTCGCAAGAAACTGGTGCTGCCGATTGATCGGGATCTGCTGTCGGCCGCCTGTGAAAATTTTGAACTCAGCGAAACACTGTCCGGAAACTATAGCGATACATCGTTAATTTATATCCCGCAAACCATCACCGGCACAGTCAATAAAGTCTTATCGATAGAGCCGCATGAGTTCGCCGCGTTGTGCCGCAAACTTGATCTTGGAAAACAATACCAGGCGCATGTCAAATCACTGTTTGAGCCAGCGTCAGGTATCAACCACTTATCTAACAAGTATGTTGCGCACGCCAAGAACAGCTTTGAAGTACAGCGGCATGTCGCGCTGATGAAAAAAGCCATCAGTGTCGAAATGCACCAGGCATTGAAGTCAGTCGAGGAACAGCGCCCCGTCAAACTTGGCAACCACACGCTGGGTTACCAGGCGTTGGAAATGTTTGATGTCACGGTCAATGGCGCGATGTTTATCGGGCCGGTCGAGGAGCATGACGATGACGATTACCGCTGCGTGGTCTACCTGCCGGATGACCCGCTGCACCCGTTGAAGGAATACGCGTCCTTCACGGATTTCGAGGTGGAATTGAGTAAGCGTCTGAGAACCTCCGCGTTCCAGAAATTCTTCATGCGCTACATCAAGCTGGGTGAACGGTCCGCGTTTCTGCAAGCCCTTGAAAAACGCTTGTCCGTCCCCGTTTCCTCGCCGCTTCCCGCAACCAGTGTCTACGTGTCGCTGTCGGGTGTGGACATACAAGGCGACATGTTCGAGGAAATTTTTCGTCAGTATGCGAACCAGGTCATCGCCGATGCCCGGCTTCTGGTGGTGCCCACGGACGATGAAGACGAAAAATCCCGACTGGACAGGCTGGAGACGTACAAGGCCATCAGCCTTAATGTCCTGTTGTTCGGAGCATCGTTTGTGCCGTTTGTTGGCCACATCCTCTTGGCTGTGACGGTGATGCAGTTGCTGTCGGAGGTGTATGAAAGCGTGGCCAGTTGGTCCAGGGGCGAGCAGGAGCAAGCCACGGATTATCTGTTCGATACCATCGAAAACCTGATCCTGATGGCCGCGTTTGCCGCCGGTTCGGCGGCTGTTGGTACCGCGTTTAAAAACATCAGGACATCCGTCTTCATCGAGCGCCTGAGAAAGGTCCCGGGTGTGGACGCTCGGGGCCGTCTGTGGAATCCCGATCTCACGGTGTATCAACAGAGCCGACGGTTACCCCCGGCACTCGCAGCGGATGCGAGAGGACTGCACTGGATGGACGGCCAGGCGTACCTTCCAATCGATACACATCTGTATGCCGTGCGGCCAAAAACGGCGACGGACCTGTGGGAGGTGATTGCCCCGGTGGGGAGCGGCGGCACCTATTCACCCGAGCTTGAAACCAACGATGTCGGGGCGTGGCGCCATGACTCTGAGCTGCCGCAAGAATGGGATCGGCTTAAATTGTTTCGCCGTTTCGGTTACACCCGCGACAAGGTGCCCGATACCACGGCGACGCACATCCTTGCCGTCTGCGGGATCGAGGACACGGTCTTGCGCCAGGCACACGTCGACCGCAGCCGCCCACCGGCACTGCTGGTCGATACAGTGCAGCGGTTTCGGGCGGATGCTGCGGTCACCGACTTTATCGAGCAGTTGAAAACCCCGTCGTCGGCAGTCTTGGCAGACCCGGACCTGCAATTGCACCTGCTGACGACGTCCCGTCATTGGCCAGACAACTCGGCCATCAAAGTCGTCAATGCCGCAGGCAGGCAAACGGGGTTCTATGGCGCGGCCACGGCGTTACCGGGGAAAACCGTCAGCCTCAATCAGGATGCTTTGCATAAGGGCCAATTACACACCTCGCTGCTGACAGCCATGGACAGCGCCCAACGCCAAAGCCTTCTGGGCTCCACTACCCAGGACGCAAGCGCGCGCGCAAAGGCCCTGACAAAGCTCATTGCCGATCAAGCCGAAAGCAGCAAACTCGCGCTGTTCGAGCGGATTTACAAACGTACTGAAGTACCGGCTGATGCCCGGGTCACGGTGTTGATCGACAAGATGGCCCAGTTGCCCTCGGCGATTGCCGAAGAACTGGTGCGGCATGCCGATGCTGCGGAGTTGAGCAGCCTGGAGGAGGGCAACGTACCCTTGCGTCTGGCGGAGGAAGCCCGTCGTTATTTGCAACGGGTGCAGGTCAGTCGCGCTTACGAAGGGTTGTACCTTAATGCCGTGGGTGGGCTGGCCACCGACCGCCTGGTGCTCAACACCCTTGAGCAACTGCCGGGATGGACGGGTAATACCAGGGTTCAGTTACAGGCTTCGTCAGGTGTGCAAAGCGAGTCGACCAGCATTGGATCGGCGGACGCTGCGCAGAAGCTGCAGATCGACGTCCAGCCTGATCGATACAGCGTGTCGATCGACGACATTGCTCCCGCCACCGCATTCTCGGGACGCACGCGCGAACAGTATTTCAAGGCCCTCTGGCATGGCCTCTCGACGCCGCTCAAAACAGCACTGGGCGTTAACCTGAGCGACGGCGGGGCAGCGTTGCGAGAGAAAATAACGCAGCTCGCCCTGACACGGCGAACCGCCATCGCGCAACTGATCGATGCACGCCCCCCGCGAGCGGGCTACACCTCCCCCATGCGGCTGGCAGACAGGCACGCGACGTCGTCTTCTCCCGTTATACCGAGGCCCGTGCTCATCAAAACCACCCAAGACGTCCTGGTCCGCAGGGCGCTGGAACTGTATCCGATGCATTCCCCGGTTCGCATTCACGCGTTGGTAAATGATCTGGGGCAGAACGTGACGGTCGTCTTGAAGAAGCTGGAAGCGTTGAGGCTGCAATTTCAGACCATCAGGCAGGTACTGAGTCACTGGGTCAGTCGGCAAACCTGGTATCTGCGGCCCGATGGCTCAAGGCAGGAGGTCAGTCGTCTCAGCAAATATCGCATCGCTCAGGCGATCATTCGCTGCTGGCGCAACGAGCCCGAGGCGAGTGAAGCGGGCGCTAACCTACGCTCCACACTCAGCTTTGACGCCCAGCCTCTGGGCGAATTGCCGGTTATCGTCGGGGACTTCAGCCACGTCGAGAGGTTGGTGCTGGACGGCGTGGGCGCCAGCGCCGGGCTGAACGCCTTCCTGAGAAACTTCCGCACTCTTCGAAGCTTGTCATTGAGAGGCAATCAACTGACGAGGCTGCCGCTGGCGTTGAGCTCAATGTCCGGGTTGGTTCATCTGGATCTGAGCGACAACCTCATTCAACTGACCTCTGAGTCGGTGACTCAATTGGCCGATATGACCAGCCTGCAATCAGTGAACCTGGCGTTTAACCCAAACCTTGTGAGGGCTCCCGATGTCAGCAAGTTGCAGCACCTGGAACACCTGAACCTGCAAGGCACCGGGATAAAAAACTGGCCTTTGGGCGCCTCCGGTTTGCCCAGGCTGAGTGAGCTGGATTTACGAGACAATCAGATCGAAATCCTGCCTGAGGATGTCTTCAAGGGGCATGCGGTCCCGAACAAAGGCACCAACCTGTATGGCAATCCTCTGTCCGCCGACACGTTGAAAAAGGTCGTTGTGCATCAGCAGAAGACCGGTGTAAGCCTGGGGATCATTGCTTCGGACTACCGTCGCCCAGGCGCTTACTCGCCGACCGAGGCTCACAGTTCCGCGTGGCTGACCGGGCTTGGCTCTACCGAAACCCGGCGCAAGCGCGGGTTGTGGGATTCATTGCGCGCCTATCCGGAATCCAGGAGCTTTTTCACTGTGCTTGCGCAACTGTCCGAGACGGCCGATTACAAACGACTGTTCAGCCACTTCAGCCAGCGGGTGTGGAGTGTCGTGGAGGCTGCGACGGAAGATGATGGCTTGCGACGCAGGCTGTTTCGTCTGGCCCGGGTCGGAAGGTTCAGCGCTGATGGCTACTCCGCACTCTTCAGTGAGATGGAAGTGCAGGTGTTGTTTTATCGGGCCATGGCCGCAGCCCTCACCGGGCCTGCTTCGGTGGAGCAGCAACTGATCACCCTGCTCAGGGGGTTGTTCAGGCTGCATGAGGTCGAGGGGTTTGCGCTGGCGGATATCAATGCGCGCACCGGTCCACAGTCCGGAAGCTACGAACAAGCTCTGGAAATCAGTCTGGCGTATCGCGTGGGGCTGGCCGAACGCCTGAGCTTGCCGGCTCAGCCCAGAATGGTGACATCGGCGTTGGATGTCGAAGTGGCGCCGGCGGCGCTGGAACGGGCTTATCAGAAAGTCCTGACCACCGAACGCACCAGCGCGTTGCTGGAATGGATGATCATCCAACGGTTTTGGGTGGAGTATCTGGAGGTGTCAAATCCAGATCGTTTCCTGGCAATCGCCGACCGCTCGGCACGAGATTTTGCCCAGGTGGAGAGGCAGGCTGAACTCACCCGTCCAGTGGCCACCGAACGCCTGAACGCCATTTTCGATAACTTCAAAAATGAACGTCGGGCATTGATCAGGCAGCTCACCGGTGCGGCGCTGATGCGCCATCCTGCGCCGCCAGTCCCGGGGCCCAGCCATTCGGGGGCCGCTCAATGAACGACATCGCTCACGAGTCTGCTGATAGCCCGACACCGTCGGCGGCGCCGAAATGGCGTGATGAATTGAAAGCCGTTATCGATCTCGCCTTGCCACAATCCCCAGGGCAGTTCGGCGAATGCCTGATCAAGCAAAAGTGGGGCGCGGGCATCGACCCGCAGACGGCCTTGCTGGTCACGCTCGATTACCATTACAAGGGACATCCTGCCGAGAACGGTTTCGAGCAGGGACGAGTGGCAAGTTCCCGGTCGCTGCTGCACGCGCTGCTGTCCAACGACCAGACGGTGGGTGACGGGCGTTTTGCCGAGACAGCGTTCGGCCTGTACACGCCGCCGGACGTGGGACCGACGATTCGGATTGTCGAGCACGTCGACGAATTCGCCGATCACGGCAGCGGCAATCACCAGACCTATGAAGGCATCTACCGGCAGACCACCCCGCAGGTGTATGGGCCGCTGACTCAGCTCAATCTCAGGCCCGCCGATTTCAAGAAATGGGTCTGGGAGCTGGAGCTCAAGGACCTGTACCAAGCGTATCTCGATCAGGCATGGCCAGCCGACGCTGTGCAGGTGGCGGCCAGACCGTCCGCATTGAGAACGTCGGTCAAGGCGGCGTTCGTCATGGCGGCCTGGTTGCAGCGACATGAACAACGCCTGACGCAAGAAGGTCTGGCGCTGGCGATGCGGGCGGCAGGTCTGTCCGCCGATCAGTCCTGGCAAACGCTGACCCTTGAGCAGCTGCAAGCACCGACTCGCGTGCCTTCAACCGTCAAGTTCGGCCTTCTGAAACTGTACCGCTACACCGCGACCGATATCTGGGCCTTCCGTGACACCGTCAGTGCCCGTGTGCTGGTGTACATCCCTGGCAATTCTTCCCCGCTGCATGAATTCGCCAATACCGCGCAGTTGCGCCAGTGGGTTGCCACGCAGGGCAAGCTCGACGCGACCAGGCAGGCCTTGGCCCGTCACTTTGCCGAGGACGATCGCGAAGATGGAACGTTTCACGCCGGCGTTCTGACAGCGCTGGATGGCATGGCGATTTATCCGGCTAAACATTGGCTGGGCAACAACGCCGGTTTCTTCAACAACGACGGCTATTGGGACCCGAACGATTACATCGGCTTCGATGATCCGGCGGCGGCGACCGACCCTTTTGCCCGCCTGCTAATGACAATGAAACAGGCCGCACGGGCAGAGCTTCAGGCCATCCGTGACGATGCGCAGGTCAACCGGGATCAGTTGAGCGCCGTCGTCGAACCCGTTGTGCAATGGGTCAACCGGTTTGGTCCGCTCGCCTTGTTTGTCCCAGGAGGCGAGGGGGTGCTGGCATTGGCCGGACTCATTGACGCCGGGTATGGCCTGAATCAGGCGGTCAATGGAAAAACGCCGGGCCAACGCTCGGAGGGCCGGACACGCACGGTGTTTGGCTTGCTGAATGCGTTGCCGATGCTGGGTGCCGAGTCAGCGCTCAAGGGGAGCGCTGCGGAGGTCGATAGCATGGCGGAGCGCGTCCGCGAGCCCAGCGTCGATCCGGCAGAGCCGGGCGCCCGTCCTGCGTCGGAACCGGCCGTTGCGCCGACGCCCTTGAACCCTCGCATCGAATTGATCCGTGGAATCGGCCCCTCGGTGGCCTCCTTCAGCGATGAGGTCCTGGCGCAGATCGCTAAGGTCAGCGCGGTCGACGATGACATGCTGCGGTTGATGCAGACGGGCCGTCTACCGACCCCTTTATTGGCGGATACCATCAGCCGCTTCAAGATCGATCAGGATCTCGGTCTGGAAGCAGACACTGTGCTTTTCAACCAACGCTACGAAGCGCTGCAAAAGTCGGAGCATGAATGGGTCCGGCTATTTCAGCGCGAGTACCCCGACCTGCCGACAATCGCCATCGAGCAGATGCTCGACCGCTATGGCATCGACATCACGTCGTTGCCAGATGCGAACGAGGCCAGGCAGGTATTCGCGCGACTGGACGGCAAAGCCCGGCAATACCAACAGCATGTCCGTCTCGACCGGGTCTATGAAGGCTTTTACCTGCGCTCGGTCGCGAATGCCGAGACGGACACGCTGGCATTGCACTCGCTGAACAATCTGCCCGGCTGGCCGAAAGACCTGCGCATCGAGGTCCTCGACGGTGCGTCCTCTGGCCGGGTGCTTGATCGTTGCGGCCCCCTTGACAGCCCTCACTGCCGAAACATCATCAAGGTGGGAAACCGTTACCTGCGCCAAGGCCGGCAAACGGATGTCTATGACGCGGTCCTCGGCGTGCTGACGGACGAGGAACGCTCGGCGTTGCACCTCACGTCACCAGACCCGGCCAAGGCGTTGCGGCTCAACCTCGGCGATCGGGCATTGTCCCGTGCCGATACCCTGCTCGGCCTGCAAAGGCTGGACACGGGGCTGACCTTTGAACGGCAGGGACTGCGCGGCGGCGGTTACCCGACAACCCCTCAGGGTGACGCCCTGAAGTTGCAAGCGATCAAGTTGCAGTTCAAGGATATTTATCCGGACATCAGCGACGCGAGCATTGATCAGGTGTTGCTGCTGGCAGAGGGCAGGGTGCAGGCGTATATCGACCTGCTGGCTCTGCAACTGCAACAGCTCAATGTCGATTTGACCGAATGGGTCGATCAAGCGGTACAAGACATTGCCGATATGGACGTTCCCTTCGTGGCCATGGGCGATGAGGAGGCGGAGGGGATGAACCCTGCGCAAATCGCCGTGCACAATGCGCACGTCCTGCACACCGCCCTGCAACAGGAGCGCGGGGTCAGGACTGAGCTTGCCGTGGAGCTTGTCGCCATTTGGCAAAAACGCGGGCCGCTGCAAGATCGTGTCTATGTCGACGGGCAACTGCGTGGTGTCAGGCTGGACCTGACCTTCGAGGACTTTCACCGATTACCCACGCTGAATGCCAGGCTCAACGATGTGATCGAATTGTCGATGCATGGTTTTCACCTGACCGAGCACGAGAGTCTGAACGGGTTCCTGGAGGGCTTTCCGAACCTTGAAGTGTTGAATCTGGAAGGCTTCGATTTGCGTCCTTTCTTCGTAGGCGGTGACGCAGGGCGCGCCTTGCCGCCCGTTATCGGGCAGCTGCCGAAACTGGTCTCACTCAATCTGCGAGCCACACAGTTGGCATTCACTGAGCGCGCCGCTTCACAATTGAGTGATCTGACCCACTTGCAAACCCTGGACCTGAGCGACAACCCGTTGGGCGTTCCGCCAGTGGTGCTGGGCATGAACAATTTACGCCAGCTCAACCTGAGGAATACGGCGATCAATCGCTGCCCTGTCGGGGTCAAGGATGAGCCTTATCTGACGATGCTGGACCTGCGCGACAACCATATTACTCGGGTTCCGCCCGCGATCATCAATCAGGCGGTGGCGGACGACCGCGTATTGCTATGGGGCAATCCGTTGACAGACGAGGACACGCTGCACCGGTTGATCAGTCATCGTGAACAGACGGGCATCAATCTGTGGCTGAGCGCTCCGGGCGCGGATTATGGTACGCCGACGGTGTGGTTGCGCGACTGCGACGAAGCGTTGCAGCAGTCCCGGCAAGCCCTTTGGCAGCGATTGGCAGGTAAACCCTCCGGTACGCGGTTTTTAGCCGTCATAGACCGGCTGAGCCTCACGGCCGATTTTCGGGTCAGTTACCTGTCACTTCAGGCGCGAGTCTGGCGATTGTTGCAAGAGGCCGATGCTTCAGAGGACATGTGGGGGCGGATAATTCGCGGGAGCGGGCGCTTCGATCACCCGATGGCGGCATTCCGGGCGCTGGAGGCGCGTGCGGGTTTCTAAGCGAAGGAGGGCGCCTTGAACCCCGGGCGGGGTTCAAGGTTTTGCCGGTATCAGCGGCGACGGAACAACGGCAGCGGTTCGTCGGTGGCGGCCTGATAGGTCACCGAGAAGTCCTTGAGACCTTCAAGGGCTTCATACGGGTCTTTATCGGCGCGAATGGCAAAGGCGTCGAACCCGCAGCGGTGCATGTAAAAGAGCTGGTCGCGCAGCACATCGCCGATTGCCCGCAATTCGCCTTTGAAGCCATAGCGGTCACGCAGAAGACGTGCGTTGGAGTAGTTGCGCCCGTCGGTGAAGGCCGGGAAATTCAGGGCGATCACTTGGAACTGATCGACGTCTTCACCGATTTCCTCGGCTTCTTCATCGGCATCCAGCCACACGCCAAGACCGCCATCGCGGGCCTTGAGCATACGACTGTGTTCGCGCCACAGCTGCAACGGGACGATCAGGTCGTCGCAGTTGCTGATCTCGTCGATGTTGAAATCCTTGGGCAGCAAGTGCCAGGTTTCGTCGACGACCTCGTTGTTCTTAATGATTCGCTGCATAGACGCGTTCCTTGAAGAGGTCGATGCCAATACGCTGATAGGTGTCGATGAAGCGCTCGTCTTCGGTACGTTGTTCGATGTACACGTCGATCAGTTTCTCGATCACGTCAGGCATGGCTTCCTGGGCGAAGGACGGGCCGAGGATCTTGCCCAGGCTGGCGTCGCGGCTCGCGCTGCCACCGAGGGAGACCTGGTAGAACTCTTCGCCTTTCTTGTCCACCCCGAGGATGCCGATGTGGCCGACGTGGTGGTGACCACAGGCGTTCATGCAGCCGGAGATGTTCAGGTCCAGTTCGCCGATGTCGAACAGGTAGTCCAGGTCTTCGAAACGACGCTGGATCGACTCGGCGATCGGGATCGACTTGGCGTTGGCCAGCGAGCAGAAATCACCGCCAGGGCAGCAGATGATGTCGGTCAGCAAGCCGATGTTTGGCGTGGCAAAACCTTGCTCGCGCAACTCGCCCCACATCGCGAACAGTTGGGACTGTTCAACGTCGGCCAGGATGATGTTCTGCTCGTGGGACGTGCGCAGTTGACCGAAGCTGTAGCGATCGGCCAGGTCGGCCACCGCGTCGAGCTGTTTGTCGGTGATGTCGCCCGGCGCAACGCCGGTCGGCTTCAGGGACAGGGTCACCGCGACATAACCCGGCTTTTTGTGGGCCAGGGTATTGCGGGTGCGCCAGCGGGCGAAGCCCGGGTGTTCTTTGTCGAGCTCGGCCAGTTGGGCCGCCTGGTTGTCCAGGGCCTTGTAGTCCGGGTCGACGAAGTGTTTGGCGACGCGATGCACTTCGGCCTCGGTCAACGTGGTCTGGCCACCGCGCAGGTGTTCCATTTCCGCGTCGACTTTCTGGGCGAAGACTTCAGGCGTCAGGGCCTTGACCAGAATCTTGATCCGCGCCTTGTACTTGTTGTCACGACGGCCGTAGCGGTTGTAGACCCGCAGGATGGCGTCGAGGTAGCTCAACAGGTCTTGCCACGGCAGGAATTCATTGATGAACGCGCCCACTACCGGTGTACGGCCGAGACCACCGCCCACCAGCACGCGGAAACCGAGTTCGCCGGCCGCGTTGTGCACCGGCTCGAGCCCGATGTCATGGACTTCGATGGCCGCACGGTCAGACGTCGAACCGTTGATGGCGATCTTGAACTTGCGCGGCAGGTAGGCGAATTCCGGGTGGAACGTGGTCCACTGGCGAACGATCTCGCACCAAGGGCGCGGGTCAATCAGCTCATCGGCAGCGACACCGGCGAACTGGTCGGTGGTGACGTTACGCAGGCAGTTGCCGCTGGTCTGGATCGCGTGCATCTGCACGGTGGCCAGCTCAGCGAGAATGTCCGGGATGTCTTCCAGCGCCGGCCAGTTGAACTGGACGTTCTGCCGGGTACTGATGTGGGCATAGCCCTTGTCATAGTCGCGGGCAATCTTGGCCATCATCCGCGTCTGGCGCGAAGTCAGTTGGCCGTAAGGCACCGCCACCCGCAACATCGGCGCGAAGCGTTGGATATAAAGCCCGTTTTGCAGGCGCAGGGGGCGGAATTCTTCTTCGCTCAGCTCACCTGCCAGATAGCGTCGGGTCTGATCACGGAACTGCTTGACGCGGTCCTCGATGATCCGCTGATCGTACTCGTCATATACGTACATATAAGTCCTGTTCTCAGGCTTGGGCCGGTCGGATCCCGTTGCGTTTTTTCGCCTGGAGGTCTCCGATGCTGCCTCGGCAATTCTGCGCGCACGGCCGCGCACTCCCTACGGAGCCGGGGCAAGATACCAGTTTGCAGTTATGCGCAAAAGTGATGTTTGAGTATATGTAAAGAACCAAAACGACTAACGAGATCCGTTATTGATAAACCCGTATTTGTCGTGAGGGCAATCGTCGTCTTTACTGTGGTCGAGTCTTTATGCAATCACCGATAAAACCGACAAGAGGCGATGCAATGAGCAACCCTACCAAAGCGACAAAACCTGATAGCACGGTCGATGCTTGGGCGATTCTGTTCCTGATCATTCTGGTCGTGGGCACCGCTGTATTTTGGGTCAGCCATCAATAACCGACCCCGTCCGGGCCCGGTTCCGACGATTGTCGGACAAAAACCGGAATAAACGCCGTTTGCCGGGACTTCGCTGGCTATAATGCGCGGCGAAAATTTCCGGGGGCTCGGGCGTTAATGTTGAAGTTTGTCTACACCTTCCTGCTGATGCTTGGCGCGGCTTGGGGCCCTGTCGCGCATGCAGAGTCGGTGTTGTTCCTCAATCCGGGCAAGACGGATGAGGCCTTCTGGATCAGCTATTCGCAATTCATGCAGGCGGCCGCCAAGGATCTGCGCATTGATCTGCGAATTCTGTATTCCCAACGCATGCCCGAGCTCACCGTGGCGCAAGCCCGCCTGGCCCTGCAAGGTCCCGATCGTCCGGACTATCTGGTGTTCGTCAACGAACAGTATGTCGCTCCACAGATTCTGCGCCTGGCTCAAGGCAGCGGGGTGAAGCTGTTTACGGTCAACGCTTCGCTGACCGCCAATCAGCTGAGCCTGCTGGGCGAGCGTTCCGATCGATTGGGCAGCCTGGTGCCGAACGATGAGGAGGGCGGCTACCTGATGCTCAAGGAGCTGATTCGCCAGCATCCACCCGTGGCGCCTGGCCAGGTCATCGAATTACTGGCGTTCTCCGGCCTGAAGATCACGCCGTCGTCGCAACTGCGCGAACAAGGCATGCTGCGCGCCTTGGCCGAGCACCCGCAAGTGCGCTTGCGCCAAGTGGTTTACGGTGGCTGGAGCCGGGGAAGGGCCTATGAGCAGGCCAAATTGTTGTTCCGGCGTTACCCGAATGTCTCGTTGGTGTGGTCTGCCAATGACGAAATGGCGTTTGGCGCCATGCAAGCCTATTCGGAGACGGGTGGCGTGCCCGGCAAAGATGCCTTGTTCAGCGGGGTGAACACGTCGCCCGCTGCATTGCAGGCGATGATCGACGGTCGCCTGAGCGTGTTGGTGGGCGGGCACTTCACATTGGGCGGTTGGGCGCTGGTGGAGTTGCATGACGTGGAAATGGGCGTGGATCTGGACCAGTACGGCGGGCGCGACCGGTTGATTCCGGTATTGCAACTGATCGACAAGGCCCACGCCAAACGGTTGCTGGCCATGGGCGCATCACCGGATTACGGGGTGAATTTCCGTCGTCTGTCGGCCAAGGGCCGGCCGACCTCCTATCGCTATCCGTTCAGCTTGCAAACCCTGATGCGCTAACGCCCCGCCAGATGCACCACCAGTTGCACGATGCCGAACAGCGTCAAAGCGAACACGGCCGTGAACAGAATCCCCAGAATCACGAAATGACTCGGCTTGCCGTGGGTGAAGTCCCGCGCCCGATTCTTCCCGCTCTGCACACCGAACGCCGCCGCCATGACGCTTTGCAGCATCTGCCAGAAGGTCGGTGGCTTGTTGTCGACTGGATCGTCCATAAATCCCTCGTCATCAATGTGTGAAGAGTAAGCATAGACAATCCGCGGCATGCACAAAGCAAATGTGGGAGCGAGCTTGCTAGCGAAGGGGTCGTAACACTCAACATTTTCGTTGACTGTCACATCGCTATCGCGAGCAGGCTCGCTCCCACACTTGATCGGGTTGTTCCACACGTTTGTGAACGACCCAAAACAACTGTGGGAGCTAGCCTGCTAGCGAATTGGCCATAACATTCAACATCTTCGTTGAACGTTATAACGCCTTCGCGAGCAGGCTCGCTCCCACACTTGATCGGGTTGATCCACACGTTTGTGAACGACCCAAAACAACTGTGGGAGCTAGCCTGCTAGCGAAGGGGCCATAACATTCAACATCTTCGTTGAACGCTATAACGCCTTCGCGAGCAGGCTCGCTCCCACACTTGATCGGGTTGTTGCACACGTTTGTGAACGACCCAAAACAACTGTGGGAGCTAGCCTGCTAGCGAAGTGGCCATAACATTCAACATCTTCGTTGAACGTTATAACGCCTTCGCGAGCAGGCTCGCTCCCACACTTGATCGGGGTGATCCATACGTTTGTGAACGACCCAAAACAACTGTGGGAGCTAGCCTGCTGGCGAAGTGGCCATAACATTTAACATCTTCGTTGAATGTTATAACGCCTTCGCGAGCAGGCTCGCTCCCACACTTGATCGGGTTGTTCCACACGTTTGTGAACGACCCAAAACAACTGTGGGAGCTAGCCTGCTAGCGAATTGGCCATAACATTCAACATCTTCGTTGAACGTTATAACGCCTTCGCGAGCAGGCTCGCTCCCACACTTGATCGGGTTGATCCACACGTTTGTGAACGACCCAAAACAACTGTGGGAGCTAGCCTGCTAGCGAAGTGGCCATAACATTCAACATCTTCGTTGAACGTTATAACGCCATCGCGAGCAGGCTCACTCCCACACTTGATCGGGTTGATCCACACGTTTGTGAACGACCCAAAACAACTGTGGGAGCTAGCCTGCTAGCGAAGTGGCCATAACATTCAACATCTTCGTTGAACGTTATAACGCCTTCGCGAGCAGGCTCGCTCCCACACTTGATCGGGTTGTTCCACACGTTTGTGAACGACCCCAAACAACTGTGGGAGCTAGCCTGCTGGCGAATTGGCCATAACATTCAACATCTTCGTTGACTGTCACATCGCCTTCGCGAGCAGGCTCGCTCCCACACTTGATCGGGTTGTTCCACACGTTTGTGAACGACCCAAAACAACTGTGGGAGCTAGCCTGCTAGCGAATTGGCCATAGCATTCAACATCTTCGTTGAACGTTATAACGCCTTCGCGAGCAGGCTCGCTCCCACAGGGGGCTCATCTGGCCACAATATTGTGGCCAGGCGCCTGGGTTAGTTGTCGTAACCGAGGTTAGGCGCCAGCCAGCGTTCGGTCACGCTCAGTTCCTGCCCTTTGCGCGATGTGTAGCTCTGCACCTGGTCTTTGTCGATCTTGCCCACCGCAAAGTATTGCGCCTGCGGATGAGCGAAGTACCAGCCGCTGACCGCTGCCGCCGGGAACATTGCGTAGTGCTCGGTGAGGAACACGCCGCTGCGGCCAGCCTGCATTTCGCTGGCCTCGGGGTCGAGCAAGGCAAACAAGGTGCTTTTCTCGGTGTGATCCGGGCAGGCCGGGTAGCCCGGGGCAGGGCGGATGCCGGTGTATTGCTCTTTGATCAGCGCCTCGTTGTCGAGCGTCTCGTCCTTGGCGTAACCCCAGTGTTCTTTTCGCACCTGCTGGTGCAGCCACTCGGCACACGCCTCGGCCAGTCGGTCGGCCAGTGCCTTGACCATGATCGAGTTGTAATCATCGCCGGCGTCTTGATAAGCCTTGGCCACTTCTTCGGCGCCGATCCCGGCCGTGGTGATGAATCCACCCACGTAGTCGGTGATTTCGCTGTCCTTCGGCGCGACGAAGTCGGCGAGGGAGAAGTTCGGCTTGCCGTCGGTCTTGATGATCTGCTGGCGCAAGTGATGCAGCTTGGCAATCGGCTTGCCGTCATCGCCGTAGACTTCGATGTCATCCTCACGCACCTGGTTGGCCGGCCAGAAGCCGAACACCGCACGGGCGCTGATGAGTTTCTCGTCGATCAGCTTGGCGAGCATTTCCTGGGCATCGGCATACAACGCGGTTGCTGCTTCACCCACTACTTCGTCCTGGAGGATGCGCGGGAACTTGCCGGCCAGGTCCCAGGAGATAAAGAACGGCGTCCAGTCGATGTATTCGGCCAGAACCTTGAGGTCGATGTTGTCCAGCACCCTGGAACCGGTAAAGGTCGGTTTGACCGGCACATAAGTGCTCCAGTCGAACTGCGGCTTCTTGGCGATGGCGGCCGGGTAGCTCAGGCGTTCGGTGCGGGCGCTGCGATTGGCGGTGCGCTCGCGAACGTCGATGTATTCCAGGCGAGTCTTTTCGACGAACGCCGGTTTCAACTCCTTGGACAGCAACTGCGTCGCCACGCCCACTGCGCGGGAGGCGTCGGTGACGTAGATCACCGCATCGTTGCTGTACTTCGGTTCGATCTTGACCGCCGTGTGCGCCTTGGAGGTGGTCGCGCCACCGATCATCAGCGGCAGATGGAAATCCTGACGCTGCATCTCGCGGGCCACGTGGACCATTTCATCCAGTGAAGGCGTGATCAGACCGGACAGGCCGATGATGTCGCACTTCTGCTCCTTGGCCACTTGCAGGATCTTCTCCGCCGGGACCATCACACCGAGGTCGACGATGTCGTAGCCGTTACAGCCGAGCACCACACCGACGATGTTCTTGCCGATGTCGTGCACGTCGCCTTTCACCGTGGCCATCAGGATCTTGCCCTTGGCTTCCGGCTTGTCGCCTTTTTCCAGTTCGATGAACGGGATCAAGTGGGCCACGGCCTGTTTCATCACACGGGCGGATTTCACCACCTGCGGCAGGAACATTTTGCCGGCGCCGAACAGGTCGCCCACGATGTTCATGCCGGACATCAGCGGGCCTTCGATCACTTCGATCGGGCGGGCGAACGACTGGCGCGATTCTTCGGTGTCTTCCACGATGTGCGTGGTGATGCCCTTGACCAGCGCATGCTCCAGACGCTTGTTGACGTCCCAGTTGCGCCACTCTTCGGTCTCGGCTTCCTTGACGCTGCCGTCGCCCTTGTATTTGTCGGCGATGGCGAGGAGGGCGTCAGTGCCGTTCGGCGTGCGGTTGAGCACCACGTCTTCGACCGCGTCGCGCAGTTCGGCCGGGATCTGGTCGTAGATCTCCAGCTGACCGGCGTTGACGATACCCATGGTCAGGCCGTTGCGGATCGCATACAGCAGGAACACCGAGTGAATCGCTTCGCGCACCGGGTTGTTGCCGCGGAACGAGAACGACACGTTGGACACGCCGCCCGAGGTCAGCGCGTAGGGCAGTTCGTCGCGGATGTAGGCGCAGGCGTTGATGAAGTCCACAGCGTAGTTGTTGTGTTCTTCGATGCCGGTGGCCACGGCGAAGATGTTCGGGTCGAAAATGATGTCTTCCGGCGGGAAACCGACTTCGTTGACCAGAATGTCGTAGGAGCGTTTGCAGATCTCTTTCTTGCGCGCTTCGGTGTCGGCCTGGCCGGCTTCGTCGAACGCCATCACGACCACGGCGGCGCCATAGCGCTTGCACAGTTTGGCGTGGTGAATGAACTGCTCGACGCCTTCTTTCATGCTGATCGAGTTGACGATGCCCTTGCCCTGAATGCACTTGAGGCCGGCTTCGATCACTTCCCACTTCGAGGAGTCGATCATGATTGGCACACGGGAGATGTCCGGTTCACCGGCAATCAGATTGAGGAAGGTCACCATGGCCTTCTTCGAATCGAGCATCCCTTCATCCATGTTGATGTCGATGATCTGGGCACCGGCTTCAACCTGTTGCAGGGCCACTTCCAGCGCTTCGGTGTAGTTGTCTTCACGGATCAGGCGGGCGAATTTCGCCGAGCCGGTGATGTTGGTGCGCTCGCCGACGTTGACGAACAGCGAACTGCGATCGATGGTGAACGGCTCCAGGCCCGAGAGGCGGCAAGCCTTCGGGATTTCCGGAATGACACGTGGTGCATAACCGGCCACGGCTTTGGCGATGGCTTCGATGTGGCCTGGCGTGGTGCCGCAGCAGCCGCCGACGATGTTGAGGAAACCGCTCTGGGCGAATTCTTCGATGACCTTGGCGGTTTCCGCTGGCAGCTCATCGTACTCGCCGAATTCGTTCGGCAGGCCGGCGTTCGGGTGCGCCGAAACGTGGGTGCCAGCCTTGTTTGACAGTTCTTCCAGGTACGGGCGCAATTCGCTGGCACCGAGGGCGCAGTTCAGGCCGACCGAGATCGGCTTGGCGTGGGCGACCGAGTTCCAGAACGCTTCGGTGGTCTGGCCGGACAGGGTTCGGCCGGAGGCGTCGGTAATGGTGCCGGAAATCATGATCGGCAGTTCGATACCCAACTCTTCAAACACACCCTGCACGGCGAAGATCGCGGCTTTGGCGTTCAGCGTGTCGAAAATGGTTTCGATCAGGATCAGGTCGGCGCCGCCTTCGATCAGGCCTTTGGTGGCCTCGGTGTAGTTTTCCACCAATTCATCGAAGGTCACGTTGCGGTAGCCGGGGTTGTTCACGTCTGGTGACAGCGAGCAGGTGCGGCTGGTCGGCCCGATCACGCCAGCGACGAAGCGCGGCTTGTCCGGCGTTTCCAGGGTCTTTGCGTCGGCCACCTTGCGTGCCAGGCGCGCGCCTTCTACGTTTAACTCATATGCCAGGCCTTGCATGCCGTAGTCGGCCAGGGAAACCTGGGTGGCGTTGAACGTGTTGGTCTCCAGAATATCGGCGCCGGCATCCAGGTAGGCTTTCTCGATCGACCCGATCACGTCCGGGCGCGTCAACACCAAGAGGTCGTTGTTACCTTTGACGTCGCTTGGCCAGTCAGCAAAGCGTTTGCCCCGGTAATCCTGCTCTTCGAGCTTGTAGCTCTGGATCATCGTGCCCATGCCGCCATCGAGAATCAGGATGCGCTCTTTGAGGGCGTGCTTGAGAGCTTGAAGGCGAACGCTGCGATCGGACATTGGGACTACTCGAAAAGACCATGACGAAGGGCCGGGATAATAGCAAACCTGTGCGCTTTTAGAGCATGCTCCGGTTTTGCATGAATATCGCTCATGTTGGTGAGGGGGCGAGACCGGTAGAATCGCGGCGTTTTTTCAGGATCAGGACCAGGGACATGTCGTATCGCGTCATCACCAGCATCTTTATGCTGCTTATAAGCTGGGATGCCGCTGCGCAGGGTCCGGCGATTTCCTACACACGTGACATTCAACCGATCTTCACCGAAAAGTGCGTGGCCTGCCATGCCTGCTACGACTCCGCCTGTCAGCTCAATCTGGGCAGCGGCGAAGGGGCGGCGCGTGGCGGGACCAAATCCCCGGTCTACGACGGCGAACGCAGTCAGGCCGCGGCGCCAACCCGGTTGTTTTATGACGCTTTCGGCAAGCGTGCCTGGCAGCAGAAAGGCTTCTATTCGGTACTTGACGCCCAAGGCAGCCAGGCGGCGTTGATGACGCGAATGCTGGAGCTGGGCCACACAACCCCGTTGCAACCCAACGCCAGGTTGCCGGAAGACATCGTCCTGGGCCTCAACCGGGAAAACATGTGCGCCATGCCGGCGGAGTTCGACGGCTACGCCAGTACCCACCCGAAAGAAGGCATGCCGCTGGCCGTCACCGGCCTGACCGACCAGCAATACCAGACGCTCCAGCGCTGGCTGGCTTCGGGTGCGCCCATCGATGAGCAAGGCCTGGTCCCGAGCGCGACAGAGGCCATGCAGGTGGTGCAGTGGGAAAACCTGCTCAACGCCCCGGGTGCCCGGGAAAGTCTGGTCGGTCGCTGGTTATTCGAGCATTGGTATATCGCCCATATTTACTTCAAGGACGGTGAGCCGGGGCATTTCTTCCAATGGGTCCGTTCACGCACCCCGACGGGGCAGCCGATCGACCTGATCGATACGCGCCGGCCGAATGATGATCCGGGCACTCGGATTTATTACCGTTTGTGGCCGGTGCAGGGCGTGATCGTGCACAAGACCCACATCACTTATCCGCTGAGCGCGTCGAAGATGGCGCGGATCAAAACACTCTTTTACAGCGGCAACTGGCAGGTCGATGCCTTGCCGGGATACGGGCCGGAGCGCCGGGCCAATCCGTTCAGTACGTTTGAAGCGATCCCGGCTCAGGCGCGTTATCAGTTCATGCTCGATAACGCCGAGTACTTCGTCCGTACTTTCATTCGCGGTCCGGTCTGCCGTGGCCAGATCGCCACGGACGTGATTCGTGACAACTTCTGGGCATTGTTCCAGGCGCCGGAACATGACCTCTACATCACCGACCCGAACTACCGCGGCCAGGCCACGCCGTTGTTGGCGATGCCGGGACAAAACGACGATGTCGGCAGCGTCCTGAGCCTGTGGCATGACTACCGCGACAAGCGCAACGAGTACGAAGCGCTACGCCGGGACAACTACGCCGATCTGCCGGCGCCGAGCTGGTCGACCCTGTGGGCAGGCAACGACAACGCGTTGCTGAGCATCTTCCGGCATTTCGACAGCGCGTCGGTGAACAAGGGCCTGATCGGCGACGTGCCGCAAACCATCTGGCTGTTTGACTATCCGCTGCTGGAACGCACGTATTATCAGTTGGTGGTTAACTTCGACGTGTTCGGCAACGTGTCTCACCAGGCCCAGACACGCTTGTACTTCGACCTGATCCGCAACGGCGCCGAGCAGAATTTTCTGCGCCTGATGCCGGCCGATTCGCGGGACGATTACCTTGATGATTGGTATCAAAGCGGTGGCAAATTCAAAATGTGGCTGGATTACGAGTCCATCGACAATGACACGCCGACGGCCCTGAAGCTGGATGAAAAGGACCCCAAGCGCGACTTTGCGATGCAACTGCTGGCCCGTTATGGCGAGCTCGATGCCAAGCCTGATCCGATCAACCGTTGCGACGGCGCTTACTGTTCGCGACCGAACATCGACCCTGCGTTGCAGAGTGCCGAGCAAGCCTTGAGTCGCCTGACGTCACGTCCGGCGGCCGGTTTGAATGTCATCAATCAATTGCCGGAAGCGACGGTGCTGCGCATCGAGACGGCGAGCGGCAAGCGCGAGGTCTACAGCCTGCTGCGCAATCGGGCCCACAGCAATGTGGCCTTCCTGCTCGGTGAATCGCTGCGCTATCAGCCTGGGCTCGACACCTTGACCATTTTCCCGGGCGTGCTCAGCAGCTACCCCAACTTCATGTTCAACATACCCGCCGACCAGGTGCCGGCGTTCGTCGATGCGATGGAAAACGCCAAGGACGCGCACCGCTTCGAGAAAATCGTCGAACGCTGGGGCATTCGCCGCAGCCATCCGCAGTTCTGGTTCTACTTCCATGACCTGAGTCGCTACATCCACGAAACCGAGCCGGTGGAAGAGGGCGTGCTGGATATGAACCGGTACGAGAATCTTTGATCGACCTTTGACTGCTGGTCGGTGTCGGACTCAATAGGCACCGCCATTCCCCTGTAGGAGCGAAGCTTGCTCGCGAAGAGGCCGGTACATTCAACATCATTGTTGGCCGGTCGATCGCCTTCGCGAGCAAGCTTCGCTCCTACAGGGATCTGCGGTGATGTGTGAGGTGCGATCGGAGGGGCGCCGATGTTGATTTCAGTACAGGCACTGCGCGCCGTCGCGGCATGGACGGTGGTCTGCCACCATTTCATGCAGATATTCTTCGACTTCAAGGCCCGTGGTCCCGTGGGTCAGATGTTCATCGACAAGGGCGCGGTGGGCGTTGATATCTTTTTCGTCATCAGTGGCCTGGTGATCTTCCTGTCCACCGAAGGGAAATCGCTGCCACCTGCACGGTTTCTCCTGTATCGACTGTTTCGCATCGTTCCGGCGTACTGGCTGTACACGGTGCTGATGGCGCTGGTGGTCGTGTTCGCACAGCCTTTGTTGCCGGATCAGACGGTCGACTGGTCACATGTCCTGCTGTCGCTGTTATTCATTCCCACACAAAACCCCGGTGGCTACGGCATCTATCCGACCCTCAATGTCGGCTGGACGCTGAATTACGAAATGCTGTTCTACGTGCTGTTTGCCTGGGCGTTGCTGTTCCGTTTGCAGGTTCGGCTGCTGATCGTCGCGGCGTTGCTGTTTGCGGTGTGCCAGGCGTGGACCGGTTATGGCTGGATCAGCGAGTTCTACCGCTCGGACATTGTTTATGAGTTTCTGCTGGGGATCGCCATCGGCATGATCTACCGGCGCGGCTGGATCAAGCCCGGTGTCTGGCTGCCCTTGCTGGGGATTGGCGGCGCGTTGCTGGCGATTTATAACCTGGCACCGCAGCCACGCTTCCTGGCCTGGGGCGTGCCCGGTGCGGTGTTGGTGATGGCGTGCATGGCGCTGGAACGCTTTTTCGAGAACACCCGTCTGTTCAAGGTGCTTGGCGATTGTTCCTATTCGGTTTACCTGATGCATGTGCTGGTGCTGTCTGTCGGCGGATTTGTCGCCCAGCGTTATGGGGTAAATCCCTACGTGATGTTCGCCGTTTGTGTGGTGACCATCGGCGTGGCTTCCTGGGCAAGTTACGAATATGTAGAAAAATGCAGCTATCGGTGGCTTAAAGAGTGGATCGACGGCGAACCGGCAAGCAACGCTGTTCCGGCTCTTTCCCGACAAAAATACTAGGACTTTGTACGGCGCGATGATTGGCGTAAACTGCGCCCAAGCCTGCGAGGAGTTTCCATGACCGCTATTACCATCACCGACGCCGCACACGATTATCTGGCTGATCTGCTCTCCAAGCAGAACACCCCGGGCATCGGCATCCGCGTCTTTATCACCCAGCCTGGCACCCAGTACGCCGAAACCTGCATTGCGTACTGCAAGCCGGGCGAAGAGAAACCTGAAGACACCGCGCTGGGGCTCAAAAGCTTCACCGCTTACATCGATTCGTTCAGCGAAGCTTTCCTGGACGACGCGGTCGTCGACTACGCTACCGACCGCATGGGCGGCCAGCTGACGATCAAGGCGCCCAACGCCAAAGTGCCGATGGTCAACGCTGACAGCCCGGTCAACGAGCGTATCAACTACTACCTGCAAACCGAGATCAATCCGGGGCTGGCCAGCCACGGCGGTCAGGTCAGCTTGATCGATGTGGTCGAAGACGGCATCGCCGTATTGAAATTCGGCGGCGGTTGCCAGGGCTGCGGCCAGGCAGACGTCACCCTTCGCGAAGGCATCGAGCGCACCTTGCTCGAGCGCATTCCCGAGCTCAAGGGTGTACGCGATGTGACTGACCACACGCAGAAAGAAAACGCCTACTACTAAGTAAGGTGTTCGCTGCGAAATGAAAAAACGGCACCCGTGAGTGCCGTTTTTTTATGGGTGAAATTCACTGGCCCCATCGCGAGCAGGCTCGCTCCCACAGGGGGCTATCATTGGATACCCAATCTGTTTCCGCCGCAGATCCAATGTGGGAGGACCCTATGGCCTGTAGAGATGTGCATGTCCGGCGCGGTACAGCGACGACTCGCTGAATTGATCACTGCCCAACACCCGACCCACCAGAATCAACGCCGTGCGGCGAAATCCCTTGGCTTCAACCTTCGCGGCAATGTCCGCAATCGTCCCCACCACCCAATCCTGATCCGGCCAGGTCGCCCGGTGAATCACCGCAATCGGGCAGTCGGCGCCGTAATGTGGTAGCAACTCCGCCAGGATCTTCTCCAGATGATTGACCCCCAAATGAATCGCCATGGTCGCCCCGTGCTGGGCCAGGCTCCCCAGTTCTTCACCGGCCGGCATCACGGTTTTGTCGGCGTAGCGGGTCAGAATCACACTCTGTGAAATGTCGGGCAGGGTCAGTTCAGCCCCCAAAAGCGCCGCACACGCGGCAGTCGCCGTGACCCCCGGGATGATTTCAAACGCAATCCCGAGTTCACGCAGACAGCGAATCTGCTCGCCAATCGCTCCGTAAAGACTCGGATCACCGGAATGCACCCGCGCCACATCCTGGCCGTTGGCATGGGCGGTCTTGATCAGTTCGATGATTTGCTCCAGGTGCAATTCGGCGCTGTTGACCACCTGTTCGGCACCATGGCCTTCGAGCACGGCGGCGGGCACCAAAGAGCCCGCATAGATGATCACCGGGCAACTGCGAATCAGCCGCTGGCCTTTGACGGTGATCAGTTCCGGGTCACCTGGACCTGCGCCAATGAAGTAGACGGTCATCGTCCGTTCCTTTGAATAAAGAGTCTGTCAGAAAAGGGGCTTGGGCAAGGCTTCAGATGAAGATTGCTCATGATCGAAGGCGGGGATTATCGGGGATCTTACGCAACGCAGGCCAATGCCAGGGTGGCCTGGGCATATTTTTGTCGCGAAATCAGCAGTTTTGCCGGGGCCTGGGCCAAGTGTTCGGCGAGGGCCAGGGCGGCACTTTCCGCCACGCCGTAGCAGCCGGTGCGTTCGAACGCGATGTCCGAATGATGGCTGAGTTGCGGTTTGTAACCTTCCAGTTGCTTACTGCTGAAATACATCAGCGGTAACGCCAGTTGTTCGGCGAGCTCGACCAGGCCAGGCTCATCACGCTTCAGGTCGATACTGGCCAGGGCCTTGATCTGGTGAAGTCCGATTTGATGAGCCTGCAATGCCTGATCGATCAACGCCCGCAGCGTGCTGGCGGGGCAGCCGCGCTGGCAGCCCAGGCCGACGACTAAAGTCGGCGCTGTGCGGGGATCAATCATGCGTGGTATTGGCCATCGCTTTTGCGGCGGAACAACCAGGCGCTGATCAGGCCCAGGGCCAGCCAGAACGCGACGTTGGTCAGCTGCGACGCGATTTTGAACTGCGCTTCCAGCGCTTGCGGAGCGAGCATCGAGTGCACTTCCGGTTGCGGCGCGCCGATCACGTGCGGAACGGCGAGAATCGCCACGCCAAGGATTTTCATCAGCCAGTGACGGCTGAACACGATCAAGGCGATGCCGACCGCCGTGGAGGCGGCTGTACTGATCCACCAGAGTTGCCGTTGCGCCAGATCAGCCGCGGCAGTGCCCGGCAGTTCAGGCGGCAGGCCGAGGGTCGGGGCCAGCACGAAGGTCGCGTAACCGGCCAGGCCCCAAAGCAGGCCCTGGGAGGTTTTGGTCGGTGCACGCAAGGTGTAGAGGCCCGCGAGCATCAGGGCGAAACCGACGGCGACCACCAGGTTACCGCCCGTGGTCGACAGCAGGCGCTGCCAGCCGTCTTCCGGCTCCCAGGCTTCGGCGTCGTGAGTGTGAGCGGCGGCACCGGCAGCGTGTTCGTGAACTTCAACAGCGGCCGGCTCGGATTTTTCGTAGGTTTCGGCCTGCAGAATCAGCGGCGAGACCCAGAAACTTTGCAGCAGGGTCAGCAGCAGGGCGGCCAGCAGCCCTGTGAAACCTGCGGTTTGCGCAATACGCTTGATCATGTCAGCAGGTCTCAATGGCACGGGAAGGCAGAGCTGTGACGGGTGTCGTGCGCGGCATTGTGCACCGCTTCGATGTGCGAGAACCCAGCGAAATACACAAGGCACGCGCCAAGGATCGACGCACACACGGCGGCGGTCAGGCGTTGGCTCAGGGTTGTGGTGGTGCTGGCGGTGCTGTGGTCGGTGCTGCTGATGATCGACATGGCGCATCCCTCTGGTCTGTCAGCGGGTGAATAGAGCGCATGGAAGACCCCTGCGAGTCGGGCGCGCAGAGGTTCAAACAGCGCCCGCCCACCGCGGGTTTGTTATTCAGTGACGTAAAGGTCACTTTGTGTTGCGGGCCGGTCTCCGGGCTCACGAGGGGTCAAGGCTTGCGCCTGAACCTGCAAGCATCACCTTCCCATGCCGAACTGCTGGCACAGTGGATCTGACGCTTCGCTCGCTTACCGTTGCGGGGGCAGCACCGGACTGACATGGCTTGGAGTAAAGCACATGATTCACCGGTTTCCCGTTTCACCCTGTGAAGGGCACCCGTAACAAGGCGTGTAGGAGAGCATGGGCGGGGGTTTGACGTCAATTGGCATGGGTTCTCATTCGATAGCCAGGTGAATTCTTCGCGGGCACGCCTCGCTCCTGTAAAAGCACCGCTGTCCCGCAGGAGCAAGGCTTGCCCGCGAAGGCGCCGGTGAGAGCGCCACAAGACATTGACCCGCCCCCACACCATGCGTAGCCTTGCGCTTTCGAGGTTCTTCGGCATTTGCCGAAGCTAAGAAGGGAACGCGGTCGATGCCGCGGCTGCCCCCGCAACTGTGAACGGTGATGTTCGCTGCCACGCCACTGCAAACCCTGTGCAACGGGTTCGCGGGAAGGCGCAGCGAATGCCAGGTCCATCGACCGGCACACCGTCAGCCAGGAGACCTGCCTCGACACAGATTCTCACTACAACCGGGCGGGGTGATCCGGTGGCGAACTCTTCCGCGCGCGCATCCGTCGCAGCGATTGTCGTCCCGTATGCCCGCCACCTTGCCAAAGGGCATCCGATGAAAACACTGGCCAAACTCCCCGTCACCATCGTTACCGGCTTCCTCGGCTCGGGCAAAACCACCTTGCTGCGGCACATGCTCGACAACGCTCAGGGCCGCCGCATTGCGGTGATCGTCAACGAGTTCGGCGAGCTGGGCATCGATGGCGAAATCCTCAAGCAGTGCTCCATCGGCTGTACCGAAGAAGAGGCCAACGGCCGCGTCTACGAATTGGCCAACGGCTGCCTGTGCTGCACCGTTCAAGAAGAATTCTTCCCGGTGATGCGCGAATTGGTCGCCCGTCGCGGCGATCTCGACCACATCCTCATCGAAACCTCGGGCCTGGCCCTACCAAAACCGCTGGTGCAAGCCTTCCAGTGGCCGGAAATTCGCAGCGCTTGCACCGTTGACGCGGTCATCACCGTGGTCGACAGCCCGGCCGTCGCCGCTGGCACGTTCGCCGCGTTCCCGGATCGGGTCGATGCCCAGCGCAAACTCGACCCGAACCTGGACCACGAATCGCCGCTGCACGAGCTGTTCGCCGACCAACTGGCCAGCGCCGACCTGGTGATCCTCAACAAGGCCGACCTGATCAGCCCTGAAGATCTGGCCCGGGTGCGCCTGGAAGTCGCCGAAGAACTGCCACCGGCCGTCAAAGTCATCGAAGCCAGCAGCGGCCGCGTGCCACTGGACGTGCTGATCGGTCTCGGTGCCGGTTCCGAAGAACACATCGACAGCCGTCACAGCCATCACGATCACCACCACGAAGGTGAAGACGATCACGACCACGACGCCTTCGACTCCATTTCCATCGAATTGCCCCAAGCCGACGAAAGCCTGCTGCTGGACGCGCTGACCCAACTGGTGGTCCAGCACGGCATTCTGCGGGTCAAAGGTTTCGCGGCGATTCCGAACAAACCGATGCGCTTGCTGATTCAGGGTGTGGGCACACGTTTCGACAAGCACTTCGACCGTCAGTGGGGCATTGATGAAGCGCGCAACACGCGTCTGGTGTTGATCGGTCAGGAGCTGGACGCCACGCTGCTTGAAGCGCAATTGCGCGCCGCGCTCAGCGTTTAAGCCATGCACCTGCTCAGGACCCAGCCCGGCGGTTTCGTGTCGGATGACAACATTGCCGACCTTGGACAAACCCCCGCCGAGCTGGTGATCCTGTGCAGCGGCGATTCCAGCCTGGCGCTGCTCGCCGAAGCGGCGCAGCAGTTGCCGGACAACTACCCGAGCGTGCGCCTGGCCAACCCGATGCAGGTGCAGAATCACGCGTCGGTCGACCTGTATGTCGACGAAGTGTTGCGCCATGCCAAGGTCATTCTGATTTCGTTGCACGGCGGCATCGCCTATTGGCGTTACGGGGTCGAGCGTCTGGTGGAGCTGTCCCAGCGCGGTGTTCAGCTGATTCTGGTGCCCGGCGATGACCGCCCGGACCCGGAACTCAGCGACCTGAGCACCGTAGCCGCCGCCGACCGTGACCGGCTCTGGCAGTTTTTGCGTCAGGGCGGCATGGCCAATGCCCTGGATTTTTTCCGCTGCCTGGCCAATCGCTGGCTGGGTCGCGATTACGCCTGGGCCGAGCCGCAAACCCTGCCGCGCACGGCGATATACCACCCGCAAAAGAGCCCCGCCGACCTTCACGATTGGCAAGCCGATTGGCAGGCCGGTCAACCGGTGGCAGCGGTGCTGTTCTATCGCTCGCATTTACAGGCGGCGAACACCGCATTCATAGATGTTTTCTGCCAGCGTTTGCAGGCGGCGGGTTTGAATCCGTTGCCGATTGCTGTGGCCAGTCTGAAAGAACCCGGCTGCCTGACGGTGGTCGAGGACCTGCTGGACGACGTCGAGGCGGGGGTGATCTTGAACACCACCGGTTTCGCTCAATCCAGCCCCGAAGCGCCGCATCTGCGGCCGTTTCGACGCAACATTCCGGTGATCCAGGCGATCTGCGCCCAGGACAACGAGCCGGGTTGGCTCGCCAGTGAACAGGGCCTCGGCCCCCGTGATCTGGCGATGCACATCGCGTTGCCGGAACTGGACGGACGGATCATCAGCCGGCCGATCAGCTTCAAGGACCTGGCGTGGCGCAGCGAGCGCAGTCAGTCGGACGTGGTGTGCTATCGGGCGCAACCGGAGCGCATGGATTTCGTCGCCGAACTGGCGCGGCGCTGGATCGATCTGGCCCGGGTACCGAACAGCGAAAAACGCATCGCGCTGATCCTCGCCAACTACCCGACCCGTGACGGGCGCATCGGCAACGGTGTCGGCCTCGACACCCCGGCCGCCGCGCTCAACATCCTGCGGGCGCTGCACACCGAAGGCTATCCGCTGCCTGCCGGGTTGCCGGACAGCGGCACTGCGTTGATTCAACAGTTGCTTGGCGGCGTCAGCAACGACCTCGACACCCTTGATCAGCGTCCCTGCGCGCAAAGTTTGGCGATGGACGACTATCGGCTGATGTTCCACCAATTGCCCAAAGCCAATCAGCAAGCGGTGCTGGAGCGCTGGGGCACGCCCGAAAGCGATCCGATGTGCCGTGACGGCCGCATGATGGTCGCCGGGCTGCGCTTTGGCCTGACCTTCGTCGGCATTCAACCGGCGCGGGGTTATCAGGTTGATCCGAGTGCGGTGTATCACGACCCGGACCTGGTACCGCCCCACGGCTACCTGGCGTTCTACTTCTGGCTGCGCCATACCTATGGCGCCCACGGCGTGATCCACGTCGGCAAGCACGGCAACCTCGAATGGCTGCCGGGCAAAGGCGTCGGGCTGTCGGAAAACTGCTGGCCGGATGCGCTGCTCGGGCCACTGCCGAACATTTATCCATTCATCGTCAACGACCCGGGCGAGGGCGCCCAGGCCAAGCGTCGCACCCAAGCGGTGATCATCGACCACCTGATGCCGCCGCTGACCCGCGCCGAAACCTACGGCCCGCTGCGCAACCTCGAACTGCTGGCCGACGAGTATTACGAAGCGCAATTGCTCGATCCGCGCCGCGCCCGAGAGTTGCAGCGCGACATCCTGCAACTGGTGCGCGACACGCACATCGACCGTGAACTGCAACTGGACGAAAAGCTCAACAGCGACGTCGATGCGGCGATCTGGTTGCCACGGCTGGACACGTACTTGTGCGACTTGAAAGAGTCGCAGATCCGCGATGGCCTGCACATCTTTGGCGAGTCGCCGACCGGGCGCTTGCGCATCGATACGTTGTTGGCGCTGTTGCGCATCCCCCGTGACGACGGTCGTGGGGCGCAATCAAGCCTGCTGCGGGCGTTGGCCAAAGCGTTTGAACTGGGGTTTGATCCGCTGGATTGTGCGTTGGCCGAGCCATGGGCCGGGCCGCGTCCTGTGGAACTGCAATCGCTTAACGATGAGGCCTGGCGCACCGCTGGGGATACCCGCGAACGCCTCGAACTGTTCGCAGCTCAACTCATTGCGCAAACGCTGAATACCAACGCCGAACCTCATGGGAACGAGCCTCTGTGGCGAGGGAGCTTGCTCCCGTTGGTTCGCGAAGCGGACCCGGAAAATGGGACTGCTGCGCAATCCAGCGCGATGATGCGGCATTCCGACAAACTCCCTCGCTACAAAGGCCTGTTACCACAGGACGCGGGTTGGTCCGACGTCCGCGCCATCCTCGACAGCCTGCGCGAAGTCGTCGCCCCGCGCCTGGACGCCTGCGGGCCGGCAGAAATGCGCGGCCTGCTCGATGCCCTGAGCGGTCGTTTCGTCCCGGCCGGCCCCAGCGGCGCGCCGAGTCGCGGTCGTCTGGACGTGCTGCCGACCGGGCGCAATTTCTACTCGGTGGACGTGCGCAACCTGCCAACCACCACAGCGTGGCGCATTGGTTTCCAGTCGGCCAACCTGATTCTCGAACGGCATCTGCAAGACCACGGCGATCACCTGCGTCAGCTCGGCCTGTCCGTCTGGGGCACCGCGACCATGCGCACCGGCGGCGATGACATCGCCCAGGCCATGGCGCTGATGGGCGTGCGCCCGGTCTGGGCCACCGGCAGTCAGCGGGTCGACGACTTTGAAATCCTGCCACTGAGCTTGCTCGACCGTCCTCGGGTGGACGTGACCTTGCGCGTGTCCGGATTCTTTCGTGATGCCTTCGCCAATCTGATCCGCCTGTTCGACGCTGCCGTGCAAGCGGTCGCCGCGCTGGACGAGCCGGACGATCTCAACCCGTTGGCCGCCAAAGTGCGCGCCGAACGTGAAGCACTGATGCAATCGGGCCTTGATGAAGACGCGGCCAAGCGTCAGGCCGGTTGGCGCATCTTCGGGGCCAAGCCCGGTGCTTATGGCGCAGGCGTGCAGGGCGCCATCGACGGTCGTCTGTGGCAAAGCCGCGAAGATCTGGCCGAGGTTTACTTGAACTGGGGCGGCTACGCTTACGGCGGGTCCGATGAAGGCACCGCCGCCCGCGAACAATTCGCCCAGCGTCTGAGCCAGGTGCAGGCGGTGCTGCAAAACCAGGACAATCGCGAGCATGACCTGCTTGATTCCAACGACTATTACCAATTCCAGGGCGGCATGCTCGCTGCCGTGGAAAGCCTCAGCGGCGAAGCGGCGGCCAGTTACCACGGTGATCACAGTCAGCCGGACTTGCCGAAGATCCGCACCTTGAAGGAAGAGTTGAACCGGGTGATCCGCTCCCGGGCGGCGAATCCGAAGTGGATCGACGGCGTGAAGCGTCACGGCTATAAAGGCGCATTCGAATTGGCCGCGACGGTCGATAACCTGTTCGCGTTCGACGCCACGACCCAGTTGATCGACGATCATCAATATGCGTTGCTGGCGGATGCGTATTTGCTCGATCCGGCAACCCGGGATTTTGTGCGTGAGCATAATCCACATGCGCTGCGCGACATGACCGAGCGCATGCTCGAAGCGCAGCAGCGGGGAATGTGGCAGGAACCGGGCGCGTATCGCGAGGCGCTGGAAAACCTGTTGCTGGACATAGAAGAAGACGGCTGATACACCGCAAACCCCGTAGGAGCGAGGCTTGCCCGCGATGAGGCCTTCACATTCAATATGTGATATCGACTGAATAGACGCCTTCGCGGGCAAGCCTCGCTCCTACAGGTACAAAGTGTGCCTGCTACAGACCATGACCGAGTATTGAAGATGACCGACACCCCGCATTTCCCGCTCTCCGCCGTGGTCGGCGCCGACGATCTGAAGCTCGCCCTCTATCTGACCGCCATCGACCCGAAAATCGGCGGCGTGCTGATCGAAGGCCCGCGCGGCATGGCCAAGTCGACCCTCGCCCGAGGCCTGGCGGACTTGCTGGCCAGCGGTCAATTCGTCACCTTGCCCCTCGGTGCCACCGAAGAACGGCTGGTCGGCACCCTCGATCTCGACGCCGCCCTGAGCGAAGGCCGCGCGCAATTTTCCCCCGGCGTACTGGCCAAGGCCGACGGCGGTGTGCTGTACGTCGATGAAGTCAATCTGCTGCCCGATCACCTCGTTGACCTGTTGCTCGACGTGGCCGCCAGCGGCACCAACTTGATCGAGCGCGACGGTATATCCCATCGGCATTCGGCGAAGTTCGTCCTGATCGGCACCATGAACCCGGAAGAGGGCGAGCTGCGTCCGCAACTGCTCGACCGTTTTGGCCTGAACGTCGCCCTCAGTGGTCACACCGCACCGGTCGAGCGTGGCCAGATTATTCGCCGGCGTCTGGATTTCGACACCGATCCCCAGGGTTTCTGCGTCGAGTGGGAAAGCCAGCAGCAGTCCCTGCGTGAACGTTGCCAGAAGGCGCGCGGCGCATTGGCGAGCATCCCCCTGGATGATGCCGCACTGGCGCAGATTACCGAGCGCTGTTTTGCCGCCGGTGTCGATGGCCTGCGCGCCGATCTGGTCTGGTTGCGCGCCGCCCGTGCCCACGCCGCATGGCGAGGGGCGGGCGCCATCGCCGAGGAAGACATCGACGCCGTCGCCGAGTTTGCCCTGCGTCATCGTCGTCGCGAGCAATCGCCACCAGCGCCGCCCCACAATCAGTCGCCCTCGGCGCAATCTTCCAGCCCGAGCGAAGGCCAGGGCCAATGGGGCGAAATGCCCGCTCAGGCCCTGCCGGTCGGCGCCCGACGTGAAGTGCCGAGCTGGCCAAAAAAGCCCTAGGCATTCGCCCTCGATCTGACGCGGGGGCGAATGCCAGACCCCGCGCAGGCCGACTGGATAACGGTAAACAGGGCAAGCGTCACGCTGCGCGCAGTGGCTCGATCAACTGGCCCGGCACTTTGCTCAATGGTCGGCCGCGTCAACGCAAAGATGTGCTGTTCTACCTGCGCACACGTTCCTCCCATGAACTGTGGTTGGTGATCGTCGACGCATCGGCCTCGACACGCCGTCATCAGGCGTTGAGCGATGCCAAGGGTTTACTTGCGCAAGCGTTCGACGATGCGTACCGCCAACGCGCGCGCCTGGCCTTGTTGACCGCCAGCGGTCAAGCGCCGAAGTGGCAGGTGCAAGGCTTGAAAGCGTCGGCGGGGTTGCGTGCCTGGCTCGATGGCCTGGGTGCGGGCGGCGGCACGCCGTTGTTGGCGGCGCTGGGTGAAGCGGGGGGTTGGCTGGCGGCACGGAAAAAACGCTTTCCGGCGGAACAGCAAAGGCTGCTGCTGGTGACCGATGGGCGATTGAAGGACTGGCCGGGGTTGCCGGTGCTGGACTGCCCGGGGTTATTGATTGATATCGAGCGCGGGCCGATTCGGTTAGGTCGGGCCAGACAGATGGCGGCAGAGTTGCAAGCGGATTATCGCCACATTGATGAGCTGGTTTCAGGCTGAGGACTCTGTTATCTGCAAAGGCCCCATCGCGTGCAGGATTTGTTTACGCCGCAGATCCCTTGTGCGAGCGAGCCTGCACCCGATGGCATCACCCCGGTCCCGGAGAATCATGGTGAATCCGCATCGCTCCCCTATGCTTTGAGTGCATTCGATCAAAGGAGTGAATCATGCGCGCACTTGCCGTTAACCATCAGAACGATTTCCGCGTCAAAGCCTATGCCGGCACCAATGGCGTGCTGTTGGCCATGGATGTGGCCGAACCCCGCCGCAAAGGCCTGCTGGGTTTCGCCATCGAAAAGCAGCAGGGCAGCAAACCCTGGCAGTTTCTATTCAACAGCCTGACGTTCCCGGGCAAGACCCATACCTTCCCTCAATACCACGCCACCCCCAGCAATATCGCGCCTTTGCAGAAATTTCGCTGGGCCGATTACGCGGTCAATCCGGGGCTGACGATCCAATACCGAGTCTATCTGGCTTACGGCAGCGCCGATGCGCCGCAACTGGGCGAATCCCTGGAGGTGACGGTCACTTCCGATGACGGCCATCCCGGCAACCAGAGTGTCAATTTCAACCGCGCCGTGGCCGCCAGCCAGGCGTTCCAGCGCAAGTTTCCAGAGCTCGACGCGCTCCTTGGCGGCAAGGAAAGATTGCCCCTGGAATCCTGGCCCGATGCCCCGCGCCGATGGCTGGAAAACGGCCTGCTCGGGCGTTTGCTGGGGTTTATCGAGCGTGCCGTCGGCAGCGAGTGGGCACTGGATGTCGCCATCTACGAATACCAGTTACCGGTGATTGTCGAGGCGGTGAACGCGGCGCGGGAGCGCGGGGTGCACGTTCGCGTTCTGTATCACGCGCAACCGGGCGAAGACACCACCGCCTTTAACGAGGCCAGCCTGGAAAAGATCCCGGCGGCAAATAAGCGCGGGCGCGTCACCCACAGTATTTTCCATAACAAGTTCATCGTCCTGAGCCGGTTCGATGCCGCGGGTCTGCGTCAGCCTGAAGCCGTGCTCTGCGGCAGCACCAACTTCACGCCCAACGGCATTTACCGTCAGGCCAACGTGGTGCATGTGCTGGACGATGCTCGGGTCGGCGCCCGTTATCTGCAAACGTTCGAGCAGGTCTGGGGCACACCGGCGGATGTCGGTGCCGCGCGGCAGTGGATTACCGAACACAACCCGATGGACCCGAGCCAACCGTTGTTCGCCGGATTCTCCCCGCGCTCGGGTCAGGGCGACTTGCATGAGTTCGTCGACATCATCAATGCGGCGAAGAAAGACCTGCTGTTCGTCACTGCCTTTACCTTGCCCGACGCCATCCTCAACGCGTTGCTCGGTAAGCCCCACGACGACATTCTGCGCTACGGCCTGCAGAACTCCGTGAGCAAGATCACCGGGTTTCATGCCGACCGCAGCGCCGAATTCACCACGGTAGCGTTGCTCAATACCGGCCTTGAAGGCTGGCTCCTGGAAAGCAAGGAAGGACAGAAGGGCAACCTGCTGGTGCACACCAAAGCGATCGTCACGGATTTCACCAGCGATACGCCAACGATCATCAGCGGCAGTCATAACCTCAGTGCGGCTGCCAGCAACAGCAATGACGAGAACTACCTGATCATCCGCGGCGATACCGACCTGGCGGACCGTTATGGTCTGGAGTTGCTGAGGTTTTATGAGCATTACCGGTTTCGCTATTACGCGAAAAAACTGGCGCTAAAGCAGGTCCGGCCGTTGGCGGCGGATGACAGTTGGACGGATGATTATTATGTCGAGGGGAATTTGCGACAGTTGTCGCGACTGCGTTTTTCCGGGCAGTAATCGTTGGCCTCACGGGGCCCCATCGCGAGCAGGCTCGCTCCCACAGGATTTGTGAACAACCGAGATCCAATGTGGGAGCGAGCCTGCTCGCGAAGGGGGCGATGCAGTCCAGGCGCGTCAGCGGAACAGATTAGTACGCGCCAACTCAATCACCTCATCCCCCCGCCCGCTCATCACCGCTTTGAGCATGTACAAACTGAACCCTTTGGCCTGTTCCAGCTTGATCGTCGGGGGCATCGCCAGTTCCTGGGTCGCTGTCACCACGTCCACCAGCACGGGCCCGTCATGCGCCAGCGCGCGGCGCAAGGCCGGTTCCAGCGCTTCGGATTCCTCAACACGAATCCCCAGGATCCCCATGGCATTGGCCATCGCCGCGAAGTCCGGATTGTGCAGGTCCGTACCGGTGTCCAGTAGCCCGCTGGATTTCATTTCCATGGCCACGAACCCGAGCGAGGCATTGTCGTAGACGATGATTTTCACCGGCAGCTTGAGTTGCGCCAGCGAAATGAAGTCCCCCATCAACATGCTGAAGCCGCCATCGCCAGACAGCGAAATTACCTGCCGCCCGGGAAATGACGCTTGCGCGCCAATGGCCTGGGGCATCGCGTTCGCCATGGAACCGTGATTGAACGAGCCGAGCAATCGGCGCTTGCCGTTCATTTTCAGATAACGCGCGGCCCAGACGGTCGGCGTGCCCACGTCGGCGGTGAAGATCGCATCGTCATCGGCCAGCTCACTGAGCAGGCGAGTGAGGTATTGCGGATGAATCGGCCGACCCGGCGCCGACGGTTGAGCCAGGTCATCCAGCCCCTGACGGGCCTTCTGGTAGTGCTTGAGGGATGACTCAAGAAAGCTCTGGTCGCCACGATAAGGCAGGCGCGGCAGCAACGCGGCGAGGGTTTCGCCAACATCGGCGGCGATGCCCAGATCCAGCGTGGTCCGCCGTCCGAGGGCTTGCGGGTCGTGGTCGATCTGAATGATGGTGGCGTCGGTGGGGTAGAACTGGCGATAGGGAAAGTCGGTCCCGAGCATCACCAGCGTGTCGCAGTTGAGCATCGCGTGATAACCGGAGCTGAAGCCGATCAACCCGGTCATGCCGACGTCGAACGGATTGTCCCACTCCACATGCTCCTTGCCGCGCAACGCATGCACCACCGGCGCGCCGAGGGCGTCGGCCAATGCCACCACCTGATCGTGGGCCCCCGCGCAGCCGGCACCGCACATCAGCGTCACGGCGTTGCTTTGACTCAGCAATTCGACCAGCCGATCCGGGTCGTGAGGCGCGGGCAGGGTGCGAGGTTTGGACAGCGCCGGCCAGGGTTTGAGGTTGTCTTCGACCTCCTGCAGCGCGACGTCGCCGGGAATCACCACCACCGCGACACCGCGATTGAGGATGGCACTGCGCATCGCCCGATGCAGCACCTGGGGCATCTGCGCCGGGCTGCTCACCAGCTCGACGAAGTGGCTGCATTCCTTGAACAGTTCCTGCGGGTGGGTTTCCTGAAAGTAATTCAGGCCTACTTCCTCGTGGCGCACGTGCATCCATTCGATGCTGTCCATGGTGCGCAGGGCTTCGGTCAGGCCATTGAGGCTGTCGAATCGGGGTGTACGTCGATCTTTGTAGGAGCGAAGCTTGCTCGCGAAGGCGTCAGACCTGACACACCGCGTCATCGTTCTTCGCGGGCAAGCCTCGCTCCTACAGTGGGTTGCTCCATACCGTCAGGCCCCAGATGCGTTTCACACCTGCTTGTTCAAGGGTGGTCGCCAGTTGCTGGGCAAGGGTGATTTTCGCCATGGGGTGCTCCAGTGGTTAATGAATGGTCCTCAGGGTTAAAAGAGGACAACGCTGCGGCAACCATGACTCACCCCGATTTGAGATTACTTGCCCATCGCCTGCCGGTACTGACGCGTGCGCCGGGCGAGATACAGCTGATCAACGATCAGCGCCCATAGCGCTGAAACCTGTGGCCGGGTCTTGCGTCCGCGGCTCAGGCGATTGAGCTGGAACTTCACTACGGCCATGTTCGCCAGGGCGGCCAGCGGTTTACGTTTCCAGAGGATCGGTGGCAATTGCGGGTGGCTGTCCTGGCCTTCGCGCCAGCGTTTCACCAGCTGCGGTTCAATGGCGAGCGCCGTGCCGATACCGGCCATGGCGATGCCGCTGTCGAGCACCTGTTCGACGATGGCCAGACGTCGAATCCCACCCGTTACCATCACCGGCATGCTCGCAACGCTGGCCAGTTCGCCGGCCATTTCCAGAAAGTACGCCTCTCGGGCCAGGGTCCTGCCGTCGCGGGCGTCGCCTTGCATGGCTGGTGCTTCGTAGCTGCCCCCGGAGAGTTCGAGCAAATCCAGTGGTTGGTCGTTGAGCCACTGGATCACTTGGCGGGCGTCGTCAGCGTCGAAACCGCCGCGCTGGAAGTCTGCCGAGTTGAGCTTTACCGAGACGCAAAACTGAGGCGACACCGCTTGGCGAACGGCGCTGACCACGGCCAGCAACAGCCGGGCGCGATTCTCCAGGGAGCCACCCCACTGGTCAGTCCGACGGTTGGTCAAGGGCGACAGAAACTGGCTGATCAGGTAGCCGTGTGCCGCGTGAATCTGCACGCCGGTGAAACCGGCTTTCTCTGCAAGGGCGGCACTGGTGGCGAAGCGTTGGATAACCTCGGCGATATCGCTTTCCGACATCGGTTTGGGTTCGGCAAACATCTTGGAAAAAGAACCCAGGTCCAGCGCCACGGCGGAGGGTGCCCAGGCTTGCTGACCGAGGTTGGCCATGATCTGGCGCCCGGGATGGTTGAGCTGCATCCACACATGCGCGCCACCGGAGCGGCCAATGGTGGCCCACTGACGGAACAGCTCAAGATGGCGCTCGTCTTCCAGCACGACACCTGCAGGGCTGGTCATGGCGCGGCGATCGATCATCACGTTGCCGGTCAGCAACAGGCCCGTTTCACCTTCGGCCCAAGCCTGATACAACTTGAGCAGCGCAGTAGAAGGCGCTTGTCCGGTATCGGCAAGGTTCTCATCCATCGCAGCTTTGGCGATGCGATTGTCGAGGGTCTGGCCGTTGGGTAACTTCAGCGTTTGAAAGGGTGACATGCTTGACTCCTCATCAGTAATGCGTAGAGGCTAAGCTTAAAGTTAACTTTAATGTCAAGCTGGCAAATGAGGCCGAGATGAAGATTGGTGAATTGGCGCAATTGAGCGGGTTGAACGCGTCGCGCATTCGGTTCTACGAGGCTCAAGGCCTGATCCGGCAAGTGGAGCGCATGGCCAACGGCTATCGGCGTTACCCGCCGCAAGTTCTGCAAACCCTGAAGATTATTCAGTGCGCACAGCAGGCCGGGTTCAGCCTCGACGAGCTCAAGTTATTGTTGCCAGACACCGTAACAGGCGAGTTCGACGACGATGCACTGGTGGCGAGCCTGGGGCGCAAAGTCGAACAGATCGAAGCGATGCAACTGCACCTGGCGCAAAACAAGGCGCAGTTGCTGGGGTTGATCGAGAACATCCAGACGCGGCCCGAAGGAATGGCGTGCGGTGAGAATGCCGAGCGAGTGCTGGCGTTGATCCAGCATTAGTTCTGACCGAGACAGTTATCGCCAAAGGCCTGGTAGCGCAGGACATGGGTGGTGCCCGTGGTATCAATGTAAGTCATCTCCCGCGGCAGGGGGCCGCAACCATCGTCGCGGGTCATGTTAAGCACTTTGGCGATATGGAGCGGCGTCGAGTACTTGTAGTCCTCGACTTTCGGCGTGCTGGAGTTGTCGACGGCGGCGGCCGCTGCAACACCGCTCAGGCTGATGAGAAACAGGGCGGACAGAATGCGTTTCATGATGGGGCTCTCGTAGTGACTACTGAACGATTTCAGTGGCAGTACGACGAGCCCCGTTGGGATTTATTCCAGGCTCAGGGAAAAACTTTTCGGCGCAGGGATCGGATTGCGCATCAGCGTGCCGACCACCAGTGCCCCCAGCAGGGCCAGCAAACCCGCGACCAGAAGCAGCAGGCTGAAGCCGCCGACGAAGGCCTGACGCGCCAGTGGCTCGACCAACGCACGCGCTGTTTCCGGCAGCAGGTTCATCGCCGCCGTCATGTCTCCTGCGACCACCCGTGAGGCAATGCCCTGGTTCTGGCCGAGCCATTGCGGACCCTGCGTCGACAGGCTGGTGCGCAACAGCAATTCGGTGTGGCTGGACAGCAGCGCGCCAAAGACACCGATGGCCAGCACGATCGCGCTGAAACGCATGGTGGTGCTCATGCCTGAGGCCATGCCGGTGCGCTCGCGAGGGACGCAGGCCATGATGTTCTTTTGCGTGTCGCCATTGAGCAGGCCGGCACCGGCGCCCGTCACGGCGATGGCCAGTGCGAAGGGCAAGTAGCCGCCGCTGCTGACGGCCCAGGCGCTGAGCAGGTTGCCGCTGCCGACCAGGGTCAAACCCGCCGCCATCAGCGTGGCTGGGGCAAGTCGATTGGCCAGCCGAGCGCCGATGCGCGGGCAAATCAACATGGTCATGGCAAACGGCAACATCCCCAGCCCCGACGCGATGGCCGAGAAGCCCAGGCCGTTTTGCAGGTAGAACGGCAGCAACGTCATCATCACCTGAGCGCAACCGGCGTAGGCAAACATGCCAAGGAGGGCGCCGATGAAACGCGGATGCCTGAACAATTTCAGGTCGATCATCGGCCGCTGTTGCATCCGCTCAATCAGTACAAACAGCCCCAATAGCAGCGCGCCCCCGATGATCCGGGCGTAGGTGAGCGGGTTGCTCCAGCCGATTCGATTGGCTTCGATCAAGCCCCAGATCAGGCACAGCAAACTCGCACTGAACGCCAGGCTGCCCCAGGGATCGAGTCGCGCCGATTGGGGGTCCCTGGATTCCGGCACGGCGCGCCAGACCATGAACATCAAGAACGCGCCCACCGGCAGGTTGAGGTAGAAGATCCAGCGCCAGCCCACATATTCGGTGATCAGCCCGCCGACCGTCGGCGCAGCGGTCATCGCCACGCCCATGCACGCACCCCAGAACGCCCAGGCCTTGGCCCGTTCGACTTCAT
This sequence comes from Pseudomonas sp. SG20052, assembly GCF_031766055.1. NCBI lineage: Bacteria > Pseudomonadati > Pseudomonadota > Gammaproteobacteria > Pseudomonadales > Pseudomonadaceae > Pseudomonas > Pseudomonas sp. SG20052. The sequence goes on along the minus strand of NZ_CP134498.1, from coordinate 3,754,313 downwards.
CGTGAAAGGTGTGGCCGATGGAGGCCAGGGCCGAGGTCAGCAACAGTGCCGCGCCGACACCCTTGACCGCCCGCGCAATGTCAAGGAACAACGCCGTGGGCGCCGCGCCGCAACCGATGGAGGCAAGGATGAAAATCCCCAGGCCCCAGAGCAGGGTTTTCTGCCGGCCAAAGCGGTCGGCGATGCTCCCGGCGGGCAGCAACAACGCTGCGAACGCCAGCATGTAGGCGCTGACCACCCATTCAATGTCGGCAAAGTTCGCGCCCAGGTCCCGTGCGATGGTCGGCAGGGTGACGGCGACGATGTTGGTGTCGAGCACGATCAGCGAGCACACGCCGGAGGCCGTCAGCAGCGTCAAGCGCGGACTGACCCGGCTCATGGCCTGATTGCCTTTTGGGCAAGGTCGTTGATCGTGGCGGCGCAAAGGTGTTTGACGTACATGGCGTTGGCTCTCTACTGTGATTGCCATTGAGCTTATCGCGGTCGATTGTCGGCTCTGTTAGCCCGGCACCGGGACTTCATTACCTTTGAGCTAATGCACCCATGGACATACGGCATTTCCGCTACTTTCTGGCCGTTGCCCGGCAAGGCAACTTTACCCGCGCCGCCGAACAACTCGGTATCGCGCCGCCGACCTTGACCCGGCAGATCCAGGACATGGAGAACGAACTCGGCACGCGACTGTTCGTGCGCCAGACACGTGAAGTCAGCCTGACCGAGGCCGGCGCGGCGTTAATGATCGAAGCCGAGGCGACGGTGCGGCAATTCGAGTACGCCCAGCACAATGCCCAGCGGGCCGGACGCGGGGATATTGGCCATATCGAACTCGGTTACGTGGCGTCGGCGGTGTACTCGGGGGTGCTGCAAAAACAGGTGCAGGCTTTTGGTCGTGAATGCCCGGACGTCAGCTTGAATGTTCGGGAAAGTCCTATGGCGTCATTGCCAGCCATGGTGGTCGAGGGGCGATTTGATGTGGGCTATGTCCGCTCACCGATGACCCTGCCCGACGGCCTGGAGGCTATTCGTCTGGACTCAGAAGGCTTTGTGCTGGCGCTGTCCTCCGAGTCCTGGTTGTGCCGACTGCCAGAGATTGCTCCGGAGCATCTGCAAAACGAGACGTTCATCCTGCCGGAACAAATCAGCGGCACTTTGCAAGTCGCCGCCGAGGGCGGGTTTGCACCGAAACTGGGCGCGCAGCCGGGCGGTCTGGTGGCGGTCATTGCGCTGGTTTCGCTGGGGCAGGGCGTGACGGTTGTGCCGGCGTCGGTGGTCGGGCATGTCGGGTTGCCCGGCGTGTTGTACCGCACGATCAAGGGCTGCGAGGCGACCTCGTGGTTGTCGTTGATTCATCGACGGTTCGAGAAATCGGCGGCGGTGTCCAGGTACATCGAGCAGGTCAAAAATCGCTAAGGGCAAAAGCTTTCGCGAGCAGGGATCTTGTGAACACTGAAGATCCAATGTAGGAGCGAGCCTGCTCGCGAAAGCAATCTACCCAACGCCACCAATGCCCCAACCTAACAGCAAACCCGACGATTCAACCGCTCAGTGGCACGAGGCACCGTGCACAGCCGGCGCAAGGTCCGTCGCAACCATGTCAGATCGTGCGTCGGCTTACGCTTCTCCCTCGCCGGTTTCACCCTGCCAATGTGCCTGGCGAAATCCTCTTTCAACGTTTGTTCGGTTCCAATCCCTTTGAGCTTCTTCAGCAGTTTACCGTTCTGATAAAACAGCACGGTTGGAGTTCCGGTGACGTGCGGATGCCGAGGCGACTCAATGGTGTTCAGCATGTAGACGTGCGCGTGATGCCGATAGGCCTCGGCAACCTGACGGAAGATCGGCCCGGCCATTTCGCAGGCCGGACAGTGCTGGCTGCCGAAGTACAAAATCACTGGGCGCCAGGTTTTCAGGGCTTTTCGGTAGATCGGGGCCAGGGGGTGGTGGGCGGTTAACGAGTGCATTGAAATTCCCCATATTCAGAAAAACACGCCACAACGATGAAAGACTGGTGACCGTGATCGTCGGTCACCAGCCATTCAGGTTTTAACGGCGCTCAAGCCGGACATCATCGAAGTACGCCCCGAAATGGGGCTGGCGATAGTCCGATCCCAGCTTTACAGTGATAAGAGTGTTATCAGCAGGGGCCTCGAAATCTAAATACTGCACCGACCAGTCGTTGCCACTGAAGGGTTCAAGGCTGATTAACGTGAATGAAGGTGCCAGCAGCACCCACGCTTTGCAGATAAAGTGTGGATCTGCTTTCATTTTTAGAGTGAGCCGATATTTACCCTCTGTAGCGTGGATGATCTGATAACACTCAGCTCCTGCCTGCACGAGGCAATAACCGTTTTCAAATTTCGCCGTGTCTGGGGATGGCACTCCCCAGTGCCGGTCCCGTTCCGTGAAATCACCATTTAGCAGCAAATTACTGTTTTGTTCAGACATGCTGGACATCCTGTAAGTGATGTTTGAGTCCCGATCACATCCTGTCAGGACTGCTTGTCGGATGGACCTTGATACGGGGGTCAAGCAGATTTGGCCTTCCTTTGGCATTAACCACAACTGTCAGATCTGACAGGTAAAGCCCACTTCCAGACGAACGGCACACTAGGAGTACCGGTTTTCTCCGTCATGCACGTTCGCTTTTGAGTGAGTGAAAACGCACCCAAATGTGGCCTTGTTTCCCAGCTTGTTGCCTGCGGTAGCGTTTTTCCCACCTACCGCACAATCTCTCGGTTCAACCCGAATATTTACTATCCAGTTGAATTCGTTAGCTTTCCCGTTTCCCTAGGATTTATCGCCAAGTCTGTGGCACACTTTCTGCTGTCTATTCCGTTGTTACACACCCATGTCCGGTATAGCGGAATAAACATCACCCTGGAGTGCTTGCCATGCAACGCCGACCTTCCTTGTTTAAAGCGTGTATTTTTCTTGTCGCTGCTTCGGCTGCTGCCATGGGCGTGGCCCAGGCGGCGGACAGCAAGCTCGATAGCGTGCTGGCCCGCGGGAAACTGATCGTGGGCACGGGCAGTACCAATGCGCCGTGGCACTTCCAGGGAGCGGATGGCAAGTTGCAGGGGTTTGATATCGATATCGGGAAAATGATTGCCAAGGGGTTGTTCAACGACCCGACCAAGGTTGAATTCGTGGTGCAGTCGTCCGATGCGCGGATTCCCAACCTGCTGACGGACAAGGTCGACATCAGTTGCCAGTTCATCACCGTGACCGCCAGCCGTGCCCAGCAAGTGGCGTTCACCCTGCCGTACTACCGCGAAGGTGTCGGACTGCTGCTGCCGGCCAACAGCAAGTACAAGGAAATCGAAGACCTCAAGGCCGCCAACGACAGCGTGACCGTGGCGGTGCTGCAGAACGTGTACGCCGAAGAGCTGGTGCATCAAGCCTTGCCCAAGGCCAAGGTCGATCAGTACGACAGTGTTGATCTGATGTATCAGGCCGTGAACTCCGGCCGTGCCGACGCCGCCGCCACCGATCAATCGTCGGTGAAATACCTGATGGTGCAGAACCCTGGCCGCTATCGCAGCCCGGCCTACGCCTGGAGCCCGCAGACCTACGCCTGCGCGGTCAAGCGCGGCGATCAGGACTGGCTGAACTTCGTCAACACCACCTTGCATGAAGCCATGACCGGCGTTGAGTTCCCGACTTACGCGGCGTCCTTCAAGCAATGGTTCGGCGTAGACCTGCCGACCCCGGCCATCGGTTTCCCTGTCGAATTCAAATGATCCCGTGAGAGCGGGGCGCCGATGACGCGCCCCGTTCAAGGTACTGCTGACCATGAACTATCAGTTGAACTTTGCCGCCGTGTGGCGCGATTTCGACACCTTGCTGGCGGGGCTCGGTCTGGGCCTTGAGCTGGCGCTGGTGTCGATCGCCATCGGTTGCGTGATCGGCCTGATGATGGCGTTTGCTTTGCTGTCAAAGCACCGTGCATTGCGGGTGCTGGCGTCGGTGTATGTGACGGTGATCCGTAATACGCCGATTCTGGTGTTGATTCTGTTGATCTACTTCGCCTTGCCGAGCCTGGGGATCCGGCTGGACAAGATCCCGTCGTTCATCATCACCCTGTCGCTGTACGCCGGGGCGTACCTGACTGAAGTGTTCCGTGGTGGCTTGTTGAGCATTCCCAAGGGGCAGCGTGAAGCGGGCCTGGCGATCGGGTTGGGCGAGTGGCAGGTCAAGGCCTACGTCACCGTGCCGGTGATGCTGCGCAATGTGTTGCCGGCCTTGTCGAACAACTTCATTTCGCTGTTCAAGGACACCTCGCTGGCCGCCGCGATTGCGGTGCCGGAGCTGACTTACTACGCACGCAAGATCAATGTCGAGAGCTACCGGGTGATCGAAACCTGGCTGGTGACCACAGCGCTCTATGTTGCGGCCTGTTACCTCATTGCCATGATGCTGCGTTACCTCGAGCAGCGTCTGGCGATCCGCCGATAGGAGGCCACCATGTACGAATCCCCCAGTTGGTTGCATGAGTTATGGGTGGCGCGGGAAGTTCTGTGGCAGGGCTTTTTGACCAGTGTGCAGGTCTCGGCCCTGGCGATTTTGCTGGGTACGATGGTCGGTATTGTTACCGGTCTGGTGCTGACCTACGGCAAGTTCTGGATGCGCGCACCGTTCCGGTTTTACGTGGACATTATTCGCGGCACACCAGTGTTTGTACTGGTGCTGGCCTGCTTCTACATGGCGCCCGCATTGGGCTGGCAAATCAGCGCGTTTCAGGCCGGTGCCTTGGGGCTGACGCTGTTCTGCGGCTCCCACGTCGCGGAGATTGTGCGCGGCGCGTTGCAAGCGTTGCCCAGTGGCCAGATGGAGGCAAGCAAGGCCATCGGCCTGACGTTTTATCAGGCGCTCGGCTACGTGTTGTTGCCCCAGGCGTTGCGGCAGATCCTGCCGACCTGGGTCAACTCGTCGACCGAAATCGTCAAGGCGTCGACCTTGCTGTCGGTCATCGGTGTGGCGGAATTGTTGCTCAGCACGCAGCAGATCATCGCGCGCACCTTCATGACGCTGGAGTTTTACCTGTTCGCCGGATTTCTGTTTTTCGTCATCAACTACGCCATCGAATTACTCGGCCGGCACATTGAAAAGCGGGTGGCCTTGCCATGACTCAACCTCAAGTTTCGACACAGAACCAGGCCCTGCTGGACATTCGCGGCCTGCACAAACAGTACGGCAAGCTTGAAGTGCTCAAGGGCGTCGACCTGACCATGCAGCGCGGCAACGTGGTCACGCTGATCGGCTCCAGCGGCTCGGGCAAGACCACGCTGCTGCGTTGCGTGAACATGCTCGAAGAATTCCAGGGCGGGCAGATCGTGCTCGATGGCGAGTCCATCGGCTATGACGAGGTCAACGGCAAGCGCGTGCGTCACCCGGAAAAAGTCATCGCCCGGCACCGGGCAATGACCGGCATGGCGTTTCAGCAGTTCAACCTGTTCCCGCACCTGACCGCGCTGCAGAACGTCACCCTTGGCTTGCTCAAGGTCAAGAAACTGCACAAGGACGAAGCGGTGGCGCTGGCGGAGAAATGGCTGGAGCGGGTTGGCCTGCTGGAGCGTCGTGATCACTATCCCGGCCAGTTGTCCGGCGGTCAGCAACAGCGCGTGGCGATTGCCCGGGCGATTGCGATGAACCCGAGCCTGATGCTGTTCGACGAAGTGACCTCGGCCCTGGACCCGGAACTGGTCGGCGAAGTGCTGAACGTGATCAAGGGCCTGGCCGACGAAGGCATGACCATGTTGCTGGTCACCCACGAGATGCGTTTTGCCTTCGAGGTCTCGGACAAGATCGTCTTCATGAACCAGGGGCGGATCGAAGAGCAGGGGCCTCCCAAGGAGCTGTTCGAACGCCCGCAATCGCCGCGTCTTGCCGAATTTCTCAAGAACACGCGGTTTTAACTTTTATATTTTTTCGATCAGGAGAAACACTCATGAGCATTACTCGTTACGGCACCGGCAGCACCGCCGCTGGCGGTCAGCCTCGCCCTTTCGCCCGAGCCGTTGAAGCCGATGGCTGGCTGCACGTTTCCGGGCAGGTGCCGGCGGTGGACGGCGAGATCATTACCGGTGGCATCGTCGAGCAGACCCACCAGGCCATGAAGAACCTGATCGCGATTCTCGAAGAGGCCGGTTATGGCCTGGAAGACGTGGTGCGTGCTGGCGTGTGGCTGGAGGATCCGCGGGATTTCACCAGTTTCAACAAGGTCTTCTCCGAGTACTTCAAAAGCGAGCACGCACCAGCCCGGGCCTGTGTGCAGGCGAACATGATGGTCGATTGCAAGGTCGAGATCGACTGCATCGCGTACAAGAAAAAGGCCTGAGCCTAATGATCGATCCCACGCTCTGCGGGGGAATGCAGCCCGGGGCGCTCCGCGTCGCAAAGCGGACGCAGAGCGTCCATTGAGGCATTCCCACGCCGAGCGTGGGAACGATCATTAGCGGTAAACTCCCCGGCGAATTTGTATGGGAACCACTGACATGACCGAAGACACCATCAAGCGCCGGGCTCGCGGTCTGGACCGGGCGTTCGATATCCTCGATTTCCTCAAGGAAGTCGGCAAACCGCTGCGCCCGAATGAAATCGCCAGCGGCATCGACAGCCCGAAATCCACGATCTACGAACTGGTCGCTTCCCTGCTGGAGCGTCGCATTCTCGAACCCGTGGGCAAGGACGGTCACGTCTACCTCGGCCGTCAGTTGTACTTTCTCGGGCAAGCGCATTTGCGCCATTTCGACCTGACCCGCGAAGCCGATCACGCTTTGCAGGACATCGTCAGCCAGACCCATGAAACCGCGCAGATGTGCCTGCTTAACGGGCGCAAATACACCGTCGCGCTGATGAAAGAGGGCGAGCGGCATTTCCGTATTTCCTCGGACATCGGCGAGAACGCGCCAATCCCCTGGACTGCTTCCGGGCGCCTGCTGCTGGCGCACCTGAGTGATCAGGAGATCATTGACCTGATCGACCACGACGACTTCATCCTGCCCGACGGCGAACGCCTGCCGCTGGAGCAGTTTCTCAAGGAAATCCGTCAGGCCGGTATCGATGGCTTCTTCTCTTTCGATAGCGTCGCCGACACCTTCACCCATTGCTTCGCCGCCCCGGTCAAAGACCCGAGCGGCGTGGCCATTGCGACCCTGTGCATCGTCGCCCCACGGGACGACGCCAAGAACAATTACAACGACTATCGCCGGGTGCTGATCGACAGCGCCAATAGCCTGGCCCGGCGTATCAACGAATAAAAGCGGCTGCCCGCAGCCGCGAACGTGAGGAGTTCGACCATGTCTTCTGCCCAAAACACTGCGGCTGTGGAAAAGGGCTTTGCCCAGACTGGCGCCAATCTCGTGCGCGACGTCAGCCTGCCTGCGCTGGTGCTGCACCGCGAAGCGCTGGAGCACAACATTCGCTGGATGCAGGCGTTTGTCAGCAACAGCGGCGCGGAACTCGCGCCCCACGGCAAAACCAGCATGACGCCCGCTCTGTTCCGTCGCCAACTGGACGCCGGCGCCTGGGGCATCACCCTGGCCAGCGCCACGCAAACCCGCGCGGCCTATGCCCACGGTGTGCGTCGGGTGCTGATGGCCAACCAATTGGTCGGTACGCCGAACATGGCGCTGATCGCCGACTTGCTGGCGGACCCGACGTTCGACTTCCATTGCATGGTCGATCACCCGGACAACGTTGCTGACCTGGGCGCGTACTTCGCCTCGCGCGGTGTGCGCCTGAACGTGATGATCGAGTATGGCGTGGTCGGCGGTCGTTGCGGTTGCCGCAGTGAAGCGGAAGTGGTCGCGCTGGCCAAAGCCATCGGCGCTCAACCGGCGCTGGCACTGACCGGCATCGAAGGCTACGAGGGCGTGATCCACGGTGATCATGCGGTCACAGGCATTCGTGAATTCGCCGCCTCCCTGGTGCGCCTGGCCGTGCAGTTGCAGGACAGCGGCGCCTTTGCGATTCCCAAGCCGATCATCACCGCGTCGGGTTCGGCCTGGTACGACTTGATCGCCGAATCCTTCGAAGCGCAGAACGCGGGTGGACGTTTCCTCAGCGTGTTGCGCCCCGGCAGCTACGTGGCTCACGACCATGGCATCTACAAGGAAGCGCAATGCTGCGTGCTCGACCGCCGCAGCGATCTGCACGAGGGCCTGCGCCCGGCGCTGGAAGTCTGGGCGCATGTGCAGTCGTTGCCGGAGCCGGGTTTCGCGGTGGTCGCCCTGGGCAAACGCGACGTCGCCTACGACGCGGGGTTGCCGGTGCCGCTGCTGCGTTACAAGGCCGGCGTGGTGCCTGCCACCGGTGACGATGTCAGCGCCTGCAAAGTGACGGCGGTGATGGACCAGCACGCGTTCATGACCGTGGCGCCGGGGGTTGAGTTGCGGGTGGGCGACATCATTTCGTTCGGCACCTCGCACCCGTGCCTGACGTTCGACAAGTGGCGCACGGGGTGTCTGGTGGATGAGCAGCTGAACGTCATCGAAACCATGGAAACCTGTTTCTAAGGCTTCGGACCGAGGCACGGCCTTCGCCAGCAAGCCCGCTCCTACAGGGATCTTGTGAACACTGAAGATCCAATGTGGGAGTGAGCCTGCTCGCGATGGCATCCTCCCAGACAACACCGCAATACCAGAGACCCCACAACAATGAACACCATCAACACCCTCGGCCCCAACACCCCGCGCATCGCCTTGATCGGCGAATGCATGATCGAGCTGCAACAACGCGCCGATGGCACGCTGCAACAGAGCTTCGGCGGCGATACCTTGAACACTGCGGTCTACCTGTCCCGGGAACTCGGCACCCGCGGCATCGTCGATTACGTCACTGCACTGGGCGACGACAGTTTCAGCGATGCCATGTGCCAGACCTGGGCCGACGAACACATCGGGTTGGGCATGGTTCAGCGCCTGCCCGGGCGACTGCCCGGTTTGTACTGCATCCAGACTGATGCGGCGGGCGAGCGCCGCTTCCTCTATTGGCGTAACGAAGCGGCCGTGCGCGACTGCTTCACCACCCCGGCCGCCGCGCCGATCCTGGCCGCGCTGCCGGATTACGACGTGCTGTATTTCAGCGGCATCACCCTGGCGGTGCTCGGCGTGCAAGGTCGGGTGAAGCTGCTGGAAACCCTGATCGAGGCCCGCCAGCGGGATGCGCGGATCGTGTTCGACAACAACTACCGGCCACGCTTGTGGGCGTCAGTCGAAGAGGCGCGGGCGGCTTATCGCAGCGTCTTGCCCTATGTCGATCTGGCGTTGCTGACCGTCGATGACGAGCAGGCGCTGTTTCATTTTTCCGATGGCGAGGCGGTGTTTGCCGCTTACGAGCAGATTGGCACCCCCGAAGTGGTGCTCAAGCGTGGCGCCGAGGCGTGTCTGATTCGCTGTGATGGCGAGTCGTTCGAGGTGCCCGCGCAGAAGGTCGAGCGCGTGGTGGACACCACGGCGGCGGGGGATTCGTTCAGCGCGGCGTATTTGGCCAGTCGGCTCAAGGGTGGAAGTGCGGTTGAGGCGGCCGAGGCGGGGCATCGGTTGGCGAGTCGGGTGATTCAAGTGCCTGGAGCACTGATTCCCAAAGATTGAAATAAGCTTTTGTGGCAAGGGAGCTTGCTCCCGTTCGGGTGCGCAGCAGCCGTAAATTGGGGCCGCTACGCAGCCCAGCGGGAGCAAGCTCCCTCGCCACAGGGCCTTTAAGCCAAACCCATCAATCCCGGTAAAACACCTGCACCAGGTGATACCCGAACTTGCTCTTGATCGGCCCATGCACCACCCGTAGCGGTTTTTTGAAGATCACCGCGTCGATCACCCCGACCATTTGCCCGGGCCGCACTTCACCCAGGTCGCCCCCGCGTTTGCCGGACGGGCAGGTGGAGTACTTCTTGGCCAGCACATCAAAGGCTTCGCCCTTGGCGATGCGTTGTTTGAGCTGCTCGGCTTCTTCCGAGGTTTTCACCAGAATATGGCGGGCTTGAGCTTTCATGGGGGGTATACCTTGCAACGGTGGTGGCTATGTTGATGCCAGCGGGGCGCGCGATTATGCCTCAACTCACTCGGGTTGGCCGATCATCGTGCGAATCTTGTTGGCCAACAGGTCAATGGAAAACGGTTTGGCGACCATGTCCATGCCTTCTTCCAGGAAGCCTTGGCGTTCGGCGGCTTTCTCCGCGTAACCGGTCATGAACAGGACCTTGAGTTCGGGACGGTGCTGGCGAGCGATCTCTGCCAGTTGCCGGCCGTTCATGCCCGGCAGGCCTACGTCGGTCACCAGCAGATCGACCCTCAGGTCGGATTCCAGCAAGGGCAGGGCGGTCTTCGCATCCTCGGCTTCGTGGGCGTGATAACCCAGCTCGTTGAGCAGGTCGAGCACCAGCATGCGCACCGCCGGATCGTCTTCCACCAACACCACGGTTTCGCCGGCAATCGCCGCCGGAGCCTCGCCCGTGAACGGCAGCAGTACTTTTTCCGGTTCCGTGGCGTGCAATCGGGGCAAGTAAAGGCGAACGCTGGTGCCCTTGCCCGGCAAACTGAACAGGCTGACATGCCCGCCCGACTGCTGGGCGAACCCATAAATCATCGACAATCCAAGGCCGGTACCCTGGCCGATGGGTTTGGTGGTGAAGAACGGGTCGAACGCCTTGGCCAGCACCGACGGTGTCATCCCGGTGCCGTTATCGCTGACGGCAATCATCACGTAATCCCCGGCCTTGACCGGTTCCAACGTGGTGATGTCGCTGCCGTCGAGGTAAACGTTGGCGGTTTCGATCAGCAACTCGCCGCCATCGGGCATGGCGTCCCGGGCGTTGATGACGAGGTTGAGCAGAGCGTTTTCCAGTTGGCTGACGTCAGTGCTCACCGGCCAGACCTCGCCGGCCAGCAGCAGTTTGAGTTCGATGTGATCGCCCTTGGTCCGGCTGAACAAGTCTTCCAGGGAGTGCACCAGGTCATTGGCGTTCAGCGGCCGGCGATCCAGCGACTGACGCCGGGAAAACGCCAGTAGCCGATGGGTCAGGGCGGCGGCACGATTGGCCGAGGACACCGCGGCTTCGGTGAAACGGCCAATCTCGGCGGCGCGCCCTTCCGCGATATAGCGCTGCATCAGATCGAGGCTGCCGATGATCCCGGTCAGCATGTTGTTGAAGTCGTGGGCGATGCCGCCGGTGAGCTGCCCGACCGCCTCCATTTTCTGTGCATGGCGCAAGGCGTCTTCCGCGCGTTCACGCTCGAACATCTCGTTTTGCAGCCGTTGGTTGGCTTCGGCCAACTGCTGGGTGCGGGCCGCGACCCGTTCCTCAAGGGTATCGTTGAGATTGCGCAGGGCTTCTTCCGTCTGTTTGCGCTCGGTTTCGTCAATGACAAAGATGTAGAAACCATTCACCGTGCCGTCGGCACCGTGGCGCGGCAAGTAATTCATCAAGGCATGGCGGTTACTGCCGTCCCGGTGCGGGGTATTGATGCTGAAACAGCAAGACTTGCCCGTCAGCGCCAGGGCAATGTGTTCGGCGCGCAAGGCATAGGCTTCTTCGCCCAGCACTTCACGAATGGTGCGGCCATAGAGTTCCTGCGGTGTCAGGCCATACCAGTCCAGATAAGCGGCGTTGTTCAAGCGAAAGCGTTCCTCGCTGTCCACGTAGCTGATCAGGATGGGCATGGCGTTGATGATCAGCTGCAACTCGGTCTGGCTCTGGCGCAGGGCTTGCTCGGTGAGCTTGCGTTCGGTCAGATCCAGCGCGGCGCCAAGGAAGCGGATCGGCCGGCCATGGTGGTCCTTGTAGCAGCGACCGCGGGCAAACACCCAGCGCAGGTGACCGCTGGGTTGCAGCAAGCGATATTCCTCGGCGTACTCGGTGCCGTGGGTGATGGAATATTTGATGCTGCGGGCGACCATGGCGCGATCTTCCGGGTGCACGGCCTGGAGGTAGGCGCTGATGGGCAGCTGACTGGCGAGCAGCGGGTCGATGTTGTGCAGTTCGGCGAAATGCGCATCGGCGATGAAGCGATCTTCGCCAATGTCCCAATCCCAGGTGCCGACGGCGTCGGTGGCCGCCAGCGCCAGTTGCAGGCGCTGTTCGGTTTCGTGCTGGGCCTTGAGACTGGCGGCCGACCGCTGTTCCAGTTCCAGCGCGATGCGTCGGCGTTCATTGGTTTCGATGGCGGTGACCAGAATGCCAGCAACCTCAGCGTTTTCATCGCGGATCGGGCTGTAGGTCAGGTCCAGCCAGAAGTCGGAATCACCTTCGTCGCGTTGCAAGGTAAAACGTTGTTCGCTGTAGGTACGCACCTGGCCTTGTAGGACAGCGCTGTAAATGGGGTTGGTAAAGTCCTGAAGTTCTGGCCAGATCTGGTGCGTCGGTTGTCCGAAAGCGTGTGGATGCTTGCTGCCGGCGAGGAGGGCAAAGCCGTCGTTGTAGATCTGCGTGAGGTGCGGCCCCCACAGCAACAGCATCGGCATCGGTGAATGAATCACGATGTCCACGGCAGTGCGCAGGCTCTGTGGCCAGGTGCTGGCAGCGCCCAGCGGGGTGCGTGTCCAGTCCAGTCTGGCGATCAAGGCCTGTGCATCGCTGCCCGTCAGTGTTGCGTTCATCAAATTGTCCTGCACTTAAGTCGGTGGCGCGGCGTCTACTATCCTTGCAGGGCGGTAGACGCTGGATGACCTGCCATGGGTCATTACTTTTTCATTGAATGCTTCGCGGGTGTTTTTTGCCATGGAAATCGATGCACTGTTGCAGATACTGTCTGACCGGAATGGATCCGATCTCTATCTTTCCACCGGCGCACCACCCAGTGCGCGGTTCGACGGTGTGCTCAAGCCGCTGACCGACCAGCCATTCAAGCCGGGAGCAGTCGCGGCCATTGCCGAGTCCATCATGGACGCCGAACAGCGCCTGGAGTTCGATCGGGAACTGGAGATGAACCTGGCAATCTCCCTGGCGGGTATCGGGCGCTTTCGGGTCAACATCTTCAAGCAACGCAACGATGTGTCAATCGTGGCACGCAACATCAAGCTCGACATTCCGCGTTTCGAAGACCTCAAACTACCGGCGGTGCTGCTCGAAACCGTGATGCTCAAACAAGGATTGATACTGTTCGTCGGCGCCACCGATTGCGGCAAGTCAACCTCTCTCGCGGCGCTGATCGATTACCGCAACCGCCACAGCACTGGCCATATCGTCACCATCGAAGACCCGATCGAGTACATCCATCGGCACAAGCAGTCGATCATCAACCAGCGTGAGGTCGGCGTCGATACCCGCAGTTTTCATGCTGCCCTGAAAAACACCCTGCGCCAGGCCCCGGACGTGGTACTGATCGGCGAAATCCGCGACCGCGAAACCATGGAGCACGCGCTGGCGTTTGCCGATACGGGCCATCTGGTGATCTCGACGTTGCACGCGCACAACGCCCATCAGGCGCTGGACCGCATCATCAATTTCTTTCCCGAAGAGCGGCGGACGCAGTTGCTGCATGACTTGAGCAACAATCTGAAAGCGTTTGTTTCCCAACGATTGGTGCGGACCCTTGACGGTCAGCGCAGGGCGGCAGTGGAAGTGATGTTGGGAACACCCACGATCGGTGACTTGATAAGGCGCAATCAACTGGACGAACTTAAAGACATCATGGAAAAGTCCGCAGAGTTCGGTATGCAGACGTTCGATGGCGCACTGTATGCACTGGTGATGGAAGGCGCAATCAGTGAGGAAGAGGCGCTAAAACATGCGGACTCGCTGAGCAATCTGAAGTTGCGCCTCAAGCTGTATGGCGGTGGGCCTTCGACCGCCAATGCGCCCATTGGGGACTGGGGGTTAGTGGATTGATGAGGTGGGTAAGGCGGCGACGATGAAATGTTGTCTTATGAAGTTTTACTGTTTAGTTAATTTTTGGTGGGTCAGGATTCACCTTCGATTAATGAATCAGTGAACTAAATACATAAGGTTGTTTTATGGTTGTTAAGTTGAAATATAAAGACTATCCGTTGTCCGGAGCCGTTTCCGAAGTCCAGCACCAGTGGTTAAGGGCCGATGCCGCTGAACGACAAGTGGTCGCGCGCTTGTTGCAAAGTGTCTTCGAGGATCAAGAGGATGAAGGGCCGTACTGTTGGCAAGGTTATGAGTTTGAGCTGGCAAAAGGTTCTTCGCTGTATGAAGTCCATATGCCGGGGCGAGTGGCATGGAATAACCTGGCCAACTACACGGTCGTAATGGACGAACTCCGTCGCCACCGTCCGGAGAATATGGCGGCAACCCGTATTAACGAAAACGGCGGACTTGAGATCTTCCGAAAAGACCGGCAAGTGTGGGAAGTCGTCGACGTGAATATCGTCCAGGCGTCGCACTATTATCAAAAGCTGCTGGTGGTAGGTGATATTGCCAGGCAAGCCGGTGGATACATTTACACCGAAGATTTCGTCGATGTGGACCAATGGCTGAGGTTTCATGGCCTGACGGTTCCAACGAACGCGAGCGAAACCAGAAACCTGATCGCGCTTTTCGAGTTTGATCCTGATGTCGATGAGTTGGGGCACTATTGGGGGCAGTTGGTTACGGATGATTCATCGTTAGCCGTCTTGTCGGCTGAGCAACGGACCGCCATTCGGCAGGTTACTCAGCGTGTTACCCAGAACACCAGACTGCTGGACATGTTGTACCGCGAAACGGGACGCGCCGTTGCGACACACGAAAATGCCGCCGAGCGGATCGTCGCGTTGGTCAAGCATCCGGTGGCCCAGGCCTGTGCCAGGCAGATTCTGGAAGCGTCGGACTGGTTCGGCGCGCATCCCGGGCAGAACGTCTCTGCGCAAGATCTCGAGCAACTGCTGGTCACCAGCCTGTTGCTGGATCTTTATCCGTCTCTTGGTAGCACCGGGGACCGCAAGAGTCTCGGTGGTTTCGCTTTATATGCGCCGAGCAACGTAGAGCGGTCGCCGGCCATGGTCCGCGAAGAGCTGCAAGCCTTTCTCTATACCAAGGGCTGGGTTGATCCTGCGGCGGCGCCACTGGCGTGTCATCTGCTGCTGGCGGACATTGCGCCGGAATTTCTGGTCAGGGGCGTGCCATCGTCGATGACGATGGGCTCGGTTGCCTGGGTAACCTTTTGCCATGGCGTTGCCTTGGCGGAAGCGGTCAGGAAGGGCGCGTCGCGTGTGCTGACGTATGCGCAAATCATGGCGTATGTCGAACTGGAGCCTGTCAGCGAGCCGCTGTCCCGACTGAGGGATTTGGCAATGATCGATCCGATCGTCGACTGGGCACTGATCAACAGCGTTATCAGCGCAAGCGAGCTGACTCAAGCGGCAAAGGACAGCACCGAGCGGGCCATCACCGCGTTCCAGGCATATGCGGAAAACTTCACCCATCTGGCGCGCGTCTATTCCATCCCGATGCCCAACCGCGAAACCATCGCGCGCGAAGCCTTGCAAGGAGCGGTGCCGGAGTGTGATTTTCTCGACGATAAAGTGCTCTATCAACACCCCGGCCTTTATGCGTCCTCCAACCCCATGTCCATGGTCGAGTTGCACATGTCGGCGGATCTGGAAGGTGGCCAGTGGAATTTTCCTGCGGTCTTCCCCGATAAAGTTATTTCCGGGACCCCTGATTTGTTGGCCGGTATCACCCATTACAAAAGACCAACTCGGTACGACCCCTCCGTCACTAGCCTTTATAGTCGCTTTCCAAGGTTGCGGAGCCTGCCTCCCAACAATGTCGAGTTCCATCGCCAATTGCGCGATTATCTCGGCCAGTTGAATAACGCGCTGGCGAGCAACATCAAGTTGGCCCTTTCACACATGCTTCCTCATGATCTGGACGTCTTTCTGAACGGAAAAATCAGCTTTTTTACCGTTCGTCTTCCGGCCACCAGAACCGAGTCTTTCTTTTCAATATCGCCGGTCCCTGTTTCAACGACTTACGAAACCCGGCAAGGTAGCGATGCTGTCAAGGGACGCTTCGGCATTGTCATGTTTGCAACTCACGCAAACACGGCGGTGTGTTATGAGTTGTTCACCTTGCGGGGTGAATTACGGAGAAACAACACGCTCGCCTCGCTGATCATCTCAACAGGTAAATTGCGAACGGCCGCGAGAATGGATTTCACCGGGGACCTGAATACGCCGGAACGACCTGCGCCCCCCGAATGGTTGCCTCTTTCTGTTATTGAATATACCGACGGCGTTTTCGCCGGGAATGACGCCAGCAGCGACATGGCAATTATTGAAAAACTGGGCGAACTCCCCGCGCCACTGCAAGTAACGGCTCGCCAGCAGAGTACTTATATGAATGTTGGCAATCCGCAACTGGCGCGAATTGCGGCGTTCGTTGTGAACAATCATCCGTTGCGCACGTTGGACGAAATCGAGTTGATGGCCACCGTGCCGACAGCGCTTGAAACCGAACGCAAAAAAGGCGAAGAGACTGCCGATTACATCGTGAATCTGGTGGTTCCGTTCAAAAAGTGCATCGAGGATTTGTCTTCCGGAGAGCACAACAAGGTCGTAGACGGGATCTACGGTTGCGTCATGGACGCCATGGCGTTGGGCGGGGCATTCGTGGGGGCGGGCGCCAAAGCGCTGAGCATCTCGTCGAAGGCGATCTCCCTGTCGTCCAAAGGCGCCCGTCTGACCAAACTGGCCTTTGTCACCTCCATTTCCCTCTTCAACCCCGTGGATGATGTGCCAACGGTGTTTTATGGTGCCGGCAAACTCATCCATAAGGGCGCGTTACGTTTCAGCAGTCAGGCTGAAGCGCTTCTTGGACTGGCGAAGTCCCAGTTGGGCAGACTCCATGGCAGCCACAAATCCTATGACCTGCTCCGCGCCGCCAGTCACGTCCACACCGGACAGGGTAGCTGGCGGCCACGTGGTGCAGTGGGTGAGACCCTGTCAGTGGTGGCCGCGCGCAACCAACTCCAATGGTATGCCCTCGACCGCCTGGGCAAAGCCTGGGGGCCCAAACTGGAGCACTTTGCCTACATGGCGCCTGTCGCCTTGCCGCGCCCAACCAAGACATTGCCTGTCAGTTACACCCGACAGTTCATTGAACAAAGTCTGCCGCGAGCCCGGACTAAAATTGAAAACGCAATCAATGCCTTGATCCACCGTGACTTTGAGGCGCAGCGCACGCTGGTCGCGAGGCTGCTGATGGGAAGCGATTCGAATGAAGCAATCAATCAGTTATTGAATTATTTGAGAGCGGTAAGGGCGGACTTCGCGGGCGTTTCCATCAGTAACTTCGTCCTTGATCCACTCAAGGACACCCACCACATTGCCGCTTTCGACACGAACGCTTACCAGCAGTGGAAAGGTGCAACCGGGCAATCCGACGCGAAGTTCGTTGAAATCTACACCGTCAATCTCAACCGTCACTTCATCGGCCAGGGTTTCAACCTTGACGTCGTCGCAGACGACTTGATCCATGAGCTGTTTCACGGACCTGCGCAGATCGGTGATGTCGCCTATGCCCGCGACGCCGGCAACGTTGGCGGTGGGCAGTCGCTGGACGTGGCGTCGCTGTTGAACCTGGCCTCCGGACAGCTTGCGGTGACAGATGGAGGCAATGCCCGTCACGCCCGTGCCAAAGCCTTTGAAAACGCCGACTCACTGGCGGTGGTCACTTCGCTGCTGAGCCAGTTGTACACCGACGAAGGCGGGTTTGACCGCAACATGTCCCTCCTGCGGAGCACGCTGGAAGCAAACCCCGAACGTGCGATTGTCGATCCGGTGCTGATCACGCTGAACAAACCCGTGACTGCGCAGAGGTTTGCACAGGGCACGGCAGCCCCGGCCCGAGCGTTCGATCGAACCGTTTAAAAAGCCAGTTCCGGCCGATCCCGAAATTGCTCCAGCGCCTCGGGATTGGCCAACGCATCGGTGTTCTTCACCTTCTGCCCATGCACCACGTTCCGCACCGCCAGCTCGACGACCTTGCCGCTGATGGTCCGTGGGATATCGGTCACCGCGACAATCTTCGCCGGTACATGCCGGGGTGTGGTGTTGGCGCGGATGACCTGGCGGATCTGCTGCTGCAAGGCTTCATCCAGTTCGACGCCGTCGCGCAACTTCACGAACAGCACCACCCGCACGTCATCCTGCCATTGCTGACCAATGGCCACGCTGTCCAGCACCTGTGGGACCTTCTCCACCTGACGATAGATTTCCGCGGTACCGATGCGCACGCCGCCAGGGTTGAGCACCGCGTCCGAGCGGCCGTGGATCATCATCGCGCCGTGGGGCAGCTGTTCGGCGTAATCGCCCTGGGCCCAGACGCCGGGAAACTGGCTGAAATATGAAGCGTGCAGCTTCTCTTGCTGCGGGTCGTTCCAGAAGCCAATGGGCATCGCCGGGAAGTGCCGGGTGCAGACCAGTTCACCTTTCTCGCCGATCACAGGCTTGCCGTCGTCATTCCAGACTTCGACCGCCATACCCAGGCTTTTGCCCTGGATTTCGCCGCGACGCACGGGCTCAAAAGGATTGCTGTTCACAAAGCACGAAACGATGTCGGTACCACCGGACATCGAGGCCAGGCACAGGTCGCTCTTGAGGTCGCGATACACGTAGTCGTAACTCTGCGGCGACAGCGCGGAACCGGTGCAAAGCAGGGTTTTCAGGCTGCTCAGGTCATGGCTTTCGCGCGGTTTGATCCCGTGAGTTTCCAGGGTGGCGAGAAATTTTGGACTGGTGCCGAAGACGCTGATGCGTTCATCGTCGATCAGGTCGATCAAACGCCGGGGGTCCGGATGGAACGGCGAGCCGTCGTACAGCACCACCGCACTGCCCACGGCCAGGGCCGAGACCAGCCAGTTCCACATCATCCATCCGCATGTCGTGTAGTAAAACAAACGGTCGCCGGGGCCGAGATCGCAATGCAGGCCGTGTTCCTTGACGTGTTGCAGCAACACGCCGCCGGTGCTGTGGACGATGCATTTCGGCACGCCGGTGGTGCCGCTGGAGTAGAGGATGTACAGCGGATGGGCGAACGGCACGGGGACGAAATCCGGCTCGCCACCGATGTCGTAAAAATCATCCCACAGCGTCACGTTGGCTCGGGTGTGGAACTGTTCGATGCGTGCCTGTGGTCGGGCATAGGGCACCAGGATCAACTGTTGCAAGGATGGCAGGCGTTCGAGGATTTCATTGACCTTGGCGGTCTGATCGATGTCCTTGCCGGCGTAGCGGTAACCGGCGCAGGTGATGAGCACTTTCGGTTCGATCTGGCCGAAGCGGTCGATGACGCCCTGGGTGCCGAAGTCCGGTGATGAGCAGGACCAGATCGCCCCCAGGCTGGTGGTGCCGAGCATGGCCACCAGAGTTTGCCAGGTATTGGGCATGCACGCGGCGACACGGTCGCCGAGGCCGACGCCAGCGGCTTTCAGACTGTTTTGAAAACCGGCGACATGCTCGGCGAGTTCCGCCCAGGTCAGGTGTTCACGCTGGCCGTTCTCGCCAATCGCAATGATCGCCACGGCATCGTCGCGACGGCGCAGCAGGTGCTCGGCGAAATTCAGGGTGGCGCCTGGGAACCACTCGGCGCTGGGCATTTGCGCGCCTTCCACCAGCACTGCGTCCGGCTGATCGTGGAAACGGATGTCGAAGAAGTCGACGATCGCCTGCCAGAAAGCTACGCGCTGATCGATGGACCATTGGTGCAGGGCGGGGTAGTCGTCGAGGTGAATGTGGTGCCGTTTAATGATGAAGCGCCGAAAGGCCTCCATGCGGGTTTTGCTGATGCGCTCGGCGCTGGGTTGCCAGAGGATGTCGGACATGGCTTGCCTCTTCTTCTATTTTCAGATTCATTCGCGGGCAAGCCTCGCTCCTACAGGTTTTGCGTCGAGCCACAAATCCGGCTGCAACCACAAAACCTGTGGGAGCGAGGCTTGCCCGCGAAGAACGATAACGCGGTTTACTGCCGAATTACTGCGCCAACCACCCACCATCAATATTCCACGCCGCGCCGCGCACCTGGCTGCCGGCCTCACTGCACAAGAACAACACCAGTTCGCCCAATTGCGGCGGGGTGACGAACTCCAGCGACGGCTGCTTCTCCGCGAGCAAATCATGCTGCGCCTGTTGCGGCTCGATCCCGGTCGCGATGCGTGCATCAATCTGCTTCTGCACCAGCGGCGTCAATACCCAGCCCGGGCAAATGGCGTTGCAGGTCACATTGGTCGTTGCCGTTTCCAGCCCGACGACCTTGGTCAAGCCGATCACGCCATGTTTGGCCGCGACATAGGCGGCTTTACCCACCGAGCCCACCTGGCCATGCACCGAGGCAATGTTGATGATCCGCCCCCAACCTTTGGTGCGCATGCCCGGCAGGCTCAAGCGGGTGCTGTGAAACACCGACGACAGGTTGATCGCAATGATCGAGTCCCAACGTTCCACGGGAAAGTCTTCTACCGCCGCTACGTGCTGGATACCGGCGTTGTTCACCAGGATGTCGACGCCGCCGAACTCACGCTCGGCATAAGCAATCATGTCGGCAATCTGCACCGGGTCGCTGACGTCGGCCGGGTGATGGCCGACCTTGCCACCGAATTGCTCGACCTCGGCAATCACTTTGGACGCATCGCCGAAACCGTTGAGAATCAGATTGGCGCCAGCCTTGGCCAGGCTCAGGGCGATGCCCAGGCCGATGCCGCTGGTGGAACCGGTGACCAGTGCAGTCTTGCCCGAAAGAGTCGTCATGAATACCTCACACAATGCCAGTGGCGTAGAAAGTACCGATCACCACAAAAACCGCCAGGGTCTTGATCAGCGTAATACAGAAAATATCTTTGTAGGCTTCACGGTGGGTCAGGCCGGTGACCGCCAGCAGGGTAATCACTGCGCCGTTGTGCGGCAGGGTGTCCATGCCGCCACTGGCCATCGCAGCCACTCGGTGCAGCACTTCCAACGGAATGTTGGCAGCGTGGGCCGCAGCGATGAAGTCATTGGCCATGGCCGCCAGCGCAATGCTCATGCCGCCCGACGCCGAACCGGTGATACCGGCGAGCAGGGTCACGGTAATCGCTTCGTTGACCAACGGGTTGGGAATGCTCTTGAGCCAGTCGGCCAATACCAGGAAGCCCGGCAAGGAAGCGATCACCGCACCAAAACCGTACTCCGACGCGGTGTTCATCGCCGCCAGCAATGAACCGCTGACTGCACTTCGACTGCCCTCGGCCAACTTGCCGCGAATCGCCTGGAAGCCGAACACCAGCACCATGATGATGCCGACCAGCAAGGCCGCTTGCACCGCCCAGATCGCCGTGAGCTTGGCGATTTCGGTGGTGACCGGCGCGGCCATGCCCGGCAGCGCGAGGCTGTGGGTCTTGCCGTACCACTGCGGAATCCACTGGGTAAACAGCAGGTTCATGATGCCGACGGCCAGCAATGGCGACAGGGCAATCCATGGATTCGGCAGTTTGATGTCGGCCGCGGTTTCCGGCTCGTTGCGCAGTTCGGTGCCATAACCTTCACCGGCGGCCTGCGCCTTGTTGCGCTGGCGTTGGAGAAACAGCATGCCGGCGCAGACTACGAAGATCGCGCCGATTACACCCAGCCACGGCGCCGCCCACGCGGTGGTGTTGAAGAAGGTGCTGGGGATGATGTTCTGGATCTGCGGGGTGCCGGGCAGGGCGTCCATGGTGAACGAAAACGCGCCGAGGGCGATGGTCGCCGGGATCAAGCGCTTGGGGATGTTGCTCTGGCGGAACATTTCAGCGGCAAACGGGTAGACCGCGAACACCACCACAAACAGCGACACGCCGCCGTAAGTCAGCAGGGCGCAGACCAACACGATCACCAACATCGCCTGACGTGTACCGAGCAACCGAATCGCTGCCGCGACGATGGAGCGTGAGAATCCCGACAGCTCAATCAGCTTGCCGAACACCGCGCCGAGCAGGAACACCGGGAAATACAGTTTGATGAA
Organism: Pseudomonas sp. SG20052; assembly: GCF_031766055.1. Taxonomy (NCBI): domain Bacteria; kingdom Pseudomonadati; phylum Pseudomonadota; class Gammaproteobacteria; order Pseudomonadales; family Pseudomonadaceae; genus Pseudomonas; species Pseudomonas sp. SG20052. The sequence goes on along the minus strand of NZ_CP134498.1, from coordinate 3,732,403 downwards.
GCCGACCATTTTTTCCATGAACACCCCGGTGAAGGCAGGGGCGACGGCGGAAGGGTCGGTGAGCAAGACGGCGCCGAGGGCGGCAATCGGGGCGAAGAGAATAACGCTGTAGCCACGGTAAGCAGCCAGCATCAGCAGCGCGAGGGCTGCCAAGGCAATGATCACACTCATGGTGTGTCTCCTGGATTGTTATTTTTGTAGGGTGGGACTTTTGTGGGAGAGGGCTTTAGCGAGATTCGTGCCATTTGTTTAAGGTATTGAAATATAAGGATATTTAATTATTTATAAGGTGATTCTGAATGATTTGTCTCTTATTCGAGATTTTTTTGCGGCTGTGAGAGTGCCTTCGCGGGCAAGCCTCGCTCCTGCATGATTTGCGGTCGTCCGCACAAACAAGAGCGCCTTGGTCCCGTAGGAGCGAGGCTTGCCCGCGAAGAGGCCCTGTCTACCAATAGAGATCAATGTCTCTTTATGGAGACTCGGCAATCCCTAGCGCCACCATCTTCTTATACAAAGTCGACCGACCCAGCCCCAACCGCGCCGCCGCTTCAATCACCTTGCCCCCGCATTGCGCCAGGGCAGATTCAATCAATTGCCGGTCAAACCGCTCCCGCGCCTCGCTGAACGTTTCCTGCGCAACGGCCTCAACGACCCTCGGCGCCACACGCGTCACCGGTGTGAACGTCCCGATTGCCGCGCGGATGTCCCCTGCATTCAGCATCAGGTCATCACTGAGCAGCGCCGCGCGTTCCAGCACGTTGCGCAGCTCACGGATATTGCCCGGCCAGGCGTGATGCGCCAGCAGGTCCAAGGCTTCGGTGTTCAGCTCATGCTGGCTGCGAAGTTCCTCAAGGATCGCTTCACTGAGCGCTGGCAAGTCATCAAGACGATCACGCAGGGGCGGCACGTTGATCGGCAGCACGTTGAGCCGGTAATACAAATCGGCGCGAAATTCGCCGCGCTTGATCGCCGCTTCCAGGTCCGTGGAGGTCGCTGCGATCACTCGCACATCACTCTGAATGACCTCATTGGAACCGACCGGCTCGAATTCCTTTTCCTGCAACACGCGCAGCAATTTGCTTTGCAGCGGCAGCGGCATGTCGCCGATTTCATCGAGAAACAGCGTGCCGCCCTGGGCGATCTGCAACTTGCCGGCCCGGCCTTTGCGATCGGCGCCAGTGAAGGCGCCCGGCGCGGTGCCAAAGAATTCGGCTTCGAGCAACGACTCGGGAATCGCTGCGCTGTTGATGCTGACGAAGGCTTTGTGCGCGCGGGGTGAAGCGCCGTGGATCGCCTGGGCCAGCAGCTCCTTGCCGGTGCCGGTTTCGCCGAGCAACAGCACCGGTGACTCGGCACTGGCACTGCGCCGGGCGCGGCGTTTGACTTCCAGGCTGGCGGCGCTGGTCCCGATGAAGTGGGCGAAGTTGTATTTGGTCTGCCGCGACCGCAGCAACGAGCGGGTAGAGGCCAGTTCTTCCTGCATGCTCAGGTAGCGTTTGAGCATCGGAGACAGGCTGTGCAATTCGTCGAACAGCGCAAAACCAATGGCGCCGATGACGGCGCCCGCGTCGTCGTGGATCGGCAAGCGCATGACCACCAGGGGTTCTTTCGGCGTGTCCTGCATATCCAGCAAAATCGGGCGACCGGTGCGAACTACCTCACGTAACAAGCTGCCCGGTATCACGCTTTCGCACGCTTTGCCGATGGCCACTTCGGCTGATTCCAGGCCGAAGCGGCGGGCGTAGCGCTCGTTCATCCAGACGATATTCGCGTCGCGGTCGACAATCACCGTACCCTCGCTGGATTGCTCGATGATCTCGAACAGCGAACGGATCGCCAGCAGGCGAACGCGCTGGTAGTCCTTGAGGCTTTCGGTGGTGTTCATGGGTTTCATGTCCAGAATGTGTGTTGTCTTGGCGGGCCTCTTCGCGGGCAAGCCTCGCTCCTGCAGGGTTTGTGTCGAGCCACAAATTCAGCGATAACCACAAAACCTGTGGGAGCGAGGCTTGCCCGCGAAGGCCGCGACGCGGTTCATCGATGTGGACGCGATTATGCCTACCGCGTATGCGCCGCCGCCAACAGCTCTTTGGTGTACGGATGCTGCGGCGAATCGAATACGTCGTGGCTGGCACCGCTTTCTACCACTTTGCCGTCCTTGATCACGATCATGTCGTGGGCGAGGGCACGTACCACCGCCAGATCATGACTGATGAACAGGTAGGTCAGGCCGTGTTTTTCCTGAAGTTGGCGGAGCAGGGCGACCACTTGTTTCTGCACGGTGCGATCCAGTGCCGAGGTCGGTTCATCGAGCAGAATCAGCGCCGGTTTCAGCACCAGCGCCCGGGCAATGGCGATTCGCTGACGCTGGCCACCGGAGAACTCGTGGGGATAGCGATCACGGCTTTGCGGGTCGAGGCCGACTTCTTCCAGTGCACGAATCACTTCGGCTTTGCATTCATCAGCGGTCAATTGGCTATGCACTTCAAGCCCTTCGCTGATGATCTGTGCCACGGACATGCGTGGACTGAGGCTGCCGAAGGGGTCCTGGAACACCACCTGCATCTTCTTGCGCCATGGCCGCAACTGCTTTTGCGTCAGACCGTCCAGTGCCTCGCCCTGAAAGCGAATGCTGCCTTCGGAATCGAGCAAACGCAGAATCGCCTGGCCCAGGGTCGATTTGCCCGAACCGGACTCGCCCACGATGCCCAGGGTCTTGCCACGCTGAATGTTGAGGCTGATGCCGTCCACCGCGTTCAGATACGTCTTGCGCTGGAACAAGCCGCCACCAAGGGCAAACTGCACGCGCAGGTTGTCCACTTCCAGAACGTTCTCGCGCTCGTCCCGGGGCAGGGCTTCGCCTTCCGGTTCGGCGTTCAGCAGCACGCAACTGTAGGGATGTTTCGGTTCGGTGAAGATCGTTTCGCAGGTGGCCTCTTCGACGATTTCCCCGGCCTTCATCACGCACACGCGCTGAGCGATGCTGCGCACCAGATTGAGGTCGTGGCTGATCAACAGCAGCGACATGCCGAGACGCTGTTGCAGGGACTTGAGCAGAATCAGAATCTTGCGCTGCACTGTCACGTCCAGCGCCGTGGTGGGCTCGTCGGCGATCAGCAACTGCGGCTCGCACGCCAGGGCCATGGCGATCATTACCCGTTGCCGCTGGCCACCGGACAGCTGATGGGGATAGGCCTTGAGCCGCTCTTTGGGTTTCTGGATGCCGACCAACTGCAGCAACTCCAGAATCCGCGCTTGCGCCGCGTTGCCCGTCAGGCCCTTGTGCACCAGCAGGGTTTCGCCGATCTGCTTTTCGATGCTGTGCAACGGGTTGAGCGAGGTCATCGGTTCCTGGAAGATCATCGCGATCCGGTTGCCGCGTAGCTCACGCAACACCTGGGGCGGGGCACCGAGCAACTCCTTGCCGCGATAGCGAATGCTGCCCGTGGTCCGGGTGCCGGTCTCGGGCAGCAGTTGCAGGATCGAGTGGGCGGTCACCGATTTGCCGGAGCCCGATTCGCCGACCAATGCCAGGCATTCGCCGGGATGGATGTCCAGGCACAGATTGCGCACCACCGTCTGGCCATTGAAGGCCACGCTGAGGTCACGGATTTCGATCAGGTTGGTACTCATATCTACAGTCCGCGTCAGGATCGGGGATCAAAGGCATCGCGCAACGCCTCGCCGATAAACACCAATAAGGAAAGAATCAGCGCCAGGGTGAAAAACGCCGTCAGCCCCAGCCACGGCGCTTGCAGGTTCTGCTTGCCTTGCCCGATCAGCTCGCCCAGCGATGCGCTGCCGGCCGGCATGCCGAAGCCGAGAAAATCCAGGGCCGTGAGGGTGGAGATGGCGCCGGTGAGAATGAACGGCAGGTAGCTCAAGGTCGCATTCATGGCGTTGGGCAGGATATGCCGGACAATCACTTTTCGATCCGTGAGGCCCAGCGCCCGGGCGGCTTTGACGTATTCCAGGTTGCGCCCGCGCAGGAACTCGGCGCGCACCACGTCGACCAGCGCCAGCCAGGAAAACAGCGCCATGATCCCCAGCAGCCACCAGAAATTCGGTTCGACGAACCCCGACAGAATGATCAGCAAGTACAGCACTGGCAGACCGGACCAGACCTCCAGCAAGCGTTGACCCAGCAGGTCGACCCAGCCGCCGTAATAGCCTTGCAAAGCGCCGGCGGCGATGCCGATCAAGGCGCTGACGAAGGTCAGCATCAACGCAAACAGGATCGACACCCGTGCGCCGAAAATCACCCGGGCCATGACGTCCCGGGACTGGTCGTCGGTGCCCAGCCAGTTGACGCTGGAGGGCGGGCTCGGCGCCGGTGTATTGAGTTCATAGTTGGGCGTGTCATCGCTGAACGGGATCGGCGGGAACAGCATCCAGCCGCCGTCCTTGTGAATCAGCTTTTGCACGTAGTCGCTGCGATAGTCAGCCTGGAATGGCAGTTGCCCGCCGAACTCCTGCTCGGTGTGGCGCTTGAATACCGGGAAGTACCACTGGCCCTGATAACTGACCACCAGCGGTTTGTCGTTGGCGATCAACTCACCGCCCAAGGTCAGCAGAAACAGGCCAATGAACAGCCACAGCGACCACCAGCCCCGACGGTTTTTCTTGAAGCGTTCAAAGCGGCGACGGCCTAACGGCGAGAGCTTGAACATCAGGCGTTCCTCGCGGCAAAGTCGATACGCGGGTCGACCAGGGTGTAGCAGAGGTCGCCGATCAGTTTTATCAAAAGCCCGAACAGCGTGAAGATAAACAGCGAGCCGAACACCACCGGATAGTCCCGCGACACGGCAGCCTCATAGCTCATGCGCCCCAGGCCATCGAGGGAGAAAATCACTTCGATCAGCAGCGACCCGGCGAAGAACACGCTGATGAACGCCTGGGGAATCCCCGACACCACCAGCAACATCGCATTGCGGAACACATGGCCGTACAGCACGCGTCGTTCGCTCAAGCCTTTGGCCCGTGCGGTGACCACGTACTGGCGCGTGATTTCATTGAGGAACGAGTTCTTGGTGAGGATCGTCAGCGTGGCGAAACCGCCGATCACCAACGCCGTCACCGGCAGCACCAGGTGCCAGAAATAGTCGGCGATCTTGCCCACGGTCGACAGCGATTCGAAGTTGTCCGACACCAGTCCGCGCACAGGGAACCAGTTCAGCGAGGTGCCACCGGCGAAGACCACGATCAGGAACATCGCGAACAGGAACGCCGGCATCGCGTAACCGATGATGATTGCCGTGCTGCTCCAGATGTCGAAATGGCTGCCATGATGCACGGCCTTGCGGATGCCCAGCGGGATCGACACCAGGTACGTGATCAGCGTCGCCCATAGCCCGAGGGAAATGGTTACCGGCATTTTTTCCAGGATCAGGTCGGTGACGGTGGCGCCGCGGAAGAAGCTCTTGCCAAAGTCCAGGCGCGCGTAGCTGGTGAGCATCAGCCACAGGCGTTCGTGTGCGGGTTTGTCGAAGCCGTACTGCTTTTCGATGTCCTTGATCAATTGCGGGTCGAGACCGCGACTGGCCCGGGAGGTGCCGGACATGGTCTCCCCGGAGCCGCCGCCGACACTGGCGCCACCGATGCCTTGCAAGTGCGCGATGGCCTGCTCCACCGGACCGCCCGGTGCAGCCTGGACGATGACGAAGTTGACCAGAAGAATGATCACCAGCGTCGGGATGATCAGCAGCAGACGCCGCAGTATGTAAGCCCACATCAATGCGGCCCTCCGGGTGTGCCACGGCGGATTTTTTCCGCCGTCATCTGCTGGTTGGTCAGCGGCGTGGTGCTCACTTCCCACCAGCTTTCGATGGCTTCGTCATTACTGGCCTGCTCGTTGGGCATGCCGAACCGGTTCCACCACACCGTTGAAGTGCCCGGCGGGTAATAGTTGGGAATCCAGTAGTAGTTCCATTGCAGCACCCGGTCCAGTGCGTGGGCGTAACGCAGCATTTCGGGCTGGGTGTTGGCGCGGACCAGGCCGTTGATCAGGGTGTCGACCGCCGGGTTCTTCAGCACCATGTAGTTGTTGGCGCCGGGGTCGTTGGCCGAGACCGAGCCGAAGTAGTTGAACAGCTCGCCACCCGGTGAAGTGGTGACCGGGTAGCCGGTGACGATCATGTCGTAATCGCGGCTCATCAGGCGATTCACATACTGGGACGCGTCGATGCGGCGGATGTTCAGGTCGATGCCGATCTGTTTCAAGGTGCGCTTGTATGGCAGGAGCAATCGGTCCATGCCGTTTTGGCTGACCAGAAAAGTGAAACTCAGCGGCGTGCCCTCGGCGTTGACCAGTTGGTCGCCGTCGGGTTTCCAGCCGGCCTGCTCGAGCAAGTCCAGCGCTTGCAATTGTTTGTCGCGAATCAGACCGCTGCCATCGGTTTTCGGCGCTTCGAAGACCTGGGTGAAGACTTCGTCGGGAATCTGCCCACGCAGCGGTTCGAGAATGGCCAGCTCGCCGGCGTCCGGCAGTTTGCGGGCGGCGAGGTCGGTGTTGGAAAAGAAGCTTTGCTGGCGGATGTACAGGTCGCGCATCATCTGCCGATTGCTCCACTCGAAATCCCAGAGCATGGCCAGGGCCTGGCGCACTCGGCGGTCCTGGAATATCGGTTTTTGCAGGTTGAAGACAAAACCCTGGGCCGATTGCGGAGCTTCTGTGGCCAGATGTGCTTTTTGCAGGCGACCGTCGCTCAGGGCCGGGCTTTCGTAGCCGATGGAGTAACCGGTCGCGGAGAATTCGCGGTTGTAGTCATAGGCGCCGCCACGCAGGACCTGGCGTGCGACGTCGGTATCGCCGAAGTACTCGATGCTGAAATGATCGAAGTTGTAGAGGCCGCGGCTGACCGGCAAATCCTTGCCCCACCAGGTGGCATTGCGCTCGAAGGTAATGCTGCGACCGGAGTCGACCTTGCCCACCTTATAAGGGCCGCTGCCCAATGGCGCCTCATAACCACCGCCATTGGCGAAGTCACGGGTCTTCCACCAGTGTTCGGGAAATACCGGCAACGTGGCGATGTCGAGGGGCAGGGTACGGTTTTCGTTGCTTTTGAAGTCGAACCGGACCGTTAGCGGCCCTTCGACTTCGACGCCTTTGACGTCGGCGAACTGGGTGCGATAGCGCAGGCTGCCCTGGGTCATCAGCAGGTCGAAGGTGTAGCGCACGTCCTGGGCGGTGATCGGTGTGCCGTCGGCGAAACGCGCCTTCGGATTCAAATAGAAGCGCAGCGACATACCGTCGTCGGAGCGCTCCATTTTCTGTGCCACCAGACCGTACACGGTATAGGGTTCGTCCAGCGAACGCTGGGCCAGGGGCGAGTAGAGCAAGCCGTCGATCTGCGTGACGCCAATGCCTTTGTCGATGTACGGCAATATATGGTCGAAATGCCCGATCTCGATGGCCGAGCGACGCATCGTGCCGCCCTTGGGGGCTTGCGGGTTGGCGTAGGCGAAATGACTGAAGCCGGCGGGGTACTTCGCCGGTTCACCGTACACGGTCAACGCATGTTGCGGTGCAGCATTCACACCGACGGCACTCAACAGCAGGGCCATGGCAGTGAACAACAAAGTGGGGAAAGCCAGTCGCATTGTCAGCCTTAGAGCCGGGTGGTCGATAACCGCAATTTGTACGCTAGCGGCGCGTCCCTCGCCAGCCGTATTACGTATCCGAAACACAACGGCCCGCCAAAAGGCGGGCCGCTGTGCAGAATATCAGAGTGCTGATCAGTCCTGACGGCTGGTCACTTCCAGCAGGTGGTAACCGAACTGGGTCTTGACCGGGCCTTGCACCACGTTGATAGGTGCGCTGAAGACGACGGTGTCGAACTCCTTGACCATCTGTCCTGGACCGAACGAGCCGAGGTCGCCGCCCTGGCGGCTGGATGGGCAAGTGGAGTTGGCTTTGGCAACTTCGGCGAAATCAGCGCCGCCTTCGATCTGGGCCTTGAGTTCGTTGCACTTGTCTTCCGAGCTAACCAGGATGTGACGGGCAGTGGCTTTAGCCATGGAAAATTCTCCTTTCAATGTTCAGTAAAGTGCGGAGCCTACCGGATTCAGTGGCCTATTTCTCGACAAAGTTCCGGACAGATTATAGGCCGGCATTTCTCAGGCGCTCGGCATGCTGCACATACAAGGCAATCGGATCGATGCCCCTGCGCAGCGGGCCGGCGGTTTGACAGAGGCTGTCCAGATGATCCAGCGGATAGTCGGAGCGGATGACTTTGCCTAAATGGGAGCTGTAGCGGCCCACCATGCCGTCATTTTGCTCTGCCTCGGTGGTGAAGTAGCGAGAGAAGGCCTGGAGGAAACCGTGCAGCGGACTGACCGCCCCCAACCCTTTATCGAGAAGGTCACCCTGCAATGTGCCGCTCCAGGAGTAATAACGCACGCCGTTCACCAGTTCGCGCCCCTTGCCGCCCCAGGTTTTCGGCAGTCCTTGCGGGTATTTGTCGTTGAACGCGCCCACACCTTCGGTGGTCAAGGCGTTGAGCGCGGCGATGGCGTTCTGCGGCAAATGCTGATGACCGCTGAGCAACGACAGAAAGTCAGCAAACAACGTGGCAACCGTGGCCGCCACGTGTTCCGGCAGGCGTCCCGGTGTGAGGGCCTTGCGCAGGAAATCGGCCAGTTCCGAGCCGTGGTTCGGGCCGCTGACCGAAGTCACCGACGCGACGATCTCCGGCGCGATGGCGGCGGCGTAACGTGCCGCGAGGGCACCCTGACTGTGACCGATCAGGTTGACCTGGTGGGCGCCGGTTCCTTCCAGCACCCGTTCGATCTGTGCCAACAGTTGGTCACCGCGCACTTCGTTGCTTTGGGTAGCCGAGAGGTGGGGGATGAACACTCTTGCACCGGCACTTCTGAGGGCCTGCTTGACGTCATGGAAGAGTTCGACTTTGCCAATGCGATCAAAGCCGAAGAGGCCGTGGGTCAACAGGATTGGATACTGAGTAGTTGCATTCCGTAGCATGTTCATTCCTTTTTCGCGATGGTTCAGAGATGTGAATATGGGCTCACTCTAAAGCACACCAGCGGCTCGGCGATGTATGAGGAATCCGCTGTAAGTTGATGAAAAAGGTATAGAAAACGTAGGAAAGTTCGAAAGAGCCTGAGGTCCCGTTCGGAATATTTGGACATCTTTTTGTCGTTCGCCGAGCGCATCAATGCAACGGCCTACTGTGTCAACGCCGTTTACCTGTCAACCGATTCGCTTTTCAGACGCCCAGCCCTCGAATCGAGGGCTGGAAGGTCGGCGGTGGTTATGCCGGTCGCTGAACGCCGTTCTGTGCTCGCAGCCGGTCGACGGCCTGTCGCAACAGGTGTTCCGTTCCGGTCCAGCCGAGGCAGCCATCAGTCACTGATACGCCGTAGCGCAGCGATGGGCTCAAGGGCTGGCAGCCTTCGAACAAATGGCTCTCGATCATCATGCCGATCAGCGATTGATCGCCTTGCAGGCGTTGCTCAAGCACATCGTTGAATACGGCGGGCTGACGAGCCGGGTCTTTGCCGCTGTTGGCGTGGCTGCAGTCGACCATGATCCGTGCGGGGATCTTGAGTCGGGTCAAGTCGCTGTTCACTTGGGCGACGCTGTCGCGATCGTAGTTCGGCCCGCGATGACCGCCGCGCAACACCAGATGGGTGTCGGGATTGCCAGGGGTTTGAATGATCGCAGGATGCCCCTGGCTGTCGACACCGAAATGACGATGCGGGTGGGCGGCCGAACGCATGGCATCGCTGGCAACGGCCACGCCGCCATCGGTGCCGTTCTTGAATCCGACGGGCATGCTCAGGCCGCTGGCCATTTCCCGGTGGATTTGCGACTCAGTGGTGCGGGCACCGATGGCGACCCAGCTCAGCAGATCGTCGAAGTAGCCGGCCGCCATCGGTTGCAACAGTTCGGTGGCAATTGGCAAGCCGAGGCGCAGCATTTCGCGCATCAGTTCACGGGACAGGGTCAAGCCGCCGGCCATGTCATCGCTGCCGTCAAGCTGCGGGTCGTAGGCCAGGCCTTTCCAGCCGACCGTGGTGCGGGGCTTTTCGACGTAGGCGCGCATTACCAGCAACAGCTGGTCGCTGACTTCGGCGGCGAGGCGAGCGAGGTGGGTGGCGTATTCGAGGGCGGACTGGGGATCGTGAATCGAGCAAGGGCCGACGATGACCAGCAGACGGGAATCTTCACCGTTGAGGATCGCGCGGACCGCGTCGCGGTGGGCGGCGACTTGCCGGGTCAGGGCGTTGTTGAGGGGCAGTTGCTGCTTGAGTTGCAACGAGCTGGGCAGACGCAGGGTCAGCGCTTCATTGGCGGGACTCAAGGTGGACAGCGGCAGAGCAGAGACGGACGAGTTCATATTCAGGCTTCCTGGGCTGGCGGCGGGTTCGTTCCCGCGCGCTCGGCCCTACTGGGGTGTTCGACAATTGGCCGGATTGGCTGCGTGTGTGTGCTTGCCACCTGTGGGTGACCGATCGGAGGCGGCAGGCTGTCCCGAGCGGAGGCTGCTAAATCGCCAGGCGGAAAAACTGTCGTAACGGTAATAAGTGGCGTAGTTCATTTCGTAAATCCTCTGGTTGTCTGGTGTGTCGCAAAAAAATCAGGGGCTGAAAAAACAAAACCCCCGGTCGGGAAGCCGACCGGGGGTTAAGAATTCTCTGGTGGCGACCCGTTTAAAGTGGGCGCCGTGTGGGTATCAGGCGCGCCAGTGGCTAAACCAATACCCAAAATAAAAGCTGACCGGAGCACAAACGTCAGTCGCCCGGGCAGCCGTAACCGAGCGCGAGGCGCTGGCGGTACGAAGCTGTAAGAGGGCGTTGAACATGGTCTGTCTCCGATGAATGCGCCGAGCTTACTAGAGGCCGGTGCGCGGTTTCAATCAGAAAATGCTATCGATGACCGATCACCTTTTCTATCGCTTGAGTGGTCGAGGTTTGTGACACACTTTGGGCGTCACTCACGAGTGATGTCACAAGGGCGAACCATGACGACACTGATCGTTGGCACCTGCGGAGGTTTTAATGGCTTTTGACTGGCGCCCGGCAACATCCGGCGACCTTGATTTCGCTCGCGAACTGACCTGTCGCAACATGCTCCGCTATTACATTCAAAATGACCTGCTCTGGCAGGACGAGGCGTTCGATGTCGCCTGGGCCGGGCGCGAGAACTGGTTGATTGTCCGGGACGATGTCTTGCTGGGTTATGTGAGCCTCAGTCGCGACTCCAGGGCTTTGTATATCCGCGAATTGCACGTGCTGGAAGCGTTTCAGGGGCAGGGTGCCGGTTCCTGGGCGATCGATCAGGTATTGGCCATGGCGTGCAAGGAACGGCGTCCAGCATTACGCCTGACAGTTTTTGAAACGAATCCGGCCAAAGCGCTGTACGAGAGAAAAGGACTGAAGGTAGCCGGCCAAGACGAGTGTTTCCTGAGAATGCAGCGTGATGTCGATGAGCTGTACCGCTGAAACACGCTAGCGACAAGCCTTTCAAGATGTATTGAAACTTTTTATATAGCGCTTGCCGCTAGGTCTGCCAGTCGCTTTTTGCTAAGGTGTCCGGCAACCCAATAAGACCATATCGCGAGGTGTCTGCTTGATTAGGGTGCTAGTAGTCGATGACCATGATCTCGTTCGTACAGGCATTACACGAATGCTGGCTGACATCGATGGCCTGCAAGTAGTCGGCCAGGCTGAGTCGGGGGAGGAATCCCTGCTTAAAGCGCGTGAGTTGAAACCCGATGTGGTGCTGATGGACGTCAAGATGCCCGGGATCGGCGGTCTTGAAGCCACGCGCAAATTATTGCGCAGTCATCCGGACATCAAAGTCGTCGCGGTCACCGTGTGCGAGGAAGATCCGTTTCCTACGCGGCTGCTGCAGGCCGGTGCCGCCGGTTATCTGACCAAGGGCGCCGGGTTGCCGGAAATGGTCCAGGCCATTCGCCTGGTGTTTGCCGGGCAACGCTACATCAGCCCGCAGATTGCACAGCAACTGGCGATCAAATCCTTTCAGCCGACCAACGATTCGCCCTTCGACGCGCTGTCGGAACGCGAGATCCAGATCGCATTGATGATTGTCGGCTGTCAGAAAGTCCAGATCATTTCCGACAAGCTCTGCCTGTCGCCCAAAACGGTCAACACTTACCGTTACCGCATTTTCGAGAAGCTCTCGATCAGCAGTGATGTCGAGCTGACGCTGTTGGCGGTGCGTCACGGCATGGTCGATGCCAGCCTCTGAAAATGACCGAAGTCTTTGATCCAGGCGCTTTTCTGTCGACCGTCAGTGGGCGCCCCGGCGTCTACCGCATGTTCGACAGCGATGCTCGCCTTCTGTATGTCGGCAAAGCCAAGAACCTGAAAAATCGCCTGTCGAGCTACTTCCGCAAATCCGGTCTCGCACCCAAGACGGCGGCGCTGGTCGCCCGTATCGCCCAGGTCGAAACCACCATCACGGCCAACGAAACGGAAGCCTTGCTGCTTGAGCAGACGCTGATCAAGGAGTGGCGTCCGCCGTATAACATCCTGCTGCGCGATGACAAATCCTACCCTTACGTCTTTCTTTCGGATGGCCAGTTTCCTCGTCTGAGCATTCATCGCGGTGCGAAAAAGGCCAAGGGCAAGTATTTCGGTCCGTATCCCAGCGCGGGCGCGATTCGCGAAAGCTTGAGCTTGCTGCAAAAAACGTTTTTTGTTCGCCAGTGCGAAGACAGCTATTACAAGAACCGCACGCGCCCTTGTCTGCAATACCAGATCAAGCGCTGCAAGGCCCCGTGTGTCGGGCTGGTAGAGCCCGAAGTGTATGCCGAGGACGTTCGCCACTCAGTGATGTTCCTTGAAGGCCGCAGCAATGCGCTGACCGACGAGTTGTCCGCGGGCATGGAAGAGGCGGCGATCAACCTCGAGTTCGAGCGCGCCGCCGAGTTGCGTGACCAGATTTCGCTGCTGCGTCGGGTCCAGGATCAGCAAAGCATGGAAGGCGGAACCGGCGATATCGATGTGATCGCTGCGTTCGTCAATCCGGGTGGTGCCTGTGTTCACCTGATCAGCGTGCGCGGTGGGCGGGTGTTGGGCAGCAAGAACTTCTTCCCTCAGGTCGGCATCGACGAGGACGTTTCCGAGGTCATGGCTGCCTTTCTCGGCCAGTACTTCATTACCAGTCCTGAGCGCGACCTGCCGAGCGAACTGATCGTCAACGTGGTTCACGAAGACTTTCCGACCCTCATTGTGGCCATCGAAGAGCTGCGCGGTCGCGAGTTGACCATCAGCCATCGGGTACGGGGTACGCGAGCACGCTGGCAACAATTGGCGGTCACCAATGCGGAGCAGGCGTTGGGCGCGAGGCTGGCCAACCGTCAACACGTCGCCGCGCGTTTCGATGCCCTGGCAGAAGTCTTGAACCTGGACGAGCCGCCACAGCGCCTGGAGTGCTACGACATCAGCCACTCCAGCGGCGAAGCCACCGTGGCGTCGTGCGTGGTGTTCGGTCCGGAAGGCCCGATCAAGTCCGACTATCGTCGTTACAACATCGAAGGCGTCACCCCGGGCGACGACTATGCGGCCATGCACCAGGCCCTGACGCGGCGCTTCAGTAAACTGAAGGACGGGGAGGGCAAGTTGCCGGACATTCTGCTGGTGGACGGCGGCAAGGGTCAGCTGTCGATGGCCCGCGACGTGCTCAATGAGCTGGCGGTGCCTGACCTGATTCTGCTGGGCGTGGCCAAGGGGGCGACGCGCAAGGCCGGTTTTGAAACCCTGTACCTCAACGACGCAGCTCACGAATTTACCTTGCGCGGTGATTCCCCCGCGCTGCATCTGATTCAACAGATACGCGATGAAGCCCACCGTTTCGCCATTACCGGGCACCGGGCCCGCCGTGGTAAAACCCGGCGCACCTCGACACTTGAGGGCGTTGCAGGCGTCGGACCGACACGCCGCCGCGATTTGTTAAAACATTTTGGTGGATTGCAGGAGCTGTCTCGTGCCAGCATCGAAGAGATCGCCAAAGCACCCGGGATCAGTAAAAAGCTCGCAGAGTTGATTTATGCAAATCTGCACAGCGAGTAGAATGCCACCTCACCTCGTAGCCAGTTGTGCCGATGAATATCCCTAATCTGATTACCGTTCTACGCGTCCTGCTCATCCCGATCTTCATTTTACTGTTCTACCTGCCGTACCAATGGAGCTACATGGCCTCCGCTTCGGTCTTCGCATTTGCCGCCGCCACAGACTGGCTGGACGGTTATCTGGCCCGTCGTCTGGAGCAAAGCACACCATTTGGGGCGTTCCTTGACCCCGTGGCTGACAAGCTGATGGTGGCCGTTGCGCTGGTGTTGCTGGTGCAAGAACACGGCAACCTGTGGCTCACGCTGCCGGCGGCCGTCATCATCGGTCGCGAAATTGTCGTCTCGGCACTTCGCGAGTGGATGGCCGAACTCGGTGCACGGGCTCACGTTGCCGTGTCGAACCTGGGCAAATGGAAAACCGCCGCGCAAATGCTGGCGCTGGTGATCCTGCTGGCCAATCCATCGGACTTTACCTTCTGGGTCTTGATCGGTTATGCCTTGCTGCTGGTATCTGCCGGCCTGACATTGTGGTCCATGGTCCAATACCTGCGGGCTGCCTGGCCGCATCTGAAGACCGACGTGGAAAAGAAATAAAACTTTTTTGAATCAAAGGGTTGACGGGGCTTCTGGATTCTATAGAATGCGCCACACCAAGACGCGGGAATAGCTCAGTTGGTAGAGCACGACCTTGCCAAGGTCGGGGTCGCGAGTTCGAGTCTCGTTTCCCGCTCCAGATGTTGTTTTGCAGAGCTCCATTGAGCTCTGCAAATCTAGAAAATAGAGGCTTCGGCCTCTTTTTTCGTTCCGGCGAATTCTACCGAAATCTACCTGCAGCCACGAATTTTAAGTACATCAATGAGTACATTGAAATCCGGGCTTTGCTGATAGCCGTTTCCAGATAGATGACGCATCGCCGGACCCGTACATCTCTCCTCAATCGAACGAGACGAGGAGATGTATTCATGCCTTTGACTGATACCGCCGTTCGTAACGCCAAACTCTACGGAAAAAACTATACCCTCAAGGATATGGATGGGTTGTACTGTTTGTTACCGGATTGGTATGTGGATCTAGGTGTCGTTTCGGTGTACTTCTCGTCCCGAAAAGCTTTGCCGGCCAAAACACGAGTGTTCGTGGATTTTCTGCTGGAGCATTTTCAAGGATCGCTCAGCCAGCGTTTTCGTGCCGATTGAGCGCCCAACCTCGGTTGGGCGCCTTCTGACTCAGCCAGTGTGATGACTCTTTGCAAGGCCGTAGATGGATGTGTCGATGCCTTCGAAGCGCGCCTTTAACTGCAACGCCAGATACAGCGAATAATGCCGTGACTGGTGCAGGTTGCCACCGTGGAACCAGAGGTTTTCCTGCTGTGTGGGCTTCCACATGTTGCGCAGTTCGCCCTCATAAGGACCAGGATCATTCGTGGTTCCAGACCCCAGTCCCCAGCAACGGCCGACCTTGTCAGCGACTTCCTGGGAAATCAGCTTCGCCGCCCACCCATTCATTGAGCCATAGCCCGTGGCGTAGACGATCAGATCTGCAGGTAGGCGGCTGCCATCGTTGAGGACGACGGCATCTGCTTCGATGCGTTCGACACCCAGGCCTGGCGCGCTTTTGAGCTTGATCGTGCCGTTAGCGATGAGTTCGCAGGCGCCGACGTCGATGTAGTAACCAGAACCACGGCGGACGTACTTCATAAAAAGGCCAGATTCGTCGTCACCGAAATCCAGCATGAAGCCGGCCTTGGTCAAACCCTCGTAGAAGTCCTTGTCACGCTCCTTGATCGCTTCAAAGATGGGTTGATGGAAGCTTGGCATCACTTTGTAGGGGATAGAGGCGAATAGCATGTCAGCCTTGTCGGTGGTCAAGCCTGTCTCCAGGGCGTCTTCAGAGTAGAGCCCGCCGAAGACCAGCTCCATCAAGCTGTCGGAGCGTACGATGTGGGTGCTGGAGCGCTGCACCATGGTCACCTCGACACCGTTCTCCACCAAGTCGGCGCAGATATCGTGAGCAGAGTTGTTGGCACCGATGACAACCGCGCGCTTGCCGCGCCAGGCGTCCCCGCCGGGGTGGCGGCTGGAATGGTGCTGCTGGCCATTGAAAATCTCAGCACCCGGGTAAACAGGAACGTTGGGGACGCCAGACATGCCAGTGGCGAGGATCAACTGTGTAGGCTGTAAAGTCACACGCTCGCCATCGCGCTGCACTTCAACCTTCCAGGTGCCACTTTGCTCGTCAAAGTTGGCACTCACGCATTCGGTACGCGGCCAATAATTGAGCTCCATGACTTTGGTGTACATTTCCAGCCAGTCTCCAATCTGGTCTTTTGGGGTGAAGACTGGCCAGTGATCGGGGAAGGGCAGGTAAGGCATATGGTCGTACCAGACAGGGTCGTGCAGGCACAGCGACTTGTAGCGACCGCGCCACTGATCTCCAGGACGCTCGGCTTTGTCGACGATCAGAGTTGGCACGCCCATTCGCTTGAGCCGCGCAGCGAGCCCCAGCCCACCTTGGCCGCCACCAACGATCAGGCAGTAAGGTTGGGTGGTAATGCCTAGCGAAGCTTCTTCATCTTGGCGACGCTCTAACCAGTTGCGTTTGTCGGCGTGGGTGTGACCATGACTTGCACCCATTGGACGACGGCGGCCACTGGGTTCTTCAAAGCCTTTGAGCTCGCGCATGGCTGTCAACAGCGTCCAGCACACACCGTCTTTTAGGCGAACGTAGCCTTTACCTCGCGCCGCTTCGGTTTCCAGGCTGATCCAACCTTCGAGCACACCGTCATTCAGCGTCGCTTCACCTTCCAGTTTCCATCGCTCAGGACGAGTCTGGTCGAGGCGTGCTTCGAGCATGTCTCGGATGGCAGGCTTGCCTTCGAGTGTCACCAGGTTCCAGCTGAAAAGTAGCAGGTCACGCCAGTGACACTCTTCGGCAAACAGTTCCAGTACGCCGTCCACATCACGTTGGGCGAGACGCTCGCCGAGGTTTTCGACCCAAGCCGCGAGTTGAGCAGTTGGCGTGTGCAGAGGTGTTTCAAAAGCGATGTTCATGGGGCTTCTCCGATCTTGTTGTTTTTGTACAACTTGCCCCTGAGCAAGGCTCGGGCCACCTTCGCGAAAGCCCCATTGCAGAGCGGCTGCTGCGGTGTTGCTCAGGCTTGGATTCGCAGATGTGTCACGATTCTGAAAATGATGGATGACAGAGTGTCACTCGGTGCAAAAGCGCTGGTTGCGAT
Source organism: Pseudomonas sp. SG20052 (assembly GCF_031766055.1). NCBI lineage: Bacteria > Pseudomonadati > Pseudomonadota > Gammaproteobacteria > Pseudomonadales > Pseudomonadaceae > Pseudomonas > Pseudomonas sp. SG20052. The sequence goes on along the minus strand of NZ_CP134498.1, from coordinate 3,715,117 downwards.
CTTTTCATATAAGCTGCGAACAGACCCGTGTCCTAACCGTAACGGAGAACAAGAATAATGAAGCCGGCCTTGATCAACGCCCATGCACAACAAGTGCTGCAAGCCGTGCAGGGTACTCACGCCACCCATGGCCCTATTGCTGACTTGGCCATCACACGATCCTGGCGTCGGTGCCTGGATCAATATCAGCTCGATCCTGCCAGTCGCCGCGCACCTAACGTGGTTGAGCATCCACGCTTGCAGGATCACCGCGCGCCACTGGAACACATCATCGCTGTGGCTCACTGGCAGATGAGCAACTTGCACCAACAGCTCGGACGTGATGGCCACGTGGTGCTACTCACCGACGCTCGCGGTGTGGCGATCGACAGCGTGTTCAATGACTCCGAACGAGCCGAATTGCAGCGTTCCGGACTGTGGCTCGGTTCGGTATGGAGCGAGGATTGTGAGGGAACCAACGGTGTCGGCACCTGCCTGGTCGAGCGACAGCATGTCACTATCCGTCGTGATCAACATTTCCGTGGCAAGCATGCCGGCTTAACCTGTTCGGCCAGCCCGATATTTGATGCGAGCGGAGAGTTGCTCGCCGTTCTTAACCTCTCTTCTGTGCGAGAAGAACAAGGTCTTCAGCAGCACTTCAAAGCAATGGCATTGACCAACCTGACAGCCCATTTGATCGAGAGCTGTTATTTCCTGGGGCATGATCCGCAGCGATACTTGCTGCGCTTCCACCCGGAGTCCGGCTACGTCGGGCTATTGGGGGAGGGGTTGCTCAGTTTCGACGAGAGCGCTTGTATCTGTTCAGTCAATCATGCGGCGCTCGAGCTGCTGGGCCTCAGCCGCGAGCAGGTGGTTGGGCAATCTCTGACGATGCTGTTGGAGACACCTCTCGATCAGGTGATGAGTCAGGCCAGCTCGCAGCCAAGTGTCTGCTGGCCAATGCGGCTGCTGGACGGACGCCAGCTCTACGGACAGTTGCGAGAACCCTTACGCCGAGTGCCTTCCGGCACTCCTGCAATCCCCAAAATTGACGACGGGCAAGTGTGTCTCGAAGATCCGCGCTTGCAACGCGGCTTTGCTCGCGCATTGCGTGTTTTGGAGCGTGACGTACCCGTGTTTTTACAAGGTGAAACCGGTACAGGCAAAGAAGCTTTTTCTGCTGCGCTGCATCGCGCCAGCTCCAGGGTTAGCCAGCCGTTTGTAGCGATCAATTGCGCGGCCATTCCAGAAACGCTGATCGAGAGCGAGCTGTTCGGCTATCACGGCGGCAGCTTTACTGGCGCACGCAAGGACGGAATGATCGGTAAGCTGGAGCAAGCCCATGGCGGCATTCTATTTCTCGATGAGATCGCCGATATGCCCCTGGCGTTGCAGACTCGCCTGCTGCGGGTGCTGGAGGAACGTCAGGTGGTGCCCCTAGGCGGCGCGACGGCACGTCCTCTCGATATTCGCCTTATCAGTGCCAGCCACCAGGATCTGCACACCTGTGTGGTCGAAGGGCGTTTTCGCGAAGACTTGTTTTATCGCATTGCCGGTTTCTCCGTGCAGCTCCCACCGTTACGTGAGCGTTCAGACAAGGGGCGTTTGCTCGACCTTCTACTGCGCGAAGAGACAAAAGATGCAAGGATTCGGCTCGAGGCCGGAGTTAGAGAGCGTTTGCTGACGCATCCTTGGCCGGGTAATGTCCGGCAGCTGCGTACGTGTCTGCGCACACTGATAGCGTTGTCGATGGAGGGACGTGTCACTCTGGAGGACTTGGCGGAGTTGCTACCGGCCGTTCCAGCCGTGTTAGCCGAAAACCCACTTGGAGTGTCCGAACGGCAGACACTGCTAACGTTGATTGAGGCGGAACATTGGCACATCGCTCATGTCGCCGCCCGCCTGGGGATCAGCCGTAATACGCTCTACCGCAAACTGCGCCAGCATGGTATTTCGCGCCCCGGTTGAATGCCGAACCGCTGTGTCTGACTGACGTCTTGAAGGGTACCGGCCAAGTGATGTCGGTTTGAGTACATAAGCCCCAGACGTCTATTTTCCTGACTACCCGGGCAGTGCGGACGGCCGTAGGTTCTGGCAGCACTTGGCAGGGGCAAGTGAACGTGTTGTGAAGCGCAACAAGCAATCACAGGAGGTCTGGCTGGAGGCGGGCTACAACCCGGACCAAGCCTTAGCTTTCTTCACCTCACGTCGAGCTGCCATGAGCTCATCTACGAGACTCTGCCGCACATCCTCCTTAAGCGATGGATTAGAACATCGCCACAGCTGCCCTTTGACAACAAAGTAACGACCGTCAGGTGTTACTGGGTTCATTCCACACCTCCGATCTTCCAAAGGGCGCTCGTTCAATGAATTCACAATGGATGACTACCTAAGTTCTCGGGCAGGACGGCGGTTACGTTGTTTAACCCCAAGCAGTATCCCTGGTATTAGCACTGTGCCCGTGGCGCTTTGGCGTCAGCCTTGATAGCTGATGTGCGATACGTCAGCAAAACGATACAGGTGACCACAATCGCCCCACCCAGAACCTGCCCCGCACTGAGCATCTGATCCAGCACAATCCAGCCCATCAGCAACGTCGCCAGCGGCTCGATGTTCATCACCGGCGCATTGCGTGGCATGTCCAGCCGAGGCACCAAAATAAACAGTACGATAAAACCCGTGCCGTACAGCACCACCAAGGTGGCAAGGGCCAACCATCCGGTTGACGTCGCGGGCAGATTTAGTCCGCCTGGAAGGGCGCCAGCCAACCCCGCAAGATTGACGCTGCCGAATACGATAAAAATGGTCAACAGACTGCGCACCGAACCACGTACCTGAGACAACTTGTGGTCAGTAATCCACAGCGCGCATGCGAACACGCTGGCGGCGCAGAACGCGAACGCGACGCCCAGCAGCCATTCTTGGCTGACGTTGGTCGTGGTCGACACACGCCCGGGGACATCCAACACAAACACCAGCCCAACCAGAATCAAACCCATCAACGTAGCGGTGCGTGCAGTCGGTCTCGGGCCACCCACTACCCAGGTGAGCAACGCCAGCAAGATAGGAAACACGTTGGCCACCAGCAGCGCCAGCGCCACTGGGATTCGTGCTACAGCGGAGTACAGACACAGGCTCTGCACGGTAATCAGAAGGCCCAACAGCAACTGCCAGTGCCAGGTACCCGGCGGCGGACGCAGACTTTGTTTTTGCCACAACACCAGGATGGCGAGCACCAGCAAGGTCCCGCCAGAACGCATCAAAATCGCCAACAACACACCCGCGCCATCGTCAAAAGCGACCCGTGCCGCCACATGGTTACCGGCGAACGCGCAGCCCATGCACAAAAGTATGATCACGGCGAGATGGCGGGGGAAGGGCGGCGGTATGGTTTGGGCATACGTAGGGCGGGGCATGGCAGGTCTCGAAGAGTGATAGGCCGACTCAGGTGGCGGGGGCATTTTTATAATGTTGTCGTACAACTTGGTTGGTTTGTATCGTATTCGAGTAGGCTGGGCAAGAGGGTTTCGAGCGTTGCAGGCTCTAGTATTGCGTTGGAGGGGTGATTTTTGCTTCTTTGGTTAATGATTAGAGATCGTATGACTAGGGTGCCCAGGCCTATTCCGACCATATTTTTTCTGGTTATGGCGATAAAAATGTTCGGCCAGACGAGAGCCTTTCAGGCCCTCTCCAATTGCCATACATCTTTAAACTAGCTATTCGCTTGAGGACTTGCTTGTCCGTTGCTTACCTTGAACCGATCCACGCTGCTCGACGCAAAGCGTGAGTTCCATGATGGCGGCCTCAAAGGCAAGCTGGTTTTGATAGATCTTGAGTCGCAGGGAAGGGAGCAGATCTGAATTTGGCATCGCGAATCCTCCGTCGAAGAGATCGGCGTAGCAGCACGAAAGTTTTTAGGACTGGAAGATCTTTCTAGTAGGGCAGAGCAATCCGCAGACCGCACAGGTTTTGATCGGTAGTTCACTCTTCTTCAAAACGACTCCCCCGCATCGATTTTGGCGAGCAGTTTCTGGCCACGATCCCAGAGTGCTTGCTGCTTGGATTCAGTCATACGATCGAGGTTTTTATAGACCATGCCCATGCGCTGATTGCTGCGCAAAAGGTCGCCGTGACGCATTAGAAAATGCCAGTAAAGCGAATTGAAAGGGCAGGCGTCGTCCGTCGTGCTTTCACTGACTTTGTACGCGCAGTTACGGCAGTAGTCGGACATACGCTTTATATATTGGCCACTGGCGCAGTAAGGCTTGGAGCCCAGGTAACCACCATCGGCATGCATGACCATGCCCAATGTATTGGGTAGCTCGACCCAGTCGAATGCGTCCATGTAGATCGCCAGGTACCAGTCGCAAATCTGGCTCGGTGCGATGCCCGCCAGCAACGCAAAGTTGCCGGTGACCATCAACCGTTGGATATGGTGGGCATAGGCATGTTTCAAACTTTGGCCGATCGCCTGGCCCATGCAGTTCATCTTGGTGTCGCCTGTCCAATAGAACTCTGGAAGCGGCCTGCTGTTGCCAAACAGATTGCCGCCGGCGTAGTCGGGCATTTTCAGCCAGTAGACGCCGCGTACATATTCACGCCAGCCAATGAGTTGACGGATAAAGCCTTCGGCAGCGTTTAATGGAATGCTGTGCGCCCAGTAAGCAGCCTCGACGTCGCTGCACAATTGACGCAGATCCAACAGGCCAATATTCAGCGCGGCGCTGATCCGCGCGTGGAACAGGAAGGGTTCATCACTGGCCATCGCATCCTGGTAGTCGCCGAAGGCTGCCAAACCCCAGTCAAGGAAGTAGTCCCACAGCGCTTGGGCCTCGGCGTGAGTCACCGGGTAGTCAAAGGTGTCGAGGGCGCCGTAGTGGCTGGAAAAGTTTTTTGCAACCAGCGCCAGCACGTCCTGAGTGATGGCATCGGCCGAAAAACGGAGGGGTGAGGGGGCTCTAACGCCTTTAGGCAGTGCCTTGCGATTTTCGGCATCAAAGTTCCAGGCGCCGCCGACCGGGCTGCCATCGCCGTTGAGCAACAAGCCACTCTTGCGTCGCATCTCGCGGTAGAAGAACTCCATGCGCAGCTGCTTTTTGCCTTCGGCCCAGGATGCAAATTCGAATCGGGTGCAGTAAAAACGGGTATCGGTATGCCACTGAATCGCCAAGCCGCAATCTTTGAGCGACTGCTCCAGGCGCCAGTCACCGCATTCTGTCAGGTGCAACTCATCCGGCTGCAGCAGCGACTGCCAGCGCCGTAACTCGCCCGGCACCGAGCCGCTATTTTGCGGATCATCGAGCGTGACGTATTGCACGCGAATGCCACGCTGCTGCAATGCCTCAGCAAAGTGGCGCATGGCACTGAAGATCAGTGCGATTTTTTGCGGGTGATGGGGCACATGACTGGCTTCCTCCATCACTTCGACCAGTAAAACCGTATCACGCTCGCTGTCCAGCCCCTTCAATGAGGCCAGGTCAAAAGACAACTGGTCGCCCAAAACCAGGCATAGCCGGTGAGTCTTATTCATTCGACAGAGTCCAACGGAAGGTGACTCACCAAGGCGCAGTCAGCGAGAAAGGAATGCGTAACGGCTCAATGCGCCCTTCACGTGAGCCGCACATCTCGTCATGGACGCACTGCTGCACAAGCACGCAGGGGAATGGCGGGACAAACTGCAACAACTCACGCAGGTGATTGATGGAGCGAAGGTGCATAGGCTTCGCTGTATCGTCCAGCAGCGTGAATTGGCCGTGATCCAGCCCGACTCGCGCCAGATAAAAACCGCCTTCCAGAGACAGCAGCTCTAACTCTCGTACTTCGCCATTGGCGGCCCGTTCGGTCAACGCTTGCAGATTCAAGGTTCACTCCCTGCCTACCACGGTAGGCGTTCTCCGTTATAAGCAAAGAAATCGCCGCTGTCGGCAGGCGCCAAGCGGTCAATCAGTGATAACAATTCGCGGGCAGCGAGGCTTGCAGGCCTGGCGGCAGAAGCGCCTTTAAAGGGCTGGGACAGGCCCGAAATGACCGTGCCTGGATGAAGACTCAGCAAGCGCGTCTGAGGGCGTGTTCGGGCTAGTTCAATCGCAGCCGTTTTAATCAACATGTTCAACGCTGCCTTGGAGGCGCGATAGGCATACCAGCCGCCCAGACGGTTATCGCCAATACTGCCGACCTTGGCGGAGAGCACGGCCATTGCGCCGCGAGCGTCAAGCAAGGGCAAGAAGTGACGCAAAATCAGTGCAGGCCCGAGTGTGTTGACTTGGAATATCGCCTGAAGCGCATCCGCTTCAATAGAGGTGTAACTTTTTTCAGGTTTGATGTCTTCGCGATGAAGCAGACCGGCAGCATGCAAAATCAACTGATACGGGGCTTCTTCGGCTAATTCGGCGGCTGCGCTGGCGATGCTGTCGGGCTTTTCCAGATCCAATCCTGGAGCACTATTGCGCCCCAGCTCACGAACAAACGAGCATCGTGGATCTTCGTTGAGCAACTCACAAAACGCCGCGCCGAGCGCTCCACTGGCGCCTATCACCAAGGCGCGGTAGCCGTAGCCGAGTGAGTTCATCTCAAAGGAACTGTTCATTTTGCCTCTCCCACACCTTGTGCAGATTTTGGGCCTTAACTGCGTCGCCCAATCAGTTGCAGGAACTCGAGACGCGTAGCGGATGACTCGCGAAAGGCCCCCAGCATCACTGAGGTCGTCATCACCGAGTTTTGCTTTTCCACGCCCCGCATCATCATGCACATGTGCTTTGCCTCAATGACCACGGCCACGCCGGCCGCATCGGTGATGTGATGGATGGCATCAGCAATTTGTTTTGTGAGGTTTTCCTGGATCTGTAAGCGGCGGGCGAACATATCGACGACTCGGGCGACCTTTGATAGACCCAGTACCCTTCCTGTGGGGATGTACGCGACATGAGCCTTGCCGATGAAGGGCAGCAGGTGATGCTCACACAATGAATACAGCTCGATATCGCGCACGATGACCATTTCATCGTTTTGCGATTCGAACAGGGCACCGTTGGTCACGTCTTCCAGACTCATCGTGTAACCGTTGCAAAGGTATTGCATCGCTTTGGCTGCGCGCTTGGGCGTGTCCAGCAGTCCTTCACGCTCAGGGTTCTCGCCTACGGCGACGAGAATTTCACGGTAATGTTTGGCTATTGATGGGTTCATTTAGACTCCTCGCAGCCATGCTGCGCTTCATGTGGCGGCAATCCTTGGCAGTAGGAGAGTGCCTGCTGCGCACCAGAAAACACGTTGTGCACCCGATCAGCTATGACCCAGGTTCTTCGTCGGGCCAATGTCAAAGCGAAGCGTTCTAGGGCTGCTTTGTTTTCAACGTGGGCCGCTCGTCTGGTGCGGGTTTTGACTCCGGCACCCCGCAACGGTCATCCACACAGCGACGGCGGCCATCAGGGTGAGGAAGCCATGCCAAATGGGGGCGTAAGCGGCAGAAGCAGCGATAACCTAAAGCAAGCAGCGGTCGGATGGCACGCCATGTCAATGGCGCAACCCAAAACCCCAAGCCTGCGGCTCGCCAGCTCCACAAGGTGGCGTCCAGACCCGTTACCCAGCGGCCATCGGCGAAACGGGCGTGCAGCGAGGACTGCATTTGCTCGAAAGTGAACCCGAGTGCCTTGGCGTCGAACGCACCGCTGCTGATGTCAATAAAAAGCAGTCGACTCTCTGTGGCGTGTCGATTCAGGATCTTGATTTCACGCGCACACAGTGGACATTGACCGTCGAAGTACAGCGTCAGTGGCCAATCCTTTTTATTGTACATTTATAGCGACCTTGTATAGGTTTTGTACAAGATATGCTGAAAGAAAAGGACTGACAATGGGCACGGTTCATTTGGCTGTTACGCTCAAACTGGAGGAGCGGCTGGTGTTCATTCGAAGGCTGCACTTTTTCCCTGAGCTTTTTGAGCCAGTTCGTCAATGGGCTTCGAGTCGGGGACGGAACAGCAATCCAGCCGGGCCTGCACGGATCGCGCATGTCGTTTGACCGCTACTCACCCTAAGGGAATACCCCATGAATTTTTCAAACACCGTGCAGGAATTTCGTCAGTTCGTGCCCTGTACCGATGCGTTTAAACGTGTTCGCATGCAATGTGAACACATTACCGCTCCGGTCCCGAGCACGCAGAAATTCGTTCGTGATGGCGAGTTTGGTCGAGCACATGTGCTGTTTTATGAGGATCAGGAGGTGAGTCCGGAATTTGCGCATCAGGTCAAGGCGCAATTGCTAGTCTAGATGGACAGCATTGAAACCGCGCTCAGGAGCGCGGACGAACGTGTGCGCTGTGCGGGTATCGCACATTGCTGTGAAGCCAGTGTTTGTGGTTTCCGCAGAGGGCCGAACGCGCGCGTTATCCTGTAGTCCCAGGTTTTGTATTGCCGTTAAATCCTCCGCAGATTTAATCTATGTCATTCCATGGGTTTCGATCTTGTGCCGCTTGTCTGCATTCGGGGGGCAGGGCCGCCCCTACGGCTTACCCCCCTCGACAACCGAGCAGGTGAAAAGACGTCGAACTGGAGTCCTGCTTTGCACAGTTCGTCCGGCGGTGCACCCTCCAAAAACAAATCAGCCGCCCATACTGATAATGCAGGGGAGGTCAGGATGCCGCTGCCGCCTTGCCCGGCGAGCCAGAAAAAATTTTCGTCCTGCGGACTGAAACCCACGACCTGCCGTTTGTCTGGAGCGAAGCTACGCAGTCCTGCCCATTTATGGGTGATTTGAGTGATGGGCAGTGTCGTTGATTCCGAGAGATAATGTGCCGCATAGGCGATGTCCAGTTCCTCGGGCTTCGCAAGGGGATTTAGGCTAGAGAGTATCGCGTTCAGTTACTTGGTTGATGTCACCCACCTCATGGATAACGCCAATCAATGCTCGCAGGCCGGCAGGCAGGTGACGATGGCCCGAGTAGTAGAGCGACAATCCCGGTGCCGCGGTTGACCATTGCTGCAGTACTTTTACTAAACGGCCGCTAACCAGATCATCCATAAGGTACCACTCGGGGAGTTGAGCAAGGCCCAGGCCTTGCCTAGCCGTCTCCAACATCAGGAGAGGAGTGTCCAGTGCTAATTGACCGAATACATCGACCTTCAGCTTTTTACCCTTATCAACGAACTCCCACGGTGAAGGAATGCCGCTAGGAAGCCGGGCACGAATACAAGAGTGCTGCTCAAGTTCATTCAGATCGGCTGGCCCTGGATGTTTGTCTAAGTACTCGGCCCCGATAAGCCATCAAAAACTCGATGGTGCAAGCTTGAGCCAGCAAGCGAAGTATTCTCCCAAAATGACTAATCAGAAAATCGCAACAATTCTGGCGGTGTCCCAATAGTAAGCGTCTGGGTGCTCCAGACATAACTGCTCAGCAAGCCGCTATCCTGAGAGAATCATCGCACAGGTGTTAATCCACTTAGCTTGATGGCTGTCCTAGCAGCCTTTGAGCTCAGGTATTTCAACAGCGCTGCTGCCTCCTTTTGCTGGACGCCACCAGTGGTGATGGCTGCTGAGTACATCGTCATTTTCTGCACCTGATCTGGAATAAGCCCTATTACATCAATGCCTTCCATGTGCATCAGTTTGCTCAATTGTTGGAAGCCTACCTCCGCTTCACCGCGGGCGACAGCTTCTCCGACTGGCTCGGCGGAAACCGTTCGGGTCTTGATCTTCAACCTTTCTGAAATGTGCATTTGAGGGAAGAGAATACGTGACAGATATGTTCCGCTGGACGTATCCGATAGAGCCAGGGACTTGGCGTTGAGTAACGTTTTCTTGAAGCTCTTCATGTTGCTTATATCGGGCTTTTTAGCGCCTTTGCGGACGGCCATGGCAATGAACGACTTGCCAAGATCGATTCGACTCGCTTTTTGCAAATGACCTTGATCTATCAGCTTTCGCAGCTCCCAGTCCTCCATGATTACAACATCCGCATTTTCACCGCGCACCAACCGATTTGTGATTGCCATGGGGGTATTGCCGGTAGGTGGGGACTCTTTGATGATGAGACTGAATCCCGTCGCTTTTTCATAAATGGGAGCTATGGATTGAATCGCCGCGATGAAGCCTCCGGTCGTAAATAGGGTAAGTGTTTTGGTGGGAGTGGCATCCTGAGCCTTGATGCCATCGGCAAATAAAAACAAGCAAGCCAATGCGAGCCTCGATAAGGTCTTCGTCATGACGGGATATCCTGAATCCAGCGTAGAAACGAGGTTTAGCAGTGGAGACGCAAAAAAATAGTCACTTTTCAAGCAATGTCGAAATTAAGGCGGGTTAAGAAAAATTTAGTTTACCGTCCGATGCTCCCTACCTAGGCTGTACCAATCTTGAAAATATACGGTGCTTGGAGCTTGCTTGAATTTCAGGTTTGCAATCGTTGTGTGGAGTAAAAATGAATCGCGCGCTGGTGATAGAGGACGATGAGGTTACAGCCAAGGCTATTGTTAACACGCTGACCTCCCATGGGTTCGATGTTCTATGGGCGGCTAACGGTCGTGATGGATTATCAGCGGCGATTTCTGGCGGCCATGATGTGATAACGCTTGACCGGATGCTGCCTGATTTTGATGGTTTGACGATAATCAGCACGTTACGAAACCTCGGTATTCAGACGCCAGTCTTGATGATCAGCGCATTGTCCGATGTCGATGAGCGGGTCAAAGGGCTTCGTTCGGGTGGCGATGACTACCTGACCAAACCTTTCTCTACGGTCGAAATGATCGCCAGGGTGGAAGTGCTGCTGAGGCGTCCGGCTGCAGGTGTAAGTGAGCGTCGATTGAGTTGCGGCAACCTCCATATAGATCTCATCGAACAATCACTCAGTCGCGCGGACGTGCAGATTTCGCTTCTCCCAACCGAGTTCAAACTGCTCACTTATTTCATGCGCAATGCGGGTCAGCTGGTCACTAGAACCATGCTTTTTCAGGCTGTTTGGGGGTATCACTTCGATCCTGGTACGAACATTATTGATGTCCATATTGGTCGGCTGCGAAAAAAAATCGAAGGTAGCGGCTCCCCCTGCATTCAAACAATACGCGGTTCTGGCTATGTTCTTGCCTCCCAGGAATGAGCGCTGGCGTTCTTCCAATAGCCGCCTTATCAGGCTTTATGCCTTGTTTTTTATCGCTTGGGGAGCCGTTTTTACAGGCGTGCTTTATTGGAAAATATCTACCTATCTTGGGGTTGTTGCCGAGCGTACGCTGATGCAGCGTGCCCACTATTACCAAAAAATTGATGATGCAAGCCTGGAAGGCGAATTGGCTGCCAGTGAGGTCTATTCGACTTCTGGGATTGACGCCTACGGCTTGTTTGAAGCCGACGGCACCCATGTCGCCGGTGATCTGCTCCGATTGCGAGCAAGCCTGCCAGATGATGGCCAGGTACATTATCTGGAGCGAGGCTTGAGCATCGCATTGCCACGAGAACAAACCCGAAGTAGCCATGCGTTGATGCAGCATCGTGGCGACGGTCGAATTTTGATCTTGTCGCGAGATGGGGGGTCTATCTCCGCAGTCGGCGGCATCATTGAGCAGGCATTGTTTTGGGGATTCTCTCTTACCCTTATCCCTGGGCTGATAGGTTGGTGGCTATTGAGGCGACGGCCACTACGCAGAGTACAGCGACTTCAACGCTGCACTGAAAGCATCGTCTCGGGCAACCTCGGTGAACGCCTGCCGCTCTCTTCACGCCGCGATGAGCTCGACATGTTGGCCAATGCCGTCAACGTGATGCTTGAGCATATAGAACAGCTTATGCACGAGGTTAAAGGTGCGTGTGATGGTATCGCGCACGATCTGCGCACTCCCTTGACCCGCCTGCGTGCTCATCTTTACCAGCTACAGCAGTTGCCCCTCGATAGTTCCCATGCAGAGACCTTGGATATGGCGTTGGAGGAAAGTGAATCCATCATGTTGCGTTTTCAGGGGTTGCTGCGGATTTCTGAACTTGAAGATACAAGGAGAAGGTCAGGCTTCGAATCGTTCCAACCCGCATTGCTGCTGACACAGGCACACGAGTTTTTCGAGCCCTTGGCACAGGAGCAGGGGCTAACACTGCTCCTTGATCTATCTGACGATTTTCCGGCGTTGTCGGGTGATGTTTCTCTTCTGTTTGAGGCGCTGGTTAACCTTTTGGATAACGCTATCAAATTCACCCCCGAGGGCGGTGTGATCCACTTGAGTGGCTCTCTTGAGCATAGCTCTCTCAATATTGAGGTCTCGGACAACGGCCCTGGGATACCGGAGGCAGAGCGTGAAAGCGTGATTCGCAGGCTTTATCGGGGAGATTCTACTCGACAGCAACCAGGGCATGGATTGGGGCTTTCTCTGGTATCGGCGATTGTCCGGTTGCATGGTTTCGTACTACGCATCCAAGAGTCACCGAGCGGTGGAGGAGCCACTGTATCGATTATCTGTCCCTTGCCCGAGATGATCATCGCCGACGTCTAATTAAATTTATTTTAATCTGGGTTAATTTGAGCCTTCCCAAGTCCTCCTCTAGTCTGGCGCGTCTTTCTGCTAATCCGAGGTTGGCGCTTGTGAAACACCATCAATTGCGGCTTACACTCATTCTTGCGTGTTCTTTTCTGACACCAGTTTGGGCGGCTCCAATATCCACCCCGAGTCCTGTCTCACCGACTGCCCAAGCGATGATCCCGGCACCACCGCAATTGAGCGCTAAATCCTGGGTACTTATGGACGCAGCGACAGGCACGATTATTGGTAGTCAAAATGCTGATATGCATTTACCGCCGGCTAGCTTGACCAAGTTGATGACGGTGTATGTCGCTACCAATGAGATACAGGCGGGACGCCTCAAGGCCGACGATCCGGTTACTGTCAGTGAAAATGCTTGGAAAACCGGTGGTTCTAGGATGTTTCTTGATCCTGGCGCCGTTGTTCCAGTGCATGATCTACTGCGCGGTGTGGTGATCGACTCCGGCAATGACGCTAGTGTGGCGCTGTCTGAACATATAGCGGGTAGCGAAGATGCATTTGCCGGGTTGATGAATGTTACAGCGAATCAGCTTGGACTGACTGACACGCACTTCATGAACCCTACAGGCCTGCCGGCACCTGAGCACTATTCCTCGGCTCATGATATGGCCCGGCTTGCGCGGGCGATCATTAATGATGAATCCGCTTACTATTCGTTGTACGCGCACAAATATTTCACCTGGAACAACATTCGCCAACCTAATCGCAACCTTCTTCTCTGGCGCGACCCAAGTGTTGACGGGCTCAAAACTGGCCATACGGAGGAGGCCGGATACTGCATGGTCACTTCTGCTCTTCGTGATGGGCGGCGTCTTATCAGTGCCGTATTCGGCTCTACCACGCTGAACAATCGCGCAGAAGACACTCAAAAAATACTGAAGTACGGCTTCCGCTTTTTCGAGACGAAGACTTATCAGCAAGGCGGGCAGGTATTAGCGAGGCCGCGACTGTGGAAAGGTGAGAAAAACGTAATTTCTGTTGGATTACTCGATGATGTGACATTGACGCTGCCCAAGAATAGTAGTCGCAAGGTGGAAAGCCGCCTGCACATCAATAACGCTCTGGAGGCTCCTATTGCCGTCGGTGACGTAGTCGGAAGCTTCGAGCTGTATGACGGCGAGAATAAACTTGCAACGCGGTCTCTCATCGCATTAGAAGCGGGAGAATCTGGTGGTTGGTGGACGCGTGCCTGGGATGCATTCCATCTTTTTTTTGCAGGATTGTTTGATGTGCAGGACGATACCGGAGAGGTAAAGGCCTAAATCTGAGCGGGTGATTTTTTGTCGTGATAGACCTCACTGAAAACCCCCTCATGGTTCCCACCAATCTGACGTGGCGGAGTGGCGAAACCATCCGGTTATCTCGGTAGCCTCGATGTTAAGAAAATATGTCTAAATGGCTTGCAGCGCCAGCTCGTCATGTCAGCCGTCACAGATAGGGAATGCTCACCGGGCAGTGGCTTCCGTGCAATTCATATCTAATACCGACCCTACGGGAAAGTGTTAGCTGCACAATAGGTCTCCCTGAATTACACTCGAATTTGCTGAGGGACCAGCCCCATCCGAAATACAAAAAGCCCGGCTTCGCGCCGGGCTTTCTGTTTCTGTCGTTCTGCGCAAGGATTTAGCCTGGGCTGAAATCACTACACATATGTCATATCAACTTATGGTTAATCGTTCTAGATGTCGCTTATCCGCTGGAACGTGAATGCTCCCAGCGCAGTCATGGCAAGCACGGTTACGACGTGAAGCGAGATAGCCCCAATTGCAGGAATAAACCGTTCTTTGTGGCTTAACGTAGCCGATCCTGCCGAGGCTAGTGAGAAGACCGCGAGCCCTATGCAAAAGCTTGTGATGATCGCAAGGTGCCAGTGAGGAAAGAGCAGCGGCGAATCCGCCCAAAAGCCGATGGTCAGGCCAATGAAGTACCCCCCAACTAAATTCGCTACGAGCGTTCCTGCGGGCACGCTCGGAAACAAATCCTTGAGCTTCGCCCCCAAAATACTGCGTAGCCACCCTCCAAGCGATGCGCTTATGGCGATGGCCACTAATGTTCTCACCAAGCTGACGAACTCCTTGCAGCTCTAGGGGCTGAGAGCTTATGTACTGAAGGAAAGGGATTGGTTATCCAAAGCGACCTGTAATGTAGTCTTCCGTCTGCTTCATTTTTGGCATGGTGAAAATCTTATCGGTCACATCATGCTCAATCAATTCGCCCATGAACATAAAGGCGGTGTAGTCCGACACCCGTGCCGCTTGCTGCATGTTGTGGGTCACGATGATTACGGTGTATTGCTCTTTCAACTCAGTAATCAACTGCTCTATGCGCCCGGTGGATATCGGGTCAAGAGCGGAAGTTGGCTCATCTAGAAGCAATACTTGGGGGCGCAAAGCGATGGTGCGGGCTATGCACAGGCGCTGCTGTTGACCACCCGAAAGGCTCTGTGCACTTTGTTTGAGCTTGTCCTTTACCTCGTCCCAAAGCGCAGCTCCATTTAACGCCTGCTCTACGCGCTCATCCATTTCACGACGGGAAAGTTTTTCATGGTGACGCACGGCGTAAGCGACGTTATCGTAAATGGACATCGGAAACGGTACCGGTTTCTGGAAGACCATGCCGATATGGCTACGCAGGCGGTTCATCGAGTAACTAGGCGCGAGAATATTCTCTCCGTTGAGCAGCACCTCACCCCGCGCTTCCTGCTTCGGGTACATGGCGTAGATACGGTTGAACACCCGCAGTAATGTCGACTTCCCGCAACCTGACGGCCCAATGATTGCAGTGATACGTTTCTCTGGAATATCCATATCGATGGAGTTCAGAGACCGCTGATTATTGTAAAAAAACTCCAGGCCACGAACGCGAATTTTAGTTCTGTCGTCGGCAAGGTCACGGCTATTCATCAGGTCAACCTATTGCGTAAAAGGATCAAGCGGGACAGTAAACTGAGTATCAGTACAAACAAGGTCAGCACCAATGCGCCAGCCCAGGCTAGAGAGTGCCAGTCATCGAATGGGCTCATGGCGTACTGGAAAACCACTACGGGCACGCTGGCAATCGGTTTCAGAAGATTGCTGCTCCAGAACTGGTTGCCGAACGCTGTAAACAACAGCGGCGCTGTTTCACCGGTGATTCTCGCCAGTGCGAGAAGCACCCCGGTCACCACGCCCGCTTTTGCCGCTCGCAATACGATTTGCAGAGTCAGTTTCCATTGCGGGACGCCTAACGCCAGCGCGGCTTCCCGCATGGTTGAGGGTTGTAACTGAAGCATCTCGTCAGTGGTTCTCACCACCACTGGAATCACCAATAGCGCCAGTGCCAGAGCGCCGGCGATAGCGGAGAAGCCAATCTGGTGATTAGTCAGTATGTTCAACGGCAAGATGACGCCGGTGTAGATGAACAGCCCCAGCACAATGGATGGTGCCGACAGCAGAATGTCGTTTATAAAACGGACGGTGGTGCCTAGACGCGAGTGTCGAGCGAATTCCGCTAGCCAGATTCCCGCCATCAAGCCAATGGGCGTCCCGATAAGCAGGGCGATACCGGACATCAGGGCGCTGCCATAGAACGCATTTGCCAGCCCACCTTCCGTACCGGGCGGCGGCGTCATCTGCGTAAAGAGGCGAAGATTGAGTGCCTGAAATCCGTTGATCACTGTGGTTAGTAGAATCCAGACCAGCCAGATGAGACCGAACGCAGTGGCACCGCAACTGAGCACCAATGCAAGTCGATTCTTGAAAGCCCGAATTTGGTAGAGACGTTCGTTGCCGGTCATAGACCCTCCCTGCGTGAAAGCCGCATGAGCATGAGTCGTGCTAGCGCCAGTACGATAAAGGTGACGACAAACAGCAGGAAGCCCAGTGCAATCAGCGCCGAACGATGCAGGTCTGTATAGGCTTCGCTGAACTCGTTGGCGATGACTGACGCAATGGAGCTGCTTGGCATCAACAATGAGGCGGAGAATTGTTGAGCATTACCCAGCACGAAAGTCACCGCCATGGTTTCGCCCAATGCGCGTCCGAGCCCGAGAAAAATTCCTCCGACAACCGCTGACCGCGTGTAAGGCAGAACAATGTCCCAGACCACTTCCCAAGTAGTGCTACCTAGCGCGTAAGCAGACTCCTTGAGGGTTGTTGGAACACTACGAAACACCTCATGCATGACAGAGGTGATGAAGGGCATGATCATGATTGCCAGCACAATACCCGCTGTCAGCATGCCAATCCCTAAGGGTGGGCCCTGAAATAGCGAACCCACCAAAGGAAGCTCACCCAGATAGTCATTGATCCAAGGCGATAGATGCTCTGCCATGAACGGGCCGAATACAAAGAGCCCCCACATGCCATAGATAATCGATGGAATTCCCGCGAGCAATTCAACCGCCGAGGCGACGGGCATCCGCAACCAGGGCGGAGCTACTTCAGTGAGAAAAATCGCGATGCCAAAGCTGACAGGAACCGCAATCAGCAGTGCCAGTAAAGAGGTCACCAAGGTGCCGTAAATCGGTACCAAAGCACCGAAGTGATTGTTGACGGCATCCCACTCAGTGCTTGTCAGAAAGTCGAGACCGAAAGTCTTGAATGCAAGACTACCGCCCCAAAGCGTCGAGGCGGCGATGCTCACCAGTAGCAACAGCACCAGCATTGCGGCGCCAAGCATTGAATGCTTGAACCAGAGATCATGACGCTGATCGCGAGCCGCACGCTTATCACTCGTAACGTCGCCAACGTGGAGGGTCATGGTCAAAGGTTGGACTGTGTCGTTCATCATACGTCTACTCACAAACAAACCCCTTCGCCAGGCAAAACTTGCTTGAGGAAGGGGTTTAAGTGTTGCTGAATCAATGGGCGAAGTCAGACTTCCAGTAACCTTCGATACGTTTCACCAGAGAGTCGGGCAGGGCTACATAGTCCAGCGCCGAGGCCTGTTGCTGGCCTTTCTCCAGCGACCATTGGAAGAAGTTGAAGGCCGCTTGGCTTTGCTCGGCATTCTTCGGCTGTTTGTACATGATGATCCAGGTGGTCGCCGTGATCGGCCAAGCGCTATCCCCGGGCGCGTTGGTCATGATCAGGTTGAAGTCTTTGGCGTTAGCCCAGTCCGCAGTGTCGGCAGCCGCTTGGAACGCTTTGGCATTGGGCTGAATGAATTTCCCGGCGGCGTTCTTGAGCTGTGCGTGAGTCATCTTGTTTTGCAGGGCATAGGCGTACTCAACATAACCGATTGAGTTTTTGATCTGCTTTACGTAGGCCGAGACACCTTCGTTGCCTTTACCACCCACACCAACCGGCCAAGGCACAGTCGTGCCGAAACCGATTTTCGATTTCCAGCCATCACTCACTTTGGAGAGGTAGTTGGTGAAATTGTATGAGGTGCCAGAGCCGTCAGAACGGTGGACGACGGTGATTTTACTGTCTGGCAGTTTCATGCCTTGGTTCAGGGCGACGATGGCCGGATCGTTCCAGACTGTAATCTCACCCAAGAAGATTTTCGCCAGGGTCTCACCATCGAGCTTCAACTGGCCCGGCGCTACACCCTCAATGTTCATCACCGGCACGATGCCGCCAATCACACTGGGAAATTGGCCCAGGCCACCGGCCTTGAGATCATCGGCAGACAACGGTGCGTCAGACGCGCCAAAATCCACGGTTGCCGCTTTGATCTGAGCGATACCGCCACCCGATCCAATCGACTGGTAATTGATACGGTTGCTGGAGCTTTTGCTGTAGTCCTGCGACCACTTGGACAAAACCGGATAGACAAAGCTGGAGCCCGCACCGGTAACATCGGTCGCATGGGCAAGGCCACTCATGCAGAGGGAAGCCAGCAGGACAGACAGGCTTTTTTTAGTCAGCAACATCACGACAACACCTCAATGAAAGGAGTTAAGTGGAGGTATCCACCTATCGGAGAAGTGACGATTTAATTCTTTAAATATTTCTATCCGATGACAGTTTCGGCATTTTCAGAAATATTTTGAAATACATGTGAATCGAGAACCTTTACTCTTTTGCTCGTCGAAAATGCTCGACAACACCGGTTTACAGCCCAAAGCGCTGTCGTTTGACCCTCGTGTGCCGATGTAGGGAAGCCGAATGAGGGACTGTCTTGCTCACAATTAGGCCATGAGCAAAACGCCCAAGATTGCCGTGATGACATTACGCTAGGGCCAGCATTGACGCTGTAGCCAAGGGAGATCTCAACGGGGTTCCATGCCAGCAAGGTTCGCTCAACCCCTATCAGACCCGACTAGAGGCTGAAAGTGAGTGCCAACGTCTCAACCTTAAGCTGTTTCAAGGCGGCCGTACCGAACAGAAACACATTGCAAACAGCCTATCAGGATGGTGAATTATCAATGCATGCCATACGTGGGTCATTGTTGAGTTTCTTAATGGCTCAAGAGCTTTTCGATGGCGCCAGGTTTCCCGTGCATGTCAAAACGGTCAATGATCGTCGCGCAGGCGGTTTCAGAATCAGTGCTAGTGCGACCACGATTCCCGTAAGCATCTCTCACCCGACAAGTGCAGTTTTTATTTCCTGGTCGACTGCTTATCGTAAGCGTCCGGGCAACACTCCTTCCTGATGCCATCGCTTGACCCAAGCGCGCACCGACGAAGATGCCAGCGAAAAGCTCGCCTAAGTGAAAACCCATAAGCGAAAAAAGAACCTGTCATGTGGTGCTCCCTAAGCTGTTTGGAGCGTACGGTTTATTTGTTTAGTCTTACGCTCTACGTAGTTACTTGCTCAGGAGCCCTCGGATGATCAAACCGATAAAGCTGTTACGTCGAGGCTTCGCCTCCATGCGCTGGCGCACTCGCGTAACGCTATGGGTTGCAGCGACCATTGCCGGCCTACTGGTAGTGGCTTTTGCAAGGCTGGCGGACATAGCCCTGGCGCAGTTCGCGCAACAGACTGCTGAGCGCGCATGGCTGCCTCTTATTTACACCCCACCGATCGGCATGCTCGTAGTCGGGCTGACAACACGCTTTTTCGTGGGAGCGCAAGGCAGCGGGATTCCGCAGGTAATCGCAGCGACACGTCTTGCGCGTCAAGGTAAGCCGATTAATAAACTGGTTTCACTGCGTATTGCTTTCGCCAAGATAAGCCTTGGAACTCTGGCGCTGACGGGCGGCTTTTCAGCGGGGCGCGAGGGCCCCTCAGTTCAGGTTGCGGCATCCATCATGCATTTCTTTCACCGCTTCCTGCCCAATGCGCGAATCGTACGCAGCGAGGATCTCATTCTGGCGGGAGGTGCAGCGGGTATTGCGGCTGCATTTAATACGCCCCTGGCAGGGATCGCATTCGCCGTAGAAGAACTGGGACGCAAGCTGGAAACCCGTACGAGTGGCGTTCTTCTCAGCACCATCATCCTGTCTGGGATGGTCGCCATTGCCTTGCAGGGAAACTACAACTATTTCGGTCATTTCGGCATTCAGGACATCAACCTCGACATAGTCATCCCAGCTTTGGTAATCGGAACGGGATGCGGGCTATTGGGTGGTTTGTTCAGCCGAATGTTGCTATGGCCACAGCGTCACCCACGGTTCTTCATCTGGCAGTGGCGACGCCTGCACCCTGTGTGGTTTGCCGGTATCTGCGGATTGATCGTCGCAATATTGGGCTGGCTAAGTGGCGGAATGTCCTTCGGTAGCGGATACGGTATTACCTCTCAGGTCATCGCATCCGATGTTGTCCTGCCATGGCATGCCCCCATTACGCGCTTCTTAGCGACCGTAGTGACCTACTTTTCTGGTATCCCAGGAGGTATTTTTGCCCCTTCGCTCGCTGTAGGGGCAGCAGTCGGCGCCAATACCGCAGAGCTTTTTCATCTGGCCGCGCAGCCCACTATTGCACTCTGTATGGTCGGTTTTCTGGCTGCCGTTACTCAGTCACCAATCACCTCCGCAATCATCGTGATGGAGATGATTGATAGCCACAGTATGGTGATCAGCCTAATGGCGGTAGCCTTGATTGCCAAGGCGGTCAGCTCAAGAATGGGCCCTGAGTTGTATCAGCAATTGGCGCGAGGCTTTCTCGAGAACGCAGAAACTGCCACCACGCCAAAGAATCCAACTCGATAGGCCTTACGGTGTCATGGTTCTAGCCAGTGAGTTCAGCTGATCCTTCTCATGCTGCAGAGTTAACGTAATATCTGCACGAGTGATCAGAAGAGCCACGTGCCTGTCGCATGCATCCTTAAAGATCGCAGGGTTTATTTCAGCGAGACTGATTAGGGCTTTTAACACGCGAAGGTTAACTTCTAGCAAAGCTGCACCATCCCTGCTGATGGGGGCAAAAAAATCATCGAACAGATCATCAACCGTCAATCCTCGGAGAAAGATCTGTTTACATCCTTGGTTTGTATGCGAGCCAGGTCCGTGAGGCTTGCTCCAGCAAGTTAAAGTTCTCACTCCCCGGCCAATGACATCGATGGCTGTCCCAGGGTCGTTCACCGCAGGCGACAGAGCGCGAGAAGCGATTTCCGAAAGCACGCAAAGTCCGAAGCGGGGATCATTTTCAAAGGTTCGTCGGACGCCGATGGTCAGAGTCGCTAGAACCTTCTCTCTTGCAGTATCGGTATCACAAGCCATCGTGTTGCCCATGCTCACGATGTGTAGGAGTGGCATTCCCTCGTGCACAAATGTCCCCGGAAGCACCTCTAGATAAACCTGGATTTCAACGTCCTGCGCGATAGCTCCGAGCGCGAACACATCGATATGTTGCACATAGCCTGTTAGCTCACTTTTGACTGTGATTGCGCTAGGAGGTAGCGACAGATCGGTCGTGTAAGCTGAGCCGCCTAAGTAGGGCCACTGAATTCGTTGAGTGATTGCCTTTATCGCAGCCTTCTCGACGCGGTCGATGGTTTCTCCCACCCTTCCGAGTTTTGACAAGTGATCGATCCAGCGCAGGAGGGTGTAAACGATCAGGATGACCACAATTATCGTCACTGCGAACAGCAATACTCGACCTTGCGTGCCATAGGCGCCCGTGCTCAAT
This sequence comes from Pseudomonas sp. SG20052, assembly GCF_031766055.1. Taxonomy (NCBI): domain Bacteria; kingdom Pseudomonadati; phylum Pseudomonadota; class Gammaproteobacteria; order Pseudomonadales; family Pseudomonadaceae; genus Pseudomonas; species Pseudomonas sp. SG20052. The sequence continues at coordinate 3,693,629 of NZ_CP134498.1, read as the reverse complement.
GCGATGATCCCTACCAGGCTAAAGAGAAATGAGCCTATAAAGGTAGCAAGGGCATTTTGGGTCGTGGTGTCTTCCATCACCAGGGTAGTAGCACGCGGTGTCACCCCGCTGCTCGCGGCCCCGTAAGCGGTAACCATCGTACTCAACGAGAAGGTTGTGACGGCCAGCATGCTGGAGGCAATGATGCCCAAAATATTGTCCACGGCATCCGCGCCGATGCGAGCCGACAGTGATTCAGGGATGAAGTCTTTGAGCACCACAGCGAGCAGTGCGGTCGCTACTCCGAGAACTGAAAACAAGGAGGCTCTGAACCACAGCCTCTTTGTCAGTTGGCTTATTACCCAGCGCCAGCGAGCGATCATGTGCAATCCTTCAGTGACTACATCAATTGAGCACCGGGCGGCGCAGAAGTTTATTCGTAATGCCGATGGTAGTTTGCGCGCTAGCTAACAACTACATCTTCTGGCCTTTTTAAGGTTTCAGGCAGTGGAGCTACACGACAAGGGTTGAAAGCAATAATGCCTAAGAGTGCAACATAATGTTACTGGTTGGTCGCGCTACCCTGACGGCAGCTTCGCAACTATCGGCGCATCGGTATCGCAAACAAAAATACGGTCCATGCCGTTTGTGTGTGGCGGCAGAGGAGGGGAGCCATTCGCGATGCCCCGAGTCTTCGACTGCTAACCACGATGGTTATAGAACTTTCACTCAAATCGACAGCCTACTGTTAAGAGCGGATGGATGCCGTATTTTGCGAAGGCCGCTGCCGCCCACTCGGCTTGAATTGCCTTAATCTTATAATCCGATAGAAAGTATCTGATAGGCTTTTCGGGCGAGCAGCAAATTTCAACGTACGCCTTTTGGCGATTTTTTCCTTCCAGCATACCGAGGTTCCATGCAAGCCGAGATGCAGGAGATCAGCGACCATCTCTATCGTTTTTCCCCGTTTGATCAACTGCCCAGGGAGTCGGTAGATGCTATGGCTCGGCGAGTTGATGTGCGTTACTTCAAGGCCGGTAGCGACATCTTGGAAGCGGGTGCCGTTATCCAGGATTTGCACTATGTGCGCAGCGGCGCAGTGGAGATATATCGACGCAATGGTGAGCTTTACAACCGGCTTGTCGAAGGCGATATCTTTGGCCAGGCAGGGCTCTTGCGCAGCAACAAAGTTCGTTTTCCTGCGAGAGCGCTTGAAGACAGTCTGATTTACTACATCCCCGCCGACGTATTCGCCGATCTGTGCGCACAGCATGACGCCTTTGCGGATTTCGTTGAAGCTGAAGGGCACTCCAGGCTTAAGTCTGCAGTCGAGGCGCAGGGCCGGGCGAGCGAACTGATCCAGCTCAAATGCCGGGCCTTGCTGTCACGCTCCCTGGTCTGGGTGACGTCGGATACCACGGTTGGCGAGGCTGCAAAGCTGATGACCGAACAACGCGTTGCCTGTGTCGTGGTTATGTCGTCAGCGGCACTGCAGGCAGGAGAGATCCGGGGGATCGTGACCGACAGGGATCTTCGCACCCGCGTTGTAGCAGTCGGGAGGAACGCCGGCGAAACGCTCATCAGCGCTATCATGACGACCGATCCAGTGGCCATAAATGCTGACGATTCAGGCTTTGAAGCCATGCTTGTCATGCTACGCCGCAATATCCATCACTTGCCGGTTCTCAACAACGGGCTCCCGATTGGCGTGATCAACCTCTCAGATATTATTCGGTACGAGTCCCACAGTAGCTTGTACTTGGTCAACAGAATATCTAACCAGACGTCGGTGGACGGTCTAAAGTCGCTTTTACGAGACCTGCGTGGAACATACATCCGGATGGTGAAGGATGGCGCTACTGCGCACATGATCGGTAGCGCTATTTCAGGTATCGGCAGAGCTTTCACGCAGCGTCTGCTGGAACTTGCAGAAGAAAAACTGGGTCCACCTCCAGTACCTTACTGCTTCATGGTTCTAGGCTCCATGGCGCGCGATGAGCAACTGCTAGTAAGCGATCAAGATAACGCCTTGGTGCTGGATGATCGATTCGATCCCGCCTCGCATGATGCATATTTCCGTAGCCTTGCATCGTTTGTAAGCGATGGCCTAGCCGCGTGTGGATACAGCTACTGTAAGGGCGGAGTCATGGCGACCAACGATCAATGGCGCCAGCCTTTGAGGATTTGGCGCAGCTATTTTGATCAGTGGATCGAAAAACCAAACCCGACAACCTTGCTTAATAGCTGCATTTTTTTCGATCTGGATGGCGTATTCGGCCAGCTCTCGCTAGTGGAAGAACTCAAAGTTCTGTGCGCTCGCAAATCCAGTTCTCACCTCGGATTTCTCAGTGCCATGGCCAGGATTGCACTGAACCGGACACCGCCCCTGGGGTTTTTTCGTACCTTTGTCGTCGAGACAGATGGACAACAGAAAAGAATCATCAATCTGAAAGGTCGCGGTACCGCACCGCTCACCGACCTTATTCGCATCCATGCTCTTGCTTGCGGCAGTACGGCGCAGAACTCGTTTGACCGTATCGATGCAATCACTAGCGCTAATATCATGCCGCCCGAAGCACTGAAGCATCTGCGCTATGCGCTGGAGTTCCTCTCCATGGTGCGAATTCGGCATCAGGTAGAGGCGCTGGAGCAGGGAGAAACGCCCAATAACTATATCGAGCCTGAACACTTCTCTAATAGCGAGCGTCACAATCTCAAAGAGGCCTTCCAGGTCTTGAGTAACGGCCAGAATTTTTTGCGCTTCCGCTACCCGTCAAAGGGCCGCACCTCAAAATGAATGGGGTTAAGGTGGAGCCGGCTGACCCGGCGAACTGGCCATTCGTATTCCGGGAATTGGCGCAGAAGTCGGCCAATTCTTGCTTGAGAACGTTTTATCAGGCGGGCGTCGTCTCACCACACACTCTGATTGAAAGCGTGCAATTTCTTGCGATGGACGTAGAGACAACTGGGCTCAATGCCCAGGCTCACAGTATTGTCAGCATTGGTTTGGTGCCGTTCACTTTAAAGCGCATCTTTTGCAGCAAGGCGGAGTATTGGGTGCTAAACCCATCATCAGAACTGAGTGAAAAGTCAGTCACCTTCCACCACATTACCCACGCTGAGATTTTGAATGCTCCCTCGCTCCCGGAAGTGCTGGAACCACTTCTGCAGGCCATGGCCGGCAAAGTGATTGTCGTCCATTACCGCAATATCGAGCGAGAGTTCCTTGATGCAGCACTGCGCAGGCACCTCGGAGAAGGTCTGAGGTTTCCGGTCGTAGACACGATGCAATTGGAAGCCAGGATGCATCGGCAAAAGCAAAGTTGGGCTGCCAGGCTCATGCGCCGCCCGCAGACATCCATACGATTGGCCGACAGCCGCTCGCGTTATAACCTTCCAGCCTATCAAGGGCATCATGCGTTAACTGATGCCCTCGCGACCGCTGAGCTGCTACAAGCGCAGATAGCTACCCATTATTCATCAGCGTCACCTATTGGTGCTCTATGGGACTGACGGCCCAGCACCAAGCGGGGGCGCCCGAAATGCTATGGCGGGAGGCTTCTCAAACGCCTCGAAAGTCTGTCAGGCGATATGCATGATTCTATACGTCTGAGCATGCGTTTATATCGAGTGCTCTGAAGTCCTCACAGCCACATCTTTGCTACGACCCACAGGCACCTCCGCCCCTGGAATCGATGCAACGTAAACGGTTCGTGATGGGAACGCAAAGCTGACACCTATCTCGTTAAATGCGTCCATTATTGCTAAATTTATGTCTTGCTGAATATCCATATAGATGTTGTAACTTGGGTCTAGCACAATGTATACGACCTCAAATTCTAAGGCGCTCTCCCCAAAACTCCGAAAATGGCATCGGTCAAATCTGGCTCTTTCTTGCTGACTGATAATATGCTCGATTCGTTGTGTTACTTCCCTGGCCTGAAGCGCAGAGCAAGTATAAGTAAGCCCTATTTCAAAGACTATTCTACGCTCCAGAAGCCGTTTGTAATTCTGTATTGTACTCCCGATCATTTCCGCGTTTGCCATAACGATTTGTTCACCGCCCAGGCTACGAATCCGCGTTGTCTTCAATCCAACATGCTCGACAGTGCCAGATAATGAGCCCACAACGATGAAATCGCCTACCTCAAATGGTTTATCTACCGCAATGGACAACGAAGCGAAGACATCCCCTAGAATATTCTGCATAGCCAAGGCTATAGCGATGCCGCCTACGCCCAGACTAGCAACAAACGCTGTGATATTTACGCCGACATTCGAAAGCATCGACAGAACTACTACGACCCACAGGAATACCTTCGCCCCCCACAGACTTAGAGTCGCCAAGGCGCTGCCCTGGAACGTTTCAGAGGCGCTGTGCCGTCTAAAATATTGAGCGAGCGCCAAAGCACAGGCGCGGTTCGCCCACAAGCCGATCTGCAAAGCAGCGACTACGAACCATAGGCTGCTGACTCGTCCTAACCAGCGCTCGGGTAGGTCAAGTACGCCTACACCAACGAGTATCGATGCCAGCAGTAAGAGTGTGTTACTTGTGCCTGAAAGCACTACGACTGCGATATTGCTAACGGGGGCATTTGGTAGGGCTGATATTTTTCGAAGCTTCCTAAGGAAAAAACCAATCACAGTTCTTGCCAAGACGAAACTAAGGGTCGCTAACAAAATAGCGAAAACCCAATTGGCTAACGAGATTCCCAGAAAATCGTAAGTCATAAAAAAATTTAATGTTTCTTGAAACATTCTGACCTCCTTTTCGAGGTTTAACCCGCCAGCGCGTACTGGGCGGGTTATATAAAGGTTACGGGATGCTTGGCGCCCTCAATAGTTAACTAGCGGGGCTCAGACATCAGTCCCTTCACAAGAGATACGCAGCCCAGAGCCAGCACAAGAGCGAAAGGCAGACCCGTAGATACCGCCATAGCTTGTAGTGCTACGAGACCTCCGCCCAACAACAGTGCAATGGCAATCACTCCTTCTATGACGGCCCAAAATACACGCTGTGGAACAGGCGCATCGACCTTACCCCCTGCTGTAATCGTATCGATGACTAAGGAGCCGGAGTCTGAGGAAGTGATGAAAAAGACGATCACCAGAACAATGCCCAAGAACGAAGATATTTCTTTTAGTGGCAGTTCTCCCAGCATGGCGAACAGTTTCAACTCCAGGACAGCATCCTTAACGCCAACCAAGTTTTGCACAGTAGCTTGGTCGATGGCAGTGCCACCAAACGTCGTCATCCATAATACGGACACCACGGTAGGAACTAACAAAACAGAGATTAAGAACTCCCTGACCGTTCGTCCACGGCTGACCCGCGCAATAAACATCCCCACAAATGGAGACCAACTGATCCACCATGCCCAATAAAATGCAGTCCAGCCCTGAGTGAATTCCGTGTCAGTGCGTCCGAAAGGATTGGAAAGCGCCGGTAGATATTCAGCGTAGGTCACCAGATTTTTAAAGAATCCAGTGAAGATTGCCAAGGTGGGCCCAACAACAATGATGAACACCAGCAGCAGCAGCGCTAGGCCCATATTGATCTGTGACAGCATCTTGACGCCCTTATCTAAGCCAGCAAGAACTGACCAAAGGGCAATCATGGTGATACCAACGATCAGCACTACTTTGCTTAGATTTGTCGACTCAATACCGAAGAGATATTCAATCCCTGCTGCTGCCTGCTCAGCTCCTATCCCCAACGATGTCGCCAGTCCGAACAATGTGGCGAATACCGCCAGGATATCTATCAAGTGCCCTGGCCAACCCCAGACGCGCTCGCCTAGCAATGGATAGAAGATCGACCGTATAGAGAGCGGTAAGCCCTTGTTGTAAGAAAACAGGGCTAGGGACAGAGCGACAATCGCGTAGATCGCCCAAGGGTGGAGTCCCCAGTGAAAGATAGTGGCGGCCATTGCCAAGTCGGCTGATGCCTTGGCGTCACCCGCTGCACCTCCTAACGGTGCCCAGTCGGTTCGGGCTCCACTTGCATCGACTGTTACACCGCCCATGGACGCTTGATAATGAGACATGGGTTCGGCTACGCCATAGAACATTAGGCCAATGCCCATTCCTGCAGCGAAAAGCATTGAGAACCAGCCCACGTAGCTATGGTCTGGTTTGGCGTCCCTACCGCCCAATCGAACCTTCCCCAGCGGCGAGAAAATTAGCCCGATGCAAAGCAAAACAAATATGTTTGCAATGCTCATGAACAGCCAAGCGAGATTGCCAGTCAGCCAGTTTCGGATGGCACTGAACAGTGGTTCTACTTCATTTTGGAGCGCCAGCGTCATAATGACGAACAGCAAGATAGTGGCAGCTGAGATGACAAACACTTTGCCATGGATATCAAGGGAAAATGAAAACTCACCTTTGATATTGTCCTGTCCGATCACGTAGTCGGTGTCAATCAGATTGGCGGCCCCGCTAGGAGCAGGAATGCCATCCTCACTGCTTTTATGAGGTTTTTCTGGTAGATCATCCCCAGGTGTTCGGCCCATGAGAGCCTCCTTGATGGTGGCACGCTATGACGTGCAGTGGTCGTTAGCCCCGCTGTTCCTATGGTAAAAACGAGATGTTTGCATGCCTATCCTAACAAGCTTTTTTACAATCTGGCGAAAGCTGGCCTCACAGGGTAGGTGCAGTAGGGCGTCAGTCAGCTTGGATGCAGGGCTCGAAACGGGGCGCTTAAGCAATCATTTGGTTCTTCTTACCTTTCGCTGCGGTAAGAGGATTGATGGGGCTGGATGTTTCCTATACGAAGGTGCCGGTTCTTCAAGGCGCATCAGTCTCGCCACCGATGCCGACGACAGCCATGCCCAATCGACAGGAACTCCATCACGGATTTTTCCGCTGATTCTCAAAAGGTTGAAAAGGCCGAATTCAAAGGCAAAGCCTATACCAGCGTGGCCACCAACAAGACCGAGAAGGCTCGTGTCGTTTGGCAGCATAGCCATGGAGGAACGCGTGGCGAAACGCCAATGCTCCAGCCTGATGGGCGACGCAAGTCGGTCGATTGACAGCGATAGGTGTTTTCTACATGCGTGAAATGATGGATGTCATACATCAATCTGCAATTCCAGATCCCCATTTGCCAATATACGAGCGTTAACAAGGGTACCGGTCAGTGGCTGCTTTGAAAGCTGAATAACAGTAATCGTATGCGCCTTGTGAAGATCATCGGGGAAAGGAGCTTTCACCTGCACTTGAAAGGCAACACGCGTAATCGGGATGATCATCGCCACGCAGTCCGCGCTTTTTACGATGGGGCCAAAAAATGTGTCCAGCAGATAATTCAAGCGTATGCGGCAGCTCATACACAAACCCCATTCAGTACAGAAGATCGGAGTATTCACACTCACTTGTTAACTAGACTGTACATGCAGTATTGCAGTTCAACGTGCTGATGCCCGTCGCCAGATTCAAATGCGTTTGTTCGTGTTCAAAATTAATGCGGCCGGGTTTTTCAAGCTTCTTCGATGAAGTCATCATGGGCAACCGACTTGCTCGCGTGGTGATTGAACCCCGCTTGCTTGTTTGGTTACTTTCTGGTCAATGCTGGTGGCGTAACCCGAGAGCGCAAACAGGTGTGTATTGTGATGAGCGTTCTGACGAATGGGCCTGGATGAGCGCGCTCCATCTCCAGCACTGAAGCACTCATCAAGTATCGAGATTCATCCCCCAATAGCTCTTTCCCCCCCCAAGCTGGCGCCCCTGATTCAGTTGCGATCTTAGCCTGGTTCTCCGCCTGTCGAGCGCGCAACAGCAACACCATACGTCCACCACTATGAACGTACTTTCGCCAGCGTCCTCTAGAGAATAAAGGCTACGATGGAGCTACGGTCATGTACAGCGAAGCAAAAATGCTGGCCTATGCCAGATGGCACGAACTGCTGACGGATTCAGAAACACTTATGGATTCGGAAGAGCGATATGAAGAATTGCTGAAACTTGCTGACGAGTATCGATGCCAAGGGATTATTGATAGGTCAGAGCGCAACACATTGATCGAAATTGCGATGGCGGCCTACGCGAGATCGGTTGCAGACCTATCAAAGTAGACCACTATCAGGAAAAACTCGTCAGGCGAGTAAGCATAGCGAGTGTCATTTTTGTGAACTGTCAGTTTTAGCTGCTCGTCGCAAGCGCGCAGCGAATATTGAATCCCACTTGGATTGCGCTACGCGATTCGCCCCAGAGGGTCAGCGCAATGAGCGCGGCTTCGAGAGCCAGTTATTCCAATTGATGTTGACGAGTAGGGCAGGGAGTAGGTGGGAACAACTGCAAAGCATGCTGCCAAGAACGTAGGCTGCTGGCTCCATAGCCGACGGATAAAGGATCTAGTAATCTTATTTGAAATTTTGGTTAGGTCAGCGGCCGTTCTGGCGCGACGTATTTTTGACCAGTGACAGAGAGCAAGAACCCCCATCATTCAGTGTTGAGCATACAGCCTCAGCGTCTGTCCTGACGTTGAACACCCCATGCTTGCTGGCTGAGCCTCCCTCTACAAGATCAACGACCCTGTATCGCTTTCTGCCATCGTCCAGTGTGGTGGTCTCGATCACTCTGAATCTTTCGTGCATGGTGCTTTCCGTGCATGACATTGGTGACCTACAAGTACCGGCAAAACAAGACGAATTCAAGAACGATGCAGGGGTAAGCTGAGACAATTTATGACAGCGCGTATTTCAATGAACAAGTATTTCTTGAGGCAAGGAGATACTGTGGTTTTGAAACCTACGTCAACGAAGCAGCAATATAGGCATGGTGGCTGTTCGTAGCATCGTTGTAGTCGTACTGCCTACTAGAAATCGCCGGATGCGTGAGTGCCCGTAGGCGCCCATAACCAGCAAATCAATTCCGTGCTCAGCTTGGTAGACGTGTAAAGCAGCCTCCACCTCTCCTTGACGGATTTGGGCTTCAACGTCAAAGCCTGCAGTGAGGAGCACGCTTACAGCCCTCGCCAGAGCCTCTCTATTGGCTTCTGAGTTTGCCTCTACCATGACGAGATGAATGGGCAAGCTTTCACAAAGCTGGCTGGCGGCAAGCATCTGTACGGTTTTGAAGGCTGTAGTGCTGCCGTCAAATGCGATCATGACCTTTTCGGGTTTTTTATATCTGCTGGCTGTGATCAGAATGGGCCGGTGAATTGTCCGCACGACAGTTTCTATCTGGCTACCAAGGGTTCGCGTATCGCGTGTGCTGCCTTCACCCGGTCGGCCAATGACCAATAATCGAATATCGTCCTGGAGGTCACTCAGACTCTCAACCAAATGGCCGTGGCGCTGCTTCAGGTCAGGATAAGCTGCACCGAAGATGACAGTTCGCTCCCCGGCTGCTTCAAGCATATGCTGTCCCTGCTCCAGAGCGAGCCTGGCACGCTGGGCATCCAACGTAGCCAGTTCCTCCAGCAGATGCTCTCGACTTCCGAGTCCAATATTTCCGCTCAGGTCAACGGCCGCCGGGTATTTCTCTTCATCCAATACATGCAACAAAGTAAGAGGCGCGTGTATTTGTTGCGACGCCCATGCTGCGTAGTCGCAGACCGCCAATGAGGATTGTGAGTTATCAATGCATGCCATTACGTTGGTCATTTTTGATCTCCTTAGTGGCTCATGAGCTTGTCGATGGCATCAGGTTTGTCATGCACGCCAAAGCGGTCAACGATTGTGGCGCTGGCTTCGTTAAGGCCCAGCACCTCAACCTCAGCACCCTCGCGGCGGAATTTGATGACCACCTTGTCCAATGCCGCGACGGCGGTGATATCCCAGAAATGGGCTTGGGTCAGGTCGATGGTGACTTTGTTGAGAGCTTCCTTGAAGTCGAAAACATGGGTGAATTTTTCAGCTGAGTTGAAAAATACCTGACCTACTACGGTATACGTGCGGTGTGAGGTTTTGCTATCCAGGCTGGACTTGATGTCGAGGTAATGCCCGATCTTGTTTGCAAAGAACAGCGAAGCCAGCAATACGCCGACCAAGACACCATAGGCCAGATTATGCGTTGCCACGACCACAACAACGGTAGCAACCATGACGATGTTGGTTGAGAGTGGGTGCTGCTTCAGGTTACGCAGGGAGTCCCAACTGAAGGTGCCGATGGAGACCATGATCATCACGGCGACTAGCGCAGCCATAGGAATTTTAGACAGCCACTCACCTGAAAAGACGATGAGTAGTAGCAAGAAGACGCCGGCACAAAGAGTCGAAAGGCGGGTACGGCCACCTGATTTTACGTTGATGATTGACTGGCCGATCATGGCACAGCCCGCCATACCGCCAAGCATGCCAGAAATGATGTTGGAGATACCTTGGCCCTTGCATTCTCGGTTTTTGTTGCTGGTGGTATCGGTCAGGTCATCGACAATGGTCGCTGTCATCATGGACTCCAGGAGGCCTACAACTGCCAGCGCTGCTGAATACGGGAAGATGATCTGCAGAGTTTCAAAGTTCAGCGGGACTTCAGGCCATAGGAAGATAGGGAGGGTGTCCGGCAGTTGACCCATGTCACCTACAGTGCGGATATCCAAGCCGAGGTAAATGGCGACGGCGGTCAGCGTCAGGATGCACACCAGTGGTGAGGGAATCAGCTTGCCGATCTTCGGTACATACGGAAACAGGTAGATGATTGCCAAGCCCGCAGCGGTCATGGCATAGACATGCCAGGTGACATTGGTGAGTTCAGGCAATTGCGCCATGAAAATCAGGATCGCCAGCGCATTCACAAAACCTGTGACTACCGAGCGTGAGACAAAGCGCATCAGTGAGCCAAGCTTCAGGTAGCCGGCGAGGATTTGGAGAACTCCACAAAGCAATGTGGCTGCGAGTAAATATTGAAGCCCATGCTCTTTAACCAGTGTGACCATGAGTAGCGCCATGGCGCCGGTAGCCGCCGATATCATGCCAGGACGACCTCCGACGAAGGCAATGACAGCACAAATACAGAAGGAGGCGTAGAGGCCGACTTTGGGATCGACGCCGGCAATGATTGAGAAGGCAATGGCTTCCGGGATCAACGCCAGAGCGACAACGAGACCCGCGAGCACGTCTCCACGGACGTTGGAAAACCACGTTTGTTTGAGTGATTGCAGCATCTGAATATCCAAGGCAATGCACCGCACGCACACCAAGCGAATGGCGAGCACGTCGATACGAATTCAAATTGTGAAAATTATTTTGCTGTGCGCTTTGGGAGTAAGAACCGGGCATACAGCAGGGCGCAGCCGCGAGCGAAACTGGCGGAAGCGAGGAGTTGCGAGGGGGTGTAACGCTAAGGCGGCGTAGGCTGCCAGAAGATCGTTTGGAGTACAGTCATGTTGGTGATCCTGTAGCTCAAGGGTCGGGCTGAGCGGGAAGTATACAGTCAAGCTATCGTCGATTGCGACCCGCCACCTTCACTTTGGGCGGATTGCTTTGAGAAAGGTCTTTTGGCAAAATCACTCACCTGCGCTTCTTTTGTCAGTTCTCCATCCCTCTCAGTTGGGAACTGCGTAGTTGAGAAGCGCAGGTAAAAACCCGGCCAAGTGCCGGGTTTTTTATTTCTGGTGAGCAAATGGCGTCTGCCTCTGTCCTAATGTTGAATACTCAGTGCTTGCTAGCTGAACCTCCCTCGACAAGATCAACGACCCTGTATCGCTTGGGCGGTGCACGGGGGGCTTGGGGAGGGCGAGGCACCCAAGGCAGAGAAAAACCTGTGGCAGGAATTTTTTTGAAATCAAGGGGCTGCCAGCCTCACGAAATGAGTAAATAATTCACGCCATCGAAAGCACTGATGTCTGAAAAAACACTATGTTTTCAAGTAGATAGGGCGCGAGTCATAGTCTCGTTTCCCGCTCCAAGATTCAAATAAAACGCCACTCAATGAGTGGCGTTTTTTTTGCGTTGCATTTACGTTCGGCATTGAAAGAGGGAGGCTTCGGCCTGAGAAAAAGGGCTTATGTCCAATGCGATCGTGAATGATTTCATCCCGCAGCGGATCAGCGTCGTCCGGTCCGGGTGCTCACGTCTATCCATACGGCCAACACCAAAATGCTGCCTTTGACGATCATCTGCCAGTAACTGTCGACGTCAAGCATGGACATGCCGTTGTCCAGGCTAGTAATGACCAGCGCGCCGAGGAGTGCACCATAGACCGTACCGGAGCCCCCGCGCATTGAGGTGCCACCGATAAAGCACGCAGCGATGGCGTCGAGTTCGCCCATGCTGCCGGCCGAGGGCGAGCCGGCGGCCAGGCGCGCGGTGTTCACCACGCCGGCGAGCGCACACATTACGCCCATAATGCCGAAAATCCAGAGCTTCACGGCTTGCACATTGATACCGGACAGGCGCGTTGCTTCCATGTTGCTGCCCACGGAATAGACGCGTCGACCGAAGACGGTCTGACTGGTCACGTAGCTGAACACACCCAACAGAATCAGCAGAAGCAGAACCGGCACGGGGATGCCGTCATAGCTGTTGAGCGTTTGGACGAATCCGGCCAGCACTGCACCGATCAACAGCACTCGAAAAACGTCACGCGCCAGTGAATGTGGCGCCAGACCGTGGAGCGCGCGATTGCGCCGTTGTTTCCAGGTCAGGAACAGCGTCAATGCGAACAGCAGAACGCCAAGGGCCATGCCCATCGTGTGTGGCAAATAACCCTGGCCAATGTAGACAAACTCCGGCGACACCGGTGCGATGGTCGTGCCGCCGGTAATCCCCAGTAAAATGCCGCGAAAAGCCAGCATGCCCCCCAGCCCCACGATGAAAGACGGGATGCGCAGGTACGCGGTCATGTAGCCGTTGGCAAGGCCGATCAGCAGTCCGCACAGGGCGACAAGGCTGAGATTCGCCAGCAGCGGTATGTGGTAGATCACGTCGAGGATGGCCGCCACCCCACCGAGCAAGCCCAGCAATGAGCCGACCGACAAATCGATCTCGCCACTGATGATGACCAGCACCATGCCGCAGGCAAGAATCCCGGTGATGGACATCTGCCGCAGCAGATTGGACAGGTTGCGCGGTGTTAGAAATCCGCCCTCGGTCTGCCAGCTGAAGAACATCCAAATCATTGCCACGGCAACCAGCAGCGCGAGCATTTTGTAGCGGGTAAAAAGTTGTTTGACCTGATTCATTTACGCGGGTATCCGATCATTATTGTTATAGCCACCAGATTGACTGAGTGCGGCGGCGAGCACCTGTTCCTGGGTGAGTTCGCGGTTGATGAAGTCGCCACGCAACTGCCCCTCGCCGATGACCAATACTCGGTCGGACACACCTAGCACCTCGGCCAGCTCCGAGGAAACCATGATGATCGACACGCCTTCGGCCGCCAGCGCTCCCATCAACTTGTAGATTTCGTACTTGGCGCCGACATCCACACCCCGGGTGGGCTCATCGAGGATCAGGACCCGGGGTTTGGTCAGCAGCATCTTCGCCAGCACGGCTTTTTGCTGATTGCCGCCGGAGAGACTGGTAATCGGCAGGAACGGGCTCGCGGTATTAAGGTGCAAGCGCGATATTTCCCGATCGATGCAACCCAGCTCGGCTTCGGCATCAATGCGGGTCAGTTTCGAGTAACTGTCCAGCACGGCCAGGGTGATGTTCTGGCCGACGCCCAGGTCTGGAATGATGCCTTGGCGCTTGCGGTCCTCGGGCACCAGGCACAGGCCGGCACGGATTGACTTGAGCGGCGTGCGGGTATCGATGGGTTGGCCGTCCAGCCAGACCTCGCCTTCATGACGGCCGGGGTAGGCGCCAAACAGCGCGGTCACCAGTTCTGTACGGCCGGCGCCGACCAGGCCGGCAATTCCGAGGATTTCCCCACGTTTGAGAACGAACGAAATATCGTCGACCCGTTTGCGTTTGGGGCTATCGACGTCGTAGCAGGTGATGTGGCGGGCCTCGAAAATCACGTCGCCGATGTCGTGCGGCTCGGTAGGGTAGAGGTTGCTCATTTCCCGTCCGACCATCTGGGTGATGATCTGCGCAATGTCCATGTCCGCCATGGCGGTCGTGGCGATGTGCTTGCCGTCACGGATCACTGAAATGGTGTCGCACACGGCGGCTACTTCGTCGAGCTTGTGGGAGATGTAGACGCAGGCAACACCCTTGGCCTTGAGGTCGCGGATGATGGCCAGCAACACTTCGATTTCTGAGCGGGTCAGGGCCGATGAAGGCTCGTCGAGGATCAGCAGGCGCGCTTGCTTGTTCAGTGCCTTGGCAATTTCCACCAGTTGCTGATAGCCGCCGCCGTACTGCGAAACCGGTAGCGACACGTTCATGTCCGGCACTTTCAGTTCACGCATCAAGGCTTCGGCACGGTGGATCATCGCCGGGTAATTCATGCGCCCACCGGGCAGCGTCAGTTCGTGGCCCATGAAAATGTTCTCGGCCACCGACAGGTCGGGAACCAGCGTCAGTTCCTGGTGAATGATGACGATACCGGCGGCTTCGGTTTCGCTGATGGATTGGGCCTTGAGCGGTTGACCATCCCAGAGAATTTCGCCGTCCCAGGTGCCATGGGGGTAGACCGCCGAAAGGATTTTCATCAGTGTGGACTTGCCGGCGCCGTTCTCGCCGCACAGTCCAACGCACTCACCCGGCCTGACTTTGATGTCGATGCCATTGAGCGCTTTGACACCGCCGAAGGTTTTGACGATACCGTTCATTTGCAGCAGATAATCGGGCATGGCAGAGACTCATGAGCGTGAGGTATGTGGCTGACACTGCAGGAACCAGGGGCTGGCCGGGCTCCTGCAGCGGGCCGTTGAGACGTTACGCTCTGCTGTTCATTTCCCGGCAATCTGTGCCTTGGTGTAGAACCCGTCCTGCTCCAGCAGGTCAATGTTGTCCTTGGTCAACGGGGTTGGCGTGAGCAGGATGGTGTCCACTTTTTTGCTGCCATTGTCGTACTGCGAGCTATAGGCGGGTTTCTCGTTACGCGCCAGTTGTACCGAGAGTTTGGCGGCTTCGGAGGCGATGAGTTTCAGCGGCTTATACACGGTCATGGTTTGAGTGCCATCGATCACTCGCTTGACCGCTGCAAGGTCAGCGTCTTGTCCCGAAATCGGCACCTTGCCAGCCAGTTGCTGAGACGCCAATGCCTGGATGGCGCCGCCTGCCGTGGCGTCGTTGGAGGCAACGATGCCATCGATTTTGTTGTCGTTGCGGGTCAAGGCGTTTTCAACAATGCTCAGCGCTTCGGTCGGGTTCCATTCCTTCACCCATTGTTGGCCAACAATCTTGATGTCCCCCTTGTCGATGGCCGGTTGCAGCACTTTCATCTGCCCTTCGCGCAGCACTTTTGCGTTGTTGTCGGTGGGCGCGCCACCCAGCAGAAAGTAATTGCCCTTGGGCGCTGCGTGCAGCACGCCGCTGGCCTGCATTTCGCCGACCTTTTCGTTATCGAATGAAATGTACGCGTCGATATCGGCGTTGAGAATCAGACGGTCATAAGACACAACCTTGATTCCGGCCTTCTTCGCTTCGGCGACGGCGTTGGTCAGGACGGTGGCATTGAACGGCACGATGACGATCACATCGACGCCGCGGGAAATGAGGTTTTCGATTTGCGAGATCTGCTTTTGCTCGTTGCCATCGGCCGATTGCACGAAGACCTTGGCGTCCATTTTATCCGCTGCCGCGACAAAGTAATCGCGGTCCCGTGACCAGCGCTCCAGCCGCAGATCATCAATGGAGAAACCGATTTTCGGGTGGGCGGCATCGGCCATCACCGGCAACGACAGCAGAGCCAAGGCGCCGGCCAATAGCGTGCGTTTTACGTTCTTCATGGTGGTGCGTCCTTTTATTGTTGTTGGAAAGACACTGCCTGATGATGAGTATCGGGCTGGTAGGACTGTAGAGAGTCGGCAGGCGTTGCGGACACAGATTTGTCGCGTAAATGTCACAGCCCCGCTGCCGGCTGACTTCGCTGGCGATCAGCGATAGATGAACCGGTTGACGACGTTCTCGAGCATCTCCTGCCTGCCGCTGACGGCTTGCGGGTTCAGCTCGTTAGCGAATGCATGTTCGGCCAGTGACTGGAGGTTGAAGTCACCCGTCAGCACCGCCTGCCCGAACGGCTGCTGCCAGCCGGAGTAGCGTTGATCCTTGAGTTGCTGCAGTCGGTCGTTCTGAACCATGGCGGCTGCCCGTTCCAGGGACAGGGCAAGAACGTCCATTGCACCGATATGGCCATGGAACAGATCAATCTCATCGAGGCTCTGGCGGCGGACCTTGGAGTCGAAGTTGTATCCGCCATTCATGAACCCGCCGGCCTTGAGAATTTCATAGGTCACCAGGGTCATTTCTTCGACGCTGTTGGGGAACTGGTCGGTGTCCCAACCGTTTTGCGGATCACCGCGGTTGGCGTCGATGCTGCCGAAAATCCCCAGCGAGACGGCCGTCGCAATCTCGTGATGAAAGCTATGGCCTGCCAGGGTTGCGTGGTTGGCCTCGATGTTGACTTTGATTTCCTTTTCCAGACCGAACTGTTGGAGAAAGCCGAAAACGGTCGCGCTGTCGTAATCGTATTGGTGCTTGGTCGGTTCCTGCGGCTTGGGCTCGATCAGCAGGTCGCCTTTGAAGCCGATCTTGTGCTTGTGCTCGACCACCATGCGCATGAAGCGGCCCAGTTGTTCGCGTTCACGTTTCAGATCGGTATTGAGCAAGGTTTCGTAACCTTCGCGACCGCCCCACAACACGTAATTGGAGCCTTTCAGGCGTTGGGTGGCGTTCATGGCGCTGAACACCTGGGCGGCGGCGCAGGCAAACACTTCGGGGTCCGGATTGCTGGCGGCACCGGCGGCAAAGCGTGGGTTGCTGAAACAGTTGGCGGTTCCCCACAGCAGCTTGATTCCGCTGTCTTCCTGATGTCGCTCCAGGTGATCAACCATTTGCGCGAAGTGGTTGCGGTACTCCTTCAGCGAATTGCCCTCCGGGGCGACATCCGTGTCGTGGAAGCAGTAATAGTCGATACCCAGTTTGGAGAAAAACTCGAACGCGGCGGCCGCCTTGTCAATGGCCACCTCCATCGGGTCGCCGGTGTGTTGCCACGGGCGCTTGAAGGTTGCTGCACCGAACACATCGGACCCTGGCCAGACGAAGGTGTGCCAATAACAGGCAGCCATGCGCAGGTGTTCACGCATGGGTTTGCCGAGGATGACTTTGTCGGCGTCGTAGTGTCGGAAGGCGAGAGGCGAGTTGCTGTCAGGGCCTTCGTAGCGAATCTGGTCGACGTTGGGGAAGTACGGCATCAGGCAAATGTCCTTGTTGTTCTTGGCGGTGTCCCGATACTAGCAACGGCCCCGTTACCGCTGATTACGAAAATCATCAACACAGGGTGCGATTTTGAGTATTGAGATTCGTCGACCGGGCGCCTAGTCTGTGCCAATCGCCGTCCAGGACGGCTTTCCTCCAGACCATAATAAAAACAATGAAAACCGTACCTCCCGTGCACCGCATTGCGCTGCTGTTCAACGGCAGCAAGATCTATGACCGCGGCATCATCAGCGGCATCGGCAATTACCTGAGCAGCACCCGTGCCTCTTGGGACCTTTTTCTGGAGGAGGATTTTCTCTGTCGCCTGAAAGGCATCGAACGATGGCAGGGGGATGGGATCATTGCCGACTTCGACGATCCGCTGATCGGTGAGGCGTTGGCCGGTATCGAGTTACCCGTGGTGGCGGTGGGCGGTTCTTACGAGGATGAGCGCGCCTACCCGAAAGGTATCCCGTATGTGGCCACCGATAACGACGCCTTGATTACCCTTGCTTACAAGCACTTGATCGAGGCAGGGCTGACACGTTTTGCCTGCTTCAGCCTGCCGGAAGCGCAGGCCAACCGTTGGGCGCAGGAACGGGAAAAATCCTTTCGACGATTGATGCAACGCGATGGTCTGCACGCTGAGGTCTATCGGGGCATGGGCACCAGCGCGCCACTCTGGGACAGCGCCGTCGAGCAGCAGATCGACTGGCTACAGAGCCTGCCCAAACCCATTGGTATCATCGCCGTCAGTGACGCCCGCGCCCGGCAGCTGCTGCAAGCCTGCCTGACCGCCGGAATCGCCGTCCCGGAGCAGGTGGCACTGATTGGCATCGACAACGACCCGTTGACCCGCTGCTTGACCCGGGTCCCCCTGAGTTCGGTCATCCAGGGCACCGAAACCATGGGGCGCACCGCTGCGCGATTGCTGCACCAGATGCTGCACGGCATGCCCTCCACCGGCATGCACATCCTGATACCCCCGGATGCGATCAACGTGCAGGTCTCGAGTTTGCACCAACCCTTGGGCAACCCATATGTCATGCAAGCCCTGCTGTTCATCCGCCAATATGCCTGCCAGGGCATCAAGTCCGCGCAAGTGGCGGCCTACGTGGGGGTGTCTCGCTCATCGCTGGAGTCGCACTTTCGCGATGTGCGAGGCTGCAGCGTCCACGACGAGATCCTGGGTTTCAAATTGGCAGCCGCCACCAACGGGCTGGAGAACACCGATTCAGCCATCGCCGACATCGCGCGCAGTTGCGGCTTCAAATCGGCGCAGTACCTGCACACCGTTTTTCGCCGCGAGTTGGGGTGCACGCCCCGTGAATACCAGCAGGGCGCCAGATAGCGACGCGAGGCGTGTTTGGTCAATTGCTGTAGGTTGCGACCGTCAATTGCCTCCCTTTCTTTGCAAGGCCGGCGATACCGCCGCCCGCTGTCAGTGTTCTCATTGCTTTATCCGCGTGGCGCTGTGACCGGAGCGATCACTCCATGCGCCGCGAGGATGAGATCGGCTGCTCGCTCGCCAATGACGACGCAAGGAGCCATGGTGTTGCCAACGGTGATTCGCGGCATGATCGAGGCATCGGCGATCCGCAGTTTCTCGATGCCATACACGCGGAGTTGATGGTCGACCACCGACATCGCATCTCGGCCCATTTTCGCGGTGCAGGACTGGTGCCAGTAGGACACTGCAGAATTGCGCATGAACTGCTCCATGGCGCGGTGATCTTTTGGCCCGGGGACCACCTCGCGCTTTACCAACCCATTGAAGGCTTCGCTGTTGCCGATTGCCCGGCAGAGGTCGATCGACGCAAACGCCGACGCAATGTCCTCGGGTGCGCTCAGCGAGTTCGGCTCAATCAGCGGTGCATCCAATGGCCCGGCGCCCGATAGGCGCACGCGCCCTCGACTGACAGGCCTGGCCAGCCCTGCGAACGTCGTCCAACCCTGTTGCGGCGGCGGGATACCCACTTCAGCCGGGGAGGGCACCGCAAATTCAAGCTGACAGTGCAGCAGGTCTGGGGCGTCCAGGCGACTGTCGCTTTTCCAGTACACAGTGGTTTCACAACCACCGCCGCCCACAGCTTGGGGTCGCAAGTATTCCCAGGTACAGGCAAAGGCAATATGGTCCTGAAGATTCTGACCCACGCCGGGAAGGTGACTGATCGGAACGATGCCATGGGTGCGCAGTTCGCGCTCCGGGCCGATTCCTGACTGCATGAGCACCTTGGGCGTATTCACCGCGCCGAGGGACAAGACGACTTCGGCTTCGGCATAGAAGCAGTGGCGTTGCCCTTCGATGATCACTTCGACACCGACCGCCCGTGTGCCATCAAGAAGGACACGGGCCACCAATGCGCCGGTGAGAACCGTCAGATTCGGTTGGTTCAGCAGTGGCCGGATATAGGAATCGTAAACGGACTCGCGCCTGCCCTGATTGATGCGCAGATCGGTGATCGCGGCCCCGCCCGGGCCTTCCATCATCGCGCCGTTGGGACTGTCATATCGGGGAATACCGAGACGGCTGGCCGCTTCCAGTATTGCCTTGGCGAGGGGCTGAGGCGTAGCCGGCTGCTCGACATGCACGGGACCACCAGAACCCCGCCGTGCGGCATCCGGGCTGCCGTGCCAGTTCTCGATCCTCCGGTAATAATCCAGTACCGAATCGTATCCCCAGGTAGCGTCGCCGGACTCGGCAGCGAAGTGATCCCAGTCCGATCGATGCCCGCGTGCCCAGACCATCACGTTGATGCTGGATCCACCCCCGAGCCCCTTGCCCATGTTCAAGGAAAGACGACGACCGTTGAGGTGGGGATTGGCTTGTCCTTCGAATGCCCAGTCGCGCTCCGAACCGAGGTTCAGCGGCCACTGCGCGGGTTCTACAACCTCTGGGCCGTTGTATTCGTTGCCTGCTTCAATCAATAACACGCGTGCGTTGGACTGTTGGGCAAGGCGGGCAGCAACCACGCAGCCCGCCGTGCCTGCGCCACACACGATGAAGTCGTAGTTGCGCTCACTCAGATGATTCATGCGTCCGTTCCGTATCGATGCAGCGGTTGAGTTCAGGGTTTTTAGTGGCGCCGCACGCAGCAATCACTGCTCGCCGACTTTTTTCACTGCCTCGAGAATCACCTTGGCCACTTCGGCTGGCTGCGACTGCTGGGGAACATGGCTGGTGCGCAGTTCCGCCAGGGTGGCGCCGATACGCTTGGCGGCAGAGCGCTGGACATCGGGATGGATCATCCGGTCCTCTGTGGCGAGCAGATACCACGACGGTTTGGTCTTCCAGGCCGAAACGGTCGTTTTATCCTCGAACGCGGAGGCTTTGATGGGGCCTTGCGTCGCGGTCATCACGGCGGTCTGCGTCGCAGGGAGGTCCTGGGCGAAGTCCTTGGCCATGCCTTCTGGCGTCAAGTAGAGGAAACCGTTGCCGTCAGCCTTGATCTGGCTGATGCCCGGAGGCGTGGGCGCGCCTTTTCCTTGCTCGCCGCTTGTTTGACCGGCATCAGGCGCAAAGGCGGCGACGTACACCAGGGCGCGGACTTTTTCGTCGCTGCCGGCCTGAGTAATCACGGTGCCGCCCCAGGAGTGACCGACCAGAACGACCGGGCCTGGCTGATTGTTCAAGGTTCTTTGCGTCGCAGCGACGTCGTCGGCAAGCGAGGTGAGCGGGTTTTGCACGACCGAAACTGCAACCCCTTTGGCCTGAAGAAGCGGCACGACCTTGGCCCAATCGGAGCCGTCGGCGAATGCGCCGTGTACGATGACCACCGAAGGCGTTGTATCTTTGGCCTGACTGACACCCGCGACCAATGTGCTTGCAAGGGCAAAGGCGACGGTGGCGGCTTTCGATCTGAATGTTTTCATTGCATCAGCTCCTGTGTGGGAGCTCAAATTCTGCTGACTGGCCTGCTTCGTGGGCATCGGTCATTTATCCGACCCAAGGCATTTTTTCATGGATAGCGCGTTGCACCTGGACATCTCATTGAGCGGAGCGTTGCGGGCGATTGGCCAGGTCGGGGACCTCAGCATGGGACAGCCTCTCGGGCATTCCCGACGCGTTGCCGCACTGGCGCGGAGGTTGGCGCAGGCCGCACACGGCGAGGGCGAGCATCAGAGGGTAGCGGAGCAGGTCGCCTTGCTGCGCTGGTCAGGTTGCACCGCCAACGCCGAAGGGTTTGCAAATCTGCTGGGTGATGACGTCGATGGCCGCCGTGCGATGCTCGATCTGACCCTGAGCAAAGAGAAGATGAACGCGGTGCATCAGGCGATCCCGCTTGCCGTGGTGCACTGCGAGGTCTCTGGCGAAGTCGCGAGAACCCTCGAACTGGGTGCCGCTGTCGAGGCCGGCTTGTGCGGCGTATTCGAAACCTACGATGGGACTGGCCGACCGCTGGGCTTGACCCATGAACACATTCCGGAGGTTGCCTATCAGGTGGTGCTTGCAGGTGATCTGGATATTCTCAGTCGAGCACATGGCCTCGACGCGGCGCTGCGCTGGATTCGCGACCAGTCGGATCGGCGTTATCCCGCCTCCCTAGCGTCGTTGCTCATGGATAACGCCAGGGAGTGGCTGGCAGACCTGGAAGGCCTCTCGCAACACCCGGCCGACGCGCAGGCCGAACGTTCGGTCTCGCTGACATTGGTGGGGGACGTGATTGACTTGAAGCTACCTTGGCTGGCGGGGCATTCGCGGCGGGTGGCGCATGTTGCGATGGAGGCTGCACGTTCGTGGGGGCTAGATGAACCCTCCCTGACTGCGATCGGCAAGGCAGCGCTCGTTTACGGTCTCGGCCGGGCAGCCGTTTCCAACCAGCTCTGGAATACCGCCGGGGCGCTTTCTTATAGCGCCGTGGAGCGGGTGCACCTCGTCCCCTACTGGACGCAGCAGGCGCTGAGGCCTATCAGTGAGCTGGCCGTGTCTGCGGAGATTGCAGCCCATGCTTACGAACGGCTGAATGGCAGTGGTTATTTTCGAGGTGTGATGGGTGATGCACTGTGTGCCGAGCACCGACTGTTCGCCACCTCCGTGGCCTGGGTCGCACTAAGGGAAGCCCGGCCATGGAGGACGGCCTATGGCGAATCGGAGGCGGCCAGTCTGCTCGCACAGGATGCCGCCGGTGGCTTGTTCGACAAGGATGTTTGTGACGCGGTTATCGCCGCTGCCCGTGGCGAGCGTCGGACTCATCAGCCGAAGGGCTCGTTACTCACCGCACGCGAGTGTGACGTGCTCCTGGAAATCAGCCGTGGCGCTAGTAACAAGCAGGTGGCGCGACTGCTGGACATCAGTCCGAGCACTGTTCGCACCCACATGGAAAGCATATTTCGCAAATTGGAATGCTCGACCCGAGCCGCCGCGACCCTGAAAGGATTGACGCTGGGTTTGATCGCCTGATGCCGAGTAGCGCCAGGTTAATCGGTGTGTGTGGCTCGTTTGTACAATCGATGGGCGACGTTACGCGGGTCCATCTTTGGCGAGCGGTTTGGCGCGAGCCAGGGCGATGAATGCCTTGATCGCGGCGGAGGGGTTGCGGCGGTTAGGGTAGTACAGGCAGAGCTTGTCTCTGGGCGGCGTCCAATCTTCCAATACCCGCTCGAACTGTCCGGCCTCGATTTCATCCCGGACGTCCTGCTCCATGAAAAAGCCGAGCCCCATGCTTTCCTGCACCGCTGCTTTGACGACGCTCGGTTCATCAAGCGTGAGCGGCCCGTTCACATCGAGCCTGGTCACTTCTCCATCTCGCTCGAAATGCCATGGGAAAATCGCCCCATTGGGTAGACGGACACGCACGCACCGATGGTTGAGCAGATCAGGCGGTGTTCGTGGCCTGCCGTATTGGTCGAAGTACGCCGGTGTACCGACCACGGCGTACCGTTGCGGCAGGCCGAGGGGGATCACGATCATATCGCTCGGCACGAGGCTCGCGGAACGTACGCCGAAATCGAAGCCATCAGCGACGATATCCACCAGGCGGCCTTCGGTGACAAGGTCGATGTGTACCTTCGGATGATGCCGCAAGAATTCCACCACCAATGGCAGGAGTGCTGTTCGAGCAGCGCTGGCGAACGCATTGATGCGCAGCGTACCCGAAGGGCCGGCATTGTGAGATCGCACCGCGTCGAGCGCCGCGCGCAAATCCTGCAGGGCCGGCCCCACCTGCTCCAGAAAAATCCTGCCGGCCTCGGTGACGGCCACGCTGCGGGTCGTGCGATTGAACAACCGCGTTTCGAGGCTTGCTTCCAGTTTAGCGATGGTGCTGCTTAACGCGATGGTTGAGACATTCAGATCGATGGCAGCTTGTCGAAACGAAGCCCTGCGGGCAACCGCTATAACGGCGTCCAGCTCGCTCAGGCCTAAACGAGGGTCTGACATGAATTGTCCTGGATTATGGGATAGGTCATAAAGTTTATCCCAGTTGAGCAAACTATCAGTCAGGTCGCAAGATCACTCCAGGTAATCCATCCAGGAGATCAGCAAATGAGCCTTAAGCTTCCCGTCGCCGTTGAGACGTACTTCGATGTCAGCAATGGCGGCGACCTATCACAACTTGCGAGCTGCTTCTGCTCGCATGCCAGGGTGTTCGATGAAAACAAAACGCATGAAGGCATTCAGGCCATCGAAGTCTGGCAGAGGGAGGTCCGGCGGGCTTTCTCTTTTGACGTTCAACCTCTGCAGGCAATGCAGGGAGAGGGCAGGCTGACCGTCATTGCACGGCTTACCGGCCATTTTCCCGGTAGCCCGGTTCAGCTGAGTCACGTCTTCACGCTGGAGAGCGATCGCATAGCCTCCTTGGAGATCACGCCATGCTGAACCTTGGCTTGAGTGGTAAGCGAGTCCTCGTCACCGGAGGCACCAAGGGCATCGGGAAGGCCGTGGTCGACCTGTTCCTGGCCGAGGGCGCGAAGGTGATTACCTCTGCTCGGGAGCCAAACAGTGCCCTGCCGGATGGCCTGTTGGTTCTGGCCGATCTTTCGACCCGGGAAGGCTGTGATGCAGTCATCGCCGCGACCCGACAGCGACTGGGCAGTGTGGACATCATCATCCATGTCCTGGGTGGTTCGTCGGCACCTGGCGGCGGCTTCGCTGCACTGGACGAAGAGCAGTGGCAACGTGAGCTCAATCTGAATCTGTTTCCGGCCGTGCGCCTGGATCGTGCCTTGCTCCCGGATATGCTGGAGCGAAAGGAAGGGGTCATCCTCCACGTGACCTCCATCCAGAGTCGGCTGCCTCTGCCGGCCGCTACGACAGCCTACGCAGCGGCCAAGGCTGCGCTTTCGACTTACAGCAAGAGTTTATCGAAAGAGGTTTCGCCCAAAGGCGTCCGTGTTGTCCGGGTTTCGCCAGGCTGGGTTGAAACCGAAGCCTCGGTCGCATTGGCCGAGCGACTCGCGCAGGAGGCAGGGACTGACTATCAAGGCGGCAAGCAGATCATCATGGAAGCACTAGGGGGCATCCCGCTCGGGCGCCCATCGACGCCGTCAGAGGTTGCCGACCTGATTGGCTTTCTGGCTTCGCCTCGAGCTTCATCTATCACGGGCAGTGAGTTTGTCATCGACGGCGGAACGGTGCCGACTGTCTAGCCGTCTTTTTCGCGCGAATTTGCCGAATGCCGAAACCAGCGACCAGCGCGTGTTCACTGCCGGTGGACATTTGGCGGATATCCGCTTGGCCGTTAGCTGCATTTCATCATTGGCAGCTACCGACCCCGGCATTCGCCCCCTCGGAATCGGGCATCAGGACGGGACAATTTGCCTGATTGAGCTACTGTCTAATCACATTACCGCAGGCCACAGCGCTATGAGCAATTCGGATTCTTTGCCTCCCGTCCCTGAACCGGGCCGGATTGCACGTCGCGGTGTCGGTAATGAAACCGGGTGGGGTCGCTGGCTTCCTGGACTTCGCACGCTACGCGGGTACCGGGTTGCCTGGTTGCGTCACGACATCATGGCCGGGTTGGTGCTCACCACGATGTTGGTGCCCGTTGGCATCGCCTATGCCGTGGCATCGGGCGTGCCCGGCATCTATGGCCTCTATGCGACCATCGTTCCTCTGATCGCTTACGCGTTGTTTGGGCCCAGCCGAATTCTGGTGCTTGGCCCGGATTCTTCACTGGCCGCCGTTATTCTCGCGGTCGTCCTGCCCCTTTCGGGCGGCGATCCACAACGCGCCATCGCACTGGCGGGCATGATGGCGATCGTTTCAGGAACGGTGTGCATCCTGGCGGGTATCATGCGCTTAGGGTTCATTACGGAGTTGCTGTCCAAACCGATCCGTTACGGGTACATGAACGGCATCGCGCTGACTGTACTCATCAGCCAATTACCCAAGCTCTTCGGTTTTTCGATTGAGTCAGACGGCCCGCTGAGAAACATATGGGCCGTCGTCACCGCGGTGATGGAAGGAAAGACCAACTGGACCGCGTTCATGATCGGCGCAGCCACCTTGATCGTGATCCTGCTACTCAAGGATTACAAACGCGTGCCGAGCATCTTGATTGCAGTGGCAGGCGCCACTGTCGCTGTCGGTATGCTGGACCTTGGTACACGCGCGGGAGTGTCGGTACTCGGTTCGCTTCCACAAGGTTTACCGGAGTTGACCATCCCCTGGATCACCCGAGCCGATATTATCCCCGTGCTCATCGGCGGCTGCGCCGTCGCACTTGTGTCGTTCGCCGACACCAGTGTGCTCTCTCGTGTCTATGCAGCACGGACCAGAACCCACGTCGATCCGAACCAGGAGATGGCAGGGCTCGGTTTTGCCAATCTGGCGGCCGGATTTTTTCAAGGCTTTCCGATCAGTAGCAGTTCCTCTCGTACCCCTGTCGCCGAAGCTGCGGGCGCCAAAACCCAGTTGACCGGCGTTGTCGGCGCATTGGCCGTGGCCCTGCTGCTGATGGTGGGGCCGGACCTGTTGCAGAGTTTGCCCAGCAGTGCATTGGCAGCGGTGGTGATCGCGTCGGCCATCGGTCTGATTGAAGTCGCTGACCTGCGACGCATTTATCGCATCCAGCGCTGGGAGTTCTGGTTGTCGATCGTCTGCACTGTCGGCGTGGCGGTGTTCGGCGCAATCGAGGGCATCGGCCTGGCCATCGTGGTCGCCGTCATCGAATTTCTGTGGGATGGTTGGCGGCCGTATTCCGCAGTGCTGGGACAAGCCAAGGGGGTCAAGGGCTACCACGATATCCAGCGCTATCCCGACGCAAGCCTCATCCCCGGCCTGGTGCTGTTTCGCTGGGATGCGCCGTTGTTTTTCGCCAACGCCGAGCTGTTCAATGACCGCGTGCTGGACGCAGTGGCGGCATCGCCAACGCCCGTGCGCTGGTTAGTCGTTGCAGCGGAACCCGTCACCAGTGTCGACGTCACTTCTTCCGACATGCTATTGGAGCTGGACGAAACCCTGCGCGCAGTAGGCATCAAGTTGTGCATGGCTGAGATGAAGGACCCGGTCAAAGACAAGCTGAAGCGATTCGGTCTTTTCGCGCGACTTGGCGAAACGGCATTCTTTCCCACCATTGACGATGCCGTCGACAGCTACCTGGTGATCCATTCGAGGGATGGGGCAGGGCAGGACGAGACACGCTGAGTGGCGATCGTGCTCGAGCGACTGCTATTGGGCCTGCAGCAGTCGCTTGCGAGTTGCAGAATCGGCGATAAGCGGTCCGCCTGCGTCCAGGGTGATGCCTCTGCATGCAGATAGGATCTCTGCCTATCGGCACTCCAACTTCCGCTACGACCTACCGATTTGAAATAACTCGCAAACCTTGCGTGATTGAGAAACCCCACACGCCTCTCTAGATTTGAACTCGCAATGCCGGGCCCCTCTGACAGCTAACCGCTGCCATGTCGGAGTTGCAGTTTGTATAACTTCGACACCTAGAGGAGGGGCTTATGACTGCCCTGGAACCGTTCTTCCTGGCCGAGTTTTTCGGCACCGCCACTTGGTTGTGGCTCGCCTTTATCAGCATCGTAATAGGCCTGTTGGTGTTCGACCTCGGGGTGCTGCACCGCGAGCAGCGAGAAATCGGTGTTCGTGAAAGTCTGCTGCTGTCAGCCGGCTATATCACGGCTGGTTTGCTGTTCGGCCTCTGGGTCTGGCAAGTCAAGGGTGTTGACGCCGGGATGGATTTCTACACCGGCTTTCTGATCGAGAAATCGTTGTCGATGGACAACGTATTCCTGATGGCGATGATCTTCAGCTTTCTCGCAATCCCCCGTAAGTATCAACACGAGGTGCTGTTCTGGGGCATTCTCGGTGTCATTGTGCTGCGTGCGATCATGATTGGCCTGGGGGCGGCGCTGATCGCCGAGTTCAGCTGGATTCTCTATGTGTTCGGCATTTTCCTGCTGCTGACCGGCGTGAAGATGCTGTTCAGCAAGGTCGATGCCCAGCCGAACCTCAGCGAAAACCTGCTGGTGAAGTTTCTGCGCAGACACATGCGGGTGACCGAGCGACTGCATGAAGGGCGCTTCTTCGTCCGCCAGGCGGACGCCAGCGGCAAGTCCGTGGTCTGGGTGACGCCGTTGTTCCTGGCCCTGGTGCTGATCGAGTGTGCCGACCTGGTGTTCGCCGTGGACAGTGTGCCGGCGATCTTCGCCATTACCCAAGACCCCTTCATTGTCTACACCTCCAACATCTTTGCCATCCTTGGTCTGCGTGCGTTGTATTTCGCTTTGGCGGCGATGATTCACCGTTTCGCCTACCTCAAGTACGCGCTGGCACTGGTGCTGGTGTTTATCGGTGCCAAGATCTTCCTGGTCGGCATCATCGGCAAGATTCCGGCGGTCATTTCCTTGAGCGTGACCCTGGGGTTGCTGCTGAGCGGTGTGCTGCTGTCGCTGTGGAAAACCCGCGATCAGGCCTCTGCTGGCCCGCAGGTGTAAATCCCCAAAGGTGGCGGCCAGCACCGCTTGTTCGCCTCAGTTTCAACCGAAACTGACGCCCAAATCCGTCGACCACTGGGTGTCAGTGTCGGTGTCCTGGGCCGGGTTCAAGACGGGCGGTTCTGGCAAGAGCAGTGGCAAGGCGCACATAAACGTAGCGCCTTGTCCCTTGATGCTCGTGGCCCAGATCCTGCCGTCATGAAATTCGATGATCGAGCGGCAAATAGACAGCCCCATGCCCAGCCCTTCAGCCTTGGTGGTATAGAACGGGTTGAACAGTGACGGCAAATCGGCGACATCAATGCCTTCGCCGCTGTCATTGACTTCTATGATCACTTCGTTGCGCTCAACCCTCGTGCAAATGTTCAGCGAGCGCGCTCCTTCACACAGATTGCCCATGGCCTGGCAGGCGTTCATGACGAGATTGATGATGACTTGTTGCAACTGCACGCGATCGCCATTGATGCGAGCGTCGGCGGCATCCAGCGACAAATGCTGTTTGATGTGTTTATGACTCATCTCGTGCTGAACCAGCAGCAGAGTGTCAGTCACGATTTTGTCGAAGGCATGATGTTGACGTTGTGGAACGCACTTCTTCGACAACGCACGGATGCCGGTGATGACGTCACTGGCGCGCATCGAACTCTGGATGATGCGATTCAGAGACAACTTTGCCTCTTTCAGTTCCGGTTTATCACGGTCGATCCAGCGCATGCACGACTCTCCGCTGGAAACGATCGCTGCCAGCGGCTGGTTCACTTCATGGGCGATGGAGGCGGCGAGTTCACCCAGCGATGTCATCCGGGTGACATGCGCCAGCTGAGCTCGGGAGTCGAACAACGCCTGCTCGGCTTGGCGCTCCGAGGTGATGTCCATCACCGCCGCCACGTACTCGCGACTATGGGCGCTATTGCTCAGGTTGATGGCGTTAAAAACCATCTGCACGTAGCGGCAATTGCCATCCGGCATGATCAAGCGCTGTTCCAGTTCAATGTCCGGCACCCCGGCCGCCAGTCGGGTAAACAGTCCGCCAGCCAGCAAGTGATCTTCCGGGTGCAGCCTTGCCGTCATCAGCGCCCAGGACGGCTCGATATCCCGAGGGTAACCGTAGATGCGAAAGGCTTCCTCGGACCAGCGTATTTCTTTGCATTGGCCGTGATCGAAGCGCAACCCGACGCTCCCGGTCCGGCTCAAACGTTGCGCCCCGGTCAGAAAAGCCTGATTGCGGCGCAATTCATTGGTCGACCATTTGCTGCGTACAGTCAGCAAGGTGATGGTCACCAGCGAGACAAGGCACCTGATGTAGCCAACAATGCTGCCTGTGGCTTGGTAGAAGTAATCGATGATGAAACTGCCGGTGACCAGGAGGAAGCAGAACAGCGCGACAATGGTCACTGTCCGGATCGAAAAAACATGCGCCGACATGAACAACAGCGTGATGTAGAGCACGGCATGCGCGAGATCCGAGTCAATCAAAAGATTGATGACGGAGATAGTGATTGCCGCCGATACAGAGGCGATAAACGCCAGCCGGTCTGACTCCAGGAAACGTTTGCAAAGTCGCGTGAGCAGCATGTTTTTTCCCTTTAACAATGGCGCAGGTTGACCGTCGCGGTCAGCGTCGCCGAGGGGCGACGCCCATTTACCGCTGGACCGTTACGCAGCCTCACTCACCAGCGCTTTCGACGATGTCCACATTAACCCGCGAGTGATCTGTGCAATGACGGCGAAGGCACCCACCATGAACACCACATCACCAATGGTTCTCATCCAGCGCAGCGTCTGCATCAAGTCTTGCTGCATGAACGCTTCGCTGCGTGCATACCACAGACCCTGGCTGGCGCTGGCGTAGAACTGCATCAGGCCGATGGGCAGCAGGCTGGTGAAAATCATCAGCAGCAGGCCCGCGTTCAGCCACCAGAACCCAACGGTCATGAGGCGATTGTTGAACCGCAGGTCGGGGCGAATGTAGCGCAGGATCAACAAGCCAAACCCCAGCGCCAGGAAGCCATAGACACCGAACAGGGCAGCGTGGGCATGTAGCGGGGTGGTGTTCAAACCTTGTATGTAGAACAGCGCGATTGGCGGGTTGATCAGGAAACCGAAGACTCCGGCACCGAGCATGTTCCAGAAGGCGCAGGCTACGAAAAACTGTAATGGCCAACGCACGCGTTCCATCCACGGGGCGCGGTCGCGCAGACGCCAGTTTTCCCATGCTTCATGCCCCAGCAGAATCAGTGGCACGACTTCCAGAGCGCTGAATGTCGCCCCTACGGCCATGACCGGCGTAGTAGTCCCGGAGAAGTAGATGTGGTGAAACGTGCCGGGTACACCGCCGAGCATGAACAACGACGCGGACGCGAGCGTGGCGGTCGTCGCCATTCTCTTCGAGACCAGGCCCATGCTGGTGAAGATGAATGCCAGCGCACTGGTAGCAAAAACTTCAAAAAAACCTTCGACCCACAGATGCACCACCCACCAGCGCCAGTACTCCATTACCGAAAGGTGAGTCCGTTCGCCATAAAACAGTCCGGCTCCGTAAAACAGGCCGATAGCAACCACCGAGCATGCGAGCAGCGCCAGCAGATTTTTATCGCCCGGGCTGCGTAGCGCGGGGATCATGGCACGCAACATCAGCACCAGCCAGAAGACGATACCGGCGAATTTTCCGATCTGCCACAGCCGGCCCAGATCGACATATTCATAGCCCTGATGCCCAAGCCAGAAACTCCACTCGGCTGGCAACAACTGGGCGATGGCGAGAAAGTTGCCGCAATAAGAGCCGATGATGACCACCACTAGCGCCCAAAACAGCAGATCGACGCCGAGCTTTTGCCACCGCGGATCTTTTCCGCCGTTGATGATCGGGCCAAGGAACAGCCCGGCGGCGAGAAAGCCGGTGGCGATCCAGAACATCGCACTCTGTAGATGCCACGTGCGAGTGAGGGAGTAGGGGAACCACTTGGACAGCGGGATCCCGTAGAAATCTTGCCCCTCGACGGTGTAGTGGGCTGTCAATCCACCCATCATCACTTGAAACCCGAACAGGGCGCCGACCAGCAACAGGTACTTGCCCAAGGCTTTCTGCGAGGGCGTCAAGGTCACCAGGCTGATGGGGTCTCGGGCGGGTGCAACGGGTTCAGCGTCGTCGTGCTTGCGTAAAAACGCCCACGCCCAAACGAGGAAGCCCACTCCCGCCACCAGCATGATGATACTGGCCATCGACCAGATGATGTTTTCGGCCGTCGGTGTATTACCGATCAGGGGTTCATGAGGCCAGTTGTTGGTAAACGTGGCGTTCTGGCCGTCTCGCTCGGTCGCGGCTGCCCACGCTGTCCAGAAAAAGAAGCGGGTCATTTGCTTGCGCCGTGCAGGGTCCGGCAGGGTTACCTCTTTCATCGCGAAGCTTTGACGGCTGCTGTGCAGGGTGGGATCGCCGCCGAACAGGGCATCGTAATACGTCGCTGTCTGCTCCATTGCCTGGCTGCGGCGAGCGCTGAGTACCAACGTGCCGTCAATCACGCGATTGCTGCGGTACTCACGCTTGAGCTGATGTTGTAAAAAGGCCTGTTGCTCTTCACCCAGCTCGGCAAAGGGTCTGTCATAGCTGTCAGTCGCCGCCAGTTCGAGCCAGGCAAGTAACTCGCGATGCAACCAGTCTGCCGTCCAGTCCGGTGCCTGGTACGCGCCGTGCCCCCAGATGGATCCCAGCTGCATGCCACCGACACTCTGCCAGGCCGTTTGCCCATCCAGAATGTCATCGGCCTTGAACAGCGTGTGGCCGTCGACACTCTGTATGTATTGCGGAATCGGTGGCGCCTGGCGATAGATCTCGCGCCCAAACCAGCCTAGCAGGCAGAACGTAACCCCAAGAATGCCGATCAAAATCCACCATAATCTTCGGTATTCACCCATGAATCACCTCGGCGTTTGCCTGTTGAATTCACACAGCAAGCGCGTGCGCTGCATTTGTGTAATTCGGTTATAAAAAAATGCGCAACTTCGTATTGATAAAAAAAGCGCTCTTTCGGTAAAAAGAGCGCTAAAGCCCGCTTTGAAAAGGAGGTATCAAACCGGGAGTGTCAATTCCAAACGGAGCGGTATCGCGTTGAGCGCATAAAAACGACGGTATGTCGTTTTTTCAGCGTTGATCGAATAATAACGGAATGAATAGGCGAGTCACTTATGCCTAGGGGTTTTTCGGAGGCATGTTCGTATGAGTTGATCAGTCTTTAGTATTAATTTAGGCGTATTTAATGTGTTTTTGGGGCTTTTCAGGTGCTGGCTTGCCAATGAGCATCATGAACTGGCGTGTTATTTATTTTTTCGGATTGTAGGGTGGAATTTGACAATTGATAGTAGGTCGTCGCACTGGGCAGGAAGGTGCTATTCAACAACCACGGGTAGAAGTTACGAGCTCTGACAAACTATACTTTCATATAATGTGACCATACCTAATTGCCCATAAATATTTACGTTTATCTGGCACTCTGTTCCAAGTGTTCAGGGGGGCGACATTCCCCGATTCGTTGGACATGGCCATCGAGAGCCGTGTCATCGACTTTGTCGCTGTCTGTCTTTAGCCGAAGCGCGGTGCCGCAAACGTTTCGCGTGTTTGATGATTTTCTGAAGCAGCATGAATATTGAGGTGCGGATGCGCGTCTTAACACAAGTGGAGTTCTGTCAATCAGCTCCCATAACCTCAAGGTTGAACTAATTGTCAAATATTCCAATCATTTCGATCGTTGACGACGACGACACACTTCGCATGTCGCTGGACAGTCTGGTGAGGTCAATGGGATATGTGACGCGAACCTATACCTGTGCCGAGGAATGTCTGGCCGATTATGCGCTGGATTCGACCTCATGCATGATTTCGGATATTCGCATGCCGGGGATGAATGGCTTGCAAATGCTGGAACAGTTGCTGGCGCGCGACATGCGGTTTCCGGTGATATTCATTACCGCCTGCATCGGTGAGACTCCCGAAGTAAAAGCGCGGGAACTGGGGGCCGTGGGCTACTTCAAGAAACCCTTCGATTCTGAGCAGCTCATGCGGCGAGTGCAGCATGTCCTGAGTGGTAGACCTGCCGAATAGAAATGAGTGGCCGAGTGACGATTCGCTCTGCTCCCTATCGGTATCGGGTTTTTTGCCAAGTCTGCACGTGGCGTCGGGTTATCAGGCCAACTCAGTTTTCCCCTCAAGTCGTTGGTTTCGACTACAGTGGTAAGACTCTGCATAAAGCCATAACAAGACGGAGAGTTTTCCATGCGAGTAACCAGTCGCTTTAGCCTCTTTGCGGCCACCGCTGCGTTGACAGTCTCGTGCGCAGCTAACGCCGCACCTGTGTTCATAAATATTCTTACCGGGGGGACTAGCGGGGTTTATTACCCCATTGGGGTTGGGCTGTCCCAGATATACAGCGATGGGATACCGGGGGCGAAGACTTCTGTCCAGGCGACCAAAGCCTCGGTGGAAAATCTCAACCTTTTACAAGCTGGTCGTGGGGAGCTCGCTCTGGCGCTTGGGGACTCTGTGGCTGATGCAAAAAACGGAGTGGAAGATGCCGGATTCAAGGCCCCGCTGACAAAGTTGCGAGCGATTGCAGGCGCCTATCCGAACTACATTCAAATTGTTGCGAATAAAGAGTCCGGCATCAAAACCTTGGCGGATTTGAAAGGGAAAACCATCTCCGTCGGCGCCCCGAAGTCCGGTACCGAACTGAACGCACGTGCGATTTTCAAAGCGGCGGGATTGACGTACGAAGACATGAGCAAAGTCCAATACCTACCCTTCGCGGAGTCGGTAGAGCTGATCAAAAACCGTCAGTTAGATGCCACGCTTCAGTCCTCGGGGTTAGGCATGGCGGCCATCCGCGACCTTTCCTCAACCATGCCATTGAACTACGTCGCGATCCCTCCTGATGTGGTTACGAAAATCGGCAATGCCGCTTATCAGCCTGCACAAATTCCAGCCAATACCTATGACGGACAACCTGAGTCAGTGCCTACTGTGGCGATCACTAATATTTTTGTGACGCGCGAGGACGTCTCGGAGGATGTTGCCTACCAGATGACCAAGCTGATGTTCGAAAACCTCACTCGCCTGGGTAATTCTCACTCAGCCGCCAAGGACATCAAGTTGCAAAATGCTGCCAGGAACCTACCCATTCCACTTCACCCCGGTGCCGAGCGCTACTACAAGGAAGCTGGAGCGCTGTAATCCAAAAATGCGCCACGGGGATGGTCGCTAGAGCGATAGAGCGGTTCGTACCCTTCTATGTAGTTTTGAGGCAGGTACCCAATGAGCGAAGATCATCATGGCATCGCCGCCAACCCACGCGACTGGCCTAAGACGCTGTTCTACGTGGCGTTGTTGTTTTCAGTTTTCCAGATTGTCACCGCTGCGTTTGCGCCGGTTTCCAGCCAGGTGCTGCGCGCGGTGCACGTTGGTTTCCTGTTGTGGGTGGTGTTTCTGAGTTACCCGGCGTATGGCAGAGCACGTCCTTGGCAGCCGCTGGCCTGGATATTGAGCCTCGCGGGGATTACCACTGCTTTGTATCAATGGTTCTTCGAGGCGGATTTGATCCAGCGTTCAGGTGACCTGACTACAGCTGACATGGTGGTTGGGCTGGTATTGATCGCCTTGGTGTTTGAGGCGGCGCGTCGGGTGATGGGGATCGCTTTGCCTGTCATCTGTGGATTGTTTCTGGCCTACGGTCTATTGGGTGAATACCTGCCAGGCGACCTGGCTCATCGAGGCTACGGATTCGATCAAGTCGTCAACCAGTTGTCATTCGGCACCGAAGGTCTCTACGGGACACCAACCTACGTTTCCGCTACCTATATTTTCCTGTTCATTTTGTTCGGGTCCTTCCTCGAACAGGCGGGAATGATCAAATTGTTCACTGACTTCGCGATGGGATTGTTTGGCCACAAACTCGGGGGGCCGGCAAAAGTATCGGTCGCGTCATCGGCTTTGATGGGGACGATCACAGGCTCAGGCATTGCGAACGTTGTCACAACCGGGCAGTTCACGATTCCATTGATGAAGCGCTTCGGCTACAAGGCAGCATTTGCTGGTGGCGTAGAGGCGACTTCGAGCATGGGCAGCCAACTGATGCCGCCTGTGATGGGGGCTGTCGCGTTTATTATGGCGGAAACAATTAATGTCCCGTTTGTAGAGATCGCCAAAGCTGCGTTAATTCCAGCCATCCTGTATTTCGGTTCGGTGTTCTGGATGGTTCACCTTGAGGCAAAACGCTCCGACCTTAAGGGGTTACCCAAAGACCAATGTCCCAGCGCATGGGGTGCGGTAAAGGAAAGCTGGTATTTGCTGATTCCGCTTTTTGTCCTGGTCTACCTGCTGTTTTCCGGACGTACTCCGCTGTTCTCCGGAATGGTGGGTCTGGCGCTAACAGCCATCGTTATTCTCGGTTCGGCAATCATTCTCCGGGTGTCCAGTTTCGCGTTGCGGTGTGCGTTCTGGATCGCGCTTGGTGTCCTCTGCGTCGGTTTTTTCCAGTTGGGTATTAGCGTGATCTTTGCGGTGATCGCCACGTTAGTGGTCATCTGCTGGTTCATTCAGGGAGGCCGAGCAACCCTGAGTATTTGCCTGAATGCGTTAGTCGAAGGTGCTCGTCATGCTGTACCGGTCGGGATTGCTTGCGCGCTAGTGGGAATCATCATCGGCGTAGTGTCATTGACGGGGATAGCCTCGACTTTCGCTGGTTACATACTGGCAATCGGCAGGGATAACTTGTTGTTGTCACTCATACTGACGATGATTACCTGCCTTGTGTTGGGCATGGGTATCCCGACGATTCCCAACTACATCATTACCAGTTCGATTGCAGCACCTGCTCTGCTTGAGTTGGGTGTGCCGCTGATCGTGTCGCACATGTTCGTTTTCTATTTCGGAATTCTTGCAGACCTTACGCCACCGGTTGCTTTGGCATGCTTTGCCGCAGCGCCCATCGCCAAGGAAACAGGATTCAAGATCAGTCTGTGGGCGGTTCGTATTGCATTGGCTGGCTTTGTCATTCCGTTCATGGCGGTCTACAACCCTGCGCTCATGATGCAAGGCGACAATTTGTGGATGACGGCCTATATGTTGGTCAAGACGATGTTGGCCGTTGGCCTTTGGGGAATGGCGTCCACAGGTTATCTGCAACAGAAGATGCCGGTTTGGGAGCGTTTATTGTGTTTCGCGGCAGGTGCTTTATTGGTCGTTGCGCTGCCGTTGACCGACGAAGTCGGTTTTGTGCTGGGTGTGATGCTGATACTTCAGCATGTCTGGCGGTCTCGCCGTGGCGGACTGGCCAGAGCATGATCGGCTTGTGCCTGGGGCTGGCGGGTGTCGCCTGGGCCCAACTCCCAATCTCAAGCTTTACACTGGCTTGGAATCACACAATCGAAAAAATCCGTTGGGAGGAAGACTATCGTGTCTCAGAACAGGGACTTGTGCTCACCGAGGCCAGGGTCAAAGGGAATGGCGCGGGTATGGAGATTCCCCCGGAGGCCAGGTTGGAAAAAGGCAGTTGGCACTATCAACGTCACCTGCCGCCCTTGCAGCCTCTGAGTCTGGGACGCACCCCGCAAGCAGGTGACTATCAGTTATGCTTCGATCAACAATGTCATGAGATGAGCGAGTGGCTAGGGCCACCCGTCAGCAACCCGGCCTCAGTGGATCTATGGAGTTGCTGGACGGACTCAGGACAACGCTAAGTGGCCGGGGTAGCATAAACGTGAAAGCCCTGTCCGGATACGAACGTCCAGTACCCGGACAGGGGAGGCATCAGCTCATGCCCAGCCAGTTTGGTAAAGCCAGGGAGATCCAAGGCACGTAGGTAATCAGCATCAGGAACAGGAGCAGTATCATCAGCCAAGGCATGGCGGCTCTGATCGTTTCCGGCAGAGTCATACCTGTCACAGCTGAGGTCACGAACAGATTCAGACCCACGGGCGGCGTGATCAAGCCGATCTCCAGATTCACCACCATAATGATGCCCAGGTGAATCGGATCGATACCTAGCTTCATGGCGATGGGGAAGAGGATCGGTGCCAGGATCAGGATGATGGCCGAGGGTTCCATAAAAGCCCCTGCAATCAACAGCACAATGTTCACCACCAGCAGGAACATCACCGGTGTCAGCCCCGCTTCAATCACCCACGCGGTGATCTGTTGCGGTAGCTGCTCAGTGGTCAAAACGTGCGCGAAGAGCATGGCGTTGGCAATAATGAACATCAGCATGATGCTCAGCTTGGCCGAGTCCAGCAGGACCTTTGGCGTTTCGCGGAACGTCAGGTCTTTGTAGACG
Organism: Pseudomonas sp. SG20052; assembly: GCF_031766055.1. Classification (NCBI taxonomy): domain Bacteria; kingdom Pseudomonadati; phylum Pseudomonadota; class Gammaproteobacteria; order Pseudomonadales; family Pseudomonadaceae; genus Pseudomonas; species Pseudomonas sp. SG20052. Next base: position 3,656,191 of record NZ_CP134498.1, on the reverse strand, counting down.
AACAAGGCGATGAAGGCCGAGTACACGGCCGCCACCGCCGCAGCTTCGGTGGGGGTAAACATCCCGGAGTAGATACCTCCCAGGATGATGAACATCAGCAGTAGACCCCAGATCGCCTTGCGTGCCGTGCCAAGCCATTCACGGAACGTCGCGCGCGGCATGGCGGGCAGCTTTTTCTTCACGGCGACGATGTAGATCGCCACCATCAGCGCCAACCCCAGCAGCAGGCCTGGTAACACGCCCGCCATGAACAGTTTGCCGACAGACGTTTCGGTCGCGGCGGCGTAGACCACCATGACGATCGAGGGTGGAATCAGGATGCCCAGCGTCCCAGCGTTACAGACGATCCCCGCGCCGAAGGCCTGCGGATAACCGGAGCGGACCATGCCGGCAATGGCAATTGAACCCACCGCCGCCACAGTGGCTGGGCTCGATCCTGAAAGGGCAGCGAACAACATGCACGCCAACACGGCAGCGATAGCCAGACCACCACGAATATGACCGACACAGGCATTGGCAAAATCAATCAGCCGCCGAGCGACGCCACCGGTGGTCATGAAGGCTCCCGCGAGCAGAAAGAACGGGATGGCCAGCAGCGTGTAGTGCTCCGACGTTTCGAACAACTTGATCGCCAGTGAGCGCACCGAGTCCGGGCTGAAAAAAACGATGGTCAGTGAGCCTGCCAACCCCAGGGAGATAGCAATGGGAACGCCGATCAACATCAGCACGAACAATGAGGCAAAGAGGAAGGCAATGGTCATGACTTGTCATCCTCGTGTTCGGTCAGCTTCAACGCATCTGCGGCTTCATCAGCCAGGCCCAGGCCGGTCTGCCTGTTTTGCAGGATGCGCACGAGAATTTCAGCGAAACGGATGAAAACCAAGGCGAACCCTACGGGGACGATCAACCCGATGTGCCATTGCATGATCCCGTACTGGCCCAGGTCTTCGGCGCCAATTTGGGCAACCATCAGGGTCTGGATCCAGCCAAAACTGGCGATGCTGAGCAGCCCGGCATAAGTCAGGCAGAAAAGGCAGGCGATGATGCCAATGAACCGTTGCACCGGTTTGCTGGCCAGCTTGACCAAGGCGTCGACGCCGATATGGCCTGCGGTGCGCACGCCGTACGACAGCCCGAAAAATATCAGCCAGCCGAACAAGGCCTTGGTCAGTGAGGTGCTCCAGGTCATGGCTTGCGCCATACCCATGACGCCGTCGCCGATGGCGAACAGCGATTCGCTGGCGCCTTCCCAGCTCTCGGCGAGGCGGTAGAACAGGGTGTAGAGGTTGTTGAGGACAACGTAGACGAATGTTACCAACGTCATGGCCGCCAGAAGGAAGACGATGAAGCCTTCCTCGAAGTGTTCCCAGATGCGCCGAAGAGCATTCATGGATGGCATCTCCTGTAGCGGATGGCAGGCAGGTGCTGCCAAGGCGGCAACACCTGTCGTCCACCGATCATTGGGCCTGGTTGGCAGCTTCAGCCGCGGTGATCAGCTCGGCGCCGATATCGCCTTCGAACTTCTTCCACACGGGCTTCATCGCAACGCGCCATTGGTCGCGCTGTTCAGGCGTCAGGATGATGATCTCGGTGGTCTTGGCCGCAATGATGCTCTGCTTGGCGTTCTGATTCAGCTGCTCGGCCTCTTTGTTCACATGGGCGGTGACTTCGACGAGGATCTTGTCCAGCTCGCCACGAAGCTCTGGCGATAAACCATTCCAGAATTTGGTGTTGGTGATCAGCATGTAGTCCAGTACACCGTGGTTGGATTCGGTGATGTACTTCTGTACTTCATGCATTTTCTGGCTGTAGATGTTCGAGTAAGGATTCTCCGCTCCGTTGACAACACCGGTCTGCAAGCCTTGATAAACCTCGGCGAAGCTCATCTTGCGTGGATTGGCGCGTATGACCTTGAACTGTTCCTCTAGCACGGCAGAGGCCTGCACCCGGAACTTCAACCCACGGGCATCACCCGGCACTCGGAGCGCTTTGTTCGCGGACAGTTGTTTCATCCCGTTGTGCCAATAGGCCAGTCCTGTGATGTTTTTGTCTTCCATGGACTTGAGCAGTCCCTGGCCCTGCGGGCTCAGCTGAAAGCGGTCAACGGCGGAGATGTCATCAAACAGGAAAGGCAGGTCGAACAGTTGAACGGTCTTGGTGTAGTGCTCGAACTTGGCCAGCGACGGTGCAATCATCTGTACGTCCCCGAGCAGTAAGGCTTCCATCTCTTTGCCATCGCCAAACAACGAAGAGTTGGGGTAGACCTCTACTTTGACCTTGCCGGGCAAGCGTTCTTCCACCAGTTTCTTGAACAGCAGGGCCCCTTGGCCTTTGGGAGTCTGCTCTGCAACGACGTGGGAGAATTTTATAATCACCGGATCAGCAGCCATGACCGTGCTCATGGTGCCAAGGGCAAGGGCGCAGGCGAGTGCTTTCCACATGGGTTTGAACATGGGGGGAATTCCTCTTGTTTTAGTTTTTCGTGCGATTCCATGCTCTGAAAAGCATGCGCACGGCGGACAAGAGCAAGTCTAGGCAGAAAACCGCGATTTGAAAGGCGATGACTGAATGTAGTTAGAAATCTTGTCTGTAAGAGGGTGCCGCCTTCGGAAACACTCTCTTACAATATTAACGCTTGGCGTGAATGCGCTAAGGGTTAGCGGCGTGTCGTGTTTAATCGGCTTCGGTGATTTCAGCGTTGTTATCCGGCGTTTATCGCATGGTCAACGTCAACTGATACGCCCCCTGGGCCCGGTTAGTACGGGTGATCGTCACGACGCCACTGCCCACTTCAAGTTGCACGTTCTCGCCTTTCAGTATCGATTCGTCAATCTTATGCGGTATTGATAAGCCCAGCGCTCTCACCGAGAGGCGCTTGGTGGCTTTGATCATTTCACGCTTGGCATCATCGGCGAGAGAGGGCGACGCGATATCGATGATCAGACTGAGATGTTCAGGTATGTGGTCGGCGCCTTGAGCAACAAATCTAATAGTATTGCCGCTAGTACTGTCGACGCTGACATCCCGTACAGGACTCGAACAACCTTCCGTCCCATCCGCGCTGGTTGACCATGTATTCGCGCGCAGTCGAGTATCGCTGAGCACTGTACAGGCATGGTCAGGTGAAGTAATTCGCAACCCTGCCGAGCAACTGAATGACACTATGAAGGCGGTTGTCGCTAGAAAAAAACGGATCATTAAAGTGCCTGTAGATATAAGTAAAATAAGCAACCAAGGCATTTATTGGCCATGGCGGCGCGGACGTAGAAGTTTACAACTGTGTGTTGCATTATTTGCGCGGTTGCATTGGCGCTATAGCGTTCTGTTCTTTTCTATGATTTGCGATTGATATCACTGCGCTTGGTAATATCAGACACACGACGATTCAAGCCAAGGCGATCCGTTTTATCGTATGCAAAACCAATCGATCCGACGTTACCTGCAGTGTCGGATGCAACCGGAGCTTTCGAAGATATGTCCTTCGCATTAGTGCTGGCGCGCGTGTCAGGGCCCGAAAACACAGTGTCTTTCGCAATCCAGCTAGGCGGACCAGCGAATCCAAAATTCGCTATCGCAACAATAGCCAATAGCATGGACAGAAATTTCATAGCGTTTTCTCCAATGCAAAAATATGGGCTAAGACATTCCTCCACGGAACGAATTTATTGTCCGCTGAAAATAGCATTTAATGGCTTCTACGATCGGATGCCTGACTAACCTCTTAGTATGACCAGGTAACACCTAAGAATGATTTACTCGGCTTGTCTAAGCGCTTCGGTAACGAAGGTGATAGCTGCAATTGTGCGCAGTGCCTTTGTATGGCGAAATTATACAAGCGCTGTGAATTGTCATGGTTCAATGAGGCGATAGGAGCGCCGAATCTTTATGGGGGCCGCTCATCGAGCAAATGCTTTACGTTACTATCGTTCGGCAGCGTAGGGCCGACATTCTGGACATTAGCTTAGGCGACAAAAAAAGGCGATGCAGGACACCCATCTGTAGGCGATGTGGTGTTCCATATCAGGAGGCTGGCGCTTTGCCGGCGGTGTAGCAGGGCTGTCGGTTAGGACATTGAGGATAGGGCGTTGATAGGCGAAAGCATGCAGGTATTGTGGGACGACGGTGAGCGTGTCTTGAGCCGGGGACAGCGCTCCGGCAAATTTGGCCGTGAAAAGGTGCTGGTTGCACGACCCACCTTGGAGCAACCATCGCTCGCTACCCTGGATCGCCTTGCTCACGAGTTCGGCCTGAAGGATGAGCTCAAAGACGAATGGGCAGTGCGTCCCATCGAACTCGTGAGCGAAGGTGGCCGCACAGTTTTGTTGTTTGAAGACCCGGGAGGAGAGCCGCTGGCGAAGCTGCTCATTGGTCCTGTCGAGACGGCAACGTTCTTGCGTCTTGCGATCAGCATCGCCGTTGTGCTGAACAAGTTTCACCTGAGCGGACTCGTCCATAAAGATATCAAGCCCACGCATATATTCGTCAATTGCCCGGACGGTGAGGCCCGGTTCACCGGCTTCGGGCTTGCTTCGCGTTTGCCACGGGAACGGCAGGCGCCCGAGACCATCGCCGGTACGCTTGCCTACATGGCACCTGAACAGACCGGCAGGATGAATCGCTCGATCGATTCGCGCAGCGATCTTTATTCGTTGGGGGTGACCCTTTATCAGATGTTGACCGGTGTGCTGCCATTTACGGCCTCTGACCCTATGGAATGGGTGCATTGCCATATTGCCAGGAAGCCGATGCCACCGAGTGAGCGAGTTGGCACCGTCCCGGAGTCGATTTCACGGATTATCATGAAGTTACTCGCCAAGACGGCCGAGGAGCGTTATCAGACGGCTGCCGGCGTCGAGCATGACTTGCGGCGCTGCTGGTCCGAGTGGCAGCAGCAAGGACATATCAGCCCATTTACGCTGGATGAACACGGCAGGTCTCACCGGCTGGTGATTTCCGAGAAACTGTACGGGCGCGAGAGCGCCGTTGAAGACCTGGTCTCCGCTTTCGGGCGGATAGTTCAAAGTGACGGGACAGGGTTGGTGCTGGTCTCCGGTTATTCCGGGATGGGCAAGTCCTCTGTCGTCAATGAATTGCATAAGGCATTGGTGCCGTTGAGAGGACTGCTGGCTTCTGGCAAGTTCGACCAGTACAAACGTGACATCCCTTATTCAACACTCGTGCAAGCATTTCAGGGACTGGTCCGCACGCTTCTGGGTAAGAGCGACGCGGAGCTGGATGGCTGGCGCACGGCACTGCTTGAGGCACTCGATCTCAACGGGCGGCTCATGACTGACCTGATGCCTGAGCTGAAACTCATTATTGGCGAACAGCCCATGGTTCCAGACCTGGAACCGCAACAAGCGCAGCGTCGTTTCCTGTTGGTATTTAGCCGATTTATTGGCGTATTTGCCCGGGCGGAACATCCCCTCGTGCTGTTTCTAGACGATTTGCAGTGGCTTGATACGGCGACACTTGACCTTATCGAGGACTTGCTCACACGCTCTTCGTTGCGTCACCTCATGCTGATTGGCGCCTACCGTAATAATGAAGTCGCTGCAGATCACCCTCTGAGGCAGAAGCTTCAAACGATGAGGAGTGCAGGGGTCCCGATCGATGAGATAACGTTAACGCCGCTTGCCATTGGGCACATCGAGCAGTTAATCACCGACGCGCTTCATACCGAACCGACGCCGATCAAGCCGCTGGCTCAATTGGTCCACGATAAGACCGCTGGCAATCCTTTCTTCGTGATTCAGTTTCTTCATGCGCTCGCCGAAGAGAAACTGCTGAACTTCGACCATGACCGCAGGCAGTGGGAATGGGATACCGATCGGATTCACGCAAAGGGCTACACCGACAACGTCGTGGATCTGATGGCAGGCAGATTGAACCGCCTGCCGCACTCGACGCTGCAGGCGTTGCAGCAAATGGCCTGCCTCGGCAATGTCGTTGATATCTCGACGTTGGCGACGGTCATGGGGATTCCCCGTGCGCAGTTACACAGGGAGTTATGGGTAGCGATTCGCCAAGAGCTTATCGAGCGCTCGGACGGTGTCTATCTGTTCGCTCATGATCGAATTCATGAGGCCGCCTATTCACTGATCCCCACGCATCTGCTTTCGCAAGCCCACCTGAAGATTGGTCGGCTGCTAGTTTGCGAAATGCCTGCGGAACAGCACGAAGAGGTAATCTTCGACATAGTCAACCAGCTCAATCGCGGCGCCCAGCTGATCACCGAGCAGGAAGAACGAGAGCAGTTGGCCCGGTTCAACTTGATCGCCGGCCAGCGCTCCCATGCTTCGACCGCCTATGAATTGGCGCTCAAATATTTCATCACCGGCGCCCAGTTGTTGGACGACCCGTGCTGGCTTCGTCGGCATGAACTGAAACTCAAATTGGAGTTGAACCTGGCCGAATGTGAATTCCTGACCGGGCAGTTGCTTGTGGCGGACCAGCGGCTACAGGCACTTTCGGAGCGCGCGTTAACGATCGTCGAGCAGGGTAGCGTCGCGTGCATGCGGATGAATGTGAATCTACTCCTCGACCGCAGTGATCAAGCGGTGGCTGTCTGTCTGTCCTTTCTACGTCACGTCGGTATCGAGTGGTCCGCTCACCCGAGTGACGAAGCGGCTCGGAGCGAATACGAGGGCATCTGGTCCAGTCTTGGAAATAAAACAGTTGAACAAATCATCGATCTGCCGCCGATGGAGGATGCTGTCGCTCTCGCAACACTTCATGCGCTGACCATGTTGATCTCGCCGGCTTTGCACACGGACACGAACCTTGCCTGTCTGACCATTTGCAAGGCGATCAATCTCAGCCTTGAGTACGGCAATGGCGATGCCTCATGCGTGGCCTACGCCAATCTCTCTCTCGTCACCGGGCAACGGTTTGGCGATTATCAAGTGGGATTTCGATTTGGCCAGCTGGGTTGTGAACTTGTCGAGCGCAGAAACCTTGAGCGTTATGAGGCGCGTACGTACTTATCCTATTCACTTTTTGTCGCGCGCTGGGCACATCCTGTGCGCAGTTGCCGCGCGTTGCTGGATCGCGCTTTTGATGCTGCAAACCGGGTCGGCGATTACTCATTTGGCGCGTTTGCTTGCAACATTACCGTCTCTAACTTGCTGTTCGCTGGCGAGCGGCTGCCCGATCTGCAACGTGAGGCCGAGCGAGGCCTCGCGTATGCCAGGAAAGTGCACTTTGGCCTTGTCATAGACTTCATCGAAAACCAGCTGGCACTGATACGGATGTTGCGTGGTTTGACACCGGTATTCGGTTGCCTGGACAGCGAGCAGTTTAATGAGAGCGACGCGGAGCACCATGTTTCCAAGACCTCGCCGGTGTTGACGTGTTGCTTCTGGATCCGCAAGTTACAAGCGCGCTATCTTGCCGGCGATTTTACGTCCGCCATTGAAGCCGCCGCACTGGCGCAGCCTTTACTCGAGGTATCGCACTCCTTTCTCGAGGAAGCCGAATACTACTTGTATGACGCGCTGGCGAGGGCGGGCCTAAGCGCCAGCAACTCGTCAGATGATCGACAGCAGCATTTGACTGTTCTCAATGCACACCACCAGAAACTGCGGGCCTGGGCAGACATTTGTCCCGAGAATTTCGCCAGCCACAAGGCGCTGGTGGGCGCCGAAATTGCCCGGATTGAGAACCGCCTGGTGGATGCGGAGCATTTATACGAAGAGGCAATCGACTCGGCGCAACATCGCGGGTTTATCCATATCGGAGCACTCGCCAATGAACTCGCTTCGCGCTTCTACGCCGCACGCGGTCTTGCCAAAATCGCCCGCGTATATATGCGCGATGCCCATTATGGGTATCTGCGCTGGGGCGCGGATGGCAAGGTCCGGCAGCTTGAAGCGGTGCACACGTATCTGCGGGCGGAAGCATCCACGTTCGGTCCGGCGACGACCATCGCCACACCCATCGAACAGCTTGATCTTGCCACCGTGCTCAAAGTGTCGCAGGCCGTCTCAGGTGAAATCGTTCTGGAAAAGCTCATCGATATGGTCATGTCGACGGCCGTCGAACAAGCCGGCGCGGAGCGAGGTCTGATGGTGCGCACAGATGGTAGTCACCATCGAATAGTCGCCGAGGCGACTGCGGGCAATGACTCGCCGCACCTGCGTCTGCGTGATGTGCCGGTGAGTGCGTCGCTGCTGCCTGAATTGATCCTCTACCATGTGCTGCGCACACAAGAGAGCGTTGTCATTGACGACGCGATTACCCAACCCTTGTACGCCGCGGACCCCTACATCCAGAAACATCGAGCCCGCTCCATTCTCTGCTTGCCGTTGATGAACCAGGCGAAACTCATTGGCGCGCTGTTCCTGGAAAACAATTTGACCGCAGGGGCATTCAGCCCTGCGCGCATTGCTGTACTGAAGCTGGTCGCCTCCCAGGCCGCCATCTCTCTGGAGAACGCCCATCTATATCGCGATGTCGCGGAGCGCGAAGCCAAGATCCGGCGGCTCGTAGACTCGAATATCATTGGCATTATTTTCTGGAATACCGAAGGTGAAATCACGGATGCCAACGATGCGTTTTTACGGATGGTCGGTTACGAACGCGAAGACATTGTCTCAGGCCGTGTCAGATGGAGAGACCTGACAGCGCCGAAATATCGTGAGGTTAGTGAAAAGACAATGATAGAAGCGCTGCAGGCCGGGAGTGCCCGTCCTTTTGAGAAGGAGTACATCAAAAAGGATGGCAGCCTGCTGCCCATCATCATCGGTTTGGCCACGTTCGACTCAGGGAGCCAGGAGGGTGTCGCGTTCGTGCTTGACCTGACCGAGCGTAAGCAGGCGCAAGAAAACGCTCGTCAAAGCGAACAGCGTTATCGCAATGTCCAAGTGGAGTTGGCGCACGCTAACCGTGTCGCGACGATGGGCCAACTGGCAGCTTCGATAGCCCATGAAGTCAGCCAGCCTATTGCCGCCACCGTTATGGGGGCTCACGCTGCGCTGCGTTGGATGGGCGCCCAGCCACCTAATCTTGGCGAGATAAAACAGGTACTCGACAACGTGATTAAGGATGCTCATCGCGCGGCCGAGGTTCTGGATCGGATCCGGGGGCATATCCGCAAGGCCCCGCCACAAAAGGGACCCGTAGACATCGCGAAAATCATCGGCGAAATGGTCGAATTCACTCGCAGTCAGGCAATCAGTAACGGTGCTTCGGTGCATACAGGCATCGCGCAAGATTTGCCGTTAGTACACGGCGATCGTGTAGAACTGCAGCAGGTGTTGCTGAATTTGATTCTTAACGCTTTAGAGGCAATGAGCAGCGTCAACGGCGGCGAGAGACAGTTACAGATCAACGCCGAGATGGAAGAGCAGGGCAGCGTGCTGGTGCAGGTGAGCGACAGCGGCCCAGGGTTCGCTGCAGGTGAAGCCGAGCGGGTGTTCACCGCTTTCTATACGACCAAGGCGACCGGGCTGGGCATGGGGCTGTCAATCTGCCATTCGATCATAGAGGCGCATGGCGGTCGATTATGGGCAAGTTCGAATCAGCCCCGGGGAGCGGTGATTCAATTCTCTCTGCCGCCTCATACGCCTGCCTGATCGGTCGCGACTAGCCCTCTGCCTTGTCGATATTCGTGGGTAGGTCGTCCTGCCCCGGTAACTCAGTAATTACACTGAAGTCACTTACCTCAACGGCCCCCAACCCGTAGCCCAGCAAGTGAAAAGAGAACGCCTTGCGCGGCTGCGGATTGTCGAAACTGAAGTGCATCTCCAATGGCTGATCCGCAGTGACAATCATTTCTGCGGGGAGGCCCAATGGGACATCCTGTTCCCGCTCCTTGGCCTTGAGCAGAATGTAGGCATCCTGTTGTGGATCTACCGAGCGCACGGTCAGACGCACGCGAGTGAGTGAGCCCTTTGGCATTTCCAGGTACTGCGCGCCAATGAGGTTATCAGCCCAGTCATCCTTGATCGCTGTCTGAAGAGGGATGATGGCGGAACTGCCGAACTGGTAGTGCTGGTTCAAGGGTGTGCGCAGCAGCGAATGATCCAGCGCCGTCGCTCTGGCTGCGATTTGGCGGGCGCGCTTGCCTCCGTACTGACCAGTCAAGGTCGCATGTTCCGCGATGAAGCCTGGGCTGGCGTAATTCCGGCAGCGCTGTTGAAAGTCACACTCGGTCAAGGTGCCCTGACCATTGTGATAGCGCAGCTTGTCGTTGGTGAACGACATGATTTCGCGGCCCGTTTCATAGTCGCGAAACAGGGAGCGACCGGTCAAGGCTGGGGGGAAGGGCAAGGCGAAATAGTCGAGTATCGAGGCACTCAGATCGACATGCCCGTAAACCCCGGACTTCACCTTGGGCAACTGATCCTGCTCGGGCGCGAGCATTAGATTGAAGCCCCAAGAGGACGCCAGGCGCACTCCATCGATACCGTGGGATTCATCCGAGGTGATCACCACCAGGGTGTCTTTCAAGACTCCCTGACGTTCAAGGCCGTTGAGGAATTGCCCAAGCGCATCATCCAGATACCCGACGGCGGCCTGCTTGGGTGTGTCGTAGCGCTCCAGGTAGTCTTCAGGAGCCGAATAGGGCTGGTGGGTGCCAACGGTCAGTAGCGTCAGCATCCACGGTTTTTTCTGTTTTTTCAGCTGGCCAACGTACTCAAGGGCTCCTTCGAAGAAGGCCTTGTCGTCCTTGCCCCAAGGGAATTCCAGGTAGTTGCTGTTGGTGAACCATTCCAGTCCATGAGTGGAATCGAAACCGATGTGCGGCATGATTTTGTCTTTTGCCATGAAACGCAGGCCCGCACCCTGGAGATAGTGCGTGGCGAATCCGTTCTGGTGTAACTGGGCTGGCAGGCACGCTTGATTGCGTTCGCTCTGGGTCAACATTTCCACCCCCTTCGGCGTGCCGTTGTCCAGTTTGTCGTAATCGCCACACAGCATTGCATACAGACCGCGAATGGTTTGGTGGCTGTGAAGGACGTAGTCCGGCGTATTCATGCCGCGCTCTGCCCATCGACTGAGATTGGGCATGAGATTTTCCTGGTAGCTGCTGTGCAAGGCTTCTCGATTAACACCCACGTAGGCGCCGGGAATACCTTCCAGCGCGATGATCAACACATTCCGCGCCCGCCCGGGAGCGGCGAGCAGTTTCTGTCCTTCCAGATCGAGTTGGGTGAGTCCCGCCATTTCTGGAGGGACATCGACAACATCACCTGCCAACCATTCTTCAGCACTTGACTGAACGTCTCCAACGCTCGCGGACAATAACTGATGCGGGAGGTTGAACAAGCGCCAAGGGTCTTCGTCGGTGGGGTAGAGGTGCTGGGCGCCCCAGTGGCCGATCAACAGCAGCAACGGTGCTGCCCACACGCTACGTGGTAAGGCCGGAATAGGTTTGGAGCGGCCCATCCACTGCGTGATCAACCAGATCGCCAGTCCAAAGCACAGGGTGGCTGCCAGCCATGGCTGGGCGAAACCACCGCCGCTAGAGTTTTCCAAAAATTGAGGGTCAATCAAGTACTGCAGGTCTGTGGCGTTTGGAAACCTCCCGACCGCGCTGACGAGTTCAGCAGTCGCCAACGTCATAATTCCCCAAACCAGCAACACCGGCAGCGCTAACCACCAGGGACGACGCTGCAGGGTGACGATGAGAAGACTGGCAATTCCCAGATCTGAAAGGTAGCCGAGTGGACTCGACCAACCCAGTGCCGCACGCAGGCATAGAGGCAAGATCAGGACCAATCCGATCAGCGCGACGAGGCGCGCATAGGGTTGTCGTAACCAGTGACGGATAACGTTCACAAAAAGACCTTCCAGACATTAAAGCTTCATACAAGTGTGCTGAATGGTATCAAGCGATGGCAGGACTGCTCGGGAAATTCGAATAGAGGGAGGGGTACTGAAACGGTGGGTAGCCTGGATATTGGCCTACCGGCTAAAAAGCTTCAGCTCTTACCCCCGTTCCAGAGCCCTGAATGAAGGGTGTTAGTGCCGGTTGATGGTCGTGAACATTAACTGTTTCAGGCTGTTTAACGTGTTCCGTCCGATTGCGGGCGGACGTGCGCACGGCATCACAATGCCGGGTGACGAGAACGTTGTAATTCGCCACACTTTTGGCATTTTTTCTGTGGTTAAACTATAAATCGAGTCACCATTCCACTTAGATCAACAGCCAGCCGTGACAACTCATTACTGGCCGCACTGGTTTGATTGGCACCTGCCGCAGACTGAGTCGACAGGTCGCGGATATTAACCAGATTACGATCAACCTCTCTAGATACTTGTGCCTGCTCCTCCGAAGCGCTTGCAATGACCAGATTTCGCTCGTTGATCTGAGAAATAGACTCGGTTATCTGTATTAAAGAATCACCCGCGGCATTTGCCAGGTATTTCTCCGCACCATCCCCGCTCAACAAGTTGGCTCATCGTGCATGCCGTCGGTAATAACAAGGGCAGGTCATAAATCTGCCCCAGACCCGGTATGAGTGACTCTCTCTCGCTCGGTTGACGGGTCAATCCTTGATTTCACTCGGATCGCTGACCAACATTACTTTGTCCTGGATAGCGGCCAAGGTGTATTCGAGAAATGACCTGCCTCGTCCCAGATTCGCCGCCTTATCCTGCTGCAGTGCCTGTTGCAGAACGACGAGAAGATTCTGCGTCTTCGAGGATGAGGCAGGCGTCAAATTGTCTTCTTCCAAATTCCCCTTTACGTATTTGGCAATGCGAGTGGACTGGCTTGCCGAATGGCTGATGGACGCCTCGACCAACTCACCTTCGGCATAACCGATGCGGCTCGTGCTGCTGGCCTGATCGTTGATCTGGTAGTACAGGTAATTCTGCGATTCCGAGTCCGTCGTCAGTTCCAGCTTTTGCCCGGCATACAGAGGCTTATGGTACTGGGCTGCCAGATGGGATTGCTGATCCTGAACAAGGGTGCGATTGAGCCGATTCGCACCTTTGGATTGCGTGGATTGGGACACGTCATAGCTGAATGAATCAAGTTCGGCAGGCCGCGCAGGATTGCCGTTTACAGTCTTCTCGGTGACCGTCGCACTGAAATCGGCCAAGCCGGTAAGCAAGCTGCGGTCGGTGTCTGTCAGGTAGTTCGAGCCTGGGGGCTGCCGCACGGTTGCGGCGAGGCTTTCCGAGTAATTTGTGTGAACGGCCTTAAACGCACTTTCGAACATCGATAGCAGGTGTCGGTCGCCGTCGCCTCGGTCGCGCGCCGCTTCTATTTGACGGATGTACCCCTCAAGCGCCTTGGCCTTCTGAGTGCTGTTGCCCAGAATCGCAGCATTTTTCAAGTCCACGGCTATGTTGAGATCGCCCGATGCGCCCTTCATGCTTACCCGGCGCTGGCTTGCATCGGCATGCAGCTCAAGGGTCTGCGTGCTGTCATCGCTGAGCTTGAATCGTGTCACCAGATCGACCGAGGAAAACACCTTGGAGTCGAACTGAATCAAGGTGTCCAGTTTGAGTTGCGGAGGCACCGCAGTGAGCCCTTGAATGGCCGACTCAAATCCATCTGCCATTGCGCCCAGCGCAGCAAGTTCTTCTTTGCTGAGATCACCACCCTCGACCTGCGCCTTTACCGCCAGCGCATTGTCCTGACTGGAGAGGGTCAGTTGGATAGTTTTGCCACTCGCTGTATTCAGCGTGAGGCTGATGGAGTTATCTGCGATGCCACTATGGAGTTTGGCTTGGGCAGCCGCCAGTTCGCCAGCTTCAAGAGGCCTTCCAGTCGATGAGCGAAGGACTGACTGGGAAATGTTCTTGTTGGTCTCAGCCAGTTGCAAGAGTAGCGATACGCCCAGATTTTGGAACCGGCCGGCCGTCGACGAACTTCCGAAATTGCCCCTCATGTGCAAGGACACTTTGTCATGCTGCGTGTATTCCCAGGAAAGCGGTGCGTCAAGCTGCGCTATCCCGCCCCGGGAGGTATACGTCAGTGCATCGACGGCTTTGTTATCTTGCAGCAAGGTGACTATCGACGAGGGCGATTCACCACTTGAGGTCCGATCCCGGAGGTATTGCCGGAAAACGACAACCTTGCAGGGATCGGATACCAAGCCCATCACCTTATGATCAGTCTCTTGTTGCCTGGCTGTCGAATCGATGCTCGGGCGGTCAGAGGGAAGGGCACAAACACCCGGGGCCAAGAAAACGTGCTGCCAGAATTTTTTTTGAAATCAAGGGGTTGCCAGCCTCAGGAAATGAGTACATAATTCACGCCATCGAAAGCACAGACGGCTGAAAAAGCTCAATGTTTTCAAGGAGATAGAGCGTGAATCATAAGCTCGTTTCCTGTTCCAGGTTTGTACACATTTGATGTTGCGCTACATGACATCAGATGTTTGAGGCCGAGTAGCAAAATGGTTATGCAGTGGATTGCAAATCCACCTACGCCGGTTCGATTCCGACCTCGGCCTCCACTATAAATAGCCCCGTAGATCAACGATCTACGGGGTTTTTTATTGCCCTTGGGAAAGTGACGTGTTCCGCAATTTTTGGGCGGTGTTCCGCAACTGCGAATGATGGGGTACCTAGGATCAGAGTAGTGTCAGGCCGCAATCGGCCATTAGTAGTCGTCCGCGAGTGGCCTTATTCGTTGAGTAGTGGTCGTTCGCTTTTGTCCGGCTAGCGAGTCCAAACCGGTGGACTTGTGTGCATTTTAAGCATGTGATGGATGCATAAACTCGAGCGTAGACCGACCGGTAGGATTAGGGACAAGAAAATCGATGACACGGTATCGACAGCAGCTTCCGAGTGAAACGGGCCTATGCCGAGACCATATATAAAAAATTGCTATTTCCTGCGTCCCTGATTTAGCGAAACGAGCTTTTCCGGTGACCATATTGTCGTAGCAAGATGCAAAGCGGGCTTTAGATGGGGGCGCTAGCCGTCATCGGTGGCGTGCAATACTCCTTTCGCGAACCAAAATCTTATTTTCACCTTTTTTATTCGAATTGATCGGTGATATCGTTAGGCATTATGTTTCCATTTAAAGGGATTTACTAAATGAGTTCGCGTTTTTCCTGGCTTCATCTAAGTGATTTGCACGTCGGAATGAAAAGTCACAAATGGATGTGGCCGAATGTTAAACATCAGGTCTACGAAGACTTTAGATTTCTTCAAGCAGAGCATGGAAAATGGGACGTTGTTATATTTTCTGGTGATCTTACGCAAAAAGGCGAGGCAGCTGAGTTTTCATCGCTGACAACCACACTGCAGGAAATGTGGAGAGTATTCGATGAAGGAGGTTTTCAGCCAAAACTGTTTTGCGTTCCTGGGAATCATGACCTTGTTAGACCTCATGCTTTAGATCCTGTCAAATTAGCATTGGATAATTGGTGGAATAACCCGACTCTTAGAAATTCCTTTTGGACTAAAGATGCTGAAGCTTTAAGATCTTCAATTTCAAAATACTTCGAAAATTTTGAAGCTTGGAAGAGTAGTTTGAAAGCTGCTGGAATTCCAATCCTTGACTCGGTTGCGGGGGTTGTCCCTGGGGATAGCTCATCGATATTCACTGCAGGCGAACTGAAAATAGGTTTGATTGGCTTGAATTCAACGTGGCTTCAACTTGATGGCAGCGATTACAAAGGCAAACTTCATATTGACCCAGCTCAACTTGGAATGGTGACATCGGGGGACGCTACAAGCTGGACTAAGTTGCATGACATGAACTTATTGGTAACACATCACCCGTTAGATTGGTTACACCCTGAAAGCCTTAACGTTTTCAATAAAGAAATAGATATCAGCGGTCGTTTTAATGCACATTTATTTGGCCACATGCATGCTGCTGGTGCGTATCAGCACAACCACTTGGGTATGCAGACTAAGCGCTCAATCCAAAGTGCTTCGCTGTTTGGTTTGGAAAATTTTGGTACTAACAATGAAGAAAGACGCCACGGCTACTCTTTGAACATTGTTGAAGTTACAGGCGACGGAAAAGCAACTCTCACATTGTTGCCGCGTGCCGCGAGGGATGTTGCGGGAGAGCGAAAAATAGGTGCTGATTTTACACTACCAATCGACAACTCTAATAAGATTGTGCATTCTTTTGATTTACAGCTAGCGGCTGCTAACAGTGCCGTTTCCAAAGGAAAATGGGACGAGGAAAAGCTGTCTGATCTTAGTGCACAACTAGTCCAGGTATCGGATGCCGGCTCTGTTGTGAACATAGATGTCATCGAAAAGGTTTTTGTAGAGGCACCAGAAGCACTTTGCGTTAGGGCAATACAGCTCGATGCGGCGTGTTCAGCACTAAAGAACACAAGAGTACTTTGGTTGGCTTCTGAATGGGGTATGGGGGATCAAGGGTTTATTTGGGCAATACAAAAAACAATGTCGCATGAGCGGTCATGCAACTACTCAATAGACCTAAGTAGTTATACTGACCGGAATCAGTTTTTCGAACTGGTTAAGGCGCGTTACGGCTTCAGCTTCGAGTCCATGTGCGAAAATCTGTCTAAATTGTCTAATCCATACCTGATATTTGAAGAGGTACCTTTTACCAGCAATCCTGACGAGTCTTTGAGACTTTACAGGGAGATTTGCGAGTTAGTAGAAATTATACTTTCATATTGCCCAAGCCTAAGCGTTATACTTTTGAGCAGGCAGCCTCCTCCGGCTGGTAATGAAAATATATTGGAAATTGTGGCGCTCGACCAAGCCGATACCCGAAGTTTTATTGAGAATCATCGCTTGGGTATTAAAGGATTAAACATTGATGATTATCTTAAGCTTTTTCAGCACACAGACGGGCTGCCTAATCTGATCGAAAATGATCTTCGCAACCTGCGTGTTGCGTCACTGAGCGAAGTAACGTCATCGAATTCAGAAATACCCTTACCTGATGGCTCTTTAAATAGGGCAATGCTTGAGCTATCGGAGTCGAAAGATCCTGGTATGCAGCGCGCTTATTTACTGCTGAAAATTCTTTGCGTTTTCCCACAAGGCGAAGAGCTCGCAAAGATTAAAAACTTCGACCGTACTAAACCAGTTTTTTTTGATCACGCTCAAATACTGGAGCAGCGAGGTTTTATACAAGGAGTAGAGATCAGTCAACTTGAGAACGGCTCACGCGCGAACAAGACTAAGCGACTTATAGCAACTCGCCCTGTTCGCGAATGGGTGCAGTCGAGACTTACTGACAAGGAGCGCAAGAAACTTGATGAGTATGCTGCGACTTCATACTTTGGGCCATCGTGGATGATGGGGGCTTTCAAACCGCCTCACAGCCTAAGATTTGACAAGCCCGGACGTGTTCCTGCTGAGTTAGACAACGCTCGCTCCATCATTCAGAAAATCGTTGTGGATTTCCTAGATAGTTCTCGCAAGATAAATACTGCGTTGGAATTGGTAAAATATCATGGTGCTTCATTGTTGGTCGGCGATTATTACAGAGGAGCATGCGAACTCTTTCAGTACATCACCCCCTTACTAGAAGGTGAGATGACGGAAGAGGATAAATATTACTTAGATTTTCTATACGCTAAAGCTTTGAGAATGCTTGACGGCGAAAGCAGTACAGTAATGGCAAAAGAAATCTTACTGGCAGCGTTACCATACTTTAAAGACAAGACAACGCTGGTTAGTGTTTATATGAATATCGCTCTTTGCTCAGAGACTCTGGGAGAGTCCGAAGATGCGGTTTTATATGCTAAAAAAGTAATCGACCTAGATAAGAGCAGCAACTCCGCCTTTAGTGCTCAACATATAATCATAGAGGCTACAGAAGAAAACGAACTCAATTTAGCTTTGGCTCTTTCCAAGTTAGAGGATAAGGCACGAAAAAAAGGTGCCAAGACGGTCGCGGTGACAATTGCACTATCACGTGCTTATGCAATTAAAGATGATGATGAAAAAGTAGCAAAATTGCGAGCAATAGCTAAAGACGCAAAGGATAATAGTGATAGTTATGACGTAATGCGGGCAATGGTAGGGCTTGGGCAGGTTTCATTAAAAAATGATACGAATTTCAAACTGACTACTGCGGAGGAGCATCATTTAATCAGGCTTTATCATTATCTGTATAATGAGCACTTTGGTAATCACTTCAACAAATGCCATGATATATTGTGGAAGATTTTTATCGAGCGTCGCGATTATCAAAATCTTCTACAGTTGTTTAGGTATAGCTCATTGCTCTGGCGGCTAAGAGGTAATGATGAATTGGAGAGAAAAACAATCATTCGCTTGAATAAGATCTTGATCAAGGCTTCATTTTCCGTAGATAGACTAGACATAGCATCATCTTATTTTTATGCGCGACTTAGCGCTTCGGTAGCTGTAACCGTTCAGGATTAACTTATCTGATTTGATTTAATCTAGACTCTAGTGGTCTCGCGGCATATTAGCTCGAGACCACCGTAGTCCTCTTCGATTAATTAAATGACGGTTGCCCTTGCTATTGATGGCGATTCATATTTTTGCCACTTTTGAGCAACTGTTATTGGCCGATTTATGACGGTCACCAATGACCGTATATGGACTCCTCCTCGTTGCAAGCCTCCTTCGCTTTGGCGCCCGTGCCGACTGCACACGTATATTCGGCCTCTTACAACGGCATCGTTTTGATGCAGGGCCATGATGGGCTATTCGCGCGTCGGCTCCCAATCGCTTCTACGTGCTTTACGCACCTGGACATTAGAGGGTTTTGCCGACGCCGGTTCGACCGGTTTGCCATTGCTCGGGTTGCTTCGCAATCGTGGTGTGGGGGGGATTCTCCTGGAGTGAATAATTCAGGCCGCTGCCCGATCCGGTTGGTAATCAGTGCCGTTGCGCAGCATCGCCCAGGCCATGCGTGCAGTTTTGTTGGCCAGTGCGATAGCGGCCACGTTGGGATGTGAACGTTCGGCTAAACGGACAGCCCACTGGCTGAGTCGATCGTCTTTGGATTTTGCTGTGCGCAGTGCCGACCGCGCACCGTGGATCATCAGCGTTCGCAGATAAGCATCCCCGCGTTTGCTAATGCCAAGCAGTCGATCCTTGCCGCCAGAGCTGTGTTGCTTTGGCGTCAACCCTAGCGAGGCGGCCAGTTGTCGGCCGTTGGCAAACTGACTGGCATCACCGATGGCAGCAACCAGCGCGGTGGCAATCATCGGGCCGACTCCACGCAGCTGCTGTAAACGGACGGCCATTGGCTCACATGCCGCGATCGCAGATATCTCGCCATTGAGTTCGCCCACGCGCTCATCAAGTGCGCGCAGGTCATCCCACAAACCCTTCAGCAGACGACGAAAACGTATCGTCAAACCGTTATCCGCATCTTCTAGCCAGCACGGTATTGCGCGACGCAGCATCAGTAACTCCTTCGGCGCAATGAGGCCGTACTCGGCGATCAGCCCACGAACCTGATTGGCTTTGGCGGTCCGCTGTTCAATTAAGCCGGCCCGGATGCGATGCGTCGCCTGGATATCCTGTTGTTCGATGGTCTTGACGGCGACGAAGCGCATGCTGGGGCGGCTCATCGCCTCACAGATTGCCTCGGCATCGTTGGCGTCGTTTTTGTTGCTCTTGACGTACGGTTTGACGAACTGAGGCGCGATCAGCCTCACCTGAAATCCGCGTGCCTGTAGCTGCCGCGCCCAATGGTGCGCACCGCTACAACTTTCCATGCCGATCTCACAGCCGGGTTCGGTCTTCTCCAGCACCGTTTGCAGCCAGCGATCGCGAGGCAGACGCTGCCGCCAGACTGGCTGCTCATGACGATCCACGCCGTGGATCTGAAACACGTTCTTGGCCAAGTCGACCCCAATGCGCATAAGCTTCATGTGTGGACTCCTTCTCACGGTTGACTGCGGTTCGTACCTTCAGTCTGGCACTCAAGATGCCGAGGTGAGGAGGAGTCCATCCCATTGCTTCTGGCCGTATTCTGCCTTTGGCCAGCGGCAGCTATATTGGGTCGATTGTCTTCTCAGGGATAACCTACTGGTAGCAACCTATCGCGGCCTTTAGTTATTTTGTGGGTCGCACAATTTCACCAACACGGCGATAAACCTTTTTCGTCATCTCCTGCGTTGAGTGGCCAAGCAGGCGACTAGCATGACTAATGTCGTCAATTTCGCTGGCAGCTTTTGGTCGGATGTCGCGGAATTGGAACTGGCGGATCGCGGCGGCAAGCGTTGCATCACCATCAGCCGCGGCCTTCGCGACTGCTTTTTCTCGGGCTTCATCCCACCGATTTCTCAGCATTGCGTAACTCATTCGCAGGCCCGCCTGGTTGGTGATCAGGCTTGAACTCCTGATGCCGGCGATGGCTTTGCGCTCGAGCAGGGCGTCGAGGAAGGTGCTGAGCCCTGATGCATCTGCGCCGTCGTGTAGACGGATGCGCAAGCGTTTCTCAGTCTTGCCCTGGCCTACCATCAGGAACCCGTTGTTCAAGTCGGCAGTTGATGCTTTGAGCACATCGGCGGGGCGCTGGCCGGTCAGGTAGGCCAGGTCCATTGCGTCTTTCAGCTCGGGCGGTGCCTCTGTGTACACCGCATCCCAAACAATTTTGCCTGCGTAGAAGTCACGGGGTGTTTCCTTGTTCCTGCGTAAGCGGGCGCAAGGGTTTGCCTTTTCAGTGAGCCCCCATTCGCGGGCAAAGGTGAATATGGTCGAGAGGAGGGCGATCTCGCGGTTGGCGCGCACCTTTGCTGTTCTGGCGTCGCGATACTGGGCGATCACTTGCGGGGTGACCGCTTCTACAGGGGCTGATTCGAACGCGTTACGTAGTTGTTTGAGGCCTTTCAAGTAGTCCTTTTGGGTGCCGGGCTTCAGCCCAGGGATGACCTTTCTTTCATAGTCGTCGAAAAACCTGCCCATCAGGTGAGCAGGCTTGGGTGTGGCTTTGCGGTCCAGACGTGCCCATTCGACTTTGGCTTCATCGAGGTCGCCGCCAAGCGGAATTTCGACTCGGTTCCCTTCGGCGTCCCGACCGTTGTAGTAGTAGCCTACCCAGGTACTGCCGTTCTTTCTTTTGCGGCTACGACGGATCATCCGTGGCGGCAGATCCCGGTTTGCGGCTTTCTTCTGGCGCATCGTCAACCTACACGTGAGAGATCAAGGGACCAGGCTTCAGCTACAGCATTGGTTGCTGATGGTTTAACCCCAGCTAGCTTCAGGCGGGCGTACACGCGACCTACAACGGGGCGTTGTGCGGCTGTGAGCACGTGTTCCCAAGCATTGCGTTGCAGCCACTGACGTTGGCAGGACGGAATCTTGTAGCCTGTAATAGCGGCTAACTCATCTTCTGTAAGCGTCTCACTCGGCAGCTGAAACGAGCTCTCTCTGTTCATGCTGCCTCCAGAACGATGGTGACCGCTTGTACCTGCGTATACCCCACAGCAGGCTGCGCGGACGGGCGATTTTGAGCGATTAGCGTTGCATCAGGTGTGGCTGCCTCGCGCAGCTTCTCGTGGGGTATAAGTGCCTCGGCAGTGGCGCTGAGAGGGGCAATAATGCCTGCTGAGATGCGGCCATCGAGCAGGCCGTCTCGGTAGCCGGTCCAGTAGAGAAGGGCGGCGCCGATGATGAGGCCGATCAATGCGCAGATTTGAATTGCAGTCATGTGGTGTGCTCCTGGTGTTATCGTGGGCTGGTGGTGGCAGCCGTTGGGTCAGGTGTCTTAGTCGGTTGATTCGTCCTGCGGTCGCAGCATCTCTTCGTCTGCCTTGTAGGCGCGGATGTCGATCAGTGAAGCGACATGCCGGATGTGCGCGTACTTCGGCGCCTTGCGGCTGGTGTCCAACGTGGTGATGGGTAGCTGAATCCGTCCGCTGTTGATCTCGGCCACGAACGATTGCTCGTTGAGGTTGCGGAAGTACTGCTCGCGGACTTTTTCCAACGGGATGAGCACGTCACCGAAGGTGCGGTAGAGCAACTCGACGGTGGCCGTTTCTGGCGCGGGTTTAAGTCGCAACTCATTCTGGTTAGCAGTCACGGTCTCGCCCCTTGTCGACTTTCATATTCGCAGCGAGATGCCAGTCGAGAGCGGACCCATTGGTGTACTTCTGAAAGCACCCAAGCTACTGCGGCACCCTTTCCGGTTGCTGCTGACAGCTTCACGGGACGAGGAAAGTCGTTTTCGGGATCGCTCATAAATTTGTATAAGGTCGAGCGTGCGAGTCCGACTATCTTCGAAACCTCTTCCATTCGGATTAACGTACATTCTGGATTTATGGTTTTTATGGATGTCGCGGTCAGTAGTTGTGCGCAATCTGCGCCTGCAGCTTCGGCCGCTAGATTGAGCACATTTTTCACGTTTTGAGGTGTTCGATCTGAAGGAGGCAAATCCAGTAGTGATTTCAACAGGTAATCAATTAGGTCATTGTTCATCGGTTTTTTTCCGTTTCGGATGATTCCATGCATTCAGGCAGTGTGTTTTGGTCAGCTCCCGCAGATGCTCAGGCACTTCGAGGAGCGCGGCGTTGCGCTCCTCGCGTGTGCGCATGGCGACGATCTGGCGGGCGTACTCCCTAGGCCACGTCACGGTTGTTTACCAGGATGGCGGGTAGATCCAGCCCCAGTTGATCGGCCAGCCAATGGATGCCGGGTTGTCTGACGCGGGTTGACTGGCTGTACTGCATGCCTGCGGTCTCGTGGTACCAGTTGCTGTCCTTGACCCGCAGGTATTCGCGATCGCGGGTCGGGTAGGCGGGTAGGTTCCGGTTATTGAGGAGACCTTTTGCCCGCATGAGGTCGATCAGCTTTGGCCGAGTGATGCCGAGGTGTTTCGCGGCTTGGGCTAGTGTGCGCTCCATGAGACCTCCCTCAAGCAGCGTGCGCGACGGGAGTTGCTGCCGCAGCCAAGTGGTTGATGGACTCGGACACTTTCTCGTAGATCTCGACATCGCTTCCGTACACGGTGAAGCATTTGGTGCGCGGCCGTTTCTCGCCGATGCTCATGATGGTGGTGACACCCGAGCGGGTTTGAGTGCGATGCAAAGCGACGTGGAGGGGCAGCTCAAAACCCATGTCGAGGCTCACCACACCACCAGTGCGCACCAGCTCGAATACCCGCTGTTTGTGTTCAGTATCGAAGCGGGCGTATTGCCGGCTGGCGTGGGGGAGGTTCAACAGGTCGGCGGCGTTGCTGGGGTCGAAGGGGCCATTGGCGATCTCTTCGATGAAGTCGGCCAGCTTGAGGTGCATCTTTTTTTCGTTCTTCAAGGTCAGCGTGTGGCGATCGCTGCCCAGCTCGACGGTGAAAAGAGTGTCGGATGTGTTGCGCTCAACTTTCAGGCGGAACGAGAGAGCCTCGCGCTTAGGCGTCGACCTTAGCGTGTGGTTGAAGGACTCGGTCAGGTTGACCTGGGCGTTGAGCAGTTGGAGGGTGCGGTTGTCAAGCTTGTACTTGCTCATGCTGCATAGCCTCCGCCATTCGGATCGAACGGAGCGGGTGTGGTGCGGGCTTTCTGCTTTGGTTTGGTGGTGACAAACGTGCAGCCGCATTCGCGGGCCAGACGGCGTATTTCGAAGATTCGGAAGGGATCAGCAGCGGCCGGGTGGACGTGCAAGGTAGCAGTGTTGTGCATGGTTTTGCCTCGCTCTGTGGTGGAAGAGTGTGGCAAATATCAACCAATAATTGATATGTGTCAACAACCATCAGTTGATTAGCAAGGATTTACGTTCTAATAGCTGGTGATGCGGGTGTGGCTCATTGCTATGATGCAGGTCTGTTACTAAAAATGGACGTCGAACGCATGGAATTTTTGAAAAAGTCTTTTGATGTTTTTTTTGAATCAAGCTCTGGAGTTGTAGTGATCAGAGGCGATTGGGGAGTAGGGAAAACGTTTTTTTGGGATCAATACATTAATAGTCGAATCCAGAAAAAAAATCTAAAACAAATAGCATATAGTTATGTTTCCCTGTTTGGGAAGAATTCTCTTGCAGATATTAAGGCTAGTGTCTTCCAAAGTGGAAGAGCAATCGCCTCAGATGAAAGTGTTATTCGTTCTTTTGAAGTCGAACTAGAGAAGTCGAATACTCTTTATTCAAAATTCCCGCAGGTGAAGTCCACCTTGGATTTTGCGAAAAAGAAGGCCCCGTGGTTAGGTGTGATAAGTGGTACGGCAAAGAAAATTCCAGTGCTCGACAAGTTTTCAAGCCTGCTATCCAGTGTTGAATACAATGTAGTAAATAATTATATTGTTTGTTTTGATGATATTGAGCGGAAGGGGAGTGCGTTAAGCATTAAAGAGTTGATGGGCTTGGCGGATGAGTTGGCTCAGCGCAAGTCCTGCAAAGTTGTTTTGATTTTTAATGAGAAGTCTTTTGATAAGGATGGTAAGGATTTAGAGCAGTTTGAATCGTATCGTGAAAAAGTGGTGGATGTTGAACTGCTTTATAATCCATCGTGTGAAACAAATTTTGGTCATGTGTTCTCGCCGGAACTTGATCATTTCGATTTTTTAAAATCGATAGTGCTAAGGATAGGAGTGAAGAATGTCAGGGTGCTCCGTAAGCTAAAGGCATTGTTGAACGCGCATGCTAAATTTCTGAAAGATAAAGATGCCGGTTTGGTTTGCGAGTTTTATTTGCACGCAGCAGTGTTGTGTTCATCCTATTATCTTGGCGGTAATTTTATAAATTATACTGATCTTCGAAGCAGCTTGATCGGAGGGTCATGGGCTAAATATCTTTCCGCTAGTGCAGAAAGCTTGACTGAAGGGCAATTAGCATTCAAAAACATAAACATTGATTTGCAAATGTCTGAGTCTAAGTTTGACTCGCCAATCGGCAGTTATTTAGAGTGTGGGTATGTCGACGAGCAAACCATCTTACCTATCTTTGCCGATGTAGAGGAACGTTACCGAAAAGGTAATGTTGATTCTGAGTTGAAGGGTGCATGGAAAATTTACCATGATTCCTTTGGGGATGATGTCGAGGAGTTTAAAGCTCGGCTTAAGAGCATCCTTGATAGAGAGTTGAAGAGCATTTCTTTGTCTGACTTTTCCTCTGCTATCGAGATGTTGGAGGTGCTGGGGGAGACAGTTGATGTTTATGTCGATGATTATGTTGCGCTTCATTACGATAGCTTCAAGGACGATGCAATCATGTCTTCCTGGAGTTTAGATCGCGTTAAGAATGAAGCTCTTCGGTCAAAAGTTGTTGAGGCGGGTAAGGCGGGCAAGAACCTTAATATTGATGATATTTCATGGCGGATGGGGGCTGAGCGCTCTTGGAGTCCAGAGGATGTCGCATATTTAGCGACCTTGACAGTAGATGATTATGTGCAGTGGATGCATTCTTTTCCTGAAAATTTAACGACCAAACTGAGGAATGGGCTACTCTCGTTTAGAAACATGTCGGCCTCAAACACGGACGATGCGAGAGCCTACACTACTATTGGCGAAACAGTAGTGAAAGCTCTGGAGAAAATCGGTTCTGAGAGCAAGCTGAACTCAATTAGAGTTGAGAATATGTATGGAGTAAAATTGTAATATCGTTTGCTGAAGGCTGTTACGGCTTTCAGCAATTATTCGGGCACAAAGGCGCCGACAACTTTCCCGCATATATGAGTTTCTTCCGTGATTTCAATTATCGGATACTGCGGGTTTATTGGTCTTAGGTATTGGCAGCCTGCATCTTCAACTAGGATCTTAAAAGTAGCTTCGTTGGTTCTTGGTAGTCTCGCAATTACCCGATCGCCTGTTCTAGTTTCGGCCTCTGGATCTACAAAAATTATGCATCCGGCTGGATAGCTACGGCCGGGTCCGGGATTAGTCATTGAATCACCAATTACTTTTAAAGCATATCCGTGAGAACTTATTTGAACAGGGCAAGACAGCCAAGAGTCCGAATCGTAAGATTCAAAATTTGAGATCGCTTCACACCAAGACCCTGCCTGCACCCACGAAATCAGCGGAACCTTGCCGAAGCGCTGATTGATTTCACTGATGTTGCTTTCGTCACCAACGGCAATTCTGTGAACATTACTTTCGCCAGTTTGATCTTTTGGCAACACTCCGTACTCCAGCCACTCCCGCCGTACCTTGAGCCATGAGCAAAGCGCAGACATGCTATCCGCCTCTGCGATTGCTTCGCCGTTTAGCCACTTGCTGATTGCCTGAGTGGTTTTCTCAACTCCCAAGCTTTTCAGCTGACGATGGATGTCCACACCTCGACCCCGGCTACGTACGCCGGCGTCGTTTAGGGCTTCGTGAAGGCGCTCGCTGAAAGCTGCGCGGAGTGCATTTTTATCAACCATGAGTTGAGAGTCTCATAAAGGTTGCGCAATAGTCAGTTGATCTATAACATCAACCGCGAGTTGATAAGTGGAGGTTGTCATGTTGGACCCTGCAGATTTTCCGAGCGCAATTGCGTTCGCTTTTGAAGCCGTAGGCGGCATCGGGGCCGCCGCGAAGGTATGCAATAGAAGCTATCAGGCATTGAACAAATGGCGTCAGGCTGCATGCCTGCCACGAACGGATTACACCGGCGAAACCAAATACGCTGAGCTTCTGGCTACTGCGGCGAAGCAGAAAGGCAATGCGTTTCAAGCCGTTTGGCTGTTGGACGCCTCGGCTCCTCAAAAAGCCGCTGCGTAGCAAGAAAAAAGGCGACCCAAAGGCCGCCTAGTTCCTCCCAGCACGCACCACCACAGCGCTGTCGGGTCGCGATAAAGATAGGCGGGCACACCACATGCTAACCACCTCTCTTTACCGCGCTTTCCAAGGCACGGATGCCTTGGTGTTGCTGCCTTTTCCACCACAGATTGGGCAGCTGTTGCGCCAGGGGTGAACGACGGATCGTTCGCCTCGGCACGGTGCCGGTTCGATCCTGAAGATCTAGCCGGCGTTTGGGCCCTTTCAAGCCACGCGGCAAATGTATCACCACTGCATGTCGCGCGGCACTGGCAACCTTAAGGATTAATGCCATGAGCCGAATCGCTCTGAGTTCTGTAGAACGGGCGCAGCGGGAAATCCTGCCGCTCGATTTAGCGCTTTACCATGCTGCCCGGGACTACCCCGGCGGCGCTGCTGCAATTGCCGCCACCACCGGCAGAAACGCGACCACGCTGCAGCACAAGCTGTCTCCAACTCACCCCAGCCACACGGTGAACATTCAGGAATTCGGCGAGATCCTGGAGTTGACCAAGGACCGCCGCATTCTGGATGCCGTGCATGCGCTGGTCGGGGATACGACTTGGCAGGAGTTGGCCGAGGCGTACACCAACGACATGCCTGAAACCTTGACCACCGGCATTGCTGAGTATTTCCGGCAGGTCGCGGATTTGGCTGAGACATGGGCGAAGAGCATCGGCGACGGTGTGGTGACGGACCACGAACTGGCCGCGATACGCCTGCAGGTGTTTCGCGGTATTCAAGGGCTGCTGGGGATGTTCAACCGCGCTACCTACGTTAATCAAACAACGCGGGGTGTCGACCGTGGCTGACATCGCTGATTTTGCCAACGACCTGGTGCAGGAGCGTCTTGATCAGGCGCTCGCTGCGCGTAACGCCGCCAAGCCCTCTTCGGCGGCGCATTCATTCCTGTTCTGCGAAGGTTGTGATGATCCGATACCGGAGGAGCGTCGCTTAGCGCAGCCCGGTTGTTCGCAGTGCGTGCCTTGCCAGTCGATCGAAGAATCGCGGGAGGCTCGTCATGCTCGATGAGTTATTGGGTCAATTCGCAGACTACGGCCTTGAGCCGGACCAGCCGTTAATTTTTGGCAAGCTGACCCGCTGCAAGACGACTCAGGATAAGGGCAAAGAAAAGAACGGTTGGTATGTCGTCCATGAACATCGGACCGAGAAAGACGAAACGCTGATGTTTGGCAGCTTCGGCGACTGGCGTTCGGGCGAAACGCAAAAGATTAAAGTGAAGGCGGGGCGGATGTCGCCTGAAGAGCGTGAGGTTATGCGCGCTCGCCAAGAGGACGCCAAGCGTCGCGCCGCCGAGATAGCGTTCAATGCTGCACGTCGAGCGGCGAACCGCGCGGATGGACTGTTCAAGCGCATGCCTGAGAAGGGGCGTAGCGAATATCTGGACCGAAAGCAGGTCGTCGGTTTTGGTATTCGTTACGCGCCGCGCACTGGCGCGTTTTTGGTGCCGATGTGCAACGTGCGGGATCAGATCGTTGGCCTGCAGGTGGTCTTTCCGACTAAGCAGGAAGACACCGGTCGGGATAAATCCTACTGGCCTTACGGGATGTCGAAAGAAGGCGCTTTTCACCTGATCGGGCCTCACCCTGAACCGGGGGAGCCGGTGCTGGTATGTGAGGGTTACGCCACGGGCGCCAGCCTGCATATGGCGACATCGCTGACGGTGGCGATCGCTTTCGATGCGGGCAATCTGCTGGTGGTGTGCAAGGCCATGCGTGAGCGCTTCCCGGGTCGCCCGCTGATTGTCTGTCGCGATGATGATTGGAAGACCCAACGCCCGAACGGTGATGCCTGGAACCCCGGTGAGGAGAAGGCCAACAATGCTGCTCTGATCGTCGGTGGCCAGGTGGTTGCGCCGATCTTCTCCGGTGAACGGGAAGACAAGTGGACGGACTTCAATGACCTGCACATCGCCGAAGGCTTGGAGGCAGTCCGGCGTCAGGTGCTGGCGGTGGTCAAGCCACCGGCAGCGGGCGGTTGGAAAGACCAATTGGCTCGCACCGAAAGCGGTGCCCTTATCGCGCATATGCAAAACGTTGAACTGATACTTGGAAACGACGAACGCTGGGCCGGTGTGATCACCTACAGCGCCTTCAGTTCGAAGATCGTCAAGCTGCGCTCTGCCCCTTATGGCGGCGGTACGGGCGACTGGGCCGACATCGATGACGTGCGGGTGATGAAGTGGCTCGCGCAGCAATACAACCTGCGTGTTAAGTCGACGCAGGTGATCGAGGCGGTGAGCGTTGTTGCTCATGACCATGCATTTCATCCGGTGCGGGAGTACCTGCACAAGCTCGAATGGGATCGGGTGCCTCGGTTGGAAAGTTGGCTCACCGATGTAATGGGCGTTCAAGCCAGCGACTACTCGGCGAAGGTCGGTAAGCGCTGGCTGCTGTCGGCGGTAGGGCGGGTAATGAGGCCCGGCTGCAAGGCTGACTCGGTGATGATTCTGGAAGGCGCGCAGGGCGCTGGTAAGTCGACAGCAATGAGCATTCTCGGTGGCGAGTGGTTCATGGATACGCCCTTTGCCCTGGGCGACAAGGACGGCTTTCAGGCGATCCGTGGCAAATGGATTGTCGAGCTGGGGGAGCTGGACAGCTTCAACAAGGCCGAGAGTACCAAGGCCAAACAGTTCTTCTCAGCGTCGACCGATACTTACCGCGAAAGCTACGGCCGCCGAACGAACGACGTGCCACGCCAGTGTGTGTTCGTGGGGACGACCAACCAAGACGAATATCTCAAGGACGCCACCGGCAACCGGCGGTATTGGCCGGTGGCTTGTACCAAGGTCGACCTGGAGCTGCTGCGTGAGATCCGTGACCAGCTTTGGGCAGAAGCGATGTTTTGCTACGAGGCCGGCGATATTTGGTGGGTGACGCCTGATGAAGCGCCGACCTTTGCCGAGGCGCAGGAAGAGCGCTTTGTGGTGGATGAGTGGGAAGGGCCGATCCTGACCTGGTTGGAGGAATCGCAGATCGGTGAAACCACATCTGGCAGTGAGGTGCTGACGAATGCGCTGAAGCTCGACTTCGGTCATTGGGGTAAGCCTGAGCAGATGCGTGTTGGGGCGATCATGCACCGGCTTGGTTGGCGGCGTACTCGGATGCCGGCGTTGGTGAAAAGTGGGCAGCGTCCTTGGGCTTACAAGAAGCCGGTGGGTTGGGGTGGCGCTTCGGCGTTGAAGGTGGAACCGATCGAGGAGCCTTGCTTCGGTGATTAAGCGAATTGATGAAATGCTCAAGCTTTGGGCTGAGGATCTGCATTCGCCGGTGGCCGAGTCTTTCGGCGGGGCGAGCGGCGGGAACATGATCGCCATGTTGATGGAGTGCAAAGGGGAGTTGATTCGCGGAACTCGCGGGAGTCGGGTGTTGTTGGATGAATCGGCTGATATTGAGCTGATCGTGAACAAACACCTGCCACCGCAGTTGTCGGTGGTGGTGTGGGAGCATTACTGCAATCACGAAAGCTTTCTGTCTCAGAAGTACACCCATTGCGGTTGTAGTCGCGACACGTATTACCAGCGCTTGCATGAGGCGCATTTGTGCATCGCCGGCATGTTGATGGGGAAGGCTGCGTGACCCCAGGCACAACACCGGTAGTTGTTGTCCCACTGGCTCGCCTTGTCCCGCTAAGTTTTAACGTAGTGGGACAAGCGCGGGCCTTGTCGTTGTTGGACTGTCCCACCGTCCCGCCCGTTGGAGCTTCCCGCCCATGTGAGCGGAGCGGGCACCAGCACGCGCCTGTGGCGCGCACGCGTGTTATTCAATTCCTTTCTTTACACGAGAAAGAAGATAAAAAAGTAGGACAGTGGGGAGACGCAGCGAATTTAGGCGCTCTCAGGCGTCCCACTTCGATTCTGAAAGGTGGGACAAATGGGACAACGCAACAGCAACAGATAGCCGAGGTGGTGTATTCACCGACATTGCCTAGGCGTTCACCCTGCGTTACCCACATATTCACCGGGTGGCATTAAAGTGGGGTTGCTGCCACCGGAATCCACCTGTAAAAAGTAGTCATCTTCGATAGGTGCGACCGCAGAGAGCGGCAGGCACCACACACCAAACCCGGCCATTACGCCGGGTTTTTGCGTTTATGGGGTAGGCGATGACAAACGAGCAGCAAACGCTGGCAGAGATGCCGATCTGGTTAGTGATCGTCCTGGCCCTGGTCGGCGGCGTGTCGGGCGAGATGTGGCGAGCTGACAAGGACGGGGCAAGGGGTTGGGCATTGTTACGACGCCTGGCACTTCGGTCCGGTGCCTGCGTTGGTTGCGGACTGTCCACCATGATGTTGTTGCACGCCGCCGGGGTGTCGATCTGGACTGCATCGGCGATGGGCTGCCTGACCGCAATGGCCGGCGCCGATGTTGCCATCGGGTTGTACGAACGCTGGGCCGCCAAGCGGCTGGGTGTCTGCGAAGCGCCACCCTCCGGTGGTGAACAGGGGTGATGCACCGGTCCGGGGCGCGGAAAACCGCCGGGGACCCTGGGGTTATCCGAGGGGTACGGGGTCGGAAACCCGCGGGAAGTTGTTAGCGGCAGGGTTGCCAGCTTACTGAAATTCAATCCATTGAAATCGAAAGGTTCCATTGAAAAGCCGTTGAAAAGCCGTTGAAAAGGAGGGCTTATGACAGAACCAATGTACCTGTCAAAGAGCGCCTTCGCGGCTCGGATCGGCAGGGCGCCCAGCTACATTACATGGTTGAAAAACAACAACCGCCTGGTGCTGACCGCCGACGGTAAACAGGTCGATGTCTCGGCCAGCGAAGCGTTGATTCGCGACACCGCTGACCCCAGCAAGACCGCTGTCGCTGACCGCCACCACCAAGATCGGCTTCAGCGTGACGTTTACAGTCAGCTATCCAGCCAGGTAGAGCCGACTTCAACGGCTGCGCCGTCGCTCACGATTACCCCTGCGGGACAGCTCCCCGATTTCCAGAAGGCCCGCGCATTGCGCGAGCACAACCTGGCCCAGCTCGCCGAGATCGAGTTGCACAAGGCCAAGGGCTCGCTGGTAGTTCTGTCGGCAGTTCAAACCGGTGCCTACAACGCCGGTCGCATGCTGCGCGATCAACTGCTGGGGATGCCGCCGCAACTGGCTCCGGAACTGGCGTCGATGACAGACCCTTGGGAAATCGAAAAGCACCTCACGGCGGCGATCCGCCGCTCGCTGGAAGACGCCGAACGCATGTCTTCAGCGGACCTTGAACACGCATTGACCACGAGTTAAGCCCATGCCCACTGGATTCCCTGACGGTGCGGAGGTGTACCGCGAGGCGTATTTCCGTGGGCTACGGCCCGACCCGGACGTCTGGATCGATCAGTGGGCCGACGAGTACATGCGGATCCCGCGTGACACCGGTGCCGCTGAGCCGGGCCAGTACCGCACCTCGCGTACACCGTATGCCCGCGAGCCCATGCGTTGCCTGTCGCCGGCTCACCCCTGCAAGCGGGTGATCACCATGGTCGCGTCGCAGTTGATGAAAACCCAGATCGGTCTGAACTGGATCGGCGGCCTGATGCACATGGCGCCGTCAAATATCCTGGCGCTGCTGCCCAGCCTCGGCCTGGCCAAACGGGTGTCCTCGCGGATCGGCAAAACGATCAAAGCGACGCCGGTGTTGCGCGAGCGTGTGGCGGCTAACCGCTCGCGGGATTCGCGCAACACCATGGACACCAAGGAGTTCGAGGGTGGCACGTTGTACGTCACCACCGCCGGATCGGCCGCCAACTTATCGGAGTTGTCGGCCCGCTATGTTTACGGTGATGAGATCGACCGCTGGGAGGTGGACATCGGCGAGGAGGGTGACCCTATCGAGCTGGCAGAAACCCGGGGCAGTACCTTTGGCCGTAACGCCAAGTTCTACTTCTCCAGCTCGCCGACGATCAAGGGCGCCTCGCGGATCTCTGATCTGTTCGATGGCAGCGACCAGCGTCACTACTACGTGCCATGCCCGACTTGCGGGCACATGCAAATCCTTGAGTGGGAACGGCTGCACTACTCAACGGACTTCAGCGTGGTGCATTACCAGTGCGCCGGACCTGAGTGTGATGTGCTGATCGAGGAGTATCACAAAGGCGAAATGCTCACCAACGGTGAATGGCGGGCCCACGCCGAAGGCGACGGTGAAACCGTTGGCTTCCACCTCAACGCATTGTATTCGCCGCTGGGTTGGATGGATTGGAAGTCGCTGGCCAAGCAATTCGAGAAGGCTAAAAAGGCCCAGGCCAAAGGCGACCTTGAGCCCATGCAGGTGTTTTATAACACCCGACTGGCGAAGGTTTGGGACGCGGCTCAGGAGCAGACCAAAGCAGATGTCCTGAGGCGTCGGGCGCGGCTGGAAGGATACAGCCTTGGCTCAATGCCGGCGGCAGTGATGATGATCACCGGGGCCGTCGACGTTCAGGCCAACCGGTTGGAATTCATGGCCATGGGCTGGGGCGCCGGCATGGAGCGCTGGGTCGTTGATTTCCAGATCGTTTCGGGCGATCCCGCAGACGAACGCACCTGGGCGGCGCTGGATGAGTTGCTCAAGGCTAAATATCGCCATCCGTGCGGTGTTGGCTTGGGCATTCTGGCCACCGCTGTCGACTCCGGCGGTCACCACACCGATGAGGTTTACCAGTTCTGCCGTGTTCGTCGCTGGCGCAACGTGTTCGCCATCAAAGGTGCAAGCAAACCCGGCAAGCCGGTCATTGCTCAACGCCCCTCGATGGTCGATGTGACCTGGAAAGGCCAAACCGAACGCAACGGTGCTGAGCTGTGGTTCGTCGGTACCGACACGGCAAAGGACTGGATCTACAACCGCTACCCGTTCGAATCCGGTCCGGGTGCGTTGCACTTTGCCAATGACTTGCCGGATGACTTCTTCGATCAGTGCGTCGCGGAGCGCAAAGTCGCGCGGTACATCCGGGGTCACAAGCGCATCGAGTGGGTCAAGGGCAAAGCCGAGCACAACGAAGCGCTCGACCTGATGGTGTATTGCTTGGCCATGGCGCATTACCTGGGCCTGAATCGCTACAAGGAACACGACTGGGAGCGCGTGCGTCAGTCCCTGGCGCAGTCCGGACTGTTTGACGAAGCCCTGGGCATCAAGCCCGTTCAAGGCGAACGGGTCGATAGTCCTGGTCCAGCAACACCGACTCGGCAACCGGCGTCACCACCCGCTGTTCCGGTCGTGCAAACGCGCCCCGCAGCAACACCACCTCAACGCCGCAGTTCCACCAGCGGTTACCTGAAGAGACGCTGATATGTCATTTACCCAGAAGCACCTCGACGCGGTTGAGGCGGCCATCGCTCGCGGTGAGAAAGTCGTCCGCTACACCGATCGCACCGTGGAATATCGCACCGTCGACGAGCTGCTCAAGGCGCGCGAAGAGATTCGCATGTCGCTGATCAGCGCCGCTGGACCACGCTCGCGCGTGGTCAGGCTGTATCACGGAGGCAAAGGAGTCTAATGGCCCGTCACTATCCGACGCTCACCCGTAACGGATTCGTGTTGCCGTCGAACATCAAGGCTAGTTACGAAGGTGCCGGGGAGGGCCGACGCTCCACTGGTTGGGATGCTCCCGACAACGGGATCAACAGCATCAACACCCCGGCACTGCGCAACCTGCGTTCGCGCTCCCGGGCAGCGGTTCGCAATGACCCGTATGCCTTCAACGTGATCGACAAGCGCGTCAGCAACCTGATCGGTACGGGCATCACTCCGCGGCCGACCACTGACGACGATGCGTTACGCAAGTTGCTGCAGGAGCTGTGGGGCGATTGGGTCGATGAATCGGATGCGGACGATCGTACCGACTTCTACGGCCAGCAGGCCTTGGTAGCGCGCACCGTTGAAACCTCGGGGGAGTGCTTTGTGCGGCTACGACCGCGTAGCCTGGACGAGGGCTTGGCGGTTCCGCTGCAGTTGCAGATTCTGGCGCCGGAGTTTGTCCCGCACGACAAGTACGAGAGCACCAAATCCGGCAACGTTATCCGCGCCGGGATCGAGTTCAATCCCGGCGGCAAACGGGTGGCGTATTGGATGTACCTGTCACATCCACGCGACGCGTCATCGCTGAACGCCGGCTACAACCAACTGGTGCGAGTGCCGGCTGTCCAGGTGCTGCACATCTTTGAACCGGTCGAGCCGGGTCAACTGCGCGGAGTGCCACGATTGTCGCCGGTGCTCAAGCGCCTGCGCAGCCTCGACAACTACGACGACGCGGTGTTGTTTCGCCAGGAGGTGGCCAACCTGTTTGCCGGATTCATCAGCCGGCCGGCTCCGGACTCGGGGCAGACGCCACGAGATCCGGTCACCGGCCAGTTGTTGGATCTCGACCGTGACGGCTTCACACCGATGGTCGCGCTGGAACCCGGAACCATGCAGGAACTGGGACCCGGTGAAGAGGTGGAGTTCTCCAAGCCACCGGACGCGGGCAACAACTACCCGGACTTCATGCGGCAGCAACTGATGGCCGCCGCCGCTGGGTCCGGCACGCCTTACGAGATCCTCACCGGCGACATGCGCGGGATCAACGACCGAGCGTTACGTGTGGTGCTCAACGAGTTTCGGCGCCGCCTGGAACAACTGCAATTCGGTGTCTATGTCCACCAGCTCTGCCGCCCAGTACGGGCCGCCTGGATGGACATGGCCGTGTTGTCCGGTGTCCTGGTGCTGAGCGATTACGCGCAGAAGCGCCGTGACTATTTGCGTGCCCGTTGGGTGCCGCAAGGTTGGGCCTACATCCAACCGGTGCAGGACGTTCAGGCACGACGGATGGAAGTCCAGGCCGGCTTTGCCTCGCGCAGCGAGATGGTCCTGCGCACTGGCTACGACGCCGAAACGGTCGACCTGGAAAACGCCGCCGATCTGGCGCGGGCCACCGCACTGGGCCTCAACTACACAACCCTTGAAGCCGTCGAAATAACCGACGACAAGGAGCAACCATGAGCAAGAAAACGCGACCGCGTATTTACAACCGCGCGGGTCAGCGCGTGCAGGTTCAGGACAAAACCTGGTACGCATTGCAGGTCAGCGGCGAGGCCACCGAGCGAGTGATCGAAGTCTTTGTCTATGGCGAGATCGGCACCTGGGGCATTACTGCCAATCAATTCGTGCAGGACCTGCGCGCCATGGACGACGGCGTCTCGCCAGTGATCGCGGCATTCAACAGCATCGGCGGAGATTTGTTTGACGGGTTGGCCATGCACAACGCGCTGTCGCGTCTGGGCGAGCGCTGCACCGGCCGGATTGATGCGTTAGCCGCCAGTGCTGCCAGCGTGGCGGTGTGCGGCGCACACCGTGTCGTCATTGCGTCGAACGCGATGCTGATGATCCACAACCCTTACACCTACGCCGGTGGCGATGCGGAGGACTTCCGTCGAGTCGCTGATGTGCTGGATCAGACCCTGGAGGCGATCATTGCGGCCTACAAGGCCAAGGCGCCGGACATCGATGACGCCGAGCTGCGGCGCATGGTCAACGCCGAAACTTGGCTGACGGCCAATGAAGCGGTGGCACTGGGCTTGGCCGATGAAGTCGGCGACGGCATTACGGTCAAGGCCTGCCTCGGCCAAGGGGCCGTGCTGCAGCGTTACCAGCATGCACCGGCTGAACTAGTGGCCCAGCTCGACGAACCACCGGAAACGGATCTGGATCTGGATCCGGTCGATCCACCCTTGGTGCCGCCGGTCGTCGATTCGGCCAAGTTGGCATTGATGATCACCCAGCGTTGCACGGCGGCGGGCATCAGCAATCTGGTCGAGTCGCTGCTCAGCTCGACCCAGCTCGAAAGCGAAGAGATCGTCTTGGCCGGATTGGCGCGTGCCAAGGCGGTGAATGACCTCTGTGTGGCCGCCCGCTTGCCGGAGTTCAGCGCCGAGTACGTGTCAGCGGGGCTGGACGCTGCAGCGGTTCGAGCGCGTCTGTTCGACAAGATTGTCACCAGTGGCAAGGGCTTTGAAATCGACAACAGCCTGCCGCTCGACCACGACCCGGCACCCAAGGTGCTGGCCAAACAACCTGATCCCACCTCGATCTGGGCTTCGCGACAAGCGGCCCAATCTGGAACTGCGCGCGGCGCGAAAGGAGCAAGAGCATGACCATCAAAAAAGAGCCGATTCACGCGGGTGAATTTCTGCTGTCCGAGGGCGCGGGGAACATTTCTCGGGAAACTATCAACGTCGCCGCTGGCCCCGCGCTGAATCCGGGGCAGGTTCTCGGCCTGGTGACGGCCACAGCCGAATTCGCGCCGTATGACTCTGCTGCCACAGACGGTACCGAGGCGGCCGTGGCGATTCTCTACGGGCCATTGGGCGAGTCGGACATTGTGCGTCGGGGGCGCGCCGTGGTGCGTTTGGCTGAAGTCAGCGAAGCACACCTGACCGGGCTTGACCCTGTGGCGGAACAGGCTTTGGCCAGCCATTTCCTGATTGTTCGCTAAGACTATCCCTTACGTTTATCCGGCCCGCCCTGAGCGGGTTTTTTCATTTCTGGAGAGTACCCATGGCCGAGATCGCCATTTTTGACGACGAAGCGTTTACCGTTACCGCGCTGACTGCTGCACTCAACGATCAACCCTACCTCCCGGGCCGCATCAGCGCCCTTGGCCTG
The DNA here is from genome assembly GCF_031766055.1 of Pseudomonas sp. SG20052. Taxonomy (NCBI): domain Bacteria; kingdom Pseudomonadati; phylum Pseudomonadota; class Gammaproteobacteria; order Pseudomonadales; family Pseudomonadaceae; genus Pseudomonas; species Pseudomonas sp. SG20052. Next base: position 3,619,006 of record NZ_CP134498.1, on the reverse strand, counting down.
TTCCGCGAAGAAGGCATCACCACCCTGACCGTGCAGATCGAAAAGGACGGCGACACCCTGGCGCTGGTGCCGGCTGGTGAACGCGGCGGCTCTGGTCTGGTGGTCGCGGCGAGCAAGCGCAATCTGATCCCGTTCAACACCGTGCACCTGCCGGAGCGCTTCACCATCAAGGCCGACGAGATTCAAGGTATTCGCGCCTTCGGTACCCGCACCGAGTTGCAGGCAGTGCAGGATGTGGTCAATACCCGTTTGGCCAAAGCGCGCCGTCAGTTGGACGCAACCCACGAGTTTCAGCGTATGGGCGCGCTCAACGGCTTGATCCTGGATGCCGATGGTTCGACGGTGCTGTTAGACCTGTATGACCGCTTCGGAGTAGAGCGTCAGAAGCTCTCCATGGGACTGACGGACCCCAACGCTGAGCTGCGCGTCAAATGCGGCGAAGCGTTGGATATGCAGGAAGATGCCCTCGGCGTCGTGACCAGCACGGGTTCTCGCGCGTTCTGCGGCAAGCATTTCTGGAACAAGCTGATCGTTCACGAATCGGTCAAAGAGACTTACCTCAACAGCCAGCAAGCAGCGGCGTTGCGGGGTGATGCCCGGGAAAGCTTCGAATTCGGCGGCATCGTGTGGGAGCGCTACCGTGGCAAAGTCGCGGGCGTATCTTTCGTCCACGACGATAAGGCGCTGCTGGTCCCTGAAGGTGTTCCTGACCTGTACATCTCGGTGTTCGCACCGGCTGACTACATGGAAACGGTCAACACCCAGGGTATCCCGTACTACAGCAAGATTGAGCCTATGCAGTTCGGCAAGGGCATGGCCGGCGAAGCGCAGTCCAACCCGCTGCACCTGTGCACCCGGCCGCGCGCACAGATCCTGCTGGAGCTCTGATCGTGGGCTTTCGCGATCTGATTGCCGAGGTCGACGCGGTGGTGTTCGAGACGCTGGGCGACAGCGCGCGGATCGAGGGCCGAGCAGAACCGGTGCTCGGCATGTTCGCCGCGCCCTGGTTACAGCCCAAGTTCGGCAAGCTCAACACCGGTTTGCGTGAGCCGAGGTTCGAGATCCGCGTCAGCGATTCGCACGGCCTTGTACGCGGGCTTCTGGTCAGCATCGATTTGCCGGCCTTGGATGGCGGTGGCGATTACGACCTGCTGCAGTTGGAGCCGAGCGGTGACGGTCTGGTTGCCTTGATTCTGAGGATGCGCCCGTGAGCGTCGGCAGTTACTTCAAGCCCTCGGCCGGTGGCGGGATGATTTCCATCCAGTCCTCGACGGCGGACCTGAACGCGTTCCAGGACTTTGCCAAGCTGGTGCCCAAGGCTGCGGCAGCTGCGCAACGTCGGGCGATCAACAAAACGCTGGGGTGGCTGCGTACGCACATTGCCCGGGCCGTCAGTCGGCAGGAACGCATTGCCGTCGCGGCAGTGCGTCAACGGCTGCGCAGTTACCCGGTGTCCGGCGGGGCTTCGAGCGGCAAGCTGTGGTTTGGTTTGAACGCCATCGAATCCAGCCGGATCGGCCGAGCGCGGCAGACGGGCAGCGGGGTGTCGGTAGCGGGACGGCGTTACCAGGGCGCGTTCCTGAAGAAGGTCTACGGCAACAAGCCCGACATCTGGATTCGCACCGCGAGCAAGCATTTCAACGCGGACGATTATCCCGACAGCACGGTGTCACCCGGTCGTGGACCGAGTTCAGGGTGGGTTGCGGAACACGGCAATCGATTCCCGCTGGCCAAAGCCAAAGTGTCACTGGAGCAAGCCCGCCCGCACTTCGATAGTTGGGTCAAACGCGCCGATGCGCGCCTGCTGGAAATCTTGCGGCAGGAATTCAACTTTGAGCTGCAAAAGTATTTGAAGGGGACGACCAATGGCTGACGAGCCTTTTAGTCTTGACCAGCTCTACCGGGCAATTGAGCAGCACCTGAAGGCTCATCTGCCGGGCGTTCACGCGGTGACAGCGTGGCCGAACATCAAGGATCGCGTTGCATTGCCGGCGGTGTTCATTGAACTGGCTGAGATGGAACCCGGCCTCGACATCGGAACGGGGCAGACAACCGTTATTTGCAAGTTCGAGGCCCGGATCATTGTTGACCCGATACGCCCCCAGCATTGCCAGCAAGCCGCGCACCTGGCAGCGCAGCTGGCCGTCTTGTTGCGACTGCAAACGTGGGGGCTTGAGGTGGAGCCTGCCGAGTTTGTTCAGGCGATGCAGGACTGGACCAAGCCGGAGCTGGATGGCTACGTGGTCTGGTTGGTGGAGTGGACGCAGCAGATCTACCTCGGCGAGGAAGAATGGCCTTGGCCGGACGAACCGCCGGGCACCCTGATGCTGGGCTTCAACGACGACGTCAAAGCCGACTTTTTCAAACCTGAGGACCTGCCGTGAGTTACGCGAGCGCCGAGCATGACCGCATGATTGCAGCCATGTTGATGCCGTGTGCGGTAGTCGGCGTCGATCTGGTTGCACCTGCAGTGCGGGTGTCGAATGGCGAGTGGACCAGCGCCTGGGTGCGCTGGCACAGCTTGGCCGCCGGTAAGGCGCGACACTGGCGCGTGCCAACCCTTGGTGAGCAGGGGGTGTTGTTCAACCCCAGCGGTCAGGCCGGTATGGGCACTTTTGTTCCGGGCTTGTATGGCAATGCTGGCGCGCCACCGGATAACCGCGACCATGTCGAGGTTTGGCGTTTCGACGACGGTGGTTCGCTGGTCTACGACTGGCAGGCCAGGTCCTACGCCATCACCCTGCCAAGCGGCACGGTGACCATTAAAGTCGCCAGTACTGAGGTGGTCGTCACCGATGCCGCCGTTACCGTAACGACCGGCAATATCAACCTGAAAGCGGCGGTGACCATCGACGGTGCGCTACACGTCACGCAGGGCATCACCAGTGCCGGCGCGATCATTGACGCCGGTGGCAACAGCAACCATCACACGCATTAATTTTTCACCCCACGACAACCCGCCAAGTGCGGGTTTTTTTTGCCTGGAGAAAACATGGCCAAGACCATCGACAACCCTGTCAGCGATGAGCAACCAATCGCTTTCCCGGTACCAGAGTTGCGGCTGAAGTTTCGCGACAAGGTTTATACGTCACGAACTTTAATCATCCCCAGAAGCGGCCGCGCATTGCCGGTGGCTAAAGGGCTGGTGGAAGTCGCAACGTCCGACAGCGAGGCTCTGACGTTCCTGAAAGCCAGCGAAGAATTCGAACAGTTTAAGGAGTGACCTAGATGATCGGAATGGATCGCCACACCGGCCAACCCATCTCCGGCATCGCGCATCTGCGCCAGTCCATTGCCGACATCCTGGGCACACGGGTGGGCAGTCGCCGGCACCGGCCGGAGTACGGCAGCAACATTCCCTTGTACGTCGACATGCCGGTGAACGAAGGCTGGAAAAGCTCGGTGCAAGCCGAGGCGGTCCGGGCGATCAGTCGCTGGGAACCGCGCGTCAAGCTGGAGCGCATCCGCGCCCTCTCGGTGCTGGGCGGGCAAATCAATCTGAGCATTGCCGGCGAATACCTCGGCGACCGCTTTCTGTTTGAGGTGAGCGTATGAGCATCGTGGATCTGTCGGCCCTGCCGGCGCCGGATGTGCTGGAGCCGTTGGACTTCGAAGACACCTATGACGAAGCCCTGAGCACGTTTCGCGGCTACATGGGCGACAACTGGAGCGCGCCGATTGAGAGCGAGCCGGTGGTTAAGGTGCTGGAGGTGGGGGCCTATATGAAGGTCGCTAACCGTGCCCGGGTTAACGATGGTTGCAAAGCGCTACTGTTGGCCCATGCGATCGGCGCTGACCTTGATCATCTGGGCGCCAATTACAACCTGAAACGCCTGGTGATTCAGGCCGAGGATCTGTCGGCGGTGCCGCCGGTGCCGGAGGTCAAGGAGCAGGACGACCCGTTTCGCGAGCGCATCCAGTTGGCCTTTGAGGGGCTGACCACGGCCGGGCCGCGTGCCAGTTACATCTTGCACGCCCGTAACGCCTCGGGGGTGGTGATGGATGCCACGGCGGAAAGCCCGGCGCCGTGTTACGTCACGGTCACGGTGTTGAGTTCCGAAGGCAAGGGGGAGGCCAGTGCCGAGCTGTTGGCCACGGTCAAGGCGGCGCTGAATGACGAAGACGTGCGACCGGTGTGCGATCGGGTCACGGTGCAGAGCGCGCAGATTATTGATTATCGCATTGACGCCATTTTGCACATGACCGGCGCCGGGCCTGAGGGGGATGCCAGTTTGGCCGAAGCCATCAACCGCTTGGCGAAGTGGATCAATCCACGCAAGCGCTTGGGGGTCGAGGTGGCCCGTTCGGCGGTCGACGCGCAATTGCACGTTGCCGGCGTGGCTCGGGTCGAGCTGGTCGGCTGGGCGGATCTGGCCCCGACCAAGGCGCAGGCGGCGTACTGCGTGGGCTATGACGTGAAACTGGCGGGTGCCTCATGAAAAGCCTGCTGCCGAGCAATAGCACGCCACTGGAGCGCGCCCTGGAGGCGGCGTTTTATGAGCGAACCATTGTCCCGTTGCGCACCCTGTACAACGCCGATACCTGCCCGGTGCATCTGCTGCCGCATTTGGCGTGGGCGTGGTCGGTCGATCGCTGGGACCCCGGATGGACCGAGGCGACCAAGCGAGCGGCCATCAAGGCGTCTTATTACATCCATGCCCACAAGGGGACCATCGGCGCGTTGCGCCGGGTGGTCGAGCCCCTGGGCTATCTGATTGAAATCGTCGAGTGGTTTAACACGGTGCCGGAAGGCCCGCCGGGCACCTTTGCGCTGAAGGTCGGCGTGCTGGACACCGGGATCACCGAAGAAATGTATCAGGAGCTGGAGCGCCTGATTGACGACGCCAAGCCCGTCACGCGGCACCTGACCGGGCTGGCGATCAGCCTCGAAACCCAAGGCAATTTGAACATTGCGGTAACGCTCTACGAGGGCGACGAAATCGACGTGTATCCGCCGGTGATGCGCGACATCGAGGTCACTGGCAACTTCGGCGTGGTCGGCCGCGAACACTCCATAGACACCCTGGACGTTTATTATGATTGATGCGAATTCGCAGTTTTTTGCGATCCTCACGAACGTGGGGATGGCCAAGCAGGCGAACGCCGACGCGCTCGGCATTCCCTGGAAGCTCACGGAAATGGGTGTGGGTGATGCCAACCTAACCGACCCGATTCCGAGCGCAACGCAAACCCAACTGATCCGCGAATGGCGCCGCCGTCCGCTGAATCAGCTCAAGATTGATCCGGTCAACCCGGCGGTGATGATTGCCGAGCAGGTCATTCCGGCCGATGAGGGTGGTTTCTGGATTCGCGAAATCGGCTTGTATGACGCGGACGGCGATCTGGTGGCGGTGGCCAACTGCGCGCCGAGTTTCAAGCCGGTGCTGTCGCAGGGCTCAGGCCGCACGCAAGTGGTGCGGATGAATTTCATCGTGTCCAGCTCTGCCAACATCACGCTCAAGATTGACCCGTCGGTGGTGCTGGCGACGCGTGAATACGTCGACACGCGCCTTCTGGAAGAACTGAACAAACTCGACAGCAAGCAGTCGGTGCGCGTGGCCACCACGGCCAACATCGCACTCGCGGGCCTTCAAATCATCGACGGCATCGCCCTAGTGGCGGGTGATCGGGTGCTGGTGAAAAACCAGTCCGTGGCCAGGGACAACGGCCTGTACGTCGTGGCTGCTGGCGTCTGGGGGCGCGCGCTCGATGCCGACAGCAGTGCCGAGGTGACCTCGGCGTTATTGGTATCGGTTGAGCAGGGCAGCACGCTGGCCGACACTCGTTGGCAGTTGGTTACAGATGGGGCGATTGTCCTGGGCGCCACGGCGTTGACGTTCCAGAACATCACCCAAGGCTTTGCGGCAATCAACGCGCCGGCGCTGATCAGTCCCACGGCGAATACGCCGGCTCAGTTCGACAACTCCAAGTTGCTGGCTAACACGGAGTTTGTTAAGCGTATGGGCGTTGAGTATTCGTCCTTTACCAGCATTGGGGTGAATACGTCGCTTTCGGCGGTGCATGTAGGAGGGTTGCACAGTTTCTCAAACACCGCTTTGTTGTTTGCCAATCTGCCGCCTACAACGGGCGTTGCCCAGGGCGCCACGATTTGTCTTGTTTGCGCTAGCAGTGCCGGTCTGAACATTCAGCCAGCGGCTGGGGATGCGCTGTATACATCAATCGGTTCTGTTGGGTCGATCGTTTTGGGGGCTGCTGACACGGCGGAATTTATCCGCATTGACACTCAGTGGCGCTTGGTTGGCGGTTCTGCGGCGCTCAAATATTCAGCCGTGATGCTGGGTGCTAACTGGTTAACGCAGTCGCAGTTTGATAGCAGTAAATCCTTCGCGACGACGGAGTTTGTTCAGCGGGCGCTGGGTAATTTGTCCGGGGTGGCAGATGTTGGGAATGGCATTTTCGCAAATGCTGGCCACGTTGGGAAAAATCTAAACATCGGGGCCGGCAACTCGTCTCTGCCACCCACGACAAGCGTCATTGATGGCGCAACCCTGCATTACAAAAATACGGGGGTTGGAAGCCACACGCTGTCTCGCGTAGGGGCCGACGTAATTTCCTGTGACGGATCGCCCCTGACGACGATCGTAATCGGCACGGGTGAAGAACTGACATTAGTCAAGGTTAGTTCTAACTGGATTGGGTCGGGAACGGCGGCGCTTAAATACACCGCTGCTTTCATGGCCTCTCTTCTTTCTAGCGGTTATCAGAAGCTTCCCAGTGGCCTGATCCTTCAATGGGGTTATTCCGCATCCACTACGACGTCTGTAGCAGCAACATTCCCGGTTGCATTCCCTAACCGGTGCGCATGGATCGGCAGTCAAGACAATGGCGGCGCGCCGAATCTCTCAATGTGGTCCTTCAACATTAGCGGCCCAACGTCGTTTACCTGCCATAACATTGGCGCCCTAAACAAAGGGTCTTCAGCGTTCCTTGCGTCTGTGAACTCCGCATGCGCTTGGTTCGCCGTTGGCTACTAAGGAGAAATCTACATGTTCGCTTCGAGAACTGCGGGCGGCTTTTACGATCCTTCAATTCATACGACGATGCCGGATGACGTGATTGAAATCGGTGCTGAATATCACGCGCAACTGTTGCGGGGTGAGTCAGAGGGAAAGTTGATTGATTTCACTCCTGAAAGCGGCCCCGTGCTGATCGATCCGCCGCCGCCCTCTTTTGAGGCGCTGGCGGGCATTGAGCGCCGTTGGCGTGATGAGCGTTTGTTGGCGACCGACGGGGTTGTCTCACGCCATCGCGACGAGCTTGAAGGCGCGACCACTACCACGTTGACGCTGGAGCAATACAGCGAGTTGCAGGCATTCCGTCAAGCGCTGCGCAACTGGCCGGAGGCCGGCGAATTCCCACTCATGGACCATCGCCCGATCGCGCCGCCCTGGCTGGCCGAGCAAGCCCAATAAACGCCCCGCACTGACGGGGCGTTTTCTTTTCCGTTACGCGTAACACGACCATCCCTGACAGCCTCGCTTATGCGGGGCTTTTTCGTTTCTGGAGATTGAGCCTTATGAGTTTCTTTCACGGCGTCACTACCACGTTGATCGACACCGGTGCGCGCACCATCTCGCTGCCGTCGTCGTCGATCATTGGTCTGTGCGACACCTTCACCCCGGGCCTGTTGGGCGGCGGCAAGGCCCTCGCCGGCGAGCTGGTGTTGCTCACGTCCGAGCGCGAAGCCATTGCCGCGTTCGGCCCTGACTCGGCAATCACCAAGGCCGCCCAGGCGATCTACGTGCGCGCCAAGGCGGTGATCGTCGCCATCGGCGTGCCTAAGCTCGCTGACGAGGCGTTGCAAACGTCCGCCATCATTGGTGGCGTTCTGGCTGATGGCCAGCGTACCGGACTGCAAGCGCTGCTGGATGGCAAGAGCAAGCACAACGCCCAGCCCAAGCTGCTGATCGCCCCGGGGCATTCCTCGACGCAAGCGGTGGCCACGGCCATGGATGCGCTGGCCGGCAAGTTGCGCGCGATCGCGATTATCGACGGGCCGAACACCACCGATGAGGCGGCCATGGCCTACGCCCTGGAGTTCGGCAGCAAGCGTCTGTATCTGGTCGACCCCGGCGTCAAGTATTGGGACACCGTCACCAGTGCCACGGTCGACGCGCCGGGTTCGGCGTGGGTGGCGGGTCTATTCGCCTGGACCGATGCCAATTACGGCTACTGGGCGTCGCCGTCGAACAAAGAGTTTGTCGGCATCACCGGCACCAAGCGCCCGATCGAGTACCTGGACGGCGACGAAACCTGCCGGGCCAACCTGCTGAATAACGCGAACATTTCGACGATTCTGCGCGATGGCGGTTATCGCCTGTGGGGCAACCGCACGTTGTCCAGCGATCCGAAATGGTCGTTCGTTACCCGGGTGCGGACCTGCGACATCCTGATGGATGCGATCCAAGCCGGGCACAAGTGGGCGGTCGACCGTTCGATCACAAAGACCTATGTGCAGGACGTGACCGAAGGCCTTCAGGCGTTCATGCGCGATCAGAAGAACGCCGGGGCGGTGATCAACTTCGAAGTCTATGCGGACAAGGAGATGAACACGGCCAGCCAAATCGAACAGGGCAAAATTTACTGGCGCATCCGCTTCACCGACGTGCCGCCGGCAGAAAACCCGAATTTCCTCATTGAAGTCACCAACGAATGGCTGACCGAAGTTCTTGAAACTGCCTAAGGGGGCCGCTCAATGATTCCTCAAGTTCTCTCCAACATGAATGCCTTTGTCGACGGTGTGAGTTTCGCCGGCGACGTGCCGACCCTGTCGCTGCCCAAGCTGACGCAAAAGACCGACGACTATCAGGGCGGCGGCATGTCCGCGCCGATCGAAATGGCCATGGGCCTGGAAAAGCTGGAAGCGGCGTTTACCACCAACGGCGTGCGCCGCGAGTCGCTGAAGTACTTCGGTCTGGCCGATCAGACCGCTTGCACCATCGTCTTTCGGGGCGCCTTCCGGGGCCTGCGAGGCGTGGTGACGCCGGTCGTGGTCACCCTGCGCGGCGGCATCAAAGAGGTCGACATGGGCGACTGGAAGCCGGGCGACAAGGCGGAAATCAAGCACGCGATCAAGGCCGTTTATTACAAGCTCGAAATCGACGGTCGCGTGATGTTCGAAATCGACCCGCTCAACATGATTCAGGTGGTCGACGGTGTCGATCAACTGGCGGCAGAACGTTCGGCCCTCGGCCTCTAAGGACTAAAAGAACATGACTCAAGTAACCCAAGACACCAGCGAGCCGACCTTGCCGAAGTGGCTGAAGCTGGTCGATGAGAGCGTGACCGTAACGCTCAAATACCCAACCCTGATCAGCGGCGTATTGACTGATTCGCTGACCATGCGTGCGCCCAGTCTCAAGGATTGGCGCGCGTCCAAGATCGCCGGCAATGGCGACTATGAAAAGCAGGAGCTGTCGTTGTTCGGCAGCTTGACCGGGCTGTCTGAGGTCGAGCTGTTGACCCTGAAATTCAAGGACTACCAGCGCCTTTCGGCGGGCTATTTTCGCCTGGTCGAAGAGGACGACGTTTAACGCCGTCACGCTCAGGGACACGGCTCAACGCTTGGCCAAAGAGACAGGGTTCTCGGCGGCCGAGATTGAGGCGTTGCCCTTCGATCAGATGCTGTGGTGGCTCACGGATCGAGCCGCCTTTGAACTCCCCGACGTATAGGGCACGCACATGGCGAACAAACTCGCGCTCGGTCTGGTCATTGGCGGGGCGGTCAGCTCCACAGTGGGCTCGGCGTTCAAGGACATCACCAGTCGCATCAAGCGGCTGGAGACGGAAGGCAAAAAAGCCCGGGTGCTGGAAAAGACCATTGGCGACACCATGCGCCTGCGCGACGAATGGCGCCGGGCGCACATGGCGGGCGAGAAGGGTGCCTCGGCGTTGCAAAAGCAACTCGAAAGCAATCTGAACAGCCTGAAGAAAGAAGGCGTAGAGGTGCGCAATCTGACCAAGGCCTATGCGGCCATGGGGCAGGCGGCGAACAAGGCCGAGCTGAAGGCCAAAGGTCACCAGCAACTCGACGAAGGCAAGCAGAAACTCAAAAGCAGTGTCGGCCAAGCGGTGGCCGCCACGGCGGCGATGGCGATTCCGACCAAGGTCAGCGCGGACTATGGCGCGATCATTCGTGACATCGCGATCAAGTCCAACATTGCCAACAAGCCCGAAGAAGCGCAGTTGTCGAAAAAGATCGTCGACACGTCGCGCGATACGGGCATGGCGCGCAATCAGGTGGCCGAGGTGGTCAACGCCCTAGTGGGCGCCGGTATGGAGCTGGACAAGGCCCTGCAATACGCCCCGACCGCCGCCAAGTTCGCCGTGGGGCAAGGCTCCGACGGTGGCGAAACGGCGCGCATGATCAACGCCCTGGGGCAAAACGCCAAGATCACCGACCCGGCCATTATGCAAAAGGCCCTGGAGGCGATCGCCTACCAAGGGCAGGCGGGCAGTTTCGAGGCGGCCGACATGGCGCGTTGGTTCCCCGAGTTGCTGGCGGGCATGGGCAAGCTGGGCATCACCGGCATGGACTCGGTGTCGCAACTGGGCGCCATGCTTCAGGTGCAAATGAAGACTGCCGGCGGATCCGATGAGGCGGCCAACAACCTCAAAAACTGGATGGAAAAGATCGGCTCGGGTGACACGGTCGAGGCCTACAAAAAGGCCGGGATCGATTATCAGGCGTCGATGAATACCGGGCTGCAGAATGGTAAATCTACTCTGGAATCCAGCTTTGAACTGGCGCAAAAGTACATCGCGGCGACCGATCCGAAGAAGGCCGCCGCCATGGCCGAGGCCACGGCCAAGATCAGCAAGGAGGCCGACCCGGAAAAGGCCAAGGCCATGATCGCGTCCCTGGAGCAAGCCTTGCGCACCGGCGATCTGTTCGCTGACATGCAGGTCAAGGGCGCGCTGACCGCGTTCATGCAGAACAAGGAGCTGTACGCCAGTCTGAAAAAGGACTCGGCCAACGCCACCGGGATCTTGGACAAGAACCTGGAGGAACGCCGGCAGTCGTCGGCGCAGAAGTGGGCGGAAATGGCCCAGGGCGCGGACGACGCCATGCGCGCGATCGGCGACGCGTTCCGCCCGGTCACGGATGCCGTGGCGGACGGGCTGACCTACGTCACCCAAGGCCTGAGCAAGCTGTCGGACGAATCGCCCAAGCTGGTGACCGGCATCGGCGCGGCCGTGGCAGCGGTGATCGCCTTTCAGAGCGCCATGAGTACCTTCAAGATCGCCAAAGGCTTGCTCAACATCGGGCGCGGTTCGCTGATGGGCAATCCGAACATTCCGCAAAAAGTCATTGTGGTGGGCGGTGGTGGTGGCGGGGGCGGTGGTCTGGATGCCGGCGATCTGGACGACGACGGCAAACGCGACAAGAAGGGCAGGAAGGGCGGCCGGGGTGGTAAAGGCGGCAAGTTGGCCAGTGTCGCCTCGACCGCCGCAAACACGGCCAAGGCGGCCAGCACGGTCGGCGCTGCCGGTTCGGTCGGGCGGGCGGTGAGCGGGGTCGGTCGAACCGTGGCCTCGGGGGTCAAGGGGCCGGCCATCTTTGCGGTCGTTGAGGCCGGTTTGAAAGCCAAGGACACCTACGACAACGCGGTGACGCAGGACGAAAAAGCCGAAGGCTATGGCGCGGCCGTGGGGGGCTTGGCGGGTACGCTGACCGGGGCGGCCGCTGGTGCGGCGCTCGGCACGATGGTCCTGCCGGTGATCGGCACCTTCGTCGGCGGTTTGATTGGCGGCTATCTCGGCAGCCAGGGCGGTGACGCCCTGGGCGGTGCGCTGGGTAAGGCCGCGTTTGGCACGCCTGACGAGCTGAAGCGTCTGCCTGCCGCCGGGCCGCTGATGATGGCCAATGCCGGCAAGGACATCCCGCCGGTGCTGGGCGGGATTGCCCAATCGTTCGCCCCGTCGACCACTGGGCCGCTGATGCTGGCCAATCCCGCCGCCGGCCCGGGGGCGAGTGTCGCCGCGACGACGGCCGCTGCGCCGATCATGCCGGCCGCGCCGCCGGTGTCGTATGACCCGCGCGACCTCGACTCGAAAGACGCCATGCTGATGCCGCACTTTGCCAACAAGGTGCGTTTTCCGGGTTCGGAGTTGCGTCGCCCGAAAGTCATTCGTTCGGGCCTGGAAGATCCGGCGCCGCAACCGGGGCAGGCGGCCAAAGCCATGATGCTGCCGCCGGCCAGCGCGGACGCGGCGGCGGGGGCCTTGGTCAAGCCGATGGCGGCGAAAGCGGAGGCGCCCAAAGTCGAGTCCAACGTGGCGATTCAGGCGCCGTTTTCGCTGACGGTCAACGGTGACGTCAAGGACGCCGCGCAGCTGTACGGCCAGCTCAAGCCGTTGCTTGATCAGCACTATCGCGACATGGCCAAGCAAATGGGGAGCGCTCAGCTGTTTGACGCGCCGCACGTTTAATCGGGAGGGCCTATGTCTGATCAAAACAAGACTGCATTGGAGCGGTTACAGTCGGGAATGAAATTTCTGGCCACGGCCGGGGAAACCGGCCGGCGCAGCCTGGACGGCATGTTGGGGCCGGTGAATGGCGCGATCGGGGAAATCACCGGCGCGGCGTCCGAGCTGGAGGGTTTGCCTTTTGTCGGTCCGGCGATCGGGGCCAAGCTTCAGCGCGTCATGCGCGGGGTGAATGCGGCTCAGGCCCAGGTCGGAAAAGTGGTGGCCATGTACGGCACGGCCACCCGGGCGCTGTCGCAGATTGACGAGCGAATGGGGGTGCTGAAGGAGCAGGCGAGCAAGGCGGCGACGGCGATCAACAAAATCGCCGGCAAGGTCAGTCCGTCGCTGGCCAACATCGTGCCCACGGGGGCCTTTGCCACGGATCAGACGCCGGCGCCGGAGGCGGTGAAACCATTTCCGCATCTGCTGATCATCCAGCCGCAAGACCCCAAGGTGCCGCCGTATTTCTTCAACCTTGATACGGCGGCCTTTGATGAGTTGCGCCGCTCGACCGAATTCCGCTGGGCCTCTCAGGAGCGCCTGTCGCGTCGGCCGGCGCAACAGGGTGTCGGCATCGGCGACGAAAAGATCACGCTCAAGGGTGCGATTTTCCCGGGCTTCAAGGGTGGCCTGAAGCAACTCGACACGCTGCGCGCGCTCGGCGCCCAGCTCAAGCCGCTGACCCTGACCACGGGCTACGGCGACGCGCTCGGCACCTGGTGCCTGAAAAGCCTCGAGGAAGAACAAAGCGCGCTGATGCAGGGCGGCATTCCGCGTAAACAAGGGTTCACTCTGGAGTTTGTGCGCTATGGCGACGACATGCAGAACGTCTGACGGGGATCTGTTGGACACCATCTGCCATAACTTCTATGGCCACCTCAACGGCAGCGTGGAGGCGGTCCTTGATGCCAATCAGGGGCTGGCCGATGAGCCGCAGCCGTACCGCGACGGCGTGGTAATCGTGCTGCCGGATCTGGCGGCGTCCGCCCAGGAACAAGTCACCTTGTGGGACTGACGCCGTCCGGAGCGCTTGCCGGCGAATCCGTTCGTTACGCGTAACGCGCCACTTCCGCCCTGAGCCCGCCTTGTGCGGGTTTTCTTTTGGAAAAAATCCATGACTCCCATGTTTCGCATCGTGGCCGATGGCACCGACATCACCGGCCTGATCAACGATCGGCTGATTCAGCTCAGCACCACCGACAAGCCGGGCATGGATTCGGACACCTTCGAACTGCGCATTGATGACCGTGACGGGCAGGTGACGTTGCCTCGGCGCGGCATCGGGATCGAGGTCTACCTGGGCTATGCCGAGACGGGGCTGGCCCGCTTGGGCCGCTATGTGGTCGACGAAGTCACGGTGTCCGGCCCGCCGGATACGATCGTGATCAAGGGCAAGGCCAGCGACATGCGCGGCAGTGGCAAGACCATCCGCAGCGGGAGTTGGGAGGGCGTGCCATTGTCGAAGATCGTCGGCGACATCGCCGCGCGTAACGGTTGGGCGCCGGGGTGTCCGGTGTCAACCAAGGTCGCCCGCGCGGACCAGCTCAATGAATCGGACTTCAATTTCATCACGCGCCTGGCTAAGCAATACGACTGCACGGCCAAGGTCGCCGACGGCAGGTTGTTGGTGATGCCGCGTCAGGGCGGGCAGACCGCCAGCGGCAAGGCCTTCGGCGCGATCACCCTGACGCGCCGTGACGTCAGTCGCTGGCAATTCAGTCTCGGCGATCGCAACACGCACAAGTCGGTCGGGGCCAAGCATCAGGACAAGAAAACCGGAAAGCTGGTGGTGGTGTCCCTGGACAATGACGACCTGCCGGCCGGGCTGCCGGCGGTGCATACCGATCGGCATATCTACCCCGACAAAACCGCCGCCGAATCCGCCGCCAAGGCGCGCTTGGCCGCGTTCAACCGATCGAGCGCCGGCGTGCGTTTTGAGATGGCCGGCCGCACGGATCTGTTTGCCGAACGCTCGATCATCGCCCAGGACTTCAAGGTCGGCCTCGATGGCGAATACCTGGCCGACTCCGTCGAGCAGGTTTTTACCCAGGCCGGCTGGTCGACCACCGTCGAATGCAACGGCGGCAAGACCGGCAAGGCCAGTGCCAAGGGCAAGAAAAAGAAGAAGGAAACCAAGCCGCTCAAAGTCGTGACCCTGTAACGCGCACCTGCGCACCCCCGGCCGCCGCGAGCGGTTTTTTTATGTCTGGAGTTTGTATGACCATCACCGAGCAACAGCTACAACGCATCATGCCGAACGCCCGCCGCCAAGCGGGCGTTTTTGTATCCGCCCTCAACGCCGCCATGGCGCACCGGCAAATCAATACACCGACGCGTCAAGCGGCGTTCCTGGCCCAAGTGGGGCACGAGTCGGGCCAGCTGCAGTACGTTCGTGAGCTGGGCGGGGAGCAGTACCTAAGCAAATACGACACCGGTAGCCTCGCCGCAAAACTGGGAAACACACCCGAAGCGGACAGTGACGGTCAGCGTTATCGCGGTCGTGGCTTGATCCAGATCACCGGGCACAACAATTACTTGCGCTGCAGCTTGGCGTTGTTTGGTGATGAGCGACTGTTGCGCACTCCTGGGCTGCTGGAGTTGCCGCAATGGGCGGCTGAGTCGGCCGCGTGGTTCTGGTGGGTTCGAGAACTGAACACGTTGGCCGATCGGGAAGAGTTCGAAGCGATCACGCGCAAAATAAACGGTGGCCTCAATGGTTTGGCAGATCGGCTGGAGTTGTGGGGACGGGCGAGGGCGGTGCTATGCGTCTCTTCGACCTGATCCCTGCGCCGTATCGGTTGCTAGCCAACAGTCTATTGCTGACCGCGTTGGCCAGCGGATCGGCCGCGCTGGCTTGGCAGGTTCAGGATTGGCGCTACGGACAACGACTGGCGGAGCAAGCTCGCCTGCAGACCGAGACGCTGAATCAGCTGACCCAGGTTGCCGCGACGCAACAACAGGCCGAGCAGGGCAAACGTCTGGCTCTGGAACAACGGCTGTCGGCCAGTGAACAAACCCATTATCGAGTCTTGAGCGATGTCCAACGTGATCAAGGTCGCCTGCGTGACCGTCTTGCCACTGCTGATCTGCGCCTGTCAGTCCTACTCGATGCAACCGTTGCCGCCGGCAACGACTCAGTGTCAGCCACCACCGCCACCAGCGGCGTGGTTCATGGCCCCTCAAGAGCCCACCTTGACCCAGCGCATGCTGAACGAATTATCGGCATCACCGATGCGGGCGACCGAGGACTAATCGCCCTGGCGGCCTGTCAGGCCTACGCCAAAGAAATCTCAACACCGAAGTGAAAAGAGCGGCCGGATTGGATGCGTCAACATCCAACCCGACCGCCGTCCCTGCAGATGGTCCCTGCAAGTCCAGCCAAGGCTCTTACTCCGTGCACGAAGCGCGGCGAGCCTAGCACCTGTTTATCCATACAGTAAAGGTCTTGCTCTCTATGTCTACACCCATCATCCCTTGGATGGGCGGCAAACGCCGCCTGGCCGACCGCCTCATTCCGCTCTTCCCGCCTCACGAATGCTACGTTGAAGTCTTTGCCGGCGGTGCCGCGCTGTACTTCATGCGACCCCAGGCCGCGCCTGTTGAAGTCCTCAACGACATCAACGGCGACCTGGTGACGCTGTACCGCGTCGTGCAGAACCACCTGGAAGAATTCGTGCGCCAGTTCAAATGGGCGCTCAGTTCACGCCAGGTGTTTGAGTGGCAGAAGATGACCCGTCCCGAAACCCTCACTGATATCCAGCGCGCCGCCCGATTCTTCTACTTGCAGCACCATGCCTTTGCCGGCAAGGTCACCGGGCAGACGTTCGGTACCGCCACCACCGGCCCTGCCGTCAACCTGCTGCGCATCGAGGAAAACCTGTCGGCCGCGTGGCAGCGTCTGTCCGGCACCTACGTCGAAAATCTCCCATGGCTTGAATGCGCAGAACGCTACGACCGTGCTCATACCTTCCACTACATGGACCCGCCTTACTGGCAGACCGCCGGCTACGGGGTGGACTTTCCGTTTGAAAATTATGAGCGCATGGCCGACTTCATGCGCCGTTGTAAAGGCAAGGTGATGGTGAGCATCAATGACCATCCGGACATCCGTCGCGTATTTGAGGGCTTCCATTTCGAGACGCTGGACATCCGTTACTGCAACTCCAACCAACGGCAGGGGAAAGCCGAGATCAGTGGCGAGCTGGTCATCATGAACTGGACGCCCGCTGAATTGGGAGGGCTGTTTTAGGCGAACGTGTTGATGGCTGTTCGGTGTAACGTCGTGATGGCGTCCCGCCAGTCTTGTTGGGGGGCTGCCTCTACTTCATTCTTCGGCTTTTTCGAAGCGATCGCTCATGGATAAGCAACTGTTCGGACTTTCAATTCTGATGACACTCGTCTGGACTTCAGTGGTCTTACTGGTGATGTGGATGCGTTTGCTCAACCTAGCGCATACACAAAAGGGGGCTCTTTCAGATTCAGATTGCACTGCCTGGCATGACTCATAACGATCGTCCCCTGAATAATCTGCCATTTTGCATTCCAATCCAAAAGCTTCTCTGTCAATGTCATGGGATAGCACTCTAAACTAGCCAGAACGAAATTGCCGAACCTCCAGGGCTCTACTCGGGAGACAAGGAAAAATATCAATCACTTTGACGACTTTTGACCGTAAATTCCCCTTACCTATCGCCCTTCGCACTCTTCCTGTGTCCATACTCCGGTGATACAGGTTCCCGATTGGATTGGAGAACCAAATGATTAACCGCGAACGAGTTTATTGGAGCTGGATAGACCCGGCGCTTCACTGCAGGTCTCATGAGGAGCGCTTGAGCAATGGCACATTTCTAAATGTCCAGGTGCGCCTTTCAACGGGGGGGAAAACCCAGCTTTTCTTGGGCGCCTATGATGCACAAGGGGCAATGTTGTTTGAGGAAAGTTTCGACTCCCGTGCGGGCGAAACAATGACGCAAGCGATGGAGTGGGGGATATTGCAAGCTCAAGAATGCGTTGGCAATTTGGCGACCCACTCTACAGCTGCAGACAAGCCAGAGCAGGCGCACCAAACGGGATCTAGAAAAGGAGAATAGCTCCCTTGGTTCAACTGTCCTTGCAAACAGAATCAAGGGTCTCAACGAATAAAAAGATTCTCTATTTCCGAGTCACCCTATTCAAATTTGAGTGTTCGATATGAGTACTACCGACGATTTCAGGTACAAGTCTCATGAGCTGCTGATTGAGCTCGACGCGGCAACTAATCACATGATGATGCTGGTCTCAGCTCGCAAAGTAGCAGGCTTCGAGTGGAGTGAAGCTGCCAAACGGCAAAAGTTAGCGTACGAGACATGGTCGGCTTTTCTCTATGCACCGGAAACTGATCCGATGCCCTGTCTGGATGGGCGGGCGTCGGGTAGCTACGGGCCGCTTGCAGATTGATCAGCACAATCGATACCGAATGATGGATGTTGTCCCTGTGCTGGCAAACTCACGAGCATCGTACTTTCGACCATCGCCATGGGTCCATCGGCCCCGAGAATAGGTCGATGCTCAATACATTTCGGTGTGGTATCGGGTGACCGCTATTAGCCGTTCTCTACCGATCGCTTCTTCGACGGGTATCTAGACCGGGCCGGAACGTTCTGTGCCAACAGTGCCTGGAGATGCTGGTAAAGTTTGACTTTGGCTACTCGGTACATTTCTGATACGAAGAACATCCTCAAGTACCTCCTTGAAAATCGGTGCTGCAATCGCTCCCCCGAAGTAACCCTTGGCGGAGGGCTCGTCTACCCATATAGCCATAATGAACTCAGGTGCATTGGCCGGAGCGATACCCACGAACATGGCTCTGTAGGTATTGCTTTGATATCCGCCACTGGATGCCTTGCGAGAGGTCCCGCTTTTACCCGCAATGACATAACCGTCGATAGCTGCGCGCTTTCCGCCTGCTCCAGGTCCATCGACTGCATGCACCAGCATGTCCAAAATACTGTTGGCGACCTCCGGGCTTATGACATTGCGGGGTTGCTGTGTCTCACCTTTTATTATCGATAATGGAACTAGGTTTCCATCATTGGCAAAGACGGTATAAGCCTGAGCAAGTTGAGCCAGATTGACCGATAAGCTGTAGCCGTACGAAAGGCTTGCTGTGGCTATATCTGACCATACTCGCCTGGTTGGAACTGTCCCAACACTTTCCCCCGGAAAGTAGATCGAGGTGTTATCTCCGAACCCCAGCTCGATCAGTAATCGCGAAATGGCTGCTCCTCCCGTCGGAATCGCAACCTTACTCATACCCACATTAGAAGAGCGGCGGATAATACCCGGTAGGTCTAACTGTTGATCCCTGCCTACATCTCGAATCGTATATCCATCAATCTTGACGAAGCCGGGTGCTATTTGAACAATTGCGTTCTTGTCAACGACGCCTGCTTTCAGAATAGCGGCCATGCTGAATGGCTTTATCACTGAGCCTGGTTCATATACATCAGTAAATACGCGGTTTCGGATGGCGTCCGCGCTAAAGCTTTTACGCGCATTTGGGTTGAATGAGGGCATCGTGGATAATGCTAATATTTCCCCTGTTTTGGCGTGTATTAGAATGGCACTTGCCGACCGGGCCGCATTCTCCTTAACGCTCTTCGATAATGCTTTTTCAACGTAGTACTGAAGCGTGGAGTCAATGGTTAAAAATAGATCGTCTCCAGGTATGACGGGTTTGTGCACAAGAATTTCGCTGGTGACTCTTTTGTGTAAGTTTAAGGTCCGTTCTTCCAGGCCGGCCATGCCGGAAAGTTGCTTGTTATACAGCAACTCGATGCCTTCAATGCCTTTCTGATCAATGTTGGTAACGCCTAACGTCTGAGCCAGCATCGAAGACTGCGGGTAAAATCGTTTGTAATCCTGGCGTTCATAAATGCCGGGAATAGATAATTTCACTATCTTACTTGCCACCTGCGGATCAACCCTTCTGGCTAGATAAGCGAAGGACTTGCCTTGTGTATTCAAGCTCAAACGGCTAATTATCGAGGCATCAATATCAAGATGCTCATTTAATAATATTGCTTGCTGCTTGGTTGGGGTGAACTGTTTAGGGTTTACCCATAAGGTGCTGACGGGTGTGGAAACCGCCAACGGCTCATTGAATCGGTCAAATATAGTGCCGCGGATGGGGGCGACTTCAATAAGTCGCGTTGAGCGTTTACGGCCTTCGTTATTCAGGAATTCATGAGAAAAAATCGCAAGATAAGTAATTCTCGTCGCAAGTACGATTGAAAGGGCGTAAAAAACAGCTAAAACAATCGTAAATCGCGGATTTTGGCCGAAGAGCCTCATGCAACATTCCTTTAAACGTAAGGCAAAAAACCAGCTTAACTAACTAATTATTATTTTGCTTTGTAATATCAAGAAACGATTTTTCGAATGCATATTGATCTTCAGCATGTTGGCAGTGTGGTCTTGAATCGCGGGAATGATTACGCTGGCAACCCGGTCAAGCACCGGGATTTTATACTGTGTACAGGGTCGAATGGAGCACGGACAACCAAACCCGTATGACCTAAGAGCAATCGCAATGCGATGAAGGACTGTCTAGTCTTCATTTGATATGTCGCTAAACCTTCGTTGTGCGCACCGAGAATCCTTCCCCTCGTATAAACGATTGGTAGATTCACGGTCTGGAATGGATGTTAAATCCAGTGTTTTCGCACTGAGCTCTTGGTTTTTTCTATTGCTGCTTGTATGAGTGCTTTGCCGGCCTTGACCTCAAGCACTGGCATTTACTACGACGTCTTCGATCCAGGCTCGAATGCCTGTCGGAATGCGAAAATGAATTAGGAACAACGCCCCTCAAATGCTTACTCCTTCTGCTGCTCTCACTACCAATAAGTCGGAGCACTCTGAGTCCACGACCTGCTTCAATCTTCCATTGTCATCGCTTGAGCGTTCATGGAAAGCTTAGGAAGAAGGGCACTCAAAGATCTGAGCAGCATAGGATCGATTTCTTGAACCGCCTCGACAATGGCGGATTGGTTTGTCATTAGAGATCCTCGGTGAAGGGGAGTGAAGCTCGATGGTTCAATTCGACACATTATCCCAACGCGTCTGCGAGTGATTGCTTCTGGCCGTTTTCTGCCCGTCGCGAGAGGCAGAAACCGACCCATAGCTTCCGGTGGCGACAGGCATAAATCGGCCAGCAGCAATCAGGGGATTGTCAAAAATGGGAGATCTGTGGTTTGCATGATAGGGAGCGGGTCGAACCTCTGTCGTTCTGCAATCCATTTTCGACTCAGGGACACATCAAACCGAGCTCTCTGCAGCATCATCAAATTAAGAAGCTCGATGGTTATGCGGCCAGTACCACATTCAGGACAATGAAACTCCGTCCAGACCCCGGAAGACACAACACGAGAACGCTTGTTTCCACATATCAGGCAGTCCATGCGCGTGCTCCCAGTGTAATCAATCGTCATTCAGACCTCCTTTCAGAAGTCCATTTCCTTCTATTGTCAGTTGATACAAAGCATTCGCCAAAAATTCGAGCTCTCGCCACTCTTCCCACGTGATGAGATTGGTGTTGACCATGCCATCAGCCCGCGCCATCAGCGCCGATAAGTGTATGCTTGGAGAGCCCTCTTTGTAGATTTTGTCCTGATACATCAACATCCAAGCCTTCAGTTCTTGAACCTTAAACTCATCGTTCATGACTCACCTCAGATCTCTACCAGGTGGCCCCCCCTTTTATTGAAATTTAGCAGTCCTCAGAGATATGGGATGAAAAAATGTGGGTAGCGAGCTTTTCATGAGGTGATTGGGCCCCTGGCAACCTGGCTTCGTAGTCGACAAAAGGGTGTAACCTGGTGAATCTTCCCTAGTTCCACAGGTAGGCTGGTAAGCATCCGTTTTGATTTGTGGAATTTGGCCGTTTTCTGCCCGTCGTGAGACGGCAGAAAACGACGATGTCCTTCTCTAAGAGTAGCTACCGACTTTTGTTGTCAGGAGCGTAAGGCTGCGATGGGAATGCACTGCATTGACCTCCGTACGGTGATCCACCGACCGTCGCTGGATAGCCAAATCATTGACCAAGCTGCCAGACGCCACTGTCCGTCGTCGTCCCCCCCTATTAAGGGGGGACGTATAACTAAAGTGAGTGACTATTATTAAAAAAGTACTGGTGTTAGATCAGGTGGCGATTACAGCCCGCTATCAGTTGCTTAAGTCCCTCCATGTTCAAAATTTTGACGTCACGTTTTGCCACAACCACCAAGCTCTGTTCCCGTAGATGAGTGAGGCCCCGGCAAACGGTCTCAAGGCGAAGCCCCAGATAGGAGGCGATTTCTTCGCGACGCATTTTCAAGACGAACTGTCTGGATGAATAACCACGCATACTCAATCGTTGCGACAGGTTCAGCAGAAAGGCCGCTAGGCGCTCATCGGCGTTCATGTTACCCAGCATCATCAGCATGTCGTGATCGCGTACGATTTCTCGACTAAGTATCTTGTTCAGGTTGTGCTGCAATGATGGCAGCTCCCGGGCAAGTCTCTCAAGCTGAGTGAAGGGGATAGGGCAGACTTCGCTGTCCTCCAATGCAAACGCGTTACAGTTATGCACGTCTGTACTAATGGCATCCAAGCCAAGTGTTTCTCCGGGCATCTGGAATCCGGTGACTTGCTCACGTCCATCGATCGAAAGAACGTTGGTCTTGAATGAACCTATACGCACCGCATACAGCGAACGCAAAGGATCGCCAATACGGTAGAGTGCGGCGCCTTTTTTGACCTTGAAGCGCTGGACGATAAGCTTGTCCAATCGCTCGGCTTCCTCGTTTGTCAAACCAAGTGGTAGGCATAGCTCCAGTACGGTGCATTGGGAGCATGACGTGGAAATACGATTAGCTGGAGACAACTGGTTGACTGACATATCAGGCCGCCTTCCGGTTGGGGTGAATCTCGCCAAATAAACTTAGCCCCTCTGTGTCAGGTGACTAACGTGATGTGGACGATGAAGCGTGCATTATGAATCCGATTGAATTGTAGTTCCCCAGCCTGGCTAATGCGGCTTATTGTTTCATGCTAAATAGTCCACTGATCTTATAATAATTTAATATAAAAAAGGTCAAGAAATGGATCCGTTGGATAGTTGCACGGATGGAGCTTTTTTGAGGTCATTGTTAAACCTATTAATCTCTCTTAAGAACCACGCGAATAAACGATACAACAAAGTTAAAGTTGTACAGCTTGCGTAGAGGTTTACTCGCTGGTGCGCACCACGGTTAGCAGTCAACGCAAATGACGTTTTCGCCATTTTCCTTGCAACCACCGACCGATTTTCGCCTAAAGCTGCACCATCACAAATGCAGCTAATGGCCGAAGCTGTGTAAAAACGTTTTCGATCTGCGGAGGCAGACGAAAACAGCCCAAAAATCGCGTCGCTACGCAAATTTCAGGTCTACTTACCAGACCGGTCGACGCCAGATTTCGCGTAGCCACGCTGACTTCAAAATGACGAATGCGTTTTTACACGGCCTGGTCCGATAGCAGCCCATCATTAGAGTTAAAATTGACCATCACTGGAAATTGCCTCAGGCGACGTCTAGAAGGATGTTGCTTATGAAATACTCGAACCCTTTAGCTTGGCTAAACCTTGTTTGATGTGGCCCGCATTTTCTCCAATGGCGTCCAGCGCACCACGTGCATTGCCCCCTACCTCCCCTGAATCCCGTTGTTCCACCCACTGCGTCAGCTCCATGATCGCCGCCTCCAATGCAAGTTGATTGTGGTACATCCGTTCCAGCACATCCGACAGCGAATACTCACCTGGCATGGGGTCGACTCCTTTCGAAAAACCCAAGCATAGTACGGGTAGTGTCCCTGACAAGCTGTACTGGCTGGTCTCCGCGTTGTTCCTGTTTACTACTGCTGGCGCTGCTATTACTGCATGCGTCGTGCAAAGAGTCGAAAATCCGTTCCGCAATCCAAAACCAGTACCTTGAAAGCCGTGGGGTCCAGGCCTTTAAAAATCAGTAGCTTGCGGAACGGTAAAGCTGCTAACCTATTGAAATAGCTTGTTTTGTGGATGGATTGCAAATCCACCTACGCCGGTTCGATTCCGACCTCGGCCTCCACTATAAACAAGCTCCGTAGATCTATGATTTACGGAGCTTTTTTATTTGCGCAACCTTGCAAGATTTTGTCTTGAAAAGGGGATCTGCGAACTTGCTTCACCGGGGCGGGATGTATATATTTCGTCCTCTGTTGCACAAGCCAGACAGCTTCACCGCGCTACCGCCCGAATGGCGAAACTGGTAGACGCATGGGACTTAAAATCCCCCGCTCGTAAGGGCGTGCCGGTTCGATTCCGGCTTCGGGCACCATACATATCAAAGGCCTGCATGAGGAAACTCATGCAGGCCTTTGTCGTTTCTGCTCCGCAATTCTTGATAGATGATCCTCGTCAACCTCAAGCCTGGTTCTGCCAGATTTTTGTAGCAGCGGTGCGCCGAACATAATCGCTGAAGTCGCGCGCGGGCCGGCCAAGTGCGCGCTGAACGCCATTGGCTAACGGCGTGTTGCGACCGTCGAGCACCGTGGTGAAGAGATAAAGCACCAGGTCAATCAACGGCGCAGGAAGTTGTGCCTGCTCCAGTGCCTGACGATATGCATCCGGCGGTACGGCGACGAAACTGATCTCGCGCCCGGTCCCTTGAGCAATCTCATCGACCGCTTGGGCAAAAGTCAGTGCCCGTGGCCCGGTCAATTCATAGAGTTGGCGTGAATGCCCCGGTTGGGTCAGTGCCTGGACTGCAATTTCGGCAATGTCCTCCACATCGACGAAGGGCTCCGCGATATTGCCGACGGGAAGGGCCAGTTCTCCTTCAAGAATGGGCTCCAGAAAATGCGCCTCGCTGAAGTTCTGAAAGAACCAGCTGGCCCGCAGGATCGTCCAGTCGACACCGCTGTTTTGAATGACGCGTTCGGCTTGTTCCGCTTCAACCTCGCCACGTCCGGACAGCAGAACCAATTTGCCGACGCCACGATCGACGGCCAGGTTGGTAAACGCCTGGATAGTATCGAGGGCGCCCGGAACGGCGAGGTCCGGTTGATAGGAAATGTAAACAGCGTGAACGCCATCAAGCGCCGCATCCCAGGTCCGTCGATTTTCCCAGTCAAAGGGAGGATTCGCGCCGCGAGAACCCAAGCGCACAGGCAATCCTGCGGCCTGGAGATGCTGGGTGATCCTGCGCCCTGTTTTACCGGTCGCACCGAGAACGAGGAGGGTGTCCTGAGTGGTTTTCATCGAGTTCGTCTCCATCGGGTTAATGTGAGTAATACTCACGTTAAGAAGATGATAAACGCTCATGTTCTACCGTCAACCAATGTTAAGGGGGAAACCGACATACGGATGCAACCACTTGGGAGCATTCGCGGGTGGTGCTAAGGTGAGTGCTTGTCATGTTATTGATCGGAATCACGCCAGTGCCAAAGAAAGCCGCCACCGGGCTCGAGCAACCTGTTACGGAGCCGACCCGCCGCAATCCCACGCAACAACGCAGTCGCGAGCGGCAGGAGCGAATCCTGGCGGTGGCGACGCAACTGATCGCAACCAAGGGCAGCGACCAGGTAAAAATGAGCGAAATTGCCGAATGCTCGGAGATCTCGATCGGATCGCTTTATCAGTACTTCCCTGACAAGAGCTCGGTCATTCGCACACTGGCCGAGCGCTATAACGCGGCAAGCCGTCGTTGTATCGAAGAGGCGCTGGTGACGGTGCAAGATGCGCAAGGGTTGGCGGATGCCTATTCGGACCTGCTGGATCAGTATTACGAGATCGTTCAGGCCGAACCTGCGATGCGTGATATTTGGTCAGGCATGCAGGCAGACAAGCAGTTGCTGGCGTTGGAGCTGGAGGAGAGTCGTGTGGCGGGCGGCTTGCTGGCCGATGCGATGCTGCGGGTGTTTCCAGGCAGCGATGCGCAGCGGGTTGCTGATTCTGCCTTTCTGATCTGGCAGCTAGGTGAAGCGACTATGCGACTGGCCATTTCTTGTGCGCCCGAAGAGGGCCGGCGGTTGTTTGAAGCCTTCAAGCGCATGTCGCTCGCTGAAATCATGGAGCCGGCGAACCTGAACACGTGCGACTCATCAACAGACCTGTCAGGGCCAATCCCCCGGTGAGAGCGAGCCGGCTCGCGATGGTTGAAGGTCAGTCACATCAATGTTGAATGTGCTGCCCTCATCGCGAGCAGGTTCTCTTCCGCACGAGATCTTTCCTGGCGCAGTTTTTAAACGAAAGGCTGGCCGGTAAAACCACGGGGTAACCTTTGCAATCCGGCCATGGCGGTCAACCGTTGTACCCAGGCGGCGCGCCAGTCATTGGCGGTGTGAGTGACTTTGGCCTTACGCGCAGCACGGCGTGCTGCGTTACGTTCGGCTTTGCGCGCGTCCTTGAACGCGTCGGTGTTGCGGCAGCTTCTGCACTTTACGCGGGTCAATTCGCTGGTTGATGTGAGATTGCTGCCTTTGTGACCGCAGGCCAGATGCCCGCTGACTTTGAAGTGAGTGACCATGGGACGTCTCCTTCGTGACGTGTGACTGTTTGACCTCCAGCTAATGAAGACGTTCGTTGGCTGCCCAGCGGGCAAAAAAATGGCCTGCATGCGGGCAGGCCAAGGGGTTCATCAAAGGAGTGAACCCACTGTAGGGTGTGTGTTGTGAACGTTACGTGAAAAGAAGTCACAAAAAATCCCGGCGTCAGGCCAAGTGGGGTGTGGAGAAAAAGATAAGCAGACAGGCACGGACGCGCTGACGATGAAGTCGCCATTCACACGTCCTGGATCAGACCCTGTTCTTGAATCGCGCGCCCAGATCGAATCATCTGAACCGCGGAAGAGGCGGGTCGACAGGTTTTAACGAAGACAGGGTGTTTCGAATCAGTGGCGCGTCTTTTTCAATGTCGTTCAGGCGGTCACGAATTCTGAGGGCTGTCGGATGCCCTCCTTGATGGTCTACCCAATCGGCAATCTCCTTGCACGCAGCGGCAAGTCGAGCCTGGCGGGAGTCGAGCAGGGTAAGCAGGGTGGTGATGGACTCTTTTTCGGACATGGCAAACACCTCCGTTCAAGAAACCTGACAAATAGCAGCAAAAAGCCCGCTGGGTGCGAGCTTTCTGCCGATGGGGTCGCTGGTCCTTCAGCTGATTTCAGTATAGACCCGGACTTCAGGCTTGTCGGGCCGTCACTTGTGACCTGGTATTGAGTTGCCGGCATTCACGTCGGGCATCTTCTTCAAGATCGAAGCCGTCACCGATAAAGCCACGGGTGCGGGTATCTTCAATGCGATACCAGACGGCGGCGTCGGGTGGGGGGTGACCGGCTTCTCCGGCCCGGCGGCCATGAATGATGATCTTGTTGCAACGCTTCACAACGAAAATGTCTTCCATGGCGTCACCGCAGCTGATTCATGTCCACATCAACTATAGAAGCTCTTTGCAATCGTGCAAAAAATGGACGGGTCATTTTGTCGATTCTGCCTCAGCGATCATTTTCTCCAGATACATGGCGAGCCCGACTTCTTCTGCCCTGAGACCTTTACGCAGTCTCGGCCGCGGCAGTTGGGCCAAGGCGCCGAGCATAAAACCTTCGAGCACCGCCGGGTGGATGTAGCACTTGCGGCACACGGCCGGGGTGTTACCGAGTTGCCTGGCAACGTTCTTGACCATCTCGACCACATGCCGTTTCGCGTCCGACTCAGGCTCCCACTGCAACTCACGCAGCACCGACAACGCCAGGACGCTCCCGGCCCATGTCCGATAATCCTTGGCCGTGAAGTCGGCGCCGGTGAGGGTTTGCAGGTAAGCATTGACATCTGAGGAGCTAACGGTGTGTCGCTCGCCATTTTCGTCCAGGTATTGGAAAAGGTCTTGCCCGGGAATCTCCAGGCAGCGCTTTATAATTCGCGCCAGGCGTCGGTCTTTCACGGTGATCTGATGCTCGACACCACTCTTGCCGCGAAACTGGAACAGGATCGCGCTGCCGTTGACCTCGACGTGACGGCTGCGCAGGGTGGTCAGGCCATAGGAGCGATTTTCCCGGGCGTATTGCGTGTTGCCGACCCGAATCAGCGTCGCATCGAGCAAGGTAATCACGGTGGCCATGACTTTATCTCGGCTGAAACCCGGAGCGTCCAGCAGCGTTTCAAGCTGTTTGCGCAGCTTCGGCAGTGCCAGGCCAAAGTCCCGCAGGCGTGAGTATTTATCGGCATCGCGCACTTCGCGCCAACGCGCGTGATAACGGTATTGCTTGCGACCGCGAGCGTCACGGCCGGTGGCTTGCAAATGACCACGTGGGTCGGCGCAGATCCACACATTGGTATAGGCCGGCGGCACGGCAAGGGCGTTGAGGCGCCTGATTTCGTCGGGATCGGTAATGCGCTGGCCCGCAGGATCGAAGTAGCAGAATTTGCCGCGCAAGAGTTTGCGGGTGATTCCAGGCTGCGTGTCGTCGACGTAGTGCAGGTCGGATGGCAGCACATCGGGCAGCGCGGTATCGGGCATGGCAAAAAATCCTTGGCGACGAAGTCAGGGGGCCTGTACAGCCATTGACCGCGTCCATTCGCCGTGGTGCCGACGAATTTACGCCAGCACGGCCACCGCTTTGATCTGCGCCCAGAGTTGCTGGCCGGGGTGCACGCCCAGTTGGTCCCGGGAGTAGCGGGTGATGCGTGCCAGCAGCGGTGTGCCGGCCGCATTCAGGCGGATCAGCACGTGGGCGGCGTTATCGGCGCCGATTTCGCTGATCACCGTCACCGGCAAGCGATTGAGGATGCTGCTGTGCTCGACGCCTTGCAGGCTCAGGCTGACATCCCGCGCCTGGACCTTGCAACGCAGCGCCTGGCCTTGGGTCATCGGAGCGTGCGCCACGCGAATGCTTAGGTCGGTATCGGGCAGCTGCAGCGTCAGCAACTGATAGTGCGGGTCATAGGCGCTGACATGGCCTTCAATCACCACGCCCGCATCGTCGCCCAGCGCCAGGGGCAAATCGAGACGCGCCAGGGTTTCACCGATTGGTCCGCTGGCCAGCGCCTTGCCGTCGCTGAGCAGGACGATGTGGTCGGCCAGTCGGGCGACCTCATCCTGTGAATGGCTGACGTACAGCACCGGGATATCGAGTTCATCGTGCAGGCGTTGCAGATAAGGCAGGATTTCGTTTTTGCGCTGGCTATCCAGCGCCGCCAACGGTTCGTCCATCAGCAACAGTTTGGGGCTGGTGAGCAGCGCGCGGGCGATGCCGATTCGTTGCCGTTCGCCTCCGGACAGGTGCTGTGGATGGCGGTCCAGCAGATGACCAATGCCCAACAGTTCAGTGGCATGCGCCATGTCAACCCGGCGTTGCTGCTTGGGGATGCGCTTCAGCCCGAACTCCAGATTGGCCAGCACCGAAAGGTGAGGAAACAGGCTGGCCTCCTGAAAAACATACCCCAGCGCACGTTTATGCGGCGGTACGAAAATCTTCTTGTCACTGTCCTGCCAGACTTCATCGTTGACCTGAATAAAGCCCTGTTCGGCCTGCTCCAGACCGGCGATACAGCGCAGGCACGTGGTCTTGCCTGACCCGGAATGGCCGTAAAGTGCCGTTACTCCGCGGCCGGGCAATTGCAGATCCACCTCCAGGGCGAATCCTGAATAAGTCAGTTTAAGGCGCATATGAATCATCGATCAGCTCCAGCCCGCTTTGGTTTTACGGCTGGAATAGAGCGCCAGCAATACGGCAAAGGAGAACACCAGCATTGCCCCGGCGAGCCAATGGGCCTGGGCATATTCCATGGCTTCAACGTGATCGTAGATCTGCACCGAGACCACGCGGGTCTTGTCGGGAATGTTGCCGCCGATCATCAGCACCACGCCGAACTCGCCGACAGTGTGGGCGAAACCGAGAATGGCCGCGGTGATGAAGCCGGGGCGAGCCAGCGGCAGAATCACGCTGAAAAAGGTGTCCCATGGATTGGCGCGCAAGGTAGCGGCTACTTCCAGCGGGCGGGTGCCAATGGCGGAAAAGGCGTTTTGCAGCGGCTGGACCACGAACGGCATCGAGTACAGCACCGAACCGATCACCAGTCCCGCAAAACTGAATGTGAGCGTGCCGAGCCCCAGTGACTGGGTGAATTGGCCGACAAAGCCGTTAGGGCCGAGCGCCAACAACAAATAAAAGCCAATCACTGTGGGCGGCAGGACCAGGGGCAGGGCGACAATTGCCCCGACCGGGCCGCGCAACCACGAGCGTGTGCGCGACAGCCATAACGCAATCGGAGTGCCGATGATCAACAGGATAACCGTCGTCAGGGACGCCAGTTTCAGGGTCAGCCAGATGGCGGAAAAGTCGGCACTCGTCAGCGTCATTTAGAGTTGGTAACCGTAGGACTTGATAATGGCGGCGGCTTTCGGCCCCTTGAGGTAGTCAGCCAGTGCCTTGGCGGCCGGGTTGTCCTTGCCCTTGTTGAGGATCACCGCGTCTTGTTTGATTGGGTCGTGCATGTCGGCCGGGACGATCCAGGCCGAACCGCCGGTGACTTTGCCGTCTTTGTAGATCTGCGACAAGGCCACGAAGCCGAGTTCAGCGTTGCCGGTGGAAACGAACTGATAGGCCTGGGTGATGTTCTGGCCTTCAACGAGCTTGTCTTTGACCTTGTCGGTCAGGCCCAGTTTGGCCAGCACCTGAGTGGCGGCAAGGCCATAAGGCGCGGCTTTCGGGTTGGCGATGGAAAGGTGCTTGTATTCGTTCCTTTTCAGCACATCGCCCCTGGCATCGACGTAATCCTCCTTGGCTGACCACAGTGCCAGCGTGCCAACGGCGTAGGTGAAGCGCGAACCCTTGACGGTGTCGCCTTCAGCTTCGAGTTTTTGCGGGGTGGTGTCGTCGGCAGAGAGGAACACTTCGAACGGCGCACCATTCTTGATCTGGGCGTAGAACTGACCGGTTGCACCAACGGAGGTGACCAGTTTATGCCCGGTGTCTTTTTCGAAATCGGCGGCGATGGCCTGGATCGGCGCGGTGAAGTTGGCGGCGACGGCCACCTGGACTTCGCCTGCCTGAGCGGAGCTGAACGCGAAGACGGCGAGCAGGCTTGCGAGGCAGGTCGGGGCAAAACGTGAGGCACGCAGGGGCATGAAACGGCTCCGTGATAGGCGAATGCAACGAGGGGGCGAAACGCTATATATAGAAATATATAGCGTAATGCCCGCAAACGGAATGTGTTGGAGCCGAGTCTGTGAAATTGCGTGAACCTGGAGCAGCAGGCTACAGCAGCGTGCTTCAGCGACGGAGCAACTTGGCCAGACCTTCCTCCGCCAAACGCCGAGTCAGCTCTGCCGTACTCACTTCAACGCCCAACGTGAATGCCTGCCCAGCCCAGAGATTGCTGAAATCCGCTTCGCCCTTGGCCCGCAACGGCATCAACGCACCACCGGCCAACGGGAAGGCCGGGGCTTTATCGCTCATGGGGCCGAGTTCGCGCATCACCCGATTGAGGATTCCTCGTGCTGGGCGGCCGGTGAAAAGATTGGTCACCGCCGTCTCGCTTTCCTTGGCCGTGCGCAGCGCCTTGTGGTGAGACGCGCTGACCTTGGCCTCCGGCGTGAACAGGTAAGCCGTCCCCACCTGCACCGCCGAAGCGCCCAACAGAAAAGCTGCCGCCACCCCCCGCGCATCACTGATCCCACCCGCTGCAATCACCGGCACTTTCACCGCATCGACGACCTGAGGCACGAGGGCGAATGTGCCGACCTGACTGCTCAAGTCATCGCTGAGGAACATTCCCCGATGTCCGCCTGCCTCGTAGCCCATGGCGATGATCGCGTCGCAGCCATGTTGTTCCAGCCAGACGGCTTCTTCGACGGTGGTCGCCGAGGAAAGAATTTTCGCCCCGGTGGCTTTTACCCGATCCAGCAGTGATTGTTCCGGCAGGCCGAAGTGAAAACTCACGACTTCGGGACGGAATTCTTCGAGCACTTCGCAGGCGGCGTTATCGAACGGCGCGCGATTGGATACCGGTGTGGGGGCCTCGAAATCGACGCCCAGTTCCCGATAATACGGTTCCAGCAGGTTTTTCCATTCCCGAGCCCGTTGCTCATCGGCGGCCGGGGTCTGATGGCAAAAATAGTTGATATTGAACGGACGCTGGCTCTGTTGGCGGATCGTCTTCAGCTCTTCGCGCAACTGCTCGATGCTCAGCATCGCCGCGGGCATCGAGCCCAGGCCGCCAGCGTTACTCGCGGCGATAACCATGGCCGAGCCGGTAGCGCCGGCCATAGGAGCCTGGATGATCGGCAGTTCGATGCCGAGCAGGTCAAGAATACGGGTGTCTGGCCATTGGCTCATTTCAATGATTCTCCGGCGGATAGAACCGGTTTTTTACCAGCAATGGTTGATGCAGAGCCAGTCGACTTTTGTATCCGGGACGTTTTCCGTTATTCAAGGGCCTTAAAAAAAGGCGTAACCGCACGTCATGGTAGCGCTCGGTGCATCGTAGGTTTGGCTAAAGTCTTGTACGGCGAGATGTTTCTTTGTGGTATTTCAATGCCCCCACAACCGGATCGATTGCATTGAGAGGCAATGATGTTCAAAGGTATTTTGATCGACAAAGACGACAGCGGTTACAGGGCCACACTGCAAGAGATCAATGACGATCAACTGCCCGAGGGCGATGTGACGGTGCGGGTCGCGTACAGCACCTTGAACTTCAAGGATGGCCTGGCGATCACCGGCAGCAGCCCGGTGGTCAGGAAATTCCCCATGGTGCCGGGGATCGACCTGGCCGGCACGGTCGAAGTCAGCGAGCATCCGGACTACAAGGTCGGTGACCAGGTCTTGCTCAATGGCTGGGGCGTAGGCGAAGGGCACTGGGGCGGGCTCGCCCAAAAAGCACGTCTGAAGGGCGACTGGCTGATCCCACTGCCCAAGGAATTCACCGCGGCTCAAGCCATGGCAATCGGCACGGCCGGTTACACGGCGATGCTGTGCATCCTGGCGCTGGAACATAATGGTGTCACGCCTGAGCAGGGCGAAGTCCTGGTCACCGGGGCCAACGGCGGCGTAGGCAGTTTCGCCATCGCGCTGCTGAGCAAGCTTGGCTATAAAGTCGTAGCGTCCACGGGCCGCACCGCCGAGCACGATTACCTCAAGCAACTGGGCGCCAGCGAGATCATTGATCGCGTCACTCTGTCTGAGCCGGGCAAACCGCTGGCCAAGGAACGCTGGGCGGCGGTGATCGACTCGGTCGGCAGCCACACGCTGGCCAACGCCTGCGCCAGCACCAAGGCCAATGGCACGGTCGCCGCCTGTGGTCTTGCACAAGGCATGGATTTCCCTGCCTCCGTCGCGCCGTTCATTTTGCGTGGCGTGACGTTGGCCGGGATCAACAGCGTGACCCAGCCCAAAGCCAAGCGGATGGAAGCCTGGAATCGGCTGGCCAAGGATCTGGACTTCGCGTTGCTGCCACTGATCAGCCATGAAATCGGCTTGAGCGAAGCCATCGACGCCGCACCGCGCTTGCTCGCCGGACAATTGCGCGGGCGGGTGGTGGTCGATGTGAATCGCTGATTACACGGTTTCGCGTTCCAGCAACTGACGCTTGCGCTCGACACCCCAGCGATAGCCCGAGAGGTTGCCGTCGCTGCGTACTACGCGGTGGCACGGGATCGCCACTGCAATACTGTTCGCGCCGCAGGCCTGAGCCACGGCGCGCACGGCTTTGGGCGCGCCGATACGCTGAGCGATATCGGCGTAGCTGGCGGTGCTGCCTGCAGGAATCTCCCGCAGCGCCTGCCAGACCCGCTCTTGAAAAGCGGTGCCGCGCACGTCCAGCGGCAAATCCAGGCCAATTGCCGGGGCTTCGATAAAACCGACAACCTTGGCAATCAACTGCTCGAACGCGTGATCGGCGCCAATCAGATTCGCACGCCGAAACTTGTCCTGCAGATCGCAAACCAGTTGATGCGGATCATCCCCCAGCAGGATCGCGCAAACACCGCGTTCACTTTGCGCCACCAGAATGGCCCCCAGGGAACACTGGCCAACGGCAAAACGAATGTCGTTGTTCTGGCCCGCCGCGCGGTAATCCCCCGGCTTCATGCCCAGCAGTTTATCGGCCGATTCATAGAAGCGGCTGTTGGAGTTGAAACCGGCGTCATACAGGGCGTCGGTGACTGAGCCGCCGTCGGCCAGGCGTTCGCGCACTTTGCGGGAACGATGGGCGGTGGCGTACCCCTTGGGTGTCAGCCCGGTCACGGCTTTGAACACGCGGTGGAAATGGAAGCTGCTCAGGCCTGCTGCCTGCGCCAGCTCATTTAACGCAGGCGGATTTTCGGCGGATTCGATGTGGCGGCAGGCGACAGCGACGGTTGCTGCGTGTTGTGCGGCGACATCGCTTTGATCCTTCGTGGCCCGTTTGCTGGGACGATAGCCCGCCGCCAGGGCTTGTTCTGCCGTGTCGAAAAATTCGACATTTTGCGGTTTCGGCAAGCGCGCCAGGCTGCTGGGGCGGCAATAGATTCCAGTGGTTTTCACGGCGTAGACAAACTGCCCGTCGGCACCGGGATCCCGTGCAACGACGGCGGCCCAGCGAGGATCGTCCTCGGTGGCAATCCTGGTCGAATGAGTTGTCATGGTTTCATGTCCGTTGACCCGTTTTTTCCAGATTAACAAGCCCCCAGCACCACAGCACTCCGAGTCTTGCGGTTGAATTCGAGGGCTTCATCCGGCGGTTCGAAAGGTGAAGTTGATCCGTTGTTCACCCAGGCGCGGGTGATGGCCGTCCTTGATCGGCAGCACGCCGTGATAACGCAAACGATCGACGCCACCCCAGATCACGATATCGCCATGCAGCAACGGTACACGCTGGCTTTTATCGCTTCGTTCAAACCCGCCGAACAGGAACATGGCCGGCAATCCCAATGACACCGACACGATCGGTGCGGCGTAGGAACCTTCGTTCTTGTCTTGGTGCAATGACATCTTGGCCCCGGGGACATAGCGGTTGATCAGGCAGGAGTCAGGGACAAACCCGGCAAATCCTGCTTCCCGTGCCGCCGCTTGTGCCAGTTCGAAAAACACGTCGGGCATCTCGGGCCAGGGGCGTCCGGTCTGTGGGTCATTGCGCGTATACCGGTAGCCGCTGCGTTCGGTGGTCCAGCCCCAGGTGCCGCAACTGCTCAAGGCCACCGACATGGTAAAGCCGCCGGGGGTGACCATCTGCCGAAACGGAGCGGCCGCCAGAACCGCTTCAAGTGCTGGCAACAATCGATCGAGCCGGGGCAGGGCAAAGCCGCGCAAGACGAAGGACTGTTCACCGATCTGCTCACGCCTGGGCTCCTGCTCGGGTTCGGCATCGGCAAAAAGATCGAAAGTGGTCGGGCTCATGGGGTCATAACGCATCGTGAAAGATGATTCCAAGGGTATGCCGTTTTCCGCTGTGCAGGCGACTCACGCCGTGACGCATGGTCACTCGGTAATAGCCGCGAACGCCTTTGACCGGTCGCTGACTCACGGCAAAGATCAGACCATCGCCTTTCTTCAGGCGGATCACCTGCGGGCGTGACTGCATCCGCGGGCGTTGTTCGGTTAGCACAAACTCGCCGCCGGTAAAGTCTTCGTCCGGTTCCGACAGAAGAATCGCCACCTGCAGCGGGAACACGTGTTCGCCATACAGATCCTGATGCAAACAGTTGTAGTCCTGCGGACCATATTGCAGCAATAACGGAGTCGGGCGTTCCTGACCGGCGGCATGGCAGCGTTGCAGGAACGCTTCGTGGGTTGCGGGGAAACGGGTTGGCAAGTCCATGCATTCATACCAGCGGTTGGCGATCGGCACCAGTCGAGGGTAGAGCGCACTGCGCAAGCGGGCGACTGTGTCCGGCAAGGGGTAGTTGAAATACTTGTACTCGCCACGGCCAAAACCGTGTCGCGCCATGATCACTTGAGAGCGGAAGGGCGCTGACTGGGTATAGAGCGCACTGACGTCATCGCACGCCTGCGCACTCAACAGCGACTTGATGACAGCGCAGCCATCCTGATCGATTTGTTGCCCCAGGGCTGCCCAGTCCAGCGCATCGAAGGTTTGCTCGCTCATCGCTGAGCCTCGCGATCCAGCAACTGCCGTTTGCGCTCCATTCCCCAGCGATAACCGCCGAGGCTGCCGTCCTGGCGCAGCACCCGATGGCAAGGCACGATAACGGCCACCGGGTTGGCTCCACAGGCATTCGCTACCGCCCGGGAAGCGCTGGGCTGACCCAGACGCTGGGCGATATCACGGTAGCTGGCGGTTTCACCGACGGGGATTTTCCGCAGGACTTCCCATACTCCCCGTTGAAATACGCTGCCGCTCAGGTGCAGCGGGAGATCGAGTGCGGTGTGTGGGTTTTCGAGGTGGCGCAGGGTTTGCTCCAGGGCCGGCATCAAACCTTCATCGCGCTGCGGCGGTGGCGGGCCAGGGAAGCGCCGCGCCAGATCGCGTTCGAGCGAGATCAAGTCTTCACCGAGCAGCAACGCGCAGAGGCCCTCGGCGCTGAACGCCAGCAACAAGACGCCTAGGCTGGAAGTGCCGCTGATGTAGCGAATCGGGGAGGTAGACATGTTCTGACTCCTTAACCAAAGGTCGAGGTGGCCAGTCTAGGGGGCGCCAAGGGAGTGAACACTCCGGCGCTTGCGGTCGAATTCAAGACGGGCGCGGAGCATGAAGTCCATGCTCCGGGTGCCGGGTCGCGTTACAGTGCTTTGCTGACGGCAATGTCGCTGATGACGTCGTCGCTCGAACCATGAATGGCGTCCAGCGCAGCTTTGGCTTCTTCTTCAGTGCCTTTTTCGAGCTGGGCAAATTCGAAGCGGCGTTCGCCGTTGAGTTTGTATTTGATGACGTACTTGGTCGTTTGGGCCACGGTCATACCTGCTTTTATTCGTGTGGGAGCGTCACTCAGCTCAGTTTCGTGCTGGAGCGACGGATGATCTTGATCGAGTGCGTCAGGGTCGGTTTGCGGGTCACGCTGATCGGACGGCGGTTGACCGTGTCGATGGTGATGTTCCAGAAACCGGTGCTCGGTGCAGTAATCCGGGCCGGGAAAGTATCGAACGCACCGCCGTGGTAAGTGTGACGGCCGCCGTTCTTGAAGCTGCGGAAGTTGGCGTCGTTCATCAAGCGGATGTTGCATGTTTGGGAGCACTGGATGACGACGATGTCGTCTTCGTTGAGGTGCTCGCGCTGGTGGATAAATTTCATGAGGCGCCTCCAGAAGGGCTTTTTCTACAAAATCAAAACGATAGCATGGGCGATTGGCGCAGTTTATCAGCCCGAACAGGTTATTATCCGGTCGTCGAGGTTCGCTTTGACAATTAAAAACAGTTATTCGGAATTCTATGAGCGATAAACGCAGCGAGCCTCGG
Source organism: Pseudomonas sp. SG20052 (assembly GCF_031766055.1). Taxonomy (NCBI): domain Bacteria; kingdom Pseudomonadati; phylum Pseudomonadota; class Gammaproteobacteria; order Pseudomonadales; family Pseudomonadaceae; genus Pseudomonas; species Pseudomonas sp. SG20052. The sequence continues at coordinate 3,582,095 of NZ_CP134498.1, read as the reverse complement.
AGAAAATCAGCATTTGCGCTGTCGGAGGGTCTTTATCGGAGGTTTTGTATGAAGTGGGGTGTGTTGGCCTTGCCGTTGGCATTGGTGATGAGTGGCTGTGCGAATGTCTCGGAGATTAATGAGACGTTGCCTACCATGAACGTGATCTCAGGCAAAAAGCCCAATGAATACGCGCAATGCCTGGTCGAAAAACTGGCCGACAGTCGTGGCGCCCTGCAACTGGAGTCAACCAAGGACGGGATGCGCGTCATCGTGCCGGCGAAATTTTCATCGGCCCCGGCAGCCGTGTTCGACATCGAAGACCGTTCGGGTGGCAGTGGTATAAAGCTGCATGAGCGTATGTCCAATGTGCCGGTGCGTCCTAAAGACGTGCAGAAAGCCGCCAACGCTTGCATTTCCGGCTGATAGACTAGCCACCGTTCACACCGATGCCGTCAAAGTCATGCTTTGGCGGCATTGTCTTTTCTGGAGTCGAGCATGAAGCGAGAGCAGGTACAGGAACGCCATGCAGAGGGACTGATCTCTGCCACCCACGTCATTCAAAATCCCGCGAACCCGGGGGAATGGATCGTGTTTTTCAAGAAGAGCGCCGGGCGCAGCTATTTTCTGGTGGATGATAACGATGAGGTCGAGTCGTTTGCCCGTCTCGACGATTTGATCGAGACCGTGCGTGGTCTCGGAATCAAATTTGCGGAAATTCACATGTAGGGCAGGGCGCCCTACTTGCAGACCACCACGACACTGCGGTTCTTGAAGTTGCCGACATCGACCCCCAGGGTTTTGTCGCTTTCCTTGGTGGAAGGCGATCCGTCGGTGCCGACGATCCGGTAGCCGGTCCCCGCGCAAGAGGCATCGGCTTTTTCATAGCACGTGGCCCAGGAGTTGGCTTCGCCGGAGCAGTCGATTGCCAGGCCTTGCTCTCCGTTGTTCAGGTACATTTTCTCGGAAGTGGCGCAGCCGGTCAGGGCCAGGATTGCAATCAGGGGCAAAAATTTAGTCATGTCGTTGTCGTCGTCAGGATGATGGGGCTAAGCCTGTGACAGCGCAGGCAGCAAAAGGTTATAGCGAATGGCCACTTGTTTGTACCTGGCCACAAAAAAGCCCTGCTCAATGGCAGGGCTCTGCGAGTGCCGCAGGATATCAGTCCTGACTCTTGCCGCGTCGCTTCGGCGCGGGGTGGGTGTAGTCGAACACCGACGCCACTTCAATCGCCATCGCTTCGCTGGGTAACGGCCCGGAAACATCTTCGCCATTGGCGGCGGTAATGCGCCACTGGCCATCTTTTCCTTTGTCGACCGTGTACCCGTTGATGATTTTCGCTACGGTCATCTATCTGTCTCGTTCACTGGTTCAAAGTCGCCATGATACCGGCAAATGCTCGCATTGGGGGACGATAAGCGTATGGTGGTCGAGTTTGTCGGCCTCTTTGAGCTACGCTGATTTGACCGCGTGAAAATGCGGATTGAACTATCCGCGGGAATATTTCTCTATGATGGCATTGGTTAGCCAGCGCGGGGCATTGTAAGGTGCACGCCGCCTGATTAGACTGCGCCGAAACTCGTACACACAGCCCTTTCAAGGACTTATATGATCAAGAAATGCTTGTTCCCAGCAGCCGGTTACGGTACTCGCTTCCTGCCAGCGACTAAAGCCATGCCCAAAGAAATGCTGCCGGTGGTAAACAAGCCACTGATCCAGTACGGCGTCGAAGAAGCACTGGACGCTGGTTTGACTGAAATCTCCATCGTCACCGGTCGCGGCAAACGCGCCCTGGAAGACCACTTCGACATCAGCTACGAGCTGGAAAACCAGATCAAGGGCACCGACAAAGAGAAGTACCTGGTCGGCATCCGCAAGCTGCTCGACAACTGCTCGTTCTCCTACACCCGCCAGACCGAAATGAAAGGCCTGGGCCACGCGATTCTGACCGGTCGTCCACTGATCGGCGACGAACCGTTCGCCGTGGTGCTGGCGGATGACTTGTGCGTCAACCTCGAAGGCGACGGCGTACTGACCCAGATGGTCAAGCTGTACAAGCAGTTCCGCTGCTCGATCGTTGCCATCCAGGAAGTCGACCCGCAAGAAACTCACAAGTACGGCGTGATTGCCGGTGAGATGATCCGCGATGACATCTACCGTGTTCACAGCATGGTCGAGAAGCCAAAGCCTGAAGATGCACCGTCGAACCTGGCGATCATCGGTCGTTACATCCTGACGCCGGACATCTTCGACCTGATCGAACAAACCGAGCCAGGCAAGGGTGGTGAAATCCAGATCACCGACGCCCTGATGAAGCAAGCCCAGAACGGCTGCGTCATGGCTTACAAGTTCAAAGGCAAGCGTTTCGACTGCGGTGGCGCTGAAGGCTACATCGACGCGACCAACTTCTGCTTCGAGAACTTCTACAAGACTGGCAAGGCTTACTGATAGCGCTTGACCTGCTTGTATTGAAAAGCCACCTTCGGGTGGCTTTTTCATTTGCCGCCCCCCGATATCGCTTGCAGCGCTTGCCCAACGGACGTCTGCGGGTATGCTGGTTGCCTGCCGAGGAGATTGAAAATGGCCTACGATTTTGACCTTTATGTGATTGGCGCCGGTTCCGGCGGTGTACGGGCTGCGCGTTTCGCTGCCGGTTTTGGTGCGAAAGTGGCTGTGGCTGAAAGTCGTTACCTGGGTGGTACGTGCGTGAACGTCGGCTGCGTGCCGAAGAAACTGCTGGTCTACGGCGCGCACTTCGCCGAAGACTTCGAGCAGTCTTCGGGCTTTGGCTGGACGTTGGGTGAAGCGAAGTTTGACTGGGCGACGCTGATCGCCAACAAGGATCGCGAGATCAATCGCCTGAATGGCATTTACCGCAACTTGCTGGTCAACAGCGGTGTGACCTTGCATGAAGGCCACGCCAAAATCGTCGACCCGAACACCGTCGAAATCAATGGCGAGCGTCACACCGCTAAAAACATCCTGATTGCGACCGGTGGCTGGCCGCAGATCCCGGAGATTCCGGGGCATGAACACGCGATCAGTTCCAACCAGGCGTTCTTCCTCAAAGAGTTGCCCAAGCGCGTTCTGGTGGTGGGCGGCGGTTACATCGCTGTCGAATTCGCCGGGATCTTCCACGGGCTGGGCGCCGACACTACGTTGTTGTATCGCGGCGAGCTGTTCCTGCGCGGCTTCGACGGTGCGGTACGCAAGCATTTGCAGGAGGAGCTGACCAAGCGCGGCATGAACCTGCAATTCAACGCCGACATCGAGCGCATCGATAAACAGTCCGATGGCAGCCTGAAGGTGACGCTCAAGGATGGTCGCGAGCTGGAAGCGGATTGTGTGTTCTACGCCACCGGTCGCCGGCCGATGCTCGACAACCTCGGGCTGGAAAATACCGGCGTCAAACTCGACAAGAAAGGTTTCATCGCGGTCGATGATCAGTATCAGACTGCGGAGCCGTCGATTCTGGCGCTTGGCGATGTGATCGGCCGTGTCCAGCTGACCCCCGTCGCTTTGGCTGAAGGCATGGCCGTGGCGCGTCGCTTGTTCAAGCCTGAGCAATATCGTCCGGTGGATTACAAGATGATCCCGACCGCCGTGTTCAGCCTGCCAAACATTGGCACTGTCGGCTTGAGCGAGGAAGATGCGCGCGAAGCTGGCCACGAGGTGCAGATTTTCGAAAGCCGTTTCCGGCCGATGAAGCTGACCCTGACCGAGTGCCAGGAGCGCACGCTGATGAAGCTGGTGGTCGATGCCAAGACCGACAAGGTTTTGGGTTGCCACATGGTCGGGCCGGATGCCGGTGAGATCGTTCAGGGCTTGGCGATTGCCTTGAAGGCTGGTGCGACCAAGCGCGATTTCGACGAAACCATCGGCGTGCATCCTACTGCCGCCGAAGAGTTCGTCACCATGCGCACGCCGGTTGCCGGTTAATCGCTCTTTTCACTCTCTGATGCGTCTGGCGCTGTTGCAATGACAGCGGCCAGGCGCAAGCTTTCATCGAGACTCGCCCGAGTCTTGAGCAAATCGATTTCCAGCGCTTTGTTTATCTGCGACTGCTCGTCGACGCTTTGCTTGAGCGACTGACTTTCCAACAGCGCGGCACGCAAGCGTTCCTGGAGGAGGGTGCGCTCACTGTCGATGCGGTTGACCTGCTCCAGCAGTTGATCCTGGCGGCTGTGGGTGTGTTTGAGTTGCTCCTGTAGCAGCCCAAGTTCGCGTAGCGTTCCACGGTTCTCAGTGAGCAGGCGCTCGTTGTCGCGGTGCAATTGAGTGATTTCGTCCTGACGCACCAATGCGCTTTGCTGGGCCTGGCGCAATTCCATCTGAATCTGTTGCAACTGGCCTTCGTGGCGGCTCTGTTCCTGCTCGCGCTGTTCCTTGATGGCGTTGCGGTAGTGTTCCAGTGCATCGCGTGCGTGCAGGTGCTTTTCTTCCAGTGAGCGGATCTGCACATCCTTGTCTTGCAAGCGTAAATCGAAATCGGCCAGTGCCTGGTTCAATCCGGCGTTGCGGGTTTGCTCGGTCTGCAGCATGGCGCGGGTTTCGTGCAGCGCTTCGGATTCTTGAGTCAGGGCCAGGCTTTGAATTTCGTATTGCTGGTGCAGTTCAGTGTTGGCTTGCCGGGCTTCAGTCAGCTGGATTTCCAGTTCCTTCCGTTGCTGATCGAACTGCGTGCGTGCCTGGTCGATGGGCTCTTGCGCCTGCTCCTTGAGGCGCTGCGCCAGACGCGCGACCAAGCCTGCGAGCTCATCATCGATGGGTTCAGAGGGCGTTTCAGCGCGCTCGCTGCCGTCGTCCAGCTCCTTCAAATAGCGGTGAATGGTGGTTTTTGAGCCGGTATTGCCCATCTCGATCCGTACTGCATCGATGCTGGGGTTTTCGCCACGGGCAAGGATTGCCAACCGTGCCGCCTGCACCACCGCTTTGTTTACGCCGCCACGAGCCATTTCTTCTCCTACGATTTCGTACTGTGGTACATGCCACTAAAGTACGCAGTGTACCATCATCAACAAAAAGATAAAAAATCTAAATTATTGAGGCGGGATATACTGGTATTACCCCGCGTGATACGCCGTGTTACACGTTTTACTTCACCAAAGCGGTACATTTTCGAGAGATAGCCCATGACCGACCTGGATCGCTACCTGCAAGCCGCCACCCGCGACAACACGCGTCGCAGCTACCGGGCGGCCATCGAGCATTTCGAAGTCAGTTGGGGTGGTTTCCTGCCTGCGACGAGCGACAGCGTGGCGCGTTACCTGGCGGCCCATGCGGGCGTGCTGTCGATCAATACGTTGAAGTTGCGTTTGTCAGCGCTGGCGCAGTGGCATAACAGCCAGGGATTCGCCGACCCCACCAAGTCGCCGGTGGTGCGCAAGGTCTTCAAGGGCATACGGGCGCTGCACCCGGCCCAGGAGAAACAGGCCGAGCCATTGCAGCTTCAGCATTTGGAGCAAGTGGTGGCATGGCTGGAACAGGAGGCCAAAACCGCCAGGGCGCAAAACGATCAGCCAGGATTGCTTCGCGCCAAGCGTGACACCGCGCTGATCTTGCTGGGCTTCTGGCGTGGCTTTCGCAGTGATGAATTGTGCCGCGTACAAATCGAACACGTGCAGGCGATCGCCAGTTCAGGCATCACCCTCTACCTGCCGCGCAGCAAGAGTGATCGCGAAAACCTCGGCAAGACTTACCAGACCCCGGCCCTGCAGCGCCTCTGCCCAGTGAACGCCTACATTCAATGGATCACGGAAGCTGCGCTGGTCCGCGGGCCGGTGTTTCGCGGAATCGACCGCTGGGGTCACTTGAGCGAGGAGGGCTTGCACGCCAACAGCGTGATCCCTTTGTTGCGTCAGGCCTTGGAACGTGCCGGCATTTCGGCGGACCACTACACCAGCCATTCCCTGCGCCGCGGCTTTGCCAGTTGGGCCCATCAGAGTGGTTGGGATCTGAAATCGTTGATGAGTTATGTGGGTTGGAAGGATATGAAGTCAGCCATGCGCTATGTTGAAGTCAGCCCGTTTCTCGGGATGGCCCGAGTCGCTGAAAAGCCATTGGTGAGCTAGATACCGTTTTCTTCTATTAATACTGTCCGCTAATAGCGAAAACCAATCAGCAGCATGAGCTTTGCCAATGAGCCAGGCGGCGATCGAGTGGGTAGGATTCACCCCATCAACTTCTCAACCAAACTTTTCAACCCTGACGGAGAGTCATCGATGCCTATCATCAACAGCCAAGTTAAACCGTTCAAAGCTGACGCCTTCAAAAATGGCGACTTCGTAAAAGTGTCGGACGCTGACCTGAAAGGCAAGTGGTCTGTCGTGTTCTTCTACCCAGCCGACTTCACCTTCGTTTGCCCGACCGAACTGGAAGACCTGGCTGACAACTACGACGCGTTCCAGAAACTGGGCGTCGAGATCTACAGCGTTTCCACCGACACCCATTTTGCCCACGCTGCCTGGCACAACACTTCGCCAGCCATCGGCAAAATCCAGTACACCATGATCGGTGACCCGACTCACGCCATCTCCCGCAACTTCGACGTGCTGATCGAAGACGCTGGCCTGGCTGACCGTGGCACCTTCGTGATCAACCCTGAAGGCCAGATCAAAATCGTTGAACTGAACGATGGCGGCGTTGGCCGTGACGCTTCCGAGCTGCTGCGCAAAATCAAGGCTGCCCAGTACGTCGCTGCTCACCCAGGCCAGGTTTGCCCAGCCAAGTGGAAAGAAGGCGAGGCCACTCTGGCTCCGTCCCTGGACCTGGTCGGCAAGATCTAAGTCTGTGAAAGCACTATCAGGGCGGGTTTCCGCACCTCAGTAAGCTGCAACCGCCCTCAAAAACGCCCGGGCGAGATTCGCTCGGGCGTTTTTTTTCGTCTCAAGTAAAAGGAAATCGCCCGTATGTTGGACGCCAATCTTAAAGCCCAGTTGAAATCGTACCTGGAACGGGTCACCCAGCCGATCGAGATCATTGCTTCCCTCGACGACGGTGCGAAATCCCAGGAAATGCTCGAACTCCTGAAAGACGTTGCCAGTCTTTCCAGTCAGATTACGTTGTTAGATAACGGTGACGATGCACGCAAGCCATCGTTCTCGATCAATCGCCCGGGTGCCGATATCAGCCTGCGTTTTGCCGGCATCCCGATGGGCCATGAATTCACTTCGTTGGTGCTGGCCTTGCTGCAAGTGGGCGGTCACCCTTCGAAGGCCAGTGTTGAAGTGATTGAACAGATCCGTTCGCTCAAAGGCGAGTTCAGCTTCGAGACCTACTTCTCGCTGTCCTGCCAGAACTGCCCGGACGTGGTCCAGGCGCTGAACCTGATGGCGGTACTGAACCCGAACATCCGCCACGTCGCCATCGACGGCGCGTTGTTCCAGGCCGAAGTCGATGATCGTCAGATCATGGCCGTGCCAAGCATTTACCTCAACGGCGTGAACTTCGGCCAGGGCCGCATGGGCCTGGAAGAAATCCTCGCCAAGATCGACACCAGCGGCATCGAGCGCCAGGCCGAGAAAATCAGCGCCAAGGAAGCCTTTGACGTATTGGTCGTCGGCGGTGGCCCGGCCGGTGCTTCGGCAGCGATCTACGCTGCTCGTAAAGGCATTCGCACCGGTGTGGCGGCTGAGCGTTTTGGTGGGCAGGTGCTCGACACCATGGCCATCGAGAACTTCATCTCCGTGCAGGAAACCGAAGGCCCGAAACTGGCAGTAGCGTTGGAAGAACACGTCAAGCAATACGACGTCGACATCATGAACCTGCAACGCGCCGACAAACTGGTGCCGGGCAAGAACGGTGAATTGCACGAGATCCACTTCGCCAGTGGCGCGACCCTGAAAGCCAGGACCGTGATCCTCGCGACCGGTGCGCGGTGGCGTGAAATGAACGTCCCGGGCGAGCAGCAATACCGCAACAAAGGCGTGGCGTACTGCCCGCACTGTGATGGTCCGCTGTTCAAAGGCAAGCGCGTGGCGGTGATTGGCGGCGGTAACTCCGGCGTCGAAGCGGCCATCGATCTGGCGGGCATCGTGTCTCATGTCACGTTGCTGGAGTTTGACGTACAACTGCGCGCCGACGCGGTCTTGCAACGCAAGTTGCACAGCCTGCCGAACGTCACCGTGATCACCAGTGCGCAAACCACTGAAGTGTTGGGCGACGGTCAGAAGGTCAATGGCCTGCGTTACAAGGATCGTCAGTCTGACGAGCTGCGTAATGTAGAGCTGGAAGGGATCTTCGTGCAGATCGGTTTGCTGCCCAACACCGATTGGCTCAAAGGCACCATCGAGCTGTCGCCTCGCGGCGAGATCATCGTCGATGCCCGTGGTGAAACGTCGATGCCGGGCGTGTTTGCTGCCGGTGACGTCACCACCGTGCCGTACAAGCAGATCGTGATTGCAGTGGGCGAGGGCGCCAAGGCTTCGCTGAGCGCATTCGATCACCTGATCCGCACCTCCGCGCCGGCTTAGACACCAACGCTGAAACACAAAACCCCATGAGCGATCATGGGGTTTTTGTGTGCGTGATACTGATCGTTCCCAAGCTCTGCGTGGTAACGCCTACCGAGCTGAATTCCACGCAGAGCGTGGGAACAATCAGTGGCAGCGAGTTTTTTTACATCGGTGCCGGTTGGATGATCTCGACCCAGTACGCATCCGGGTCTTTGATAAAGGCCAGGCTCTTCATGCGCCCATCGTTCAGGCGTTTCTGGAAATCGCAGCCCAGCGCTTCGAAACGTTCGCACGCCGCACGAATGTCCGGCACGGAGATGCAGATATGGCCGAAGCCGCGCGGGTCGGTGTTGCCGTTGTGGTAGGCGAAATCCGCGTCGTTCTCGGTGCCGTGGTTATGGGTCAGTTCGAGAATGCCAGGGATCGATTTCATCCATTCGGTACGGGCGGCGGCGTCGGCCGGAATCTGGTTTTTATCAACCAGCGCCAGGAAATACAGACTGAACTCGGCTTCCGGGAAGTCGCGTTTTTCCACCAGCGAAAAACCCAGGATGCGCGTGTAGAAATCCAGGGACTTGGTGATGTCCTTGACCCGTAGCATGGTGTGGTTGAAGACGAACTTCTGGGTGGCGGTGTCAGGTTGAGCGGTCACGCCGGGGAAAGTGTTCAATTCGTGCAGGCTCATGGGCCCTCCGGAAAATAAGTGGGGCTAACGAATGGCGACAATGATACGCAAGGGCTGGGACATCACCAAACGCTAAGAGTCTGCTATTGCCTGACGGACGGGTGAGGCTCAGACTTTACGGTTCAATCCGTGAGTGCTCATTGCAATGATCCGATTCTGTAAATCGACGTGGGTCCTGATTTTCCTGTTGTCAGGTGTCGCCAGCGCTCAAGCGGATGCACCGGTGGTGACCTGGCCGAAGGGCTGGGAGGTGGAAGCCGTTCCGCAAGATGATGCCAAACCAGGGGTTTCCCGACAGCGCGCGGTGAAAGTCGACCAAGGCGGCACGCCGGTAATGGTGATGGAATTGACCATGACTCAAGTAGAAAGCGGTCATCAGGTCAATCTGGAGGGTGTGCTGCTGGAAATGCGCAAGTCGGTGCAGAAGGACTTCTTTCAAGGCGGCTATCAAAGTGTCTGCAACAAGATTCATCCGGCGACCTTGAGCCGCTTATCGGGATTGGAAACTACCTGCACGATTACGCAGAATGGTCGACATGTGCTGTCGCAAACATTGGTCGCAGCGGTGGATGCCGATAAGGCCTATGTTCTTTCCTACGCGGGGCAGGCTGAGGCTTATAAGGCAAGCGAGGATGAAATTGCGGCGGCTCGTAACAGCTTGAAACTTTAGTTGCGGGTTTGCGTGACTGCAGATTTCAGCGCGATCTGAAATCTTTAGATACCCAAACGGATTAAGCATAAAGTTTAGTCGGCAAGTAGCGAGTTGAACGACTCGCCTCGTTGCATTGGGAGGCTGGCCATAAAAAAAGCCCTGCATTGGCAGGGCTTGTTTATCACCGCGAGTGCTTAGCCTCGCAGCCAGGAATCTACGGTGGCGGCACCGTATTGTTCCTTCCAGGCTTTCAGGCCACGGTGGTTGCCGCCCTTGGTTTCAATCAGCTCACCGGTATGCGGGTTGTGATAAACCTTGACCACGCGGGCGCGACGGGTTTTAGGGGCTGCTGCCTGCAGACCGGATTTTGCCGGGTTCGGATCGAGGATGGCGATGATGTCGCGCAGGCTTTTGCCGTAGGTTTTCATCAGCCCCTGGAGCTTTTCTTCGAATTCGATTTCTTTCTTGAGCCCGGCATCATTCTTCAGCGATTCCAGCTGCTTGAGCTGTTCTTGAAGGGCCTTCTCAGCGGCACGAAATTCAGCGAGTCTGGACAAATTCATTACTCCAATAGTGTGTTTGGCTGATACCAACCGCAAACAAAGCTATAAGCCAAGAGCCTTGAAGCGACTCGGTGATAGTGGCTCACCTGCCAATCTTGCGCAGGCATGAAAAATTGTAGTAGTTAATTGGCCAAGAGTAAATCCTGTCTTTTTCTTCATGTAACTACAGTAGTCTTTTGATTCAATTTGGTGCGCTGCTTCGTTGCCTCGTCGCTTAAACCGCAGGTTAATGGTGCCTTAATGCATTAATGAATTCGGCTCCTGGCATCGGTCGACCGAACAAATAACCTTGCAGAAAGTTCACGCCGTGTGCGGCCAGATAGTCACTTTGCTCCTCGGTTTCCACGCCTTCGGCGACGATGCCCAGATCAAGCTTGGCCGACAATTCGATAATGCTGTCCAGAATGTGCCGGGAAAGCGCGTCAACGCCGATCATCGCGACAAAACTCTGATCGATTTTCAGAAAGTCCACATTGAACTGACGCAGATAACCGAGGCTTGAGTGACCTGTGCCAAAGTCATCGATAGCGATCATTACGCCCAAGGTGTGAAGCTGCTCGAACAGCTGGTGCGTAATGGCCGTTGGTTCGATCAGTTCGCGCTCGGTCAACTCCAGCACCAGGTGGATGGCCCCTGGTGCGAAGGCACTGAGAAACTCCCGGCAGTCTTCAACCAGGTCCAAGTCCTTGCAATGACTGGCGGTGATGTTGATGCCAATGTGAAACGGCCCATCGAACGAAGCAGCGGCAGGCGCCAATAGCGTCGCGGTGTGTCGCATCAACGAGCGGGTCATTGGCACGATCAACCCGGAATGCTCGGCAAAAGGAATGAACAGGTCCGGGCGTACCAGGCCTTCCTTCGGGTGATTCCAGCGCATCAACACTTCGGCGCCGGACCAGGTTTTAGTATCGCCATGCACCACGGGCTGAAAGTAGGGAACAAACTCACCGGCCTCCAGCGCACGCTGCATTTCATGGCTGGGGGACGACGAGCGCTTTTGCAGGACATGTCCGATTGCGCCCGAGACCACGCCGAAGAAGATCAGCAAACTGAACAGCGGTGGGTACTCGCTGTTCATGTAGCGCCAGGTTTCACCCTCGGGGAAACCGGCTGCGACCGCAAACGCATAACGCGTGGATGTTTGCTTGCTTTCGGCCACAGGCAGAGTGGGCAGGGGGCCTTCGTGAACCTTGCTCTCGGCGGATAACCAGACGGGGCCGACTTGAAGCACCAGCCGCGTCTTGCGCCCAATCATTCGCAACACGTTGCTCAAGTGATAACCGTCCAGTGTGGTCAGCGCCCCCCGATCGCCTTCACTGAGCCGATACACTAACAACGCAGTGTCGGGCGTCACCGGGTTGCCGTTCATCAACCACAACTTGCCCTGGGTGTAGTCGCCCGGATTGACCGTCTCCCTGGAGTCCCCGAACAGCGAACTGCAATAGAGGTTGTTATCCCATACCAGGTTCGTCGAACGCACGAACGGCCGGCGTGTGACCTGTTCGCGCAGGGCAAGTTTGACGTTGTCACAGGTCTGGCCGGCCAGCGGCAGCAGTTCCCGTGCGGCCTGGGCGGTATTGTCGAGCATCAGTTCGAATTGGCGGATGGCTTCTTCGGCCGTCAGCTCGGTGCTCTGCTTGAGCGCACGCTCGGCCTGCATATAGAGAATGACAACCCCCAACAGCACCGGGAGTACCCCGCTCAAAACGGTTACAGCCATTCGTTTGCCGCGTTTGTGGGTCTTGGCGTTCAGTGGCATTCACAAAGCCTGTGACGAAGGGATACGGCTCTCAAATGCAGGGAGGACAACGGCACGCCTCCCAAAAAAGAGTTCAGGTAGTGGGCATGATAGATGGCTGTCGGTACTTATGCCGGTCAACGATAGTCAAGGTTTGAAGCCATTTGGATAAACGCCAGCGTTGCGGGCGACGACTGACGCTGGTCGAGCACCGCCAGACCTACCTGCCGATTGACGGATGGAGACAGCGGTTTTTTCACGTAGCGGCTGTCGTTGTCGTCGGGCAACGATCCTTCGGCGACCACGGTCACGGCATCGCCTCGGCCTACGGTGTCGAGGGTGCTGAGCAGCTGCGAGCAGCGATAACGGATGTTCGGTGTCAGCCGGGCAGCCGTGAACAGCCGTGAAACCAGCTCCGAAGACCCGGCTTCGGTCAGCACGAACGGGTCGTGGCACAAGTCGCTCAAACTCAGGCTGTCGCGACCGGTCAGCGGGTGATCGGAGGGCAGCAGCGCGACCATCCGGTCTTCGATCAGCCTGAAGGTATCGAAGCGATCTTCGGGCAGCACCACGAAACCGATATCGATTCGTCGTTCTTCCAGCCACTGGATAATCTGCCGGTCCGGACCTTCGTCGATGTGCACTTCGATACCGGGGTGAGCGGCGCGGTAGTGCGCCAGGATCTGTGGCAGCAGTTTGATCGATGAGGTGGGGCCGAACGAGCCGATGCGCAGGGTGCCGCGCTTCATCCCGCGAGCGTCGGCGGCTTCCTGGCGCAAGGTGTCGGCCAACCCGAGCATGGCCCGGGCGCGCGACAAGAGCTGTAGACCGATGTCGCTCGGCTCGACTTGGGACTGGTGGCGCCGGAACAACTCGACACCCAATTCCTGTTCCAGCGACTTCAAGGCATGCGACACCGCCGATTGGGAGATCCCCAGCCGATTGGCCGCCGCCGTGAACCCGCGCAGTTCGGCGACCAGCGAAAAAATCTCGAGTTGTGTCAAGGTCATGAGTCTTTACTCATTTTACGATGATTATGCATTAGTCAAATGATACGTCATCTTCCCTGACTGAAGTCCTTGCACCTCATGAATGCTTACGCGCAAACAACCTCATCGGATGTGCCGGTTTATTTGAAACTCGCCGCCGTCACCATGATCTGGGGCGGGACGTTCGTGGCTGGCCGGTTTCTCGCGGACAGCCTCAGCCCATTGTTCGCCGCCAGCCTCAGATTCCTCCTGGCCAGCGTGGCATTGCTGCTGTTTTTGCTGCTAGCCCGCGTACCACTGGCGAAGCCGAGCCCCGGGCAGTGGCTGCAACTGGCGCTGCTGGGGTTCTTCGGCATCTTCTTCTACAACCTGTGCTTCTTTTATGGACTGCATTACATCAATGCATCGCGAGCGTCATTGATTGTGGCGCTGAACCCCGCCGTGATCGGACTGGCGTCGTGGCTGCTGTTCAAGGAGCGCTTGAGTCGGGCGAAGGTTATCGGGATCGCGATCTGTATCGCCGGGGCAAGTCTGGTGATCGTCAGTCGCAACCCGCATTTACTGGTCGACAACGCCGACGCGTGGATCGGTGACCTGCTGATTTTCGGCTGCGTGCTCGGCTGGGGGATTTACTCGCTGTTCTCCAAAGAACTGAACCACTCGCTGGGGCCGGTGCAGACGGTGGCGTATTCGATTCTGCTCGGCACCCTGATGCTGTGGGTGGCAACTGCGATACGGGGTGAACTGAGTGTCAGCGCGCTCATGAGCCTCGGTCCGCAGCAATGGATGAGCCTGATGTACCTGGGTGTATTGGGCTCGGCGCTGGCCTACATCGGCTATTACGATGGCATTCGCCAAATCGGCGCGACACGTTCGGGGGTGTTCATTGCCCTGAATCCGCTGACGGCGGTGATCCTCGGCGCGTTACTGTTGGGCGAGCAGTTGACGCTGGCGATGTGCCTGGGAGGCGGGCTGATTCTCACGGGGATTTTCCTGTGCAACAAACCCCTTGCGCGAGCAGGGAAAAAGGGGATTTGATACAGAAGGCGGACAAACCTATTTACGCTGTGTAGAATCGGGTTACGCATACAATAATAAACGTCTTCTGCCAGCAGAAGCCTCGCCCGCATCAGCCTTGGGTCGACAATGAAAAGTTTTGGGTTTCAATTGATCTACGGTGACTTCCTCGCCCGCAGCGTGCGGGGCATCTCCTGCGCGCCACCCGCCGGCTTCAGCATTCTTAGCAACTAACGTTCCGTTAATTCTAAAAAATGATGAGGCGCCAAAATGGCAGATTTATACGAAAACCCAATGGGCCTGATGGGCTTTGAGTTCATCGAGTTCGCATCGCCGACCCCGAACACCCTGGAGCCGATCTTCGAGATCATGGGCTTCATCAAGGTCGCGACCCACCGCTCCAAAGACGTGCACCTGTATCGCCAGGGCCAGATCAACCTGATCCTTAACAACGAACCGCACAGCGTTGCTTCGTACTTCGCGGCCGAGCACGGCCCATCGGTGTGCGGCATGGCGTTCCGCGTCAAGGATTCGCAACTGGCCTACAAGCGCGCGCTGGAAATCGGCGCCCAGCCCATCCACATCGAAACCGGGCCGATGGAACTGAACCTGCCGGCGATCAAAGGCATTGGCGGCGCGCCGCTGTACCTGATCGACCGTTTTGGTGAAGGCAGCTCGATCTACGACATCGACTTCGTGTTCATCGAAGGTGTTGACCGCAACCCGGTCGGCGCCGGTCTGAAAATCATCGATCACCTGACCCACAACGTGTATCGCGGTCGCATGGCGTATTGGGCCAACTTTTACGAGAAGCTGTTCAACTTCCGTGAGATCCGTTACTTCGACATCAAGGGCGAATACACCGGCCTGACCTCCAAGGCCATGACCGCGCCGGACGGGATGATCCGCATCCCGCTGAACGAAGAATCGTCCAAGGGCGCCGGGCAGATCGAAGAGTTCCTGATGCAGTTCAATGGTGAGGGCATTCAGCACGTGGCCTTCCTCAGCGATGATCTGATCAAGACCTGGGATCACCTGAAAAGCATCGGCATGCGCTTCATGACCGCGCCACCGGAAACCTACTACGAAATGCTCGAAGGCCGCCTGCCGAACCACGGCGAGCCGGTCGATCAGCTGCAATCGCGTGGGATCCTGCTGGACGGTTCGTCCGAGTCGGGCGACAAGCGTCTGTTGCTGCAGATTTTCTCGGAAACCCTGATGGGGCCGGTGTTCTTCGAATTCATCCAGCGTAAAGGCGACGACGGTTTCGGCGAAGGCAACTTCAAGGCACTGTTCGAATCGATCGAGCGTGATCAGGTTCGCCGCGGTGTACTCGCCACCGATTAAGCCGCTTCACCGTTAAAACTGCAGGAGTGAGCCTGCTCGCGATAGCGTCGTCAAATTCAACATCATTGTTGACTGACAGATAGCTATCGCGGGCAGGCTCACTCCTGCATTTGGTTTTGTGTAGGGCTTAAGGTTTGCGATGCCGAACCAGGTGCTTGAACCCTTCAAACACCAGCACTACCACCGCCAGCCAGATCGGAATATAAGTCAACCATTCCCCGGGCTTGATGCTTTCCCCAAGCAGCAATGCAACGCCCAGCAGCAACACCGGTTCTACATAACTCAACAGCCCGAACAGACTGAACGGCAACAACCGGCTGGCGATGATGTAGACCACCAGCGCCGACGCGCTGATCACTCCGAGTATCGGGATTAGCAGCGACAACCACGGGTGTTGATCAAACACGCCGAAACCCTGTTCGCCACTCTGCACGAACCAGAATGCCACCGGCAGTGTCAACGCCATGTCCAGCCATAAACCGCCAAGGTTGTCGGCGGCCAGGCGCTTGCGCAGGATGAAATACAAGGGATAGCCGATGCAGACCAGCAAGGTTGCCCAGGAAAAACCACCGACCTGATACACCTCGTTGATCACCCCAAGGCAGGCCAGCACCACGGCGATTTTTTGCAGATACGAGAGGCGCTCGCCATAGGCGATCCGCCCGGTCAGGACCATGGTCAGCGGCAACAGAAAATAGCCGAGCGACACATCCAGGCTGTAGCCGTTGAGCGGCGCCCACATGAACAGCCAAAGCTGCACGCCGAGCAGGGCAGAGGAGGCGATCAGGCCGGCGATCAGTTTGCGATTCCCGGCGATGCGCCGGAAAATTTCGACCACCCGTTTCCATTCGCCGGAAACCATCATGAACACGGTCATGCACGGCACGGTCAGCAGCATGCGCCAGCCGAAAATCTCCACGCCGCTCAAGGGGGTGAGCAGCGAGGTGTAGTAATACATGACGGCAAACAGCACCGAGGCCGAGACCGATAAAGCGATACCTTTAGACAAACTGCCCTCGCGAGGTTGAACGTGAAACGGGCGCAGAGGATACGTGGTTTTCGCGTTCAGTATTGACCAACATCGATCGAGTGCGAGAGCGGCGCTTCGGTCCTAGCTCAGAAGGCGAATCGGCTCACCCGCCGACCACGCTTGAATGTCCTCGATCATTTGCGAAAAGAACTGATGGTAGTTCTGTTGGCTGACGTACCCGACATGCGGCGTTGCCAACACGTTGTCCAGCGTTCTGAACGGATGATTCACCGGCAATGGCTCGATGTCGAACACATCCAGTGCCGCCCCCGCGAGTCGATTCTTTTGCAAGGCCTTGATCAGCGCAGCCTCATCGACAATCGGTCCGCGGGCGGTGTTGACGAGCAGCGCCGAGGGTTTCATCCAGTCCAGCGCCTGGGCGTCGACCAATCCGCGGCTGCGATCACTGAGCACCAGATGAACCGACAGCACATCGGCCTGCTCGAACAGTTCCTGCTTGCTGACATAGGTCACGCCCACTTCAGCGGCACGTTCGGCCGTGAGGTTTTCGCTCCACGCGATCACCCGCATCCCGAACACCTGACCGAACTGCGCGACCCGTTGGCCGATGCTGCCAAGGCCGAGGATCGCCAGTGTCTTGCCGTGCAAGTCGCCGCCCAGGCCTTGCTGCCATTTCCCGGCGCGCAAGGCATTGGCTTCGGCCACGAGATTGCGGGTCGCGGCCATTATCAACGCCCAGGTCAGTTCTGGAGCGGCGTGTTTGTAGCTGTCGGTGCCACTGACCTGGATACCCAGTGCCGCAGCGGCCTTGAGATCCAGCGCAGCATTACGCATACCACCGGTGACCAGCAGCTTGAGTGTCGGCAATTGGCGCAGGAGGTCTTCATCGAAGCGGGTGCGTTCGCGCATTACGCAGATCACTTCGAATTTACCCAGGCGCTCCGCCAGGGTTGCGTTGTCGGCGGGGTAATCATGGATAAAACTCACCTCGCCGAGGCTGTCCAGCACTGACCAGTCGACCACGTCACGGGCCACGTCCTGCCAATCATCGATCACCGCAATCTGCACCGCCATCAGCCTTACCTCATTAACGCACGGGATTGGTTTTGTTCAGCCAGTCGAGCAATGCCTGGTGGAATTGCGCCGGTTCTTCCATCTGTGGCGCGTGGCCCATGCCGGGGAATTCAACCAGTGTGGACTGGGGAATCAGTTTTGCCACTTGCTTGCCGAGCACGTCGTAATGACCGAGCCTGGCCTTGACCTCCGGGGAGGCAATGTCACTGCCGATGGCCGTGGTGTCGGACGTGCCGATCAGCAACAGCGTCGGCATCTTCAGGTCCTTGAACTCGTAGTACACCGGCTGGGTGAAGATCATGTCGTAGATCAACGCCGAGTTCCAGGCCACCTGTGTGTGCCCCGGGCCTTTGTTCAAGCCGGCAAGCATATCGACCCAGCGATCTAATTCAGGCTTCCAGCGGCCACCGTAATAGGTGTTGCGTTCATAGGTGCGGATGCCGTCGGCGCTGAGTTTGAGTTCGCGCTCGTACCACTGATCGACGGTGCGATAGGGCACGCCAAG
The DNA here is from genome assembly GCF_031766055.1 of Pseudomonas sp. SG20052. Lineage (NCBI taxonomy): Bacteria > Pseudomonadati > Pseudomonadota > Gammaproteobacteria > Pseudomonadales > Pseudomonadaceae > Pseudomonas > Pseudomonas sp. SG20052. The sequence continues at coordinate 3,564,102 of NZ_CP134498.1, read as the reverse complement.
GGCTTTCCAGTCTTCCAGGCCAATGGGATTGACCAGCGCCAGTTGCTCGACCTGATCGGGGTATTGCAACGCATAGCGTGTGGCGAGCATGCCGCCGGTGGAGTGCCCGAGCACGCTGGACTTCTGGATGCCAAGGGCTTTGAGCAGTTGCTGGGTATTGGTCGCCAGTTGCTGGAATGTGTATTGATAGTTGTCCGGTTTACTGGAGGTGCAGAAACCGATCTGGTCCGGCGCAATCACCCGGTAACCGGCTTCGCTCAGGGCTTTGATCGAACTGTCCCAAGTGGCGCCGCAGAAGTTTTTGCCATGCATCAACACCACGCTGCGCCCGTTGGCCTTGCCGTGGGCGGCGACGTCCATGTAACCCATCTGCAAGGATTTGCCTTGGGACTCGAACGAGAAGTGCTTGACCGTATACGGGTACTCGAACCCTTGCAGTTCCGGCCCGTATTCCGGGCCTTCGGCGTGAGCCAGAACAGGCAGTGCAGCGGTCAGAAACAGGCCGGGCAGCCAACGGGAGAGGGGAAGGGACATGGGTGAACTCCATAGAAAACCCGCCGATGCTGGATCGGCATGATTAGGGCGACATTAAAGACAGGCAATCGCCGCCGCCGATCGTTCAACCGATCCAGCCGAGCGTGGCCAGGGCCAGCACGCCATAACGAGCACCTTTGGCGAGCGTCACGATCAGCAGGAACCGCCCAAGCGGCTCGCGCATGACGCCGGCCACCAACGTCAGCGGGTCACCGATGATTGGCACCCAACTCAGCAGCAATGACCAATGACCATAGCGTTGATAGTGTTTTCGGGCCTGTTCCAGATGGCGCGGGCTGACCGGAAACCAGCGCCGGTCGCGAAACCGCTCGATGCGACAGCCGAGCCACCAATTCACCACCGAACCGAGGACATTACCCAGCGTCGCGACGGCCAGTAGCAACCATAGCCAATACTGTTCGCTGAGCAACAGCCCCACGAGCAGCGCTTCGGACTGCAACGGCAGCAAGGTCGCGGCACCGAACGCCGCGAAGAACAGCCCGATGTAGGCGCCACCCATCAATGGGCCGGGTAGTCCGCCACCACCACATCAGTGCCGTCCTTTTTCAGGCCGATCACTTGATAGGCATCGCTCATGCCGTCCATTTCCATGCCCGGCGAACCCATAGGCATGCCCGGTGCCGCAACACCCAGCAGGTCATTGCGTTTGCTCAAGGCCAGGACTTGATCCGCAGGCACATGGCCTTCGACGAATTTGCCGTTGATCAGGCCGGTGTGGCAGGACGCCAGGCGTGGAGGCACGCCGTGCTGCTGCTTGAATTCGCTCATGTTGGATTCGACGTGGTCTTCAACCTTGAAGCCGTTGGCCTCGAGGTGGCTGATCCATTTTTTGCAGCAGCCGCAGTTGGCGTCACGGTGGACTTCGATCGGGACCAGGTCGGCGGCCTGGGCCATGGGGGAGATAAAAAGGGCGCTCAAGGCGACCAGACGCAGGTGGATTCGCATGGGGGATCTCGTCTCGGGTTGCGGCCAAAAAGATGCATTTTGACCATTTTTTGCCGGGAAGAGATACGAGGTTGTTTCGAAGTAATACAGGTACGCCAAGCTGTCGTGGCGAGGGGGCAAGCCCCTCACCACAAAGATCCTCACCAGACCCAACTCCCCGGCCGCAGGGAGCATGTGTAATTCAGCAGCGATCAACGAACCTTGAACCGCCCCATGATCGAGCTGACACGCGCATTGGCTTGCAGCAGTTGTTGGGTATTAAGCTCGCTGGCCTGGCCGCTTTTCACCAGCTCATCCACCATGTGACGGATCTGCACCATGCTGCGGTTGATCTCTTCGGTCACCGCGCTTTGCTGCTCCGCGGCGGTGGCGATCTGCGTACTCAGGCTGTTGATGTGGCTGACCGAGCCGGCCATTTCATCCAGGCCCGTGTTGACCCGCGCCGTGGCGTCGGCGGCAGACTGGCAACTGGCCTGGGTATTTTCCATCGCGGTTACAGACGAACTCACGCCTTGGGTCAGGCGCTTGAGCATTTCATTGATTTGCGAAGTGCTGGCTTGCGTGCGGGCGGCGAGGGCGCGGACTTCATCGGCGACGACCGCGAAACCGCGACCTTGCTCACCGGCCCGGGCCGCTTCGATCGCGGCGTTGAGCGCCAGTAAGTTGGTCTGCCCGGCAATCGCGCCAATCACGCCGAGGATTTCGGTGATGCGTTGCGCGTCTTCCTGCATGCTTTCGACTTTATGGGTGGCGCTCGCCACTTCGTCGATCAAGGCGATCACGCTGCTGGACGCTTCACCGACCACGACCCGTGAACGATCGGCGTTCTCGTTGGCGCGCTGGGTGAAGGCCGCCGTTTCAGCGGCGTTCTGCGCGACGCTTTCGGCGGTCGAACTCATCTCGGTAATCGCCGTGACCGTCTGATCCGTTTCAGACGCATGGCGCACCAGAATCTGACTGGTGTGGGCGGAAGTCCGCTGCAGGTTGTCCAGGCTGGAGGCCATGGCACCGGTGGCCTGGGTGACTTCGCCGATCATGTTCTGCAAATAAATGATGAAGGCGTTGACCGAGTGCCCGATGGCGCCCAGTTCGTCTTCGGCGCGGATAGTGATGCGCTTGGTCAGGTCGGCATCGCCCGCGGACAGGGCATCAATGTTGGCTTTGAGGATTTTCATCCGCTGGATCAGTTGGCGAATCGCATAGATCTGCAGCAACACCAGCAGAATCACCATCGGGATTTGCAGCAGGCTCAAGGTACTGAGCACATCGTCACGCTGGGCGGTGATCAGCGTGGTCGGCAGGGCCGTGGCGAGGAACCACGGGGTGCCTTCGATCGGGCGCATGAAGAAGGTGTTGGCTTCACCGTTGTTGTCGAACTCGACCCGCTGCGACTGATCACGGTTTTGCAGGCCGGCCTTCACTTGACTGGCGAACGGCGAGTTGCCGGCCAGCTCACTGATGTTCTTCAGCACGATTGGCCCACTGATCCGCGAGCTGTTGCTGATGATCTTGCCGTCGGCTTCGACGATCAGCATTTCGGCGCCGAGGTCTTTTTCCTTGCGGGCGATCAAGTCATTGAAGAAGCCCAGCGTCACGTCGATAGTCGAGACGCCATACGCCGCGCCATTTTTCTGAATGGCCATGGCGCAGTTGGTCCGTGGCTCCGCGCTGGCGTCATCTTTATAGGCAGCGGCCCAGGCGCATTGGCCGCGCGGGGTTTGCATGCCGCCCTTGTACCAGGTCTGGTCGTAATAGTTGGGAGCGGCGTCACTGTTCCAGAACGTATTGACCGCCAGCTTGCCCGAGGCGTCGCGGTGCCAGAAGGTGCTGAATTTGTTACGTCCGGCCTCACGCTGGCCGGGTAACGGCCAGATACCGCCTCCGAACACTTTCAACTCGCCGTATTGATCGACCAGGCCTGGCAGCACCGTGTCGATGGCAGCGCTGTCGAGCAGCGGAATGGTCTGGGTGATGCTGCGCTGTTGCGCCTGAACCTTGTTCAGTTCGCCCTGGATTTGCTCGGCCACTTCGGCGATGCGGTTGAGGGCCACCTGTTCTTCGGTGTGACGAAGCTTGGGGGCGACCAACTGGCTGATGCCGACCACCGTGAGGACGAACAACAGCAGGATGAACAGGACCAGAAACAGCGTGTAACGAGCCTGGATGGTGCGGAATGCGGGCATGGGACCGGTCCTTGTGCAGCGTTCTTATTGTGGTTTTCGGAATGAAAATCGGCGCTTCGAAGAGCTATCGGCTTGCAAGGGACGAGCTTTAGGTACGAGCGTGCTAGAAAGGGGCAGGGTGACGAGCGGTCAGGGGCCGGACAGTGTCGATGTTGATACAAATAAACTAACCAAGACGTACAAGAGGCTGATTAGTTGTCCAGCCCTCTTTTGAAAAGATTGTCTAGGCCAATGAAACAAGGCGCTTAGTGCTTTGTATCTAACATGTACAAAAATTGTAAAAACTGGAAAAAATTGTTGGTATGGCTAGTTGCCAGATTGATACTTGGCGGCTCTAAAACTGAACTAAACAAGGAGTTTTTTATGGTCACGCAGTCGGGAGTTCATTCATGACTATCGGCTACACAGGGGCCTGGACTCCCAAGGCAGGGTTGCTGGTTCAGGATACGGGCGGGGGCAAACCTGTCACCCACAACGCCAGGGTCAAGCAGATGCTGGCACTGGTGGGGACCAATCCAAACGCGCTGAACACGGCGAAAATGGATGAGCAGAAAATCCATCGCAACGTGAAAGGCTTTGACCCGGAAAGTATCTCTGCCAAACAGCTGGGCAATCTCAGCGCCTTTTTGCGAGGCAAGGGATTGATTTCCGATATCACGTCGATGACGTTGATGAACGCCGGTGACAAATTCGACCGGTTTGGTATTCAGAAAGACCCGGATGCAAAATTCAATGCGCTGGAGTATTTCGCTACGCAACTGGACACCATCCAGAACAACAGCATCAAGGGCGACAGATACGCCGCCGGCCTGATCCCGGAATACAAGACGGCAATTTATGTGCTGCAGAACCTGCAGGTTTACGGCAAGGGTAACGGTACAACAGTGCCTGCTACCGACGGTGGCGTCAGATCCAAGGCTTGATGTTCGCAGTGCCGGCCCACTCAGACCGAATGGGCCAGGCGTTGGTTACCGATCTAGTAACTTCATGACTTCCTCTGGATAGCGCAAGCCTGCGGTGGCATTGGCCGGGAAAATCGCTTCCAGGGCGTGCAAGTCGTGGTCGCTGAGTTTCACCTCCAGTGCGCCAACGTTTTCTTCAAGGTATTTACGCTGTTTGGTCCCGGGAATCGGGATCAGGTAGTCACCTTGCGCCAGCACCCAGGCCAGCGCCAATTGGCCCGCCGTCACCCCTTTGTCGGCTGCCAAGGCTTGTACCTGCTGCACCAGCAACAGGTTTTTCGCGAAATTTTCCCCTTCAAAGCGCGGGCTGAAGCGCCGGTAATCGTCGGCGGCAAAGTCATCCGGGCTTTTCAGTGCCCCCGTCAGAAAGCCACGACCCAATGGGCTGTAAGGGACGAACGCAATGCCCAGACGCTGGCACGCAGCCAGGCAACCGTTCTCTTCCTGGTCACGGCTCCACAGCGAATACTCACTTTGCAGGGCGCTGATCGGATGAACCTTGTGTGCCCGTTCCAGCGTGGCCACTGACGCCTCACTCAAGCCCAGATAACGCACCTTGCCGACTTTGACCAACTCGGCCATGGCGCCGACGGTTTCCTCAATGGCCACCTGCGGATCGATCCGGTGCTGGTAGTACAAATCCAGGGTTTCAACGCCCAGTCGTTTGAGCGTGCCGTCGATAGACGTGCGAATGTAGTCCGGTCGGCCGTTGACGCCCCGGGCGCCGGGATTGGACGGATCGCGGACAATGCCGAACTTGCTGGCCAGGAACACCTGCTCGCGTTTGTCGACGATGGCCTTGCCGATCAACTCTTCGTTGGTGTGCGGGCCGTACATGTCTGCGGTGTCGAGCAGGTTGATCCCCAACTCCAGCGCCCGATGCAGGGTGGCGGTGGCTTCACGGGTATCGACACCGGTCGTATAGAAATCGGTCATGCCCATGCAGCCCAAACCGATGGCAGAAACCTGTGGGCCGTTTTTGCCCAATTGACGTGTCTGCATGAAATCAACTCCTTGTGGTGTAAGCCCCTAGTGTTGACCTCGACAGAAACAAGATAAACCGGCTACAACTGCTATCACTGTTCGCAATTTCTAAATAATCAACCGGATCACCTGACAATGGACCGTTTTAACGCCATGCGCGTGTTCACCCGAATCGTCGAGCTGGGCGGCTTTGCCAAAGCCGCGGACAGCCTGCAATTGCCCCGCGCGTCGGTGACCATCCTGATCAAGCAACTTGAGGCTCACCTTGGCGTGCAACTGCTGCAACGGACCACGCGGCAGATCAGCCTGACCCTCGACGGCGCAGCCTATTACCCCCGTTGCGTGCGGTTGCTGGCCGATCTGGAGGAAACCGAAGCGGTGTTTTCCGCCGCCCGCCACAACCCCAAAGGCTTGCTGCGAGTGGACATGCCGTCCGGGATCGGGCGCCTGATCGTGATTCCGGCATTGCCGCAGTTCACCCGCCGCTATCCGTTGATCGAACTGGATATCGGTTTGAATGACCGACCTGTCGACCTGATTCGTGAAGGCGTCGATTGTGTGCTGCGCGGCGGGGCGGCGCTGGATGAGTCACTGGTGGCGCGGCCGCTGGTCATGCTCGACCAGATCACCTGCGCCAGCGCCGAGTACCTGGCGCGCCATGGAACCCCGCACAATCTGGCTGACCTTGAGGGCCATCAGATGGTGGAGTATTTCTCCGGCACCACCGGCAAGCGGTTCGGGCTGGAATTCATGGTCGATGATCAACTCCGGTTGATTGACCTGCCCAAGCACGTGTCGGTCAACAGTGCCGACGGGTACCTGGCTGCTTGTGAGGCGGGTTACGGACTGATCCAGACGCCGTACTACCACGTCGCCCGCCAATTGAAGGAAGGGCGTTTGTGTGAAGTATTGAAAGCGACGCCGCCCCCCGGGATGCCGTTGACGGCGCTCTATCCCCCACACCGCCAGTTGTCCCGGCGGGTGAGGGTGTTTGTCGACTGGCTGGTGGAGCTTTGCGCGCAGCCGGGCAATGAGTTTTACCGAAAAGACTCAAGCGGCTGAGCGAGCGCTGCCCAGTGCTTCGGTGTTTTGCTGCAAATCGTCGTGCAACTGTTGCATGTAGGGGCAATGCAGATTGAGGGACCGAGGCCGCGCCCCTCGATGAAACAGGGCAAACCATCCATGACTGCCGGGAGCGGGCATCAACCCGGTAAACGAGAAGCCAAGCGTCGTCAAACTGCGCAAGTCTTCGGCGAAGTGTCGCGACAGCGCAAGTCGGGTCGAGATCATCCAGTGACCGGGCAATTGCCGGATCTGGTCGAGCAGACGTTTGGTCAGGCGGTGAATGACCATGTCGAAGCGGTGATGGTGCTGCTTGATCTGCAAGGGTATCGAAGGTTGTGGGGGCATTTCTGGCTGGGTTCCGAACAGCGAACTCAGGTGCTGCATAAACCCCCGGTAGCGTTCGGGCCAGGGAATGTCGGGAAGAGGACGCGCCTGCCCTTCGACCACGTGGCAGCCCATCACAATGGTTTCCGGGTGCGGTTCGGCGAAGGGCGAAGGAACGTAGTCGGGCAGCACTCCCGTGCTGTGGAAACCGATGTTTGCGGCCATGCGTTGCGTGTACGGATGGTGGGTCACTTGCTTGATCAGGACGCTCTTAAAGCCCAGTGCCCCGGCCTGCAACAGTAACTCCCGGCCCAGACGTGTCGCGATACTTTGCCCCTGCGCCGCGGGATGCACCACGCTGAGAGCCAGTTCCGCGCTCTGCGGGGACGATTCGTGGCATAACGCGGCATGCCCCAGAACGCGTACATCATCCACCGCCAGCATCGATTTCCAGCGACCCTCGGCGGTGTGCTGGCTGATCATGTGCGGCAGGTAAACATCCGGTTGAACGTAATGATCGCCATAAACCTCGCGAAACAACTGGCTCACGGCGCGGGCGTCGGAAGGGCGGTAGCGTCGAAAAATCAGATGAGACATCACGCAGTCTCCAGCGATGGCGCGTCATAGGGGCGCAAATCCAGGACCCGCATCTGTTTGCCGGAACGAGGGTGAAGCTTCAGGTCGGTGACGTTGCAGGACAGCACTCGCAACTCCAGCAGCCCTTCGCGATTCAGATGATCGAGCGCGGGGTAATGGGCCATAAGCGCTTCATACAATGCCAGGCATCGTGGGGCGGTGGCCACGGCGTTTGCGTCAGGCACCCATGTCACACTGACGATGTCCTTGTAGCCGTCATGTTCGATGCGCAATTGCCATTGGTCGGTGCCAGCAACGCGCTGGACGATCTGTCGCATTTCGTCGATCAACAACGACGCCGACCCCACACGAACCCGCTGACTATGGGCGCTACGCCCCTTGAGGGCGAATTTGCGCATCGGGGTGTTGGCGGGCTCACGCCAGCAGGCACGGTCGCCTACCGGATACCGCAGCAGCGGCATGAGTTGGCGGGTCAGGTTGGTCACCAGCAATAATCCAGTGCGGTCGCATTGTTCAATGACTTCACCGGTCAGTTCGTCGACGATTTCCAGCAGGGTCTGGGGTTCAAATACCCGATGCTCGCCCAAGGCGCAGTCGCGGCTTGTCGCGCCGATCAGGCCCGCATCGACACTGGCGTAGCCGATTGAGGCGATGCGCACGTTGGGAAATACCTGGGTGAGGATGGCCAATTGCGGGCCGAACAGGCTTTCGCCGCCGTACAGCAACGTATCAACCCCACACAGCACCCGCTGATGCTGATTCAGGTACGCGGCGAATTTCAACAACTGCGCCGGCACACCCACCAGCACGTTGATCCGGTGCTGATCCAGCGCATCCGCCAGGACATCCATGCTGACTTCGCCGGTGAACGGAAACTCACAGATGGACCTTTTGACGTGCGCCAGCGAGTCGTGGATGAACAGAAAACTGGCGTAGAGATCGCCGGAAAAGAACAGGTTGGCGACCCTGTCACCGTCCTTCAGTTGAGAGGAAACACTGTTTCCAAACGTACCGACCAAGGCTTGCCACTCGCGGGTCGAGTAAACCGTCAGTTTGCCCTGACTGGTGGATCCGCCGGTTTTAAACACCAACGCGTCTTCGATGTTGCCGGTCAGCACAGGCCAATGATTCAGGTCGTTACTGTCAGCCCAATAGTCGGCCACATTGGTCAGCGGCAGGTCTTTTAAAGTAATACCTTCTGCCGGTAAGTGTTGCAGGTGTTTGCGATAGAAGTTTGAGTGTTGCCTTATATAAGGCAAGAGTTGTTCAAGCGAATAAGTTGTTTTCACTGGGTTCTCTTTTTTTATCGGGCGTTGTGAGATTAAAAGACAAACGAGATGTTTAATGTCTGTTGTCGATAACCAACGGCGTTTTTCCGCTGTGTTTGTTTTTGGTGAATTCGGATTCAGCACACTCGTGAACTTCTACCGTGATCAGCGCGGCATTCACGGCATTGGTCAGTGCGGCGTGGGTCAATAACTTTTCATACGCCTTTTCGGCCTCCAGGTTCACTAAAACCTTCAACCGCTCGCTGCCATCGCAGGCGTGGTCCAGCACAAGTTGAACGGGCAGGCCGAGGCTGTCCTGCAGCGCCGACGGTGAAATGAATTCCGTGCCCATCCGTATCAGCTTGCCGTGGCGCTGCAGCAATTCGAATCGCGGTGAGTCGAGCCCGCAAGGGCAGGCTCCGGATATCCAGCGACCGGTGTCCCCCACGTCATACCGGCGCACGGCCTGGCCTTGCCGGGCCCGAGAGGTGAACAGCAGCCGGCCGATCTCATCGGCTTGCACCGGAGAATCGTGTTCGAGATGCACGATTTCCAGATGCTGGGTATCGCACATCAAATGAAAGACGCCGTCTGCCGTTGCCGAGCAGGCATGCCCCAGCGGACCGGCATCGACCGAGCCATAAATCGCGGAGCGAATCGTCGAGACTCCGCAGCTTTCCATCAGGCGCAGGCTGGCCTGGCCAGGGTGCTCGCCGCCGAGGAACACTTTGCTGATGCCCGAGTACGCGCGAAGCTGGCTTTGTTCGTTGAAAAACAAGCGATGTAACGTACTCGGCATGCCTATCAGCGCGGTGATGCGATGATCCACGATCATTCGGGCCATTTCGCTGAAGTCATCATCGTGCGGCGCCCCCATGGGGAAATGTGTAACGCCCATCAATTCCAGAACCTTGGTGAAGCTGGAGAATCCCCCATACAGGCTGCCGCCGTAAAACAGGTTCATCACCCGATCCGTTGACGGGTCGAGACCGGCGGCGAAAAGGCCGTCTGCCGCCGCGCGCATCTGCCGTTGAAAGTCCTGATAGCTGAACCCGGCCAGGGCTGGCGTGCCGCTGCTGCCCCCAGAGCGGAAAAACAGCTGGGCCATGGCGTTGATCGGCTGGGTCATGAATGTGTTTTTGTCCATGATCGGCTCATGGCGTGTATCCGCAGCGGTTGGCAGCGCGTCGAGTGTTGCCCGGCCAGGTACGGCCTCAGGCGACAGACTCACCGAGAGGCGGCGACTGAAGCGCGACAGCGCGTAGACGCCGTCATGGGGTTCCCCAGGGTAGCCGTCATGAATCAGCCCGCACGGGGCAATACGCGTAACGCCGGCATTGACCAGCGAGCGCACCAACCCGGGTGTCTGCACCGCAGAACACATCAACACGCAGCTTTGCAGGACGGTGCGCCAAGGCAATAGCGTCTCGGCGATCAAGTGTTGCGGCACCGGTTTGAGCAGCAGTGTACGAAACAGCGGCGAGGGCGCGAGCGTCTGATGGTGATCCCAGATGACCCTCCATCCCGGGCCGGTCCAGACCTGACCAGTCTGCTGCGCAAAGCAGTGTTCCAGCCTCGCCATCGCGGTACGGGTGGTGATTTCCGAAGCCTCCTGGTCGGTAGGAACCAGCGCCGGCCAATGTGAGGAACGACATGTAAAGGCTTTGGCCAGACGTTCACCCAGGTCCAGCAAAACCGCCGGATCGTTGCTGTCTACCAGCAGCCATTGCGGACTGGAGCATGCTTGCTGATCCAGACTGCACACTTCATCCACCAGCGCGTCCAGCGCCGAATCGCTCGCCGCCTCGGGCGACAGATAAGCGAAGCTGATCCTGTGGCCCCAATCGATCCAGCGACACCCGGCCGGGATCTGCTGACGAATCGCTTTTAGCGCGTTTTCACCACCCCAGGCGGCGACGCCATCGGCGCGGGTGCAGAGTTGCGCTATCTGAGCCGTGCTGACCGGCAGCACCGCGATGAAATCAGCCAACTGGCCACTGGTGTCGCTATGCACCAGCGCGGCGAGTAACCGGGCGGTCAATCCTTGATCGCTGGAGCTGGGGCGCAGCCAGTTGATGTTGCCGGCCAACAGACTTTCCAGGACCGCGCAGAACGCCAGCATCGGCGCATTGCCCGGCGTGATGTGCACCACCAGCCCCAGCGGATGCCAGCTTTCAAAACAGGCTTGCCGGTAATCAATACGCCGTAACGAACGCGGTTGCACACCCAACTCACGTTCAAGCTTGGTGGTGAGGTGGCTGCGTCGGCAGAAGTCGACAAGCCCCAATCGTTGATCGTTGTCGAGGGGCACATCCAGTCGACCAGCTTGCAATTGCAGGGCAAATCGGGCCGCTGCGTCGATGACGGTGTCGCTGTCGATCGGTGCATTCAGCAGTCGTGGCAGTTGTGGGTGCAGTTGCTCGAGGGCTGTCTCGAGGGTGACATCGTTCCGCAGTTCACCATTGATCAAGTACATGTCACGCCCCTCCAATCAGTTCTGACGCGGCCATTGCGCAGCTTCGGCTGGCGGTCGTGCCGGCGCGTCCATGCAGTTCAAACCAGTCGGTCTGCAAGCCGCATCCGCAGCTGGCAGCGGGGTGCAGCGTCGCCAGGTCGCCCATGACAACGGCGTGCGCGGGGCTGGACGAAATGTACGGCGACACGAACTCCAACAAGCCGCGCTGACCGTAGGGTTGAACAGTGAAACTGGATGGGTTGCGCACGAAGACTTTCGAATAAACCGGCACATGGAAATGCTGCCGAGCACACTGGATGTAGGGCACGGCATGCTCGACAGCGCCGTAACCGTCCCGGCAGCGGGACAGGTCGATGCCCAATTGGCGGTGGATGCGTTGATACAACTGCGACAAAGGAATTTCCTGTGCGGCCTGGGTTTTCCAACCCCCCCCGAGAAACACCAGGGACTCGGCCGCTAGCTTGAGATCCGCGACGCCGGTGTCTTCCATGTGCTGCAACGCGTGGGAGAGGAACGCCGGGAAGCCGAGAATGCGCACCGGCAATCCTTCTTCGGCGAATTCCTGCAAGGCGCGGATCACCCCAAACATATCGAACGCGTGACCGTTGCCCGTCAGGCGCAATCCATAAGCGATGCGGTTGACCGGCGCATAGCTGCACAGAAACTGGTCGGTGTACGCAGTGCCCAAGGTGATCGCAGCCTTGGGTTCATAGCTCAGCAGCAAGTAGTTGCAGGGACTGTCCGGAGTGTCCCAGCCGTAATGGCGAAAAATGTGGCTCACCATGCCCTGGGCGGCCGCCATGCTGCGCTGGTCATAGCGCAGGCGACTTTTCTGGCCACTGGTGCCGGACGATGTCAGCTCCAGCGCGCCTTCGCCCGTAGGGCCGAACAACAGGTGACGTTTGAAATAGTGAGCGAAAATCGGCGGTAGTCTTGACCAGTCATCCAGTGTCGCCAGGTCTTGAGCGACCAGCCCGTTGCTGTTGAGCCAGCGCTCATAGCCAGGCGTGTGGTGACAATGAAACAGGCTGGTTTCCCCCATGGCCCGGTCGAACAGGCCTTCAGGCACGGAATCCAGGCAATAGGGTTGCGTTAACGCGCAAAGCGCATCGGTGTGGGGTAAATGGATCATCAAAGGACCTTTCGGGTGGAGTCAGGCAGCAAGCGGGAGGTGAGAACGCCGCAGAAAAAGGCGCAAGGGCAGCAGGCACATGAGCCCTGCAATAGCCGCCATCAGGGCGAAGGATTCGTGGTTGTCACCGGCACCGGCCGCCGCAATCAGCGAGCCGCCGCCGCCCATGACGGCGATCGAGATCATGCCGATCATGGCCGAGACCAAGCCTTTGCTGTCGTCGCTTGAAAACAGCGCGAGCCGGTACAGGGCGGCGTTGCTCATGCCAAGGCCGATGGCATAAACGGCCAGGGCGCTGATGAGCAAAGGCGTAGACGCCCCGTAGAAACTGCTGGCGAGCAAGGCGAGGAGTCCGCCGCAAAACGGCCACAACGCGTATCGAATCAGTTGCGGCAATTCAGTGTCGGCGATCAATCGATTGAGTATCAGGTTGCCGAGAATGACGGCCGCAAACACCGGGATCTGCCACAGGCCGTACTGCAAGGGTGATAGTCCCTGATTGTGAATCAGCAGGAGCGGAGCCAGCCCGATCCACGCAATCAAGGGCAGGCTCATGACCCCCAGCGCGACCGAGGCGCTGAGGAATCGCGGGTTGCCGAGCAACGCGGCATAACGGCGCACGGTGCCGCGCCATTCGAACGGCACCGCCGCCAGTCGCTGACCGTCATGACGCGAGGTACCCACGGTTTCCGGCATGAACAGGTAAAGCCCGAGCCAGACCAGCAGGCCGCCGATACCCAGCAGTAAAAACAGCTGCCGCCAGGACAACCACTCCAGCAGCAGGCTGCCGAGCAAAGGCCCCAGCAGCGGAGAGAGCAATGCAACGTTGCCCAGCAACGCCATGATTTTTACCGCGTCGGCTTCGCAGAACACTTCTTGCAAGGCTGGATAGCTGACCGCGATGACAAATCCCAGCCCCATGCCCTGAATCACCCGCAAGCCGTTGAACGCATAAATGCTGTGCACGCTGAACGCGGCGGCACAGGACAGGGCGAATAAACCGCAACCGATGAGCAACATCGGTCGGCGACCGAACTGATCCGACAGCGGACCAATAAGCCATTGCAGAAGAATGCCGCCCGCCAGATAAAGATTGAAGGCGTAGGGGACATGTCTCCCGCTGGCATTCAGATCATGAGTGACGGTCAACATGGCGGGCATGATCATGTCGCTGGCCATATACGTCAGAAGTTCAAAAAAAGTAATGGCAAGGCAAAAGCCGAACACCTGATAGGGGCTAATATTTATGAGCGGTTTGTGCATGGCATCCCTGTTCTTCTTCGTGAAGTTAAATAGTGGGTCTTATTGCGATGCGCCAAGATTAATCAAGCGGGTATGAATACCTCAAACGGACTATTAAGACTGAAAGCTTCAATAGTTTTCGCCAGGTTTCGATGAGGGGAGGGCAGTAAAAAAAGAAGGGAAAGTGTATGTACGAAAAATGCCCGCAACGGGGCGGGCATTGGTTCAGCAATCACGGAATATCCACTTTTCTTACAAGCGGGTGTTCAATTACTTACGCGTCATACGTTATCGATGCTGGTAATAACCCGGTCCACCGCGATCGTAATGGTGGTCGCCGTGCCGGCCACCGTGGGGGAAAACGATGCAGCCGCTCAGCATCAGCAGCGCGAGCAGGGGAATCAGCCGTGTGATTCGACGGAACATTTGAAAATCCTCATGGTTATCGCCGTAATAAAGCCAAATCTCTTCATCGGCTGTAACATGAGACCCCGTTTGCAGCGTCCCATTCCTGCACAAAGGTAGGGGCTTGGCATGCTTTCGGATACAAACCGGACACATTTTTCAGGTTCAGGAATTCGCAATGACTCAGTCGCAACGTTTGAAATACTCGATTCTGATCTCCCTGGTGGTGTTGGGGATCATGTTCGGCCTTTCGTATCTGCAAAACGCAGGCGTCATCAGTGAGAAGCTGTTTCAGTACATCGCCATCGGCGTCGCGGTGATCGTGGTGGTGGTCAATGGTGTGATGCGTCGCAAGGTCAAGCCTTGAGCGACGCACCTTGACCTGATCAGTCGCGATGGAGCATGGCTACAGCGTGCGGATGCAGGCTGTAGCTTTTGTCGGCATTGAGGGTGATCACGCCTTCGCTGCACAAGCGTTTCAACACTTCTCGCACACTCAGAAAGGACAGGGGAATATCCAGGTCCAGCAAATGGCCGTGCACGCCTCGCACGCCCAGGCTGCGCTCGCTTTCGGCGGCGGTCAGCAAGGCGTCGATGACCTTGAGGCGAATCAGGCTGGTTCGCAGGCCGAAGCTTTTGAGCAGCAATCTGATCCGCTCGTTACCATTACGCTCGCCTCGTTGACTGAAGACCCCGGAGTCCATGGCTGAACGCTTGGGCGCGTGACTACCGTCCGTTGGCAGTTGCGAGTTGTACATGCAAAAACTCCTTTTCCGAGCCGGCCAGGAAATGTGATGGGTGCTCTCATTCAATAAGACGTATGAGCACGGCAAATAATGAAGGATCGAATGTAGAAAATTCGTCACCGTCACGTCAGCGTCCTGTGAGCAGGCTGGTTAAAGCGCCTTTCAGGGCCTAAATTTTTGCCGTGGGTTTCGTTCCTAGGGGAAGGCGCGATGCGTGTTTGACGCAGGGTGTTTGTCTTTTCGATCAGGAGCGAGCGTGATTATTTCCAGGCAATTTACCAGGTTGAGCCTTGCGGGCATGTTGGTAGGGCTGAGTCTTGCGGCAAATGCACGCAATGCGCCGGAGCAGGCCAGCGCCGACATTCGCCGCACCAGTTTTGGTGTGCCGCATATTCGCGCCGAAAACGAGCGTGGACTCGGTTATGGCATCGGTTACGCCTATGCGCAGGACAACCTGTGCTTGCTGGCCAATGAGATTGTCACCGTCAATGGCGAGCGCTCACGCTATTTCGGCCCGGATCAGCTGACGGTCGAGGAGCGCGAGAACCAGGTCAGCGACCTGTTCTTCGCCTGGCTCAATACCCCTGAAGCCGTCGCCGGGTTCTGGAAGGCGCAAACTCAGCCAGTGCGTGATCTGGTCGAGGGTTATGTGGCCGGATACAACCGCTCGCTGACCGAGCGTCGTGCACAGGGTTTGCCGCAGCAGTGCCAGGGCGAATGGGTGCGCGACATCACCTCGCAGGACCTGGTCAAGTTGACCCGCCGCCTGTTGGTCGAAGGTGGCGTAGGGCAATTCGCCGAAGCGTTGGCGGGGGCGACGCCACCCAAGGCCGTTGCTCAGGCCGCGGGCGAAGGGTCGTCGTTTCAGCTGGCGGCCACGCGCATGCAGCGGTTCGCGCTGGATCGCGGCAGCAACGCGGTGGCGGTCGGCAGCGAACGTTCGTTCAACGGCCGTGGGATGTTGCTGGCCAACCCGCATTTCCCGTGGATTGGCGGGATGCGCTTCTACCAGATGCACCTGACCATTCCCGGCAAGCTGGACGTGATGGGCGCGGCGTTGCCGGGGTTGCCGATGATCAATATCGGTTTCAACCAACACCTGGCGTGGACCCATACGGTGGACACGTCCAAGCACTTCACCCTGTATCGCCTGCAACTTGATCCCAAGGATTCGACCCGTTATCTGCTCGACGGCCAGTCGCTGCCGATGAACAAGCAGACCGTGACGGTGAACGTGAAACAGCCCGACGGCCAGACCAAAGCGGTGTCCCATGTGGTCTACAGCTCGCAGTTCGGTCCGATCGTGCAGTGGCCCGGAAAACTCGACTGGGACAATCAGTACGCCTACAGCCTGCGCGATGCCAACCTGGAAAACGACCGGGTGTTGCAGCAGTGGTACGCCATGAACCAGGCCTCCAGCCTCAAGGATCTACAGGCCTCGGTCCACAAGATTCAGGGTATCCCGTGGGTCAATACCCTGGCGGTGGATGATCAGGGGCAGACGCTGTACATGAACCTGTCGGTGGTGCCGAACGTCAGTGCCGACAAACTCGCCAAATGCAGCGACCCGCGCGTCGGGTTGCAGTTGATCGTGCTCGATGGTTCAAACAGCGCCTGTGCCTGGGACATCGACCCGAACGCCGCGCAAAAAGGCATTTATGCGGCGGACAAGTTGCCGCAACTGCAACGCAGGGACTACGTCCAACACTCCAACGATTCGGCGTGGATGGCCAACCCGGCGCAACCGCTCACCGGTTTCTCGCCCCTGATCAGTCAGGAAGGCCAGCCGCTGGGGCTGCGCTCGCGGTTCGCTCTGGACCGGTTGAGCACGTTGATCCAGGCCGGTCCGGTCTCGGCGGCGGATCTGCAACGGATGGTGATGGACGATCAGGTGTACCAGGCCGGGCAAGTGATGCCGGACCTGCTGCAATTTTGCGCCAACGATCTGGGTGCCGATGCAGCAACGCTCGCTCCGATGTGCGCGAGCCTCAAGACATGGGACCGCAGTGCGAATCTGGACAGCGGACTCGGCTTTGTACACTTCCAGAATGTCATGGAACCGTTGCAGCAAGTCCCGGACATCTGGCGAGTGGCGTTCGACCCGAAAGATCCGCAGCACACGCCCCGTGGCCTGGCGCTCGATAATTCGCAGGTCACCCAGGCGATTCGCGAGGCGATGCTGGCGTCGGTGGAACAAGTGGAAAAACTGGGGCTCAAGGATGACAGCCGTTGGGGTGATATTCAGGTGGTCAGCAGCGGTGGGCAACAGACACCGATCCACGGCGGACCCGGCACGCTTGGCGTGTACAACGCCATCCAGAGTGTTCCGAGAACCGACGGCAAACTTGAAGTCATCAGCGGCACCAGCTATTTGCAAGTGGTGACCTTTGATGACAAAGGGCCGCACGCTCAAGGCCTGCTGGCTTTCTCGTTGTCCAGCGACCCGACGTCGAAGTACTCACGGGATCAGACCGTTGCCTTTTCGAAGAAGCAGTTGAGCCCGCTGCCGTTTACCGAGCAGCAGATAACCTCAGATCCGCAGTATCAGGCGCAGACGATCCGCGAGCAGGATGAAAAAGCCGGGAAGGTCGCCGCTCAGTAAGAGGGCGATTCAAGCAGTAAAAAAGGCCGCACCCCCTTGAGGGTTGTGGCCTTTTCAGCTTTTAGGGGTTTGTTGCGGGATCGAATTGAGTACCGGATTACCTTCCTTGTTACGGGTCAGGTAGACCGGCAGCACCTTGGGCAGGGACGCCACCAGGTTGTTCAATTCCTTGATGTTGTAGATGCCGCCCAGGCGAATCGTGCCGGTGCTGTGGTCAGCGACCATGACCGGTTTGCTCAGGTAACGGTTGATCAACGGCAGGGCATCGTTCAGCGCCAGATCATCGATCACCAGTTTGCCACTGCGCCACGCCAGGGAATTGTCGTTGGGGTAGGTCTGATTGATCTGCGGCGTGAAGTCGCCGTGTTTATAACGCGCCTGCATCGCCGGCCCCAGGCGCAAGCCATCCCCTGGAAGGTCATCGTTGCTGCTCACCAGTACCGAGCCTTCAATCAGGTTCACACGTACCTGATCCTCGTACATCCAGACGTTGAACTTGGTCCCGGTGACGCGAATCCTGCCGTCCGCTGCCCTGACAACAAAAGGGTGGGCCAGATCGTGGCTGACGCTGAAGAAGGCCTCGCCTTTTTCCAGCGTGACCCGGCGCTGATCCTTGTAGTTGCTGAAGATCAGTTCGCTGCCGAGGTTCAGCTCCACTTGACTGCCATCGCTCAGGGTGACCTGACGGACCGTGTCACTCGCTTCGAAATGCTGATACGAATTCGGTAGCCAGCCCATGTTCCAGCCGCTGTACGCCGCCAGCGGCAACGCCAAGGCGCACACGGCGGCGGCGATGCCGACCGTGCGCCAAGGTGCGGCCTGTTTGAAGCGAGGTACCGATGTAACGGCTTCGGGACGCGGCAAATCCCCCGCGACTTCCCAGATCTCGAGCATGGCTTCGTACTCGAACGCATGCAGCGGATGAGCATCACGCCAATGTTCGAAGGCGATCCGCTCTTCGGCGGTGCAGTCGACGGCGTGCAGACGCATGCACCAGTGCGCAGCGGCATCGGTGATGGCGTCATATTCGGCTTGCGAGAGAGAGTTGTCGGTCATTGACTCATCCTGATTTCGTGCATTCTAACCTTGAGGGGAAGTCTGCGAGAACAGCCGTCATGGCAATTAACCATCAAATGAGAATTATTTTTGACATCAGGGCGTACTGACGTGCAGTTCACGACCCAGATGACTGACCAGCCAGGCCACACTGTCGGCGTTGCCCAACTGTACGGTCAGCCTGATCAGCGGGTTTTTCTTGAACGTTTCGCGGGCTCCGCTCAGGTTTTCTGCGCCAGTCAACGCCAGGATATGGTCCTTCACCCGATCGGATTCCTTGTCGGAGCTACTGCCCAGATCTTCCCACACACCGGTATCAGGATCCTGGGTCATGAACAGCCGGGTATAAGGAGTCTGGATCGAAAGCGCCGTTTTCTGCACGTGGGTCAACGCACGTTTGAGCTCTGTGGCCAGCGGGGTGGCTGTTCCAATCAGGTCGGTGAACGGCCTGCCGGGATCGAGATAGGAAATGTCCTCGGTTTGACAGGCCATGTGCGACAACTCATGTATCAACGTCACCGCCCGTGCATGGGTGTCGATCGGGAAGGCCGCGTCGGTCAGGTGTTGACGGTAGTGATCGAATCTAAGGTCGAAGAATCTTTCTGCAAGGTGGATTCTGCGGTTTTTGTCTTTGGCGACAATGAAGGCAAACGTGTTTTGGGCGTCTTCGGTCAGCCTGCCGACGGCAAAACGACTGGACTTCGGTTTTCTCAGTGACGGCTCCAGCAACGCTGCGAAAACGTCGCCAATGACTTTTTCAAGCTGCTCGACATGCGCGGGCAGCACATGCTGCACACCGAGGAAATCCATGATGAGCTGATGCACGGGCGTGACGGTGTCGTCGGAGGATTTGAGCTGTTGCAGGTTTCGGTAGCTGTTCCAGGCGTAGGTCGTTGCCAGGTCCAGCGCTTCGTCAATCTGACGGGCCTTCTGTGGAAACAATCGTCGGATACGGGACATGCCCGAGGCGTCGACGTTCATGCCATCAAACACCGATCTCGCGGTCTCCAGGCGTCCGAACAGACTGAAGCGAGGCGCCGACTCTCGTCCATCAAGCAACCATTGCTTCGATTCGTTCTGGCGCAGATGAGGGCCCAGCTTGCGTGTGTCGCCGATGCGCCATCGGCTGCCGCGCTTGATGACCGGATACACCTTTCCTTCAACCGGCCCGTAGTGCTGTTTTGTCGTTGGGTGGGTGTAGAGCCCAAGCGTGGCGTCTGAAGTCAGCGAACCCAGATCAACGTTGATGCTTTCGTGGCGCGCGAGTGTCGTGCGTTCGGGGCCCGTGACATCGATGTCCTGCCATTTGAGCCGGGTATCGGGTTTTTCCGGTGCCGGTAGGGCCGGTGTCGACGACCGCAGCGTTGAATCCCCCAGTGTCTGGCGCAGCGTGGAAAGTTCGGCCACGCCGCTGATGAACGCTTTTACGGCGGCTCCCCACCGATGGGTTTGCAGGTCTTCGGCAGATTGCTTGATGTCGCGGTAACTGCGCCACACCGTCTCCGGGTAGGCGAGCTTGCCCATGAAAAATGTATAGGCCTCGTGCAGGTCTTCGCCCAGCACATGCTTGATGGTTGCCCATTCGCCTTGTTTTCGCTCATCGGACTGGCAACCGAGCAATCGGCCCAGCAAGGCGACGTTGTCATTGAGCAGGTGTTTGAACAGGTTCCCCTTGATCGGTTGGGAAGCCAGCGTGGTGATGTTCGACGACGTGGCTCTGGCAACGCGGTGATGGGGGGTCGCCATCCGGGTTTCCAGCAGCGTCCGGTCAGGGTTCTGCAGATTCAGGAGTAGCCAGTCGAGCAGCGGTCCGCGGGTCTTCAGTTCTGTCAGCAGCTGGGCTTCGTTTTCATATTCTTTCACCCCGTGCCCAGGGCTGTGAGGCGCAATCAGCACCTGCGCTCCAGTGCGATCCGCCGTCGAGCCGATCAGATAGACACCGGGCACTTTGATCGATTGGGCCTGCCTGATACCCAGGAACTCAAGCGGACGGATGATTGCGTGGGCACCCTCGACCGCCGCGCGGGCGAGGGCGTCGGGCATGTCCATGACTTGCCGGATCAGATCAAACCCGGTCTCGCTCAGGCGCTCCTGAAGTTTTTCCGCGTGGGCGTAATGCATTAATTGCCAGGGCAACTGTGTGTAGAAGCGCTGGCGGCGCTCTGCGTTTGCCGGGGTGTCGGCCAGGGCGTCGTTCACTATTTTCTGTTGATGGTCGCCCGGTTTCAGGTTGCGGATCAGCTCTTTGATGTAGCGCTCGTTCATCCCCTCGGGAATCACGGTGCTATCAAGCGATACCAGTTTGAAATGGAGTGGGTCCAGCGACTTGAGATGAGTCAAGGCAAAGTCGGTCAGGGTTTGGGTGTGGGCCGCCGATGTCGGGCGGGCGTTGATTTGCACCCGGACCGTGTCAGGGTCGATGTTGAAGCCGTCCGCCTTGAGTTGTTTTTCAAGGCCATGGTGCGCCGTGCGTTGCAGTGACCGCAGGCCGGTCAGGTAATCCTGGTCGTCTTTCACATTATCGACGTATTGCTGAAGCAGCTCGGCATGCACAATCAGCTCTTTGACGGATGCCTGGGCCAGCCATGCCGGCAGCTTTTGCCGGGTCGTCAGGGATTGTGCAATGTCCATTGGACGGTCAAGCCCTGTCATCGGTTTACGCAGCGAGACAAGATCCAGGAGATGGGTCAGTGGCGTCGCGGAGAGCTTTGTTGCCAGCGCATCGGTCAGGCACGGCTCATCGAGGTGCACATAAGGTTTTTGCAGGTAATCAAGAAAATGCCCATAGACCCGCTGCAGAGGCGCCAACGTGTAAGTCCGGCCAGGCAAACGCTCGCTGCGACCAAGGTTCTCCAGCAGCATTGAGCGATGGTTGACGTCGGCGAGGCGTCGACCGAGTTCGGTCAGCAACGGCGTCAGCCCTTTGAACGCTTCAAACCCCAACGCAGGTGTCCACACAATCGCCTTGCCCGAATGCACCGGATCCTGGCCGCCTCGTTCAGTCAGGACAAAACAGCTGGCCAGCTTCAACGGATCCGCTGCATCGCCGGCCTTGAGCGCCAGGGAAAACACGTCTGGCAGAAAGCCGTTCAATGCCGCTCGTTGCAGGTGTATCGGGCTGTCGAGCACGGTTTTGATGATTGCCTGCTCCGTTGTACTCAAGGTGCGGGTGACGGCACGCAGCTTCAGTTCACTGCGCAATGCCGTTGACAACGTATGAGAAAACGTCGATTGCAAGCTGGCCACGGAGTCACTCAGGACGCGCTCAGCGTCAGTGATCGAGCGGGTTGCCGTGGAGATGGCCGGGTGTTTATCCAGAAGTTGATCGAGTGCCTGTTCGACGGAATCGAGCCGCGACAACTCCTCCCTGGCCGACTCGGCGCGGACGGTGGCCGGTTGCGCGCCAAGGCGCCGATCCACGCGTGTACTCCAGCGTCCTGAAGGGTCGGAGGCCAGCAGACGGTCATCGATCAATCCCCGGACATCCAGTGCGCTGTCGAGCAAGGCATGGGGGTCGAGCGTACCTTCACTTTCGCGCAAGCGGCTCAGCGCATGAGACAGGTTGTCCCGTTGCTTGCCGAGGATGTCGGCCATCAAGTGATTGAACACCGGACCAACGATCGGTTTGCCCTCAATCACGCGCTCAACCGGCTCCAAAGCAAGAAAGGTGGCGCGTTCGTCCAGCGACATGAAGTTGAGCAAGGTGTCTTCATGCCCTTCGGTTTTCATCATCTCCAGCACGATGTTTTTGACTGCCGGCAGATTGTTCGTCGCTTCGATGCCTCGGGGAGGGGAGTACAGAAAACCCAGGGTGTTGGTGCCCCCGATCATCAAGGTCGAGGCCAGCTCCGCAAAATGCCTGAAGGGTGCGGTCACTCGTATTTTCTCGATGCGAAGAGGGTCGTGCGCGTCAGGCGGGAGGCTGACGTTCATCAGTCGCAGGTATTCCTGCGTGGTCAAACCACCGTTCTGGCGCTGGTGCAGGAGTTTCAGGTGAAAGGTGTCACGCAAGCCCTCGGTGAAAAACGCCAAGCGTGAAAGGCCTGTGCTCATGGATGTGTTCCAGAACAAGGCGAGCAGGCTGTGCAAGTGCGGCGTGAAGCTCTGCGCGATTTCTTTCACCGCGCTTTCCCATGTCTGGTTATCCGCGTCGCTGCTGACGCTGTGCTCGGGATTGGCGAAGACTCTTGAATCGCCGGTGGGCCACTGGTTGGTCAGATAGAAGTGCAGAAGTGCATCGCTCAAAGGGATCGAGGAAATTGTGTGCAGGTCTTCGTTGCCGTCGAAGGCTGAAACGGTCTTCACGAAGCTCTTGAGCCGCGTCAGACGCTGGTCCAGCGCGGGAAATGCCTTGTGCAACGCGTGCTTGAGGGTGTCATCGAGCATCGATTGCAGGGTTGGCGTCTTCAGCAGCTCAGCCTTCATCGCTTTGATGTTCTGTTCCTGATTGTGATCGAGGGTCAGTTGCTGATCCTGGAACACCGCGCCTTCGATGTCTTTCGTGGCAATGTCGGGAACGGTGGCGGCGGGTAAAGCGCTGCGTTGTTCGATGGAGAGAAAGCGCAACAGCTCGCGTTTGCCTGTGGCCTGCGTCAGCCATTCCTTGAGTTTGCTTTTGAGGTCGGCCAAATCGGCAAACTTGATCAAGCCTTTCCACGGTGTGTAAAGGATGACCTCTCCATTTTCGGGCCGGCTCAGGGCAAAGGCTCCGGCCAATGGAATGTCTGTTTTGCCGGTTACTTTCAACAACAGTTGGCAGGCCTGCATGGGCTCTTTTTGCGCGACGCGAGCAGCGTGGGTGGCCAAATACACGTGCTTCAGCCATTTCAGGTCGTCGAGGGTGAAGTTCAGCGTGTTTTCGCGCTCACCGGGTTGTCTGGCATTGGATGCGCGTTCAGCCTCGTCGAAAAAATAGGGCTCAGCGGGGGTGGTCATGGATGTTCCTCATTGGCTGCGATCAGTGGCCATCGCAGGCTATTGGTTGAGGAAAAACATTAAGGTCAGCGGAGTGCTTCGGTGCGGTACATATTGCTTGAGCCGATCAGGTGCTCGAGACTTGACAGGACGCCGGTACAACAGCGCTTAATCGACGTCTGCTGTTGGTTGCCGAGCAACCTCGATTCCCCTGGTGCCCGTATTCAATAATAAAACTGGAGCTTCAGATGACCGCAACGCCCGAAGTGGCCGTCAGTTCGACCACCCCATCGCTCGATTTCGACGCGCTTGTTGTATTGCTTGAGCAAATTTTCCTGCGCCATGGCACCTCCGCCGATGTCGCCAGGACCCTGGCGCTGAACTGCGCCGGCGCTGAACGCGATGGCGCCCACAGCCATGGCGTGTTTCGTATTCCAGGTTATGTCTCGACACTCAAGAGCGGCTGGGTCAACGGCCAGGCCGTGCCCGTGGTCGAGGACGTTGCCTCGGGGTTTGTCCGGGTCGACGCGGCTAACGGTTTTGCCCAACCCGCGCTTGCGGCCGCCAGGGCTCTGCTGGTGGAAAAGGCCCGCAGCGCCGGGATTGCGGTGTTGGCGATCCGCAACTCCCATCATTTCGCGGCACTGTGGCCGGATGTCGAGCCGTTTGCCTATGAAGGGCTGGTGGCGCTGAGCGTAGTGAACAGCATGACGTGCGTGGTGCCCCACGGCGCCGACCGGCCGCTGTTCGGCACCAACCCGATCGCCTTCGCCGCACCCCGGGCTGACGGTGAGCCGATTGTCTTTGACCTGGCCACCAGCGCCATCGCCCATGGCGATGTGCAGATTGCCGCACAAAAAGGTGAACGCTTGCCGGCAGGCATGGGCGTGGACAGCCTTGGCCAGCCGACTGAGGATCCGAAGGCGATTCTGGAGGGGGGCGCGCTGCTGCCGTTTGGTGGCCACAAGGGTTCAGCGCTGTCGATGATGGTCGAATTGTTGGCGGCGGCCCTGACCGGCGGCAATTTCTCCTTCGAGTTTGACTGGAAGAACCATCCGGGAGCCAAAACGCCATGGACCGGCCAACTGCTGATCGTGATCGATCCGAGCAAGGCCGCCGGGCAGAATTTCGCCGAACGCAGCCAGGAACTGGTGCGTCAGATGCACAGCGTAGGGCTCAAGCGCCTGCCGGGTGATCGACGTCACCACCAGCGAGCTCAGTCCAACGCTCAAGGCATTCAGCTGAACGCTCAGACGTTGGCAAACCTGCGAGAACTGGCAGGGCTCTGAAACGTTTTTTGTAGAAGCCAGGCTTGCCGGCGAAGGCGCATTTGAAATCGCCTTCGCCGGCAAGCCTGGGTCCTGCAGGTTCGATGTGTTTCTGTTTAACGGCGGCCCAGCAGCAACCCGACCACCAGGCCGAACCCGGCGGAGATGGCCACGGTTTGC
Organism: Pseudomonas sp. SG20052; assembly: GCF_031766055.1. Lineage (NCBI taxonomy): Bacteria > Pseudomonadati > Pseudomonadota > Gammaproteobacteria > Pseudomonadales > Pseudomonadaceae > Pseudomonas > Pseudomonas sp. SG20052. The sequence goes on along the minus strand of NZ_CP134498.1, from coordinate 3,539,198 downwards.
CATGGATGGCCACCGATGTAGGTCTCTGTCGCGTCGACCACCGGTTTGGTGCGGTCACGAACACTGGTGACCGAGTCCCGGGCCTGCTGGAGTTTCTGAGAGATTTGCCCGCGAAGGGTCTCGGCTTCCTCACCCACCAGAGAAGCGCTGCTTTTGAGCAGTTTTTCCGATTCTTCGATCAGTGCCTGAAGTTCGCTGAATGCCTGATCCTTGATCTGGTCTTCGGCGGTTTGTGCGGCGGTTTTCCGGGCCATTGGGTACTCCTTGCAGGTAAATGGGCAGTGAACAATGGAGTCTGCGGCAACTGAAAAAGTTGCAGCGACTTTGCGTATTGACTGTACGCCAAGGAAAAATCCCGAGTCGGATATTTCGTCCTACAGTGTAAGATGTCGCCTATTTTACGCAGCAGGTAACTCCCATGAGCTTCAATCTGGCCGACAAACCCCTGGCTGAGCGCGCAGCGCTTGAAGATGAGAAATCCCGTCTGTTCGACCTCTGGCAAAGCAACCTTGGCAAATCCAAGGGCGAGGCCGCGCGGTTGTTTGGCGAACGCGCCAAGCGCAAAGGCAAATGGGCTGAATGGGTTCGTGCCGAACTTGATGCCATGTCGCCCCCGGAGTTCGCCAATATGGTGCGCAGTGAAGTGAATCGCTTGATGGCCGCCAAGTAAGGCCTGCCTTCACGCAAAACTCGCGACAATGGCCTCGCGCACTTTCAACACCACCGGATCGAGCTGCGTGCTGGTGCGCCAGCCCAGTTCGATCGGGTAGCGCGGTAACGCCAAAGGGCAGGGCAGCAGCGCCAGACCGCAGAGCATCGCGATGCTTTGAGCGGCGTGGGCCGGAATGGTCGCCACCGCCTGACTGCCCTTGAGCAAGTGTGGCAACGCCGCAAAGTGGGTGGTCGAGGCGCATACCCGCCGACTCAGCCCCAGCGCCGCCAACCCCTCATCGGTGATCCCGATAAAGCCGCCGGACGACACCAGAATGTGCTCGCGGGCGACGAACTCCTCAAGCGTGAGAGTCTGTTGCCCCGGGGTCAGGCTGAGCGGATCCACCAGGCACGAATAACCGCCTTCACCCAGCACCTGACGACTGAGCAACCGCTCGCTGAACCCGCCTGCGGTGATCGCCAGATCAATGCTGCGCTCCATCAATGCCTGGGCGACGATCTGGCTGTGGGTTTGCCGAAAGATCAGGCGCAACTTCGGCGCGCTGCGCGCAATGGCCTCGATCAATCGCCGGCCGTAGGCCACCTCGAAATCATCCGATAACCCCACCGTGACCGAGCGCCCGTCGTAATGATTGGCTGCCGGATCGACCATTGCCAGGCTCTGACGGCATTTGTTCAGCGCATCGCTCACCACCGGTTTTAACTGATTGGCCTTGAGCGTCGGTGCCAGGCCACGGCCGGTGCGCACGAACAATTGATCGCCATACAGCTCGCGCAGTCGCCGCAACGCCGCGCTGACGGCCGATTGCGTCACCCCCAGGCGCAACGCCGCTCGGCTGGCGCTGGACTCTTCATGCAGCGCTTCGAAAACTTTGAGCAGGTTGAGGTCAACAGTGGCGATATTCATTTAGCTCATATCATTCAGCAGTGAGTCGGGCTTTATTCATGATCCCGTGGCGCATGAGAATGGGCAACACCTCAACGCTTTCGGAGAGATCGCCATGCCAAAATCCATTGTCGCAGCGTTGCAAATCGGCGCCTTGCCCGGCGGCAAGACCGAGACCCTGGAACAGATTCTTGCCTGGGAAAACGCGATTATCGAATCCGGCGCCGCGCTGGTGGTGATGCCCGAAGCGTTGCTCGGGGGTTATCCCAAAGGCGAGACGTTCGGCACTCAGCTGGGCTACCGACTGCCGGAAGGTCGCGAAGCGTTTGCCCGCTATTTTGCCAACGCCATCGACGTGCCCGGGGTCGAAACCGACGCCCTGGCCGGGTTGTCGGCGCGCACCGGGGCCAACCTGGTCATCGGCGTGATAGAGCGCGCCGGGAGCACGTTGCATTGCACGGCGCTGTATTTCGATCCGCAGGCCGGCCTGGTCGCCAAGCACCGCAAACTGATGCCCACGGGCACTGAGCGATTGATCTGGGGCAAGGGCGATGGCTCGACGTTGCCGGTGATCGACAGCCAGGTCGGGCGAATCGGCGCGGTGGTGTGCTGGGAAAACATGATGCCGTTGCTGCGCACGGCGATGTACGCCAAAGGCATCGAGGTCTGGTGCGCGCCGACCGTGGATGAGCGCGAGATGTGGCAGGTCAGCATGCGCCACATCGCTCATGAAGGCCGTTGTTTTGTGGTCAGCGCTTGCCAGGTTCAGGATTCACCGCAAGCCCTGGGCGTGGAGATTACCAACTGGCCGGCGGATCGGCCGCTGATTGCGGGCGGCAGTGTGATCGTCGGGCCCATGGGCGACATTCTGGCGGGGCCGTTGCGTGACGGGGCCGGGTTGCTCACCGCTGAAATCGACACCGACGACCTGGTCCGCGCGCGTTATGACTACGACGTGGTCGGTCACTACGCGCGCCCGGATGTGTTCGAGTTGAGCGTCGACGAGCGCGCCAGGCCCGGCGTCCGTTTCACCGCATAACCGTCACTGGTTGAACAGCATCACCCCTGTAGGAGCGAGCCTGCTCGCGAATGCGGTGTGTCAGAAAACACATGTATTGACTGACACTCCGTCTTCGCGAGCAGGCTCGCTCCCACAGGGGATATTCATTGTCGGTATGACCGAGTTCCGGCTGTCGACCCCGGCAAGCTCAGTTTTCCGGTGTCGACGAAGCGCACCGTTCCAAACAAGCCGCCCGCCAGTTTGCCGCGTAACACGTAGGGAAGATTATTCAGTGTCTGCGTCTGGCTCAGCCCCAACGTCTGGCGTAACAACGAGAACGCCGAAACGCTCAGCACGGTTTCGAAAAAGCGTGCAATCGAGCCCGATTGATCGCTGACGCCTGACGCGATGCCATGGCTGGCCACGCTGCTGACCCAACAGCATTCACGTGCTGTCATCGGTTGTTCTTGTCCCTGGTATGCAACCATTCCTGCCAGGCTTGTCGGTATTTTTCATCCGCCCGTTTTTTTGCGTCAGAAAACTTATGGATGGTCTGCGCCGAAACGGGCTCGTTCAACAATGCGTAGGCTTGATCGTTCAAACGGTCGGCTTCAAAAAACAACGCCCTGCTATGGCTGATCGATTTAAGGTTGGTTGCATGCGGCGAGGCTGATTCATTGATGGCCATGGTCGTACTCCTTCTGGAAGCACAAGAAGGTGAGCTCGGTGTCCTGATCCCCCCTCAACTTTCCATATTGAGACAACCGCGCCCGGTTCTATTCGTCACGTGTCCAGTTGACGCTCAAGCCATACTTATCATCGCCGTACCGGTATTCAGAGTTCCCTTTGAACGCGGCTTCCAGTGCATGGCCCAGGCGATTCGCGAGATGGATGCCGGTCGTGGTCACGATTAGAGCAGCCGCTGAGTCGGTAAGGCCGATGATGCGCTCCAGGGCATGCTCGGCTTTTTCCTTTTTTTCGGTGTTTTTGATCAGGTTGATGATTTCATTTCGATGCTTGAGCAAGAAGCTGCCCGATAACGTGAGCGTCCCCGCTGGCATGTTGTCATCGATGCGTCGGCAGGCTGGGCACGTCACTGTTTGCGCATCATGAATGACCGTATTTTCAGGGTGTTTCCAAGTCCAGTTCCCGGCTTGATAGACCGCATCACACTGCGGGCAGATGGCTGAACCTTCAACCCGCTGCGAGCAATAGGGGTCATGAGTGGATGTTTTGAACAGCTTGCTTTTTTGACTCTGCTGAAACTTGTCCATGGCTTTTCTCCTCGCGCATCAAATGGGAAAAGATCTCACCTGTAGCCGTGAAACCGTGACTGAAAAACAGATCCCTTCTCCTTTCAGCCTGCTGAACACACACCTTCATTTGGACTCTGTTTCTTGCTGCGCGAATTGATCTTTGTCAATTCCGGGACGTGAACTGACAGTCGGTCATCCCGACGGTGCGCGCATTGTTTTGGCGGTCTGGGGCGCGGCGGCGTTGTGAGTTTGTTGATAAAAGTCAACGTCGCCCGGGCCAGTTCATAGAAGCTGCCAAAACGCACTTGTTGTAAAACTGGCCAGGAGAACACCCTGATGGCTCACACTAAAATCGTGTTTCGTGCTGCAGCCCGCGAGAAAATTCTGAGTGGCGCCACACAGTTGGCAGACGCTGTGCGAGTGACGTTGGGGCCAAAATCAAAATCGGTACTGATCCAGAGTAAATGGGGCAATCCAACGGTCTGCAATGATGGCGTCACGATCGCCAAACGCATTGACTTGCTCGACCCCGAGGAAAACCTGGGCGCGCAAATGCTGCGTCAGGCGGCCGAACGCACAGGCGATGCGGTAGGGGACGGGACCAGTACGTCAACGGTGCTGGCCCATGCAATCCTGGCCGATGGCATCCGTAACGTCGTCGCGGGTGCCAGTGCAATCGACCTCAAGCGCGGCCTGGATCGCGGGCTGTTGTTGGTCGTCGAATCCCTGGCCGCCCAGTCACGTCCGGTCAGCACCCCCAAGGAAAAGGCCCAGGTCGCCACGCTGTCGGCGCATAACGATGCCGTCATCGGTCAGCTGGTGGCAGACGCCCTGGAAAAGGTCGGCGTTGAAGGCGTCGTCAGTGTCGAGGAATCCAAGACCACCGAAACAGTGGTCGAAGTCATGGAAGGCATGCGGTTTGACCGGGGTTATGTCTCACCCTATTTCGTCACCGATGCCGAGAAGATGCAGGTCGAACTCGATGACGCCTACTTGCTGCTCTGTGACCATAAGATCGGTGCACTCAAAGACTTGCTGCCCTTGCTTGAACTCGTGGCTAAAAGCGGGCAACCACTGGTTTTGATCGCGGACGATATCGAGGGTGAGGCGTTGACCACGCTAGTCGTCAACCAGATACGCGGTGTTCTGCGAGCGGTGGCGATCAAGGCTCCGGGCTTTGGTGATCGGCGCAAGGAAATGCTGCAGGACATGGCCGTTCTGACGGGGGCAACGGTGGTTTCCAGCGAACTGGGCGTCACTCTGGAACAGGTGGAACTGAACCAGTTGGGACGTGCACATCGAGTCGTGGTGCAAAAAGACAGCACGGCGCTGATAGGGGGCGCCGGTACGCGCGAGGCCATCGAGGCGCGTTTGCAGCAGATCCGTGCGCAACTAGACAGTACCACCAGCGATTACGACCGTGAAAAGCTTCAGGAACGACTGGCAAGGCTGTCTGGCGGAGTTGCGGTGATCCGGGTCGGGGCGCCTTCCGAAGCCGAAATGAAGGCGCGCAAGGATGCGCTGGATGATGCCATCTCAGCGACCCGGGCGGCGATCGCCGAAGGCATTGTGCCGGGGGGTGGTCTTGCGTTGCTCAAGGCCGTCCCGATTGTCGCGGCCGAAGAGGCCCGATATGAGGGCGATGCCAGGACCGGCCTGCAGATTCTTCGCCGGGCGCTGGAAGCTCCGGCCAGACTCATCGCTGAAAATTCGGCGGTGGATGCCGGCGTCGTGGTTGCGCGCATGCTCGCCGAACCTGGGAACATTGGCTTCGATGCGTCTGCCAATTGCTATGTCGACATGTACGAAGCCGGCATCATTGACCCGACCAAGGTGGTGCGTATTGCCCTCGAAAATGCTGTTTCAGTCGCCAGTATCTTGCTGCTGACCGAGGCGACCATGACGGATATTCCGGAAAAGGAATCACCGGCCCAGGCTCCTTTCCCTGAATGAAACGCCCATCGTGGATAACGTCATGTATAGGAGGCCGCCTCAGACATCGCCAGGTGATTGAGAATCGGGTTTTCGCCGTGCAAGTAACTCAGTGCCTGGTGCATCAACTGGACAGCTTTTTCTTTTTTCTCGTATCGCTTGGCCGGATCGGCATGACGTAGCGCTGCACCCGCAAGGGAGAAGCTGCGCGTGGCGGCCCGCAAAGAAAGGAAAAACACCAAGGGTTTGCAGTCCTCCTGCACATCACTGTGGTTGAGGTAACTGGACAACAGTCGAGCACCTAACCTGTTCAGGCCATGGTGTTGCAGGTCCATCAGCACAAAAGCCAGGTCGTAGAGCACATCGATGCAGGAAAGCCGCTCACTGAACTCGATGCCATCGAAGAGGGTGGGCTGACCGTCGAGCAGGCAGATATTGGCCAAGCGCATATCACCATGGCAACGGCGAACGCGGCCCTCACGGCGGCGATCTTCGAGGCACTCGGTCAACGACTCCAACAGGGTCCGGGAGGTATGAGCAATCGCGGTGACTGTCGCGAAATCGAGGATGGGTGGGTAGCGAGACATTTCCCGATGGTTTTTCTCGATTTCTTCATACAGGTCCGGGATGTGACCGTAAGAAGGAGTGATGGGTGCATTGGCATGAAAGCGGGCGATCTCAGCCCCCAACTGTTCCATCATCGGTTCAGTCAGACGTCCTTCAACGGCCATACGGTCAAACAGCCGATCCTGAGCGAAGCGGCGCATCACCACGAGCCAGTCAACCGCTGGTCCGCAACCGTTGAGCGCCAACTGGCCATTCGCCTGGCGATTGATCGGACACAGGCTCAAATACAGCGTCGGCGCAGTCCGTCGATTGAGCAGTAACTCTGCCTCACAGGCGTTTTTGCGGCTTTCCAGGCTGAGGAAATCCAGCTCGGCAAATGCCACGGCGCGTTTGAGTTTGTAGGCGCGGTTGGCATGCAGAAAAATCACCGAACCATGGGTCTCGATACGCTCCACGGGCTGGTTTGACGTGCCGTAGCTGGACGGCCTGGAGAGAAAGGCTATGACCTCGTCTTGCAGGGTGTGCATTCTCGCCTCCACGTCGTCTGCGGACTTTTCGGCAGTGTGGAGAAGGGAAGGCCCGCTCCGATTGATATTGATCAAGTACGGTGGAATGAAAGGCTGCTCCTCTTATGGGGGGCTCACGCCGGTAGTTGATATTTATCAACGTCAGGCACTTTCCAGCGGAGCAACCTGAATCAGCGCTGGTGCTTGGTCCGGCGTGGACGCAACGGCTGAGCCCTACGTGGCCAACGGCAGGCGTTGAACCCTCTGCCTGGAGTCAGACCATGAGCCAGTATCAACAACTGTTACTCATCCTCCACCTGGCCCTGCGCCATTCTCCGGCAATCGACCATGCAGCAGCGCTCGCCAAGGCCAGCGGTGCACGCTTGCATATTGCGACGTTGATTCCTGCGTTGAAACTGTTGTCGCTGCTCGAAGAAGGCGACCGGGAGAAGGCTCGGGAGCGTTACCTGCAGGACCATCACGATTGGCTGGAGGACCAGTCCAAACTTCTGCGTGGCAGAGGGATCGAGGTGACCACCGAGGTGGCGTGGGCTGATGACATGGAGCAAGACATCCTGGATCACGTCAAGGAATTGCAGCCCGACCTGTTGATTAAGGAAATCCAGCAAGAATCAGCGCTCAAGCGCACGTTTTTCACCCCGTTGGACTGGCACTTGCTGCGCCACTGTCCGGTACCGGTTTATCTGGTGGGCGAGGCTCACCATGTCCTGCCGCGCAAGATTGTGGCGGCGGTTGATGCTTCGGCGGGTGGGCCTGAGAACAGTGAGTTGAATGACCGCATTATCCACCAGGCTTCCAGCCTCGCCATACAGTGTGATGCCGAGTTGCACCTGCTGTATGCCTATGACATTACGGAAGACTACCTGGAGGAATTGGGCGGTGGCTTGAAACTGTCGGAGCTGACCAAGGGGCTGCGCAAAGAGCTGGAACAATCGTTTCTGAAACTCGCCGGTCGGTACGGTGTGCCTGCTAACCGTCGACATTTCATTCTGGGACATCCCGTTTCGGCGCTGAGCGAGTTCGCCAACAAGCACAACGTGGATGTGATCGTGATGGGCAGAGTCCAGTTCCACGGGGTGGAGAAACTGCTGGGCAGCACGACCGAACATATTCTGTATCAGGTGCCCTGCAGTGTCCTGGCGGTCTAGGGACGGACCGAAGACGACTCAAGGTGGCAAACATGCATCCAGCGATCATTAAGAAAACCCTGGCCAACTTGCCGTTAGCGCCGAATTGGCTCGATAGCGTGCAAGCTCGGGAGGCCTTTTCCTGGCAGGTGGAAGCCAATGCGCTGGCCGGTTTGCCGGGCGGCGGTTTGAACCTGGCGTATGAGGCCGTGGATCGGCATGCGCAAGGGGAGCGTCGACGGCATACGGCATTGCGCATTCTTGATCGCAACGGGGGTAGTTGCGACATCAGTTACGCCCAACTGAGCATCCTGACCAACCGGTTTGCCAATGTATTGCAAAAGCTGGGCGTGATGCCCGGTGATCGACTATTTGTACTCTGTGGCCGAGGGCTGGAACTGTATCTGGGGGTGCTCGGTGGCCTGAAACTCGGTTGTGTGGTGTCGCCCTTGTTCTGTGCGTTCGGCCCGGAGCCCATCGAAACCCGTATGCGTCTTGGCGAAGGCAGTGTGTTACTGACCAGCGAAACCCTCTACCGGCGCAAGGTCGCGGCCATACGCGAGCGTTTGCCGGCCCTCAAACATGTGCTGCTGTATGACGAAAACGGCGGTGATACGGCGCAGATCGAGGGGACGCTCAATCTGCATCAGCTGCTGGCGCAGGCAGAGGAAGCCTTCACCGTTGCCAATACGACCGCCGACAGCCCGGCACTTTTACACTTCACCAGCGGCACGACAGGCACTCCAAAAGGCGTGTTGCATGCCCATGGCGCGGCGCTGACCCACCGCGTCACCGGGAAATACGCCCTGGACTTGCACCCCGAAGATGTCTATTGGTGCAGCGCCGATCCGGGTTGGGTGACGGGTACTTCCTACGGGATCTTTGCCCCGTTGTTGCTGGGCGTCACCAGTGTGGTCGAGGGCAATGAATTCGATGCCGAGCGTTGGTACCGGATACTTGAGAAGCAACAGGTGACGGTCTGGTATACCGCCCCGACGGCCATTCGCCTGCTGATGAAAGCGGGTGCGGAGTTGGCGCGCGGCCATCGTTTTCCGAGTCTGCGGTTTATTGCCAGTGTCGGCGAGCCGCTTAATCCCGAGGCTGTCTGGTGGGGCAAAGAGGTGCTTGGGCTGCCGATCCACGACAATTGGTGGCAGACCGAAACCGGCGGCATCATGATTGCCAACACGGTTGCCATGCCCATCAAACCAGGCTCCATGGGTAAGCCGCTGCCGGGTGTCGAGGCGGCCATCGTCGTTCGAGGAGAAGAGGGCGGACTGGCGTTTCTGGGTGACAACGAGGTCGGTGACCTTGCCTTGAAACAGCCATGGCCTGCCATGTTCCGTACCTACCTGGGGCAGGAGGAGCGTTATCGTCACTGCTTTGTCGGCGAGTGGTACCTGAGCGGCGATCTCGTGCGTCGCGATGCCGATGGTTACTACTGGTTCATTGGTCGCAGCGACGATGTCATCAAGTCGGCGGGTCACCTGATCGGTCCGTTCGAAGTTGAAAGCTCCCTCATGGAACACCCGGCCGTAGCCGAGGCCGCGGTGATCGGCAAGCCCGACCCGCTGTTGGGTGAAACCGTGAAAGCCTTTGTTTCACTCAAGCGTGGTTTCACTGCCAGCCAGGCCCTGCACGACGAGTTGCTCGGTCATGGACGCAAGCGCCTCGGGGCGGTCGTTGCGCCCAAGGAACTGGAATTTGTGGAAGTGCTTCCGCACACCCGTAGCGGAAAACTCATGCGGCGTCTGCTCAAGGCCCGGGAACTGGGTTTGCCTGAAGGCGACACTTCCAGCATGGAGAGTCCGCCATGAGCCTCCCACCGCGGTCCCAGGACATTGCTCTCGACCTGCTGCGGGACATGGTGCGTATCCGTCGTCTTGAGGAGCGCGCTGGCGAGTTGTACGGGGAGGGCAAGATTCGTGGCTTTCTGCACCTGTACATCGGTGAAGAAGCGGTCGCAGTCGGCGTGCTGCATGCACTGGCAGCCGACGATGCGGTGGTCGCGACGTATCGCGAACATGGCCACGCCCTGATCAAGGGCGTCACCATGAAAGCAATCATGGCCGAAATGTATGGGCACCAGGAAGGCTGCTCGCGAGGGCGCGGCGGCTCAATGCACCTGTTTGATGCCACGACACGATTCTTCGGGGGCAATGCCATTGTTGCGGGTGGCTTGCCACTGACGGTCGGTCTGGCGCTCGCTGAACGTATGCAAGGTGGATCGCGTCTTTCAGCCTGTTTTTTTGGTGAAGGCGCGATGGCGGAAGGGGCTTTCCATGAGTCCATCAACCTGGCCGCATTGTGGCAACTGCCGATGCTGTTTTGCTGTGAAAACAACCTCTATGCGATGGGGACTGCCCTGGACCGTTCGCAGTCGCAAACGGACCTGTGTGTGAAAGCCTCGGCCTACAAAGTCGATACCCGGTCCGTCGATGGCATGGACGTGATCGCGGTGTATGAAGCCGCTCGTGATGCGGTTGAACACATCCGTGCGGGGCGTGGGCCTTTTTTTCTGGAGTTCCGCACCTATCGGTTTCGTGCCCATTCGATGTTCGACCCACAGCTGTATCGTGACAAGGACGAGGTGGAGCAATGGAAGACCCATGGGCCGATCCATACGTACAGTGCACAGCTTAAGGCCGAGGGCCTTTTGGACGAACCCGGATTTCTGGCGATCCTCGCCCAGGTGGACGCTGAAGTGGAAGCCGCCGTTACTTATGCCGAAAGCGGTAGCCTGGAGCCGCTCGAGGATTTGTCTCGCGATGTCTACACCCCAAGGGCGGCGCCATGAGCATTCGTATGAGCTATCGCGAGGCGCTGCGCGAGGCAATACGTGAGGCGCTGCAGCGGGATCCGCGGGTATTTCTGATGGGCGAAGACGTCGGTCGCTACGGTGGCAGTTATGCCGTGTCCCTGGGGTTGCTTGAGGCGTTTGGCCCCGAACGCATTCGGGACGCGCCATTGTCCGAGCTGGGTTTCGTGGGAGCCGGTATAGGGGCGGCTTTGGGGGGCATGCGGCCGATTGTCGAAATCATGACCGTGAACTTCAGTCTGCTCGCCCTCGATCCGTTGATGAATACGGCTGCTGCCTTGAGGCACATGTCCGGTGGACAGTTCTCCGTGCCCCTGGTTGTGCGCATGGCGACAGGCGCCGGACGCCAGCTTGCGGCGCAACACTCGCACAGCCTGGAGGGCTGGTACGCCCATATTCCCGGGCTGAAAATCCTGGCGCCGGCGACCATCGAAGATGCACGCGGCATGCTCTGGCCAGCGCTGCTGGATCCGGACCCGGTGCTGATATTCGAACACGCCCAGCTCTACAACCTGGAGGGTGATGCGGGCGAGTGGGAGACGGTGGACATCAGCTCCGCCAAGGTCCGCCGAACCGGCAAGGACCTGACCCTGATCACTTACGGCGGCACACTCGGCAAGACCTTGGAGGCTGCGCAGGTACTGGCCGGGGAGGGTATTGATTGCGAAGTCATCGACCTGCGTGTCCTGCGCCCTCTGGATGACAAGACTTTGATGGCTTCTGTCTGCAAGACCCGTCGGGCCCTGGTGGTCGACGAGGGATGGCGCAGCGGCAGTCTATCCGCCGAGATCATTACGCGGATCATAGAACAAGGCTTTTTCGAGCTGGATGCACCGCCGGCACGGGTGTGCAGCGCCGAGGTGCCGATACCTTATCCCCGGCATCTGGAAGAGGCGGCCCTGCCACAAGTGTCGACGATCGTCGCGGCCGCTCATGAGCTGTGCCGGGGGACATCAGGGTGAGCGCGATGACGTGGTGTCTTCGAGTATCGCCCCGGGAGGGTCAACGATGATCGAATTCAAATTGCCTTCGCTGGGGGCTGATATGGATGAAGGCACGTTGCTGGAGTGGAAAGTCCACCCGGGCGATGTGGTCAAGCCGGGCCAGGTGATTGCCGTCGTCGATACCGCCAAGGCCGCCATCGATGTCGAGTGCTGGCATGAGGGCACGGTGTCGCAACTGCTGATCGATATCGGCGCCAAAGTCCCGGTCGGTACCACCATCGCCTGGTTGTTGGAACCGGGCGAAGATCCGCACAGTGCGCGACGAACAACGACGGCGGCGCCGCTGCTGATCGAAGAGCAGGCATCGTCCGGCAGACGCCCGCGGATATCTCCCGCGGCGCGCAAGCGTGCTGCCGAGCTAGGCGTCAGCACCGCTGATGTGAAAGGCCATGGGCCACAGGGAGTGGTTACCCTGGAGGACATCGAGGCAGCCGCTCATGTGGCGCACCCGCCGGACCCCGACCAGGCCATGCGGCACGCCATTGCGGCGGCCATGACTCGTTCAAAACGCGAGATTCCCCATTACTACCTCAGCGAAACCATCGCCCTGGATAAATCCATGGCCTGGCTGCAGGCACACAATGCGCAAAGCACACTTCAAGCGCGCCTGCTGCCCAGCGTCTTGCTGCTCAAAGCAGTCGCGCTGGCCTTGCGCGACTATCCGCAGCTCAATGGTTTCTGGCTGGATAACGCCTTCAAGCCCGCACTCGATACCGACCTTGGGGTGGCAATCACCTTGCGCCAGGGTGGCCTGGTCGCCCCGGTGCTGCATCATGTGGCGGACACATCCTTGACTCATTTGATGAGTGAACTGGCCAGCCTGGTCGAGCGCGCCCGCAGCGGATCCCTGCGCAGCTCCGAGCTGGGAGGCGCCGGCATAACGGTCACTCAACTCGGCGATCAGGGCGTGGACAGCGTATTGGGGGTGATCTATCCGCCCCAGGTTGCCTTGGTCGGTTTCGGTCGTATCAGTGAGCGGCCCTGGGTGAAAGAGGGCCAGCTGTGTGTCATGCCCACTGTCATTAGCAGTTTGTCCGCCGATCATCGAGTCAGCGACGGTCATTACGGCGCACGTTTTCTGGGCGAAGTTCGTCGCTTGCTGCAGACGCCAGAGGCGCTTTGAGGAGAGGGCATATGAACCCGCAAATGATCCGCGATGAAGTATTGAAAGCCTTGAAAGGCATTGCCCCGGAACTTGAAATCGAGCAGTTGCGATCTGATCGGTCACTGCGCGAAGAGGTTGATCTGGATTCCATGGATTGGCTTCGTGTCATCGAGGCTCTGAATCGGAGCCTGGGCATTGCAATTCCTGAAAGCGATTACCAACACGTGGACACCCTGGACAAGCTCATCGCCTATCTGGCGCAAAAGGCGAAATCCGGCGAAGCCGAGCCTTCGATCCGCAAGGGGTGAAGGTACCGGGCAGTAGCGCCGTCGCGCATTGTTTGCCACTCAAACGGTGAGCCGATCGAATCGTCGGTTGCCACCGGTTCCGCCCTGATCTGATTTAAATCAGCAGCAGGTCTGCGTGAGTGGACGACTTTATGAAATGACCTACCTTGAGGTATGCACTCATGAACATCGACAAGGCAATCTCCGGCCGGCGCTCCACGCGTGAATACACCACAGAAGTCGTTGATGAAAATGTCATTCGTCGTTTGATCAATGCCGCTGCCCAGGCGCCCAGCGCGGTCAACCAACAACCGTGGACGTTCACGGTGATCCGAGACCAAGCAGTGCTGGATCGGATCTCGCGAGAAGCAAAGGCCTACATGCTCAAGACGATGCCCGCTGGCCCCCATTCCGCGCACTTCCATTCGCTACTCAATGACGAAAACTTTCACATCTTCTACCACGCGCCAGTACTCATCCTTATTTCGGGGAACGCGCCAGGTCAGTGGGTCGTCGAAGACTGCGCATTGGCCGCCGAAAACCTGATGCTCGCCGCGTACGCTGACGGGCTGGGTACCTGCTGGATCGGTTTCGCCCAACGTTTTCTTGATACGCCGCAGGGGAAGCATGCACTGGGCCTTCCTGCCGAGTGGACGCCAGTGGCGCCCATTATCGTTGGCCATCCGAAATCGGCGCCTGCACCGGTCTCGCACAAGGCGCCGGAGATTCGCTGGGTCGGCTGATCGCAAAACACGCACAGCATGTGCCTCACCGGCATTTAGCGCTGAACTCGGCTACCGTGGCGAGCTTGCATATTGCCGCTTTCGTAAAATCGTCACTGCTTGAGGAATCGCGCGGGAAAAAGCCCGACCTGTTAGTCAAGGACGTGCAATACGAATCAACGCTCAAACGCGCGTTCTTCATTTCACTGGACGGGCACTGCCATGAAGCTCACCGCCGTACCGCCTCAGGAACCGTTACCAGACTGGCTATCGGCCTCGCTCAAGGACAGGCGGGTGATTGGCAATGATCAAATTGCCGAGGTTTTTGACGAAATCGCTGATCTGCTGGAAATCGATGACGCCAACCCCTTTCGGATCCGGGCCTACCGTAATGCGGCGCGTACCTTGAGGGCGTTGACCTTTGAGCTGGCAGAGATCATCGCGCGTGGCGAACCACTGCCCAAACTGACCGGTATTGGAGTTGATCTGGCAGGCAAGATCAACGAAATCGTTACCTGCGGAAATTGCGCTTTGCGCCAGCGGTTGCGTTCGACATTGCCGCCCGGATTGGTTGAACTGTTGTCCATCGCCGGATTGGGCCCCAAACGCGTCAGGCACCTGTATCACGATCTGGGGATCGAAACCGCGCAGCAGTTATGCGAGGCTGCTCGACAGGGCCGCATTCGCCATCTGCCCGGTTTCGGCGAAAAGATGGAGACGCGGCTGTTGAGTGCCGCGCAGAAGGGGATTGGAAGCGATCGCCGTTTGCCGCTGGCATTTGTCGAGCCCGTGGCGCACCGTCTGATCGAATACTTGCAGCAGCTTGCGGGTATCGAGGAAGCGACGGTGGCCGGAAGCCTGCGTCGCATGCGCGACACTGTCGGTGATGTCGACCTCCTCGTGGCCGCAGCGCCTTCTGTGAATGTCACGGCACACTTGCTCAAGCACCCGGAGATTTCCACCGTGTTGGTTAAAGGGCGCACGCGTGCCAGCGTCGTGCTGGGCTCAGGCCTGCAAGTGGATATGCGCATTGTAAAGCCGGCGCAATTTGGCGCCGCTCTGGTGTATTTCACTGGCAGCAAGGCGCATAACATCGCGATTCGCCAGAGGGCCCGGAAGCTGGGGCTCAAACTCAACGAATATGGGGTGTTCAAGGCCGAAGAATGCGTGGCCCGTGCCACCGAGGTGGCGGTTTATCAGGCCTTGGGGTTGGTCTGGATCACGCCGGAACTGCGCGAAGATCGCGGTGAAGTCGAGGCGGCACTGACAGGTCGTTTACCGAGGCTGATTGAGTTGAGCGACCTCAAAGGTGACTTGCATGCTCATACCCGTGACTCGGATGGAGGCAATAGCCTGGAAGAGATGGCATTTGCGGCGCAGCACGCCGGACTGGAATACCTGGCGATTACCGACCACTCCCGGTCCCTCAGGGTCGCCCATGGCCTGGACACTGATCGATTGTTGAAGCAAATCGACCAGATCGATGCGCTCAACGCCCGCTTGCAAGGCATGACCTTGCTCAAGGGCGTTGAGGTCGACATTCTCGAAGACGGTCGCCTGGATCTTCCAGATGACATTCTGGGGCGCCTGGACCTGGTGGTGGGCGCCGTCCACAGTCATTTCGGCTTGACGCTGCATCAACAAACCCAACGCCTGCTCAGGGCCATGGATCATCGCTACTTCAGCGTACTGGCACATCCCCTATGTCGGTTGATCAATGAGCGCGCGCCCCTGAACATGGACCTGCCTGCAATCATCAAGGCAGCCTCTGAGCGTGGTTGCTGCCTGGAACTCAACTCGCAGCCCCAGCGCATGGATCTGTTTGACCTTCAGTGCCAATACGCCAAGGATCAAGGCGTGCTCATCAGCATCAATTCGGACGCCCATCGCGCCGCGGATTTTTCCTATTTGCGCTACGGCGTCGCTCAGGCCCGTCGAGCCTGGCTGGAAAAACACGATGTGCTCAATACCCGTTCGCTGACCTCACTCAAGAAGTTTTTACGCGATGGCGGTGGCGGTCGCCCTCAAAGCGCACAAAACTGATGTCAGGCCGTAGAGCGCCTTGTTGCCCGGGGCAGCCCCACGATCGGCACCTCATTTGAGCTTAACGATCACCGTCGGCGGGTTGACCGGCGTGCCGACGCTTTACAGCACTTCTCGGCGAGCCATCGAATCCTTCAGGGGATGAGGCGCGGGGCGGATCGAGCTTGCTGATTGGCTGGCTCTGTCAGGCGCAGGGCATCGAGCGCCGTGACCCATTCTTCGTTGGTGGCCTCGACCACCACCTTGACTCGGCTGGCCGGGGTCGAGATCACTGAGGCATTGGCCTGGTTCGCCGTTTCGTTCAGTTCGACACCCAGATACTGCAGGCCAGCGCACATGCGAGAGCGAATCGCCGCGTTGTGTTCGCCAATACCTGCCGTGAACACCAGCATGTCCAGACCACCCAGTGCCGCGACAAGGGCACCGGCTTCGTGGATGAACCGGCGCAGGTACAACGCAAGGGCCATGGCCGCGCGAGGCTCAGTATCTTCGACTTTGAGCAATTCGCGCGGGTCGCTGGAAATGCCGGAAACTCCCAGCAGGCCAGACTCGTGATACAGAATATGGCTGACCCGCTCCAGGCTCAGCTTCCAGATTTCCATCAGGAAAATCACCGCGCCAGGGTCCAGCGCCCCGCAGCGGGAGCCCATCATCAAACCGTCCAGCGCCGAGAAACCCATGGTGGTGGCGACGCTTTTCAAGTCCCGCATACCGCACAGGCTGGCACCGCTGCCCAGGTGCGCGACCAGCGTTCGGCCGCGCGCCTGATCGCCATAACGTTCGGCCAGCGCAACGGATTGATAGCAATAGGACAGTCCGTGAAACCCGTAACGGCGCAAGCCGCTTTCCCAGGCCGACCAAGGCAGCGGCAGGATTTTCTCCACGTCTGGCAGGGTCTGGTGGAAGGCGGTATCGAAACACACCACTTGTGGCAGGTCGGGGTGGGTTTGCAGCAGCGTTTCGATGGCCTCCAGTGCGAAGGGCTGATGCAACGGGGCTAGCGGGATGTAGCTTTTAAGGTCGGCCAGCACCTGCGTGTCGATCAATACCGGTTTGGAGTATTTAATCCCTCCATGCACGACGCGGTGGGCGATGGCCCTGATCGAACGGCCTACCAGTTGAGTTCGCAACCGCTCACGAATATACCCAAGGGCATCGCGATAAGGATGTTTTGCATCGAGGGTCAGTGGCTGATCGTCGCCGCCGTTTTCGCTGACCACCGAGTTTGGCCCCGTGATGCCATCGACCTTTGCGCGCCACAGTGGTGTGCGAGCCAAAGGGCTGCAGGTGGCGTCGAACAGGGCGAACTTGATGCTCGACGACCCCGCATTGAGAACCAGGATCACTTCACCGTTATCCGTGTCGTTCATGGCGGGGTGACCCGATAGTGATGGGCGACCAGCACGGCGATGGCGCAGGACGCGATGCGCGATTCGACGGAGTCGGCGCGGCTGGTCAGGACAATCGGCACTTTGGCGCCGAGCACGATACCCGCGCTGGAGGCACCGCCCAGGTATTCCAGCTGCTTGACGAGCATATTGCCGCTTTCCAGATCAGGCACGACGAGAATGTCGGCTTTACCGGAAACAGCTGAGTGAATGCCCTTGATACGCGCCGCCGCCAGGGAGATGGCGTTGTCGAACGCCAGCGGCCCGTCAAGGACCGCGCCAGTGATCTGGCCGCGATCAGCCATTTTGCACAGCGCTGCGGCATCAAGGGTGGCGGGCATGTTGGCATTCACCGTTTCCACGGCAGCGAGAATCGCCACGTGGGGATTACTGACGCCGAGGATATGTGCCAGATCGATGGCGTTACGCACGATGTCCACTTTGTCGACCAACGCTGGCGCGATATTGATCGCTGCATCGGTGATGATGAAGGGGCGCGGATAAAAAGGCGTCTGCATCACGAAGCAGTGGGTGATGCGCCGCTTGGTACGCAGTAGCGCCGACGACGGCACCACGGCGGACATCAATTCGTCGGTGTGAAGGCTACCTTTCATCAACGCTTCGACTAGACCATCACGGGCCATTTGCGCACCGCGCAGGGCGGCAGCATGGCTGTGGGGCACGTATTCAATGGTGAGACCGCAAAGGTCGTGGCCGCCCTTGGCCGCCAACGCTTCGAGTCTGGCTCTTGGGCCAATCAGGATCGGGTCGATCAACCCTGCATCGCGGGCATCAAGGGCCGCCTCGAAACTCACCTCGTCGCAAGGATGTACCACCGCAACGCGGATCGGTTCCAGCGTCTGGCAGGCTTGCAACAAACGATTCAGACCGTCGGCGCTGTGGCGCAGTTCTATGCCCGGCAGGCTGGCTCGATGCACATCGATATGCTCGCCGGCCGCGTGGACCAGGGATTCACCTTCCAGCACGACCACGCCTTCCTGATTGATGCCGGTACAGGCCAGCGTGAGCAGATACCGCGCTACGTCGCGAGCAGTAACCGTCACCGAGACCGTCAGTGTGTCACCGATGCGTACCGGGGCAAGGAACTTGAGGGTTTGCCCCAAGGGCACCGAACCGGGCCCTGGCAACTGCGTACCAATCAACGCCGAAATCAACGCTCCCCCCCACATGCCATGGGCGAAAACAGTGTTGAAGTGGGTGGTGGCAGCAAATTCCGGATCGACGTACAGCGGGTTCACATCGCCGGAGACCAGTGCGAACAGCTGAATGTCTTGAGCTGTCAGGGTGCGCTCCAGAGAGGCGGACTCGCCGATGACGATTTCCTCGAACGATCGATTATGCAGTCGCTCCAGATCGTCGGCGTTTACAGGAACAGAACGGGTCATGGGTTTGATCCTGAAGAGGATGGCGGACAGCTCGGCTACATCATTCAACGCTCAATCGGCGCAGGTGACCAGAGCCGGCAGCCATTGCAGACGGTGAGGTCTTGGTAGCGGCGGTACTTCTCGTCCAGCTACGCCCTCTGCATACATCAAAAAGCGGGCTGATACTCCCGGCTATCGCTGCTCAAAGGGCGCTCATTGATCTAAATCAACACACGCAGGCGGCATCAAGCCATAAAGCTCTATATCAAGTAGAAGCGGCCGACAAAGTCTCCCCCCATCAAAAGGAGAAATATCGTGATGCATTCACATATCCGCTGGTTCAAAGAGCTGGGTATCAACGATGTATCGCTGGTCGGTGGCAAGAACGCCTCGCTGGGTGAGATGTACCAGAACCTCACGACTGAGGGTGTATGCATCCCCAACGGTTTTGCCATCACCGTTGAGGCGTATCGTTATGTGCTTGATCACAATAGCGCCTGGCAGCCTCTGCATGCGGCACTTGACGGACTCGACCCCGACAACATCAAGGATTTGCAGGCGCGGGGGGCAAAGGCGAGGGCGATCGTATATGGCTTTTCATTGCCGGAAGATCTAAAGACGGCGATTTTGCAAAGTTATGCCCAACTCAAACAGGAATACGGCGAAAACATTTCATTGGCGGTGCGGTCCTCGGCGACCGCCGAGGATTCGCCGCAGGCCTCATTTGCCGGGCAGAACGATACCTATCTCAACATCGCCACTGACGGTGATCTGCTCGATGCCTACAAACGTTGCCTGGCGTCCAACTTTACCGACCGCTCCATCCACTACAAATACGACAATGGCTTTGATTACTACAAGGTCTATCTCGCCGTCGTGGTCATGAAGATGGTGCGTAGCGATATAGGGGCCAGTGGCGTGATGTTTTCGCTGGACACGGAAACAGGCTTCAGGGATGTCGTCTTCATCAATGCCGCGCTGGGGCTCGGCGAGAATGTCGTGCAGGGCACGATAGACCCCGACAGTTTCTATGTGCACAAACCCAGCTTTCTGCAGGGTTATCGTGCTGTCTTGAAGCGCAGCCTGGGTAGCAAAGCAAAGAAGATGATTTTTGCCGGCGAGCTCAATACCGGCAATATCGCGGTGGAATACACCAAGAATATTGACACGCCCGGCGAAGAACGAACCCGCTTCTGCATCTCTGATGCGGATGTGATGGTGCTGGCCGACTATGCCATCAAGGTTGAAAACCACTATTCGGGCAAAGCCGGTTTTTACAAACCCATGGATATGGAATGGGCCAAAGACGGCATCGATGGCCGGTTATATATAGTGCAGGCGCGACCGGAAACGGTGGAGTCGCAAAAGAAAGGCAGCGTGCTTGAGATTTACCATCTCAAGCAAAGATCGACAGTGCTGCTTAAGGGCAGGGCGGTCGGCACCAGAATTGGCGCCGGCAAGGCGCGTGTCATCAACGATGCCAAGCATCTCAGTGATTTTCAACCGGGCGAGGTGCTGGTCTCAGATACCACGGCACCCGACTGGGAACCTGTCATGAAGACCGCCGCGGCTATCGTGACGAGCAGGGGCGGACGTACTTGCCACGCCGCCATCGTCTCGCGTGAACTGGGCATTCCCGCCATCGTGGGAACCGCAAACGCGGCAGACAAAATAGAAACCGGCACACCGATCACCATTAGCTGCGCCGAAGGCGAAACCGGAAATGTCTATGAAGGCATTCTGGGTTTTGACATTCAGCACACCGATCTCAGCCAGCTGGGACATCCAAAAACAAAGATTATGATGAACCTGGGCAATCCTGATCAGGCCTTTAGTCTTGCCTCGCTACCGGTGGATGGCATTGGTCTGGCGCGTATGGAATTCATTATTAATGAATACATCAAGGTGCATCCGATGGCGCTCGTACACCCGGAAAAGGTGGATGACGCAACACGTGAAAAGATCGCTGCCCTGAGCATTGCTTACAATGATCCTGCGGATTTTTTCGTCAAGACCTTGGCCGAAGGCGTCGCCACAATTGCGGCGGCGGTGTATCCAAAACCCTGCGTAGTGCGCATGAGCGACTTCAAAAGCAACGAATACGCGACCCTGCTGGGCGGTCAGTATTTCGAGCCGGAAGAAGACAACCCAATGATCGGTTTTCGTGGGGCGTCCCGTTATACCCATAGTGCCTATGCCGAAGGTTTTGCGCTGGAATGCGCGGCAATGAAGCGGGTGCGCGACGAGATAGGCCTGACTAACGTCAAGTTGATGATCCCTTTTTGCCGCAGAGTGGAGGAGGGCGAAAAGGTGCTGGCAGCGATGGCCAGCCATGGCCTCAAGCGCGGAGAAAACGGACTGGAGGTCTACGTCATGTGCGAGATCCCCAACAACGTCATCCTGATCGACGCCTTCGCCAAACTGTTCGACGGATTCTCCATCGGCTCCAATGACTTGACCCAGCTGACGCTCGGCGTGGATCGCGATTCGGAAATCGTCGCCTTCGATTTCGATGAACGCGATCCGGGAGTGAAACAGATGATTCGCCTGGCGGTGGAGGGAGCAAAACGTAGCGGCCGCCACTCCGGTATTTGCGGACAGGCGCCGTCTGACTATCCCGAGATGGCTGAATTTCTGGTGGAAATTGGCATCGACTCGATAAGCCTGAATCCGGATGCAGTGCTCGCCACGACTCGGCATGTTCTGGCGGTGGAAAAGCGCCTGTCACTTAATCGCACACCGTAAAACCGTTGCCTCATGGCACGCCTGATCAAGGTCCGCAAAACTGCCGATTACATTGAGGTGTCGACGTGTATGCCTTCTTGCCACGTGAGTTGCCAGAGCAACTCTGCGCACTGACCGACCTCGCGCTTAACCTGCGCTGGACCTGGAATCATGCACTCGACGACCTGTGGAAATCGATTGACCCAGAACTTTGGGTGCGTACCCATAATCCGTGGATGATTCTGCAGAATGCTTCGCAGCAGCGTCTTGACGAACTCTGCCGAGATCCTGACTTCTCGCAGAAACTGGCGCACGCCATAGCAGAGCACCGGCGTTATCTCGACGACTCAGGCTGGTATGCACAGCAGCAAGGGGCCAGGGATTCGGCGCGGATCGCCTATTTCAGCATGGAGTACGGTTTGAGTGAGGCCTTTCCGCTCTACGCCGGCGGACTCGGTGTGCTTGCAGGAGATTACCTGAAGACGGCGAGCGACATGGGCGTTCCGATACTTGGGGTGGGTTTGCTCTATCAGGAAGGCTATTTTCGGCAATACATCGACGCGCAAGGCAGACAGCATGAGGCCTATCCTTACAACGACGCCACCAGCCTGCCGATTCAGCCAACGATCGGAAATGACGGCGCCTGGCTGAAAATCGTGCTGCAACTTCCCGGTCGCACTTTGTATTTGCGTATATGGCAGGCCATTGTCGGACGTACGCGCCTGTATCTGCTGGACAGTAACGATCTGCGCAATGGGCCCGCCGACCGCGGTATCACCTCTAAGTTGTATGGCGGCGGCTCGGAAATGCGTTTGCTCCAGGAGGTGGTGCTCGGCATTGGTGGCTGGGCGGTACTCGACGCACTGGGTATCGACGTTGACGTGTGCCACCTTAACGAAGGTCATGCCGCACTGCTTGTGCTGGAACGTGCCCGTCGCTTTATGCACAAGATGGGAACAACGTTCTGGGAGGCATGGTGGGCAACGCGTGCAGGTAACGTATTCACAACGCATACGCCAGTGGCTGTGGGTTTCGACTTATTTCCACCCTCGCTCATTTACAAGTACGCGCGTGAGTATCTCGAAGACTGTCGCATTTCATTGCGCGAGCTGCTTGCGTTAGGCCGGCGTGATCCGGCGGACGACGATGAGCCGTTCAACATGGCTTTTCTGGCATTGCGTGGGTGCGCCCAGTGCAATGCCGTGAGTCGTTTGCATGGCGAAGTCAGCCGTCAATTGTTCAGTGATCTTTATCCACGCTGGCCGCTTCAAGAGATACCTGTAGGGCACATTACCAACGGCGTCCATGTGCCATCCTGGGATTCGGTGTGGTCTGATCACCTTTGGACTAGCACCTGTGGCAAGGAACGTTGGCTCGGCACGGTGGAGTCTCTCTCAGGGACGGTCTCCCACAGTGATGACAGGGCCTTGTGGACGATGGCCGCCGAGCAACGCCGCGATCTGGTGCATTACACGCGTCACCGTTTGGCATGGCATCTTGGACAGCGTGGCGAGTCACCTCAGCGGGTCGAAGAAGCCGCGCAGGTGCTCGATCCCAATTGCCTTACGCTCGGCTTCGCGCGGCGATTCACCGACTATAAGCGACCGAATCTGTTGCTGCATGACCCGGAGCGCCTGAGCCGCCTGCTAACCGATGAGCATCGACCGGTCCAACTGATCATCGCCGGTAAAGCCCATCCCAGTGACGAGCAGGGCAAGCAGCTGATCCAGGCATGGATGGAGTTTGTTCATCGTCCAAATCTGCGAAGGCATGTCGTGTTCCTGGAGGATTACGACATTGAACAGGCCCAACATCTGGTGCAAGGCGTCGATGTCTGGATCAATACACCGCGACGACCATGGGAAGCCTGTGGCACCAGTGGGATGAAGGTTCTGGTCAATGGCGGACTTAACCTGTCCCAACTGGACGGTTGGTGGGCGGAGGCGTACCAGCCCACCTGCGGTTGGGCAATCGGCGACGACGCCCCCAGCGACGATGTAGCCGACGCCGAGTGCTTGTACCGCCTGCTCGAAGAAGAAGTAGTGCCCACCTTTTACACACGCGACACGCAGGGAATTCCACGAGACTGGGTGCAACGCATGCGCGCCAGCATGTCGCAACTGGGGCCGCAATTCAGTAGCAATCGCATGCTGCTCGAATACCTGGATTGTTGTTACCAACCGGCGATCCAGGCGTTCCGACGCCGTAGCAAGGATAAGGCCGAACTCGCACGTGGGCTTCATGCCTGGCACAAGGCGGTTGCCTTGGGATGGGACAACATACATTTCGGCACGGTCGATGCGAAACACGACGGCGAGTGGCTGTACATCAGCGTACCGGTCTATCTGGGGGAGATCGCACCGGAGTGGGTAAGGGTGGAACTCTATGCCGCCCCGTGCGATGGATACCCGGCAGAATGCCTGCCGATGAACGCTGTCGGCCCCATACCCGGCGCCATCCAAGGCTATATCTTTTCCATCTCGGTCGCTGCCACGCGGCCCGTGGATGGCTACACCCCACGGGTACGCGCCTGGCACTCAGACGCCTTCCTGCCAGCGGAAAATGCACTTATTACATGGCAACGTTGACGCTGGCTCGCCTTCACTTGACAGGTCTCAACGTATTACCTAGAAGGCTTTTATTAACGCTCGGGAACGCACCAGGTCAGTGGCTCGTCGAGGACTGTTCATTGCCTGCCATGTGGACGCCGGTGGCGCCCATTATCATTGACTAATCACCTGGACACCCTCTGGTAGCTTCGACTGCATCATTTCTCTTCTATCCAGTTTGCGTCCGTCCACGACAAAGGAACCATCACCCACTGAATGGAGGGTTCGTGTCTCTTTGCGTGCCTCATCGATGTAGGCGGCGAGGCCTTCGAGGACAACAATATTGTGTTTCTCGATGATATCGACAACCTTGCATTCGATATTGGCCAGGCACTCCTTGATCAAGGGTGACCTGACATGTTTGCCTTTCACGGGCGTCAATCCGAAGGTTGCAAACTTGTCTGTGTCGGCACCAGAACAGGTTCCCACACCAATAACGCGATCGATCAAATCGACGGTGGGGATTGAAATGACGCACTCCTTGGTTTTCAGAAGCGCGGCGTACGAATAGTTCCAGGGCCCGGTGGTGATGGCAAAAATCGGCGTGAAGCCCATCACCATGGTCCACGAGATGGTCATGATGTTGTTCTTGCGGCCATCATTTGTGGTGACGAAGACCACCGGGCCTGGCTCCATCAGTGTGAATGCTGTGTTGATTTTCATCTTTTTCAACGTCAGGCACTCCCCATTGTCTTTGATCGGCCTCTTCATCTGCTCAAACGGTATCGAATGCTCCACTTTCAGCCAGCAAGGTGGCTATCAGGGCGGTGCTGTCGATTACGTGCACGTGCTGCGTCACGCACTCGGGGGACAGGCGAAATGGAGGCACGCTGTCAGAGATCGCAATGTGCTCGAAAAGCGGCTTGTCGAACAGATGGCTGCCCGCCGTGAACAAACCATGGGTCGCCGCGGCAAACAATCGGCTGGCTCCACCCTTTTGACAGGCAAGGCCCGCATGCTTCAGCGTTTCACCGGTACTGATCAGATCGTCGAAAACAATGGCTGTCTTACCCGATACGTCGCCCACCAACAGGGCGCCTGTCAGCGTCGCGTGAGCACGGTGCTTTTCCATCAGCGCACTGCCCACTGAGCGTCCCAGATGTCGTTCGAGGGCCTGACGAAACTGTTCGGCGCGCTTGGCACCACCGGAATCCGGGGACACCGCCACCACGTCGGCGTCGCCGACGAACCTGGCGAAATGCTCGGCGAATAATTCTGTGCACTGCACGTTCCACGTCGGAATGCGAAAGGCATTGTCGAACGCGGCCGGATTATGCACCTCCAGGGCAACCAGACGATCAACGTGGCAGGCTTCAATCATGGCCGCCAGGTAGCGGGTGATCGTGGGGTCTTGAGGTTGGCTGCGACGATCTTTGCGTCCGTAACAGAGATAGGGTGTTACGACTTGCACATGGCGAGCGCCGGCATCCTTGAGTGCTCCGCAAAAGAACAACAGGCGACACAACTTATCGTTAGCGCTCTGCCGGTCATCCCCATACAAAGCATGGAACACCACGACCTCGCGACCGTTAACCGACGCCAGCGGTCGGCATTTATGTTCGCCATCTTCATAGTCGCGCTCTTCATGCGGGGCCAGTTGGCAGCCAAGCCGCTGCGCGACGCGGGTTGCATAGTGCTCACTGCCTTGCAGGGCAAAAAGAAGCGGGCGGTCGGTGAGCATGCATTGGCTCCTTTGAGGCTTATCGAACAGTTGCGCCGTCATCGGACAGCACCATGCCGCAACACTTCAATGCAGAACTCCATTTCGTAGGGCGGGACGTTGCATTCGACGATGTCATGGGCGGCAACTTGCAGGTGCACGCCGACAATGTCGGCACGGATCGGTTGCTGGCAAACATGCCGGTCAACCAATACCGCAGTGTAGACCCGACGGGCCCCCAGCTGCGCCAAATAGGCACAGGTGCGCAGAAGGGAGTGGCCTTCAAAAAGCACATCGTCGACAACAAGCAGGGTGGTATTGGCAAGGTCCAGCTCGCCCAGAAGTGGGTTCTCAGTCAATTCCGTCTGTGCATGCAGGACCTTGAGGTCATCGGCATAACGCTTGACCTTCAGGGGGTAAAGCGGCAGTTCTGGCTGGCCGGTCTGACGCGAAAGATGCTGCTGTAAGCGCTGTGCCAGCGGCTCGCCGCGACGCTGGATGCCAATCAGTGCCGATTGAGCGGGCGGCAACAATATCGCCGCTTGGCGCGCCATCGCCTGCAGCACACCATCGAGTTCATCGCTGTCGTACAAGCGCAACCGCTGACTCGCAAGTTGGGTCGACATTGCCGTCTCCTGTCGAAAGCCGGTGCGGTGGAGGCATCACACCATCAAGGAACCGGCAAGCATCAAAGTCCTGAGCACAGCAAAAATGCCGTCCCATTTTGCCAACGTAATCCTGCTCGGCCCGGCCCTGTTGATATTGATCAAGTACGGTGAAATGAAAGCCCGATCCATGACCTGCATTGGTCCAATGAACGGCGTTACGCGGGGATTTGATATAAATCAACGCCAGGGCGACATCAACAGAGGACGCTGAATCAACGCGGGTGCCTGATCCGGCGCAGGCGTTACGACTAGTCTCAGCAATGGGGCAGCGATGGACGTCGAGTCCCCCTGTATGGAGTCAGATCATGAGCCAATATCAACGCTTGCTACTCATCATCAACCCGGCCCTGCGCCATTCCCCAGCGATAAACCATGCGGCCGCTCTGGCCAAGGCCAGCGGCGCGAGCTTGCATATTGCTGCGCTTGTAAAACCGTTGGAGAGACTGTCACTGCTTGACGAAGGCGTGCAGGAAAAAGCCCGGGAAAGCTACCTTCAGGACCATCGCGACTGGCTGAAAAACCAGGCAACCAATCTCAATGCGCTGGGGCTCAAAGTGACGACAGAGGTGATGTGGGCCGACGACATGAAGCAAGACATTCTTGATCACGTCACGGAAATGCAGCCCGACCTGCTGATCAAAGAAGTGCAGCACGAATCAGCGCTCAAACGCGCATTCTTCACCCCGTTGGATTGGCATTTGTTGCGGCACTGCCCGATACCGGTCTATCTGGTGGGCGGCGGTGGTCATGCCTTGCCGCGCAAGGTCGTGGCGGCGGTTGACGCGTCGGATGCGGCGCCTGCGGACAGCGAGCTGAACGAGCGGATCATTCAGCAAGCCACCAATCTGGCGTTGCAGTGCGATGCCGAGCTGCACCTGCTGTATGCCTGCGATCTTTCAGGGGTCTATCTGGCAGACATGGGGGGGCTGGCGCTTCCAGACATCACCAAAGAGTTGCGCACCACCGAGGAACAATCGTTCAGCAAATTGGCCGGTCGGTACGGCGTCCCCTCTGACCGTCGGCATTTTGTTCTCGGACATCCGGTCGCGGCGTTGAGCGATTTTGCCAACGAGCAGCAGGTGGATGTGATCGTGATGGGCAGAGTCCAGTACCACGGCCTGGAGAAGCTGCTGGGCAGCACGACCGAACATATTCTGTACCAGGTGCCTTGCAGTGTTCTGGCGGTCTAGCCGGACAAGGCCATGGTGTAACGAAACGACAGGCGTCATCGCCTGAGGAGGTTTTTCATGAGTCAAAGCCCCTCATTACAAACCACATTGGAGGACCGGGCAGAAGCCGGTCGACGTCTGGTGGAACCGTTGCTCAAATACGCCCATCGACCCGATGTCATCGTCCTCGCCTTGCCCCGTGGCGGCGTTCCGGTCGCCTATGAAGTGGTCAAGGCCCTGGGCGTGCGCCTGGACCTGATGCTGGTGCGCAAACTGGGCGTGCCGTCCAACCCCGAGTTCGCCATGGGTGCCATCGCCAGTGGCGGTATCCAGATCCGAAATGAAGAAGCGCTGCGGGCTCACCCGATTTCCCCGGCCGCATTCGACGCCGTGGTCGCGCGTGAAACACGGGAATTGCAGCGGCGGGAGCACCTGTACCGGGGCGCCCGGCCACCCTTGCAGCTCAAGGGGCAGGTGGTGATTCTGGTGGATGACGGCCTGGCGACGGGCGCCTCGATGATGGCGGCGATCCGCGCGGTGCGTATGCAGGCACCTGCTCGTATCGTCGTTGCCGTGCCGGTTGCGCCGCGGGAAACGGTGGACACGCTGAGCTTCGAAGTCGATGAGGTGATCTGCCCACTCATACCTGAATGGATGATGTCGATCGGGTATTGGTACTTGAGTTTCCCCCAGACCTCGGACGAAGAAGTCATTGATTTGTTGCAATTGGCCTGGCAGCGAGAAGGCGCCACCGATTCTGCCTCGCGGGAGCCTTTCGATGATTAAGCCTCAATCTCGACAGCTGGAATTGCGTGAGGTTGAGTTATCGGCCGATTTGCGTCTGCCGCTGCAGACTGACGGTCTGGTGATCTTCGTGCACGGTAGCGGCAGTGGCCGTCTGAGCCCACGCAATCAGTTTGTCGCAGAGTCCTTGGCCAAGCGGGGGCTGGCGTCGCTGCTGTTCGACCTGCTCACGGAGCCAGAGCAACGTCTGGACAACCTCACCGGGGAGCTGCGTTTCGATATTGCCTTGCTCGCCAGGCGACTGGTGGAAGTTATCGACTGGGTCGGTCGGGACGTGGAGTTGCACTCGCTGCGAATCGGTCTGTTCGGCGCAAGCACCGGTGCTGCGGCGGCGTTGTTGGCGGCGGCCGTGCGCCCGGAGGTGGTGCATGCGGTGGTCAGCCGCGGAGGGCGCACCGACCTGGCGGGGGCTGCATTGTCGCAGGTGAGGGCACCCACCTTGCAGATCGTAGGCGCCCAGGACCCGGTGGTGCTCGAACTGAATGATCAAAGCAGTCAGGCCTTGCAGTGTGAGCAGCAGCTGGAAATTGTGGCGGGCGCGACTCATCTTTTCGAAGAACCTGGAGCCCTTGAAGAAGTCGCCAGACTCGCTGGCGACTGGTTCGAGAAGTATTTGCACGACCCCGCCTGACAACGCCTGACCGGCCTCACACGCCAAACGGATAGGTTTCGTCTTCCGGTTCGAGTCTCTGGCTTTTCGGTAGCGCCAGTGCTGTCACGGGTTGGGTCTGTTCAATCCAGATCATGGCGTCGAACTGTTCGGCCAGCGTCGCTTCGAAGTAGTGACTGCCACGCTCGGTTTCAGGGCGGTAAATCACCCCGATGGCCCGTTCCAGCAACGGTTTGGACAGCACACGGCGCAGCTCTTTGCGCGTTGGGTCTCGCCAGTCGGTCAATGACGCCGGCACACCCGCCTTGAGGAACTGGTGCTCCCAACTGTCCGGGCGAGAGGGCCGGATGTCCTTGATGAGCATGTCGCCGTCCCAGTCATCGGCTGCGGCCACCTGGCCACGGTCGGTGCTCATGCCGATCAGTACGGCATCGCGCCCATAAGCACTGCGGCACAGCTGACCGATGTTGAACTGACCCTTCCAGCCCATTTCCGTCGCAGCCGCGTTGCCGATATGAGAATTGTGCGCCCAGACCACGGCTTTGGCTTGTGGACCCCGGTGCTCAAGCAGTGCCCGAAGTGTGTCGAACATGTGCCGGTCACGCAGGTTCCATGAGGCGGTCGACCCTCGATAAATCGCACGGTAATACTGTTCCGCCGCCTGCACCACCCGAGCGTTTTGCGCCGCATTGAAGAAGGCCTCGTCGTTCTGGATGAGCCCGGCCAGTTGTTCGGCCAGCATGGCGTCGAGCTGTTCAATCACCGGTTGCTCACAAGGCATCAAGCCGGCACGTTCGACGAAGTGACCATACAACGCGGGATCATCCTGCCAAGGGGTCAGACAGCCATACCGCCGCCGGGCCTCGTGGGCCAGCTGTGGGTCGACCCGGTCCAGATAACTCAGCACCTCATGGATGGAGTTGCGCAAGCTGTAGACGTCCAGTCCGCGGAACTCGACGCGACGTTCCGTGGCGAGGGTGTGGTTGTAGAGATGCAGCCAGTGGGCGAATGCTCTCACGTCGGTGTTGCGCCACATCCAGGTCGGGAATCGGCTGAAGATGTGACGTTTCCAAGCCGAGTGTGCCAACCCCCGGACATACTGGTCGACATGGCCGGCGTCCGGCCAGTCGGCTTCAACGGCCACAATGTTGAACCCGTGTTGCTCAATCAGCCTTTGGGTGATCGCTGCCCGGGTTCGATAAAAATCACTGGTGCCATGACTGGCCTCACCAATCATCACCACGCGCGCATCCGCATAGCGATCGAACATTTCACCAAAGGCGGATGAGTCCAGCGCCGGCAGAGGCTCAGCGTATTGGCGCAGAAGCGGTGCGATGGCAGCCTGGTCAATGTGCCGAGGTGAGCCATACAGGTTATCCAGCATGTCTTGGGAGGGTGTGTTCATGACCGTCGTCCCCGTAAGGGTGGGTTACCGCCAGCGGTATTGCGCTTGCGCACAACCGCCGGAGATCGATCCGCAGGTCCTCGACACATTGTGTTTAAACGCAAACTTTTGTGTCGATTCATCACCTGTTTGATTATTCCTACGCCTTGCTCCAGATGAACAATTGAGTTTCGTCAATAAAGGGTGCAAAGGCTTGAGAGAAGGTGTCGGGGGCCAGATTCCTCACCTCGCGGGCCAATAGGCCGCTTATATGAGTCACCAGATCAAGGTGCTTCAACAGCCCCGTTGTTTTACAGGTACAGGCAGTGAATCACCTGACGGGTATCGTAGGGATCGTCGCGCGTCTCGAAGCCCAGTGATCTGGCCAGGTCGCGCATCGGGGCATTGCTGGAGGCGTCGAGCGCATACATCTGGTGAAAACCGTTCTTGCGCGCGGCCGTGATCAAATGTTCCAGCAATAGCGTACCCAAACCCAGACGCTTCCATTGATCGGCGACTGTCACCGTACATTCACATTTGTATTCGCCCGTGGCGACATACCGGCTGACGCCGATCTCGATCAATTGGCCATTTTCGTGGACCAATACAATGTATGCCTGGCACTGCTTGTTGCCGGGTTCGTTGCTCTGCATGAGAAAGCGCATGTGCCGGGACTCAGGGCACAGATGTTTGATGAAGCGGTACTCTCGCTCGCGGTCTTTTTCCGTCAGTTGCCGGATCAACACGTGACGACCATCCTTGAGCGCTTCGATCAAGTATTTCCCAGTGACTTTGGAATAGGCTTCAGAGGCCCGATCATTATGGTCTTTGACAGTGAGCATGATGCGATCCTCCAGCCGTCTTCATAGGTTGGCGCGCAGTGGCAAATCTCGCGATTCACTTCTTTCTACTCCGCTGACTGCGCCTGAATATGATCTGGATCAGATCTCTTGTGACAGTGCACTCAATTGCCTGGATTTGATGTAAATCAAACAGGCATAGGGCGCAACGAGCGCAGTCTTTGAACATGGCCACGCTATGGGCCGGTGTATAGACGAGGTGTGTGATGGCCCACTATCAACGCTTGCTGCTGATCGCCAACCCAAACCTGAAAGAGGCCCCAGCCTTGCTGCGTGCCATCGCCCTGGCCAGGGCCAGTGGAGCCATGCTGGATGTACGGGCCTATATCGAACCCGCGCCCATGGCGCATGTGTGGGAAGAGAACCGAGACGAGGAGGGGGACCCGCGATATCAGCGCCATTATCTCCACTGGAGGGACCAGACACTTCAGCGTCTCAATGCACAGGGATTGGAGGTGAACGTGCAAGTTGTCTTCACCTGCGATCCACTGCTCGACATCGTGAAGTGTGTAGAAGAGCTCAAGCCCGACCTGGTCATCAAGGATGTCACGGTGGACCCGGTACTTGGACGAGTGTTCGTCACACCTCTGGATTACCATTTGCTGCGCGGGTGTCCCGTTGCGTTGCACCTGGTCAACCAGGTCCATCATGAGTTGCCTCATCAGATCGTTGCCGCTGTGGACCTGTTTGATACGGTCACACAAATCCGTGATGTGAACGATGCCATTATTCAGGCAGCTCATACGCTGGCCGTGCAATGCGACGCATCGCTGCACCTGCTTTACGCCTATGACTTATCGCCTGCATTCAATGGCGATACGCCGCTGATCACCGGCTGCTGGAATGTGGC
The DNA here is from genome assembly GCF_031766055.1 of Pseudomonas sp. SG20052. NCBI lineage: Bacteria > Pseudomonadati > Pseudomonadota > Gammaproteobacteria > Pseudomonadales > Pseudomonadaceae > Pseudomonas > Pseudomonas sp. SG20052. The sequence continues at coordinate 3,507,141 of NZ_CP134498.1, read as the reverse complement.
CTTCATGGATGAGTTGCGAGCGTCCCTTCATCAGGCCTTCAACACCCTGGCTGAGCGCTATGGCATTGCTCCAGAGCGCCGGCATTTTTTCATGGGGCTGCCGATGCCGGTGATCAGTGCATTTGTCGATGATTACCAGGCTGACGTCGTGGTGATGGGCACCTTGCATCGGGTGGGTACTAATCGATTCATCGGCAGCACTATGGAGCGCGCGCTGTATTCGTTGCAGGGCAGCATTCTGGCGGTCAGACAATCAGACTCGTTCGTCGAAGAGAAGATGTGATCGCAGCGTTAACGCACGCCTTGCTTCAGCCTTTTGCACTGTCTAGTCCTGAAATAGGTTTACACCTGGTTCGTCCGGGCACAACCGCGACTTCTGTTGTGTCCAGCGCTGAAATTGCGGCGCGCCGGGGACACGAAAGACATTCGAGTCCTAAGCTATACCTCGATGAGCGACAGCTGTTTTACAGCGAGGCCTGCAAATCGCTTTTGAGGAACTCACTTCGATGCTCAGTAAGTGGCTGGACCCTGTTCTGTTGCTGCTCACCGCACTGACGCTGCTGGCCGGCGGCATTGCGTATGTTGCGCAGGCACCTGATTGGGCATCGAGGTGCTGGGCCGCCGGAAGTCTGGTGATGGCTGCGGTACTGCTCCTTGAAATCGTCAGGCGCCTGGCCCGGCGCGAGGCCGGTGTCGACCTGATCGCGCTGCTGTCGATCACTGCCGCCCTGGTCTTTGATCAGACACTGGTGGCAGCGGTGATTGCCTTAATGCTGGCGACCGGACGGACCCTGGAGTTTTTCACCAAGCAACGCGCCGACCGTGAGCTTCGTGCGCTCATCGACCGGGCGCCACGTTTTGCCTGGCTGCAGGAGGAGGGCGGCTTGCGCGAGATCCCCGTTGAGCAGGTCCAGCTGAATCAGACATTGCTGGTGCGACTGGGGGAGGTGATACCGGTCGACGGTCGGTTGCTAAGTCCTGCGGCCATTCTGGACGAATCGGCGCTCAGCGGTGAGTCGTTGCCCGTCACCCGCCGAGAAGGAGAGCAACTGCCCAGCGGCGTTTCCAATGTCGGTGCCCCCATCCTGATAATCGCCACGCGAACGGCCGCGCAGAGTACCTATGCCGGCATAGTGCGGCTGGCCGAGGAGGCACGTCGTTCACGCGCACCTTTCGTGCGCCTGGCCGACCGCTATGCATTGTTCTTCATCCCGCTGACGTTGCTGATTGCCGGATTGGCCTGGCAATTGAGTGGTGATCCTTTGCGAGCGCTGGCGGTACTGGTGGTGGCCACACCTTGCCCTTTGATTCTGGCCGTACCGATTGCCATCATGTCGGGGATTTCCAGGGCAGCGCGGCGCGGGATACTGATCAAGGACGGCGTGACCCTGGAAGCGTTGGCCGGAGTCAAGCAGGTGTTCCTCGACAAGACCGGCACGCTGACCAGCGGCCATGCCCGTCTGCAGTCGATAGAGGTCAACGGACTGGTCGATTCGCAGCGCCTGCTTGGCCTGGCCGCTTCGCTGGCGCAGGCCTCGACGCACCCTGTCTCCCAGGCCATCGTTGAGGCGGCGCATCAGCGTCAATTGCCTCTGAGCGTCCCACAGGAAGTAGAAGAAAGCCCAGGCTCTGGACTTTGTGGGCAAGTCGATGGCGTGCAGGTGCGTTTCGGCTCGTTGTCTTTCGCTCACAAAGACGCCCCTGAAACTGACTGGGTCGCCGCCATGCTGCGCCACATGGATTACCTGGCGTGCAGTGGAAGCTTCATCGACGTGGATGGGCAACTCGCGGGCCTGCTGGTTTTCTCGGACAAGGTTCGGCGCGAAACGCCACAGACTCTGCATCGACTGCGTAATCGGGGCATCGAAAAGATAGTCATGCTCACCGGGGATCGCCTGGAAACCGCCGAGATGATTGCGCTATCTGCCGGGATTGACGAGCTGCGTGCCGGGTTGACCCCTGAGGATAAAGTGCGTGCTGTACAGGAAGGTTGCCTGCGCACCAGCACACTGATGGTCGGTGATGGCATCAACGATGCCCCGGCCCTGGCGGCGGCCACCGTCGGCGTAGCCATGGGGGCCAGCGGTGCCACTGCTTCTGCACAAGCCGCAGGTGTTGTGCTGCTGGTGGATCGTCTGGATCGTCTGGTCGAGGCGCTGGACATTGCCCGACGCACCCGCTACATCGCCCGCCAGGGTGTGCTGGTCGGCATGGGGATGTCGTTGCTGGCCATGGCGGTGGCGGCCCTCGGTTACCTGCCGCCGCTGATTGGCGCCGTGGTGCAGGAGGGTATCGACGTGGTGATTATCCTTAACGCCTTGCGGGCACTGGGGCCGATGTGGGTGCTGAGGAAACGAAAGCTTGCCGCAGAACATATCGATCGCCTGCAAGATGAACACCAGCAACTCTCCACCGTACTGAGTGATCTGCACCAACTCGCCAATGACTTCGCCCAGCGCCCACTGGCGCAAGCACAGACCGACTTGGCGCAACTGGTCAACAAGCTGCAAACATCACTGGCGCAGCATGAACACGAAGATGAAAACATACTGTACCCGCTGCTGACGCGAAGCATGCCGGGCGAGGACCCGATGTCGGCTATGAGCCACGCTCACCGGGAGATTTTTCGTCTTATCCATTTACTGGCGCGCATGAGTAGCGACTTCAGTTCCGACCCCGCAACGGCATCTGCTGATGAGATCCAGCATCAGTTGATTCGTCTGGATACCCTCGTGCGACTGCACTTTGATCAGGAGGAGGAACTGTTTCGTTATCTGGATTGGCGCTAGAAAATAAAGTCGCGCGCGTTAGGACTACGACGTGATCGGTCACTACGCGCGCCCGGCCCGGCGTCCGTTGCACCGCATAACCGTCACTGGTTGAACAACATCACCCCCTGTGGGAGCGAGCCTGCTCGCGAAGGCGGAGTGTCAGTCAATGCATGTGTTTTCTGACACACCGCATTCGCGAGCAGGCTCGCTCCCACAGGGGATATTCATTGTCGGTATGACCGAGTTCCGGCTGTCGACCCCGGCAAGCTCAGCTTCCCGGTGTCCACGAAGCGCACCGTTCCAAACAAGCCGCCCGCCAGTTTGCCGCGTAACACGTAGGGAAGATTATTCAGTGTCTGCGTCTGGCTCAGCCCCAACGTCTGGCGTAACACCGAGAACGCCGAAACGCTCACCGGCACGCTCAGCACGGTTTCGGAAAAGCGTGCAATCGAGCCCGACTGATCGCTGACGCCGGACGCCAGTGGCTGGCCATTGACTTCCAGATCCAGCGCCACGCCGTTGTAGTCGATCGGCGTTTCGTTGGGGTTCTGTACCCGGATCTTCACGGCAAAGCGCACTTCCATATCCTGGCTTTGCAGCGGCTCGATGCCGACCACGTTGATGTTCAACGGATCGCGATGGGGGAAGAGGGCGCAGGCGCTCAGGGAGAGCAACAGCAGAGAAAGGATGACGGCGTGGACGCTGCGCATGTAGACACTCTCATAAAGAAAAGGGCTGAGCCGCCACGGGCTCAGCCCTCGAGCTTTCTAGCGGTTCAACAGTGCGACTGCCGCAGGCCGTGGGGGTTCACCCTTGGCCGGGACATCGGGGTTTTCCATGACCTGCAAGATCGACGCTTCCGGATCAAAATCGTCCTCTTCCAGCTCGATGAATTCCTCGGGCAGGAAGATGTTCAGCACGATAGCGCACAACGCCCCGACGGTGATCGGTGATTCGAAGATGTTGTGCAGCGCCTTGGGCAGCTCGCGCAGCACTTCGGGCACCGCTGCGACCCCCAGGCCCATGCCGATGGAAATCGCCACGATCAGCATGTTGCGCCGATGCAGACCGGCCTCGGCGAGGATCTTGATGCCGGCCACCGCCACGGTGCCGAACATCACCAGTTCCGCGCCGCCGAGCACCGGTTTGGGCATCAATTGCAGCACCGCGCCAATCATCGGGAACAGCCCCAGCAACACCAGCAGGCCGGCGATGAAGAACGCCACGTAACGGCTGGCCACGCCGGTGAGCTGGATCACTCCGTTGTTTTGCGCGAAGGTCACCATCGGCATGCTGTTGAACACCGCCGCCATGGCCGAGTTCAGGCCGTCAGCAAGCAGGCCGGACTTGATCCGGCGGATGTAAATCGGACCCTTGACCGGTTGCCGGGAAATCATCGAGTTGGCGGTCAGGTCTCCGGCGGCTTCCAGCGGCGACACCAGGAAAATCACCGCCACCGGCACAAACGCCACCCAGTCAAAATTGAAGCCGTACTTGAACGGCACCGGCACGCTCATCAGCGGCACGTCGGGCAGGCTGGCGAAATTGACGTCGCCCATCAGCCAGGCCACGACGTAACCCAGAGTCAGGCCAATGACAATCGCCCCCAGGCGCAGGAACGGCACATCGACCCGGTTCAGCACCACGATCGTGCCGAGCACCAACGCCGCCAACCCCAGATGACTGGCCGCGCCAAGGTCCGCCGCGCCAAAGCCGCCGGCGATGTCGGTCATCGCGACCTTGATCAGCGAAAGCCCCATCAGGGTAATGATGGTGCCGGTCACCACGGGTGTGATCAGCATCCGCAGCTTGCCGATGAACTGGCTCAACACCACTTCGATAAATGCCGCGAAAAAGCACACGCCGAAAATCGTCGAGAGGATTTCATCGGTGCCGCCACCCCGGGCCTTGACCATGAACCCGGCGCTGAGAATCACGCTGATGAACGAGAAACTGGTGCCTTGCAGGCACAACAGGCCGGAACCGATCGGGCCGAACCGACGCGCCTGAACAAAGGTGCCCAGGCCCGAGACAAACAGCGCCATGCTGATCAGGTACGGCACTTCGCTTTGCAGGCCCAGAGCACCGCCCATGATCAGGGTGGGCGTGATGATGCCGACAAAACTCGCCAGCACATGCTGCAAGGCGGCGAAGACCGTGGCGGTGAGGTGTGGGCGGTCGTTGAGGCCGTAGATCAGGTCGGAACGGGGCTGGGGTTTTGCGTGTTCGGAAGAGGTCACGAGGAAAGCGCCAGGGGCCAGGTCAAAAAATGGAGGCGCAGGATGCCAGCAGCGGGCACCGAGGGCAAACGATACACACGGAGCTGTGGCGAGGGAGCTTGCTCCCGTTGGGCTGCGTAGCGGCCCCCGGCATTCCTTCAACCACACCTTGTGTGCAGATCTTGCGACGTCTGCGCCGCCGAACGGGAGCAAGCTCCCTCGCCACAGGTCCGTGCGTGTTCATTCAAACGCGGCGAGCAGGTCTTCTTCAAAGGCTTTCTGCGCATCCCCCGGCACCTGGGCACGATGGCGCGCCAGATGAAACGCCACATCAAAACTCAGGTCATCCCGGCGCACGGCGCGCAGCAAACCTTTGTCTTCCCAGCTGCGGGCAAAATGTTCAGGCAAATAGCCGACATGCTTGCCGGACAGGATGAAGGCGAGGGTGCCTTCGACCTGCTCGGACCGTGCCGAACATAATTTGCCTTGAAACGGCTCGTCACTGCGCAGAAAACGATAGGGATGATCGACCCGGTCGCACGCCTGCAACGCCATATCGTCCGGCGCGTCGTCGGTGAACAACGGATGACCCGGGGCGCAGTACAGGTGCTGGGTTTCGCTGAACAGTTCGCGGTAGTCAAATGCGCTTTGCACTTGGGAGAAATAGCCGATCGCCAGGTCCAGCCGTTGTTGCAGCAACAGGCGTTCCATTTCGCCGGGCATGGCGCTCATCAACTCGATGCGCACCGATTCGTCCCGTTCACGAAAGCGACGGATGGCATCGGCGACTTTTTGCAGCACCGATTGATCAAGCGCTTCGGACAAACCCAGGCGCACTTCGCCGATCAACCGACCCGCCACACCGTTGGATTGATGACGGAACGCTTCGATGGACTCAAACAGCCCGCGCGTCGCGCTCAGCAACTGTTCGCCCTTGGGCGTGACCCGGAATCCACCCTTGCCGCGACTGCACAAACGATAGCCGAGCCGGGTTTCGAGTCTGGCCATTTGCTGGCTGATGCTCGACTGGCTCAACCCCAGTTCACCTTGCGCTGCGCTGAACCCGCCGCATTCCACCACGCGGACAAACAGGCGCAGCAGTTGCAGGTCGAGGTCGTGGAGTTGACCGAGCATCAAACATTACTCCGCAATAAAGTCAGGTTAACAAACTTGGTATTTCGCCAATGTATCCGAGGGCGCACGCTGCAACCACTTCCTCTGGTCAGGTGTTCGTCATGGCTCCCGTATTCAAACTGGGTTTACCCGCGCTCTTTCTCGCCATGGCCGCGTCGGCCCAGGCAGAGGAAAAAACCCTCAACCTCTACAGTTGGGCCGATTACGTGCCGCCTGAAACCCTGCAGCATTTCGAAAAGGAAACCGGCATTCATGTGCGTTACGACACGTTCGATTCTTCGGAAGTGCTGGAAACCAAACTGCTCACCGGCGGCAGCGGTTATGACGTGGTGGTGCCGTCCTCCAGCGTGCTGGCCCGTGGTCTGGCGGCCGGTGCGCTGAAGGAGATTCCCCACGAAGGGCTCAAGGGCTACGCCAACCTCGACCCGGACCTGCTGGAAAAACTGGCGGCTGTCGACCCCGGCAATCGTTATGGCGTGCCGTATACCTGGGGCACGCTGGGGCTGGGGATGAACGTCGAGGCGGTGCAAAAACGCTTGCCCGATGTGCCGCTCAACAGCCTCGATCTGCTGTTCAAACCGCAATACGCCGGCAAGCTGAAGGACTGCGGCATTGCGATTCTCGATTCGCCCCAGGAAGTGATTGGCCTGGCGTTGCACTATCTCGGTAAAGATCCCTACAGCACCGACAAGGCAGATCTGACCGCCGCCGAGGCGTTGTTGCATCAGTTGCAGCCCAATGTGCTGTACGTCGCCACCGGGCGGCAGATCAGCGATCTGGCCAATGGCAGCGTGTGCCTGGCCTTGACCTATAACGGCGACGCCAGCATGGCCGCCGACCAGGCGCGCAAGGCCAACAAACCGTTCGAGGTGGCCTACCGGATTCCGAAGGAAGGCACGCTGGTCTGGCAGGACAACCTGGCGATACCCAAGGACGCGCCACACCCCGAAGCGGCTCGGGCATTCATTGAATTCATGTTGCGCCCCGAGTCCGTCGCGGCGCTGACCAACACGCTGTTCTTTGCCACGGCCAACCGTGCAGCGACGCCACTGGTGGACGAAGCCGTGCGGACCGACCCGGACATCTACCCCCTGGCCGACACCCGCGAACGGCTGTACGCCGACCGCAGCATGAGCCTCAAGGACATGCGCTCGCGCACTCGCCTGTGGACCACTTTCCGTAGCCGCCAATAAATAATAAGGAGATCCCATGGACGTCCCGATTCAAAACGATCAGGCCCTGACCCGCGACAGCCTCTTCGGTACTGCCGCCGAAAGTACTTACGCCGGTATCACCAGTTTCATGCGTCGTCGCTACAGCCGTGATTTGCGCGGCGTCGACGTGGTGGTCAGCGGTGTGCCGTTCGACACCGCCACCAGCAACCGTCCCGGTGCGCGCTTCGGCCCGCGCGGCATTCGTGCCGCATCGACCGGGATTGCCTGGGAACGTCACTGGCCATGGACGTTTGACCCGTTCGATCATCTGGCGGTCATCGACTACGGTGATTGCGCCTTCGATTACGGCTCGCCGCACGCGGTGCCGGAAAGCATCGAGGCCCACGCCGAGCACATCCTGAACGGCGGTTGCGCGATGCTGACCTTCGGCGGTGACCACTTCGTCAGTTATCCGCTGCTCAAGGCCCATGCGCGCAAACATGGCCCCCTGTCGTTGATTCACTTTGACGCCCACAGCGATACCTGGCCGGACGAAGAGGGCAAGCGCGTCGATCACGGGACGATGTTCTGGCACGCGGCCAAGGAAGGTTTGGTGGATCCGTCGCGCTCGGTGCAGATCGGCTTGCGCACCACCAATGATGATCACCAGGGCTTCCAGGTGCTGGATGCGCGGCAGGTGCATCGGCAAGGGTGTGAGGCGATTGTCGAGGCGATTCGTGCGCGGGTGGGGGATAACCCGGTGTACCTGACGTTCGATATCGATTGCCTCGACCCGGCGTTCGCACCGGGCACCGGAACGCCGGTGTGTGGAGGCTTGAGCACGGTGCAGGCGCTGGAAATTCTCGGCGGGTTGCGCGGGATCAATCTGGTGGGGATGGACGTGGTGGAAGTCGCGCCGGCCTACGACCATGCGGACATTACGTCACTGGCGGCGGCGACATTGGCGATGGAGATGCTGTGCCTGTATGCGGCCAGGCACAAAATAGACCGGTAAGACGCCTTCTTGTGGCGAACACAAAGTCTGTGAACGCCACAAATCTGTAGGAGCGAGGCTTGCCCGCGAAGCTTTTTCAGGCCACCGGAATGATTGGCAGGTCAAGGGTTTCAGCCCCGGTATACCGCGCCGCCGAACCGGCAATCGTTTCATGTGGCACGCCCTTCGGCACGTTGCTGACCCCATCAAGCCGCGACAATTGCTCCGGGCTCAATTGCACCGTCAACGCGCCCAATGTCGCATCCAGTTGCTCACGAGTGCGCGAACCCAGAATCGGAATCAGCGCCGTCGTCGAACGCTTGGCCTTTTCCCGCAGCCAGGCAATGGCCACATGAGTAGGCGTGGCTTCAAGCTCCGCTGCCACTGCGAGCAAGGTGTCGAGCAGGGCGGTTTCGTGGGCGCTTTTCTCGGTGTGGACCAGCATGCCGAGTTTGGCGGCGCGGTTGTTGTCATCATTGCTGCGGTACTTGCCCGTGAGAAACCCGCCACCCAGCGGCGACCAGATCGTAGCCGCCAGCCCGAGCGCTTCGGCCATCGGCAGCAACTCACATTCGGCGGTGCGTTCGGCCAGGCTGTATTCGGCCTGAATCGCTGCAATCGGCGCGAAACCGCGTACTTCGGCCAGGACATCGGCGCGAGCAATGCGCCAGGCCGGGAAATTCGACAGCCCGGCGTAGTGAATCTTGCCGGCGCGCACCAGGTCGTCGAAGCCGCGCAGGATCTCTTCCATCGGCGTCACGCCGTCACTGATGTGCGCCCAGAACAGGTCGATGTGATCGGTGTTGAGCCGTTTCAGGCTTTCTTCCACGGCACGAACCATGTTCTTGCGGCTGTTGCCGGTGTGGGAAATGCCCGCGGCTGGCGTGGTACCCATGGTGTATTTGGTGGCGATAACCAGGCGATCGCGTTCCGGTGCGATGAACTCGCTGAGCATGGCTTCCGACTGGCCGGCCTGATAACCGTTGGCGGTGTCGATGAAGTTGCCGCCGGCTTCCAGGTAACCGTCGAAAATGCGCTTGGCTTCGTCACGCTCGGCGCCATGCCCCCAGCCGGTGCCGAAGTTACCGGCGCCCAGCGCCAGTTCCGAAACCCGCAAGCCGGTTTTGCGGCCGAAGACTGTGTAATGCATGAGGTAACTCCTGAGGAACGACGCCGGGGGTGATTTAAATGTCTAGCAACATGTATTTAATATGATGCGAGTAATATGGCTCGTCAAGGCGCTTTTCCAGGCAGGGCAAAACAGCTGACCACCAGGGCGGCGCTCCTGCCAACTTCTGACAGCGGCCTCTGCTAAGCTCCGACGACTTTCCAGGAAAGAGCCTGCCGATCGTGTCGCGTACCACTCGTTTACTCACGTTGTTGCAAGTACTGCGGGGTAAAAGTCGTCCGGCCACGGCCGCGACGCTCGCCGGGGAATTGCAGATTTCCGAACGCACGTTGTACCGCGACATCGCCGAGTTGACCGCGCTGGGCGCACCCATCTTCGGCGAAGCAGGGGTCGGTTACGTGTTGCGCAGCGGGTTGTTCCTGCCGCCTCTGATGCTCAATGCCGACGAAACCGAAGCCATCGTGCTCGGATTGCGTTACGTCGATCAGCGTGGCGACGAGGTGTTGAGCAAAGCCGCGGCCGATGCCCTGGCGAAGATTGCCGCCGTGTTGGCGCCTGAAGCTCAGGATGCTTTGCGCAACCCGACGGTGTTGCCGGGCCCGCGCGGCTATGGGTATCCGCAAAACGCCGTGCCGTTGAACGTGTTTCGCCAGGCGATTCGCGAACAATCCAAGCTGAACATCGATTATGCAGACGCTCAACAGGTGCCCAGTCAGCGGCTGATCTGGCCATTGGCGCTGGGTTTTCTCAATGAGGTGCGGATCATTGTCGCCTGGTGCGAATTGCGCAGTGCCTACCGCACGTTTCGTACCGACCGGATCTCGGCCGCTCACGAGCAGGGCGAGCGCTATCCGGGGCGACGCAGCGACCTGTTGCGCACCTGGCACAAGCAGATGCAACCGGATGACGCCGGGCGTTTCACTCCTGACAAGAATTGACACAGACCTGTTCTAGCATGGCTCCAGAATCAAACAACAAGGAGCCGCACCCATGTCCAATCCAGCCTCTTCACTGGCACCCGCCATCGCCGCCTACATTGCCGCCGCCAATGCCCGCGACACCTCGCGGGTCGGCTGTTTTTTTGCTGAGGACGCCAACGTGTTCGATGAGGGCCAACACCGGATCGGCACGCAAGCCATCGCCCAATGGATGCAAGACACCGCGCAACGTTATGAACCACGGGTCGAAGTGCTCGACGTTCAGCAACGTACCGGCAAAGTCCTGGTGCACAACCTGATTTCCGGGACCTTTCCCGGCAGTCCGCTGGAACTGCGCTACATGTTCCGCCTCAACGAGCAGGGCAAGATCGCCCGGCTGGACATCTCTGTGTAAACCCGAGCGCATGGCATACTGCCGCGCATGAATGTCGACTCTCCCCTAAGCGCCTGGCAACACGCCATTGAACAGAAGGGCTTCGTCCAGGACGAAGCCCAGGAACATGCCGTGTGGGCGCTGCAAAAATGCCACGAAGCCCTGCATGAAGGCCGCACGCCGATCACCGGCGTTTACCTCTGGGGGCCGGTCGGACGGGGCAAAACCTGGTTGATGGATCAGTTCTACCAAAACCTCAAGGTCCCGGCCCGACGCCAACACTTTCACCATTTCATGGGCTGGGTGCATCAGCGCTCGTTCCAGCTGACCGGCACCGCCGACCCGTTGAAGGCGTTGGCCCGTGAGTTGAGCCAGGAAGTGCGGGTGCTGTGTTTCGATGAACTGTTCGTCAACGACATCGGCGACGCGATCATTCTCGGGCGTTTGTTTCAGGTGATGTTCGAGCAGGGCGTGGTGGTGGTCTGCACCTCCAATCAACCGCCGGACCAGCTATACGCCGATGGCTTCAACCGCGACCGCTTCGTGCCCGCCATCGAAGCGATCAAAAAGCACATGCAAGTGATCGCGGTGGATGGCGGCGAAGACCATCGCCTGCATCCCGGCGCGGGTCTGCAACGGTATTGGGTGGCGGCGCCCGGGCAGCCGAGCGCGCTCGGTGAGGTGTTCAACGGGTTGACCGCAGGCCAGCCCACGTCCAGCGATCCGATCACGGTTGGTTACCGCTCGGTCACTGTGGTGCAGGCCAGTTCGACAGTACTCTGGTGCCGCTACGCCGACCTGTGCGAACAACCGTTCGCCGCCATGGACTTCATGGCGCTGTGCGACACCTTCAGCGCTATTCTGTTGAGTGAAGTGCCAAATCTGAGCGCACAGAAACGTGAAGGGCGCATCGCCCGAGGCACGGAAGACGGTGCCGAACGGGTCGTGGCCGGTGATCGCGAGCTGCCGCAATTGTCGGTGCATGACGACGGTGTCCGGCGTTTCATTGCCCTGGTGGACGAGTGCTACGACCGCAAGGTGCCGCTGTACCTGGAAGCGCAGGTGCCGATGGCGGCGTTGTACACCGAGGGTTATCTGGAATTCCCGTTCCGCCGCACGTTAAGCCGTTTACAGGAAATGCAGTTGCAACGTTTCGCCGAAGCCTGATGGCCGGGAGCCGCGAATATGAATCAGCCTCTGTCTCACCATTTGCTGACCATGGCCTATCAGAATGCCTGGGCCAATTACCGACTCGCCAAGGCCTGGACTCAGCTGAGCCCGGCCGAACTGGCGGCACCGCGAGTGAGCTTCTTCCCCAGCCTGATCGCCACCCTCAACCACATCCTGACGTGCGACTGGTTTTACGTGGATGCGCTGGAGCGGGAACTGCGCGGGGACGATCCGCATCCTGATTGCTATGTGTTCTTTGCCAAAGACGAGCCGTTCGCGTTGGCCGCCGATCTGCAGCGTGAACAAGCGCATGTGGACCGTCGCCTGATTGCCTATTGCGAACAATTGCGCGACGCCGATCTGGGGCGAATCGTGACCATCGCCCGGGACACGCCGCAACATGACAGCCGTCTGCGCCTGCTGTCGCATTTGTTCGAACACCAGCTGCATCATCGCGGCCAGGTCCACGCGATGCTCAGCGGCACCTCGGTCAAGCCGCCGCAGCTGGACGAGTTTTTCTGCGCCGGGGAATCGCCCCTGAGGGCTGAGGATTTTGCCGAGTTGGGCTGGACCGAAACGCTGATCTGGGGCGTTTGAAACAGGTTCGGGTTGTCGCCGATTGCGCCTCGCGATAATGTCCGTCGACCTCCCGGCGCGAGTGACGCGCCGGGGCAACTTGACGGGACGTTGACGATGGAAATGGAATCCGCAGAAATTCTAGTGCTTCAGGCCAGCTACACCAATGGGCTGCATGCCGAGGCGATCGGTGTGGTGCTCAATGCCTACGCCGAAGACCCGATGGGCGGCGGGCACCCACTGCCCGAAGACATCCTGCGGCAACTGCCGGGGGAACTGGCCAAGCGTCCCCATGCATTCAGCGTGCTGGCGTTTGTCGGTGGCGAACCGGCCGGGCTGGTCAATTGCTTCGAAGGTTTCTCGACGTTTGCCTGCCGGCCGCTGGTCAACGTGCACGATGTGGCGGTGATGCCTAGGTTTCGCGGCCTGGGGTTGAGCCAGAAGATGCTGCAAAAAGTTGAAGACATCGCCCGCCAGCGCGGCTGCTGCAAGATCACCCTGGAAGTCCTCGAGGGTAATGCCGTCGCGCAGGCGTCTTATGGCAAGTTCGGATTTGCCCCCGGCATGTTCGACCCGGCCCATGGCCGAATGCTGTTTTGGACCAAGGACCTTTAACGCCACATGAGCCGCCTCGATGACGCGCAAGGCAGGGCACCCGTGAAAACGGACAAGCCGTGGGCGATTTTCCTGATCTTTCTGCGCCTGGGGCTGACCTCGTTTGGCGGTCCTGTCGCCCATCTGGGCTATTTTCGTGACGAGTTCGTGGCGCGTCGGCGCTGGCTCGGCGAAGCCGCCTACGCCGAACTGATTGCCCTGTGCCAGTTTCTGCCGGGCCCGGCGAGCAGCCAGGTGGGCATGGCGCTGGGTTTGTCCCGCGCCGGCTATTGGGGGGCATTGGCGGCGTGGGCAGGGTTTACCTTGCCCTCGGCGCTGATCCTGACGCTGCTGGCATTGGGCATCACCCACGGTGGCTGGGCGTTGCCGGCCGGTTTGATTCACGGGCTGAAAATTGTCGCCGTCGCCGTGGTTGCCCAGGCCGTGTGGGGGATGGCCCGCACGTTATGCCGAGGTCCGGTGCAAGTGGGCATCACGTTGCTGGCGACTGCCGGGGTGTTGCTCTGGCCAACGATGGGCGGGCAACTGACGGTGATGGCCGTGGCGGCGCTGATCGGCCTGGTCTTGCTGCACAACGCCAATGCAGCGCCACGGGAGGGTTTGTCGATTCGGGTCAGTCGCGTGGCCGGCTGGCTGGCGATGGCTGTGTTCGTGACGTTGCTGTTGGGGTTGCCGTTGATTGCGCATTACTGGCCGGACTCGCTGACCAGCCTGTTCGACCGTTTCTACCGCACGGGGGCGCTGGTGTTTGGCGGCGGCCATGTGGTGTTGCCGCTGTTGCAAAGCCAGGTCGTGAGCACGGGATTGCTCGACAATGACGTGTTTCTCGCCGGTTACGCCGCCGCGCAAGCGATGCCAGGACCATTGTTCACGTTTGCGGCGTTCCTTGGCGCGTCCATCAGCGGCTGGAGCGGCGCGCTGGTGTGCGTCCTGGCGATATTCCTGCCGTCGCTGCTGCTGGTGATCGGCGTCCTGCCGTTCTGGCAACGCTTGCGTGGCATTGGCCGAGTGCAAGCGGCGCTGGCCGGGGTGAACGCCGGGGTGGTCGGGTTGTTGCTGGCTGCGTTGTATCAGCCATTGTGGACCACCTCGATCCTCGGGCCGCTGGATGTTCTGATGGCGGTCCTGGCATTGATGGCGCTGCTGTTCTGGCGGTGCCCGCCGTGGTTACTGGTGCTGCTGGGCGGGAGTTGCGGCGTGCTCTTGGGCGCGTGAAAACTGTCGAGCGGGCATAAAAAAGGGCGTCCCTCAGAACGCCCGTTTGCCATCGTTTATGTCGGCCGATAGGTTTCGGTCACTTGCGCGGTCTGATCGTTCGGAACCCTCAGCTCGATCGTCCTGGTCTCGATGCCGTTGGCCTGCTGTTGTTTGAAGTGCAGGGTTTCGAAGTAATACCTCATGCGCTCGGCACCGCCTTCGGCAAAGGCTGCGGTCGAACCGAACATCATCAGACTGGCAAGGATCAGCGCGGTACATTTCATGGTGTGCCTCCTACTGCGGATAGGGTGCTCTTTCGTCCATGAACCAATGTTGCCAAGCCATTATCCGCCGATTCCGTCAGCTGGATATGATCTGCGTCAGAGCTTCCAGTCCAGGCTCAGGGTGACCGTGCGCGGGTCACCCCAGTAGACGCCGTTGTAGAAGCCGACGTTGTCGTAATACTTCTTGTCGAACAGGTTGTCGACGTTCAGCGAAGCCGACAGGTGCTGATCAAATGCGTAGCGCGACATCAGTTTGACCACCGTGTAGGCCTCCTGACGGATGTGGGTGCTGGCGGTAATGATCTCGCCATCGGCGCCACGGCCGACCGGGCGTCTGGCGGCGCGGTAGACGTCGCTTTGCCAGTTCACGGCGCCGCCCACGGTCAGTGCCTGCCAGTCGCCGGGCAAGCGATAAGCCGTGGAGAAGCGGAACATGTTCAACGGCTGGTTGGTGTTGTTGCGCTGCTTCTCGCCATTGGCCGAGTGGGTGTAGGTGTAGCCGGCCGTCATGTTCCAGCCTGCCATCACTTCACCTGAGACCTCGGCTTCGAAACCCTGGACTTTGTTGCCTTTGCCGCCCGATTTGAAGAACTCCTCACCGGTGACCGGGTCCGGTGGCACCGAGTCGTCGAGTTCGGCCACGTTATCCTGCTTGCTCCAGAACACCGCGGTGGCGAGGTTCAGTCGCTCTTCGAGCAGGCTGCCCTTGAGCCCCAGTTCATAGTTGCTGCCGACCACTGGATCGAGGTAGTTGTGATTGCTGTCACGCTCGTCCTGCGGCTTGAAAATATCGGTGTAGCTGACATAAGCGGTGTATTCAGGCGTGATGTCGTAGAGCAGCCCGGCGTACGGTGTCCACATGTCGTTGTGCTTCTGGCTGGTGGATTCGACACCGGTCAGTTGCAGATTGCCGTCGTATTGGTTGGCCTTTCTTGAAATTTCCCACGTGCCATAGCGACTGCCGAGTACCGCATGCAGGTCGTCGGTCAGGGTCAGGCGCGTGGCCAGGTAACCGGCCTTTTGCCGGGTGTTTTCATCGGAGCCTTTCAGGCCGGTGACGGTGTCCGGGAATTTGGGAATGCCACCCATGTACTTCCAGTCGGGGACTTTCTCGTAATCCGGCGACCGCGGGCCGTCTACCGTGTAAGGGTTGTCTTCGCTGCGTTCGGCTTCGCCATAGCCGATCATCATTTCGTGCTCACGCCCGAACAGCGAATAAGGGCCGGACACGTTGAAGTCATAGGCTTTCATTTTTTGCGTGCCGACCATGTGGCTGACGTTGGCGATCATGCCGCTGCGATCTGCCTCGGGGAAGCCGCCACCGCCGTAGTAGATCTTGCCGTCGGTGTCACTCTCACGGTGGGTGTAAGCGGCCTTGAGGTGCCAGCCGGCGCCCAGTTGCTGGTCCAGCGTGGCAAACGCGGTCTTGTCTTTCAGTGGCCAGGAACTCCACGGCGTGGCCATGTTGGTGGAGCGTCCGAGGTTGGCTTTGCTGCCGTCAGCATTCCAGTAGGGCACAGTGCCCCAAGAGGTGCCTTGCACCTGTTTGTTTTGGTAGTCGTATCCCACGGCCAGCACGGTGTCATCGGTCAGGTCGGCTTCGAGAATCCCGTAGCCGACTTCCCGTTGCAACGCGTACTTGTCTCGGTAGGAACCGCTGTCGCGATAAGCCAGCACACCGCGTCCGCGCAGGCGGCCGTCGAAGGCCAGCGGTCCGCCGACATCGACGTAACTGTAGTAATCGTCATAGCTGCCGCCGCTGACACCGGTCTGGGCCTCCCATTGTGCGGTCGGCCGTTTGCGCACCATGTTGATCGTCGCGGAAGGATCGCCGGCGCCCGTGGTCAGGCCGGTCGCGCCGCGAACCACTTCGATGCGGTCGTAAATAATGGTGTCGGAATCGGACTTCATGTAGCTGAAGGTGTTGAGCATTCCATCGATCTGGAAGTTGTTGATCGAGTAACCGCGGGACGAATAGCTGACGCGGTCCGAATCGTTGTGCTGAACCACTACGCCGGTGGTCTGGCTCATGGCTTCGGAAAGCGTGCCGAGTTTGAAGTCGTCCATTTGCTGGCGCGTGACCACGGACACCGATTGCGGCGTTTCCTTGATCGACAGGTTGAGCCGCGTAGCGGTGCTCATGGCACCGGTGGTGTATGACTCGGTGTTTTCGGTGGTGCTGCCCAATCCCTGGGCTGTCACATTGGTTGCACCCAGTTCAAGGGTGCGGCTCGGCTCTTGATCCGGGGCAGTTTCAGCCAGCAGGTCGGGGCTCAGCGCAGCACTGCACAGGCCCAGGGTAAAGGTTATGGAACGGGTGATAGGCGCGAACATCGCAGCCGACTCCTTGTCTTCGAGGGAAAAATTCCGTTTGTTCAAAGACGAAGGGGGGAGAGGGGATTTAGGTCTAAACGAGAATTATTGTTATTTTAAGATGTTTCGGAGACGTTAAGGCGGGGCTGGTGTAACCCTGTGGGAGCAAGCTCCCGCAGGGTTCTCGACAGAGTGAAAGATCGGCGCCGATCCCTCAGGGCATCATTTCTGCGCGACTGCCGGATCGGTCGACGTGCTTTTCGGTTTCATCAGGCTGAAGTCGATCAGCGGGCGCGACTGACGCTCATACGGATTGCCGATCATCAACGGACGCGGCGTGAAGCTGTCGCTGACCAGGCTCTTGCTGCGGTCCAGCTCATCAAAACTCAGGCCCGCCAAGTCCGCCCAGGTGTGGATCAGCTGCGAGCTGCTGTAAGGCCGCGCGAGGTCACCGGCAAAACTCCAGTCGTGGGTTTCACGCCATTTCGGCGAAGCCCAGGCCATGAACGGAATGGTGTACATCGGCGCCGTCGGCTTGGCCTCGTTGCGTCCCAGCGTGCTGTGGCCCACGGAGTCGAAGACATCTTCGCCGTGGTCCGAGAGGTACATCAGGAAGCCGTTCGGATCTGACTTGGCGTAATCCTTGATCAGGCTGGACACCACGAAGTCGTTGTACAGCACGGCGTTGTCATAGCTGTTGTACGTTGGTACCTGGTCGTCACGCACGCCTTCCGGCACGCCTTTGCGATCGGTGAACTTGTTGAAGGTCGGCGGGTACCGGTACTGATAGCTCATGTGCGTGCCGAGCAAATGCACCACGATCAGCTTGCGCGGTGCGGCGTCTGCCAGGGCCTTGTTAAATGGCGCGATGACGTCGCCATCGTACTGCGCGGCGTTCTGGTTGCGATTGTTGTTCAGGTACACCTGCTCGTCGGCTTGTTCGGAGAACGTGGTGAGCATGGTGTTGCGCTTGGTCATGGTTTGCTGGTTGGTGATCCAGAAGGTCTTGTAACCGGCCTGTTTCATCATGCTGACCACGGACGGCGTGGACAGGTAAAGGTCCGGGTTTTCTTCGTCGGCGAACGTCAGCACCTGCTGCAACGCCTCGATGGTGTACGGGCGCGGGGTGATGACGTTGTCGAAGACCGCCATCTGATCCTTGAGCTTGTCCAGTTCCGGCGTGGTTTCACGCGGGTAGCCATAGAGGCTCATGCGCTGACGGTTGGTGGACTCGCCGATCACCAGCACCAGGGTCGCTGGCTGGTTGGCCATCGTGTCCTTGAGGTTCTTGAGCGGTGGAATCTTGCTCGCGCTGTCGAGCATGTCTTGCATGCCGGCCAGGGTGTCGAGGTAACGGTGATACGCCACAGCCATCTGCCAAGGCACCGCCGGCTCGATACGGGTTTCGAATTTCTCGAAGCCACCAGCCAGGCTGCCGGTACGCGCGGTTTGCTTGATCAGCGGGTAACCGACCACGGCCACCAGAATGGCGGTTGCAGCCACCAGCGCACGTCCACGGGGCATGTACACCGGGCGCAAGCGGGTCCACAGGAAATAAGCAAACAGCGTGTGGGCGAGGAACGCCGCCACCATCCACCAGGCGAAATACTGGGTCATGTACTCGCCCGCTTCACTGATGTTCGATTCGAACATGATGAAGATGACGCTCTGGGAGAATTCCTGCTGATAGATGAAGAAGTAACCCAGGCTGGCCATCGAGCAGGCCCACAGCACCACGCCGATCACCGCGGCCATGACACGAGTCTGTCTAGGGAACAGCAGCATCGGTGCAAGCCAGATGGCGCTCATCACAAAGGCTTGGCGGAACCCGGTGAAGCCCGAGGTGCCCGTCAATTGAATGAGTAATTGGGTGATGCCGGAAAAATACCAGAAGAACAGGAACAACCAGAGAAATCCTGCCCAATCAAAACCTTTCGCAGTCGTATTGCTGCGTTTAAACACAGTCATTCAGCGCTCCAGCCAAAAAAATCAAATCGCGTCGACCCGTCGGGAGCCTTCCATGTTGCCGACGAACGGAAACCGCACGGATACCGAGCGGCCATAATGAGCCGGAGTATCAACACGTCGATGTGAAAACTTTGTGAGTTGCCGCAAACGGCAAGGCTGGGAAGCGGTGTCGGAAACAGCAGAAGGCTGTTTCCGAGTCAGGCGGGGGATCAGGCGTGTGGTGCGCGCGCGGTGACGGGCAAGGGCTGAGCCGAAGAGCTTTGTGTGAGTAAGCGCAGCTGCGCGAGCTCCTGCTTCAACAGGTCGCGCTCTTCTTTCAACTGGCGCAATTCATCACGACGGATCGTGACGTAAAGGGTTTGTGCTGGCCGTGCTGCTTGTACTGTGCCCATT
The DNA here is from genome assembly GCF_031766055.1 of Pseudomonas sp. SG20052. NCBI lineage: Bacteria > Pseudomonadati > Pseudomonadota > Gammaproteobacteria > Pseudomonadales > Pseudomonadaceae > Pseudomonas > Pseudomonas sp. SG20052. The sequence goes on along the minus strand of NZ_CP134498.1, from coordinate 3,487,913 downwards.
GCTCACCTCGCAAATGGCGTGCATCAACTGTAAAACCGCCCCGACATCGGGTGCTGTATTACTATCGGCACCGATTTTGATTTCTTTTGCCCCTGAAGGGAACTTTTTTATTTTTCATGGTCGTTGTGTCTTGAGTTCGATTTCCGACGTTATCAGTCAGGATCGGGCACAATGCCCGGAAACTTCACGCCAACGCTCTGGACTAACCCTCATTGGTCGCGTTGGGCTATAACCTTTGACACACTTTATTTGTAGTAGGGAGCATCAGCACATGCAACTCGGGATTATTGGACTGGGCCGCATGGGCGGAAATATTGCGCGTCGCCTGATGCTCAACGGGCATACCACCGTTGTTTACGACCGCAATACCGCCTTCGTCGACACCCTGGCCGCAGAAGGCGCCAAGGGCGTCATCGACTTGCCGGCGCTGGTCGCAGGCCTGGCCAAGCCACGTGCGGTGTGGGTCATGCTGCCGGCCGGTGCGCCGACCGAAGACACCATTGACTCCCTGAGCACCTTGCTCGAAGCCGGCGACACCATCATCGACGGCGGCAACACCTTCTATAAGGACGACATCCGCCGGGCGAAAACCCTGTCGGAAAAAGGCCTGCACTACGTCGATGTCGGCACATCCGGCGGCGTCTGGGGCCTGGAGCGCGGTTACTGCATGATGATCGGCGGCGAAGCCGAGGTGGTGAAACGCCTTGATCCGCTGTTCGACAGCCTGGCCCCCGGCATGGGCGACATCCCGCGTACCAAGGACCGCAAGTCGGAAGACGATCGCGCCGAGCGCGGTTACATCCACGCCGGCCCTGCCGGCTCTGGCCATTTCGTGAAGATGATCCACAACGGCATCGAGTACGGAATGATGCAGGCCTTCGCCGAAGGCTTCGACATCCTCAAGACCAAGGCCAGCGAAAACCTGCCGGAAGACCAACGTTTCGACCTGAACGTGGCCGACATCGCCGAAGTCTGGCGCCGTGGCAGCGTGGTGTCGTCGTGGTTGCTCGACCTGACCGCCGACGCACTGGCCAGCGATCCGAAACTCGACGGGTACTCCGGCTCCGTGGCTGACAGCGGTGAAGGCCGCTGGACCATCGAAGCCGCCATGGAGCAATCGGTGCCTGTACCGGTGCTGTCGAACTCGCTGTTCTCACGCTACCGTTCGCGCGGGCAAGGCACCTTTGGCGACAAGATCCTCTCGGCCCAGCGCTTCGGCTTCGGCGGCCACGTGGAGACTTCGAAAAAATGACCCGTCTGATCCGCAATAAATCGAAAGCAGAACCCGCACCACCGACCACGCTGTTTCTGTTCGGTGCCCATGGTGACCTGGTCAAGCGCTTGCTGATGCCGGCGCTGTACAACCTGAGTCGCGACGGTCTGCTAGGCGATGGACTGCGGATCATCGGCGTTGACCACAACGCCATCAGTGACGAAGCCTTTGCGCAGAAGCTTGAAGATTTCATCCGCACCGAAGCGGCCACCAAAGTCGGCAAGGGCGATGAAGCCCTTGACCCGGCGCTGTGGGCCAAACTGGCCAAAGGCATCAGCTACGTCCAGGGCGATTTCCTGGACGACAGCACATATCAAGCGCTGGCGGCGAAAATCGCCGCCAGCGGCACGGGCAATGCGGTGTTCTACCTGGCCACCGCGCCACGTTTCTTCAGTGAAGTGGTGCGCCGCCTCGGCACCGCCGGCTTGCTGCAAGAGACACCCGAAGCGTTCAGAAGGGTGGTGATAGAAAAACCGTTCGGCTCCGATCTGCACACCGCCGAAGCGTTGAATGCATGTCTGCTCAAGGTGATGTCGGAAAACCAGATCTACCGGATCGATCACTACCTGGGCAAGGAAACCGTGCAGAACATTTTGATCAGCCGGTTCTCCAACAGCCTGTTCGAAGCCTTCTGGAACAACCATTACATCGACCACGTGCAGATCACCGCCGCCGAAACCGTCGGCGTGGAAACCCGTGGCAGTTTTTATGAACACACGGGCGCCTTGCGGGACATGGTGCCCAATCACTTGTTCCAGTTGCTGGCAATGGTCGCGATGGAACCGCCGGCAGCCTTTGGCGCCGATGCGGTCCGTGGCGAGAAGGCCAAAGTGGTCGGCGCGATACGTCCGTGGTCCACGGAAGAGGCGCGAGCCAACTCGGTGCGTGGCCAATACACGGCCGGCGAACTCGATGGCAAGTCCTTGGCGGGTTATCGTGAGGAAGCCAACGTAGCGTCCGACAGCAACACCGAAACCTACGTCGCGCTCAAGGTCATGATCGACAACTGGCGTTGGGTCGGCGTGCCGTTTTACCTGCGCACCGGCAAACGCATGAGCGTGCGTGACACCGAGATCGTCATCTGCTTCAAACCTGCGCCCTACGCGCAGTTCCGCGATACCGAGGTCGATGAGCTGCAACCGACCTACCTGCGGATTCAGATTCAACCCAACGAAGGCATGTGGTTCGACCTGTTGGCCAAGCGGCCCGGGCCGGCCTTGAAAATGGCCAACATCGAGCTGGGTTTTGCCTACAAGGATTTCTTTGAAATGCAGCCGTCCACCGGCTACGAAACGCTGATCTACGATTGCCTGACGGGTGATCAGACACTGTTCCAGCGCGCCGACAACATCGAGAACGGCTGGCGCGCCGTGCAGCCATTCCTCGATGCCTGGCAGCAGGACGCGAGCGTGCAGCGCTATCCGGCGGGCGAGAACGGCCCGGAGGCGGCTGATGAACTGCTGGCCCGCGACGGTCGCGTCTGGCACAGCCTCGGATGAGTGACGTCACGCCACAATCCATCCGTTTTCTGCTGAGCGACATGGACGGCACTTTGCTGCTGCCCGATCACAGCCTCAGTCAGCGCACCATCGAGGCCGTCCGTTCGTTACGTGAGGCCGGCGTGCTGTTCAGCCTGGCCACCGGGCGTCCACCGAAAGCCATGCTGCAGCAGATCGAAGCCCTCGGTGTCGACCTGCCGACGGCGGCATTCAATGGCGGCACGATCGTCCATCCGGACGGCAGCGTGCTGGTCGCGCATTATTTGCCGGCCACGGCTGCGCTGACGGCGTTGGCGCTGTTTGCCGATCAGGCGGACGTGGAAATCTGGGTGTTCAGTGGCGGTGACTGGTTGCTGAAAGACCCGCACGGGCCGATGGTCCCACGCGAACAGCACGGCCTCGGCTATCCGCCGGTGGTGGTCGAGAGTTTCGAGCCGTATCTGACGCGCATCGACAAGATTGTTGCCACCAGCCACAACACGCAGTTGTTGATTGAGCTGGAAGCGCAGCTGCTGCCGAAAGTGGAAGGCCAGGCACAAGTCTCGCGGTCGCAACCGGTGTACCTGGACGTGACAGCGATGCTCGCCAACAAGGGTGCCGCACTGGCGACACTGGCGGAGTTTCTCGGTGTGCCGCTGGAGCAGACTGCCGCGATGGGCGATGGCGGCAATGACCCGGCGATGTTTCATCGTGCCGGGTTGTCAATTGCCATGGGGCAGGCGGAAGAAGCGGTGAAGCGCCAGGCCGACGTGGTGACAGGTGCCAATACCGAAGACGGCGCGGCCCAGGCGATCGAGCAATACATCCTCAGCGCGGGTTAAACCGCGTTATCGTTCTTCGCGGGCAAGCCTCGCTCCTACACTGACCTGTGGGAACGAGGCTTGCCCGCGAAGGCGTCAAACCTGCTAACTCAAAGCCAGAAACTCACGGCGTACCAACCCAGCACACCCATCACCACCGTGTACGGCACCGCCATCCATACCATCCGCCCATACGACAGGCGAATCAGCGGCGCAATCGCCGACGTCAGCAAAAACAGAAACGCCGCCTGGCCATTGGGTGTCGCCACGCTCGGCAAGTTGGTGCCGGTATTGATCGCAATGGCCAGCGTTTCAAAATGCTCGCGGCTCATATTGCCGGAGATGAACGCCTGTTTCACTTCGGTGATGTAAATGGTCGCCACAAACACGTTGTCGCTGATGGCCGACAGCAAACCGTTGGCAAAGAACAACATGCCCGGCTGTTGATCGGCCGGCAGCGCCAGCACCCACTGGATCAGCGGCGTGAACAGCTGCTGATCGTGGATGACCGCAACCACCGCGAAGAACACCACCAACAGGGCCGTGAACGGCATGGCGTCCTTGAACGCGTTGCCGATGCGGTGCTCGTCGGTGATGCCGGTGAAGGCGGTGATCAACACGATCACCATCAAGCCGATCAGGCCGACCTCGGCGATATGAAATGCCAGCCCGGCAATCAGGAACAACGCCGCCGCGCCTTGCACCAGCAACGCTGCGCGCTGGCGTGAAGTGCGTTCGGCATTGTCTTCGGCGGCATAGTTGGCCAACACCGCGCGCACGTTGTCCGGCAGCAGCGTGCCATAACCGAACCAGCGCAGTTTCTCCAACAGCACGCACGTCACCAGGCCCGCTGCCAGCACGGGCAGCGACACCGGGGCAACCTTCAGGAAAAACTCGGCGAAGTGCCAGCCCATTTCATGGCCGATCAACAGGTTTTGCGGCTCGCCGACCAGCGTACAGACGCCACCCAATGCCGTGCCCACGGCACCGTGCATCAGCAGGCTACGCAGGAAAGCACGGAACTGATCGAGGTCGTCGTGGTGCAATTTGGGCAGGTGCTGGTCATTACTGAACTCACTGTCCTGACGCGGATCATTGCCCGAGGCGACGCGGTGATACACCGAGTAAAACCCCACGGCGGCACTGATGATCACCGCCGTCACCGTCAGGGCATCGAGGAATGCCGACAGAAACGCCGAGAGAAAGCAGAACATCAAGGCCAGCAGGGCCTTGGAACGAACCCCCAGCAGCAGGCGCGAGAACAGAAACAGCAGCAGGTCTTTCATGAAGTAGATGCCTGCCACCATGAACATCAGCAGCAGGATCACCGGAAAGTTGTGCACCAGTTCGTCATAGAGTGCCTGGGGCGTGGTCATTTTCAGCAGCAGCGCTTCAATCAGCAGCAACCCGCCCGGCATCAGCGGATAACATTTGAGCGCCATGGCCAGGGTGAAGATGAACTCCAGCACCAGCAGCCAACCGGCCGCCACCGGACCGACGGTCCACAACACCAGGGCGTTGAGAATCAGGAAACCGACAATGCTCGCCTTGTACCAGCGAGGCGAGTGGCCTAGAAAGTTGTGCGCGAAGGCCTGGGCCATTGAACCGGACATCGGCTACTCCTTGTATTAAGAAGCGCGCAACTTGCCGTAAGCCGAAGGGAAGATCAAGTGTGGGAAAAGTCGTCGGCTTAGCCGAGATAGCGCACCACAATCGCCCGGTAATTGCCGTCCAGCGAATAACCGCCTACGACGATGCCTCCATTCGGCTGTACGGCCACTGATGTGGCGGTGTCCAGGCTGCGCCCCAGACGGGTGCGAACCCAACAAGTGCCCTCGGCAAAACCAGGATCGAGTTGCCCGCCCGGCAAGTACCGAGCCAGAAGAAAGTCGGCTTCGACTCCGCCAATCGTGGCGCCAACCGCCAGCACACGGCCGTCCGGCTGGAGTTGGGCGGCGTTCCACTGGCAGCCACTGGGTCCGATTTTCAGCAGGTGTGGCTGGCCACCGTTGCAATGAACGTCCGGGCGACCGTTGCTGTGCAGTGTCAGCGCCAGGCAATGCATCGGGTCGCGGCTGCTGCCAAAACAATGCAAATCACCATTTTCCTGCTGGACGATCTGGCTGACCTGAGCGCTGTGCCCCTCAACACTGAAAGTCATGAAACCATCCACGGCGAAGTGATCATCCAGACTGCCGTCGGGCAGGTAGCGCGCCAGCAAGCCTTCTTCAGGGAAGTTGATCGATCCACCGACCATGATCCGGCCGTCCCGCTGCAACAGCAGGCTGCTGAGCCAGGTGTTCATCAGCAAATGCCTGACCATGACAAAGCCGCGGCCGTTGAAGGTGGTGTCGAGTTCGCCAGTGTCGGTCAGGCGAATCAGCAGGCCGACGTGATCGGCCAGTTCGAAAGGGTGATTGGCCAGCAGCAGGATTCGGCCGTCAGCCTGTACCTGGACGTCGCAGGCTTCGGCCCCCGGTACGCCGGGAGGGAGCCAGGCGTCGCGCACGCCCTGGGACAGATTCCCCGGCAGGCGTATGACGCAGCATCCATTGTCGCCAAAGTCCCTGACCGGGTGACCTTGCGCGTCGAACAGCGCCAAGGCCGGCAGCGTCCGATGAGCGTCTTCATAGTGCAGGCCGGCGACCAGGATGTTCCCGTCGCCCAATACGAGGACTTTTCCCGCCATGGCCTCATGACCGCGCTGAAATTGCCCGATGACGCTGCCATGAGCGCCGAATGCAAGGTCTGCCGAACCGTCTTCAAGCAAGCGAGCCAGGCCAAAGCAATGGCCCCCTCGAGTGCCGACTTTCGCCGCCACCAGTACGCGACCGCTCGAGTCGATCGCCACGCCGTTGGCGATGCTCGACGTACTGCCGGCGAAATACACTTGGGTTTTGCCATTGGAGGCGAAGCTTTTATCGAGGAGGCCGGCCGTGCGCTGCGCGGCAGGTCGGGCAAAAGCAGTCAGGGTGGGCATGCGCGCATCTCCTTGCGAGCTGACCGAAACCCGGGAACCGGGAGGGCAACTGCGTGTGCAGAACATTCAATCCCTGAACGCTCGATTGCACAACTGTCACAACTCACAGGTGGAGGGTCGCTTTGTGCCAGAACAGTGACTTTTCGAACCACTGACAAGCCTGCCAAGTAATTCGTGGCGGGCAAGTTGGAATGGGGGGGCGTGACGAGCGACGTAGTTCGCTAAAAGAAAGGAGAAGAGGCGGACAACTTAAGTCATCCGCCAACGTCCTTAGTGTGGCATCGACCACGATTGCAGCGTGTAACCTTCCTCGCTCAGTTCGGCGCGAGCTTCTTCAAGAATGTGTTCAAGTTGCGCGGGGTCGGAATAAGTACTGCTCGGAATTTGTGTGCGGCCAATGTGGGCATTGGTGCGGTCGATAATGGTCAGGCTGAGTTCGCCATTGCCGTCTTGTGGGGCCCAGGCCACGCATTGAAAAGGTTGGAATGCGCGGTTGGCAATCAAAAGAGCTTCGTTGATACGGAGCGGGGCAGTCATGGGGTCTTCTCTCTATATGCCCAATCAAGTGACAGGCCGTCGGTTGGGCTTACCGTTCGGCTGGTTACTTGTACTGATGCCCTCAACCGGGGGGCAGGTCACACTCAATCAAAAGAAATTTCAACTTTCTTTCATATACTCAATGGCAGAGCGGTTTTTGAAAGCTGAATGAAAGGTTGAACTCGTTAGGTAACTAACAAACTCATTCTTATAACTAATAATGCGGTGTTCCTATAGTCAAACGGTACAAGGGTGCGTCAAATTCTTGCTAATGTTACAGCCAGATCCGCCAAACGACTGTTTTTAATAATATTTCCTAAAGTTTGGCGTCAAGGAACAGTCATGATCGAAACGCCTGCGTTACGACGTCTGTTAGTAGTGGATCCCTGCGACGACTGCTATCGTCTGCTGCCGGGTCTTCGCTCTGTGGGCTGGGATGTTGACAGCTGTTCCCTGGAGAACGCCGCCGACCGGACGTGCGACGTCGGCCTCCTGCGATTACAACCTTTTCATCTGGAACGCCCGGAAGCGGTCAAAGAACTGATCAGCCGCAGCGGTACCGAGTGGATCGCCGTGCTCAACCAGGAAGTCCTGCGCCTGCAAAATGTCGGAGATTTCGTTTGCGAATGGTTTTTTGACTTCCATACCTTGCCGTTTGACGTGTCCCGGGTGCAAGTCACGCTGGGCCGCGCGTTCGGCATGGCGCGCCTGCGCGGGCAGGGCACGATTCATATTGATCAGCCTGAGCACGAGCTGCTTGGCGACAGCAAACCGATTCGCGAGCTGCGCAAATTACTGAGCAAGCTGGCGCCTACGGAGTCTCCGGTATTGATTCGTGGTGAAAGCGGAACCGGTAAAGAATTGGTCGCCCGCACGCTCCATCGACAATCCCAGCGTCACAACAAGCCGTTTGTGGCGATCAATTGCGGGGCCATTCCCGAACACTTGATTCAGTCGGAGCTGTTTGGTCATGAGAAGGGCGCCTTTACCGGCGCCCATCAACGCAAGGTCGGTCGGATCGAAGCGGCGAATGGCGGCACATTGTTTCTCGACGAGATCGGTGACCTGCCACTGGAGTTGCAAGCCAATCTGCTGCGCTTTCTGCAGGAGAAACATATCGAGCATGTCGGCGGCAGCCAGCCGATTCCGGTGGATGTGCGGGTGTTGGCGGCGACTCATGTCGACCTTGAGGCGGCCGTCGAGAAAAAAACCTTCCGTGAGGATTTGTACTACCGCCTTAACGTATTGCAGGTCGTCACCGCGCCGCTGCGTGAGCGTCATGGCGACTTATCCATGCTGGCCAACCACTTTTCCCACTTCTACAGCCATGAAACCGGCCGCCGCCCCCGCAGCTTCAGCGACGACGCCTTGATTGCCATGGGCAAGCACGACTGGCCGGGCAATGTTCGCGAGCTGGCCAACCGGGTACGTCGCGGGTTGGTACTGGCCGAAGGCCGGCAGATCGAAGCGCGAGACCTTGGGCTGATCAGCCAGCACGTCATTCCTGCGCCGATGGGCACGCTGGAAGACTACAAGACCCGCGCTGAACGCCAGGCCTTGTGCGATGTACTCAACCGCCACAGCGATAACTTGAGCATTGCCGCCAAAGTGCTGGGGATCTCCAGGCCGACCTTTTACCGTTTGTTGCACAAGCATCAGATCCGTTAGACGCAGATTTAATGTTCCACACACAAAAGCCCCGCTGGGATTGAAGTCGCAGCGGGGCTTTGTTGTGGTGGATCAGAAGTAGTACGGGAATTTCAGGCTGAAGGAAAAGTCTGGCGAGTCGTCGGTCAGGCCGATGGCCAGGTTGGGTACGATCGTCAGGTTATCGGAGGCGGCCAGGGTCATGCCGATGTTGAAGTTGGCCGAGTTGTAGTCGCTGTTGGAAATCGACTGCCAATCACCACCGTCCGGCCTGATCTTGCTCTTGCGGGCGAACTGATCGGTGAACGAGAACGACATACTCATCTTCTCGTTCAAGGCGAAGGCAATGCCGGCGCCGATCTGCCAGGAATCGCCCAGTTTCACGTCCCCTTTTACCTTGGAGCCGACCTGAGGGCTGATGTCGCTGAAAGAGTCCTGAACGTTGTAGGTGTAGGACAGGCTGCCGAACAGCACGGCAGGGTCGAAGGTCTTGACCAGCGAGATACCCGGGGTGATCGCCCAGACACCATTGCCGGTCGGCAAATCCTCGGGGACCGAGAGGTTATCGTTGGTAGGGTCGCTGACCAGCTTGATACCGTAGGGGTCCTTGCCGGTCGGGGCCTTGACGCGCAGTGTAGCGACCGCATCGGGCAGGCTGACCGACTCATCCAGAAACTTGTAGGCAACGCCAACGTTCACATCGCCGATGGTCGGGTCGCGAGTCACGGTGGCGTCAGACGTCACCGGACCAGCGCCACCAGCGCCGCCGGAGGAATACGTTGATTCGCGGTAAACCACGGGGACGTTAATGTCGAACTGCCAACGTTGTGCCACGTTGTAGCGGGCAGTCAGGTCCAGGGTCCAGTTGTCGGCCTTGATGCGGTCGAGGTTGATGTTGCCGAGGAAAATCGAGTCCAGGGCCAGGAAGCCGTTGAGCGTCAAGGCGCGGGTATCGTAGTGCGTGTAGGTCAGGCCGGTTTCGACGCTGAACTTGCCGCCACCGAAGAAGCCGCTGGCTTCGTCATACAGGTTGGAAACGCTTTGCGCAGGTTCCGAATCGCCCTTGAGCGATTGGCCATAGGAGCTGCCGGTGGTGCCCGGCGCACCAGCGGCGACCGCCTGGTTACCCCGGGAGGGTTCGGCGGGGGATTTGGTCAGGCGCTTGGGAACTGGTGGCTGCGGTGTTTCTTCGACTTGGCGAACGCGTTGCTCAAGTACCATCAACGCGTTCTGCTGAGCTTCGTAACGCTGTTTCAACTCCATGAGTTCTTGTTTCAGGATTTCGACCTGGGGGTCCGGTGCTGCGTATAGCATTGTGGCCGGGGCCAGGCTACTCAAACATACCAAAGCTCTGAACGTAAAAGATCGTTGCATGTGTTAGCCGTCCCTTCTGACTACATCTGATGAGACTGAGCGTAGATCAGAATCCGATAGTGCGAAGACCTTTGAGCTGGTCCAGATTGCCGCTCACCGATCCGGCTGACGGCACGTTGTCACGCAGCACGACATTGAAGGACGTAAGGTTGCGGACCTGGTTGCTACTGCCGAGCAATGTCGTGTTCTGCATCAGGCCACCCTGGGCCAGGCGTTGTACGGTATTGCCCTGGTTGTTGTTGGCCACGATGTTGAATTGCACACCCGTACCGGTCGAGGTAACACTCATTGAGCCCGCGCCATTGTTGCCGACCAATGTCGTGCCTGCGGCCAGTGCCTGGCCCTGCTGTTGCGTTGCTGGCGCTTGGTTTGCCTTGGTGACGTTGATATCAACGTTGTTGTAGGCCGTATTGTTGTCGCCGGCAGCCCGCACGACTTGAGTGACGCCTTCGGTGGTATTGAGGCCGTTGCCGCCGGTGACGGTGCCGGTGCCCGTACTGGCGCCTTGAGAACGGGTTGATCCATTCCCTTTTTCGTCGATCATCGACACATAGAACTGTGGCTTGATGGTCGATTGTTGAATTTGCATAGAGGAAGTCGCGCCGATCACTTCGCCGTTGGCATTTTGCCAGGTGCTGGTCATCGAAATGCCGAAACTGATAATCCGTCCTGGCATGACGTAGCGGCCTCGCAGAGTCGCCAGTTCCTGATCCTTCAGTTCAATGGGTTTGAACGTCTGTGCCTGGGTCGGCAGGCTGGCAGCCAGGCAGACCACGGCCAGCCAGATTGGAGTCTTCATGGGATGCTCCCGGAGCGTCGTGCTCCCTTGTTATTAGAAGAAGTCGCTTTGGATAAATCCAAAATCCATCAACTCTGCGTCCTGCACTGGGCTAAAGGCGTTGACGCGGTTCCTGGCGGTCAGCGGCATGGGCGGGTCGAGCAACGCATTGGTTTTGTCGTAACCCTGGCCGATGACGGCAAAGATGATGCCGTTCCAGCCTTTGATGAAGTCGTCGACTTTGTAGCGTTTATGACCGAGCACCGGATCTCCGATGTAGACCCAGCCCTGATGGACTCTTTGCATGACCACAAAGTGTTTGTAGCCACGGATATCCATGAGGACCACTACCGGGATTCTGATATCACTCAACGTTTCCGGTGCTACCCGATAGCCACGGGCTCGCATGCCGATGCTTTCCACGTAACGCTTCATGTCGAGCATGGAGAAGCCCTGGACACGGACAAGATCTTGATCGGAGTGTGCCAGCATGCCTTCGATGATCTGTTCTTCATTCACGTCCAGCCAATAGGCTTGGCGCAAGATGGTCGCCAGCGCCGCAGCGCCGCAACTGAAGTCGGTTTTCTGTTGTACCAGGTCGGCAAATTTGCGCTCGCGAACGCTCTGGATTGGCTTGTACACCAACGCGCCGCCCGGCAGGATGGAGAGCGGCATTTGTGCGGCCTCGATCACGGTGGCCACGCAAAGCAAAATTGCCAAGGCGATTATGCGCATGGTGGGACGCCCCCTGATGGTGTTGAAAGAGGCCCCCGTAAGGGGGCCTCCAGAGACAGCATTTAGAACGATTGGTTGGAAATGGCCAACGAGTTGCTTTGTTGGTTGCCCACACCAGCCGCCACGTTGACGCCCAGGTTGCCACTGCCGCCATTCACCGAACCGCTCAGGGTTGCAGTGTTGGTCACAGGGTTGGCCCAGCCAGTTGGAGTCAGCACTTGATAAGAGTAGGTGTTGCTCAAATCATACGAGCTGCTTTCACTGTAGGCTTTCGCTTTTGCGTACTCAGACTCGGACGATTTGCTGCCCGATTTTTCGTACGAGGAGTCAGACGACTTCGAGTACGACTTGTCATACGATTTTTCGAACGACGAATCGCGCGATCTGTCGTACGAGGAGTCGCGCGATCTGTCGTACGAAGAGTCGTGCGATCTGTCATACGATTTGTCTATCGATGCATCAAGCGTCGCGTCGAGCGATGCGTTAAGCGATGCGTCGGAAGACGAGCTGCGGGTGCGGTCGCCGAAGCCAAAATTGACGGTAGTGGAGTTGGAAGCCGCCGAAGTAGCGTCCAGCGTAGCGTTCAAGGAAGCACTCAAAGAAGCGCTCGAAGAACCGCTGGCATTGCTGCTGTTGGAACCGCTGGCATTGCTGCTGTTGGAACCGCTGGCATTACTGCTGTGAGAACCGCTTATATCAACGCTTTTTGACCCGCTGGCGTCATAGCTTTTGGAACCGGCTTTGTTCCAGCTGGAAGAAGCGCTTTGACTGCCGCTTGCCTCAAACGACTTATCTTTGGAGAAACTGCCGCTCGCCGTATTGGTAACGGTGATCGTATCAACGCGGTAGGTCCGATCAGCGTTGTTGTTCACGATCAGGCCGGGACCGTTTTGAACGGCGGACGCGGTGGCGGTTGCATTACCCAGTGGAGCATTGGCGTTGGCAATTGCCATGGTATTTTTCTGCTGGTTCAGATCGCCGCCAGCAATGTTGATACCCATGTTGCCGCTGCTACCGCCGCCGGATCCGCTCATCACGGCAGAGTTGGTGGAGCCAAAGTTGTCGACGCGGTTATTGTTGCTGACTTGCCTCACGTCAGCGGTGGCAGTGGCCGTGCCGAACACAAAGCTGTTATCGATCGCGGCGTTGTCGGAGGCTGCGTTGGCGATGGCGGCGGCGTTGTCTTGCTGGTTGCCGTTACCTGCCGCCACGTTGACGCCGACGTTGCCGCTTGCGCCTGCGGCCGAACTGCTCATCTCGGCCGAGTTTTCTGTCCCTTCATTCCAGATGCTATTGCCGGTACTGTTCTGCCGGTCCGTCGCATTGGCAGTCGCATTGATTGGGACCATTCTTGCAGGAGGGGTTTGTTGTTGGCCACCGTTGTGATGACCATGATGGTTGCCACGCCGATCATTTTGCCCAGCTTGTACAGCAACAGCCATGACCGCAGCAATTGCGAAAACCAGAGGCTTTAGTGCCATCGAAGGTTTCATGGTGATTCTCCGTACTTTATTTTAGGTTAAGTGTTGTTTCTTACCTTTTCGGGTCAATCCACGACCCTTACGCTCAGGGTATTGGCCATTCGGTTTCCCACCCCGGCGCTCTGATTCAACTGGATCACCCCACGGCTACCGGTGAATGCCTGGTCACTGGTAGTGACCTGGCGATGGCCTGGTGCAGAGTCAGTTGGATCGGAGTTGTTGAGCAGCGCCACGTTCTGTTGCATGAGGACGCTGTCGTCGATGCTTTGCGGCTGTTTACTAATGCTTATCCGCAGTGCGTTGGCTTGCTGGTTACTGGCGCCCGCGCTCTGGTTGACACCCAGTACGCCGTTGCCGTGACTGAAGGAGTCACCCTGGATGTTGGACTGGGCATCAATTCTGGGGTCGACAACGGTGCGCAAACGCTGGCGAATCTGCGTGGTCGCACTGGCATTGGTACCAATAGCGATGGCCCGGGCGTTGACCTGTTGCTGAAGATCGCCCGCCGCCTGGTTGACCGTGAGGTTGCCTTGGTACTGCATACCCGAGCCGTCGATGTCGGCGTTATTGATGACGGGAGGTTGGGCAAAGGTCGATGCACTGCAAAACATGGCGATCATCAGCAGCGAACGATTCATCTTAACGGTCTCCCGTTATGATTTTCAGAGCACCCAGGCCTTGCTGGATGTTGGAATTGACCATGTTGGCAATGCCATTGCCTGAATTTCCCGAACGTCCGGCAGGGAGGTTGGACAGTTGGGTTTGGTTGCTGATGTTGCCGCCCAGGTTGTTAGTGTTTTGAGTGACCAGGCGGTTGATGCCTGCACCACTGGCGACGTTGGCAAAATCGCCGTCGCTCAACTCGTTCGTTTGCTGGAGAATTTGTCTGGACGGGTTGGCATTGACGGTCGTGGGGTTAGGGTCGGGGACGAGCGGCGGGATGGTTGCGTTGCGGGTCTGCACATCACGTTTGATAGTAATGATGCCATTGTCAGCCTGCACGGGCAGGATGACTGTTGAGCCCAGCGCGCATCCGATCAACAGCAAGCTAAAGATGCTTCTATCAAATTTCCCCACGGCGGCAATTCCTTCTGTAAATGGAACGCTGGCCCTTATCAGCGTTGCGAGGTAGAGAGCAGAAGGTGTGCCGCTTTCGGTTATTCGTTTAAAAACAAGTGGTTGAATTAAATTGTCGGGGTGGTCAAAAAAATTGTGTAACGCCACTGAGACAGAGCTACGCAAAAACGACATCCATGCGGGCGGCGGTGCACGCTGGGGGCGTTGAACGCAGGTTGTATCAGTGGCTTAACATTTTCTTGCAGGAACGCTCGGGCCGCTTTAGTTCGCGGGTTTGCGTGGGATTGGGTGTTTCAGGAATGGACAGTTGCAGCGGGGCGGGGCAGTCCGGTCAGGCCTTGAGCAAACGTGTCACAGCCTCGAATGCGGCGTCCTTGCGCTGTTGCCAGTCACCTTGCAGCACCTGACAAGGTTGGCGGTGCAGATCAAGCCATGCACGGCTGGCCTGAAAAAACGCCTGGCGTTCTGCCAGTTGCGGCTGGCACCGCTGCCCGTCGTCATGCCAGGCCACAGTTTCAGGGCTCAGCAGCAAATGCAGGTCATAGTGCCGGGCCAGCAATGCTTGCTCGATCCATGCCGGGCAATCGCTAAACAACGTGCGACTCCAAAGGATATTGCTTAAGAGGTGCGTATCGAGGATCAGCAGTGACGGTTGCCGGGCTCGCGCTTCGTCCTCCCACGAAAGCTGGCCATGAGCTATCGATGTAATGTCATCGTAGCGGGTTTCACGGGCTTCGCTGTCGATAAAGTGTCGAACGTACTCATTGACTAATATGCCGCCAAAATTGGCGTGAATCTCGCCCGAAAGCCAGCTTTTACCGCTGGATTCAGGGCCCGCGAGCACCAGCACTTTCATGCGCGCAGAGCCGGGTCGGCGCGCCATTCACGCCAACCTTGAACGGCCAGCAGCAGGAACAGTGCATAGAGGGCGGCGGTCAAGTACATGTCCTTATAAATGAACAGCCCGACGAAAATCACATCGACGGCGATCCACAACGGCCAGCACTGCACGCGTTTTTGCGCCATCCATAACTGCGCCACAAGGCTGAAACCGGTCAGCGCAGCATCAAGCCAGGGCTGCGCGGCATCTGTCCAGTGCGCCATGGCGGCGCCTAGCAGCAGACTGCCGATGGCACCGGCCGCAAGGCCCGCAGCGATCGATTTGCTCTCAAGCCGACTGACCTGCCGGCCGCTATTGGCTTCGCCCGCGCGGGTCCATTGCCACCAGCCGTAGAGCTGCAGCGCGGCGTAGATCACTTGCAGGAGCATGTCCGAATACAGCTTCACTTCAAAAAAGATCCAGCTATAAAGCAGCACCATGACCAGGCCGATCGGCCAGCACCAGGGGTTCTGTTTGACCGTCAACCAGACGGCGATCACGCCGAGGGTGGCGGCAAACAGTTCAAGGCCGGACATGGGGGTTCCTTGGTGAAAACGAAAGAGGGGGCGGATTGTACCCAGAGAGAAGGCCAATGCGTTAGCAACCCGAAACTGGCGTCTAACGCACACTTGTGGCGAGGGAGATTGCTCCCGCTCGGCTGCGAAGCAGTCGCAAAGGCGCTATCGCGGTTTACCTGAAAAAACGGGATTGCCTATTTCAGGGCCGCTTCGCGGCCCAGCGGGAGCAAGCTCCCTCGCCACAGGGTTCTGAGTCTGCTTTTACACGCGGAACTGTTTGAGCAGGCTGTTCACCTGCTCGCTCAAGTCCTTGAGCCGAACGCTGGCCACACTCGATTGCTCGGCCGCCAGCGCGGTGCTGTGGGACAAGCCTGCCGCCTGGGTGACGTTCTGATTGATGTCTTCCACCACATGGGCTTGCTGCAGGGTCGCACTGGCGATTGATGCGTTCAGCCCGTTGAGGTTGCGCAGCGCCTGGCCGATGGCATTGAGGCTGGCGCCGGCCAGACCGGCCTGTTCGATGGTCAGTTGCGAGGCTCGACTGCTGTCGCCGATCACTTTCACCGCCGCTTCGGAGTGAGTCTGCAGGCGCTCGATCATCGACTGGATCTCCGCCGTGGACTTCTGGGTACGCTGGGCCAACAGGCGCACTTCATCGGCCACCACCGCAAAGCCACGGCCTTGCTCACCGGCGCGGGCAGCCTCGATGGCGGCGTTGAGTGCCAGCAGGTTGGTTTGCTCGGCGATGGAGCGGATCACCTCCAGGACACTGCCAATCTGGGTGCTTTCAGCGGCCAGGGTGCGAATCACTTCCACGGCTTGATCGATGGTGCCGGACAGTTTGTCGATCTGCTGCAAGCTGCCATCAATGTTGATTTGCCCCTGCTGCGCCTGGGATTCGGCATCGCGCATTTCGCTGGCCGCATGCTCGGCATTCTTGGCCACGTCCTGCACACCGTAAGTCACTTCGTTGATCGCAGTCGCCACCAGCTCCATCTGCTGGGACTGTTGCTGACTGCGTTCCTGGGCCTGGGCGGCGTCATTGCCCAGTTCGCTGGACGACTGGCCCAGGGCGCTGGCGGACACTTGCAGCTCGCTGATCACCCCTCGCAGTTTGGCAGTGAAGGCATTGAAGTGCCGGGCCAGTTGCGTGACTTCATCCTGGCCATGGGTGTCGAGGCTGCGGGTCAGGTCGCTTTCGCCGCTGGCGATGTTGGCCATGGCGTTCACCGTGTCCTGAAGCGGTCGCACGATGCTGCGAGCGATCATGATCACCAGCAACGCCATGATCAGCGCAATCACCAGGCCGACGAACGAAGCCTTCCAGACCTGGCCGTAGAACTCGGCCTGCATGTCATCGATGTACACGCCCGAACCGATCACCCAGCCCCAAGGTTCGAACAATTTGACGTAGGAGGTTTTCCCGACCGGGTCGCTGGCGCCCGGCTTAGGCCAGCGGTAGTTGACCGTACCGGCGCCTTTGGCCTTGGCGACGGCCACCATTTCGTTGAACAGCGCAAAACCGTCCGGGTCGCGGATCGCCGAGAGGTTTTGCCCATCGAGTTTGGGGTTGGCCGGGTGCATCACCATCACCGGCGTCAGGTCGTTGATCCAGAAATAGTCGTTCTGGTCATAACGCAGCCCGCGCACGGCGGTCAGTGCCTGCTTCTGCGCGGCATCGCGGGTGAGCGTGCCGGCGGTTTCCAGGCCGTGGTAGTAAGTCAGAATGCCGCTGGCGGTCTGCACCACGTGCTGGGTTTTCTGGGCTTTTGCCTGGTATAGATCGGTATGGATCTGCTTGAGCATCAACACGCCCAACGTCAACAACATCAATACCGACACGATCAAGATGAGCCACAAGCGTCGGCTGATCGACACACTGCGCAAGCTGTTCATAACGCTGTCACTCCGATTTCTTTTTCTTGTAATAAACGATTGCCAGCATCCAACCACGCTTTGCCGGTCGGGCCTATACGACCCAAGTCTCATTACGCGGCAGCGTTATCGGGGCTTGTCTGATAGGATTTCGGCCCCGCGCGGAAAAACCTGAATCCAAGTTGATTTTTCACGGAGTTTTTACGGCTCCGTCTGGATCCTTTGCGCGCGGGACTTCAGCTACGCTTGGCGCGGTGAACGCTTAAAAAACTAATGGGGCATGCCTTGTCGCATCGCCTTTGGGGGATTGATGGAACTTTGGACCGCCTTGCAGGCATTGATTTTAGGGGTTGTAGAAGGGCTGACGGAATTTTTGCCCATTTCCAGTACCGGTCACCAAATCATAGTCGCGGACTTGCTCAACTTCGGTGGCGAACGCGCGATGGCTTTCAACATCATTATCCAGCTCGGGGCGATCCTGGCGGTGGTGTGGGAATTTCGCCGAAAGATCTTCGACGTGGTCGTCGGTTTGCCGACACAACCAAACGCCCGGCGTTTTACCGCCAACCTGTTGATCGCTTTCCTGCCTGCGGTGGTATTGGGGGTGATTTTTGCCGATCTCATCCACGAATACCTGTTCAACCCGATCACCGTGGCCACGGCGTTGGTTGTGGGCGGGATCGTGATGTTGTGGGCGGAGCAGCGTCAGCATGAAGTGCATGCCCACACTGTCGACGAAATCACCTGGAAAGATGCCTTGAAAGTCGGTTTCGCCCAGTGCCTGGCCATGATTCCCGGGACCTCGCGTTCCGGCTCGACCATCATCGGCGGCTTGCTGTTCGGGTTGTCGCGCAAGACGGCCACCGAGTTCTCGTTCTTTCTGGCGATGCCAACCATGGTCGGTGCGGCGGTGTATTCGGGCTACAAATACCGCGACCTGTTCGTACCGGCTGATCTTCCGGTGTTTGCGATCGGCTTCGTCACGGCGTTCATCTTCGCGATGATTGCCGTCAGAGGCTTGCTGGTGTTCATCGGCAGCCACAGCTACGCGGCATTTGCCTGGTATCGCATTGCGTTCGGCCTGTTCATCCTGGCCACCTGGCAATTCGGCTGGGTCGATTGGGCCGCCGCACGCCCATGAATGACTCCAGCGCGCGCAACAATCCCGGACGCAGGTCCGGGGGCGAGCGGGTCCAGCACCCTCGGCTGAAATTGCTGGTGTTGGCGATCCTGTGCGCGCTGCCGCTGACAGGCTCGATGTCGTTGTGGCTGCATGGGGTGTCGCTGATTCCGCTGGCGGCTTACGGCATCGTCAGCGTGCTGGCGTTCTTCCTGTACTGGAGCGACAAGCGCAAGGCTCGCGCCGACAGCTGGCGGACACCGGAGAACGTGTTGCACGCGGTGGAGCTGGCGGGCGGATGGCCGGGTGCCTTGCTGGCCCAGCAAGTGTTTCGGCACAAGACTCGCAAGGTCTCGTTCCAGCTGGTGTTCTGGCTCATTGTGCTGATGCATCAGGTGTTCTGGATCGACCAGCTGTTCCTCGGCGCTCACCTGTTTGCACTGCTTTAAAGCAACAGGCTGACCTGGGTGCGCTTGGGCAGCTTGCTCACCACCAGTTGATGGGAACGTTGCAACAACGCCTGAAGTTCCTCGGATCCCAGCGGGTAGGGCGTTTGCATGATGATCCACTGGGCCCGCGCCAGGTACGGCGCCGGGTGAATGCCCGGGCGGTCGCAATGCCCGAGGAACAGATCCTTGTCGACCTTGAACGCCAGGGAATCGCCGCGCAGGTTCTGCAAGGCGAACATCTTGTTCCCGGCAATCGAAAACACCCGAACGCCTCCCCACTTGTAGTCTTCCCGCGCACCGGGCAGCGCGAGACAGAATTGCGCGACGTCCTCTTCGCTCATGCGTCCAGCCTTCATATCAATCGGTCCCCACAGGCATTGAATGATTCGATCAAATGGTCGATCCAGGCCCGCACGGCCGGCATCACCCCGCGCCGATGAGGGTAGACCGCTTGCAGCCAGCCGCCAGGCAATGACCAGTCGGGCAGCAACTGCACCAGCGAACCATTTTCCAGCTCCTGTTCGCAATACATCATCGGCAGCATGGTGAACCCCTGGCCGGCGAGCGTGCAGGCCTTGCGCACGATGAAATCGTCAATGCCCAATCGCGCTTCCAGGCTCAAATCGTAGCTTTTTCCCTGCTGATCGAGCATGCGAATGTGCACCAGGCGGTCGGCTTCCAGCGCACCAAGCACCGGCAAGGATTTCAGGTCTTCGGGGTGGTTGATCTCACGTCCGTGCAGGAAGGCCGGGCTGGCGACCATCGCCATCTGTGCCTGGCGCAAGCGACGGGTCACCAGCAACGGATCTTCATCGCCCAACTCACGGACCCGCAGCGCGACATCGACGCCTTCGGTGACCAAGTCGACCCGGCGATTGAGCAACATGACTTCCAGTTGCACCTGAGGGTGTTTTTCGAGGAAGCGGCTGATCACCGTCGGCAGCATTTCGTGGGCCAGCCCGACGGGGCAGGACACCCGCAAGCGTCCGCGAGGTTCGCTGGACATACTCGCCACGGCTTCATCGGCCATCTCGGCTTCCAGCAGCATCGCCTGACAGTGCCGCAGGTAACGTTCGCCCACCGCCGTCAGCTTGAGTTGCCGGGTGGTACGTTGCAGCAGGCGCGCGCCGAGGCGTTCTTCCAGCTCGGCAATGCGTCGCGACAATCGGGATTTGGGAATCCCCAGCAAACGCCCGGCTGCGGCGAAGCCACCGGCTTCGACCACTTTGGCGAAATAGTAAAGGTCGTTGAGGTCTTGCATGATTGGAAATCCGATTGTTCTATCAGTGGGACGAACTATCGCATTGTTGCGGACTAATCAGCTATTGGTTTCATCTGTAGGATCCTTCCCATCAGATCGCCCGGTGGCGATCCTCACCTGGAGATCCCTTATGAAACTGCTGCATATCGATTCGAGCATTCTTGGTGACAACTCGGCTTCCCGTCTGCTGAGCAGCGAAGTCGTCAAAGCCTGGCAAGCCGCCGAGCCAACCGCGGTGGTGACCTACCGCGACCTGGCCGCCGATGCCATCAGCCATTTCTCCGCCACCACCCTGGTTGCCGCCGGCACCACCGCTGAACTGCGCAACGCCGCGCAACAGCACGAAGCCGAACTCAGCGCCACCACCCTGGCCGAATTCCTCGCGGCCGACGCCGTTGTCATCGCAGCGCCGATGTACAACTTCACCATCCCGACCCAACTCAAGGCCTGGATCGACCGCATTGCCGTTGCCGGCCAGACCTTCCGCTACACCGAAGCGGGCCCTGAAGGCCTGTGCGGTGGCAAGAAAGTCGTGATCGTCTCGACGTCCGGCGGTCTGCATGCCGGTCAGGCGACTGGCGTTGCGCACGAAGAGTACTTGAAGGTGCTGTTCGGCTTCATCGGCATCACCGACATTGAGTTTGTTCGTGCCCATGGCCTGGCCTACGGTGACGAAGTGCGCACCAAAGCCATGAGCGATGCCCACACGCAAATCAGCGAGCAATTGTTCGCCGCCGCGTAAGGCTTGCGTAAAGCGCTCAAACAGCTCAGGCACCATCCAAAAAACTCTGTATTCTGATCACGCAAGTGCCAGATGCAGAGTTTTTTGTTTCTGGTCATTACAGGTTGTGGCCCGGGTTATGCAGTCGAGGGTTACCGACTCCGGTCCAGTAACAAGGTGGGGCATCCCATGGTGCGTCTTTGTGCAACGTTTCTGATTTGCCTGCTCAGCAGCCTGAATTCAGTGCACGCCGCGCCTGCGCCGCACCCTCACTGGAGCGTCGGCTTCCATGAGATGAGCTTTCTCGATCCTCTGGACTTGCAGCCGATGCGCGCCATCGCGTTCTATCCCTCGAGCGACCGGGAACACACCAGCAAAATCGAGGGTTACACGGTCGAGGCAGGGGAAGACACCCGCGTCGCCATGGGCCGTTTCCCGATGCTGATGCTGTCCCACGGCAACACCGGTACCCCGCTGGCGCTGCACGACCTCGCCACCTCGCTGGCACGCAAAGGGTTTGTGGTGGTGGCGGTGATCCATCCCGGTGACAACTCCAAAGACCACAGCCGCCTCGGTACGTTGAGTAACCTTTACGGCCGGCCCATCCAGATTTCCGAAGCCATTACCGCGACCCTGGGCGACCGTATGCTCGCGCCTTTCGTCAATGCCGATCAGGTCGGCGTGATCGGTTACTCGGCGGGCGGCGAAACGGCGCTGATCCTCTCCGGCGCCACGCCTGACCTGGATCGTCTGCGCCGCTACTGCCAGGAACGCCCGGACGACCACGATGCCTGTAACACCCAGGGCGAGCTGATTGTCGACCGGGATGATTTGCAGCCTGTGGCGGATCCACGTGTCCATGCCTTGCTGCTGATGGCGCCGCTGAGTCTGAAATTCGGCCGCCACACCTTGGCTGACGTACATGTGCCAGTGCTGCTCTACAGCGGTGATGGCGACAAACTGGTGGCGTTCGACAAAAATGCCGCCGCCCTGGCGCGCAAACTGCCGATTGCACCAGACTTCAAATTGCTGGCCGGGGCAGGGCACTTCGTGTTCATGGCGCCGTGCAATGAAGAGCAGATCGCCGCCATGCCGGCGCTGTGCACCGATGCCGATGGCGTCGACCGCGAGGACATCCATCGCAACATGGTGTCCGAAGCCGGGCGGTTCTTCTCGCACGCGTTGGGCAAGCCTACCCGGGCCGGGATGCAGACTGCGGATCAGTAATTTCCGCGCCAGCCCTGCGGTGTCAGCTGATTGCGCGACGCTTCAGCAATAAGGTCAAGCCGAGCCCGGTGACAGACAACATCGCCGCACTGAAGAAAATCCACGAATACCCAAGATTCAACGCCACCGCGCCCATCAACGGCCCGGCAATCGCCAGTGCCAGGTCGAAAAACACCGCATAAGCACTCAAACCCGCGCCGCGACTGGAGTTGGGCACTTGCTTGATTGCTTCCACCCCCAGCGCCGGGTACACCAGCGAAAGACCGAACCCGGCCAGGCCCGCGCCGATCAGCGCATAAGCGGTCGAAGGCGCTAGCCACAGCAGTACCAGGCCCACCGTTTCAATGCTCATGCACACAATCGCCGAGGTGAAACCGCCGAAGCGGCTGATCGCGGAGATAAACAGCAAGCGCGACAAAATAAAGCAGATCCCGAAGACCGTCAGGCACCAGGCCGCGCCGGTCCAGCCACGGCTGACGTAATACAAGGTGATAAAGGTCGTCAGGGTGCCGTAACCGATGGAGGCCAGGCTCAGGCTGGCACCGAAGGGCGCAATGCGCCCGAACACCGCCCAGAAGGGCAGGCGTTCGCCACGAATCACCGGCACCGAGGGTTTATTGCGGATCAGCAACAAGGCGGCCAAGGCCAGCAATGACAACGCGATCCCCAGGCTGGCGAAGCCGTACTCGGCGACCATCACCACGCCCAGCGGCGCCCCGATCGCAATGGCGCCGTAAGACGCAATGCCGTTCCACGAAATCGAGCGCGCGGTGTGCTCCGCGCCGACCTGGCCCATGCACCAGCTGATCGTGCCCACACCAATCAAGCCCTGGGCGATGCCGAGCAACAAACGTCCGGCGATCAGGATCAACAGGCTCAGCAGTGGAAAGCTTTGCAGCAAGGTTGAAATCAACGTCAGCACACCGCTCAGCACAATCCCGGACAGGCCGTAGACAATCGCCCGTTTGGTGCCAATGGTGTCTGACATGCGCCCGGCCATCGGGCGGCTGAGCAGGGTGGCCAGGTATTGAGAGCCAATGGTCAGTCCCGCGACGATCGCGCTGAAACCCAACTGCTCATGGACATAGCCCGGCAACACCGCAATCGGCAGGCCGATGCAGAGGAAGGCAATAAAGGTATAGAAAACGATGGAGACGATCTGCAGGGTGATCGCCATGGAGCTTTGCGGTGGCAGTTGCTGCACAGACATGACGGCTCGTTCGCGGTCGGCGGTGGGAGAACTGCATCATGGCTTGGGTGGGATATAAAAGGAAGCAGGCTAACTATATTCGTTGTGGTTGAGGGCACCCAAATCCATTCAGCCTCGAATGCAAAAAGCCCCGTCACCAGGACAGGGCTTTTACTTGCCGCTTGCAGCTTGAAACTAATAGCTGCTCTTAAAACACAACGCCCTGGCTACGCAGGTAGTCATCATAAGTACCGCTGAAGTCGATCACGCCGCTTGGGCTTAGCTCGATGATGCGGGTGGCCAGCGACGATACGAACTCACGGTCGTGGCTGACGAAGATCAGCGTGCCCGGGTAGTTTTCCAGCGCCAGGTTCAGCGCTTCGATCGATTCCATGTCCAAGTGGTTGGTCGGTTCGTCCATGATCAGCACGTTCGGCTTTTGCAGGATCAGCTTGCCGAACAGCATGCGACCTTGCTCACCACCGGAGATAACCTTGACCGACTTGAGGATTTCGTCGTTGGAGAACAACATGCGGCCGAGGGTGCCGCGAACGATTTGCTCGCCGCCCTGGGTCCACTGGCCCATCCAGTCGAACAGGTTGCAGTCGTCTTCGAAGTCGTGCGCGTGGTCCTGGGCGTAGTAGCCCAGTTCTGCGGCGTCGGTCCACTTCACGGTGCCGGCATCCGGGGTCAGTTCGTTGACCAGGGTGCGCAGCAGGGTGGTTTTACCGATACCGTTCGGGCCGATGATCGCGACGCGTTCGCCCGCTTCAACCTGGAAGCTGAAGTCCTTGAACAGCGGCTTGCCGTCGAAGCCTTTGGCCATGCGCTCGACAATGACAGCCTGACGGTGCAGTTTCTTGGTTTGTTCGAAACGGATGAACGGGCTCACACGGCTCGAAGGCTTGACTTCGGCCAACTGGATCTTGTCGATCGCCTTGGCGCGGGAAGTGGCCTGCTTGGCTTTCGAGGCGTTGGCCGAGAAGCGGCTGACGAACGATTGCAGCTCGGAAATCTGTGCCTTCTTCTTGGCGTTGTCCGACAGCAGTTGCTCGCGGGACTGGGTCGCCACGGTCATGTACTCGTCGTAGTTGCCCGGGAACAGGCGCAGCTCGCCGTAATCCAGGTCAGCCATGTGGGTGCACACGCTGTTCAGGAAGTGACGGTCGTGAGAGATGATGATCATCAGGCTGGAGCGCTGGGTCAGAATGTTTTCCAGCCAGCGGATGGTGTTGATGTCCAGGTGGTTGGTCGGTTCGTCGAGCAACAGTACTTCAGGATCGGAGAACAGCGCCTGAGCCAGCAATACGCGCAGTTTCCAGCCCGGGGACACTTCGCTCATCGGGCCGAAGTGCTGTTCGATGCCGATACCCAGGCCCAACAGCAATTCACCGGCACGGGATTCGGCGGTGTAGCCGTCCATTTCGGCGAACTCGGTTTCCAGCTCGGCCACGGCCATGCCGTCTTCTTCGGTCATTTCCGGCAGCGAGTAGATGCGGTCGCGCTCGGCTTTAACCTTCCACAGCTCTTCGTGACCCATGATCACGGTGTCGATGACGGTGAATTCTTCGTAGGCGAACTGGTCCTGGCGCAATTTACCCAGACGCACGTTCGGCTCAAGCATGACCTGGCCGCCGGACGGCTCGAGGTCGCCACCGAGGATTTTCATGAAGGTCGACTTGCCGCAACCGTTGGCGCCGATCAGGCCGTAGCGGTTGCCCGCGCCGAACTTGACCGAAACGTTTTCGAATAGCGGCTTGGCGCCGAACTGCATCGTGATGTTAGCTGTAGAGATCAAAGGTTTTTCCTGCGAAGCATTCAGAGTAGCTAGGGTTGCGGCAGTACCGATTCAGTACCCGTTTCCGTTTTTCAAACCACGGGAAATGCATCCCGGTCAGAAGCGGAAGGTCCATCTGGCAATAAGTGGACAGCAGCAGTTGGAGCGCTTGGCCCGAGTCGAAGTGCGCTGAGACGGGGTTCATTCCCGTCATCAACCAAGGGGGGCGCGTAATGTTTGGCGGCGATTGTACTGGTCTGGCTCTTTAAACGATAGGGCGTTGAGGCCGCACGGGCGCTTTGGTGGCACCAGCGGACAGATTTTCACATTTGAAGGTTAACTATTGGTTACAAAATGAGACTAAAATGCCACTTTTCAACAGGCGCCGACCGTCGGCAGAGGCTCAAGGACGCGCCACCGGGACCGCTGTTTCGTATTCAGACGCTGCACAAGACCCTTGGGCCGCTAGGTTGGCCGGGGACGCAGTTTGTTCACTTCTGACATGTGACGATTTCTGTGAAACTGATCATTGCCGCTATTTACGTTGTATCCATTGCCTACGTCCATCTGCGTGGGCGGGTGCGCCACAAGCTGGGCCGCCAACTGAGCGATCACTCGTCGTTTCTCGCGCCGATCAATTGTTTCCTTTATCTGTTCTCGAAAATCCCCAACAAGCCTTATCTCGACCCGGCCGATTTCCCGGACCTGAGTCCGTTGCAGGCGCACTGGGAAGAAATTCGCGCCGAAGGCCAGAACCTTCTCAGGGCCGGGGAAATCAAGCGCTCGAACCAATACGACGATGTCGGTTTCAACTCGTTCTTCAAGACCGGCTGGAAGCGTTTCTACCTGAAGTGGTACGGCGACAGCCATCCTTCGGCGATGAAACTCTGCCCGCGCACCACTGAGTTGGTGCAAAGCATCGGGTCGATCAAAGCCGCGATGTTCGCCGAGTTGCCACCGGGTTCCAAACTGGTCCGCCACCGCGATCCCTACGCCGGCTCGTACCGTTATCACCTGGGCCTGGAAACGCCGAACGATGCCGGTTGCTACATCAACGTCGATGGTGAGAACTACCACTGGCGCGACGGTGAAGCGGTGATGTTTGACGAGACCTTCATTCACTACGCCGAAAACACCACCCAGCAGAACCGCATCATTCTGTTCTGCGACGTCGAGCGGCCGATGAAGTATCGCTGGGCGGCGGCGTTCAATGGCTGGTTCAGCCGTAACGTGATGTCAGCGGCGGGCGCGCCGAATGATGCCGGGGACAAGACTGGGGGCATCAACCGGCTGTTTGCCAAAATCTACGCGATTCGGCTGCGGGGCAAGGCGCTGAAGAAGCGTAATCGCAAACTTTACTACCTTGAAAAGTGGGCGATTTTTGGTGGGTTGCTGGCGGTATTTGTGCTGATCTGAATGTTGTATGCCGGCTTGCAAACCCTTCGCGAGCAGGCTGGCTCCTACAGTTGACCTCGATCACTTGTAGGAGTGAGCCTGCTCGCGAAGGGGGCCTGACAGCCAACGCGAAAACAACAATCAGCCACGAGACGTCTTCGTGGCTTTTTTGTTCGCTGCAGGTTTAGCCGCCGGTTTGGCCTTGCCGGCAGTCTTGCCACCCAGACTACGTTTAAGCAATTCAGTCAAATCAATCACATCAGCTGTCTTGCGTTCCTCTTCACCCGTCGCCGTTTCCACATCCTCGATCTTGCCTTCGTTCGCCTTCTTCTCGACCAGCGCCATGATCTTGTCTTCAAAACTGTCGCGATAATCCTCGGGCTTCCAGTTGGCGCTCATGTCCTGCACCAGACGCTTGGCCATGTCGAGTTCGCCCTTGGCCAGTTCGGGCTTGGTCACCTCAGGCCCCAGCTCTAGCGTATCGAGGCTGCGCACTTCAGCGGGCCAACGCAGCATGACCAGCACCATGGCCGATTCCAGGGGCATCAGCGCCGCCAAGTGCTGTCGGGTATGCAGGACAACATGGGCGAGGGCGACTTTATTGGTTTTGCTGAGGGTTTCGCGCAACAGCGCATAGACCTTGCCGCCGCGTTTATCCGGCGCGAGGTAGTAGGGCGTGTCGATGTTTTGCAGGGGGATCTGTTCGGCGTCGACAAAAGAAAAGATGTCGATGGTCTGCGTGGACAACGGGTGCGCCGACTTGATTTCTTCCTCACTGAGGACCACGTACCGGCCCTTTTCGTACTGCACACCTTTGACGATGTGTTCCTTGGTGACTTCCTTGCCGGTGACCTTGTTGACGCGTTTGTAACCGACCGGCTCCATGCTACGGCTGTCGAGCCAGTCGAAATCCACCCCCTGCGAGGACGTCGCCGACACCAGCGCCACAGGGATATGCACCAGCCCGAAACTGATTGCGCCTTTCCAGATTGCCCGTGCCATGGTCGTCTACTCGCGAGTGATGTGTTCAGGTGACCCGCGGCGCGGCGCAAAAGTTTCAGCGGGCTGCGGCCCGGTCCTGCTGGACCGTCAACTGGTGTTACATCTTAAGAAAGAGGTTTTAGTTAACAAATCCGAACCCCGGGCGTAGCGTGCTATCGAAGATTCTATCCACGCTGACGCCCAGAGGCTTCCCATGAACAGATTCGTGCTCGCCTGCACCGTACTGGCATTCAGTGGCCTGATGAGTCAGCTGGCCCAGGCCTCGCCACCTTCGTTGATGCTGCTGGCCCAGAGCCCCACGGGCAATTCCAGCAACCCCTACAACAGCCCGATCCGCCGGGCCAATCCCAATAGCATGCAAGGCACACAACCCGCAGCCCCGGTCATTCGCGGGCCAAATACCGTCCCGGTGCCCCGTCCACCGACCCTTGATAACGGCGGCATCGGCAATCGCTATCCCCAGAACCATACCGCTCCCGCCAGCCCACCCAAATTCATTCCCAATCCGCCCCCTCGAGATGCAGGCACAAGCAACCGTTGAACGGCAGGACAGCGTTCTTGCCAGCTATTCGAACGACAAAAGGAATCGTGCATGTTGCGTAAAACCCTCTTGGCCACCTTCTGCGCCAGCATACTGATCACCGCCACGGCACCCGTTCTTGCGGCAACGCCCCAGGAGATGAAAAGCGAACAAGGCACCCTTGAGGTCTGGCAAGTTGCGAAGGGCCTGGAACATCCGTGGGCTCTGGCGTTCCTGCCCGATCGCAGGGGCATGCTGGTCACCGAACGGCCCGGCAACCTGCGAGTGGTGGATTACGATGGCAAGCTCTCGGCACCGATCAATGGGGTGCCAAAGGTCTGGGCCAAGGGGCAGGGCGGCTTGCTGGACGTGGTGCTGTCGCCCGACTTCAAGCAGGACCGGACGGTTTATCTGTCTTACGCCGAGGGCGGTGGTGCGGGCGACAAGGCCGGCACGGCGGTCGGGCGAGGCCAGTTGTCCGAGGACCTGAAAACCCTCAAGGACTTCAAAGTGATTTTCCGCCAGGAGCCGAAGCTGTCAGTCGGTAACCACTTCGGCTCACGATTGGTGTTTGATCGCGACGGCTACCTGTTCATCACCTTGGGCGAAAACAACGATCGGCCGACCGCTCAGGACCTCGACAAGCTGCAAGGCAAGGTCGTGCGAATCTACCCGGACGGCAAGGTGCCGGACGACAACCCCTTTGTCGGGCAGTCGGGCGTACGCCCGGAAATCTGGTCCTATGGCCAACGCAATCCGCAAGGCGCAGCGCTCAATCCATGGACTGGCGTGCTCTGGGAAAACGAGCATGGCCCCCGCGGCGGTGATGAAATCAACATCATCGAACGCGGCAAGAATTACGGCTGGCCGCTGGCGACCCACGGCATCAACTATTCCGGACAACCAATCCCGGAAGCCGAGGGCAAGTCCGCAGAAGGCGCCGTGGCGCCGCACCATGTCTGGGAAAAATCCCCCGGCCTCAGTGGCATGGCGTTCTACGACGCTGATCTCTTCAAGGCGTGGCAGCACAACGTGTTCATCGGTGCGCTGGTGAGCCAGGAGCTGATCCGCTTACAGGTTGATGGCGACAAAGTGGTTCACGAAGAGCGCTTGCTCGGCGAACTCAACAAGCGCATCCGCGATGTGCGACAGGGGCCGGACGGCTACTTGTATGTGCTGACCGATGAGGACGACGGCGGGCTGTACAAGGTAGGCCTGAAGTAACCCGATTCGACTTCTCTGGGGGTTTTGTGGCGAGGGAGCTTGCTCCCGTCCGACTGCGGAGCAGTCGCTTGAATGGGGCGCTTTGCACCCAGCGGGAGCAAGCTCCCTCGCCACAGGTCTATTTTCGGCAGTAGATAATCACCGCCGCCCGAAGCTTATCCCGGCCAAAACTGCACATCTTGTCGAACTCGCCGTGGCTGACCGGCAAATGCTGGCAGTCCATCGGTTGGCGATGTTGGCTGTGGTCCACATCCGGGTCGTGCAGGTAGACAAATTCGTCATCGCAATCGGTGACGATCACCCAATGCGGCGCCTTGGAGCGGGTCAGCCGATAGCTGCTGATCAGCACCAGTGGTTGTCCGCCATCGTCCAGTAGCCGAGGGAGGTTCAGCGGGCCGCCGATCACTCGCTCCACATCCGTCTCGAGTAGCTGCGTGGTGAACTCCTCGTGCACCAGACGCATTACGTCCTTTTTATGCTCATCGCGCACGCCATCGAGAAACAGCGGCCCTTCCATGCTCAGTTGCAGACGTACCCGAAATCCACGGCGCCATGCCGCCAGTGCCAGGCCTTGAGGGCTGCAGCCGCCATGGCCTGCGGTCATGAACACCGTCGTCGCCTCACGCCAGATTTGCAGCTCTTCGCGACGCTCCAGCCATCGATTGCCTTGCAGCGCTGCCATGGCCATTAACAGGCACGCCGGGCCGCAAGTGAAATCGGTGGTCTGCCGGTACCACGGGACCTGGATGTTGCGCGAATCGCAGTGCTCAAGAATGCGTTTTTCCAGGCGCAGCGCATCGGCATGGTCCTGATAATAATCATGGATCAGCGCGAAACGCCGGTAACCATTGCGCTCATACAAGGCAATCGCCGCGGGGTTGTCGATCCGCACTTCAAGCCGCAAGTAGGCGCAATCATGTTCAAGGGCGCAGGATTCGATGCGTTCGAGCAACTGCTTGCCCAGTCCGCTGCCGCGGGCCTCGGTCGCGATCGCAATCGAGTAAAGCCGCGCCAGCGAGGTGCCTCGGTGAAACAGCACCACCGCATAGCCGACCAATTGCTCGCCATGCTGGGCCACCAACAACTGCCCGTGCGCTCGAGTGATCATCCACAGAAAGCTGCGACTGTTGAGCCGGTCCGTGGTGAAACATTGCTGTTCGAGTTCCAGCAGCGCGGGTAAGTCTTCAACTACCGCCAAGCGAAAGACAGTGTTCATATGACCGCCGTAAAAGTTACGTAACGAAACGGGACTTTCGAAAAAGTTCGTGCTTAATAGGAAAGGTCTTGTTCTCCAACGGATCAATCACTATGTCAGCGGTACAAGGTCATTGGCGCGAAGTATCCGAGCAAACTTTGCCGGCAGCAACTTATTTAAATGACGCAGGCAGAACTTCAAGTCAGTTGATAATCATCGTCGAACGCAAGGAAGACTGGGCCTCGTATTTCCCCAGCGAGGACATTGTCAGCGCCCAGGAATACCTCGAACAGACGCGGGACAACGAACAGGGCAAACGGGTCCAGGTGATCAACCTGTGCCGCAGCTACAAGTATCTGGGACACGGCTATTACTGCTCGTTGCTGGCCGAAGCGCGGGGACACAAGGTCATTCCGTCGGTGCGCACCATCAGTGAGCTGACCAAGAAGTCGTTGTACGGCCTGGCCCTTGATGACCTGGATAAACCCCTGGAAAAAGCCCTCAGTAACCATCTTTACAGCGACACCGAAGGCTTTACCCTGACGTTGTACTTCGGCAAAACCAATATAGAGCCCTTGCAGGATCTGGCACGGCAGTTGTTTGAAGTGTTTCCCTGTCCGATATTGTTAGTTGAGTTTCGCCGAACGAATGGCTGGCACATCGAAGGTATAAAGTCCGGGGCGTTGCATAAGTTACGTGAAGACCAGGAAGATCAATTTGCCAACTCACTGGACAGTTTCAGTCGCAAGATCTGGCGTGTGCCACGCTCACGACGGCTGGCCCGTTATGACCTGGCCATCCTGCATGATCCGCAGGAAGCCTTGCCTCCTTCCAATGCGAAGGCGCTGGATAATTTCGTGCGCGTCGGTAAGACCTTGGGCATTGATGTCGAGCTGATCGAGCGCAAGGACTACGCACGCATTGCAGAATACGACGGCCTGCTGATTCGCGAGACCACCAGCGTTGACAACCACACCTATCGCTTTGCCAAAAAAGCCGAGAGCGAAGGGTTGGTGGTGATGGACGATCCGGCGTCGATCCTGCGCTGCACCAATAAGGTCTACCTGACCGACCTGCTCAAGAGCCATCAACTCGGCATGCCCGCCACCGAAATCCTTTATAAGGAACGACCGGAAGATTTCGAACGGGTCGGCGAGCGCCTGGGCTTTCCCTTGGTGCTGAAGATCCCCGACGGCTGTTTCTCCCGGGGCGTGATCAAGGTCGAAAGCCAGCAAGCCTTGCTCGAAGCGACCGCCGAACTGTTCGAACACTCGGTGCTGTTGCTGGCCCAGGAATTTTTCTACACCGAATACGATTGGCGTATCGGCGTGCTCAACCGCAAACCGATCTTCGCCTGCCAATACTTCATGTCCAAGGGCCATTGGCAAATCTACAACCACAAGGCCAAGGGCCAGGACATCAACGGCGAATGCCGCACCCTGGCGGTTCACGAAGCGCCGCGCGCCGTGGTGGACCTGGCCGTGAAAACCGCCAATCTGATCGGCGACGGCCTCTACGGCGTGGACCTCAAGCAGTCCGGCGACAAAGTGGTGGTGATCGAAGTCAACGATAACCCGAACATGGACGCCGGCATCGAAGATGCGTACTTGCAGGACGACTTGTATTCGCTGGTACTGGAAGAGTTCGTCCGTCGCCTGGAACTGAAACGTCGCGGCCAGGCCTGGTGATCGGCCGATGATCAAAAGCTTTCAACTGGACGGCGGCGCCTTGCATGCCGTCGAACGACTGGATGCCGAGGTAATGCTGTTCAGCAACCCCGATGCCGCCGAACGGGACCTGTTGCACAGCCATTTCAAGCTTGATGAGCACGCGTTGGCCTCGGCCCTGGACCCTGACGAGGTGTCGCGCATCGAGTTCCACCCCGACAACCTGTTCCTGATCTGGAAGCGCCCGGAAAATTACTCCGGTGCCGGTAGCCTGGCCTTTGAAGTGTCGTCCTGTGGCCTGTTGTTTTCTGCACAGCGCCTGCTGGTGATCGCCACCGACGATGCGCCGCTGCACGGGCTCGGCACCCGGCAGCGGCTGAACACGCCGCTGGATGTGCTGCTCGATCTGCTGTTCAACAACATCCATCACTATCTGGGCCACCTGAAGGTAATCAAGCTGGTTGCCCGGGAGTTGCAGCAGAAGTTCAACGCCTCGATGCAGAACCAGCACCTGATCCAGATGTTCAACCTCAGCGAAAGCCTGATCTATTACATCAACGCGATTCACAGCAACGGCGCAGTGCTGACGCGGTTGCGCAATCATGCCGCCAAGGAACACTTCAGCGCCGAGGCCATCGGGCTGATCGACGACCTGATTATCGAAAATAACCAGTGCTATAAGCAGGCGGAAATTTACTCCACGGTGTTTTCCGGGCTGATCGACGCCCGGGGCAACCTGATGAACAACAGCATGAACAATCTGCTGCGCAAGCTGACATTAATTAACGTGGTGTTTTTGCCGCTGAACCTGATTGCGAGCATTGGCGGCATGTCCGAGTTCAGCATGATGACCGGGGACACGCCGTGGTGGGTGTCGTATCCGTTGTTTCTGACGGCGATGATGATTGGGGCGGGGGCGATGGTGCTTGGGCTCAGGCGGCTGGCGAAATGACGATGTCGACTGTCAGGCCGTCTTCGCGGGCAAGCCTCGCTCCAACAGGGGGATACGCTCCAATGTAGGAGCGAGGCTTGCCCGCGAAGGCTCCATCCGCAACACAACACTACTGTGGATCAAACTCGCTGGCGTGCATCACCGCAATTCCTGCGATTCTTGAGCCCCCGAACCACGAGGTACAACAGCGGCCCGACGGACACGAAAACCGCCGTAATCAGCAGATACGGAATCACCGATAACCCCGACTGCCCACGCTTGCGCGCATCCTGGTACATCCAGACGCCTGCAAGTGTCGCCAACAGATAAAGATCAATCACCACCTGCGCAGTATCCGGGCGTGACATCAAACCGATGCCGAAGTCGATCAACGACTGCTCCGCCTGAAACATCACGGAAACGGTGTAGCCGGCAAAGGCGATCAAGGCAATGAGGGGCAGGGCGACAGACTTCATGGTTTCCTTCCTTGGGACAATGAGCGATGTCCGCCAGCCTACAGAGACCGAGGAAAATTGACCATTGACTTGCCCGCAACGCCCGGCTAATTTCCAGCCATGACTTCCACCGTATTGCGCTGCCAGCCAAGCATTATTACCGCCATTCCTTATTTGGCGGGCTAGCTCACGACTGCAGCACCCAACCCGCCCTAGAGGCGGGTTTTTACTTTCTGTCTCCTGGGCCCCGATCAATGTCAGGAGACGACCATGAGCAGCACCCCCGCCCAGCAGGCCTTGCTTGAGCACTATGTGAAAAAGATCCTCGCCGCGCCGGTGTATGAACTGGCCGTGCGCACACCGTTGCAACCCGCGCCAGCGCTGTCCGAGGCCTTGGGTAATCAGATCCTGCTCAAGCGTGAGGACTTGCAACCGACCTTTTCCTTCAAGATCCGTGGCGCTTACAACAAATTGGTGCAACTGAGCGATGAGCAAAAGGCTCGGGGCGTGATCACCGCTTCAGCGGGCAATCACGCCCAAGGCGTAGCGTTGGCGGCGCGTGAATTGGGGATCGCTGCGACGATTGTCATGCCTTGCACAACACCCGCATTGAAGGTGCACGGGGTGCGCAGTCGGGGGGCAGAGGCCGTGCTGCACGGCGAGAGCTTTCCGTTCGCCCTCGAATACGCCCTGAGCCTCGCCGAGCAAACCGGTTGCACCTTCGTCTCACCTTTCGATGACCCGGACGTAATCGCCGGGCAGGGCACCGTGGCCATGGAGATCCTGCGCCAGCAACAAGGCCCCCTGGATGCGATCTTCGTCCCGGTGGGTGGCGGAGGTCTGATCGCCGGCATCGCGGCGTACGTCAAATACCTGCGCCCGGAAGTCCGCATCATCGGCGTCGAATCAGAACACTCCGCGTGTCTGTACGCGGCGTTACAAGCTGGCGAGCGGATCGTCCTGCCCACCGTGGGCACGTTCGCCGATGGCGTGGCCGTCGCGCAGATTGGCGCCTATGGATTTGAAGTCTGCCGGTTTTGCGTCGATGAAGTGTTGACCGTCAGCAACGACGAACTGTGCGCCGCCATCAAGAATATCTACGACGATACCCGCTCGATCACCGAGCCCTCCGGTGCCTTGGCGGTGGCCGGCATCAAGAAGTACGTCGCTCAAACCGGTGCGCGTGGTCAAACCCTGATCGCGATCGACTCGGGCGCCAATATCAACTTTGACAGCCTGCGGCATGTCGCCGAGCGCGCCGCGTTGAGCGACGCCTCAGCGTGAGGAGGGGCGCTGCGGTTACTCTTGAACGGCTTTCTCGACCTTGTCCGACGCCGACCAAATCCGATAGCGGACTTCGACGTCCTTGGGCACGTAGAGCACGATCGGCAATTTGCTGTTGTAACGAAGCATGAAGCCGTCACCGACCACCGGCACAAACGCCTTTTTACTCTTGCCGTCGGGGCAGGCCATCATCGTGCTCATCGGGCCGATGACTTTTTCCAGACGGTAAAAGGGGTAGCCCCAGCCTTCAAGGTTTTTTTCCTCAAGGATACCGCCCAGACGTTGGCGATTGCAGTCCACCGTCAGCGTCTTGCCCGCCAGCACCTCAACCTGGAAGTTTTCTTCCTGTGGCTGCGGCGCTACATGAATGACCTGGCGGGTAAAACCGCTTTCCGGTTTAGGGAACGGCGCGACGGTTTCGAGCTTTGCCGCACAGGCCACGCTCGAAAGGCTGGCAACAATCAGCCCGACGGTATTGATACAGGTCAAAGAACCCATGATGCCTCCTTGCGTGTGAGTAGGGTCAGCGGATACTGGATTGGCAGGCGCATTCTTACTGCCGACCGCCACCAATGCAAACCCGGTCGGGAATGTATGCAAATTGCAGGGTTCAAACTGCCCTTTCTTGCAGATTGCATGAGGCCATCTTCAGGCATGTCCGTTAAATCATTGATTTACCGATGAGCTGCACGGCGAAATTTGCGGCATGCTTTATGCTCAAGCAGATCTTAAGTTGACTAGGACATTATTGAGTCAGCTCTAACCACAAGGACGGTCTGCTGTGTGAAACGTAGAAACTCCGTCGACGGAAGAAACGGCGGGAGATTTCACCACGGACCGACGTTGAATTTTTCTGGCAGTCTCACAATCAGGAGAGAGTCGTCATGTTTCTTTCTGCCTTGGAACTTCGCAATATCGTTGAAAGCAGTTTTCTGCCGAAGCGCTGTCAGTGCACGCTGTCGCCGGACCTGTCGATGACCGTCAAGGTGTATTCAGACCGCAAAACCGATCACCTTGATTTGATAAAGACCGGGATAGATGCCAAGCACCTGAACGGTTGCCGTGAAATAAACGACCTGATTGCCGGTCTACGCTCTGAGATGCAGCATCAGGAAGAGAATCGACCACTGCATCCCGCCGGGAAAGCGCTTTAACCAGCCGTTTCGAGTTCTGCTGATACGCGCCGGGCCTGGACAAACCCCAGTCCCAGCGCCGATTCGACCATCACCGCCAGCAATATGCCCGGCCCGGCATGGCCATTGAGCCATTCGCCAAAACCTAGTATCGCCAAGCCGAAACAACCCACGGTAAACCCGGTGCTCAGCGCATTGCGGGTGACCGACGGCGCCTCGTTCCGAACCAGATAAAACATCACGCCCAACGCCGCGAACAGCACTGCACTGCGTCGCGCGACAAACCCTGCCACAGACGAATACTCAATACTCCAGATCGCCAGCAACCCATCCGGCATCAAACCCCAGACCAGGGCCAGCAGAAAACAGAGGAGGGAAGTGAAGGTCGACACGATACGAAACGATAACTGCATGGCGGATCCTTGCGGCAGTGAGGGAGGCGCCAAAGCATAGCGCCTGATCCCTCACAGGAGTACCGCAAAGTGCAAAATCAGACCTTTCAGTCAGTTCTGATAACTGCAAGCGTCAGAAAGCTTCCGGTAGCTGATTTCTTCAGGCTTGCCTGACGTATCGATGTACTTCATGTCAGCCGTGATCACTTTGCATTCCAGCGTGTTCGGCTCAGTCAGCGCGACCACTTTGCCGATGTTCAGCGGCATGCCGTAGTGATAGGGGGTGGCTTGCGAGGACGACGTGTCATTGGCCTGCGCAAGACCAGTAAACGCGGTGCAGGCGAGAGCGGAAGTCATCAGCAGCGTGCGGATGTTCATGGAGCGATCTCCAGTGCAGACGTTGAGTCAGCTCGACGGATTGAGCGTCGAACCTGCCGCACTGGGCGTCAGAGGAACCTGAGGGCGTGCGGTCCAGTAAAGTCTTGGACCGCGCGGTTAACGGATGGTTAACCCGGC
Organism: Pseudomonas sp. SG20052; assembly: GCF_031766055.1. Lineage (NCBI taxonomy): Bacteria > Pseudomonadati > Pseudomonadota > Gammaproteobacteria > Pseudomonadales > Pseudomonadaceae > Pseudomonas > Pseudomonas sp. SG20052. Next base: position 3,451,001 of record NZ_CP134498.1, on the reverse strand, counting down.
TGAACGCCGCCTGTCGCGAGGGCGTTTCTGTCAGAAGTTTCATGTGGGAAACGATCTACGGGATCTTCGGCTTGGTCCTACAAGGTCAGACGCCTTGTCGACTTTCGCCTGATGGGTAGGAGCGATTACTGTTTGGGTTCGCTGCAAAATCAGCGGACAGGTTTGGTCACCTGTGAGAACAGTGCACATATGTGTGCCATGATTCGCGTCGCGGACTTCTACGTCCTCGTGGTGCGTTGCAATGGTGGCTGTGTGCGGGACGCCTTAGGGCGAGCCGATTGGGTGTTGTCGGTTGACCAAGCCTGTACACAGCCGCCTCCCACCGTTTGGTCACGGTGCTGGCGATTACTAATTAATACCCGAGTAATTACTATGCCTACGCTAAACCCGTTTCCCGATCGCTACCGTTCAATCAACAGCAGCGTTACCGACTCAAGTCCTTTGGTGATCGACACCGAAGCCAATCCCCAAGACATTCTCGAAGCCGCCTTACAGCGGGTCCGGGCCGCCAGCCAGTTACTTGAAACCCTCCATTGCCAATGCTTCAAGCACGGGGATGTTCAGGATATTCCGCACATTACCCATGCGCTTTATCTGCTGACTCAGGATGGTTTTGATCTGTTGCAGGTGGCACAGCAGCGGATGATGGGGTGGAAGGCGCCGGTCTGACCTCTGAAATTCCCACAATCCAGCGCCCGTAGGCGCTGGATTTTTTATATCAGGAGGACAATCATTTGAAAACGTACATAGATCTTTTTCTCTACGTCCAAGCTGAATCATGGCATAAACATCCCCTTGTGCCGCGGAGACCTCATACCACTTTCGTGCTTCAGGAATCCTGTAATGATTTTCCTCCTAAGCGATTCACCCAAATGATATTGCGCTTCAGCGTCGCCAGCCTCTGCGGCTACTGTTAGGTATTGGGTGGCTGAAACTGATTTGTATTGATTGTAAAGTGCTATTCCTTTTGTCTTGGCTGTGTTTGCTTCAGGTGTTAGTTGAGTTTGCGCGCTAGCTAAAAATGTCAGCGCTAATAGGCCCCATAAAAATAAATTTTCACCGCGTTTAACGACTCAGCTTATCAGGGAAAAATGAAAGTGGAGGATGAGTAATCTTCCATTTCTGAGCGAACTCTTTAGCTTCAATTATCTGTTCGGGTGTCATCTTTGCCGCAATTTTTGGGAGTTTGCTTTCGACTCTGGCCTGAATCCCGCCACCGCCGTCGAGTTCTCTCAAAGAGTATACAAGTGCATAGCCTTTAATTATGTCGAATGGAAAGCCATATTTGTCTGGTTCATGAGCTAAATCGGATCCATAGCCATAAACTGTAGATGCGTAGCCTGCCAATGCTGCTTGTTCATTCCAATGGCGAAAACCATCCATATCTCCCTTTTCGTACAAGATCGCCGCATATTCCATCATCGATTTTGGATATCCGCCCTCTGCAGAGGCTTTGAACCATTTTTCAATTGCTTCCGTGCGCTTCCATGGTAGAAGAAATTCATCACCTTGCTTGTAGCCCACGGCCATCCAATATTGTGCAAGCGCAAAACCGGCCGAGGCTGATTTTGCAAGCCAGCTTTTTTCTAGCGTAAGCTCGTACATGATGTACATAGCTTCGGCGTCTCCTGCTTCTGCTTTGGGTTTTGCTAAATCTCGGGCTTCATTTAACCACTCAACCGGTTTCTTTTTATCTTTGGGGCAATCATTTTTCAGGTCGCAAATATCATTTTTGCTGCGGCCGAGTTGGATCATGGCATACAGGTCACCTTGAGCAGCAGCAGATTCATACCAATGTCTGGCTTCGGTGGTCATGTAGTGGTTTTTTGTTCTCAATGATTCTGCTAGAAAATATTGTGCTTCGTAATCCCCGGCTTCAGCGGCAACGGTCAGGAAGGGGGTGGCAGTAACAGTTTTGTATTGATTGTAGAGGATTAGCCCCCGAACTTTTGCTGCTTGTTCTTTTTGGGATAGTTGCGCGAGTGCGCTACTTGAAAGCGCAGTAATTAATAACGCGCATACTAAGTGGATGCTCATTTATGTTAGCGACTCAATTTATCAGGAAAAAATGACAGAGGTGGATGAGTCGCTTTCCAGTTTTTTGCAAATTCGTTAGCTTCTGAAATTTCTTCAGATGTCATTTTTTCGGCGATTTCCGGCAGGGTTTCATTTACGTAGACCTGTACATCTCCACCGCCGTCAAGTTCAGATAGTAATGAGGTCAACGCATAACCTTTAATCCTATCTAATGGGAAGTCGTAAAGTGATGGTGAATGCGCCGAATATGCGCCGTAACTACTGATTCCTGACTTGTACCCTTTTTGGGCTGCTTCGATAATCCAATGACGTGCCACCGCCAAATCGCCTTGATCCTCATAAATAAACGCAGCGTACTCCATCATTGCAGGAGGGTAGCCTCCTTCTGCAGATAGTTTCAGCCAATTTCCGACTGCCTCATGCCGTTTCCACGGTAAGAAGAAGCCGTCCCCTTGCCTGGTTCCAATTGCCATCCAGTATTGAGCTAATGCATGTCCAGAATTTGCAGATTTCTCCAGCCATTCGTCCTTAAGCGTTAGTTCATACATTAAGTACATCGCTTCGGGATCACCACTTTCAGCAGCAGGTTTCGTCAAATCTAGCGCGCCTTTCAACCATTGCGCCGGTGTTTTTGTACTTTTAGGGCAGTTGCCCATATTGATACAGAGATTATCACCACTTCGTCCGAGCTGTATCATTGCATAAATGTTATTTTGGTTTGCTGATTCCTCGTACCATTGTTGCGCCTCCTCAGTCATGTAACGTTTTGTATTTCTAATTGATTCGGCTAAATAGTACTGAGATTCCGCATCCCCTCCTTTTGCGGCTATCGTCAAATACTGTATTGCAGGCACCATCTTGTATTGATTGTAAAGAGCTATTCCCGTTTGTTTTGCTGCAGTCAATTCAGCCGTAGGTTTTGCAAGCAATTGGCAAGAAAAAAGCAGGGAAAAAATTGCAGTAGCGAGTGTGAGTTTTTGGCGCATGTGTTGTCCTCGGTTTCTACTGGCCCGGACCAATGTACTCGGCTCTGCCGGCGGGTAAATATGTTCGGCCATAAAATTGGCTGCGTTGGCAGTAATTATCACTAATTGCGCCTAATAATTTCACATGTTGAGCATATCGAGTACGCATTTTTTCGTTTTCTGGATCAGCAAGTCTTAGAACCGCATCTGACATAAAGTTGTCAAGCGCCAGTCGATTTTCGCAATAAAGTTGCGTTTCATTCGCTGGCTTTAATCCAAAGCGATTCATGCGCATGCAGATCTCCTCGAACTGGCTCTGGGCTTTATCGACGGTATTCTGTTTTTTTGCGTTATCTAATATCCATCTAAGAATACGCTCAATTGCTCTTTGTTGGATTAGGTGTGCTTGGTTTTTGTCGTATTTGCGTTCTGCTTTGTTGTCCGATGAATTGGTGCTGATAATACTGAATTCGTCTGCAGGGCTTATTAAAGTCATGAGTAGTGGGCCCAAAGCTCCCGGGATTGCGTTAACGCACCATTCCTCTAATTCCGCTTGGTTCCCATAATAAATAATAGCATCCGCAATCGGTCCACCTTTGCCCGTGGCAGTTAGCGATTCGTAGAGTGACATAACCATGTCAATCCCCAGTAAATACACCATCCCTACATCGAAACCACATACAGCCAAAGTATTTAAATTGGACATCAAGGTAAATGCCTTGTCATCCACCATAATAAACGGATTCTGCTTGTTTTTATAAAGCTCTCGCCGAAACAGGTTGATCAACTCTGTCACCGCGTCGTAACCCACTTCGAACTTGAAAGCGCCACCCACACCTGGCCCCGCTACCAACGAAGCCTTCAGCACCAGAATCAAGCGGCCATCATACAGCGAAATACTCGCTTCGCCCTTGGCGCCCAAACCCGCCGCCACGTTTAGTTCAGCGGTCAAACGGGCGAGGCTGAACCACTCGTTGGCCTTCATCGAGCCTTTAGACCCGGGTGAGGGTGCCCTTTGCAGCAGCGCGACTTCGGAAGGAGGGGCCCAGTTCAAGGCGCCGGTAACCATGATTCCTGATTGCAAACCTGCGAATAAATTGAATGCCGCTTTGCCTCCACTCTGCACTTGCAGGTTGGTGGGGGCTCCCTTGATTTGGTTGCTGGTTTGCGTCTGAGCGAAGTCTCGCTTGTCTCCGGTACGGACCACAGGTTCAGGCGGGGCCAAATGGAATCCGGCGTTGCCAACATCCAGTGCTATCTCGGAGGAAAGCAGCAGGGAAGCGCCGGCATAACCCCAGGCCTTGGCGCCGAGATACAACGAAAACCGGCCCAGATTGAGGGTTTGCTGGACGCTACTAGCGTCCAGATAGGTGAATTTGATTTCTTTGGCTTTGCTGCGTTCCGGTAGATCGACTTTGAACAGTTCGACTTCGCCACGGGCAAGGTCGACGCCGAATGACGCTTTGGCCGAAGCTTTAAATCCTTCCGCTACGGTAAAAGCGGGGCCTTCGACCTTGGTTGATCCGTGGATAATGTCCTTGGACGACGACGTCAGGCAGCGAACCAGTTGCGCCTGTGGGCTGATATCGAATATGCGGAAAGTCTTGCGCACATTGTCTTTGAACAGAACTTGCTGCAAGCGTACGCCCCATTCTTTACGGGAGCTCGCACTTTCAAGGCCGCTGACTTCGTACTTTTTGGCGTGCAGGAAACTGTAGAACTTTTCAATCTCGAACCAGCCTTCAGCAGAAAACCAGTCACTTTCCTGGTCCTTGATTCGCAGTGCGCCTTCCTGTGCTAGCCATTGGCCGAATAAATTAAGTTCACTGTCGGTGGCCGCTTTTCCAGTGCTGTTGCCTGGACGCTTTTTAAGGTCTTTGACCTTGGCGCCGACCTTTTTCCAGTCGTCTTTGAGTGTTTTTTGAAGTCTTGGAAGCGAATACATACTGAGGTAAGTCAGTGGTTTCTTCAGATCGTCCAACATGCTCATTTCATGCAGCGGAAAACCATCCTTGACGAGCCGATCCATTGGCTTGGCTTGGAATTGCTCCGGCTCCCACAAAAGGTGCCGTCGAACGGGCGCGGTTTCCATGTTCTTCTCAGCCTGTAGCCGCAACTTTTCTTTTTCTGCCTGCAAACGGTCCCATTCGGCACGCTCGAGGGAAACAAGGTTTGCCGGAGCTTTGGCTTGCCGGCCGCTAGCTTCGATCCAGCCTTTATATTTTGTGCTGAGGCGATCGTTGACTTCTGTTTGCTTCTTCTCAAGCGCCAGGTATTGCTTGAACAAGTCGACACCACCTTCGACCGAAGCGCCAGTTGCAGGAATCAGGGCGAATTCGGGTAGGGCGATTCCGTATTGAGCAACCTGGGTAATGGAATCAAGGTAAGCAACATAGATCGCTTTTCTTTTTAAGCGCTGTGTTTCCTGATCGCGCACGTAAGTACACAGAGGGAGTTGGTTATTCGTCCCGCAAGTCGCGACATCGTCTAGCCGCTTTTTGTCTGCAGCCAGCAATGGCGCAAGTTCAGCGGAGCCTAAAGTGGCCAGGTCTTTTTCTTTGAGTAGGGTTTCTCTAGCTTTGAGGTATTTCTGCACGCCCTCGCGAGCCGCAATGGCTTCGGGCGAGTACAGATTTCCACTTTCGTAGGCGTAGCCCTTTTCTTTGGCGGCGGTGATGGCGACGCGCTTCAACGTTTGCCATTCACTATGAATTCCGCGCACCCGCGTTGCGTCTTGTTGCGCGGCCATCCACTCGGACTTTTTGATGTCATCTTGTTCAAGTCGGGTGAGCGGCGTCGAGGGCGTCGGGACAGGCACCGCAGCAGCCTTTCTCTGCTGCTGCGCCACTAACAAGGTAGCATCGAGATCACTGATGCTAGGGTATTGCGCTTCAATCTCGAGCATTCGCGCTTGCTGCTCGCCCGCGAGAAAGTTACCCAACTTGGGTTCGAGGAAGTATTCAAGCAAGCCGGTGCTGTAAAGGCCTTTTTTACGTTCCTCGGGTGATTTGCTCGTGCTGACCTTTTGATCCAAATCATTAGCCGCTTCTTTGAGTGCCGAGGTTGTGCGATCTGGAAGCAGCCAGAATGACTCGTTCTCAGTGTCATAAATCGCGCTGCCGTAGGTTGTTGAACACGGCGTTTTTACTTTGTCATGCGAGCCTGGCGTTTCATCCGGAGCGTCGGGCTGCTCGCCGATGTCCCGTGGTGGCTTCGCACAGGTTTCTTCTGCTGCTGGTGCAGCAGGTGCCGTTGAGGTGTCAGGTGTAGTACTGGTATTGGATTCCATAAATGCTTCCATTCATTCGTTACGCGGACGGGTTCATCAGGCGGCGCTGGTGGCGAGTTGCTTCAGCTGTTCAACCTTGATAAACGACTCTTCCCTGGATTGCAGGATGGCCATGGCTTGGGGCTGCGTTTCGAGCAGCGGGCCGTTGGCGATGTCGGCCAGTTTGAGCAAATGCCGGCCTTCGTAGATGTTGTGAGCGACCAATACATCAAGGTTTGTCGCGATGTTGGGCAGCTCTTCGTCAGTCGGTTCGCCGAATGCGGCGTATTGTTCATCGACCCAGTAGACCCAACCCAGTCGCTCTTGGATCTTCGGCGCATCTTCTGGCAGGTTGAATGCCGAGACGTCGCCCAGCCATTTGAGTTCCGAGACTGGGCGCCAGCTCACCCAGTTGCCGTTGCGGGCTCCGAAATGGGTTGGGGCAGGGGCGTAGACGTGTTGCCACGGGCCGAAGAGCTGGTGGGCGGTTTCGCCGGCGGAGTAGGCCAGTGCAGCCCACAGGCTTGGCTTGTGATAGCTCAGCAGGCTTTGGCCACCGGAACCGTCATTGGCGCGTAGCAGCCAGCGTGCATGGGCCAAGGCCTTGATCGAGTCGTCAGTGGTCAGGGCGATGCCGGCAAAGTTTTCTGCGCAAAGCGCTGCGGCTTCGGCGGCCAGTCGGCTGCCCCAAGGCGCGGTTAGCCACAAGGGGCCGTCAGCGGCGATCTCGGCGAAATCGGTGCCTATGAACAGCCCTTGAGAATTCATTGGCTCGCCGACCCGGTAGAGGCGGCTCATGGCTTCAGGCTGGCGAGTACGGTCGATGATGAAACACAGCGCTTGGCTGGATGATTCTCTTGGAAGTTGCTCGAACGCATGACGGGATTCGGCGAGGAGGTCGTTCAACGCTTTTACATGCATGTGCAATCCTTACGGCTGCAAGCGCCGTTGCTCTGTTTGCCGCACAAAGGGGTGATACCGGATTCATTCAAGCGTTTGGGCAACGGGATCGGGACTTTGCCCGCTCTATCCGCATCCGCCGCTTTCATCGGCCCCGGCAACAACGGCGCAGCAGGCGTACCCACCCCAGGCGAGCCCCCGGTATTCACCTTCACCTCAGCCCCACTGATCGTCACCCCCCCCGCATCCACCTTGACGAAACTCCCGCCAGCCTTGGCCGTCAGTTCCATTCCGCCTTCAACCACCACCTTCTCGCCAGCGTGGTAATGAATCTCCTGACCCGCCTCGACAAACTGCGCTGTGCCGATCTTCACATGCTGGGTCACCGCCACGGTCAGGTGATCATCCGCCCGCGCTTCAGTCTTGCGATCCAGTTGCGTGATGCGATGTTCTTCAACCTTGAACTCGCTGAAAACATTGGCCTCGACCGTGTCATGGCGTTCATTGCCGATGCGGATTTTCTGGTCGTGTTCGATGTTTTCATCCCAGTCGCGCTGGGCGTGCAGGTAGATCTGTTCCGCGCCTTTCTTGTCTTCGATGCGGAACTCGTTGTAGCCCTTGCCGCCCGGCGAGCTCAGGGTTTTGAAGGTGCTGCGGGTCTTGTTCGCCGGCAGGTCGTAGGGGACGACGTTTTCCTTGTGGAACAGGCAGCCGGTGATCAGCGGTTGGTCGGGGTCGCCTTCGAGGAAGGTGACGAGGACTTCCATGCCGACGCGCGGGATGGCGATGCCGCCGTAGGCACTGCCGGCCCAGCCGGTGGCGACGCGTAGCCAGCAACTGGTGGTGTCGTTGGCCTGGCCGTCGCGGTCCCAGTGGAATTGCACTTTGACGCGGCCGTATTGGTCGCAGTGGATTTCTTCGCCGGGCGGGCCGGTGACGATGGCGGTCTGGCTGCCGAGGACTTTCGGTTTCGGGTGTTCGAGGGCAGGGCGGAAGTGCGCGTCCCAAGGGGTGGCGAGGAAGCGGTTGCGGTAGCCCTGATGGAAATCGTCTTTGTTATGGGTGACGTCGCTGGTGACGTTTTTGCCGAGCACTTGCGGCTGCTTGCCTTCGTGCACGACTTCGAGCAGCAGCCAGAGATCGTTCCACTCGGCACGCGGGTGTTCGCTCAGGGCCATGAAGTGGCCGCTGACGAGGGTTGGCTCGTCGCCTTTGCCTTCGGCCAGTTTGTAATCGCTGCGATGGCGCTCCAGCGCGCGGGTGGCCAGTTGTTTGCCGCGCTCGCGGGTCAGGAAGCGGCCGGGGTAGTCGTAGTCTTCGAGGTCCGGGGCGAAAGCGCTCTTGGCGGCGCCTTCGGGCAGGATGCGTGGTTTTTCGAAGTCGTAGTCGCGGCGGCTGACGCGGGTGGTGCGGGTTTCCAGGCGCAGGTTGAAACGTTTGATCACCGGTTTCGTGGCGGCCATGCCGGAGTCTTGCTGGTAGGCCACGGGTGCGAGTTTGCGGAACACCGTCTGGTCATCGCCGAAGACGAGTTTGTGGCCGCTGGCGCTGTGCTGGAAGTGGAAGTGAATGCCTTCCTCTTCACACAGACGCTGGATGAAATGCAGGTCGGATTCGTCGTACTGCACGCAGTAATCGCGCTCGGGGTAGATCGCGCCGAGCTGGAAACTGTAGGCGTCAGACAGGATGCCGCGCGCCTCCAGTACCTGGGCGATGATCTTCGGCACACTTAAATGCTGGAAGATCTGCTGGTCATGGTTGTGGCGCAGGTAAGCGAGTTGCGGGACCAGGCTGATGCTGTAGCGCGTCAGGCTTTTGCCGGAATCGCCTTGCTCGATGCGATAGACCAGACCGTGAATGATGCCCTTGCCGGTGGCGCCGAAGGTCAGGCAGCCAGGCTTGTGCAGTAACTCTTCAAGTTTCAGGTCGGGACGGGCGCTGACCAGTTCGATGTCGAAACAGAACGGCTGATTGAGGGTTTCGCGACCGACGAAGCTGAGCACTTGCAGGTCAACGGAAACGCCTTCCAGCGTCAGGGAAATATGGGTTGCGTTCGCGTCCAGCATGCCTTTAATTCCGTCCTTTGAATAAGCTGGTGCGGATGGTGCAGGATTAAACCGCCACGTTCAAGGCGCAAATGGCGTAGGAGTGGATGCGTTGGGCTATCGGGAAAACCCTTAGATACAAGGTTTCGGCCAATGAATGCTGGGGGTTTTTAGTTTTCTTTTCCTGGGTATCACTGCGCCACAACTTCCAAGCGGCCAAGAATCAACAGTCATTTCCAGACTAAAGTCCTCTTCGGCCGATAAAAGCCTGCTGCCGCCATTGCCGATGATCCTGTTGATCGTTCCTACGCTCTGCGTGGGAATGCCTCACTGACGCTCCGCGTCCGCTTTGGACGCGGAGCGCCCCGGGCTGTATTCCCACGCGGAACGTAGGAACGATCTGTCAGTTGAGTTGCTGCCGATACGGCAAATCCGGCCCGGTCTTGCTGCACGTCAGCGCCGCTGCCTGTACCGCAAACTTCAACATTCCGTCGATTTGCCCGCGCTCAAGCGATTGCACACCCGCAACCGAATCCAGCTGCTGCTCGGTCAACCAGGTAATCAACGCCGCCTGGAACGTATCGCCCGCGCCCACGGTATCGGCGATTTTCACTGAGCTCGCCGGTACTGACCACGAACCCTGAGTGCGGCTGAACACCGTGGCACCTTCACCACCTCGGGTCAGGAACACCAACTGACAGCGATGCTGCAACCAACTTTCAATCACCCGCTGCGGATCCTGCTCGGGGTACAACAGACTCAAATCCTCATCGCTGACTTTGATCAGATCCGCCAACTCAACCAGCGTCGCAATCCTCGAACGCCACAGATCGATATTCGGTTCAGGATTGAGTCGGACATTCGGATCAAGGCTGATCAAACGTTTTCCGCTTTCCCGCTGCACCAACGCCAGCAGCGTGTCGGCAATCGGCTGCACCACCAGGGAGAACGAGCCAATGTGCAAACCACGCACTTGCGGGCCCAGCTCAGGCAAATGCTCAGGTTTGAGCTGGCGGTCCGCGCAACCTTCACCGCGAAAGCTGTAGTGCGGCGAGCCATTGGCCCCGACCGCGACCATTGCCAGTGTGGTCGGTGCGGCGAAGTCCACCAGGTAATCCGGGCGCACACCTTCGTCCTGCAGCACTTGCTGCAAGCGTCGGCCAAGGTAGTCGGTGGAGAGTCCTGCAAAGAGCGCCGCTTCCACGCCCAATCGCCGCAAGCCAACCGCCACATTGAACGGCGAACCGCCGGCAATTGCCTTGAAATTCACTTTTGAAGCCAGGCCGCTGGCGTCGTCTTCACTGAAGAAATCGAACAGCGCTTCGCCACACACCAGATACATAGTTGTTCGCTCTTTAAAGGGTTGCGACATGTTGTTGATAACGTTCATAGGCCTGCTGACAGGCCGCCACATTGTCGGCAATCGGCAAGGTTTCACTGGCCAGATCGAGCTTTACACAACGCTCGCAAAAGTCCGCCAGACTGTCCTCGTGGCCGTTTGCCCTGGACTTGCACCACGCCGCCTGAATCGCTGCGCCCAGGGCTGCCGCTTCGCTCTGCTCGGTACAGATCACTGGGGTGTTCATGATGTCGGCGACGATCTGGCGCCACACCGGGCTTTTCGAGCCGCCGCCGATCAGGCAAATGCTGCGGCTTTGTAAGCCATTCTGGCGCAGCAGGTCCAGTCCATAACGCAAACCGAAGGTCGTGCCTTCGACGACTGCGCGGCACAGGTTGGCCTGGGTCAGGTTGGTCATGGTCAAGCCCAGCAGGCTGCCGGTGGCATGGGGCAGGGCGGGGACGCGCTCGCCATTGAGGAATGGCAGCATGCACACGCCTTCAGCACCGATGGGCGCCTGCTCGACCAAATCGTTGAAGTGTTCGATATCAAGGGCGAACAGCTCGCGAATGACCCCCGTGGCGTTGGTCAGGTTCATGGTGCAGATCAACGGCAGCCAGCCACCGCTGGACGAGCAGAACGTGGCGACCGACGCATCCGGGCTGACTTTCGGCTGGTCAGCATAGGCGTACACCGTCCCCGAAGAGCCGAGGCTCATGGTGATCGCGCCGGGCTTGATATTGCCGGTGCCGATCGCGCCCATCATGTTGTCGCCGCCCCCGCTGGAGACCAGCGCCTGCGGGTTGATGCCAAGCTGTTCGGCGATGCTCGGCAGGATCGTGCCGACTGCTTGATGCGCGTCGATCAACTCCGGCAACGCAGCTTGCAGGCGTCCGGTCGGGTCGATGTCGCGCAGCAACTGCAAATCCCATTGGCGGGTCCGCACGTTGAAATAGCCGGTGCCTGACGCGTCGCCGTACTCGCTGCAACTGCGGCCGGTGAGCCAGTGGTTCAGGTAGTCGTGGGGCAGGAGGATGTGGGCGATCCGGGCGAAAATGTCCGGGTGCTGTTCTTTGGTCCACAGCAGTTTGGAAACGGTGTAGCCGGGCGCGATGACCACACCCAGGCGCTCAAGTGAACCCTTTTCGCCACCGAGTTGAGCCAGGAGACGGTCATTTTCCGGGGTGGATTCGGTGTCGCACCAAAGCTTCGCCGGACGCAGCACCTGACCTTGGTCATCGAGCAATACCAAGCCGTGTTGCTGTCCGGAGACGCCGAGGCCAAGGATGTCCTGACCGTCGACTTTCGCCGCGAGTAACGCACGGCGGGTGGCCAGGGTGAACGCTTCGAGCCACTGGCCGGTGTCTTGCTCGCGGCGACCGTTGGCGCCGCTGATCAAGCTGTGCACAGCGGCGCCCTGGCCCAGGACCTGGCCAGTGTGGGCGTCCAGGATCACGGCTTTGGTGCCTTGGGTGCCGCAGTCAATGCCGAGGAATAATTGTTGGTTTGCCATCGAAGGTCCTTGGATCGTCAGGTTCGACATTTAGGTTGTCGGTCAGTCCGTCATCGCGGGTAAGCCCGCTGCCACAGGGGATGTTTAGTCATGTTCGACAACGATCCGATGTGGGAGCGAGCCTGCTTGCGAAGACGGCAGCATTGTCACCGCCGCATTTACGCCAGCACCCGCTCCAGCGTCCGCGTCACACCCACCTCCCGCAAGCTGTTGCAACACCATTCAAACGCCGCCACAAACGCCGGAGAACGGGGAATTGCCGTACCAAAGATCTCCTCAACCTCCAGCAATCGCTGGGTCATCAACGCATCATCGGCCACCAAGGCCTGGCAGAACGCCGCCCGCGGATCGGGAATCGAGTAAGTGTCTCCATTCTCATCCACCCCCTTCAAATACAACGCCCAGGCTGCCACCACCAACGCGGCACGCTTGGTCTCCTGGCCATCGGCAATCAGGCGATTGATCGTCGGAACGGTGAACTTGGGAAACTTCGACGAGCCGTCCGAACACACACGCTCCAGCTGATCGGCGATGGCCTGATTGGAGAAACGCGCCACCAGCGTGTTCTTGTAATCCGTCAGGTCAATGCCCGGCACGGGCGACAGTTGCGGGGTGACGTCCAGGTCCATGTAGGCACGCATGTAGCGCACAAACAGCGGATCATTCATGGTCTCGTGCACGAAGCGATAACCCTTCAGAAACCCCAGATACGTCAGGGCCAGATGGCTGCCGTTGAGCAGTTTGATCTTCATCTCTTCATACGGTGTGACGTCGTCGGTGAATTGCACGCCGACCTTTTCCCAGGCCGGACGGCCATTGACGAACTTGTCTTCCAGCACCCACTGCACAAAGGGTTCGCAGACCACCGGCCAGGCATCGTCGACGCCATGTTTGTCGTGCAGTTGCAGCTTGTGTTCGGTGCTGGTCATTGGCGTGATGCGGTCGACCATCGCGTTGGGGAAGCTCACGCTGTTGGCGATCCAGTCACGCAGATCGGCATCGCGCAACGCGGCGAAGGCCAACAAGGCTTTGCGGGTGACGGCGCCGTTGTGCGGCAGGTTATCGCAGGACATCAAGGTGAAGGCCGGCGTGCCGGCGGCGCGACGTTTGGCCAGCGCGGCGCAGAGGAAGCCGAACACGGTTTTCGGTGCGTTCGGGTTGGCCAGGTCGTGCTGGATTTGCGGCAGGTGCGCCATGAACTCGCCGTTGCTGTCGTCGATGCAATAACCGCCTTCGGTAATGGTCAGCGAGACGATGCGGATCTCTGGGCTGGCGAGCTTGTCGATCAACACCTGCGCGCCGTCTTCGGCCAACAGCATGTCGCGAATCGCGCCGATGACCCGTACTTCAGTGTCGTCGCTGTCGCCCAGTTCGAACAAGGTGAAGAGGTAATCCTGCTCTTTCAGATCGTCCCGGGCGCGACGGTCTTCGGCGCGCAGGCCGACCCCGCAAATCGCCCAGTCCAGGCCTTCTCCGGTATTCATCAAGGCGTCGGTGTAATACGCCTGATGGGCACGGTGAAAACCTCCGACGCCGATGTGGGCGATGCCTTGGCGCGTATCGCTCAGGGCGTAGGCGGGCAGGGCCACTTCGGGCGCGAGGCGGTTGAGGTTCTGTTGGTTGAGTTTCATCACAGGCTCTCTAAATCAGGCCGCTGCACGCAGCGGGCGGGTGAGCGCCACGCCGTCGGCATCGAATAAATGGCAGTGTTCGGCGTCCAGGTGCAGGCTCAAGGCTTCGCCGTAACGGCTGGCGAGGTCGCCACGAACGCGCATGGTCAACGCTTCACCGGAAGCGGTGACGACGTGGCAGAAGGTGTCGCTGCCCAGGCGTTCGCTGACGTCGGCGGTGACCTGCAAGGTGCAGTCGCCGGTTTGTGCGAGGTTGAGGTGCTCCGGACGAATGCCCAGGGTCACCGCGCCGCCGACGTTCAGTTGGGCACCGCTCAGCGGCAGGGTGATGCGGGTGCCGGCGTCCAGCAGGACTTCACAGCTTTGGCTCTCGACTCGGGTGACTTTGCCTTTGAGGAAACCCATTTTCGGCGTGCCGAGGAACCCGGCGACAAACAGGTTGGCTGGCTGGTGGTACAAGTCCAGTGGCGAGCCGACTTGCTCGATTTTGCCGCCGTTGAGGACGACCACTTTGTCGGCCATGGTCATCGCTTCGACCTGATCGTGGGTCACGTAGATCATCGTCGCTTGCAGGTCTTTGTGCAGGCGCAACAGTTCCAGGCGCATCTGCACGCGAAGCGCGGCGTCGAGGTTGGACAGCGGTTCGTCGAACAGGAAGATTTTCGGGTTGCGCACGATGGCGCGGCCGATTGCGACACGTTGACGCTGGCCGCCGGAGAGTTGCTTGGGCTTGCGCTCAAGCATTGGCCCCAGCTCGAGGATGCGCGCCGCTTCACCGACTTTCTTCTCGACTTCAGCCTTCGGTACGCCGGCCAGATCAAGGGCAAACGACATGTTCTTTTTTACGGTCATGTGCGGGTACAGGGCGTAAGTCTGGAACACCATCGCCAGGTCGCGTTTGGCCGGGCTGACTTCGGTGATGTCGCGGCCGTCGAGTTCAATGGTGCCGTCGCTGACTTCTTCCAAGCCGGCGATCAGGCGCAGCAGGGTGGATTTGCCGCAGCCCGACGGGCCGACGAAGACCACGAATTCCTTGTCGTTCACTTCCAGGTCGATGCCTTTGATGATGGAAAAGCCTTCGAAGCCTTTTTGCAGATTCTTGATTTTCAGGTTGGCCATGATGATGGGCCTCCACGTGTTGTTATTCAGTTGAGCCGGGCGGGCTTTTCTGTGGGAGCGAGCCTGCTCGTGATTGCGGTGTGCCAGATGCATTAATGCTGCATGACACTCCCTCATCGCGAGCAGCCTCGCTCCCACAGGGATTTGCATGTCGGCAGGTCATTTCACAGCGCCAAACGACAGGCCGCGGACCAGTTGTTTCTGGCTGATCCAGCCGAAAATCAGGATCGGCGCGCAGGCCAGGGTCGACACCGCCGACAACTTGGCCCAGAACAGGCCTTCGGGGCTGGAGTACGAAGCGATCAGCGCGGTCAGTGGCGCGGCTTTCGACGAGGTCAGGTTCAGCGACCAGAACGCCTCGTTCCAGCACAGGATCAGCGACAGCAGCACGGTGGAGGCCAGGCCTCCCTTGGCGATCGGCAGCAGCACCCGGACCATTTCCTGCCAAAGCGTGGCACCGTCGAGGCGCGCGGCTTCGAGGATGTCTTTGGGGATGTCCTTGAAGTAGGTGTAAATCATCCAGACCACGATCGGCAGGTTGATCAGCGTGTAGATCACAATCAGCGCGATGCGCGTATCGAGCAGGCCGAAGCTCTTGGCCAACAGGTAGATCGGCATAAGTACGCCCACCGGCGGCAGCATCTTGGTGGAGAGCATCCACAGCAGCGTGCCTTTGGTGCGCTGGGTTTCGTAGAACGCCATGGAGTAGGCCGCCGGCACCGCGATCAGCAGGCACAGAGCCGTAGCGCTGAACGAAATCACCACCGAGTTCCAGGCGAAGCTGAAGTAATCGCTGCGCTCGTTGATGTGCAGGTAGTTCTCCAGCGTCGGCGTGAAGATGAACTGCGGCGGCGTGGCGAAGGCGTCGATTTCGGTTTTGAAACTGGTCAACACCATCCAGAAAATCGGGAAGAAGATCAGGATCGCGATGGCCCAGGCCAGAGTGCCGAGCAGCAGGCTTTGCAGGCGGCGGGATTGTTGAAGAGTCATGGCGCAGGCCTCAGGTCTTGTCGGTCAGGTTTTTGCCGATCATGCGCACCAGCACGATGGCCGCGATGTTGGCGATCACCACCGCGATCAAGCCGCCGGCGGACGCCATGCCGACATCGAACTGCACCAGCGCCTGGTTGTAGATCAGGTACGCCAGGTTGGTCGAGGCATAGCCGGGACCGCCGTTGGTGGTGGTGAAGATTTCGGCGAACACCGAGAGCAGGAAGATGGTTTCGATCATCACCACCACCGCAATCGGGCGGGCCAGGTGCGGCAGGGTCAGGTGCCAGAAAATCGCGATCGGCCCGGCCCCGTCGAGACGTGCGGCTTCTTTCTGTTCCTGGTCGAGGGATTGCATGGCGGTCATCAGGATCAGAATCGCGAAGGGCAGCCATTGCCAGGACACGATAATGATGATGGACAGCAGCGGGTAGTGCGCCAGCCAGTCCACCGGTTGTGCGCCGAACAGCTTCCAGACGTAGGCGAGAATCCCCGACACCGGATGGAAAATCAGGTTCTTCCAGATCAGTGCGCCGACGGTGGGCATGATGAAAAACGGCGAGATCAGCATCACCCGCACGATGCCGCGACCGAGGAATTCGCTGGCCTCCAGCAAGGCACTGATCAGCACGCCGAGTACCACGCTGATCAGCAGCACGCTGCCGACCAGCAACAGGGTGTTGGTGGCGCCGGGCATGAACCCGGAGTCAGTCAGGAAGTAAGTGAAGTTCTCCAGCCCGACGAATTCGTTTTCGCCGGGATAGAGAAGGTTGTAGCGGATCATTGAAAAGTAAACGGTCATGCCCAGCGGCACAATCATCCACAGCAGCAACAACGCCACCGAGGGGCTGACCAGAAACCAGCCGGGATTGGCCAATCGGCTTTTACGCACCGGTTGGGGGATGTCCATGTGAGCTTTGGCAGTTGAAATATTCATGGCGATCACTTGCTCGAAATGCGGCGAGACCCTGTGGCGAGGGAGCTTGCTCCCGCTCGGCTGCGAAGCAGTCGTAAATCCGGAAAATGCGGTCTGTCTGATGAATCGCGTTTCCCGGATTTGGGGCCGCTAGGCAGCCCAGCGGGAGCAAGCGCCCTCGCCACAATTTGGATGGCTAGGGGTTATTTGGGATAACCGGCGCGCTTCATCTCACGTTCGGTGGTTTGCTGGGCCGCCGTCAGTGCCTGGTCGACCGTGGTCTGGCCAATCAGCGCCGCCGAGAACAACTTGCCGACTTGGGTGCCCACCGCCTGGAATTCAGGGATAGTCACCAACTGGATGCCGATGTAAGGCACCGGTTTGAGGGTCGGTTTGCTCGGGTCCGCCGCTTTCAGCGATTCCAGCGTGACCTTGGCAAACGGTGCGGCGCTCATGTAAGCCTCGCTGTAGGTCGAGGCCCGAGTGCCGGGCGGCACGTTGGCGATACCGTCTTTTTCGGCAACCAATGCGCCGTATTCCTTGGAGGTAGCCCAGGCACTGAAGGTTTTCGCCGCGTCCTTGGCCTTGGAACTGGTCGGGATCGCCAGCGCCCAGGAATACAACCAGGCTGAACCTTTGTCGGTGGTTTCATGCGGCGCATAAGTAAAGCCAACGTGCTCGCTGACCTTGCTTTGGGTTTTGTCGGTGACGAAGGAACCGGCAACGCTGGCGTCTACCCAGATCGCGCACTTGCCGCTGTTGAACAACGCAAGGTTTTCGTTGAAGCCGTTACTGGAGGCACCCGGCGGGCCGGATTTCTTCATGGTGTCGACGTAGAAATTCAAGGCGTTTTTCCACTCAGGGCCAGTGAATTCCGGCTTCCACTGCTCATCAAACCAGCGTGCCCCATAGGCATTGGCGACGGTGGTGATCAGCGCCATGTTCTCGCCCCAACCGGCCTTGCCACGCAGGCAGATGCCGTACTGTTCTTTGTCTTTATTGGTGAGCTTGCTGGCGAATTCGCCGATCTGGGTCCAGGTCGGGCGCTCGGGCATGGTCAGCCCGGCGTCCTTGAACAGGTCGGTGCGGTAATAGGTGATGGAGCTTTCCGCGTAAAACGGCAGGGCGTAGAGCGAGCCCTTGACCGAAAGGCCTTCACGCACCGAAGGGAACACATCGTCGAGGGCGTAGGTGGCCGGCAGATCCTTCATCGGCTCGAGCCAGCCCTTGGCGCCCCAGAGTGCGGCTTCGTACATGCCAATGGTCAGCACGTCGAACTGCCCGCCCTGGGTGGCGATGTCAGTGGTCAGGCGTTGGCGCAGGACGTTTTCTTCCAGCACCACCCAATTGAGCTTGATGTCCGGATGCTCGGCCTCGAAGGTTTTCGAGAGCTTTTGCATGCGGATCATGTCGCTGTTGTTGACGGTGGCGATGGTCAGCGTCTGAGCGCCAAGACTGACGCTGCTGAGGGTCATGCAGGTGAGGGCAAGCAGAGCTTTTACAGAAGGTTGCATCGTGCACTCCTTTTCTGCACCCGATGGGGGACAGAAGGACAGTTATTGTTTTTGTGTCTTCCGAGGGCAGGAAGAATGTGCACTGATTACAGCCTTCAATTGAGGATGTGACAAATCATCCGTCGCACTTGAATCGATACTTTTTTGCACTGGGATTAATGGGGGGAGATACAAGGACAGGCTTCACAGAGGTGAACAGTCATCGATTTTGTACAGGTTTTCTGGCTCCTTCGCGGGCAAGCCTCGCGCCTACAGGTATGGCGTATGGCCCAGAACGCCCTATGACCAAGACGTTCAGGCCAGATTCTGTTCGGTCAGCCGCTGTACCGCCAGCCGCCGGTAATGCGAGGGCGTCATGCCCTTGAGCTGTTGGAACCGCCGATTGAAGTTGGAAATATTGTTGAAACCCGATTCGAAACACACATCGGTCACCGGTTTGTCGCCATCGGCCAGCAACTCGCAGGATTTGCTGATGCGCAGGCGATTGACGAACTCGATGAAGCAGCGCCCGGTGGCTTGCTTGAACACCCGGCTGAAATACGTTGGCTTCATGCCTAAATGCTCGGCGACTTCCTCGAGCGGCAGGTCCCGGGCGTAATGCGCAAAAATGTAATCCACCGCCCGGTTGGTGCGATCGATATTGTGTTCATCCGCCAGTTGCGGCGTGGTGGCCCCCGACAGCAACTGAAAATCGTCAGAAGCCGCGAGCAGCTCCAGCAGTATGAAAAAGTGCCCGAGCCGGGTGACGCCTTTAGTGTCAGCGATGCGTTGCATCAACGTCATGGCCTGGCGGATGGTGCGCTTGCAACGAAATTCGATGCCGTACTGCGCGCGCTCCAGCAGTGGCGCAAGGGTCTTCAGTTCTGCGAATACCTGATGACCGCTCTCGAACAATTCATCCGTGAAGTTGACCAGCATGTCGCGCTTGGGCACTACCTCGTCTTCGGCCACCTGGCTGATCCAGTTGTGAGGCAGATTCGGGCCGGTCAAGAACAGGGTTTCCGGGTAGAAGTTGCCAATGTAATCGCCGATGAACACCTTGCCGGAACTGGCGACGATCAGGTGCAGCTCGTATTCCTTGTGGAAATGCCACCGCACCAATGGGCAGGGAAATCCATGCTGGCGATAGATGATCGACAACCCGTTGTGGTCGTCCATCAGTTCGTAGGAAGGATCGGTGACTCTGGCGGTTCGGGTCATGTCAGGGCGCTTTTTATTATCATTGCGCCCTGATCATGCCTCTTTCCAGGCCCCTAATGCCAGTGTGCAACGTTCCGTGTGTCAGCCCGGAGTCCGCTCATGCAACGCATGGCCGTAAACCGCTTTCATGCTGTTGGCCGTCCAGCAATAACGAACGATCTCTGATTCGTCGAAAAAGTCGGTATTGATGATGCTGCAGCGTGTGACCCAGTCCCGGGTGGGATTGAACCAGTCATTGATCTGGGTTTTGATGTCCTGAGGCCCTCCCAGAAACGCGTAGCTGGTGGCTGATAAAGACCATAGAAACGTTTCGTACGGCGCGTCTTCGAGTGTGCTGGAAACATGGTTTTGCAGATCCTCGGTATCGGTAAACCGTTTGTTTATCCACTTGTGCGGGATGCGCGGCCAGAAGTAATCCTCATCCAGTTCCCGCCGCCGATGCGCCGCCAACACCACCCGGCGGCGAGGACTGATCCGCTTCAGTTCGCCGATGGTTTTTTCGGCGTCGCCGGGGGGGATCACTCGCTGCCCGAGTCGACTCACGAGAAGATCGTTGAGTTTCTGATAATCAAAGGGTTTGGACCCATCCGCGAGTTGGTGGAAATCCAGCACGATGAACTCATCGGGATTGCGGTCAAGGAACGCTGACACGTCTGTCATCAGTTCATCGAGGACCCGATGGGACTGGTATCCGTTGTGGTGAAAATAGAAAATCGACTGGTCCGCGCCCTCGGTGTAACCCAGGCGGATATCAAAGGCCCGGGCACCGTTGGACAGTTGCCAGGCAAATGAACCGTTTTGACACGTCGTCCAGTTGCCGATAACAACATCATAATTGGGTGCCTGTTTATCCATACCGGCGTTATGGGCGCCCGGCCAGACGATATCGGTCAGTTTTAATCGATGGATATCCAGGACGTTACTCATCCACTTTTGTTTGTCTAACGTGCCCGCTGTGTTTTGGGTCATGACAGTTCCTTGTCGTTGACGCGCCCCCTCCGTGGGGCGACGAAGTTCATATATCAGAGTTGGCTGCACGCCACACCTGTGTTGATCGCCCTGCGCAGAAAGGCTTTCATGACCCAGCATAGAAGTGAGTAAGAGGATTTCCAGTCATGGAAACAGTTACACATAGATAGCCGTTTAATGGCACACCGATTAGTTGGCTCGTTTGGCGGCTTTATATACGTTTGCGGTTCGGCAATAGGAAACAATTTGCGACTCTTCAATGAAGTCAACATTGATGATGTTGCACTTTGCCGCCCAATCACTTTTTTCCGGGTCGAACCAGGCATTGAGTTCATCATGAATATCCACGGGGCCACCGAGGGCGCTGTAACTCGCTGCCGAGAGCGACCATGGTGCCCATGTGCCTGGCGGGTAGGTCAGGACGCTCGTAATGTGCTTCTCCAGATCGGCGGCGCTTGTGATGCCGCTGCCAGACCATTGGTGTTCAATCTGTTCAAGGAACACGTTTCGATCAAGCTGCCAATGCCCAGGGGCCGCGACCAGAAGCCGTTGCTCAGAACTGATTTGCTTCAGTTGATGCAGGCTCAGAGAACGGTTTCGAGTGGGAATTACATGGTGCCCCATAAGATGGATCATCATGTTGTTGAAAAAAGTGTAATCAAACGCATCCCCTTTTAGTTCGTGGAAGTCCAGGACAATGAATTCATCGGGGTTCTCGTCAAGAAACTGCCTCAGGTCGGTAAACAAGTTCCCCAAGGTACGATTGTTGCGGTAGCCGTTGTGATGCATTCGGAACTTTCCAAGCCCCGGTTCCTTGGCGTCAAATACGAGTCTGATATCCAACGCTCGAGAGCCTTTGCACAGTTGCGAGTAAAACGATTGGTGCTGACAAGCCAGCCAGTGGGCGCCTGGAATAAGCGGCCAAGAGGCTTTCCAGTCGCTGCCAGCGTTATGGGTGCCCGGCAGGGTCAATTCGCAGAGTGACAACGTGTCAATGGCCGGCGTGCTGGCCATCCAGTTGTTAAGTGTCAGGTTGTTTTGAACAATGGTAGTCATTTAATGCATCCTTGCATCAAGTGGTAAGTTAGATAAATGCCGCCGGATAAGTTTGTCTGAGTCTAATCCGGCGAGTTATTTATAAGATGGGGTATGGAAGGGGTCAATAAGCGTGACGATGCAAAGTGTGTAACGATAGTGTCGATAGTTAGTGAGTGCGGTTTTTTGCTTCAATCCATTGCGCCATATACTGCGTACTTTTATGGTGGTGATGACGCAACATGCTGCCGGTAAAGTTGTCCGTTCTAAGTTGGGCGAGACGTTGTTGGCAGTCTATTAACTTTTCGATAAGTGCCGGGCCATGTTCGGTTTGTTTATAACGATTGGCCAGCAACACCTGCCCTTTGGATTGGGCCTCCGTCCAGAGTGCTTCATCCTTGTACAACCGCACCGCATCATCGGCGAACTCCCGTGCCGACCGGGCCACGGCGCCAGGCCAGGGATGCTGGCCGTGCATGGCTTCTGCGCCGATAGGCGTTGTGACTGTAGGCGTGCCACAGAGCATGGCGTCGATGATCTTGCCCTTGATGCCCGCGCCGAAACGCAGCGGTGCCAGGCACACGCGCGCCGCCGACATCACTTGCAAGGCGTCTTCCGCCCAGTTCATGACATGGAACCCTTGGGCCGCGTTATGCAGGGCAGTAGCCTTGGGCGGCGTGTAAGCGCCGTAGATGTGCAGTTGGGCACCGGGTAGTTGTTCGCGGATCAACGGCCAGATCGCCGTTTTCATCCAGAGCACCGCATCCCAGTTCGGCGCATGTCGAAAGTTACCGATGCTGAGAAAGTGCGCCCGATCTTCAAAGGCAGCCGCCGGCACGCTCGGCGGTTCGACCATCAACGGGCACCAGTGCAGCAAATTGCGCGGCATCTTGAACTGCTCGACCAGCAACTCGATTTCCACTTCAGAGATCATCAGGTTCAAATCGCAACGATACAGCGCGGCCATTTCCCGTTTGGCCAGATCGGTATCGGCCATCAAGTCAAACTCTTCGCGCAATGCCGGTGCGAACAGGTCAGTGAAATCATTGTTATCGTCGCTGGTCTTCAAGCGATCCTTGAGACGCTGATGCCGGGCGTGCCGCAGGCTTTGCAGATCCGAAGTTTCAAGCACTCGCAAGGCGTCGGGGCAGTGTTTCTCGACACGCCAGCCGAATTGCTCTTCCATCATAAACTGATCAAACAGCACGATATCCGGGGCCAGTTGGCTGACGAAGTCGTCGAAACTGCTGTTGTTCAATTCGATCGGGACTTCGCGAATGCCTAGCGCCGTCAGATCCGCACGATGTTCACCGGTGCCGGCCGGACTGCTGAAGGTAATATCCCAGCCTTGTTTCAGAAACGTATCCAGAATCTGCATCACATGCCCACTGGCGGCCGAAGAGCGGGGCTCGGGCCAGACGTAACCAATGACGAGGACTTTGGTTGCGTGGGGCTGATTCATGAACGGTATTTCCTTGACTCGGGATGAGGGCTGAGTGACGCGAGAGGCGCGGGATTTAACCATATCTGGCCGCAAGGAATCACGACGTCGATGGAATGTTCTGCCATCCAGGGCGGCCTGTGCACCCGGTGGTGGGCAGGCTAAGGCTATGGAAATCGTGCTCAGGCTTATCCGCACAGGTCCGGTAGCAAGGTTGTTAGTGTGATGGATTGTTTCATTAAACAGGGAAGGCGCATTGATTGCTCAAGTGCAGCAGGATCATTTATAGGCAGCTAAGGTTTGCCGTTGATACGGCAAACCATTTTTTGGAAAAAGTGCGCCTAAAAAAATGTAATGAATGATTAAGCAAGCATGCCTTTGACCTTGTCGCGCAACTGATCAATCGAAAACGGCTTTCCAATCACCTGCATGCCCGCAGGGAGCTCGATGCTCTCGGCATAACCGCTGGCGAACAGGATCGGCAATTCATGACGCAGCATCCGCGCCTGTTTCGCCAGTTCTCTGCCATCCATCACCGGCAAACCCACATCGGTCATCATCAAATCGATGTGCTGGTCCTCATCGTTGAGAAACTCCAGCGCCTTTTCGCTGCCATCGGCCTCAAGGACCTTGTAGTCCAGTTCCTCCAGTACATCGACGATCAGCATGCGCACGATGGCATCGTCTTCTACTACCAGGATGGTGGACGGGGTGGAGGACATAAGAGGGCTCTCAAGGTAAATTCAGGGTCGCAGGTCGATCGAAATCGCCGGGCTCTATCATGAGTAAGTGGCAGATCCCGACAAGTTCCCGGCGTTGTGCAAAAAAGAATAGCTGTACAAGAGACGGCAGGATAACCGCTCCTTTGATCGATCGCAGCTAAATGCGGGGATTTGCCCGGACAGGCCTCAGAAAGTTGGATCAATGTGCCCGTTTTGGGGCAAACTCCCTGGTTTTGAACAGTTCGACAAGGCCTCCCCATGACCCCTGCGTCTTCGGTTGATGAGCAACGATTCCGTAAACTCCTGAGCCGCAACATCAGTCTGCCGTTGGGCGTTGGTGTGCTCAGCGCGGTGTTCTTTGTCTCGCTGATCACTTACCTGCTGTCGGTAATCCAGTGGGTCGAGCACACCGACCGGGTGATCAATAACGCCAATGAGGCGGTGAAACTGACCGTTGATCTGGAAACGGGGATGCGTGGCTTTCTGATCAGCGGCGATGAGCATTTTCTCGACCCTTACGAAACGGCCAAGCCGAGAATCGCGGTCGCGCTCAATACTTTGCTCGAACTCACGGCCGACAATCCGGTTCAGACCGATCGTCTGCGCCGACTCCAGGCCTTGCAGGTTGAGTGGGCCGACTATGCGCAATCCATGATCGAGTTGCAGCGCACCAACGGTGATTATCGCGGTGCTGTCAAAGCTGGGCAGGGCAAACGGCTGACCGACGAAATCCGCAAGCAATTCGAAGACGTGATCGACATGGAGCAGCAGTTGCGCACCACGCGCAACGAGGAAGTGCGCCGCACCACGATCTGGAGCATCTCCCTTTACCTGCTGTTCATCCTCGGCATCAGCGGTTTGCTGGCCTATATCGGTCGTCGCGATTTGCTCAACCTGTCCCAAAGCTATAGCGCCAACCTCGCCGCACAACAGGCCAGCGCCCGGCGCCTGGAACAGCAAGCGTGGCTGCGCAACGGCCAGACCGAACTGGCCGAGCAGGTGCTGGGGCAACTGTCCCTGAATCTGTTGGGGCGCAACATCCTGCAGTTCTGCGCGCAATATCTGGGCACTGCGGTCGCTGCTATTTATGTGCGCGAAGAACATGGCGGCCTCAGACGAATAGCGTCCTACGGTTTTTCTCGCGAGCAGGAAGAGCGCGACCAGCAGATTTACAGCGATGAAGGGATTGTCGGCCAGGTGGCGCAACAGGCTCGCCTGATCCGTCTCGATGACGTGCCAAGCGACTATTTCAAAGTCAGCTCCGGTCTGGGCGAAGGCCTGCCGCGTAGCGTGCTCGTGGTGCCCACCAGCGACGATGATCGGGTCAATGGCGTGATCGAGTTGGGTTTCCTGCGCCCCTTGGACGACCGCGACGTCGAATTGCTCGAGCTGATTGCCGGCAACATCGGCACGTCAATCGAGGCCGCTCGCTACCGTCAGCGTTTGCAGGAAGTGCTGGCCGAAACCCAGCAGCTCAACGAAGAGCTGCAAGTTCAGCAAGAAGAACTCAAGACCGCCAACGAAGAGCTCGAAGAGCAATCGCGGATTCTCAAGGAGTCCCAGGCTCACCTGGAAACCCAGCAAGTCGAGTTGGAGCAGACCAACGAACAACTCGCCGATCAGGCACAGATCCTGGCCGATCAGCGTGATGCGATGGACTTGAAAAACACCGAGCTCAACCAGGCCCAGGCCCAGCTTGAAGAGCGCGCCGAAGAATTGCAGCGATCGAGCAAGTACAAGTCCGAGTTCCTCGCCAACATGTCCCACGAACTGCGCACGCCGTTGAACAGTTCGCTGATCCTGGCCAAGTTGCTGGCGGAAAACCCTCAGGAAAATCTCAGCGCCGAGCAGGTGAAGTTCGCCGAGTCGATCTACTCCGCCGGCAATGACTTGCTCAATCTGATCAATGACATTCTGGATATTTCCAAGGTCGAGGCCGGTAAGCTGGAAATGCGCCCCGAGAACACCAGCGTTGCGCGTCTGGTGGACGGACTGCGCGGAATGTTCGAGCCGATGGCCGCTGACAAGAAGCTGGAGTTCGAGGTCGACGTGCAGCCCGGTTCGCCGATGATGCTGTTCACCGACCGTCAGCGTCTGGAGCAAGTCGTTAAGAATCTGCTGTCGAACGCGGTGAAATTTACCGAAAAAGGCATCGTCAGCCTCACGGTGGCGTCCCAGCCGAACGACGGCATCGCCTTTATCGTCCGCGATTCCGGGATCGGCATCGCCGCCGACCAGCAGGACAGCATTTTCGAAGCCTTCCGCCAGGCCGACGGCACCACCAATCGGCGTTATGGCGGCACGGGGCTAGGCCTGTCGATTTCCCGCGATCTGGCGGCGTTGCTGGGCGGTTCGATCAGCGTCACCAGCGAGCCGGGGCAGGGCAGTGTGTTCACCCTCGTGCTGCCGCAGCAATACGTAGAACCGGGTGATGCGCCCGTCGCGCCGATGCAGGCTACCCCGGTCGCCGCAAAACCGAGGGTGACAACGCCCGCGCTGGTACCGCTGATTGCCGAAGTCGACATTCCACGTTTCGATGATGACCGCAGCAAGGCGCCATTCACCACCCGTTGCATCCTGGTGGTGGAAGATGAGCCGAATTTTGCAAACATTCTCTACGATCTGGCCCACGAACTGGGTTACCAGTGCCTGGTCGCTCACGGGGCCGATGAAGGCTACGACCTGGCCAGGGAGTTCATTCCCGACGCCATTTTGCTGGACATGCGCCTGCCGGACCATTCCGGGCTGACCGTATTGCAGCGTCTGAAAGAACATGCCGAAACCCGCCACATTCCGGTGCATGTGATTTCGGTGGAAGACCGGGTCGAGGCGGCCATGCACATGGGCGCGATCGGTTATGCGGTCAAGCCGACCACTCGCGAAGAACTCAAGGACGTGTTTGCCCGCCTCGAAGCCAAGCTGACCCAGAAGGTCAAACGGGTGCTGCTGGTCGAAGACGACGATTTGCAACGCGACAGCATTGCTCGCCTGATCGGCGACGAGGACATTGAAATCACCGCCGTCGGCTTCGCCCAGGAAGCGCTCGACCTGCTGCGCACGACCATTTTCGATTGCATGATCATCGACCTGAAGCTGCCGGACATGCTCGGCAACGACCTGCTCAAGCGCATGTCCACCGAAGATATCTGCTCGTTCCCGCCGGTCATCGTTTACACCGGACGCAACCTGACCCGGGACGAAGAGGCTGAGCTGCGCAAGTACTCGCGCTCGATCATCATCAAAGGCGCTCGCTCACCCGAGCGTTTGCTGGATGAGGTCACACTCTTTTTGCACAAAGTCGAATCCAGGTTGTCCCATGAACGCCAACGGATGCTCAAGACCGCGCGCAGCCGCGACAAAGTCTTCGAGGGCCGCAAAGTGCTGCTGGTGGACGACGATGTACGCAACATCTTCGCCCTGACCAGCGCTTTGGAGCAAAAGGGTGCAGTCGTGGTCATCGGCCGGAACGGTCGTGAGGCGATTGAAAAACTGAATGAAGTCGAGGACATCGATCTGGTGTTGATGGACGTGATGATGCCGGAGATGGACGGTTTCGAAGCCACCATCGAGATCCGCAAGGACCCGCGCTGGCGCAAGCTGCCCATCATTGCGGTGACGGCCAAGGCCATGAAGGACGATCAGGAGCGCTGCCTGCAAGCCGGCTCCAACGATTACCTGGCCAAGCCCATTGACCTGGATCGCCTGTTTTCGCTGATTCGCGTGTGGTTACCGAAGATGGAACGCATTTAGTGGAACGCATTGAAACAGTGGCGCGAAACAGCGAGATCGAATTGCGGTTGTTGATCGAAGCGATCTACCTCAAGTACAGCTACGACTTTCGCGATTATTCCGGCGCTTCGATCAAGCGCCGGGTCAATCATGCGTTGGCGCAATTCGAGTGCAATACCATTTCGGCCCTGCAAGAAAAGGTGCTGCACGATCCGACCGCGTTCATGCAGTTGCTGCAATTGCTGACGATCCCGGTCAGTGAAATGTTTCGCGATCCTTCGCATTTCCTCGCGATCCGCAAGGAAGTCGTGCCACTGCTCAAGACCTATCCGTCGATCAAGATCTGGATCGCCGGTTGCAGCACGGGTGAAGAAGTCTATTCGATGGCGATTCTGCTGCGCGAAGAAGGCTTGCTCGATCGCACGATCATCTACGCCACCGATATCAATCCGCGCTCGCTGGAGAAGGCCAAACAGGGGATTTTCTCCATGGAGAATGTCC
The DNA here is from genome assembly GCF_031766055.1 of Pseudomonas sp. SG20052. NCBI lineage: Bacteria > Pseudomonadati > Pseudomonadota > Gammaproteobacteria > Pseudomonadales > Pseudomonadaceae > Pseudomonas > Pseudomonas sp. SG20052. The sequence goes on along the minus strand of NZ_CP134498.1, from coordinate 3,423,167 downwards.
GCGCCTACACTCACAACTACCAGCAGGCCGGTGGCCAGCGTTCGTTCGCCGACTACTACACGGCGGCGTATGGCTACGCGATTTTCGACAAGACGTTGTGTGAGAACGTGACGTTCGCCGATCACAGCCTGGCGACGGACAGCGTCTTTTCAGAAACCCAATTGATTTCGTGCCGTAATGTTTTGATTTATTTCAATAAAAAGCTTCAGGATCGCGCGTTCGGTTTGTTCCATGAATCCCTTTGTCATCGTGGATTCCTGGTCCTGGGCAGTAAGGAAACCCCGGATTTTTCCGCCTTCGGCAACCAGTTTTCGCCCTTGGTCAAACAAGAACGGATTTACCGTAAATCATGAACAATGCAGCGGATTTGCCTTCGATAGACGCTATCGTGATCGGCGCTTCGGCCGGTGGGGTGGAGGCATTGCTCAACATTCTCAGTCCGTTGCGTAAAGGTTTCATGCTGCCGATCATCGTAGTCCTGCACCTGCCCGACGAGCGCCGCAGCCAACTGGCCGAAGTCTTTGCCCGCCGGGTTCGCATGCCTGTCGAGGAAGCTGGCGACAAAATAGATGTGGCAGCCGGAACGTTGTATTTCGCCACTCCGGGCTATCACTTGTCAGTGGAGCAGGACCGCAGTTTTTCCCTGAGCCTTGAGGATCGCGTGCATTACTCGCGGCCCTCCATTGATTTTCTGTTCGAGTCGGCGGCCGATGTCTATGGCCCAGGCCTGGCGGCCGTGCTGCTGACTGGCGCGAACCGTGATGGCGCACACGGATTGGCGCGGGTCAAACGTTGTGGCGGCCTGACCATCGTGCAGGACCCGGACGAAGCCCAGGTCGCGACCATGCCTCGGGCGGCGCTGGATTTGCACTGCCCTGACCACATTCTCCCAATACGCGGCATCGGCCGTCTGCTTGTCGAGCTGGAACGAATAGCATGCTAAGTAACATCCAAGCCAAATTGCTGATTGTCGACGATCTGCCGGAGAACCTGCTGGCACTTGAGGCGCTGATCAAGCGTGAAGACCGCATGGTCTACAAAGCCTTGTCCGCCGACGAAGCCTTGTCGTTGCTGCTGCAACACGAATTTGCCATGGCCATTCTCGACGTACAGATGCCGGGCATGAACGGCTTTGAACTGGCCGAGTTGATGCGCGGTACAGAGAAGACCAAGAACATCCCGATCGTGTTTGTCAGTGCCGCAGGCCGCGAGCTGAACTACGCGTTCAAAGGTTACGAAAGCGGGGCCGTGGACTTCCTGCACAAGCCACTGGATATTCACGCCGTCAAAAGCAAGGTCAACGTCTTCGTCGACCTCTACCGCCAAAGCAAGGCGATGAAGCAACAGGTTGAAGAGCTGGAGCAGGCTCGCCGCGAGCAGGAAGCGCTGCTCAAGCAGTTGCAGACCACCCAGAATGAACTGGAGCAAGCGGTGCGCATGCGCGATGACTTCATGTCGATCGTCGCCCACGAAGTCCGCACGCCGCTCAATGGCCTGATCCTCGAAACCCAGCTGCGCAAGATGCATCTGGCCCGGGACAACGCGTCGGCGTTCACCCTCGACAAGATGCACGCCATGGTCGACCGTGACGAGCGGCAGATCAAAAGCCTGATCCGTCTCATTGAAGACATGTTGGATGTGTCACGCATTCGCACCGGCAAGTTGTCGATCCGCTCGACCAGATTTGACCTCGTGCAGTTGGTCAGCAATTTGCTGCAAAACTTCGCGCCGCAAGTTGACGCCGCCGAGTGTTCCGTTGCGTTTACCGCCGAGCAGCCAGTGGTCGGCAACTGGGACGAATTTCGTATCGAACAAGTGATTTCAAATCTGCTGACCAACGCCTTGCGTTATGGTGGCAAGAGCCTGATTGATGTCAGGGTCTACAGTCACGAGGGTCAGGCACGGGTCGAAGTGCAGGACCGCGGGATCGGTATCAGTGAAGAAAACCAGAAGCGCATTTTTCAACAGTTCGAACGGGTGTCAGCCAAAACCGTCGTCGCGGGGCTGGGACTGGGGCTGTTTATTTCCGAGCAGATCGTCGCCGCCCATGGCGGCTCCATCGCCGTCGAGAGCAAGATCAACGAGGGCGCCTTATTTCGCGTTTGTCTGCCGTTGTAGGAAAACAGCCGGATAAACGCAACCTCTGATCGACCCCATGGTCGTATCAGCAGCAATTGACCGAACAAAGGCTTCCCATGAGTGAAGATGCACAAGATGTAGTACTCATTGTCGAGGATGACCCCTCGATTCTGATGGTATTGTCCGCTTACTTGTCGGGTGAGGGTTACCGGGTGCTGCAGGCCGAGAACGGCGAGCAGGCCTTCGAAATATTGGCGAGCAAGCCGCACCTGGACATGATGATCACTGATTTTCGCCTGCCTGGCGGCATCTCCGGCGTGCAGATCGCCGAGCCTGCCGTAAAGCTGCGACCAGAGCTCAAAGTGATATTTATCAGCGGTTATCCGCAGGAGATCCGCGAGACCGACAGCCCGATCACGCGCAAGGCGCCGATCCTAAGCAAGCCGTTCGATCTGGACGTGTTGCAAGAGCTGATGCAGGACATGCTGTCGTAAACAGCCCCGAAGCCCCCGTCATGGGGGCTTTCAGATTCGGATCATCTCCCGCACCTTGGCCGTCAACAGGTCGAAGGTGAACGGCTTGGTGATCATCTGCATGCCGGGGTCAAGGAATCCACCGCGCACTGCCGCGTGTTCGGCATAACCGGTAATGAACAACACTTTCAGGTCAGGCCGGTATTGCCGACCGATCTCCGCCAGTTGCCGGCCATTCATCCCTGGCAATCCCACATCGCTGATCAACAAATCGATACGCTGGCCGGAATCGAGAATCGGCACCGCGCTGTCGGCATCGCCTGCTTCGACGAAGGCGTAGCCCAACTCACTCAGTACCGCGCTGACCAACACCCGTACCGCCGGATCATCCTCGACGATCAGCACGGTTTCTCCGTCCTGAGCATGAGGCGCGTGTGCGATGTCGATCAGCGTGTCCTCGACTAGCGCACCGTTGTAACGCGGAAGATACAGGCTCACCGTCGTACCGTTGCCCACTTCACTCTCGATGGTGACGTGGCCGTGGGATTGCTTGCTAAAACCGTAAATCATCGACAAGCCCAAACCGGTGCCCTGGCCGATCGGTTTGGTCGTGAAGAACGGATCAAAGGCTCTGGTGATGGTGCCTTCCGGCATGCCGCAGCCAGTGTCGGTCACGCGCAGCACGACGTAATCACCCGGTTGCAGGTTGCTGTGAACCTGCGTGAAACCTTTGTCCAGATGCTGATTCGAGGTGTTGACCACCAGTTTTCCGCCTTCGGGCATGGCGTCGCGGGCGTTCAGCACCAGGTTGAGGAGGGCGCTTTCGAGTTGGTTGGGGTCGGCCTCGGCCACCCACAAGTCCTCGCTCAACTGCATGTCCAGCTGAATGCTTTCGTTGATGCTGCGCTGCAGGAGTTCGCCCATGGACACCACCAGGGTATTCATTTTCACGGGTTTTGAATCCAGCGACTGGCGTCGGGAAAACGCCAGCAGACGATGGGTCAGACCGGCCGCGCGATTGGCCGAGGTCACCCCCAGATCGATCAGGCCGTCCAGGTCATCGGTGCGACCTCGGGCCAGGCGTCGACGTAGCAACTCGAGGCTGCCGATGATGCCGGTCAACATGTTGTTGAAGTCGTGGGCGATACCACCGGTGAGTTGGCCGACAGCCTCCATTTTCTGCGACTGTCTGAGGGCTTCTTCGTTATGACGCAGTTGGGCGGTACGTTCCTCGACCTGTTGTTCGAGGGTTTCCAGCGTATTTTGCAGACGCAGTTCGCTTTGGCTCAGGTCAATCAACCGGTCCCTGGCTTCATACTGCCGTCGTCGCCCACGCAATGCGGTAGTGACCAGGCTGATCAATGTCACCGGATGAAACGGGCGCTCAAGGAAGGTCACGTTGCCCAATTGCGGTCCGAGACGTGACGCGGGGTTTTGTTCCGGCCCGCCGTGGTGGGTCAACAGTACGATCGGCAGGTCTGACCAGGCCGGTTGTTCCTCGATCAGGCCCAGCAGCGGTTCGAGGTCGCAACCCAGCAAGGCTTCCGAAGAAATCAACAACAGGCCGGCACCTTGTGCCAGCTCGCTGCACAGCGTGACCAGATCCCGTGTCACAAGACCCTCGAATCCCGCCTCGTTAAGCATCATCAGCGCAATCTGGCTGTCACGTCCCAGCGGCGCGAGAATAAGCGCGCGCTCGGACATCGCCTCGACAACACTCACCGTTCATCATCCTTGAGCAGTGGCTGGCTGGCACCCAGATAGGTTGGAACGCCGCGCAATACACCCTGGAATGCATCCAAAGGCTCGCCGATGGTCATGCCTGCGCTGCCGATGCGGTATTCGCGAATGGTCGATTCGTGGCTGCCGGTGCGTTTCTTGATAATTGAAATGGCCCGGCGAACCTTGCCTACCGCTTCGAAGTAGCGCAACAGAATCACCGTGTCAGCCAGATAAGTAATGTCGACCGGGGCCTGCATGTCCCCGACCAGCCCATGTTGGGCCACGGTCATGAACGTCGCGGCGCCTCGGCGATTGAGGTACAGCAGCAACTCGTGCATGTGCAGCACCAGCGCGTTTTCCTCGGGCATTGCGGCCTGATAGCCGTTGATGCTGTCGATCACCACCGTTTTGATGTTGCGCTCATCGACGCAACGACGAACCCGGTGCGAGAACTCGCCGGGGGACAGTTCGGCGGCGTCGACTTGCTCGATCAGCAGGTTGCCAGTGTCTTGCAGCGCCTGCAGGTCGATGCCCATGTTTTTCATGCGCTCGAACAGCAGTCCCAGCTCTTCATCAAAGATAAACAGCGCGGCTTTCTCACCCCGGGCGACGGCCGCCGCGGCGAAGATCATCGAGATCAGCGACTTGCCGGTACCGGCCGGGCCGAGAATCAGCGTGCTCGAACCGGTCTCGATGCCACCGCCGAGCAGGGCGTCCATTTCCTTGATGCCGCTGGTCAACTGCTGGCGGATATAACCGCCGCGGTGTTCAGCGGCGACCAGACGAGGGAAGACGTGCACACCGTCGCCCATGATCGTGAAGTCATGGAAGCCGCCACGGTACTTTTGACCGCGATACTTCACGACGCGTATGCGCCGGCGTTCGGCGCCGTAGTTGGGCGTCAGTTCTTCCAGACGAACCACGCCGTGCGCTACGCTGTGCACGGTTTTATCGAGGGATTCGGTGGTCAGGTCATCGAGCAGCAGCACGGTCGCGTCGTAGCGCACGAAGTAGTGCTTGATCGCCAGAATCTGCCGGCGATATCGCAGGGAACTCTGGGCGAGCAAACGTATTTCGGAAAGGCTGTCGAGGACCACTCGGGTCGGCTTGACCCGTTCGACCACTTCGAAAATCTGTTTGGTTGCTTCGCCCAGTTCAAGGTCCGAGGAGTACAGCAGACTCTGCTGATGCTCGGCATTGAGCAGGCTTTCTGGCGGTGTCAGTTCGAAGATGTGGATGTTTTCATCCAGCTCCCAACCGTGGGACAACGCTCCTTGGCGCAGTTCGCGCTCGGTTTCTGAAAGCGTGATGTACAACGAGCGCTCGCCGGCACGGGCGCCGGCCAACAGAAAATGCAAAGCGACGGTGGTTTTGCCGGTTCCGGGTTCACCCTCCAGCAAGAACACATGGCCGCGGGACAATCCACCGGCCAGGATGTCATCCAGACCGTCGATGCCGGTGGCGGCTTTTGCACTGAACAACTCGTTAGATGTAGACAAAAAAAACCCTCTCATGACTAGGGGAAGCGAGGCAGCAGGCCTGAAGTGCCTGAATGGACTGCCTGATCACTTGACCTTTTGCCGTGGCGACGGTTCAACCTTTTTGCCGGTGTGATATCAGTGGCGTTATAAACCCTGCTGCAATGCAGGATCGTCTGGATTGAGTTGTTCCAGCTGCGCCAGAAGGATCTGCACGTTCTGCAATTGTCCGCTTTCTTTCCAGTAGTTGATGAGCAGCACCCGCGCCTTGCGATCCGCCGGATGGCGCTGGACGATTTCCTGCAACTGTTTCTGCGCCGCCTCCAGCTCTTGCTCACCGTGCAACGTAGTCGCAAGGTCGTAGCGGTAATCCTTGTTGTTCGGCTCGATCTCGACCGCTTTGGACAGCCCAAGCAGGGCAAATTCACTTTGCCCGTGATGCAGCAACCAAAGCCCCAGGGCATGTTGCAGGTAGGCAGAGTCAGGTTGAGCCTTCAACTGTTTCGCCAGCAATTGCCGGGCTGCGTCGCTTTGGCCTTGTTTATCCAGCACTTCAATCTGCATCACCAACGCCGGCAGATTGCTCGGCTCCAGTTGCAGCGTGCGTTCCAGCGCCTGCTGCGCTTCTTTCAGTTCGGCATTGTGCAAGTGCAGACGGGCCAGCTGGTATTGGGTTTCGGCGCTTTCCGGGAGACTTTTCAGGTCCCGTTCCCAGGCATCGATGGCTTGCTGCAACGGCCCGAAATACAAGCCCAGGTCATCCGGCGATAAACCCAGCAGCGCGTTGATCGCGGCAGACCGGACGCTTTGTTCGCTGTCGTCGAGTAATGGTCCGATCAGCAAACTGCGCTGCCCACTGGGCACCAGTCCGCCAATGCTTTTGATGGCTGCGATGCGCACGTCGGCCGACGGGTTTTGCAGGTCTGCATCCGCCAGTTTCAAGGCTTGCGGGCTCGGGTAGTTCGGCAGTTCGGCATGCAGCCAGACACGACGCTTGGGCGACAGGTCAGGGCGACCCAGCTGCTGGTAGAGCACCCGTGCGGCCCCCGGTTGCCCGGCGCGCGCCTGGGTCAACGCTTCGCTGTAGCCGCGCTTGATGGCTTCCGGCACCACGGGCGTCGTGCTGCGCAGGAAAAACCAGGCAAGAGCGATGGCGAACAGGACACAGAGGCTGATGAGCAAGTAGCGGCGGGACTGGGGCATGCAGGAATCCGGGGCTGGCAGCTTTTGCAAAGCTGTCAGCTTCGGTCAGGTAGGCGTGTGAGTCAAACCCTGACTCAGTCCGATGCCGGCGATTTTGCCTACAAGTCACGTCGACGTTGAAACCCGTCGAAGCCCTGAAGCAGTGACTACGCTTGCTGGAGATGGCTCGAAGAGTGTCCCCATGCAACCGCTGCTCCAGTACTTCAAGGCGATGATCAACCCCGGGCAAGGGGTGCTGTTGTTCGCCTTGAGAACCATCGCGGCCGGGCTGCTGACGCTGTACCTGGCCTTTCTGTTCGACCTCGACCAGCCCAAGTGGTCAATCATGGCGGTGGTAATCGTCAGCCAACCATTGGGAGGCATGGCTCTGGCCCGCAGTTTCGGCCAAGTCATCGGCACCACTGTGGGCGCGGCAGTCGCGGTGTTGATCATGGCCATTTTTCCCCAGGCGCCGATTCCTTTCATTATTACGCTGGGCTTGTGGCTGGCACTGTGTACTGCGGGTGGCACCTTGTTGCGTTACACCAGTTCCCAGGCTTTTGTCCTGAGCGGTTACACCGCGGTTGTGGTTGCGTTGCTGGCGGTGCCGGATCAGGACGGCACGTTCTTGCTGGCCGTCACCCGTGTCACCGAGACGCTGTTGGCGGTAGCGTGCGTCTGCGTCGTCAGCCTTCTGACCGCACGCCCGGAGGCCGTAGCCCGGAGCTATTTCGCCAAGATCGATCAAGTCATCAAGCTGCTCGCGACGCACGCTGCAGCAGTCATCCGAACCGAGGAAAGCGAGGCTGATTTTCACCGCAGGCAGATGCAATTGCTGGGGGAAATAAGCGCCCTTGAGGGTTTGCGGCGGCATTTGTACTTCGATGCTCCCCGTTTACGCAGTGCCAACGGCCTGGTGCAATTGCTGGGTAATCAATTGGTGCTGCTGACCTCACGACTGACGGCGCTGCGACACCAGCGCGAACTGCTGGCCGCGCGCTGGAAAGGCGACTTGCCTGAAGAGATCCAGCTTTTGCGCGCCGAAGAATTGGCCTTTCTCGATGAGTTGGCCGGGAAGGGGCGCACGTTGTCGGCTGAGGCACGACATCATTTCACGGCGTTGCAACAGCGTTTCGATGACCAGGCCTATAAGGCCGAGCAACTCACCGAGACGATGCCTGCCACGTTGCGTTCTCTGGCCTGGGCGCTGCGCTGGGAGCAGGCGCGGATGCTGGAGCAACTGGGGCAGATCCTGGAGCTGAGCGACGCGATCCAGGATGGACGTGAAGCCAGTTGCGTGTTCCGCGGCCAGGAAAACCCGCTGCATCTGGACTTCACCTTGGCGGCGATGAACGCAATCCGCGCCTTTACGGCGCTGATGGTGGCCGGTCTGATCTGGATCGAGACCGCTTGGGACGGGGCTCGTGGAGGAATGATCGTGGTGGGGATTCTCTGTTCGCTGATGGCGACGTTTCCCCGGCCGTTGCTGGCCGCCCAGAGTTTTGCCCGGGGACTGGGGCTGGCACTGGTGGTGTCGGCGCTCTATCTGTTCTTGCTGGTTCCGATGATCAGTGACTTCGAGCTGCTCGCCTTGTTGTTAGCGCCCTTGCTGTATGCCGTCGCGGTGGGGCTGTCCAGTCCGCCAACCACCGGCACAGGTATTGGTCTTGGGCTGACGACCATGCTGTTGCTGGGGCCGCAAAATGCGGGCGTCGGCCAAAACACGGCCATCCAGTGGTTCGAGTTTGCCGGCGCGTATATCTGCGCCGCCTCGCTGGCACTGAGTGTCTATGCGTTGATCTTTCCATTCAGGCCCGCCTTGCGGATTCGGCGACTGTTCAACGAAAACTGCGAGCAGGTCTACACCTTGCTGAAGACGCCGGCCACCGATGAGCAGCAATTCGCGTTTGAAAGCCGCATGGTTGATCGCCTGACGATGATGTTGGGCCTGTTGCCGGCCACCCAGGACAAGCAGTCCAGCGAGCTGTTCGAAGTCAGCCTCGGTTGCATGGCGGTGGGCGTCGCGTTAAACCAGCTCAGGCAACAGGGGCCAGGCAATACGTTGCTGACGACCGAGCAGCAAAACCGTTTGCAGGATTCGGTCAGAGAGACCGGCAGGTTTATCGCCGGGCGCCCGCGAATTGATGTTGACCGGCTGCTCGGACGCTTGCACGCCTTGGGTGATGAAATGGACGACTTGCAGTTGGTCGTTCATGAACACCTGTGGTCGGTGTTTCGGATGCGCGTGGCGCTGCTGATCGTGGTGTCGTTTCTGGAGCGACATCGCCAATACTTTGATGCCAAAGAACCGGAAGGAGTGCCGGCCCTTGCCCATTGATCTGGAAATAGGTGGCGTCTACCTGCAGCCGATCGCCCAGGCCCTGCTGCTGGCCTTGCCGATTTTTCTGCTGCTGGACTGGTTGTTGAGACGCTTGGGCGTGCTGCGTTTCGTCTGGCACGAAGCCTTGTTCGAGGGCGCGTTGTACGCCTGCGTGTGCGCAATGCTGATCCTGGTGATGGGAGCCTGATGCCTTGAAAAAAATCCTTTCCCGACTCGCAACTGTTGCAGTGGTATTGCTCGCCTTTGTGCTGGGCTGGTTCGCCTGGGAACACTACACCCGCGCGCCCTGGACCCGGGATGCACGGGTGCGTGCCGACGTGGTGACTTTATCTGCGGATGTATCGGGACGCATCGTCAGCCTTGGCGTCCAGGACAACCAGCATGTTGAAAAAGGCCAGTTACTGCTCGAGATCGACCCGGCTCGCTACACACTGGCGGTAGAACATGCCAAGCGTTCCGTTGAGGTTTCCAAGGCCACCCTTGGTCAATCCGAAGCAACCATCGTCGCCAGCGAAGCGCAGCTCAAACAGCGTGAGAGCGAAGAACGCCGACGACGCACCCTCAAGCAGCGTTTGGCGATTTCCGGGGAAGAATGGGAAAAATCCAGCACCGAAGTGGCGGTGGCCCAGGCCGAACTGCTGCGCAACCAGGCCAATCTGGGGCTGGCGCGGGCTAACGTTCAATTGGCTGTCGCGGCGTTGACTCAGTCTGAACTGGACCTTCAACGCACCCGCGTCATCGCCCCGGTCAGTGGTTATGTGACCAACCTGCTGACCCGACAGGGTGACTACGCCACAGCGGGGGGCGCACTGCTGGCATTGGTCGACAGCGACTCTTTTTACGTCAGCGGCTATTTCGAAGAAACCAAGCTGCCGCGAATCGGGGAGGGAGATCGGGTCAGGATTGAATTGATGAGCGGAGAATCGTTCGGCGGCACCGTGCAAAGCATTGCCTTTGCAATTGCCGACAGGGAAAACCTGCCCGGCAATCGTCTGCTGGCCAATATCAACCCCAGTTACACCTGGGTCAAACTTGCGCAACGGGTGCCGGTGCGGATTCAGATTGACGCCGACTATGCCGCCAAAAACCGCTTGCGTGCCGGGACCACAGCCACCGTAACCATTCTGGAAACGCTCAGGACTGAAAATCACCGCTAATTTCTGTGGGAGTGGGCAAGCCCGCTCCCACAGTAATATCCGTTGCCCTCTCGAACGAACAAAAAAAAGCCCCGCGACCGAATGAGGCGCAGGGCTAAAAAGTTGGTTGGTTGCGGCCAACCAAAGGAGCTCTTTAAAAATTACTTGCTGGCGACCGTCTCTGGTTGCCAGCCACCGCCAAGGGCTTTGTAGATCGCGACAATGCCGCGATAAAGGTCGGTTTCCGCCGAGGCCTGGGTATCTTCAGCCGCCAGACGCTCACGTTGGGCATCCAGCAGGACGAGGAAGTCCACGGTGCCTTCGCGGTAGCGGATTTGCGCCAGGTCTGCGGCGGCGCGGCTCGCTTCGCTTTGACGGATCAGCGAGATCAGCCGTTGCTGACGTTTACCGTAGTCGCTGAATGCGTTTTCCGATTCTTCCAGCGCCAGCAGCACTTGCTGTTCGTAAGTCGCCAGCGCGCCTTCGGCATCGGCATCGGCGCCGCGCAGACGGGCTCGCACGCTACCCAGGTCGAACGCAGCCCACGTAATGCTCGGGCCGAGCGCCCAGGCATTGGCCGCCGCAGAACCGATCTGCGAACCACGGCCGGCGGTAAAACCAAGGAAGCCGCTGAGGCTGACCCGAGGGAACAGATCAGCCTTGGCCACGCCTATACGGGCGGTGGAGGAGGCCAGTTTGCGCTCGGCGCTGAGGATGTCCGGACGACGTTGCAGCAACTGCCCCGGGTCACCGATCGGCAATGCTTTGGCAATCGCCGGCAAGTCTTTTGGACTCAAGTCGACAGTCAGCTTGTCAGGACGCTCGCCCAGCAGGGTGGCGATACGGTTTTTCTGCCGAACCTGTTCGGCCTGTAACTGCGGCACGCTGGCTTCGACCGAGGCCAGGCGTGCATCGGCACGCTCGACGTCCAGTTGATCGCCGACGCCGGCATCACGCAGGGCTTCGGTGATCTTGCGCGACTCCTGCTGGTTGTTCAGGTTGGCCAGGGCAATCTTTTCGCGCAACTGTGCGCCGCGCAATTGGCCATAAGAATCCACCAGTTCGGCAATCATGGTGACTTGCAGTTGGTACAGATCGGCTTCGAGCGCCTGCTGTTCGGCATCGGCGGACTCGAGGTTGCGCTGGATACGCCCAAACAGGTCGATCTCCCACGCCATGTCCAAGCCGAGGTCGTAACGTTCGCTGTTGACCCGTTTGGTGGTCTGGCCCGGGATCTGACCCTTGCCCAAGTCACTGCTGGCGCGGCTGGTGATGGTGGGCATGGCGTCATTGCTGACGTCATCGCGAATCGCCCGGGCCGCTTTCCAGCGGGCGAAGGCCACGCGCAGATCACGGTTGCCTTGCAGCGATTGAGTCACCAACTGGTTGAGGGTCGGGTCTTCGAACTGCTGCCACCAGATGCCTTCGAAACGCGAGCGGTCGAAGTTTTTCTGGCCGGCAGCGCCGTCAGTGGCAGTGGTGATGTTGGCCGGCTCAGTGGCGGGTGTCTTGTAGTCCGGGCCTACGGCACAGGCACTCAAGGCCAGTACCAGAAGGCTCGGCAGGAAGGCTTTCAGGCTCATTGTTGCGCCTCCAGTTGCTTTTCCAGTTTTAGCGCCTTGGCCGCTTTGCGCTTTTCACCGCGCTCCACAAAGTTACGAATCAATACGTAGAACACCGGTGTCAGCAACAGTCCGAAGAAGGTCACCCCGAGCATCCCGGAGAACACCGCCACACCCATGGCGTGACGCATTTCGGCACCGGCACCGCTGGAGAAGACCAGAGGCACAACGCCCATGATGAACGCGAAGGAAGTCATCAAGATCGGACGCAGACGCAGACGGCATGCTTCCAGGACCGCAGCCAGCGGGCTGAGACCTTCGTCCTGCTGTTTATCCTTGGCAAACTCGACGATCAGAATCGCGTTCTTACACGCAAGTCCCACCAGTACGATCAAGCCGATCTGGGTGAAGATGTTGTTGTCGCCTCCCGAAGCGATCACACCGATGATGGCCGACAGCAGGGTCATCGGTACGATCAGGATCACCGCCAGTGGCAGGCTCCAGCTTTCGTATTGGGCCGCGAGCACCAGGAACGCCAGCAATACGCAGAGCGGGAACACGAACAGCGCGGTGTTGCCGGACAGAATCTGCTGGTAGGTCAGGTCGGTCCACTCGTAGGTCATGCCGTTTGGAAGTTCTTCCTTGAGCAGTTTCTCGATCGCTGCCTGAGCCTGGCCGGAGCTGTAGCCTGGGGCTGCCGCACCGTTGATTTCAGCGGTGATGAAACCGTTGTAGTGCATCACGCGGTCCGGGCCCGAGGTGTCGCTGACCTTGATGAAGGTCGCCAGCGGGATCATCTCGCCTTTGTTGTTACGCACTTTCAGCTGACCGATCTGGTCCGGTTCGAGACGGAACTGTTGTTCAGCCTGGACGTTGACCTGATAGGTGCGACCGAAGCGGTTGAAGTCGTTGGCATACAGCGAACCCAGGTAGATCTGCAGGGTGTCGAAGATGTCGCTGATGGCCACGCCGTGGGTCTTGGCTTTTTCACGGTCGATGGCGGCATCGACCTGTGGCACGTTCACGGTGTAGCTGGTGAACAGCGCGGCCAGTTCCGGCACGTTGTGGCTCTTGGTGATGATGTTCATGGTTTCTTTGTACAGCTCGTCGTAGCCCAGGTTGCCCCGGTCTTCGATCTGCAGGCGGAAACCACCGATGGTGCCCAGGCCTTGTACCGGAGGCGGCGGGAAGATCGCCATGTAGGCTTCCTGGATCCCGGCGAACTGGCCGTTCAATGCACCGGCAATCGCACCGGCCGACATGCTCGGGTCTTTGCGCTCGTCGAACGGTTTCAGGGTCACGAACACGATGCCGGCATTCGGGCTGTTGGTGAAACCGTTGATCGACAGGCCCGGGAACGCTACCGCACTTTCCACGCCAGGCTGTTTCAGGGCCAGGTCGGACATGCGTTTGATCACGTCTTCGGTGCGGTCAAGGCTCGAAGCGTCCGGCAGTTGCGCGAAGGCCACCAGGTATTGCTTGTCCTGGCCGGGTACGAAGCCGGTCGGGGTGTGGGCGAAACCGAAGAAGGTCAGCACCATCAGGCCTGCGTACAACAGCAGGGCAATACCGCTGCTGCGGATAACCCGGGCTACGGTGCCGACATAACCATGGCTGGCGCGCTCGAAGAACCGGTTGAACGGACGGAAAAGCCAGCCGCCCAACAGTTTATCAAGCACTTTGGTAAAGCGATCTTTCGGCGCATGGTGGCTCTTGAGCAGCACGGCGGCCAGGGCAGGGGACAGCGTCAGCGAGTTGAACGCCGAGATCACGGTCGAGATGGCAATGGTCAGGGCAAACTGTTTGTAGAACTGGCCGGTGAGTCCGGAAATGAACGCCGCCGGGATAAATACCGCACACAGCACCAGCGCCGTCGCGATGATCGGCCCGGTCACCTCACGCATGGCTTTCTTGGTGGCTTCTACGGGCGTTTCTCCCAGCTCGATGTGCCTTTCCACGTTCTCCACCACCACGATGGCGTCGTCCACCACGATACCGATGGCCAATACCAGGCCGAACAGTGACAGGGCGTTCAGCGAGAAGCCGAACAGGTGCATCACCGCAAACGTACCGATTAGCGAAACCGGCACCGCCACCAACGGAATGATCGAGGCACGCCAGGTTTGCAGGAACAGGATCACCACCAGAACCACGAGAATCAGCGCTTCGAAGAGGGTGTGGACCACCGCCTCGATGGAGCCGCGCACGAAGATCGTCGGGTCATAGACGATGCTGAAGTCCATGCCTTCCGGGAAGTTTTTCTTCAGTTCGGCCATCTTGTCGCGAACTTCGTTGGAGATCTCGATCGCGTTGGAGCCAGGGCGCTGGAAGATCGGGATCGCCACCGCAGGCTGGTTGTTCAGCAGCGAGCGCAATGCGTATTGGCTGGAGCCCAACTCAACGCGAGCGATGTCTTTCAGGCGCGTGATTTCACCGTTGTCGCCGGAGCGAATGATGATGTTCTCGAACTCTTCTTCAGAAACCAGACGGCCCTGAGTGTTGACCGACAGCTGGAACGCAGTGGCATTCGGCGCAGGGGGCGCACCCAGTGCACCGGCAGCGACTTGACGGTTCTGTTCACGAATCGCGGTTACCACATCGGTGGCAGTCAGGTTGCGCGAAGCGGTCTTGTTCGGATCGAGCCAGACCCGCAGCGAGTAGTCGCCCATACCGAACAGTTGCACGTCACCGACACCGCCCAGGCGCGCCAGCTCATCCTTGATGTTGAGCAAGGCGTAGTTGGACAGGTAGAGCATGTCGTAGCGTTTGTCCGGCGAGGTCAAGTGCACAACCATGGTCAGGTCGGGCGACGCCTTGTCGACGGTGATACCGATGCGCGTCACTTCTTCTGGAAGTTTCGGCTCGGTCCGGGTCACGCGGTTTTGAACCTGCACCTGTGCATTGTCCAGGTCAGTGCCCAGTGCGAAGGTGATGGTCAGGGTGATCTTGCCGTCAGCGGTGGACTGCGAGGACATGTACAGCATGTTCTCGACGCCGGTAATGGCTTGCTCCAAGGGAGCGGCCACGGTTTCACCGATGACTTTTGGGTTGGCGCCGGGGAAGTTCGCACGGACCACAACGGTCGGTGGCACGACTTCCGGGTATTCGCTGATCGGCAACTGGAACAGCGAGATGGCACCGGCGATCAGGATCAGCAGCGAAAGCACCGCTGCGAAGATCGGCCGTGAAATGAAGAATTGGGAAAAATTCATCGGAGTTGTCGTCCCTTAACCGCGTGGAGTCGCAGCAGCCAGTTTCACAACCGAACCCGGCGCGACCTTGGCAGGTGCGACTTGGGGCAGGTTGCTGGCTTCCAGCGCTTGTCGTTGTTGTGCGAGTGCCGCGAGGGTTTGTTCGCTGGCCATCGGGATCACTTCAGGGGTGACCGGCGAGCCAGGGCGAACCCGTTGCAGACCCTTGACGATGACGGTGTCATCCTTGTTCAGGCCGCTGCGCACGATGCGCAAGCCTTCGATCTTCGGCCCCAGTTCGACGGAGCGATAGGCCGTCTTGTTGTCGGCATCCATCACCAGCACGAATTTCTTGCCCAGATCGGTTCCGACCGCTTCGTCGTTGATCAGCACGGCGGAGTAAGTGCCGCTGCCGACCAGTTTCAAACGGGCATATAAGCCTGGGGTGTACTGTCCGTCAGCATTGTCAAAGACCGCGCGACCGCGGATGGTGCCGGTTTTCGGGTTGACCTGGTTGTCGACGAAGTTCATCACGCCCTGGTGCGGGTTGCCGTCTTCGTTGGACAGGCCGAGGTAAACCGGAGTGGTTGCACCGCGTTTGCCCTGGCGAGCGAGCTGGGTGTATTTGAGAAACACACGTTCGTCGGCGTCGAAGTAGGCGTAGACCTTATCGGTGGAAACGACGCTGGTCAGCGCGGTGGTGTCGGCAGTCACCAGGTTGCCGGCGGTGATTTCCGCACGGCTGACGCGACCGCTGATAGGCGCGGTGACGCGGGTGAAGCTCAGGTTCAGTTTGGCCAGGTCCAGCTGAGCATGGAGAGCGCCGACGGCGGCGCGGGCTTCCTGGGCTGCACTGGTGCGCGAATCGGCCAGTTCGGCGGAGATCGCGTTGCTGGTGCGCAAGCGTTCGCCACGCTGGGCTTCGTTTTCGCTGCGGGTGGCGTTGGCGCGGCCTTGGGCAACCAGTGCTTCGAGGCGGCGGACCTCGGCCTGGAAGGGACGTGGGTCAATCTGGAACAGCAGGTCACCTTTCTTGACCAGTGCGCCTTCGGTGAAGGCCACTTCATCAATCTGGCCGGAGACCCGTGGACGAATTTCTACGGTTTCTGGCGCTTCAAGGCGCCCGGTGAATTCGTCCCACTCGTTGACCGGTTGTTCCAGGACCTTGGCGACGCTGACTTTCGCCGCAGGCATGGTAGCGGCAGACTCCGGAGCCTTGCCGCAGGCGCTCATCACCAGTACGGCCAACATGGCCAATGGGAAGCGCAAATGTTTGAGTGACTGTTCCATGGATGCATCCGCCAATGTATTGAGATGGGCGGATGATGAGCGGCGGGGTGGTATCGCACGAATCGAATGAAGCAAAGGTAACTATCATTCGTAATGATATAAGTCTGAAGCCAGCCCTCTAGCATGCGCCTTACATTGGACGGCGATCAATTGGATTGATGACAATTCTATGTTGCGCAGAATGCAAGGGATTGGCTTGAGACCGAGTCGCGGGCAAGCCCACTCCCACAGGGAATTGTGGCGCTGATTAAATCCCTGTAGGAGCGAGGCTTGCCCGCGAAGAGGCCATCAGCCCCAACAAAAGATCAGGATCACGCCAGGCTATCCGGATCCCCGAAGAACATCTGGATCCTGGAGCGCAACCAACGTTCACCCGGGTCATTATCCTGCGACCCACGCCACGCCATGTGCAATTCAAAGCTACGCACCGGCAAGGGCGGATCTTCAGCTCGCACCCCGCCAGCCGCCGTCAACGCCTCAGCGGTGTAGTCAGGCACTGTCGCGACAATATCAGTCCCGCTGATGAGTGTGCTGAGCCCGTTGAACTGCGGCACCGCGAGCACCACATGACGTTTGCGCCCGAGCTTTTCCAGTTCTTCATCTATAAAGCCGCTCAGGTCACCGGCAAACGACACCAGCGCATGGGGGCGGGCGCAGAAGTCATCGAGGCTCAATGGCCCCGGCACCGTATCGGCGCGCAACAGCTTCGGCATGCTGCGGCGCAGCACTTTGCGCTTGGCGTTGGCCGGCAGGTCGGCGGTGTAGCTGACGCCAATGGAAATCTCCCCCGAGGCCAACAGGCTCGGCATCAGGATGTAGTTGGCCCGACGCACCACCAATACGATCCCCGGCGATTCCGCACGCAAACGCTTGAGCAGCATCGGCAGCAGCGCGAACTCGACATCGTCCGACAGGCCAATGCGGAACACCGCCGTACTGGTCGCCGGGTCGAATTCTGCCGCACGGCTGACTGCCGTGGAAATCGAATCCAGGGCAGGAGAGAGCAGGGCGAAGATTTCCACCGCGCGAGCGGAAGGCTCCATGCTGCGCCCGGTGCGCACGAATAACGGATCATCGAACAGCCCGCGCAGGCGTGAGAGCGCCGCACTGATGGCCGGCTGGCCGAGGAACAATTTCTCCGCAGCACGGGTCACACTGCGTTCGTGCATCAATGTTTCAAAAACGATCAACAGGTTCAGGTCGACACGACGCAGGTCATTACGATTCATCTGGAGTCCTGGCAGAGTCATCAAGCTTGACGAGAGCGGCCATATGAGAACAATGGCCGGCATGAATATTACGGGGAAAGGCTGCTACTCTGCACCGAATAATTCAGTTTCCCTGGAACGGATGCTCCGGATTTTTACGATAACCGTTGATCCAATGGATGCTGCGGAATCAATGACAGGCATGTCGACTATTAATAGCCACTGATAGTCTTGGGTAGAAAGCCCAGATAGAGTTCAGGGCATTAGAGGTTTCTTTGACGAGGTTTGCGATGTCCCGCACGATCCGTTTTCACAAGTTTGGTCCAGCCGAGGTGCTCAAATGCGAAGAGCATGCGGCCGCTCTCCCTGCGCCGGGCGAAGTGCAGGTGCGCGTCGAGGCGATTGGCATCAGCTGGTACGACATTCTCTGGCGCCAGAACCTGGCCTCATCCCATGCTCGTCTGCCTTCTGGCCTTGGCCATGAGATGTCCGGCGTCGTGACAGCAGTCGGCGAGGGCGTCGATGACCTGGCAGTCGGTGACAAGGTCGCCAGCTTCCCGGCTGAAAGCCCCAACGACTATCCGGTCTACGGCGAGCAGATCGTTCTGCCTCGCTCGGCATTGACCCGTTATCCGGACGTGCTCAGCCCGATTGAAGCGGCCGTGCATTACACGCCGCTGCTGATTGCCTACTTCGCTTATGTCGATCTGGCGCGTGTCAAACCTGGGCAATTTGCCTTGGTGACTGACGCGAGCCACTGTGCCGGTCCTTCGTTTGTGCAACTGGGCAAGGCATTGGGCGTGCGGGTAATTGCCGCCACCAAGACCGCTGAAGAACGTGAATACCTGCTGTCACTGGGTGCCGAGAAAGTAATCGTCACCGAGGAAGAGGATCTGCTCATGCGGATCAACAAAATCACCGACAACCGCGGCGTGGATGTGGTGTTCGATGGCCTCGGCGGTCCGCAGATGTCACTGCTGGGCGATGTGCTTGCGCCTCGTGGCAGCCTGGTGCTGTACGGCCTGCAAGGTGGTAACCAGACGCCGTTCCCGGCCTGCGCAGCGTTCCAGAAGAACATTCAGTTCTTCGTTCACTGCATCGGCAACTTCACTGGCAAGCCGGAGCTGGGCATCATCCAGGATCAGGTCGCACTGCAACGTGCCTTGCGCGACATCAACCAGCTGACCGCAGACCGCGTGTTGCTGCCACTCAAGACTCGGGTCTTTCCGTTTTCCGAGTTTGTCGAGGCGCACCGCTACATGGATGAATGCCCGTGTCGCGAACGGGTTGCGCTCCAGGTCGATCCGGCGTAACACCACTGAAAAAAGTCCGTGCTTGCACGGACTTTTGCATTTCCCCCTCCGAAATTCCGAGACGTCCCCTCAACCTGCGACGAGTCAGTTCAGCAACTGAACTGGTTTTTGCTCTCAATCTGTATCTTCTAATCACCCTATAAGCCCCGATAATTGAATGATTACTTTCATCTCAAGGAATGAGCTATGGCTGGGTATTGGACAGATACTTTTCTTCGCGCTCCGGTAATACAAGCTCAACAAATAGCGTGTTATCGATCAATTGCCGAAAAATTAATCGCGACTTCTTTCTTTATTTCTCGTGCTACATGTCTGTGGGACGCTGTCGGACATTTCCTAGGATCCCTCGCGTGGTCGCAGGACCCTTGTCCTGCGGGGCTTTCCTGCCATCGTGTGCGGACAGGGTCACAAGTAAGCTCGATTCATTTCAAATAATTACTCAAAACTAAGTGTTAGGATTTCATATCAATCGAAACACTTTAATCATGTCAGTCAGCCGTTTGCGCAATGCACACAGTTGTTTGCGTGACATCGAACCTATGCGTAACAGGTAAACAATGATGACCCATACCCATGAACAGGCAATGAACTATGTTTATCAGCAAGTATTGCAGCGATTGCTGAGTTTTTTTTCACGCGCCGAGCGCACGGCACTGCAGCTGATGATTCAGCGCCTGGTGGTCTCCGCGGGTGGCATGGAGCGGATCGGCGAATACAAGGTGTTGTCGATCCAGTCCGGAACCCGCGACTGTTGCTACACGCTGGCATTGCTGCGCGCCGCACAATTGAGCATCGCTGGCCGGGCGCCTGCGACGTTCCAGCTGCGAGTCGCGACCTTGCGCACGAATGGCGCAAGCCCGACGGCCCTTGAAAACATCCACCACAGTTGCAGTGCGCTGTTTCTCTACGACGATCCTCGGGTCGAAGTGGTGATGGTCGATAACCGGGAAGTCCTGCCATTCAGCCATCTGGCGCCGGTCTCCGATGCAGGTCGCGAGTCAAATCGTCTCAATCTGTTGATGGTGGGTCATCGGCGAACCTGGAACGGGCCGCTTGACCTGTGGGATGACGGGTACCTGGCGGCGGGCGAGTTTTATGGGCAAATCTGCCGTTGGGACCGAGGCGTCGATGCGTTGGTCAGCAGCGATACACCTCGTCAGCAAAAGCAGTTCATGCATGGGTTGACCCGTGCGGCGCAAAAGGCTGGCCTCAATGCATCGAATGACCCTGAATCCGGTTATGAGGAGCTGTTCGCGCGACTGGATGAACTGGGCAGCGATTGCTACCGCGAGTTTTATTCTGAGCATGGGCAAGCTGAGTGGCGGCCGGCCGAATCATTTGAGGCGTGTCGGCGCACAACCTTCATCGATATTCACGACATGCTGGTCAGCAATCTGGAAGATCGCTGGCCGCTACTCACCGATTTCCTCGGGTTTCAGCCTGACGAACTGGCGGCCCAGCTTAGTGATAACGAATTTGTCAGCCTGACGATTTCTGCGCACGTTCGGGGGCTGGAGGCGTGTTTTGTTCATGGCCGCACCTATGAAGCAGGCGTCGCCGAGTACGTACAGCGGGCCTTGGTCATGATGCGTCGCAAACAGCTTCCCGAGCGCTATTGCGAGCAGGTAATGGAAACGTTCGTTAACCCGGCGACAATGTCTGACCAGCGTGCATTGGCAGCGGCGCAGGCCCAGAAAAGCCTGGGCTTGAGTGAGGCTCAACTGGTGTGCTTGCTGTTCGCGCCCTTCGTCGAGAACGGCGCCTCGCTTGAGCGTTTTCTACGCCAATGCCATCCCGGTATGCTCGTGGCGTTGCCTGATCTGCACCGGGCGATGCAGGGCAAGTCGGTTCCCGAGCAGGTGCTGCAATGGATGGTCGACGTCAGCGGGTTGACCGTCAAGTTGATCGGCACGCTTTACCGGATGGGACCGGTTGCGAGGGGCGAAGGGCCGGGCCCGGCAGTCGGTAATGCGGATGAGCCTGCGCTGGACCTCGACGCGGGCAACGCCGCAAATGGCGAACGGTCAACGGGTCGTTGAAAATGCTCGGGGTTACCGCGCTCATCCGCCCACCCCACGCGGCGCGTGGCGTGCTTGGTCATCACCCATGAAAGGACCCCGCGAAACCGACTTTGCCTATCAGGCGGTGTACCGTTACCTGACTAACCTCATCAACGAGCCCGTCAGCGAAACGCGGGTCCGCCTCCCTTCATTAAGGCAATTGGCGGACCGTTTGAGCGTATCGATTTCGACGATTCAGTACGCCTATTCGCTGCTGGAAAAGGAAGGGCGGGTGTATTCGGTCGCCAAATCCGGCTATTACGCGCTGCCGGTGTCGTCCATTCACCCGCTCAGCAGCGGCGATGACCTGCTCGAGACGGTTTATGTGAACGCCAGGCGACCGGGGATGCTGGTGTTGAGCGCGGATGAACCGGCGTTGTTGCAGCCCTTGGACAGCCCGTTGTTGCTGCTTGAAAGAGAACTGCTGCGTCAATATCCGCGTCAGCCGCAACCGACTTCACAACCTTGTGGTGAACTGGAACTGCGCGCCGCACTGGCCGCACGCTATACCTCGTCTCCGGCACGTTGCTGGCACGCCGATAATGTCTACATTGGCGCCGATTTGCGTGGTGTCCTGGAAATACTGATCGCTGTACTGTGTCTCAAAGATGCCATGGTAGTCGTCGAATCGCCCTGCGACTGGATGATCCTGCGCTTGCTCCAGGACGCTGACGTCCAGGTCATCGAGTTGCCTCTGCAAGCCAATGGCGGCCTGGACCTTGAGCAGCTCAAGCAACTGCTGGAGACCAAGCCGGTGCGGCTGGTCATGCTTTCTTCCGGCCTCAACATGCCGCGCGGCAGCGTGGCTTCCCACAGCAACAGGCAGTCAACCGCTGAACTGCTGGAGCGTCATGGCAGTTGGGTGTTGGAGAACGACTGCTATGGCGAGCTCGCATTCGAGCCCGACGGCCTGCGGTTTCGCGATCTGCTGAACCCGGACCGGCTGATCGTTTTCTCCACCTTCGAAAAATCCATCGGGCCGGAAGCGCCTTATGGTTATCTGCTCTCGCGGCAATTGAGCGTCGAACTGCAGCGGCATTTCCTGTTACGTTCATTCCGGTTGTCACCGATTCGCCAGAAAGCCATCGCACGGCTTTACAGCAATGGACGAATCGATCAGCACTTGTTGGTATTGCGCCGGCTGCTCAAGGACCGCAAGGTGCACATGACCCAACTGTTGCAGGAGCGTCTGGGGGATGCCTTGCACTTTGTCGAACCCTTGGGCGGTGCGACGATTTGGGTGCAATCGCTGCGTCAGGTCGATGTGCGTCGGGTGTTCCAGCGCCTGCTCAGGCACCAGGTGGTGATTGCGCCAGGGGAGCTGTTCAGCCTCCAAGGGTTGCACGCGCAACACTTGCGCCTGAGCCATACCTTCGGCGGAGACCACGACCTCGGGGCGGCCATGGGTTTGCTGGGCGATGCCTTGCGCCTGGAATCGATCGATTGAGCAGGGGTGGGCTTTGGCGATTGATAACATTTCCCTCGGGATCGATAACGTCGCGCTGCGGTCAAACTGCCAGTAAACTGCGCTCCTACTCCTGAACCACTCTATTCCAGAGGTTTTGCATGACACTCAGTCCTTTTGCGGGCAAACCGGCACCGGCAGAATTGTTGGTCGACATCCCGCGACTGGTAACGGCCTATTACACCGGCCAGCCTGATGCCGCCATCTCTACCCAACGCGTAGCCTTCGGCACGTCCGGACACCGAGGCAGCTCGTTCGATCTGAGTTTCAACGAATGGCACGTTCTGGCGATCAGTCAGGCGATCTGCCTGTACCGCGAAGCCCAGGGTATCGATGGTCCGTTGTTTGTCGGCATCGACACCCACGCGCTGTCCACCCCGGCCGGCGCCAGCGCCCTGGAAGTGCTGGCCGCGAACGGCGTGACCGTGATGATCGCCGAGGGTGACGAATACACGCCGACCCCGGCGATTTCCCACGCGATTCTTTGCTACAACCGCGGCCGTACCTCGGGCCTGGCGGACGGTATCGTCATCACGCCATCGCACAATCCGCCGCAAAGCGGTGGCTACAAATACAACCCCACCAACGGTGGACCGGCCGATACCCACATTACCAAGTGGATCGAAGCGAAGGCCAACGAGCTGCTGGGCAACAAGCTGGCCGGCGTCAAACGCATCAGCTACGAGCAGGCATTGAAGGCCGGCACGACCCATCGTCACGATTACCTCAACACCTACGTCGCCGACCTGATCAACGTGATCGACTTCGATGCCATCCGTGATGCCAAGCTGCGTCTGGGTGTTGATCCGCTGGGCGGAGCAGGGGTGCGCTACTGGTCGGCGATTGCCGAGCACTACCGTCTGGACCTGGAAGTGGTGAACAAACAGGTCGACCCGACGTTCCGCTTCATGACAGTCGACTGGGACGGGCAAATCCGGATGGACCCCTCGTCGAGCCATGCCATGCAAGGCCTGATCGGTCTGAAAGAGCGCTTTGACGTAGCGTTTGCTTGCGACCCGGATCACGATCGCCATGGCATCGTGACCCCGTCCGGTGGTCTGCTGGCACCGAACAGCTACCTCGCCGTTTCCATCGATTACCTGTTCCAAAACCGTCCACAGTGGCGCGCCGATGCTGCCGTGGGCAAAACCGTGGTCAGCAGCGGCTTGATCGATCGTGTGGCCAAGCGCCTGGGCCGTCGCCTGTACGAAGTGCCGGTCGGATTCAAATGGTTTGCTGACGGTCTGTTCGACGGTTCGCTGGGCTTTGGCGGCGAAGAAAGCGCGGGGGCCTCGTTCCTGCGCAAGGACGGCGGCGTCTGGAGCACCGACAAGGACGGCTTGATTCCGGCATTGCTGGCGGCAGAAATGACCGCTCGTACCGGTCGCGACCCGAGCCAGGCCTACCGTGCGTTGACTGACGAGCTCGGCGAACCGTTCTCGGTGCGCGTCGACGCCAAGGCCAACCCTGAACAGAAGGCCTTGTTGAGCAAGCTGTCACCGGATCAGGTCACCTCGACCCAACTGGCGGGCGAAGCGATCCAGAGCATCCTCAGCCACGCGCCGGGCAACGACCAGGCCATCGGCGGTTTGAAAGTCATGACCGAGAACGGCTGGTTCGCGGCACGGCCTTCAGGGACTGAAGATATTTACAAGATCTACGCTGAGAGCTTCGTCAGTGACGAGCACCTCAAGCAGTTGGTTGCAGAAGCTCAGACCCTGGTGGATGGCGCTATTTCTGCGAAGTGATTGAGCGACCCTTTGCGGTCAAGCCTCGCTCCTGCATGGGCGGAGTCGATCACATGATTGTGGGCGATATCTATCCAGTAGGAGCGAGGCTTGCCCGCGAAGACGCCAGCACGGCCACTCAGGATTCAGTGTCTAGTCCTGAAATAGGTTTACACCTGTTTCACCCTAACGCCCGATGCACCGCATCGGGCGTTTTGTATTTCAAAGACAGGTGCGGTCGCTCGCCGTTGTAGATCGATACCGACTCACTCACCATCTTCTTCGCTTGCGTCAAATCCTGCGGCCGCTGAAGCATAAGCTCTGTCTTCAGTATCCCGTTGACCCTCTCTGCCAAGGCATTTTGGTAGCAGTCATAGCCATCCGTCATTGAACATCGAATGCCGTATTTCGCGTGCAACGCTTGGTACATCCCCGAGCAATATTGGATACCTCTATCTGAGTGGTGCACCAACGGCTGCTCTGTCCGACGGTGCTTTACCGCCCAGCTCAGCGCGTGTGCTACCGACTCGGCATGAAGGCTTTCATGGACGTGATAGCCCACGATCTTTCGCGAAAAAGCATCCGTCACAAGGCTCAGATAAGCCACACCTTCCTGAGTTGGCAAATAGGTTATGTCAGCCACCCAGACTTGTTCCGGGCCGCAGGGAACAACCTGATCAGGACCTGGTTTGAGCAGGTTCGGGTGGCGGTGAAAGCGATGATGACTATTGGTCGTCTTGTGATAAGCCCGCTTGCGAGCCACCAATAAACGCCGTTCACGCAGAATCGAAAACAGCCGATCTCGCCCCACTTGCAGCTCAAGTTGAGGCTGGCATTGCAGCAAGTAATACAGCTTTCGGGTGCCCAGCCGCGGCTGCCGCAGGCGCTTTTGTTGAACGAAATCGGCAACTTTCTGATCCAGAACCAGACGAGCTGCATCGGCGCGATTGCGTTTGTAGTAAGCCTGGCGGCTTATCCCCATGAACTGGCAAGCCCTGCTGATGCTCAGGTTTTGGATTCGTTTTTGCGCGAGGACTTGCCGGGACGCTTTTTTACGACAGAGAGACCGTAGTCATTTTTCAAGACATCCACGACCGCCTCGAAAAACTGCGCTTTCTGATTGGACAGCGCCAACTGTTCTTCAAGCTCTTTGATGCGTTGTTCTGGCGTTAATGGTCGGTTTTTGTCGGGCATAGACCCCATCCTCGGCGAGCCAATGTATGTGCCTGGGCTCCAATCCTGCCGACCGTGCTTGCGTAACCACGTCAGAACGGTCGTTTTGCCTTGAATCCCGTAGCGCTCCTGAGCCTCTTTATAGCTCAGCTCGCCTTTTTCGACCTGATCGACTACCGACAATTTAAAGGTCAGCGTGTAGTCTCGCTGACTACGCCTTTTTGCTGATTCCATTACGTCCTCCTGAAAAACAGATCAGAAGGTGTAAACCTTATTCAGGACGGGACACAGATGTAAAAAAGGGGCGACCATCAACGGTCGCCCCTTTTTTTGCCCTGCATTTACCCGATCAAGCCAGATCCACCAACACGATCTCACTGTCCTCAATCGCAGTCACCCGCAACACCTGCTCATCCGCCACGGCAACACCGTCTCGAGCTTGTGCACGCAAGCCATTGACTTCAATGACCCCGGTAGCCGGAACCAGATAAGCGCGACGGCCACTGTCCAGGCGATACTCGGCGGACTCACCGGCCTTCAGATTGGCGGCCACCAGCCGTGCATCGGCACGGATTCGCAGGCTTTGATCGTCACCCGCCTTACCGCTGGCCAACGTCACGAAGCCTTCACGCTGGCCTTTCGGGAATGGCTTGGCGCCCCAAGAGGGGGCCAGGCCGGATTCGTTCGGGATGATCCAGATCTGAAAGATCCTGGTTTCGTTCGCTTCCAGGTTGTATTCACTGTGAGCGATCCCGGTGCCGGCGCTCATGACCTGAACGTCGCCCGCTTCGGTGCGGCCCTTGTTGCCGAGGTTGTCTTCGTGGGTAATTGCACCTTCACGAACATAGGTGATGATTTCCATGTCCCGGTGCGGGTGTTTAGGGAACCCAGTGCCGGAGGCAATCACGTCGTCGTTCCATACCCGCAGGTTGCCCCAGTTCATGCGTTTCGGGTCGTGGTACTCGGCGAACGAAAAGTGGTGGTGGGCATCCAACCAGCCATGGTGGGCGCCGCCCAGGGAGCTGAAAGGTCTGAGTTCAAGCATGATCGTCTCCTGAAAAAGGTTCGTCATGGGGCAGAGCGCCTGAGCCACGAAACGAGAACCGGTGGTTGATGGCGGGCATCATCTATCAGGCACCAATCGATAAAAAGCGTAAAAAATGCCTCATCATGATCGGAAAAGTTGATATCAAATAACCTCGAAACGTTCTCATCCAGCCTTCACTTCATCGTATAAGCCAATGACCTGTAAGCATTTCACTAGAACTCAACGGCAAATACGGACACCATAGCCCTCGTCAGCCTCACACCCTGGAGTCAGCCCGCGTGCCGCAACACACCCCCGATCTTCCTCCCGAACTTCGTCCCCTGGCCGAGATGCCACTGCTCAAGCGCCTCGCCGCCCGGTTCTTTGGCCATGGCTTGACCCGTCTGCGCGCGCAACACCGTGCCTCGTGGTTGCACGGGCAAGCCGATGGGTTTCGCAGTGGTCACAGCGCCGGGGTCGATTACGGCTATAAGGAAGGCAAAGCCGAGGGGTTGGAAGAAGGCCGGCAGGTCCTGCTGATCCGCGATTCGCGCTCCACCGAGCACCGGCCACCTAATGTCGATCACAACTTATTCGACGATTGGCGCCTGCCACTCGGCACTGAGCTTAAGAAGCGCATGAAGGCCGATGTCGCCCGACTGCTGCCACCTCACGCCCAGCCCAGCGCCGCCCAGTGGAAAATGATTTTCAGCGACACGCCTTCGACGTCGGTGATTGCCGGGGCGGGTGCAGGCAAGTCGACGACACTGGTCCTGCGTATCCTGCTGCTGACCCATTACCTGGGCTTCGAGCTGAGCTCGATGACCGTGGTGACCTTCACCCGCGAGTCGCGCAAGGACTTCATTAATAAGCTGATCGAATTGTTTGGTGTGTGGGGCCGGGCACTGAGCCTCAAGGAGGCGCGCGACCTGGTGCGCACCTTCCACTCGCGAATCCTGCCGATGGTTCGCAGCCTGCCGGGCTTCGAGCGCCTGCAAGCATTCGAAAACCTCAGCAATCGCGCGCAAAACGGCGATGAGGACGTCGACAGCAATCCCTTCGACCTGCGCATCAATGACGCGCAGCGTCAGCAACTCAATGCGTGTTTTCACAGCCTGCACACCCGCGATGAGCGTTTTCGCGAACTGATCAAGCCATTGTCCCGTCATGCCTTGCAACTCAAGGAGCTTGAGCGCGATCACCCCGACGTGCAGAAGCGCGTGGCGGTGACCGAGTTGGCGGCCAAACGTGACGAGGAGCTCTGCGACACGATTGAGGACCTGTGGTTTCGTGCCGGCGCCTGGCCAATAAAAGGCATCGAGCCCAATCGGCAGGCTTTCGATATCAATGGTGCGACTTTCCATTGTCACGGCTACATTCCCACGCTGGACGCCTGGGTGGTACTCGGTTTTGACCCACGGGAAAATCCGCAGGTCTGCCGCCCGAATGCCAAGTTGACTGTCCGCGCGGAATGGGCGGTGAAGCGCACCCTGTTTCAAGCTTTCTGTCGTAAACCATTGATATGGCTGGATAGTTACAAATCATCAAAGCGCGTGCTGGCTTCCCTGGCAGGGGATGCCAGTGCCGGTCCGGGTTTCGATTACAAGGTCAAGGGTGAGCTGGGATCAGCCCCCTTGCTGGATTGTTTTGTGGCCGCCGCCGGGTTTATCGAAAACCTCGGCCTGGATGTTCCGAGTGCCGTAGGCCAGATGAGTTTCGCCAAGGATGACCCGGACCGGTATTTCTTCGAAGCTCTGAGCCTGTTCTGGCGCGCCCTGGAAGATCATTTGCTTGATCAAAAACCACCGGTGATGACCTACAACCGGATGTTTGCCTTGTTTAGCGAGCATTCCCCGGAAAATCTGAAGCTGCTGAGCGATGAGCTGCTAAGGCCCTTGTCACACCTGATGATCGACGAATTTCAGGACGTATCGCCGCAAATTGTCTTGTGGATCCGTGCCAGTCTGGCCGAGATTCGCAGTCGCGGCCCGGCGATGCATGTGGGGCGAGGCGCGCAACGTTCGTCCTTGCTCTGCGTCGGCGATGACTGGCAGTCCATTTATGGCTGGCGCGGCAGTTCTCCAGCGTATTTCATGGAGTTCAACAAGGAATTCCCGTCACCGAGCACGACCAAAGTGATGCTCAGCGACAATTTCCGCAGTCATCAGCACATCATTGATGCGGCCGAGCATATCGTCCGCGCAGCGCCGTCGATCGCCGGGAAGAAGGCCAAGGCCAGCGGTGAACCCAAGGCGCTGTTGCCGGTGAACGTCATGGATCGGGATGATCAAGGCATGGCTCAACGCCTGATCCAGCATTATCGACAAGGTGATTCAATCTTGATGCTTTATCGAAAAAGCAGCGATAAGTTATTGATTGAACATCACATTCAGTCTGTAGTTAATGTGGATTCTAACTTGCCGTATGAAGCGCGGCGCATCAAACAGCTGACGTATCACAGCGCCAAGGGCTTGCAGGCTGACGCGGTGTTTTTGCTGGGTGATTGTCAGCATCTGACCAGTTCTCCCTACAAGAATCAGGTCTATCGCATGGCGGGCCTTGGCAAGACGGGCGACAACGAGCCATACGACAACGCACAGAAAGACGAAATCCTGCGGCTGGCTTACGTCGGCATCACTCGGGCGGTGAGTCATTGCTACTGGTATGTCGACGGGCAGGATACTCAGGCGGCGAACATGCCCAAGGCATCTGACCGGATTGGCAAGGACAAGCCATTCTTTGCTGATCATCGCCAGGGTCAGAAACTGGCCTGAACCCGAGCCCCACAAAAAAGCCCACATGATGTGGGCTTTTTGTTGGGCGTTTGGCCTTCAGGCATAACTCTTGAAGGCCTGGGGAGGTATGAAAGACTCTAGCTCGTCTTCCACGGCTTCGATTATTCGTTCTACGTCCGCGGCATTCATCACGGTTGCGCATGGAATGCCTGCAATGGCGATCATGGTCTCGCCACTGGCGCGGTCAAACAGGCGGGCAATCATGCTGCCCGGCGCGTCCATGCTCGCCTCGAATCCCATGGGATGGAAATGCCAGCGCATCAGCTGACAGGCGTTTGGAAACGTAACTTTGCTGAAAGACCCTTTATTCATGTGTTGCCCGCCTTCTTCATCGAGCGCTTCCTTTAGCTCATGTTAGGAGGGAAGAGCCTTCAATGGCTCAACCGGTGACTGCCTTTAAAAGTAGCACCCGGATGTGAAAACCATGTGATTTTTTTCAGTCCGTTTGGCGATTGCTACCGTTTTTTTGATATGGATCACGTGCCGGGCCTTGCTCGGCGTTACCGGCCATCAGGCGTGGTCATTGAAGCCGCGGCCGAACTTCGGCAAGCTCGGCTTTTTTCGTCGAGTCCCTTATGCACGCCGATGATGATGGCCCGCTGCAAACAAAGGCCACGGGCGAGACGGTCATGCGCTACCACCTGTGCTGGAAACACCGGGATCTGGACGGTGTGATGGCGCTTTATCACCCGGACATTCAGTACAACGACTTTTTCCAGAACCGGGTCATGGGCCTGGATGAGTTGCGTGAGTACGTGCGCGGCAGCATGCCGCGTAACCCGGACGAAGCGCTGGAGCATTCCGATCGCATACGGCTGGACGGCAACACTGCGTTCATCCAGTACCAGATGACCTTGCGCGGCGGCGAAGGGCTGGTGTCGTTCCGTTCCAGTGAAGCGATCACGGTGCGCGACGGGTTGATCTGGCGAGTCAACGAATACGCGTCACTGGTGCGCGAACAACCCCGACGCAACACCGCTACGAATTCGCGCCCGGCCGCCAGCCGACTTGGGCTTTCACCGCGCCAGCTGAGTTTCATGGCTGAGGACCTGCAACAGTATTTCCAGCGCCAGCAGCCTTATCTGGATCCCGAGCTCGATCTGCAACGGGTGGCGCAGGAGTGCGGGTACAGCCGCAATCAGATTTCCTATCTGCTGAATCAAGTGTTGGGCCAGAGCTTCTATCGCTATGTCAATCAGGCGCGGCTGCAGCATTTACTCGCGGCGCTGGACGCCGCCATGCCACCGCTGCGCATTGATGAGCTGGCGTTTGCCGCCGGCTTCAACTCCTTGTCGGCGTTCTACAGTTGTTTTCGCCAGCACACAGGGCTGTCGCCCAAGGCTTACGTCAAACAAATTTCTTTGCGTGCACGCGCGCACGACAGCCCCTGAGGTCACGCACTAGGATCGACGCCATCAAAGTTTGAGTGGCGGAGTCTGGCATGTCGGCGTGGCGCACTATCAGTTTGTGGATGGATCAACTCGACGAGCCGTTGCTGGCGCGTCCTGCGCTGGAACATGACCTGGACGTCGACGTGGCCATCATCGGTGCGGGCTACACCGGGCTCTGGACCGCGTATTACCTCAAGCGCCTGGCGCCAGGCCTGGACATTGCCATCGTCGAAGCGCAAACCGCCGGTTTTGGCGCGTCGGGCCGCAACGGCGGCTGGCTGATGGGTAACTTGCTGGGCGAGGACCGTCTGTTGGCGGGTTTGCCGCCAGACCAACGTCGGGCCTCTTTCGATCTGCTGCACAGCATTCCTGATGAAGTCGAGATTGTCATCGAACGGGAGGGCATCGACTGCGATTATCGCAAAGGCGGGGTGTTGTACTGTGCCGCGCGTTATCCCGAGCAGGAAACCAGCCTGCGCGACTATCTGGACAAGCTTTACCGCCAAGGCCTGACCGAAAGCGATTACCGCTGGCTCAGCCCGGAGCAACTGACGCAACAGATCAGAGTGGCGAAGCCTTATGGCGGTATCTATGCACCGCACGTTGCGACCATTCACCCGGCAAAGTTGGTGCGAGGCCTGGCAGAAACGGTCGAGCGCATGGGTGTCAAAATCTACGAAAACAGCGCGGTCACGCAGTGGCAGTCGGGGAGTTTGCGCACGGCAAAGGCTCAGGTCCGCAGCCGCTGGACCGTGCCGGCGGTAGAAGGTTATTCGGTCACGTTGCCACCCCTCGGCCGTTATCAGTTACCGGTACAAAGCCTGATTGTCGCCACCGAACCATTGTCTGCCGCGACCTGGGACGAAATCGGCCTGAGCCGCGGCCAGGCGTTCAGCGAAAGCAGTCGACAGGTCACCTACGGCCAGCGTACGGCCGACAACCGCCTGGTGTTCGGCGCCCGGGGCGGCTACCAGTTTGCCGGAAAATTGCGCCATGACTTTGACCTGACCACCAGCGAAGTGGAGTTGCGGCGCTACCTGTTCAGCGAACTCTTCCCGCAACTCAAGAACGTGCAGATTACCCACGCATGGGGCGGCAACCTGGGCATGTCCCGGCACTTCAAGCCGCACATGCTCTGCGATCAGGCCAGCGGCATTGCCTTGTCCGGCGGTTATGGCGGCGAGGGCGTCGGCGCCAGCAACCTGGGCGGCCGAACCCTGGCGGATCTGATTCTTGAGCGCGATACCGAACTGGTTCACCAGCCTTGGGTCATGCCTCAAGGCGGTCTGGACACGCTCCGGGCCTGGGAGCCAGAGCCCTGCCGCTGGCTGGGTTACAACGCGATCATCCGCAGCTTCGTCCACGAAGACCAGACCCTGGCCAACCCGGCGACAGCCCCTTGGCGCCGGAAACTGGCGAGCAAGGTGGCGGGGTTCATGGAAGGTTTCATGCAGTAAACACCGCGTTCTACATCTATAGGCTCAATCGACAGGTACTCCCATGGGCATCACGCAATTCAAGAACACCGCAACACTGGAACTGGAGGAGTCGAACCCCGTCGCCGTGCCGTTGGGAACACCGGTGGCGGTGGCTTCGACCACCAGCGTCGAGCGCGACGATGGCGTCGAAACCGGCGTCTGGGAATGCACGCCCGGCCGCTGGCGTCGGCAGATCGTTGCCCAGGAATTCTGTCACTTCATCCAGGGGCGCTGCACGTTCACCCCGGACGACGGTGAAACCCTCTACATCGAAGCCGGCGACGCACTGATGTTGCCGGCCAACAGCCTCGGCATCTGGGATATCCAGGAAACCGTGCGCAAGACCTA
Organism: Pseudomonas sp. SG20052; assembly: GCF_031766055.1. Taxonomy (NCBI): domain Bacteria; kingdom Pseudomonadati; phylum Pseudomonadota; class Gammaproteobacteria; order Pseudomonadales; family Pseudomonadaceae; genus Pseudomonas; species Pseudomonas sp. SG20052. The sequence continues at coordinate 3,390,728 of NZ_CP134498.1, read as the reverse complement.
CGTTTTGATTTTTTGATTTTTTGATTTTTGATCCTTTGATTGCCTGCCAATAGCGCTCCAACAAAAAAAACGGCCCATACAGGAATCGACTCATGATCCGAAAGACACTGACCCTGGCACCCCTTGCGCTTGTCGCGTCCCTCAGCCATGCCGCCGAGACCGTCAAGATCTATAACTGGTCGGACTACATCGCGCCGGATACCACCAAAAACTTCCAGAAAGAAACCGGCATCGCCTTCAGCTACGACGTCTACGACAGCAACGAAACCCTGGACGGCAAGCTGATGACCGGAAAATCCGGGTACGACGTGGTATTCCCGTCCAACCACTTTATGGCACGGCAGATTCAGGGCGGGGCGCTGAAGAAGCTCGACAAGAACCAGCTGCCGAACTGGAAGAACCTCAACCCGGTATTGCTCACGGCATTGCAGACCAACGACCCGGGTAACGAACACGGTTTCCCATACCTGTGGGGCAGCACCGGTATCGGCTACAACATCGCCAAGGTCAAGGCCGTGCTGGGCGACAACGCGCCAGTGGACTCCTGGGACCTGATCTTCAAGCCCGAGAACATGGCCAAGCTGCAAAAGTGCGGCGTCGCCATCCTCGACAACGGCCCCGAACTGCTGCCGGCCGCGCTGAATTACCTCGGGCTGCCGCATCACAGCAAGAACCCGGAAGACTACAAAAAAGCTGAAGCGCTGCTGATGAAAGTCCGGCCCTACGTCAGCTATTTCCACTCATCCAAATACACCAGCGACCTGGCCAACGGAGACATCTGCGTGGCCGTCGGCTTCTCCGGCGACATCCTGCAGGCCGAAAACCGTGCCAAAGAAGCCAAGAACGGTATCGACATCGGCTACGCCATTCCCAAGGAAGGTGCCGCGATCTGGTTCGACATGGTCGCCATGCCCGCCGACGCCCCGGACGAAAATGCCGGCTACGCGTTCATGAACTACCTGCTGCGCCCGGGCGTCATGGCCAGCATCAGTAACTATGTTCACTACGCCAACGGCAACCAGCAGGCCGACAGCCTGATCGACCCGGCCATCAAGAATGACACTAAGGTTTATCCGAGCCCGGAAATGATGGGCAAGCTGTTCGCCCTGGAGGCGATGCCGCTGAATATCGACCGGATTCGGACGAGGGTGTGGAACAAGATTCGGACGGGGAGTTGAGGCCATAACTCAATCGCGTCATTGATCGTCTGGACCTGTAAATTCTGACAGTAGATGGCTGGCAAAATCCTTTGTAGCGTTTCCGGCACAGACATAACGTCTGCAAAGGAGAATCGCGATGAACAAATCAGCTTTGCAAGCTTACGTTGAAGGAGAGATTAACCTCGCTGCCAAGCGAATCATCGATAAAGGCGCCCAGTCCGATGAAATCGCCTATGGCAGGTTGAAGGCCAACCTGAGCTTGCGTCGTATCTTGGTCGAAGCCCCGACACCTGAGGATCTCGGCCTATGGGGGGGCATCAATGACATCCTCCAGCAACTGGGGATTCTGGACAGTCGAGAAACGGTCTTGTCCGTTGTTGATGAGGTTTAGAAAGCAGTGATGGCGGTGGGTAAATGCAATGGTGAACACGCAACGTGTTCACCATTGGCTCCTGTTCGCCTGGAAGTCATCGCGGCTGACTACCCCTCATCGGGCGTTTGATTTGGCTGATGGCATTGCCCTGGCACTTAAATTAACAAGTCACGGAAAAGTGAGACGCTCTCGACAAAAAACAACTTACCTCTATTTAATATTTAAATACGCAATTGTCAGACAATTAGTCCGAAACCCTCAACTAAAAACTATATTTCGACAGCGCAGGCATTGTTTCCGGGTACTTGCCGGGGCAGAACAATTTGACGTCAAAAAAAATGTAGACGTTCGATTTCGAATTGTGTCAGTTTTCTTTCGCCTTCATTGGGCGAGTGATAGGACGATCTCGCCAGAGATTGTCGCTATCTGACAAAAACTGTTCCATTGCTAAACAAGGAAGTGTGTTTATGTCGAAAGTTAAGAACAACGCTATTGATCTTGCCGAACAGGCCTTTTCGCCATTGCAATCATTGGCTGCGCCCAGTTCCGCGTACAACCAGATCGACAGCTTCAGCCATCAGTATGACCGGGGTGGCAATCTCACGGTCAATGGCAAACCGTCCTACTCCGTCGACGAGGCAGCGACGCAATTGCTGCGCGACGGCGCTGCCTACCAGGACAAGGACGGCAGCGGCAAAATCGAACTGACCTACACGTTCCTGACCTCGGCGTCGTCGAGCACCATGAACAAACACGGGATTTCCGGTTTCAGTCAGTTCAGCGCCCAGCAGAAAGCCCAGGCCGTGCTCGCCATGCAATCCTGGGCCGATGTGGCCAAAGTCACTTTTACCGATAAGGCCACGGGCGGCGACGGTCACATGACCTTCGGCAACTACAGCGGCGGCCAGGACGGCGCAGCGGCATTCGCTTACCTGCCTGGCACCGGTGCCGGTTATGACGGTACTTCCTGGTACCTGACCAACAGCAGCTACACGCCAAACAAGACACCGGACCTGAACAACTACGGGCGTCAGACCCTGACCCACGAAATCGGTCACAGTCTGGGTCTGGCCCACCCCGGCGACTACAACGCCGGTGAAGGCGCGCCGACTTACAACGACGCGACCTACGCGGAAGACACCCGCGGCTACAGCCTCATGAGCTACTGGAGTGAAAGCAATACCGACCAGAACTTCAGCAAGGCCGGCGTCGAAGCCTATGCGTCCGGTCCGTTGCTGGACGATATTGCCGCCATCCAGAAGCTCTACGGTGCCAACACCACCACCCGCACCGGTGACACCACCTACGGTTTCAACTCCAATGCCGGTCGCGATTTCCTGAGCGCGTCTTCGTCGTCGGACAAGGTCGTGTTCTCGGTGTGGGATGCGGGCGGCAAAGACACGCTGGACTTCTCCGGGTTTACCCAGAACCAGAAGATCAACCTCAATGAGGCCTCGTTCTCCGATGTTGGCGGCATGGTTGGCAACGTTTCCATTGCCAAGGGTGCAACCATCGAGAACGCGATTGGCGGTTCGGGTAACGACCTGCTGATTGGTAATGGCGTGTCCAACGAGCTGAAGGGCGGTGCCGGCAACGACATCCTCTTCGGCGCGGGCGGTGCGGACAAGCTGTGGGGCGGTACCGGCTCGGACACTTTTGTGTTCGCGGCCAGCAGTGACTCCAAGCCGGGTGTAGCCGACCAGATCCTCGATTTTGTCAGCGGCCTGGACAAGATCGACCTGACCGCCATCACCAAAGGCGCGGGCCTGCACTTCGTGAATTCGTTCACCGGTGCGGCAGGCGATGCCGTGTTGACCTCTTCGGGCGGTAATAGCCAGTTGGCAGTGGACTTCTCCGGGCATGGCGTGGCTGATTTCCTGGTCAGCACCGTTGGCCAGGCGGCGTTCTCGGACATCGTGGCCTGATACAAGGCTAATAGGAGCGCGACGCTTGATGCGCCGCGCTCTGTCCTTGCATCGATGTGCACTGTGCGTAAGGCTACACGTTGGAGTTGAAAGTCCTATGACCCATAACGCGTTTACCTACAGAACGACCGCGTGGCTGTTGGCGACGCTGATGATGTTTCTTGGAGATGTAGCCATGGCAAGCAGCCTGAAATTAGCGGACCCCTCGGAACTCGCCGGGAAATGGCAGGCCACCCTGACGGCTAAAGCGGATTCGCCTGAGTCTCAGGCGTTGCAGGACAAGCCATCGAACGTTTGCGTCATTGAGCTTGTAGCGAACCAGACCTTGGGCGAGGGCGCTGACTGCCTCGGCGCCTGGCTGCAAGACACTGCGGTTGGATGGTTCCCGGAACCGGACGGCATCGCAATCACCGGCAAAGAAGGCTCAAGAATCGTGTTATTCAGCCGACAGCATGAAGGGCTTTATCAACGCACGTTGAAGTCGGGTCTGGTCATTACGCTCCAGCGCGTTGCGCCATAAGCGCAAAGTGCCGACCGACGCAAGTGTTGGATATAAAGCCCGTAGTTGCCGTTATAAGCGACAGATCAATAACCAGGCTTTTTTATAAAGCATAAAAAGTTGTTATTCATTTGTAAGCACTGACTGGCAAAGAATGTCTCGCCCCGTGTGCGGACAGTTAATTGAAACCCCGCCAAAACAGGGCGAGGAATATCATCTCAGGAAAAATCAATGAAGATGGCGAAGGCCCCAGCCACCGCTCCGTTATTCAAGGCACTGGGCGACTATAAAAGCATCCTGATCAGCGTCGGTTGTTTCACCGCGTTAATTAACGTATTGATGCTGGTCCCGTCGATTTACATGCTCCAGGTCTACGACCGCGTGCTGTCTTCGCAAAACGAAACCACCCTGGCCATGTTGTCGCTGATGGTGGTCGGATTTTTCGCCTTCATCGGGTTGCTCGAGATCGTGCGCAGCTTCATCGTCATCCGCATCGGCAGCCAGCTGGAGCGCCGTTTCAACCTGCGGGTGTATCAGGCCGCGTTCGAGCGCAACCTGCTCAAGGGCGAGGGCAACGCCGGTCAGTCCCTTGGCGATCTGACCCATATTCGCCAATTCGTCACCGGTCCTGCGCTGTTTGCCTTCTTCGACGCGCCGTGGTTTCCGGTCTACCTCTTCGTGATCTACCTGTTCAACGTCTGGCTCGGTGTGTTCGCGACCGTGGGCGCGCTGGTGCTCATCGGCCTCGCGTGTCTGAACGAGGCAATGACCAAAAAGCCCTTGGGCGAAGCCGCCGGGTTTTCCCAGAAGTCCAGCCAACTGGCCACCAGTCATCTGCACAATGCCGAAACCATCCAGGCGATGGGCATGCTCGGCGTGTTGCGCAAGCGCTGGTTCCAAGTGCATTCGCGTTTTCTCGGCCTGCAAAATCAGGCCAGCGACACCGGCGCCATCATCAGCTCCCTGAGCAAAACCTTGCGGCTGTGCCTGCAATCCCTGGTCCTGGGCCTCGGCGCGTTACTGGTGATCAAGGGCGATATGACCGCCGGAATGATGATCGCCGGTTCCATTCTGATGGGCCGCGTCCTGAGCCCCATCGATCAGCTGATCGCGGTGTGGAAACAGTGGAGCGGCGCCAAGCTCGCTTATCGTCGTCTTGATTCGCTGCTGCAAGCCTTTCCACCGAGTGACGAAGCCATGGCGCTGCCGGCGCCGAAGGGGCAGATCACCTTCGAACAAGTCAGCGCCGGCCCTCCGGGGCAACGCGCGGCGACCCTGCACATGGTCAATTTCAGCCTGAGTGCCGGCGAAGTGTTGGGCGTACTTGGCGCCTCCGGCTCCGGCAAGTCGACCCTGGCCCGGGTGCTGGTTGGCGTCTGGCCAACCCTTGGCGGCACGGTGCGGCTTGATGGCGCGGACATCCATCGCTGGAACCGAGACGATCTGGGTCCCTACATCGGCTACTTGCCCCAGGACATCGAATTGTTCAGCGGCAGCATCGCGGAAAACATCGCCCGGTTTCGCGAAGCGGATCCGCAAAAAGTTGTCGAAGCGGCGCAACAGGCGGGCGTCCATGAACTGATCCTGCGCATGCCGCAGGGCTACGACACGGTGCTGGGCGAGGACGGCAGTGGCTTGTCTGGCGGCCAGAAGCAACGGGTGGCGTTGGCCCGCGCGCTGTACGGCAAGCCAAGCCTGGTGGTGCTCGATGAGCCCAATTCCAACCTCGACACCGTGGGCGAAGCGGCGCTGGCCGGCGCCATCGCGCAAATGAAGGCTCAGGGCACGAGCGTGATTCTGGTGACCCATCGTTCCTCGGCGCTGGCTCAGGCTGACAAGTTGCTGGTGCTCAACGACGGTCGTTTACAGGCCTTTGGCCCCAGCCAGGAAGTGCTCAAGGCACTCTCCGGCGCCCAGGAACAGCAACGTGAAAAACCGGCGCAAGCACCGGGCGGGCTCAGCATGAGTCGCCAGTATCAGCCTACGACAAGGAATTCGGGTGTATGACCAGCGCTCGCATGAACACTGAAAACGAAGCGACGATGGAACACGATTACATCGCCGAACGCCCTGAGCGTGATGCACGTTTCTTCTCCCGCATGGGCTGGATTCTGGCGATTGTCGGTGCTGGCAGTTTCTTCACCTGGGCCAGCCTCGCGCCGCTCGACCAAGGAATCCCGGTGCAAGGCACAGTCGTGGTCTCGGGCAAGCGCAAGGCCGTGCAATCGATGAGCAACGGCGTGGTCAGCCGGATCCTGGTGAGCGAAGGCCAGGTGGTAAAGCAGGGCCAACCGCTGTTCCAGCTCGACCAGACCCAGGTCGCGGCCGATGTGCAATCGCTGCAAGCGCAATACCGCATGGCCTGGGCCAGCCTGGCGCGTTGGCAGAGCGAGCGGGACAACCTCAAGCAGGTGAATTTCCCCGCGGAACTGAGCAACGATCCCGACCCACGCCTGGCGCTGGTCCTCGAAGGCCAGCGGCAGTTGTTCAGCAGCCGCCGCGAAGCGTTTTCCCGCGAGCAGGCGGGGCTGCGCGCCAACATCGAAGGCGCCAGCGCGCAATTGGCCGGCATGCGCCGCGCGCGTACCGATCTGACGGCTCAGGCCAGCTCCTTGCAGCAACAACTGAGTAACCTTCAGCCCCTGGCAGACAACGGCTACATCCCGCGCAATCGCTTGATGGAGTTCCAGCGGCAGCTGTCGCAGGTGCAGCAGCAATTGGCGGAAAACAGCGGCGAAAGCGGCCGGGTCGAGCAGGGCATCCTCGAGTCGCGCCTGAAGCTGCAACAGCACATCGAGGAATACCAGAAAGAAGTCCGCACGCAACTGGCCGATGCGCAACTCAAAAGCGTGACCCTGGAAGAGCAGCTGACTTCCGCCGGGTTTGATCTGCAACACAGCGAGATCATCGCCACCGCCGACGGCATCGCGGTCAACCTTGGGGTGCACACCGAAGGTGCGGTGGTCCGCCAGGGCGACACCTTGCTGGAGATCGTGCCGCAAGGCACCCGCCTGGAAGTGGAAGGGCACTTGCCGATCAACCTGATCGACAAGGTCGGCACCCACTTGCCGGTGGACATTTTGTTCACCGCGTTCAACCAGAGCCGTACACCGCGCGTACCCGGCGAAGTCAGCCTGATTTCCGCCGACCAGATGGTCGACGAGAAAACCGGCGCGCCGTACTACGTGCTGCGCAGCAGCGTCAGCGATCAGGCCATGGAAAAACTCAACGGGCTGGTGATCAAGCCCGGCATGCCGGCGGAAATGTTCGTGCGCACCGGTGAACGTTCACTCCTCAACTATTTGTTCAAACCGCTGCTCGACCGGGCAGGCTCCGCGTTGACCGAGGAATAAGGATGTTCGGCTGTATGAATAAGCTTTCAATGCTCACAGCCACCCTGGCGTTGCTGACGTGCAACGGTGCGATGGCCGCCATGGGGCCTTTCGATATCTACGAGCAAGCGTTGCGCAATGACCCGGTATTCCTTGGCGCCATGAAGGAACGCGATGCCGGCCTTGAAAACCGCATCATAGGCCGGGCCGGGTTGTTGCCCAGGCTCGGTTACACCTACAACAAGGGGCGCAACACCTCCAAGGTCACCCAAATCAATGAAGGTCGGCCGGACTTCACCGAGGACCGCAACTACGGCAGCTACGGCTCGAACCTGACCCTGCAACAGCCGTTGCTCGATTACGAAGCCTACGCGGGGTATCGCAAAGGCGTGGCGCAGTCGCTGTTTGCCGACGAAGCGTTCCGCGGCAAGAGCCAGGAATTGCTGGTTCGTGTGCTGGAAAACTACACCAATGCGCTGTTCGCCCAGGATCAGATCGACATCGCGCTGGCGAAGAAGAAGGCCTTCGAACAGCAGTTCCAGCAGAACGAGCAGATGTTCCGCCAGGGCGAGGGCACGCGCACCGATATTCTTGAGGCCGAGTCTCGCTACGAACTGGCGACCGCCGAGGAAATCGAGGCACGCAACGAGCAGGACGCGTCCTTGCGCGAACTGGGCGCGCTGATTGGCGTGCCGGCCGTCGACATCACCGATCTGGCGCCGCTGGACCAGAACTTCCAGACCTTCAGCCTGCTGCCGGCCAACTACGACACCTGGCACGAGATGGCCGTGGCCAACAACCCGAACCTGGCCTCCCAGCGTCAGGCGGTGGAAGTCGCGCGGTATGAAGTCGAACGCAACCGCGCCGGACACCTGCCGAAAGTCAGTGCCTACGCTTCGGTGCGCCAGAACGAATCGGAAAGCGGCAACACCTACAACCAGCGTTACGACACCAACACCATCGGCATTGAAGTCAGCGTGCCGTTGTACGCCGGCGGCGGGGTGTCGGCGTCGACCCGTCAGGCCAGCCGCACCATGGAACAGGCCGAGTACGAACTGGACGGCAAGACCCGGGAAACCCTGATCGAGCTGCGTCGGCAATTCAGTGCCTGCCTGTCGGGGGTGAACAAGTTGCGCGCTTATCAGAAAGCCCTGAAATCGGCGGAATTGCTGGTGGTTTCGACCAAGCAAAGCATCTTGGGCGGTGAGCGGGTGAACCTGGATGCGTTGAATGCCGAACAACAACTATTTACCACCCGCCGGGATTTGGCTCAGGCAAGGTATGACTACCTGATGGCCTGGACCAAGTTGCATTACTACGCCGGGACCTTGAATGAGCAGGATCTGGCCAAGGTGGACGAGGCATTCGGTCAAGGCCCGAGATCTCAATGATTTGACCTGTTGCGTTGCAGCCCCTAGTGGGCAACCAGAATTCTAAAAACGCCAAAAAAGCGAGAAGTTGACATGGACGTACAGAACAAGCCGATGTCGGTCGGCACGTTATTGCTCTGGATTTCAGTAGCGCCAGGCTCGGCCCAGGCGCTTTATCAGGAAAACGGCACCCTGGGCGATGCGGCCAGTTGGCGCTCGGTAGAATTTCAGCGGGACTGGGGACTGGCCCGCATGCAGGCCGACCAGGCCTACTCCGCTGGCATCACCGGCAAGGGTGTGAAAATCGGCGAACTCGATTCAGGCTTCGATGCAGCCCATCCCGAATTCGCCACCGACCGTTACCACGCGGTACTGGCCAGCGGCAGCTACGTCGACGGCTCACTGTTCAATGTCGACGGCACCCTCAACGCCAACAACGACTCCCACGGCACCCACGTCGCCGGCACCATTGGCGCCTCCCGCGATGGCACCGGCATGCACGGTGTGGCGTACAACGCGCAGGTCTACGTCGGCAATACCAACAAGAACGACAGTTTTCTGTTCGGCCCCAATCCGGATCCGCGCTACTTCAAAGCGGTCTATAACGCCTTGGCCGACGCCGGTGTGCGGGCGATCAATAACAGTTGGGGCAGCCAGCCACCGGACGTCAGCTATCGCACCCTCGACGATCTGCACGCCGCCTACGCCCAGCACTGGAACAAAGGCACCTGGCTCGATGCGGCGGCTGACGTTTCCCGTCGCGGTGTGATCAATGTGTTCAGCGCCGGTAACAGCGGTTACCCCAATGCCAGCGTGCGTTCAGCCTTGCCTTACTTCCAGCCGGACCTGGAAGGCCACTGGCTGGCGGTGTCGGGGTTGGATCAAAGTAACCAGCAAAAGTACAACCAGTGCGGAATCGCCAAGTATTGGTGCATCACCACCCCCGGTGCGAAGATCGACAGCACCATTCCCGACGCCGGTTATGCGATCAAGTCCGGCACGTCCATGTCCGCGCCGCATGCCACCGGCGCGCTGGCGCTGGTGATGGAACGCTATCCGTATATGACCAACCAGCAGGCGCTGGAAACCCTGTTAACCACCGCCACCCAACTCGACGGTTCCGTCACCCAGGCGCCGAACACCCGCGTCGGCTGGGGCGTGGCCAACCTCGAACGGGCGATGCACGGGCCGGGGCAATTGCTCGGGCGCTTCGACGCCAATCTGGGGGCAGGGCAGAGCGATGTCTGGAGCAACGACATCTCGGACAACGCGCTGATCCAGCGGCAGAGTGAAGACGCGGCCGAACGCAGTGCCTGGCAACAGACGTTGAGGACCAAGGGCTGGGAGAATGGCGTACCGGCCGGTGCCAGTCAGCAGGATCAGACGGATTACGCCGTCGGCATGGCCCGCGATCTTGCCGCCACCACTCGGGTCTACGAAGGCAGCCTGATCAAGTCAGGAGCCGGACGCTTGATGCTGACTGGTGACAATAGTTATCGCGGGCCAACCACGGTCAATGGCGGCCTGCTGTCGGTCAACGGTTCGTTGGCATCCAGCGTGACCGTCAATGACGGCGGCACGCTGGGCGGTTCAGGACGAGTCGGGGATCTGACGGCCAATCGCGGCGCTGCCGTCGCGCCGGGCAATTCCATTGGCACCTTGCAGGTCGCCGGCGACGTCACGTTTGCGCCCGGCTCGACTTACGCGGTGGAGCTGTCTCCGACCGACAGCGACCGGATCGTTGCGAGCGGCACGGCCACGGTCAGCGGTGCGACGGTCAGTCTGTCACTGGAAAACAGCCCGACCTTGCTCAGCACTCAACAAGTGCAAAGCCTGCTCGGTCAGCAATACAACATCCTGCAAGCGGCCGGCGGCATTCAAGGTCAGTTCGGTGCGGTGTTGCCCAACTATCTGTTCATCGGCGGCAGCCTCGATTACGCCGCCACCGGTATTCAACTGAGCGTGGAGCGTAACGACACGACGTTCGCCAGCGTCGGCCAGACGCCGAACCAACGCGCCGTCGCTTCCGCCGTGGAAGGGCTTGGGGCGGGGAATGCGGTGTACGAAAGCCTGTTGCTGTCGCCCACCGCGACGTCCGCACAGCAGGCGTTCCAGCAGTTGTCGGGGGAAATCTACCCGGCGTTGGGTTCGGTGCTGATCAACGACAGTCGATACCTGCGCGATGCAATCGGTGGGCGACTGGTTGACGCCAAAGGCGCGCAAAGCAATGGCTGGATCAAGGCGCTTGGGGCCTGGGGCAAGACCGATGACCGCCATGACACCGCCGGTTACACCACCTCGATCGGCGGCATGCTTGCCGGTGTCGATGGCGCGATCGACGAGCAAACCCGGATAGGCCTGGTCACGGGTTACAGCGACAGTTCGGTGAGCATGGGCTCGGGCACGCATTCATCGGCCAAGGTCGACAGCTATCACTTGGGTGCATACGCCGGCCGCGAACTGGGCGCCTGGCGCTTGAGTGCCGGCGGTGCCTACAGCTGGCATCGTGCCGACGTGAAACGTGACCTGCAATACGGCGACGTCAGCGCGAAGCAGAAAGCCAAGGTCGATGCCGGCACCACTCAAGTGTTCGGTGAAGCGGCGTATCGCCTGAATCTGCAACCGCTCGCGCTCGAACCCTTCGCCAACCTGGCCTACGTGCACCTCGACACCGAGGGTTTCACCGAGAAAGGTGATGGCGCTGCACTGAAAAGCACTGGCGACACGCGGGATGCGGTGCTCAGCACCCTGGGTGTGCGCGCATTGAAAACGGTGAATCTGTCCGGCCAGCAGCAACTAGACCTGAGCGGCAGTCTCGGCTGGCAGCACAACCTGAGTAATACCGATGCTGAAGAACATCTGGCATTTGCCAGCGGCAGCACGGCGTTCTCGGTAGAAGGGGCGCCAATGGTGCGTGACGCGGCGCTGGTAGGCGCGCATGCCAGCCTGGCCCTGAGCCGGGACATTCGCGTGAACCTCGATTACACCGGCCAACTGGCCAGCCGCGAGAAGAGCCACGGCGTAGGGCTGAGCCTCAATTGGCAGTTTTAAAAACACGAACAAAAAACGTGGCAAACATTAAATGTGGCGAGGGAGCTTGCTCCCGCTGGGTGGCGAAGCCGCCCCAAAACAGGCAGCGGTGATTTGGCAGACAAAACGCATCAGCCGGGCTCGCGACTGCTGCGCAGCCGAACGGGACGATGCGGCGTTCCGACAAGCCCCCTCGCCACAGGGATTTTGGCAAGACAACTAAGGATGGTCGCTGTATGAAAGTTAAGAACAACAACTTATTCGCCTTGAAAGCACTCAACCGAGCCCTGCTTTGTGCGCTGGCTTCAGTAGGCACCGCACAAGCAGTGCCCTACGTGGAAAGCGGCAAAGCAGGCGATCCCAACAGTTGGCGCAGCGCTGAGTTCAACGCTGACTGGGGCCTGGGCGCCATCAATGCCCAGGATGCCTACGCCGCCGGTTACAGCGGCAAAGGCGTGAAACTGGGGATCTTCGATCAACCGGTTTACGCCCAGCATCCGGAGTTTTCCGGTGCCAACAAGGTCGTCACGCTGGTCACCCGCGGCATCCGCGAATACACCGACCCGTACATCCCGGTCAAAGCCGGCGATGCGTTTGTGTATGACGGTTCGCCCTCGGTCGGCTACGACGGCAAGCTCGGCTCCCACGGCACTCACGTCGGCGGGATCGCGGCGGGCAGCCGTGACGGCAATCCAATGCACGGCGTGGCGTACAACGCGCAAATCATCAGTGCCGACAACGGCGACCCGGGCCCCGAAGACGGGATCATTCTCGGCAACGACGGCGCGGTGTACAAGGCCGGTTGGGATGCATTGATCGCCAGCGGGGCGCGGATCATCAACAACAGTTGGGGCATTGGCATCACCGATCGCTTCGACCTGGGGGGCCGCGACCCGGCGTATCCGCACTTCACCGTGCAGGACGCGCAACTGCAATTCAATCAGATCCAGCCCATCCTCGGCACGCGCCAGGGCGGTGCCTATGACGGTGCGATCGCGGCCGCTCGCAGCGGCATCGTGACAATCTTCGCCGCCGGCAACGACTACAACCTCAACAACCCGGACGCCATTGCAGGCCTCGGTTATTTCGTCCCCGAAATCGCACCGAACTGGATGACCGTCGCGGCCTTGCAGAAGAACCCGGACCTCAACAGCCCGGACCTCTACAACATCAGCACCTTCTCGTCGCGTTGCGGCTACACCGCGAGTTTCTGCGTGTCGGCACCGGGCAGCAAGATCTTCAGCGCAGTCATCGGCGGCACCAATGCCGATAACATGACCATCGGCTACGCCAACAAAAACGGCACATCCATGGCGGCGCCGCACGTCGCGGGCGCGGTGGCGGTGCTGATGGAACGCTTCCCGTACATGACTGGCGCCCAGGTTGCCAGCGTGCTGCGCACCACGGCCACCGACATGGGCGCACCGGGTGTCGACGCGCTGTATGGCTGGGGCATGATCAACCTGCGCAAAGGCATCGATGGCCCGGCGATGTTGGTCACCGAGCAAGACATACCCGAGGAGTTCCGCATCCAGGGCGCCTACGGCTCCAGCCAGTTTGTCGCGGACTTGCCCGGCATCGGCGCGATTATCGATGCGGGCAAACCGACCGAGCGCGTCTGTAATGACGTGCAGTGTGGCCGGGACGTCTGGCGCAACGACATTTCCGGCCACGGCGGCCTGACCAAGCAGGGCATCGGCACGCTGGTGCTGACCGGCGCCAACACTTACGCCGGCCCGACGCTGGTCAATCAGGGGCGATTGGCGATCAACGGCTCGCTGCTCTCGACGGTCACCGTCAACGACAGCGGAATCCTCGGCGGTAACGGCCGCATCGGCGCATTGACCGCGAAAAGCGGCGGCACCGTGGCCCCCGGCAATTCCATCGGCACCTTGCAGGTCGCGGGTGACGTGACGTTCGAGCCGGGCTCGACCTACGCCGTGGAATTGTCGCCGACCAGCAGCGACCAGATCATCGCGGGCGGTAAAGCGGTGATCGAAGGCGCGACTGTCAGCCTGTCCCTGGAAAACAGCCCGACCTTGCTGACCACCAGCGACGTGCAATCGCTGCTTGGCAATCAATACAACATCCTGCAAGCAGCTGGCGGCATCGAAGGGCGGTTTGGCGCAGTCCTGCCGAACTACCTGTTCATCGGCGGCGCGCTCGATTACTCGGCTACTGGCATCCAACTGGCGGTAGAGCGCAACGCCGCGTCCTTCGCCAGCGTCGGCCAGACCCCGAACCAACGTGCCGTCGCTGCCGCTGCCGAGCAACTGGGCGCGGGCAATCCGCTCTATGAAACCCTGTTGCTGTCGCCGACCGCTGCCGTCGCGCAACAAGCCTTCCAGCAACTGTCCGGTGAGATTCATCCGGCGATCGGCACGTTGCTGATCAACGACAGCCGTTACCTGCGCGATGCCGTCGGCGAACGCCTGCGTGAGCGTGATCTGTTCGATGCCGCGGCACCCACCGATGACCGCAGCAATGCCTGGGTCAAAGTCCTCGGCGCCTGGGGCAAGAGCGACGGCGGGCATGACAACGCCAGTTCCACCAGCTCCATCGGCGGCTTGCTGGCCGGTGTCGACGGTCTCATCACTGAAGATACGCGGCTCGGTTTCGTCACCGGGTATAGCGACAGCTCGTTGAGCATGGGCGATGGCACGCATTCGTCGGCCTCGGTCGACAGCTACCACTTGGGCGCCTACCTGGGCCATGAAATCGATGCACTGCGCTTGAGTGTCGGCGGCGCTTATAGCTGGCATCGCATCGATGTGAAACGTGACCTGCAATTCGGTGACGTCAGCGGCAAACAGAAATCCAAACGCGATGCGTCCACCGCCCAGCTGTTTACCGAAGCCGCGTATCGCCTGGACCTGCAACCGCTGGCCCTGGAACCGTTTGCCAACCTGGCTTACGTGCACCTCAACCGCGACAGCTTCACCGAGAAAGGCGATGCCGCCGCGCTCAAGGGGGGCGAAGACAACCGCGACGCCGTGCTCTCGACCCTCGGTGTGCGGGCGAGCAAAGCCATTGCCCTGTCGGACAAACAGCAACTGGAACTGTCCGGCACCCTGGGCTGGCAGCACAACCTGAGCAACACCCGTTCCGAAGACCACCTGGCCTTCGCCAACGGCAATACCGGGTTCAGCGTGCAGAGCGTGTCCCTGGATCGTAACGCCGCCGTCATTGGTGCGCGCGCCGGTCTGGCGGTGGCCAAGGATGTGCGTGTGAGCCTGGATTACAACGGACTGCTGGGCTCCAACGAAAAAGACCACGGTGTAGGTCTGACACTCGACTGGCAGTTCTGATTTAACGCAAAGGAAGCAAACAACATGGGACTGTTTGATTACAAAAATGCTGACGGCAAGGCGCTGTACAGCGACGCCATCGCCCTGACGCTGTATGCGTACACGCCAACCGGTCAGCCGCTGCCGGCCACCGCGTGGGCGCCAATTGGCGCCAAGCAACTGGGTTATCAAGGCAAGGTCGGTGCTCAGGGCACGTTCTATGGTGAGAAGGACGGCTTCACCAGCGCCGAAGCCGAAGTGCTCGGCAAGTACGACACGGCGGGTAAGCTGATCGGTATCGGCATTGCCTTCCGGGGCACCGGAGGCCTGGGGTACAGCGACACCTTCGGCGACATGAAGAACAACCTGCTGGCCGCCGTCGGCCCGGTGGATTACGCGACGAATTACGCGAAAAACGCCTTTGACAACTTGCTCAAGGACGTTGCCGCGTTTTCCATCGCCCATGGCCTGAGCGCCAGGGATGTCATGGTCAGCGGCCATAGCCTCGGCGGGTTGGGGGTCAACAGCCTCGCCGAGTTGAGCGGCAACAACTGGGGCGGCTTCTACAAGGACGCCAACTACATCGCGTTCGCCTCACCGACCCAGAGCGCCACCGGCAACAACGTGTTGAACATCGGCTACGAGAACGACCCGGTGTTCCGGGTGCTCGACGGCACCACGTTCAGCAGTGGGTCCTTGGGCAAGCACGACGGTCATCAGGATTCGGCGACCAACAACATCGTCAACTTCAACGACCAGTACGCGTCCACCGCGCAGAACCTGGTGCCGTTCAGCATCCTCAATCCGCTGAACTGGTCAGCCCATGGCTCGTTGGGCTATGCCGACGGTTTGAACCGGGTGATCGACTCGCGGTTCTACGACCTCACCGACAAGGACTCAACGCTGATCGTCTCCAACCTGGCGGAGTCGTCCCGGGGCACCACCTGGGTCGAGGACCTCGGACGCAGCGGCGAACCCCACACCGGCAGCACCTTCATCATTGGCACCGACAGCGACGACTTGCTCAAGGGCGGTGCCGGCAATGACTTCATCGAAGGTCGCGACGGTAACGACCGCTTGCGCGACGACGGCGGCTACAACCTTCTGCTGGGCGGCAAGGGCAGCAACACCTTCGAATTGCAGAAGCCGTTGCAGAACTTCAGTTTTGCCAACGACGGCGACGGCACCCTGTACGTGCGCGATGCCTATGGTGGCATCAGCATGACCCGCGACATCGGCTCGCTGGTGAGCAAGGAGTCGGGTTCATGGTGGGGCAGCAAGGAGGTGACTTACAGCGTCACCGCCAATGGCTTGCTCAACGGCAGTGAATTGACCCACTACAACCACTCGCTCAACGGTGACGCCTACGGCAACACACTGGCGGCCAGCGTCGACGGCGATTGGTTGTTCGGTCATGCCGGCGACGACCTGCTGCGCAGCGACAAAAGCCAGGTGACCCTCGTCGGTGGCGCGGGCAACGACCTGATGCAGGCCTCGGGAGGCCACAACACTTTCCTGTTCAGCGGCGCCTTCGGTTTCGACGCGATCAATGGCTACCAGGGCAACGACAAGCTGGTGTTCCTCGGCGTTCAGGGCGCGGGGCAGGGGTATGACTACAAGCAACACGCTTCGCAGTCGGGCCATGACACGGTGCTGAAAGTGGGCGATTTTGCCGTCACCCTGGTGGGAGTAGGACTGGACAGCCTGTCGGCGTCAGGCATCACGTTTGCGTAAAGGCTGCATGCACTAAATGCTCTGGGGCGCCTCGTGAATGAGGCGTCCTGGTTGTGAGCTATCTCTGACAATTCCAACAAAAGAGAGGCAATACCAATGGGTGTGTATGACTACAAAAACTTCGGCACAGCCGATTCCAAAGCGTTATTCACCGACGCTATGGCGATCACGCTGTATTCCTATCACAACCTCGACAATGGCTTTGCCACCGGCTACCAGCACAACGGCTTCGGCCTGGGCTTGCCGGCGACTTTGGTTACCGCGCTGCTGGGCGGCACCGACTCTCAAGGCGTGATCCCCGGCATTCCCTGGAACCCCGATTCGGAAAAAGCCGCCCTGGAGGCCGTGCAAAAAGCCGGCTGGACGCCCATCACGGCCTCGCAACTGGGTTATGACGGCAAGGTCGACGTCCGCGGAACGTTCTTCGGCGAGAAGGCCGGGTACACCAGCGCGCAGGTCGAAATCCTCGGCAAGTACGATGCTCAAGGCCATCTCAGCGAAATCGGCATCGCCTTTCGCGGCACCAGCGGCCCGCGGGAAATCTTGATCGGCGATTCCATCGGCGATGTGATCAACGATCTGCTGGCGGCGCTAGGTCCCAAGGATTATGCGAAAAACTATGTGGGCGAAGCCTTCGGCAATCTGCTCGGCGACGTCATGGCATTTGCCCAGGCCAATGGCCTGTCGGGCAAAAACGTGCTGGTCAGCGGCCACAGCCTCGGCGGGCTGGCGGTCAACAGCCTGGCGGACTTGAGCGCGGAGAAGTGGTCCGGGTTCTACCAGGATTCCAACTACATCGCCTACGCGTCCCCGACCCAGAGCAGCACCGACAAAGTGCTCAATGTCGGCTATGAAAACGACCCGGTGTTTCGGGCCCTCGACGGTTCATCCTTCAACCTGTCGTCGGTGGGTGTGCACGATGCCGCCAAGGCCTCGGCGACCGATAACATCGTCAGCTTCAACGATCACTACGCCTCGACCGCATGGAATGTGTTGCCGTTCTCCATCCTCAACATCCCGACCTGGATCTCGCACTTGCCGACCGCCTATGGCGACGGCATGAACCGGGTGATCGAATCGAAGTTCTACGACCTCACCAGCAAGGACTCGACGATCGTCGTCGCCAATCTCTCGGACCCGGCACGCGCCAATACCTGGGTTCAGGACCTCAATCGCAACGCCGAGACCCACAAGGGCAGTACCTTCATCATCGGCAGCGACGGTAACGACCTGATTCAGGGTGGCAAGGGTAACGACTACCTGGAGGGGCGTGACGGTAACGACACCTTCCGTGACGGCGGCGGCTACAACATCCTGCTGGGAGGCAATGGCAACAACGTGCTGGACTTGCAGCAGTCGGTGAAGAATGTCGACTTTGCCAATGACGGCGCCGGCACCCTCTATGTTCGTGACACCAATGGCGGTATCAGCATCACCCGAGACATCGGCAGTATTGTCACCAAGGAACCGGGGTTCTTGTGGGGGCTGTTCAAGGATGATGTGACACACAGCGTGACGGCCAATGGACTTGCCGTCGGCAACAACCTGACGTCATACGCGTCATCGGTGAAGGGCGGCACGGGGGCCGATACGCTCAAGGCGCATACGACGGGCGATTGGTTGTTCGGTCTGGACGGCAACGATCATTTGATCGGCGGCCAGGGCAACGATGTGTTTGTGGGCGGGGCGGGGAATGACCTGATGGAATCGGGGGGCGGGATTGATACGTTCCTGTTCAGCGGTGCGTTTGGTCAGGACCGGGTGGTGGGGTATCAGGCAAACGACAAGCTGGTATTCCTCGGGGTTCAGGGGGTCGCGCCGAATGATGACTATCGGGCTCATGCCACGACGGTGGGGCAGGATACGGTGCTGACGTTTGGCGGGGATTCGGTGACGTTGGTGGGGGTTGGGCTGGACAGTTTGTCTGGCGCCGGGATCGTCATCGCCTGAGGGTAATGTGGCGCCGGTAAGGGCCTCTTCGCGGTCAAGCCTCGCTCCTACAAGGAATCGCACAACCCTGTAGGAGCGAGGCTTGCCCGCGAAGAACAATAACGCGGTAAACCTGCCTGAGCACGTGACCCGACAGTCACCTGCGGACTCCAATACCTTGCAACAACAGGATTGAGTACTGGATCAGGAGATTACGTAACGTGAGTAACAGCAAGAAGCACCTCATCGGTTTGGCGCTGGCCCTGTTATCAGGAAGTGCCGCCGCGGAGTTGCCTCATAGCTCGATTTTGAGCCGCTATGGCATGACGCCAGATCAACTGCCCACACCGGCACCGTCGGAACCCGCAGACCCGCAGGTAGAAAAAAGCCGTTTCCAGCTCCAGCCGAAGAGCCTTTTGTGACATTTCGCTCGGGGGAAAAGCAGCCGGAGATGACAGGCAACATCAGCATCGACCACGCGATGCAGCAGGATTACGAGCGCTGCCAGAAGATTCATGAAGAACTGAGGAGGCGGGGAGGGAAGTTCATCTCCTGCGATAACAGTACGCCGTGGATGCCGTAGATTTTCGGCCTCTTCGCGGGCAAGCCTCACATCGCACAACCCTGTAGGAGCGAGGCTTGCCCGCGAAGAACGATAATGAGGTTCTCAGTCTTCCTCGCGGACCGTGGCCACATCTTTGGCATTGACCTTCACCTTCGCGCCGGAAATATCCTCAAACTCGTAAAACCCGTCCTTGGTCTTGGTTTTCGGCATATCCTCGGTCAAATACTGGGTGCCGTTCTGCAGCGTCACCACCGTTGGCGTGGAGCAACCGGCCAGTGCCAGGAAGGCTGCCGCTGCCAAAGGCAAACCCAGAGTCTTGATATTCATACCCACCTCTCAAGTGCGTGAAAAAAGCCGCTATGCCGGTTGGTGCCGTGGAACGGCAGAAAGTTCGATGGCCACCTGAAAATAGCCAAATAGCGCCGCCGCTTATCCTTTTCCGTTTGCACCGAACGCGCTGTAACTGGTATCTGTACGCATAACCAGTACTCGCTCGCCATGGCCCTTTTTTCCTGTGACTGAAAATCCTCTCGACGACCCGTTCTATTACTTGAACAACTTCATGCAAGTGCTTGATTGGCTTGAGCATCGTTATGCCGACGTGCTGAGCGTCGAGGAGCAAGCCTTCATCCGCGATTTTCGTCGGCAACCCCGCGAGTCCCGGGCGCTGCTGGTCAGGATGGTGATGCGCAAGGGCCTGCATTTCAGGGCCGGCAAATTGAGTTACGTCGAGATTGGCGACATTGCCAGTGCTGCCGAGCCATTGCTGGCGGCAGGCTGGATTTCTGCGCAATCGCCGCTACAGATCGAGGAACTGTTCGACGTTCTGCTCAAGGCCGAGATTCTTCACTGCTTCGGTGCCGCCATCGATCAACCCAAAGGCAAGAAGACCGAATGGCTGGCGACCCTGAGCGAGCAGTTCTGCGAGTCGCAGAGCTTCGCGCAATGGTGCCCGCAACTGAACGACCGGCTGTTCACGCTGACCATCTTGGACCTGTGCGACCGCTTGCGGCTGATGTTCTTCGGCAACCTTTATCAGGACTGGTCGGAGTTCGTGCTGGCCGATCTCGGCATCTTTACCTACGAGAAAGTCGAATTCTGCGCCGAATCCCGGGGCTTGCGCAGCCGTGAAGACGTGGACGCCTGCCTGTTTCTGCACCACTGCCAGCAACGTTTCGAGGCCGGTGAAGAGGTGGCGGACATTGTCGAGCAGATCAACGAGGTGCAACTCGACAACCCTTGGCTGCAAAGACGCCGGGGCAAGTTGCTGTTCCAGATTGGTCAGCATTGTGAACGCATGACGGATTTCTCCACGGCGCTGTCGATTTATCGCGATTGCGCCTACCCCGGCGCTCGGGTGCGTCTTATTCGTGTGCTCGAACGCTGTGGTGAATATCAGTTGGCCCTGCATCTGGCCACGCACGCGGAGCAATCGCCGGAAAGCGCCACCGAGCATCAGCATGTGCTGCGTGTGTTGCCCAGGTTGCGGCGCAAACTGGGCGGCCCGGCAATGAAGCGGCCATCTCCCCGGGAAATGCTGCGCCTGGACCTGCACTTGCCCAGGACCGATCCGGCGCTGTCGGTCGAATTTCATGTTCAGGCGCACCTGGCGGAGGATTCGGCGCCGGTGCATTACGTCGAGAACAGTCTGATCAACTCGCTGTTCGGCCTGTTGTGCTGGCCGGCGATCTTTGCGCCGTTGCCGGGGGCGTTTTTCCACCCGTTCCAGCGCGGGCCGGTGGACCTGCTCAACGAAGACTTCCATGCACGTCGGGCGGAGGTGTTTCAGGCCTGTCTCGCCGAACTCGATGACGGGCGTTATAGCCAGACCATCCGTGAGCGTTACGTCGCCAAGTGGGGCGTGCAGTCACCCTTTGTATTCTGGGGCGCGCTGAGCGAAGAACTGCTGGATCAGGCGCTTGACTGCCTGCCCGCCGAACACCTCAAGCACTGGTTCAATCGCCTGTTGCTGGACATCAAGGCCAACCGGGCCGGGATGCCCGACCTGATCCAGTTCTGGCCGCAGCACAAGACCTACCGCATGATCGAAGTCAAAGGCCCCGGCGATCGCCTGCAAGACAACCAATTGCGCTGGCTGGAGTTCTGTCACGAACACCAGATGCCAATCGCCGTCTGCTACGTGCAATGGGCGGAGCAGAGCGCTTGAGTTACAGCATTGCGGTGCGGGCGCTGTGTGAATTCACCGCCAAGGTCGGCGACCTCGATCTGCGTTTCACGCCGTCGCCAACTGCGCTGGAAGGCATCGTCGGGCACCGCACTGTCGCCTCGCGCCGAAGCGAGGGCTATCAAAGCGAAGTCGCCCTCGAAGGCCTGTATAAAACCTTGAAGGTCAAGGGCAGGGCGGACGGCTACGACCCGGCGCAAAACTGCCTGGAAGAAGTCAAAACCTATCGCGGCGACCTGAGCAAGCAACCGCCCAACCACCGGCAGTTGCACTGGGCGCAAGCGAAGGTCTACGGATGGCTGATGTGCCAGAAGCTGGAACTGGCGCAGATCAATCTGGCGCTGGTGTACTTCGACATTGTCAGCGAAAAGGAAACCTGCCTGGTCGAGGCCTTCAGCGCCGGAGAGCTGCAGTCGTTCTTCGAGCATCATTGCGGGCTGTTCCTGCTGTGGGCCGAGCAGGAGATGGCCCATCGCGAAGCACGCAATCACGCGGCGCAGCAATTGGCGTTTCCCCATGCTGACTTTCGTCCGGGGCAACGGCACCTGGCGGAATCGGTGTTCAAGGCGGTCAGCACCGGTCGTTGCCTGATGGCTCAGGCGCCAACCGGCATCGGCAAGACCGTGGGCACGCTGTTTCCGATGCTCAAGGCCCTGGCTCCGCAGCAGTTGGACAAAGTGTTCTTTCTGACGGCGAAAACGCCGGGGCGCAAACTGGCGCTGGATGCCGCGCAAGTCATCCTGGAGAGCGCCGATGCGCCGCCGCTGCGGGTGCTGGAGATGATCGCCCGGGACAAGGCCTGCGAGCACCCGGACAAAGCCTGTCACGGTGAATCCTGCCCGTTGGCCCAGGGCTTTTACGACCGTTTGCCGGCCGCCCGCCAGACCGCCAGCGAACTCAGCCTGCTGAATCAGGACGCCTTGCGCCGAGTGGCACTGGCGCATGAGGTCTGTCCGTATTACCTGAGCCAGGAAATGGCCCGCTGGGCCGATGTGGTGGTCGCCGACTACAACTACTATTTCGATTTCAGTGCGTTGCTGTTCGGCTTGTCTCAGGCCAATAACTGGAAAGTCGCGGTGTTGGTGGATGAGGCGCACAACCTGGTGGAACGCGGCCGGCAGATGTACAGCGCCACGCTCGATCAGTCGACCCTCAGCGGGGTACGAAAAACCGCACCGGACGCCCTGAAAAAACCGTTGCAGCGGGTCAATCGTGAGTGGAATGCCCTGCATAATCTGCAATTGGCGCCGTATCAGGCCTACGACAAGGCACCGGAAAAACTTCTCCAGGCGCTGTCGTCATGCAGCGCGAGCATCGGCGATTACCTCAACGATCATCCCCAAGGCCTGGACAGCGCCCTACAGAGTTTTTACTTCGACATGCTGCAGTTTTGCCGGGTGGCCGAACTCTTCGATGAACAGTTCCTGTTCGACATCAGCAAGCGCGACCTCGAACGCAAACAAAACCTGTCGCAACTGTGCCTGCGCAACGTGGTGCCGGCCGGTTTCATCCGCCCACGCCTGAAGGCTGCGCGCAGCACCGTGCTGTTTTCGGCGACGCTGAGCCCTCGGCATTATTACGCGGACCTGCTGGGTACGCCGCCGGATACAGTGTGGATTGATGTCGAATCGCCGTTCCATGCCGACCAGTTGAAAGTGCACATCGTCAGTCAGATATCGACCCGATTCATCCATCGCCAGGCGTCCCTCGAACCGATTGTCGAACTCATCGCCCGCCAATTCAGCCAACGCCCCGGCAACTACCTGGCATTTTTCAGCAGCTTCGATTATTTGCAGCAAGTGGCGCAGTTACTGGCCGAGCGACATCCGCAGATCACTTTGTGGTCGCAGTCCAGGGGCATGGCGGAAGGGCAACGCCAAGCCTTTCTCGACCAGTTCACCGTGCACAGCCAGGGCGTCGGATTTGCAGTGCTCGGCGGAGCGTTCGGTGAAGGCATCGACTTGCCCGGCGCACGCCTGATCGGTGCATTCATTGCCACCCTGGGGCTGGCGCAACTCAATCCGGTCAACGAACAGATGAAGCATCGAATGGCGGCGATTTTCGGCGCCGGTTATGACTACACCTACTTGTATCCCGGCGTACAGAAAGTCGTGCAGGCGGCAGGAAGGGTGATCCGCACTCAGCAGGATCAAGGGGTGGTGATGTTGATCGATGACCGGTTCGGCGACAGCAAGGTCAAGCACTTGCTGCCGCGTTGGTGGTCGGTCGAACAGGCGCATTGGGCTTCTGGTGCGTAGGATTATTTACCTTTTAAAACAGGTACATATCTTGAAAGACAGACGTATTTGAACAAGCGGTGAAACAGCGCTTTATTCAAAGGGCAGGCAATCAATTTCAGCCGGCTCTTTGATAAGGAAATCAAGGCATGTCCTCCGCACCTAACTACACCTACACCACTGAACAAGTCAGCGCCGCGTTCAATGCCATCAAAACCACGCTGTTCCGCGGTATCACGGCCGAGGAAACGCCGAAAATCCTGGTGGTTGCCGGGCTTCAAGGCTCGGGTAAAACCTTCCTGCTGGAAAACACACTCCTGCCGACCAGGCGCTACGACAAGTATGTCCGTCTCTACCTGCCCGAATACCGGCAGAAACATCCTCAATACGCAGAGATGATCAAGCTCGGCGTGCTGCATGCCTATGAACATACCGAAGCTTTCGTACGAGAGCTTTGCGCCAAAATCTTCACCGAAGCCTTCACACTCAAATACAACATCATCATGGAGTGTGCGTTCGACAGCATCGATTTCGCGGCATTTCCACCACTCGCGACGGCGGCCGGCTATCAGTTCGAAACGCATATCGTTGGCTGCACGCTGGAGTTCGCTCACGTTTCGTGCATCAAAAGAGCCTTTAAAAGCCTGGAAAACCGCGAACTGGAAAGGTTTGTCACGCGATCGACACTGGTGAGCTCCATGAGGAATGAGCAAGCGGTGATCCTGGCCTTCGAAACCGCCTCGAAGGCGGTCGATCGTTCACAAATCACGGTGTATGAACGCGGGTTCGGGGCGCTGAAGGAACGCGTCTCGCGTGCTCATATCACCTACACCACAACCGCTTGCTTGACGCCCTCTACGACGCCAACGGCATACAGCGCCTATGAAAGCATCATCAATAATCATGTCCACACCCTGAGTGAGCGTGACGAGATAGTTAAAGAATGCCACCTGGCGTTACTCAACACCCAGACTTACGCCCAGGTTGTTCCTGACTTCGTTTACAACGACCTGTACGCCTACATCGTCAAATACGTGAACCGGTAAGCAGGCGAACCCACTCGGCGGCAAAGCGATGACAGTCTCCCGGCCAGCGCGCGGTCAACAACAGGCCATCACGGACGACGAACCCGCGTTGTGGCTGGTCCGCCGAATCACGCACCGCGAGGACGGGCCCGCGCAGGAAATCCGTCGGGCTGGACAGGGCGGCCGTGACTTCCGCTTCGACGGTTTGGGTATAGGTCCGGTAGTAGCGTCCGAGCCAGGCGGCGGTGATTGCCCAGGCAGGCAGCTCCATGGTGTTGGCGACCAGGGCGGTGACCTTGCGCCCCTGCAACACCGAACGCCCGGTATCGGGGTCGAGGGTTCGGGCAAGCAACAGTACGCCGTGGCAGACCGCTGCCACGGGTTTGTCTGTCTTGAAAAAGTGCAGGGCGATCCGTCGCGCCTGCTCGGACTCCAGCAGGCTGCGCATGCCCTTGGCATGCCCGCCGGGAATCAGCAGTCCTTGGAACTCGCCGGGGTCCACATCGTCATAGTTCAGCGGTCGGCGAAAGGAGGGGGCTTCGATCATCCGGGCGTAGCTGGCAAGGTCGGCCTTGCGCGTCATCAGCAGCGGGTTCAACAGGCCGAAACCGATGTCCACCAGACGCGAATCGGCGTAGGCGGGCAATCCCTCGGGCGACGCAAAGCGCACCTCGATGCCGGCCTGACGCATGGCCTGCCACGCAACACTGCTCTCAGTGGGATCGTAGTCGGAAGTGGGCAACAGAATCAGGATCATCGGGGCGCCTTGGAACCGCCAGAAATGGCGTTTGGCATCGAGAATAGGTGGAGTGAGCGCTATGCTCCAGTGCACAACCGTTTTCTGGCTTACCAAACCCACGGTTTGACGCATACTTCGCAAAACAACAGTCACGGGTGTGATCGATGAGTGATAACCAGTCCAAAACCAACGCCATCGAGGAAATGCGCTTTCGCCTGCTGATTGATGCCGTGGTGGACTATGCGATCTACATGATTGACCCCGATGGCATCATCACCAGCTGGAACGCTGGCGCCAAACGTTTCAAGGGGTATGAGGAGAAGGAGATCCTCGGACAGCATTTTTCGCGCTTTTATACCGAAGAAGACCGCAGTGCCGGTCTGCCCCAACGCGCGCTGGATACGGCGATTCGCGAAGGACGGTTCGAGGGTGAAGGCTGGCGGGTTCGCAAGGACGGAACACACTTCTGGTGCCATGTGGTGATCGATCCGATTCGCGACCCGGCAGGCAATCTATTGGGGTTTGCCAAGATCACCCGGGACCTCACCGACCGCAAAATGGCCGAAGAGACGCTCAAGCAAAGCGAGCAGCAGTTTCGTTTGCTGGTTCAAAGCGTGACTGACTACGCCATCTATATGCTCGCCCCGGATGGACGATTGACCAACTGGAATCAAGGGGCCCAGCGCATCAAGGGCTACCGACCCGAAGAAGTCATCGGTCAACATTTTTCACTCTTCTATACCCCCGAAGACCGTGAAGCCGGGGAACCCCAACGTGCGTTGGAGACGGCTATGCGGGAAGGGCGCTTTGAAAACAGGGCCTGGCGCGTTCGCAAGGACGGCACGCGGTTCTTTGCCCATGTGGTGGTCGATCCGATCTGGGGCGATACGGGCACGTTGCTGGGCTTTGCCAAAATTACCCGGGACATCACCGAGGCCACACAAGCACAGAAGGTTCTGGAACAAACCCGTGAAGCGCTGTTCCAGGCGCAGAAGATGCAGGCCATCGGCCAACTCAGTGGCGGGATCGCCCACGATTTCAATAATCTGCTGACCGTTATCCTGGGCAACCTGGAAATCGTCCGTAAACGCGTGGGAGACAATCCGAAAGTCACTCGATTGGTCGACAACGCCACCCAAGGTGCCCTGCGAGGGGTGTCCCTGACTCAACGCATGCTGGCGTTCGCCAGACGTCAGGAACTCAAGTCCGAATCCGTCGAAATACCCGCGCTGGTGGAAGGAATCAGCGGATTGTTGCGCAGCTCCCTCGGGCCTTCCGTACAGCTCGAAACCCGTTTTTCCCCCGACCTCGTTCCGGTCATGGCCGATGTCAATCAGCTCGAACTGGCCGTGCTGAACCTCGCCACCAATGCCCGGGACGCGATGCCCAACGGCGGAAAAATCGTCATCAGTACCCGGACGGAAGACGTCTGCGACCAATCGACACTATTGCCGGAGCCCGGACGCTATGTTTGCCTGAGTGTTGCCGATAACGGGGAGGGCATGGATGAGGTCACCCTGGCGTCGGCCATGGACCCGTTTTTCACCACCAAAGGGGTGGGCAAAGGCACGGGGCTGGGGTTGTCGATGATCCATGGCTTCATAGAACAACTGGGCGGGCGATTCATTCTCAAGAGTCAGAAGGACATCGGCACTGTCGCCGAACTGTGGATACCCGCCGCGACCACAGCTGCGCTCAATCATCCCGCCGTATCGGAAGTGGCCGCTCCGCCAGTGGCTCAGTTGTGCGTCATGGTCGTGGACGATGACAGCCTGGTGCTGACCAGCACCGGCCTGTTGCTTGAGGACCTCGGCCATCGGGTGATCAGTGCGGTGTCCGGTGCCCAAGCGCTTGAGCTGTTCGAACGCGAGCAGCATGTTGACCTGGTCATTACCGACATGGCCATGCCACAAATGAACGGTGAGCAGTTGGCCAATGCCATCCGGGCGTTGAAGCCGGACATACCGATCATTCTTGCCACGGGTTATGCCGAACGCCTTGAAGGCTTCGCGACCACACTCCCTCGCTT
Organism: Pseudomonas sp. SG20052; assembly: GCF_031766055.1. NCBI lineage: Bacteria > Pseudomonadati > Pseudomonadota > Gammaproteobacteria > Pseudomonadales > Pseudomonadaceae > Pseudomonas > Pseudomonas sp. SG20052. The sequence continues at coordinate 3,363,309 of NZ_CP134498.1, read as the reverse complement.
GTCCAAACCGTATACCCAACTCAATTTGGTCGAGGTGATTGCGCTGGCCATGAAGTAACGGGCGTCGTGCTCAGCCTTTCACGTTCTTCTTGAAACCGCGCAAGTTCATGGCACACAGGCAAAACTGCAACACGATCAATGCGTAGGCGTGGGTGTGGTAGCCCCAAATCACCCACAAGAGATTGCTGACGATGAAGCAACTGAAACCCCACACCCTGCGCGATGGGTTTTGCGAGCCGATCAACCACGCCGCCAATACCGTGACCAGCATCGCCGGCCATTGCACCCAATCGAGAGTGTCCATCCGCAATCCTTGAAGTCAGCCTGTGTACTTGAAGGACCACGGCAGCGAAATAGCGTTCGAGTGAAGTGCATTAAATCCGGCTGAACTTTGCCCGGGCAGGTTTCGTCATAACGCTTACCCAGTCCTTGTGTAATTCCCGTGCCCAGAATACTGACCGAACACACTGCCGAAGAAGTCTTGACTGAGCACAATGCCAAGATGTTCGGCTCGCCCAAGGAGCGGCTGGATTTCTACCGTCGGGAAATCCAGTACGAAACCAGCATCCTCGCCAATCGAACCGACGCTTACCTGGCCGCGCAGTCGTTCCTGGTGATTGCCTTTGCTTCCTGCATGGCCAACCTCAATCCCGAATGGGGAAAACTCTTCACCCTGGTGGTGCCGCCGTTCCTCGCGCTGCTGGGTTTACTGAGCTCGCTGAACGCCTGGCCGGGCATTCGTGCGGCCTACGACATCATCGACCACTGGCACTTCAAGCAAAGTGAGCTGTTGCGCAGCGAGCCATTGATGGGGCTGGCGTACGATGAATCCCCGCTGTTCAGTGAGATGGAATCGTCCCACAAGGGCTACCGCAAATCGCTGCTGTTTTCCGTGCGTACGCCGTGGATTTTCGCGACGTTCTGGGTGTTGCTGGGCACTTATGCGGTTTACATCCAGGTCACCAATCCCGGTGGCTGAATCGCAGACTAAAAAGCCCGGCATTTGCCGGGCTCTCTGACATCGACTACCAAATCAAGCCGCCAGATTGGACGCGCTCATTTCTTTCTTGTACTGAGCCTTAAGCGTTTCCATCTGCGCGCCCAACTCTTCCAGGGTGGCCTTGCCCAGCAGCTTTTTCGCCTGAGGGAACATTTCGGTTTCCTCTTCTTCGATGTGGTGTTCCAGCAGCTCCTTGACCACTTTCACCCGACCCGCGAATTCCGGGGTGGAAGGATCAGTGACTTTCAGGTCCGGCAGTACCAGGGAATCCACGGTGCGGTGTTCTTCCTTGGCTTCGTAGTACATAACGTCCTGTTCCTTGCCACCGGCTTTTTTGTACGCCGGGTACAAGACTTCTTCTTCGAGCCGGGTATGGATGGTGATCTCCATTTCGAGCTTGGCCAGCAACTCGGTGCGTTTTTTGACACCCCGTTCGGTGGACTCGCTTAACTGAGTCAGGATGACTTTTACGCGTTCATGGTCGGCTTTCAACAGGTCGATGGCGTTCATGGTCGAATCTCTCAAATAGTCACGGAATAGGCGCAAACGGTCTCATGGCCGTAGGTCGCCTTTACACTGGGAGCATTTGTCGTGCCGATTTCACCGCCATGTTTAACACCATATAAAACAATTAGTTAGAAGCTCTGATGGCGAATTGAGGTCGTGCAGGCTGCATGAGTCTGGAAATTGACTCATGCAGTTCGCGGCGCGAATTCACTCGTCGAAAAATGTGAATTTTCGAGGCCATACCGTCGATCAGATTCGCCTCGGACAGAACTGAACTCGGTCCTCCATCGCCCTCCCTTAATACAGACAAACGCTGTCTTTATTAACCCGCGAGGATGCAGCCATGCGCGCAATGACCTATCACGGAGCTCACGACGTCAGGGTAGAAACCGTTCCCGATCCAAACATCGAAGCCGCCGACGACATTATTTTGCGGGTCACTGCAACGGCGATCTGCGGTTCGGATCTGCACCTTTATCGAGGCAAGATACCGACGGTTGAGCATGGCGATATCTTTGGTCACGAGTTCATGGGCATCGTCGAGGAAACCGGCTCCGCGGTCACCGCCGTACAGCGCGGCGACCGCGTGGTGGTCCCGTTCGTGATTGCCTGTGGTGAGTGTTTCTTCTGCCAGATGGACTTGTTCGCCAGTTGTGAAACCACCAACTCGGGCCGGGGCGCGATCGTTAACAAGAAAGCCATTCCACCACCGGCGGCGTTATTCGGTTTCAGTAAACTCTACGGCGGCATCCCGGGCGGACAGGCCGAGCTGGTCAGAGTGCCGAAAGCCAACACCGGCCCCTTCAAGGTTCCGGGAACGCTCGCGGATGAGCAGGTGCTTTTCCTCTCGGACATCTTACCCACCGCCTGGCAGGCTGTTATGAACACCGGCATCGGACCGGGCTCAAGCATTGCCATTTATGGCGCCGGCCCGGTCGGACTGTTAAGCGCGGCGTGCGCCAGAATGCTCGGTGCCGAGCAAATCTTCATGGTCGATCATCACGACTATCGGCTGGCCTATGCGCAGCACACCTATGGGGTGATTCCGATCAATTTTGATGACGATGATGACCCGGCCGACACGATCATCCGCCAGACAGCGGGCAGGCGCGGGGTGGATGGGGTGGTCGATGCGGTGGGTTTCGAAGCCAAGGGCAGCACCACCGAAACCGTGCTGGCCACCTTGAAACTGGAGGGCAGTAGCGGCAAAGCGCTGCGTCAGTGCATCGGGGCGGTTCGCCGGGGTGGCGTCGTGAGCGTTCCCGGAGTCTATTCCGGGTTCATCCACGGTTTCCTGTTCGGCGATGCCTTCGACAAAGGCCTGACGTTCAAGATGGGCCAGACTCATGTGCAGCGGTATTTGCCGGAACTGCTGGGGCATATCGAAACCGGACGACTGCAACCGGAGGCGATCATTAGCCATCGTCTGTCATTGGAACAGGCTGCCGAGGGTTACAAACTCTTCGACAAGAAACAGGAACAGTGCCGCAAGGTCATTCTGACGCCAGGCTCAAGCGATGTTCCGCTGGCAGAGCGTGTGGAAACGGAGGCGATACCGGTGATGTAAGGCCCGCCTGTCAGGCAGGAAAAAGCCCGGCTCTGCCGGGCTCTTGAACGGCTGTGGCTGACGGGCAGCGGCTCAAACCCGGTCTTCAAGCTGCTGGCGCAACCGGTGGGAGTTATTCACTGACATAGGGATCGGCGGGAAGTCCGCGTTGAGCAAACGCAGGTGCTCAATCGCTTCCTGAAACTTCAAATCAGCCTTCCTGCGCATCACCCTGTAACGTTCGAACCGTTCCAGGTCCATGTCGCCGTCCTCAAGCATCTCGAAAGCGCTTCGGCTCAACGCCTGGGCGTCTTCGAACATCTGGCGATTGCATTCCAGGGCAAACGCCCGGCAGGCTTTGATTTGATCGGGAGTTGAATAGTGAACCATGACCGGCACCTTACTTTTTTCGAGGTCCCTTTTAATAGGCATCGTTGCCACAGTGGAACCGAACCTGTCGAGTTCCGCCGTATAAAAGAAAACAGGCGGAATTAAGGTTGTGACTTTCGAGTTGCACAGGGATTTCAAATTTTTCGAGGCGAAAATTCGTTTGATTCAACCCGTAAACACGCAGGTAAAAATCAAATAATTCGTTTCTTGCGCCGTTTATAACGGGCGAGGGTGGGTTGCGTGCTGATGCCGTGGATCAAAATGCTCAACGCGACCACGGACAAGGTCAGGTCCATGCACAGCGTCGACACCGACTGACCCAGCCCGTGATTCAAGGCGTAGAACAAGTAATACAGGCTGCCGATGCCACGGATGCCAAACCAGCCGATCAACATTCGCTGGCGCCAATCGAGCAATCGGCCCCACGGCATCACGGCGACACTCAAAGGGCGAACCAGAAAAAACAACACCCCGCCGACCAGCAGGGCGCGCCAGTCCCAGTGAGCGATCAGCACGACGCCGAGCAGTGTCACCAGAAACACTTCCATGGCCCGCTCCACGAGGCTGCCAAAGGCGAGCATGTCACCCATCATGATGCCCGCGGCGACCTGGGTGTCTTCAAGGTTGTCGGTATCGCCATGCACCGCGTGTTGTGGTTCGACGTTCTGGTGACCGACCACCGGCTGGACCAGATGCTCGGCAGGGGTTTCGTCGTTGCCCGTGGAGCTGACTTCTTCCTGGCGCAATCCGAGGCCGGCGGCGAACACCGACAGAAACCCATAGGCGTGGATAGACTCGGCCCCGACATACGCCAGGGCAATCAAAGCAAGGGCCAGGTAATCGTTCGGAGACAGCGTGCTGTCATCGTTCTTGATCCGCAGCGCCAAGGTCAGGCGCCCGATGCCGCGTCCCATCCAGTACCCCGTCAGAAAACCGGCCGGAACCGCCCAGATCAGACTGCGCAGCACCCAGTCGCCCAACCAGCCGGGGTTACCCTCGTGTTGCAGCAGGAGCAGGCCAAGGATCACGAACGGAAACGCGATCCCGTCATTGAGCCCGGCCTCACCGGAGAGGCCGAAGCGCACGCTGTCGTCATCCCGCGCGTCGTTGACCTGGACCAGCGCGGCGAGCACCGGATCGGTGGGGGCCAGGATCGAGCCGATCAGCACTGACGCGCCCCATGACAATTGCAATGCGTAATGCAGCAACAAGCAGACGCCGACAATGGTCAGCAGCATCACCGGGCCGGCCAGGCCGACCGCAATCCGCCAGTTTTTATGCTTGAGGGGCGAGCGCAATTTCAGGCCGCAGACAAACAGAGAAAAGATCACCGCGACTTCCGTCAGGTGCTCCATCCAGATCGAAGCGTCAGCGGTGTCCAGTTTCAACAGCCCGAACCCGGCCGGGCCGATGGCGGCGCCCAGCACCAGGCACACCGCCGACGTGGTCACTGGCATCCATCGCAGGTAGGACGAGGTCAGCGCCAGCGTCAGGAGTACAGCACCCAACACGGCCACCCATAAAATGAAACTCATGCTCGGTTCTCGCTGGGGGTGGATCGCGTTTGTTGGCCTCTGCGGATCAACCGACCGTGGCGCGCAGGTATTCAGGGGTCAGCACGTTGAACCACAGCAGAATCATCTCTACCAGAATAGTCACCAATACCAGGAGCCCGACGCCCCAGACGCACGCCGCATTCAGCAGGCCTTGTTCCTTGCGCTCGTGCATGAACGTCGGCAAGCCGACGAACAGCAAAAACGTTGAATAAGCCGAAGCAGCCATCAACACAATGATTGCCAGCCAGCGACTCGGGTACAGCCCGGCAATCCCCGCCAGGAAAAACGGCGTCGCGGTATACGCCGCAAAACCGATGCATTGATTGATGGTCGGACGCGCGTCGAAGGTGCGCGACATCCAGCGGATGAATCCCCCCATCAACGCCACGCCGGCGATGATGGTGACGTACAGCAGCACGCAGAGTTGCAACGCACTTTGGGTACTGAGTTTGACGGTTTCGTTCTCGGCCAGGCTCCAGCCGACATAGGTGGTGCCGATGAACAGGCAGACGGCGGGGATCAAGGCGAGCAGCAGCAAATGCGCGAGGTAATGGCGCGGATGTGCTTCCTCCTCCCGGCGAATATCCGTCCAGGCGAAATTGGGCTGGGTGAACAGTTTGACGATAGGTGCGGACATGACGACCTCCTCGAACGGCCCGTGATGGGGGCCTAAACGTATTGAGGGGAGAGATTTGTCAGGGGTTCATTTTTTCGCGACTTCGCGGAATGACGTGTAGCCGTTGGCGCAGCGTGTGGCGAGGGGGGCAAGCCCCTCGCCACAAGGCAGCTGCTATTACAGCGGGCGGTCACAACATCGGTTTACCGCCGGTCACGCCGTAGCGCTGGCCGGTGATGTAGCTGGCCTCGTCCGACGCCAGCAGCACGTAAATCGGCGCCACTTCCACCGGTTGGCCCGGCCGGCCCAGCGGGGTGTGCGCGCCGAAGTTCTGCACCTCTTCATCGGGCATGGTCGAGACGATCAGCGGTGTCCAGATCGGCCCCGGCGCCACGCTGTTCACCCGAATGTTTTTCGGCCCGAGCATCTGCGCCAGGCCACCGGTGAAGTTGGCGATGGCACCCTTGGTCGTGGCGTAGGCCAGGAGGGTGGGTTTGGGCATGTCCGAGTTGACCGAACTGGTGTTGATGATCGAACTGCCGGCCTTCATGTGCTTGAGCGCGGCCTGGCAGATCCTGAACATGGCGGTGATGTTGACGTCGAAGGTCATCACCCATTCTTCGTCCGGGATGTCTTCGAAGTGTTCGTGCGTCATCTGGAAGGCCGCGTTGTTGACCAGAATGTCGATCCGCCCGAAGCGCTCGACTGTCTTGTCCACCAGGGCCTGGCATTGCGCTTTCTGCGCGATGTCGCCGGGCAGCAGCACGCATTGGCGTCCGGCCTGTTCGACCCAACGTGCGGTTTCCTGCGCGTCTTCATGTTCATTGAGGTAGGCAATCGCGACATCGGCGCCTTCACGGGCGAAGGCGATGGCGACCGCACGGCCGATGCCGCTGTCCGACCCGGTGATCAGGGCAATCTTGCCATCCAGCCGGCCCGAGCCTTGGTAGCTTTTTTCGCCGCAGTCTGGATACGGGTCCATTTTCTTTTGGGAGCCGGGGACAGGCTGGCCTTGTTTGGGGAAGGGTGGTCTTGAGTAATCAGTCATGGCAAATCTCCGATCTCGGGGCACAGGATTCAAAGGGTTGACCCTGGTGTTTTGCCTTGAGTTCGGTTGGATTCAGGTGTGTGCACAAAACCCCGAATCCAGGCAAATCCCTTGTAGGAGCGAAGCTTGCTCGCGAAGGCGGTGTGTCAGTCATACATGTGTCAACTGGCACACCGCCTTCGCGAGCAAGCTTCGCTCCTACAGGGGGATTTGTCGTGTTGTCAGGCCTTGAGGTTGAGCAAACTACGCGCCATGCGTGCCAAGCCTTCTTCGAGCAATGCCCGTGGGCAACCGAAGTTCAGGCGCACGAACTGGCGGTTGTTGTCGCCGAAATCCAGGCCGGGGCTGAGGCCGACCTTGGCCTGGTCGAGGAAGAACTGCTGCGGATTGTCCAGCCCCAGGGCTGAGCAATCGAGCCATGCCAGATACGTCCCCTGCGGGATGTTCATCGTCACGCCCGGCAAACGCGTGCGAACCGCTTCCACCAGGTAATCCCGATTGTCTTGCAGGTACGCCGTCAACCCGGCCAGCCACGGGCCGCCTTCGCTGTAGGCAACGCGAGTGGCTTCCATTCCCAGCGGGTTGACGCTGTCGACCATGCCACAACGGGCATGATTGACCCGCGCACGCACCGCCGAGTCTTGAATAATCATGAAGGAGGTTTTAAGACCGGCAATGTTGTAAGCCTTGCTCGCCGACATCAAGGTGATGGTGCGCTGGGCGATCTGCGGGCTGAGCGATGCCGTGGGAATGTGCACGCGCCCGTCGAAGCACAACTCGGCGTGGATTTCGTCGGAGATGATCCACGCGTTGTGTTCCAGGCAAATGTCCGCCAGCGCTTGCAGTTCTTCCCGCGGAAAAACCTTGCCCAGCGGATTGTGCGGGTTGCTCAGCAACAGCGCGCCGCCGCCGGTCAGTGCCTGGCTCAAGGCCGCAAGCGGCGTGTTGTACGTGCCATCGGCCAGCGCGTCGAATTCCAGTTCAACCTTGTTCAAGCCCCAATGACCTGGCGCATGACGCAGCGGCGGGTAGTTCGGCACCTGGACCACGACGTTTTGTTGCGGCTCGATCAGCGCCTTCAGGGCCATGTTGAAACCCGACTCCACACCCGGCAGGAAGATCAGTTCCTCCGGCAAGACGCGCCAGGCGTATTTGTTCCAGAGGTCGGCGACGATGGCAGCGCGCAAATCGTCCTGAGGCACGCTGTAGCCGACCATCGGGTGTTCCAGACGTTTACGCAGGGCTTCAAGGATGACCGTCGGCGCGGCGAAGTCCATGTCGGCGACCCACATCGGCAACACGTCGGCCGGGTAGCGGCTCCACTTGGTACTGCCGGTGTTGTGGCGGTCGAACACCTGATCAAAATCGAAGGTCATGCTCAGTCTCATAAAAAGCGGGGTTGAACGTGGCGCCATGATAAACGCCAAGCCCCTGCGGGAGCGAGACGGTAATCGCCCAAACAACACAAACCCCTGTGGGAGCGAGCCTGCTCGCGATGGCGTCAGCTCATTCGACATCCAGGCAAACTGACCCACCGCTATCGCGAGCAGGCTCGCTCCCACAGGGTTATGCGTGATGGCTGGCATTTGGGCACTGCCCGATGGTCGGTTTTCAGGCAGTCAGTTCTCCCATTGTCTAGAGTTCAAAGTGTCGGTAGCCACGCTGCCGGCACCGTGATCGTCCAGAAAAACCCGGCAAAAGTACCGGGTCTCCACCTGATCAGGAGTGCACGATGGACCTCAACCGTCGTCAGTTCTTCAAGGTCGCCGGTATCGGCCTTGCGGGCTCGAGCCTCGGCGCGCTGGGCATGCTGCCCACGCCTGCCTTTGCCGAGCAGGTACGCCATTTCAAACTCGCCCACACCCATGAAACCCGCAACACCTGCCCGTACTGCTCGGTCGGCTGCGGGTTGATCATGTACAGCCAGGGCGATAACGCCAAAAACGTCGCGCAAAGCATCATCCACATCGAAGGCGACGCAGACCACCCGGTCAACCGCGGCACCCTGTGCCCCAAAGGCGCCGGCCTGCTGGACTTCATTCACAGCCCCGGGCGTCTGCAATATCCGCAGGTGCGCAAACCCGGCAGCACCGAGTGGACGCGCATCTCCTGGGATGAGGCACTGGATCGCGTTGCCGACCTGATGAAGGCCGACCGCGACGCCAACTTCATCGAGAAGAACGACAAAGGCCAAACGGTGAACCGCTGGCTGACTACCGGTTTTCTCGCGGCCTCGGCGGCGTCCAACGAAGCGGGTTATATCACCCACAAGGTCATTCGCAGTCTCGGCATGCTGGGGTTTGATAACCAGGCGCGTGTCTGACACGGCCCGACGGTGGCAAGTCTTGCCCCGACGTACGGCCGTGGTGCCATGACCAATCACTGGACCGATATCGCCAACGCGAATCTGATCCTGGTGATGGGCGGCAACGCAGCAGAAGCGCACCCGTGCGGTTTCAAATGGGTGACCGAAGCCAAGGCGCACAACAAGGCGCGCTTGATCGTGGTCGATCCGCGTTTTACCCGGACCGCCTCGGTGGCCGACTATTACGCGCCGATTCGCACCGGCACCGACATCGCGTTCATGGGCGGGTTGATCAATTACCTGCTGAACGAGGACAAAATCCAGCACGAATACGTGCGCAACTACACCGACGTGTCGTTTATCGTCAAAGCGGGGTACGGCTTCGAGGACGGCATCTTCAGCGGTTACGACGCGGCCAAACGTGTGTATACCGACAAATCCGGCTGGGGGTACGAATTGGGCCCGGACGGTTTCGTCAAAACCGACCCGAGCCTGCAAGACCCGCACTGCGTGTACCAGCTGATGAAGCAGCATTACAGCCGCTACAACATCGAACTGGCGAGCCAGATTTGCGGGATGCCGGTTGATGCCATGCATCAGATCTGGGAAGAAATCGCCACCTGCTCGCAACCGGGCAAGACCATGACGATTCTCTACGCGCTGGGCTGGACCCAGCACTCGATCGGTTCGCAAATCATCCGCAGCGCGGCGATGGTGCAACTGCTGTTAGGCAACGTCGGCATGCCGGGCGGGGGCGTCAATGCCTTGCGCGGGCACTCCAACATCCAGGGCTTGACCGACCTCGGCTTACTGTCCAACGCACTGCCGGGCTACCTGACCCTGCCGAACGACGCCGAGCAGGATTACACCGCCTACATCACCAAGCGCACGCAAATGCCGTTGCGTCCGGGGCAGCTGTCCTACTGGCAGAACTACAGCAAATTCCACGTCAGCCTGATGAAGGCCTGGTACCGCGACAACGCCACGCTGGAGAACAACTGGGCTTACGACTATTTGCCGAAACTGGACATTCCCAACTACGACATCCTCAAAGTGTTCGACCTGATGGGCCAGGGCAAGGTCAACGGCTATATGTGCCAGGGGTTCAACCCCATCGCGGCGCTGCCTGACAAGAATCGCGTCATGGCGGCCCTGGCCAAGCTCAAATGGCTGGTGGTGATGGACCCGCTGTCCACTGAAACCTCGGAGTTCTGGCGCAATGTCGGGCCGTACAACGATGTGGAAACCGCCGGCATCCAGACCGAAGTGATTCGCCTGCCCACCACCTGTTTCGCCGAGGAGGACGGCTCGCTGGTCAACAGCAGCCGCTGGCTGCAATGGCACTGGAAAGGCGCCGATGGCCCGGGCGAGGCGCGCACCGACGTGCAGATCATGAGCGAACTGTTCCTGCGTCTGCGCCAGCGCTATCAAGCCAAGGGCGGGGCTTATCCCGACCCGGTCCTCAAACTGTCGTGGCCGTACAAGATCGCCGACGAACCCTCGCCGGAAGAACTGGCGCGAGAAATCAACGGCACGGCCGTCACCGACTACACCGACGCCACGGGCGCGACGATCAAGGCGAATGCGCAACTGGCCGGGTTTGGCCAGCTCAAGGACGACGGCAGCACGGCGTGCGGCTGCTGGATTTTCTGCGGCAGCTGGACCGAGGCGGGCAATCAGATGGCCCGGCGCGACAACAGCGACCCCTACGGCATGCACCAACATCAGGGCTGGGCCTGGTCCTGGCCGGCCAACCGGCGGATTCTCTACAACCGCGCTTCGGCCGACCCGCAAGGCAAGCCGTGGGACGAGAAAAAGCGCCTGGTGTGGTGGAACGGTAAAGCCTGGGGCGGCACTGATGTGCCGGACTTCAAGGCCGACTCACCGCCGGAAGCCGGGATGAATCCGTTCATCATGAACCCCGAAGGCATCGCGCGGTTCTTCGCCGTCGACAAGATGAACGAAGGCCCATTTCCCGAGCACTACGAGCCGTTCGAGACGCCGATCGGCATCAACCCGCTGCACCCGCAAAACAAGAAAGCCACCAGCAACCCGGCGGCACGGATCTTCGATTCGGTGTGGGATTCCCTCGGCGTGGCCAAAGACTATCCGTATGCGGCGACCAGCTACCGGCTGACCGAGCATTTCCACTTCTGGAGCAAGCATTGCAAGCTCAACGCGATTTCCCAACCCGAGCAATTCGTCGAGATTGGTGAAGTGCTGGCCAAGGAGAAAGGCATTGTCGCCGGCGACCGGGTCCGGGTCAGTTCCAAGCGCGGGCACATCGAAGCGGTGGCGGTGGTGACCAAGCGGATTCGTCCGCTGCAGGTCAACAATCAGGTGGTGCACCAGATCGGCATCCCGCTGCACTGGGGCTTTACCGGCCTCACGCGCCACGGTTACCTGACCAACACCCTGGTGCCGTTCCTCGGCGATGGCAACACACAGACCCCGGAATCCAAGTCATTCCTGGTCAACGTGGAGAAAGTCTAAATGGCCAGCCAAGACATCATCGCCCGTTCGGCCACCACCACTGTGCCGTCCTCGGTGCGCAACCAGGAGGAAGTGGCCAAGCTGATCGACACCACCAAGTGCATCGGTTGCAAGGCCTGCCAGGTCGCCTGCTCGGAATGGAACGAGTTGCGCGACGAGGTCGGCCACAACCTCGGCACCTACGACAACCCGCAAGACCTCAGCGCAGAAACCTGGACCCTGATGCGCTTCACCGAGCATGAAACCGATGCCGGCAACCTGGAGTGGCTGATCCGCAAGGATGGCTGCATGCACTGCGCCGAGCCGGGTTGCCTGGCGGCGTGCCCGAGCCCGGGGGCGATCATCAAGCACGCCAACGGCATCGTCGATTTCGATCAGGACCATTGCATCGGTTGCGGCTATTGCATCACCGGGTGCCCGTTCAACATTCCGCGGATCTCGCAAAAGGATCACAAGGCCTATAAATGCACCTTGTGTTCAGACCGGGTGGAAGTGGGGCTGGAACCGGCCTGCGTGAAAACCTGCCCGACCGGCGCCATCGTGTTCGGCAGCAAGGAAGACATGAAAGAACACGCCGCCGAACGCATCGTCGACCTGAAAAGCCGCGGCTTCGATCACGCCGGCCTTTACGACCCCGAAGGCGTGGGCGGTACGCACGTCATGTACGTGCTGCATCACGCCGACACGCCGACGCTGTACGCCGGTTTGCCGGGCAGCCCGACGATCAGCCCGCTGGTGGAATTGTGGAAAGGCGTGAGCAAACCCTTGGGCTTGCTGGCCATGGGCCTGGCGGTGCTGGCCGGGTTCTTCCATTACGTGCGCGTCGGGCCGCAAGTGGTTGAAGAAGATGAATTGCCGCCACTCAACGACCCGGCCGCGCATGAAGTCGATCCGTCGGTGCATACCTTTGATCCGCGTGGGGAGGACAGACCATGATCCGCAGACAGATCCTGCGCTACACCCCAAACCAGCGAACCAATCACTGGCTGGTGGCGATCCTGTTTTTCACGGCCGCGCTGTCAGGCCTGGCGCTCTTTCACCCGGCGTTGTTCTGGCTCAGCCACCTGTTCGGCGGCGGGCCGTGGACACGTATCCTGCACCCGTTCCTGGGGGTGGCGATGTTTGTGCTGTTCCTCGGCCTGGTGATCCAGTTCTTTCGGGCGAATTTCTTTATCAGCAATGACCGGTTGTGGCTCCGGCGCGTCGGGCGGGTGATCCGCAATGAAGAGGAGGGTGTGCCGCCGATCGGCAAGTACAACCCGGGGCAGAAGCTGCTGTTCTGGATCTTGCTGCTGTGCATGCTGGTGTTGCTGTTCAGCGGGCTGGTGATCTGGCGTGCGTATTTCAGCGAATACTTCGGCATCACCTCGATTCGCTGGGCGATGCTGCTTCACGCGTTGGCGGGTTTTGTGCTGGTGTTGAGCATCATTGTCCACATCTATGCCGGCCTCTGGATCAAAGGCTCGGTCAGCGCCATGGTGCATGGCGGGGTTAGCCGCGCCTGGGCGAAGAAGCACCATGAGCTCTGGTATCGGGAAGTGACCCGGGACGAGCACCCTGAGCGGCCGATCAGCAAAAAAGGATAAGCCCTTTGGCAACCATTCTTGAGCCTGGAGAGATCGAAGCGGCGGCGGGTTCTCCGCCGTTCCTGCACCTGCCACCGAACAACCTGTTCGCGTTGCGGGCGCTGCGCCTGGAAAAACTGGCAGACGGGCACCCACTGGCCGATTACCTGCGGCTGGTGGCGGACCTGTGCCGCGTTCAGCAGGACCTGTTGGACAATCCACCTGACTTGGCGCCACTCGATCCCGAGCGTCTGCGAATGTGCCAGCAACACGGTCTGCCACCGTTCGCTGCCGACAGCCTGGTGCGCGAAGACACCTGGCTGGCGTATCTCGACGCCTTGTTGCAGCGGTACTCGCCACCACCAGACTCCGCCGTCGAGAAAGCCATCGCGTCCTTGCGCAATGCCAACAGCGGGCAACGCAAAGCCTGGGCGATCGCACTGGTCAGCGGCCAGTATTCGCTGCTGCCGGTGGCGCTGGTGCCCTTTCTTGGCGCAGCGTTGCAGGCCGCGTTCAGTCATTGGCTGCTGCACACGCCGAAGCTTGCGCTCAAACCCGGCGACAGCCTCAACCAATGCCCGGCCTGTGGTTCGCCGGCCATGGCCGGGGTCATTCGCCATCGCGGCAAACACAACGGTTTGCGTTATCTGGTGTGCTCGTTGTGTGCCTGCGAATGGCACGTGGTGCGGGTCAAATGCGTGTATTGCGAACAAAGCAAAGGCCTGGAATACGTCAGCCTCGATGACGACCGCCATGCCGCCAATCAGGCGCCGCTGCGCGCCGAAACCTGCCCCGGCTGCCACAGCTACCTGAAACTGCTGTACCTGGAAAACGACGCTGAGGCCGAAGCGCTCTCGACCGACCTGACCAGCCTGATGCTGGACATGCGTCTGGAACAGGAGGGTTACGTGCGCCCGGCACCGAATCTTCTGCTCGCACCGGGAGGCGATTAAGCACAACGGCTACACTCAGGCGCGACAGTTAACGTTTGCGGGAGCGCCTGATGCCTGCCAGATCCGCCAGCCCAGCCTTGCGGCTGCCTTCCATCGACAGTTTGCTGCGCCATCCGGCGTGCCTGCCATTGACCGAGCGCTATGGGCGTGACGCGCTGCTGGCCAGCCTGCGGCAGTTGCTGGATGACCTGCGCGAACCGGTTCTGTCAAGCCAACTCGACGCCGTTGAAATCACCCCCGAAGTCTTGGCTGGCAGAGCGGGCGAGCGCCTGGATCTCCAACATCGCAGCCAGGTACGCCGGGTGTTCAACCTGACCGGCACGGTGCTGCACACCAACCTCGGTCGCGCGTTATTGCCAGACGAAGCCATCGAAGCGGTGCAAAGGGCCGCTCGCTATCCGCTCAATCTCGAATTCGACCTGCAAAGCGGCAAGCGCGGCGACCGTGACGACCTGATCGAAGGCCTGATCCGTGAACTGACCGGTGCCGAAGCCGTGACCGTGGTCAACAATAACGCCGCTGCCGTGCTGCTGACGCTCAACAGCCTGGGCGCGCGCAAGGAAGGGATCATTTCCCGGGGCGAGCTGATCGAAATCGGCGGCGCCTTCCGCATTCCCGACATCATGGCCCGGGCCGGCGTCAAACTGCACGAAGTCGGCACCACCAATCGCACCCACGCTCGGGATTACGAGGCGGCGATTGGCCCGCGCAGTGGTCTGCTGATGCGGGTGCATGCGAGCAATTACGCCATTGAAGGCTTCACCGCCCGGGTGCCGACGGCCGAGTTGGCTGAATTGGCGCACAAGCACGGGCTGCCACTGCTCGAAGACCTTGGTAGCGGCAGTCTGCTGGACCTGACCCGCTGGGGCTTGCCCGCCGAACCCACGGTGCGCCAGGCGCTGATCGATGGCGCGGACATCGTCACCTTCAGCGGCGACAAGTTACTCGGCGGTCCACAGGCCGGGTTGATCGTCGGCCGCAAAGACTTGATCGCGAAGATCAAGAAGAACCCGCTCAAACGTGCGTTGCGGGTCGACAAACTGACCCTGGCAGCCCTTGAAGCGGTGTTGAGTCTGTACCGCAATCCCGATCAACTGGCCGAACGACTGCCGAGCCTGCGCCTGCTGACCCGACCGCAGGCCGACATTCTTGCGCAAGCCGAACGCCTGCAACCGTCATTGGCGCAGGCCTTGGGCGATGGCTGGAGCGTCAGCGCAGTGGCGGCGCTGGGCATGATCGGCAGCGGCAGCCAACCGGTGGCTCGCCTGCCGAGCGCGGCGTTGTGCCTGCGCCCGTTGGTGAGTAAACGCCTGCGCGGCCGGCATTTACTGGGGCTGGAGGCCGCGTTCCGTCAGCTGGCCATTCCGGTGCTAGGCCGGATTGACGACGACGCGCTGTGGCTGGACCTGCGCCAACTGGACGACGAAGCCGCTTGGCGGGCGCAACTCGATCAATTGCAGGTGCCAGGGTGATTGTCGGCACCGCCGGGCACATCGACCACGGCAAGACGGCGTTGCTCCAGGCGTTGACTGGCCAGGCCGGCGACCGTCGCCGGGAAGAACGCGAACGCGGCATGACCATCGACCTCGGTTATCTCTACGCCGCATTGGAACCGGGCGCTGCATTGACCGGTTTTATCGACGTACCAGGTCATGAGCGCTTCACTCACAACATGCTGGCCGGAGCCCAGGGCATCGATCTGGTATTGCTGGTAGTGGCAGCGGATGACGGCGTCATGCCCCAGACCCGCGAACATCTGGCAATCGTCGAACTGCTGGGCATCCCTCGGGCGCTGGTGGCGATCAGCAAATGCGACCGGGTCGATCCGGCCCGCGTGCAGGCCGTGCGCGAACAAATCGAAAGTTTGCTGGCGCCCGGGCCGTATGCCGGCGCGCCGCAGATTGCCCTGTCGAGCGTGACCGGGGAGGGCGTCGAGACGTTGCGTCTGGCCTTGCTGGATGCGCAGCGTGATGTGCTGCAACGCAGCACCCGTGGCGGTTTTCGTCTGGCGATTGATCGTGCGTTCAGCGTGGTCGGGGCCGGTATCGTGGTGACCGGCACGGCGCTGTCCGGGCAGGTTGCCGTGGGCGATACGCTGATGCTCGGTCCGTTGGGCAAACCCGTGCGCGTGCGTGGCTTGCATGCGCAAAACCAGGCCGCAGAGATTGGGGTTGCGGGTCAGCGAGTGGCGCTGAACCTGAGTGCCGAGCGTTTGGCACTGGAGCAGATTCACCGTGGCCACTGGCTGGTGTCCGAGTGGCTCTACGCACCGACCCAGCGCCTGGACATCGACATGCGGTTGCTGGCCAGCGAAGCCAAGGCGTTCGAGCATTTTCAAACGGTGCATGTTCACTTGGGGACGCAGGATGTCACGGGGCGAGTGGCGCTGTTGGAAGGTGCCAGCGTTGCGCCGGGTGAACGGATGTTCGCGCAAATCCTGCTGAATGCGCCGGTGCAGGCGGTGAAGGGCGATCCGTTGATTCTGCGTGACCAGAGCGCCCAACGAACCCTCGGCGGTGGCCAGGTACTCGACCCGTTCGCCCCGACCCGACACCGTCGCAGTCCCGAGCGATTGGCGCAGCTGCAGGCACTCGCCACCCGCAATGCGCTGGAAGACGTGCTGCCTGCGTTATTGCTGAACAGCGAAACCGGGCTCGACCCGCGACGCCTGGAGCGTCAGTTCAACCGGCCGCGTGACACCTGGGTCCTGCCCGCCAATATCCGTTTGATCGATACCCGCCAAGGACCCTTGCTGTTCAGCGCTGACCGTTGGGAAGCGCTGAAAGCGCCATTGCTGGGGCATCTGGCTCGTTTCCACCGGCTCGAACCGGACCAGATGGGCCCCGACCGGGATCGCTTGCGGCGCTTCGCCGGGACATCTTTGGATCGGCCGACTTTCATCAGCCTGGTCGACGAATTACTCACCAGCGGCGCCATGCTGGCCAGCGGGCCGTGGCTGCATTTGCCCGAGCATCAGGTGCGCTTGAGCGAAGAGGACGAAGCGTTGTGGCAACAGCTGCAACCGTTGTTCGAACAGGCCGGATTCAATGCCCCATGGGTGCGCGACCTTGGCCATGACGAAGTGACGGTGCGCCTGCTGCTGCGAAAAATGGCGAGGCTGGGGCTGGTGCATCAGGTCGTCCGCGACCTGTTCTACACCGAAGCAGTCATTCGCCGATTGGCGGCTATGCTTGTGCAACTGGCCGCGCAGAACCCGGTGATTCAGGTCACGGCGTTTCGCGATGCCGTGGGCCTGGGGCGCAAGCGCAGCATCCAGATCCTCGAATACTTCGACCGGCTGGGCCTGACCCGACGCTTTGGCGACAAGCGCCATCTGCGGCTCGACAATGCCCTGGCCCAGGCATCAGGAAACTGACTTCAAGGAAGGCAATCGCGCCCGGTGGCGCGGCCGGGCTTCAAACCCGGTTGGGGACGGCATCCGTTCCCGGGCAGGTTCGACTCCGGCTGCCTTCCGCCATTTCCCTTCATAGATGCCCGAAATTCAGCGGGTACTGAACGACCACGTACACCCGGTCAATATCATCGCCGGCCTGCGCCGCATTGGCCCGATGCGAGACATGGGACAGTTGCAGCGATAACCCCTTGGCCGCGCCGGACTGCACGATGTAGCGCAGGTCGATGTCGCGCTCCCAATGCCGGCCGCCATCGCCTTGTTGTGGCACGTATTCGCCGATGAACTCATCGAAAGGGTTGTAGGCGCCGCCCTTGGGCGCACGGGTGCCGTCGATCCGGCTGCCCATGACGTAACGGGTCATGAAATTCAGGCCAGGTATGCCGAAGGTGCTCAAATCGAGGTCGTAGCGTGCCTGCCATGAGCGTTCGTGGGCACCGTTGAAATCGGCGTACTTGATAGAGTTGGCGAGGTAGATCGAGTCGCCGCCGACAAAATCGAACGGCGTATCGCCATTGATTTTTTGATAGGCCAGGGTGAAGGCGTGGGCATCGACGGTGTACTTGCCCGTCAGGCTGAACGCGGTGTTGTCGATGGCGCCGGCCAGCGCTTTGCCGGTGTCTTGCGTGTGGTAGAGATTGGCGTCGAGGAACACCCCGGGCTGCTTCAGGTGCAGGTTGGCGTAGTACTGATGCCAGGTGTCGCTGAGTTCTGAGGCATAGAGCGCGCCGCCGACGGGGCGTTGGGTGAATAAGTCAGCGCCCAGAAACGTAATGCCGCCAGCTTCGGTGTTGGCGCCGTAGCCGTAGAAATTGCCTTTGCTCGAAGAACTGTCCTGGTTTTTGAACGCGGTGAAATGCCCGGCCAGCAGATTCACGTCATCGATTTCGCGGCTGTTCAATAGAAAGCCTGTGGCGTATTCCGGTTGCAAGCGTTTGTCCGCGGTGTCGAACACCGGGGTTTCCACCATCATTTCGCCGTAGGCCAAGGTGGTTCGCGAGGCTCTGATTTTCAGTGCGCCGCCGCCACTGGAATAGTTGTCTTCGCTACGGCCGTCATCATTCACGGGCAGCAATCCGGTCCCGGAATGTCCTTTGCCGCCATCCAGCTTCAATCCCAGAAAGGCGTGGGCGTCGAGGCCAAAGCCGAGCGTTCCGGGTGTGAATCCAGATTCAAAAGTGCTGATAAAGCCTTGAGCCCACTCGGCTTTATAGCTTTTACCTGTCGGCGAAGGGGACCGGTAGTCGCTGTTGAGGTAGAAGTTGCGGCTGAGCACGTCAAGCGCCGCGCCATCCAGAAACCCTTGTGCGGGTTCATCCGCCCAGGCTGTTCCCGCGAACAGCACCGACAACCAAAAGGGCAACCGGGTACGCAGGTCTTGCTTGCCAAACTTCATCATCAATCACCACGCAGCAGCGACTGCGGAGGGTCCGCAGTCGCTCGCTTTTCAGAGGAGGACCGCTTAATGGCCTTCCGAGGCACCGAACATTGTTTTGGCGTAGATCAGGCCAAGACCGTAGGAACCACCGTTGGCAATCGAGGTTTTCACGGTTTCTTCATAGGTTTCGGTACGTGCCCAGTCGCGTTGCAGTTCGAGCAGGTATTGCAGCGAGGTCATTGGACGGGCGCCGATCTGGATCATGCGCTGCATGGCCATTTCATGGGCTTCGGTGCTGACGTCGCCACAGGCGTCGGCAATCACGTAGACCTCAAAACCCTGGTCGATGGCCGACAGCGCCGGGCCGACGATGCACACCGAGGTCCACAGGCCGGCGAGGACGATTTTCTGTTTGCCGAATTTGTTGACTTCGACGGCGATGCGCTCGTCTTCCCAAGTGTTCATGCTGGTGCGGTCGATGACGTTGTGTTCCGGAAACACCGACTTGATTTCGTCGAAGATCGGCCCGGAAAAGCTCTTCTCGGCGACAGTGGTCAGGATGGTCGAGACTTTGAAGCCGCGCGCGGCCTTGGCCACGAGGGCGGCGTTGTTGCGCAGGGTGACGGCGTCGATCGACTTGGTCGCGAAGGACATCTGCGATTGGTGATCAATCATGATCAGGGTGTGGTCGGTCGGGGTCAGCAGGGTTTTGCCGGGAGCAGCTTTGGCGATGGCCATGGCGAGGTCCTTACAGGTGAGTGAGGAGGCCATGGTTGCGCAGATTCAGGTGGGAATATTGAAGCGATGTGCTGTGTTTGGTTATTTGCGAGGACGCCTGAAGAACGGCCCCGCGCAATATCGGTCAGTGCGCGGGGCTGTCGGTCATTGCATCACATAACGCCCGGGTGCCGATTCCAGCGCCGGGAAGTTCGCGTTGCCGATGTGCGACACCGAAGGCTGACGCTCGCCGGCTTGGTCTGCCAGCCAGACAAACCAGTCATTCCACCAGCTGCCGGGCTGTTCCTGGGCATTCATGAACCAGGTGTCGGGATCCTTCGACACTCGATTGTTGGTCCAGTAATGGCGTTTTTCCTTGGCCGGTGGGTTGATCACCCCGGCGATGTGCCCTGAGGCACCCAGCACAAAGCGCTTGGTCCCGGAGAGCAATTGGGTGCTGGCGTAAGCGCTGCGCCACGGCACGATGTGATCGTCGTGGGTGGCGAGGATGTACGCCGGTGCATCGATGGCGCGCAGGTTGAGCTTGACCCCGCAGCAGTCCAGTTCACCGGATTTCAGGTCGTTCTGCAGGTAGGTATGACGCAGATACCAGCAGTACATCGGCCCCGGAAGGTTGGTGCTGTCGTTGTTCCAGAACAGCAAGTCGAGGGGGATGGGTTTCTGGCCCTTGAGGTATTTGTCGACGTTGTAGTTCCACCACAAATCATTCGGGCGCAGCAGCGAGAAGGTGTTGCCCATGTCCTCGCCCTTGAACAGGCCGATGGGGCCCTCCTGACCACCGATGGTGCGCTCGCGGTAGGCCACCAGTTGTTCGTCGACGAAGATGTCGATGGGGCCGGTGTCGAGGTAATCGAGGAAGGTGGTCAACAGGCTCACGCTGCCAATGTCCTTGTCGCCGCGCGCCGCCAGTACCGCCAGCGCCGAACTCAACAGCGTGCCGCCGATGCAGAAACCCACGCAATTGGGGCGTTGTTCGCCGCTGATCTCGCGGGTCACTTGCAGGCCTTTGATGATGCCGGTGTCGATCAGGTCATCCCAGGTGGTGCCGGCGTGCGCCTGATCGAAGTTGCGCCACGACATCAGGAACACCGGGTGGCCTTGTTGCAGCAGATGGCGAACCATCGAGTTGTCCGGGCGCAGGTCAAGGATGTAGTACTTGTTGATCGACGGCGGGACGATGAACACCGGGCGCCGGTACTGGGTTTCGCTTTGCGGGTAGTACTGAATCAACTGGAACAGTTCGTTCTCGAACACCACTTCTCCGGGGGTGTTGGCCAGATCCACGCCGACCTTGAAAGCGCCGCTGTCGCACTGACGCATCTTGCCTTCTTGCAGGTCGCTGGCCAGGTGCAACAGGCCGGTGAACAGGCTGCCGCCCTGAGTGTCGACGACGCGTTGCAAGGCATCGGGGTTGCTCGCCAGAAAGTTGCTGGGCGCCCCGGCGGCAATCGCTTGCTCCACCAGATACAGCAGACGCTGGCGGGGTTTCTTGTCTTTGATCGGCAGTTTATCGAGCAGCTTCAGCAGAAAACCGGCATTGAGCAGATAGAACGCTGCGAGGGAGCCGAACAGCGGCGTGCTCCAGTTGCCACTGGAAAAACGTCGATCTTCAAAGGAAAACGGCTGGCCGGTCAGCAGCCGCTGGCCCAGATCACCCCATTGGGTTTGATACTCGGCTTGCAGGCTTTCCAGTGTGGTGCGTGGCAAGTCGAACCATTTCTCGTATTCCTGGCCGGTGAACCAAGGATTGGTGCTCACCCACAAGCGTAATTGTTGCACTGCAAAGGAGGCAATGAACGGGACCTGGCCTGACCAGAAGGTGTTGAAGGTGTGCGCGTTATTGTCCATGGAACTCCTTGCCCACATCGGTAAACCGGGCAGAAAAAAACCGCGGTGCCGCCATTCGGCACCGCGTCAGCAGTCAAGCAAGCAGTCCTGTGATTCTTGTTATCGTTCGATGACCAGGCTGACACCTTGGCCGCCACCGATGCACAACGTGGCCAAGCCTTTTTTGCCGTCACGGCGAATGAGCTCGTGCACCAGCGACACCAGAATCCGCGCGCCCGACGCGCCGATCGGATGACCCAACGCAATCGCGCCACCGTTGACGTTGACCTTGGCGGTGTCCCAACCCAGTTCCTTGCCAACCGCCAGTGATTGCGCGGCGAACGCTTCGTTGGCTTCGATCAGGTCGAGGTCGTCCAGGCCCCAGCCGGCTTTTTCCAGCACCAGACGGGTGGCCGGGACCGGGCCGATGCCCATGATCGACGGGTCGACGCCCGCACTGGCGTAAGCCTTGATGCGCGCCAGCACCGGCAAGCCGAGGGCCTGGGCCTTGGCGGCGCTGGCCAGCAGCAACACGGCGGCACCATCGTTGAGAGTCGACGAATTGCCGGCGGTCACGCTGCCGTCTTTCTTGAACGCAGGTTTAAGGTTGCTCAACGCTTGCAGCGTGCCGCCCGGTCGCGGTTGTTCATCCGTGTCGAACACCAGCGGATCGCCCTTGCGCTGAGGGATCAGGATCGGGGTGATTTGCCCCTTGAAGTAGCCCGCTTCGATGGCGGCGGCTGCTTTCTGTTGCGAGGCGGCGGCGAAGGCGTCCTGATCTTCGCGGCTGACGCTGTACTGCGTGGCCAGATTTTCAGCGGTGATGCCCATGTGGTAGTCGTTGAAGGCATCCCACAAACCGTCCTGAATCACGCTGTCTTGCAACTGCGCATGACCCAGACGCAAACCGGTGCGTACCTTGGGCAGCACATAAGGCGCCAGGCTCATGTTTTCCTGACCGCCGGCAATCACCAGCTCGGCGTCGCCGCAGCGGATCGCCTGGACCGCCAGTTGCACAGCCTTGAGGCCCGAGCCGCAGACCTTGTTCAGCGTCAGGGCAGGGGTGGTGAAGGGCAGGCCGGCCTTGATTGCCGTCTGGCGTGCCGGGTTTTGCCCCGAGCCTGCGGTGAGCACCTGGCCAAGAATCACTTCATCAATCTGCGTGCCGTCCAGGCCGGTTTCTTCCAGCAGACGGCGGATCACCGCTGCGCCCAGTTCAGTGGCTGGAATCGCGGACAAGGCCCCTTGAAAACTGCCGATGGCGGTACGTGTAGCGGCAACGATTACGACTTCGTTCATGCGTGACCTCATTAAGATGTTGTCGAGCGGGAGCAGGGCGTCCTTGCCCTGATCGGTCTACTGCATGTTCATGCCGCCGTTCACCGAGAAATCAGCGCCGGTGCTGTAGCCCGATTCATCGGAGGCCAGCCAGGCGACGATCGAGGCGATTTCTTCGGGTTGGCCGAGGCGCCCGACGGGGGTGGCGGCGATCATGGTGTCGAGGATGTCCGGGCGGATGGCCGCGGTCATGCTGGTCTGGATGTAACCCGGGGAGACGGTGTTGACGGTCACGCCCTTGCCGGACACTTCCCGCGCCAGAGCCATGGTGAAACCGTGGATGCCGGCCTTGGCCGCGCTGTAGTTGGTCTGGCCGAACTGGCCTCGTTGGCCGTTGATCGAGGAGATATTGATGACCCGTCCCCAGCCCTTGGCCAACATTCCTTCAATCACCTGCTTGGTGGTGTTGAACATGCCGCTCAAGTTGGTGCCGATCACGGCATTCCAGTCCTCGGGCGTCAACTTGCGGAAGGAGGCATCCCGGGTGATGCCGGCGTTATTGACCAGCACATCGATCGGGCCGAATTGTTCCCGCGCCGTCTCGAAGGCCTTGCGCGTCGACTCCCAATCGGTGATGTCGCCGTAGATGCATTCGAACTGATAACCGGCTGCCAATTGGCCGGCAATCCAGTCGTTTTTGCGGGCGGAATCCGAGCTGCAACCGACGATGACTTTGAACCCTTCCTTGTACAAGCGCTGGCTGATGGCCGTACCAATCCCACCCATACCACCTGTGACCAACGCAATACGACCAAGCGACTTCATAAGCTCCGTTCCTCTTTATTGTTTTGCGCTGCAAGATGGGCGATTGTTCGGTATTGGCGGGGGATGCGGAAGTGTTTGGAGGTGACGGGCTGGTGTCCAAAGGCGCCATGGCCGGTTTAGTTGCATCCGGGCGACGAATGGCCGGGAACAGTGGCGAAAAATGAGGATTACCTATACTGGGATCAATATTGGCAACGGAACCACTCGTTAATATTTGATTTATTTCAGATCAGTCACGGCTCCGGACAGGATGTCCGGTTCCACAGGTCATTGAGGACGCCATGTATAAAATGAGTTCAGGCTATGCCAGCGTGCTGGTCAATACGCTCTCGGCCCAAGGACTGGATGTTGCCAGTCTGTGTCGGGAGGCTGGACTAGACATTGACCTCGCGGACCAACCAGGTGCGTTTTGCGAGCGAAAGGCCATCTATCGACTCTGGGAGCTGGCCGCCGAGGCCTCGGGCGATCAGGACATTGGCTTGAGGGCCTATGGCAGTTTCCACCCCGGCAGCTTTCAGATCATCGGCTACACCATGATGTCCAGCCTGAATCTGAAAAACGCCCTCGAACGCCTGGTCCGTTTCAGTCCGCTGATTGGCACCGGGTTCAGCCTTTTCTTTACCGCCGAACAGCAACATTACCGGTTGTCCGGGCTCGATCATCAGCAGCAGGGTTCGGTCAAACCGCGCCAATACACCGATGCCGGGCTGGCGTCGTTGTTGGGGTTCTGCCGCAAGCTGGCGGGCGGCAACGCACCGCAACCCCTGAGCGTCGAATTCACCTATCCAGAACCCGAAGACACCACCGAGCATCGACGGCTGTTTGGCTGCAATCTGCAGTTCAACGCGCCTTACGACAGCATTTTGTTTGACGGGCAGGAATTGATGCGACCGTTGAGCATGGCCAACGAAACGCTGGCGGTGCTGCATGACAGTTTTGCCGAGGCGCAACTGGACCTGCTGTTTGGTTTTTGCATTGTCGGGCGAATTCGCGCGCTGATTACCGAGCGCCTGAGTCAGGGCCAGGGGCAATGCGACATGGAATCGATTGCGGCGGCCTTGAACATCAGCAAGCGAACGCTGCAACGAGCGCTGGAAAAGGAAGGGACACAGTTCAAGGACGTGCTGAGCGCGGTGCGCCGGCAACTCGCTGATTTCTACCTGCGCCATTCTCACTTCAACATGAAGCATGTCGCCTATCTCCTTGGCTTTCATGACCACAGCAGCTTCAACAAAGCCTGTAGCCGCTGGTTTGGCATGACGCCGGGGCAGTATCGGTCCGATGAATCGTTCGAGATCCAGGAAGCCGCGCCAGTGTGACGCGGTGAACTGCTCTAACATTTTGTCGACAACGACCCCCTGTGGGAGCGCGCTTTTGTGGCGAGGGAGCTTGCTCCCGCTGGGTCGCGAAGCGGCCCCAAAAGCTATGCGACTGCTTCGCAGCCGAGCGGGAGCAAGCTCCCTCGCCACACATATAGGCTCGCTCACACAAGTTACTCATCAGGGAGCAGGAGGTTTCTTCGCGGCTTTTTTGCCCTTCGCGGGTTTGCGCGTTTTTGTCAGCGTTCCCGGGGCAATCGGCTCAGCGACGACCACGGGGGCGCTTTGTTTGGCGGGCTCTGGTGCGACGACCGCGGTTTTCGGCTTGATCGGCTCCGGGGTTGTCGTCGGGGTTTCCTCCTCGACAACATCGGTTGCGCCCGGAGGTTGAGTCAGGTTGAACCCCGGCAGTGGCACGTCGAGCAGCGTGTGCAGCTCACACCAGAACGGATTGTCTGCGCCGCTGGTCAGCAGTTCCGGCAGCATGTTGGCGACGGCGGCCAGCACTTGCTGGCGTTCTTCGAC
The DNA here is from genome assembly GCF_031766055.1 of Pseudomonas sp. SG20052. Lineage (NCBI taxonomy): Bacteria > Pseudomonadati > Pseudomonadota > Gammaproteobacteria > Pseudomonadales > Pseudomonadaceae > Pseudomonas > Pseudomonas sp. SG20052. The sequence goes on along the minus strand of NZ_CP134498.1, from coordinate 3,338,028 downwards.
CTCGGCCAGCATCAGGGGCAGACTTTGCAGGCTTTCCTGCGGATGGGTGGCGACCAGCAGTTTTTGCAGGCGCAGGGTTTCGCGCAAGTCCAGCGGCTCGGCGCTGTAGTCCTGCAGCAGCACCTGCAATTGCAGGATGAGTTTCTCGACGCTTTGCTTGCCCGGTTCGTCGCTGTCGCGGCCCAGCAGGAACAGGATCCGGATCATGGCTTCCATCAAGCCGCCGAGGGGCAGGGCGTTCTGAAGGCGGTCGATCAGGACTTTATCGTGCTGCTCGGCATGCGCCTGGAGATTGCGAGCCGGTACGTTGCCGGTAAGGCTGTTGAGCACGCCATACACGCCGTAAAAGCTCATTTCCTGAGCGGCATCACGCAGGTCCCGATAGCCGTTCAAGGCATCCTGTATCTGGTTGGAAAACAATGCCTGCCAGGCCAGCAACGGATTGGACGGGTTTGCCGGCTGACGGTTCTTGCTCACTTGGGCGGCACTGCCTGCCAACCACCAGAGCGCCGGGTTCAAGCTGTTCCACATCACCTGTTGCTGGTGAAACGGGTGGGCCTTGCGCATCAGCTCGGCGGTCGGCTCGTTGATTAACTGGCGCAACCACGGCCTTACAAACCCGTCGTAAAGAGTGTTGTTGAAATCAGAGGCACGCTCGACCAGCGCAAATTCGCGATCATCGTCACGGGGCGGCTGCGCGTCACCGTGGATGTCGGCGATACGTCGTCGCTCGAAACGCACGGCGTAGGGCGTTGGCGAATGTTCCGGCAGGTCCTCGATGAGCATTTCATAGAGCCCGCCCGGCAGTTCGTTGATCGCGTCGACGGCGCCCAACAACTCCCGGTGCTCACGCCGCGCGACTTCGCCGGAAACAAAGATGCCCAGATGGCCAATGCTCGCGTGCCGCAGGTAAACGATGGTGCGACCGGCATTTTGCAGGGCGAGATCGCTGGGGTAGACGTCGGTGATCCAGTCCAGTGCTTGCTGGGGCGAGGTGATGTTGTCGCCATAGGAACAGAACACCACCACCGGCACTTCGATGCGTTTGAGGTCGAGCCCGCTGCTCTTGCGCCCAAGGCCGCCGGACAGTTGATTGCCGATGAACAGGTCATCGACAATCATCTCGATCTCTTCGCCATTGAGCAGGGTCGGGCTGCCCCACCAGCGTTCGAAATCGAGGAAGCGCGGGGCCTCGCTGTCGACTTCGCTGAACAGGTGGTAGTACTTGCCCCACCAGGTGTTGGCCGGGTCGAGGCTTTCGAAATTGCTCACCAGCCAGGTGCCGTCGAAACGGTCATTGCCCAGGTCGCTGCCCAGGCGTGCCATCCAGCCGCCGCCCAGCAAACCGCCGGTGTAGCGCATCGGATTGCGCCCATTGACGCCCGCCCAGTAGGACAAAGGCGCGCCATTGACGATGATCAGTCCCGGCAGTTCCGGGCGGGTCGCCGCCAGGCCCATCAACGCCCAGCCGGCCTGGCAGTTGCCGATCACCACGGGTTTGGTGCTGGCGGGGTGTCGCGCGCTGACCTCTTCGATAAACCGCGCCTGGGCTGCAACGATGTCCGCGAGGGTTTGCCCGGGGCGTGGCGAATGGCTGAACGAAATGAAATAGGTCGGGTGGCCGGCGCGCAGGCTTTCGCCGATGACCGAATCCTGTTTGAAACCGCCAATCCCTGAACCGTGGCCGCCGCGTGGGTCGATGATGATCACCGGCTGCTTTTTGCTGTCGAGCTGTTGCCCGGGGCCCGCGATGATCTGCAGCAGCGAGTAGTTGACCGGGCGCGGCAGGTCTTCACCGGCAATCAGGGTTTCAGGGTTGAACTTGAGCAGCAGCGGATACCCGGCGCGTTCGTGGGCCAGGGTGTTGTCGCCGCGCTGACGCAAGGTGTCCCAGAACAGCACGCTGCGTTGGCCAAGGTCGGTGAAGTATTCCTGCCAGTCAGCGGCGGTCGGCTGCTTGAGTTGTTCAAGACTTGAAGGTGCGTAGGTTTTGGCCTGGCGCTGTTGCACGGCGTCAATAACGTTGCGGGTATTGAGGCGCTGCAGATGGTTCAGGTGCTCGAACACACCGGACGCAGTCGAAAGCCCTTTATCTTGCAGCGCAATATTTTCTTCCTGACCCATCGTGAACTCCTGACGCCTTGCGTGGGAACGTTGCCCTGACTAATAGCAATCAAGCCGGTCGTTCGATTTTCACGAGTGTATAGGGAATAACGGTCAAGGAAGCGAACTTTATTGTGCGCCGCACAAAATAGCCGTTGCCAAATAGTTTTGTGCACTGCAATATCAAGGCTAACGCGATGTCTGGCAGGATCGCTATCGCGTCCTCAGGCCCATCCGGGCCTTCCAGAACCAGGAGATAAAGCATGTCTTTTTTCAATTCGGAAAAACTGCAAACCGCTCAGAAAGCCAACCTCGATCTTTTGCAGCAGATCAGCGGCAAAGTCTTCGCCAGCGTTGAACAGCTGAGCCAGTTGCAGTTCAAGGCACTGCGCGACTCCACCGAAGAGCACTTCGAAGGCGTGCGCAAGCTGCTGGCCGTGCGTGACCCACAAGGTTTTGCCGATTTGCAGGCATCGTTTACCCAGCCGAGCGCGCAGGCCGAACGTCTGGCCGAGTTCAATCGTCAGGTTCAAGCGCTGATCGTGGGCACGCAGTCGGACATCGCCAAACTGACGTCGAGTCAGGTCGAGGCGGGCACCCAGCAGGTCAATGAGTTTGTTGAATCGATCAGCAAGAATGCACCGGCCGGCTCCGAGCCTGTCGTGGCTGCATTCAAGTCGGGCCTTGCCAATGCCAGTACCGTGTTTGAAAGCGCACAGAAAGCCGTGAAACAGGCTTCCGATGTGGCTCAGAGCAATTTTGACGCCGCCACTGCCGCTGCCACCAAAGCAGCACCAGAAGCGAGCGCCAAGGCCACCAGCGGTAACAAGTAAGTCATTTCAGGCCAGCGGCACAAACGATGGCGATGGGTTTATTCCCCATCGCCATTTTTTTTCGGCCCTTTATCGGTGCCGGGCTTGGCGCCAAACATGCCGAACAGGTTCTGGGTATTGAGGTACAAGGCCTTGGACTGGTCGACATACTGGCGCATCAGGTCCTGCATGACCGGGGCCTGTTGATGCATGAAGTCGCTCCAGGCTTCGGATGACTGCGCGCCGGTCTGGGACTGGATGTCGATGACGGTCTGGATGCTTTTATCCAGGTAGCTGCCGAGCACACCCTGGTACGGACCGTAGAACTGGATAATCCCCATCAGCATCTCGCTGGTGAAGATCGGCTCGCCGCCGCTTTCGGCTTCCAGAATCACTTGCAGCAGGATACTGCGCGTCAGGTCTTCGCCGCTCTTGGCATCGACCACCTTAAACGCAACTTTATCGACGACCAGTTGGCGCACATCCGCCAGCGTCAAATGACTGCTGGTGTGGGTGTCGTAGAGTCGGCGATTAGGGTATTTCTTGATCAGGCGGGGGGTGGTATCAGTCATGCGGGGCGTCTCGCGGCGGGCCTGGTTTGCAGGCATCTTAACCTACTCTCATGTTTGGCGCCTTTGAGGCCGCCTTCGCGAGTAGGCTCGCTCCTACCGTTGACCGCGTTCCCCTTGTGGGGGCGAGCCTGCTCGCGAAGAGGCTCGCCATCTCAGCGAAAATCCACAACAAAAAGGGGAACTGCGCCGCCAAGCGAGTCCCCCCTTGTGAAGCCTGAATCGTTACCAGATCGGCAGTGTGTAGCTGACAATCAAGCGATTCTCATCCAGATCGCTGCCGAAGTTGGTCGAACGCACCGTCGCATTACGCCATTTCACCCCGACATTCTTCAGCGGACCGCTCTGCACGACATAACCAATGTCGGTATCACGCTCCCATTCCTTGCCTTCGGGACGGTTGCCGCCCAGGTCGATATTGTCGCCAGTGATATAGCGGGTCATGAAGGTCAGGCCCGGCACGCCCATGGCCGCGAAGTTGTAGTCGTAACGCGCCTGCCAGGATTTTTCGTCCTTGCTGGCGAAGTCACCGATCTGCACGAAGTTCACCAGAAACGCGTCGGTGCCGTTGATGTAGGCAAAACCGGTGTCGCCGCTCATGCCTTGATAACCCAGGCCAAACGCGTGACCGCCGAGGCTGTAGGTGAACATGGCGCCAATCGCATTGTTGTCGACATTGCTGCCGCCATCATCCGTGGAGCGGGCAAAGCGCAGGTCAGTCTTGAACGATTGCCCCGTCGTTACCGGCATCACGTAGGTCAGGTTCACCAGGTGCTGGCTATAGAAGTTGTCGAGGTGGCCGTAGCTGTAGCCGGTGGCGAGGTTACTGGTCCATTTGTAGTTCAGGCTGGCGAAATCAAAGCTGTCGCTGTCGAGGTGCCGCGTGGTGATGCCTTTGGCGCCGGTCCGGGTGATGCCCATGTCCTCGTAGTCCGAGGAGTCACGCTGATTGACCTGGGTTAGCCGCCCGGCATCCACGGTCAAGCCTTCAATCTCCAGCGAGTTCAATTGACCGCCCTTGAAGGTTTGTGGCAACAGCCGTGAATCGTTGGCCAGCACCGTCGGCAATTTCGGCAGCAGCGTGCCGAGTTTCAGGGTGCTTTTGGAGGCGCGCAGTTTAGCGGTCAATCCCAGTTCGCCGTACTCGTCCTGAGCGCCTTTGCTCGTGTCGCGATGGCGTTTGAGCAGGCCGGAACCGGCGCGATCAGGACTCGAATCAAGCTTGACGCCGACCAGGCCGATGGCATCGAAACCGACACCGACCAAACCGTCGGTGAAGCCCGACTCATAGCGCAGCAGGAAACCCTGGGCCCATTCCTCTTGTTTGGATTGGGCGGCGTTGTCCTGGCGATAATCCCGATTGAAATAGAAGTTGCGCAGCTCAAGGCTGGCCTTGCTGTCTTTGACAAAGTCAGCTGCGGCGGGGGCCGAGAGGCTGATGACGCCGCCGGCCAGCAATAGTCGGGTAGCGAGGATGCGGGTGTTGCGGTCCATGGTGAAGCCCCTTTGTTTTTATTATGGAAAGACAGGTCCCGCGGCCCTCGCCGGGTGGACGAGGGCTTATCAATAAAAAAACGCGGACGCCGAATCGAGAGGAGCGTGGCGCCGCGTCGGTTCAATCGTTAGAACTGTTCGGCGCTCAGGCCGTACAACGAGGCGCTGCCGGCGAGAATGGAATGCTCCAGGCTCAATGTGCGCGGAAGCAGGCGACGGATGTAGAAATCGGCGGTGGCGATCTTCGCGCCATAGAATTGGGGGTCGTCGCTGAGTTTTTTCTTCGCGACCTGGGCCATGCGCGCCCAGAGCCAGGCGTAGGCGACGTAACCGAACAGGTGCAAATACTCGACCGAAGCCGCGCCGATTTCGTTGCGGTTGGTGGCGGCCTGGTCTTGCAGCCAGTCGCTCAGGTTTTCCAGACGCTGCACGGCATCGAACAGTTGCACGGAGTAGGGCGCGTCAGGCTGATGGGCGAAACGACGGATCTCCCCGGTGAATTGACGCAGCGCGAAGCCGCTGTCGGCCAACACTTTGCGGCCGAGCAGGTCCAGCGCCTGAATGCCGTTGGTGCCTTCGTAGATCTGCGCGATGCGCACGTCACGGACCAACTGTTCCTGGCCCCATTCGCGGATGTAGCCATGGCCGCCGAACACTTGCTGGCCGTTGATGCAGCTTTCCAGACCCGTGTCGGTGAAGAACGCCTTGGCCACTGGTGTCAGCAGCGCGACCAGGGTTTGTGCGCTGTCGCGCTCCTGGGCGTCATCGGAGAACTTCGCCAGGTCCAGTTGTTGACCGACGTAACTGGCAAACGCGCGGCCACCTTCGGTCATGGCTTTCATGCTCAGCAACATGCGGCGCACATCGGGGTGGACGATGATCGGATCAGCCACTTTGTCCGGGGCCATCGCGCCGGTCGGTGCGCGGCTCTGTACACGTTCACGAGCGTAAGCCACGGCGCTCTGATAGGACGCTTGCGCACAGCCGATGCCCTGAATGCCGATGGACAGGCGCTCGTAGTTCATCATGGTGAACATCGCCGCCAAGCCTTTGTTGGCTTCGCCGACCAGCCAACCGCTGGCACCGTCGAAGTTCATCACGCAGGTGGCCGAAGCCTTGATGCCCATCTTGTGTTCGATCGAACCGCAGCTCACGGCATTGGCGTCGCCGAGAGAACCGTCGGCATTGACCAGCACCTTGGGCACGACGAACAGCGAGATCCCTTTCGGTCCGGCTGGCGCGTCCGGCAGTTTGGCCAGCACCAGATGGATGATGTTTTCCGTCAGGTCCTGATCGCCACCGGTGATGAAGATCTTGCTGCCGGTGATGCTGAAACTGCCATCGGCCCGGGGTTCGGCGCGGGTGCGGATGATCCCCAGATCAGTGCCGGCATGCGCTTCGGTCAAGCACATGGAACCGGCCCAGCGGCCTTCGTACATCGGTGGCAAATACAGATTTTTCAGGGTCTCGCTGGCGTGGGCATCCAGCGCCAGGCAGGCCCCGGAACTCAACGCCGAATACAGGGCGAAGCTTGAGTTGGCGCCGTAGAGCATTTCTTCGAACTGCACGGCAAGCATCTTCGGCATGCCCATGCCGCCGAAATCGGCATTACCGGAAAGGCCCACCCAGCCCCCTTCGATGAAGGTGGCATAAGCCTGTTTGAAGCCGATCGGCGTGCTGACCTGGCCATCGAGCCACTGGGCGCCTTCTTCGTCGCCGCTGCGATTCAACGGCGCAATCAGGTGCGAAGTGACTTTCGCCGCTTCCTCAAGAATGGCGTCAGCGGTGGCGGCGTCGACCGTGTCGGCCAGGGCCGGCAAGCGCGCCCACAGGGCCGGGGCATCGAACACTTCGTGCAGCACAAAGCGCATGTCGCGCAGCGGGGCGTTGAATTCGGGCATAACGTGAACCTCAAAAGGTGTGCGGTGGGCACGGCGCCGTTACGGCAGACCGTGCCCTTTCAATCAATGAGCGGAAGCGCTGGCGGCACCAAGGCCGGTCTGGGCGCGAACGAACTGGTCGGCGTAGGCGTCACGCTCCTTGTCGGCGCGCACGCTGCGGTCGAGTTTCGACACCACGACGATCACGAAGAACGCCAGCGGCATGGAGAACAGCGCCGGGTGGTCGTAGGGGAAGATCGCGTGAGCGTGACCGAGCACGGTGACCCAGACCGCTGGCGACAGGATTACCAGCACCAGTGCGCAGATCAGGCCGGCAAAACCGCCGAGGATCGCGCCTTTGGTGGTCAGGCCTTTCCAGTACATGGCCATGATCAGCACCGGGAAGTTGGTCGACGCGGCAATGCCGAAGGTCAGGCCTACCAGAAACGCGACGTTCATCTTCTCGAACAGAATGCCCAGCAGAATCGCGATGATGCCCAGGCCTACCGTCGCCATGCGCGTCACGCGCATTTCCTGTTTCTGGCTGGCCTTGCCTTTCTTGAACACCGTGGCGTAGAGGTCATGGGAAATCGCCGAGGCACCGGCCAGGGCCAGTCCGGAGACGACCGCCAGAATGGTGGCGAAGGCCACGGCCGAGAGGAAACCGAAGAACAGGTTGCCGCCCACTGCTTTGGCCAGGTGCATGGCAACCATGTTGCCGCCGCCGATCAGGGCGCCGCCGACTTCACCGTTGACGTAGTACTGCGGGTCGGTGCCGATGATGACCATCGCGGCAAAGCCCAGGGTGCAGACCACCAGGAAGAAGAAACCGATAAAGCCTGTGGCGTAGAACACCGACTTGCGCGCTTCCTTGGCGTTCGGCACGGTGAAGAAACGCATCAGGATGTGCGGCAGACCGGCAATCCCGAACACCAGGCCCAACGACATCGACGCGGTGTTGATCGGGTCGGCGAGCATCGAGCCTGGCCCCATGATGTTCCAGCCGCTGGCATGGGCCTGGACGGCTTTGTCGGCCAGGGTTTCGTAGCTGAAACCAAACTGCGACATGGCCATCACCGCCAGGGTGGTTCCGCCGGCGAGCAGCAGCACAGCCTTGATGATTTGCACCCAGGTGGTGGCAATCATGCCGCCGAAGATCACGTAGACCAGCATCAATGCACCGACGATCACCACCGCAACCGGGTAGTCGAGACCGAACAGCAACTTGATCAACTGACCGGCCCCGACCATCTGCACGATCAGGTAGCAGCACACCACCGTCAGTGAACCGAACGCGGCGAAGATCCGCACCTTGTTCTGGTCGAGTCGATAGGAAACGATGTCCGCGAAGGTGTAGCGGCCCAGGTTGCGCAGGCGTTCGGCCATCAGGAAGGTGATGATCGGCCAGCCGACAAAGAAGCCGATGGTGTAGATGAAGCCATCGTAGCCCTTGGCAAACACCAGGCTGGACAGCCCCAGCAGCGTGGCGGCGGACATGTAGTCACCGGCAATTGCCAGGCCGTTCTGGAACCCGGTAATGCCACCGCCAGCGGTGTAGAAGTCCGACGTGGATTTGGTTTGCCGTGCGGCCCACCAGGTAATCGCCAGGGTGCCCAGCACGAAGACGAAGAACATGCCGATCGCATGCAGGTTCAGCGGTTGTTTTTCCACTGCGCCCATTGTCGGGGCGGCGAGGACGATGGAGGCCGGCAACAGGCCGGCAGCGGCGAGGATGAGCTTACGCAGCAGGTTCATCACTTGCTCTCCTCGAGAATGGCGGCGCCCAGTGCATCGAAACGCGTGTTGGCGCGGTAGACGTACCAACCGGTCAGCAGCCAGGAAAAAATGATGATCGCCGCACCCACCGGCATGCCCAGGGTCAACATCCGATGCTCGGCGACTGGCGCATGCAGCCATTGCGGGGCAAACGCCACCACCAGCATGAATCCGTAGTAAGTGCCCAGCACGGCGGCACTCAGCGACCAGGCCAGGCGCGAACGGCTGCTCACCAATTGAAGGAATTTCGGATTGGTCCGAATGCGTTCACAACGTTGGGTATCGGTTGAATGGATGTCGATCATGGGTGGCTCCACATTGTTTTTGTTATGTGTCTGGGGGCAGGGCAGGGCCGAATTCGGCCTGCACGAGCCCGAAGCGGCAGATGAAACACCTGCCGCCGGGTGGGTAAAACGTCGGTTCGGGTTAGAGCGCTTTAGCCCTGTCGCGCAGGACGTACTTCTGGATTTTGCCGGTGGACGTTTTCGGCAACAGAGTGAAGATCACCGTGCGCGGGACTTTGAAGCCCGCCAGATGCTCGCGGCAGAAACTGATGATGTCGGTCTCGCGAACGTCCTGGTGGTCGGCCTTCAAGGTGATGAACGCACAGGGCGTTTCTCCCCATTTTTCATCGGGACGGGCAACCACGGCCGCTTCCATCACGCCCGGATGGCGATACAGCACGCCTTCCAGTTCGATGGTGGAAATGTTCTCGCCGCCGGAAATGATGATGTCCTTGAGTCGGTCCTTGATCTCGACATAACCATTGGGATGACACACCGCCAGGTCACCGGTGTGGAACCAGCCGCCTTCAAATGCTTCGGCGGTGGCGGTCGGGTTTTTCAGGTAGCCCTTCATCACGGTGTTGCCGCGCATGAAGATCTCACCGATGGTCTGACCGTCCCGTGGAGTAGGTTCCAGCGTCTTTGAGTCGCCGACCATCACACCTTCAAGCGTCGGGTAGCGCACGCCCTGACGGGATTTGATCTGTGCCCGTTCGTCCAGCGGTAACTCATCCCATTCGGCATGCCAGGCGCAGAGCGTCACCGGACCGTAGGTTTCGGTCAGGCCATAGACGTGCGTGACCTTGATGCCCATTTCTTCCACGGCGCCGATCACTTTGGCGGGCGGTGCAGCACCGGCAACCATGGCGTTGACCGGATGGTCGATGGCCGCTTTCGCCGATTCCGGCATGTTGACCAATGCATTGAGCACGATAGGCGCAGCACACAGGTGCGTGATTTGATGCTCGCGAATCAGCGTGAGGATTTTCTGCGGATCGACCCGGCGCAGGAACACATGCACACCGGCCATGGCGGTGATGATCCACGGGTAGCACCAACCGTTGCAGTGAAACATCGGCAGGGTCCAGAGGTAGACCGGATGGTTGCCCATGGCCCAGGTCATCTGGTTGCCCAGCGAGTTCAGGTACGCGCCGCGATGGTGGTAGACCACACCTTTCGGGTTGCCGGTGGTGCCTGAGGTGTAGTTCAGCGAGATGGCTTGCCACTCGTTGTCCGGCCATTGCCAGGCGTAATCCGGATCGCCTTCGGCCAGCAGCGCTTCATAATCCAGGTCGCTGACGGCCTTGCCTTCGCCGTATTCCGGGTCATTGACGTCGATGACCAGCGGCGGGTGATCGAGCATGCCGATGGCCGCGTGAATCACGTCATGGAATTCACGGTCGGTGATCAGTACCTTGGCTTCACCATGCTGCAGCATGAAGGCAATGGCTTCGGCATCCAGGCGCACGTTGAGCGGGTTGAGCACGGCGCCGATCATCGGCACGCCAAAATGCACTTCAAGCATCTCGGGAATGTTGGGCAGCATCACTGCCACCGTATCGTTCTTGCCGATGCCACGACCGGCCAGCGCCGAGGCCAGACGCCGGCAACGGGTGTAGGTCTGCGCCCAGGTACGACGGATCGAACCGTGGATCACGGCGGGGTAGTGGGGGTAAACGCTGGCAGTGCGTTCGATGAAGCTGAGCGGCGACAAAGCAATGTGATTGACAGCCGAAGGGCCTAGCCCTTGTTCATAGATCGACATGACGGGTACTCGGTGGCTGATTGTTAGCTCTATGGATGGGCCTGTTCAGCGTAGCCGCTGAGGTCATCCTTTATGTCCGGTGTGCTTTATATAACAATCTGCCACGGATATGGAAGTACAACCTACGCAGTATAGTATTTGTACTATATTTTATTCTTCTGCCTCCAAATGAATGCGGCGATACCTCTAGCGCCGGTATATTCTTGGCTCCCCCGACAATGCGGACCTGTGATGACCCTGACTCCCGTTCGATTGCACAGCTGGTTGCGCCTGCAGCGCGAGGGCGTGTCCCTGGCCGCTCGGGCGGATGCGTTGTGCCGTGCGCTGCAGGAATGTCCCGAGGTGCGGCGGGCGGTTTACCTGAGTTGGCAACCCACCGCGCGAATTTACAGCCACGAAGGCGCCGCCCAGCATTTCCCGCCGGGCCTTGGCGATCCGTCGCTGGCCAGCGATCAGCTGCTGTTTGATCGGCTGGGCGAGACCGGGCGCCTGGACCTGGCCCAGGTGCGGCAACTCGATTGCTGGCTGTCCGGCCGATTACGCCGCGCAGCCATCAGCCATGGCCAAGTGTTTGATCTGGCCTTACAGGCGGGGCAGTCAGGCCTGTTGCTGGTGGAAGTCTGCGACGGCGTGAGTCTGGACTGGCTGGGTTGGGTGCAGGATTTGTTGACCACCTTGCTCAGCAGCGTCAACGGCATGCTGCGGGGGTCGCCGCTGTTGGGGCACGACCCACAACCGAGTCTGTTGCTAGATGCGCAGGGCCGACCGCTGGAGTTCAACGCCGCGCTGCTGGCCCTGCTCGCGGAAAAACCGCTGACCGAAGTGCTGGGCTTTTTGCCGGTCAATCATCGGGTGTTAGTGCGTGCCTGCCTCGACCAGCAACGTGCCATTGAAGGGGTCGAAGCCCAGTTCGAGGCGCAGATTCTGATCTGGACGTTTATCCCCGATCCCCAGGACAACCGCGTGCTCGCCCGTTGCCGCGACGCCACGGTACAAGTATTGGCCGAACGCGAAGCCGCCACGGCACGGCGGCTGTACCGGCTGATCATCGAGAACACCACCGACCTGATTTCCCGGCACACCCCGGACGGGCGTTTTCTCGATGCCTCGCCGGCATCCTGGACATTGCTTGGCTACTGGCCCGAAGAGTTGCGCGGGCAAATGGCCCAGGGCCTGTTTCACGGCCAGGACTTCGCCAACCTGGTGCAGCGTGCGCGGGACGCGCTGGAGCAGGACGGTTATCACACCATGACGTACCGCATTCGCCACCGCGCCGGGCATTACCTGTGGTTCGAAACCGCCAGCCGGGCGATCCGTGAAACCTACACCGGCGCGGTGGTCGAGGTGGTCAGCGTGTCCCGGGATATCACCGCCCGGGTACAGGCCGAAGAAAACAAGCGGCGCCTGGCGGAAGTGGTCGAGGCCAACACCGATCCGGTGTTGTTCATCGACCCTGACGGGCAAGTCACTTACCTCAACCCGGCCGCACGGCGCATCCTCGATATCGACGAGCAACAACCGATGCCGGCCCTGGCGCAGCTGTTTGCCAGCGCTGACCTGACGCGCCTGCAACGTGACGGCTGGAGCAGCGCCGAACGCGACGGCGTGTGGAGCACCGATGCACGGTTGCAACCGCCCGGTGGCGGCACGTCGGTGCCGGTGTCGCTGGTGCTGCTGGCGCACCGTTCGGCCGGCGGCGAGCGCTATTACTCTTTGGTGGCGCGGGACATGACCGAGCGTGAATTGCGCGAGGTGCAACAGCGCCGCCATCAAGACGAATTGGCACACACGGCGCGACTGGTCACGCTCGGCGAGCTGGCCTCGGGCATTGCCCACGAAATCAACCAGCCGTTGGCCGCCGTGGTCAATTACGCCAATGCCAGTCAACGCTATTTACAGACGCTCGACACCAACCCCGAGGCCGCCGAACGCGTGGCGAAAGGGCTGCAACGCATCACCCATCACGCCACCCATGCCTCGGAAGTGATCAAGCGCTTACGGGCGTTTCTGCGCAAGGGGCAGCGGCGCATGCAGGCCCTGAATTTTACCGACGTCGCCCGCGAGGCCGTGCGTTTGTGTGCCTGGGAAGCGAGCAATTGCCAAGTGACAATCGAGGATCGACTGCCGGATAATCTGCCGCCCGTTTATGCCGACCGGGTGTTGCTGGAGCAAGTGCTGCTCAATCTGTTGCGCAATGCCATCGACGCCAACCGCGAACAACATCCGGGGCAGCCCTCGCTGATCGTGATGACGGCGGAGCAGGGCGGTGGTGCCACCGTGGAAATCCGTGTTCAAGACCAGGGGCCGGGCGTCAGTGAGCCCGAACTGGAGCAGATATTTACCCCGTTCTATACCAGCAAGGCCGATGGCCTGGGCCTTGGCTTGTCCATGAGCCGCAGCATCATCGAAGGTTTCGGCGGTGAATTGCAGGCCCGGCGCCAACCGGTCGGGTTGCTGATGGGTTGCCGCTTGCCGCTTGCCGGCCCAACAAAACAACAACAGGAATAACGCAATGGCAGGTGTGACTGAGCACGTGGTGTATGTGGTCGACGATGACCAGGGCATGCTCGATTCAACGGTCTGGCTGCTGGAATCGGTCGGGCTCAAGGCCTTGCCCTTTACCAGTGGCGTGGAGTTTCTCAGCGCCTGTGATGCCACGCTCGACGCCTGCGTGCTGCTGGATGTGCGCATGCCCGGCATGGGCGGGTTGAACGTGCAGGAAGAAATGCGCGCTCGGGAGTTGAACCTGCCGATCATCTTCGTCAGCGGCCACGCCGATGTGCCCATTGTGGTGCGCGCGTTCAAGGCGGGCGCCCATGACTTCATCGAAAAACCCTACAACGAGCAGTTGTTGCTGGACAGCGTGCAACAGGCGCTGAGCAACTGCGCGGCCAACCGTTCGGGTAATCAGGGCCATGACGCCTTGCAAGCCCGTTTGCTGACACTGACCCCCCGCGAGCGCGATGTCTTGCTGCCGCTGGTGCAGGGTTACACCACTCGGGAAATCGCCGAGCAACTGGGCGTCAGCGCAAAAACCGTCGACCTGTATCGCTCACGCGTGATGAAGCGCATGCAGGCCAGCAACCTGCCGGACCTGGTGGGCATGGCCATTGCCGCCGGACTGGTCGATCCACTGAAATTGCGTTGAGGCCTCACGCCGTGTATTGAGCGTCTATGCTGGGCTAACCGATCCGCTACCGTTGCAGTGATCTGCAAGGAGCCACCCGTGGAGCCCACACCCTTTACCGAGAAAACGCTGAGCCGCACCCTGCTCGATGTAATGATTCGTGCCGGGTTGATCGCGGTGCTGGTACTTTTCTGTTTCCAGATATTCAGCCCGTTCCGCGACTTGATGTTGTGGTCGCTGATCCTGGCGATCACCCTCTATCCGCTGCAAGAGCGACTCAGGGGGAGCCACAAACCCGGGCACGTCGCGACGCTGATCATTCTGATCGCCATCGTCATCCTGATGGTGCCGATCTACCTGCTGGGTACCTCGATTGCCGATTCGGTCGAACGGGCGATGGACGTCGTCAAGGGCGGTGGTTTTCACATTCCACCGCCGGCCGAATCAGTTGCCAGTTGGCCGTTGGTGGGCCGGCCACTCTCTGATCTGTGGCTTCAAGCCTCCACCAATCTTCCCGAGCTGACCGCCAAATACGTACCGCAAATCAAACACGTCAGCCTGGGCCTGTTGGGTAAACTCGCGGGTGTCGGCATGGGTTTCCTGACGTTCATCTTCGCCTTGATCATTGCCGGGATTTTCATGGCCCATGGCGAAGGCGGCAGTCGCGCCGCGGTCCAGATTGCCTCCAGAGTCAGCGGTCCGGCACGGGGCCCGAAAATCGCTGAACTGTGCACCGCTACCATCCGTGCGGTGGCGTTGGGCGTGGTCGGCATCGCGTTCATCCAGATGCTGCTGGTGGGCCTCGGCTTTGTCTTCAAGGGCATCCCCGGTGCCGGTCTGCTGGCCTTGGCGGTGCTGCTGCTCGGCATCATGCAATTGCCGGTGACGCTGATTACGCTACCGGTGATTGCCTTCGTTTTTGCCACCGAAGGCGCCAGCACCGCGACCATTATTTTCGCCATCTATGTGTTCATTGCCGGCCTGGTGGACAACGTCCTCAAACCCTTGCTGCTGGGGCGCGGTGTCGACGTGCCGATGCCGGTGGTGTTGATCGGTGCGTTGGGCGGCATGGTCACCAGTGGCATCATCGGGCTGTTCATCGGGCCGGTGGTCCTTGCCGTCGGCTATCAATTATTCTGGCAGTGGGTGCAGGATCGACCATCGGAAACAGGAGGGCCGCCACTGTGAATGCGCAGGATCATCCACTGCTGGATCAGGTGCTGATCGCCCATGGTGGTCTGGACCGCTGGAACAGCTTCAACACTGTGCGCGCCACCCTGGTGACCGGCGGCTCGCTCTGGGCCGCGAAAGGGCTGACCCAGGACAGCGCCCCTCGCCAGATGACCGTTTGGCTGCATGAACAGAAAGCCTCGGTAACCCCCTTCGGTGGCCCGGATAAACGGACAGCCTATTCACCCGATCGAATCGCCATCGAAGCCACCGACGGGCAGGTGATCGCCGAGCGCCGGGCGCCCCGGGAATCCTTTGGCGACCACACCGAAAACACCCCGTGGGATCCGCTGCATCGCGCGTACTTCAACGGGTATGCGCTCTGGTCCTACCTGACCATGCCTTTTCTGTTCAAGTGGCCGGGTGTGGTGACCGAGGAAATCGAACCCTGGCAAGAAGCAACCGAGCGCTGGCGCCGTTTGCGGGTGCACTTTCCCGAAAGCATCGCCACGCACTGCGCCGTACAGGATTTCTACTTCGGTGAAGACTTCCTGCTGCGGCGACACGACTACAACGTGGATGTCAGTGGTGGTATGCCTGCCACCCAATATGTGTCTGACTACATCGAGGCTGACGGGCTGCGCATGCCCGGCAAGCGTCGTGCCTACCGACGCGGGAAGGACGGCCTGGCTGACATGGATGCCTTGCTGGTAGCCATCGATCTCAGCGAAATCGGTTATTCCTGATGCGCTGCGCAGGGAACAATCATGACCGTACATGCCTGGGAAAAACTCTACCTCGATGACCTGAGCCTGGGTCAGCAGTTCGAAAGCGACAGCGTGCGGGTCCATCGAGCGTCGATGCTGGCCTTCGCCCAGGAGTACGACCCGCAACCGTTTCATCTCGACCCTGAAGCTGCCGAGTTGAGCCTGTTCCGCGGCCTGGCCGCCAGCGGCTGGAACACCGCCGCCCTGACCATGAAGCTGCTGGTGGACAGCGTGCCGTTGGCGGACGGCATCATCGGGTTGGGCATCGAGCTGAGCTGGCCGACACCGACTTACCCCAATGACCTGTTGCGCCTGCAATGCACCGTGCAGGCCATCGACCCGTCCAGCTCCAAACCCGACCGGGGCGTAGTGACGATGTTCATGGAGACCCTCAATCAGAATGACAAGGTGGTGCAGAGAGCCACCGGCAAATTGCTGGTCTTCAGGAGACCGCCGCCTGACTGAAAAGTAGTCATGGGTTTTAGGGTGCGCGCATGATGGCGGAGGCCAGTTTTCACCGAGTCAGTCGAGTGCGCTCTGTCGATGGCAGGGACCGGAGGAGGCGTCGTGAAACCATTTCTGCCCAGGCCCAGCGCCTCAACAATGAATATGTTGCGTGAAGGGTGCCTGCAACGCCGTGATGCAGTGCCGCAAGACCTGACGGAACAAGCAGTCATTCCGGGCATCCCGAATGCGCGCTACTGGCTGGACCGGGACCTGACGGCGTTCATTGTGGATGCGAGCCTGGCCAACGATCGCGAGGTCGAGGCGCTCGCCGACACAGAGTTGCCGACCGATGCGCTGCCACTCGCTTACTACCTGGCCATTTCGGGGGGCGGCGACGCCGGCACCTTCGCGGCGGGCATCATCGCCGGCTGGAGCTTGCATGGGAGTCGACCTCCTTTCAAAGTCGTCACCGGCATCAGCGCAGGTGCCCTGGTCGCACCGTTCGCTTACCTGGGGCCTGAGTATGACCCGGTCATCCTGGGGATCTGCAGCGCAATCGGTCCGAAAGATGTGTTCCATGCGCGAAGTGTGCTGACCCGCCTGGCCAGCGACGGCATCGCGGACAGCAAGCCCCTGGCGCGCCTCATTGCCAAGTACATCACCGCCGACGTGTTAGCGGCCATCGCTGCGCAATACGCCAAGGGACGACTGCTGATGATCGGCACCACCGACCTCGATGCCGGGCGGCCCGTCACCTGGAACATGGGCGCGATTGCTTCCAGCGGAGCACCGGGCGCTCTGCACCTGTTTCGCAACATCATGATCGCGTCGATGAGCATTCCCGGTGCCGTTTCACCGGTCATGATCGATGTGGAGGTCGACGGCCAACAGTTTCAGGAAATGCACGTGGACGGAGGCGTCCTCACTCAGGTGTTCCTTTACCCGCCGGGCACCGTGATGGCGTTGAACAGCGTGGCCGGCGCGCGTATCCGCCGTGCCCGGCATTTCTATGTCATTCGCAATGGCAAACTGGAACCGCAGTGGTCCGGTACCAAGCGCCGGACCTTGAGCATTGGCGGGCGAGCCATCAGCACCTTGATCCAGACTCAAGGGATCAGCGACCTCAATCACATTTACCGGATCGCCCAGCAGGACGGCGCAGATTTCAATCTGGCGTACATCGGCGCGGATTTTATCTGCCCGCGCAATCAGAAATTCGATGGCGAGTACATGAAGCGTCTGTTTGATTACGCCTTTCAACTCAGCGCGCAAGGCTACCCGTGGCATAAATCGCCGCACACCTGAGTTGCCTGTATGAAATTTATGCTGTAGTTTTTCATGAAATTATAAAATATAATTTCATGAGGCTTGTATGTTTCAGCAGTCCACGCAGCATGTCGCCAGCTATTACGCCCACAGTTGCGCTGATCGTCTGGCCACCCGACCGGCGCTTGCCGGTGAGCAAACCACCGAAATCGTCATCATCGGTGCCGGTTTCAGCGGCCTGCATACTGCGTTGCGCCTGGCTTTGGCTGGTAAGCGGGTGACGCTGCTGGAAGCCAGCTGCGTGGCATGGGCCGCGTCGGGGCGCAATGGCGGGCAGGCCATTCTCGGCTGGTCGTGTGACATGCCGCCGCTGGAAGCAGCGTTGGGCTACGAGCGTGCGCGGCGGTTGTGGGACGGCATGCGCTGGGCTGCGCAAGAGCTGCGTGAGTTGCCGGCTCGCCATGGTTTCGACTGTGATTACCGCGCTGGCCATTTGTGGACATCGGTGATGCCCCGTCGGGTTGGTCTGCTGACGGAGTGGCAGCACGAAGCCAGCCACAAATGGGGCCACGATGGCTTGCAGTTCATCCGCCGTGAACAGTTGCCGGAATGGGTGGCCAGCGAGCGCTATCAGGCCGGGCTTTATGACCCTGAAGGCGCGCACCTCAATCCACTCAAACTGGCCCTCGGCCTGGCCGCCGCCATCGAGCGGGCGGGCGGCCGTATCCATGAACAAAGCAAGGCGCTGAGTTATCGAGAGGAGGGCGGTCAATTCCTGGTAAACACCGAACGCGGGTCGATTCGCGCGGATGTGCTGGTGCTGGCCTGCAATGCCTATCTCGACGAGCTCGACCCGCAGCTGGCCAGTTGCGTGTTGCCGGTGGGCACTTATCAAGTCGCCACCGCCCCCCTGACGGCCGAGCAGGCCACGGCGCTGTTGCCGAGCAATGTCTGCGTCACCGACAACCAGTTCGTTCTCGACTATTTCCGTCGTACGCCGGACAACCGCTTGCTGTTCGGCGGTGGATGCACGTATCTGGGTGGGATGCCCAGGGACATTGCCGGCGCAACCCGGCCGTTTCTGGAACGGGTTTTCCCGCAGCTCAAAGGCGTGAAGCTGGAGTTCGCCTGGGGCGGGCACATTGACCTGACGCTCAAACGCACCCCAGACATTGGTCGCAAGGGTGATCGCTACTGGCTTCAGGGGTATTCCGGGCATGGCGTGCTGCCCACGCTGGCCGCTGCCCGCGCCGTGTCCGACGCGATTCTCGGCCAGAGTGATGAACTGGCGTTGTATCAGGGCTTGAGTAACCCCAGCTTCCCCGGCGGTAAATACCTGGCGGCGCCGCTGGAAGCCATCGGCAAGGCGTGGTATCGACTGCGCGACAGCATTTGATGAATCACTTGGCGGAATTCCAGGCATGAACAAGCAAGAAGAAATCGCCGCGCTGGCGATCCTGATTCACGATCTGCGCAAGCATAAGAAGTACACCTTGAAGGATCTGGCTGACCAGATCGGTCGTTCCGTCGGCTTTCTCTCACAGGTCGAACGCGGCCTGTCACGACCCACCGTGGCCGACCTGACGGCGATCAGCGAAACCCTGGGCGTGCCGACCACCTATTTCTATAGCCTGCCCAAACCCAAGGAACTGCCGTGGGTCACCCGGCCGGATGAACGCCGCACGTTGTACTACGCCAACGGCATCACCGACATTCTGGTGTCGCCGAAGATGCGGGCTTCGTTTTCCATGCTCGAAAGTCACCTCGAAGCCGGCGCCAGCAGTGGCGAACGGCACTTGAGCGACAGCTCGGATCAGGGCGGCTACGTGCTCGAAGGCGAGTTGACGCTGTGGTTGGGTGATGACGACGCCGTCACCTTGCAGGCCGGCGACAGCTTTCAGTTCGACAGCCATACCCGTTGCCGCTACGGCAACCTCACCGAGCACCTCACGCGAGTGCTCTGGGTCTACACCTGATCACCACAATAGGACCAACCATGATGGACGCTGATCTGCTGGCCGAGGTGCACGCCTTTCGCCAACGCTACCCTGATGTACGTTATGTCGACCTGATTTCCCTGGACATTCCGGGGCACTTCTACGGCAAGCGCTATCCCGTGGAAATGCTGGAAAAGGTCGCGGCCGGCAGCGCGCTGAAACTGCCGCAAAACTGTGTGCTGCTCGGTGTGCAAGGCGGTTTGTTCAAGATTGGCGACTACTGCTTCAACGACGGTGACCCGGATGCGCTACGCCGCCTGGTGCCCGGCACACTCAAGCCGGTCAGCTGGGAAGCACAACCGCTGGGGCAAATGCTGATCACCTCGGACGGCACCGAGAAGCCGATTGTGTTCGAGCCGCGCCAGGTCCTGGCGCAGGTGTTGGACAGGCTCGCCGGCAAAGGCATCCATCCGGTGGTGGCGTTCGAACTGGAGTTCTATCTGTTCGATAAAAAGCTGCGCGACGGACTGCCGCAATTCCCCCGGGATGATCGGACCGACGATGCCGACGATCAGCCGAACATGCACATCGAGCGCCTGTCACGTTTTGCGCCGGTGCTGGATGAGATGGTTGAGGCCTCGCGGGCCCAAGGCATCGATACCACAGTGATCACCGCCGAGCTTGGCCCGGGCCAGTTCGAGATCAATTTCGGGCATCTTGATGATGGCTTGCGAGCGGCGGACTGGGCGGCCCTGTTCTGTCGCAGCACCCGTGGCGTGGCCCTGAAACACGGTTACCGCGCCAGCTTCATGGCCAAGCCTTACTTGCAGCACCCGGGCAGCGGCATGCATGTGCACGTCAGTCTGTATGACGCCGCCGGCAATAACCTCCTCGCCGCGAATCAGCAGCAATCGTTGCGTCATGCCGTGGCCGGTTGCCTGGAACTACTGCCGCATTGCATGCCGATCTTCGCGCCGAACCAGAACGCCTTTCGCCGTTTGGGCGGCACCACCAACATCGCCACCCGGGCGAGCTGGGGCTTTGAGGATCGTGATGCGTGCCTGCGCATTCCGGAATCGGATGCGAAAAACCTGCGCATCGAATATCGCCTGGCCGGTGCCGATGCCAACCCGTACCTGGTGCTGGCGGCGATTCTGGTGGGGCTCGAACAGGGCCTGGAAGCAGGCAACGAACCGATCCCGCCGCTCAATGAAGACCGCAACAGTGGGGTCGACTTCCCGCTGGAGATGCTCGAAGCGGTGCGCGCCATGCAGCATCAACCGCAGCTGCGCGAAGGGCTGGGAGCGGAGTTCGTAGACGTGTATTGCGAGAACAAGCGCCAGGATCATCTGGCGTTCATGCAGGAGATCAGTGCGCGGGAGTATCGCTGGTATCTATAAGCCAAGCGTGCAAATGCACTTTAATAAAGCTTTCGTGCGGTGGCATGCACTAAGCCAAGGCAGAAACCGCCACGTTGATCTCCTTAAAGTCCCGGAAGGTGCCGTAAAACACTGACATTCAGCGCTTGGCACAATCGCTGCATTACATCGATCAGGCCCACCGTGAACGCAGTCGAGTGGGCAGCCCCCTCGGTCAACGACGATCGATTCGTGGGCAACATCGGTGGGTCAGGCATAGACGTCTGGTTTCAACACCGCAAAAGAACAGGCAAAGACGCCTGGAACCGCAAGGTTTCAGGCGTTTTTTTTTGCTTTTTGAACCGTGATGGGCTTAGTCGGGTACTTCTTATGAATTCCAATGTCGCCGCGTTGAACAAGCTGCAAACGCTGATCGTGATCGGTAACGGCATGGTCGGACATCATTGTGTCGAACAGCTGATCGAGCGCGGTGCCCTTGATCACTATCGGCTGCACGTTTTCAGCGAGGAGCCGATGCGCGCCTACGACCGCGTGCACCTTTCCGAATACTTCACCGGACGTGATGCCGAGTCGCTCGCCTTGGGTGAAGCCTCGTTGTACCAGACCCCGGGCGTCACCTTGCACTTGGGTGTGCCGGTCCTGGAAATCGACCGCGCCCGCTGCCAGGTGATCACCGCGCAAGGCTGCGTCGCCTACGACAAATTGGTACTGGCCACCGGGTCCTACCCGTTTGTGCCGCCGATCGAAGGCGCCGAGGGCGATTCGCGCCTGGTGTACCGCACCCTTGAAGACCTTGATGCAATCCGTGCCGCTGCGTCCAATGCCCGACGTGGCGTGGTGGTCGGCGGTGGCTTGCTCGGACTGGAAGCCGCCAATGCCCTGAAAAGCCTGGGCCTGGAAGCTCACGTGGTGGAATTCGCGCCGCGCCTGATGCCGGTGCAGCTGGACGAGCAGGGCGGTCGTGCACTCAAAGCCCAGATCGAACGCCTCGGCGTCGGCGTGCACCTGTCGCGAGGCACTCAATCGATCAGCCCGGGCGAGGAATATCGCTATCGGATGAATTTCGCCAATGACGAATTTCTGGAGGCCGACCTGATCGTGTTTTCCGCCGGGATCCGCGCCCAAGATACCTTGGCCCGCCAGTGCTCGCTGGAAGTCGGCCCGCGCGGCGGCGTGGTGGTTGACGACCAATGCCTGAGCAGCGATCCGAACATTTATGCCATCGGCGAGTGTGCCGCGTGGAATGGCAGCATTTTTGGCTTGGTCGCCCCGGGCTACCAGATGGCGCGCGGCGTGGCTGCACGGCTGTGCAACGAATTCGCCGAGCCGTTCATGGGCGCGGACATGTCGACCAAGCTCAAGTTGTTGGGCGTTGACGTCGGCTCCATCGGCGATGCGCATGGCAGCACGCCGGGCTCGCGCAGTTATCAATTCATCGACGAAACCACCGCCAGCTACCGCCGATTGGTGGTGGATGCGACAGGCAAGCACGTACTCGGTGCGGTGCTGGTCGGCGACAACAGCTATTACGACACGCTGCTGCAATACATGCAGAACGCGATTGCCTTGCCGGCGGAACCCGCCAGCCTGATTCTGCCCTCGTCCGAAGGCGCGCCGACCCTGGGCCCGGGCGCGTTGCCCGAATCGGCCACGGTGTGCTCGTGCCACAACGTCACCAAGGGCTCCATTTGCTCGGCCATCGACGGTGGCTGCACCGACCTCGGCCTGCTCAAGTCGCAAACCAAGGCCTGCACCGGCTGCGGCGGGTGTGCCGGGTTGCTCAAGCAGGTTTTCGAACATGAGCTGATTGCCCGCGGCGTCAGCGTCGACAAAAGCCTGTGCGAACACTTTGCCTATACCCGTCAGGAGCTTTACGCATTGGTACGGGTAGAAGGGGTGATCACCTTCGAAGAACTGCTGGCCAAACATGGCCGTGGCCACACCGGTTGCGACGTGTGCAAACCGGCGGTGGGCTCGATCCTCGCATCGTGCTGGAACCAGCCGATCATGGACGCCTCTCTGGTGCCGCTGCAGGACACCAACGACACGTTCATGGCCAACATGCAGAAAAACGGCACCTATTCGGTGGTGCCGCGCATCCCAGGTGGCGAGATCACCGCCGACAAACTGATCGCCATCGGCGTGGTGGCGAAGAAATACGACCTCTACACCAAAATCACCGGCGGTCAGCGTATTGACTTGTTCGGCGCGCAGTTGCACGAGTTGCCGGACATTTGGGCCGAGCTGATCGAAGCCGGTTTCGAAACGGGACACGCCTACGGCAAATCGACCCGCACGGTGAAGTCCTGCGTCGGCAGCACCTGGTGCCGGTATGGCGTACAGGACAGCGTGAAAATGGCCCTGCTCATCGAGGACCGCTACAAGGGCCTGCGTTCGCCGCACAAGCTTAAGTTCGCGGTGTCCGGTTGCACCCGTGAGTGCGCCGAAGCCCAGAGCAAAGACGTGGGCGTGATCGCCACCGAGAAAGGCTGGAACCTGTACATCGCCGGCAACGGCGGCATGCGACCGCGTCACGCCGAACTGTTTGCCACCGACCTCGACGATGAAACCCTGATCCGCTACATCGACCGCTTCCTGATGTTCTACATCCGCACCGCCGACAAATTGCAGCGCACCTCGGTATGGCGTGAAAGCCTGGAAGGCGGCCTCGACTTCCTCAAGGAGGTGATCATTAACGACAGCCTCGGCCTGGGTGAAGAGCTCGAATCGCAGATGCAATTGGTGGTCGACCGCTATGAATGCGAGTGGGCCAACGCCCTCAAAGACCCGGAAAAACTCAAGCGTTTCCGTACCTTCGTCAACGACAAACGCCCGGACCCGGACATTCACTTTGTCCAGGAGCGCGGTCAGCGGCGTCCGATCATGGCCGCCGAACTCAACCTTATCCCTGTCACCGAGGAGATTGCCTGATGAGCCAGTCCACTACCCGACGCATTGCGCCCCTGGAAAACACCGGCGCCTGGCAAACCGTCTGCGAGCAACAGGACCTGGTCAGTAACTCCGGCGTGGTCGTCTGGCTCGACGGCGCACAAGTGGCGCTGTTCTACCTGCCCGGAGCCGAGGGGCAGACCCTCTACGCCATTGACAACCATGACCCGCAATCCGGGGCGAATGTCATCGGTCGCGGATTGATCGGCAGCATCAAGGGCGACCTGGTGGTGGCGTCGCCGATCTACAAACAGCATTTCCGGCTTGAGGACGGTAGTTGCCTGGAGTACCCGCAACAGCGTTTGCGGGTCTGGCCGGTGCGGTTGAACGGGGGGAGGGTGGAGGTCGCGGCGGTTTGAAGGCAATTAACTGCATCACGCAATCGAATCGGAGCCACGTATGAAAACAGCCGCACAGTTGCTCAAACTCAAGGTCGTGCAGAACCGTCAGGTGCATAGCATCGCACCTGATGAAATGGTGCTGGAGGCCCTGAAGCTCATGGCCGAAAAGAACGTCGGGGCACTTCCCGTCATCGACAAAGGCCAGGTGGTCGGGGTGATCAGCGAGCGTGACTATGCCCGCAAAGTCGTGCTGCAGGGGCGCTCTTCAGTGGGGACGCCAGTGCGCGACATCATGAGCTCGCCGGTGGTGACTGCGCCGAGTCAGCAAAGCATCGAGCGCTGCATGGCCGTCATGACCGACAGTCATCTGCGTCATTTGCCGGTGGTGGAAGACGGTGAACTGATTGGCCTGCTGTCGATTGGCGATCTGGTCAAGGAAGCCATCGTCGAGCAGGCCGATCTGATTCGGCAATTGGAGCATTACATTCGCGGGCACTGAGACGGTGGGTGGTTTTGCGACAAAGCCATCAACTGACCGGTTCGACCGTACAGCTCATTTCCCGTGAGCCTGGCTTCTGGAAAAGCACCGCGTTGCCGTCTTGCCAAAAGCTGTAATTGCCCTGGTAATCCTTGCCGGTGTATCGAGTGCCCGAATCGCTCGGCACCTGGCTCAGGGTGATCGCGGTGTTGGCCCATTTCAGGTACACGACACCCGGCTGCGTACTGAAGAAAGTGGCGGTAATCAGCGTGTTAAATCCTGCACAACGAAACGCCAGGGGGCCTTCGGTGAGTCGGTCTGGATCCTTGGTTCGCACGATGGCCGAGCCTTGGCGAAGCTGGTGCGCACGCTCGGCATAACTGCGGATGATGCACATCTTTTGTTCCGGTCCCGAGGCACACCCATTGCGGGCATCGATCCAGAACTGCTGGTCGATGATGACTTTGTCCGGGGGCGGAACTGAACGTTCATCGGTGAGCGCCAGGCGATAAAGACGCGTCAGTTCGATGTCCATCTGCGTCAGTTGTGGATCGCGACAGATAAGCTTTTCGACGGAGGCCCTGGTCTTGGCGCAGTCGATGCCGGGAGGGGACGCAGCGTGGGCGCAGGTGCTCGCCGCCGCGCACAGGCTGGCAGCGAACAGGCATCTGAACAGGGCCGTGACCGTTTTCATGTTGGCTTCACCCAGATCATTTTGGGATGCCCGGATTGCCGAGGACCTGGCGATCCGTTGAACAGTCATTCGTTTGCATGGGTGTACGCAGTGTATGCCAGTGTTTGAAACTTGCCACACCCGCCCGGCGGCGGGTGACCTTCAGAATCGATCCAACCTGTAGGGCGCAATGTCCGGTAATTCATGGGTATGAGGCGCAGGCGAAGCCAGTTGCGCGATGAGTTCGGCTGTGACTGCGGCCTGTGTCAGGCCCAGGTGCTGGTGACCGAAAGCGAGCAGCACTTTGCCGTCGCACACCCGGTCGATGATCGGCAGGGAATCCGGCAAGGACGGGCGAAACCCCATCCACGGCGTCGCCGCCTCAGCGTTCAAGTCTCGTTTGAACAGGCCTTCACTTAACCGGTGCAACTGCCAGGCACGCTCCATCACCGGCGCTCGGTCGAGGCCGGCGAACTCGACGGTGCCGGCCAAGCGCAGTCCATCGGTCATCGGGGTCATGATGAACTTGCGCTCCAGCGAGGTGACGGCGAACGGCAGCCGTCCGTGTTCATGGGGCAACATCAGGTGATAGCCGCGCTCGGTATCCAGCGGTACTTTTTTGCCGGTCAGCGCTGCCGTCAACTTCGCGGAGTGAGCACCGCAGGCGATCAGGGTCTGGCGGGCGGTGAAACGGCCCTGGTCGGTGATAAGCGAGACGCCGTGTTCATGCAGGTGTGCGCCCAGGACCTGGTGCTTGAGGAAGTGCACGCCGCAGGCTTTGGCGGCATGGACCAGTTCGCAGACCACTCGGTAAGGGTCGAGAAAATGACCGGTGCGCGGGAAGAACAGACCGCCCTGAATTCGCTCGCTGAGTTGTGGCGCCGCCTCGCGCACCGCGTTGGCCTGCCAGTAGTCGACCGGTACGTGTTGATGGCGCATCCGAGCCTGTAGCGCTTCGATTGCTTTATGCGAGTCCGCCCGTTCGAACACCAGCAACGAGCCGTCTTCGCGCAGCAGATGGGGGCGGGCAATGTCCTCCAGCAGTCGGTGCCAGGCGCCCAGGCTGCTTTCGTTGAGTGCGCGCAGGCCGGCGATGGTTCGTTGGAAGGGGACGTGGCGCAGGTTCAGCAACAGGCGCGTGAACCAGGGCAGAGCGCGTGGCAGGTATTTCCAGTCCAGGCGCAACGGCCCCATTGGGTCTGTGAGCATGGCGGGCAAACGTTTGAGGATGGACAGGTCGGCGATTGGAAACACCTGTTCGGTCGCCAGGTGCCCGGCATTGCCAAACGAGGCGCCCCGGCCAGGGTCTTGCTGGTCGAGGACCACCACCCGCAGCCCCTGACGTGCCAGCCGCACCGCGCAAGCGACGCCGATGATGCCGGCGCCGACCACGGCAATGTCGGCGATGTCGTGCGGGTTGTGTGCAGCAGGCAGAGTCATGGCGCTTTCCTGGAATAAGTGGCCCGGCTGCAAAACCGGGCGGGTTTACAGCGGGCCCAGTCAGGGTGGGATCAGGCAACGTTCTGTTCGGCCGACCAGTTTTTGTACCACTGGCGGAACAACGTGTACTGAGTCTCGGCATAGCGCCGTTGGGCATCGCTGAGCGCATCGGTTTCGTTGAAGTGCAGGGTGTATTCCTTGTCGCCATTGAGCACCATCAGGTGCTTGTAATAGAGCACCAGGTCGCAGCCCTCATCGAAGGACGACAGCACCTGCAGCGCAGATTCCAGCTCTTTGGCCAGGCGGCGAGCCGTGGCGTCACCCTTGGCCGCCTGTTTGCTCAGGGCCACCAATTGCAGCACTTCGCGGGGCAGCGCGTTGCCGATGCCGGTGATAGCGCCGGTGGCGTTGCAGTTGACGAAGCCATGCACCACTTGGGTATCGACACCGACCATCAGGGTGACGTCATCGTCCTTTGACGTGATGTTTTCGGCGGCGTAACGCAGGTCAGCAGCACCGCCGAACTCCTTGAAGCCGATCAGGTTCGGGTGTTCGCGGCGCAGTTCGAAGAACAGCTCGGCACGGGTGGCGAAGCCGTAGTAAGGACTGTTATAGATTACCGACGGCAGATTTGGAGCAGCCTCCAGAATCGCCGCGAAGTGAGCTTTTTGCGCGGCCGGCGAGGCACCCCGGGAGAGGACGCGAGGGATGACCATCAGGCCCTGGGCACCGACCTTGGCCGCATGCGCCGCGTGGGAAATCGCTTCACGACTGTTGACGGCGCCAGTGCCGACGATGGTCGGAACGCCGGCAGCGACCAGACGCGCCACACCTTCCTGGCGCTCGGCTTCGGTGAGCAGAGGCCAGTCACCCATGGAACCGCAATACACGACAGCACTCATGCCGATATCGATCAGTTCGCGACCTTTGGCCACCAGCGCGTCGAAGTCGGGTTTGCGCTCGGCAGTGCAGGGGGTCATCAGTGCAGGCATGCAGCCAGTGAAGATGTTTGCGCTCATTGTTGGCACTCCTAGAAGCGTTTATTCAGCTTGATTGAGGTGGGGAATGCAGCGTGTTCGCTCAAATGCCCCACGCGAAGGGGTCCTGTTCGTCGATCAGCAGCGTGCTGTCGGCGGTCATGAAGGCCTGGCCGGTAATGAACGGGCGGACGCGTTCGCCTTCCCATTCGTAACTGCCGACGAATTGACTGGCGGTGATGCTGGCTTGTACCCAGGGCGCACCCGCGGCCAGTTTTCCATCGGCAGCCAGGCATGCCAGTTTGGCGCTGGTGCCGGTACCGCAGGGCGAGCGGTCGTAGGCTTTGCCCGGGCACATGACGAAGTTGCGGCTGTCGGCCTGGTCGTCGTCGGCAAACAACTCGACATGGTCGATGACGGCGCCGTCTTCGCCATGGATGCCTTGGGCTTCGAGGGCCTTGAGCATTGCCCAGGTGTAATCGGTGAGCGCTTCGACGTTATCGAGTTGCAACACTTGCCCGTGGTCGGACACCAGGAAAAACCAGTTGCCGCCCCAAGCGATATCGCCGTAGACGCAGCCGTGCCCGGGGACGTCTACCGGCACCTGTTGGCGATAGCGGTAGGCGGGCACATTGCGCAGGGTCACCGTGCCGTCTTCATGCAGCGTCGCGCTGACCGGGCCGATCGGCGTGTCGATCTTGTGCACACCCGGAGCGATGTGCCCCAAGTAATGTAACGAGTTGACCAGGCCGATGGTGCCGTGACCGCACATGCCGAGGTAGCCGGCATTGTTGAAGAAGATGACGCCGCAGGTGGCATCCGGCGAGACCGGCTCGCAATACAGGGCGCCGACCAGGACATCGTTTCCCCGGGGCTCCAGCAGGCAGGCCTTGCGCCAGTGGTCATGCTGATCGCGCAGGGCATCACGCTTCTCGATCATGGTCTGGCCGGGCAATTGGGGAAATCCGTTCATCACCAGGCGAGTCGGTTCGCCGCCGGTGTGGGAGTCGATGACATGTACTCGTTTCATGAACCCATCCTTTAGAAGTGTGCCGGTACGCCGGTTGCCACCACCAGGCCACCGAACCTACGGATAGAGTGAACGCGTCAGGGGCGATAGCGATTGATGTTTTCCATGAATGCAAATGACGAAATCAGCACAATCCTTATGGCCTCGACACGGGGTAAACCTTGGGGCAATCTGCTTGCGCGCGCCTCGACACCGGCTCCGAAGTGAAGGCCAGTTGCTGAGCGGAGAGGGCGCAAGGGAGGATTTTTGCTTGTCCGCAGAGTGGGAGAACAAGCGTCATGACGCAGAACGCATTGGCGATCCTGTGCCAAGGAAACGACCTGAATCGGCCCGATACCCTCGAAGAATTACTGGCGGGCGTGGCACTGCTGTTGCCGATGCTGGACGTGATCCCCAATGCCGCGATCTTTATCAAGGACATGAAGGCGCGTTATGTCATGGCCAATAGCACGCTGGTTCAGCGCTGCGGGTTGAAACAGTTGCAACCGCTGCTTGGCAAAACCAGCGCTGAAGTCTTTCCAGCACAATTGGGGCCTGGCTACACCGAACAGGATCGTCGTGTACTGGAGCAAGGCTTTGTTCTGGAAGACCAATTGGAATTGCACTTATATGGGAGTCGAGAACCCGGTTGGTGCCTGACGCATAAACGCCCGTTGTATAACCGCAGCGGTGAAATCATGGGCCTGGTGGGAATTTCGGTTGACCTGCAATCGGCCAGTGATGCTCACCCGGCCTATCAGCGCCTGGCGGCGGTGGATGAATACATTCGCGCGCATTTCAATCGCCGTATCACCATGGGCGAACTGACGCGGATCGCCGGTATTTCGGTGGCGCAACTGGAACGGTATTGCAAGCGCGTGTTCCACCTGACGCCACGGCAGATGATTCAAAAGATTCGACTGGAACATGCGCACCGACTGCTGCACACCGAAATTCCCATTACCGACGTGGCATTGCTGTGCGGCTACACCGACCACAGTGCGTTCACACGACAGTTCAAGGCATTGACCGGGTTTACGCCGCGCCAGTATCGACAGGTGTCATGAATGCATCGGGGGACATTCATTCGCCAGAAACTAAGTTAGAGTGCCCATCAGTGTCTGCTCATAAGGGCCCTGTACTCGATTCGGGTAGTCGCGCCAAGCGGTTCCAGCGAACGAACAGGGCAAAAAAAACCGTGTATCAATCGTTATGTGAAGAATGAATCGTCCGCTGTTTGTTTCTCTAGATGGGCCCAAGGGAGCCGGCAAAACCACACTGTTGGAGGCCGTCACGAAAGTACTGAGGGCAGACAACAAAAAAGTGATCCGGCTTTGCGAGAAAAAAAGCGATCCCTACAGGGGTGAAACAATGGCCCTCGTGAACAAACTCGTCAGAAATCCCAGCCGGGATCTGGAGTTGGAAGTTTGTGAGCGCTTCGCCGATAGCCGTGCCTGGATCTCCCGGCACGTGCTGACTAAACAACCACCAGGCAGCATCATCTTGATTGATCGCTGGTATCCATCTGATGCCGCGTTTCGCCGGATAATCCCGTTTGCAGAGATTCTGCAGTTGAACATTGATCGAAACGTGCGAGTGCCAGACCTGCATGTCGGAGTTGTCACCGCCCCTGATATCTCATGGGCGAGGGCAGCGGCACGACAGCGTGGGCTGAGCAGTACTGTGATCCATCGGTTGGAAGAACATGTCGCTTGTACCCAGGCGTTCGAACGAGCGATTGCAGATCACGGCTGGGTTTTATGCCGTAATGAAGGAACGATCGAAGCCGCAACGATGCAGGTGGTTTCGCAGATCAATGGAGTCCTTCGATGTGCCCTGTAGACGAAGTTCGCTGCGCCGGTCTTGCGTCGCTGACAGTTTTTACGTAGCAACGACGTCTTCAAGAAGGTGCCCGCGCTTTTACATACACGCACACACAGCCTGGGCCAGAGGTCGGCAATCGAAAGCCTATGCGAGAGCAGCGTTGGTTCGCTGTTTGAAATATTACATTTCTGACAGCTAACCGGCAGTAGGCAGTCCATGGGCTAGAGTGAAGTACCAACGTAGCTATTCAAAGGGCTTGCAGATGAGCTTAGCCATTGATGCTATTGCAAAGGTGATTGGTGGAAACGACAGTGAGATCTAATTGGCGTTGGAAATTGCATCCGCGATAGCTTCACTCAGCCAGGAGCAGTTGAGATGACAAACACCCAAAAGTTGCTGTTCGCTTTAGGATTCGCAATAGCACTGCCAGTCGCCACATGCCTTGCGCAAGCGGAAGAGCCGCAGATCAAGACGCTCACCTCACCGAAAGATCCAACGGAAAGCGCAGTTCTAATAGGTAGAGTCATCAACGACGGGCTGACAATCCAGTTGGAGCTTGAGGGCGCCGAAGCTATGTGGATGCAGATGGGAACACCTGCTCAGTGGAGTGAACATGTTCCCGCAAAGAACGAGCGGTATCATATTGAGATCAAGGTGACGGACAACGCAACCAAGACGAGACTCCCGTACTCCACGGTTACCTTCGCTGCGACGAACAAAGCCAATGGAAAGAGCGTAGAAACGATTCTACCGCCGATGTGGGGCGGCAGTGGTTTGCATTACTCTGAAAACAGCCCCTTAGCTGGTGATGGTGTTTACGCCGCCACGGTCACTATTGGTGTTCCAACGTTCGCTCGTGAAATGCAGGACAAAGACCTGTGGTCGAAACCGGTAAACGCCCACTTTCACTTCAAATTGAAGGAAGGTGTGCTTGTCGAGGTATCAGAACCCGTCTCGGCAGCAAACTAGCGGAGCCCATTTTGCCGAAGGAGGGCGCAGACAAACTGTCAGTAGGCGCATGAATGCCGTTAAATGATTCAGCGGTCAGCGAGGTTAAAAACTCGATTAAGGTTAACTGACTTCGTCAGGGCGCACAGCAACTTCGACATTGGTGCCACGCTCAAGGTGGATATTCCAAACTTGTGATGCGATGAGGGATTTTGGAAGAACTTCACCACGGTGCTGGAGCATAAATTCCAATAATGAAAACTCTTTCGCCGTTAGGTCGATCCGTTTCCCTCCTCGAAACGCCTGATGCTTGAGTAGGTCAAGCTCAAGATCACCGATTACTAAATGGGGCTGACTGGATGGAGGGTCTGCTCTATGCAGCAAGACTCGGACTCTAGCAAGCAGCTCGGAGAACGCAAAAGGCTTGACCATGTAGTCATCAGCACCCAGATCCAACCCTTTAACTCGGTCTTCTACGCCATCGCGAGCTGAGAGGAACAACACTGGCATACTTACGCCTGCGGCCCGGATCTTTGTCAGGACGTCCCAACCGTTGAGTACCGCCATTAATAGGCTTTTTTGCTATCGTTGCATTAAATTGAGTGATCACAAAGGGATAAGAAATGGCGATTCCAATGTGGCAAGGTCAAGTTGCTCTGGTCAGCGGTGCGGGCAGTGAACGTGGTATTGGTCTAGCGATCGCCCGACGTTTGGGCCGCGAAGGCGCGCGAGTCTTGATCACTGCCAGCAGTGCGCGAATTCAGCAACGTGTCGCCGAGTTGCAGGCTGAAGGTATAGACGCTCGGGCGATGGCAGCCGACCTGACTGACGAATTGCAAGTCAAAGCGCTGACCGATTGGGCTCATGAGCAGTTCGGCCATATCGACATTTTGGTCAATAACGCCGGCATGGCTATGGTCGGCAGCCCGGAACCCTTCGTCGAAGTGGCGGACATGGATTTGGCGACCTGGAATCTATCTCTGGCGCGCAACCTGACTACCGCTTTTTTGCTGACTCGTGCGGTGTTACCTGGGATGAAGACGCGCGGTTACGGACGTATCGTCCACATTAGTTCGACGTCCGGTACACGCGGAAGCAATCCAGGAGAGTCGGCTTACAGTGCGGCAAAAGCAGCAATGCTGGGGATGAATATGGCCCTGGCGCTGGAAGTCGGTAAACGGGGCATCACCGTCAACAGTGTTGCACCAGGCTGGATTGATACGGGAGCATTGACCGAAGAAGAAAACCGCGCGGGTACCTACACTCCGATCGGTCGCGCCGGTCGTCCAGAAGAGGTTGCCGCTGCAGTGGCGTTTTTGGCGTCTCCGGAAGCCAGCTATATCACCGGTGAAGTGCTGGTGGTGGATGGCGGTAATTGTCTGATCGAAAACAAGGCGCCCTGACGTTAGCTTGGACTGCTGTCTTTTAGTGAGCCTACTATTTAACGAAGAAATCAAACGCGCAGATACTTGCTAGCCTTAAGCCGGATGCTAGCTCCGCCAGCGTTGAAATAGTGACTCAGGTTGAGCGATTACTTTCAGGTGCTTCCATACCAGAACATCCGTGCAGCCCAGCCATCCTTAAGCACCACGTTTGTCTTTCGATGACGTAGGGCATCGGCATACACCAAACTCGGCCGAAGGCCGGGCCATTGGCATCTCGCCGGATAGCTGGAATGGGCCATGATCTTTTGCACCATCTGATTACGATTACGGCAGTGCACAAATTATGGCGGATGATTGCGAGGGTGGGGGTGGTACGTTGCTTGAGAGTTCACCAGTCCCTGGTTCAGAAACAGGGACGTTTTTACGGGTGGATACTGGATCGTTAACCCATCAAGTGCGGATTCATCTAGGTTTTAGATTGTAATAGAGCCAGCTGGGTCTTCAGCTGTGCGACTTCAGCTTCCAGTTCACGCACTCGCTCCTTGGCCTCAACTTCGACGCTGACGTCCTTCTGGATACCGATGAAGTAGGTGAGTTGATCTGTGTCGTTGAACACTGGGGTGATCGACAGCTCGTTCCAGAAGGCGCTGCCGTCCTTGCGATAGTTGCGAATGACTTGGCGACAGGGGAGCTGATTCCTTAACGCCTCGCGGATGACTGTCAAACCAGCTTGGTTACGGTCATCACCCTGCAGGAAGCGGCAATCCTGGTACAGGATGTCGTCAACGCTGTACCCCGTCAGGCGCTGAAAGGCGGGGTTAGCATAGATCAGGATGTTTTCGTCGCCTTCCTGCTCTGCTACCACGATGCCATCGTTGGATGCTTCAACCACCAGTTTCAGCAGTTCTGCGTCGATCATTTTCAGAGCCCCAGTGAGTGACATCTCATTTTTAGCGGTTGAGTAGTAGCTAAATTTTTAAGGTCTACGGTAAGACCCAATTAATGCCACTGACGCTTTATTTCCTGCCACTGCTCGTCTGACAGCCAGTTATCTGCCAACGGAAAGAAAATATTTTCCTCCGAGTCCATATGATCGAAATATTTTTTGATAAAGTCATCGATAGTGTCAGCAATTACTCTCGTTTCCTGAGTTGTGTCCTCCAACATCTTTAGCTGTCCAGCAATGCGCCCAAATGCTTGATGATCTCGCTCGATATCCTTGACCCGTTGGTGGATCGGCGCCTCAGTCGCTAGCAATGCCAGCCTAATAAGTTCTTCATTTTCATGGTGGTGTCGTTCTGCATCACCATGCATGGCTTCCAGCATCTTGAACAACAGCTTGCAGTCATCAGCACCATCGGATTCGGATTCATGCCTCATCTTCCTCAGCAACTCTTTGATCTGAGTGATTTTTATAGCCACCTCATGATGATATGCCTGAAGTTCTTTCAACAAGACGTTCATATCAAAACCTCTTAACGACACCAAACCATCACGACGAAATATTTCTTAACCCGCGACCTCAAAGGCAAAAAAAAATATCTATATTTATCAATGCCTTGTTAGCCGAGCTCACCAGCATGATTTAACATTATTATTATAGGCGAGCACAGAGCTCTCACCCCCTAAGATTTGCCCTTTGAAAAAAATTAAATATGAAATGAATAATCATATGTACCATTTTGATCTTTCAGATATTAGCCAGCGAATACGGAGGGAGAGAGCAGTGCCGCCCAAAAGGTAGATCCCGTGCCTTTTTTACGAAGCTTCCGATCGACTCATGTCCGGTCGTGTTCCTCATCGGAAACTGACAACGGTCGCTTGCGATGGCGGCTTATGGCCGCTAGTGGTGAAGGGGGCTTTTAAAGGGCGTGAAGATGATATCGAGATTTGTTGTTGTCCCTGCAATTCGAACGTAAACGGGATCCATGCGAAACGGATCGCGCTTCTACTGCCAGACTGCTCCTATAGGCTTCAATCTCTATGACAATGAGGAAAAGGTTCGGCTGAAGACCTCCTATCAGACCCGAGAAGAAGCCGAGGATCTATCGATGTACTCTTGGTAGCCCCACCTGACGACCGCGTAGCGATCATTCTCGGCCAAACCTGGAAGGTATGCGTGCTCAACATTACCTTGCTGTCGATTCCTGGGTTTATCGGTGTGTTTTTGGGCGCTACGCGGTCTTGCACCCACCAACCTGACGCTCTCAGGAGCCTGCGGTGGACTACTAGCAGGCTCAATGGCAACGATTGCTTACTTGCTTGGCTGCCCCGAGATGCAGATACCATTTTGGGGAGTGTGGTACTTGTTGGGCATGCTGGTGCCGACGTTACTAGGCGCATTACTCGGTCGAAGCTGGCTGCGCTGGTAAGTCTGTGCTTCACATGGCCGAACCCGATGCCGGTTTTTCTCTGATTGAGCTGGCTATAGCCTATCGTTGAGCTGAGAGGCCAATCTCCGTGCACCCGATTTCTCCGATAGCATTGGGGAATGCATCGTCGACCGCCAACCGTGAGCGTTAGTGCTATGCGCAGAGTAGTTCTCTACCTTTTTACTAGCCTGCTTTGGTCTGGATTGAGTTTTGCTATTCCCGGCGGTCAGGCAGACAGTTCCAGTCTGCCGTTGCAGCCTGTCGCCAGCATCGATCTGCCTCGGCTCATGGGTACCTGGTACGAGATCGCCCGCACTCCCAACCGGATTCAGAAAAAGTGCGCCGGTTTCACCCGAACCGATTTCCATCTACAGGTCGACGGTACGGTGCAAGCGGTCAACCGTTGTCGATTACGCGATGGCCAATTGCATCTTTCTCTCGCCACTGGTCGGCAAGTGGGTGCTCCGGACTCTCCCAGGCTCAAGGTGCGTTTCGCACCAGCGTGGATGTCGTTTCTCCCAGCAGTATGGGCGGACTACTGGATTATTGATATTGACGAACAATACCAATTGGTCGCCGTCAGCGAGCCCACTCGCAGATACTTATGGATTCTGTCGCGAACGAACCGGGTAAAACCGCAGGCCTACGCAGCATTGCTGGAGCGACTGAAAGACAAAGGCTTCATGGTGGAGCAGCTGCTGATGACACAGCAATAGCGTCGGATGGGGGTTGCTGAGCAAATGGGTCGGAAGGGAGTACCTGGGTATCCGTCGGGCCAAGTCATCTACCCAGCCCCGCAAGGCCAAGACATGGTGTGTGTTGGCGCTGATTGAAAACTGACCCACCCTGCCGATTGAAAATTGACCCAGGGCGGATTGCTGATTTTTGTCCCAGCAGTTGTGGATAAGCTTAGCAGCAGTGTCCCGATTGAACGGTCATCAAGCCCCATCGCATAACGGCATGCGGCAGGGTGTTTATGGTGCAGATCAGAACGGTTCATCGTCCTCGATATCATCTTCGTCCTTGCGCTTTCGCTCACGTGATCTGATCTTTGTCTGCGCGCCAGTGTGCTGTGTTGCAGGCGGTTGGACTCGTTGCCCGTTTCGACGATGTGGCAGTGGTGTGTCAGCCGATCCAGCAACGCCGTGGTCATCTTGGCGTCACCGAACACGCTGGTGTGCTTGTACAGCTTGGACAGCAGGTGAAATAACAGCGCGCCGCCGCTCTGGCTGAAAGGCAAATACCCCAGTTCATCGAGTATCACCAGGTCTGTCCGAAGCAGCCCTCGAGCGATGCGGCCACTCTTGCCGTCGTACTTTTCACGCTCCAGCAGATTGACCAGATCCACTGTGGAGAAAAAGCGCGCGCGTATGTTATGCGTTGTGATTATGGACATGGCCAGGTGTGTTTTGCCGGTTCCTGGCCCGCCGATGAACACCACATTCTGCTCCTTCCCAGGCGCTGGCCATGCCATGTAGACGCAGTTCGTTGAGTTCCGCCATAAGATCACGCATTGCGAGTCTCCTCATCGGAGGTACGGAGCCGGTCGTAGCGCGCCGTATTGGCGATAGGCGCTATCTTGAGTTGAATGCTGGTTTCGGCGGACGGAGGGGCTGCTGTCGATGTAAGTCGAGCCAGTACATTCAGGATGTGGTCGGCGCGCAGGCTGCCTGATTCAAGTACCAGTTCCACCGTCACCAACACGGCATCGAGCCCGACGATGGGCACCGCTGCCAGTACCTGCGTCATGACTCGGTCACCATTGTGTTGTCGTCTCAGGCCGCGCTTGAGACGCAGCAATGGCTTCGGCAGATCGGCAAACGGCACGCGCTCCAGGCTTGCGTTCGATAAGCGGCAACAGATAGTGGCGATTCAGAACATTTACGAACGGCATGTACGAAAACCAGTTGGTCTGTAATCCTCATTTGCGGGGTGCTGATGGCATGGCTTTCGTGGTGACCAGTCGCTCACGTTTGCGGCTCGATTCATCTAACTGTACCGACGCCAGAGAAAGTAATCTCGCGGTATTGACCAGCGCCATATGGCTAAGGGCCTGGGGGAAATTTCCAAGCATGTGTCCGCTGCGAGGGTCGAGCTCCTCGGCGAGCAGACCGACGTCATTGCGCAAAGCGAGAAGACGCTCGAATAGTGCCTCGGCTTCGACTTGACGACCGGTCACGGCTAGGCAGTCGGCTAACCAAAAGCTGCAAGGCAGAAAGGCACCTTCGCCTGGTGGTAGGCCGTCGACGGCCGTCGCGGTCTCAACACGGTAGCGCAGCACCAGACCGTCGACCACAAGTTCGCGTTCGATCGCAGCGATCGTGGATCGTACTCGAGGATCGTCGGGCGGCAGAAAACCTACCAGCGGGATTAGTAGTAGGCTGGCATCGACTGCCGTACTGCCGTAGTGCTGAATGAAACACTTACGTTTCACATCGAAACCAGCTTCGCAGACTTGCGCATGAATTTGGTCGCGGGTGCGACGCCAGATCTCAACGGGGCCCTCTAAGCCATAACGTTCGACAGCTTTTACCCCTCGGTCGAAGGCAACCCAAGCCATCACCTTCGAATGCGTGAAATGCCGTCGAGGGCCACGGACTTCCCAGATCCCCTCATCTGGCTCTTGCCAATGGCTGTCAAGATAGTTCAGCAAGGCACACTGGATGTTCCAAGCATGCGGTTGCAGCTCCTGCCCCGCTGCGCGCGCCAAATGTAGGGTGTCCATCACTTCACCATAAACGTCAAGCTGGAACTGCTCGGCCGCTGCATTACCAATGCGCACTGGCGCTGCCTGATGATAGCCAGGAAGCCATGCGATTTCGATTTCCTTCAGCCGGCGTTCGCCTGTCACGCTGTACAGGATCTGCAGGTCAGCCGGGCTGCCTGCTACGGCGCGCAGCAGCCAGTTGCTCCAGGCAAGAGCCTCGTCGGTATAACCTGCGAGTAGCAGAGCGTTTAGTGTGAAGGTCGCGTCGCGTAGCCAGCAGTAACGGTAGTCCCAGTTACGCACACCACCCGGGAACTCAGGTAGCGAGGTAGTGGGTGCCGCGACGATTCCGCCAGTAGGCTGATATATGAGTGCTTTTAGCGTGAGCAAGGAGCGCTGTACTGCTTCCTGCCAGCGGCACTCGAAGCGACAGAGCCCAGACCAGTTCTGCCAATGGAGTTCGGTTTGTTCCAGCGCACTTTCGGCGTCGACGGCGTGCTGCGCTGGCTCATGCGACGGTCGATAGTTGAGCACGAACGGCACGCGCTCACCGACGCCGATCTCAAAGTCGGCCCGTGAGGTCATCTGTTCGCCGCGTATGTGAACAGGAGTATGTAGTTCGAGAGTGTCTGGCCCGGCAGTCGCGAACAGCGCGCCATTTTGCTGTGTTACCCAGGGGACGATCGAGCCATAGTCAAAACGGATGACGAGCTCCATACCCATGGCTACTCGTCCCCGCAGGCCCACGACGATGCGCAATACATCCCAGCGCTCGTTCAATAGTGGCATGCAATCAATCACGCGCACGGCACCTGACGCGGTCTCGAAGTCTGTTTCCAGGATTAACGTACCTTCGCGATAGCGGCGACTTACCGAAGTGGTTTCATCGCGTGGGGCAATCGCCCAGCGCCCGTGCTCTGGATCACCTAACAGGGCTGCAAAGCAGGCGCCCGAGTCAAAATAGGGCAAGCACAGCCAATCGATCGAACCATCACGACCTACCAATGCAGCGGTGTGGCCGTCGCCGATAATAGCGTACTGCTCTATGGGAAGGGACATTGTTCACCCGCCGAGTAAGAAATTTGCCTGCCGCAATCGGCATTATCGAGCGTGGCTAGTAACGGCTGATGCTTGATTGAATTTCTTCCATTACTCGCTTCAGTTTAGGTGCTCGTAAAAAACGTTCGGGTTTATTAACTGCCTTGAATTTGCTGCCGTCGATGGTGGCCAGATGACCTTCCAGCAGTGCTAACTACTGATACAAGTCGGGTTTGTGGACAAAGACACGACGACAGCACCGGATCAGTGCTTTGTCCTCAACGCGCCTCTTGGCGAAAGCGCTTCATGGCGATCTCTTCGAGGGAAGTCTCTAAGAAATAGTAGCAGGGGGTTGGCTCGCGTGAAGCGGCCCAAGTATGCAACCGCGCGATACAAGACAATCTCAGTGCCATCGAACCAGCCCTAACCATCTTGGTAAAAAACAGATGCATAGCATCCCCCCAGCGCTGCCACCACCCCGTCCCCCCGATTCTGGCCGTCATCCTATTCGCGGCGATAGACCGATAGGCTAATGGCAGCCGCTAAAGCAGTGTGATCGCGCCGTCGGAGCCCGCGCGCTGCCATGGCAGGCCCAACACCAACACCTGAAGTTGCTCGGCATCCAGCTCCATTTCAGAGCCATGGCGAATGCCAGGCCAGTGAAATCGGCTTCGGCATCTGCACGCATTTGCTCTAACTCTTTGTGAAAAGCCTTGTCCTGAACCGTGGGCTTACTGGTGTATGGCTTCCGTTCGGGTTCAGGCTGTGCTGCATAAGTCGTTACCGCATCAGGGTCGTGCTCTAGCTTTTCTTGAACTTGCGATTCGAGCATTGCACGTAGCGCATCTTTGTCGGGTCGAGTCAGCAATT
This sequence comes from Pseudomonas sp. SG20052, assembly GCF_031766055.1. Classification (NCBI taxonomy): domain Bacteria; kingdom Pseudomonadati; phylum Pseudomonadota; class Gammaproteobacteria; order Pseudomonadales; family Pseudomonadaceae; genus Pseudomonas; species Pseudomonas sp. SG20052. The sequence goes on along the minus strand of NZ_CP134498.1, from coordinate 3,298,241 downwards.
TGTCACTCCTATGAGGAAACCAGGCACCCAGTAATCGACTAGGCCAGTGGCCGGTTGGGGAACATCCAATCGGTCGTGTCGAAAATTTGGGCTGTAGATACCGCCACAGGATTTCAGGTCGAAGAGAAGAGGCGGATCATCAATTTCTTCCAACACGGCGATCGTGTGAAATTGGGAAGATGCCAGGGATGATTCCGTACTCGATCTTATCGGTCGTCTGGAGAGGGGAGTGCTCGGCTGTTCGAACTGGTTGTTCGCGGGCTCTTTACGCAGCGGTAAACGTGCAGTTGCGATCTTGAGTTTGATCCGGTCGGTACGGCTCAATGGACATGATCCGTATGCGTACTTGAAATATGTCCTCAATCGCCTGCAGACGCTGCGGGCGATTGAGATTACTGAGTTGCTGCCACACAGTGGGCGCCCGTTTAATCACGCAAGGTGACTTCGGCGGGCGCGCTTAACATTATTTAACGTGCATACAACTACAGCTTCGTCACAAAAGTCCGCGCCTGATACAGCGCAATGCTGCTGAGCACGATAATAAGGGCGACTGCGAGCATGTCGGCCCCCGGAAAACCCCAGAAATCAGACATAGTGCTTCCTTAATAATAGTAAGTGGCAACAACCATCAGGCCAGCGCAGTGTCGCGCATGCGTTGGCGACCAAAGTCGTTAATCCTGAACTTGAACAGCACTCGGCCGGCACCAAAATAGGCCTGGTCATCAAGCTTCTCCTCAACACTTTCGATGATGCCGCTGGAGAACAGGTCTGTCAGGGTGACGCGAGTGTTGCCGCGCCAGTAGTCACCGCTAAGACCGTACTCACTCATCAGCGCATCGGTGATTTGCCAGTCCCAGATGCCGACGTCCTGCTGATTGTTGATCAACTGGAGAATGCGGCCCTTCATATGCAGCTTATTCATGGTCTGCTCCAATCATCACGAGTTAACTGCATCAACGGCGATGCTAGGTTTTTTGCTGTCGGTTGATACGGCGCGTACTACTTCGAGCACCTCATCACTTTCGGTGAACATCACAAACCCGCCCGCCACAAACAGCACCAAACCAGCCAAGAAGTTCCATTCGGGAAACTTCAGTGTGAAGGCGGCGAGGAAGATCACCGCAAACAAACCATACAGCGCGGCAATTGCTTGCCCGCGACCAACGCCAATCAGTGGGAACGACTTGTACCAAGAGACGTAGCAGAAGGCGAAAGTCACGCCTGCTAACGTCAGCCAGCCGATGGCGGCCCAATTGAATGTGGCGACAACAAGTTCGACTACCGGTTGATCGGTAAATAAATAGATGGCCGGCAAAATCAGTGCGACCCAATACAGCACTTCGGCGGTAAAACGCACCGTAATGCCTACATCCGGGTCGGCAACATCGAGCCCGCGACCGGCGATTGCGCCTTCTACACCCCAGCCAATAGCAGCCATTGCACCGCCCAAATAGCCCAGCCAGCCGGTGTCACCGGTGCCGGTGACTTCAGCAATGATGCCGGGTGCATACACCGTCACACCGCCGGCCAAGATGATGAAAATACCCACGGCTGCGCGCCGGGTGATTTTCTCCTGGTACCAGAGCCTGGCCAGCGTTGCGCCGATGATGGGGTACATCAATGCGGAAATAGCCGCGAAAGCCCCACCGATATAACCGATCGCCAAATACGAGCCAAAGATGGCCATCGGGCCGCCAAAGATGGCGCCGATGAAGAACCACTTAGAGATGTAACGCATCTGTTTGATGGTGCGAACGTACTCTCCCCACTTGCCCAGTACCCCGTTCCAAACGAACAGGAAGAACAACACAGCAACGGCGTTGAAGGTTGTCAACACTGCTGCTGCCAACAGGAACTCGGCATTGGTGTCGTACCTCAGGTCTACATAGGGCGCTTCGAACCAAACTGCGGAGCCTGGCACATACCAAGCCCCCCAGAGCACGGCGCACCACAATGCCCACGTAAAACCCCAGCGGATGCTGCTGGTGGTGAAGCGCGACCGTGCCTGGCTCAGGCTTGGCTGATTCATGTAGATACCTTTGCAGGCTTCGATTGCTTGCCGTGCAGGAAGGCTTCCAGTGAATCGTCCATCGCATCCATCCACGGCGTGTGATGCACGGGCGCCATGGTGCCGGTCAGCGTGGAGCGGTAGCTTTTGTTGCGATAGCCGAGGATGTCCGCTTCTTTGTCATGCTCCCACTCTTTGAAGATATCAGCCACGGCGAGAACATCGAAAGGCGGGTAATCGGTGGGCTCAAGCAGGTCGAGTATGTAGGCGGCTTGATAGTCGATGGCTTCAAAGGGATCGGCCACTTGCTCTTCGCGAGCCACCCATTCACGGGTGTCACTGGCCATGGTTTGTTCTGCTGGCAGCTTGATGCGGCCAAGCATAATGTCCCGGGCATACCAGGCCTGGGCATCGAACATGTTGAAGGTGTAGTACTGATCCTGCATGCCGAGGAACATTAGCTTCGGATTGGCCAAAGACACGATGCCTTTGTACAAGCCTTCCGGGTAGAGCCGGTTGCGCGTGGTCAGCGTTAGCTCGTTGGGCAGGAACGGGAAGTGATGCCGATACCCGGTGCACAGGATGATCGCGTCGACCTCTTTGCTGGTGCCATCCTTAAAATGTGCGGTCTTGCCGACCACATGGGTGAGCAACGGTACTTCGGCAAAAGATTCCGGCCAATCAAAGCCCATAGGCTTGGTGCGATAGCTGAAAGTAACCGACTTGGCGCCGTACTTGTGGCACTGCGTGCCGATGTCTTCTGCGGAGTAGCTGCTGCCAACCAGCAGCAAGTTTTTACCTTGAAACTCGCATGCATCGCGGAAATCATGGGCGTGCAATACGCGACCGGGGAACTGCTCCAAGCCTTCGAAGTAGGGCGCGTTGGGGGTCGAGAAGTGCCCGGTGGCGACGATTACGTGATCGAATTCTTCGGTGATCAGTTGGTCTTGCTTGAGGTCGCGCACGGTGACCGCGAACTTGCCGGTGCTCTCGTCATAGGCAACCCAATGCACCGCTGTATTGAAACGGATGTGCTGTCGCACGTTGCTTTTGGCTACGCGGCCGATGATGTAGTCTCGCAACACGGCGCGTGGCGGGTAGGAAGGAATCGGCCGGCCGAAGTGTTCTTCGAAACTGTAATTGGCGAACTCCAGGCATTCCTTGGGGCCGTTTGACCAGAGATATCGGTACATGCTGCCATGGACGGGCTCGCCATACAGATCTAAACCGGTGCGCCAGGTGTAATTCCACAGACCGCCCCAGTCACTCTGCTTTTCGTAGCAAACGATCTCGGGGGATTCAGCGTCGTCGCAACGGGCCGCCTCAAAAGCACGTAACTGTGCCAAGCCGCTAGGGCCGGCGCCAAGAATGGCAACTCTAAAAGTCATAAAGACTCCTTTCTTCAGGCGGTTCATCGCGCGCGGGATCTTGTCCCAGGCGACGACTGAGCGCGGAAAAGAGTGACGCTCGTGCCGGTAACGGTCGGGCCATCAAGCTCTGAGTGATGCGCACCAAAATCGGCTTAACCGATGGTGCAATGTGATGAAGGCAGCATCTGTCGGTGAAACAGAAGGCCGGGGGTGGGCAGGCCACCAATGAAGCGCGGGTTCTCGAGAAAACGCTGGAAGGCAGCGTTCGATCCGGTCAAACAGGAGAAAAAATGCTTGAAACCGGTCAGAACGTTAACACACCTGACGTAGGGAGAAGCCTTTTTCCTGCAGATAACCATTGATCATGGTGAAGATCGCATGGGCCAACTTATGTATTTCCAGCAGGTGCCGGAAGGTCATGATCGTGGTGTCTTCGGAGTTAGACGCGCTGATGGTCAGGCATGCGAACTGACGTATTGGCGCGATTTCATATAGCGCTTCCTCCATCCTTCGAGCCACCGGCTCGGCTCAGTACGTCAGATGAATCCCAGTTGGTCATCGCACGAATCGCTTGAGTGACAGGCGACTCGCTATCACTTGCACTCAGAGAGCTCTGTCGGTGCGGGGTACAGCAGTGGTAGCTCGAAAGAACCTTCGGTTGTGACCAGCCCTTGAAAACCGATCCCCCACTCCCCCCCGATTTTCCTGGCTCAAACCCTCCTAAAAGTTAAAAAGAAGAAAATGCACGCTGTGATTTCTTCATTTTAATTCCATGACAGCATAAATATTTTCAGCCCAACTATCTGAATTCCTTGGATTAATTGTAAAGAGGAATTTACCAAAGGTTGACGGTCTGGATTTGCCTGCTAAACCTCAAATGTGGTTATGAGTTTTAAATAATTATGGCGTAACGCCATCAATGATCGAACATACATAGCCTACTCAGGAAGTGTTGCTTAAGCCGGATAGTGATGGATGCTGAAACAGAGCAAACCTTCCTCTACCTATTAGCAAACCTGACTAGAAGGGGTTCGTCATGGCCAATGACAATCAACCGAAGCAAAGGCTCATCAAAAAGGGTACTGGTACCCGCAAACCCAACACCCTGATCGCGGGAAATCAATTTTTCCCCGCCATGCCGGCGTCGTGTGAACTTCTGCCAAAGCTCCGATTTATGAGGGTCGAAGCTTCGCTAATGTTCTGTATTCAGTATCCAGGGGAGCACTACTTCAAACCGGTGTCTTTTGCTCCCCATCCTGCGAAGGTGGTTATAGCGCCTGCACCAGTGAAAGAGCCCACGGATACTGATCACGTTAAAGCAAAACAGGGTTGGCCCCATAAAGCCCCATTCGACCTGCAGTCCCTCAATGCCAGGTCGCTGCGCGGAATCATGGATCTCGCCAAATACCCTTCAATGCTCCCTCCTGAGACTGAGGAGATCGTTGAGCATGCTTTCCGTGTCGGCTGGCTCGACCAAAGGATGAATAAGCGCGCCGTATGGGAAAACGTCAGGGCCAAGTGCCGTGAAGCAGGCATTAAGTCGCCAGCCTACAGTGTGGTGGCAATGCAGTTAGATTGCTTGTTTTCCCGCGAGGTGCTGCGCTTCCACCCGTTGACCCGCGAGACATTTGCGAAAAAACCAGTGGGTTATCCTTTGGACTAGCCCAAAATCCTATTACTTAACGGTGCCAATACTATGGCCCGTTGAGTACTACCGACCAGTGCGGCGCTTGCACACTAACGGTGCCGACTGGTCGCTTGGAGGTGTGCCATGGGCACATACACCAATCCAGATGGCAGCAAGCAACTTGTGAGTTTTGAAGGGCAAGTTTGGGTGGTTGAAGACATCGACGAGGCCACTCGCAAATTGCACCTTAAAAACATCCGTAATGACACATTGCGTCTTGTAAGTTCTGCACAGGTAGAGTCAGTCGATCACGAGACGATAATTCAAGCGGTCGAGGCGAAGAACGCAGACAAAGCCGCGAAGCGGGCGTTAATCCTAGGTGAAGATTTCACTCCGGAACAGAAGGAACAAGCGCGCCATCGCTTCGAAATCATAGAAAAGCAGTTCGCCGAAAAGCTGACAGTCGAGGAGGCTGCAAAGAAGTGCTGCCTGAGTGTCCAGCGTTATTATGAAGTGCGTAAGCTTTTCAATGTGGAAGTAGGCCCAATCAGCTTGCTTGGCAAAAAAAGGGGGCGGAAGAAAGGAACTAAGATCATCTCCCCTGAAGTTGAAAAGATCATTGCTGATCAAGTGTGGCTTTATCGGGGTGACGGTGCTTCTTATCGGACGGTTTGGAAGGGTGTTCAAGCGCTTTGTTCTGAACTGAAGATCAAAGACGTGCCCTCGTATGAAACAGTATGCGATCGCATGAATAACCTGCCTGAGTACGACAAAGATGTTCAGGTGCACGGGAAGAATCACGCTAACGACGCCTTCAAGCTTCGTGACGGATTCCGTCAGCTCAGCCGCGCCCTTGAACAGGTACAAATGGATCACACTATAGCGGACGTGTTTCTTGCCAGCAGGTATGACCGCAAAAATCCAGTCGGACGCCCTTGGATCACCATCGCCATCTGCGCCAAAACTAAAGTGATTCTCGGGTTCTATATCAGCTTCCGTTATCCTAGCCTGGCTAGTGTTGCTCATACCTTGAAGCATGCTGTTATGAGCAAGGAAGCGTTCATGAAGAGCTTGGGCTTGGAAAATCACGAGTACGAGTTCTACGGTGTATTCGATGAGCTGCTGACCGACAATGCCCGTGAGTTCCGCTCGGGAAATCTCGTAGCAGCCTGCGCCCTCGAAGGGATTAAGCTGCGGCATCGCCACCAGAAACAAGACGGAGGGATCTGCGAGCGCGTCCTTGGTACGTTAAACATCGGGTCTGTCCACATGCTTCCTGGCGGAACAGGATCTCGGCCTCGCAAGGATCGTGATTTTAACCCGCAAGCGCACGCTGTGATGACGCTGGAAGAGTTCATCCGGTACTTCACCCTGGCCGTATGTGAATATCACGACACCGCCGGGGAGGACGGAAAAACCCCACGCGATCGTTGGCGGGAAGCGCTCCTGGATGCGCAGGGGCGCCCTGTAGCTCCCCGCAGCGTGCACGATGTGAAGAACTTCATCATCGAGGTGTTGCCTGAGAAGCACCCGGTGATGTCCAAAACCGGTCTCAAAGTGAACGGATTTCGCTATTCGAACAATGTGCTTCGCCTAATGATCGGAAAGCGGATTCGGGTCAAATACGATCCTGCAAATCTATCCGTGGTGTTGGCTCGATTCGATGGCCAATGGATTGAAGTGCCAACCTGCGAACAGACCACCGGAACGCTGACCGCCAAGGCGATCTTGCAGAAGTATCTCAAGCGTGCTGGGAAATTGGGTGAACGCGCTGTGAAGGCATTCCTTGCCCGCTCAGACCAACTTCGGCAGGCAATCCTGCTCGATATCCCCGCCATGCGTAAGCAGCTTGAAATCAGTGAAGGGGACAAGAAGAGTCCACTCCTGATCCATCACGAGCGGCCCGACAAAAAACGCAAGCTTGCCGTCCGCAACTTTGCTGTTGACGTTGAACCTTTCGAGGGGGAATAGCTATGGACTTCCCGCATCTCGCTCAGAAGGTTCAACAGGTGGCAATGCTCGATACAGCTAAGCGCATCATGTATTGCGATAACCCACTATGGATCAAAACCAACAGCAGCCAAGCGTTCATCACCGACATCGAGCGCTTGGTCAGGGCGACCCGAATGGGTAGCCGATCCTGTATGGGTTTGATCGGCATCAGTGGAATTGGCAAAACGACGATGATCGAGCAGATTGAGTTGCGGCTCAATACTCCAGAAGCCACTCCGATTCTTACCATTGATCTGTCGGACTACGGTAGGCACATTGATCTCCAGCAGGTATTCCTCAGCCATTTAGGGTTCACGGAGTCGGTAAAATCACTCTGCACTGCCAGCGGTATCAACCGCATCGCTGAACGGATCAAACAGATGCAACTGGCTGTATGCATTCTTGACGAAGGAAATGCGCTCGCTGGGGTAAAAAACATGCTCCTCCAGCCGAATTACACGTTCCTGCGTGCAATGGCCAACCGTGACTTTGGGATCAGTCTAGTGATTGCCGGTACTGAGGATCTGAAGGTCTTCCTGAGCATAGATCCCCAGTTACGATCCCGGTTCGGACTGTGGGAAATACCCCAGTGGGAGGCTGACGGAGAGGACTTCTCCCGTTTCTTGAAGGCGTTTGTTCGATTCATACCACTCCGCGAGGTATCTATTTTGGATACGAAGGAAATTCAAGAAACTTTAGTATTGCGCTGCCGAGGGAGCACTCGAGATATCGTTAAGGTCTTGATCTGTGCTGCCAAGTTGGCTATTGAGCTTGGGTATGAATGCATCGATGAAGAGCTACTGGAAGTCTGTTTGGAAACTCGGCTTCCGGGCTTTCTGGAGTAGCAGCCAACATGGGGCGGCATTGGATAGGAAACTCTGCAAACCAAGCGCCGCTTGAACGCGTACTTGATTTGATTCGCCAGCACGGAAGAGATGAGCATGGCAAGCTGATCATTGTTAGAGGTGAGGCCGGAGCGGGAGCTAGTGCTTTCGCTTCACGCCTCCATTCAATGTTGTCACGCAGGAATATCAGGTCTGTTTTCGTTCCCCGATCACCATTCAACAATGACTTTGTTTTTTCTTCCCACTTCCTGAAATCGCTGGGCTTGCCCCTCTCATCTTTTGACTTAACGTCGGGCCGAAGAGTTAGGCGCCATTACGAAGCCGCCATTCATCTACGGCGCTATCAAGCTGTGATCTGCGAAGATGCCCACGATTTTTTTCACAAGTACCAAGTGAAAATACAAAATGTCTACGACTCCATCCAGCAGCTGACCCAACCTCCTTATAGTCACTGCATGGTGCTTTGCGGGCTATGCGATCCGATGACTGTAGTGGGTCAAAGGGCCATGGGTATGGGCATGGATGTGGAGTTTGTTGACCTTAAAGCGATGAGCTGCGACCGATTTTACTTGGCGTTCGTCCAAGATGTTGCGGCGGCGGAGAGCACCACGTACCGCATCAGTCCGCGCCTTTATCCTATCACCGTGAGGGAGCAAGTTACCCCTCAGGTCACAGGTAATGACCTAGCTGGGTTGCCACTCCATTCACCCATTGAGTCGGAGCTTGCTGCTGAACACACTCAATTCGGTGCAGCTTGCTTCCTGGCGCTCAGTCCTTCCGCCTTCATCGCGCAGGGGCTTGACGTCCGCGTCCTTCATGCCCATACAAAGGGGTTGATCGGCAATACCGTGTCGGTTGTTAGAGGGCTAATTGCGGACTCAAAGGCAATCAGACAATCCAAAACTGACGATACGCCTGCTTCTAACGCCCTTAGACTGCGTGATGCGTCGCACAGCAAACCACCCGTTATCAGTTCAGAGCCATCAAGTTTGCCAGAGCTGCCAGGGTTGAATGAAACGTCCGACGAAATCTCATCGGCGGGCCCAGGCGAAAAGGTGCTAAACCAGTCCAACGAACACAACGATCAGGCAACTTGCGAGCCAGTGCTAATAGAAGAAATCCATAGCGTTCAGAGTGATGCTGGATCGGTAGAGGACTTGTCCATGAGCCTGGCAGTCCAATCTCGGGCTCCGAGCGAAACACAACTCTCGCCCCCATTTATATCGATCAAGTTTCGACAGATGGAGGTGCAGTCGGAGCTTGCCCCTGAAGCCCGCCCTGTCAAGGCGCCTCAGCTCATTGGTGTGCAAATGACAGCTTCTGGGAAAGAAGTTAGTGAGCGTTCTGAAGTGATTAGCCCGCTGGGCACTCTAAGTCGCTTCTCCGGTAACGACTCAATTTTCAATGATTCGTCAGCGCGCCCCACCTGCAAGCGAAACCAGGTGTTTTATGGCTACTTGACGCCCATTCATGACGAGACATTGGGCTCATGGCTTTCACGTAATGCCACATCTAACTCAGTCACTACCATTCACGATGGATTTCTTGATTGGTGCACCGGATTGTTGCAGCCGGCGGCTACATCGTTTGAGCTGTCTACCGCTCTCGACTTTATCCAGGTTCCGCGCGCCAATAGTCCCGCAGCCAAGACGGACGATGCGGATGAACAAGGGCCATGGGATCCTGAGGTGCTGCTTGGAAATCCTGGATCCCAAGATAATGGCCAGGGTGCGAAAGACCTGGAATATGATGACCTGTATAGGTCTGAAGCCTTTCTACACGCGTTCCCAGGGCCAGTAAGCACACACCTAGCTGCGAGTTTCAGGCTGTCGAGCAACGCGGTGACTCAACAGGAAAACCGCCGCTTCTGCGCGCAATGCCTAGCGGACGATGTGGCCGCGATGAGATCTCCTGGGCTTAGGCGTGCATGGCGCCACAGAGGCGCGGCACTCTGTACTGCTCATCGGCAGCCAGTCCTACTTCAGCAATTGGAAAAGGGGCACTTGAGTAAGTTTTCAGGTGCCTGGCAGGCCTATACGCAGCAGACACTATGGGGATATTTTGATCACGGCTTAGGGATGGTTTCCCGAAACAGTTCGGGCTACCAGGCAGCGTCAGTTGAAGCCAGAATTTGCCGAATAGTGTGGCGGATTCAGGACTGGGTTGAATATGCTCCCGCAATGCCGTCCGGGCGGCAACCATCCAAATATGCTTTGTATTTTTTTCTCGGATTTTTTTTGTATCAGGGTAATCTTGTTAGTGATGGAGGGGCTGCGCGCTGGTTCTTCAAGGGCGCGCGCGGTTCGAGACAGAACTCACATCAATATGACAAGCCTACAGCTGTGCAAATGGTAAAAAATATCGAGTCAGCATCACCCCGTTCGTTGGCTATCGCATATTTGCTCTTGGGGGTAGCATTTAATCTTATCGCCAAAAAAGATCTGAGTTTGATTCGTCAAACACTGCTCTTCGCCGACAGCTTCTTCCCTATAACTCGCGAAGAGCTTAAATCGCTGGTGCAGTGTTTTCAGCCTTATCACCTTGATGCTATTTGGCACAGCGCACTTCGAAATCTAAAAGTCGACGACATTTTTCATTTGGCGTGGTTGCTGATGAATCGTTAGAGAGTTGTACTTTAGGTTAGATTACTCAGCCGGCCCTTGCACTAGCGTGACTAAAGAGAGAGTAGGGAGAGTTCATAATTAAACCTTCCTCGCTTTACACCGGGCCTCAGCGGTGGCTCTTAGGGCAAAGCGAGCCAAGATAATTTATGGACAAAGCATTCAGAATCACCTTGTCCATGTTGAAAATTACTTAGGGAGCGAGCGCTGCTTAACCTATAGGAACAGATGGGCAGCTTGGATAAACGGGCATAGGTAGTAACCCCATCGAGCTCACCTTACCTCCGCGAGGAGTGCCTTTTGCCGCAGTCCTCCCGCTGAGCTGGAAGCTCGGTCATCTTGGCAGAAAAATTTTGCCGGGAGCTGGTTGGGTGCGGCATAAAGGATGCGCGAAAATCCTGACAATATATAGATAAATCGAAAGCGCTTGGATGCCCCGAAAGCCCCGTTTTAGAGGGGCAGGCGTTAGCTCAATTGTTTAGGGCTTCCCTAGCATAGGCAGGCTCAGCACGCTGCTAGGAAAATGGATCGAGATTGGAATCTTAAGCTTGGCCGAATTTAGCACCTACTTTGAGCATAATTTGACATAAATTGACAAGATACAGTTTTGGTATAGGTCACAGGCCACTGTTAGCACCGTTTTCACATCCGAAAATAGCTGCTGCTATTGTTGCTGTAGGTAGTGGAATCGAGTTAACTATCTGATTTTAAATAGCAAATTATCGAGGAGTCTCTGTTTGTCACCAGTATGTCTGCGGGGAAATGGTGGGGTAATGTCCATTCGTCGCAGCTCTAAATACTTTTGCGGACATCAGGTTCGGCAATTCCTTGATTATTAAGGGTTTAGTTTTGTGGCGCATATGCTAAATACTTCTGCGTTCTTTAAGAGGTTAAGGTCATGCGCTACACTCAAAACGAGCTATAAATTTGGTACGAAACCATGAGTCGACCCCATACCTTTGTGAGGTACCTACAGCTTCAAAGTCTGTTGGCAAGGGTTGTCAGCGAGATGCGCGAGCTTGAGACCAACGATATCAATTATCGACTGGATCGGGAGTTCAGTGCCAAGCTAGATGAGCTGATCAGCCGATATGGTTACACGGATCAGGAAGTTGTAGAGATCGTAGAACTTGTTCAGGAGCATGAAGCTCACAGCAACGATGGCATAAACGAACTCATCCGGCGCATCCCACAGAACATTGATTTGAGTGTAGGAGGCGAAAAGTGAAGGCTTTAAATCGGGATGGTTCGACTGTCTTCGTAACAGGTATACGAATTATTAAGTGTGATACAGATATGCGCGCGGGTGCGCTCGGTCGGTTCGCCTGTGTTTACTGGCTGGGAGAAAGATTATGACAGCAATCATGGATTACTTATCTCTCATGGGGAAGCTCAAGAAGCTTGAGAGCGATTCTTCTCTTGATAAGGATGCCAGATTCTATCAGGAGTTCGTGGCTCTGAAGGCCCAGTACAACTTTAGTGCTTCAGATGTTCTTCGATTGTTGAGGCCGGCAACATCAGTCGCTGCACCTTCGCTTATCGAAGATCTGTTCGAAGTGCTTTTGTCAGAGGAAAAGCTAGCGTCCGCCGCGAACTCCACTACCAAGCCACTTAGACGATACCGAAACCCGCACACAGGGGAGGTTGTTGAGACCCGGGGCTCGAACCATAGCCGCCTAAAAGAGTGGAAAAAAGAGTATGGGGCGGACGCGCTGCCTTCGTGGAGAGAACTGTAGTCGACAGTCGAGCGTTGGCTAGTTTCCATCTATGGGCGTACTTCTCTTAGGTTTTTCGGCCGAACGTGGACACTTAATCGCGGCCTTTCAAGTGGGCCGCAATCTTAGCCTCGACCATCGACGGCGAAATAGCTAGGACTTCTTCCAGTACTCCCTCACCGACGTCAAAGCCAGCCCCAACTGCGCCGCCGCCTGCTGCTGCGTCGCACCTTCTGCCTTGAGTGCCAATACCGCTCTCTCATTATCTGCGTTTAACGGTTTGCCGCGTCCTCGTTTTATGAGGTTACCGTCAGCGTCGAACTGGTCGCTGAGCACCTTCATCCCACCCTCAGCTTCGAAGGCAGCCACGTCGGTCAATGCACGACCAATTACCGTCAGCGGTTGCTCACCCTGGCGGAGGGCAATGCAGAGGGTAAGCATCGCTATGGGATCGAGACCAAGAGATTGCGCCAGCTCGTCAAATTGCTCGACTGTGATGCTGGTCTGCGCGTTCTCGAGAGCACTGACTTTACGTCGGTGGGTGGCATCCGAGACGTCAGCGTACCTAGCGCGCCGGACGAGACGGAGCGCCCGAAGTACGCCAGCAAATGCGGTTCTCAGTTCCATGACTTTCCCAAAAGCCAGGATATAGCCATAACTGAGGTTTACGAATAAACGTCAATATAGTGTATTATCCGTTCTGTCGGGTGCTCCTGTGGGCCAGATGCCTCGGTTCGAAGGTAGCAGGACGCCACCAAAGCTTCCTCAAGGAGCATTAAAACCGGTGGGTGCCCAGTACGAGAGTTACTCCGGATGGGGATCGCTCGATGAACACACCAGTTGTATTGACGGAGATTACGAGATTGAGCACAGAGACAAACGAAGGTGCTGAAGGGTTACTCGGCGGGCCTGGCAGTCCTCGCCAAGGATCGACTGACGACGACGAGATTCTCATAGAACTGGTTAAGGCTCTCTTCCCCCGAAAGCCTTACTGCCTTGTAGAAGATTGGACAATCTTCAACGTTGACGTCACCGAAGACGAGCTACAGAAAATCCACGCAGCCGGAAAGCTACCCCTGGTGTTGTTTGCTCACAATGTCCGCTTTGACAGCGAGCGGCGATTTGACGTCGGCGACTGGGTACGCTCCACCATGGCGATTTCATTTCAGGACGGCTTCCTTTTTGAAACCTGGAACACGACTTATGTGTTGAAGGGGCCCGGTCACGAAAAATCAGCAAGCCTCGAGGCAATCTTTTCTTTCTTTTAGATGACGCGGTGCCTAGGCAACGATTTCAGATAGAGACAAAAATGTTCAGAACCAACATCGAAGACATTGAAGGCGAACCAGGAATGTTCGGGGAGGGGCTGGCGCACTGGCATGGCATTTCGCGAGCTTTAAATATTCACTGGTACCACGTATGCGTAAAAAAGCGGCTCGACGGTCGCTTCATAAACATGATTGAGATGTTGAATGACGAGACAAGGCTGCTCGAGGCTATTGAGTTGCAGAACGAAGACTATGTCATTACTGAAATCCAAGCGTTGACACCCTCTTGGATGAATGGCGGCAAAAGTTGGCGAATGGAAATAATCAAGGCGATTTCAATCGGCCATGGCCGTAATGGCTGCGTGATATGCGTGCTTGAGGTTGAGAGCGGCAAGATCTACACAGACACTCACGATCGCTCTTTCAAGCCGGAGTCGTTAACTAACGTCAGAAAAATTTACTGACGTTTTTACTCCATCGCTGGGCGAATCCTGAATCGGAGAAAATTAATGACCGACATCCACGAAGTCGATCTTCACTCAAAGCGTCTTACGGATTTCCAGCTGCGTCGGATCGTTCGTGCAAGTGAATACGTCTATGACGCGCCCATCACTGCATGCTTGAGCGATGTCTTCGTATCAAATGGCGTGGCTGTTGGTGTGGTTTTTGGCCATACCAAGGTGGATCGTTTTGGGCGTTTCGCGGATGGACATTTGATGCGCACATCCAGCATTCGCTGTGCAAAAAAGGAGGGGAAGTTCTGGGTGTTGACGACCATGAATTCGCGATATTTGGTCGCTTCCTTCATGAAAGGGGCAGGGCGGCCAAGTTTCAGAGCTTTCATGCAACCCGCTACGAATGGGTCTCCCGTGTCACCAACTGTTCAGTGAGCACAGGGCACGCCAATGCAGCACGGGAATCTGGATTTGATATGGCTCGGGAGACGACGATACCGTGTATTGCAATGTTCAAATGTCCCTGGCTAGTGGCAAAGAGCTGCTTCAGCTAGTAACAGCGCTACGTGAATCAGGATCTCATCCGAACCTCGATTCTGTTTTCGCTCGTATGCAATTTGAGCTGACGATGACCATCGATATTGTTGAGTATCCGCCGATATGGGGTGCTGGTGAACCTACGATGCACTGATTAGCCCAGGCAATTGTTCACTGGTTGAAGAGGACACGGTAAAGCTAGGCGCTAGCGCGAAGAGGCGATTGCAGGTTGCAGGTCTGTTATCGAAAGTCGTCCTTGATGAGTGTGCGTCAACGAGGCGCGCAAGCTTGTCTGCTGCCCCGGCACTAGCGGCGAGCAATAATACAGAAAGTGGGGTTTTGGAATCATATGACGGATGACCTGTTGCATATCTTACGAGGGCGCTATCCAGAGCTTTTCTCCAGTACCCATCTTAGGGAGATCGCGTGCTTGCCTGGATGGTTAAATCTGATTGATGAACTGTGCCGCACTTTGCAAATTCACCTGGACTTTCATCCTGATGTTCCTCAGGCGAAGGTGCTCCAAGTGAAGGAAAAGTTTGGTGGGTTGCGCTTCTATTTTTCTGGCGGTGATGCGGCGTGCCGTGGGGCTGTTGCCGCTGCAGAAGAACGGTCGCTCTCGACATGCGAAGTTTGTGGGCGGGCCGGGACTTTAGGAGAGGGGCGTTGGCTGAGCGTACGATGCATCGAGCACATCCATTGGTCACCTTCTGACGACTGCAAATGAAGTGATCGGATGCAAACCGTCCCACGCTCCCCTAGCGCCATCTTGGCTATTTGACCTCCAGCTCTGGCCAACTTTAGCTGCCCAAAATCGCCCGGGGGGAATCGAAAATTAGTTTTGTGTCGATCGATACAAAACATGTGTTATGGTCTGTTACAAACCTGCAGAGATTATTCAGTCAATGGCCCGCCCCCGTACATTCGATGAGTCAATGGTTCTAAGCGCCGCAGTCGAAGCATTCTGGACGCATGGATATGAGGGCACTTCCACCCGAGATCTGGTCAAGGCAACAGGCCTAAACCAGCC
Organism: Pseudomonas sp. SG20052; assembly: GCF_031766055.1. Taxonomy (NCBI): domain Bacteria; kingdom Pseudomonadati; phylum Pseudomonadota; class Gammaproteobacteria; order Pseudomonadales; family Pseudomonadaceae; genus Pseudomonas; species Pseudomonas sp. SG20052. The sequence goes on along the minus strand of NZ_CP134498.1, from coordinate 3,282,773 downwards.
AAGCCTGTACAACGCCTTTGGCGATAAACGCAGTCTTTATCGTCGTTCCCTTGATCACTATCTGGAATGCAGCGTGCGTGAGCGAATTCAGCGTCTTGAAGGCTTGCCTCATTCTGGAATGGCCATTACCAGGTTTTTTGCAGAACTGGTAGATCGCACGCTGAACGATCCCCTTCATCGCGGATGCCTGCTGGTGAATTCGGCCATCGAGGCGAGAGCAGATGACGCAGACTTGCGTCAGGCAGTGGTAGATGAGCTCCAGACAATTCGAAGTTTTTTTGAAGGCCGGCTGGTTGCCTTCACCACGCAACGCGACGTTGCTGGAGAAGTCGATGCAACGGAGGGCGCCAATCTCCTCCTTAGCGTATTGCTAGGCGTTCGAGTGTTGGCGCGAATTAATCCTGATCCTGCGTGTGTCACAGACGCTATTGGTATTGCACTCAAAAGTCTTGGGCTTCCGCCCCTGGCACTTTGCGACATTCACTGACCGCCACTACACGGAGTCAACATGATCAAGTTCTACTATCACCCGTCACCCAACCCCGCAAAAGTTGCGCTTTTCCTCGAGGAAGCAGGTCTTGCGTACGAACTCATCCCTGTCGATACCCGCAAGGGAGAGCAGCACGATCCGGCGTTTCTCAAGATCAACCCTAATGGCAAGACACCGGCCTTGGTTGATGGTGATAACGTTGTGTTCGACAGCAACGCCATACTGCTTTACCTGGCGGAAAAGAGCGGAAAATTCCTACCCGCTGACAATCTGAAAGCCCGTGGAGAAATGTATTCCTGGCTCATGTTTGTCGCGACTGGCATCGGCCCGTACTCTGGTCAGGCAGTGCATTTCAAACACTTCGCCCCCGACCCCAAAGATTACGCCGTTACCCGTTACACCTTCGAAGCCTGGCGTCACTGGACGATCATCAACGACCGCCTGGCAAACATGCCTTACATGTTAGGAAATGAGTACACGCTGGTGGATATGGCGGTGTGGGGCTGGGCGCGAGCAGTACCTTTCATCCTGGGTGACGAAGCTTGGGGGAAACTTCCAAACGTCAAACGGCTCCTTGATGAAATCAATGCGCGACCGGCAGCCCAGCGAGCTGAGGCACTGAAGACCCAACACAATTACAAGACCGAAATGGATGCTGACGCCCGTAAAGCGATGTTCCCTCAGATTATTCAGTAGAGGTACAAGATCATGATCGACCTGCATTACTGGACTACCCCTAACGGGCACAAAATTTCCATGTTCCTTGAAGAGTCGGGCCTGCCTTATCGGATCGTGCCGGTGAACATTGGGAAAGGGGAGCAATTCACGCCTTCATTTTTAAAAATTGCTCCCAATAATCGTATTCCAGCCATTGTCGATCATGTGCCACTGGACGGTGGTCAGCCGTTGTCAGTCTTCGAGTCGGGCGCCATTTTGTTGTACCTGGCAGATAAAACTCATCAGTTCATTCCTGGCGATCTACGAGGGCGCAACGAAACCTTGCAGTGGTTGTTCTGGCAAATGGGTGGGTTGGGGCCGATGGCGGGGCAGAATCATCACTTCGTACAATACGCTCCGGTGCCAATTACCTATGCGCAGGAGCGCTACGTGAAGGAAACCGCCCGATTGTATGGGGTGTTGAATAAACACTTGGCGGATGGCCGTGACTACATCGCTGGCGACTACAGCATTGCCGACATGGCCAGTTATCCATGGATTGTGCCCCACGTCCGGCAGCAGCAAGAGCTTGCCGACTTCCCTCATTTGGCTCGCTGGTTTGAGCGAGTAGGTGATCGACCTGCGACAAAGCGTGCATATGCGATGGCGGAACGAATCAACACCGCTCCGGTCGTCGACGAGGAAACACGCAAGCTGCTATTCAATCAGGACGCGAGCACGGTTCGATAAGCGATCGTTGGTGAAGAGCAATCCATCATATATGGTCAGTCTGTGAAGGCAGTTCATAAAGTATGGAAGATGTAATCGGTGGAATCTTTGGCAGCCATTGCTAGATTCGCCATGGCCAATCGTTCATTGAGTGATGGATCATCGACCCGTACTAGCCACTCATAATCTGGATGATCCTCTGAGTTACCTATGGCGCTGTCTATCGCCTCTAGCAAATTTGTCCGAGGCGGAAAATAAACGGCCAGCGCATTGTCTTTCCAGCTCGCCACATTTAATCCCAGATGCGCACAAATGGCGACTTTGCTTGTGGCGTCGGAGTTGTCTGCCAGTCGAGACTGATGGATGAGCGCTTCTAGCGCTGGATTGGCTCGCCCATCGGTACATAGAATATCGTTGCTCTCCCACGCTTCTGGCGGGCACACCTTGTTGTCTTGGCGTAACGGGATAAATGGGTTGATTTCCATTGGATAAATTCGACAAACCAACGGGCGCTCGTCGTAGATACCGCACAGATTATCCGCTCTGAGGTTGGGACATTGCTCGAGGGCTTTGCCAGCAAATACGGCGATGACGTTTATCCGTGCATCGCCACAACGAACGCTTACCGACCGACCTTTGGCGTGGGCGAATTCCTCTGATGAACGAGGCCAGTTCGATTCATCGAAGGCTTCGACAATCACTGCGACTTCATCCCCCCTAGTCAGCCACTGTTGTGCCTCAGCTAACGTCAACGGTATCAGTCTGCCTTTGCAGCAAATACCGCAGCCTACACAGGAAAATCGGACGGCATTACTTTGCATGTGAATTACCTGGAAGTTGCAGCCCTACGGAAGGCGGGCGTTGTACTGGCGTGATTTGCGGCGCACGGAGAACGAAGCGTTTAGCGGTACATGGGTTGCCGAAAACCATGAACAAGGTTGCTTTCTGCAACCATGCTCAATGGTGAAGGTTTCATCGGATGCCCAGCCGCCGATCAAGTGAAAGTGATCCAGCCCCGCGCGCGACTATGAGCAGCAGTAGGCCTGCCCAAGAGAGGTGAGTTGGCCAGGCATCGGGGTACACAAACACTTCGATTACAAAGGTCATGCCCAGCAATGCCAATGCTGATAGACGGGTAAGCAGACCCAGCACCAGAAGCACAGGAAACAGATGCTCGCTGTACGTCGAGAGGTGCGCCGCCAGTTCTGGAGAGATCAACGGCAATGCGTACTCCGTACGGAAAAGCTCGTATGTGCTCGGAGTGATTGTCATAAAGTCCGAGACTTTGGTGCGTCCGGACATGAAGAAAATGGCGGCAATAGCAATGCGCGCCACCAGAACCAAAAACGAATCGTCGATGAGTGTGCTCAGCCGGTTCGCGACGAGATTCCAGAGTCCGCGCAGGGAGTGGTCAGCGGCGGGTGAGCGGTTTTGGAGAGTGTCCATGTCGTGCTCCTTTAATGATGTCAGTAACCGGTTTTTCAGGAGGAAAGACCCAAGTCCATAGAAACGAATGCATCGGCACTCACCAGGCGGATAATGAGATTCTCCAGATTCAGGTCTGGTTCGGCTTCAATGGCTTTATCTGCCGCGAGATCGAGGGGCAGGTGCGCTGTACAGGCGTCGAGAAAGGCACAATCAGCAGCACTGGCGGGTTGCCAATGCACGCGCCCGGCTTTACGTGTCAGCAGCGCGCCTTCGCTTTGCCATTCGAGTTCCTCTGGCATTTCCAGTTGTTCGCGATTGACACGCCATATCGTGTAGGCCGGGCAGTCAGGTAACCAGAGCCAACCGGCTGCGGCCCTTGGTGCCAGCCACAGATTGCCAAGTTCTGTCTCGGTAAACTGCGACAAGTCGCTCAGCTCCAGACCCGGTTCATCAATGGCGCAATGAACGTTTGTCCAGAGCAAATCCAGCCGGGCGACACCGCCTAAGTAAGGCATTTCTCGCGCAGGCTCAAATTCGTCGAGAAAGCGGGGGAAGTCGGTGCCGTAGTGCAGCAACCGGGCATCCGTTGGCGGCGAAAGGCGTGCGTATATCGCCACCGCACTTCTGAGCCAGTCAGTGCCCACCAGGCGCTCAACAGTTGGAAAGTTGGCGAGCAGCGCATCAGTCGAACCCTTGAGTACTGTATTGCGATACACCGTAAAACCAGGCTGAGTGGTAAGTGAGTCCATGAGGGATGATTCGATGCCATACAACGCATCCACGAATGCATCCTGAAAACTCGCAAGGGATGGTTTCATATCGCCACCTGCAATCGCTGGTTTTGCCCAAGGTTCAACACCGTCTGTGCCCGGTTGCGTTCGGCCAGTAAAACGTCGAAGTCAGGGATATGATCATCACGTTCAATCAGTGTAGGGCGCAGGCCGATCCTCTCGATCAGACGTCGATACAAAGACCAGACGTCCTCGGCGATAGGGGCATCGTGGGTATCAATCAGTAACGTGGAGTTGCCAGGATCTTCGGCGAATCCTGCTAGATGAATCTCCATGATCGCTTTCGCCGGAAACGCATCCAGATAGGTACACGCATCGAACCCCAGGTTATGGGCGCTGATGTGCACGTTATTCACATCCAGCAGCAAACCGCAGCCCGTTCGCCGACTCAGCTCGGTGAGAAAGTCGAGCTCGCTGTAGTCATGTCCATCGAAGTGCAAATAGTGGGTCGGATTTTCGATCGCAATGCGACGTCCGAGGATATCTTGTGTGCGTTGAATATTGCCTGCGATGCGCTGCAAGGCTTCTCCGGTACGGGGAAAGGGCAGTAGGTCAGGATGGTACTTTCCGCGCCAGGTTGACCACGCCAGATGCTCGGAGATTAAGGCCGGTTGAACGCGATCCGCGAGCATTTTCAGACGTTTCAAATGCTCTTCGTCCGGCGGGCAATCGGCGGCCAGTGACAGCGATACACCATGCAACGACAGTGGGTGTCGCTCACCAATGGCTTCCAGCCATGCCAAACGGGGGCCACCGCCAACCATGTAGTTTTCCGGATGAACTTCGAACCAGAGACCCTCGACGGTACACTCGAGGGCGTCCTCATAATGGTTCGGTTTGAGACCGAGTCCGGCCCCGATCTGGAATGGCTTATTCATGATTGGCGTGTGCCCCATGGTGACGGTATTACATAGGTGTGAGAGTGCCGGTGCCTTTTGGCGTCTTGATGCTGGTGCAAGTACCCGCTGGAACGTTTTTCCAGGCGTTAGGCTGGTAGTCCATTTTGGCAGTGCCTGCACAGGTGGTGCCGGCGCCGGCTTTGCAATCGTTGTGACCAGCCATGGCAACGCCGTAACATTTTTCCATGGCACCTGCTTTATCCATGGAGCCGGCTGCGGTTGGGGTCTCTGCGGCAATGGCGCCAGCGGCGAAGGAAGAAAAGGCAACGGCGAGGGCGGCAAGTTTCAGATTGTTCATGGCTGTTACTCCGGGATCATGGGGATGGGTCGTCGTATCAGTGCAGGATGCTCTGTACTTGCGATCCGATAAGTAGTTCGCTGGCTTCTCCTTTCCGGTTACAGCCACCACAAAATATTTTTCAAAAACTTTTCATAAGCCGCAAACAAGGTCGATTGTTGCCTTACGTCCTTGAGCGCAAGCATCATCCGTTGTCTGTCGTCAGGGCTGGCGTTGTATAGGTAAAAAAATATTTTTACTCTTCGTGTAACCAGGGTGGACGATGGAACGAACTACATGTAACGACGCGTTGCGCAGCCGAGAGATGCAGCTTCAGGCTCTGTTCCTCGCAGGCCTTGAGGGCGACGAGCGGGCTTATCGCTCGTTCCTGTCGGAGTTAAGTGGTCATGTACGCTGCTTTTTGCGAGCCCGGCTGCAACGCCAGTCCAGTGAAATCGAGGACTTGCTGCAAGAGGTGCTGCTGGCCGTGCATAACGGTCGCCATACGTATCAGACGGATCAACCTCTGACGGCGTGGGTTTATGCCATCACCCGCTACAAACTCACAGATTTTTTCCGGGGACGGTCGCGCCATGAGGTCTTCAACGACACCCTCGACGATGCGGCGGAACTGTTTGCCGAGCCTCACCTTGAACCGGCACAGGCCAGTCGCGACCTGGGCAAGTTACTTGAGCAATTACCTGAGCGTCAGCGTCTGCCGATCATGCACGTGAAGCTTGAGGGATTGTCCGTCACAGAAACTGCGCAAATGACAGGATTGTCGGAGTCAGCCGTTAAGATCGGCGTCCATCGCGGGCTTAAAGCGCTGGCACTGAAGATTAGAGGTGCACTATGAAAACTGATGATTTTATTGGCATGCTCGCCTCCGGGATCACCCCGGTAGACCGGCATGCGCTTGCCAAGCGCTTCAGTGTTGCGGTGCTGGCAGGGCTTGTAGTTGCCACCTTGCTGGTGACGATCATATTGGGTGTCCGTCCAGACCTGGCCACAGTTGCAACAACCCCTATCTTCTGGGCGAAGATCGCCTTCCCGCTGAGTCTGATGATCGGCGCTCTGAGCGTGGTGACGCGACTGGCAAGACCTGGAGTAACTCCGGGCACCGGAAGCCTCCTGATCGGTGCAGCGGTGGCAGCGGTGTGGGCCGGTACCCTCTATGTCCTCATGACTGCAGTTCCCGATACGCGCGTCGCGATCATTCTGGGTAAGACTTGGCGGGTATGCGCGATGAACATCACCTTGCTCTCGATTCCTGGGTTTATTGCTGTTTTCTGGGCCCTACGCGGGATGGCCCCGACGCGACTGTCACTGACGGGTGCCTGTGCTGGATTATTGGCGAGTGCGATGGCTACGATTGCCTATTGCCTGCATTGCCCTGAAATGGAGGCTCCATTTTGGGGGGCCTGGTATTTGCTGGGTATGTTAGTTCCGACTGCCTTAGGCGCATTACTAGGGCCGCGATGGCTTCGCTGGTAGTAATAATGGTTGATAATGCCTCGGTGGCTCTTCATGGATTTTCGCTCCAAGCGCAAAAGATGTGTTAGCCGAGCGCTTTTTTCGTACATACAAATCACATATGAGATTTACCATGTCCAAACTCGCAGAATTCCGTCAGCTCGAAAAACACTTGGCCGAGCAGCTCCAAGCGCTTGAAGCACTTAAGGGCGATGCTGGCCTGAAGAAAGAAATTGAATTTGAAACAAAGCTGCGCGCTTTGCTCGCCGAGTACGGCTACAGCCTGCTGAACGTGATCAACTTGCTTGATCCTCAGGCAGGCCGTCGCGCTCCTGCCGTCGTATCCAAGGCCAGCACTCGCAAGCCCCGTCAGGTGAAGGTCTACAAAAACCCTAACTCGGGCGAAGTCGTGGAAACCAAAGGCGGCAACCACAAAACGCTGAAGGAATGGAAAGCGAAATACGGTTCCGACACTGTCGAGTCTTGGCTGACCAAGTGAGTTGGGCTGAGTACAAAAGGGCCTGAGAAGGCCCTTAATTAGTTGGCGAGGAAGAGGGCACGAACTAGAAAGCAGTGCGTTTATTTTGGCGGCCCAGGCAATTACAACGCCGGTGGCTCAGCGCGTTGGGACTATCGATTAAAGCGCTCGACCAACGAATATTGAGTTGCAGCTGTCTTGGTCAACTCCTTGCTTAGTTCTGCTGAGTGATGAGCTTGCTCCGATGTCTGATCTGCCAGGTGGGCAATGGTGGTGATGTTACGGCTGATTTCCTCAGCGACGGCGGTTTGCTCTTCAGTGGCTGCCGCAATCTGCGTTGTCATATCAGTGATGTTGGCTACGGCTTCACTGATTCCTACCAATGCCTTGTCTGCTTCAAGTACCCACGCCACACCTTCTTCGGCTTGACGATGACCGCTTTCCATTGTCTGTACGGCATTGTTAGAGGAAGTCTGAAGCTTGGTGATCAGGTCATGGATCTGCTTAGTGGACTCAGACGTGCGCTGTGCCAACTGACGTACCTCGTCGGCCACCACAGCGAAGCCTCGACCCATATCGCCAGCGCGCGCGGCCTCGATCGCGGCATTCAGTGCCAGTAAGTTGGTTTGATCGGCAATACCTTTGATTACGTCGACCACTGTTCCGATTTCGTTGCTGTCCTTGGCCAACTGCGCGACGGTCTCCCCGGTTTCACCCACCACTTCAGAGAGGCGCTGGATCGCTTCGCGGGTATCTCGGGCAATGTCGCGTCCGCGTCCGGTCAGCAGGTTAGCCTCCTGGGTGGCGTCAGCGGTGCGCTGGACATGGCTCGCGACTTCTTGTGTGGTCGCCGCCATCTGATTGACTGCAGCGGACACTTGCTCGGTCTCGACGCGCTGGCGATCAAGTCCACGTGAGCTGTCGGAGGCCAGTACATCGGATCTCCCGGCTAACCCACTGAGTTGCTCTGCGGTGTCTTGCAGGCGTGTAAGACAGGTCTTTAGACGCGCAGCCTGGCTCACAAAGGCTGTTTCCAAACGCGCTTGAGCCCCGTGCTGATCACTGTACATCTGTGCAATAAGTTGATCAGAAGTAGAGGGCTCAGCCATCTGCAACAGGCGCATTGTTCCTTGCTTTTGCCAACGAGAGGTCATCAGTCCAAGCGGAACGGATATGCCTATTGTGGCGACAATAGCTACGGATGCGTTGAGAAGCAGGCCGCTCAAAGTGCCCACCAGGCCCATGACAAGGTACGGCAGGTAGTCCAGCAGGGCAGGCAGCCACTTGTCTCGAGTGGGAATGGCAGGTTTTCCCTGGCTGATGCGCCGGTAGAGGGATTCTGCGCGTCGGATCTGCTCAGCGGTCGGTTTGACTCTGACCGATTCAAAGCCAACCACTTGGCTGCCTTCAAAAATTGGTGTTACGTAAGCGTTCACCCAGTAGTGATCGCCATTCCTAGAACGGTTTTTGACAATCCCCATCCACGGGTTGCCTTGCTTAAGAGCGCTCCACATATGGGCAAAGACTGCAGATGGGACGTCAGGATGGCGGACGATGTTTTGAGGGGCGCCAATCAGATCGTTTCGGTCGAAACCGCTGATCTCGACGAAGGCGTCATTGCAATAAGTAATTACTCCTCGAGCATCTGTTGTTGAGATGAGTTTCTGTTGAGGTGCTAGCGCAATTTCGCGCTGCGTTACTGGTTGATTGTTTCTCATTCCTACTGCTCCTTGTGTCCTATTAAAATGCCATCGGCAGATACTAGAAAAAGGTTAGTAGGTGTTGTAAAAAAACCTTTAATAACAATACGTTGTGTTGAGTTTCGGGGGTTGGATACCTAGAGTATTTTGAGCTACACAAGCGAATTGTCATGTTCTACGTCCCGAATGGCAGCGGAAAAACCAACCTGTGCGAAGCGTGCCGTCTCGGGACGGGCAGAAAATGGCCAAAGTCCACAAATCAAAACGAATGCTTACCAGCCTACCTGTGGAACTAGGGAAGATTCACGAGGGTGCACCCTTTTGTCGACTATGAAGCCAGGTTGCCAAGGGCCCAATCACCTCATGAAACGCTCGCTATCCACGGTTATTCAGCCCATATCTCTGAGGGCTGCTACATTTCAATAAAAAGGGGGGCCTCCTGGTAGCGATCTGGGGTGAGTCATGAACGATGAGTTTAAGGTCGAAGAACTGAAGGCTTGGATGTTGATGTATGAGGACAAAAGCTACAGAGAGGGCTCTCCAAGTATCCACTTATCGGCCCTGATGGCGCGGGCTGATGGCATGGTCAACACCAATCTCATCACGTGGGAAGAGTGGCGGGAGCTCGAATTTCTAGCGAATGCTTTGTATCAACTGACGATAGAAGGAAAAGGACTTCTGAAAAGAGGTCTGAATCACGATTGATTACACTGCCGGAGCACGCACATGGATTGCCTGATATGTGGAAACAAGCGTTCTCGTATTGTGTCCTCCGGCGTCTGGACGGAGTTTCATTGTCCTGAGTGTGGTACTGGCCGCATAACCATCGAGCTTCTAAGTTTGATGATGCTGCAGAGAGCTCGGTTTGATGTGTCCCTAAGTCGAAAATGGATTGCAGAACGACAGAAGTTCGACCCGCTCCCTATCATGCAAGCCACAGATCTCCCATTTTTGATAATCCCCTGACTGCTGCTGGCTGATTTATGCCCGTCGCCACCGGCAGCTATGTGTCGATTTCTGCGTGTCACGAGGGGCAGAAATCGACCAGTAGCTGCCTTTCGCTAGGTGGCAGCTATGTGTCGCAATTGAAATTGTTGTCACTGAAAATGATCGCGACAGCTGGATGAGTTCGCTAGACGGGGGGGAATGAAGCAGGTAGCAGCAACACATGATGTGTCTATTCCCTTGGTTTGAATTGCCTGAGCTGATACTCAAGGGAGTCAAAAAGTTGAAGAATCTCATCACCCGTGACATCCAGCCCGCACTCGAAACACTTCAATCTAAATAAATCTTTAAACGAGACGAACCGATGTGCGGCAGGCTGAAGATCAGCGCCGCAATTTGGACATGGCAGCGTATACGCGTCCACTTCTTGCATTACAGCCACCACTCTCTGGTTCATTTGAAATATTAAACGATATCTTGAGCCTTTAACTTTGAGAAAAATCAACAAGCTGTCGCATCCGGTCACGGAGGGGCAGCGCCTCACTGGCCCCTATTTTCACCCGTGACGGCACACCTCACCAACCCAACCTACCCAGATCAATCCTGACCGCGGCTCCTAGCCGATTCAGTCCCTCGCGACTGGCAGCTATCGGTCAAAATCAGTGGATGGTGGCAAGGAAATGGCGTGAATGCCATATGCGTTGCCTGCCGACCATGGCGCGCACCAGCGAGTAAACTTTTACGTAAGTTATACAAATTTAACTTTGTTGTATCGTTTGTTTGTGTGCTTCTTAGAGGGTTAGTAATATTTACGGCGCCCTCACAAAAGTTCAATAACTTAACCATCCAATGGATCCGTTCGACGGCTTTTCTTATGCTAAATACTTATAAGACCAGTGGAGCCTTTAACATAGAACAATAAGCCGCATTCGCCAGGCAGGGGAATTACAATGCAATTGGATTCATAATTCACGTTGTGATTGTCCACGTCAGGTTAGTCGCTTGGCAGAGGGGACTAATTTTATTTGGCGAGATTCACCCAACCGGAAGGCGGCTTGATATGTCAGTCAACCAGTTGTATTCAGCTAATCGTCTTTCCACGTCATGCTCCCAATGCACCGTACTGGAGCTATGCCTGCCACTTGGTTTGACAATCGAGGAAGCCGAGCGATTGGACAAGCTTATCGCCCAGCGCTTCAAGGTCAAAAAAGGCGCCGCCCTCTACCGCATTGGTGATCCTTTGCGTTCGCTATATGCGGTACGTATAGGTTCATTCAAGACCAATGTTCTTTCGATCGATGGACGTGAGCAAGTCACCGGATTCCAGATGCCCGGAGAGACACTTGGCTTAGATGCCATCAGTACAGACGTGCATAACTGTAATGCGTTTGCATTGGAGGACAGCGAAGTCTGCCCTATACCCTTTACTCAGCTGGAGAAACTTGCCCGGGAGCTGCCATCATTGCAGCACAACCTGAACAAGATACTTAGTCGAGAAATCGTACGCGATCACGACATGCTGATGATGATGGGTAACATGAACGCCGAGGAGCGCCTAGCGGCCTTTCTGCTGAACCTGTCGCAACGATTGAGTATGCGTGGTTATTCATCCAGACAGTTCGTCTTGAAAATGCGTCGTGAAGAAATCGCCTCCTATCTGGGGCTTCGCCTTGAAACCGTTTGCCGGGGTCTCACTCATCTACGGGAACAGAGCTTAGTGGTTGTGGCAAAACGTGACGTCAAAATTTTGAGCATGGAGGGACTTAAGCAACTGATAGCGGGCTGTAATCGCCACCTGATCTAACACCAGTACTTTTTCAATGCTAGTCACTCACTTTAGTTCTACGTACCTCCCTTAATAGGGTGGACGACGGGCAGTGGCGTCTGGCAGCTTGGTCAATGATCCGGCTATCCAACGACGGTCGGTGGATCACCTTACGGAGGTCAATGCAGTGCATTCCCATCGCAGCCTTACGCACCTGACAACAAAAGTCGGTAGCTACTCTTAGAGAAGGACAGCCCTCTGCCGGTCATGTCGACGGCTCGTACTGGTCAAATCCGATGCAAATGACTGATCAGGTCGAATGCAAATGGGTGGGGAAGTATGTGCAATTACCCAGCACCCCAACGCGAGTACGTGCAAGCGGCAAGGTTCGATAAGCCAACATCTCCGGTGAGCGCAGATGCTGCACGCCAAACGGGCTTCGACGCTAGTTACGGGAAGAGACCGATAATGCAGTCATGGATAACCAGCAGGATCCCCGCTGACTTTGTACCGGAATGCTGTCGCTCCACTCGCGACGAAAGCTATTTGAGGGAAGCTCAGCCAGTTAGAGCAAGATAAGGAGCCGTGCACGGGAAAGAACCTTCGTAACTGATCCCTTTTTTCGGTTTAAAAAAGGCCCACGATGGGGGAGCGGGCCAGGAACACTGAAGTAGCTGATTCGACTGTACGCCCTCAAACGATGAAATCATCGTGATAGGTGGATCATCGCTTCTTCAGTAGAAAAATCAGTTAGCGTTAATTGAGATGTTGTCTGTAAGCGGCCCGAAAAGTGGCCTTCCAGCTTTGGGAGAGCCATTTCTGTGTTGGGCCATTCGGTCGCGAGAGTCAAATCTTTTGTAGATGGGGAAAGCTTCTGATGCAGGTATTCGATCTGCTCTCCCACAAAATGAGCGGAGTAAGCTGCGGTAGAGATCACTACCGCAACTCCGAGCATGGCAATCGCCCTGTAGGCTGACATGGCAAATACTCATCTGGCGACTTCGGTACGATCATAGTGCCTTCGGGGGGACAGAGGAACAAGGCCCAAGAAGGCAGGGAGCCTAGGATTGATGTATCCGCAAGATCGCGTCCGTGATGACTTGAGCATTTTTGTCTAGCGTTTCCATTGCTGCATTTGCGTTGGCTGCGGGATACCCGCTCCGTATTCCGAAAGGCGCTTCGTTACCTCTTCTATGGCCGCGCATATGGGAAGTAGGCATTTGCCCAGACCTCTTCCTGGAAGGATACCTAGCGCCCCTCATATGGTTTAACTAAGATGTTGAAAGCGGAGCAAGAGAAGCTGCGCGGCTATGCGGCAGAAGTGAAGACTGGAACGATTGTGCGCCAAACCCGAATAAGTGGCGCGGTAGGAATTTTACGAGGTAGTCATGGGGCCAAGAAAGCCTGCTGTGGGACTGAAGCGTGACCTTAAGGACATAGCTGACAATTTGGAACTTGTATCTGGTGAACTGAGCAAGCTGGCTGAGCGCATTGATGGAGTGGATATCACCGCCGTCCTTAATCTAATGTCCATGCTGTACAGCGACGCAGACAAGCTAAGGGCTTATGCGGCAGAGGTGAAGGCGGGAAGGATTGTGCGGACTAAGACGCACTGAGAATCCATGCACTGAGTCTTCTCAGTGCCATTTTTTTCGGATGCCCGATGCCCTAGCAAGACGTAATTGGTGGTATAAACTTGAGTCTGATCCTCATGACTTTTTAAAGCCCATCTCCCCTTGGCGGGCTTTTTTTACTGCTAACCTTTACGTCCTCCATCGAGTTCCTTACCCGCTTTAGTAAGACAGAGCACGCACCCATGTTCGGCACCATCGATTTGGTGCAGAGCCTGCCTCTTTCAAACTAGGGTAGTCATCGAGCGCAAGGCTAGACTCACCATCGTCCATTGGTTCGCGCACTGATTTATGTATCACTCCGGCTTCAGCATCCGCACGCATCTGATTGAGCTCCCTGTGAAATGCCTTGTCTTGAGCCGTGGGCTTGGTGGTGTAAGGCTTACGCTCCGGTTCAGGCTGAGCGGCATAAGTCGTAACCGCGCCAGGGTCGTGCTGTAACTTTCCCTGAACTTGTGATTCCAGCATCGCACGAAGCGCGTCTTTGTCGGGCCGAGTCAGCAATTTGTCATTCCTATTAAGAAACTAGGCGCCCAGTAATCGACTGAGTTGGTGGCCGGTAGGGAAATATCCAATCGATCGTGTTGAAGATTTGAGCGGCAGTCGAAGAGAAGAAGCGGATCATCAATTTCTTCCAACACGGCGATCGTGTCAAATTGGGAACATGCCTGGGATGATTTCGTAATCGCCAGGAACGCTGGATGTTTTACTCATGGACTTATGTATGGCTGCTTACTGTACATAAGGATATGCTGCCCCCCGACTTCATATATGCCAATAAAAACCAACCATAGTGACGTTATGAGCCAATCAGAAACGCGTGCGACTGCCCTAGCGCTGTATCCAGAGGACTCCCGCGAGGCTGCAACCTTGCTGAAGCAAGCTGTACCACTGATGGTGCGTCATAACATTCCCCCGAATCCGGTGCACTACGCGCTTTGGTACACCTACAGCAGAGGCCGGGAGCCCGAGCTCAATCGCCATCTGGACAGGGTGGTCAAAGACTTCAATTGCTTCCCCCCAGAGGCCGCTGCCAAGTTGTTTCGCGAGTTCATAATTCGCGATGAATTGGAGGACGCCCGTGCGGGGCAGCAGCAAGCGATCAAACTGGTCGACAATATGGAGCGCGATGTCTCGCGTAGCATGAATGGCAGCGTCAACTTTCAAACCAGTCTTTGGCATTGCCTGGAAATGCTCGAAGAGCCGGTTGACAAGGGGTTGCCGGCCATACTCAACGAACTGCAACAAAGCACCCAGCTCATGCAGGATCAGCAAGCGCTATTTCTTTCTCAATTGCACTCCGCACAAAAGGAGATAAAGAGCCTAAGAGAAAAACTGGAGCGAGCGCAATTGGACGCGACGCTGGATGGCCTGACTAAGGTGTTGAACCGATCCACGTTCACTCGTCTGTTGGAGCAATTGCTGAAAGACGCACCTCAAGGGGTGGCATTGGTCATGCTGGATATCGATCATTTCAAGCAGTTCAATGACCGGTATGGCCATCCTTTGGGCGACCGCGTACTTGAGCATGTTGGTCAGGTGTTGCGGAACTCAATCCCGCCTCAGGCCCTGGCGGCACGCTATGGCGGTGAAGAGTTCTGTGTAGTCCTGCAAGAGTGTTTTGATCTCACCAGCGCTCATACTTTTGCTGAGCAGCTGCGCCTAAAAATTCAGGCGCTGCGGATCAAGGTTCGTGGCACGGATGAAGTGCTAGACACCGTAACTGCGTCCTTTGGTGTCGCCCTCGCCAAAGCTGGTGACGATGTGGAAAGCCTTCTGATTCGGGCCGATGATGCCCTCTATCAAGCCAAGCGCAGCGGACGCAACCGAGTGAACTGAAACTGGCGTTCGGACTCTAGCCGCAATCACATAGCCCACAGGATATGGTGATTCGATTCGTTTTTATTCCGCCTGGCAGCCGTAACTAAGCTGTGGTGTGACGCGTCATCAATGGAGAGGTCGCTCCTTCGGGCTTAAGCCCGGCTCGATCGCGCGCCTTCAGGTGATGTATCCAAGTATGCGTTTCCGGCTTGGTGAAGGACTCTGAAGTTCAGCCTGATGTACTGTTTCAGCGAAGCATTTTATGCCTTCCTCATTTGTCTTCGAGGCTGTCACGCTGCTCGCTATTCCAGGCTTCAGTGAGCTCGTCTATTCGATCTGTGATTTGAGGCTTTTTTGATAGGACAAGGCAGCGCGTGTTGCCGACAAACTCCTCGATCAGATACACCGCGTTGCCTACATCGAGTTCAAGCTCCTGCAACGCTTCATCGGGAATTCGAATCGCACCGTCACCATCCCATTCTTCGATAGCAGTCACCGATGACACCGATCAGTAACAATCCTAGTAAAATTATCGAGCTAAGTACTACTCCTTTGAGATGCCCTATGAACTCTGAGTTAACTGAAGAAGAAATGCGTCGTGCCCTGTTCGGTACGGATGAGCCCGAAGTACAGGTTTCTGCTCCTCCGGTGCAGGAGTCTGCGCCCAAGGTTTTACTTACCGAGCCGGTTGCACCTCCCACCGTCAAGAAAGCAGTAACGAAAGCGTTTACACCTAGGCTTAGGGTCACGCTCCGGGTTGGCAACGAATTTGAGGGGAAGATGCACGAATTGATTCACGAAGCCGACACGTTGAGCTCGTTGCTTGCTGAGCAAGAGGCTGTGAAAGCTGCCAGGAAGAAGTACAAGTATGTTGAAGTAGTATCGGTCAAATCGATGTAGCCCCCCCCAACTGACCTGGTTAGGCGAGGGAGCGTGTCGGTAACAGGATCATCGACTGTGCTGAATGTCGTGGCAGGAGTCGTGATTCTAGTGCTTTAGACTCACCTGCACTCGCCTCAATTAGATGTGGCCCGAATTACCAAAGTTACCTGCATCCTTGCTCAACCAGCCTGTGAGGGGCCTGGTTTGAAGTTGGTCTTGGAGTAGATCAGACATCGTAGTGCGCCCAGAGGCCTTAAGACCGCTCGCATTTTGGGGCTCTTGATGCCATTGGCGCTGATGCTATAGGATCAGATCAGGAGATGGCATTCCGGCGCATGCCAGCGCCGCCGACGCATCCAATTCTGCTTGGGCTTACTCCCCGCGCAGGAAGTTTACCGTTCTCGCTCTTGCGTTGATTCTGGCTAATTGTGGAGCCTCATAAGTCTCCATTGAATTGTGGTCAAACGATATATGGCACTTCTACGACAATATCACATTATTCCTTATAATCTTCTTAGTGCAACTTATCGCTCCGCCCTTAACTTTATAAGTTGCGATACCTCTTCATGCGGTACATTTCACTATCCGAGTGAGTGAGCAGTGTATCGGCATCCTTTCCGTGCTCGGGATAATATGCAACGCCGATACTGCACAATGGCATTTTGAGTGTGCCGAATTCAGGGCCCAGTGGTTCAGACAGGACTTTGTGAATCTGATCTAGCTTTTTGGAAATCGCGTCCCTCGACTGGACTTCTGTCAGCAGCACGGTGAATTCATCGCCGCCAATCCGAGCCACGGTGTCTGTCTCACGCACACAGTTTTTGAGACGTTGGGCAATAATGCACAGAACACGATCTCCCGCTGCGTGACCATGGACATCATTGATACTCTTGAAGTCATTTACATCCAAAAAAAGCAAAGCTAGCTCATTACCGTGGCGGTGCGCAGTCTGCAGTGCAGATATCAGTCGATCACTAAAGAGCGAACGATTGGTTAATTTCGTCAGCGGATCATGATGAGCAAGGAAGCGTAATTCCTCCTCAGCTTTAGCTAAAGCTGTAACGTTTCTTGCGACCCCAATCCTAGCACCAACCTCCTCTGACCAGAATGCAGCCCACAGGATGTAAACGACTGCCCCATCCTTGCGGATGTAACGGTTCCGGAAATCGAAATGAGGTTGACCATTCATGACCCGGGTAATCGAAGCTCGCGTCGCATCCAAATCTTCAGGATGCATATAGCTGGTGATAGTGGTGCCAATCAGTTCATCAGCGCGGTAGCCCAACAGGGCCTTACAGGCATCACTCACAAAAACAATGTGGTCGCTTCCATCCACCACAAATACAGTATCCAGCATTAGGTGGATCAGTTTGGGGTAGAGCGCCTGTAAATCGATGGCCATAAGTCATGTGCTATCTGAGTCGTAGAACGCGATCATATCCCGATTCATAGGGTGGACTGCGAGGAGTATTGTAGGCATAAGTAGCTCAGAGCGTGAGCACGGTGCGCACCGTGTTCAGAACGCAGCGTTCGCGAGCGTCGTTTACCGGTGGCACCATCACAATGTCTCCCAGCCCTCCAACGAGCTTTTGAGGCTCCATCCGCTCTTGTTGCGCCTTCAATCTAGCCGGGGCCCGCTCGAACAGGAAGCGGCCATGCGCGGCGCAAGTTCTTCGAACTGCACGCGACCAACAAAAGTACGCTCGCCGAATAAGCACTTCGTGTTGCCGCTGACCGAAAACTGACCAATAAAGGCTATTCTGCCGACTGAAAACTGACCCAGGTGTTCAACTGCTTCTGCTCACTTTCTGAGCAGGAGAACACAGGGTGATCAGCATGGAAATGTTGGGGAAAATCCGGCGGATGTACTTCCGCGACAAACTCTCGCTGCACCAGATAGCCAAGCGTACCGGGCTGTCGAGAAACACCATCCGAAAATGGGTCAGAGCGCCCGAAGCTACTCAGCCGGCGTACCAGCGGTGCGCGGCCTTCAACAAACTCAGCCCTTTCGGCTGACACACCACTGCCATATCGTCGAAACGGGCAACGAGTCCTACCGCCTGCAACACAGCACCTTGGCCGCCCAGACAAAGATCAAATCGCGTGAACGAAAGCGCAAGGACGAAGATGGTATCGAGGACGATGAACCGTTTTGAGCTGCACCGTAAACACCCTTCCGCATGCGTGCATGCGGTGGGGCCAGATGCGTCTTCAACCAAGACACTACTGCTAAGCTTTATCCACAATTGCTGGGACAAAAATCAGCAATCCGCCCTGGGTCAATTTTCAATCGGCAGGGTGGGTCAGTTTTCAATCAGCGCCAACACCTTTGGGCGAGCTTTCTCGAGATCTACGCGGTTTTCGGCTTGAGTACCACTTGGGTATCTGAAAATGTGAGTGCATCGCCTGATGCGAACAGTTGCTCGTACGATCGGTGTGTCCAAGAAGGTAAGAAGCACGCGATCGGTAACCGTCCGCCCAACACACCTTCCCGATCCCAGCAATTAGGGCAATGATGCCAAATCAATCCAAAGTGGGCACCTGAAATGCCCATACCGGCACAGTCACATTAGTTTTGGCTAAGGTCAGTTATCCCACCATGCGTCTCGAGGCGTGTTTGCCTGCGATAAAAGGCGTGAATAGCCCATACCACCCCTACGAATAGCAACCCTGTCCCAAGCGCTTCCATAGGAGAGGGCCAGCGTTGGTTGATGAGCAGGCCCATCGTAGTTGCATAGATGGTACCGCTGGCGATCAATTGCCCGCTGAGAGCCAGAGGTAGACGTCGAGTTGCAATTGACCATGCCCAGGCACCCGCAAGGGTAGCCCCTAACCCCTGAATCAACCCACAGACTAATAGCGCCTGAGTACCTGCTAACCCGCTCGGATGGCTAGCGAAGTGGGACAGGTTCAAGTGCAGACCAACGGGTATGAACGCCAGCATCTCGACGCTGCACATGAAGATCAGCATGGCTGACCACAACATGGGGGACATGCTTGGGCGCTGAGCCAAAGCACTTTCATTTAACAATCCAAAGCCCGTCCAAAATCCAATTGCCATTAACGATGCGAGCAGCCCCAGCAGTATCGAATGGGTCGGGAGCACCACCTTTGCGGCGCTAAAATCAAACACGCTCAAGTTGACCAAACTTATGCCCAATGCCGCCACCAGCAGCGGCCCGGCAATGGCGCGCCAGGGCACGCTGGAGCTTCGCATGTTGCCGGCGATCGCAAGCACAATCGGTACTGACCCCATCATCACCGGAGGGATCACCGGCCCAGCTGCCAAGACCGCAGTGGTGATCAGGAAGAAGTAGCCGATGTATCCCAAGAAGCCCAGCAGTGCGGCACAGGCCCAGTCGCTCAGTCGCAATTGCCGAACTTCGCTGCGGTAAACAAACAGCACAAGCAGGCTACCTAAACCGGCAAAGGCATAGCTCACCACAGCCAGATCAAAAAGGCTGTAATCGCCGACCAACCCCGGAAAGATGTAGAGCAGCGACCATGAAAAAGTGGCGGCAATGGCCGCCAATAGGCCTAGGGTCATACGCTCTGCTCCTGTTGGGCCTGCTTCCGGATCCAGCAATGAGCTACGTGTCGGGCAGTGTCGAATACCCTGACGTCCTGGCCCATGGCGCCGCTGACAAAACTGCCCTCCAGTAAGATAAACAGCCCCTCAGCAACTACGTCAGGGTCACTTATACCGGCGCTCACGGCCAAGGTAGTGAGATTGTCGCGTATCCCTTGCTTATGCCTGCTCACTGCCAAATGCACAGGGTGGCTAAACTGGGGGAATTCGGCCGCACTGTTGACGAACAGGCACCCGCGTTCGCTGTCTTGTAAAAGAAAGCGTTGATACAAATCGAAAAAAGCGAGCATGCCACTGACCGGGTCAGGATGCCCTGCCAAGGTGCGCTCTACCTCTTCACGCCAGCGTCGGTCGCGCTCCTCAAGGCAAGCCACTATCAGCGCATCCTTGGAGGGGAAATGGCTGTAGAGCGTCATCTTGGTAACACCTGCCATCGCGGCGATGGCCATCACACCAGTAATGTATATACCTTGTGAAAGAAACAGCTTCAGCGCTGAGTCAATCAAGCGTTCACGGGTATTGTCCAATTTAAGGCACTCCGGCATAGGGACGGAGCTAACTATACTGACCGGTAAGATTGGGGTGCATCCAAATACGACCTGAATCATGGCCGTTACGACGCAGACCGTAGTATGCAAAAGCAGCAGTAAATCGCAGGATTTGGCCAGCCAGGACGTTCATTACGCTAATTAAACGCACCCTGCACCCGAGTGGTTAACGCATACGCTCTTGCCTCTGGTATGTGACGGGAATCGATCCACGGGTAAGGATGTGCATTTATGGGGCTAGTTGTAGAGGTCGGCAAATCGCCAATAACATCATCTTTGAAGCCGATTACGCTTGCAGCGACGTTTGAGGGCTTGCCTATTACACCGGATAAATTACCGAAGCTGGAACAAGCCCGTTTTCTGGCAATTCAGTACCACGATGCTATCTTTTAACGGCTTCCAACCGAAATGGAGTTCTATGAAATGGCTAGTCGTCTTCAAGAAACCGATCGCTTCGAAGCAATGGTTAGTCTGGACGGCAATACACGATTGTTGAATCAACGAGCCAGTCGTCACGAGACGCCATGATTGGCGATGAGTCAAAGTGGGTTAACGGATCATCATATTTGCGCGCGATAGATTTTGGGCCGGTCAGTCAAATCAGCGATTCCGAGTTTATAATTTTTCTCACCGGAGAAAAAGTTAGGAGGCTTAAATGAGCGCATTGCAATATTCCGATTACCAAATCAAGTAAAGCAAACCGAGCTTGTTAGATCGCGGATCTGAGTAGTAGCTAGAATATTAAGGTCTACGGTAAGACGCAATTAATGCCACTGACGCTTTATTTCCTGCCACTGCTCGTCTGCCAGCCATTTATCTGCCAACGGAAAGAAAATATTTTCCTCCGAGTCCATATGGTCGAAATATTTTTTGATAAAGTCATCGATAGTATCAGCAATTACTCTCGCTTCCTGAGTTGTGTCCTCCAACATCTTCAGTTGTCCAGCAATGCGCCCAAATGCTTGATGATCTCGCTCGATATCCTTGACCCGTTGGTGGATCGGCGCCTCAGTCGCTAGCAATGCCAGCCTAATAAGTTCTTCATTTTCATGGTGTTGTCGTTCTGCATCACCATGCATGGCTTCCAGCATCTTGAACAACAGCTTGCAGTCATCAGCATCATCGGATTCGGATTCATGCCTCATCTTCCTCAGCAACTCTTTGATCTGAGTGATTTTTATAGCGACCTCATGATGATATGCCTGAAGTTCTTTCAACAAGACGTTCATATCAAAACCTCTAAACGACACCAAACCGTCACGGCGAAATATTTCTTAACCCGCGACCTCCAAGACAAACAATTTTTTAAATCTCCATATTTATCAATGCCTTGTTAGCCGAGCTCACCAGCATGATTTAACATTATTAGTATAGGCGAGCACAGAGTTCGCGCTTTGCCTCGCTGAAGGGAGGTCTGTAAACATCTTAAACTCGCCGCAGGGCAGGGAGCCTTGGACGACCAGGCAAAGCACAGCTGGCGCGGTTTCCCTATTAATTTTGGTTTCAAGAATCTGTTCATTGCATTGGAACGCTTTAAAAACCCGATCACTAAGAACTGAAGACTGGAAGGGTTCTAGGGTGCGGTCGACTTGGTAAATGCAGGCACTGAGCATGATCTCAAGGATGCGAAACTCCTCATATGCCGTCGCCTCCTTGCCCGCAAAGCAATGGGCAATGATCCAATTCTACAAAGCGATTCATTACGCTGACCCCAGCTTCGGATCGCCATCAATCTCGCCCAAGCGGGGCTTTTGGGCCTACAGTCTTGAGTGTCGCTCACTGCAAGGAATACAAATGAACGCGTTGCCTTCAACCTCTCTGCCAAAGCACGTCAGCCTGCTGGGTTATGGCGGTCTGTTGCCGTTTATTTTTCTGACGCTGCTGATCCCGTTCTCGCTCGACTATCGGCCGTTGTTTGCGATTGCGCTTGTTAACTATGGCGCAGTCATCCTGAGCTTCGTCGGCGCCTTACACTGGGGCTTCGCCATGACCGTGCAAGACATGAGCGCCGAGCAGGGCAGAGACCGGTTCATCTGGAGTGTCATTCCTGCGCTTGTTGCTTGGATTGCCACGTTACTGCCAATGCCATTGGGTTGCTTGCTGTTGGTCATCGGCTTTGTTGCCCACCTCCGGCAGGACAGGCAGCTGTTGCGGGTTACGAGCTTGCCCGCTTGGTACTTGCCGATGCGATTACGGCTTACCTTCGTGGCGAGCGTCTGCTTGCTGCTTGCCGCGATCGTTGAGGCGCTTCATTCATGAAGCCTCGTGAGCCCGGTTCGTTGCCCGTGCCTGGCAGCCGCTTATCGCGGTTGATGCGTTTTGGCAGTTTGGCCTCGGGCGTCGCGGGCGGCATGCTAGCCGAAGGCGCTCGGCAGTGGGTTCAGGGCAAACGTCCGGCGCTCAGCGAACTTCTGTTGACGTCGGGCAATGTGCATCGGGTGGTCGAGCAACTGTCGCAACTGCGTGGCGCCGCCATGAAGGTTGGCCAGTTGACTTGGCCGGACGCATACTTTACTGGGTCAGTTTTCGGTCAGCGGCAACAATGCACAAGGACACTTATCTATCTTTTGCCCTAGATCTACTCAAAACTGAGCTGCCATTTTGTAGCAAGGTAATCTGCGGTGCCTTGGGGCGCGCTTGTGCGTCCGATTCTGCCTACAATGCCTTGAGATAGTAGTGTTTGCTATCTGCTTACGGTATTGCGGCAAGCAGGAGTGTCTATTCAGCGAAGCAGAATTCGACTTGCTGGGACTTTGTCACTGAGCGATGACTTGAGGGCTTAGTAGAGGGGCGTGGCACTAGCAGCTCATCTTCCGACGAAATCGCCAGGTTTGTTAGAACTCCCTCGTGGGCTAGATGCGCCAGTTCTTCTTGGGTACGACGCAGCAATGCGTCAACGGACTGCCCTGACTCTGTGCAGAGAGTAATGGCCACGAGAGTCAGAGGATTCACACTGAGTGGGCCACTCAGAGCAGTGATCATCTCCAGGGTGGGGCTTGACTGGGCTCGCTCCAATTTCGAGACGTATGTTCGACTGCTGACTTCGGCAAGATCTCTCTGAGTCAATCCTTTGCCGGCGCGCATCGCTTTAAGCACAGCAGCAAATGCATTTTTGAGCGACATAAACACGTTCCTGATATGAGCCAGTCTCTTTGAGCGTCGATACGCTGGAGAGCGCCATTCTAGAAGAATGGAAGCCTATCACGGTATGTCCTTTGTATCGGGCCAAGCTTGGTCTTGCTACACGCAATGCAAGTCATTTAAGAGCTGTAGCAGGATTTGATAGCTGCGGTATTTCTTACAAAAAACTGCTTCCAGACAGTGGAACGCGCCCCTCAAACAAGTGACGCGGTTTTAGCGTTGATCTGTATGAATTCTCAATTTAAGAAGTGATCGATGTCGTTGAAAAGTAAGCGTCCAGCCAACACGCATTCCGAACTCGCACATTCGAGATCGATGGCGTCCGCATAGGCACCTAACGGGCGATATGGCCAAGCAACGTTTCTGTTATCGATCAGGCTGCCATTGTGAGTACCTTGGGAGATCTTCCCCATCCAGCCACGCTACGTCCTGCTCCGTCCAGATGTGATACTTGGGCCTAGAGCCAGGCTCCTCGTCTAACGTTGCAACGCGCACGATCATTGCAGCTGATCCGTTACGCTCAGCTGCAAGGTGCGATCCGCAGCGGGAGCAGAAGTGCCGGATCTTGCCAGGAGATGACTCGAAAGCCCTCAATGCGTCCAAGCCTTGAGTCCATTTAAAATGCTCTCTCAGCACCCCAGCTGTTGAGACATAAGCAGCAGCATGGGTCTTCCGGCAGGTACTACAATGACAATGGCTAATTGGCGTATCAATGCTATCGATCTCATAACCTACAGTCCCACAAGCGCAGCTTCCTTTCATTTCATCCTCCGATTTCGACACAGTGCGAAGATTATGGTCACCATCGTAAATCGAACCAACAAGCAGTGAATATAGTGCTACACGGAACGCATGCCTTCCGACTCTGTCCTCACTTTGAAGATACCCTGCTTGCTGGCTGAGGCCCCCAATCGCGGCGCTTTCAGCATGACGGATCAACCTTACGCGTTTCATTGAGGCCTCGGTTTTGAATGCACGAGAATCTCTGGTAGCGGAACTATCGCCCAGACCAAAATCTGTGGCATATAGGCGTGCTGCCAAATCCGGTTTAATGACCGAGCATCTCAGTAATTTCCGTGTCGGTGCGGCCCAAAGATCTCATCGATATGTTCCCGGCGTCGTTCTCTCCGACGTGCCATAGAGCATATTTCGGAAGGGTCAGCCAGGCTGGTGGCTTAGCCGCAATCGGGAAGGCTGAGCGGGTTTCGTAGGTAGCTGCACCGTCAATGATCGACACCAGCGCAATACCGTGTGCTGTCGCGTACTTTATCGCTCCGGATTGAAATCCTGACGTGGCGAATAGCATTCCTTTATGAGCGCCCACAGATCTGACCTTGTCGTGCAGTACCTGAACCAATTCCCGTTCGACTGCACGATGGTATTTTTTGCACTCAATCAGCACGGTGAATTCGGCGCCTGCAAAAGCTTGGAACTTCGCTAGCACGTCGATCTGGTAGGTCGAGTCGTGGGCCTCGACCTTCACGTCGTGTGTCACCTCAAGCGATGTCAGTTCACCACTTTGCATGAGGATCCAGTCCCTGACCAACCGCTCAAATTCGGTGGCTGTGATTTCGAGATTGGGATTCGCCATTGGTGGGTACATTCTTTTCCTTATCTTGCAATCCGATTGACAAGGTGCGACGGGGGCGCAGAGGGCGGTGCAGCAGTATCTACGACTGGCGTATCGTCATAATGGAATCTGTGATGGCTTGAGCATTTGTGTCCAGCGCCTCCATCGCCGACATTGCATGAGCGGCGACGCTTCCTACGCCATTTTCTGAAAGCCACTTGGTAATCTCTTCTATTGCGGCACCCAGTGCGTGCTGGTTGTGCAAGAGCAATGTCAGAGCGTCTGCCGTGGCGATCTTGTAGTTCGAGTTACCTGGCATGGCGGTCTTCCTTGAGAATGATGCAGAGAGCCTAGTTCATCTCGCCGCAGGCTGAAGCGGCGTGGGTAGTTGCGTAGATCTACCCAATTTTGGCAAAGGGCGACCTAAGGCTGACTTTGTCGGCAGGGGGATGGTGGCCAGAAGGCTTACTCATCACCGTTTGTGCTTGGTATGTAGACCACAGATGTGATGGATACCTAGAGGCCGGCGCGAAGCGACCATTCCTCACAGGGGAGCTGTGATTTTCCCCTGCATGGTGGAAAGGTGCGATAGCAGGTCACAGAATCTCGATCTCTTCTGGCTTGAGCCATCCAGCGTCGATCACTCGCTGCTTAGCTATGTCAGGCTGCGCGCTGTAAACCACAATTGCGAGACCTTCTTCGGCCCGGCTACAAGTGACGTACAGCAGACGACGAGTGCGAGCCAAGGAGTCATCTTTGCCCTCACGTTGATTTTTTACGTCGCTATCAGAAGCTGGCTTGACCCCCAAGAGCTTGTCGTAACTGAAAAGGAAGCCTCCTGCTTCTTCATCATTGAGGATGACCATTACTCTGGGGAACTCCAGGCCCTTTACACCTTGGTGCGTGTCGAAAGGGGAAAGCCCCTCGGTATAGCCAGCGAATGCAGCCATTTCCGAAAAAGGGCGTCCCAGTAGAACCTGGTATGCATGTGTTTCTAATGCATCACGATCCGATGTTTCGGGAGGGGCATCAGTGGTGGCGCCAGTTAACAGTGCAGCGACGAGGCGATCAGGGAGATCTAGTAGTCCTGTTTGGTGTAGGACATGAGCCACGTCACCTATGAGGGGATCGTTGTCATCGAACAGCTCGCACAGTGACCCAGTAGCGGCTCCTGCTTTTTCAAGCAAGGCTAACTGGTCAGGCGCCTCTTTCATGGATTTAGTATCGAGAAGCGGAGAGTGAAGTCGGACAGCTTCTATGAGGCTGAAACTGTTCGTCTTAGCGGCTTGAAGAATCGGGGCTACCCGCTCGAAGAACAGTTTCAAGATTGGCAGTGTTCCGTCCAGTAGCCCCGTTCGCAGATGCTCTACCCCATACAATGGTGTGAACACACCCTCAAACCCCATTCGGCGTCCGGCCATCTTGTGTTCAAGTATTAGGGTCTTTCTTCCATCCTTGCCTGCTGCCCACTGAGCGTCGCCGGTGATGGCTGCCATACGCTGTGCGATATCTTCCTCCAGCCCGAAACCTTGACCCGGTGTCTGTTGGGTACAAAACATTCGCACCGTGCCTTCTATAGCGTCCGGCTTTGACTTCTGCTGATGACTGTCTGCGCCCGCACGGATTACGTTGATAAGATCAACAACCCTTGTTGGGCAGCGACGGTTCATTCGTTTTTCGGGCACGGCCCAATCTGGAGGGATCGCTTCCTCCAAACGCACCTTCCCATCGTTGTAGATGCGTTGCATGGTATCGCCGAGAAGCCCGAGAGAGAAACGGTCGGGGATGAGTGATTGTGCTCGCAGAAAAGCGTCCATGAGCGGCCCATAAGTATCTTGGCTCTCATCGATCAAAAGTACCGGGTGCTGATCCGCCATAACGTTCAGCAACGGAGGCTGCTGGATAAATACAGCGGCCATTTGAATGACTTCACTATGGTTTAGGGCCTGCCTACCGCGATTGTCGCCGGTAGGGCTGTAAATGAATGTCGATATCTGATCCAGGGAATCGAGCCGACGAGCTTTGCTATCCCTCGAAGCTTGATTTGCTAGAAATGTTTTGTTTTGCCCTCGAGCCTTTCCGAGCTTCTCATTAAGCTCGCCAATGTCTTGGGTGAGCTTGACCCGAAGCCACTCACGAATGTCATCATTGAAACCCTGAATCATCCGCCAAGAAAAGGCGTGAATGGTTGACACAATCACCAGTGGGTCGTGTTCAAGACGGCGGGTAATTTCCTCGGACGCCGCTTTGGTATAGGTGATGATCGCGATTTGGCGTCCTTCAAAAGTCAGTCGTTGCCGTTCCCTATTTTTTAGAATTTTCACGGCTTCGACTAACGAATGGGTTTTTCCAGAGCCAGCGCCGGCGTATAGGAAAAAACTCTTTGGATGGTCGAGATTCAGACATTCCTGAATGATCTGATCGGCATCTGGAACATCATCCATAGCAGCTTCCGGCTGCCGGCTCATGGTGTCACCTCGACAATCGCTGAAGGGATGACCAGTAGCTCTTTGCTTTTTCTTTCGAGCTTGGACTGCAACCACGCCAAGCCTTCATGGATGTAAGTAGGCACCGTCAACTTGGCGAAATCAGAATCGCCGAGAACGTGTAGTGCGAACTCAGCCTTATCACCATCCTTGAGCTTGGTGAACAGCTCTGTGCCAAGCTCTAAGGATGTTTCTGCTTCACGTAGTGCCTTGGCAAAAGATCGCATCAGCCCGCGTCCCGCTTTGTTAGCAAAATGCTCTGTATTGCTCAAGACAAGGCTGTCTTCAAAGGTATTTGGTAATGCTTCGACATCTAGCCCAGTTTTGGGTAAACGGACAGTAATGGGCGTCTGATAAGCGATCCTGATCGAAAACAGCTCGTCAATTTGCTGAGCTTTACTGTCGAAGGGCAGATCCAGTAATGAGTCCACATCATGTCCCAGGCCTGCTGCTCGCATCCAATGGCGCACGGTTGGGTTGTTAGTGGTTTGGCCTTTCTTTCGCTCGACAGGTTTGCCGACCTGTAGGAGACCCGCGTCCAAGTCAGTTATCACCAGAGTGACAATACCCAACGCATCGATCAGGGGGCGGAGCCGATGCGCGTGGCTTCCCCCAATATCCAAAATGGTTATGTAGCACTGGTCTAGGAAACGAAAGTGTTGCCTCAAAAAATGTGGAAGCATCATGCGCTCAGCGGCCCCCTCAACGAGGATCACCGCATCCGCAAAGAACAGGTCGGCATGTTGGGCCCGAAGGTAACGGGTAACGAATTCCTTCGTTTGATTGGACTCGCCGAACACTGTACTTAGGTTCGAGACGGTAGAGACTGGGATTGATATCCCGGCCATGCCGGACGGAAGTCTGCGAAAGTATCTCAAGTTTTCGTAGTCAATTTCATGAGCTACGTGGCTGGAATGGGAACTGACCATCAGCTGTGTCCTGAGGTTCGGATACTTCGCTAGCAATGGGTCGCTGCACAGCACATGGTAGGCGTGTTTTATGAATGCTTGCTGAACCTGGACGTGCAGGTGGGCCTCCGGTTCTTCGATTAGAACCAAATGTATAGGCTCAACACCAGTAGCGCTTTGTTCTTCAGGACTTCTGTACTTCTTCAGCCATTCATCTCGAAATGCCATCAATCGGAATATCATTGAGATGAGGTTTTGGTAGCCGAGCCCGTTGGACGTCTCCGGAAGCCTAAGAGGCGGTGCGCCAGGGGCTCCTCCAACAGAATCCAATTCAAACAGCACAGCTGCTTCGTGGTTCATCCCGTCCGTAGGGGCGAGGCGGGTGGAAACTCGGATGGACGGGTCTGAGTTATTCGGATAGCCCAAGCCGGCGACTTCCCTGAGCGCAGGCGCGAAGCTCGTGCTCAAGCGAGTGTCAAAGGCAGTTTGAGCTGCCTCAATTGCTCTGAGTGCCTCCAAATCTGAAATATCTGGGCTATCGCCTGGATCGAGATGCCTGCTGTAGTACGCTCGCAATTGTTCCGAGAGCTTCCTGCCCGATCCATGTCCGCCCTCTAGGACGCCTTCGTCAGCGCTGTCACCAAAGCCGCGTTGAGCATTGATTTCGTGGACTCGAATCAGGTCTGTTAGGGGATTGCGCTCGAGTGGCATTGCAGTGGCCGCAAGCGGTTGCTGGTTAGCTTTACGAGTTGCAGGATCTGGAGCCCTTAGCTGGCCTGGATCAAGTCGGTACCATCGGATCTTGAAGGTTTTACCGATTCGCCGATTCAGGTAGTCATGCAAGCTCTGCGGCCAGAGCGGAAGCGATGGTGGCTGCGTACCTAGCGCTGCCTGTTTTTGAATTTCCTGCTGAAGCTCCCTCACTCGTGCTCGCTCTTTGCGGTAATCGACAAACAGCGTTGGCATATCATCTGGTTCCAGCCGGAACCGCATACCGACATGGCCGCCTTTCCAACTGAAGTTCGGTATGAGATCTCGAATGTGATGAAGCTCGCCCTGAGCTGCTTCAAGCCAAATATCTAGCGTTGGCAACCAGTCAGCCCATTCATTTGCGACAGGGATGGGGAAGCTATCATCTGCAGCCTCCCAAGCTTCACCAATGGCGTCGATTGTGGCGAGATGGCTCAGAGTAAGATCTTGCAATCTGAAAATCGACGCTTTCGAAAGTAGGAACTTGCGCAAGGCCAGCATCGCAGATGATTTGCCACTGTTGTTGGCTCCGACGAGGAGTGTGGTCTCGGCTGCGAGGTCGACCCGTACCGATAGGAGCTTGCGGAAGTTCGCGATTTCCAGATGCTGAATTTGCATAGTCTCTTCCCTGATGACTGCTCAGCAACGGAGCGTCCGGCTGATAGATGCTGGAACTCTAGCTTAGCCGGCCCGGCACTCCAACTGCTGTGATGGGATTTCGCCATCATTGATGCGTCTGTGTGCAGTGGAAACAAGCTCGTAGACTGAGTGATAGCACTGAGCTATGGTCGCTAGCAGGATGTGCGTGAAGGCGCGCGATGACTTGGGAAGGAACGGAAACGATGATTTACCAATGCAACGGATGCAACAGGACTACCTTCGAAACAGCATGCCCGTGGTGCATGGGCTCCCAAGTTTCGCCGTCATCTGAGCTCACGTTGCGGCACCTTACTCCGCTGGATCCTTCGTTCTATCCAGATTTCCAATACAGATCCAAAGGCTTAATTAAAGACTTCCTCGGTAAGAAGAAGGAGCAAGCTCAGCTCAACGACCTTCTGAACAACGTGTTGAGAAAATACGCTGAACTGAAGCAGCCATACTTCACTAACTTCATTCACACGACTCGCGAAAGAGCGGGGAGTGATGACACAGGTGTGCCTGGCCCTCGACTGGATGGCGTTTACAGCGAGAGGGAGCTGTTCAGGGAGGTCTTGATTCGCAAAGGCTTTGACGAGCTAGAAGGGCTTCCATCTCTCTTGGACAAACTGCTGCAGACCACCGCCTTCAACTCGGCTTATCTGGGCTTCTCGAGAGAGCTGACCCGCCACATTCGAGTTGATCTGGCAGACACCTTACGTTCTTGGATTGAAGAGGCTGGGACAACGTTCAGGTCTGACTTAGCCCTGTTCTACTACTACCTTTGGGAAAATGATGTCCCCTTTCCCAATGTCCAATTCAATCCCCAGGCTGCCTCCACATCTGGCGTACCGCTGCTTCCGCTACAGGCTTTTCGGAATGGCTTGAGTCTGTGCGAGGAGATTTATTTCGATATCCTCGTCGAGCGGCTGGGCTCACAACTCGAGCATTTCAATCCAAACCAGTTCATCACCATGTACCTGGTGGACGCGATGGACGGTTTTCAGTTCGAAGCCTTCCTGGTCGAGATCTTCCAGACCATTGGCTATGACGTAAAAGAGACCAAGAAGACTGCTGACCAAGGTGCAGATCTTTTCGTCAACCGCTTCGGGAAAAACATGGTGATCCAGGCCAAGAATTACTCTGGCTCGGTAGGTAACGCGGCTGTCCAGCAAGCCATTTCCGCTAAGGCCTTTTATGGGTGTGACGAGGCCATGGTTGTCACGAACTCCTACTACACAAAATCCGCGAAAGAATTGGCCGGGACAGCAGGTGTCCGACTGATCGACCGGGAAGGGCTTCAGAGCTATCTGGATGACTACAACCAGAAGCTGATTGAGATTTTTCAGGCAGAGGTCGACGAAGCTTGAAGCTTTTGAGAGTTCAAATGAAGTCGATCGTGAAGCTCCCTGCGAAGGCTCCTCCAACGTATTTGTGCCCGGAATAGATTATGACGATCCCGATTGAATTTACGGTTTTAGGTAACCCGTCCTCCGTTAACTCGACCTCCAGTAAGAAGAACACATGGAAGACACTGGTCGAGAATGTGGCTCGAGGTGCTGTAGCGATCAAGTACCCTGGGATAATTCCCTACGAGGGAGCGGTAACCGTAAAGGTGTTTTATTTTCCAATAAGTCAGCAATATATAGATGTAGACAATGGTTTGAAGCACACCATCGATGGCTTCGCACCACCTATCCTTAAGAACGATAAGACTGTAGCTCGGATCATCACTGAACGCTTTGCTCCTATACCCAGCGCAAGCTTGGTCGTCCCTATCGGTTTCGCGTCCGAAATCGCAGGGGCGCTGATGATTGCTAATGGGGCAGGGCTTACGCCTTCAGGTTCCGCTCTGCCTAAGCAACATGCGACCGCCGTTAAGGTTGAAGCTTATGCTGATAATAATGGGAAGTTTTGGTAATGGAAGAGTATGAAAGGTACCAGCTTGATTTAATAGTAAGTGAGTACAGAAGCAAAGGATATATCGTTGAAGTAGAGACACAGCTTCCGGAGAGTAGTGCGAGATTTGACGCCATAGCTCGAAAAGATGCTGAGGGTAAGATGGTTTTGGTAGAGCTCGTAAATCCAAATCTGTCTAAGGATCAGATAGCTGTCCGACGACGCGCAATCGCGGAGACGGCTTCACGGTTTCCAAATGCATTAGTTGATTTTCGCTACATTGATACTAAGCACTCTGCGTTTTTGGAGTTCAATAAGAGAGATGACGACTTCAGGTATCAGCAATTCATTGATTTATTAAAATCTAGATTTCCTGTATTCAACAAAAAACCGAAGTATGCATCTAGACAGATGCTGAGCCTATGGGTGGGCTACGCTTGTCTTCTTAGGGGATTCGGACGTTTCTGTAGTCACCCCGACAGTGAAACTGCCTCAATTTTAGATCTATACAACAGTTTTCTAAGGCAGGGGGGGTTAGTGCCAGCGGAGCGGACTGATGATGCGGTGAATCATGACCTGTTTCAGATGCATGAGGTGGTTATAGCTGCAACGCAAGGTGCCCTTATAGATGTAGAGTATGTCAAACAACTCAGGGGCCATTATCAAGCTCTTCGCAAGCAAGTCAAAAAATACAGCAAGAATGGTATGCGAGGAGATAAACTCCGCTGGTAGTCACCATTTGTGCTGAAAGCCTTCATCGATCAAGAAAAAAACCGGTGTGAGTGATCAAGTGCAGGGTGCCAGCAAACGATGAGTGGGGCTAGAGTGAATTAAATGCATGGAGGGCGCCGCTTAGGTTGGCACCCGCCCACTCACTATATCGATCAAAACTTCGCTAAGTTTGGCCGGGAGCAATCAAATCCTCCGCAACAATTACTATTCTTTCTGGGAAGCCTATCTGTACGTAGTTTAAGCATTCGCAGTACGTGAAGTGAGTCGATAGTTCATTAAGAATTGTCGCTTTGGTAAGTTTGGTGATTTTAATTAGCAAGTAATAAAAGTCATCCATGAATCTGTTTGGGTTGATCTCAAGTGCATGAAGTATTTGCAGCTTGGCTGAGTTTATTTGCCCTGGTGTTAGGTATTTGTATTTCTTAGATAGATGCTTAAGAAATTTGTCAAAAAATACGCGCCGGTTCAGTCCAGTGATGAACTCAGACCATCGCAAGCTGCGTTTTACGAGATGTATTCTTTCGGGAAGGTAATATCTGATTCTTTTGTATAGTCTCTCGATGTACTCGGCAGCTTCCAGACTGTTAATCGGATAGGTAGATGCTAGCACCGTAGCTGCGCCTGCGCATAGGAACGCATTAGCTGTATTGAAATGGCTACGATCAGCGGGGCTAGTGTCGCATGCGCTTAATATCACAATTGGAGGTATAGCAGCTTTTCCAACCAGGTCGTACGGATGTAGCAATTCATCAGATAGCTCAAGTAGTCCGTCTCCATCCTTTGCGTGCCCTCCATGCATGTCGAATATGACGATTCCGTAACGGAAATTGTTTAGTGCTGCGATGATGTCTTTTTTGCTCTTGACCGATTCAAATACTATTTTTGGTTCGATGTCTGAAATGTATGATTTCGATCCTGCTCTGGTTTGTAAGGCGTCTCTAACTTTGGGGTTATTAGAATCCCTGATAACCTTTTCCAGTTTATCTCTCAAATGATTGCTTATCATATCACCGCTCTTGAATGAGCTTAGTATAAGTATTGTATTCAGGCTTTCAAGGTTTATGGGGATTTCGTGGTTGTTTAGTAGCAGCTTCTCTCTGACGTATCCAGGGGATGAGAACACTCGGCTAGCATTGTGTCGTATCATGAGTGGTAGCCCATCTAGGTTTGTCCACTCAAGCGGAAAATTAGATATGATTTTAATTTGTCTATTAAAGCTTTTGGATATGTAGTCCAGCATGGTGTTGGATTTCTTTAGGACTGCTTTCGTGAAGTCCTGCATTTGTTTGTTGAGGCTTTTTGTATTGTGGCTTCTGATGTTTTCCCCCATGGCAGAGGTGATCGGGAATAGGTCGTTATTGCAGATATTTATTTTGATCTCGGGCGTCAATGTTGATGAAGCATATAAAGTGTTTATAGTGCTGCTTATATATTGCTCCTGTTGATAGGCTTTGATGAAGTCGTTTCCGTTTTCTTTATCAATTTCATGCTGGGATTTTGCGTAAGTGATTGAGTCGGCGAGCTTTGCGAATTCAGGGATGTTATTCCGCAGTAGCGTGTGTTTTGTGTATTCTTTAGCGTGGATCGAATATTCAAGGTCTACACTGAAATCAGTAACGAGATATTCTGATCTGGGAATCACTAAATTTGACGGGTAGTTTTTTGAAAGATCGTTTCTTATTGCATTTAATAGATTTATAGAGTTTTCTGTGTTGCGATTGTTGTTTGTTGCTTCCCTCGGAGGGCACTCGTTGATTATTCCGAGGCTGCGGGCGACTTCGATATTACAGTTTGTGTATATGTTTCTTGATGCTTAAGTTGCGGCAGTGATTGGTTTTTTACTTGTGAAAAGGTCAGTAAGCTCTTCGTGTGTCGGGCTCTTATCTTTGATTTTTAAAAAGTAAAAATCTCGAAGAATCTTGGTTGTCACATTTTTGAAAAATGGTACTTCTGCACTTGATAGGGTTTCATATAGCGAGATGTATAGAATATCGCTTGCGCCGGCGTCGTCTTTCAAAACGTCTTCAATTAACATTACCTTGAAAATATACGGAAGCTGCTCTGCTTCATCGTAAGAGTTTACGAATTCAACAATACGCCCATGGTAAATGCTGTCTAGCCTTTTGCGTGCGACTTCCTCTCTGTCACTCAAAAGCTCTGGGATAGTCATGGGTAGAAGATTTATGTGCTGAAGAGCTTCTACCTTCTCAGGGGGGAATGCTGAAGACCTCAGGAAGCGGGTATGAAGTTTTTTGCAATCTTTGACGGCATAGCAGATGCTGAAGTTATTTAGCATTATCAATTATCCCATTTGGCTCGCACTGACTCTTGCAATTACTTTTTACGTTCCTGGTCTAGCTGGTTTCGATCTTTTCTGAGATCGCACCTTTGATTACTAGATGAGGGCTTAAGGGCTCAGTGGTAGTAATCTATAGCGGACGTGTTTTATACAGTTAGTAGATAGTTTTGCCCAGTATCTCGCTAGGGCGGAGTGGGAAGGAAAGTGGAGCGCGGAGGTGTGCGGATGGGCGCCCGCTGGGCCAAGACGGCGCCCTGTTTGGCGGCTTGGTTTACGACAGCGAGGCCCGCATCGCACCGTTCATTTTCCAACAGTGCTGGTCTAGCATTCGCCATGCGAGTTAGGCTCAGGCACAAAAAGCAACTAATGCCATGGATAGCTGAGAGCCCAAGTCATGTCAGTCGATTACCCAACACTCGATGAAGCCCAGGAAAAGCGGATTGCTGCTGTTCATGGGGGCTTCCTGTATCAGCATCTATTTGCCGTTGGTTGCCTGCTAAAAGCCAATGGTTCAGATGTCCTGAAGGTGGTGATTGAACGTGATGAGGACGTCGAAATCGATCTCGCAGATGTCCGTATCTACGTCCAGGTCAAAACCCGCAGCGATCCACTTATACCGAGCGACCTCAAGGTTTCCTAACGTTGAAGGCATCAAGGTCATCGGCATAGACCTCACCAAGCGAGGAGGCGCTGCCGCGATCGAAGCCATCGAAGCCATCGAAGCCAATCAGGCGGAGGCTAGTCAGATCGATGGTCAATGAGAACATGCTCGGCTGATCTACTTGCAAAAGTGCGTTAAAGGGGGCGGAGTTTAGGGGGGGGCGCCGCATTGGGTGTGAACGACCAGTTGACTACTCAGAGGGGCATAGCTTGATGGTCAGATTGAATCGCCTGTGGTGGGAGCACCTAGCTCCCAAGTCGATGCATCGTCGATTAAGAGAAGTGGAGCAGCGATTGTCGCGCTGGTGCGAGACCGATTATGGGCAGCACTGGTTGAGCGTCGCCCGAAAGCCTGGGCAAGCAATAAGGCTTCTTCCCGGCCAAATTATTCCGGTGGTGCACCTCGTTGCTCTTGGTAACCAGCCGATTTTTATTGTCCCCCAGAGTACGGTAAGGGTTGGGCATAGATTCGTAGGTGCAAGGGAGTTTGCGTCGGGGCGTCCACTCGCTGAGACCGAAGTTGCAATAGGGCCATTGATCCGGCTGGATGTAGTGACCGAAGAGGCGCTCATCAATGCCGCTAGGAGATTGCAGTTCGGGGGACATATCCTCGGGGTCAAGACTCCCAGCATCGTGTTTACTATCCCCGCACATTACCTACTGTCGCCGGAGCGATGGCCTGATAAGGCGTATGCGCTTTATCAGCATATTTTCGGAATGGGTAACTCTTATCCCGATGATGGTTTCTTCTACGTTGGGATTACAAAGCGGCGATGGCAGACTAGGTGGGCTGAACATCTTCGAGCAGTGGAAAAGGGCAGCAATTTGCATTTTCACCGCAAATTCAGAGAAGAGAGAGAGGCGGGCAGAATTACCTACATCCATCACAAGGTGATGGCCATCACTGACGATCTCGATAAACTCTACAACATCGAAAAATTTTTGATTGATGGCCATTGGGACGATGAGCGACGCCTAAACATGATCCCTGGCGGTAGGGCGGGCCTCCGATACCTCAGGGAGCACTCGATACTTAGTAAGGGAGTGGTCGCTGCGCCGGATGAAAGAGACGGCTTCCTAGATGCGTGGTTGGGTGATCATCAAGGAGAAAGCTTTCCTCCCATAACTCTCACCGAGAGGTGGCAAGATAAGACGTGGGCTGCCGCCCAGATATGTAGCCGTTCAGACCGCCTCTCGGTCTCTCAGATCACAGCAATACGCGACTTAGCCAACAGTCATGCTTTGGAAGAAATTGCAGAGAGAACTGGGGCGAAAGTCGACCAAATCCGGAGCATCATTAGTGGGAAGACCTACACGAGGGTGACTGAATAGAGCTGCGTATCATGTTGCGTTTGCCCAGTGAAACGTCTGTTAGCACCTGGCAGACCTCGCGGGCGAAGAGAGGGCAGGTCGTGTTCAAATCAATCTACGCTCGAGTCATTGCTTGCCAACGCTAAGTTACGGTGTGGAGTGGCGTCCATGGAGAGGTCGATCCTTCGGGCTAAGCGCCCCGGCCAGCCTATCAAACTCGAGACCTATTCACTCAGGCGTCATGAGTGCTAAAGTCAGGTTAATGAGCTTTTCGTTCTTGCTGATATATACGATCCTTGAGCATCACCGACCATTTACGCGCTATAAATTTTGGTCGGTTCTCTGGGGGGAGGGCTCAATCCACATTAATCCCAAGCACCGCTGCTTTCGAGCGGAGTTATTGCTTGCGCTATCTTTACCACTTTTTTCTCAAATAATTTTTCCAGGGTGTAGGGTCGATTTCAGTTGTTAGTTTTAAAACATCACAAAATCTATCGAAATCATATAGCTCATAGCTATCTACGGCTCCGACCTTTACCGCTTGTTGTGCAGCTTCAATAGCGGGCTCCGAGAATTTTTCTGAAGTTGAAACATATATACAGTTTCTACCATTTGAAGGACGGTTGCCCCCAGAAACTCTCTAACGCCTGCGACTCCTTCAATATGATCAAGGCTTTTCCGACGTTTGACCTGTACGACTATAGGGCTGTCAGCGTTAACAAGGATCAGATCGATACCACCGTCATGTGATTTCCCAACATGTTCTACGTCGCACGAATAATGCTCTCGAAATACTGACTGGACGAGCTTCTCCATATTGCGGTCATGGATATGTATCACATCGTCGAAACTACCTGCGAGATGCTTTCTAAGAACTTCGATAGGTACCTGTTTGGACGACAGTTCATAGCTTTTTAATATGGCGCTCTCCATGGCGAATGACCTTGCATCGATGCCTACAGTAGTTACTTTGTCGCATCTAATTCGCCACCACCCACAGTTGCTGCATTGTTTTACGTTTTCTTGAATATCAAACTCGCCGCCATCAAGCCAATCTGGGTAGGTCAACTGATGATCCGTATGAACAACCTGAGTGTGGATCTTGCAGAATGGGCATATGCCATCTTTTTCTCTATCAAAGAATAAATCTTCGTTTTCATTAGGTGCTTTCCCTCTGTCCTGATGGCCACTTTGAGGAGTTGTCTCGCTGTAATCTAGTATCTTCTTCATGTTATTTTGAACTGGCTGTTGAATGGTGCCACTTTTTCAAGTGGTATACGATATGGCTAATATCTACAGCGACGTCGCAGTTCAACACAGCGATGACCTTCATTGATCACACAAGCGATAGAGGTGAAGCCGGGACTCTTAGCAAATATCGTTCAGCCACGGCGCGGGATTCAAGTCCTGCCGCCTGGAGTATCTTTCTCCAAGAGGTGTAATCCAGCAGGTCGATCGCACGCTGTACAAGCGCAGGCATCTCCATTGGGATATCGTTGTCCAGCTCTTCGTGTTTGGTGAATCCGTTTCGATTTAGGTAGGTGAAGCCGGATTTCGCTTGTTCCTGAGTAATCAGATTCAACGTCTGGGCGCGGTAGATAAGCGCCTTGAAGCTTACCTTCCAGCGAAGCTTGAGCGCACCTAGAGCCTGCCAATTTAAATACTTGCCACGCATGGTGGGAAACTCTCCGGCAAAGCTGGAGCGAGGCATCAATAGGGCGCTCGCGAATTGGTTTGCTTGACTCTCAGTGTCGTGGCAGCCCGTCTCTATGCCTTGATGCATTACAAGGTGACCAAGCTCATGAGCAAGGTCAAAGCGCTGGCGGCATGGATTCATTTTTGCCG
The DNA here is from genome assembly GCF_031766055.1 of Pseudomonas sp. SG20052. Classification (NCBI taxonomy): domain Bacteria; kingdom Pseudomonadati; phylum Pseudomonadota; class Gammaproteobacteria; order Pseudomonadales; family Pseudomonadaceae; genus Pseudomonas; species Pseudomonas sp. SG20052. The sequence goes on along the minus strand of NZ_CP134498.1, from coordinate 3,244,433 downwards.
TATTGCGCACGATGAGGGGGCGCTTGTTATACAGAGAGAACGCATCCACCCGATCATCCGCATCTGCAATGCTTACGACGAGTACACCGATCTTTTCAGCCAGCTTGGTCATGCTGGAAATAGGCCCTAATCCAAGCGATTGATCTCTCCGAAAACGTTCGGCTACTTGTTCAATTACATCCACGCTTGCCAGTGGTTCCTCGAACATTTTGAAGCTCACCGGTGGAAAGGCAATTTCCTTGTCTAGCTCGTCAATCAGCAGCTCGAACAATTCGACCTGTGCGGCAATAGACTTTTTGACCGTCTGAGTAGAGGCTCGAACGCTTCGAAAATGGCACTGCTCAAGCTCCACAGAGCTTCGCCTGGCGGTGAAGAAAAACTCTCTACTCACGCCCAGTACAGCACTCAGCGTTGTCAGTTGAGTGGGGGAGGGAATGGCGTTTACCTCAAGCTTATGAGCGTACTGGCGGGTAACTCCTAATAGCTCCCCTATCTCGGCAAGCGAACGGCCCGCAGCACAACGCGCAAGGCGAAGTTTGTCGGGTGAAAACTCTTCGCCGAAGGAGAGCTGTTTGGTTCTTTCGTCCATTAAGTCAAATCAACATCTGTAGTGGTTTCAGTTTCAGCATCTGTGTTACGACGCACAGGTTGTGGATCTTCAAACTCAACGGCTTCTGGCAGATGAGCCGATTTGACCGGAATTCGCGCTTTGTACTCATGTGACCAATGGCAAATGACGTTTCGGTTGATATCAAAGCCAACCACCGTCGCCGTGAGCTTTGGCGATTCGAAATTTTGATCGTTATCTACGAACAAGCGCCAAGTTACGATCTCTTCGGGATTCGCTTCGAATAGGCTCATCTGCATGAGCTCGACATCGTTGGCCAGAAGGCGATACGATTTCTTCGGCGCATTCGGATCGTCCATCACTACCTGGAACAGCACATCGTTGATGCTGATCGTATAGTCCATGGTGCTATTACGTAGGATCAGCCAAGGGAGGGAAGGGTCACGACTCAGCTTTTTGAACAAACCGTGGACTCGTCCATAGAGCAACGTGCCACGTGTCCAAGCCGTATCGTTTTCAGTCGAAGCATCCGCCAGCGCCCCATAGGCCACCGACACGACTTCCTGGCAGATCCTCTCGAGATATTCTGGATGAAGTTTCGGTGCAAAAAAGCTGGGGTGTTGGGTTTCAGACATTCGATACTCTCCAAAAACTATGCAAAATACGATTAGTGTCAACCGTGATTTTTGTGCATATACGGAGCTTTGTCAACCGGCTTGTGAGCGCAAAGCAGGAATGGCTAATACCCGCTGCTCAGGGCTTCCGTGCATTCCAGAAACTAAAGCCCTGCACGGTATTCAAGCCATCCTGTCGAATTTCAGTAGTCCGAGATTGACCGAAAGCGCCTCTCTCGTTAACTGTATGCATATATAGTTATTGTCGTAAGGCATCATCATGAGCGTCACCGTTATATGCCCAATTCTCACCAATCGCCCACAGAGCGCCGCGAACGTTCAGTCCCCAACCTCAGCGTTCCCCTGCGTTTCTACATGGAGCGTCAACTCCATCAGTGCCGCCTCTAGGGCTAGCTGCTTTTTGATACATCCTTTCCAGTACATCTGACAGCAAGTATTCATTTCTATTTTTCGACCACTACTTGGATAACACGGCAGAGAGACCCGAAACCAAGCTGCATAATTCGCTTGCAAAATACTGCTACAACCTGAAGGACGTGATCAATGTGCTGCCCCCGAGCCGGTCGCTGCGAACCCGCTGTCCAATCTAACTCTGTGCGCCGCAAGCCCCGCTAGGTCAAGACGTACTCGCTTTCAGATGTGCTGGAAAGGATTTATCAGAATCAGCTCGCCCTAGAGGCGGCGTTGATGGAGTTAACGCTCCATGTGGAAGTCCAGGGAAACGCTGAGGTTGGAGATAACGTTCGCGGCGGACGCTTACCGTACACGGCGCCTGGGGTAGAGATTACGTAGTGTTGCAATGGCAAAAGATCATCACTCTGCTAATACATAGTAGGCCCAAGTCATTTGGCTGTGAGGCGTTCTCCAAGGGGTGGGGTATGAAGAGAGTTTGTGCGAGTGGAATCATCGCCTTTCAGCTAGCAGGATGCTCTGTGATTGGAGGCCCTGGCGGTGCAATTGGCTGGAATGATGCGATACCCCCGGTGGGAAGTGGTGTAGGCCGATTGGTCGAGCGTAACAATGGATACAAGTCTCTCGGCCCTGCTGCCTTTCCTGTAGGCCCTGATCAGATTGAGATACTGGACACTTACGGAGCGGTAACCGTAGAGGAGGAGACGAAGTTCAAAGGAAGGACGGAAGCCGTCTTCACCAAGATCACTGCGAACGCTGGACTTGAGAGATCTTCTTCGAATTTGAGCACGTCCACAGGTTGGAGGGTGCTCCAGCTGAAAGACTTTTCCACAGCGGTGGTGGGTAAAGAATTTGCTTACAAATGCCTCACCGCTGAGGAATTTAGTTACGAGGGTGGTAAAGCTGTAAACGCCGGCGCTGGAGTGGATACAACCGTGGTTGCCAAGGCTTTCGGGGTTGCGGCAGGAGCAGTCCAACTGGACGGTGGCGTAGATAATCAGACGAAGATCACCATCGAAAATCCCAACGTTTGTCTCTCATTTGTCTCGGCAAAGCTGGTCAGGGAGCGAAGCTGGTGGACTAAGTCTGACAGCTGGATTCCATTTCTCCGAGGGAAAGAGAAAAAGTTTGACTTGGCTATTGATAAGCCAGGCGCGAAGGCCAGCCCGGACTTCGGGAGCCGTGCGGTTAATACCAAACCAGGGTATCAATTGGCGGCTGGGTCGCTCAATGGAGAGGCGATCCTTAAGGTACTCATCGATAACCACGAAACTGATCAGGATATTCCCCCCAAGATCCTCAAAGAGACCTATCCAGGCGTGTGGAGCAAAACGTTTCCAGTCCACACGTTCCATATCGAAGATGACATCTACGCCGTGATGTCAGTAGACGTGACTGCCAGACGTACCGATCAGAATACGATCGAGGTTGAGTCTGCCTCGTTGAGCTCTCCTGAATACAGACTGATCCGCAACTGATCTTCTGATGAACGTGGTTGTTGTTGGTTAAGAGCAGCTAACAATTGGGAGCTAACCCTTGGATATCAGACACATGCTTTGGCTCGGAACCCTTGTCAGTTGGTCAGCGCACTCACAGCCTGGCGATGGCGGCAACACCATTGATCGAGACTCTTTTTTTAAGAACTGCGAAAGCATGGCAGCTGACAAGGTTAGCTTCAGAGCGCTAGACCGGGACGTAATGGAGCGATTTGCACTACGAAGCAAGGCATTCAGTGGACAGGCCAGAAAAAACATAAATCTCATTTTTGATGAGATCGAGAATGTTGCTCCGAAGCCCCTGGATCTTAAGCAAGTCGCCTACGTGCTGGGCACAGCGTACCGAGAAAGCCACGGATCAATGTCCCCAGCGACAAAAGAAAAAGTCTGGTGCCTCTCAGATGAGTCCTGCGAGAAACAGAATCGCAAGCTAAAAGACTACGCTCGCATTGACCGTCAGACTGGTCACAATTATGTGGGGAGGGGGTACGTCCAGCTCACATGGGCAGACAACTACAAAAGATTTGGGCAGATTTTGAAGCTCGAGCTGAGCACTTTGTTGTACACAGACCCTGACCTAGCACTGAAGCCCGAGTACGCCTCGAGAATCCTAGTATCGGGGATGTACAAGGGCCTATTCACCCGTCATAAGCTCGGTGACTACTTCAATCAGCGATCTGAGGACTGGTACACGGCGAGGAAAATCGTTAACCCAAAGTCGCCGCGAAAGGCAGTTACTGCAGGGTATGCAATGCTGTTTTACGGATGTTTGGGAGGTGTGCCGAAATACCCGGTCTCTGCTGGCAATACCTTGGTTGGGCCGTGGCATTAGCCGAGTGTCTTGTCGCCTACCCAGCGCACGCTTGATCGAGGCAGCTCTTGCTCCATGACTGATTGCGGCAGCCATAAATTGCGTGGGTGGCCCATTTGAGATTCGGTATGCATCGCACGAGTAGACACGGCAATCTGACGATATTTGCTTGGCTTCAACCGAGAACTCGATTCAATAACCGTTCCTGGTATTGGTCAGGCTTTCAGGAGCGCGATGTGCCTCGATTCTGCGGCGATGGGGCTCGTCAAAACCAGATCTCAAATGGTAGAGCTAGAGAAGCCTTTCCTGCATGTAAGCACCATGGATTACGGCGGCCTCTACAGTCTTTCAAAATCAAAAAAATGGGCTATTTCTTGGAGGGACTCAGACCCTGCTGCCGGTAGGGGAGGGCCGCGTGAAAGTGGGCCTGGTGAATATGTTCTCGCTGACCTAGCAGGTGGTCTCGTATCTGCGCATGGAAAGATGCAAAGGCCCAATAATGGATCTGTCGCAGACAATGGTTCCTTCAGCCTTGAGGACTGGCACTTTGGAAATACGCTGTCAGGAACCTTCAGCGTCTTCGACAACAAAGGCACGACCATCGTAACCAAAGAATTGACGGCGAACATCCTCGACAGCGGTATCTCTAGGAATGGCAAGCTTGCCTATTGCGCGACAGCCAATAGCAAGACCGAGCACAGCTACAAAATTTTCCTGTTCGACTTAGAGACCGGCGAGGAACTGTTCTGCGTAACCCCTCGAACCGGAGTCATTGAAAGCTATGCATTTGACGAGGACAGAAAGCTACTGATTGCAGACGTGAAGGGAGTGGGTAAATTTCGGTATGACAGGGACGGTAACTTTGTCGATGCGGAGAATTTGGACAAGGCTAACCTTAATTCATCCGATTACAGTCGGATTATTCGAGCAGCTGAAAAGATACTGAACGAGCCCGACATTTCCCAGTCCCGTGCCGGGAAGCTCTTGAAGCTGTAATTCGAGCTAGGTCGCTTGGAGCCGATGCCAACCCGGCAAGGACGCCAAATGCTCTGAAGTTGCAAGGGCTCGCTCATGAGGTGCTCGATGAGCTGCACGAGGCTATCCAGATTTATGAGGAAGCCATCGTTTTGAACCCAAAAATAGGTGTAAAGCGAAAGCTGGATGCGCTGAAGAAAAGGGTCGTGGGAAAGCCGTGAATGCTGATGAGATCAAGCAGGGGAGGAGGAGGTGAAGCTTTTTTGGACTGTGAGTTCACGCAGCTCAACCAGGATACAAAGCTTATCTCACTGGCATTGGTCTCAGAGGCGGGCTACGAGTTTTATGTGGAGCTGACGGATACCTACAAAGTCGAAGACTGCAGTGACTTCGTAATTCAGCACGTACTACCTCAGCTGGATCCACCCCTCTATGGGATGTCACTTGCGGAAGCCCAAGCTGCGCTGAGGGTTTTCCTCGGCAGTATCGAAGACCAATTGGAGGTCTGCTCGGACGCTCCAGATTGGGACTGGGATTTTTTCTGCCTGCTAGCATATGTGGATCACAAATGGCCAAGCCATGTGGCGAATAGGCCCACCAACCTGATCCACTTGTTTAGACATTTTGAAGCCGACAAAATGGGTGACTTTGCGCTTCCCAAACTTCCGCATCATGCCTTGCTCGATGCGCGGCTCCTTGCCCATATTTACCAACGCTTGGTAGCAAGCCGCCAGTCGCCGTGAGCATAGAAGACATGAAGGACGCTGAGCATGATGCCACGGCTGTCCTGCTATCGCTCCTTCGAGCCTTGGCTCGGCTGCGTGGACACTGAATGAACTGTAATGGTCATCGCACGAATCGCTTGAGTGACTTTCGACTCGCTATTACTTTCTCTCGAATCTCGTTGGGATCAATCGACATGCCGCCGTCTGGCGTAACGCGAAGAGACTGCAGATTATTGAGGGCTTTTATGAACGTGCGGTCTCTTGCTCTCTCACGAACCGATCGCTTGTCTCGCCAAACAAATTCGATGCACCTTAATAGCAAACTCATGCCCCTCTCCGTTGCCGTGTAATATGGGCGCATTTTCAGTGATGATATGTGAGTATTCAAGTATTTAGGATGATCAGCGCTCCGCATCTACGCATTTCTGCCTCAACCGTATATGGTCGCTATATCTAGCCCTACCTGCTGTGATTTAGTTAATGGTGGCTACATGGTAGCGAAGCCCGGGGGGGGGTATTGTACTATCAATTTTTTAGCGCCCTATGGAATCGCTATGATCGACACGGAAGAGCTGCGAAGAATTTATAAGCAATACGGATTCGAGGAAGTCAAAAGCTCAGAGGCTGGCATTCATGTTTTTACCTATCGCTCAGGGCATTTTCATAACGCAGATATAGTTAAGGTTACAAATGGAGGGGACGAAGAAAAGGTGTTCTCCGATTTTAAGCGTTCGGGGTATGCATGTAAAATTAGGAGTTACGAAAAAACAGCGGATGTTGAAAAAACACTTTTCAAAGGCTTTTTTTCAGTGGAGTCGACACGAAAAAAGCTTGTGCGAGAGTACACTAGATACACTGATGCTATAGCTAAAACACATTCCGATGATGGAAGGTACGAATATATAAGATCTCATTATTCAATTAATGATGAGCCAGGGGTTTCTACAGTAGTTAAAGAGATTTACTCTCGGTTGGCGATTGAGAAGCCTGTTTTGTTTTTAATTGAGGCCGCCGCAGGCTACGGGAAAACTTGCGCGGCATTCGAGTTGCTAAAAGAGATTGTGACAGCTACAGAGGATATGATTCCTCTGTTTAGCGAGTTGTCCAGGAATCGACAAGCAAAGATATTTAGGTACGTTTTGCTCGACGAGATCGATCGAAGTTTCCCATCGCTTCGTTCCAGCTTGGTGCGCACTGAAATACAAAACGGAAATGTTCCAGTCATTCTTGATGGTTTTGATGAACTACTTCCTCAAAGCAAAGCGAAACATGATTCTGAGGATTATGATACTACTGAGCCAATGCTCGAAACTATTGGCGAATTACTTCAGAAGTCTGCGAAGGTTATCCTAACCACTCGAAGGACAGCGATATTCGATGGTGACGAATTTCACTCTTGGGTAGAGCGACACAATCAAGATTTTGAAGTGTTTCGTATCCGAATTAGCGAACCGACTATACAGGATTGGATTCCTGCGAATAGACTCGAAGAGCTTAAACAATTCAATTTTCCGATAGAGCGCCTCAGCAATCCTGTCTTGCTGGCTTATCTTAGATGTATTTCTAATGCAGAGTTTGAAGAATCTGTACGTAATCCGAGTTCTATCGTTGATAAATACTTTTCTTCTATGCTGGAGCGAGAGCGAAAGAGGCAGGATCTAAGGGTTCTGCCACCTGATCAATATAAAATTTTGCGAACTATTGCAAAGGATATGGTCGATAAGAATTATACTTCGGAGTCCAAGGAGTATATATCTGACCTTATTCTAAAAGTTCATGGGGATATGCTTGATAGTGCTCGAAAGCAATACTCTCTAGAAGAGCGGCCTTCGTTAGGTGAGTTGGTTACGAAGTTGGCTGGGCACGCTTTATTAGATAAAAATGGCGAAAATGCTCAAGGTATTGGTTTCGTGAACGAGTTTGTGCTCGGTAATTTTTGCGCGGAATTGATTGTAGAGGATGAGTCCAATGAGTGGGTTGGCGGTGAACGCTTTATTGAACCTTCAGTCGTAGCCACACTTCCTCGTGATGCGGAGGTCAAGAAGAAATTATGGTGTGCGTTACAATTCAGTTTTGAGTTTCTTCCAGCTACAGACAAAGTTCTGTTCACGACCTTGCTTACTGGGGCGTTAGATATTCCACTTCTTGATGACTCTGTCGAAGGAATTGATATACAAGATTTTTCGTTAGCTCGCATACACGATACGGAGAATTTTCTTTTCATCGGCTGCTCATTTACGAATGTAACTTTTTTTACAAGTGGAATGAATGGGGTTTCATTTTTAAATTGCCGGTTTTACAACTGTGGGGTTACGAAAGGTGGTAGAGCGGGTAAGGTTCATGCGTTAGGGTGTGTTGCTGATAATGATGAATTTCTAGATGCATTGCAGGAGAGGGATGGAAGTGCGGAGGAAATTACAAAAAGAATCTCAGATGCGGAGCTTTTTGTCCTAGAGAAATTTTGGCCTAGAGGTAGAAATACTTTACATAAACATCGACCCATAAAAATAATTTGCTCCAACGCGGGATCCATAGGGCAAGACAAAATTTTATCAGCAATTAGTTCTCTGCGACGTCAGGGAATGTTAACTGATGGTGAAAAAAACAGTGTTCTTGAACTGAATCTTGAATTTGTAGCAGAGATTAAAGCACTGTTGGGGCGTTTCTAAATGCGTGCTATAAATGACAGTAATATCGCTGATAAACTGCAGCTAGCAATTCAGTCGGAGCTGGATAAGCTCGGCTTGCTATGCCGCGTTTTTTCTCGGGCAAAATCCCATCACTCTCTAGAGAATAAAATAAGCAGAGGTGGAGGAAAATATTCGTCTGCGGGAAAAAAAATTCAGGATGCCTTCGGGGTTAGGGTTGCTTTATATTTTCCCGATGATCAAGCCGTAGCCATTCAAGTTCTAAAGAATACTTTTTCATATGATCATGAGTCTTCTACAATTGACAGTCCCGCAGGGAGCGTTTTCGCTGCTACTCGTTGCAATTTGATTTTTAAACTTCCAGAAACACTAGCTGAACAGAGTTCATTGCTATCTGATTATGACTGCCTTGATAATACCTTTGAAGTTCAAATAAGAACTATCCTTTCTGAAGGCTGGCATGAGGTCGAGCATGATATGCGTTATAAGTGTCAGTCAGATTGGAATAGTTACAGCGATCTTGATAGGGCGCTTAATGGAATTTATGCAAGTTTAGAAACTTCTGATTGGGGGATGATGAAGGTATTTGAGAGCCTAGCGTATCGCCATTATAAGGCGGGGGAATGGAGTCAGATGATAAGGACGAAATTTCGATTGAGATCTGAGGGTGGGTTGAGCCCCGCTATTGTTCAGGCGCTTAATTTATTCCCGGATGCTGGTAAGAAAATATTCAGGGTTAGTAGGGAAGGTTTTCTGAAGGATTTTATGAGTCATAGGTTAAGCATGCCCATAACGCCTGACAATATTGTTTTTCTTAGCAATTATAGTTATGTCGGTAACGATGAACTTACGGGGTTGACTCCTTCGCCGGTAATGGACATTTTTTTGGAAGCTAATATGCCTAGCATGCGTGCCAAAAATATTTAATGTTAGCGGGGCGTGGATTGGTTGGCTAGCGTTAAAGCCAGCTTGGCCAATCCATAGCGTTTAAAAATTGCTAAGCTTAGAAGCATTTAAATACTGATTTTATATAAGTAATTGAATGATTGCGTTGCCAAGTGAAGTTTCACTCACGCAGCGCAGTCTATCCCGGCTGCTTCACTACCCGAGAGCTGTCCTCAAATGAAGCCATCTGATGCCATTAAAGGTAACTCGGAGGAGATCCGAAAGATCATTGAATCCTATGGATTTGTGGCGCCCGAGACTTTTGGATCGACAGCACGCGGGGAGGATCTGGATGGAAGTGATCTCGACCTGTTGGCGACCATCCCAGAGGGCATGGCCGGTCTGATTTCCCTGTTTGACATCATTGATATGCAAGATTAGCTCGAGCAGATGCTCGGTGTGGTTGTAGATTTCAATGTCGAAAACAACATGCCAGAAACCTAAAGGGCGTCGATTGAGCTTGAGATGATCAAGCTGTAGTGGGGCACGATCGGCGTTCGCTAAAGACAGCCTTCGTCGATCGGATAGGAACACATAGGCGCCTTACTCAACCTCATGCCGGGTTATACATCCCAGCTCCAGCAGGCATGCAATCAACAGTCTGTAACGTAATTTTGTGCTCTGTAACACTGCTTACGTTACAGCGCACGAAATTACGTTACAGACCTCTGAACGCGAGGGGGAGCCCAGGCAAGCGGAGCGCGCAGGCGTGCGGATGTAAGCCCGTAGGGCCAAGACCGGCGCATCGCGCCAGGGCTTGGTTCACGACAGCCGTCCCCGACCAGGGGCACGCCCAAACCATGGCCTCTCACCAGCCCGCATAATGAGTAACCAAGTGGCCCCAAGGGGAGGGTAGTGCTACACGCTGATCGGAGTATTTGAGTGAATGTGGTGCCGGCGCCATTCATCAATGGTCGCAATTATCAGTAGGTCGCGCTCAGTGGATTGGGTGTAGATCTGTTCGCTGTCTACCAGGGCTTGGGCATATCCCTCAGCCCGGGCCGAAGCTTTGTCAAACTCCGGAAGGGAGTCGGACGAACCGATGTAATTGATGAGTCGCTCCCACGCTCTGCGCTGCCGATTGCCTTGAATCGTTTGAGAAAACGCTATAGCGCCACTCAGGGACTGGGCAAAGTCAGTTGTTGATCGGTTCAAAATTGCTTTCTCGCTGAAGGTATACAGATGAAAAACGGATCGTTATAAAAAAACTTGAGGGCGGTCTAAAATTTTTTTCAATAGCGGTAGGTGCATGACGTCACCGAAGCAGGCTGCACGAACCAAGTCAGTGCCAGTGAGCGACAAAACTGGCTGACGCTTTCAGCTAGCGTATCGAAGCGAGTTCGCGATACGCCGTACCAGCCTGCACGAGCCTAAGCCACTATCTGGCCGCTTGGTTCAGAGACCTAAAATTCTATCGTCCAAGAATATTTCACCCTGTCGCTAAAGTTTTCCTGCGCAGCGTCCGTTGTTATTTTTAAGAACAACGTATTGGTGAAATTTGTGGGCATAAATGAAGTACGACCAGCAACGTTTTTTGCGGAGCGTGAATTTGTTTGCTGGCGCGGGCGGGAACATGACGAACTGTATTCGTGCAAGGTATCCAGGCAGGGGGATTACTATGTCTGTCTGAATTTAGACATCATGCCCATCAGGCTCTCCGACGCCATAGCTGAAGATATCGCGCGCTGTCTATACGATGCCGTGCTCGTTACCGTTGGGAATTTGGCAGGATTTGTACCAACGCCTACCGTACGCGATAGCAAGCTTGAGAGGACATTTCGAAAAAGGGTGTCGGGCGAATGGAGCTACAGTGCGGATGGAAGATTCAACTGTCACGAAGCAGAAGATGATGTCTATGTCGTCGAGCCCTGGGCAGGGGAGCAGGAACAGACTGAAGCGGTGGCCATCTACACGATTGACGAAGGAGGAGTAGAACTTGTGTTCGACCTCATGGGCTTTTCATTCGGCATGCTTGACGCCGTCTGGCTTGCTAATGCTTTGATGGAGGCCATGGGGCGCGATCAACTGGATACTCTGGAGACAATCAGGATGAGCTGCAGGCCTATGGCAGGCATCCATCCAGCTGAAATCCGAGCATAACCATAGTCCACTCTGTGCAATCAGCAGGGCTTTTTGTGAAGTCCTGTTTTCCGCAGAGCGTTTTCGCTACGTGTAGTGTCGAGTGATACGTTGAGGTGAAATCAGATACGGCGGAGGAGTTCCTCGAGCTGGCGATGCTCGGCAGGAGTCAGAAGGTCGATAGGATCGGATGCATCTCTTGAGCTGAATTCGTACCTTCGGCCTTCGGGGCTGTAACAGCTATCGCAGTAGTCTAACTCTCCGCAGTCGTTGTAGAGCGTTATCACCCAGTCGTCGACGTTAACGGTAATCAGCCCGCAATAGATCTCATCCCAAGTGGCGTTTGTAATTCTGCGTATTGAGCGTGAAATCGTGGGGGCATCGCGCAGCACTACGTAGACCTCCCGAGCGGTGAGCATTTTTTTATCTGACATGCGTTCCTCTCGGCCTGCGGATCTCAAACACGACAGCGTACTTCACCTTGCATAGAAATTATTTGTCCCTTCTCAGTGTGACGAAATGCCGAAGCCCTAAGCGCGCCGCTATGACTTTGTCCTTGATCTCAATTGGGTCAATGGACATGCCTCCATCCGCAGTGACGGCGAGGGTCTTGAGGTTGTTCACAGCTTTGATGAAGGCTTTTTCTCTGTTTTTCTCCCGCTCCGAACGATCATCAGTAAACCATGCCATGGCGTTACTCCTTCTTCTCTAACTTGCCTTCTCGTTGTTTAGCTTAGGGCGCATCGATTTGCGCCAACGGGGCTCGAACCGCCAGCCCTGCAAACGCCCCCCAGCATCGACATAGCACGCAAGGTAACACTGGCGGCTAGTGACGTGCGGCGTCGGCCGGGGCAAAGCAGAACACCGCCAGGTTTCGCGTGACTAACCCGCGCTCGGTTCACCGATAAATCGCAGGCATTAGTATGTCTACTTGCCACTATCTTAAGTAGGGGGCATTCTGCCTTCCACTAACAATACATGCCCGGTCATTGACCGGTGTGCTTTCTCAAGCTGCAGTCGTGGCGTTGAGATCAAACCACGTGTGCACCGTTCGGTGCATGGACGCAAGCAGGAAGACCGATGGGTTTTTTCACTCAGCAGGAAGAGGACGCCCTTACGATTCGCAGGATGAGCTTGCACGTCGTCGGCGCAAAAACTTTTGAAGCCATGCCCGAACGGAAGCCGGAGCACACCGATTTCTTCAAGACCAAGATCGTAGAAAGCGCTGCTGATGCTGTATTCAGCTTCAAGACCAATTCCACGACAAAGATTGAACTGGAGTCGATCGTCGATGGCTCAACCACGTTCGAACGAGGGGCGCAAAGCCTGTCCAGGGGATTTAATACCCTCCATGTAGGAGGCAGCGCCGACGGCGTACTCTGCATGTTTGAGCTTGAAGTTGGAACTCCCGACACCGTCATTTACAGCCTTATCAAGTATGACTACAAAATGGCTTTGGAGCAGGACGGGGCCAAGCCGCAGGCTGCTTTACGTCGTATCGTCACGGCTTTAATTGATGACAAAAAAGCTGTTCAGAAAACAGCGCTGGTGCGCGTAGTCAATGGCATTGCGCAGACCAGTGTTTCTGCGCGGGATCGCAAGAAGCAGGCTCCTGACCTGGCTGATTATTTCGAGGCATTTCTGGGCGTCACCAGGACAATTTCTGACGAAGAACTCAGCCGAACCGCTAGTACACTGCTTCGTCGAGCATTACATGCCTGCAGGGATCTTCTTCCAGATGAAGATGTGGCCAAGGCATTTCGGACTGCCAAGGGAATCCTAGGTAAGCGATTGAAGGTTGATGAGGACGCTATCGTTGAGGCGGTACTCTCTTCGGCCGGTAATCCAACTGAAGAAAAGATCGTTCAACGCTTTGAACGCGAGACACTCAGGCGCGTACGAGAGAGCAAGCTTCATCACGTCGAATTCAAGCCAGACCGCGCGGTTTTAAGACAGCCGGCCATCAGGAAGCTGAGAACGGTGGAAGGGGTGACAATCATCTTCCCAGACATCGAGAGTGACCCTAACGTAACGATCGAGCCAGTAGCGGGTGGGGGGCAGCGCATTGTCGTAGAGACCAAGAAAATCACGGAGAATAGTCTTGTCGCTGACAGACCTAGCTAGTCTACTCAACCAAGAGACGCGAGCGGGCAGTGCGTCGGTTACCGAAAGCGATACTGACTTAATCGCGTCGGAGCTTGCGGCTGGTCTGACGTTGCGCTTGCTCAGGCTTGCCAAGGACGCTGGTCTAACTTACTCGACCTATGACCATGAGTACTCTCAATGCGATGAGGCCGACATTGTCGATGACTTCGGCACGTTCCGGTTGAAAGTGAAGAAGCCGCCGAGGTCACCAGAGGATCTGTCTGACGCACTGTACATCATGACTGAAGTCGGGTTTTCGGACTTCCTGCGTAGAGGACACAAGGCAGGGATTTGGCGAATCCTAGGGCTCAGTGCAGCGTTCAGCTGTCAGGCTCGTGCTTTCGGTAACTGGGATGAGCCACTAACGCTCACACCAGTACCTGCGACAAAATCGCCCCGAATGTTAGTTAAAGAGGCGGCCGATGTTCGCAGCGTACCGGAGGACATCCGGTTGCTATTGCTACAGGGCTCAAACCTCAACGAGCTCGACCCTTTCCATCGACTCTGGGCCGAACATGCCCACGCTTCGCTGACTCGTTGTATTGCCAACGAAGTCAGCGCTGGCGACCATCGCTTAATTTTCAAAGGCCCACCTAAGCTGAGCCTTGAGTTTCAGGATCGATCGCTGGGCGATTCTTTCAATCTAGAGGATTTCCAGCTTGCTCAAGAGGCGGCGTCCTGGGTCTATGAGAACGCTCGCGAGGCGGAGATGAAGCACGTGCTGCTCTCAACCGAAATCGCCCGCTCTGGGCGTGCCGATGGTGAGGTGATTGCGTACTTCCGAGACAACCTCGATGCTGCGTTAGACTGCGCCAAAATCGCGTACCAAATGTCGATCTCCGAGATTACCAAAGACACCTTGAAGTCCTTGGGTGATCTACGAAAGGCAGTTACCGATGAGACATCAAAGGCGACGGACGCGACCCGCCAGACAGTTACTGCCATTACAACAGCGGCGGGTGTAGGCATTGGCCTCGCCGTCGCACGTATCAGCGTTGCGCTCAATCCTTGGCTTATTTTGGCTGTAATGGTCATTGTGTGGCTGTATGTAGTAACCATTGCGTGGTCGGGTTGGCACTTTATTCTCGTGCAACGCGGTCTGCGGAAACAGTGGCAGACCAAGCTGTATAGATTTCTATCAGCAGGCGATTACGAAGCGATGGTGACGACACCTGTTGGGCGCTCTGAAACAGTATTCAAGCGGACTGCCATCTCGGGTGTCGGGGTTCTGGCTGCTTGGGTAGTCTGCGTGGTTGTGTTTGCCTTCCTTGCGACACCTACCACACCGGCTACGCCAAAGGCTGACCATCCGAGCGAGCGCCCAACGGGTAATGTCCTTGAGCCCGGAACACCCCAGAAGCGGCGCCGACCGCCTGCGCCTTCAATCGAATATTTCCGAGGCGACTGGGCTTGCCGGACGTATCCAGCCTCTACGATTGAGCTGTATGTATCGCGTCCGTGAGAAACCGGCCTAATATCTTGAGGTAGTCATGAAGGACGCACGCTTTCGACAACCTATCAATTCAGAGTACTCCCAGGCGCTGGGCGAAGCGGTTTTCACCTTCAGCATACTGGAGTGGATGCGGTCTGGGTCTGCGAGCGAATCCAGCCTGGCGCTCTATCAGAGCTCAACCCCAAGACTGCAGGTGCCATCTCCAAGCGTCTCATAGCACTCAGTCAATCACTTGATGACAGTGAAGGAAAAGCGCGCCTGCTCGATGGTGCATCCCGCTTTGCTGATCTAGTCGTGGATCGTAATAACCTCCTACATGGAAGGCCCGGAACTGACCAAGCTGACGGCATGGCAAGGCTATTCAGTGCAGGGCAGCCATGGACTGTCCAACAGATTAGCGAGGTTGCGGATAAGTTTTCCGAGTGCTCTATCATTCTGAATGACTGCTTTCACGGCTTTCTAAAAGAACTTTTTGAGCCTGCCGGATAGGCCACATCCAATGACATAATTCCCCAAATCCTTTTGAAGCGCTTGATGAGAGGGACGAGTATCGGTGATTGCTGCGTTAGTGAGCCAGCGATTTGATCACTTTGACGCAAGCCCTCATGAGCGTACTGACAGCACCACTAGGCGACCGGTGCAGACGCAGTTCTGTTCTCGCGGCTACCTGGATTATCAACTACCTGATCCTTTACTGATGTTGGCCAAGCCCTCAAGCGAACAATTCCTCATCACTGCTGGGGCTTAATGACCGCAAACTGTCTGGCCGATTTTGATGGCCACAGAACATTTATGATTACGGGAATAGTCTTCGATGAAAATCACTTGGCACCGCTGCCTTACGTATGACGAAGCTAAAGATCGACGCCGCGTGATCTATCTGCACGAATGGGACGATAAGCCGTTTTATTGGGGGAAGGCCCACAATAGCTTCTTCGGTGGACACAAGCGCGTGCTTGGCGATCTTCACGCCAGCGGAAGGTACAACTCGGGCTATCGACATTGGATTGAGGGCTGCTTGAGGCATGGGGCTAAACTCTACGTCGGCGAGCTCAGCGAGCTTGCTCTGGCAAGCATCGACGACGTCGAGCACTGGCTCATTCATACCTATGGCCACGAAATGAACAAGAAGGTACGTGTGCCCTCTATGAAGTTGTGTATTAAGCACATAGGCGAAGTGCCAGCTTCGATTGCACTCGCGAGCACCGGGGATTTGCGACATGTAGACACAAGCTACAGCGGTGAGCGGTGAGCGGTGAGGTCGGTTGGTTCCGCGTCCATTGAGTGGCGACCAGTTGTGTTTCAAGTGGGCCTGATTGATATCTAGAGATTAAGATCAAAGAGCTGATATTGAGTATTCTACCGTTTTCAAAAAGGTGGTAACGGCGCGCTCCCTATGATCTGAGGTTCATGTCTTCAGAAGCCTTGGTGCGGGTTGAGCAGGGCACTGACAAGCGCAAGCACCGTGCTACTGGATCAAGGCGAGAGCACACCTCTGTTAAACAACTGGAAATTTCGAAACGATAATGCGGTGCCGGCGACGTGATGGAGAGTCAGCGAGCCTAGCTGGTGCATCCAGTGAAGAAAGATATGTGCTGTGTTAAGCCTGACCTGCGCGTCACGCGTTGTGGTTCCGAAGCTGAAATGCCACCATTAGCGCCATCTAGCGAAGATGGCCGCTGAACATAGCGTTCTATCAGGAACAGGGAAGAATGGAATTTCACATCATAGGAAGGGATGAAAAATTCCCGATCGGCAAGCCCAGTACTGCTTATCTGAAATATGACCGCTGGAACGATCACAGCTTTGTCACAATGTTCTATGTCATCGTATACGACGAATTTGGTGCGGCTCACGACCTTGAGAATGTCAAGATTGGATTCAAAGGGCAGGACACTGCAACAACCACACGTTCCAAACTTCCAGATTCTTTCCAAAGCCTCCCAGAGGGTTTCTTCTCACTCGGTACCAGTGTGGAGTACTACCACAAAATCGCGAGTTCATCCTCAGGCAATCTGCGGTTCGACTTCCTCCGTGGGATGAAAGACATCGTCGCTAACCCTGAAATCCTGGAAACGATAATAGACGAGCCCGTGCTCTCAATCTCGTTGTTGCGCAATGTCAGCTTGGTCAGCGTTAAAAATCAATTTGCGCGCGTCCTTCTTGGTGGTGCTATCCGAACAAATTTTTCCTTCATCTACACGAAGCAGGCTGACAGCTCTACTGCTGGCATCGAGTTGAGTTTCGACGTGAACGTCGACTCAACGCCACTGACCAATGTTCATGCGCTAATAGGGCGAAATGGCATCGGAAAAACCACCATCCTCAATGGCATTACCAAAGCCATTCACAATGGCCACGCTGGTGGAGATGCCATCTATCAAGTTCAGTTTTGGGGCCAGCAGCGGGCGATTATTGCCTCGGATTTTTTCAGCAGCGTAGTGCTCGTATCCTTCAGCGCATTTGACCCCTTTGATCCACCTCCAGAGCAGCCTGACCCAGCCAAAGGCACCTGTTTTTTCTATGTCGGGTTGAAGTCTAAAGGTGAAGACGCATGGCATGAGTTGAAACGTCGGGACGTCCTAAAATCTGACTTCATTGATGGCATGAGAGGGTGCCTGCGTGAACCCTACAAACGTAATCGCTGGCGACAAGCCGTCAAAACTCTAGAGTCCGATGAAAACTTCGCGGGGATGGGATTCGATAGGCTTCTGTCCTTGAGCGGCGAAGAGTGGGTCTCGACGGCTAACGAAATATTTTCAAATCTCAGCTCCGGCCATTCAATCGTGTTGCTGACAATTACGAAGCTTGTCGAACGGGTCGAAGAAAAAACTCTTGTTCTGATGGACGAACCCGAAAGCCATTTACATCCGCCGCTACTATCGGCATTGATCCGGGCATTGAGTGAATTGCTTTTGGATCGCAACGGTGTAGCGATCGTGGCCACGCATTCTCCGGTAGTGCTCCAAGAAATCCCCGCGTCGTGTGTGTGGAAGATTCATCGTTCTCATTTGGTTGCCTCGGCCCTGCGGCCCAAGGTAGAGACCTTCGGCGAGAACGTCGGGATTCTGACTCGGGAGATTTTTGGTTTGGAGGTGGCATCGTCGGGCTTTCATACATTGCTTGCAGCTGAAGCGGCCGAAGGGCATACCTTTGAAGTCATTCTTCAAAAATTTGGTGGAAAATTAGGGCTTGAGGCTCAGGCAATCCTCAGAGCGCTAATCGCTGAGCGTGATTCGAAGGGGCAGGCATGAAGCAGCTCGCAGCCCCCAATTGCACCCCGGAGGAGGCCTATATGGCCTGCACCTCAGCAATCATTGATGATCAGCAGCGGGAAAGAATGAGGGGTGTTCTTCCAGCTATCAGCGCCATTGCTGCTGAGTTCATTGACAGAGCATCTGGCGGATCCACCTGGCAACTGCCTTCTTTGAGGGTGGGTCGGGGGGAAGACCCGTTAGTGGCCGATGATATTCGGAAGAGCGAGCTGGTTCACCTGTATGAATATTACATGGTGCAGAGAGAGCCTGGTCGTGCGATTTACGACTCTATCCTAGTGGCAGCAGGTGACCACTGTCCGACATGTGGAGGGATAGGCCAGCCTCGAACACTTGATCATTACTTGCCAAAAGCCAGCTATCCGAAGCTGGCCATCGTGCCCCAAAACCTTATCCCAGCCTGCCGTGATTGCAATACTGATAAACGTAACCCCCTGGTCGACCATCCGCATCAGCAACTGCTTCATCCGTACCTGGACAAACGACAGTTTTTCGAGGAAAGGTGGATCAGTGTTTCGGTGTCCCATACCGTACCATGCGCGATCATTTATTCCGTCACGCCACCAGAACATTGGACAGATGAGGACAAGGCAAGAGCAGCTAACCATTTCGATCTTTTCGGGATTTCCAAGCGCTACAGCGTCCAGGCGGGCTCAGAACTAGGCTTCCTAATGGACATGCATATGAATTATTTCAGCAGGCAGTCCCCCGAGGCTTTTTCAGACTTCCTCCGATCAGCCGCCAACTCGGTTGATATGATCAATGGTTGGAAGAAGGTGCTCTACGAAGCCTTGGCGAATAACCCTTGGTTTTGCAGCGGCGAGTTTCGGTAGAAGTGCTATAACTAGCTCTAGCGCTGCCCATACTTTGGTATTTTCTAGGCAGATGATTGTAAAGATAATGGAGTAATTGGTGATAATGAATGGTGAAGATTTAAATAAATTGGAGGCGGAGCAGTTTCATGGTTTTGTCCTATTTTCGGAAGGCAATCCAAAGGTCACGCTAGGCTGGAGCACTCACTCGAAACTGGTTGAGGCATTAAATTCGACATTAACGTTT
Source organism: Pseudomonas sp. SG20052 (assembly GCF_031766055.1). Lineage (NCBI taxonomy): Bacteria > Pseudomonadati > Pseudomonadota > Gammaproteobacteria > Pseudomonadales > Pseudomonadaceae > Pseudomonas > Pseudomonas sp. SG20052. The sequence goes on along the minus strand of NZ_CP134498.1, from coordinate 3,225,208 downwards.
TTTAAGGAAGAGTTAAATACAGATGTTTATTTTCACGAGCATGAGTATCTGATTTATGAGAATTTTTTTATCTGGTGGTTTAGTTTTATTGAGAGGGATTTGGTAGTCAAAAAGCGAGTGGCCTCTGAGCTTGAGAGGAAAGTCAATGACATCTTAAGAGCCTTTTCGGATACAGCCAACAACAGATTGTGCGGACGGATCACCCAGAATTTCACCCAGATCCTGATTTTATGATGCACTACCTCTCAATTGTGGAGGGTGCGGATCTGGAATTAAAGTCACGTGAAGCGCCCAAAAATAAAAGCTATGAGAAAGAATCTATTGATATGTCCTTGTTTGAAAGGCCAATGTCTGTGGTAGCGTTCAAAGCCACTATAAGGGATTATTTCCAAAACAGTACCGAAGAGAACTTAAGCTATCTCGCTGCAGAGGATGGGTTCTTTTCCACAAGAAGGCCCGAGAATAAGTTTCTACGCGAGGAGCTTTTGCCTATATTCTACTATGTGCAAAAAATCAAAGCGGCTGATGATGAAATTTTATCGTTTGGACGGAGGGCTGATATTTTTGATTTGAAAGTATCGCAAGTAGACGGGTTAATCAAAGTAATATTGGAGATTACCTGGGCTTTGCCGGAGGACGACCATAAGCTGCTCTCATTAGTTTCTCAGGTAGGTAGTGGTTTTTTGCCCGTGAAAACTCGGGCTGACTTCAAAAAGATGAGTGATTCTCTAGGAGAGAAAATAGTATCTGCAATCAATCGCAAACATAAAAAGCAGTACCCGGATCAAAGATCTCTTCTGGTGGTTGTTCCTCAAGATTACACGTATCAAGGGGACGAGTCGCTGATGCAAGAAATCATCTTTCAAGTTCAACAGAGTCTGGTAAGTGGCAAAGGAAAATTTGAAAAGATCTACCTGCTGTGTGGCAATAGATTTTACACGCTTTATTGATCTGAGACGCTAATGCACATTGATTCTACGTATCAAAAATTCAGGTGATCTTGTTTCGCCTTAGTGAGCATGTAGACAAGGTCGATTTGTGTAGGGACACTGTTTATGCGGTCTCGCAGCTGTCGCTCTATGGGGGCGTGCAACCCTGATCAGTTAATCGTTTCAGAACTCCTTGGAGAGACTGGGTCTGCCCCTTTGCAAATGCATCATCGACTGACGGCGCGAGCTTTCAGTCGAACTGCTCGATCAATCGACAGGCGAGAGCCTGGTAGGGGAAAGGGCATTTCCTCAATTTGACTCGTGCCGAATGATCGCAAACTTCGTAGCAGAAATAAAAGCGCAGCTACCGATGCTAGGTACAGGACAGGTGGTTTCGCGCAGGGAGGGGGCAGCCACGGACTCTTGAACAGATCCGGGATATTGCGGATGATTTTTCCGGATGTTCTGGCTTTTCGAAAGACTTCAACTGGCCTGAAACATTAGCACCGAACTGGGCGTCAGTCCTTGCCGGCCAGCCGCTTCCCATCAGTAGGGGCTGCGCGTAACGCTATCCCGCCGAACGACACACTTGCATCCACGTAGCGCAATGCAGACTTCATGTCCTTCCAGCCCACATAGCTCATCAGCCCTTTGATGTCCCACCCATTGGCGGACGCCCAGGTTGCAAAGCCGCGCCGCATTGAGTGGCTGCTATACAGCTCCGCTGGCAATCCTGCCTCTTTGAAAATGCGGCGCAGCACCGGGATTAGGCTGTGCGGTTGCATGGCTTTGCCTGACAGATTGCCCCAGCGATCAATCCGCTGGAACACCGGGCCTTTCGCGATCCCGGCAACCGTGATCCAGTTGATGTAGGCCTCAACGGGGCACAGCATGGCGAGCGCCGGCGTTTGGAACGTAGTTCCTTCATGCTGACGGTCACCCTTGGTGTAGGGCAGGAAAAAGGTGATGCCTTCACCGCTTATAGCTTGAGTCTCCTCCACCGTTAGCCTGGCCAACTCGTCGCCGCGAAAGCCACGCCAGAACCCGATCAAAATGATCGCCACCGCGCGACGGTGACGCACCAGCGATTTGTAATCTCCGCGTTCAAGGGCGACTGCAGCTTCCCCTTCAAGCCATGTGACCGCTTGCTCCAGGTGCTTCAGCAGCAGTGGGGCGGCCTGTTTAACCCGTGCAGGGTGAACGACCTTGATGCCTTTGATCATCTGGCGAACGTCAGGCGTCTTGGTCGGATCAGGGAAACCCTGAGTAATGTGCCACTGCGCAATGGCTGCCAGACGCTGCTTCAGAGTGTTGATGGCGAGCTTGTCGGCGTACTCCGCCAGGTAGCGAACGACACCTGCGCCGGTCGTGGGCAGGTACCCGCCCCAATTCACCTCGAAGTGCTCGATTGCCGCCCGGTAGCTTTTTCGGGTGTTCTCCCGGGTGCCGGCGCTGAGGTACCGATCTGCCTTTTCCATCGTACTTTGCCTTCAAAATCGGAGCGTTTCTGCCTGAATGCGCCAATGGGCGGGTCTCCGGGCGCTACAAAGGGTCAAGAAGCCATAAAGCACTATTATGGGCTTCTAGTAAATCGAGATCAAATGGCGTAAAATTTTCACAAAGTGTTATGTATCTACATGACATGTAACACAGTACGAAATCGTAGGAGACCCCATGGCTCGAGGCGGAATCAATAAAGCTGTTGTACAAAGAGCACGTCAGGCGCTACTGGCCAGGGGAGCCAACCCCAGCATCGATGCAGTGCGCGTAGAGCTTGGAAATACGGGCTCCAAGACAACGATTTCTCGGTACCTGAAAGAGCTTGAGCCCTCCAGTCGAGAGCCTGTAGCAGCACGTGTACGTATGGGCGACACACTCAACGGTATGGTGCAAACGCTGCTGGATCAGCTTATGGAGGAGGGCCAGGAAGTAATCTCCCAGGCGACCGCAGCTTTTGACCTGCAGCGGGCCGCGCTCGAAAACCAGATCATCAAGCTCAGATCGGAGCTGGCTACCGCCCAACGTAATTCGGCCGCCCAACAGGCCGCGATAGAGACGCAGAACGCTGAACTTGCGACCACCCAGTCCTCACTCCAGGCTGAGCTGACCCGTAACGCGGGCCTCAGTCAGCGCTGTACCGACCTTGAGTCGCTGGTTGCTGAAAAGGACAAGCACATCCAATCGCTGGAGGAAAAGCACGTTCAGGCGCGTGGAGCGCTCGAGCACTATCGAGAGGCAGCGAAGGAACAGCGAGATCAGGATCAACGCAAGCACGAGTCTCAACTGCACGAGATGCAAGTTGAGCAGCGCAAGTTGCGGGAGACCATCGCTGTGAAACAGGACGATTTGACGCGACTGAATCGCGACAATGAACGCCTGCTCGGTGAAGCCAGGCAGCAAACCAAAGCCCTGCACACTCAGGAGGCCTTGGTTCAGTCTCTCAACACCCAAATTCAGGCACTACGCCTCGGTGACGCCAAGTCCGCTGGGGTGGCTGAGCACCTTATGGAGCAGATCTCAGCTCTGCGCGAAGAGGTCAAGGCACTCCACCAGTCCGCCGCTGTAGCCGATTTGCGTGAGCGAGAAACCGCGGTACTGCTGGCAACTGCACAGAAAGAGAATGAGCAACTGCGGCCCGCTAGGGTTGATAAGCCAAGCCTGGAGGAGGGTAGCAGTGCCTCTTCTGGGGCAGAGGATAAGCAAATTGCCGGGCACGCCAAGCTTTCGAAACGACCGAGGAGATAAAGCATGGATCAGATCACAGGAAATCCACGTAGCCATGATGAAGGCACCTCAGGTTGGAAATTCGCTCATCAGCGTCTATCCCAAATGCTCATCGAAAGGGTTGAGCCATTCGGCTCCCTGAATCCGATTATGAAGCTGGATGCCGCCGGTATTAGGTCTCCATGGCTGCTGCATTACTCGGCCAACTTGATGCCAATGATTGATCGTGAGCCGCGTCGATTCTGAGCTCAAGCGCCGATTGTTACTCAGTGGTTTCGCTTTCCCATTTCGGTAGGGAAACGAAGTGAATCGTTTTCTCCCCGTCCAACTCGATGTTTGCGCCGGCCCGGCGTGAAAACCAGAATGCCGATCGCGCCCTTACAGTAGTGGCAGCAGGCCGCTGGGAATCCGCACTAATGCTTGGAGCATCTTCCTTGATCACCAGTGGGAACCAGAGCTGCGGCGGAAGCGGAAGCCGACTATGACGGCACGCCATCACCAAGACCGGCCAATGTCCTAAGCGAACAGCGGAAAGGCGCGTGTAGTCCCCATCTCCCGAACATTCCCTCTCCAATATTCTTCTGGCTGCCTCGCCGTCAGCAGTGATAGGTATGTCACACAGCGCTAGACCATGCGAGGGATCACTGAGATACAAGAGAGCCTCGGTGTCAGGCCCGGCCATCCAGAGCTGCTGATTGCAATGTTTCATCTCGCTTCGTACGAATCGAGAGAAACGTTCTGTGGACACCGTATCGCCACCCAAAGTGGCCCAGAGCATCATGACTGGGATGAGAGCGCTGCCCTTCGTATGCTGCGCCCGATACTCTTCAGTTCTGGCCTGAGGATGCCAAATCAGCTCCTGATAGCTGCCGTGGATGGTCGGGTACTGATGATGCCTGGTGAAATTGAAGTGGTAGTACGCCAGAAGCTCATCACAGTAATCCTGCGCATAGTTGCGCCACTCCCTGATCATCGATAGGAACATCAAGGCGCAAGTAATCTCGATGACTTGCTCGTCGGCTACAGGGGACAACAGTGCACGATTATTCTGTATGAGTTCGGCGATGTGACGAGCGAGCTTGGAGGCCTCCTCCGGTACTTCAGAGGCGTTAAGGTCTCGCGGCCCATTACCGTCAAGGTGGGGCCAGAGAATCCACAGTCCCCTCACGGCGATACGCCCCAAGGTCTCAAAAAGTTTGAGGTTGATGTCTACAGCACTATGGGAGTTTACGGAGCTGGCTAGCGCATCTCGTTTTGCTGTGAGCGGCAGAATTTTATCTCCCATCAACTCTGCCCAGATCTTATGGTGAAGATCCAGAAGCTCGCCGAAGGTCAGCCCAATATGCTTGTGTCCGATCGATGCAGCTTCGATGTCACCCTTGACCAGCTCCCATGCACGCAGAATGACCAGCTCACTGGCTCGGTAGGGGGCTTCGAGGTTCTCCTGCGCGCGTGCCCAGACGAACAGCACTGAGAGACAGATGTACATTTGTCGTAGTGTCGCGAGCCGGTGCACAGCGTCGAGGTTGTCGGCCTTCACGAGCCCTTCGATGAGTGCGGTGAAATGCTGAACTGAAACGTCGGGCTCGTCGAGCATTGCAATGGACTTCTGGAACCGCGACTGCAGAGTCTTGCTCACATGCTGATGCTGTAGCAATCCATCAGCGAGCAAGCCCGCCATATAGTCGCCATTCCACTCCTCAAAGGAAATCCGATCATTACTAAGTCTACTGATCAAGCCTGTTAGATTGTCTCTCACAGCCTCTTTTACACTGCCCCCAAAGCACAGGCAGATTACGATCTTCAATGACTCGTACTGGGTGGCAATCCGCTTGGGAATGTATACGTCGATGATATCGTTAATAGAGGTTCGTACACCTTGGGGCACTGCATCCCACTCGGCCCGCGTCAGGTCTCCCTGCTTGATTGTGAAAAGGTAGAGCTTTTGCTCGCCGTCCACCATGGGGCTTACGGCGGCGACGTCGACGCCGAACTGGCGTGGCCCCGTTGATGGCCGCGAGATCACGTTGTAGCCCAGTTCGCTCAACAAATCGGGTAAAACGACATCCAGCTCATTGCGCTCGCGGAGCGAGGCCAGGTACTCACGGAAGACGAGTTTCATTGCGAGCGCTTCTCGTGCAAGAAGTTGAGTATCTGGAGTTCTAGCGTGGAGGGCTCAAGCACCGAATGCCGAGGTAGCTGGAACGAATGCTTAATAGTGGCGAGCGATTGCTCCATGCGGCGCATTGGCCCCGTTTCATTGTCAGCCATGTCCTGTGGAGGTGGGAACTCCGGAACCCAGCTGGCCATCCCAACGCCGTATAGCAGCACTTTTTCGCTGACCAGACTCGCTAAGATTGAAGACTTGCGAGCCTCCACCATCTCATTTTGCATTTGCTCATTACGTCGATGATGCTCCAACTGACGCTCACGCTCCGAAGGCTGCAGCTCGCGGATGTGCGCATCGCCAAGGCCTTCCAGGTACTTAAGCAGTTCCTGCAATACTTGCTGGACTGCCTTCGAAGCCGGATCCGTGGGATTTGCGGCTATCTCGTCCAGGTAATCTGATCGCAAACCGGAGTAGTTGATCAGAACTGGGTCGAACAGCAGGCTCTCCAGCGCACCCAAGGTCGCATCCGTGGCGTTACGCATCATGCTCACTAACAGGGAGGCAATGAAGAGGGGCTTTGAGAAAAAGGTGCCAAGCGCTTTGCGTGCGATGAAAAGGTAATCGCTTTCCGGTACGTCCAGCGCCTGGCTGAAATCGAACGTGAACACCCGGCCCTCACTTGCTGCAAACAAGCCGCGCCTGAGCGCTAGAGATAAGCCCAGTGACTCAGACTGAAGCCAGCTCACCACCCACTTGTCCAGGACGGCAGCGTCTCCGCTCTCAAGCTCATGCAGAACGGAAGTGAAATGAGTAAATGGTACGGCGGGATCGGCGAGGATAAGTTTCTCAACCACACCCCGAGCCTCCGATGCCTCACCTCTCCTGATAAGCCCGGCCAACACGATGTCCAGCAACGTGACGAACTCATCCTCTGGCTGGCCTGACGACAGAAGAGCAAGGAGATCGCTACGAACTTGAGTGCTATAAACATCTGAGGTGCCCATCAACTCAAGGGCAATCGCTTTTTTTGCCGCCAAGGTGACGGGGGAGGTGGATCGCTCGATCAGCCTATACGTCGATCGTTCCAGTTCGACCGGAGCATCCTTTTGCCAGGCAAGTGCCAGGGCGAGGAGTGCGTCTTGTACCGAAGGCTCGGTCTCACGCTCGATCACGGCTAGGATAGTTTCGACCAGGTCAGCAGTTGTGGCCCGTACTTCAGCAGACAAATTACAGAGGGCTCTGGCTGCCTGGGCGCGTCGAAGGGCGTCACCGTGCTGGAGAAATTCAATGGCCTTTGCCAAGTAGAAATCAGCATCTGCCTGCAGTCCGGTACTGAGGCACGCCTGCAAGCAATGGAACCTTTGAGCGAGCAGGGCGCCCGACTCAATCTGTCGTAATAGTTCGACGGGGTGATCAGGCGAGGTGTGGCTCCATTTCAGTATTTCAGCGTACGGTAAGTGGCTGAGCATGGGGTCGTCGTGAGGAATTGCCCCAGCCATCAATTCAAGCAAATCCGCACCGCTGGTTGCGATTGAGCCCAATGCCGGCAAGAGAATATCCATGCCCTGATGCAATTCGTTGTTCGAGAATCGGGGCGGCTCAGGCAGAGGGAGCAGGGCGCGGAGATCGACATCCTTTGATTTATGAGCATCGACCAGGGCTTGAGCATAGGACGCACCATCGTGCGTCCAGCCGTGCTTAAAAATCAGATCAAGTAGTCTGCCTTCAGTAGCGGCTCCAACGATTTCATCTCGCGAGGGGATGGTCATTTCAGCTCCTTCCAAGCAATCCATTGCTCAGGCATTGCCGAGCTCAATAATGCACCAGATGTTACGACCTCTGCAGCAAACAGGCGAGTGACCAGCCGCACCGAATTGAGTTTCGAGCTCATCCCCCTAGAGATTGCGAGAAAACGATACGAGACGACGGAGGGGCAAAATTGTGAGAATACGCCCCATGAACAGCGACTGGTTGCACTGTCGGAGCCACGGCATGTCCAGAGCGTTTGAGCGCTTAGCTAGCACGGGCGTGACGTCAGCGACGATTCTGATCTAGGCACTAGACATAGAAGGCATGGCGTCCTTGAATGGCCTGATCTGCTCAGTCATCACCGTGTGATAAGCAGTGCAGCACCTAGCTGTGATTGCAACTTAGACCGTTGCGAAGGCGAATGCCAATATCTGGCCAAACATCGGCATCCCTCCCTACATCCTGCGAGACAATAGCTTTGGGAGTTAGGCCTGCGCGCTTGGCCGACCCGCGCAATTCACCAAATGTGAGCGAAGTGTTTGGGTCAAGTTTGTCCGAACCTTTCCAGTGCTTCCTCGCCGATGCAGGTCTGGCCCGGAGTGCCTTCAGAATTCTGGCGGTAAACTCGCTTAGGTTTTCGATGAGACTACCGTACGCATAAGCATCCAAGCCATGCCCCAGAGCAATCACGAAGCTATGAGAGCCCAGCGATCTGTCGTGCAGATACCTGAATTGAGCGTAGCGGTGAAAGTAGGGTGCGAACTGAGGGGCTAACACAAACTGCCGTCCAGGATAGACTGGGCTTTGAAACAGCCCAGGGCCCACGGACAGCCTAGGCCGTGATGCCAGGTAAATATTGGAACAATTGGTTTTTGCCCTACTGGGGACTACACCAGATGTTTCAGGATTTCGGGCCTTGAAATACGAAAACGTGGGCTTGATGGTCTGCGTTGCCCCGAGAGCCCGCAAAGGAATGTCCGAGTGTACTGCCACGGCGACGACGAACAACAACGGCTCCCATTTTTCGCTGTAGTTCGCGAGTGATTCAGCAGTCCTAATTAAATCACTGAGCTGTAACGACGTGAAGATTGCCCGACTCTTTTCGGGGCGCGCATCAAAGTCTTTCGACGATATATCCCGGAAAGGATTTTCCGCCTCAGTGCCGGACGCAGATGCAATAAAGGCAAAATACTCACGTCCATGCGTAATAAACCAGTTCCGATGATGCTTAGAGCTTAGGCCTGGATCATCGCCAGAGATAGTCTTCCTGATGATCGGACGCCAATTGGGATCTAGAAACTTGTCCGGGAAATTCTCCCTGGTCTTTTTAGAGTATCGACTGCACCCTGGGGTTGCTACCCAAGAAATGGGCGGTCTTACGATAAATTCCATGAAGGCTCTGGCGTCGACGCTTTTCCAGCCACACAAGGCTATTCCGCGGATTGACCAGCTCCAATGCATCATCGACTCAACGATCGGACAAAGCACCTTGTAGTGCCTCTCTCGGAATTCAGGCCGCCGAGATTCCTTCACGAGAAACTCGATGCCTGTTCGCCAAGTACGAAGAGCATCCAAATGTTCGGGAACGGCCTCCAAACGCCGGCGAACTTCCAAGTTTATGGGCAGCTCAGCATGAGCATGGTCGTTGAGCAACCCTAGCGGTGGGAACAAAGGATGAGGAACCGAAGGCCCAACCATGGATGAGTCCTACACAAAAAACCATAATTGTTCTTAACTGGGCTGGAGGTATTATCGCCTAGGCAAACGAATTTCGTCGAATCTGATCAAGACCGTTTGCCTGAAGAATTATGCTGGAGATACCAATTCTCCGAGGGAAGCATAGACTAAGTAGTGCCGACAACAAAGATCACATTTCCCCGTCTCAGCGCACGCTTTAACGGAAAGAGTCGATGTTTATTGAAACGACGATTGGGATTCTGGTTTTCAACTCTGAAGAATCGATAATCAGGGCAGGGGCCAGCTCGAGAGCTTAGGAGGTAGGGAGCGGATGCGATTGATTTTGTTGAATTCTGGTAATTACGGGCAAAGTCCGGTTTATTGGCAAATGCCACATCGGTAGAAGTTCCGCTCTGACACATCGTTTAACATAATATACATTATGCGTACCGTCCTATGCGGAGCTGGGAGGCTCTGTGGTCAGATTTGAAGGCAACCCCAGGCCTCATTGGCCAACAGCTGTTTCTTGAGGATCCCACCAGGCGTAACCCTCATCGGTATCGCTTTCGATAGTTTTGGGATCTTTCGCAGCAAGCTCAGCTAGATCTTGGCTACCTTGTCGGAGCATCTGGAGAAGCTGGCGATACTGTTTAACCTCCGCGCGCAAACGTGCCAACTCTGTAGATTGCTTATCCGTTATTTGGTCCAGTCTAAGCATAAGCCGAGCAGCCTCTAGAAATGCCTTAGAACCCGTTTGAGCTCCCGTAATTTCTTTTAAGGTCTGCACCAGGTCCTCAGGTACGTCTTGAATCTTGACCAGCATAGCAACCTCCAAACTCAATTGTTCGCAGCCGAAAGGTACCATATCTGGCGAACTACACAGATAAAAAGCATGGGCTCAGCCAACAATTGATGGTTTTGGAACCAAAATAATAAATATGCACCCTGGAGAACGAGGTAACGGGTAGGACGACCTATGCGCATGAGGTACCTTACCCTCATCATATGAACAAATAGAATAACTAAACTAAATGACTATTTAATCTAGTTATATTGGTTCAACCAAGACAGGTGTCAGAAAAAGAACCAGCTCAGTGCTCGTCGATACCGTCGAGCTACTGGTGAACAACCATTTGAAGCCAGGGATTTTACCCAGGAACGGCACGCTTTTAACGACTGTGGTATCGACGTCGGAATAAACCCCGCCCAAGGCAATGGTCTGGCCGAACGGAGAAAAAACCCGGGAAGTCAGCGAGGTCGTGTTGATCGGCGGCACGCCATTCATGGCGTTGGAATAATCAGGCTCATCCTTTGACAGGATGACATCCAGCAGCACGCCTTTATCGTTAACGATCGGAGTCACGTCGAGCGACAGAGCAGCCTGCTTGAAAGATGTCGATGTTGCACCATCGCCGGCCGATTGCTGATAAGGAACCTGAGAGCCTTTAACAATTTTGGCTTGATGACGGTCAGAGGTATAAACACGAGGGCTGGAAATCACCCTACCCTTACCTTCCTGCTCCATAGCTGAAAGCCTCGCATCGAGCGTCAAAGCGCTTGAGACAATGCCAACAGCACCGATGGCACCAGAGGCAAGGCCAAGCGGCACAGAGCCTGAAACAGTCCCAGCACCGCTGCCTACAGTGCCACCCCATTGAACGCCCAAATTCTTGGAATACGAGCGGTCCACCTCGACGATACGAGCCTGGATCATGACTTGCTTCCTGGAGTAATCAACAGCAGCAATCAAGGTTTTAAGATGCTCTAAACGCGCCTTGCTCATCCTGGCAACGATGATCGAAGAACCGTCTTCAAAATTCAGAGTCTCTCCAGAATCAAGAGGAAATGCTTTTATTGCGTCAGACGCCAAAATGTTATGCACCTTGAAGATCGAAACATCAAAAGAGTTGACGCCAAAGGAAGGACTATTTTGAATTTGCGGATCTTGATTAGGAACGTATGAGTTTGCCGAATATGAATCACTTGGCCGTGGATAACCACTAACACGAAGAAACTTACCGTCAACAGTATATAAAAGGCCCTTGGCCGATGTTACATACTCGATGGCTTCATCCCATGATACATCCTTCATTCGCATAGAAAGTGAACCACGGACGTTTTCGTCTAAAACAAGATTCAAGCCGCGGTAATCAGCTAAAAGCTGTAGGGCGGACGAAACCTGAATGGTCTGAAAATCAAAAGTCAGTTGTTGAGGAACGGTTTCTGCCTGGGCAAAGGAAACAAAGAAAAAGAAAAATGCAGCAACGTAGAGGCGGCACAGAGACTTAAGGGTATTCATGGCATGAGTTCCAGAGAGCTGGTTGATTAATTGGGAGCGGTCTTAGCGCTACGCTAAAGACCTCCCCCAATTAACCCACCTGTAATTGGGTTAGGTTTCTTTAATGACCAATTAGTAATTTTGAAGCCGTCAACTAAGCAATAAGCCTCAGTAAAGTCCGGAAAATATCGGCAATGAGAAAAAGAAATGTACCGAGTATTCCCGTTGTTATCGGCTACCAGGGCAAGAGCCTCAGACACTGCCTTTGAAGATGGATCGGGCTTTGAAGGATGCACAAAGCCAACAAGCCGCCACGTCGTTGAAATTGGAGGCTCAACAGGTGCGCTGGGTTGTTTGGGAGCAGAAGAGGAAGCCGCATTCTTTACACCAGGTTGATCGGTAGTAAAAAACCTTTTAACAAAATAAACACCCAGGACAATACAAACGATAAAACAACCTAGCGCAGCCCATAAGCCAAAGGAACGCAGAATACTTGAACGGCCATCTGCGGAAGACTCATCACCCACGACACCAGAGTTTGATTGAGTAGCAGACTTATAAAATGAATACACGGACGCCTTAAAATTGCCTGCTGTAGTCCTTATTAACTTTGTTTTTGAGGGTGCATCACCAGTAACAGCGCCATTATAAATATCAACCTTAAAGGTCTTTTTGGTGATTTTCCTAATCCGATAAGTAGTCTCGATTAAAAGACGCACCCATGACGAGATCTGAGCAAGGTCTTGAGTTACAAGAACAACGCGCATTGAATTGTTCTTATCATCGACACGATGCCTATGCTCAGCAAGCAGTGACTTATCAGATAGATTAGCTTGATTAACATTTTTACCGGCAGGCCACCTCCTCCAGCATTCGTCAATGATAGCGACAGATCCAGACGGAATAATCTCGGAAAGGTCATCAAGCTCAAACCAATTATCAGGCAATTGAGTAATATTCCCCCCGTAAGTGGCCAAAAGATCATCAATTGACAAAGGTATATTAGTGACAACATGCCTATCTTGTTTCAACGAAGGAATTACAACATGTTCGACAACGCCGTAACTTTTGCCGTGCCCAGGTTTACCAACATAAGCATGAATAGCCATAAATCACCCAATAAACGGAATACGACGAACAAGAAAACGCAACATATAAGCGCTGGTAACTACAGTGATCCCGAAAGGAATTTGAAATATATTAAGGAAATACCAAACAGACGGATCTATAGCAGTAAACAATTCACCTGCATTAGTGATAAGAGCAACAATAAAACTCGTGCTAATCAGGTCTAAAAGGGCTTGATAAAGCCAATCAGCAATAGAAACAACAGCATCAATAAAGAATTGCAATATCTCTTGAAAAATGGATAAAAGCCAGTCACTAAAAGCAGTCATAAATCACTCCGACCTTAGAAACGAAATCATGCAGAAAGAAAAACGCGAAGCGCGACCAAGCACCAAGCAGCAAGAAAAACGGCACTTAATATCGGAGAAATTTCCGCAAACAATACGCAATGTGCATCGAAGGTAATGATAGTGCCTAGGATTGCTATGTCAGCAGTTGGGCATGTACCACCGGAGTTAGAGGCGGATATTTTCTGCTGGAATTCCTCCATAGCAACACCAAAACCAGAATGGTTAAGATCAACTTGCATACCATGAACAAAGGCCTGGTAGTGAACAGCGTTAACCTCACTATCTAAAACAGAATCAGCTTTCAACGATCCGGGATTAGAGAAAGAGAGCTCACCGTCAAAACCGGAATCACCATCCCCACCGTCACCACCATCGCCTGGATTTCCTCCATCCCCAGGGTCAGGATCGGTGCCATCGTCGCCGCCGTCGCCAGGATCAGTACTGGGGTTGAGTGGATCGCCAACGGCCGGGGCGGTATATCCGGCCTCAGCTGAGCATGAAGGACTCGGGGAATTAAGACCCACGAAGAAGTTACAAAAACCACTGCTAGTAGAACCAGAAGAACGGTAACAGCTGGAACCAGTTGATTGTGCAGAGCTAGCCAAATAAGAACATGAATTATGACAAATGTCAGACTCAACAGACTCAGTTCGCCACGAGACATAATATTTACCATCAGTGCTTGATTTAATTAACGGAGAGTCAGGCCCGCGAACCTCAATAGTTCCAGGACAAACAACAGCTTCTTTAATAGCGCCGATGCTGTTATTCGTGACTGTGCCGAAAGACGTATACGAGTAGCCGCAAATGGCATTCTCTGAGCCGTTCATGGTGCAAACACCGGCCTTATAGTCCTTTCGGTTTACGTTTGTATTGAGAGCAACAACAGCATCAACAAAAGCAGTGATCAGAGTTTCAGGAGAATCTTTAACACTTGCCCTGGAGCACTGACTTGGAAATCCTGCGGTAGTTGTGGTGTTGCATTTCCATCCAGCAAAAGCAGATGATGAAAATAAAGCCAAGAACAAAAGAGGCAGCACATAAAGGAACTTCATTTCACCACCCCGAGAAGACAGCGAAAGAACAACCAGAACCAATGACGAACATGGCGAAATAATAGAGTTGGTCCATGTAACGGCCTCAAATTTTGATAAAAAAAAGGGCGCCCGAAGACGCCCAGGTCACGCATGGAATACGACTTAACCGCGCAGGAAACCCAGAACGATCTTGGCACCTTTGATACCGGCATAAACACCGGCAAGGATACCGGCCACAGCCAGGACACCCACGGAGATAGTGCTGAAGTCGATCGAGGAAGTCAGACCAGTGTAATCCCAAGCTGCTGCACCTTCAGCAGCGAAAACAGACGGAGCAGCGACAGTAACGGCGACAGCGGAAACAGCTACAGCAAACGACTTTTTGAACATGGGTAAATCCTCAGGATTGTTTGATGAAGTTTAAAACCGTCCGAATTCCCATAGACCCGACCATGAAGAACGCGACTAAGGTAAATCCGGCCCCAAATGCTTGAGCCAAAACAGTTGGATCAAGCTGAGACGGATCAAAAGGAGGCAAGTTGTTAACGACCTCCCATGATGAAGAACAGACCGGAATACCACCCTCGGTTGAAATGTCGGATGGACAATAGAGGGTGCCAGACATTACGCAGGCTTCTGAGTTGCAGAAGAAGCAGGAGCACCGGAACTAATACGGCGGCCTTGGCGCGGATCAACTTCAAAAATAAGACGATCATCACGTACTTGCGCAATTACATCACACTCATATTTTCCCGGCTGAGGAACCTGCTGAGGAGTCTCGGCGTAAAAGGTACACTTTTGTGGATACGGGATATTTGGTAAATGAGCATATGCTTCAAACATACAGTATGGTTTACCAGATTTAGCAGCAGTACCACTACGGTGGTTGCCAGTTACTTCGACGACAATAATATTAGACATGGTGATGCCCTTATCTCAATGTTGGAAAGCCTGGAGCGGTGCCGGGCTTACGGTATGCCCAACTGGGCGGCAAGTTAGCTTTTTGGAGTTTTGAAATCTATTTCAATGCGGAGTCCGGCCAATTCAAAATCAGCCTTGTCATAAATTTTCAGATAACGTGAGTGGCCAGATTTTTTTACACGGACCTTAAGAAGCACTTGTGTTTTAGTGCAGTAAGTCTTCTTGATTACAGTTCCATCCATATTAATACTGCCCCTATCTTAGTGTTGGAAAGCCGGGAACAGTGCCGGGCTTGCGGTATGCCCAACTGGGCGCTATGGCTTCAGGATTACGCCTGAAGGTTTTGAATTTTCGTGCAGCACGTTGACGAGTTACTTCTTGCTGAGCCAATGCAGATAAAAACAAGCGCATAAGACTATTGATCCCAGCACGTTCATCACATTGAGGATTGTTGAGAGCATTTAGAAACTCCGCCTCTACTGCAAAGCGTAGATATTGATAAGCAACCCTATCCATCAGAAACCCATCCATTCGGCCACACAGGATGTTCCTACTTCTTGACGCTCTACAAACCAAATACGCTCAGGCTTAACGCCCTGCTCTTTTCGTGCCTCGACAGCCTTGAACGTCTGTTCGACCTGTTGAGCAAGAACAGGATTAATGAAAGAACCACGCACTTGTTGTTGTTCAGCTAAACGCCGTTTCTGGCCGCTTGTAAGCTGAACGCCTTGAAAACTTACAGTCCTCACGCTGCAACCTGGTGCAGGTGATTAGGGCGCTGATACCAAGTTGGCACAGCCAAAGTGCTTTTCGTCACCTCGCGACACTGGCGGACAAACACCGGAGCAAAACGACTGGTATCACAAGCGTTACGAATATTAATGCCGATTTTATTAAGACGAGCCGCATGCGTTTCAAAAGCACGCTGAGACAAACCGTGATGATGACCACTCATCCATAGAATGGCGTAAGAGGAAGTGGCATTTGCAGAAGCCCTGCCCTTACAAATACCTTGTTCAATCAGTTTGTCAGCAATACTCTGAAGGTCCATTGCAGTCACCTTTAACTTTTCATCTATTTTTAAAAACTCACTATGGAGCTCGGCCAGACGCCTTTCATCAAATAAGCCCCAATAGCAAAGGGCCTCACGCTGTAAATATTCGCTCTTAAGCTCTTGTTCCATGCGAACTACGCCTTCTTGTGCGCAGTAGTTTTTAACTCGCTGAACATATTTGTATTCTTCTGAGTCCTCACCAAAGACACGCTTAGTCTTTGGAAGACAGTTCTGATCCATTTCAAAGGCCTTGTCATACGCCTTTCGATATTGAAGACGACCGCCTTTACCGTTTCCTTTAGAAGTCCAAGCAACAGTGCGCCCGTTGGGATACAGAAAGCCGATGGAATGACCGATTCGCTGGCTAGAAACGCCGCGCAGATAGGCAAGAACATTGCCCTCCCCCAATGAAACGTTGGTGGTCAAATCTATCCGTTCAATCTTTGCCCCATCGCCAATACGGTCGCCGCACTTTGCTCCTGACTCACCCTGGCGAATATCAATGCGAGTACAGCGGGTAAAACCAGGAAGGCCGTATTCACGCAACAGCGCGTTGTAAACCGAGACGCATTGCTCGATAGAAGTAAAACCAAACAAGTTGTCGAGCCGCCCTACCCGGCTGGGATTTCCTTCAACGCGGATCTTGCGACCCTGAACATGAATGGTGACCGATGTCGAAAAGCTGGCCTCATGCTTGAAACGAGGCTGGCGAGTGCTAAGGACTTCGTTTGTATTGGCATCTATCGTCAAGGTAAACACGTCGCACACGAGAGGTAGATCGTGGTCGTGCTCCTGCGAAATGGTTAGCCAATCTATGAACATCCGAGCGCCTTACTGACAAGTCAAAAGCGGTTAACTGCATCCGAAAGGACGGTATTCCGCAATGATAGGCGGTCTTCCGTTTGAGTCAAGAGAAAAAGAACGGTTTTTAGCCGATACTTGTCCGATAGAAACGGTAAACCGCATTCGGAGACGCAAAATGGGCATCGGCACCAGGATCAGGCAAGAGCGGCTCAAGCAAGGTCTTGAGCTGAAGGAGCTAGCAAAATTGAGCGGTATCCCGGAGCGGACGCTTGCAGACATCGAGCGGGAGGTTTCGAGCCCTCGAGCAGAAAACCTCAAAAAGGTAATCATCTCTTTGGGCTGTTCAGCTGATCAGATCATGTTCGACGACGACGAGCTGACTGAGGACGGAGACCTGGCACTACTGGTGCGCGAATTAGGGAAAACCGAAGAAGAGACGCGACAGACAGTCAAGCGAGTCATCCGAGCAATGCTGGTTCAGGAGCGCGTTTTTGAGCTAGAGAAAATTCGCAATTTCGACGACGCTCACAAGGAAGAAAACAAGCAGCGACAGAACCTCGCTCTACCATTGAAACGCTACGAAAAAGCGAGCAAGTGAAGTCGGAAACCGAAGAAGTCTTCGGTAAAGTGGGGGTGTAACAGCACCCCCACCCGGATCGCCCAAGTCATCATTCATTTTTTGGAGCAAGGAACAGCATGCCAACCACGTCAAACCATCCGCTGCTTAAATTTCTGGCCAGCCTGCCGCAATTTTTCACGGCACTGCGGGAAGGCGGCGTAATAGATATGCGCTCTGGTGCCTTTATTTCTAAACATGATGGCGGTGATGAACCGAAGCACCGTGACACCCTCAATCTGCGATGGCCAGGGCAAGAAATTGGCGTCTGTGCCGTCGTCGACGGAGAGAAATACGGACGCCTGCAGGTCAAGGAAGCGGTTCTATTGGGTGCAGACGAAGCTGATTTGCTTCGACAATTAGAAGAAGCTTTGAGCTGACCTCCGGGACCTAACCTGCGATGGCGTCTGCTCATCACGGGACCGCGCAAGCTGCGCGATAAAGCCGGGATGAAGCCTTGGGCAAATCAAGGCGCGATGAGACACCACAGCGACTAAAGACAATTTGAACGCGATAAAAAACCCCAGGGCTCTCAGGAACGCTGGGGTTTTTCTTTGAGGGTCGACCGGCCGGCGTTGCCGGGTATCGGCGCGGAAACATTGAGGTTTTCACCAGGAAAAGTCGTAGCGCCTAATGCCCTTCGGGCAGGTCGAGGTCAGCAGGATTGAGGGTCGGTAGTCGCAGCGCTTGCTTAGCTAATCCTGAAGAATTGGGTCACATGCCAACGAGCTAAAACGCATAACTCGATGCCGCTACCATGTGGGTGACGACCCACACAATCCACACTGATCTGCCAATATCGTCATCACTCAGATCAGCCCTGCTCTTATTGAGCCCTCGCCAGAATCTTCGACCAAACCTGACGCAAGTGTCAAGGCATAGCGCCTAATGCCCTTCGAGTAGGCCGAGATCAGCAGAATTAAAGGGCGTGATACTCAACTCACTGATCAGGCCGTGAAAATACGGAAAGGCCTGCTTCAAAGGTCCAATCACGAATCGTATCAAGGCATTCGCCTGCGTAATATTTCCACTGCTCAGCCTGATCAAGCCGTGAATTTACAGCGCTCAAAACCTCAGCATCTTCAGTGACGACAAGCTGAGATTTTTTTGAAAGAACGTAGTGGTATTGGCACAGCTTGAGGTAGTGCTCCTGCAGCTCAGATATCTTGACTAACGAAATCTCATGATCACCAGACATGGCTCGCTGAAATTGCATATAGCTTTCCTCCGCATTTTTGGATTTGTGAATCCAGAAAATACGAAACTCATTGATTTTGCTGCCTTTTGCGTTCTTGAAAGCTTCAGCTACAGAAAAATCTTCCAGCGATTTTACTAAATCATCTTCAGTCATAAATGCCCTTTGAAAATTGGTGAGTAGTCCCGAATTCTGAATATAGAAGGCGCTGTAAAGGCAGGTCAACAATTGGAATTCTAGTTTTTGGATAAAGAGGAAATTGATAGCAAATTTGGGAAAATAGACGATTACCTGGTTGGCTTTTGCAATCATTTAGCATGGGATTTGGCAGCGAAACGCTAACTCGGTAATATCCGTTGCGTAGCCCTTGAGGCACTTGCAGAGCCCGGTCATCAGTGACTGGGCTTTTGCCTTTCAGAAATCCGGAAATGTTTCGCGAGTGCGAAACGGCATAACCGGAATCTCTCCCTGGTTGAACCTGATGAAGCGCGTGTTTCATGGGCTCAAAACGGCATAGCCGGAATCTCTCCCTGATTGCACCTGGTGAAGCACCTATTTCACGGGCTCAAAACGGCATAGCCGGAATCTCTCCCTGATTGCACCTAGTGAAGCGCCTGTTTCGTGAAGGCCACGCATAATGCACGCTATGTGTAAATCAGACGCCGGGGCTTCGCAATTTTCCCGGCGCCTGATTCGTCCTGCTGGACGGCTTCGCTAACATAACGTACGTCGAATTATGCGTACCGTCCTATGCGGAGCTGGGAGGCTCTGTGGTCAGATTTGAAGGCAACCCCAGGCCTCATTGGCCAACAGCTGTTTCTTGAGGATCCCACCAGGCGTAACCCTCATCGGTATCGCTTTCGATAGTTTTGGGATCTTTCGCAGCAAGCTCAGCTAGATCTTGGCTACCTTGTCGGAGCATCTGGAGAAGCTGGCGATACTGTTTAACCTCCGCGCGCAAACGTGCCAACTCTGTAGATTGCTTATCCGTTATTTGGTCCAGTCTAAGCATAAGCCGAGCAGCCTCTAGAAATGCCTTAGAACCCGTTTGAGCTCCCGTAATTTCTTTTAAGGTCTGCACCAGGTCCTCAGGTACGTCTTGAATCTTGACCAGCATAGCAACCTCCAAACTCAATTGTTCGCAGCCGAAAGGTACCATATCTGGCGAACTACACAGATAAAAAGCATGGGCTCAGCCAACAATTGATGGTTTTGGAACCAAAATAATAAATATGCACCCTGGAGAACGAGGTAACGGGTAGGACGACCTATGCGCATGAGGTACCTTACCCTCATCATATGAACAAATAGAATAACTAAACTAAATGACTATTTAATCTAGTTATATTGGTTCAACCAAGACAGGTGTCAGAAAAAGAACCAGCTCAGTGCTCGTCGATACCGTCGAGCTACTGGTGAACAACCATTTGAAGCCAGGGATTTTACCCAGGAACGGCACGCTTTTAACGACTGTGGTATCGACGTCGGAATAAACCCCGCCCAAGGCAATGGTCTGGCCGAACGGAGAAAAAACCCGGGAAGTCAGCGAGGTCGTGTTGATCGGCGGCACGCCATTCATGGCGTTGGAATAATCAGGCTCATCCTTTGACAGGATGACATCCAGCAGCACGCCTTTATCGTTAACGATCGGAGTCACGTCGAGCGACAGAGCAGCCTGCTTGAAAGATGTCGATGTTGCACCATCGCCGGCCGATTGCTGATAAGGAACCTGAGAGCCTTTAACAATTTTGGCTTGATGACGGTCAGAGGTATAAACACGAGGGCTGGAAATCACCCTACCCTTACCTTCCTGCTCCATAGCTGAAAGCCTCGCATCGAGCGTCAAAGCGCTTGAGACAATGCCAACAGCACCGATGGCACCAGAGGCAAGGCCAAGCGGCACAGAGCCTGAAACAGTCCCAGCACCGCTGCCTACAGTGCCACCCCATTGAACGCCCAAATTCTTGGAATACGAGCGGTCCACCTCGACGATACGAGCCTGGATCATGACTTGCTTCCTGGAGTAATCAACAGCAGCAATCAAGGTTTTAAGATGCTCTAAACGCGCCTTGCTCATCCTGGCAACGATGATCGAAGAACCGTCTTCAAAATTCAGAGTCTCTCCAGAATCAAGAGGAAATGCTTTTATTGCGTCAGACGCCAAAATGTTATGCACCTTGAAGATCGAAACATCAAAAGAGTTGACGCCAAAGGAAGGACTATTTTGAATTTGCGGATCTTGATTAGGAACGTATGAGTTTGCCGAATATGAATCACTTGGCCGTGGATAACCACTAACACGAAGAAACTTACCGTCAACAGTATATAAAAGGCCCTTGGCCGATGTTACATACTCGATGGCTTCATCCCATGATACATCCTTCATTCGCATAGAAAGTGAACCACGGACGTTTTCGTCTAAAACAAGATTCAAGCCGCGGTAATCAGCTAAAAGCTGTAGGGCGGACGAAACCTGAATGGTCTGAAAATCAAAAGTCAGTTGTTGAGGAACGGTTTCTGCCTGGGCAAAGGAAACAAAGAAAAAGAAAAATGCAGCAACGTAGAGGCGGCACAGAGACTTAAGGGTATTCATGGCATGAGTTCCAGAGAGCTGGTTGATTAATTGGGAGCGGTCTTAGCGCTACGCTAAAGACCTCCCCCAATTAACCCACCTGTAATTGGGTTAGGTTTCTTTAATGACCAATTAGTAATTTTGAAGCCGTCAACTAAGCAATAAGCCTCAGTAAAGTCCGGAAAATATCGGCAATGAGAAAAAGAAATGTACCGAGTATTCCCGTTGTTATCGGCTACCAGGGCAAGAGCCTCAGACACTGCCTTTGAAGATGGATCGGGCTTTGAAGGATGCACAAAGCCAACAAGCCGCCACGTCGTTGAAATTGGAGGCTCAACAGGTGCGCTGGGTTGTTTGGGAGCAGAAGAGGAAGCCGCATTCTTTACACCAGGTTGATCGGTAGTAAAAAACCTTTTAACAAAATAAACACCCAGGACAATACAAACGATAAAACAACCTAGCGCAGCCCATAAGCCAAAGGAACGCAGAATACTTGAACGGCCATCTGCGGAAGACTCATCACCCACGACACCAGAGTTTGATTGAGTAGCAGACTTATAAAATGAATACACGGACGCCTTAAAATTGCCTGCTGTAGTCCTTATTAACTTTGTTTTTGAGGGTGCATCACCAGTAACAGCGCCATTATAAATATCAACCTTAAAGGTCTTTTTGGTGATTTTCCTAATCCGATAAGTAGTCTCGATTAAAAGACGCACCCATGACGAGATCTGAGCAAGGTCTTGAGTTACAAGAACAACGCGCATTGAATTGTTCTTATCATCGACACGATGCCTATGCTCAGCAAGCAGTGACTTATCAGATAGATTAGCTTGATTAACATTTTTACCGGCAGGCCACCTCCTCCAGCATTCGTCAATGATAGCGACAGATCCAGACGGAATAATCTCGGAAAGGTCATCAAGCTCAAACCAATTATCAGGCAATTGAGTAATATTCCCCCCGTAAGTGGCCAAAAGATCATCAATTGACAAAGGTATATTAGTGACAACATGCCTATCTTGTTTCAACGAAGGAATTACAACATGTTCGACAACGCCGTAACTTTTGCCGTGCCCAGGTTTACCAACATAAGCATGAATAGCCATAAATCACCCAATAAACGGAATACGACGAACAAGAAAACGCAACATATAAGCGCTGGTAACTACAGTGATCCCGAAAGGAATTTGAAATATATTAAGGAAATACCAAACAGACGGATCTATAGCAGTAAACAATTCACCTGCATTAGTGATAAGAGCAACAATAAAACTCGTGCTAATCAGGTCTAAAAGGGCTTGATAAAGCCAATCAGCAATAGAAACAACAGCATCAATAAAGAATTGCAATATCTCTTGAAAAATGGATAAAAGCCAGTCACTAAAAGCAGTCATAAATCACTCCGACCTTAGAAACGAAATCATGCAGAAAGAAAAACGCGAAGCGCGACCAAGCACCAAGCAGCAAGAAAAACGGCACTTAATATCGGAGAAATTTCCGCAAACAATACGCAATGTGCATCGAAGGTAATGATAGTGCCTAGGATTGCTATGTCAGCAGTTGGGCATGTACCACCGGAGTTAGAGGCGGATATTTTCTGCTGGAATTCCTCCATAGCAACACCAAAACCAGAATGGTTAAGATCAACTTGCATACCATGAACAAAGGCCTGGTAGTGAACAGCGTTAACCTCACTATCTAAAACAGAATCAGCTTTCAACGATCCGGGATTAGAGAAAGAGAGCTCACCGTCAAAACCGGAATCACCATCCCCACCGTCACCACCATCGCCTGGATTTCCTCCATCCCCAGGGTCAGGATCGGTGCCATCGTCGCCGCCGTCGCCAGGATCAGTACTGGGGTTGAGTGGATCGCCAACGGCCGGGGCGGTATATCCGGCCTCAGCTGAGCATGAAGGACTCGGGGAATTAAGACCCACGAAGAAGTTACAAAAACCACTGCTAGTAGAACCAGAAGAACGGTAACAGCTGGAACCAGTTGATTGTGCAGAGCTAGCCAAATAAGAACATGAATTATGACAAATGTCAGACTCAACAGACTCAGTTCGCCACGAGACATAATATTTACCATCAGTGCTTGATTTAATTAACGGAGAGTCAGGCCCGCGAACCTCAATAGTTCCAGGACAAACAACAGCTTCTTTAATAGCGCCGATGCTGTTATTCGTGACTGTGCCGAAAGACGTATACGAGTAGCCGCAAATGGCATTCTCTGAGCCGTTCATGGTGCAAACACCGGCCTTATAGTCCTTTCGGTTTACGTTTGTATTGAGAGCAACAACAGCATCAACAAAAGCAGTGATCAGAGTTTCAGGAGAATCTTTAACACTTGCCCTGGAGCACTGACTTGGAAATCCTGCGGTAGTTGTGGTGTTGCATTTCCATCCAGCAAAAGCAGATGATGAAAATAAAGCCAAGAACAAAAGAGGCAGCACATAAAGGAACTTCATTTCACCACCCCGAGAAGACAGCGAAAGAACAACCAGAACCAATGACGAACATGGCGAAATAATAGAGTTGGTCCATGTAACGGCCTCAAATTTTGATAAAAAAAAGGGCGCCCGAAGACGCCCAGGTCACGCATGGAATACGACTTAACCGCGCAGGAAACCCAGAACGATCTTGGCACCTTTGATACCGGCATAAACACCGGCAAGGATACCGGCCACAGCCAGGACACCCACGGAGATAGTGCTGAAGTCGATCGAGGAAGTCAGACCAGTGTAATCCCAAGCTGCTGCACCTTCAGCAGCGAAAACAGACGGAGCAGCGACAGTAACGGCGACAGCGGAAACAGCTACAGCAAACGACTTTTTGAACATGGGTAAATCCTCAGGATTGTTTGATGAAGTTTAAAACCGTCCGAATTCCCATAGACCCGACCATGAAGAACGCGACTAAGGTAAATCCGGCCCCAAATGCTTGAGCCAAAACAGTTGGATCAAGCTGAGACGGATCAAAAGGAGGCAAGTTGTTAACGACCTCCCATGATGAAGAACAGACCGGAATACCACCCTCGGTTGAAATGTCGGATGGACAATAGAGGGTGCCAGACATTACGCAGGCTTCTGAGTTGCAGAAGAAGCAGGAGCACCGGAACTAATACGGCGGCCTTGGCGCGGATCAACTTCAAAAATAAGACGATCATCACGTACTTGCGCAATTACATCACACTCATATTTTCCCGGCTGAGGAACCTGCTGAGGAGTCTCGGCGTAAAAGGTACACTTTTGTGGATACGGGATATTTGGTAAATGAGCATATGCTTCAAACATACAGTATGGTTTACCAGATTTAGCAGCAGTACCACTACGGTGGTTGCCAGTTACTTCGACGACAATAATATTAGACATGGTGATGCCCTTATCTCAATGTTGGAAAGCCTGGAGCGGTGCCGGGCTTACGGTATGCCCAACTGGGCGGCAAGTTAGCTTTTTGGAGTTTTGAAATCTATTTCAATGCGGAGTCCGGCCAATTCAAAATCAGCCTTGTCATAAATTTTCAGATAACGTGAGTGGCCAGATTTTTTTACACGGACCTTAAGAAGCACTTGTGTTTTAGTGCAGTAAGTCTTCTTGATTACAGTTCCATCCATATTAATACTGCCCCTATCTTAGTGTTGGAAAGCCGGGAACAGTGCCGGGCTTGCGGTATGCCCAACTGGGCGCTATGGCTTCAGGATTACGCCTGAAGGTTTTGAATTTTCGTGCAGCACGTTGACGAGTTACTTCTTGCTGAGCCAATGCAGATAAAAACAAGCGCATAAGACTATTGATCCCAGCACGTTCATCACATTGAGGATTGTTGAGAGCATTTAGAAACTCCGCCTCTACTGCAAAGCGTAGATATTGATAAGCAACCCTATCCATCAGAAACCCATCCATTCGGCCACACAGGATGTTCCTACTTCTTGACGCTCTACAAACCAAATACGCTCAGGCTTAACGCCCTGCTCTTTTCGTGCCTCGACAGCCTTGAACGTCTGTTCGACCTGTTGAGCAAGAACAGGATTAATGAAAGAACCACGCACTTGTTGTTGTTCAGCTAAACGCCGTTTCTGGCCGCTTGTAAGCTGAACGCCTTGAAAACTTACAGTCCTCACGCTGCAACCTGGTGCAGGTGATTAGGGCGCTGATACCAAGTTGGCACAGCCAAAGTGCTTTTCGTCACCTCGCGACACTGGCGGACAAACACCGGAGCAAAACGACTGGTATCACAAGCGTTACGAATATTAATGCCGATTTTATTAAGACGAGCCGCATGCGTTTCAAAAGCACGCTGAGACAAACCGTGATGATGACCACTCATCCATAGAATGGCGTAAGAGGAAGTGGCATTTGCAGAAGCCCTGCCCTTACAAATACCTTGTTCAATCAGTTTGTCAGCAATACTCTGAAGGTCCATTGCAGTCACCTTTAACTTTTCATCTATTTTTAAAAACTCACTATGGAGCTCGGCCAGACGCCTTTCATCAAATAAGCCCCAATAGCAAAGGGCCTCACGCTGTAAATATTCGCTCTTAAGCTCTTGTTCCATGCGAACTAC
This sequence comes from Pseudomonas sp. SG20052, assembly GCF_031766055.1. Taxonomy (NCBI): domain Bacteria; kingdom Pseudomonadati; phylum Pseudomonadota; class Gammaproteobacteria; order Pseudomonadales; family Pseudomonadaceae; genus Pseudomonas; species Pseudomonas sp. SG20052. Next base: position 3,199,556 of record NZ_CP134498.1, on the reverse strand, counting down.
GCCTTCTTGTGCGCAGTAGTTTTTAACTCGCTGAACATATTTGTATTCTTCTGAGTCCTCACCAAAGACACGCTTAGTCTTTGGAAGACAGTTCTGATCCATTTCAAAGGCCTTGTCATACGCCTTTCGATATTGAAGACGACCGCCTTTACCGTTTCCTTTAGAAGTCCAAGCAACAGTGCGCCCGTTGGGATACAGAAAGCCGATGGAATGACCGATTCGCTGGCTAGAAACGCCGCGCAGATAGGCAAGAACATTGCCCTCCCCCAATGAAACGTTGGTGGTCAAATCTATCCGTTCAATCTTTGCCCCATCGCCAATACGGTCGCCGCACTTTGCTCCTGACTCACCCTGGCGAATATCAATGCGAGTACAGCGGGTAAAACCAGGAAGGCCGTATTCACGCAACAGCGCGTTGTAAACCGAGACGCATTGCTCGATAGAAGTAAAACCAAACAAGTTGTCGAGCCGCCCTACCCGGCTGGGATTTCCTTCAACGCGGATCTTGCGACCCTGAACATGAATGGTGACCGATGTCGAAAAGCTGGCCTCATGCTTGAAACGAGGCTGGCGAGTGCTAAGGACTTCGTTTGTATTGGCATCTATCGTCAAGGTAAACACGTCGCACACGAGAGGTAGATCGTGGTCGTGCTCCTGCGAAATGGTTAGCCAATCTATGAACATCCGAGCGCCTTACTGACAAGTCAAAAGCGGTTAACTGCATCCGAAAGGACGGTATTCCGCAATGATAGGCGGTCTTCCGTTTGAGTCAAGAGAAAAAGAACGGTTTTTAGCCGATACTTGTCCGATAGAAACGGTAAACCGCATTCGGAGACGCAAAATGGGCATCGGCACCAGGATCAGGCAAGAGCGGCTCAAGCAAGGTCTTGAGCTGAAGGAGCTAGCAAAATTGAGCGGTATCCCGGAGCGGACGCTTGCAGACATCGAGCGGGAGGTTTCGAGCCCTCGAGCAGAAAACCTCAAAAAGGTAATCATCTCTTTGGGCTGTTCAGCTGATCAGATCATGTTCGACGACGACGAGCTGACTGAGGACGGAGACCTGGCACTACTGGTGCGCGAATTAGGGAAAACCGAAGAAGAGACGCGACAGACAGTCAAGCGAGTCATCCGAGCAATGCTGGTTCAGGAGCGCGTTTTTGAGCTAGAGAAAATTCGCAATTTCGACGACGCTCACAAGGAAGAAAACAAGCAGCGACAGAACCTCGCTCTACCATTGAAACGCTACGAAAAAGCGAGCAAGTGAAGTCGGAAACCGAAGAAGTCTTCGGTAAAGTGGGGGTGTAACAGCACCCCCACCCGGATCGCCCAAGTCATCATTCATTTTTTGGAGCAAGGAACAGCATGCCAACCACGTCAAACCATCCGCTGCTTAAATTTCTGGCCAGCCTGCCGCAATTTTTCACGGCACTGCGGGAAGGCGGCGTAATAGATATGCGCTCTGGTGCCTTTATTTCTAAACATGATGGCGGTGATGAACCGAAGCACCGTGACACCCTCAATCTGCGATGGCCAGGGCAAGAAATTGGCGTCTGTGCCGTCGTCGACGGAGAGAAATACGGACGCCTGCAGGTCAAGGAAGCGGTTCTATTGGGTGCAGACGAAGCTGATTTGCTTCGACAATTAGAAGAAGCTTTGAGCTGACCTCCGGGACCTAACCTGCGATGGCGTCTGCTCATCACGGGACCGCGCAAGCTGCGCGATAAAGCCGGGATGAAGCCTTGGGCAAATCAAGGCGCGATGAGACACCACAGCGACTAAAGACAATTTGAACGCGATAAAAAACCCCAGGGCTCTCAGGAACGCTGGGGTTTTTCTTTGAGGGTCGACCGGCCGGCGTTGCCGGGTATCGGCGCGGAAACATTGAGGTTTTCACCAGGAAAAGTCGTAGCGCCTAATGCCCTTCGGGCAGGTCGAGGTCAGCAGGATTGAGGGTCGGTAGTCGCAGCGCTTGCTTAGCTAATCCTGAAGAATTGGGTCACATGCCAACGAGCTAAAACGCATAACTCGATGCCGCTACCATGTGGGTGACGACCCACACAATCCACACTGATCTGCCAATATCGTCATCACTCAGATCAGCCCTGCTCTTATTGAGCCCTCGCCAGAATCTTCGACCAAACCTGACGCAAGTGTCAAGGCATAGCGCCTAATGCCCTTCGAGTAGGCCGAGATCAGCAGAATTAAAGGGCGTGATACTCAACTCACTGATCAGGCCGTGAAAATACGGAAAGGCCTGCTTCAAAGGTCCAATCACGAATCGTATCAAGGCATTCGCCTGCGTAATATTTCCACTGCTCAGCCTGATCAAGCCGTGAATTTACAGCGCTCAAAACCTCAGCATCTTCAGTGACGACAAGCTGAGATTTTTTTGAAAGAACGTAGTGGTATTGGCACAGCTTGAGGTAGTGCTCCTGCAGCTCAGATATCTTGACTAACGAAATCTCATGATCACCAGACATGGCTCGCTGAAATTGCATATAGCTTTCCTCCGCATTTTTGGATTTGTGAATCCAGAAAATACGAAACTCATTGATTTTGCTGCCTTTTGCGTTCTTGAAAGCTTCAGCTACAGAAAAATCTTCCAGCGATTTTACTAAATCATCTTCAGTCATAAATGCCCTTTGAAAATTGGTGAGTAGTCCCGAATTCTGAATATAGAAGGCGCTGTAAAGGCAGGTCAACAATTGGAATTCTAGTTTTTGGATAAAGAGGAAATTGATAGCAAATTTGGGAAAATAGACGATTACCTGGTTGGCTTTTGCAATCATTTAGCATGGGATTTGGCAGCGAAACGCTAACTCGGTAATATCCGTTGCGTAGCCCTTGAGGCACTTGCAGAGCCCGGTCATCAGTGACTGGGCTTTTGCCTTTCAGAAATCCGGAAATGTTTCGCGAGTGCGAAACGGCATAACCGGAATCTCTCCCTGGTTGAACCTGATGAAGCGCGTGTTTCATGGGCTCAAAACGGCATAGCCGGAATCTCTCCCTGATTGCACCTGGTGAAGCACCTATTTCACGGGCTCAAAACGGCATAGCCGGAATCTCTCCCTGATTGCACCTAGTGAAGCGCCTGTTTCGTGAAGGCCACGCATAATGCACGCTATGTGTAAATCAGACGCCGGGGCTTCGCAATTTTCCCGGCGCCTGATTCGTCCTGCTGGACGGCTTCGCTAACATAACGTACGTCGAATTATGCGAACCGTCCTATACGGAGCTGGGGGGCTCTGGTGGTCAGATTTGAAGCCTGACGGCGCCTCCTGCTTTCAGCTTGGCGATGCTGATCACTGCGTGCTTGAATGCCGCCCGACAAACGTTGCCTCACCAATTGACGGAGAAATTGCATGTGGCTTTGTACAGAATGGAAAATCGACTGGGACGCTGTAGCTGCTGTCGCAACGGCTGCTGCTGCAATCATCGCACTTATTATCTGGAGCTTCGACAAGGCTCAAAGAAAACGTGAACGGGCCGCAAGCGCGAAGCTCCTAGCTCAGATCATGACAACACCCGTTGGAGCTACCCAGATAGAAATCGCAAAATTCAGATGCTATGTGGTGCCTTCTGATAGCGACCAAACATACTTACTGGACGTGCTAAATGATGAAAACGCCCGAAAAGATTTGGCTGCTCAAGCATCGAAAATCACCATCGATCTACCATCTCAATTCTTAGATAAAGCTGACATCTTCAGCGAGACAGTCAACAACAGGCTTGCGAATGCATTCTCACAAGTGAACCGTCTAAAAAAGATGTCGAGCCTCCTAGCTGATCTACCAGACTCGGCGTTAGAAGAAGAAATTTCCCAGCACCTTATGGCGGTTCTCAACCAAATCAAAGAGGCGGAACAAGCCACTGAGGAAGCCTTCCAGGCTCTCTTAAAAGCCGGAAAATCCTATTAAGGTTTAGGTCTACCCTACTCCACTTTAATAGCCAAATAATATAACTATGCTAAATGACTGTTTAGTTTAGTTATATTGGCTCGGGTTTCGCGGGCGCGAAACTAGACCAATAAACGGCCAGTCTTGAAAGGAACCATCATGGAATCAGAACCCGGCTCCACCAATGTGTACGCGGATCTGGGCTTTGAAAACCCAGTATCAATGCTACGCAAGGCTCAAATTGTGTCGCAACTACACGCCTTGATTGGCAAATCGGAAAACGACCTGGCTCAAGCTGCCAAGGTAATTCAGCTGAATAATGACCAGCTGAAACACTTACTGCTCGGAAGGTTTGAAGATATCGAAGAAGACGTTTTGATCCAGTACCTGGACAAAATCATCGCTTCTCGACCAAGACCGGCGTGAGAAAAAGCACAAGCTCTGTACTATTTGAGACAGTCGAGCTGCTGGTAAATAACCACTTGAAGCCGGGAATTTTACCGAAGAACGGAACACTTTTAATCACTGTGGTATCCACGTCCGAATAGACACCGCCAAGGGCCACAGTCTGCCCGAATCCAGAAAAAACCCGGGAAGTAAGCGACGTGGTGTTGATTGGTGGAACACCATTCATCGCATTGGAATAATCTGGTTCATCCTTAGAAAGGATGATATCGAGCAACACACCCTTCTCGTTAACAAATGGAGTGACATCCAAAGATAACGCAGCCTCCTTAAAAGAAATCGATGTCGACCCCTCCCCTGCAGCCTGCTGATAAGGAACCTGAGAACCCTTAACGATCTTGGCTTGGTGTCGATCAGAGGTGTACACGCGAGGACTGGAGATAACACGACCCTTTCCACGTTGCTCCATCGCGCTAAGTGTTGCGTCAAGGTTGACCGACTTGGAGACAATGCCAAAACCAGCAACAGCTGCCGCCGAAAGCCCCAGTGGCACAGACCCAATGACAGTACCGGCCCCGCTGCCAACAGATCCACCCCATTCGACGCCGAGGTTCTTGGAGTAAGAACGATCAACTTCGACAATACGAGCTTCGATCATCACCTGTTTTCTGGAGTAATCAACAGCAGCAAGGTAAGTACGAAAATCAGAAAGTCTACTGTCAGCCATTCGGGCAACAATAACAGAAGACCCATCTTCAAAATTGAGGCTCTCGCCTTGATCCAGAGGAAACGCTTTTATAGCGTCAGACGACAAAATGTTATGAACCTTGAAAATAGTAACTTTGAAAGAAGGATTAACGGCAGATGAAATGGAGTCTTGAGATTGTTGGAATGCCCCATAAGACTGTTTTGAATATTCACTAGGGCGCTGAAGCGAGCTTACACGCAAGAAATTACCTTCTACGCTATATAGCAAACCTTTCGCGGAAGTTACATATTCAATTGCCTCATCCCAAGTAACGTCTTTCATTCGCATGGAAAGTGATCCACGAATATTTTCGTCTTGTACGAGATTCAAGCCACGATAGTCAGCAAGAAGCTGCAATGCCGACGACACTTGAATGCTCTGAAAATCAAAGTTAAGAGGCTGGGTAACAGCTTCTGCCTGAGAAACAGAGGCAAAAAGAAAAAGACCCAAGGTTAAGAAAAAATGGTGAATAGTCTTAAAGTTAGTCATGGCTTTAGTTCCCGATGCTTGGTGGGTTAATTGGCGGCGTCGTTTGCGCTACGCTAAACACCACCTCCAATTAATCCACCTACGATGGGGATAGGCTTTTTGAGCGACCAATTTGTAATCTTAAAGCCGTCTACAACACAATAAGCTTCCGTAAAGTCAGGAAAATACCGGCAATGAGAAAATGAGATATATCGAGTATTACCGTTATTGTCAGCAATCAAAGCGAGGGCCTCAGAGACCGCTTTAGACGATGGATCTGGCCTTGATGGATGAACAAACCCAACTAAGCGCCAAGCGGCTGAGATAGGTGGCTCAGCGGGCTTTTTAGGTAGTTGGGCATCAGAGGCAGAGGAATCATGCTTAGTCACACCAGGGGAGCCAGTAGAAAAGAAGCTTTTCACCCCATATATCCCCAAACAAATGAACAGAACAAAAATGACAATGGTCGACCAAAGGCCGAAAGATCGCAAAATACTGGCGCGACCATCAGCAGACGATTCATCACCTACGGCTCCAGAATTAGATTGAGTTGCAGACTTATAAAAAGAATAAACAGAAGGCTTGAAAGTTCCTGCCGTTGTTCTGACAAGTTTGGACTTGGAGGGAGAGTCACCAGTGACTGCACCGTTATAAATATCGACTTTGAAAGCCTTCTTGTTCAGCTTTCTGATTCGATAAGTGGTTTCGATCAACAGGCGAACCCAAGATGAAATCTGTGCTAAATCTTGCGTGACCAGGACAACACGCATTGAGTTGTTCTTATCGTCAACGCGGTGACGGTGTTCAGCGAGCAAGGACTTATCAATAAAGTTTGCGTGGTTTGTATTCTGACCTGCCGGCCATCGTCTCCAGCATTCATCTATGATCGCAACAGAACCGGGAGGGATAATCTCCGAAAGATCGTTAACTTCAAACCAGTTCGCTGGTAGCTGAGTGATGTTGCCACCATAGGTGGACAGAAGGTCATCTATTGACAGGGGAATATTAGTAACCACATGCCTATCTTGTTTAAGCGAAGGGATTACAACATGCTCGACGACACCATAACTTTTACCATGACCCGGCTTGCCAACATAAGCATGAATAGCCATAAGTCACCCAATAAAAGGAATGCGACGAATAAGAAAACGAATCAAATACGCACTTAAGACACTAACAATCCCAAGTGGTATCTGGAATACATTCATGAAATACCAAACTGATGCCGGTATGGCTGAAAACAATCCAGCCGCTTGCTCAGCAGTGCTTGCAATTGGAAGTGTATCGATCAAGGTAATAAAAGCAGCCCAGATCCAATCCAACAAACTGAGAAACATATCAATAAAGAACTGCGCGACATCACTAAATACGTCCCTGAGCCAAGCAGCAAAATCACTAAGCATTTGGTTTACCTACGCCGATAGAATAATAAAAACGGCCAACAAGGCCCATGCAGCCATGAATACAAATGACAACGTTGGTGCAATAGACTCGAAAATAACGCAGTGAGAATCAAAGGTTATGTTCGATCCAAAGAGATCAATAGTTGCAACTGGGCACGCTGCACCAGGATCACCGATATTTTGAAAAGAGCTCTTGATTGTCGTGTAGGTAAGAGACTCCTGAAACGTTGAGCTGAAGCCTAGATATTGGGACTCGATCCGGGGCTTTCGCTCGCCTTCCCGAGGGTCAAGGTCAGGCTTTCCGGGGGTTTTGAACCCATCGTTGGAGCTACTACCATCACCGCTCCCATCGCCAGAACCGTCACCACTACCATCACCAGAGGCATCACAGGTGTTGTTAGGAACAGTGGTGTCACACTCATCATCACCAGTACCAGAGCCAGTACCGTTTAAGCTCGTTCCCGTCTCATAAGCAACAGACGTGTTAACGGCACAACTGCTGCCATCACCAGCGTCATCAGTAACTAGAGTAAAACCATAATTGCAAAATCCGGTCTGCGCATCAGTTGCCAATAGAAAGCAATCTTTTGTATTAGCTGATTCCGGCTTTTCATAAAGGCAATTATCAGAACATACAGAAGAAGGCGAAGGGGCAACGACATAATTCTTACCATCACTCTGAACTACTGAACCATATGGGCCACGGCTAACTATGGCGGAGGCAGCATTTGCACAAGCATTGGGCACATGGTCAGCAGTGCCATATCGCTTAACAACACTAGGGTGACGCCTAACGGTAATCTCATCCCATTTGTTAGTTCGGTTGTAGTAGCAATAACCAGAACCGGATACGGAGGGATCACCAGTATCATCGATAGTGCCCCAGTGATTGAATGAGAGATTAGTCTGGCCAACATCAGTGTAGGTAGAAAGGATAACGGTGCAGGCTGCCTCAGCGGAAGGATATTGAGTCGCCCCATCGTCTTTGCTGTAGTAGTAGGCTGCATTACTGTTAGCACTCAAAAGCATGGTTAACAGAAATAAGAGTTTGGTTCTCATATCACCATCCCGTGAAGGTGGCAAACGAGCAACCACAACCGATGCAGAACATGGCGAAGTAATAGAGCTGATCCATTTGGCCTACCTCAGGTAAATAGCGAAATATCTTCGCTGTTGCGAATATTTAAGTAAAAAAAAGGGTGCCCGAAGACACCCAGGTCAATCAGATGATGTGACTTAACCGCGCAGGAAGCCCAACACGATCTTGGCACCTTTGATACCGGCATAAACACCAGCCAAGATGCCAGCAACAGCAAGAACACCCACGGAAATGGTGCTGAAGTCGATGGACGAAGTCAGGCCGGTATAGTCCCAGCCACCGGCAGGGTCAGCAGCGAAAACCGAAGGTGTAACAACAGCCAGGGCAACAGCAGATACAGCTACAGCGGCAGTCTTTTTAAACATGGTTGAATCCTCAGGATTGCTTGATGAAATTAAGAAACGCCCGGATACCCATAGACCCGACCATAAAGAACGCGACTAGTGTGAATCCGGCCCCAAATGCTTGAGCCAACGTAGTTGGATCAAGCTGAGACGGATCAAAGGGAGGCGTATACGGCAAAGCCTCCCAAGAAGTAGAACAAACCGGCAAACCGCCATCGGTAGAAATCTCAGATGGACAGAAAAGAATGCCGGGCATTACGCAGACTTTTGAGTTGCCGAAGAAATAGGAGCGCTGGAACTGACACGACGCCCTTGGCGAGGATCGACTTCAAAAATAAGACGATCATCACGAACCTGTGCAATAACATCACACTCATACTTTCCCGGCTGAGGAACCTGCTGTGGAGTTTCAGCGTAAAAAGTGCATTTTTGAGGATATGGAATATTGGGCAAGTGAGCATACGCTTCAAACATGCAGTAAGGTTTTCCGCTCTTCGCGGCAGTACCGCTACGGTGATTACCAGTTACTTCGACTACGATAACATTAGACATGTAATGCCCTTACCTCAGTGTTGGAAAGCCAGGAGCAGTGCCGGGCTTACGATATGCCCAACTGGGCGCGATAGATTCAGGGTTGCGCCTGAATGTTTTAAATTTGCGTGCAGAGCGTTGACGAGCTACTTCTTGCTGAGCCAGTGCAGATAGAAACAGCCGCATAAGACTATTAATCCCAGCGCATTCATCATATTGAGGATTGTTAAGTGCATTAATGAACTCCGCCTCAACAGCAAAACGTAGATTTTGATAAGAAACCCGATCCATCAGTAGCCCATCCATTCAGCAACAGAGGTTGTTCCTGTTTCTTGACGTTCAAGCGTCCAGATACGCTCTGGCTTGACGCCCTGCTCTTTCCGGGCTTCGACTGCCTTGAGCGTTTGTTCGACCTGTTGAGCAAGAACGGGATTGGTAAATGAGCTGCGCACTTGCTGCTGTTCAGCTAGACGACGACGCTGGCCAGAACTAAGCACCGTTGCATCGAACTTTACAGTCCTCATGCAGCGACCTGCTGGAGATGATTAGGACGTTGATACCACGTTGGAATAGCCAAGGTACTTTTTGTCACCTCGCGACACTGACGGACGAACACAGGAGCAAAGCGGCTGGTATCGCAGGCGTTACGAATGTTGATGCCTATGCGATTGAGCTTGGCTGCATGGCCTTTAACTTGTGACTTTGAAAAGTCGATGTTAGATGTTCCAGACATCCACTCAAGAGCATAACTAGCCGTGGTACGAGCAGAACGTAAGGTGTCACAAACACCCTCAGAAACTAACTGCTCAGCAATGCTCACAATATCCATGGCTGTCACCTTTAACTTTTCATCTATCTTAAGAAACTCGCTGTGGAGTTCGGCCAGACGCCTTTCATCAAATAGGCCCCAATAGCACAGGGCTTCACGCTGTAAATATTCGCTTTTAAGCTCTTGTTCCATGCGGACCACGCCTTCTTGTGCGCAGTAGTTTTTAACCCGCTGAACATATTTGTATTCATCTGATTGTTCACCAAAGACACGTTTTATCTTTGGAAGGCAGTTCTGACCCATTTCAAAAGCTTTGTCGTACGCCTTTCGATACTGGAGACGACCGCCTTTGCCATTGCCTTTCGGCGTCCAAGCAACAGTGCGCCCGTTGGGGTACAAGAAGCCGATGGAGTGCCCGATTCTCTGACTAGAAACACCGCGCAGATAGGCAAGGACGTTGCCCTCCCCCAACGAAATATTGGTGGTTAGGTCAATCCGTTCAATCTTTGCCCCATCAGCGATACGGTCGCCCGACTTCGCACCGGATTCACCCTGACGAATATCAAGGCGAGTGCAGCGGGTAAACCCAGGAAGCCCGTACTCACGCAACAGCGCGTTGTACACCGACACGCATTGCTCGATAGAGATAAAGCCAAACAGGTTATCTAGCCGCCCTACCCGGCTAGGATTTCCTTCAACGCGGACTTTCCGGCCCTGAACGTGAACAGTGACCGAAGTCGAAAAACTGGCTTCGTGTTTGAAACGTGGCTGACGGGTGCTCAGAACCTCATTGGTGTTCGCGTCTATCGTCAAGGTGAAGATGCCGCACACGACCGGTAGGTCATGGTCGTGCTCCTGCGAAATCGTCAGCCAATCGATGAACATGTGAAATCCTGTCAATATCTGTATTCCGATACAGAAGTGGCAGGATTATGAGACTCTCGAATACTCAAATGCAAGCAGAAATGTACCGATATATAGGTACTGTATGGATGACCAGTTAATACGATGGAAGACATGAGCAACCACGCAGGCAACAGAGCCATGACCATCGGAACAAATCTGAGACGGTATCGGGAGGCCAAAGGCCTGACCCAGCAAGCCGTTTGGGAGGCTGCGGGGATTAGCAAGTCGAGCTATACCTCCTACGAGGCGGGCCGCGGAATCCCAGCAGCTGACAAGGTGGTAAACCTTGCCCAGGTACTGGGAACAACCACGGATGAACTGCTGCTAGAGCCTTCGGAAATGGTCGTATCTCAAGACATGCTGCCTATTCTTAGGCGATTTGAGGCTCTACCAGTAGATATCCGAAATCAGGCCAAAATCGCCTTGAAAGGTGTGCTTTTCGGATACGAGCAAGAAGCCCTGAGATAGAAAAAGCAGGTCGCGTGAAGGTTGGAAAGTATGGAAAACCATACCAAAGTGGGGGTGTAACAGCACCCCCACCCGCTTCGCTTGAGTCACCGTTCATTTCTGGAGCAAGAACGCCATGCCAACCACGACAAATCATCCGCTGCTTAAGTTTCTCGCTGATCTGCCGCAGTTCCATACAAAGCTGCTTGATGGTGCGGTGCTCGATATGCGCTCTGGTGCCATAGTTTTCAAACATGATGGTGGTGATGAACCCAAACATCAAAACACCCTCACCCTGCGGTGGCCAGGCCAAGAGCCAGGTCACTACGCTGTCGTCGACGGGGAAAAATACGGACGCCTCCAGGTCAAGGAGGCTGTTCTGTTGGGAGCAGTTGAAGACGCTTTGCTCCGGCAATTAGAAAAAGCTCTGAACTGACCTCCGGGACCTGACCTGCGATGGCGTCAGATCGTCACGGGACCGTGCAAGCTACGCGACAGAGCCGGGATAGAGACTCGGGTAAATCAGATCGCGAAGTGACACGGCAGTGATAAGACGAGCTGTTTACGCGAAGAAACCCTCGGTGATTTGAAGATCGCCGGGGGTTTTTTGTTGGGCGTGAAATTGGCCGGCTTTGCCGGGTATCGGCGCGGATGTTGATTAGCCTGGCTGCAGATTTGCGAAGCGCCTAATGCCCTGCGGGCAGGTCGAGGTAAGGCTAATATCCGTAGCGAGACAAGCTTTCGATGAATTTCGCGGACGCGAAACTGGGGCTTTCAGACCAGGTTCACATGGTCATTACTCACGGAAATACTTGTTTACGTGAGTAATGAGGTCTATGCCGGAAAAAACTCGAGAGAGAACGTGCCTTCCTCCTTTCCTGGGATAAAGGAAAGGGAGAGGTTTGAAAGCTCGATAACCTGCATATCGCTGCCATCAGGTTTCCAAGATGCCTTGAGAAAACCTTCATTTGAAAACTCAAAGACCTGGTAAACGCGCCCTGCTTCATCAACCGGGGTGCTTACATGATTAATCAAAAAGTGAGGGGACAAGCTCGTGCTCCAAGACTTGAGAACGTAATCGGATTGAAGATAACGTTCTGCCAACGAGTCAAGACCAGGCTGCAAAGCTCTTTCAGACAGCGCAATGGCAGCATCCCGCGCATCATAGAGTGTCTGCCTAAGGACAGCATTCTCACGCTTCGCCTCATTAAGCTGAGCCTCTAAATGCCTAACCTGCAGTTGAAGACCGGGGAACTGAACGGCAGCAGATCGATAAGCCCCAGTAACAGTGCCTAGGCCAGTAGCGGCCAACAGCCGATCATGAAAGTCATCATTGTCAGATTGAAATTTGATAAGCATGCAACCTCCAAAAGGTACCAAAATGCAGCCTTGGTGATTTCACCAGGTTACGACAATGGTACCTTTATGCCAGCATAAAAACGTACCTTTTATTGTTTATATATCGTTAAAAAACAATAAATAGGTACGTAAATGCCTCGCATAATGGACGTTATGGCTAAATTCAGCGTCGGGGCTTCGCTATTATCCCGACGCTAAATTCGTCGATTCTGACGGCATAGCTACCATAACGTCATCGATATTATGCGAACCGTCCTATACGGAGCTGGGGGGCTCTGGTGGTCAGATTTGAAGCCTGACGGCGCCTCCTGCTTTCAGCTTGGCGATGCTGATCACTGCGTGCTTGAATGCCGCCCGACAAACGTTGCCTCACCAATTGACGGAGAAATTGCATGTGGCTTTGTACAGAATGGAAAATCGACTGGGACGCTGTAGCTGCTGTCGCAACGGCTGCTGCTGCAATCATCGCACTTATTATCTGGAGCTTCGACAAGGCTCAAAGAAAACGTGAACGGGCCGCAAGCGCGAAGCTCCTAGCTCAGATCATGACAACACCCGTTGGAGCTACCCAGATAGAAATCGCAAAATTCAGATGCTATGTGGTGCCTTCTGATAGCGACCAAACATACTTACTGGACGTGCTAAATGATGAAAACGCCCGAAAAGATTTGGCTGCTCAAGCATCGAAAATCACCATCGATCTACCATCTCAATTCTTAGATAAAGCTGACATCTTCAGCGAGACAGTCAACAACAGGCTTGCGAATGCATTCTCACAAGTGAACCGTCTAAAAAAGATGTCGAGCCTCCTAGCTGATCTACCAGACTCGGCGTTAGAAGAAGAAATTTCCCAGCACCTTATGGCGGTTCTCAACCAAATCAAAGAGGCGGAACAAGCCACTGAGGAAGCCTTCCAGGCTCTCTTAAAAGCCGGAAAATCCTATTAAGGTTTAGGTCTACCCTACTCCACTTTAATAGCCAAATAATATAACTATGCTAAATGACTGTTTAGTTTAGTTATATTGGCTCGGGTTTCGCGGGCGCGAAACTAGACCAATAAACGGCCAGTCTTGAAAGGAACCATCATGGAATCAGAACCCGGCTCCACCAATGTGTACGCGGATCTGGGCTTTGAAAACCCAGTATCAATGCTACGCAAGGCTCAAATTGTGTCGCAACTACACGCCTTGATTGGCAAATCGGAAAACGACCTGGCTCAAGCTGCCAAGGTAATTCAGCTGAATAATGACCAGCTGAAACACTTACTGCTCGGAAGGTTTGAAGATATCGAAGAAGACGTTTTGATCCAGTACCTGGACAAAATCATCGCTTCTCGACCAAGACCGGCGTGAGAAAAAGCACAAGCTCTGTACTATTTGAGACAGTCGAGCTGCTGGTAAATAACCACTTGAAGCCGGGAATTTTACCGAAGAACGGAACACTTTTAATCACTGTGGTATCCACGTCCGAATAGACACCGCCAAGGGCCACAGTCTGCCCGAATCCAGAAAAAACCCGGGAAGTAAGCGACGTGGTGTTGATTGGTGGAACACCATTCATCGCATTGGAATAATCTGGTTCATCCTTAGAAAGGATGATATCGAGCAACACACCCTTCTCGTTAACAAATGGAGTGACATCCAAAGATAACGCAGCCTCCTTAAAAGAAATCGATGTCGACCCCTCCCCTGCAGCCTGCTGATAAGGAACCTGAGAACCCTTAACGATCTTGGCTTGGTGTCGATCAGAGGTGTACACGCGAGGACTGGAGATAACACGACCCTTTCCACGTTGCTCCATCGCGCTAAGTGTTGCGTCAAGGTTGACCGACTTGGAGACAATGCCAAAACCAGCAACAGCTGCCGCCGAAAGCCCCAGTGGCACAGACCCAATGACAGTACCGGCCCCGCTGCCAACAGATCCACCCCATTCGACGCCGAGGTTCTTGGAGTAAGAACGATCAACTTCGACAATACGAGCTTCGATCATCACCTGTTTTCTGGAGTAATCAACAGCAGCAAGGTAAGTACGAAAATCAGAAAGTCTACTGTCAGCCATTCGGGCAACAATAACAGAAGACCCATCTTCAAAATTGAGGCTCTCGCCTTGATCCAGAGGAAACGCTTTTATAGCGTCAGACGACAAAATGTTATGAACCTTGAAAATAGTAACTTTGAAAGAAGGATTAACGGCAGATGAAATGGAGTCTTGAGATTGTTGGAATGCCCCATAAGACTGTTTTGAATATTCACTAGGGCGCTGAAGCGAGCTTACACGCAAGAAATTACCTTCTACGCTATATAGCAAACCTTTCGCGGAAGTTACATATTCAATTGCCTCATCCCAAGTAACGTCTTTCATTCGCATGGAAAGTGATCCACGAATATTTTCGTCTTGTACGAGATTCAAGCCACGATAGTCAGCAAGAAGCTGCAATGCCGACGACACTTGAATGCTCTGAAAATCAAAGTTAAGAGGCTGGGTAACAGCTTCTGCCTGAGAAACAGAGGCAAAAAGAAAAAGACCCAAGGTTAAGAAAAAATGGTGAATAGTCTTAAAGTTAGTCATGGCTTTAGTTCCCGATGCTTGGTGGGTTAATTGGCGGCGTCGTTTGCGCTACGCTAAACACCACCTCCAATTAATCCACCTACGATGGGGATAGGCTTTTTGAGCGACCAATTTGTAATCTTAAAGCCGTCTACAACACAATAAGCTTCCGTAAAGTCAGGAAAATACCGGCAATGAGAAAATGAGATATATCGAGTATTACCGTTATTGTCAGCAATCAAAGCGAGGGCCTCAGAGACCGCTTTAGACGATGGATCTGGCCTTGATGGATGAACAAACCCAACTAAGCGCCAAGCGGCTGAGATAGGTGGCTCAGCGGGCTTTTTAGGTAGTTGGGCATCAGAGGCAGAGGAATCATGCTTAGTCACACCAGGGGAGCCAGTAGAAAAGAAGCTTTTCACCCCATATATCCCCAAACAAATGAACAGAACAAAAATGACAATGGTCGACCAAAGGCCGAAAGATCGCAAAATACTGGCGCGACCATCAGCAGACGATTCATCACCTACGGCTCCAGAATTAGATTGAGTTGCAGACTTATAAAAAGAATAAACAGAAGGCTTGAAAGTTCCTGCCGTTGTTCTGACAAGTTTGGACTTGGAGGGAGAGTCACCAGTGACTGCACCGTTATAAATATCGACTTTGAAAGCCTTCTTGTTCAGCTTTCTGATTCGATAAGTGGTTTCGATCAACAGGCGAACCCAAGATGAAATCTGTGCTAAATCTTGCGTGACCAGGACAACACGCATTGAGTTGTTCTTATCGTCAACGCGGTGACGGTGTTCAGCGAGCAAGGACTTATCAATAAAGTTTGCGTG
The DNA here is from genome assembly GCF_031766055.1 of Pseudomonas sp. SG20052. Taxonomy (NCBI): domain Bacteria; kingdom Pseudomonadati; phylum Pseudomonadota; class Gammaproteobacteria; order Pseudomonadales; family Pseudomonadaceae; genus Pseudomonas; species Pseudomonas sp. SG20052. The sequence continues at coordinate 3,183,795 of NZ_CP134498.1, read as the reverse complement.
GTTTGTATTCTGACCTGCCGGCCATCGTCTCCAGCATTCATCTATGATCGCAACAGAACCGGGAGGGATAATCTCCGAAAGATCGTTAACTTCAAACCAGTTCGCTGGTAGCTGAGTGATGTTGCCACCATAGGTGGACAGAAGGTCATCTATTGACAGGGGAATATTAGTAACCACATGCCTATCTTGTTTAAGCGAAGGGATTACAACATGCTCGACGACACCATAACTTTTACCATGACCCGGCTTGCCAACATAAGCATGAATAGCCATAAGTCACCCAATAAAAGGAATGCGACGAATAAGAAAACGAATCAAATACGCACTTAAGACACTAACAATCCCAAGTGGTATCTGGAATACATTCATGAAATACCAAACTGATGCCGGTATGGCTGAAAACAATCCAGCCGCTTGCTCAGCAGTGCTTGCAATTGGAAGTGTATCGATCAAGGTAATAAAAGCAGCCCAGATCCAATCCAACAAACTGAGAAACATATCAATAAAGAACTGCGCGACATCACTAAATACGTCCCTGAGCCAAGCAGCAAAATCACTAAGCATTTGGTTTACCTACGCCGATAGAATAATAAAAACGGCCAACAAGGCCCATGCAGCCATGAATACAAATGACAACGTTGGTGCAATAGACTCGAAAATAACGCAGTGAGAATCAAAGGTTATGTTCGATCCAAAGAGATCAATAGTTGCAACTGGGCACGCTGCACCAGGATCACCGATATTTTGAAAAGAGCTCTTGATTGTCGTGTAGGTAAGAGACTCCTGAAACGTTGAGCTGAAGCCTAGATATTGGGACTCGATCCGGGGCTTTCGCTCGCCTTCCCGAGGGTCAAGGTCAGGCTTTCCGGGGGTTTTGAACCCATCGTTGGAGCTACTACCATCACCGCTCCCATCGCCAGAACCGTCACCACTACCATCACCAGAGGCATCACAGGTGTTGTTAGGAACAGTGGTGTCACACTCATCATCACCAGTACCAGAGCCAGTACCGTTTAAGCTCGTTCCCGTCTCATAAGCAACAGACGTGTTAACGGCACAACTGCTGCCATCACCAGCGTCATCAGTAACTAGAGTAAAACCATAATTGCAAAATCCGGTCTGCGCATCAGTTGCCAATAGAAAGCAATCTTTTGTATTAGCTGATTCCGGCTTTTCATAAAGGCAATTATCAGAACATACAGAAGAAGGCGAAGGGGCAACGACATAATTCTTACCATCACTCTGAACTACTGAACCATATGGGCCACGGCTAACTATGGCGGAGGCAGCATTTGCACAAGCATTGGGCACATGGTCAGCAGTGCCATATCGCTTAACAACACTAGGGTGACGCCTAACGGTAATCTCATCCCATTTGTTAGTTCGGTTGTAGTAGCAATAACCAGAACCGGATACGGAGGGATCACCAGTATCATCGATAGTGCCCCAGTGATTGAATGAGAGATTAGTCTGGCCAACATCAGTGTAGGTAGAAAGGATAACGGTGCAGGCTGCCTCAGCGGAAGGATATTGAGTCGCCCCATCGTCTTTGCTGTAGTAGTAGGCTGCATTACTGTTAGCACTCAAAAGCATGGTTAACAGAAATAAGAGTTTGGTTCTCATATCACCATCCCGTGAAGGTGGCAAACGAGCAACCACAACCGATGCAGAACATGGCGAAGTAATAGAGCTGATCCATTTGGCCTACCTCAGGTAAATAGCGAAATATCTTCGCTGTTGCGAATATTTAAGTAAAAAAAAGGGTGCCCGAAGACACCCAGGTCAATCAGATGATGTGACTTAACCGCGCAGGAAGCCCAACACGATCTTGGCACCTTTGATACCGGCATAAACACCAGCCAAGATGCCAGCAACAGCAAGAACACCCACGGAAATGGTGCTGAAGTCGATGGACGAAGTCAGGCCGGTATAGTCCCAGCCACCGGCAGGGTCAGCAGCGAAAACCGAAGGTGTAACAACAGCCAGGGCAACAGCAGATACAGCTACAGCGGCAGTCTTTTTAAACATGGTTGAATCCTCAGGATTGCTTGATGAAATTAAGAAACGCCCGGATACCCATAGACCCGACCATAAAGAACGCGACTAGTGTGAATCCGGCCCCAAATGCTTGAGCCAACGTAGTTGGATCAAGCTGAGACGGATCAAAGGGAGGCGTATACGGCAAAGCCTCCCAAGAAGTAGAACAAACCGGCAAACCGCCATCGGTAGAAATCTCAGATGGACAGAAAAGAATGCCGGGCATTACGCAGACTTTTGAGTTGCCGAAGAAATAGGAGCGCTGGAACTGACACGACGCCCTTGGCGAGGATCGACTTCAAAAATAAGACGATCATCACGAACCTGTGCAATAACATCACACTCATACTTTCCCGGCTGAGGAACCTGCTGTGGAGTTTCAGCGTAAAAAGTGCATTTTTGAGGATATGGAATATTGGGCAAGTGAGCATACGCTTCAAACATGCAGTAAGGTTTTCCGCTCTTCGCGGCAGTACCGCTACGGTGATTACCAGTTACTTCGACTACGATAACATTAGACATGTAATGCCCTTACCTCAGTGTTGGAAAGCCAGGAGCAGTGCCGGGCTTACGATATGCCCAACTGGGCGCGATAGATTCAGGGTTGCGCCTGAATGTTTTAAATTTGCGTGCAGAGCGTTGACGAGCTACTTCTTGCTGAGCCAGTGCAGATAGAAACAGCCGCATAAGACTATTAATCCCAGCGCATTCATCATATTGAGGATTGTTAAGTGCATTAATGAACTCCGCCTCAACAGCAAAACGTAGATTTTGATAAGAAACCCGATCCATCAGTAGCCCATCCATTCAGCAACAGAGGTTGTTCCTGTTTCTTGACGTTCAAGCGTCCAGATACGCTCTGGCTTGACGCCCTGCTCTTTCCGGGCTTCGACTGCCTTGAGCGTTTGTTCGACCTGTTGAGCAAGAACGGGATTGGTAAATGAGCTGCGCACTTGCTGCTGTTCAGCTAGACGACGACGCTGGCCAGAACTAAGCACCGTTGCATCGAACTTTACAGTCCTCATGCAGCGACCTGCTGGAGATGATTAGGACGTTGATACCACGTTGGAATAGCCAAGGTACTTTTTGTCACCTCGCGACACTGACGGACGAACACAGGAGCAAAGCGGCTGGTATCGCAGGCGTTACGAATGTTGATGCCTATGCGATTGAGCTTGGCTGCATGGCCTTTAACTTGTGACTTTGAAAAGTCGATGTTAGATGTTCCAGACATCCACTCAAGAGCATAACTAGCCGTGGTACGAGCAGAACGTAAGGTGTCACAAACACCCTCAGAAACTAACTGCTCAGCAATGCTCACAATATCCATGGCTGTCACCTTTAACTTTTCATCTATCTTAAGAAACTCGCTGTGGAGTTCGGCCAGACGCCTTTCATCAAATAGGCCCCAATAGCACAGGGCTTCACGCTGTAAATATTCGCTTTTAAGCTCTTGTTCCATGCGGACCACGCCTTCTTGTGCGCAGTAGTTTTTAACCCGCTGAACATATTTGTATTCATCTGATTGTTCACCAAAGACACGTTTTATCTTTGGAAGGCAGTTCTGACCCATTTCAAAAGCTTTGTCGTACGCCTTTCGATACTGGAGACGACCGCCTTTGCCATTGCCTTTCGGCGTCCAAGCAACAGTGCGCCCGTTGGGGTACAAGAAGCCGATGGAGTGCCCGATTCTCTGACTAGAAACACCGCGCAGATAGGCAAGGACGTTGCCCTCCCCCAACGAAATATTGGTGGTTAGGTCAATCCGTTCAATCTTTGCCCCATCAGCGATACGGTCGCCCGACTTCGCACCGGATTCACCCTGACGAATATCAAGGCGAGTGCAGCGGGTAAACCCAGGAAGCCCGTACTCACGCAACAGCGCGTTGTACACCGACACGCATTGCTCGATAGAGATAAAGCCAAACAGGTTATCTAGCCGCCCTACCCGGCTAGGATTTCCTTCAACGCGGACTTTCCGGCCCTGAACGTGAACAGTGACCGAAGTCGAAAAACTGGCTTCGTGTTTGAAACGTGGCTGACGGGTGCTCAGAACCTCATTGGTGTTCGCGTCTATCGTCAAGGTGAAGATGCCGCACACGACCGGTAGGTCATGGTCGTGCTCCTGCGAAATCGTCAGCCAATCGATGAACATGTGAAATCCTGTCAATATCTGTATTCCGATACAGAAGTGGCAGGATTATGAGACTCTCGAATACTCAAATGCAAGCAGAAATGTACCGATATATAGGTACTGTATGGATGACCAGTTAATACGATGGAAGACATGAGCAACCACGCAGGCAACAGAGCCATGACCATCGGAACAAATCTGAGACGGTATCGGGAGGCCAAAGGCCTGACCCAGCAAGCCGTTTGGGAGGCTGCGGGGATTAGCAAGTCGAGCTATACCTCCTACGAGGCGGGCCGCGGAATCCCAGCAGCTGACAAGGTGGTAAACCTTGCCCAGGTACTGGGAACAACCACGGATGAACTGCTGCTAGAGCCTTCGGAAATGGTCGTATCTCAAGACATGCTGCCTATTCTTAGGCGATTTGAGGCTCTACCAGTAGATATCCGAAATCAGGCCAAAATCGCCTTGAAAGGTGTGCTTTTCGGATACGAGCAAGAAGCCCTGAGATAGAAAAAGCAGGTCGCGTGAAGGTTGGAAAGTATGGAAAACCATACCAAAGTGGGGGTGTAACAGCACCCCCACCCGCTTCGCTTGAGTCACCGTTCATTTCTGGAGCAAGAACGCCATGCCAACCACGACAAATCATCCGCTGCTTAAGTTTCTCGCTGATCTGCCGCAGTTCCATACAAAGCTGCTTGATGGTGCGGTGCTCGATATGCGCTCTGGTGCCATAGTTTTCAAACATGATGGTGGTGATGAACCCAAACATCAAAACACCCTCACCCTGCGGTGGCCAGGCCAAGAGCCAGGTCACTACGCTGTCGTCGACGGGGAAAAATACGGACGCCTCCAGGTCAAGGAGGCTGTTCTGTTGGGAGCAGTTGAAGACGCTTTGCTCCGGCAATTAGAAAAAGCTCTGAACTGACCTCCGGGACCTGACCTGCGATGGCGTCAGATCGTCACGGGACCGTGCAAGCTACGCGACAGAGCCGGGATAGAGACTCGGGTAAATCAGATCGCGAAGTGACACGGCAGTGATAAGACGAGCTGTTTACGCGAAGAAACCCTCGGTGATTTGAAGATCGCCGGGGGTTTTTTGTTGGGCGTGAAATTGGCCGGCTTTGCCGGGTATCGGCGCGGATGTTGATTAGCCTGGCTGCAGATTTGCGAAGCGCCTAATGCCCTGCGGGCAGGTCGAGGTAAGGCTAATATCCGTAGCGAGACAAGCTTTCGATGAATTTCGCGGACGCGAAACTGGGGCTTTCAGACCAGGTTCACATGGTCATTACTCACGGAAATACTTGTTTACGTGAGTAATGAGGTCTATGCCGGAAAAAACTCGAGAGAGAACGTGCCTTCCTCCTTTCCTGGGATAAAGGAAAGGGAGAGGTTTGAAAGCTCGATAACCTGCATATCGCTGCCATCAGGTTTCCAAGATGCCTTGAGAAAACCTTCATTTGAAAACTCAAAGACCTGGTAAACGCGCCCTGCTTCATCAACCGGGGTGCTTACATGATTAATCAAAAAGTGAGGGGACAAGCTCGTGCTCCAAGACTTGAGAACGTAATCGGATTGAAGATAACGTTCTGCCAACGAGTCAAGACCAGGCTGCAAAGCTCTTTCAGACAGCGCAATGGCAGCATCCCGCGCATCATAGAGTGTCTGCCTAAGGACAGCATTCTCACGCTTCGCCTCATTAAGCTGAGCCTCTAAATGCCTAACCTGCAGTTGAAGACCGGGGAACTGAACGGCAGCAGATCGATAAGCCCCAGTAACAGTGCCTAGGCCAGTAGCGGCCAACAGCCGATCATGAAAGTCATCATTGTCAGATTGAAATTTGATAAGCATGCAACCTCCAAAAGGTACCAAAATGCAGCCTTGGTGATTTCACCAGGTTACGACAATGGTACCTTTATGCCAGCATAAAAACGTACCTTTTATTGTTTATATATCGTTAAAAAACAATAAATAGGTACGTAAATGCCTCGCATAATGGACGTTATGGCTAAATTCAGCGTCGGGGCTTCGCTATTATCCCGACGCTAAATTCGTCGATTCTGACGGCATAGCTACCATAACGTCATCGATATTATGCGTAATATATTGTATGGGGCTGGGGGGCTCTGTGATCAGATTTGAAGGCAGGCTCACAGGTTGTCCGGCTCCTGATCGGAATCCGGCAACTGCTCCAGCGGCGGCATTCCATAAAACACGATGAACACATCTTTGCTGCCCAGCTCACGATACCAGTGCACAACGTCCTCAATCAGTTCGTCCAAGACACCGATCAAAATATCGTCGTAACCTCCAGGAGCACCGGCTTCATATCGATAACGCGCATTGGTGAAAACTTCACGATCCTTCTCGATCCAATGCTCGTGACGATCAAGCCGAATATGCTGCCTGATCGGTTCAGGTATCGCATGAAACAACGTAAGCAGATCGTGCTTATTTGGACCTCTGTCTTTCCGATAAGCCGGAATTCTGTCTGTCGCTTTCAAATGCTCATGCGCAGCTTTTATTGCGTCCAGGTCCAGTTCGTAAGTTTCATTGACCTGGCCAAGGTTGCCATTGGGCTTTGACACGAAGCTTTTGAGCAGGATTTCCATGCCAATTGCAGCATTGATCTGCGCAATGTCCAGCATGTCATGGCCACGTCTAAGGTGCTTCGCAGCCTTCAAATAGCGATAAGCGCTTTCAACCATCCAGGGCGATAAATATGTCATTACAACAGTCTTTTCACTCGTTTTCGTTCAGCTCTTAGAAGCCAAAGCCAGAAGCTTCACAACGCTGGAGCCCCTGATTTACTTGGCTTGTTACCGATTACACGTGTCTGCTTGAAGCTTTGAAAGATACCGCACATGATTGAAAGATAGCGACCAAGGAAGAACGACCCCTAGTTCATTTAATGCACTACCCTTCCCCGTTAATAACGGATAATTATAACTAAGCTAAATGCCTATTTAGTTTAGTTATATTAATGTGGCGAAATCGCATCGATGATCGATGTGATGTTTTTTTGAGCAGCCTGCCAGCTATCCGAACTAAATATCCTAAAAAATGGTAACTAACAGCATGAAACTGTCTGGTTGTTTGCTTCTGTCACCCGCTACTCGCTCCGACTGCCAGTCCAGGTGTCCGCTACATCATCTGTCGGTTTGTCAGTAGTGATGAGCTTCTCGATGCCCCAGTCACCAGGCACATTCCAATCCTCGCCGAAAAGTTCGGCCGGGTGCATCGTACGGTCGGAACCATTGCCGCAGGCCAAGGACTTCGCCGGACAATAACGGTCGCACCCCCAACAAATCCGTTCGGGGTGCTTGGGGTTGATGGGGAAGTTTTTAGCCATGCCGATCTCCGGTCATTGGGAGGCGTTCTTCCAACCTATAGCCCTTACGCAAAACCAGCCTTGATACACATCAAGAATCGACATCAGATGACTGCGCTCACCTCCTTCGCAATCCCGGGGCTAAGCTAACGCTTTAACAGACTTGGAGACGCCTCTCATGCTCAATAAAAATCCTTTCCCAAGCGGCCTATCAACATGGGACGATCAAGATGCTGCAACATCTCTTGATGACAAAGCGTTTACCGGTCCGCCCGCCTTGACCAATGCCGAACTGGTTCATCTGCGTGTCCGAGTGATTGCCTTGGAAAACCTGGTCATCGCCCTGCTGGCCGATGGTTCGGAACACCAGCTCGCCGTTGCGCGCGAGATGGCCACCTACATTTCCCCCAGACCCGGCTTTACCCAGCATCCGCTGACCATTCACGCAGCCGAACAGATGACTCACAGCGTCGAGCGCGCCCAGCGATTTCGCCAGCGTGATGAGGCATCGGTTTAATTGCTCGAAACTTGATGCCAATCATTATTGTTCGCAGCAAAGCTTCCTAGACTCGGGCTCCTACTCGTCAATGCCCAGGAAGAAATTATGCGTACCCCCTTGTCGCTTTCGCTTGCCCTGCTCTTGCTCACACCGCTGGCTCACGCCAAGGAATACCCGATCGGTGAGCCACAGTTGTGTCCTGGGCTGGAAGTCGGGGCGGTGTATTTGCAGCCGATCGAGATGGCACCTGCCGGAATGATGCGGGCCACCGCGGATTCCGATGTGCATCTGGAAGCCGACATTCGCGCCACGGCGGACAATCGACAGGGCTTTCAGGAAGGCAGTTTCGTGCCTTACCTCAATGTCTCGTTCAATCTGAAAAAACAGGGCAGCGAGAACGAACTCAAAGGCGATTTCCACGCCATGGTCGCCAATGACGGGCCGCACTATGGCGACAATGTAAAGCTGCTCGGCCCAGGCAAATATCAGCTGACCTTCACCGTCCTGCCACCCGGCGGTCATGGGTCCCTTGGCCGTCATACCGATAAGGAAACCGGCGTAGCCCCCTGGTTTGAACGCTGCGAATTGCACTACGAGTTCATCTACGCCGGCATTGGTAAAAAAGGCGGCTATTGAATGAAGCGCCTGCAGATTGCCTGGCTGATGCTTGCCGGAGCAGTGGCGCCGTTCATGGCCTATGCCGAATTACCCAGCTATGAACTCAGCCTGCGCGATGGCCACTTCACTCCTGCCCTGTTGGAGGTTCCGGCCGGTCAGCGCTTCAAGATCATCCTGAGAAATATCGGCCAAGGCCCAGCCGAATTTGAGAGCACGCCGTTGCGGGTCGAAAAAGTCCTGTCGCCGGGCGTGACAACCTTCGTGGTCATTCACCCGCTCAGGCCCGGCCACTACCCCTTCTTCGACGAGTTCAATCCACAACTGCCCGAGGGCGGCATCCTCGCGAAATAACCCGTTCAAACACGGAGTTTTCATGTATCAATCAATGTTCATTGTCTGGCGCGAAAGCGTCGAGGCGCTGCTGGTGATCGGCATTCTCCAGGCCTGGGTCAGTCAGCATCAGGGTGATCGACTGGCGAAGTACTTGTGGGCAGGCGTCGTGCTGGGGTTGATGCTTTCGGGCCTGCTGGCGGTGTTGATTCTGTTTGCCGGTGAGGCCATGAGCGGTTCAGCCAGTGAATGGTTCCAGGCTGCACTTGCGCTGGTGGCCAGCCTGCTGATCGTGCAAATGGTCGGCTGGATGCACCGCCACGGGCGCACGCTCAAGCACGATTTGCAACGACACGCTGATAGCCACCTGGCTCGGCAAGGTGGCGCGGGTCTGTTACTGCTGGCCCTGCTCGCCGTCAGCCGCGAAGGCAGTGAAACGGTAGTCTTTCTCTATGGCTCCGGTGCTCAGTTGCGAGGTCCGCAGCTCGGTTTGTTTGCCGTCGGCGGCGCAATGGGATTGGTGCTGTCGGCGCTGACCATTGCCCTGCTGCACAGCAGTCGCCGGTTCATCTCGTGGCAGCGATTCTTTTCCATCAGCGAAGCTGTTTTGCTGATACTCGGCGCGGCGTTGCTGGTCAGCGGTACCGAGCGAATTGGCGGCCAATTACTCGCCATGGATTTACCGGAGGTGATGTACAGCCTCGTTGGTGATGCGCTTTGGGACAGCAGTGCCTTGCTCAGCGACAGCCATGGACTGGGTGGTTTTCTTGCCGGTTTTGCCGGTTATCGTGCGACGCCCAGCGGCATGACGTTACTGGTGCTGGCCGGTTATTGGCTGACCGTCGGAGGTTGGCTGCGCCAGCGTGCTGTGGAAAAAGTCCCATGCCTGAGCTGAGTCGCCGCAATCAATGGCTGCAGCGCCTGGGCGACGGCATGCGTCGTCACGCGCCCGTCATCCGTGCCGTGCAGTGGGTCGTTGTACTGTTTTACGCGTTGCTGTTGGTGATCCCGGCGGTGTTGCCGCTGCCGGACAGCCAGGCACGGCTGCTCGATAACCTGACCCTGTTCGCGCAGTTTTTGTTCTGGGGCATTTGGTGGCCGTTCGTGTTGCTGTCGATCGTACTGTTTGGACGAATCTGGTGTGGCGTTCTCTGTCCGGAAGGCTCACTCAGCGAATGGGCGAGCCATTACGGCAAAGGTTTGGGTGTACCGCGCTGGTTGCGCTGGGGCGGCTGGCCAACCCTGGCGTTCTGCCTGACAACCCTCTACGGCCAGTTGATCAGCGTCTATGACTACGCCCAGGCGGCGCTGTTGATTCTGGGCGGTTCGACCGTCGCCGCGATCGTCGTCGGGTTGCTGTTCGCCCGAGGCAAGCGGGTCTGGTGCCGTTACCTGTGCCCGGTCAGTGGCGTCTTCGCCCTGCTCGCCCGACTGGCGCCCGTGCATTTTCAGGTCGACGAACAACGCTGGATGGAAAACGCCGCGCCACGCCTGCCGCCGCCCAACTGCGCGCCCTTGCTCGATATCCGTCGTATGCAAGGCGCCAGTGACTGCCATGCCTGCGGACGTTGCAGCGGACAACGCGGCGCGGTTCAGCTGATCGCGCGCTCCAGCAACCAAGAGATTCTTCATGCGACGGCGCAGACGCTTTCACCATGGGACGCGCGTCTATTGCTGTTCGGTGTGATCGGTCTGGCCATGGGCGCCTTTCAGTGGACGGTCAGCCCATGGTTCGTCGCCCTCAAACAAACCCTCGCCCAATGGCTGGTCGAGCACGACCAACTCTGGGCCCTTGAGGACAACGCGCCCTGGTGGCTGCTGACCCATTACCCGCAGCTCAACGACAGCTTCAGCTGGCTCGACGGTTTCAGCATCGTCGCTTACTTGAGTTTGAGTTCGATGGTGTTGGGCACGGCGTTGATGATCCTTCTGCGCCTGACGGCTCGACTGGCGCAAGATCCTGCACTGTATTGGCCCCTGGCGCTGACACTCACGCCCTTGGGGGGTGCGGGATTGTTTCTAGGGCTGTCGGCCACAACGGTGAAATTGCTGCGCTATGAAGGTCTGCTGCTGGAGTGGGTACAACCGGCCAGGGCTTGTCTGTTAATGGCTGCGATGGGCTGGAGCCTGTTGCTGGGTTGGAAACGGCTGGACCGCGAAGGCCTTTCCCAGGTTCGTCGCTGCGCTGGCAGCACTTGCCTGTTACTCGCCATCGGCTTGGTAGGGTTCGACTGGTGGTTGCAGTTCTGGGGCTGGTCCTGAGCGCCCTCATCCACAACCACCAACCCGAATTACCTAGACTTTAAAACGCGCCACCGTCTGGTGCAGCGCCCCGGCCATCTGCGCCAAATCCTGACCTGCGGTGTGAGTATGTTGGGCACCCAGCAAGACCTGCTCTGACAAGTTGCGAATCCCCATCAGATTGCGGTCCACCTCACGCGCCACCAATGCCTGCTCCTCCGTAGCGCTGGCAATCATCATGTTGCGCTCGTTGATCTGCGAGATCGACCGGGTGATTTCATCCAATGCATCGCCCGACCGTTGCGCCACTTCCAGGGTGGCCCGCACCAGGTTGCTGCTGCTTTGCATGGCCGTCACCGCATGCCCGGTATCGAGACGAATGTTGCCGATCATCTGCTCGATTTCCTGGGTGGACTCTTGAGTGCGATGCGCCAGGGCGCGCACTTCATCGGCGACCACGGCAAAACCGCGTCCGGCATCACCAGCACGAGCCGCTTCAATGGCCGCGTTAAGGGCCAGCAAATTGGTCTGCTCGGCGATGCTGCGAATCACGTCCAGCACCTTGCTGATGTCCTGCACCCGGCCCGCCAGTTGCTCGATGCGCTGTGAGGTGTCGGTGACCCCATCGGCCAGTGCGCCGATTGAAACCACGGTTTCCTGAACCTGTTCACGCCCGCGTTGCGCGGTTTGCTCGGACTGCCGCGAGGCCTCGGAGGTGCTGACCGCATTGCGCGCCACTTCATCGACCGCAGCGGTCATCTGGTTCACGGCGGTGGCCGCCTGCTCGATCTCCAGCCCTTGCAATTGCAGGTTGCTGCTGGTCTGGCTGCTGACCGCACTCAGCTCTTCGGAGGAACTGGCCACCTGGTCCACCGACATCGCGATGTGCCTGACCATGGCATTCAGACTTTGCTGCATCTGATGCATGTTCATCATCACGCTGCCGCCGGCACTTGAGTTCACGGGTACCTGAATCGTCAGGTCGCCTTGAGCGATCTGACTTAAAAACCGTGCGGCATCGTCCGGCTCGCCGCCCAATGGACGGGTCACACTGCGCGTGACGATCACCGCCGCGGCGATGACCAGCGCCACACAGAACAAAAACAACCCGAGCATATTGCGCCGGGCATCGCTGTACAGTGCCTGCGCTGACTGTTCTCTGTCGGCGAATATTTTGCCTTGCAGCGCCATCAACTGATCCAGGCTGCCATAAACCTCGCGTTCGGCCGGCACGACCTTTTGTTTCAGCTGTGCCATGGCGTCATCGAAAGCCCCTTGCCGGATCAACACCTGCACTTGAGTGAACGCCGCCACGTAGGCTTCACGATTCTTCTTCAACGCGGCATAAGCGGTTTTGCCCTCTGGCAAATAGAACAATGGTTCAAGCGTATCGAGTGCCTGGGTAATCCGTTTCTTGGTAGCGTCGATTGACTGCTGCACCTGCTGATTATCTTTATCGATCAGTAGATCCCGGGTGTTCCTGGCGTTATCACGTACGCCGGTGGCGATGACCATGATCGGATCGATCTTCGGCCAGTCCTGCTTGACGATTACTACCGCCTGTTCCTTGAGCGTTGCCAGATCGTGCAACGCGTAAAACGCCATGCCAATCAGCGCCAACGGCGCGATGGCAAAGCCGATGACGATACGTTGTGCTGTCGTTAATTTGGCCATATCAAATGCTCCCTGTTTGATACCTGCCGATTGGCAGCGCATTTGAAAACCTAATGATGGATGTCACCGTTAAACGTTAATTCGCAGCCACGGTTACCCCCGTAACACGAAAGCGGGAAACAGCTCGCGCATGGCTTCCCATAAGTCAGGTAGCAAGGCTTGTGCCGAAACACTCGGCAGCAGCGGATCGAACATCCGCTCGGTGCGAACCAGTTGCACGGCGAAACGCTTGACGCCGAGTTCGCTCAAACGCTGCGCGAGGACCAGTAACCGCGCCGGCTCGAACAGATGCCAGTGCACAGTGGTACGACATTCATAATCGACACCACTGGCCAGCAGATGCTCAAGACTGCGCCAATTGGCGGTACCGCTGCCTTCGACCCGGGTGATCGCCTGGCAATCCTCGGGCAGCGCCTTCACATCGAAGCCGACCCAATCAGCGCCAGGCAATACCTTGGCGAACGCAGCCGGCTTGATACCGGCACTGTGCAAACCAATGCGAAACCCCATCGCCCGCACCTCCTCCATGGCGCCGAGCAAACCGTCCTGCAGGGTCGGCTCACCGCCACTGAACACCACCGCATCGAGCAGGTCCTGACGCCGTTGCAGAAACGCCAGCACCCGCCGCCAATCCACTTCGTCTGTGCCACGAGGCGGGATCAACTGCGGGTTATGGCAGTAACGACAACGCCAGGCGCAACCCTGGCAAAACAGCACGCAGGCGAGCTGTCCCGGATAGTCGATAGTGGTCAGGGGCACCATGCCCCCGACCCGAAGCGTTCGACTCATTGGCGCCCGGCCAGCGCCGCGCTTTCAGTGAAGTGCACCCGCTCACGGTGCTCCGACTGTTTACCCGGATTGAACGCCGACACAGGGCGGTGATAGCCCATCACCCGGGTCCAGACTTCGCAGCGTTGACGTTGAGCCTGGGGCAGTGCTTGCGATGCAGTCATGGTGAAGCTCCTTGCGGTTGAGTGGATCGAAATCAATGAACGGTGCCGAGCTTCTGTTCTTGCAGCAGCAAGACCTCGTCGCATTTGGGGCAGAACTCATGCTCGCCATCGAGGTAGCCGTGCACCGGGCAGATGGAGAACGTCGGGGTCACGGTCAGGTACGGCAGGCGGAAGCGGCCAAGCGCTTTGCGCACCAGTTGCTTGCACGCCTCGGTCGAGGAAATCCGCTCGGCCATGTACAGATGCAAGACGGTACCGCCGGTGTATTTGCATTGCAGTTCGTCCTGAAGCTCCAGGGCCTCGAAGGGGTCTTCGGTGTAGCCCACGGGCAGTTGGGAAGAGTTGGTGTAATACGACGCTTGCACGCTGCCAGCCTGGAGAATGCCGGGGTAACGCTTGAGGTCTTCCTTGGCGAAGCGGTAAGTCGTGCCCTCGGCTGGCGTCGCTTCCAGGTTGTACATGTGGCCGGTTTCCTCTTGGAAACGCAGCAACGTGGCGCGCACATGATCGAGCATGTTCAGGGCAAACTGCCGGCCATGCTCGGTGTGCATGCCCTCCTCGTCGCCCGTGAAATTGCGCAGCATTTCATGCATGCCGTTGAGGCCGATGGTCGAGAAATGGTTGCGCAGGGTTCCGAGGTAGCGCTTGGTGTACGGGTACAAACCGGCATCCATGTGGTGCTGAATCACCTTGCGCTTGACCTCCAGGCTTTCCATCGCCAGTTCCATCAGTGTGTCCAGTCGCTGCAATAATCCACTGGTATCACCCTTGAACACATAGCCCAGCCGTGCGCAGTTGATGGTGACAACGCCAAGCGATCCGGTCTGTTCCGCTGAGCCGAACAAGCCGCCGCCACGCTTGAGCAACTCGCGCACATCGAGCTGCAAACGGCAGCACATTGAACGCACCTGATTGGGTTGCAGATCAGAATTGAGGAAGTTCTGGAAATACGGCAGGCCGTACCGCGCGGTCATCTCGAACAGACGATCGGCGTTTTCACTGTCCCACGGAAAGTCATGGGTGATGTTGTAGGTCGGGATCGGAAAGGTGAACACCCGCCCTTTCGCGTCGCCGGCCTGCATCACTTCGATGTAAGCGCGGTTGAGCAGCTCCATTTCGGCTTGCAGGTCACCATAGGCAAACGGCATTTCTTCACCGCCGATGACGGGTATTTGCTCACGCAAATCCTGGGGGCACACCCAGTCGAAGGTCAGGTTGGTAAATGGCGTCTGCGTGCCCCAGCGTGACGGTACGTTGAGGTTGTAGATGAACTCCTGGATCGCCTGGCGTACTTCCTGAAAACTCAGTTGATCCTTGCGCACGTAGGGCGCCAGATAGGTGTCGAACGAGCTGAACGCCTGGGCGCCGGCCCATTCGTTTTGCAGGGTGCCGAGAAAATTCACCATCTGCCCCAAGGCACTGCTCAAGTGCTTTGGCGGACCGGCTTCAACACGCCCCGGCACACCGTTGAGCCCTTCGTGCAACAGGGTGCGCAGCGACCAGCCGGCGCAGTAACCGGCGAGCATGTCGAGGTCGTGCACATGCAAATCCGCCTCGCGGTGGGCCTGGCCTATGGCCTCGCTGTACACCTCGTCCAGCCAGTAGTTGGCAGTGACCTTGCCCGACACGTTCAACACCAGTCCGCCCAGTGAATACCCCTGATTGGCGTTGGCCTGGACCCGCCAGTCTTCACGGTCCAGGTATTCGTTCATCGAAGTCGCCACCTCGACCATGGTCCGGCGGTCGCGGCGCAAGCGCCCGTGCTGTTCGCGGTAGACGATGTAGGCACGCATGGCGAGGAAATATCCGGCGTCCATCAACACCCGTTCAACACGGTCCTGGATTTGCTCGACATGGAGTCTTGGCAAACCTTCGAGCCTGGCCAATACCGCGTTAAGCAAGCCTTCAACCTCAACCTCGGCGTATTCCCCCGTCGCCTTGCCGGCGGCGATCAATGCCTGACGGATTTTGTCGGCATCGAAGGCGACCTGACTGCCATCGCGTTTGTGCAAACGGTTACATCCTACTGCGATCAGCGTGCTTTGCATTTGGCCTCCAGACACTACATATAGATCTAAAAAAATCCAGAACCACAACATGCAGTGAAGGCTACGGAAAAAGTGCTGATCTGCAATTGATCGACATCAAGATTCCCCGGCGAAAGAACGTCCGATAACGGCAGAAGAAAATCTAATGTGGGAGCGAGCCTGCTCGCGATGACTGCAGCACGCTCAACATTGATGTCGATTGTTCTACCGCTATCGCGAGCAGGCTCGCTCCCACAGTGATTTGCTGTGCTTTACAGATCAGCTCAACCGCCACTCATGTTCATGAACCGTACAATCTGCACCTCCCCTTCGGGGCTGAAATCGTGGCGCAACGGTTTGCCGCGCAAAGCCTTCTGCACGGCATTGATCACGGGCTGATCATCCAGCGGATAACGCCGCAGCAATCCTCTTAAATCCAGGGCATCGTCCTGCCCCAAACACAGCAACAGCTTCCCTTCAACGGTCATCCGTACCCGGTTGCAGCTGCCGCAGAAGTTGTGGCTGTTGGGTGAAATGAAGCCGATCCGGGTCTCGGGATGGCGTTCCAGACGCACATAGCGTGCCGGTCCGCCGCTGTTCTCGGTGCTGTCGAGTAACCGATGCTGGCTGGCGATCAGCGCCCGAACTTCGTCGCTGGAACAAAACGATTCACCCCGGGAACGCCCGACATCGCCCAAGGGCATTTCCTCGATGAAACTGATATCGATGCGCTGGTCGATGGCGTACTGCACCAACGCCGGGACCTCATCAAAGTTGCGGCCCTTCATCACCACGCAGTTGAGTTTGATTCGCTCGAACCCCGCGCCCCGTGCTGCCTCGATGCCGTTGAGCACTTGATCGAGATCGCCAATGCGGGTGATCGCGCGAAACTTCTGCCCGTCCAGGCTATCGAGGCTGATGTTCATCCGCTTCACCCCGGCATCGACCAACGGCCGGGCCAGACGGCCCAGCTGCGAGCCGTTGCTGGTCATCACCAATTCGCGCAAACCGGGCAACGCGGCGATGTTGCGACAAAGGTCGACAATGCCCGGACGAATCAGCGGCTCGCCGCCGGTCAGGCGAATCTTGCGTACACCCAGGCCAACGAACAGCGTTGCCAAACGCTGCAACTCTTCAAGGGTGAGCACCTGCTGACGCGGCAGGAAGGTCATGTTTTTCGCCATGCAATACACACAGCGAAAATCACAGCGGTCCGTCACCGACATCCGCAGATAATCAATCTGCCGTCCAAAGCCATCCTGCATTACAGCGTTCATCACATCTCCCGGTTTGCCTCGATGCTCACTGCACCAGCGGTGAGTCGGCGCCCTGCAAATGGATACCGCGAATATCCGCCGCACCGATCAGGGTTTGCAGGTATTGCACCAGGGCTTTTTGCCACACGCCTTGCTGCAACTGCGTGCGGATCGCCGTCGACACCACTTCATAGGGCAACGGCATGCCTTCGATTCGCTGATCGACACTGACCACATGCCAGCCGTAGCGACTTTCCAGCGGTTTGCTGGCCAGGCCCGGTGCCAGAGTGAACAACTGACGTTCCAGTTCAGGCACGGTTTGGCCCTTACTGATCTGCCCCAAAGAACCACCCTGAGCCTTCGACGGGCAGGCCGAATATTTCAACGCCAGTTCGGCGAAAGTGCCGGGGAATTCATCCAGACGTTGCAGCAGGACTTCCGCCTGAACATGCGCAAGGCTGCGCGCCTCGACATCGTCCGGCGCACATTCGAGCAGGATGTGCCGTACCGCCAGCAATGGTGCGCTGTGAAAGCGCCCGCGATTGTTTTCGTAGTAACGAAGACTGGTTTCCTCGTCGCACTGCGGCACATGCACCTCGCGTTCAAGCAACAAACGCGTGGCCGCTTCTTCTTCGTTCTCGCCAACACCGATCTCCATCGATACGCCGAGTTCGGCAATGCGCTGCTGCAACAACTCGCGGATCACCAACGCCCTGGCGGCCAGGTACACCGCTTCTTCGCGGCTTTCGGCCGGGTGATATTGCAGCTCCAGCGCCATCGATTCCGGCGTGATCGACACCTCGTTGACGCTGATGATCGGCCACTCCTGTTCACTGCTGGCGATCAACTGCGCCGGGGCGTCATCGGCCCCTGCGGGCTCAACCGGCAGCGCCTCGAACTGCGCCTCTGCGACCGGCGCCATGTCGAGAATGGCCTCCGCTTTTTTTGAAGAACCGCAGCCACCGCTGCCCCCATTACCGCCACCACATCCGCATCCACCTGACATGATTGTCTCCTCAGTACTTCTGACGAACGATTTGATAACGACGCCCCAGGTACCAGATCGGTGCGCTGATCATGTGTACGAGACGGGTGAAGGGGAACAGCACAAACAGGGTCAAACCGAGAAACACATGCAGCTTGTAGATCAACCCGACCGGCGCGATGGCCGCCGCGGCTTCCACCGGACGCAACAACACGGTGTTCTGTGCCCAATCGGCGAGCATCACCATCACCGAGCCGTCCATGTGCGCGGTGGACGCAACGATCGTCAGCAGCCCCAGCAGCAACTGCGCCAGCAGCACCAGCAGAACCAGAATGTCCGAGGGGCTGGACGTGGCGCGGACCCGTGGATCGGTGAGCCGCCGATTGACCAACATCAGCAAGCCAATCAGGCACAACAGACCGAAGAAGCCACCGGACACCATCGCCAGCAACTGCTTGTTCTCAGTGCTGATCACGTGGTGATACACCGACGCCGGGGTCAGCAGGCCGACAAAGTGTCCGGCCAGTACGAACAACACACCAATGTGGAAGAAGTTGCTCGCCACGCGCATGCCGCGCTGATTGAGCATCTGGCTCGAGCCGGCCTTCCAGGTGTACTGCGACAGATCGAAGCGCGCCCAGCTGCCAATCAGGCAAATCGCCAGGGCGACGTAGGGATAGACCCCGAACAACAACAGGTTCCATTTAGACATTGCCTACCTCCTTGGCCGGCACGACGGCCAACCCTTCATGCTGAAAATCCACCCAGTGCAACGGCACCGCGCTTTCTTCCCGGGCCTTGCCCGGTGCGCTTGGCAGTCCACTGCAACGGTCCTGCTGTTCGGCCTGGAGAAAGTCCACGGCCTCCTCTTCCCAAATCTTGTCGAGGGCTTCCAGGGAGTCGTCGCGCGGCTCCGCCGCCACCTGCGCCCGCAGGTCGGCCACCGCTTGATGCGGCTCGGCCCCGGCAATTTGCAGCAGCGCCCGGAAGCAGCTGGCATAGGCACTTTCACGCTCTTCCAGACGCGCCGCGAGCAAGGCCAGCAAGTGCGACACATCCGCCAGGCCCTCCCGGGCCTCGATGTCTTCGCGGGTGGACAGGAACTCCAGGTACAGCGGTATGTAATCGGGCAGCTCTTTGACACCGATGGCAAAACCGGCTTCTTCGTATTGCGCCATCATGTCGACCATCGCCTGGCCGCGATCGCGGGATTCGCCATGCACGTGCTCGAACAAGAGCAGCGACAGCGAGCGGCCTCGACCGAACAGCGCACCGTAGTGCTCCTGCCCATCCATCAGGTCATTGGCGCAGATCAACTCCAACAATTCGAACAACGCGCCGCGTTGCTTGGGGCTGATTTCCCGTGACTGGATGATCGCTTGCTCGAGTTCGTCGCGACCGCCAATCAGTGTCTCGGTCGGGTAATCGAGCAGCAGCGAAATCACTTTGAGAATTTGCATGCTCATTCCTCCCACAACTGGACGGTTTTCAGGATGTCGCGGCGGTTGGCTTTCTTCGCACCGAACATGTTGGTGTCGGAGCTGCCGCTGCAGCCGCTACCAAAGCTGAAACCGCAACCGGAGCGCTCGGCAAAGGCGTCGCTCATGGCGTCTTCACGGTGCGCGCTCGGTACCACAAAGCGGTCTTCGTAGTTGGCGATTGCCAGGTAGCGATACATCTCCTCGACCTGCGCCACACTCAGGCCGACATCCGCCAGCACCTGCAGGTCCTGCACGCCGTCGACTTGTTCGGAACGTTTGTAGGCGCGCATCGCCAGCAAGCGTTTAAGCGCACGCTTGACCGGTTTTTCATCACCCGCCGTCAGCAGGTTCGCCAGGTACTTCAGGGGAATACGCAGGCTGTCGACATCCGGGATCACCCCGTTCATGCCGACGGTGCCGGCGGTCGCGGCGTTCTGGATCGGCGACAGTGGCGGCACGTACCAGACCATCGGCAAGGTGCGGTATTCCGGGTGCAGCGGCAGGGCGAGTTTCCAGTCCACGGCCATTTTGTAGACCGGCGAACGCTGAGCGGAATCGATCACCGATTGCGGTACGCCATCGGCCAGGGCCTGACGAATCACTGCCGGATCGTTCGGATCGAGGAAGATCTCCAGTTGTTTCTCATACAGGTCCTGCTCATTGGCGGTGCTCGCCACTTCGCTGATGCGGTCGGCGTCATACAGCAGCACGCCGAGGTAGCGGATGCGCCCGACGCAAGTTTCCGCGCAAACGGTCGGCATCCCGGCTTCGATACGCGGGTAGCAGAAGATGCATTTCTCGGACTTACCGCTTTTCCAGTTGAAATAGATCTTCTTGTACGGGCAGCCGCTGATGCACATCCGCCAGCCACGGCATTTTTCCTGGTCGATCAGGACGATGCCGTCTTCTTCACGCTTGTAGATCGCACCGCTCGGGCACGATGCCGCGCACGTCGGGTTGAGGCAGTGCTCGCACAGGCGCGGCAAATACATCATGAACGTGTTTTCGTACTCGCCGTAAATGTCCGCCTGAATCTTGTCGAAGTTCTTGTCCTTGCGACGTTTGGCGAATTCGGTGCCGAGGATTTCTTCCCAGTTCGGACCCCACTCGATTTTTTCCATGCGCTTGCCGGAGATCAGCGAACGCGGACGCGCGGTGGGCTGATGCTCGCCCAGCGGCGCGGTGTGCAGGTGCTGGTAATCGAAGTCGAACGGTTCGTAGTAGTCGTCGAGGCTCGGCAGGTCCGGGTTGGCGAAAATGTTTGCCAGCACGCGGAATTTACCGCCGATGCGCGGGTTGATCGTGCCGTTGGCGTTGCGGATCCAGCCGCCCTTCCACTTGTCCTGGTTTTCCCATTCTTTCGGGTAGCCGATCCCGGGTTTTGATTCGACGTTGTTGAACCAGGCGTATTCCATGCCTTCGCGGCTGGTCCAGACGTTTTTGCAGGTGATCGAACAGGTGTGGCAACCGATGCATTTGTCCAGGTTCAGAACCATGCCGATTTGTGAGCGAATCTTCATCTCAGTTCTCCTCAATATCGGTCGGCAGCGGACGTGGCAGGTCATCGCCACTTGAACCATCGAGCCAGTCGACTTTGGACATTTTGCGCACCACGACGAATTCATCGCGGTTGCAACCGACCGTGCCGTAATAGTTGAAACCGTAGGCTTGCTGCGCATAGCCGCCGATCATGTGGGTCGGCTTGAGCACGACGCGGGTAACCGAGTTGTGATGGCCGCCACGGGTCTTGGTGGTTTCCGAACCTGGCACGTTCACGATCCGTTCCTGTGCGTGATACATCATCACCATGCCGTCCTTGACGCGCTGGCTGACCACCGCCCGGGCGGTCAGTGCACCGTTGACGTTGAAGCACTCGATCCAGTCGTTGTCCTCGATGCCGGCGCTTTTCGCGTCATTCTCCGAAAGCCAAACAATCGGCCCGCCGCGGCTGAGGGTGAGCATCAGCAGGTTGTCGCTGTAGGTGCTGTGGATGCCCCATTTCTGATGCGGGGTAATCCAGTTCAGGACGATTTCGATCTCGCCGTTGCTGCGCTTGCCTTTCACCCCTTCGATGGTGCGGGTGTTGACCGGCGGCCGATAACTCATCAGTTGCTCGCCGAACGCCTGCATCCACGGGTGATCCTGATAGAACTGCTGGCGACCGGTGATGGTGCGCCACGGGATCCCTTCGTGAACGTTGGTGTAGCCGGCGTTGTAGCTGACGTGATCGTCTTCGAGGCCCGACCAGGTCGGGCTGGAAATGATCTTGCGCGGCTGTGCCTGAATGTCGCGAAACCGAATCGCCTCGTGGGCCTTGGACAGCGCCAGGTGGCTGTGATCGATGCCGGTGAATTCCGACAGCGCAGCCCAGGCCTTGACCGCAACCTGGCCGTTGGTTTCTGGTGCCAGGGACAGAATCACTTCTGCCGCATCGATGGCCGTGTCGATTTTCGGCCGACCCTGGCTGATACCGGCATCGCCTTCTTTGTGATTGAGTTCACCGAGGAACTTCACCTCGTCTTCGGTGTTCCAGTTGATGCCCTTGCCGCCGTTGCCGTGTTTTTCCAGCAATGGCCCGAGGGACGAGAACTGTTTGTAGATGTTCGGGTAGTCACGCTCGACCACATGCAGGTTGGGTGCGTTCTTGCCCGGCACCGGTGCCACGCCGTCGCTTTTCCAGTCGGTGCCGCCAAACGGTTGGGCCAGTTCGCCAACGCTGTCGTGCATCAGCGGGATGGTCACCAGATCCTTTTCAACGCCCAGGTGCCCTTCGGACATACTGGAAAACGCCTTGGCGATGCCTTTGTAGATTTCCCAGTCGGAACGCGATTCCCACGCCGGGTCGATCGCTGCCGACAACGGGTGAATGAACGGGTGCATGTCCGAGGTGTTCATGTCGTCTTTTTCATACCAGGTTGCGGTCGGCAACACGATGTCGGAATAGACGCAGGTCGAGGACATACGGAAGTCCAGCGTGGTGACCAGATCGAGCTTGCCGATGGCGCCCTCATCCACCCATTCGGCTTCTTCAGGTTTGCAATCGCCGACCTGGCCGATGTCTTCGTTCATCACCCCGTTTTTGGTGCCCAGCAGGTACTTGAGCATGTACTCGTGGCCCTTGCCCGAGGAGCCCAGCAGGTTGGAACGCCAGATAAACATGTTGCGCGGGAAGTTGACAGGGCTGTCCGGCTGTTCGCAAGAGAAGCGCAGCGAACCGTCCTGCAGCGACTTGACCACGTAGTCTTTCGGGTCCATGCCGGCCGCCGCCGCGTCACGGCAAATGTGCAAAGGGTTAGTGTTGAGTTGCGGTGCGCTGGGCAACCAGCCGGCGCGTTCGGCGCGGATGTTGTAGTCCAGGGCATGCTCGGGGAATTTTGATTTATCGGCCAATGGCGAGAGCACGTCGTGCATGCTCATCTTCTCGTGGCGCCACTGCGAACTGTGGGCGTAGAAGAAGCTGGTGCCGTTCATCTGGCGAGGCGGACGGTTCCAGTCCAGGCCGAACGCCAATGGCAGCCAGCCGCATTGCGGACGGAGTTTTTCCTGGCCAACGTAGTGCGCCCAACCGCCACCGGTCTGACCGACACACCCACAGAGCATGAGCATGTTGATCAGCCCGCGGTAGTTCATGTCCATGTGGTACCAGTGGTTCATCGCCGCGCCGACGATGATCATCGAGCGGCCCTTGGTCTTGTCGGCGTTGTCGGCGAACTCACGGGCGATCTGGATGGCCTTCTCGCGGCTGACGCCAGTGATCTGCTCCTGCCAGGCCGGGGTGCCGGGCACCGAGGCGTCGTTGTAATCCTTGGCCACGTTTTCGCCGCCGAGGCCGCGATCGATGGCCAGGTTGGCAGCCGACAGGTCGAACACGGTGGCGACTTTGGCCACGCTGCCGTCCGCCAGCACCACGCTGTGTACCGGCACGCGGCGGTATTGCACGGCATCGCCGGCCACGTGCTGGAAGTGTTCGTGGGACTCGCCGGCAAAATACGGGAACGCCACTTCGGCCACGTCATCGCCGATCAGGCTCAGCTTCAGATCGATCTCACGGCCTTCGCCGCCTTCGCGGGGAAGGATGTTCCACTTGCCCTTCTCGCCCCAGCGATAGCCGATGGAGCCCTGAGGGGACACCAGTTCGCCACTGACATCCAGCGCGATGATTTTCCATTCCGGGTTGTTTTCCTGGCCGAGGTTGTCGGTCAGGTCGCTGGCGCGCAGGAAACGGTCTGGCTGGTAACCGGCGCCCGGTGCCTTGTCGACCATTTGCTTGAGCAGCACCAGCACCGGCAAATCGGTGAAGCGCTTGGCATAGTCGGTGAAATAGGCGCTCGGTTTGTCCAGGTGGAATTCTTTGAAGATCACATGGTTGAACGCCTGGGCCAGCGCCGCATCGGTGCCTTGTTTAGGGTTCAGCCACAGGTCGGTGAGTTTGGCGACTTCCGAGTAATCCGGGGTGATCGCGACCGTCTTGGTGCCCTTGTAACGGACTTCGGTGAAGAAGTGCGCGTCGGGGGTACGGGTCTGCGGGACGTTGGAACCCCAGGCAATGATGTAGTTGGAGTTGTACCAGTCGGCCGATTCCGGCACGTCGGTCTGCTCGCCCCAGACCATCGGCGAGGCCGGTGGCAAGTCGCAGTACCAGTCGTAGAAACTCAGGCAGGCGCCACCGATCAGCGACAGGTAACGCGAGCCTGCGGCATAGCTGACCATCGACATGGCCGGGATCGGCGAGAAGCCGACGATCCGGTCCGGGCCGTATTGCTTGATCGTATAGACGTTGGCCGCGGCAATGATCTCGTTGACTTCCTCCCAGTTGGAGCGGATGAAGCCACCCATGCCACGCTTGCTTTTATAGGAGTCGGCCTTGGCCTTGTCCTCGACGATGCTGGCCCAGGCTTCCACTGGCGCCATGGTCTGCCGCGCATCGCGCCAGAGCTTGAGCAATGGCTTGCGGATTTTCGGGTACTTGAGCCGGTTGGCGCTGTAGATGTACCAGCTGTAACTGGCACCACGCGGACAGCCACGGGGCTCATGGTTCGGCAGATCGTTACGGGTACGCGGGTAGTCGGTCTGCTGGGTTTCCCAGGTGATCAGGCCGTTCTTGACGTAGATTTTCCACGAGCAGGAACCGGTGCAGTTCACCCCGTGGGTGGAACGCACGATCTTGTCGTACTGCCAGCGCGAACGGTAGACGTTCTCCCAGTCACGCGACTCTTTGCGGGTCTCGCCATGACCGTCGGAAAATTCGTTTTGCTTGCGGTTGAAAAACCGCAACTGATCCAGTAAATGACTCACGGTGTAGTCCTCTCAGGCTTTGTCGCGGGGTCTGTGCCCCGCCCACGCAATGGTTGGATTCGGCTCGACTCAGCAGGGTGTCGCGGCGCCTTTGCGCGCGTACCACCACCACGTCACCACGATGCAGCTCAGGTAAAAGCCGACGAACATGTAGAAGGCCATCTCCGGGCCGCCGGTCAGGGCCATCGAAGAACCGAAGGATTTGGGAATGAAGAACGCACCGAAGGCGCCCATGGCCGAACTGAAGCCCAGGACGGCGGCGGACTCTTTGCCGGCATTTTTCAGCGCTTGTTCGCGCACGGCGGCTGATTTTCCAGCCGAGGCTTTCTCATGCTGGGTGCGGAAGATCACCGGGATCATGCGGAAGGTGGAGCCATTGCCGACGCCGGTGGTGATGAACAGCAGCATGAACATACCGAGGAAGCCGTAGAAGTTACCGCCCTGGCCGCTTTCGGGAAGAAAGTGCAGAACACCGAAGACCATCACGATCATCAGCACGAAGTTCCACAAGGTCACTTTCGCGCCACCGAGCTTGTCGGCCAGCCAGCCACCCAATGGCCGTACCAGAGCGCCAACCAGTGGACCGAGAAAGGCAAACTTCAAGGCAATGACGTCAGGAAACGAGGTTTTGATCAGCAGCGGAAACGCGGCGGAGAAACCGATGAACGAACCGAAGGTCGCCAGGTACAACCAGCACATCAGCCAGTTGTGTTTGCGCTTGAAGATCACCGCCTGTTCGCTGAACGAGGCCCGGGCACTGGACAGATCATTCATGCCAAACCAGGCCAGCACGGTCACCAGGACAATAAACGGCACCCAGATGAAGCCGGCGTTCTGCAACCACAACTGGCCGCCGTCCGGCAGTGCTTGCGGCGAGCCGCCCATGAAACCGAACACACCGAAGGTAATCACCAGCGGCACACAGAACTGCATCACCGAGACGCCCAGGTTACCCAGCCCCGCGTTGAGGCCAAGGGCAGTGCCCTGCTGCGACTTGGGATAGAAGAAACTGATGTTGGACATGCTCGACGCGAAGTTGCCGCCACCAAAACCGCAGAGCAACGCAATCAACACGAACACGCTGTAGGAGGTGCTCGGGTCCTGCACGGCGAAGCCCATCCAGATCGATGGCAACAACAGCGACGCGGTGCTCAGGGCGGTCCAGCGACGGCCACCGAAGATCGGCACCATAAAGGAATAGAAGATCCGCAAGGTCGCCCCGGACAGCCCCGGCAACGCCGCCAGCCAGAACAGCTGGTCGGTGGTGAAGGAGAAACCGATGGCGTTCAAACGCACGATCACCGTGCTCCAGACCATCCACACCGCAAAGGCCAGCAGCAGCGCAGGAATGGAAATCCACAAGTTGCGCGTGGCGGTCTGTTTACCGCTACTTCCCCAGAACGCGGGGTCCTCGGGGCGCCAGTCATGAATGACCGGGCCTTTGTCAGGCTTTTGCAGAACGGACATGTTCTTCTCCTAGGGCAATGCTGGAAATCGGGGACGGTGTCAGCAGCGGCGCTTTACCCAGCACCGGGCTTTTGCGTATTTCGCTGAAGTACATCCAGGTGAGGGAGACCCAGACCACGCCGTACATCAACATGAAGCAGGAAGAGCGCACGCCGGTGAGGTCCACCAAGGCGCCGAACAGGATTGGCAACACGAAGCCGCCCAGGCCACCGGCGAGGCCGACGATGCCGGACACCGCACCCATGTTTTTCGGGTAGTCATTGGCGATGTATTTGAAGACCGAGGCCTTGCCGAACGCGAAGGCGATGCCCATGACGAACAGCAGTACGGTGAACAGCGCAGGGTTGAGGCCGATGTGAAAATCCACCGGGCCGTTGATCGTTTGCACTTGCAGTTGGGTCTGGGGATACGAGAGCAGGAACAGGCAGATCCAGCTGACCCACAACACCCACCAGGTCACGCTTTGCGCACCCCAGCGATCCGACATCCAGCCACCGACCGCACGCAGCACGCCACCGGGCAGGGAAAAACAGGCCGCCAGCAGCGCCGCGCTTTGCAGGCTGAAACCGTATTCCTGTACGTAGTATTTGGTCATCCACAGCGCGAGGGCGACGTAGCCACCGAAGACGATCGAGTAGTACTGGCAGTAGCGCCACACGGCCGGGTCCTTCAGCGAACTCAATTGCTCACGCAACGTGGCGCCCGAAGCGCTGCGGTGGTTTTTGTTCTCTGCGCTGAGGAACCAGAACAACAGCGCGGTGATAAATAGAATGGCGCTGAAAACTTTCGGCACCAACTGCCAGCTGCCGGCAGCGATCAATGCCGGGGCCAGAAACTTGGTCACCGCGGCTCCGGCGTTACCGGCGCCGAAGATGCCCATGGCGAAGCCCTGATTCTCCTTGTCGAACCATTTGGCGACGTAGGCAATCCCCACCGAGAACGAGCCGCCGGCCAGGCCGACGAACAAGCCCAGCACCAGGAACTGCCAATAGGCGGTGGCGTGACTGATCAGGTACAGCGGCGCGACGCAGGCCAGCATCAGCAGGAAGAACACGCTGCGCCCACCAAAGCGGTCGGTCAGCAGCCCCAGTGGCAGACGCACCAGCGAACCGGTCAGCACCGGCGTCGCGGCCAGCAGACCGAACTGGGTTTCGTTGAGCTGGAGAAGGTCCTTGATCGGCACCCCGAGCACGGCAAACATCATCCAGACCATGAAGCAGACAGTGAAGGCCAATGTGCTCATGCCCAGCACCAGGCCTTGTCGTACACGGGGTTCGGTCACAATGCTCTCCAGTCAGTTAGCCATGGCGGCAGACTAGAGAGGCCAACCCCGCAAAAACTTGACCTACGTCAACGAAGCCCATGGGGGCATAGGCCTATGCTTGCGGGGTCTACCTCTAAGGAGGTAGTACAGAAGAACCCTGAAACCGTTTATTTATCAGTGTCTTAAGGTTTTTCGCCAAGGTTTTTGCTGACAAGGATCAGTCGACAACTCTTTAGAGGTAGCGCGCCCGGGATCGGCGGCAAAGCCCTGATCTGGGGTTCCACATGCTCTGTTTTCCTGAAATTTTCCGGGACCTGCGCTGATGATGCGCTGGTTGCGCAGCTCCCTGCCCGCTCGCGCCGGGCTGGCCGTAATCCTGATCGCCGTGCTCGCCCTCGCCAGTTCGTTGAGCGCCGGACTGATCGCCTGGTTCAGCCAGGGTGATGCGGCTGCCATCAACACCGCAGGCTCTGTGCGCATGGAGACTTACCACCTGAGCTGGAAACTGGCCGCAGGGGCAACCGGCGAAGAAATCCTCGCCATCACCGACAGCCTGCAAACCCGTCTAAACAGCCAGTCACTCAAAGCCGTGCTGGAAGATGGCCCGACCACTGCGCTGCAGATCAGCTACGGGCAAATCCAGCAACAATGGAACGAGGATTTGCGTCCGGCACTGGAGCGCGGTGATGCCGCCTATTTTCAGGCCCAGGCCTTGTCCTTCGTTGAGCAACTGAACCATTTCGTCGACCTGTTGCAGCGCCAAAGCGAACAGAAGCAAGGCTGGCAACAAGTTATCCAGGGCTTGGCGCTGTTCACCACGATGATCGTCCTGCTGCTTGGGCTTTACGAACTGCAATATGGCGTGGTCACGCCCTTGAAAGAGTTGGTGGACGCGACCCAGCGTTTTCGTCGTGGCGATTTCAAGGTGCGGGTCAACCATCAGTCCCAGGACGAATTGGGCCAATTGGCCATGAGTTTCAACGCCATGGCCGAGACGATCGAAGACTCGCATCGCACCCTTGAGAGTCAGGTGCAGCAAAAAACCCTGAACCTGCAACAAGCCAATGCTGCCCTTGAATTGCTGTACCAAAGCAGTCGAAGCCTTGCCACACGCCTGGCCAATGCCGAAGGTTTGGATGAGTTGATCCGGCGCTTCCAGCAACGCCTGCCCGGCTTGCGCCTGTCGCTGTGCCTTCAAGGTCAATTGCAGGCCCCGGCCCAACAGTTGCTCGCCCTGCATGGCGCCAACATCCGCGAAGTCTGCGCCAGCAGCGATTGCGCCACGTGCCAGAAGCACCATAAAGCCAGCCCACAAACCTTCAGCATCAGCAACCAGGGCAGCGAACTGGGTGAGCTCAAGGCGCATTTTGTCGATGGACACCCGACGCAAGCCTGGGAAACCCAACTGATCCAGGCCCTGGCCAACCTGATCGGCACCTCGCTCTCGCTCAAGCGCCAACGGGAACAGGATCATCGCCTGCTGCTGCTCGACGAACGCACGATCATTGCCCGCGAGCTGCACGACTCACTGGCCCAGGCCCTGTCTTACATGAAGCTGCAAGTCAGCCGCCTGCAAACCCTGATGCGTCGTGGCGAACCGATCGAGACCCTGGAAAACGTCACCGCCGAACTGCGCGAAGGGTTGAACAATGCCTACCGCCAGTTACGCGAATTGCTGACCACCTTTCGCTTGCAGATTCACGATGCGGGGCTGGTGCAGGAGCTCAAGGACACCGCCGAAGAGTTCTCCCGTCGCGGGGAGTGCCAGGTGCACCTGCACGTCGACGCGCTGGCCTTTCAATTATCGGCCAGCGAACAAATCCACATTCTGCAGATCACCCGCGAGGCGCTCTCCAATTGCCTGCGTCACGCCCATGCGCAAAACGCCTGGCTGCAACTGCGTCAGGACGGTGAAACCGTGAGGCTGATCGTCGAAGACGACGGGCGTGGCTTCAGCGGCAACGTCGACCAACGCGAGCATCACGGCCTGAAAATCATGGATGAGCGGGCCCGCAGCTTGCGCGGTCAACTCGAAATAGTCTCCAGGGAGCCGCAAGGCACCCGTGTCCAACTGGAATTCCAACCGGAGTTTCTGGGACAAAAAACAGAAGGTAGCGTCACATGAACCCGTCCCTGCAACACACCATCCTGCTGGTCGATGACCATCCGATGATGCGTCACGGCATCCGCCAGATGCTCGAACTCGAAGATGATTTCCTGATCGTCGGTGAAGCCAGCAACGGTGAAGAAGCGCTCGGACTGATCGAGCCGCTGCAACCGGATCTGGTGTTGCTCGATAACAACATGCCGGTGATGAATGGCATTGAAACCCTGCGCCAGTTACGGGCGATGCACTACACCGGCAAGGTGCTGCTATTCACGGTATCGGATGCCGAAGACGATATTCGCGACGCACTGCGTCTGGATGCCGACGGCTACCTGCTCAAGGACATGGAGCCCGAACTGTTGATTCAGTACATCCGCAATGCCTTGAACGGCGAATTGGTGATCAGCCCGGGGCTGACCCAGGTCATGGCCCAGGCACTGCGCTCACCCCAGCGCCAGACCGTGGTGGAACTGACCGAGCGTGAACGTCAGGTGCTGAAAACCATCGCCAGCGGCTTCAGCAACAAAGTCATCGGGCACAAGCTCGGCATCACTGAAGGGACGGTCAAGGTTCATGTGAAAAACCTGCTGCACAAACTCGGCTTGCGCTCGCGGGTCGAGGCCGCCGTATGGGCCATGGAACATCTGCGCAATGCCGGATGACGGGTATGCCTCTTTGGAGGTAGGCCGGCAGAGGCATAGGTCATCTGGCCGACGCTCTCTACTATGAGCGTCAGCGGAGGTACGCCATGCTGACCCACCCTTCCATCGTTTTAACGTTGCGCCGTCACCATCTGTTCAGCCAACTACCGGAGAAAATCTTCGAGGAAGTCTGCGGCCTGGCGATGCTCAAGCGCCTGAGTTGTCACAGCACACTCATGCACCAAGGGGATCCGGCCAAGCGTTTCTTCCTGTTGGTCAGCGGCCAGATCAAGTTGTATCGGCTGACCGGCGAAGGCCAGGAGAATCTGGTGGAGATCATCCAGCCGGGCCAGACCTTTGCCGAAGCCTTACTGTTCAGCCAGGCCCGTCTCTACCCGGTCAGCGCCACGGCGCTGAAAGACAGCGTACTGGTGAGTATCGAGGGCAACCACTACCGCAATGCCCTGGAAGATCAGCCGAAAGTCTGCCTGGCGATCCTGGCGAGCATGAGCGTGCACCTGCACCTGCGTCTGCGCGACATCGACACCTTGACCATGGCCAGTGCGAGCCGCCGGGTGATCAATTTCCTGTTGCAGGAACGCAACCCGGTCAGCGGTTTGATTGTGTTGCAGGTGTCCAAACGCCTGGTGGCCTCGAAGCTGGGCATTCAGCCGGAAACCTTTTCGCGGATCTTGCACCGCCTGGTGGACAGCGGCCTGATCGCGATGGAACGCCGCAATATCAGCATCCTCGCCGAAGAGGATCTCGCGGCCTTCCAATAGTCGTAATTGACCGCCGTCAATGCGCAATGCCACCGCTCTTGCAGACTGAACAAGTCCATCCATGGAGAGTGCTGATGCCCCGTTCAACCTTGCCGCTGATTTATGCCTGCTCAGGCTGTTCCAACGTTGCCCAACTGGCCAATACCCTGGCCGTGCGGCTTGATCGCAGCGGACTGGCGGAAATGTCCTGCATCGTCGGTGTTGGCGGGCATGTGGCGGCGCTGGTCAACAAGGCCCGTTCGGGACGGCGGATTTTTGCGCTGGACGGCTGCCCGCTGCAATGCGTCGAAAACTGCCTGAAGCAACATGGCCTGCACGCGAACGTGCACTTGATTCTTAGCCATTACGGGTTGCGTAAACGCAATGGCGAGGATTGCACGCCAGCGCAGGGGGATGAGTTGTTCGAAGAGATCAGGCAGTTGATTGCGAGTGATGCTCGCCAGCATGAAAAACGCCAGTAAACGATGGTCTGACAGCCACCGACAATCCAACAGGGGAAGCGAGCCTGGTCGCGAAGGCGGCGTGTCAGTCAGCCTCCCCCCTTCGCGAGCAGGCTCGCTCCCACTGTTAATCTGTGTGGGTCAAACCGTCGCCAACCCCTTCCCTGCCCGCTCCAGATTGCGCCACAGCCACACAGGCAACACGTCGGGATCGAGGCTGTCGATCAGGTTCTTCAGCGCCAGCCCCAACTCCGTATCACCCTCAATCACCAAACGCCTGCGAAAGAACAACGTATCCGGATCCTCCTGACGGCTGGCCAGCAATAAAAACTCGCGCCAGTTACCGCTGA
Source organism: Pseudomonas sp. SG20052 (assembly GCF_031766055.1). Classification (NCBI taxonomy): domain Bacteria; kingdom Pseudomonadati; phylum Pseudomonadota; class Gammaproteobacteria; order Pseudomonadales; family Pseudomonadaceae; genus Pseudomonas; species Pseudomonas sp. SG20052. The sequence continues at coordinate 3,151,886 of NZ_CP134498.1, read as the reverse complement.
TGGTCACATGCGCCGTGGCATGCTCGGCAATTCGCAACCCTTGACGGGTCAGCGTCAAATACCAGGACAAGCCCAAATCCGGAATCCGCAGGCACAACCAGCGCCCGCGCAACACTTCAAACTCGCCGTCGCGCAACGGCTCGGCAAGGCAACGATTCAACGCCTGCTGCAACGCCAGACGCTGCACCGCAAAAGGCACCCGGCGCACCAACGGCAACAACCGGTCGGCGCCTTTGAGCAGCCACTTCTTCCGATTCAACACAGGCCGACCTCCTCGATGCGCAACATGCCGGCCTGGCCATGCCAGTAACCGTTACAACCGTCGACGAACACCGGCGGTGTCTCGCCCAGACGAACCCGTTGATAGGCGGCAATGACCTGCGCCATGCCTTGATAACGAGGGCTCAGTCGCAACAAATCAGCGCCGCAGGCCACCAGCCCCGCGTAATCTGCCAGGAGATTGGTCACCTCGGCCGACATCGTTTGAATGCCGTTAATGGTGAACAGTGCTTGCCCTTCCTGACTGGTCAGCGGCAGACCGTCGGGGTAGTTGATGCAGCAAAACTGGCAGTCGTCCTTGGGCCGGTTTTCCGCCCGCGCGGTGAAGCAGCGTGCGGAATAGGCCAACGGCAAATGCCCGTAAGCAAAGACTTCGACTTCCGGGACCTCTCGACCCAGTTCCCGCACCTGATCGAGCACATCGCTAATCAGCGTCGCCGAACACTCCACGGGCGGCACCCAACGGGTCATCCCGCCGTCCAGCAGTTGCGTGAGCGTATGCCCGTTGTACACATTCAGCGCAGGACCGCCCACGAACGGCAACTTGCGCTCGGCCAGAAACTGCACCGCGCCCATGTCGTTGGCTTCCACCAACAGTTGGCCGTTGTCGCAGAGCCGCCGCAGGCTAGAGAGCTCAGAGGCCGCTTCGATAAGCGTCAGGCTGGAGAGAACCAGTTGTGCCTGGCTGCATTCTTGTAACTCGCGCCCCAGGCCCAACCATTGATCCAATGAAAATGACCGGCGTTTCGAGCACACGGTTTCTCCCAGATAAATCACATCCAGGGGCAAGGCCGACATCTCGGCGTAAAAATTGCTGAGTTGCGCTTTGTCCCAATAAAACAGGACCGGTCCAAGGCTGAGCTTCATGTCGCCTCCCTCATTGCCATGATCGATGGTAAGCACCCAAAGTGGTCTGGCTGCCTTCGGACAAACCGGCCAACACCCGGCGCCATTCCTCCTTGACCCGAAAACTGCCCGGCGAGCCACGATGGGCATCCAGCGCCGCACGCCAGACACGGGTGACTTGTTCGACATACGCCGGGCTGCGTTGCCGGCCCTCGATTTTGACCGCCTCGACGCCGATGGCCGTCAATTCCGGCAGCAAGTCCAGGGTGTCGAGGCTGGTGGGTTCTTCCAGCGCATGAAAGCGTTTGCCGCCGACCAGGAAACGGCCTTTGCACAGGGTCGGGTAACCGGCGGGTTCCTCAGGGGTGTAACGGTCGATCAGCACTTCACTGAGCCGTGCACTCAAGCCGTCGGCGTCTTCGCTCCAGCGCACCGCTTTGGCCGGCGAACAGACGCCACAGAGGTTCGGCGACTCACCGGTAATGTACGAAGACAGATGGCAACGCCCTTCAGCCATGATGCACAAGCTGCCGAAGCCAAAGACTTCGATGGGCACCGGGCTGCTTGCAGCGACCTGGCGCACCTGCGCCAACGACAACACCCGAGGCAGTACCGCGCGACGAATTCCGTAGCGTTGCGCATAAAACTCCAGGGCCGCGGCATGGGTCGCCGAGCCCTGCACCGACAGGTGCAGCGCCAGTTGCGGATGCCGCTGGCTGGCGTAGTTGAGTACGCCGGGGTCGGCGGCGATCAGCGCATCCACACCAAAATCGGCGGCGCGATCAACCGCGCGCTGCCAGCGTTCCCAGCCCTTGGGTTGCGGGTAGGTGTTGACCGCGACATAGAGTTTGCGTTGGTGCTGGCGGATGTGGGCGACCGCCGCGTCGAATTGTTTGTCGTCCATGTTCAGCCCTGCAAAATGCCGGGCGTTGGTGTCATCGCGAAAACCGACATAAACGGCATCGGCGCCTTGGCGCACCGCCGCTTTCAGCGCAGGCAGGTTGCCTGCCGGGCAGACCAGTTGCATGGGTAATCCTCATGGAAAAACGCGTCTGGACCCTCCCTCGATGCCTGTGGCACAGCGATCGAAAAAGGCGCTGCCAGTCTAGCGAGACCGGCAGGCACGGCCTTGACGGCAATCAATTGCGATTAATGCATCAGGTCGGCGAAGGCCAGGAACATCACGTTGTCGTGCTTGAGCACTTGCTGCTCGCACTCGATCACCGCCAGGCCATCGGCCCAGCACGCGGCGGTCAACATCGCCGAGCTTTGCTGAGGGTGCAGCTCCACGCTCAACTGACCATCAGCACCGGGTGTCAGCCGAGCCCGCAGGTACTGCCGACGTTTGTTGCGCTGCAACCAATCGAACCCGGCGGGCACGGCCAGTGGCGCCGGCAACACATCGCTGACGCCCTGAGCCCTGAGCAGGAACGGGCGCACCACCACCAACGCGGTAATCAGCGCCGCCGAAGGATTGCCCGGCATGCCGATCCAGGGTTTGCCGGCGACTTCGCCGAAGGCCAGCGGCTTGCCCGGCTGAATGGCCAGCCGCCAGAAATCCAGGCTGCCGAGTTCCTCGATCGCTTGTTTGAGGTGATCTTCCTCACCCACCGAGACGCCCCCCGAACTCAACAACAGGTCGCATTCCGAAGACGCCAGGCTCAAGGCATGCCGGCTGGTGGCCAACTCATCGGCCATGACGCCATAGTCATGCACCTCGACCCCCCAACCGCTCAACAACGCGGCGAGGCAGTAGCGATTGCTGTTGTAAATCTGCCCGGGCGCCAATGAATCACCCGGTTCACGCAGTTCATTGCCACTGCTGAGCAAGCACACCTGCAACGGTCGATAGACCTCGACCCGCCCGATGCCAGCGCCAGCCAGCAACCCCACTTCTTGCGCACGCAGACGTTTGCCGGCCTGGATTAACAGGTCGCCGCGGCGAACCTCCTCACCTTCTTTGCGCACGTGATCGCCAGTACTGACGGGCGGGAACCACACGCGCTCGCCCTCGATCCGACAACGCTCTTGCGGCACCACGGTGTCGGCGCCTGCAGGTAATGGCGCACCGGTAAAAATCTGCACTGCTTGCTGCGCGAGCAACGGTGAGCACGCCGAATCCCCCGCTGCGATTCGTCCGCCAATCAACAACCAGCCACCCTCCGGTGGCAGGTCAGCGGCCCTGAGGGCATAACCGTCCATGGCGCTGTTGTCCCAGGCCGGCAGGTTGACGGGGGAATGAATGTCCGCCGCCAGCACCCGACCCAAGGCTTGATCCAGGTCGATCTTTTGCGCCAGGGGCGGCGGCGGTGCCTGGTCCAGCAAACGATTGATGGCCTCGTCCACCGGCATCAAGTGACCAAGGTCACACACCCGGCCGGTCATGAGCGGGTCTCGCAGGCGTCGACGACCCGTTGCCCTTGCGGTTTCAAATGGGGGGCGAAATTGCATGGGCCGGTGCGGCTGTCCAGCTGTTCGAGCAGAATCTGGTTCCAGGCCGTTCGACACGCGCCCGGCGAACCCGGAACGCAGCACACCAGCACGCCATTGCTCATCCCCGCCAATGCCCGTGACTGCAGGCTGGACATGCCGATTTCCGCAAGGGACACCTGACGGAACAGTTCACCGAAGCCTTCCACGTGTTTGTCAAGCAACGGCAAGACCGCTTGTGGTGTGTTGTCGCGCGCGGTGAAACCGGTGCCGCCGGTCATCAATACCACCTGCACCTTGGGGTCGGCGATCCAGTGGGAAACCTTGGCGCGGATCTGGTAAATGTCGTCCTTGACCAGACCACGATCGATCAATACATGCCCGGCCGTTTGCAGCAAATCCGTGAGGGTCTGCCCCGAGGTGTCGGTGTCAAAGGTGCGCGTATCGCTGATGGTCAGCACGGCAATGTTCAGGGGTTCAAACGTGCGTTGCGCCAGATGGGCCATATCCAAGCCTTCCCGTAAATGAGGGTATGGGGCAAAGCCTGAACTGGAATGCCCGATGAGCCTATTCCTCCAAGGAGGTACCTCTACAGGGACATATGAAGAACGTGTAGGCCACACGATACCTGTGGGAGATTCTATGGTTGAGGGGAAACCCTCAACTGACCTTTGACTGATATTCGCTCTGCCCTTTCAGCAAGGCGAATGCCACCCGCGCAAGCTTGCGAGCCAGCATCACCAGCGCCTCAGTAGTGCTGAAGCCCCGGGCTCTTTGGGCTTCGTAAAACCCTTTCCAGGCTTTCGTACGGCTAGCCGACATCGCTGCATTGTGCAGAAGCCGGCGGGCCTCGGGGTCACCGCGCTTGGTCAAACTGCGGCGACCGTCCTTCTGTCCTGATTTAGACACCCGTAAATCCATGCCCAGGAAGGCGATAAACGCATCCGCGTTTCTAAAATCCCCGCGCTGAAATGCAGTTATCAAGCGAGCCCCAGTCAAAAATCCAATGCCTTCAACTTTCAGGCAACGTTTCAGTTGACCGAGTAAACCGGCTTCTTTGAGCTGATCGTTGATCGTCTTTTCGATCAGCGTTTCAAGCTGCTGCATGGACTTCACTTGTTCTGCAAAAGCCGCTTTCAGCAGCGGCTCATTCGACCAACTCTGCACCAGGCCAACCCTAGCCTGGACCAAGGCAGCCCGGCGGCGGAAGAGGCTCAGGAGCTGGCGGTACAGCGGTGATGGAGGGGTCCAGGGGCGCAACTCCTCGGCTTCGTTCTTCAGGTAACGGGCCAGCAACTTGGCGTCCAGCGCGTCGGTTTTGGCGCGGATTTTCACGCCTTCGCGATAATGTTTGAGTTCATAGCCTCCCACCATGTAAATCGCACATCCGGCCTCATAGGCCAGATCAGCAAAGTCCAGGTGATAGATGTTGGTCGCCTCAATGGCAATAGCCACCGTCCCCGGCAACGTATTCAGCCACTGCTTGATGGATGTTTTAGTGTTGGGAATCTCTTTAAGCAAATCGTTATCAGCCTGATAAATCACCAGTTCATTCTTGGCGACATCCACGCCCACGATCGGTTTTGATAGAGAGACCGGCATTGCCATAGGATTTCCTCCGAGATAAGGTTTGAGCACTTGAAGGGCTCACCCAGAGGCGCAGGCTTGTTCCTATCGTCGGTCTAGCCAGATGCATTCTTTATCGGCGCTTGGGTGAAAGGAGGAGGGGCGAAATCTCCCACAGTCTGTACTGCGTCAACAGTCAGAATCGAGCCTTGTCCCTCCTCCTCCCTTCAAGTCCTACCATACAAGCGAGCCTGCTCGCGATAGCGGCTTGTCAGGCAACATTGATGTCGACTGACCCACTGCTATCGCGAGCAGGCTCGCTCCCACATTGTTCTCCATCGCTGCGCGTTCTGCGGGTTCAAGGCGCCAGGCGGTTGCGTTGCCATACGCCATCGCGCAACCGGTAATCGAGGCGGTCATGCAAGCGGTCGGCACGGCCTTGCCAGAATTCCAGGCGATCCGGCTGCAAGCAGTAGCCGCCCCAATGCTCGGGCCGCGGCACGGTCTGGCCGGCAAACCGTTGGGTGGTTTGTATCAACAGCGATTCAAGCTCGGCCCGATTGGCCAATGGTCGGCTTTGCGGTGAGGCCCAGGCGCCCAGGCGACTGTCCTGTGAGCGGGAATCGAAGTACGCATCCGACAGCGTCGGGGCGAGCCTGGACACCTGACCCTCGATCCGCACCTGACGTTCCAGCCCCGGCCAAAAAAAGGTCATCGCAGCATACGGATTAGCAGCCAATTGCTGCCCCTTGTCGCTCTGGTAATGACCGAAAAACGTGAAGCCTTCATCACTAAAGCCCTTGAGCAGCAGGACCCGACAGTGCGGGCGACCTTCACTGTCGACAGTCGCCAACACCATGCTGTTGGCTTCGACAGGCGCGCGCTCGGTGTCGCGGGCCAGTTGCATCCACTGTCGGAACATGGCCAGCGGGTCGTCCAGCGCCGCCTCGTCTTGCAGGCCAAAAAGGGTGTAGTTGCGGCGCATCTGTGCCAGGGAAAGGGGCATGACGGTGATCTCCGAAAAGGTTCTGCCCAGCGTGCGAGACTTCGCGCAACAGCACCTTGATCACCATCAACACTGAGCATGCCCAGCCTTATTTGAGGCGTAACCGCCGCGCCAATTTGTGCAGGTTGCTGGGATCGATTTCCAGGATCCGCGCGGCGCTGGCCCAGTTATCCCCGGACAGGCTCAAGGCCTGGAGAATTTTCTTGCGCTGGTAATCGTCGACCGCTTCCCCCAGGGGCTGGAACGGCGCGTCAGCCGTTTCGTCCAGAGGACTTTCGACGACCACGCCCTGCCCGCCCATGGCACTGTCGAGGTCCAGAATCTCGGGTTCCAGCGTCATGATCAGGGTGCGACTCGTGCCGCGGCTGAGCGTCTTCAACGCGGCTCGGCTGATCACATGTTCCAGCTCGCGCACATTGCCCGGCCAGTTGTAAGTCAGCAGCGCGCGCTCGGCGGCCGGCGACAGACGCAAACCGCGCAAGCCAAGCCGCGCCCGATTCAGCTCAAGGAAGTGCCCGGCCAGCATCAACACATCGTTACCCCGCTCGCGCAACGGCGGAATCGGCACCGGATAGACCGAGAGCCGGTGATACAGATCCGCCCGAAACAAACCATCGCGGATGCTGTCCGGCAGGTGCCGGTTAGTCGCGGCGATGATGCGCACATCGACGTGCAGCGGCTTGTCGGCGCCGAGGCGCTGGATCTCGCCGTTCTGCAGGGTGCGCAGCAGTTTCGCCTGCACCGCCAATGGCAATTCACCGACTTCATCGAGAAACAGCGTGCCGCCGTTGGCCGCATCGAAACGCCCGGCACGGTCACTGGTGGCGCCGGAAAACGCGCCTTTGACATGGCCGAACAATTCACTTTCCGCCAGAGACTCCGGCAAAGCGGCGCAGTTGACCTGCACCAGCGGCTTATGACTGCGACGCGACAGACGATGCAAACGCCGGGCGAACAGCTCTTTGCCGACGCCGGTCTCGCCCAGCAGCAACACCGGCAGCTCGGAATCGGCCAGTACATCCAGTTCATTGAGCAACTGGTGCAGCACTTCACTTTGCCCGAGGATTTCGCCTTCGTCCGCCGGTCTGCGTACGTCTTGAATATCGCTGCGGGACAAGCGCAGGCTGCGGTTTTCCTGTTCCAGTCGGGTGACTCGCACGGCGGCTTCGATCTGCAAGGTGCAGCGCTTGAGTTCTTCCCGCGCACGGCTGTCGAAGGTCCCGGCATGCAGCGCATCGAGGGTGATCGCCCCCCAGATCCGACCTTCCACATACAGGCTCACGCCCATGCAGTCATGCACTGGCATCGGTTCGCCGGCGTGATTGTCGAGCAAGCCATCATAGGGATCCGGCAGCCGACTGTCGGGCTCGAACCAGGTGGGTTCGCGCGACGCCATGATCGCCGCCAGCCGCGGATGCTGAGCGATGACAAACCGGCGGCCCAACGCTTCATGCACCAGCCCCACCGTCGCGACCGGCCTGAGGCTGTCGTCATCCAGACGCAGCAATCCCACGGCGCCACTGTTGAAGTACTCGCGCAGGGTCTGGACCAAACGTTGCAACCGCACAGCATTCGGCAACTCGACGATCAGGTCGGCCGCCAGGCTTTCACGCAGCATGGTAGTTATTACCCTCTATGGTTGGATTCACCCTAAAGCGTCCGGGTGTCTATCACCACAACTAAAAATTAAGCCATATTTTTCAATGCGTTAAATATGGCATGCCGGGTGCAATGAGCTTGGGGAACCGTTGAAATCCAAACAAGGAACCCCTGATGAGCCTGACTCTATTGGAACAAAGCCTCGGCCAACTGGCGTGCGACATTCCCGGCGCCACGCGGATTTTCCACACCTTTAAACTGGACTTCTGTTGTGGCGGGCATAAAAGCCTGCTTGAAGCGGCCGCTGGCAAAGGCCTCGATCCGGCCCTGATTGCCGATGCGCTGCACCGGCTGCAAGACACCGGCGAAACCCAGCACGACTGGCGCAACGAACCCTCGGAGCTGTTGATCGCCCATCTTCTGGCGCGCTACCACGCCCGCCATCGCGAACAACTGCCGGAACTGATTCGTCTGGCCCGCCGCGTCGAGCAGGTCCATGGTGCCCGCAGCAGTTGCCCCAACGGCCTGGCCGATCTCTTGACCGACATGCAACAAGAACTTGAAGGCCACATGCTCAAGGAAGAACAAGTGCTCTTCCCGATGCTGCAACAAGGCATCGGCCCTCAGGCCGCACCGCCGATCCAGGTGCTGCGCTTTGAACATGATCAACATGGCGAAGCACTGGAAAGGCTGCTTGCGCTGACCAACAACATCACCCCGCCGGCCGATGCCTGTAATACCTGGCGTGCCCTGTATCGCGGGCTGCTGGAGTTCCGTGATGACTTGATGCAACACATCCATCTGGAAAACAACGTGTTGTTCGTCAACGCACTTAAACCTCGCCATTGATCGATTGCGAGTCATACAAAACCAGTGACACAGCTTTCGCGAGCCGACTCGCTCTCACAGGGGGAACGGTATCCCAATGTGGGAGCGAGCCTGCTCGCGAATGGCGCCGTTACAGGGTTGCGGGTTCTCCAGCGCGATCAACCGTGCCAATAGAACATGGCCTTGGCCAGGATCACGATCAACACCATGTGCCCGAGGATGCTGCGGCGAATCCAAGTGGCGCGGGTCGTGGTCAGGCATGCGCTTTTCAGCCAGTACGCCAGCAGAAAGTAATGGCCGATGATGCTCAGGGCCAGGATGATCTTCAGGCTCAGCAACGTACCAAAACTGCTCGCCAGCGGCTGACTCAATACACCCCGGTGTTGCCACGCCAGGCTGATACCGGCGCCATACAACAGCAGCACCACGCCATGCAGCACCTTGCGCGAACGCACTGCAATCGCTTGATCGGCGCTCGTTTGCGCGCTAACCGCCACCTGCTGGCGGGCGTTGTGCCAGATCACCACCTCGAAAAACAGCGTGCCGATGAAGGCAATCGCCGCCAGCAAGTGGGTGACCAGTAAAAAGGGATACATCACCGGCAGCCTCCATCAGTTAGCGTGCTTAGCCCGGATGGCCGTCCACCCGGGACTGCAACAGCATCGGCCCATAGCGCCAGGCGTATAGCGCAAACGCCAGCACCCAACACAGACCGGCCAGCCACAACGCCGGCAAGGGGAAAAACAGGATCAACACGACCCGGCTCAGACAGGCCAGGTTGAGCAGAATGAACGCCAGGGTCATGCCCGACGGCGGCTCCAGCGCGCGGCCAGTATGCCCCAGGCTGACCCGTGCAATCATCGCCAGCACCAGGCCACCCATGGCGCCAATGGTCAGGCAATGCACCGCCAGACTCGGATTGATCGGCACACCGAAATGCCACAGCGCCATCCCGAGACAGGCCACCGCCAACCAGGCATAAGCCAGGTACAACGACCACAACAACGGCACATGCCAGAGGGCGCGATCATGCCAGCGCACCAGGCGCACCAGATGCCCAGCGGCCAACACCGCGAACAACAGGCCCACCCAGAAATCGGGGGCAAGCGCAGGTCCCGCGGCATAGAGCAACGCTACCAGCGGTGAGCCAATCAGCAGCAGCCAATCCAGCCACGGCCAAGGGGTAACGCCCTCGACCTTGCCGAGGCCGCGCTGGATGAAGAACGGAATGACGCGCCCACCGATCAAACCCATCATTGCCGCCACCAGCCACAAACCAGTCAACACGCCTTGACGCTGCCAGCCTTCATGACCTTCGACCAGACCATACAGGGACAACCCATCGGCCGCCGCTAACAGCAGCAACACCACCGCAATGGGGTAGTTACGTTTCTGCCGCACCTTCCACAAGGTGAATCCCATGAGCGCAGCCACCGCCAGCGGGAACGCCAGTTCCAGCACCGCGAGCACCGGCAACGGTGCATTGACCAGCCAGGCCACGCGCGCCAACAACCACAGCAGCGCCAGCATGGCCAGTGGTTGCCCGCTGATGCCGGGGCGACCGGTCCAGGTCTGCACCGCCGTCAGCAGAAAGCCGGCGATGATCGCCAAGCCGAATCCGAACAGCAATTCGTGTCGATGCCAGCTCAGCCAGCCACCCGCCGGCTGCCAGCCGGAAAGCTCACCACTGAAGGCGAACAGCCAGAGCGGAATGACCAGCACCGCCAGCAGGCAGCCGGCGAGGAAAAACGGCCGAAAGGCCAAACGCAACAGCGGCGCGATAGCCATCGCTTTACGGCGGTCAAGCACTTGCATAAAGCTACTCCTTTACCTTGCTGCTGACCTGACGCCAACCCACACGCGTCGAGGCAAGTCCGGGGGCAATCATCGGGTATTGACGATTAATTGCCTTTGTCGCAGATCAAGTGTGCAAGGGCCGTGCCCTGATGTTCATTCGCCCGCTGTGGTGAGAGGACCTGCCCCCTGCGGAACCAGCCCAAGGGTAAAAATGACCATTAAAGGGTTATTTGAACCCTAAACCTCGTGGTCGTTTTCACCCTCCTATCTGACAACCCCAGTAAACAAAGGGCTCCAGGCATGGCCCGCGTCTTGCTCAATGGTTCAGAAATTAAGGAAAACCTGATCCTTCTCGATCCCCCAGGAGTCGTCATGAAAAAAGTCATCCAGCCATTGGCCTGGTTTGTGGTGCTGACCTCGGTGCTGGCGTTGGCCAGCGGTGTCTCGCTGGGCCTCGTTTGACTTGATCGCCATCCCCTCTTCAAACTTCAGGATGAATTCTTATGGTGCTTCATCGCGTCCATCACCAGATTCTGCGCAGTCATCACTTGTTCGAGCCCCTGAACGAAGAACAGCTGGATGAGTTGATGAGTACCAGCCATTTGCTGAGCATCGACAAAGGCGAACCGTTGTTCCGTCAGGGCGAGCCGGCAGACTCGTTCTATTTCGTGATTGCCGGCGCGGTGAAAATCTATCGCCTGACGCCGGACGGGCAGGAGAAAGTGTTTGAGGTCATTGGTGACCGGCAAACCTTCGCCGAAGCGATGATGCTGATGGACACCCCGAACTATGTGGCCTCGGCCGAAGCGATCTGCCCCACTCAGCTCTATCGGTTATCCAACAGCACCTATATGCGCCTGCTGCAAAGTAACAGCCGACTGACCTTTGCGCTGCTCGGCAAGCTGTGCGTTCGCTTGCATCAACGGGTCAACGAAATCGAAACCCTGTCACTGAAAAACGCCACCCACCGGGTCGTGCGTTATCTGCTGACGCAACTGGTGCGCCAGCAAACCGTTGGCAGCCAATTCGAATTGCCAATGGCCAAGCAACTGATTGCCGGGCACCTGTCGATCCAGCCGGAAACCTTTTCGCGGATTATCCGTCGCCTGATCGATGAAAACATCATCACCCAAGACGGCCGCCAGATCGCCATTCTCGATCGTCTGCGCCTGGAGCAGTTTGAGTGAGTGCCATGCCCGTCTGCTTGTATTGCCAACGCGCCAACCCCGCACAAGAAACCGAGTGCCGCCAGTGCGGCATGCCCTTGCCAGTATTGGCCGCACACGCGGCGCAATGTCGGCTGCGCCGATTCACGTGGTTCTGCATTGGCCTGACGATCTTCTGCGTGACGATGTTTTTCTGGCTGCCACGCGGCATCAGTTGATGCTGCGTCCCCCCCTCAAGGTTGGGTCAACTGGCGGTACAGCTGCGGCAATCGCAGAGGTAATTGCTCGGGCTGACGGATCAAGGTGTAGCCATTGGCGCCGAACATGTAAGGCAGGTAATCCCCGGCCTCGCGATCAATCGTGATGCAAAACGGCGTCAACCCCTTGCGCCGCGCCTCCAGCACCGCTTCGCGGGTGTCTTCAACACCATAACGTCCCTCATACAAGTCCAGATCATTCGGTTTGCCATCCGTGAGCAGCAGCAACAATTTGCTGCGGCGCGTGCTCTTGCCCAGCAGTTGGGTGGCCTGGCGGATGGCGGCGCCCATGCGCGTGTAATAACCCGGTTTGAGCCCTTGAATACGACCGCGGGTGTTGTCGTCATAACGCTGGGTGAAAGACTTGAGTTCCTGCATCCGCACTTGATGACGGCGCAACGAGGAAAACCCGTACAGGGCGAAATCGTCACCGAGCACCGACAGGGTCTCACCGAACAGCAGCAGGCTGTCGCGGATGACATCAATCACCCGATGCACATCGTTCAGGTGCGCGTCGGTGGACATCGACACATCGGCCAGCAACAGGCACGCCAGGTCACGGCGTGTCTGCCGTTGTTCCATGAACAAACCGCGTTCCGCACACTGGCCATGCTCGCGTTCAACGTGAAAATCCAGCCAGGCCTGCATATCCAGTTCAGACCCTTGGGGTTGCTGGCGTAACCATTGGCGGTCATTGCGCAGGTGCTCGAACTGGCGCCGCAGACGGTGCGCCGAAGCTTTCAGCCGTGGCGGCAGTGGCTGCGCCTCGCAGTCCCGGGGCACCATCATTTGCAGATTGACGAAGGCGTCTTGCATCTGCTGTTTGCGATAGTCCCACTCCGGCAACTTGATGCCCTCGCCCAGGGGAATATCGTCGACATCGGCCGGCGGTAAATCCAGGTGCAGCTTGAGGCCGCCGCCCTTGCGCAGACGGGTGCGCGACAGGCTCAACTCGTCGAGGTCCTCGGCGACTTTGGCCGCGTCCGGGTCCTCGCTGTCGTCCGACCAGCGATCCAGGTCCACGTGTTCGGTCCAGCTGAACAGGTTCTCCAGACGCACGATCAACAACCCGCCGTCGCGGGTGCTTTCATCTATCCGCTTAGCGCGTTTGCTTGCGCCCTTTTGCTCACCGGGCGGGGTCGTCAACGATTCTTCGGACTCCTCCCCCAGGTCGGCAGCCTGAGGGCTCGCGAGGTTTTGCGGCGGGTACAACCACAGCGGCAACGGCCACGCGGCCCGTTCGCTGCGGGGAAAATGTTCGACACTGCCGGGCTCGCGCAGCGCCTGGCATAACGCCCGTTCCAGGGCCGCTTCGCCGCTACTCAATGTGGCCGGATCCGGGCGCAATTGCAGGTGAGCATCGACCAGACGTTTGTACCGGGCACGCAACGCGGGATAACGCCCTAACAGCAGTTGCGTCCAGCGTTGATTGTCCCGTCCCCAGTGCCGCATCTGGCCGGCCTGTGCCGCCAGCAAGGCGAGCCAACGATAGAGTTCTTCGTTCAGTGCGACTTCGGGAAACACCGCGAGGCTCGACGGTAGACGAAGGTTGCTCGCATCGCACCACGCCAGGGGCACTTGCTTGCAGGTGCCGGCGATCTGCTGCAACACGTTGCGCCGCAACAGCAGATCGCGGTCGCTGGCGGCTTCGACACCGATGCCACTGGCGCCGCCCATGGCGCGAAACAGCAGCGCCAGCGGACGTTGCTGGCTGGCCAGTTCAACGCGTGCTTCGGGGAAGTCCGGGCTGGCGCGCCGGGTGATGAAGCGATGCCAGACGCTGCCGACCCACTCTTCCAGTTCGACGGTAAAGGCCATGATCATTGCCCTTTTTGTAAAGCAAAAAAACGGCCCGCTGTATCAGCCGGGCCGACCTTTTCTAACCTTGACAGCAGCTCATGAAGGCACCACGGCCGCCGGGGCGCGCAAGGCTGCGCGGGCACGTTGCTTGAAGCTGAACAGGTAACAGAGCAGTCCCGCAAGGAAACCAAGACCGGCGCCAAAACGGGCCCAGAACAGCACCTGCAGATGTTCGACCGTGGCCATGAAGGGCAACGCGACACCATCGACCTGCCAGCGTTGCAGGTAGACCTGAACGACACCGGCAGCGGTGAGGAACAGCGTGATCATCACCATCGACAGGGTCATCAACCAGAAGCCCCAGATTTCGAAGGTCTGCGAGCGCTCATCGCCTGCTTCACCCAACCCGCGCAGTCGTGGCATGGCGTAGCTGATCAAGGTCATCACGATCATCGCGTAAGCACCGTAGAAAGCCAGGTGGCCGTGCGCCGCCGTCAGTTGCGAACCGTGGGTGTAGAAGTTGACCGGTGCCAGGGTATGTAAAAAGCCCCAGACGCCAGCACCGAAGAACGCTGTGACGACGGTTCCCTTGGCCCACAGGGTGGCGGCTCGGTTCGGGTGTTGTCGGCGGCGGTTCTTCACCATGCTGAAGGCGAAAATCACCATGGCCAGGAACGGCAGCGGTTCGAGGGCCGAGAAGATTGAACCGACCCACAACCAGACCTCAGGCGCACCAATCCAGAAGAAGTGGTGACCGGTGCCGATGATCCCGGTAATCAGCGCCATGGCGATGATCACATACAGCCATTTCTCCACGACTTCCCGGTCTACCCCGGTGATTTTGATCAGGACAAACGCGAGCATCGAACCCATGATCAGTTCCCACACGCCTTCCACCCAAAGATGCACCACCCACCACCAGTAGAACTTGTCGCGGGCCAGGTTGCCGGGGTTATAGAAGGAGAACAGGAAGAACACCGCGAGCCCGATCAACCCGGTCATCATCACCATGCTGACGGTGGTCTTGCGACCTTTGAGCAGGGTCATGCCGATGTTGTAGAGGAAGCCCAGGCACACCACCACAATGCCCATCTTGGTGATGGTCGGTTGCTCCAGGAACTCCCGGCCCATGGTCGGCAGCAGTTCGTTGTGGGTCAGCCTGGCCAGGCCGGCATACGGCACCAGCAGATAGCCCAGGATCGTCAGCACACCCGCGGCGGCGAAGACCCAGAACAGGATGATCGCCAGCTTCGGACTGTGCAGTTCACGGTCGGCCTCTTCCGGAATCAGGTAATAGGCAGCGCCCATGAACCCGAACAGCAGCCAGACGATCAGCAGGTTGGTGTGCACCATCCGCGCCACGTTGAAGGGAATGATCGGGAACAGAAAGTCCCCTATCACGTATTGCAGGCCCATGATCAACCCGAACAGCACCTGCCCGAGAAACAGCATCAGGGCGAACACGAAGTACGGTTTGGCCACGGCTTGCGAGGCAAATTTCAGATGCGGATTAGCAATGCTCATCGCTTAGCCCTCCTTGTTTGGCGGCCAGCCATTGGTGTTGATGTTCGAGCTCCATTTGAGGAACTCGGCGATGTCATCCACCTCCTGGTCACTCAACTTGAACTGCGGCATCGCGCGCCGGCCGGGTACACCCAGTGGCTGCATTTTCATCCAGGCATGCAGAAAGGGTTTGAAGCCCGCTTCCCCACCGCGCCGCTGGAACACGTTGCCCAGCTCAGGCGCAAAGTAGGCGCCCTCGCCCAGCAGCGTGTGGCAGCCGATGCAATTGTTTTGCTCCCAGACCAACTTTCCGCGCACCACGGATTCGGTGAGCTGCGCCTCATTGCTGCGGGCCGGAAAGGTCTGTTCCGTGTGATAGGTCAAGACCAGGAATATCAGGAAGAAGAAGATGCTTCCCCCGAAATAGATATTCCTGGCCATGCCTTTGGTGAAGGTCTCTGACATGGTCGCTTCCTCTTTGCTTGGCCCGTCCATGATAGGAAGCGAAGGGTTGAAACCTGCTTGATGGCGATCAAGAAAGTCAGATGGTTTTGGTCGGGTATTACTGACAACGCAGATCGAATGTGGGAGCGAGCCTGCTCGCAAAGGCAGAGTGTCAGTCAACTTGGATGTTGAATGTGACGGCTCCTTCGCGAGCAGGCTCGCTCCCACGTTAAAAGTTGTGCTGTTTTACGGGCTGTATTCCTTCAGCGGACCACCTCCAGCGTCAGGCCTACAACCGTCGCCAACACCAGCGCCCAGCTCAACATCAACCGGCGCCACAGTCGCGGTGCGTGGCGCATCTCCATGAAGCCGTCGGTGATCAGCCACGCCTTGCCCACCGCCACCAGCAAGATGGCCATCGACAGCAGCGATGTCGCGCCAACGTGGGCCAACACCACCGTGCACACACTTAACGTGGCAAGCGCCGCCCAACAGACGAGCAATACCCTGGAAACAGACATGAGAACCTCGTCAACTCAGCACGTAGACCAGCGGAAACAGCATGACCCAGATCAGATCGACCATGTGCCAATAGAGCACGCCGGATTCAAACCCGCTGCGCTTGCTGGCGTCGTACAAGCCACGGCGACAGCGCTCCGCGAGCCACCCGAGAATGACCATGCCGAGCAGTACGTGGAGAAAATGAAAACCGGTGAGGATCCAGTAGAGGGTGAAAAAGGTGTTGTGCTCCATGCCCAGCCCCGAGGCGAGCAAGTGCCTGTATTCCGTGAGTTTCAGCACCACGTAGACACTGGCGGCGAGTAACGCCATCAGCAGGAAGACCGCTCCGTGACGCGGCCGCGAGTGCCTGACTTGCTCTTGCGCCAGCGCGGCGAACAGCCCCGCAGTGAGCAGGCTCAGGGTCATCGCCAACCCGGTTGAGGTGTTCAGCAACAGGCGGCTTTCACTGAACATCTGCGGTTTGAGCGCTTGGGTCACGGCGAACGCCAGGATCAGGATGGCGAACACCGACAGCTCGGCCAGAATGAAAAACCACATCGCCAGATCGCCCGGCAAGTGACGGCGCAAGACGCCCGCGGACTCAGCCGAAGTGGACATCAACCACGTCCATCAGCGCGGCAACGGTCAACGGATCGTCGCTCAGCGGCTCGGCCAGGCAGGCCATGCAGGCCTCACGCGGGCTCATGCCGGAGCGGATCATGCGCGCGGTAAAAATCAGCAGCCGCGTTGAGGCGACCTCTTCCAGATCATGTTGATCGAGCCGGCGCAGCGCCTGGCCCAACCGCACCACTTGCGCCGCCAGCGCGGTGTCCACCTGGGCTTCCCGGGCCACGATACGTTCTTCGTCGGCCACCGGTGGATAGCCGAAACGCATCGCCACGAAACGTTGGCGGGTGCTGGGTTTCATGCCTTTGAGCAGGTTCTGGTAACCGGGGTTGTAGGAGACCACCAGCATGAAGGACGGCGGCGCCTTCAGCACTTCGCCGGTGCGTTCCAGGAACAGTTCACGACGATCATCGGCCAATGGATGCAATACGACCACTGTGTCCTGACGCGCCTCGACCACTTCGTCGAGGTAACAGATGCCGCCTTCACGCACCGCGCGGGTCAGCGGTCCGTCCTGCCACCAGGTGCCCTGGGCACCGATCAGGTGGCGGCCGATCAGGTCGGCCGCGCTCAGATCGTCATGGCAAGCCACGGTGTACAGCGGCAGTTTCAGCCGATGGGCCATGTGCTGGACAAAGCGGGTCTTGCCGCATCCCGTCGGGCCTTTGATCAGCACCGGCATGCCGTGTCGCCAGGCTTGCTCGAACAGCGCCTCCTCATTGTTGAGCGGTTGATAGAAGGGTTCGCAAGACGGGTTACGGTCCATGGGCTGCCTGTTCCAAAAGCGGATTCAAGGAACACGCTACGGGCCCCTGCGACAACCTGGCAAGTGAGATGGCCGGCAAACTTGATCGTCGTCAAGCGAACATTGGCCTGCTCGGGCATAGCCTTGCACGGCACTGAGAACCTGCGTTCTGCGCTGCCGTTTCAGCACATCGCAAAGGTCTTGCCTGAGGAGAAATGGAATGCTGATCAGCAATAGAAAAACGTTTGCCCTGACCCGCGCTGCATTGTGTTCGTCACTGGCCCTGGTGGTGGGTCATGCCGCCAGCGCTGAAGAGCCCGCCGCAGTGGTGGCCAACCTGCCCATGGTTAAAACTGCTGGCGCTCCCGACATGAGCCAGGCCGAGTTCGACTCATCCAAGGAAATCTATTTCCAGCGCTGCGCAGGCTGCCACGGCGTTTTGCGCAAAGGGGCCACGGGCAAACCGCTGACGCCGGACATTACCCAAAGCCGCGGGCAACCGTATCTGGAAGCCTTGATTACCTACGGGTCACCGGCGGGCATGCCGAACTGGGGGACGTCCAATGCACTGAACAAGGATCAGATCACGGTCATGGCCAAGTTCATTCAGCACACGCCGCCGACGCCACCGGAATGGGGCATGGCCGAGACGCTGAAAACCTGGAAAGTGTTGGTCAAACCCGAAGATCGTCCGAAGAAGCAGCTGAGCAAACTCTACCTGCCGAACCTGTTTTCGGTGACGTTACGCGATGACGGCAAGATCGCCCTGATCGACGGTGACAGCAAGAAGATCGTCAAACTCATCGAGACCGGTTACGCGGTGCACATCTCGCGGATCTCTGCCTCAGGCCGCTACCTGCTGGTGATCGGTCGAGACGCCCGGATCGACATGATTGACCTGTGGCCGGTGGAGCCGACCAAGGTCGCCGAAGTCAAAGTGGGCATCGAGGCGCGCTCGGTCGAGACCTCCAAGTTCAAGGGCTACGAAGACAAATACACCATCGCTGGTTCTTATTGGCCGCCGCAGTTCACCATCATGGATGGCGAAACCCTGGAGCCGAAGCAGATCGTTTCGACCCGCGGCATGACCGTCGACAAACAGGAATATCACCCCGAGCCTCGGGTCGCGGCGATCATCGCCTCCCACGAATGGCCGGAGTTCATCGTCAACGTCAAGGAAACCGGCAAGGTGATGCTGGTCAATTACCAGGACATCAAAAACCTCACTGTCACCTACATCGATGCTGCGCCCTTCCTGCATGACGGTGGTTGGGACAGCACGCACCGCTACTTCATGACCGCCGCCAACAACTCCAACAAGGTCGCCGTGATCGACTCCAAGGAGCGCAAGTTGACCGCGCTGGTGGACGTCGGCAAAACCCCTCACCCGGGTCGCGGCGCCAACTTCAACCACCCGACCTATGGCCCGGTCTGGGCCACCAGCCACCTGGGTGATGACGGCATCTCGCTGATCGGCACCGACCCGACCAAACACCCGCAATACGCCTGGAAGCAGGTCGCCTCACTCAAGGGTCAGGGCGGTGGATCGCTGTTCATCAAAACCCATCCCAACTCCCGTCATCTGTACGTCGATACCACCCTCAACCCGGATACAAAACTCAGTCAGTCAGTGGCGGTGTTCAACCTCGACAAACTCGACGCCGGCTACACCGTGCTGCCCATCGCTGAATACGCGGGCATCAAGCAAGGCGCCATGCGCGTCGTGCAACCGGAATACAACAAGGCCGGCGATGAAGTCTGGTTCTCCGTGTGGAGTGGCCAGGCAGACGAGTCGGCGCTGGTGGTGATCGACGACAAAACACTGAAGCTCAAGTCAGTCATCAAGGACAAACGACTGATCACACCCACCGGGAAGTTCAACGTCTACAACACCCAACACGACATCTATTGAGCTCCATCAATGCAAGGAAACACCATGAAAAATACTCTGTTTTCACTGTTCGCCCTGACCGCTGCGCTGAGTGTGCAACCGGCCATGGCCCAAGACGCGCTGGAGCTGTTCAAGAGCAAACCCTGCGCAGCCTGTCATTCCATCGACACCAAGATTGTCGGCCCTGCGCTCAAGGATGTAGCGGCCAAGAACGCTGGCGTACCCGGAGCCGTGGACACCCTCGCGAGCCACATCAAGAACGGTACACAAGGCAACTGGGGGCCGATGCCCATGCCGGCCAACCCGGTGACTGAAGAAGAAGCGAAAACGCTCGCGACTTGGGTACTGACACTCAAATAACCGCCAGGAGGGCGTCTTGATGGTGTATCGACACGCTGTGATTCTGGCGGCCCTCCTCCTCATTTGCGCAACCGCGGTTGCGGCGCCGGACGCCCAGCGTCAGGCGCAACTCGAACACCTGCTGACCCAGGACTGCGGTGCCTGCCATGGGCTGCACCTGACTGGCGGGCTAGGCCCCGAACTGACGCGCGCAGCGCTGGCCGGCAAATCCAGGGACAGCCTGATTGCCACCGTCACCCAAGGCCGGCCCGGCACCGCGATGCCCGGTTGGGCCCCGTTGCTCAGCCCCGGCGACATCCGTTGGCTGGTCGATCTACTTCTCCAGGGATATCCCGCACCATGATCCGTTCAATCCTGCTGTCAGCGGCGACCGGGCTGTTGTTGTCCGCTTGCGTTCAGCCACCATTGCGTGGCACCGGCGACTTGGGCCTGGTCGTGGAGCGCGCCACCGCAAGCGTACAAATCATCGAAAGCGACACCCACACCGCACTGGCCCGACTCGAGGGTTTGGGCGATCTGTCCCATGCCTCGGTGGTGTTCTCCCGTGACCAGCGCTACGCCTATGTGTTCGGGCGCGACGGCGGGTTGAGCAAAATCGACTTGCTGACCTGGCGTATCGACCATCGCGTCATCCAGGGCGGCAACAGCATTGGTGGCGCCATCAGTCAGGACGGCAAGCTGATCGCCGTGTCCAACTACGTGCCCGGCGGGGTCAAGGTCTTTGATGCCGACACCCTGCAACTGGTGGCCGATATTCCGGCCACGCCCCTGGCCGATGGCAGCAAGCGCTCCCGGGTGGTCGGCCTGGTCGACGCGCCGGGGCAACGTTTTGTCTTCAGCCTGTTCGATACCGGCGAGATCTGGACCGCCGATTTCAGTCAGGGCAGCACACCACAAATCAGCCGTTTCACCGGCATTGGTGAGCAACCCTACGATGCCTTGATCACCCCGGACGGACGCTATTACATGGCCGGCCTGTTCGGTGAAGACGGCATGGCGCAACTCGACCTCTGGCATCCAGAACGCGGCGTGCAGCGAGTACTCGGCGATTACGGACGCGGTCAGGCGAAACTCCCGGTCTACAAGATGCCGCACCTGGAAGGCTGGGCCGTCGCCGATAACCAGGCCTTCGTGCCCGCCGTCGGCCGGCATCAAGTGTTGGTGATGGATTCACGCACCTGGCAGCAGACCGCCGTGATTCCGGTGGCCGGCCAACCGGTGTTCGTCACATCGCGCCCGGACGGTCGGCAGCTGTGGGTCAATTTCGCCTACCCGGACAACGATCGGGTTCAGGTCATCGACACCGAAACCCACGCCGTGGTCGCCGATCTGCGCCCCGGGCCAGCGGTGCTGCACATGGAATTCACCGCTCGCGGCGACCAATTGTGGCTGTCATTACGCGACGGTGATCAGGTCCAGGTCTGGGATCCGTACCGCCTGAAGCTGCTGAGCACCCTGCCCGCCAGGGCACCGAGCGGCATCTTCTTCAGCAGTCGCGCGCAGAAAATGGGGTATTGAAATGGACCTTGAACGACTCAGCCGCCAACTCATCGACCGCTTTCAGCACGGCATGCCGCTGTGTCCGTCACCGTACAAGGAGATGGCCAGGATTCTCGGTTGCCGCGAATCCCAGGTGATGGCCTGCCTGGAAGAAATGGATCAGGCCGGCACCCTCTCACGCATCGGCCCGGTGTTCGAACACAGCCGCGCCGGGGCCAGCACCCTCGCCGCCCTCGCCGTGCCCGCTGACCGCCTGCAACAGGTGGCCGATCGCGTCAGTCAGTACCCGGAGGTCAATCACAACTACGCACGGGAGCATTTCTACAACCTGTGGTTTGTGCTGACCGGCCCTGATCGCCAACACATCGACCGCGTGCTCAAGGAACTGGAGGACGACACCGGCCTCATGCCGCTGGACCTGCCGATGTTGACCGCCTACCGCATCGACCTGGGCTTTGCCCTGGGAGAAAACTCATGACACCAGGATTGAACCCCAAACAAGCATTGGCGCTGCGCCGGCACCTCGAAGGCGGGTTGCCGCTGGTGTCGCGCCCGTATCAGGCTCTCGCCGAACGGCTCAACGCTGACGAAAACCAGGTACTCGAACAGATGCGCCAATGGAGCGAGCAAGGGCTGTTTCGCCGTATCGGCCTGGTGCTGCACCATCGCGCACTGGGTTTTACCGCCAACGCCATGCTGGTGCTGGATATTCCCGATGCGCTGATTGACGAAGTCGGCCAGCGCCTGGGGCGAGCGCCCGGCATCAACCTCTGCTATCAACGGCCCCGGCGCCTGCCGCAGTGGCGGTACAACCTGTTTTGCATGGTGCACGGGCGTCAACGTGAGCAGGTTGAGGCGCAGATCCAGGCGTTGTTGGAGGAGCATCTACTGAGCGACCTGCCCCATCAATTACTGTTCAGCACCCAGGTCTTCAAACAGTGCGGCGGCCGTTTTGCGCCCTCGCGCACCGGAGTACCGACCCATGGATGACCTGGACCGCCGACTGATCAACCGTTTGCAATTGGGCTTGCCGCTGGTGCGCCACCCCTGGCGGGTATTGGCGGCCGAACTGCAGAGCAGCAGCACTGAACTGCTCGACCGATTGCACACCCTGCTCGCTGATGGCGTGCTCACACGCTTCGGCCCGATGTTCGACATTGAACGGCTGGGCGGCGCCTTCACCCTCGCCGCGTTGGCGGTGCCGGAAGAACGTTTCGATGACGTCGCCGAACAGCTCAATGGCCTGCCGGAAGTGGCGCACAACTACCGACGCGAACACGCCTGGAACATGTGGTTCGTGCTTGGCTGCGCGACCGAAGAAGGCATCGCCGAGACGCTGCAGCGCATCGAAACCCTGACCGGCCTGCCCCTGCTCAACCTGCCTAAGGAGGAGACTTACCATGTCGGTCTGTATTTCCCGGTCTGAAGACACCCTCGCCCAGCGTCTGATTGCGTTGACCCAGGCCGGTCTGCCGTTGCTGGATGACCCGTGGGCGTGGCTCGCCGAACAACTGGAATTAAGCATCGAATCCACCCTGGACCTACTTAAGCGCTTGCAGGCCGAGGGCGCGATTCGGCGCATTGCCGCCGTACCCAATCACTACCGACTGGGCTATCGCCACAACGGCATGACGGTCTGGGATGTGCGCGACACCGACATAACGCGCCTCGGCGCGCTGATCGGCGCGCAGCCTTTCGTGAGCCACTGCTATCGCCGCCCGCGCCGAACCGGATGGCGCTACAACCTGTTCGCCATGGTGCATGGCCGCAGCCGCGATGAGATCAACAGCTACCACGAGCACCTGCGCTATTTGTTGGGCGAGGCCTGTGTTGGCGACGAGATGCTGGTGAGCAGCCGCATCCTGAAGAAAACCGGCTTGCGATTACCTGTCGCTTCGCACTGAACACGCCCTGACTCAAGGAGAGTTGCATGTTGAGGATCAGCCAATACTTGCGTGCGCTGGCAGGCCAGGCGCCTGCACCCAGAACCAGTCCACCGGGCAGTAACCGGGCGCCGGTGGTGATCTGGAACCTGCTCAGGCGCTGCAACCTGACCTGCAAACATTGCTACGCCACCTCGGCCGACAGTGTCTTTCGCGACGAACTGGATACGGCCGCCGCGCTGACCGTGATCGACGATTTGCACGATGCCGGGGTGAAGGTGTTGATACTTTCCGGTGGCGAACCGCTGTTGCGCGAGGATCTGTTTGTGCTCAGCGCCTACGCCCGGGCCAAAGGTTTCTATGTGGCCTTGTCCACCAACGGCACGCTGATCGATGAGCAGAACATTGCGCAGATCAGCGCAGCGAGTTTCGATTACGTCGGCATCAGCATCGATGGACTGGAAGCCACCCATGACGCTTTCCGCCAACTCAAGGGCAGCTTCGCCCGCTCCATGCAGGCGATCCGGCTCTGTCGCGAACAAGGCATTCGCGTCGGGCTGCGCACTACCCTGACCCAGGAAAACCATCCGCAGTTACCCCAATTACTGGCGCTGATGCGCGAGTACGACGTGCAGAAGTTTTATCTGTCGCACCTCAACTACAGCGGTCGCGGTAAACGCAGTCGCAAACTCGACGCGCACCAGCAGATGAGCCGCGAGGCCATGACGTTGATCTTTGAGCGAGCCTGGGAAGACATCCAACAGGGGCGCGACAGCGATTTTGTCAGCGGTAACAACGATGCCGATGCCATTCTGCTGCTGCAATGGGCAGCCCTTCGTATTCCCGAGCATTACCCACGCCTGGAAAACATGCTCCGCGCCTGGGGTGGCAACGCCTCCGGCAGCGGCATTGCCAATATCGACAACACCGGCGAAGTGCACCCGGACACCTACTGGTGGCAGCACTCGGTGGGCAATGTCCGCCGCACGCCGTTCCGCACGTTGTGGCTGGATCAGCCGGATGCCCTGCTGTTGCGCCTGCGTGAGCATCCCCGCGCTGTCGGTGGTCGTTGCGCGCAATGCCGCTGGTTGCCCATCTGCAACGGCAACACCCGCACGCGTGCCTGGGCCGAGGGAGATCTGTGGGACCAGGACCCCGGCTGCCACCTCAGCGATGACGAAATCGGTGTTACGCCGTCAACGAACATCCCTTGCATCACCCACTGAATAGCCCGTCCGGCCAACCACCTGACAAAGGCTGGGGCCGGCCAACCTGATGAAGCACCAAGGACGTCCCATGCCTCCATCAATTGCTATACCGGCCACACTTGAGTCGACGTTCCGGCCGGGCGAAGTTGCCCTGGTCGGCGCCGGCCCCGGCGATCCACGCCTGCTGACCCTGCGCGCGTGGAGCCTGTTGATGCAGGCCGACGCCGTGGTGTACGACCGGCTGATCAGCCCCGAACTGCTGACCCTGATTCCCCTCGCCTGCGCCCGTCATTACGTCGGCAAGGCCAGCGGTTGCCACAGCCTGCCCCAGGAACAGATCAACGAGCTGCTGGCCGACCTCGCCGATCAAGGGCAACGCGTGGTCCGGCTCAAGGGCGGCGACCCGTTCATTTTCGGTCGCGGTGCCGAGGAGCTGGAGTACCTGCTGCAACGCGGCATTGATTGCCAGGTGGTGCCGGGAATCACCGCCGCTTCCGGCTGCAGCGCCTATGCAGGCATACCGTTGACCCACCGCGACCTGGTCAATTCCTGCCGGTTCATCACCGGCCATTTGCAACGCGATGGCGAATTGTCGTTGCCTTGGAGCAGCCTCGCCGACAGTAGCCAGACGCTGGTGTTTTACATGGGCTTGTCGAACCTGGGGATCATCGCTCAACGCTTGATCGAAGCCGGGCTGTCGGCCGACACACCGGCGGCGCTGATCAGCAACGGCACGCGACCCGACCAGCACGTCGCCCGCGGCAAGCTGCACCAATTGCCGACCCTCGCGCTGGATTGTCCACCGGGTATTCCGACACTGACGGTAATCGGCTCAGTGGTCGATATGTTTGACGCAGAACAGCTGGAATACCCGGCGCGACTCTACCCGACCCAAGCCCTGCTACGTCGCGCCAAGGTGGCGATATGAGGCGCATCGTACTTGCCCACCTGTTAGGGGTCAGTGCGGCCCAGGCCGGCGCAGCAGTGCCGGCACTTGAACACGCGGCGCAACTCTATCAGCAGCATTGCCAGAGCTGTCACGGTATCAACCGTCTCGGCGGCGCAGGGCCGGCGTTGTTGCCTGAGAGCCTCAGCCGGATCAAACCTGATGAAATCCGCAGCGTGATTCAAAACGGTCGCCCCGCGAGCCAGATGACCGGCTATGCCAACGTGTTCAGCCCCGCGCAGGTCGACGCGCTGGTGGATTACCTTCAGCAACCGCCCGCCACCCCGCCCACCTGGAGCAATGACGACATACTCGGCAGTTACTCGATGCTCGCGGACCTGAGCAAACTGCCCTCCACGCCCCAGCACGGCGCCGACCCGATGAACCTGTTTGTGGTGGTAGAAGCTGGCGACCATCACATCGACATCGTCGACGGTGACCGATTTGAGGTGCTCGCGCGGTTCGCTTCGCACTTCGCCGTGCACGGCGGACCGAAGTTCTCGCCCGACGGGCGCTTCGTCTACTTCGCTTCCCGTGACGGCTGGATCAGTCTGTATGACTTGCACAACCTGAAGCTGATCGCCGAGGTCCGCGCCGGCCTTAACACCCGCAACCTGGCGGTGAGCAAGGATGGACGCTGGGTGCTGGTGGGCAACTATTTGCCCGGCAACCTGGTGGTGCTCGATGCCCGCGATCTGTCGCTGGTCAAAACCATCCCGACCATCGGTCAGAACGGTACCGCGTCACGGGTCAGCGCGGTTTACTCCGCCCCGCCGCGCGACAGTTTCATCGTCGCACTCAAGGACGTGAAGGAAGTCTGGGAGCTGTCCTGGGCGGGCACACCGGATTTCGAACCCCGGCGGATTCCTGCCGGGGATTTTCTCGATGATTTTTCCTTTTCGCCGGACTACAAACAGCTGCTGGCCACGTCGCGCAAGGCCCAGGGCGGCCAGGTCATCGACCTCGACAGCGGCAAGGTGGTCACCGACATACCGCTGCCGGGCATGCCGCATTTGGGGTCGGGGACCTATTGGAAACGCAACGGTGAATGGGTGTTCGCCACGCCGAATATCAGCAAGGGACTGATCTCGGTCATCGACTTCAAGACCTGGAAACTGATCAAGGAAATCCCGACCCTGGGGCCGGGCTTCTTCATGCGCAGTCATGTCAACTCGCGGTACGCCTGGACTGACGTGTTCTTCGGGCCCGACAACGATGCGATCCACCTGATCGACAAACAGACCCTGGAAATCGCCCACACACTGCGCCCGGTACCCGGCAAAACCGCCGCTCATGTTGAGTTCACTCGCGACGGCCGCTACTTGCTGCTGAGCATCTGGGCCACCGATGGCGCGCTGATCGTCTACGACAGCAACACCTTGCAGGAGATCAAACGCATTCCGATGAACAAGCCTTCGGGCAAGTACAACGTGGGGAACAAGATTGAGTTTGCCGAGGGGACTTCGCACTAGGCCTTGGGGGTATATCCGTTTCTTTGGTAACGGCGGCTATTGGTTTCGCTTTTACAGCGAGTCACTTTGGAAAAGCGCCAAGTAACCAAAACGCTTTTACCCCTTTCGTTCGGAGGCTCGCCATACACTCGCTCCGGTCCTGCTCCGTGGGCCTCTCGAGGGGGCGACTACCGCAAAAACACTGCGAGGCGGCCTACCGGCCGGCCTGTATCTTCAAGCGTACGCATTCCCCTGTGGGAGCGAGCCTGCTCGCGATGAGGCCCTGTCAGTCGACATCAATGTTGAATGTAAGTCCGCCTTCGCGAGCAGGCTCGCTCCCACAGTTGGATTTTTGGCGGGCATGACATGGAGGTCCACCGCCGATGCCCCTGACAGACATCAGGTCGGCTATCAGGCCGCCTCGCTTTGGCTTTTGATCTGGCTTTTGAACTTGATCTTGATCTGCCCCGTCGGAAGGCCGAGCGCAGGTTCTGCGCAGTGGGCACCGCGGCAAGGATGCCGCGGTAGCCGCCCCCGGCCATGGATGGCCGATGGCGGCGGGCCCACGGAGCAGGACCGGAGCGAGGGCATGCCGAGCCTAGGCGAGGCACCGTACGTCAGGGGCGAAAGCGTTTGGTTACTTGGCGCTTTTCCAAGTGACCCGCTGTAAAAGCGGAATCAATAGTAGCCGTTACCGCAGAAACGGATATGTACCCCGAACGGACTTCAGCCCAAGGTGTAACCGTTATCAACCTTCCAGTCCTGGCCGTAAACACCCCGACCCCCCTGCGACAGCTGAAAAACAATCACATTGGCCACCGCCGCCGCATCAAGAAAATGCCCCGGCAACAGACGTTTACCAAGCGTGTCGGCAACATCGTCAAGCTCCCCATCGCTCAACCCCAAGTGATCCCACATCGAGGTAGCCGTCGGTCCCGGCGAGACCAGATTAATGCGCACATCAAAGCTCGCAAACTCCACCGCCAACGTCCGCGCCTGAGCCGCGAGCGCCGCCTTGCTGGCAATGCAAGCGGCCAACCCGGGAAAGCTCGATCCGGTCAGGAAGCTCCCGACAAACACCACCGAAGCCGGGCTCGCCAATTCACCGCGTAACGCCGCCAGGGTGTTCAACGCCCCGGCGCCGTTGACCGCCCACTGACGCTGGAAGGCCTGCATATCCAGGCTGTCGGCCATCTCGGCGACACCCGCGTTAGGCACCAAATAGTCCACGGGGCCCATCGCCGCAGCGCGCTCGGCCAGTTCGCTCAGGTCTTGCTGACTTGTGACGTCCCCGGCAAACCACTGCAACCGCTCGCCGTAGATCTGCTGCAAGGCCGGCAATTCACCGAGGGTCCGTGACATCGCCAGCACCTTGACCCCGCGCGGTAACAGCGCGGCGCACAGCGCCAGGCCGATCCCGGAGCTGGCACCTGTGACCACCGCCAAACGATCTTGAAACTCGGTTTTCATCATTTTCTCCTGGGCATCACGGATGCCAGCACTGAGGACGTAGCGAGCCCTATCTTTGAGCAGGAGACAAAAAAACGACTTGACGGCGATCAGGCTTTTAAAACGACGTTAGTGTTGTTGCAGCAGCGCCGGAGTGATCTCGCTGAAGCGCAGCAAGCGACCGCCCTGTTCAGCGGCAAGCTTTTCAGCGGCCTCGCGACTTGAGAACGACGCCAGCACCACGCCCATGGCGCCTTTGAGTTGGGTACCGACCACGTAGAAGGCGTCTTTGGCATCGATCAGGTGGGCGTCATTCGGCGCGTTCCACGGGCTGCGGCCCATGTCGTGGACATACAGTTTGGCATCGCCATGATGGTTTTCCGGCTGCAACCACCAGCCGATCATTTCCGCCGTGGAACAGAACTTCTTGATCCCCGCCCGCTCGACCACTTCGCCCTTGGGCCCGGGGAATCCGTCGATAATCATCCCGCAGACATGGCATTCATCACTGGGATGAAAGGCTGCGGCGGCGTCGCTGTAAGTGGCTTGCACTGGGTTGTCACAGGCCGTCAGCAGGAGGCACATCATCAGGCCCGCCACCGCGCGCATCGTCGTCAGATAAAACGCATTCATCGTCAACTACTCCAAAACCATCAAAGTGAAAATTCATGTCGCTCGGCGACGAAACAACAACCAGGCCGAACCCAATGGCACCGCCACCCACAGCGACAGGCATAGCCAGAGCATCGAGCCCGGCATCGGCAAATCGCTGCCAAGCGTCAGCACACCCGTGTTGCCGGCACCGGGTTCAAAACCGGAAAGGTTGATCAGGCGATAGATGTCAGCGGGGTTGAGCAGCAGCAACCAGGGCAGCACTTTCGGGTTGAACTGCCCTTCGCTGAGCACCAACAGCGCCAGCAGGGCCAGATCGAACACCAGCACGAAGAAGAACCACACGCCCAGCGCCAGCCCGGCCGCCGTGGATTTCTCGGCCGAAGCACTGCTCAGCACATAGGCCAACCCCAGAAACCCCCAACCCAACAACGTCGACGACGCCATGAACCGGCCAAACGCCCAAAGCAGCAGGCTCAGTTCGACGTTGTCCACCAGCACCGCGATGGCCAGCATGGCGCAGCCGAAACCGATCAGCGTCGCCAGCGCCAGGATCAACCCGTGGCCGACAAACTTGCCGAGCAGAATCTGCCCGCGACCCAAGGGGTACGTCAGCAACAGCAGCAACGTGCCGCTCTCGTCCTCGCCGACGATGGCGTCATAGGCCAACAGCAACGCAATCAACGGCATCAAAAACGTCGCCAGACTGGCGAGGCTGGCGATGGTGGCCGGCACCGAGGTGAAACCCAACTGCCCGGAGGCCGCGGCGCCCAGCCAGGCGATGCCGATGGCCAGCACCGCGAACAACACACTGATTGCCAACAACCAGCGATTGCGCAAACCGTCACTGAATTCCTTGCGGGCCATGTTCCAGACAGCGTTCATACGGCCTCCCCGATTGGCGCCGCACCGGCCCGGCTCATGTAGTAGCGGTAAATATCTTCCAGCGACGGTTGATGGATTTCCACGTCGGCCGGCTCGTCTTCATTGAGCAGCTGGCGCAACAGCCCGAGCTTGCTGCCATTGAGTGCGGCCACTTCAAGACCTTCGACGCCCCAGCGCTCGGTGAGGTGCCCGGCGTTGTTCCAGCGTTGCTGCAAGGGCCCGGCGTGCTTGAGGCCGTTGGCGCGAATCAGCGTCGGCAACCCGGCTTCCTCGCGCAAACTGCGTAGACTCCCCAGTGCCAGCAGACGTCCCTGGGTCAGAATCGCGGCGCGGTTGATGTGCGCCTCGACACCGGGCAAGACGTGGGAACACAGAATGATGCTGGTGCCTTGGCTGCGCAGGCGATCGAGCAACCGATACAAGTCCTGAGTGGCGATGGGGTCGAGGCCGACTGTTGGTTCGTCGAGCAGCAACAAACGCGGCTCGCCGAGTAGCGCCTGCGCCAGCCCCAACCGTTGACGCATGCCCTTGGAGTAGGTCTTGACCCGCCGATGCGCCGCACCGGCCAGGCCGACTTCCTCCAGCAGTGCGTCCACTTGGGCGGACGCGGCGCCTTTGAGTCGCGCGAAATGGCGCAAGGTTTCAACACCGCTCAGCTGCGGGTAAAACGTCACGTTCTCCGGCAGATAACCGAGCAGGCGTCGTACGTGGGGATCGCAGGGCAAGCGACCGAACACCCGGACCTGCCCTTCGCTGGGCTGGAGCAGGCCCAGCACCAGTTTCATGCTGGTGGTCTTGCCCGCGCCGTTATGACCGAACAAACCCAGCACTTCACCTTCCGCCAGGCTGAGGTTGAGCTGATGCAACACGGTGGCATGCCCATAGCGCTGGCTGACGCCTTCGATGTCGATGACGTTCATGAGTTGGGCTCCTGGGTCAGGGGTTGAGTGGATGATTTCATCAGCGGATGGCTGTCCAGCACCCCCGGCGATTTCATCACCGGAAAGGCCCGTTGCACCCAGCGCAGCAACTCGATGCCGGGGCTGTTCATCAACAGTCGTACCTGCGGGTACAGCCAGAGCAGGCGGTCGACGTTGTCATTGGGTTCGTAGGCGATATCGCCGAGGCCGTCGTTGTTGCGGTCCCAGCCCAGGTAATCGCTCCAGTAGTTACCACGGCCATCCACCGACCATTCCTGCAAGCGGGTGGCGACGTACTTGACCTGCCGCTGGTTGCCGACAAACGCGTTGTCGGCGATGCGGTTGTCTTCCGAGCCGGCGGTGAGATGGATGCCCACGGCGCTGTGCTCGAAGTGGTTGTGTTCGATGCTGTTGAACAGCGAGTTGTAGATGAACAGCGCCTTGCCCTCGGCGCCGCTGATCATGCTGTCGCCGGTCGAGCCGTCGCGCACGTCAGTGACGAAGTTGTCACGCAAGGTTGAATAGGTGATGTAGTTCATCAGGATCCCGTAGTTCTGGTCCTGTTCGGAGCGATTGCCGATCACCGTGAGCTTGCGGCTTTGCATCAAGGCGTAGCCGGTGCGGGTGCGGCGGGTGGTGTTGCCGATCAGTTGGTTATCGTTGGCGAACATGTAATGCACCCCGTAGCGCAGGTCTTCAAGGGTATTGCCCTGCAGCAGGTTGCCGTTGGAGGTGTCGATGTAGATGCCATCGCGGGTGTCGCGCACCTGGTTGCCAATGACCTTGGCGCCATGCACGGCATACAGGTGAATGCCGTTGCCGCGATCTTGCGAACGCATCGCCGGATCACCCTGAATGCGGTTGTCGATCAGGCTCACATCCTGAGTGCCGTCGACCCAGATACCGAAGCCCTTACCCTGCAGGCGATTGCCTTTAATCACCGCACCATGGGCCTTGGGCTGGATAAACACCGCCGCATTCATGGCGGTGAGGTCGTGTCCCCAGTTTAGAAAGGTGCAGCCTTCGATGGCGACATCCGGCGCGCTGATGATCACACCGTTGCCCTGCCCCTCCCCCTGAAATACCGCGCCGGGCTCGCAGAGAATCTGCATCGGTTGATCGACACTGAACGAGCCCCGGTATTCCCCCACCGGCAGGTGCCAGCGTTGATTGGCGTCCACCCGCAGCGGCAACGAGGTGATGGGTTGCACCGCCAGCGCGCTGCCGGACATCAGCAGGAGCGCAAATGCAATGACCGTCACCGGGTTTCCCTTGCTATCAGTCATTGCTTCGCTCCTGTCGATGGGCAACGGTCAGGCCTTCTCGACCTTCATGCGGCCGACCATTTCCATGTGCAGCGCATGGCAGAACCAGCTGCAGTAGTACCAGTGCAGGCCGGCCTTGTCGGCGATGAAGGTGATCGACGAGGTCTGCTGCGGGCTGATTTCCATGCTCACGCCATGGTTGGTCATCACGAAGCCGTGGGTCACGTCTTCAATCTGGTCGATGTTGGTGATGGTCACCGTGACCTCGTTGCCTTGTTTGACGGTGAACTCCGGCAAACCGTAGGCCGGGGCCATCGAGGTCATGTAGACGCGGACTTTGTTGCCGTCGCGGATGACCTTGTTGTCGGTCTCCAGCTTGATCCCGTCTTTGGCGGCGATCGCCACCGTCTCGGCAAAAAACGGGTCGTTGCGGTCCCAGATCTTCTTGGTCTTGATCTGGTCGCGGCGGGCCATGACGCAGTCGTGGGGTTCGGCGAAGGCCGGGCCGTCATGCACCAGTTTCATTTCCTCGCCGGAGATATCGATCAGTTGATCGTTTTCCGGGTGCAGCGGGCCCGTCGGCAGGAAGCGATCCTTGGAAAACTTGCTGAGCACCATCAGCCATTGGCCGTCGGCCTCACTGGTTTCGGTCAGCGACGCATGGTTGTGACCTGGCTGGTATTGCACGTCGAGTTTCTGCTTGATGTAGTTGACCTTCTCGCCGGTGTACGCGCGAATGGCCTCCTCCACGTTCCACTTAACCACCTGGCTGTCGATAAACAGCGTGGTATACGCATTGCCGCGGCCGTCGAAAGTGGTGTGCAGCGGGCCCAGACCGAGCTCGGGTTCACCGACCACCACGTCGCGCGGGTCCTTGAATTTGTCGTCGAACAGATCGTCAAGCTTGGCGATGGCAATGATGGTGCAGGTCGGCGAAAGCTTGCCGTTGGCAATGAAGTATTTGCCATCAGGCGAGGTATTGAGGCCGTGGGGGTTCTTCGGCGTCGGGATGTAACGGGTGAATGCGCTGTCCTTGCCATCGGTTTTACGACCGTCGACCACCGGCACTTTCGAGCCGTCCAGGGTGATGAACTTGCCAGCCTTGATCGCCGCTTCGATGCGCGGGATGTTGAACACCACCACCCAGTCGCGCTCGTTGCGCATCATGCCGCCCAGGTCGTAGGCCTTCTCCGAGTTGTAGCAGGTGGACGCCGCGTATTTGCCGGTGTAGTCGGCGTCGGTGTTGTCCAGGTTGCCATCGACAATGACCTGGAAGGCCATCTCCATTTTCTCGGCGTCGATGGCGTTAAACATCGTGTAGCTGTTCTTGTCCTGCAGGTCGAAGGTGCTGCCGTCATTGGGGTGTGGAATCACGAATTCGGCATTGGCGAACACGTATTTTGTGTGCGGCACTTTTTGCAGGCGCAGCCCGTGAACGGCCTGCACATTGGGCACGGTGAGCATCTTGTCGCACTTCATGATGTCCAGACGGATTCGCGCAACACGGCTGTTGGCCTTGTCATTGATGAACAGGTATTTGCCGTCGTACTTGCCGTCAGTCATGGACAAATGCGGGTGGTGGCAGTCGCCATTCTGGAAATGCGCGCTGTCGCCCATGATCCGTTTGCTTTCGTTGGTCAGGCCCCAGCCAGTGGCGGAGTCGACGTTGAACACCGGTACACGCAACAGCTCGCGCATCGACGGAATGCCCATGATCCGCACTTCCCCCTGATGACCGCCACTCCAGAAACCGTAGTACTGGTCCAGTTCGCCCGGCCCGACGTGGGTTTTGAGTTGCGCGTCCTTGGCCGCAGCCGCCCAGGTCTCACGGGTAAACACCGCGCCACCGATGGCCGTGGCACCGGCCAGTACCGCGCCGGTTACCGCACTGGTGCCCAGGAAACCGCGACGACTGAGGCCGGTCGATTCCGGCACTTCAGTGGTTTTCTTGGATTCTGTGTCGTTCATCAGGTGTGTTCCTTGAAGGGATAAAAACGGTCGCAGCGCACAGGCGCTCGCGGGGTTCATTCCAGAGCGCTCACTTCCACGACAGGTATCAGTTGCACAGCGATGGGTGCCGGTTTGCCGCGCTTCTTGCGCTTGTTGATCAGCGGCGGACACTTGTTGTCGTTCTGGTAAGTCATCTGGCAATCGAGGCAGTAGTGGCACTCGTTGGCATTGATTCGGCCATCGGGATGAATCGCCTGGATCTCGCACTCCTTGGCGCACAGCTGGCAGGGTGTGCCACAGTCCTTGCGGCGTTTGAGCCAGTCGAACAGGCGAAATTTGCTCGGAATCGCCAGCGCGGCTCCCAACGGGCAGATGTAGCGGCAATAGACTTTGCGGGTGAAGAGGTTGATGACCAGCAGTGCCACCGCGTAGAGGACGAACCACCATTGGCGGTCGAACTTGAGGGTGACAGCGGTCTTGAACGGTTCCACCTCGGCGAACAATTCGGCGGTGGACATCGACTCAAGGGAGAGGCCGAACAGCAGCAGCAAAATGATGTATTTGATGGCCCACAGCCGTTCATGCACCGCGAAAGGCAATTCGTATTGGGGGATTCTCAGCTTGCGCGCGGCTTCGTTGATCAGCTCCTGCAAGGCACCGAACGGGCACAACCAGCCGCAGAATACGCCCCGCCCCCACAGCAGAATGCTCGCAGCGGTGAAGACCCAGAGCATGAAGATCAGCGGGTCGGTGAGAAACAGCTCCCAGCGAAAGTGATCGAACAGCGCATGGGCGAAGGTCAGCACATTGACCACCGACAGCTGCCCCAGCGCATACCAGCCGAGAAACACCACGGTAAAGACCAGGTAACCTCGGCGCAGCCAGTGCAGAAAACGTGGCCGACGTGTGAAGGAGTCCTGCAGGAACAGGATCGCCATCAGCAGAAGTAATGCGCTGCCGAGCACGGTGATCTGAAAGGATTTCTGGTACCAGATGGTCAACCACATCGGCCGACCGGCTTCCTCGAGGGCGGCCAATTCTTCGGCGCTGGGCAGTGGCCGCTCAAGGTATGGCTCGGGCAGTTGATAAGGCAGTTCGAAGCTGCTGAACGTGCCACTGAGCGGCCCGGTTTGACGACGCACCAGCAATTCCAGGGACCAGGGCGATCCCGGGTCGAACCGGGCCGGCTCGCGCACAATGAAAATCGACATTTCAGTGAATTCCGGCATGCCCTTGGCAAAGACGTCGGAGAGCCGCTGATGGTCCATGTCGCGAAAACTGATGACGTTGCCGAACTGGCGCAATTGCACCCGATCGAAAATCCCGCCGCGCACATACCCCGAGCCTTTATAGGAAAAAAGCCCACGACCCAGCACCACAATGGCCTGCTCGCCGGGCTTGAGGTCCTGCATAAGTAAGCGATATTGATTGTCGCCCAGCAGCGCACGGCCGATGGTCGGCGGATTCAGGTCGGCGGTGTAGAGCTCGATAAAGGTCTCATCCACCTGATCGGCGGCGGCGTTTTCCACGCCTTCGGCGTCGGTGCCCTTGAAGGCGGCGTCGACCTGACCACGGGTCAGGTTCAAGCGGCGGATGGCGCCGTTGCCGGTGAGTTGCTCCCAGGTGGCGGGTTCGAAAAAGTCCTGGCGCACGGTGGCAGGCATGCGTGCCACACCGCCCGTGTCCTCGATCAGCTTGAGCGATACGGCCACGTCGTGGGCGGCGCGCATGATGACCTCGTTGACCACCATCGCCGTGACGGTAGCCCCGGCAATCGCATCGACGGTGACGGCCTTCGGGTCGCTGGAATGGCCGACGACCACCCGCTGGCTGACCTTGATGCCCTTGTACCTGGCGCTGAAGCCGTGAAGTTTTGCCTCAGGAATGCCGATCAGCAGAATGGGCTCATGGTGCTCCAGCACATAGGCATCCTGAATCGCACCAGCAGTGTCGAGGATCACCTGGGTATTGATCGGCTTGCCCGAGTAGGCAGGAATGTCCACCACGTCCAGACTCTGGAACACATAGCCGAGCACTTTGCCGGCGGCGGACAGCGTGCGCACCTTGAACCGGCCTTCGGGGGCGGAAACGGAATCGGTCTGAGGGAAAGTTTTCTCGATGCGCTGCTGCTCGATATCGCCGTATTGCTTGGCTTGCACCGCCTCAAAGGTGGCGAGCATCAGCATTAGCATGACCACCAGCCCGACGCCCCAGGCGCGCAGGTTGCCGTGTACCGAAGGCGGATGGATTGTCATGGGCTCGCTGATTTCAAAAGGGCTTTCGGTCATGTTAGGGAGCGTTGCGCCCCCTGCCCTTGATTGAAATCAACTTGAGAAATTAGCCCATGAGGACAGGCGCCAATGACTCAAACCGTGCGTGAAAACAGGCCTTTTTGCTCACTACCCAGATAGGCGTCAAACGCCATCGCGGCACTGCGCATCATCAAGTGCCCCTGTGGTAACAGCACCAGTTCGTCGCAGTGGATCTGCAGCAGTCCGTCGCGAACATATTCCTCCAGTTGGGCCAAGGCATCGGCAAAGTACTCGGTGAAGAGAATGTCATGACGCATTTCATAGCGGTTAAACGTAATACGGCCATGGCACATCAGGTCGCTGATCACTTCACGGCGCAGCAAGTCGTCTGCGCTCAAGCGGTAGCCGCGATGCACCGGTAGCAGGCCTTGGTCCAGACGCGCGTAGTACTGAGACAGCTCCTTGACGCTCTGGCTGTAGCTGTCGCCGACCTTGCCGATCGAGGACACGCCGAGGCCGATCAAGTCGCAGTCGGCGTGGGTGGAGTAGCCCTGAAAGTTACGCTGCAGGGTGCCATTGGCCCGGGCCAGCGACAGCTCGTCGTCCGGCAAGGCGAAATGATCCATGCCGATATAGACGTAACCGGCCGCGGTCAGACGGCGGATGGTCAGTTCAAGCAATTCCAGCTTGCGCTCCGGCGGCGGCATGTCGGCGGGACGAATCAACCGTTGTGCGCGAACCATTTCCGGCAGATGCGCGTAGCTGTAGGCGGCAATCCGGTCCGGACGCAGCGCGATGATCTTGCCGAGGGTGACGTCGAAACTCTGCACGGTTTGCAACGGCAGGCCATAGATCAGATCGACGCTGATCGACTTGAATTGCGCCTCGCGTGCCGCAGCAACCAGCGCATAAATCTGCTCTTCACTTTGCTGGCGATTGACCGCGGCCTGCACGTCGGGGTCGAAATCCTGAACACCGAAGCTCAGGCGATTGAAGCCCAACTGGCGCAGCGACTGGATCTGCTCGGTGCTGATGGTGCGCGGGTCGACTTCGATGGAAAATTCATGGTCATCGCTGTCATCCATGTTGAACGCCTGGTGCAGGCAATCCATCAGGTCCGCGAGCTGTTCACTGGTTAAATAAGTAGGCGTGCCGCCGCCCAGGTGCAATTGCGTGAGTTTACGGGTGCTGTCGAACAAGGCCGCCTGCATCGCAATCTCAAGCTTGAGGTACCGAAGGTACTCGACGGCGCGATGGGTTTTCTGGGTAATGATTTTGTTGCAGGCGCAGTAGTAACAAAGACTTTTGCAAAACGGAATGTGGATATACACCGACAGCGGTTTCGACGCGCTCGCCTGGTTGCTCTCGCGGGCGGCACGCTGGTAGTCGTCAACGGCAAAGGCCTGATGGAACTGTGGCGCGGTTGGATAAGAAGTGTAGCGCGGCCCCGGGCGGTCATACTTTTCGACCAGGGCGCGATTGAAATCAAAGGAAGGCTTCATGATCAATCAACTCGCAAATGGGTTAACACCTCGCACCGCCCACATCCTTTTCAAACAGGTTGCAGATGGCATCCACTTCCGGCCGACCGGCAGGGAGAATGCTGATGAAGCGGTCCGACAACTCAATCAACCCCTCACGACTCAATTGCTCCAGCAACGGCCAGACCGACGAGAAATACCTGGAAAAAACCAGCCCATAACGTCTTTCGATGGCGCGTATATCCAGTTCCAGATCACACGCCAGTCGCTCCATGACCATTTGCCTGATTTGCTCCCCCGCCTCGAAGCGCCAGCCTCGACACGTCGGCAATTGCCGCATGTCCAGTTGCTGCTGATAGCGTTCAATCTCGTCGGTGTTTTGCGTGTACAAATCGTCGATCTGGCTAATGGCACCCAAACCGAATCCAACATGATCGCAATAGCCGTGACGGGAGAAACCCTCACAGGTGCGGCGCAACCGGCCTCGCTCCTGGGCGACGGCCAAATCATCATCGGGCCGGACAAACTGCCCCATACCGATGTAGTGATAACCCGCGCAAAGCAGTTGATCAAAGCAGATTTGGCGCATCGTGCCTTTATCGACCTGGCTGCACGGCGCTCTGACTTTGTCACCGGGCACCGGACGATAGCGCCGTGGTGGCCGGGCATAATCGAACACCATCAGCCGGTCTGGCTCCAGCTTGATAATGCTCGCCAGCTTCAACGCAAAACTGTCTGGCGTCTGCCAGGCATGGCCAAAACCCAGATCGACGTTAATGGATCGAAAACCAAAGGTCCGCGCCGCGTCCATGAGCGACTGGATCGGCGCCGGGTTCTGGTAACAGGCCACCGACCTTTCACAGTCGCTGTCGAAATCCGGAACGCCGATACTGACATGGTTGAAACCGTGGTCGCGCAGCACGCCCATGGTCGCCCAATCGGTTTGATAGAGGTCCACCTCGACGCTGTAGTCGCCGCAATCATGTAAGAGAAAGTTGAAACGGCTACGCAGGTGACTCATCAGCCGCCCTATGTGAGCAGTGGTGAGTGTTCCGCCGCCCAGATGAAACTGTTCCACCCGTTGCTGCGCATCCAGGTGGCAACCGACGAGGTCGATCTCCTGCTCCAGATGCTGGAGGTACTGCTCAATAACCTGGTGCTCGTCGGCGCTGTCACGAGGGGAACAAAAGGAAAGCTTGAGACTGGAGGGTAGCTGCACGTTCAGGGACAGCGGATGTCGCTTCTGGCGGCTGACGCGCAACGCGCGAAGCAGATCCAGTGATCCGATACCCTCATGGAATTTTTGTGTGTCGGCATGACAGTTGGGGTCGAGCACGCCCTGATCGCACCGGGCGACCAGCTCGCCGGGGTTGTAAAAGAAATCGAGCATGAAGGTCTCCGACACTGGCTGCGGATCATCAGTGTCGGGGTTCAACGATCAATACGCCTTGATTTGCATCAAGCACAAGCAAAGTCTTGGAAGAACAGACTACCCGTCAAAGCCGATCACCAGGTCAGATAAAACATTCCCTTGGCCAGCAGCACGATAACGATCATGTGACAAAACAGGCTGCCGTGGATGAACTGCAGGTACCGCGGACTCATTCGGCCACGCTTGAACAAAAACATGGCCACCAGGAAGTGCAGCAGTACGCTCACGGCCACCGCGACTTTCAAGGCAAGCAATGTGCCTAACGATGAAGCCAATGGTGAGGCAAGGACCGGCAGGTAGCGCAGCCAGACCATGCCGAGCCCCGCACCGAACAATACCAGCAGCACCCACGGCATCAGCGAGCGCGCTCGCCGGCCGATGCCTTCCTCCACCAGCAACATGACCCTGGTGGGTAGCTGTTTGCGGATACTTTCAAGGAACAGCACTTCGAAGAACACCGTGCCGATAAAGATCAGGGCGGCAAACAGATGCAACGTCAGAATCAGCGGATAGATCATGGAGGTGTCGCCTTGAGTCAAGGCAACCCGTTACGCACGGGTATGTCGATCTCTGGAGACTACAGAGCCGTCCGCTCCATGTGGTTGACATCGATCAAGAAAGCACAAAACCCACACTCACCGCACTCCATCAGTATCGAACGTGCAGGAGCGACCGTTCTTATCGTTGGTCGAGAGAAAAAACTGAAACCTGGGTCACCACTGAGTCAGTTGGCAAGGCAATACTTGTTTCAATGGACGTACCGAGTGGCCCTGCCTTGATTTAAATCAGACGAATCGACAACGAACGAACTCATCCTGCGTTATCGCTTCTCCAGTCTCGACGATGTCAGGGCGCAGTTGGGTTTGAAGTCGGGCGACCCGGTCAAACCCGAGCATGTGGACTAACCTGATGTTTTGATTTCGGCTGCGCCTCGTCCTGGCAATGACACCATTGCCTTTACATCAACCTGGATAAGCAGGTCTGCGATGTATCAGAACTTAGCTCTGCTTGCCGCCTTCCTCCTGACCTACAGCATATTTGCGGGGCGCTTCGAATCTCGCCTGCTCAACGGTCCACTCATGTTCATGCTTGCCGGCCTGATTCTTGGCCCTGCGTTCCTGGGAATTCTGCAACCCCGGATTGACAAGGATGGTCTCAGGATTCTGGCAGAGCTGACATTGGCCATTGTTCTCTTTAGCGATGCGGCCAATGCTGACCTCAAGGTTTTAAGGGCGCACGAAGGGTTGCCGTTGCGTTTATTGATGATAGGTCTGCCACTGACCATGCTCAGTGGCTGGCTGGTCGGTATCTGGCTGTTCCCGCAAGTACCGCCATTGGAACTGGCCATACTGGCGACCCTTCTGGCGCCCACCGACGCTGCGCTGGGGAAGGCGGTGGTGAGTAATCCCAAGGTGCCCGCCCCCGTGCGTGAAGGACTGAACGTAGAAAGCGGGCTGAATGACGGGATCTGTGTTCCAGTGCTGCTGATGTTCCTTGCACTGCTGGTCGAAGAGCAGACGCAGTCGCCGCTTTCACTCGCGGTAGAGTTGGTTATCGAGGAGCTGGGCATCGGTGCAATCAGTGGTGTGGCGCTTACGCTCATTGCCTGGCTGTTGCAGCGTTACGCCGCAAAACACCATTGGCAAGCCCCCATGTGGTCGCAACTGACACTGCCGGGGCTCGCCATTTTGTGCTTTGCCACCGCGCAAACATTGGGCGGTAGCGGTTTTATCGGCGCGTTCGTCGGTGGGTTGCTCGCCAGTTTTTTGTTTACCGAACAAAAGCATCATCTGCTCGAAGCCAGTGAAGAATTCGCCAGCCTGCTGTCGGTCATCACGTGGGTCGTATTCGGCGCAATTGTGATCCCTTGGGCCTGGAACAATCTCACCCTGAACATCTGCCTGTATGCAGTGCTTAGTCTGACCGTGATTCGCATAGTGCCCGTGCTGATCAGCCTGACAGGAACCGGCTTTGATTTCGAAACCCGCCTGTTCATCGGCTGGTTCGGCCCACGCGGCCTGGCCAGCATCGTCTTCGCCGTCATGATATTGGACTACCCTCTAGAAACCAGTCGCACCTTGGTATCTGTCGCTGCCTGTACCGTTTTACTCAGCGTGCTGCTGCACGGCTTGAGCGCCAATCCATGGGTCTCG
Source organism: Pseudomonas sp. SG20052 (assembly GCF_031766055.1). Taxonomy (NCBI): domain Bacteria; kingdom Pseudomonadati; phylum Pseudomonadota; class Gammaproteobacteria; order Pseudomonadales; family Pseudomonadaceae; genus Pseudomonas; species Pseudomonas sp. SG20052. The sequence goes on along the minus strand of NZ_CP134498.1, from coordinate 3,110,854 downwards.
CGGCTGGCCGGTCGTATTCATTGATTATTGTCAGAAATGCCACGGTCTGCGGGTGTTAGCGTTTTACGAAAGCGTGGCTAAGCGTTTAGGGAGCGTGAGAATGGGCGCAAACATGATTGTTGTCAGGCAGCTCGTCGGCTTGCCTGTTGCCATTATGGTCGGGGTCTTGAGCCTGGTCGGTTGCGGCAAAGAGCCCGTGACCCTGGCTCGCCAAGCCCCCGATGTGACGGTCATGACGGTCACCGCCCGCGACACCCCGGTAACATTCGAATTCGTTGCCCAGACACAAAGTTCCCGCGAGGTTGAGATCCGCGCCCGGGTTGCCGGCTTCCTGGAGAAGCGGCTGTACACCGAAGGCGATTTGGTAAAAACCGGGCAAACGCTGTTCCAGATGGACCGTAAACCTTTTGAAGCGTCATTGCTGTCGGCTCAGGGCCAATTGGCTCAACAACAGGCACGCTGGGAAGTCGCCAAGGCTACGCTGGCCCGTGTCCGTCCCTTGGCGGCGCAGAATGCGGTCAGCAAGATGGATCTGGACAATGCTGTCGGTGATGAGCGTCAGACACGGGCTGCCGTGCTTGCCGCCGAGGGCACGGTTCGAACCGAACAGTTGAACCTCAGTTACACCACCATAGCCTCGCCCCTCACCGGCCTTTCAAGTTTTGCCAAAAAGCAGGAAGGCAGTTACGTCACGCCGGGTGAATCCGGGCTGCTGACCACCGTTTCACAGATGGACCCTATCTACGTCAACTTCAGTCTTTCGGAAAACGAGACGCTCAAGTTCCGCGACGAGATTGCGTCTGGACACCTTATATTTCCCCTGCGCAGTGAGTTCGTCGTAGAGGTCGTGCTGGCCGACGGCACCGTTGTCCCTGAGCGTGGCCGCCTGAATTTTGCAGCGCCTTCTTATAGCCAGGATACCGGGACCTTTCTGGTCCGGGCGGTGGTTGCCAACCCGACAGGCCTACTCAGACCCGGACAGTTCGTGCGGGTGCGGGCCATCGGGGCTTCCAGGCCGAACGCCATTACGGTGCCGCAGAAGGCCGTTCTGGAGGGAGCCAAAAGCCGTTTCGTCTGGGTGATCAATGCACAGGGCAAGCCCGAGCAACGGGTGGTCGAAGTGGGTGACTGGCATGGCAATGACTGGTTTATCACCCAAGGATTGCAAGCCGGTGAACGCATCGTGGTCGATGGTGCGATCAGAGTGACCCCCGGAGGGCCGCTGAATATCATCGCCCCCCCTCCCCCGGCAACCGAGACGACGGCAAAACCGACAGCCACCGCGTCGGTGCAAGACAGTGGGCGTCGCCCATGAGCATCTCTCACTATTGCATTGATCGCCCCATTTTTGCTTCCGTTATCTCGATCATCATCACCTTGGCCGGTGCAGTGGCGATGGTCAGTTTGCCGGTCGCCCAGTACCCGGATATCACACCGCCACAGATTACGGTGTCAGCCACCTACCCGGGCGCGGATGCCCAGGTCGTGGCCAATAATGTGGCAGCGCCAATCGAGCAGCAGGTCAACGGCGCCGACAACATGATCTACATGAACTCGTCGAGCTCAGCGACCGGCAACATGACCCTCAATGTGTTCTTCGAGATTGGCACCGACCCTTCCCTTGCCCAGGTAGACGTGCAGAACCGGGTCAACCTGGCCCTGCCTCAACTGCCCTCCGCGGTTCAGAGCCAGGGTATTCAGGTGCAGAAGAAATCATCGGCCTTCATGATGGTCCTCGCCGTGTACTCCGCAGGTGATCGTTTTGACAGCACCTATGTGGCCAACTACGCCAACCTCTACATTCTGGATGCGATCAAGCGTATTCCAGGCGCCAACCAGGCCAGTATTTTCGGCACACCCGACTACGCCATGCGGATCTGGCTCAAGCCCGACCGGATGGCCCAGTTGGGCATCACTGCGGCAGATGTGCAAAAAGCCGTGTCCAATCAGAACCAGCAATTTGCTGTCGGTCGCGTTGGCCAGTCGCCCACCGGCCAGGCGGTAGAGCAGTCGTTTGCCGTGACCACCAAGGGACGTCTGACCGAGCCGGTAGAGTTCGAGAACATCATTCTGCGCGCCAGCAACGAAGGGGCGGCAATCGTTCGTCTCAAGGACATCGGCCGTGCCGAACTCGGACAAAAAGACTACTCGCTGCGCAGCACCTATCAGGGCCGTCCGGCAACGCTGATTGCGGTGTATCAACAACCGGGCGCCAACGCCCTCGACGTGTCTGCAGCGGTTACCAAAACCTTGGCAGACATGAAGACGACCTTCCCCGAGGGCATCGAATACAAGATCGTAATGGACACCACCGCGTTTACCCGCGCCTCGATTTCCGAGGTGATATACACCTTTTTCGAAGCGCTGGTGTTGGTGGTCATCGTGGTGTTCATCTTTCTGCAGAGCCTGCGTGCCACTCTGATCCCGGTGCTTGCGGTGCCGGTGTCGATCGTCGGCACCTTCATCGGGATGTCGGCATTGGGCTTTTCAGTGAACATGCTGACGCTGTTCGGGATGGTGTTGGCCATCGGTATCGTGGTCGACGACGCCATCGTGGTGATCGAGAACGTCGAACGCAACATGCATGTCCACAAGATGACGCCCAAGGACGCCGCGAAAAAAGCCATGGATGAAGTGGCAGGCCCGGTGGTGGCCATCGTGCTGGTGCTGTGCGCGGTGTTCATCCCGGTGGCCTTCATGGGCGGGATCACAGGTCAGCTCTACAAACAGTTCGCGATCACCATCGCCATCTCTGTGGTGATATCCGGTCTGGTGGCGTTGACACTTTCGCCTGCCTTGGCGGCCCTGCTGCTCAAACCCCAACATGGCGAAAAAAATGCTTTTTTCCGCTGGTTCGAGCACAGCTTCGAACGCATGACCGAGGGCTACTCGCGCTCGGTCGCCTTCATGATCAAGCGCTTCGTGCTGGCGTTGTTACTGTTCGCCGGCATGATCGCGTTGATTCTGCTCATGGCGCAGCGCATTCCCAGCGCCTTTTTGCCGCCGGAAGATCAGGGGTATCTGCTGGGGGCCGTGATCATGCCCGATGCCGCCAGTCTCGATCGCACCGGCGAGGTGGGCAAAGTAGCCAGTGACTTCTTCATGAACGATGAGGCCGTCGAGGGCGTTGCCATCGTTAATGGTTACAGCCTGCTCGACGGCCAGAACAAGAACAATGCCGGCGCCTTTTTTGTCGGGTTCAAGGATTTCGAGGAGCGCTACAAGGACTCGGACACAATCAAGGAACAAAGCGCCCCCGCCGTCATCCAGAAAGCAGTCCATGCTTTTGCCAACGTTCAAGGCGGGATCATTCTGCCGGTGAATCCGCCGTCCATTCCCGGCCTTGGCACCACCGGCGGCATGGAGGTATGGATTCAGAGCAAGGGGGACGCCGGCGTCAATCAACTGGCAGAAATGGTCGGCACGTTTGTCGCCAAAGCCAGGCAGCGCCCCGAACTCGGCGCCATCACCTCCACCTTCAACGTGTTTTCCCGGCAATTGCTGGTCGACGTAGACCGGGAAAAGGCAGAGTCGCTGGGTGTGCCGGTGGAAGAAGTCTATAGCACCATGCAGACCATGTTCGGCTCGCTCTATGTGTCGCAATTCAACAAATTCAGCCGGCTGTGGCAGGTGATCCTGCAGGCAGAACCAAGCTATCGCCTCAAGGCCGAGGACCTGCAACAGATCTACGTGCGCAACAAAAACCAGGAGATGGTGCCGCTCAAAGCCGTGCTGACCACCCGCTACGTCACCGGTCCCGACCTGCTGACCCGTTTCAATAACTTCCCCGCAGTCAAACTCACCGCCAACGCAGCCCCCGGTTACAGCTCCGGCCAGGCACTCAAGGCGCTGGAAGAAATAAGCGCTGAAATCATGACCAACGACTACGCCCTGGCCTTGAGTGGTGAAGCCTTCGAGGAGAAAAAAAGCGGCGGTGCCTCGTCCCGGGTGTTCATCTTCGGCCTGATCATGGTGTTCCTGATCCTGGCGGCTCAATACGAGAAATGGTCACTGCCTGTCGGGGTGCTGCTGGCGGTGCCCTTTGCATTGTTCGGTGCGCTGCTGGCTGTGCTGATCCGAGGGTTGAGCAATGACGTTTACTTCCAGATCGGCTTGACCATGCTGGTGGCCCTGGCCGCCAAGAACGCCATCCTGATTTTCGAGTTTGCGGTGCTGAACCGCGAAAGCGGCATGTCTGCCTACGATGCCGCCATGACCGCCGCGAAGGAGCGCTTGCGCCCGATTGTGATGACATCCCTGGCATTTATTCTTGGCTGCGTCCCGCTGGCCATTGCCGTCGGTGCATCCGAAAACAGTCGCCACTCCATCGGCACCGGGGTCATTGGCGGGATGCTGGCGGCGACAGTCATCGCAATCTTCTTTATCCCGCTGTTTTACTACCTGGTCGAACGGTTGACCGAGAAAAAAGGCACGGTCAAGCAGACCACTCAACCACCGCCGTCTACGTCGACCGGGGAGATTCCCGGCGGCGCTGCGCAACACCGACATGAGGGGGATTGAGATGCGCACCTTTCATCTTCCCCTCGTGGTGTGCCTGGGCCTGACGGGCTGCATGCTCGGCCCGAATTACCAGCGTCCGACCACGGACACCCCGGCAACCTACCGTTATGCAGACCAGGAAGCCCATGACCTGTCCAATACGCTGTGGTGGGAACAGTTCAAGGATCCGGCGCTCAATGACCTGATTCGCACGGCGCTGGCGGAAAACAAAGACATCAAGATTGCCGCCGCCCGGGTCGAGGAATTCCAGGGCCGTTACGGAGTGGTGCGCTCGCAGATGTTTCCGCAAATCGGCGCCGGCGCGCAAGGCAGTCGGTCCAGGGCGCCACGCGACAACGGTCCGGTGCCTTTGGATGCCAACGTCGATCCGATTTACAACAACTACCAGGCCACCCTCAGTGTCAGCTGGGAGCTGGATATCTGGGGTCGTTTGCGGCGCCTCAATGAATCCGCACGCGCTGACCTGCTGGCCTCTGAAGAAGGCCGGCGCACGGTCATTCTGAGCCTGGTGTCGTCGGTGGCATCCAGCTACATCCTGCTTCGCGATCTCGACCGCGAACTGGAAATCGCCCGCACCACTGCCAAGGCCCGCGGCGACTCCTACGAAATTTTCAAACTGCGCTTTGGTGCCGGCACCATTTCCGAAATGGAACTGGCGCAAAACCTCTCCGAGTTCCAGCGCACCCAGGCCTCTGTATCGCAATTCGAGTCCCAGGTTGCGCAGCAGGAAAACAACCTGGCCGTGCTGTTGGGACGCAACCCGGGCCCAATCCTGCGCGGACGTGACCTGGCCCAACTGACGCTACCGTTGGTGCCTGCCGGTTTGCCTTCGGACTTATTGGAACGACGCCCCGATCTGCGTCAGGCCGAGCTGGATCTGATTTCCGCCAATGCCCGCATCGGTGCCGCCAAGGCGCTGTATTTCCCGACGATCTCCCTGACCGGGCTACTGGGCTCAGTCAGTGATCAACTCTCGAATTTGTTCACCGGGCCGGCCGCCACTTGGTCCTATGGTGTCGCCGCGAGCATGCCAATTTTCACCGCGGGTGGCATCGCCGGTGAAGTCCAGCAAGCCGAGGCGTTCCAGCAACAAACCTTGCTGGCCTACCAAAAGACCATTCAGTCGGCTTTCAGGGATGTTGAAAACGCACTGGTGGCGGCGAGCAAATCCCGCGAGCAGATGATGTCCCAGGCCAATCAGGTCGAGGCGTTGCGCACTTACACCCGGTTTGCGCGCCTGCGCTACGACAACGGGTACACCAGCTACATAGAAGTACTGGATGCCGAACGCAGCTTGTTCGACGCCGAGTTGAATTACACCCGGACCCGGGGTTCGGTGTTCAGCGCCATGGTCGATGTTTACAAGGCCACTGGCGGAGGCTGGGTTACCGAAGCGGACAAGCTGACTGTCACTGCCAGCGAAAAGCCACCCTGATTAGCGCTAGACAGATGGGGTCACAAAAACACCAAGGTTAAGCCCTTGCCCGACGCCAAGTATCCAAGCGTCGGGCACAGGGTCAATGCGTCGAGCAGATCCAGGAGTTTCCGATGGCCGACTCAAGCAAGAAAATGAGCCTCATGGGGCTCACCACACTAGTGACGGTGAACATGATGGGCTCAGGCATCATCATGTTGCCGACAAGCATGGCGCAACTCGGGGCCGTTTCATTGTTGTCATGGATCGTCACGGCCATTGGCTCAATGTCCATCGCCTACTGCTTTTCCCAGTGCGGTATTTTCTGCCCGCGTCCAGGAGGGTTGTCTGCCTACACCGAAGAGGCACACGCCAAATCAGGGTTTTTCCTCTGCTCGTACCTGTACTTCCTTTCGCTGGCCATCGCCAACGTGGCCGTCGCCATCTCCGCGGTGGGGTACATGACATCGTTCCTGCCGTGGCTGGGAAGTGGCGCCATTCCATTGTTCATCGGAACGGTCGGCTTGCTCTGGTTGACCACCGTGGCCAACTTTGGCGGCCCCGGCATCACCGGCAAGATCGGTGCGATCACCGTGTGGGGTGTCATCATCCCGGTGGCCGGCTTGTGCATCATCGGTTGGTTCTGGTTCAAGCCTGACGTGCTGGCTGCCGCATGGAACCCGAACGAACTGCCCATCTCCGAAGCCATCAGCAAAGCGATCCCCCTGACGCTGTGGGCCTTCCTCGGCATGGAGTCGGCGGCTCAGGCTTCCGATGCCGTGGAAGATCCCAAGCGCACGGTGCCGCTGGCTTGCCTGTTCGGCACGCTCGGTGCAGCAGTGGTTTACGTGCTGTCGACATCCGTTATTCAGGGCATCATACCCAATGCCGAACTGGCCAACTCATCGGCCCCTTTCGCGCTCGTCTACGCACACATGTTCAACCCGACAGTCGGCAACATCATCATGGCGCTGGCTGTATTGGCTTGTGTCGGTTCGCTGCTGGGCTGGCAGTTCACCCTGGCGCAAACGGCCAAGATGACGGCTGACCAGGGCATGTTTCCCAAACTGTTCAGCAAGGTCAGCGCGCTGAACGCGCCCATTGTCGGCATGCTTGTCTGCGGTGTGTTGCAGACCTTGATGGCGCTGTCGACCATTTCGCCCAACGCCAGCGCTCAGTTTGCAAAACTCGTCAGCCTGGCGGCAGTGACCAACCTGATCCCCTATGTGACGGCGGCCACCGGCCTGCTGGTCATGATGTACAAAGCCAAAGTCAGCGCAGGCGTATACACCCGCAATACGGCGCTGTTACTGATTGCCGTGGCTTACTCCTTGTACGCTTTGTATGCCTGCGGCAAAGAAGCCGTGTTCGGCGGCGCCCTTGTCCTGGCGTTCGGCTACCTGCTTTACGGCTTCCTCTCCAAACGTTTTGTCGAGCCATCTGCACCGCCTCAGACTCAGGCCAACATCCCTTGACCGTCGTCTTCAGGACTGCCAGCCATCTGAATTCGGGGAACCAGGATATGAACGTTAAATTGTCCAAAGCCAACAACCTGCTGCTCGTCTGCCTGCTCACGCTGATGCCGGTATTGGCGGGTGCCGATACGCTTGAGCGCGTGCGGACGACTCAATCCTTCACCCTCGGCTACTTGCCGAACTTCCCCCCTTTTAGCGCCCAGGCAAGCGATATACCGAGCGGTTATGCGATCGATCTGTGCCTGAAGATCGCCGACAAGGTCAAGACCGAACTGGCTCTGCCTGGTTTGCAAATACGCTACCTGTCGGTCTCACCCACCGACGAGATAAATGCCGTCAGCTCGGGGAAAATCGACATTCTCTGTACACCGACCGCCCCCACTCTGGAGCGGCGCAAGAGGGTGAGCTACTCAGTACCGGTCTACACGGCTGGCCTTTCGGTAGTGGTGCGTCAGGATGCACCGCAGCCGTTGCTCAATGCGCTTGCTGGCAAGGTGGCTAACACCGGACCAACGTGGCGAGCGACGATCAACCATGGGTTGTCCAACCAGACCTATGCAGCCATTGCAGGCGGAGTCACCGAGACATGGATCCGTGAGCGGATGCGATTACTCGGGGTCGTGGCCACGCTTGTCACTGTCGAAAATACCGCGGCAGGCCTCAAGCAGGTCGCCGAAGGCAAGGCCGATGCCTTCTTCGCCGAACGCATGGTGCTGAAAAATCTTCTCGCCACGGATAAGTCTGCAAGCAATCTGGTTTTGCTCGACCGAATTTTCGAGTACGCACCGACTGCAATGGCAGTGGATCGAAACGATGAAGACTTCCGTTTGCTGGTCGATACCGCGCTAAGTGACATGTACCGTTCGGGCGAGATTGAGCAGGCATTCGACAAATACCTGGGTGGCGCCGACGACACGGCTAAAAAGCTGTTCAAGGTCTATGCATTGCCGCAATAACACACCCCGTTTTAGCGAGCGACAAGTAACGTATCCAGCAACGCCTGCAGCCCCATCGGCTTGGCAAAATAATAACCCTGAGCCTGCCCTGCCCCCATTTCGCGCAGCAAGATCAGCGTCGCTTCATCCTCGACACCTTCGGCCACCACGCTCAGGTCCAGCGATTCGGCCATCCGCACAATTGCCCGCACGATCGCCCGACTGCGGGCGCTGGTGGTCAGTTCAAGGATGAAAGACTTGTCGATCTTCAAGCCGCTGAAACGGTATTGATGCACGTAGCTCAGGGATGAAAATCCTGCACCGAAGTCATCGAGCACCACCGACATGCCATTGTCGGCCAATTGCTGCATGTTCTGCCGGGCAATAGCCGGCTCGGCCACCAGGGCACCTTCGGTCAACTCCAGGCAGATCCGCGACGGCGCGACCCGGTGCTGCGCCAACAGGGCAAGCACATCACTGGCAAAGTCCGGGCGCGTCATGCTGTAGCTGGAGCAATTCACATGCACCGGCGGCCAATTGGCGTGTTGAGGGAGTGCGAGGATTACTGCAACGCTGGTGAGCATGTACAGGTCCAGTCGACCGATCAGGCGCAACCCTTCGACGTTCGGCAAAAACTCCCCTGGTGCGATCACTCGGGCGCCCGGCTGATGCCAGCGGATCAGCGCTTCAAGGGCCAGGAGTTCACCCGTTTCAACGCTGACAATCGGCTGAAAATACGGCAGCAGTTCGTCGGTGCGTTTCAGCGCATTGCGCAAGGCCCCTTCGCGCTCCATCTGGTCCGAGACTTCTCGGCGCACTTCCTGATTGAACACCGCGTAGCTGTCGCGACCGGCACTCTTGACCCGGTACATCGCCGCATCGGCATCGCGCAGCAAGTCGGCCGGTTCGTGATGGAACTGATTGTCGGCGCTGACAATACCGATACTGCAGGATGAAAAAACCTCATGGCCATTGATAAAAAATGGCAGGTCAAACGCCACCAGGATCCGTTCGGCGATTTCGATCACCACGTCCAGCGGCGCGTCGGGAGCGAGCACCGAAAATTCATCGCCCCCCAGTCGCGCGAGCATGTCGGTGTCACGCAGGCAACTGCGCAAACGGTGGGCGGCTTGCCTCAACAACAGATCGCCAAAATGGTGGCCGAGGCTGTCGTTGACCATTTTGAAACGATCAAGGTCGATGAACATCACCGCCAGGTGCCCGCCTTCGCTGCCGAATCGCAACCAGGCCTGATTGAGGTGCTGTTGCAGGTAGGTTCGGTTCGGCAGCCCGGTCAGCGCATCGTGGGAGTTTTCGTGTTGCAGCTTGGCATTGGCGTGATCGAGTTCTCGGGTGCGGCTCTGCACCCGGGCTTCGAGCTTGAGGTTGGCGGAATGGATGGCTTCGGCGGCCGTGCGTCGCGACAACGCGGTGTCGATGTGCCGCGACACAAACGTCAGCAGTTCCTGATCACGCAGGGTATACCGCACTTGCGAGGTATAGCTTTGTACCGCCAGTACACCACGCACCACATCGCCATCGAACAAGGGAATGCCCAGCCAGGAGTAGGACCGGTAACACTCTTCGGCAATTTCGATTTCACCGTGCACATGCAATCGTTCAGCCTCGTCGGCGTCAATCAAGCAAGGTCGACGCTGACGAATAACGTACTCAGTCAGGCCCCGGCGTCCACGCCGTGCCGACGGACAAGTTGTCTGCCGCTCATCAACGTAATACGGAAAAGTCACTTCAGTGGTCGTGTCGTCGAACAGTGCGATGTAGAAGTTCTGCGCGAACAGCAGATCACCGACGATGCCATGCAATGTTTGAAACAGTTCAGCCATATCGCCAGGCTGGCTTGACAGTTCAGCAATCTGGAACAGCGCGCTCTGCAAATGTTCGGCGCGCTCACGTTCTGCCACTTCCTGCCTCAAGGCGTCGTTGAGTGCCGAAAGCTCCAGGGTGCGACGCATGACGATCCCTTCGAGATTCTCGCGGTGCAGGATCCGGTCCAGCGCCATGGCCACGTGGCGGACCACCACCAGAAACAATGCGCGGTCTTCAGCGCTGTAGGTACGGGAAACGTCGTAGACCTGCATGGCCAGCATGCCAAACACGTCATCCGAGGCATTTTTCAACGGCGCGCCCATCCAGAACTCGGGACGATCCCCCACGCAGTAGAAGCGGCCCTCGGCCTGAGCCGCGCGAATGCCGGCGGCGTCGATCAGCAACGGCTGGCCGGTGGTCAACACCTGGCCGGTCAACGACAGGTGTGAAACATCAAGGTACTCGTAGTGTTCGGCCTCCACGGCATCAACGTCGATGATGTCGACGTAATACGGATAGTCAATCTTGCCGGTGTGCGGGTCATACAGTGCGAGATAGAAGTTCTCGGCGTCGATCAGGCTGGCGAGTAGCCGGTGAACCCCCACCAGAAATACAAACCGGTCGCGGGTCGAACTCGCGAGGTAGGTAATTTCATACAGCACCCGTTGAGTAATTTGCGCTCGGGCAAGGGTATCGGTCTGTACCTGCATGCCCAGGCGCTGGGCAAATTCGGCGAGCGCCGGTTCCGCAGCATCCTTGATGGGCGCGAGCAGCCATCCCAATACACTTTCGCCTCGACCGGTCGGCCATCGGTGCAAGTGCCGGGCCTGGCAAAAGGTCTCAAATTCTTCACTCGCCACGCTGGACGGCCACTTCGCCTGCGGGTCGCCCTGCCCGACCAGGTGCATGTGTTCGCCGGCACGGTACACCACCCATGCGGTGGTGTGTGCCCAGTGGCGAGCCGAAGTCAGCAATTGTTCAACCGTTTCTTCATGGCCCTTGCAGGCTGTGCCGACAGCATCCGGCCGACTCTTCGGTAGCGTGGCGACAACGGATTGCTGCGGGGAGTCGGACAATGGACAAAAACTCATCAGCGCTCCCTGTGCCAAAACTGGCGATATCCACTTTTTAGTTGCTAGCAATACGCCAGTGTTCTTCCCGTTTAAAGCTTATGTACCTTTTTATCAATAGTTTTATTCGCTTTAGTACCCATGAAAGATTTGACGACGCACTCAGAACTTTTCGGGAATGCGTTTTAGTGGGTAATCCGGTTCGTGATAACCGCCTGGCCGCTGACGCTTGGGCAACTTCACTTTCTCGCGAGGCACCTCTTCATAAGGAATGCGGCTGAGCAAATCGGTGATGATGTTCAGGCGAGCCCGTCGTTTGTCGTTCGAGTTGGCTACCAGCCAGGGAGCATGTCCGGTATCCGTCGCCTTGAACATGTCATCACGTGCACGCGAGTAGTCATACCAGCGACTGTACGACTTCAGGTCCATTGGGGTGAGCTTCCAGATTTTGCGGCCGTCCTCAATCCGCGCTTCAAGCCGTCGGGTCTGTTCCTGCGGGCTGACTTCCAGCCAATACTTGAACAGCATGATGCCCGAGTCGACGATTGCGCGCTCGACCAAGGGGACAGCCCTCAGGAAACTGACCGCCTGCTCTTTGGTGCAAAACCCCATCACGCGCTCGACGCCCGCACGGTTGTACCAGCTGCGATCAAAGATCACCACTTCGCCAGCCGCAGGCAAATGTGGCAGGTAACGCTGCACATACATCTGGCTTTTTTCGCGATCGGTCGGGGCAGGTAACGCCACAACGCGAAAGATCCGTGGGCTCACGCGCTCGGTCAGCGCCTTGATGGTGCCGCCCTTGCCCGCCCCGTCGCGGCCCTCGAAGACAATGCAGATCTTGATGCCCTCATGCCGCACCCATTCCTGCAACTTCACTATTTCGACATGCAGTCGGCGCAGTTCACTCAGGTAGTCCTTATTGGACATCTTCGCGATGTCGACGGAATGACGTTTCTTGGTGGATTTCTTGTCCTTTGCCATGAACAACACCTCGCAGTCGATTGGCTCGCTGAGTTTAGTCCATGGTTGAAGATTTACCGGCGCCGAGGACGCCGTCGAGGATTTAAAAGACAACACAAAACAAAAGTGGGAGCGGGCTTGCTCGCGAAGAGGTCGTGTCATTCAACATCAGTGTTGAATGACACACCGCTTTCGCGAGCAAGCCCGCTCCCACGGGGATTGCATCAAGCCGCCAGTTACCTCAACAACATTTAGGCCCGGCCTTGCTCCCGTAACGCGCTTCCTGGCGTTCCCGGAAGAACACTTCGTAGCTCATCACCGGCTTGTCCGGGTGTTTGCCCTGCATGTGTTCGACGTAGGTGTCGTAGTCCGGCATGCCCACCATCAAGCGCGCGGCCTGACCGAGGTATTTACCGAGGCGACTCAGGTCATTGAACATTTGGCGCCCTCCTCCCTCACGCTTGCGGCAGCGCCTGGTATGGGGCTTCTTTATCCGTACGCTCCTTGGAGCCCCAGGCCGCAATGCCGACCTTGAGCGCAAAGAACAGGATGCTGAAGACCACCAGCAGGAACAGCGCGGTCAGCGTTGCGTTGGTGTAGGCGTTGTAGATCACGTGGTGCATCTGGTCGATGCTCTTCGCCGGGGCGAGGATCTGGCCGTTGGCCAGCGCATCGCTGTACTTCTTGGCCAGGGCCAGGAAACCGATCGCCGGGTTGGCATCGAACAGCTTGATGAAGCCTGCGGTGGTGGTGCAGATCAGCAGCCACACGGCTGGCAACATGGTCACCCAGACGTAGCGCTGACGTTTCATTTTGATCAGCACAACGGTCGCCAACATCAGCGCGATACCGGCCAGCATCTGGTTGGAGATACCAAACAGCGGCCACAAGGTGTTGATGCCGCCCAGAGGGTCGATCACGCCTTGGTACAGCAGATAACCCCACATCGCCACGCAACCAGCGGTCGCGATCAGGTTGGCGGTCCAGGATTCAGTGCGCTTCAGCGACGGTACGAACGAACCGAGCAAATCCTGCAACATGAAACGCCCGGCACGGGTGCCCGCATCGACGGCTGTCAGGATGAACAACGCTTCAAACAGGATCGCGAAGTGGTACCAGAACGCCATGGTGTTTTCACCTGGCAGAACGTGATGCAGGATCTGCGCGATACCGACCGCCAGGGTCGGCGCACCGCCAGCACGGGCCAGGATCGTGGTTTCACCGATGTCCTTGGCCACCGCTTGCAGCGCTTCCGGAGTAATTGCAAAACCCCAGCTGCTGACGGTCTGAGCAACCGAAACAGCATCAGAGCCAACCAGCGCCGCCGGGCTGTTCATGGCGAAGTACACGCCCGGTTCGATCACCGAAGCCGCGACCATCGCCATGATGGCGACAAAGGATTCCATCAGCATGCCGCCGTAACCGATGTAACGGGCATGACCTTCGCTGGCCAACAGTTTCGGCGTGGTGCCGGAGGCAATCAGTGCATGGAAACCCGAGACCGCGCCGCAGGCGATAGTGATGAACAGGAACGGGAACAACCCGCCTTTCCACACCGGGCCAGTGCCGTCGATGAACTGGGTCAGTGCCGGCATTTTCAGGTCGGGCATGGTGATCAGAATGCCGATCGCCAAGGCCACGATGGTGCCGATCTTCAGGAAAGTCGACAGGTAATCACGCGGGGCCAGAATCAGCCACACCGGCAATACCGCGGCGACAAAACCGTAGCCGATCAACATCCAGGTGATCTGAATGCCAGTAAACGTAAACGCTTTGGCCCAGACCGGATCAGCAGCAATCTGCCCACCGAGCCAGATCGAACCGAGCAGCAACAGCACACCAATGATGGAGATTTCACCAATGCGACCCGGGCGGATGTAGCGCATGTAGATGCCCATGAACATCGCGATCGGGATGGTCGCCATCACCGTGAAAATCCCCCACGGGCTCTCGGCCAAGGCTTTCACGACGATCAATGCCAGCACCGCAAGGATGATGATCATGATCAGGAAGCAGCCGAACAGCGCAATGGTCCCGGGGATGCGGCCCATTTCTTCCCGGACCATATCGCCCAGGGAACGGCCGTTGCGGCGGGTGGACATGAACAGGACCATGAAGTCCTGAACCGCACCGGCCAGCACCACGCCGGCAATCAGCCAAAGCGTACCGGGCAGATAGCCCATCTGCGCCGCCAAAACGGGACCGACCAGCGGACCTGCGCCGGCGATGGCCGCGAAGTGATGACCAAAAAGTACGTGTTTGTTGGTCGGCACGTAGTCCAGGCCATCATTGTTGATGACGGCGGGCGTGGCACGATTGGGGTCGAGTTGCATCACCTTGGTGGCGATGAACAGGCTGTAGTAGCGGTAGGCAACGAGGTAGATAGCGACTGCTGCGACTACGATCCACAGGGCGTTGATCGCTTCGCCGCGGCGCAAGGCCACGACACTTAGCGCAAACGCTCCCAGAACAGCCACGGCAAACCAGGCGAGGTGTTTAGCCATACGGGGCATAGCGTGTCTCCTGCCGACAGCCAGTGGACTGCGGCGGTAATTTTTTATAATTGTGTCCGCGGTGCGGAGCTGGCCCAATATCCCCGCATGCCGTCCACAAATAAATCCGCGTTACTACGTACATGGCGCCTACGTAGTTCTACGTAGATGCGCTGATTCCTCTGTAGGAGCGAGCCTGCTTGCGATAGCGGACTGACATTCACCATCAATGTCGTCTGACTACCGCTATCGCGAACAGGCTCGCTCCTACAAGGGTTTTGCATTTCACCTGACAGACATCCCCGCCGCAGGTTATTCCGTCCAGCACCGCTACTGGACGCGCGTATCTTTGGCATATGATGCCGGGCCATCGCCTTCCCTCGGTCCGGTCAGGAGCCAAGATGCAGCTCAAACACAAAATCGTCGCGCTCGGGATTCTGCCGCTGGTGTTGGCGATCGCGGTGATCTGCGCGCTGGTGATTTCCCTCAATCGCCAACTCGGCGATCAACAGGCGCAGCTGATTGAAGACAGCATTCTGGCGAGCAAACGCGCCGAGCTTAAAAACTACGTGGAAATGGCCCAGAGCCTGATCGCGCCGCTCTACGACGACGGCCACGGTGACGAGCACGCCCAGCAACAGGTGCTGGAAGAACTGCGCAAGCTCAGCTTTGGCATCAACGGCTACTTCTTCGTCTACGACCGTGAGGGTCGCAGCCTGATGCACGCGCGCCAGTCGGAACTGGTGGGCAAATACCTGTGGGACATGAAAGATCCCCAAGGTTTGCCGGTGATTCAGGCACTGCTCAAAAGTGCGCAATCCGGCGAAGGTTTTCAGCGCTACGCCTGGAACAAGCCTTCCTCCGGTCAGGTCACCGACAAACTCGCGTATGTAGTGATGCTGGACCGTTGGGGCTGGATGCTCGGTACCGGCATCTACCTTGAAGACGTTGAGCGCGCCACCCAGCAGGCGCGTGACGAAGTGGCCCACGGCATCCGCAAGACCATGCTGGCGATTGCCGCGGTGGCCCTCGTGGCCGTGCTGTTTGTCTTCGCCAGCGGCATGACGCTCAACGTCAGCGAGCATCGCCTGGCGGACAAAAAGCTCCAGCGCCTGACCCAGCGGATCGTCAGCCTCCAGGAGGAAGAGCGCTCACGGGTTTCCCGGGAGCTGCACGACGGCATCAGCCAGGTGCTCGTCTCCATAAAATTCCAGTTCGAACTGGCCAGCCTGCTGCTGGAGAATGGCCAGGCCAACGACAAGGGTTTGAATACGCTGAAAGATGCCACGGAACGCCTTGGCGACGCGATTGGCGAGGTTCGCAGCCTCTCTCACGATCTGCGCTCGTCATTGCTCGACACGCTGGGCCTGCCGGCGGCGATCGGGCAGCTCGCCGCCGAATTCGAGCAGCGCAGCGGTCTCACCGTGACTTACGACGATAATGAATTTGACTGTGACCTGGTCGACGGCGCGGCGGTTTCGCTGTTCCGGATTGTGCAGGAAGGCCTGACCAACATTGAACGCCACGCACAGGCCAAAAACGTTTCGATTACCCTGCATGGGTCACAAGAATCCGTGCGGTTGACGGTGGTCGACGACGGTGTCGGTTTTAATGTCGCCCAGGTCGAACGTCGCCACGCGGGCATCGGTCTGCGTAATATCCGTGAGCGTGTCGAACATTTTGGCGGGCGGTTCGACCTGATATCGATGCCTGGAAGAAGTGAGCTGGACGTGCTGCTGCCGATGAAAATGCCCGGTGCGAAACGCTGACCCACCCCCTTACAACAAGAGTGAATATCTGCGATGAACCTGCCCTATCCGATCCGCGTCGCCCTGGTCGACGATCACTCCCTGGTCCGCGACGGGATCAAAGCGCTGCTCGCGGTCATGGCGCCCCTGGAAGTGGTGGGCGAAGCCGAAAGTGGCGCGCAGGCCATCGAGATGGTCGGGCGCTGCCAGCCAGACTTGTTGCTGGTCGACATCAGCCTGCGCGACATGAACGGGCTTGAGCTGACCCGCGTGCTGCGCAGCCAGTATCCGTCGCTCAAGGTGCTGATGCTGAGCATGTACGACAATTATGAATACGTAAGTGAATCCGTTCGCGCCGGCGCCAGCGGCTATGTGCTGAAAAATTCACCGTCGCGGGAAATCATTGCGGCCATCGAAGCCATCGTCAGTGGCGGCACGTTCTACAGCGCCGAAATCGCCCAGCGGCTGATAGCCGACAAAAGCACCGACAATGAGCTGACCCCTCGCGAAAGCCAGGTGTTGTACAAAATGGCGCAAGGATTGAACAACAAGGAAATGGCCCGCGAGCTCGACATCAGCGTGCGCACTGTGGAAACCCATCGTTTGAGCATCCGCCGCAAACTGAACATCGACAAACCCGCAGCCCTGGTCAAATACGCGATCGATCACGGGATCATTTCGCGCTAGCAGGCACGCCTTACCCCGCCTCGGGATTGACCACCTTGGCAGAGCGGATAAACAACGCCCGCACCTTCTCCCAGAAATTGCCCCCCAGCACAAAAAGACTCATGAGTGTCCTGCCTATCAATGATCGCAGAAGGTTTGAGGTTGCCTGAGAAGCTTAACAGCCGGTTGCTCATTTGGACGGCTATGCTCCAGTGACCTTCTCTGGTTGGACGATACGCGATGCCTCGAGGCCGTTCCTTGCAAAGACTGCCAGGCCACCTCCTCCTGCTCGGCGCACTTGGCCTGAGTGGCTGCGTGCGGCTGGGGCCGGACTTCCAGCCGCCGGGCGAAACGTGGGTCGAACACTGGAATACCGCAGCCCTTGAACACGCCAGTCAACGCGGACCGAATCCGGATATCCGCCAGTGGTGGCAGGTCTTCAACGATCCGCTACTGAATCAGCTGATCGCCGAGTCGGATGCAAATAATTCCAGCCTGAAAATCGCCGGCTTGCGCGTGATGGAAGCCCGTGCCCAGCTGGGCATTGCGCAAAGCGCTCTGTACCCGCAACTGCAGCAAGCCAGCGCCGACAGTTTGTACTTCAATCGCCGGCAATCGGGTGGCACCAATCCCCAGGACAGCCATTTCTGGCAATACAGCGCTGGGTTCGACATGGGCTGGGAGCTGGACTTCTGGGGGCGTTTCAGCCGGGCCATTGAATCGTCCGACGCCAGTTATTTTGCCGCTCAGGCCAACTATGAAGACGTGCTGGTATTGCTGCGCGCCCAGGTCGCGGACACCTACTTTTCATTGCGCACCACTGAGGCCCGGTTACGCGTCGCCCGGGAGAACGCCAAACAACAAAAGCGTAATTTCGAGATCACCGAAAAACTGTTCAACAGCGGCCAGCAAGCGGAACTCGACCTGCAACAGGCCAAAACCCAATACCTCGGCACCCTGAGCACCATCCCCTCCCTCGAAGACCAGTTGCAACGAACGCGTAATGCGTTGGCCGTGCTGATCGGGCAACCGCCCGGCGCGTTACCGATGCTCGTGAGCAACGAAGGCTTGATCCCGCTGGTCGATCGCGCCGTGCTCCAGGATGTGCCGGCCAATCTGCTGCTGCGTCGGCCCGATGTGCGCGCCGCCGAGCTGAATGTCGCCGCCCAGTCGGCATTGATTGGCGTGGCCGAAAGTGATTTCTATCCGTCGCTGACCTTGCTTGGCAGCATCGTCTGGTCGGCCGACACGCTCAACGGTACGTCCAGAAGCCTGGACCTGATCGGCGGTCCCAGCCTGCGCTGGAACCTGTTCGACCATGGCCAGATCAGCAATAACGTGCGCGTCCAGGATGCGCGGTTGCAGCAACTGATCGAGGCGTACCGCGACAAAGTCCGCCAGGCCGCGCGGGAGGCTGACGATGCCGCCACTGGTTTGATCAAATCGCTGGAGCGCGAACGCATCCTGAGCGAAGCCGGAGTGGCCGCCAAACGCTCGCTGGTGCTGGCCAGCACGCAGTACCGCGAAGGCTACTCGGACTTTCAGCGGGTGCTCGATGCTCAGCGAGCACTGCTCGAACAGCAGGACAGCTACCTGGTCGCCCGCAGCAACGCGGTGAGCAACCTGATTGCCCTGTACAAATCCCTCGGTGGCGGTTGGTACAGCGCCCAGCCCAAAGTCGATGAAGCCACCCGCCAGCAGATGGAAAAACGCACCGACTGGGGCGACCTGCTGAGCGAGCCCGCCGCCCTCCCTGCCTCACAAGGTAAACAGCCATGAGTGAAACCGCGCAGCCTGTCCCCGAGGCGCCCGCCCCAAAGCCTCCTGAGCCTGCCGCCGACCCGGCGAAAAAAGGCATCAAATGGGTGCTGCTCCTGATCCTCCTGAGCCTGGCGTGGTACCTGGCGGCCGACCGTTTCACGCCCTATACGCAACAAGCCCGCGTAGGCGCCTTTGTCATTCCGGTCGCCTCGGAAGTCGCCGGCCGGGTGATCCGCGTCAACGTGCGCAACAATCAGGACGTCCAGGCGGGCGACGTGCTGTTCGAAGTGGACCCGCAGCCGTATCAGATCGCCGTCGACCGCGCCCGCGCAGACCTTGAATCGACCCGTCGGCAGATCGGCGCCAGCACCGCCGGCATCGCTTCGGCGCAAGCCAACTTGCGCGCGGCCCAGGCCAACGAACTGAAGGCGAAACAAGACAATCAACGTTTGGAAGGTTTGTACCGCGAAGACCCCGGAACCATTTCCGTGCGTCTGCTCGAAGTGTCCCGCGCCAATCGTGAACAGGCGGTCAGCCAGGTCGCGGCCGCCCACGCCGAAGTGCAACGCGCCCGCGAGCAAGAAGGTGGCAGCGAGGAAGACAACGCCCTGCTGCGAAGCGCCGCCACGGCGCTGTCGAAAGCCGAGCTGGATCTGTCCAACACACAGATCCGCGCCCGTTCGGCGGGGTTGGTCACCGACCTGCGCACCGACGCCGGGCAGTTCGCCGCGGCCGGTGGCCCGGTCATGACCCTGATTGCCATCCACGATGTGTGGATCAGCGCGGACATGACTGAAAACAACCTCGGTCTGGTGAAAGTCGATACGCCCGTGGCGATCGTCCTGGATGCATTCCCGGGCGAAGTGTTCGACGGACGCGTGCGCAGTGTCGGTTATGGCGTCAGTGTCGGACAGACACCGGCGCCTGGCACCTTGCCCAGTGTCCAGAACAGCCGCGACTGGCTGCGACCGGCCCAGCGTTTTCCGGTGATTATCGAGCTCTCCGAAGACGCCCGAAAAACCTTGCGTGACAGCGGCGCCATCCGTGCTGGCGGGCAGGCCGAAGTCATGGCCTTCCCGACTCAAGGCAACCCGCTGAACCCGTTGGGTCGGCTGTTTGTGGGTTTCATGAGCTGGCTGAGCTATGCCTACTAAACGCACGCCCCGGGAACAGCGCGCATTACGCCTGGCCACTGGCACGGCGCTGTGCCTTGCCGCCAGCTTCGGCCTCGGGTTGCCGATACCCTTTCTCGCGCCGGTGCTGTGCCTGATCCTGCTGGCCTCGATCAATCGCCCGTTGCCGTTCAAGGCAGCCGTGGTGCTCGCACTGGCTGCGATGTTGACCACGGGCCTTGGCCTGTTGTTGATCCCGATCCTGCGTTATTACCCCTTCAGCGGCGTGCTGCTGATCGGTCTGAGCCTGTTCCTGGTCTTCCGTTTTGGCCTGCGCGGTGGAAATGCCCTGATCGTGACCTTTCTGGTGATTGGCCTGACGATGATTTCCTCGGCCGGCGTTGCCGAATTCGATCTGGCGGCGATGGTCATCGGTGCCCTGGTCAAGGGCTTGCTGCTCGCCGTAGCGGTCGTGGCGGTCAGTCACGGGTTATTCCCGGATCCGCCCAACGCCCCTTCCCCGCCGCCTGCCCCGACGTTGCCCGCCGAAGAGGTCAGCCGAGTGGCGCTACGTGCAACCCTGATCGTGTTACCGACGTTCCTGCTCGCGTTGATCGACCCGGCCGGTTACCTGCCGATCATCCTCAAGGCCGTCAGCCTGGGCCAACAAAGCTCCACGACCAACGCCCACACAGCCGGTCGCGAACTCGTTGGCTCAACCTTGCTCGCAGGCCTGCTGGCGATCCTGTTCTGGAGCGCCCTCAGCCTGTTTGTGCACCTGTGGATGTTCTTTCTGTGGATGCTGCTGTTCGGCCTGGTGCTGGCGCGCAAGCTCTACGCGTTGAGCCCGACCGGGTTCAGCCCGGGGTTCTGGCTCAACACCCTGATCACGCTGATTATCCTGCTGGGCCAGTCGGTTCAGGACAGCATCGCAGGCAAGGACGTGTACACCGCGTTTGCGGTGCGCATGGGCTTGTTCCTTGCCGTCACGTTGTACGCCTGCCTGATGGTTTATCTGCTCGAGCAGCGGCCGCGAAAGGCTCAGGGGTTAACCTGATACCCCTTGCCCTGCAGGCAACTGGTGTACGCCGTCGAGGTCGTTGCGGCACTGGTTTTCTCTTGTGCCCGGCGTTCCTGACGCTGACGCGAGCCGCCCACCACGGCACCGGCCACGGCGGTCTCTTTCGCGCGGTCCTGCCGATAGTCCTGTTTCGTGTCGTCATCGATGCGCTCATAAAACTCGTCATGCTGACGCCCGCGCACTTCTGCCCCGGCCGATCCCGCGGCGGCCCCCGCGGCAGCACCGCGCAATCGCCCTCCGGAAGCAGGCTGTGCGGTCGACGCGGCCTGACTGGACGCGATGCTGTTGCATTCATTGATGTCCAGCTGGGTCTGTTGCGAACTCTGCCCTTTCATCGGAACGACCGTTGCAGCCCAACCCTGGGTGCACGCAACCGCCAATGCGATGCTCAGGCCGATGGATGACACCTTGCTCATAATGACCTCCAACGCAGCCCGTCACTCTGCATTAACCCCGGGTAGCTGATCCCGGGCTTGATTCAGCAACAAAGAGTGTAGATCACGCGGCACCCACTCTCTGCACGGTATTGCCTGATCCTGACGGCGAACAGGATTCTTTTCGATCGTTTTGGCTTGATGGCCTAACCTCATAGGTTGAGCGACCCACCACAGAGTCGAGCACCCCCATGCGTAATGCATTGAAGTCAATGATGTTCGTCGTGCTCACGCTGCTTGCAACCAGTGACGGAGCGCTGTCGGCCGCCGACATACTGCCGGCTGCAGGTATTACATCGGGTACTTCGTCGTTAGTCATTTCTCAGAGTGATCTGCAAAACCTGCAAATTCGCCTTGACCGAATCAAGCAACAGATTTCGCTGGCCAATAACCTCACCCAGATGGTCGGCCTGCAAGATGCTGTTCAGTCGTTTATCAACGACGTGGATAGCCTGCAGTCATCCCTGCTGCCCGAACAGAAGCAACTGCAAGCCCAACTTGATGTGTTGGGCCCGGTATCACTCGACGATGTAGAGTCAGAGAAATCGGATATCGCGACGCAAAGAGCCTATCTCTCCGAGCAAAAGACCAAAGTCGATTCCAGCCTCAAAACCCTGACAGCACTCAGAAACAATGCTGCCGGTCTCCTTATTCAAATCGCCGGCATTCGCCGCAACCTGCTGGAATCCGAAGTCACGCTGCGCAGCGGCAGTATCCTGGGGCCGGGGTTCTGGGCGCCATTGTTCAGTCCGCTGAAGGAGGACCGCCAGCGGCTGAGCGAATTCATCCAGCAGGCTTCCAGCGCAATCAAGGCCGCCTGGCAACCCGGCGAGCGCCTGTTCGCCGTCGCATTGATCGTGCTGGCCCTGGGGATTTGGTCCTGGGGCCGAAGAATCGCGGAGCGCGGGCTGACCTGGGTGTGTATTCATCGAATGCCGGAAGGACGTTTGCGTCGAAGCTCGCTCGCACTGGCCTCTGTCGTGGCCACGCTGCTGACCACGGCTTTTGCAATGCAACTGTTGTTTTATGCGCTCACCCGGCAATTGCCGTTGTCGCCTTTGATTCAGAACTTTGCCGATGAATTCGAAAAAATCATCTATGTGTGCATCCTGATTACCGGTCTGAGCCGGGCGCTGCTGTCGACCCGACATCCTTCCTGGCGGCTGCCGGCCATCTCCGATCCCGTGGCACTGGCAATCCAGCCCTTCCCCAGGATACTGGCCGTCACACTGCTGATTCTGGTCAGCCTGGCACAAATCACCAACGTCACCGGCATGAGCCCGCCGGCCATTCTGTTTGGCCGCGGTTTGATCGCGCTGGTGGTCACGCTGATTATCGGCACGTTGTTCCGGCGAGCCAGCAGAGTCCGCCGAGCCGTTGCGGCTACCGGGGAAGCGCCCGAATCGAGTACCACCCTTGCCGGCCTGATTTATTCGTTGGCCGGTTTTGCGACGGTGGTATCGCTGATTGCGCTGCTGATCGGCTACATCTCCCTGGCACGGTTCATCACGTACCAACTGGTCTGGGGTTTTATCATCCTGTCGGGCTTCTACTTGCTGACGCAATTGTTCAGAGACAGCTGTGAGTACTTGTTTTCACCCAAGAGTCCAAGCGGCAAGGCGCTCAAACAATTGCTCGGAATCGGCGATGTACGCCTTGAGCAAGCGTCGATCATTCTGTCCGGTGTCGGTCGCGCCGGTTTAATGCTGCTGGCGGTCATTTCACTGTTTGTCGGTGGCGTCGGCACGACGCTGGGGCAACTGTTTACCCAGACGTTCGCCATCCTCGGCGGCGATGGCCTGCGCAAACTCAATATCATCCCGGGCCATTTGCTGAATGCGCTACTGGCCCTGTTCATCGGCATCTATCTGATTCGCGCACTGCGCCGATGGCTGGATAACGAGTTCCTGCCCAAGACCGACATGGACCCCGGCATGTGTGCCTCGCTCAGCACACTGTTCTCCAATATCGGCTACGCCCTGGTGATTCTGCTGACCTTGTCATCCCTGGGCATCGAGTGGACCAACCTGGCGTGGATTGTCAGCGCCCTGTCGGTGGGGATCGGCTTCGGCTTGCAGGAAATCGTCAAGAACTTCGTCTCCGGGCTGATTCTGCTGACCGAGCGCCCGGTCAAGGTCGGCGACCTGATCAGCATCAGTGGCGTCGAAGGCGACATCCGCCGCATCAACGTCAGGGCCACCGAAATACAACTCAGTGACCGCTCGATCGTCATCGTGCCCAACTCACAACTGATCTCGCAGAACCTGCGCAACGTCACCCTCGGCGGCAGCGCACAAGGGGTGGCGACTCTGGAGCTGATGTTCCCGCTGGACATCGATCCGGAGCAAGTTCAAAACCTGCTGTACGACACGTACCGCGAGAACGAAACCATCCTCGACAAACCGGCTACCTTCGTCCGGTTCAGCAAACTGACCCCCGAAGGCATCACGCTGACGGTCACGGGCTACGTCAGCAGCCCGAGAATCGTCGGCACGACTAAAAGCGATCTGCTGTTTGAGATCCTCAAGCGATTGGGGGCGGCGGGTATTGAACTGGCGAAACCTGCATCGACGGTTTGAACAACAAGAAACCGGTCGTTCAGCCAGTCACTGCGCCCTCTCGGCGAGGCTGAACTGGTGAATCAGGTCCTGCTCGGGCGAATGCGCTTGAGCGTTTCACTCGGCAGTTCCTTGAACAGCGCCCGGTAACTGCTGGAAAACCGCCCCAGATGCCAGAACGACCAATTCATCGCCACTTCGGCAACGGTGGTGTCATTCGGTGTTCGCGCAAGCAATTCGCGGTGGGCGCTGTTGAGGCGGCGCAGGCGCAGCCAATGGGTGGGCGTCATCCCGGTGAAGGCCTTGAACGCGTGCTGCAACTGCCGCAGGGAAACCCCGGCCACCTGGGAGAGCTCCAGCAGGTTGAGGGTTTCTTCCGGTGAGTCGGCGGCCCATTCGCCGATGCGTTTCATCACTGCGCGTTCTTCGGTGCGGCGCTGCAGGCCGCCGTGATCGAGGCACACACAGGCGTTGTCGAGGATGTACAGGCAGTCTTCGAGCAGTTGCTGGGTCAGCGCTTCTTTGCTCGGCGGGTCGAGCGTTTCGGCGAGGCGGGTCAAGGTGCCGCTCAACCAGCGGCTGAACAAGGCGTTCTGCCCCGAGTTCAGCGGCGACATGAACAAGCCTTCCAGCCGCGCAACATTCAAACCGTGACGCTGCACGAACTCCGGACCAAATACCACGGCGACTTCTTGGTAGTTCTCCGGGGTGATCCAGATGTTGCGGCTTTCGCCATTCAACACATACAGCGTGTTGTCGCTGCGATCGAAACAGAACGCCAGCGAACCCTCGGGCGCGCTGAAATTCTGTTCGACCCGGGTGTTCATCTGCTCTTCGTAAATCTCCACGCCTTGCAGGTCCAGGTAGCGCACACGCCCGGCGAAATGCCCCGGCGACATTTGCTGGTAATGCTGGACCCAACCCGGCGTGGCGCGGATTTGCGCAGCGACATCGTCGGTGTTGAACGCTTGAACCTGTATTGGACTGGACGCTGACATGAATGACCTTACGCACTCGTTTGGTGCGTTTTGGTGCTGCTGAAAGTGGATAGATGGAACCGCAAGGCTCGCCCAAGATAGTCGTCAACGCGTCTCAGGGGAAGTGTGCGGTGGATGTAACCGTCCTCCCCGGCGTTAAAAAAAACCAATAACGAGGTCTTTATGAATGCCCCTTTCGATCAGCTCCTCACGTGGCTGAAAGATCACAAGATTACCGAAGTCGAGTGTGTGGTCAGTGACTTGACCGGCATTGCACGCGGCAAAATCGCACCCACCAACAAGTTCCTGCATGAGCGAGGCATGCGCCTGCCGGAAAGTGTGCTTTTGCAAACGGTAACCGGGGACTTTGTCGACGACGACATCTACTACGACCTGCTCGACCCGGCCGACATCGACATGGTCTGCAAGCCCGTCGCCGACGCGGTGTATGTGATTCCATGGGCCATCGAGCCGACCGCCATCGTGATCCACGACACCTTCGACAAGTTCGGCAACCCGATCGAACTGTCGCCGCGCAACGTGCTGAAGAAAGTGCTGCAGCTGTACACCGACAAAGGCTGGCGGCCGATTGTCGCGCCGGAAATGGAGTTCTACCTGACCCAGCGCTGTGAAGACCCGGACTTGCCGCTCAAGGCGCCGCTGGGTCGTTCGGGCCGTGCGGAAAGCGGTCGTCAGTCGTTTTCCATCGACGCCGCGAACGAATTCGATCCGCTGTTCGAAGACGTCTACGACTGGTGCGAACTGCAAGGCCTGGACCTCGACACACTGATCCACGAAGACGGCCCGGCGCAGATGGAAATCAACTTCCGTCATGGCGATGCGCTGGACCTGGCCGACCAGATCACTGTGTTCAAACGCACCATGCGTGAGGCGGCGCTCAAGCACAACGTCGCGGCAACCTTCATGGCCAAGCCGATTGGCGACGAGCCCGGCAGCGCCATGCACATCCACCAGAGCGTAGTCGACATTGCCACCGGTCAGCCGATCTTCGCCAATGCCGACGGCACGATGAGCGAGCTGTTCCTGCACCACATCGGCGGTCTGCAAAAGTACATCCCCAAAGTGCTGCCGATGTTCGCGCCCAACGTCAACTCGTTCCGCCGCTTCCTGCCGGACACCTCGGCCCCGGTCAACGTTGAATGGGGCGAAGAAAACCGCACCGTCGGCCTGCGAGTGCCGACTTCGACGCCAGATTCGATGCGCGTGGAGAACCGCTTGCCGGGGGCTGACGCCAACCCGTACCTGGCGATCGCGGCCAGTTTGTTGTGCGGTTATCTGGGCATGGTTGAACGCATCGAACCGAGTGCGGCGGTGCAAGGTCGAGCCTACGAGCGCCGCAACCTGCGCCTGCCGATCACCATCGAGGATGCGCTGACGCAGATGGAAGAGAGCGAAACCATCGGACGGTATCTGGGCGACAAATTCGTGCGCGGTTACGTGGCGGTCAAGCGTGCCGAACACGAGAACTTCAAGCGGGTGATCAGTTCCTGGGAGCGTGAGTTCTTGATGCTTAGCGTCTGAAAACCACGCGAGATCACGCGCCCCCCCCTGTAGGAGCGAGGCTTGCCCGCGAAGAGGCCGGTCCGTTCAACATCATCGTTGACAGTCAGGCCGCCTTCGCGGGCAAGCCTCGCTCCTACACAGTCTAATAACTAAAGAGGTGTCGAATGCGTCTATTGAAATCCATGGTGCCGGCCGCGCTTGCCGTGCTGTTCAGTGCCGTTGCCCAGGCTCAACCCACCGTCAGCGTCTACAACTGGACCGATTACATCGGCGAAACCACCCTCGCCGACTTCCAGGCCAAATCCGGGATCAAGGTGATCTACGACGTCTTCGATTCCAACGAAACCCTGGAGGGCAAGTTGCTCGCCGGGCGTACCGGGTATGACGTGGTCGTGCCGTCCAACCACTTCCTCGCCCGTCAGGTGAAGGCCGGCGCGTTCCTCAAGCTGGACCGTGCGCAGTTGCCCAACTTCAAGAACCTCGACCCGAAATTGTTGACGCTGCTGGAGAAAAACGATCCGGGAAACGAGCATTCCGTGCCGTACCTGTGGGGCACCAACGGCATCGGCTACAACGTCGACAAGGTCAAGCAAGTGCTCGGCATCGACCGCATCGATTCCTGGGAAGTGCTGTTCGAACCGGAAAACATCAAGAAACTCAGCCAGTGCGGCGTATCGATGATGGACTCGGCCGATGAGGTGTTTCCGGCGATTCTCAATTACATGGGCATGGACCCGCGCAGCGAGAACCCTGAAGACTTCAAAAAAGCCGAAGCCAAACTGTTGAGCATCCGGCCTTACATCACCTATTTCCACTCCTCCAAATACGTGTCGGACCTGGCCAACGGCGACATCTGCGTTGCCTTCGGCTATTCCGGTGATGTGTTCCAGGCCGCCAACCGGGCCAAGGAAGCCAAAAACGGCGTGAACATCGCCTACGCCATTCCGAAGGAAGGCAGTAACTTGTGGTTTGACCTGTTGGCGATTCCTGCCGATGCCAGCAACCCGAAAGAAGCCCATGCCTTCATCAACTACCTTCTGGACCCGCAAGTGATTGCCAAGGTCAGCGCCTCGGTCGGCTACGCCAACCCGAACCCCGCCGCCAAGGAATACATGGACGCGGAGCTGGTGAACAACCCTGAGGTTTACCCACCTCAGGCAGTCCTCGACAAACTCTACATTTCGACCACCCCGCCCCAGGCGATCATGCGACTGATGACCCGTTCCTGGAGCAAAGTGAAGTCCAACAAATGAATAACGAACACGCACATTCCTACTACGCGGCCACCGCCAAAGGCCTGACGCCCTACCCCACGCTGGCCTCGGACCTGGTGGCCGATGTCTGCGTGATCGGCGGCGGTTTTACCGGGGTCAACACCGCGATCGAGCTGGCTCAGCGCGGGCTCTCGGTGATTGTGCTGGAGGGCCGGCGGATTGGCTGGGGCGCCAGCGGGCGCAATGGCGGGCAGTTGATCCGCGGAATCGGCCATGACGTCAGCGGTTTCACCCGGTACGTCGGTGAGGACGGGGTGCGCTATCTGGAGCGTGCGGGGATCGAATCGGTGGAACTGGTGGGCAATCGCGTCCGTGAACACGGGATTGAGTGCGACCTGCGCTGGGGGTTCTGCGAGCTGGCCAACACCAAGGCGCAATTCGCGGCGTTCAAGACGGAGCGCGACAGTCTGGCCGAATCAGGTTACGCCCACGAAACCCGTCTGGTCGGGCCGGAGCAGATCCGTGAGCAAGTGGTGGACTCAAGCGTCTATGCCGGTGGTCTGGTCGACATGGGTTCGGGCCATTTGCATCCGCTCAATCTGGTGCTGGGCGAAGCAAGGCTGGCGCAATCCCTTGGGGTGCAGATCTTCGAGCAGAGCCCGGTTCTGGAGTTGATCCATGGCAGCACGGTGCAGGTTCGCTGTGCCGGTGGCACGGTACGCGCGGGAAGTCTGGTGCTGGCCTGCAACGCGCACCTTGAAGAACTCGAACCGAAGCTCAGCGGCAAGGTGCTCCCGGCCGGCAGCTATATCATTGCCACCGAGCCGTTGGCACCTGAGGTTGCCGCGCAGTTGATCCCGCAGAACCTCGCGTTATGCGACCAGAAAGTCGGCCTGGATTACTACCGGCTCTCGGCGGACCGGCGCTTGCTGTTTGGCGGCGCCTGCCATTATTCCGGGCGCGATCCGGCTGACATCACGGCGTACATGCGCCCGCAGATGCTCAAAGTCTTCCCGCAATTGCGCGATGTGCGCATCGACTATCAATGGGGCGGCCGGATCGGCATCTCCGCCAATCGCTTCCCGCAAGTTGGCCGCTTGAGTCAGCACCCGAATGTTTTTTATGCCCAGGGTTACTCGGGGCATGGGCTGAACGTCACGCATTGGTGCGCGAAGCTATTGGGTGAAGCGATCCATGCCGGGCACAGTCGAGGGTTCGACGTGTTCAGCGCCGTGCCGCACATGACCTTTCCCGGCGGGCCGATGCTGCGCTCGCCGTTGCTGGCGCTCGGGATGTTCTGGTATCGCCTGCGCGAACTGGTTGGCTGACAGGCCGCTATCGCGAGCAGGCTCGCTCCCACAGGGGATTTTCGGCGGACACAGCATTTGTGAACGACGACGATCCCTGTGGGAGTGAGCCTGCTCGCGATAAACGATAACGCGGTCAATCAGTTGTTTAGGCCTTTCGATTTGCTCAATCGCAAGGCACTTCTATATTGAGGAGGTGCTCTGACTTTTCTGCGTCCTGGCGAGTGCGGCCAATGGCTACGACTGACCAACTGATCATCTGCGAGCACTGCGACTGCGTGTATGAAAAAGTCACGCTCGCCAAACATCAAAAAACCCTGTGTACACGCTGCGGCGGTGTGCTCCAGCGCTATAACGGCCTGACGGTGGAACAACGCCTGGCGTTGACCTGGACGGCGTTGATGCTGTGGATTTTCGCCAATTTCTACCCGGTCATGAGCATCAGCCTCAAAGGCCTGAAAAACAGCGCAACCCTCTGGGACTCGGTGCTGGCCCTGAGCCTGGGGCCGATCACGTTCATTGCCATGGTGGCGGCGATCGCGATGATCATCGCGCCGATTTTCCAGCTGTTGCTGCTGATCTGGGTGCTGAGCTATGCCCTCGCCTCCCGGCGCTCGCCCGGTTTCAGCTTCTGCATGCGCTGGCTGGAAACCCTGCGGCCCTGGAGCATGCTCGAAGTCTGTCTGCTGGGGGCCATGGTTGCGGTGATCAAGCTCGCCGGGTTGCTGGATGTGCTGCCCGGCATCGGTCTGTTTGCCCTGGCGGTGCTCAGCCTGATGATGATCCGCATCGCCGGGCGCGATATCCGTGAGCTGTGGGACATTCTATGACAACGCCTCCGGTCGCCAGCGAACTCAACCTCTGCCTGTGCCACAGCTGCGGACTGGCCTGCGACATGACAGGTGAACCGCAAGAATGCGAGCGCTGCGGCGCGCCGTTGCATCGGCGCAAAACCAACTCGCTGACCCGCACCTGGGCCTACCTGCTGACCTCATTGGTGTTTTACGTCCCGGCCAATCTGCTGCCGGTGATGAATACGAAGATGGTCGGCAACGGAGCTGACAGCACAATCATGGGCGGCGTGCTGGATTTCTGGCAGCACGGTGCCTGGGACATCGCCCTGATCATTTTTATCGCCAGCATCGCGGTGCCGGGCGTCAAGTTCGTCGCGTTAATGCTGCTGCTGATTACGGTGCATCGCAACAGCCTATGGGCGCGCAAGGAGCGATCGACGTTATACCGCTTCGTCGAGCTCATCGGTTATTGGTCCATGCTCGACGTGATCGTGGTGGCCCTGGTGGCCTCACTGGTGAAGTTTCAAGCCCTGGCCGATATCGAACCGCGTCCGGGCATTCTGTTTTTTGGACTGGTGGTGGTGTTCACCATGCTGTCAGCGATGAGTTTCGACCCGCGTCTGATCTGGGATAACGAGCAGGATAAAAACTCACACACCGAGGAGGACATGGATGAAGTCGCAAGCCACTGACGGGCCGCAAGCCCCTGGCCAGGCCCCAATCAAGACTCGTCGTTTCAGCGTTTCGCTGGTCTGGATCGTGCCAATCGTCGCAGTACTGGTGGGCATTTCCCTGGTGGTCCACAGCATGATGCAGGAAGGCCCGACCATCACGGTCACGTTCAAGACCGGCAGCGGCCTGACTGCCAACAAGACCGAGGTCAAATACCGCAATGTGGTGATCGGGCAGGTCTCGGACGTGGAACTGAGCAGCGACCAGAAGAGTGTCAACGCCACGATCAAACTGGCCAAACAGGCGGAAAGCTTCACCCGTGAAGACTCACAGTTCTGGGTGGTGCGTCCGCGTATCGGTGCCGGCGGCGTGTCGGGCATCGATACCCTGTTCTCCGGTGACTACATCGGCGCGGATATCGGCCAGTCCAACACCCGTTCGAAACACTTCAAAGGCCAGGAAAACCCGCCAGCGATTACCTATGGCGAACCGGGCAAACGCTTTACCTTGCACACCCAGGACCTCGGATCGCTGGACATCGGCTCGCCAGTCTATTACCGGAAAATTCCGGTCGGCCAGGTGGTGGCCTATGCGCTGGACCCTGACGGCAACGGTGTGAACATCGACCTGTTCATTCACGCGCCCAACGATGCCTATGTCACCGAAAACACCCGGTTCTGGAACGCCAGCGGTATTGATGTCAGCGTCGGCGCCAATGGCTTTGCGGTGAAGACCGAGTCGTTGTCATCGCTGCTGGTGGGCGGCATCGCCTTCCGCGCGCCGGAGTACAGCCCCAACGATAAACCGGCGGCAGAAGAGTATGCCTATGAACTGTTCCCCGACCAGCAAACCGCCCTCGCCCCGCCCAGTGGCAAGGGCCAATACTTGAGCCTGCGTTTCGACCAGGCCCTGCGTGGCCTCAAAGTCGATGCACCGGTGGAATTCCTCGGCGTGGAGTTCGGCAAAGTGGTGTCGATCAATCTGGATTTCGATGCGAAAAAGCGCAGCTTCCCGGTCAACGTTGGCATCGTGATCTACCCGCAGCGCCTGGGTTCGGCCCATACCAAAATGCTCAAGGCGCTCAATCATGATCCCAATGATGAAGCCGCAGGCGTGCGCTTGATGGGTTCCTTTATCGAGAACGGTCTGCGCGCCCAGGCGCGCAGCGGCAATCTGCTGACCGGCCAGCTGTACATCTCACTGGATTTCTACCCCAAGGCCGAGAAAGTCGCGTTCGATCCAAGCGCCCGTCCGGTCAGTATTCCAACCATTCCCGGCAGCCTCGAACAGTTGCAGGAAAAACTCGAAGGCATGGTCAACAAGATCAACCAACTGCCGATCGAGCGAATTGCCGGCAATCTCGACAGTAACCTCGTCGAACTGCGCAAAGGCCTCGCCCAATTCAACGCCAAGACGCTGCCGGGCGTGCAAACCACCCTGGCCGACGTCAGCAAAACCCTGCAATCGGCCAGTTCGACGCTCGCCGAAGACTCACCGCAGCGCGAACAGCTGACCCAGACCCTGGACGAACTCGGACGCATGTCGCGCTCCTTGCGTGAGCTCTCGGATTACCTGGGACGGCATCCGGAATCGCTGATTCGCGGCCGCCCCAACAACGCCGCACCGATGGATCTGCAGGCGCCACCGCGCAACTGACCACAGGAGCAACACCATGGCTTTTTCGCTGAAGATCACCTTGGTCACCGCGCTGTTACTGCTCACCGCTTGCCGCAGTGATCCGATTCAGTTTCACACCCTGATTCCGGCGCAATTGGGTAATCAATCCAGAGGCGCTACCTCGGAGATCGAGATTGAAAGCATCAGCGTACCGCCTCAGGTTGATCGTCCGCAGATCGTGATCCGCCAGGGCAACAGCGGCCTGGCGATACTCGAAACCGAATGGTGGGCCGCGAGCCTGGTGGATGAATTGCGCAGCGCCATGGTTGACCAACTGATCAACAGCCATTCACAACGCAAAATGTCACTGCGCCTGGATGTGCAGCGCTTCGACTCGATTCCAGGGCAATACGCGCTGATCGACGTCAAATGGCGCCTGCGCAGCCTTGGCGACAGTGATAACACGCTGATTACTTGCCGCAGCACGTTGCAGTCACCTTCCGGTCCCAGCATTGATGAATTGGTGGTGGCCCATCAGAACAACGTCAAGCGTCTGGCCGCTGCGATCAATCAGGCGGCCGGCGGAACTTCGAAAGGCTGCCCATCGAGCCAGTGACCACACCGTTTGATTCAGACCCATCGGGCAAGGGGCCGAGGTGCTGCTAATCTGAATGTAAATGACATGTATTAACGGTTTCTTTGACGTTTTTTTCTCATTTTTAGCTCTACATTCCCTGCGATTCAAACATGCAAATGGTTCGCATTGATTGATCCGCGAATGGACGTGCATGCCTTCCAAAAGAACAGGAGCTGCCGACAGAATGTTCACCTCTACCCCTTCCTTCCTCAAAGCGGCCTTGCTGGCCACTGCCCTGCTCGGCGCCACACAGGTGTTTGCAGCGGATGACGGCATTGTGGTCTACAACGCGCAGCACGAAAGCCTGACCAAAGCCTGGGTCGAGGGCTTCACCAAGGAAACCGGCATCAAGGTCACCGTGCGCAATGGTGACGATACCGAGATGGGCAATCAGATCGTGCAGGAAGGCGCCGCGTCCCCGGCCGATGTGTTCCTGACCGAGAACTCCCCGGCGATGGTGCTGGTGGACAACGCCGGCCTGTTTGCGCCGGTTGCCCCGACGACGCTGGAGCAAGTCGAGGCGGCTTATCGTCCGGCCCATGGCAAATGGGTCGGGATTGCCGCGCGCTCAACCGTGTTTGTCTATAACCCTGCGAAACTGCCCGAGGCCGACTTGCCGAAATCAATGATGGACCTCGCGGGTCCAGCGTGGAAAGGTCGTTGGGGCGCTTCTCCGGCCGGTGCTGACTTCCAGGCAATCGTCGCTGCAGTGCTGGAACTCAAGGGTGAAGCCGCAACGCTGGAATGGCTCAAAGGGATGAAAAACAACGTTACGGCCTATCGCGGCAACAGCGCCGTGCTCAAGGCGGTGAATGCCGGGCAGATCGACAGCGGCGTGATCTATCACTATTACAGCTTCGGCGATCAAGCCAAGACCGGCGAAAACAGCAACAACACGGCCCTGCACTACTTCAAGCACAAGGACCCGGGGGCCTTTGTCAGCGTCTCGGGGGGCGGCGTATTGTCGTCCAGCAAGCACAAGGAACAAGCCCAGGCGTTGCTCAAATGGATCACCGGCAAGGACGGCCAGGACATCCTCAAGACTGGCAAGTCGTTTGAATACGCCGTGGGCAAAAACGCCCCATCCAATCCGAAACTGGTGCCTTTGTCGCAACTCGACGCCCCGATGGTCGATGCGTCGAAACTCGACAGCAAAAAAGCCGTGGACCTGATGACTCAGGCGGGGCTGCTCTAATTGATCCCTGAATCCCTGCCAACCGGTATCCCTGCGGCGATACCCGTCAACCTGCAACGACGCGCCCGTGGCGTCTTCGCCGGTCGCGGTGGCGCCTGGGTAATCGGTTTGTCGGTGCTGGTGTCGTTGCTGGCACTGATGCCGATTGCCTTCGTCATCGGCGTGTCGATACAAACCGGCTGGGCAACGCTGGTGCCGCTGGTGTTCCGGCCTCGGGTCGGCGAGTTACTGATCAACACCGTGTTGCTAGTGGTGATCACGATTCCGTTGTGCATCAGCCTGGGCCTGGCCCTGGCCTGGTTGACGGAGCGCACCAACCTGCCCGGGCGACGTGGCTGGTCGTTGCTGGCGATCGCGCCGCTGGCGGTGCCGGCCTTCGTGCACAGCTATGCCTGGGTCAGCCTGGTACCACCGATTCACGGCCTGTTTGCCGGGGTTCTGGTCTCGGTGATCGCCTACTTCCCGTTCCTGTACTTGCCGATTGCAGCGACGTTGCGCCGGCTCGACCCGGCGATCGAAGACGTGGCCGAATCCCTGGGGCTCAAGCCCTGGGCGATCTTTTTCCGGGTGGTGTTGCCGCAACTGCGCCTGGCCATCTGTGGCGGTGCGTTGCTCGTGGGCCTGCACCTGCTGGCCGAATATGGCCTGTACGCGATGATCCGCTTCGACACCTTCACCACGGCGATCTTCGATCAGTTCAAATCCACCTTCAACGGCCCCGCTGCCCACATGCTGGCCAGCGTGCTCGCCCTGTGTTGCCTGCTGATGCTGACCGCCGAATCGGCCGCTCGCGGTACGGCGCGTTACGCCCGGG
Organism: Pseudomonas sp. SG20052; assembly: GCF_031766055.1. Taxonomy (NCBI): domain Bacteria; kingdom Pseudomonadati; phylum Pseudomonadota; class Gammaproteobacteria; order Pseudomonadales; family Pseudomonadaceae; genus Pseudomonas; species Pseudomonas sp. SG20052. The sequence goes on along the minus strand of NZ_CP134498.1, from coordinate 3,076,046 downwards.
TCGGTTCCGGCAGCGCGCGTGAACAACGGGTGGTGCGCCTGGGCGCTCAAGCCACCGTGCTGGGGTTGATGCTGCAAATCACCACCTGCGCCCTGGCCTTGGGTGTGCCGCTGATCACCTTGGGCAAATGGCTGATCGCGGGCGGCCCGCAAGTCTGGGACTTGGCAGAGCTTGTGCCGGCGCTGGAACAAACCCTGCTGCTGGGGATTTGCGGCGCAGTCCTGACCACCTGCGCCGCCATCCCGATTGCCTGGCTGTCGATTCGCTCGCCGGGTCGGCTGCAGCGGTTGCTCGAAAGCTGCAACTACATCACCAGCTCGTTGCCCGGGATCGTCGTCGCCCTGGCCTTGGTCACCATTACCATTCATTTCGCCCGACCGATCTACCAGACCACGATCACCGTCCTGTTGGCGTATCTGCTGATGTTTTTGCCCCGCGCCCTGGTGAGTTTGCGTGCGGGCATCGCGCAGGCACCGGTCGAACTGGAAAACATGGCGCGCAGCCTCGGCCGCTCGCCTGCGCGAGCACTGTGGCTGATCACCCTGCGCCTGGCCGCGCCCGGGGCCGCCGCCGGTGCCGCGCTGGTGTTTCTGGCGATCACCAATGAGCTGACCGCGACCCTGCTGCTCGCCCCCAACGGCACGCGCACCCTGGCCACCGGTTTCTGGGCCATGACCAGCGAAATCGACTATGCCGCCGCCGCGCCCTACGCCCTGCTGATGATTGTGCTGTCGCTTCCGTTGACCGCAATTCTTTATTACCAATCCAAACGAACGGCTGGACGATGAACGCTCTGGAACTGCACGCGATCTGCAAATATTACGGTTCTCAGCGAGCGCTGGAGAACGTCAGCCTGTCGGTGCCAAAAGGCAGCCGGACAGTCATCGTTGGCCCCTCGGGTTCCGGAAAAACCACGTTGCTGCGGATGATCGCCGGTTTCGAATTCCCGGACACGGGCAGTATTTCGCTCGACGGCCAGACACTCGTCGACGACACCCATGAAGTCCCGGCGCATCAGCGCTTGATCGGCTATGTCCCCCAGGACGGCGCGCTGTTCCCGCACATGACGGTGGCCGCCAATATCGGTTTCGGGCTGTCGACCAAAGGCGAGGCGAAGCACCAGCGAATCGCTGAGTTGATGGACAGCGTGGCCCTCGACGCGAGCATGGCCCAACGTTGGCCTCATGAGCTTTCCGGTGGTCAGCAACAGCGAGTGGCGCTGGCGCGTGCGTTGGCGCAGCAACCACGGCTGATGTTGCTGGACGAGCCGTTTTCGGCCCTCGATACCGGTCTGCGGGGCGCCATGCGCAAAATGGTCGCGCGATTGCTGTCCGACGCCGGCGTCACCACCATCCTGGTCACCCATGACCAGAGTGAAGCCTTGTCGTTCGCCGATCAGTTGGCGGTAATGCGTGACGGCCGGCTGGTGCAGTCGGGCCATCCGCTGGACCTTTACCGCTATCCCGACGACGAACAGACCGCGCTGTTTCTTGGAGATGCCGTGGTCATGCCCGCCAGGATCGAGGCCGGGTGGGCCCATTGCGATCTGGGCCGTATTCCGGTTAACAACCACCGTAATAACAATGCGGCGCAGATCATGCTGCGCCCCGAGCAGCTGCAACTGGTCAGCATCCAGCCCAGTCCGACCGAAGTCGCCGGGTGCCGCGCCGTGGTGACCGAGCGGGATTTCAGCGGCAACACCTGCACCTTGACCGTGGAGTTGCAGCCCACCGTCGCCGGCGACCCGCACGGTCGATCATTGATGGTGCGCAGCTCTGGCCTGTACGCGCCGCCCGCTGGCAGCGAGGTTCACGTATCAACCATCGGCCATGCCCATGTGCTGAGTGAACCGTGAATCAAGTCCATCAGAGATCGAAGCGGTCAACCGCCCGACGCCGCTCGTTGTCGTCGCGCACATCGTAGTTGGCCGTCGTCTGGATATTGCTGTGATGAGCGAGTTTTTGCGCGATCGACAGGTCATGCTCTTCGATCACCCGGGTGATGAACGAGCGCCGGAAATCATGCGGCATGATCTTCACCCCGACCTGCGCACCGCGCTGCCGGGCGATGTAATAGATCGCGTGTTTGGTGATGCGCTCGCGGGTGATGTGGCTGCCACGACGGATACGGTTGAACAGGAACGGGTCGTCCACCTCGCCTTCCTTGAGGTGCGAACGGCGCAGTTCCAGCCAGGCCTGCAGTTTTTCAAAGGCCCAGGCCGGGGCGTATTTGATCAACTGCTTGTTGCCCTTGGCGGTGACCCGCAAGCTGCGCTCGCTGAAATCCACCTGTGACAGGTCCAGGTTCACCGACTCGGATTTGCGCATTCCCGAACCGTACAAAATTCCGATGATGGCGGCGTCTCTCAAGCCTTGAGGACGCGGGTCGGCGGCACACACCGCCATCATCTCCTGAATCAGCGAGCGCCTGAGGTTGCGCCCCTGGGACAGACGCGTGCCGGCAATCCCTTTCACCGAGCGCATTTTCAGCAAGTGTTCCTGACTGATCAGGCTCATGCGCCACGCTTCGTTCATCACCCCGCGTACCGCATTGACGTACAGCGACGAGGTATTCGGTGCGTACCCGTCTTCACGCAGCGCTGCGACCAGCGCAATCACATTGTCGGGTTGGAGCTGATGCCAGGGAATCTCCTCGACATTCATGTCTTCGAAACCCAAACGGTCGGCCGCATCCTGCAAAACGTAGCGCATGGTCAACTGACTGGAGGGCGCCAGTCGGGCCAGGTAGACAGTCATCGGGTTGGTCTTCGAAGCAACAGAGTGGGTATTAACTAAGTCAATCAAACGAAACGGCCTTGAGTGGAAACAATTCAGTAAAAACAACTAAGGATTGAAACATTGTTCATATAAAGGGGAACACTTCCGCAGGACTTCTCTTCTAAAAAACGCGATAAACGGCAGAAGTCTGAACAGTGGCTGTATGACTTTCAGATAAACGATTCGAAGACCGGTTTTTCATGTTCCTTTCACAAAATCGGGCATAACCTTCAATCAACCCGACGAGCCCTTGTGGGTCGTCACGCTGCCGGTCGCGGCCCGGAAAGTCAATTGATGGCTTCCTGCTCCGGTAGTCAACCCCTTGAAAACACGCTTCTTTCGGCGATTTTGCTGAAGGAAGCCGTTCGCCCGGAGATTCTTATGAATGAGGCGTTTCTCCCCTTCTCCCGCCCGACTATCGGCGATGAGGAAATCGCAGCCGTAGAGCAAGTATTGCGCTCCGGCTGGATCACTACCGGGCCGAAAACCCAGCAACTGGAAGAGCAATTTGCCCACTATGTCGGCTGCCGTCATGCCGTTGCACTTTCTTCGGCCACTGGTGGTATGCATATCACGTTACTGGCATTGGGCATTGGTCCGGGCGATGAAGTCATTACGCCGTCGCAGACCTGGGTGTCCACCGCCAACATGATCTGCCTGCTGGGTGCCAAACCGGTCTTCGTCGACGTTGACCGCGACACGCTCATGTGTGACCTGGCCAGCATCGAGGCGGCGATCACGCCGCGCACCCGGGCAATCATTCCGGTGCATTACGCCGGTGCCGCCTTCGACCTTGATCCACTTTACGCATTGGCCGACAAACACGGCATCCCCGTCATCGAAGACGCCGCCCATGCAGCAGGCACCTTCTATAAAGGTCGACATGTCGGCGCGAAAGGCACGGCGATCTTCTCGTTCCACGCGATCAAGAACATGACCTGCGCCGAGGGCGCGATGTTCGTCAGCGACGACACCGCGCTGGCCAACCGGGTACGCATGCTCAAGTTTCATGGGCTGGGCGTTGATGCCTACGATCGGCTGACCCACGGTCGCAGACCTCAGGCACAAGTGATGGAGCCGGGTTTCAAATACAACCTGGCCGACATCAATGCCGCCATCGCCCTGGTGCAGCTGGAGCGTCTGGGTGCGATCAACGCCAAGCGCACCGAGCTGGCGCGCACCTACCTGCAACGCCTCGAAGGTTTACCAGTGCAACCGCTGGCCATCCCGACGTATCCGCAGCGGCACGCGTGGCACCTGTTCGTCCTGCGCATCGACGCCGAGCGCTGCGGACTGGATCGCGATGCCTTCATGAGGGCCTTGCAGGAACAGAACATCGGCACTGGCATTCACTTCATCGCCACGCACCTGCACACCTGGTACCGCCAGCGTTTCCCTGACCTTCACCTGCCCAACACCGAATGGAACTCGGAGCGCCTGTGCTCGATTCCGTTGTTCCCCGACATGACCCTCGATGACGTCAATCGTGTCGTCGACGCCATCGAAAACACACTGGAAAAAAGCCTGTGAAACCGTATCCGATCCGTTGCGTGTCGATCGTCATCCCGGTCTACAACGAACAGGACAGCCTGCCCGAGCTGCTCAGGCGGACCGAAGCGGCCTGCCGTTTGTTGCGCCATGACTATGAAATCGTGCTGGTCGATGACGGCAGCCGCGACAACTCCGCACAAATCCTCGAGGAGGCCGCCAATCGAGAGTGCAGCCCGGTGGTGGCGGTCATTCTCAACCGCAACTACGGCCAACACGCGGCAATCATGGCCGGTTTCGAGCAGTGCAAAGGCGATGTGGTGATCACCCTCGACGCCGACCTGCAAAACCCGCCGGAAGAAATCCCTCGCCTGGTGGCGCAGGCCGAGCTGGGCTATGACGTGGTTGCCACGGTACGCAACAACCGCCAGGACTCCGCGCTGCGCCGCTGGCCGTCGAAGCTGATCAACCTGGCCGTGCAGCGCTCGACCGGTGTGGCCATGAGCGATTACGGCTGCATGCTGCGCGCCTACCGCCGCAGCATTGTCGACGCGATGCTCGCCTGCCGCGAACGCAGCACCTTCATTCCGATCCTGGCCAACAGCTTCGCCCGGCACACCACGGAGATCCTGGTGACCCACGCCGAACGTGAACACGGCGAATCCAAATACAGCCCCATGCGCCTGGTCAACCTGATGTTCGACCTGATCACCTGCATGACCACCACGCCGCTGCGGTTGCTGAGCATCGTGGGCTTCGCCATGGCCGGACTCGGCTTGCTGTTCGCCACGGCGTTGATCGTCCTGCGCCTGGTGTTCGGCGCCGAATGGGCCGGCGACGGCACATTCGTGTTGTTCGCCGTGCTGTTTGTGTTCACCGGCGGGCAGTTCATCGGCATGGGCCTGTTGGGCGAATACCTGGGCCGCATGTACAGCGACGTCCGCGCCCGCCCCCGATTCTTCGTCGAGAAAGTCCTGCGTAGCCAACCCGCCACGCCAGCACCCGTTGTCACCGTCGACGGCCTCACTAACACTTCTTCCGATCAGGTTCTCTCATGAGCGCAAAAGCTGTTGTCTTCGCCTATCACGATATCGGCTGTGCCGGCATCGAAACCCTGCTTGACGCGGGCTTCGAGATCGCCGCGGTGTTTACCCACGCCGATGATCCGAAGGAAAACACCTTTTACGCCTCCGTGGCGCAACTGTGTGCGCGCAAGGGCATCCCGGTTCATGCCCCGGAAGATGCCAACCATCCGTTGTGGATCGAGCGCATCAGCAAGCTGAAACCCGATTACCTGTTCTCGTTCTACTACCGCCAGCTGCTGAGCGAACCGCTGTTGGCCACGGCACGCAAAGGCGCGTTCAACTTGCACGGTTCGTTGTTGCCACGCTACCGGGGTCGTGCACCGGCCAACTGGGTGCTGGTCAACGGTGAAAGTGAAACCGGCGTGACCCTTCACCGTATGGTCAAGCGCGCCGACGCCGGTGCAATCATCGCCCAGCAACGGGTGGCCATTGAGCGCAGCGACACGGCGTTGAGCCTGCACGGCAAATTGCGTGTGGCCGCCATCGACCTGCTGCGCGATGCCTTGCCGGCGTTGCGTCAAGGCACCGTCAGCGAAACCCCGCAGGATGAATCCAAAGCCACGGTGTTCGGACGTCGCACCCCGGCCGACGGCAAGCTTGTGTGGAAGCGCTCCGCCGAAGATCTGTTCAACCTGGTCCGCGCCGTCACCCAGCCGTACCCAGGCGCGTTCTGTGCCGTTGGCGAACACAAGCTGATCGTCTGGAGCGCAGAAGTTGCCAAGGGCAACGCAGGCCAGGCACCGGGCCGGGTCATCAGCGTCGATCCGCTGCGCATTGCCTGTGGCGAAGACTCTTTGGTCATCACCTCCGGCCAGCGTAACGACAACGGCTTGTACCTGAGCGGTCCGCAACTGGCCAGTGAACTGGGGCTGGTCGACGGTTCCGTGTTGCGTGGCGCCGAGTCCGGCCGCGCGCCACGCCGCACTCGGGTGCTGATCCTGGGCGTCAACGGCTTCATCGGCAATCACCTGTCCGAGCGGCTTTTGCGCGATGACCGATACGAGGTGTACGGCCTCGATATCGGCTCCGATGCCATTGACCGCTTGCGCAGCCATCCGCGTTTTCACTTCGTCGAAGGCGACATCAGCATTCACTCCGAGTGGATCGAATACCACATCAAGAAGTGCGACGTGATCCTGCCGCTGGTGGCGATAGCCACGCCAATCGAATACACCCGCAACCCGCTGCGGGTGTTCGAACTGGACTTCGAAGAGAACCTGAAACTGGTGCGCTACTGCGTCAAATACAACAAGCGCGTGATCTTCCCGTCGACCTCCGAAGTGTATGGCATGTGCCAGGACCAGAACTTCGACGAAGACAGCTCCAACTTCGTCGTCGGCCCGATCAACAAGCAACGCTGGATCTACTCGATCTCCAAGCAGTTGCTCGACCGGGTGATCTGGGCCTACGGCCAGAAAGGCCTGAACTTCACCCTGTTCCGTCCTTTCAACTGGATGGGCCCGCGCCTCGACCGGCTGGACTCGGCGCGGATCGGCAGCTCCCGGGCCATCACCCAACTGATCCTGAACCTGGTGGAAGGCACGCCGATTCGCCTGTTCGACGGCGGCGAGCAGAAACGCTGCTTTACTGACATTGCCGACGGCGTCGAAGCGCTGGCACGGATCATCGACAACGAGAACGATGCCTGCAATGGCCAGATCATCAACATCGGCAACCCGGACAACGAGGCCAGCATTCGTCAGTTGGGCGAAGAACTGTTGCGTCAATTCGAAGCGCACCCGTTGCGCGACAACTTCCCGCCGTTCGCCGGTTTCCGCGACGTGGAAAGCAAGGCGTTCTACGGCACCGGCTACCAGGACGTGTCCCACCGCAAACCGAGTATCGCCAACGCCAAGCGCCTGCTGGACTGGACGCCGACGGTGGAGATGAGCGAGACCATCGGCAACACCCTGGATTTCTTCCTGCGCGAGGCCATGCTCGAAATTGCCGAGCACTCCAAAGAAGAATCATGCTGATGCGGGCAGGCCTTCGAATCGATGTCGACACTTACCGGGGCACCCGTGAGGGGGTGCCGCGACTGCTGGAAATCCTCGATGAAGCGCAGGTCAAGGCGACGTTTTTCTTCAGTGTCGGGCCGGACAATATGGGGCGCCATCTGTGGCGCCTGATCCGCCCGCAATTCCTCTGGAAAATGCTCCGTTCCAACGCGGCCGGCCTGTACGGCTGGGACATTCTGCTGGCCGGCACGGCCTGGCCGGGCAAACCGATCGGCCGCGACCTCGGGCACTTGATGCGTCAGGCCCGGGATGCGGGCCATGAAGTCGGTCTGCACGCCTGGGATCACCATGGCTGGCAGGCCAATGCCGGGCGGTGGAGCGAGGCGCAGCTGATCGAACAGATCCGCCAGGGCGTCGACACCCTCAGCGACATCCTCGGGCAAGCCGTTGAGTGCTCGGCGTCGGCCGGTTGGCGTGCGGACGAACGCGTGATCGAGGCCAAGCAGGCCTTCGGCTTTCGTTACAACAGCGATTGCCGCGGCCAGAGCCTGTTCCAACCAAGGTTGGCCGGCGGTGGCTTGGGGGCGCCGCAGATTCCGGTGGACCTGCCGACCTTCGATGAAGTGGTGGGCCCTGCCGTTGCGGCCAAGGACTTCAACGCCTTCATCCTCGATCGCTTCACCCCTGAACACCTCAACGTTTATACGATCCACGCCGAAGTAGAAGGGATTCTGATGGCCAACGATTTCCGTCAACTGCTGGCCGATGCGCGCCAGCGTGGTATCGGCTTTAAACCCTTGGGCGACCTGCTTCCCGCAGCCCCGGGCGCCTTGCCAGCGGGCCGGGTCGTGCGCGGCCATCTCGAAGGCCGGGAAGGCTGGCTGGGAGTGCAAGGCGCATGAGCAAACGCTGGGGACTGCCGCTGCTGTTGGGGGTTTTTCTGTTGGCGTATCTGTTGCCGTTGGGCAGCCACGGCTTATGGATTCCCGATGAAACCCGCTATGCGCAGATCAGCCAAGGCATGCTCCTGAGCGGCGACTGGGTATCGCCGCATTTCATGGGCCTGCGCTATTTCGAAAAGCCGGCAGCCGGGTACTGGGTGATTGCGGCCAGCCAGGCCTTGTTTGGCCAGAACCTGTTTGGAGTGCGCTTTGCCTCGGCGCTGAGCATGGGCCTGAGTGTGTTGTTGTGTTTTCTGATCGCCCGTCGTTTGTGGAACGAACCGCGCAAAAGCTTTGCCTGTGCGTTGCTGTACATGAGTTTCACCGTGGTCGCGGGCCAGGCCGGCTACGCCAATCTCGACCCGCAATTCACCTTCTGGGTCAATCTGAGCCTGGTCGCGTTATGGTTCGCGCTCGACAGCGACCGCCGGGGTCCGCGCCTGATGGGTTGGGCGGTGCTGGGGCTGGCCTGCGGCATGGGATTCATGACCAAGGGCTTTCTCGCCTGGTTACTGCCGGTGCTGATCGCCCTGCCCTTCATGATCTGGCAAAAACGCTGGCGTGAGCTGCTGGTCTACGGCCCCGTGGCGATCATCGTGGCTATTGCGGTCAGTCTGCCGTGGGCGCTGGCGATTCACTCGCAGCAACCCGATTACTGGCGATTTTTCTTCTGGCACGAACACATACGTCGCTTTGCCGGTGACGACGCCCAGCATGACGCGCCGTGGTGGTTCTATTTGCCGTTGCTGGTGGCGTTCAGTTTGCCGTGGGTGGCGTTGCTGCCGTCGGCGTTGCGGCAAGCATGGACAACCCGTGGCCAGGTCCGCATCGGTTTTCTGCTGCTGTGGCTGGTGATGCCGCTGCTATTTTTCAGCCTGAGCAACGGCAAATTGCCGAGCTACATCTTACCCTGCCTGCTGCCATTGGCCTTGCTGTTGGGGCATACCCTGGCCGACCGACTCAAGCTGGAGCAAGGCCGGGTGCTGGGCCTCAACGGTTTGCTGAACTTGCTGCTGGGGCTGACCGCCCTGCTCGCACTGGTTTACCTGCAACTGAAAAAGCCGCTGTATAACCATGAACTGCACAACCTGGTGCTGGTGTTCATCGGCCTGATCGGCTGGATCATGGCCAACCTGCTGCAAGCTTTCAGACCCCTGCAATGCTGGGCCGCACCGGCCTTCGGCAGCCTGCTGCTGATCGGTCTGCTGCCCGCCGGGCTGCCCGACTCGGTGGTGGCCAACAAGATGCCCGACCAGTTCATCCGCCATCACGCCGATGAACTGGCGCAGACCGGGAAACTGTTGAGCAACGATCTCGGCGCCGCGGCTGCCCTGGCCTGGCGTCTGAAGCGCCCGGACGTGGCGTTGTACAACACGATAGGCGAACTGAAATATGGCCTTGCTTATCCTGACTCGGTGCAGCAGCGCGTCGATCCCGATCAGGTTCAGCAGTGGATGCGCAACGCCCGTCAGAGCGGCTCGGTCGGCGTGGTGATGCGGGTCAAGGGTGAGGACGAGCTGCAAGAAATCGAACGGCTGCCCAAGGATGGCAAGCGCTATGAACAAGGCAATCTGGTGATTCTGATCTTTCCTCAGGGTGCGTCATGAGCCTGCTCCTGCTGTTGGCCGCGTGCCTGCTGACCTGCCTGGGCCAGATCGCCCAGAAGTACGCCGTCGACAGTTGGCGGGCGAAGCCGTCAGCCTGGGGCGAGAAACTGCGCTCGCCGTGGTTGTGGCTGGCACTCGCTGCGCTGGGGTTGGGTTTGCTGGTCTGGCTGCTGGTGTTGCAGCGCCTTGAAGTCGGCATTGCCTACCCAATGCTCAGCCTGAATTTCGTGCTGATTACCCTGATCGCCCGGTTTGTCTTCCACGAGCCCATCGACCGCCGGCACTGGCTGGGCGTGGCGCTGGTGATCGGCGGTGTGATTCTGCTGGGGCAACACGCATGAGCCTGCGTCGCGGAATCAGCTTCGCCATGGGCAGCGTGCTGCTCGGCAGCGCGGCGCAGTTGGGCATGCGCTGGAGCATGACGCGCCTGCCGTCCCCCGAACATCTACTGACTTCCAGCATCGATCCAGTGGCGGTCGCCGTGGTGCTGGGGGCGATTCTGGCCTACGGAGTTTCAATGCTGTCCTGGCTCGCCGCCCTGCGGGATGTGCCGCTGGGCCGGGCCTATTCGCTGCTGAGCATCAGCTACGCGCTGGTGTATCTGCTGGCCGCCAGCCTGCCGGTGTTCAACGAAGCGTTCAGCGTTACAAAAACCCTCGGCGTGGCCCTGGTCATGCTCGGAGTCATCACCATCAACTCACGTCCGGCTCGCGCGCCCGAACGCAGGAGTGCCTCATGAAAATCAGTGTATTTGGTAGCGGTTACGTTGGCCTGGTGCAAGCCGCCGTCCTGGCGGAAGTCGGCCACGACGTGGTCTGCATGGACATTGACGAGAAGAAAGTCGAATTGCTGCAACAAGGCCACGTGAGCATTTTCGAACCGGGGCTGGCCAGCCTGGTGCGCGAAAGCCTGGAAGCCAAACGCCTGCAATTCACCACCGATGAAAAACTCGCGGTGCAGCATGGTCAGGTGCTGTTTATCGCGGTCGGTACACCGTCCCGGGACGATGGCTCGGCGGACCTGCGCTACGTGTTGTCGGTGGGCGAAGCGGTTGCACGGCATCGTGAGCAGCCGGTGATTCTGGTGGAGAAATCCACGGTACCGGTGGGCACGGGCGACACCTTGCGTGCGCATATCGACAAGTGCCTGATCAAGGTCGGCCGCTTGCTGCAGTTCGATATCGTCTCCAACCCCGAATTTCTGAAGGAAGGTTCGGCCGTGGCGGACTGCCGGCGCCCGGACCGGATCGTCATCGGCTGCGACAGCGATGACGTGCGCGACGTGATGCGCGACCTTTACGCGCCGTTCAATCGCAACCACGACCGCATCATGTTCATGGACCTGCGCAGCGCCGAGCTGACCAAGTACGCCGCCAACTGCATGCTGGCCACCAAGATCAGCTTCATCAACCAGATCGCCGAACTGGCCGAGCATCTGGGTGCGGACATCGAATCGGTGCGCCTGGGCATCGGCGCCGACTCGCGCATCGGTTACCACTTCATCTACCCCGGCTGCGGGTATGGCGGCTCGTGTTTCCCCAAAGACATGCGCGCGCTGATTCACAGCGCCGAAGAGGCGCACTGCTCCAGCGACCTGTTGCAGGCAGTGGAAGCGATCAATCAGCGGCAGAAGCACAAGCTGTTCGAGCGCATCAACGCGTTCTACAAGGGTGACTTGCGCGGCAAGACCTTCGCCGTGTGGGGCCTGGCCTTCAAACCCAACACCGATGACATGCGTGATGCGCCGAGCCGGGTGCTGCTGGAATCGCTGTGGGCCGCCGGCGCCAGCGTGCGCGCATTCGACCCGGAAGCCATGCAGGAAACCCAGCACCTGTATCCCGAGGAGTCGAAGTTGATGCTGATGGGCACACCGGAATCGGTATTGGCCGGTGCCGATGCGCTGATCATTTGCACCGAGTGGCAGCAGTTCAAGGCCCCGGATTTCAACCTGATCCAGCAACGGTTGAAGGCGCCGGTGATCTTCGACGGACGCAATTTGTACGACGCCGAACGCCTGGCACGTAGCGGTTTTCTGTACTTCCCGATAGGCCGTGGGGAATCACGCAAATTGCCGATTCCGTTCCAGCAGTGGCCCGCGAATCAGGTCGTCGCTTGATCGCCGTATCGGCGCCCATACGCCGGCAGTCCTTGTGGCTGGGGCTGCTGGCGCTGGGGCTGTTCAGCGCCGGGGTTTATCAGCAGGCCGCCATCGGTTTCGATTCGCGTTTTGTGCTGTTTGCCGAGGAAATGCTGCGCCATGGGCCGACGGTTTTTCCGACCACCTATGGCCAGCCCTACGCCGATTACTCGGCGCTTTCGACCCTGTTCATCTGGGTCCTGTCATTGCCCTTCGGACAGGTCAACAGCCTCAGTGCCTGGTTACCAAGCGCGATTGCCGGGGCGGTAATCGTTACGCTGATGTACCGCTTGCTGGCGCCCTACTCCCCACGTTGGGCGCTGCTGAGCATCGCGTTGATGTTGATGACCAACACCTTCGTCACCGAAGTCCGAGCGGTGTCCCAGGACCTGATGCTCGCGGCGCTCGCCTTTGCAGTGTTCTATCTGGGTTATGCCGCGGACCACTTTTCGGCACCCCGGCGCTGGCTGCTGATTTTTGCCCTGTTGCTTCTGGGCTTTGCGGTTCGTGGCCCGATCGGGCTGGTGGTCCCGACTGGCATGCTGTGCAGTTATTGGCTGCTCAATCGCCAATGGCAGCGGCTGTTCGGCTTCGGCCTGACGGCGGCGGTACTGCTGGCCGCAAGCGTCGGCATGTTGTTATGGCTGGCCGAAAGCCGTGGCGGTCCCCTGTTCATGCAGGATGTCGTGCGCATGCAGTTTCTGGGGCGAATGGACGGCAGTGAAGGCGTGAGCGGTTCGCTGTATTACTTCACCGGATCGCTGGGCAACTATGCGCTGGCGTATCCGTTGGCGCTGCTGGTGTTGGCGGCGGTCTGGCTGCCCCATCAGCGCCAGTCAGGTCCGGCGCTGCGCCTGTTACAGTACTGCACGGCGGCGGCGTTGATTGTGATGGTCGGACTGTCGATTCCCCAAGCAAAAAAGGCCCGCTACCTGCTGCCGATGTTGCCCATGGCCGCGATCATTGCCGCGTACCCGTTCCAGGTCGCGCGGGGGCGGGTTTTCGTTTGGTTGCGCGGTTTGATGCAAGGAGTGTGGTTGTTGACGCCCTGCGTATTGATCGGCGTGTTGCTGTACGCCCATCGACGGTTTCCCGAGCAACTGACCTCGATCACTTCGATGCTGATCATCCTCGCCGCGCTGCAAGTGATCGCACTGGCCACGCTTTTCAGGCCCCAATGGCGGGCACAGACCTTGGCGTTTTGCGCGGTTCTGGCGTTGTGGTCGGTCTACATTCTGGTGTTCGAACCGGTCGAACGCCGGCTCTACGACACCCAGACGTTCAGCCGCGCGGCCTTTGCGCTCGTGCAAAACGATCCGGCGCCGCTGGTATTGCATGGCATGGGTAAAGACGCGAAGGCGATCAAGTTCATGGTCAATATCGACGAGGACTTGCAACCGGTGTTCACCGAGTCGATTCAGGAGCTGGAACAGCTTCAACTGCCGGCGTGGTTGATGATGGACGCGCGTGACTATCGGGCCTTGCAAGGCACGCCGTTCGCAGCCGTGCCGCCGGTGTTAAGCGGCCGATTCGACAAAGATGATTACGTGTTGCTGCACCTCAACCTGCCTTCGCAGATGCCGAGCCCGTGAGGCTGCTGCTAAGGTGCACGGATCAATGTCATCGCCCGCCGTGCCCACTCCACCGACGTCGCCCTCCCCGCCATCGAGCGTTCGGCGGCTGGCCACCGCCAAGTTTAAAAGAAGAATATTTTTCGCAAGTTATTGATCATTTCTTGCGCTGGCTTCCACACCATGATTATTTTTTCCGTGATTACTGACTTTGCAGATATTGATTCTATTATTCTCAGAATGAGGGGCGGGACTTGTTATATCGGCTTATCAATTTATCTTTTGATCGCCTTCCCAAAAAAACTTGAGAAGGTACTGTAAAAAACAAATCAGATTGATCAAAACAGATGACGATGCGCAGCCTGAAATAATCCCTGTCTTGCGTATCAGATGTGTCTGACTTTCAAACCGGTGCCTTCAGATCCACACCCAATGCCTGCGCAAACGCCTTGACCAGCGGGCTGCGCACGGTGTTGTGGCGCAGGATCAGATTGAACGGCGTGACGATGCTGATCAGGTCCGGGCGCACCGCGCGAAATTGTCCCTGAGCCGCCATCGATGCGGCGTAATGCTGCGGCAAAAAGCCCAGGAAACGCCCGGTCTTGATCAGCAATGCCACGGCTTCCACCTGAGTTGCCGAGGCTGAAAAACTGTCGTAGTGGACGAAATTGAGTTTGTCGCGATGAATCGCGTAGCGGTGGTTGATGAACTCGTAATCCTTGAGCACGTGGCTGCCGATTTCGGCGTCCGGCATCGAGAACAGCGGATGACCGAGCGCGCAGTAAACCTCCGAGCGCTCTTCATACAGCGCGTAGTAATCGAACTCTTCACGCTTCTGATAAACAGGAACGATGCCCGCCACTAACCGCCCCTCTACGACGCCTCTTTCGACTTCATCCAGTTGCGATGACTGAAGTTGGAACCTTACTTTAGGTGACTCTTCATTGATTCTTCTAAGCGCGGCCACTAACGGTGAATTATCGTCGGAGATTGTATTGTCAATAACACCCACCCCAAGGTCACCGACAAGTTCATTCTGCGCCGAACTAAGCCGATCACGAAAGTTGTCGACCGAGGCAAACAAGTCGATGGATGCCTGGTACACCAGACTGCCTTCTTCGGTCAGGTGAAAGCCTTCCCGGCCTCGGGTGCACAGGCGCATGCCGATGCGGATTTCAAGGTCGGAAATCTGTTTGCTGATGGCTGCCAGCCCCACATTCAGCTCGTTCTGGGCGGCACTGAAGCCTCCGGCCTCGACCACGGCCTTGAACACTTTTAGCAGTTTGAAATCCAGGCCACTGAGGGCCAGCGGCGCCCGATGCGACGTTTTCGGTGGCGGGTTTCCGGAATTGGAAAGTGGGGTTTCCATAATGCTTATTTACCTCTGGCGCCCTATTCAACACTCTGTGTCCAACAACAAAAATAGTGCTGGTAAATAATAATGAACACAGAAAACCAGGCTTGGCAACCGCTAATAATCCCCGTACTTCAGTGCCAACTCACTGATTTCGAACTATTAAAAGCTGACACTTCGATCAGCTCTCGCAACGATATAACTGCCCCTATTGAAACTGCTTTGGCCTGACCACGCCCGGTTGATTTTTTAACGATCCCGGCACGGGTTCCAGGTCCGGCATACCGATCTGTAGGAGCGAGGCTTGCCCGCGAAGCTCTTCGGCATCACACCAAACTAATGACTAACTTCCGGCTACGACGAGGAAAACAACAATGTCTCAAACCACCGACCGTCTCTGGGGTGCGCGCTTCAAAAGCGGCCCATCCGAAGCCCTGGCGGCCTTGTCCCGTTGCCCCGAACGCTACTTTCGCCTTACCCCGTATGACCTCGCCGGTTCCAAGGCGCATGCCCGTGAATTGCAGCGCGCCGGGCTGTTGAGCGAGCAGGAAACCCTGACCATGCTCGACGCTCTGACGCGCATCGGTGATGACTTCCGTGCCGGCAGCATCGCGCCGACTCTGGACGACGAAGACGTCCACACCTTTATCGAACGCCTGCTGACCGAACGCCTCGGCGCCCTCGGTGGCAAACTGCGCGCCGGGCGGTCCCGTAACGACCAGACCGCCAACGACCTGCGTCTGTTCCTACGGGATCACGTGCGCACCCTGGCCGTCGAAGTGCTGGCCTTGCAGCAAGCGCTTGTGGATCAGGCCGAGCAACACATCGAGAGCATCTGTCCAGGCTTCACTCACTTGCAGCAAGCGCAACCGATCGTCTTCGCTCACCACTTGCTGGCTCACGCTCAATCAATGCTGCGTGACGTGCAACGTCTGGTGGACTGGGACAATCGCACCTCGCTGTCGCCACTCGGCGCGGCGGCCATGGCCGGTTCCGCCATCGCGCGCCTGCCGCAGCAGTCGGCCAAGGAAATGGGCTACAGCGGCGTCTGCGAAAACTCCATTGACGCCGTGGCCAGCCGCGATCACGTCGCCGAGTTTCTGTTTATCGCCAGCATGCTCGGGATCAACATTTCCCGCCTCGCCGAAGAGTTTTGCCTGTGGTCGTCGCGGCAATTTCGCTGGGTCGCGCTGGACGATGCCTACGCCACCGGCAGTTCGATCATGCCGCAGAAGAAGAACCCGGACATTGCCGAACTGGCACGGGGCAAGGCTGGCCGCTTGATCGGCAACCTCACCGGGTTGTTATCGACGTTGAAATCCCTGCCGCTGTCGTACAACCGCGACTTGAGCGAAGACAAGAACGGCGTGCTCGACAGCGTCGACACGCTGCTGCTGGTGTTGCCGGCCATGGCCGGGATGGTCGCAACCATGAAGGTCAACGTCGAAGAACTGCGTCGCCAGGCACCGCTCGGTTTCACCCTGGCCACCGAAGTCGCCGACTGGCTGGCCATGCGCGGCGTACCGTTCAAGGAAGCGCATGAAATCACCGGCGCGCTGGTCCAGGCCTGTGAGAAACACGACATTGAATTGTGGGAAGCATCGCCGGCGCTGCTGGCCGAGATTGATCCACGCCTGACCGCGGAAGTGCGCGAGAGTCTGACCCTCGAAGCTGCCATCGCCGCCCGCAGTGGCTGGGGTGGCACGGCGCCGCAACAGGTGCGCGAGCAGATCGGCCGTCTGAAAACCGCCCTCGCGGCGCAGCAGCAATGGACCGAGAACTATGAGGGTTTCCGCCTCTGAAGCAGCACGCAAAAATCCGTAGGAGCGAAGCTTGCTCGCGAAGAGGTCATGTCAGTCGACCTCAATGTTGAATGTCACACCGCTTTCGCGAGCAAGCTTCGCTCCTACAGGGGATTTTGGTTGATCTGAAAGAACAGTGTACGGAGAAACAACATGAGCCAGACTCAGGCAGAACGACTCCAGCGGGAGCGAAAACTGGCGGAAAACCAGTTCGACATTACCCAATACCACCACGTGCCCCGGCGTTATTACGGGCGGATTTTCTTCGCCACCGTCATCGTCATTGCGATCCTCGGGCTGGTACGCGCCTTCGCCGAAGGCAAGATCGAATGGTCGTACATCGGCCAGTTCCTTACCTCGCAAGCGATCATGTGGGGTTTGCTCAACACCATCGTCATGGCGGTGCTGGCGATGGCCCTGGGCATCGTCTTCGGGGTGATCACGGCGATCATGCGCATGTCGGCCAATCCGATCCTGCGTTATGTGGCGGTGACCTACACCTGGCTGTTTCGCGGTACGCCGCTGATCCTGCAACTGCTGTTGTGGTTCAACCTGGCGCTGATCTTTCCCACCATCGGCATTCCCGGCGTGTTCGAGATGGACACCGTGACTCTGATGACCCCGTTCGTGGCCGCCCTGCTCGGCTTGAGCATCAACCAGGGCGCCTACACCGCTGAAGTGGTGCGTGCCGGCTTGCTGTCGGTGGACACCGGGCAGTACGAAGCCGCCAAGTCGATCGGCATGCCGCGCCTGCAAGCCCTGCGCCGGATCATCCTGCCGCAAGCCATGCGGGTGATCATTCCGCCGGTGGGCAACGAGTTCATCGGCATGGTGAAAATGACCTCCCTGGCGAGCGTAATCCAGTACTCGGAGCTGCTCTACAACGCCCAGAACATCTACTACGCCAACGCCCGCGTAATGGAGCTGCTGATCGTCGCCGGTATCTGGTACCTGGCCACCGTCACCGTACTGTCCTTCGGTCAAAGCCGTCTGGAGCGTCGTTTCGCTCGCGGCGCCGGCAAGCGTTCTTGAGGAGCCCCACATGAGAAGCATCGTCAAGGCCGTGAGCCTGAACAAATATTACGACCAGTTCCACGCGCTCAAGGACGTCAATATCGAAGTCGAGCAAGGCGAAGTGCTGTGCATCATTGGCCCGTCCGGCTCCGGCAAAAGTACCTTGCTGCGTTGCGTCAACCAGCTGGAAAAGATCGACAAGGGCGGCCTGTGGGTCGACGGCGAACTGGTGGGTTACCGGGTCGTCGGCAACAAACTGCACGAGCTCAATGAGTCGCAGATCGCCCGTCAACGCCTGTCCACCGGCATGGTGTTCCAGCGTTTCAACCTGTTCCCGCACATGACTGTGCTGCAAAACATCATCGAAGGGCCGTGCCAGGTGCTCAAGCGTTCGCCCAAAGAGGCGCACGAAGAAGCCGTGGAATTGCTCGCTCGCGTCGGCCTGGCCGACAAGCGTAACAGCTACCCGATCGAACTCTCGGGTGGTCAGCAGCAACGCGTCGCCATTGCCCGTGCCCTGGCCATGCGTCCCAAGCTGATGCTGTTCGATGAACCCACTTCGGCACTCGACCCGGAACTGGTCGGTGAGGTGCTGTCGGTGATGCGTGACCTCGCGCAAACCGGCATGACCATGATCGTCGTCACCCATGAACTGGGCTTTGCCCGTGAGGTTGCCAACCGCATGGTGTTCATGGACGGCGGGCAGATCGTGGAGGCTGGAAGCCCCGAAGAAATACTAATAAGTCCGCAAAACCCGCGCACCCAAAGCTTCATTTCTGCCGTTCGAACCTAAGCGCCGTTTGGCGCTCACAACACTCATAAGAGAACGACCATGAAGAAAATAGTTATCCCAACAGTACTCGCAGGCGTTATGGCTTGCGGCTTCACCTTCGCCGCTGAGCTTCCGGCCGGCATCAAGGAAAAAGGCGAGGTCGTTGTGGCGATCATGCCGAACTACCCGCCGATGGATTTCAAGGACCCGGCCACCAACACCCTCACCGGTCTCGACGTTGACCTGGGCAATGCCCTGGCCGAACGTCTGGGCGTGAAGATCAAGTGGCAGGAAACCGGCTTCGAGCAAATGATCAATGCCCTGACCACCGACCGCGTGGACATGGTGATGTCGGGCATGACCGACACCGCTGAACGCCAGGCCAGCGTGACCTTTGTCGACTACTTCACCAGTGGCCCGCAGTTCTACACCTTGCAGAAGAACAAGGACTTCAACGAGATCACCGACCTGTGCGGCAAGAAAGTCGGCACCAGCCGTCGTACCACCTTCCCGGCGGAAATTGCTGAATACAGCAAGGCCCACTGCGAAGGCGCCGGCAAACCGGCCATCGTGGTGGTCGGCACCGAAGGCTCGGCCGATGCCCGCGCGCAATTGCGTCAGAGCCGTATCGATGCGGCCATGCAGGGTAGCGAAACCCTGCCGTATCTCAAGACCCAGGAAAAGGACATGTACAAGACCGTGGGCCTGCCAATCTCCCAGCAGTTCACCGGCCTTGGCGTGAGCAAGAAAAAGCCTGAGTTGAGTGAAGCGGTGAAGGTCGCGTTGCAGAGCATGGTCGATGACGGCAGCTATCAGGCGATCCTCAAGAAATGGGACCTGGAACTGGGCGCGATCAAGACCGTGACCATCAACGCCGGCAAGTAATGCTTGCCCTGTAGGCGCGAGGCTTGCCCGCGAAGGCGGTGTTTCAGTCAGCAGAGATGCTGAATGTACCGGCCTCTTCGCGAGCAAGCTTCGCGCCTACAGGAACTGCGTTTTACTTATAGATAAAATGGAGCGCCACGATGTCCTCCTCCCCCCAACCCACCTGGCCCTACCCGCACAAAGCCTGCCTCGCCCTGGCCTTCGACCTCGATGGCCCGACGGGCGATGCGATGCTCAACGGTTCGATCTGGCGCAAGCCCGAGTACTTCGGTTTCGGCGGTTATGGTCCTTACCGGGCCTTGCCGCGGATTCTGGATTTGCTCGACGAATACCGGATCCCGACGACGTTTTTCGTCCCGGCCTGGGTCGTGGAAAACTGGCCGAAACAGTGCCAGGCGATTGTCGAGCGCGGGCATGAGGTGGCGTACCACGGCTACAAACACGAATCCTTTTACGCCCTGGCGCTGGAACAGCAAAAGGACGTGATGAACAAATCCCGCGAGGTGTTCTGGAAACACCTGAACATCCGCGCCGAAGGTTTCCGCACCCCCTCCGGCGACTGGCGAGCCGAGACCCCGGCGATGCTGGTGGAAGCCGGCGTGACTTACTCCAGCAGCATGCGCGGCGATGACCGCCCGTACCTGGTGAAAGTGCTGGGCCATGAAACCCCGCTGGTGGAAATCCCCGGCCGCTGGGAAATGGACGACTACGCCTCCCTCGCCTACACCCGGGCGCCGGACTTCCCCTCGGGGCTGGACCGCACCGCCAGCTACGCACTGACCCTCGACAACTGGTGCCGCGAGTACGACGGCGCGATGAATGAAGGGCTGTGCCTGACCACCCTGTTCCACCCCAAGATCACCGGCAAGCCGGGGCGCATCCTGCTGCTGGAAAAACTCTTCGAACACATGCGTCAGCGCGACGACGTGTGGTTTGCCACCTGCCGCGATGTCGCCCAGTGGTGGCTCAAGGAGCATCACCATGGCTAATTCCACCGTCTGGCCCAAAGGCTACCGCTGCGCCGTGGTCCTGACCGTCGACTACAACGACATCCACGGCATCCTGACCCAGGCGCCTGAAGTCGCCGGCCGCGACAAGACGCTGTCGGTCTGGCGTTACGGCACCCAGCGCGGCGTCGAGCGGTTGCTCGGTTTGTTCGCCGAACTCGGGGTAAAAAGCAGTTGGTGCATCCCGGGTATCGTTGCCGAGGAAAACCCGCAACACCTTCGGGCAATTCAGGCCGGCGGGCATGAGATCGCCTGCGCCGGCTATCGCCACCAGAACTACGACCTGCTCGATCTGGCCGGACAAAGCGCCGAGATTGCCAAGGGTTGCGAAGCGCTCGCGGCGCTGACCGGCCAGCGTCCAAGCGGGTTTCGAATCCCGGCCGGTAACGGTGCGCCGGGCTTCATCGAGGCGCTGAGGAACCAAGGCATTCGCTGGTCTTCGTCGTGGCGCGGCGATGATTTGCCGTTCGCTCACCCCACCGCCCCCGAAGTGATCGAGCTGCCGTTGCACTACGAACTGGAAGACGAGCCCTATTTCGCCTTCAATCTCAGCCCGGCGGTGCCGCCGGCACAATCGCGAATCGCCTCTTACAGCCACACCCTGGGCAACCTGCAAATGGACTTCGCCGGGTTTCGCCGATTTGGCCTGTGTTACGTGCTGCGCCTGCACCCGGAAATCATTGCCACGCCGGGGCGAATTGGCGTGTTGCGTGAATTGCTTGAGGGCATGCAGCAGCACGATGACGTGTGGATCGCCACGGCCGGCGAGGTCGCGCAATGGTGGGCCGATCCGGCAGTCCCCGTGACCGAGGATCATCCGGCATCGGTGTATGAGCGGCATTACCGGGATTACCTCGTATGACTGAACGCATGCAGCGACTCGCGCAGTTTTGCGTCGACACGCGCTTTGAAGATTTGCCACCGGCCCTGGTGGCGCAAGCCAAACGACACATCCTCGACACCTTCGGCGTGACATTGGCCGGGGCTGACAGCGAAGTGGCGAAACAGGCGCGTCAGGTATTCGCAAGTGAAGCCGGTGACACCCTGGTCTGGGGCACTGATCTGCGCATGGGCGCCGCTCAGGCCGCGATCCTCAATGGCATCGCCGCCCATGCCCTGGAACTGGACGACACCGGGGGCTGCGACCACTCCGGCGCGGTGGTGCTGCCGGCGGTGATGGCTGCGGTGTCGATGCAGACCGAACCGGTCAACGGCCGCGAGTTGATTACCGCCGTGGTGATTGGCTACGACGTCAGCCGTCGCGTGCTCGAAGCCTGCGGCGGCTATTCGGCGCACAACGGCGCGGGCTGGCATTCGACCGCGACCTGCGGGGTCTTCGGCGCCGCAGCGGCGAGCGCGCGGATCCTTGGACTGGACACCGCGCAAACCGTGTCGGCACTGGGCATCGCTGGAAGTTTCAGCGGTGGGCTGTGGGCCTTCATCCACGACGGCTCGCAGAGTAAAAAGCTGCACAGCGGTCGAGCGGCCGAAGGTGGATTGCTGGCAGCGCGGTTTGCTCAACAAGGCATCAGCGGACCGAAAAAGTTGTTCGAGGATGTCTGGGGCGGTTTTCTCAGAACCCTGGCCGGCGTGGCCTCAGACCCGACCGCGCTCGATGCGGATCTGGGCGTCGTGTGGAAACTCGCCCGCTGCTCGATCAAGCCCTACGCCGCGTGCCGGGGGACTCATTCGGCAATCGATGCGTTGGGGTTGTTAATGGATCAACTGCAGGTCGGCGCCGATCAGATTGAAGACATCGACGTCTCGTTGTGCGGGTTTCTTCAGGACATGTGCGGTGGACAGGATGTCAGCACGCTCGCGGCGGCACAGATGAGTTTGCCCTATGCCCTCGCCGCCCGGCTGGTTCATGGTCATTGCCGGCTGGAAGCCTATGACGAGGCGCAACGGGGCGACCCTCGGATTGCTCACTGGATGGCGCGCATTCGTCTTGAAGTGGATCCGCAACTGTCAGAGGATGGCGAGCCCGTCATCTGCGTGCGGACGGTGGACGGTCGGCAGGCAAATCTTTGTGTCGACCCGCCATTGGGCGCGCCGGGGAATCCGTTGAGTGATGCGGCATTGGAGGAGAAGTTTTTCAGCTTGGCCGGGCGGGTGATGGCCCAGGAGCAGGCTGAGGAATTGCTTGAGCAATTGTGGCGGTTGGACACACTTGAATCGGTGTTTTGCCTGTGCGGGCCTCTTCGCGGGCAAGCCTCGCTCCTACAGGTCCTGCGTTGATCATGCGGACACCAACAACCTGTAGGAGCGAGGCTTGCCCGCGAATGAAGGCGACGCGGCTCCACGACGAACACTTCAAAATCTGAATAAGGACATTTGCCCCACCGTGGCCACTTACTCGCTCGTAATCCGCCGGTTGATGATCGTTTCGCTGACCATCGTCGTCAGCCGCGCCATCACCAGCCCGCTGCTCACCTTGTTCCTGAGCAACAAGCTCGGCCTCAACCAGCAGGACGTCGGTTTGCTGTTGGGCATCGCGGTGTTCATCGCCACCCTGCTCGCGCTCTATGGCGGCTACATCATCGACCGCCTCGAAAAACGTCGGCTGCTGATTCTGGCGATGCTCTCCAGCGCCATCGGCTTCGTCCTGCTGACCTTCGCCGAAAACCTCTACCTGACCACCGCCACCCTGGTCATCACCGAAACCGCCTCGGCGCTGTTCCTGATCGGCTCGAAGGCGATCCTCAGCGAAAACCTGCCGATTGGCCAACGCGCCAAGGCGTTTTCCCTGCGCTACACCCTGACCAACATCGGCTACGCCACCGGCCCGATGCTCGGCGTGGTGATTGCCGGGGTGTACCCGATTGCGCCGTTCCTGATAGCCGGCGGCATCGCGTTCTTCAGCATTTTCCTGATGATCGGCATCCCCAGGGACTCGTCGCAGACACCCCCGATCGGCCAACCCCAAAGTTTTCTCAAGACGCTGATTACTCTTAAGAACGACCGCACACTGATCATGTTCACCTGCGGTTGCCTGCTCAGCACCGTGGTCCACGGTCGATTCACCCTGTACCTGTCGCAATACCTGCTGGTGACCCATGATTCCAAACGCGCGCTGGAAACCATGGCCGCCCTGCTCGCCTGCAACGCCATCAGCGTGATCCTGCTGCAATACCAGATCGGCCGATTCCTCAAACGCGAACAGCTGCGTTACTGGATCGCCGGCGGCACCAGCCTGTTTATCGTCGGGCTGATCGGCTTCAGTCTGGCCGACAGCCTGGTGAGCTGGTGCGTGGCGATGTTCATCTTCACCCTCGGCGAAATGATCATTTACCCCGCCGAATTTCTCTTCGTCGACACCCTGGCCCCGGAAGAACTGCGCGGCAGTTACTACGGCGCACAAAACCTCGCGGCCCTCGGCGGAGCCCTGAGCCCGGTGATTTGTGGTTTCCTGCTGATGCACACACCGGCGCCCACCATGTTTTATGCCCTGAGCGCGCTGACGGCCATGGGCGGGTTCCTGTGTTTCATGAGCGGTCGCCGAGTCGCGTTACAGCAAAAATAATGCACTCAAACTGCATTAATATGAATTTGTCAGCATCGGGAATGAACGGCACACTGTGCCCCGTTCCTCCCCCAATAGTTGGAACACCTTCAAGGGCTTTCTGGGTTTCCCAGTTAAGCCTTTTTTTTTCCTGGATTTTTACCAACGGATCGTTTGCCTCATGCTCGCTCGCTGGTTACCTGCCGCCATCAACACCCGTCCTTCCGAATGGAGCCGTGCTGCCATTGGCATGTCCCTGGGCACGCTGTTCAGCGTCTGGCTGTGCGCCCAAGTGTTCGGCATGGAAGTGGCGCAACATTTGATCGGGCCATTGGGCGCATCGGCGGTGTTGCTGTTCGCGGTGTCCTCCGGCGCCCTCGCCCAGCCATGGTCGATTCTGGGCGGCTATTTGAGTGCCGGCGTCGTTGCGCTGCTGGTCGCACATGTTCTCGGCCGAACCCTTGGCAGCGCCTGCCTGGCGGCGGGCATGGCGCTGATCCTGATGTGCTGGTTGCGTTGCCTGCACCCACCGGCCGGAGCGCTGGCGTTGCTGTTGGTGCTGGCCGATCCGGCAACCATCGCGCTGGACTGGAAAGCCCTCGGCGCGGTCATGCTCGCCGCATCGACCATGCTGCTCTGCGCGCTGGCCTATAACAACCTGACGCGCATTCGCTACCCCAAGCGCGCCGCCGAACCGGTGCCCATGGTGCCGGCGGATCATCCGCCGATCGACAGCCAGGCCATCACCGCCCAGGACTTGAAACTGGCATTGGCGGACATGGAGGCGTTCTTCGATGTCACCCCGGAAGACCTGGAACAACTGATTCATATCAGTGAGTTACACGCCAAACGTCGCAGTATTAGTGAAGTGCTGCGTCATAGTTCCTGACGGCACACCTCCCTGCTCGCGAAGACGCCCTGCCCGTCAACCTCAATGTTGAATCACACAACGCCTTCGCGAGCAGGCTCGCTCTCACAGGCCCATGCAAATATGCAGAAAGCACCTGCATATATCCCGGTTGTACATCATAAATTTGCACTGGTACGATCCGGGATCGCTCGCGCGCGAGCTTCTCTATAAAGAACAATAAAAGCAGGGAGTTAGTGATGACTGCTCAGGTTTCATCGAAAGAGACTTCGTTCATGGATGCCACGCAAAACGAAGTGCTGGCCGAGGTCCGCAACCACATCGGTCACCTGACCCTCAATCGCCCCGCCGGTCTCAACGCCATTACCCTGAACATGGTCCGCCACCTGCAGCGCCAGCTCGACGCCTGGGCGCAGGATCCGCAGGTTCACGCGGTGGTCTTGCGCGGTGCCGGCGAGAAAGCGTTCTGTGCCGGCGGCGATATTCGCTCGCTGTATGACAGTTTCAAAAGCGGCGACACGTTGCACGAAGACTTCTTCGTCGAGGAATACGCCCTCGACCTCGCCATTCATCACTACTGCAAACCGGTGCTGGCCCTGATGGACGGTTTTGTCCTCGGCGGCGGCATGGGCCTGGTGCAAGGCGCTGACTTGCGCGTGGTCACGGAGAAGAGCCGTCTGGCGATGCCGGAAGTGGCCATCGGTTATTTCCCGGACGTCGGTGGCAGTCATTTCTTGCCACGGATTCCCGGTGAGCTGGGGATTTATCTGGGCGTCAGCGGCGTGCAAATCCGTGCAGCCGATGCGCTCTATTGCGGCTTGGCAGACTGGTTTCTGGAAAGCGAAAAACTCGGCGCCCTCGACGAGCAACTCGACCAGCTCGAATGGCGCGACACGCCGCTCAAGGACCTGCAAGGCCTGCTGGCGAAACTCGCGGTGCAACAACTACCCGATGCGCCATTGGAAGCGCTGCGCCCGGCCATCGATCACTTCTTCGCCCTGCCCGATGTGCCGAGTATTGTTGAGCAACTGCGTGAAGTGACGGTCGCCGACAGCCATGAATGGGCCATGACCACCGCCGGCCTGCTGGAGAGCCGTTCGCCGCTGGCGATGGGCGTGACCCTGGAAATGCTGCGCCGTGGTCGGCACTTGAGCCTCGAAGACTGTTTCGCCCTTGAGCTGCACCTGGACCGTCAGTGGTTCGCGCGCGGCGACCTGATCGAAGGCGTGCGCGCCTTGCTGATCGATAAAGACAAGCAACCACGCTGGAATCCGCCAACCTTGCAGGCGCTGGACGCCGAGCACGTCGCGAGTTTCTTCAGCGGTTTTGACCAGAGCGGGAACTGAGCCATGCACGATATCGAATTGAGCGAAGAGCAAGTCATGATCCGCGACATGGCCCGGGACTTTGCCCGCGGCGAAATCGCGCCCCATGCGCAAGCCTGGGAAAAGGCCGGCTGGATCGATGACGGTCTGGTGGCGAAGATGGGTGAACTGGGCCTGCTGGGCATGGTGGTGCCGGAAGAATGGGGCGGCACCTATGTCGACTACGTCGCCTACGCCCTGGCGGTAGAAGAGATTTCGGCCGGCGACGGCGCCACGGGCGCATTGATGAGCATCCACAATTCCGTGGGCTGCGGCCCGGTGCTCAACTACGGCACCGAAGAACAGAAACAAACCTGGTTGCCGGATCTGGCCAGCGGCCAGGCGATCAGCTGCTTCTGCCTGACCGAGCCGCAAGCCGGCTCCGAAGCGCACAACCTGCGCACCCGCGCCGAACTGCGCGACGGCCAATGGGTGATCAACGGCGCCAAGCAATTCGTCAGCAATGGCAAGCGGGCAAAACTGGCGATTGTGTTTGCCGTGACCGATCCGGACCTGGGCAAGCGCGGCATCTCGGCGTTCCTGGTGCCGACCGATACCGCCGGTTTCATCGTCGACCGCACCGAACACAAAATGGGCATTCGCGCCTCCGACACCTGCGCGGTGACTTTGAGCAACTGCACGATTCCCGAAGCCAATCTGCTGGGTGATCGCGGTAAAGGGCTGGCCATCGCCCTGTCCAACCTCGAAGGCGGCCGCATCGGCATCGCTGCCCAGGCGCTGGGCATTGCCCGGGCAGCGTTCGAAGCCGCACTGGCGTATTCGCGGGATCGGGTGCAGTTCGACAAACCGATCATCGAGCACCAGAGCATCGCGAATATGCTCGCTGACATGCACACCCGGCTAAACGCGGCGCGCTTGCTGATCCTGCATGCGGCTCGGCTGCGCAGTGCCGGCAAACCGTGCCTGTCCGAGGCTTCGCAGGCCAAGCTGTTTGCGTCGGAAATGGCCGAGAAAGTCTGCTCGTCGGCGATGCAGATTCATGGCGGGTACGGGTATCTGGAAGATTACCCGGTGGAGCGCTATTACCGGGATGCGCGGATTACGCAGATTTATGAAGGGTCGAGCGAGATACAGCGGATGGTGATTGCCCGGGAGTTGAAAAACTATCTGGTGTGAAGCTTGAAAGCTTCGCAGGCAAGCCTCGCTCCTACAGGTTATCGGTGTTCGCATGAACGACTCGTAACCCAGTAGGAGTGAGGCTTGCCCGCGAAGGCGTCGGTGAGGTCGCTACATCACTTCCCCTGGAACTGCGCCTCACGCTTGGCAATGAACGCCGCCATCCCTTCCTTCTGATCCTGCGTCGCAAACGCCGCATGGAACACCCGGCGCTCAAAGCGCACGCCTTCCGACAGGCTCACTTCAAACGCGCGGTTGACGCTTTCCTTGATCATCATCGCGATCGGCAACGACTTCTTGGCGATCAACGCGGCGACTTTCAGCGCTTCTTCCAGCAGTTCATCCGCCGGCACGATCCGCGCGACGATCCCGCAACGCTCGGCTTCTACCGCATCAATCAAACGTCCGCTCAGGCACATTTCCATGGCCTTGGCCTTGCCCACGGCGCGGGTCAGGCGCTGGGTGCCGCCCATACCCGGCAGCACGCCGAGGTTGATTTCCGGCTGGCCGAATTTCGCATTGTCGCCGGCAAGGATGAAATCGCACATCAGCGCCAGTTCACAGCCACCGCCCAGGGCGAAACCGTTGACCGCTGCAATGATCGGCTTGCGGCGGTTGGCCACGCGATCGCTGTCGCTGAACAGGTCGTCCAGATAGATCTGCGGGTAGGTCAGCTCGGCCATTTCCTTGATGTCGGCGCCGGCGGCGAAGGCTTTTTTCGAGCCGGTCAGCACGATGCAGCCGATGTTCGAATCAGCTTCCAGGCCATCGAGGGCGTGGTTCAGTTCGCTGACGATCTGCGCATTCAACGCGTTCAGCGCCTGCGGACGGTTGAGGGTGATCAGGCCTACACGACCGTGGGTTTCCAGCAAAATCGTTTCGTAACTCACAATGGACTCCTTCTTAAAGATTGCGCGAAATAACCATGCGCTGAATATCGCTGGTGCCTTCGTAGATCTGGCAAACCCGCACGTCGCGGTAGATCCGCTCCAGCGGGAAGTCGTTCAGGTAACCGTAACCGCCGAGGGTTTGCAACGCCGAGGAGCAGACCTTCTCGGCCATTTCCGAGGCGAACAGCTTGGCCATGGACGCTTCGACCAGGGCCGGTTGACCGCTGTCCCTCAATGCAGCGGCGTAATGCACCATTTGCCGGGCGACGGCGATTTGCGTCGCCATGTCTGCCAAGCGGAAGGCTACGGCTTGATGTTCGATGATCGGCTTGCCGAAACTCTCACGCTCACGGGCGTAGTCGCGGGCCGCTTCAAACGCGGCGCGGGCCATGCCCACCGATTGCGAAGCGATGCCGACGCGGCCGCCTTCAAGGTTGGCCAGGGCGATCCGGTAACCTTCGCCCTCCTCACCTAACCGGTTGGCCACCGGCACTTTGACGTCTTCGAAGAGAATCTGGCAGGTGTCGGAGGCGTGCTGACCGAGTTTGTCTTCGACCCGGGCGACTTTGTAGCCCGGCGAATCGGTCGGCACGATCAGCGCCGTGATGCCGCGCTTGCCGGCACTCGGGTCGGTCACGGCAAACACGATCACCACCCCGGCGTTCTGCCCGGACGTGATGAACTGCTTGCAGCCGTTGAGCACGTAGTGATCGCCTTCCAGACGCGCACGGGTTTTCAGGCCGCTGGCGTCGGAACCGGCCTGCGGTTCGGTCAGGGCAAAGGCGCCGAGCATCGCGCCGCTGGCCAGTGGCATGAGGAAGCGTTCTTTCTGATCGTCGTTGCCGTACTTGAGGATAGGTACGCAACCCACGGAGTTGTGCACGCTCATGATCGTCGAGCAGGCGCCGTCACCGGCGGCGATTTCTTCCAAAGCCATGGCGTAGGCCAGGTAACCGGTGTTGCAACCGCCCCACTCCTCCGGCACCAGCATGCCGAAGAAGCCCAGTTCGGCCATCTCACCGATGGCTTCCTTGGGGAAGCGGTGTTCGCGGTCCCACTCGGCGGCAAACGGTTTCAGCCGTTCCTGGGCGAATTGTCGGGCCATGTCGCGGATCTGTTGTTGGTCGTCATCGGGAATCATGGTGAATCCTTAAAAATTGAGCCTGACGCAGAACCTGTAGGAGCGAGCCTGCTCGCGAAGAGCCGTGTCAGTCGACATTAACGTTGAATGACACACCGCATTCTCGAGCAGGCTCGCTCCTACAGTGGGAATTGCGTCAACCTTAGTAAAGGCATTCCACAGCCATGGCCGTGGCTTCACCGCCGCCGATGCAGATCGCTGCAACGCCGCGTTTCAGGCCTTTCTGGCGCAGGGCCGAGAGCAAGGTCACGAGAATCCGCGCGCCAGACGCACCAATCGGGTGGCCCAGGGCGCAGGCGCCGCCGTGCACGTTGATCTTCTCGTGGGGGATTTCCAGTTTGGTCATGGTCACCAGACTGACCACCGCGAATGCTTCGTTGACTTCGAACAGCTCGACGTCGTCCACGGACCAACCGGTTTTCTTCAGCAGCTTCTTGATCGCGCCCACCGGTGCCACCGGGAACAGGCCCGGGGTATCGGCAAATGCAGCATGGCCGTGAATCACTGCCAGCGGTTTCAGACCTTGTTTCTGTGCTTCGGACCGGCGCATCAGCACCAGCGCCGCCGCACCGTCGGAAATCGAACTGGAGTTGGCCGCGGTCACCGTGCCGCCTTCGCGGAATGCCGGTTTCAGCGAAGTGATCTTGTCCAGCTTGGCTTTCGGTGGTTGTTCGTCGTTGCTGATCAGCACCTGCTCTTTTCCGACAGTCACGGTAATCGGCACGATCTCGTCCTTGAAGCTGCCGTCCTTGATCGCCTGCTGCGCGCGGGTGGTCGAGGCAATGGCGAACGCGTCCTGGGCTTCGCGGCTGAAACCGTTGGTTTCGGCGCAATCCTCGGCGAAGGTGCCCATCAGGCGGCCCTTGTCGTAGGCGTCTTCCAGACCGTCGAGGAACATGGAATCGAGCACGCGGCCATGGCCCATGCGGTAACCGCTGCGAGCGCGGTCCAGCAGGTACGGCGCGTTGGACATGCTTTCCATGCCGCCCGCGACGACCACGTCGGCGCTGCCGGCAACGAGCATGTCGTGGGCCAGAATCGCTGCTTCCATGCCCGAGCCGCACATCTTGTTAAGGGTGGTGCAGCGGGTCGATTTATCCAGCCCCGCGCCCAATGCAGCTTGCCGCGCCGGTGCCTGACCGAGCCCGGCGGGCAGTACGCAGCCAAACAGCACTTCTTCTACGGATTCAGGTTTGATACCCGCGCGTTCGACGGCAGCGCGGATCGCGGCAGCCCCCAGTTGCGGCGCGGTCAGGCTTTTCAGTTCGCCCTGGAAACCGCCCATCGGGGTGCGGACGGCGCTGACGATAACGATGGGATCGTTGGCAATAGTCATGACAAATCCTCCTTATTTAGCGGCCATGCGCAAGGCACCGTCGAGACGGATCACCTCGCCATTGAGCATGCTGTTTTCAATGATATGCCTGACCAGCGCGGCATACTCGCCCGGTTTGCCCAGACGCGGCGGAAATGGTACACCAGCCGCCAGGGACGCGCGGACTTCCGGGGTCATTCCGGCCATCATCGGGGTTTCAAAAATGCCGGGGGCGATGGTCATCACGCGGATGCCGAAGCGCGCCAGTTCACGGGCGGCGGGCAAGGTCAGGCTGACGATCGCGCCTTTGGACGCTGCATAAGCAGCCTGGCCGATCTGGCCATCGTAAGCCGCGGCTGAGGCGGTGTTGATGATCACGCCGCGTTCGCCGTCGGCATCCGCTTCGGTTTCGGCGATGGCCGCCGAAGCCAGGCGCAGCATATTGAAGCTGCCGATCAGGTTGACGTTGATCACCTGGCTGAAACTGGCCAGCGCGTGCGGGCCAGTCTTGCCGAGGATCTTCTCGCCACGCACGATGCCGGCGCAATTGACCAGACCGTTGAGACCGCCGAAGGCTTTCACCGTCGCCTGCACAGCGGCTTCGGCGGCGGCTTCGTCGCTGATGTCGGCCACTACGCTTTGCGCGCCGAGACGTTGCGCCTGGGCCGCGACCGCCTCGGCGTTCATGTCCACCAGCATCACTTTGGCGCCAGCCGCGACCAGCATTTCAGCGGTGGCCGCACCGAGGCCCGAGGCACCGCCGGTGACGAGAAAAACCTTGTTTTCGATCTGCATCATTGTGTCCTTGATTCAAGCTAAACGTTCTTCGCCGCAGCCTCTTGAGCCTTGGCGATTTCCTGGTTGCGCAAGATAAAGCGCTGCAATTTGCCGCTTGGGGTTTTCGGCAACTCGCTGACAAATTCGATTTCACGCGGGTACGAATGCGCGGCCAGACGCTTGCGCACGTGTTGACGCAGTTCTTCGGCCAGCTCCGGCGTCGGGCGGTATTGCTCGCAAATCACGACGAAGGCTTTGACCAGTTCGGTGCGCTCCGGATCGGGTTTTCCGACGACGGCGGCTTCGATCACTGACGGGTGTTCGATCAATGCACTTTCCACATCGAACGGGCCGACGCGGTAGCCGGAAGTGGTGATCACGTCATCGCTGCGCCCGACGAAGCTGATGCTGCCGTCCGGGTTCCACTCGACGGTGTCGCCACTCAGGTAGTAGTTGCCAACGAAGGCCTTGGTTGGCGCGCCTTCGTAACCGGCGAACCAGCACATCGGCGACTGGGTACGGTCGATGGCGAGGATGCCGGGCTGGCCGACGCCGAGTTCCTTGTATTCGTCGTCGAGCACCACGATGCGGTGGCCCGGCGAGGCAAAGCCGGCGGCGCCCATGTGGATCGGGTGCTCTAGGCCATGGTGATTGCACAGGACCATGCCCAGTTCGGTCTGGCCGTAATGGTCATGAATGACCACCCCGAGGTTGTCGGCGAACCAACGGATCACTTCCGGGTTCAGCGGCTCACCGGCGCTGCTGACGATGCGCAGTTTGCCCTTGATCGACTTGGCGAACTCGTCGCCACCGGCAATCAACAAGCGATAGGCCGTCGGTGACCCGGTGAGGTTGGTGATCCCGTATTTATTGATCACCCGGCAGGTGCTTTCGAGGGTGAACGGGCCATCGTAAAACGTGATCGGATGCCCCATCGCCATGGGACCGGTGACGCCGAAATAGATGCCGTAGGCCCAGCCCGGATCGGCGACGTTCCAGAACGCGTCTTCGGGGCGCAGGTCCACGGCGTCGCGGGTGTAGCTCTGGAAAGCGACAATGGCTTTGAGTGGCACCGACAGGGCTTTCGACGGGCCGGTGGTGCCCGAGGTGAACATCAGCAGGAACGGGTCTTCGCCGGTCAGCAACACCGGTTCGCACTCGGGGGAATAATTGGCCAGTTCGGCCCAGAAGCTGTAATCGCCACGGACGATGCCTTGGCCTTTCGCACCGCCGACGGTAACGATGGTCGGGCAGTCGGCGACTTCAATGAGTTTGGGGCGATTGACCGCATCGGTTACCACCACTTTGGCGCCGGAGCAGCTGAGTCGGTGTTCGATGGCTTTCGGGCCGAAGGCGGTAAACAAAGGCTGATAGACCGCGCCGATGCGCCAGGTGGCGAAGACGGTGATCAGCAATTCGATATTACGTGGCAGCAGGCCGGCGACCTTGTCGCCTTTTTTCACGCCCTGGGCCAGAAGGAAGTTGGCAAAGCGCGCGGCTTTGTCCTGCAAGTCCTTGAAGGTGTACGTGGCGCTGGCGCCGTCGCGGCCTTCCCAGAACAGCGCAATACGCCCCGGCAAGGCATGCCGGTCGCAACACTCGACGCAGGCGTTTAGGGCAGTCAGATCGCCGGCCAGGGCGGCGTCGACGGTGTGCTGATAATTGAACTGTGACGTGGCAGACAAGTAATCGCGCATTGCCAGAATCCCTGTGTATTTTTATTAGGTTGGGGGAACCGTAAAAACCACAGAAATACTCACCCCACGCGGGGCTCGGGGCAATGGTCAAAGCTATCAAGTTGTCTGACTGGTTTGGCCAAGGTAGCCAATGATCGTTCCCACGCTCTGCGCGGGAACGATCGGTATCTAGCTCGCTTCGTTAAGGATCAAACTCCGATAATGCCCAGGATTGGACCCCGACCACTTGCGAAACGCCTTGTAGAACGAACTCGCATCCGCAAACCCCAGCCGCGTGGCGATCTCGGCAAAGCTGATACTCGGCTCAGCCAGCCAGACAATGGCCAATTCCTTGCGCACGCTGTCCTTGAGCCCTTGATAGGTCTGCCCTTCCTCCGCCAGGCGCCGGCGCAAGGTCGAGGCCGACATGCACAGTTGCTGCGCCAGAGGCTCGGTCTCCGGCCACTGATCGGCGGGCAACTGGCGTAGATCATGCTTGATCCGGCTCGCCAGGCTCTCCGGGTCGCGGTACTTGACCAGAATATTCGCTGGCGCATGGGCCAGGAAGCGCTTGAGTTCTTCCGGGCTGCGCTTGATCGGCAGGTCCAGGCAATCCGCCGAGAAAATCATCCGCGTGCGGGGCCGGTCGAAACGCAGGTTCTCGGAGAACATCACCTGATAGTCATCGCAGAAATCCGGCGCCGGGCAACGTAATTCAATGGCCAGAATCGGTATCCGCCGCCCCGCCAGCCAACAGGCAACGCCGTGCACGATCATCCAGTAGGTGAAATAGGTAAAGGCCCGGCGCGGGTCCAGCTCATCTTCCAGCAACACGATCTCCGCCAGGCTTTGCTGACGAACCAGCTGCGCCGGCATGCGTTCGAGCATCAACGACAGGAAACTCAGGCCTGAGGTCAGGCCGGCTGCCAGGCTCGGCTGGATCATCGAGCTGCGGCAGAGAAACTCAAGGCTGCCGGATTTGAGCTTGCGCGGGTCCATGCCAAAAAATTCATCGTCCCCGCGCCTGGCCAGCAAGCGCCAAAGCCGTGCATACGCCGTCGCCGGAACGCGGGCATCGCTGGTTTGCAGCAGCTGCGGATCGATGCCGACCTTGTTCAATACCTCGTCGGTGGCGGCTCCGGGGGCGCAGCTTTGCAACAGGGCTTCACGCACCAGTTGGATGGCGATGGTGTCTTTTTCCGACATTGAGCGAGGTGGGCCTTGATCTTGTTTGAGTGCCGGCATCTTAGCGCACAGCGACCCAATCCTGTAGGAGCGAGCGGTGCGGCGATCTGACTTGCTCGCGAAGCAGGCGACTCGGTCTTGCCCTGATACCGAGTAATCGTTCTTCGCGGGCAAGCCTCGCTCCTACAAGGGGGGGGTGTGATCTTTAGAGTTGTTCAGGTTAGGTTCAGGTAAATGCCAATGAATGCCATTTGGGAATGAGTGTCATTATGTTACAACTTAGCACCCTATCTAATTCCACGACGGTGCTGAATGCTTGTTCCTTTTCTGATCATGCTTCGCGAAGGCATTGAAGCCGCGTTGATCGTTGGCATCATCGCCAGCTACCTCAAACAGACCGGCCGTGGCCAGTGGATGCCCGCCGTGTGGATCGGCGTTTTCCTTGCCGTTGCGCTGGCCTTGCTGGTGGGCGGTGGTCTGGAGCTGGTGAGCGCCGAATTCCCGCAGAAACAACAGGAGTTGTTTGAAGGTGTGGTCGGCCTGGTGGCTGTCGGCATTCTCAGCTCCATGGTCTTCTGGATGCGCAAAGTGGCGCGTTCGATCAAGCACTCGCTGCACGTCTCCCTCGATCACGCGCTGACCGGCTCCAAACACCAGGTCACGGCACTGATCGCCATGGTGTTTTTCGCCGTGGCCCGGGAAGGCCTGGAGACGGTGTTCTTCCTGCTCGCGGTGTTCCAGCAGAGCGAAGGCCCGGCGGCACCGATCGGCGCCCTCCTCGGCCTGATCCTGGCGATCATCGTCGGCTTCCTGATCTACACCGGCAGCATGCGCCTGAACCTCGGCGCGTTCTTCCGCTGGACCGGCTTGTTCATCCTGGTGGTGGCGGCGGGCATTCTCGCCAACTCGGTGCAGGCGCTGCATGAAGCCGGAGTCTGGAATCACCTGCAAACCGTGCTCTTGGACTTCAGTGCGACGCTGCCGGTGGACGGCCCGGTGGGTTCGGTGCTGGCCGGCATGTTCGGTTACCAGGACGCGCCGACGGTCAGCACCCTCGGGGCCTATCTGATTTACCTGGCAGTGGCGCTGGTGATGTTCTTCATCCCAGCCCCGGCACCCGCTGAACAACCTTCTTCCGTTTCCAGCCAATAAGGGCACCCATGCCAAATCAAGCCCCTCCCCAGGCCTCGCCTCCCCGCGCCTTGCGCTGGGCGGTGGCCGGTTCGGTGATCGTGATGATCGCCGCCGGCGGCCTGTTTTACTACGCCTCGAAAATGGCGGCGGCCAAGCGCCAGGTTAACCATGACGAAGTGCTGGTGACCATTCACCCGCACAGCTGCGAGCCGAATGCGCTGACCGTTCCGGCGGGTCGCGCCAGCTTCCGCATCGTCAATCGCTCGGATCGGGCGGTGGAATGGGAGATCCTTGACGGCGTGCTGGTGGTCGAAGAACGGGAAAACATCGCGCCGGGCCTGAGCCAGGTGATCAATGCCAACCTGCTACCCGGCGACTATGCGATCACCTGCGGATTGCTGAGCAACCCGCGAGGCACCTTGCACGTGACTCCGACTGCCGCCTCCGATGCGGCCGCCAAGGCCAAGCCGTCGATGGTCGCCTTCGTAGGGCCGTTGTCTGAATTCCGTGTGTACCTGAGCAGTCAAAGCAAAGCGCTGATCAAAGCCGTCGCCGCCCTTGAGCAAGCAATCGCCGCTGGCGACCTGAGCCAGGCACAAGCGCTGTATGTGCCCGCCCGCGCCGCTTATCAACGGATCGCCCCCGCCGCCCAGCGTCTGGCTGAACTCGACAACGCCATCAATGCCCGCGCCGATTACTTCGAGAAACGCGAACAGGATCCAGCCTTCAGCGGTTTCCACCGCATCGAGTACGCGCTGTTCCAGCAACGCAACCTCGACGGTCTGGCACCGGTTGCCCAGCGCTTGAACAGCGACGTCGCCACGCTCAAACAGCAACTGCTCGCGCAATCGCTGCCACCGGAACAGTTGGTGAGCATTGTCGCGCGCAATCTGCACAGCCTCGCCGATGTGCGTGCCAGCAGCGGTGAAGAAGAACGCTACAGCCACACCGACCTGAACGGTTTCGCCGCCAACCTCTTTGCTGCGCGCAAAGTCGTCGACCTGTTGCGCCCGTTGCTGACCAAGTCCGCCACCGAGTTGTTGCCGAAGATCGACAGCGCGATCACTGCCCTCGATGCCGAACTCAATGGGTTGAAGGTCCAGGACGGCTACGCGAGCTACGACACAGTGAGTGCCGCGCAGCGTAAACAGATCGCCGACAAGGCCAAGGCGCTGGCCGACGCACTCGATGGAATCGATCCCG
Source organism: Pseudomonas sp. SG20052 (assembly GCF_031766055.1). Lineage (NCBI taxonomy): Bacteria > Pseudomonadati > Pseudomonadota > Gammaproteobacteria > Pseudomonadales > Pseudomonadaceae > Pseudomonas > Pseudomonas sp. SG20052. The sequence goes on along the minus strand of NZ_CP134498.1, from coordinate 3,039,457 downwards.
CCCTCGGCCTTTCCGGCCTTTAAGCAGAAGACTCAAAACCGATGAACGATTCAGAACACTTCAACCTCCAGCGTCGCCGTGTATTGATGGGCATGGGCGCTGCGGGTGTTGCGCTGGCAGGCTCCGCACTGAGCTGCCCGGCGATGGCCGCAAGCCCCGCGCAAGTCACCGAAGCGCCAAGCAGCGACAAGACCGAAGACCGCCACGCGTTCCATGGCAAGCACCAGACCGGCATCGTCACTCCGCGCCCGGCGTCCGGCATGTTGGTGTCGTTTGATGTGCTGGCCAGTGATCGCGAGGACCTGGAACGGCTATTCCGCACCCTCAACGAGCGCATCGCGTTCCTGATGCAGGGCGGACCGGTGGCGCAAGTCGATCCGAAACTGCCGCCGATGGATTCGGGCATCCTCGGCCCGGTGGTCACGCCGGACAACCTGACCATCACCGTATCGGTGGGCGAGTCGCTGTTCGACGAGCGCTTCGGCCTGGCCGCGGCCAAGCCCAAACGGTTGAGCCGCATGGTCGGTTTTCCTAACGATGCTCTGGAAGCCGATTGCTGCCACGGCGACCTGAGTCTGCAGTTTTGCGCCAACACCACCGACACCAACATCCACGCCCTGCGCGACATTGTGAAAAACCTGCCGGACCTGCTGCTGGTGCGCTGGAAACAGGAAGGCAGCGTGCCGCCCCAGGCCCCGGCGAAACCCGGTGTGCCGGCGCAGAGCGCACGCAATTTCCTCGGTTTTCGCGACGGCTCGGCGAACCCGGACTCCAACGACGCCAAGGCCATGGACAGCCTCGTCTGGGTGCAACCGGGCAGCGACGAACCGGCATGGGCCGCCTATGGCAGCTATCAGGCGGTGCGGATCATCCGCAACTTCGTCGAGCGCTGGGACCGCACGCCCTTGCAGGAACAGGAAAGCATTCTCGGCCGCATAAAAGCCACCGGCGCGCCCATGGGCGGCGCCCATGAAACTGAAGTTCCGGACTACGCCAAGGACCCGCAAGGCAAACTGACCAAACTCGACGCGCATATCCGCCTGGCCAACCCGCGCACTGCTGCGACCCAGGTCAACCTGATCCTCCGTCGGCCGTTCAACTACTCCAACGGCGTGAACAAGAACGGTCAGTTGGACATGGGTTTGTTGTTTATCTGCTACCAGGCCGATCTGGACAAAGGTTTTATCACCGTCCAAACCCGACTCAACGGCGAGCCGCTGGAGGAATACCTCAAGCCGGTCGGCGGCGGTTACTTCTTCACCCTGCCGGGTGTGACGGGCGACCAGGACTTCATCGGTCGCTCGCTGCTTGACACTACCTCACCCAAAACAAACACCTGAACAACCCCCACACGGAACCGTCCCATGAAAAAGTCGCCCCTCGCGTTATTGCTGACCCTAGGCTTGCTCAATACCCCGCTGTCGGCTTTCGCGGCGACGGCGCCGCTGGAGCTGGTGCAGCCGATTTCGGATTACAAAATCTATGTCACCGAGCAACTGGATGAGCTGGCCAGCCACACACAGCAGTTCACCGATGCAGTGAAAAAAGGCGACTTGGCCACCGCCAGGAAACTGTACGCACCGACCCGGGTTTTCTACGAATCGATCGAGCCGATTGCAGAGCTGTTCAGCGACCTCGATGCGTCCATCGACTCACGCGTTGATGACCACGAAAAAGGCGTGAAGGCCGAAGATTTCACCGGTTTCCACCGCATTGAATATTCGCTGTTCTCGCAAAACAGCACCCAGGGTCTCGATGAACTGGCCGATGGCTTGAACAAAGACGTCAAAGACCTGCAAACCCGCGTCGCCGGCCTGACCTTCCCGCCCGAGAAAGTCGTGGGCGGCGCCGCTGCCTTGCTTGAAGAGGTGGCGGCCACCAAGATCTCCGGTGAAGAAGACCGCTACAGCCACACTGACCTGTATGACTTCCAGGGCAACATCGACGGCGCGAAGAAAATCGTCGACCTGTTCCGTCCGCAGATCGAAAAGCAGGACGCGGCGTTTATTGCCAAGGTCGACAAGAACTTTGCCAGCGTGAACAAGATTCTGGCGAAGTACAAAACCGGGGATGGTGGGTTCGAGACGTATGACAAGGTGAAAGAGAACGACCGCAAGGCGTTGGTTGGGCCGGTGAATACGTTGGCTGAAGACCTTTCCACATTGCGTGGGAAATTGGGTTTGAACTGATTTTTGTAGCGTTTTGGCGGGCCTCTTCGCGGGCAAGCCTCGCTCCCGCAGCGAGGCTTGCCCGCGAAGGCATTATCACGCTCACCGATATTCCTCCTGCCTTGCACATAACCCGCGCTAACATCCCCCGCCAATAATAAAAGCTCACGGAAGACTCACCATGACCACCCCTGCCTTCGACCTGCGCCCACTCATGGTCGCCAACATGGCCTGTTCCATGTCGATGATGGCGTTCGTCTCCCTGATCGGACCGATCGCCCGGGTGTTGGGCCTGGCCACCTGGCAGGCCGGCGCGGCGGTGACGGTGTCCGGGGTGATCTGGATGTTGCTCGCCCGCCCCTGGGGTCGGGCCAGTGATCGCTATGGCCGGCGACGGATTCTGTTGATCGCCACAGCCGGCTTCACCCTCGCCTACTGGGCCTTGTGCCTGTTCATCGATGCCTCGTTGCGTTTTCTGCCGTCGGCGCTGTTGGGGTTTATCGGGTTGATGATCGGACGCGGCCTGATCGGCGTGTTCTATGCTGCGATTCCGGTGGGCGGCAACGCGCTGATCGCCGACAACATCGAGCCGCAACACCGCGCCAAAGCCATGGCGGCCCTGGGCGCGGCCAACGCCTGCGGACTGGTGATCGGCCCGGCGATTGCGGCGTTGTTGTCGCGCTTCAGTCTGAGCTTGCCGTTCTATGCCATGGCGATCCTGCCGTTACTGGCGTTTGTGGTGCTGCACTACAAACTCAAGGGTCAGGAACTGCACCTGCGGCAAGCGCCGCGCAAGGTTCATCTGAACGATCCACGACTGCGTCGCCCAATGGCTGTCGCGTTTGTGGCGATGCTCTGTGTGTCGATTGCGCAGATCACCGTCGGCTTCTTCGCCCTCGACCGACTCGGCATGAACCCGGCCGATGCCGCGCAAACCGCGGGCATCGCCTTGACCATGGTCGGTTTCGCGCTGATCTGTTCGCAACTGCTGGTGCGCCGGCTTGAATGGCCGCCGCTGCGGCTCATCCGCGCGGGCGCACTGGTGGCGGCCGTGGGCTTTGCCGGCAGCATCCTGGCGGATGCTGCGTGGGGTTTATGGCTGTGTTTTTTCGTGTCGGCGGGTGGGATGGGGCTGATCTTTCCGTCGTTCGCCGCACTGGCGGCCAACGCGGTCGACGCCTCGGAACAAGGCGCCACCGCCGGCTCCATTGGTGCCGCGCAAGGCTTTGGCGTGGTCATCGGACCGCTGGCGGCGACGTTGATCTACGACGTCGATCCGCGCCTTCCCTACCTGTTTGCCGCTGCGCTGTTGCTGCTGGTGGCGTTGTGGCCACAGACGCGGCAGCACTGAGGGTTACAAAATCCGATAGAGCAACCGCTCGATCCGCACCCGACTGACACGCTTGAGGAACTTGGCCACCGCCGCCGGGTATTCCAGCAGCGTTTCCAGATCCTGATATCGCTGGATGCGCGTGGTGTTGTGGAAAATCTCGCCCAGTTCTTTACTGCGCGGCTCCAGCAATTCGCCTTTCGGGTCATCGATCAGCAACGCGTTCTCAAGGTCGAGGCGGAACGCCCGTGGGTTGAGGTTATTACCGGTCAGCAAGGTGTAGCGCTTGTCGATCCACATGCCTTTGAGGTGATAGGTGTTGTCGCCGTCCTTCCACAAATGCAGGTTCAACTTGCCGCTGTCGATGCTGTGTTGATGGCGTTTGGCAAAGCGCCGCAGGCTGATCTCGTAAAGATACGGCAGCGCGGCGATCACCTTGAACGGCTCGCTCGGCGGGATGAAGAAGTCGTTGGCGGTCTTGTCGCCGACCACGATGTCGATTTTCACGCCGCGCCCCAGAGCCCGGTTGATTTCCCGGGTCACCGCCAATGGCAGGTTGAAATACGGCGTACAGATGGTCAACTGATGCTGAGCGCTGGCGATCAACTCGCAAATCACTCGGCTCAACGGGTTGTTCTTGCCCACACCGAGCAGCGGACTCACCGACAAACCGCCCTTCGCCGTACTGCCGGCCGTGGTGTCGTACGCCGCGTGCTTGAGGCGGCTGCGCAAATCGCCAATGTCGTTGCGCAGGCTGCGGGTAGTCGGCAGGTTCGGCAGGTCGAGGCGATGCACCGCTTTGGAAGCGATCAGACCGTGCTGGATCAAGTGCTGCATGGAATCAGCCAGCGCGTGGTTCTGCAGCAGGTGATAACGGTCGTAGCGGTACTTGTCGAACTTGTGCAGGTAAACGTTGTTCAGGCTCGCGCCGCTGTAGATCACGCAGTCATCGATCACAAAGCCTTTCAAATGCAGCACGCCGAACAACTCGCGAGTCTGCACCGGCACGCCGTACACCGGCACAACACTTTCGTGGGTGCGCGTCGCTTCCTGGTACCAGGCCGAGTTGCCCGGCTGTTTGCCGGCACCGATCAAGCCGCGCTGAGCGCGCAGCCAGTCAACCACCACGACCACGTCCAGTTCCGGACGCTTCAGTTTGGCGGCGTGCAAGGCATCAAGGATTTCCTGACCGGCCTCGTCCTGTTGCAAGTACAGCGCAACGATATAGATGCGTTGGGTGGCACTGGCGATTTTTTCCAGCAGGCAACGCCGGAACTCGGCAGCGCCGGAAAGAATGGTGACGGCATCGGCGGTCAGCGGAAAACTGCGCAGCTTAGGCAGCAGAGAGCGTTTGAAAAGCGACGGCATAGGGCTCGCAAAGGGTCAATTCCGAAGAGTCCGAGAGCTTACACCATGGATCCGCTTGGGTCTTCCCACGGCACCGATCGTTCCCACGCTCCGCGTGGTAATGCCGCCATGGACGCTCTGCGTCCGCTTCGAAATGTGACGCGTAACGTCACGGGATGCATTCCCACGCAGAGCGCGGGAACGATCTTTCTAAAAACCTGTTGACCAAGGAGAACGATCGTTCTACTGTTCGCCACATGAACGAAATCACAAGCAACGACACACGGGACATCATTCTGGATGTCACCGAAAAGTTGATCTATAAAAGTGGCATCGCCGCCACCGGCATGGATCTTCTGGTGAAAACCGCCGGCGTCTCCAGAAAAAGTATCTACCGCTACTTCGCCAACAAGGAGGAGCTGACCGTCGCCGCCCTGCAACGCCGCGACGCGCGCTGGATGCACTGGTACAGAAGTGAAGTCGACCAGGCTGAAACCCCGGCCGACCGCCTGCTCAACCTGTTTACCGTGCTCAAGGCCTGGTTCGCCTCTGAAGGTTTCCGTGGCTGTGCGTTCATCAATACCAGTGGTGAAACCGGCGACCCGTCAGACCCGGTTCGCCTGGTCGCCAAAGACCACAAACAAAAGCTGCTCGACTACGTGTGCGAGCTCTGCACCGAACATGGCGCTAACGACCCGGAGACGCTGGCCAAACAGCTGCTGATCCTCATCGACGGCGCCATTACCGTAGCGCTTGTGATGGGTGATCACAGTGCCGCCGATAATGCGCAATGCATGGCGCGAAAGTTATTGGACCTGTAACACTTGAACCAAGCCTGACAACTTGCTCGAACTCTAACTTGAAAGGGAGACTATATATGTCTAACGCCGAAGTTCGTCCGCCATTGCCGCCGTTTACCCGTGAATCAGCCATCGAAAAAGTTCGCCTGGCCGAAGACGGCTGGAACTCCCGCGACCCGGAACGCGTGTCGCTGGCCTACACCCTGGACACCCAGTGGCGTAACCGCGCCGAGTTCGCCTACAACCGCGAAGAAGCCAAAGGTTTCCTGACCCGCAAGTGGGCCAAGGAACTGGATTATCGCCTGATCAAGGAACTCTGGGCCTTCACCGGCAACCGCATCGCCGTACGTTACGCCTATGAATGGCACGACGACTCGGGTAACTGGTTCCGTTCCTACGGCAACGAAAACTGGGAGTTCGATGAAAACGGTTTGATGGCCAACCGGTTTGCCTGCATCAACGACATGCCGATCAAGGAAAGCGACCGCAAGTTCCATTGGCCACTGGGACGTCGCCCGGATGATCATCCGAGCCTGTCCGACCTTGGTCTGTAACCGCTGATCCCCTGTAGGAACGCGACTTGCCCGCGAAGGCGATGTAACAGGCCACTTATTTGTTGACTGTGAATCAGCCTTCGCGGGCAAGCCTCGCTCCTACGGGATTTATGTCGTCCGCCCATTTTGTGATGACCACAATCCCGTAGGAGCGAGGCTTGCCCGCGAAAGGGCCAGACCAGTCGCCGCAAAGTCTGGATCTAGGTAAGATATCGGCCCTTCCCCGCAGCCCCTTGCTGCACCCCGCCGAATAAGCCGATTTCCATGCCTTTTGAACTCAGCGTTGACCTCACCACCCTGGCCATTCTGGCCATTGTCGCCTTCATTGCCGGTTTCATCGACGCCATCGCCGGCGGTGGCGGTCTGCTGACTACCCCGGCGCTGTTGACCGCCGGCCTGCCGCCACACCTGGTGCTGGGCACCAATAAGCTGAGTTCGACCTTCGGCTCCGCCACCGCCAGTTTTACCTTCTACCGCCGCAAGCTGTTCCATCCCCGGCAGTGGGTGCACGCCATCGTCGGTACGCTGGTCGGTGCGCTGACCGGCGCCGTGGTCGCGCATTACCTGCCCGCCGAATGGCTGAACAAAATGCTGCCGGTGATCGTGTTCGCCTGTGGCCTGTATTTGTTGTTCGGCGGCACGCCAAAAGCGCCGCTGGACAGCGACGCACCGATCAAGAAAAAGTGGCAATCGACCCAAGGCTTCAGCCTCGGTTTCTACGACGGCGTGGCCGGTCCGGGCACCGGCGCGTTCTGGACTGTCAGCAGTCTGCTGATGTATCCGATTGACCTGGTGAAGGCCAGCGGCGTGGCGCGCAGCATGAACTTCGTCAGCAACATCGCGGCGCTGTCGGTGTTCGTGTTTTCCGGGCAGGTGGACTGGATCATCGGCCTGAGCATGGGCCTGTCGGTGATGGTCGGCGCGTTCTTCGGGGCTCGCACCGCCATCAGCGGCGGCGCGAAGTTCATTCGCCCGGTGTTCATCACCGTGGTGCTGGGCTTGACCGTGCGGCTAGCCTGGCAGCACTGGTTCAGCGTGGCCTAAGCGCCGCGCCACGTAGACGTCGATGAGGTAACGGGCAATCGAGCGCGACGCCGGCAAGGGTGGCAACTCATGAACGTTGAACCACTGGGCGTCTTCAATCTCGTCTTCCTGACAGACAATCTCGCCACCGGCGTACTCGGCGTGAAAGCCGAGCATCATCGAATGCGGGAACGGCCAGCACTGGCTGCCCAGGTACTGGATGTTCTTGACCTCGATCTGCACCTCCTCGCGCACTTCGCGAATCAGGCAGTCCTCGGCTGACTCGCCCGGCTCGGCAAACCCCGCCAACGTGCTGTAGACCCCGGCCACGAAACGTGGCGAACGGGCCAACAGCACCTCGTCGCCCCGGGTCACCAGCACAATCATGCTCGGCGAGATGCGCGGGTAATAGCGTAAATCACACGGTTCGCAGTACATCGCACGCTCACGAGGAACTTGCGTCGCCGCCTGACCGCAATTGCCACAAAAGCGATGCTCGCGGTACCAGGTGCCGATCTGCGCGGCATAACCAAGCACCTTGTACACCGTGTGATCGCCATCGAGCATGAACGCCCGCAAGCCTTTCCAGTTGCAGCCCGGTACGTCGCTGTGACTGCGCAATTCCAGCAGGTAGACCGGTTCGCCATCCAGGTGACCGATGCCATGTTCGGCCAGGATCGACAGGTCCTGGCGTTTGAGCCATTCGCGGGGGAACAGCGCGCCATTGTCGTCGAACAGAAAGCCTTCGGGGCTGCGAGCCACGGCCCAGCCGCCAGGTTGATCGGTGTCCAGTACTGCGGTGGTCCAGCGTGAAGTCATTTTAATCAGTCCAGAAATTCGGGTTTCTGTTTGCTCATATGGGCAGCCATGGCCACGCGCAAATCGGTGGATTGCAGCATGGCGGCGTTCCAGGTGGCAACGTATTCGAGGCCGTCGTCGATGCGGTGGTCGCGCATGTAGCTGATCATCTCTTTGGTGCCGGTGACCGCGATCGGCGACTTGCTGGCGATTTCCCGGGCAATGCCCATCACACCATCCAACAGGCTGGCCTGGTCGCTGTAAACGCGATTGACCAGGCCGATGTTGCGCGCTTCCTCGGCGCCAAAGGTGCGACCAGTGTAAGCCAGTTCACGCAGCATGCCGTCACCGATGATCCGCGGCAAACGTTGCAAAGTGCCAACGTCGGCGGCCATGCCGATGTCGATTTCCTTGATCGAAAATTGCGCATCCTCGGCGGCGTAACGCATGTCGCACGCGGCAATCAGGTCGATGGCGCCGCCCAGGCAATAACCCTGAATCGCCGCCAGCACCGGCTTGCGGCAGTTATCGACGGCGTTGAACGACGCTTGCAGAGCGAGGATCTTGCGGCGCAGCAGACGTGCATTGCGGCCGACGTCCTTGCCCAGTTCATTGGCCACTCCGGCCAGCATCATCAGGTCGATGCCGGAGGAAAAGTGCTTGCCGGCGCCACTGAGTACAACAACCCGGGCTTCATCGGTGTCATCGATCCACTGGAAAATGTCGATGATCTCGCTCCAGAACGCGGCGTTCATCGAATTGATCTTTTCCGGGCGGTTGATCTGCACATGGGCGATTTTATCGGCCAGTTCGACGGTGAACGCGGTGTACTGAGACATGGCAGTGATCCTTTTACCGGGCAAAAATGAGGACCGGACTATAACAAGGCATTGCGTGGGGGAGTAAGGCAGTGGTTCGGCCAAAAGCGGGACTGCCTCGGGTTCTCCAGTGTCTGATCTGACCTCTTCGCGGGCAAGCCTCGCTCCTACGGGCATACGGTGCCTTTGTAGGAGCGAGGCTTGCCCGCGAAGGCAGCACCGCCGATCTAACTGCCCTTCACCGCCACAAACGCCACGGTTTCATAAGGTACGGTCACCACATCCTTGCCGCGCAAGTCAGGCTCCCCGGCAATCAACGCCCGCATCTGTTCATCCACCCTCTCCCGCTGCTCCTCGGGCAACGCCGCAATAAAACTGGTCGAGCGCACGCGATTGAAGATCACATCTTCCGGCGCCCCCGTGTGCCCATGGCTGAAATACTGGGCTTGCAACGGCCCGAACGCCGGATGAGGAAAGGCCTGACGCCAGGCTCCCGTGTAGTAGCGCGGCGTATCGCCTTCCAGCGCGTTGACGATCGCATCCAGTTTCGGCACCCAACTCACCTTGGTATCGCGCAGGTTCCACACCAGGCCCAGTCTGCCACCGAGCTTGAGGACCCGGGCGATTTCGGTCAGAGCTTCAGTGCTGGCAAACCAGTGAAAGGCCTGGGCGCAGACCACCACGTCCACTGATGCATCCGGCAGCGGCAAATCCATCGCGGTGCCGCTCACCGCCAACACATCGGGGAACGCGTCGGACAACTTCTCAAGCATCTGCGGCACCGGTTCCACGGCAATCACCTGCGCGCCGGTCGCGACCAGGCGCCCAGTGAATTTACCGGTGCCCGCGCCCAGATCGATCACGGTTTTGCCCGCGTTCAAGCCCAGGGTTTCGCTCAGCCACTCGGCCACTTGCGGCGGGTAGTCCGGGCGGCCGCGAACATAAGTATCGGCCCCGGTTTTGTAACCCGCAGCCGCAGAATGATGGACCTGATCTTTCATGGCAGTGCTCCTGAACAACGAATGCTGTCGAGCATAGCGCCTCGATTTGAGCTTTCCCCGCCAAAGAAATGAATAATTGTTCACCCTGCGGTGTTCTCCAATCAACGCCCCATGAGAATTGCCCTTGCCGCCGCCTGCGGCCGGGGCGTGGTTTACACTCAATCGAATCAACTCGCCGAGCATTTTCCATGACTATCCGTTTTGCTGTTTTCACCGCCCCGCTGTTGCTCGCCGTTGCGTTGTCCGGTTCACTGGCCCTGGCCGATGGCGACGATGACGCTCCGGCCAAACCCAACTGCCCCAAAGGCCAGGTGTTCGACACCAAATCGCAGAAGTGCGTCATGCAAACCAGCAGCCTGGTCCCGGACGCTGACCGCACCGATTACGCCTACCGCCTGGCCAAGGACGGTCGCTACGAAGAAGCCCTGGCCCTGCTCGATACGCTCAAGAATCCAAATACGGCCAAGGCTCTGAACTACCGCGGCTATGCCACGCGTAAACTGGGGCGTACCGACGAAGGCATCGGTTATTACCTGCAATCGGTCAAACTCGACCCGCACTATGCGCAAGTGCGTGAATACCTCGGCGAGGCTTACGTGATCAAAGGTCGGCTGGACCTGGCGCAAGAGCAGTTGCAGCAGATCAAATCGATCTGTGGCAGTACGTGTGAGGAATATCAGGACCTGGCCGAAGCGATCAATGATTCATCGAAAACCTGACACACCGAACAGACGGAGGTCGCCATCGCCAGCGATCAGGCAATACGAACAGAACTGGGCCAGCATTTGACGCGTTTATGGCGTTACGGCCTGCTGCTGTCCCGGCAACGGCATGTGGCCGAAGACCTGGTGCAAGCCACCTGCGTTCGGGCACTTGAGCGTGCCGGGCAGTTTGTCCCTGGCACTCGCATGGACCGCTGGCTGTTGAGCATTTTGCATTCGATCTGGCTCAACGAAGTGCGCTCCCGACGGGTGCGCCAGGGTCAGGGCCTGGTCGATGCCGACAGCCAGTTGTCGGTTGACGGAGAATCGGTAGCGCAGACCCATGTGCTCGCCGCCCAGGTCATCCGCCGTGTCGACGCCCTGCCCGAGGCCCAGCGTGAAACGGTGTACCTGGCTTACGTTGAAGGCTTGTCGTATCGCGAAGTCGCCGAGGTGCTGCAAGTGCCCATCGGCACCGTCATGAGCCGCCTCGCCGCCGCACGGGTGAAACTGGCTGAATATCCGCCACTGCACACAGTGCCGAACCCTTTCACGGGAGAACGTCGATGAACGAGCGCGCGACACCTTCGGACGAGGAACTGGTGGCGTACCTCGACGATCAGCTCGATGCCGACCAGCGCACCCGCATCGACGCGGCCGTCGCCGAAGACTCGACACTCAACTTGCGCCTGCAATGGCTGGCCCGCAGCAGCCTGCCGTTCAAAGAGGCTTATGACGAACTGGCCCAACAGGCGCCTGTCCACCGCTTGCAGTCGATGCTCGACACTTTGCCCTCGCCTGAACGTCCGGCCCTGAATCGACGCCGATTCCTCGCGGCGGCGGCCGGCCTGGTGGTGAGTGGCGTGGTGGCGGATCGATTGTTCCTTGCCTGGCAACTGAGCCAGGAAAAAAGCAACTGGCGGGGCCTGGTCGCCGACTATATGTCGCTGTACGTGCCGCAAACCCTGGAACACTTGCCCGTCGACGAAGCCTCGCAACGGGCGCAACTGCGAACCATCGACGCGCGCCTGGGCCTGAGCCTGACGCCTGCAAAACTGGCCCTGCCACGGTCCGAATTGAAGCGCGCGCAGATCCTCGAATACGACGGCATGCCGATCGCGCAGATTACTTATCTGGACCCGGCACATGGTCCGATTGCCTTGTGCGCCAAGCGCTCCAACAGTGGTAGCCGGCATTTTTCCCATGAGATTCGGCACAGGATGAATGTGGTGTATTGGGCAGACATGGAACATGCGTGGATGCTGATCGGGCATAACCCGGCGGCGGAACTGGAAGGCATGGCGAAATCGTTGCGTAGCCGACTTAGCGCGTGAGCGAAGTTGCCCTATGCTTGGCGTCTGTTTTCCAAGGAGGAACCTCCCCATGCCAAACGTTTCTCGCACAGCCTTGCTGGTCATCGACGTACAGAACGACTTCATCCCCGGTGGTCAGCTGCCGGTGCCCGAGGGAGACTTGATCGTGCCCTTGATCAACCGCCTGGGCGACCGGTTCAAACAGGTCATCATTACCCAGGACTGGCACCCGCCCGGCCACGCCTCGTTCGCGTCCAGCCATCCCGATCGCGAACCTTACGAGGTCATCGAGCTGCCTTACGGCCCGCAAACACTGTGGCCGGACCATTGTATTCGGGCGACGACAGGGGCCGAGTTACACAAGGGTCTCAACCTGCCCCATGCGCAACTGATCATCCGCAAGGGCTGCAACCCGGACATCGACAGTTATTCGGCGTTTCTGGAAGCGGATCGCACGACCGCCACCGGGCTGGCCGGCTATTTGAAAGAACGCGGCATCGACACCGTCTACCTGGTCGGGCTGGCACTGGATTTCTGCGTGATGTTTTCGGCGCTGGATGCACGGGCGGCAGGGTTCAATGCCTTTGTGGTGATGGATGCGTGCCGGGCGATTGATCTGGACGGCTCGCTGGCGGCGGCGATCGAGCGGATGCAAGTGGCTGGGGTCGGTTTGATTCCCTCAAAAGAAATACTCGGCTGAGCGATCAAAAACCGGCGGCCATTGATGCCCTGTGGCGAGGGGGCTTGCCCCCGTTGGGGCGCGAAGCGGCCTCCTGCATTCTTTAATTCACACCGCATTGGCTGGTTTAGCGACTACTGCGCAGCCGAACGGGACGATGCGGCGTTCCGACAAGCCCCCTCGCCACAGGTTCAGTGTTAGATCAGGCGGCGGTAGGCAGCCACAATCGGAATCGCGCACCACCCAATGGCGACGGTTCCACGGTAAGCGTGCCACCCTGCGCTTCCAGCGCCCGACGACTGATCGCCAGCCCCAGACCAAACCCGCCCGTGGCCCGATCCCGGCTACGATCCAGCCGATAGAACGGTTCAAAGATCCGCTCGCGCTCATCGTCGGGAATGCCGATACCGTCGTCATCGACCCAGATTTCACAACCTTTCGGACAGACCTTTACGCCAATCTGAATGCGCTTTTCGCAATAGCGCATGGCATTGCGCAGCAGGTTCTGTATCGCGCGAGCCGTCAGTCGCGGGTCCAGCACGAAGCGTTCAAGCTGCCCATGCAGCAGCACGTCGATCACGATGTCCGGCGATTCCAGTTCTTCATCGACGCTGCCCAGAATGCTGTCGATGAACTCGTCCAGCGACACTTCAACCTGCTCCGGCAGACGCGCCGGGTTTTGCAGTCGGCTGTAGGACAGCAACTCCAGCACCAGCTCATCCAGCTCCCGTATGTGCGCGACCAGCCCCAGCAACCGCTCGCGACTGGCGGCCGGCAAGTCGTCGGACAGCGCCAGGGCCAGGCCGAAGTCCAGGCGCGTCAGCGGTGTGCGCAGTTCGTGGGACACGGCGTTGAGCAAGTCGCGTTGCTGGTTGAGCAGGTTTTCGATGTCGCCGGCCATGGTGTCGAAGACGGTGGCCAGGCTACCAATGTTGGAGTGCGAGGAGATCTGTGTGCGTTCGCCGAGGTGGCCCTTGCCGAAACGTTCGGCGGTGCCTTTGAGCCGTTCCAGATCGCGCCAGTGCGGACGCAGCCACAGCAACAGGCAGGCGAGCATGGTCGCGCCGATCAGGACGTTGATGCTCCAGTACAACAGGCTGACGTCCATCGGGTCCGGCGGTACGACCATTTCGACAACGGACTGCTCATTCAGCGGTGCCACGGCGAGCGTGCGCCAGCCCCAGTCACCAATGCGCACGACGTTCTCGCCACGCTGCAAACGCTGGCGCTCCTGGAGGGTGAAGTCGGGATCGTCATGGCGGGTCAGAACGATGCGCAGCGGGGCAAACTCCTTGTCCATTTCAGTCGCCAACGCTGGCCATTGAGCTTCCGGCACGGCATGGAACTGTTTGACGATGAGGGTTTGCAGCCCGCGCGAATAATCGAGGTTGTAGGTGACGAACCGTTCATGGAAGAGCTTGATCACCAAGTCCGGCATCAGGTAGATCGCCGCGCTGTAGGAGACGATCATCACCAGATAGAGGCGAAACAGGATCCTGAACATCGTCTCAGCATTCCCACTCGGAACGGCTGAACAGGTAGCCCTTGCCCCACACGGTCTTGATCTTGCGCGCCTCGCCCGCGTGGTCGTCGAACTTGCGCCGCAACTTGGAAATCGCCACGTCCACCGAGCGGTCGGTGCCGTTGAATTCGATGCCGCGCAGGCGTTGCAGGATCTGGTCGCGGCTCAGCACTTCGCCGGCATGCCGGGCCAGCACCACCAGCAGGTTGTATTCACCGCTGGACAGCTCCACCAGCTGATCGCGCCAAGTCACGGTGCGCTCGGACAAGTCGATGCACAAGTTGCCCATGAGGATGCGGTCGTTGGCGGTCTGCGGTTCGCTGAGGCTGCTGCGGCGCAACAGCGTGCGCACGCGGGCCAGCAAGACGCGGGGTTCGCAGGGTTTGGTGACGTAGTCGTCGGCGCCCATTTCCAGCCCCAGCACCTGGTCGTGGCTGTCGTCGCGAGCGGTGAGCATCAGGATCGGCAGCGTGGCCGAATCCGCCCGCAGCAAGCGGCAGACTTGCAGGCCATCGAGCCCGGGCAGCATCAGGTCGAGGATGACCAGGTCCGGCGGATTGACCCGCGCCCGCTCGCGCACGTGGTCGCCACGGCTGATGACACTGACGCTATAGCCATTGCGTTCCAGGTAGCTGGCAATCAGTTCGGAGAGCGCGGTGTCGTCTTCGACCAGGAGGATGTTGGGCATGGGTGTTTCCAGAAAGTGCAGTGGCGACCTTTGGGGCCTCTTCGCGGGCAAGCCTCGCTCCTACAGGGAAATGCGATTACTCGCTCCTACGAGGGAATGCGATTAACGGTAGGAGCGAGGCTTGCCCGCGAAGGCGGCCTGACAGGCGCAAAAAGTTTCAAGCGGCCAAGGATATACGCCCCCGCACGCCCGCGAGCAAAACCCTTACACAATTTCACACAGCACCAACAAAGCTTCACCGCTACTCTCCTCGCCTCCCCGTAGGATGCGGGCAGTCATTATTGGGGTAATTACATGTCAAAGAACCTGCTTGCCAAGCTCAGCCTGATGGCGCTGGCATTGACGCTGAGCGCTTGTGACAAGTCCTCGAACGCCGAAGAACAGGCGCCTCTGGCCACGGTGCGCGTCGAAACAGTCGAAGCCCGGCCCCTGTCGATCACCAGTGAACTGAGCGGGCGAATTGCCGCGCCACGGATTGCCGAAGTCCGCGCCCGGGTCGCCGGCGTCGTGTTGCAACGCACCTTTCGCGAAGGCAGCGACGTCAAAAAAGGCGATGTGCTGTTCCGTATCGACCCGGCGCCCTTCAAGGCTGACCTCGACAGCGCCGAAGCGTCCTTGCGCAAGGCTGAAGCCAATGCGTTCCAGGCCAAATTGCAGGAACAGCGTTATGCCCAGTTGATCGAAGGCAACGCCATCAGCGGCCAGGATTACGACAACGCCCGGGCCAGTGCCCGGCAAACCGCTGCTGATGTCGCCGCCAACAAGGCCTCCGTAGACCGGGCGAAACTCAACCTCGGTTACGCCACCGTCACTGCACCGATTTCCGGGCGCATCGGCCGCGCGCTGGTGACCGAAGGTGCGCTGGTCGGGCAGAACGAAACCACGCCGCTGGCACTGATCCAGCAGCTGAACCCGATTCACGCCGACCTGACCCAATCGACCCGGGAACTCAACGACCTGCGCCGCGCCTTCCGTTCCGGACAGTTGAAGGAAGTGGGCCAGGGCCAGGCCAAAGCCACGCTGATTCAGGATGACGGCAGCCTTTACCCGCTGCCGGGCAAGCTGCTGTTCACCGACATCACTGTCGACCCGGGCACTGGCCAGATTATCGTGCGCAGCGAGTTCCCCAACCCGGACCTCGACTTGCTACCGGGCAGCTTCGTGCGGGTGCGCCTCGAACAAGCCGTCAATCAGCAAGGCATCAGCGTACCGCAGCGGTCCATTCAGCGTGACAGCGCCGGCATTGCCCAGGTGTTGGTGATCGACGCCGAGCAGCGTATCGGCCAGCAAACGGTAGAACTGGGCGCGGTACAGAACGATCGCTGGATCGTCACCGCCGGTCTTAACCCCGGCGACCGCATTGTCACCGAAGGCCTGCAACACGCCAAGCCCGGTGAAAAAGTCCAGATCGACAACACCCCTCTTCCACTTGCCCAGGTTTCTGGTCAGTAAGCAGGACGCTTTTTATGCCGCAGTTCTTTATCGATCGCCCGGTGTTCGCCTGGGTGGTTGCCCTGTTCATCCTGCTGGCCGGCGCCTTGGCCATTCCTCAGTTGCCGGTGGCGCAATACCCCGACGTCGCGCCGCCGCAGATCGAAATCTACGCCGTGTACCCCGGCGCTTCGGCGCAGACCATCGACGAGAGCGTAGTCAGCCTGATCGAGGAAGAGCTCAACGGCGCCGATCACCTGTTGTATTTCGAATCCCAGAGCAGCCTCGGCAGCGCCACCATCAAGGCTACTTTCCAGCCGGGCACCCACCCGGAAATGGCCCAGGTCGACGTGCAAAACCGGCTGAAAGTCGTGGAATCGCGGCTGCCCCAAGCGGTCAATCAGCAAGGCTTGCAGGTGGAGAAAGTCTCCGCCGGTTTCCTGTTGTTGATCACCCTGACTTCCAGCGACGGCAAGCTCGACGATGTGGCGCTCAGTGATTACCTGGCGCGCAACGTGATGAACGAGATCAAGCGTCTGGACGGCGTCGGCAAAGCCCAGTTGTATGGCGCCGAACGGGCGATGCGCATCTGGATCGACCCGCAGAAGCTGATCGGTTTCAACCTGACCCCGGGCGACGTCAACGCCGCCATCGTCGCGCAGAACGCCCAGGTCTCGGCCGGCAGCATCGGCGATTTGCCGACGCGCACCACCCAGGAAATCACCGCGACCATTCTGGTAAAAGGCCAATTGTCGACGCCGGAAGAATTCGCCGACATCGTCCTCAAAGCCACCCCTGACGGTTCCACCGTGCGCATCAAGGACGTGGCGCGGGTCGAGATCGGCAGCCAGGAATATCAGTTCGGCACGCGCCTGAACGGCAAGCCTTCCACCGCCGTCAGCGTACAGTTGGCGCCGGGCGCCAATGCGCTGAGCACCGCGACCCTGGTGCGAGCGAAGATGGATGAACTGGCGCGCTACTTCCCGGCGAACGTGGAATACAAGATTCCTTACGACACCTCGCCGTTCGTCAAAGTCTCGATCACCAAAGTGGTTTACACCCTCGGCGAGGCGATGCTGCTGGTGTTTGCGGTGATGTTCCTGTTCCTGCAGAACATCCGCTACACGCTGATCCCGACGCTGGTGGTGCCGGTGGCGCTGATGGGCACGTTTGCGACCATGCTCGCGCTGGGCTTCTCGATCAACGTGCTGACCATGTTCGGCATGGTATTGGCCATCGGCATTCTGGTGGATGACGCCATCGTGGTGGTGGAAAACGTCGAGCGGATCATGGCCACCGAGGGCCTGTCGCCCAAAGAGGCGACGCGCAAGGCGATGAAGCAGATTACCGGGGCAATCATCGGCATCACCCTGGTGCTGGTGGCGGTGTTTATTCCGATGGCGTTCATGCAGGGCTCGGTCGGGGTGATTTACCGACAGTTCTCGCTGTCGATGGCCACCTCGATCCTGTTCTCCGCCTTCCTTGCGCTGACCCTGACCCCGGCGCTGTGCGCGACGCTGCTCAAGCCGATTGCCAAGGGCGAGCATCACGAAAAGAGCGGGTTCTTTGGTTGGTTCAACCGTGGTTTCGATCGTTTGACCGAGCGTTATCAAGGTTGGGTGGCGTATGCACTGAAACGCACGGGCCGTTATCTGCTGATCTACGGCGTGCTGCTGATTGGTCTGGGCCTGTGTTTCAGTCGCCTGCCCTCCTCGTTTCTGCCGGTTGAGGATCAGGGCTACACCATCACCGACATTCAGCTACCACCGGGCGCGAGCAAAAACCGAACGGTCAAGGTCGTGGAACAAGTTGAAGCGCACAACGCCACTGAGCCGGGTGTCGGCGACAGCACAGTGATTCTCGGTTTCAGTTTTTCCGGCAGCGGACAAAACGCCGCGCTGGCATTTACCACGCTGAAGGATTGGTCGGATCGGGGCAGCGACGACTCGGCGAGTTCGATTGCCGACCGCGCCAACATTGCCCTGAGCCAGATAAAGGATGCGGTGGCCTTCTCGGTGCTGCCGCCGCCGGTTGACGGTCTTGGCACTTCCAGCGGCTTCGAGTTCCGCTTGCAGGACCGTGGCGGCCTCGGTCATGCCACGCTGATGAAGGCGCGTAGCGAATTGCTCGCCGCCGCCGAGAAAAGCCCGATCCTGATGAACGTCCGTGAAAGCGCGCTGGCCGAGGCGCCGCAAGTGCAGCTGGAAGTCGACCGCAAACAGGCCAACGCTTTGGGCGTGTCCTTTGCCGACATTGGCAACGTGCTCTCCACGGCGGTCGGTTCGGCCTACATCAACGACTTCCCCAATCAGGGGCGGATGCAACGGGTGGTGGTTCAGGCTGAAGGCGATCAACGCAGCCAGGTGGCCGATCTGCTGAAGATCCACGTGCGTAACGACGGCGGAAAAATGGTGCCGTTGTCGGCCTTCGTCCAGGCGAAATGGACCCAGGGCCCGGCGCAGTTGACCCGTTACAACGGTTACCCGGCGATCAGCATTTCCGGCGAGCCGGCGCCCGGCCACAGCACCGGCGAAGCCATGGCGGAAATCGAGCGGCTGGTTGCGCTCGGCCCGGCCGGGTTGGGTCAGGAGTGGACCGGGTTGTCGTTGCAGGAACGTTTGTCCGGCAGTCAGGCACCGATTCTGCTCGGGCTGTCGCTGTTGATCGTGTTCCTCTGTCTGGCGGCGCTGTATGAAAGCTGGTCGATTCCAACATCGGTGCTGCTGGTAGTGCCGCTGGGTGTGCTCGGCGCCGTGCTGGCCGTGACCTTTCGCGGGATGCCCAACGACGTGTTCTTCAAGGTCGGACTGATCACCATCATTGGCCTGTCGGCGAAGAACGCGATCCTGATCATCGAATTCGCCAAGAGCCTGTACGACGAAGGGCATGACTTGATCGACGCCACGCTGCAAGCCGCGCGCTTGCGGTTGCGGCCGATTGTGATGACGTCGCTGGCGTTCATTCTGGGTGTGGTGCCGTTGGCAATTGCTACCGGGGCCAGTTCGGCGAGTCAGCAAGCAATCGGCACCGGGGTGATCGGCGGGATGATCACGGCGACGCTGGCGGTGGTGTTTGTGCCGGTGTTTTTTGTGGTGGTGATGAAGTGGGTTGTTCGTTTCAAGAAAAAGGACTGAACCGTTCATTCTATAAACAGCATTTTTTAAGCCCTCACGGCCCCGTGAACTGTCAGATCTGACAGTTCACGGGGTCTGCATTCCTCTTTACGCTGGGTTCAACGCTCAACCAGGTCGTTGAGCACGAGATCAACCCCAGCGAAGGAATGCTCTGATGAAAAAAATCAGCCTTACACCCAATGCCACTACCGGAACATGCACCGCAAATCTTGGCGAGCGCGGAGACTTCGTGGGCGACGAAACAAAAATGAAGCTCTACAAAGACGCTGGTGAAGGTCGTTGGTATGCAATGGCCACTCATAACGTCAAGGAAGACGAAGCCCATTTTTACGATTTCATCTTCAGGATCCCGTATGAGGGCAGTGTGACAAACAAGGTTTACATGATTGATAAGGACGTCAATAACCCCAACACAGTCAACGCTACCTTTTGGGAATTTAATGGACCAGACGCCAGTCCGTTCATCGCTGACAAGGGGCAAGTAACTTTCACCATCGACGAAAAAGAGGAAAAAGCTACCGCCAGTTTCAAGTTCGATGCGGTGTCCCCAACACATGAACTCGTTACAGTGACTGAAGGGGCGTTCGACCTTGCAGGTTTTGATGCAAGCCTGACCGGACCGAAGGAGCACAAAGCGACCGGGAGCTTCACTGCTGAGATTCAAGACGGCGAGGACGTGAAACAATACAGTGCTGTTGAATTTGACCTGACCGCGAACCCTGGTAATGACACCAATTTCCCAGTTGAGCATTGGCGGGCCTGGTCCAAACAACCCGGCTCCCCGAATGCAGTCATCGTCCTGTTTGTCGCCAATACGTTAGAGACCAACAAGGAATACACACTCATCCGGGACAGCGCCGAAGTTCGCGCGATGTACATCGAATTTGATTCCTCCGGGATAAGCAGTTATCTCTCCATTGACGGCAAGCTCCAGCTCGACACCGTCCAACTAAACAAAGATTCATCCTTGGATGTCTTGGCGGGTTCCATCGTGTTCGAAGCCGAACGCTCGGACGGGTCAAAGACTGTCAACGTGAAAAAAGGGCTGTTCAATTTCGACGGCACAAAGCGTCCGGTCTGAGCGTTTCCATAATAGGCAAAAGCCCCGCTCTTGCCGCACCACTCACGGCAGGGCTATGGTGCTGCAAAGCCCCCTGACCTTGAGCCTTCATGCCCTTCCTGGCCCGCACCCACCCTCGCCTGTCCGCCGCCGCCACCCTTGGCGTCGCGGCGGGCATTCTGGCTCCGGCCGATTCGATCATCAGCAAAATCCTCATTGGCTGGAACGTCGGCGTCTGGACTTACCTGATCCTGATGCTTTGGCTCGCCGCCCGTGCGAAGGCGCCAGATGTGAAACGCATCGCCGAGATCGAAGACGAAAACGCCGGGCTGGTGTTGTTCGTGGTGTGCATCGCCGCGCTTGCCAGCCTTGCGACCATCACCTTCGAACTGGCCGGCAGCAAGGACCTGGAAACCACCCGCAAGCTCCTGCATTACGGCTTCACCGCACTGACGGTCATCGGCTCGTGGTTGTTGATCGGGGTGATTTTCAGCGTGCATTACGCTCGCCTGTTCTATACCTGGGACGGCGAAGACTTGGCGTTGCGCTTCGCTGAAGGACTGGAAACACCCAATTATTGGGACTTCCTGTATTTCTCTTTCACCATCGGCGTGGCCGTGCAGACTTCGGACGTGGGTGTGGCGACTCGGAATATGCGCAAGATTGTGCTGGCGCAATCATTGATCGGTTTTTTGTTCAATACGGCGATTCTGGGGTTTTCGATCAACATTGCGGCGGGGCTGTTTAACTGATTATTAAAAACATATAGAAGCCGGTGTTTCAACTGTCAACTCTGACAGTATACAAAGTACCCATTCGGCGTAACTCTGAAGCTGCGAACAAACAAATCGCAGCCCTCACTTTTAATGAACCGAAGGAACGATCATGACTGATAAACGAATTCCCGCCCTTCAGAAACATGCCAAATCGACCGGCCGCGTCAACGCTACGTTTATTGGAGGCCCACTTAAAAACTTCGACACGGACGATGTCTCGTTGAGGTATTTTCCACGCCCTACTCCCAGCATTCCTGCCTCTTGGTCCGTCAGCGGCCAGAGTGAACTACAGGATGGATTCTACGTCGGCTTTACGTTCAGTTTTCACGCAGACGTTTTCAGCGGAGAACATGGCCTGCCGGCCGATAAACTCGACGTTTACTGTGTCCGTCTACCAGAGGGTGGTGGCGTGTTCTACGAATATAACGTCATCAAGGGCACCGTTAAATTCACGCTTGATGAACAGTCCAAACGGATCCACGGCAGCACCTCCTGCAGGCTGGTGGGGTCGGACGATATCCCCTTCGATCTGAGCGCCGTATTCAATGTCGAAGGCATTGACGCTGTATTCCACAGGCTTCATGCTTCCCGTCAAAAGGTATAAAACATTTAACGCATGCCTGTGGGAGGTTGTATCAACCGCCCGCAGGCATAAAACCTTCAACGTATGCCCGCGCCCCCATCGCCCGTCGCACAAACCTTCTAGACACGCCCCCCTGGCTACACGCTAACCTGCACCCGTGACTTCCGCATACGCAGGCTGCCATGAGCAACGCCAACTGGATCGACCTGGCCCAGGATGCCGACACCGGTATCGAGACCCTGCGCGCGCATTTCGAGGGCCACGCTTACGATCCGCACTGGCATGACAGTTATCTGGTGGGCGTGACCGAGCAAGGAGTCCAGCAGTTCAATTGTCGGCGTGCCAGGCATCAGAGCACCCCGGGCAAGGTGTTCCTGCTCGAACCGGGGGACATCCATGACGGTGAGGCGCCGACAGAGGATGGTTTCACCTACCGCATGTTGTACCTTGATCCGCAGTGGCTGGAACGTGAACTGAGCACGCTGTTCGAAGACGCACCGCTTGACAGCCAGTTGAGTTTCGCCACCACCCTCGCCAGCGACATCCGACTGGCTCAGGCCACCAGCCTTGCCTTTGAAACCCTGCATGGCGGTGAACTGAAAATCGTCCGCCAGAGTGCCATCGACGGCCTTCTCGAACGCCTGACCAGCCATTTGCACTGGCGCGCCCGCTATGGCGTAGACCCGCGCCTGCCGCTGGTGGCACAGAGGGCTCGGGAGTATCTGCACGCCAACGCTCAAAACGATATAAGTCTTGACCAGCTGGCTGTGGCAACCGGGGTCGACCGCTTCCGCCTGACTCGAGCGTTCAAGGCGGCCTACGGTCTGGCACCGCATGCCTATCTGGTGCAATTGCGCTTGGCTACCGCCCGGAGGATGCTGGCCCGTGGCGAACAACCGGCGGCGGTGGCGACGGCGTTGGGGTTTGCCGATCAGAGCCACTTGGGACGCTGGTTCGTCCGGGCTTATGGCTTGACGCCGGCGTTGTACCGCAAGCGCTGCTCAAATCTTCCAGACGCTTGAAACAGAACTTGTGAGGATCGGCACTTCAGATCACTCCCGGAGTCCTTTGTCATGCCGTCCACTTCCCCCTCGCTGTTGCCTTTTTTGCTGTTTGCTTTTGTTGCTTCCATCACACCGGGGCCGACCAACATTCTGGTACTGAGCAACAGCGCCCGGCATGGCTTCAAGGCTACTTTGCCTATCATCTTCGGTGCCTGCGCCAGTGCTGCACTCATCGTCCTGCTGGTGGGTTATGGGTTGGGCGAATCGCTGAAGCAGATTCCCGCGCTGCAATACGCCATGCAGTGGCTAGGCGTTGCCTGGTTGACCTACCTGGCCTGGCAGATTTTCCATTCGCCCACCCAAGCCCTTGATCCTGACTTATCTGACAGCCATCGGCGCCCAGGACTTTTTACCGCCGCAGGCCTGCAATGGGTGAACCCAAAAACCTGGATGATGGCCATGGCGGTCATCAGTGTCTTTGCCAGCAACGGCTCCGATCGTATGCATCACGTTTTGTTATTGAGTTTTGTTTTTTTTGCGATAGCTCTGCCTTGCATGGCTGCCTGGGCGCTGCTGGGATCAAGTGTGAAAAAAAGACTCCATTCAATTAAAGCGTTGCAATACTTCAATCGCTCCATGGGTTTGTTGCTGGCGGGCTCAACGTGGCTCAGTGCCTGGATCGGATAGTCCCCCCTACCGCAAGAAAAAATCACATTTATAAGGACCTGTAAACTGTCAAGCATGTCAGTTTACAGGTCGGCTTTTAAGCGCTCTGATATGTCATCCCGGATGCTCTATTGCCAGGATATTTCGAGTCATAATCGCGGAGATAACTTCAATGAACAGCATCAACAACATCCCCCGATCCGGTAGCTGCAATGGAACTATTGGCGACGGAATCGCGTTCAACGCGCAGTTGGTAGAGTTGAGGTCAGAGACTTTCCCACCACCCCACGGCGAGTCTCATGTCATGTTTGCCAGGCAACGTGCACCACGCCCGGAGTCCACCACAAAAGAAGTGTACGTGTCAGCCAGGAAAGACTTGGTAGAGGGCAGTTATACCGTCAGCCCCGACTCCAGCGAGGTGCGGGTAACCTTTGTGGACAATACCGAATCCACAGGCCCCGTCTTTTACATGCAGCAAAGCGGAACGATTGACATCAAGTACGATAACATTACGGGTGTTTTCTCTGGAGAACTCAAAGACGTCCTTCTGGAAAACCAGGATGATGACGAAGATAAAACCTTAACGCTCAATCTCGAATTCAACTCAAAAAGCGATATCTCCAGCGCTCGTAAAAACAGCAGCACGAGACAGGCGGCCTAACAACGCCATGAAAGAAACGCTCAATAAAAAAGGAAGCCGTCGCTTCCTTTTTTATTTAATCACCACCATTGGCTTCTTAAAAACCGTAACGAACACCTACATTCAAGCCGATCGGCCGCTCTATGTTTTTCCCTTTACTGTAATCCGCATCAATGTGCACTTGCAGGCGATCCGTCATGGCGAGAGCCAAACCTGCGGCAATCTCACTTCGGGACCCTGAGAGATCATTATTGAACACATTATCGTTGACCTTGACCTCATTATTTTTGGCGAACTCGTGACCCAGTGCGACCCGTACATAGGGCTGAACTTGCAGACCGCCTTCCAGTGCAAAAGTGCGTCCAGCTGTCACGCCAGCCTCACCCACCAATGACCGTGTGCGATCTCCATCAGCTTGCATATCGTTGTCCAGAGTGAAACTCCTGCCCTGAATGACCACGCCTGACCACTTTGTATAGGGCTCAAAGAAATAGCCCTCAGCCAGTTTGATATTCCGCCCAAATTCCAAGGAGCCACCCAGCCCGGTATTATCGTAATCACCTTTGGCCCTGTGTCCATCGCTCAGGCCAACTTTGGCCTCGTTGCGAAAGCGGTTTAATTTAAGAACTCCGTCCAGGTAGTAACCACTACGGGCATCGATCCAGGTGAGGTAGGTTCCCAGATAGTTGCTGGTAACGGTACCGGAAGTACCGCCATCAAGATTCAGGTCGGACTTGCTATGCCCCGCCATCCAGCCTATCAACCATTGTCCGTCGCCGAATGGCAGCGGAACATCGGCCCCCAACGTAAAACCTCGTTGGGTTTGCTGATATCCAACACCTGAACCATCGGCTACGTTGTATTTGTTGCCATAGGTGCGCCCCCATGCTCCGCCTTCGGCACCATTGAATCGCAACTCTCCCATGCGCGAACGCAGTGAAGTAGCTTCGGCGGACCACACGGTCGATGCCGTGTTGAATAAAGCCAGCACCGAGCGCGCGCCTGGGCTGACTGTCCTTGTCGTTGGATCGAGAATCCAGTCGTTGCCACTTTTCGCCACGCTATAGGAGAAGGTCCCGAGGTCTACATCCCGAACCATAAAGAATTGCGCATCGCCGCCCCCTGTTTGCACTACCCGAACCGGTTGACCGGCGGCGGGGTCCACCCCAGAACTACTGATGACCAGTTCATGTCGACCGCTTGCCGTTCCTGTCACATTCAGCAGGTCTGTCTGTCCCGTAGCGAAGTCAGTTCCCAACTCGAAGCGACCGTTACCAGCAAGCTGCCCCACATTCAATTGATAAAACTCATTGACGGCGCCGAAACGAACGGTGCCACCGTTTAACGTCAGATTGTCTATGTGGCCATCGCCCACCAGTACCCATCGAGAAGAGTCATTGATGGTTGCACGAGAGACATTTTCCAGGTTGCCTGTCAGAACCGAATTGTTCTGTAAGACCAGGTCAGTGGTGCTGCCTGCTTCATTGACGATATTGCCGCTCAACGTACTGTTATTGACAGTCAACGAGGCTGTAGCCCCTCCTCGTACATCGAGCAAGGTATCGTTGCCTGCCACCAGTCGGGAGTTGTTCAGCATGATCGTCGCAGTCGAAGAGCCTGCATTGGCGAAATCAACCTGAATGGCCGAACCCGTTACGCCTTCGACAGTTGTATTGTTGAGGTTGAGTGTCGCGGGCTGGATAGAGTTTGCGTCAAGCCCGATCGTCACACCGTTTTGTCCCCCTTTGATCGTACTGTCGGTTGCCGTGGCGTGACCGCTGGCCAACCTCAATCCGTAACTGGTGGCACCTGTTCCCTGAATCTTCGAATCAGTGACATCCAAACGACTGAATGCACTCACCAGGGCCCCGCCCGTCACACCGGTAATGTTGCTGTTGCCGCTAACGGTGGCGGTAGACCCCGTCGAGGTACTCACATCGCGTACTACCTGGAGCCCGACACGATTGCCAGTAATCGTGCTGTTGTCGATAGTGGCCTGACTATTGACTAGTACCACGGCAGCCAGACCGCCTACGCCCGAGACGGTTGCTCCACGCAGGTTAACTTGAGAGCCGTTGCGGGCTGTAATCTGTTGAGTAATACCTGCATTGACATTGAGTGTCGAACTGTCGGTGTTTATGAACAATGCTTGAGCGCCATTGACGTTCAATGTGGCATCTGAGCTAAGCGACCATTGCTCGGGAGTACCACCTGTAATGGTTGTCGTCCCGCCAACAAGGTTTCCTGCCATGGTCGTTGATGAGAATGGCAACAGAATGGAAGAAAACACCAAACTCCAACCAATAGAAAAAGGAGGCACTGTGGTTAACTTTTTTTGCATAGTAGACACCTGTCATCTAAACATCTGGCCACTGCCACTTGTAGAGGGACCATGGAAACGAGGGTCGCTAGGCTAGCGTTAAGCCAGGCACATATCTGTAGGACTTATCTGTTTTTCAGCATAGAAAAACCCACCATCGGATTCTTCTGACAGGTCTCGAAGCAACGTAAAGACAATGCGACTAAGACCAACCAGTCGCATTGTCTGTAGCGAACGTCATGGAACAGGATTTACTTCTTCGCAGTACTGCCCTTCGCTATTAGTAAACAGCATGTAATGTTTAGCCTCCGCTGAATCTGGAGTGGGCGTAGAATCCGATCGGGTAATGGTGTATTTAAGTACACCATATGTCCGGTTCGCCGGTCTGAAATGAGTGTCGTACACACCGATATTAATTGGAGCCCCCGCATCAGGGTACGGGCCAGACACCAACAAAGTTGCTGTGGTATCCGTTCCCGGAACAAGAACCGGTGGAGTTTCATCAGTATATGCAGCAAAACTTAACGTGATCGTCTCACCCGGGAGCGTGTAATCACTTTTCGGAATGATAACTCTCAGATTACGCCGGTCAGTGCCATCACCCGGAGGTATAAAGTTCAATGTTGCACAACCGATCCTCAGAAGCGGGCCTGCAAGATTCTGCACCTCAGGCTTAGGAGTCTGAATAGGGAAAGCGGCTACAGGAATAGGCTTGGGTATACACTCTACCGGGTTTGGGTTCTGTTCTGTATGAAGGACCCAATGCAAAGGTTTTTCTCCGGGACCTTGATCAAAGATTGTTTCCCAGGGAAGCGTTCGCGTAAGTGTCGTATTTTCCTGACCCGGGATTAAGGCGATGGTCGTACCTACTTGCACTCCATCATAATAAACCGTAACCAACCATCCTTCTTCAGTAGGCGGAGTGGCAAACAATTGAACTGAAATCGTTGCATCTTTACCGTAATCCCCTTCTTCTACCTTATCCGTACTGCCCCCTGAAAACGTCAGCACAGGTTGTTCAAGTTCAGGGTTCACGGGATCCGGCTCATTCGGGTTAGGCGGACCGATATAGTAAATATTGACTAATGTCTTGTCATTACTCCCGCCAAGAAGACGGTTACCTCGAAACATGGCATAACTGAACTCGGTTTCTTCATCGCCATCGGTATTGCCATACACGCTCTTGATGATGGAATAAGGAACCTCCCAAACCAGCTTTCCATCAATTGCACTGCTCACAAGCTTTTCACCCAACTCTTCTGGGCCCCAGTACCCCATAAGCGTGTCCGTTGTAGCATTCGGGCTGGGCACCGACGCCTCAAGTGTGACTCCAAGATCACAGTCACCCAGATCAATCAAACCGTCGCTGGCCAATGGCACCACGGGTGGTTCAAATACAGTCGGGTCGGCAATGCGCTTTACTTCACGCGAAGCGGGATTCGATACTTTGCTCAAGTGGCCTACAAGATCCCTCACTCTATAGCGAACGGTGTTGACACCCTCAACAGCATTTACGAATACATTGATGGGGATGGTAAATTGGAGCGAGGCAGGCAAAGGGATTTCAAGCACCGGTTCGTCACGCCCAGGATCAGGGGCTATGCCCACCCAGACCAGCAACATGTCGGTGCTGTGATAGTTCCCATAGACCGCGGCAGTCAACGTGATTCCGCTCGGGTTGTTACCTATGTAGGCTTCATCGATAACAGCGGTCGGCGGTAAATCGGCCGGAAAAGTAGCCGCTCCCGGAGACAGGTTCGAAGCTGGTGTCTTCACTCGATAGGGTGCAGTTCGGTCCATGGCGTATGTAACGATGTCCGAGTACCCCGGGTTCACCCCGCCATACCAGTAAACGTATTGAAGTTCATATTCGGTAGGCGTTTCAGGTATGTTTTTCTCAACCATCCACGGACTCATCGGGATTGTCTTGGGCAAGGGCCATGTCCTGTCAGCAATAGGCCCCAATTCTTGCGGGAGCTCTATATCCGTCCAGATTGTCGTACCTTTCTCACGGATCGTAAACTGAATCACATCAGCCGGATCCTCAAGCTCCGAAGGTCGCGGAATGGTGTATTTGAGCGGCGCGGACAGCGCCGCCAGCGGGATACGCAAGTCACCCCCGGGAAGTGTTTGATCAGTAATCGTGACACCAACGGGATTTGCAAACATGCCTCCCGCACCGAAACGCTTCTGAAGCACAGCTCTTCGGGACAATATGGCTTTATCAACTCTGCTGTTCATCTTGAATTCTCCTGGCATCACATGTTAAGTAGAACTTATTAAGAACAAACAATACGACTTACAACATTTACGCAACAAACATTATTCAACATTGCTCAAGGCCCACATGGGAGCTCTACACCAACGATGATTCTGTCGATTTTGACCAATGCTGTTTTTGACACACCAACAAGTCTGGCCCCACGATAGACTTGATAAACCAGGGTGGCGGAAGAGTTTTTTACCATCGGCGCTATATGTATGTCGTAGGGCTGAACGACAAGTGGATATCCTTCCCGAATCTCTGTAACGCTCAAGTTCTGGCGCACATTGATCCAACGTGCGCTAACGATTTCAACGCCACTCCCATTCAGTGTGGAATACCCTCTCCATGTGACTTCGCATCTATCACCAACCCTAAACAGGGTTAGCGGCGGAATAACAACATGTATACCAAGCCATATTGGCGGTTCGGTATCGCAGTTATAATTCCCCCAGAGATCTGTATATAGAAAATCAGCCTCTTCAAGATCAATCAATACCGGAGCGTGATCTATTGTCAGTTTGCGGCGATATGAATAAGATGGATTGTCCGCCGTATTAAGCACTTCATACCACAACTCCCCGACGCCATCATTCACCAGATGCTCTGGGCCAATATGAATAATAAATTCAGGCTTCATGTCCGCCGGAGTATAAATATTTTCTATTACTACAGGTCGTTGTCCGGGTTGCTCAAAGCGAACCGTCATAATGTCCCTTTCGCCCGGTTTCGTCGCCGGTTCGTCCCATAAAGGCACGACCACATCAATGCCTGTGAGCAGCAATGGAAGTGGGATATACCCCTC
This sequence comes from Pseudomonas sp. SG20052, assembly GCF_031766055.1. NCBI lineage: Bacteria > Pseudomonadati > Pseudomonadota > Gammaproteobacteria > Pseudomonadales > Pseudomonadaceae > Pseudomonas > Pseudomonas sp. SG20052. Next base: position 3,010,033 of record NZ_CP134498.1, on the reverse strand, counting down.
TGGATCGACATCGGGATCTTCTACACCTTCAACTTTTGGCGCATCGAACGTCAGGGGTTTATTGGGCGCCATATCGCAAGTCCTTTGATGGTCATAAAACTGCTCGTTGGTAATGAAAGAAATTAAGCGCCGAGTTCAGTGGTGTGGCTACTGTCATATCTGACAGGTAAAGCTACCGTTCATCGGCCTTTTTCCTACGCACTGAGACTCTACTGGGTTGACGCATTCTCACGAATGGTGTCTTCTGAAACCGGTTTCAGTGCTTGGCACTTAACCTGATAAATCCAATAAGAAGGTTTCAGACCGTGAACGATTTCTCCGCCGCCCAGCGCAGCCGCGTCACCATGCTCGACGTCGCCGAACATGCCGGCGTCTCCAAGGCCAGCGTCTCGCGCTTCATCGGCGATGATCGCGCCCTGCTCTCCGATGCCATTGCCTTGCGCATCGAGCAGGCGATTGCCCAACTCGGCTATCGCCCCAACCAGATGGCCCGCGGCCTGAAACGCGGCCGCACTCGCCTGATCGGCATGCTGGTAGCCGACATCCGTAACCCTTATTCGATTGCCGTGATGCACGGGGTGGAAACCGCCTGCCGTCAGCACGGCTACAGCCTGGTGGTGTGCAACACCGATCGCGATGACGAGCAGGAACGCCAGCACCTGGCGTTGCTGCGCTCATACAACATCGAAGGTTTGATCGTGAATACCCTGGGCCACCACCGCGATGAGTTGCGCGAGCTGCATCGGGAGATGCCGATGGTGCTGGTGGATCGCAAGGTTGAGCAGCTTGAAAGTGATCTGGTCGGTCTGGACAACCCGGCCGCAGTGGAAATGGCCATCGCCCACTTGCAGGAACGCGGCTATCGCGACGTGCTGATGGTGACCGAACCGTTTGACGGCACCAGCTCGCGGATTGAGCGGGTCAGCAGTTTCAAGGCGCAGATCGGGCAGCGTCCCGCGCTGACCGGCGCGGTGGTCGAAACCGGTAGCGAGCTGACTGCGCAACTGAAAACCTTCCTTACAACCCCCGGCCCTGGTCACAAAGCGTTGTTCTGTGCCAATGGCATTGCGGCGTTGGCCGCAACCCATGCCTTGCGCGAGTTGCAGTGCAATCTGTTCGAGGATGTCGGGTTGATCGCTTTGGATGATCTGGATTGGTATCCGCTGGTGGGCAGCGGGATTACGGCGCTGGCCCAGCCGACGGCGGAGATTGGCGCGAGCGCGTTTGAGTGTTTGCTCAAGCGGTTGCGTGGGGATGACGGACCGGTGCGGACGATGGATTTTTCGGCGCGGTTGATTGTGCGTGGGTCGACCCTTGGGAATCTTCAGTGAATGTGATGGCCCTATCGCGACCAGGCTCGCTCCCACATTGGAATGCGTATGCCTGTGGGAGTGAGCCTGCTCGCGATGAGGCCCGAAAGAACCCCACATTACTTAAGCCTTTTTTTTGAACAAAAATGAAACCGGTTTCAGAGGTGCAAAACAATGAATAAACCACCCGTTTCCATCAGCCTGTCGAGCTACGGCGCCGATCTGGTCCGCCAACGTGGCCAAGGCAGTTTTATCGAGGTATTGGCGGCTGCCGGTGCCACGCGCATTGAATGGCGCGAAGAATTGCTGACCCATGAAAACCCGGTGCAACTGGCCGACGCCACTCGCTCACATGGCCTGGAAAGCATCTATTCCTCACCGATGGAACTGTGGCTGGCCGGCCAGTCGAAACCCAACCCTGAACTGCTTTCCACCCTCCAGCGCGCTGAAACGTTCGGCGCCAAATGGCTGAAAGTTTCCTTGGGCTACTTCACCGACAACAACGATCTGCACACCTTGAGCCGGATCCTCGCGCGAAGCCCGGTGCAGCTGCTGGTGGAAAACGACCAGACCTTGCACGGCGGGCGTATCGAGCCGTTCCAACGCTTCTTCGGCGAAGTCGAGCAACACCGACTGCCGATCAAAATGACCTTCGACATCGGCAACTGGCAATGGCAGGACCAGTCCGCCGTCAATGCCGCTCGGCTGCTCGGTCGGCATGTCGGCTACGTGCATTGCAAAGCCGTTGCGCGCCGGGCTGACGGCAAACTGGTCGCCACCCCGCCAGCTGCCAGCGATGTGCATCTGTGGGAACAACTGCTGCGGCACATGGCCCAAGGCGTCATGCGCGCGGCGGAATATCCGCTGCAAGGCGATGACCTGGTGCAGTTGACCACCGACCACGTCGCCACCCTCGCCCGCCTCGGCCAATCCCGTCTGGAGAGTGCCCATGTCTGAGTTCGATATTCTCTCGTTCGGCGAAACCATGGCCATGTTCGTCGCAGATCAGAACGGTGATCTGGCGGCCGTCGGCCAATTCCACAAGCGCATTGCCGGGGCGGACAGCAACGTCGCGATCGGCCTGTCGCGGCTGGGGTTCAACGTGGCGTGGCTGAGCCGGGTCGGTGCCGATTCGTTGGGACGGTTTGTCATCGATACGTTGGAAAAGGAAGGCCTGGATTGCAGCCATGTCGCCATCGACCCGGCACACCCGACCGGGTTTCAGCTCAAGTCTCGTACCGACGATGGCAGTGATCCGGCGGTCGAGTATTTCCGTCGCGGCTCGGCGGCGAGTCATTTGTCGGTGCAATCGATCTCCCCGCCGTTGCTCAACGCGCGACATCTGCACGCTACCGGCATTCCTCCGGCGCTGTCTGCGTCGGCCCGGGAAATGTCTTTTGAACTGATGACCCGCATGCGCACTGCCGGGCGCAGCGTGTCCTTCGACCCGAACCTGCGTCCGAGCCTGTGGGCCAGCGAGCAACTGATGATCAGCGAGATCAATCGCCTCGCCGCCCTCGCCCACTGGGTGCTGCCGGGGTTGAGTGAAGGACGTTTACTGACCGGGTATGAAGACCCGGAGGACATTGCGGCGTTTTATCTCGATCAGGGTGCAGAAGCGGTGGCAATCAAACTCGGGCCCCATGGCGCGTATTACCGCACGCAGCAAGATCAAGGGTTTGTCGCGGGTGTGCCGGTGGCAACGGTGGTCGATACCGTCGGCGCCGGTGATGGCTTTGCCGTCGGCATGATCAGCGCCTTGCTCGAAAACCACAGCTTCGCCGATGCCGTGCAGCGGGCCAACTGGATTGGCAGCCGTGCGGTGCAGAGTCGCGGGGATATGGAGGGGTTGCCGACCCGCCTGGAAATGTCCGTCGAATTTGAGACCGCTGTTCGCGGGCAAGCTTCGCGCCTACAGGACAGCGGCGCTCTTGTAGGAGCGAGGCTTGCCCGCGAAGAGCCCCGCACAGCCACTGAAGATTTCTGACCCGTTACCTGCTGCGACAAAAACAACAAGCTCAGGAGCACCACTATGAAAACCGCCTCACTCGCCACCCGCCGTTGGTGGTACATCATGCCCATCGTCTTCATCACCTACAGCCTGGCGTATCTGGACCGCGCCAATTACGGCTTCGCTGCCGCCTCCGGGATGGCCGCCGACCTGATGATCACGCCCGGCCTGTCTTCAATGCTCGGCGCGCTGTTTTTCCTCGGTTACTTTTTCTTCCAGATACCGGGCGCGATCTATGCGCAGAAACACAGCGTGAAGAAGCTGATTTTCGTCAGCCTGATCCTCTGGGGCGGGCTCGCGACGTTGACCGGGGTCGTCTCCAACGCCTATTGGCTGATCGTGATCCGTTTCATGCTCGGTGTGGTCGAAGCCGCGGTGATGCCAGCGATGCTGGTGTACCTGTGCCACTGGTTCACCCGCGCCGAACGCTCCCGGGCCAATACTTTCCTGATCCTCGGCAACCCGGTGACCATGCTGTGGATGTCAGTGGTGTCAGGTTATCTGGTGCAGCATTACAGCTGGCGCTGGATGTTCATCATTGAAGGTTTGCCGGCGGTATTCTGGGCGTTTATCTGGTGGCGTCTGGCCGATGACCGTCCGGCCCAGGCCAAGTGGCTGACCGACCAGGAGAAGCACGACCTGGAAAGCGCTCTCGCCGCCGAACAGGTCGGCATCAAAGCAGTGAAGAACTACGCCGAAGCCTTCCGTTCGCCGAAAGTGATCATCCTTGCGCTGCAGTTTTTCTGCTGGAGCATTGGTGTCTACGGTTTCGTGTTGTGGCTGCCGTCGATCCTCAAGGCCGGCGCGCAGATGGACATGATCGAAGCCGGCTGGCTCTCGGCGCTGCCGTACCTGGCCGCAGTGATCGCCATGCTGCTGGTGTCCTGGGGCTCGGACAAATTGCAGAAGCGCAAACGCTTCGTCTGGCCGCCGCTGCTGATCGCCTCGATTGCGTTCTACGGTTCCTATGCCTTGGGCGCCGAACATTTCTGGTGGTCCTACACCCTGCTGGTGATCGCCGGCGCCTGCATGTATGCGCCGTATGGGCCGTTTTTCGCCATCGTTCCGGAAATCCTCCCGGCCAACGTTGCCGGCGGGGCCATGGCGCTGATCAACAGCATGGGCGCGCTGGGTTCATTCGGCGGTTCGTATCTGGTCGGCTACCTGAACAGCTCCACCGGCTCGCCTGGCGCGTCTTACTTGCTGATGAGCGGCGCGTTGATGCTCTCCGTGATTTTGACGATTTTCCTCAAGCCCGGCGCCAGTGACCGGGTCGTGGCCAAGGCCGATACGCAACGGCCAGTGCCGGCTCACCCTTGATTTGAAGTTGAGATGATGACGATGAAAAAGCAGGTCGTGCTGTACAAGAAACTCTCGCCGCTGTTGATGGCTCGCCTGCATGAGCACACCGACGTGACACTGATCGACAACCTCAACCCGGAGGGCATCGAACGACTGCGCGCCGCCCTGCCCCGCGCCCATGGCTTGCTTGGCGCGAGTCTGAAGCTGGACGGCGAACTGCTTGATCTGGCGCCCAATCTTGAAGCGATTGCCAGTGTCTCGGTGGGCGTCGACAACTATGACATCGACTACCTGACCGAGCGGCGCATTCTGCTCAGCAACACCCCGGACGTGCTGACGGAAACCACGGCGGATACGGGGTTCGCGCTGATTCTGGCGACGGCCCGGCGGGTGGTGGAACTGGCCAACATGGTCCGCGCCGGTCAGTGGAACCGCAACATCGGTCCGGTGCATTTCGGCACCGACGTGCACGGCAAGACCCTGGGCATCATCGGCATGGGGCGTATTGGTGAGGCGTTGGCCCAGCGCGGGCATTTTGGTTTTGGCATGCCGGTTATCTATCACAGCCATTCGCCAAAACCGGCGGTTGAGCAACGCTTTGATGCTCAGTACCGCAGCCTGACGGCGCTGTTGCAACAGGCCGATTTCATTTGCCTGACCTTGCCGTTGACGGCTGAAACCGAAGGGTTGATTGGCGCTGAAGAGTTCGCCTTGATGCGCCCGGAGAGTATTTTCATCAACATTTCCCGAGGAAAAGTCGTCGATGAGGCCGCGCTGATTGAGGCATTGCGCACCGGACAGATTCGCGCGGCGGGACTGGATGTGTTTGAGCGTGAGCCGCTGAATGTTGATTCGCCGTTGTTGACATTGAACAACGTGGTGGCGACGCCGCATATGGGGTCGGCGACGCATGAGACGCGGGAAGCGATGGCTGGGTGCGCGGTGGATAATCTGCTGATGGCGTTGGCTGGAGAACGGCCGAAGAACCTGGTGAATGTCGGGGCGTGGTCCGAGCGTTAGGATTTCGGCGTCTGTTAGTCAGCCTTCGCGGGCAAGCCTCGCTCCTACGGGTTCGCCGATCCTGTAGGAGCAAGGCTTGCCCGCGAAGAGGCCGGCACTCACACAACACTGTCAGGCCCGCCGCGCTTCGAGCAGGTCCGCAGCACACAACGCAATCCGCCGGCACGCATCCGCCAGTTTCACTTGATCCACCACCAACCCGATGCGGATATGCCCCGCCGCACTCGGCCCGAATGCCTCGCCGGCCAGCACCGACACGCCGTAACCCTCCAGCAGACGCTCGGCAAACCCTTGGGCACACAACCCGGTCGGGCGCACATCGACCATCACGAACATCCCGCCATCCGGCCGGATCGGGCGGATCCCCGGGCAACCACTCAACCTCGCGCACACCAGATCGCGACGCAGGCGATATTCCTCTCGCATCAGCGCCACTTCCGGCAGGTCTTCATCCAGCGCCACTTGCGCGGCTTTCTGCACAAAATCGGGAATGCCGAACAGCATGCACAACGACAAATGCACCAGATGCTCGGCCAACATTTTCGGGCCGATTGACCAACCCACGCGCCAGCCACTCATGGCGTGGGATTTGGACAGGCTGTTGATGGTCGCGGTGCGTTCGGCCATGCCCGGCAGGCTTGCCGGGCTGATGTGTTCGCCCTCGAACAACAGATCGCTGTAGACCTCGTCGCTGATCAGCCACAGATCATGACGCACGCACAACACCGCCAGCGCTTGCCAGGTCTTCAATGACAGGCTTGCGCCGGACGGATTGTTTGGACTGTTGAGCAACAGGACGCGGGTCTTCGGCGTAATCAGCGCCGCGACATCCGCCGGGTCAACGCGAAAGCCGTTCTCCGGCCGCACTGCCACCGGCACCACCTTGGCCGCGCAAGCCCCGAACACCCCTTCATAGGTCACGTACATCGGTTCGGCGACGATCACCTCATCGCCGGGATCGAGCAGGCATTGCGCGACCGAATACACCGCACACTGCGCGCCCGGAAACACGATCACATGATCGGCGTCCACCGCCTGACCACTGCGCTGTCGATGGCGCCGCGCAATGCTGCTGCGCAATCCGCGACTGCCGCGCACCTCCGGGTAATGCGTGTCGCCGGCCCGCAAACTGTCGATGGCCGCCTGCACGATGGGCGCCGGCGTATCGAAATCAGGATCGCCGATCGACAACAGCAGTACATCGACTCCTTGCTCGCGCATTTCCAGCGCTCGGTCATGAATCTGCCAGGCTGCCGCTCCGTCGCCGGCGATTCGTTGGGTCAAGGCTGAATAGCGCATGTGTTTCTCCTGTCGCGCGCGGACTCCCAGTCTCAACCCTATCTCAAATCACGAAACGCGCCACCATCGCATTCAAATCGACCGCCAGGCGCGACAGCTCATGCGTCGCGGCGCTGGTCTGATTGGCACCGGCGGCGGACTGGGTGGCGAGGTCGCGGATGTTCACCAGGTTGCGGTCGACTTCGCGGGACACCTGGGCTTGCTCTTCCGACGCGCTGGCGATCACCAGGTTGCGTTCGTTGATCAAGTGGATTGACTGGGTGATCTGCTCCAGCGCCACACCAGCGGCGCGGGCCATCTCCAAGGTGCTCTGGGTGCGCTGATTGCTCTGCTGCATCGACGAGACGGCTTCGCCCGTGCCGTTCTGGATGCCGGCGACCATTTTTTCGATTTCCTGGGTCGATTGTGCCGTGCGATGGGCCAGGGCCCGGACTTCGTCTGCCACCACGGCAAAACCACGTCCGGCTTCACCGGCACGGGCCGCTTCAATGGCCGCGTTGAGCGCCAGCAGGTTGGTCTGTTCGGCGATGGCGCGGATCACGTCCAGCACTTTGCCGATGTCGCGGCCCTGTGCGGCCAGGCCTTCGATCATCAACGACGTGTTTTGCACGTCGTGGGTCATGGTCTGGATCGCGTCCACGGTTTCCACCACGCGGTCGCGGCCTTCACGGGCGGCCTGGGTCGACTGGCTCGACGCTTCGGAGGTCGACACGGCGTTGCGCGCGACTTCTTCCACGGCAGCGGTCATTTCGTTGACCGCCGTGGCGGCTTGTTCGATTTCGTTGTTCTGTTGTTGCAGGCCGCGGGACGCTTCCTCGGTCACGGTGCTGAGTTCTTCTGCGGCGGCCCCCAGTTGCGTGGCGGAACCGGCGATCTGCTCGATGGTTTCGCGCAGATTGGCCTGCATGACGGACAAGGCCCCGAGCAAGCGTGCCGGTTCGTCCTTGCCGTCGATTTCGATGGCTTTGCTCAGGTTGCCGCCGGCAATGGTTTCTGCGGCCTGCACTGCGCGATTGAGCGGCGTGACGATGCTGCGGGTCAGTAGCCAGGCCAGCAGCACGGTCAGGAGCGACGCGACCACCGACACCACGATGATGCCGTTCACGGCGGTGTTGTAGTTTTCTTGCGCAATCATCCCGGCCGCTTTTGCGCCCTGCTGGTTGTAAGCCACCAGTTTATTGAGCTGCTCGCCCATCTGGTCGGTGCCTTCCTTGATCCGCGTGTTGATCAAGGCGCGCATCTCATCCACCTTGTTCTGGCGCGACAGGTCCAGCATCTCGCGTTGCGCTTGCATGTATTTTTCCAGCGTCGCGCTGAATACCTTGTACAGCGCCTCTTCGTCCGACTCCATCGGCAACTCGGCATAACTGGCCTGGGCCTTGCGCGCCTTGTCGATAAGCACCGCGATCCGCGCTTCAGCTTCCTGCAAACTGGCCGGCTCGCGGTTGACCAGAATCCGGAACGACAAGATGCGCATGCGCAGGATGTTTTCGGTGACATTGCCCAGGAAGCCGATGCTGGGCAGTTGGGTACTGCCCATGTCGATCGAGGCCTGGCGGATGATCGACATGCGATTCACCGCAAACACACCGAGCACGATGACGAGCAAGGCAATGAAAGCAAACCCCAGGAAGGCTCGAGGTGCGATATTCAGATTACGCAGGGACATAGGACGATACTCGGGTGATTGAGGCGGCGAGCGTCCTTGCGGTGATGGCTGAGTGGCGGGCGTGAGGCGCACAGGGTCAGCGGGGCGCCACTGTTGTAATAGGTTTGTGTGCGCTTATTGGCTGTATCGGCTGGGGATGAGGTTTTTTGCGGGGATTGAAGAAAAATATTTTTGCCGGGCGACATCTGTTTCAACGCTGAAACACAGTGGCGGCCCTGATGAACATTTGTGGCGAGGGAGCTTGCTCCCGTCCGGCTGCGTAGCGGCCGTAGATTTTGGAGCCGCTTCGCTGCCCAGCGGGAGCAAGCTCCCTCGCCACAGGATTCCTGTGTGCTGACAATTTTGGTTAGGGCTTGCGGTTGGCGATCCGCCAAACACGGGCAATATCACTCGCCCGCTCGCGCAACAATCGCGGCGCCTCGGCACATGCCTGCTCGAGCGTCATCGGCCCACTGGCCAAGGCAAACGCGGCATCGATGCCATGTTCATACAAGTCCTGATAACCCTCACCCAACGTCCCCGCAATCACAATCACTGGCACGCCCTGCTCCCGGGCAATCCGTGCGACGCCGAATGGGGTTTTGCCGCGCAAGGTCTGGGCGTCAAAACGGCCTTCGCCGGTGATGACCAGATCAGCGCCCTTCACCGCCTCGGCCAGCCCGACCAGTTCGGCCACCACTTCAACCCCGGCCTTGAATTGCGCCTCCAGAAACGCCTTGGCCGCAAATCCCAACCCTCCCGCCGCGCCGCTGCCCGGCTCGTGCTGGACGTCCTTGCCCAACGCCTGGGCGCACAGCTCGGCGAAGTGCCCCAGGGCAGCGTCCAATTGCAGGACTTGCTCGGGCGACGCACCTTTCTGCGGACCAAAAATCACGGAAGCGCCGTGCGGACCGCACAGGGGGTTGTTGACGTCGGCGGCGATGTCGAAACGCACGTCGGTCAGGCGCGGATCAATTGCACTCAGGTCGATGCAAGCCAGTTGCGCCAGGGCCAATCCACCTGGGGCCAGCGCTTGCCCTTGCACGTCCAGTAACTTTACGCCCAGCGCCTGCATCGCTCCGGCGCCGCCATCATTGGTGGCGCTGCCGCCAATGGCCAGGATCACCCGTTGCGCCCCGGCATCCAGCGCCGCACGAATCAGTTCACCGGTGCCAAAGGTGCTGCTGATGCACGCATCGCGTTGCCCCGGCGGCACCAGTTGCAGACCGCTGGCTTCGGCCATTTCGATGATTGCGGTGTGGGTTTGCGGCAACCAGCCCCACGCGGCATCGACGGTGATGCCGAGCGGACCGCGAACTTGGGTCCTGCGCAATTCGCCTTCGCACGCGGCCAGAATCGACTCGACCGTGCCTTCGCCGCCGTCGGCCATCGGGCATTTGACCAGTTGCGCATCCGGCCAGACCTGCGCCAGACCGAGGGCAATGGCGTCGGCCACACCCTGGGCACTCAGGCTGTCCTTGAACGAATCGGGGGCGATCACGATTTTCATGCGAATTCTCCAGTTCCAATGCGTTCCATGCTGCCAGCAGCCCCGCACAATAACGCCGGTCCGCTGCACAAGCGGGGGTGGCGTTTGTTGTTCATTTCTACAAAACGCCTGTTTTCAGATCCAGCATCTGTGCGGCTGCTGGTCCGCCATCGCGAGCAGGCTCGCTCCCACATTGGTCCTGCGGTGTTCACAAAACCCCTGCTCGCGATGGCGTCCTTGAGATCGCTACGGGACATCCGTTTGTGGCAAAAGCTGCACGCCGAGGTAGAGCGCGAGCATGCCGTCCAGTTTCAGCGGATCAACCCCGCTCAACTCGGCAATCCGCTCCATCCGATAGCGCAAGCTGTTGCGATGAATCCCCAGCGCATCCGCGCAGGCCTGACTCTGCCCGTCGTGCTCGCACCAACTGCGCAAGGTCGCCAGCAGTTGGCCGTTGCCGTCCTTGGCGATGACTTTGCGCAGTGGCTTGAGCAATTCATCCAGCGCGTCATCGTTGCGATGCCGCCACAGCATCACCGGCAACCGATAACGGGTGAGCGTGAGCAAGCGCGAACGCGGCAGCACATCGCGCCCATAGGCCAGCAAGTCGCCAACCCGTCGATAACAACGACGCAGCCCGGACAACCCATCCGCCTGCCCCCCCACGGCAATGCGCACAATGTTCCAGCCCAGGCCATCGAGTTTTTCCAGCAGCCGTTCATTCTCGATCGCCTGACTCGCCGGCCGACACCACAGCAACGAAGACTTGGCCGAACTCACGCACCAACTGTCCGGGTAACGCGAAGTCAGCCAGGCACTGAGCGCCTCCACCGTCTGCCCGGGACCGTGCTCCACGCCCAACTCGAACATATAAGGCACCCGCGTCATTTGCGGTTTCAGGCCCAATTGCTGCGCTTCATCCAGCAAGCGCGGCGAATCCCCCGCCTCGCTCAACAGCAATGCCAGCAGATCATCGCAACGTTGACGCCGCCACTGCTGCTCGGCCTGCTGATTGCGCTGGCCGACCAACATTTCGGCGGTCATCCGCACCAGCTCGGCATAGGTGCGCAGTTGCTCCGGCTCACCGGTAATGCCCAGCACACCGATCAGGCGTTGATCGAGCAGCAACGGCAAGTTGATCCCGGGCTGCACGCCCTTGAGATGAATAGCCGTCTGCGCATCGATTTCCACCACGCGCCCATTGGCCAACACCAACTGCGCGCCTTCATGGCGGGTGTTGATGCGCTCCGGCTCGCCGCTGCCGAGAATCAATCCCTGGCTGTCCATCACGTTGACGTTGTACGGCAGGATGGCCATCGCCCGGTCGACGATGTCCTGGGCCAGGTCGTGATCGAGTTCGAACATATCGGGATCCTTTAACGGGTGATGGGACAGGTTGTTCACCCGCACAGGGCTGGGTCGCAAACCCTGTGCTCAGGCACAAAGACAGCCACCCCGAGGGTGGTCGAGACTCTCTGGGCGATCAACGTTACCCTGCGCATCGCAAAAAATCATAATAAAGAGAGAGCCCGCCATGTCACAGAGCGCCGCCGCTACCCAGGCCATCGTTGACGACAAAAACGCCGTCTACAAACGCATTACCCTGCGTTTGATCCCCTTCATCTTCATCTGCTACCTGTTCAACTACCTCGACCGGGTCAACGTTGGATTCGCCAAACTGCAGATGCTCGACGCGCTGAAATTCAGCGAAACCGTGTACGGCCTCGGGGCCGGGATCTTCTTCATCGGCTACGTGCTGTGCGGCGTACCGAGCAACCTGGCCCTGACTAAATTCGGCCCACGGCGCTGGATCGCGCTGATGATGATCGTCTGGGGCACGCTTTCCACCTGCCTGCTGTTCGTCACCACCCCGACCGAGTTCTACACCTTGCGCCTGTTCACCGGCGCGGCCGAAGCCGGGTTCTTCCCGGGCGTGGTGCTGTATCTTTCGCAGTGGTTCCCGACCTTCCGCCGTGGCCGCATCATGGCGCTGTTCATGTCGGCGATCCCGGTGTCCGGCCTGCTCGGCAGCCCGTTCTCAGGTTGGATTCTTAACCATTTCGCGGCGGGCCAAGGCGGTTTGGCGGGCTGGCAGTGGATGTTCCTGTTGCAAGGCATCCCGACCGTGATCCTCGGCGCCCTCGCCTATTTCCTGCTGAGCGACAGTTACGCCAATGCCAAGTGGCTCACGCCGTTCGAGCGTTCGGTGCTGGAAGCCGACCACGCCATCGATCTGGCCAACAAACCGAAAACCGCTACTGACTCGCTGCTGGCCGTGTTCAAGAACCCGGCGATCTGGGCCTTCGGTTTGATTTACTTCTGCATCCAGAGCGGCGTCTACGCGATCAACTTCTGGCTGCCGTCGATCATCAAGAACCTGGGCTTCAGCGATAACCTGGTGATTGGTTGGTTGAGCGCGATTCCGTATCTGCTGGCGGCGCTGTTCATGTTGATGGTTGGGCGTTCGGCAGACCTGCGCAAAGAACGTCGCTGGCACTTGGTGGTGCCTATGTTGATGGGCGCGGTGGGCTTGCTGATTGCCGTCAACTTTGCCACAACACCGGCCATCGCGATTCTCGGTTTGACCATCGCCACCATGGGCGCCCTCACCGGTTTGCCAATGTTCTGGCCAGTGCCGACAGCGATGTTGAGCGCGGGCGCGGCGGCGGGTGGTCTGGCGCTGATCAACTCCATGGGACAGATGGCGGGTTTCCTGAGCCCGTACCTGGTGGGCTGGGTCAAGGACAGCACCGGCTCGACCGATGCGGCGCTTTATCTGCTGGCGGGCGTGATTGTGTGCGGGAGCTTGTTGGCGCTGCGCATGACGCGCACGTTGCGGGTGTAAGGCGTTACAGATGATCGTTCCCACGCTCCGCGTGGGAATGCAGCCCGGGACGCTTCGCGTCCCTTCCGATCAACAAAAAAAGGCCCTTTCGGGCCGTTTCTTATTTCGCGTGTGCACACAGCTCTTATGTGGCCAGACACACTTTTGTGAACACTCAAGCTTTTGTGGCGAGGGAGCTTGCTCGCGCTGGGCTGCGAAGCAGCCCCAAAAGCTGCAACCGCGAGCTTTCAGGTACACCGCAGATACCGGATTTACGACTGCTGCGCAGCCGAGCGGGAGCAAGCTCCCTCGCCACGAGTATGTGCCCTCTTCGAAATTGGCTTTAGCCCTGCGGGCCAACGTTATCCAGCAGCCGATTCGCCGTGATCTCCGCCGTCATAATGCTGTTGGAAATACCCAACAGCGCATAACGCGATTCACCCGCCAGATGATCCACCAACTGATGAACCATCACATCGACCGACGCCAGCGTCTCGACCAGATACACAGCCAGGGTTTCGGTCGTGGCTTCGGGGTCTACGGAAAACAGGGTACTGCGGGTTCGCGGGGTGGCCTTGATGTCGGCATTGGATGGGAAGTGAAAGTCGAGCGCTCGTTCGGCGGCGTCGTTGAGTTTTTTGGAATCGGTGGATTCGTAGGGGGAAACGTCGTCCGCTTCGGGTGGGTTTGGTGTTGGTTTGAACATGGATGAAACTCCTAAAGCGCTTAAAAGGAGCCATCACCCCTCGCTACCAAACGAACGGGTGGTGGCCATACGCAGGTTGGTAGACCGGGCTTTAGGAAGCGGCGCGCCCGAAGGCGCCCTGCGCATGACCACCATAAAACCGAGACGAAAAATCTCAGCAAAGGAAGGTGCTTTGCGTCTAAAAACCCGGGCTACCAAACCCGATCACTGATATTCAGCGACGGGACAAACGATAAAACCCAGGCACAAGACGCACAAGCCGGCGGATTCTGGCGCAGCCGTAGGCAACGGCGCAAGGTTGTGTAGTCCGAGAGAGTGTCTGGAGATGTCTGTTAAACATCTCCGTTTATTACTTACTCATCACGGCTGTTGCAACAGCCCTGACTAACCCGCTTGCACCTGATAGGAAACCTTGCCATCCAACAGTTCTTGCACCGGACTGCTGTCGCCGCCCGTTTGAGCGCTCCCCCAAGTCACCACGCGGCCGTCCGAGGTCAGCGCCGTGAACGCGGTACTATTGGCGTAAATGGCTCGTACATCGGTCAACCGGCTTTCCACCGCAGATGTATCGCCCCCCAAGCTTTTATTCCCCCAGGCCACAACGCTGCCATCCTTGCACAGGGCTGCAAAGGCTGCCGACGAGCCAACCACCTGAACAATGTCGCGCCGTTGTGCAATATCGGCAGGTATTTCGCCACCAGCTGAGCCATCTCCCCAAGCGACAACCTGACCGTTGGTGCAAAGAGCAGCAAATGCGGAAAAGGTGCAGCAGACTACTTCAATATCAGTCCGGGCCTCTATTTCTGGGTTGCCGATGGTGCCACCCCCCATTTGGTGCCCCCAGGCCACAACCTGGCCGGTGGAACGCGTTGCAGCAAAGGCGAACTGATTGGCGCAGCACAGTTCGTTGACATCGGTCAGTGAGGCGATGGGTGCCGGCAGGGTTCCCCCGGTACTCCGGCCCCAGGCGACGAGACTGCCCTTTGCGCGCAATGCGGCAAAAGCATATTGGGTGCCGAGGAAGGTTTTGAAGTCGGAAAGCATCGCGATCTCGGGCGGCAGCGTTCCACCGGTGTCAGGTTTGCCCCAAGCCACCAAATGCCCGGTTTCCCGTCGTGCGACAAATACACCGTCACTGCCCACGCACTGCACAATGTCCCTCAGCGCGCCGATGGACTCGGGCACTTCGCTACCCTGTCCCCAGGCCACCACTTGCCCAGTGTTTTTTATACCGGCGAACGCGCTTTTGCCACCGCTGACCTCAACAAAATCCGAAGAACTGATACCGCCCATATTCCCGCCAGCGCCCGCGTCGCCCCAAACCGCCACCGTTCCATCGGCTCGAAGGGCGGCAAAAGCGCTGGAAGTGGCGCTGACAGCAGTGATGTCATTCGGGGGCGCAGTGTCCGCAGGGATCGCTGCACCCAAATCCGGATGCCCCCAGCCGACGAGGCCCCCGTCATCAGTACGCGCGACGAAGGCGCCCCAACTGCCAATAATGTTCGCCGAATTCAGGATGACCTGATCGTCGCCGACGCGAACATGCAGTGCCTGTTGCTGGGTATCGCGCCAGGTGTGGGCCGTTGTCCAGTCGTTGTCAGTCGCGTACTTCCACTGCGCAACGACTGGCTCCCCGGTAAGGGCATCAAAGGCGCGCAGTAGACGTGACGTACCGGACAGCCCAAACAGGTGGGGACTCGAGCGCGCGCCTATGACTTTCAGGCGGCTTGAACCCGTCACGGCTTTCTTGAATGCGGGTGCTGGCGAAGGGGTGTAGTCGGGTTGAACAGACATGATGTTGACTCCTGTCGAGGGTTTGAGTGACGGAGTCAATTAAGGCCTGAAGTAATGGTGGTGGCTACTGTCAGAAATAACAGGTAGGAAGGGGTTCCCGACAAGCGGTGGACTTGGGCGCGCTCCCTTTTTCTTCTAAACAAATCTATCCCCACGTCTCTGAAAAACGCTTGGTTGAGGAACAGCCTCAGCCGCCTCCCCTGGAGGGGAAGCGACGGTGGTGGATGAACTTTAGTTCTAGTCATTGACTGGGGTTATATATAGGCCAGCCCCGGAAAAGTTCTGTCGATCTCAGCCTTGTAATAGCCTTCCCACCGCCTTGTTTCCAGCCAATACCCCGCGACAGACCCTCTATACGGATGAATAACTTCACGGGGACCGCTCCAATAGTTTTGAGTAACGGTAAGGGTATATTTCATGTTGAGAAGACGATCATGCACTAACAAGTCGTTGTTTATAGGCCAAGAAGCGCCTTGTGAGGTTCGCCATGATTCATAGGCATTCCAAGTGAGAGGCGTTGGGTTATAGATGTATTGGGTGACGTTGAAGCAAGTCACCAGGATCTCCCTTGTTTGGCCTGCACTGTCGGAAACGGTGATGGTGGCTATTCCATTCCCCTCACTTCGTATCATTCCGCTGTTCCTGTCGACCGAGGCGATCTGTACGTTGGAAGATTCAAAGGTTATAGGGGGCACACCGCCGCTTGCGAAACGCCGCTCGAAAGTGTCAGCCGGGTAGTCCCCTGTGGGAACCCATGGGAGTGATGTGCCGACAATCGAGATATTTTCCCCCCTCAAGACAAGAGGAGTGGTATCGACGACTAATGCCGGGTGTGCGGTAACCCTGTAGCTACGCAGCAGGAAGGTCACCGCAGCACCTTCATCAGCCTGTTTGGCGAAGTTCACTTTGAACGTGACCGTCACCTCCGTGCCGCTCCCGAGGGCTTTCAACCACTCAACCGGCGCCAGCGTGGTAAACCCCGAGGCGGACTGATGGGCTTGCCCCTGCCGCACGAAATTCACTGGGCTACCCTGCTGGTCAAACCCGTCATAGCGCAACCAGACGAACTGTCCCGCCACCTGCAAAAGCCATTGCGCAACGCTCAAGGTATCGGTGGCCACAAGCTTCATAACATCCAGCTCCAGACCCGTCTGACCGGCGATCACCGGTCTCGGCAACCGTGCATCCCCATCTAAAATCCGGTTGACCGTCAGCATCAACGGTAACGATTGGGCAATCGACTGCCCGCCACGTACCAGTTCCCAACGCAATTGCGGCACCTTGCCATGCCACGCCCCGAGAAACGACGCATCCAGGGTAAACGTCGCCCGATGGTTCGAATCGAGCGGCAACACCGGAAACAGCGGTTCACCCGGCACAGCGTTGAGCAGGACCAGACTCGCCTGATCCCCCGGCAGCGAGGCCGCATAGGTGACCTGAACCGTCACACCTTGCGGGTAAGCGAGTGGATCGACCGGATTGGCGGCAGGGACTGGCGTATCCAGGGTAATCGGGCTTTCACCGATCACTCGTGCCACAGCGGTTGCAGAAGTAGCAATCACCGCCCCACCCCTTTTCAGCGTATACACCATCGTCACCACACTCTGGGCGATGACCTTGTCGTTCGGCACCTGCAGTATGCAAGGCTTCTTCTGCCCGAACGGATCGGCCTCGACCACCCCGCTTACCGGCACTACCACGTCCACCGGTTGTCCGGGTACTTTCGCCGTGTAGGTTGCTTCAATGGTGTCGCCCGGCAGGAAACGGTGGTCGGTGGTGATGACAATCACCAGCAGCGGTCCACCGGCCAGCTTCTCCAACTCGATCAGGGTGGAATCATCCCCCGGATAATCCTCCATCCTTTCCAGCATGATCGGTGCTTTCAGACGAGTGCCGGCCAGGTCTTCGTCCACGGTTTGCGACGCCGACCACACCGCGTCGGTGTCTGGCGTGTTACCGAGCTGGTCGGTGACGGTGTAGGAAAAATCGAGCTTGCCGCCTGGTCTGATGGCGCGCTCCAGATAGGCACGGGTGACCGTAAAACACGCGGTAATCGGGTTCGGCGAACCAGGATTCGGCGGCTTTGGCGCCTCATCCGCGCGAACCTGGTGGGTCATGATCTCGCCGTTACATTTCAAGGTGATCGTGTCGTGAGCTCGGCAGTACGGATAGGACACGCACACCTGCGCACTGACAAAATCGGCGCCGACGCCGTTGCGGATTTCGTCGGGGAGCAACAATGCCAGCTCGGAATGGCCGTCGATTTCGGGGCGGGTGTCTTTCAGGCCGGGCCGGATCTTGTTGTAGAGCATGATCAGTGACAGGGACGTGCCGATGTTCTGACTGCCGCGCAGGATCGTGTAAAAAAGCAAGTTGAACCGGTCGGTCTGCAAGCGGCCCTTGGGGATGCGCAATGTGGTGATGGCATTCACATCGGTGATGATTTCACTGTCCAGGAACGTGGTGTCGCCCTCCAGCCACAGCTCAATCACATCGCCCGGATCGACCGTGCCCGACAAAGGCGGATCCACATTGACGGTCGCGCCCAAGCCATCGATGACCAGGTCATAGATCACCAGCGAGACGCCGATCTCTGCGTCTACAACCGGAAGGGTAGCGCCCAGTACTCGCGGACGATCCAGCACGAGGAAGGCGTTGTCGGGGGATTGGGCGGTGGTCATGTCTGAGGCTCCGGTGCGGTGGACGTTGGTGGGAGCTATCAAATAACGGAACGGCAATGGCGGCTACTGTCAGAACTGACAGTGGCGACAAATGGTCATGAGGGTTTATGGGCGTTGATCTCATGCGTAGGATTTGGCAATCAAAATTCACGTTAAAGATGCCAGATCTTCAAAGGATTTTTACCCATGAGCTCGATCCTCGACCTGGAGATCTTCGTTCGCACCGCCGACTCCGGCAGCATCTCCGCCGCCGCCCGTACTTTGGAACTCACCCCTGCCGCTGCCAGCATCGCCCTCAAACGCCTGGAAACCCGACTCGGCATCCGCCTGTTCGCGCGCTCCACGCGCAGCATGCGCCTGACCGAGGAAGGCCGGCGTTATCTGGAAAGCGTGCGTCTGGCTCTGGCCGCCCTGGCGGACGGTGAACAGGCCCTCAAGCCTCAAACCCAAGGCTTGAGCGGCGTATGGCATTGCTTATAAAGCCTGGCTGGATGTCGCCGCCGATGTGCAGGCCGGGCGGCTGGTGACGCTGTTTGATGACTGGCAAGGCGAAAGCGTGCCGTTCAATTTGCTGTGCCCGCATCGGGTGCAGGTCTCGGAGCGGGTCAAGGTGTTGCAAGCGTTTCTGCAAGAACGTTGTCATGCACTTTGCGTATAAATTCACTTTTCGACGCGCAGGCGTTCTGGTATTTGATTGAAGCTTTCCCACGGTAAAAGGATTTCCTCATGAGTTATCGCACGCTGGGTCATTCGGGTTTACAGGTGTCGACCCTGACCCTGGGCACCATGATGTTCGGCGAACAGACCAGTACCGAAGATTCCCTGCGGATCATCGACAAGGCCTGGGACCAGGGCATCAATTTCATCGACACTGCGGACGTCTACACCGGCGGCCGTTCCGAAGAGATCGTCGGCGAAGCGATTGCCGGCAACCGTCACGAATGGGTGCTGGCGACCAAGGTCGGCTTTGGCCCGGTGGACGGTGTGCCGAACCGCAGCGGGTTGAGCCGCAAGCATATTTTCAATGGCCTTGATGCCAGCCTGACGCGTTTGGGCACTGACTACCTCGACATCTATTACCTGCACCGCGAAGACCACAACACGCCGCTGGAAGTGACCGTGTCGGCGATTGGCGATCTGATTCGCCAGGGCAAGATCCGGTACTGGGGCCTGTCGAACTACCGTGGCTGGCGGATTGCCGAGGTGATCCGGGTGGCGGATCAGTTGGGTGTTGATCGGCCGGTGATCAGTCAGCCGCTGTACAACATCGTCAACCGTCAGGCCGAGACCGAGCAGATTACGGCCGCGCAAAACTATGGTTTGGGCGTGGTGCCTTACAGTCCGCTTGCGCGCGGAGTGCTCAGCGGCAAATATGCGCCGGACGTGAAACCGGACGCCAACAGCCGCGCCGGTCGCGCTGACAAACGTATTCTGGAAACCGAATGGCGAGTGGAGTCGTTGCGTATTGCCCAGCAGATTCAACGGTACACGCAGGAACGTGGCGTGGGCATTGTCGAGTTCGCCATTGCCTGGGTGTTGAACAACAGCGCCGTGACATCGGCGATTGTCGGACCGCGCACCGAGGAGCAATGGGATGCGTACACCAAGGCGCAGGCAGTGAAGATCACGGCTGAAGACGAGGCGTTTATTGATTCGCTGGTCACGCCGGGGCATTCGTCGACGCCAGGGTTCAATGATGTGAGTCATTTTGTTTCAGGGCGTAAACCGCGTAACGCCTGATATTTTTCGCGAGCAGGCTCGCTCCCACAGTGGACCGCATTTCAAGGTGGGAGCGGCTTGCAGTGAAAATAGTCCACGGATGACCGCGATCCTGTGGGAGCGAGCCTGCTCGCGATGAGGCCCTCACACCCGACACACCTCGCACTGCAATGGTGCAAAACCCCGTAAACCACGCCCATTACCGTGACTTGCCAGTCCCGTTTTGACCCATACCGAAAAATAAACCTGCCCTTCGTCGGTGCGTTTCCCCCTACAAGCGTTGTGCCTTTACCCTCTCCCCACCGATTGTCGAACAATTTCGCCACTTGACCTGCCCCGCTCTAGGATCTGGCCTAGACTCATTTTCGCGAGGTAAAACCGGTCAGTCATCTGGTGGTAAAAAACTCGAAACTTTCGGTCCTGCCCAAGGGTCAGGTTAAAGGTAGGGCCTCAGCGACTGGTGCATTCCTTGCAACGGCCCCTTCACCCTTTCTGCATTAGCGCATGGGGCAGCATTTGCTCACCGATGCGAAGCGCGTTTGCGCCCGGCCACAGGATTTGGCCACGAACACCGTTGGTGCCAGACCTAGAATTAGATCAACAACACGGGAGATTCATATGATTAGTGCGGCTTTAGATATTCAGGGAGAGCGTGCTCATCAGCAGGTCGGCGAATCAAGCGCCGTGAATGCTCCGAGCGCCAAATCGATCAGCGTACCAGGCACCAAAACGCTGTCACCGGCTGCCAGTCAGAATCCGAACAGAAAGAAGGTATTGTTCGTCACCTCCGAGATCGCCGATCTGGTCAAGACCGGCGGCCTGGGTGACGTTTCCGCAGCGCTGCCCCGGGCCATGTCTCATCTGCACGATGTGCGGGTGCTGATCCCCGGTTACCCGCAAGTGCTGCACAGTGAAAACCCGATCCATATCATCGGTGAACTGGGTGGGCACGCCGCACTGCCACCCTGCAAGATCGGACGCATGGACATGCCGGACGGTCTGGTCATTTACGTGTTGATCTGCCCCGAACTCTACGAGCGCGAAGGTTCGCCTTACGGCGCCAACAACGGCCGCGATTGGCCGGACAACCACATTCGTTTCGCCCGCCTGGGCCTGGCCGCCGCCGATATCGCCGCCAATCTGGCACAAATCCACTGGTGCCCGGATCTGGTGCATGCCCATGACTGGCCAGCCGGCCTGGCACCGGCCTACATGCACTGGCGTGGACAGCGCACCCCGACGCTCTTCACCATTCACAACCTGGCCTATCAAGGCGTCACCAGCCTGGGGTCGTGCCCTGAACTCGGTATTCCCAACCATGCCTTGCAACAGGAAGGCATGGAGTTCTACGGCAAGATGTCGTTCCTCAAGGCCGGCATGGCCTATTCGAGCCACATCACCACCGTCAGCGCCACTTACGCCCAGGAAATCACCACGCCGGCCTTCGGCTGCGGTCTCGACGGCTTTCTCGCCGCCAAGACCCAGCAAGGCCTGCTCAGCGGTATTCCGAATGGCATCGACGAAAGCTGGGACGCCGCCACCGACCCGCACCTGTTCTGCCCGTTCGGCATCGGCGACTGGGACGGCAAAGCAGTCAACGCCGCCCATGTCCGCGACCTGTTCGGCCTGGAAGACTCCGAAGGCCCGCTGTTCGCCGTGGTCTCGCGCCTGGTCTATCAGAAAGGCCTGGACCTGACCGAAGCGGTCTCCGAATACATCGTCAACAACGGGGGCCAGATCGCGATCATCGGTCGTGGCGAGCCTGAAGAAGAACAAGCCATGAGGGAACTCGCCCTGCGCTTCCCCGGGCAAATCGGCGTGCGCATCGGCTTCAATGAAACCGACGCCCGTCGCATGTTCGCCGGCAGTGATTTCCTGTTGATGCCGTCGCGTTACGAGCCATGCGGCTTGAGCCAGATGTACGCCCAGCGCTTCGGCTCGCTGCCGGTGGCCCGCAATACCGGCGGTCTGGCCGACACCATCGAAAACGGCGTGACCGGTTTCCTGTTCGACGAATCCACGGTGGAGAGCTATCAAGAAGCCCTGAGCCGCGCGTTCAAGGTCTTCGCCTTCCCCGGCCTGCTCAGCGCCATGCGGTGCCGCGCCATGGCCGCGCCGTTCAACTGGTGCAAGGCGGTTGAACCCTACGCCGAACTCTACGAACGACTGGTCGCCAAAGCCCTGGGTAAATCGGGCAAACAGTAAAAAGAGGTTTTCAACGATGCCGTTACGGACCCTTGAGACCTGGCCCCACGGCGCAATCATGCTGGACGCAGAACACACGCGTTTTGCCTTGTGGGCGCCAGATGCGTTTTACGTCAGTGTCGAACTGGAAGATGGACAATCCTTGCCGCTACTGCCTCAGGCTGATGGCTGGTTCGTGATCAAGACCCGTTGCACGGCGGGTACGCGTTACCGCTACAACATCGATGGCGAGCTGGAAGTGCCGGACCCGGCCTCCCGCGCGCAGGCCGGCGATATCGGCGACCACAGCGTGGTGGTCGATCCACTCGCCTATCAATGGCAGAACAGCGCCTGGACCGGCCGCCCCTGGAACGAGGCGGTCATCTACGAATTGCATGTCGGTGCGCTCGGCGGCTTCAGTGAAGTCGAGAAGCACCTGGCGCGCCTCGTTGATCTGGGCATCACCGCGATCGAGCTGATGCCGCTGGCGCAGTTCCCCGGCGATCGCAACTGGGGTTACGACGGGGTTCTGCCCTACGCGCCCCAATCGTCCTATGGCACTCCCGAACAACTTAAACACCTGATCGACACCGCCCACGGCCATGGCCTGGCGGTGATTCTCGACGTGGTCTACAACCACTTCGGCCCGGACGGCAATTACCTGCATCACTACGCCAAGGGCTTTTTTCGCGAAGACAAGCACACGCCTTGGGGCGCGGCCATCGATTTCCGGCGCCGAGAAGTGCGGGACTTTTTTATCGACAATGCGCTGATGTGGTTGCTGGAATACCGCTTCGATGGTCTGCGCCTGGATGCCGTGCACGCCATTGAGAGCCCGGACTTTCTTCAGGAACTGGCGCAGACGGTTCGCGAGCAAACCAACCCCGCGCGGCACGTCTGGCTGACGGTCGAGAACGAACACAACCAGGCCAGCCTGCTGGAGGAAGGATTCGACGCGCAGTGGAACGATGACGGCCACAACGCCTTGCACGTTTTGCTGACCGGTGAAACTGACGCCTACTACGCCGACTATGCCGACAACCCCACGGAAAAACTGGCGCGCTGCCTGAGCCAGGGCTTCGTGTTTCAGGGCCACGTGACCCGCCACGGGACAACCCGGGGCGAGCCCAGCGGTCACCTGCCGCCCAGCGCGTTCGTGCTGTTTTTGCAGAACCATGACCAAATCGGCAACCGTGCCTTCGGCGAACGCTTGCATCAACTGGCTCCCCTCGAAGCCCTGAAAGCGGCGACCGCGCTGTTGCTGCTGTCGCCGATGATCCCGCTGATGTTCATGGGCGACGAATTCGCGGCCGAAGAGCCGTTCCTGTTCTTTACCAGCCATCACGGTGAGCTGGCGGAGCTGGTCCGCGAAGGGCGACGGAATGAATTCGCGGCCTTCAGCGCCTTTGCCGATCCTCATAGACGCGAACAGATACCCGATCCGAACGCGCCTCAGACCTTTGAAGCGTCGCGGCCAAAACTGACCGCCACCCGGCAATCGGCCATGCAGGGGCTGTATCACCAACTGCTGCGGATTCGCCACGACCACATCATCCCCCACCTGCCGGGCGCTCAAGCCCTGGGTGCCGAGGTGTTGGGCGAAGGTGCAGTGACAGCGCGCTGGCGACTGGGCAATGGCCGTCAGCTGCGCATTGACCTGAACCTCAGCGACAAGCCAGTGGTCCACTCCCCACAGGCCGACGCCAGGTTGTTGTTCGAAACGCCGCCTCAGTCAGCCGGCCTGTTGGAACAGGGCACCCTTGCCCCGTATTGCGCGCTAGTCAGCCTCACGGCCGCAGCCCCCTTGCTACCCCCGGATGGAGAGCGCCAATGAGTGATGCGCAATTGGAAATACTGGCCGGCCGTGCCGGTTTGGCAGTCGACTGGATCGACGCCAACGGCCGCCCGCAGAAAGTCGCCCCCTCGGTATTGCGCAATGTCCTGATCGGACTCGGCCACCCGGCCAGCACCGCACAGGAAATCGACGCCAGCCTCCTGCAATTGCAGGAGGTGCAACAGACCCGGCATCTGCCGCCGCTCATTACCGCCGATTTCGGCGTCAGCCTCGACCTGGCGCATTTCTTTGAACCGGAATCGCCGTGCGAGATCCACCTTGAAGATGGCTCACGACTCAACCTGAAACTGGACGCCGAGGCCCAACTGCCCGGCCTGGTTCCGGTCGGGTATCAGCACGTCAGCATCGACGGACAATCATTTACCCTGGCCGTGGCACCAGCGCGTTGCTACAGCGTCGGCGATGCCGTCGACAGTCCGATCCCGCGCACCTGGGGCCTCAGCGTGCAGTTGTACTCGCTGCGTCGCGCCGGCGATGGCGGGTTCGGCGATACCCAGGCGCTGGAAGACCTCGCTCGAGTGGCCGGCGAACGCGGTGCCGAGGCGCTGGCGATCAGTCCGCTGCACGCGATGTTTGGCAGCGACACCCAACGCTACAGCCCGTATTCACCGTCCAGCCGGTTGTTTCTCAACAGCCTCTACGCTGCGCCGGGCGCTATTCTCGGCGAGCGCGCGTGGCGTGCCGCGATAGACGCCACCGGCCTCGCTGCCGAACTGCAACACCTGGAAGAACAGCCGCTGATTGACTGGCCCGTGGCCGCCGAAGCCAAGCATCGTTTGCTGCAAGCCTTGTATGAGGGCTTCGTCCAGGGCGAACACCCGTTGCATGCCGATTTCAGCAGTTTCCGCCACGCGGCCGGTGAGGCACTGGAAAACCACTGCCGCTTCGAAGCCATACAAGAAGCGCGCGCCGCCAAGGGTGAAACCCTCGACTGGCGCGAGTGGCCGGAACAATGGCGCGACCCGCGCAGCGCCGCCCTCGCCGAATTTGCCGAAGAGAACGCCGGTCGCATTGGCTTCTTCGCATTCAGCCAATGGCTGATCACCCGTTGCCTGGAGCGCGCACAAACCGCCGCCCGCAGCGCGGGGATGAGCATTGGGCTGATCGCTGATCTGGCGGTGGGTGCCGACGGCGGTGGCAGTCAGGCGTGGAGTCGCCAGGACGAACTGCTCGCCTCACTGACGGTGGGAGCGCCACCGGACATTCTCAACCGCACCGGCCAGGGCTGGGGCATTTCCGCGTTCTCTCCTGAAGGCCTGGTGCGCAACGGCTTTCGCGCTTTCATCGAAATGCTCCGGGCCAATTTCGCCCACGCCGGCGGATTGCGCATTGATCACGTCATGGGCCTGCAACGGCTGTGGGTAATCCCCAATGGCTCGCCGCCCGCCGACGGCGCCTACCTGTATTACCCGGTGGACGACCTGCTGCGCCTGCTCAGCCTTGAATCCCATCGCCATCAGGCGATCGTACTGGGCGAAGACCTCGGGACGGTGGCCGATGGTCTGCGGGAAAAACTCATCGCCCGCTCGATCCTCGGCATGCGCGTGCTGCTGTTTGAACAGGACAACGCGCACTTCAAATCGATTCTCGACTGGCCGGACAACGCCCTAGCGACCACCAGCACCCATGACCTGCCGACGCTCAATGGCTGGTGGCATGGCCGTGACATCGACTGGAACGCCCGATTGGGCCTGGTCGATGCCACGGGTGAAATCGAATGGCGCCATCACCGTGAGCGCGAGCGTGAAGGCCTGCGTCGCGTGCTGAGCGAGGACCCGCAGAACTTCCGCGAAGAATCCCATGAGACGGACCAGATACTGGACGCGGCGGTACGCTTTCTCGGGCATACCCGGGCACCGCTGGTGTTGCTGCCACTGGAAGATGCCCTGGGCATCGAACAACAGGCCAACCTGCCCGGCACCATCGACACGCACCCCAACTGGTCGCGGCGCTTGCCGGGCAGCAGTGAAGCGCTGCTCGATGACCCGGACGCCTCGCGGCGCCTGGAATTGCTCGCCTGCGCGCGACTTCAGGCTGGCGAGCGTGACCAATGAATCAGTCAATACAACCGCTGCCGCTTCGCGCGTCGTTGCGCCTGCAATTCCATAAAGGCTTCACGCTGGATCAAGCCGTGCCGTTGGTGCCGTACTTTGCCAGCCTGGGCATCAGCCACGTCTATGCCTCGCCACTGCTTGCTGCCCGCGCCGGTTCAATGCACGGGTACGACGTGGTGGACCCGACCACGGTCAACCCTGAGCTGGGCGGTGAAGCGGCCCTGCGTCGCCTGGTTGCGGCCCTGCGCGAACACAAAATGGGGCTGATCCTCGACATCGTCTCCAACCACATGGCCGTCGGCGGTAGTGATAACCCTTGGTGGCTGGACTTGCTGGAATGGGGACGCCTGAGCCCTTACGGCGAGTTTTTCGACATTCAGTGGCACTCACCCGACCCGCTGATGGAGGGCCAGTTGCTGCTGCCTTTCCTCGGCAGCGATTACGGCGTCGCCTTGCAAGACGGCACCCTGCCCTTGCGCTTTGATGCACAACGCGGTGCATTTTATGTCGAGCACTACGAGCATCATTTCCCGATCTGCCCGTCGAGCTACGGTGAACTGCTGCGAACCGACGACGAGCAACTCAAGTTTCTCGCCGACCGTTTCAGTGCTTTGAGCTACCAGACCGACTCGCACAGCCTGGCGCAACCGCTGAAGGCAGAGCTGCGCGAACTGGCCAGTGACCCTGCGATCCTGCAGTGCATTCAGCAGAATCTCAGTGCCTACGATTCGCTGACGCCCGATGGTTTTAAGCGGCTGCACAACCTGCTCGAACGCCAAAGCTATCGGCTGGCCAGTTGGCGCACGGCGGCGGATGACATCAATTGGCGGCGTTTTTTCGATGTCAACGAATTGGGCGGCCTGCGGGTCGAACGCCCCGCCGTGTTCGAAGCGACCCACGCGAAAATCTTCGAGTTGGTGGCTGAAGGCCTGGTCGACGGTCTGCGCATCGACCACATCGACGGCCTCGCCGACCCGCGCGGCTACTGCCGCAAACTACGGCGTCGGGTCGATACGCTGTCGCCCGACCGGCACCTGCCAATCTACGTCGAGAAGATTCTCGGTGAAGGTGAAACCCTGCACCGCGACTGGTCGGTGGACGGCACCACCGGTTACGAATTCATGAACCAGTTGTCGTTGCTGCAGCACGATCCCGAGGGTGAAAAGGTTCTGGGTGAACTGTGGAATCGCTTCAGCGAACGGCCCGCCGACTTCCGTCAGGAAGCGCAATTGGCGCGCCAGCAGATTCTCAACGGCTCCTTGGCCGGCGATTTCGAGAGTGTGGCCCAGGCGTTGCTGCAAGTGGCTCGGGACGATCTGATGACCCGCGACCTGACCTTGGGCGCGATCCGTCGGGCGTTGCAGGAACTGATCGTGCATTTCCCGGTGTACCGCACCTACATCAGCCCGCGTGGCCGTTCTGCCGAAGACGATGTGTTTTTCCAGCAGGCCATGGACGGTGCCCGGCAGACCCTCGGCGAGGCCGATTGGCCGGTGCTCGATTGCCTGGCCGGTTGGCTCGGCGGTGAGCCGTGGCGCAAACGCCCGGTGGGTCGTCAGCGCAAGATCCTCAAGCATGCCTGTGTGCGGTTCCAGCAACTGACTTCACCCGCCGCAGCCAAGGCTGTGGAAGACACCGCGTTCTATCGCTCAGCGGTGCTGCTGTCGCGCAATGATGTGGGCTTCAGCACCGAGCAATTCAGTGCGCCGGTCGCCGATTTCCATGCCGTCTGCATCAATCGCCTGGAGCAGTTTCCGGACAACCTGCTAGCCACCGCCACCCACGACCACAAACGCGGCGAAGACACCCGCGCGCGGTTGGCGGTGTTGAGTGAACGCAGCGCCTGGTACGCCGAGCAGGTCCCGCTGTGGCGGACACTTGCCCGGCCCTTGCGTGAAGACGACCAGATGCCCTCGGCGGGCGATGAATTGATCCTGTATCAAGCGCTCCTCGGCAGCTGGCCACTCGACTTGCACGGTTACGATCAACCGGCGCTGGAGAACTACACTCAACGGGTGTGGCAGTGGCAACAAAAAGCCTTGCGTGAAGCCAAATTGCAAAGCAGCTGGAGCGCGCCGAACGAGGCTTACGAAAACGCCGTTCAGCAATTCCTGCAACGCTTGCTGCTCAGCCCTGAAGGCGAGCTCTTGTGCACCGCACTCAGCAAAGCCGCCAAGACCATCGCCGTCCCCGGTGCCCTCAACGGATTGGCGCAAACCTTGCTGCGCATGACCGTGCCGGGGATCCCGGACCTCTACCAGGGCAACGAGTACTGGGACTTCTCGCTGGTGGACCCGGACAACCGTCGGCCGGTGGATTACGTGAGCCGCCAACAGGCGATGCAGGTGCCGTTGAATCTGCCTGACCTGTTGACCAACTGGCGTGACGGGCACATCAAGCAAACCCTGATCAAGCAGGTGTTGAACCTGCGGGCCGAGCATGCGGAGCTGTTTCGGCGAGGGACGTATCAAGCCCTTGAGGTCGTGGGCAGCCAGGCTCACCGAGTGCTGGCCTTTGCTCGCGAACATCAGGGAAAACGGGCCATCGTGATCGTACCGATTCGATGCGCCCCGCTGCTGGAAAACAGTGCCGAACCCTGGGTTGACGCGCTGCGCTGGGGCGATACACGGGTGAAATTACCGTTCACCGCCTCTGAGGAAAATCTGAAGGGACTTTTCTCGAGCACATCAGTCACACACCACAGGGAGCTGAACATCAGCGCCGCGCTGGGGGATTTCCCGGTCAATCTCTTTATTCAAACGTTTACCCAAGCTTGAGTTCAGTTCAGGAGTATTGCGATGAGTACCGACGATAAACGCGTTCGCGAATTTGCCTATCAAATCTGGGAATCGGAAGGTAAGCCTGAGGGCCAGGACGCCCGACATTGGGAGATGGCGTGCAAGCTGGCTGAAGCCGAAGCCCTGGCCCCCAAAAAATTGCCCAAGGCTGCCGGCAGTAAAACGGTTGCCAAGCCTGCTGTGGCCAAAGCCAATGGCAAGGTGCCCGAGCCGAAAGCCAAGGCCAAGCCTGCAGCGGCTTCAAAGGTGATTCCGCCCGGCGAAAAAGCTGCCGAGAAGAAGCCTAAAGCAGCGCGCAAACCGCCTGCTGTCTGACGCTTCACTATCGCGTCCTGATTGACCTCGTGGCCAGCCCCCTGGCCACCGTGGGCTTGCTCGCCCACGAAAAACCTGTAGGAGCGAGGCTTGCCCGCGAAGGCGGCATGTCAGTCGATTCAACTGTGACTGAAACACCGCCTTCGCGGGCAAGCCTCGCGCCTACAAAGAATCCCCTTTTTGCAGGAGCATCTATGTCCAATCCAAAGAAAGCCGCGCCAGAACCTCACGCCGAGGCCTCGCGAATCCGTGA
This sequence comes from Pseudomonas sp. SG20052, assembly GCF_031766055.1. Classification (NCBI taxonomy): domain Bacteria; kingdom Pseudomonadati; phylum Pseudomonadota; class Gammaproteobacteria; order Pseudomonadales; family Pseudomonadaceae; genus Pseudomonas; species Pseudomonas sp. SG20052. The sequence continues at coordinate 2,980,771 of NZ_CP134498.1, read as the reverse complement.
AGGCTTGCCCTTCCCGCTGGGTGCGACCTGGGATGGTCTGGGGGTCAACTTTGCCTTGTTTTCCGCCAACGCCACCAAAGTCGAGCTGTGCATCTTCGACGATGCCGGCGAGGTTGAACTCGAACGTATCGAACTGCCGGAATACACCGACGAGATCTACCACGGCTACTTGCCCGACGCCCACCCAGGGCTGATTTACGGCTACCGTGTCTATGGCCCATACGACCCGGCCAACGGTCATCGTTTCAACCACAACAAACTGCTGATCGACCCCTATGCAAAACAACTGGTCGGCCAGCTGAAATGGTCCGAAGCGTTGTTCGGCTACACCATCGGGCATCCTGACGCCGATTTGAGTTTCGATGAACGCGACAGCGCACCGTTTGTCCCCAAGTGCAAGGTGATCGACCCGGCTCACACCTGGGGCAACGACCATCGCGTCAGCGTGCCGTGGGACAAGACGATCATTTATGAAACCCATGTACGCGGCATCAGCATGCGCCACCCTTCGGTCCCCGAGAACGTGCGTGGCACCTTCGCCGGGTTGATGGTCGATGACGTGCTGGAACACATTCGCAAGCTCGGGGTGTCGTCGGTCGAGTTGCTGCCGATCCACGCTTTCGTGAACGACCAGCACCTGCTGCACAAAGGCATGACCAATTACTGGGGCTACAACAGCATCGCCTTCTTTGCCCCGGACCCGCGTTACCTGGCCAGCGGCAAGATCGCCGAGTTCAAGGAGATGGTCGCGCACCTGCACGAAGCCAATCTGGAAGTGATCCTCGATGTGGTCTACAACCACACCGCCGAGGGCAACGAACAAGGGCCGACCCTGTCCATGCGCGGCATCGACAACGCCTCGTATTACCGCTTGATGCCCGATGACAAGCGTTACTACATCAACGATTCCGGCACCGGCAACACCCTCGATTTGAGTCACCCTTGCGTGCTGCAAATGGTCACCGACTCCCTGCGCTATTGGGCCACGGAAATGCACGTGGACGGTTTCCGTTTCGACCTGGCGACCATCCTCGGCCGCTACCACGAAGGCTTCGACGAACGTCACAGCTTCCTCGTGGCCTGCCGCCAGGACCCGGTGCTGCGCCAGGTGAAGATGATCGCCGAGCCATGGGATTGCGGCCCCGGCGGTTATCAGGTCGGCGGTTTTCCGCCGGGCTGGGTCGAGTGGAACGACAAGTTCCGCGACACCGTGCGCGCGTTCTGGAAAGGCGATGACGGCCAACTGGCCGACTTCGCCAGCCGCATGACGGCGTCCGGCGAGATGTTCAATCAGCGCGGCCGGCGGCCCTATGCCTCGTTGAACTTCATCACCGCCCATGACGGTTTCACCCTCAATGACCTGGTGTCGTACAACGACAAGCACAACGAAGCCAACGACGAGAACAATCAGGACGGCAGCAATAACAACCTGTCCTGGAACCACGGCGTCGAAGGCCCGACTGACGATCCGGAAATCAATGAACTGCGTCAGCGGCAAATGCGCAATTTCTTCGCCACGCTGCTGCTGTCCCAAGGCACCCCGATGCTGGTGGCCGGCGACGAGTTCGCCCGGACCCAGGAAGGCAACAACAACGCCTATTGCCAGGACAGCGACATCGGCTGGGTCAATTGGGACCTGAGCGAAGACGGCAAGGCCCTGCTCAAGTTCGTCAAGCGCCTGATCAAGTTGCGCCTGGCCTATCCGATCCTGCGTCGCGGACGCTTCCTGGTGGGTAATTACAACGAGGACATCGGCGTCAAGGACGTGACCTGGCTCGCCCCGGATGGCAGTGAAATGTCCATTGAGCAGTGGGAAGAACCGCATGGCCGCTGCCTCGGCATGTTGATGGACGGCCGCGCCCAGGAAACCGGTATCCGCCGCAAGGGCGGTAACGCAACCCTGTTGCTGGTGGTCAACGCGCACCACGACATCGTCAACTTCACCTTGCCGGAAGTGCCGGACGGCTATCACTGGACGTGCATGGTCGACACCAATCAACCGTCGATTCGTGGACAGGAACGCTTCGAGTTCGGGCACGAGTACTCCGTCACCGGTCGTTCGCTGCTGCTGTTCGAATTGCAGCATGAGGAAGAAGAGTGAAATGGACCTTCAAGCGTTTCTCACTCGCCAGCCACCGGACTACGCCGATACTCAGGCGCTAGGCCGGTGCCTGCGGGCGTTGGTGGAGGCTGGGCTTGATCAGCTTCCGCTACCCGGCAGTGGCCAGACGCTGGAGCGCTTCCAGCGGTTGGCCGAGGTCGGCGGGCATGACCTCGGGTTATGCAAGTTGTACGAAGGCCATACCGATGCGCTGGCAATCATCCAGCAACTCGGCGGCTCGCCGACGCCGGGCAGCACCTGGGGCATGTGGGCCGCTGAACCGCCAAACGCCCGGGTGCGCGTCCGTCCGCAGGGACACATGGTCGAGTTGAACGGGCGCAAGGCCTGGTGCTCGGGCGCGGCGGTGTTGAGTCATGCGCTGCTCACGGCCTGGGATCAACAGGACTGCCAGCAATTGGTCGCGGTGGCGCTGGATCAACCCGGCGTGACCGTGACCGATCAAGGCTGGCAAGCGGTCGGCATGGGCGCCTCCGGCAGCGTCGAAGTGCTGTTCGAAGGCGCCGAGGGCCAAGCCATCGGTTCACCCGGCGATTACCTGAATCGGCCCGGTTTCTGGCAGGGCGGCATCGGCATTGCCGCCTGCTGGTACGGCGCGGCGCAAAGCATTGCCGAACGCCTGCGCAGCCATTGCGCGCACCATGAAGAACCCCACGCCCTCGCTCACCTCGGTGCCGTCGACAGTGCGCTGCATGCCGCCGCCGAGGTCTTGCGGGTCAGCGCACTGATGATCGACGCCGCCCCGCTGGACGACGCCGAATTGCTGGCCCGGCGCGCCCGGGCGGTGGTGGAACACACCGCCGAACAGGTCATGTTGCATGTCGGCCACGCCCTCGGCGCGGGTCCCTACTGTAGGGATCGGCAGTTCGCCCGATTGATCGCCGACCTGCCGGTGTTCCTGCGCCAAAGCCACGCCGAACGGGACCTCGCCGCCCTCGGCCAAACCGTCATTACCGGAACATGGACGTTATGAAAACCAATCCTATCGTCGGCCAGGGCACGCCGCTTCATCGGTGGCAGACCTCCAGCCACCTGGCGCAGTTACCGGTGATCGATATCCTGAGCCTGGTGCCGGAAGGTGCCCGCGCAGTGATCATCGCTCCGCACCCGGATGACGAAGTGCTGGGCTGCGGCGGTTTCCTGCAATTGCTCGCCGCCGCCGGTCGGCCCTTGCAGCTGATCTCGGTCACCGATGGCAGCGCCAGCCATCCCGGCTCCGAGCGCTGGCCGGTGGAGCGCCTGAGCGCGGTGCGGCCACAGGAATCGGTCGAAGCCTTGCGACGTCTCGGTGTGCCACTGCACAGCCTGAAATGGCTGCGTGGTGGATTCAAGGACAGCCAGGTCGCTGATCGAGAAAGCGAGCTGAGCGAGTTCATCGAACGTCACTTGCACCCCAACGACGTGGTATTCACCACGTGGCGCGAGGACGGCCATTGCGACCACGAAGCCGTGGGCCGGGCCAGCGCCACAGCGGCAAGACGAGCGGGTGCGACCGTCTATGAATTGCCCGTGTGGACCTGGCACTGGGCGACACCTGAAGACAGTTTCGTGCCGTGGCACCGGGCGCGAAAAATCCTCCTGGCCCCGCACCTGGTCGCGCGCAAACGCCACGCGATCCACGCCTTTGCCAGCCAGTTGGAGGGTGACCCGCACATCGGCTTGCCGCCCGTGCTGGCGCCCTATGTGCTGGAACGGCTGCTGCAACCGTTCGAAGTGGTGTTTGTATGAGCGTCGACGACCGCTATTTCGACGGTCTGTTTGCCGGCAACGATGATCCCTGGTCGTTCCGTCAGCGCTGGTACGAACAGCGCAAACGCGCAATCACCCTCGCCGCGCTGCCCCGCCCTCACTACCGGGCGATCTTTGAGCCCGGCTGCGCCAACGGCGAGTTGAGCTTTGAGCTGGCCAGCCGCTGCGATCGTCTGCTGTGTTGCGACACCGCCGCCGCAGCCGTGACGCTGGCTCGCACCCGACTCGGCCCGTTCGACCACGCCGAAGTCCGCCACAGCCGCTTGCCTGCCGATTGGCCGGACGAGAAATTCGACCTGATCGTGCTCAGCGAGATCGGCTACTACCTCGACGCCGATGATCTGAAACGCCTGATCGAACAGGCCGCACAATCGCTGACCGCCGACGGCCAACTGCTGGCCTGCCACTGGCGCCCGCCCATCGACGGCTGTCCGTTGAACGCCCGGCAAGTCCATGACTTGCTCCACGAACATTTGCATTTGCCGCGACTGGCCCTGCATCAGGAAGCGGATTTTCTACTGGAACTCTGGAGTCGTGAACCACGCTCCGTGGCGGCTCTGGAGGGCTTGCGATGATCGGCATTCTGATCCCCGCGCATAACGAAGAAGACTTGCTCGAAGACTGCCTTGAGGCGGCCCTGCTCGCCGCGCAACACGAGCGGCTGGGCGGTGAAACCGTCGAGGTGCTGGTGGTGCTCGACAGTTGCACCGACCGGTCCTCGGAGATCGTCAGCGCCTATCCGGTGCACAGTCTGGCGATCGAGGCACGCAACGTCGGTCAGGCTCGCGCCGCCGGCGCACGGTTTCTGCTCGATCGTGGGGCACGCTGGATATCCTGTTCCGATGCCGACAGCCGTGTGGCGCACGATTGGCTGGTGGCGCAACTGGCCCTCGACGTCGATGCGGTGTGCGGCACGGTCACGGTGGAGGCGTGGCACGAGGCGTTCGATGAGTCGGCTCAGATTCGCTATCACCAGCACTATCAGGCCCGCGAAGGTCATCGGCACATTCATGGAGCCAATCTGGGCATCAGTGCTGACGCCTATCAGCGCGCCGGCGGTTTCGAACCGCTGGCCTGTGACGAAGATGTGCAACTGGTGCGACAACTCGAACGCTGTGGCGCAAACATAGCCTGGAGCCATCGCCCGCAAGTGCTGACCAGTGCTCGGCTGGACAGTCGCGCACGCGGTGGTTTCGGCGATTATTTGCGAGACCTGGTACAGCCTGGTTAAAAAATACCGTCTCAGATGACAGCACCACGCGACGAATAGCGAGACTTGAGCAATACTCTCCTCGCGGCAATCCAGGGTATGGAGCGCTGCACATTGCTCTCAAACAGAACAAGGACGTAGCCCGATGAAACCCGTTTCCCTCATCGAAAGCAGCTTGCCGGGACAGGTCTGGAACAGCGCCCGGCAACTGGACAACATCCCCGTCATCAACACCGAGACCCTGGTCCCCACTGGCGCGCGTGCCGTGGTCATTGCGCCGCATCCTGGCGATGAAGTGGTCATGTGTGGAGGCTTGCTTCAGCTCCTATCCTCGTTGGGTCATCCCCTGCAATTGATCTCGATCACCGATGGCAGCGCCAGCCATCCGGGCTCGCAACAGTGGTCAGAGAAACGCCTGAGTGTGTTTCGCGGCCAGGAAAGCGTCGAAGCCTTGCGCCGGCTCGGTTTGCCGATGCACAGCCTGAAGTGGATTCGCGGCGGCTTTACCGACAACGCCCTGGCCAAGCATGAAACCCAATTGACCCAATTCATCGCCCGTTATTTGCGCCCCGGCGATGTGGTGTTCACTACCTGGCGCGAAGACGGCACCTGCGATCATGACGCCGTCGGCCGCGCCAGCGCCAATGCGGCGAGCATGGTCGGCGCGACGGTCAACGAACTGCCGGTCTGGGCCTGGCACTGGCCGACCCGAGATCAAGGACTCTTTCCCTGGCATCGTGCGCGCAAAGTACGCCTCGACACCTGGACCGTCGCGCGCAAAAGCCACGCCACCCACGCCTACGCCAGCCAGCTCGACGGCGAACCGGCCATCGGCATCGCGCCGCTGCTGCCCCGGGTGATACTGGAGCGCATGCGTTTGCCCTATGAAGTTGTCTTTGTCTGACCCAATTCCCCATCCAACCCATCCCTGCGGGAGAGAGCCTGCTCGCGATATCGTTGGGGCAGTCGACATCAATGCTGGATGTCACTCCGCTATCGCGAGCAGGCTCGCTCCCACTTGGAATGGGTGTCGCTCAAACTGAACTGCCCGCCGCTGCATCAGTCGCATGCATAAGCAGCCCAGATTCAGAGGAGTGAACGTGACCAGCGATTCCGAGCAGCGAGCCGTTGAATCAGTGCCCTTGGACTCGCCCCCGGCGATTCATCGATTGAGGGTGCTGACGGTCAACACCCACAAAGGGTTTACCGCCCTCAATCGGCGTTTCATCCTTCCGGAGCTGCGAGAAGCGGTGCGCAGTACGTCGGCCGATCTTGTATTCCTGCAGGAAGTGGTCGGCGAGCACGATCGGCATTCCTCCCGTTACAACGACTGGCCGCAGACCTCGCAATACGAGTTCCTGGCCGACAGCATGTGGAGCGATTTCGCCTACGGTCGCAACGCCGTTTACCCCAACGGCCATCATGGCAACGCGCTGCTATCGAAATACCCGATTCGCGAACACCGCAATCTCGATGTCTCGATCACCGGCCCCGAACGCCGCGGCTTGCTGCACTGCGTACTGGACGTGCCGGGGCACGCTGAAGTCCATGCGATCTGCGTGCACTTGAGCTTGCTGGAAAGTCATCGCCAGTTGCAGCTGCAACTGCTCTGCCTACTGCTCGAATCCCTGCCCGACGATGCGCCGGTAATCATCGCCGGCGACTTCAACGACTGGCAGCTGCAAGGCAACGCCGCCCTCTCCCGTCGCAATTACCTGCACGAAGCCTTCGAACGCCACAATGGCCGCCCGGCGAAAACCTACCCGGCGCGCTTTCCGCTGCTGCGCCTGGACCGGGTCTACCTGCGCAACGCCAGCAGCCACAACCCGCGAATTCTCGGCAATAAACCCTGGACGCACCTGTCGGACCACTTGCCGTTGGCGGTGGAAGTGCACCTCTGAGCGATCAAAGCATCAAGGTGCGTTGACCACAACATAGGTCACATTGCTGCCCTGATACTGCGGCTGGTACCAGGTTGAACCGCACTGCATGTACACCGTGTTGTATTGCATGACCTGCACGCAACTGCTGGGCATTTGTGCCGGCGTCAGGATCGAGCCAACCACCGCTGCTGTCACCGCGACCGTCGCGGTCACGGCCGCCGCCGTGGCGATCGGATGATAGTGATCGTCGTAGCCATAGCGGCCATGCCCATCGACATCAATGTCGACGTCGCGATTGTTGTTGATGTTGACGTTACGAGTGCTGTTGTTGATGTTGGTACGGTTGCCGACAGTGTTCCCGGCATTGACCCGGTTGCCTGAGTTCACCCGATTGCCCGCATTGACGTTGCTCGCGCGCGGCGGGGTATTGATCCGCTGCGCCCGCTGGGCATTGGGGGCTGGCGCACGGTTGACTGACGCCCTTGCCTGCCCCTGGCCCCGTGGCCGGGCATCCGCTTCGGCGATCAGGCCGACAGTCAGCACTGCGGCAGTGGCTAGCGATACAAACAGGCTCCACGACATCGACCGGTTCATGTCATTCCCCTCCCTGATCAGCGGCTTTCTTCAGCGCAATCGCCACATCACCCTTGGCCGGTTTGAAGGTGAACATCGACTCCTGGAGGCCAGGCTTCAGGTTCCAGTGATACACCGCGCTGTATTCCGGAAAGCTCTGCTCATCGGTGGTGGTAATCACCAGTTTGCACGGCAGTGGCTTCTCGGACCGTGTGATCCACAATTGCCAGTCGACGCCCTCCTGCCGAAAGGCCAAGTGATCACAGAGTTGGCCCTTGATCGTTGACGGTCCCACGTACAGGGCTTCCTTGAGTGCATCGATCTGGGCCTGATCGCTGCCAAACAGAAACAGGTCTTCCATGGGGATCTGGATCCCGTAATGGTTTTCGATCATGTGCAGGGTTTCGGACACCTTGGGCGGAGCATCCACCGTGGTGTAGTACTTGAGGTACGGTGAGTACTGGGTCAGTTTCTTGCCGTTATAGAAGAACTCTCGCGTTCGGACATCGCCTTCTGTCCGGGCATACATACGGTCATGCCCCAGCACTTTCAGAGTAGTGGAAGCCTCGGACTTGATCTTCTGCCCGGTCTCCAGGACGGTATCCAGGGTCACTTCGGCATCTACCTGAAACTTCGACAGGCTGCGCAGGTAGTTGCCCATATCAATCAGCTTATCGACCACCTGCGGATTGATGATCGGGGTGGCGTCCGCCGCCGGTACCTTTTCGGCGCGAGCCCCTGGGGCAAGGAGCAGGGTAAACATCAGGCAGAAAACACTGGATTGGGTTTTCATCGATTTTTCTCCTGTCCCTGCGCCGGGCTGCCGCCCGAAACCTTGTGGCTGAATGTTCAGCCTAGTTGCGGCCAGTCCTGTTCGCCAGATAGACAAACCGGTGTGAGGACAGCGATTCCCTTGCGTTCATTTCAGCGCAGCATTACTGACAGAATCGAGACATGGACATCGTCGGGCCAGCAGGCCCTGAACCCCGCCCGGACAGACCGGTAGCCCACTATCCAAAGGCTCTGGCCCGAGGGTTTTTTGACGATTTTTCGAACAAACAAGAACTTAGATGCGCGGCAAAAATCAGTCACTTGCGAGCACTAAAATTCCATTACCGCCTATCGGCCATTTTCTTGACGCATTGTCAAGGGTCTTCTTAGCTTCACGTTACTACCCCCGGAAATCCACCAGGGGCAAACCTCCAGACACCCGCGAAATCGGGCGGCCAGCGGCTTGCCTCAATCCATTCGGTCGCCCCTCATTCGGGGTAGGAGAGACGCCAAAGCGAGATACGGCATGCGATTGCAAGGTAGACCCCCATGAAAACTTCATTCACCCAACAAGAGATCAAAATCACTTTTTGCACTGTCTCGAGTTCTCTGCTGCTGTGTTCGTCCATGGAGGTGCAAGCCGGGCACGCAGAGGATGAAACCGCCCCCTGGTATCGCCAGGATGTACCGGCAATGACCTTGCCCACGATACACATCACCGCCCCCTACCCCGGCCATTTCAACGCCGCCTCCGATACACGAAGTTCTCGCCTGACCATCGAAGATGCCGCGCCTTCGACCTGGGACCAGTTGTACGGGCAGGCATCGCGACAAGCACAGACCTATGTAATGCCTCAAGGGGTTTCCAGCCCCGGCAGCACCGAATTCAAAGGCCCGGCGATCCTGACCCTGCAAAGCGGTAGCGGCCATACCCAACGGGTCGGCCTGATCGGCGGGATGACGCAGTTACAAGGCAACAGCAACGGCCTGTTGACCCGTCGCGCCCTCGCCGCCCCCGAGACCGATACCCTCAACCTTCAAGGCCAGAGCCTCGGCGCCTACTGGAGCCTGACCGGGCCACAAGGCTGGCACGTGGATTTGTCGGCCAGTGGTGGACGGGTCGCCGGTTACAGCCGTAACGACCGGGGCGCGCGGATAGCAACCGAAGGCAGCGCGGTGACGTTGTCGGTGGAAGGCGGATTTCCGATTGGGGTCAGCGAAAACTGGGTAGTCGAACCGCAAGCGCAGTTGATCAATCAGCGCATCACGCTGGATACGCCTTATGCCGGTTCAAGTAATGCATCGTCCAGCGACCTGACGTCCTGGAGCGGCCGGGTCGGCGCAAGGTTGAAAGGTAGTTACGACATCAACGGCCTGGGAGTCGAACCCTATGTGCGGACCAACTTGTGGCACACCGTGTACACCGGCAACACCGTGACCCTCGATCAGGTCGACAAGATCAGCAGCAGCCGCAACTCATCGACGGTCGAAGTGGGGTTGGGGCTGGTGGCCAGAGTCACGCCCGCGGTGAGTTTCTACTTCAGCGCCGATTACAGCAGCGATGTGGATGAAAATGATTTGAACGGCTTGATCGGGAGTCTGGGTGTGCGGATGCGGTGGTGAAGTGATCGTTCCCACGCTCCGCGTGGGAATGCCTCCAGTGGCGCTCTGCGTCACATCGTAGGGACGCGGAGCGTCCCGGGGCTGCATTCCCACGCGGAGCGTGGGGAACGATCATGTCGCAGCGAGCCTGCTCGTGATGGAAGAGACCCCGTACTGGATCAACCCTCAGGACTCAGGATCAACACCGCCAACGGTGGCAGATTCAACACCAGTGAAATGTTCTGGCCATGGCTCGGCTCTTCCTCGGTAAACGCCCCGCCGCTGTTGCCATAGTTGGACCCGGCATACATCGCCGCGTCGCTGTTGATCACCTCGCCCCAGCGCCCGGCGAACGGTACGCCGATGCGATAGGCCTGACGCGGCACCGGCGTGAAGTTCGCCACCACCAACACCGGCCGCCCTTCCTTGCTCCAACGCAGGAACGCGTAAACGCTGTTGATCGCATCATCGCCGATCAACCACTGGAAGCCTTGCGGCGCGTCATCCTGGTCATGCATCGCCGGCTCTTCGCGGTACAGCCGATTGAGGTCGCCGACCAGTTTCTGCACACCCTTGTGTTCGGAGTATTGCAGCAGGTACCAGTCCAGTTGCTGATCGTGATTCCACTCGCGCCACTGGCCGAACTCGCAGCCCATGAACAGCAGTTTCTTGCCAGGATGCGCCCACATGAAGCTTAAATAGGCCCGCAGGTTGGCAAATTTCTGCCAGCGGTCGCCAGGCATCTTGTCGATCAGCGAGTGCTTGCCGTGCACCACTTCATCGTGGGAGATCGGCAGAATGAAACGCTCGGACCAGGCATACACCAGGCCGAAACTCAGCTCGTTGTGGTGATGGGCGCGGTACACCGGATCCTGTTGGATGTAATGCAGCGAATCGTGCATCCAGCCCATGTTCCATTTGTAGTCAAAGCCCAGCCCGCCCTGTTGCGTGCTCTGGCTGACACCCGGCCACGCGGTGGACTCCTCGGCAATCACCAGCGCACCGGGCGCTTCGATGTTGACCACGTCGTTGAGGTGGCGCAGGAAGTCGATGGCTTCGAGGTTCTCGCGCCCGCCGTGACGGTTTGGCACCCATTCCCCGGCCTTGCGCGAGTAATCGCGATAGAGCATCGACGCCACGGCATCGACCCGCAGGCCATCGACGTGGAAATGCTTGAGCCAGTGCAGCGCCGAGGCCAGCATGTAGCCGTGCACTTCGGTGCGGCCCAGGTTATAGATCAGCGTGTCCCAGTCCTGATGGAAACCTTCCTGCGGATTGCCGTATTCGTACAACGCGGTGCCATCGAATTGCGCCAGGCCGTGGGTATCGGTGGGGAAATGCGCCGGCACCCAATCGAGGATCACGCCGATGTCAGCCTGGTGACAGGCGTTGACGAAGGCGGCGAAGTCATCCGGCGAACCATAACGGGCGCTCGGGGCGAATTGCGACAGCAACTGGTAACCCCAGGAACCGCCGAACGGGTGTTCCATGATCGGCATCAGCTCGATGTGGGTGAAGCCCAGTTCCTTCACATAAGGAATCAGCCGCTCGCCCAGTTCGTGCCAGGTGTACTGGCGCGCCACTTCACCCAGATCGTCCAGCTCGCATTGCCACGAGCCGGCGTGCAACTCGTAGATCGACAGCGGCGCACTCGGCAGATGCCGCTCGCCACGAGACTCCATCCACGCCTGATCCTGCCAGTCGATGTTCAACGGTGAGGCGACTTTGGACGCGGTATCCGGCGGCAGCGAGGTGGCCAATGCCATCGGGTCAGCCTTGAGCGGCAGAATCCCGTGGGCGCCGAGGATTTCGTATTTGTAGGTTTCCCCTGCCTGCAAACGCGGGATGAACACTTCCCAGACCCCGGTGGGATGGCGCAAACGCATCGGGTGCCGACGACCGTCCCAGTTGTTGAAGTCACCGACCACCGACACCCGTTTGGCATTCGGCGCCCACACGGCGAAACGCACGCCGTCGACGCCGTCCACCGTCTTCAGCTGCGCGCCGAGGCAGGCACTGAGGTCGCGATGATTGCCTTCGGCGAACAGGTACAAGTCCATTTCGCCGAGTAATGGGCCAAAGCTGTAAGGGTCCTCGGAAACCTGTTCGCCACCAGCCCAACGGGTGCGCAAAAGATACGGCTGCGCCCGATCGAAGTGCCCGACAAACAGGCCCGGCGTCTGAGTGGCTTCAAGGTTGCCGAGTTCTTCCCCGGAGTCCCTGGCCAGTACCTGCACGCTCAGCGCGTCTGGCAGATACGCTCGAATGAATTGCCCGCCGGCGTCATCGCCGTGGGGGCCGAGAATTGCAAAAGGGTCGTGATGTTCGGCGCGTACCAGCGCGTCGATATCCCGCGATCTGGGCAGCAACGCTTCTTTAGCGTGACCCTGTTCCTTGTTCGAGAAACTCATGACTACTCTCCACCAAGCTCGGAAAAGGGTTTAAGCCCACTCAATAATCCATACAAACCGTGCAATGGCACCGGCAGCCACGTGGGGCGATTTTCAGCCTCATAAGCCACCTCATACGCCGCCTTCTCCAGCCCGAACAACGCCAACGCGGCGTCCTCGCCTTCCGGATCTTGCCACGCATGAGCAAGACTAGCTGCCGCCAGCCGATAAGCGTCGACAAATGCCTGTTTTGCTTCATTCAAATAACGGTCGGCTACCCGTTGCCGTGCCGCTCGGGCTTCGGCGGTGTTGTCGACGTTATGCACGTTGATCGCCATCGCCGCGGCGTAATCGAAGGAGCGCAACACGCCACTGACATCTTTGTACGGGCTGTGCTTGCCGCGTCGTTCGCTGAGCGGCCGTGCCGGCTCGCCTTCGAAGTCGATCAAGAAGGCGTCGCCCTTGATCACCAGCACCTGACCCAGGTGCAAATCGCCGTGGACGCGAATGCGCAAACCACCGACGGCTTTTTCGCCCAGGTCCTGGACATGACTGAGGATGGCTTTTTTGTTGTCCAGTAAACGAGTGACCAGCGCTTTGTCCGCCGGGTTCAGTTCGCTTTGATGCTGTTTGAGCAACTTCAGCGAGTGCTCCAGTTGCGCCGCGACGTCCTTGGCCGAGGCCAGGGCCTCTTTTTGCGTGGTGACCTGCGGGGCGAAGTCCGGGTCATCGGTCGGGGCCGCCAGCACCTGGTGCATCTCACCCAGCCGTTGGCCGAGCATGCCGGCGAAGTCTTTGAGCTCACCCAGTGCGTTGTAGTGCTGCTCCTGCTCGGACATGGCGTCGGCCAGTTCGTCGCGCAGTGCCCGTTCGAGGTTGTTCTGGGTCCATTCCCAGGCATCGCCCTGATTGCTCAAATAGCCTTGGGCAATCATCAGCAGATTGTCCTCGCCCTTGGCGTCGCGGCGAACCACCGACCCCAGCAGCGGCGAGATGTTGCTAAAACCGGCGTTGGTCAGATAGGCGCTCATTTCCAGTTCCGGGTGCACGCCCGAGGCGACCTTGCGGATCAGCTTCAGCACCAGGCTGCTGCCGATCACCACCGAACTGTTGGACTGCTCGGCCGACAGGTAGCGCACTTCGGATTCGGCCGTCAGGCCCAGTTTGGCCAGTTCCTCGGTCGGTTCGAAACGGATCTCGCCGCCATCGGAAGGCAACACGGTGTTTTCCTGCATGCCTCGCAGCACCGCGCGGATGAAGTTTTCCAGGCTGAATGCGTCGGTGATCAACCCCACTTGAGGGCCACGTCGAACCCGAGACAGCGCGAGTTGCTGCGGCAACGCCGGCCCGACCTGATCATCGGCAATGAAGCCGAAAGGCAACTGGTAACGGCTGGTCTGGCCGCCGCTGGTGACTTCGATTTCACTCAAAAGCACCGGATGCTGCGCATCGCCGAAGCGCACGCCATAGACCAGGTTGACCTTCTCGATGGCCGCGTCCTTGCCGGCGAACCAGCGACGGTTTTGCAGCCAGTTCGGCAAGATGCCCTGCTCCAGCGTGCCGCGTGACGGCGCTTCGAGCAGTTCTTCCATGCGTTTTTTCAACACCAGGGTGGTGAAGTCCGGCAGGCTTTGCGCCGGTTCTACGTGCCAGCTGGGCATTTGATTCTCCGCAGCAAGTCCAAACCAATAAAAGCCGTAAGGCGCCAGCGTCAGGAGGAAATTCAGCTGGCCGATCGGCGGGAAAGCGTTACCCCCGAGCATCTCCACCGGCACCATACCGGCGTAAGCCGACAGGTCCAGCTCCGCCGCTTGCGCACTGCGCGATACGTTGGCCACACACAGGATGATTTCGTATTTGCCGTCCGGCCCGTCGTATTCACGGGTGTAGGCCAGAATTCGCCGGTTGCTCGGCGAGAGCATTTTCAGCGTGCCACGCCCGAAGGCCTTGGACTGCTTACGCACGGCGAGCATGCGCCGGGTCCAGTTCAGCAGCGAATGCGGGTCGCCGGCCTGGGTCTCGACATTGACCGACAGGTACCCGTATTGCGGGTCCATGATCGGCGGCAGTACCAGGCTCGCCGGGTCGGCGCGGGAAAAACCGCCGTTACGGTCGATCGACCACTGCATGGGCGTGCGTACGCCGTCACGGTCGCCGAGGTAGATGTTGTCGCCCATGCCGATTTCATCGCCGTAATACATCGTCGGTGTGCCCGGCATCGACAGCAGCAGACTGTTGAGCAGTTCCACCCGACGGCGATCCCGCTCCATCAACGGTGCGAGGCGGCGGCGAATACCGAGGTTGATCCGCGCCCGACGGTCGGCCGCGTAGTAGTTCCACAGGTAATCGCGTTCCTTGTCGGTGACCATTTCCAGGGTCAACTCATCGTGGTTGCGCAGGAAAATCGCCCACTGACAGTTGGCCGGGATCTCCGGGGTCTGGCGCAGGATGTCGGTGATCGGGAAACGATCTTCCTGAGCCAGCGCCATGTACATGCGCGGCATCAACGGGAAGTGAAAGGCCATGTGGCATTCATCACCGTTGAGGCCTTTTTTATCGGTGTCACCGAAGTACAGCTGCGTGTCTTCCGGCCATTGATTGGCCTCGGCCAGAAGCATGCGGTCTGGATAGTTGGCGTCGATCTCGGCACGGATCTGCTTGAGGACGTCGTGGGTCTCGGGCAGGTTTTCGTTGTTGGTGCCGTCGCGCTCGATCAGGTAGGGAATCGCGTCCAGGCGCAGGCCGTCGATGCCCATGTCGAGCCAGTAGCGCATCACCGACAGCACCGCTTTCATGACTTGCGGGTTGTCGAAGTTGAGGTCTGGCTGGTGCGAATAGAACCGGTGCCAGAAGTACTGGCCGGCGACCGGGTCCCAGGTCCAGTTGGACTTTTCGGTGTCGAGAAAGATGATCCGGGTGCCGTCGTATTTGTGATCGTCGTCGGACCAGACGTAGAAGTCCCGCGCCGCCGAACCTGGTTTGGCTTTTCGTGCGCGCTGGAACCACGCGTGCTGGTCGGAGGTGTGGTTGATGACCAGCTCGGTAATCACCCGCAGGCCGCGTTTGTGGGCCTCGGAGATGAAACGTTTGGCGTCGGCCATGGTGCCGTAATCGGGGTGGACGCCACGGTATTCGGCAATGTCGTAGCCATCATCGCGCCGTGGCGACGGATAGAACGGCAAGAGCCAGATGGTGTTGACGCCGAGGTCGGCAATGTAATCGAGTTTGGCGATAAGGCCGGGAAAGTCGCCGATCCCGTCGTTGTTGGAGTCGAAAAAAGACTTAACGTGAACCTGGTAGATCACCGCATCCTTGTACCAGAGCGGGTCCTTGATAAAGGTGGCTGCCTTGGGTTTCTTCGCCATTTGAAACTCCTGTTGAATTCAGTGCAGCCCCTGAGCCGAACGCCTACCTGTGGCGAGGGAGCTTGCTCCCGCTCGGCTGCGAAGCAGTCGCAAAACCTGTAAATCAGTTGACCCTGAAAAAATAGGGCCGCTGCGCGCCACAGCGGGAGCAAGCTCCCTCGCCACAAAAGTTCATCCCATCGCAAATCTGGGGGGCTTCAAGAAGTTGTGATTCGCCAGATACCGAACGGTTGATGCGCCGGGTCGATTCGCATGAACTGATACTTGCCGTACCAGGTCCAGCGATGGCCGCTCATCAAGTCTTCACCCTCAGTGCTGGCGTCATCGGGCAAGCCCATTTCCCACAGCGGCAATTCAAAATTCGCTTCCTGGACGTTATGCGGATCGAGGCTGACGGCCACCAGAATGAAGTTGCTGCCATCTGCGCTGCGTTTGCCGAAGTACAGAATGTTGTCGTTCCACGCGTTGTAGACCTTCAGGCCCAGGTGCGTGTGCAATGCCGGGTTTTGCCGGCGGATGCGGTTGAGCTGGGCGATCTCGGCGATGATGTTGCCCGGCGCGGTAAAGTCCCGTGGGCGGATCTCGTATTTCTCGGAATTGAGGTATTCCTCTTTGCCCGGTACCGGCGCGGCTTCACAGAGTTCGAAGCCCGAATACATGCCCCACAAACCGGAGCCCATGGTCGCCAGCGCCGCGCGGATGAGAAAGCCGGCGCGTCCGGACTCATGCAGAAACGCGGGGTTGATGTCCGGCGTGTTGACGAAGAAATTCGGCCGGTAGCATTCGCGCCATGGCGACTCGTTGAGTTCGGTGAAATAGGTCGCCAGTTCCCGCTTGGTATTGCGCCAGGTGAAGTAGGTGTAACTCTGGGAGTAACCGACCTTGCCCAGCCGCGCCATCATCGCCGGCGTGGTAAAGGCCTCCGCCAGGAAGATCACCTCGGGATACAACGCCCGCACATCGGCGATCAGCCATTGCCAGAACGGCAGCGGCTTGGTGTGAGGGTTGTCGACACGAAAGATCTTCACGCCCTCTTCGACCCAACCGACCACAATGTCCCGCAGCTCGACCCACAGGCTGGGAATTGCATCGCTGGCATAGAAATCGACGTTGACGATGTCCTGGTACTTTTTCGGCGGGTTCTCGGCGTATTTGATCGTGCCGTCCGGGCGCCAGTTGAACCAGCCCGGGTGCTGTTTGAGCCACGGGTGATCCTGGGAACACTGGATCGCGAAATCGAGGGCAATTTCCAGTCCGTAATCCGCCGCCGCTGCCACCAGTCGACGAAAGTCTTCGCGGGTGCCGAGTTCGGAGTGAATCGCCTCGTGCCCGCCCTCTTCGCTGCCGATGGCATACGGGCTGCCCGGATCGTCGGGGCCGGCGCTCAGTGAATTGTTCGGGCCTTTGCGGAAGCTGCGCCCGATCGGATGAATGGGCGGGAAATACAGCACGTCGAAACCCATGTCCTGAATCATCGCCAACCGAGCATGCACGTCGTTGAACGTGCCGTGACGGTTTGGATCGTCGGTGATCGAGCGCGGAAACAACTCATACCAGCTGGCGAACTGGGCGAGCTCGCGCTCGACGTCCAGCGGAAATTCAGGACTGAGACTCAAGTAGGCACGGTGATCGGCCTGAGCCATCAGGTCCGCACTGCGTTGGTGCAGAAACAAGGTGACTTGTTCCGCTTCGAGCAACCCGGACAATTCATGGTGCAACGCCGCCAGGTCTTCGCTCAGCGGCCCTTCCGAGCGCTCGGCCGCCTGTTTCACCTGGTTGCGCCCTTCCTGCAACTCCAGGCTGATGGGCACGCCGGCAATGTGTTTCTTCTCGATCTCGTATAGAAAGCTGGCGTACTGATCGATCCAGGCTTCGATACAAAAGACGTAGCGGCCTTGATCTTCAACGCGGAACTGCCCTTCCCAGCCGTTATTGCCGAGTTCGGTCATGACCTCGCTCTGCCAGGCCTCGTCGCCGTCGGCACGCCAGCGTATGCGCACGGCCAGTTTGTCGTGGCCGTCGGCGAACACTTTGCTGGTCACCACCACGTCCTGGCCCACCACGGCCTTGGCCGCGAACTGCCCGCCATCCAGAGTCGGCATCACGCTTTCAATCGCGATGCGCGGCAGCAGTAGCGCCTGTGACAGTGGCATATGAGGGTTGTAGTTCAGCTCTGTCGGTTTTTCAGCAGTCATCGAGCATCTCTCCTTAACGCCCCATGGACGCTCTTGTGTCTGGTCGTCTTTCACACGAAACCCGTCGGGCCCGAAATGAACTCACTTAGGTTCCGAGCGACAAGCGCGGGGAAAAGTTCACGCCCATTTGCTGCGGAATCAAATCCCTTGCGTGACGGTCAACTCACTTAAGCACGACTTACGCCATGTGCCACTGGAGGCTTCAACGATGAGTATTCCAATCCCTGCCGAGACACCTGATCCGAACATCGACACCCCGACCATTCCGCCGACCGAGCCGCAACCGGTACCTGAAAAGGAACCGCCTGGCACTACGCCGCCACCCCGGGAAGAACCACCGAGCACGATGCCGCCAGTGATCGTCACGCCTGAGTGACGATGGCTATCTAGGGCCGTTCCTGCTCGTCTTTGTCCCTGTCGAGTATTTGCACGATCCTCGGCATCACGCTGAAAATCGCCAATGCCAGCAGCGTACTAAACACCGCCGTCGCCTCGCGGCCCAGCCCGGCCGAGACACCGATGGCGGCGGTCAGCCATAAACCGGCGGCGGTGGTCAGGCCTTTTACGTGGCCTTCATCGGCCTCCTGGTTTTTCAGAATGGTGCCGGCGCCGAGGAAGCCGATCCCGGCGATCACGCCTTGCACCACCCGGCTCATGGCATCGGCCTGGGAGCCGGACATCTGTGGCACCAGCACAAACAACGCAGCTCCCAGCGCTACCAGCATGTGCGTACGCACGCCGGCGGCCTTGCCCTTTTGCTCACGCTCGAAACCCAGGATGCCACCCAGGATCGCAGCCATGAGTAATCTCACGGTTATACGCGTCAGTTGTGACGCATCGCCGATGTCGGCGAACTCCGCTTGCAGCGTTACCCAAACCTCATGCCACCAGGCGTTCATGGTGCAATCCTTGTGATTGATCGTTATGGGAGGATGGACCGCGCCGACCATTAATCAGTTGCACAGAACGATGTCCGTCGGATGCGCCCTAACAGTTTAGAACCCGCTAAAAAAAGGACACCTCCATGACTGTGCGCATCGAAAACCAGACCTGCTTTTTCGTTACCGAGAACGGCGAAGAAATTCGCCTGTGCCCCGATGTCACGATCATCACCGACTCGGAAAAAGCCATGTCGGCGGTTGAGCTCAACGGCCAGCGCGTCTACATCACCGAAGCAGAAGCCGACGCATTGACCGTAGCAGGCGCAGTGGACGGTCGTAAGCATTTGAAAGCCACTGACAGTGATTCGGTGATTTGACTGATGCGGATCAACACCGCCCGCAGGCGCCTGTTATAGACGTCTGCGCCCTGCTGTGACGGGGTGCATCAAGTTGTCGCAGGCAGCGGGCCAATCCCCATCTGATCCGCTTTTTATTGCAATACCTGAGTCTGTTATGCAAACAGATCGCTGGTCATAGTGCTCATGCCTGATGGAGGCTGATGAGCGAAAGACCATGAGCGAAAGAATCCCCGTCCGAATCGTAGAACCTGCCTCATTTATAAAAACCGAGCCTTTGCGTCCAAAGATAAAGGCCAAGTCCAGCGACAACCTGATTCACACCCGCAGCTTCACCGGCCTGTTCCGCACGTTGCGTCTGAGCGGTGCGGGCGTTCTGTTTTTGTTGTTCTTCGGCACCGTGTGGCTGAACTGGGGTGACCGTCAGGCGGTGCTCTGGGACCTTTCCGAAAGCAAATTCCACATCTTCGGCGCAACTTTCTGGCCCCAGGATTTCATCCTGCTTTCGGCGCTGCTGATCATCGCCGCGTTCGGCCTGTTCGCGATCACCGTGTTCGCCGGCAGGGTCTGGTGCGGTTACACCTGCCCGCAGAGTTCCTGGACCTGGATCTTCATGTGGTGCGAGAAGATCACCGAAGGCGAACGCAACCAGCGCATCAAGCTGCAAGCCGCGCCGTGGGGCCTGAACAAACTTATTCGCCGCTCGGCCAAGCACACACTGTGGCTGGCCATCAGTCTGCTCACCGGGCTGACCTTTGTGGGGTATTTCACGCCGATCCGGCCCTTGGCCGAAGAGCTGCTGACCTTGCAGATGGGCGGTGTCAGTCTGTTCTGGGTGCTGTTTTTCACCGGCGCGACTTACATCAATGCCGGCTGGCTGCGTGAAGCGGTGTGCATGCACATGTGCCCGTATGCGCGGTTCCAGAGCGTGATGTTCGACAAGGACACCTTGACCATTTCCTACGACGTGGCCCGCGGTGAAAACCGTGGCCCGCGCAAACGCGAGGTGAAACCGGCCGAGGTGGGGCTGGGTGATTGCATCGATTGCCAGCTGTGCGTGCAAGTCTGCCCGACCGGGATCGACATACGCGACGGCTTGCAAATGGAGTGCATCGGCTGCGCGGCGTGTATCGACGCCTGCGATTCGATCATGGACAAAATGGGTTATGCCCGTGGCTTGATCAGCTATACCTCGGAGCATGAGTTGCAAGGGGGCAAGACTCATCTGCTACGGCCGCGGCTGATCGGTTACACCGCGGTGCTGCTGGTGATGATCGGCGCCCTCGCCCTGGCGTTGGTCGAGCGGCCGATGGTGTCGCTGGACGTGAGCAAGGACCGCGGCCTGTTCCGAGAGAACAGCCAGGGGCAGATCGAAAACATCTACAGCTTGAAGGTCATCAACAAGACCCAGCTGCGTCAGGACTATCGGCTGAGCCTGGTGGACGGCGAAGGCTTCGTGCTGCAAGGCAAGACCGAGCTGAGCCTGGCGCCGGGTGAGATTGTCGATGTACCGGTGTCAGTGGCCATGACCGCGGAACGCCCCAGCAGCAGCTCGCAGACGATCAGTTTCAAGATTGTCGACAGTGACGAACCGGACATCTATAGCGTGGCCAAGAGCCGGTTTGTTGCGCCGATGAACCGTTGATCCCTTAGACTGCGGTGCTGCCATTCGCGGGCAAGCCTCGCTCCTACGGTTTCGTGCTGACTGTAGGAGCGGTGCTTGCCCGCGAAGAAGTCACCTCGATTTCACTGAAAAAACACCAATCAGGCACTCGATGAAACGCTACGAAAAATTCGCCGAAGACATCGCTGAACTGATTCGCTCCGGCGTCCTGGGCCCTGGCCAACGCGTGCCGTCGGTGCGCTATGCCAGCCAGACTTACGGGGTCAGCCCGTCCACGGTATTCCAGGCCTACTACCTGCTCGAACGCCGTGGCCTGATCCGCGCCCGGCCGCGTTCCGGCTATTTCGTCAACGCGCACGCGCCGAGTCCGTTCTCGGAGCCGGTGATCAGCAGCCAGGTCAATGAATCCACCGAAGTCGACGTCAGCGAGCTGGTGTTTTCGGTCCTCGACTCGATCAAGGACCCGACCACCGTGCCCTTCGGCTCGGCCTTTCCCAGCCCGACCCTTTTCCCGTTGCAGCGCCTGTCACGCTCCCTGGCCAGCGCCGCACGGGACATGGACCCGCGCATGGTCGTCACCGACATGTCGCCGGGCAACCCGCAACTGCGGCGCCAGATTGCCCTGCGCTACATGGTCGGCGGCCTGATGTTGCCGATGGAAGAACTGCTGATTACCAACGGCGCGCTGGAAGCCCTCAACCTGTGCCTGCAAGCGGTCACCGAACCCGGCGACCTGGTGGCCATTGAAGCGCCGGCGTTCTATGCCTGCCTGCAAATCCTGGAACGGCTGAAACTCAAAGCCGTCGAGATCCCGGTGCACCCGCGCGACGGTATCGACCTGGGCGTGCTCGCGCAAACCCTGGAGCGCCACCCGATCAAGGCCTGCTGGTGCATGACCAGTTTCCAGAACCCGATGGGCGCGACCATGCCCGAGGCGAAGAAACAGGAGCTGGTCGAGCTGTTGCGCAGCCACCAGGTGCCGCTGATCGAGGACGACGTCTACGCCGAACTCTATTACGGCCAGCAGGCGCCGAAACCGGCCAAGGCGTTTGATACCGAAGGGCTGGTGATGCATTGCGGTTCCTTCGCCAAGAGCCTCGCCCCGGGCTACCGCATCGGCTGGGTCGCCGCCGGGCGATATGCGCAGAAGATCGAACGGCTGAAACTGATGACTTCGCTGTGCGCCTCGATGCCGGCCCAGGCCGCTATCGCCGACTACCTGCAACACGGCGGCTACGACCGGCACCTGCGCAAACTGCGCTACGCCCTGGAAGAACAGCAAAGCGCCATGCTCGCCGCCATCGCCCGCTATTTTCCGGCGCAGACACGTGTCAGCCAACCGGCCGGCGGCTACTTCCTGTGGCTGGAACTGCCGCCGCAGATGGATTCGCTGAAGTTGTTCCAGATGGCACTGGCGCAAGGCATCAGCATCGCGCCGGGGCCGATCTTTTCACCGACGCAGCGGTTCAGGAATTGTATCCGGCTGAATTATGGCAGCCCGTGGACCGAGGATTCGGAGAAGGCGATGGAGACGTTGGGGCGGATAGTGCGGTCGTTCTGAAGCGTTGATGTCGTTTGGGCTGCCGCCATCGCGAGCAGGCTCGCCCCACACAGGAATTTAGTGTCGTTCACAAATACTGTGTTCACATCAATCCACTGTGGGGAGCCTGCTCGCGAAGGGGCCGGGCCGGACAATACAAATCTTAAGGATTAACGCCCACCACCCAGGTCAACAAAAGTCCCGGTCGCATAAGAAGCCTTGTCCGACAGCAACCAGATAATCGCCTCGGCCACTTCGTCCGGCCGTCCACCGCGGGCCATCGGGATCGCCGATTCCAGCTTGCTGACCCGATCCGGATCACCGCTCAGCGCATGGAAGTCGGTGTAAATAAAGCCTGGCCGCACCGCGTTGACGCGAATGCCTTCGCCCGCCACTTCCTTGGACAGGCCGATGGTGAAGCTGTCCAGCGCGCCTTTTGACGCTGCGTAATCCACGTACTCGTTGGGTGAACCCAGACGCGAGGCCACAGAGGACACATTGACGATGCTGCCGCCCTGCCCGCCATGCTTGGGCGACATGCGCATGATCGCGTGCTTGGCGCAGAGGATCGGTGCCAGGACGTTGGTCTTGAGCGTTTTGAGAATGCGGAACTCGGACATTTCGTCGACGCGGGATTTTTGACCCACGGTGCCGGCGTTGTTCACCAGCGCCGTGACGCGACCCAGTTCGGTGTCCACGCGGTGGAACAGACTGATCACTTCGTCTTCGATGCTGACGTCGGCACGCACGAGAATGGCTTGAGCGCCCAGAGCCCGAACTTGCTCCAGGACGCTTTGTGCAGCCGATTCGTCGGACTGATAGTTGATACAGACCCGATAACCAAGCCCTGCAGCCAACAGCGCGGTTGCCGCGCCGATACCACGGCCGCCGCCGGTGATGACAATGACTTTGTCCATGTTGACTTCCCCTTCACGCGTAAGCAATCGGGGGCAAGAATAACCTCCATTGCCGGCTTTTGCATGGACTCACATCAACTGAACTCGCCAACGCTGTGTGCATTGGGGTCTCTGTAGACGCCGTCCCCCTCACGATCAGGCAGGCTCGACAGCGGCCACAGGCACCCATCGTTCACCACGGACGATGTCGGCCATGAAGCGATCCGCCGGCAGCGGGTGCCCGAGCAGGTAGCCCTGCAACGAATCGCAACCGAGTTTGGTCAGGAAGTCTTGCTGGACACCGGTCTCGACGCCTTCGGCGACAATGCGCAAACCCAGCGCCTGGCCGAGCGCGACGATGGCGGACACGATGGCGGCGTCGTCACTGTCGTGTTCCAGATCGCGGACAAAACCGCGGTCGATCTTCAGCTCATTGGCCGGCAGGCGCTTGAGGTACATCAAGCTCGAATAACCCGTGCCGAAGTCATCGATGGACAGATCGACGCCCATTTCCGAAAGTTCCTGAAGCACCGTCATGCTCGCATCGGCATCGCTCATGGCGGTGGTTTCGGTGATTTCAAGGGTCAGGCTATTGGCCGGCAACTGATGCCGGGCCAAGGCGTTGGAGACGCTCTTGACCAGGCCCGTATGGCAGAACTGCAACGCCGAGAGGTTCACCGCAATGCGCCAGTCGGTGTAGCCGAGCACGTACCACTCGCGCATCTGGCGGCAGGCTTCGTTCAGCACCCATTCACCAATGGGAATGATCAGCCCGGTCCTTTCCGCCAGCTCGATAAACTTGTCCGGCAGCAGCATGCCCTGGGTCGGATGCTCCCAACGCAGCAACGCCTCAGCACCCACCGGACGACCATTGCTGGCGTCGAACTTGGGTTGGTAATAGAGGCTGAACTGCTGCTGATCGAGGGCATTGCGCAAATCCTGGAGCAGTTGCAGCTGTTTACGCGCGTTGCTGTTCATCGAGGCGTCGAAGAAGCTGTAGCCGTTTTTCCCGGCGCCCTTGGCGTGGTACATCGCAGCGTCGGCGTTCATCAGCAATTCCTGGGCGGTCTGGCCGTTGCCCGGGTACAGCGCGATGCCAAGGCTGGCGGAAATCTGCAGGTCTTGCTCGGCGACCCGGAACGAACTGCCGATCAGCCCGACCTGCCGCGCGGCGACGTTCAGCGCGTCATTTGGCTCGCTGAGGCGTACCAGCAGGACGAATTCATCGCCGCCGATCCGCGCCAAGGTGTCCTGACTGCGCATGTCTTCGCGCAGACGTAAACCGACCTCGCGCAACAACTGATCGCCCATGTGGTGGCCGAAGGCATCGTTGACCGGTTTGAAGCCGTCGAGGTCGATAAACATCAGCGCAAAGCAACCGCCCTGCTCCTGAACCTTGGACATGGCCTGTTCGATACGGTCGGCCAGCAACATGCGATTGGGCAACCCGGTCAGGGTGTCGTGCAGGGCCAGTTGGGTCAGTTCGCGATTGGCTTGCGTCAACGAGCGCGCAAGATCCGCGGTGCGGGCTTCAAGACGCGCATCGAGAACCGAGGTCAACAAGGCGATGCTCAATACCGCAAGCGTGGTGATCAGCACCAGGTTGTCGAGGCCTTTGCCGTTCAAGCCGCTGAGGGCGGCGCCACAGAAACTGCCGTCCGGGAAGCGTGCCGCCGCCATTCCGGTGTAATGCATGCCGACGATGGCCAGGCCCATGATCACCGCCGCACCGGCGCGAAACAGGCCCACATACGGCGTGTGCTGGCGCAGGCGGAAGGCGATCCATAACGCGGCGCCGGAAGCACCGACGGCGATGAGCAGCGATGCACCAAACAGCGTCGGGTCGTAATCGATGCCCGGCTGCATGCGCATGGCGGCCATGCCGGTGTAATGCATCGCACTGATCCCGGCGCCCATGATCAGAGCACCGAACGCCAGTTGCCAGGACGGCAACCGGGGCTGACTGACCAGCCACAGGGCAAAACCGCAGGACAGGATCGCGGTCAGCAGCGACAGGGACGTAAGGCTGAAGTCGTACCCCAGATCGATGGGCAAGGTGAACGCGAGCATGCCGATAAAGTGCATAGACCACACGCCCACGCCCATGGCAAAGGCGCCGCCCGCGGTCCAAAGGAACACGGCACGGCCCTTGGCGGTGGCAATGCGTTCGGTCAGGTCGAGCGCGGTATAGGAGGCGAGAATCGCTACACAGAGCGAAATGATTACGAGTGTGGGGGAATAGCTACCGATGAGCATGTGACTTCTCGCGATCGCCCCCCGTACTGCTTCCGTTCTCGGCAGGGCAAATCGGGCGATTGTACTGATTGCGCAAAAGAACGCACTGACAAAGTAATCAAATGGCCATCAACCCGATGAAACGTTTGTTTGATCGCCCCAAAGGTTCAAGTTGATCGTTCTCAGGCTCTGCGTGGGAACGATCAACAAAGGGGTTGGGTGTCAGGGCTATTTGTTCTCGCTGACTTGAAGCGCCCCGTCCCAACCACCGCCCAGCGCTGCAATCAACTGCACACTGGCGATCAAGCGGCTCTGTAACAGACTCAACACGTTACGTTCGTTATTCAACGCCGTGGCCTGGATGACTACCACGTCCAGGTAAGCAATCAATCCGGCCTTGTATTGATTTCGCGTCAACCGCAGGGATTCACGCGCAGCATCCAGTGCTTCCTGGCGCACGCCGGCTTCGTCTTCCAGCACCTTGAGCTGCACCAGATAGTTTTCCACCTCGCGGAAACCATCGAGCACGGTCTGGCGGTACTTGGCGACCGTTTCGTCGTAGGCCGCTTCACTGCGATCGACCTCGGCCGAACGCTGGCCGCCATCAAACAGGGTCATGGCCAGTTGCGGCCCTACCGACCAGAAGCGGTTCGGCACGCTGATCCAGTTGGCATAGGTGCTGCTGCTGTAACCGCCGTTCAGGCTCAGGGTCAGGTCCGGGTAGTAGGCGGCCTTGGCCACGCCGATGTTGGCGTTGGCCGCCATCACCGAACGCTCGGCGGAAGCGATGTCCGGGCGACGCTCGAGCAGCTGCGACGGCAGGCCCAGCGGCACTTCAGGCAATGCCGGGATGGTCTTGGTTTCGGCCAGGCTGAACTCGGCGGGTGGTAGCCCGATCAGCACGGCGATGGCGTTCTCGAACTGGGCACGCTGCCAGATCAGGTCGACCATGTCCGCCTGGGTGCTTTTAAGCTGGGTCTGCGCCTGGGCCACCGCGTCCTTGCCGGAGACACCGGCGCGGTACTGGTTTTCGGTCATTTTCAGCGAGCGCTGATAGGCCTCGACGGTCGCTTCCAACAGGCGTTTCTGTTCGTCGATCACCCGCAATTGCAGGTAGTTCTGCACCAGCTCCGATTGCTGGCTCAGGCGCATCGCTGCCAGGTCGGCGAAGCTGGCTTCGGCGTTGGCGGTGTCGGCTTCCAGGCCCCGACGCAATTTGCCCCAGATATCCGCCTCCCAACTGACCCCGGCCTGCGCAGTGTAGGTGTCGCGAATCCCGCTGGAGGAACTGGTCAGGCTCGAACTGCTGCTGCCGGTGCCCTGGCTGGAACGATTTTTCCCGACTGTAAGGTCCACCGTCGGAAAAAACGCGCCCCGGGCACTGCGCACCAAGGCTTGGGCCTGACGGTACTGGGCTTCAGACTGGGCGACAGTCTGGTTGGAGCGGTTGAGTTTTTCGATCAGGCCGTTGAGCTGCTGATCGCCATACAACTCCCACCAGGCACCACGGGCCAGTGAATCACTCGGGCTGGCCTGACGCCAGCCGGCGGCTTCCTTGTATTGCACCGGCGCGGCGGCTGGCGGGCGCTGGTAGTCCGGGCCGACAGCGCAAGCGCTGAGCATCGCCACGCACAGCGCCAGGCTCAACAAACGCGAGCCCCGGGCGGCTGCCAGTGGCGTGGCCAGATTGATAAGCGAACGGTCAGTCATAGCGGAGTTTCCAGAGCAGCATCGGTACGCACGCCACGCCATTTGTTGAAGCGATGGCGCAGTTTGTCGAGATAGAGGTAAACCACCGGGGTGGTGTAAAGGGTCAGCACCTGGCTGAAAATCAGCCCGCCGATGATGGTCAGGCCCAGCGGCTGACGCATTTCCGCGCCTTCGGCACGGCCCAACAGCAGCGGCAACGCGCCGAGGATCGCCGCCAGGGTGGTCATCAGAATCGGCCGCAGACGTTGCAGACAGGCACTGCGAATCGACTCCAGCGGCGCCAGGCCCTGCTGGCGCTCCAGTTGCAGCGCGAGGTCGATCATCAGGATGGCGTTTTTCTTGACCACGCCGATCAGCAGGAACAGCCCGAGCAACGAAATCAGGCTGAACTCGCCGCCCAGCGCGTAGATCGACAGCAACGCGCCAACCCCGGCTGACGGCAATGTCGACAAAATCGTCAGCGGATGAATGTAGCTTTCATACAGCACGCCCAGCACCAGATAGACCGCCACCAGCGCGCCGAGAATCATCCACGGCTGGCTCTTCTGGGTGGCGGCGAAGGCATCGGCGGTGCCGGCCATTTTCGCAATGACATCTTCCGGCAGGCCCACCTTGGCAACTGCGCGCTCGATGGCGGCGCTGCCCTGCTCCACCGTGACGCCTTCCGCCATGTCGAAGGCAATGCTTTCGGAGGCGAACTGGCCTTCATGGCTGACCCGGTCATCTTCCAGACTGTTTTCATAGTGCGCGATGGTCGACAGCGGAATCCGCGCACCGTCGGCGGTGATCACTTGCACCTGCTTGAGCGTGATCGGGTCCTGGGCGTATTTCGGATTGACCTCCATCACCACCTGGTATTGGTTGAGGCTGTCGTAAATCGTCGAGATCTGCCGCTGGCTGTAGGCGTTGTTCAACACCGAGGTGACCATGTCCATGTCGACCCCCAAGCGTTTCGCCTGATCGCGGTCGACGATCAGCGTCACTTGCTGGGCGCCCCGACCTTCACGGGCATCGATCGCCGTCAACTCTGGCAACGCTTTCAAAGCGGCGACGACTTTCGGGTACCACTGGCGCAATGCGCCCAGATCACCGCTTTGCAAGATGTAGGAATACTGCGCCGTGGTCTGTTCACGCCCCCCGCCGAACTGCAAGTCCTGGTCCGCCATCAGCATCAACTGCGCACCAGGGACCTTGGGCATTTCCTTGCGCAGGCGCTCGATGACTTTCTGCGCGGAAATGTTGCGTTCCTTGATCGGCTTCAAGCGCACCAGCATGAAGGCGTTGTTGGTGCCGCTGGTGCCGCCGATGAACCCGGCGACGCTTTGCACCGCATCGTCCTTGAGCACGGCACGGCGGAACGTTTCCATTTTTGGCTGCATGACGCTGAACGACAGACCGTCGTCGCCGCGCACGAAACCGATGAGCTGGCCGGTATCTTGTTGCGGCATAAACGTTTTAGGAACAACGACATACAACGCAATGTTAACGCCGACTGTCACGATCAGGCTGAGCAAGGTCAGCCGGCGGTGACGCAGCACCCAGTCGAGGCTGGTGGCGTATTTGCCGACCATCCACTCGTTGGCCCGCTGGCTCCAGCGCTGCAAACGGTTTTCCTGCCCCGGCGTGTGCGGCTTGAGCCAACGGGCGCAGAGCATCGGCGTCAGCGTCAGCGAGACCACCAGCGAGACCACAATGGACGCCGCCAAGGTGATGGAAAACTCGCGGAACAGGCTTTCGACAATCCCGCCCATGAACAGGATCGACAGGAACACCGCCACCAGCGAGACGTTCATCGACAGCAACGTGAAGCCGACTTCCTCAGCGCCGAGGTAGGCGGCCTTCATCGGCGGCACGCCTTCATCGATGTGCCGGGAAATGTTCTCCAGCACCACGATGGCGTCGTCCACCACCAGCCCGGTGGCCAGGATCAGCGCCATCAGCGACAGGTTGTTCAGGGAGAACCCGTACAGGTACATCACCGCAAACGTGCCGACCAGCGACACCGGCACCGCCAGGGTCGGAATCAGTGAGGCGCGGAAGTTACCGAGGAACAGGAACACCACCAGAATCACCAGCGCCACGGCGATCAGCAGGGTCATTTCCGCTTCGTGCAACGTCGCCTTGATCACCGGCGAGCGGTCCATCGCCAGGTTCAGCTTGACGCTGGCCGGCAGCACCGCCTGCAACGCCGGCAGCTGAGCCTTGATTTCGTTGACCGTCTCGATGATGTTCGCACCGGCCTGGCGGTTGATCACCAGCAGCACCGCCGCGTCATTGTTGAAGAAGCCGCTGTTGTAGCGGTCCTCGACGCCATCGCTGACCTTGGCCACGTCTTTCAGGCGCAATGCCGCGCCGTCGGCGTAGTGGATGATCAGCGATTCGTAATCCTTGGCTTTCTCCAGTTGATCGTTGGCCTGCACCTGCCACAGCCGCTGGCCGTCTTCGACCGAGCCCTTGGGCCGGCGCACGTTGGCATTGGCGATGGTGTTGCGCACATCGTCCAGGGCCACGCCGTACTGGTTGAGCGCCTGGGGTTCGAGTTCGATGCGCACCGCCGGCAGGGAGCTGCCGCCGATCTGCACCTCACCGACGCCCTGCACCTGGGACAGGCTCTGGGACAGGATCGTCGAGGCCAAATCATAGAGCTGGCCTTTTTCCAGCACGTCGGAGGTCAGCGACAGCACCATGATCGGCGCCTGGGACGGGTTGACCTTCTTATAGGTCGGCATGCTGCGCATCCCGCTCGGCAGCAGGTTGCGCGAGGCGTTGATGGCCGCTTGCACTTCCCGGGCCGCACCGTTGATGTCGCGGTCGAGGTCGAACTGCAAAATCACCCGGGTCGAGCCCTGGCTGGAGCGGCTGCTCATGGTGTTGACGCCGGCGATGGCGCCGAAGGAGCGTTCCAGCGGCGTGGCCACGGTCGAGGCCATAACCTCAGGGCTGGCGCCGGGCAAGCTGGCCTGGACCACGATCACCGGGAAATCCATCTGCGGCAACGGCGACACCGGCAACAGGCCGAAGCTCACGCCGCCCAGCAGCATGATCGCTAGGCTCAGCAGCATGGTCGCGACCGGCCGCTTGATGAAAGGTCCGGACAGGTTCATGGCTGCTCTACCGCTTCCGCGGCTTCAGACTTGCGACCCCAGCGCCGACCGAGACGGTCGAAATACAGGTAGATCACCGGCGTGGTGAACAACGTCAGCACCTGACTCAGCAGCAAACCGCCAACCATCACCAGGCCCAACGGCTGGC
Source organism: Pseudomonas sp. SG20052 (assembly GCF_031766055.1). Classification (NCBI taxonomy): domain Bacteria; kingdom Pseudomonadati; phylum Pseudomonadota; class Gammaproteobacteria; order Pseudomonadales; family Pseudomonadaceae; genus Pseudomonas; species Pseudomonas sp. SG20052. Next base: position 2,950,420 of record NZ_CP134498.1, on the reverse strand, counting down.
GCAATTCAGCGCCGGAACCGGTGGCCAGCATCAACGGCACCGCACCAAACAATGCCGCCAGGGTAGTCATCAGGATGGGCCTGAAACGCAGCAGCGCCGCTTGATAAATCGCGGTTTCCGGGTCCATGCCCTGATTGCGCTCGGCGTCGAGGGCGAAGTCGATCATCATGATCGCGTTCTTTTTCACGATGCCGATCAGCAGAATGATGCCGATGATCGCGATCATGCCCAGGTCATTGCCGCTCAACAACAACGCCAGCAAGGCGCCGACCGCCGCCGAGGGCAAGGTCGAGAGAATGGTGATCGGGTGGATGTAGCTCTCGTAGAGCACGCCGAGCACGATGTACATGGTCACCACCGCCGCCAGAATCAACAGCAAGGTGCTCGACAACGATGCCTGGAATGCCTCGGCGGCACCCTGGAACTGGGTCTGCACGCCAATCGGCATGCCGATGTCTTTCTGCACTTGTTCGATGATTTCCACCGCGTGCCCCAGCGCCACGCCGGGTGCGAGGTTGAAGGACATCATCACGGCCGGGAATTGGCCGATGTGAGTGATCGCCAGTTGCGCCTGACGCTCCTCGATGCGCGCCAGGCTGGACAGGCGTACTTGCCCGCCGTCGGTGGTCTTGACGTGAATCTGGTTCAACGCATCCGGGCCGATCTTCTCGCCGGACTGCGATTGCAGCACCACGCGGTACTGGCTGGCCTGGGTGTAAATGGTGGAAATCTGCCGCTGGCCGAAGGCGTCGTACAGCGCATCGGTGATGTTCGACACCGATACGCCGACCCGCGACGCTGCATCGCGGTCAATCACCAGATAGACCTGCAAGCCCTTGTCCTGCAAGTCGCTGGCGACGTCGGTCAACTCCGGGCGTTGCGTCAGTGCGTCCACCAGACGACCGCTCCACAGACTGAGCAACTCGGAATCTGGCGACGACATGCTGAACTGGTATTGCGTGCGGCTGACACGGTCTTCAATGGTCAAGTCCTGCACCGGCTGCATGAACAGGCGAATGCCGACCAGCTTGTCCAGTTCCGGTTGCAGACGGGCGATCACTTCGGTGGCGCTCAGGTCGCGGTTGCTGTGGGACTTGAGGTTGATCAGCAGGCGACCGCTGTTGAGCGTCGAGTTGTCGCCGTCGACACCGATGTAGGACGACAGGCTCTCCACCGCCGGATCGGCCAGGATCACCTTGGCCAGTTCCTGCTGCCGCTCGCTCATCGCGGCAAAGGAAATCGACTGCGGCGCCTCGGAAATGCCCTGGATAACGCCCGTGTCCTGCACCGGAAAAAAGCCCTTGGGCACGATCAAATACAGGAACACCGTCAGCGCCAGGGTGCCGATGGCTACCATCAATGTCAGCGGTTGATGCTTGAGAACCCACTTTAACTTGCGGCCGTAAGCCGCGATCATCCAATCAATTGTCGCGCCGCTGGCCCGGTAGAAACGGCCCTGTTCTTCTTCCTTGGGTTCACGTTTCAACAACCGTGCGCACATCATCGGCGTCAGGGTCAGCGACACGACCAGGGAAATCAGGATCGCCACCGCCAAGGTGATGGCGAATTCGCGGAACAAGCGCCCCACCACGTCCGCCATGAACAATAGCGGGATCAGTACCGCGATCAAAGACAGGGTCAGAGAAATCAGGGTAAAGCCGATCTGCTTGGCGCCCTTCAGCGCCGCATTAAGGGGACTGTCCCCTTCTTCGATAAACCGGGAAATGTTCTCCAACATCACGATCGCATCGTCCACCACGAAACCGGTGGCGATGGTCAGGGCCATCAAGGTCAGGTTGTTGACCGAGAAACCGGCGAGGTACATCACGCCGAATGTGCCGATCAACGACAGTGGCACGGCCACCGACGGAATGATCGTGGCGCTGAACCGGCGCAGGAACAGAAACGTGACCATGACCACCAGCGCGATGGCGATCAGCAATTCGTGCTGCACGTCGGTGACGGAGGCGCGGATGGTCTGGGTGCGGTCGGTGAGGACCGTGACGTCGAGGCCGGCCGGCAGGTTGTCGGTGATGCTCGGCAGCAAGGCCTTGATACGGTCGACCACCTCGATAACGTTCGCGCCGGGCTGACGCTGAATGTTCAGCAACACCGCCTGGTTTTCATTGGCCCACGCCGCCAGGCGTTCGTTCTCGGCGCCGTCGACAATCTCGGCCACGTCCTTGAGGCGCAGCGGCGCACCATTGGCGTAGGCCAAAATCAGGTTGGCATAGTCTTTCGGCGACGTCAGCTGGTCGTTGGCATCGAGCATCGAGACCCGGGTCGGGCCGTCGAAGTTGCCCTTGGGCTGGTTGACGTTGGACGCGCCGATCAGGGTGCGCACATCCGACAGGTTCAAGCCATTGGCCGCCAACGCCTCCGGGTTGACCTTGATCCGTACCGCCTGGCGCTGGCCGCCGGCAATGCTGACCATGCCGACGCCGCTGATCTGGGCGATTTTCTGCGCCATGCGGGTATCGACCAAGTCGTTAAGCTTGGGCAACAGCATGGTTTTGGAGGTGATGGCCAGGGTCAGCACCGGGGTGTCCGCCGGGTTGACCTTGTTGTACACCGGCGGTGCCGGCAGGTCCTTGGGCAGCAGATTGGTCGCAGCGTTGATCGCGGCCTGCACCTGCTGTTCGGCGACGTCCATGTTGATGTCGAGGCTGAAACGCAGGGTCAGCACCGACGCGCCACCGGAACTGGTCGACGCCATCTGAGTCAGGCCGGGCATCTGCCCGAACTGACGCTCCAGCGGCGCGGTCACGGCGCTGGTCATGACATCCGGGCTGGCGCCGGGATACAGCGTCATGACGCGGATGGTCGGGTAATCCACCTGAGGCAATGCCGACACCGGCATTAGCCGATAAGCAATCACGCCGGCCAGGATAATGGCCAGCATGCTCAGCGTGGTGGCGACCGGGCGAAGGATGAACAGCCGCGAGATGTTCATGCGCCGCCCTTTTTCGCCTTGTCGGTGGTCGCCGGCTCAGCCGAGCTGGCTGCCGACTTGCCTTGCAGGTGCCCGGTCGGGGTGGTCGGCACGTCCTTGGTGTCGTTGACCACCTCCACTTCGCTGCCTTCCTTCAGGCGGTCAGTGCCTTCGAGGACCACACGGTCCCCAGGCGCCAGGCCTTCGGTAATCACCGTGTTTTCACCGTCACTGGCACCGACTTTCAACTGGCGGATCGCGACTTTCTTGTCACCGTCCATGGCGTAGACGAAGGTGCCGTTAGTGCCGAACTGAATCGCCGCCGATGGCGCGAGCACCACGTCTTTCAAGGTGTCGGCCAGCAGGTGGACGTTGACGAACTGATTGGGGAATAGCGCCTGATCACGGTTATCGTAGCGTGCCTTGAATTTCAGGGTGCCGGTGGTCACGTCGATCTGGTTGTCCAGGCTCTGCAACATACCGGTGGCCTGCAACTTGGTGTCACCACGGTCCCAGGCTTCGGCCGGCAATTTGGCGCCGGTGCGGTAGCGTGCCAGGACGATGTCGAGGCTGTTTTCCGGCAAGGTGAAGGCGACGCTGATCGGCTGGGTCTGGGTGATGATCGCCAGCGCCGTGGTGTCGTTGGCCGCCACCAGGTTGCCGACGTCCAGCTGCCGCAGGCCCACGCGCCCGGTTATCGGGGCGCGGATCCTGGTGAATTCGAGATTGAGCTTGGCGTCGTTGACCGCCGCCTGATTGGTCTTGACCGTGCCCTGGTACTGGGCGACCAGTGCTTCGGCGGTGTCCAGGGTTTGCTTGGCGATGCTGTCTTCCTTGAACAGGCCGCGATAACGCTCGACGTCGACCTGCGCGTTTTTCAGTTGTGCCTGGTTCTGCAGCAGCGTGCCTTCGGCCTGGAGCAAGGCGTTCTGGTAAGGGCGCGGATCGATTTCAGCCAGCAGGTCGCCGGCCTTGACCATCTGCCCTTCTTCGAAGGAAATCTTCATCAGTTCGCCGCCAACCCGACTGCGCACATTGATGGTGTTCAACGCGGTGACGGTGCCCAGCGCCTTGTAGTACAGCGGAAAATCACCCTTGACCGCCGGCGCCACGCGCACCGGGATCGGTCCGGTCGCCCCGCCGAAGCCAGGACGCATCCCCCCCGATTTGCCGGTTTGGCCGGCCACGGCTTTCGGCGCAGCACCGTCCTTATTGGCAGTGCCGGCGGGCCAGAATTTCCAGCACAGGCCAGCGATGACCAACAGGACAAGCAGGCCGAGCAGCCAGCGACGAGGATTACGGGAAGCGGAGGATTGCATGGAATGATCAACCATTGGGCGCGTGAGCTTCTTTCTACAGGAGGCTGAACGATAAGCACTGGTGGGTATTAAGCAAAGCGCCTTTACCGGCAATTTACCTTCGGCTTACGTAACAGGAGATTTATCTAAGACACTGAAGCACAAATGAAAACGGCCTGGACAGAGGGGGCGTTCTCAGCTGATTACCCCGCCGCGCCGGGTCTGCTGTTGTGCAGGCCAAGGCGCGAGAAGCGTGGTTTGGTCATTCCAAATAAGCTTCGAGCAACGCAGCCCTGCACAACAGCAGGCCCGGCCCTTCGGGTTGTGCCTTAAAGCGGGCCAGCCTGCGTTGCAGGCCTTGGAAAGGGAACAACCATTCCCAGCGGCCTGCGCCTTGCCTGGCCCGCTTTAAGGCGACAACGCGGCGGGGAAATTAACTGAGAACGCCCCCTCAGGCCGTTAACAATTGTAAAAGTAACCTTATTTCAGAACGGCGAGTGCCGCTTCGTAGTTCGGTTCTTCAGCAATTTCCTTGACCAGTTCGCTGTGCAGAACGTTGTCGTTTTCGTCCAGTACCACGACGGCACGGGCGGTCAGGCCTTTGAGCGGGCCGTCAGCGATGGCCACGCCGTAGTTCTCGATGAACTCGGCACCGCGCAGAGTCGACAGGTTCTGTACGTTTTCCAGGCCTTCGGCGCCGCAGAAGCGAGCTTGAGCGAACGGCAGGTCAGCGGAGATGCACAGCACCACGGTGTTGGCGATGTCGTTGGCCTGGGCGTTGAACTTGCGTACCGAAGTGGCGCAGGTCGGGGTGTCGACGCTTGGGAAGATGTTCAGCACTTTGCGCTTGCCGGCGAAGTTCGCCAGGGTCACGTCGGACAGATTGCCGGCAACCAGGGAAAAGGCTGGCGCCTTGGAACCGGCTTGTGGCAGTTGGCCGTTGACTTGAACCGGGGAGCCTTTAAGAGTGACTTGAGCCATGAACGGAGTCCTTCTGACGTTGTTGTGGAGAATTTTGAAGAGGCCGAAGTTAACCACGAAATGGGCCGACGACCTATGCCCGGATACAAATTGTGAAGTGTCGCCCCCTAAACTGGATACAACTCTTCCAAACGACACAGAAACCTGTAGGAGCGAGCCTGCTCGCGATAACGGTGTATTCGTCGATATTCATTTTGAATGTCGGTTCGCTATCGTGAGCAGGCGACCGTCTACAGGGTCGGATGCGCGCCCACCGTCTCAGCAACCTCAGCATATCAACGCACCACCGACAGCCGAACAGTTCGTGCAGCCGGTGTACAGCGTACCGCCCTCTCCCGCCTTCACCCGGCGTTCAAGATGAAAGGCAGCCACCGCCTCTACATTTCACACATTGCCTGTCGATTCGGCTCACGCCCATTCGACTAGACAGTGAATCACCCACCCTCCAGCGGAGTTAAAAACATGCGATTCATGATCATTGTGAAAGCCAGCCCGGACTCCGAGGCCGGTGTGCTGCCCACCGAGGAACTGATGACTGCGATGGGCAATTACAACGAGGAACTGACCAAAGCCGGCATCCTCATCGACTGCGACGGCCTGCAACCGAGCAGCAAAGGCGCCCGTGTGCGTTTCTCCGGCGAAAAACGCACGGTCATCGACGGCCCGTTCGCCGAAACCAAAGAGCTGATCGCCGGTTACTGGATTTGGGAGGTCAAGTCGAAAGAGGAAGCGATCGAGTGGGTCAAACGCTGCCCCAATCCGATGCCGGGCACCGAAGCGGAGATCGAGATCCGCCCTATATACGGAGCGGAAGATTTCGGCGAGGAATTCACTCCGCAACTGCGTGAGCAGGAAGAACGGATACGCGAGCAGATGAAAAAGCGCTGAACATTGCAGGGGTTAAGCGTCCAGCGCCACCTCATCAACACTTTTCTCGGGCAAGTCGATCACCACACCGCGTTCTCTTGCAGGTGCCAGGCTTGCCCGCGATGGCTTTTCTGCCACATCACCCAAGCCTCAGGTTTGCATTCAATTTCAATGCACAAAAAATACCGAAAACCTGAACAAACATCCAAAGCCCCCGTCCGGCTGGCGAATCCGACGTTAGCTGCTAACTTCAACAAACATGTCATACAGGCTTGATAGGAAAGAGATTACGCAGCAGTGGCAACCGCGACACAACTGCCTTTCGGTAAATAGGAGTCTCGTATGCACTGTGCAATTCGCTTGGCCGGCTACAGCCTGATGACCATGTTCGTCAGTTGCGGCGTCGGTGCCCAGGACCTCGATACCCAAATCCGCAAGGCTGCGCTGGAAAACAGTCTGCCGGCCCAAGAAGCGATCCTTTGTTTCTACACGGGCTCTATGGCGATCGCCCCCCCATCCCGTCCGGTACTCGACGCCGTCACAGCGGTGAAATGACGCCCAAGGGTTCACTATGACTAACCGCCTGTTGCTCACCGCGCTCTCGCTCGCCCTGAGCACCAGCGCCTGGGCCGACTTCACTGCTACTCCCGAAGACGCCCGGGGCATCGCCAAGGAAGCCTACCTGTACGGATTTCCGGTGGTGGAGATGTACAAAACCCTCTACTCCCAAGCGGTTGACACAAAGAGCGCGAACTTCAAGGCGCCGTTCAACCGGATCGGCAACACCGCGAAGGCGTTCACCGCCAAGGACACCGCGTTCGTCACACCCAACGCCGACACGCCCTACTCCTTTGTGTGGATGGACCTGCGCGCCGAACCAGTGGTGCTGACTTTGCCGCCCATCGACGGGCACCGTTACTACTCAGTGCAATTGATCGACGCCTACACGCAAAACTTTGCGTACCTGGGCACCCGCAGTACGGGCAACAACGGCGGGCATTTCATGGTCGCCGGCCCCAATTGGCAGGGTCAGCAACCAGTAAAAATGGATCGACTGCTGCGCAGCGAAACCCACATCGCCTACGCCCTGTATCGCACGCAGCTGTTCGATGAAAAGGACCTGGCCCAGGTCAAGAAGATTCAGAAAGGCTACAAGGTCGAAACGCTGAGCCACTACGTCAAGCAGAAGGCCCCACCCGCCGCGCCGAAGATTGCCTGGCCCAAACCCACCCCGACCATGAGCGATACCCCTGATCTGTTCCGCTACCTTAACTTCATGCTGGCCTTCGCCCCGGCGCAGGATGCGGAAAAGGACTTGCTCGCGCGCTTCAAGACCATCGGCATCGAGGCCGGCGAGCCTTTCAACCTGCACGACTTCACCGCAGAACAACGCCAGGCCCTGGAAGACGGTATCAGTGATGCCAAGGCCGAATTCGCCCGATTCAAGAAAGACAAAGTCGATACTCACGAGGTCACCAGCGGCGATTTCTACGGCACCCGCGATCACCTCAAGGGCAATTACCTGTACCGCTACGCTGGCGCCAACCTGGGGATTTTCGGCAACTCGGCCGAAGAGGCCAATTACATCGGCTATTTCGTCGACAAGGACGGCAAGCCGCTCGACGCCTCGAAACACGATTACACCCTGCATTTCGACAAAGGCGCCCTGCCCCCGGCCGATGCGTTCTGGTCGCTGACGATGTACGACAGCAAGAACAAGTTGCTGGTGGCCAACCCGTTGAACCGCTACCTGATCAACTCGCGAATGCTGCCCGATCTCAAGCCCGACACCGACGGTGGCTTGACCCTTTATCTGCAAAACAGTGCACCGGCCAAGGACCTGCAAAGCAACTGGCTGCCTGCGCCTGAAGGCCCGTTCTTTGGGGCGTTGCGCCTGTACCTGCCAAAACCGGAAGTCACCAGCGGCCAGTGGAAAATTCCGCCGCTAACCCCCGTGCCGGCTAAACCATGAATTCCCACTCCGTCGACCGCAGGAGCACCCCGACCGACACACCTGGTGCAAAACTCCGGTGCAGATCGATGGCAAACCGGCACAACTGAGCGCCCTGTACCTCTGGGGCAGACGCAGCCGCCTGGGCCTGAAACCGGGCAACCTCGGCCCGCGCCTGCAAAACCTGTTGCGCGCCTGTTACAGCCGGCAACCGACCGAAGATCAGGCGTTGCGCCAACTGAAGAAATCCTTGGCTACGCTGCATAGTCAGACCTGTCACCACCCGCCCCCGGCAGCTGACGCGTTGCGCCCACTCAACCCTATTCACGAGAAGGACTTCCCATGACAAACCTGATGTCGACCCGCCGACGCCATGGGCTGAGGCTTCTGTTTGCGCTGGTCTTGAGCATGCCGCTGCTGGCCCTGGCAGCCGAACCCCTGCCCTCGTGGAACGACGGCCCATCGAAGAAAAGCATCATCGAGTTCGTCCAGACTGTCACCGACCAGTCCGGCAAGGACTTCGTCAAACCCGAGGACCGCATCGCCGTCTTTGACAATGACGGCACGTTGTGGAGCGAACAGCCGATGTATTTCGAGTTGCTGTTTGCCCTCGAAGAGGTCAAGCGCACCGCACCGCAACACCCGGAATGGAAAACCACCCAGCCCTTCAAAGCCGTGCTGGAAAACGATCACCAGGCCCTGGCTGCCACCGGTATGGACGGCATCCTGAAGATTTTCGGCGCCACCCACACCGGCATGACCACCGACGCCTTCGATGACTACGCCAAGACCTGGCTGAGCCAAGCCAAACATCCGAAAACCGGCAAGCCGTACACCGAGATGATCTTCCAGCCGATGCTGGAAATGCTCGATTACCTGCGCAGCCAGGACTTCAAGACCTACATCGTCTCCGGGGGCGACACCGCGTTCATGCGCGCCTTTGCCGAGGAGGTCTACGGCATTCCACCCGAGCAAGTGATCGGCACCACCTTTGTCACCGCGTTCCAGTTCAAGGACGGCAAGGCCTCGATCGTGCGCACCCCGAAACTGGCCCACAACGACGACGGCCCGGGCAAACCGGAAAGCATCGACGCCGTGATCGGGCGCCGGCCGATCCTCGCGTTCGGCAACTCCGATGGCGACCTGCAAATGCTGCAGTGGACCGCCGCCGGGCCGGGCAAACGCTTCATGGGGTTGGTGCACCACACCGACGCCAAGCGCGAATGGGCCTATGACCGTCAATCGCAGATCGGGCGTCTGGACAACGCCCTGGACGAAGCCAAAACCCGTGGCTGGACGATCGTGGATATGGCATCCGAATGGCGCCAGATCTATCCGTTCGATGCGCCCGCTCCCGAGCAAGTGCAATAAAAAAAGCGTTACGCCGGACTGCAGTAAACGTTTGTCGGTGACTGAAGGTAAGACCCGAGGACTTTTCGACGCGAAACAGGTAGGGTGCGCAAAATCAAATTGCCACTAGTGGACGCGTCCCGGGTTTTCATGGAGTTGCACACGCAATGAGTTGCTGGACCACCCTTGGCCTCCCGGCCGATGCCGATACACGCAGTATCAAACGCCAATACGCAATCCTGCTCAAACAGACGCGCCCGGATGAAGACCCAGAGGGCTTTCAGCGTCTGCGTGAGGCGTATGAGCAAGCGCTGAGCATCAAGGAATGGGAGCAATTGCGCGAGGATGACTCGGGTAACGATGCCCCGTGGGACCTGAGCGGGCTGTCGGTGGTGGAAGTCGACACGCTGCAACGTGTCACCCGTTCGCTGGACGGTGTCAGCCGTGTCGAGCTCGAACAACGTTATGCCGCCGCCCTCGAACATGGCGCGGCCGATGTGATGGAAGACGCCGTGCTCAGGCATTGCGTCGAACACTTCGAGACCTGTGAAACACTGCTCGAATGGGCAATGGAAACCTTTCACTGGTTCAGTCTCTGGCAGCGCCTGGAACTGGACGAAGAACTGATTGTAGAACTGTCGCTACAGCGCGAGCGCTTGGCGGAGCGTCGTGAAGCGCCGATATTTCTGGCCCGGCAACAACGCCTCGCCGCAGAACCCGCTGCCACGCCAGAGCATCGCGCCGCCCACTTGCTGCTGGGCCCGGGCCCATTCAGTCAGCGCCGAGCCCTGGCCCGACGCTTGCGCGAAGACGATTGGGTGCACTGTCGAAAGCTGAGCTCTGCGTTGTACGCCAACCACCCCGACATCTGCGCAGACCTGCCCGGCGGTACGCCGTTCTTCTGGCGTGACTGGGAACATACCTATGACAGCTGGCCGATTTACCTGGGTATTGTCCTGGCCTGTCTGGTCGGCACCTTTATTCAGTTCGCGCCGTTGGGCACGCGTCTGGGCGAATTGATCGGCGTCATGGTGTTCTGGTCGGTAATATTCGCGGTCGTCGGATGGGCACTCAACTGGCTGACGGCGCACGTTGCCCATCGCTTTTGGTGGCTGGACGATCGATTGAGTGTGCGCCTTTCGCCCTCGCTCATGCCCCTGCCGTTTGGAGTGCTGCGCGACTTGATTCCCTGCATTGCGATGGCGGCGGGCATTGGCAACGTGTATGGCGTGGTCGGCAGCATCGTTTACATCACGACACTGATGAGTGTCGGACTTATACGCCGAAGGAAGGTCAAACCGCACGTTTCCTGGCAACATGCCAGCCCCTTGCTCAAACGCAGCCTGATGGGCGCGGGCATTTTGGTCCTGGTTTTAGTACTCGGCGTGTTCAAAGTGATCTCAAGCCAAAGTACGGTCAACCGCAACCAGGGCCTGCAACAGTGGACCGAACGCTTGTGCAGCCGGATGCCGGCCACCGCCAGCGAATGCAACGCACCGGCCACTGTTGAGCAGTGGTACGGCCAGGAGAAACAGCCATGAACCCGAAATGGCTGTTCCCGGTGGCGACCCTTGTGATGCTGATCCTGATGGGGCTGGCCGGCTCTTCGAAATTCGTCGCCCGCATCGATTTGTGGCTGGATCAACACGACGCTCCGCTCACCGCGCAGGCCAATGCCCTGAGCCCGATGATCGATTGCATCAACCGGGTCGACGTGCATTGGCGGGTCGCCTACGAACTGTACAAATCGCCGAAGCAACCTGCGGAACCGGTGCGAGACTGGATCGCCAACCAGCATGATTTCGACGACAACGGTGCCCGTGATGCGCCCGCCATTCAAAGGGATATCTGTTCGCCGAAAATCAGCGAAAAACTCAAGTTGCTGGACTACGACCCAACACTGGCGTTGAAAGCCGATGCCTACGCACAGGCATTACAGCAAGTGACGCCCTTTACGCAGCAAATCACCTTTTACCGACAGGCGCGTTTTTCGACCGCCATCAGTGAGGTGCAGCCCGCCTTTGCCGATCAATTCAGACCCAGGGCCGAGGACTACCTCACGGCGTCAACGGTACTGAGGCAGCAGGTTGAAGCGCTGGACCTTGAACAGCGGCGCGAGCAACTCAAACTGATCGAAGCGCGCCTGGGCAAGGACATTCACTGGTATTTGCTGGCCTACATGATCCAGGCCAGGGACACGCTGAACCTTGTAACCGAGGGCGTGAACAATCGAACCCTGACGCCGCAGGCACTGGCTAAAGCCATCGCTGAACTGCAATTGGCCTGGGATTACCTGCAGCAGTTCGGCCAACGCCATATGCAGGAAACGCAAAACCGTAACGAAGCACCCAGTTATCTCTGGTCGCACATCGCCAGGCCGACACAGAAGTATCTGGATGCCTTGAATGCGCTGCACAAGGACTGGAAGAACAAGGCTGAACCACAGCGATTGAGTGATGATTTTTATGCGGTGACGCGTGGATATGATTCGCTGATCAGCCATTACAACCGACTGGCGCGTGCTGAGTATTGAGTGATGTGTTGTTCTTGAGGCCGCCTTCGCGGGCAAGCCTCGCTCCTACAGGTTCAGGTCGTTCATAAAGTTGACTAACGACTCAATACCGTAGGAGCGAGGCTTGCCCGCGAAGCGACCATCAACCGTCAACGCATCACTTGGACTTAAGCTTTAGAAAAGACTGATGCAAATCCGACGCCCAACCATCAATCACGCCTTTCACGTCATCGGCCTTCATCACCTGAGACTCGTTTTCCAGCGGCTTGCCGGTGCCCTTGCGCACGACCTGGGCTAACACATGGTTATTGCCGCCATCGAGGAACACCGCTTCGGTGGCCAGATCGGTCTCCTGATCACGAATACCGCTGGCCGTGCTGACCGCCGCGGCCACCAGCGCAATCGGGATCACTTCATAAGGTTTCAGCCCTTCTGTCTTGCTGCTTACCGCCGTAATCGCGGCACGCACCACCATCACGCCCGGGCCAGGACCTGCGGCCAATGGCAGGGATTTACCCACCTCGCGCTTCAGCGCCTGGTCGTAGTAACCGGTGATGCCGTTGAGGGTCGCCTGGGGGATTTTCACCGTCGGTTGTGGTTTCGGATAGAGCTGGGTCGGCTCAATGTAGACGCTGGTGTATTGACGGATGTCGAGCTTGGGATCGACCCAGCGCATCACTGTCGCGCCCGAGGGTGACTTGGCTTCCTTGAGTTGACTGTAGTCCTTGAGAAAACCTGAATACTGGTCCGGCTCTACGACTTTGCTGGCACAGCCCACCACCCCGATCGAGGCAATGCACAACGTGCCCATCATTAACGCAAGCTTCATGCTGTAACTCCTGTCAGAAGGCCGACAACGGTATTGCATACGGGAATTACAGTTATAGCCAACGCACAGCGTGTTGTTGTCAAAAAGCACACTATTTATCTATCGCTGCGCAATGGCTCACAAGCGCCATTTGACAGACACAGAACCTCCGGCAAAGCTGCATCAAGCTTCAACGCACGCCTGACGGCAAATGCACTGGACTATGGAAGTTGCAATGCCGAAATATAAAAATAAAGCAGCAACCCCAACCCCTGATTCACCACCGACATTGATTAACCGTTACCTGTTTCCCGTGACCATCGGCGTCTTGCTGGTGGCCGTGGTGGCAATCGGCTGGTTTCTGCTGTACAGCACGCCAGCGCCGATCAATACCGTGCCCGTCAGTACGCCGACTGTTCAGCCGGCCAAAGCGCAACCTGTCGTCGTGACACCGGCGAAGATGGTCGATGAGCAACAATGCCGGGGCTGCCACAGCGAACAGATGAAAGATTGGCAAGGCTCCCATCACCAGTTGGCGATGCAGGAGGCCAATGCCGAAACGATGCTGGGCGATTTCAATAACGTCACGTTCAAGGCGCAAAACGAAACCACCCGTTTCTCGCGCAAGGACGACGGTTTCTGGGTCAACACGCCCGGTATTGACGGCAAGAATGCCGACTTCAAAGTGGCCTACACCTTTGGCATCGCGCCGTTGCAGCAATACCTGATCGAGGTCGGCGAAGGTCGCTTGCAAGCGCTTGGCGTGGCTTGGGATACCGAGAAAAACCGCTGGTTCCACCTCTATCCGGGCCAGGGCGTGAATTTCAAGAACCCGCTGCACTGGAGCAAGCCCAGCCAGAACGCCAATTTCATGTGTGTCGAATGCCACACCACTGGTTACAAGCGCAATTTCGACGCGGCCAAAAACACCTTCGACAGCCAGTGGAACAGCCTCGGTGTCGGTTGTCAGGCATGCCACGGGCCCGCGTCCAACCACTTGGAATGGACGGCGAAGAAAGGTGATCTGATCCACGCCGGCTTTGCGGTCGACCTCAGGGACAAGGACGCCACGGTCGAAATCGAAACCTGTGCCCGCTGCCATTCGCGCCGCGCACCGCTGGGCGACGGCTACACCGTTGGCAAGCGTTTGATGGACGACTACCTGCCGAGCCCCCTGACCCGCGAGCTGTACGCACTGGACGGCAAGATCAAGGATGAAGTGTTCGAGCACGGCTCCTTCGCCCAAAGCAAAATGTTCGACAAGGGCGTGCGTTGCAGCAACTGCCACAACCCCCACAGCACCGAACTCAAGGCCCCGGGCAACGGCGTTTGCCTGCAATGCCACAACACCGCCGGCAAGACTTCGGTAGCAGGCGTCGATGGCAAGGGTTTGCAAGCCAAGAACTACGACTCCATCGAACACACCCGCCACACCCCGGGCCAGCCTGGCTCCCAATGCGTGGATTGCCACATGCCCGGCAAGTTCTACATGGGCAACGACTTCCGGCACGACCACAGCTTCAGCATTCCCAACCCGGAGCGGGCAAAAAAACTCGGCACGCCGGGCGCCTGCCTGACCTGTCACCAAGGCAAGGCCGGCGACAAGGTCACTGAGCAATTCAAACTCTGGAACACCGCCACCACGGCGCAGGCGCCACGCTACGACGAAAGCCTGTGGCTGATTCGCAACGGTCAGCCCGGCGCCGCGCAAGCCTTGTACGAACAGTTGCAGCGCAGCAACCTGCCGGCGATTCAGCGCGCCACCTTGCTGGCAGAACTGCCGCTGTACCCGAGCGAACAGGCCTTGAAACTCGCGACCAAGGACTTGAGCAACCCTGCACCGCAGGTGCGTGAAAGCGCAGTGCGGGCAATCAGTGCGTTCCTGCCGCCACCGGAGCGTGCGCCGCTGCTGACGCCGTTGCTGGACGATCCGGTGAAGGCGGTGCGGATCGTCGCGGCCCGGGACTTGCTGAGCGTCGCGCGTAACGGATTGGGCAGTGCCCGGGCCAACTGGAGCGCGGCCATTGCCGAATACGAAGCGGTGCAAAAAAGCCTGCCCGAGCGCGCCGAGTCCAACCTGAACCTGGCGATGCTCTACCAGGCCAGCGGGCGCAACGACGAAGTCGAATCGCTGCTGCGCACCGCCCTCAAGCGTGATCCGGATTTCTACCCGGCGCTGGTCACGCTGGTGCAATGGCTGGAAGCCAATGGACGCGGCCAGGAAGCGCAGACGCTGTTGGCACAAAGCCTGAAAGAACACCCGGACAACGCCCTGCTGCAACACACCCAGGGCTTGGCGCTGGTGCGTGCGGGCCAGTCAGCGCAAGCCATGCCAGCCTTGCGCAAAGCCGCGCAACTGGAACCGCAGAACGCCCAATACGGCTACGTGCTGGCGGTGGCGTTGCACGACAGCGGCAAGGTTGATGAGGCATGCGAAGAGCTGGAGCGGTTGTTGAACGTGCAACCGGCCAACCGCAATGCGCGGTTGTCGCTGATCCAGTACTACCTGGATAACGGGCAGGAACCGAAGGCGCAGGTGCTGTTGCAACGCTGGAAGAAAATGAACGGGGGCGATCCGGCGTTGAAATGACCGATGGTTGACCCGAAGGCCTCTTCACGGGCAAGCCTCGCTCCTACAGGGTTTATGCAATCCTTGTGAGAGCGTGGCTTGCCCGCGATGGCGTCAACCCGGTTTCAGATCAGATTTACCACGAAGAACCACTCTTCAACGCCAACTCCCGCCGGCTGTTCGCCCGCATCGCCTTGATCAGCGACACCGTGCCCACCAGGATAATCACCCCCGCGAACAAAAAGTCGATGGTGTACAGCTGGAAGTCCTTCATCGGCCCCACCAGCAACACCCGGATCGCGCCGATACTCACCAGCGTGGCGAGAAAATCGATCCCCGGTTCATCGCGATAGAACACGTGCAGCAGCGGCAGGCACAGCACCAGCAACAAGAGCAGCACGATCACCTTGAACGAGCCTTTGCGCTCGACGCTGAACGCACACTCGTGGGCGCCGTAGGCCTTGTAGTCTTCATCGCGGATCATCGCGTTGCGTTCGTTGATGTAGTCGACGCGGTTGTACTTCTGGACCGGCGTGAACGTGTTCGACATCTCCATCAGCGTGGTGATGTTTTTGAACCTCAAGTCGATGCGCTCGTTGCCCTTGAGGTAATACAGCACCGGTTTGTAGCCATAACGGTAGGTATCGAAGGGAAAATCCGTGGCCCGGCCCTGCACCCCGATGGGCCTTGGCTCAAGTTCGGCGTAGGCGCTTTTGTTGGCCGACGCGAGGTTGCGGCTCAGCGGCTGGACCTTGACCTGCTCAAGGAAAATCGGCGTGACGCCGAACGACCACTGCAAAGGTTCCAGACGCAGGCGCAGTTCGTTGCGGCCAAGGTCATAGCGGTTGAAGGTGCGCTCGGACACCACCACGGCACCACTGAGCATGAACTCGCCGCGCACCGTGTTGGTGATGCGCAGCGTCAGTTGATCCTTGCCCAGTAGCGCGGCATCGCTGGCCGGTGGCGTGCCGCACCAAGCCGTGCTGTCGAAGGCTCCGCCCAACTGGCCGTCACGGTTTTCCTTGAACACGTAAAAATAACTGGCCCACAGCGCCAACATCAGCAACAGCGCAATCAGCCCCAAAACCTTCTTGCCCACACCCACGACCCGACTCCTTTCCCGACTTCTTCCATGCAGCCGAAAACCCGCTGGCGCGGGTCCTCGGTTATGTCATTGATTAGTTAGCGGCGTATTTGCCTTGCAGCGCCTGCAGGCGCTCGGTCTGCTGCGGAGTCAGGCCACTGGCGTCAAACAACAGCGTGCCGTCGGCACCGACCAGTTTGATGATTTCCAGGCTGAACAGCGCTTCTGCGGGCGCATCAAGCTTGCCCCAGTCGCTGAACTGGTTCGGTGTGATTTCCCAGGTCGGCGACTCGCCCGGCTCTATACCGCCGGGAATCGGCAATTCGACTGTGCCGACAAACCATGGCGTGGCACGGCCAGGGCTGGCCACGGTGCCTTTGAAACCAACACGGGCCACAGAGTACGTCGTGCCATTCTTGACCTTTGCTACCACCACCGGCTGACCATGCGGCGCCGCAACATTCTTGTTCTTCTCGGTGAAATAAAATTCCGACTTGAGAATCTGGAACTTGGCCATCTCGACCTTGGCTTTCTCCGCCATCTGCTGGATATCCTGCAGCTGCTTGATCTCGGCCAGGGCTTGTTGTTTTTCTTTGAGGGCACGCTCGCTGCGCAGGTTGGCGGCGATGGCAGCGACGTCTTCAGCGGTTTTACCATTGAGCGTCGTGCGCACGTTGTTTTTGGCTTGCTCGGCCGTGATCTGGCCAGTCAGCGCCTCGCCGATATTGCTGAAGGTGATGAGTTTCAAGTCTTCAAGGAGTTGGGCTTTCTTGTCTTGCGGCAAGTCTGCCGTGACCTTTTCCAGCGATGCCGTGAGGCTCTCGTCACTGGTGCCGTCCAGTTTCGGACCACCGCAACCCGTTAACATCAACGTCACCAACCCGACCGCGAAAATCCTGCGCATACCCGACTCCTTTTTGAGAATGCGCGGACTTTATCAAAACGCCATCATCGACCCAAGCGAAACTCTCAACGCCTCCTGAATAACGGCCGCGGTTCAATCACTGAACGCCCATAGAGCACACTCATCCCGGCCAGTCCCTTCAGCGCGTCCTCGGCGGATTTGTCTTCGCGCACCGCGAAACTATCGAATCCGCATTGGCGCATGTGGCTGAGCTGATCGCGCAGCACATCACCAACCGCGCGCAATTCCCCCGTCCAGCCCAACCGAGTACGCAGCAGGTACGCCTGGCTGTAACCGCGTCCGTCGCGAAAACTCGGGAAATCCAGGGCAATCAGCGGCAATGAGTCAAACCATGGCTTGAGACTTTCCACCTCGTCGTCAGGCCCCAGCCACACTGCATGCTGTGCGGGCGCTTGAAGCCAGCGACTCAACGGCAAAATCACCGACCCGTCCGGCAACTCACCCTCTGCGTCCCTGACCAGCACCCAAGGATCGTCAGCCACAATCCGCGCCACGCCCTCCTCCAGTCGCAACAGATTGTTCATGCCGAGACCTCCAGCAACTTTGGATAAACCTGCTCCTTGAACGGCTCAAGACCAATGCGCTGCAAGGTGTCGACAAACAGTTCTTCGCTCTCGCGGTAATCGACGAACGTGGCGATGATCCGCTCGATCACCCCGGGCACCTCTGCCGCGCTGAAGGACGGGCCGATGACTTTGCCCAGGGCGCTGTTCTTGCCCTGGCTGCCGCCGAGGGTGATCTGGTACCACTCGCTGCCGTTCTTATCGACGCCCAGAATGCCGATGTTGCCGATGTGGTGGTGACCGCAGGCGTTCATGCAGCCGGAAATGTTCAGGCTGATGTCGCCCAGGTCGTGGAGGTAATCCAGGTCTTCGAAACGTGCCTGGATCGCTTGGGCAATCGGGATCGATTTGGCGTTGGCCAGCGCGCAGAAATCGCCGCCGGGGCACGCGATGATGTCGGTCAGCAAACCGATATTGGCGCAGCCCAGGCCCTGCTCGCAGGCCAGGCACCACAGGGTGTAGAGATCAGCTTTGGGTACGTCCGGCAGCACGATGTTCTGTTCATGGGCGATGCGAATTTCGCCGAACCCGAACTGTTCGGACCACTCGGCCACGGCCAACATTTGCTCGGTCGTCACGTCCCCCGGTGGTGAGTCGAAGCCCGGTTTGGTCGACAGCACCACGCTGGTGTAACCCGCGACCTTGTGCGGTTGAACGTTGCGCGTAACCCAACGTGCGAAGGCCGGGTTCTCGGCCAGGCGCGTGCCGAAATTCAGGTCCGTGTCGGACAGCGATCGGTAATCGGGCGACACGAAGGCACTGGCGACCCGCTCATATTCGACGTCGGTCAACTGCGCCGGACCGTCCTTGAGGTACTGCCATTCTTCCTCCACTTCCCTGGCGAAAGCTTCGATGCCCAGGGCCTTGACCAGAATCTTGATCCGCGCCTTGTACTTGTTGTCGCGTCGGCCGTGACGGTTGTAGACCCGCAGCACCGCCTCAACATAGGAAAGCAAATGCTGCCAGGGCAAACCCTCGCGAATCTGTAACCCAAGAATCGGCGTGCGCCCCAACCCGCCACCGACAATGACCCGCAGCAGCATCTGCCCACTGTCATCGCGATAAAGATAAAGGCCAATGTCATGCATCATGATCGCGGCGCGGTCCTGCTCCGCCGAGCAGATGGCAATCTTGAACTTGCGCGGAAGGTACAGAAATTCCGGGTTGATGGTCGACCACTGGCGCAGGATCTCGGCCAGCGGTCGCGGGTCCATCAGTTCGTCCGCCGCCACACCGGCAAACGCTTCGGTGGTGATGTTACGCACGCAGTTGCCGGAGGTCTGGATCGCGTGCATCTCGACCTGGGCAAGTCGTTCGAGGATATCCGGCACCTGCGCCAGTTCGATCCAGTTGAACTGCATGTTCTGCCGAGTGGTGAAGTGGCCGTAACCGCGATCATAGTCCCGGGCGATGCTCGCCAGCGTGCGCATCTGCCTGGCGCTCAGGGTGCCGTAAGGAATCGCCACGCGCAGCATGTAGGCGTGCTTTTGCATATACAGGCCGTTCTGCAGACGCAACGGCAGGAACTCTTCCTCGCTCAACTCGCCCGTCATGAAACGCTCGACCTGATCGCGAAACTGCGCAACCCGCTCGAAGACCAAGGCCCGGTCATAGTCGTCGTACTGATACATGTGGCTACCTCATCAGGGTGGATCGCACGCTCTGCTACAGGGTGGCGGTGCTTGTGGCAGTGACTATGAACCTACGGCGCAGCGCGTTATAGATTCACCTGAATGCTAAAAAACCGTATCAGAGTGCGTCAGATCACCGCAGGCAGGCCTCGTATCTGATCCGCATAAACTCGGTTTTTCTGAGTCTGTTTTGTTTCGGGCAGGGTTTCTACAGTGGACGACATGCCAGTCCGGGTGGCCTGGCAAGACTTTGCAACCGTGGAAGCATTGACCATGAGCACAGCAACAATCGGACAGGCCTATAACTACAAGGTCGTCCGCCAATTCGTCGTGGCAACCATCGTCTGGGGCGTCGTGGGGATGGCAATGGGGGTGTGGATCGCCTCGCAACTGGTATGGCCCGAGATGAACCTCGACCTGCCGTGGACCACCTTCGGCCGCTTGCGCCCGCTGCACACCAGCCTGGTCATTTTCGGCTTTGCCGGCAGCGCGCAATTCGCCGCCAGTTACTACGCGGTGCAGCGCACGTGTCAGGTACGGCTGTACTCCGACAAACTGGCCGCGTTCACCTTTTGGGGCTGGCAGTCGGTGATTGTGGTGATGCTGATCACCCTGCCGCTGGGCTACACCACCACCAAGGAATACGCCGAGATCGAGTTCTCCGGCGCGGTGTGGATGACCTTGGTCTGGGTCGCCTACGCCATCGTCTTCTTCACCACCGTGGTGCAGCGCAAGACCAGGCACATCTACGTCGGCAACTGGTTCTTCGGTGCCTTCATCGTCGTGATCGCGATGCTGCACGTGGTCAATCACCTGTCGATTCCGGTGGACTGGTTCAAGTCCTATCCGGTGTATTCGGGGGCCACCGACGCCATGGTGCAGTGGTGGTACGGGCATAACGCGGTGGGCTTTTTCCTCACCACCGGGTTCCTGGGGATGATGTATTACTTCGTGCCGAAACAGGTCGGGCGGCCGGTGTATTCGTATCGGTTGTCGATCGTGCATTTCTGGGCGCTGATCACCCTGTACATCTGGGCCGGCCCGCACCATTTGCACTACACCGCACTGCCGGACTGGGCGCAGTCGCTGGGCATGGCGATGTCGCTGATCCTGCTGGCACCGAGCTGGGGCGGGATGATTAACGGCATGATGACCCTGTCGGGCGCCTGGCATAAATTGCGCACCGACCCAATCCTGCGCTTTTTGGTGCTGTCGCTGGCGTTCTACGGGATGTCGACGTTCGAAGGACCGATGATGGCCATCAAAACGGTCAACGCCCTCTCCCATTACACCGACTGGACCATCGGCCACGTCCACGCTGGCGCCCTCGGTTGGGTGGCGATGATCACCTTCGGGGCCATTTACCACATGGTGCCGAAAGTCTTCGGTCGTGAGCAGATGTTCAGTACGCCGCTGATCAACTTGCACTTCTGGCTCGCGACCATCGGCACGGTGTTGTATATCGCCTCGATGTGGGTCAACGGCATCACCCAAGGGTTGATGTGGCGTGCGATCAACGACGACGGCACCCTGACCTACTCGTTCGTCGAGGCCTTGCAGGCCAGCCATCCGGGGTTCGTGGTGCGCTTTGCCGGCGGGGTTTTCTTCCTCAGCGGCATGTTGCTGATGGCCTACAACACGTGGCGCACCGTGCGGGTTTCGGACATGGCGATGGCCGAACGTGAAGCGCAGATTGCGTGAGGTTTGAGATGACCGAGATAGTGCTGAATTTGTTCGGGGTCGTGGGGTTTTGGCTGGCAATCGAGTATTGCCTGAAACACCAGACGGCCGAGAGCCTGGAGGACGCGAGCCTGATTCCGTTTGCCGATGACCCTGAGGTGGCGCGGCGGGTGGAGTTGGCGACGGGGAAGACTGTGAAGGCGGTAGCCCCCGAAGAAGCTAAATCCGGTTGGGTCAACCTGGAAATCTGACACACCACACATCCAAATGTGGGAGCGAGCCTGGTCGCGATGGCGCAGTGTCAGTCGATATTAATGCTGACTGATACACCGTCATCGTGAACAGGCTCGCTTGTATGGTAGGACTTGAAGGGAGGAGGAGGGACAAGGCTCGATTCTGACTGTTGACGCAGTACAGACTGTGGGAGATTTCGCCCCTCCTCCTTTCACCCAAGCGCCGATAAAGAATGCATCTGGCTAGACCGACGATAGGAACAAGCCTGCGCCTCTGGGTGAGCCCTTCAAGTGCTCAAACCTTATCTCGGAGGAAATCCTATGGCAATGCCGGTCTCTCTATCAAAACCGATCGTGGGCGTGGATGTCGCCAAGAATGAACTGGTGATTTATCAGGCTGATAACGATTTGCTTAAAGAGATTCCCAACACTAAAACATCCATCAAGCAGTGGCTGAATACGTTGCCGGGGACGGTGGCTATTGCCATTGAGGCGACCAACATCTATCACCTGGACTTTGCTGATCTGGCCTATGAGGCCGGATGTGCGATTTACATGGTGGGAGGCTATGAACTCAAACATTATCGCGAAGGCGTGAAGATCCGCGCCAAAACCGACGCGCTGGACGCCAAGTTGCTGGCCCGTTACCTGAAGAACGAAGCCGAGGAGTTGCGCCCCTGGACCCCTCCATCACCGCTGTACCGCCAGCTCCTGAGCCTCTTCCGCCGCCGGGCTGCCTTGGTCCAGGCTAGGGTTGGCCTGGTGCAGAGTTGGTCGAATGAGCCGCTGCTGAAAGCGGCTTTTGCAGAACAAGTGAAGTCCATGCAGCAGCTTGAAACGCTGATCGAAAAGACGATCAACGATCAGCTCAAAGAAGCCGGTTTACTCGGTCAACTGAAACGTTGCCTGAAAGTTGAAGGCATTGGATTTTTGACTGGGGCTCGCTTGAT
The DNA here is from genome assembly GCF_031766055.1 of Pseudomonas sp. SG20052. Lineage (NCBI taxonomy): Bacteria > Pseudomonadati > Pseudomonadota > Gammaproteobacteria > Pseudomonadales > Pseudomonadaceae > Pseudomonas > Pseudomonas sp. SG20052. Next base: position 2,928,086 of record NZ_CP134498.1, on the reverse strand, counting down.
AACTGCATTTCAGCGCGGGGATTTTAGAAACGCGGATGCGTTTATCGCCTTCCTGGGCATGGATTTACGGGTGTCTAAATCAGGACAGAAGGACGGTCGCCGCAGTTTGACCAAGCGCGGTGACCCCGAGGCCCGCCGGCTTCTGCACAATGCAGCGATGTCGGCTAGCCGTACGAAAGCCTGGAAAGGGTTTTACGAAGCCCAAAGAGCCCGGGGCTTCAGCACTACTGAGGCGCTGGTGATGCTGGCTCGCAAGCTTGCGCGGGTGGCATTCGCCTTGCTGAAAGGGCAAAGCGAATATCAGTCAAAGGTCAGTTGAGGGTTTCCCCTCAACCATAGAATCTCCCACAGGATTATGTGTAAGGTCAGAGAATCAGCCGCGTTCGCGGGGGATCAGGCTCTGCAACTGCTGCGCCAGGAAGTTCGCGTCGAAGGCAAACGTATCCGGGTCTTTCAAACCATTGGTCTTGCGCCATTGCCAGCTCGTGGAAGGCGGCAGGCACACCAGCGAAATGCTGCCATACCGCGCGGCCGTCAAACCCATCACCGCCAACGAAATCTGACCACCGACGCCCATCACGTCCGGCACGAACTCCACCGGTTTGCCGGCAATGACAATGCTCAGTTTCTCGGTCTTGAACGTCGACGACTCGACCGGAACGCTCGGCCCTGAAGCGACATACACCTCGCGACTCACTTCCAGCAGGTTCGGCACCTGGATCGGCTCCAGCCATTGCTGGATCTGGTCGAACAGTTCACCAATGCGCGTCGCCCACACGGCCGATTGCGACTCAAACACTTGCTTCTTGTGCGCTTCGCTTTCTGCATAGTGGCGAAGCATCTCGCCCAGTTGCTGTACGTCGTCCATTGCGGTGTTCCTTTGGTTGAAGCGGTGCTGCGGGATTCAATCATGGCAGATGCCAGTGATCGGCGTACGACAAAGCTGCCGTAAGGACATCTCTTAACGGTGGATGAAAACGACGAACGGTTACTTTTTCAGGGGTTTATACACCCTCACCTGTCAGATCTGACAGTAGCCGGCGCTCGCCTGACAGGTGTTTGATAACCACAGCAGACGTAACAAGAAGGCCAACGGCCCATAGCCAAGGAAACGCTCATGAGCAACTCAACGTTGAAGATCGACAGGGTCTTCATACCGGGGTGGACGACGCCAGTTACCCATCCCGACGAGCCCCAGGGAGGCATCGCGCTTTCCCTTGTTACATCTGGCAGCGTGCAAGCGGTGGTTGACCCTTGGCTGAACATGAGCCCATACGACACCGCAGGTCTATTACTGAATGACCTACCTTCGGCCGTTGACACCAAGACAATCCAGCCCGGAGAGGAAAACGAAAGATTCACGCTGGATCTGCCGGGCGAAATCCTGCAGAACGGAATCAACCGGATTCGTTTACAAGTCAAACGTATCGGTCAGGAGCAACCGGAAACCTCCGAAGACCTTGTCGTTCTCTTTAACACTCCTCGCCCTGGCGGCGAAGTAACGGGATCCGGAGCCAATCCCAACCTTGAAATGACACTTCCCGCTGACGTCATCGCCAAGGGTATCGATGCGATTCGTGCCGCTCAAGGGGTAGATGTCACACTCAAGTACCCTTACATGCGGGCGTACGACAAAATCACGCTCGATTGTGATGGCAACACTGTTCCGCACACGGTAACGGCTGCACAAGCCACCGCCGGCACAATCGTACTGAAGCTTTTTGCAGACGCGTTCAAAAATGATAACCCTCGATTTGCAATGCGCTTCAGGGTCGTCGATCAAATTGGAAACTCTTCCGGCCCGCAGGCCATTTGGTCGAGTACGGTTTACGTCGATGTGCACATCAAACGACCGGTTCTGGATCTACTAAAACCAAAAGTACTGGAAGCCAAGGAACAGAACGGCACCGTATTAAACTTTGAAAAAGACTTCTATGAGACCAAGTTTGCTACGGTCGAGGTCAACTTCACCGGTTCCGCCGCAGGGCAAACTGTCAAAGTTTATTGGCTCGGACGCACTTCGACGTATGGCAGTGAGATTCAAACTGTTTCTTATGCAGGGCAGACACTGAGATTTCCAGTTCCCAGGCTGGAAGTGGTTGATTGCATCGATTCACGTGCGGAGATCAGTTACACCGTCAGGTTACCGGGCACCACCGAGGACCTTCCGTCTGAACGCCTGGACATTCGAATCACCGGACAAAAACATCACCTTCCGGAACCCACACTCTCCTCGGACAAAACCAACCTCAGAGCCTATTACCCGGCACTGGAAGGCAATTATAAAGTGCGGCTCGCATTGTTCGGCCGGGTGACTCGATATGGTGAAGAAGTCACTATCACAAACCCCACCTATACAAATTTGCCTGTTTTGCAGGCATGGCTGACAGAGAATAAGGAGTTTGACGTAATGTTCAACTACACACTGAAAAAGACTGGCACTAATGAACCGCTTATTTTTTCATGGTGCTTGAGAGTTGCTTTATAGATACACGAACACTACGCCTGACTTCAATTAAATACACCAAACAATCAGCAGGTCTTTAAGCCGGGGTCGTTACACGACTGTCCGCGAGGATTGCGTCATGCACAGAATAATTGGATTTGTTCTATTCGTATTTATGGCAGGTTGCAGCCAGACTGATAAAATCCCAACTGATGCAGGCGGAGTGCTCAGTGGGAACAATGCTCAAAATGGGTCCACTGTAGCAGCCCAGCTCACCACGCTTTATGGCAGGAAGTTCCCCAACTGTAACAAGATAGACTCACAACCGGCGTTCCTGTGTTCTGGCATCACACTAAGGGTTACGGTGAAAGATCCTGCCGGACGATATAAAGTCTGGGACCCGAGCCCCACCTCCACGAGAAGTGGCGGCATATCCTTCTCGTACTTGAGGGCTGATACAAACTTTGGACGGCTCGCATGGGGTTATGGGAATGGCTACATCCTCTACCCCTTCCTCGAACAGCCGGCTGGCAAGGACCAGTTGCAATACCTTTGCACATACCCGATGGATGCATGGGGTTGGCATCGTAGTGCAACGGAAGTTTGCGGACCATCCGCCAGCTACCCAGTACAAAGCAAACGTTGCCAAGACGCCGGTGTGACCACCGCAGCACAAGCAGTTGCCGTATGGAATTTGTCGGGAGGTAATCCAAACCTTCGCCAATGTGGTTTCGACGTCCAGGATGACCGTAATACATTGGCAGGGCCGGCGTTTTACCAGTCCTTGTTGGCAAAATCCATGTTAGGCACTACGGGTTTCAACGAACATAACGAAATTATTATACGAACCTGGCCTGCGGGTCGCGCCAACACCTTTCCCATCATGGCGTTCTTTTTCATTGCAGGTGGTTCGAACGAAGGATTGGCAGACGCCCAATATAATCAACGAGATTTCTACAACTCGACTAATCCAAAAATTTTTGTACCTATCATCCGCCTGACACCTCCCGTCAACGCTACCGGAACAGCCACTTTTGCCTACATTGCCGCAGATCAGGTGGTGACCCAATGACGATCCTGCGGTGGAACTCTTTCTTAACGGCCCTGAACGTTGTCCGCCATTTCCCGCTAATCATCGGGCTAATGTCAGGCTTGAATACATCTCTCCATGCGCAAACAGCAACAGTAAAGTCTGACAGCTACACTCTTACCGTTGAGCGCTGCGTAAAATACGTCGAAAGTGCGCAATGGTTTTATCGCGACTACCAGTGGTCATTTTCTATCACGCCCACGCCTTGTGCGAGACGGACACCGCCGGAAGGCACCCCTTATCTGTGGGACGAACTTAGTCGCGACTACTCAAACAGTCGCTACTGGAAAAACACCCATGGACTACGCCATCAACTGATCTGCCACCTGGTAATAGCAAGAGATAAGCCGCAGTGGAACCTGGAACCATGGCGACCTGACGTGGGGTATGCAAAAACGTTGGAAGGCGGTTGCAACCATGTTGTTCCTTTACCCGAAAACGCACCTTGACTTTTCGAAACGCCAAGTACGCCACATGCTGATGCCGAAAAGCAATAACTATCACCATTTAAAACAGAAAAACCAACATGACGGTTGAGCGAGATTTTATGAAAAAGATCATACTTTCCTTACTTGTTCTATCGATTTTCGGCTGTGCTCAAATCGATAGACAATCGCCTCAGGAGATCGGTGCGACCGGTAACGTACATGCAGCAATGACCGGACCGGAAGTTGTTAACTTACTTACCAATCTTTACAATCAAACACTTCAAAACTGCAACAACTCGGTCACTGCACCGGCATTTCTGTGCTCGGGGGTCACACTCAGAGTCACCGATAAACAGCCAGGTGAAACACATCATGTCTGGAACCCTAGCCCGACGTCCGTCAAAAACGGTGGTGTTTCGTTTTCTTACCTGAGAGTGGATGCAAATATGGGACGCCTTGCCTGGGGTAAGAACAACGGCTTCATGCTATACCCCATCTTTGGTGCACCAGTGGACAAGATCGATCTCGATTACCTTTGCTCCTTTCCCATCGATGGCTGGACCTGGAATCGAACCACGCCCTGCGGTCATCACGCCTCGTATCCCTCTCAAAGCCAGCGTTGCCGCAGTGCCGGAGTCACCACAGCAGAACAATGGAAAAGTGTCTGGGATAGTTCACCCAGCAATCAACATATCCGACAATGCGGATTTGACGTGTCGGAGGCGACTGGAAAACCAGCTTCAGTTCCGTTTTATCAATCGGTACGGGCAAGAGGGATGTTGGGCGTTGCCGGACTCAACGAACAAAACGAAATCGTCATCAAGACCTGGCCGCAAAATCTGCAAAATACCCTGCCACTTATGGCCTTCTTTTTTATCGCGGGTGGTGACAATGCCGGTCTTGCGGAAGCCCGGAACAATCAGAAAGACTTCCGTGACTCAACCACCGCCAGGATTTGGGTACCTGTGATCAGGCTCATACCCCCTTCAACCATGGGCGGGAAGGCGAGTTTTCAATATGTTGCATCGGATCAACTGGTCCTCCCCTGATGCCTCGCTACTGGCTGTCCTGAAGCGCGAGCGCCAGGGCATTGTGCGGCCAAATCGCGCCGCCCTCTAGCGCCTTTTACCTAAAACAAAGGACACTCTCCCGACTCACATAATGGGAGAACAGGATGCACACCATCGGCCTAATCGGCGGCATGAGCTGGGAGTCCAGCGCCGAGTATTACCGCCTCATCAACCAACAGGTACGCGACCGGCTCGGGCCGTTGCGTTCGGCGAAATTGCTGATGTACAGCGTCGACTTCGGCCCTGTCGAACAGGCCCAGCATGCCGGGCGCTGGGACGACGCGGCGGCGATCCTGGTGGATGCGGCGCAGCGACTGCAGGCCGGTGGTGCCGAGTGCGTGGTGCTGTGTACCAACACCATGCACAAGGTGGCCGGGCAGATTCAGGCCGCGATCAGTATTCCGTTCCTGCACATCGCCGACCCGACCGGTCAGGCCGCCGTGGAGGCCGGAACGCTGAAAGTCGGGTTGCTCGGGACGGCGTTCACCATGGAACAGGACTTTCTCAAGGATCGCCTGAGCGCGACGGGGTTGACGGTGCTGGTGCCGGACGCCGAGGAACGCAACGCCGTGCACCGGATCATCTATGACGAGTTGTGCGTCGGGGTGATCAGCGAGGCGTCACGCAAGGTGTATCAGCAGGTCATCGAGTCGCTGACTCGGCGAGGTGCCCAGGCGATCATCCTCGGTTGCACCGAAATCGGCATGCTGATCAAAGCCGAGCACAGCGCCCTGCCCTTGCTCGACACCACCGAACTGCATGCGCAGGCGGCGGTGGCGTTCGCGCTGGGTGACTGAGTCAGTCGACCCTGGGCGTGCGACACAGGCATGTCATGCTTTAGGTATAGCGATAAATTCGTCACAAAAGTGTTGTATCAGGCACAGAAGAAAGTGCCTGATACCATCACGAACCAGCAAACTTACAACTATAATCAGCCAGCGCAAAATCTCTCTACGGGCAAGTCTTGCACTAGTATTTACTTCAAAAAACACACTACTCGTTAGTCAAATCAAAATCTCCCGACACCGTTTTTTCCGAAGGAGCCCCAGGTGGCGAACTAGAGTGAATACCCACTACCATTTCAAATTTCCCAGTGATACGTCGCGGCGATGGTGTTGAGCTGACTTCGACCCAGCCCGACTTGGCCTTATACTCAAATCCATGCATGTCCGACCACTCTTTATATTCAACTTTCAACAGTTTTGTAGCGTCATGGCGCCCGCTGGGATAGTCTCCCTGAAAACCAAGCAACAGATGAGTTCTGGGCGCCATAGGACCGCCGACACCCTCCAGGACCCAAATTTCAACACTTCCTTCTTTCACATCAAACGATTTAGAGTCTTGCTTTATCGGTTCTTTCCCATCCACGCGCACATTAAAAGAACCCGTCGTGCTTTTTTCGCTCTTAAGTTCGACACTCATGTTCAACCCACCCAAAAATAAATGAATATCCCTTGCACACTCTATATACAAGGCGCTAACCACATCACTTCTCCAAGCCATCACCAGCGCTTTTAATAGTGACGCTATCGCCTCCTTTAATACGCTTGCTTACTTTTCCCGACAACTGTCAGACCTGACAGTTGACAATACTTATTTCCTAAAAAGCGGCGTGAATACAGGGATAAATCTTTCTATCTACGGTGACTCATCATGAGTAACACTTACATCTTTTGATCTGGTTTCGAGAGTGCTAAACAGCGCCTGGCCCGTGCGCCGGATTATCGATGACGAGGTTGCTCGTCGGTGTAATCAGCGAGCCACTGACGATTGCACCGAAATCGGTTGCTGATCAAACCCGAGCACAGCGCCCTGCCCTTGCTAGACACCACCGCACTGCATGCGCAGGCGGCAGTGGCGTTCGCGTTGGGCGACTGAGTCAGTCGGACTTGAGTGAGCGGCGCAGGCGCGCCATGCTCAGGGTATCGACCAGTCGGCCGTCCCGCACGGCGTAGTCACGGAACAGGCCTTCGGTCTCGAAACCGAACTTGCGGTAGAGCCCGATGGCCGCTTCGTTGTCGGCGTACACCGAAAGCTCGACCCGTTGCAGGTTCATCCAGTTGTCGGCGACGTCCAGCGCCGCTGCCAGCAGTTTTGAGCCCACGCCTTTGCCTTGCCATTGCACCGCGACCGCCATGCCGAGATTGCCGGCATGGCTGCGGCGGATCCGCGAGAACTGCTCCAGACCAATGTTGCCGATGACCGCGCCCTGATGCAGCGCCACCAGTTTCACCAGCCGCTCGTTATCCGAAGCCAGGCGTTGGCGCCAGATCTCGGTGGATTGAAACGGCATTTGCAGGACCTGACGGGTAATCGCCGGGTCGTTGTAGAGCGCGGTGACGCCGTCGATGTGGGATTCGCTGAAGCGTTCGAGGGTGATGACAGAATCGGTGGCGGGCATGGTTGACTCATCCTTGATGCAGACATGGCCGCTTACTCTACAACACCATCTCCTGGAATGGCGAGAATCCCATGTGGGAGCGAGCCTGCTCGCGATAGCGGCGGGTCAGTCACCTTGGATATTGAATGTTACGACGCTATCGCGAGCAGGCTCGCTCCCACAGTTTGGATCGGGGTTAGGCTTCGAACCACTCCCGCCGCTCGTTGAAGGTGTTGTGAATCAGTTCGACGATCATCTGCACCTCGGCCTGCCCCGCAGACTCGGCATTGACCGCCATCCACACCTGGCGCTGCATCGGCTGGTCGAACAACCCCGATAACCCGACCAGCCCCCTGTCAAACTGGCTCATGTAATTGGGCAGCAAACCAATGCAGGCGCTGCAACGAATCATTTCCAGCATCAGCTCATAAGAATGCAACTGCACCACGCCGGCCAGGCGCTGGTCGACCACGCCATTCCACGGCCGAAAACTCTCGATCTGACGATCAGGCTGCCATTGCACCAACATGAAATCGGCCAGGTCATCAAGGCTGTCAGGCCGAGCTGCAACCCGGGAATAACGTTTGGCGATATGCGGCAGATAATCCAGTCGCGCCAAAGGCTGAGGCTCGCTGACAGGGAAACTCGGGCCCGGCAGCGGTGACTCGGTGCCTGCCAGCCACAGCACCACATCTGCACTGACCGCTCGCAGCGACAGTTCGCTGTCCAGCGTGATGATGTCCAGGCGCACGCTGGCGTTGCGTCGCAGCAACGAGACCAGATCGCGGCCCAGGATGTCGTGCAGGATCGACTCGGCCACAGCCAACCGAATCAGCGGCTGTTCGATCACCGGTACGTCGTGTTCATGGGCCAGGGCGATCAATTGCGCCTGAAGCTGCAACCCTTCACGGCTCAAGGCCAGGCCATTGTCCTGGTGATTGAACAGCGAACACTGCATTTGCGTTTCGAGCTGCGCGAGGTGTTTGCGCAACTGAGTTGATTTGATGTTGAGGCTGCGGGCCGCTTGCATGAAACAGCCGCAACGGGCGCTGACCCGGAAAGACTGCGCCAGTACCGGATCGATACCGGCGGCGCGGGTGGATTCCATGAATGACATCAATGACTCCTGTCGATCTATCCTTGAAGCCCTCATCCTGCGCAGCGTTTATGAACCTGACGTGACACCTACGGCGGAAAATCGATTCAGCTGCTGGGGCTTTGCCGAAAACTCACCGCCAGGCGATTCCAGCTGTTGATGGTGGTGACCGCGATGGTCAAGTCGACCATTTCGCTTTCGTTGAACTGCTCACGCGCCACGGCGTAGACGTCATCCGGCACATGGCTTTCGGAAAGCAAGGTCACCGCTTCGGTCCAGGCCAGCGCCGCGCGTTCACGAGGGTTGAAGAAGCCGCTGTCGCGCCACACCACAATCGAATACAAGCGCCGATCCGTCTCGCCAAGGCGCCGCGCATCCACTGAATGCATGTCGGTGCAGAAGGCGCAGCCATTGAGTTGCGAGGCGCGGATCTTGATCAGATGCAGCAAGGCTGGCTCGATACTGAGGTTGCTGGTCAAGGCCTCCATGGCGATCATCGCTTTCATCGCTTTGGGCGACGCACTGTAGTAATCCAGGCGGGAACTCATGGGGTGACCCTCTTGGATCAAATGAAGACCCCCAAGGTAGGCGCTGACGCAGCGGCGTTACAGATCCAATTCGACGAAAAAGCCGTGGACCATTCGGCGGCAGACCAATCCCGGGTTTTTCGCCCACGCAACTTCTGCACGGCGGCTCATGCGGGTAATCTGGCGCGACGCACACGCGCCTCAATCGCTCCAGGAGCCTCGCCGGTATGGAACTTCATGTTGTCATCAACGGCCGCAAGGACCTGGCAGGCCAGTTGTACAACCAACTGCGCAGCGCCATTGAATCCGGCCGCCTGGCAGCCGGGACGCAACTGCCACCCAGCCGTTTGCTGGCCGAACAGCTGGGCATTTCGCGCAAGACCATTTCCGACACCTACGCGCAACTGACCTATGAGAACTTCCTCACCGGGGTGATCGGCAAAGGCACGTTCGTCAACGCCCGGACGGCCAAAGCCGCCCCCAAGCAAAGCCATTCACAGCTGGCGAGCTTCGAGGTGATCGAGTCCTGGCGCAACCTGCCGGTGTTTCTGCGCCACCCGACCCTGGAGGGCTCGTTACGCTACGACTTCATCGGTGGCGCGACCAGCAAAGGCCAGTTTCCGCAGGACGATTGGCGGCGCTGCACCTCTCACGCGTTGCGCCAGATTGCCGGTTCCAAGGGCTTCTACAGCCTGCCCGAAGGCCTGCCGGCGCTGCGCAACGCGATCGCCCGGCACATCGCATTTTCCCGTGGGGTCAATTGCCAGGACGAAGACGTGGTGGTGTGCAATGGCGCGCAACAGGCGCTGGACCTGATCTCCCGGGTGCTGACCCGTCCGGGCAGCATTGTCGCCATGGAAGACCCCGGCTATCCGCCGGCTCGCCTGTTGTTTGGCACCCATGGGGCCACGGTGATCGGGGTGCCGGTGGATGCCGAAGGGATTGAGGTGGACAAGATTCCCTTGGGCACCCGGCTGATTTACGTCACGCCGTCCCACCAGTTTCCGCTGGGCATGCCGATGAGTCAGGCACGCCGGGTTGCGCTGCTGGAACGGGCTTATGAGTTGGGCGCAATCATCATCGAGGACGATTACGACAGCGAGTTTCGCTACGAAGGCCGCCCGACCGATTCACTGCAAAGCATGGATGAGCGTGGCATCGTCGCCTACGTCGGGACCTTTTCGAAAACCATGCTGCCGGAGCTGCGCCTCGGTTATGCGGTGTTGCCGCCGGCGATTCTTGAAGCCGTCATCCGCGCCAAGCAACTGACCGACCTGCACACCTCCACCCTGCCCCAGTGGGCGCTGGCCAAGTTCATCGCCGAAGGTTGCCTGCTCAAGCATATCCGGCGCTGCCATACGATCTATGCCGGACGTCGCGAGCGGATCCTGTCGCGCATGGCGGGCGACCTTTCGCCCTGGCTTGAACCCGTGCCCACCACGGCCGGGTTTCACATGGTGGTGATGTGCAAAGTGCCTATCGATATTCCGTTGGTGATCGAACTGGCGAAAAAGGTCGAAGTCGGCCTCTACGCTATCGACAGCTTTTTCTACCAGCAAGCGCCACGGGCCGGGCTGTTCCTGGGCTTTGGCGCCATCGAAACCCTGGACATCGACATCGCCCTGGACCGTTTGCGCGACATTTTGCAGCAGGTGGCCTGATCGATTGGTCTGCGGCTTTATCCAGCGATTGGCTATTGGCGGTCCACAGGTGCAGGCCTATCCTGCATAAGCGTTATCCCTCAGTGAGCAGGATTCGTCCGGCCTGATTCAGGAGTGTGAGCAATGTCCAACGAAGTGATCAATACCGTACAGGTGCAGGCCGCCGCCGGCCGCTCGGAAGAACTGGGTAAGCAACTGCAAAAGATTGTCGACACCCTGCGTCAGCAACCGGGCTGTGATTCCTATATGGTCGACCGCTGCCCAGAGGACAGCAACCGCTGGACCGTCAGCGCCCGCTGGCAATCGGAAGCGGCCATGCAATCGCATTTCAACTGCCCTGAAGTACAAGGCTTTATTGGCCTGATCGACAATCGATTGGCGAATTCCGTCGACTTCAACAGCTTCCCGATCCGCTGAACACCCTGTAGCGGCCCTGTGGCGGAGGGCTTGTCCCCTCGCCACAGGGCCGCTACAGATTGGTCCCCTCACCTTCGCGAATATTGGCTGTTTGATTGGCCCCACCTGCGCACTACTGTTGTTTCTGACAACTAAACCAACCGCAGGTGAATGACCATGAAAGCTTTGCGTATCCTTGCTGCTCCCCTGGCTGCCCTCGCCCTGACCGTTTCTGCGACTGCCATTGCTCACGAAGGCCCTTCAGAAAAGATCACGGTATTGCAGGATGAAGCGCTGAAAAACGTGCCCGGCAAAAAAGCCATGATGATCGAGGTCGACTACAAACCCGGCCAATCGTCGATTGCCCACAAGCATGAAGGCACTGCCATGGCCTACGTGCTGTCAGGTGCGGTTATTTCTCAAGTGAAGGGCGAGAAAGCAATCACTTACAAGGCCGGACAGTATTGGTACGAACCCGCCGGTTCGGAACACCTGGTCTCGAAAAACGCCAGTGCAACCAAGCCTGCCAAACTATTGGTATTCATGGTGTTGTCCCCCGACGAGAAAGTGTTGATCCCCTTGGAAAACTGATAGCTGAAGGGATAGCCATAAATAAAAAGGCGCGAATTAACATTTCGGGCCTTTTTATTTCCCGGCGTAATTACTGGGCCTCGCTTAAACCCAATTAAACTATCGCCCAGCCAAGAAGTGCAGCGACTGGCTATTTCATTGCGCAGCGACAGGTTTAGTCTGGACAACTCGCCGGATATTCCGACATTACAACTTCCGACTCATGTTGTTTCACTGGAGTAACACCATGAAACTTGCGCTTGTCAGTACATTAACAATGACCCTCATCCTGGCGGGCTGCTCTGTTCCCACTGCGCCCAAAGCCGGCTCTTCGCTGGAAGGCCTTTTTACTGGACCGGTTGGCCGCAGCAATGCCACGCACGTCCCCAACGGCCACCAGGTTTCGTTGGGTATCGTCTACAGCCGCAACACCCAGGCCAACCGCGACTACCTCCAACACTACCAGGCCAACGCCGGCACCGGCTTCGGCCAGAGCCTGCTGGTGCAATCGATCCACGACGCCTACGTGGCCACCTCCAGACCGGACCATGCCGTGGACTGGGTCAAGGCATCGTTACAACGCCAGTTCGGCTCGGTGACGGTGTATCCGGACATGCAAAGCCTCAGGGCGGCGAAGCCCGACGTGGTCGCCATTGTCGACACCCGCAGCCAATTGATCACATCGCGCAGTTCGGATATCGAAGCGCATGTGAGTGCGCAGTTCTACGACTCAAACTTCAATTACATCGGCACTGCTCAAGGGCATGATGCCAAAGTGTTGAGTCCGTTATGGGCCGATTACAAGCGCAGTGAAGAGATTGTGGCGGATATTAACGAGCAACAGAATGTGCAAATTCGGGCACTGCAAAAGTTTGATCAATCGCTCAACAATTTAGTGATGCAACCCACAGAGACACTATCAGCCATTGAGTCAAAACAACTTCAAGCGCCGTACTAGCGCTCAACATAACCTTACTTTTAATCACAATAAAATGAACACGTCTACTGTCAGGAATGACAGTAGACGTTCAGCCTCCAATGCCTACCTAATTGGACACAAGGCATTGACCAGTGGGGGTCGGTACCTTTCGATCATTCCAAGGAGCTGATCATGAGTCATGTCAAACGCAACCCGTTGGACCCTGATTTCGGTGAAAAGGGGAAAACCGTCATTCGTATACCAGGGGCGGGAATTGAGGTTTCAAGAATTCACGGACTGGCGATCGACGCTAACGAAAAGGTGCTCTTTACCAGTTCCACCACTGTCGGTTTCGTGCTGGGGCGGCTGTTGAAGGACGGCAGTACGGACCGATTATTCGGTCATCAGGGATTCATCGTTGATCGCTTCCACGATGGCGGCGAATCCACAGGCAGTGCTATTTCCATTTTAAAAAACGGGACCCTTTTGCTCAGCGGATCACATCAGGCCGAAGGTTCCAGATTACTCCCCGCGCTCGCTCGCTTTGACGAATCAGGCCATTACGATTCGCACTTCGGCGAATTTGGCAAGATTGTCATTCCTCTCCCTGAAAGTTCTGCAGACGCTAACGATTTTCCCGCGCCTGAGCGATCAGCGAGTAGCGCGTCCTCCAACAACCCCGTGATACTTCCCGATGGGAAAATACTGTTGGTATACGAGGGGTGGCTCATTCGATTGACGGCGGATGGACAACCCGACTCAAACTTCCATGAAGGTAAACACTACAAAAGCGCCCGGCACCCTGAGCACCCTTCACTCACCAGGCGCATAGTGCAAACATCAGCGGATACGGTCGTGCTAGGCGGTTTCGCTGTGGTGAATGACCAACGTGCAGTCTTGCTTGCCCGATACTTCGTGAACGGAGAACTGGACACGAGCTTCGCAAACCAGGGCTTCGCACTCCTCAACGACTTCGATTTCCATTCAGTCGACGTGGATATAGCCGTCAAGGACCAAAGCAAAATACTGGTCTTCGCTCAGAAGAGCGGCTCCGATCGTTCTCAGGGCATGCTCGTATGCCTGGATGAAAACGGTCATTACGACACTTCTTTCAACAATGGGCAGCCCGTCTTGCTCCCTACGGAGCCGGACCGCAGTTATTCCTGGCACGCAGGCCTGATTGATGCCAAGGGTCAGATTTTTGCATGCGGAGGCTCCATGGAAGGGATAGGGCGGCCGTACTACACCGTTACAGCAAAGTTCCTCGAATCCGGCGAGCTGCAAGAGGAGTGGATTAATTATGCGGGCCAGCTGTCAGAAGCCGTCGCCACCGATCAACAGCGACGGATCGTGATTGGCGGTATCACGCGGGAGGACAGCATGTTACCGGCAATTTTCTGCTATCTGGATTAATGAGCAGCCGATAAAAAACTCGATGAAACCATCTCTGGATTGGAGTTCGTGAATATAGGATTCCAGAGCCGGTTCCAGCTCGGCAGCTGCTGTGACAGGCGCAGGCACTACCGCTGCCCACTCAACGCCAGGTCCAGCAACTCACGGTTGGCCACCGCGTACATGGCGTAATCGGTGTCGCTACGCTCTGATACCTCCGCTGCGACGCATGAACCGGATATGGGTACGCTTTCGCGACGCACAGTTACAAAGTCCCCATTGTTCGAAAGGAGCGTCGACATGCAAACAAAACGCCTTAAAAATGGCCTCGATTATCTGGATCCCCGCTTTGGTAGCGATCGCACCGGGATCGTTTGGATTGAAAAACAGCAAAACGACAATAACAACGCTGACGGGATCACGGTAGACCCTGACGATAGATTGCTGATCGCCGGAGGTCATCAAGCACAATTTTCACTCGTTCGATTAACCCCCGATGGCATGCAGGACACGACTTTTGGCGCGAGTGGTGTCGTCACTGGCGAGTTCGAGTCGGGGTATAAGTCGAAAGGTCATCACACTACGGTGTTAAAAAGCGGTGAAATACTGCTAAGTGGTTTTTTCTCACTCGAGGAATACAGCAATGAACTGGCATTCGCGCTATTCGATACGACAGGAAGCCCAGTGCAAGCGTTCGGCCAAAAGGGCGTGACGGTCATACGTCCCTTTGAGTCAGTAACGGTCAAGCCGCCTGAAGATTTTCAGAGTGGTGTATCCGTCGCTAGTCCCGACAGTTTTTCGTCTGAACTGCCTGATGGAAAATTGTTAGTCATCAGCAATCAACAGTTCAGCTATACAGAACGTGCAGGGTTACTGATTCGCCTGAACAGGGACGGATCGATAGATAAAGAGTTCGGTGCAGAGAAAAAAGGTTACGTATATATCAGGCATCCAGAATATCCGACCTGGATTGGCTCAATGATCCCGCTTGAAAATGGAATGTTTGCTGTCGCGGGGAACGCCATGGTGAACGCCAGAACTACCGCACTGGTGGCCGTGTACAACGCCGACGGCACAACTTTCGATGGATTCGGAACTAACGGTTTTTTTCTGCTCAATTCCATTGATGAACCCAGCCAAATCTCCAGTCTCACTCTGATAGACAACAATATTCTGGGTATTGGCAGCACACTCGGCGGGCTTCGTGGGACCCTTCTGGTTTGCCTCGACGCAAAAGGTGAACCTGTCAAAGCGTTCAATGGTGGCGAGCCAGTGCAGACGCCAGTCGATGACGCGCCATTGGGTGTTCAGTGGCTATCTGGTGCTGTACGAAAAGACGGGAAGATCGTAGCTGTCGGCAACACACTGGGAGATCAAGACTCGAAAACCATCATTGCTCAATACCTGCCGGATGGCCAATTGGACACCAATTTCGGCAACGAGCGCGGATTGCTGCGTATTAACTTGACGGACGTACTCGACATGGGCACAGCCATCGCGATACAGAAAAATAGTCAGATCGTCGTTGCGGGCTCTTCTTTACCGATTAACGGGCGCCGGCAGGGTTTTGTTTTCCGCTGTTTGAACTGAATTTCGCCAGCCTTTCGCATGTCTAGTCCTGAAATAGGTTTACACCTGTTTCACCCTAACGCCCGATGCACCGCATCGGGCGTTTTGTATTTCAAAGACAGGTGCGGTCGCTCGCCGTTGTAGATCGATACCGACTCACTCACCATCTTCTTCGCTTGCGTCAAATCCTGCGGCCGCTGAAGCATAAGCTCTGTCTTCAGTATCCCGTTGACCCTCTCTGCCAAGGCATTTTGGTAGCAGTCATAGCCATCCGTCATTGAACATCGAATGCCGTATTTCGCGTGCAACGCTTGGTACATCCCCGAGCAATATTGGATACCTCTATCTGAGTGGTGCACCAACGGCTGCTCTGTCCGACGGTGCTTTACCGCCCAGCTCAGCGCGTGTGCTACCGACTCGGCATGAAGGCTTTCATGGACGTGATAGCCCACGATCTTTCGCGAAAAAGCATCCGTCACAAGGCTCAGATAAGCCACACCTTCCTGAGTTGGCAAATAGGTTATGTCAGCCACCCAGACTTGTTCCGGGCCGCAGGGAACAACCTGATCAGGACCTGGTTTGAGCAGGTTCGGGTGGCGGTGAAAGCGATGATGACTATTGGTCGTCTTGTGATAAGCCCGCTTGCGAGCCACCAATAAACGCCGTTCACGCAGAATCGAAAACAGCCGATCTCGCCCCACTTGCAGCTCAAGTTGAGGCTGGCATTGCAGCAAGTAATACAGCTTTCGGGTGCCCAGCCGCGGCTGCCGCAGGCGCTTTTGTTGAACGAAATCGGCAACTTTCTGATCCAGAACCAGACGAGCTGCATCGGCGCGATTGCGTTTGTAGTAAGCCTGGCGGCTTATCCCCATGAACTGGCAAGCCCTGCTGATGCTCAGGTTTTGGATTCGTTTTTGCGCGAGGACTTGCCGGGACGCTTTTTTACGACAGAGAGACCGTAGTCATTTTTCAAGACATCCACGACCGCCTCGAAAAACTGCGCTTTCTGATTGGACAGCGCCAACTGTTCTTCAAGCTCTTTGATGCGTTGTTCTGGCGTTAATGGTCGGTTTTTGTCGGGCATAGACCCCATCCTCGGCGAGCCAATGTATGTGCCTGGGCTCCAATCCTGCCGACCGTGCTTGCGTAACCACGTCAGAACGGTCGTTTTGCCTTGAATCCCGTAGCGCTCCTGAGCCTCTTTATAGCTCAGCTCGCCTTTTTCGACCTGATCGACTACCGACAATTTAAAGGTCAGCGTGTAGTCTCGCTGACTACGCCTTTTTGCTGATTCCATTACGTCCTCCTGAAAAACAGATCAGAAGGTGTAAACCTTATTCAGGACGGGACAGCAAGACAAAAAAAAGCCCCGCCTCTTTCAAGACGGGGCTTGTTCATTCAGCGCTTGATCAGGCAGCCGGTTCCAGCTCGGCAGCTGCTGTGACAGGCGCAGGCACTACCGCTTGCCCGCTCAACGCCAGGTCCAGCAACTCACGGTTGGCCACCGCGTACATGGCGTAATCGGTGCCGCTGGCGGCACGGATTTCCACCAGCATGGCGCGCCAGCGTTCGATCATGCCTTTGTGCTCTTCCATCCACAGCGCCAGGCGGGTTTCCACGTCCTGAGTGCCGTCGCCCTGTTGCAGGACGGAGATGGTGATCGCACGTTGCTGCCAGTCGACGTCATCACGGAACGCTTCCCGGGCCAGGGCCTGCCAGTTGTTTTCAACCGGCAGAGCGCTGATCTGTTGCAGGTACCAGGTAATGTCCAGCGCGCTGCCCACGGCGAAGTAGGCCTTGGCCACGTCTGCAGGGTTCTGGCCGGTCACGTCGGAGGCCTCGATGATCGGCAGCAGGGTGTACAAGTGCGAAGTGCCAGCCACCATGCGTGCGAGCAACTCCGGCACACCGGCTTCGACGTACGCCTGATAGCGGGCCTGCCAGGTGTCGCGGATCTCGCCACTGAGCAGTTCGTCAAGCTTCAGCCCCAGCTCCTTGAGGTGCGGACCGAAGTGCGCAACGTCACGGGCAGCGTTCTGCTCGTTGCGACGGGCACGCAGGAACCAGCGCGTGGCGCGACGGCCCAGGCGCATCAGCTCGTCCATCAGCTCCAGTTGCACGTCGGCGGAAACCTGATAATCCAGGGATTCGATCTGACGGAACCAATGCGGGAGATGGAAGATGTCACGCACGATCACATACGCACCGGCCACGTTCGCCGGGCTCATGCCGGTCGACTCTTTGAGTCGCTGAACGAAGGTGATGCCCATGTGGTTGACCAGATCGTTGGCGATCTGGGTGCTGACGATTTCGCGCTTCAGACGGTGACGGCGCATGGCTTGGGAAAACTTGCTCACCAGGCTTGGCGGGAAAGCGGTTTCCATGTCGCGCGTCAGGTAGTCGTCGTCCGGCACCTGGGAATTGAGCAGCGCTTCCTTGAGGTCGATCTTGCTGTAGGAGATCAGCACCGACAGCTCGGCACGGGTCAGGCCATGGCCTGCAGCGACGCGCTCGTTGATGGCTTCTTCGGCCGGCAGGAACTCGATGGCGCGATCCAGCTTGCCGCGACCTTCCAGATCGTTCATCAGGCGCTTGTATTCAGCGATCCGCGGCAAGGCACGACGCGCCGCCAGGGACAGGGCCTGGGTCTGCTTGTAGTTGTTGCCCAGCACCAGGTTGCCGACTTCGTCGGTCATGCTCGCCAGCAACTGGTTACGTTGCTTGTCGGTCATGTCACCGGCCTGAACCACTTCGTTCAGCAGGATCTTGATGTTCACTTCGTGGTCGGAGCAGTCCACGCCACCGGCGTTATCGATGAAGTCGGTGTTGGAACCGCCGCCATTGAGGCCGAATTCGACACGACCCAGTTGGGTCATACCGAGGTTACCGCCCTCGCCCACCACTTTGCAGCGCAGTTCGTTGCCGTTCACGCGCAGTGCATCGTTGGCCTTGTCGCCGACATCGGCGTGGCTTTCGGTGCTGGCTTTGACGTAGGTGCCGATACCGCCGTTCCACAACAGGTCTACCGGTGCCTTGAGCAAGGCATTCAGCAGTTCGGTCGGGGTCAGTTTGTCCGCCTGGATGTCGAAGCGCTCTTTCATCTGCGGGGAAATCGCGATGCTTTTCGCGCTGCGGGAGAAGATCCCGCCGCCTTCGGACATGATGCTGGTGTCGTAATCCGACCAGGCCGAGCGCGGCAGGTCGAACAGGCGCTGACGCTCGGCGAAGCTGTTGGCAGGCTCCGGGTTCGGGTCAATGAAGATGTGCAAGTGGTTGAAGGCTGCGACCAGTTGCAGCTTGTCGGACATCAACAAGCCGTTACCGAACACGTCACCGGCCATGTCGCCGACGCCCACCACGGTGATGCTGTCTTCCTGGACATTGATGCCGCGCTCGCGGAAGTGACGTTGAACGCCCACCCACGCGCCTTTGGCGGTGATGCCCATCTTCTTGTGGTCGTAACCGGCAGAACCGCCCGATGCGAATGCATCGCCGAGCCAGAAGCCGTAGTCGATGGCGATACCGTTGGCGATGTCGGAGAAGGTGGCAGTGCCCTTGTCCGCAGCGACCACCAGGTACGGGTCATCGTCGTCATGACGCACGACGTTGGCCGGCGGAACCAGTGCACCGTCCTTCAGGTTGTCGGTGATGTCCAACAGGCCCGAAATGAAGATGCGGTAGCAGGCGATGCCCTCGGCCGCGATCTCGTCTCGGCTGCCGCCCAGTGGCAGACGACGCGGCAGGAAGCCGCCCTTGGCGCCCACTGGCACGATGACCGAGTTCTTCACTTGCTGGGCTTTTACCAGGCCCAGCACTTCGGTACGGAAGTCTTCTTCACGGTCAGACCAGCGCAGACCACCGCGAGCGACGTTGCCGAAGCGCAGGTGCACGCCTTCGACGCGTGGCGAGTAAACGAAGATTTCGAACTTCGGTACGGGCTTGGGCAGCTCTGGAATCTGGTGCGGGTTGAACTTGAAGCTGAAGTAGGACTTGTTCTTGCCGTTCGCATCGGTCTGGTAGAAGTTGGTCCGCAGCGTGGCCTTGATCAGGTCCAGGTAGCGACGCAGGATACGGTCTTCGTTGAGCACCTGGACTTCGTCCAGCGCGGTAATGATCGCGTGTTCCAGGCGTTGCTGCTTGTCTTCCAGATCGTCGCTGGTCAGCTTGCGCGCCAGGTAGAAACGGGTCTTGAACAACCGGGTCAACTCGCGAGCGATGTCGGTGTGGTTGTTCAGGGTGCTGGCGATGTAACCCAGGTCGAAGCCCAGGCGAATCTGCTTCATGTAACGGGCGTAGGCACGCAACAGCGCCACATCGCGCCAAGGCAGGCCGGCGGTCAGCACCAGGCGGTTGAATGCATCGTTCTCGGCATCGCCACGCACGATGTGGACGAAGGCGTCCTGCAAGGTGTCGTTGAGTTGCTGGATGTCGAGTTCCAGGCCTTCAGCGGCGGTGAACGCGAAGTCGTGAATCCAGAACTCGCGGCCACTGTTGTGGCGCAGGCGATACGGGAATTCACCCAACACGCGCAGACCGAGGTTTTCCAGGATCGGCAACACGTCGGACAGCGCCAGCGGTGTATCGGCGTGATACAGCTTGCAGTGCAATTCGCGCTGACCAGACACCTGGCCCAGTGGCTGATAGAAACTCATCACCAGCGGATTTTTTTCGGTCAGGCTCAGCAGGTGCTGCATATCGACCACGGCCGAATGGGCAGCGAAACGCTCGCGGTAACCGGCTGGAAAGCCTTTCGGGAAGTCAGCCAGCACGTTGGTGCCGTGGGCTTCGCCGAAGCTTTCGACTACCAGACTGGCGTAGTCGTCCTGCCAGCTGCGGCAGGCCTGGACCACTTCTTTTTCCAGCAGGACCGGGTCGATGTCGAGACGGTTCTTCGGATCGACGCGCAGAATCAGTTGCACGCGTGCCAGCACGGACTCGGAGAAGAAGGTCCAGAACTCGCAGTCCGAGGCTTTCAGGCGATCCATCAGCACTTGCTGGATCTTCTGGCGCACTTCGGTGGAGTAGATGTCGCGCGGCACGTAGGCCAGGCAGTAGCAGAAACGGCCATACGGGTCTTTGCGCAGGAACACGCGGATCTTGTTGCGCTCCTGGATCTGCACGATCGACATCACGGTGCTGAACAGCTCGTCCACCGGCGTCTGGAACAGATCGTCACGCGGCAGCACTTCGACCACCTGCGCCAGTTCCTTGCCCAGGTGAGCCTTGGGCTGGAAGCCGGAACGGCGTTCGATTTCTTCGACCTTGCGGCGGATGTACGGAATGACCCGCACGCTCTCGCCATACACCGAAGAGGTGTACAGGCCCATGAAACGGCATTCCTTGATGACTTTGCCGTCGGCGTCAATTTCGCGGATCGACACGTAATCCGGGTAAGCCGGACGGTGTACACGGCTTGGGTGCGCAGCCTTGGCGAACGACAGCAGGGTCGGTTCACGCAGGTAGTTCACGGCGTAGTCTTCGATGCGCAGGTCATCATAGGTCAGGCCGGTGCGCAGCAGTTTGGTCAGGCCCAGGAAGGAATCCTGGTCGTAGACGATGTGACCACCGTCGACTTCATCGCGAACCACGAACTCTTCATAGCCCAGGAATGTGAAGTGGTTGCCCACGAGCCATTCCAGGAAGCTTTTGATTTCGGCTTTTTCTTCTGGATCGACGGCGTACTGGCTGTTGTCCAGGCCGGAGAGAATTTCCTGGACCTTGTCTTTCATCGGTTCGAAATCGGTGACCGCGACGCGGACTTCACCGAGAACCTGCTCCAGCTCTTTGGTCAGGACATTGAGCTCGGCCGCGTTGGCGCAGCGGTCGATTTCCAGGTACATCAGCGATTCTTGCAGAATGCCTTCGCCCTGGGTGCCTTTCGGCAGGATTTCCAGCAGCTCGCCCTTGCTGCCGCGACGCACGCTCAGCACAGTGGTTTGCAGGGTGTGAATGCTGTAGCCGCGACGGTTCAGCTCGGTACGCACCGAGTCCACCAGAAATGGCAGGTCGTGGTGCAGCACTTCGACCGCGGTGTGGGTCGACTGCCAGCCGTGGCGTTCGTAATCCGGGTTGTAGACGCGCACTTGCGGTTGCGCGTGATCGAAGCGCTCAAGCAGGCGCCACGCAGAAAGGGTGCAGCCGGCGAGGTCGGACAACCGACGCTGGGTCAGCTCGTCCAGGGAAATGATGCCGAAGAATTGTTCAGCGAACAGCGCCACTTGTGGCAGTGCCTGTTCACTGATGTGCTGGGCCAGTGCCGCTTGCAGTTGGTGCTGGAAGTCGGCTTTGCTGGCTGCGGTGAAGAACGCCATCTGTGGTACTCCGCTTGGGCTTGTTATTGATGGAAGCGTCGCGTGCAAAACCCCTTTCGGGGCGATCCGTCACCCTGTTCCTGATTCTCGGGCAGAGGAAACAGGGTGACAGGTGGGTGAAGCTGGACGAGACACTCAGGTCACATTCACCTTCCATGAAGGGGTATCGGCAAAAACGCCTGTGCGATGAATTGCACACTGTCTTTACGGATATCCATTCGATGCGCAGCTTAACGAGTGCGGCAAGGCCTGTGCTTGCGGCGCTGCGACATATTCGGTCATCGGTACGCAGCTCACGACATGCGCCTCGAACAACACTAGCAGTCGTGCAGGAAAACGGGCGCTTTATCCCCGGTTTTGCGGCACATCCGTACCAGAAATGACCAGTAACACTCCAAGTGTTCGCGACACATGATCTGACACTCAGACAAGCAGAAATTCCCGAGGGCTGGCAGAATCGCCTTTTATTGCGTTCACGATGCTCGCCGAGCCAGGATTTCCCCATGCAAATGACAACTGACCTCTTGATCGTCAACCCGTGCGACGAAGAAGAAGACAACTTGGCCATGCTCTGCTGCAACAGCGTCGAGGGCGAAATGTTCCTGATGAGCCGCTTTCCGGACGAGGATGAGCTGGAGATCATCTTCCACGACAAACCTTCGGCCCTCAACGGTGTGAAAGTCACCCTCAGCCCTGACCGCCTGCTGATCGAAATCGCCGCTGCGGACATCGATGTGCTCGATGGCGAAGACTCGCTGGAAATCCTGCACGGCACCGATGCGCAGGATCTGGCGGAAGTGGAAGAGACCTTGCAGAACATCCTTAAAGGCACCGGCACCTATATAAGCCAGCTCTAAGCCTCGGAATCTCGGGTGCCTGAACCTGCCTCATCGCGAGCAGGCTCGCTCCCACATTTGATCGTATTTTCATGTGAGAACCCGGTCACCTGTGGGAGCGAGCCCGCTCGCGATGAGGCCAGCCAGATCACCACCCTGTCCCTCGCCTACAAATTTCCAACAATTTCACCCATCAATTCCCGCACTTTGCACAAAATGCCGTTAGTCGCCGCCCCCCGCGATGGATTAAAGTAACGCCCCCAGCCCTGGCGTTATTCGAACGTCTTCGGTCACCCTTTCCAGGAACAGTCATCGATGGAACATCGTGAAGCGCTGCTAGCGCTGCGAACCTTTCTTTCAACGCAGATTCTCGGCCAGGAAAAACTCATCGAGCGCTTGCTCATCGCCTTGCTCGCCGACGGCCACATGCTGGTCGAGGGCGCCCCGGGGCTAGCCAAGACCAAGGCCATCAAAGAACTCGCCGAAGGCATCGAAGCCCAGTTCCATCGCATCCAGTTCACCCCCGACCTGCTGCCGGCCGACATCACCGGCACGGAAATCTATCGCCCGGAAACCGGCAGCTTCGTGTTCCAGCAGGGCCCGATCTTCCATAACCTGGTGCTGGCGGACGAAATCAACCGCGCCCCGGCCAAGGTTCAATCGGCATTGCTGGAAGCAATGGCCGAGCGCCAGGTCAGTGTCGGGCGCAGCACTTACGAGCTGTCACCGCTGTTTCTGGTAATGGCCACGCAAAACCCGATCGAGCAGGAGGGCACCTATCCCCTGCCGGAAGCGCAGCTCGACCGCTTCCTGATGCACGTGAAAATCGGCTTCCCCGATGCCGCCGTCGAACGCCGAATCCTGCAACAGGCCCGTGGCGAAGCCCTGAACGGCGAAACCAAGCCTGAGCGCCGGGTCAGCCAGCAGGCGATTTTTGCCGCACGCAAGGAAATCCTTGGCCTGTACATGGCCGACGCCGTGGAGGAATACCTGGTGCAACTGGTCATGGCCACGCGCACCCCGGCCAAGTTCGACCCGGAGATGGCCGAGTGGATCGCCTATGGCGCCAGTCCTCGCGGTTCGATTGCCCTCGATCGCTGTGCCCGGGCCCATGCCTGGCTGGCCGGTCGCGACTTCGTCAGCCCGGAAGACATCCAGGCCGTGCTGTTCGACGTATTGCGCCACCGCATCATTCTGTCCTTTGAAGCCGAAGCCGCTGGCATCGATCAGGACCGGGTGGTCCAGCGGATTCTCGACGTCGTAGCCGTCGCTTGACCCCCATGAACGCCCTCCTTCCGCCCGAGCCGGGCATCCGCGTCAGCCTCGCCGAGCTGATCGAGATGCGCCATCGCGTGCGCGAAGTGCAGCTGTTTTCCACGCCGAGCCAGCGCAGCCCCCTGATCGGCCTGCACCACTCCAAACTGCGCGGCCGTGGTGTGGACTTCGATCAAGTGCGGGTTTATCAGGCCGGCGACGACGTGCGCACCATCGACTGGCGCGTTACCGCCCGCACCCAGGAGCCCCACACCAAGCTGTTTCACGAAGAACGCGAGCGACCGATTTTCATCATGGTCGAGCAAAGCCGTCGGCTGTTTTTCGGTTCGGGGCTGATGTTCAAATCAGTGCTGGCCGCTCAGGCAGCGAGCCTGATTGGCTGGGCGGCCCTTGGCCATAACGACCGGGTCGGCGGGTTGGTGTTCGGCGACAACGAGCACTACGAAATCAAACCCCGGCGCAGCAAACAAAGCCTGCTGCAACTGCTTAACCGTCTGGTGCGGGTCAATCAGTCGCTGCACACCGAAAGCGAACAGAACCGCGATTCCCTCAACATGGCCCTGCGTCGTGCACGGGAGGTGCTGCGCCCCGGCAGCCTGGTGATTGTGATCTGCGATGAACGCGCCTTGACCGAAGGTTCTGAACAGCAACTGAGCCTGTTGTCGCGCCATTGCGACCTGTTGCTGCTGCCGCTGTCCGATCCGCTGGACCACGCCCTGCCCGCCGCCGGGCTGCTTCGTTTCGTTGAACGTGGCGCGCAACTGGAACTCGACACCCTGAATTTCGACCTGCGCCAGACCTACCGCGCCCAGGCCGAAGCGCGCATCGCTCGCTGGGAATTGCTCGCGCAAAAACTGCGGGTATTGCTGATGCCGTTGAGCACCCAGAGCGAGATGGTCGAGCAACTGCGCGAGTACCTCAACCCACAGAAACCGGGGAAAGGTCGATGAGCAGCCTCGATCAACTGCAACCGCTGATTACCCCGCCGCCCATCGAGTTCTGGCCCCCCGCGCCCGGCTGGTGGCTGTTGCTGTTGTTGCTGCCGCTGATCGGTTTCGGCCTGTGGAAGGCGCGGCGATTCATTCCGAACAAGCGCCCGATCGTCCGCGCCGAACAACCGCTGGACCCGGTGCGCATCGCCGCACTCGCCGAACTGGCGCGGATGCCGAAACCCTACGACGGCGCACCGGCCGGCGCCTGGCTGCAACAACTCAATGGTTTGCTCAAACGCCTGTGCCGCAATCACTATCCCTACAGCCAGAGCCACACCCTCAACGGGCGTAAGTGGCTGGCGTTCCTCGACAACCGCTGCCCGGCCGCCGGTCTGACCCGCTGGATGGTGCTGGTCGAAGGCGCCTACAAACCCGAATGCAAACTCGACGACAAGGCCATCGCCGGCCTCACTCAAGCCGTCGATACCTGGATTCGCAAACATGTTTGAGTTCGCCTGGCCGTGGATCTTTGCCCTGCTGCCGCTGCCCTGGTTGATGCGCGTCCTGCTGCCGGTGGCCGACAGTGGCGAACCGGCGCTCAAGGTCAGTTTCCTCAATGACCTCGAAGGCCTCGCCCGCCGCCGTGCGCGCGCCAACCTGCCGGCCTGGCGCCAGCAAGCACCGTTCATTCTGTTGTGGCTGTTGTTGCTGATAGCGGCGGCGCGCCCGCAATGGCTGGGCGATCCCCTGCCGATTGCCGCCAGTGGTCGCGATCTGCTGGTGGCCGTGGACGTGTCCGGTTCCATGGATTTCCCCGACATGCAGTGGCAGGACGAAGACGTCAGCCGACTGTCGCTGGTTCAGCACTTGCTCGGTGACTTCCTTGAAAGTCGCGACGGTGACCGTGTCGGCCTGATCCTGTTCGGCAGCCAGGCTTACCTTCAAGCACCCTTGACGTTCGACCGGCACACCGTGCGCGTGTGGCTCGACGAAGCGCGAATCGGCATCGCCGGCAAGAACACGGCAATCGGCGACGCCATCGGCCTGGCGATTAAGCGCCTGCGCATGCGTCCGGCCCAGAGCCGTGTGTTGATCCTTGTCACGGATGGCGCCAACAATGGCGGTGAAATCGACCCGCTCACGGCGGCGCGCCTGGCGGCCAAGGAAGGCGTGAAAATCTACCCGATCGGCATCGGCGCTGACCCGGAGCAAAGCGGCACCTTGGGGTTCCTGGGGGTCAATCCGAGCCTGGATCTGGATGAACCGGCGTTGATGGCCATCGCCCAAGTCACCGGCGGTCAGTACTTCCGCGCCCACGATGGCAAAGAGCTGCAAACGATCAAGGACACCCTCGACACACTTGAGCCAGTGACCCAACAGCCGACCCAGGCCCGCCCGGCGCAGGCGCTGTATCACTGGCCTTTGGCGCTGGCGTTGTTGTTGAGCATGTTGTTGGTGGTGCGCGAGCGTTGGCCGGACAACCCGCTGCAACGGCTCTTTACCAAGGACCTGTTTTTGCAAACGCAATTGCCTGACTGGCGCCAGCGACTCAAACGCCTGCGCCTGCGGAGGCGCCGATGAGTGCGCTGTGGCCGTACTGGTTCCGCCCCTGGTGGTTGCTGTTGTTGCCTCTGTTGGGCTGGCTGCTCTGGCAACTCTGGCATCGACAAAAACGCGCCGGGCGCTGGCAGATGATCCTGCCACCGGCCTTCCACGCTGCTTTGCTGAGCGGTGGCAACGGTCGCGACAGCAAACTGCCGTGGGTCGTCCTCGGCCTGGCGTGGATACTGACCGTCCTGGCCTTGTTGGGGCCGAGTTGGCAGCGCGTCGAACAAATCAGTCAGAAACCCGCCGACCCGCTGGTGGTCGTGCTTGAGCTGACCCCGGAAATGCTCGCCACCGACGTTGCGCCGAACCGGCTGGAACAGGCCCGGCGCAAACTGTTGGACCTGTTGCAAGTGCGCAGCGACGCCCAGACTGCAATCGTCGTTTACGCCGGCAGCGCCCACACCCTGGTGCCTCTGTCGGATGACCTGTCGACCAGCCGTAATCTGCTCGATGCGCTCAAGCCGTCGCTGATGCCCGAAGCCGGCCATCGCGCGGACCTCGCTGTGACCAAGGCCCTGGCACTGCTGAGTCAGGGGGGATTGGGTGAAGGCCGGATCCTGTTGATCGGTTCCACCCTGACGGACCTGGAACGTGAAGGCATTCGCCAGGCACTGGATCGAAAATCGACGCAGTTCCTGATGCTCGGCATCGGCACCGCCGAAGGCGCACCGGTCGCACAGGAGGACGGCAGTTTTCTCAAGGACGACCAGGGCGCGATCCTTGTGCCGTACCTGGACAGTCCAAGCCTGAAAGCTTTTGCCAACGAGCTTGGCGGACGCTATCGCCCAGCGCGACTGGGCGATACCGACCTGCGCGGGCTCGGCCTGCTTGACGGTCCACGCACCCTGCGCAACGACGGCCAGACCTTGCGCCTGGACACCTGGGCCGATCAGGGTTACTGGCTGCTGCTGCCGCTGTTGCTGCTGGCGGCGTGCGCCGGTCGCCGTGGCTGGTTGTTCTGCCTGCCTTTACTGTTCCTGTTGCCGCAACCGAGCTATGCCTTCGACTTTGAAGACTTGTGGTTGCGCCCCGATCAACGGGGCCTGCATCTGCTCAGGCAAGGCCATCCGGCGAAGGCGTCGCAGCATTTTGAGGATCCGCAGTGGCAAGGCGTCGCGCTGTATGAGGCCGGCGACTACAGCGGCGCCGCCCAGCGGTTCGCCGAGGGCAACGATGCCCACGCCCACTACAATCGTGGCAACGCCCTGGCCAAAAGCGGTGAGCTGGAAGCGGCGCTGGACGCTTACGATCAGGCGCTGGAACGCCAGCCTGATCTGCGCCCCGCGCAGACCAACAAGGCACTGGTAGAAAGTCTGCTCAAGCAGAAAAACGCACCGCCACCGGTTGAGCCGCAGAAATCCGCCGATGACGAGACCAAGGACACCGAGCAAGAAACGCCACCGGGTGCCGCCACACAGCCTGCGGACAACAACCCACCGAAGTCCGACGCCGGGCAGACCACGCCGGACGCCGGGCAACAGGCCACAACACCGCCGAAACCGGGCGCCAATGAAGTCCCGGGCAGCGAGCTGGGGGACGAGCAAAGCACCACACCACCGATGCGGCCGGCCAGCGACAATATCGACGGCGAACAGCGTCAGGCGCTGGAGCAATGGCTGCGCACGATCCCCGATGACCCGGGCGAATTGCTCAGGCGCAAATTCTGGTACGAACAGCAACAACATCAGGATCAGGAAAAAACGCGATGACCCGCTTCACCCTTTTCATGCTCGCCCTGCTGCTCAGCACCGTCCAGGCTCAGGCGGCGGCGCTGGTCGCCAGTGTCGATCGCAGTCGCCTGAACTCCGGCGAGACGGTCGAACTGACCCTGGAATCCAACGACGTCACCCAATTCGGCAAGCCTGACCTGGCACCGCTGGAACCGCTGTTCGAAGTGCGTGGCACCCGCCAGGTCAACCAACTGACCACCCTGAACGGCGACAACCGCGCTACCACGCGCTGGATCATCACCTTGCTGCCCAAGGAAAACGGCAGCGTGACGATTCCACCGCTGCAACTGGGCGAGGTGCAGAGCCAGCCGATTACCGTGCAAGTGGTCGAAAGCGAAACCCAGGACACCGCGAACAAACTGGCCCCGGTGTTTATCGACGCGAGCCTCGACCAGTCCAGTGTTTATGTGCAGGCCCAGGCCATCCTGACTTTGCGCATCTATCATTCGGTGTCGCTGTACGACGACAGCAGCCTGACTCCGTTGCAGATTCCCGATGCGCGTATCGAACAACTGGGCGAGTCGCGCACTTACGAGAAAGCCATCAACGGCCTGCGTCATGGCGTGATTGAAATGCGCTATGCGATCTACCCGCAACACAGCGGCGAATTGACCATTCCGGCGCAGATTTTCAGTGCCACGCTCGTCGACACCCAACCCACCCAGGACGCCACCCAGGCGCCGAAGTCCGGGAAACTGATGCGTGTCAGCTCCACTCCGATTCTGCTGACGGTCAAGGCCAAACCCATTACCTACCCTGCCGACCTGCCCTGGTTGCCGGCCCGCAGCCTGAGCCTGAGCGAAAGCTGGAACCCGGAGCCGGACCATGCGCAGGCGGGTGATTCGCTGACTCGTAGCCTCACCTTGAAGGCCGAAGGCTTGGCCAGCTCCCAACTGCCGCCGCTGCCGGCCACCGACGTCAACGGCCTGCGCCGTTACCCGGACCAACCAGTGCTGAGCAACCAAAGCACCGAGCGCGGCCTGATCGGCAGTCGTGAAGAGCGCGAAGCGCTGGTGCCGGGCCGCAGTGGCGCCATCGAGTTGCCTGCGGTGGAAGTGGTCTGGTGGAACACCTTCGAAGATCACCTGGAACACAGCAGCCTGCCGGCCCGAAGCCTGCAAGTGGCGAGTAATCCGAGCCTGGTGGTCGATACTCCGGCTGGCACGCCGTCGGTCATGTCCGCAGCCGACAGCGAAACCCTTTGGCGCTGGAAACTCAGCACCCTGATCCTGGCCTGCACCACCCTGCTCGGTTTCGGTCTCTGGTGGCGTGGCCGCTGGCAACCCGCTGTGCTGCGCGCCGCGCAGACCGGCCCGAGCCCACGCACCGTCCTCGACGAACTCAAGCGCGCCTGCCAGGCCAACGATCCCCACGCCACCCGCCAGGCCCTCGACGCCTGGGCCCGGCAACAACCGGAAACCCTCGCCGACATGGCCGCCCGCTTCGTGCCACTGTCCGACGCACTGGACGGCTTGAACGGCGCGCTCTACAGCGAAACCGGCCAGCACTGGCAAGGCGAAGATCTGTGGCGGGCGATCAAGGCGATCCCGATTGCCGAACGGGTTCAGGATCCGGTGGGAGACAGTGGCCTGCCGCCGCTGTATCCGAAGTAACACCGCATCATCGTTCATCGCGAGCAGGCTCGCTCCCACAAGGGACGGTACTGGACACAACATTGGAGTTAACGCAGGTCCAATGTGGGAGCGAGCCTGCTCGCGATGACGGCCTAAAGATCGCCGAATACTTTAAGTCAGGGCAAAAATACCCCCCTTGACGCACCCAAACGACGGTTTGCCAGTAAACTCCCACTCTTTTCGCCGCCATCAATTTCCACGCGGCCATCACCTTATTTTCCTACGGAGTACGCCTTGCGTCTGTTTCACACCTCCGACTGGCACCTTGGGCAAAACCTGCACGGCCAGGACCGCGATTTCGAGCACGCCTGCTTTCTTGAATGGCTGTTGCGCCAGCTGAAGCTGGACCAGCCTGATGTGCTGTTGATTGCCGGCGATATCTTCGACACGGTCAACCCGCCGGTCAAAGCCCAGGAACGCCTCTATGAATTCATCGTCAGCGCCCACGAGCAGCAACCGCTGCTGACCATCGTCATCATCGCCGGCAACCACGACTCCGGCTCGCGGATCGAATTGCCCGCGCCGTTGATGCGGCGTTTGCGCACCCATGCGCTTGGCCGCGTGCTGTGGCTCGACGACGGTCAACTGGACGCCGAACGGCTGTTACTGCCGTTGCCAGATGCCAGCGGCGAAATTGCCGGCTGGTGCCTGGCGCTGCCGTTTTTGCGCCCTGCCGAAGTGACTGGCGCGCAGTTGGGTGACAACTACCTGCGCGGCATCGGTCAGGTGCACGAGTGGCTGATCGAAGCGGCCAATGCCAAGCGCAAGCCTGGCCAGGCGCTGATTGCCATCAGCCATGCGCACATGGCCGGCGGTTCCGTTTCGGAAGACTCCGAGCGCAGCCTGATCATCGGCAATGCCGAAGCCCTGCCCGCCAGCCTGTTCGGGCCGAGCATCAGCTACGTCGCGCTGGGGCATTTACACAAGCCGCAGAAGGTCAACGGTGAAGAGCGCATCCGCTACAGCGGCTCGCCGATTCCGTTGTCGTTCTCGGAAATCGGTTATCAGCATCAGATTCTCGACGTCACGCTCGACGGCGAAACCCTGGTCAGCGTCGAACCGAAACTGATTCCCCGTGCGGTCAACCTGCAACGCATCGGCCCGGCACCGCTGGCCGAGATTCTCTTGCAACTGGCCGACCTGCCGAACATCGATTTGCTGGCCGACATTCAGCGCCAGCCGTGGCTGGAAGTGCGGGTGCGTCTCGACGAACCACAACCCGACTTGCGTCACCAGGTTGAAAGCGCCCTTCAAGGCAAAGCCGTGCGCCTGGTGCGCATCGCCGCCGAATATGCCGGCAACGGCAGTCACGAGGGTGTCGAAGACGGCACCACGTTGATCGAACTGGACCAGCTCACGCCGCAGGAATTGTTCAGTCGTGCCTGGCAGGACAGCTACGGCAGCGAGGTCGATGAGCAAACGCTGAAAGATTTTGCCGAGCTGTTGCAGGACGTGCAGATGGAGAGCGAACAACCATGAAGATCCTCGCGATCCGCCTGAAAAACCTCGCCTCGCTGGCCGGGCCCTTTGAAATCGACTTTACCGCTGAACCGCTGGCGAGTGCCGGCCTGTTCGCGATCACCGGGCCGACCGGCGCGGGCAAAAGCACCTTGCTCGACGCCTTGTGTCTCGCGCTGTTTGGCGCCGTTCCGCGATTGAGCAACGCTCAGGTGTCGGCCAAGGCACCGGACGCCGATGGCGAAATCAGCACCGGCGACCCGCGCACCTTGCTGCGGCGTGGCACCGGCGAAGGGTATGCCGAGGTGGATTTCGTCGGCATCGATGGCCGTCGTTACCGCGCGCGCTGGGAAGCCAATCGCGCTCGCGAAAAGGCCGGCGGCAAGCTGCAAGCCAGTCGCCAGAGCCTGCGCGACATCGATCAGGATCAGTTGCTGGCCAGTCAGAAAGTCGAGTTCAAAACCCAGCTCGAAGCCGTGCTGGGCCTGAACTTCGAACAGTTCACCCGCGCCGTGCTGCTGGCCCAGAGCGAGTTCAGTGCCTTCCTCAAGGCCAACGACAACGAACGCAGCGAACTGCTGGAAAAGCTCACCGATACCGCGCTGTACACCCGCCTCGGTCGCCGCGCCTTCGACAAAGCCAAAGAGGCGCGTGAAGCGCACAAGCTGTTGCAGGATCAGGCCACGGGTGTGACGCCGCTGGCTCCCGAAGCCCGGGCCGAGCTCGATGCGCGCTTCAACGAAGCGCAGCAGCAACTCAAGACCCAGCAAGCGCAGCTCAAACAACTTGAATTGCAGCACACCTGGCTCAAGGACCTGCGGCAATTGCAGGACGAACAACAGAGCGCCACCGAACAGCTGACCAGCGCCCGGCAGCACTGGGAAAGCCTGGCTGGCGACCGGTTGAAGCTGACGCGCCTGGAACAACTGGCCCCGCAACGGCACCAGTTCGCCCGCAAGACCGAACTCACCGCCCAGCTCACCCCGCTGGCGGCGCAGATTCAGCAGCACATCCAACAGCAGGCCGAGTTGAACGAGCGGCAGGCGCAACTCGAACAGAGCTTGAGCGCTGCGCAGACCGCGCTGGTCGACGCCCAAAGCCAGCACACGAAAAAAGCTCCGTTGCTGCGCCAGGCCTTTGAAGAGCAAAGCACCCTCGCTCGGCTGGTCAAAGACGCCAGTGTGAGTGCAGAGCACAAGCAACAGGCGGAACTGGCCAGCACTCAAGGACAGCACACGATTCAGGGCCTGCTCGAGCAACAAAAACAGGTGGCTGCACGTCTGGAGCGGATTGCCGGGGAGCTTGAGCAAAGCACGCATTTAGCGCCGTTGAGCGAGGCGTGGAACGCCTACCGTGATCGCCTGCAACAGCTGATGTTGATCGGTAATCGCTTGAACAAGGGCCAGGCTGAACTGGCGGCTCTGGAGCAAAGCGCCGCCCGCGCCGGCGAAGAACTGGCGGCTCAAAAGCAGCATCTGGAAGTGCTCTACAAAGAAGCCGGTGCCGAGCCGGAAGCCGTGGCCGAACAAATCCAGTTACTGGGCAACTTGTTGCAGGACAACCGCAAACAACTGCGGGCGTTTGAAGAACTGACACGGCTGTGGGCCAGCCAGCAGGAGATCGACAAGCGCAGCGCCGAGCTGACGCAACGCCAGCTCAGCGCCCAGCAGGAACGTGATCGCCTGACCCAGGACGGCGTGAAGACCAAGAACGAGTTGGTCATCGCCGAACAGACCCTGACCGTCACTCGCGAACTGCTGGAGCGTCAGCGTCTGGCCCGTAGCGCCAGCGTCGAAGAACTGCGCGCACAGCTACAGGACGATCAGCCCTGCCCGGTCTGCGGCAGCCCCGACCATCCCTATCATCAACCCGAAGCGTTGCTGCAAAGCCTCGGTCGCCACGATGAAAGCGAGCAGGCCAATGCGCAGAAGGCCGTCGACCTGCTGAAAGAGAAACTCACCGATTTGCGCGGTGAAGTCGGCGGTTTGATTGCTCAGCAAAAAGAACTGCTGCAGCAACAGGAGCAACTCGCCAGCCAGCAACAAGGCCTGACGCCGAGCCTCGAAGCCCATCCGTTGTCGACGCAACTGCTGGCTCAGGACGCGAACAAGCGCGACAGTTGGCTGGCGCAGCAAAACAGCCAGTTGAACCAGAGCATCACCCAGGATGAACAACGGCAGACCGCCCTGCTCACCCTGCAACAAGATGCGGCTCGCCTTCAGCAGCAACTGCGCAGTGCCGAGGCAGCTAGCCAGCAAGCGACGCAGCACTTGAGTAACCAGCAGCGTGAGCTGGGCAGTGATCGCCAGCGTCTCGACGAAGAGCTGAGCGCCTTCAGCACCCTGCTTCCGGCCGAGACACTGGAGGCCTTGCGCAACGAACCGGCCGCGACCTTCATGCAACTCGACCGGCAGATCGCCCAGCGCCTGGAGCAACTCGAACAGCAACGCGATGAGCTCGGCGAACAGCAACAACGCCAGCAGACACTGGAAAAAGAACAGGACCGCCAACTGGCCCGCGCCCAGGCACTGGAAGCGGCGCAGCAGCAATTCACCGTCCTCGCCGAGCAACAACAGGCTTGCCAGGAACGGCTGACGCAATTGCTGGGCGAACACAGCAGCGCCGAACACTGGCAGCAGCAACTGGATCAAGCCGTCGAACAGGCGCGCACTGCCCAGGCAACAGCCCATCAGGAACTGCAAACCGTGCGCACGCGGTTAGTCGAACTGGCCGCTGAACTCAAAGCCAGACAAGAGCGCCTGCTGGCCCTGGAAACCGAAGACCGCGAACTGAGCGCAAAGATCGCCGACTGGCGCGCCTTGCATCCAGAGCTCGACGATGGCGGACTGGAAGCGCTGCTGAGCGTCGACGACCAGCACGTCAGCGAACTGCGGCAGCACTTGCAGCAAAGCGAAAAAGCCATCGAACAGGCCAACGTGCGATTGCAGGAACGGGACCAGCGCCTGCTCAATCATCAGGCGCAACACAACGGCAATCTCGACGCCGAGCAACTCGCCACGGCACTGACAGACCTGCAAAACCTGTTCGCCGCCAGCGAGCACCGTTGCGCCGAACTGCGCGCCGAACAGGCCGAGGATCAGCGTCGGCAGAACGCCAACCAAGCCCTGGCGCAGCAGATCGCCGACGCCTACAGCGAGTATCAACGCTGGGCTCGCCTGAATGCCTTGATCGGCTCGGCGACCGGCGACACCTTCCGCAAGATCGCCCAAGCCTACAACCTCGACTTGCTGGTGCATCACGCCAACGTACAGCTGCGACAACTGGTGCGGCGCTATCGCCTGAAACGCGGCGGCAGCATGCTCGGGTTGCTGGTGATGGACACCGAGATGGGCGATGAGCTGCGTTCGGTGCATTCGTTGTCGGGCGGCGAGACGTTCCTGGTGTCGTTGGCCCTGGCGCTCGGTTTGGCGTCGATGGCTTCGAGCACACTGAAAATCGAATCGCTGTTCATCGACGAAGGCTTCGGCAGCCTCGATCCGGAATCCCTGCAACTGGCCATGGACGCACTCGACGGCTTGCAAGCCCAGGGCCGCAAGGTCGCGGTGATTTCCCATGTGCAGGAAATGCATGAGCGGATTCCGGTGCAGATTCAGGTCCAACGCCAGGGCAATGGCTTGAGTACCCTGGAGGTCAAATGAATACGCTGTACTCGTTCCGCCGCTGCCCTTACGCCATGCGAGCGCGCATGGCCCTGCGCTATTCGGGCGTTGCGGTGCAGATTGTCGAGGTCAGCCTGAAAGCCAAACCTGCCGAAATGCTTGCGCTGTCGGCCAAGGGCACGGTCCCCGTGCTGAGTATCGACGGTCAAGTCATCGATGAAAGCCTGGCGATCATGCACTGGGCCTTGGCGCAGAACGATCCGCAGGATTGGTTGCTCAAGGGTGATCCTGCCGGACAGGCGCACATCGCCGCGCTGATTGAAGAGAACGATCAGGTGTTCAAGGTGCATTTGAATCGCTACAAATACGCCGAGCGTTACCCCGAGCAGCCGATGGAAACCTATCGTGCTGAAGGTGAGGTGTTCTTGCGCAAGCTGGAGGTGTTGCTGGAGGGACGCGAGTATCTGCTGGCGGCGCATCCGAGCCTGGCGGATGTGGCGTTGATGCCGTTCATACGGCAATTCGCCCATGTCGATCGCGAGTGGTTCGGGCAGACGCCTTATGTGCGGTTGCAGGGGTGGTTGCAGCGGTTTCTGGCGTCAGAGTTGTTTGTAGGCGTGATGCAGAAGTAACGCACAATCCCTGTGGCGAGGGAGCTTGCTCCCGCTGGGGTGCGAAGCAGCCCCCTTCAATCTTTCTTACACACCGAGTCGCCCGATTTACGACTGCTTCGCAGCCCAACGGGGCGATGCGGCGTTCCGACAAACGCCCTCGCCACAATGGATCTCAATAGCCGCTCGTTTTCAGGCGAACACCTCGCACATCTCCACTACCGAGCAATCCACCTGGAACGGCCCGAAGAAATCGTCTTGCCGTTTCATGGGCGGATTGCCGGCCAGCAAGCCCAGAGCTTTTGCGGTTTCAATATTACGCGCCAGGTTGTGATTGGCTTCGATGGACCGCGCAACTGAACCCGCCGAGCCCTGCCCTATCCCCAACAGGGAAGCGCCATTGGTCATGAATGCCAGGAAGGCTATGACCCAGAGTTTGCTGCCTTTCATGCCCCTGCCACTCCCGCCGATGCGGCTTGATCGACCACGACGCTTTGAGCACGGTGTTCGAACTGGATGGCGGGATAAGCGACCTGAACCGGCGCTTCAAAGGTGTGCTGCAAATTGGACGAAACGCTGACGATCAGCACCAGGGCCACGTAAAGACCTATGGCCAGGTAGGCGCCGTATTTGGCAGAAGTGAGGATTGAGCTGGCCATGGTGTTCTCCGTGGGCATGTTTAAGTGCCCACAGAATCGATCAAAAAAGCGGTGACAACCACTCAGGGTTTTCCATAGTCACCATCAGCTTCATTGATCATTAAGCCCGTCTATCTCAGTCTTGAATAAAACTCATCAAGCGTTCGCGGGCCGCGTCCGGCTCCTGGGAAACGGGCTGAGCAGCCGAAAGAATGGGGGTGGAATAGAGGAACAGAAGAACCACTGCCAGACGCATCGCCATGCTGTCGATCCTTGTTATTAGATGTTGAGTCAAAAAATCAACGTCAAATCTAAATGCATGGCTATGTGATATCAAGCGATACATTGATGGCAATGTGATGCTGTCGTAAACGCGTTATGCAGGAGCGACATCACTCATCGACGTTCGACGTATTTCGATCGATCGGCGCAAGTGACTTCGCTCCTGCATAAAGGGTGCAGGGCTTGAATTTCAGGCTTGGGTCTTGTGATCCAGTGCCGCGTAGAAGTTGGCGCTCTGTTGCAGGTATTTCTGGGTGTAGCTCTGGGCGTGGGATTTTTTGTCGCTGATCTCAACGTTGGCGCTGGCTGGCAGAGCAACGGTGGCGGAGATGGCAGAAGCGGCGATGATGGAGAAGAGATTGAAGTTCATGGCGGTATTCCTCGGATTCAGTTGGCTTGCTTGCCCGATGGGGCCGTGGAGCAAACTTAACCTTCGAGGGTTGGCGCCTTGAAATCTTTTGTAGCATTAGCAGATATCAGCCGCATTAATACAAGGATGCAGGCCCCGTCAACCGGGGCCTGCGGCCTATTGACGCACCAGGAACTTGAGGTCGCTCGGGGCATCCATCGGCAGTTTCTGTACGGTTTTACCCAACAAACCGCTCTTGGCATCGCGTTCGACCACAACAATCTGGTTGCTCTTCTGGTTGGCAATCAGCAAGAACTGGCCACTCGGGTCGAGGCTGAACTCGCGCGGGTGATCACCGTCCACCGAACGACGCTGTAGCTCCTTAAGATGGCCGGACGCAGGATCGATGGCAAACACCAGCACCTGATTGGCGGTGCCACGGTTGCTGACGTAAAGGAACTTGCCATCGGCCGAGGCGTGCAACGCAGCGGCGGCCTTGTCGGAAACAGGCTGGCCCGCCGCCAGATCAACCATCTGGGTCTGCTCAAGTTTGCCGTTCTGGAAATCGAACACCGCGACCTGCGCGCTCATTTCCATGGTCAGCCAGGCGTGTTTGCCATCGGCGCTGAACAGCAAATGACGGGGCCCGCTGCCGGCTGGCAACTGGACCGACGCCGGTGTGGCGGCAGTCAACGGTAGCTCCGGATT
Source organism: Pseudomonas sp. SG20052 (assembly GCF_031766055.1). NCBI lineage: Bacteria > Pseudomonadati > Pseudomonadota > Gammaproteobacteria > Pseudomonadales > Pseudomonadaceae > Pseudomonas > Pseudomonas sp. SG20052. The sequence continues at coordinate 2,890,550 of NZ_CP134498.1, read as the reverse complement.
GGCCTTGGGATCGAAGCGGTAGACAAAGATCTTGTCGGCGCCCAAGTCATTGGAGAACACGTACTGGCCGTCCGGCGAGGAAACCGTCGAATGCACATGCGCCGACATCTGCCGCTCGGGATTGACCCGGCTCGACGGGTGACTGCTCATCTGCACCACGGGCTGGAGCTTGCCGTCGGCGCCCACGGGCAACACCGCCAACGTGCCGCCCGGGTCTTCAACCACTGAATAGTTGCTGACGAACAAATGACTGGCATCAGCGCTGAGGCTCGAATGGGTCGGCTCGTTGCCCAGGCTTTGCACCTGATTGATCAGGCTCAGTGCATGGGTCTTGGGATCGATTGAATAACTGCTGACGCGCCCGACCGGGTCTTTCTGGCCGGGGCCGTTTTCATTGACCACGAACAAACGCTGCTGATCCTTGGAAACGGTCAGCCAGGACGGGTTTTCACTGGTGACCACTTGCAGCGGCTTGGGGTTGATCTGCCCGGTGGCGCTGTCGAAGTTCAGGCGATAAATCCCCTGGCTCTGCCCCGCCGTGTAGGAACCGACCAGCAACTGATAGTCGTCGGCCGACGCGGCTTCAATGCCCATCGCGCCGATGCTGCCGGCCATCAACAGCGGCCAGAGCTTATGCATCCTCATTCCCTTCTTCCTCGTCGTCACCACCGCCGAACGCGTCCATAGGCACTAGTCGATGCTCACCGGAATCGCCGGTAATGATCCAGCTCTTCAAATCAGGATCGAAAGTCGCCGCTGTGATCTGCGCAATGCTGAACTCCCAACGTTTGAGTGCTCGGCCGTCCATGCATTCGATGTGCAGGTTTTCGTCTTCATCGAGGGAAAAATCGAAGGCGTGCAGCCCGTCGATTTCCAGCATGTCACAGTGTTCGAGGGCGTTGATCAAGGTGTCGGATGCGGCAGTCATGGCAGTCAATCTTTGAATGGGAAAGACGCAATGATAGCTCAATGTGAGGGTGGGTCTGTGTCGCTCATCCAACATGCTGGCGACACAAAATACTGTGGGAGCGAGCCTGCTCGCGAATGCGGAGTGTCAGTCGATATTGTTGTTGACTGATGCACCACTTTCGCGAGCAGGCTCGCTCCCACGGGGATTGCGGTGAGCTGTTAAAGGGCGTCGCGGGAAGGTTTGCCGTCCACCAGACGCTGGATGCGCAGGGGGTTGGCGTTCTTCAGCGGTTCCGGCAACAGGCTGTCGGGATAGTTCTGGAAACACACCGGCCGCAGGAATCGATCAATCGCCAACGTGCCGACCGACGTGCCGCGTGCATCGGAAGTTGCCGGGTACGGCCCGCCGTGGACCATCGAGTCGCAGACTTCAACGCCCGTCGGATAGCCATTGAGCAGGATCCGTCCGACCTTTTGCTCCAGCAACGCCGTCAGCTCGCCGAACTGTTCGAAGTCCGCCGGCTCACCAATGATCGTCGCCGTCAGCTGCCCGTGCAGGCCGTTCAACGCGGCACTGAGTTGCGCCTGATCCGCCACTTCGACGAACACAGTGGTCGGGCCGAACACTTCTTCCTGCAGCACTGCATCGCCATTGATCAGCAGGCTGACGTCAGCCTTGAACACCTGCGGTTGCGCCTGATTGCCTTGCTGCGGATTGCCAGCCAGATGCTCAATGCCCGGGTGAGCTAGGAGTTTTTGCAGGCCGTTGCCATAGCTGCTCAACGTCCCTGCATTGAGCATTGTTTGCGCCGCCTGATCGCCGATGAGGCCCGCGACCTGCTGCACAAACGCGGTGAATTGCGGCGAGCGAATACCGATGACCAGACCGGGATTGGTGCAGAACTGACCGCATCCCTGCACGACCGAAGCGGTCAGGTCACGGGCGACGGTGTCGGCCCGAGCAGCCAATGCCTTCGGCAACACGATCACCGGGTTGATACTCGACATCTCGGCGAACACAGGGATCGGTTGTGGACGTGCGGCAGCCATGTCGCACAAGGCGCGGCCACCCTTCAGCGAACCGGTAAAACCGACCGCCTGAATCGCCGGGTGTTTGACCAGCGCCTCGCCGACTCCGCCGCCGTAGATCATGTTGAACACGCCGGCCGGCATGCCGGTTTTTTCCGCCGCGCGAATCAGCGCATCGGCGACCAGTTCGGCGGTGGCCATGTGGCCGCCGTGAGCCTTGAACACCACCGGGCAACCGGCGGCCAGCGCCGACGCGGTGTCGCCGCCCGCCGTGGAGAAGGCCAACGGAAAGTTGCTCGCACCGAACACCGCAACAGGCCCAAGACCGATGCGGTATTGGCGCAGGTCCGGTCGTGGCAGCGGTTGGCGATCCGGCATTGCCAGATCAATTCGCGCGCCGTAGAAATCGCCGCGACGCAGCACTTTGGCGAACAGACGCATCTGCCCGCTGGTGCGCCCGCGCTCGCCTTGAATACGTCCGGCCGGCAATGCCGTTTCGCGGCAGACCACCGCGACAAAGTCATCGCCCAAGGCGTCGAGTTCATCGGCAATCGCATCGAGAAATTGCGCGCGACGTTCCGCACTCAGACTGCGATAGGCCGGGTAAGCGGCGGCGGCAGCCTTGGCGGCGGCATCGACTTCCTCAGGCGTTGCCTGGAAGAAATCATGAGGCAAGGCTTCGCCGGTGCTGGCATCAACACTTTGCATTTTGACGGTGCCAGTCGCGCTGCGCTGACCGCCAATGTAGTTGTGACCAAGAATCTGAGGCATGCGTATCTCCTTAAAGGGTGCCGACGGTGCCGGGCTCGAACGCGGCTTCAACCGGGGCGATCCCGTTGATCAACGGCGCGCCGAACTCGGCCTGACTGATCTCGAACACATCACCCTCCCGGGTGCGAATGCCGTCGGCAAAGGACAAGGTCGCGGTGCCGAAAAAATGAATGTGCACGTCCCCCGGACGCAAGAACTGGCTGTACTTGAAATGGTGGTACTCAAGGTTCTCGAAGCTGTGGCACATGTTGGCCTCGCCGCTGAGGAACTCGTTCTGCCACAGCACTTCACCGTCACGCAGGATGCGGCTGGTGCCAGCCAGATGTGCCGGCAATTCGCCGACCCGCAGTTCCGGGCCATAGCTGCAACTGCGCAATTTCGAATGCGCCAGGTAGAGGTAATTCTTGCGCTCCATCACATGGTCGGAGAACTCGTTGCCCACCGCGAAGCCGAGGCGATACGGTTTACCGTCCTGGCCGATGACGTAGAGGCCGCTGAGTTCAGGCTCTTCACCCGCGTCTTCGGCAAAGGGTGGCAGCGGGAACGGCTGGCCCGGACGCACGACGATGCTGCCGTCACCCTTGTAGAACCACTCCGGTTGCACACCGGCCTGCCCGGCCGCCGGTTTACCGCCCTCCACGCCCCATTTGAAAATGCGCATGGTGTCGGTCATTGCCGCTTCATCGCCGGCCTGCTGGTGCATCTTGTCGCGGGCCGAAGCGCTGCCCAGATGGGTCAGGCCGGTGCCGCTGACCAGCATGTGCGCCGGGTCCGGGTGATCCAGCGGAGGGAGGATCCGCAGTTGCGCCAGCAGCTCCGCGTAGTCATGGCCGATGCCCAGGCCCAGGGTTTTCACCTGCTGCTGCAGATTGACGCCCGCCTCGATAGCCGCCAGGGCCAGGTCACGGACCGTGCGCGCGTCCTGCACTTCGCGCACCAGCCCCTCCTCGACCACGCCTACCCGGCGCTCGCCGTTACTCAGTTCGAACTGCACTAAACGCATGGATTTTCTCCTGTAAACAATCTTGAAGGCGGCATTGCACCCTGTGGGGGCGAGCCTGCTCGCGATGAGGCCGTCAAATCCAAAATCATTACCGACTGACACTCCGCCTTCGCGAGCAGGCTCGCTCCCACAGGGCATTTGTGTGATCTCTCAGGTGCGAGTCGCGCCGCGAGCACTGGCTGCGAACTGGTCGGCCGCCAGCACATGCTTGCGCTCCAGTAACCGATAGACCACGCCGGTCAACACCAGCCCGAACACCATCACCCCCGACAGGAAGTACAGCCCCGACGCCAGGTTGCCGGTGTACTCCTTCAGTGCACCGATCACGAACGGGCCAATGTAGCCGCCCAGGTTGCCCACCGAGTTGATCAACGCGATCCCGGCCGCCGCACTGGCGCCAGCGAAGAAACGACCGGGCAAGGTCCAGAACACTGCGGTGCAGGAAAACAGCGCAAACGCCACCAGGCACAACGCCGCAAGTTGCAGCACAGGCACCGTCAGCCAGGCGCTGAGGAACAGCCCGATGGCGCCCAGCACGTAAAGCACGGCGAGGTGACCGTAACGATCATTCAGGCGGTCAGAACTGCGCGGAATGATTAGCAGCCCGATGATCCCGAAGATGTAGGGCACCGATGACACGAAACCGGTCACCAGGTCCGTACCACCAAACTGTTTGATCAACGTCGGCAGCCACAGGCCCAGGCCATAAATGCTCAAGGTCACCGGCAGATAAAACAGCGCCAGCAGCAACACGCGTTTGTCTTTCAGGGCGTGCAGCGGATTGCCATGACGGGTCTGGCCGTAGGCCTCCAGGTCCTTTTTCAGCTCGCCGGTCAGCCAGTCTTTCTCGGCCTGATCCATCCATTTCACTTGCTGGGGTCCGTCCGGCAGGTAACGCAGTACCGGCCAGGTCAGCAGGATCGCCGGGGTGCCGATGACGATGAACAGCCACTGCCAGCCATGCAAACCAAGGACGCCGTCCATGCCAAGCAAACCGCCGGACACCGGGCCGGTGATCATCATCGCGATGGGCTGGGAAAGAATGAACAGGCCAAGGATCTTGCCGCGATGGCGAACCGGGAACCATTGGGTGATGTAGTAGAGAACGCCCGGGAAGAACCCGGCTTCGGCCGCGCCGAGCAGAAAGCGCATGACATAGAAGCTGTGCGGCCCTTGGACGAACGCCATGCCGATGGTGATGGCGCCCCAGGTGACCATGATCCGTGCGAACCAGCGTCGGGCACCGAAGCGGTCGAGCATCAGGTTGCTGGGGATCTCCAGCAGGAAGTAGCCAATGAAGAACAACCCTGCACCGAGGCCATAGGCTGCGTCACCCAGGCCAATGTCGGCGCCCATGTGCAGCTTGGCGAAACCTACGGCGGAGCGATCCACATAGGCGATCAGGTACAGCAGGATCAGGAAGGGAATCAGTTTCAGCGTAATGCGACGAATAAGCCGCAGTTCCTGGCTCATGAGATCGGTCTCCGATTGTTGTTGTTATAGAACCTCGGGGGACGCCTCTCGCTGAAAACCGCCAGGGCAATCCCTCCGTTGAAAGCGACTATATAGTATTACTAATTAACCAACAACACTTCCAAACCGGCGAAATTGCGCTTATGTTACGCCTTAGCTCGAACAATATAGTCATACAATAAGAGAATCGATCATGTCCGATAAAAAACCCAACCTGCGCTCCGCCCAATGGTTTGGCACCGCTGACAAGAACGGCTTCATGTACCGCAGCTGGATGAAAAATCAGGGCATCGCCGACCACCAGTTCCACGGCAAGCCGATCATCGGCATCTGCAACACCTGGTCGGAACTGACCCCGTGCAACGCGCATTTCCGCCAGATCGCGGAGCATGTCAAACGCGGGGTGATCGAGGCCGGTGGTTTTCCGGTGGAATTCCCGGTGTTCTCCAATGGCGAATCGAACCTGCGCCCTACCGCCATGCTCACCCGCAACCTGGCAAGCATGGACGTTGAAGAAGCGATCCGTGGCAACCCGATTGATGGCGTGGTCCTGCTGACCGGTTGCGACAAAACCACCCCGGCGCTGCTGATGGGCGCGGCCAGTTGCGACGTGCCGGCCATCGTCGTTACCGGCGGGCCGATGCTCAACGGCAAGCACAAAGGCCAGGACATTGGCTCCGGCACCGTGGTCTGGCAGCTCAGCGAGCAAGTCAAAGCCGGCACCATCACGATTGACGATTTCCTCGCGGCCGAGGGCGGCATGTCCCGTTCGGCCGGCACCTGCAACACCATGGGCACGGCGTCGACCATGGCCTGCATGGCCGAAGCACTGGGCACGTCCCTGCCCCACAACGCGGCGATTCCCGCGGTGGATGCGCGGCGTTATGTGTTGGCGCATATGTCCGGCATGCGCGCGGTGGAGATGGTCCGTGAAGATCTGCGGCTGTCGAAGATCCTGACCAAGGAAGCCTTCGAAAACGCCATCCGCGTGAACGCCGCCATCGGTGGCTCGACCAACGCCGTGATCCACTTGAAAGCCATCGCCGGTCGTATCGGCGTCGAGCTGGACCTGGATGACTGGACCCGCATCGGTCGCGGCATGCCGACCATTGTCGACCTGCAACCGTCCGGGCGCTTCCTGATGGAAGAGTTCTACTACGCCGGCGGCCTGCCAGCGGTATTGCGTCGCCTCGGTGAAGCTAACCTGATCCCCAACCCGAACGCCTTGACCGTCAACGGCAAAACCCTGGGCGAGAACACCAAGGACGCGCCGATCTATGGCCAGGACGAAGTGATCCGCACCCTCGACAACCCGATCCGCGCCGATGGCGGCATTTGCGTATTGCGCGGTAACCTCGCGCCCCTCGGTGCAGTGCTCAAGCCATCCGCGGCCAGTGCCGAATTGATGCAGCATCGCGGGCGTGCGGTGGTGTTCGAGAACTTCGACATGTACAAGGCACGGATCAACGATCCGGACCTGGACGTCGATGCCAACTCGATTCTGGTGATGAAGAACTGCGGGCCGAAGGGTTATCCGGGCATGGCCGAAGTCGGCAACATGGGCTTGCCGGCCAAGCTGCTGGCCCAGGGCGTGACGGACATGGTGCGCATTTCCGACGCACGCATGAGCGGCACGGCGTATGGCACCGTGGTTTTGCACGTGGCCCCGGAAGCAGCGGCCGGCGGACCTCTGGCGACGGTGAAGGAAGGCGACTGGATCGAACTGGATTGCGCCAACGGGCGTTTGCACCTGGACATCCCGGATGCTGAACTGGCTGCGCGCATGGCGGATCTGCAACCGCCGCAAAATCTGATCGTGGGCGGTTATCGTCAGCTGTACATCGACCATGTGCTGCAAGCGGATCAGGGCTGCGATTTCGACTTCCTGGTTGGCTGCCGCGGTTCCGAAGTCCCGCGCCACTCTCACTGATCACATCAATCCCCCTGTAGAAGCGAGCCTGCTCGCGATAGCGGTCGAACATTCAACATTGATGTTGACTGAACGACCGCTATCGCGTGCAGGCTCACTTCCACATTGGCTCTTCATCTGATTCAGGACCGGGTCCGCGCCTGCTATCATGCGCGGCATCTCCATCGCACAGGATCGCGCCGTTCCCCATGGATTACCGCAAACCCTCCGACCGCAAAAGCATGCACTCGCGCATCGTCCAGGAATTGGGCATGCAGATCGTTTCCGGGCGCTTCAAACCGTGCGACAAACTGCCCGCCGAAGCCCTGCTGTGCGAGGAGTACGCGGTCAGCCGCCCGGTGCTGCGCGAAGCCACCCGCGTGCTGGTTGCCAAAGGCCTGGTGTATTCCCGTCCGCGGGTCGGCACCGTGGTCAAGCAGCGCAAGGAATGGCACATGCTCGATCCGGATGTGCTGCACTGGCTAATGCAAAGCAGCCCGCAGAATGAATTTTTCGAGTTGCTGACCAGCGTGCGCAGCATCATCGAACCCGCTGCCGCCGCCCTCGCCGCGCAGTTCGCGACCGACGCAGACATCGCCTCCATCGGTGAAGCCTACCAGCGCATGGAAGCCGCACCGACGCCGGAAGCGCTGTTGCAGCCGGACCTGGATTTTCACAGCCGCATCGCCGATGCGACCCACAACGATCTGCTGGCCAACCTGTGCAACATGCTGTCGGTGGCGATTGCTGAAGCGCTGAAACATTCCAACCAGCGGCCGAACCTGCATGAACTGGCGCTGCCCCGACACAAGGCGATCCTGACGGCGATCGAGAACCGCGATGCGCTGGGTGCGCGGCATGCGACCCTCGTTCAGCTCGACGATGCGCGCAGTGCGCTGAACGTCGTGCTCGGCACTGATCCCTCATAACCAACGCGGTCCTTTTTAGGAGCCAGCAAGCCGGCTCCTGCAAAGGGTTGTGTTAATCCCCAGATGAAAAAAAGCCGCAACCCAGGTTGCGGCTTTTCTATTTCAGCCAGGGATCAGTGAGCGAACAACGAATTGCCCTTCTGCCCCGCCAGTTTCTCCGGCTTGATCAGGAAGCGAGCCAGCGCCGGCAGCAGCCAAAGCGCGCCGAACATGTTCCAGAGCAGCATGAAGGTCAGCATCAGGCCCATGTCGGCCTGGAACTTGATAGCCGAGAAGATCCAGGTGCACACACCGATCGCCAGGCACAGGCCGGTGAACAGTACGGCTTTACCAGTGGACTTGAGCGTCTGGTAGTAGGCTTCTTGCAACGGCAGGCCTGCACGCAGGAAGCTTTCCAGACGGCTATAGATGTAGATGCCGTAGTCCACGCCAATCCCCACCCCCAGCGCAACGACCGGCAGGGTCGCGACTTTCACGCCGATGCCCATGAAGGCCATCAGGGCGTTGCCGAGTACCGAGGTCAGCACCAGCGGCAGCACGATGCACAAGGTCGCCGCCCAGGAACGGAAGGTGATCATGCACATGGTCGCGACGCAGATGTAAACGAGGATCAGGATGGTCAGCTCGGATTCCTTGATCACCTCGTTGGTCGCCGCCTCGATACCGGCGTTACCCGCCGCGAGGATGAACTCCAGGCCGTCCTTGTTGTTTTCCTTGGCGAAGTCTTGCACCGCATGCACGGCGCGATCCAGGGTGGCGGCCTTGTGGTCGTTGAGGAACACCAGCACCGGCGCCAGGGAGCAACTGTTGTTGTACAAGCCATCGGCACGGGCAATGGAGTTGTTCAGTACGTCCGAGTTACGCGACAGGGTTTCCCATTTCAGGTTGCCCTCGTTCATGCCCTTGATCATCTGCTTGGACACGGTCACCAGGGAGATCGCCGACTGCACGCCCTCGGTGTTCTGCATCTTCCACATCAGTTCGTCGATCGGCGCCATGGCTTCGTAGCGCGAGCAACCTTCGGACTTGGTCTTGACCATCACCACCAATACGTCGGAGCTGGTCGAGTAGTTGCTGATGATGAAGTTGTTGTCCTTGTTGTAACGCGAGTCCGGCCGCAGTTCCGGGGCACCCTGGTCGAGGTCGCCGATTTTCAGGTTCTGGCTGTACCAGAGGCCGCCACCGAAGGCCAGCAAGGCCAGGACGATCGACACCGGTGCGACTTTCGGGCTGGCAAAGCTCGACAGCAGGCGCCAGAACGGGTGTTCGCGGTGCGCGTCTTTCTTGCTGCGTTCGATAGCGCGCTTGCTGATGCCGACATAGGAGATGGCGACCGGCAGCAGGATCAGGTTGGTGAACACGATCACCGCGACACCGATGGAGGCACCGATGGCCAGTTCACGAATCACACCGATGTCGATGATCAACAGCGTGATGAAGCCCACCGCGTCCGCAAGGATCGCGATCATCCCTGGCAGGAACAACTGGCGGAACGTGCGTCGTGCGGCGGTCAAGGCGTTGTCGGCTTCGCTGGACTGCAAGGCGATCCCGTTGATCTTCTGTACGCCGTGGGAAATACCGATGGCGAAGATCAGGAACGGCACCAGCATCGAATACGGATCAAGCCCGAAACCGAAGAAGTGCATCAACCCCAACTGCCAGACCACCGCCACCAGCGTCGTACTCAACACCGCCACGGTGCTGCGCATGCAGTTGGTGAACCAGTACAGCAGGATCAGGGTGATGACGAAGGCGACGCCGAAGAACATCACCACCATGACCAGGCCATCGATCAGGTCGCCGACTTTCTTGGCGAAACCGACGATGTGGATCTGCACGTTAGGGTTCTGCGCTTCAAACTTGTCGCGGATCTTTTCTTCCAGCTCGTGGGAGAACTTGCGGTAGTCCAGCGCCAGCAACTTGCCCTGATCCTGCGGGTCCGGGTAGGACTCCAGCAGCGGGATGTCGACGATGCTCGACTTGAAGTCGTTGGCCACCAGACGCCCGACCTGACCGGACTTGAGCACGTTGTTGCGAAGCAGGTCGAGGCTTTGCTGGGAGCCGTTATAGCTCTGCGGGATCACTTCGCCACCGGCAAAGCCCTCCTCCGTCACCTCGGTCCAGCGCACGCTCGGGCTCCACAGCGACTTGAGGCCGGAACGGTCGACGCCGGAAATGTAGAACACTTCGTCGTTGATCTGACGCAGGGTCTCCATGTATTCCTTGGAGAATATGTCACCGTCGGTGGCCTCCACGGAAATGCGCACCGTGTTGCCCAGGTTCGCCAGATCGTTACGGTGTTCCATCATCTTTTGAATGAAGGGATGATCGAGGGGGATCATTTTTTCGAAACTGGTGGACGGCCGGATCAGCGTCGCCTGCCAGAACAGGAAGATGCTGACCAGCAGGCAGATGACGATCACTGCCGGGCGGTTGTTGAAAATCAGGCGCTCAAGAAACGTCGCCTTGTCTTGGTGATGACTGCTCAAGGATGTCATAGACCCGCCTTCTTATTATTTGCCCGGCTCATTTGGACGACCCGTTTTTGCCATTCTCTGCGCCGGTTGGCGTGGTGACGCGAACGCCACCCTGACCTGCCAGAATCAGATTGCCGTTGCCTGCCGCGGTCACCGCCGAAACGGAAATGCGATCCGGGCGGTTGAACACGCTGAAGGTTTCGCCGTTATCGTTGCTGCGGATCACCGAGCCGCCGTTGCCGACGATGACAATCGAGCCGTCGTCGAGCAGCGTCGCGCCGGACAGACCGAACTCCAGCGCACCGCGAGCAGCCTTGAGTTCGACCGGTTCCCAGGTCGTGCCGAAATCGGTCGAACGGAACAGATTGCCCCGCAACCCGTAGGCCAGCAGTGTGTTGGCCTGAGCGGTGCCGATCACGCCGAACAGCGAACCTTCGTATGGGCCTTCCAGTTTTTCCCAGGTCTGGCCCCAGTCGGCGGAGCGGAACATGCTGCCCTGCTCCCCGACGATGAACAGCCCGGCATCCTTGACCGCCGCAATGCCGTTGAGGTGGTACTGGTCTTCGTTGTCGAGGCGATCACTGGCATCTTCCCAGTGCTTGCCACCGTCGGTGGTGGCCAGCAACGCACCGTAGGCGCCCACGGCAAAGCCGCTGTTGACGTCCTGGAACCAGACGTCGAGCAGCGGCGATTCGCGTTTCAAATCTTCGAATTGCTTGGTCCAGGTGGCGCCACCGTCCTCGCTGGCGAGGATCTGAGCGTCATGGCCGACGGCCCAGCCGTGTTGGTCATCGGCGAAAAACACCGACGTCAACAATTGCCGGGTCGGCACTTTGGCCTGGGTCCAGGTTGCACCCTGGTCATCGGAATACAGAATGTGCCCGCGATCACCCACAGCCACCAGGCGCTTGCCGACGTGCACGACGTCGAGCATCAGGCTCTTGCTGGCTTTGGCAGATTCAACGGCATAAACAGTGTCGGACGCTGGCGCCGCAGCGGCCACCGCAGGTGCCGACAGCACGGCACAACCCAACAGCGAGAGCGCTGTGGCCAGCAACGCGAACTTGCGTAATGCCGGCGGGCGGCAGATACCCACACCCATGACAGGCTCACTCATAGACCTTCCCCCATTATTATTGTTAGGTCGTTCAACCTTTCAGGGCGCCGTAAGGGGTGCTCATCGGGATTGCCTGTTCTGGAGCATAGTCCTGAAATGCGCAATCTAGAGCCCCTTCGGAAGCTGGCTTATCCTATCGGGGTTTGGAAAGGTCTGACAATCGACGCCACGTTATGTTTTGTTAACTGGAGCGATAGCGGGTGCGGATGAATGGGGAGGCATTCGGAGGGGTGATGTTAAGCAAGATCGTGAAGATCGTTCCCACTCTGCGTGGGAAGGCCGCCATGGACGCTCTGCGTCCGCTGTAGAGGCTGTGCGCGGAGCGTCACGGGATGCATTCCCACGCAGAGCGTGGGAATGATCAGGTACTCCGCGGAACAGGGATCAAGCCAGGCTTTTGCTGACCACTTCAAACACATCGCTGGACAGCTGACCCGAAGCACGAATCCGCTCCAGCTCGCCTTTCATCAACGCCTGACGGGCGTCGTCGTATTTGCGCCAGCGAGTCAGCGGCGCCAACTGGCGGGAAGCGATCTGCGGGTTGAAGCCATTCAACTCGATCACCAGATCCGCCAGGAAGCGATACCCGGAACCGTCCGCCGCATGGAAGTTGATCAGGTTCTGCCCGGCAAACGCGCCGACCAATGCCCGCACCTTGTTCGGGTTCTTGATGTTGAACGCCGGATGCTCCATCAACTGACGAACGCGCTCCAGACCACCGGGCAACGTGCTGCCCGCCTGGACACTGAACCACTGATCCATGACCAGCGGATTGTCCTTGAAGTGCTCGGCAAAACTCGCCAGCGCCAAGGCCTTCTGCTCTTCAAACGGCGAATTGACCAACACCGCCAGCGCGGTCAGGCGTTCGGTCATGTTGTCGCTGGTCTCGAATTGTTCCAGCGTCGCCGCCAACACTTCCGGCTTGCCGCTGAGCATCAGGTACGACAGCGCGATGTTCTGCAAGGCACGACGGGCGAAATGCTCGGCCTCGGCCACATACGGGGTTTTCTTCGACAGATCGCGGTTGGCCTGATAACGCAACCACAGCGCCTCGAACAAACCTTCAGCCAATTGCTTGCGGGCAAACTCGCGAGCGATATGGATGGCGTCGACGTCAGCCACGTCGCTGATTTCGGTCAGATACGCCTCACCCGGCAGCGAGAGCATTTCCGCAACCATCGCCTGGTCCAGCGTCTCGTCGGACAGCACGGTGCGCAAAGCAGAAACCAGACGTTGATCCAGCACCAGTGCTTCGCCCTTTTGCTGCTGAGCGATCAGCTCTTGCAGCACCTGAACCGACAATTGCTGACCGGCATCCCAGCGGTTGAAACCGTCGCTGTCGTGCTGCATCAGGAACATCAGTTGATCGCGGTTGTACGGGAAGCTCAGTTTGACTGGCGCCGAGAAGCCGCGCAGTAATGAAGGCAGTGGCTGTTCAGTGATGTCGACGAAGGTGAAGGTCTGCTCGGCTTCGGTCACCGAAATCACCCGCGAAGCGCCTTGGGCGCGGTCTTCACCGGAAAGACGCAACGCAATGGCCGCCCCTTTCGAGTCAAGCAGGCCCAATTCCACAGGAATCACGAACGGCAGTTTTTCCACCTTGTCCGGGGTCGCCGGGCAGCTTTGGCGGAAAGTCAGGCTGTAGGTTTTCGCGGCGGCGTCGTAGGACTCGCTCACCGCCAGACGCGGGGTACCGGCCTGGCTGTACCAGCGCTTGAACTGGGTCAGGTCGACACCGTTGGCATCTTCCATGGCTTTGATGAAGTCGTCGCAGGTCACGGCCTGGCCGTCATGGCGTTCGAAATACAGGTCGCTGCCTTTGCGGAAGCCTTCGGCGCCGAGCAAGGTGTGGATCATGCCGACCACTTCCGAACCCTTTTCGTACACGGTCAGGGTATAGAAATTGGAAATCTCGATGAAGCTGTCCGGGCGCACGGCGTGAGCCATGGGGCCTGCGTCTTCAGCGAACTGGTGAGTACGCAGGTAAGCCACATCCTGGATGCGTTTCACGGTGGCCGAGTTCATGTCGGCGGAGAAGCCCGAATCACGGAACACGGTGAAGCCTTCCTTGAGCGACAACTGGAACCAGTCGCGGCAGGTCACGCGGTTGCCCGACCAGTTGTGGAAGTATTCGTGCGCGACGATCGCTTCGACACGCTGGTGCGCGGCATCGGTGGCGGTTTCGGCGCGGGCCAGTACGGCGCTGGAGTTGAAGATGTTGAGGCCCTTGTTCTCCATGGCGCCCATGTTGAAGTCGTTGACCGCGACGATCATGAAGATGTCCAGATCGTACTCGCGACCGTAGACCTCCTCGTCCCAGCGCATCGACTTCTTGAGGCTGTTCATCGCGTGCTGGCACTTGTCGATGTTTTCCGGCTCGACATAAATGCGCAGCGCCACCGAGCGCTCGCTCATGGTGGTGAAGCTGTCTTCGACGCACCACAAGTCACCGGCCACCAGCGCGAACAGGTACGCCGGTTTCTTGAACGGGTCTTCCCAGGTCGCCCAGTGCCGGCCGTCTTCGCCGGGACCGGAGGCAATCGGATTGCCGTTGGACAGCAACACCGGATAGCTATGCTGCTCGGCAATGACCGTGGTGGTGAACGTGCTCATCACGTCCGGGCGGTCGAGGTAATAGGTGATCTTGCGGAAGCCTTCGGCCTCGCACTGGGTGCAGAACATCGTGCCGGATTTGTACAAACCTTCCAGGGCGGTGTTGGTTTCCGGGTGGATCTTGACGCTGGTATCGACCGTGAAGGTGGTGCTGGTCGGGTGCAGGGTCAGGTGGTTTTCCGTCAGCTGATAATCAGCGTCGCTCAGCTCGCGGTCAGCCACGGTGACCGACAGCAGCTCGAGTTGCTGGCCGTCCAGCACCAGCGGCGGCAGGCCCGGGCCGCGCTCGGGATTGCGGCGCATCACCAGTTGCGCATGGACCAGGCTGTGGTCCTCGAACAACTCGAAGGTCAGGTGCGTCTCGTCGATCAGGTACTCGGGCGCCTGATAGTCTTTCAAATAGATCATCTTCGGTTGTTCGGTGCGCATGCTGGAGTCCTTACTGATGCACGGCGAGCTGATAAGCCGTGTATTTACGAATATTGATGACGCCGGTGTCGAAAATCAGGTATTGGCCCTTGATCCCCAACAACGTGCCTTCGGCAATCGGATTCTTGTCCAGGTTGAAGCTGACGATTTTGGCCGGGTATTGCTCGACCGGATAGCGGATTTCGAGGGTTTCTACGTCGGTAATGGTCTGGATTGCTTGTAGGCCGAATCGTTCCTGCAAACCTTGCAACCCTTCGGCGCAGCTGTCGAACAACTGATCGCGAACCTCGGCCAGGTTCACCGACACCGCGTCGCCCTTGAGTAAAGCACGCCAGTTGGTCTTGTCCGCCACCTGACTGCGGAACAGGTCCTCGACAAACCCCGATTGCTGGCGGGTCGAAACGCGCATGATCGGCAACGCCTGACGGGCGCCCTGGTCGATCCAGCGAGTCGGCAGCTGGGTGGCGCGGGTAATCCCGACTTTCACCCCGGACGAATTCGACAGATACACAATGTGATCGGTCATGCAGAACTTCTCGCCCCACTCCGGCTCACGGCAGGTGCCAGCGTCGTAGTGGCAACGCTCCGGACTCATGATGCAGAGGTCGCACTGCGCCAGTTTGGTCATGCACGGATAGCAATACCCCTGGCTGAAACTGGTTTTGGTCTTGCGCCCGCAATGGGTGCAATGAATCGCCCCCAGATATTCCAGACGCACCGTGCTGCCGATCAAGGGATTGACCGGCACCTCGACGTCATCCAGACGAAACGCGTACTGCACGTTCGGCCCGTCAAGGCGCGCCGACATTTTGCTGATTGCACCACGGCCAATCTCAATCAATGGATGGCATCCGATTTGAACAGGATGTTCGGCACGCTGATCGACTTCGAGCTGCATTCCTGCGGGCCCATGTAGCCGGTACGCTCTTCCTCGGGCAGGTTCTGGATTTCCCAGGCGATCATCGCTTGCAGCGACAATTCACGTTGTTCGGCGGTGAGTTTGCCACCGTCGGACCATTTGCCGATCTCCACCGCCAGCTTCAGGCTCTGGTAGATATCGGGGGTGATGTTTTGAATCATTTCGTTAAAAGAGGACATCAAGGGCTCCGCTCTTTAATACATAACTGATTAGACGGCCAGTTTACGGCGGTTGTACAAACCGCCCAACAAACCGGTCAAGCATCCGACGAGCAACCCGCTGACATGGGCTGCGTTGGCGATTTCGCCAAAACCGATCATCGAGACCAGGCCCGACAGGCACAGCACCAGCCACACCAGCATCATCACCAGCACGCCGCGCGGCAGGCGATATGCCGGGTTCGGCGACAATATCTGGAAAATCCAGCAATGCCCGAGCAGGCCGTAAAGCACCCCGGACAACCCGCCGAACAGGGTCGGGCCACTGAAAACAAACTGGGCGTAGTTCGACACCAGGCTGAAAAGCAAGGTCAAGCCGATCAGGTTGATGCTGCCCTGACGCGACTCGATGCGCCGCCCCAGCTCCCAGTACCACATGCCGTTCATGGCCAGGTGCAGGATGCCGAAGTGGATCAGCATCGGCGTCACCAGACGCCACCACTGCCCCGCCGCCAGGCTGTCGGCCAAGGGCACAAAATGGATGTACTCGCCCACGATACGAAAATCGAGGAAGGTCAGCCAACGCAGCGTGTCGAGGTTTTCCCCCAGCAGCGTCACCGCACCGACGATCAGGCTCAGCAGCAACACCAAGCCGGTTGCCTTGGCATGGCGCATCTGCTCGACGAAACCAGGCCGCCTGGTGGTTTGCGCGACCGGAATGTCCAGCTGCTGATCAGGGTCGCCCGCCGGGAAACGTTCATATAAGGAACGGACGTCTTCGCTGATATTGGCCGGCACCCACAGCACCTGTTCACCGGACTCTTCGCTGACCCGATGCGGCACCTGCATGCGTTGCAGCAGTTTGACGAACCCGCTCAAATCCACGGCCAGCGGCAGGCGTAAAACAGCAACGGTAGTCATCGCAACACCTCCGGCCGCTCGACATCGACCCAGACAAACTTGTGCGGGTCGAGGCGGGTTTCCTGATCCAGGCGATAGGCGACCAATTTGCCGTAGAGCACCGCGCTGTAATCCAGGCAGGCCAGGTTCGGACGGATCGGCGCCGGTTTGCCGCTGCGCCAGTAATGGCCAACGAACAACAGCGGCTCATCGACGCCGTAACGCAGCAAGGTATTTTTTTCGGTGGACGACAGGGGCGTCTGGGCCACGGGTTCGGGCAAGGCGTCGGGCTGGAACACAATGTCTCCGTAGGTTTGCGGGTCGTCTTCCCAGAATTTGGTGCGGAAGAACGAACGCGTCAGGCCATCGCCGCTGGTCATGGTCAGCCCGTGGGGCAGACGCATGTCGGTCCCGCGCAGCAAACGATCGAACACGGTGCAGGCGAAACTGCCCGGCACGGCCGAGGCCTGGAGGAAATGTTCGTCGACGCAGCCATCGGGAAACAGCGCGCGCAGCGGCTCGATCAGGCCGGCATCCCAGCAGGCGTGCACCACGCGGAAACGCCCGGCATCCACAAACAATGGCAGTTCGTAAAACCATTGCTGGAAGTCATGCCAGTCGCCGGGGTGATGTTCAAATTGCGTCAGGGTTTCACCGAGCAGACGCGCATGGCGTGGCGTGTGTTCGCGCACGAACTGCTTGCCGCTGCCTGGCGGCGCCGGCGTGGCCCAGCCGAGGGCGTTGAATTCATGGTTGCCCATGATGCACAGCGCCTGACCGGCCTCGACCATGTCGTGGACGATATGCAGCGCCTCGCGAATCCGCGGGCCGCGGTCGATGATGTCGCCGACGAACACCGCCATGCGCGATGGATGCCGCCAGACGCCACCTTGTTTGTGATAACCGAGCCGGTCGAGCAAGTGCTCAAGGGTCAGAGCGCAACCGTGCACGTCACCGATCAGGTCGTAGCTACGCGCGGGATCGAGCATCAGTCGCCTCCACCACCCAACCGGCTGCCCCAGCCAAGCTTGGTCCGGCAGACCTCATAGTAGTTGTGGTCGAGCGGGTGGATCAGCCGCAGTTTCTGGGCTTTTTTGCTGATGGTGATGGTGTCGCCCGGCGCGCAGGTGAAATGGTTCTGCCCGTCACAGGAGACTTGCGGGTAAATCTGCATATCTTTGGACACGACGATTTTCAGCTCACTGTTGCCATCGACCACAATTGGCCTGCCCGACAAGGTATGGGGGTACATCGGCACAATCACAATAGCGTCGAGCTTGGGGTGCATGATCGGCCCGCCCGCCGACAGCGCATAGGCGGTCGAACCGGTGGGCGTTGCGACGATCAGGCCGTCGGCCTTCTGGCTGCAGACGAACTGGCCGTCGATGTACAACTCGAATTCGATCATCCGCGTCGATTTGCCCGGGTGCAGGACCACGTCGTTCAGCGCATCGCCCTGGCCGATGGCCTCGGCATGGCGCCGGACTTCGGCTTGCAGCAGGAAGCGGTTTTCCACCAGGTAATGGCCATCGAGCACTTCGGCGACTTTGACTTCCAGTTCATCCGGGCGAATGTCGGTCAGGAAACCGAGGCTGCCCCGGTTGATGCCGAGCACCGGAATATTGTGTCGGGCCAAGGCACGCGCGGCGCCAAGCAGGCTGCCGTCACCGCCGACCACAATCACCATGTCACAGACTTCGCCGAGCATCTTGCGAGACGAGGTTTGCAGGCCATGACCGGGCAGGACTTCGGCGATGGTGTCTTCGAGAATCACGTGCAGGTGACGATCAAGCAGAAACCGTTTCAGTCGGCGGACGGTATCCAGCACCTGCGAACTGCCCAGGCGACCGATGATGCCGATATTACGAAATTGCTCCATGGGGTTCCTGCGCGACGGTGAAAAACACGATTATGGGCGAAAGCGCGGGATAGACAAAATCCTTTCAGCCACAAGGGTGTACTCATGTTTAGGGCTATGCTCGCAAGATGATCCTATTTCCCGATTTGCTCCAGTTACCCCACCAGTTGCGCCACCCCGAAGTGCGCGACCTTGCCTGGGTCATCCTCGCGCCGCCGATGCTCGACACCGCTCCGTGGCCGCAACGCCATCCGCTGGCCGGCAGCGACTGGGTGCAGGCACCTGAGCAGCTGGAACGCTGGCTGAAGCAACTCGACCGTGACAGTTACGACTTGCTGCACTGGCTGGCGCAGGCCAGGACCCGGCGACTGGGCCTGTATTACGAACGCTTGTGGCAATACGCCGTGCGCCATGCGCCGGGTATCGAGTTGATTGCCGCCAACATGCCGATCCGCCGCGAAGGCCACACTTTGGGCGAGCTGGACATGCTGTTGCGCGATCGCGACGGCGTGCATCATCTGGAACTGGCGATCAAGCTGTATCTGGGGCCGCAGAATGGTGACGGACAGGACACGGCGCAGTGGCTCGGACCAGGTTGTCATGATCGTCTGGACCGCAAACTGGCGCATCTGACGCAACACCAACTGCCGATTTCCGCCCGCCCCGAGAGTCGCGAGGTGCTGGCGGCGCTGGATATTCAGCAGTTCAGCGCGCATCTGTGGCTGGGCGGTTATCTGCTGTATCCGTGGCCAGGACAAGCCGAGCCCCCCCACGGTGCCCATCCACAGCATCTGCGCGGCAGCTGGCTGCATCAGAAAGACTGGGCGGACTTTGTCGTGCAGCGCCCGTTCGGCCGCTGGCAACCCCTGCCCCGCCATGCGTGGCTGGCGCCGGCGCATTACCCGGCGGAACAGACCTGGAACACCGGGCAGCTGGACGCATGGCTCAGTGACCTGGAGCCATTGGCCCCGGCGCAGTTGATGGTGCGCCTGATCGAGAACGCGGATGGGGATTGGGAGGAAGCGGAGCGATTGTTTCTGGTGGCGGATCTTTGGCCGAATGTGCCGGGCAGTGGTTGAGATTTGTAGTGCCTGGGTTGGCCCCTTCGCGGGCAAGCCTCGCTTCTACAGGTTTTGTATCGTTCGCTGAATTTGCATTCGTCATAAATCCTGTAGGAGCGAGGCTTGCCCGCGAAGAAGCCACCCCGTTCTAAATGGATAACCGCAAAGCCAAAGCCGCCAACGTCACCAACAACACCGGCACCGTCAACACCACCCCGACCTTGAAGTAGTACCCCCAGCCGATCTGAATGTTCTTGCGTTGCAGCACATGCAACCACAACAACGTCGCCAGACTGCCAATCGGCGTGATTTTCGGCCCCAGGTCGCTGCCAATGACGTTGGCATAAATCATCGCTTCCTTGACCACTCCCGTGGCCTGGCTGGCATCGATCGACAGCAAACCAATCAACACCGTCGGCAAGTTGTTCATCATCGACGACAACAGCGCGGTCAGCACGCCCGTGCCCATCGCCGCGCCCCAAACGCCGTACTGTGCGAACCCGTCCAGCCACCCCGCCAGATACCCGGTGAGCCCGGCATTGCGCAGGCCATAGACCACCAGGTACATGCCCAACGAGAAAATCACGATCTGCCACGGCGCTTCTTTCATCACCTTGCGCGTGGAGATCTTGTGGCCACGGGCGGCGATGGCCAGCAGCAACGCGGCACAGACAGCGGAAATGGCGCTGATCGGAATGCCCAGCGGCTCAAGGGCGAAGCAGCCGATCAACAGGATGGCCAGCACTGCCCAACCGGCATAAAACGTCGCCTTGTCATGGATCGCCGTCGACGGATGTTCCAGTTGCTCGGGGTCGTAAGCCTTGGGGATGTCACGACGAAAAAACCACATCAACATCGCCAGCGTGGCGGCGACGCTGACGAAGTTGACCGGAATCATCACCGCCGCATAGCGGTTGAAGGTGATATCGAAGTAGTCCGCCGAAACGATGTTCACCAGGTTCGACACCACCAACGGCAGGCTCGCGGTATCGGCGATGAACCCGGCGCCCATCACGAATGCCAACGTCGCCGCCGGGGAAAAGCGCAGCGCCAGCAGCATGGAAATCACGATCGGGGTGAGAATCAGCGCCGCACCGTCATTGGCGAACAACGCCGACACCAGCGCCCCGAGCAGCACCATATAAGCGAAGAGTTTGCGCCCGCTGCCCTTTCCCCAACGGGCCACATGCAAGGCTGCCCAGGCAAAGAATCCCGCCTCATCCAGCAACAGACTGATGATGATCAGCGCCACGAAGGTGCCGGTGGCGTTCCAGATGATCTGCCACACAATCGGGATATCAGCCAGGTGCACCACCCCGAAAATCAGCGCCAGCACGGCGCCAAATGTCGCACTCCAGCCAACCCCCAGGCCTTTGGGTTGCCAGATCACCAGGGTGATGGTCAGCAGGAAAATCAGCGACGCTATAAGCATGCGGGTACACGCCTCTGGAAAAACGAGGCGTGAATATATGGAATTCCGAATATGCAGTAAAGCAAAGACTGAACAACCCGGCAGCTGCTACAGGGGATGTGTTGCGTTCAGGTCACTCTTTCTTATGCTGCTCGACCCATTTGCCATACGCATTGATGAAATTCTGCAAGAACGGCCTCACCGATTCGGACAATTGGCCCGACTCATCGAACGCCGAACCTGCGCCCCCCAGATAGGCTTCCGGCTGCTGCATGCACGGCACGTCCAGAAACACCATTGACTGACGCAAGTGATGGTTGGCCCCAAACCCGCCGACAGCCCCCGGCGAAACGCTGATCACCGCTCCTGGCTTGCCGCTCCAGGCGCTCTTGCCATAGGGACGCGATCCCACGTCAATCGCATTCTTCAGCGGTGCCGGCACCGAGCGGTTGTATTCAGGGGTGACGAACAGCACTGCGTCGGATGAACTCACTTGTTGTCGGAAAGTGCTGTAGGCTGCCGGCGGTGAAGTCCCGTCAATGTCTTCGTTGTAGAGCGCCAGATCGCCGATTTCGACGATGGTGAGCTTGAGATTGGCAGGCGCCAGGTCGGCCAGGGCCAGCGCAACCTTGCGGTTGATTGATTCCTTTCTCAAGCTGCCGACCAGTACGGCGATCGTGTAGACGTTGCTCATTGAAGACTCTCGACTGTTCGATGGGAAAGACTTGTAGTTATAGATGACGATTCACCCAGTGGGCTGTTGAATTCACCGCCCCTGACTATTTTTTTCCTGTAGGAAAACTTACTTCGCTTAACCACGGTCTACAGAACCGCAAATTGAGTGATTTATCTCCAGAGGTTCTAAGCAGATGGCAGCAGTACTCGTCGGTCAGTTCCATGCAAGAGACGCGGAAGGCCGCGTTTATTCCGTGCATGAGTTCCAGGAATCCACCCCCTCGCATGACGGCCTCACTGGCTCGGCGCCTGTGACCACCTACAAACTGGCTATTGGCGATCGCGTCGATAAGCTCGACGACAACCAGTTTCAGCTGGTGCAATCGAAAATCACCATCGTGCGCGAGCCCGACACCTATGTCGGCAGCCGGCCGGAAATCACCGCTGCCTCATAACCCCGCGTTATGAGCCGAAGTCATATGCGCGCACTTGAGTTAGGATTCAGTCACTGACTCCCTCACCTGCTGAACATGGACTTCACGCATGCGTTTACGTCATATCGAAGTGATCCACGCGCTCTTGCAGACCGGTCATCTGGGCACCGCCGCCGAATGGCTGCAGTTGCCGGTGGCCGAGGTCGAAGGCATTTTGCGCGACGCCGAGGATCAGCTGGGATTCATGCTGTTTTCCAGCGTGCGTGGACGTTTGCAGGCGACGCGCGAGGCGCGGGAGCTGCAGGTTGAAATCGCCCGCGTGTATGACGCGCTTGAACCGGTCCAGCGCCTGGCCAGCAGCCTCAAGCAGTATCAGGCGCACCCGCTGCGCATCATCTGCACCCCGCCACTGGCCCAGCAGTTATTGCCCCACAGCATCGCCGCCCTGCGCCGACGCCTTCCCGATGCGGCTTGCACCCTGCTGAGCCAACCCACCCGCGAGATCGTCAGAAGCCTGCTGCTGCGTGAAAGCGATCTGGGGCTGAGCCTGCACGATCCCGACCACGCCGACATCTATTGCCAAGTGATTGCCCAAGGCAAGCTCCAGCTGTTGGCGCCCCATGGCTGGCTGCAACCGAAACAGAAGTACATTTCGTTGCAGGATCTGGCTGGCCAGTCGATGGTTGGTCTGGAAGGTCATGATCCGCTAAGCCCGGCGCTCGATAACAAATTGCATGCCTTGCGCCCTGCCCCGGTCATCCAGACGCGGGTGCAAACTCATCAGATGATGCGCAGCATGGTCGAGGCCGGCGAAGGCCTGGCGATTGTCGACCCCTTCACCGCCCTTGGGGCCAAGTCGAGCGGCCTGGATGCCTGCCCCTTGGCGCCTGCGGTGCCGATCAGCCTCTATGCCCTGACCCTGAAGAACGGCGAGCCCATGCCCGCCGTTCAGGTGCTGCTGGACATCCTCACGGAACAAGCCGTGGCGATGTTGTCGAGCTGAGCGGGTTTTCCAGCGGATTATCGAACAGGCGATACCAGAACAGCGCGACTTCGGCGGTGTTCGGGTCGATGCCGCGATAACGCAGATGATCGATCCCGCCTATCACGAAACCACAGCGCTCATAGAGTCGACAGGCGCCCAGATTGTTGTTCTGGGTTTCGAGCATGATGCCCGGCAACTTCTTCTTGCGACTCCAGAACTGCGCCACATCCAGCAACGCCTTGGCCACACCGTGACGGCGCGCTGGCGCATGCACGGCCAACTCGTCGATATGGGCAAAGCCGTTCCAGTTGGTGCTGACCACCAGATGGCCGACGGGCTCGTCATCGAGATAGGCCATGAACACCGCACTGTCGGCGGCATCGCGAAAACTGCTGAACTCCTCGGGATCAATCCCGTAGCACTTTCGATAAGGGGTGATCGGCGTGACCCGCCACTGCTCCACCGGTTTGCCGATTTCAGCTGCACCATAGGCCGCGACTTCAAAACTGAAATCGCTGCCCCAGATATAGGGCGCAAATCCCTCATCGGCGACACGCACCGAGAGACCTGGGTATTTGGGATTCATGATCGGTTGCATGCTGGGAAAGGTCCTCATTCCTTGATGCAATCGACGGTGTAATGCCGTCCATTGCCCTCGTCTTCGTGTTGCAGTCCGTGCACATCAACGACAAACCCGGGGAAGCTGCTGTCAAACGTGCGAGCAAACGACAGGTAATCGATGATCGACCGGGTCGACTCGGTGAACCGCTCCCCCGGCATGATCAGCGGGATGCCGGGTGGGTACGGCACCAGCATCACCGCGGCAATTCGCCCTTCCAGGGCATCAATCGACACTGCCTCCACCTCTCCCCGCACCAAATGATCATAGGCGTCAGCCGGCTTCATGGCGATTTCCGGCAACACGGTGTACATGCGCTTGAGGTGTTTGGCCGTGGCATTGCTGCGATAACAGGCGTGCAGTTGATCGCACAAATCCCGCAAACCCATGCCCTGATAACGCGCGACGTTCTGTTGCGCCACGCATGGCAGGCACGACGCCAGACTGACATTGGCGTCGTAACTGCGCTTGAACTCCAATAATTCGGTCAGCAACGTGCTCCATTTGCCCTTGGTGATGCCCATCGAGAACAGCACCAGGAATGAATAGAGGCCGGTCTTCTCGACCACCAGTCCGCGCTCCCAAAGGAACTTGCTGACCACGGCCGCCGGAATCCCGCGTTCGCTCAGCGCACCGCCCGCCGTCAGGCCAGGCATCACCAAGGTGACTTTGATCGGATCAAGCAACACGTAATCGTCAGTCACCCCACCAAAGCCATGCCAGTCGGCGTCGGGTTGCAGCAGCCAGTCTTCGGTGACCACGCGCTCGATGCCTTCCACCGACGGTGGCTGCCAGATGGAAAACCACCAGTCGTCCGCAGCGATGTGCTGGCGCAGATTGGCCAGCGCCCGGCGAAAACTCAGGGCTTCGTCGAACATTTCCTGCAACAGCGAACGCCCGGCCGGGCCTTCCATCATCGCCGATGCCACGTCCAGCGAAGCGATGATGCTGTACTGCGGCGACGTCGAGATGTGCATCATGAATGCTTCATTGAAGCGATCGCGATCCAGTTGCCGCGCACCTCCGTCCTGGACATGAATCATCGAGGCCTGGCTGAACGCGGCCAACAGTTTGTGTGTGGAATGCGTGGTGAATACCAGCGGGCTGTCTTCGCTACGGGACGTGCCCATGCCATAACGACCGGCGAAAAACTCGTGGAACGCCGCGTAGGCGTACCAGGCCTCGTCGAAATGCAGGACCTCGACGCTGTTGCCCAGGCTCTGCTTGATCAGTTCGGCGTTGTAGCAAAGGCCATCGTAGGTCGAATTGGTCACCACGGCCAACTTGACCTTGAGCTCACGCCCCTGGGTCAGCGGGCTGGCGTCGATCTTTGCCTGAATCGATTCGCGGCTGAACTCGCTCAGCGGAATCGGTCCGATGATCCCCAGTTCATTGCGCTCCGGGCACAGGTACAACGGAATCGCGCCGGTCATGATGATCGAGTGCAGTACCGACTTGTGGCAGTTGCGGTCCACCAGCACCAGGTCATCGCGAGCGACCATCGAATGCCAGACGATCTTGTTGGCAGTCGAGGTGCCATTGATCACGAAAAAGGTGTGATCGGCGCCGAAATTGCGCGCAGCCCTGGCTTCCGCTTCGGCGAGCGGGCCGGTGTGATCGAGCAAGGAACCCAGTTCCGGCACCGACACCGACAAGTCCGAGCGCAGGGTGTTTTCCCCGAAAAACTGGTGAAACGCCTGCCCCACCGGGCTTTTGTGATACGCCACGCCACCGCCATGGCCGGGTGTGTGCCAGGAATAGTTGGAATCGGCGGTGTGTTGCACCAGCGCCTTGAAAAACGGCGGAAGCAAACCATCCAGGTATTTACGGGCCGCCCGGGCCACTTGCCGCGCCAGAAAGGGCACGGTGTCTTCGAACAGATAGAGAATGCCGCGCAGTTGATTGAGTTCGGCCATGGCATCGGCCGGGGCGTTTTCCAGCGTGACCTGTTCGCCCAGCGCAAAGATCGGCAAGTCCGGCGCCCGCACTCGCGCCAGGCCGATCAGCTCGGCCATATTGTGTAACAAATGAGAGTGGACGCTGGCGTCTTCGGCGGCGATCAACATGCAGGAAAGGCCGTGATGGGTCGAAGCGACCAGCCGCCCTTCGGTGTAGTCCACCGCCGAAACGATGCTGAAGCCTTCCTGCTCCAGTTCCCGGGCGATGCCACGCACGCGATCACCGGCGACGGTGTCGGCCTTGATGTCGCGATGCACGATCAAGACCGGGAATTTCAAATCTTTATACATGAGGCTCAGTGTCCTGAGGCTGCAGACCGTGGCCTGCCAATATGCTCAGGGTAGAGGGTTGAAGCGGATGTGGCGAGCGACGATGCCCTGAAGCGGGTCAATGAGTGCACCATCATGTGGCCATCAACTCTCCAACATTCAGCAGGACTACTTGTGGCAAGGAAGCTCCCTCACCACAAAAGCCCTGTTACATCTGATTCGCCTCAAGCCTGCGCCTTGGCCTCGACCAACTGCTGCCACAGCGACGGGGCGCCGGCGGACTTGGCGATGGCTTCCAGGCGTGCCACGTGCCGGGCCAGGTCATCTTCGCTGGCGGGGATGATCCGGGTCGGCTGGCGGTCGGCCGGCAAGCGGCGGATTTCGGTGGCGGAGTTGTCAGCGCCTTCGCCGGAACCGTTGCCGTCGGACGCATTACCGGCCAGTGACAGGCTGGTCTGGCCGCCGGTCATGGTCAGGTAAACGTCGGCGAGGATCTCGGAGTCGAGCAAGGCGCCGTGAAGTTCACGACCGGAGTTGTCGACGCCATAACGTTTGCACAACGCATCGAGGCTGTTGCGCTGCCCCGGGTGACGTTCCCGGGCCATCATCAGGGTGTCGAGGATCGAGCAGTGTTGCGTGATGTCCGCACGGTCGTGCTGGCCCATCAGGGCGAATTCGTTGTTGATGAAGCCAACGTCGAACGCCGCGTTATGGATGATCAGCTGCGCGCCTTTGATGAATTCGAAAAACTCATCGGCCACTTCAGTGAAACGCGGTTTGCCCACCAGGAATTCGTTGGTAATGCCGTGGACGCCGATGGCGCCTTCGTCACTCTCGCGATCCGGTTGCAGGTAAACGTGGAAATGCCGGCCCGTCAGGCGCCGACCGATCAACTCGACACAACCGATTTCGATAATCCGGTGGCCGTCGGTCACCGGCATGCCGGTGGTTTCGGTATCGAGTACAACGGATCTGGTGGCCATCAGTGCTCAGCTCTCAACGGGTCAATCGTGCAAAAGCGGCGATGTTAACACGCTCGCGGGATCCGGCGCGCGCACTGCCAGGTGACGGGCGCTCATGCAGTTTTTAACAATCATTAGCAATGTTCATAAAGTCTGGAAACCGATGGATTGCTAGCGTGCACCCCTTGCTTACCCAAGGTTTGAAATCGTCATGAAGACTGCACGGCTGGTTTTATTGAGTACCTGTTTGCTGGGTTCCGGCGCCCACGCCACCAGTTTTGTCATCAGCACAGACGTCACCGTCAGTCTGACGATGAGCTCCACCAAAGGCACCAGTGGCTCATTCAGCGACGACAAGATCGTACTGGCGGCCAAGGATGATGCGGCAGCGTTTGTGGCGAGCGAGGGGGTGATTCGCGGGGCGCGGATCCAGGCGGCGTTTTTGCGGATTCGCGGGGTGGTCAACGAACCGTATTCAGACCAACAACTGGCCACCGCGATCTTGATGCTGTGACACCCTGGAGGAGCGAAGCTTGCTCGCGAAGAACGATAACCCGGTCTCTCAGTTACACCGCGGCGCTTTCTTCGCGGGCAAGCCTCGCTCCTGCATGGTTCTCCGGCAGACAGTGCTCGCGAAGGGCGGCACTACCGATCAAGCCTGCTTGTACCCGCGCACTTCATCCACGCCACGGTTGGCCAGTTGGTCAGCCCGTTCGTTGCCATGGTGGCCGATGTGCCCGCGTACCCATTTCCAGGTGACGTTGTGGCGGTTGACCTGCTCATCCAGCAGTTTCCAGAGGTCAGCGTTTTTGACCGGTTCCTTCGCCGCCGTTTTCCAGCCGCGCTTCTTCCAGTTGTCCATCCACTCGTTGATGCCTTTCATCACGTACTGGGAGTCGGTCACCAGCAGCACGTCGCAGGAGCGCTTGAGTTCTTCCAGGCCACGAATCGCGCCCATCAGCTCCATGCGGTTGTTGGTGGTGTTGGCTTCGCCGCCCCACAGCTCCTTTTCAATGCCTTTGCACACCAGCAACGCGCCCCAGCCGCCAGGGCCAGGGTTGCCTTTGCAGGCGCCGTCGGTGAAGAGTTCTACGCTATCGCTCATGCCAATCTATCCAGAAAATGCGGTGGCTCGCCGATCAGTGACCGACGATGCCCGAGGCCGGGGCGAACCCGGCCGGGAAAATAAAGAGTGTATTACGGCTCGATGTTACGACGGTTGACCTTGGCCATCGGCAATGGAATCAGCTTGCCCATCGGTTCGCGCCGCTCCTGACGGACGGGTCGCAGGCCAACAACGATCTTGCGCGCCACCAATAAATAGAAGCCGCCGCCCGACAGTTGCCAGTCTCCGGCCTTGCGCTCCCAACCGGCCAGGCGAGCCTGCCAGGCGGGTGACGCAAGCGGCGGACGATAGCACCCGAAGCGGCGTTTCTCCAGCGCGAAGCCCAGCAGATTCAGCCAGTCGCCGACCCGCGACGGTGAGATGCAGCGCGCCTTGCGCAAGCCGTCGTGAGCGAACACATGGCGCAAGCCCCAGCTGCTCCAGGGGTTGATCCCGATGATCAGCAGATGCCCGCCGGGCCGCACGCTGCTCGCGGCTTCACGCAGCAAGCCGTGGGGCGACAGGCAGAAATCCAGGCCGTGCTGCATCACCACCACATCAGCGGCATGCTCGCTCAACGGCCATGCCTGCTCTTCGCAGACGATCTCGACCCCCGGCAACGGCGCGCCAAGTCGCACATTACGCTGAACCTGGGGTGCCGACGGCGGTGTCTGGGCCGACGGGCCGTAATGCACCAGATAGCCACCGAAGAAGCGGCCCAGCTCGTCTTCAAGCATGCGCCGCTCTTCGTCCAACAGAAATTGCCCGATGGGCCCGGACAGCCATTCACGGGCCGCGCTGATCAAATTCAGCCACTCAGGATCGGCCTGAGCGAACGCTTTATCGGTCATTGCATTCTCCAACGCGCCAGGAAGTTCTAAGATGCGCCATTGTTTTCAGCTTGGCGAATCCGACGATGATACAGATCAGTGCCCTGCCCGCCTTCACCGACAACTACATCTGGTTGTTACAGGACCACAACACCCAGCGCTGCGCCGTGGTCGATCCGGGTGATGCCGCGCCCGTGCAAGCATGGCTGGCGGCGCATAAGGGTTGGGTATTGAGCGACATCCTGATCACTCACCATCATCATGATCATGTCGGCGGTGTCGAGCAGCTGAAAAAAGCGACAGACGCGAAAGTCTACGGCCCGGCCAGCGAAACCATCCCGGCGCGAGACGTGGCGCTCAAGGACAACGACCGTGTCAGCGTGCTGGGCTGGGACTTCGACGTCTATGCGGTTCCCGGACACACCCTGGGGCATATTGCCTATTATCACCACGGCCTGCTGTTCTGCGGCGACACCCTTTTCGCCGCCGGTTGCGGGCGCTTGTTTGAAGGCACGCCCGAGCAGATGCACACCTCGCTGAGCCGCCTCGCTGAGCTGCCGGAAGATACGCTGGTCTATTGCACCCACGAATACACCCTGAGCAATCTGAAATTTGCCGCAGCGGTCGAACCCGGCAATCCTGACACCGCCGCACGTCTGGAAAAAGTTACCGAGCAACGTGCTGCCGGAATCATGACGCTGCCCTCTACTCTGGCGCTTGAAAAACTGACCAACCCCTTTTTGCGTGTCGACGAAACATCCGTTAAAGAAAAAGTGGACGAACGGAATGGAACCCAAAACCGGTCTCCGAGTGCGGTCTTTGCTGCTCTTCGGGCTTGGAAAGATAAGTTCTAAGTCGCCGCCCCGTTGGTACAAAAATTCTGAATGGTTGACCGCAGAGGGTGCGCTTTCTAGAATCGCCCGACATTTTTGCCCGGAACTTACTTCCAGCCAATGTCGTCATCTATTCGTAAAGCCATCAATTCAGACGCATTGACCCGCTTGGCTCAAGCCATAGCGGTGGCTGTGTCCGCCACTCTGGCGGGCTGTTCCAGCCATGTGCCGCAGACCGAAGCGACACACACTCCGAACATCGCCGCTCGCGCCAAGCAGAAACCTATCTGGCTCAGCGAAAAGCCGACTCCGCAAATTCCACAGGATGTCTGGGAGCGCATGCGCCAGGGTTTCCAGTTGCAGGACAACCTGGGCGTCAACCCGCGCATCGAGCAACAGCGCCTGTGGTTCGCCAGCAACCCGTCCTTCCTTGAAAACGCCGGTGAACGCGGCAGCCTCTACATTCACTACATCGTCGAACGCCTTGAAGAACGCAACATGCCGCTGGAACTGGCGCTGCTGCCAGTGATTGAAAGCGCCTACAACCCGATGGCCTACTCCCGGGCCAATGCGGTGGGCCTTTGGCAATTCATTCCTTCCACCGGCCGTTACTTCAACCTGCGTCAGACCCGCTTCTATGATGGTCGTCGCGACATCACCGCCTCGACCACTGCGGCCATGGATTACCTGACCCGCCTGCACGACATGTTCAACGGTGACTGGTTGCTGGCTCTGGCGGCCTACAACGCCGGTGAAGGTACGGTCAGCCGTGCCATCGAGCGCAACGAGAAGCTGGGCCTGCCGACCGATTACTGGAACCTGCCGCTGCCAGCCGAAACCCAGGCTTACGTGCCCAAGCTGCTGGCCTTGTCCCAGGTTGTGCTGGCCCCCGAAGCCTACGGCGTGAACCTCAACCCGATCGCCAACGAACCTTACTTCCAGGTCGTCGAAATCAACCAGCGCATGGACCTGTCCAAGGTTGCCGCGGTGGCCAACATCGACGAAGACGAGTTGTTCCAGCTCAACCCGGCCTTCAAACAGCGCACCACCATCGACGGCCCCCAGCATTTGCTCGTGCCAACGTCCAAGGCGCAGTTGCTGACCGCCAGCCTCTCGACCATGCGTCCTGAAGAGTTGATCAGCAAGAAGTCGCTCAAGCCGGTCTTCGAAGGCGCCGATGAATCCGAAGTCGCCAGCCTGAAACGTGCCTACCGCGTCAAACGCGGCGACAACCTGGCCGCCATCGCCAAGGCGAACAAGGTCGCCGTCAAGGACCTGCAGCGCTGGAACAAGATGACCGGCAAGAACCTCAAGGTCGGCCAGACCCTGGTGATGCAGGACACTGCCAAACGTAGCGGCGGTCGCGTCAACACCGTTGTGGCGGCGAACAGCAAGACCAACAGCAAAGCCGACAAACAGAAGCCGCAGACCCAATACAAGGTCAAGCAAGGCGATTCGCTATACATGGTCGCCAAACGCTTCAACGTTGAAATGCAGCACCTCAAGCGCTGGAATCCGCGTGTTGGCCAGGCGCTCAAGCCTGGGCAGATGCTGACAGTTTCTTCGCCGCGCTAAAAACGAGCCCCTGAATCCAGGGGCTTTTTTTCGCCTGCAATTTGAGCTCTGCTGGAATCGGGGGATGCATGGGAACTGTGGCGAGGGCGCTTGCTCCCGCTCGGCTGCGAAGCAGTCGTAAACCCTGAACATGCGGTGTGTCAGAAATTATAAAAATTTTCAGGTTTTGGGGCCGCTTCGCAGCCCAGCGGGAGCAAGCTCCCTCGCCACAGGCACAGCACCTGCCGCATCGTCACCTCGGCAATTAACAGCGCATTAACCCCCTGTCTTTTTCCTGTCGATACAAGCTGTTACTGTACGGCCCACAAAGCCCAAGCCGCCTGGATCGGATCTCTGACTTGAAGCGTCCCCTCCTCCTCTTCCTGATCAGCCTGGCCTTGAGCTCCACCGCAAGCGCGACGATCAGCGAAAGCCATGGTTATGCGCAGTTCGGCACGCTCAAGTACCCGGCCAGATTTACCCACTTCGACTGGGTCAACCCGCAAGCGCCCAAGGGCGGTACGTTGCGGGTGATGGCGTTTGGCACCTTCGATACGCTCAACCCTTACACATTCAAGGGCTCAAGCCCGGTTTCCACCGCCAATTTCCTGCAATACGGCATCAACGAGCTCAACGAACCGCTGATGGTCGGCACCGGTCAATACGCGCCGTCCGGCGATGAGCCGACCTCCAGTTATGGCTTGATCGCGCAATCGGTGGAGTACAGCGAGGACCGCAGTTGGGTGGTGTTCAACCTGCGCCCCGAAGCGCGCTTTCACGACGGCACGCCGATTACCGCCTACGACGTGGCCTTTTCCTATCGCTTGCTGCTCAAGGAAGGTCACCCGCAGTACCGCACCAGCCTTCAGGAAGTGTTGCGGGTCGACATCCTCAACCCGCAGCGCATTCGATTCGTCTTCAAGCGGGCCGGCAATCCGTTGCAGATCCTGCGCCTGGGCGAATTGCCGGTGCTGCCGCAGCATTACTGGAAAGGTCGCGACTTCAAGGCTACAACCTTCGAACCACCGCTGGGCAGCGGGCCTTATCGCATCACCTCGGTGACGCCAGGACGCCAGATCATTTTCGAGCGGGTCAAGGATTACTGGGGCAAGGACCTTCCGGTCAATCGTGGCAAGTACAACGTCGACCGCATGGAAGTCGAGTTCTACCGCGACAGCGATGTGGCGTTCGAAGCCTTCAAGGCCGGCGAATTCGACATTTACATCGAGCACCAGGCGAAGAACTGGGAAAACGGTTACAACTTCCCGGCCGTGCGCCGTGGAGACGTGATCAAGGCGCAGATCCCGCACCAGATCCCGACCCAGACTCAGGGTCTGTTCATGAACAGCCGGCGCCCGATCTTCTCCGAGACCAAAGTCCGTGAAGCCATGGGGCTGATGTTCGACTTCGAGTGGACCAACCGCACGCTGTTCAGCGGCGCCTACAAGCGCGCCATGAGTTACTACCCCAACAGCGAATTCTCCGCCACGGGCCTGCCGGTCGGTCATGAATGGCTGTTGCTCAAGCCCTATCGCGAGCAATTGCCCGCCAAGCTCCTCACCGAGCCGTTCAGCCTGCCAAAGACCGACGGACGCGGCATCCCTCGGGAAACCATGCGCAAGGCCCTGGCGCTGCTCGCCGAGGCCGGGTGGAAGCTGAATGGACAACGGATCGAGAACGCCAAAGGCCAACCGCTCAAGCTCGAGATCCTGCTGGTCAACCCGAACCTGGAGCGCATCCTTCAGCCTTACGTCGAGAACCTCGCCAACATTGGCATCGATGCGCGGCTGCGCACAGTGGATCGCGCGCAGTACAAACAACGCCTCGATCAGTTCGATTTCGACATGATCCTGATGACGCTCAACCAGACCCTCAGCCCGGGCCTGGAGCAATGGCAGTATTTCCATTCCGGCCAGGTCGGGGTCAAGGGCAGTAAAAACTACGCCGGCATCGCCAACCCGGTGGTCGATCACCTGCTCGAACAATTGCTCGCCGCGCAAACCCGCGACGAACAAGTGGCCGCCGGCAAAGCCCTGGACCGGGTCTTGTTGTGGCAGCACTACATGATTCCCAACTGGTACCTCAATTATCACCGCCTGGCCTACCGCAACCGGTTCGCCTTCGTCACCACGCCGCCCTATACCCTGGGCCTCTCCGCGTGGTGGCTGAAATCTTCGGAGAAAGATCGATGAAGCCCCTATGCGCACTGCTGATGCAGGCCAGCGGTCTGCTGTTCGCCGGGCTGGCCTGCGCCGCCCCGCAACACGCCGTGACCCTGTACAACGAGCCGCCGAAATATCCGGCCGACTTCAAGCATTTCGACTACGTGAACCCCGACGCCCCCAAAGGCGGAATCTTTCGCCAGGCCGGGTTCGGCGGCTTCGACAGCCTCAACCCGTTCATCAGCAAAGGCGTACCGGCCGACGACATCGGCATGATCTACGACACCCTGGCCAAACAGGGCCTGGACGAGCCGTTCACTGAATACGGACTGGTCGCCGGCAAGATCGAGAAAGCCCCGGACAACAGCTGGGTGCGCTTCTACCTGCGTCCTGAAGCGCGCTTCCACGACGGCCATCCGATGCGCGCCGAAGACGTGGTGTTCAGTTTCCAGATGCTGACCAAAGAAGGCGCCCCGCTCTATCGCGGTTACTACAGCGATGTCGAGGAAGCGGTCGCCGAAGACCCGCTCACCGTGCTGTTCAAGTTCAAGCACAACAACAACCGCGAACTGCCGCTGATCCTCGGCCAGTTGCCAGTGTTGCCCAAACACTGGTGGGCCAATCGTGATTTCAACAAAGGCAACCTCGAAATACCGTTGGGCAGCGGCCCCTACAAGGTGACCGAAGTGAAGGCCGGGCGTTCGATCCGCTACGAGCGGGTCAAGGATTACTGGGGCAAGGACCTGCCGGCCAACCGTGGCTTCTACAATTTCGACGTGATGACCACCGATTACTACCGCGACAACACGGTGGCGCTGGAAGCCCTCAAGGCGGGGCAGTTCGATTACTGGCTGGAAATGAGCGCGAAGAACTGGGCGAACGCCTACAACATCCCGGCGGTCACCGAAGGCCGATTGAACAAGGAACAGATCCCGAACGGCAACCCGACCGGCATGCAAGGCTTTGTGTTCAACCTGCGCCGTCCGGTGTTCCAGGACGTGCGCGTGCGCCAGGCATTTACGTTGCTGCTGGACTTTGAATGGACCAACAAGCAACTGTTCAACGGCGCCTACGTGCGTACCCGCAGTTTCTTCGAAAACTCGGAAATGGCCGCGACCGGCCTGCCCGACGCCGATCAGCTTGAAATTTTGAGTCCGTTCCGCGGCAAGATCCCCGAGCAGGTATTCAGCGAAGCGTTCCAGAACCCGATGACCGACGCCAGCGGCATGATCCGCGCCCAGCAGCGCAAAGCCTACCAACTGCTGCAAGAGGCGGGCTGGCGGATCGTCGACGACAAGATGGTCGACGCCAACGGCAAACCGGTGACCATCGAGTTCCTGTTGGCCCAGACCGAATTCGAACGCGTGCTGCTGCCGTTCAAGCGCAACCTCAGCGACCTGGGCATTGACCTGGTGATCCGTCGGGTCGATGTCTCGCAGTACATCAACCGCGTGCGTTCACGGGACTTCGACATGATCGTCGGCAGCTTCCCGCAATCCAACTCGCCGGGCAACGAGCAGCGCGAGTTCTGGATGTCCGCCGCGGCCGACAAACCCGGCAGCCGCAATTCCATGGGCCTCAAGGACCCGGTGGTCGATCAACTGGTCGAACAACTGATCAACGCCGATTCGCGCAAAAGCCTGGTGGCTCATGCCCGGGCACTGGACCGCGTGCTGCAATGGGGCTATTACGTGATCCCCAACTGGCACATCAAAACCTGGCGCGTGGCGTACTGGAACCACATCGCTCGCCCGAAAGTCTCTCCCAAGTACGACATCGGCACCACTACCTGGTGGGTCAAGCCTGATGCGAAACCTGCGGTAGAAGTCGAAACCAAACTGCAAGCCGACCCTGCGGGCACGGAGTAATCAGATGCTGGCGTATATTTTTCGGCGACTGCTGCTGATCATCCCGACCTTGCTCGGCATTCTGCTGATCAACTTCGTGATCATCCAGGCCGCCCCCGGTGGGCCGGTGGAGCAGATGATCGCCAAGCTCGAAGGCTTCGAAGGCGCCACCAGCCGCATTGCCGGCGGCGGTGCCGAAGTCTCGGTGGCCGGCTCGGCCTATCGCGGCGCGCAGGGCCTGGACCCGATGCTGGTCAAGGAAATCGAGCACATGTACGGCTTCGACAAATCGGCGCCGGAACGCTTGTGGATCATGATCAAGAACTACGCCACCCTGGACTTCGGCGACAGTTTCTTCCGCGACGCCAAGGTCATCGACCTGATCAAGGAAAAGATGCCGGTGTCGATCTCGCTCGGGCTGTGGAGCACGCTGATCATGTACCTGGTGTCGATCCCGCTGGGGATCGCCAAGGCAACGCGACACGGCAGCCACTTTGACGTCTGGACCAGTTCGCTGATTATCGTCGGTTATGCGATCCCGGCGTTCCTGTTTGCGATCCTGCTGATCGTGGTGTTTGCCGGCGGCAGCTACCTGGACTGGTTTCCGCTCAGGGGACTGACGTCGAACAACTTTGATGAGCTGAGCACTGGCGGCAAGATTCTCGATTACTTCTGGCACCTGGCATTGCCGGTGACCGCGCTGGTGATCGGCAACTTCGCGACCATGACCCTGCTGACCAAAAACAGCTTCCTCGACGAAATCAACAAGCAGTACGTGGTCACTGCCAAGGCCAAGGGCCTGACCAATCACCGTGTGCTTTACGGTCATGTGTTCCGCAATGCGATGCTGCTGGTGATCGCCGGCTTCCCGTCGGCGTTTATCGGGATCTTCTTCACCGGCTCGCTGCTGGTGGAAGTGATCTTCTCCCTGGACGGTCTCGGTTTGATGAGTTTCGAAGCAGCGATCAACCGCGATTACCCGGTGGTGTTCGGCACGCTGTTTATCTTCACGTTGCTGGGGCTGGTGGTGAAACTGATTGGCGATTTGACGTACACCTTTGTCGATCCGCGCATCGATTTCGAAAGCCGGGAGCATTGAGATGAATCTGTCCCCGCTCAATCGCCGGCGTTTCGAACTGTTCAAGGCCAACAAGCGTGGCTGGTGGTCGCTGTGGCTGTTTCTGGTGCTGTTCGGCCTGAGCCTCGGCGCCGAACTGATTGCCAACGACAAACCGCTGGTGGTGCATTACGACAACGGCTGGTATTTCCCGGCGCTCAAGCGCTACCCGGAAACCGCGTTCGGCGGCGAATTTCCGCTGGAGGCCAACTACAAGAGCCCGTACATCCGTGAATTGCTCAAGGCCAAGGATGCCTGGGTGCTGTGGGCGCCGATCCCTTA
Source organism: Pseudomonas sp. SG20052 (assembly GCF_031766055.1). Taxonomy (NCBI): domain Bacteria; kingdom Pseudomonadati; phylum Pseudomonadota; class Gammaproteobacteria; order Pseudomonadales; family Pseudomonadaceae; genus Pseudomonas; species Pseudomonas sp. SG20052. The sequence goes on along the minus strand of NZ_CP134498.1, from coordinate 2,853,951 downwards.
CAGCTACCAAAGCATCAATTACGATCTGAAAGTCCCGGCGCCGGCGCCACCTTCGGCCGACAACCTGCTGGGCACCGACGATCAGGGCCGCGATGTGTTGGCGCGGGTGATTTACGGCTTCCGCATTTCGGTACTGTTTGCCCTGACCCTGACCATTCTCAGCTCGATCATCGGCGTGATCGCCGGGGCCTTGCAGGGGTTCTATGGCGGCTGGGTGGATCTGGCCGGGCAGCGTTTCCTGGAAATCTGGTCCGGGCTGCCGGTGTTGTATTTGCTGATCATTCTCGCCAGTTTCGTGCAGCCGAACTTCTGGTGGCTGCTGGGCATCATGCTGCTGTTCTCGTGGATGAGCCTGGTGGACGTGGTGCGCGCCGAGTTCCTGCGCGGGCGTAACCTGGAATATGTGCGCGCGGCCCGGGCGCTGGGGATGCAGAATGGCGCGATCATGTTCCGCCACATCCTGCCCAACGCCATGGTTTCGACCATGACCTTCATGCCGTTCATTTTGACCGGAGCCATCGGCACCCTGACCGCCCTCGACTTCCTGGGCTTCGGGTTGCCACCGGGTGCGCCGTCCCTGGGTGAACTGGTGGCCCAGGGCAAATCCAACCTGCAAGCACCGTGGCTGGGCATGAGCGCGTTTGCCGTGTTGGCATTGATGTTGAGTTTGCTGGTGTTCATCGGCGAGTCCGCTCGCGATGCCTTCGACCCGAGGAAGTGAAATGAATCAGGACAATCTGATCGAAGTGCGCGACCTGGCCGTCGAATTCGTCGTCGGCGATCACTGCCAGCGGGTGGTGGAAGGCGTCAGCTTCGACATCAAGCGCGGCGAAACCCTGGCCCTGGTTGGCGAAAGCGGCTCAGGCAAATCGGTGACCGCACATTCGATCCTGCGACTGCTGCCCTACCCGCTCGCCCGGCATCCGTCCGGGACCATCGAGTATGCCGGGCAAGACCTGCTGAGTCTGAAAGAGAAAACCATCCGCCACATCCGCGGCAACCGGATCGCGATGATCTTCCAGGAACCGATGACCTCGCTCAATCCGCTGCACTCGATCGAGAAGCAGATCAACGAGGTGCTGGGTATTCACAAGGGCCTTGTCGGCAAAGTGGCGACCAGGCGCACCCTGGAATTGCTGGAAATGGTCGGCATTCCTGAACCGCACAAGCGCCTCAAGGCTTTACCCCACGAGTTGTCCGGTGGCCAGCGCCAGCGGGTGATGATTGCCATGGCCCTGGCCAACGAGCCGGAACTGCTGATTGCCGACGAGCCAACCACCGCGCTGGACGTGACCGTTCAGCTGAAAATCCTCGAACTGCTCAAGGAATTGCAGGCCCGCCTGGGCATGGCCTTGCTACTGATCAGTCACGATTTGAACCTTGTACGAAGAATTGCGCATCGCGTATGTGTCATGCAGCGCGGTTGCATCGTCGAACAGGCATCGTGCGAAGAGTTGTTCCGCGCGCCGCAGCATCCGTACACTCGGGAACTGCTGGCAGCGGAGCCCAGCGGGACGCCTGCGACCAACGTGATTGGCCCGCCGCTGCTGCAGGTCGAGGACCTGAAAGTCTGGTTCCCGATCAAGAAAGGCTTTCTGAAAAAGACCGTTGACCACATCAAAGCGGTGGACGGGATCAATTTCAGCCTGCCTCAGGGCCAGACCCTGGGGATTGTGGGAGAAAGCGGTTCGGGCAAGTCGACACTGGGTTTGGCGATTTTGCGGCTGATCGGCAGCAAAGGCGCCATCCGGTTTGAAGGCAAGCAGCTAGACTGCCTTACGCAGGCCGAGGTTCGGCCGTTGCGCCGGGAGATGCAGGTGGTGTTTCAGGACCCGTTTGGCAGCCTGAGCCCACGGATGTGCGTGAGCCAGATCGTCGGCGAAGGCCTGCGGATCCACAAGATGGGCACCGAGGCGGAACAGGAACAAGCGATTATTGCGGCATTGAAGGAGGTAGGCCTGGACCCGGAAACCCGGAACCGCTACCCCCACGAATTTTCCGGTGGGCAGCGGCAGAGAATCGCCATTGCCCGGGCATTAGTGCTAAAACCGGCGTTGATTTTGCTGGACGAGCCGACATCGGCCCTCGACCGCACCGTGCAACGCCAAGTGGTGGAGCTGCTGCGCTCACTGCAAACCAAGTACAACCTGACGTATCTGTTTATCAGCCATGACCTGGCTGTCGTCAAGGCGCTGAGCCACCAGCTGATGGTGGTCAAGCAGGGCCAAGTGGTCGAACAGGGAGACGCGCAAAGTATCTTTGCCGCCCCCCAACATCCGTATACACAGCAGTTGCTGGAAGCCGCTTTCCTGGCTCCGGCCACTGCGCAATAACCTGAAAGAGAGGAGCAACACATGGGTTTTCTCGCCGGTAAGCGCGTACTGATCGTCGGTGTCGCCAGCAAGCTGTCCATCGCATCCGGCATCGCTGCCGCCATGCATCGCGAGGGCGCTGAGCTTGCCTTCACTTATCAGAACGACAAACTCAAGGGTCGTGTCGAAGAGTTCGCACAAAGCTGGGGTTCCAACCCTGACCTGTGCTTCCCGTGCGACGTGGCCAGCGATGAAGAAATCGCCAAGGTTTTCGTTGAGCTGAGCAAGAAGTGGGACGGACTGGATTGCATCGTGCACTCCGTCGGCTTCGCCCCGGGCGACCAACTGGACGGCGACTTCACCGAAGCCACCACCCGTGAAGGTTTCCGCATCGCTCACGACATCAGCGCCTACAGCTTCGTGGCCCTGGCCAAAGCTGGCCGCGAAATGATGAAAGGCCGCAATGGCAGCCTGCTGACCCTGTCGTACCTGGGTGCCGAGCGCACCATGCCGAACTACAACGTAATGGGCATGGCCAAGGCTTCGCTGGAAGCCGGCGTGCGTTACCTGGCCGGCTCCCTGGGCCCGGACGGCACCCGCGTCAACTGCGTATCGGCTGGCCCGATCCGCACCCTCGCCGCTTCCGGCATCAAGAACTTCCGCAAGATGCTGGCCGCCAACGAAGCGCAAACCCCGCTGCGTCGCAACGTCACCATCGACGAAGTCGGCAACGCCGGCGCCTTCCTGTGCTCGGACCTGGCGTCCGGCATCAGCGGCGAAATCATGTATGTAGACGGTGGCTTCAACACCACTGCGATGGGTAGCCTGGAAGAGTGATCTTCTGCTAGCCAATAAGAAACCCGCCTCGTCTGGCGGGTTTTTTATGCCTGCATTATCAAGCCCGACGCAAATCCCCTGTGGGAGCGAGCCTGCTCGCGATTGCGGTCTGACATTCAGTATTAATGTTGACTGACACACTGCAATCGCGAGCAGGCTCGCTCCCACAGGTGGATGGCGTTTAGTCGGCGAGTGTCGTGAGGCACTTGGCAAACAACAGCTGGATCGGCTGCGTGCGTTGGCTGTAGCGCTGCAACAAGACAATCTCCCGATAAAACGTCAGCTCGCCCAGCGCAATGATCCTGACCTTCGCCCCATGTTCAAGCCATAACCCGGCCTCGGGCAGCAGTGAAACACCAAACCCGCATTCAACCATTTTCACAATGGCTTCCAGCTCATCCATCTCCATCGCCACGTGCACATCAATCTGCTGTTCACGCAAAAACCGCGTAATCAGGCGCCCTCCGAATGAGTTACGGTCGTACCGCACGTGCGGCTGGCTCGCGAGGATCTGCAGCGGATCATCGCCCTCAAGATCCATCGGCACGATCAATACAAATGGTTCCCGGCGAATCACCTGCGCCGACAGCTCCTTGGGCAGTTCGAAGGGCGGCTTGATCAATATCGCCAGATCCACCTCACCCGTATCGACCTGACTCAGCAGGTTCAACGACACGCCCGGCACCAGTTTCGGTTCCAGCAGCGGTGCCTGTTCCCTCAAGCGCAAAAATGCCTGAGGCAACAATCCGGTCTGGACCGTGGCCACCGCACCGATTTTCAACTCGCCACGGTACTCGCTGACGTCCTCACTGACGGCCATCCGGTTAAACGTGTCGAGGATCTGCTGCGCCATCGGCAATGCCCGTTGCCCTGCGGCATTGAGAATCGCCTGTCGCCCGGTGCGATCGAACAGGCGGATGCCCAGCGCCTTTTCCAGGTTGCGCATCTGCGCGCTGACCGCCGACTGCGTCAGACCGATGTGCATGCCGGCGGCGGCGAATGTGCCGTAGCGTGTGACGGCGACGAAGGTTTTCAATTCGCGCAGCATTGGACTTCTCGATTGATCGAAATAATTTGAGCTCGACGCAAAAACTATCGTCTTTCAATCAAAAATCATAGCGCTAAACTCAGCCTCATCTCCTGACAATCCGAGGCGAATCCGATGCAACTCTCCCCTTTTCACTTGGCTGTACCGGTTTACGATCTGGCCGCTGCCCGGCGTTTCTATGGCGAAGTCTTCGGTCTTGAAGAAGGCCGTTCCAGCGAACAGTGGGTCGATTTCAATTTTTTCGGTCATCAACTGGTGATTCACCTGGCACCGAAAAACGCTTCACAGGAAGCGGCGCACACCAATGCCGTGGACGGTCATGACGTACCGGTACCGCATTTCGGTGTGGTGCTGGGGATGGCGGAATGGGAGGCGCTGGCCGAGCGCTTGAAAGGCCTTGGGACACGCTTCGTGATCGAGCCAGGCATCCGCTTTCAGGGATTGGTGGGCGAGCAGTCCACGATGTTTCTCTTCGACCCTTGCGGCAACGCGTTGGAGTTCAAGGCATTTAAAAACATCAGCCAGTTGTTCGCCAAATGAACCGCCCAGCCCTTGACGCGACCACCCTCAGTGAAGCGGTAGTCAATGGCGATACGACCGCTGCCGCCATCGCCGAATCCTTTCTTGAGTGCATTCAGGCGCGGGAGCCGGAGATTCAGGCGTTCGTCTCGTTCGACGACCGGCAGGTGCGTGCCGATGCTGCGCAGATCACCGGGCGCGGCCTGCTGGCCGGCGTCCCCGTCGGCATCAAGGACATCTTCGACACGGCCGCCTACCCCACGCAATTTTTCTCGCCCATCTACGCCGACCATCAACCGTCCCGGGATGCCCACGTCGTGACGCTGCTGCGCCAGGCCGGGGCGCTGATCATGGGCAAGACCCACACCACCGAATTTGCCTACATGCACACTGGCCCGACCCGAAATCCTCACGATCTCGCTCGCACGCCGGGCAGCTCCAGCGCGGGTTCGGCGGCGGGGATGGCAGCGGGTTTCTTCGCGGTGGCGCTGGGTACCCAGACGGCTGGCTCGCTGCTCAAGCCGGCGTCCTATTGCGGCCTCTTCGCCTACAAACCGTCCCTGGGACTGGTGTCGCTTGAAGGTGTAAAGCCGCTGGCGCCGAGCTTCGACACCGTGGGCTGGTATGGACGATCGGTGCGCGATCTGCACCTTGTGGCGCGGGTGTTGATTCCCGGTTTTGTAGTGCCGGACGTCGAGCGGCGTCCACTGCGGCTGGGTTTCTGCCGCACCTCACGCTGGGATCAGGTAGACGCCGAGGTGGCCTGCGCTCTGGAGCAGGCCACGGATCAGTTGCGCAGCGCCGGCCATTATGTGAGCGAACTGGAACTGCCCGATGAGTTTGCCGCAGTGTTCGACGACCATCAGCTGATCAACGATTGCGAAGGTGCCCGCTCGCTGGCCAAGGAATTCCAACGCCATCGTGCTCAACTGAGCCCATCGACACTGGCCATGTTCGAGCGAGCGGCGGCAACAACCTGGGAGCAGGAATCCGCTGCCAAGGCGCGCCTGGCCACCCTTGCGCCCCGTTTGAATGAGCTTTGCCAACCGTTCGACGCCATGCTCGGTGCCTCCTGCGGGATGGTCGCGCCGATGGGCCTGGAAAGCACCGGACCGTCGGATTTCATCAAGTTCTGGGGGGCGTTTGGCTGGCCGCAGGTGAACGTCCCGCTGGTGCGCGCCCACCCCATGTTGCCGGTCGGGCTACAGATCATCGGGAGGTTCAGGGACGATGGCCGCCTGTTGCGAACGGCCGCCTACGTTGCCGCAGCGTTGCAAGGCGCCGCTCAGCAATGATCCGTGTCGTGCATCGCCTTATCGGCCAGGGTCAACACGTCTTCCGCTGTCGGGTTTAGCCGAGCATCAAACTCGACCTGGCCAATGCTGAAGTGAATGGCAAAACTGCGATTCGCCGTGGCATTGCGCTCGGCGAGTATTTCTTCGAGCCGGGCCTTGATCGCGGACAGCTCGACGACGCTTGCACCCGTCAACAGGGCGACAAACTCATCGTTGCCCAGTCGACCAATCACATCGCTTTCGCGAAAGGCGATACGCAGCACGTCAGCGAAGGTCTTCAGGGCGTGATCACCCTCGGCGCGCCCGTACAGATAGTTGATTCGCTTGAAGTTATCGAGGTCGAAAAACAGCAGCGTCGCCGGCAGCCCCAGTTGCTGGCAGGCGTCCATCCCCTGTTGGGCCAGCGCTGTAAAACCGTGGCGGTTGGGCAGCAGCGTCAACTCATCCATGCTCGCCATCTGCACGCCCATCAGTTCTTGCTCGGCCTTGCGGGCCAGGTCACGCAGCAGCTCACGCTCCTGCAGTGGCGAACGTAACGGGTCTGTACAAGCACCGCGCTTGACCGGTTTGCCTGGGATCAGCATGACTCACTCCATTGGCGGGTATGTACTTTAGAGTCGTGCATACCCGGTTTGACTCCCTGTTAACGGACCGCCGGTCAACTGCCCTGCACCGGACACGGGCCTCCAGCGGCCGCCCACAGCTTGAATTGGGTGACGAAAATGTCGTGCGGCACCGGCACCGGCGCCCTTCCCTCACCCGGATTCCAGCCCCAGAGCACCAGTTTGTCCTCGGTGACGTGCTTGATCAGGGCCGCGAAATCACGGTCACCATTACTGGAGCGATCCTTGATCATCGCGCACAACTGGTCGGCCGGCAGCCCGATCCAGGCCATCTTGTGCGCCGCGGGCGGCAAGCTCCAGTGCGGCGCCCCCGGTGGCGTATGCGGCCCGTAACTGGCGGGCGGATTGGACTCGGCGTGACAGGTCGCGCAGGGCAACCCCGCTGCGCCCTTTCCGTCCATCCCGCGCACTACGCTCATGGCGTGGGGGATGCCTGCATCGAACTGCAACGGCGAATCGCCCGGGATATGACAGTTCTGGCAACGCGGACTTTGAAAGACCTTCTGAACCGTATCAAACGCCTTGATGGCTTCCTTATCGTCAGCAAACAGGTGCTCGGCATAGCTGACCAAGCCGATCAACACCACCGTCCCCAGAATCAGATGTCGTCTCATCTCACACCCCCGACAGTTGCAACGGCAGTTCCCGCAAGCGCTGCCCGGTCAGGGCGAACACCGCGTTGGCCACTGCCGGCGCCGTGGGTGGGACGCCGGCTTCGCCAATACCGCCGGACCGTTCAGTGCTTGGCACGATATGCACTTCGACCACCGGCATTTCGTTGAGCCGCAGCACCTGATAGTCGTGGTAATTGGATTGCACCACCTGACCGTCCTTGAACGTCAGTTTGCTGTGCAAGGTAAAGCCGAGGCCGAAGGTGATGCAGGACTCCATCTGCGCCGCGATGCTCATCGGGTTGACCGCAATCCCGCAGTCCACCGCGCACACCACCCGGTGCACGCGGATTTTCAGGTTGTCCTGGGACACCTCAGCGACCTGCGCGACGTAACTGCCGAAAGACTCATGCACCGCCACACCCAAGGCATGGCCGTCCGGCAGTTCCGCCTTCCAGTTGGCTTTTTCGACGGCGAGGTTCAGCACACCCAAATGTCGCGGATGCGCCTTGAGCAAGGTTCGTCGGTATTCCACCGGATCCTTGCCAGCCGCCTCCGCCAGTTCATCAATCAACGACTCCATGACAAACGCCGTGTGGCTGTGCCCCACCGAACGCAGCCACAACACGCTGATGCCGGTAGTCGGCGAGTGCAGTTCCACCTGGTGATTGGCCAGGTCTTCAAGGTACGGGCTGTCGGCAACGCCTTCGACCGAGGTCTTGTCGATACCGTCCTTGACCATCGTCGCCTCCATCATGGTACCGGCCATGATCGACTGACCGACCATCACATGCTTCCAGGCCACAGGCATGCCGCCAGCATCCAGGCCGATCCGTGCCTGATGCAGGAACGCCGAGCGGTAATAACCGCCGCGGACGTCATCCTCCCGGGACCAGACGGTTTTCACCGGCCCGCCTGCCGCCTTGGCGACCTGCACGGCTTCAGCGACAAAGTCCGAGGTCGGATTGGCCCGACGACCGAAGCCGCCGCCGAGGAATTCGGTGTGGATTTCAACCTGCTCAGGTTTGAGCCCGGTGATCTTGCCCGCGATCATTTGATCCAGGGTCTGGAACTGCGTGCCGGTCCAGATCTCGCACTTGTCCTTGCTGATTTTCACCGTGCAATTGAGCGGCTCCATCGGCGCATGGGCCAGGTACGGCACGCTGTATTCGACGTCGACGGTCTTGGCCGCCTTGCCCAGCGCGGCGGCGGTATCGCCGGCCTTGCTGGCCGAGACGCCAGGCGTGGTCGCGAGTTTGCGGAAGCTTTCCAGCAATTTCTGGCTGTCGAGGCCGGCATTCAGCCCCAGGTCCCACTCGACCTTCAGCGCATCACGCCCCAGCTTCGCCGCCCAGTAATGGTCGGCAATCACCGCCACGCCGGTGGGCACCTGCACCACTTTATGCACGCCCGGCACGGCCAGCGCTTCGGCGCCTTCGAAAGATTTGACGCTGCCGCCAAACACGGGTGAGCGGGCGACCATGGCGGTCATCAAGCCCTCAAATTGCACGTCCATGCCGAACTTGGCCCGGCCGGTGATTTTCTCCGGGGTGTCCAGGCGCTTGGTGGGTTTGCCGATCAGTTTCCAGTCCTTGGCCTCTTTGAACTTGATCGAGGCCGGATCCGGCACCGGCAGCTTGCCGGCGTCGTCCGCCAGTTCGCCGTAGGTCGCGCGATTGTCGCCGGCAATCACCACGCCTGACTCGGTGTGAATCGCCGAGGGCGCGACGTTGAAACGCTTGGCGGCTGCGTCGACCAGCATCAGACGCGCTGCCGCGCCGGCCTGCCGATAGCGATCGAACTCCATCCACGTCGAAGTCGAGCCGCCGGTGATCTGCATTCCGCCGAAACCCGCCATGCCGTAGTCAGCCGCCGAGGCGGGTGAATGTTCGACGCGGATTTTCGACCAGTCGGCGTCCAGCTCTTCTGCGATCAGCATGGTGAGGCCGGTCCAGATGCCCTGGCCCATTTCCGAGTGGCCGAGCAGTACGGTGACGACGTTGTCGTTGCCGATCCGTAAAAACGCATTGGGCGCAAACACGTTGCCTTCATTCTCTGCCCCCACGGCAAAGCGATGGGCGCCGGGAATGACGAACGCCACCACCAGACCTCCGCCCAACAGCGCGCTGCCCTTGAGAAAACCGCGACGTGACACCGGGTTGATGCTGTTCATGTTCAGACTCCCTTCAACGTGGCATCAACCGATCTCGGCGGCGCGTTTGACCGCGGCGCGGATCCTTGGGTAGGTGCCGCAGCGGCAGATATTGCCGGAGAGCGCCTGATCGATGTCGCTGTCGGTGGGTTTGGGGATTTTCGCCAGCAGCGCGGCGGCGGACATGATCTGCCCGGACTGGCAGTAACCGCACTGCACCACGTCGAGTTCGGCCCAGGCTTGCTGCACTGGGTGCGAACCATCCGTGGACAGGCCTTCGATGGTAAGGATTTTTTGCCCGTGGGCTACTGCGGTGGCGGGCGTGATGCACGAGCGCAGCGGCGCGCCGTCGACGTGCACGGTGCAGGCGCCACACTGGGCCATGCCGCAACCGAATTTGGTCCCGGTCAGGTGCGCGACATCGCGCAGGACCCAGAGCAGCGGCATGTCCGCGGGGACATCCAACTCCTGATCCTTGCCGTTGATATTCAGGGTCAGCATTGCGAATTTCCTCAGACTCACGGTGTTCTGAAGGGGCGTCGCTGTGACACGGAATGCCTACGCGCGCCTCCGGTTATCCCTACAGCTAAGCGCAAAATGCCGGGCGAGACCGGTTCATCGACCACCGGTCAAAAAAAGGCCACCTTGATGGGTGGCCTTGGAATGAGGTTTTGTAGTGATGGCGCTTGGGCGGCTAGCGGGCTTTTGTGCCTGGTGGGCATTTGTGGCGAGGGCGCTTGCTCCCGCTCGACAGCGAAGCCGTCGCAAAACCAGCTAACACGGTTTTTCTGATGTACCGGGTTTGGAGGGTTTGGGGCCGCTTCGCAGCCCAGCGGGAGCAAGCTCCCTCGCCACAGCAGCTCCCTGGCCACAAAGATTGCGATCAGTAGCCACGTCTTGATGGGTGGCCTTGGAATGAGGTTTTGTAGTGATGGCGCTTGGGTGGCTAACGGGCTTTTGTGCCTGGTGGGCATTTGTGGCGAGGGAGCTTGCTCCCGCTCGGCGGCGAAGCCGTCGCAAAACCAGCTAACACGGTTTTTCTGATGTACCAGGTTTGGAGGGTTTGGGGCCGCTTCGCAGCCGAGCGGGAGCAAGCTCCCTCGCCACAGCAGCTCCCTGGCCACAAAGATTGCGATCAGTAGTCGGTGGACACCGACACCTCGCGCCACGTCTGCAACTCATCGGTGACGAAGGCGTTCTTGGCTTCGATCGCCGCGACGCAATCACTGCCCAGCGGCAAGCGCAGCGGTGCCTTTTTTGCTTCCACCAGGATAATCATGGCCTGGGCGAGCTTGTCCGGGTCGCCCGGCTGGTTCAGGGTCACGGCCTTGGCAATTTTGCGCACCTCACCCGCCGTGCTGTCGTAGTCGGCAATCGTCGACGGGGATTCGACCAGGGAGTTGCCCTCGAGGAATTCGGTCCGGAAATATCCAGGCTCAACCACGGTGACTTTGACGCCCACAGGTGCCAACTCGGCGTGCAACGCCTCGCTCAGGCCTTCGACGGCAAACTTGGTCGAGCAATAGACGCCAAACCCCGGCCCCGACGCGTAACCACCCACCGATGACAGGTTGATCACATGCCCACTGCGGGCGGCGCGCATGTATGGCAACACGGCCCGAGTGATGTTCAGCAAACCGAAGACGTTGGTTTCGTACACACGGCGCACTTCATCGGCGCTGGCTTCTTCCACCGCGCCCAGCAAACCAAAGCCGGCGTTGTTGACCAACACATCGATGCGCCCGAAATGCTCGATGGCGGCCTTGGCGACCGCAACGCCTTGCGCTTCGTTGGTGACATCCAGGGACACGGCGAGCAACGCGGGTTGAGTGCCGAAACGTTGGGTGACGCTGCTGGCATCACGGGCGGTGGCCACCACGGCGTCGCCATTGGCCAGTGCAGCGGCCGCGATCCTGGCGCCGATACCACGGGAAGCGCCAGTGATGAGCCAGACACGTTTGAAGGTGTGGGAAGTGGTCATGAATCGAGTTCCTTGTTTGGGTTGGGGTGAGCACAAGGTACGCAGGAAGATTGGTCTGAAAAATGCCCTCGTGTTACAAGCACTATGAAACTGTCTTTCATAATGGCGTCGATATGAATCGCGATCCTTTCGATGGCTTGACCGAGTTTCTGGCGGTGGCCGAGCACAAAAGCTTCACCCTCGCCGCCACCCGGTTGGCGGTGACGCCCACGGCGGTCAGCCACGCGATCAAACTGCTCGAGCGGCGCACCGGCGTGTTGCTGTTCCAGCGCACTACGCGCCGGGTGGCGTTGACCGAGGCTGGCGCCAGCCTGTTCGCCCGCTTGCGTCCGGCGGCCAGTGAAATCGACGAAGCCCTGGCGGTGCTCAGCGGTTTTCGCGACCAACCGATGGGCACGTTGCGCATCACCGCGCCACGCCTGTCCGGCGCCTTGTTGATCGAGCCGCTGATGCCGCTGTTTCGCCAGGCTTATCCGCAGGTCGGCCTCGACATTTCATTGGACGACGCCACAGTCGACTTGATGGAAAGCGGTTTCGATGCCGGGATCCGGCTGGGAGAGTCCATCGAGAAAGACATGATCGCCGTGCGCCTGACACCGGACCTGCAATGGTCGGTGGTGGGTTCGCCAGCGTACTTCGCCAAGGCCGGCAAACCGCTCAGCCCGGAAGAGCTGACCCGGCATGCGTGCATCGGCTTCCGCTTCGCCAGCTCAGGCAGCGCGCATCGCTGGGAGTTTCGCCGCGACGGGCGAGACTTCACGGTGGGCGTCGAGAGTGGCGTGCTCGTCAATGATCGCAAGCTACTGATCAGCGCCGCCCGAAACGGGCTCGGATTAGCTTACGCCTGCAACCTGGAGATCATCGACGAGCTGGCGAACGGTCAGCTGGAGCGAGTGCTGCAGCCGTTTGTGCCGCTGAGTTCGGGGTTGTACCTGTACTTCCCCAGCCGTACCCAGACTCAACCGAAACTGCGCGCCTTCATCGACATGGCCACGCAGTGGATCGCTGATCGCGGCGGCCTCGGGCATTAGAGTCTCGGCCTCAACAGGATGCCGGTGTAGTGCATGAGAAACAGGCCGAAAGAGCCGCTCCACAACAGCGCCGAGAGCCCAGCCCCCACCCGGAAAACGGTACCGGAAACACCCGGCTCGCACCGGCGATCGCCAGAAAGAAGGGTCGAAAGTCGAGACTGAAGAGGGGGGCAGCGGCGAGTCTGCGCATCAGGCCACCACCCTGGCCAAACCTTTACTCAACCGATGCTGGGCCAGCAGGCGCATCACGTAGCCGATCTTGAGCAAGGTAGGCCCGACGATGGTCATGGCATGCATCATCACCAGCGCCACGATTGGCACATGGCCGCCGTAGAGATACGCGCCGTAGATGCCCGCCAAAAGCAGTGCCAGACCCGCGCCCAGCACGCGACTCGACAGGTTCAGAACGGTCTGAGGATTGTTGAAGAACTCGAACATTTTTCCGTACTCCTGAAGCAGTTCAGTTGTACGTTTTACGTATCAAGTCTCATGCCAGTTTTTTAATCCTTCCAAATCAGCACCCTGAAGCGATATGAGTCATAAGGACCACTCTCACGAATGGTCTATATGACTCACATAGTTGTCATTTTGACTTGGTCGCACACCAGGACCTGAGGGTAAATGTCGATCTACGGTCCAGCCAATCGACTACAAGCTGGCTACGCTGATAATCCAGCATGAATCACCCGTAGAGGAGCATCATCATGCAACGCGTGCAAAAACTGACGCCCTGCCTCTGGTTCGACAATCAGGCCGAAGAGGCGGCGAAGTTTTACTGTTCGATCTTCGATCATTCGAAAATCACTGCCATCACTCACTACGGCAAGGCCGGCCAGGAGGTTCATGGCATGCCCGAAGGCTCTGTGATGACGGTCAGCTTCGAACTCGACGGGCAGCCCATGACAGGCCTCAATGGCGGCCCGGCGTTCACGTTCAGCGAAGCGATTTCGTTTCAGGTCAACTGCCAGACCCAGGAAGAAGTCGACTATTTCTGGGGCTCGCTTTCCGCCCATCCGCAGAACGAGCAGTGCGGTTGGGTCAAGGACAAGTTCGGCTTGTCCTGGCAGATCGTGCCGGTCGCCATGATGGACATGCTCAAAGACCCCGACACGAAGAAATCCCAACGCGCCATGCAAGCCATGATGCAGATGAAAAAGCTCGACATTGCCGCGTTGCGACGAGCCTTTGACGGCGAGAGCTAATACACTCCGTTGCTGGCCTGCCGAGGACATTGACGATGAAGCACACCTTTGCCAAAGACGCTGACACAGCACCCCGTTTCTGGCGAGACGATGCCCTGCCCTTCATCGAGGCCCGTTCCATCGCCGACGGCCGCGAGGTCTGCTACACCAGGCATTCCCACGAGCACTTTTCCATCGGCGCGATCACCGCCGGGCGCAGTACTTACCTTCATGAGCAAGCGCAGTTCCAGGTCAGCGCCGGCACCGTGGTGTTGATGAACCCTGATGATGTCCATGCCTGCAATCCGATCGACGACCAGCCGTGGTCATACTTGATGCTGTACGTCGAAACGCCTTGGCTGACCGATTTGCAGCGTCAGCTCGGCTTCAGCCAGGACTCCGCCTTCAGGCGGTTTTCCGTCACCCACACCCGCGATGGCAACCTGTTCGACGGCCTCAACAGCTTGTACGAAATACTGGTTGATCCCTGGCAGGACGTGTTGTGCAAACACAGTGCGGCGGTGGAGTTTTTTACCGATGTGCAACAGCGGCTAAACCCGGTCGATCAAGCGTTGCGCGAACCCAATTTCAAGCTGGAACGGGCGGCCGACTACATTCGTGACAACTGTACACACCCACTCAAGCTCGAAGATATTTGCGACGCGGCTCAACTGTCTCCGTCCTACCTGATTCGCGCCTTCAAGCACCATTACGGCATGACGCCCCATGCCTTTCTGGTCAACCGGCGTATCCAGTTCGCCCGTGATCAACTGCGCAATGGCAAGTTGATTGCGGAGGTAGCACTGGAAGCGGGATTTGCCGATCAGGCGCATTTCCAGCGGGTATTCAAACAGCATCTGGCAGCGACACCGGGACAGTATCGAGGCTAAGCACACCATTGATAAAAAATGAGTTCAGTTTGCTGCACGGTCTCGATTGAGGTGAGTGAACCGGGGGCTAGGAAACCAGCAGATACACGGCACTCGCCCCCAGCAATAGCGCCATGACGCGGTTAAACAAGCGCATGCCTGCAGGGTTATTCAGATAACCCCGCAGAAAAGTTCCGGCATACGCCCAACACCCCACCGACACGTAGCAAATCACCAGATACACCGCTGCAAACTGCCAGACCAACCGCGCCTCGCCGTCCGCGACGAAGGCGCCCATGCCCGCCACACACGCCAGCCAGGCTTTCGGGTTAAGCCATTGCATCACCGCGCCATACAGCATCGACGGTGCCCGGCGCGACTCTTTGGCGTCGATGCGACCATCGTCTGCCGCAAGCTTCCAGGCCATGAACAACAAAAACGCCACGCCCGCCAGTTGCACCACCTGTGTCAGCGCGGGCCAGATGCGCAACACCTCATGCAGCCCCAGGCCCATCAACACCAGCAATAACACAAAGCCCAACGTGGCCCCGGCCACATGCCGCTGACTGGC
The DNA here is from genome assembly GCF_031766055.1 of Pseudomonas sp. SG20052. Classification (NCBI taxonomy): domain Bacteria; kingdom Pseudomonadati; phylum Pseudomonadota; class Gammaproteobacteria; order Pseudomonadales; family Pseudomonadaceae; genus Pseudomonas; species Pseudomonas sp. SG20052. The sequence goes on along the minus strand of NZ_CP134498.1, from coordinate 2,838,921 downwards.
GCGAAAGCCGAACTGCGCCCCCGAACTCAACGCGACAATGTTGACCGGACCCGGCGTTATCGACGCCACCAGGGCAAATGTGGCCATGGAGATAATCAGACTCATGCACACCTTCTTCAATTCAGGAAAACCAGCGCCCAAGGTACTGAGCGCCCTGCCCTGCGTATTGAAGAAAACTGCCTAATCATCCTCATGCAACTTGATGCCCCGAGCGTGCAGCAGATGGGGCACGATCAACACCAACAGGGTCAGCGCGAGGAACGACGCGGCGATAGGTTGCGTCAGAAAGATCATCCAGTCACCTTCGCTGATGGACAACGCGTTGCGCAGCTGTTTTTCGGCCATCGGTCCCAGCAGCATGCCCACGATCACCGGCGCGACAGGGAAATCGAAGCGCCGCATCAGCACCCCGCCCCAACCGATTGCCAACATCAGCAGCAGGTCGAACGAAGAGTGGCGCATGCCGTATACACCAATGGTGGCGAACACCAGAATGCCGGCGTTCAGGTACGGTCGGGGAATCTGCAACAATTTGACCCACAACCCCACCAACGGCAGGTTCAACACCAGCAGGATGACGTTGCCGATGTACAGCGAGGCGACAAGGGTCCAGACCAGATCACCCGAGGTCTGGAACAGCATCGGCCCCGGTTGCAGGTTGTAGTTCTGGAACGCGGCCAACAGGATTGCAGCCGTGGCGGAAGTCGGAATGCCCAGCGTCAGCAGCGGCACCAGGGAACCGGTCGCGCTGGCATTGTTGGCGGCCTCGGGGCCGGCAACGCCTTCGATGGCACCCTCGCCCTTGCTGCCTGCAAACTCTTTGGGAAACCTGCTCAGTTTGCGTTCGGCCGAATAGGACAAAAAGGTCGGGATTTCAGCGCCACCGGCCGGAATGGAGCCGAAAGGAAAACCGATCAGAGTGCCCCGCAGCCAGGCGGGAATCGAGCGCTTCCAGTCGGCGCGCGTCATCCACAAAGACGTCAGCCGGTGCCGACCGGACGCTTCTTCTTTTTGATACAGCAAGCTGTACAACGCCTCGCCCACGGCAAACAAACCGACTGCCACGAGCACGACTTCAATGCCATCCACCAACTCCGGCACGCCCAGGGTGTAGCGGGCAATGCCCGAGGTCGAATCCAGGCCGATCAAGCCAATCGTCAAGCCAATCCCCAGCGAGACGAAACCCCGCAGCATCGAAGCGCCGAGCACTGCCGACACCGTCGTGAAGGACAGCACCAGAATCGCAAAATACTCCGCCGGACCAAACTTCAGCGCCAACGTGGCAACGATGGGCGCAAACAAGGTGAGCAGGATCGTCGCGATGGTGCCGGCGACAAACGACCCGATAGCCGCCGTCGCCAGGGCCGGCCCTGCCCGTCCGTTTCGGGCCATGAGGTTGCCTTCCAGGGCCGTGACCATGGACGACGATTCCCCGGGGGTATTGAGCAGGATGGACGTGGTCGAGCCGCCGAACTGAGCGCCGTAATAGATCCCGGCGAACATGATCAGCGCCCCGGTGGGGTCGACCTTGGCGGTGATCGGCAACAGCAGCGCAACGGTCAGTGCCGGTCCGATCCCCGGCAACACACCGATGGCCGTGCCGAGCAGGCAGCCGATGAATCCCCACATCAGATTGATCGGGGTCAGCGCGGCGGCGAAACCGATGGCCAGGCTTGAGAGAATATCCACCGTGCTTTACCTCCTCAGATCCAGGCGTTGATCAGGGGCGGAAGGGACACGCCGAGCCCGGCGTTGAACAGCCAGTAAATCGGCAGCGTCAGGGCAATGCCGATGGCGAGGTCGCGCACCGGGCGACGACTGCCAAACCCCCGGGCTGAACAGGCGAACAACAACCCCGCCGACAGCACGAACCCGATGAGGTTGATCAGCACCGCCACGCCCACCAGGCCCGCGGTCACCCAGGCAGCCCCGAGTTTGCCCCCGGGCAGTGCCTTGGCAGACTCGTCTTCGTGATCGGCCAATTCGCGAAAACCACCGGTGACGGCCTGATAACACAGCAACAGACCGACCACACCGAGGAACACTGCTAATGCGTAGGGATAGACGTGAGCGCCGAGGATGACGAAACCCATTTCCTCAGGAAAGCGGTTGGCGCCGAGCGCCAACACTGTACTGATGGCGACCACACCGAGGCCGATCGCCAGTTGCACCGGCAGGATTCTACGAGTCGGGTTCATTTCGCAATCAACCCGACCTCGACCAGCATCGCACGCAACCGCACGTGTTCTTCGTCGACGAATTTGCCGAACTCATCGCCGGTCAGAAGGTTGGGCGCCCATTTATTGGTCTCGACATTGGCTTTCCAGCCGTCGCTGGCGGCGGCGACCAGCACGGCGTCCGTCACTTCCTTGCGCTGCTCGGGTGTGAGGCCCGCGGCACCGTAAACACCGCGCCAGTTGCCGATTATCACGTCGTAGCCACTCTCTTTGAGCGTTGGCGCGTCGATGCCGGCAATGCGCTCGGGCGCGCCGATGGCGAGCACCCGGAACTGCCCGTTGCGGATGTATTGGCCCAGTTCGGCATAACCTCCGGTGATCACTTTGATCTGGCCTCCGAGTACCTGCGCCACCACTTCGCCCCCACCCGCGAACGCCACGTAGTTCACCTTGTTGACGGGGATTCCCATTTTGCCGGCCAGGTCGGCGATCCCGATGTGATCAATCGACCCCTTGGAACCTCCGCCCCACGTGATGCTGGAGGGTTTGTCCTTGAAGGCTTTGAGCAAGTCCTCCAGGGTTTTGAACTCGGACTCCTTGCGTACGGCAATGACGTTGTATTCGGTGAACAGCCGGGCAATCGGTGTCACGTCCTTCAAGGTGATTTGCGGTTTGTTCTGTTCAATACCTGCGACCATGATCGCCCCGACCACCAGCAGCGCATTCGGGTCGCCCTTGGTACTGTTGGCAAATTGCGCCAGCCCGAGCGTACCGCCAGCGCCGCCCTTGTTCTCGAAGGTGACGGATTTGGCCGCCTTGGCCTCGACCAGGGCTTTGCCCAGATCCCGTGCGGTCTGGTCATAGCCGCCACCGACCGAGCCAGGGGCCATGAACTTGACGGTGTCCAGCGCAAACGCCGGTGCCGCGAGCGCGGCAGCGGTGACGGCAATTGCCATGAAGCGGCTTGATCGACGGAGCAAGGCAAGCATAGGGACTCTCCCGATATTATTTTTGTGGGGTGCCGATTGAATCGCGCTCAGGAGCAAACCCTGCTCTCTGAACATGCGTCTGTGAACAAGCGTAGGTCATGGTTGTGGTTATGGGTGTGTGGCTAGCGAAGTGATCACACCCGGGCAATGACTTCGCTACGAGTACGCCCCCACCACCCGCTTCACTTTCTCCAGTGCCACGGCAAGTGCGCCCAAATCCACCGAACCCAGCGCCAGGCGGATTGCGTGGGGCACATGGACAGAAGTCGCAAACGGTTCGGCGGTCGATACCGCCACCTGCTCGCGCATCAATGCCATGGCAATCTGGTCGGCCCGTGCGTCTTCCGACAAGGGCAGCCAGATAAAGTAGGAGGATGGATGGCGCACGAAGTGCAGGCCGGCCAGGTGCTGATCGGCCACGGCCTGGCGGGCCTGTGCGTCTGCACGTTTTTGCGCTTCGAGCTGGCTGACGGTGCCGTCATCGATCCACGCACACGCAATCGCCGTCATCACCCCGGGGGTATTCCAGGTAGTCGCCCTGATCGTGCGCTCCAGTGCGGGCACGGTTTTCAGGGGCGCAGCGACGAATCCGACGCGTAGCCCGGTGGCGACGCTCTTGGAAAAGCCTGAAACGTACACCGTTCTTTCGGGGGCCAGTTGCGCGAGCGGTGGCAGCGAGTCTTCGGCCAGGAACGCGTAGGCAGCGTCCTCGATGATGTGCAGGTCATGCTGGCGCGCAATCGCCACCAAGCGTTCACGCTGATCGGCGGCCATCACCCATCCCAGCGGATTGTGCAGCGTCGGCATGGTGTAGACGGCTCGCACCGATCGGCTCCGGCAGAGCTTTTCCAGCGCCTCCAGATCCGGCCCGGTATCGGTCCCGGGAATAGGCACGACTTCCAGATGCAGCGTTTCAGCCAGCACCTTGAACCCTGGATAGGTCAATGCGTCGGCCGCGATCACGTCCCCCGGTTGCAGCAGCGCCATCAACGCCACCGTCAAACCATGCTGCGCGCCACTGACGAGCAACACCTGCTCGGCCTGTACCGTCAGCCCGCGCACCTCCAGATGGCGCGCGACCGATGCCCGCTCGTGCAGGCGCCCCGCGTGCGGTTGATAGCGCAGATGGGATTCCAGGTCACCGGACAATGCGAGCTGACGCAAGGCATTGCGCAGCAGATCGGCCTGCCCCGGTACCGAGGGATAGTTGAAGTTGAGGTCGATCATCCCCGCCGCCACGCTGGGCTGATGAATGCCCAGGCTGGGCGGCAGCGAAGTCTCCCGGACGAAAGTCCCGCGCCCCGTTTCGCCACTGACGAGGCCCATGGCCTCCAGCTCTGCATAGACCCGGCTGGCAGTGACCAAGGCCAAGCCATGGCTGGCGGCGAGCAAACGATGAGTCGGCAGGCGCGTACCGGGCGGCAAACGCCCTGAGCGGATATCGGCTGCGAAGGCGTCCACCAGCGACTTGTACCGGGAGCGAGGCATAGGGAAATGTATCCATGACAATTTTTTGATTGTATCGATAGTCGGTCATACGATGCGCTGAACGCAACCCCGCCCCTTGAGTGGACGCCAAATGGAACGCACATCGAAGCTGCAAAACCAGACAGTGGAAAAGAACACCAGCGGGTTGATCAATGGACTCATCGGCGTCCTGATCTTCAGCGGTTCGCTGCCCGCGACACGGGTGGCCGTCCTGGAATTCGAGCCGGTCTTTCTGACCGTCGCCCGAGCCACCATCGCCGGCGTGCTGGCGCTGTGCATGTTGTGGCTGTTCAAGGAAAAGCGCCCTGCGCGCCACCAGATGCTGCCCTTGGTCATCGTCGCGCTGGGCGTGGTGGTCGGGTTTCCGCTGCTGACGGCGCTGGCGCTTCAATATGTGACGTCCGCGCACTCCATTGTCTTCGTCGGCATGTTGCCGCTCGCGACCGCCGCGTTCGGGGTGTTGCGCGGCGGCGAGCGTCCCCGGCCGGCCTTTTGGTTCTTCTCGGTCCTGGGCAGTTTACTGGTGGTCGGGTTCGCCGTTTCCCAGGGACTCACCGCTTCGCCGGCCGGCGACATCCTGATGCTACTGGCCATTCTTGCCTGCGGCCTCGGTTATGCCGAAGGGGCGAAGCTTTCCAAAACCCTGGGCGGCTGGCAGGTGATTTCCTGGGCGCTGGTAGTGTCACTGCCGATCGTGGCGCCACTGACCTGGTGGCTGACGCCCTCTTCGTTCTCGGGCATCAGCGCACCGGCCTGGTGGAGCCTGGCGTATGTGTCGCTCTTCAGCATGCTGATCGGCTTTGTATTCTGGTATCGGGGGCTGGCCCGAGGGGGGATTGCAGCCGTTGGGCAGCTGCAGCTGCTACAGCCGTTTTTTGGATTGGCGCTGGCGGCTACGCTGCTGCACGAGCAGGTTAGTCTCGGCATGCTGGGGGTTACCGTTGCGGTGATTTTGTGTGTGGTGGGTGCGAGGAGGTTTGCGAGGTAGACCGACGGTGCCCGGCGAAACCGGCCGGTCTTGTGGCCAACAAAAACCCCCAGTGATCGGCAGACCACTGGGGGTTCTTCGCGTTTGAAACGCACGAGTCGCTGCTATGCCACTTCTGGCCCTGATGAACAGCCAAACATCCGTTAGCCACTCACCACAGCAAGCGGCACCTACTTGGGCAGATCAATCTTATCCAACACCCGGTTCGCCGTGATCTCCGCCGTCATGATGCTGTTGGAAATACCCAGTAGCGCGTAGCGCGACTCACCTTCCAGATGATCCACCAACTGGTGCACCATCACGTCGACAGAGGCCAGCGTCTCGACCAGATAAACCGCCAAGGTTTCGGCCGAGGCCTCGGGGTCTACGGAAAACAGGGTGCTGCGTATTCGCGGGATAGCTTTGATATCGGCATTCGACGGGAAGTGGAAGTCGAGCGCTCGCTCGGCGGCTTCGTTGAGCTTTTTGGAATCGGCGGATTCGTAGGGGGAAACGTCGTCGGTTCCCGGGGGATTGGGTGTGGCCTTGAACATTGTGATGCTCCTTGATTAGTGGAGCTGCCACCATTCGCGGTCAAACGAATGAAGGTGGCAGCTGTACGCGGGTTGACCGACCGGAAATCAAGGAATCCGGCACACCCGAAGATGTCCCGCGCACAGCCACCGCAAAAAAGCCGGAAACTTTTCTTGGACACTGGTGCGCCTTGATTGAGTCGGACGGTCAAATCCGGACGCTGAATTGGCAGCGACCCGGAAACGATAGAGCCCAGGCCCAAGGCGCACAAGCCGGCGGATTCTGGCGCAGCCGTAGGCAACGGCGCAAGGATTTGTAGCTTTCAGGAAGTAAACCCGACGGGTTTTAAACAAGCACCCGCAAATCATGTTGAATGAGCGGGCGCGCACTCACGACAAACAACAAAAGTGTACGGCGACTTGCGTCCATCGCTGTACGGGGAAAGCCCCCCGCCGGCCATGATAAAAATACCGCTCTCGTTACCGGAGACCTGTCATGGACCTCGCCACGCTCACGCTGTTTATCCCCGCCTGCTTCGCCCTGAACATGGCGCCGGGCCCGAACAATCTGCTGTCGGTCAGCAACTCGACCCGCTACGGCTACCGCATCTCCTGCGTGGCGGGGATCGGGCGGTTGCTGGCGTTTGCCGGGATGATTGCCTTGGCGTCGGCCGGGTTGGCGGTGGTGCTGCAAACGTCCGAGTTGCTGTTCTACGGCATCAAGATCGTTGGCGCGGCGTATCTGTTTTACCTCGCATGGCAATTGTGGCGCGCCGATCCTGGGGTCGAAAAAGCCTCGTCGGGTTCGTCGGTCGGCGTGTTGGCGCTGGCGCGACAGGAGTTTCTGGTGGCGGCCGGCAACCCCAAGGCGATCCTGATCTTCACCGCGTTCCTGCCCCAGTTCGTCGACCCGACACGCGCCGTGACGCCACAGTTTGCACTGCTCGGCGCGTTGTTCCTGATGCTCGAATGGATCGCCATAAGCGCCTACGCCTACATGGGCCTGCACATGCGCCGCTGGTTTGCCGAGCCCCGGGGCAAGCGGCTATTCAACCGTTGCTGCGCGGGGTTGTTGTCGGCGGCGGCTTCGGTATTGTTGATGGCGCGTCGCACCTGAGTTCCAGGGCAAATTTTCCGGCGGAGCCGTCGCTCAGCTCACCTTATGCCCCGCTTCGCGAGCCATTTTTCAGAGCAAGTCTGATACAGTCGTCCCCCTTTAAATTCGTCGACAGGAAGTCAAGCATGGCAAAGCCAGCTGCACGAATCACCGACCCAACCAGTTGTCCCATCCCGGGGCACGGTTCCAAAGCTATCGCCTCCGGTTCTCCTGATGTGTTCTTTGACGGTCTTGCAGCCGCTCGCAAAGGTGACACGTGTACCTGCGGTAGTGCGCTAGCCTCGGAAGTGTCCGGCACAGTGTTTATCAACGGCAAAAATGCCGCACTGGTCGGTACTGTCGGCACCCATGGCGACGTCGTGATCGGCGGTTCGGGTACGGTCATCATCGGAAGCTCCCACACCCCTACCCCCTTTACTCCGCCTACGCCCATGGTCATTCACGGGAACTGGATCGGTTTTAAGATTCCGACCGTCGAAAGCTATGAAGGGCTTTCCTGCGTTGCACATTTCGAAGACGGATCGGTGATGCAAGGTGTGTTTGATGCAAAAAACACCGTCACATTTTCCAACCCCACAGGCAAGACCTGTACCGCAATCGATTACGGCGTCGAGGAAACCTCCGACAGCGCTTCGATCCTCGAATCCATCCTCAGCACAATTCAGAGATAAGGAACATCTCGTGACGGAACCCATGCTCATTACGGGCAGTTATCTCTTGAAAAAAGAGCATGATCTACATAGCTCACCTTTGGAAATGGCGATTGCCGGTATGGAAGGCGCAGCAGCACGTTTTGCCACTGACGCGATCAAGGACGCCAATACTCGCTTGAAGTACCAAAGCAAGATAAAAGAGATGTCACGTCTGGTTGAAGCCGAAGTGCTTGCGGGCAACGTTACCGCTAAGGACGGCGTGGCGTATTGCCAAGAAATGCGTAACAACATCATGAACGAGCATCGGAAGTTTACATCTGCTCAAGGTGTCGCCGTTGCGAAATATATCAAGCTGAACGGGCCAACCCTGCAAACCACTCTGGATAAGTACGCTCACTCGCTTTACAAGAAAAATTTTGATCTGTTAACCGATGTAGAAAAATCCAAAGTCCATTATTTGATTTTGAAAAAATCTGGCGTGGACAACAGCAAAGTTACTCGCGGCACCAAGAGAATGAATGTGGCTGGCAAAGTCGCGTGGATTGTGACTGCGGCTTTTGCCGCCTCCGAAATATACAAAGCCGACAATAAAACCAAGGAAGCCGGAAGACAAGGAATAATCCTGAGCGGTGGCGCAGCCGGTGGAGCTTTGGCTGGGCTAAGTATCTCATTACTGTGTGGTCCTGCCGCCCCGGTGTGTGCCATTGCTGTCGTGGTCGCTGGCAGTATTGCGGGCGGCATTCTTGGCGACTACGTTGCGGATAGTTTTGACGAAGAACTCGAGGAGTTTCTGACATGGGACGTTCAATGACTGACGAGGAGCGTTCATATGTTTACTGGGCTCTGTCTGACGCGTTTGTTGACACGGAAATTGACTATGAAACCATTGCACGCCAAACCGAAGACTACGATCCTGAAGAAATCAGAAAAATTCTTTACCATGAAGTAGCACCTGTCTGCCATACAAATCTTGAGACAGTAATCCCCATGATATGGTCAGCCTTCAATTTAGAAAACTTGGAGGCTGACATCAATAAGTCGTTGCAAGCCAGAGAAAACAGTTATCTACGACGCCAGAAAGACAAACTACTAATACACTGGCTTGAGTTTCGATACAAATATATATGGCGGGAGATATCTAAACACTACCGCAAATAAATCTTGCCTCTTATTACTCGAAAATAATCCTGCGCATGCCTTCCAAGGAGAAGTATTTCTTTTCGGCACCAAGTACTTTGAAAAACGCCGGTGACGGCGATGGCAAAATCACATGCATTGAATGCAAATCTTCTGAAACAGCGTCACTCACGCGCAACCAGAAACTCGGTTTTCCAGAGATAGAAAAACTGGAGCAACCATCGTAGGCAAAGGTAAACCCGGTTTCCCGGGGCGCACCACGATTCCACCGACCAGAGTCGAAATTCCTGAGGGAGCAGACATGTCCATTACAAATCCACAGGTGATTGATATCTGGGCCATCCCTACCTGGGAACCTGACAACGTGGTGTTGTTCATCTCTGACCACCTCGAATGGGGCGGCAAAGCTGAGCAAGGCGAGCATCTGCAATTGCTGCAGGACAAACTCAATACCTACGTTGCGTTCATCGAGAGCGGCGAGATCTACACCGAGATACCCAATGCCCTTGGAAAGCACCCCATCATTCGCATCAACGGCTTGTATGAGCTGCCAGAGCAGGGCGAGTTTTTTATTGACCGCGCTGCTGAGGTCCTAAAGGAAGTGGGTATTGGACTGGAGTTCGTGCTTGACGAGAACGACGCGATACGCAACATGTGACAGGAGAATATTCGACGCAGAGCTAGAGGAGCTGGCCCATTGGGACATATTCTGACTCCTGCGGAACGAGCAAGCATCCAGATCGCACTGGCAGAGGCTTTTGTAGACAGCTCCGTCGACTACGCCTCTATCGCAGAACGAATCCGGGGCTATGACCCAAAGGTCGTTGAGGACATTTTGTACTCAGAGGTCGCGCCTGTGTGTTTCAGCAACCTTGAAACGCCCGTCCCTCCTGTCTGGACTGGTTTTAAGGATGAATGGTTGCTAGATGAAATAGCCAAAGAACTAAAAGCGCGAAAAAACAGTTGGCTACGACGTAACTTCGACTTGTTAAAAGTTGCATGGCTTCGCTACAGCTACGGTTACATTTGGAAGGAGCTCATGAAATTTCGTGCTTAACGAGAACGAGGCGATACGCAACATGTGACCGGGGGAGCATGACCGGCGATGAAACCGGCCGGTCTTGCGGCCAACAAAAACCCCCAGTGATTGGCAGACCACTGGGGGTTCTTCGCGTTTGAAACGTACGAGTCGCGGCTGTGTCACTTCTGGCCCTGATGAACAGCCAAACATCCGTTAGCCACTCACCACAGCAAGCGGCACCTACTTGGGCAGATCAATCTTATCCAACACCCGGTTCGCCGTGATCTCCGCCGTCATGATGCTGTTGGATATACCCAGGAGCGCGTAACGCGATTCACCCTCCAGATGATCCACCAACTGATGGACCATCACATCGACCGAGGCCAGGGTCTCGACCAGATAAACCGCCAGGGTTTCGGCCGAGGCCTCGGGGTCTACGGAAAACAGGGTGCTGCGTATTCGCGGAGTGGCTTTGATATCGGCATTCGACGGGAAGTGGAAGTCGAGCGCTCGTTCCGCAGCCTCGTTGAGCTTCTTTGAGTCAGATTCGTATGGGGAAACCGGATCGGTGTCCGGCGGGTTTGGTGTGACTTTGAACATGGTGAAACCTCGTTTACTGGTGAGGCTGCCACGTTCGTTTCCAAGCGAAGGGGTGGCAGCTGTACGCGGGTTGGAAAACCAGGGTAAACGAGCCCGGCAGACCTATAAGGTCTCCCACGCACAGCCGCCATAACGCAACGCACTTAGTGCGAAAAAATACGTTATGAAGAGGTGCCTTCGTGTCGTTTACCCGTCGAGTTTCCAAGCCCGACCGCTGAGTGTTCAGCGGCACGGAAACAATAGAATCAAGGTCTACAGCACACAAGCCGGCGGATTCTGGCGCAGCCGTAGGCAACGGCGCAAGGATTTGTAGCTTTCAGGAAGTAAACCCGACGGGTTTTAAACAAGCGCCCGCAAATCATGTTGAATGAGCGGGCGCGCACTCACGACAAACAACAAAAGTGTACGGCGACTTGCGTCCATCGCTGTACGGGGAAAGCCCCCCGCCGGCCATGATAAAAATACCGCTCTCGTTACCGGAGACCTGTCATGGACCTCGCCACGCTCACGCTGTTTATCCCCGCCTGCTTCGCCCTGAACATGGCGCCGGGCCCGAACAATCTGCTGTCGGTCAGCAACTCGACCCGCTACGGCTACCGCATCTCCTGCGTGGCGGGGATCGGGCGGTTGCTGGCGTTTGCCGGGATGATTGCCTTGGCGTCGGCCGGGTTGGCGGTGGTGCTGCAAACGTCCGAGTTGCTGTTCTACGGCATCAAGATCGTTGGCGCGGCGTATCTGTTTTACCTCGCATGGCAATTGTGGCGCGCCGATCCTGGGGTCGAAAAAGCCTCGTCGGGTTCGTCGGTCGGCGTGTTGGCGCTGGCGCGACAGGAGTTTCTGGTGGCGGCCGGCAACCCCAAGGCGATCCTGATCTTCACTGCATTCCTGCCCCAGTTCGTCGACCCGACCCGCGCCGTGACGCCACAGTTTGCGTTGCTCGGCGCGTTGTTCCTGATGCTGGAATGGATCGCCATCAGCGCCTACGCCTACATGGGCCTGCACATGCGCCGCTGGTTTGCCGAGCCCCGGGGCAAGCGGCTATTCAACCGTTGCTGCGCGGGGTTGTTGTCGGCGGCGGCTTCGGTATTGTTGATGGCGCGTCGGGCCTGATTCCTGGGGTTGACGGGATGCAGCGCAGGTTCAAACTGCGCTGCATCACTAATCAATACTCGCCGAGCCTCGAATGAACCTGAACGTTGTCTATGCTCTGAGCGCAGCCGCGCTGTTTGGGGCGAGTACGCCGCTGGCCAAGGTGTTGGGCCTGGACCTCTCGCCGATCCTGCTGGCTGGATTGCTGTATCTGGGCAGCGGGCTGGGCTTGACCCTCGTCAGGCTGATCCGCGACCGGGGCTGGCAGCCCAGCGGCCTGAAAGCGTCTGAATGGCCCTGGCTGATCGGTGCCATCGTGTTTGGCGGCGTGCTGGGGCCGGTGGCGCTGATGTTTGGTTTGACCCTGACCTCCGGCGCCACGGCCTCGCTGATGCTCAACCTCGAAGCGGTACTGACTGCCGTGTTGGCGTGGGTCGTGTTCAAGGAAAATGCAGACCGACGCATCGTCGCCGGGATGCTGGCCATTGTCGCGGGTGGATTGCTGCTAGCGTGGCCGCACGATTCGGCTCAGCCACAAGGCTGGATCGGGCCACTGGCGGTCGCACTGGCCTGCGCCTGTTGGGCGATCGATAACAACCTCACGCGCAAGGTGTCGGCCTCGGATGCCGTGTTCATTGCCGGTATCAAGGGGCTGGCCGCAGGGTTGGTGAACTGCTCGCTGGCGTTGCTGCTGGGGGCAAAACTGCCGCACATCACGGTAATCGGGCCGACGTTGATCGTCGGCTTCCTCGGCTACGGCATCAGCCTGGTGTTGTTCGTGCTGGCGTTGCGCGGGCTGGGCACTGCACGCACGGGCGCCTACTTTTCCACGGCGCCTTTTCTCGGCGCCGCCATCGCCCTCCTGCTGTTCGGTGAGACGGTTTCCCTGACGTTCTGGATCGCATCGTTGCTGATGGGCCTGGGCGTCTGGATACATCTCAGGGAGCATCATGCCCATGAGCATCAGCACGTGGCACTCACCCATGGCCATCGGCACGTGCATGACGAGCATCATCAACATGAGCATTCGTTCGAGTGGGACGGGACCGAGCCGCACAGCCACGAACATCAGCACACGCCGATCCGCCACAGCCATCCACACTTTCCGGACATCCACCACCGACACAAGCATTAGCAGGGAGGAAAAGTGCGTTGGTTTTGGTCGCGAGCCTGTCGATAACAAAGACCCTTCGGAATTCGCCGGCACAAAAGCCATTGGGGACTGGCCGGCCCGTCGCGGGTGCATGGCACCGCACGTCGGGCCGAAAATCGAATGGGACTGCATCGCCCCCTGTAACGAGTCAGCGTAATTCCCTGTCGATTTTCCGGTGGAGACGTCGCCCAACGGGCCTTATGCTCAGCCCATGAACCTACAAAACGCTTTGCTTCCGCCCCACGCCGAGATGGTTCGCGCCATGCTCGAACGAGACACCGCCTACGAGGGGGTGTTCTTTACTGCCGTGAAGACCACCGGAATCTTCTGCCGCCCCAGTTGCACGGCGCGCAAGCCCAAGCCGGAGAACGTCGAGTTCTTCGCCCACGCTGATGAGTGCATGTCGGCGGGCTATCGCGCTTGCCTGCGCTGCAAACCGCTGGACGCTGCGGCCATTGCGCCGGACTGGGTGCAGGGGCTGCTCAAGTCGGTGGACAACGATCCCGACCTGCGCTGGACCGATGTCCAGTTATTGGCTGAGGGCATCGAGCCGCTGAAACTGCGCCGCTGGTTCAAGCAGCATTTCGGCATGACCTTCCACGCCTGGCTGCGCACCCGACGCCTGGGGATGGCGTTGGGCGGTATCAAACAGGGGGATTCCATCGACAATGTGGCGTTTGACTCGGGCTACGAATCCCTGAGCGGTTTTCGCGATGCGTTTCAAAAATCCTTCCACATCACGCCGGGCCGCGCGGCCAACAGTGAACCGCTGCTGTTCACGCGCCTGACCACACCGCTTGGGCCGATGATCGCCATGGCCGAACGCCGTGGGCTGGTGCTGCTGGAGTTCTTGGATCGACCGGCACTGACCCGGGAAGTCGAAGAACTGCAGAAGCGTTATGGCTATGCCGTGGCGCCGGGACACAACGCCCATTTGCAGCAGATTGAAGCCGAGCTGACCCAGTATTTCGCCGGAAAACTCACTGAATTCACCGTTGCACTGCACTTGCCCGGCAGCGAATTTGCGCGGCAGGTCTGGGCTGAACTGGCGAAGATCCCCTACGGCCAGACCAGCACCTACGGCACCATCGCCGCAACACTGGGCAAGCCCGGCGCCAGTCGCGCCGTGGGCCTGGCCAACGGGCAGAACCGTCTTTCGATTGTATTGCCCTGCCACCGGGTGATCGGTGCAGACGGCTCGTTGACGGGCTATGGTGGAGGTCAACCGCGCAAGGCGTTTTTGCTCCGGCTGGAAAAAGCCGCGGTGCAGCTGACCGGACAACTCGCATTCTGATCCCCTGATTTTCTGCAAACGTCATAAGGAACGACATTCGATGGACACTCGATTTCATCAACTGCACCGCGACGGCTTATTGATCCTGACTAACGTCGCCGACGCCACCGGGGCGCGCATCGTCGAGCAACTGGGCTGCAAGGCCGTGGCCACCAGCAGCGCGGCGGTGGCCTGGGCGCATGGATATGCGGACGGCAATGCCCTGCCCCTCGAACGCCTGATATCGACCGTCGAGTCCATCGCCCGGGTGATCTCGGTGCCGTTGACCGTCGACATCGAGGCCGGTTATTCCGACGACCTGACGCGGGTGGCCGAAGTCGTTGATGCGGTAATCGCGGCCGGTGCGGTGGGGATCAATATCGAGGACGGTGCCACTGCGCCAGAGCTGCTGGTGCGCAAGATCGAAGTCGCCCGGCAGGTGGCCGATCGGCGCAAGGTGAAGCTGTTCATCAATGCCCGCACCGACGTGTACTTAAGGGGCCTGGTACCTGCCGAAGACCGCGTCGCCGAAACGCTCAGGCGCGCCGCGTTGTATCAGGCGGCGGGGGCTGACGGGCTGTTTGCGGCGGGCGTCACGGCGGAGTATGAAATCGCTGCGCTGTGCCAGGGCACACCGCTGCCGGTGAATGTGCTCGGGTTGCCGGGGTTGCCATCGCCTGAAGCGTTGCAAGCACTCGGCGTGCGACGCCTGAGTGCCGGCTCGGGCATCGCCGAATTTCTGTATGGCGCCATGGCGTCCCTGGCCAAAGGTTTTCTGGAAACTGGCAAACTCGACAGCAGCCACCTCAAGGCCTTCACGTATGGGGAAATCAATGCCCTGCTGAAACCTGCCGGGAACGCTTGATCGCCATGCCCGATCCCTATCTGCCCGCGACCGGGTTTCTGTCATCAATCGATGACGACTGGCGGCGCCACATCGCCGCCGTTGGCCCCTGCCTGCATGAGCCCCACGCAGCTCGCGATCCTTATGAATCGCTGGTGCGGGCGATTGCCTATCAGCAACTGCACGCCAAGGCCGGGGATGCGATTATCGGCCGGCTGCTGGCGTTGTTTCCGTCGACCACGTTTCCAAGGCCTGAGCAGATTCTGGCGACAGGCTTTGATCCACTGCGCAGTTGCGGGTTTTCCGCCGGCAAGATCGCGACCATTCAAGGGATTGCGCAGGCGGCTCTGGACGGTGTCGTACCGGATTACGCCACCGCACTGGCGATGGACGATGAGGCGCTGATCGAGCGGTTGATTACCTTGCGCGGGGTTGGGCGCTGGACGGTCGAGATGCTGCTGATTTACAGCCTGGAGCGACCGGATATTTTGCCGGCGGATGACTTTGGGGTGCGTGAGGGGTATCGCCGGCTGAAGGGCCTGGAGGTGCAGCCGACGCGTAAGCAGATGGTGGAGATTGGCTTGGCGTGGCGTCCGTATCGGACGGTGGCTTCCTGGTATTTGTGGCGGATGACCGGCAAATAAACCGGGTTATCGTTCATCGCGCGCAAGCCCGCTCCCACAAGGATTTTTGTGTACGCAGCATCTGTGCCCGACCTGTGGGAGCGGGCTTGCCCGCGAAGGCGATTGCCCATTCACCGCATCACTCAAAGCCGATCACAACCCGGATTTCAACCGACTGAACGCCCGAATCAGCGCCCGGTTGAACGCCTTGCCATTGTCATTCTTGCTATACAACGAAGCCCTCACCTGCGCCGACGGATACGTCTCTGGATCGTTACGAATCGCCGGATCAATCAACCCGTCCGCCGCCGTAATCGCATTGGCGTAGTGAATGGTGTCCGTGATCGGCGCAATCACTTCGGGTGTCATCAGGTAATCCATCAACGCCAGCCCGGCCTCGGGGTGCGGTGCATCCTTGGGAATGACCATGGCGTCAAACCAGATCAACGTGCCCTCCTTCGGTATCCGGTAACTGAGCTTGAACGGTTTGTTCGCCGCCTCGGCCTGCCCGGCCGCGATGGCCACGTTGCCGTTCCACGACATCGCCACGCAGGTATTGCCGTTGGCCAGGTCGCTGATGTTCAGGTCATTGTCGAAGTAGCGGATGTACGGCCGGATCTTCGCCAATTGTTGTTCGGCCAGTTTCAGGTCATCGAGGTTCTGGCGGTTGATGTCCAGGCCCATGTACTTCATGACCGCGGCAAACACCTCGTTCGGGTCGTTGAGCAGACTGACCCCGCAATCGGCAAATTTCGACACCACGGCCGGGTCGAACAGCATCGCCCAGCTGTCCCGTGGCGCATCGGGCAAACGCTGTTTGATCGCCTCTTCCTGATAGCCGACCCCGGTAGTGCCCCAGGCGTAGATCCCGGCATAACGATTGCCCGGATCGAACGCCGCCATGTGCTGGCGGAATTCTTCGCCGACGCCAGCAAAGTGCGGCAGCCGTTGCAGGTTCAGTGTTTGAATAGCCCCGCTCTGGATCGCCCGGGACAGGTGCTGCCCCGCCGTCAGCACCAGGTCATAACCGCTGCGGCCGGTCAGCAGTTTGGTCTCGGCAGTTTCAAGGGAGTCGAAGTGATCGACCACCACATGGATGCCGGTTTTCTTCTCGAAATTGGCCAGGGTATCCGGGGCCAGGTATTCGCCCCAGATGTACAGGTTCACCACCGGTTTCGCGGTGTCGGCGGCCTGCACACACATGGGTGCAAGCACCAGCAATAACGCTTGAGTCAGTTTGTGCAGGCCCATGATTAAACTCCCTTCCTGTTATTGGCGGGGGCGGCGTATTGCGGCATGGTGATGCACGCGACGTTGCCGCCACCGAGGAGGATTTCCCGGGAGTTTTCGATGCCGACAATTGTGTGCTGCGGGAACAATTCGGCCAGCGTCGCCTGCGCCGCCTGATCGTTGCGATCACCAAACAGCGGCACCACGATCGAGCTGTTGCCGGCGTAGTAGTTGATGTACGACGCGCAGATTTGGGTCCCGGCCTGACGGGTATGGGTGCTGTCTTGCTGGTCCAGGCCTTCGGCTTCTTCAGCGGTCCACTCCAGCACATCCGGTTGTGGCAGCTTGTGCACGATCAACTCGCGGCCACGGCTGTCGCGGGTGCTGCGCAAAATGTCGTAGGCCTCTTGATAGATTTCCCACTGCGGGTCATCGCGATTATCGGTCCATTGCAGCACCACTTCGCCGGGGCGCACGAAGCAGGCGAGATCGTCGACGTGGCCGTCGGTTTCGTCGAACTTGCAACCCCGTGGCAGCCAGATGATTTGCTCGGCACCGAGGTAATCGGTCAGGCGACGGGTCACTTCTTCCTTGCCCAGATGTTGGTTGCGATTGCGGTTGAGCAGGCATTGCTCGGTGGTGAGGATGCTGCCCTGGCCGTCACTCTGGATCCCGCCCATCTCGGCAATCAACGGCGCGCGATAACGGTCGAAACGCTCGATTTCGAGGATCTTGCTGGCGATCTGATCGTCCTTGTCCCACGGGTAGTACAACCCGCCGTCGAGACCGCCATAGGCGTTGAACTCGAAGTCGACGCCGCGCACTTCACCGCTGTCGTCGTTGACCACAAAGCACGGGCCACTGTCGCGGAACCAGGTGTCGTTGCAGGTCATTTCCACCACGCGAACCTCAGGCGGCAACTGGCGGCGAGCGGTGGCGAACTGGGCGGCGGAAGCACACACCGTCACGGGTTCGCTCTGGGCAATGGCGGTGACGATCTGCACCCAGACTTTCTGCGCAGGCTTGGCACCGTTGCGCCAGACGTCGGTACGTTCCGGCCAGCCGAGCCAGCAACCGGCCTTGGTTTCGAATTCGCCGGGCAGGCGGAAGCCGTCGAGTTTCGGGGTGGAATCGAGCAAACGTGCCATGGTCAGACCTCATCAGCGGGGATTGGAATGACCACAGGCTAAGGTCGTCGGTGCGCTCCTCGCCAACGATGATTATTTCGGAATACTTGAATTCAACTCATCAATCGATCAGCTGATCGTTGAACCACTCCAGCATCAGCGCCACGGCCGGACGCTCCAGACGCACCCGCTCACACACCAATGCATATTGCCCGAGCGCGGTCATGCTGGCGGTGAATGGCCGGACCAGACGACCGCTGAGCAAGTCTTCCTGAGCCGTCAGATTGTCGCCCATGGCCACGCCCTGCCCTTGCGCCGCCGCTTCCAGCGCCAGGCCCGCGTGGGCGAAATACAGTTGGCGGTCGGGACGCTGATCGCCGGCATGACTGGTGAGCCAGGCGGTCCAGGTCTTGCCGTCCTGATCGTCGTGCAGCAGGCAATGGCGCGCCAGGTCCTTCGGAGTTTTCAGGGTGCCTTGGTTGAAGAGGCCGGGGCTGCACACCGGGAAAAATTGCAACGCCGGCAAGGGACGGACGAAGTACGCGCTGCTGTCGACCGGGCCCGTTCCATACGTGATCGCCAGGTCGATGTCCTCCCCCGGCGCCGTGGCGTCGATCGGTTGTTCGTAGAGGTGCAGCGTGATGTGCGGATAGCGCGCGTAGAAGTCCGTGAGCCGACTCATCAGCCACTTTTGCGCCAGCTCGGCGGTGACCGCCAGGCGCAACACCGCCAACGACGACGGGTCGCGCAATTCATCGCAGGCCTCGCCGATCAGTTCGAAGGCGTGCTGCAGGCTTTGCATCAATCGCCCCGCGGCCATGGTCGGGCGGATTTGCCGACCTTCGCGGATGAACAAAGAGACGCCCAAGTGCTCTTCGAGCTGACGGATCTGATGGCTGACGGCGCTGTCGCTGACGCACAGCTCGGCGGCGGCCCGGCCGAAATGCGCGTGGCGGGCGGCGCATTCGAAGGTTCTGAGTGCTGCTAAGGAAGGCAGTCGTCGCATGAATTCAGCCCCGGTGATGAAGGCGACCATGCTGCCTTGGGCATGGGGGGGCGTCCAGCGGGACCGCGCTATCGTTCTTCGCGAGCAGGCTCACTCCTACAGGGGAATGCATTTCAACTGTAGGAGCGAGCCTGCTCGCGAAGGCGGCACATTCACCACAGATTCTGCAGCCCATCACCCTCCCTTATCCACCATGACTTCCCCCGGAACCCGGCGCATGTTGGTGTCTCAACCGGAGGGATTAGACATGCTCGACGCACTCAAACACATCAATTCAACCTCAGCCTTCAACCGCTGGGCAGGCTTCGAAGTGACCGCAGCCGCGAGCGGTGAAGTCGAGCTGACCCTGGCTTTTCGCGAGGCCGACATGGCGCAATACGCAGGCTTTCTGCACGCCGGCCTGATCGGCGCATTGCTCGACACGGCCTGCGGATTCGCCGCCGGGACGGTTGCCGGCAACGTGCTGGCTTCACATTTTTCGGTCAACTGCCTGGCACCCGCCATTGGCGAAGTGTTCATCGCGAGGGGCCGGGTGGTGAAGGCCGGCAAAAAGCAGGTGTTTGCCCGCGCCGAGTTGTTCGCGCAAACCGGCGACCAGCTGAATCTGGTGGCGACCGGTGATGCGATTCTGGTGCCGGTCGACGTCCGCTGACGGTCTAGGCTGTCTGGGGTAAACCCAACCCTTGTCGGAGGTTCCCATGCAGCTCGAAGGTTCCTGCCATTGCAGCGCTGTGTCGTTCAGTTTGACCAGCGCCCACCCCTACCCTTATCAGCGTTGCTACTGCTCGATCTGCCGCAAGACTCAGGGCGGTGGCGGTTACTCGATCAATATTGCCGGTGATGCCGCCAGCCTGAAAGTCCGCGGCCGCAAGCACATCGCGATTTATCATGCACGACTCAAGGACGAAGGCGACAAACACGCCCACAGCAGCAGCGCCGAACGGCATTTCTGCAGCCTTTGCGGGTCAGGTTTGTGGCTGTTCAGCCCTGAGTGGCCGGAGCTGATCCACCCGTTTGCCTCGGCCATCGACACGCCATTGCCGGTGCCACCGGAACACACGCACTTGATGCTCGGCTCCAAGGCGCCGTGGGTGGAAGTCGAGGCGCATCCTGCCGACCAGCAATTCGACGTCTACCCCGAGGAGTCCATCGCCCAATGGCATGAGCGCCTGGGTTTGAGCCGCTAAAGCCGCTTCACAGTCTTTGACAGTTTCCCGACAAAGCTCTCAAAGATTGCCGGCCGGCGGCCGCCTAGCATGGGCGCATCCAACCTCCCCTCGGGTGCTCCCATGTTACGTTCGATGTGTCTGTCGTTGACTTCGTTTTGCCTGCTGCTTCCCACCGACTCATTACGCGCTGAAGACTGGCAATACACCTTGCGCGCCGGTGCCGCCAGCGCGCCGCGGTACAGCGGCAGCGACGAGCGCGTAGTGGCGCCGCTGCTGGGCGCCAAGGTTATCAGCCCCTATGGCCTCTTTCTGGACACGGAAAAGGGTTTGGGCTGGGCTTTTGATGAAGACGACTTCGGCCTGAGCGTGTACATCGGCGCGAGCGATGTGCGCAAGGATCGCAAGAGCGGGTTCAAAGGCTCGGACGAGCTCAACGGCATGGGCTCGATCAAGTCGCGGCCGGCGTTGGGTCTGGACGGGACTTACCACATGGGCCCGATCATTCTCGGTGCCGAGTTCGAGCATGCGCTGGAAAAGGACGATGACGATCACGACACCGGTTCATCCTGGAATCGCCTGAAGCTGAGCATCAGCGCGCCGTTTTATGAGGGCGACTATGGCAAGGTCGTGGGCAGCCTGAACAGTCAGTTTGGCGACAGCCATTACGTGCGCACCTGGTATGGCGTCAGTGCGGCGCAGGCTTCGCGCAGCCGGTTCAGGGCGCATGACACTCGCGGAGGGTTGGTGAGTCGAGGGGCGGAGTTGAGCTGGTCGATGCCGATTGATGATCAGTGGAGTGTGTCGACGGTGCTGGCCGCGCAGTATCTGGCAGGTGATGCGGCCGACAGTCCGATTGTCGAGCGGCGAATGCAGACCTCTTTGGCTGGGCAGGTGATGTACGCCTTTTAGCGATCCGGTGTTGCGGATGGCCCCATCGCGAGCAGGCTCACTCCTACACTTGGAATGCATTCCCCTTTGGGAGACTTCGGTGGGTGGGCAGGTGGTGTAAGCCTTTTAGCTCTTCGGTGGTGCGGATGGCCCCATCGCGAGCAGGCTCACTCCTACACTTGGAATGCATTCTCCTGTGGGAGACTTCGGTGGGTGGGCAGGTGGTGTACGCTTTTTAGCGATCCGGTGGTGCGGATGGCCCCATCGCGAGCAGGCTCGCTCCCACACTTGGAATGCATTCTCCTGTGGGAGACTTCGGTGGGTGGGCAGGTCGTGTACACCTTTTAGCTCTTCGGTGTTGCGGATGGCCTCATCGCGAGCAGGCTCACTCCTACACTTGGAATGCATTCCCCTGTGGGAGACTTCGGTGGGTGGGCAGGTGGTGTACACCTTTTAGCGCTTCGATGTTGCGGATGGCCCCATCGCGAGCAGGCTCACTCCCACACTTGGAATGCATTCCCCTGTGGGAGACTTCGGTGGGTGGGCAGGTGGTGTACGCCTTTTAGCGCTTCGGTGTTGCGGATGGCCTCGTCGCGAGCAGGCTCGCTCCCACACTTGGAATGCATTCCCCTATGGGAGACTTCGGTGGGTGGGCAGGTGGTGTACGTTTTTTAGCTCTTCGGTGTTGCGGATGGTTCCATCGCGAGCAGGCTCGCTCCTACACTTGGAATGCATTCCCCTGTGGGAGTGAGCCTGCTCGCGATGGGGGCGGTGAGATCAACGCAATCAATCCAGATGCGCCCACGTCATGCGAAACGACGCCCCACCCCAAGGCGAATCCCCCACTTCCACCTGCCCGCCATGGGATTGCGACACCCGCCGCACCAACGCCAACCCCAAACCAAACCCACCTGTGCGGCGATCACGGCTGGCGTCCAGGCGCGAGAACGGTTCGAAAATTTTCTCGCGCCCGTCCACCGGCACACCTGGCCCATCATCGTTGACCCGCACTTCGTAGTGATCACCGGTACGGACCAACGACACCTCCACCCGCTCATCGGCATAACGAATGGCATTGCGCAGCAGGTTGATCACCGCCCGGGCCATAAAGCGTGGCTCAATGCGAACCTCATCGACCTGACACTCGACAATCAACAACTGCACCCCGGCAGCCTCGGCCTCCAGGGCCACGCTGCCGACCACGCTGTCCAGCCAACTGTTGGCCTGGATGTTTTCCCGGCTGATGACCGTAGCGCCGCGCTCAAGGCTGGCGTAGGTCAGCAGCTCGGAAACCATTTCTTCCAGCTCGCCCAGGTCGGCGTACATGTCGGCAATCAGTTCGCGGTTCTGGGTCGGATCGGGTTGTTGCTTGAGCTGATCGAGTTCGAATGACAGGCGGGCAATCGGCGTGCGCAACTCGTGGGACACCGCGTTAGTCAGTTCGCGCTGATTGGCGATCAAGCCTTCGATGCGCGCCGCCATCAGGTTGAAGTGCTCGGCCAGGTCACGAATGTTCGAGCGTTTGGACAGCTGGATCCGCGACGACAGGTCGTTATCGCCAAAACGTTCGGCCGCCAGGCGCAGTTTCTCCAGATCTCGCCAATGCGGGCGTACCCAGAACATCAACACAAAACCGATCATCACCGCGATCATCAGATACGCCGCGGCAATGTAGAACGGCATCAGACTGGGCTCGGCCGGCAGCTTGATGCTGAGCAACTGCGAACCCTCGTCAATGCGCGAGATGAACTGCGTGTACTTGTCACGGATCACCAGAAGCCCTTGGGCCAACTCGGCTTTCTCCTGATCGGTCAGGGACAGTTGCCGGCTCTCGACCAGCGTCAGGCCCAAGCCATAGTGCGGGCGCACCGCTTCCAGTTCGCGCTCCCGGTCCGACCCGTCCAGATCGCGTAATTGCTCGGCCAGCGACCAGGCCTGGCCACGCACCGCCTCGCGGTTGTAGCTCTGCATCTGATCATCGAGAAGTGCATCGAACGTGCGCTCGACCGTTTGCAACCCCAGTACCAGGCCGACCGTCATCACCAGAAACAGCCCAAGAAATAACCGCAGCATTTACAGCTCCCACGCAAACGGATTGAACAGGTAACCCTTGCCCCAGATGGTCTTGATGCACACCGGTTCGCGCGGGTTGTCCTTGAGCTTGCCGCGCAACTTGCTGATGTAGACGTCGACACTGCGGTTGAGGCCGTCAAACGCAATACCGCGCATACGGTTGAGGATGTCGTCACGGGACAGAACCTTGCCGGCAGCGCTGGCCAGCAACCACAGCAGTTCGAATTCCATGGTGGTCATTTCGATGACCTCCCCCGCCAACCGCACTTCGCGACAGCTGCGGTCGATGCTCAGGTTGCCGAATTCCAGGGCGCTGCACACGCCGCTGTCCGGCGCCTGACGCCGTTGCAACGCACGCAGGCGGGCCAGCAATACAGGCGGTTTGATTGGTTTGATCACGTAGTCGTCGGCACCGGACTCCAGGCCGAGGATGTGATCGAGGTCATCTTCCTTGGCCGTCAGGATGACGATCGGCGTGTCGGACACGCTGCGGATCTCGCGGCACACGTGCAGGCCGCTCTGCCCGGGCAGCATCAGGTCGAGCACGACGATTTTCGGTTTGAATTCGAGGAACGCGGCCAACGCGAGGTCGCCGCGGTGAACCTGGCGGACCTCAAAGCCATGTTGGGACAGGAAATGCGCGATCAGCCCGGCGAGCTTCTCGTCGTCTTCCACCAGCAATACTTTGCCAAAACCCAGGTTATCCATAACGACCGTCTGCCAACCCTTGTGAAAAGTGGGCGGCATTATGGCGCCAATCGGTGACGGGACGGTGATGACGGGCAGCAAAAACCGGCCTCGAGGGCCGGTTTTCAGTGATCTTTCATACTCTTAAGAGTTTTTAACAATTCAGTCGCAAAAGATTGCAACGCGCGGAGGGCGAATCACGCCGATGCCGGGACACCGCTGTGAAAACGGAACTCCACGTCCGGCGACTCGATCAGTTCCTGCTCGGCGGCACGGACCCGGTCAATGACTTGCGCAACATCCTTGGCATCACCGTACTGGTAAGCGAGTTTCAGGTAACCCTGGAAATGCCGCGCTTCGCTTTTCAGCAAGCCGAAATAGAACTTGCCCAGTTCTTCGTCCAGATGCGGCACCAGCGCTTCGAAACGCTCGCAGCTGCGGGCTTCGATAAATGCGCCGACCACCAGCGTGTCCACCAGCTTGACCGGCTCGTGGCTGCGCACCACTTTGCGCAGGCCCGAGGCATAACGCCCGGCGGACAGCTGACGCAGCTCGATCTTGCGCTTTTTCATCAGGCGCATGACCTGCTCGTGGTGCACCAGCTCTTCCCGGGCCAGGCGCGACATCAGGTTGATCAGGTCAACATGGGAGTGATACTTGGCGATCAGGCTCAACGCCGTGCTGGCCGCCTTGAACTCACAGTTCTTGTGGTCGATCAGCAAGGTGTCCTGATCGGCAAGCGCGGCCTGGACCCAGCCATCGGGGGTTCGGCAGCCGAGGAACTCGTGAATTTCGGGAAGGATCATGGGGCTCACGGAATAAAAGGTCTGAATCGAAGGGCGCCGATTATACCGGCCTGCCGCCAGACCACCAGTCGCCGCCGTTGATATGCATCAAGTACCGGGTTGGCGGTGACCAACTATAGTTGTCCAACGCAGTATTTTTTACCTTCCTGGAGATCCCGATCATGCAAGCCATTCGCAGCATCCTGGTGGTCATCGAACCCGAACACTCGGAAAGCCTGGCGCTCAAACGGGCCAAACTGATTGCAGGCGTGACCCAGGCGCATCTGCATCTGCTGGTGTGCGATCGCAAGCATGACCACAGCGGCATGTTGGGCGTGCTCAAGGCGGCACTGTTGCAGGACGGCTACAGCGTCACCACCGAGCAGGCCTGGAATGAAAGCCTGCATGAAACCATCGTCGATGTGCAGCAGGCGGAAGGCTGCGGGCTGGTGATCAAACAGCATTACCCCGACAGCCCGCTGAAAAAAGCCCTGCTGACCCCGGCGGACTGGAAACTGCTGCGTTATTGCCCGACGCCGGTGCTGCTGGTGAAAACCTCTAAACCGTGGACCGGCGGGGTCATTCTCGCGGCCATTGACGTCGGCAATGCCGATGGCGAACACCGCACGTTGCACGCCACCATCGTCGATCACGGTTACGACATCGCCAGCCTGGCCAAGGCCAAACTGCACGTGGTCAGTGCCCATCCGTCACCGATGCTGTCGGCGGCGGACCCTACGCTGCAGCTCAGCGAAAACATCGAGGCGCGCTATCGCGAGCAGTGCAAGGCCTTTCAGGCCGAGTTCGATATCGATGATGATCACCTGCACATCGAGGAAGGTCCGGCGGATGTGTTGATTCCGTTCATGGTGCACAAGCTGCAGGCGGCGGTGACCGTGATTGGCACTGTTGCGCGGTCCGGGTTGTCCGGAGCGTTGATCGGGAATACGGCGGAAGTGGTGCTGGATGCGGTGGAGAGCGATGTGCTGGTGCTGAAGCCGGATACGATCATGGATCATCTGGAGGAGATTGTGACGCAGCATTGAGATTTGCGGCGTCGGGTAGTACGCCTTCGCGGGCAAGCCTCGCTCCTACAGGGTTTGTGTCGGACACAACGGGGGTGATCAACACAAAACCTGTAGGAGCGAGGCTTGCCCGCGAAGCACTCAATGTTCAGCCGCCAAAAGCGTCTTTCAGAAACCCCGGCGCAATGTAGCGCTGATAATGCGCCTCAGAGAGCAAAAAGAATTCCCGATCAATGGCGTCACGCAATTCCGGCAGGTTCCAGTCGCGAAACTCCGGCATCAGCACCATCCCGTAGGCTTCCAGGTTATTGATGACCCGCGCACCACGGGCGATCAGCTGATAAGCCCAGCAATACTCGGATTGATGCGGCACAAAGCGGATCTTGCGCTGCTCCAGTTGCAAGCGCAGGCGCTGCGGGTCGAAAATTTCCAGCTTGCTGGCCATCACCTGGGACAACAACTGCTCAAGACGCAGCCATACCGCGCGCTTTTCCTCCTCGTTGTAACCATTCCAGTTGATCACTTCATGGTGGAAACGCTTGCAGCCACGGCACACCAGATCACCGTAAACAGTGGAACAGAGGCCGACGCAGGGGGTCTTGATGGTCTGATTGGGCATAGGTCAGGAGGACACGGGAAAGCAGAACAGGCCGGCATGTTAGCCCTTTGTCTAACATTGATCACCCCTCAATCTTGAGGGGCCAACTTACCTTTAATTTTTTTTTGCCGTAGAATCAGCCAGCCTTTTAAGGCGCCAATGTCCGTTAGAAGCTGTTTTCAAAGCGTCACGAGCACAGTCGTTCCTTCAGAGCGGAGTTGGCGAAGGGTTTTTCCAGCGGGGAAAAGCTCTACGCCAACCCTCATCAGCTCCCCGTTCTGCAGGCGTAAAACTTTGAAAGCAGCTTCTGTAAGGAATTGTCGGTAATTCTGGCTAAGTGGCCCACAACGCCACGCAGCGCATGAGTACGGCAATTTCGGGATGAGCGTCCCGGACACCCATTTGGGACCACTGATGAGGGTAATAACTGTGCTTGAAGCCTACCGCAAACATATCGAAGAGCGTGCAGCACTGGGTATCGTTCCCCAGCCGCTAAACGCCGAACAAACTGCAGGCCTGGTCGAGCTGCTGAAGAATCCCCCGGCTGGCGAAGAAGCTTTCCTCGTTGACCTGATCACCAATCGCATTCCGCCAGGCGTGGACGAAGCAGCCTATGTAAAGGCCGGTTTCCTGTCTGCCCTCGCCAAAGGCGAAGCAACCTCCCCTCTGATCGACAAGAAACGCGCTGTTGAACTGCTCGGCACCATGCAGGGCGGCTACAACATCGTGACCCTGGTCAATCTGCTGGACGACGCCGAACTGGCGCCAGTCGCTGCCAAAGAACTCAAGCACACCCTGCTGATGTTCGACGCGTTCCACGACGTCGCTGAAAAAGCCAAGAACGGCAACGTACACGCTAAAGGCGTGCTGCAATCCTGGGCTGACGGCGAGTGGTTCAAGAACCGCCCTGTACTGGCCGACAAGATCAGCCTGCGCGTGTTCAAGGTCACCGGCGAAACCAACACCGACGACCTGTCCCCTGCTCCGGACGCCTGGTCCCGCCCGGACATCCCGCTGCACGCCCTCGCCATGCTGAAAATGGCCCGTGAAGGCATCGTGCCTGACGCCCAGGGCGTCACCGGTCCGATGAAGCAGATCGAAGAAATGCGCGGTCAAGGCTTCCCGATCGCCTACGTCGGTGACGTGGTCGGTACCGGTTCTTCGCGTAAGTCCGCCACCAACTCGGTGCTGTGGTTCTTCGGTGACGACGTGCCTTTCGTGCCGAACAAGCGTGCCGGCGGTTTCTGCTTCGGCAGCAAAATCGCTCCGATCTTCTACAACACCATGGAAGATGCCGGCGCACTGCCAATCGAATTCGACGTGACCAACATGCACATGGGCGACGTGATCGACCTGTATCCGCATGCTGGCAAAGTCTGCAAACACGGCACTGACGAAGTCCTGACCACCTTCGAAATGAAGACCCCGGTACTGTTGGACGAAGTTCGTGCTGGCGGCCGTATTCCGCTGATCATCGGTCGCGGCCTGACCGACAAGGCACGTGCCGAACTGGGCCTGGGCCCTACCGACCTGTTCAAACTGCCTGAAGCGCCTGTCGATACCGGCAAAGGCTTCACCCTGGCACAGAAAATGGTCGGCAAGGCGTGCGGTCTGCCAGAAGGCAAAGGCGTTCGTCCTGGCACCTACTGCGAACCGAAGATGACCACCGTCGGTTCTCAGGACACCACCGGTCCTATGACCCGTGACGAACTGAAAGACCTGGCGTGCCTGGGCTTCTCGACCGATCTGGTGATGCAGTCCTTCTGCCACACCGCGGCCTATCCAAAGCCGATCGACGTGACCACCCACCACACCCTGCCAGACTTCATCATGACCCGCGGCGGCGTTTCCCTGCGTCCGGGCGACGGCATCATCCACAGCTGGCTGAACCGCATGCTGCTGCCGGACACCGTCGGTACCGGTGGTGACTCGCACACCCGTTTCCCGATGGGCATTTCGTTCCCGGCCGGTTCTGGCCTGGTAGCGTTCGCCGCCGCCACTGGCGTCATGCCGCTGGACATGCCGGAATCGATCCTGGTGCGCTTCAAAGGCAAAATGCAACCGGGCGTCACCCTGCGTGACCTGGTTCACGCCATTCCTTACTTCGCGATTCAGGCTGGCCTGTTGACCGTTGAGAAGAAAGGCAAGAAGAACGCATTCTCCGGTCGCATCCTGGAAATCGAAGGCCTGGACAACCTGAGCATCGAACAAGCTTTCGAGCTGTCCGACGCCTCGGCTGAACGTTCGGCTGCCGGTTGCACCATCAAGCTGTCGAAAGAATCCATCACCGAGTACCTGAACTCCAACATCACCCTGCTGCGCTGGATGATCGGTGAAGGCTACGGCGATGCGCGTACCCTGGAACGTCGTGCTCAAGCGATGGAAGCCTGGGTTGCCAACCCTGAGCTGATGGTTGCCGATGCTGACGCCGAATACGCTGAAATCATCGAAATCGACCTGGCCGACATCAAAGAGCCTGTGCTCTGCGCGCCAAACGATCCGGACGACGCCCGTCTGCTGTCCAGCGTTGCTGGCGAGAAGATCGACGAAGTGTTCATCGGTTCGTGCATGACCAACATCGGTCACTTCCGCGCTGCCGGTAAACTGCTGGATCAGGTCAAAGGTCAGCTTCCAACCCGTCTGTGGCTGTCGCCGCCGACCAAAATGGACGCTCACCAGCTGACCGAAGAAGGCTACTACGGCATCTACGGCAAGGCCGGCGCTCGCATGGAAATGCCAGGCTGCTCGCTGTGCATGGGTAACCAGGCACGTGTAGAGCCGAACTCCACCGTGGTGTCGACATCGACCCGTAACTTCCCGAACCGTCTGGGTGACGGCGCGAACGTCTACCTGGCCTCGGCCGAGCTGGCGTCCGTTGCTTCCATCCTGGGTCGCCTGCCGACCGTCGAGGAGTACATGGAATACGCTGGCAAGATCGACAGCATGGCGGCCGACGTTTACCGCTACCTGTCCTTCGACCAGATCGCCGAGTTCCGTGAAGCTGCTGCGAACGCCAACATCCCGGTCGTTCAAGCCTAACGCTGCAACGCAATAAAAAACGCCGCCCATCGTGAGATGAGCGGCGTTTTTTTATGCCCGCAAACCCGCTACCACAGGGGTTATGTGGATGGCTTGAGGGCTTGTTGCACCGCGCCGTCGACGCTCAGGCCACTCAGAATCACCTGCTCCATTTCCTGCGTCGGTAACCGTGCGAGCACCGCTTTGGCTTCGTGCTTGAGCCGCGCCAGGATCAACAGCATGTCCAGCGCCCGCACCTGCATAAAGAACGCTTCCAGCGCTTCGATACTGGTGCCGTCCAGATCGGGGGATTCTTCCAGGCTGAGAATGATCGTATGCACCGGCGGCTCCGCGTGCCGGGCCAGGTGCAGCGCGCCACTCAGAATGCGCTCCACGTTCGCGAAAAACAGCGCCTCGCTGGGCCTCACGATCAGCACGCCAGGGATCGCCCGGGCATCGGGATGGCGCTGCAGGTCGACATAATCATGGCCGTTACCCATTTGCCCCAGCACTTGAATATCCGCCGAAGACATCTGCTTGAGCATCAGCACCACGCTGATCACCACCGCCACCAGCAAGCCGTCCAGCACGCCAAGCACCAACACGGCGGCCACCGCGCAGATCACCAGCAAGCGGTCGCGACGCCAGATGAAATACCGACCCAATGGCTGCAGGCTCAAGCCGCGCGCCAGTGCATGAATGACGATGGCCGCCAGCACCGGTTCGGGCGTCAAGGCAATCCAGGGCAACACGGTCAAGACAATCAGCAACACCACCCCCGCCGCAACCACACCGGCCAGGCGTGAACCGGCACCGGCCGCCTCATTGGCCGACGTCGCGGAGTAACCGGCGCCGCTCGGCATGCCGTGGAACAGGCCTGACAGCAGATTGGCCGCCCCGAGGGCCAGCAGATCGCGGTTCGAGGAAACCCGGTCACCATGCTTGAGTGCAAACGAGGTAATCGATCCATAGGATTCGGCATACAGAATCATCACCATGGCAAACGCCAATTCCCCCAGGTGCAGCCAGTCGGCAAACGGCAGCACCGGCAGCCGGGGCACTTCAAGGCTCAGGTCGATCACACCGATCAGTTTCACTCCGTAGGCCGGCAGGTTCAGCCATTGGCCGGCGGCAATGCCGAGCGCCACCACCAGCAAGCCTCCCGGTAATCGCCGAAAACGTGCACACACCCACAACACCAGCAGCGCCACCGCGGCGACCAGCAAGCCAACCCGATTCCACTGCGCCCACTGCTCCAGCAGTTGCGGCAGGAAACGGATCAGGTTGCCGTTGCTCAAGTGCACGTCAACGATGCTCGCCAGTTGCTTGAGGATGATGGTCACGGCCAGGCCCAATGCAAAGCCGCGCAGTACCGGTTTGGCGATAAATGACGTCACGCGGCCAAGCTTGAACAGTCCGGCCAACAGGAAGAAACCACCCGTCACCAGCACCAGGCCGATCGCCAGCGTCATGCGCAGCCCTGAATCACCGTTGGCCAGCGTGGCGGTGGCGGCGGCCAGTACCGCTGCCGAAGATGAAGTCGCGGAAACAATGGCAAAACGGCTGGTGCCGAACAGTCCGTAGCACAGCAACCCGGCAAACAGCGCAATCACCCCGGCCTGGGGCGGTAACGCCGCAATGCTGGAATAGGCAACGGCCTCGGGCAACAACAAACCGGCAATCGACACACCGGCCATAACGTCGAGCCAGCGGTTGGGCGTATCGGCACGGGGTTGCACCGATGCGCCGGGGGCACCTGCCATAAAGCGTCTCCAGAGAAAGGGTCAATCTGCGGCAAACGGTCTACGACGCGCTGATGCAGCCGCAAGCTTAGCCGCTAATCCTGGGGGACGGGTGCGCTGGATCAGGGGTGTGCGTTCTTCTACGCAATAAAAAACGCCGCCCATCGAAAGATGAGCAGCGTTTTTATATGCCTGATCGCTCCCTGATCGTTCCCCCGCCCCGCGTGGGAATGATCAAAGCAGTGCTCAGGCCGTCAGCGAATAGATCAACGCCGAAATCGCCACCAGCCCCACCGCCGTCACGAAGACGTTGGACGCCTGACCTCGGAAGCGCGCCATCGCCGGCACTTTGCGGATCGCGTACATCGGCATCAGGAACAGGATCGCGGCGATGATCGGGCCACCGAGGGTTTCGATCATGCCGAGAATGCTCGGGTTCAGGGTCGCGACAATCCAGCACACCACCAGCATGAACGCGGCGGTCATGCGGTCCAGGGTCTTCGGCGCCGGGCGTTTGCCGCTTTTTACGATCAAGCCTTTGAGGCCTTCGCTGGCGCCGATGTAGTGGCCCAGGAATGACTTGGATATGGCCACGAACGCAATCAACGGCGCCGCAAAGGCAATGGTCGGGTTGCTGAAGTGGTTGGCCAGGTACGACAGGATCGACAGATTCTGCGCCTTGGCTTCCGCCAGTTGCCCCGGCGACAGGGTCAGCACGCAGCTGAAGACGAAGAACAGCACCATCGCCACCATCAAGAGGTGGGCGCGGGAGAGGATCTGCGAGCTGCGTTCTTCAGCGTGTTCGCCGTAACGACGCTTCTGGTCCACCGCGAACGCCGAAATGATCGGCGAGTGGTTGAACGAGAACACCATCACCGGAATGGCCAGCCACAGCGTGTGCAGCAGCGCCGACGGTTCAGGCAGGGTCGACGCCGTGGCCAGGATGCCACCGTTCCAGTGCGGAATCAGGAACACCGCGAGAAACAGCAGCGCCACGATGAACGGGTACACCATCAGGCTCATGGCCTTGACGATCGCCTGCTCGCCACAACGCACCACCGCCAGCAGGCCGAGGATCAGCACCAGCGACAGCACGGCGCGCGGGGGCGGCATGATGTGCAGTTGATGTTCAAGGAAACTGCCCACGGTGTTAGTCAGGGCCACGCTGTAGATCAGCAGGATCG
This sequence comes from Pseudomonas sp. SG20052, assembly GCF_031766055.1. Classification (NCBI taxonomy): domain Bacteria; kingdom Pseudomonadati; phylum Pseudomonadota; class Gammaproteobacteria; order Pseudomonadales; family Pseudomonadaceae; genus Pseudomonas; species Pseudomonas sp. SG20052. The sequence continues at coordinate 2,806,725 of NZ_CP134498.1, read as the reverse complement.
GGAAGATCGCGAAGAAGTACAGCAAGGTGATCAACGCACCGGCCTTGATGCCGAAGTGTTCTTCCACCACTTCGGTGATGTCCGCGCCTTCGCGGCCGGACAACACGAAGCGGGTCAGGCCACGGTGCGCATAAAAGGTCATCGGGAAGGCCAGTACCGCCAGGATCAGCAACGGCCAGAAACCTCCCAGGCCTGCGTTGATCGGCAAAAACAGGGTACCGGCTCCGATGGCCGTGCCAAACAGGCCGAGCATCCAGGTGGTGTCATGGCGATTCCAGCTAGTGAGAGTCGCTGGTGTCGCCGCTACATAGCGTTCGTCGACGCTATTGGCCTGATCATTCATCCGGTGGGATCTCCGCATTCCGGTCATTTGCTACCCGGTCAGGACGAGTCGGAAAAATCCGACGGGCAGCGCCCTGGCCGAAACAGGGGCGCGATTGTCCGGGATTAATGAACAGAAGCAAAGACTTAGCTGAGGAGTGGTTGTGCGGATCAGATCCAGACCCAGTGGGTGCGTGCCTTTGTGGCGCTCTCCTACACTTGCTCCCGTGGCGCTCTTGCATCAAATTAAATAGATGTCCTGATAAATCTATTCGGTGAAGGATTAGCGTCATGTTTTTTCAAATCACCTGCTGACCGGCAGCCCTCTTTTACGGAGACCTCTCATGCCACTCGTTCGCGTCGATATCAAAAAGAACCCGGACCCGACCTTCGCCAAGCGCATCGGCAAGCTGATCTACGCTGCCATGCATGCCACCATTGGCGTCCCCGAGAACGATAACTTCCAGATCCTCGCCGAACACGACGAGAACCACTTCATCTTTGACCCCGTTTACATGGGCATCAATCGCACGGACAACCTGGTGATCATCCAGATCACCTTGCGGGAAGGCCGCACCCTCGAGCAGAAAAAACTGCTCTACAAGACCATCGCCGAAAGCCTCAACGCTGAACTGGGTGTTCGCCTGGAAGATGTCTTCATCAATCTGGTGGAAGGCAAACCCGAGAACTGGTCTTTCGGCAATGGCATCGCTCAATACGCCAACTGATTGCCGCCACGCCTGGCGTTTTACAAGGTCTCGGAGGACATCTCTCAATCGGGATAGAAACATCCTTCGACCGGGCCGACTGTTGCCGCGAAAGTCATTCACTGACACGCGCTCGACAGTTCCTTATGATGCCAGTCATCTAAACACCTTCCCTACCTGTGAGCCGCCATGCCTCGAGTCTCTCGCAAACAAGCCGAACTCAACCGCGAGATCATCGTCGAAGCCGCCACGCGACTGTTTCGCGAGCGCGGCCTGCACGGGATCAGCGTCGTCGATGTAATGGGCGCGGCCGGCTTGACCCATGGCGGGTTCTACGGTCATTTCGACTCTAAGGAAGCGCTGGCGAAAGAGGCCTGCACCCGGGCGTTCACCCAGTCGATGGAACGCTGGAAGCAGAAAATCGACGCCAACGATAACCGCGTTTCGGCCCGCACGAGCATCATCGCGCCCTACCTGTCGGCGGCCAACCGCGATAACCCGGGCGAAAGCTGCCCGGTCACGGCGTTTGCCGGCGACATGTGCCATGAAACCGCCGAAAGCGGTTTGCACCAGACCTACACCCAGGGGCTGGAAGCCTTGTTGCAGATGCTCACCCCTTTGATGGGTTCGGATCAGCCCCAAGCCAATCGCCAGCAAGCCTTGGTGGATTATTCCTTGATGGTCGGCGCGCTGACCCTGGCTCGCGCCACGCGGGGGGATGAACTGTCTGATGAGATTCTCGACGCCGCCCGCCATTTTCTGACCTCCCAAGGTGAATCAGTCTGATCAACGGCGTGTGCAATCCCCGGTCGTTGCTAAACTCCTCTGGAATCAGCAATCTGAAGCAACATTCGAGATCCGACATTCAATCCCCACAGGAGCTCAGCATGCCTGCAACCGTTCTGGTACTGGTTGAAACCATCAACGATTACTTGCCGATTCTCGAACATCAGGGCTTTCACCTGATTCTGGCCCCGACGCCGGCCGAGCGCGCCGCCGCCATCTCACGGCATGGCCCGCAGATTGATGCGGTACTGACTCGCGGTCCATTGGGCTTGTACGCCGATGAAATTGCCGCCCTGCCCAACCTCAAAATCATCTGCGTGATCGGTGCCGGTTACGAACACGTCGACCTGCAAGCCGCCGCCAACCGGGACATCACCGTCACCAATGGCGCCGGCGTCAACGCCTCTTCAGTGGCCGACCATGCCATGGCGATGTTGCTGGCGCTGGTTCGCGACATTCCCCGTTGCGACGCAGCGGTACGCCGCGGCGAGTGGCCGAAGATCATGCGCCCCTCCCTGGCCGGCAAGCGCCTGGGGATCCTCGGCCTCGGCGCGGTCGGCATGGCCATCGCCAAACGCGCCGCCGCCGGCTTCGACATGACCGTGAGTTACCACAACCGCCAGCATCGCAGCGACGTACCCTATACCTTCTGCTCGACACCGACCGAACTGGCTCGTGCCTCGGACTTTTTGATCGTTGCCACCCCTGGCGGCCTGGGCACCAAACACCTGATCAATAAACACGTCCTGGATGCCTTGGGCCCCAAAGGGTTCGTCGTGAACATCGCCCGAGCCTCGGTGATCGCCACGGCAGACCTGGTCACTGCGCTTGAGCAACGACGCATTGCCGGTGCCGCCCTGGATGTGTTTGATGCCGAGCCTCACGTGCCGGAGGCACTCAAGGCGCTGACCAACGTGATCCTGACGCCGCATGTCGCTGGGTTGTCTCCGGAGGCTACGCAAGGCACCGTGGAGTTGGTGGGTCGTAACCTGGTGGCATTCTTCTCCGGCAGTCCCGTGTTGACGCCCATTACCCTGCCGGCCTCACTGAGCAAGGTTGCGCCTTGAGGGTCATTCAAACAGGTGTATCAAAAGCAATGATTGCCCGGCAACACGCTCACCTATAAGGGCCGTTCGTGGTTGTGGGTGCCGGGTGCGCGCATTAGATTAGCCAATAATCGCAGGCCTCCAGAATAAGCAGAAGGGATAAGCATGGCGCTTACTGACCAGTCCACCCGTATCCGCACCGGCGAAGAACTCGATGCCAGCCTGATCGATCCGTACCTCAAGGCCCACATTCCGGGCTTGAGTGGCTTGCCTCAGATCAGCCAGTTTCCAGGCGGTGCGTCGAACCTGACCTACCTGCTGGAATACCCGGAGCAAGAGTTCGTCCTGCGTCGGCCGCCGTTTGGCCACAAAGCCAAGTCCGCACACGACATGGGCCGCGAATTTCGCATTCTCAATCAACTGCGCGACGGTTTTCCGTATTGCCCCAAGGCCTATGTGCACTGCACCGACGAATCGGTGATCGGCGCCGAGTTCTACGTGATGGAACGGGTCAACGGGATCATCCTGCGCTCGGAACTGCCACCGGAACTGGGCCTGGACTCGGCGAAAACCGAAGCCTTGTGCAAAAGCTTCATCGACAAGTTCGTTGAACTGCATCGTGTCGACTACAAGGCCTTTGGCCTGGGCGACCTGGGCAAGCCCGAAGGTTATGTGGCACGGCAGATCAAGGGCTGGAGCGATCGCTACGAAAAAGCCCTGACGCCGGACGCGCCGAAGTGGGAGGCGGTCAAGGCCTGGCTCAACGACAAGATGCCGGCCGACCACCCGACCTCCAGCATCGTCCACAACGACTACCGCTTCGACAACGTGATCCTCGACCCGAACAACCCGATGCAAATCATCGGCGTGCTCGACTGGGAACTCACCACCCTCGGCGACCCGCTGATGGACCTCGGCAACACCCTCGCCTACTGGATCGAAGCCACAGACCCGGCGCCGGTGCAACTGATGCGTCGCCAGCCGAGCCACGCCCCGGGCATGCTGACCCGTCGCGAGTTCGTCGATTACTACGCCCAGCGCTCTGGCATCCAGATCGACAATTTCGACTTCTATTACACCTACGGCCTGTTCCGCCTGGCCGGCATCGTGCAGCAGATCTACTACCGCTTCTTCCACGGTCAGACCCAGGACAAACGCTTCGCGCAGTTCATTCACATGAACAAACTGCTGGAGCAGATGAGCCTGCAAGTCATCCAGAAATCTACGCTCTGATCGCGGCTTTAACTACATTCCGGGCCCTAATAACAAGGAAACCTCATGTCCAAGACTCACTTGTTCGACCTCGACGGCAAAATCGCCTTCGTCTCCGGCGCCAGCCGCGGTATCGGTGAGGCCATCGCCAAACTGTTGGCCCAGCAAGGCGCCCACGTCATCGTCTCGAGCCGCAAGCTCGATGGCTGCCAGCACGTGGCCGACGCCATCATCGCCGCCGGCGGCAAAGCCACCGCCGTCGCGTGCCACATCGGTGAAATGGAACAGATCAGCCAGGTCTTCGCCGGCATCAAGGAACAGTTCGGGCGCCTGGACATCCTGGTCAACAACGCCGCGACCAACCCACAGTTCTGCAACGTACTGGACACCGACCTAGGCGCTTTCCAGAAGACCGTCGACGTCAACATCCGTGGCTACTTCTTCATGTCGGTCGAAGCCGGCAAACTGATGCGCGAAAACGGCGGCGGCAGCATCATCAACGTCGCGTCGATCAATGGCATCTCGCCGGGCATCTTCCAGGGCATCTACTCGGTGACCAAGGCCGCCGTGATCAACATGACCAAGGTGTTCGCCAAGGAATGCGCGCAGTTCGGCATCCGCTGCAACGCCCTGCTGCCGGGCCTGACCGACACCAAGTTCGCGTCGGCATTGGTGAAGAACGACGCGATCCTGAAGACCGCGTTGCAGCAGATCCCGCTCAAGCGCGTAGCGGATCCGAGCGAGATGGCCGGCGCGGTGCTGTACCTCGCCAGCGATGCGTCGAGCTACACGACCGGGGTTTCGTTGAATGTGGATGGCGGGTTCTTGTCCTGATTCACTGCCCAGGATGAACAAAAGGCAGCCTCAGGGCTGCCTTTTGCCGAGCGGACTCCGGCTTACTTTTTACGCAATCGCACCCTCGTCACTCGTCGTTCTTCGACCTCCACAACGGTCATGCTCCACTCCTGCCAATCGAGCTTGTCGCCAATGACCGGCAGACGATCCAGCAAGCTCATGACCAACCCTGCGAGCGTCTGATAGTCATCAGTCGCTTTAGCCTGGAAGCCAATGTGTTCGCGAATCTGGCTGAGATTCAGCGCACCACTGACGAGGAAGCCTCCCTCCTCGACAACGATGTTCGGGCCTTCAATTTCACTGGCATCCGGCAACTCACCCGCGATGGATTCGAGAATGTCGGTCATGGTCAGAATACCCATGAAGTCACCGAACTCGTTCACCACGAACGCGATGTGAGTCGACTCTTTGCGCATCTGTTCCAGTGCGTTGAGAATCGAGAAGTTGTCCAGCAAGTTGATGGCCTGGCGGGCAATGGTTTCCAGGTTGGGCTGGTGCCCGGCCAACAGCTCTTTGAGCAGCTCCTTCTTGTGGACGAACCCCAAAGGTTCATCAACGCGCCCACTGCGGATCAACGGCAATCGGGAGTACGGCGAGTGCATCAGCTGGGTGCGGATTTTTTCCGCAGAATCGGCCAGGTCAATGTGGTCGATTTCCGCACGCGGAGTCATGACGCCGCGTATCGGGCGTTCCGCCAACTGCAGCACGCCACTGATCATGACGCGCTCCCGTCGATGGAAAACCTGCTCGGCCTCTGCACCTGACAGCATGTCAGCGATTTCCTCGCCAACTTCATCGGCCCCCAGCTTGTGGCCACCCAGCAAACGCAAAACGGCATGCGCAGTACGCTCACGCATAGGGCGATGACCTTGCACACTCTTCTTGCGGCGTGAGCGAGCCACCTGATTGAACAACTCGATCAGGATCGAGAAGCCGATCGCTGCGTAGAGATAGCCTTTCGGAATGTGGAAGCCAAGGCCCTCAGCGGTGAGGCTGAAGCCGATCATCATCAAGAAACCCAGGCAGAGCATGATGACGGTGGGGTGCCCGTTGACGAAATTGGTCAATGGCTTGCTTGCGATGATCATCAAGCCAATGGAGAAAATCACAGCGATCATCATGACCGACAAGTGCTCCACCATGCCCACGGCAGTGATCACAGCGTCCAGCGAGAAGACGGCATCCAGTACCACAATTTGCGCAACGATAGGCCAGAACATCGCATAGGCCGCATTGCCTGAGCGTTGTGTCACATGCCCTTCAAGTCGCTCATGCAATTCCATGGTTGCCTTGAACAACAAGAACACACCACCGAACAGCATGATCAAATCCCGGCCCGAGAACGTCTTGTCGAAGACCTCGAACAAAGGTTCGGTCAGGGTGACCATCCAGGAGATGCTCGCGAGCAAGCCAAGACGCATCAGCAATGCAAGGGACAGCCCGATGACACGCGCGCGATCTCGCTGCTCTGGCGGTAGCTTGTCAGCCAGGATGGCAATGAACACAAGGTTGTCGATGCCGAGCACCAGCTCCAGCACGATCAGGGTCAGCAGGCCAAGCCAGGCCGTGGGATCAGCAATCCATTCCATAGGAATTATTCAGTCTCTCGTAGAGTGGGGGCGAATGAGTGAATGGCAGAAACACACGAACGCCTGCTCGACGGAGCGGATGCGATGTTCAGGGCACAAGGCGCAAGAAAGAAAGGTTTCACCGAGCGCAGGCAAGGAGGAGAGCCCTTCGAGATGGCACGGTCAGTCCTGGAGAAGGACATCACTGAGCAACCTGCAGCCGGGATTTCGAGGTTACGCGATATTAGAAAGCGAGACCTGCGCCGAATAGCGAAGGCCGAATGGATACAGGGTGTGGATTGAAAAAAGCGACTGGGAGGCTCCAGGAGGGTGTTCATATAGACCTGAAAGAAATGGGGGATGAAATCCTACAATGTTTCGGAGCACCTCATACGAGACGAGTTATTTCAAAATCTGACAGAGCGGTAAAAGAGATCAGCAAGAGCGGCCCACCAAATATTCCACCAATGACTCGCCCCCTCACCTTCCAGCACCGCCTACTGAGCGCATAGCGTTGTAGCCATTTCGCTGATCCCATACAAATAACGAATTATTATTCCACCAATTGCATTTTAGGAATTTATATTCCATAAATAGCGTCCCAACAACAAAAATCCCAAAAGGCCCCCAGCTATGCGCGAACTCGGTATCGGACTCATCGGCACAGGTTTCATGGGTCGCGCTCACGCCCTGGCCTTTCGCAACGTCAGCGCGGTGTTCGAGCTCCCGCTGAAGCTCAGGCTGGCGGCCCTCGCCGACGTCGATCCACATCGTGCACGGCACTGTGCCGACGCCTGGAGTTTCGAAACCGCTCACACCGACTGGCAACAGCTGATCGATGATCCCAAGGTCAATCTGGTCGCCATCACTACGCCCAATCACCTCCACTACCCCATGGCCATGGCCGCCCTCGCGGCGGGTAAAGCGGTGTATTGCGAGAAGCCTCTGGCGGTGAATCTGCAGCAAGCTAACGCGATGCGTCAGGCCGCCAACGCTGCGGGCATCGTGACGCGGGTAGGTTACAACTATCAGCACAACCCGATGATCGGGCTGGCCAGGGAGCTGATCGACAGCGGCAAACTGGGGCAGCTCATCAGTTTTCAGGGCGAATTCAGCGAAGACTTCATGGCCGATCCTGCTTCGCCGTGGTCGTGGCGCTGCGATGCCGATCACGCGGGCGGCGCGCTGGCGGATCTGGGCAGTCATTTACTGGCGATGGCGCGCTATCTGATGGGCGATGTCGCATCAGTGTGCGCCGACGCTCAAACCGTGCACCGGCAGCGTCCTGCGACGTCAGGCAGCCAGGAGCAACGGCCCATTGCAGTCGACGATCAGGTCCACGCGCTGCTGCGGTTTGCCAACGGCGCACGCGGTACGTTCAGCAGCAGTTGGCTCAAGCATGGCTACAAGAACCACCTGAGCTTCGAGATCAGCGGCACTGAAGGCACGCTGGCGTTCGACCAGGAGCGCTTGAACGAGCTGCGCCTGTATCGCGCCGGCCAGGACGGTTTCCAGCGCTTGCTCGCCGGACCGAACCTGCCGGGCTACGCGGCGTTCAGCCCGGCTGCGGGTCATCAGCTGGGATACAACGAACTCAAGACGCTAGAGGTACATGACCTGGTGATGGCCCTGGCTGGCCTTTCCCAGGGCGGGACTGACTTTGAGCAAGCATGGGAAGTTGAACGTCTGGCGACGGCGATCCGGTTGGCGGCAAGCGAGTCACGCTGGGTCAGGATCGAGGATGTCTGAGGTTCAGGCCCCCAGGTGTCGGCACCCGTGAGGGTGCCGGATCATTGCGCATTCAACACATGAAGAAAGCAACGAAGCAGTCACTCAGACCTACTGAGTGACACAACGGGTCACTTTCGTTTGCCGGGTCACTTCCTCGGTCACTCTTGCATCGCCCATCACATCCGTTTGTTCAGTGGTTTCGCAGGTGCGCTGCGGAACAGGCGGTGGTGCGGCGGGCGGTGGAGGTGGCGGACTGGCGCAACCACTGAGCATCGCTACGCAAAAGGCGAGCGACAGGGGCGAAAAAGCACGTTTCCCAAGACTGTTCATAGGCTGTCCCGCGATAAGTCATCGACACTTTCCGCGACCCGACACCCCTACCGCGTAGCCGCGGATTGGTCACAGAAAATAATACCCTCGCATTTCTTATAGCCTAGCCCGCCGCCAATGCCAGTCAATAAGGCACTTAACTCGTTTTCAACACTGAAAAACGACAGCTACGAAACCGAGTCCTGCCTCTGATGCAAATTGTTGCTTTCGAGCTCGTAACGCAGCTCCTCAATCAACGAAGCGACCGCTTCCGGTGTTCTGAGGTGAGCGACACTCAGCCCACTGACCACCAGATCCACCTGCCCCGACGCCGGGTGATACAGCTTCACCGTCACCGAGTTGTCCCCCGACACGCTGCAATCACAAGCCAGCGGGGAAAAGTGCTGTTCCAGTTGCGCACGCAATTGCGCCAGATAAATCATTGCGATTCACCCATGGGCCGGCTGACCCCGTCGACTGAAAACTGGTTGAATTGGCCGAGCATACGACTGTTCCTTAAGCTGTTTCGTAGAGGACGCGATACCGACCAAAGGCCCGTTTCGCACCCTGACAGGTTAGGAACTGCTGCACCCCGCCAGAACCTCCATTTGCACTGCCTCGTCTAGTGCATTTGCACCTTAACGCTGGCCTTTGGGCCGCCACTCACTGGAGAACAAACCTCGCTCCCGCGCCCACACAATTGCTTCGCTGCGACTGTGCACATCCAGCTTGGAATACACCGTCGACACGTGGTTGCGCACAGTATTGGGCGCCAGTTTCAGGCGTGCCGCGATTTCCTTGTCCGCCAGGCCTTCGCAGATCAGGCCGAGCACATCGCGCTCGCGGGCGGTCAGGTCGGTGAAGGACACGCTGGGTAACTGCGGCGAGTTAATGTTCTTCACGTTGGCGAGTTTTTCGATCAACGTACGGGTGAACCAGGAAGCGTCTTTCATCACTTCTTCGATCGCCGCCACCAGTTCCAGCTCGGTACGTTTGCGTTCGGTGATGTTCATCAACACCAGCAGGTAGCAAGGGTTGTCCTGAATGTTCACGGTGTCGGCCGACACCGTGCAGTCAATCACGCTCGAGTCTTTCCTGCGGATTCTGACATCGACCCGATCCAGGCTTCCCGCCTTCTCCAGCGCCGCGAACAGCCGTGTGCGCGCGCCCTTGTCATCGATAAAGTCGAGTTCGGCAACGGTTTTTCCGAGCACCTCTTCACTGGGGTACGCGAGGGTATCCAGGAAGGCTTCGTTGACGTCGATCACCACCTGATCCTGTGCACCACAGACCAGCGTCGGCACCGGCGTCAGGCGAAACGCCTTGGCGAACCGCTCCTCGCTCTGGCGCAGGGCAACCTCGGCCTTGTGCCGCGGCTCCATGTCGACGAAGGAAAACAGCATGCAGTCTTCCTCGTTGAACTCCAGCGGCTGACCGGCGACGATCACCTGCTTGCTGCCGCCTTCAGGCAGTTTCAGCTCAGCCTGCATCTGCGGGATCGTGGCGTGCTCGCGCAGACGCTCGATGGCCAGGTCCCTGTTTTCGGCGCCATCCAGAATGTCCAGCTCATAGGTCGAAGTCCCGATCACCTGATCGCGGGCATAGCCGGTCATTTCCAGGAAGCCCGAATTGACTTTGATGTAACGCAAATCGCTGAGACGACAGATCACCGCCGGTGCCGGATTCGCATTGAACGTCTTCTCGAAACGCTGCTCGGCGCTCGCCCATTCCGTGACATCGTCCATGATCAACACCAGCGACTCCGCCTCGCCGGCGCTGTCGGCGAGGACCATGCTGCGCACGTTATGAACCCACATGCGTTCCTCATCGTCGACCGGCGTCACCTCGACCAACACATCGGCGAAGGTCTCGCCCTTAGCGACGCGGCTGATCGGGTAGTTCTCTGGCGGCACCGGGTGATTATTGCGATAGCGCAAGGCGAAGCGCTTGGCGTACTCCTTGGCATTGGCGCCCAACTCGCCGATCTGACTGACGCCATGCATGGCCAGCGCGGCTTCATTGGCCCACACAATGGTCTGGTCGAGTTCCAGCAAAATCACCCCATCGGACAAACCGGCGATGATTTGCTGCAACTGACGGCGATTGGCTTCGGTGGTCAGGACGTCCTGGCTCATTGGATCTCCAAGGTTGCGGCGGCGCAGTGACGCGCCGCCCTGTGAAGATTACGACCGCAGGGGGTTGGGATAGTGCAAAGCACCTGAAGCTGCACTGACTGTGCAGCCGAACGCAAGCTCGACGGCGGCTACAGCGACCGGGCCAGCCGGTCGGCGAGGGCTTTGGCCTGACTGGCGACGTCGGTGACGGCCGTGCTTTCCCACCACATGCCGCGCAACGGCGGGCCCATGGCGAACAGCCGTTGGGCGACCTGTCCGTCAGCGTCCAGCACCGCGCCATCAACCGCCGCCGCAATCCCCAACGCCAATGGCCCCGGGCGAATCAGCCCGCGCGCCAGCAGTTGTTGCGGCAGCGGTCGGGCCACCCGACGCCAGTCGTATTCGATGCCGCTGGAATTGATCAACGCTGCGCCGCTGACCACCGTGGTTTCAACCTCGCCACGACGGCGGATGCGGATGCTCACCCGCCCCTCGACCGTCGATTCCAGCCCTTTGAACGACGCCGCCTGGATCCGCAACCGCCCTTCCTTGTGCAGCCGCGCCACCAACTCGGCACTCAACGGTGGCGAGCGGTGGTGATGACTTTCCCACCAGGGCCGCACATGCCGCACAAACTGTCGGCGCTGCACGTCCGTCGCCTGATTCCACAACCGGCCGATGTGCGCCCGCACGGTATCGAGCGGCGCCTGCCAGTCGATGCCTTGAGCGATGGCGTCCCGGCAATGCCGGCGCAGTTCGCGCACCAGCTGTCGAGGCGTGCGAATGCACTGATCCTCAGCGAGAAAATCCACCCAGGCCGGCGGCTGCCGGCGCACGTGCGGCAGCAAGCCGTGCCGGGAAAACACTTCGATCGGGCCACGATGCCCGGCCTGCTCCAACGACACGACGGCATCGACCATGGTCAGGCCCGAACCGATGATCAACACCGTCGACTGCGGGTCCAGCCGGCGCATGGCCGCGACATCCCACGGATCCAGCGCCGCAGCGTTCAAACCGCTGGATTCGGTCTGCGGGGTGCGCGCAGCGGGAAACATCCCCGTGGCCAGCACCGCGTAAGCGCCTTGCAAGCGCTGCCCATTACTCAAGGTCAGCAACACTGAGTCGTCCCGGGTTTGCAGATCGACCACCTCGGCCCGCACGTGCTCGACCGTCGATCCGTCCACCGCCCCCACCGCCTGCGCTTGCGCCAAGCGCTGCTGCACGTACACCCCGAACAGGCCCCGGGGCGGGAACAACTCACTGATCGGCACATGCTGCTCATCGGATTCCGGCCAGCCACCGGCCGCGATGTGTTCGGTAAGCCATTGGGTCAGGTCGTCAGCGTTGTCCGGGTCAACGCTCATGCGCGCAGCGTTGCCGTTGAGCGTATGGCCCAGCTCGACCGCGCTGTACGCCTCGCCCCGCCCGAGTTCCGCGCGCGGCTCGATCACCAGCACCGAACGCTTGCCAGGCAATCGCAACAGCTGCGCCGCCAGCATCGCTCCGCTGAGGCCGCCGCCGACGACCAGGATGTCCGCGTGGCGGATGGCGTCGGTCGCCTGTGCGCGCTGGGTTTGAGTCATGGCGTTCTCACTGGTCAATGTTTACCTGAATAGAAACCGGGCAGGTCGCCCCGCGCCAGCAACGACTCGGCCGGTATCGAGGACGTAAGCCGTCGATGCGTAGTTGAGTGCCACGTTAATGTTTTGCTCGGCAATCAGAAAGCTCACCTGCTCGGCACGATTGAGTTGCGCGACGATCTCGACAATCTCCGGGACGATAATAGGCGCCAAACCCATGGATGGTTCATCAAGCAGTACCAAAGTAGGACGTGTCATCAGCGCCCTGCCGATGGCGACCAGGTAGCTCATCGTTTCCGCTGAGCGATAGTCCGCAGTCAAATCACCACGTTTCGCACAAACCGCGTCGCCACAACCCCATCATTGCGGTAGGCGTGCGGCTGGTTGCTGGGGAACATGTAGAACTCGCCGGCGGCGATATCATGCGGCGTGTCGCCCAGCATCAAGGTCAGGCAGCCTTCAAATACAAAGATCTGCTCACTCCAGCCCTCGGCATCCGGTTGCGAGGGGTAGATTTCTCCTGGTTGCAGGCACCACTCCCATTGCTCCACTTCGCGGGTAGCGGTGGCTTTGGACAGCAGAACGGCTTTGCTCCCGGGGATCGTACCGGCCCAGGCCACTTCGTTGATACGGCTCGGATCTCGGGCATCCGGCGCCTGGATCAAATCACTGAACGCCACGTCCAGCGCTTCGGCCACGCGATCAAGGGTGGTCAGGCTGACGTTTTTCTCGCCAGCCTCGATGGCCACCAGCATGCGGCGGCTAACTCCGGACTTTTCGGCCAGCGCGGTCTGGCTCATGTCGGCGGCATGGCGCAGGCGTCGGACGTTCTGGCTGACGTGCTGGAGGACCGAAGCCCGCGGGGTAGAATCTTTGTGCACTATATTGCTCACTCGGTGGGGTTGGGCAGTATACTGCGCAACATTCGACGCATTGTGCGTCGCCCTCAGGTAGCGCGCAAGGTCATGACGTCTGTGAACCCCTCTCACACTTCTCCCCGTTTCTCTCGGTTCAGCAAGGCCGAGTGCGTGCTGGTGCTGATCACCATGGTCTGGGGCGGGACATTCCTGCTGGTGCAGCATGCAATGACCGTCAGCGGGCCGATGTTTTTCGTCGGCCTGCGCTTTGCCGCGGCGGCAATCATTGTTGCGTTGTTCTCATGGCGTCACCTGCGGGACCTGACCCTGTTCGAACTCAAGGCCGGTGCCTTTATCGGCGTGGCGATCATGCTCGGTTACGGCTTGCAGACCGTGGGTTTGCAAAGTATTCCCAGCAGTCAGTCGGCGTTTATTACCGCGCTGTACGTGCCCTTCGTGCCGTTGCTGCAATGGCTGGTGCTGGGGCGGCGTCCGGGGCTGATGCCGAGCATCGGGATCATGCTGGCGTTTACCGGGTTGATGTTGCTGTCCGGGCCTGCGGGCGCGTCCTTTAATTTCAGCCCCGGTGAAATCGCCACGCTCATCAGCGCGGTCGCGATTGCGGCAGAGATCATTCTGATCAGCACCTATGCCGGTCAGGTCGATGTGCGCCGGGTGACGGTGGTGCAACTGGCGACCACGTCGGTGCTGGCGTTCCTGATGGTGGTGCCGACCCAGGAAGTGATTCCGGATTTCTCGTGGTTGTTGCTGTGCAGTGCACTGGGCCTGGGCGCCGCGAGCGCGGCAATCCAGGTGGCGATGAACTGGGCGCAGAAGAGCGTATCGCCGACTCGGGCGACGTTGATCTATGCGGGCGAGCCGGTGTGGGCCGGGATTGTCGGGCGGATCGCCGGGGAGCGGTTGCCGGCGATTGCTCTGGTGGGTGCGGGGTTAATTGTGGCGGCGGTGATAGTGAGTGAGTTGAAGACCAAGGGTAAGGCAGCTGCGACCGAAGAAGAGTTGGAACGGGAAATCCAAGGTTAAGCTTTAAGATTTTCGGTGCCTGGCGGATTGCCTTCGCGGGCAAGCCTCGCTCCTACGGGTTTTGTGTCGTTCGCAAGTTCAGGTATCGACACAAAACCCGTAGGAGCGAGGCTTGCCCGCGAAGGGGCCGGACCTGCTAAAACAGTCCTTCGCAACACTGTAAACCCGGCTTTTCCCGTCTACCTTGAAGGATTCTGCGACAGCTTGGCGTTTGGTGATCCGAGAGCTGGCACGTATGATGCTTCACAAACTTCCGCAGATTAGAAGCCTATGTCCCTGATAGTTCTACTGCTTCTGCCTTTTATCGGCAGCTGTCTGGCGGCTTTGCTGCCACACAACGCGCGTAATACCGAATCTTTACTGGCTGGCCTGGTGGCTTTGATTGGCACCGTCCAGGTTGCCCTCTTGTACCCGCAAATCGCCGATGGCGGCGTCATTCGTGAAGAATTTTTCTGGCTGCCCAGCCTGGGCCTGAACTTCGTCCTGCGCATGGACGGCTTCGCCTGGCTGTTCTCGATGCTGGTGCTGGGCATCGGCACGCTGGTTTCTTTATACGCCCGCTATTACATGTCGCCGGACGATCCGGTGCCGCGTTTCTTTGCGTTTTTCCTGGCGTTCATGGGTGCGATGCTCGGATTGGTGATCTCCGGCAACCTTATCCAGATCGTGTTTTTCTGGGAGCTGACCAGCCTCTTTTCATTCCTGTTGATCGGCTATTGGCACCACCGCGCCGATGCGCGACGCGGCGCCTATATGGCGCTGATGGTCACCGGCGCGGGCGGTTTGTGTTTGCTGGCGGGGGTGATGCTGCTCGGCCATGTGGTCGGCAGCTATGACCTGGACAAGGTCCTGGCCGCCGGCGACCTGATTCGCGCGCATCACCTCTACCCTATCCTGCTGCCCCTGATCCTGATCGGCGCCCTGAGCAAAAGTGCGCAATTCCCCTTCCACTTCTGGCTGCCCCACGCGATGGCAGCGCCGACACCGGTTTCGGCTTATCTGCACTCGGCGACCATGGTCAAGGCCGGGGTGTTTCTGCTCGCGCGGCTCTGGCCGTCGTTGTCCGGCAGTGAAGAATGGTTCTACATCGTCAGCGGCGCCGGGGCTTGTACCCTGTTGCTTGGCGCGTACTGCGCGATGTTCCAGAACGACCTCAAGGGTTTGCTGGCCTACTCGACCATCAGCCACCTCGGCCTGATCACCTTGTTGTTGGGACTTAACAGTCCGCTGGCCGCCGTGGCCGCCGTGTTTCACATCCTCAACCACGCCACGTTCAAGGCCTCGCTGTTCATGGCCGCCGGGATCATCGACCATGAAAGCGGCACCCGTGACATCCGCAAGCTCAGCGGCCTGATCAAGCTGATCCCGTTCACCGCCACCCTGGCCATGGTCGCCAGTGCCTCGATGGCCGGTGTGCCGCTGCTCAACGGCTTCCTGTCCAAAGAGATGTTCTTCGCCGAAACCGTGTTCATCAACGCCACGGCCTGGGTCGAGATGACCTTGCCAATCGTGGCGACCATCGCCGGTACTTTCAGCGTCGCCTATTCGCTGCGCTTCACCGTTGATGTGTTCTTCGGCCCGACCGCCACCGACCTGCCCCACACCCCGCACGAACCGCCACGCTGGATGCGCGCGCCGGTGGAGTTGCTGGTGTTCGCCTGTCTGGTCGTGGGGATTTTCCCGGCGCAAGTGGTCGGCCCGTTGCTGTCCGCTGCGGCCCTGCCGGTGGTGGGCGGCACCTTGCCGGAGTACAGCCTGGCGATCTGGCACGGCTGGAACGCGCCGATGATCATGAGCCTGATCGCCATGTCCTGCGGCATCGTGCTTTACCTGCTGCTGCGCAATCAGCTCAAGCGCGGGCGTTTCAAATACCCGCCGATCATTGGGCGTTTCAACGGCAAGCGCCTGTTCGAACGCAGCCTGGTGGTCATGATGCGCCTCGCCCGTCGGCTGGAGCGGCGAATCAACACCAAGCGCCTGCAAACGCAATTGTTCCTGGTGGTCCTCGCGGCGGTGTTCGCCGGATTGATTCCGATGCTGCACAGCAGCCTGAGCTGGGGTGACCGGCCGAAGATTCCGGGCTCGATCGTGTTCGTGACCCTGTGGCTGCTGGCGATTGCCTGTGCCCTCGGCGCGGCGTGGCAGGCCAAGTATCACCGGCTCGCCGCCCTGACCATGGTCAG
This sequence comes from Pseudomonas sp. SG20052, assembly GCF_031766055.1. Classification (NCBI taxonomy): domain Bacteria; kingdom Pseudomonadati; phylum Pseudomonadota; class Gammaproteobacteria; order Pseudomonadales; family Pseudomonadaceae; genus Pseudomonas; species Pseudomonas sp. SG20052. Next base: position 2,790,412 of record NZ_CP134498.1, on the reverse strand, counting down.
CGTCTGCGGCCTGATGACCTGTGTCACCTTTGTCTGGTTCTCGGCGCCGGACCTGGCATTGACGCAACTGGTCGTGGAAGTGGTGACTACGGTGCTGATCCTCCTCGGTCTGCGCTGGTTGCCACGGCGGATCGAAGAGGTGGCGCCCCTGCCGAGCACCCTGCGCAAGGCGCGCATCCGCCGGATCCGCGACTTGCTGCTGTCGAGTGTCGTCGGTGGCGGCATGGCGTTGCTGGCCTACGCGATGCTGACGCGCCAGACGCCCAACCACATTTCCTCGTTCTACCTCAGTCGCGCCCTGCCCGAAGGCGGCGGCAGCAACGTGGTCAACGTGATGCTGGTGGACTTCCGTGGTTTCGATACCCTCGGTGAAATAACTGTGCTGGCCGCCGTGGCCCTGACCGTCTTCGCCCTGTTGCGCCGCTTCCGCCCGCCGAAAGAAAGCCTGCAATTGCCGGCTCAGCAACGCCTGCTGGCGCCCGACGTCGTCACCGACCTGGTCAACCCGCGCCATGCCAGCGACACCGCGCTCGGTTTCATGATGGTCCCGGCGGTGCTGGTGCGCCTGCTGCTGCCGATTGCGGTGGTGGTGTCCTTCTACCTGTTCATGCGCGGGCACAATCAACCGGGTGGCGGTTTTGTCGCCGGGCTGGTGATGTCGGTCGCCTTCATCCTGCAATACATGGTTGCCGGCACCCAGTGGGTCGAGGCACAAATGAGCCTGCGACCGTTGCGCTGGATGGGCACCGGCCTGTTGTTCGCCACGATCACCGGGCTCGGCGCGATGGCAGTCGGGTATCCGTTCCTGACCACCCACACCTGGCATTTTGAACTGCCGGTGCTGGGCGACATTCACATCGCCAGTGCGCTGTTCTTTGATATCGGCGTGTACGCCGTGGTGGTCGGTTCGACGCTGTTGATCCTCACCGCCATCGCTCACCAATCGGTCCGGGGTCACAAGACCGCTGCCCTGCCCAGATCCGTCGCCACCAAAGGAGCCGTCTGATGGAAGAAGTCATCGCAATCGCCATCGGCGTGCTCGCCGCGTCCGGCGTCTGGCTGATCCTGCGGCCACGGACGTTTCAGGTGGTGATGGGCCTGTGCCTGCTGTCCTACGGCGTCAACCTGTTCATCTTCAGCATGGGCAGCTTGTTCATCGGCAAGGAGCCGATCATCAAGGACGGCGTGCCGCAGGACCTGTTGCACTACACCGACCCGCTGCCGCAAGCGCTGGTGCTGACCGCGATCGTGATCAGCTTCGCCATGACAGCGCTGTTTCTGGTGGTGTTGCTGGCCTCGCGCGGCTTGACCGGGACCGACCACGTCGATGGCCGGGAGCCTAAAGAATGAATGCAATGACGCACCTGATCGCGGCACCGATTCTGCTGCCGCTGCTGACCGCCGCCCTCATGCTGATGCTCGGCGAGAAACACCGCCCGTTGAAAGCCAAGATCAACCTGTTCTCCAGCCTGCTGGGCCTGGGGATTTCCGTGCTGTTGCTGCAATGGACGCAAGCCACTGGCGTGCCCGGTTCGATCGGCGTCTACCTCCCGGGCAACTGGCAGGTGCCATTCGGAATCGTGCTGGTGGTCGATCGCCTGTCGGCGTTGATGCTGGTGCTGACCGGGATCATCGGCGTCAGTGCCTTGCTGTTCGCCATGGCCCGTTGGGACGGCGCCGGTTCGAGTTTCCACGCACTGTTCCAGATTCAGATGATGGGCCTTTACGGCGCGTTCCTGACGGCGGATCTGTTCAACCTGTTCGTGTTTTTCGAAGTGCTGCTGGCGGCCTCCTACGGCCTGATGCTCCACGGTTCGGGCCGGGCGCGGGTGTCCTCGGGCTTGCATTACATCTCGATCAACCTGCTGGCGTCGTCGCTGTTCCTGATTGGCGCTGCGCTGATTTATGGCGTCACCGGCACGCTGAACATGGCCGACCTGGCGCTGAAAATCCCGCTGGTGCCGGAAGCCGATCGCGGCCTGCTGCACGCCGGCGCGGGGATTCTCGCGGTGGCGTTCCTGGCCAAGGCAGGGATGTGGCCGCTGAACTTCTGGCTGGTGCCGGCCTATTCCGCCGCCAGCGCACCGGTGGCGGCGATGTTCGCGATCATGACCAAGGTCGGCGTCTACACCTTGCTGCGCTTGTGGACCTTGCTGTTCTCCGGCCAGGCCGGGGCGTCGGCGTACTTTGGTGGCGACTGGCTGATTTACGGCGGCATGGCGACCATCGTCTGCGCCGGCGTGGCAATCCTCGCCGCGCAACGACTGGAACGCATGGCCAGCCTGAGCATTCTGGTGTCGGCGGGGATTCTGCTGTCGGCCATCGGCTTTGCCCAGCCGAACCTGATCGGCGCGGCGCTGTTCTATCTGGTCAGCTCGACCCTGGCGTTGAGCGCGTTGTTCCTGTTGGCCGAGCTGATCGAGCGCTCCCGTTCCGCCAATGAAATGCCGCTGTTCGACGACGGCGACCTGCTTCCACGGCCGATGGAATCCCTGCAACCGCCCAAAGGCATCAACCTCGATGACGAACAGAAAGCCGTGGTCGGCCAGGTGATTCCCTGGACCATGGCCTTCCTCGGCTTGAGCTTCATTGCTTGCTCGCTGCTGATTATCGGCATGCCGCCGTTGTCCGGGTTTATCGGCAAACTCAGCCTGTTGAGTGCCCTGCTCAACCCGTTGGGGTTGGGCAATAGCACCGATGTGCCGATATCGAACGCGGCGTGGGGCTTGCTGGCGTTGCTGATCCTGTCCGGGCTGGCGTCGTTGATTGCCTTCTCGCGGCTGGGCATCCAGCGTTTCTGGACACCCGAAGAACGGCCATCACCGTTGCTGCGACGCTTCGAGTGCGTGCCGATCATCGTCCTGCTGGGGCTGAGTGTTGCGCTGACCTTCAAGGCCGAACCGCTGATGCGCTACACCCAGGCGGCCGCTGATGCCTTGAACAATCCGCAGCAATACGTGATGGCGGTACTGGGCACGCGTGTGGTGCCGAGCCCGGAAGCCAGGGCGGCGATGCTGGAGGTGCAGCCATGAAGCGTCTGTTTCCGGCACCGTGGTTGTCCCTGGCATTGTGGCTGTTGTGGCTGGTGCTGAACCTGTCGATAAGCCCCGGCAACCTGTTGCTCGGCGCGGTGCTGGGGTTCTGCGCGCCGCTGATGATGCGCAAGCTGCGGCCGCTGCCGATCCGCATTCGTCGACCGGGGGTGATCCTGCGTTTGTTCTTCCTGGTCGGTCGTGACGTGCTGGTGTCCAACCTCGTCGTGGCCTGGGGCGTGCTCAATGCCGGTCGCCGTCCACCGCGCCCGCGCTTCATCAAGGTCCCGCTGGACTTGCGCGATGCCAACGGCCTCGCGGCACTGTCGATGATCTGCACGGTGGTCCCCGGGACGGTCTGGTCTGAACTGGCGCTGGACCGCAGCATTCTGTTGCTGCACGTGTTCGATCTGGAGGATGAAACGCTGTTTATCGAACACTTCAAGGCGACCTACGAGCGCCCCTTGATGGAGATCTTCGAATGAGCGAATTGCTGTCGAACGCGATCCTGCTGAGCCTGTTCATCTTTTCGCTGGCGATGATCCTGACCCTGATTCGCCTGTTCAAAGGCCCGTCGGCCCAGGACCGGGTTCTGGCACTGGACTACCTGTACATCATCGCGATGCTGATGATGCTGGCGCTTGGCATTCGGTATGCCAGTGACACTTACTTCGAGGCGGCGCTGCTGATCGCCCTGTTCGGCTTCGTCGGCTCGTTTGCCCTGGCCAAATTCCTGCTGCGTGGCGAGGTGATCGAATGAACGCGGAACTGTCTCTGTGGGTTGAAATACCCGTGGCGATCCTGCTGGTGCTCGGCAGTCTGTTTGCGCTGATCGGCGCCATTGGCCTGGTGCGGATGAAGGATTATTTCCAGCGTATGCACCCGCCGGCACTGGCCTCGACCCTGGGGGCGTGGTGTGTGGCGCTGGCCTCGATCATATATTTTTCGGCGCTGAAGTCCGGGCCGGTGCTGCATGCCTGGCTGATTCCGATCCTGTTGTCGATTACGGTGCCGGTGACCACATTGCTGCTGGCGCGGGCGGCGCTGTTTCGCAAGCGCATGGCGGGGGATGATGTGCCGGCTGAGGTGAGTAGTCGGCGCACAGAAAGCGGGAGTTAGTTCGGAAGATTTGTGTTGGAGGTCAGGGCCTCTTCGCGGGCAAGCCTCGCTCCTACAGGATCGTGGGAAATCACCAACGTGTGATCGACCCAAAACCTGTAGGAGCGAGGCTTGCCCGCGAAGCTTTTCAGATCCAGGCAACAGCCAACAACCCGGCCCCCAACACCACACACAGCGGCGAATAAGCCCAGGTGTCGAGTCGGGCAAACTTCGAATCCTTGACCTGCTTGAAAAACCCGATCAGATTCGAATCGCCGATTGCCCGGGCAAACATCAGCATCGCAATGGCGCTGATTACCCATTGCAGCGACCAGTGATGCACCGTCGGCAAATACAGGCCGACCCGCAGGCATACCAGCATCGCGATCAACAGCAATCCCACCGCGACCAGCAACGTGGCAAACCCCGACGGCTTGAAGGCCGGCCTGGATTCCCCTCCCCCCTCTGGCGATATTCGCGGGACCGCCGCCTCGCTACCTAACTTGCCGCCTGCCGCCCAGTACAGGTGGATCAGGCTGATCAACAGGAAGATGGCAGCCATCCATTGCGCGATCAATAGGCTCATGTTCAGACATCCAGCGTGAAATGTCGCAGCAGGATGAACTTCATTGAACGATTTTGTAAGGGTATTCGTCATCGACGATGATAAAGTGCCGCTCCATGAAACTCGCCCGAACTGATCGCACATTGATGGCATGGATGCTTTATTGCTGCGTCCTGTTCAATGTGTTCGCCTGCAGTATCGGTCACGGGCAAATGGTCGGGATGCAGCTCAACGGCATCGGCGGCCCGTTCTGTTCGGTTGATCCGGCGACCCAGGCGCCAGTTTCCTCGAACTCCTCGGACGACAACCTGCCGACCCTGTCCAAAGCCTTTGGTTGCCCGCTGTGTTCCACCGGTGGCATGGGCCCGGCGCTCAACTCCAGCCTGACCCTGGCGATACTCCCGGAGCAGCACAGCCCGCCTCTGGCTGTCATCGCCAACGCTGACCTCCCCGCCCGTTTCACCTGGCCCTCGGCCAATCCTCGCGCTCCGCCTGTCGCCTGATTTTCTTCGCCTTTCCCGATCAGCCCACTGCGCCAACGCGTGGCGTTCGCCCGTGCGCTGTTTCTTAGCCAGGAATTCAGGATTCATCGATGAAACATGCTTCTTTGTTAGTAAGCCCTTTGCTGGCCAGCCTGTGCGGCTGCCTGTCTGTTAACGCTTGGGCGCAATCCACCGTCGACCTCGCACCGATTACCATTGATGGCGAAGCGACGACCGAGCCAGGGCTGAGCCTCGATCAGTCCAGCGGCATGGCCTCGCGTCTGGGCCTTAGCGTGCGGGAAACCCCGGCATCAGTCGCCATCGCCAACCGCCACGACATCGAGCGGCACGGCGCACAAAACTTCCAGGACGCCGCCAACACCTTGCCGGGTGTCAACGCCAGCGCACCGCCGGGTTTCGGCGGGTTCGTTTCCTACCGCGGTTTCACCAGCGGTCAGATCACACAGATGTTCAACGGCATCAACGTCTCTGGCGGCCTCGCCCGGCCAGTGGATGCATGGATATACGATCGGGTCGAACTGGTGGGTGGCCCCTCGTCGCTGATCAACGGCACCGGCTCCGTGGGTGGCTCATTGAACTACGTGACCAAACTTGCGACCCGCGAAGAGCAAGCGGTCGAAGGTCGTGCCAGTTATGGGACTTATGACACGACCGAGACCGCGTTCGGTCTTAACCACGCACTCAGCGAGGCCGGGGATGATGTGCAGCACTACGCGCGCCTCGACGTCAGCCACAACACCGGCAATGGCTACATCGACCGCCAGGAGCGCGATGCCTGGAGTGTCGCGTTTTCGCTGCTCAGCGACCTGACGCCCAACCTGTCCCACACCCTCGCGCTGGAATACCAGGACGAACACGAAGACAGTCCTTACTGGGGCACACCCGTGCTGAATCCCAAGGCGGGCGAGCTGAAAATCGACGAACACAATCGTTTCAACAATTACAACGTTGAAGACGGGCGTTACGAGCAGCGCACGATCTGGGCTCGCTCGATCATCGACTACCGGATCACCGACAGTACCACCCTGCGCAACACGCTTTACCACCTCGACAGCCAGCGCGATTACCGCAACCTGGAAACCTATCAGTACAACGCCGACAACAGCGCGGTGAATCGCTCCACGGCGTATCAGGTCCGGCATCAGGGCGAACAGAACGGCAACCAGTTCGAACTGCGCCACGACAACACGCTATTGGGCCTGGAGACCACCTGGTCTGGCGGTTTCGAGTACAAGGTCAACCAGACCACCAACTCGCCGTTGAACGTCAAAGGCGCAAGCACCGTTGACCCGAATAACTTCCAGCCGGGGCACTTCTACGACATTCCCGGCACCCGACCGGGATTTGTCAGCGACAAGACCAACGAGGTCACCACCAAAGCCCTGTTCGCCGAAAACCGCCTGGCGCTGACCGACAAACTGGCGTTGCTGACGGGCCTGCGTTACGACGATATCGACCTGGACGTGACCAATCACCGGCAAGTGACCGCCAGCAATCCCCGCCATTTGAAACGCAGCTGGGAGCCGGTGACGGGAAGGGTCGGCCTGACCTACCAGTTCATTCCCTCCGCCAACGTCTACGTGCAATACAGCAGCGCTGCCGAACAACCCAACGGCACGCAGGATTTCGACGTGTCCACCGGCAAGCAATGGGAAGTCGGCAGCAAGTTCGATTATCTGGACGGGCGCGGTTCGGCAACGGTGGCGGCGTACACGATTGAGCGCAAGGATTTCGCAGTGACCGATCCGCTGGACCCGACCCTCAGCATTCCAGTGGGTCAGCAGACGTCGAAGGGGATTGAATTGGCCAGTTCGTTGCAAATCACCGACAAGCTGTTGGCCGAGGGCAACTTCGCGTGGGTTGACGCACAGTACGACGCGTTCACCGAGAAAAATGCGGCGGGCGTGGTGGTATCACGCAAGGGCAACACGCCGACCAATGTGCCGGACCGGGTCGGCAATGTGTGGCTGACCTATGACTTCGCACCGCAGTGGCAAGGGGGTGTCGATGCGCGTTATGTGGCCTCAGTGTTTGCCGACAGCGCCAACACCATGACGGTGCCGTCGTACACGCTCTACGGCACGTTTCTCCGTTACGAGGTCGACCGCCACACCACCGTCACCGGCCGAGTGCGAAATCTGACCAACGAGGTGTATGCCGAGTTTGCGCATGTATCGCCGGCGTATTACCTCGGAACACCGCGTACGTTTGAGCTTGCGGTGCAAACGCGTTTTTAACCCTGCACATGTCTTGTGGCGAGGGAGCTTGCTCCCTAGCCACAATAGTCACTGAAGACTGGCGGAGACTTTATCCGCCACATCCTTCGGCACCCACGCCTGCCATACCTCTGGGTGCGCCTTCATGAACGCCTCCGCCGCTTGCCGTGGCGGGGTGTGTTTTTCGCTCATTTGGGCCAGTGCCTTGTTCAAGGGGTCGATCGGAAAATCGACCTTGCTGAAGAAATCGGCAATCTGCGGGTACTGCTTTTGAAAAGGTGTGGACACGCCAATCGACAGCTTCGAGGCCAGCGAGCGAGTCGGTTTCGGATTAGGGTTATCAGCGTCCGTCAGGGTTTTCCAGGCTTCGGCATCAAAGGGCGGTTCCTCCAGCTGAATCAGCTTGAAGCGCCCAAGCAACGGCGTCGGTGACCAGTAATAAAACAGCACAGGCTTGCCACGACGGATCGACGAACTGATCTCTGCATCCAGCGCAGCCCCGGAACCGCTGCGGAAATTCACATAGCTGTCGTTCAGGCCATAAGCCGTGAGTTTCTGCTTGTTCACCACTTCCGATGTCCAGCCAATCGGGCTGTTGAGGAAGCGTCCCTTGCCCGGGCTTTCCGGATCGCTGAACACGTCCTTGTACTTGGGCAGGTCGCTGACACTGCGCAGATCTGGAGCCAGTGGCTTGATGCCCTTGGCCGGGTCGCCCTTGATCACGTATTCCGGCACCCACCAGCCTTCAGTGGCACCCTTGACCGTGTCGCCCAGGCTCACGACCTTGCCCTCGGCTTCAGCCTTGACCCAGACCGGGCTGCGACCGGCCCACTCCTCGCCAATGACCTGAATGTCATTGTTGGCCAAGGCGGTTTCCAGGGTAATGGTGGTCCCGGGCAAGGTGTCGGTCGGCAGGCCGTAGCCCTTCTCGACGATGATCCGCAGGATGTCGGTGATCAGGCTGCCACTTTCCCAATTCAGGTCGGCAAAATGGATCGGCGCCTGGGCAGCGAATACCGGAATGGGTGAACTCAATACACCCAATGCGGCCAGTGCACCAACCAACAACCGTCGAAATCCTTTCATGCTTTTGCACCTCGTACTGTTCACAGCAAATAGCAGGATGGCCTGACAGAAGACCGCAAGCCTCTGAATACTCAGTCAACTGACTGTAGTAGAGGTTCCTGCTTTCGAGAGGGGCGATTCAATTTTCGGAAGTTTCCTGCAAGCGTGCCAGCTCTCTTCTGACCATGCTGGCGTAAGCCGCCGGGCGCAGCGTGTAAATCTGTGACGCCACCCACGTCAGCCAGCCTCCCTGCAGAACAGCCTTGTGCTCGAACAGCCGTCGGGCTTCGAGGTGCGCACTGGCCTGGTTCTGTTCGTGGAAGTCGGCGCGGGTCAGGGTCATTACTCGCTGGCCTTGAACGTGATCAGTTCGCCTTTGCGCCACTTGGCGGCTTTGGCGGTCACGGCTTTCAGGGTTTTGGTCAGGCCTTCCTGCAGCTGCTGGTGGGCGGCGAAGACCATCACCACGCTATGGCCTTCCTTGAACACAATCGCGTGACCCTCTGCGGTGGTGACAAAGGCGTAATCGCCCAGCCCGTAAACCGTCAGTTTGATTTCACGGAACTTGATGTCGAGCTTGCCGCCTTCACGACTGGGCAGAACCGAAGCGCTGAAATGATCGCCGACCTTGAGCTTCAGCCCAGGCTTGTCGTCGACCACCAGCGCCTCTTCGGTGTCGATCTCGGCAATGTAAATGCCTTCAGCGTTCTGTTCGGTGATGTAAACGAAACGTGACTGAAACTGTTTAACCAGCTTTGCGCGCAAATCACCCAGCACGAACAAAGCATGCATATCGAGATTACTTACTGCCAAGGAAACATCCCCACATCTGAAAATGATGCCGCACGCAGAAAAAGCGCACAGCAGAAAAAAGCGGCCATGCCGAAGTGTTGCCGTAAGACCCGGGTTGAAATCCTGAGCCGAGCAGAGCGCTCATGCCTCGCGAGGTCAGTGAGATTACTGGAATATCACTCGCGCCGTCCTCTGTGAAAGTCGTCAGATGTTGAAGGAAAAAGCCCTTCTCACAGCCAGAGGAAACCGGATTACCAACTTTAGGGAAAAAACTCTTTAAAAAAAGCACTTTTCCGACATATCGCAAATAAAAAATTGCTTTAGATGAACACCGTTCGCTAACCAGTGCGGGTGATTCTAGAGCAGCGATGCTCACCGAGACTACCCAAAACGATGTACACACGTCGGTAAAACAATGAAAAGGACTTCACATGTGCACCATGACTCACTTCGCTTCCCCCCAGACAACGCGCGCAAACAATTACGCCCCGTTGCACCCGGCGGTGTTCCAGCCGCATGAATTGCAGCCTGAAAGCCTGCTGCTGCCACGCTTTCAGGTGGTGCTGGCCGGTAATGCCTTCTTCCATATCAAGGAAATTTCTACGGGTCGTGTAAGAGGTTTCCGTGGCTGCCATAACGAAGCCTGCGCACTTGCCCGCTCACTTGAGTCTCGCATCTGACGCGTTCGCCTGCCTTCATGTCTATAGACGTTTCGTCATGCCGGCGACTTAACTCAGCCGCCGGCAGGCAACTACTGCCATACTGCCCGACCAATGAAATTCGTCCCCAGGACGGACGGCATTCAACACAACAATATATTTCCAAGGGAAGGCAGCTACGTGACGGAATTTGATATCGGTGAATTTTTTATCCGGGGCGAAGCCAGAGAGGTCGAAGGCGAATTCCAGGCAGTCATTGTCATGCGTGCCAAACCACCGTTGACCACGGTGACGTATCACCAAGTCGAGAAGGATCGCTGGTTCAAGACCTCGGACGTCGCTGCCATCGCCGCCAAAGAAGCTGCCCAGGCTCTGAAAACTGCTGTCGATGAAGGTGCATTGAAAGCCTGATCGTCGGATTTGCCGTCTATGCTCTCTCCTGCTTCCCCACATCGCAATCGAACTCCTGAAGCGCGGCCCGCTCAGATGCCATGAAGCCGCACCTCAGATCGCGCCCCGCAAGGAGATGAAGATGGATTCACCTATACACGACTTGAAAGGTTTGTTCGACCAGCTCGGTCTGGACTCCAGTCAGAAAGCCATCGATGAATTCATCGCCAGCCATTCACCTTTGGCCGACGACAAGAAACTCATCGATGCGGAGTTCTGGACGCCGCAACAAGCCGGCTTCCTCAAAGAACAATTGCGTGAAGACGCCGATTGGGCGCGGGTGGTCGACGACCTGAACCTGCGCATGCATCAGATTCACTAGCCCGCCTGTCTTCCGTCAGCGATAAACCTGTGGCGAGGGAGCTTGCTCCCGTTGGACTGCGCAGCAGGCCCATCTTGGGGCCGCTACGCAGCCCAGCGGGAGCAAGCTCCCTCGCCACAGTTGAGTTTCAGGCTTGCTCACCGGTTATCATGTTGAGCATCTAGCGAGGACTTTGCGGTTTGTACCCCAACCGCAACCCACCCCAATGCCGCCCCTTGAGCATGATCGGCACCGAAAGGTCGTGCATCAGTTCGCCTGTGTCGCGGGTGTAAGTCTGCAACAACACCGGCTGTTGATGGCTGCCACAGCGGATGCCGGTGCGGTCGGCAAATTTGCGCTTGGTGCGGTTTTGGACCGTATCGACCTGCGCATCGCCGGTCAGCGGTTGGCTGAAAATTTTGTTATGGGTGGGCACGTAACCCTGCTGGGTACAGGCGATGGCAAACACCAGGCCTTCATGGCGCGGCAGCAACGGTTCCTGGATGGCGGGCAAGACCTGATCGGTGTAACGATCAAAACGCGTCTGAAACTTGGCCGGACTGGTGTTGGGGATCGCCTGGTAATTGCGATCAAACAGATCATCGAGGCTGACACGGCCCTGATCAATATCCGCTTCGAAACGCGCGGCAATCTGGCTGGCGCCTTCGCGGGCCAGGTCATAGATGCGTTGGTGGTAGTCATCCAGCCCGACTTCGGCCAGACGCTCGCTGATGGTTTCGGCCTGGCCTTCCATTTGCACCGCAGCCTGGGCCAGGCGCTGGGTCTGTTGGTCGCTGATCGCCAGGTCGCTGCGCATCTGTTCAATGGCATGGAACAGGCTGTCGAGTTGTTCGCGGTTGGTGTCCGCCCCCTTGGCGATTTCCCCGACCTGATGCTCGACGCCGGCAGCCAGGCGCGCGATGTTTTCCAGGTGCTGGCCGGTGTGCTCGACCTGCTTGACGCCGATGTCGAGGTCGCTGGACAGTTGGCGGATCTGCTCCACCACTTGCGCGGTGCGTTGCTGGATATCGGCGACCATCTCCCCGACTTCGCCAGTCGCCGTCGCCGTGCGCGCCGCCAGGCCGCGAACCTCATCCGCCACCACCGCGAACCCGCGACCATGTTCCCCGGCCCGAGCCGCTTCAATCGCGGCGTTCAAGGCCAGCAGGTTGGTCTGACTGGCGATGGACTGAATCACCAGGGTGACCCGTTGAATATCGTCGCTGCGCAGGCTCAGGGCTTCGATCAGTTCACGGCTGTTATTGGCGCGCTGACTGAGCTGATGCATGCGGCTGATGGACTCGATCAGTTCCGTGCGCCCTGCTGCGCTGCTCTGATGAGCTTCGCTGGCGGCACTGAGGGCTTCGCGGCTGAGTTTCGACGTGGCTTGTTCGGTCCCGATCATCACTTCGGCGTTGCTGACGATTTGCGCCGCCGCGTCGAGTTGCGATTGCAGTTTGTCCGCCAGTTGCTTGACCGAAAAGGCCACGCCCGCGGCCGACAAAGCGTTATGACTGGTGGTGTAGGAAAGATCGCGAGTCAACTCGGCGATGGCGCTGGCGCCGTCGGCGGGCGCTGCTTCGGGCGTGGCGCGCGAGCGCAGGCGAGGCAGCCAGATCACCAGCACCGCCAGTGGCAGGCAAAGGTAAAGCGACCAGCCACCCAACGCCATGCCGCACAGCAAGAGCATCAGGACGATGCTTTGCAGGGTTGGCGTCAGCCAAAGGTTTTTCGGCAAAAACACTGGTGCAGGCACTGCCGCAACCAGAGATCCGTCTCTCGTCATCTTCGTCACCCCAAGGCTCTTCTAATTGTTGTGCATGCATTAAACGCCACCACAAGGCCATTATCTATGGTCCATTAGTAGTGGGCGTTGCAGCAGATCAATAGAAGTGCCTGAGGTTTTCGCAGACGGCAAAAAGCATCGCGGGCAAGCCTCACTCCTGCAGGTTCATCGTGAACCGTGGGAGCGGGCTTGCCCGCGATGCGGGGCGCTACGAAATCAGGCCTGACGCTGGTGCTTGTCGATCTGTTCGTGACGCTCTTGAGCTTCGATGCAGTACTTGGTGGTCGGGCTGATCAGCAGGCGTTTCAGGCCGATGGCCTCGCCGCTGTCATCGCACCAGCCGAAGCTGTCTTCTTTGATGCGTTCCAGAGCCTGTTCCAACTGAGGCAGCATGCGCTGGTCGCGATCGATCGCGTTCACCAGCCAGGTGCGCTCTTCTTCGACAGAAGCAGCGTCGGCCGGATCGGCTGGAGTGTCCAGGCTCTCGATGGCGATGCGGTTCTGTTCGATGCGCTCATGGGTTTCGACTTTCATGTTCTGCAACAGCTCATAGAAAAAAGCATGTTGCTCGGCATTCATGTAGTCATCCGCCGGCATGGCCAGCAACTTGTCCTTTGTCATTGATATCTCTATAAAAAAACGTGCATTAAGGCGAATTAGGGAGCGTTCCGGTGGACCAGGTCTGGCCATCGGAAAGGCGCCGTTTATTCCAAGCGCCACCCGGCACTCAATTTACGAGGGCCGGCAGTCTAAGGCCGACTTGAGGCCTCAGCAACTGAAAAGACAGCGAATTTGTCCGACAAAGCCCGGAAAGTGCTCTATGGCAGCCTCTGCGGTGGTTATCGGAGTGCGTTTATAGCAAGAAATTCAATCGAGCGGCTGTATAGAGAAGACAAATGGTTGCGCCACGCGGGTCAGGCGTGGCGCATTGGCTGTCGGTTCTACGACTCAGCGCTTGAGTTTACGCTTGTTGCGGTATTGGTCGATCACCACCGCCGCCACAATAATCAGTCCCTTGATGATGTCCTGAATATACGCATCAACACCGACAAAGGTAAACCCACTGGCCATCACTCCGAGAATCAAGGCACCGATCACGGTGCCGGTAATGCGCCCGACGCCACCGGCCAGGCTGGTGCCGCCGATGACCGCCGCGGCAATCGCGTCCAGCTCATAAGACATGCCCATCCCCGCCTGCCCGGTCGCGGCACGCGCCGAGGCCACGACGCCCGCCAGGCCCGCCAGCAACCCGGCAATACTGTAGACGATCACCAGATGACGCTTGACGTTGATCCCCGAGGTGCGCGCCGCCTGCATGTTGCCGCCGATGGCGTAGGTGTACTTGCCGTACTTGGTGTAGCGCAGGGCGATGTGAAAGATCACCGCCACCACCAGGAAAATGATCACCGGCATGGCGCCATGACCGATGGCCGTGTAGGAATCCGAGAGCATGCTCACCGGCTGGCCTTCGGTGTAATAACGCGCCAGGCCACGCGCCGAGACCATCATGCCGAGGGTGGCAATGAACGGCGGAATCCCGGTGATGGCAATGATGCTGCCATTGATCGCGCCCGCCAGCAGCCCGACGCCGAGCCCGGCGATCACCGGAATCCATACGGGCAAGTCGGTCAGCGACGGAAACACCGCCCGGGCGAAATCCGAGGTCTGGGCCAGACTCGCAGCGATCATCGCTGACAGCGCCAGCACCGAACCGGAGGACAGGTCGATCCCGGTGGTGATGATCACCTGGGTCACGCCAATCGCCAGCAGGCCGATGATCGACACTTGCAGGATCATCAGCACCAGGCGCTGGGAGTTCATCAGGAAGCTCTGGTCGCGCACGATCCAGCCAAAGACTTCGAAGACCAGGCCGATGCCAATCAGCACCAGGAAGATGCTCAACTCGGTCGGAAAGCGCCGACGACTCTTGACCGGTGCCGTTGCTGGCTTGTTTTCCAGTATCGCGTTCATAACCATTCACCCTTCTAATGAATTCCGGCATCGACTACATACCTGTGGCGAGGGAGCTTGCTCCCGCTCGAGTGCGCAGCGCTCGCCAGTTCTACGGTATGTTCGAGACATTGGGGCCGCTTCGCAGCCCAGCGGGAGCAAGCTCCCTCGCCACAGAATCCCGGTTCACCCCTGGACTCTGCTCACCCTTGGACTCTGTTTGCCCTTGACTCAATGGCGTACGGACATGCCCGAGGCCAGTTGCATGACTCGTTCCTGGGTCGCTTCGCTGCGGTCGAGGGTGCCCATCAGGTCGCCCTCGTGCATGACCATCACCCGGTCGCTCATGCCGAGCACTTCCGGCAGCTCCGAGGAAATCATGATCACCGCCATGCCTTCGCTGGCGAGGTAGGAGATCAGCCGGTAGATCTCGGCCTTGGCGCCGACATCGATGCCACGAGTCGGTTCGTCGAGGATCAGGATGCGTGGATTGGTCATCAGCCAGCGCGCCAGCAAGGCTTTCTGTTGGTTGCCGCCGGACAAGGTGTCGATGCACTGCTCAAGCGACGGGGTTTTCACCCGCAGCTTCTTGCACATGTCTTCGCACAAGACCCGCAGGGCTTTCTGCTGGATGAACCCGTGGCCGGCGTAATGCGGCAGCACCGCCATTTCCATGTTCTCCAGCACCGACAGGCACGGGAACAGGCCGCTGAGCTTGCGATCCTCGGTCAGCAAGGCGAAGCCCTTCTCGATCGCCATGTGCGGATCGCTGATGCGCACCACTTCGCCATCGAGACGAATCTCGCCACCGTCGCTCGGAGTGATGCCAAAAATCGCTTCGGCAACGTTGGTGCGGCCTGAGCCCATCAGCCCGGCGATGCCGAGGATCTCGCCCGCATGCAGGTCGAAGGACACCCCTTTGAAAATGCCGTCGAGCTTGAGGTCGCGCACCGACAACAGCAGATCGCCAATCGGTTTTTCGCGCACCGGGAACAACTGGCTCAGCGCGCGGCCGACCATCATCGAAATCAGGCTGTCGCCGTCCATGCTGTCAGCCCGTTGCAAGCCGATGTAGGCGCCGTCGCGGAACACCGCTACTTCATCGGCGATCTCGAACACTTCGTTCATTTTGTGGGTGATGTAGATGATGCCTTTGCCCTGGCTCTTGAGGTCGGCAATGATCGAGAACAGGTGGGCGACTTCCTTGTCGGTGATGGCCGAGGTCGGTTCGTCCATGATCAGGATGTCGGAATCGTAGGACACCGCTTTGGCGATCTCGACCATCTGCCGCTCGGCGATGCTCAGATTGCCGACCTGCTCCTCCGGGTCGAGGTTGATCCGCAGGCGTTCGAGCAGTTTCGCAGTGCAGCGGTGCATTTCGCGGTGGTCGATCATGTGCAGGCTGTTGAGCTGCTCGCGGCCGATCCAGATGTTCTCGGCGATGCTCATGTGCGGCATCAGGTTGAGTTCCTGGTGGATCATTGCGATCCCGGCCTGCAGCGCGGCCAGCGGCGTATCGAACACCACCGGCTGGCCGCGAAGGCGCAGCTCGCCGGCGTCCGGCTGGTAGATGCCGGCGATGATTTTCATCAGGGTGGACTTGCCCGCACCGTTCTCGCCCATCAGCGCCAGGACGGAGCCGGGGCGCACCCGCAGCTGCACGTCCGACAACGCCACCACACCGGGAAAACCCTTGCTGACGTTGATGATCTCCAGCAGGTACGGCTCATCGACAGGTGTTGCGGTTGGCTGGATACCCACCAACGGGGCGCTCGAAGCAGTCGCTGAAGCGAACATGATCAGGTACTCCATCAGCAAGGTCGCGGTGGCAACCTTGCGTGCTTATTGTTGTTATGGGGCGGACGGGCTATTTGAACGTGTCGACGTTTTGCGGCGTGATCAAACGGTATGGCACCCACACGGCCTGTTCAACCGGCTCGTTTTTGGCCATTTTCACTGCCGTGTCGATGGAGCCGTCGGCCTGACCTTTCGCATCCTGGAACACCGAGACCGCCAGACTGCCTTTCTTGATTGCGTTCAAGCCGTCCGGCGTACCGTCGACACCCGCGATCAGCACACTGCCCTTGTCGACGCCGGCCTGTTGCAGGGCCATCGCGGCACCAATGGCCATTTCGTCGTTGTTGGCCACCACTGCATCAAACTTGCGGCCCTGGGTCAGCCAGTCGTTGACCAGGGTCATGCCTTTATCCCGCAGCCAGGTGCCGGTCTGTTCTTGCTCGATCTTGATGTTCGGGTATTTGGCCAGCACCTCTTTCACGCCCTTGGTGCGGTTGGTGGTGGAGTTGTTCGCGAGGTCGCCCAGCAGAATCACGATGTCGCCCTTGCCGCCCATTTTGTCGGCCAGGTATTGCATCTGCATTTCACCGGCTTCCAGGTCGTTGGAGGCCACAGTGACCACGCCTTTGGGCAGTTTCAGGTCATCGGGACGACGGTTGACGTAGACCAGCGGGATGCCGGCCTTGACGGCGGCTTCGGTGATTTTCTTGGTGGCGGCGGTATCCACCGGGTTAACCACGATGGCATCGACTTTCTGGCTGATGAAGCTTTCGACCTGGCTCAACTGCTTGACCACGTCGCTGCGCGCATCTTCGAATTGCAGCTGCACGCCGTCGGGGTAGGACTTGGCTTTCTTGTCCATGGATTCGCGCAGGTAGGTCAGCCAGGTGTCATCGAACTGGGACATGCTGACGCCGATCTTCATGTCGGCGAGTGCAGCGCCACTGGCGAACATCAGGGACAAGGCCAGTGAGGCAAAACGGATCTTGGTCTTCATGAAAAGTCTTTCTCCACATTCTTGTTGGTTTTATGGATGAGGCGTGACGATTTTCAGTAAGCAGGCAAGCGGGAAAAGCTGTGAAAACGAGCGAGAGGCAGTTCGCTGGAAATGACTTTATTGGAATATTATTTCTATATCAACTCATTTTAGAATTTTATTCTGATTTTGTTCCATGGCTCTCAAACGGGCTCAATTCCACGACCTGACGCCGTTCGAAACTCAAGCGCGCAGCGTCTAGAACGCGGGTGGTCGCCAGTGCATCACGGGCTTCGACAGGCAGTGGGCCACCGCTCTGTAACGCGGTTTGTAGCTGCAAATAGAACTGATTCCAGCATCCGCGTTCCGAGGGCACCCGCTCACGCACTTCGCCCTGTTCAAACCAGCCCCAGCGGCGATGCTCTTCCCCGCCCCAGCGCTCACCCTCGGATTTCGGCGATAGCCCGGCGAGCGCTGAAGCTTCCTGCCCGTCCAGACCATCGACGCTGTAACAACCTTGAGTGCCGGTCACGCGAAAACGCGGGCCAGGGGTGTTTTGCAGGCAACTGCCGCCCAGGTGCGAGATCACTCCGTTGGCGTGGGTCAGGGATACAAAGAAGCCGTTGTCGAAGGCCTGGTCTTTTTCCCGGTAATCCAGTTCGGCGTACACCCGGGTCACCGGGCCGAACAGCAGCAACGCCTGATCCACCAGGTGGCTGCCCAAATCGCGCAGGAAGCCGCCGCCACTGCCGTTGTTCACCGATTGCGGCGAGTAACGCTCGATCCGCGACTCGAAACGGGTGACACGGCCCAGAGCGCCGGACTCGATGAGTTTGCGCACGGTGAGGAAGTCCGAGTCCCAGCGACGGTTCTGGTAGACGCTGAGCCGCACGCCCTGGCGCTCGGCCATGGTGATCAGGGTTTGCGCTTGCTGCGCATCGGCGGCAAACGGCTTGTCGCTAACCACCGCCACGCCGTGTTCGATGCCGTCGAGCACCAGCGCCGGGCGCCCCTTGAGCGGCGTCGATACCACCAGCACATCGATCCCGGCTTCGACCAATTGGCCGATGCTGTCGAAGGCCGGTACGCCAGGGTGTTCGGCCGCCAGCAATTGTCGACGTTCCGGGGAACGGGTGACCACGCCCACGAACGTCGCCGCCGGCAGGCTGCTGATCAGCGGAGCATGGAAAAACCGGCCGCCATGGCCGTAACCGACAAGTCCGATGCGCATGAAAATGTTCTCCTTATAAATAGCTGCCGGATATACACGCCCCCTGTGGGAGCTAGCCTGCTCGCGATAGCGGAGTGTCAGCCGACATTAATGTTGAATGTGCTGGCGCTATCGCGAGCAGGCTCGCTCCCACAGGGGACGGTGCTCAACCGTAGAAACGGGGGCGGTCAGGGAGTGTGACTTTGACGATCGCTCCGCTGTTTTGTGCTTCGATGCAGGCGTCGGCAGCGACGGCGGCAGCGAAGCCATCCCATGCTGACGGGCCTCCGACCTGCCCCGCTCGCACGCCATCGATGAAGGCCTGCAACTCCACGTCATAGGCCGCGATGAAGCGATCCTTCCAGTCCATCAAAATCGCGTTCGACAACTTCGCGCCACTGCGCAGTTGAACCTGCGAAGGCTCCGGCAGTTTGGCGATGCCGGTCTCCCCCACCACTTCGCACTGGATGTCGTAGCCGTACTGGCAATTGACGAACACTTCGACGTCGATGCGTGTGCCCTTGGCAGTCTCCAGCAGGACGATTTGCGGGTCTTTCAAATGCGCGAGGGCCTTGCTGCTCTTGCGTGGGAACACCACTTGCACGGACACGTAATCGTCATCGAGCAACCAGCGCAGCACGTCGAGTTCGTGGATCAGCGTATCGGTGATGGCCATGTCGGTCTTGTAGTTCTCGCCCACGGTCGGGTTGCGGTGCGCGCAATGGAGCATCAACGGTTCACCGATCTGACCGCTGTCGATCACCGCTTTGAGTGCGCGATAGCCTTCGTCATACGGCCGCATGAAACCGACCTGCACCAGGCGCTTGCCGTGGGCCACTTCGGCCTCGACGATGTTGCGACAGCCTTCGGCGGTGACGGCCAGGGGCTTCTCGCAGAACACCGGTTTACCCGCCGCAATCGCCGCCAGCACAAACGCTTCGTGGCTCGGGCCCCAGGAAGTGACGAGGATCGCTTCGACTTCTGGCGCGTTGATCAGCGCCAGACCGTCGGGGTAGACCTCGGCGGTCAGATTCAGGTCGGACACGACTTTGGCCGCTTGCTGCAAATTGATGTCGGTGACGGCGACCACCTGGCTGTTGAGCAAGGTCTGGCTGCAACGACGGATGTGGTCCTGGCCGATGGCCCCGGTGCCGATGACGCCTAACTTTAATGACATGTAAGGACTCCTTATTGTTCGATTCAGGGCAATCAGTACTGACGGGCCTTGGCCAGTCGTTCATTGAGGGTCTTGGCCACCGCGTTGGTGCGGGCGCTGGTGGAGACTTGCGCCACGCCGACCCGCCACCACGACAGGTAGCCATGAATCATGGTCTTGGGCAGGACCTTGATGTCGATCAGCGTCGACACGGTCTGCAAACGCGCATCCGCCAGCGCGGCTTTCAGCTCGTCAGCGGTGTTCACTTTGTAAGTCTTGCAGCCATAGGCCGCCGCGCTCATGGCGAAATCCACCGGCACAAAGCCGCCATCGAGCTTGCCGGTGTCCGGGTTGCGGAAACGGAACTCGGTGCCGAAGCTGTCCATGCCGTTGCCCATCTGCAAGTTGTTGATGCAGCCGAAGGTCATGTTGTCGAGCAGGACCACGTTGATCTTGCGGCGCTCCTGGATCGAGGTCGCCAGCTCTGAGTGCAGCATCATGTAAGAGCCGTCGCCGACCAGCGCATAGACCTCGCGCTCCGGCTCGGCGAGTTTCACGCCCAGTGCGGCGTTGACCTCGTAACCCATGCACGAATAACCGTACTCGACGTGATAGGTGTTCACGCCCTTGCTGCGCCAGCTGCGCTGCAAGTCACCGGGCAGACTGCCGGCGGCGGCGACGATCACGGCGTCATCAGCGAGGGTTTCGTTGAGCACTCCGAGCACGCGGCTCTGGGTCAGGCACGAGCCGGTCAGTTCGATGAATTCGCGCAGGACCGCCGGGTCCATGTGGTCGTTGATTTCCGGGGAGAAGTCTTGAGCCTGGTACTCGATCTGATAGAGCCGATCAACCTCCTCATCCAACTGAGCCTTGGCCTGACGCGGTTGATCGCCCCAGCTGGAACGGTAATCGCCCAGTGCTTCGGCCAGCGCCAGCAAACCGGTTTCCGCATCCGCCAGCAGTTGCACGCCATCCAGTTTCAGGGCATCGCACGGGCTGATGTTGAGGTTGAGAAACTGCACGTCCGGATGCTGGAACAGGGATTTCGACGCGGTGGTGAAATCGCTGTAGCGGGTGCCGATACCGATGATCAGATCGGCGTCTTTTGCCAACAGGTTCGCCGCCAGGCACCCGGTTTCGCCAATCCCGCCGACGTTCAGCGGATGGCTGGACACCACCGCGCTCTTGCCGGCCTGGGTTTCGGCGAAGGGAATGTCGAAGCGCTCGGCAAACGCCTGTAACGCCGCGTTGGCCCCGGAGTATTTGACCCCGCCACCGCAAATGATCAGCGGTTTGCGCTTGCCTTTGAACAGCGCCAGCGCATCACCCAGCATCGCATCGGTGGCCGGACGACGTTCGATGCGGTGCACGCGTTTTTGCAGGAAGTAATCGGGATAGTCGTAGGCCTCGCCTTGCACGTCTTGCGGCAAGGCCAGGGTCACCGCGCCGGTTTCGGCAGGGTCGGTGAGCACCCGCATGGCGTGGATCGCCGCGGTCATCAACTGCTCGGGGCGGTTGATGCGGTCCCAGTATTTGCTCACGGCCTTGAATGCATCGTTGGTGCTGATGCTCAAGTCGTGGAACTGTTCGATTTGCTGCAACACCGGGTCCGGCTGGCGGCAGGCGTAGACGTCGCCGGGCAACAGCAGCAAGGGAATGCGGTTGGCGGTGGCCGTCGCGGCGGCGGTCAGCATGTTCGCAGCGCCTGGGCCGACGGATGAGGTACAGGCGTAGATTTTGCGCCGCAGGTGTTGCTTGGCGAAACCGATGGCGGCGTGGGCCATGCCTTGTTCGTTGCGGCCTTGATGGACGATCAGGTCACCGCTGTCCTGCTCCAGGGCTTGCCCCAGGCCCAACACGTTGCCGTGGCCGAAAATGGTAAAGATCCCGGCGACGAATTTGCTCTGGACCCCGTCGACCTCGATGTACTGGTTATCGAGGAATTTCACCAGGGCCTGGGCCATGGTCAGTCTTGTTGTGGTCATAACTGATCCTTCAATACACGCAGAAAACTTGTAGGAGTGAGCCTGCTCGCGATTGCGCAGTGTCCGTCGACATTGATGCTGCCTGACACTGCGCAATCGCGAGCAGGCTCACTCCTACAGGGGTTCTTCATTAGCCTTGGGATTTTTGTAGGTGATTCATGCTTGCTCCAATGGCCTGCTCGATGTTGGCCAGGCCGTGGACGCTGTCGGCAAACGGTTCGAATGACAGGTAGCCGCTGTAACCGCCGCTGAGCAAGGTGTCGATCTGTGCGGCATTGCCAAGAATGTCTCCCTCGCCCACCAGCACGCGATGGCCGTCGCGGATCGTCGCCAACGGCGCCTCGGCATCCTCGACACCGGAGATATGCACCAGCCCGGTCAGTTCGGGGAAAAACTCGGACTCGCCGGCCAGGTGATGGTGAAAGGTGTCGTGGACGAGCCGGAACACATCCAGCCCACCGACAACCTTGATCGCTTCCACCGCCGTGCGTTTACGCCGCAGCGAGCATTCTTCGAAACCCAACGGCTCGATGAAACCGAGAATGCCGTGATCGCGCAGGATCGGCGCCAGTTCACTCAAGGCGGTTTGCAAGCCTGAAGCGCGCTCGGCTTCGCTACGAGTATCCGCGCGATCATTCAGCGGGCACATGACCAACCCCTGCGCGCCGCAATCACGAGCATAAGTCGCCAGTTTCAAGGCCAGCGTCCGGCGCTCGTCATTCCACACATCAAACGGGTACAGCGCGTTGATCGACAGCACGCTGATGCCTTGGGCCGCGCACAACTCGCGGACGCGCTCGGGCGCGGTGCCGTCTTCTATCTCGACACCCTTGAGGTCATTGCGAATCTCGATGGCGTCAGCCTTGAGGGCCACCGCCAGGTCGATGAACGCGGGCAGGGACAAACGTGGGGCGACCATACGGTTCAGGGCGAAACGCAGGGGTTTGCTCATTATTGTTATTCTCCGCACAGGTGAATCACTTGGCTGTCGGCATGCTGAATTCAGGGCCCTTGGCGATGCTGTCGGGCCAGCGTTGCATCACGCTTTTGTAGCGGCTGTAGAAACGGATGCCTTCTTCGCCATAGGCGTGATGGTCGCCGAACAGCGAGCGTTTCCAGCCGCCAAACGAGTGCCAGGCCATGGGCACCGGAATCGGCACGTTGATGCCGACCATACCGACCTTGATAGTGCGTGCAAACGCTCGGGCGATGCCGCCGTCACTGGTGAAACACGACACGCCGTTGCCGAATTCGTGGGCGTTGATCAACGCCACGGCGCTGGCGAAATCCGGGACGCGGACGATGCCCAGCACCGGGCCGAAGATCTCTTGCTGGTAAATGCTCATCTCGGTAGTGACGTGATCGAACAACGTCGCGCCGACGAAGAAGCCGTTCTCCGCCCCCGGCACCTTGAACCCACGACCATCGACAATCAGCTGCGCGCCTTGCGCCACGCCCTGGTCGATAAAGCCTTCGACCTTGGCCTTGTGTTCGGCCGTCACCAACGGCCCCATGTCACTGTCGCCCTGCATGCCGTTGCCGACCTTGAGTTGATCGATGCGCGGCAGCAGTTTGGCAATCAATTGGTCTGCAACATCGCCCACCGCCACGGCAATCGAGATCGCCATGCAGCGCTCGCCGGCCGAGCCGTAAGCCGCGCCGATCAAGGCGTCTGCGGCCTGATCCAGATCCGCGTCGGGCATGACGATCATGTGATTCTTCGCCCCGCCCAGCGCCTGCACCCGCTTGCCGCGCGAGGTGGCTTGCTGGTGGATGTACTCGGCAATCGGCGTCGAGCCGACAAAGGAAATCGCCTCGATGTCCGGGTGTTGCAGCAGCGCATCGACCGCTGTCTTGTCGCCCTGAACCACGTTGAACACGCCGTCCGGCAAACCGGCTTCGGTCAGCAAACGGGCCATCAGCAAACTGGCGGACGGGTCGCGCTCGGAGGGTTTGAGGATGAAGCAGTTACCGGTAACCAGCGCCAGCGGGATCATCCACAGTGGCACCATCACTGGGAAGTTGAACGGCGTGACACCGGCGCATACGCCCAGCGGCTGGCGCAGGTTCCAGTTGTCGATGCCGCCGCCGATGTTGTCGCTGAATTCGGTTTTCAGCAGGCTCGGCGCGCCACAGGCGTATTCGACGATCTCGATGCCACGGGTGACTTCGCCCTTGGCGTCGGAGAACACCTTGCCGTGTTCGCGGCTGATGATTTCGGCCAGTTCGTCGTGATGACGGTCGAGCAATTCCTTGAACTTGAACATCACCCGCGAACGGCGCAAGGACGATTGCTCGGACCAGGCCGGGAATGCTTTCAGGGCCGAGGCAACGGCATCGTCCACGGTCTTCGAACTGGCCAGCCCGACACGCGCTTGCACCTCGCCGGTCGCCGGGTTGAAGACATTGCTGAACCGCTCGCTACCGCTGTCTTGCACGTGACCGTCGAGGTAATGGCCGATGACCTGGGCGTCGCTCATTGTTCTTGTTCTCCGTTCGAATAGTGGAATTCAGGCTTTTTAGATCAGAGATCAAGTAGCCAGCTGTGCTGCGGATCGTTGTGGAACTGCCAGACCCGTTTCGGGCCGGCCATCACGTTCAGGTAATACGACTCGTAGCCGTAGGGCACGCTGACCGGGTGATAGCCCTTGGGCACGACCACGAGGTCGCTGTTTTCCACGGCCATGGCTTGATCGATGCTGCGGTCGTCGGTGTAGACGCGCTGGAACACGAAACCCTGGGGCGGGTTGATCTGGTGGTAATAGGTTTCTTCGAGAAAGCTCTGGTGCGGCAAATCGTCGGTGTCGTGCTTGTGCGGCGGGTAGCTCGACGAGTGTCCCGACGGCGTGCGCACTTCCACCACCAGCAGCGAATGGGCGGGCTCGGTGTCCGGCAGGATGTCGCAGACGTAACGGGTGTTGGCGCCCTTGCCGCGCACGCTGCGCTTCATGGTGTCGGGTTTGATCAGCCGTGGACCGAGGCCCTTTTCGGCTGAGCCCGGTGCGGCGCAGACGGCGATCTGCACATCGCTCAACGCGACGACCTGGGCCTGACTGCCCGGCGGCAAATAAGCGGCGAACGGCGATTTGTCCTCGAACACCGACTGGCGATCGCCGAGGTTGTCCCAGTCGAACGCCCCCTGCCCCGGCGCTTCACCCTTGATGCTGACCCGGCCGCTGAGCAGCACCAGGCACAGCTCTTTATCGCCCGCCGCCACCGGCAAGGTTTCGCCGAGGCTCAAGCGGTAAGCGGCGAAGCCAACGTATTCCAGCTCACCTTTGCCCAACTCGACCATGGTCCGGCCTCGGGCATTGCTTTTGACCAGCAGGCTCATAGCGCAATCCTCTCGTCGAGCAACGCACGCAAGGTGTCGTAGCCTTTTTTCGCGTAGACGTAACTCGGCGCCACGGCCGGGTCTTGCTCAGCCTCGACCACCAGCCAGCCGTGGTAATCGTTGGCCAGCAACACATCGAGCAGCGCGGCGAAGTCGATGTCGCCATCGCCGGGCACGGTGAAGGTGCCGTTGATGATGCAGTCCGGAAAGCTCCACAGGTTGTTGCGCGCCAGTTGCACCACCGGTTTGCGCACGTCCTTGAAATGCACGTGGCAGATGCGTTCGATGTGTTTGCGCAAGACGTGCAACGGCTCGCCGCCGCCCATGTAGCAATGGCCCGAATCGAACAGCAGACCGACTTCGCTGCCGGTCAACGCCATCAACTTGTCGATGTCGGCCGGGGATTCGACGTAAGCGCCCATGTGGTGGTGATAGGCCAGGCGCACGCCTTGGGACAGGGTGAACCGCGCCAGTTCGGTGAGCTTGTCGGCGTATTCCTGCCAGGCCTGTTCGGTGTGGAAACGCGGGCGTTCAACCAAGGGGATGCGCTGGCCCTGAATCGAGTCCGCCACTTCGCCGTAAACCAGCACCTTGGCGCCGTTCTTCGCCAGCAGCTCGACGTGGCTGCCGATGGCGTCGATTTCTTCGGCCACGGAACGGCGCGCCAGACGGCTGGAATACCAGCCGGACACCAGCGCCAGATCGTAAGGCCGCAGCACGTCACCGACGCCTTTGGCATCCTTGGGGAATTTGCCGTTGAGTTCAAAACCTTCGTAACCGATCTCCTTGCCTTCGCTCAACGCGGTGCTCAACGGCGTCTCGCCACCGAGGGACGGCAAGTCGTCGTTGCTCCAGGAGATCGGGTTGATGCCAATTCGGATAGCGGGCATGGCTGCACCTTTTTGTTGTTTTCTAAATTTCCGTTGAGTCTGAGGCCGACTTCGCGGGCAAGCCTCGCTCCTACAGATCAACGCGGCTTCCCGTAGGAGCGAGGCTTGCCCGCGAAGAACGATAACGCGGTGTCACGTCAGGCGCGGGCCGTGCGCCAGGCGTCGATGAGTTCGACGAAGGTGCCCTGCACCTGAGCAATCAGCGCCTCATCATCGATTTCACCGGCCAGCCACGCGCGGCTCGGTTCCTGGAAAATCGTCCTCCCCACCGCGAACCCGCGACAGGTCTGGCTCTGGCTCGCTTGCTGAAACCCTTCGGCCAGTGCCGCCGCCGGCGCATTCAGCCCCAGCAACACCACGCCCCGGCAATACGGATCTCGCTCCTGAATCAACTCATCAAGCTGCTTCCACTCCTCGGCACTCTGCGCTTCGATCTTCCACCACGCCGGGTAAATCCCCAGGTTGTAGAGGCGTTTCAGCGCGCGATACAGCACGTCCGGATGGGTCGACGGATGATCCTTGGGCGGGATGATTTCCAGCAGCAGTTCATGACCGCTGACCTGGGACGCCTGATACAACCCCTTGATCTGCGCTTCCTGTTCCAGGCGCAACAACGGCTCATCATCAGGATGAAATTGCACCAGGCACTTGATGATCTGCTCTTGCGGCCAGGCAATCAGGTTGCTGCCGATCGAGCGCCCATGTTCGAAGGCCAACGGCCGCGAGCCCTGCACTTCCACCGGCCGCGCCACCCACCAGCCACGACCGGTGGCGGCGTTCAGCGAGTCCTGGCCGAAACGCTGATCAGCCAACAAGCCGACATCCGCCTCGATCCCTTGCTCGCGCAAATCCGCTTCGACCCGCTCCACGGCTTTGATAAAGAGCTGCTTGAGTTCGCAGATGGCGTTGAGGTCGCGACCGCCCTTGTGCGCCAGTTCCACCAGTTGCCCACGGTGATCAAAGGCGAAAATGAACAGCTGCTTCCACTGTTTGCGCGGCACGCTGACCTGATGCAGACGCTGCAGCACTTCGTCCTGATCCGGCCGGGTGATCGGCACCGGGCTGTTGAACAGGTAATTGAGTTCGGCGCGGGTCGGCATCGCCGGGGCGCAGGCATGGCGCGACACCACCAGCCCGCCGCAAGCATTGGCCAACTGGCAGCAGCGCTCATCGCTGGCATCCTCCAGCCAACCGCTGAGGAAACCCGACATAAAGGCATCGCCGGCCCCCAACACGTTGAGCACTTCCACCCGAACACCGGGGTAAATCGCCCCGTCTTCAAGCCGCACCGGAATCACCCCGTGAATCACCGTGCAACCCTGCGGCCCGAGCTTGACCACCAGCGTTGCGTCGCTCAAACGCCGAACATTGCGCAACGCCGTGAGCAAATCCTCGGAACCGCCCGCAATCAAAAACTCTTCTTCAGTGCCGACAATCAGGTCAAAACGCGGCAGGATTTTCTGCACATGCTGGCTGACGTTCTGATCGGCAACAAACCGGGTTTCCCCGTCCGCCTTGCCCGCCAGCCCCCACAGCACCGGGCGATAATCGATATCCAGCACCCGTTTGACGTTGTGCTTCTCGGCGTAATCCAGCGCCTGAATGCTCGCCTTATAGACGCCGTCGGTGGAGAAATGGGTGCCGGTGATCAGCAAGGCTTTGCTGGAGGCAATAAAGGCTTCGCTGATGTCCTCGGCCCGCAGCGCCATGTCGGCGCAGTTTTCGCGGTAGAAGACTAAAGGAAAGGTTTCGCGGTCCTTGAGACCGAGCAGGACCATGGCGGTCAGGCGTTCCGGATCGACCTTGACGCCGCTGACGTCACAGCCTTCACGCGCCAGGGATTCCAGGAGGAACCGCCCCATGTGGTCGTCCCCTACCCGGCTCAACATCGCCGATTTCAGGCCCAGTCGAGCGGTGCCGAACGCGATGTTGGCGGACGATCCCCCAAGGTATTTGGCGAAGCTTGAAACATCTTCCAGCCGCGCCCCGACTTGCTGCGCATAGAGGTCGACGCCAAGGCGCCCCAGGCAAATCAGATCCAATTGACGCCCACTGGCAAAACGAGTCTGGCCCATGCTGGCTCCTGTTATTTTTATCAGCCTGCGTTCGGGGCGATGGAGGCGCCGAACGCTCTTGGTGGGATGCAGACTAAAACGACCGGGACCGAACAATCAATAATTATTCCAAATAATTTTTACGTGGAATATTTTTTCCAATAAACTTCTACAAAAGCATTCCAGACACAGTGCATCGTTTCAGCAAACCGCACGCCGGCCGCAAGCTCAAGATTTTATTCCGGCCTACCCTGTAGACTGCGCACAGCCAACCTATTGTCAGGGGCCGACACACCAGTCAGCCCTATAAGAACAAGCCAGAAGGATTCCCTATGTCCCGCACCGATCAGCCGGCTACGACCGAGAGCACGCCCGACAGCGATCTCGCCAGCCCCCCGATCAATGCCGAGCGTCTGTTGCAGCTGATCACCAACGAATACGAAAGCCTGCCGCGCCAGCTCAAACGCATCGCCAGCTACATGAGCCAGCAAAGCGACCGGATCATGGTCGACCGCATCAGCGACATCGCCCGCGAGTGCGAAGTCCACCCGTCGGCCATCGTGCGGTTCTCGCAGCGTTTCGGGTTCAGCGGTTTCAGCGAAATGCAGGCCTTGTTCCGCGAGGCGTACACGCACAAGACCACGCCGGTGCAGAACTACCAGCAGCGCATTCGCAGCATGATCGCCAACAAATCGCAGAAAGCCAGCGGCGGCGACCTCGCACGCGAGTGCATCGACGCGACTCTGTCGGGCATCGAACGGCTGGGGCTGGAACTCGATGACCAGGCCTTCGACAAAGCCGTGGACCTGGTGGTCAACGCCGACAACATCTACGTGGTCGGCGTGCGCCGCTCGTTCGCCGTCGCGGATTACCTGGTCTACAACCTGCAACACACCAACAAGCGCATCCACTTGGTCTCCGGCCTTGGCGGCAGTTATCGCGAGCAGATGCGCAGCGTGCGCGCCAATGACCTGGTGATCGCCATCAGCTTCACGCCCTACGGCAAGGAAACCCAGCACTGCCTGCGCATCGCCCAGCACAACCAGGCGAAAACCCTGATCATCACCGACAGCAACCTCTCGCCCCTGGCCAAACGCGCCAACACCGTGCTGCTGGTCAACGAAGGCAGCTCGTTCGCCTTCCGCTCGTTGAGCGCGACGTTGTGCCTGTGTCAGGCGCTGTTCATCGCCGTGGCCTATCGCCTGGAATTGAAGGTCGACGAGATACACGAGCAAGTCGGTTTCGAAGATTAACCAAGGCCGCTTGCAGGTCGCCGAACCTCAGCTAAGGTAGTCCATCCCGACATGGACACCTGAAGGAGCGGTTCAATGAAACTGATCGGCATGCTGGATTCGCCCTACGTGCGGCGCGTGGCCATTTCTGCCACACACCTGGGCATCGACCTGGAGCACGAGTCGGTTTCGGTGTTCCGCCACTTCGAGCACTTCCAGCAGATCAACCCCGTGGTCAAAGCGCCGACCCTGGTGCTGGACGACGGCGAAGTGTTGATCGACTCGACCCTGATCATCGACTACCTCGAAGCCCTCGCCGGCCCTGGCAAAAGCCTGATGCCCGGCGACCTCACGCAACGGCTGCGCGCATGGCGCCTGATCGGGCTCGGGTTGGCGGCGTGCGAAAAGTCCGTTCAGCTTTACTACGAACGCAACCTGCGCCCCGCCGAAATTCAATACCAGCCTTGGGTTGAGCGCGTCGAAGGGCAACTCGCCGCAGCCTATTCAGCGCTTGAACGCGAGCTGGAAAAACAGCCTCTGGCCAACGGCGCTTTGATAGAGCAAGACGGCATCACCCTCGCCGTCGCCTGGAGCTTCACCAACCTGGTGACACCGGACCAAGTCGACGCCTCACGCTTCCCGCGCATCGCCGAATTCACCGCGCAGGCGGAAAAGCTTGAGGCCTTCATCAGTACCCCGATAACCTGACCGGCCCCCTCGAACGGACCCGACCATGACCGCCGCCGAACAGCCTGCCCCGGCGCTGCACGACGGGTCCGCTAGGCACTTTCTGCGACTGGCGACGAGTACGCGGGATAATCGATGTAGCCATGCGCGCCCCCGCCGTAGTAAGCCTCCCTTCCCGCTTCGGCCAGTGGCCAGCCATGGCGCAAGCGATTGACCAGATCGGGGTTGGCTATAAACGGCCGGCCAAACACCACCAGGTCGCTTAATCCTTCTTCGATGGCCTGCTGCGCGGTTTCAAGGGTGAACCCGCCCGACACCATCAAGGTGCCGTCGTAAGCGGCGCGGAAGTCTTTTTGAAAGTCCGGCGTGCCGAGATGGCTCGCATGCAAGTAGGCAATCTGGCGTTGCGACAGTGCTCCGGCCAGAGCGAGCCAAGTGGCCTCTTCGCCATCGAACGGGTGCAGGTCCGCCAAGTGGGCAAAAGGCGACACGCGCACACCCACCTTCGCACTGCCGATCTGCGCACTCACCGCATCGACCGTCTCAAGCAGCAATCGCAGGCGATTCGCAATCGGCGCACCACCGTAGCGGTCTTCACGTGTGTTGAAGCCGCCGTTGATGAATTGTTCAAACAGATAGCCGTTGCCGGCGTGAATTTCGACACCGTCAAAACCTGCCGACAGGGCGTTGGCCGAGGCCAGGCGAAAGTCTGCAATGACCTGCCGAATCCCCTCGGCATCCAACGCCACGGGCGCACTCACCGCAACTTGCGCAGGCTTGCCGTCGCTGTCGTAAGCATGCACCAACGTTTGACTGGCGGGCATGGCCACAGGCGCGACAGGCGAGCATCCGTCCAACAGCGAAGAGTGCGAGACGCGCCCCACATGCCAGAGCTGGAGGAACATGCGTCCCCCGGCTTGATGAACAGCATCAGTCACGCGCTTCCAGCCTTCAATTTGCGCTGCGCTGTGGATCCCCGGGGTATACAGGTAGCCACGTCCCTGCGGAGAAACCTGCGCGCTTTCACTGATGATCAGGCCGGCTCCGGCGCGCTGGGCGTAGTAGGTCGCCATGTCTTCAGACGGCACGGTGCCCTCGACGCGAGCGCGGGTCATCGGCGCCATGACGATGCGATTGGGCAGCAACTGACCCGCAAGGTCATAAGAGTCGAAAAGTGATGACATGAGTGATTCCTCCGCGTGATCTCAGGCGTGTGACGGGAAGTACGGCAAAACGTACTCGCCGAGTTCGTCGAGGATTTCGCCATAGGGTTGACGGCTGACCTTGGGGTTGAGCGCGATGTGCGAAACACCGGCAGATTGCGCGTGCTCCAGGTAATTACGCAGGCCGTTGCGCCCTGCCCGGAAGCCACCCTGGATGCGCTGGAATGGCTGATCCGGGTTGTCGCTGAGGTCGAAATAGCCGCCCAGGCCCAACGGTTTGAAAGCGTTGCGGTTCTCCGCCTCCTGCACGGCGGCGTGCCAGCTCTCGCCCAACGCTGCCAACCGCTCCGGGCTTTGGACGCCAGCAAGATAGCCATCAAGGTGCTGAGCCAAC
Organism: Pseudomonas sp. SG20052; assembly: GCF_031766055.1. Lineage (NCBI taxonomy): Bacteria > Pseudomonadati > Pseudomonadota > Gammaproteobacteria > Pseudomonadales > Pseudomonadaceae > Pseudomonas > Pseudomonas sp. SG20052. Next base: position 2,759,117 of record NZ_CP134498.1, on the reverse strand, counting down.
CATTCAACGCTCTGTTGCGCCTGGCCGACAGCAATTGACGGGACGCGGCCATACGGCGCTTTCGGCACCAGGTCCAGGTTTCCGAGTGAGCCACCGAATCGCTCGGAGCGGAAACGCGGAAAGCTCTGCTCGATCAGGGTTCGAAACACCGAAAAGGCATCACGGTAACGATCGCCACGGGATTCATAATCGATGCCCAGCATCGGGTAATCACTGTATCGATCACCCGAGGACAGCCCCAACACCAGTCGACCTTCACTGAGTTGATCGAGGGACGTCGCTTGCTTGGCCAGATACATCGGATCACGGGTCGGCAACACAATACCCGTGGTGCCCAAGACAATGCTGCGGGTGGCGGCGGCCAGGTAACCGATGTAGACCAGCGGCTCAAAGATCTGCGCCACATCACCATAATCCGGGTCGTAGAAAGGTATGTCGCGCATCCATAAGGCACCAAAGCCCAGCGCTTCGGCGCGTTGCGCCATCTCCACGTGATCACGCATGGTCGGCGCCGGTCTGCCCGGGTGGGTTTCGAGGGGCAAGATCAGGCCAATCGTGAGCGCCTGCGGTTTAAACAAGCGTTGAAACCCGGGATGGCGCTCAAGCGAAGGATGGGCGGTCGGTAAAGTGGCAGGTTGAGCTGGCGGCGAGAAGTGTGTGGCGGTAGTCATGATGGCAGTCCCGTGAGTGACGATGACTGACATATTTATTGATTCCCCAGGCTGGATAAACAGCAGTTCGCGACCGTTACACGGTCCGCTGAGTCCCCAATATCGCTATCTTTCCCACGGCACGCCTGTTTCCCAACGCTCGATCAACAGGTCAATAAACCTGCGAACGCGGGGGGACAGGTGACGCTTGCTGGTGTAGACGACTCTGATGGGATCAGGAGGTGCGCGATAGGGTTTCAACACTTCCACTAACGTGCCATCGCGCAGGTCGTTACCCGTAATGTAGGTCGGCAGATGAATCAGGCCGATGCCTGCCAGCGCCGCTTCTCGCGTGGCTTCTGAACTGTCGATGTTCAGTCGCCCCGGCTGTTCGTAGAGATGAAGGCCGGCAGGTGTCTGGTAACGCCAGACGGTCGGCCGCTCCCCACTGAATAAAGCGATGGTGTCATGCCCGACAAGGTCAGCGGGCGTTTGCGGCACGCCGCGTTGGGCCAGATAAGCAGGCGATGCACACGTCGCGAATTGCTGCCAAGCCACGGTACGGGTGAATAATTGGGAGTCATCTTTGGGCATGCCAATTCGTATGGCGATGTCGATGCCCTCCTCGATCAGATCAACAAAGCGATCGGTAAACCAGACATCCGCCCGCAGTTCAGGCCACTGCTTCAGATAAGCATCCAGAATCGGCAGAATGTGGCGCTGACCAAAGGACAGCGGTGCCGTGAGCTTAAAGGTCCCGGTGGGCCGCCCACGACGCAAGGCCATGGTCGCGTCCACTTCATCCAGATCTTCGAGAATCTGACGCCAGCGCTCATAGGCGACCTGCCCCTCGTCAGTCAGACTCAGTTTGCGCGTCGTGCGATTGAGAAGCCGCGCGCCCATCCGGCTTTCCAGGCGAACTATGCTTTTCCCCACCGCCGACCGGGTCAGGCCCAGAGAAGCCGCCGCCGCGGTAAAGCTTCCAGCCTTTACGGCGCAGACAAATGCAGCGATGTCACCAAAACGGTTGGCTTCCATGGGTCGCTTTACTCCAGGACATGCATAGAGTGTATGTGGAGCGTGAGGCCCATAAAATTTCCTGTTCATTTATCAATAGGACCGGATCATGATCCTCAAGCGCGCAGGCTCGCAACCCTCGATAAAAGGCCCTGAAGCGTACTTCACAGGCACCGTCCGTATGGACCCACTCAACTCCCCTCCCGAACCGGCCCGAGCGTCCATCGTCAGCGTCAGCGAACGTCGATCCCCCGGGGAATGATTTGACCCGTGAGCCCGCCACTATCACAGAATTCGCCGCGCAGACAGAAAAGCTTGAGGCTTTCATCAGTACCCCGATAACCTGACCGGCCCCCTCGAACGGACCCGACCATGACCGCCGCCGAACAACCTGCCCCGGCCCTGAAGGAAATCTTCAACGCCGAACGCCTCAAACACATCGCAACCGAAATGACGGCGGTCTACCCGGCCTTCAACGCCAAAGCCTTCCTGAAAATGGCCAACGACGGCCTCGCCGACCTGTCGATCATGCAACGCATGGCCCGCGTCAGCGAATGCCTGCACGCCGTGCTGCCGCTGGATTACGACGAATCCCTCGAAGTGCTACGCGCCCTCGCCCCCCGCCTCAACAGCGGCTTCGTCAGCATCTCGCTGCCGCACTACGTGGCGATGTATGGCGCGCATGATTTCGAGCGCTCGATGGACGCGCTCAAATACTTCACCGCGTTTGGGTCTGCGGAATTTGCGATCCGGTATTTTCTGCGCAGCGATCTGCAACGGTCGTTGGCGCTGATGCAGGCATGGTCTCGGGATGAGAACGAGCACGTGCGGCGCCTGGCCAGCGAAGGCAGTCGGCCGCGTTTGCCATGGTCGTTTCGGTTGGAACAGATTCAGAGTGATCCGACATTGGCGGCGGCGATTCTCGACAACCTCAAGGCAGATGACAGCCTTTACGTGCGCAAGTCGGTGGCCAATCACCTGAATGACATCACCAAGGACCATCCGGAGTGGGTGCTGGACTTGATTGAGGGGTGGTCGCTGGAGAACAAGCACACGGCGTGGATTGCCAAGCATGCGTTGCGCAGTTTGATCAAGCAGGGAAACCAGCGGGCGTTGGCGATTATTGGGGCGAGTGGTAAGGCTGAGGTTGAGATTGTTGGGGTGAAGGTGGAGCCGGCGGTGATTCGGTTGGGGGAGAAGATTACGTTGTCGTTTGCGGTGAAATCCACGGTGGCGGAGAGTCAGCGGCTGGTGATTGATTATGCGATTGATTATGTGAAGGCCAATGGGGGGACTTCGGCGAAGGTGTTCAAGCTGAAGGCGTTGACGTTGGCTGGTGGGGCGACTGAGCGGGTTAGTCGTGGGCAGCAGATCAAGGAGCTGACTACTCGGAAGCACTATGTGGGGAAACATGCGGTGCACATCCTGGTGAACGGCGAGCGTCTAGCTAGCACGTCATTCGAAATCCTAGCCTAACTTTTTTGTAGCAGCTGCCGAGCAGCGCGAGGCTGCGTTTGGCTGCGAAGCAGTCGTGAAATCAGGCAGCTGGTTCTTTCAGGAGCACCGCGTACGCCAATTTGCGAGGATCACGCCCTCAAGTGCAGCCTCCCAGCCTCGACAGTTGCTACAAAGGCAGGCGCTAATTGGCCGTTAAATAAATCCGCCCCGTTTTTTTACGTCCCGTTTTTTGAGCAATTTTGGGTCGATAGCGAGGGTCTAGCCTCACTGATTAGCCAACGGGAATCAGCAAAGCTGCTTAAGCAAGATGTTTCCTTGCGTCATCCCTCGCACGTTTGTTAGGCGAGCTGCTTACCCCATCATCGCAATTTAGAATACGATTCAGGGACGGTGGACATCATAGGGGTTAGTAAGCATGGGCTGCGCATTCAACGGATTTGAGGAGGAGCTTGAAAAAACTCGGCAATCGGTACGAAAAAAAGTCGAAGCTCAAAATGCGAAAAGAAAAGCCAAGAAAAGCAACTCACGCGAAAAGGTAAGTATATTTCATGTGCGCTCCAAGCCTTCATCTAACAATAAATCCGCAAAGTTCAAGCGCGAACGCGAAAACTTTCATGATGAGAACCGCCTGCATCGGTATCTAATTAAAAATCCGCATCTAATATTCACACCTAGACTATTTCTAGGCGGCCTCTACCTGAACTCAATTATTTCTAAGCGCCAACTATCTAGCGAGCACATACCAGATTTTTGTTATATCACCTGTCAAGCGAACATCATCAAAGTAACTCTTGTCGAGATAGAAAGTTCCGCACGAAAAGTTTTTACGCGTAAGAAAGGCAAAGACTGTTTGCACTCCGACATAAATGGGCCGCTTCGACAAGTAAATGAGTGGAAATCCGAGCTGACATTTCCAGCTGAGCGACAAGCATCATTACTCAAGCTTAAGCGTCTTTTTGAACAATACCCATACAAAATTTTTGATGATAATGGCGTAAAAAATAATGTCTTCTTGAGGTTTGACTATTTATTAGTAATCGGCGACAAAGCTCCCGAATCTGACGCTCAGCAGCAACTGTTAGACAATATATTGCACGAACAGAACATATTGGTCATGACTTACTCAATGATGATAAGAGAGGCAAGAAAATCGAGCCAGCGAAACAATATGTTGCGCCTAAATCATGGAGGAGTCATTGCCGACACCCTTCAGAATGGGCAACGTTTAGTGCATAAGGTTGCAACCCTTACCTCTGACGCTTCAGAAGTTCGATCTCTTATTTGTGAACTCAAGCAACTTCCAGACACAGATCCTCATGGCTTAGAAATGATAGGGCCGGGGGCCATTTTCAAAAGGATCGGCTATCACTACACCCTCTACAACCCCTTCGGATTCCCGGACGTTCAGCACATGATTTTCCAGCGCGCAGGGGGGCGATGTGAGATCCCAGGATGTGGATTGCCAATTATGAATAGTCCTGAGGACATTGGCTTTTATGTACGGAGAGGACCACAACAATTTAAAGCAAGTAATGGCCAAGCTGTGGTGATGGTGTGTGCATCTCACTTACGTGGTCCTAGCTTGCAGGAGCAATTACAAGGATGGAGTGCGGGCGCAAATAGTAACGACTCCGTGCCATACCGCGCAGATCACGAGCGTGAATGGCATTTATTCAATCGTATTAATGTTTCCATACAATTGGACAAACTAAGTAAATCGCTAGGCTTTAATCAATCACACAGCCCTATGGAGCATGCAAATTTACGAAACTGGTTATTGCGACTTCGATCTCTGCCAGAAGGTCACGCCCATTTTCTGAGGCAAGTTTTACTCGCCCGTTTAGATTATTTCCATCACCCAATACAGTTATTTGAAAATGTGAGCGAGGTACAACAGCATCCTGTGACGGGAGACCTCTATCGACTCGGACTAATATCACCAGAAAAGTACAATGAAGGTCTATTTATACTTCTCCCGGTTCTGCCCTCAGACAATTTTCTCGCTTACATCACTGACAGGTACGGAGACGACTTGCGTAGGGTGATCACTCGACTTTTTGAGTGGGACGCGGCGGGGCTAACTATAGATAACGAATAAGCTATCGGCATCCAAGCGCCCCATCGTATATGCTTAAACCACAGCTCCCCAGAGATCCCTGGTATTTGGTTACGAGTGAACAGGCCCTGTTATTTCAGTCCAAAAAAAATACACGTTCCTAGCCGGTAGCATCTGGATGCTAAAAAAGGAAAAAAGGGGGCGGTTGTATTTTTCCAATTGCAGCCCTTCGCGAGAGGCTGCAATCGGCCGAGGCTGTGTAAAAACGTTTTTGAGCGCGACAGGTACTCAAAACCGGACTGAAAATCGCGCTTCTACGCAAAATCCACATCTGCTGAAGTGCCGATAAATTTCAGATTTAACGTAGACGCGCGCACTTCAATTTTGGCGCAGCGTTTTTACACACTCTGGGCCAAAAGCGGTCCGTCACTCATACCACCCAAATAATGATCGTTTTCTTTACAGTTACTGCACCTGTTCAAGAACTTTAGTAGCGAGCAATTATTAAGCCTCAAGAAGAGGGGTAATTATTTGGGCGTCCTTTTGGGCTGCCCAAATTTCCTTACGACCTACTATCAATAAGACCATTTTTTCGTGGCCGGCAATGAGGTGCCGCTGCCATGTGTCCAAATCAGTAGATGAAGGTGACGGAGAGTCCTCCGGATGGGTGTGCCATTCGCCAAGATATTGAAGCATCCCTGACGAACTGATGAAGGCTTCATCTACAGCAGTTTGATGATGCGCTCCTCTTCGGTCCACAAAGCATCGACGCCTGATATCGCCAGGTCCAGGCTCGGATATCTGATGAACCACCAAGTGCGGCCCACGACGTTCCCCGATGAGCACTCCGGCAGCTTCGGTACTAAGCCAGCTGAGTTGGCGGTAGGCCAGCATTCTCTTTAGAGGAGAAGACGTAATCACCAGCAACCCACCATGCTTATCTGTAAATGTCAGCTCAGTGTCAGTCATGGCAAATGGGACAATTGCGTTGTCGAGGTAAAAGTCGAGCTTGTTTGGACCGACTACCGTCCAACATATGTTCGCTATACGTCCAGCTAAGACTTGGCTCCAAAATCGAAAGTACAGCTTCCTGCATCATAGCCGCAGTGATAACGCTGACAGCCGCGTCATAGGGAGTGAAGGTATTCCCGCAACTGACGAAGCGTTCCTCGGCCGTACTGATTTTGCTAAACCGTAAATCCAAGCCATTTTTGTAGAATGCGGGATCAATAAGCATGCACCCGTAGCAACAACTACCATCGTCAATCATGACTTTTGATGAACGACCGTTGCCATCGTTGAATCCGTGAACAACCTTTGGACGCTTGTTGTTTGGTATTGTGCGAACTACGTGAGCCAAGCGTTTTGCCACTGGAGGCCGGCCAGTTGCATCAATGACGATGTCGTACTGGCTCAACAGCTCAGGGGTAATTGAAAAACTAGTAGGCTTCCCCTCTACCTTACAATTTAAATGTGTAGAGGATTTAAGCGCGGCTGCTAAAGCTTTTGCTTTGTTCTGCCCAAAATCTAAGGTTGAGAGTGGGTGGCGTCCAAAGTTTTGAGGTCCGAATGAGTCGTCGTCGTAGAGATCAAATCGAGTGTTTCCGCAACCTGCGCCAGAGCGAAGCAGCAAGCCACATAGATATCCACCAATGGTTCCACAGCCTATGAGTGCAATGCGTTTAGTACTCAAGTCGCCGGTTGCTGATCGACGGCGGTTGCGGCTCAAAATCGTCTTTCTGTCTGCTCTAGTTACCCCAAGTCGAGAGAATTTATGAACCGAGCGCTTGGCGGAAAGACATGTGATCAGCGTCTTCGATTTGACTACGCGCCCCGTGTGTTTCTTCCGATTTTTTTTCCGAGGATAGGTATTCAATCCAGTCGCAGCAATATCGAGCTCAACAAAGAGCCCAACCAAGTCTTGGTGGCGAACATCGAAAAGAAGCACATGCCGTTTCACCGGATTATTCACAAAGTGATCCAGCAGACGGCTACGAGCACTTAGATCTACTTCGGTAAGCCAATGGAGTAGTGCGCGGAGATTTTGTGGTGGCCATTCCACACCGGCTAGGCGGGAAGGGTTGATTTTGAAATAGGTTGTGAGAATCGTCCTTCCGTCTTGCTTCGTAAGGTGTCTCTGCTTTAGCCACTCATTGAATTCGCTTTCGTCTTCTTTTTCATAGGCAACCCACTCCTCACCTGAGGCCTTTCCGGGGTTTGCTAATCCGCTCTCATTGAGAGTCACATAACATTCCATTTCTAATTTTTCTGATGCATCTGAGAGTAGATATAACTTCTTCTGGGATAGCCAATAGGATGAGAACTCGCCCTCCATTTCTCGGTCATCGGGCGAGCCTTGATTCGCTGAGGCGACTGAGGCATTTAGCGTAGTTTGGATTTGGCAATCGACCTGCAGATAGAGTTCCTGCAGATTATTCGCATCCCAGTCAGCTTCCATCTCTCGGACATAGCACAGGTACCACCCCAGATTGACATGTGGCAGCAATCGATTCTTGTACTGGTCAGGCTTTTTGAGAATGTACGCAGTAGGTAAAGTGATATGAGGGTCTATAGGGAGGCTTAAAGCAATGCTGAACTCGCCACCCGTAGTTCCGTAAGATTTGACGTAAAACCCTTTCGCGACGTCGAGGAGACACAGAGGCGTACCTTCAGGGATGTGCCGGGCCTTGGTGTATTGAAACCCGCACCCCAGCAATACCTGATGAAGCTCACTAAGCATTTAGTGTTAACCGCTCGCCATGGTGTTGCTGATGGTCGCAGCTTGGGCACCACGTGTAGGCTCATTGGCAAACGCAGGGGCAGACTTTTCACTAACAATAAGGTCGCTTTTGAGCACCCGCTGGCCGAACGCACGATTGATAGATTGGAGAGCGAGCTCTTTAGATACGCACTGCTGAGCATCAATCAAAATACCGTGCAGCTCAGAGAGTCCTGCCATGATTTCCAACTCGCGCTCCTCGTGCTCAATTCGCGGCGGAAAGAGCGGTTTCTCGTCAGTGTGGTCTGGGCTTTCCACCCCCTTTGAGAACTCGTCAGGAAGGTACTTTGCGAGCATTCGCATCGTTGCACCAAGATCATTTTTATCGTGTGCAATCCGATCAAGAATACTGACGGTAGCGGCCATCAGTGATATAGACGAAGGGCCCCCACCCTTTTCCCATTGAACATCTCGCCACGATTTCATAAAACGGCAAATACTGCGTAGGTGAGGGCCAATGCGCCGGCAACTATCGTTGAACCAGTCTTCGACAATTTTTGGATCACTCTTCATCCACTTTTGATCACCTTCGCGCAACGCCAGGTTCACGCAGTCCTCATCAAGCTCATAGTCGGCACTTTCTAATGAAAACGACCCATTTATCGAATCCATGACCATGCCACGGCTTTTCGCCAGAGCTACTTCCTTGAGCAAAAATTGGTCTTCTGGAATTGCATACATAGGGACATCAATATGTGTGTGCTCTGCAGGGATTTTGATTCGAGCACAGGTTCGCTTGGCCTCAAATTGCCAGCCTTCGTTTTCATGCACCAAGGACTTCAGCGATGAGTCCACAAGAAGCAGGAGCAGTTGGTGGCCAATAACGGGACGATCTTCAAAGATGGCCATCGGGAGATATGTGCCATCATCTATGTCCATTTCCTGAGGCGGGGTGGCGTACGGATAATTGAGTGTATCGTACTGAAAACTTCCCTGTGTCCAAAAGCGCGGTGTAAGAGACAGAAAAGCTTTCCGCGCTTCATCATCCATGTCTCTGAGAAGCTTTGCTGCCTCAGTCTGAGCTTGCGGGCTTAGATACTTTAGCCGAGTGTTCGCAACTCGAGCTGTAATACTTTCGAGAGAGATGGTCGCGCTGGATGTTCTGACGAGCTCTTTCGCTTCGTTGAAAACCTCTTTTGTGCGGATTCGGGCTAGGTCGCGCAATCCTTTAAGCTTCACGACACAGGGGTCTGCTAATCTCAACTTACTAATGAGCCCATCGGTGCTGTCGTTGTAATAGCGGTGGAAATTCCAACTCATCACTTTTGCTCCTGTTGGACGGGACCAGGTACAGCAAAGGGCGCTGCCGGATGTTTGAAGAAAGCTTGCAATAGAGGGTTCTTTGTAAACTCGTTAGTAGCCAGCTGTTTTCCCCGGCTTGCGAGGTTACGCAAGCTACTTTCGCTTGCGTTATCCAGAGTGATATCGGATGCAGCTTCGTTAGGAACGATATCGTCAAGATAAACGTAGTTTTCTGATGCGTTATAGGTTCTGAGCTCCCGCTCCAACATTGCTTTATGAAGCTGCTGATTCGCGGTCATAGTGGTCAGCACCAATCGCTCACCAAGGCCCCACAATCCGAGATAGCCACGGTTGCGCTTTGACTCTAGCGCGGCCGGACTCACCGTGTACTCCTCCCCCAGTGTGCCGACATTCAATATCTTGACATCGGTAACCGTGGCGTCCGGAAAGTCGCTAGTCATGTCCCGGAAAACTTCATGTAGTCCGATGAAGCTTGGGTTGTTAGCAACCAAGCCTCCATCAGCGAAGTACGCATCCAAATCCACGCAATGATGAGGCGCAAAGTAGGTAGGTGCCGCCGATGTAGCCATTGCTGCATCTATCAGCTTGAGGCGACCGTCACGATTGAACGCTGGATTATGAGGAGTTTTGAAAAACTGGGGTTTGCCGGTCGAGAGGTTCACAGCGGGAATCATGACGCGACGTGTCAAGTCACCAAATGTGATATCGGCTCCAATCATGCTTGCGACGGCATCAAAGAGTGGTTTGCTGCTGTATCGGGCACTAAAAGCAGCCCTCAATTTTTTCCGCCAAGAGCTCATCCGCGGAAAGATTAGGGGGGCCTGGACGCGGAAGACCGACTCTAACTCCCTAGCACTTTTTCCTGATGCGAGCCCTAACGCCAGAATCCCGCCAATTGAGGTGCCAGTAATCAGATCGAAGTACTCTCCCGCTTTTACGTTCGACTGCCCGGTCTGTTGTTCAATGATTCGCTCAATCTCAGCGAGCACATTGATGGTAAATAAGCCTCTGGCTCCCCCACCATTTAGGCTGAGAATTTTGATGCTACCGCTATGTACTGCCATAGAGCGCCTCATTGTAGTGGCTTTGTGATACTAAAATGAGGTCACTTATGTAGATTTCAAGAGGCCAGTGTAAATTTATTTTTTAAGGTGACTCTGCGAGGCGGCTGCGCAATGTCAGCCTTCTCTGGTTTGACTAGCTCAAAGTCCCTTGGAAACCTTGAAGCCTAATAATCAGTTCGCCCAGAACATGGCGGATGCTGGTTGAGGTCTTTCACAAATGGCAGCTCTTGGCCGAGGCTGTTTAAAAACGTTTTTGAGCGCGACAGGTACTCAAAACCGGACTGAAAATCGCGCCTCTACGCAAAATCCACATCTGCTGACGTGCCGATAAATTTCAGATTTAACGTAGACGCGCACACTTCAATTTTGGCGCAGCGTTTTTACACACTCTGGGCCGATAGCAGCCAGCAATGAGTCAATTTCGCCCAAAAGCCGAGCCTCATGGATACAGTTGCCGACTTGCCCTCCCCTCTGTGACGACGGACTAACCCACCGCCACAGAGGGATTGCCCTTACTCCTTCACCTCAACCTTATCCAACGCCTGATTCACCGCCAATTCCCCCAACATCACCACCTGCGTAATCCCCAGCAGCGTCTTGCGGTGCGAGTTATCCAGCAACGCCGCAAAATTGCTGAGCATGGTAGTCGCCGAGCCCAGTGATTCGCTGGCGTTGGCCAGCAGGGATTCGGTGTCGTATGCCGGGTTGGCGAGGAACATGGGTTCGGGTTCGTGGGTGCTGGCCATGATGTTGGCACCTGGATTGAGGTAGTGGTCGAGGGCGCGTTCGGCGGCTTCGTGGAGTTTTTTGGAATCGAGAGATTCGTAGGGGGATGCCGGATTGGTGTCCGGTGGGTTGGGTGTTGGTTTGATCATGGTGAAACCTCTAGCGCGAATATTTCAAGGAACCATCACTCTCTCGCTACCAAACGGAGGGTGGCGGCCATACGCGGGTTGGTAGACCGGTCGCACTAGAACCCGGCGCCCACAAGTGGGCCCCACGCATGACCACCATGAACGCAAAGTCTTGTGAAACCGACTGCGTAAAGGTGAAGCCATGAGTCTAGAACGATCCGGGCTACCAAACCCGATCACTGTTTTTCAGTGACCCCGCCACGATAGAACCCGTGTCCTAGACGCACAAGCCGGCGGATTCTGGCGTACGCGTAGGCAATGACGCAAGGCGTTGTAGCCGTTCGGACGTAACACTGAGTGTCTTTAAACGTGGGGGCTCAAACATGTTTAAGGCAGTGAATATCGAAGTGGGAATCCATGGCTGAGATTGATGGCGTCTGGGATGACGCCATCGCGAGCAGGCTCGCTCCCACAGGGGGTTTGGGGTGAATTCGGGGTCTCGGGGTGGCTATGGATATGGCCGGTGTCTGGTTGGCACCGGGCTTGGGATTAACGCTGGCGCTGGTTGATGGGATTGGACCGGCCGGGCAGCATGCGGGTCAGGGTGTTGTCGCGGACCCAATAGTGATGGAATAACCCCGCCGCCGCGTGCAGGCCGATCAGCCAGTAACCCGCGCTGCCGAGCAGTTCGTGCCAGTACTTGAATTGCTTGGCCAGGTCCGGGTCAACCGCCACCGGCGATGGCAGGTAGAAATCGAAATAAGGCATCGGTTTGCCGCCGGCGGACAGCATCAGCCAGGCCAGCAGCGGCGTGGCGATCATTAATACGTACAAGGCCAGGTGCATCAGGTGCGAAACGCCGGTCTGCCATTTGGGCAGTGCCGGGGTGATCGGTGGCCGAGGCGTCAGGCGTCCGAGCAATCGCACCCACACCAGGGCAAAAATGCTCAAGCCGAAGAGGCCGTGCAGCCCGAGAAACATGGCTCTCAACGGTTGGCCCTTGGGCAGCAGGCCTTTGATTTCGATGCAGGCGTACACGCCGACGAACAGTACCAGCATCAGCCAGTGCAAGGTGATCGAGAGTTTTCCATACCGATGGGTCATTGATTCGCGGGTCATAACGGGCCTCATGAATGTCATTGCCGGCGGCCGAGTCATTCGTGCGGCCGGGGTGCGGTGTGTCAACGCACCGACGGGGCACACCCTGCCCGCGAAGTCTTAAGGCAATCTGAAGACAGCGGAAGATGATCTTTTTCTTACCTTCAGATTCCGTTAAGAAATGGCTTCGATACTTCTCCCACACTTACTCGGGAGGCGTCTTCCAATGCCTGACTTTGAATGGAATATTCCTCTACCCCTACGCTTCGGCCAGGCCGAAGCTCCGCCGATGAACCTGGCCAGGGCGTTACCGGACGACGTCGAGCGCCCGGTCTTTGAAGCCTTTATTCAGCAACGTTTTCGTAAGGCCCATGGCGCCGATATTCGTCATTTCATGCCGGAGCTGTTTGGCATGAGTGATGCCTCCGGCTCGCTGTGTGCGGTGGCCGGTGTGCGCATGGCCAATGCTGAGTCGTTGTTTCTGGAACGTTATCTGGACGAGTCGATCGAGCCGCTGATCAGCGCTGCGGCGGACCGCCCGGTGGATCGTGCCGGTATCGTCGAGGTCGGCAATCTGGCCGCCAGTGACACCGGCAGTGCGCGGATGAGCATCATTGCCATCACTTACTTGCTGGCCATGGGCGGCCTGGAATGGGTGGCGTTCACCGGCAACATCGGCTTGGTGAACAGCTTTCATCGCCTGGGCTTGAAACCGGTGACGCTGTGCGCGGCCGACCCTGAGCGGCTGGGGGACGAACGACAGCACTGGGGCAGTTATTACGAGAGCAAGCCTTGGGTGCACGTCGGCAACATCCGCGCCGGTTTTATTCATTTGCGCAACATCGGGATGTTCAATCGCCTGGGTTTGCCGACATCCCTTGAGGAATCCAGCCATGTCGCCTGAAACCGAGCGTTTCAAACAGACCTTGCGCAGCCATGCCGAGCGCAAGACCAGCGCCATCGCGTTGTGGGGTGATCATCAGAAGGTGGATTACGCCACGCTGTATGCCGAGGTGGTGTATCGCCAGCAACGGCTGCGCGATGAGCAGGTCAAGGTGATTGCGCTGGCGTTGGACAATGGCGTCGAAGCGATGCTCTGGGACCTGGCCGCGCTGTTCGAAGGCCTGACTTGCCTGACGTTGCCGCCTTTTTTCAGCCCCGCTCAGCGCGCCCATTGTCTGGAGCAGAGCCAGGCCGAACGGGTGATTGCCGAACCCGCGCTGGACGACGAGTTGCAAGCGGCCGGCTACGAGAAGACCGGTGAGTTCTGGCGCCGCACGTTCAGCGGCCCGAACCGCATGCCGGAAGGGACCGCCAAACTGACCTTCACCTCGGGCACCACGGGCACGCCCAAAGGCGTGTGTCTCAGCGCCGAGAGCCTGTTGACGGTCGCTCGCGAACTGAATCAGGCGAGCAAACCCGCCGATCCGCAGCATCATCTGGCGTTGTTACCCCTGGCGATTTTGCTGGAAAACCTCGGTTGCTACGCCGCGCTGTATGCCGGGGCCACGTTGAGTTTGCCCAGCCAGAAAACCCTGGGGATTCAGGGCGCCAGCGGTGTTGATGTGCCGCGTCTGCTCGGTTGCCTGGCCACCCGGGCGCCCGAGAGCCTGATCCTGGTGCCGCAGTTGTTGCAGATGTTGGTCAGCGCCGCCGAGCAGAAAGCCTTCAGTCCCTACTCGTTGCGGTTTGCGGCGGTGGGTGGCGCGCGGGTGGCCGAGGAGTTGCTGCACCGCGCGCAACGCATCGGCATCCCTGTTTACGAAGGTTACGGCCTGTCGGAGTGCGCCTCGGTGGTGTGCCTCAATCGCCCCGAAGCGCGCCGTCTCGGCAGTGTCGGCCGGCCCCTGCCCCACGTCACGATTCGTCTGGCCGAGGACGGCGAGGTGCTGGTCAAGGGTTCGACCTTGCTCGGTTATCTGGGAGAGGCGCCGCACACCGATGAATGGTGGCCGACCGGCGATCTCGGCGAGTTCGACCCGGACGGTTTTCTCTACCTCAAGGGGCGCAAGAAGCATCAATTCGTCACCAGTTTCGGACGCAACGTCAACCCGGAATGGGTCGAGGCCGAATTGACCCAGCGCCGCCATATCGCCCAGGCCTTCGTCTACGGCGAAGCCATGCCGCACAACCATGCGCTGCTCTGGCCCCATCGCCCGGACTGCACCGACGCCGAACTGGCTGCCGCCGTCGCCGAGGCCAACGAGGCCTTGCCCGGTTATGCGCAGGTCCATCACTGGACCCGTCTCGATCAACCTTTCACCCCCGCCAATGGCCTGCTTACCGCCAATGGCCGCCCGCGCCGTGACGCCATCATCGAGCGCTACCGGGCGCAACTGACTGAATCTGTACTTTCCGAGGAATCCGCATCATGAGTTTTTTCGACACGCTGCAAGAAGCCACGCAACACGAACGCCATGAACTGTTCAACCTGCCGGTCATCCGCGATGCCCTTGAGGGCAAGGTCAGCCTGGAAAGCTACCGGGCCTTCCTGGCGCAAGCCTATTACCACGTGCGCCACACCGTGCCGTTGATGATGGCGTGCGGGGCGAAATTGCCGTCGCGCCTGGAATGGCTGCGTAAAGCGGTGTGCGAGTACATCGAGGAGGAATACGGTCACGAGCAGTGGGTGCTGGACGATATCGAAGCCTGCGGCGGCGACCGCATTGCCGTGCGCGACGGTCGTCCGAGCCTGCCGATTGAATTGATGGTCAGCTACCTCTACGACCTGATTGCCCGCGACAACCCGGTCGGCCTGTTCGGCATGGTCAACGTGCTGGAAGGCACCAGCATTGCCTTGGCCACCCACGCCGCCGGCAGCATCCGCGAGCGCCTGGCGTTGCCGGAAAGCGCCTTCAGTTACCTCAGTTCCCATGGCTCTTTGGACATCGAGCACATGCAGACCTATCGCCGGTTGATGAATACCCTCGACGATCCGGACGACCAGGCTGCGGTGATTCACGCCTCCAAAGTGGTGTACAAACTTTACACCGATATGTTCCGCGGCTTGCCGCGTGACGGGGAGGCCCTGCATGAAGTTGCATGATGCCCGCGTGGTGCTGACCGGCGCCAGCGGCGGTATCGGCCTGGCGATCGCCACCGCGTTGTGCGCCAGCGGCGCCCGGGTGCTGGCGGTGGCTCGGCACCAGGAACCGCTGCGGCCTTTGCTTGAACGCTATCCGCAAAACCTGTACTGGGTCGGCGCGGACCTGACCGTGCTGTCCGACCGACGCAAGGTGCTGACCGCAGCCGAATCGATTGGCGGGATCAACCTGCTGATCAACGCCGCCGGGATCAATCACTTCGCCATGCTTGAGCAGCTGGAGGACAGCGATATCCACGCCATGATGGCCCTTAACATCAGCGCGCCGATTTGCCTGACCAAAACCCTGCTGCCGCTGCTCAAACAAGCCGAGAGCGCGATGGTGGTGAACGTCGGCTCGACTTACGGCTCCATCGGTTACCCCGGTTACGCCAGTTATTGCGCCACCAAGTTTGCCTTGCGCGGGTTTTCCGAGGCCCTGCGCCGGGAGTTGGCGGACACCCGGGTCAGCGTGCTCTACGTCGCCCCGCGCGCTACCCGCACCAGCATGAACAGCCCGGCGGCGCAGGCGTTGAACGATGCGCTCAAGGCCAACGTCGACGATCCGCAAACCGTTGCCGCCGCAGTGATGCATGCGATTGCCGGTGACCGACGCGACTTGTACCTCGGCTGGCCGGAGCGCTTTTTTGTGCGCCTCAACAGCCTGCTGCCCAATCTGGTGGACCGTGGCTTGCGCAAGCAATTGCCGCTGATCCGTCGCCTGAGTCAGAAGCCCGACAACGAGACCCTCAAACCATGAAGAAAATCATCGCTTGCCTGCTGCTGGGAGCCCTGAGCCAGAGTGTCTGGGCACTGGAACCCGCCGATCAGCAACGCCTCCAGGGCATCCAGCAAAGCTGGGCGCACATTCAATACGAAGTCCCGGAAGCGCAACGCACCGCTGCATTCGAGAAACTGGCAGGCCAGGCATCCGCGTTCACTCAGGAACGTCAATCGGTGGCCGAAGCCTGGATCTGGTCCGGCATCGTCAACAGCAGCTGGGCCGGTGCCCAAGGTGGCCTCGGTGCGCTGAGCAAGGTGAAGGCCGCGAAAGCCGATCTGGAAAAAGCCATGACGCTGGACCCCAAAGCCCTGCAAGGCTCGGCCTATACCAGCCTCGGCGCGTTGTATGATCGCGTCCCCGGCTGGCCCATCGGTTTCGGTGACTCGGACAAGGCCGAACAGTTACTTAAACAGGCCTTGCAACTCAACCCGGAGGGCATCGATAGTCTGTACTTCTGGGGCGATCACCTCTACCGTCAAAAACGTTACAGCGAAGCCCGCAGCGCGTTGCAAAAAGCCCTGCAAGCCGCCCCGAGACCAGGCCGTGAACTCGCCGACGCCGGGCGACGCAAAGAGATCGAAACGTTGCTGGTGGACGTGAACAAGAAACTCAACTGACAGGAGTCCGTGTGCGCTTATTACTGATTGAGGACGACGTGGCCCTCGGCGAGGGCATCCATCAAGCCCTGGGCCGCGAAGGTTATACCGTCGATTGGCTAAAGGACGGCACCAGCGCCTTGCACGCGCTGCTCAGTGAAACCTTTGACCTGGCGGTGCTCGACCTCGGTCTGCCGCGCATGGACGGGCTGGAAGTGCTGCGCCGCTTGCGGGACAGCGGCTCCAACCTGCCGGTGCTGATCCTCACCGCCCGGGATGCGACCGAAGACCGCATTGCCGGGCTGGACGCCGGGGCCGACGATTACCTGGTCAAACCCTTTGATCTGGCGGAACTCAAGGCTCGCCTGCGGGCCTTGTTGCGGCGCAGTGCCGGCCGCGCCCAGGTGCTGATCGAACACGCCGGCATCAGCCTGAACCCCGGCACCCAGCAAGTCAGTTACCTGGGCGAGCCGGTGGCTCTGACGCCCAAGGAATATCAGCTGCTCCACGAATTGCTCTCACCGCCGGGCCGGGTCATGACCCGCGATCATCTGATGCAGTTGCTGTATGGCTGGAATGAAGAAGCCGAAAGCAACACCCTG
The DNA here is from genome assembly GCF_031766055.1 of Pseudomonas sp. SG20052. Lineage (NCBI taxonomy): Bacteria > Pseudomonadati > Pseudomonadota > Gammaproteobacteria > Pseudomonadales > Pseudomonadaceae > Pseudomonas > Pseudomonas sp. SG20052. Next base: position 2,741,814 of record NZ_CP134498.1, on the reverse strand, counting down.
GAAGTGCACATCCATCACCTGCGCAAAAAATTCTCCACCGACCTGATCCGCACCATTCGTGGTGTCGGTTACCTGGTGGAGGAGCGCCGATGACGTCGATCCGGCGCCGCACGCTCACGCTGATCATTGGCCTGATGCTGGTAGGGCTGGCGGTGATCAGCCTGTTGAACCTGCACGACAGCAATCACGAAATCGCCGAAGTCTACGATGCCCAACTCGCGCAAAACGCCCGGCTGTTGCAGGGGGTGATGCGCATGCCGATGGCGAGCAAGGAACACGCCGATCTGTATCAGGCCTTCAACAAGGCGCTGGGCGAGGCCGAGCCGAGGGTCGATGGCCATCCCTATGAAACCAAGATGGCTTTTCAAGTCTGGACCCTCAACGGCGAAGTGCTGGTGCACACGGCCAGTGCGCCCTCCTTCAGCGCGCCGCCGTCGACACCCGGCTTCAGCGACGTCGTGGACCTCAACAACCGCCATTGGCGTGCGTTCCTGTTGGTAGACAAACAGAACGGTCTGAGAATCTGGGTGGGCGAACGGGACGACGTGCGTTCGGACCTGGTGGACCGGATCGTGCGCCATACCTTGGGGCCCAATGTGCTGGGCAGCCTGATTCTGGCGGCGATGATCTGGTTGGCCATCGGCTGGGGCCTCAAGCCGCTGGAAGACATGGCGGCGACCTTGCGCGCGCGGCACAGCGGTTCGCTGGAGCCTCTGCAACTGACGCCGTTGCCCAGTGAGCTGGAGCCGATGCAAGCGGCGCTCAACCGCATGCTCGCGCAGATTCAGGAAGTGATGGGCCGCGAGCGGCGCTTCATCGCCGATGCCGCCCACGAAATGCGCACACCGCTGGCCGTGCTGCGTGTGCATGCGCAAAATCTGCTGGAAGCCGGCACGGAACAGGAGCGCCGTGAATCCCTGGAATTCCTGATCGCCGGCGTCGACCGCACCAGCCGCCTGGTCAATCAATTGCTGACCATGGCCCGCCTCGAACCCAAAGCCATCGCACCTGTACAGCAACGCATCGACCTTGCCGCCACCGTGCGCGACAGCCTCGTGCAGCTCACGCCGTGGTTGCTGAGCAAGAACCTTGAGCTGGCCTTCGACGTCACCGATCGCCCCTTTGAAGTGGTGGCCGACGCCGCCGCCATCGACATCGCCTTGAACAACCTGATCAGCAACGCGGCGAACTTTTCCCCGGAGCATGGGGTCATCACGGTGCAACTCAGTCAGGCGGATGGCTTCTATTCGCTGAGCGTCGAGGACCAGGGGCCCGGTATCGACGAGGCGGATCGCGGGCGGTTGTTCGAACGCTTCTACAGCCGTGGCAATGCCCATGGCGCGGGTTTGGGCCTGACCATCGTCAACACCATCGCCACCCGACTGGGCGGACGCATCACCCTGGCCAATCGCCCGGAAGGCGGCTTGCGCGCCACGCTGTCGATTCCCGACAGCCAACCCCGCGACCCACTATAGCGCACCACCCGCGAGTTGCCGCCGAATGTTTGAGTGATCCCGGCAGAATGCGGTGAGCCAGCTGGCGCCATCGCGAGCAGGCTCACTCCCACAGGAGGCTATGCTGACCACAACACTCGCGAACGACGCAGAACCCATGTAGGAGTGAGCCTGCTCGCGATGGCGGTGGCACATCCAGCCCCCCTCTCACCGCCATTTCACATTGCAGCCTTTTACAGCGGCCTCACTTTTTAACAGCCGCCAAATAATGCGCCACCAACGCATTCGCATGGCCATGCCCCATTGCATGCTCATCCTTCAGCAAAGCCACCATTTCCATATGCTTCTTGCCGCTCACCGTCCCGAGCAGGTCCAGCCAATGGTTGATGGGCTGACCGTACTTTTTCTCGATGGACGGGAAGTACGACGCCGGGCCTTTCACTTTTGTCTCTTCGGTCATGCTGCAAGCTCCCTTGTTCGCGACGGAGTGTCGGAGGACGCTCCTTGTCTTCATCCCGAATTGAAGACCAGGACAGCTGCGCAGTCCAGCGGGAGCAAGCTCCCTCGCCACAGGGGTTGTGTTGGTTGCTTCATTGCTTGGTTGATCAGAGATCTATGATGGGTTGGCAGGCTATCCCATCAATAACCCCTGCTCCGCCTCACACAACTCCACCACGTAATCCCACATCACCCGCAATCTCACCGACTTGTGCAATTCCCGCCGCGTGCTGATCCAGTAGCTGCGCTCAATGCTCTCGTCTGGAAACAGCGGCACCAGCTCCGGATCGGCGCTGGCCATGTAGCACGGCAGCACCGCAATCCCCAATCCCGAACGTGCCGCCTGTTGCTGGGCGATGACGCTGGTGCTGTGGAACACCACCTGCGGGTTGCGGCAAAAACTGTTGAGGAACATCAGTTCCTGGCTGAACAGCAAGTCATCGACGTAGCCGATCCACGCGTGGCGGCCGAGGTCTTCGCGGCTGTGCAGCGGCGGTGCCTTGTCGAGGTAGGCCTGGCTGGCGTAGAGCGCCAGGCGATAGTCGGTGAGTTTGCGCGTGACCAGCATGTCGGCGGCCGGGCGTTCAAGGTGGATGCTGATTTCGGCTTCGCGGTTGAGGATGCTGACGAAGCGCGGCACGGCGACCAGCTCCACTTCCAGTCCGGGGTAGCGTTCGAACAGGCCGTTCATGCGGCTGGCGAGGAACATGATGCCCAACCCTTCGGTCACGCCGACGCGAATCTTGCCCAGTGGCGCCGTGGACTGGGTGATTTCCTCTTGCGCCAGCAACGCGACGTTTTCCATGGCTTCGGCGTGCTTGAGCAGCGCTTCGCCGGCCGGGGTCATTTCGTAGCCCTGGGCATGCTGGACAAACAGCGCGGTGCCAAGGCTCTTTTCAATGGCCTCGATGTGCCGGGCGACGGTGGCGTGGGTGGTGTTCAAACGGCGGGCGGCGGTGAGCAAACGCCCGCTGCGTTGCAATTCGAGAAAAAACCGCAGGTCATTCCAGTCGAACATGAGTCGTCCTTGGGGCTACGCTGTTTGAGGCGCTGTCTGAAAACGCACAGCGGCTGCGCAAAAACTAACATTCTTTTGACGAAAGCTAACAACTAGGATGACCGACAACAAGAACAACAATACGAGGTCAGGGATGCAGACTTCCCTTGATGAATTCGACTACATCGTGGTCGGTGCCGGGCCGGCCGGTTGTTTGCTGGCCAATCGGCTGTCGGCCGACCCGCAACACCGCGTCTTGCTGCTCGAAGCCGGCGGCCGCGATAACTATGCTTGGATTCACATCCCCGTGGGTTACCTGTTCTGCATCGGCAACCCGCGCACCGACTGGTGCTTCAAGACCGAAGCGCAACCCGGCCTGCAAGGTCGCGCCCTGAGTTACCCGCGCGGCAAAGTGCTGGGCGGCTGTTCCTCGATCAACGGCATGATCTACATGCGCGGCCAGGCTGGCGACTATGACGGCTGGGCCGCTGACGGCAATCCGGGCTGGCGCTGGAACGACGTGCTGCCGCTGTTCAAGAAAAGCGAAAACCATTTTGCCGGCGACTCGCAATTTCACGGCGCCAGCGGCGACTGGCGGGTCGAGCGTCAGCGGCTGTCGTGGCCGATTCTGGATGCGTTCCGCAGTGCCGCCGAGCAAAGCGGCATTGCCAGCATCGATGACTTCAACCAGGGCGACAACGAAGGCTGCGGCTATTTTCAGGTCAACCAGAAGGCCGGGATTCGCTGGAACGCGGCCAAGGCGTTTCTCAAACCGATCCGCAATCGCGCCAATCTCACCGTGCTGACCGACGTCGAAGTGGACCGCGTGCTGCTGGAAAACGGCCGTGCTTCGGCGGTCAGCACCCGTTATCAAGGCCAGGCAAAAACCTTCAAGGCGCGCAAGGAAATTGTGCTGTGCGCAGGCTCCGTCGGTTCGCCGAGCATTCTGCAACGCTCCGGGATCGGCCCTCGCCCGCTCCTGGAAAAACTGGGGATCGGTGTGGCTCATGAACTGCCGGGCGTGGGCGGCAATCTGCAGGATCACCTGCAACTGCGGCTGATCTACAAACTGGAAAACGCCCGCACCCTGAACCAGATCGCTGGCAGCGTGTGGGGCAAGATGGGCATGGGTCTGCGTTATCTGTACGACCGCAGCGGCCCGCTGTCGATGGCGCCGAGTCAGCTGGGGGCGTTTGCCCGGTCAGGGCCGGAACAGACCTCGGCCAATCTCGAATACCACGTTCAACCGCTGTCGCTGGAACGCTTCGGCGAACCGCTGCACGCCTTCCCTGCTTTCACGGCGTCGGTTTGCGACCTGAGGCCACAGAGTCGCGGACGGGTGGAGATTCGTTCCGCCGATCCGCAGGAAGCGCCGCTGATTCAGCCCAACTATTTAAGCCATCCAGAGGATTTGCGGGTCGCGGCTGATGCCATTCGCCTGACCCGGCGCATCGTCGCCGCCCCGGCCCTGCGAGCGTTCAAACCGGTCGAGTACTTGCCCGGCGATAGCTTGCAGACCGAAGAGGAACTACACGAAGCCGCCGCACGAATTGGCACGACGATTTTCCATCCGGTGGGCACCTGCCGCATGGGCAACGATGTGGAGGCCGTGGTCGATGCCGAGTTGCGCGTTCACGGGATTCCCGGACTGCGCATCGCGGATGCCTCGATCATGCCGCGCATTACCTCGGGCAATACGTGCTCGCCTACGCTGATGATTGCCGAAAAGGCTGCGCTGATGATCCTCAACCCCAGCACAAGGAACCTCAACCCGCAGAAGGAACTGCTGAGCAACCCACTGTAGGAGCGAGGCTTGCCCGCGAAGAACGATGACGCGGTGTGTCAGGCCTGACGCCTTCGCGAGCAAGCTTCGCTCCTACAAAGATCGACGTACACCCGGCTTTATGAGCAACCCACTGTAGGAGCGAGGCTTGCCCGCGAAGAACGATGACGCGGTGTGTCAGGCCTGACGCCTTCGCGAGCAAGCTTCGCGCCTACAAAGATCGACGTACACCCGGCTTTATGGAGCAACCCACTGTAGGAGCGAGGCTTGACCGCGAAGAACGATGACGCGGTGTGTCAGGTCTGACGCCTTCGCGAGCAAGCTTCGCGCCTACAAAGATCGACGTACACCCGGCTTTATGGAGCAACCCACTGTAGGAGCGAGGCTTGCCCGCGAAGAACGAAGACGCGGTGTGTCAGGTCGGACGCCTTCGCGAGCAAGCTTCGCTCCTGCAAAGATCGACGTACACCCGGCTTTATGGAGCAACCCACTGTAGGAGCGAGGCTTGCCCGCGAAGAACGATGACGTGGTGTGTCAGGTTTGACGCCTTCGCGAGCAAGCTTCGCTCCTACGAAGATCGACGTACACCCGGCTTTATGGAGCAACCCACTGTAGGAGCGAGGCTTGCCCGCGAAGAACGATGACGTGGTGTGTCAGGTCGGACGCCTTCGCGAGCAAGCTTCGCTCCTACAAAGACGACGTACACCCGGCTTTATGGAGCAACCCACTGTAGGAGCGAGGCTTGCCCGCGAAGAACGATGGCGTGGTGTGTCAGGCCTGACGCCTTCGCGAGCAAGCTTCGCGCCTACAAAGATCGACGTACACCCGGCTTTATGGAGCAACCCACTGTAGGAGCGAGGCTTGACCGCGAAGAACGATGACGCGGTGTGTCAGGTCTGACGCCTTCGCGAGCAAGCTTCGCGCCTACAAAGATCGACGTACACCCGGCTTTATGAGCAACCCACTGTAGGAGCGAGGCTTGCCCGCGAAGAACGATGACACCGTGTGTCAGGTCTGACGCCTTCGCGAGCAAGCTTCGCTCCTACAAAGATCGACGTACACCCGGCTTTATGGATAAACGCGGCGCCCGCCCACAAGGCTGGCGCCGACAGTGGAACAACAAAAACAATCACTGTGAGGGATACCGATATGTCAGAACATGTTCAGCCCCTGGATGCCACGCTCAGCGTCGACACCAGCCCCGACACCCGCAAAGTCATCTTCGCGTCGTCACTCGGGACGGTGTTCGAGTGGTACGACTTTTTCCTCTACGGCGCCCTCGCGGCGGTGATCAGCAAGCAGTTTTTCGCCGGGGTCAACGACACCACGGCGTTTATCTTTGCGCTGATGGCCTTCGCCGCCGGTTTCATCGTGCGGCCCTTCGGCGCGTTGGTGTTCGGACGGCTGGGGGACATGATCGGGCGTAAATACACGTTCCTCGCGACCATCGTCCTCATGGGCCTGGCGACCTTCTGTGTCGGGCTGCTGCCGACTTATGCGAGCATCGGCATCGCCGCGCCAATCATCCTCGTGGTGTTGCGCATGCTTCAGGGCCTGGCCCTGGGCGGTGAGTACGGCGGCGCTGCCACTTACGTCGCCGAACACGCGCCGATGGGCAAGCGCGGTTTCCACACCAGCTGGATTCAGTCCACCGCCACCCTCGGCCTGTTGCTGTCGCTGCTGGTGGTGCTTGGCTGCCGTTATTTCACCGGCGACCAGTTTGAAGTCTGGGGCTGGCGCATTCCGTTTCTGTTTTCCATCGTGCTGTTGGGCATCTCGACCTGGATTCGCTTGAGCCTGCACGAGTCGCCGGCCTTCGTGAAAATGAAAGAGGAAGGCAAACTCTGCAAGTCGCCGCTACGCGATTCTTTCGGTAAATGGGAAAACCTCAAAGTCGTACTGATCGCCCTGTTCAGCATCAACGCCGGGCAAGCGGTGACCTTCTACGCCGCACAGTTCTATGTGCTGTTTTTCCTCACGCAGTTCCTGAAGATGGACCCGGCGCTGGCCAACAGTCTGCTGATTGTCAGCGTGATTATCGGCGCGCCGTTCTTCATCTTTTTTGGCTGGCTGTCGGACAAGGTCGGGCGCAAACCGGTGCTGATGATCGGTCTGTTGCTGGCTACTGCGTTGTACTTCCCGATCTTCAAGTCCATCGCCCACTACGCCAACCCGGCCATCGACCAGGCCAGCCGTCAGGCACCGATTACCGTACTGGCCGACCCGGCCACCTGCACCTTCCAGTTCGACCCGGTGGGCAAGGCGAAATTTGACAGCCCGTGCGACAAGGTCAAAACCTTCCTGGTGAAGCAGGGCCTGCCCTACACGAGCGAAGCCGCACCGGCCGGCAGCGACGTGCAGGTCAGCGTCGGTGACGTGAAACTGGATGGCTTCGACGAAGCGGCCCTGCGCGGTGCGGTGACCTTGGCGGGGTATCCGTCACAAGCCGATACGCAACAGGTCAACAAGCCCATGATCGTGGGACTGATGGTGGTGCTGATCATCATTTCCGCCATGTGTTACGGCCCGTTGGCAGCGCTGATGGTCGAACTGTTCCCGACCCGTATCCGCTACACCTCGATGTCCCTGCCGTACCACATTGGTAATGGCTGGTTTGGCGGTTTCCTGCCGACCGTGTCGTTTGCCTTGGTGGTGTATACCGGGGACATCTTCTACGGGCTGTGGTACCCGGTGGTGATTACCGCGGTGAGCCTGGTGGTGGGGATGATCTGTCTGCGTGAGACCAAAAACGTGGATCTGGACACTAACTGAGTCCACCACAATCCCCTGTGGCGAGGGAGCTTGCTCCCGCTGGCCTGCGTAGCAGGCCCAAACCAGCCGCCTCGGTGTGTCAGAACAATCGAGTCGGCTGGATTGGGGTGGCTTCGCCACCCAGCGGGAGCAAGCTCTCTCGCCACAGGTTAAGCTCAACGATCTCTACAGCCCCGACACTCACCAGACCGAGGCCCCATGATCATTTCATCCGCATCCGACTACCGCGAGGCAGCACGTCGCAAACTTCCGCGTTTTCTGTTCGATTACATTGATGGCGGGGCGTATGCCGAGCATACGCTACGGGCCAACAGCGCCGACCTGGCGGGCATCAGCCTGCGTCAGCGGATTCTGAAAAACGTCGAAACCCTGAGCCTGGAAACCACCCTCTTCGATCAGCCCCTATCAATGCCCGTCATATTGGCGCCGGTCGGCCTGACGGGCATGTTCGCCCGCCGGGGTGAGGTGCAGGCGGTCAGAGCGGCGGAGAAAAAAGGTATCCCGCTGTGCCTTTCAACCGTATCGGTGTGTTCGATCGAGGAAGTCGTGGCGCAGAGCCAGCAAGCCATCTGGTTTCAGCTGTACGTGCTCAAAGACCGGGGCTTCATGAAAAACGCCCTGGAGCGAGCGAAGGCCGCCGGGGTGAAAAACCTGGTGTTTACTGTCGACATGCCGACCCCGGGCGCCCGCTACCGCGATGCGCATTCGGGCATGTCCGGGCCTTTTGCGTCATCGCGACGCATGCTTCAGGCCATGACACGCCCCGACTGGGCGTTCAACGTTGGGGTCATGGGCCGCCCGCACGACCTGGGCAACATCTCGAAGTACCTGGGCAAAGCCGTCACGCTTGAAGACTACATGGGCTGGCTGGCCAATAACTTCGACCCGTCGATCAGCTGGAGTGATCTGGAGTGGATTCGTGACTTCTGGAAAGGCCCGATGATCATCAAAGGCATCCTCGACCCGCAGGACGCCAGGGACGCGGTGAGCTTTGGCGCAGACGGCATCGTGGTGTCGAACCATGGGGGGCGACAGCTCGACGGCGTCCTTTCTACCGCCCAGGCATTGCCGCCGATCATGCAAGCGGTGGGCAATGACCTGACGGTGCTGGTCGACTCGGGTATTCGCTCGGGGCTGGATGTGGTGCGGATGCTGGCCATGGGCGCCAAAGGTGTATTGCTGGGGCGATCCATGGCTTATGCGCTGGCGGCCGATGGTCAACGCGGGGTGGAGAACATGCTGGATATTTTCGCCAAGGAAATGCGCGTGGCCATGACCCTGACCGGGGTCACTTCGATTGGTCAGATTGATGAATCGACGCTGGTGGGGACTGTTCGCTGAAATGAAAACGCTCGGTTAATGTGGGCGTTTGCTCACCTGATCACCTCTTCAGCCAATCAAAAACCTGTGGCGAGGGAGCTTGCTCCCGCTTGAGTGCGCAGCACTCACAAAAATCGGTAGGGTTGCCCCGTTTTTGGGGCCGCTACGCAGCCCAGCGGGAGCAAGCTCCCTCGCCGCAAAAGCAGGTAGGCCTGAAAAATCGCGCGTGAGTGAGCAGCATTGCCGTCAATGCCGAACCTCACTCAACGTCTTTGAGCACCTCAAACGTAACCTGATCGGGATAGAACGCCACATACCCGCGAATCTGTTCGACCGACACTTTGGGGTCTTCATAGCGCCACACCGCGTTGGCGCCCTCATGCCCCGGGATTTGCAGGCTGTAATACGTGGCGTCGCCCTTGTACGGGCAATAGGTCGTGTGGTCGGTGCGGGCGAAATAATTTTCGTCGATGTCCTCCCAGGGCACGTAGTACACCGGAGGATAATTGGCCTCTAGCAGCACCAGTGCGCGCGAGGAAGCGGCCACTTGAATACCGTGAAATTTCACTAACAGGCAGCCCGGCTGCTCGGCGATGGTGATGACAGGACTGGGACCGGTGCTTTTCATGGAATACGTGCCTCATGAAGGTGATGGACCTGTGGGAGCGTGCGGTACGGTGATCCGGCTTGCCCGCGATGGGTCGCGCAGCGGCCCCGAAACCTGAGACTGCGAATGTCAGGTATAACCCAAATTTCGTCAGCACGACGGCCTCGCAGCCGAACGGGCCGTTTTGACTGGCGCAAACAAACGCAACAGCTTTGCTGTACATCCATACAGATAATGATTGATCCCTTGCTCATCACCCGCCATTCTGTGCGTCTCTTGCACACTTGATGAACGATGGTGGTTATGCAGCTGTACCTCTGTGAAAAACCTTCCCAGGCCAAAGACATCGCGGCAGTACTCGGCGCCAAGCGTCGGGGCGACGGTTGCTGGCTGGGAACGGACGTCACGGTGACCTGGTGCATCGGCCATCTGCTGGAAACCGCGCCGCCGGACGCCTACGACGCGCGCTACAAGCGTTGGGTGCTGGCGGATCTGCCGATCATTCCGGAAAAATGGAAGATGACGGTCAAACCGCGCACCGCCAGCCAGTACAAGGCCGTCAAACGCCTGCTGGGCGAGGCTGACGAGCTGGTGATTGCCACTGACGCCGACCGTGAGGGCGAGATGATTGCCCGGGAACTGGTCGAGCATTGCCGCTATCGCGGGCCGATCCGGCGCCTGTGGCTGTCGGCACTGGACGATGCGTCGATACGCAAGGCGCTGGCGGCGCTCAAACCGGGAGCCGAAACTTTCAGCCTTTATCATTCGGCGCTGGGACGTTCCCGGGCCGACTGGTTGATCGGGATGAACATGAGCCGCTTGTTCACGTTGCTGGGCCGTCAGTCCGGTTATCAGGGCGTGTTGCCGGTAGGCCGGGTGCAGACACCGACCTTGCGGCTGGTGGTGGATCGTGACCGCAGCATTGCCGATTTCGTACCGGTGGCCTATTGGGCCATCGACGTGCAGCTGTTGCATGACGGCACGGCGTTCACCGCCCAGTGGCGCGCGGCATCCGACGTCTGTGACGATCAGGATCGTTGCCTGAATCAGCCGCTGGCCCAGCAAGCGGCTGCGGCCATCAGCAGCGCGGCGAGTGCCCGGGTGATCAAGTTGCGCACCGAGCGAATGCGTGAAGTCGCGCCGTTGCCGTTCGACCTGGGCACGTTGCAGGAAGTCTGTTCGAAGAAGCTCGGGCTCGGCGCCCAGGAAACCCTCGACATCGCCCAGGCGCTCTACGAAACCCACAAAGTCATCACCTACCCGCGCAGCGATTGCGGTTTCCTGCCGCTGAGCCAGCACAGTGAAGCCCCGGGCATTCTCGCCGCGCTCCGGCAGGCCGATCCGTCCCTGAACGCCTTGAACGATCACCTGGAGCCACAGCGCCGTTCACGGGCCTGGAACGACGCCAAGGTCACGGCTCACCACGGCATCATCCCGACGGCGGCGGCCAAGCATCTCGATCGACTGGTGGGCAAGCAACGGGCGGTCTACACCCTGATCCGCGCACGCTATCTGGCGCAGTTCCTGCCCAACCATGAATACGACCGCACCCAGGCCGACTTCGACTGCGCCGGTGAAGCCTTGCGCGCCGTCGGCAAGCAGATCGTCGAGCCCGGCTGGAAACGCGCCCTGCCCGAGGCGCTCGCCCCGGCCAAGGGTCGCGAGGCACCCGCACCGCAAACACTCCCGGCATTGGCCGAAGGGCGTGACTGCGCGGTGGCCGACGTGAAGCTCAAGGACCTCTGGACGCAACCGCCCAAGCCATTCACCGAAGGCGACCTGATCAAAGCGATGAAGAACGTCGCCAAACTGGTGGAAGACCCGCTGCTCAAACAGAAGCTCAAGGACACCACCGGCATTGGCACCGAGGCGACACGCGCCTCGATCATCCAGGGCCTGCTCGACCGCGGTTACCTGATCAAGAACGGCAAGGCCCTGGCCGCGACCCCGGCGGCCTTCAGCCTGATCGATGCGGTGCCGCGCGCCATCGCCGACCCCGGCACCACGGCCATCTGGGAACAGGCGCTGGACATGGTGCAAAGCGGCGAGATGAGCCTGGAAGAATTCGTCACCAAACAGGCCGCGTGGATGAGCAAACAGGTCGCCCGTTGCGCCGGCCTGAGCCTGACCATCAGCGGGCCGGCGAGCCCGGCCGGTCGTGGCGCCACTCCGTGGAAAAACAAACGAAAGCCCGCCAAGCGCAAGCCGTCGACAGGCGCCAAACGCGCGGCGAAACCGGCCAGTAAAGCTTGAGGGCACTTCGAACGGACCGTAATGGTCTAGTGTTCTTCAAGCCCGGCGATGGCCCCATTTTCTGAAACGGCATCGCAGCCTCGTTTCAATCGACAGCTGCTACAGGAATCTTGTTTATGATTATCGTGCACCACCTCAACAACTCCCGCTCCCAGCGGATTCTCTGGTTGCTGGAAGAACTGGCCATTCCTTATGAGCTGAAACGCTATCAGCGTGACCCGAAAACCAATCTGGCACCGCCGGAATTGAAAGCGATCAACGCCCTGGGCAAATCGCCGGTCATCGAAGATGGCGCGCAGAAATTGATCGAGTCCTCTGCGATCATCGATTACCTGATCCGTCGTCATGGCCAGGGGCGCCTGCAACCCGATCCGTCTACCCCCGCCTATGACGAATACGTCCAGTGGCTGCACTTCGCCGAAGGCTCGGCCATGCTGCCGCTGATGTTGAACCTGTACGTCGGGCGTCTGGGTGAAGCCGGTGCGCCACTGCATCCGCGCATCAACTCCGAAGTGGCCAACTACCTTGGCTACCTCGACACGGCCTTGAGCCAGTCCGATTATTTGCTGGGTGACGAATTCAGCGCCGCCGATATCCAGATGAGCTTTATCGGTGAGATTGCCCGCGCCCAAGGCAAGCTGGGCAACTACCCTCATGTAGCGGCCTGGGTTGATCGCTTCCAGGCACGTCCTGCTTACGCCGCGGCGTTGAAGACGGGTGGGACATACGACTTCGCTCCGCACTGAGTGATCCCGAAAGAGCCACGGACGGCCCTTCGATCTGGAGAAAACCCAGCATGCCCTCGATAGAACTGCATGCCGCACACCGCGACGAACTGGAAACGATTGAAAACCTGATGCAGTTCTACATGCATGACTTCAGCGAGTTTCTACCGCTGAAACTCGGCGAGCACGGTTTTTTCAATATCCAGCCGAAACCGGATTACTGGCGTAACCCAGCAACCCGGCCGTATCTGATCAAGGTGGACGGGGAACTGGCCGGTTTCGTGACCGTGGATGACGATGTCCATGTTGAGGGGGCCGAGCACAACATCGGCTACTTGTTCATCAGCCGACGCTTTCGTGGCCAAGGTGTCGCGAAGTTTGTCGTGTCTACCCTCTTGAGCCGGTTCCCCGGTCAATGGCAGATTTTCCACATCGACGCGAACGTGCCTGCACGGCGCTTCTGGGCCAAGGTGATGCCCGAGTTCGCAGGCGATGAATTCACCCTGCATCAACGGTCGGTAGACGGTTATCCCTGCACCTTCTATCGCTTCCAACATCTGCTGCCATCGTCCTGACCCGGGCGTTGCGTCGCTGCTTTTTAATTCCAAAGCGCTTTGTCCGACAATATGTAGTGATTAAAAATAATCACTACATAACGGTTGACGCCTCCGATTTGCCCTTGCATGATGCAGACATCTCCCCGATCGGGAGTACAGCAACATGTTTGAGCAAGCTCGTCTGACCGCCGAGCTGTTTTTCCCGGATACACGCTGCCCACAAGGCAGATTGAAGAAGCTGACCTGGCCCGAACGTCCAGTACAAGGACGAGAAGCGCTGGCGATCAATCCTCATGAAGCTTGTGGCCGACCCTAAAAAGTCGGCGGTGGCCTCCAGGTTTTCGCTGCTTCTCTTCGTTGTGACGCTATTGCGTAGCAGTTATTCAACACGACTACATGCAACAGACGCGAGACCCCGTCGAATTGACGGCTGACCGCTGACGTCCTGGTTTCGGTGCCAGGGATCAACTAACCGATGGGCTACCTGTATTAGCGAATCAACTTTGAAAGATCACCAAATGGTCAAGGGGCATATTATGAATCTGAACAATCAACCTACTATCGATGAACTGGCTCGCATCTTCGCGGCGCAAAAAGACAGCCACGACAGCCACATTCTGTGGATCAGCAAATCGGGCCAGGTTCATATCGATTGCCTGTCGCCACACGCCCATGAAGCGGAGTTCGACCAGAACAACCAGAACCTGCTGGCCCGACTGAAGATGTACCGTCGCGGCCAAGGCTATGTCGGCAAGAAAGCCGCAGCCGACAAGGACTTCATCGGTAATGTTCTGCAAACGCTGAAACAGGCGTGGGCCTCGATGCAGAACCAGAATGAAGTTCGGGTGATTGACCGGTTCTACTGATATCCCCCCCCGCTGCTCCTCAATAAATAAGGCCCCGCTCGTATGATCAAGCGGGGCCTTTTTTTGTTTGTCTCGTGCGCAGTAAATACAGCTATCGTTAAGCGTATTCGCTGCTGTGCCCATGGAGACTTGCGATGAAAAATGCCCTGACAACCCTGCTGTTACTGACAATGGCAAATGTTGCCCACGCAGACAGCATCCCCAACCTTCCTTCATTTGATGTGATTTGCCCCGGCAATATTGCCGTCCATGCAGATCAGGAAGGTCCGGTAACAATCAATGACAAAGATGCCGTTACCAAAGCCATCAACGAGCGCAGCTTTGAAGCCAAGGGTTCGGGCGTCACGATCTTGATCATTCTCGCCGATGACGACTCGGTGACCGTGAGCTCCACGGGCAAAGCCCCCAATGGCATCTGCCAATCACTGGATGACTGACTCCGTCGCCACCGCGCCCAACACCAGGTTCATTAAGGCCACCGACGCCGCGCTGTGATAATTATTTTTGCGCCGAAGTAGCGCCGCCCCGCGTGTAGGCGCTTCCCCCAGCAATGGAATTTTGCGCAGTGCCCGGTCCTGGGTGGCAATCGGTTCGGGAAGAATGGTGGCGATAGCCGTGTGCCGAATCACCTCCAGCAAGGTGCTCACCGAATTCACCTCAATCACCACCTTCGGCGTGATCTGCTCCTGCGCAAAATAGTCATCGATGCGGGTGCGGGTGACGAAGTCCGGGGCCAGCAGCGCAAAATCCAACTGCGCCACCTCTTCAGCGGACAACGCGGCTCGCCGTTCATATAGCGGGTGATCCCGCCCCACCATCACCCCCAGGGTTTCGGTAAACGCCGGGATCGATTCGATGTCGGCGTTTCTCACCTGAGTAAACGCGATGGCGATGTCCAGCGAGTCATCCACCAGCCCCGCCTCGATGTCGTCCATCGACAACTCGAAAATCTGCAGATGGATGTTCGGATACCGCGCCACGTAATCGCGCACCAACGGCCCCACCAGATACGCCATGAACGTTGGCGTCATCGCCAGGCGCAAGGTGCCGCGCGATAAATCCTTCACGTCATGCAGCGCCCGTTTGCCGGCTTCCAGTTCCACTAATACCCGACGTGCACACTCGATGTAGGCCTGGCCCGCATCGGTCGGCTTGACCGTGCGCGACGTCCGGTCGAACAGGCTCACGCCCAGGGTTTCTTCAAGCTGGCGGATTTGCTGGGAGAGGGTCGGTTGTGAAACGTGCAGCGCCTCGGCGGCGCGGGTAAAGCCGCCGTGGTCGGCAACCGCCAGCAAATAACGCAGATGTCGCAGCAGCATGGGGCTCACCATCTATAGGCAGGACTTATGCAACGCATTGTATATCGGTCTTGGACGCTATGGATCAATCGGTAGAAGATTGCTTCACACCCAAGCAACACAACCCCGATAGGAGAAACACCATGCAACAGTCCCACGCTTACAACGACACCAGTCTCGAGCTGACCGCCAAAATCCTCGACGCCAAAGCGCGCAAAAACCTGTCCTTCGCAGACATGGCCGAGGGCACCGGCCTGAGCCTGGCCTACGTCACCGCCGCCCTGCTCGGCCAACACCCGCTGCCAGAAAAAGCCGCCAAAGTGGTTGGCGAAAAACTGGACCTGGACGCCGACGCCGTGGCCCGCCTGCAAATCATTCCGCTGCGCGGCAGCCTCTCAGGCGTTCCAACCGACCCGACCATCTACCGTTTCCACGAGATGATCCAGATCTACGGCACCACGTTGAAAGCCCTGGTTCACGAACAATTCGGCGACGGCATCATCAGCGCGATCAACTTCAAGCTGGACATGAAGAAAGTCGAAGACCCGGAAGGCGGCCACCGCGCAGTCATCACCCTCGACGGCAAGTTCCTGCCCCTGCGTCCTTTCTAAGTTGAACCGGTCCGCACTCCGGTGCGGGCCAGACCCAACACCCCACACACTTTGTCAGCCACCACACTCGTCTGGAGGATGCCCCATGAAAAAAATGATGCTGGCTCTTTCGTTGATCGCGGGCGTATCGGCCCAGGTTCAAGCCCAGGACGCAGCCGTTGCCTATCAATACGGCATGAGCCTGGACATCGCCCACGTCGTGGCAATCACCCCGACCGCCGATGTCTGCGGCGTGGTCCCGGTGGAAATGACGTACCAGGATTCCAAAGGCACCACTCACATTCTGCAATTCAGCGAATTCGGAACCGGTTGCTCGAGCTGAGTAGCCCCTGTTCATCACTTATGAGGACGTCACCATGAAAGCGCTCATCGAAGGTTTTTTGAAGTTCCAGAACGAAGCGTTCCCGCAACGCACCGACCTGTTCAAACACCTGGCCACCACCCAGCATCCCGGCACGTTATTCATCACCTGTTCCGACAGCCGCGTGGTCCCCGAACTGCTGACCCAGCAAGAACCCGGGGAACTGTTTGTGATCCGCAACGCCGGCAATATCGTGCCCTCCTACAGCCCGCACCCGGGTGGTGTCTCGGCCACGGTCGAATATGCAGTCGCAGTGCTCGGCGTGACTGACATTGTGATCTGTGGCCACTCGGATTGCGGCGCCATGACCGCCATCGCCAAGTGCACATGCATGGATCACCTGCCCGCCGTCAGTGGCTGGTTGCAACACGCTGAATCCGCCAAGGTCATCAACGAATCCCGCCCTCACGCCGATGACGCGGCGAAGGTGAGTTCGATGGTCCGGGAGAACGTCATCGCGCAACTGGCCAACATCCAGACGCATCCGAGCGTGCGCCTGGCCCAGGAAAAAGGTCAGTTGAACCTGCATGGCTGGGTCTACGACATCGAGACCGGTTCGATCGATGCCCTGGAGGCCGGCAGTCGCCGCTTTGTGTCACTGGCCGAACACCCGACCACGTGTGCCATGCATGGCAAAGCCGTCGAAGCTGCTTGATGGGATGGGAGGCAGAACCTGGAAGGTCGGGCGCGACGAATGCGCTCGACTGAAGCGGCTCCCTGGATGTATGAGGCAAATGAATGGCGTGCCGGATCAAGGCACTTGCGGCGTTTCATACCACTGGCGAGACGGTGTTGGAAAACGCATTTTCTGCCGGATATCCGCCGCATTTGCAGCGCTGGTCAGTTGTTCCAGCAGCACGAAGGCGACTTCCGTTGCCGTGCCGGGGCCGCTTGACGTGATGATGCGGCCATCAACCACCACAGGCCAGTCGACGAAACGGGCGCCGGTTTCAACCAGCTGGTTTTTGCGCTTGCCACCGACCTGGTGATAGGTCGTGGCATCTTTGTCTTTCAGCACCCCGGCAACGCCCAGGCACACCGACGACACGCAGACACTGGCGACGGTTTTACCGGCCGCAACAAAGTGCCGGATGACCGCCAGAAACGGCTCACTCAAGGCCTCTTCATAGAAGCCCGAGGGTTCGAAACCACCGGGCAATGCCAAAGCGTCGAAGCTGTCGAGATCGACCTCGCTCAATAAATGAGCCGGATTGAACGATAACCCGAAGGTCGTCACGATATTCCGCCGGAGGCCGGCGTTGATCAATTCCACGGGTTGGTCGCCAAGCAGATTGGCCCAACCGAGCACATCGGTAAACGCCGCCATTTCCAGTGGCTCGACACCGTTGGCCAACAACATGAGGACACGTTTCATCGGGTACACCTCTCTGGGGAACGGCCAATCATCCGCCTTTGCTTCCAGCGAGAGAACACCCAAAAAACGCAATCCATTGTTGTTCGAGCTGAAATGCCCACACCAAGGCGCTCCCGGTTCACGGGAGCGCTGCACTCACAAGGTCGCCCTGATCAGTGATCGTCTTTTGCTGACGATGATGGCCGACGCTCGGCGGTTTCTTCGGCGTTGGGGGGAACCGGATTACTGCCTGGCGTGAACACGTGGGTCCGCAAATCCCTGGCATCGATTTCGACGACGCCCGGCACCGAACGGGCCAGAGCAACAGCCTGCTCACACTGTTTATGGGTGTTGACCCGACCGCTCAACGCCACCGTACCCGCAAGGGTTTTGACATGGATCTGCAGGCCGAGGCTGGGTTCTGCCAACGCCAGGGCCGACTTCACCCGGCCGGTGATCCATGTGTCGTGCACGACCGTTTCCAGATCGTGGGAGTAATGCCGAAAAGAATGAAGTTTCATGACGCAGCCCTCACTCAAGACACAGACGCAAACACACCTTAATTATAGTGCGATCGTTGCCTGTGCCAGGAATGTCAGCGTTTTACCGACAGATCGGTCTGGGTCATGCGACTGCGAATGGTGAACACCCCGTCTCCCGAAAGAATCGCACTGCGGGCAAACAGCCGACCGCTCTCCCAGTTCGAAAGCCCCAGTTCCGGCTTGTTCAGCGCATATTGGCCGTCGACCCAGCGGGTAATTCCGTTGCCCACAAACGGCGCGTTGACCGCGTTGTAGAAACGCTCATGCGCGGCCCCGTCTTCGCTGATCAGCGACACGGTGAACTGCGGGCTGTAGCGATTGAACAAGGCGATGGCGCTGTCCAGGTCATCGACGATCTTCAGGCTGACTTCCGGAGTTTCTTCCCATTCCCACTCGCGGCCCAACTGCTCCTCGGGCAACGGTTCGGCCAGCGCCTCGGTCTGGTAGCCTTCGGCGCGATACACCTCAACGCTGCCGGTTTGCCATTCAGTCGGCAACCACGACTCGCTGCCTTCAACGATGTGCAGCTTGCAACCCTGGCTCCGGGCGGTGCCCGCCTGCTGTAGGGCGTCGAGAAACAACGGCACTAGCTCAGCGGCGCGGTCGCGCTGGATCAGGCAGACGTTCAAGGTGTTGCAGACTTTGCGGTCCAGTGAATTGCGTACCACGGCGGCAAAGCGCTGGGCATCAGCGTCTTTGTCAGCGATCAGCCAGGCGCCACCAGTGCCGTGCAGACTGACAGCGGTGCCGGCCTGTTGGGCGATGCTGCCCAGTTGGCTGACCGCCCGCCCCGAACCCCGGGCCACGGCCAGCGACAAACGACGGTCGGCGAACATCGCCCAACCGGCGGCGTGATTGACGCTTTCCACCAACGACACCGCGCCGTTCGGCAAACCGGCGTCGCTGAGTGCCGGGTTCAATGCGTGAGTGACGATGGCCTGAGCGGTGCCCAACGCATCGCTGCCAATGCGCAGCACGGCGGTGTTGCCGGTGCGCAACACACCGGCGGCGTCGGCGAACACATTCGGTCGGCCTTCGAACACAAATGCGACGATGCCCAGCGGCGACACCACTTGCTCGACCTTCCAGCCGTCGTGCTCGACGCAACTGATGACCTTGCCGCGAGTCGCCGACGCATCGCGCCAGGCCCGCAGGCCGGCGATCATGTCGCGGCGCATGCGTTCATCGGCGAGCAGTCGCGTGGTGGAACGCCCGCGGGCCTTGGCGCGTTCGATGTCGGCCAGGTTAGCGGCCTCGATCAAGGCCCAGCACTCGGGGGTTTCCAGGCGTTGGGCAAACAGATCGAAGAACGCACTGATCGCCTGATCCGGGACGCTGGACAGCGCACTGAACGCCGCTTCGGCGCGCTCGATGGCGACGGCGGCCGCTTGCTGGTCAACCACCGGGATCAGCAACAACTCGCCACTGACCTGCTCGACCAGCAAATGGTCCCCGGGCTGAAAGCGCGCGGCCAGTTCGGGGCTGACGACAGTGACACGATTACCGGCAAAAGGGATCGGCGTGCCAGCGACTAGACGTTCGAGCGCAAGAGACATGAAGCGGTTTCACCATGCAGTGGGCGGCTGGAAAATGTATAGGAAAATCCAGGGAGCGTCATTAACCGCTCAGGCCCGAATGCCTCAGAACACCGACCAGCCAATTCGCTGGCTCAACAATTCCAGCGCCGCCATGCCGGCCAGCGAGTTGCCGGCGGCATTCAGTTCCGGTGACCAGACGCACACCGTGAACTGCCCCGGCACCACCGCGACGATTCCCCCGCCCACACCGCTTTTGCCCGGCAAGCCGACGCGGTAGGCGAAGTTGCCGGCTTCGTCGTACAGCCCGCTGGTGGCCATGATCGAGTTGACCTGCTGGGTCTGGCGCGCTGTCAGGATCTGTTCGCCGCTGTGTTTGCAGAACCCGTCGTTGGCCAGGAAGCAGAACGCCCGGGCCAGGTCCACGCAATTCATGCGCACCGCGCAATGGCTGAAATAGCTGCGCAACACGGCCTCGACGTCGTTGTGAAAATTGCCGAACGACTGCATCAGGTAGGCCATGGCCGCGTTGCGCGCGCGGTGCTGGTATTCGGATTCGGCGACCTTGCCGTCCACCATCACCTGCGGATTGCCGGACAAGCGACGGACGAAGTCGCGCATCGACAACGCTGGCGCGGCAAAGCGTGACTGGTTGATGTCGCAGATCACCAGTGCACCGGCATTGATAAAGGGATTGCGCGGGCGGCCGCGCTCGAATTCCAGCTGCACCAGCGAGTTGAACGGCTGCCCGGAAGGCTCGTGACCGAGGCGTTCCCAGATCGCCTCGCCGGAGTGATCGATGGCCTGCACCAGGCTGAACACCTTGGAAATACTCTGCACCGAAAACGGTGTATCGGCATCGCCCGCGCAATACAGCTCGCCATCGTTGCCATACACGGCAATGCCCAACTGATTGGCCGGCACCGTGCCGAGGGCGGGAATGTAGTCAGCCACCTTGCCCTGACCGATCAGCGGCCGGACGGCGTCAAGGATCTCGTTCAACAGCGCTTGCATGCCGGGTTCCGAAGTCTCGCCCCGTGGGATTGCGGGGACACGGAGGCTAGACGCTGTTGGTGAGCGCCGGATCACAGATGACCCGACCACAATCTCAACTTCACCCATCCCCCCTGTAGGAGCGCGCCTGCTCGCGATAGCTGCCTGTCAGTCGACATTGATGGTGTCTGACACACCGCTATCGCGAGCAGGCTCGCTCCCACAGGGGGTTTGCACAGGCTCAAGGTGTCGGGGCCGTGTATCGGAGTGTGTACAGACGCCCTTGCGACACACCCCATCCATAAAACCCCGCACCAAAGACACATCGCAGATACACCCGCTTGATGAACTGTGCGCGTCGATTGGCCAAGCCGATCAAAGCGCTCAACTCACTCAACGCTACGGAGTATCACCATGTTCAAGCTCTCGACTTCTTCCCTGACCCTCGGCCTGATCATCGCCGGTGGCCTGGCCCTGTCCAACGCGGCTTCGGCTTCCGAATCCGAAGCGTTCAGCATGAAACAACTGGCCCACGGCTACAGCCAAGCCCAGGCCGATACCGCGGAAAAACCGGCTGAAGGCAAGTGCGGCGAGGGTAAGTGCGGCGCCAGCGAGTAACCCGATTACGCGGGGCAACCGCTGCCCCGCCTTCCTGACTGAACGGAGATCACGCTCATGACCACCTCACTTTCATCGGCCGTGAAAGGCCTGCACCTAAACCTTGATCGTGCCGGCAGCTGGCTCGCGCCTTTGACGCTGCGGCTGTTCATTGCTTGGGAATTCTTCGAGTCGGGCCTGGAAAAATGGAACGGCGAGAACTGGTTCGCCGACATCCAGGACGCCTTCCCGTTTCCGTTCAACCACGTGCCGGCCACGCTGAACTGGGAGCTGTCGATGTGGGCGGAGCTGATTTGCGCCCTGGCCATCCTGGTCGGCTTCGGGACGCGGGTGTCGGCCATCATTCTGATCGTTGTCACGATTGTCGCGACCGCTGCCGTTCACTGGCCGGCCGATTGGTCTACATTGAGTGAGCTTGCCCAGGGTTACGCCATCAGCAACAAGGGTCACGGCAACTTCAAGCTGCCGCTGATCTACCTCGCCGCCATGATGCCGTTGTTGCTCTCGGGTGCCGGCAAGCTCAGCCTGGATGCACTGTTGGCTCGATTCTTCTGGCGTCGCCATAACCGTTGACCGACCAGAGTCTCGGGCGCGTCCTCCACTCCCTTGAAAACGGAGCAATCGCCATGAGCCTCACTCTCTACGGTTTTGACGGCAGTACCTATGTGCGCACAGTGAAAATGCTGCTTGCGGAAAAAGACGCGGACTTCGACCAGGTGCAGGTCAATGTGATCAAAGGCGAGCCGCATCTGCCGGAACATTTGGTGCGGCACCCTTTCGGCAAGGTGCCCGTCATCGACCATGACGGCTTTCGGGTCATCGAAACCGGCGCGATCATCGCCTATCTGGACGAAGTCCTGCCCGGGCCGTCCATCACACCGGATAACGCCCACGACCGCGCTCGCACTCACATGGCCCAGGGCATCTACGATGCCTATGGCTATGGCAACCTGGTGCAAGTGTTCGGCTACCATCTTTTTCCTGACTTCATTGGCGGTCAGAATGAAGAGGCGCGCCGCAAAGGGATCGAACATTCGAAACGGGTGTTGCGCGAGCTGATGAAAATAAAAGGCACCGATCCGTATATCGCCGGTCTTGAACCCAGTATCGGTGACTTTTACCTGGCACCGGGCTGCGCCTACATCGCGATGACGCCGGATGCGCCACAGGTGTTTTCGGTGGACGGTTTCGACGGATGGTGGAAACGTATGCAGTCTCTGCCAAGCTACAAGGCCACGCAGCCGAAATAAGCCTCAACCTCACTCACTTGCGTAGACAGGAGCCACCATGAGCGTAACCACCCAATGGATCGAGATCGACAGCGACGAAGGCACCTTCGGCGCTTACCTGGCGATTCCGCATACTCGCAAAGGTCCGGGGATCGTGCTGATCCAGGAGATCTTCGGCGTGAATGAACACATCCGCTCGGTCGCGGAGCAATACGCCGCCGATGGTTACCTGGTGATTGCGCCGGACCTGTTCTGGCGCAACGGCCACCGTATCGAACTGGGTTACGACGAAGCGGGCTGGAAACGCGCCGTCGAGCTGATGAACGCCACCGACATCGATAAGGCGCAGGACGACATCAAACTGGCCATCGAAGCGCTCGATGCGCAACCGGGCCTGGACGGCGGCATCGCTTCCATCGGTTATTGCTTCGGCGGCTTGCTGTCCTACCTCACCGCCACTAACGGCCTGGTGGATGTGGCCATCGCCTACTACGGTGGCGGCATCCAGAACCATCTGGACCGCGCCGATGAAATCGAGGTGCCGTTGCTGATGCACTTCGGTGAACAGGACAGCCACATTCCCCTGGAAGCGGTGGAGAAAATCGCCGAGCGTTTCGACAACAACGACAACGTGGAAATCGTCGTGTACCCGGAGGCCGAGCATGGCTTCAACTGCTCGCATCGCGACAGCTACAACCAGCGTGCAGCGGCTGAGGCCCATGGCAATACGTTGATCTTTTTAGGGCAGGAGTTGTAAAAACCGACGCCTATGCAAAAGGCACCTTCATCAAGCGATGAAGGTGCCTTTTTTCTGTGCCCGTGATGGCCCCATCGGGCAAGTCGGGTCGCCACATCTTTCAGGTCTGGCAAGCACCGTGTGACCGGCATTGGCGGTTCGGCCCTTATCGATGCGTTGAATTACGCGAAGTTCTAGCCAGAAGTGATGGAGCAAAATCCAATGTTAAAACTTCAAGCCGTTGTTAAGAGGGGCAATGCGATTGGAACCGTTTTACGGCCACACAGGCATGAGGATGGACATTACGTGGTCAGCATGACTCGATTCGAGAAGGACTATATCCGTGTCGCAAACCCGGATGAACTGCCTCTCTGGGTCGACAAAGGCTACAGCCTGCGAATGAGCAATCCTCATGTTTCCAATCACCGGTCACCCAGCCTTATCAGCCCTGCCTCAATCGAAATGCTCAGTGAAGGCACTTCGGGAGCTGATGGGGGTGCGCAACCGGTGTCCGGCACGTCATCATCAAAAATACTCGTTATGGGGTCAGGGGTCGTTGTGGTCATTGCAACCCTTCTCTACCTCTTCTGAGAAAGGCGCGTCACTCCTTGGCAAGGCGATATTCGACGTGGTTAGTGCCCCCTACTTCGCCGAACCATCATGCGGTTTATAAAACCGGAACATCCCGATTTCAGCGGTTTTGATGTACTCCTTGGCCCAGTCCGGTTTCACCGTGCGGTCATGAAAATACATCGCGCCACCGGTGCGATCCGGGAGCTGCTTGTTCAGCGCCTTGCGCGCGATTTCCTTGGCCAGGGCATATTGCGTCTCTTCCTGGACGGTGTCCGGGCGCCCGTCGCACCACCACGAGAACTGGCAGCTCTTGGTCTCGGAGCCTTGCTTGACCACCGCGCACACGGTGTCGGGGAAACCAGCGTGGCCGAGGCGGTTCATGACCACGTTGGCGACGGCGGCCATGTCGTCGGTGTCCTTGCCTTTGGCCTCCCAGTAGATGGAGCGGGCCATGCAGGTTATTGCATCGTCCAGCGGAGACTTGCCGGCGGGATCGACGGCCTGGACTTCGGATTGGGTGATCGCCTCGGATTTAGGCACCGGTACATCGGCGCTCTTGTCCGCGGCTTTTTGCTCAAGCACCTGAGCCTTGTCTTCAGCCACTTCTTTTTTTTGCTGCTGGTCGTCGGCAATAACCTGGCCTGCGACAAGGGTAATCACGAGAAACGCAACGGACCATTTGAAGGACATGATGGAGACACTCTGTTTGGCGTCGAGGGAAGCGCCCGTTTGGCGACTTGGCTTCAGTGTAGTAGCCAAATCATGTCAACCGCCGGACAACAAAGCGCAAAAAGGCATTGCGCGGCATGGGGTGGAATCGCGCATCATGGGCGCAGTCAATTCAAGGGAGATTTCCATGCGCGTCCTGTCATCCGCTATGCGTTTTGCCGTGTTGCCACTGGGGTTGGTGTTCGCCGCCACTGCTGTGGCCAGCGAAGAAACGCAATTGGTCGAGTCGATCAACGTTTACCGCAGCCAGGTACAGCGTTGCGCCGGTCAGGCGTCATCGGTGTTGCCGCCGCTGACGAGCGATTCGCGCCTGAACCTGTCGCCCAGCGGAGCTGTCGACTTGCAGCAGGCCATGGCTCAAGCGTCGTACCCGATGACCAACGTGCAAGCGATTATGTTGTCCGGACCGCGTGATGCACAGTCCGCCATGACGGCGATCAAGGAGAGCTTCTGCCAGGTCGTGCTGAACCCGCAATTCATCGACGTCGGTGTCAGCCACCAGGGTCGCGACTGGCGCATTGTGCTCGCGCGACCGCAATTGACCGCGCGCATGGGTGACGCCGCGGCTGAGGGCCAGAAGTTGCTGGGCTTGCTCAATACCGCCCGCGCCCAGCCGCGCCAGTGCGGCGGCCAACCGTTTGCCGCGACCACGCCGCTGGCCTGGAATGCGACGTTGGCGGCCGCGGCCGAAGCGCATACCCGGGCCATGGCGAATAACAATTTCTTCGACCACAAGGACCAGGACGGTCGCACACCGGGGGATCGCGCTGAACTGGCGGGATACACCTATCAGGAAATCGGCGAGAACATCGCTGCCGGGCAAGACACCCCGCGCAAGGTCGTCGATGGCTGGCTGGCCAGCCCCGGGCATTGCGCCAACCTGATGAACCCACAGTTCCGCGAACTGGGCGCGGCCTATGCGGTTGATCCAAAGAGTGACGCCGGGATTTACTGGACAGCCATGTTTGGTACGCAATAAAGGCGATGGTCAGAGCGGTGGTTCACCGCTCTTACAACGTGTGCTGGCGGTTACCGATGTCTTTGGCTTTTTCAACTGCCCAGGCCAAAGCGTCCTCCATGTCCAACAGATGCGGACGCGGGTCATTGTCCTCTTTTATGACCGAGCCATCCGGCCGGTAAACACCGATGAACATCTTCAGGGAGCCGTCCCTCAATATCTCGGCTTTCACGTCGATCCTGCATCCGTTGGATAGCGTTTCCTTGTGTTCCTCATGGCGTTCAGTCATCGCTGTCTCCCTCTCGTGGTGAATGGATCGGGCCAGAGCATTGGACGCGCAAGCCCTGGATCGGGGCTCGCGCCGTCATTCTTTCTGAGCGTAGTAGAAGATCGGCCGGGTCAGGACTGGACACTGATACAAGGTATTAACGCCGACAAACTTCACAGGACAGCGGCGTAATGCCACCTATACTCCATGCCACCAACCCCGTCCGGGGCCTGCACTACTAACAATAAAAAGCAGAGGTGGAACATGGTCTGGCAGCAAATCTACGATCCCTTTGGTAACCCGGTGCTTTCAACCATCATGGCGGCGGTGCCGGTGGTGGTGATGCTGGCGTCCCTGGCGTTTTTCCATATCAAGGCACATCTGGCAGCCTTGCTGGCCCTTGGCTCGGCGCTGTTGATTGCCATCTTTGCCTTCGGCATGCCCGCGGACATGGCCGGCTCGGCGGCACTCTACGGCGCCGCCAACGGCCTGCTGCCGATTGGCTGGATTGTCCTCAACATCATCTTCCTGCACCGGCTGACCACCGAAAACGGTTCGTTCAAAGTGCTTCAGGATTCCCTTGCGCGCATCACCGACGATCGACGCCTGCAACTGCTGCTGATCGCCTTCTGCTTCGGCGCCTTCTTTGAAGGGGCTGCCGGGTTCGGCACGCCGGTGGCGGTGACCGGGGCGATTCTGATCGGCTTGGGCTTCTCGCCGCTGGCCGCCTCAGGCCTGGCGCTGATCGCCAACACCGCGCCCGTGGCGTTTGGTGCACTGGGCACGCCCATCATCACCTTGGCCAAGGTCACCGGCCTGGATGAAATGGAGCTGTCGATGATGGTCGGCCGGCAGTTGCCGTTCTTCTCGGTGCTCGTGCCGTTCTGGTTGATCTGGGCCTTTGCCGGCTGGCGCAAAATGCTGGAAATCTGGCCGGCCATTCTGGTAGCCGGGGTCAGTTTCGCCGTGCCGCAGTTTCTGGTGTCCAACTACCACGGGCCGATGCTGGTGGACGTGATCGCCGCGCTGATCTCCATGGCGTGCCTGACCGGTTTCCTCAAGGTCTGGAAACCGGCCACGATCCACACCTCGGCGGCCCTGACTGGGCATGTCGACAACTCGAAGATCGACGAGGAGCATCAGCAAAAACCCGAGGCCAGCGGGACCTTCGCCAGTGATGCCAAACCGGCGGTGATGCGCGCCTGGATGCCGTGGATCATCCTCACCGTGTTTGTATTCGCCTGGGGCACTCAGGGCTTCAAGAACATGTTCGATACCCGCCCGGCATTCGATCCGGCCACCAATTCGGCCAAGCTCGACCCTCAGGGCAAACCGATGCGCGAAGCCAACCCGATCTTCGCCCCGATCGTGACCTTCACCACCATTCACCAGCAAATCGAAAAGGTGCCGCCCGTGGTGCCCGCGGCAAAAACCGAGGAAGCGGTCTACAAATTCACCTGGTTCACCAGCACCGGCAGCGGCATCCTCCTGGCGGCCATCGTCGGCGGCCTGCTGATGGGTTATTCCATCCCGCAACTGGCCCGCCAATACCTGCGAACGCTGTGGGTGGTGCGTTACTCACTCATCACCATCGTGGCCATGCTTGCGCTCGGTTTCCTCACGCGCTACTCGGGCCTCGACGCCACCATGGGCCTGGCCTTCGCCGCGACCGGCATCTTCTACCCCATGTTCGGCACCCTCCTGGGCTGGCTCGGCGTGGCGTTGACCGGCTCCGACACCGCCTCCAACGTGCTGTTTGGCGGCTTGCAACGAGTGACCGCCGAGCAACTGGGCATCAGCCCGGTGCTGATGGCCGCAGCCAACAGTTCCGGTGGGGTCATGGGCAAAATGGTCGACGCCCAGTCGATCGTGGTCGCGTCCACGGCGACTCGCTGGTACGGGCATGAAGGGGAGATTCTGCGATATGTGTTCTTCCACTCGATTGTGCTGGCGATCTTGGTCGGTGGGTTGGTGACGTTGCAGGCTTATGTGGCGCCGTTCAGCAGTATGGTGGTGGGCGGACACTAAACACATCGCTTGGTTGTTGCGGCGCGAGACCGATAATGCCGTCTGGCTCAAGCAGCATGCGGGTTATCGGCCGATTCTGCGTCGCGGCAATGATCTGAATATCCAGGCGACCAATGTCCAGACGGGCGCTGGCGTTGCCGGCGTCCTGTTTCGAAAACTGAGTCAGTGCGCCAAACGCTGCTTTACTGATTCAGATCCTGAACCAACGGGAAGTGCCCCCATGGAACGTCTCACCGCCAAAGACTTCGCCCCGGAACTGCTGGAGCTCTACGACTACTACGCCCACGGCAAGATCAACCGGCGCGAGTTTCTTGATCGAGCAGCGCTGTTCACCCTGGGCGGTTTGACAGCCAGCGCCCTCCTCGCCTCCCTGAGCCCGAACTACGCGCTCGCCGAGCAGGTTGAATTCACCGACCCGGACATCCTCCCCGAGTACATTTCCTATCCCTCACCCAAGGGCCACGGCAATGTCCGCGGCTATCTGGTGCGCCCGGCCAAAGCCACCGGCAAGGTGCCGGCGGTGTTGGTCGTGCATGAAAACCGTGGGCTCAACCCTTACATCGAGGACGTCGCCCGGCGCGTTGCCAAAGCGGGGTTTATTGCCCTCGCACCCGATGGCCTGAGTTCGGTGGGCGGCTATCCGGGCAACGATGAAAAAGGCAAGGAGTTACAAGCGACTGTCGATCCGGAAAAGCTGATGAATGACTTTTTCGCCGCCATTGACTGGTTGATGAAAAATGACAAGACCACGGGGAAGGTCGGCATCACCGGGTTCTGCTATGGCGGCGGCGTCTCCAATGCGGCGGCGGTGGCCTACCCGGAACTGGCGGCGGCCGTGCCCTTTTATGGCCGTCAGCCAAAGGCTGAGGATGTGCCGAAAATCAAGGCGCCGCTGCTGTTGCATTACGGCGAACTGGACAAGGGCATCAATGAAGGATGGCCGGCGTATGAGAAAGCGTTGAAAGCGTCGGGCAAAACTTACGAGGCATTCATTTACGCAGGCTGCAATCACGGTTTTCATAACGATTCCACGCCTCGCTACGATGAAGCCGCTGCGAAGCTCGCGTGGGACAGGACCGTGGCCTGGTTCAACAAATACCTGGTTTAGGCTGCTGTTTGCAGGTGTGGGCTACACCGTTATCAATTGCTTCGATCTTTTAAATCATGAAGCCGAATTTCTTATTTTTAAGCGGCGAGTTCAGGATGACGCCACTTCTGATTATTCGGGCGAAAGCTTCATGAACATCAATTTTGCGTTTGCGTGCTTGATCGTGGTGTCGTTTGCGATTGCCCTGGGGCATGGCTGATCGCTCAGGCGTGCGCTTGCACCACTTCGATTCCCAGCTTGCGATAGTCGTCGATGTCGCCTGACGCCACGTGACGCTCGGTAATCAGGGTGTGCAAACGTGAGCACGGCACGACGATGTACGGTTCCACCGCACCCAATTTGTCCGCCGTGGTGACGGCGATCACTTGAGAGGCACTGTCAAACAGCGCCTGCTTCACTGGCACCTCATCAAAATGCAGCGAGCTGATGCCGACCTCCGGATGAATCGCACAAACCCCGGTAAACAGCACGTCAGCCTTGATGCCTTGCAACAAGCGCACGGTCTCGTGACCGCTGACCGACATCGTCGCCAGGTTAAGTTGCCCACCCGCCAGAATCACCTTGATGCCAGGGTATTCCGCGAGGGTAATCGCGGTTAACGGCGATGTGGTGATGGCCGTGATGGAAATAGTCGAAGGCAAGGACCGGGCGATCTGCAGCGTGGTACTCCCCGAATCGAACATCACGATCTGACCATCCCGGACGTGTCGCGCGGCAAGTTGCGCGAGGTGCACTTTCACCTCGTCGGTTTCACCTACCCGAGTGAGGAAATCCTTGCCCGTATCCTTGGGCCGAGGCAGCGCGCCACCGTGCACGCGTTGCACCAGGCCGGCGCTGTGCAGCTCCGACAGGTCGCGGCGAATGGTGTCTTCCGAAACGGCGAAATGTTGGCTCAATTCCGAGGCCATGACCTTGCCGTCGCGCTCGAGGATCAGGAGGATTTTTTGCCGGCGCACGGAAGGAAGCTCGGTGGCCGAATGCTGATCTTGCATGTTTATGCCTGAGTTTGCGTGTTTGTGCGAGATTAGCCAAACCGTTGCGTAAACACAATCGCGGTTTTGTTTTCTGGCAAACTCCCCGGCGTCTCCCCCAGAGCAGTCAGCCCATGCCCTTCGCCCTTGTCTCAAAAGGTTCACTCCTCACGCCTGAGCAGCCCGACGTAACCGTGCCCTGGTGGAGTTTCACCAAGACAGTTCTCGCCGCCGCAGCGTTGTCGCTGGTGCGTGATGGATTGATCGGTCTGGATGAGGGAGTGCCTGAAGGCCCGTTCACGTTGCGTCAACTGCTGCGGCATGAAGCCGGATTGGCGGATTACAGTGAACTCGCCGATTACCACACCGCCGTCGCGCGCCATGAGACACCGTGGTCAGCCGCCGAAATGCTGCAGCGTCTTGATGCGACCAGGTTACGTTATGCACCCGGAGACGGCTGGCGATACTCGAACGTCGGCTACTTGTTCATCGCCAGGCTCATTGCGCGCGTCACGGGGCTGAGACTTGAAGAAGCGCTGACGCAACGCGTGTTTGCCCCGCTCGGTTTATCGCGCATCCGCCTCGCCACGACCCGCGCCGATCTGGCGTACGTCAACATGGGAGCGGCTTCGACTTACGACCCGGGCTGGGTTTATCACGGTTTGCTGGTCGGCCCGCTTGTTGAAGCGGCCCTGTGTCTGGATCGTCTATTGGACGGGCATCTGTTGCCGCAATCACTGCTGCGGGAGATGCAAACGGTACGCACGCTGGGCGGACCGATCGCTGGGCGTCCCTGGGTTGCTCCGGGATACGGCCTCGGTCTGATGCAGGGCACGGTGGAAAGTGGCCTGACCTTGAGTGGTCACACGGGAGCCGGACCGGGCAGCATCATTGCGGTTTACCGCTGCATTGATGGAAACCGCACGGCGAGTTGCGCGGTATTTGATGAGGGTGGCGATGAAGGCGCTGTGGAGGCCGAGGTCGTGCGCCACCTGATATGCGCGGCACTTGAATAAACCTGAAAATCACCTGACCGCCCTTCCTCAAAAAAGGAGCGTTGAGGCCTCGATACGTTGAACTCACCAATATCCTGTGGCGAGGGAGCTTGCTCTCGCTGGGGCGCGAAGCGGCCCCAAAATCCGCAACCCGGATCATTCAGATAAACCGCGTGCACTGGATTTACGAATGCTGCGCAGCCGAACGGGAGCAAGCTCCCTCGCCACAGGTCAGAAGCGGTCACACCTCAATGTGTGGAATTCACAAGTAAGTTATTGATCACGTTGAATGTGCATCAGTAACTGGCGACTTGCGCCCCATTACCAGACGTCACCAACGCCTTCAACGACGCATCAAACTGCTTCAACGCATTTATCTGCACCGCATTTTGCTGGTCGATTTGCGCAGCAATTTCCGGGGCAGCTTTGCCATGCACCCACACCGAAGGCATCTGCTGCTCACGTGAGCCTTCAGCCTTGCCGATGTATTGCAGGTTCGAGTCGTAGAACTTGGCGAGGAATCGCGCTTCGACCTGGTTGTTGCGCTTGGACACCAGACGGTTGTAGGTGTCGAGCATCACCACCACATCGGGATGGGCTTGTACCAGGGCGTCGAGATTGTCGTAGACGGTCACCGAAGCAAATTGTTTTTGCAGCGACCCCATCAGCCAGTTGATCGCCCGCTTAGGATCGGAGCTGTTGACGAAGGCGCTGCTGATGCGCGAATCCAGCGCCGGGTTCTTCGCACCATTCAGCGCGACCGAATGGTACTGCTCAAGGTATTCGATCGTGTTGAGGGTGTTTTCGCTGTAGAGCACGCCCACCGACTGAGTGGGTTGCAAGCTCGCGGGGCTATCGCCCATCGGCAGGAAATGGCAGGACGGATCGGCCGCGTAGGCCGGCACGGTGGCGGCAATACTGCCGGTCAATACGGCGACAAGGGCCAGCAAGGTAGAGATTCTCATCGCGCAGGTTCCTTCAGAGGCGACTTTGGTATGACGCTATCCTCCTCTCATGACAAAAAAACAGAACTTGCATTCCTTGATGGTGATTATTGATTAAACGAATGGTTGCGTACCGAGGCGTCAGGCGTGACTCCGTGGGGTGAGAAGTGACGTCGAGTGGATATCTGCGTGAAGCCGATTATGCTTCAAGAAACCTTGCAGCGATGCGAGGCGGTCAACCTGTGTGCATGCTTCGTGCAATCCGTAATCCGACGACATCAGCCCAAGGGCCTGGGTGCGGCAAAGAGGTAACAAGGTACTCCGGCCTATAACAAGAACGACGGAGAAGACTCATGGCCGCAATCGACAACATCTCCACGGGCAGCGCGCCCCAACGCGGTATAACCAAGGAGGAGCGCAAGGTCATTTTTGCCTCGTCCCTGGGCACCGTGTTCGAGTGGTACGACTTCTACCTTTACGGCTCCCTGGCCGCGATCATCGCCAAGCATTTTTTTGCCGGGGTCAATGAGACAACGTCCTTCATCTTCGCGCTGCTCGCGTTCGCTGCGGGTTTCGCGGTGCGTCCCTTCGGCGCCATCGTGTTCGGGCGCCTGGGTGACATGATCGGGCGCAAGCACACGTTCCTCATCACCATTGTGATCATGGGTGTCTCCACCGCCGTCGTCGGTTTTCTGCCCGGCTACGCGACCATTGGCGTGGCGGCGCCGATCATCCTGATCACCTTGCGCCTGTTGCAAGGCCTGGCGCTGGGCGGTGAGTACGGTGGCGCGGCGACCTACGTCGCGGAGCATGCGCCAAAAGGCAAACGCGGTTATTTCACCTCATGGATTCAAACCACCGCGACCCTGGGCCTGTTCCTTTCGCTGCTGGTGATCCTTGCTTGCCGGACGATCCTGGGCAACGAAGCTTTCGAGGCCTGGGGCTGGCGGATTCCGTTTCTGCTGTCGATCCTGCTGCTGATTGTGTCGGTGTACATCCGCTTGCAGCTCAGCGAATCACCGGTATTCGTGAAAATGAAGGCAGAGGGCAAGTCTTCCAAGGCGCCGCTGACCGAATCCTTCGCCCGCTGGGATAACCTGAAAATCGTGATCATGGCCCTGCTCGGCGGTACGGCCGGCCAGGCGGTCGTCTGGTACACCGGGCAGTTTTACGCGCTGTTCTTCCTGCTGCAGACACTGAAGATCGACGCGCAGACGGCTAACCTGCTGATTGCTGGCTCGCTGCTGATCGGCACGCCGTTCTTCGTCATCTTCGGCAGCCTGTCCGACCGTATCGGCCGCAAAGGCATCATCATGGCCGGCTGCATCCTCGCAGCAGTGACCTACTTCCCGATCTTCCATGCGTTGACTCAGTACGGAAACCCCGACGTGTTCATCGCGCAGGAGAAGAACCCGGTCACGGTGATCGCCGATCCCGACCAGTGCTCGTTCCAGTTCGACCCGGTCGGCAAGGCCAAATTCACCAGTTCCTGCGACCTCGCCAAGACCGTGCTGGCCAAACGGGCCATCCCCTACAAGAACGAAAAGGCTGAACCGGGCACGGTCGCGCAGGTGCGCATCGGCGATAAAGTGCTTCAGAGTTTCGAGGGCACCGGCATGCCGGCCGCCGACTTCAAGGCCAAGAACGACGCGTTCACCGCCACTCTCGGCACCGCCCTCAAAGAAGCCGGTTACCCCGAGAAAGCCGACCCGGCCAAGACCAACTACCCGATGGTGCTGTTGCTTCTGACCATCCTCGTGATCTACGTGACCATGGTCTACGGTCCGATTGCCGCCTGGCTGGTGGAACTGTTCCCGGCGCGCATCCGCTACACCTCGATGTCGCTGCCCTACCACATCGGCAACGGCTGGTTCGGCGGTTTCCTGCCGACGGTCGCGTTCGCCATGGTCGCGGCCACGGGTGATATCTACTACGGCCTCTGGTACCCGATTGTCATCGCCGTGATGACCGCCGTCCTGGGCATATTCTTCATGCCGGAAACCAAGGATCGGGAGATTCATCACACATAAAACGGACACCTGCCCTCTCGTGAGCGAGAGGGCAGCCCTTTTAACTGCGCGCTGATGGATTAAATGCCGTCGCGGCTCAAAAACGAATTGAACCCCACGCCTCATCGTGTTTTCGAAACTCCATAAGCGCCGATCTTTGATCACGAGCAGCGCCATTGGAGAGGAATTCCCGATGAACCGTAGACTGCTGTTTCTGTTCGCCAGCCTGAGCCCTACGCTGGTATTCGCTGAAGGCTGTGACGTCCTGACCCGATCCCAAAGCCCTTCCATTCCGGTGGTCGAGTCCCATAGTTGCTATGAGTACGAAGGCATGCCGGTAAATGCCATCGATTGGTCATGCAGCAACGAGAGCAAG
This sequence comes from Pseudomonas sp. SG20052, assembly GCF_031766055.1. Taxonomy (NCBI): domain Bacteria; kingdom Pseudomonadati; phylum Pseudomonadota; class Gammaproteobacteria; order Pseudomonadales; family Pseudomonadaceae; genus Pseudomonas; species Pseudomonas sp. SG20052. The sequence goes on along the minus strand of NZ_CP134498.1, from coordinate 2,707,746 downwards.
GACATGCTCACCAGCACCAAGAAAAAAGTCGACCAGTGCGACGATCATTATCAGGCCTCCTGCATCGCGACCCTGACCCAGGAATCCCTGGCCAACCCTCACTCCACCAGCAAGGACAAGAACAGCAAGTCGCCGAACATCCCCGATAACGCCCAGATCACCACGTATTACTACGGTGCGGAACACTTGGCCCAATCGAAGACTGATTGCGAATCGGGCGGTGGACACTGGAAAGCGAAATGATGCCACTGGCTGATACGTCGCCGTTACATCGCGCGATTCGCTGTATCCGCGGTGTTACCTTACCGACCGTGTTGTCACTTCTGCGGTGCCCGGCGGGCCAATAGAGTATTGGCTTCGGTGTGTTGGCCGGGTCGAGAACGTCTTGACCCGACTGTCCGCCGATCCCCCCATCACGGAAGAGGTGACACCATGAGTTTCGTAACCGTTGAAAAAAACCAGAGCAGCGCCCCGTCGGAAGCCGATATGAAAAAGGCCATGACTGAATCTGGCGGCGAACCCGGGGAAGTCACCGGGACCAACGCGGCCCGGAAGCTGACTTACACCGGCACGGTCAATCACACCGTATATGAGAACAAGCTGATCGAGATTGCCAAGGGCAAACGAACCAGCTGGAACTTCGTCTGGGCCGACGCGAAGGTGAGTAGCCCGACTGCATGAAGCCACGGTGGGGCGGTCGCACGGCCGCTCCGCTGTTTCAACTCACAGATTCCCTTGATACAACCCGGTTACGCAGGCTGTTACCTTGCTGGTTTAACCGCCCTCCCCGCTGTAACGCCAAGACACTTCGCCGCCCTGAATCCTGCGCCTACTGTGAAGCCGTCAATGTGTTTAGAGGGTGCTGCCCGATCACTTGTCGGATTCGCTGCCCGCTGCCCATTGATTGCCCAACACAACCAAGGAAGAGGAAAGCCATGAGTAAGTCGAGCGCTGTAAGCAAGCAAGCTCTGCAACTTCACAATGATGTGCAAGAGGCCCTCAAGTCGTTCCAGAGCATTGCCCCCACGGCTCTGAAAACGTCGGACTACTGCAAGGTGTTGACGTCAACCCTGGCAGCCACGCAAAAGTCCGTCACGATCGAGATCGCAGCCGATGACCTGACCCTTCTCAAGCAGTCAGGCTACAAGCTGTGCTTCGCCAAGAAAGTCGGCAACGAAGCCTATAACGTTGTCTGGCAGTCCTATGACAAGTACCTGAGCAACAACGGCTTCAGCTGGACCCCGCAATACCAACTGTTCGGGTCCAATACTTTTCAGGCTGACGTGACGGTGAAGGTGTCGACCAACATCGTCACGATCGGCCTGGGGCAACAATCAATACTCAGCCCGGAAGGCTTGCTGGGCCAGGCGGTAACCGGCGGCCCAGACATATCCATTACCCTGGATAACGAATACGGCCCGATCCACCCCGGCATCAACCAGTTGTCAGTCGGCATCGACGGCACGCAGGTCAGCACGCCGATCTACGTCGCCACCAAGCAGGTGGTTACCGGCAACACTGTTTTGACCCCTGTCGAGACCATTCTCGTGTGGTTCGAGCAGAACGTGCAGACCAGCACCATGTTCAGCACGTCGCGGTCCAAGGCCATCGAAATCGACCTGACTGTCGTTAACGATGCAACCCGTCGCTACGAAGACGGTGCATGGAAAACCGTGTAATCGTCGCACCGGGGGCAACCTCGCGGTTGCCCCTTCCTCTCAAGAAACATCACCGCTTCCCCGGGCGAAATAGCCCGTCAACGACCGACAGATGGACTCCGCCAGATCTTCCTGGGTCGCGATGCCGTAAGGTTGATTGCGATCGAACTGCTCGGACCAGCGGATCCGCCCCTGTGCGACATCAATCAGGCGCACCGATGCCCGGACTCGGCTCGGTTCCACCCGCACGCTGCCCTCAAGGGAATAGTTACCGCGCCCGGCACGCACAACGTCCAGTGCCTTGACACTGGAGCGTGACACTTTCATCAACACGTGGTTGCCATGGCTTTGCGTCTGCTCGAACGACTCGAAAAGCCGGCAGCTCAATTCTTCAGACAAGCCCCTGGTGAAGTCATCGCCGTCACGGGTGATGCAGGTAAACGGCTGAATCTGCAAAACAGGATGACGCATCGAGATGGTTTTGGGTCTGATCCGCTGGTAAGCCAGCCGATAACAACCGGCCGGAATGCTCAGGCGTATCGGGTCTTGCTGCCCCAGGGTGGCGTAATGGATCGCGAGTTTGCGCCGCAACCGGCCCACCTGCACGCGCACCACCGGGTCGTCTCCGGTGCAGTAAACAGCCGGGTCACGGCGAAACACGGCGATGCCGATGGCATGCTCGGTGAGTGGGATAGTGGAAAACTGAAGTTCGTGATCGACCAGGAAACGCAGCAAGCTTCCCATGCGCCTGGACTTGGCAAACACCGGACTGGCCAGCAACAACGCCAGCACCCGCTCTATCTCTTCGTGATCGAGTGGCTCGGGAACGCCCTCGGCACTTGAATGGCCTACGTGCTTGATTACCATTGCCTGCCTCCGTGCAGGTTACCGACAATCGCTCGCCACCCCTGTAGAAGTGGATATTGATACTGAAGTCGTACTCCATGGCCACGCTCAACGCCCGATCCCGTAAAGGCTCGGACGCTGCAACGTCGAAGCTTAGCAGTGGTTACGCAATGGCGAAGATATTGTGCTGATCGCGGCGTTTGCCCGGGTAATCAGCAGCAACGCGTGGTGCATTGCTTGCCGCCGTAGCGGGCTTCCTGACGCTCGCGAAGAAACGCCGAATGGCTCATCACCGGTTCTTCGGGGTGTTTGAGCGCCATCTGGGCGACATAGTTGTCGTAATCAGGGACGCCGACCATCAAACGCGCGCTCTGGCTGAGGAAGCGGGCGGCTTGCTGCAGTTTACGGATCATGGCAACGCTCTCATTGTGAGGGGGGACAGGGCCATGAAAGCGCACTTTTGTATCTGGAATGTGTCCGTTCGGCCGAGATATGTATCGGAACCTGTAGGAGCCAGGCTTGCCGGCGAAGGCGTACTTGAGAGCGCCTTCGCCGGCAAGCCTGGCTCCTACAGGTCCGACGCTGATCCGTAGTTTTCTGCAACTTCTGATGCTGTACCAAAACCACCCCTCGTCCAACAATGAGCGAAACACGGCCACAGTTTGTTAATATCCACGCGCTTTTTTCGTCTGACTCATCAGGCGCTACAGATTTCCCGTCGCAACACAGGAATGCTTTTCCATGAGTACGTTGTTTACCCGCCGCACGGTCCTGCGCGGTATGGGCTTGTTGAGTCTTGGCCTGCTCGCCGGCTGCGATGACAGCTCCAGGCTGTCGTTCAAGTACGGCAAGGACCTCAGCGACAAGATCATGGGGCGTACCTTCAAGCTCAAAGACGCCCAGGGCGAAACGAAGATGCTCACCAGTTATCGCGGCCTGATGCCGATGGTGTTCTTCGGTTTCACCCAATGCCCGGCGGTCTGCCCCACGACCCTGGCCCGTGCGGCACAGGCCAAGAAACTGATGGGCCGAGACGGCGAGAAGCTGCAGGTGATCTTCATCACCCTCGACCCGGAACGCGACACGCCGCAAATGCTCGACGCCTACGTCAAGACGTTCGACCCGAGCTTCGAGGCGCTGCACGGCACGCTGGAAGAAACCGCCGCCACCGCCAAGGAGTTCGGCGTGTTCTTCGAAAAGATCCCGAGCGGTTCGACCTACACCCTTTCCCACACCGCGACCAGCTACGTCTTCGACTCCCGGGGCAACTTGCGCCTGGGGCTGTCCGCGTCCCTTACGGCTCAAGAGTGCGCAGAAGACCTGCTCACCGTCATGGAAGTCTGCTGATGAATTCGATCCACGCCAACACCGCTTTCTCGCGACGCGTCAAACAACTGGTCCTGGGGTGCGCCCTGATCGGCATGGCCTGGCAGGTATCGGCGCAAACCAGAGTGGACGACGCCTGGGTCCGCGCGACCGTTGCCGGCCAGCCATCGACCGGCGCCTTCATGACCCTGCAAGCCGACAGCGACAGCAAGCTGCTCAGCGTGCAATCGCCTGTCGCCAAAACCGTACAGATTCACCAATCCAGCATGAAAGATGATGTGATGAGCATGCGTCAGGTCGAGTCTGTCGAGCTGCCGGCCGGCAAGCCGGTGAGCTTTGATCCCCACGGCTATCACGTGATGCTGATGGACCTGACGGCGCAGGTGAAGGAAGGCGATAAAGTCCCGCTGATCCTGACCGTGGAAAACGCCAAGGGCGAGAAAGAGACGATTAAAGTGGAAGCCGAGGCCCGGGCACTCGGCATGGCTGATCACAGCAAGATGCATTAACGGTCGGGGTTTCTCGGGGCGAGCGGCTCTTATTTGACGAGTCGCTTCTCCTTGGAAGGCCGGTAGCCGAAATACGAGCTGTAGCACTTGCTGAAATGGCTCGGCGACACAAAGCCACACGCCACCAGCACGTCCACCTGGGACAGCTCCGTATGCTGGAGCAGCCGCCGCGCTTCGGTAATCCTCAGTTCCATGTAATACCGCTGTGGCGTAGTCCCCAGTTGCTCCTTGAACAACCGTTCGAGCTGTCGACGAGAACGACCCGCGTAGACCGCCAGTTGCTCCAGCTCCAACGGCTCTTCGAGGTTGGCGTCCATCAGCTTCACCACCTCGCGCAATGGCGCGCTCACACAGACATTTTCCGTAGGCTTGATGCGCCGGTAGCGCGACTCCTCGAACGCCAGGATGTCCTCGATCCCCTCGACAAGCGCTTTGCCGTAAAGGCCTTTGATCCAGTCCAGCGCCATGTGAAAGGCCCCGGACGGGCTCGAAGCCGTCAGCCGGTCTCGATCAATGATGTAGGGCTCGCTGCTGACCTGCGTGGCCTTGCAGAAATCCGCCAGCGCCGGGCGATGCTCCGGGTGAATCGCGCAACGGTAACCGTCCAGCAGACCGGCCTTCCCCAAAAACCATGCACCATTCCACAGCCCGGCCAGGCTGACGCCCTGGTCCGACGCCGTGCGCAACAGACTGATCAAGCCTTCGCTGGCCTTGAGTTCTGTCCGGTAGCCACCGCAGATCACCAGCAGGTCCAGCGCTTTGACCGTTGCGCAATCGATACGGGCATCGGGCCGAATGACCAGGCCCAGATCGCTGACGACTTCGCCATCGTTCAAACCAAAGGTGCGAGAAGAGAACGAGTCGGGTCGTAGCAGATTGGCCGTGACGACCGTATCCAGCGCCTGGGTGAACGCCGGCAGCGAGAAATGTTCGAGCAGCAGAAAGCCTGCGCGGACCGTTTGCTGGGTCCCATCAGGGTGTTCATTGAGATAGCGAAGGTTTTTGCCCTTCATGCCTCCGCTGAATTGGCGTCGTTCGATCAATGCTCGATCCACTCCATTACATTACCCAACCGGTTGTATGGTGCGCTGATAAAGCGCCATGTTAACCCGTGGCGCCTCTTCGGCGTATCCACCCGAGCGCCATACGGCGCTCTGCCTCAGTTATTTATACTCAAATGCCAGCTTAATAATATTTTACCGATACCAGGGTCATCCCTAGTCTTGAGCCCAAGAAATGGCGGGGCGTTCGCGACCTCACTCCAACTTCGAAGGGTATTGAGATGACCACTGAAAAAATAAAAACAGATACGCTGATTGTTGGCGCCGGTCAGGCTGGCGTGGCCATGAGTGAACACTTGAGCAAACTCGGGGTGCCGCACCTGGTGCTGGAGCGCAGCCGCATTGCCGAGCGTTGGCGCACCGGGCGCTGGGATTCGCTGGTGGCCAATGGTCCGGCGTGGCATGACCGGTTCCCGGGTCTTGATTTCGACGACCTCAGCCCCGACGAATTTGCCCCGAAAGAACGCGTCGCCGATTACTTCGAAGCCTACGCCAGGAAATTCAACGCGCCGATCCGCACCGGCGTCGACGTGCTGAAAGTCGAGCGCAATGTCGGTCGCCCGGGTTTCACCATTGAAACCTCTGAAGGCGTGATTGAGGCCAACCGCGTGGTGGCGGCCACCGGGCCTTTCCAGCGGCCGGTCATTCCGCCGATTGCGCCGAAAGATCAGCCTTTCATGCAGATCCACTCGGCCGACTACCGCAACCCGGCGCAACTGCCTGAAGGCGCGGTGCTGGTGGTCGGCGCGGGTTCGTCCGGCGTGCAGATTGCCGATGAATTGCAGCGTGCGGGGAAGAAGGTTTACCTCTCCGTCGGCGCCCACGACCGCCCTCCTCGCGCTTACCGCAACCGTGATTTCTGCTGGTGGCTGGGTGTGCTGGGCGAGTGGGATCAGGCGGCGATGAAACCGGGACGGGAGCACGTGACCATCGCGGTCAGCGGTGCCCATGGCGGGCGCACGGTGGACTTCCGTGGACTCGCCCATCGCGGCATGACGCTGGTGGGTCTGACTCAATCGTTCAACGGTAACGTAGCGACGTTCCAGCCGAATCTGGCGGACAACCTGGCGCGTGGCGATGAGAACTACCTGGCGCTGCTAAATGCCGCCGACGCTTATATCGAACGCAACGGCCTGGACCTGCCGGAAGAACCTGAAGCCCGCCACGTGTTCCCGGATCCCGAATGCGTGACCCACCCGATTCTTGAACTCGACCTGACCAAGGTCGGCGTCACCTCGATCATCTGGGCCACCGGTTTCGCCACGGATTACAGCTGGCTCAAGGTCAATGCCTTCGACGACAACGGCAAGCCCCAGCATCAGCGCGGCGTGTCGAGCGAGGCTGGCGTGTATTTCCTCGGCCTGCCGTGGCAGTCCCGTCGCGGCTCTTCGTTTATCTGGGGTGTCTGGCACGACGCCAAGTACGTGGCGGATCACATCGCCATTCAGCGCTCTTACCTCGACTACCACGATGCGGCGCAACGCGAGGCTGAACAGCCCCCGGTCGCCCTCAAAACCACGGTCAGTGCCTAAGCCTTTTTCTGTCAGGAGCTAAAAATGTCCACGCCAACCCATACCCGTATTCGCATGTTCAACACCAAGGAAACCTACCCGAACCAGAGCCTGGACAATGACCTGTGCCAGGCGGTCCGGGCCGGCAATACCGTTTATGTTCGCGGCCAGGTCGGAACGGATTTCGAGGGCCGGCTGGTGGGTCTGGGTGACCCGCGTGCGCAGGCCGAGCAGGCCATGCGCAACGTCAAGCAGTTGCTGGAAGAGGCAGGCAGCGATCTCAGCCACATTGTGAAAACCACGACTTATCTGATTGACCCGCGGTATCGCGAGCCGGTGTATCAGGAAGTGGGCAAGTGGCTCAAAGGCGTGTTTCCGATTTCGACCGGGCTGGTGGTGTCGGCGCTGGGGCAGCCGCAGTGGCTGATGGAGATTGATGTGATTGCGGTGATTCCTGAGTGAGCCGTTAGACCGAGTCGCGGCCTTCGCGAGCAAGCTTCGCTCCTACGGTAGATCTCGATTTCATGCACGTCACCGATCATCTGCAGGAGCGAGCCTGCTCGCGAAGAGGCCCGCCCAGACACCACCTTCTCCAAGGCAAACCAAGGAGCTAAACCCATGACTTTCTCCATCGCCGCCCGATGCCCCGAAACCGGCCAGTTCGGCATTGCGATCAGTTCCTCCAGCATCGCCGTCGGCGCCCGTTGCCCCTGGCTGTTGCCGGGTGTCGGCGCCGTCTCCACACAAAACATCACCTTGCCGTCGTTAGGCCCGGAAGTGCTCGCCATGATGGAACAAGGCCTGGCGCCGGCCGAGGCGCTGGACAAAGTCCTGACCCGCAACGGCTACAGCCAATACCGTCAGATTACCGCCATCGACCACCTCGGCCAGACCGCGCATTTCAGCGGCGCGCAAACCCTGGGCAACCACAACGCCGTGTCCGGTGAACAATGCGTCGCCGCCGGCAACATGCTTGCCGACCGTTCGGTTATCGAGGCCATGGTCCAAGCGTTCGAACACGGCGAAGGACAACTCGCCGACCGCTTGCTCGCTGCCATGAAAGCGGCCATCGCCGCCGGTGGCGAAGCCGGGCCGGTGCATTCGGCGGCGATGGTGGTGGTCGGCGAACTGACCTGGCCGATCATCAACCTGCGGGTCGATTGGGCGGACGAAAATCCCATCGGCCAGCTGGAAAAACTTTGGGACGCTTATCGCCCGCAAGTTCAGGACTACATCGACCGCGCCCTCGCCCCCGACAAGTCCCCCGGCTACGGCGTCGCCGGAGACGACCGATGAGCAGCAGCCGTGATTTGCTGGAAACCCTGGTGGCGTTCGACACCACCAGCCGCGAATCCAACCTGCACCTGATCGAGTTCATCCGCGACTACCTCGAGGGTTTCGATGTGCCTTGCGAGCTGATTTACAACGAGCAGCGCAGCAAGGCCAATCTGTTCGCGACCATTGGCCCGGCGGATCGGCCGGGCATCGTGCTGTCGGGGCACACCGACGTGGTGCCCGTCGACGGCCAGCCGTGGACTGTTGCGCCGTTTGAACTCACCGAGCGCGGCGGCAAACTGTTCGGGCGCGGCACGGCGGACATGAAAGGCTACATCGCTTGTGTACTGGCCCTCGTTCCGTCGCTGGTGAACGCCCGGTTGCGGCTGCCGGTGCACATCGCGCTTTCATACGATGAAGAGGTCGGCTGCCTCGGCGTGCGTTCGTTGCTGGCGGAGTTGGAACAGCGCCCAGTCAAACCGATGCTGTGCATTATCGGCGAGCCGACCGAGCTCAAGCCGGTGCTCGGGCATAAAGGCAAACTGGCGATGCGCTGCGATGTCCACGGTGAAGCGTGCCACTCCGCCTACGCGCCGCTGGGGGTCAATGCCATCGAATACGCCGCCGAACTGATTGGTGAGCTGGGGCGGATCGGCAACCGACTCAAAGCCCCCGAGCATCACGATGCGCGGTTCGATCCGCCGTTCAGCACTGTGCAAACCGGGGTGATTTGCGGTGGCAAGGCCTTGAACATCGTCCCCGCCGATTGCCGCTTCGACTTCGAAATCCGCGCGTTGCCCTCGTATGATCCGAGTGAAGTTGCACAGGCGTTGAAGGCCTTTGCCGAGCAACAGGTGTTGCCGCGCATGCGTGCCGTGAGTGAACAGAGCGAGATTCGATTCAGCCAGTTGTCGGCGTATCCGGGATTGGCGACTGATGCACACAGCGAAGCGGCCGAGTTGATCGCCAGGTTCTGTGGCTCCCGAGCGTTCGGCACCGTGGCCTTCGGCACCGAGGGCGGCCTGTTCGATGCCGCCGGCATTCCCACCGTCGTCTGCGGCCCCGGCAGCATGGACCAGGGCCATAAACCCGACGAATTCGTCAGCCTCGAACAACTCACTGCCTGCGACGCCATGTTGCAACGGATGCTGCTATCGATCACTGAATAACAAAGATTCCGAACACCCAAAAAATCCCTGTGGGAGCTAGCCCGCCAGCGATAGCGATCTGACAGCCAAATCAATGTTGACTGTCAAATCGCTATCGCTGGCGGGCTAGCTCCCACAGGGTTTTGCGGTGACCAAACGACCTACTTTTTTTAACGTCTATACCCACAATCTTACTAATTTATCTATCCGCCCCCACCGCACATCATCACTCCAACAAGAAAAGCGTCGCCCCCGTGCGGCGCTCACCGAAGTACGTCCACGTACTCAAATTGCCTTGGAGTCCGTCATGGTTACCACCGCAACAACCGCCGCCCCGCTCATCGAAAAACACACCATCGGCTACGTGCCGCCCGAAGATCGCCACGGCAAGACCCGTGACCTGTTCACCCTCTGGTTCGGCGGCAACATCGCCCCGCTGCCCATCGTCACCGGCGCCCTTGGCGTGCAGATGTTCCACCTCAACCTGGTGTGGGGCATCGTCGCCATCCTCGTTGGCCACCTGGTCGGCGGCGTGCTGATGGCGCTGCACTCGGCGCAAGGCCCACAGATGGGCATCCCGCAGATGATCCAGAGCCGCACCCAGTTCGGCTCCCTCGGCGCCCTGCTGGTGGTGCTGATCGCCGGCATCATGTACATCGGCTTCTTCGCTTCCAACATCGTTCTTGCCGGCAAATCCCTGCACGGCGTGGTCGACAGCGTGCCGGTGCCGGTCGGCATCGTCATCGGCGCCCTCGGTTCCGGCATCATCGGCATCATCGGCTACCGGTTCATCCACGTACTCAACCGCATCGGCACCTGGGTGCTGGGCGCCGGCATCGTGCTTGGTTTCGGCTACATCTTCACCCACGTGCAGACCGCCGATTTCCTCACCCGTGGCAGCTTCAACATCTCCGGCTGGCTGGCCACCGTCTCCCTCGCCGCGCTCTGGCAAATCGCCTTTGCCCCCTACGTCTCCGACTACTCGCGCTACCTGCCGGCGAGCGTGCCGGTGGCCGCCACGTTCTGGACCACGTACCTGGGCACCGTCCTCGGCTCCAGCCTCTCGTTCATCTTCGGCGCCGTCGCCGTCCTCGCCACGCCCGTGGGCATGGACACCATGGACGCGGTCAAACTCGCCACCGGCTCCATCGGCCCGTTGATGCTCGTGTTGTTCTTGCTCAGCGTCATCAGCCACAACGCCCTCAACCTCTACGGCGCTGTGCTGTCGGTAATCACCCTGGTGCAAACCTTCGCCTACCGCTGGATCCCGACCGCCAAAAGCCGCGCCGTCCTCTCCGTCATCATCCTTGCCGCCTGCTGCTTCGCCGCCGTCGGCGCCTCTGCCAACTTCATCGGGCACTTCGTCGATATGGTGCTGGTGCTGCTCGTGGTACTGGTGCCGTGGACCGCGATCAACCTGATCGATTTCTACGCGATTCACAAAGGTCAGTACGACATCGATTCGATCTTCAAGGTCGATGGCGGGATCTATGGACGCTACAACCCGCAGGCGTTGCTGGCGTATGCAATCGGGATCGCGGTGCAGATTCCGTTCATGAACACGCCGCTGTACGTTGGGCCCATCTCCGAACACATCAACGGCGCTGACCTGTCCTGGCTGGTCGGCCTGCTCATCACCTCGCCGCTCTACTACTGGCTGGCCAACCGCGACAGCGCCTACAAACGCCGCCTCTCCACCGGAAAGCTCGCCAACTCGATCTAATGAACCCCCGCAATCCCTACAGGAGCGAGCCTGCTCGCGATGAGGCCCTGACAGTTAAACAGATGTGACTGACAGATCACCCTCGCGAGCAACCCAGCACAAGCCTCCACCAAAATTTAATGAACCCTGCCCACCACGGCTCACCTAACAAAAGGACTATCTGGAGGGTGACTCATGCAAATCGAAACAATCTGGATCGTGCTGACAGCCGTTCTGTTGCTGGTCGAGCTATGGGCAATCAACCGAGTGCGCAAAGCCGAAGGCAAATCGACCAACAAACTCTTGTGGATCGTGGTGATCGTGTTTGTGCCGCTGATTGGGGTGGTGGCGTGGGCATTGGCTGGACCGAAACACACCGACCACAACCCGCATTCACCCCAGGCCCGGCAATGAAGTCGGGAGGGTTCGCGATAACCCGCCTCTGATCGACAGGGGCGGGCCCACGGACGGCCGCTCGCCATACCCGGTAACTCACACTGACAACACTGAGATGCACGTACTTGACGCCTCACGCCATTAAGTGGGAAAACGTGCACGGCCCAAATGGAAGCGTTGGCGCACTTCAAGAATCAAGGAAGACTCATGAAAACCCTGGTGTGTTTGCTGATCGCCACCGGCGTCGGCACCGTGTTGCAATACGCCGGTATCCCCCACGGCCTGTTGTTGGGCTCGATACTCGCGAGCGCGTTGATCGCCAGCAATCTGCGATTTTCCCCCACCCTGCCCTTCAGCCTTGGCTATGTGCAAATTGTGCTGGGGATTGCGACCGGCTTGATGTTTACCTCGTGGGACAATCACACCGTGGCGGCCATGTTGCCCAGCCTCGGCTTCATGCTGCTGTGCCTGATGGTCCAGAGTTCCGTGGCCGGTTTCTGGTTGTTCAGAGTCTCGGGCTGGAACCTCAAGGACTCGCTGTTATCCGTGTACCCCGGCGCACTCGCCGCCGTCTTCGACTTGATCGAGTCTGAACGCGCGTCCAGCAAAGTGATCGTCGTGCACCTGGTCCGCCTGTTGTCGATCACCTTGCTGGTCAGTTTTTGCATTCCCGGGCATGTCGACGTGGCGCTGGCCCAGAGCAGCCCGCTGGGCGTGAGTACGGCGCTGACCCTGCTGTCGCTGATCGCCTTGTGCCTGCTGCTCGGCCGCGTGCTGTTGAGCGTCGGCGTGCCAGCGCCGTTCATGCTCACCGCCATCGTGCTCACCGCCGCCTGCATCAAGCTGGGCTACCTCCAGACATTCCACCTGCCGCAGTGGAGTATCGACTCCGCCTCCGTGCTGATCGGTGTGCTGATTGGCTCGAAATTCAAGGACATCACCTTCACCGAACTGGTCCGCCATGGCCGCACCGGGCTGCTCGCCGTCGGCCTCATGTTGCTGATCGCCGCCGCGTTTGCCGGTGTAGCCGGGCAGTTGCTGGGCAGCGATCCGCTGTCGTTGTGGCTGGCGTACATGCCGGGCGCCATTGAAACCATTGCCATCGTCGCGTTCAGTGGCGGGCTGAATGTGGTGTTTATCCTGACGCATCATTTGGTGCGGATGGTCGTGCTGCACTTTGCCCCGGCGCTGATTGTGCAGGCGCGGCGCTGGCGGGCGGAGTGATTGCCGAACTCAAATCGCAAACACCTCCCGATGTGGAGGCGTTTTGCTTTTTGCTGCCGGGAGGAAGGGACTAAACGGGAGAGATGGTGGCCAGGGCACCAATCAAAATGGTTAACACCAGAAATCCACCGAGGAAAATTGCCATCTTGCCCATGGGGCCTCCTACATTATGAGTTTACGGTGCAGTGACTGCGCGACTGCGGACCGTGCTGTCATTGTGAGCGTGAGGGTGGGTGCATGACAGAGGCAGATGGCGAAGGAAAATACGGATCAGATGCTGGACGTGTAGCCGCTGCCGAGCAGCGCGAGGCCTGTGGGAACGAGCTTGCTCGCGATGGCGGATTTACATTCAACAGAAATGTTGGCTGACCCACCGCCATCGCGAGCAGGCTCACTCCTACAGGGAGCAGCGGCGATAACAATACCTGTGGGACGACCCCATCCAATGTGGGTGCGAGCCTGCTCGCGATAGCGGATTTACATTCAACAGAAATGTTGGCTGATCCACCGCCATCGCGAGCAGGCTCACTCCTACAGGGGGTAGCGGCGATAACAATGGGACGGCACCATCCAATGTGGGAGCGAGCCTGCTCGCGATGGCGGATTTACATTCAATAGAAATGTTGGCTGATCCACTGCCATCGCGAGCAGGCTCACTCCTACAGGGAGCAGCGGCGATAACAATACCTGTGGGATGGCACCATCCAATGTGGGAGCAAGCTTGCTCGCGATAGCGGATTTATATTCAACAGAAATGTTGGCTGATCCACCGCCATCGCGAGCAGGCTCACTCCTACAGGGGGCAGCGGCGATAACAATACCTGTGGGATGGCACCATCCAATGTGGGAGCAAGCTTGCTCGCGATAGCGGATTTATATTCAACAGAAATGTTGGCTGATCCACCGCCATCGCGAGCAGGCTCACTTCTACAGGGGGCAGCGGCGATAACAATACCTGTGGGATGGCACCATCCAATGTGGGAGCGAGCTTGCTCGCGATGGCGGATTTACATTCAACAGAAATGTTGCCTGACCCACCGCCATCGCGAGCAGGCTCACTCCTACAGGGAGCAGCGGCGATAACAATACCTGTGGGACGACACCATCCAATGTGGGAGCGAGCCTGCTCGCGATAGCGGATTTACATTCAACAGAAATGTTGGCTGATCCACCGCCATCGCGAGCAGGCTCACTCCTACAGGGAGCAGCGGCGATAACAATACCTGAGGGACGACCCCATCCAATGTGGGAGCGAGCCTGCTAGCGATGGCGGATTTACATTCAATAGAAATGTTGGCTGATCCACCGCCATCGCGAGCAGGCTCACTCCTACAGGGAGCAGCGGCGATAACAATACCTGAGGGACGACCCCATCCAATGTGGGAGCGAGCCTGCTCGCGATAGCGGATTTACATTCAACAGAAATGTTGGCTGATCCACTGCCATCGCGAGCAGGCTCACTCCTACAGGGAGCAGCGGCGATAACAATACCTGTGGGACGACCCCATCCAATGTGGGAGCGAGCTTGCTCGCGATAGCGGATTTACATTCAACAGAGATGTTGCCTGACCCACCGCCATCGCGAGCAGGCTCACTCCTACAGGGAGCGGCGGCGATAACAATACCTGTGGGACGACCTCATCCAATGTGGGAGCGAGCCTGCTCGCGATAGCGGATTTACATTCAACAGAAATGTTGCCTGACCCACCGCCATCGCGAGCAGGCTCACTCCTACAGGGGGCAGCGGCGATAACAATACCTGTGGGACGACACCATCCAATGTGGGAGCAAGCCTGCTCGCGATAGTGGATTTGCATTCAACAGAAATGTTGCCTGACCCACCGCCATCGCGAGCAGGCTCACTCCTACAGGGATTGGTGATTTACGCCTTGGGCTCGACGTTATCCAGCGCCTGGTTCACGGCCAATTCCCCCAGCATCACCACTTGTGTGATCCCCAGCAGGGTCTTGCGGTGTGAGTTGTCCAACAGCGCGGCGAAGTTGCTGAGCATGGTGGTGGCCGAGCCCAGTGATTCGCTGGCGTTGGCCAGCAGGGATTCGGTGTCGTACTTGGGGTTGGCGAGGAACATGGGTTCGGGTTCGTGGGTGCTGGCCATGATGTGGGCCCCCGGGTTGAGGTAGTGGTCGAGGGCGCGCTCGGCGGCTTCGTGGAGTTTTTTCGAATCGAGGGATTCATAGGGGGATGCCGGATCGGTGTCCGGTGGGTTTGGCGTTGGTTTGATCATGGATGGAACTCTCTAGTTAACACATAAAGAAGAGCCATCACCCTCGCTACCAAACGAAGGGTGGCGGCCATACGCGGGTTGGTAGACCGGTAACTAGATGAACCCGGCGCCCCCGAAGGAGCCCTGCGCATGGCCACCATAAATCGGAGACGTGAACACGTCTGCGAACGATGCGCTATGCGTCTAGTTATACCGGGCTACCAAACCCGATCACTGTTTTTCAGTGACCCAGGAACGATAAAACCCGCGCCCCAGACGCACAAGCCGGCGGATTCTGTCTTACGTGTAGGGGGTGGCGCAAGGCGTTGTAGCCTCGATGCGGTAACAGCAAGCTTCATTTAAACGTGAGTGATTTTTTCTGTTTAAACAGACTGCGGGCAATCCTCATTCGATCATCACTTCAACAACCACCGCGACATCAACCGCGTCGTCAACGGCATCAGCCAATACACCATGTTGAACGATACCAACCCGGCTACCGTGACCTTGAATACCCAGACCGGCCATCGCAGATCAGCCAGTTCAAGCAGCACCGCCAACCCCCAAGGCAAGAACACCGTCAACGGCAAAACGATCATCCAAGACAGCACCCATTGCTTCCATCGCGCAACAGTCACCCGCCCCTGCACCGGTTCAAACCAGAATTTCGAATCATCGTCAGTACGGTGATAGTCCTGCCGCAACCAGGGCAATGACTCGCGCAACAACGCATGCCGCACCTGAGATTCCAGCCACGCCACAACGTGCCCCTTGCTGACAAAGCGCAAAATGATCGCGTAACGCAGGTGCGAGCCAACAGGCTTGACCACGTCCGTTGCCAGGTAACCCGGAAACTGCCGATGCGCGTCGATGGCCTTGTTCATCCACTGCTCATACAACGCCTGATGCTGCGGATTGACCTCATGCACAATCACGCTGACGCCAATCTCAGCCTCGATGCTCATGGTTGCTGCCGCCGGAGCAGCGCCCGTTGGTAGATGCGTTCGCGCGCCAGAATCATCGGGTCGTCACTGGGTGCAATGCCGTCGATCAAGCGACCGGGGTTGAAGTCGAGGCGCTGTTGGGCGGATTGCTGCTCCCCGGCCGGGACAAACGCATCGAGGGTCAGTATCCCCAGCTCAACTTCATCGTGGCTGCGCGACCAAGGGATCGAACCGTCCTCGATGGCATCCCCGGGCGCCGCCAACTGCACCACCAGACGCAACTTCACAGCGCCCCTGCCCAACCGTGCGCTGATTTCATCCTGCAAATAATCGGCAGGCAGCGCGGCGGCTTGCTGCTCACTCAATACTGGCTCCACTCGCAACGGTTCAATCCGGTATCGGCCGATATGCGCTTCACCCTGACGGTTGGTGAACACCAGGGCGTTGATGCCGAAGTACTCGATACCGGCGTAACTGCTCGGCGCGGGCTTGGGCGTTTGAAGGAAATGTTCGGCTCGGGGATGACTGGCCAGAAAGGTTTGCAGCGGCAGCGGGTCCGGCGGCGTGGCGACATTGGCGGCGATGCCTTGCAGAAAACTCAGGAAGTCTTCGGGGGTGGCCACCGGGAAGCCGTCGAACGAGTGGGTCACGATATCAGTGGACTCACCGTCCGGCAGGGCAAAACGAATGGCCAGGCCATGAGGACTGGCCATCGGGTCGCCGTCCTCGGTGGCGGGTACGCCGCTGAAGTTGGAGAACCGCAGCAACACCGGCACTGGTTGACCCTGCAAATGCGCCGCCCGACTCAATACCGGCGCGGGCGGCGATGCCATAAAGGTTCCGCTGAGCAGCACACCCTTGGCATGGGTCGCGCGAAAGCCCGGATGGTGGCCGAACGTTGCGGTCAGCGCGTCCAGTAAGGCGTCGTAAAGTCTGTCCTTGGACATGGGGGCACTTCTCATGGGTGACACATCATTTTCGTGGGCGGCAAAAGCGGAGGACGCAGTCAGCGTCCCCGCCAGCAGCGCGCCGATCATAAATCGGGTGGGCCGCATTAGATTCAGCCCTTGCGCAGGCCGGGATTGAGGGCGATGTGTTTGTACTCGACAAAATCATCCATGGCCGCCACGCCGTTCAGCCGCCCCTGCCCCGACTGTTTGAAACCGCCCTCTTCAAACTCGTCGTAGACCACGGCCCAGTCATTGACCCATACCGTGCCCGCCTCCAGTTCGCGAGCCACCCGCAGCGCGCGGTCGACATCGCGGGTCCAGACACTGGCGGCCAGGCCGAACTCGCTGTTGTTGGCCAGTTCGATGCCTTCGGCTTCGCTGTCAAACACTTGCAATGTCAGCACCGGGCCGAAGGTTTCGCGCTGGACGATGGCCATTTCGGGGTCGCTGACCCGCAGCAGCGTCGGGCGATAGAACGCACCCTTGGCCAACGGCCCCTCGGTCACCGGGCCACCGCGCACGATGACCTGGGCACCGGCGGTAATCGCCTCTTTGACGATTTGATTGACCCGTTGCACGTTGGGCTTATCGATCAACGGCCCCATCTCGCTGGCCGAGTCGGCGGCGGGCCCGGCGCGCACTGCGTCCAGTTTTGCGGCCAAACGCTCAGTCAACACCGTGGCGATATCCCGTTGCACCAACAGCCGCGAACCGGTCATGCAGAACTGGCCGGCGAATACCGTCAGGGCTTTCACCAGGGTCGGCACGGCCGCGTCCAGGTCGGCGTCGTTGAACACCAGCATCGGCGTTTTTCCACCGAGCTCCAGGCCAAAACGCTTGAGGTGCTGGGCACCCGCGGCGGAAATCGCCCGGCCGGTGCTGGTGCTGCCGGTGAAACTGATCACCGGAACACGCGGTGATTCCACCAGATGGATCGAGCCCGCCGCGCCCTGCTCGCTGAACAGATTGATCACGCCACGGGGCAGCGACAGCGCCTCGCTCATGATCCGCGCCACCAGGCAGTTGGTCTGGGCGGTTTGCCCGGGCATCTTGATGACCGTGGTGCAACCGGCCGCCAGCGCCGGAGCCAGCGAGCGGATCATCAAGACCACCGGCGAGTTCCACGGCACGATGATGCCCGCCACGCCCACCGCCTGACGAATCACCAGGGAAATCCTGCCGGGTTTTGGCTCCGCCGCACGCCCGTATTCGGCACGCGCCAGGGCCGCGTAATAGCGCAACTTGGAGGGCACCATGCCGACTTCAAACTCGGCTTCGGGCCGAATCTTGCCGTTCTCCAGTGCCAGAGTGTCGATCAGCTCATCGGCGTTGCGCTCGAAGGCATCCGCTAGCTCAAGCAAGACCTGAGCGCGCAAGTGTCGGTCATCTTTCCAGGGCGATTCGGCAAATGCCCGTTGCGCGGCCTCGATGCCGGCTTGCGCTTCGTTCAAGCCGCCTTCGGCGTATCGGCCGATCAGCTCGTAAGTCGCCGGGTCGATGGAGTCTTTGTAAACACCGGAGTCCAGCCATTGGCCGTCGATCCAGTTCAATACCGGGGTGCTGTTCATAGAGGCAGGTTCCTGAAAATTAAGCGTAGAGACGAGCAATGTGCTCGGCGGCGGCAATCACGGTGATGTTGGTGGCGACCGAGGGCACGTCGGGGAAGATCGACGCGTCCACGACGCGCAGCCCCTGCACACCAATGACCCGCGCTTGCAGGTCGACCACCGCCCGCGCATCCCCCGGCTTGCCCATCGGCGCCGTCGAGGTCGGGTGGTGATAGGTGTCGAGACTGGCTTTGACGCTGGCCAGCAGCGCCTCGTCCGAGTCGTTGCCTTGACCGGGGTTGAGCTCGGAATGGATCAACGCATTCAGCGGCCCTGTGCCGCCGATTTTGCGGGCCAGGCGGATGCCATCCAGCAGGCGCTGGCGGTCCTTGGGCTCGGCGAGAAAATTCAGGTCGATGGTCGGTGCCACGAACGGATCACGACTGGCCAGCGTCACCTTGCCCCGAGACAGTGGCCGCGTCAGGGCGACGGCGAGCACGAAGCCGACGCCGGTCGGGCTTTGATCATGAGGAAACAAGTGGGTGGCGGTGATGTGCAGGTCCAGCTCGCCAGTCTCGGCGGAACGGCTGTGGGTCCAGAGCTTGGCGCCGATGGCGGGCGACTGGCTGCCGATGGCGTCTGGCTTGGCGGCGTAGGCGTTGTAATAGAACGGGTGATCCACCAGGTTTTGCCCGACCGGCAGCTCGGCGACTGGCGGAATCTGCAAGGCACGCAGGTCTTCGCCAGGCCCAACGCCCGAACGCAAGAGGATCGCGGCGCTGCCGTAGCTGCCGGCGGAAAGGATCACTTCAGCGGCCAACAATTTTTCACCGTTGGCCAGTTGCACGCCGATCGCACGTTTGCCGTCGAACAGCACTTTGTCCACCAGGCTGTCAGTCTGGATGTGCAGGTTGTCGCGGGCGCGCACCTCGTCGGTGAGGTACGCCATGCCGGTGTTGACCCGCACGCCGTTGACAATGTTCATCGGGTACGGGCCGACGCCGTGGGCGTCAGCGCCGTCAAAGTCTTCGATTACGCGATAGCCATTGGCGAAGGTCGCGTAGATGAACGCGCGCTGCATGGGCGTGACGTCGGCCTTGCCGAGTTGATGCACCGGCAGCGGCCCTTCATGGCCGTGCAACGCGCTCGCACCACCGCTGTGGGTTTCCAGTTTTTTGAACGACGGCAGCAGCTCTTCGTAGCTCCAGCCTGGCAGATCCCAGCGCTTGAAATCGGTGGCACGGGCACGGATGGCCACCGCGCCGTTGATCGCCGAACTCCCACCCAACACCTTGCCGCGCAAGACGCCGATGGGGTGGTCGATGTAGCCCGGTCGGGTCTTGTAACCCCACTCGAATTCAGGGTTGGCGTTAGCGCCGACGATGTCGCTGCTGGCCACGATCTCGGGGTAATTGTGCGGGCCGTAGCCATGGCCGGCTTCGAGCAATAACACCTGACGCGTGGTGTTCTCGCTCAACCGACGGGCCAGCACCGCGCCCGCCGAACCACCGCCAACAATGATCACATCAACCGACGCACGATCAGCGCCACGCTTGCCAGCCATACCGCTGGACTCAAACGCCTGCGCCAAACCACTGCCCGCCGCCAACGTCGCAGCGGCCACAACTCCGCCGGCCAGGACCGCCCGGCGAGCAGGATTGTCAAGGGTACTCTTCATCCGTTTTCTTCCCTGTCAGACGTCAGAATGCGTCTGTTGGGAAAAAGCATATTGGACGGTGCGCAGGCTCATAAGCCGGCAAAAGACGATTCCCGGTTTCGTTTTTCCAGAACGATTGAACGCGTGTGAGCCGCAAGCATTTGCTCCCACACCGGCGGGTTGCCGATCTGTTCGATGAGGAAGCTGGTCAGCGCATGAAGCTTGGGCGACGCACGCTGGGATTGCCGGTAGACCGCCGAAATATTGCCGCCACGTGGGGCATAAGACGCCAGCACTTCCTTGAGCTCACCGGCCACAATCGCCGGCGCCGCCAGGAAAGTCGGCAGAATCGCCAGGCCCATGCCGGCCTTGGCGCCTTCCATGAGTTGATGGCCGTTGTTGGTGCGCATCCGGCAGCGCACACGGAACGATTCCAGGGTGTTGTTCACCGGCAGCGTCCACATGCCGTGGGGTTCGCGATTCACATAGAGCATGGCGAAGTGCCGGGACAGCTCTTGCGGGGTTTGCGGTGTGCCGTGTTCGGCAAGATATCCGGGGCTTGCGCAAATGATGTGGCGGTTGGGCGTGATGGTCTTGGCGACCAGGGAAGAGTCCGGCAACTCGCCGATGCGGATGGCCGCGTCATAGCGTTCTTCGTGCAGATTGACGTGGCGGTCATCGAACTCGATATCCAGCTGCAACTCCGGGTAACGCACCGCGAAGGACGACAGAATCGGCGTCAGGTAACGAATGCTGAAGGCCATCGGCGCAGCCAGCCGCAGCACACCGCGCAAGCTCGATTGAAACGCCTGCACCGCGTCTTCGGCATCTTCGACATCGGCCAGAATGCGCACGCAATAACGGTAAAAAACATCGCCCGCCTCCGTCAACCGGGCTTGGCGCCCACGCTCCAGCAGAATACTGCCCAGGCGCTTTTCCAGTTGCTGGATCCGCAGGCTGACCATGGATTTTGCGATACCCAAACGCCGAGCGGCTTCGGAAATACTACCGGTGTCCACCACCATGACAAAAGATTGCATCTCGGACAGCTTGTTCAAGTTTTAGTCATCCAGTAAAAAAAGCGTGGAGACATCGCGAGAATCATCCTATGTAACATCTGAAGCTCCTTTAATGAATCCACCGAACGGCGGCAATCTAGGTGCTTCGCTGTCTTGTGAACCAGTCCCGAAAAACGGGTTTGTCTTTCCCATCCATTGGACGATCGTTCTTGTATAGTTGGCCTCTTTTGGCCGAATGGATGTCGCCCGGTGCTCGACCTCAATGACCTTCAGTACTTTGTGATGGTGGTGGACCACGGCGGCTTCGCGCCGACCGCACGGGCGCTGGGCATTCCAAAATCCAACCTCAGCCGGCGCATTGCACTGCTCGAAGAACGCCTGGGCGTGCGCCTGATCATCCGCAACACCCGCCATTTCACGGTGACGGAATTAGGGCAGACGTATTACGCCCATTGCCGCGCCATGCTCAAAGGCGCAGAAGCCGCTGAAGCGGCGGTTGCCATGACCCACTCAGAACCCGGCGGCTTGCTGCGCGTTACCTGCCCGACGGTCTTACTGGAAGAATGCGTCGGCGGCATCATCACCCGGTTCATGGCCATGCACCCGCGTGTCGAAGTGCATCTGGAAGCCAGCGACCGTCAGGTCGACGTGGTCGCCGAAGGCGTTGACCTGGCACTGAGAGTCCGCCCGCCTCCCCTTCAGGACTCGGACCTGGTCAACCGCGTCATGTCCCAGCGGCCGCAATGCCTGGTGGCCAGTCCCGCGCTGTTGAACCGCCTCGGTGAACCCAAGGAGCCGGAAGACCTGTCACGCTTCCCCAGCGTCCATCACGGCAGCCCGCAACGCGATTACAGCTGGACGCTGTTCCATCAAGATGGCTTGGAATTCACGATCCAGCACCGTCCTCAACTGATTACTAAGGGGCTGCCGATGCTGCGCTGCGCGGCGATAGACAGCGTCGGCATTGCGCAGATGCCGATGTCGCTGGTGCATGACTTTATCGAGCGCGGGCAGCTGGTGGTGGTGTTGCCTGATTGGGCACCGCGGACCGAGATGATTTATGCGGTGTTTGCGAGCAGGCAAGGGATGCTGCCGTCGATGCGGATGTTGATTGATTTTATGGTGGAGCAATTCAGGTTGCTGGATGATCCGGCGCGAGGGATGCGCGGGAGTCCGTTGGTTTGATAAGGCCAAATGCTGGACCTTGCAGGTGAGGTGCCAGACGCCCGCTTTTCCACTGCTATGCTGATAGCATCAGTTTCTGCGGTCGAGACGAGTAGCATGGCAGCACAAGGCAAGCATTCCTCGTTCACACCCAAGGCTATGGCCTTCCTGGCTGGCATTTTCGTTGTCGCTTGGGTGGCCATAACGTCGCTCGAAACTTATTTCGACCTGACATTGTTGGCCGATACCACGAGCTGGCTGCTACGTTTGGGGGATTGGCTTTTGCTGGAAACGCCAATGCCGAATTGGTCGCTGCTGATGATTATCGCGATTTTAATCGGCACGCTGTCTGTAGCGATTTACTACGTCCGCATCCCTGATGGAACTGACGGCGAGTTACACGAGATAGAGCGAAAGGTTTACAAAAAGAACAACCCTCAGTTTCCAAAGTTGACCGATAACCAAACGCTACTGATGGAAGTTTTGGCCTATCATGCGAACTTCAGAAAAGTTGCAAACTTGAACTCGGTTTGCAAACTTGTCTCCCTCAGCACGGTAGAAGTTGAAGCCGGTCTAAAGCAACTCCAGGCTAAACGTCTGGTGACGCAAAAAGTGACCCGCGGTACGTTTGGCGCCACCATTTTTGAACTGACCTTGGCAGGTAAGGATTATGCGTTGGAGCGATTTGACCTTACGTAACAGTGATGTCTAAGGCGGCGAAAGAAACCGCGCAATATAGTGAAGATGTTCCATTCAATCCTTCAACTGCCCTACCCCATGCTCATTACCAGCTACCTGTGAGTGCTCCCGAGAAAGGCGCTAGATTGGTCGAGTTTCGCGAGTCCACAACAACGAAGTCATCGCCATTGGCGTGCATCTTGTGAAATCTCAGTGGCATAAATTGATCCTGGCGAGGAGACAAGGGTGAAGGCGATCTAGCCCCATCAGCATGACTTAAGCAAGATAAGACGAGCATTGCCATCGATATCAAGCCCCGAAAATTCGGGGCTTGATAGGGTCAGACGACATCAAGACTTACGTCCTCCACCTCCGCTCATCCCATCATCATTGCGCCCCGTTCCAGACGACTTATCGCGGTCATCGGCGAAATTGCCACCGCGTCCGCTTCCTTGCCCGCCGCTGGACGATTGATCAGCCTTGTTGGACTGTTGTCCGCCGGAAGCCTGGCCGCCTTTTTGGCCTGGTTTGGACATGTTTTCCTTATCGTCGGCAAATTCCCCTCCGCGATTTGTACCCTGCCCACCTCCGGACATGCTGTCTTTATCGCGCGAGGGCTGTCCGCCAGAAGCTTGACCTCCCTTTTGACCCGCTTCAGACGCGCGTTGTGGATCGTTCGCAAAGTTGCCGCCAGACGCTTCTCCGCCTTTCTTTCCGGCTTCTGAAGCCTTGTCAGGATCATTGGAAAAATTGCCTGGATTGTTATTTCCTGTATTGGCCATTTTGTTCACCTCTACATCGTTGGCACGAGCATGGGCCCGTACAATTCGGAGGATGCACAAAACGGAAAGTTTGAACGGAAATACGGGGCTCGCGACGAGCGGATTCGGGCGTTTGGTTCCATTGGAAACGGCGACCAGTCGACTGACGGCTGTCCCATTCGTCGGTGTCACCTTACGGCGGTTTTTCGCCCTGAATAAGCGATGTTTACTAGACTCAATAGCGCTTGGAAGCCCTCCCCCGCATCGCACCCAGGAGGTCAATCAATGACTGAACACATCGTGCATTTTCATTGCCAGATCGACCAGGCAACGACCGAGCGCTTCAGGGATTGCTGCCTTGAAGCCATCGATCAGGGTGCCACCTCCCTTCTCCTGAACCTGTCCACTTGCGGGGGCAGCACCAATTTTGGCTTCACGCTCTACACGTTCCTGAAGTCGTTGCCCGTACCGCTTTGCGCAATCAACGCCGGCAATATCGAATCGATGGGCATCATCATGTTTCTGGCGGCAGGCCGGCGCATCACATCCCCTCACGCACGCTTTCTGATTCATCCGATGAACTGGTACTTCAGCCAAAAATCCGTCGACCATCAACGACTACGGGAATACCTGTCCAGTCTCGACAATGACCTTGCGCGCTACGTGCAAATCTTCATGCTCGAAACCGCTGACGCAGCGACCAAACTCGACATTTTTCATTGCTTGTCCGCGGAGGAAAAGGTCATCGCCGCCCATGAATCGCTGGCTTATGGTATTGCTCATGAGATGAAGCAGATGGTGTTTGCTGATAACGTCAAACACTGGAAGGTCAGTGGTGGATGATCAATCTTAGTCTTGGCGCCAAAATCCGAGTTCCGCACGCCCAGAACATGGCGGTTCTCTGCAAAACCGCCTACGCTTCTTGCATGAATCCCCAGTCCGTTGCTGAGTGATCAGTATTGGGCTGGAGCGATCTGATTGCCTTTGACCGCCCGTTCCTTGCCAATCCGGACCTGCACGCGCATATCGCCAACAACTCGCCTCTCAATCCGGTCGACCCGCGGTTCACGTTCTTCCATTGAGGAAGATGATTATGTATCGGCCAAGCACGGTTCCTTATCAGGAGCATCGAGGGTTCAGGCGAACGTTCACTCCGGGTCATTTGAGCCTGGGATTGTTCTTTCCATTGGAGGCCTTCGATGGGGACACTCCGAGCATGCTCAACCAGGTCGAATTGGCCAAGCGAGCAGAGGCACTGGGCTTCTCCGCGCTCTGGTTTCGCGACGTGCCTCTTCGGGACCCTGGTTTCGGCGATGTTGGCCAAGTCTTCGACCCATGGGTTTACCTGGGCTATATGGCCGCTCATACGTCGGAGATAGCGCTAGGCACCGCATCCATCGCCATCCCTTTACACCATCCTCTGCACACGGCCAAGGCATCAGCCAGCGTCGACCAGTTGAGCGCAGGTCGATTGATTCTTGGGGTAGCCTCCGGCGATCGCCCAGTGGAGTTTTCGGCCTTTGACGTCGATCCCGAAAGGCGCGGAGAAATCTTTCGAGAGCACTACGAAGTGATTCGCCGAGCCCACAGCACAAGCTTTGAACCCATCCGCTGGAGCGGTGGCGAGCTGCAGGGCGCAGACCTCATTCCGAAACCCACAACCCAGGTCATTCCAATGCTCGTGACCGGGCATAGCCGCCAGTCACTGGATTGGATCGCGCGCGAAAGCGTCGGATGGATCAACTATCCGCGCGCGCCGAAAATGCAGCGACTGATCGTGGAAGATTGGCGACTGGAAGTCATGAAGCAATGTGGTTCCATCTATAAGCCCTTCACTCAGTCGCTTTACATCGACCTCAGTGAGAACCCGTCCACGCCACCCACTCACATTCATTTGGGGTTCAGGCTTGGACGCGTCCACCTCCGGGCTTTGCTGGAGGCGCTTGAGGAAATCGGGGTGGACCACGTTATCCTGAATCTCAAGTACGGAAAGCGCCCTGCTGCGCAAGTCATTGAGGAGCTGGGCGCTCACCTCGTTCCGCAATTCGGAGTCAAGCCGCACCCTGGAGCAAATTGATACGCCGGCCGCGTCCACGCCCGGCCGAGGTGGTGCGGTTCAGCAGGTTGAATGATCAAGCCGATACCTGCTCAAGGAATATCAGTTGCAACGGCTCTTTCAGCAGGTCATCTGCCGTCGCGGCAAAGCGCTGAAAGTAAGGCATCGAAAAATGCGCATCCAGCGCCGCCTGATCCCTGAAAGCCTCGCGCATGTAGAACGTGCCCTGCTCATCACGCAACTCGAACAACACATAGTCGAGATTGCCCGGCTCTGCGCGGGTCGGCTCTACCAGCGCCAGCAATTCCTGTTTCAATGCCAGCTCTTTGCCTGCCTTGGCCTTGAGTACGGCAATCGATACCAACACGTTACTGGACGAATTCATCGTCAACGCTCCAACATTAAAGATTGGCTAGTGATGCCGCAGGTGGTTCAGCGGCCCCGCCTGATGAGTAAAATCAGAAACCTTCGAGAACGATTTTGCCCCGGGCCTTGCCGCTCTCGACCAGCGCATGGGCACGACGCATGTTGGCCGCATTAATCGCACCGAAGTGCTCGCCCACAGTGGTCTGCAGAACACCTTGGTCAATCAGAGCGCTGACCCGATTGAGCAGGTGATGCTGGTTGATCATGTCCGGGGTTTCGTACAGGGACCGGGTGAACATCAGCTCCCAATGCAACGACAGCGACTTACGCTTGAGCGGCATCACGTCGAGGCTTTCGGGATCGTCAATCACGCTCAGGCGCCCTTGCGGCTTGAGCACGTCAATCAGTTGTGCAAAGTGCTGTTCGGTGTGAGTCAGGCTGGCGACATAGTCGATCTCCGCCACGCCGAGCGCTTGCAACTGTGCGAGCAGTGGCTGGCTGTGATCAATCACGTGATGCGCGCCCAACTGCCGCACCCAATCAGCGGTTTCCTGGCGTGAGGCGGTACCGATGACGGTAAGGCGGGTCAACTGTCGGGCCAGTTGCACCAGCATCGAACCGACGCCGCCAGCCGCTCCAGTGATCAACAGGCACTTGCCCTCCCCCGAACCCTCGACGACACCGAGCCGGTCAAACAACAATTCCCAGGCAGTGATCGAGGTCAACGGCAACGCTGCCGAATCGGCGGCACTCAATGACCGAGGCTTGTGCCCGACGATCCGCTCATCGACCAGATGGAATTCGCTGTAGCTGCCGGTGCGGGCAATCGAGCCGGCATAGAACACTTCATCGCCCGGCTGAAACAGCGTCACTTCAGAGCCGATCTCGCGGACAATGCCTGTGGCATCCCAGCCGAGGATTTTCGGTTCTTTTGTGAAAGTTCCGGCGCGCACCTTGGTATCGACGGGATTCACTGACACCGCGCGAACTTCGACCAGCAGATCCCGTGGACCAGGCGTGGGCACCGGGAGGCTGATGTCGATCAATGCGTGTGGATTGTCGATGGGCAAAGCATGTTCGGTAAAGGTGATGGCTTTCATGGACACTCGCTGTCTGAAGGGTTGATGCGCTCACTTGCAGCCATCTTCGACTTCCCATGTACAAAGAAAAACAAGCAGAATGCGCCAACACTTTCACTGCAGGAGTGAAAATGATCCGCATCGACGATCTTGGTTTATTTATCCGCAGTGCCGCGCTGGGCAGTTTCACCGCAGCGGCGCTGGAGGCTGATCTACTGCCTGGTCAGGTCGCCGCCGCCATCAAACGTCTGGAGCGCGAGCTCGACGTGCGCCTGTTCGCCCGCACCACTCGCAGCCTGCGATTGACTGCCGAGGGCGAGCAATATCTGCCCACCGCCCACTCAGTGCTTGAGACCCTGAAGCAAGGCGAGGAAAACCTGCGTGGTGAGAACGCCACGCTGCGGGGCGTACTGCAAGTGACAGCGCCATCCGATCTGGGGCGCAACATACTGCTGCCGTGGTTGACGCTGTTCCGCCGTCAGCATCCGGAATTGACGTTGCGTTTTTTCCTGTCGGACCAGGTGGCCAATCTGTTTCGCGACCCGGTGGACGTGGCGATTCGATACGGCCCGAATGAAGATGCCAACTACGTGGCACTGCCGCTTGCGCCGTGGAACCAGCGGGTGCTGGTTGCCTCGCCGGAGTATGTGCAACGCTGCGGTTCTCCCCAAACACCGGATGACTTGAGCAAGCATGCCTGCCTGCTCTATCTGCAAAATGGCCGGGTCTACGACAAGTGGAACCTGGGCGGACAAACCGTGCAGGTTTCGGGGCCACTGTTCAGCGATGACGCCGATGTCGTGCGACGCTGGTCGTTGGACGGTGAAGGTATCGCCTACAAATCCTGGCTGGATGTCAGTGCCGATATCGCCGCTGAGCGCCTGCTTGTGCTGCTACCGGATTATCCTGGCGAAGCTTCGCCGTTGAGTCTGGTGTGCCCGCATCGCAAGCAGATCAGCCCTGCGGTTTCTCAGCTTTATACGTGGTTGAGTAGCCAGTTTTCTGCTCTGGAGCGCAGTTGAGCCGGCACTGTGACTGATGCTCACCGAGCCTCCCGCGCCTCAGGGTTCGGCGGCTCGATGCGCTCAATATTTCCCAGCACCAACGCTCGTCCGGCAAACAGCCCGCCCGATGTTTCCAAGGCAAAACGTTCGGCATCGCGTTTGCGCACTTCGTCGATCACTGCGTCGGCTTCGTGCTCCGACGCCCCCAGAGTCACCACGGCCTGACGGCCGAGCAGCAGGGCGGCCTCAAAGGTTTCCCGCACTATGTAGTCGGCGTCGTGTTTGACCAATTCCAGCGCATGTTCGCGGTCAAAAGCGCGTACCACCAATTTCACCTGCGGGCAGAAGTGCCGCGTACTTTCGACAATGCGAGTCGCGGCTTTTTTATCGTCCACACAAACAATGATGGCGCGAGCGTGATGGGCGCCAGCGGCGTGCAATATTTCATGGCGGGCGCCATCGCCGTAATAGACCTTGAAACCATAGGGTGTCACGGCGCGGATGACCTCTGGATTTATATCGATGATGGAAATTTTCGCTCCCTGAGCGAGCGGCGCTTGGCAGGCAATCTGCCCCACACGGCCAAAACCGATGATGAGTACATTGCAGCGCAGATTCTGTGCGGCTTCCACACCGTCCAGGGAAACGGTCCGCGCGCGAGCAAACCGTTTGTACAGCAATAAAGTCACCGGCGTTATGACCATGGAGAGCACCACAATAGCCGTCATATTGGCGTTGACTTCAGGACTGATGGCCCTGAGTTTGAGCGCTTCGGCAAACAGCACAAAAGCAAATTCGCCACCCTGCGCCATCAGCAAGGCGCGATCCAGCGCGTCGTCATGACCGCTTTTCGCGAGGCGCGCGACCGCATAAATACACAGCGCCTTGACCACCATCAGCGCCAGCACGCCGGAGATGATGAGCTTCCAGGCCTCGGCCACCAATTGCAGATCCAGCGACATGCCGACGCCGAGGAAAAACAGCCCCAGCAGCAGGCCGCGAAACGGCTCGATGTCGGCCTCCAACTGGTGGCGGAAAGTGGATTCGGACAGCAACACACCGGCCGCGAAAGCCCCCATCGCCATTGAAAGACCGCCGAGTTCCATCAGCAACGCTGCGCCCAACACAACCAGCAGCGCAGCGGCAGTCATTACCTCGCGCGCTTTGACTTGGGCCAATACCCGAAACAGGGGATTGAGCAGCCACAACCCGATGGCCACCAATGCACCCAAGGACAGCGCTGCGATACCTATGCGCTGCCAAAGTGGAGACGTGGGTCCATTCGCCAACTCCGTGGGCGCCAGAAATGCCACCACCGCCAGCAAAGGGGCTATCAACAGGTCTTCAAACAGCAAAATGGACACGACGTGCTGCCCTCTCGGCTCGGTAATGTCACCGCGTTCCGAGAGAACTTGCATAACCAGAGCCGTGGAGGTGAGTACAAAACCCGCTGCGCAGACAAATGACACCTGCCAAGAGAATCCGAAAGCCATGCCGACAAAAGTGAGCAGACATGCACTGACCACCACCTGCAGGCTGCCCAACCCAAAGATCTGCCTACGCAGGTCCCATAGGTGAGAGGGTTTCATCTCCAGGCCAATCACAAAAAGAAACATGACCACGCCCAACTCGGCCACCTCAAGGATGGTGTGGGGGTCATTGAAAAGTTGCAGTCCGAAGGGGCCAATGATCAGGCCCGCCGCCAGGTAACCGACCACTGAGCCGAGCCCGATGCGTTTGAACAGCGGCACTACCAGCACGGCGGCGGCAAGCAAAATGACGACGCCCAATAATTGTCCTGCATTGCCTTCAACGGCCATAGCATTGACCCTCATCCCACATCAGGACCGGTAATGCTTCCACGGCCAGGCGTGTTGAGCAGAGCTTTCAAGCTGAGCGCTCAGTTCTGCAAATTCTTCAGGACTAAGCACCAGATCCGGAGCGTTCACCAAGAATTGTAGCTATTCATCCTTATCACTTTCTCGTAAGTCATCCTTATCACGCTCTCGTAAGAGCCAGCAGACGATGCCGAGTACCAGGGTGGCAAATCCTAGTGCGGCAATGGTGAGCGCAGGAGTAGCGGCAGAATCGAGAATAACGAACTTCCGGCTGAGCGCCAGCAGGGCGATCAACAGCACTGTGCGAACCTGAACGATGCTGTTGCGTCTTAAGGCGGGGCGCACAATCGAATGCTTGAACTCCAGGGCTATCAGCACGGTGAAGATTGAGCCAAAGAGGGCCTGGAAAACATCGTGGTCCAGAGGATCAATCGCACCACTGATCAACAACGGCACGACCCTGCGACAGAGCTGCAGTAGCGCCATCATAATCACAGACGCGATGATGAGACTGAGCGCAAGAACAACCAATTGTTCGAAACGTTCGTAAGCACTCATCAGCGCCCACTGAAGTCTGAAATTTTTCAGCGTCGAGTTGCGCTCACGCCTTTCAGAATCAGGCTTTGACACGATAACCCTCCACACTTGCGTCTTCAGTCTGCCGGGCCCGTCCAAGCATGAGGCTAAGTCCCAGTCTCCGCGGCAGGTGTCAGATCATCCGATTGGCCAGGTGGACTACCCTTTTCGGAAGTCTTTGACGCATCCACCTCGACCTTTTTGAAGACCACTTCGCCACGCTCTTTGTCGTAACCCAACTCGACACTGTCGCCGGCTTTCAGCTTGCCAGCGAGCATTTCCTTCGCAAGCCGCGTTTCGACGGTCTGGCGAATCTGACGTTTCAACTCGCGCGCGCCAAACTCTGGCTGATAACCAACGTCCGCCAGATGATCAATGAGTGAGCCATCAACTTTCACTGTAATGTTCTGTGCAGCTGCGGTTCGAATGACCCGATCAAGCTGAATGTTCACAATCGATCGGATGTTGTCACGGGTAAGGGCATGAAACACGATGATGTCATCAATACGGTTCAGGAATTCGGGACGAAAATGCCCTTTCAAGACTCCCATCAATTCATTACGTAACGCTTTTTCCGTAAGGCGTTCATCTTCAGGGCGCTCGAGATTCTCCATGATGATGGGAGAGCCCAGGTTACTGGTGGCAATGATGATCGTATTGCTGAAGTCCACAACACGTCCCTTGCCGTCCGTGAGACGCCCATCGTCGAATACCTGAAGCAATACGTTGCTCACATCGGGATGCGCTTTCTCGATCTCGTCGAGCAGAATCACACTGTAGGGCTTGCGGCGGACACGCTCTGTCAACTGACCGCCTTCGTCATATCCCACATAACCGGGTGGCGCACCGATCAAACGAGCAACCGCATGCCGCTCCATGTACTCCGACATATCAATACGAATGATCGATTGCTCGTCACCAAACACCGTTTCCGCCAACGCTTTGGCAAGTTCAGTTTTGCCAACGCCCGTAGGGCCAAGAAAGAGGAACGTGGCAATAGGTCTGTTGGCTTGGCCAAGTCCGGCTCGAGACAAACGAACGGCATCGCTGACCGCGAGCACAGCATCTTCCTGCCCGACCAGCCGATCACGCAACGTCTCTTCCATATTCAACAATTTTTGACGCTCTTCTTGCGTAAGCTCGGTCACAGGAATACCGGTGAGACGGGACAGCACCTCGGCAATTGACTCCAGGGTCACCTCAAGGGTTTCGGAACCTGTCTTGCGCTCCCAGGCTTCTGTTTCCTCTCCCAGTTGCGCTTGTTTTTGACCAATGCGTTCTTCAAAGCCTTTGGATTCATCAAAACGTTTACGGGAGGATGCATAATCCTGTTCACGTTTAAGTTGCGTAATCTCGGCTTCCAGCTCCTGGATGCTGGCCGGCCTTGACGAGGAACTGATTCGAACGCGGGCCGCGGCCTGATCGATTAGGTCTATGGCTTTATCCGGCAAATAGCGCGAGGTGATGTAACGATCCGACAGCTCTGCTGCCGCCACAAATGCTTCATCGGCGAATGTGACTTGATGGTGAGCCTCAAGCTTGTCGCGCAGCCCACGCAGTATAATGATGGTCTGTTCTACGGTGGGTTCGGATATCAGCACAGGCTGAAAACGTCGTTCAAGCGCTGCGTCTTTTTCGATGTGCTTTTGATACTCATTGAGTGTCGTCGCACCGATCAAGCTAAGCTCTCCGCGTGCCAATGCGGGTTTGAGTACATTGGCAATATCGAGGCCGCCCTCCTCACCACCCTGCCCCGCGCCAACGATCGTATGTAACTCGTCGATGAACAGAATAAGCTCCGAGCTTTTTGCGGCGACTTCATCAAGCAGTTGCTTGGCTCGCTCCTCAAATTCACCACGATATTTAGAGCCCGCAACCATTGAGTTCAGATTGACTTCAACAAGCCGCCTGCCACGCAGAATCTCAGGGACATCGCCCTTTACTATTCGTTGTGCAAGCCCTTCAACGATGGCTGTTTTACCGACGCCAGGTTCGCCGATAAGAACCGGATTGTTCTTTCTGCGCCGCGCCAGCACCTCGACGGTATTTTCGATTTCCTGCGCGCGCCCCAGTACGGGATCGAGTTTGCCCTCACGAGCCAGTGACGTCAGGTCGCGACCGAACTTGTCGAGTGTCGGTGTTCCCGTCGGGGTGTCGACTCGCCCATCCTCAGCCCCCTTACCCACCACCTTGACCACCTTCTGCCGCAAGGCTTCAGGCGTTACGCCGTATTTTTTAAGCAATGTCCCGGCGATACTTTCTGGTACAGAGGCAAGCCCGATCAACAAATGCTCTGGGCCAACGTACGAATGTCCTAAATCACGAGATGCCTGGAACGCAAAATTGAAAACTTTCTTTAACCGTGGCGAAATGCTCATCTGGTCCACCGGGGCCTGGGCCTCCGCTGTGCCCCTCTGAGCATGTTGATCGATGTAGCCTTTGATCTCGTCCGGAGAAAGCTTCAGCTCCTTAAGCAACGCCGTACCCACATCGGTATCCGCAAGCACATACAACAAATGCTCAGTATCGAGCTCGCTACGGTTGAGCTCATGGGCTTTCTCACCCGCGCGTTGCAGGATTTCCAGCGTCTGGGAACTGAATGCATCGGTTGCATCGACAGATTCTCGAGGCACTTGCGCAGAGAGCCTGAAGTCATCACCCGCTTGATCCTTTGCTCCGCCCATGCTGTCGAAAAAGCGGGACACACCCCCGCCCAGTAGAGAGTCGAATGGATTCAACATGCTTTGATGGCGTAAGAGTTGACGGTAATCGTGGTCGCAAATGGACATTGTCCTGGCTTGGCCATTTTGCGATACGGTCACTCGCGCTACAGCGGGTCTCGCATTACATATTTCACAGAGAGTAGCCATGATGAGTTGTCTCCAAAGATGGATAACACGGACTCATTCGGATGGATCTACGTCCCCGTAAACGATGCTCAAGACATAGGGGCATGAGATCCGCAATACGCTGAGATTGCTCAGGAAGACGATTACGTTGGAGGGAATGGCAGTCTCGGCAGACTACGCCATCCAATAACGATAGTCGGATCTCATCAAAACACGCTATGGGCGACCCAGGATACCGACGAACGACGTCTGATAAATTTGTGCTCAAAAATACCGCCAGTCGTAAACCACCAACTCATCAGCAAATGAGGCTATGGAATCACCAGCGTGATCGAGCAACGCTTCGATGTCGGAATTCGCAGGGGCGAATCGATCAGCAAGGACATGATTGCGGTTCGCACCAAAACCATCGGATAAAAAAGCCGCCGAAAATGACAGCAAAAGAACGAGCGCGCGAGGTCTTGCCGGCATTGGAGGAAACGGAGAACGCGTTCAGCGATTACGGCAAGCGCCAACAACGACTATAGTCAATGGTGCGTCAGAGCGAATCCAGCCTTTCCGCTGCCAACCTGGCCTCAATCCAATACCGCGAAGGCACGGCGGATCTCCTCGTGCTTCTTGATGCGGATAGTGAACGTCTCGCAACCGAAGACACTTAGGCTCAGGCCTCGAACGAGGTGTATCGAGGCATCGTCGCCATTTATAAATCACTTGGCGGTGGATGGAGTTATCCCCCCGGGCAAGTCGTATCCCGCTGAGCAGACCCCAACCGCCCATCTATAAGGGCTCAAGCCATGCACACTTCAGAATTGGATGATGCGAAAGAAACGAATGGCGACCTGGTTCAGGGGCCGCTGCCGGCCGGCACTGTCGCGCCCGACTTCACTCTGTACGCAACCCCTGATCAGCAGTTGTCCCTACGCGAGCTAAAGGGAACTCCCGTGATACTGGCGTTTTATCCCGCAGACTGGACTTCGGTTTGTGGCGACCAACTGACCTTGTACAACCAGTTGCTACCCACATTCAGAGAATACGGTGCGACGCTACTGGGTATCTCGGTTGACAGCGCTTGGTGTCATCAGGCCTTTGCCAAAGATCGGAGTTTTCACTTCAGCCTGCTGGCCGATTTCGAGCCCAAAGGGGCTGTGGCGCGACAGTATGGAGCGTACGACTCCCACCTGGGAGTTTGTAAGCGGGCGCTGTTCGTGATTGACAAGGAGGGGGTGGTCGCCTGGAGCTACGTCTCCCCGATGGCAATCAATCCGGGGGCGGACGGCATTCTGGATGCGCTGGATGCTCTGGCGAATTCATCACAAAGCACGCCAACCTAAAATTAACAGGTGATCCCATGGCCACTCTCAAAGTCCCGGTAAGTGCCAGCGACCATCGCCAGGGAAGTGCGCATGCCAAGGTCACACTGGTGGAATTTGGCGACTATCAATGTCCCTATTGCGCTGAAGCGTATTGGATAGTCAAGAATCTGCAACAGCATTTTCGCGATGATTTGCTGTTCGTGTTCCGTAATTTTCCACTGACCACTGCTCACCCGCATGCGATGGCTGCAGCTGTCACCGCTGAGTTTGCCGGGAGTCGAGGATTCTTCTGGGAGGCGCACGACGAATTGTATGAAAATCAGGATCGATTGGGCCTGCCGCTGTTTCGGGCCATCGCTCTAAAACATGGCCTCTCCGACGAAGAACTCTATCTTGCCATGCAAGACGGTACCTACGTACCCAAAATAAAATCCGATTTTAATGGCGGCGTACGGAGCGGCGTGAATGGCACCCCAGCGTTTTACATTGACGGGCTTCGCTATGACGGGGCTCCAGAGTTCACCGAGATGAGTCAGATGATTGAGCTCTCGTTAGTGAGTTGACGAAATCGCTAGATAGTGAAATCGCTTGGCATCACTCACACCGTAGCCGAGGGCGAACGTCCCCCATTGCGCAGCGCACCAGGTGTGCATTCGATAATATTTCAATACGGGAGATTGAAGAATCCAGGTGCTGCCAGCGATAAGCATCGCTCATAAAGCAGCGGCACGAAAATATCAGCCCAGCGAACCGAGGACATAAAAAATGGCGATGTTAATTTTTGACAGCTCGGAAGATTCCATAGTCGAGGCCCGTGTCCTGGTCGAGGCGCTGAATGAATGGTTGGCGGAACAGCAGCCCAGTTGCCCGCTAAGGTCCGCCCGTGCGCAATGTTGCTATCGGCCCGATGGCACGCTGGATTCTGTATTGACCGTACTAACAGACGTGGTGGTGGACTAGGTCA
Organism: Pseudomonas sp. SG20052; assembly: GCF_031766055.1. Classification (NCBI taxonomy): domain Bacteria; kingdom Pseudomonadati; phylum Pseudomonadota; class Gammaproteobacteria; order Pseudomonadales; family Pseudomonadaceae; genus Pseudomonas; species Pseudomonas sp. SG20052. Next base: position 2,672,101 of record NZ_CP134498.1, on the reverse strand, counting down.
GGTGTTGCACTCAGTTTTTGCGACCGTCCCCAAGGTTGACGCCTATACCCGTCCACCCGTTCGCTTATCCGTTAGTTTCCTTCTACATTAAAGAGGTGCACACGGAGCCAGCAGCGAATGAAATCTTTGAAGTATTATGAAAAAAATCGACACGCCACATGGTTAGAGTTGTTTTTTGACCTGATTTTCGTTGTTGCAATTGGCAAGGTTACGCATACTCTTGGACATCTTCATCACGGCCACTTTGAACAGGAGCAATTATGGACATTTTTACTGCTTTTTGTTCCATTATGGTGGATCTGGTCCAGCCACACGATTTACTCAAATAGGTTTGATACAGACAGTAACCTTCACCGCTTGGCAACATTATTTTTAATGTTGCTGCTCATTGTGCTGTCTGCACGGATTGGGGAAGAATTGGAAGTAAACTATGCGCTTGTCATTGCCTGCTATTTTGGTATACGTGCCATCATCAGTATTATGTACATTTCGTCCATAAATAAATTCGATCACCGTAGCGAATTCTCCTCCAGGCTTGGCTTCGCCCTGTTAGTTAGCGCAGTTGTTAGTCTTTCATCCATTCTTTTTGACCCACCTATGCGTTACCTTGTCGCTTACATTGGGATTTTTCTTGACATTCTGCTCCCTTTGTTTTCTTGGGGTAAGCTAAAGCCATTGCCTGCACATACAGAACACTTGGTTGAACGACTAGGTTTACTCACCCTCATCTTATTGGGCGAGTCGGTAATTAGCCTTTCTGGAGGGTTATCTGACATTCAATGGGATCGTTATAATGTGATGGCAGCTATCACCGGATTTATCATGATTTGCAGTATCTGGTGGATCTATTTTGATAGCTTTTACCTACTGAGCAAAAATGAAAGTAGTATGAGTGGACACTCCTTAATCTACTCGCACCTTTTTCTATTTATGGGGCTAGCACTTCTCGCAAATTTGATCAGGCATGCGATCCTGAATGACATTGCGATGCGCGATTTCCAGATTACGTCAATCATCGGCATGGCCTTATTTTTCTTAGGCAAGCAACATGGCTACTTCATAGCGGTACCTAAAATAAGGAAATACATACTACAAAACACCTGATCGTGTTTTCTCTAGGTGGGTTGGTTATATTCCTACCCCGCGTCGAGTACATATTGGTCGGCCTGACAGCAACCATGATCTGCTATGTTTTCCTAAATTTCAGGTATCGTTGAATCTTTATAATTAAGCCATATCACGGGTGGATCAGCTATCCGCGCGCACCAAAGACTCAGCAGCTGATTGTCGAGGACTGGCGCACTGCGGATCGTGCCGAATGTGGTTAGCTGTTCAAGCCCTTCACCCAGTCGCTATACATCCCTACCAACGAGAAGCGGGTGGTCGCCTGGTAAAGCACGGGGGGGGGGGAACACCGCGCGGCGGGAGGCCCGCGCCAAGCGGCAAAAACCTAATCAAAGAAGGCCAGGGTGCGAACTTCGATACTCTCGCGCGGCGGGGCTCCCGGCGGCGTATTGGGGTCTTTGAAGGCGGTATGGGGCGTGAAGCGGGCACGGCCGTCGTGACGTGAGTCATACCCCTTGATCAGCAAGACTTCGTCACGGGGCATGTCCGGAAAATAGTACCAGCGCTGTTGCGGATTGTAGGCCAGGTGGTAGATCTCACCGATACGATCCGGATAGACCAAGTCGGTGGCCAGCAGGTCATTGGAGTCAAGCGTCGAGGCGTCCAGCACGGCCAGCGGCGAGCGCTTGACGGGCCCGCTCATCGGGCGCCAGAGGTTAATCTGGGCCACCGACACCAGTGCGGCGGCCTGATCCAGGCCCAGCACGTCGCGAATACGCTCAGGACCCGAGCGCTCGGTGTAGTCATTATGCACACGGCTGGCTGGGCCGCGAATATCCCGCCCCTCGGCGTCGCTGCGCCTGGTGTGGTCGAAGATGACGACCCGGCTCGCGCCCGTCAGCTCCTTGATCAAGGCCTTGACCTCGTCATAGTAGACGCTTTCCACCAAGGCATCGTCGTAGAGGTCGTCGACCACCGTATCCCGCCGATGGAGCTCAAACCCCTGCTTGTCCAGAGACAGGCTGCCTGCCAACGGACGACCGTTGTGTATCGTGACCTCGCGCTCCTCCTGCTCGGCAAAGTAGTGCGGTTCACTGTCACCGGTCAAAGCCTCGGTATGCACATAGGGCTTCGCATCGTGCTTGACCAGGTAGGTGAGTTTTGTGATGACGCTAGCGGGCATATCAGTTGTGCACTTCAAGTAACGCCTCCCGGTCTGCTGACCGCATTCGGCGTGGTGTCACCGTGGCGGCGCTGTAGCTTGCCTGTAAACTGCCTCATCCTCGATCGTATGCCTTCCAAGGGACACTTTCAAATGCACCCCGAGGTGCATGGTCCCCGACCGGTAGAAAAGGACATACCTACCTCGGCACCGACGTGCAGCTTGACCAGTACTGGCGCGTCGGACTCCAGGCCCGCGCCTAGGGCGACTACTACATCGAAGTTCTGAACCAGCAGCGCAAATACGGTGGATATCCGGATGGAAGATCGCATCCCAACACATCATCTTTTGCGCAGCATTGATCAGTATCTCGATCTGAGCAACCTGCGATAGCTGACCAAATTGAGAAAGAAAAAACTAGATATTGACATATCTCGATATCACAAATAGTCTGAGTTCGAAGCCACCCCCCGTATCTCAGGAAGCGCCAAATGCAGAAGATGTGGGTGAACACCTCAACGAAGCGCCTTACGGTTTGCTCTGATCCCGTGGATCCGCATCCATTTAGCTTAATACATCGATATTTCTATATATGCAGGTAAATGAAATGACACAGTCCGCGCTCTTCAAAACTGCACAGCTGGGGCCCTACACCCTCAAGAATCGAATCGTTTTGCCACCACTTACCCGTTCGCGTAGCTCCCAGCCTGGCAACATTCCGAACGATCTCATGGCCACGTATTACCGCCAGCGTACTGGCGCGGGATTCATGGTGACCGAAGGCACCCAGATCGAGCCTCGTGGACAGGGTTATGCCTGGACTCCCGGCATTCACAGCGCCGAGCAGATTGAAGGCTGGCGCAAAATCACCGACGCCGTTCACGCCGAAGGGGGTGTGATCTTCGCTCAACTTTGGCATGTCGGCCGCGTGTCGCACATGTCCTTGCAGCCCGGCCGTGAAGCGCCGGTCGCGCCGTCAGCCATAAAGGCGGACAACGTCAAGGTATTCATCGAGACCGGCCCTGGCACGGGTGCACTGGCCGATCCATCGACCCCGCGCGCTCTTTCCACCGCAGAGGTGAAAGAACTGGTCCAGCTCTATGCCCAGGCGGCCCGCAATGCCCTGGACGCCGGGTTCGACGGAGTGGAACTGCACTGCGCGAACGGCTACCTGGTGAACCAGTTCATTTCCGCCCACACAAACCAGCGTGATGATGAATATGGTGGCTCGTTGCAAAATCGACTGCGCTTCCTGCGCGAAATCACCCAGGCAGTTGCTGGCGTCGTTGGCAAGGAGCGTATGGGCGTTCGCTTCGCCCCGCTCTTCGCGACCACCGATGAAGATCGCGTCTACCTCGGCCTGGTCGAGAAAGATCCCCATCAAACCTATGTCGAAGCGGTGAAGATTCTCGAGGAAGTGGGTATCGCCTACCTGTCGCTCGCCGAGGCCGACTGGGAGAACGCACCCGATCTACCTGAAGCGTTCCGGGAAGATATTCGCAGTATCTTCAGCGGTAAGATTCTCTATGCCGGCAGGTACACCGCTGAACGCGGAAATCGTGTCATCCAGGCGGGTTGGGGGGATCTGATCGCGTTTGGTCGTCCTTTCATCGCCAACCCCGACCTGCCCGCCCGTATCGCCAACGACTGGCCGCTCAATCCGGTCGACCCGACAAGCATGTATGGCGGTACCGACAAGGGCTACACCGACTACCCGAGCTATCGCCCCTGAGCAATCCGCGCCGCGTCCCAGACTCCAGGGCGCGGCTTACGCTTGCTGACCGAGGAAGGGGAACATCTTGCCTGGCAACAAATGCACGCAGAGGTCACTTTGGGTGCCTTCCAATTCTCCGTGCGAACGACGAAGATATCGCAATATCGCGAAAAACAGGTATCGCCAATTTTATGAACATTGACATCAACGAAACCCTGAAAGCCTTGGCGAACCCGACGCGCCTTGACATCCTCAATTGGCTCAAGGATCCCAGGACGAACTTTCCCGAGCAGGAAGTCGACCCGGAAACAGTAGGCGTGTGCGTCAGCATCATCCAGGAGCGCACAGGCCTTTCGCAGTCCACTACATCGCTTTACCTCACAACCCTGCAGCGCGCGCACCTGGTAACCTCGCAGCGGATAGGCCCTTGGACCTATTACAAACGTCACGACGAAAATATCGATGCCTTTTTCAAAGCGCTGCAAGAAAAGATCTAGGTCCAGGCTACCCGAGGACCGTTTACCGGCGGCGCCCAAAGCTTTCCCTTAACGAAAGCGCTTCAAAAGGTGGATTGTCGCCCATCAGCGCTCAGTTTAAACGGGGTGGGCCGCGACCCACTCTTTGAGATGAGCAACAAAACTGAGAACAGTCGGAGCGATGTTTTCTCTTGAAGGGTATACCGCATAGATTCCCACTGGCGGCTCAATGGCCCAATTGGAAAATGCCTCCACCAGCTTTCCTGAATCAAGATCATCTCGTATATGCCAGTCCATCAGCAGCGCTACTCCATGCCCATCTATTGCCATCTGGCGAACCACTTCCCCCAAACTGGATGAAAAACGGTTGCGTATTTTGCATGTTTTTTTAACGCCTCCTCGGGACATGGTCCAACTGGAATCTTTTCCGACGATGAGGCCGTCCAGCGTGGTTAAGTCTTTTGGAGAGGTAGGCATACCCTGTTTTTCCCAATATTGGGGGGCGGCGCAAATCAGACGTCGGGACGCAGAAATCCTCTGCGCGATCAGGGATGAATCGGCCATTACTCCGTGCCGAATCGCAAGGTCGGTACCATGGGCGGCCAAATCAACCAGTTGATCTGTCGGGTGTAAATCAACGATAACGCCAGGGTAGCGTTTGAGATAACTGCTCACGACGCTCGATAAATAACCTTGGGCAAATGTCGCGGAAGCGGTTATGCGTAGATGACCGGTAATCTCGGTCTTCTGGAAAAATCCTCGCTCCGCTTTTTCGACGCTTTCCAGGATGCTTAGTGCGTGTTGATAAAGCTTCTCACCGTCCGAAGTGGGACTTAGCTTGCGGGTGGTGCGGTTAAAAAGTCTCCGACCAACGCTGTCTTCAAGGGCCAGAAGACGCTTGCTTGCGCCTGCGGCAGTCATCCCCATTCGTTCGGACGCTGCGCGGATGGAACCCTCCTCGAAAACAGCAATAAACAACCGCAATTCATCAATGGAATCCAGCATTTATTACCAACCAAAAGGACCGAAAGATTCAATAATTCTAGCGTATTTATCCCATATTACTGATGATAAATTTGTTGGCCTATTGTTCCTCGGAGTTTAAGCCTTGAAAGCCATTGTGATAAATCAGCATGGTAACTCAGACCTTTTTGTAGAAATTAATACGGAAAACCCCGTTGCCCGCCCAGGTCATGTGATTATCGACGTGTGGGCGACAAGCGTGAATCCAGTAGACACGAAAATTCGTCGGGGCAGCGAAGGTACGGCCGGTCTGACTTTTCCGGCAATTCTTCACATCGATGTTTCAGGGGTGGTCAGCTCCGTTGGTGCTGGTGTGACCCGCTTTAACGTAGGCGATGAAGTCTATGGCTGTTTCGGCGGCATCGTGGGGATTCCCGGTGCGCTGGCAGATCAGATGGAGGCCGATGCTGAGATGCTTGCTCTAAAACCCAAGTCGCTCTCTTTTGGCGAAGCAGCCAGCTTGCCGCTCGTGGCAATTACGGCCTGGGAGGCGCTGATCGACCGAGCCTCGATCAAACCCAATGACAACGTCTTGGTGCATGGTGGCACCGGTGGTGTTGGGCACATAGGCATTCAATTGGCCAAGGTCCTGGGGGCCAGGGTTTCGACGACGGTTTCAACGCCAGAAAAAGCGGAAATTGCCCGTCAACTGGGCGCCGATGAGATTATTTTTTATAACAGCGAGACGCCCCAGGAATACAGTCAGCGAATCACCGAAGGAAAAGGATTCGATACGGTCTTCGATACCTTGGGCGGTGAGGTCTTACAAAACTCACTGAAAGCCGCGAAGCTTAAGGGCCATGTTGTCTCGATCATCGGTTACGACAGCTACGATCTGACCGAAATGCACTTTAAGGCATTGAGACTCGACTTTGTATTCATGGCTATTTCGATCATTCATAACGAAGGCCGCAAGCACCATGGCGAGATCCTGCAAAGACTGGCCGCCCTGGTTGATCGCGGCCTGGTTAAACCACTGATCGATGAGCGCCATGACTTCACTGCTGCGGGTGTCAGCGCGGCACATGATCGCCTTGAGTCAGGCAGTGCCATTGGCAAAGTCGTCATTGAGCGACAGGCTTAGTCGTGCTGGGACAGGATCGTTTCCAGCAGGCCCGGAAAACGGTTACTCAAGTCTTCTCTACGCAACGAGTTCATGTGGGTCGTGCCGATGGTCTGGGTTTGAACCAGGCCGGCATCTCGCAGCACCCGAAAATGATGGGACATGGTGGACTTCGCGCGGCCACCGTCCAGGTCGCCGCAGCTGGCCTCTCCCAGCTCGGCGAGGCGCCGGACAATCTCCAGGCGTACAGGGTCGCTCAAGGCGTAAAACAGACGCTCAAGAACGAATTCGCTGAGAGGAAGGTGTTTGAAGGGGCGCATGAGCGAATCATACACGGGTTTGCTCTAGGCCAATAGTTCGAATATTATCGAACAACAGTAATAGTATCCCTCGGAGAAAAAACCTGATGTCTGCACTGTTCCAACCTTTCACGCTCAAGGATGTCTCCCTTCGCAACCGGATCGCGATTCCCCCCATGTGCATGTACTCGGCCAATGATGGCCTGATCAACGATTGGCACACTGTGCACTATGCCACCCTCGCGCGTGGCGGGGCGGGACTGGTGGTTGTCGAGGCGACCGCCGTGTCACCCGAAGGACGGATCACGCCTGGCTGCGCTGGTATCTGGAATGATGAGCTCGCTCGTGCCTTCGTGCCGGTGGTGCAATCGATCAAGGCTGCCGGCGCAGTGCCAGGTATCCAGATTGCCCACGCGGGGCGCAAGGCCAGTGCGAACCGTCCTTGGGAAGGTGACGATCATATCGGCGAGGATGATTTGCGTGGCTGGCAGACCATCGCCCCGTCTGCTGTTGCCTTTGGCGCTCATCTCGCCAAGCAGCCGAAAGCCATGACGCTGGAGGATATCGCCCGAGTGCGCGAGGATTTTGTCTCCGCCGCTCGCCGTGCACGTGAAGCCGGCTTCGAGTGGTTGGAGCTGCATTTCGCCCATGGCTATCTGGCCCAGTCATTCCTCTCTGAACACTCCAACCTTCGTGACGACGCCTATGGCGGAAATTTCGATAACCGTAGCCGCTTTCTGCTGGAAACACTGGCGGCGGTTCGCGAAGTATGGCCAGAGCACTTGCCGCTGACCGCTCGTCTGGGTGTCATCGAATACGACGGTCGGGATGAACAGACCTTGTCAGAGGCTATCGAACTGACACGTCGTTTCAAGGACGGTGGATTGGACTTACTCAGCGTCAGTATCGGGTTCACCATCCCTGAATCCAACATTCCTTGGGCCCCCGGTTTCATGGGCGAAGTTACCCAGCGTGTACGGCGCGAGGCGGGGATTGCGGTGGCCTCGGCATGGGGCTTCGGCACGCCGAGCGTCGCCGAAGAAGCGGTGAAGAGTGGTCAACTGGACCTGGCGATGATTGGCCGGGCGCACCTGGGCAATCCCAACTGGTCCTATTCAGCCGCCCAGGCGCTGGGTGTAGAGCGTGCTGCCTGGACCCTGCCCGCTCCCTATGCCCATTGGCTTGAACGCTACAGGTGATCCCGCCGGAGCGAGGGCGCTCGCATGGCCTTAGGGCTATCAACTTGGTCGAATGCCCAAGCGGGCAAGATTGTTGTCGCGCTCTCACCCGGATTCAGGTTTTTGGCCGCATGGCCGGCATGGACATCTTCGATACTCCGTGCCAGCCAATGCGCTCCCTCTTTATATCGCACACAGACAGGAGGTTTGATGACCACCCCTCTGACACTGATTGCCACCTTGGTCGCCAAGGCCGGCTTCGAAGCCGAGCTCGAGCAAACGCTGCAGGGCCTGCAAGGCCCAAGCCGAGGCGAAGCGGACTGTATCCAGTACGACTTCCATCGTGATGCCGAGCAGGCTCGCACTTTCCACATGATCGAGCAGTGGCGGGACGAAGCGGCGCTGACTGATCACGAAGCGACACCGCATTTTCAGGCAGCGCTCCCTTTCATCGAACGTGCTGCTGAAAAGCTCACCATCACGAAAATGTATCGCATCTCCTGAGGATCTTCGAATGAAAGCCATTGCACACTTCAAATGCCTGCCTATTGAACATCCCGACGCCTTGGTGGAGATCGATATTCCCGAGCCAGTGCCGGGGCCGCGCGACTTGCTCGTAGAGGTAAAGGCCGTATCGGTCAATCCTGTCGATACCAAGGTGCGGCAGGGCTACGTACCGCACGAGGACGAAAGCCAGCCGCGTATCCTCGGTTGGGACGCTGCCGGCGTGGTCAAGTCGGTCGGCAGCGACGTGACGCTATTCAAGCCCGGTGACAGGGTCTGGTACGCCGGATCGCTGATCCGCCCGGGCAGCAACAGTGAGCTGCAACTGGTGGACGAGCGTATCGTCGGCTCAATGCCCCAGTCGCTGGATTTCAGCAAGGCTGCGGCATTGCCACTGACTTCCTTGACCGCTTGGGAATTACTGTTTGATCGCCTCGGTGTTGCACGCGATACCACCGACCGGGGCGAAACGCTGCTGATCATCGGCGCTGCAGGCGGGGTGGGTTCAATCCTGACTCAGCTGGCGCGTCAGCTAACCGGGTTGACGATCATTGGTACGGCTTCGCGCCCTGAAACCCAGACCTGGGTAACCGAGCTTGGTGCGCATCATGTCATCGACCATACCAAGCCACTCAGCGAGGAGCTCAAGCGCATCGGTATCGCACAAGTCAGCCATGTCGCTAGCCTGACCCAGACCGATCGGCACTACGAGCAAATCATCGAATCACTGAAGCCTCAGGGCAAGCTGGGCCTGATCGATGACCCGGCCACGCTGGACGCCGTACCGCTCAAGCGCAAGAGCCTGTCGTTGCACTGGGAGCTGATGTACACCCGCTCGCTTTACGAGACAGAGGACATGCAGGAGCAGCACAACATCCTCAACGAAGTTTCGCGGCGCATTGATGCGGGTGACTTGCGCACCACCGTTGGCGACAACTACGGGCGCATCAGCGCAGAAAATCTTCGTCGTGCCCATGCTCTGCTGGAAAGCGGCAAGGCGAAGGGCAAGGTCGTGCTGGAAGGCTTCTAAGAGGGTGTAGACAAACCCGCCGCCCCATTCGTTTTAATGCGATTTGACCACGCCACACTACAAGGCTGGTCGCGGATGGGCTGGCTGGGGCAGCGTCTTGGGCTGCGGGCCAAAATTCTGCTGTTATTGGCGGAGGGATTAACGCCCAAAGAGGTCAGCCATCAGTTCCAGGTCTCAGCGCCCGCAGCGCTTGCCAAGCTCTTCAAGTGGAACAAGACGACTGAATCCATCATTAGCTATGTAAACAAAAACAAAGCTGGGAATTAACCGCTCATGACAATAGTTAGAGAAGCGGAAGGCTATAGCTTACAAAAACACGATTCTGATCTACGCTACGAGCCGCTTCGCTGTTGGACTTGCCGTTACGCCAGCCGAACCCGACGCCTTTGAGCGCTCCCGACTGAAGGACGTAGTCCAGACTAATGTCTCTTTCCCATTCCTTTTGGTTGTCGCCTGACGTAGTTTTAATGTTATCGCCGGAGAGGTACATGACCGAGCCTTTCAGGCCAGGGACACCCAGAGCGGCGAAGTCGTAAGCATACTGACCGAAAGCTGTGCGCTCGCCTGCGCGGGTGAAGGTTTGGATCAGGCGGTCTGTATACAGATACAGGCTTGCTCCACCGGCGCCCTTGTCTACCAGGCTACCCTGACTGAGTTGAGTGAAGTTGCTGCCATCCGACACACTTTGGTACCCCGCAGTAATCGCGTGGCCACCCAGTGTGTAAATCAACGCGGCACTCCAGGTACGGTTGTCGATTTCTCCATCACCGTTTTTGGTGTAGCCACTAACTCTGTAGCCTGACGTACCGGAGCTATTTGCACCTGACGAGTCAGTTTTGAAGTAGCGCAGGTCGGTTTTTAGGGACTGATTGTCCGAGATGGCAAGGGTGTGAATCAATCCCAAAAAATGCTGCGTATAGTAGTTATCGAGGCCGGCGTAGTAGTACTGAGCTGTCAGATCCTTGGTGACTTTCCAATCGCCCCCGGCGAAGTCAAACTGATTGCTTTCACGCGTACCACCAGTAACGGCCAGCCCCGTCTGATCGCTCGAACCACGTCCTATTGCATGTTCGATCCGACCTCCAGTCAAGGTCAGGCTATTGAGCTCGCTCGAGGTGATTTGAACGCCCTCGAAGGTTTGCGGAAGCACGCGCCCATCGTTGGCGACCAGAATTGGGAGTTTCGGAATCAAGGTGCCGTAGCGAAGTTCAGTTTTCGACATTTTGACTTTTCCGGTCAGCCCCAGCCTGCTCCACTCGTCGACGGCACGGTTGTCACTGTCAGAAGGCATCATGCTGCTGCCGACATGCCGTCCTTTGCCGCTGTCCAGGGTAACCCCCAGCAACCCCAAGCCATCGACACCAAAGCCAACCATGCCATCGGTATAGCCCGATTTGAAGTCCAACATGAAACCCTGCGCCCATTCTTCGGTTTTGGAAGGTGCGGCGACGCCATCGCGGTTGTCGTTATTGAAGTAGAAGTTTCTCATTCCCAAGGTGGCTTTGCTATCACTCAGGAAGTCCGCATGCACCTGGGCACTCAGGGTAATACTAAGAAACACCGAACTTGCAGTTATTGTTTTTCCACTCATTTATATAGCGCTCCATTTGTTATTTTAAAGTAATAGAAGCAACGCAAGATTTTCAGGTGCGCGTTTTTTTATTATTCTTAACATCCTGCTGAAAACGAGAAATCGACGATGCCTCGCCCCTCCTGCATCAAGTTAATATTGTTAATGCAAGTTCCAAAGTCGCTCATCGCACCTGTTTCTGTTATGCAACGCGATAGCGATAGAGCGGATTGTGTGAGAAAGGCGCAGGGAGTGCCTTGCCTAGGGAAATGGAGTTCTGCGTTGCAGTCTGAAAATTTATCTTATCGTCTGAATTTCAGGATTGGGGCCGGACCCAATTGTCGGTCGAGTACCCAAAGGCTCAGCGGGCTGACCTGACGACTGTCCTCTATAGCAACCCGCGGCGCGCCGATCACGACGCCCAAGGCCCAGACTGCGGTCTAACCATCTGCGACAGGTACCGAGACGGACGACGAACATGGCGGTTCCCCCGCAATGCCGCCTACGCTTGTTGGATGGTCCCCATGCTTTTGCTCAGGCGATGTATCGGGTTGGAACGATCTGATTTATTTTGACCGCCCGCTCAATGCCAATCCGGACCTGCCCGCGCGTATCGTATCGCCAGCAACTGGCCCCTCACTCCGGTCGACCCGACCAGCATGTACGGCGCAACGGGCAAAGATTGCACCCACTACCCCACCTGTCGTTCCCAAGCGACCGATGCCGCAGCACCTCTGGAAACAGGGGCGCTGTTCACGTTCTCCCCATTGAGGAAGATTAGTATGTATCGGCCGAGCACGATTCCTTATCAGGAGCATCGAGGGTTCAGCCGAACCTTCACTCCGGGTCATTTGAGCCTGGGATTGTTCTTTCCTTTGGAGGCCTTCGATGGGGACACTCCGAGCATGCTCAACCAGGTCGCATTGGCCAAACGAGCCGAGGAGCTGGGCTTTTGCGCGCTCTGGTTTCGCGATGTGCCTCTTCGCGACCCTGGCTTCGGCGATGTCGGCCAAGTCTTCGACCCTTGGGTTTACCTGGGCTATATAGCCGCTCATACGTCAGAGATAACGCTTGGCACCGCATCCATTGCCATCCCTTTACACCATCCACTGCACACGGCCAAGGCATCAGCCAGCATCGATCAGTTGAGCGCAGGTCGCTTGATTCTGGGGGTAGCTTCCGGCGATCGCCCTGTGGAATTTTCGGCTTTTGGCGTCGATGCCGAAAGGCGCGGAGAAATCTTTCGAGAGCACTACGAAGTGATTCGCCGAGCCCACAGCACAAGCTTTGAACCCATCCGCTGGAGCGGTGGTGAGATGCAGGGCGCAGACCTCATTCCGAAACCCACAACCCAAGTGATTCCAATGCTCGTAACCGGGCATAGCCGCCAGTCACTGGATTGGATAGCGCGCGAAAGCGTCGGATGGATCAACTATCCACGCGCGCCGAAAATGCAGCGACTGATCGTGGAAGATTGGCGGCTGGAGGTCATGAAGCAATGTGGTTCCGTCTATAAGCCCTTCACTCAGTCGCTTTACATCGACCTCAGTGAGAACCCGTCCACGCCGCCCACTCACATTCATTTGGGGTTCAGGCTTGGACGCGTCCACCTCCGGGCTTTGCTGGAGGCGCTTGAGGAAATCGGGGTGGACCACGTTATCCTGAATCTCAAGTACGGAAAGCGCCCTGCTGCGCAAGTTATTGAGGAGCTGGGCACTCACATCGTTCCGCAATTCGGAGTACAGCCTCGTTCCGAAGCGAACTGAAACCAATACGTTACTGGACGGATTCATCGTCAACTCTGCGACATAAAAAATGGCAGTGATGCCGCAGGCGGTTCAGAGGCCCGCAAGCGAGCCCGCCCGAGGAGTGAAGTCAGAAACCTTCTAGAACGATCTTGCCCCGGGCCTTGCCGCTCTCGACCAGCGCATGGGCACGACGCATGTTGGCCGCATTAATCGCACCGAAGTGCTCGCCCACAGTGGTCTGCAGAACACCTTGGTCAATCAGAGCGCTGACGTGCTGCCCTCTCGGCTCGGTAATGTCACCGCGTTCCGAGAGAACTTGCATAACCAGGGCCGTGGAGGTGAGTACAAAACCCGCTGCGCAGACAAATGACACCTGCCAAGGGAATCCAAAAGCCATGCCGACAAAAGTGAGCAGAACAGCACAGACCACCACCTGCAGGCTGCCCAGCCCAAAGATCTGCCGACGCAGATCCCATAGGTGCGAGGGTTTCATCTCCAGTCCAATCACAAAAAGAAACATCGCCACACCCAGCTCGGCCACCTCAATGATGGTGTGGGGGTTATTGATCAGTTGCAGTCCGAAGGGGCCAATGATCAGCCCCGCCGCCAGGTAACCGACCACTGAGCCGAGCCCGATGCGTTTGAGCAGCGGCACTGCCACCACGGCGGCGGCAAGCAAAGTGACGACAGCAAATAATTGTCCGACGTTGCCTTCAGCGGCCATAGCATTGACCCTCATCCCACATCAGGACCGGTAATGCGTCCACGGCCAGGCGTGTTGAGCAGAGCTTTCAAGCTGAGCGCTCAGTTCCGCAAACTCTTCAGGACTAAGCACAGCATCTGGAGCGTTCTCCAAGAACTCTCTGCGGTAGGAATGGCACCTGAAGTGTAGTGCAGCACACCGGCATCGTTTGAAAGGGTGACAAAAAATTCAGTTGCTTCTCCCCGTCCGTACCGTAAAGGGCCGGCTAACAATCCTTTCATTTATACCGAGCGCGCAGGCTTGGCTTGAATCTTTGGCCAGGTACTTTGGCCACGATATTAACCTTAAATATAAGTGTTTTAATTGGCCCTCATCAAATCCATCTGATACGGCTTTTTTTTGATCACCTGAGCCTTTTTCGTCAACCAACAGTCTATAAAGTGCATGCCCGATGTTCTTTAAAACAACAAAAAGCAGCCAACTCGTTTTGGCGCTTGGGCACACTGACGCGCTCAAGAATCTAGACCATCCCAGGATCAAAAATAGAACCCTGTTTTATCAGAACAAACGGGACAAATAACAATTCATTTGATTTGGAGATGGTGTCGTGCGAAAGCTTGGCTTGGGCTTCCTGGTAACTGGCGTTTTTGGGCAACTATCAGCACTACTATGGACCTACACGTCCACAGGACAAACTTGTCAAAATAACGTCGACAATTCACACATCCAGCAAAAAGTGACAAAGTTCGAACAACTATTCGATGACACCGCAAATAAAGTTGCGGCAGAGCTCAGTGCAAAAGATTCCGACAGGCTCGCGCACCTTGCGAAAAACGAATCCCGCATACCCGACTCAACGGAGGCTGAGGCCGTACAATTTTTGATGGAAAAGCCAGATGAAACTACAGTACTTACGCTGCCTTCATTGCCCACACAGGCACACAAATGGACAATTATTCTAAGCGGTCTGATTGCTTTCACCGGCCTGCTCTTGGCACTCTTCGCTCGTAAAAAAACCATTCATACGCAATGGCATGTCTTTCGTACCATTCCAGGCTCGCTAATCACGCTGGAACGCCCGTGCTTGACATGCGGCGGCTATATTCTCCACCCTAAAAAAAAAGCTTCAACCACGCCTTCATCCGGCGTTTGGGTGGTCGAAATTGCATTGAACACACCCAGTCGCCATCGCGCAGTAAAAGCCATTCAACAGTTGGAGTTGCCGGTAGCGCGTAAAGAAAACAACTTTGTCGTCATCGGCCCGTATAAACAAAAGCAGGACGCGGCTCGCGTCGTGAAAGAGTTGAGTGAACGTCATGGCGTTCGAGGATGGATGATGGCAGGAAATTGACACAGTCCGATTTATCGCTGGGCCGACCTCGAACAACCAGCTACTTATTGCATTCCACAAGAGAGCATTCATGATCGCAAAAGAACTTAGAGCCGAACTCGCCCTGAAAAAGTTTCTGGACGCCAACTTATGGATCCAACTTGAACTCAGCGAGCTGAACTACAGCCTCGCTGAAAACTGTGGGCTCTCGCCGGAAGAATATCGCCTTAAATTTCTGAAAGAAGCATTTGAAGCAGAAGCCGACGCGCACGGCTGCGATTGCTGGGACTTCATCCTGCAGTGGGTGGCCGAAACCAAGGAAGAACTTGAGTTGATGCGCGAAGAGCGCATGAAAGAGATTTATGACTTTCTGGACAATTAATAGATGTTACAACTTACGTAGCCTATAAAAGCCGTCAGCTTCAAGTTGAAAGACTAACTTCATCGGCGGGAGTATTGCCCAATACCCCCGCCCTCCTCTCGGTTCAAACCGTCGCATAACAATCCACTACACGCCGATACTGGCTGGGAGAAGCTCCGATGTGCTGGCGGAAAAACCGTGTGAAATGACCTTGCTCGGAGAACCCGAGGTTCTCCGACAACAGGCCCAACGTTCCACTGCGCTCACGCTCCAGCCAGGTAAAAGCCCGGCGCATGCGCGCGTCGTTCAGCAGCAAGGTCGGGGTCATGCCGGTATCTTTCTTGAACAGCGCAAAGAAGTGCGCCCGAGACAGTCCACAAGCCCGCGCGGCGTTGTCGATCGGGTTCGGATCATCGAGGTGCTCAAGCAACCAGGCGGTGCCACGGCGCACGCGCGCGTCCCGGAACTCACCTGAGTTCGGCGCACCCAGCATCGACAAATGCCGCCAACTGGAAAAGTCCTCGATCAGTTCGATCAGGAAGTCGAACAGCATGAATTCCATGCGTTCTTTCGGCACGATCCCGCAGCCATGCGCTTCGGCGACCAGGATGTCGGCCAAGGTGCGATTACGACTCGACAGCTCGATGCACGACCGGGCAAAAAAGTCCGGCCGACCGCTGAGCGCCAGCGACTGCTGGGCAGTGGCTAGCCAGGCGGGCTCGATGTAGAGCGCAAGGATCAGGGTGGCACCGGCGCCCGGCTGCGGATCGTAGAAATGCGGCTCCCAGGCGTTGACCAGCACCGCCGTGCGATCGCTGAGCGGAACCCGCCGACCGTTGACGTTGAAGTAAGTGTCTTCACCGGACACTTTAACCAGGACATGGCATTCGGAATGGGTGTGGGTGACCAGCGAACGATCCATATTCAGCAAGGCGACCCGTCCAAACCTGCCGTGGAAAACCCGTTGGGCAATCGACATCAGATTCCTCCGCTC
The DNA here is from genome assembly GCF_031766055.1 of Pseudomonas sp. SG20052. NCBI lineage: Bacteria > Pseudomonadati > Pseudomonadota > Gammaproteobacteria > Pseudomonadales > Pseudomonadaceae > Pseudomonas > Pseudomonas sp. SG20052. The sequence goes on along the minus strand of NZ_CP134498.1, from coordinate 2,655,881 downwards.
GCTAGAAGCGATATTGTTACCGACCACAATGCATATCATCGGGGCGTCTATCTATTTCTCAACCCCGACGGTCACTCAATGGTTCAGCAACACTTGGCTGGCCACTATCGCGCGCGAATGACCGAGCGTCTACCTCGACTTTCGCAGCCCCCACGCTCGTCGGAAAAACCGCCTTACAAGGCATGGCGTTCTTTGCCGTGATAAACGCGCAGGATATCGGCCACCACCGCCAGAGCGATTTCCGCCGGGGCCTTGCTGCCCAGATCGAGGCCGATGGGCATGTGTAAACGGGCGATCTGTTCATCCGTCAGACCACCGATGCGTTTCAGCCGCTCGGCGCGCTTGGCCGACGTTGCCTGAGATCCCATGGCGCCGATGTAAAACGCCGGAGTGTGCACCGCTTCCATCAGCGCCAGGTCATCGATTCGCGGATCGTGAGTCAGCGCCACCACCGCGGTCGCCGCGTGGCAACCTCCGGCGGCAATGAACATCGAGGGCAGCACGCGTTGCATCTCCACACCTTCGAGTTGTACTTGCAGCATCTCTTCCCGGGGATCGCAGGCGATGACTTCGCAGCCGATGGCGCGGGCAAAACTGGCGCAGAATTCGGCGACCGGCGAGAGCCCCGCCAGAATCAGTCGTAACGCCGGGCCGACGCTGATACGCACCTTTTCGTCGACGACTTGCACCCGCTCGCTGCCGTGTCCGGTGTCCGGGTCCAGGCGCAAGGCACCGCTGCTCAGCTCGACGTGACGCATCAGACGGCGCTGGCCGAGCAACGCCGCTTGCAGACTCTCCAGGTGGGCGATCCATTCGAGACTGGCAGCGCGGTGCTCGACCAGCACGATCAGCACGCCACCACAGGGCAATCGCAGACGGTGGCGTTGCTCGACGCTGTCGCCATAACTGACGATCTGCGCCGGTTCGCGTAACTCACCGCGCGTCAGGCTTTCGAGAAACTCCTCTTCGACGCAGCCACCCGACAGCGAGCCGACGTGTTCGCCTGTGCCATTGGTCACCAGCATCGCACCCGGCGCACGCGGCGCCGAGCCATAGGTGGAGAGCACTGTGCACAGCCACTGGGCCTGCCCGGCGCGAGCCCATTGCAGTGCCTGGTCGATCACCTGAACATCGAGATGACGCATGTTTTCTATACCTCAAGCAAAGCGTGGTACTGCATGCTGGGTTACGTTTACGGTAACCTGCGAGCAACCTTGTTCAATCGTTGATTCAACATGTCGCCACAACAATTTTTGCAACTTGGGCCGCTGCGCCTGGAATATCGCCAACTGCCTGCGGCTGACCCGTCGCGACCAACGTTTGTGCTGTTGCACGAAGGCCTCGGCAGCGCCGAACAATGGAAAGACTTCCCCCTGCGCCTGGCCCAGGTCAGCGGCTGCGGTGTGGTCACTTACAGCCGTCAGGGTTATGGGCAATCGAGCCCGGTAACCCTGCCGCGGCCGCTGAACTACCTGAGCAGCGACGGCCCTCGTGAACTGCGGCAATTGCTCGATGCCTTGCAACTGCCGCAAGTGGTCTTGCTCGGTCACAGTGACGGCGCATCCATCGTCCTTGCCTATGCCGCCACCAACGATCCACGCGTGTTGGGCAGCATCGCACTGGCGCCTCACGTGATTGTCGAGACCGAGAGCCTCGATGGCATTCGCCATACCACCGAGGCTTGGCATCTGGGCGAATTGCGCGAACGCCTGGCACGCCACCATGGGACAAATGTCGATGGCGCTTTTCACGGCTGGAGCGACAGCTGGCTACACCCCGACTTTTCCCTGGACGATCTCGAAGCGCAGTTGGCTTGTATCGAAAGGCCGCTGCTGGTCATTCAGGGTCGCGACGACCACTACGCCACGCCCGAGCAACTGGTGGTCATCCAGCGACAGGTCGCTGGACCGTGCCGCTGTGTGCTGCTGGATGACTGTCGACACTTTCCTCAAACCGAAGCGCCCGAGCGGACTTTGCAGCTGATCGGCGAATTCCTGGAGCACCTCCCCGCCGTTATTTGAAGTTGCCTTGGGTTTCTGGAATCACCACGCTGCCGATCAGGTAGATCACCGACAGACCGACGGCGAACATCGCCAGCACCATGGGGATCTGCGCCGGGCTGCCGCTGACCAGGGACACAAACGTCGGCATGGTTCCGCCGAGGGCGAAACCGATGTTCCAGGACAATCCGGTGCCGCTGGCTCGCAGCTCGGTGGCAAAGCGTTCGTTGAGGAAGATCAGAATCGGCGCGATGATCGCCCCACCTATGAAGCCTATACCCACGCAATACAGCGCAGTACGGGTCAGCGAACCCGATTCGGCGACACCAAGGAACATCATCGGCAGGCTCACCAGGTTGATCACACCCAGCAGCAGGAAAGTCTTCTTGCGACCGATCAGGTCACTCAGGTAACCGAAGGCCAGTGCTCCGACAATGGTTGCCACCGACCCGTACATGAGCAGCTGCGAAGTCTGCGCATGGGGCACTTTGGCGACCACGTTGAGCAACGTCGGCAGATAACCGCAGGCCAGGTAATACGTGGCACCGCCTCCGAACGTAATTAGCAGGTTGACCAGCATCACGCCGCGGTACTCGCGACCGAACAGACGCTTGAGCGGCGACACGACAACTACCGCCGGCCCCTTGGTTTTGCGCGCTTGTTGCAGTTGCTGCCAGACCGGGGTCTCTTCCAGGTAACGGAACATCACCAGACCGAAAAACGTGCTGAGCAGGCCGCAGAAGAACATGAAGCGCCAGCCCCAGACGTCAAATTCTTCCCCGGGAAAGATCTCCGACAACACCAGATAAGTGAATGACGCCAACAGCGCGCCCATACCGGCGCCGGCACCACCGATCAACCCGGACATCAAGCCGCGATAGCGCGGCGAGATGGATTCGGTGCCGATGGTGTGAGTGGAGGCAACGATGCCGCCCACGAAAATGCCCTGAATCACCCGCAAGACCAAAAACAGTATCGGGGCCAATATGCCGACCTGATGAATGGTCGGCAACGCGCCAAACAGTGCCGTTGAAATACCGACGCCGACCATCGACACCATCAACGCACGCTTGCGGCCGTGTTTGTCGGCATACGCGCCGAAGATCGCCGAGCCCAGCGGACGCACCAGCAACGCCACGGCGAACGAGGCATATACCGCGGCCAGCGACAATGTCGGGGTGTCCGAGGGGAAGAACAGGCGGCCGATAATCGGTGCCACATAAAGCAGAATGAACAGGTCAAACAAATCCAGCGCCCAGCCGAATGTCGAGGCAAATGCCGCGAGCAAGGCCTTGCCCGGTGGAATCTGTGGTGTATCGCTAGCGGCGCTGGAGGGTGATGCAGTTATTGTTGTTGTCGTAGTCATGGTTGCCTCACACAAACGGTGATCGAACGTTCTGCATCCCGGTGCACGGGTTGCGAGTAATCAGCAGGTCAGCGGTGAAACCTTGATGTGCCCTTTCAGTTGCATTGAAGGGGCGGCAGGCCCTGCTCCGTAAGGCGTACGCTGTTACCAACATACTCCCGGGCCCGCTCGCCAGTACGATTTACTCGCCGATAAACACGGCCGTACGCTTGCTGTGAAACGCTTCAACGCCTTCCTTGAAGTCCTTGGAGCTACGCAGACGGCTATAGCAGTGACCTTCCATTTCGATCGCGACGGTCAGCGGCGCATCTTCGTTGTCGTTGATCAGTTTTTTCGCCGTGCGCTGAGCCAGCGGCGAGAAGCGGCGCAGTTCATCGACCAACGCGTCGACGGTGCTTTCCAGTTCGGTATCCGGCACGACCTCGGTCGCGATACCCCAGGCGTAGGCCTGGTCACCGGTGATGCGTTTGGCGCGCATCACCATGTGTTTGGTGCGGGTGATGCCGATGATTTTCTGCAGGCGCGCGGAGCCACCCGAGCCCGGGATCTGACCGAGGTTCTGCTCAGGCAAGGCGTAGCGAGTGGTTTGCGAAGCAATGCGGAAATCGCAGGCCAGGGACAGTTCGAAACCGACGCCGAAGGTGTAACCCCGGTTGGCCACGATCACCGGTTTTTCGCAACGTGCCGGTGCCGCGACGTTCCAGGCCAGTTTCGAAACGTGCTCTGGCGACGCTTCGAGGAAGCCCTTGATGTCGCCACCGCTGGAGAAGTGTTCGCCCACCGAGCGCAGCACGATGACGCGCACGCCTTTGTGTGCATCGAGGGCTTCGAAGACCTGGCGCAGTTCATCACGCTGCCCCATGGAAATGACGTTCAACGGTGCGCGGTTGAGGATGATGTCGGCGCGCTCGCGGGACACATCGACTTCAACCTGGAAGCCATCGAACTGAGTGTCGAGAAATTGCTGGATCGCTTGCTGTTGCATGAGAGTGTCCTCTGGATGATTAGCTGATGGCCTTCAAGGCCTGTTCCTGAAATTGAGCCAGCAGCACGCGCCGCAGCACCTTGCCCACTGGAGATTTGGGAATCTGATCGATGAACTGATAACGCCGTGGCCGCTTGAATTTGGCCAGGCCCGAAGCAATGCAATGGGCATCGAGGTCGCTTTCCGATACCTCGGCGCGCAGCTTGATAAACGCGGCAATGATCTTGCCCCACTGCTCGTCGGGCAGACCGACCACCACCACTTCTTCCACTGCTGGGTGCAGAGAGAGCATGTTTTCGATTTCTGCCGGGCTGACGTTTTCGCCGCCGGTGATGATCAAGTCATCGACACGACCGGTGACGAACAGATCGCCCTCCAGATCGAAGTAGCCGATGTCACCCGTGAAATACCATCCATCACGCAACGCCTTGGCGGTCGCTTCGGGGCGGTTCAGGTAGCCTTCGAACGCCTCGTCACTCGCCAGGTCGGCGATGATCTGGCCCTCCTCCAATGGGTTGACCTGTACGTCCACCGTTTCGGCATCGATCGGCACCACGCGCACGCGCTGGTTCATTGCACTGCGCCCTGACGAACCGGGTTTGCGGCTGGCTTGCTGGTCGATGGTGAAGGTGTAGATCTCCGAGCTGCCGTAATGATTGACGAACAATTGCGGCTGGAACGCCTGCTCGACGCGACGCATCAAACCGTCGCTCATCGGTGCACCGGCAAAGCCGATTTTCTCCACACTGGCGACTCGCTCGCGAGCAAAGGCCGGGTGTTCGATGAGCATGTGGTAGAGCGTCGGCACCAGGTACAGGTTGCTGACCTTTTCCCGCTCGATGGCATGCAGCGTGGCTTCCACGTCAAACTTCGGCACACAGACGAAATGCCCGTCGATCAACGCCATGGACAGCAACGAGCGCACGCCCATGGTGTGGTAAAGCGGCATGACACCCAGCGTGCACTCGCCCTGGCGGTAAAGGTTTTGCGCTACGTGGGCAACCGCAGCAGCGCGTTCGCTACGGTGCCGACGCGGCACGCCCTTGGGCTTGCTGGTGGTTCCGGAGGTGTACAGCAGCAGTGAAAAGTCTTCGGCGTCGGCCTGCAAAATGATGCCGGAGGGGGTCTGCGAACACAGTTCCTCGAAACTCAGGTCGGTGTTGGCGGCACGGAGTCCGGTGGCGATCCGTGGCAACCTTGTGGCGGCGCTGCAACCGGCCACAGCGGTCACGGTTGCGTCGTCGTAAGCCACTGCACGGATTTGCGCATCTTCGATGCAGTAGCCCAGTTCCTCGGCCGTCGAACGCCAGTTCAACGGGGTCATGACGATGCCCGCGAACTGACAGGCCCAATGCAGGGTTGCCATCTGCCAGCGGTTTTGCATCACTACCAGCAGTCGGTCACCGCGTTGCAGCCCAAGGCATTGCAAGCCCCAGGCGGCGCTCTGGATATCGACGAACCAGTCTTCATAGGTTTTCTTCAACGCACCGTCACTGACCGCCACGGCATGCGGTCGGCGTTCAACGGCAGCGAGGAAACTGCGTCCGAGATCGAACATTATTGTTTTACCCCTTTGTTCGTTTGGCGCTGGGCAGCGACTTCGAGCACGGCCTGAACGATGCCGGTGTAACCCGTGCAGCGACATAGGTGCCCCGAAAGCATGTCGCGTACCTGGGTCTCGTCCGGGTTGGGTACCCGCTCGAGAAAATCCACGCAGGACATGAGAATGCCCGCAGTGCAAAAGCCGCACTGCAAGGCGTGATGACGGCGAAAGGCTTGTTGCAGGTCACTCAGAGTGTCGTCGTCAGCCAGCGACTCGACGGTCTCGATACGCCGCTCGTGCCCCTGTACCGCGAGCATCAGGCAGGAACGCATGGCGACTCCGTCCACCAGCACCGTGCAGGCACCGCAGACACCGTGTTCGCATCCGACATGGACACCGGTGGCACCGAGGTCGTGGCGCAGGAAGTCGCAGAGTTGGGTCCGCGGCTCAGCCAGGGCTTCGCGGGAGCGGCCGTTGAGTTCCAGGCGGATCGGAAAGGTTTGGTCGGCAGTTACACGCATGTTCAGACTCCTTCGATCAGCTGGTGACCCAGCTCGCGAATCAGTTGGCGGCGATAGGCAGCGCTGGCCTGCACATCGTCTTGTGCATCGAGCGACCAGGCGGTTTGATTGAGCGCGTCCGGCAGCGCCGCACCACGAGGCAGGCTGCGACGTTGCGGACGGTCGGCGACCCCGCCGATGCCCAGTTCGACCTGATCCGCGCCGATGGCTGCGGCCAGGGAGACAATTGCAAAGTCGCCGTGGCGCATGGCGATCTCGCGGAAGCGATAGGTAATGCCTTCGCGCTTGAGCGGAAAGCGCACCTCGACGACCAGTTCATCCGCACGCTTGTCGGTGGTGAGAATGCCTTGGAAGAAGTCAGCAGCCTTGACAATGCGCTTGCCTTTTTTCGACTCCAGAACGATCTCGCCACCCAGCGTCACCAGGCACAGCGGCAACTCGGCGCTCGGGTCGGCATGAGCCACCGAACCGCAGACTGTGCCGCGATTACGCGTCTGGAAGTGACCGATCCAAGGCATTGCCAGCGCCAATAAAGGCACCTCGTCCATCAGGGTCGAACGCGCGAGCAACTGTGCCTGCCGTACCCCGGCACCTACCGCCAGGCAATCCTTGCGCAGTTCGATATAGGCCAGCTCAGCCACATGATTGATATCGATCAGCAACTTGGGTTGAGCCAGGCGCATGTTCAGCACCGCCATCAGCGATTGGCCACCGGCGATGATGCGAGCTTCCTGGCCGTACTCGGCGAGCAACTCAACCACCTGACGACGGGTATCAGCCCGAACGTAATCGAAAGCAGCCGGTTTCATTGCGCACCTCCCTTGCCAAACAGCGCGCCAAGCGAGGCCCGCAATCGCGCCCACCAGCCGGTGGAGATGGCTTGGCCGCTGACCCGTTGTGACAGGCGAGTAAATATTTGTCCGATGATCACTTTCGAGGCCCCTTGCAGCATTCGGCCGCCGACCGCGGCGACCTTGCCGCTGACCGCCACCTGATATTGGTATTCCAGACGCGTGTGGCCATTTTCCAGTTCGACGAAACGCACCTTGGCCTGGCCCTGGGCCGAGCCCATCGAACTGCTGCCGGATCCGGACAGACGCAACGAATGCGGCGGGTCCAGATCACTCAGGGCAACCTTGGCCTCGAAGCGCGCACGGATCATGCCGACGCCGACGGTGACGTCTGCGCGGTAACGGTTTTCGCCTTCAAGCACGAGGTCGTGACAACCGGGAATGATCGCCGCCAGCGTCTGCGGGTCGAGCAAGGTGTCGAAGACCTGTTGCGGCGAAGCAGGAATCACCACCGAGTCGTTGGCCCGCAGTGCCGGTCCACCGGCAGGTACTGCGTCCAGGTTTTCATCGGGCTCCATACCGGCGGGCCGTGGCGGCTCGTCGATCCCGATCAGCGTGCGTACTTTCGATGGCGTCAGTGGCAGACGGATGTCCGAGCGACCCAGGGCATCGGCCACCGCGTTGGCGACGCACACCGGCGTGCTCATATTGTTGCCCTCGCCCACCCCCTTGGCGCCCAATGGGGTGAAGGGCGATGGCGTTTCCATGTGCAGGATCATCGGTTCGATCACTTCCGGTGCGGTCGGCACCAGATAATCAGCGAAGGTCCCGCTGAGGAAACTACCGTCCTCGCCGTAGGCGAACTCTTCCATCAGCGCCGCGCCGAGCCCTTGGGTGAAGCCGCCACGAATCTGGCCATCGACCAGCGCCGGGTTGAGCAGGCGGCCGGCGTCATGGCAGGTGACGTAGCGATCGATGTGGATCTCGCCGGTCATGCGGTCGATTTCCAGACCGCAGATGTCGAAGACAAAGCCGTAGCACAGCGAGCTGTTGACCTGATCCTTGTCGTCCGGTGCCTCCAATTGCGGCGGGCTCCAGAAGGCGGTTTCACGCAGACCGCCGTTTTCCCCTTCCGGCAGCAGGCCCGGCGACCAGTGGGTCGCACCGGCAATCCGATGAAATGGCGCTACCGCCCCGCCATTGACCACGAATATCTTGCCGCCGGCGAAACGAATATCTTCGGGACTGGCCTGCAATTGCTCGGCGGCAATCGCGGCGAGGCGATCGCGGATCTTCAGCGCGGCTTTGTAAACGGCACCGGCCACAGCGCCGGCGAAGCGGCTGGAATAGTTGCCCGAGGCAATCGACCAGGCGTCCTTCTGGGTGTCCAGCTCGACGTTGACCACGATGGATTCCAGCGCAACCCCAAGCACTTCGGCGACGACTTGAGCGACGGTGGTTTGATGGCCCTGCCCTTGCGGTGCCGAGGACACATGCACACTGACGTCACCCAACGGGCCGACGTTGATGGTTGCGGTGGCGACAGCGCCGTTTTTCGGACCGGCCTTGCGCCGCTCTTCGGGTGTCATCGCAGTGGTGATGTAGCCCATGTTGGAAATCGACGGTTCGATGACAGCGGCATAACCAATGCCATAGATCCGGCCTTCGGCACGCGCCTGATCACGACGTTTGAGCAACTCGTCGAGACCGCCATCAGCCGCCGCCAAGGCAATGCCAGCCTGGTAGTTGCCGGAATCGAGCAACGCACCGGCAGCCGCGCGATAAGGGAAGGCATCGGCCGGCACCAGGTTGCGGCGGATCACATCCAACGGATCAAGCTTCAACTGCACGGCGATGTGTTGCAGCAGCCGCTCCAGGGCGAAATACACCTGCGGTCCACCGAAACCCCGGTTCAGGCCGGAAGGGGTTTTGTTGGTCAGCACCACCCGGTTACGCACTTGCAAATTGCGGATCGCGTAGGCTCCCGTCAGGTTGCCGTGCATGCGGTAAAAAGTCGCCGGTTCGGGCGCTCTCAGGTAGGCGCCACAATCGTCGATCTGGTCATAACGCAACGCGGTGATGCGGCCATCGGCTTCTACCGCCGCTTCAATTTCGGTCACCCGATTGGTCGCCGAAGAAGCCCCCTGAAGATGTTCCAGACGGTCCTCGACCCACTTCACCGGTGCACCGACCTTGCGTGACGCCAGGCCCATCATCACCACGTAAGGGAAAACCCCTTGCTTGATGCCAAAGCTGCCGCCGGAATCTTTCGGTGTGCGTAAACGCAAGCGGTTACCGGGCACGTTCAGTGCCCTGGCCATGACCGTGTGCAACGCATAAGGGCCCTGAAAATTGGCCAGCACGTCATAAATGCCGGTGGCGCGCTCGTACTGAGCCAGCACCACATAGCATTCGATGGGCGTGCAGGAACTGCGCGGAAACTTTACTTTGAGCGAGACCTTGTGCGGCGCCTGCTCGAAGGCCTGCTCCGGCTCGCCATAACGAAAGTGCCGCTCATTGACCACGTTGCTGCCGACTGCTTCGTGCAGGACCGGCGCCTGTTCGGCAGTGGCCAGTTCAGGATCGATGATCGGTGGCAGCGGCTCGTATTCAACGCGCACCCCTTCGATGGCGTCCTCGGCCAGATAGCGGCTCTCGGCGATCACCACGGCCACCGGCTCTCCGACGTAACGCACTTTGTCGACGGCGACGCACCAGTGCTCCATCGGCTGCCGCACCCCCACCGGGAACGGCAGCGCCCAGCGTTTGACGTCTTCGCCGACCAGCACGCCATGCACGCCTTTCATCAGCAGCGCACGGGAAAAGTCCACCGAGGTGATACGTGCATGAGCGTGGGGTGAGCGGATGATCGCCGCGTGTAGCGTTCCCGGAGGGATCGCAGCGTCATCGGCATAGCAGCCGAGGCCGCGCAACAATGCGGCGTCCTCGACACGGGTCTGACGGGCGCCGATGTGGCTGGTCGGGCTTTCGGTAGCAGGCTGGAAAGTAGTCATTTTTTTCGCGGCTCTTGTTGTTGTGCAGCGCGATAGCGTTAGAGCCGAGTGTGTGAGAAAGGCGCGGGGAGCGCCTTGCCTGAGGAGAGGGAGTTCTGCGCTGGAGTCTGAAAATTTGCCTTAGCGTCTGATTTTCAGGACTGAGACCCGACATAATGGCCGGTCAGGGATGGGACGCGGGATGGCTCAGGAAAGCTTCGATTTCTGCACAAGGCATCGGTTTGGCGAAGTAATACCCCTGAAAAATATCGCAACGACTGCCCTTCAGGAAATCCACCTGGGACGCCGTTTCCACGCCCTCGGCGACCACCGTCAGACTGAGGTGATGGGCCATGGAAATAATGCCTTGGGTGATCGCTGCATCGTGAGGGTCGGTAGCGATTTCCTGGATGAACGAGCGGTCAATCTTGATCTTGTCGATGGGCAAACGCTTGAGGTAGCTGAGGCTGGAAAAACCGGTGCCGAAATCATCGAGAGCAATGCGTACCCCCAATGCCTTAAGCCGGTGCAACGTGTCGATCGCCTGTTCAACGTTATGCAGCAAGAGCGACTCAGTAATCTCCAGTTCCAACTGTCCGGCGCTGAGGCCGTGTTTGCTCAGCACCGCCTGGATACATTCCACGAACTGACCACGCTGGAAATGCATCGGCGAAATATTCACGGCCATCGAAATGCCCGTGATGCCCTGCTCGCCTAGCTGGTGCAGCTGTGCGCAGGCCGTATCGAGAACCCAAAGGCTCAGCGGGATGATCTGACCACTGTCCTCTGCCACCGGCACAAACACCGCGGGTGAGATAAATCCTTTTTCCGGATGCTCCCAGCGCAGCAACGCTTCGATCCCGACCACTCGCCCGGTGCGCGCTTCTATCTGCGGTTGATAATGCAGCTTGAGCGACTGGGTCTCGATAGCCTTTTGCAGGTCATTGCGCAGGCTCGCGTGCTCGCAAACGCGCTGATTAAGATCGCTGGTGTACCACTGAAAGTTGTTGCGCCCTTGCTGCTTGGCTTTGTACATGGCCATGTCAGCCTGCTGGATCAACTGCATCGGCTGCTCGATGTGACCATCGTTCAGGGTGATGCCGACACTTGCGCTCAGGTGCAGGTCAATGCCCTGGATGCAGTAGGGCCTGGCAATGTTGGCCATCAATCGCTCGGCTACCGGTACAACGTCCTCATCACGAAGCAAGTCCGGCAGCAGAACGATAAATTCATCACCGCCCATGCGCACGATGGTATCGCCGGGACGAATCTGCTGGGTCATACGCTGCGCCACCTCAATCAGCACCTGATCGCCGAAGTAGTGTCCGATCGAATCGTTGATGGATTTGAATCCATCCAGATCAATGCACATCACCGCCAGACGACGCTTGCGCCGACGACTGATGTGACAATCCAGAACAAGCCGTTCTTCAAGCGAAACACGGTTGAGCAAGCCGGTCAGCCGGTCATGGCTGGCGTTGAAGCTCAACTGGCGCTCGTAATGCTTCTGCTCGCTGATGTCCCGGGCAATGCCGAATACCCCGACGATTTCTCCGTTGACCATGATCGGCAGGTTAGAGATGTCCATGGTCAGCAGATTGTCACTCTCGTCGAGAACCCGTGCCTCGAAGCGCTGAGGTTCTCCGGCGCGGGCTGCGGAAAAATGCTGACTGACCCGCTCCAGGTCCTCTTCGAGTACCAGATGGGAAAAGTGATGACCAATGAAATCGGTTGCGGTGTACGGTTTCAGCTTCAGGCCTGCTGCGTTCACACTTTGGATATTGCCGAACAGATCGAGGGAGAACACGGGGTGGGGGTTGTAGGTGAACAATGAACGAAAACGTTGTTCGCTTTCCTCCAGTCGTTGGCCATCACGCTCATGACGAATCGCAATGACTGCCAGTTGGGCCGCGCGGTCCAGTCGTTGAATCTGCGCCTCGTCCGGCGCATGGACGCGGTTCTGGTACAGGGCAAATGTACCCAACACGCGTCCCTGATGGGAGAGCAAAGGCACCGACCAGCAGGAACGCAGGTTATGCCCCAGCGCCAGGCTGCGGAAACGCTCCCAGTTGGGGTCCCGGGCGATGTCTTCGGTGACTACAAGCTCGCGCCGGAACGCAGCGGTGCCGCAGGTTCCTTCCTGTGGACCAATGGCCATTCCATGAATCGCGTCACTGTATTCGACCGGAAGGCTGGGCGCCGCGCCGCTCAGCAAGCGTTTGCCCTCGGCATCAGTGAGCAGTATCGAACAGAAGGTTTCGGGGGCCTGTGCGTCGTGCATCTGGCAGATGGCGCAGAGTATGTCGCCCAGATGATGATCGGTCGCGATCATACCGAGAATGTCACGTTGCGATTCGGGGAGTGTCTTGCTGCGAAAACCAGGACGAGTATTCATGGTGGTTCCTGAAGACTCTCGAGGTCGTCCGGTCTTCAGAGAGCCAGAAATAGTAGGCGGCCGATCACTGTCCACTAGTGCGTCGGACGCGCACTCTATAGAGCACCGACGCACTAAAAAAAGACTCAGATCCAACATAAAAAACAGTATCAGATTTATGAAACTGTCATCTCTGTCCATTGCTCCGATGCGGCCCAAAGACGCTCGGCATACTCAAGATCGACTGCCCATCTGGCCACGCCCTTGCGTCCCGTCTCCGATTCGTTGATAGAGGCGATATTGCAATCTTCGCAGTAAACACCGCCCAAGGTTGCAAGCGTGGCGCTGGTCGCACACCACAGGCCGGTTGCAGCGCCCTGTTCCAGTGTCTTGAGTCCGATCTCCGGGTTCAGGCGCTGCCGACCGTGCTCATCCAGCACGTCGAATGCGGCTATTTCGGCGCTGCTCAGATGGCGTCCGAGGCTGGTCAGGACTTGCCCCGGGTGCAGCGAGAATGCCCGCACGCCGCGATGACGTCCGAGTTTGTCGAGCGCCAACGCAAACAGTGCGTTGGCGGTTTTCGACTGACCGTACGCCACCCACTTGTCGTATGGCCGGCGCAAAAAATCGATGTCGTCAAAATCCACCCCGGCGATCTGATGCCCTCGTGACGAGACCGAAACCACGCGCGCCGCACCCGCGGCAATCAGTGCCGGCCACAGCCCGCAAGTCAGGCGGTAATGACCGAGATGGTTCGTAGCGAACTGACTTTCATGCCCATCGCCGTCTCGCGTCAGTGGCGAGGCCATGACCCCGGCGCAGTTGATCAGCAGCGAGATCGGACGGCCACTGTTGAGCATGCGTAGGCTGAAGGCTTCAACCGATGCGGGTTGCATCAAGTCCATCTCCAGTACTTCGACCCGCTTGACCTCTGCCAGGGCAGCCAGGGCCCGGACCGGATCTCGGGCGGGAACGATAACGTGCGCGCCGGCGGCAGCCAGGCTCTTCGTGGTGACCAGTCCGATTCCCGAATAACCGCCGGTGACGATCGCAATTTTGCCGGTCAGGTCAACACCTGCCATGACCTCGGCGGCGGTACTGGCGGAATTGAAGTCGGAGTGAATGGGGTTTTGAAGCGTCGGCATGAGAAATCTCCCTCGCAGGTATCGAAGTGCTCGATTCTTCACTAAGCTCGCTGGACGAAACAGCTCAAGAAACCCGGTTTTCTATCGTGATCATCCAAAATTCAGTTTCTGATCCATTGTCCGAAGTCCTGGCGCTGTCAGGACTGCGTGCCGCCTGCTCCGTGCGATTGCAGGCAGGCGGCACTTGGGCATTACAGTTCCGGCCCATCGAATTGAAATTCAATGTCGTGCGACGAGGCGAGTGCTGGTTGCGCATGGACGGCATGGCGCCTTGTCATCTGAGGGCTGGCGACTGTTTTGTCGTTGCTCGTACGCCGTTCGTTCTGGCCAGCGGGCCGGATGTGGAGGCGATAAATGCCTCCGATGTGTTTTCCCATGCGGGGGCGTCGGCAATGTTCGGCGTGGGTGACGATGTCGAGTTGCTGGGCGGCAGCGTTTCACTTGTCGGTCCTGCGGCGATGGAGTTGCTCGATGCATTGCCGCCTGCACTCATCATCCGCGCCGGGTCCGGAGGCGCATCGTCGTTTGGCTGGCTGCTGGATGAACTGGATCGTGAGTGGCAATCGAATCAAGCTGGCGCGCATGCAATGTGCAACGATCTACTGCGGCTGATCTTCATTCACGTGCTTCGCCATCGCATCACCGCCGCCGACTCTACTGATTTGAATTGGCTGGGAGGACTTCGAGATCCGGTCATCGCCAAGGTGTTGCGTGCCATTCATGGCGCACCCGAAAAATCTTTGAGGCTGGCTGAAATGGCGGATATGGCTTGCATGTCCCGCTCTGGCTTTACTGCATTATTCAAGACGCGCGTGGGGCAGTCGCCCGGCGAATATGTCACGCGATGGCGCATGCAAGTGGCGGCGTCGAGGTTGCGCGATGGCACGGACAACGTCGCTACCGTTGCCGCTTCGCTGGGTTATCTGTCGGATGCTGCCTTTGGAGTCGCGTTCCGCCGTGTTCACGGAAAATCGCCCGGACAATATCGACGCGAAGCACTGCGATAACCGGGTATTGAGGTGGGCCAGGCTTGCTCGCAATTTGGCCTGAGGAAGCTAGGGCGTAACGCCCTAGCAGATCGCAGAGGTCACTTTTTCTTTTTCGCCGGCTTTTCTGCCTTGTCTGATTTCTTAGCCTTGTCTGGCTTGCTATCAGCTTTTTTTGCAGATTTCTTCGGTTCGGCATCTTTTTTCTTGTCTTTCTTTTCGGAAGATTTCGAAAGAGCCGAGGCCGCAGCTGATTTCTTTGCCTTCGATGACTTTTTGTCTTTCAAATCCTTGCTGGCGTTCGAAGCATCACCTTTGCTTTTCTTCTCGTCTTTAGCCACGTTGACCACCTCTCGGAAAATGCCGGTATTGGCACATTGCCTGTGCGATTCGTTCACAAGCTAATCATTAGGCGAGCGCGTCCAAAGGCGGTTCAAAATTTTTGATGCGTTGAGACAGGCTTTGGATGAAGCACCGAGATGTGAGCCCAGATGAATCTACCCCCTCGAAAACCACTCCCCACAAAAAAGCCCACTGACCGTCTCCGATCAGTGGGCTTTCTCTGATTACGCTTCTACTTACAAAGCCATATCACTGGCAGCATTAGCCTTCGGCGCTTTCGCCTTATCAGCAGCAGCCGGAGCAGCAGCCGGAGCCGCTACCTGACCAATCGCTGGCGGCGGAGTCAGTTGCAGCACCTTGGCGGTGTAAGCCCACTCCTGCGCAACCTTCTCAGGGCTGCCGTTCAGCTGAGTGCCATAGCTCGGCACGATCTGATGCAGCTTTTCCTGCCAGGCAGGCGAAGCCACCTTGTCCTTGAACACTTTCTGTAGGTGCCAGTCTTCGGCTTTGGCGTTCGGGAAGTATTGGTCGTGAATGGGCTAAAAAGGATGGCCATGGTTGTCAGCGGATTCTTTGTGTAACAATCCTCCACTTCACATTTTACAAGGACGTTCAAAATGGCTGGAAAACCTGCTGCCCGAGTCACGGATCCCACAAGCTGTCCGCTACCCGGCCACGGAGTAAACCCCATCGCCGCTGGCTCTCCCGACGTATTCTTTGACGGGTTGGCTGCTGCTCGCCAAGACGACAAAAGTACGTGCGGCAGCCCCATTGTAGGAGAGGTCGCTTCTACCGTTCTTATAAACGGTAAACCCGCCGCAACGGTCGGCAGTGTTGGTGCCCACGGCAATAACGTGGTGAGTGGCTCCGGAACGGTGATCATTGGCAACGTCCACTCGCCTGCGGACTTCGTCCCGCCCTTACCTATGCCGCTGTGGTTGCAGCCATTCAATGAGCAGTTTCGTATTCTCGGGAGCGACGGCCAGCCTCTTGCCTATGTGCCCTATCACATCAAAGATGAAGCAGGCCGGGTTTACACCGGCTTTTCTGACGAGTCAGGACATACGCCACGAATCACAACCAAAAAACAGGAAACGCTGGAAATCACCACAGGTGTTGCCGCGCTTGAAAAGTGGGGCGATGCATGACTGAGTTTTCTTGTAAAGTCCCTACAAATCAACAGGCCGGGTCGGTTAGCAATGTGCCTGGCTATTCAATGCCTGCCAACATTCACTTGTTCGTTGTCGTCGATGAAATAGGTAAAGATGGCTTTCTAGTTCGCAAAATCTACTCCTCACCAGATAATCCTCACCTTGTCGCAAAGAACCTCCCCGCGTTTCAAATCAAGCACGAGGTATGGCCGGAAAAATTTGGCATGATACCTATAGACCCGAAATCCAACGCCACGGTAGCGGAGCACGTATTTAGCAGCAGAAAACATCCGTCCAGCTATCTATCTACCAGCTCTGAATTTCCAAACGGGTCGCCGCGATTCGAGGGCAAGACCGTTTACATTGATATAGAAAAAGCAAAAGCAGCAGGTGCAAAGCTTGTATCCACCGAAGAGATATTAAAGTCACTCGACGAATACAAAAAAGTCGCCCCAAAGAAAGTCGTCCAGATAGACCAAATCGCAGATTGGGTTAAGAATATAGACAAAGAAGTACTGGTTCAGGCTGAAAAAGTACCGGCCAAAGCAGTCTTTACCCCAAGTTCCTACAAAGCAACAAACATGTTGATTAAGGGAGCGAGAGTTGTAAGGGTTTTTGCCATCGGTTTTACCGCCTATGACTTGAAGTTGGCTACAGATGAGTCAATCAAGCAAAATAGCGTCAAACCGATCTCGGTCGAAGTAGTCAAGCAAGCTGGAGGTTGGGGAGCCGCAATCGCGGGAGGACGGATTGGCCTGGCGGTAGGTGCTGCTGTTGGTATAGAAACGGGCCCAGGAGCAATTGTCAGTGCTGCTGTTGGTGGAATTATCTTCGGTACGGCGGGTTATTTGGGTGCAACCTGGCTTACTGATTACGTACAAGACTGAGGTCTGGTGATGAGTTTTTTTAGTCGTTTCAAATCCTTCATGAAGCAAGAACCAGAAGAGCAAATTGCTGGATACTCCATTTCAGAGCTAAAAACCATTTTCGCTGATCCTTCAACAAGCGAAATGAGTCGGCTGCCCTACTACCCCAAAACATCATCTTTAGAAGGACTGGGTATTCCAGCCTTTTATTCTTCATTTTTAATTGAGCACGCAGACACTCATAAATTTCTGGCGTTCGTCGAAGCAAATTTTAAATACACATCTGAAAAAATATTTAATGAGCTACCTGCAAAGCACTATGTTAACGATGAAAAAAACGAGCAATTAGTATTTTTTACTTCCACAAGAGAGTTCAACTCAACAACTGTTCGAATGGTTACGAACAGCATCGATTTCATGAATGTTATTTTGCGCGAGAATTTTGCCCCTCCTCCCCCATGGATAGCGTTTGAAGGGTACAACCCTTCCTGGTGGGGTGGAGAGATGCAAGGTGCTCAAGGGTACTACAACGACAATTACTTCATTCCCTTCCTCACTCAATTGAGTGACCTGGAAAGAATGAAGTATTACGCAAGATTTGGCGCTACAAACGAGTGGATAGAACGCTTGGAATTGATGTACCGCTCTGAATGAGCATGGCCTGAACGGGTCTGCTCCGCAGCCCACCGGGAGCAAGCTCCCTCGCCACAGAGGCGGTGTCAGTCTTGGATATTACGGGCCAGCAAGTGCTGAGTTTGAAGCACAAAAAAGCCCACTGACCGTCTCCGATCAGTGGGCTTTCTCTGATTACGCTTCTACTTACAAAGCCATATCACTGGCAGCATTAGCCTTCGGCGCTTTCGCCTTATCAGCAGCAGCCGGAGCAGCAGCCGGAGCCGCTACCTGACCAATCGCTGGCGGCGGAGTCAGTTGCAGCACCTTGGCGGTGTAAGCCCACTCCTGCGCAACCTTCTCAGGGCTGCCGTTCAGCTGAGTGCCATAGCTCGGCACGATCTGATGCAGCTTTTCCTGCCAGGCAGGCGAAGCCACCTTGTCCTTGAACACTTTCTGCAGCACGGTCAGCATGATCGGTGCAGCCGTCGAGGCGCCCGGCGATGCGCCCAGCAGGCCGGCAATGGTGCCGTCTTGCGATGCAACGATCTCGGTGCCCAGCTTCAGCACGCCACCCGCCGCTTCATCACGCTTGATGATTTGCACGCGTTGGCCGGCTTGCCACAGGCGCCAGTCTTCGGCTTTGGCGTTCGGGAAGTATTCTTTCAGGGCGTTGAGGCGGTCTTCGTCAGACAGCATCAGTTGGCCGGCGAGGTACTCGACCAGCGGGTATTCCTTGATGCCGACTTTGGTCATTGGCCACACGTTGTGCGTGGTGGTGGTGGTCAGCAGGTCCAGGTACGAGCCTTCCTTCAGGAACTTGGTGCTGAAGGTCGCGAATGGGCCAAACAGAATGACGCGCTTGCCGTCCAGGACACGGGTGTCCAGGTGCGGAACCGACATTGGCGGTGCGCCAACGGAGGCTTTGCCGTAGGCCTTGGCCAGGTGTTGTTCGGCGAGGGTCGGGTTTTCGGTGACGAGGAACGAGCCGCCTACCGGGAAGCCTGCGTATTCCTTGGCTTCAGGAATACCGGACTTCTGCAGCAGGTGCAGTGCACCGCCGCCCGCGCCGATGAACACGAACTTGGCGTCGGTTTCGGACTTGGTGCCGTCTTTCAGGTTTTTGTAGCTGACGCGCCAGGTGCCGTCGTCGTTCTTGGTGATGTCTTGCACTTCGCTAGACAGTTTCAAGTCGAACTTCGGTGTGGTTTGCAGGTGCGCGACGAACTGGCGGGTGATTTCGCCAAAGTTGACGTCGGTGCCGATCGGGCTCCAGGTGGCCGCGATTTTCTGGTTCGGGTCGCGCCCTTCCATCATCAGCGGAACCCACTTCTTGATCACAGCCGGGTCTTCGGAGTACTGCATGCCGGCGAACAGCGGGCTCGCTTGCAGGGCTTCGTAGCGCTTTTTCAGGAACTTGATGTTGTCATCGCCCCACACAAAGCTCATGTGCGGCGTGGAGTTGATGAACGAACGCGGGTTTTTCAGCACGCCTTGCTGAACCTGCCAGGCCCAGAACTGACGGGAGATCTGGAACGCTTCGTTGATTTCAACGGCTTTCGGGATCTGTACGTTGCCCTTGTCGTCTTCCGGGGTGTAGTTCAACTCGGCCAGGGCGGAGTGACCGGTACCGGCGTTGTTCCAGCCGTTGGAGCTCTCCAGAGCGACGCCGTCGAGGCGCTCGATCATTTCCATCGAAGTGCCAGGTTCCAGCTCGTTGAGCCAGACACCCAGGGTCGCGCTCATGATGCCGCCGCCGATCAGCAGTACATCGACTTTCTTTGCCTCTGCCGCGTGAACGGACGTGATCCCCATCGACAAAGCCAGCCCCAGCAGGGCCGTGTTCATTTTCTTAAACATCTGTAGCACCTATGATAAAACGCCATCCGCCCTTCCATTCCCGCTCACGGCCCCTTGGTTCATGACATTCAGGCAGGACGTCGTGGGTGCTCGTACACAAGAATCGAAGGGTGGGCACACAAGGCCGACTGTCTGCATCGACCTCAATTTATATGTCCCTACTGAACTGACTTTTTATCATTATTGGCTTCAGCTACTTGAGCGACATTGATCCTGTCGGCACGTCTCAAGGACGGGCCAACTGAATAGGTCAAACCAAGTTGGCGCGCAGAATATCATGGCAGGACGACCACGCGCTCCCAAAAGGACTTATGAGTCTAGTCCAGACGGGGCTCGTTCGCCGCGTCCCGGCCCAAACGATTCAGCACAAACACCTTGGCGTTGTGGGTCATTTGGTCCAGATGCCGGTCGCGTTGCTTTTCGGCATCGACCATCGCGCGCTTTCCGTGTTTTTGCAGCAAGTAGTTATGTATCTGCCGAACCTCTAGAGAACTGTAGATAAATGTGACATCCAACAGTCCCATCAAGCCTTCGCTGCTGTGGTCGCGGGTGTTCATCAGCACCTGCGTGCCGCGCACGCCCAGCACCTGAAAACCCATCGACTCGAACCACGGCACCTTGGCCACGGTGCAGGTCAGTTCGGCGTGGGGGTAGCGGCTGATCATGTCTTGCAGCATGGTCCGCGCGACGCCTCGGCGGCGATGACCCGAGTCAACGGCCATGTAGGCCACGCCGCAGGCTTCGGGATCGTCCTTGACCGGCAGGTACAGCAGAAAGCCGATGACCTTTTCAGGGTTTTCATCGTCGGTGGCGACGATCAACTCGACCGCAATGTCCTTGGACCCGCCGAGGGCTTCCAGGTACAGATGCACTTCGTAACCGACCGCGTACTGATACACGTTGTACAGCGGGTTGCTCGGCACGATGCCGACCATGCTGATGTCGGTCAGGTTGTCAACGACCATCTGCAGGATCTGGCTGTTGATGGGCTCCGGGCACGGGGCGTCGAAGTGGGTGAGTTCGGGCATTGAAATTCTGACTCCGGGATCGCTTTACTGGGTTTCGGCGCGGCTATTGTCACAGATTGATCGCCACGCCGCTTCTGCCAGCAATTCCCGGTAGGCATTCGGACTGGCGACCACCCTCCCCGACAACCAGGCCCGGCAGTAACTGTCCGCCTGGCCGATGATCAGCGACGGCAGCAATTCGGCCGGAAACGCGCGCAATTCATCGCGTCGGCCGGGCTCTGCCAGCCATTGGCCGAGTGTCTGGTTACGGATTTTGTTGCGAGTGGCCAGTTCTTCCTTGAACGGCCCTTTGGTGACGGCAAATCGCGCGTGGTACTGGAAACGCGCCCACTCGGGTTGGCTGTCGACCCAATCGACGTAGCTGTGGACCAGCGCGTGCACGCCCTCTTCGGTGGTCTGTGCCTCGGCGAGGTAGCTGTCACGAAGCAGTGCCTGGTCATCCAGCGCCGTAAAAAACAACGCGGCCACCAAGCCTTCCTTGTTACCGAAATGATGGTAGATCGCGCCGACGCTGGTATCGCATTCGGCGCGGATCATTTCGATGGTCGTGGCTTCGAGCCCTTGTTCGTTGAACAGGGCCAAGGCTTTTCTGAAGATGTCGCGCTTGAGTTCGGCTCTTCTGCCGGGGTAGCTGCGCTCGAGTAGATCTGCGGTTTCCATGCGGGATACAGGCCAGAAAATTCATGACAAGGCAGGCGGCTGCCGGTGAGAAAGCTGCGCTAGGTTGACAGATTTCCTCGCGACAGAATACTGTTCCGTAACAGAACATTATTCTGTTACGGAACATCATTCTGTAAAACCATCCCTCAGCGAGGCTTCAAAATGAGTCAGTTTCTCAGCATGTTCAACAGCGCCGGCCCGGAAGCATTCAGCAAAATGGCCTGCCAGGTGGCCCCCTATTTCAGCACCATCAAGCCGCTGATCTCGGCGTTGCGCCCCGGTCATGCCACGGTGCAGGTGCCGTTCAGCAAGGAGATCACCAACCACTTGGGCTCGGTTCATGCGATTGCGATGTGCAACGCCGCCGAACTGGCGGCAGGGACGATGACCGACGTGTCCATTCCGGCCGGTGCGCGCTGGATTCCGAAAGGGATGACGGTCGAGTATCTGGCCAAGGCCAAGAGCGATGTGACGGCGGTGGCCGATGGCGAGGCGGTGGATTGGCGGACGGAGGGCGACAAGATCGTGCCGGTGGATATTCATGATGCCGAAGGCAAGAAGGTGTTCACGGCGGGCATCACCATGAATGTGAAGCTCGCTTAAACGCCCGCCTGCCTGTAGCAGCCAGCGTCCGGCTGCTACAACAATTGCGCAACCCGCCAATCGCGTGAATGCTTTCAAGCACGGCCGAAAAACCTTTCTACCTCCCTACTCCGAAACAGCTACCTGATTACGCCCACGCGCCTTGGCTCGATACAGCGCTTTATCCGCGTTATTCAGCAAACTTTGAAAATCGTTATCGCCGATGTCCATCGCTGCCACACCGAGGCTGGCCGATATACGGTGAACCGGTCCGGTCATCAATCCACCGATCGACTGGATAAGTTGCTCGGCGATGTTAAGGGCGACTTCAATGGAAGTATCCGGGAGCAGGATCGCGAACTCTTCACCGCCGAGCCTGCCGGAGACATCCGTGTCGCGGAAGGACCGATTGATGATCACGCCCATTTGCCGCAACACCTGATCCCCGACCTGATGACCGTAGGTGTCATTGATGTGCTTGAAGTGATCCATGTCCAGCATCACCGCGCACAACGGTAACCGGTTGTGTTGGCAGTCATGGAACAGTTGCTGGGCATGCTCGAAAAAAGCGCGGCGATTTTTCAGGCCGGTGAGTTCATCGGTCTGTGCGGCGTAAGTGGCAATGCGATGGGCGCGTTCCATTTCGCGGGTTAGCAGGAAGGCGGTTTCCAGGGCTTCGGCCAGTTTGCGTGTCGCGCTGGCCACGAATGAGGCGAACACAATCACGGCCAGCGCCATGCCGACCTGAATCGCTGACGATTGAAACAGCAGCCAGAGCGTACACGGCAACAACACAAGGCCAATGGACGCCAGCGTCATGTATCGATACGCCGAATAACACGACACCGCGCTGACCGACATGCCGACGGCAAAAAGCATGACCAGTGCCTGGGCCAATAGGTCGTTTGCCGGCATGACCGCAAATGCACCCGCCCCCCATATCCCGGCGGACAACACCAGCGTGAACCCGTATTTCTTCTCCCAGCGTTGCGGGGTGCGCTCACTGTCCGGGCAGCGAAACCAGGCCACGAACATCAGGAGGCGCAGCAACGACGACGCTGTCAGCAGCCCTATCCAGGTGAAAATGACGGAGTGATCAAAACGCTCCCAGCACAGCCCGCACAGCATGATCGCGGCCAGAAAACTGCCGAAAATCGCAGGGAATGACTGGTGGAAAAGCTGATGCAATCGATCACTGCGCACCTGCGCTGCGATGAAAGCATCCTGGTCGTGCCGAAATCCTGGGCCACCCATTTGATCCGCCTGATCATGATGCTGCGACAAAAAAAACGATTGTGGCATCCTGCCACCTAGGCAAACAAACAATTACGACTCGTGGGTACCCGCACATTCACGGTAATGCGCCCTTAAAGCCTCTGTGACAATCGTCAGAAAAGTAATAGCACAAAGTGAGCTATCCCTAGGCATCGAGCCAAATGACATTGCGCCGGCAACGTACAACGCGTTCGTCCTGCTACGCTTTTGAAGCCTCCCATGGAATCGGGCGATAGTGACTCATACGGATCCACTTGACTGTTGAGGTTGCGCAATGTGAGAGCCCAACTTATCAGCGCCGTCATTACCCTGACCATGATCGGAGTGACGACGTATGGGTTTATAGAATGGAACACTGGCGAACGCGCGCGCCGGGATGCAGTGTGCAAGGCAGCTCGACAGCACAAGGAAGAGGTGGAAATTCGAGCACGAGCGATGGCTGCCGGGCTGTCTGTCGATGCTTACGCCGAAGCCGAGAAAGCCGAAGTCGGCAAATTGGTCAGCTCCCTGGATACCGCGAAAAATGATGCCGAGGTTGAAGCCGTCATAGACGCACACGCTGCCGAGTTGCAGGCGCAGGACGCCGCCACCGACGCAGAGCTGAAAAACCAGGGGAGCCAGCAATTTCTCGAACAGAAGTTCAAGGAACAGCGGATCACCACGGACATCAAGCAGGAAATTGAACGGGCCGAGAAAGCGGTGGCGGATGCTTGCCGTTAGACCCCACTGACCGCTACCACTACCGCTGCGGCGCAACCATCCGAAACCGGATAATGATGTCGTCGGAAACAACCGTGTCGCCCCATTCACCCTCGCCGACCTTGAAGTCGCTACGCTTGAGCGTTAGCTGGCCATCGAAGATCCCGATGGCCTCCTCCTCTTTCAGGAGGACCGGAACAGTCACCTCACGGGTGACGCCTCTGAGCGTCAGTTTGCCGGTGATCGAATAGCGGTGGTCACCCAGCGCGTTCACGGTGGTCGATTCAAACGTCGCCTCGGGATACTTCTGCGTGTCGAACCAGGCGGGCCTTTGCAGTTCGGTGTTGGCGTCTTCGCTACCGGCATCGATGCTGTCGAGCTGGATGGTCAGCGCGGCACGGCCCTCCTCGGGGTTGTCCGTGTCGAAGTCGAGCGTGGCCTTGAACGTGTCAAACGTGCCGTACACCCGCGAGCTGAACTGGTTGTACGTAAAGGAGATCGTGCTGGCGGTTTCATTCACTTGCGTGTATTCGGCCGCTTCGGCACCTGGAGAAAAGCCGAAGGCAAGCGCAGCAGCCAGTACGGAAAACGACGGGAATCGAGAGTTCATGGGGCGCTCCAGTCGTGGCACACGCTGGCCAGACAGGTGGACTAAAGCAAAGAACCACCGTTTATTCCACCAGGCATTGAGACTTGCGACCTCCTGTCGGCAACGTGCACCAGCGCCCGATACGGCCACCTGCACAGGTGTTTAATGATTCAAGCACTCACCGCTTCGGGAGACAGGACATGAAAATCGTCGTCATCGGTGGCACCGGGCTGATCGGCAGCAAGCTCTGCCAGAACCTGCAGGATCTGGGGCATGAAGCCTTGGCGGCGTCGCCAAGCACCGGCGTCAATGTCATCAGCGGCGAGGGGCTGACGCAGGCGTTGAAAGGTGCGGATGTGGTGGTCGACGTGTCGAACTCGCCTTCGTTCGAGGACCACGCGGCGTTGCACTTCTTCGAAACCGCCGGGCATAACCTGATCGCGGCGGAGAAAATCGACGGCGTCAAACACCATGTTGTGCTGTCGGTGGTCGGCACCGAACGGATGCTCGGCAGCGGTTACTTCCGGGCGAAAATGGCCCAGGAAAAACTCATCAAGAAGTCGGGCATTCCCTACACCATTGTGCGGGCCACGCAGTTCTTCGAATTTATCCATGCCATTGCTCACTCCGGGCGCGAGGAAGGCGACACCATTCACTTGACGTCCGCCGCGCTGCAACCGGTAGCCTCGGCCGATGTGGCGGCGGCACTGACGGACATCGCGTTGAAAGCACCGATCAATCAGACCGTCGAAGTGGCCGGCCCTGAAAACCGCCCGCTCATCGAGTTCGCGAGCGACTATTTGAAGCACACCCTGGACCCACGCCAGACCGTCGCGGACGACACGGTCCCTTACTTCGGTGCGCCGATCAATGACCAGTCGCTGACACCAGGTGCCAATCCCATTGTCGGCGCGACCCGGTTTCAGGAGTGGCTTGAGACCCACTAGGCGACAAAGCCAGGTCAAATATGAGGCGTGGCCGTTGCGCTAGGCCACCGCCTCGATCAACTGCATCGGCGTCATCTTCGTGACCATCATCATCACGATCACAAACATCCCCGCAAAACCCATCACGCCCATCCAGAACCACTTCTGGTAGACCGACCGGAATTGCGCGTCGAGCCCCTCGCCCGTCTCCACCGCGCTCAACGCCATCCCGTGCAGCCGCTTCTGCAGCACCAACACCGGCAGCCACAATGACCCCACGCACAGGAAAATGATCAACGAGGTCAGAATCCATTCAGTGCTCATGGGCAGCCCGGACACTTTCATCAGCAGGTAACCGGAGACGATCTGAATGAAGCCTGCCGGGGTGGTAATCCAGGTGTCGAAGCGCACCACCATTCTGGCGACGTGCGCGATCACTTGCGGGTTGGCTGTGCGACTGGCCGCGATCAGATAGAGATAGGAGCCCATGCCGAACCCGAACAGGAAAATCGCGGCAATGACGTGCAGGTACTTCAGGCACAGATAGAGCATGCTCAGCCCTGCTCGTCAGAAAAGCGCACGGACAGCTGCAGATTGGCGGGGTCGTTGATCGCGGCCATGTACTCGTCGACGCTGATCTCGCCCACGCAGGGACGGGCGCCGGGTGCCGGCACGTAACCCGCGACCCGTTTTGCTACCAGGGCGACAGCCGCGCAGCTCGGGATTTCAGGGCCCTTGTCATTGTGCGCCGTCAATTGCACGGTCATGGACAGCGGTTGCCCGTCAACGCCCTGCCCTTCGACGTCGATGTACATCGCACTCAAGCCATCACCGAATCGCTCAAACCACGTCCCCCAACGATGCAGCCTTGCCGCCCACGCCGCGGAGTCTCGCACCAGCCCGATTCTCAACGCCTCGGCGAGCACGTAGTTGACCACGCCACCGAGTTTCAGGCCCGAACCTGCCTTGAAACTCAAGGTATGGGCGCCGTAACGGGCCGCGAAGATATCCATGTCCGGCACATCGACATTGGACAGGACACGAGTCCCCAATTGCGGCATCTTGCGCAGGGTCAAATCCTGCCAGCCCGACACTTCGTGCACCTGGCCGTTCTTGAGCTGCTTGATTGGTTTGCCCGCATAGGCCAGCACCCCTTCGACGGTCGAGAGGCCGGGCATCTTGGCCGAGGAAGAAATGCCATGCGCAATCGAGTCGATGCGTTTGAAGCGATATCGATAGTGGTCGATGAGCGCCGACGACAGCGTCGGCACCGAACTGCACCCACTGAGAACGGCCACGCCGGCCTGTTTTGCGCTCGCGTCGAGCACATCAATGCCATTGACGAAGGTGCGGCAGTCAGCCAGATCGCAGTAGTTCACGCCCGCGTCGATGCAGCTTTGCGCGACGGCATAGGATTGCCCCTGAAACGGGCCCCCGGTGTGCACGACCCACTGGATGCCCATCGCGCTCAGCGCGGAGCCGAACGCACTGCCCATGGCATCACCGCACCAACTTTCACAGACACGGCCGGACTGGGTTTTCAATTCATTGACCTGGCGCTGCAACTTGTGTGAGTTACGACCGGAGACCACCAGCTCTACGTCTGGCATCGCAACTAAATGCCTGCAAACGATGCTGCCGAAATTTCCGTAGCCACCGACCACCATCACCCTGAGTGTCATTCAACGCTTTCCTTAACCATTGGATCATGTAGCCAACCCGCCCGGGACCGGGCGCGGCAAAGCTTTACTGATATCGAACGGACAGGCAAGCCGCGAAGCACCGCTAGCCATAAGCGAGCATCCATTCACCGTGCCCGCTTACAGTTACGCGCCAAGATGGCGGCAAAAAAAAGCGACCTTCTCAGTGCAGGCCTATATTGCCTTGCACTAAGAAAGTCGCCACTGCCAGGCTTTAAAACAAGCCCGCCAAACTTACGCGCTGAACGGGCCTAGCACTGGCTCGCAACGGTCCGCGCTGAGAAAACGGCGTAGTCCTGTTGTTTGACTCGCTGAGTCAACACCAGCATGGTCAGGAAACCCAATGCGATCAGCACCGGATACGCCATCAACAGTTCGGAAAGCGAGTATTTCCAGGCCAACGGGCGACCGACGCCCAGCATGGCCGCGTACATCCACGACACCGCCGACAGCGAGACGCAAAACAGCGCCAGCATCCGTGCGCTGAATCCGAGATCGAGTAAGGAGCCGGCCTTTTGCAAAGCGGGCAATACCAGGCGATGCAACAACATGCCGTTGTAGGTCAGCAACATGACAATAATAACTTTGGCTTGAAGTTTTGGGTTCATGAAGTAGTTCATACCTTTATCCAGGTAATCAATTCCCATGACAGCGATACCGGTTACCCACAACGCGATTAACGCAACCACCACCGACTTCTGCAGACTTTCCATGTGAGCATGATCATGCCCAGTGGACGTTTTCCGCTTCAATAAATCTTTAACCATTGCAATATCACTGGTCAACACCAGGCCAATAGCCACGCAACACGACAATAAATGAACGTAAATAACGCCCAGCCGCAAAAATTCCATACATTCTTTGTTTTCCAACAGGCTCATAATTGTATTTATCGCCACGGTAAGTTCCCCACCTTATTCGATAGTACAGATCGGTTCTTCAACAGGGCATTTCGCTCTTCAAACCCTGTGCGATCTTACTTTTTATAAGATATGCCAAATCGTCGACCTGACACTGCTTAGCCCATTGAATTACCTGGCAATTCAATGACCGGCTTAGTTATTACCTCCTGAATTTCAGATAAAAAAATCCCCATTTGCATTCACTGCACATGAGGTTGTTTTTCCACTTCTTTTCTCGCGACAGCAATAGCGAGTCATGGTGACATGCTGAAAGATCAGAGGGCGCAGAGGCTAGAATGTTCATTTCTTGGGCAGACTACCGACAAACGGTTACTTCAGTCAAAGCAACTCATCCCGACGGCAAGTCGGCAACTTCCCGGAAAGCCGCATGATAACTGGCCCGCGTAAATTAGATGGGCGCCAGATACTTCCATTGGATCCATTAGTTGTTGCATTACTTACGATAAGTGCCTGAGAGACCCGCGCTCATTTACTGTCCTCACCGCTGAAACAGTCGGACTTTTTAACGCAAGCGGATTTACGACAATGACCCGGCCGTTGTCAGTCTCCGATCACCGTCGCGAGCGGTAACCAGACGCACACTTCAAAACCTTCTTGTCGACCGGTTGCAGGAGAGACCAATTTCATACTCGCGTTGACCCCTTGGACAATAGTTTTGGCGATCGCCAGCCCTAATCCAGAACCGCTTATTTCACTGTGACCTCGCACAAAACGCTCGGTCAGGTGCTGCAACACCGATGCCGGCACCGCCGGGCCGCCATTGACTACCCGAAGTTGGGCCTGTTCGGTGAGGCTGACTTCGATCGGTTGATCGGTGGCGCCGTACTTCAGCGCGTTCTCGATCAGGTTGCGCAACAAGATGCCAAAGGCATCCGGGTCGATGTTCGAGTACACGCTGGCCTGCCCTGGCAAATGCAATTCAATGCGCTGGCCGCTGCGCTGGTTCCACTCATCAACGCCGTGGGCCAGCAACGGAATCAGGTCCTGAGGCGTTTCGGACAACAGCCCCCCGCCCTCGGCCTTGGCCAATTGCATGAGCTTTTCCGAAAGCCGCGCCAGCTCACGCAAGGCGTTTTCGATCTTCGCCGCCCGCACCCGCAACGGCCCTTCGGGCGCCTCGTGGTGTAAACGCTGGATCTGCGCCAGGGTCGCGGCCAGTGGCGTGCGCAGTTCATGGGCGCTGTTGGCGGTAAAACTGCGCTCGGCCTCCAGGGCCTTGCGCAAGCGCTCCAGCAGGTGGTTGACCGCCTCGGCCAACGGATCGATTTCTGCGGGCAGGCGGGCCACCTTGATCGGCGACAGATCCCCCACCCCACGCGCCTCGACCGCCCGACGATACGCCAACACACTGCGCAGGCTGATCCGCACGAACAACCAGGTGCCCAACAGGCTGATGGGAATCAGCGCCAACAGCGGCAACAACAAGGCAAACAAAGCCTCCCGCGCGGCTTCACGGCGATGACCCAGCGGCTCGGCGATCTCAATGAACAGCGTCTCGCGTAACGCACTGGCGCCATACAAACGGTACTTTTCAGAGGTGGAAAATCCCTCGGTCGGCCGCTTACTGAAGATCTTCGGGTTGGCGTCGTGGGACTGCATCAGGATCTTGCCGCTGGCATCGCGCACCAGGTATGTCAGGTATTCGTTGTGCATTTTCAACGTCGCAACGTGCTGCGCTTCACGGGGTTCCTCCCGGTTGCTGATTTCCAGCACGGCCAGCGGCAAGATCCGTTGCGCGGTCTCTTCCAGCGCACTGTCGAACGCCTCGTTCAACTCATGTTGCACCACCAGCCAGGCGCCGACCGTCGCGCCCAGCCACAGTAAGGTCATGCCCAGGGTCAGCCCCAGGCCGAGGCGTTTTTGCAGGCTCGAAGAAGACTTCATGCGGCCGCCAACCGGTAGCCCATGCCGCGCACGGTTTCAATCAGATCGCGCCCCAGTTTTTTACGCAGACGGCTGATGTACACCTCGATGGTATTGCTCTCGATTTCGGCACCGAAGGCATACAGCCGCTCTTCGAGCTGCGACTTGGACAACAACGCGCTGGGGCGCTGCACGAACGCTTCGAACAGCGCCCATTCCCGGGCCGTCAGGTCCACGGTGGTGCCGGCACGCTGCACGGTGCGGGCGCTCATGTCGACCTGCACATCACCAAGTCTGATCTGCGGATTGGGATTGCCGCTGTAACGTCGGGCCACCGCCGCCACACGGGCCGAGAGTTCAAACAGGTCGAACGGTTTGACCAGGTAATCGTCGGCCCCGGCATTGAGGCCGGCGATGCGATCGGAAATCTGATCCTGGGCCGTCAGGATAATCACCGGGGTCACGTCCCCCGCCGAGCGCTGCTGACGCAAGAAATCCAGCCCGAGACCGTCCGGCAGCATCAGGTCCAGCAGGATCAGGTCGTAAGGCGTGGTGCGCACGCTGTTGCGCGCATGGTCCAGGCGCTGCACCCAATCGACGGCGTGACCGTCATCGGCGATCTGTTCGCGCACCGCTTCCCCCAGCCCTGGGGCGTCCTCGACCAATAAAACCCGCATCTGGCACCTCCTGTGGTGGTTGTCGTGCCGCACCTTAATCGCCTTACCTGACGTGAATCTGAAGATTCAGCTGGTTGTCAGGAATGCACCTTAGGGTATGCCACAGACGCCGACCTCGGCAGGAGACAGATCATGAAATCAGGTTTTATTGCCCATGCCGCGCTGTTGAGCCTGCTGCTTAGCGGTTTCGCCATGGCCGACGACGACTGCAGCGACCCGGTGAGCGACTGGCAACCCCGCGAGACTTTGCGACAGCAGGTCGAGCGGCAATACGGCTGGAGCGTGCAACGCATCAAGGTCGACGACGGTTGTTACGAACTCAAGGGGTTGGACCGCAAGGGCAACGCCATCGAAGCCAGCTACTCACCGGCCTCGCTGCGCCTGCGCACGCTCGAGATCCATTTCCGCGACGACGGCGATGCCAGGGATTATCTCGGCAGCCCGCTCACCGAATGACGCCTCACCCGTCGATGAGTTTTTCCTGCGATTCAGGTTGCTGTCAGCAAGCAGGTCCAGGCTCTCGACCTAACGATCACAAGGACACCCTCATGAAAAAGATCATCGCAGCCACCTGTCTCGCCGGCGCCATTGCCCTGCCGGGGTTGGCCCAGGCCCGGGAAGTAACCCTGACTACCCAGCTCAAGGACTACAGCGGCAATGATGCCTACCTGGCGATCTACGTCACCGACGCCAACGGCCAATACCAGAAAACCCTGTGGGTGGCCGGCAAGAAGGCCAAGTACTACAAGCACCTGGGCGACTGGGCCCGTGGCAGCGGGATGAACCCGAGCGAGTTTGACGGCGTCAGCGGCGCCAGTGTCGGCAGTGGGCGCACGCTCAAAGTCAGCGTCGAACTGGCAGACACCCTGATCGATGCCGGGTATCAGATCCGCATCGACAGTGCCGTCGAGGACAAACGTGACGCCCGCGCCGATGTCAGCGTGCCCCTGACGTCCAAGGGCGCAGGCCAGCCGGCGACCGGCAGCACCTATGTCGAGTCCTTTACTTACGATTTGTAGCACCTGCCCTTTCTGGAGGCTGAACATGCTTCGCCAGTCCCATTCCCTGTCCGGCCTGATCGCCTCCCTGTTGGTCATGCTGTTGGCCATCAGCGGCGCGATCCTGTCGGTCGACCCGGCGCTGGAACGCTTGCACAGCACCCCCACCGCGGCCGGGCAACTCAACGTCGGCCAATTGGCCGGGCGTGTGGCCAATCACTTCCCGGGCGTGGAGCAGATCCAGCGCACAGCGTCCGGGACGGTCATCGTCTACTACAACCAGAACGGTCAGGCCGGGGCTGAAACGGTCGACCCACTGACTGGCGAAGGCCTCGCGCCTTATGCGCCCTCCGCGTTCACGCGTTGGGTGAAAGAGCTGCACCGCTCGATGTTCCTTGGCACACCGGGCCATGGGGTGTCGGGTGTCGGCGCGTTGTTCATGCTGATGCTGTCAGTGTCCGGCGCGCTGTTGCTGGCCCGACGCCTGGGTGGCTGGCGCAACCTGCTGCGGCCACTGCGCGGCACGTTCAACCAACGCTGGCATGCTGAAGTCGGACGACTGGCCTTGCTCGGGCTGCTGCTGTCGGCCTTGAGCGGGCTGTATATGTCCGCCACCACTTTCGGTTTTATCGCCGACGGCAGTCAGAATGAACCCGCCTTCCCCGCCCACGTCAGTGCCGGGCCGGCCTTGCCGGTGGCGAGCCTGCAAGCCTTGCAGGCCACCGACCTGAATGACCTGCGCGAGCTGGTCTACCCCAGTCCCGGCAACCCGAAGGACGTGTTTTCCCTGCGCACGGCCCAGGGCGACGGCTACGTGGATCAGGCCAGCGGCGCCTTGTTGTCCTACCAGGCCCACGACTCGATGCACAACCTCTACGAATTGATCTATCAGCTGCACACCGGTGAAGGCCTGTGGTGGTTGGGCCTGTCGCTTGGGCTCTGTGCCCTCTGTGTGCCGTTGATGAGCGTCACCGGCCTCCTGTTGTGGTGGCGCCGGCGCAAGGCGAGCCCGAACATCCGCCACAACAGCCCTGCCCACTCTGCCGACAGCGTGATTCTGGTGGGCAGTGAAAACAACAGCACCTGGGGCTTTGCCAAGACCTTGCATGACGCCTTGCACCTGGCCGGACACCGAGTGCATAGCGCGGCGATGAATCAATACGCCAACGACTACCGCAGCGCCCAACGCGTGATCATCCTCACCGCGACCCACGGTGACGGCGACGCGCCAGCCTCGGCTTCGCAGTTCATGGCGCGGCTGGCCAAAACCGGTCTCAAGCCCGGCCTGCCCTTTGCCGTGCTGGGCTTTGGTGACCGCCAGTTTGCGCAGTTCTGTCAGTTCGCCCATCAGGTGCAGGACGCGATGTTGCAAGCCGGTGGCTCGCCGTTATTGGGGCTGGAAACTGTCAACCGCCAATCCTCTCAGGAATTTGCACGTTGGGGCCACGCGCTGGGCGACGTGCTCAAACATGACCTGACACTGGTCCATGCCCCGCAGCGGCCACAGACCCGTCCATTGCTGCTGACTGAGCGCATCGTCTATGGCGAACAGGTGAACGCACCGACCCACGTCTTGCGCTTCAAGGCACCCGGTGCGCTGCCGGACTTCCTGGCCGGTGACCTGGTCGGGATTGTGCCTCCGGGCAGTCCGATCCCCCGTTTCTACTCGCTGGCCAGCGGTTCGCAGGACGGCGTGCTGGAAATCTGCGTGCGCAAACACAACGGTGGCGTGTGCTCGGAATTCCTTCATGGCCTGGACATCGGAGCATCGATCGAAGCGTTTATCCAGCCCAACCCGCAATTTCGCCCGGCGTCGGGCACGCACCCGGTGATCCTGATCGGTGCCGGTACCGGCATCGGTCCATTGGCCGGTTTTATCCGCAACAACACGGCCCACCACCCGATGCACTTGTATTGGGGCGGGCGCAACCCGGCCTCGGACTTCCTCTACGAGCCGCAACTCAAGCAGTACCTGGCCGACCGGCGCCTGACGGCATTGCGCGCCGCCTTCTCTCAGGTTCAGGACCGCTGCTACGTGCAAGACCGGCTGATCGGCGATGCCCAGGCCCTGCGTCGACTGATTGAAAAAGGCGCCCAGGTGCTGGTGTGTGGCAGTCGCGAAATGGCCAAAGGCGTGATGCACGCCCTCGATGAGGTGTTGGCACCTCTCAACCTGACGGTGCTGACCCTCAAGGCACAAGGACGCTACCGTGAAGACGTCTACTGAGTTGCAGCGCTACAGCCTGAACGGCGAAACCATGGGCAGCCGCTACACCGCCCTGTTCTATGCCGGGGCCGGAATCGATACCGACGAAGTGGGTCAGCGCCTGGCGTGCGCCGTGGCCCGGGTGGATCAGCAAATGTCCACCTGGAAACCCGACTCGGACCTCAACCGCCTCAATGCCGCCCCCGAGCAGCAATGGATTTCGGTGCCTCAGGAACTGGCAACGGTGCTGTCAGCGGCACTGCGTGTCAGTCAGCAATCCGGCGGCGCCTTCGACATTGCCGTCGGTGATCTGGTGAATGCCTGGGGGTTCGGCCCCGCAGAACCGACCGTTACAGAACAGGCGCTCGCGACGATGCCGCCGCGCACCCGGCTGTCAGCCAGCGCCGCGTTGGTGGTCGACCCGTTACGCAATCAGGTACGCAAACGCGCGCCGCTGCACCTTGATTTGAATGGCATCGCCAAGGGGTTTGGCGTCGATGAGTTGGCCCGTTGCCTGGATGGTTTTGGCATCACCCGCTACCTGGTCGGCATCGATGGCGAGATGCGCGCCCGGGGCGTCAAACCCGACGGCCAGTGCTGGACCGTAGCGGTGGAAAAGCCTGACCGGGGCGTGCGTGAAGTCATGGGTGTGATGGAACTTGGCGACGCCGCGATCGCGACCTCCGGGGACTACCGACAGTGGGTCGACGTGGCCGGTCAAGCCTATGCTCATACCATGAACCCGGCCACCGGCGCGCCGCTGTGCAACCCGCTCGCCGCCGTCACCGTGGTGGCTGCTTCGTGCATGCTCGCCGATGCCTGGGCCACGGCGCTGATGGTGCTGGGTGAAACCGAAGGGCCACGCCTGGCACAGGAACGCGGGATGGACGCGCTGTTCGTGCTGCGCGACGGCCAACAATTCAAGGAAATATCCATTGTCGGCGGCCAGTTGCAGGCGCAGATTGAAACCCGCCCGATGTGAACCGCCCAATGACAGTGAGTCGCGCTCAACCATGAAATTCATGCACAGACACACCGAATCCCACCGCAGTGATCGTATCGGCTGGCTGCGCGCCGCCGTCCTGGGGGCCAACGACGGCATTGTCTCCACCGCCAGCCTGCTGATCGGCGTTGCCGCCGCCAACGCCAGCCACGCCACGTTGCTGGTCACGGGCATGGCGGGACTGATGGCCGGCGCCATGTCCATGGCGGCAGGCGAGTACATCTCCGTACACTCCCAGGCGGATACCGAGCGTGCCGATTTGTCCCGCGAACGGGCCGAGCTGGCCAGTGACCCGAAAGCCGAACACATCGAGCTCGCCAACATCTACATGCACCGTGGCGTATCACCCGAACTGGCGCATCAGGTGGCCGATCAATTGATGGCCCATGATGCGTTGGGTTCGCACGCCCGGGACGAACTGGGTATCAGCGCCACCCTTACCGCCAAACCCTTGCAGGCCGCCCTGGCTTCCGCCGCCAGCTTTGTGGTGGGTGCCGCCCTGCCCCTGGCGGTGACGTTTGTCGCGCCGGAGCACAGCGTGGTGCCCTGGATATCGGGCATGTCATTGGTGTTTCTCGGGACGCTGGGCGCCATTGCCGCCAGGGCCGGCGGCGCCAAGGTCATCACCGGGGCCTGGCGGGTGACCTTTTGGGGCGCGTTGGCCATGGCGGTT
This sequence comes from Pseudomonas sp. SG20052, assembly GCF_031766055.1. NCBI lineage: Bacteria > Pseudomonadati > Pseudomonadota > Gammaproteobacteria > Pseudomonadales > Pseudomonadaceae > Pseudomonas > Pseudomonas sp. SG20052. The sequence continues at coordinate 2,620,544 of NZ_CP134498.1, read as the reverse complement.
ACGGCACTGGTGGGGCACTTGTTTGGCGCTGTGGTCTAGCGCGCGTCCCTCCCGCAAAAACAAAGGGCGTCCCTTGATGAAAAGGACGCCCCCGACACCATCGCTCGTCAGATTGGCATTCTGACACCACGGGCCTGTTGCCCCATTGTTGATATAGCTCAATGACGCTTCCTCGTTCAGGCGTAGAAAAGACTGACCGGGCGCTCACGGTCCGTCCTGTCTCACGCCCTTCACAGAGGACTTCATCATGAACGACTTGAGTCTGCGTAATGCCATCCTGGATGAACTGGAATTCCAGCCTGAAATCAATGCTGCGAACATTGGCGTGGCCGTGGACGATGGTGTGGTGACCCTCACCGGTCACGTTTCCACCTATGCCCAGAAAATCGACGCAGAACGCGCGGTCAAAAGCCTCAAAGGCGTACGCGCGGTCGCCGAAGAAATTCAGATCCGCCCCGAGAAAGGCGCCGGCACGGCAGATGACACCATTGCCAGTCGCGCGTTGAAAATCATTAATTGGAGTTCCGACGTGCCCGAAGGCGACATCAAAGTCGTCGTGCAACATGGGTGGGTCACCCTGGAAGGCCAAGTGGACTGGCAATACCAAAAAGAAACCGCGGAACGGGCCGTGCGCAAATTGTCCGGCGTGCGGGGTATCGACAATCAGCTCGCCCTTCGTCCCCGGGTCGACGCCGGTAATATCCAGCGCAGCATCGAAGCGGCACTCAAGCGCAATGCCGAGGTAGAAGCCGAGGGGATTCACGTCAAGGTCCAGGGCGATGTGGTGATACTCGAAGGCCGGGTCCATTTATGGCGCCAGCGTCAGGTTGCAGAACGGGCGGCCTGGTCAGTACCCGGTGTAAAAGAGGTGATCGATCACATACTGCTCGCCTGAGTCACGGCACCGGGGAGTGTGCAATCTCCCCGGGCTGCAGCCGTGAGGTTCATCACTGAGTCTCAAAGATCATTATGGTTTGGCGCCGAGTGTCGCCATGTAACGAGCGACAGATTCGGTGTCCGCCTCAGACAGTGAATGATTCGACGACTTCATCGAGTCGTCTCGGGGACGCTGGTCCGTCTGCTGCAGCACCTTGATCTGGCGAATCGCATACTCCGCATGTTGACCTGCCACCCGGGGAATCCGGCCATTGCCCTCCCCGCCAGCACCGTGACACGAACCGCACCGAGCGACGCCTGACTCGGGAATGCCGTTGCCATAGATGGATTCACCCCGGGCATCGGCGCTGTCGGCATCCGCCTTCATTGGACTTTGACGTGAAAAATAATCGGCCAGTTCGGTGATCTGGGTCTCGGTCAAATGATCAAACCCGCGCATGTACTGAGCCCCGGATGTATCGCTGCGCAGATGCCGCTTGAAGTCGCCAAGTTGCAGCTTCAGGTACTCTTTTTGCTGCCCGGCCAGCTTGGGAAACATCGGTGAGACGGACTCCCCCGTCAAGCCATGACACAAGGAGCAGATCTGATCCACCATGGCGACACCGGACATGGCTGACGCGTCTTGCGAGGTCTGCTCGTTGCTACTCGTGCAGCCCATCAACGTCACGATGCACATGGCAAGTAAACGATGTGATTGGCGGGGAGTACGCTTCATGTCACAGGCTTCCATGGTCTCACCCTCGATTCGACGATCAATACACGTCCGTCACACCTTGAAGGCTGTCGGAGCGACCCTCTGAATTGAGCTTAGCCAGAGGCCGCCCGTTACAGGTCAATGACAACGAACCGTTCAGCCTGATTCGAACTAAAGGCCATCGCTTCGCCTTATATCCCGTGTGCCGGGAACGCTGTCTCAAACACCATCGCTCAAGGCATTGCCCCCTTTGTTGATCAAACTCAATCATTTGTCTGAATCGAGGTGTTGGAATACCCACCAGACGATAGAGCATCTGATGGAAGACGCGCGCCAGGCCTGTGGCAGTGACCTGACTCAAGGGGATAACCGTCATGAACACCCCCTCCCACGACTCGCCGGACAGGGATGGCTCTCCTCGGCACATCGACGTGGCCACCATCGCACCGCTCCTGCGTCAATACGCAGAACCCCTGCCGACGCGGGACTCATCGACCTTTGGTGAAATGTTCGATCGCTACGCCGATGCCCGTGTCGTCATGATCGGTGAGGCCAGCCATGGCACCCGCGACTTCTATGAAACCCGGGCAGCGATCACCCAAAGGCTGATTGAACACCACGGGTTCAACATTGTGGCGGTGGAAGCCGACTGGCCGGACGCCGGCCATGTCGACCATTACGTCCGGGGCTTGGCCCGTTCGGCGTGGAAGCGTCACATTTTCAGCCGTTTTCCGACCTGGATGTGGCGCAATGCCGAGGTGAGTTCATTCGTCCACTGGCTGCATCAATTCAATCACTCACTCGCCCCTGAACGTCGTGTCGAATTCCGGGGCCTCGACATTTACAGCTTGCGCAACTCCATTCATGAAGTGCTGCGCTACCTGGACCAGGTCGACCCGCAGTTGGCCCACGAAGCACGGCGGCGTTATGGCTGCCTGACGCCGTGGCAGGATGACCCGGCGCTGTATGGTCACTTCGTCGAACGTGGCGGCCTGATGCCCTGCGAACAGCCGGTGGTCGAGCAACTCAACGCCATGCTGGCCAAACAACTGGCCGGGCTCGTCCGGGATGATGAAGGGTTCTTCAATGCGGCGCAAAACGCCCGGGTGGTGCAGGCAGCGGAGCAATACTACCGCGCGATTTATCGAGGCTCGACGGCCTCGTGGAATCTGCGCGACCGGCATATGTTCGACACCCTGCAGCGGCTGCTTGAGCATCGGGGGCCCCACGCCAAAGCCGTGGTCTGGGCGCACAACTCCCATATCGGCAATGCGGCCGCCACCGAAATGGGCTGGAAGGGCCAGTTCAATATCGGTCATCTATGCCGCAGTGCCTATGGTCGCGAGGTCGTGCTGATTGGCATGAGCACCGACCGGGGCCAAGTGGCGGCGGCCGATGACTGGGACGGCGACCTGCTCATCAAGGACATCAGGCCCTCGCACCCGGACAGCTGGGAGCATCAGTTTTTCAAAGCCGGCATTCCAGCGTCGTTGACCGACTGGCGAGACCCGCGCCGCAAAGAACTGCGTCGCGTCCTGAGCAAGCCATTGCTGGAGCGGGCCATCGGCGTGATTTATCGTCCTGAAACCGAGCGTCGCAGCCATTACTTCGAGGCGGCGCTGGCCGACCAGTTTGACGCAATGATCTGGATCGAACAGACCCGCCCCGTGACCGCACTGGCGCTGCCGAAAGGCCAGGCGATCGAACCGGAGGACGAGACCTTTCCGTTTGGTTTGTGAGGCGCAACAAGGTCGATGAAAGCGGCGCCCCTGCGAGGTGCCCCTTTTTCAAAGACTCAGGCGCTTGGCCAATTCAACACTGGGCACCCACAGCGCGTTGATGCAGCTGTCCTCGTCCTTTTCCGTCACCGGCTCAAGGGCCAAAGGATCAAGCAGGCGCCAGTTGACCATCGCCATCCGCGCAATGCCGTTTTTGTCGAGGAGCGAATTCGCCAGACATTCACACAATGACCGAGGCAGGGCTCTTGTGAGGGAATCGATGTCGGCATTCTCAAGCTCGATCTCAAAACGCGCTGTGCACCTGTCTGCCAAGTCTTGCGCCGCCTGGGAGGCGAAATGAGACACCGTAAAGTATCCCGCCGTCAGCCCCATCAGGATCGCCACCAGGAAGGTTGCCTCACGTTTCCAGGAACGGGGACCCGGCCAGCGCAAGTGCCCGAGTGCCATCCCTCTGCCTTGGGTCACGTGAACCCCGCTGCTGACGAGTTTGTTGTCTGTCATGACCGTATCTCTCGCCCATGTTTATCAAAACAATGACGCCGATCAGCAAATGCCGTTTGATCTTGATCAACTTGAGTGCAGTTGTGTCCTGTCTTCTCGTCTTGCACGGTGCCAATGCCTGCACAGCTTGCGCAACTCGCTGAACCAGAAGACCAGGCTCGCCATTGCCAGACAAAGACCCCACTGGCTGAGCGTCAATGCACTCGTGCCGAACGCCTTGTTGAGTGGCGCCCAGTGCACCACTGCAATCTGCAAGACCATGGCCAGGACGATGGCGCCCCAGAGCAATCGATTGGCGAACAGGCCGATAAACGCACTGGTTGATTCAGAGCGCGCGTTCAACGCGTTAAACAGCTGCGCCAAAACAAGGACGGTAAAAGCGCCCGTGCGTGCTTCCTCCAGCGACGCATCCCCCGGTATCAACCCTCCCGGCAGCATCCAGTCGACCGTTAACAAACTCGCCAATGCCATGACCAGCCCCACCTCGAACACCCCCACCCACATGCGTGTGTCGATGATTCGGTCCGAAGGCTTGCGCGGGCTGCGTGTCATGACATCCTCGCTATGCGGATCAAGGCCCATGGCGATGGCCGGTGCCGCATCCGTGACCAGGTTGATCCACAGAATCTGCGTGGCCAGCAGCGGCAGGATGATCCCGCCGTTCTCATCCACCAGGCCGATGACGCTGGCCCCCACAACGGCGAGAAACACCGTCAGCACCTCGCCCATATTGGAAGACAGCAAGTAGCGAAGAAACTTGCGGATATTGTCCAGAATCCCGCGGCCTTCACGCACGGCCAATACGATGGTCGCGAAGTTATCATCGGCCAGGATCATTTTTCCCGCCTGCTTGGTCACCTCCGTTCCGGTAATGCCCATGGCAATGCCGATGTCGGCTGACTTCAGTGCCGGAGCGTCATTCACACCATCGCCGGTCATCGCCACCACATGCCCCTGCGCTTGCAGCGCATCGACAATCCGCAACTTATGCGAGGGCGCCACACGGGCATAGACCGAGGTCGACCGGACCGCCTCGGCCAGGGCCGCATCGTCCAGCTTATCCAGATCGGCCCCGGTCAACGCCCCGGCACCGGCCTGGATGATGCCCAGATCCTCGGCGATGCGCGCTGCCGTTCGCGGATGGTCACCGGTGATCATAATGATGCGGATGCCTGCCCGATGGGCTTCGGCAATGGCCGGCGCGACTTCTTCACGCGGCGGGTCACTGATACCGACCGTACCGATGAAAACAAGGCCGGCCTCAAGGGGTTCACCGCTCGTGACCTCCTCGCCAGCGGCCAAGGGACGGTACGCCACGGAAAGCGTGCGCAATCCCACGCCCGACAACTCATTCACATCAGCCACGGCTTTTGCACGCAGGTCGTCGGTGAGTGGCACGACATCCATGCCGACCTGGACTTGTGTGCAATGCTGGAGGAGCACATCGGGCGCGCCCTTGCTGATCAGCAGCCGCTCGTCGTTGTGCTCATGATCGATGACCAGGGCCGACATCATTTTTCGATCAGAGGTAAAGGGTATTTCAGCCACACGCTCGAAGCGGTTCACGCTGCGTGCCGGCGCATCGAGCTTGCGCTCCGCCACCAGAAAGGCACCCTCGGTCGGATCGCCTTGAACCACCCAGGTGCCATCTTCCTGCTGCGCCAGCACGGCATTGCCAGCCAGGCTGCCGCCGCGCAATAACAGCACGTTTTCGCTGTGCACCGGCCCCTCACTCAAGGGCAGGTCCTGGTGATGAATCTGCCCTTGCGGGGCGTAGCCGACACCGCTGACCACTCCTTTGCCGGACGCAGTCATGGTTTGCTGGATGGTCATTTCGGAACGGGTCAGCGTGCCGGTCTTGTCGGTACAGATGACCGATGCAGACCCCAGGGTCTCCACTGAAGACAGTCGCTTGATGATGGCTTTGCTGCGCGCCATGCGCAGCATGCCGAAGGCGAGCACCAGTGACAGAACGGCAGGCAGCCCCTCTGGCACCGCCGCCACCGCCAGGGACACACCCAGCAGCAAAACCCGCAGCACATCGTCGACCGTCTGAATGTCAGTGAGCATCAGCACGGCCACGACGACCACCGTAGCGATCACCAGAACCGCAATACCGAGCATCCGCCCTATGGCGCGCACTTCCTTTTGCAGAGGTGTGACCTCTTCGGGCGTGACATCCAGCAGATGAGCGATGGCCCCGACTTCAGTCGCCATACCGACCGCCGTGACCACGCCGACCCCCGTTCCCTGGGCGATGGCTGTGCCCTTGAAAATCATATTGGCGCGCTCTGCCAAAGGCACCTCGGTGCTTGAACACGCGGTATTTTTCGACACCGCTTCACTCTCTCCGGTCAGTGACGCTTCCAGTACGCGCAATTCATTGGCCTGGATGAGGCGAGCATCGGCGCCCACCGAATCGCCCTCGGATAACACCAGCAGGTCACCGATCACCAGTTGCTGACTGGGGATTCGCGTCAGGGCCCCGTCGCGGATGACGGAAGAAGAGGTCTGGGTCAGGTTGGCCAACGCCGCAACAGCTCGCTGTGAGCGGGTTTCCTGGAAAAACCCCAGCAACGCATTAGCCAGCACAATCAGCGTGATCACCAACGCATCGACCGGCCATTCCTGACGGTCCATCAGCAACCAGGTGGCCAGGGTGATGCCCACCGCGACAAGCAGCAGGTACACCAGCGGATCCTGAAACTGCCGCAGAAGATAATGCCAGGCGGGCTTGACCGGTTGGGTCCGTAACTCATTGGGTCCGTCACGACTCAGACGGGCCTGGGCTTGCGCGCTGGACAAGCCCACGCGCAGATCAGCGTCCAGCTCGCGGACAAGCGTTTCGACGTCTTCGAGGTGGGGAGAAACGATACGGCGTTTACCACTCTCAACTGCGCGATTCATTTGATCCCCTTTTACAACGGAGCGTGCGCCGTTGATCCATTGATAGCGTAACGAACGCGAATGCACCGAAATGATAGGTGACGATAACCGGTTGAGTGCGTTGTGCAGCATGCCCTTAATCAGCCGCTGCATTAAACGCTTGAGCAACATCAACAAATAGCCGATCTGCATCGGGTATCTTGGCGTGACTTTGCGCCCTGAGGATTCGCCATGCCTTCTACCCCCACCGAAGTGGACGTCGCAATTATCGGCGGTGGCCAGTCCGCACTCGCCGTGGCTTACTTTCTGCGCCGAACAGGGCGTTCGTTTGTGATTATTGACGCCGAAGCCGGGCCGGGCGGCGCCTGGCGGCACGGTTGGCATTCCCTGCGACTGTTTTCACCCTCGACCTGGAGCTCCATCGCCGGCTGGATGATGCCGCCGGTCACGGACGGCTACCCCAGCCGCGACAACGTCCTCGATTACCTGCGCGAGTATGAGCAACGCTACCAATTCCCTACCGCGCGGCCCTATTGGGTGAACGCTATTGAACGCCGGGATAATCGGCTGCTCGTCAAGACCGATAGCCTTAGCTGGCTGGCCCGCACGGTGGTTAGCGCGACGGGCACCTGGCGCCATCCCTTCCTGCCGCACTACCCCGGCAGTGAAACCTTTACCGGCCAGCAAGTGCATTCGGCCCACTACGTCGACGCCAAGCCGTTTGCCGGCAAAAAAGTCCTGGTGGTGGGCGGTGGCAACTCCGGTGCCCAGATCCTCGCTGAAGTCTCGCAAGTGGCCGACGCCACCTGGGTCACGCCGCAGCCGCCACAGTTTCTCGCCGATGACGTTGATGGCCGAGTGCTGTTCGAACGCGCCACCGAACGCTGGAAAGCCCAACTCGCCGGCACCGTCATTGAACAACCGGTCGGTGGCTTGGGCGATATCGTGATGGTGCCGCCCGTCGTCGAAGCCCGGGAGCGCGGTGTATTGCACGCGGTTCGGCCGTTTCTGCGCTTTACCGACACCGGCGTGGAGTGGGCCGACGGCTCGCAAACGCCGGTCGACGCAGTGATCTGGTGCACCGGTTTCCGCCCTGCCCTCGGCTATCTGGGATCACTGGGCGTGTGCACCGCCGATGGGCGCGTGGCCGTCGAAGGCACGCATTCCATTCAAGAGCCGCGCTTGTGGCTGGTGGGCTATGGCGACTGGACCGGCGCCGCTTCCGCGACACTGATTGGCGTCACGCGCACAGCACGCAGCACCGTGGAAGAAATCGACAGATTTTTAACCGAACATTGAATCCAGGGGCGATCGCCGCGATGGGGCGATTCATCCCCCCAGGATCCTTCGTCAATAACTCGCCGACGCCGGCAAAACTGTTTCCCCTGTCTCTGACTTAAATCAAAGACGGGCAGCCCGTTCACGCCGACATTTAGAGCCAGTATTCGCACCAGCGCATTCGCGGTGAGTGCAGAGAACTCTCGTCTCGTCTCGTGGAGGCTGACATGGCTACCCAACTGCAAGGCACTCAACCGATCATCCCACCGACGGTCCCCCATCCGTTGGCGGGCAGCTTGCGAAAGGTCGAGCCCAAACGACTTTCCCTGAGTTTGCTGATCGCGCTGGTGGTCGGTTCGATGATCGGCAGCGGTATTTTCAGTCTGCCGCAGAACATGGCGGCCAGTGCCGGAGCCGGGGCGATTCTGATTGGCTGGCTGATTACCGGCGTGGGCATGCTGTCCCTGGCCCTGGTCTACCAGACCTTGTCCAACCGCCAGCCGGCCTTGGACAACGGCGTGTTTGCCTATGCCCGCGCCCTGGGCGGCGAATTCCTCGGCTTCAATTCCGCCTGGGGCTACTGGATCAGCGCCTGGATCGGCAACGTCAGTTACCTGGTGATTCTGTTCGCGGCGCTGAGCTACTTCTTCCCGCTGTTTGGTGAAGGCAATAACAAAGCGGCCATTGCCGGGGCGTCCGTGGTGCTGTGGTCGTTGCACTGGATGATCCTCAGGGGCATGCGCACCGAGGCGCGGGCCAACGCGTTGACGACGATCGCCAAAATTGTGCCGTTGCTGCTGTTTATCGGCCTGGTGATCGCGGCCTTTCAGAAAGAAACCTTCTCGGTCGACTTCTGGGGTTCGTCGGCACTGGGCAGCACGCTTGATCAAGTCAAAAGCACCATGCTGGTCACCGTGTGGGTGTTCATCGGGATCGAGGGCGCCAACGTGTTTTCCGCCCGAGCCGCAGAACGGGCCAACGTCGGTCGTGCCACGGTCATCGGTTTTGTCATCACCCTGTTGCTGCTGATCGCGGTGTCCCTGTTGTCGCTGGGCATTCTCAGACAGCCAGAACTGGCGGCGCTGAAAAACCCGTCGATGGCTGGCGTGCTTGAGGCGGCAGCCGGGCCATGGGGCGCGGTGCTGATCAGCATCGGCTTGATCATTTCAGTGGGCGGTGCCCTTCTCGCCTGGACGCTGCTGGCAGCCGAATCGGTGTTCACACCGGCCAAGGAAAATGTCATGCCGGGGACACTCGCCGTGGAGAACACCCAAGGCGTGCCGGCCCATGCGCTGTGGATCACCAACGGCTGCATTCAACTGTTCCTGTTGCTGACGCTGTATTCGAGCGCCACTTACCTCGCGCTGATTTCCCTGGCCACGTCGATGATTCTGCTGCCGTACCTGTTCAGCGGTCTGTACGCGCTGAAATTGACCTGGCAGGGCCAGACCTACGCCGGTCACAGGGGCCTGCAACTGCGCGACATGGCCATCGCCCTGGTCGCCACGCTGTATTGCACGTGGCTGCTGTATGCCGCCGGGCCTAAATACATGCTGCTCAGCGCGTTGCTTTACGCCCCCGGCTCGTTGATTTACCTGGTCACGATGAAGTCTCGCCAGGGCCAACCGCTCAGCGGCCCTGAAACCGGGCTGTTAATCATCATCTGGACGGCGGCCGCCTTTGCCGGGTGGATGCTGTGGTCCGGGACGCTGGCCTTGTAACGCAAGGGACTGCTGAGTGTTTTCCGGGTGGAGTGCAGCGAGGGATGTTCAGTCCACCCTTCAATCCCAAGAGGAGTATTGAAAATGAGCAATTCCGTGAAAAAAATGCCGATAAAGACTGAGGAAAAAGGGAATCAGCCCTCCGTCACGACAGACCTTTGGAGACCTCTGGAAAAACTCCGGCAGCAGGTCGATCAACTGTTCTCAGACTTTGGTCACGGCCGGGGGCTATCCCCCTTCAGTCGTGGGCTGTTCGATGTCGAGCCTTTATGGTCGCAGGAGTTGACGGTCCCCAGCCTGCCGGCCGTGGACATCACCGAGAAAGACAAAAGCTACGAAATCACCGCCGAACTGCCCGGCATGGATCAGAAAAACATTGAGATCAAACTGTCCAACGGCAGCCTGATCATCAAAGGGGAAAAGAAAGAAGACAAGGAGGAAAAACGCAAAGGCTATCACCTCAGTGAGCGCCATTACGGCTCCTTCGAACGGGTGTTCAGCTTGCCCAAAGGCGTCGATGCCGAGAAGATCGACGCGAGTTTCAGCAAAGGCGTGCTGAGCATCTCGCTGCCGAAAAAGCCTGACGCGATGAAAGCGGACAAAGTCGTGCCGATCAAGGGCGAGTAAGTCCCGAGCAGCCCTCGCCCCCTGGCCGGAAAACCGGCCAGGGGGCTTTTTTATCAGGACGATGAACTTGAAGACGGATCGATGGGCGTGAGCTCGACGCTGTCACGGTATTCCGGCACCGACACCGACCAGCCCAGCTCCAGGCTGATGCGCCGGCGCAAGACATCCGAGGCATTGGGCTCGCCGTGCACCACATAGGTGTGTTTCGGCGGCCGCTTGAACCCGCGCAACCACTCGATGATCTCGTCGGCGTCAGCGTGCGCCGACAGGGTTTCCATCGGCACCACCTCGGCCCGGATTGGCACCTCCTTGCCGTGGATACGCACCGAAGGCGCACCGGCGATGATCTGCGCACCGCGGGTGCCGCCGGCCTGAAAGCCCGGGATCAGCAGGGTATTGAGCGGATTGGGCGCCAGTGCCTTGAGGTGGTGCAGCACCCGTCCTCCGGTCGCCATGCCGCTGGCGGCGATGATCACTGCCGGGGTGCGTTGCTGATCCAACTCGATCGAGTCACGGGTTGCCCGCACAAAATGCGTGCCCTTGCACATGCCTTCGCAGTCCTCCAGCGACAACCGGTGCTCACTGCGAAAACGCTGATACAAGCGCGTGACATCCGTCGCCATGGGGCTGTTGAGGTAGATCGGCAGGTCCGGGATCGCGTGCTGCTGTTTGAGTCGATACAAGTGATACATCAACAACTGTGCTCGCCCGACCGCAAACGAGGGCACCAGGGTGATGCCATGGCGCAGCGCGGTGCGGGTGATGACCTCGGCCAGTTGTTTCTCTGGCGACTCTTCAGGGTGCCGACGGTCACCGTAGGTCGACTCTATGAGCAGGTAATCGGTCTGTTCGATGGTTTCCGGGGCGAACATCAACGGATCGTTCGGCCGCCCCAGGTCCCCGGAACACACCAGCGTGATGCCATCGGCGACGATTTCAACGGTCGCGGCGCCCAGGATATGCCCGGCCCCGCGCAACAGAATACTGAGCCCCGGAACAATCGTGACCCGGTGATGCAACTCAACCGGATGTAACAGCTTCAGTGCGCGTTCGGCGTCCTGCTCGGTATAAAGCGGCAACGCCGGGGCGTGTTTTGAAAAGCCGTGTCGATTGGCGAATTCGGCCTCTTCTTCCTGCAAGCGACCACTGTCTCGCAGCAGGATTTTGACCAGTTCACAGGTGGCGGGCGTGGCATACACCGGGCCGCGATAACCATTGCGCGCCAGCACCGGCAAGTAGCCGCTGTGATCCAGATGGGCATGGGTCAGCACGATGGCCTGGAGGTCGCGAACCGGCAGCTGGAAAGGGTCCCAATTGTGCAAGCGCAGTTGCTTGTAGCCCTGGAACAAACCGCAATCGATCAGCACATGTTGATCGCGATGCTCCAGCAAGTACTTGCTGCCCGTGACGGTGCCCGCAGCACCAAGAAATGTCATTCGCATGGCCGTCTCCTTGAACATTCATGGAAGCGCTATTGATCGCTCCTTTCGGCTCAAGGGCTGTTGATTTTTATCAACTGTGGCGCAACGGGTAGCCGTTCAGTCGAGCCAGGGGCGTGGCTTGACGAACATCAAACTGCACGGTGCGCGGTTCAATACGCTCTCGGCGGTACTGCCGATGAACCGGTCGAGCCCATGGCTATAGGCCGTCCCCAGCACCACCATGTCGAATGCGTGCCGTTTGGCGAACAGCCCGATGACTTTGTGCGGAATGCCGGTCAGCAGGTGTCGGCGTTGCCTGTCGATGCCATAGCGTTCGGCAAGCGCCTCGAAGGCCTCCTCCTGGGCATCGTTGACCGCATCTCTGAGGCTGTCATTCAGACTCAGCGTCGGCACACTCATCGTTGCGTCGCCCACCACCGACCAGCTGCTGACGTTGAGCAGTTGCAAGGTTGAGCCACAGGAGGCCGCCAGCGTCGAGGCCAGGTCGAGAATCCGGTCGTTGAGACCCTGCGTCAGTTCCTCCAGATGGGACAGATCGATGACCGCAAGAATGTTCAACGGCTTGGGATTCCTGGCCTCGGTGACCAAATGCAAATGGGCCGGGCAGTCGCGCAGCAACAGCCAGTCCAGTGGCCGATGGAACGCGCGGTCGAGTGCCGGTACATGGTGGGTGTCCTTGATCACCAGGTCCGGATGGAAATCGTTGACGTACTCAAGCACGTTCGCCCGGCTGGATTTGGCCCAGACCACTTCAGTGGTCACTTGCAACCCGATGCACCGTTGGAACCGAGCCTGCTGCTCCAGCCAGTGACGGTGCACTTGCAAATAGCCTTCCCGCGCCTGAGCCATCGCATCGTGGTCAAACAGTCCGGCAACGGCCAGCACCTGCACATAGTCGAAGGCAACGATGTGCAGCAAGGCACCGGTGGCACAGGCCAGTGCATGTGCGCGGTCGAATGCCGGGGTGCGGACCATCTCGGAAGGGGCAATCAATAAGATACGTTTGATATTCAGCATCACCTACCTCGTCCTGGGATCGACCTATTGCCTTACCGCAAACCCGATTCCTGTCGGCGTTTGTGCAGCTCTACAGGCTGATGGCGGCTGGAAAGCTGTTGTTTGAGTATCAGGCGTTATCCCGTGGTGGCTCTGATCTTTGTCAACTAATGGAAGGCTTTCGGCGGGCGTCCCCATCGACTTCGGGCGCACAGAAGCATTGTTGATTTAACTCAATGATTTTTTGTCGCTCAGGCGTAGAAAACACTGACCAGACTCACGGTTGCGCCATCCCCGCCGCGGCCCCTTCTCTGAGCCACGTCCATGAAAAAAACCCACCAATGGAACCTGTCTTACTTCGCCATCGCGTTTGTCGTGCTGACCCTCGTTCAGTTTTTGTTTATCGAACGGCGTGTGGTGCAGAGCATTCCGTACAGTCAGTTCCTGCAACTGCTGAGCGAACAGAAAGTCAGCGATTTGCGGATCGAGAAGGACCAGATCAGCGGCAAGCTTCAAGAGCCCATCGACGGACGCCTGCAGTTCTCGACGGTGCGGGTCGATCCAGCACTGGCGAGCGACCTCGCGCATTCAGGTGTCGGCTTTACCGGCATCAATGAAAATACTTTCCTGAGTGGCCTGCTGGGCTGGCTGTTGCCCTTTGTGCTGATCATGGTGGTCTGGCATTTCCTGTTTCGCGGGCTGGCGGAAAAACAAGGCATGGGCGGGCTGATGAGCATTGGCAAGTCCCGCGCCAAAGTGTTCGTCCAGCGCGATACCGGGGTGACCTTCGCCGATGTCGCCGGCATCGATGAAGCCAAGGCCGAACTGGTGGAAATCGTTTCATTCCTCAAGGACAAGGCCAAATACTCACGCCTGGGTGCGCACATTCCCAAGGGTACGTTGCTGGTCGGCCCGCCCGGCACTGGCAAGACGCTGGTGGCTAAAGCGATCGCGGGTGAAGCCGGTGTGCCGTTCTTCTCGATCTCGGGGTCTGAGTTCGTCGAAATGTTCGTCGGCGTCGGCGCCGCCCGCGTGCACGACTTGTTCGAACAGGCTCGGGAAGCGGCGCCCTGTATCATTTTCATCGACGAACTGGATGCCTTGGGCAAAATGCGTGGCGTCGGTGCATTTGGCGGCAATGATGAAAAAGAGCAAACCCTCAATCAGTTACTTGCCGAACTGGACGGATTCGACCCGCGTGAAGGCGTCGTTCTACTCGCCGCGACCAATCGCCCGGAAATTCTCGACCCCGCCCTGCTGCGAGCGGGTCGGATCGATCGCCAGCTGCTGATCGATCGCCCAGACCGCAAAGGCCGTCAGGCCATCCTCAAGGTTCATCTTCAAAAAATCGTCGTGGAGCCCACGCTGGACAGCGAGCAGATTGCCGACATCACCACGGGCTTCACGGGCGCTGACCTGGCCAACCTGGTCAACGAAGCGGCCATCGTCGCTACTCGCCGCGGCGCTGATGCGGTCAATCTTGCAGACTTCACCGCAGCGGTGGAACGCATTGTCGCCGGGGTCGAGCGCAAGAGCAGCGTGTTGCGTGCCGACGAGCGTCAGGTGGTGGCCTATCACGAGATGGGGCATGCCCTGGCCGCCAGCAGTCTGCCGGCCATGGACCCCGTGCATAAAGTCTCGATTGTGCCCCGGGCCATTGGCTCGCTGGGCTATACACTGCAACGCCCCACTGAAGATCACTTCCTCATCAGCTGCCAGATGCTCAAGGACCGGATTGCCGTGCTGATGGCCGGTCGAGCCGCCGAATTCCTTGCTTATGGCCAGATCTCCACCGGCGCGGCCGACGACCTGGCCCGCGCCACCGATATTGCTCGTCAATTGCTCACCCGGTTTGGCATGAGCGCCGAACTGGGTCTGGCGGTGCTGGAGCGAAAAACGGCCACCTACCTTGGCGACAGCATGCAGGGCGTCAGTGAGAAAGACTATTCGGAACAAACCGCCAGGGAGATCGACCTGGGCATCCGTGCCCTGCTCGACGAAGCCTACACCCGGGCCAAGGCGTTGCTGCAGAGCCGCCGCACCGATCTGGACGCCGGGGCCCGTCTCTTGCTGGAGAAAGAAACCTTGACCCCTGAAGAGTTCCCCCCGCTTCAGCCCATGAAGCCGGTCCTGACACTCCCCCTCGCCGTGACACTGCGCGATCGCTAGAGGTTCGCCATGCTGGCAGTCACGCTGATCAATACACTGGTGGTGATCATCGTCGTGGTCATCCACTACGAATGCCTGTTACGCCTGAACGACTGGCTGCCCCGCCTGAGACTCTGGAGCCGTTTCAGGATTGTCGTCGGGGTATTCGGGGCCCTGTTTGCCCACGCAACAGAAGTCTGGTGCTTCGCACTGGTCTATTACCTGATGGTGCGTTCCGGCGAATGGGGCACCTTGACGGGTAACTTCGATGGCTCGTTCATGGACTGCGTGTACTTTTCCTTCACCACCTACACGACCATCGGCTTCGGCGATATTTCACCGGTGGGCAACCTCAAATACCTGACCGGCCTGCAAGCCTTGACCGGTCTGGTGCTGATCACCTGGACGGCGTCCTTCCTGTTTCTTGAAATGCAGAAGTACTGGAAGCGCAAATAGCCGGCCCGAAGCACGCAGCCCCCCCGGGGCCTCTAGACCGCCAGCACGTTGCACGGCACCTGATACAAAATGTGCTCGGTGGTGCTGCCCAGGAGCTTGTCGACGCCGGAGGACTGGACCTTGCCCATCACGATCACATCCACCTCGTGTTCGTGGGCAAATTCACTCAACGCCTTGACCGGATGGCCGGACACCAGGTGACGACGATCCGCAGGCACACCGTATTGGCCGGCGAGTTTCACGAAGGCTTGCTGCAGGTCCTTGCGCAGTGCTTTGGTCAGGTCCGCCAGGGTCAATCCATCCATGTCCGCCAGAAAGGCCGCCGAAATGTCACAGGCGTACAGCAAATGCAATTCGGCATCGCACTGGATGGCGAGGCTGTTGGCCTGCCTGATGATGCGGTCGTTCAGCGTATTGTCGGGGAATTCGGTGTCGGACACTTCCACCGCGGCCACGATCTTGCGCGGCCAGCCGTCGCCGCGCCCGCCCACCAGATACACCGGCATCGGACAGTGGCGCAGCAAGTACCAATCCAGCGGAGTGAAAAAGGCGCGCTTGAGCGCAGACTCGTGCTGCACCTGCTTGATCAACAGGTCGGGCTGCATTTCCGTGACGTGATCGAGGATGTCTTGCTCCATATCCTCGGCCCAGGCCACCTCCGTGGTCGCATCGATGCCCTCGCAACGCAGCGTCTCGGCCTGCACCTGGAGCCAATCACGATGGTCTTGCAGGTAGCGCTGACGGGCCTGTTCCCGATCACCTTCCTCCAGCAGCGACAACAATTTGAACGAAGGAATGAAAGCGGCGATATGCAGGCTCGCGCCGCTGGCCCTGGCCAATGCCGCCGCGTGTTTGATCGCCGGGGAATGGCGCAGGGCCGGGTTGATGATGAGTAACAAGCGTTGATACTGGCTCATGATGTGACTCCCGTCAGGTGAACATTCGACACGCACCGCGGCGCGGCAAGACTCAGGGATTTGCCGGCGTCCATTGCCAGTTCAGCACCTCGGGCATGTCTTGCCCGTGTTCGATGAGGTAGAGCTTGTGCCGCTCCATCGTCGACCAGTAGCGCGACCGCGCGGTTTGCAGTTGATCGCGCAGCCGCGGCACCCGCTCGACGACGTCCAGCGCCAGTTGATACCGATCCAGATTGTTGATTACCGCCATGTCGAACGGGGTGGTGGTCGCGCCCTCCTCCTTGAAGCCCCGGACGTGGAAATTGTCATGATTGGTGCGTTTGTAGAGCAGGCGGTGGATCAGCGCGGGATAACCGTGGAAGGCGAAAATCACCGGTTTGTCGACGGTGAACAGCTCATCAAACGCCGAGTCCGACATCCCGTGGGGATGCTGATAGGACGGTTGCAACACCATCAAGTCGACCACATTGACCACCCTCACCCGCAAGTCCGGCACGTACTCGCGCAACAGCGTTACGGCGGCCAGGGTTTCGAGGGTCGGCACGTCACCGGCGCAGGCCATGACCACGTCGGGGTCGTCATCGTTCTGGCTGGCCCACCCCCAGCGACCAACGCCGGCCTGGCAATGGCAAATGGCGGCATCGATGTCCAGCCACTGCCATTCCGGTTGTTTGCCGGCGACGATGACGTTGATGTAATTGCAGCTCTTGAGGCAATGGTCAGCCACCGACAACAGGCAATTGGCGTCGGGCGGCAGGTAGATGCGCACCACGTCCGATTTTTTGTTCGCCACCAGATCGATGAACCCGGGGTCCTGATGGGAGAAGCCGTTATGGTCCTGACGCCAGACATGGGAGGTCAGCAAATAATTGAGCGAAGCAATCGGTTTGCGCCACGGCACTTCGCTGGCGGTTTTCAGCCATTTGGCGTGCTGATTGACCATCGAATCGACGATATGGATGAACGCCTCGTAACAGGACAGCAGGCCATGTCGCCCGGTCAGCAGATAGCCTTCTAGCCAGCCCTCGCACACCTGTTCGCTGAGGATTTCCATGACCCGGCCATCGGCGGCCAAATGGTTGTCGTCCGCCTCCAGTGGCGCCATCCATGTCTTGGCGCTGACCTCATAGACCGCGTCCAGCCGGTTCGAGGCGGTTTCATCCGGGCCGAACAGGCGAAAGTTGTTCGAGGCCAGGCTGTTTTTCATCACGTCGCGCAAAAACGTGCCCAAGACGCGCGTGGCCTCGGCGCGCAGGCTGCCGGGAGCCTCGAGTTTCACCGCGTAGTCGGCAAATCGCGGCAGGTCCAGCGGTCGCAACAACGCGCCGCCGTTGCCATGGGGATTGGCACTCATGCGCCGATGCCCGGTCGGTGCCAGCGCCGCGATGTCGGGCAACAACGCGCCATTGGCATCAAATAGCTCATCGGGACGGTAACTGTGGAGCCATTCCTCCAGTTGCCGCAGATGGATCGGTTGCTGGAAATCGGCCAAGGGCACCTGATGCGCACGGCAGGTGCCTTCGACACGATGGCCATCGACGAATTTCGGTCCGGTCCAGCCTTTGGGGGTGCGCAACACCAACATCGGCCAAAGCGGCCGCTCTGGCGCCTCCGATGACCGAGGCTGGCGCGCGTCGCGCTGGATCTCGCGGATTTTCAGCACCATCGTGTCCAGCGTCCGGGCCAGGGCCTGATGCACCTGCGCCGGCTCATCACCTTCAACGAAATACGGGTCGTAGCCATAGCCATACATCAGGGCCGACAGCTCATCCTCGCTGATTCGGGCCAGCACCGTGGGGTTCGCGATTTTGTAACCATTGAGGTGCAGGATCGGCAATACCGCCCCGTCACGCGCCGGGTTGAGAAACTTGTTGGAGTGCCAGCTCGCCGCCAGCGTGCCGGTTTCGGCTTCACCGTCGCCAATCACGCAGGCGACGATCAAATCGGGATTATCGAACGCCGCGCCATAGGCGTGGGCCAGGCTGTAACCGAGTTCGCCGCCTTCATGGATCGAGCCCGGAATCTGCGCCGACACATGGCTGGAGATTCCGTAGGGCCAGGAAAACTGCCGGAACAGACGAACCAGCCCATTGGTGTCGCGCTCCACCGAGGGATAACACTCGGTATAGGTGCCTTCCAGGTAAGTCTGCGCCACCACGGCAGGGCCGCCGTGACCAGGGCCTGCGACGAACAGCATGTTCAAGTCGTACTGTTTGATCAGCCGGTTGAGGTGCGTATAGATCAGGTTCAGCCCCGGCGTTGTGCCCCAGTGACCGAGCAAACGCGGCTTGATGTGCGCCAGGGTCAAAGGCTGGTGCAGCAGCGGGTTGTCCTTGAGGTAGATCTGCCCGACGGCCAGGTAATTGGATGCCCGCCAATAGGCGTCCAGCCCCTCCAGTTGCTCATCACTGAGGAAATCGCTCATGAAGTTCTCCGTAAAAGATCCGACCGGCCGGCAATCCTTGACCAATTCTGGGAGTCTGGAACGCTCGGGACTTGATTTACATCAAGTATCACCGTCGGCGCTCAAGTTGAAGGGCGTTGAAATGCCATGAAAATCAAACCGTAAGGGACGGTTTTCCCGTTCGTCTATTACCCCGTCAAACGCCCGAATGAAACTCCCCCCCGATGGCTCACCAACTATGCTTAAACGACTCCCAGACGGCGTTCCTCTCATGCCTGAAATTCGTCCCCTGCAAGTTCATCACCTCAAGTCTGCGTGTTCCAGCTGCAGTGTGTTGGAGTTGTGTCTTCCCATTGGCATGACCGGAGAGGAGGTCGAACGGCTCGATACGCTGATCGTGCAACGCTTCAAAGTCAAAAAGGGCGCCGCGCTGTACCGCACCGGCGACCCTCTGCGTTCCCTTTACGCAGTGCGTATCGGCTCATTCAAGACCTGCGTGGTGTCCGTCGATGGCCGTGAACAAGTCACCGGGTTTCATATACCCGGCGAAATGCTCGGTCTGGATGCCATCAGTGCCGATGAGCACGCTTGCACGGCGTTTGCCCTGGAGGACAGCGAAGTCTGCCCCATTCACTTTGCGCAGCTGGAAAAACTGGCGCAAACCCTGCCGTCGTTGCAGCACAACCTCAACCGGCTGCTGAGCCGCGAAATCGTGCGCGATCACAGCATGCTGATGTTGATGGGCAACATGAACTCTGATGAGCGCCTGGCGGCTTTTCTGCTGAACCTGTCCCAACGGTTCAGCATCCGTGGCTATTCATCCAAGGAGTTCGTGCTGAAAATGCGTCGCGAAGAAATCGGCTCCTATCTTGGGCTACGCCTGGAAACCATTTGCCGGGGCATTGCGCACCTGCGGGACCAAGGGCTGGTGGAGATCGCCGGCCGCGACGTCAAGATCCAGGACATGGAAGGGCTCAAGCAGATGGTCGCCGGCTGTCATCGCCAACCTCGCTGATTTCGCCCGCCTGGAGCTTTGTCATGCGCGCCATGGTTCTGTCTGTCCCCGGCCAACCGTTGCAATTGCAAGAACGTCCCATCCCGATACCTGGCCCACATCAATTGCTGCTTAAAGTGCTCGCCTGCGGCGTGTGCCGCACCGACCTGCACCTGGTGGACGGTGAATTGCCGCAAGCCGTGCTGCCACGGGTACCCGGCCATGAAATCGTCGGCGAAGTCACGGCGGTGGGCAGCGAGGTCGCGCCCGACTGGATCGGCCGGCGGGTCGGCGTTCCGTGGCTGGGCTGGACCTGCGGTGAATGCGCGTTCTGTACTTCGGGCCGGGAAAACCTTTGCGACCACGCGCAGTTCACCGGTTGTCACCTGGACGGCGGTTATGCCGAGTACACCGTGGCCGACCAGCGTTTCTGTTTCCCCATTCCCGAGGTGCTCTCGGACCTCCAGGCCGCGCCATTGCTGTGTGCCGGGCTGATCGGCTTTCGCGCGTTGCAAATGGCCAAGGGCGCTCGGCACCTGGGCCTTTATGGCTTCGGGGCCGCCGCGCATCTGGCGATTCAGGTGGCGCGGGGCCGGGGTCAACGGGTATCGGCCTTCACTCGACCTGAGGACAGCGAAGGCCAGGCCTATGCCCGGTCACTGGGCGCCGAGTGGGCCGGCCCGTCGGACCAGCCTCCGCCGCACCTGCTCGATGCCAGCCTGATTTTCGCCCCCGTCGGTGCGCTGGTGCCGCTGGCACTGGCCGTCACTGCCAAGGGCGGCTGCGTGATTTGCGCCGGTATTCACATGAGCGACATCCCCGCGTTCCCTTATCGGCTGCTGTGGGGCGAACGCAGCGTGCGCTCGGTGGCCAACCTGACCCGTGAAGACGGCACCGCGTTTTTCGAAGAACTGCAACACACGCCAGTGCATTGCGACGTCACCCGTTTTGCCCTGGAAGACGCCAACCAGGCGCTCGCCTGTTTACGGGCCGGGCAGTTCAAGGGTGCCATCGTGCTCACCCCCTGACGTTCGACCTGACGGCCAGAATGCTGCCCGGCACCGAGTACAGCGCCCGCTCGGTGTTACTGCCGATCAACCGGTCGATCCCCACTCTGTGCTCCGTGCCCATCACCACCACATCCGCCAGGTAGTGCTCGACGAATTCACTGATCACCGGCACGGGCAGGCCCATCACGAAATGCCGCCGCTCTGGCGGTACACCGTAGCGATCCGCCAGGGCGACAAAGGCCTGGTGCAAGGATTGGCGCAGTTCCTCGATTAAATCCACGTCCCAGCCACCGCTGGCCAACGGCGCATCGCCGTTGAACGCCGGTGACAAGTCGTAGGCGTAAAGCAGGTGCAGCGGAGCGTCGCATTGCAGGGCCAATGTGTTCGCGGTCTGGATGATCGTGTCATTCAAGCCATTGATTTGCGTCGACGGGTCGAACGGGTCCACCGCCGCCACCACCCGGTGCGGCAAGCCGTAACGCGCCTGGTTGACCAAGTGCACGGGCACCGAGCACTCGCGCAGCAAGTGACAATCGAGCGGTGTGATGAACACCCGTTTGAGCAACGGCTCGAAGGTGACATCCTTGATCAGCAGATCCGGCTTGAAATCTTCGACCGTTCGCAGAATGTCCAGCAGCGGATGGGTGGTGAACACCACCTCGACCGTTGCATCCAGCCCCATCTCGTTGAGCCGTTCGACTTCATCGGCGGCCCAGCGACGGTAGCGGCGCAAATAGCCCTGATAGCGTGCGTCGTCGATTTTGTCTTCCCACACATGCACCACCGGCGCCGGCTCGACAAAGGCCCGCACCGCCAGTTCGGCCCCGCTCGCCCTGGCCAGCGCGACGGCCCGCAACATGGCGGGGGACTGATGCAGGGTTTGGTCGGCGATCAGCAACAAACGTTGGTATTGGCCCATCACACACCTCGGCTCGACACCGGTCATCAAACGCCGGCAAGTGTCCAAGACTGCGCTCCTCGCCCCCTCCTCCCGCTTGATTTACATCAAACATGAGCCAATCAACGCCTGCCGTTGCGACTCTCTGATCCAGATCAGATTCAGGCGTCGCCAACGGCGTAGAAAGGAAGTCACCGAACGGCTCGTCATCGTGCCGCCCACCTTTCAAACCGGATGGAGGAATACCCCATGCTGACTGTCAAAGACCACAATGACCGGGCCGCTGCGGCCTATGCCGCCGTCACCGGCAAATACTGGATCGAAGCGCTCAAGGACGGGCGTCATGTGCTGATCCGGCCACTGGCGGAAAAAGACCGCGAACGTGAACGCGCGTTTATCAAGCGCCTGTCGCCCGAGTCCCGGCATATGCGCTTTCTCGCACAAATCAACGAACCCGGCACGGCGATGCTCGACCAGCTGATGGACACCGATAACAAACAGCGCACGGCTTTCATTGCGCTGGTCCACGAAAATGGCCAACTGATCGAGATCGGTGTCAGCCGCTATGCCGCTACGGGGGAACATGAATGTGAATGCGCCGTGACCGTCGCCGATGAATGGATGCACCTGGGCCTGGGCACCTTGTTGATGGAGCATTTGATCAAAGCCGCGCGCAAGAACGGTTTCCGCCAGATGTATTCGGTGGACGCCGCCAGCAACACGCCGATGCGTGACCTGGCCAAAGCGCTGGGTTTCGAAACACACAACGATCCTGATGACACGCGTCAGGTCATTCACCGTCTAGCCCTGTAAAAAATCGTCCCGCGATGTTCAGGCCAACGGTTCATCGCGGGACGATCCAGCCTTCAGGATTGTAAAACCCGGCCCGGCTTGATGGCCAATACGCTGCAAGGCGCCCGATGCAACAGTTGCTCGGCCGTGGTCCCCAACAGCTTGTTCAGCCCCTTGTGCTGCACCGTCCCCATCACGATGACATCGGTGCGGTGCTCAGCAGCAAAATCACAAATGCTCGTCAGCGGCACGCCCTCGATGAAATGGCGATTTTGCGGCGCTACCCCGTGGCGTTCGGCAATCGCCGCAAACGCTTCGTGCTGGGCGCTGCCCAGGGTTTCATAAATCCCGACGGCCAATGGCAGCGCGCCAAAGCCAATGTCCTGGGCATACACGGCCGTCCAGTCATACACATGCACCAGCTCAAGGGTTGCACCACACACGGAGGCCAGCTTCGCCGCGGCGTCGATGATCTGGTCGTTGAACACGTGGTCCTGGTCCTCGCTGCGCAACACATCGATGATGGCCAGCACGTTGTGCGGCTTAGGGTTGACGGCGTTGGTCACCAGGTGCACCGGCACCGGGCAATCGCGCAACAACTGCCAGTCCAGCGGCGTGAAAAACACGCGCTTCAAGGCTGACTCTTCCTGCGCATCCTTGATGATCAATGCCAAGGACATCTCGTTGACGAAATGCAGGATCTCCTCATACGGATGCTGCACCCAGACCACCTCGCTGGTGACCTCGACGCCGTGCTTTCTCATCAGCGCGGCTTGCTCGGCGAGCCATTCCCGATGGGTTTGCAAATACCCGTCACGGGCCAGGCTGATCTGTTCGGGGGCGAACAACCCCGCCACCGCCAGGGCCTGCAAATAATCGAAGGCGACGATGTGCAAGGGCATCTGCATGGCCAGCGACAACGCGGCGGCACGGTCGAAGGCCGGCGTGTGGGTCATGTTTTGGGGAGCGATTAACAGTAAACGCTGAGTCTGCGACATGGGGCACCTCGGCACGTGGTCGTATCAATGGAATGAACAGGTATTCAGAGTGAGCGTTCCTGCTTCGGGCAACTTGATCTTTATCAGCTATAACGCGCGTTTTTGATGCCCGTTGCGTCCGTAAAAGTTGATTTTGATCAACAGATTCCCGCCCCCTTCCTCTTAGCCTGAATCAAGGCCTGATGCGTCCAGGGCTACATGGGAGGGGGCAATGATCGAATATGACCAGCAGGTGTTGGCAAGAGCATGGGACGCTGCGACTAACCCGGTGTTGATCACCGAGCGCACGGGGTGCATCGTCTGGATCAATAATGCGTTCTGTCGCTTGAGCGGCTATTCCAAGCCGGAGCTGGTGGGGAAAACCCCGCACCTGCTGTCTTCCGGTCGACAAAGTTCCACCTTCTACCGTGACCTGTGGCTGACGATTCTGGCGGGCCTGCCCTGGCAGGGCGAAATGGTCGAGCGACGCAAGGACGGCGCCAGCTGCACGGTCAATCAGATCATCACCCCCGTGCTCGACCCTCATGGCGTGGTGACGCATTTCATCGCCATCCTGCACAATTTCAAGGTCACGGATGAAGAACGCGCCAACATGCAGCAACTGGCGTTCCATGACGCCCTGACTGGATTGCCCAACCGCAGTCTGTTTCTGAACCTGCTCAATCAGGCGATCAACCACGCCACCAAACACCAGCGGCCACTGGCGTTGATGTTTATCGACCTGGATCACTTCAAATCGGTCAACGACACGTTGGGACACGCCTGTGGCGACAAGCTGCTGGTGGCCGTCGCCGAGCGCCTGGGCCAGTCCGTGCGCAGGTCTGACGTGGTCGCTCGCTTGAGTGGCGACGAGTTCGCAATCCTGATCACGTGCATGGAACAAGCCGACCAGCTTGAAGCCCTGGCCAACAAGCTGATCGCCGCGATCGGTGAGCCGTTCATGATCGATGCGCACCGCGTCAACACGGCCATCAGCGTCGGGATCAGCCTGTTTCCTGCCAATGGCGCAAGTGTCGAAGACCTGCTCGAACAGGCTGACGGGGCCATGTACCTGGCCAAGCGAGCCGGTGGCAACGCCTGCCGCTTCAAACGACTGTCGCCCGATGACTAGATCGCAAACAGGGCCTCAGAGCAACCAGAGGCCCGCCCACATCGCCAGTGTCAGCAACACCTGGCCGGGCACCACATACACGGCGAACCGGCGCCCGCCGCTGACCCAGGCCACGACGCATTTGCTCAGGGAATTGCTGCTGATCGCGAGCAGCACAGGCGCGGCAATGACATCAAACGGCAACAACCCGGACTTGGCCAGGGCCGCAATCGAGGCCGTCGAGGCATGCGCATCGGCGAACCCGGTAAAGACCGCCGTCAGCATCACCCCCACCTCGCCGAAGTAGTTGAGCATCATCGACGACAGAAAGGTAATACCGGTCATGGCCAGCGCGACCACAACGGCCAGCTTGAGGTTGAAGGCCCCACCGACCTTGATCGGCTGGCTGGGGCCGGCCACCGGCTTGTGAAACATCAGCCCCAAGCCATAGAGCGCGGTGGCGATGGTCCCGCACAACAGCGGTCCCCACACGTGACGCAGCAGATCGGGTTCAACCGCCCCCAGGATCAGGCCGACCTGCGTGAAGGTGGCCAGGTTGGAGAAAATCGCCGCCGCGCCGAGGATCTTGATGTTGCCGGGCTCCGCGCTGACCCGATGCCCCATCGTGGCGATGGTCACAGTGCTGGAGGCAAACCCGGAGGCGATGGCACTGAGCGCATAGCCGTAACGGCTGCCGAGCGTTCGCACGGCAATATGGCCCACTGCGCCTATCGCCATCAGCAGCACGGTCAAGGCGCAAATGGTTCGCAGGTTGATTGCCGAATAGGGGCCGATGAAGCGGTCCGGCGCCAACGGCAATACCACCAGCACCGCCACCAGCAGCACCAGCGCGTCGCGCATTTCCGCCTCGGTCAATTGACTGCGCGCAAAGTGATGCAATTTCTGCCGATACGCCAGCAACCCCGCCATCGCCACACCGATGGCCGTGGCCAGCGCCGGCGCGGTAACGCACAACCCGCCCAGCACCAACACCGTGAACAAGGCCACTTCGCTGGTCACGCCCGGGTCATCGCTCAGGCTGCGCCAGTACGCCACCGTGACCAGCAACGCCACACAGGTGGCCATGATCCCCAACAGCAAGCCGCCGCCCACTTGCATCGCGCCATACCCCAGCAACGCGGTAATCGCGAACGTGCGCAAACCGGCACAGGCACGGCTGTCCCCTCGCCCCTTGTGCCGTTCGCGTTCAAGGCCGATGAGCATGCCGATCCCCAGCGCAGCCGCCGCGCCGGTCATGCCGCCGAGGGTTTCATTCATTGGACTCTCAATCCGGCCAGGCCGGGGGGATCTGCATTCAATTGACGCCAGCGTGCGCCAAACCGTTCATGCCCAGGTTGATCATGATCAACCTCTCCGAGTATGGCCCAGGCAACCAAACGTCGGCCGCCCTCGCGCCGACACGCGCAGGTTTGACAAAGATCAAGCGGCCCATCCTCACCATTGCCACTATGGACTTCAGGTAAACGCTCCAGCCAACCCTCGCGGCCACTTCAGGCCTGCGTCTGTGTGAAGACCCAAGGGAGAATTGTCATGACCGAACAAGCACGCTTCATGCTCATTGCCTCGCCCCTGATGGAAAACAGCCCCGCGTTCGACCGGGCCGCCGCGCTGGCCAAGGCGCAAGACGCGGCGCTGCACATCGTCGCGTTCGATTTCCTGGAAGGCCTGGCCACCGCCAGCCTGGTCAACCGGGACGCTCTGGAGCAGATGCGCCTGGGGTACGTCGAGCGCCACCGCCAGTGGCTGGAAGATCAGGCCCGGCCCTTGCGCAAGATCGGCGTGACCGTCACCACGGAAGTGGTCTGGGTCGAACGTCCATTGCAGGAAATCCTGATCCACCTCAAAGAGCAGCCGATGACCCTGGTGATCAAGGCGCTGCAACACGAATCGCTGCTGTCACGGATGATGTTCACGCCGCTGGACATCCACCTGCTGCGCGAATGCCCGGTGCCGCTGCATTTTGTCAGCAACGTGCAACACGCCTTGCCGCGCCGGATCGTCGCGGCCGTCGACCCGTTCCATCGCGATGGCCAATATGAAGGCTTCAATGACCGCATCCTGCATGAGGCGGTGAAGCTGGGCACGGCCTGCAACGCCCAGGTCGACGTGGTGTACGCCTATGACCTGTCGTCCATCGGCGCCGATGAGTTCGGTTTCGGCGACGCCACCAAATTCTTCTCCTCGACCAAGGCCAAAACCCTGTTCGACGCCCAAGGTGAAGCCTTCAACGCGCTGGCCGAACGCAACGGCATTCCGCCGGAACAGCGGCACATGGTGATGGGCAACCCGGCCAAAGTCCTGTCCAGTTATGCCGATGCCTACAACGTCGACGTGATCGTCATGGGCCGGGTTGGCCACCGCGGCATCGGGCGGCTGATCGGCAGCACGGTGGAACACCTGCTGTACAAAATGCCGTGCAGCGTGTGGGTGGTATCGCCGGAAGTCATCGAGGAATAAGCAACGACCGCGCGCCATCCAAAAAAATGGGCCGCCGTTTGCACGGCAGCCCATTTTTTATGGCGCGGCGCTACACCAACCGCTCGATCGCCTGATGCTTCCAGACCTTTTTGTAATACGCCGTCTGCAACACCAGCATGCCCAGGTACGCCACGGGAAAGGCCATCCACACGCCCTGCAACCCAAACTGCCCGTCAAGCACATACGCCACCGGCAACTGCACGCCGACCACGCAGAAAATCGAAATCGCCATTGGCACCAGCACCGAACCACTGGCGCGCATGATGCCGCCGACAATCGCCTGGAAGCCAAACACCAACAGGCTCCAGAGCATGATGTGCAGCAGATGCTCCGCCATCGCCCGGGTCGAATCCTCGGTGAGAAACAACCCCAGCAACCAGTGCGACAGCAAATACCCCAACACCACCAGACCACCGGTCAGGCACACATTGATCAACAGCCCCGTGCGCAAAATCGGCCCCATGCGCTCAAGCCGCCCTGCCCCGATCGCCTGAGCGCCAAGGATCGACGCGGTGATCGCAATCGACAACGCCGGAAACTGCACGTAATTGACGATCTGCGTCACCGCCCCATACGCCGCCGTCGCCTGTGAACCGTGCCGATTCACCAGCGCCAGAATCACCAACTCCGACACCGACAACACCACCATCTGCAACCCGGTCGGCAAACCGATGCGCAACACCTTGCCGAGAATCACCAGGTCCAGGCGCATCGCCGCAAACATCTCCCGATCCGGCGCCAACGGATGCCCCTTGCGAATCAAGCGCCACGCCAACCAGCCCATCGCCGACAAATTCCCCGCCAGCCCCGCATACGCTGCACTCTGAATCCCCATCATCGGCAACCCGAACCACCCCCGAATCAACGCCGGCGTCAGCGCCAACCCGATACACGTCGACACCACCAACGCAATCAACGGCGACACCGTATCGCTGACCCCGCGCAGCAGCTGAGTGAACAGCACGTAGACCAGCAACGACGGCATGATCCACATCATCACGTGGGCGTAAGACACCGCATCGTCAATCACGTCGGCCGGTGTGCCGAGGCCTTGCAGGGCGGGCCGTGCGAAGACACTGCCCAAAATCGCCACTACCAGTCCGATCATTGCGCCCAAGAGCAACGTGGTGCCGGCGATGGTTTTCACCAAGTGCGGCTCGCGCGCGCCCCAGGCTTGGCCGATGAGCACGCCAGCACCTGCGCCGAGGCCAATGACCAGGGCGATGAAGAAGAAGACGATGGGGAACATGCCCGACACGGCGGCCAGGGCCTGGGTGCCGAGCATTTGGCCGATGTAGATGCTGTTGATGGTGCCCGACATGGATTGGAGGAAATTGGAGAGGACCATGGGGGCGAGGAAAAGGAGGTAGGTTTTCCAGAGGGGGTGTTGAGGGGCTGGGGTTTGCATTGAGGGTCCGTCTCGGGGTGGGCGCGGTTTGGGAATTCTACGCTAGGGGGCTGGGCACTGCCCTTTCGATTTCGCGGATTTGAACGCGTGAGTGATGTGTGCTTTCGGCCAGAAGCTGCCTGTCAATTCCACGGGCGTTCTCCCGTCCTCACTAACCGCATACACGATCACTGACTGCTTGATTTATCTCAACTCTGCAGGCCTTGGCGTCGTAATACTCCAAGGGTAAACACAATAAATGCGGACCAGGGTGCGGAGCTAGAGTATCGAGTCAGTGGAGCACCGTCGCACAGCCCCCAATGCGCCATGCAGCCACCCTGTTATGACCTGCGTTTTTCATTTCTTTGTACGAAATTATTCCCGACGTCAGAAGCTGTTTCGGGAGTGTGCTTGCAAACATGAGGAGACACGACATGCTAGCTCTGCTTCCCAGACAAATAGTACTCGCGGTGTTATCGAGTTGCGTGGTAATCGGCGCGGTGCAGGCCGCACCTAACGACGCCACCGATGCAACTCGAAAAGCCAACGATGCTTTGCTCAGCTATTTGCCCTTTGCCAATAAACAAGACTTCGACGATGCGAACCACGGCTTCGTTGCCGATTTACCCAGTCCTGTGATCAAGGGCGATGCAGGCAATACCGTTATCGACCTGTCTCAGTACGACTTTCTCAAGCAAGAAGGCCCGACACCGGCCACCGTCAACCCGAGTCTGTGGCGGCAATCGCAGTTGCTAACGATTCGAGGGTTGTTCAAAGTGGTGGATGGCATCTACCAGGTACGCAATATCGATCTGGCCAACATCACCTTCATCCGTGGCAAGACTGGCTGGATCGTCATTGACCCACTGACTTCGGCGGAAACAGCCAAAGCGGCGCTGGGGCTGGTCAATGACAAAGTTGAAAACCTACCAGTGTCTGCCGTGATATTTACTCACTCGCATGTTGACCACTTCGCTGGCGTGCGCGCGATGGTCGACGACGCCGATGTGAAGTCCGGCAAAGTGCCGCTGATCGCCCCTGAAGGCTTTATGGAAGAAGCGGTCAGTGAAAATGTGTTTGCCGGCACCGCGATGAGCCGTCGCGCTTCTTACATGTACGGCAATCTGTTGCCAAAAGACCCCAAAGGTACGGTCAGTGGTGGCTTGGGTATAACCACAGCAGCAGGCACCATCACCCTGCTCGAACCGAACAAACTGATCGAGAAAACCGGAGAAACACTCACCGTCGACGGGATCGAGGTGGTGTTCCAAATGGCGCCCGGCACAGAAGCTCCGGCCGAAATGCTGTTCTACTTCCCGCAATTCAAAGCCATTGACTTGGCCGAGGATGGCAACCACACCTTGCACAACATTCTGACCCTGCGTGGTGCAAAAGTTCGCAGCGCGCAAAAGTGGGCGAGTGCCCTGGGGCAAACCATTGATCTGTGGGGGGCGGATGCCGTGGTGTCGTTCGGTAGCCACCATTGGCCGCAGTGGGGTAATGATCGCGTTGTGCAGCATCTGGAGAAACAGCGCGACCTCTACAAGTACATTAACGATCAGACGCTGCGCATGGCCAACCAGGGCATGACCATGAACGAGATCGCCGAGGCGTTCGTCCTGCCTGACAGCCTGGCGAAAGAGTTCTATAACCGCGGCTACTACGGCAATCTCAAACATAACGTGCGCGCGACCTATCAACTCTACCTGGGCTTCTGGGACGGTAACCCGGCCAACTTCGATCCATTACCACCAACCGAGGAGGCTAAGAAGTACGTCGAAATGGTGGGTGCCGACAAGATGGTCAAAACCGCTCAGGATGCCTATGCCCAAGGCGACTACCGCTGGGCGGCGACTGTCGCCAACAAGGTGGTGTTCGCCGATCCGAAGAACCAGGCTGCTCGTTCTGTCGAGGCTGACGCCCTGGAACAGATGGGTTACCAGGCTGAATCGGGACCTGCGCGTAACTTCTATCTGTCCGGCGCCCAAGAACTGCGGGGGGGCGTCAAGAAAATGGTCACGCCCAATACCAGTTCACCTGACATCATTCGCGGCATGACCACTGAAATGTTTCTCGACTTCCTTGCCATTCACTTGAATGGCCCGAAAGTCGGCGAGAAGTCCTATACGTTCAACCTCAACTTCCCGGACACCAACGCCACGTACGTATTGACTGTAAAAAACGGCGTCATGAACTACAAAAAAGGCAAGCCATTGGATAAGACCGACGGCACGGTCACTCTTAACCGGACCACCCTCGATGACATCGCCTTGGGCAAACTGAAACTGGGCAACTTATCGGACAGTGGCGAAGTGAAAATCGAAGGCGACAAGGACAAATTTAAAGACATGCTGACCCATTTCGACAAGTTCGACTTCTGGTTCACCATCGCGGAACCGTAGCGCTTATGCGCTTGGCACTCAGGCAATGGGTTTGATTGGTTTGCCTGATGAATCTCAGAGGGTGCGCTATGTATCGAAGCAGCCACGCTTGCCGACTGAATATTGCTCCATTGATCCTTGTTTTGACCCTATTGCGCAGTAACGCCTGGGCTGGCGGGATCCGGATTTACGAGGCCGGCCTGATAATTCTCAGATTTATTAATAGGGCAGGCAGTCCGCTCCTGGCCGATTTCTGCCCGTCGCGAAGGGCAGTCATCGACCCTAAGCTGCCCTTGATGTCTGTTTGTTGTCGTCATATGTTACGGGCATTCATGGAGGATTCTGACTGATGGCACGCGTGGGTTTGATACTGACACCCGGTTTTGCGGACTGGGAATATGCTTTCATTGCTGGTACGGCGTCCCCGTTTTACGGGATCGACGTCAGGTATTTCGCTCCTACTACGGGGCAGTTTCGTTCGCAGGGTGGATTGGCTGTAACGGTTGATAGCAGCTTGCAACA
This sequence comes from Pseudomonas sp. SG20052, assembly GCF_031766055.1. NCBI lineage: Bacteria > Pseudomonadati > Pseudomonadota > Gammaproteobacteria > Pseudomonadales > Pseudomonadaceae > Pseudomonas > Pseudomonas sp. SG20052. The sequence continues at coordinate 2,589,267 of NZ_CP134498.1, read as the reverse complement.
ATGTCTGGACTGGAAACCGGACGTTGTCGTCGTCATTGGAGGAATGGTCTGGGAAAGTGCAGAAGCCCCGGATATTCGAGACTTTCTTCATGCCAGTCGTTCAAGTGGAGCAACCATTGCCGGTATCTGTGGAGGAACGCTGGCACTTGCGAGGGCCGGGCTTCTAGACATGGTTCCTCATACCTCGAACAGCGCTGACTTCTTACAGAATGCCGTCAGTTATGAAGGCTGCACGCTTTACCGAAGCAGCTCAATAGCGGTGATGGCAGACCGCATCATTACTGCTCCAGGCACCGCCCCCGTTAGCTTCACCTGCGCAGTGTTTGAACGTGCCGGGCTATCTTCAGAGAGCATTTCTCAGTTCAGGTCAATGTTGGCAGCAGAACATGGGTGATCGCGTCGTCCCGGCATGTCGGGCACATTCTCAGGAGAGAATTGATGAGCGCTGGCGATGTACCTGTGGAGCAAGTAGTACTAGGGTATGTAACCTTTGTAGGGAGTGAGGGGCCGTGGATCGGAGCGCAGTTCATGAGCTTCAGTTATAGCGCCAATGGGAAGCGGTTTCACAAGTCTCTCAACGAAACCATTGACGCTTGGTCAACTGCAACTCTGCGTAAAGCCTCATACGGACTGAAGGTAGGCGACCCTGTGTCGGTTTGGTGCTCTCTCAGCGACCCGGACGTGTGTTGCATCGGCGAAAAACCAGCCGAAAAACCAGCATTGTTGCGTTTGATTGAGACTCTGGGAGCGATAGGGTATTTAAGTTGATCCACGCTGTCCAAGCCGACATTTTTTGAGGTGTTTGCTGTGTGGCGTGCTGGATCATCCGATGCCTGAATCCTGGCGCGCAATGGCAGCTTCTGGCCGTTTGCAACCGGTTGAAATCGATCCGATAGCAGCCTGTCACTCGGACCGGCACAAATTTAAGGTCAAGTTTCAGCGCGCGCGCCAAGCCACTCGCTCCGTGTGATCTCCCAGACTTCGACCTGCATGGGCCCCGAGACAAAATGCCCGTTCCGCGTCCCGATCATCCGCATGCCTTCATGTTGGGATACCTTGCGCGAAGCATGGTTGGCGACAGCCTTGGGCACTTGCATGACCGGACGTAGTAATGTCGCGAACCAGTAAGCGTTGACGACCTCGCAGGCTTCGCGCATATAGCCGTTGCCCTGCCACAGAGGCGCGAGCCAGAACCCCCTATTGTTACCTGGCTGGTCATACAGGCTGATGCTCCCGATGCTGCGCTCAGGTTGCGCGCGCGTGCGAATCATCCAGTGCCACTCTTGTCCTCTAGCCATGGCGGGAAGAGCGACATCGCGCACGTAAACCAGCGCCCCATCCTGCGGGTAGGGCCATGGCACACGGCTGTCAAGGTAGCGGACCACTTCCCATTGGGGAAACAGCTGTTGTATCGCGGCTGCATCAGTCATTCGCAGTGGCGTGAGGATAAGACGGCTGGTGTATAGCGTCGGGGGGCAATCCATCGCATGAAATCCTTGGCAAGAGTTGTTGCAGATTTGATCAATACTTTCCTAAAGCAATCGTGCCTTTGTCGCGTGTCTACACTTGGCCGATTTCTGCCTGCCGTGGGGGCAGCAGCCACCCAAAGCGGACAGATCGACCCAGAACTTGAGTCGATCTATCAATGCCGGTCAGAAACGCCAGTCCTCAGCGTGAACGACACGACAGAATGGGCCCGCCAGGGTTGCATTGTGATGAGCGACGATACTTTCAGCCTTCAATGCGGGAGTGTCGGTGCAGGTATGACCATCGGCGATCAGCACTGCGTCGAATCCAAGATCTCGTGCGGCGCGGCAGGTGCTGTCGACACAATACTGGGTCTTCATTCCCGCAATAACCACGCCTCGAGATCCACAAGCCTTTAGTCGATCGGCCAGGTCAGTCATGGCGAAAGCGTTAGGTCGGCTTTTGTTGAAAATCACTTCGTCGCCTTGCAGCAACAGTTCCTGCACCAGTTGCGTCAACGGGCTTCCAGGTTCGATAGGCGAGCCGGGCGGCCCCACGTGGCGAGCAAGAAAAATTGGCGCGCCGGCCCTGCGGGCTTTATTCAACAGACTATTCAACGTATTCAGCAGCGCCTCACCAGCCCATGGTTCATCCGGGCCATGAAACAATCCAACCTGCATATCGAGAATCAACAGTGCATGCATAGTGCTTTTCCTTGCGTTTGGACCAGCGACACAAGGGCAAAAGAAAAGGCCCTTTCCATCACTGGCGGGCCTTTGAAGTTCGTGCGTTATTGGCTCACGACACCTCTCACGACCCGCCTCGGGCGGTCGTAGTCGTGGTGGTGGTGGTCGAGGCAATGCGTAGCTGATTCATAAGCGGACAGTATCTGCACGGTGCCTGGTTGGCAAGGGGACAAGATCTACGCGATGGCTACTTCTTGTATTGCTCATTGAGGTCCGCTTTTGGCCGAGGCTGTGTAAAAACGTTTTTCAGCGCGACAGGCACTCAAAACCGGACTGGAAATCGCGCTTCTACGCAAAATCCACATCTGCTGACGTGCCGATAAATTTTAGATTTAACGTAAACGCGCACACCTCAATTTTGGCGAAGCGTTTTTACACACTCTGGGCCGATAGCAGTCGCTCACAGAAGGTATGTAACGGTCCTAGGGCCGCCATTAATCTCCTACACAAACTTCGGAATTCCTAACCTTGCCCGTCGTTCCGATGAAGTTTATAGTCCGCCCCGTCGCCCAAAATGGCGATTCAGGTTTGGCGACCTGATCGATCGGATGCAAAAGCGCTGTGCTTTCATGCAGTCGCTTTCGCATGCCCGCAAAGCTGTCTTTATGGCAGCTGTGCGCGGGAGACCTTCGGGTCTGCCGGTATTCCGATCCCGGTTCGCCAACCTGCGTACAGCTGTCACCCATTCGTTTGGCGACGATTGAGGGGCAGCCAACCTTTGCTTTGATCGGAGTTTTACCTTTGGAAAGATACATGCCTCTCACCGGAATCGACCTGATCCCGGCCTCCCTGCTCATCGATACCCAAGCTCCACTCGACGTCCTTCAAGCCATGGCCGACTACCGCATCCGCACCGTCACGCAGGTGCTGGAAAACATCGCCTTCCGCGCCGAGCTCGGTTGTGACACGGTGGTGTTGACGGACTTCTCCAAATTGCTGGCCATCCCATTGCGCGATGGCTGTGACTTGATGGATGTGATCGGCCGACGCTTGCGGGCGCAGGCGGCGGAGTAAATGAAAGCGGGCACCTATCGGGCGCCCGTTTTGTTTGCGGTCCGGAATGCTTTACTGGGACGTAGCATCGGACAACTCAACACCCCTCCCCTCACTGCAAAGGACTGCCAAGTGAACACCTCCGTTATCCTGCACCCCTTACTCAACATCCTGGTCTGGCTGCTACCGCTGATGCTGGTATGGACGCTGCTGCGCACGCGCCTGTTCAAAGGCTGGTTCGGTGAACGTCTGGTGCGTTTGCGCGCACACTTTAGATTGGATCGTCAGGTTTACCGTCGCCTGCATGACGTGACGCTGATCACCCCGGACGGCACCACGCAGATCGACCATGTGTTTGTGTCGCCCTTCGGCATTTTTGTGCTGGAGACCAAGCACATGAAAGGCTGGATCTTCGGTGGTGAGAAGCAGGCTCAGTGGACGCAGCTGATTTACAAGAAGCGCTTCGCCTTCCAGAATCCGAACCGCCAGAACTACAAACACTTGAAGGCCCTGCAAGCGGCGTTGGGCATCGGCCCGGACTTTGTGCATTCGGTCATCGTGTTTGTCGGCCCAAGCACTTTCAAGACCAGGATGCCGGCTAATGTCACCCGAGGCGGTGGCTGGGTCCATTACATCAAGTCTTTCCAGCAAACGGTGTTCAGCGAGGCGCAGGTGACGGCCATGTTGCAGACCTTGCAAGCAGGTCGCCTGGCGCCGACGCTCGCTACCCGACGTGAGCATGTGCAACGCCTGAAGCAGCGCGACGATCCATCGGCCTCGCGCCAATGCCCGCGCTGCGGCAGTGCGCTGGTGGTGCGGACATCCAACGGTGGCCCGAGAGAACCTGGCTGTTGGCTGACGGGGTCTAAGCCTCCAAAAAGCCAGCGACCACTGTCCAGTTGGATCAGTGTAGAACGCAGTGTTTCTAATCCAATGGGCCGCGGAGGCGGTTTTTTAGTATCGATTTTTCCCGTTCAAGGCGAGCGATCCGGGCTTCAAGCTCCTGGATTTTTTGCTGTTCCGGTGTCAGCGCTTTGCTCTGCGGGGTAACGCCTTTGCGCTCCTGCTGAACCTGGTCGACCCAACGGCGTAGGGCCGATTCGCCCACGCCGAGTGAACGGCTGGCTTCGATGTAGCTGTAGTTTTGTTTGAGCACAAGGTCGGCAGCCTCGCGCTTGAATTCAGGAGTAAAGGAGCGGCGTTGTTTGGTCATCTGACACCTCGATCTGGCGACCATTCTCGCCTAAATGGGTGTCCGGTTTCATTAGACCACTACACCCCCTCGCCGTTGGCAACAGGCCTATTGCATCGGTAGCGCAACGCGTCTTCGTGAAATCCCGTCTCCGGCAGACTGGGGCAGACCTGCTTGGCGCGACGGACGGGCGCTCACTATTCAGCGTCGACTGCCGACAACCTGATATGTAAATAACTAGCTTCAACGAGTACCGGTCATTTATGCCTAACGCTCTCCCCACCATCTCTTGTTCTTCAACCAATCGCTCAAGCGTGGCCCTGACTCGAACTTCGCTATTCAAGTTTGTGGGTCTTTTGGCGGGGGTTTTCTTATTTGCCTGCTATTCACTTGTTTATGTTGCGCAAAATCTAGATCGGACGGAGGAACGTGACAGTGCGTTTTACACGAAGAAAGCCGTGGAATCGTTGGAAAAATCGCTGCGCTCGACCGTCAAGGATTACGCCTTTTGGGGCGATGCTTACAAGCACTTGCATACTCAGGTAGACGTGGACTGGGCGTACGTACGGCAAAATCTCGGGACGACACTTTATACAGAGTTTGGGTTTCGGGGAGTGTTTGTAGTCAACGATGTCAATCGTACCGTTTATTCCTTGGTCAAGGGTCAGAGGGTGTCAGTTGAAGTCGAACAATGGCTCGAACAGTCTGTTGATGCGATTCTCGATCAAGCACGTGAGGGAGCGGAAACCGAAACGCCGACGACTACGTTCATCAATGTTGGAGGGATACCGGCCCTCGTCGCTGCGGCTGCGATTACGCCCGGAACCGATCCAACGGTCATAGCGGATGATAGATCGGCGTCGGTGTTGATATTCGTTGAAATGTTGGACAGCGCCAAGCTCGCAACAATAGGCCGGGATTTCGGGGTAGATGGCCTGCACACGGCCGCTCCCGACGAAATCCCCTTGGTGTCTGCCTATCCCCTGGGCGAGGCCGGTACAGCAGGCGTCCTGCAATGGAGTCCGCACAAACCAGGGCTGCAATTATTGGCGCTGGGGTTGCCCTTGGTGGGACTCGCTGCGCTGCTGGTGTGCCTGATGACTTGGGTGATCTTGCGTCGTACGACGGCCGCTGCGCAGGCGCTTGACGCCAGCTATGCATCGCTGCAAAGCAGTCAGACCGACCTTGCCACCAGTGAGGCGCGCTTTCGTGATGTTGTTGAGGCCAGTTCGGATTGGGTATGGGAAATGGACGCCGGTTGGCGCTTCACCTATCTATCCGAGCGATTTGAAGATATCACGGGCTTTTCCAGGACTGCATGGATTGGTGCGGCGATGGATGATCTGCTGCGCACTGAATTAGGCACTTTATCTCAGTGGCTCAGTATTCCGAACCGTCGTCCGGATATCAGTGTTCAGTGCCGCTACGTGGATACAAATGGCCAAGAGCGAATCACCCGCCTTTCGGCGCGAGTCATGGCAGGAGGAGGATTCAGGGGGACAGCAACCGACGTCACGGAGGAAGTTGAAGCCCGTCGACGAATCGAATTCCTCTCACAACATGATGCCCTGACCGGCCTTCCCAACAGGACACGACTACAGGAGTTTCTTGATGGCAAACTCAAAGCGTTGCCGACACTAGAACAACCCTTGGTCATGCTCAGTCTGGACCTTGATCGATTCAAACCAGTGAATGATCTGTTAGGACATGCCGCAGGTGACCTGGTGCTTAACCAGGTGTCGAGCCGCTTGGCAGACTGTGTTCGCCACGGTGATCTTGTCGCTCGGATCGGGGGGGACGAGTTTGTACTGATACTCACCGATGTCAGTTCCCAGGAGGAAGTCGAGGCGCTTTGTCGCCGTTTGATCGAGTCCATCGAGCAGCCGATTCAAATCAATGAGCAAGAGGTATTTGTCAGTGCCAGTATTGGTATCGCGATGGCGCCAAATGACGCTTGCGAGGCGACTGAGCTGCTACGTTATGCGGATATTGCGTTGTATGAAGCCAAGGCTGGAGGTCGTAATACCTGGCGTTTCTATGCGGGGGATATGAACGCCAGGATTATTGAGCGGCGTCGTCTGGAAAGTGATCTGCGCTTTGCAATAAAGAATGGAGAACTTCGACTCCACTTCCAACCGCGCTACCGAATCTCAGACGGGCAGATGGTCGGCGCTGAAGCGTTGATACGGTGGCAACATCCTGAGCGCGGGTTAATACCTCCCGATACGTTCATCCCCATCGCTGAAGAATCCGGCCTGATCCTTTCCTTGAGTGACTGGGTCATCGACACCGCCTGCCGTTGCGCCGCACGGTGGCCGGAACATTTGTTTGTATCCGTCAACCTTTCACCTAGCGAATTCAAGCGAGGCAATTTGGTGGAGCGTGTGCAGAAAGCACTTCACGACTCAGGAATCGCGCCTACCCGGGTAGAGTTGGAGATTACTGAAAACGTCATGCTCGAAGATGCCCCCGGCGCACTAGAGCTGATGCGTACATTGAAGCGCCTGGGCGTGCGCATATGCATGGATGACTTTGGCACGGGGTATTCTTCACTGAGTTATTTGCGCACGTTCCCCTTCGATGGCCTGAAGATAGACCGGAGCTTTCTAAACAAACTGGTCGAAAGTGATGATGAGTCCATCATCCAGGCGATTGTGGGCTTGGGCCGCGCGTTATCACTCACCGTTACGGCGGAAGGGATTGAAACTGCCGAACAGTTGGATTTGCTCAAAGCAGTGTCGTGCGATGAAGGCCAAGGTTTCTTTCTAAGTCGGCCACTTGATACTGACGCCTTTCACCTGTTGGTGAAGGCCAGAAAAAACACAGACGCCAAGAGCAAGGTTTAGTAAAAGGTAACAAATCCATTTAAAGCGTTTTTGGCGAATGGCGTCATGAAGCAAAACAGAATGGCGCCTGATGCATTCGCCCTTTTCGGGAGGAAAAACGATGCGAAGGAGTATCGCAACGGGGGCGCTCTTGCTGGCTTTGGGCGGGTGCGCAACCTCACCCCTGCCGGTTTCTGAAGCCCGGCCAGTGCCGGCCGACAAGATGTACGCGTTCAAAAGCCAGGGCACGAAAGAGCCTGGACGCCTGACTATTGTCCGTGATGACGGGTTTGTCGGTGCGGGATGTGACGCCATGTTCTACATTGATGGTCGGCGCGCAGCCAAGATAGGCCCCGGTCAAAAGGCATCTTTCGTTTTGCCTGCCGGTGAAGTGAATCTCGGTGCCGGGCTCGCCGAGTCTGGATTATGTGCGGGTGCCGCGATCAAAACGGTCGCGGCCAGGATCAAGCCAGGCAAAGAAGTGATTTATCGAATCAACTGGGATACGCAAGCTTTCTACTTGGGCCCTTACGTTGAATATGGACGTTGAGCCCAGACGGTTCTGGTCTGTTTCGCACGCTGCACCACCCCGAGCGAGTGATCGCAAACACCAAAGCGTACGGATGGCTCACAACCCCGATCATGTTTTATTTCAGTTCCGTTCTTATTTCGGTTCCGGGTACGAAAAATTTGCCGGGATCATCGACCTTCTTCAGGTCAACCAAGGCCCGGCAAATGCAATGTGAGAATTGCTCCTGCAACGTTTCGGGGTCTGTCCATGCCATTTGCGATGCTGGCAAATGTTGTGCCTCGGTCGATTTATAGCAGACACAATTGTCTAGTCGGGTGACGCCATTATCATGTGTGCTCTGACAAGCAGTGGTCAGCAAAGAGATCGCGATAAGCATGACGATACGTTTCATTGGCTCCCCTCCGAGGCTGTTGTGAAGGGCTGACGCTCAAGATCGGGCTGGCTGTTGTAACGACGTGGTGACCGCTGAAGGCGGCGACACGGCATGGCCGCAAAACCCGGTCTGCTTAATAAGCCAGACAGTAGAAGGAAGCTTAGCTGTCATTTTGCGTCGCTCCATTTACTGGCTGTTTTTAGCCGATCACCGTCATTAAAGGGCTTGTATTCAACACCCGTTTTCTGCCCCTCCCCACTCGGCTGTTTTGCAGAGAGAGGCAGCTTGGGCATAGACAACTGCCCGGTTTGATCTAGCCTTGAATGAGATCACGCGGGAGAAAAACACCATGCCCCTTGCTCTCAGAAATCTATCTACCTTTGCGTTGGGTGCCTTCCTTTGCATAGCCGCGTGGGGTCAAGGGGTAGCAGACACCGATCAGCCACCGGCCATACTCCCACTGGAGTCTGAGACAGGACCAAAACTCATTGCCTACCCGCCGCTCGCCGCGCCGCTGGCCCGTGGGGTTGTCATTATTCAGTATCGAACCGAGCACGCCCGGATCATGCCGGTATTTGGCAAAACGGCTGTCGAAGTATCACCACGGCTCGGCCACCTTCACGTGACCGTCGACGACTGGAAAGGTACTTGGGCGCACACCAGTGAAGACCCGATTATTTTGGTTGGGCTGACGCCGGGCGCTCACAAGGTTCTACTTGAAGTGGCTGATCCGAGTCATAAGATTTTGACCAGTACGGTGGTGAACTTTGTCGTTCCGCAGAAGAACCCAGCGGACGCTCCTCATGTTGAAGAACGCCACGCAGTGAAACCATAACGGTTGTGCCATCAGCAGCCCTGGACCATTCATCAGCGGATTCGTCATGAGCGTCCAATGCCTGCTCTAACGTGCTAGAGCAGGCAGTCACACAACGAGTGACTGAAAAATCCTACTCAGCCAAAACTAGCCGGTGCCGATGGGATAAGCCCGACTGCAACGCAAATGCAACGATCACCGTAGAGGGTGCGGAAAAACTGCTCACGCCACCGCCGAAAAACATCAACGCAAGCCCCAAAGCGGTGGCACCAAACCACGCCGTCAAACCCACGGAATTGAACGCGGGCACCCGCTCGAGTGCCGCCATTTCATTGCGCCCGTAGTGTATCTGCGCCAACGCCACGCCGACCCAGGCCACCACGAAGATCCCCTGATAGGCCAACGCTTTGAGGAGGTAGGCAAACACGTCCGCGAGCATCAAGCCATAGACGATCACCCCCACTACCAGTGCCCACATCAAGTACGAACCGCGCAGGCCAAAACGCCCGAAGAACGCCTGCATGTTCAGTGTCGCCAGGTAGTAATTGGCGGTGTTGATCCGGGTTTGCGTGGCCCAGACAAACAACAAGCCCCACAAGCCCATTAATTGCAGAATCGCCATCACCACAGAGACTTCGTTCAGCGCACCTTCGTGGGGAATACTGCTGACCAGATAGATGCCCGCCGCGCCATTGAGCAGGAAGGTCACCGCGTAGAACGGCATGCCGAAGTTCCAGCGCCCGTGATACTCGGCGTCCTCAGGCTTGCCGAAACGCGCGTAGTCGAAGGTGAACAGCATCAGCACCCAGACCCCCATGTAAGCGACAAAGCAGTCCCACCAGCCGAAGGCGCTGGGTGTTGCCGGGCCGAAATCCAGCCATTGCGGCTGGTAGCCATATCGACTGATCGAGAGCCCGACCGCCACCAGCAAACCGCCCAGATACACCGGCAACAACACGCCGTTGAGCTTGTCCAGCCAATGCTGCACGCTGCCCAGAATCATTGGCACGCTGTAGAGCACCACCGCCAATGCGGCCAGCGGATAAACCAGCTCCGGATACAGGTGATTGAGCGCCACGGCGATTACCGAGCCTTCGAATACCGCGTAGTAGATCGCCGTGGAAAAGAAGATCAACGTTGCCAGGCACGCCCCGGTACTGCCGAACAGCAACCGTGAAAACAACGCCACCGACAAGCCGCTGCGGATGGCAAAGCGGCTGAGCACGCTATTGACCAGCCCGTAGCTGATCACCGACAGAACCATGCCGATCAGTGCGTTGCGGGCTCCATACGACAACGCCAGTGAGGCGCCGACCACGATGTAAAACATCGCACTGCACACCGCCCACCAGGCCATGGTCAGGGACAATCGCCCCATGCGCGCTTCGGCTGGAACGGGTTGATTGGCCGGGTCTTGCCCGGTTTGACTCGATTGCGATAAAGCAGCCATGTGCGTGAACTCCAAAACCAGTCAAAGGTTGAAGCGCGGGCAGCCGCCACCGCACCGAAGTGCGGCGTTGGCTTACCGTTTGGCATTACCCGCGCAATGCGGCGGGCAGAATCAGGAAGGGAACAGCTTGCTCAGGCAGCTGAGTTTTTTCTTATAGGAACGTCGCGCTTCCAGCGCCTCTTCGAGGGTCACCGCGACAAAGCGGGCCTTCTGGTTCGGTTGCATCTGGCCGATCAAGTCGAGGTCGGCGCTGATGACCGTGCCGATCATCGCGTAGCCTCCGCCGGACACGGCGTCGCGATGCAACACGATCGGTTCGAGCCCGGCCGGGACCTGGATCGAGCCAATGGGGTAGCAACTGTCGACGATGTTCGACGGATCAGAACCGGCGCCGAACGGCTGCTCGCGGGGCTGAAAGCTCAGCGCGCTGCCGCCCTTGAAGCGGTAGCCGATGCGGTCTGCTTCCGAGCCCACCGTCCAGGGTTCGGCAAAGAAACTATGCGCGGCGGATTCGCTCAAGCGGTGGTAGTAAAGACCCGGCACCACCCGCAGAGTGATTTCGCCCCCCAAGGACTGGCGCAACGCCATGGGCAAACTGGCCCCGGCGCGGCTCTTTCCGCTGGCGATACCGACGGGCAGTTCATCACCCGCCACCAGCCTGCGCCCCTGAAAACCACCGAGCGCACCCAGCGCATAAGTGGAACGACTGCCGAGCACGATCGGCACATCGATACCGCCGGCCACCGCCACGTAAGCACGGGCGCCAGCCTTGGGAAAGTCAAAGCGCAGCACTTGCCCGGCCTTCACCGCAAACGCCGTGTCGTGGTGCATTTCCACGCCGTCGACCCGTGGCGTCATGTGCGCGCCGGACACAGCCACCAGCGCGTCTTGTTGAAACTCCAGCTCCGGCCCCAGCAACGTGCATTCCAGTGCTGCCGCCCCCGCCGGGTTACCGACCAGTTGATTGGCCGCACTCAAGGCGTACTGATCAAGCGCGCCGGAGGGCGGAATGCCCAAGTGGTAATACCCTTCGCGGCCCAGGTCCTGTACCGACGTGGCGAGACCGGGTTTGAGTACCTTGATCATGCCAACACCTCCTGCAGCGACTTGGGATAGCCAACGGGATCGGCCAGAAACGCATCCAGCGAAAACTCCACCGGCCGGATCCGCAGATCGAAGCGCCCGGCTTCCACTTCGGCCACCGCGTGGTCATACGCCTCACGGTCCATCGGTTTGAACTGCACGATGTCACCGGGGCGGAAAAACACCATGTGCTCTTTCAGGTACGCCAGGTTCTGCTGTGGGTCGTAGATCGGTGCCGGTGTGACGCCAAACATCTGATAACCACCGGCACCGCGCACCGAGTAGATGCAGCCAAAGCAACCGCCATGACCCAAGGTCAGTTTTGGCGTGTCGGTACGCGGGCGCAGGTATTTGGGCACCTGCAACTGCCGCTCGCGCTCGACCATCTGGAACATGAACGGCAGCCCGGCGACGAAGCCGACCATCGAGACAAACCACGGCGCACCACTGTGGGCGGCGATAAACGCCTCGACGTCCGCCAGGCCGTTGATCCGTGCGGCGTATTCCAGGTCCGTGGCGCTCGGGTCCTGATGCCGGTCGCGAAAGCGCATCAGGGTTTCGTGGGTCCAGGGGTCGTTGTACAGCACCGGAATCTCGATGATCCGCGTCTGCAACGTGCGTTCGGCGACGGCCCCGACTTCGGCGATCTTTACCGCTTCGAGCAAGGTATGAGGGGCGATGCGATCCGGGTCAAAACGGATCTGGAATGACGCGTTGGCCAGGCAGATATCGAGCACGCCATCCAGTGCCAGCCGTTCCACCGCGCGAGTGACGGCCAGGCCCTTGAAGAACGCGTCCAGGGACATGCTGTCGCTGACTTCGGCGAACAGGTGCTCATCGGCGCCAAAGCTGTAGCGGATGGGAGTGCTCATACTTCACCTCCGAAACGGCGCTCGGCCAGCCAGGTTTCCAGGGTGCCGGTGTGAAAGTCGGCGCTGTGCAGCCACGGTTGCTCCAGCAGTACGCCGTGCAGGGACAAGGTGCTGGCCATGCCAGTGAGCGTGGTTCGCCTTACCGCAACCCGCGCACGGGCCAGGGCTTCGGCGCGATCAGCGCCATGCACGATCAGCTTGGCCAGCAGCGAGTCATAGTACGGCGGCACACGGTAGCCTTGATACAGATGAGTATCGACGCGAATGCCCTCACCCTGCGGCCAGATCAGTTCCTCGACCAGCCCCGGGCTGGGAAAGAAATCCCGCGCCGGGTCTTCAGCGTTCAGACGCATTTGCAGGGCGGCGCCGTTGAGCTGGATATCACTCTGCTTGAAGCCCAGCGGTTCACCCCCGGCAATGCGCAACATGGCCTGGACCAGATCGATGCCGGTGATTAATTCGCTGACCGGGTGCTCAACCTGAATCCGCGTATTCATCTCGATAAAGAAAAACTCGCCGGTGGCGTCGTCATACAGATACTCCAGCGTCCCGGCGCCCTTGTAGCCGAGGGATTCGGTCAGGCGCACGGCGCTGGCGCAGAGGGTTTCCCGTTGCTGCTGACTGAGGGCCGGTGACGGCGCTTCTTCAAAGATTTTCTGCCTGCGACGTTGCAGGGAACATTCCCGCTCAAACAAATGCACGGCGTGCTGACCGTCGCCCAAGACCTGCACTTCAATGTGCCGGGCCTTGCTGATAAACCGCTCCAGGTAAACCGCGCCATTGCCAAACGCGGCCTGGGCTTCACGCTGTGAGCGGGGAAACTCTTCTGTCAGTTGCTGGGCGTTTTCCGCCAGGCGAATGCCGCGCCCGCCCCCACCGGCCGAGGCTTTGATCAACAGAGGGAAGCCCACGGCTTCGGCGGCCTTAAGCGCCGATTCGACGTCGAACAATTCACCGGGGGAACCCGGCACCACCGGCACGCCGGCGGCTTGCGCAGTGCGCCGGGCCTCGGCTTTGTCGCCCATGCGCCGGATCGTGTCCGGGCTCGGGCCGACGAAAATGGCGCCGGCGGCAAGGACCGCTTCGGCAAAATCGGCGTTCTCCGAGAGAAAACCATAACCGGGGTGTACTGCATTGGCGCCGGTGGTTTTCAAGGCACCGAGCAACGCTTCGACGTTCAGGTAACTTTTATCCGCACGGACCGGGCCAAGGACGTGGACTTCATCGGCCATGCGCGCGGCCTGGGAATCGAGGTCTGCCTCACTGCATGCCGCAACGGTGGGGATCCCCAACGCGTTGGCGGCGTGGATAATCCGCACGGCGATCTCGCCACGGTTGGCAATCAATAATTTACGAATACCTTGAGTCATGATCGCGCCCTCACTCGTCGTCGAGTGTTGCGACGACCTGACCCGGTTCCACCGGATCGCCGTCTTCTACCAGGAATGCGCTGAGGCGACCGGCCTTTCCGGCGGTCAGTTCGGAAAACTGCTTCATGACCTCGATCAGGCCAATCACCGTGTCGGCACTGACCTGCGCGCCCACCTCGACGAAGTTCGCCGATTCAGGAGTCGCTTTGCGGTAGAAGGTCCCGGGCAACGGGGTGATTACAGTGTGTTCGGCCATGTCTGTTCCTCTTGGAATAGTTGTAGAAAGGCAGGCAAAAATGAATCGGTGTGCAAACCCTGGCATCTGTGTGCCAGGTGTCTCGTCCTGATTTAGCGCGGTGCACGAACCTCGATCCCGGCGCTGTCGAGGGCACTGCGCGTGGCTTCGACCAACGCCAGGGCGCCAGGGGTGTCGCTGTGTAAACAGATCGAATCGAATTCGATCGCCAGGTCTTCACCCTCGACCGTGCGCACCACGCCTTGCTGACAGGCACGCAGTACTCGCGCGGCCACTTGCGCCGGATCGTAGGCTCGTACGTTGCGGGTGAAGACGATGGAGCCCGTGAGGTCGTATTCGCGGTCGGCGTAGAACTCGCGGATCACCGGTTGGCCAAGCTCCTTGGCGACCCGCCAGATCACCGAGTCGGGCATGCAATACAGCAGCAACTCAGGCTCCAGGCGCTGGAGGTTTTCCACCAGCAGACGGGCGGCCTGTTCGTCCCGGGCCAGGTGCATGTAGAGCGCGCCATGGGGCTTGATGTGTTGCAGGGCTACGCCTTGAACCCGGGCGAGTTCACGCAGGGCGCCCAACTGGTAGAGCATGTCGTCGACCAGCTCCTGGGCCGGTGCATTGATGTGCCGGCGGCCAAATCCAACCAGGTCGCGGAACCCCGGGTGCGCGCCGATGGCCACGCCCAGGCGCTTGGCCTGCTCGATGGTGCGTCGCATGGTGCCGGGGTCGCCGGCATGAAAACCGGTGGCGATATTGGCTGAACTGATGAAGCCCATCAGTTCGTTGTCGACGCCATCGCCGATGGTCCATGGGCCGAAGCCTTCGCCCATGTCCGAATTGAAATCTACTGCTTGCATGACGCTTGCTCCTGACACTTGTGACTTCATGCAGGCCAAGTTAGATTCCTCCGTACCCCTTGGGAAGATCTATTAACAGATAGGGTATCTTCTGAAAAACAGATACCCCCTCATCCGGAGTCCCCATGTCACTGACCCTGCGCCAGGTCCGCTATTTCGTCGCCACCGCCGAGATCGGGCAAATTTCCCAGGCCGCGATCCATTTGAATATTTCCCAGTCGGCGGTGACCACGGCGATCAAGGAACTGGAAGGTATGTTAGGTGCGCTGTTGTTCCAGCGCTCGGCCCAGGGCATGAGCCTGACCGATGCCGGGCGGCACTTTCTGAATCGCGCGTATGTGATTTTGCGCAGTGTCGATGATGCGATGAACAGTCCGTTGCCGGACATTCGCGCCAGTGGCCTGCTGCGTCTGGCAGCGAGTTACACGGTGATCGGCTACTTTCTGCCGCACCACCTGCAACGCCTGGAACACTGGCATCCTGACGTGGCCATCGAAGTCCACGAACAGGAACGGACGGCCATCGAAGAAGGCTTGCTGGAGGGTCGATTCGACATGGCCGTGGTGCTTACCGCGAACCTCACTCACCCGGACATCGTCTCGGAAATTCTCTTCAACTCCGAACGACGGCTTTGGCTGCCCAGCCACCATCCACTGTGCGAACGTTCGGCGGTCAGCCTCGCCGACGTGGCGAAAGAACCCTACATCCTGCTGACCGTCGACGAAGCCGAACAAAGCGCCATGCGCTACTGGGAACACGCGCACCAACAGCCGAACGAGCGGGTGCGCACCAGTTCAGTGGAAGCGGTGCGCAGCATGGTCGCCAATGGCAGCGGCGTGGCGATCCTTTCGGACCTGGTGCATCGCCCTTGGTCACTGGAAGGAAAACGCATCGAGACCCTCACCGTCACCGATAAAGTGACGCCCATGAGCGTTGGTCTGGCGTGGCATCGCGAGCGCGAATTCAGCCCGGCCATGCAGGCGTTTCGTAATTACTTCCACGATGCGTTTTTGGCGCCGCAACAACTGTCTGCGCGACGCTGAAGTCGAGCAAAGTTCGTCAAGCTTTACAGCGCTGGTTTGTCACTGCGCGCCTTGAGATTGGCTTTGAGCTGTTCGCTCATCGGCATGTTCAGGTTCATTCCTTTTGGAGGAATCGGTGATTGAAACCACTTGGTGTATAGCCTTTCGAATTCGCCCGACTCCATCAGACGGGTTATGGTGCCATCGACCAATTGCTTGAATTCAGGATCATCTTTGCGAAGCATGCAGCCGTAGGGTTCGACTTGCAGCGCATCACCCACGACTTCGAGCGAATCAGGATTTTTCGAGTTCGCCATGAGGCCAAACAGCAGGATATCGTCCATGGCAAACGCCACGGCACGATCATTTTCAACCAGCGCCATGGAGTCGTCATAGTCTTTGCCCAAGACGACCTGTACGTCTAGATTGTTGTCGGCACTGTATTGGCGGAGGACCTTCTCGTTCGTGCTGCCGACGGTACTGGCGACGGTCTTCTTTGCGAGATCGGCGTAGTTCTTTATGCCGGAGGTCTTCTTGGTCAATAGGCGCGTGCCTGTGTAGAAATGACTAATTGCAAAAGCCACATCCTTGCCACGCGCAGCGTTGTTGGTGGTGGATCCGCACTCCAGATCGTATGTGCCATTGACCAGCAACGGAATGCGGGTTTGCGCGGACGGCACGGGCGTGAGGCGCATCCATTGCTGCCATCGATAGTCACCATCAACTCAATGAAGTTCTCTTAAAAACTCCGGGGCGTAACATCGCCTCCATACCAAACAACTACACCCCGGAGCACACCATCATGAAACGCCAAATCCTTCTCAGCATCGCTTTCTCGGTTTTTGCAGTTAACGCTTTCGCCGCTACCTCTGCTCACCCGGTTGTCGCTGAAGGCGGCTCGGATCGTCTGATTGAAAGTCGTGTGGCTGAGGGTGGTTCGGATCGTCTGATCGAAAACCGCGTCGCTGAGGGTGGTTCCGACCGCCTGATCGAAAACCGCGTCGCTGAAGGTGGTTCCGACCGCCTGATCGAAAACCGCGTTGCTGAAGGTGGTTCCGACCGTCTGATCGAAAACCGCGTCGCTGAAGGTGGTTCTGACCGTCTGATCGAAAGCCGCGTCGCTGAGGGTGGTTCTGACCGCCTGATCGAAAGCCGCGCTGCCTGAATGAATGGCTTTACTGCGGCATCCGACAAGAAGCCCGGCCTGACATGCCGGGCTTTTTTACGCTCTGTTTTTACTCAGTCAAGCTCTGGACAGGCAGAACGGGCGCACAGTGCTGCCACAAACGTCCTTCGATGAGCACCTGACTCTGCAATGGGACGATCGTGGTTGGTACCAGAGTCAATCCACGATAAACAACTTCGCGCCTGTGGTGCTGAAAGATCGATGCCCCTCAGCGTTGTTGCCCACCTGATAGCTCATCCCCGCTGTAAGCGTGAATTGGCGACCATCCTCCAGTTCCGTGTGCAACTCGCCTTCCAGGCACAACAGGATATGCCCTCTCCAGCACCAGTGATCGGCCAGATAACCAGGACTGTATTCAACCATCCGCACACGCGTCGAACCAAACTGGCAGGTTCGCCAATAGGCAGTGCCCGTCTGTCCGGCGTACTGGACAGGTTCGACAGTCGACCAATCGGTCGTACCAAAGGGAACATCCGTTAGATCCATGGGTGGCTCATCAATGACAGAGGATCTGTGGACCGTACCGCTCCAGTGGGATTCTCGATAGATACAGATGCCCCGCATTTAGGAGATACAGGCGCCCATCCAAGCTTGCAATCACTGACTCAAATGGATGCCGCTACGCCCATGCCAATCAAGCCCTGCGCGTGGAGCAATACTCCACAATGAGCTGAGTGACCGCTGCCACCATCGCCTGATCCGCTTCAGGTGAGGCGAACAGCCGACATTGCGCATCCGGCAATGCCGGCAATCCTTGTTCAGCCCCGATAACTGCCAGTCCCTGCCCCAACTGACTGAGAGGCATGGGCGCTATCGCGAAGCCTGCCAGTGCCGCCGCCCGCAACCCGGCGGTGCTGCTGCACAACATTGCCGTGCGTTGGGCGATTCCGGCCTGCGCCAGTCTCGTCAGCGCGGCTTCGCGATAAGGGCACGGCGCGGGGAACAGGGCCAGCGGCAACGGCGTCGGTAATCGGGTGACGGGTTGCGCCGACCACGCCCACACCAGCGGCTCTTGCCACAGCAGCAACCCCGCTTCGCTGGTTTCGCACAACGAACCGATGACCACGTCCAGTTGCCCTTGCTTCATCAGCGCCAGCAACGAACCCGGGATGTTCACCTGCACCTCGATTTCCATCCCGGGGTACTGCGCCGCGAAATCCTGAACAGTGCGCAGCAATCGAGACTCGACAAAATCTTCGGACAACCCGATCCGCAACCGCCCGTGAAACGGTGTGCGTGTCAGGTCAGTCCAGGCATCACGGTTCAGCGCGAGGATCGTGCGTGCATAAGCGACCAGGCGCTCGCCATCGGCCGTCAGTTGCTGGGAACGGGTGGTACGCGTCAACAGCGGCTTACCAATCTGCTCTTCCAATCGCCGCACATGACCACTGACCGCCGACTGAGTCAGGTGCAGCTTCTGGGCGGCACGGCTGAAGCCGTCTTCATCGACGACCGTGACAAATGTCTTGAGCAGCAACGTGTCGAACATAGTTTTATTCGTGATTAATCTAGTTGGAATTTACGATTTATATTTCAAATATAACTATGTTGCAATGCGTCACCTGCCCCGCCCTCATCATTCAAGGTGTGCCATGACAACCCTTTTGCATATTCAATGCTCTCCACGCAAACAGCGCTCGGCTTCCCTTGAAGTCGCTCGCAGTTTCATTGCGCGTTATCAAGCAAACACCCCGGACACTGAAATCGTCACCCTCGACCTCTGGAGCATGGCGCTGCCGGAATTTGATGATGTGGCGATGGAGGCCAAATACGCCGGGCTCAGTGGCACGCCGTTGACCACAGCGCAACAGGAGGCCTGGAACACGTTGAAAGAACTGGCTGCGCACCTGCACCGCGCGGATGTACTGGTGATGTCCGTACCGCTGTGGAATTTCAGCATCCCGTACAAACTCAAGCACTTCATCGACCTGGTATCGCAGAAGGACATCCTGTTCAGCGTTGACCCGGAACGCGGTCTGGAAGGCATGCTGCACAACAAACGCGCCGTGGTGATGTACGCCCGCGGCCTGGATTTTTCGGCGCAGTCGATCACACCGGCGGAGCGCTTCGACTTTCAGAAGCCCTACGTGGAAGCCTGGCTGAGATTTATCGGCGTCACGGATGTGCATTCGGTGATTGTGGAGAAAACCATCCTGGGGGAAGACGTTGACCTGCGTGCGCGTGAGGCCGCGACTCAGCAGGCCAGGCGTCTGGCAGACCGCTTCATCCCCTCCCCCGCAATAATGGCAGCAGGTATCTGAGGGTTTTGAAGCACGGCCTGCGAGACTAAACCCTTATGGCCGTTCTCTGCTGTCCGAACAGGTCGACTGGCACGATTTGATGCCGAGCAACGTATAGACAGGGCAGAAACGGAAAATGCCTGTGGCCAGCGGCACTAAACCTATCCAGCCCCATACGCCGATCACCCCGGACAGACTGAGGCCAATGAGAAGCAGACCGGCGACAATGCGCAGGCTTCGATCAATGGTTCCGACATTCGCTTTCATGGCGATCTCCCGATCAATGGTTGCGCCGGGTCTCCAGCGCAGTAAACAACAACATGCCGGCCAGCATGGCCAACATGAATACGATTATTTGCCAGCGTCCTGTCAGCAGAATGGCCACTGCGGGGCCAGGACAAATGCCTGCTATTCCCCAGCCGATGCCAAACAACAGGCTCCCGCCAATCAGGCGCGGGTCCAACTCACGTTTGATCGGTAGCTGCATTGGCTTTCCCAGCAGCGAACTGGATTGTCGGCGTGCCCAGGTCAGCGGGCCAATGGCTATGCCGATTGCGCCGACCATGACCAACGCCAAGGAAGGGTCCCAGGCACCGGTCAGATCCAGGAAAGCGAGCACTTTGCTCGGATTGGCCATGCCGGCCAGAAGCAGACCCAAACCGAACAGCAGACCTGCAATGAATGCACTCAGTTTGGTCATGTCCAACCTCCCAGAAGATGACGCAGGACAAACACTGTGGCGAAACCACTGAACATGAAGCACGCAGTGGCAACCATCGATCGCGGCGAAAGGCGCGATATGCCGCACACCCCATGGCCACTGGTGCAACCTGAACCGTATCGTGTGCCGATGCCCACCAATACACCGGCGACGATCAGCCCGAACCAGCCAGTTTTGAATTCGATCTGCGGCAGCGTGGCGAACAAGCCCCATAGAAGCGGTGCGATGAGCAGGCCCAGGAGAAAAAGTGCTTTCTCACTCACCCCTTCGCTCCCCCGCTGTAAAAGACTGCCGATCAGACCGCTGATGCCTGCGATACGCCCGTTGGCGACGACGAATAGACTGGCCGCCAGACCAATCAGTGCGCCACCGGCAAGGGATGACCAAGGGGTGAAGTTGAGCCAGTCGACATTCATGAAGATTCTCCGGCACGAAATGGTTGATAGAGGGTGTGGATGACTGCCAATGCAGCGGGACTGCCGATGCGATTGAACACCTGCTTTGCGTCACGGAGGCGTATGCACATGACTAAATAGCTTTCACTAGCAAGGCCACCGCCACCGCCATGGAAACTGCGGCGAAGCCTTTTTGTAAGTGTGGACCCGCCAGCCGTGCAGCGATCAGACGTCCGCACACCATTCCGACCAATGCGCCAATGGAAAACGGAAGTGCGACCGCCCACTGCAAATGCCCGGCTGCGGAGCTTGCAGCAACGCCGGAAATGGAAACCAGCGCAATAACGGCAAGAGACGTTGCAAGCACCGACTGCGCTGTCAAATTGGTGTATCGCTGGAGTGCCGGCACCATCACAAAGCCACCGCCCACGCCGAGCAAGCCGGAAAGCCCGCCCGCGACAATGCCGGAAACGGTGAGTGCCCATGCACACGGCCCCGTCCAGTTAAGCTTTCCTCGGTTCACGTCCAATAGACAAGGCGGTGGTTTGGATGCGACGGGGGTCTTCGACTCCGTGGAGGGAGTGAGCGATCGTCGATAGACCCGGAACGCAACGTACATCAGCACGAAGGCAAACATGATCGTCAACGGACGGTTAGGCGTGCGTTGCGCCAGCCAAAGGCCAAGTGGAGAACAGACGATCCCCGCGCCTGCAACTAAAAGCGCCGCTTTATAGCGGACGGTGCCGTTTTTGAGTCCCATTACGGCACCCAGGGTCGCGGCTAAACCGACAGCCAGTAAACCGATTGGCCCTGCCTCGGCCATGCTCAATCCCACTCCAAACACCAGTAATGGAACAGCCAGTATTCCTCCACCGGCGCCGGTCAGCGCCAGAATGACGCCAACAGTAAGCCCGAGCAGTAAGACGACGGTCATCTCAGTCTCCTTGCTTTCAGGTCTGATTTCATACGTCAGCCAACTCAGGTTTCGCCATCCACTCATGGCCCTTGAGCATTCCCTTCCAATACAGCGGTGGAAGAATCCGCTCTTTGAGCAGCCATGCCAGCCTCGATGGCCGGGTACCGTCAATAAGCCAGGATGGAAAGCTGGGGGCGACCTTGCCGCCATAGGTGAACTCAGCCAGTACGATCTTGCCGCGTTCAACCGTCAGCGGGCAGGAGCCGTAACCGTCGTAATGGGCGCTACCTTTGGCTTTACCCATTGCGGCCAACACATTATGGGCAACGACGGGCGCCTGCTTGCGTGCTGCAGCCGCGGTCTTGGCGTTGCTGGTGTTGGTGGCGTCGCCCAGCGCGTGAATATTGACCCAGGTTTTATGCCGCAGAGTGGCTGGGTCGACATCAATCCAGCCCGCCGCGTCAGCGAGAGGGCTGACGCGAATGAAATCGGGTGCAATCTGCGGTGGCACCACATGAAGTAGATCGAAGTCGCGCGTAACAAGATGGGCGCTGCCATCCGGCTTGACGCAGTTGAACGTTGCAGTCCGTGCAGGCCCATTCACGCTGGTGAGTGTGTTGCCGAAATTCAGGTCGATACCATAGGCCTTGATGTATTCCATCAGTGCGGGCACGTAGTCGGGAACTCCGAACAGCACCGCGCCGGCGCTGCAAAACTCGATCTCGACTTTGTCCAATACACCGGTACGTTTCCAATGATCGGCAGATAAGTACATGGCTTTTTGCGGCGCCCCGGCACATTTGATCGGCATGGGCGGTTGCGTGAAAATGGCTCGGCCACCACGCAGTTGCTGCACCAGTTCCCACGTATAGGGGGCGAGTTGATACAGGTAGTTTGAAGTCACGCCGTTGCGGCCCAGGGTGTCCGACAAACCTTCGATTGCATGCCAATTGAGCTTGAGGCCAGGGCACACGATCAGTTGCTCGTATTTGACGACTCTGCACCCATCAAGAATGACGGCATTTCTCTCGGGTTCGAAAGCGGCGACCGCCGACTTGATCCAATGCACACCGCGAGGGATGGTCGTGCCCATCGTTCGGGCAGTTTGTGGCGCATCGAAGACTCCACAGCCGACCAGTGTCCAGCCAGGCTGGTAGTAGTGCACATCGGCCGGGTCGATGATGGCAACGTCGAGTCCAGGATCTCGCGCCAGCAAACTGGAAGCGGTCGCGATACCTGCCGCACCGCCCCCGATGATGACCACGGTATGCTGCGCCTCGGCCACTTCGACCGGCGTGCGCCCCTGATTCGCGATTCGGCGAATGACGCCTTTCATATCGAACCCGGCTTTTTTGGCCGTCTCGACGATCTGTGGCAGGGGTTGCTGGCCCGCTTGTGACAGTGCCCACATCGTTGTCGAGCGCATGCCGGAACGGCAATAGGCCAACACCGGCTTTGGCAGTGTTTCAAGGAGCTTGCCGAAGGCAATACCTTGCTCGTCAGTGACTTTGCCTGATTCTGCGGGGAGGTAGTGCGCCTCGATGCCGGCCGCTTCGGCGGCTCGTTTGATTTCGGCAAACAAGGGCTGATCACTGCCTTCGCCATCGGGACGGTTACACACGACGGTGCGAAAACCGGCTTCTTTGAGTTCAGCCAATTGGTTGGGGAAAATCTGTTCTGATACCGACAGTCCGGGCTCAAGGTGGCGAATGTCCATAAGGATCTCCGTTATGGGTATTTTTCTTATGCGTTTTCTGGGAAAGGCAACGTCAGGCGACGTTGAGCGGGATTTTCAGGTAGCGCGTTCCGTTCGCTTCAGGCTCGGGCAAGTGCCCTGCGCGCATGTTGACCTGAACCGATGGCAGGATCAGTGTCGGCATTTCCAACGATGCATCACGCTTTGTGCGCATCGCCACAAACTCCTCTTCGCTGATGCCATTACGCACATGAACGTTGTGCGCGCGCTGGTCTGCAACGGTGCTGACGAACTGCACCTCGCGGCCACCCGGCTGGTAGTCGTGACACATGTACAGCAAGGTATTGGCCGGCAGACTCAGCACCTTGTTGATTGACTGGAACAACGTGCGCGCATTGCCGCCGGGAAAGTCACAGCGTGCAGTACCGTAGTCGGGCATAAACAAGGTATCGCCAACGAAGGCAGCCGTTTCGATCCCATCGCTGATGACATACGTCATACAGGCGGGTGTATGGCCGGGTGTATGGAGCGCGTGGCATTGCAGCGTGCCAATGGCAAACGGCTCGTCATTGACGAACAGGTGATCGAACTGGCTTCCATCGCGGGCCATATCGCGACCTGTATTGAACAGCGTGCCGAACACCTCCTGCACCGTAGAAATCTGACTGCCGATCCCTATTTTCCCACCGAGCTTTTCCTTCAGGTAGGGCGCGGCCGTCAGGTGGTCTGCGTGGACGTGAGTCTCAAGAATCCAGTCGACCCTCGCATTGAGTTCCTTCACCCTCGCAATCAACTTGTCGGCAGACGTTGTGCTGGTGTGGCCGGACTTAGGGTCGTAATCAAGTACGCTGTCGATCAAAGCGCAGTGGTGGGTCGCCTCATCCAGCACAAGATAGCTGACGGTATTGGTAGCAGAATCGAAGAATCCTTCGACGTGAAGTTTTACACTCATTGGCCTGTCTCCTTAGGGGGCTTTTACCAAGCCGCTCACACTGAGGCAGATATAGCAATAAGTCTGCCAAGCCCTACCCGCACACCCACCTATTTGATTTTATTAAGTTTATTTTTTTCAGCATGGTTTGAGTTTTTCTACATTCACCTGGATTTACTGCCATTGGCAGTGCTTGTTGACAGAGGTGGCAGTGCCACAACAGGATGGATGGATTCTCAGGAGCCACGATGAAGATTATCCTGCCCGCCCCACCCCACTCACTCCCGCACTCGGATCAAGTTCAGTCACTTGTTTCGTTTCTTGAGTACGAACCCCAGCCGATGATCGTGCTCGATCCGGACTACAACATTCTGGCTGCCAACACGGCCTATCAGCGGCAGTTTGGCAGCGCTGACAAGCCCTTTATCGGCCATAAGTGTTATCAAATCTCACACCATTACGATGTCCCCTGTGATCAGGCGGGTGAGAACTGTCCGATGAAAAAGGCGCAGGAAATGCGCGGACCGGATCGTGTTTTGCACATTCACCACACGCCTCGCGGCCCAGAGCATGTCGACGTCGAATTGCGCCCGATTCTAGATGAGCACGGTGTTATTACTGCCTATGTGGAGCGTCTGACACTGGTTCGCAGCGCATCAGCGCGGCCCAGCAACGAAGGGTTGGTCGGCCGTTCACCCGCCTTTAACCGGGCCCTGTCGGAGCTGCAGCGGGTGGCGCCATCGATGCTGCCGGTGCTGCTACTAGGCGAGTCCGGTACGGGCAAAGAACTGTTCGCCCGCGCCGTACATGAAACCAGCGAGCGGGCCACTGGACCCTTTGTCGTCGTTGATTGCTCTGGCTTGACTGAAACGTTATTTGAGAGCGAGCTGTTCGGCCATGAAAAAGGAGCATTCACCGGTGCCACCATGCGTAAGCCTGGCCTGGTTGAAACGGCCCAGGGCGGCACGTTGTTTCTCGATGAGATTGGCGATGTTCCGCTGGCGATGCAGGTGAAACTGTTGCGCCTGATCGAGTCGGGCACCTATCGCCGTGTCGGGGGTGTCGAGACCCTTCACGCTAACTTCAGGTTAATAGCGGCGACCCACAAGCCGCTGGAAAAAATGATGGAGAAAGGTGAGTTCAGGCAGGACCTGTACTACCGCATCAGCGCCTTTCCCATTCAGTTACCTCCCTTGCGCGACCGAATTGAAGACATTGGGTTGCTGGTGAATTCATTTCTGCAACGCGCCGGTTCAGGCAAGCGCCGACTGACAATAGACGCTGATGCGCTGACGCAATTGCAGCGGTTTTCCTGGCCCGGCAATATCCGTGAATTACGCAATGTTCTGGAAAGAGCCAGTCTGTTTGCTGACGATGGTGTGATTCGCTCCATACATTTGCCTCAGGTATCCGTGTTGGCATCTGCTCAGGCCTCTACTTCAACTGCTTTCGATGGCAGCTCGCTGGTACAGGAACTGGCTACTTTCAAAGGTACCCGCGCTGAACTGGCCAAGCACCTTGGAATTAGCGAACGTACTTTGTACAGACGATTGAAAGAACAAGGTTTGGCCTAGTAGTGAGTGCTCGCGCCGTAAGACTGCCAATGACTGCCAATCCTGGCAGATTGGCAGCGCACTGACCTGCCAACACATTCCGCGCATCGCTGGATTAGTATCTAACCGCCTGTTTTAAAACGATAAAAACTTACCTCTCCCCCTTGGCATGCCGTGTGCTAACTGCATAGTCATGACCATTTCCGACAAACGACTGCGACGCCATCTGCTCACAGCAGTAGTGATCAAGCTACTGGTGCTGACAGTGCTGTGGTGGCTGTTCATCCGGGATTCGCACGTCAGTGTCGACTCGAACACCATCGGAAACCGTTTCGGTGTACCCACCTCGACTCAAGGGGCAAGCAAGTGATTTCAGAACACCTGGTGGATTTGTCTCGGCTGCAGTTTGCAGCCACTGCGCTTTATCACTTTCTTTTTGTACCGCTCACGGTTGGCATGGTCTGGCTGCTGGTCATCATGGAAAGTGTCTATGTGATGACCGGTAATGTTATCTGGAAAGACATGACGCGCTTCTGGGGCAAGTTGTTCGGCATCAACTTCGCCCTGGGGGTGACTACGGGCATCACCCTGGAATTCCAGTTCGGTACCAACTGGGCGTATTACTCGCATTACGTCGGCGACATCTTCGGAGCCCCACTGGCGATCGAGGGCATGATGGCGTTCTTTCTTGAATCGACCATGATCGGCCTGTTCTTTTTTGGTTGGGATCGTCTGAAGAAAGAGCACCACTTGCTGGTCACTCTGCTGATGGCGATTGGTACAAACCTTTCAGCCTTGTGGATTCTGATCGCCAATGGCTGGATGCAGAACCCGGTAGGTTCAGAATTCAGTTACATCACCATGCGCATGGAGATGGTTGATTTTTGGGCAGTGGTTTTCAATCCGGTAGCACAGGCCAAGTTTGTGCACACCGTCTCAGCCGGCTACGTCACCGGTTCGATGTTTGTGCTGTCGATTTCCAGTTGGTACTTGCTCAAGAATCGTGATGTCGAGTTTGCCAAACGCAGTTTCCGGGTGGCGGCGGCCTTTGGTCTCGCATCAGTGCTGAGCGTGATCGTGTTGGGTGACGAGTCGGGTTACACGGTGGGTGAGGCGCAGCAAACCAAGATGGCAGCCATGGAGGCCATGTGGGAAACGAAGCCTGCTCCGGCTGGCCTGACATTGGTGGCCAGTATTAATGAAGCCGAGTCCAAAAATAACTGGGAAGTTGAAGTGCCGTGGCTGATGGGCCTGATTGGCACACGATCAGTCAGCAAGCAGATTCCAGGCATTCATGAGATCAAAGAAAAGAACCGCGCTCGAATTCTCCGAGGTATTACCGCCGTCAATGCCCTTGAAGCCGTCAGAGCCAATCGCACCGATTCGGCAGCTCTGAAGACATTCGATGAATACAAAACCGATCTGGGCTTTGGCCTGTTGCTCAAGAAGTATGTCGAGGACGTCAACCAGGCCACGCCGGCCATTATCGAAAAGGCCGTAAACGATACCGTGCCGCGCGTGACACCTATGTTCTGGGGGTTCCGGATCATGGTCGCGCTAGGTTTTGCCATGCTTGTGCTCTTCGGACTTGCCTTTTGGAGCACCTTGAAGTCGACCTGCACACGACGCCGCTGGTTACTGCGTTGGGCGCTCTGCATGCTGCCTGCGCCATGGATTGCCTGCGAGCTGGGCTGGTTCGTCGCTGAATACGGCCGCCAGCCCTGGACCATTTACGGCGTGCTGCCGACCCACATGAGCGTATCCACGCTTAGCGTCAACAACCTCTATGGCTCGCTGGCGGGATTCATCGTTTTCTACACCGTGCTGCTGGTGATTGAAATGTTCCTGATGGTCAAGTTTGCCCGTCAAGGTCCTGGCAGCCTCGGAACTGGCCGTTATGTACACGATGCCCATTTGAAGGAACTCCACCATGCTTGATTACTTCACCCTGAAAATTATCTGGTGGGTGCTGGTCGGTGTATTGCTGATCGGCTTCGCCATCATGGATGGCCACGACATGGGGGTCGGCACGCTGCTGCCCTTTGTCGGCCGCAATGACATGGAGCGGCGCGTCGTTATCAATACCGTCGGTCCGCATTGGGATGGTAATCAGGTCTGGTTCATTACTGCGGGTGGCGCATTGTTTGCGGCGTGGCCTGTGGTGTATGCCACCGCATTCAGCGGATTCTACTGGGCGATGATTCTGGTCCTCTGGGCGCTGTTCTTCCGCCCGGTGGGTTTTGACTATCGCAGCAAGATCCACAACTCCACCTGGCGCAGTACTTGGGATTGGGGACTCTTTGTGGGTGGAGCAGTGCCGCCTCTGGTGTTCGGGATTGCGTTTGGCAACCTGCTGCAAGGTGTGCCGTTCCACTTTAACGACCTGCTGGTTTCGACCTACACCGGCAGCTTCTGGCAACTGCTCAACCCCTTCGCGTTACTCACCGGCGTTGTAAGCAGCGCAATGATCACCCTGCAAGGTGGTGCTTATCTGGCACATCGCACTGAAGGGGTTATCCAGGCGAGGGCAATCAAAGGCGGGGTGGGTGCAGCGATCGTGCTCGTGAGTTCATTTATCGTTGCCGGCAT
The DNA here is from genome assembly GCF_031766055.1 of Pseudomonas sp. SG20052. Classification (NCBI taxonomy): domain Bacteria; kingdom Pseudomonadati; phylum Pseudomonadota; class Gammaproteobacteria; order Pseudomonadales; family Pseudomonadaceae; genus Pseudomonas; species Pseudomonas sp. SG20052. The sequence continues at coordinate 2,561,194 of NZ_CP134498.1, read as the reverse complement.
CTGGCTGCAATGGATTGATGGCTATCGCATTACATCGGTAGTTGATACGGCAGGACTGCCTGACATTCTCAGCAAGTCCGTGGTGCGCGAAGCGGGAGCCTGGATGGCCAACTATGGCCATTATCCTTTGCTGTGGCTGCTGCCCGCACTGGGATTGATCGGCGCAGCAGGTGCCGCCGTGCTGTTGATGGCGCGCCGTACACTTTCAGCGTTTATTGCGTCATCGCTTTCAGTCATCGGTGTTATCTGCACGGCCGGCGTATCGATGTTTCCGTTCGTCATGCCGTCATCAACGATGCCTGCGGCAAGTCTTACCGTGTGGGACAGCGTCGCCAGTCACTTAAGCCTGGCCATCATGTTCTGGGCCGCGTTGATCTTCATGCCACTGATTGTGCTTTATACCTCGTGGGCTTATCGCGTCATGCGGGGCAAGGTCACCGTTGCACAGATCAAAGCCAACGAACATTCTGCCTATTAGTGCCGGCAAAGGAGTAATGAACATGTGGTATTTCGCCTGGATGCTGGGGGTCGGTTTTGCATTGCTACTGGCTATATTGAACGCGATGTGGGGCGAGAACGAAGTTGGCCGAGCCTTGAGCGACAACGACGAGACGCTGTCATGATGCCGCGCGTCGCTAACCCTCAACCAACCTCACACCTTCATTTGCCGAGTTTGGTGATCGCTTTAGCAATCATGCTCGCTTGTACGCTCTATCCTCCCATGATGGCCGCTCCTGACGGGAAGCCTGACCACGCGCTGGCTACAGCATTATTCGCAGCCATGAGCGTGGCCTTTGTGAAAGGTGTGGGTTTTGTCCCGCGGATGCTCGTCTGGCGCTGGCTTCTCTCAGGCTGGACTTGTTTCGTGTTACTTGCCGTTGCTGGCTGGGTAAAGTTTCTACAGTGAGGACTGACGACACGATTTGATCTGACTCTTCAACATAAGGAACTGAGGCCAGTCAGATCATGCTCAGATCGGCCAGCGCCGCTCGCTCACTGATGGTTATTTCGCCAAGCTAACGAGTGACTGCCGCCCTCCTGGTCCCCGCAAACGCACTCGTCCCCAGCCAGCGCCACAGGTTTTCCGCGTCCTTCACCGCGCCATCCACACGCAGCTCTTGCGACTCAAGCACCTCCCGCGGTGTGCGGTCGCCCGCCCATACTTCGGTCAACGCGCGCACGCTGGAGTCCACGACCAGCGTCAGCTCACGGCCCGGGTCATCGCGGCATAGATCCGCCACGCCCTGCTCCACCACCAGCCACCACGCTTGCTCGCCGGGCCGCGCGTCGCGGAACGTGAACTGGATGACCACCGGTCGCGACGGAAACGTCTCAATGCGCACGAACCGCCGCACATCCCACATCAGCAGGCCGGCGTCGAGTTGGTCATCGCGCAGGCGACTGCCGATCCAGCGCGCTCCCCAGTGCCCCAGCGCCATGATGATGGGGCGCAGTTCCTCGCCCGCCGCGGTCAGGCTGTACTCCCAGACTTTGCCGGTGGCCGTGCGGTGTACGACGCCGATGTCTTCCAGATGGCGTAGCCGTTGTGCCAGCAGATTGGTGGACATTCGGGGGACGCCACGGTGCAGTTCGTTAAAGCGTTTGCTGCCGCACAGCAGCTCGCGCACCACCAACGGTGTCCAGCGCTCGCACAGGGCTTCAGCACCGCGGGCGACTGTGCAGAACTGGCCGTAGCTCTCTTCCATTGCCTGGTCTCCGCAACTGCAACGCTTCACTTTTTGAACTAGCCCGGCCCCTTCGCCACGCGCACGCTCAAGCCTTCGAAAGCCAAAAGCCAATGGAGAACGCCATGACCAAGGTAGCCATCATTCAGCGCCCGCCCGTGCTGCTCGATCGCAGCGCGACGATCGCCCGGGCCGTGCAATCGGTCGCCGAGGCGGCGGCAGCAGGCGCCTCGCTGATCGTTTTGCCCGAATCGTTCATTCCCGGTTACCCGTCGTGGATCTGGCGACTGGCGGCGGGCAAGGACGGGGCTGTCATGGGCCAGTTGCACACGCGGCTGCTGGCCAACGCGGTCGATATCGCCAACGGTGATCTGGGCGAACTATGCGAAGCCGCCAGGGTTCACGCCGTGACGATTGTGTGCGGCATCAATGAATGCGACCGATCTACGGGAGGCGGCACGCTCTATAACAGCGTAGTCGTTATCGGTGCGGATGGCGCAGTGCTCAACCGCCATCGCAAGCTGATGCCGACCAATCCGGAACGCATGGTGCATGGCTTCGGTGATGCGTCCGGGTTGCGTGCGGTCGATACACCGGTCGGCCGCGTCGGTGCGCTGATCTGCTGGGAAAACTACATGCCGCTGGCGCGCTATTCCCTGTATGCCCAGGGGGTGGAGATCTATATCGCGCCCACCTACGACACCGGCGAAGGCTGGATCAGCACGATGCGGCACATTGCACTTGAAGGCCGCTGTTGGGTGCTCGGCAGCGGCACCGCGCTGCGCGGCAGTGACATTCCCGAGGACTTTCCAGCGCGTATGCAACTGTTTGCCGATCCGGACGAATGGATCAACGATGGCGACTCGGTGGTGGTCAGTCCTCAAGGCCGGATTGTGGCCGGCCCCTTGCATCGGGAGGCCGGCATTCTGTATGCCGACATTGACGTCGCACTCGTGGCGCCGGCGCGACGGGCGCTCGACGTCACCGGGCATTACGCGCGCCCTGACATTTTCGAACTGCACGTGCGGCGCTCGCCAGCGATACCGGTTCACTACATCGACGAGTGAAGACAGGCATCCGTGCTGTATCGGCCATTGATAAAGGAGTCATGCCATGAGCATTGAACGGTCGTACAAAGGCAGTTGTTTCTGCGGTGCAGTCGAGTTCACCGTCAGCGGCGAACCGGCCGCAATGGGCTATTGCCATTGCGAGTCGTGTCGGCATTGGTCAGCAGGACCGGTCAATGCCTTCACGCTGTGGAAACCCGACGCGGTGCAAGTGACTCGGGGTGCCGACAACATCGGCACCTACAACAAGACACCGCGCAGCTACCGCAAGTGGTGCAAGACGTGTGGCGGGCACCTCTTTACGGACCACCCCGAGATGGGGCTGATTGACGTGTATGCCGCGGTCATTCCGGATCTCGCGTACTCGCCGGCTGTCCACGTGCACTATCAGGAGACGGTGCTGCGGCTCAAGGATGGATTGCCCAAGTTAAAGGATCTCCCCGGCGAGGCAGGCGGATCGGGTATCAGCGTGGAGGAATAGCACAGCGAGGCTGAACGCTGATTCAAGCGTTAATCAAACGCACCGTTCAACACTTCATAAATCAGCCCGGTGGCCAGCGCCACCAAGATCAAATCGGTCCCCGCTTGCTGCCATTCGTATCCGTCGTAATGAGGCAGCCTGCCAACCAGGCGGCCATCCAGCTTTTTGGCAATGCCAGGTGGCAGCGGCTTCCCGCGCGCGAGGTTCTTTTGGATGCCGGGTGGTAACGCAGGGCCGGGGCTCCAGTAGTCCCGATAGCCGCCGACAATCCCCAGAATACTGTTGTGATTGATACTCGGGCCATGACCCCATTCGCCGCCCCCGGCGTTTTTTCCTTGGCCGGCCTGGCCTCCCTGGTTGCCATGGGCCTGGCCGTTTTGCGGGTTTCCCTTGCCGTTCCCCTGGCCCTTTCCATTACCTGGATCGGCCAATGCCGTTGCCGAGCCGCAGACCAGTGCAAGACTTGTAACAGCGGCAATCAATGAGCGTGATGTGAACATTGGGTCGTTCCTTCAGTAAGGGGGAAATATCCCTCGTTAAAATTTAGTCGTTATTGAGGAGATTGGTTCCCTTCGCGTCGCCAAAAGTATTTAACCGATAACAATGACTTCAATGTCCATTGGTCGAAGCAGACTTGCTCTATAGATTCATTAAACCTATCTTCGAATCTACAGATTCAGAAAGAGCTATTGAATATGGCAGTCCCCCTCCAGGAGCAAGCCTTTACCAAAGCCCAATGCGTAACAGGCCTGCGTGCTGCCGTCGGCATCCTCGAAAAGTGGAGCGCCTCCAGCGATCAGGCCTGTCGCATCCTGCGCATTTCCCGCAGCACCTACACCCGCGCCCGGCAGCGCGATCCCGCATGGTCCGTGACGCTCGATTCGGACCAGATGCAGCGCATCAGCTTCGTGCTCAACATCCACGCCGCATTGCGCCTGGTCTTCGACAACCCGGACAACGTCTACGGCTTCCCGTCGATGGCCAACCACAACGAGTTTTTCAATGGGCGCAGTCCGCTGGAGATCATGGCTCAGGGCGACATGATTTCCTTGTATGAAACCTTCAAGCGCATTGACGTGCTGCGTGGCGCGCAATGGTGACGGTGAGCGAACTGGCAGAACTGGCCGGTGAGCAATTGCAGGCTTATCGACTGGTCAATTCGAAGTTTCCACCCATTGCGATGTTTGATGACGTGGCGGATGCGGACGAGTTCGAGGTGCTGTATCAGATTCAGGCGCTGACCAATCCCCGGTTGAAAAATGAAGTGGGTCATCTTGAGTTGATTGCGCGGGATCAGATCCCGTTCGGCATCCCTGGCTGCTCTTATGCGACGGCGCCGTTTACCCACGTCAACCCGGCGGGTTCGCGGTTCAGCGATGGTCGTTTTGGGGTGTTGTACCTGGCGGACTCCATGGACACGGCATTGGCCGAGGTTCGGCATCACCAGAGTCTTTATTGGTCAAATGTGCCGAGCCTCAATTATGAGCGGTTTGTGTTTCGGGGGTTGTCCTGCGCCTTCGTGGATGTGGCAATGAAAGACGCTGCTGCCATTGCGCTGACTGATCCGGTTTATGACCCTGACGACTACACGCATTCGCGGCGCTTGGGCAGGTCCGTCAAAGAGGCGCGCTGTCCAGGGATTCGTTACCACTCGGTGCGGATGCAAGGCAGTTATTGCTGGGCGCTGATGACGCCCAAGCCGGTTCTATCAATCATTCAAACAGCGCATTACGAGATGGTCTGGAATGGTCAGGTCACCAGTGTCAGCAAGATCAGCGAGGCTTGAAACGATCGCCTGATCGCCTGATCGAATTACGCTGAAGCTGCGTTGCACGGGCCTGCCCATTGTCGTATTGGGCGGGCGTTACCACCGGTTTGCACCCAGGTTTACATCACTCCACGCACCGTTTTGGCGTGTTCCGGATTTCCCGATGCAGGTTATCTCCCGTGAGCTCGTCGACGTGCCACGCGGGTTCTTTGCCTGCGCTCAACCCGACAGGGTATGGCCCGGTCGGTGCCAAGGCGGCGTGTGCCCGAGCGATGAAAGCATCGGTGCTTCGGGTGTCTGTGCCGGAAAGAGGGCCCGAGATCTTCGAAAAGTGCTTTGTATGCCAAGGCTTTGTCGAGTTCCCGATCTTGCACACACGTATCTTAGACCGCGCTGTTGACAGGGCCAGCCTCCAGGCAGAGATCGCGGTAGACCGGGGTGACCGGTGGAGGCGGACTGGAACAGCCGGCGATGAGCACGCTTGCCAATACCGACAACCAAACCAAGGGCGACACGATGGTGGATGTTTGAGACGCGCAGGTGTTGATGTGATTCAAAGTACCGTCCTTGGAGGCTGTGGCGAATTATGGTTGCGGTTTTCTATTGACCAGCGAGACGCCGCCGTCTTTACGCTTGATCGGTATCGGCCCGGATTACAGGCAGTTTAGGGATATGCGGTGTCAAGGAGCCGAAGACCGCGCGCTCGAAGCGTTGCGTTTTCGTCGCGCCTCTTCATCCTCCGCCAGTGCCTGACGCACCAGCGCCCGAGCCGCCCAGGCGGCGGCGTCGAGTGATTCTGCGACGCTCGCGCGGCTGATATCGCGCACGGCGATCAACGCCTCGGTGCCCATGACGATCGACAGCGCCTGCTTCAATCGCTCTCGCGCCCGAGGTGAGAGCACGTCCTTCAGCGAGTCGACAATCGGCTCGATGTAGCTCATGCGTCGGCCTGGTCGCAGTGCCTCACGGGATTCGTTTTCGAGCCACACCGTCATGAACGAACGCTCCATCACGTGCAGGCCGATCTCGTCGTCGATCAACAGTTTGTTCAGCGCGTTCGCCGCCAGACCAATGCCCTTTACCGGATCGTCCCCCGGCCGCCAGATCTGCTCCAGCGGCGTCATGTCTCGGTCTGCCGCCGTCTCGCTGATCAACGCCTCCGTCGAGGGAAAGTAGCGATACGCCGTGGCGCGCGACACCATCGCCCGCTCGGCCACTTGCGCAACCGTCGGGTTATGGCCCTCGTCGCGCAAGGCGATGGCGGCATCGATCAGCGCCTGACGCGTGCGGCGCTTCTGGTTGTCGCGGCCCTGATCGCCGTCTCCGCTGGACGGGCTTGACTTGGAAATTGGCATGGAGTAAATGAGATCCTGTCTTGTCGTGAGACACGAGTCTCATAATAGACACTCGATATCCAACCCACAAGAAGTCGCCCGCAGGAGCGCCTGACGACTTCAAATCAATTGTTTGAGCAACTGAACGCGCCCCAGGGCGCATGAGGTGAATGCCATGAATCACAACCCCCGTTCGCGGACCTGGTTTCGGCTCGCTGCCCTCTACTTTGCCATTGGCGTGATGCTGGGCGTGGCGATGGGCGCTTCCGGCGATCATTCGCTCTTCGCGGTACATGCCCATATCAATCTGTTGGGATGGGTGTCGATGGCCCTGTTCGGCATCATCGGCACAGCCCACCCGTCCATCACCGAAGGGCGCGTGGCCGCAGCGCAGTTCTGGATATACAACGTTGGCGTCCCGCTGATGCTCGGCGCGCTGACGCTACGGCTCAAGGGCTTCCCGTCAGTCGAGCCGTTGATTGGCGTCGCCTCGCTCCTCATCGGTTGCAGTGTGCTGCTGTTTGTGTGGCTGGTGTTCTCGCGCATCGGTGTGAAAACTGTGTACCTGAGCAGCCCGACAGGCGAATCGCGCCTGTCTTGACGCGCCAAACACGTCCCCGCTTTTTGGGCAGCGTATCGGTCCGGGGTGACTCTGCCTCGGATCGATTGCTGCCTCCGACATGATCCGGCTGCGCTGCGATCAAGCCTGTGTCAACGGCCGATGCAGCCTCGCTCCAGGCGTGCACGCAATGCGCTGGACACACCCCATTTGATAAACCATCTCAAATGAGTATAAATCCTATTCCAGAATCAATTTCCATTGCGTATGATACGGATTCTCAATAACAGCAAAATCAAATGAGTGTTCGCATGACCGCCCCCATCTCCCTGTGTACACAAACCTCCGTGACGCCGCGCATGCCTTCGACCCTGCGCCCCCTGGCGCTCGCAGTGCACATGCTGGCAGCCGGTATCGCCATCACTGCGCCCTCCTTGCAGGCAGCGGAACAGACTGAGCAGACGGAGACTGGAAGCTCTGTGACCTTGGCCCCTATCGCGATCACTGAGACGGCCATTCGCGAACGCAGTGCCGTCACCGAAGACACCAACTCTTACACGACGGAGGCTGCACGCACGGCCACGCCGTTGAGCATGTCGCTGCGGGAGACGCCGCAGTCGGTCAGCGTCATCACCCAGCAACGCATACAGGACCAGGATCTGCATACGATCCTCGACGTGGTCAACAATGCCACCGGTGTGTCGGTCAACCGCTATGAGACCAGCCGGGCGCAGTTCAACGCCCGAGGTTTTGAGCTCAACTCGCTGATGATCGATGGCGTGCCCACCATCTACGAGCAGCCATGGAGTTCGGGGGAAATTTTCAGCAGCCTGGCCATGTATGACCGCGTCGAAGTAGTACGCGGCGCCAACGGTCTGATGACCGGTGCCGGCGATCCATCCGCCTCCATCAACATGGTGCGCAAGCGCGCCAACAGTAAGGACCTGAAGGGTTCTGTAGAGCTGAGCGCCGGCACCTGGGACACCTACGGCGTCGAGGCTGATGTGTCCACGGCGCTGAACGAGGAAGGCACCATTCGCGCGCGGCTGGTCGGGGAGACCAACGAGGGCGACACGTGGATCGATATGAACTCGAACAAGCGCCAGACCCTCTACGGCACGATGGATATCGACCTGACGCCCGACACCACGCTCTGGTTCGGCTTGAGCCGGCAAGAAAGCAACGCCGACTCGCCGATGTGGGGTGGCCTGCCAGTCTGGTACGCAGACGGCGGCCGCACGAACTGGAGCCGCTCGAAGTCGACCTCCGCCAAATGGAGCAAGTGGGACACGACCTACGAGACTTACTTCGTCAATCTTGATCACACCTTTGCCAACGACTGGCAAGTCAATCTGAGCTACAACCGTGGCGAACGCACCGGCGACTCTTCCCTGCTGTACCTGTCCGGCAATCCAGGCAGAAACGGCAGCTCCGCGATGTCTTCGTTCCCGGCGACCTACAAGACCGAGACCACCCAGGACGACTACGGCATCCGCTTCAATGGCCCGTTCTCGTTCCTGGGGCGCGAGCACGAATTGGCCTTCGGCTATGTGGACAGCAAGCAGAAGTTCGACGCCGATTCACTCGACGCGCAAACAGGCTTTGGCGGTGTCGCCGATTTCGATTCCTACAACGGTAATTTCGCAGAACCGGTATGGGGCCCGAGGACCGACTACGGTTACAGCGAGACCCGCCAGAAGGGCCTGTACGCGGCAACTCGCCTGAACGTGACCGACGATTTGAAAGTGATCCTTGGCGCGCGTGAAAGCTGGTACGAGAAGACCAGTGATGACGTCTTCTCGGAAGTCAGCAAGATCGATGTCGATCATGAGCTGACACCCTATGCAGGTATTGTCTACGACCTCACCGACAACCTTTCGGCTTATGCCAGCTACACAGAAATTTTCCTGCCGCAATCGGTACGCGACCGCAGTGGCCAGGCATTGGAACCGATCGTTGGCGAGAGCACTGAATTGGGCCTGAAGGGTGAGTACTTCGGCGGCCGCTTGAACGCCTCCGCAGCGGTTTTCCAGATCAAACAAGACAACCTGGGCCAGAACACTGGCGCGCTGATCGATCCTTCAAACCCGGTCGGCGGCTTCGCCTACGAGGCGAGTGAAGGCGCGACCAGCAAGGGTTTCGAGCTGGAAGTTTCCGGCGAGCTCGCAACGGACTGGAATGCATCGGTGGGTTACACCCAGTTCACGGCCGAAGATGCCAACGGCGACGACGTCAACACGCTGTACCCGACCAAGTTGCTGCGCACCTTTACCACCTACCGTCTGCCAGGGGCGTTCAACAAGCTGACCATTGGCGGCGGGGTTAACTGGCAGGATTCGATCTACACCTACGCCGTCAACCCGGCCGGCAACTCCGAAAAAATCCAGCAGGATGCCTATGCCCTGGTCAACCTGATGGCTCGCTACGAGTTCACCGAAAACCTCTCGGGCCAGGTGAATGCCAACAACGTCACCGACGAGAAGTACTTCGACATCTTCGATGCCTACGGCGCCCTGACATACGGTGCACCGCGTAGCATTACGGCTTCGGCGAAGTACCGCTTCTAAGGCACCCGATCGGGTGGCGCTGGACTCTGCTAACACAACACCGGCCTTGCGCCGGTGTTGTGCTTTTTGACGACAGACAAATACGAAAGCGTCCTCGCCTCATGTCGAATAAATAGCCCATTCTCTCGTTCACCTGCTCCTGACTTCCGCACTCATTGACCGCTGTGTATCATCAGTCCCGGGCCGATGCTGCCCGCCGCTCGCTCCCGAAGGGAAAGGTGAAAGCATTGCTTCTCCCCCAAATCCTGTCGTATCTCTTGAGAGCCGAGGTTTGGCAACGCGAGCACCAGAATGCCTTGGCTACAGGAGGAACGATGTTTTCAATCGAACAAGCCAAGCAGATGGCCAAGAGGCTGCGTGCCTCGCTTGAGGGGCGCAATCAAGCGACGTCTCACTCAACCGCGCTTGAGCTGGTCGCGCATCAAATGGGTTACAAGGACTGGAACACAGCGTCTGCGATGCTTCCCCAGGAACCTGATCAACCCGCCATTACCTTCGACAGAGCCATCCCGATACTGCGGATGTTTGACGAAACCAAGGCGCGCGAGTTCTACCTTGATTTTCTAGGCTTCAGCGTCGAATTCGAGCACCGCTTCGAAGCAGATCTGCCGCTGTACCTGGGCATCAGCCGAAACGGTCTGCAGCTCCATCTTTCCGAACATCATGGCGATGCGAGCCCGGGATCGACGATATTTGTCCCGATGCACAATATCGAACTGTTGCGTGACGAATTACAGGGCAAACGCTACGGATACGGACGGCCAGATATCGTTCAGCAAGGTTGGGGGCAAGTGTTGGAAGTCCATGACCCCTTTGGCAATCGCATTCGATTCTGCCAAAGCTGATCCTGCCTGGCGGGCTGGGGTGACCCAGCCCGTTTCCTTGATACGTGTCCTATCCTTCTAACCAACCCACCACGCCAGACGCCAACATGCCCGCCTCCGAATCCACCCTCCTCGACAGCTGGCACCACAACGCCCATGCCTGGATCACAGCCATCCGCAGCGGCGCCATCGAAAGCCGCCTCACGGTGACCGACCAGGCCATCCTGCTGGCCGTGCTGGGCCGCCAACCCGAGCGCGTGCTCGACCTCGGATGCGGCGAGGGCTGGTTACTGCGCGCGCTGGCTCAACGGGGCATCACGGCCGTCGGTGTGGATGGCGATGCGACGCTGGTCGACGCGGCGCGGGCGTCGGGGTCATCGCAGGTGCATGTGGCGAGCTATGAAGAATTGGTGGAGGCCAAGGTGGACATCGGCCGCGACTACGACCTGATCTGCGCCAACTTCGCCCTGTTGCACCAGGACATCATTCCGCTGCTCGCCGCCATGAACGCCCTGCTCCGCCCTGGTGGTGCACTGGTGATCCAGACACTGCACCCGTGGGCTGTCGCGGCAGGCGACTATCAGGATGGCTGGCGGGAAGAAACCTTTGCCGGGTTCAAGGGCCAGTGGCAGCCCATGCCGTGGTACTTCCGCACCTTGTCCAGCTGGCTGAATGCGCTGGACATGGCCGGCTTTCGGCTGGCCGTCCTGCAAGAGCCGCAGCACCCGCAAAGTCCGGTGCCGCAGTCGTTGCTGTTGGTGGCCGAAAGCGGGCAAGGCGTTGTTCAGACGGTCGATTGAACAACCGCGGCCTGCCGCCCCTTGAACGCCAGCGCAAAGCAGAAAAAGATCGCCAGGGCGAACCCCGCCGGAAACAACCAGATGCTCTTCCAGTCATGGCTGCCCGTCAGCGCATAGTGGTCGGTCACCTGCCCTGCGACCCAGAAGCCGATCAGCATGCCCAGGCCATAGGTCGCCAAAGTAATGAGCCCTTGGGCCGAGCTTCTGAAACGCTCCGGCGCTTTGGCGTCGGTGTAGATCTGGCCGGACACGAAGAAAAAGTCGTAGCAGATGCCGTGCAAGGCGATGCCGGTAAACAACATGAACGCCAGGTCGCCATTGTTACCGTAGGCGAACAGCAAGTAGCGCAAGGCCCACGCCAACATCCCCACCAAAAGCGCAATCTTGATCCCGAAGCGGTGAATGAACAGCGGCAGAAGCAGCATGAACAGCACTTCGGAAACCTGCCCGATGGCCATTTTCGCCGTCGGATTGGTCACGCCGATTTCCGCCAGAAACGGATTGGCATTCTGGTAATAAAACGCCAACGGAATGCAGATCAGAATGGAGGCGATGAAGAACACCAGGTAACTGCGGTCCTTCAGCAAACTCAACGCATCCAGCCCGAGCATTTGCTTGAGGCCGCTGCGGCCCACCTCAGGTTTCAGTGGCGCGGTGCGCGGCAAGGTGAAGCTGTAGAGGCCGAGCACCAGAGACGCAATCGCCGACATCAGAAAGGTGTTGCGCAGCCCGCCTGACGAAATCAGGGCCTGGGAGTCCCAGGCAAACACAAAGCTGATGACCACGCCGGCCACAATCCAGCCGATGGTGCCCCACACGCGGATGCGGGAGAACTCGAGGGCCGGGTCGCTCATCTGCCGGAACGCCACTGAATTCACCAGTGCCAGGGTCGGCATGTAGATCATCATGTACGCCAGCACGTAAGGGTAAAACGTACTGAAGTCCGGCGCTCGATACAGCTGATACAGCAACACGGCGCCCACCAGGTGCAGCACCGCAAGGATGCGTTCGGCATTGAAGAAGCGGTCGGCGATCAAGCCGATCACAAAGGGCGCGATGATCGCGCCCCAGGACTGGGTAGAGAATGCCATGCCGATCTGCCCGCCGCTGGCGCCCAGGTTACTGGCGAGGAACGTACCGAGGGTGACGAACCATCCGCCCCAGATAAAGAATTGCAGGAACATCATGGCGCTCAGGCGCGCGGTCATCGTGGACATAACAGTCACCGTCTTATTGTTTTTCTTGTTGGAGAGAGAAGCGAATAACTTTTTGATCAGGCCTCGGGCAACCCCAGCAATCGTCGATTGAAACCTGCGTCCGACTGCACGCTGGCGAAATCGTCGAAGGCCTTCTGCGTCTTGCTGATCATGTGCCGCTCGATGAACGCCGCCCCTTCTGCGGCACCCTGGGCGGAGTCCTTCAGGCAACACTCCCACTCAAGCACGGCCCAACCGCTGAAGTCGTATTGGGTCAGTTTGCTGAAGATCGATTTGAAGTCGATCTGGCCATCGCCCAGGGAACGGAAACGTCCTGGCCGCTCAACCCAGCCCTGGTAACCGCCGTAGACGCCCGAACGCGCATCGGGGCGGAACTCGGCGTCTTTGACGTGGAACATGCGGATGCGCGCGTGGTAGCGATCGATGAAGCCCAGGTAGTCCATTTGCTGGAGCAGCAGATGGCTGGGGTCATACAAAATCGCGGCGCGTGGATGGTGATCCACCGCTTCCAGAAAACGCTCGAACGAGGCGCCGTCGTGCAGGTCTTCACCGGGGTGGATTTCGTAGCACAGGTCGACACCGGCCTCCTCGAAGCAATCAAGAATCGGCAACCAGCGTTTGGCCAGTTCGGCAAAACCCTGTTCGACCAATCCGCTTGGGCGTTGCGGCCAGGGGTAGACATACGGCCACAGCAGCGCACCGGAAAAGGTTGCGTGGGCCTTCAGTCCCAAGCGCTGACTGGCCCGGGCTGCGAGCTTCAACTGCTCGATGGCCCATTCGGTGCGTGCTTGCGGCTGGCCGCGTAGATGCGCCGGGGCAAAGTCGTCGAACAGGGCGTCGAACGCCGGATGCACCGCCACCAGTTGGCCTTGCAGGTGCGTCGACAACTCGCTGATCTCGACGCCTGCTTTAGCGCAGACAGCTTTCAATTCGTCGCAGTATTCCTGGCTTTCAGCGGCGCGCGTCAGGTCGATGTATTGCGTGCCCAAGGTCGGCAACTGAATGGCCTTGTAGCCTTGCGACGCCGCCCACTGGGCAATATTGGCCAGGGTGTCGAAGGGCGCTTCGGCGGACATGAACTGCGCGAGGAAGATCCCCGGGCCGCGCAGGCCTGCTTGAGAAGTAGGGTTCACGGGCGAGTGCTCCGGGTTCATTGAGGGCAGACCAGTTCGGTCCATTTCGTATCGCCACGATGACTGGCGATTACGGTTTCGATGAAGGCCATGCCGCGCAGCCCGACGTCGATGCCCGGCACGCCGGGGGCCACGTTGCCGTCGACGTTGCTGCGAATCGCCGTGGCGAAATCGCCGTAGAGGTTGGCCATGGCTTCCAGATAGCCTTCGGGATGTCCGGCCGGCAGACGCATGCGCCGGGTCGCGGCGTCGCACAACCAGGGTTGGCCGACACCGGAACGCAGCACGCGCATTGGTTGGTCAAGGGAACGATGGATCAGGCTCGACGGCTCTTCCTGGCGCCACTCCAGGCCGCCCTTGTCGCCGTAGATGCGGATTTTCAACGGGTTCTCTTCACCCGCGCAGACCTGGCTGGCAATCAACACACCACTCGCGCCGTCAGCCATCTTGAACAGCATCGCGGCATCGTCGTCCAGTTGCCGGCTGTCAACGTGGGTATTCAACATCGCGCACAGGTGCTGGATGGGCTGGTCCGCCACGAATTCGGCCAATGAAAAGGCATGGGTGCCGATATCGCCGATGCAGCCGCCCAACCCGGACTGCTCAGGCAGGTCGCGCCAGCCGGCCTGCTTGTTGCCCTGCCCCGCCACATCCTCGCTCAGCCAGCCTTGGGGGTACTCGACAATCACCTTGCGCACGGAGCCGATCACCCCGTCGCGAACCATCTGCCGCGCCTGCCAGACCATCGGATAGCCCAGGTACGTGTGGGCCAGGCCATAGAGGCGATCGCTGCGTTCAAGCACAGCCTTGAGCGGCAGCAACTCGGCCAGATTCAACGCCGCCGGTTTCTCACTGAACACATGAAATCCCGCACTCAGCGCCTGGCTGGCAATCGGCGCGTGCAGGTGATTGGGGGTGACAATGATCAGCAGCTCCATGCGCTGATCGACCGGCAGCGCGCGCTCGGCTTCCAGCATCCGCCGCCAGTCGCTGTAACAACGCGAAGCGCACAATCCCAGCGCGGCGCCGGTGTCCTGATTGTTGCGGGCGTCGCGACTGAACGCGCCACACACCAACTCAAAACGGCCATCGAGCCCGGCGGCCTGACGGTGGGCCTGACCGATGAAGGCGCCCTCCCCACCACCGACAAAACCCATTCTTATTTTTTTCACGGCAACACTCATCGCAACGTTTCTCTGTTTGAGGCGGTTTCCGGCGGCTTTTCAGGAATGCACCCGAAAGCCGATGTAACCGGTTACATCGTGACGGAAATCTAGGCCCTGTTTGACGAGGTGTCAAACCCCGGATGAATCTCCAGGAAAATTTCAGGGGTGGGCTTACCTGCGTTAAGCTCGCCCCTGCACAGTTCGATAACGAGGTGGTCTTGTCCAATATCCGCGAAGTAGCCAGGCTGGCCGGCGTCTCCGTCGCCACGGTGTCCAGGACGCTGAAGTCGCCTGAACGCGTGCTCCCCGACACGCGCGACAAGGTCAACGCCGCCGTGGAAAAAGCCGGTTATCGACCGAACCAGATGGCGGTGCAATTTCGCTCGCGCAGAACCGGCAACCTGGTGATTCTGGTGCCGACCATCGCCAACACGTTTTTCGCCAAGGTGATCAGCGGCGCGCAGCAAGCCGCCCAGCTCGCCGGGTATCGGCTGTTGCTGTGCGACACCCAGGGCCGCGAGGAAGTGGAACGGGAGTTTGCCGAATTGGTCTACGCCCATCAGGCCGATGGCGTGATCCAGTTGCGCGCCTACGACCCTTTCGAAGCGCCCTTCCCCAGCGCCGATTTACCGCCGATCGTCAATGCCTGCGAGGTGATTCAGGGCGGCCGTCATCCCACCATCAGCCTCGACAACCGCGCGGCTGCCAAGGCCATGACCGAACATTTGATCGAACTGGGCCACCGCCGGATCGGCCTGATCAAAGGCCCTAAAAGCAGCCCGCTGACCCGCGATCGCGTGGCCGGTTATCAGGACGCCTTGCAACAGGCCGGTATCACGTCGGATGCCGCGCTGATCTGCCATGGCGATTTCAGTCTGAAGGCCGGACATGACGGCGCCGCCGCGATGCTGGAATTGCCCGACCGTCCCACGGCGTTGTTTTGCGAAAACGATGAAATGGCCATCGGCGCGTTGAAACGCATCAAGCAACAAGGCCTGCGCGTTCCTGAGGACATTTCATTGGTGGGCTTCGACGACATCCCCTTCGCGGCGTACTGCGACCCGCCGCTGACGACCATCTCGCAACCCGCCGAAACATTCGGTCAGAAAGCCGTCGAGATGTTGATCGCGCTGATCGAGAGGAAACCGATCGAACAGCGGCATGTGGTGTTGCCGTTCAAGTTGACGTTGCGCAACAGCACCGCAGTTGTCAGGGCGCGCTAACGGATGACCAAAGTGACCGCACCCCGATACCAGCGTTAGAATCCGACGGTTGAGTTCATTCGTATGAGGAAGCGCCTGTCATGTCCAGTTTCGACAACTCTCTGCAAGACACCGCCGCGCCTGACGGCGTCTGTTACGGCTGCGGCAGCAGCAATCCGCACGGGCTGCACATCAAGAGCTTCTGGCATGCGGACGGCGTGCATGTCATGGCCGAGCACGTACCTGATCCCATGTATTGCGGCTGGCCGGAGTTGGTGTACGGCGGGTTGATCGCGATGCTGGTGGATTGTCATTCCAACTGGACGGCGATGGCTTATCACTACCGTGAGGAAAACCGCGAAGTCGCCAGCCTGCCCCGGATCAATTGCGTCACCGGCAACCTTGGCATCAAGTTCATCAAACCGACGCCGATGGGTGTGCCATTGACCCTGCGTGCCAGAGTGGAAGGCGATGTCGGACGCAAAACCCGTGTCATCTGCGAGGTCTATGCCGGGGACGTACTCACGGCGGTTGGCGATTCCGTTTTTGTCCGCGTGGATACCGATCAATTGGCGGCGGCGGCGCACAGTCGGTAGGACCTACCCGAAAGCGGAATCGATCCTGCGTGTGGGTCGCGTAATTTACAAGGAGGTGTCATGAGCAACTTCCCCATCGTGGCCACGGTACTCGCGATGATATTGGGGCTCTCCGTCACTCGCCTGCTGATGGGTGCGTTGACGGTGTTCCGCATCCGCCGCGTCGCCGCGCCTGATTGGGTGGCGCTGGTCTGGGCGGTCATGCTTTTCACGTCCCAGCTGGATTTTTGGTGGGCGGTCAACGCGTTGCCGACGATCAAAGCGACCTTTTCGTTTGCCGAGTTTTTATTGCTGGTGCTCCTGGCGCTCTCGCTTTTTGTCTCTGCCGCGTTACTGCTGCCCAGTCGAAGTGAGGACGAGCAAAGCGGGCTTCGCGTTTACTTCGAACAGGATGGGCGCTACGCACTTCTATCGTTTTCGACCTACCTCGTGCTCGGCCTCATCGTGAACGTCCTCTTCTTTCAGGTATCGCCGATGGCGCTTTGGGGGGCGCTGGATGTCGTCATGATTATTCTCCCGGTCTGCGCATTCAGGGCCAAATCGCGCAAAACGTATTCGACGATCACCCTGATTTATGTGCCCATTTCTGCCCTGGACGTCGCCATTACACTAACCAGCTAGGCGGGTCGTGGAAAGTGGCGCGGGTGGCCGCAACCCTGGAGGGTGAATAGACCATCTTCGCAGTTGGCGAGAGTCGGCGTGGCAGCTGTCCCATCCAGTACAAGCGAAATCAAAAGGCAGCAATCGGCCAAGAGGGTCCACCTCGCCAGCCGCCTCAGGGACGAGCTGGTTGGACGGCAACTGGCGAGGCGAACACATAGACAATAGCTTCCCTTGCTGAACACGCCTCACGCCGCTCATCAAATACCCCTGCTCGTCCGCCGCCTCCCTCGGCAGCTTTCGTTTAGACGTAAGCTCAACTACGGTGATTCCAAGACCGCTGTCCAACCGAGGAGCCCAGTGCATGTCCAGAATCTTCTCTCTGATGCTCGCCGGCCTGGTTCTGTACACCAGCCAGGCGATGGCAGACACCCTCAAGATCGGCGTGATCGGCGCCGGCAAGGTCGGCGGTACGCTTGGCACGCTCTGGGTTAAGGCCGGGCACTCAGTGATGTTTTCATCACGCCACCCCGAGGCGCTGGCGGACCTGGTCAAGGAGGCCGGCCCCAACGCGCGGGCCGGATCGGTCACCGAGGCCGCGGCCTGGGGCGATGTGATCGTGTTGAGTGTTCCCTATGGCGCCATGCCGGCGCTGTCCGAACAGTTGAAGGGCAAACTGGACGGCAAAGTGATATTCAGCACCAGTAATCCATTCGGCGGCCGTGACGCAGATGTCGGGCGCAAGGCGCTGGACATGGGCGTGGCCCTGGCGGATCAGCAGTATCTGCCCGGGGTGCACCTGGTGCGGGCGTTCAACGCCATTGGCTTCGCCTCAATGAAAGGCCTTTCCGGCAAAAACAAGGCGATTCCTGTTTTCGCCGACGATGCCCAGGCCCGGGATATCGGCGTCCGGTTAGTGCGTGATGCCGGATTTGTACCGGTGCTGTTCCCGCTGGCGCGCGCCAATGAAGGGTTGCCGGGCGGCCCGCTCAGCGGCGTCTGGCGTGAGGCCGAACTCAAGCAACGACGGGGCGTCGGTGAGCTTTGTCAGAATGTCGAGGCGACCTGCGCTGAAGCTCGCTAGTGTTGAAATCGATAGAGGGTCAGGTCCAACACCGTCTAATCTCAATGAAGCACAACCCCACACGGCTCGCCTCTTGATACAGGGGAAACGGGATGGCCAATAGAACAGCGCGCCAATGCTCGTCATGGGTCATACCCTCCCTGCTCGCCATCAACCTGGCGCTGATCGCGGGATGTTCCGGCAAAGCGTCCACCGCTCGCTATGCAACTTCAAGCGTGGGCTCAGCCTGCTATGCAAAAGCGCTTCCCACCGCTGGCGAGGGTGGCCTGGCTTGGGGCTCCACCTTGAGCATGGCGCGTAAAAAATCCATGGATAATTGCATCCGCTATGCCGGCCGATCCGGTGGCACGCCGACTACTTGCCAAGTGGTGTTGGCGGAGTGCAGGCATTGAAACCTATGCAAAGCCGAGGAACGACAGGATTACCACGACGACCACCACTAACCCGACGATGTAGATGATGTTGTTCATGAAACCCACCTCTCAACCAGAATAGACTGCGGCACGAAGGCTTACACCTACACGGTAGTGCAGCTTTGCTCGCAATGCCATTCAGCATGGGACGGTCGAGCCTGACAGTTTCCCTTGCTCGCGGACTAGAGCCGAAAATGCTGCTGCATGGCTTGGGAGAGCAAATCCACCGCTTCATCCCCATCTGAAGACGGCGATCGGATAAACACGACCTCATGCTCCGGTATGACGGGCAAACCGTCGAGAATCTGCATACTTTCCGTCACCCGGGCGCGGTCTATCAGACTGATCGCCAACCCGGCCTCCACGCAGGCCCTGACGGCCTGGTTGGACGGACTGTCCAACACCACGCGCCACCGGCGGCCGCTTTGTTTGAGTGATGCCACCATGGCTTGCCGATAAGGGCATTGCGCCGCATGCACGGCCAGTGGCAGCGGATCCATCGAGGCCAGCGACTTGTTTGCCGGCCCCACCCAGATCGGCGTGGTGGCGACGAGAAATTGCGCCTGCATGGTCAGCTGCCCCCTGGCTTGGGCAATCACCGCGGCCTGAAGCTTTCCACGCTGGACCTGGTCACGCAGCGAATCACTGGGGGCTGTCTTCAACTCCAGCACCACGTTGGGCCAGGCAGCGGCGAATGTCGGCAGGATGTCGCGGATGACATGGGCGGCGTATTCGTCGGGGACACCCAGGGTAATGCGTCCTGCCAGGTGGCTTCCATGCAGGTCGGCCAGCACCCGGTCATGGGTGCTCAGCAGTTCTGTCGTCGACAAAAGCAAACGCTTGCCCAGTGCGGTCAGGGAGACGGACTGATTATCGCGATTCAGCAAGCGCCCCCCGGCGACTGCCTCAAGCCGCTGGATATGCACGCTCACCGCCGCCGGGCTTTTATGCAGCTGCTCGGCCGCCGCACTGAATTTGCCAATCCGCGCCACCGCATGAAATGTACGTACCAGCTCGATATCGAGTATCGCCGTCATGATTTAATCTTCGTGAATGACTGCTGCACTTTATTTTGATTTATTAGATTAGGCCGATTTCGTAGCCTGTGGCAATGAACCAGCCCACACCGATCTCCTGTCAGCAGCAAGTCATCCCCCACTGGCGCCAGAAGATGCCGCTGCCGCTGCTCGAGGCGGCTTTGATTCTGACCTGGAGTTCCGGATTCGTCGGCGCGCGATTCTCGATGGACTATGCGCCCCCCTTGTTGGTGGTATTTTGGCGCTGCGTCGTGGTCACGCTGATCCTGTTTCCTTTCGTCGCCAGGCAATTGCGGCAAACCTCCCCTGCCGTGTTGCTGAAAAACGCCGGCATCGGTCTTCTGGCCATGGCCGGCTATCTGGCCGGCGTCATACAAGGCATAGCCCTGGGCGTACCGGCGGGCCTTGCCGCGGTGTTCGCCAACCTGCTGCCGATGGCGGTCGCATTGCTGGCCGCTGGCGTGCTGGGGCAAAAACTGGCCTGGCAAGTCTGGGCAGGGCTGGGCATCGGCCTGGTTGGGGTTGTGGTGGTGACGCTTGGCGCGCTGGCCTGGGGTAGCGCGCCCCTCTGGGCGTATGGCCTGCCGGTGCTCGGTACGCTTTCGCTCGCCATCGCGACACTCTGGCAGAAGCATCTGCACGCCTCTGAATCGCTGGACCTGCTGCCCAACCTGTGGCTGCAATGTTGCGTGTCGAGTTTTGCATTCGCCCTGATCGAGGGCACGCAAGGTAGCCTGGCGCCGATACCCGGCATGGGGTTTGCGCTGAGCGTACTGTGGACGGTGGGATTGTCTACGTTAGGCGGCTACGGGCTTTATTGGGTCTGCCTGCGCCGGGCGACAGCCACACGAGTGGCCAGCGTCTTGTACCTGAGCCCGCCCGTCACGATGCTTTGGGCCTGGGCCATGTTCAACGAACCGTTGTCATGGCAGATGGTGTCAGGCATGGCAGTGTCCGGGGTCGGCATCTGGATGGTGGTTCGGTCGGAGGCTCGGCAGGCTCGGCGGTAAAAGCTGATGGATGTTTCGGGGCAGAAGTTGCTCTTGCCGACAGACTGCAATCGGCTGTGGATTCAACCGGTCGATGCAACACATCTAAATTCTGTGTAAGCAGAAGGAGTGTTGCAGATGGCCACGCTGGTTTACCAGCCCGGTATGACATGAAAATCCCGGTCTAGCGCTGGTTTTTAGATTATGTGCGCGACTCGGAAGGAATGAGGAGGACCAGATCAGTATCGCCTACGTCGACACCCGCTTGTGACAGCAGAGTAGTAACTTGGCCTCGGTGATGAGTCTGGTGGTTGAAGAAATGCATGACCAAGCCATAAAAGCTCCTGTCAGCGGGGGTTCCTTTCATGCTTGTGTAATTGAGGGTGTAATCTAAATCCGCCTCTGTAATCGAGCGAGACCACTCGACAATCACCTGATCGAGCCAAACGCGATGTGCCGAAAGTTCTCGAATATTTGAGAGCAGTAACTGGTCGAGGCTTTTGGGGGCCGGGAGCTGTCGAATCGGCTCCAGAGCCAAGTGATTCGCCGGGTGCCTGGCAAATCGCTTTAGCCAGATAGTGTCCCCGGCCACCAGGTGATTCAACGTCCCGAGAATAGAACCAAAGAATGCTTTCCTATCCACTGATAGCTCTTCATCTGTCAGACTTCTGGCCGCCTCATAAACCTTTGCGTTCATCCAATCGTTATAGATAGCCATCAGGCAGATATGGTCGGTGCGGCCCATCGTGTTCATCCTTTGAGTGAATACTAGACAAGCGTTCCACGCTCATCTCGGGCCATTCTAGAGCAAGGCTTTTTGAATCGCCCTTGATTTCGTAGACACGTGACCGGCTACATCGGGTCGGTTGCTGCACTTCGCGACAGGCAACTATCGGCCAAAAACAGCCGGTGAACGAACCGATAGCTAATGAATAGCTATGCTTGGTCTACTGCCGGAACTGATTGAGCAGATGGGCTTTTCGACCATGGTGTATAACCCCCTTCAGCGGTCGCCCGACAGTCACAATGCCCGGTCTAGCCAGGCAAGATGACAGAGCAAGGAATGTAGTCGACCAAGCCCGTGAAGGTGTTATCACCCCACTTGAGGTCAACTTAGAGTTAGGCCCAAAGAGGAGTCCGCCATGACCGTAGTCGATCGCCTCAGGTATTTGCGCGTCGTTCTAGTTTTGGCTGGCCTCGCGTGCCTTGCTCTCTACCCACTGATGTTGTTCTGGCCGTCCGGCTGGGCCTGGCACGTCGGTCACTCGGACTACCCGATGATGATCGTTGGCATCTACGCCACACTTGGGGTGTTCTTGATCCTGGCCGCACGCGACCCATTAGCCAATCTGAGCCTAATCTGGTTCACCGTATGGTCTAGCGCCGTTCACGGAGGAATCATGACCGTCCAGGCGCTCACCC
Organism: Pseudomonas sp. SG20052; assembly: GCF_031766055.1. Taxonomy (NCBI): domain Bacteria; kingdom Pseudomonadati; phylum Pseudomonadota; class Gammaproteobacteria; order Pseudomonadales; family Pseudomonadaceae; genus Pseudomonas; species Pseudomonas sp. SG20052. The sequence goes on along the minus strand of NZ_CP134498.1, from coordinate 2,539,250 downwards.
AGCCGGGGCAAATGGGGCACTTGGCAGGTGACGTGCCGGCGCTTTTCATCGTGGCGGTTGCCTTGGCCATCTTGACGCCCCGCTCGCAATTGGCTGCTCAGCCCCGGACACACAATGGGGCCTAAGAGCAGGTTTGACTGTCAGGATCGGGACGAAAATTGCGTTTCAGTAAAGCAACCACGGGCGAGCTGTCGATACGTCAGATCTAAGGTCATCCCGTGGTTTCTGGAAGCTTGGCGATCACCTTGATCTCGAACTGGTAACCGTAGAGCCACGTGACGCCGACGCCGGTCAGCGTCGGGTGCGGCGCGTTACCCCAGAACTCTGGCAGAACCTTCCAGATCGTCTCGAACTTTGATTCGGGATCGACGATGAAGACGGTGACGTCAATCACATCGTCGAAGGTGCAACCGGCAGCGCCCAGGATTGCATTCAAATTGTTGAACGCGAGTCGAACCTGGGCCTCCAGATCGGGTTCGGGCGAGCCGTCTTCGTTACTGCCGACTTGTCCCGACACGAATAGGAAACCATTGGACTTGATAGCCGGCGAATAGCGATTGCGCTCATAAAGCGCCTGGCGTCCGGGTGGAAAAACAACATCACGCTGTGTCATAGGTGCCTCCATCAATGGGTCTAATCAGACCCGGAACAAACGATGTCGAGACTGTAAGGACTTGTGCCTGGGCGATAAACAAGCAACCGTAGCTATCACTGTTTGTGAAATCCAAACAATCTGATCGATAGCCGGGGCAGCAATGGACCGTTTTGATGCAATGCAGGCATTTGCTCGAGTGGTGGAAGCGGGCAGCTTCACCAAGGCAGCCGAAACACTGCACATGAGCAAGACCACTGTGTGCGTGCCGGAACGAGTGAAAGATAGAGACTTCATGATGGAACAGCTGCTGATGACACAGCAATAGGCTCGTTGACTCTAAACGAGTCACAGGTATTTTCATTAGGGGGGCATGAGTAAGCAAATGCGCTTTAAGCATTTCCAAGCATGATGCCTCTGCTTGATTGAGCGCGATATCACTATAATGAGTGGTGGGCAAAGCCGCGAAGGTTGGAGTGCCAACCACGAGGGCCGACCACCCTTTCGGGTGCCGACGCGACCCCGCCCATTACGCAGGCAACGCGATAACATTGTCACAAAGGCCCTAAACAATATTGGATTCGCCGAGGGTCTTCTGTTGGGGAGCAATCTTAGGCTAATCGATATCACGTCATTGTCGAGAAGGCATTTGATTCAAAAAATATCAACACCCCGCTCGTCATAGGGCTTCATGGTCGGCGAAAGGGCAAGGCTCAATCAAAACCGCTCCAAAACAACTGCCTTTGACAATCCAGTTATGGGTGCCGTGAAATCAAACCATTCACGATCTCTTATTTGACTAAGGTGATTGGTAAATTCGAGAGCTGAATCACCTTTGCCGCGACAGAGCCCAGAAAAATCCCCGCCAAAAAACCATTGCCATGCGAACCTAGGATGATGCTGTCACATCCAAGGGAATGCGAACACGCCACAATTTGGCTGGCTGCATCGCCTTGTAAGGTATGGAGCGCGAATGCAATCCCTTCATGCTTCAGAAGCACCTCAGCTTTTTGTGAATCCTCAGCACTTTTATCCCCATAGTAACGATCACGCTCATCCTCGCTCATGTCGAGTGCGATTCGAGTTGGTAAAAGTGGCTGCACATTCACCAGATGTACCTCAACACTACCTCCCAGTAATCCGCCATCTTGGATCAGCCCAATAAGGTAACGCACCGCGCGCTCCGAATGCTCGGAACCATCGACCGCTACAAGTATTTTATGCATTTCAAAATCCTCTTTCAGTGGCATGAAGATGCTTGTCGTTTAGGGTATGCCCAGCATGCAACCCGTTCTACTCGGACAAGCGGATTCGAATCTGTTTTTCTATCTCGATTACCGCAAACAGCGCAACACCAACCCCGATGATCAGCAGGCCATCAAGGAAGGGGACTGCCTCTGTTGCAAACACCTTTTGCAGCGGTGGCGCATACGTGATGGCGAACTGAGCGAAGGTAATCACTGTGACGGTCATCCATACGACCTTGGTGCCGCGAATACCCTTCCAGGTAAGCGACGTGCTGTAGAGATTACGAATGAAGAACAGATGGAATATTTCCATCACGACTAACGTGTTCACCGCGATGGTTCGGGCCAACTCCACGGAGTAGCCACGGTCGAGCGCATACGAAAAAATACCGTAAACGCCGCAGAGGAACAGAATGGAAACAAGCACCATATGCCAGACTAAGGCTCCGCTTATGAGTGGTTCCTTGCGTGAACGAGGTGGTCTGCGCATGGTGTTTTCTTCGGTAGGTTCGAACGCCAGTGCAATGCCAAGTGTCACTGCGGTAATCAGATTGATCCACAGAATCTGTATTGGCGTCACCGGCAGCGTAAGGCCGAGTAGCAGGGCCACGATGATGGTCATGGTCTCGCCCGCGTTGGTAGGCAGCGTCCAGCTCAGCACTTTCTTGATGTTGTCGTAGACCGTCCGGCCTTCGCGAACCGCAGCGACGATGGACGCGAAGTTGTCATCGGCCAGCACAAGGTCTGCGGCTTCCTTGGCGGCTTCACTGCCTTTTCCACCCATGGCGATACCGGCATCGGCGCGCTTTAGCGCTGGTGCATCGTTCACTCCATCGCCGGTCATGGCCACTGTCATGCCATTCGATTGCAGCAGCATTACCAGTCTGAGCTTATGTTCTGGGCTGGTGCGCGCAAAAATATTAACGTGCTTTACCGCCTCCTTCAGAGCGACATCGTTCATGGTGTCGAGGTCTACGCCGGTCAACACACTGTCGGGATTTTGCAGGCCAATCTGGCGACCGATAGCGGCGGCGGTACCGCCGTGATCGCCAGTGATCATTTTTACGACAATGCCTGCTGCTTGGCATTGTTGAACTGCTTTTATCGTCTCGGGTCTAGGCGGGTCAATCAGTCCGACCATGCCTAGCAGGGTTAACCTTCCTTGTACGTCCCCAAACTCCAACACGGTGTGCTCGGGAGGAACTGATCTAACTGCAAACGCCAATACACGCTGCCCCTTGGCCGCAATGGCGTTTGCCTGTTCGTGCCAGTAGTCCGCATTGAGCGGTTCAGTCCCGCCAGCGTTTACGAGCTGCTGCGTGCTCATGGCCAGTATTTGCTCTGGAGCGCCCTTCACATAGATAGATGCATGTCGATCATGGTTGTGATGCAGTGTCGCCATGAAGCGGTGTTTCGCGTCAAACGGAATGGCATCGGTGCGGGGCCAGGCCCGATGATCTTCATCACTATCGATACCGGTCTTTCCGGAAAATGCCAGCAAGGCGCCCTCCATCGGGTCTCCCTCCACTTTCCATAAGTCTTCGTGCAAGCGCAGTACAGCATCGTTGCAAAGGCCGGCGGCTCGCCCCAATTCTGTCAACGCAGGGTGAGTCGGTAAGTCGACAAGCCGATTTGCAAGGCTAATGCTTCCCGCTGGCTGATAACCTGCGCCATCGACCGTGAAGATGAGATCGTTGGTTACGACCGATGCCACCATCATTTCGTTGCGGGTGAGTGTGCCAGTCTTGTCAGTGCAGATGACGGATACCGAACCTAGCGTTTCGATGGCTGGCAGGCGACGCACAATGGCGTTGCGACGAGCCATTGCCCTAACTCCGACAGCCAGCGTAATGGTAAGGACGGCAGGCAGCCCTTCAGGTATCGCCGCTACTGACATCCCGACCACGACCATGAAGATATCGGTGAACGCGTAGTGCCCGACATAATGGCCGAACACGAGCAACAACCCGCCCACTAACAAGATCAAGATTGTCAGCCAGCGCGCAAATACGTTCATTTGCTGCACCAGCGGAGTGGTCAGCGTTTCTACTCCAGCAAGCAGCGTGCTGATGCGTCCGATTTCAGCAGCTGCTGCAGTCGCAACGACAACCCCTGTTGCTTGCCCGCAAGTCACGAGTGTGCCGCTGAACGCCATGCAAGTACGATCACCCAAGGCTGATTCGAGGCCCACTGGTAGGGTATGTTTCTCTACTGGTACGGATTCACCGGTAAGAATGGCTTCTTGAATCTGTAGTCTGTTCGCATGCAGCAGGCGTAAATCAGCAGGGACTTTGTCTCCCGCCTCCAGCAATACGATATCGCCCGGTACCAGCTCCTCGCCCACAATACTTAAGCGTTGGCCTGCGCGGATCACGGCGGCGTGCGGTGCCAGCATCTGCCGGATAGCGTCCATGGCTTTTTCCGCTTTGCCTTCCTGGACGTAGCCAATGATTGCGTTTGCAATGACCACCGCCAGAATCACCACCGTATCCCACAGATGTTGCAGCATCGCGGTAATCGCAGCGGATCCTAGAAGCACGTAAATCAGAATGTTGTGAAATTGCAGCAGGAATCTGAGCCACGCAGGTCGACGTGCTGCTTCTGGTAGCCTGTTGAAACCAGTGCGGGCAAGCCTGGCTTGAACTTCGGCGGCCTCCAGCCCAACATGCTCATTGACCTCAAGTAGGTTCGTCACCTGCTCTGCAGGCAGGGAGTGCCAGGCCACGGAATGCGGAGGGATTGGTGTTTGCTCAACTGCTGCATCGACCACCTGATTCATCAATAATTATCTCCTGTGCGCACAGCTCAACTGAATCGGGCTGAGGTGGTCATGAGCGAGCGTGGCTATATCAGAATGCTGAAAAATCGTTCGTCGTTCTTACATTCTCTATGTCATCTAGCTGATACGAACTAAAAGATACATGCAACCAATCGCTTGATGATTATTGACTTAAATCAAATTGTTGGCAGTCGGTAGTGTGACAAGATATTTTACTGAGCAAGCTCTTCTTCGATCTAAGTTTCTGGTGATTAAGGGTGTCAGCTCCCTGATATTATTGTTTAGTAAGTTCGATCTGTAAGCCTTTTGAATACCGTTACTGCAATACGTTGATAAATCATTACGTTACAGTCCGCCTATTGGTTGCACTCGACGTCAGAGTGCAACCATACGGGGTACCTAGCTTGATTGAGCACCGCTGTCGACCGGATTCTCATCCAGCACTTCTAGTGCTTCTGGTAACTCGGTAATCACGCTGAAGTCGCTCACCTCAACGGCACCCAATCCATAGCCCAACAAGTGGAACGAAAACGCCTTACGCGACTGCGGATTGTCAAAACTAAAGTCCATCTCCAGTGGCTGGTCTGCAGTGACGACCATTTCGGCTGGCAGGCCCAGTTGGACATCCTGTTCCAGCTCCTTGGCCTTGAGCAGTATGTAGGCGTTCTGTTGTGGATCTACCGAGCGCACGGTCAGACGCACGCGAGTATGTGAGCCCTTGGGCATTTCCAGGTACTGAGCACCGATAAGGTTATCGGCCCAGTCATCCTTGATCTGCGCCTGAAGCGGTATGATGGCGGGACTGCCGAACTGGTAGTGCTGGTTCAACGGTGTCCGGAGCAGAGAGTGATCCAGTGACGTCGCTCTGGCTGCGATCTGGCGGGCGCGTTTGCCTCCATACTGACCAGTCAAGGTCGCACGCTCGGCAATGAAGCCGGCGCTGGCGTAATACCGACAGCGCTGTTGAAAGTCACACTCGGTCAAGGTGCCTTGGCCATCGTGATAGCGCAGCTTGTCGTTGGTGAATGACTTGATTTCGCGGCCCGTTTCATAATCACGAAACAGGGAACGACCGCTCAAGGCTGAGGGGACGGGCAAGGCGAAGTAGTCGAGTATCGAGGCACTCGGATCGACATGCCCGTAGACGCCAGCCTTCACCCTGGGCAACTGATCCTGCTCGGGCGCTAGCATTAGGTTGAAGCCCCATGAGGAAGCCAGGCGCACACCATCTATGCCGTGGGACTCGTCCGAGGTGATTACCACCAGGGTGTCTTTCAAGTCAAGCGATGGGAAGACTGATCTGGATATTCAAAAAGGGCAAGGGGTATGGAAGCGATGGACGGCATGGATATTGTTCCGCGTGCCAATAGGTTCTGGTCTAAAACCCCATTCCAGAGCACTGAATGAAAAGTATTAATGCTTGGTTATGGCCTTGAACATTAACTGTTTCAGGCTGTTTAACGCCGCCATGTTCGTGTAGGCCAGATGTTAATATATTACCTTTTTAAGTGATCCCAAGGACGTTGATGACCAAGCATCAAGCTAAAGCCGAAACCCCTAGAGCAGCCGCGATTCTGGCTCGCTTCCTATCGTCGGAATCCGCTGGCGGTCTCATGTTGATGGGTGCCGCTCTGGCCGCTCTGATTGTTGCTAACTCGCCTCTATCCCAGAGTTACTTTGCAACCTTGCACAGCGTTTGGATGGGCATGTCTGTCGAGCATTGGGTGAATGATGGTCTGATGGCGATCTTCTTCCTGATGGTCGGGCTCGAAATCAAACGAGAGGTGCTGGCCGGTGGGCTTTCCACTTGGGGGCAGCGCGCCTTACCTGGATTTGGTGCTTTGGGCGGCATGGTTGTTCCAGCGCTGATCTACATCGCAATAAACTGGGGTAATCCTGAGACCTTGGGGGGATGGGCGATCCCGGCCGCTACTGACATCGCATTCGCTTTAGGTGTTTTGTCGTTACTGGGCAAGCGAGTCCCGACTTCGCTGAAAGTGTTTCTGGCTGCCTTAGCGATCATTGACGATCTGGGCGCGGTGGTGATCATCGCCTTTTTCTATACGTCGGGCCTTTCCATGCCGATGTTACTGGCCTCGCTTGCGACCCTCGTCATTCTGATCGCAATGAATCGATTGGGCGTAAGGCGATTGTTCCCGTATCTCCTGATCGGTGGTGTGCTGTGGTTCTTCGTGCTGCAATCGGGTGTACATGCCACGCTGGCGGGTGTCGCTGTGGCGCTGTGCATCCCCATGGGCAAGCCAGAAGAGGAAGCCCGGTCTCCGCTGCTTTTCCTGGAAGAGAAGCTGCACATGTGGGTAGCGTTCGCTGTGGTGCCGATTTTTGGTTTCGCCAACGCAGGTGTTTCATTGGCCGGTATTTCGATGGAGAACCTGGTCGATCCGGTTCCGCTGGGTGTAGCTCTGGGGCTGTTGGTGGGCAAACAGGTCGGTATTTTCCTATTGGCTGCTCTGGCCATTCGTATGGGCCTGGCCAAGCTGCCGGAAGGGAGTACCTGGATTCAACTCTATGGCGTAGCACTGTTGTGCGGCATTGGTTTCACTATGAGCCTATTCATTGGCAATCTGGCGTTCGCCGGATCAGCTCTTTTGATTGATGAGGTCAAGGTCGGTGTATTGATCGGATCGATTCTGGCAGCGTTGGGCGGCGTTATAGTCCTTCGCCGCAGCAGCGTCCTAACGAGTGCTGCCGTAGCCAAATAATCTCTCTTGATACGACCACAGTATTTCTCGAAGCCTAGAAATACTGTGGTTTAGAAACCTGCGTCAGCGAAGCAACAAGACAGGCATGCTAGCTATTAGAAGCACTGTCTTAGTCGTGTTATCCACCAGAAACGGTTGGATGCCCATAAAAGCCCGGCCAAGTGCCGGTTTTTTTATTCGCCAGCTAAATGTTTCTCAATGAAATGCGAGGAATTTTTTGAGCTCATGAAGGCGAGCTAGGTTCTGCCACTTAACAACCGATCCTTGTTTGACTGATTGCCCGTAGAAATTTTACGCAAAATTTACGGAGCTTTAAAATTGAGCATTCGATACTACGCGGCGCTAATTTAGCAGGCTACTATCTATGTCCCTCGCAGCAATGCGGCTCATCGGCTTCATCCTAGGCATTTTTCTGATCACGCTGGCCGTAAGCATGGTTATTCCCATGATTACGCTGGTCGCCTATGAGCGTAGCGACGATCTGTCGGCCTTTCTCTGGTCAAGTTTGATTACCTTAATCAGCGGTCTTCTTTTGATCGTGCGTGGGCGCCCTGATACTGGCCAGCTCCGTCCGAGGGATATGTACCTGTTGACGACTGGCAGTTGGGTGGTGGTGTGTACCTTCGCGGCGTTGCCAATGGTGTTCATCAGTCACATCAGTTACACCGACGCTTTCTTCGAAACGATGTCCGGCATCACAACCACGGGCTCAACTGTCCTGAGTGGTTTGGATACCGCTTCACCAGGATTGTTAATCTGGCGCTCGATGCTGCACTGGCTGGGTGGTATCGGCTTCATCGGCATGGCTGTGGCGATCCTTCCACTGTTGCGAGTGGGTGGCATGCGTCTTTTCCAGACAGAGTCCTCAGACTGGTCGGAGAAAGTGACGCCACGTTCCCATGTGGCCGCCAAATACATCCTCTTTCTCTATCTGGTACTCACTGGCGCCGGAGCACTAGCTCTCTGGATCGCTGGGATGACGCCGTTTGAAGCGGTCAACCACGCCATGTCCTTGATCTCAACTGGCGGATTCTCTACTTCGGACGCCTCACTGGGGCATTGGACGCAGCCAGCGATTCACTGGGTAGCGGTGGTCATCATGATTCTGGGTAGTCTGCCGTTTACCTTGTACGTCGCGACATTGCGCGGCCATCGGCGTGCGCTGCTGAAGGATCACCAGGTACGCGGATTTCTTGGATTCTTGATTGTGACCTGGCTGGCTGTGGCGACATGGCTATACTTTCACAGCGACTACGTTTGGTGGGATGCATTTCGTATTGTGGCGGTCAACGTGACCTCGGTCGTCACGACCACAGGAGTTGCAGTTGGTGATTACACACTATGGGGTAGTTTTGCCGTTCTGTTGTTCTTCTATCTGACGTTTGTCGGTGGATGCTCAGGCTCCACGGCTGGCGGACTGAAAATCTTCCGCTTCCAAGTTGCTGCCGCCCTACTCGTGAGTAGTTTGAAGCAGTTGATCCATCCTCGAGCCGTAATTCAGAAGAAGTACAACGGTCATCCGATTGACGAGGAGATCTTGCGCTCACTTTTAACCTTCTCGTTTTTCTTCACCATCACCATTGCCATAATCGCCTTAGGGCTGGCTCTGATCGGGCTGGACTGGACGACTGCTTTAAGTGGCGCCGCTACTGCAGTATGCAACGTTGGACCAGGCCTGGGCACGATCATCGGGCCTGCCGGTAACTTCTCATCACTACCTGATGCAGCAAAATGGTTACTGACCATCGGCATGTTACTGGGGCGGTTGGAAATCCTGACTGTGCTGGTACTTATTACGCCGGTCTTTTGGAGGTATTAGCCTACCTATCGTGATTTTGAGACCGGGAAAGTCTCCCATGTGGTGTGGGTGACGAAAATCTAATCATCGCTTAGCATGAGGAATGTGCATTCCGCGCAGCCCAAAACCTTAAGGAAAGTTTCCCACGTCTCGTTTGGCTCAATATGGATGGCTGAATGTAGTTAGAAATCTTGTACGTAATAAGGCATTGCCTCTAGAAACACTATCTTACAATTAATGTTTGAGACGATTGCGCTAAGGGTTAGCGGTTTTAAGAGTCATCTATACCGATGACAATCTCATCATCGATCGCACCATCAGCAGGGCATCTACTTAGCTCATGCTCATCGATGCTGAATAAGAGGGTATATAAGTTGGCCTACCTGAATACTTGGTAATCGAGGGGTCATATGCGTGTCTTCATAGACCGCCTAAGGGTCAGCTGAAGTCAGCAGCCTGGGTCAAAACCAGATCAGCTCCAACAGCCGGCTGCGATAGTGGCGTTTTTTCCGTTCAATGATCCGCTTCTCCCTTGATGGCCAGAACGCTGCAGGGCACCTGATACAGAACATGCTCCGTGGTACTGCCAATCAGCTTGTCCACCCCTTTGTGATGGGTATTTCCCATTACGAAGACATCGGCTCGAGTATGAATGGCAAACTCGGCCATCGCTTTGGTTGGCGGCCCTGCAATGAAGTGTTGTCGCTCAGGTGGCACGCAGTGGCGTCCAGCCAAGGCAATGAAGCACTTTTCAAGTGACCGGCGCACGTCGTTGCTGAAGCCTGGCATCGTCACGGCGCCAGCACCTGCATCAGAGAAATGTGTGTGTGTCAGTTCGTAAGCATACAGCATGTGCAATTCAGCATCACATTGCGTCGCCAGTTCCTTCGCCGCCTGAATGACGCTGTCGTTGATTCCGCTGATCTGACCCTCTGGATGCGATGGATCAACCGCCGCCACAATCACCCGAGGAAGCGGACACCTGACTTCGCTGACCAGATGTATGGGGGTCGGACATTCGCGCAACAATTGCCAATCCAAAGGCGTGACGAATAAGCGTTTGAGCGCTGATTCATGATGTACGCCCTTGATAATCAGGTCCGGCTGCATTTCAGCCACATGCTCAAGGATCGCTTGCAGCGGGTCGCGGGTCAAAGCAACTTCGGTGGTCACATTGATGCCCTTCCTGCGCATGAGTTCGGCCTCATCCGTCAACCACTGCAGGTTCTCCTGCCGGCAACTCTCACGAAGTTGTTCGCTGTTGCTCATTAACCGCATAAGGTCGAAGTCTTCGATGAACACAGCGATATGCAGCGCTGCGCCTGTAGCGTCGGCCAGTGCGATTGCCCGTTCCATCGCCGGCGAGTGACGCATGGTGGGACCTGCGATCAGAAAGAGTCGTTGATACAGCCTCATGTGACACCTCCAACGTTCCGGGTTATCCGCTAGCGCCCCCAGCACTCTCGCTTGTCCCACCATTGGCGATCTTTGATCGCCTCAACTATCTGGATCGACACTATCAATATACGCCTGCTTCACCGGCTTACCAGTTGCCATGACTGTCGAAGGGGGTAGCAGACCTTTTCATCACGATCGAGCAGGAGACGGGACTGCAGGAAACGCGTGCCACGCCACCCGCCTTGACCACGGGGCATAACCAATGCGGTTGCTGGTAGTTGAGCACTTGAATCAATACTTCGTAAAAATCGAACTATCCCCAACGAATAAACGATTTTTGTTGTGGTAACAGGCTCGCTAGCATGACTCCTCCAGCCTATTGCTGCTTCATGCGGAGACAGTAAATGACCGCCATCAGCGTCGGCCAATCCTGGATGTGGGCCGCCTTCATCGTGTTCGTCCTTGCCATGCTGGCGCTCGATCTGTTCGTCTTCGGCGGGCGCAAGGCGCATCGTGTTTCGGTCCGCGAAGCGCTAGCCTGGGTCATCGCCTGGGCCAGCCTGGCACTGGTCTTCGCCGCTCTGCTCTGGTGGTATCTGCACAGCCATGTCGGTGCCGAAGTGGCCCAGCGTACAACGCTCGAATTTCTCACCGGCTACCTGATCGAGCAGTCGCTGTCGATCGACAACATGTTCGTTTTCGTCATGATCTTCGGCTACTTCGCCGTGCCGCCAGAGTTGCAGCGCCGAGTCCTGCTCTATGGCGTGCTTGGCGCCATCGTCATGCGTGCCGGTATGATTTTCGCCGGTGTCTGGCTGGTGCAGGAGTTTGCCTGGCTGCTCTATGTCTTCGGTGCTTTCCTCGTCATCACCGGCATCAAGATGCTGATCTTTGCCAACCAGCAACCAGACCTCGAAAAGAACCCTTTGCTGCGCTGGCTGCGTAGCCATCTTCGCATCACCGACGGCTTTCACGGCGAGCGCTTCTTCGTGCGCCAGAACGGCCTGCGCTGGGCGACGCCGATGTTCCTGGTGCTGGTACTGATCGAGGCCAGCGACCTGGTGTTCGCGGTGGATAGCATCCCGGCTATCTTCGCCGTCACCACCGACCCCTTCATCGTGTTCACCTCCAACATCTTCGCCATCATGGGCCTGCGCGCACTGTATTTTCTGCTTGCCGACATGGCCGACCGCTTTCACTTGCTCAAATATGGCCTGGCCATCGTACTGGTGTTCATCGGCGGCAAGATGCTGGTCGCGCCGTGGTGGCACGTGCCGATTCAATGGTCGCTGACCACAGTCGGCGGCATCATCTTGGTTTCCGTCCTGTTGAGCCTGACTTTAACGAAGAGCAAAACACGGGTTATGGGAGAGCAATGATGAATCAGAGATGTTGGCGCTGATGCGGTTTTGACCCAGGCTACTGGAAATCAATGACCTACCCGAATACTTGGTAATCGATGGTCTTATGCGTGTCTTCACAAACCGCCTCGTCACGGATCTAGTGAATGACCGTTTTAGGCGATTTCAGCCAGTCGTAACCGGCTGAAAACGGCCAAAAGCGGACAGTTACGCAGGGTTAGAAGCGCGCGGCGAGTGAGTGCCCCTGTTCGAGAACTGGAGACTCGATCCGATGCCCATCTACGTGGCATTTCCACCAAATCGGCATATCAGTATCACACTGCGCGTGTTTATCGATTGGGTTGCTGAGCTGATCGCACACCATGCGCCGGTCAGCGACGGACATGACTCGTGAATACAGCGTTGGGGAATTCGCCATGGCGGTCGCTTTGTCCAAATGATCGCTGTGACGGCTCCCACCACAATCAGTGCGATGCACCTCCGGCACCGAGGGCCCTGGTAAATACAACAGCAGCCCCAGGCAGGTCGCGAAGATCATTTCCAGGGACAGCAACAGGCTGGCCAGTGTCATGGGCAGGCGCCGGGACGCGATGGTCCAGCCGCCCTCCTCTTTTCAAGACCTGAAGTGAGTCAAGACGATCTGCACAGTTCTCAATACGTTCAGAAGCCAAGAGCGTGGAGTCAAAGGCAACACTGTGTCCACTCCCAACGTAAACCGCGCTGGGTTTGAATCCCCACATTATTGGAAGCCTGAATCATGACTACCTTGAACAATGAGAACTGCAGAACGACCGGCGTCACTCAGAAAGCATCGCTCGGGGTTAGAACCACGGCGATCGGCACCTACGGTGCTTACGTTGCTCTGGCCATCATTTACTTCTGGTTCGGCGGCATGAAGTTCACGCACTATGAAGCCGAGGGCCTGGTCCCGTTGGTAAGCAACAGCCCTTTCCTCGGTTGGGTCTACAACATTTTCAGTGTGGATACGTTCTCCAGTCTGCTCGGTATCCTGGAAGTCTCGATCGGTCTTCTTATTGCGGGGCGCCTGCTGTCACCCAAGCTTTCATTGATCGGGGGTGCGTTGTCCGCCGGATTGTTTTTCACGACCTTGAGCTTCATGTTGTCGACACCTGGCGTGATTGAACCCGGCCTCGGTTTCCCGGCCATTTCGGTTGCACCTGGTCAGTTTCTCCTGAAGGATATCGGCTTGCTTGCCGCTTCGGTTTTCGTGGCCGGCCATTCTCTGACTGCACTGGAATCGCGTTGAACCGATGATTTGTCCTCCATGAACGGCCTGAAACCGCTCGAGGTTTTCAGGCCATTTCCCCATCAGCCTCTCCTGCCGAATCCTTCATCCAGTCCCGGGGGCTGTAGCCCGTCTTGCGACGAAAAGCGCGGGCAAGCGCCGAAGGACTTTCATAACCGACCTCGGCGGCGATCAGCGTGATCGGTCGCCCTTCACGCAGACGCTTCTGCGCCAGGCTGATACGCCAACTCAACAGATAATCGGCCGGTGTCTGCCCGATGACGGCCCGGAAATGCACGGCATAGGCCGCGCGCGACATATTTGACTCGCTCGCAAGCTCGGCAATCGACCAGGGACGATGCGGTGCGTTTTGAATCTGGACCAGGGAGCGCGCCAATCGTGAATCGGCCAGCCCGGCCATCATTCCGGTGTGCAACTGGTGGTGGTCGAGCAGATGCCGAAACAACAGGATGATCAGCAATTCGAACAAGCGATCCAGCGCAGTCTCCCTGCCGCAATGTCCGCCCGCCGCCTCAACGAACATCCATCTCAACGTGTCGGCCAGCATCGGTAGCTCATCCAGGGGCAGCACCAGCAAATCGGGTAACGAAGCCGACAGCGGGTTATCGACCCCACCCTCGAACTCCATTGATGCGCACAGGAGTTGAGCCCCTTCGGGCTCATTGGCGAACAGTTGATGCCGGCGTGGTCGGGGCAGAAAAATCAGACTGGGCCGAGTCAGCAGCAAGTCCTTGCGATCGAGCCCCTGCAACGTGAGGGCACCGGCCTGAAGCAGGTGAATATGACCCCGCGTGTCAGCACCATCGTAAGACGCCATGCCGCAAAGCTTGCCGTTGTAAAAGAGGTTGGCGCGCACGCCGAACTGCGACAACAGTGTAGACAAGCGATCCATGGGCGATCTCTGGGCGAAGTGTAGACACGAAAGAGCATATCACCGAGGGGGTTGCGGTCCGATTAGGTCCTTTCCCCACGCGGCGGGTATCAGCAGGCAATTGGCGAATGAGACCGGCGCATCGACCTCAGGTGTCCACCCGCTTGCGCTTTTGACCTCGCGCGCCAGTGGGTCTGCGGCCCGACTGAAAGAGCCTGTTTCAACAACACTTACAAAAAATGAACATGCAGCCTGACTGTCCATGAGTCTGCACAGTGCAGACTGAAATCAGTATGTTTGTTCTGAGTTCCAGTCTGACTCAGCGGGCGCTCCAGGCGTTGTATGCTTGGCGCACCTGTGTGATACACAACACCTGATTGTGTGAGTCCTGAGTTCTGACGAGGTTTTGCTTATGCCCCACTCCCCACGCATCCCGCAACTGCTGGCCTGCGTCCTGATCGGTTTTTTCGCTGGCGGCGCACAGGCGAGCACGCCCTCCCCAGCGCCCGAGAGTTTGCAACCGCTGCTGGTGACGATGAATGAGCGACTGAACATTGGTGATTTGGTGGCGTTGGCCAAGTGGGACAGCGGCAAACCCATCCAGGACAGTGCCCGAGAAGCGCAAGTGATCGCTAACGCCAGGAAGATGGCGGTTAAACGCAAACTGGACCCGGAACAGGTCGCCGAGTTGATCGCCGCACAGATCGAAGCCAACAAGCTCGTGCAGTACGGACTGCTCGCCAATTGGCGGGCGGCCGGCAAGGCGCCTGACACACCGCGGCCGGACCTTGCCAAACAGATCAGGCCCCAACTGGATGAGCTGCAAAACCGGCTGTTGCAGCAATACGCTGAGTTCGCGCCCTATCGCAAAGACCCGAACTGCCCCAACTGGCTGGGCGAGGCACGCGCCGGCCTGATCAAGGACCAACTGCATGGTCAGGCATTGATACGCGCGACCGGGGAGCTGTGTGTCGCCGATCAGTGACAGGCCGACGGTAGTCTCGGGCAGCCATTGACTGCATCAATAGTCACCATTAACTCAATGAAGTTCTCTTAAAAACTCCGGGGCGTAACATCGCCTCCATACCAAACAACTACACCCCGGAGCACACCATCATGAAACGCCAAATCCTTCTCAGCATTGCTTTCTCGGTTTTTGCAGTTAACGCTTTCGCCGCTACCTCTGCTCACCCGGTTGTCGCTGAAGGCGGCTCGGATCGTCTGATTGAAAGTCGTGTGGCTGAGGGTGGTTCGGATCGTCTGATTGAAAACCGCGTCGCCGAAGGTGGTTCCGACCGTCTGATCGAGAACCGCGTCGCCGAAGGTGGTTCCGACCGTCTGATCGAGAACCGCGTCGCCGAAGGTGGTTCCGACCGTCTGATCGAAAACCGCGTCGCCGAAGGTGGTTCCGACCGTCTGATCGAGAACCGCGTCGCCGAAGGTGGTTCCGACCGTCTGATCGAGAACCGCGTTGCCGAAGGTGGTTCCGACCGTCTGATCGAAAACCGCGTCGCCGAAGGTGGTTCCGACCGTCTGATCGAGAACCGCGTCGCCGAAGGTGGTTCCGACCGTCTGATCGAAAACCGCGTTGCCTGAATGAATGGCTTCACAGCGGTACCCATCAAAAAGCCCGGCCTGACCCGCCGGGCTTTTTCGTGAGCTACTTTTAGTACATTCGCATAGCCGCCAGTCGATCTTGGCGGCACTATCAGGGTCTTGCAGCAAGCCATCGGGCGACACTGCATGTGCAACACTGAAACGTTCTACAGAACAACAAAAATACAGGAGTTGAAAATGTCTGAGCTGAACCTGCACCCCAACGCCGCGCACTCCCTGAAGCAATGGCACGACATGATCCGCAAGGGTGACTTGAGCGCCCTGCCCGAGTTGTTGGACCCACAGGCAGTATTCCGCTCACCGATGGCCCACACGCCCTACCCGGGAGCGGCCGTGGTATCGATGATTCTCAACACGGTAGTCAACGTATTTGAGGATTTTGCCTATCACCGGGAACTGTCGACGGCCGACGGCTTGAGCGTCGTCCTGGAGTTCAGCGCCAAAGTGAACGGTAAAGAGTTAAAGGGTATCGACATGATCCGCTTCAATGAACACGGAAAAATCGTCGAATTCGAGGTGATGGTTCGCCCATTCAGTGCCTTGCAAGCCTTGGGCGAGCAAATGGGACAACGCCTTGGCGCTTTTCTGGCCGCCAGCAAAGCCTGATTGCAAAGCATCGGTTGGGGCGCGGTGCTGCAGGGGGCCGACAGGCAACCCGAGCACCTCGCTCTATACCGGCTAATCACCCATTGCAGTTCTTACGCAGGAGTTGGCAATGAACCTCAGACGCTCACTTGCAACCCTAATGATCAGCGTAAGCCTCTTCGGCTGCGCCACTTCAACAGACCATGGCGTGTCTGTCCCCTTGGTCGCCACCCGACAGAACACCGGGCAGATCGGCAACGTCACGCTGACAAGCTGGGAAAAACAGACCGGACTCAGCTTCTTCATCTCGGGAGCTCCCAGCGGAGCGACTTTGCCCTTGCGTCTCTATAGCTTCATCCATAAAGGCACCTGCCAGCAGCCCGGGCCAGTGGCCTTTGCAATGAACGACAAGGTCAACACCCAGCGCGAACCTGTACGCGGCTGGTCGTTCTCAAGAAGTGCACCGATCGCCCTGCAAGACCTGCTTTCCAGCGAGTATTCCATCGTCGTGCGAACGGCTCCGGAGAGTGGCAACGTCGATATTTTTTGCGGTGACATCAAGCAGGGAGGCGCAGTGAAGTAGCCATTCGAAACGGCTTATTCCCTGTCTCTCGTAGTACGGATGAGGTTGTCCCGTAATTTCACAATGGCTTTCTGCATTTGCACGAATTCGTCGGGATCAAGACCGGTTTGCGGGAAGCCTTCTTCCGTGAGGCCTTCACGCAGTTTTCGCCCCTCGCTTGTGAGGCGGATGCGAACCTGCCGCTCGTCTTCCGGGTCGCGCTGGCGCAGCAGATAACCCATCGCCTCCAGTTTCTTCAGGATCGGCGTGAGGGTGTTGGATTCGAGGAACAGCTTTTCGCCGAGGCTGCCAACGGTCTGGTTGTCTTCTTCCCACAGCACCACAAGGGTGATGTATTGCGTGTAGGTAAGTCCGAGCCGTTCAAGCATTGGCTTGTATGCCTTGCCGAAAGCGAGGTTAGAGGAATAGACAGCAAAGCACAGGAAGTCGGAAAGCTTCAGGTCGAGGGCGGCTGTCTTTTCGGTGGATTTCATGAGCGTTCTCTGTGGCCAAAGACGGATGGACTGCAAGGTCAGACTATACGTCGCATGCGATGGCATCGGAAGTGCTCACTGCTACGGCCGGCGCTTTCAGGTCGATCAGGCCTTTGAAGGCCGACGACCGGTCCAACGGGAACGCCCCTTGATCGCGCGGTTCAGATCACTTTCACGCAGGAACTGACCAGCATGCTGATTTCATACTCGCGCTTGCGTCACCGGGCCAAAGGGGGAGCCTGCCCCGCCTCTCTTATTCACTTTGACGCATGACGAGGATCGTCACGACGGTCAATGTACTCAAGCCCAAGCGGACCTGTTCCGTACACCTGAGAAACATATTCCCCCGATCTGGCCCAGTGAAAATGCGGCGTATTAGCCGGGAGCACCACGACACTGCCCGGGCCATAAGCGACCAACTTGTCCGGATCAAACACAGACCCAAAACCAATGTAAAACACACCGGACATGACGGTGTATATACGGTCTTCAGGATGGGTGTGGGGCATTAACTTCGTGCCATTCGGTACTTTGACTCGCACGACGTAGGGGCCTGGCTTGGCAGGATCACCGACCAGTACAGCCAGTTTTACTTCTTGCGGAAACGCTGGAAAGCTACGCCATTCCACGTCTTCGTTATACAAAGCACCGGTTTTACCGAGCGGCAATGGTTGTGCTTGAACCACCGACAGGGTTGTACACAGGGCAAGAAACGTAGTCAGGCAAGCAGTTTTCATAATGCTCTGAATCATGGGAGGCCCCTGAGAAAAAATGTCCTCTCTACTGTAGGGGTGGCGATCGCCTGTGATAATGCCGCTGATGCGTATTTCAGTTGATACGTAATGTAATCAATTCAATAACAGGTGTCATAACAGCCCCCCGACTCACGGCGATGGCCAGCCCTTTCACTTCGCGAGCGTCTGCGCTGACACAACCTCCAACGGAGGGATGAATTCAGTCCGGGCTCTTGCCAATCAACAGTTCGCTCGGACGCTCACCCTCCCCCCTCACACCTGATCCATCGCCTCGAACACACCCTTGTCCTCACCCAGGAACCCGCCGCTTTGGTGCTGCCACAGCCGCGCATAGACGCCGTTCTTCCCAAGCAATTCGCTGTGAGTGCCCTGTTCAATGATGCGTCCGTCATCCATGACGATGAGTCGGTCCATGGCCGCAATCGTGGACAGCCTATGGGCGATAGCGATCACAGTCTTGCCCTGCATCATGTCATCGAGGCTTTCCTGAATGGCGACTTCGACTTCCGAGTCCAGGGCGCTGGTGGCCTCGTCAAGCAGCAGGATCGGGGCGTTCTTGAGCATCACACGGGCAATCGCGACGCGTTGGCGCTGGCCGCCCGACAGCTTGATGCCGCGCTCACCCACAAGGGTGTCGTAGCCGGTACGGCCTTGCCGGTCGCTCAGTTGGCTAATGAACCCATCGGCCTGGGCATTGGCCGCGGCGCTGCGAATTTGCGCCTCGGTCGCATCGGGACGGCCGTAAGCGATGTTGTCGCGAATAGAACGGTGCAGCAGGGAGGTGTCCTGCGTGACCATGCCGATGGAGCCGCGCAGGCTTTCTTGCGTCACGTGTGCGATGTTTTGGCCGTCAATGCGAATCTCCCCGCTGTCGACGTCGTAGAAGCGCAGCAGCAGGTTGATCAGCGTGGATTTGCCAGCGCCAGAGCGGCCGACCAGGCCGATTTTTTCGCCCGCGCGAATGCTCAGGCTCAGGCCATCGAGCACCTGGCGTTCGCCATTGTAGTTGAAGCTCACCTTATCGAAGGTGACTGCGCCGCCAGAGGTCACCAGCGCGCCCGCGCCCGGTGCATCCTGCACCTTGGCGCCCAGGGTCAGTGTTGCCATGCCGTCCTGTACGGTGCCGATGCTCTCGAACAGCGAGGTCATTTGCCACATGATCCAGTGCGACATGCCATTGATCCGCAACGCCATGGCGGTGATTGCCGCCACGGCACCCGCGCCAACCTCACCCAGGTGCCATAGCCACAGGGCATAACCACCGGCTGCCATGATCAACGCCACCACCAATGCCTGGTTGACGATCTCGAACTGGCTGACCAGACGCATCTGGCGAAAGCCGGTTTGCTTGAAATCCTCCATCGCGGCACGCGCGAAGTGCGCTTCACGATTGGAGTGGGAGAACAGTTTGACCGTCGTGATGTTGGTGTAGGCGTCCGAGATACGCCCGGTCATCATCGACCGCGCATTGGCCTGTTCCTGCCCGACTTTCCCCAGACGGGGTACGAAGTACAGCATGGCCAGACCGAACAACACGACCCAGGCAACGAACGGCAGCATCAGTTTCAGCGCGAAGCCGCCGGCCAGTGCGATGATCGCGATGAAATACACCCCGATCCCGGGTGCGATCTCGATCAGGGTGAAGAGCACGTCGCGCACCGCTAGCGCCGTCTGCATCACCTTGGTAGTGACTCGGCCGGAAAACTCATCGGAGAAAAACGAAAGGCTTTGCCGCAGCATCAGGCGATGGAAGTCCCAACGCAGCCGCAACGGCAAGTTAATCGCCAATATCTGGTGCTGCACCATGGTGCGCAACGCCACCAGCCCGACACTGGTCACCATGACGATGCCCATGCCCCACAACACGCGACTTTCCTGCGCCGCCGCTTCACCGCCCGCCTGCCAGGTCGAGAGCAGGTCCACGACCTGACCGAGGAAGGAAAACAGCCAGGCTTCGTAGATCGATACACAGGCACTGAGCAACGCAAGCGCAAGGATGTAACCGCGGGCGCCCCGGGTACAGGCCCACAGGAAACGAGCCAGACCGGCGGGTGGTGGTGGTACCTCGTCAGGAGGAAAAGGGTCGAGTCTTCGTTCAAACGCACGAAGCATGGTGTTCTCCAAAACGATCAAGTGGGGGAGATTCTGCCATTGAACGGTTGCTTTGAGGGTTTTGTGAAATTGAGGTAGGGCGCTGCTGGCCGATTGCACCGCCGAACTGACTCAGCAATGACAGAAAGTGCTCGGATTCATGTTCGCTTCGAGCGCCAAGGCACCGGGCGATCCATGGCCCCGGTCGCAGGAATTTGAAATGCACGGCGTTGCTCGACAGAATGGCGCCCCGATCCGGCCAAAGCGCCGGTCGTTTGTGGTGAAAAGGGGTTGCGGTTGAACGAACAGACATTGTCCATGCGCCTGGAACGCGTGGCGGCGCATGTGCCAGCCGGTGCGCGCCTCGCCGATATCGGCTCGGATCACGGCTACCTGCCGGTGGCGTTGATGCGCCGGGGCGTCATCGCATCGGCGGTGGCCGGTGAGGTGGCATTGACGCCGTTCCACTCGGCTGAACGCACCGTGCGCGAGAGCGGTCAAGACCTGCGAATCACCGTGCGCCTGGCCAATGGCCTGGCGGCCATCGAGCCGGAAGACGGGATCACGGCGATCAGCATCTGCGGCATGGGCGGCGAGACGATCCGCGACATCCTCGACAGCGGCAAGGCGCACCTGAGCGGCCAGGAACGCCTGATCCTGCAACCCAACGGCGGCGAGCAGCCGTTGCGCCAATGGCTGATGGACAACGGCTACCGCATCCTCTGCGAGGAACTGCTGCGGGAAAACCGCTTTGACTACGAAATCATCGTCGCCGAGCGCGCCTCTGCGGTGACGTACACCGCCGAGGAGTTGTACTTCGGCCCGCTGCAGATGCAGGCACGCAGCCCGGCGTTCCTGCTCAAGTGGCAGCGCATCTTGCGCCACAAGCAGCAGACCCTGACCCACTTCGCCCGTGCGCGGCAGGCCGTGCCCGAGGCGAAGCTGCAAGAGATCGCCCGGCAGGCCCGATGGATCACTGAGCTGCTGGCTTGAGATTGTGCAGGGCTTACGCGAACAGTGCAGAGCGGTGATCCGGCAAAGCTAAAAACACCTCAGGCAACAGCATTCCCCATGCCGGCGGCGCTGTTCGGATCATCATATTCGCCTGTAGCAAAGGGTCCACCCTCGAGGTGATAGACCGTCGGTTCCTCCGAAAAATATTCCTCCAAGCCCATCATGAATATCCGATGGTCTTCACTCGCCTCGAAGCCCGGCGTGTGATCCTCGAGTGATTGCCATCGCACGATCAGGTTGAATAGCTGGGGAGTTTCGATCCCTTGTGCGAGCAAGTGACCGCGGTAACCCTTTGCGCGGCTGAGCAAAGGAGCGACCTCGGCAAATGCACGCCTGAACGTTTCAATGTGTTCTTTGTGCACGGGTAGCAGAGCGATCTCGTAAATCATGGCGTTCCCTTAAAGTGAGTTCAACGGTCAAAATTACGCACTGACGAGATGGGACGACGGCCCTACTGCAATCGCGATTTTTCCTTGAACACCGTTGTTGGGCCTCTCCAGAAGGGCATGGGCGAGCGCAATGTCGGCAAGCGAATAGACAGCGCCAACGTGCGGCCGCAGCTGACCGCGTTCTATCAATGCGCTCAACTCATCAAGCTTGCCGCGGTTTTGTCTTGTGAAAACGAAGTGATAACTCGCGTTCTTGCCCCAGGCCTGAACGACGTTTTGTGGCTGGGCAATGTCCACAATCGAGACAACGCGGCCCAGTTGTGCGAGCACGTCGGGGCTACGCGACAGTGTGTTGCCGCCGATGGTGTCGAACACGACATCGACTCCGCGACCACCGGTTTCCCGGATGATGGCGTCGACGTAATCCTCCTTTTCGTAATCGATGATCACGTCGGCACCCATACTTCGAGCGAACTCAACGTTTGCTTCGCGCACAGTCGTGAACACCCTTGCGCCCATGGCTTTTGCCAGCTGGATCGCCACATGACCGACGCCTCCCGCGCCGCCGTGGACCAAGATGCTTTCCCCCACTCGGAGCTCAGCACGCACAGCCAGTGCTTCCCACGCCGTTCCTCCGACCAGACTCAGGCTTGCCGCCTCAAGATGGCTGATCGAGGGAGGCTTCTTCCCGACAATGCTTTCGGCAGCAACGTGGTACTCGGCATAACTGCCTGGCCCGTCGAATATTTGCGGGGTGTACCAGACTTCGTCTCCCGGGGCGAAGGTCGTCACACCCGGCCCAACGGCTTCGACAACGCCAGATACGTCGTGTCCGGTAATGGATGGCAGTTGCACCAGATCGGGATAATCGCCACGTCGTACCTGGTAATCCAGCGGATTGATGGAGGTTGCGTGTACCCGGACCAGGACCTGTCCTGTGTGCGGTACTGGCTTGGGCACGTCACGAAGTTCGAACGATTCCGGGCCGCCAAATGATTTGAGTATGAGCGCTTTCATGGTCAATCCTCGTTTCGACAAAAAGGGATATCGGGATTTCTCGATATCTTACGGTAAAAAAAAGCTACAGCTCTTTCCCCATGAGCTCGACAAGAGCACTGATGGTTGCTTCATTGCGCTTGTAATAGGTCCACTGACCGATGCGCCTGACCTCGACCAGGCCCACTCGTTGCAGCGTTGCCAGATAATCAGACACCGTCGACTGCGACAGGCCGACGCCTTCTTGAATACTACTGACGCAGACGCCCACCGTATGAACGTCACCTTCATCCTGCGGAGGGAAGTTCTTGGCTGGATCCTTCAAACCTTTCAAGATTTCAAGGCGTGTACGGTTTGAGAGGGCTTTGAATATTTCGAGTAATTCCATAACTCGAAGATATCGACATTTACCGATATGTCAATACATTAATACGAGAGCAAGCGGCTGACGCTTGCCTCACCCTTTGACCGAGCAGCCGTTAATCGTAGAACGGCTCAACCGATACCCGACTGCCGACAAAAAAGCTGTCAGCCACCAGTCGCAGCGGCTGGAGGTCCAGGTCACTGGTTTTGTCGCCAATCAGTTGTTGGAAATGTCGGTACACCGCCGCGTACTCGCCCTCCTCCGAGACGGCTTGACGCACGCCATCGATACTCAACAATGCGCCACCGTTATCCAGGCGCAGGGTGCCTTCGGTGCAGCGAATCTCAATGCTCCAGAGTTCGTCATGACCGTGGTCGAAATCGAACTCTGCGCGCACGTCGAGGTGACGCGCGTCAGACATTTTGATCGAAGCGGCAATCGGCGACTGGCAGTTATTGGGGACTCGCAGTTCAGCAGACTCGACAAACAGCGGCAGCGCCAACAGATGGGTTGCAATCGACAACGCATTGATACCGGGATCAAAGACGCCCAAGCCGCCGGGTTGCCAGATCCAGGCCTGACCGGGGTGCCATTTGCGCACATCTTCCTTCCAGTCGATCTGCACGCTGTGCAGGGTGCGGGTGGCCAGCCAGGCACGTGCGGCTTCGATACCGGGCGCGTAGCGTGAATGCCAGGCGAACAAACCGCTGACGCCTTGCTCCTGCACCTGGCTCACCAATGCCATGGCTTCACCCAGCGTGGCGCACGGCGGTTTTTCGACCAGCACGTGTTTGCCGGCGGACAACGCTTGTTGCACCAGCGCGAAGCGGCCTTGTGGCGGTGTGCAAAACGCAATCGCATCGACCTGCGGGCCCTTGTCGAGCAACTCGCCCAGGGACCGAAAGTTCTCGACCCCGGCGCAGGGCTGGCCTTGCGTGGCGACAGAAACCAACTGGAACGCGGGGTTGGCGTTGATAGCGGGGACGTGTTGATCCTGGGCAATCTTGCCGTAGCCCACCAGACCGAGACGGATCGGTTGCATCAATGACTCCTGTTTTTTTGTTTTTCTTGATACGCGAATCGGCAAGATTACGTTTGTGTGGCGGGGAAGTCATTGATGATGTGCTGACGTTTCATCTGGCACGCGAGCTGGAGCGATGCTATCCCTGCCAACGGACGCTGCGGGTCAATAGCGGCCCGCCACCGACGCCCCCCTGAACCCGGCGTGGCGAAGGCATTGCCCCGCCGCCACGCCAGCGCAAAAACAGGTCAGCTCATCCAGTTACCGCCGTCGACATTGTAGGTCTGAGCCACCACATATTCGCTCTCGGACGACGCGAGGAAAATCGCCATGCCCGTCAGGTCCTCAGCGGTGCCCATCCGCCCAAAAGGCACTTCCTGCCCCACGCGCTTTTTCTTTTCACCCAATGGCCGGTTCTCATAGCGGGCAAACATTGCATCGACGCCGTCCCAATGCTCGCCATCGACGACACCTGGGGCGATGGCATTCACATTGATCCCATGCTTGATCAGGTCCAGCCCTGCGGATTGGGTAAGGCTGATCACCGCCGCTTTGGTCGCGCAATACACCCCCACGAGGGCCTCCCCTCTTCGTCCCGCCTGGCTGGCCATGTTGATGATCTTGCCGCCATGCCCCTGAATGATCATCTGACGGGCCGCTGCCTGCAGGGTGAAAAGCGTTCCTGCCACATTGATCGAAAACAGACGCTCGAAGCTGTCGCGAGTGATATCGACAATGGGTGCAAGGTCGAACAGTGCGGCGTTGTTGATCAAGATATCCAGCTTGCCGGTCTGCGCGATGACAGCGGCGATGGCCGCATCGATGGACGACTGGCGGGTAACGTCCATCTCGACAGCGTATGCGTCAGGCCCCAGCTCGGTGGCCGTGGCTTGGGCACGCTCCAGGTTGATGTCCGCGATAGCGACGGTCGCTCCCTCGCGAATGTAAGCCTGGGCAAAGGAACGTCCAATGCCTCGGGCAGCCCCTGTGACAAGCGCGCTTTTTCCTTCGAGTCGTTTCATTGATGGTTCATCCGTTTTCTAACATTCGGGTAAGCCCGATCAAGGGCAGGCGGGGTGTTGCGTTCAGGCAGCGAGACGCATCAGGACAGACCCGCTCCCACATTAATTGCGCAATCCTGTGGGCGCGTGGCTTGTCCGCGATGGAGGCCACTCGGTGTCCAGACAAACCAGGACAGTGGCCCCGATGCACCGTTGGCTACTTGGGATAACCGGCGCGTTTCATTTCACGTTCGGTGGAGGTCTGTGCGGCAGCGAGTGCCTGATCGACCGACATTTGCCCCGTCAGCGCAGCGGAAAACAGTTTCCCCACGGAGGTGCCTATCGCCTGGAACTCAGGAATCGTGACGTACTGGATGCCGACGTAAGGAACCGGCTTGATCGAGGGGTGTGCAGGGTCCGCGTGCTGCATCATCTGCAAGGTCACTTGCGCGAAAGGCGCCGCTTGCAGATAGGCCTCGTTGTACGTGGATTGACGCGTGCCTGGCGGAACATTGGCGATGCCGTCTTTTTCAGCGACCAGCTGAATGTATTCTTTCGACGTGGCCCAGGTGATGAACGCCTTGGCTGTCTGTTTATGCTTGGAGGTGGCCGGTATCGCCAGCGACCACGCATACAGCCACGACGACCCCTTGTCGGTGACCTGCGTCGGTGCCGGGGCAAAGCCAACGCGGTCGACGACGTTGCTCTGTTCCTTGTCCGTCGTGAAAGATCCCGCCACGCTGGCATCCACCCAGATCGCGCACTTGCCGCTGTTGAACAGTGCGAGGCTCTCGTTGAAGCCATTGCTCGACACACCGGGAGGCCCATACTTTTTCAGGGTGTCGACGTAGAAGTGCGCCGCGGCGGTCCACTCCTGGCTGGCCAGCTCCGGCTGCCATTGCTCATCGAACCAGCGGGCGCCAAAGGCATTGGCCATGGTGCTCAACAACGCAATGTTCTCACCCCACCCTGCCTTGCCCCGCAGGCACATGCCGTACTGTCCTTTATCGGGTTCGTGCAGCCTGGAGGCGAACTCGCCGAGCTGCGTCCAGGTCGGATGCTCCGGCATGGTCAACCCGGCGCCCTTGAACAGGTCGGTGCGGTAATAAGTGATCGTGCTTTCACCATAGAAAGGCAAGGCATAGAGCGTGTTGTCGACCGACAAGCCCTGGCGTACCGAGGGGAAGATGTCTTGCAGATCGTAGGCCGGCGGCAGTGCCGTGATCGGCTCAAGCCAATGCTTGGCACCCCACAGCGGTGTTTCATAAGTACCAATTGTCAGCACGTCGAACTGCCCGCCCTGAGTCGCGATATCGGTGGTCAGGCGCTGACGCAGGACGTTTTCCTCCAGCACCACCCAGTTGAGCTTCACGTCGGGGTGCTGCTGTTCAAAGATCTTGGAGAGCCGCTGCATCCGGATCATATCGCCATTGTTCACAGTGGCGATGGTGACCGTTTCGGCTGCATGACTGACGAGGGCAAAAGACAGGCCGGCAAAAATGTACAGTGCGTTCGGGATGGTCATCGTAGTGCTCTCCGCTTCGCGCCCTGGACGACGGAAGCTATTATTTTTGTTGTTAACCATTGCCGGGCAAATACAGCTGCGCAGCCATGGTGGACGGCTTGATTACACCAGCTTGGAAAACCCCGGACAAACGCACAGAGGACGGCAACCCGATACTTTTTTTACCGTCCCCGGGACACAGCCTGGCGATCAAAAAAGTATCAGTGCCAAGCAATCCCCGAGCTAGCAAGCGCCAGGCAGGAAGGCGTATGTTGCCTGCATACGAACAACAAATAACAAAGAAAGAGACCTGCCATGCCTGATAGCCGAGCCGCGCTGTTTGAACAGCGCCCCGCCGAACTGGAGGTCATTCTTCCCGAGCCCGATCATTGTTTTCGCTGGTATGAACACGACTACCCCTACTCCCTGGCTCGCTGGAATCACCACCCGGAATTCGAAATCCATCTGATCCGCCAAGGCAGCGGCAAGCTGGTTGCGGGCGATTACATCGGCGCATTCGGTGCCGGACATGTGGCGCTGATCGGCCCTGATCTGCCCCATGACTGGATAGGCGATCTGGCACCCGGCGAGTTCCTGGCAGGACGCGATGTGGTTCTGCAATTCGACGGTGCCGCGATTCTGGCCTTGCGTGAAACGATGCCCGAACTGGGCGAGCTTCAGCACCTGTTTGAACGTGCACGCCGGGGCCTGGAGTTCTGCGGCGCAACGGCTGTGCAGGCCGCACATCTGCTGGAAGACATTGGCCCCGCTCAGGGGCTCGAACGCCTGATTCTGTTTCTGCAACTGATCAATGCACTGATGAAAGCGCCCTCCCAAGACGTCCATGTGCTCGCCAGCGCTTACTACGCGCCATCCCTGGATGCCCAAAGCTCCGAGCGCATCCACAAGGCCTTTGACTACTTGTTGACCGAGCTCACAGGCGACATTCGCCTATCGGTGATTGCCCAGCGCCTGAACATGAGCGAGCCCGGTTTTTCGCGCTTCTTCAAGCGAGTCACCGGCCACGGTTTCATCGACCTGATGCGCAAGCTCAGGGTTCAGCGTGCCTGCCGGCTACTGTTGCAAACCGAGATGTCAGTGGCGGGCATCTGTTTTGAAGTGGGCTATGAAAACCTGTCCAACTTCAATCGGCACTTCCGTATCGAAATGGACCAGACCCCGAGTGAATACCGTCGCGGTTCGGCGATGACCCAGTTCAATCGCAACGGTCCCCACGCCTCCCTGCCGTTCACCAAAGCCCATTGAATGAGCGATGCGGGCCAGGCGGTTCAGCCTGGACTCGCTTCCATTGCGCTCAAACCGCCGGCTGATGACTGGTCACACAGTGAATCCCTCCGCCACCCGCCGCGACGGCGTCGATATTGAGCTGTACCACCTCCCGGTCCGGGTACAGCTGCGACAACAGTTCAAAGGCCTTCGTATCCGCCGCTTTGTCACCAAACTCGGGCGCAATGACCGCGCCATTCACCAGAAAGTAGTTGATGTATCCGGCAGCAAAGTCCGGGTTGTTGCGGGTGAACTGACTTTTGCGCGGATTGAGCGGTGGCGACAAGGTATGCACCTGCAGCTTGCGGCCATCCGCATCGGTGGCGTTTTTGAGGATATCCAGGTGCGCCAATGTCACTTTCCGGTCGTATGAATCGGGGTCGTTGTCGAGGTTGGCGACCACCACGCCCGGCTTGACGAACCGCGCGTAGAAATCAACGTGAGCGTCGGTGATGTCCTTGCCCTTGATGCCCGGCAACCAGATGATTTTGCGCAACCCCAAACGGTCTTTCAGTTCCTGCTCGACCTCGGCTTTGGTCCAGTCGGGGTTGCGGTTGCGGTTGATCCAGCTGCTTTCGGTCATGATCCCTGTGCCGTGGCCATCCACTTCGATACCGCCGCCCTCGCCCACCAGTTCGCTGCGCAGATAACGTGCCTGCGTAGTCTCGGCCACCAAAGCGGCCACTTGCGCATCCTCGTCATGCTGCTGTTTGTTGCCCCAGCCGTTGAAGTTGAAATCAACGGCGCCGAGTCCGCCTTCGCCATCGATGACAAAATTGGCGCTGATATCGCGCATCCAGATGTCGTCAAGCTCAGTGGTGACGTAGGTGATATTGGCCGTGCCGCACTGTCGTTCGGCCAGACGCCGCTCGCCCTGGCGGCAGAACACGGTGACCGGCTCATAGCGGGCGATGGTGCGGGCGATCAGGCCCATGGTCGCTTGCACTTCGGGCGTGAAATCCTCCCAGATGGCGCTCTGTGCGCCAAACGCGATGAAGGCCCGTTCGTGTCGGTCGCCCTCGTCCGGCATGCGCCAACGACCTTGTGTCGCTGCGTGCACGGGCGCAAAGCTGAAGCCGAGGGAAGCTGCGGCACCGAGACCGGCAATCACCGACACCTGCTTGATGAAATCCCGACGTGTCGGCATGTATTGATCCTTGTCTGAAGCACTCATTTCGCTGTCGCCGTCTTGAATTTGGTCCAGGTGCGCATCCGCGCCCGCATGTCGGATTGGGGTATGTCCTTGCCCGGAATCAGCCGCGCATAGGTGGCCTCATCGAGGTAAATATCCGGGTTGTTGCGCATCGTCGCATCGACGTCCGGGCGGGCCTTGGCGTTGGATGTCGGGTAGCCGGTGAAATTGCTGATGGCCGCCATGTTCTGCGGGCGCATGACGAAGTTGATGAACGCGTAGGCGTACTCCGGATGTCTGGCGTCGACTGGAATGGCCATGGTGTCCATCCACACGGTCGTGCCTTCGCGGGGAATGCGGTACTCAAATCGGGTGTGCTTGCCGGCGCTGTCCGAGGTGCGTTGTGCCTGGGTCATGTCACCGCTGTAACCGAGGGACAGGCACAGGTTGCCGTTGACCAGATCGGTCACGGGTTGCGACTGAAACTTGCGAATGTGCGGTCGCAGCTTCATCAGCAACTCACTCGCTGCGGCCAGGTCTTCAGGCTTGGCGCTGCGCGGTTCACGCCCGAGGTAGTTGAGCACCACCGCCAGCACTTCGTCCGGCGAGTCGATTATCGAGATGCCGCAATCGGCAAATTTCGCCGCCAGTTCCGGTTTGAACAGCATGTCCAGGCTGTTGACCGGGGCGTCGTGCGAACGCTGTTTGACCTGTTCGTCATTGTAGGTCAGGCCGATGGTGCCCCAGGTGTAGGGGACGGTGGCCTGGCTCGACGTTTCGTACTGCCTGCGCAGCTTCTGCAAACCGGGTTCGATGTCGTCCACAGCGGTGAGTTTTGAGCGATCCAGCGGCAGCAGGCTGCCGGCGCGCATCAAGCGTTCGGCGACGGTGTCGCCGGGGAAGATCAGGTCATAACCACTGCCGCCGGCGAGCATCTTGGCCTCCAGGGTTTCGCTGCCGTCCATGACGTCGTAGATCACTTTGATCCCGGTTTCGGCAGTGAATCTGGCGAGGGTGTCTTCGGCGAAGTAATCGGCCCAGTTGTAGAGCCGCAGGGTCTTCTCTTCGGCGTGCAGCGGCGACGAGGCGATTGCCCATCCCAAGGCGCCGAGCAACAGCTTGCGGGGAATGCGCATATCAAACTCCTTGAGTGTTCCAGCGTGCATGAAGGTGACGACCGTCCTGACTCAGCAACGCCCCGTACATGTCCGGGCGACGGTCGCGGTAAATGCCCCAGCTCAGGCGTTCTTCGCGCATGGCGTGCAAGTCCAGGCTGTGGACCAGCACGCCGCTGCTGTCGCGATCAGCCTCGGCGAGCAACTTGCCCTTGTGGTTGCAGATAAACGACGAGCCGTAGAAGCTCATTTGCAAGGCCGCATCGGTGGTCGCCACCTCACGACCGACGCGATTGGCCGCCACCACCGGCAGGATGTTCGCAGCGGCATGGCCACGCATGGTCATCTGCCAGTGGTCACGGGAATCCAGCGCTGCACACCCCGGCTCAGAGCCGATGGCGGTGGGAAACAGCAAGACTTCGGCGCCCATCAACGCCAGGCAGCGGGCGGTCTCGGGGAACCACTGATCCCAGCAGATCCCGACGCCGAGGCGCCCGAACGCCGTATCCCAGACACGGAAACCGGTGTCGCCGGGGCTGAAGTACTCCTTCTCCTGGTAACCGATGGCGTTGGGGATGTGGGTCTTGCGATACACCCCCAGCAAGCGCCCGTCAGCGTCGGCCACGCTCAGGGAATTGAAGTAGGCATTGCCAGCCTTCTCGAACCAGCTCAGCGGCAACACCACCCCCAACTCCTTGGCCAGCGCAGCAAAGCGCTTGAGTACGCCGCTGTATCGATACTCTTCGGCCAACGCCAAATGTTTATGGCTTTGCTCGATGCAGAAATACGGCGTAGCGAACAGCTCCTGTAACAGGATGACCTGGGCGCCCTTCGCGGCCGCCTCACGGATCAGTCGCTCGGCCTGATCGAGATTGTTCGGCAAGTCCCAGGTGCACGGCATCTGGGTGGTAGCAATCGTCAGTAGCGTCATGGTTTCACCCCTGCACTGGCCAGGCGGGCTGCTGCTGGGTGATGCAATGCACCCCGCCGCCACCATGGGCCAAGTGATTGATCCGCACCGGCACCACCTCGCGCTCCGGGAACGCCCGGGCCAACACTTCGGCCGCCGCATAGTCGGCGTCGATGCCATAGGCCGGCATGATGATCGCGTGGTTGGCGATGTAGAAGTTGGTGTACGAGGCACAGAACACTTCGGCTTCGGTGTCCACGGCATCGGTGGCTTCATAGAGTTCGATCAGCTCGAACGTGCGCCCGTGGGCATCGGTGGCCAGCTCCAGTGCGCGACGGTTTTCCCGTGCAACCTCGGCGTACACCGAATCTTTGTCGTGGGTGGCATCCACCAGCAACACGCCGGGGCGGGCGAAGGCGCAGACGCCATCGACGTGGCCGTCGGTCATGTCGCCCGTCACGTAGTCCGGGTCACCCGGCAACCAGATGGTTTTTTTCACCCCCAGCAGACGGGTGAAGATTTCCTCGATCTCGGCCTTGGTCATGCCCGGGTTGCGATTGGGGTTGAGCAACACCGATTCGGTGGTGATCAGCGTGCCCTCGCCGTCGACATGAATCGCACCGCCTTCGTTGCTCAGCGGGGTGCCAAAGTACGGCACGCCGAGGCGATTGAGTGCGCGGCGCGCCAGGTTTTCGTCGAGGTTATGCAGCGACTTGCCGCCCCAGGCATTGAAGCGCCAGCTCACCCCGCCCAGACCGTGTTGCGGATGGCAGACGAAGCTCGGGCCGGAGTCGCGGCACCAACTGTCGTTGACCGCCAACGGGATCAGTTCGATGTTGGGTCCACACAGCGCTTTGGCACTTGCGATAGCCGACGGGTCGACCACCATTTTCACCGGCTCGAACCGGGCAATGGCGTTCGCCACCCGGGCAAAATCCTCTTGCACCAACGGCAAGGTGACGCCCCAGCCCGACTCCCAAAGCGCCTGGTTGTGTGGCCAGACCATCCAGGTCGCGGCGTGCTTCACCCACTCTGCCGGCATCCACCAGCCACTGTTCTGAAGTTCGTTCTGCTGCATGACAAGCACCCTTGAGTTAAGTCATTGTGTTCAATGAAAACTGCCTTCGCGGTCTTGGCATGCGTGCTACGGCCGTAAAACAAGGCCAACAAACGATGGATTTTGTAGAAAAGTGATTAGAGGAACTTATCGATATGCTCAAGCACTGGCCCCCGCTCAACACCCTTCGCGGCTTTGAAGCCGCCGCCCGCCTGGGCAGTTTTCACAAGGCGGCCGACGAGTTGCACCTGACCCAGTCGGCCATCAGCCAGCAGATCCGCACGCTTGAGGCGTACCTTGAGCAGCCGTTGTTTTTTCGCAGTGGACGCAGCGTCAGCCTGACCGATGCCGGCCACGATCTGCTCAGCACCACCCAGGCGTTATTGCAGCAACTGGCGGTCGGCATTCGTCGCCTCGGGCAATACCAGAAACCCAACCAACTGGTGCTCAACACCACGCCGACATTCGCCCGTCATTGGTTGCTGCCGCGTCTGGGGGATTTTCGTCGTCGGCACCCGGAGGTCGACCTGTGGATTTTCAGCACCGATGAAGTCCCGGACATGACCACCCAGACCATCGACCTCGCGGTGCGTGACGACATCAGTTCCCAGGCCGAGTGCAGCTTCAAGGTGTTGCACGCCGACCGCCTGTACCCGGCGTGTCATCCAGACGTGTTGACGGTGCCCGTCGAGCAGCGCACCACCCTTCACGGAGAGCGGGAGATGGACTGGAGTCATTGGGCGGTGGAGGCCGGGATTGATGTCGGGCAGAAGGATCAGGGGCTGAATTTCTCCGACCCCGGCCTGCTGCTGGACGCCGCCTGCGCGGGGCTCGGCATCGCCCTGGTCAGTCAGTTGCTGAGTCGGCCGGCACGTGACAGCGGACTGTTGCAGCCCTTGGTGGAAGACACCATTCGCGGCCCGAACTGGGCCTTGCTGACCCATCGTGACAGCGAGAACAATCCGCTGGCGCGAAGCTTCGTCGAGTGGCTGTTAAGTAACCTGGACGCAACGAGCCAGACGTCTCCCGCACTTGCAATATGAAAGGGGACTCGGCTAATGGCCAGTATCATCAGCCAAGTCCGCTGATGAAGTTCATATTGAACAACAGAACACTCAGCCTAGTGCTATTGAGAGAAGTCGCTTACAAAAAACTTAATTAGTTCAAAAGAACTTCCAGTGCGCCATGACATTATTCAGGCGCCATTTAAGTGACTTGTATTTCACAAAAACCACTCGCTAATGCCGCCGACCGAGACTGCAACAATCATTCAAAAATTCAAACACACCGACGAATGGACTTTAGATATTTAAACCCTTTAAAAACAACAACTTAATATTCTATTACCAACTAAAACAAAACCCCGCCAGAAAAACACAAAACCAAAAAAAGACAGGGATCAGTTATAAAAGTTTCAAACTCATTTAATAAATAATAAATTCCATGTAGCGCTTTAAAACATCTCTCTTCAATGCTAATAATTCCGCCGCTTCCGGGCTTACAGGCGCTCTCCCCCTCACACGAAGTGAATATCAGCATCAACGCTGATCCCCGGCATTAATCAAATTCAAATAACACCGGCTTGCTCAAGTTCAATAAAACTTGGGCCTGCATTGTGCTGCGCACTGAAACTGCGCGAGGAAGGCATCATCGCTCGTCATCATTCAAGGATTAAAATCCTTTCGATCTTCGGTACCCGTCCAGAAGCCATCAAGATGGCGCCGTTAGTCAAAGCCCTCGCTGCGGAACCCGGCATTGATTCGCAGATATGCATCACTGGCCAACACCAAAGCATGCTCAAACAGGTGCTGGACCTGTTCGACCTCAAGGCCGATTACACCCTCGATGTCATGACCCCGCAGCAAACGCTCAACTCCCTGACGGCGGCGCTTTACGGGGCGATCGACCCGGTGCTGGAAATGACCTGCCCGGACCGGGTGCTGGTGCACGGCGACACGACCTCGGCCATGGTGGCCGCGATGGCGGCGTTCCATCGACGGATCCCGGTCGGCCATGTAGAAGCCGGGCTGCGAACCGGTGATATCTACAGCCCATGGCCGGAAGAAATGAACCGTCGCTGCATCGACCTGGGGGCGGACATGCTGTTTGCGCCCACCCACGAGTCGCGCCAGAACCTGCTCGACGAACGCCTACAGGGTCGCACCTTCGTCACCGGCAATACGGTGATCGACGCGCTGCAGATGACTGCACGGCGCATTGAGCAGGATGCCGACCTGCGCGCAAGCCTGGACCGGCAGTTTTCGTTCCTGCAGACCGGCCGTAAGGTCCTGTTGGTGACCGGGCATCGTCGGGAAAATTTCGGTGAAGGCTTCCTGGATATCTGTAAGGCCCTGAGCCATCTGGCTCGGCGTTCGGATATCCAGATCGTTTACCCGGTGCACTTGAACCCCAATGTCATGGGCCCGGTCACCGAGCATCTGGGCGATCTGCCCAACGTGCACCTGATCCAGCCGCTGGACTACCTGGCCTTCGTGCGCCTGATGCAACGGGCCCATGTGATCCTCACCGATTCCGGTGGCGTGCAGGAAGAAGCGCCGTCCCTGGGCAAACCGGTGCTGGTCATGCGCGATGTGACCGAACGCCCGGAAGCTGTGGCGGCGGGCACTGTGCGCCTGGTCGGTACCTCGCCGGGCTCGATCATCGCTGGCGTTAACGCGCTGTTCGATGACGACCTGTTGTGGCGCCGCTGCTCCCAGGCGGCCAACCCTTACGGCGACGGCAAGGCCAGTGCGCGCATCGTCGATGCCCTGATGGGCCGTCCGGTGGACGATTTCATCGTGGCCGGCCAGTCCTTGCCCAAGTTCCTGCAATACCCGTCTGCACAGCCTGCGCCCGAGAAGCATTACCCCGCTTTTACCTCTCGATAAACCAAACCGTTTCTCCCCTTATCAGCTCGAGATCTACCTGAATGAAGTCTTCCGTTGCCATCCATACGGGTGCCCTCAGCGCCCTTGCCTGTGGTGTGAGCCTGCTCGCGCTCATGCCGACCTTTGCCTTGGCCGCGGACAGTCCGCTCACCCAGGCGATCAACCGGCTCAACGCCGACACCCGACAAGAGCGTGAGGTGCGCTTGAGCGATCTGGGGATCGATGCACCGATCATCCTCGGCTCCACCGATGCCCGCCGCGAACTGTATCTGCCGGTGCCGGCAGGTGTTCCGCTGACGGATGCGACGTTGAATTTCGACGCCAGTTACCTCAATGGCGAAGGCGGCCGCAACACGCTGCTGCTGTCGCTGGACGGTTATCCGGTGCGTGCCGAAGGGCTCAGCGAACCCCAGGGTGACGCCAGCGTCACGCTGGGCGTGGACAAAAAAGCGCGGGACAGCGGCTCGCTGCGCCTGGGCATCGCCTGGTCGTCGATCGTGTCCCGTGTGCTGTGCGAAGACGAACGCGCCATCGGCAATGTTCTACGTATCGAACCCGACACCCGCCTGACTTACAGCTATGACGCCAGCCAGTTGCGCGACGTCGGCGCTGCGTGGATGGCCTTGCCTGGCAAACCGGGGATCATGGTCGCGCCCGGCACCTTATCCGCTGAAAGCTACGATTCGGCATGGCGTCTGGGCGTGGCACTGGAGCGGATTGGCAAGCGCAGTCAAATCCTGCCCTTCCCTGCCGTACAAGACAGCGTCGACCTGAGCGGCCTGCGCATTCCGGCCGAACTGCAAGGTATTCCAGCGTTCGCCAGCCTCAACGGCAAAGGTCCGCACACGTTGGCAAACCCGGCGGAGATCGGCGCGTTGCTGGTATTGGGCCAGACGCCGAACGTCCAGGCGGATCTGGCGGTCAACGACCCGCAACTGCTCACAGCGATCAATGCGTCCCTCGACGCGCTGCAGAGCCAGATCCAGGGCTTCGATGCCACGGCGGCCAACGCGTTCACGCAATGGCGTGAGACGCATATCAATGCCGGCCTTGCCGCCGATGGCACTGACAATGTGCGCCTGGCCCTGGTGGGCACGCGCCCGGTTCTGATGATTGCGCCGCATGCCACCGGCAAGGCGCTGGCCTTGTTCAGTACCGCCTGGAACAAACTGGCACGCAGTCGCCAATTGACCGTCAGCGAAGCGCAGTTGCCCTTGAGCACCGACGGCCGTGTCGCCCTGTCTCGCCTGGGCGGCAATCCCGGCGCCATCGACGTGCTGGCCAAGTCTGACTGGAGCACGTCATTCCCTCTGGGCAGCGTGGCTTACGACGGTCGCTTGCCGGTAAAGGCTGTGGTCGACGTGTCTGCCGCGCCCGGCGCTTCAGACACTGCGCCGGTGGCCTCGCTGTTTCTCAATGACTACCTGATTGGCGCGCAGCAGCTGGTGGCCAACGGTGAAAAACAACGCATCGAAGCGCGCATCCCGCGTTACGCCGTGGGCGCGACCAACGTGTTGCGCGTGTCGTTCCAGCGTCAGCCCGTGAGTGATCGTTGCCTGGAAACGCCGCAAGCCTTCCCGGTTTCCGTGCTGCCGACCAGCCACATCGTGCTGGAAAAAACCGCGCTGGGTGATGACTTCTCCGGCATGGCCGCGCGCTTTGCCGTGGACACCCAACTCCTGGTGCCTCAGGCCTACCTCGATCATCCGGCGAGCAGCTTGCCGCAAGTGATTTCAGTCGCCGATGCCGCCGGGGTCTCGCCGCTGCGTGCGCAATTGAAGGTCATCACAGATCCGAAAGCCTCGGTCACGCTGGACAAGGCCTTCCTCGCCTTCGAGCTGCCGATCAAAGACAGCAAGGAGTCCGTGCAGGTCGATGAGCAGGGGCGCCTGCGCATCAATCACAAGGATCAAGTGTTGCTTGACGTGCATCCGCTCAATCACCTTGCCTCGTTGCAAGTGGTCGATGCCGGCGGCCAGCACGGTATGGTCTATCGCGCATTGGGCAATGACTCGCCACGCTTCGCCAAACAGATTCTGCTGACCCGCGGCGATGTGGCCATCCTCGGCAACGACGGTGCACTGACCACCTTCGACACCCAGGATCCAAGCGGCAGCCAATTGATCGACAACGAAGAACCCAAGGGCCTCGACGCCTGGCGTACGCCGTCGCTGTTGTGGCTGATTCCGGGTGGCATCCTGTTGGTTCTCATCCTGTTGCTGGCTGGCCGTAACGCCCGTCGCAATCGCCAGTAACGGAACCCTTCGATGACGTCGCTTTATTGGCCCTATTGGCTGGCTCACTACTACAGCTTTCTGGAGATCTCGACCATCGTGGTCGCGGTGCTGATCCTGATTTCCAGCCTGGACGACCTGTTCATTGACCTGTGGTACTGGTCGCGCCGCCTGTTTCGCAAGTTCACCGCGGACCGCAAATACCGACCGCTGACCGCCGAGCAGTTGATGGCCCGGGACGAACAGCCGCTGGCAATCATGGTCCCGGCCTGGCTGGAATATGACGTCATCGCGCCGATGATCGAAAACATGGTGTCGACCCTCGATTACCAGAACTATGTGGTTTTCGTCGGCACCTACATCAACGATCAGCGCACGATTGACGAAGTGGAGCGCATGCGTCGGCGCTACAAGCAGTTGCACCGCGTGGAAGTCCCGCATGCCGGGCCGACCTGCAAGGCCGACTGCCTGAACTGGGTGATCCAGGCGATCTTCCTGCATGAGAAAACCCACGGCATGACCTTCGCCGGCGTCGTGTTGCACGACAGCGAAGACGTGCTGCACCCGATGGAATTGCGCCTGTTCAACTACTTGCTGCCGCGCAAGGACATGATCCAGTTGCCCGTGGTTTCGCTGGAACGCAACTGGTACGAATGGGTGGCCGGCACCTACATGGACGAGTTCGCCGAATGGCACGGCAAGGACCTGGTGGTGCGTGAAAGCATGACCGACACGGTGCCGTCTGCCGGCGTCGGCACCTGTTTTTCCCATCGCGCCCTGCGTGTGCTGGCCGGGGAAACCCAGAACCAGCCGTTTAACACTGACAGCCTCACCGAGGACTACGACGTCGGCGCACGCCTGGCCAAGGTCGGCATGAACGCGATCTTCGTGCGCTTCCCGGTGCAGTTTCGTGTGCTGCGCAAATCCTGGTTTCGCAAGCCTTACGAATCGACGCTGAAGATGCCGTTGTGCGTGCGCGAGTTCTTTCCCGACACCTTCCGCACCGCGTTCCGGCAGAAGGCCCGCTGGACACTGGGCATCGGCCTGCAAGGCTGGGAGCAAATGGGCTGGAACGGTTCGCTGGCCAATCGATATCTGTTGTTCCGTGACCGCAAAGGCGTGGTGACGGCGTTTGTCAGCATCATCGCCTACGTGATTCTGGTGCAGCTGTTAGGCCTGATCATCCTGCGCCAGAGCGGCCTGTGGGACGTGAGTTTCCCCACGCCGTTCGAAACCAACGGCTTCATCAAATACTTGCTGCTGGCCAACGGTGTTGCGCTGGCCTGGCGCATCGCGCATCGCTGTTACTTCACCACCGTGCTGTACGGCTGGCAGCACGGTTTGCTGTCGATCCCGCGCATGGTGGTGGGCAACTTCGTCAACTTCATGGCCGCGTCACGGGCCTGGCGCATGTTCCTGGTCGGCAAGGTCATGAACCGCAAACTGGTGTGGGACAAGACCATGCACGACTTCCCGTCCACTGACCTGGTCGCCGCCGCACCGCGCAAGCTGGGCAGCGTGTTGCTGTCCTGGCAGGCGATCAACGAAACCGACCTGCAAAGCGCCCTCGCCGAACAGAAAACCCGGCACATGCCATTGGGGCGGATTTTGCTCAGCAATGGCTGGCTGGACGACGAGACGCTGGCCGAAGCCATCGCCTTCCAGAATGACCTGCCGCGAGTGTTCGATGTGGCCCACAAGGCGCAGGCGTCGACCCTTACCCTGGATGATGAATTCGCCCTGCGCTGGCGTGTTGTGCCGGTGGGCTTGAACGCCGACGGCCGAGTGCAATTGGCCGTGGCCAGTCCGTTGCCGGCCGAAGGTCTGCAACAAGTCAGCGAGGTGTTGGGCAGCGAGCCGGTGCAGCTGATTGCCCGTGAAAGCGAAATCGTTGCGCAGTTGCGCCTGATGAATGTGCGCGAAGGCCAGTCGGTACCAGATGCCCGCGCGCCACTGTTGGGTGACCTGTTGATCGAAATGGGCCTGCTGGATCGCGACGTGTTCAACCGCACCATGTTGCAGTACCGCCCGCAGCGTCACGGACGCATCGGCGACTATCTGGTCGACAGCGGCGTGCTGCCCCGCGCCACCATCGAAAAGGCCGTGGCACGTCAGCACAGCCACTACCCTGCGGAGCTTCCGGCATGAATCGCCCCTTGCTGACCCTCATGGCCACGGGGCTGAGCCTGATACCTGCGCTGGCTCATGCCGAAACACTGCCATTACCGTTGACCGGTCCAGCCTACGTCACTGCCAACGAGGCCTACAGCGCCTACGAGCGCAAAGACTACGACCTGGCCATCGCCAAGGCCCGCGAAGCGTTGCGTCAGCGCGCCGACATCACCCGTTTGAACAGGCTGATCGTGCTGGCTCAACGGGACAAGGATCTGCGTGATCATCCCAAGCGCTACCCACAGTCACGTCAGGCTCCAGGCTTCAGCGCCGCCGCCCAGGCCTTCAAGGCCTATGATCGCGATGATTTCGGCGCGGCGGCACAAGCGTCACGCAAAGCCATCGCTCAGGCACCCAAACGCATGAATTATCGACTGCTGCTGATCGAGTCGTTGCAACGTCAACAACATCTTCAAGAAGCGGATCAGGCCACCACTCAGGCATTGGCCGTGTTCCCGGACGACGATACG
Source organism: Pseudomonas sp. SG20052 (assembly GCF_031766055.1). NCBI lineage: Bacteria > Pseudomonadati > Pseudomonadota > Gammaproteobacteria > Pseudomonadales > Pseudomonadaceae > Pseudomonas > Pseudomonas sp. SG20052. The sequence goes on along the minus strand of NZ_CP134498.1, from coordinate 2,499,556 downwards.
TTGCTGATGCGCCGCGAAGCGATTCGTCGGCAATTGGCCGCACCGCTGGCCGTCGAGAGTTATCGCGCCCTGGAGCAAGGCCAGGTGCCGTTGGCCGTGGATAAGGCCCGGAAAGCCGTCGCCTGGGCACCGGAAATCGGCGCCAATCAGCAACTGCTGATCAGCGCCCTGCTCGCAGCCAAGGATTACCGAGGGGCCGAGCTGGCCGCGTCTGGCGCACTGGCTCAGGACGATGGCGAAATCGCACCGTGGATCCTGCGCAGCTACGCCCTTGATCGTCAGGGTAAAACAGCGGCAGCCGAGGCTGACCTGAATCACGCCCTGTCCATCGATGGCCTGCTGGAAACCGAAACCCGCGACATTCGCTTCTTCGCCGCCGACGCTGCGCTGGCCCATGGCGAGCCCCAGCGGGCACTTGATCAGCTGCAACCTTTGGCCGATGACGAAGGCGGCGAAGTGGCCCGTCGACGCACAGCCGCCCGAATGGCCCTCAGGCAAAAAAACAACGGGTTGAACGCTGTCGCCCAGTTTCCGGCCCCGGCCCTGAACTGTCAGGAAACCGCTTTTGGCCTGGTCTGCGATATCTGGCCGGGCAACCAGCGCGACGGCGGAACCGACAAGGCCGGTCAGGCTTATGCCGCACTCGCCAGCAAGGACCCCGCCTCGGCCGTCGTCCTGGCCAACGAAGCCATTGCCCGTGCGCCGCAGAATCCAGCGTATCGACGGTTGCTCGTCAGCGCCTTGAGTGATCAGAAACGAGTGCCCGAAGCCATCGCAGCAGCCAGCGAGGGCCTCAAGCTCAGTGGCGATGACGCCCGACTGCTGGCCCAACGCGGTCGTCTGCGCCAGCAATCGGGTGACGACGCCGGGGCCCGCGAAGACTTTACCCGGGCCTTGGCGCTGGGGAGCCTGCCTGCCTATGAAGAAGCCAGTCTGTACAGCGCCATCGGCCAGCGCCGAACCGCGCGCGAACGGCTGCAACAGGCGCGGGACACGGGTGAACTGGAATCGATGAGCGACCTGCAGATCGCATACTTATCGGTCCAGGCCGGCGACGATGACGGTGCCCACGCATCGTTCCGCAAGGCAGATGCCGAGACGCGACTGACGCCGACAGCCACTCAGGACGCGGCCTATAACGCGATGCGGGTCAATGATGACGAACAAGCCGTCAGCTACTTCAAGCGCGTCATCGACGCAAACAATGCCGGTGAACCGGACCTGTCCCCGCAGCAGCTGTTCGACACCCGTCGCGCCGTGGCCGATGTGTCGCGCACCTGGGGTTTGACCAACACCACCAGTTACCGCGGCAACAGCACCAGCAGCGGCCTGAGCTCAGCGCCGAGCGGCGGCAATAGCAGCAATGACAGCCTGCAAAACAGCACCGAATTGTCCTGGCGCCCGCTGGGCTATCGCAATGCACGCTTTGTCGAACTCTACGGACGCGTCACCGACACGCTGTGGAGCAAGAACAGCGATTCGGACACCGGTTTCGATGCGCTGCAAGGCGCGGTGGGTGTACGGGTCAAACCCTTCACGTCGCTGAACGTGATGGCCGCCGTCGAGCGCACATTCCCCTTGGGATCGTCGGACGTCGACGGTGACTGGCTGCTGCGTCTGGGCTATGGCGCAAGCGTCGGGACCGATCTGCGGGTCGATGCCTCCAGCTGGTGGACTTCGCAGTTGTTCGCTGAAGCCGGACATTACGTCAACGACTCGCGGGACTATTTCAACAGCGAATGGCAGGTCGGCCGCAGCTATGCCATCGGTGGCGCGGGCTCACGCTGGGTGACGTTCCCCCATGTGGTGGCCGCGTTCGATTACGACTCGAAGATGAACAGTGGCACCGACTCCGATGGCAAATCGGACTCATCGTCCGGCAAGGCCGGTGGCATCGGTGTCGGCAACAACGTGCGCTACTGGTTCCGCGAAGATGCGTACAACGCGCCCCGCTCCTATCTCGACTTCTCCCTGCAGTACCGCGTCAAGGTGCTGGGCGATGATCGCGCTCAAGGTGTCTTCGGTCGCCTGACTTATTCCTATTGAGGACTTGCATGAAGATTCGATTCTGTTTGTGGTTGGGACTTGGCCTGATCCCGATGGGGGCAAACGCCGCCCCTGAAATTGCCCAGTTGTACGCGCCAAAACTGCCGGAGGGTTCGGCCTGGGTGCGGGTGGTCAACCCCTCCGACACTGCCATGCAGGTCCAGGTGGGCCAGGGCGCGAGTTTCGCCCTTTCGACCCAGGCGACGGTGGCCAGTCCTTTTCAGGTCGTAGACTCGCGACAACCGCTGCAAGTGACCGTCAACGGTCGCGAAATAAAAGGCCTGAGCGCACCGAAAAGTGCGTGGGTCACGCTGATTCTCGACAGTGACCCGGCGCGGGCACCCCGCCTGGTCATCGACCCGCCGCTGCGCGGCAAAGACTTGCGTGCCGAACTCAACCTCTACAACCTGGCCAGCGGTTGCGAAAAGGCCGGGGTAAAACTGGCTAACCATGCCCCGGTGTTCAATCAAGTGCCGTTCAACGGTCAGGCCCAGCGCACGATTAACCCGGTGCAAGCAACGCTGGTTGCCAATTGCGAGCAGAACATCAGCCTGCCGTTCAAGCTGACGCCCTTCAAGGCCGGCGATCGTTACAGCCTGTTCCTGGTCGGCTCCCGGCAGGCTCCACGCCTGATCGGCCTTGTCGACCAGACCGCGCCATGACCCTTCATTGGAAATCTCGCTGGCCGGTTTCCGCCCTGATCGCCGGTGTCTTGTTGAGCCTGTCGGGCACCGGCGTTGAAGCGGCCTCGGCGGTCATTACCGGCGAAGGTGGCTGGCTGTTCCCGGCCTGGGAAAGCCTGAGCAAGGTCGATAATCCCGGCACGACTCGCAACATTGCGCTGGTGAAACAACTCCAGCAGAACCTTGCGCGGGAACACATCAGTCTGGTCGTATTGGTAGTGCCGATGAAAGCGCCGTTTTATGCCTCGCGCCTGCCCGCCAATCAGCCCTTGAGCCCGGCCGTGATGCAGCGCTACGACCACTTACAGAGCGAGCTGACTCAGGCAGGCCTGACCACGCTGAACATCAAGCCCGTCCTGCAACGCACTGAACACGGCAAACAGACCGCGTTTTATCGCGCCGACTACCACTGGACCGCCTGGAGCGCGGAAAACACCGCCGACGCCACGGCGCAACTGATTACCGAGCGTTACCGCCTGCAAGGCGAACCCGGCGGTGGCGCGGCGCTGGGCGAGTGGTTCGACCGACGCGCGTTCGGCGATCTGGCGAGCAATTTCCTGCCGGCGATCAAACGTAAATCGATTGGTCGCGACATCTACACCGTTCGCCATCAGGCCCAGAACGACTTGCTGATCGATGACGCACCGGCACCGGTTCAGGTGATCGGCAACAGCTTTGTCCAACCTTACCTGGGCTTTACGCAAAAGCTTTCCAATGCCCTGGACCGTCCCGTCGCGCTGACCTGGAATCCTGGCGATGTCGGCCCATGGGCTACGCTGCTGCAATACCTGGAGTCTGCGGATTTCGCCCAACACAAACCGCAAGTGATCGTCTGGCAATTCAACGAGGGCCAGTTCCACCTCGGCCCCGATGCCGCAGCTAACTGGAACGCCAAAGGCGTCACCTCGCTGAGCCAATGGCATCAGCGCATCAATAAGGCGCTTCCTTGAACATTCTTGGTTACACCGCCAGTCGCGCGACCATTGCGGGTCTGTTGTTTGCCGCCATTCTCGGCACCGGGACCGGCGTGCTCTACGTGACGGACAAAAAGGCCCAGACCCCAGGGATCGTCGGCATCGTCTGGCAGCCGGACAACAAGACCGTCGGCATCAATGGCCACTGGGAAAAGCTGGGGGCCCGCGAGCTGCTGGTGCAATGGACTGTCGTCGACGATCAGGCATTCGTTGCCGGTTCCGGCCTGCCCAGCGTGCCGGTTCTGCCCGATTGGGCACGCATTGCCAAGGCCCCGTGGGCGCAAGACGTCATCCTTGGACTGGCCGGCTATTTCAGCGAAAACCGCTCACGGGACAACATCGAGCAACTGGCGGCAGTCTCGGCACGCATCGCCAAATTGCCGACGCCCTTGCACGTCACCGGCTGGTATTTCCCCGCCGAAGTCGACCCCAGCTGGACCCGCGCCAAAGAACTGCCCGCCCTGCTGGCCAAGCTGCCACGACCGTTATGGATCAGCGTGTATGACGGTGCGAACATCGGCCCTGTCGCCACGGCCGAATGGCTCAAGCAGTGGCTGCCGAATGACATTGGCGTGTTCTTCCAGGACGGCGTCGGTGTCTACGCCCGCACCGCACCGGTCGCCAGGACCTACGCCGACGCGTTGCGCGAGCGTCTGGGCAAAGACCGGGTGCGCATCATCGTCGAAGCCTTTCGCCCCAACTTCGGCGGCGGATTTCGCTCCGCCACCGCCGCCGAGCTCAAGCCGCAATTGGCGGCCTATGACGGTTATCCGCTGTACCTGTTCGACGGACCGCACTACGTGACGCCTGAGCTGGTGGAGCAACTGGCGCGATAACGTAGATCATCAGCGTCAGACCGGGCTAACCCTTGACCGCCGCTTCTATCGCCGCGACATCGATTTTGCCCATCTGCATCATCGCGTTGAACGCGCGCTTGGCCGCTGCTTGATCGGGATTATTGATGGCATCCGTCAGGACGCGGGGCGTGATCTGCCACGACAATCCCCATTTGTCCTAGCACCAGCCACAGACGTTTTCCTGGCCGCCGTTTCCGACAATCGCGCTCCACAAGCGATCGGTTTCGGCCTGGTCGTCAGTCGCCACCTGGAACGAGAACGCCTCGTTGTGCTTGACCCCCGAGCCCCCGTTCAGGCCGAGACACGGAATGCCCATCACCGTGAATTCGACCGTCAATACATCGCCCTGCTTGCCCGCAGGATAGTCGCCAGGCGCGCGAAGGATGGTGCCCACCGCGCTGTCGGGAAACGTCTTGGCGTAGAACGTCGCGGCGTCCAGCGCGGCGCCGTCGTACCAGAGGCAAATCGTGTTTTTGCTGACCATTCTGGTTCTCCATCAATGGGGAATGAATGATCATTCTAGCTGAGCGACCAGTTGGACCACGAAGAGGGCCATGCCCCTTGTCGGCAGATCAATGCTGTGACGAGGTCCAGCGTGCTGATTACTGGAAACTCGGCTCGGCGCAAACCGCTGATGTGGCGCGAAGTGTCCGCAGCCCCAACAGCACGATCACCACCATGACCAGCCCCGCGCCGATGGCGACGCCGAACCCTGCCCGTGCGCCATAGGCGTCGATGACCAGCCCCGCGAGTACGCCACCGAGCGCCACGCCGATGCTGATGCCCGTCGTCATCCACGTCAGGCCTTCGGTGATCCTGGACGGTGGAACGATGATCGTACCAAGGTTCATGACGACGACCATCGTTGGTGCGAATGACATGCCTGCCACAAACAGCATCCCGGAAAGGATGTAGACGTCCGGTGAGAAAATGGGCAAGACGGCTGTAACTGCCGTGATCAGAACGCCAACGAAGAATTGCTTTTCAATCGACAAGGAGACCCTCAACGCGCCGAACGTCAGGCCCGCGATCATTGAGCCGAGCGCATAGGCTGCGAGGATGAAGCTGGCGGACGCTGGCCAGTCTTGTGCGTTGGCGAAGGCCACCACCGCCACATCGATTGATCCGCCAATCACCCCCATCGCCAGGAGTGCCAGAACGATGGTGCGAACGCCGGGAATCAGCAAGGTAGAGCCGGTGCTCTTCCTGGTGCCCACGACGACCTTCGGTTCTGTCTGCTTTTGCAGAAGAAAAGCGCTCACGCCGATGACCAGCAGCAAGACCGCGACAAGCGGTCCGGCTTCGGCAAAAAAACTGACGCTCAGACCGATGGCCAGGGGTGGACCGATAATGAAAGCGAGCTCAGTCAGCACCGTGTCCAAGGAGAAAGCCGTGTGCAACTGCGGCTTGCCACGGAAAAGCTGTGTCCAGCGTGCTCTTATCATCGCGGGCATGCTGGGCATCGTTCCCGCCAGTGCCGCAAGAATAAACAACAGCGGGGTCGGCGCCCTCATAGAGACGGCAACGATCAGCGCCAGCAACATGCCAATGCTGAAGGTGGTGACTAAGGGCAGCACCCGACTCTGCCCCCGCTGATCGACGAGTTTCGACACCTGCGGGCCGACCAGCGCATTGGCCAGGGTAAAGGTACCGGCGACCGAGCCAGCCAGCCAATAAAGTCCCGTCTGCTGCACCAACATGGTAATGATGCCGATGCCGATCATTGCCTGCGGCAGACGGGCAATGGAACTCGCGATCACCAACCCCATGACGCCCGGGGTAGTGAGCAGTTCGCGGTAGGGATTTGCCATGATTTCTCCTTTTTATAATGCTTCGCCGATGGGTACCCCGCTGCACGCCCGCAAACTGTTGCGGGCGGTTTATCGGCGACTCAATGGCACAGGTGAACCAGCAAGCAAGCGAGGCAGTTGTTCACCATAGCTGAGCGTCTCACCCTCAAAGACCAGCGCCGTGGCTTCAGGACTGCGTGCAACCTGGGCTTCGAATAGTTGATGAATACACAGATGAACAGAAAAATCAGACGTAACTTGGTCGTGCATCCTTGCCTCCAGAAGTGAACAAACTCACTTCTATCGATTGTTCGCACTTACATCATGCAAGTGCAGTCATTGGAATATTATCTAATCAATCCAACCTGCCATCTGCCGCAAACTATCCAATGGCAACGCGTCGATCATTAGAACTAACTATTTAGGGCAGGCATATCCGCCAACCCCTCTTACCCGTGTTATCACATGTAACCAATGCCACCTAAAACGCCCATCCCAGGCAGCTCGCAGCTAACAAACACGGTGTATTCATGGCGCATGAAAAACAACATTCACGGCCAGAAAACCAGAATGTTTTGTTTCTGCACTAGAGACACGATGATCTTCGAGTCTATTTGGCAAGAGCATTTCTATCCGGTTTCAGCTACGGGTTCCAGCGACGCCAAGACTCTCCCCCTGAAACATCGAAGTCAATACCGGGAGGAAACTGACACATCCTAACGAAGTAAAACCGCCCCATCGGGCGGTTATCCAGTTCGATTATGAGTGTGAAAAATCATGGTTTCGTGAGTTTTTGTAGGTGCCTTCCTACCTATAGATCGTCATGGTCCGCACGTCACCTTGCTGAGGGTGGGTCCGAGCGTTTGATCGAAAGCCGCACTGCGTCAATGCAGGGTGCCCTACTGCGGCTGAAAGGTCTGAAGATACGCCAACAGGTTTTCAATCTTCTCCGGATCGCTGAGCCCCCAGAAAATCATCCGGGTACCGGGCACTACTTCCTTTGGATCTTCGAGGTACGCGATCAGGGTCTCGCGGGTCCAGACAATGCCGGCCGATTTCATGGCGTCGGAGTATTGATAATCCGTCGTGCTACCTGACGGGCGTCCAAAAATGCCATTGAGTTGCGGCCCGAACGAACCCCGCGCCGACTCCCCCACTTGATGGCAGCCGCCGCATATCCGTTTAAACAGTGTCGCGCCGGCTTCAGCATCGCCGGCCGCCTGGACTTGCGCGCCGAACACCCCCGCAATAAGCACCATGAGGGCTGCGGCTTTATTCATGTCCTGCTCCAAATCATTTGTGGCCAAGCGCACGTAAATCAGCTCGCACCCGGTTGAACCTACTTCCAATAAGTCGCCGGCAGACGGGTGGAATAACGACCCCGCTGTCCGCTGACAGCGGCAAGCGCAGACTCTATCCTGTGCAACCCTGCGATTCCACCGGAGATGCCCTGTGCCACCCTTGACCGCCCGCGAGGTTTACCAGCAGTTGCGCGACGCCGCGCTGGAACTCCGGCCTCTATCGCGCCTCGCCAGACAACCCGAGCCCGGCCACGTGCACGTCGATATCGAAGGCTGGCGCCTGAGCCTCGGTGTCGACGGCGCCCGTCTGCTGCATTGCCAACGTTGCCAGGCCCCGGACGGCCGCGAGGGTGAACTCGACCGCTGGCAACGTTACGGCACCGACCCGGTCAGTTTGCTCAGCACCTGGGAGTTAGCGCAGATCGAGCGCTTGCTATGCCTTCAGCGCCAGCCTTAGAGATCAACGATCACCGTCCCGGCAATGCTCACGGCGAATTCGACTCCGAACAGACGACCCGGTGTCTCGAACCCGGAACGCCGCTCCCCGGCCAACACGCGTCGCGCCGCTTCCACCGCGGCCAACGGTGTGTAGGAGTAGCCGTTGATAGTCTCAATCACCGACCGCGCAACCTGCCCATCTGCCCCCGTCACCTCAGCAACCGCATAGGCCCGATGCGACAGGCGCTCTTGCTCGCTGGGGCCATCGGGAAGTCGGGACAAGTCGCCCTCGGGGAATGCGTCACCGCTGATGTGCACGAACATCGCGATGTTGGGGATACTCGTCGAGCGCCCACCCGTGACCAGATCACCGAACGACAGCGGCGCGCAGAGCACAGGCCCGGCGCCGAAGTCGAAGTGACGCGGTTGCGCATCCGGCGCAGGAACGAGTACGCCGTCGACCCGCGCCATCAATCCTGCACCGATGATCTCGCCAACGCTGTTGGCCGATCCACGGGACATGGAGCCTGCAACCTGCAGCGCGATCCGTAGCGATTGCGGATGTTCGACACGACGGGCAATGTGCAGGGCGAGGCAGTCCGTGGGGACAACGTCCCAGCCGACGCCTGGCAATAGCATCACTCCGGCATCCTCGCCCAACCGCTCCGCCAGCCGGTAAACGTTGATTTCGGCAGTGATGTCGAGATAGTCGACCCCGGCCTCGATGCAGGCCCGCATCAACGGTTCTGCAGTCATCACAAAAGGACCGGCGCAGTTCAACAAGACCGTGACGCCGCTCAGCGCTTGCGCCGTTTGAGCGTCGGCCGTGAAGGTGCGATAAGGCACGCTCAGCTTCCGGGCAAGCGCAGCCACCCTTGTCGCGTCACGTCCAGCGACTTCGAAGTCCAGCCCGGCGGCCTTCGCTTGTGCCGCGACCATTCGGCCGGTGTACCCGGTTGCGCCATAAATCAGAAGTTTGCTCATTGTGGGTGCTGCCAGTTTTTATAGACGAATTCGAGGCTGTAGCCATCTGGGTCCAGGACGTTAGCCGCGTAATAATTCGGGTCGTAATGCAACCGTGCGCCGGGAGCGCCGTTATCGGTAGCGCCTGCTTTCATCGCAGCGGCATAGGCCGCATCGACCTCGCCCCTGCTGTTCGCAACGAACCCGACATGCGCAGCCCGCCCCTCCACCACCCCTTCACGCAGCCAGAAAAACACCCGGCCTTGCGCACCGAAACCCTTGAGGTCCGGGTGGCCCGGTGGGCCATCCTTGCCGTCGAAATCGAGCGAGTGAGTGATGCGGAGCGGTGTGAGCGCCGCGGTATAGAAATTGACGGAACGTTGGGTGTCGCTGACTGAGATAAACACATGATCAAGCATGGAATGCGCCTCGCTGGTTCAGATGATGTAACCGCCGGAAACCTCAATGGATTGCGCGTTGATCCAGGCACTTTCTTCGGACAGCAGCGTGGCGATCACTCGACCGACGTCGTCCGGTTCGCCGATGCGACCGAGCGCCGTTTGTGAGGCCAGCAGCGTCTCGAATTCTTCGCTCAAGCCGCCGCCCAGTTCGGTGCGAATGGCGCCGGGCGAGACGGCATTGGCACGGATGCGCCGCTCACCAAACTCCTTGGCCATGTAGCGAGTCAGTACTTCCAGTCCGCCCTTGAAAGCGGCATAAGGCGCCACGCCTGGCGTGACCACCCGTGTCGTCGCGCTGGTCAGGTTGACGATGCTTGCGCCCTCCTCCATCAGCGGCAGCAAGGCCTGGGTCAGGAAGAACGGGCCCTTGAGGTGAACGTTCATGAGGTCGTCGAACTGCGCCTCGGTGACCGCCTCAAGCGGATTGAACAGGCCGTGGCCGGCATTGTTGACCAGACCACCCAGGGTGGTGGTTTGCCAGTTCGATTGCAGCGTCTGTCGTACCGCATCGACGAACACGCCAAAGCGCCCGGCATGGCAGACATCCAGTTCAAGGGCGACGGCATGACCACCTTCGGACTTGATGCGCTGAACCACCGAATCCGCCGCTTGCACGTTGCTCTTGTAGGTCAGGATGACGCCCATTCCACGCCGGGCACAGTGCACTGCGGCGCTGGCACCAATGCCTCGACTGCCGCCGGTAATGACGATAACGCTCATGGCTTGCTCCACTGTCAATCAGATGAGCAACCACGGTAACCATAGACCCTCGGGCGAGCGCAGCCGTTACTACTCCAATCCTGCCTGTTTCTGCTTTTCGCTTGCGCCGTGCGTCCCCCTGCGGTCAGATGTCTCCCCATGGAAAACCAACTGCATGAACTCAGAACCCTTGCCGCCAGGGCCGAAAACAGGCGTACAGAGACGGGCATTCCGCGCGTGGCCATGGTCCAGGGTGCGATTCCCGAACATCAGTTGGCAGCTGTCTACGAGCCGATGATCAACCTGATCCTGCAAGGCAGTAAGACCATCACCGTCGGCGATCGCACACTGAGGTATGACCCGGCGACCTATTTCGTGATGTCGATTGAGCTGCCGGCGGTCGGCAGTGTGCACCCGGCCACGTCCGGCGAGCCGTACCTCGCCGTCGCCTTGACGCTGGACCCTGCCGTACTGGCAACGTTACTGACAGACCTGCCAAAACCTGTCGCACCGTCAGAACAGGAGGCCGGCTTCTCAGTGGCCGCGGTCACACCCGAGCTGATGGACGCCTGGGTGCGCATGCTGCGATTGATGGACCGGCCGGCGGACATCGCGGCCCTGAGCCCGGTGTACGAGCGGGAGATTCTCTATCGGGTTTTGCAAGGACCGCACGGCTGGATGCTGCGCGAGATTGCCGCGCCCGATACGGCCATGGCCCGTGTCAGCCTCGCGATCCAGTGGATTCGCCGCGCCTTCGCCGAGCCGCTGCGGGTCGAGGACATGGCCCGCACAGCGTCGATGAGCGTGTCAGCGTTCCACCGCCATTTCAAAGCCGTCACCACGCTCAGCCCCTTGCAGTATCAAAAACGCGTGCGGCTGCTTCAGGCGCGGACTTTGTTGGTGGCGAACGCTAAAAGCGTCACCAGCGCCGCGTTCGATGTCGGCTATGAAAGCGCTACCCAATTCAGCCGGGACTACGCCCGCGTCTTCGGTTTGCCTCCGGCCCGGGATGCCGCGCGGATTCTCGCGCAACTGCGCGGACGTGCCGACTGAGGGCGCCTCGGTCCGACTGACTCTGTTTCTTGTCATCGCGTTGGCGAATGCGTGTACCGATCGATGCCATGAAAGCGCCGCCACTGGCCCCCACCCGACCATTGCGCATACCATGCTGCGACTTCAAACCGTCAGGTGTCTTCCATGATCAAAGCCAGCTTGCGAAGCCACCTGACACTCTGGTTTGCCGGTCTGTCGTTGCTCACGCTGGGGAGTGTGGGTTTCTACGTGGGCCACATCGCCACCGAGCAAATGAAGCAGGCCAGCGGCAATGCGTTGTTGAGTACGGCAAGGTCGGCGGCCGAGCTATTGGGCGCACAACTGCATGAGCGTCAGCTCGAAGTGTCTCTGCTCAGTCGAGCGCCGTTATTCAAGCACGGAGACCTGGGCGATCCGGATATCTTGTCGTCGATGGAGCTGCGTTCGCAATCTCGCGCCGAGTACGCCTGGATGGGCGTGGCTGACGCCAACGGGCGTGTACGGCAAGCCGTGAACGGTCTTCTGGTCAATCAATCGGTGAAAGAGCGCCCCTGGTTCCAGGCCGGGTTGCGCGGTGCTTATACCGGCGATCCTCATGAAGCGGTCCTGCTGGCTAAACTGCTGCCCGGAACCGCCAGTGGCGAGCCTTTGCGCTTCATCGATTTCGCCGCGCCGATCCGCAATGCCGAGGGCCAGGTGATCGGTGTGATGGGCGCCCATGCCCATTGGAGCTGGGCGACGCGGATTGTCGACGCGGCCGTGCTGCGCAAGGACATGACGCCCGAGGTGGAGGCGCTGATCGTCGACCACGACGGCAAAGTGCTCTATCCCGAAGCGCTCATGGGGCAACGTGTGGCGAACATGCCGGTCGTCCGGGAAAACCATTCCGATACCGCCGGCTGGTCAGTCGGCGACGGTTACCTGACCAGCGTGGTCGCGGTGCCCACGCCCTCGAGCACGGACCTGACGTGGTACATCGCGGTCCGCCAGCCACTGGATATCGCGCTTCAACCCGCACGTATCCTGTTTTACAAATTGCTGGTATTGGGGGTCATTGCCGCCATCGTGTTTGCTCTGGTGGCGTACTACCTGGCGCTGTACCTCAGCCGCCCGATCGAACAGCTGGCAAAGTCAGCCAAACGGGTACAAAACCAACAACCGGGGGTGACGTTTCCGCGGGACCATTCGGTGCGAGAAATTGCCCAGCTGGGCCAATCCCTCCAGGGCATGACGGAGTCCTTGCTCGGCAAGGAGCGCGAGTTGCAGGAAGCCAATGCGTCGCTGGAAGCCACGGTCGCGCAACGCACCGCCGCCCTCACCCAGGCCAACGCCGATCTGTTGAAACTGGCCACCCACGACGCTTTGACCGGCGTGTACAACCGGCGCCGATTCGACGAGAAACTGAATGAGTGCAACCTGCTGTTTCAACGCACCGGACGGCCCTTTGCGTTGCTGTTCATCGACGCCGACCACTTCAAGCAAATCAATGACACCCACGGCCACGCGATCGGCGATGAGGTGCTGCACCAACTCGCCCGGCTGATCCAGGACAACACCCGCGCCACTGACTTCGTGGCCCGTTACGGTGGTGAGGAGTTTGCGGTGCTGTTACCGGAAGTCGAGGAACCCGAGAGCCCCGAGGTCGTTGCCGAGAAGATTCGCGCCGCGATTGCCGCAGCCATTTTTGCTACGGTCGGGCACGTCACGGTCAGCATCGGCATTGGCCTGGCCGAGATATCGGACAGCAATACCACCGCGCTGATCAAACGTGCCGATCAGCAGCTTTATCAGGCGAAGTGGTCGGGAAGGAATCGGGTGGCTCCGCAGGCTCGCGTGACTGAACGCCACTGACCTCAGCTTCCACTGATGTAAACCCGGTTAAACCGCAAGGCTATTCACTTAAGAACATCTTCAACTGAGCGACAACCTGTGGCGAGGGGACTTATCCCCTCGCCACAACTGCGCATCCGCAATCAAGACCGGGTATTGGGCTTACTGAACGTTTTTCAGCTTGACCACATCACCGGAGATCTTGGTGGTGTAGCCGGTCAGGACCCACGCCCAGAACCAGTTTTCCTGCACCTGGGTGTTGATCATCGCGTCACCGCCCTTGGCTTTGATCGCCGCGTTCTGAGCGCGAACAAAACGGTTGTTCTGCTGGATCGGGATCACGCCGAACAGCAGCAGGCCCGTGGCGCTCGCTTCACTGTGGCCCAGGACGGTGTATTGACTGCTTTCATAATGCTGGGTGTTCATCGGCGTGCCGGTGCAACCCGCCAGAACCAGACCGAACAGGGCTACTGCGACAACTTTACTAACGTACTTCACTGAAAAAGCTCCATGAGATATTGCCCGGGATCCATCTCTCGGGCGGCGCACACTCTAACGGATGAGGTGGCCAATTGGTATCAGCTAAAGCAGGTGATTGGCCGCCCCTTGGTTGGCGGCGGCTTTTGTTCGAGAGAGTGAAACGTCGCGCCTCAGCTCTGAGTTATCGCAGCCGGTGAACGCGCTGATGAAACAGGCTCGGGAGCAGTCTCGTCGTCCAGCTTGATAAACATCGCCAGCACCGGCCCCATCAGCACCACGGCGATGGAAGCGCCGAACGCCACGGCCCAGTTGTTCCCCGTGATGTCCAGCAACCAGCCGATCACCACCGGTGACACGGCGCCCGCCAGGGCCATGCCGGTGAAGGTGCACGCGCTGGAAGTCGCCGAATGTTCGTGGGACACCTCGGTGCCAATGACCCAGAGCGGCGAGTCGGCCAGTTCCGAGCAGAAGAACGAGAAGCTCAGGCCGCAGGCGCAGATGATCAGGTCGTGGGTGAACATCAGCGGAATCAAGCCGATGATCGAGGCCAGGAAGCCAAAGATGATCAAGTCACGGCGTGAGCGCAGACGGTTGCCGGTGACTTTGAAGCGCCAGTCCGAGAGCATGCCGCCGACCGCGGTGCCGACGGTCCCGCCGAGCAGCACAAAGGTCGAAAACAACGCGGTGTGGGTCAGGTCCATGCCGTAGCGCTGGGTGAAGAACGATGGAATCCAGTTGAGGAAGAACCACAGCACCCAACCGTGACAGAAACAAGTGGCAGCGGCCGGCCACACTTTGCGCAGCATCTGCGGCCAATTCACCGGTTTGGCCGCCACGGGTGGTAGCGGCACGGCGGCGGTTTCGAGCAGTTTCTTCGATTCGCTCAGGCTGAAATACATGACGAACATGTAGATCAGCGTCACCACGCCAAGAATGACGAAGGTCAGTCGCCACGAAAACTGAATGATCATGAACGTCACGATCAACGGCGCCAGTGCATTGGCCAGGCGTCCCGACGCATGCATCATGCCCTGGGCCGTGCCGCGTTGGGTGATAGGGATGGCGCGGGCAATCATGCGCGCCGCTGTCGGGTAAATCGGCGCTTCGCCGATGCCGACCACGAAACGCGCAATCACCAAGACCACCAGACCACTGACCAGCCCTGTGGCAATGGTCGCGGCCGACCAGATTATGCCGTACAGCAACATCGCCTTGCGCGAGCCGATACGGTCACTGAACCAGCCGCCGGGAATCATGAAGCAGCTGTAGGCGATGGCGAAGGCGGAAAACATCATGCCCAGGTTGGTGTTGCTGAAACCCAGCTCCTTGCTGATCGTCGGGGCGGCGACGGCCAGGTTGGTGCGGTCCACGTACATGATGAACGCCATGATGCAAAGCAACACGAACGTCAGCGTTGCCCTGCGTTTTTGCGCGAGCGTAGTCGGAATCATTTTTTCCACCTTTTTTTATAGTTCTAGTGGGCAGGCGGTCATCCCGGACCGCCTGTCATTGCGTTACTTGAAGAAGCCGTGCAACACCTCGTAGGTCTCGTCCGGGCATTCTTCCTGCAGGTAGTGGCCTGAGGGCACGGTGGCGGTCTGCACGATGTTGGTGGCGTAGCGGCTCCAGATTTCCGCGGCGTTATGGTTGCGCCCGACGCCACCCTTTTCGCCCCAGAGAATCAGTGCCGGATTGTCGATCCGCCGGCCCGCGTCGAAATCGGCGGTGTCCATGTCCAGGTCGATGCCGAAGGTGGCGCGATAGTCTTCGCACATGGCGTGGGTGGTGGCCGGATTCTTGATGCAGCGGATGTAATCGGCCAGCGCTTCGGGCCCAAAGAAACTGGTGCCCTGATCGGTCTTCGACAGCTTGCGGCGGATGAAGAACTCCGGATCGGCGTCCATCATTCGCTCTGGCGTCGGGGCGTCCTGGGTCATGAAGAACCAGTGCCAGGAAAACTTGCCCCACTGGCGTGTCACGTTATTCAACAAATAATGCTGCGGCAGCATGTCGACGAAACCGGCCTTGAGCACCTTGTCGCCGTGATCCAGGCACATGCGATGCAGGACCCGCGCGCCACGGTCGTGACCGGCGGCGTAGAACTGCTCGAAACCCAGCGATTGCATGACTTCAACCTGGTCCTGGGCCATGGCACGGAAGGAATAGGCCGAATGATCGCCACCGCCCTCGGGCTTGGAGCTGTCGCCGTAACCGCGCAAGTCGGTGCAGACCACGGTGAAATCCCTGGCCAGGCGCGGCGCGATCTTGTGCCAGGACAGGTGATTGAACGGGTTGCCGTGCATCAGCAGCAACGGTGGGCCTTCGCCGCCCACGACGGTGACAATCTCGGCACCGCTGGTTTTGGTAATGGTCTTGGTGAAATGCTCGAACATGGTGTCAGCCTCGATTTTCTTCTCGATCACTTGGCGGGTGTTTAGCGCTTGGATTTACGCGCGGCAGCGTTGTCAGCGGCGACCCGGAACGCAGCCGCCATCGCGCCGACGTCTGCAATGCCTTTACCGACGATGTCATAAGCCACGCCGTGTGCCGGAGTTGCGTAAACAGTCTTCAGGCCGCCGGTCAGGGTCACGCCGGACGAGAAGCCCAGCAGCTTGGTCGCGATCTGGCCCTGGTCGTGATACATGATCACCACTGCGTCGAAATCACCGTTGCGCGCCTTGATAAACACCGTGTCCGATGGGAACGGCCCCTCGCAGGCCAGGCCTTTGAGGCGCAAGGCTTCGAGCGTCGGGCGGATGATCGTGATCTCTTCATCACCAAACAGGCCGTTCTCGCCGCCATGGGGATTGAGTGCCGCGACGCCGATACGCGGCGCGTTGTTGCCCAGCGCACGCAACGTGTCATGGGCCAGTTGCAGCGCCCCTTCGATGCGGTCCGGTTGCACCATGTCGACGGCTTTGCGCAGCGCTACATGGGAGGTCACGCGGAAGGTCGAAAACTGCGGGATGATGTTCACTTCGCCGAAGTAACCGACGTGTTCGGTCCAGGCGGCAAACATCTGGTGTTCGTCGTGGTACTTCCAGCCACCGCGATGCAGCCCGGCCTTGTTGAGCGGCGCGAAGCAAATGCCATCGAGCTCACCGGCCAGGGCCATGTCGGTCATGATCTTGAGGGTTTCGCCGGTCAGACGACCCGACTCCGCGTTGACCAGACCGCGCTCATACAACGCAGGATCCACGTTATGTAAATCGATCAAGGGCACGGCACCCTGGGAGTGGTCGGCCTCGCGCAGGTGCACAATCTTCTGGTAAGGAATGCGCTGCCCGGCGTCACGCATGCCGAGCTCGAGCACTCGCTCGTCACCAATGATCACCACATCCGCCCGCTCACGTGCTTCAGGCGTCGACAACAGCTTGACGACCAACTCAGGGCCAATGCCGGTGACATCGCCCAGCATAAGTCCAATCAGGGGTTTCATCAGTTCTTCTCCAGTCCAGGCAAGGTGTGTCTTTTATTGTTATGGGCAGCGCCGATGGCGGAACGCAGGCCAGAAGTCCGGTGCAACCACTGAGGCCCATCCTAGGCCGACGGGCCGGGCCTTCAAGGTGCAAAACGTGGGGTGGGGGTTCACAGAATGTGGTTTGAGAGGGGTGTAGCCGGAGGTGGTGAAGCAAGATATTCGGACGGTATCTACGGATACCGACGAAGTGCCCTACAAGAGCTTGAGAAGCAAACGAGCACGCGCAATGGGATCATGATGAATACCCCCACCTCCCTTGCTCTCATTTCGCCGTTTTGGCACCCGCGGTTTTTCGCGAACTGTTGAGGACGACGGCGGCAACGATCAACGCCTTCAACGCACTCTCATCAATCTCATCGCCCTCATGCACATCAATCGCCCGTCGGGTATTGCCTTCAAGACTGGCATTGAAAAGTCCCGAAGGATCCTCCAGCGAAGCGCCCTTGGCGAAGGTCATTTTCACGGCGTTCTTGTACGTCTCGCCGGTGCAGATGATGCCCGCGTGTGACCACACTGGAACGCCCCGCCATTTCCATTCCTCGACCACATCGGGGTCGGCGTGCTGGATGATCGTTCGAATCCTGGCGAGCGTTTCGCCCCGCCAGTCACTCAGCTCTTTGATTCTCGCGTCTATCAGCGCAGAGGCGTCTTCGTCCTCTGCGTTCTTTGAGCCGATGGGTTCCTTGTTCATGAGATAACCGCCTCCTTCAGGATGGTTTCGCCCGGTTCATGATAGATGGCGTTCACCCGCCTTTGAGGCGCGCTGACTGACGGCTTGCGTCCCTGACCGTTAATGACTGCAGTCAGTTATCAGAGTCCAGTCAATGCCTGGCCATCAATCCATGTAACACCCCGACCCTTAAACCCGCTTCCGAAGGCGTCATTTGCGACAGGCCAAAGACCTTGAACGCGGCCAGCATGACCACCAGTCCGCCAGGCAAGCTATTCAGGCGATGGGGTTGCAAACCCGCCAGCCTGAGTTGATTGACCTGCCTCGCTTCAAGCAGGCGCAACGACAGGCGCAGCAGGCCGCTGTAGGTGATTCCGTCTTGGTCATCATCGTTCAAGCCGTTGGCCTTGAGGACTTTGGCGAGCATCCGCGCGGTGCCTGAAGAGCCGATGGCCTGCTGCCAACCCAGCGCCCGGTAACGACGTGCGACCTTTTCAAACTGCACCGTGGCGACGCGCTCGGCTTCCAGCAGGCCCTGAGCCGTAATGCAGCCTCCGTGGAAATAACGCGTGCCAAAAGTGCGGCTACCAATGGCAATGCTTTCGGTCAATAGGGGCTGTGCGCCCTGCCCCAGAATCAACTCGGTGGAGCCGCCGCCAATGTCCACCACGAGCCGCATACTCGCGGCACTCGGTGTCGTGTGGGCAACCCCGGCATACACCAGCCGGGCTTCTTCATGCCCGGAGATCACGTCAATCCGAAAACCCAGGTGACGCTCGGCGCTGGTCAAAAACAACTGGGCATTGTCGGCTTCGCGCACCGCGCTGGTCGCCACGGCCCGCACCCGTCCGGCCTCAAAGCCGCGCAGTTTTTTGCCGAATCGCGCGAGCGCCTGCCACCCTCGATCCAACGCCAACTCATCCAGCGCGCCGCCCTGGAATCCTTCCGCCAAACGGACGGGCTCGCGCAGGGTTTTGACTTCCTGGATCACGATCTGCTGGTTGCGTCTGACCGACTGGCCAATCATCAGGCGAAACGCGTTGGAGCCCAGGTCGATGGCCGCAAACAGAGAGGCGTTCCCTTTCATGGTGGGGATTCCTGGCAGATTCATCAGCCCGTGGGCGGGTGCGCTGGGTACTGAAGATGGTTTGTGATGATCCTGCCATGCCTTAGGTGACACCAAGATGACACCGCCCCCCCCTGCGTCGCTGTGTATCACAGTGTGTACGGCTACCCTCTTGATACATGCGTTTTCACCGGGCCTGCGTTTCGACACAGGCCAGATACGTCGCCGCGTTCAAATGTTTTCAAGGTTTCAAGGGGCTCAGCCAGACCCCCTGGCCAACGCCTTGTAACGGAGACATCACCATGAAGATGGCAATGCAGAACAAAACCGGCATGACTCGTCGCCACCTGGTCAGCTCGTCGATCCTGGCATTCGCCCTGTTCGGCGCGCTCGGTGCGGCCCACGCACAAACGAGCGCCACCGTGCAGCCGGCGGCGATCAAGGCCGACGCCGCTCAGGCCACACCCTCCCCGTTCGGCCCGCTGAAGCACATCAAGGCTGGACTGCTGAACGTGGCCTACGCCGAAACAGGCCCGGCTGATGGTCCGGTGGTGATCCTTCTGCACGGCTGGCCGTATGACATTCACAGCTATGACGAAGTCGCCCCGCTGCTTGCGGCGAAGGGCTATCGCGTGCTGATGCCGTATGCGCGTGGTTATGGCGATACGCATTTCCTGTCCGATAAAACCCTTCGCAACGGCCAACCGGCCGCATTGGCCAGTGACGTCATTGATTTCATGGATGCGCTGAAGATCAAACAAGCGGTGCTCGGTGGCTATGACTGGGGCGCACGTTCCGCCGGCATCGTCTCGGCGCTGTGGCCAGAGCGGGTCAAGGCGCTGGTTTCGGTCAGCGGCTACCTGATCGGTAATCAGGCGGCCGGCAAGAACCCGCTGCCACCCAAGGCCGAATTGCAGTGGTGGTACCAGTTTTACTTCGCCACCGACCGTGGTCGTGCCGGGTACGAGAAAAACACTCATGATTTTGCCAAGTTGATCTGGCAACTGGCCTCGCCAAAATGGGCGTTCGATGACGCCACGTTTGACCGCAGCGCCAAGGCCCTGGACAACCCCGACCACGTCGAGATCACCGTCTTCAATTACCGCTGGCGCCTGGGCATGGTCCAGGGCGAGCCTCAATACGAGGCGCTCGAACAGAAACTGGCCACGGCGCCGTCCATCAGCGTGCCGACCATCACCCTTGAAGGCGATGCCAACGGTGCGCCGCACCCAGCCCCCGAGGATTACGCCAAGCGCTTCACCGGCAAATACGAATTCCGGCTGATCAGCGGTGGCATCGGTCACAACTTGCCGCAGGAAGATCCACAGGCGTTCGCCAAGGCGGTGATTGATGCGGATCACCTTTGAGGCCGATCTGAAATAGTCCTTTCACAACGACGGCTCGTTTGATCAACGAGCCGTTTTATGTTGGAAAAAATTCCGCCGACCCAGTTCTGAACATCATTCCAGCAAAGACACCAGACGCGGTTCCAGGGACGTTTCGAACACATCCAGCAGCGCCAGCGTCACCGGCAGCTTGAAACGCCGCCGCCCCGCACTGCCGGGATTGAGGTAAAGCCGGTCGCCACGCCACTCTATCCGTGGCTTGTGCGAATGACCGGTGATCACCAGCTTGATGGCTGAGTCGAGCGCGGCCGGGACATCGGCGATGTCATGCACCAGCAGCGTTTCCCATCCGTCGAGATCAAAACGAAGAAGGTCAGGAAGTTTTTCTGCCCACAGGGCGTCCAGGTCATTATTCCCACGGACAACGTACAGCGCAGCGATAGCCTTGAGTTGATCGAGAATGTCGGCGTTGCCGATGTCACCCGCGTGAATGATCCGCTCACAACCCGCCAGGGCAGCCAGGGCTTCGGCACGGAGCAAGCCGTGAGTATCGGAAATCACACCAACTTTCATGCGCCGCTCCAGATCAGGTTCAAGGATGAGTGACAGCTCCGTCCCGCAACGTCCGCCTGACCTCAGCCTGTATGGCATAAGCCGGCGCCTCTACCGCATTGAAATCTTGTGTATACCGCTGGGCAAATCCTTCTACCCCCCATTCCTGGAACTGCTGCACATGCTTGAGCTCGTGCGCCCAGAGCACGATGTTCTGTTCTGCGGTTTCAGCATCCCGGAAGAGGATGATGTCGATCAGCGTCACAGCACCGACATCGGGGTTTTGCAGCATGGCAGTGGCGGCGTTGAACTGGCCGCTATCGCTGACTTTGTAGCGCGCGGCATCGAGGACGACGGGATCGTACCAGCGCAGCAGTTGCTCCCGGATGTGCGGTGGAATGGGTTGCAGGCCGGTGACGGCGGCGTCGGCGCGGGCTTGGGTCAGCCACAGCGCCAAGGCTGGCGCGGCGATCTGGTAAAGGTCATCCGTCAGTCCCATGTCTGGCAGGCAGATGCAGCCGTCCAGGCACACTTGCTTCTCGCCAGCCGGGCAGGCGCCGGTCTGGGCGAACACTTCAAGCGTCAGGCAAAGAACAACAAGCGCCACCAGGCGCGTGATGATGGGCGGCATTGGACGCTCCAGGGACGGATGCGGCGCTAACAGTGAATCGGCGTGTCGGCAAAACATCGCTGTACACCACAGACCACTGTTTCCTGCAACTCACTCGCTCTCAGAGGACGTGATGGGGTCGAGAGTGGATTCAGCCGCGAGCTTCAATCGATCAGCCTTGCTGATGTATTTAGACTTGCTTGCCGGTGCCAGTTTGGCACTGGCTTTTTTGGCATGCGCCTTTAATAGCTGCTTGATTTTTTTTTGACGATTCATGGTTTTCCACTCGGTGTGTCAGCGCCCGAATGATATCAGCTTAAATGGCCGGACCCGATCCCCGGGGGGCGCACAGGGTGCACAACGCGGAAATAGACAGGTGCTGCTGAACGACCCGCAATGCGCCTGTGATCTGGAGAAGCGCAGTGTTGACCTCTCTCAGAAGGTGAGGGTCGAGCAATGGTGGTTCCGTAGGCTGATAGGCGATGCCGTCGTTCGAGATCGCATCGAGAGACCGTGTGCCCGGCATTGCGCCGTGTTGATACGCCTTGGGCCAGCTTAGTGCTGGCCCGGCAAAGGGTGCGCCCCCCCCCGCCAAGCCGGCTTTTCCCGCACCAGCGGGCGGCCTTGGCCTGAACGGAGATCCGGCTCCGGCGAGCGATCAATAGTCCCAGATGGCCGCGATCCAGCGAAAGGCATCACCGTCGATGGCCACTCGACCAACGGAGGGGAACGGCAGGTGTGTGGCGACAAACAGCTCGCCGCTCGCCGCCGCCTCACGCATCAGGCGAACGCGCACGCGATACGCTTCCTCCGGGTCATGTTCAAAGCCGTTGTGCCATTCAGGGTGCTCGAAGGCGACCGGGAACAGCGCGTCGCCTGCGAACGTCAACCGCTCACCGCCGGAGTTCACGTAGACCACACTGTGCCCCGGAGTGTGGCCGCCGGTCAGCTTGACG
Source organism: Pseudomonas sp. SG20052 (assembly GCF_031766055.1). Taxonomy (NCBI): domain Bacteria; kingdom Pseudomonadati; phylum Pseudomonadota; class Gammaproteobacteria; order Pseudomonadales; family Pseudomonadaceae; genus Pseudomonas; species Pseudomonas sp. SG20052. Next base: position 2,477,321 of record NZ_CP134498.1, on the reverse strand, counting down.
ACCACGCCCGGTGCCACCTCATATTCGTCTTCGAACGTCTTCAGCTGGTTGTGGAAGGCATCCATGAACTGCTGGGCCGTGGACCGCAAAACGTCGGGCACCGGCGTCGGCATGGTGGTTTGGGTGAAGTCGGGAGTCGCCCAGAAATCGACCTCGGTCGCCGAAACGTGAATTCGCACATCAGGACGCAACCGGTTCTTCACCTCATCGACGAGCAGCCCGCCGATATGGTCCATGTGCATGTGGGTGATCACCACGTCGGTCACCGACGCCAGGTCAATGCCGGCCGACTCCAGACGCTTGGGGAACTGCCCGGCCCGCGGAAAGCCGGGGAATTGCCCACCCAGCCCAGCGTCGACCAGGATGATCTGGTCGCCGCTGCGCAGCACCAGAACGTTGAGCGGCCAATCGAATGCGTCCGGCCCCAGGTATTGATCCTTGAACCAGGCCTCGCGATCGGCGGGGTCGACATTGGTGGACATCGTCGACGTCGGCAGCGGCAGCACCCCATCGCTGATCACCAGTACGTCAATCTCGCCGACTCGCAGGGCATAGCGCGAAGAAACCATCTCTTGCGCCCCCGTTCCGCCGAAATTCGAGGTGGTGTACAAGCTTAAGCCGGAGTCCGGCTGACCGCTCACTGGCTGAGATGCTCCATCCTTTGGGGTGGGGATGTTCAGATGCGTCGTCATGGTTATTCTCCGATTGCCTGACTCAAGGGGTCTTAAGCGAAAGCCACTCTCTCGAGGTGAAAGGGACTGATCGTTCAGGAATCGAGTCTGCATCGCGACGCACCACGCCAGCTACCATACCTGGGTATGGTGAGCTTGCACCTTAGCGTGATCGTTTCATGCAAAAGTGTGGAGACGGGCTCTACGAAGTCACACGCACTAAGCCACCTTTTCGCCGCCTCGCCGTTTACCCACGCTGAACCTCGCGCCCGCCCGAAGCGCATGGCGGAGTTTCAGCGCCGGCCGTTCGATGCTGTAGTACGAAACGCAGCTCAACCCGAACGACAGGATCAGAACGGCGGCAACGATGTGCGCGTCGTAGGCCACGGGCCAGAAAGCACGCAGGAAGTACATCACCACAAAGTGATTCAAAAACACGCCATAGCTGATGTCCCCGAGGAATTCGTCAACCCGGTGAAACTTGAGTTTCGTCAGCACGTACACGGCCGGGATGCCTAAGGCGATGCCCGCCGTCACCTCCGCGTTAAACGGCCGACGCTCAATCAGTCCCGCTTCGATGGCCGCAAACATCAAGGCAGCCACCACGGCAGTGCCGGCAGCGATCGCTAAACCCTTCGCCTGCGGTTTGTACAGGTAGCTGCCGCACAGGAACATGAACAAGACGCCCGGCAACAGGCGATAGCCGTACACATCGGTGTTGAGGAAACCAAGACACGCGGTCATAAATACGGCGACAGACAAGACAAACGCAACGCCCCTCACCTTGTAGATCAACAGGAATGGAATCACCAGGTAGAAACACATCTCCAGCCCCAGAGACCAGGCCGGCGGCAGAATCAGCGGCCCGGCGAGCCCGAACATGTAGAAGCCGAGGGGCACCATCGTGAGGCTCGCCGCGATGTTCCCGAGCGTCAGCTCGGCGGCTTGAGGCGTGCCGGGCAGCAGGCAATAAATCACCGCGCACGATGCCAGGAAGTAGAACAGGAATTGAGGGTAAAGCCTCAAGGCCCTGTCCATGTAGAACAGCCCGATTTTCTGCGGCGCCTTGTAATTGCGCTCAATGAGCGAGGTCATTACAAAGCCGCTGATGATCAGAAAGGAAATCACGGCAACCACGCCAGGGTTAAGCCCCGCGAACGTTTTGCCCATATGAGAAACGGCTACAAGAATAGCCAACAGCAAACGATAAGCGCCCACTTACACTCCTGACGTCCTTGTATTTATGGCGCGTAAACTACGATGCTTTGCGTCCTGAGAACAGGATTATTTCGTGCCGCGGGAACCTGTTTTCATTCATGTGAGATCGACCGGCAATCGATGCCGTATGGCGATTCGAGTTGGCCCTGACAAAAAAAAGCCCCGCGACCGAAAGGCGGTGCGGGGCAAAAAATTGGTTGGTTGCGGCCAACCAAAGGAGCGCTTGAAAAACGTTTACGGGCCGGGGTCAGATGCAATCCTGGGCGGCGCGTCCGAAACTCGACGGCAGGAAGTTCGAGGCCAGCAAGTGCCGCTCGTAGATGAACACCTTGCCGCCACTGCCGGACTTGTAGGCTTCCAGCACGTTGTCCGCAGAGACTTTGCTCGGCACCACGATCCGGTAGCTGCGCTGGGTCTGCGAGACGGTCGGGCTCAACGCACTGCCCTGCAATTTCGGTACGACGCAGTCGGCGTATTGCGCAGGTGTCTTACTGGTCTGCAGGGTCAGCGTCGGGTCGTTCGGCGCAGAGGCGCAACCGGCGAGCAATAAAGAGGCAAACGCCATGGCAGGCACAAATAAAGGGCGCATGGATGTCATCCTGAAAATAAAAAGTCCGGTTCATCGCGTGACGGGTCAGCGTCACGGGCTGTGTTCGATGGGGGCGATTTTCCGGTGATTACTGACAAAGCAGAACTTGTCTTTCGTGATTGTCACTATTACTTCACGCAATAGTTGCGCGCCGTGCAGACTCGTACACACTCAATCACAACCGAAATACATTGATGAGGCCTCTCCTTGAGAACGTTTGACCTGATCCGCGACGCCGTCCTGCCCGAGTTCCGTGACCGGGTGGCCGAGTACTTGATCCAGTACGAAACTGTACTGCTGTGCGAAAACCCGCACGACCGGGAGTTAACCCGTGCCACCGCCAACCAGCTGCGTGGTTATTTGCGCGGGCTGAACACCACGCGGGTGTTGGGCATGGCTGATTGGGAGGAACTGGATCGGCGGGTGGTGGATACGTGGCTAGCGCCCGACCAATGACAGCGGGTCCAGCCACCGGTCTCGGTCGATGAGACGGTTCACCCATTGGTGGATCATCTAGTGGAGTAATTGCGCTACGCCCTGCTGGGTATGTCCAACAGGATCATGGTGGCGAAAATCAAGGCGAACCGGGTTTTAATCGGGACTGAAGCAATAGGCCGCCCTCTTGTTGCCGTCCAGATCACGGGCATAGGCAGCGTAGGCATTCGGTGCCCAGCCACGCGGTCGCGGCAGGCATTCACAGGTACCGCCAGCGGCCAAGGCGGCTGCATGGAACGCGTCGATGGCGGCACGGGGCGGCGCTTCGAAACTGATGGTCACCCCATTACCGACGCTGGCAGGTGCGTCGTTCGCCGATATCAGAACAAAGAAGGACGGTGCGCTCTCGCCCCATATGCACCACTGGCTTGATGAAAGCGTTAACGGCGTAAAAACCGGTCTTTTTTGCCCCATCCAAAGGGCTTTAAGAGCTTGCTGAGCGGTTTTAACTGTTCCTGGAAACGTCACGGACTTGATCAGTTTGCGAAATGTCAGCACGGTCTCCTGGCGTCGATATAGAAAACCAAATCTGACGTTTTTACACACTCTCGGCCAGAAGCTGCCGGTCAAAAGTACAGAAAACAAATCTGTCCCTTTCTTCTTTCTAGCCGGTTGGCTGACCGGATTGCGGGTTACGCGGGATGGTCACGTTGTGGCTGAAGGCCTTCTGGACGCAATTCGACGCAGAGTCCTTCGCAGCCGCCAATTGCCAGCAGGTCTGTTCGATCAGTGAGAAACATTCGCTCCATGGCGGAGCATGCCTGCCTGGAATCAAGCCCGGACGTACTGCTCAGTACCTGAACCACACAGTCCGTGTTGGATCGCCCGCGCTTGCGTGGCGCCGATCCGGGTCAATTTTCATATTGAGCATCATCTGATGGCGTCAGCGCCCTATTTCCGCTTGCCTAAATTGCATGCACTTTAGCGCCAGCGCGGCATCGTGCCGCAACCACCCACCTACTTGCAGGTGCTCAAGCGTGTGAGCATGCGAGCTCACAACGTCTGATTGATAAACCGGGGGGATTCAGGGATTTAACGGGCTATAAAAGTAGACGTTCAAGAACGCACAGCGACGTTATTGAGCTATACCCAATAGTCCCCCCACCGCACTACTTCCAATATTGGAGGTTGGCAATGAAACTCCGTCTCCCCCTATCAGTGCTATTGACTACCGCAAGTCTCTTCGGCTGCACCAGCTCCTCACACCAATCAATGAATCTTCCGTTGGCAGCGACCCATAAAAACCCTGGTCATACCGCCACGACTACATTGACTGGCGAAGGCAATCAAACCAACTTTGACTTCTACATTACCGGCGTTCCAAACGGGACCATCCTGCCGCCGCGCATCTACACCTTCATCAACAAAGGCAGTTGCCAGCAACCCGGGCCAGTCGCGTACGCAATGAACGATAAGGTCAACACGAACCCAATGCAGGCACCGGTGGATGGACCTTTTACAGAAGCGCGCCCATTACAATGCCAGACCTGCTTTCCGGCAAGTACGCCGTTGTCGTGCGTACTTCACCCGAGGATGGCAGCGCCGATATTTTCTGCGGCGATATTGCACACGCGACTCGATGAACCGTCGGTAGTCATTTTTAAGTCGAGTCGCGCTTTGTGGCGATTGTGTTTACCGCGTTCATGGTTGGTATCTAGTCAGTTTGTAATCCTGGCGTTACATACACCAACAAAACACGGCTATCGCCCCGTTCATTTGAAAAAAAACGCACTAGACTCCTTCCTGCGCCTTAACCCGTGCATGGTCATGCCACAGGGGGAAATGATTCTGTACGCAGTACCTAGGCTAATTACTCGGTGGTCAATGCACCATGGGTCAATGTTGATGTGCACCATCACCGGTTGCCAGCACCATGAAACAACGAGGAATCCTGGTATGGAACAGCTATCGGATCGTTTCAAACTATCAATAGTGTTTGCTGCGCTTTTGTCACTGAACGGACTTGCCCATGCGGCTCAGACGGAAAAGACCAATATTCTGTTTATCGTCTCCGACGATACCGGCTATGGCGACCTGGGTCCTTACGGCGGTGGGGTCGGTCGAGGCATGCCGACGCCCAGCATCGATGAGCTGGCGGCGGAAGGGGTCACTTTTTACTCTTTTTATGCCCAGCCAAGCTGCACACCGGGTCGGGCAGCCATGCAAACCGGGCGTATTCCTAATCGTAGCGGCATGACCACCGTGGCCTTCCAGGGCCAGGGCGGTGGCCTGCCAGCAGCCGAGTGGACGCTGGCATCGGTGCTGAAAACCGGTGGCTACGACACCTATTTCACCGGCAAATGGCATTTGGGCGAAGCCGATTATGCGCTACCCAATGCGCAAGGTTATGACGTGATGAAATACGTCGGCCTGTATCACCTCAACGCTTACACCTACGCCGATCCGACCTGGTTCCCGGACATGGACCCGGAAACCCGCGCCATGTTCCAACGGGTGACCAAGGGCGCATTGTCCGGCAAGGCCGGGGAAAAACCGATAGAAGAATTCAAGGTCAACGGCCAGTACGTGGACACGCCTGTCGTGGATGGAAAACCCGGCGTGGTCGGCATTCCGTTCTTTGACAACTATGTCGAAAAAGCTGCCCTGGAGTTTCTCGACACGGCAGCCAAATCGGACAAGCCGTTTTTCATCAACGTCAATTTCATGAAAGTGCACCAGCCGAACATGCCTGCACCGGAGTTCGTGCATAAATCCATGTCTAAGTCCAAGTACGCCGACTCGGTGGTCGAACTCGATACCCACATCGGCCGCATTTTGGACAAGCTCAAGGCACTGGGCCTGGATAAGAACACGCTTGTGGTTTACACCACTGACAACGGTGCCTGGCAGGATGTTTATCCGGACGCCGGCTACACCCCGTTCCGCGGGACCAAGGGCACAGTGCGTGAGGGCGGTAACCGGGTACCCGCCATTGCCGTCTGGCCAGACAAGATCAAGCCCGACACAAAAAACCACGAGCTGCTCGGTGGCCTGGATTTGATGGCGACCTTCGCCTCTGTCGCTGGCGTGAAGCTGCCGGAAAAAGATCGCGAAGGTCAGCCAATCATCTTCGACAGTTACGACATGACCCCTGTACTCACCGGCAGTGGCCCTTCTCCGCGCAAGGAGTGGTTCTACTTCACCGAGAACGAACTGTCCCCGGGTGCGGCGCGTGTCGGAAACTACAAGGCCGTATTCAACCTGCGCGGCGATGATGGCGCGCAAACTGGCGGCCTGGCGGTGGACACTAACCTGGGATGGAAAGGCGCAGAAAAATATGTAGCTACCGTGCCGCAGGTCTTTGACTTGTGGCAAGACCCGCAAGAGCGCTATGACCTGTTCATGAACAACTTTACTGAGCGTACCTGGACGATGGTGCCGATCACAGGCGCGATCATGAAGCTAATGAAAACCTACGTCGATTACCCACCACGCAAACTGCAAAGCATGGGTTATGACGGGCCGATCGAGCTGTCGCAATACCAGAAATTCCAATCCGTGCGTGACACCTTGAAAAAGGAAGGCATCAACCTGCCGATGCCAGCAGGTAACTGATCAGACAGGAGAAACATGGCGGCTTCATCAGAGGTCGCCACTTCGCCATTTTGACGTTTGCGAGCAGCGACCACTCGTGACGCCTACAGATGCATCAGCGGAGCTGGAATCATTTTGGAAACAACAGCGTATACGCCACCCGAAACCCCCAGCCTTGTGCGCCATCTTTCGGACTTTCAGCCCAATACCGAGGGCCCACTTGCAAGCTCATGGGTTGATGACCCACTTTGAACAGCTGGGTCACGAACAGGTTGATTGGCACTGACCATTCGCGGGTTTGCCAGTCGTAGGTGGACTCAGTGTTGATGCCGAAGGTGGTGTAGGTAGGGGTGGTGTAGCTGAAGAACGGTTGCAGGAAGGTCTGGTTGATTTTGTCTTTGTCATCGGGAGGGCTTTGGTCCAGCGACCAAATGTGATTGGCCAGGATACCGCGGGTCCAGCCGTTACTTTGCTTGAGGGCAACCACGGTAGGACCCGCCCCCCACTGCTCACCACTCAACAGCTCATCACTGCCGGTTGGCACCAGGATTACCGGTCCTGCCCCCCAAATCCAGCCGCTCGCGGTCGGGTGTTTGGGTGAAAAAAAGAAGCTCTGGGTCACATCACCGACCCCGGACTTGTCCGCCTGCCCACCCGGTACCAGACCGTGTTGATCGATAACTGGCAGGATGGTTCGGGAAATAAGGTTCCACTCGTCATTGAGGGTGAAGGGCAGCACCGGCTGGATATTGGTGACGCTTTGGTAGCCCTCGCCACTGGGGCCGAGTTTCTGGTTCCAGTTGTACTGAATCGGCACGCTGTACAGCGCAGCAACCGGGTTCAGTGATTGTTTGGCCAGCTCGGCCTGGCTATCGGCAGTTTTGCCGGTATCGGGCCAGATAATTACCAGGGCAATGACAGGCATGAGGTGGACGACTTTGCTCATCAGTAGCTCCTTCTCGATAACGAGAATATGCACTACCACTGCGGTGTACCGCCTCGATGCGAAGCGACCCGGAGAGCTTAGTTCAGGTTTTCTCGACTAGTATCAATTCGACTTGAGAAGGCGCGTGGGACGCCTGCTGTTACTCCATGGACATGTGTGCGTGCGCTACGTTAATTCGATAATGGATAGAGGTTAACCATGCCAACCAAAACCACTGCCCTGCCTGCTTGTACGCTCCTCGCGCTGTGCTGCCAGCAAGCCTGGGCCGGCGGCATCATGCTCTACGAAATCGGCACCGATAACGCTGGCCTGGCCAACGCCGGTGCCGCCGCCCGGGCCCAAGGCCCAGCGACCATCGCCAGTAACCCGGCGGGTATGAGTTACCTGCCGGGCACGCAGATCACCGGCGGCTTGCAAGTGCTGTATGGCGACCTGAGCTTCGATCGCGACGCCGGCAGCAATGTGGCCGGCAGCGGCAGTGGCAATGCCCTCGAACCGATCCCCGGTGGCAGTTTCTTCATCAGCCATGAACTGGATGAACATTGGAGCGTCGGCTTCGGCCAGTACGGCGACTTCGGCTTGGCGGTCAACTACGACAACGATTGGTCCGGCCGCTACTTCGCGCAGAACTCCAGCCTGCTGGGTCTGTCCCTGGTGCCCAGCGTGGCGTATCGCTTCAACGAGCAATGGTCGGTGGGCGTTGGCGTCAAGGCCATGTACGGCATGTTGCAGGCGCAAACCGCCATCGACCGCTCTCCCTTCGGTTTCACCGATCGCGCTGACGGTCAGTACAAGTACAAGGATGGTGCCTGGGGTTATGGCGCCAACGTCGGGGTGATCTATGCCCCGCAATCCGGCACCCGCATTGGCCTGGCCTACACCAGCAAAGTCGACCTGGACTTCGAAGACCGGCTGGATGTAAAAGGCGACGGCCGTTTGCTGGAACGCATCAGCGACACCAACACCAAACTCGACACCACCGTGCCGCAGACCGTGACCCTCAGCCTGTTCCAGCAACTGGACCGGCAATGGGCCTTGCTGGCCTCGGCCAACTGGCAGGACTGGTCGGAATTCGGTGAGATCGGCGTACAGGTCGACACCACGGCGTTTGGCGCGCAGTCGAAATCGGTCGATGCCAGTTTCAAGGACACCTGGCACCTGTCCCTTGGCGCGCAGTACCAGGCCACCGAGCAATGGCTGTGGAATGTCGGCGTGGCCTACGACAGCAGCGCTGTCTCCGATAGCAAACGCAGCGTGATCGTACCTATGGGCGAGTCCTGGCGCATCGCCACAGGCGCCACCTATGCTCTGAACCAAGACACCGACATCAACGTCAGTTGGGCCATGGTCTGGCTCGGCGACATGCCGGTGGACCAGACCAAGTCGATCTCGGGCAACCGAGTCTCCGGTCAGTTCGACGATGCCTGGATTCAAGCCCTGACCGGCAACATGACGTGGCGTTTCTGAAGTTCCGCTATCGAAAAATGATGACTCAATCCATGAATCGCATTTTGAGCCCTAAATTCCTCTGTAGAGGCAGACATGAATGTTTGCAATGGGTCGGTTGCTGCCCTTCGCGACAGGCTGTAATCGGTCATAAGCAGTCAGTGGACAGACTGGTTGTAACCTGATTGCCGCGTTGCACCATCGTTGTCGACCAACCGGACTGGGGGCAGTAGCACCGTTTTACTCGTTATCGGTAATTGCCTGCTTTTTACCGTTGTATTTCATGTGCGCAATCTACGCAGTTAGAACCCGTTGCCGCCCACAGGTGATACCAACCGCTCGACAGAAGTCGCAATTCGATCCCGAGTAATCTTGTCATTTGCCAAGGCTTAGGGCAGGGTCGATACCACTGACATCTCTGCCAAAGGAGTCACCCCATGTCAAAGGTATATCCCAGTATCGATCCCGAGGGGTTGGTCGAGTACTCAGTGGTCTACACCGACCGCTCGCTCAACCACATGTCGCAGTCATTTCAAGACGTGATGAAGAACATTTCCAGGACCTTGAAACAGGTCTACAACGCCCAGGCTGTTGCGGTGGTTCCGGGCAGCGGCACATTTGGCATGGAAGCGGTGGCGCGCCAGTTTGCCACCGACCAGCAATGCCTGGTGATACGCAATGGCTGGTTCAGTTATCGCTGGAGCCAGATCCTTGAGATGGGCAACATCCCGGCGGCCACCACGGTGCTGAAAGCCCGACCTGTCGAGACTGGTCGCCAGGCGGCCTACGCCCCGCCCCCTCTGGACGAAGTGCTGGCAGCCATTCAGGCGCAGAAGCCGCAGATTGTCTTCGCCCCCCACGTTGAAACCTCATCAGGGATTATCCTGCCCGACGAGTACCTGCGGGCCGTCGGCGACGCCGTGCACGCGGTGGGTGGCCTGTTCGTGCTGGACTGCATCGCCTCAGGCACGCTTTGGGTTGATATGCAGCAATGCGCAGTCGACCTGCTGATCAGCGCACCGCAGAAAGGCTGGAGCGCCTCCCCTTGCTGCGCACTGGTGATGCTCAGTTCGTTGGCCCTCGAGCGCATCGAGCGGACGCAAAGCAGCAGCTTCGCCTGCGACCTGAAAAAGTGGCTTCAGATCATGCAGGCCTACGAACAGGGCGGATATGCCTACCATGCGACCATGCCCAGCGATTCCCTCGCGCGATTTAACGAAGTGATGAAAGAGACGCAAGCCTACGGTTTCGACAAGGTCCGCGACGAACAACAGGCCCTGGGCGATCGGGTGCGGGCAATGTTGACCGGCAAAGGCATCAAGAGCGTGGCCGCAGCGGGCTTTCAGGCGCCTGGCGTAGTGGTGAGCTACACCGATGATGCCGACATCAAGAGCGGCAAGAAATTTGCCAACCACGGCCTGCAGATCGCCGCCGGAGTGCCGTTGCAATGCGACGAGCCGGCCGACTTCCAGACCTTCCGCATCGGTCTGTTCGGACTCGAAAAGCTGCACAATATCGAGCGCACGGTCAGCACCCTCGAGCAGGCATTGGACGAGGTGTTGGTTAACTAAGCCCTCATCGTGCCCGCAGCAACTGCCGGACTTGTGAATTCCAGGAAGGCATCCTGCCCCGGGCACTGCCGGCCCATGGCGCTAATCTTCGACAAATTTGACGCTAGTCGCCCGGACGTCATGTTAGAACCACAAGGGAACGCCCGTGCACGCGTCTTACTGACACGTGCACTCTTCAGCGCTCTCAGAAAAGGGTTCCAACGAAGCCTTACGCGGGGTGGATGATTGGCGGCTGAATGACTTGGATTGACCCATAGCTGCCTTTCGCGCAAGGTCGCTAACGGCCAATTTCTGCATGTGACGACTGATCTGAATCCAACGATTGCGGCTTCTGACTAGAGACATTTATGCGGATGTGGCTGCCGCGCTCTGCAAAATAGGCGAGTGGTGATAGACGGGAAATTGGTGTTGAATACGAGCCTTTTCAGGAAGGGTCGTATGAAGAAGGTTTTGTTTGCTCTGGCCTTTGCCACCTCGCTGATTGCTGGATGTGCGTACCAGGCGCCCTATGGAACTCCAGAGGCTACCTCTCAACTGGTGAGCGACCTTGCACTTGATGGAGTGCCGGAACTTGTTGTGCCGGCAAACTGGATGTCTGTTCCCTATGGAGTTACGAAACCAGCTGAACCGACAAAAGGGCTGCTTGTCTCGGAGCGTAGTGGTTTACGTTTGGTAATTTTCGACAATAAGCACTACCGGCAAGCTGGCGAACTTCGCGCGCCCAAGGTGCAATGCGGTTACATCTGGAGGGGGGAGCAGGACACGATGCCTGTGCACCTATTCGAGGCGGAGCATTTTTACGCGTTGAGCCTAGGCGAAACTGTAGGAGCAATGGACGTGAAAAAAAGGGCGCAAGTAGTTCGGTATTTACAGTCCCAACACATACCGTTGCTTACCGTACAAGACGGCTTGTTTGTTCGTGCAACCGGAAACTGGTCTTCCAATGTCCCCTTGCCGAACAACTATGCCCCATGGGACATCGGAGTACCTCTTCCCCGTGGGGAGTTGGAGGCATTCAACCCATGCAAGCATTAATCGGTACTCCGGATCACTCCAGATTATCCAAACACATCTGACTGGCTGCTCCTGGCCGTTTGCTGCCTGTCACCAGTCCTTAAAATAACCTGGTTATTTCATTCAAAATCCGATCCTGCGTTTCAACACTGGGTCTGTGGCGATAAGCCACTGCTAAAAATGCAACGCCTTCGTAGTCGCAGCGGATCGAAAAAGTCATCCCTTGACGAAACCCAAAAACGGACCTGTCTCCGGCATCAACAAAATATCTCGCTTTTGTAAGCGCTGATTGAGCGTGCTTCAGGCATTCAGCTTGACTAAGCGAGTGTTGTATCCAACTGGTAGTGACACGTACAGAAGACGTCTCGCTATCATCGATCGGTGGTCGAGCAATGGCTTTGGCAGGTGTATTGATATTGTCGTTACTGGAACAAGCAGTTAGCCCCATTGAGATAACAGTCAGCAAAAAGCCAAAACGAAGTCTCGAATGCTTAAGTGAGTGTCGCATCGCGGGGCGTTCCTCTGACGATGTGCAATGAATAAAAAATGCCTTGTGCTGCCATGTGCTCGTCTCTGGCGTAGAAACAGACGTTGTTAGCATAGCAGTGGAAAAGTGGCTTTCTGGCAGCCGATCTGCAAGGTCAGCTATTGGCCGACTGCAGTCAGTCACGAAAAGCCGCAGTCGACCCAAAGCGCCGGATGTGTCGAGGCAAATTCGTCGTTACTTTTTGCAGGGGCCTCGCGTCAGGGGGCGATGCGGCCCCGCTCATCCCGCCAGTGCAACGGTTCTTCGAACGGGAAGGAAGAGGGACGAACACACCTGAGCAATAGGCTGGGCAACTTTGTGCAAATCTTTCATAACCGAATGCCCTCCGGTTCGGACCTTTGATTCTGATACAGTCACCTCCCCTCTGTGACGACGGGTTAACCCACCGTCACAGAGGGTGCACCCTTACTCTTTCACCTCAACCTTATCCAACGCCTGATTCACCGCCAACTCCCCCAACATCACCACTTGGGTAATCCCCAACAGCGTCTTGCGATGTGAGTTATCCAATAACGCCGCAAAATTGCTGAGCATAGTAGTGGCCGAGCCCAGTGATTCACTGGCGTTGGCCAGCAGGGACTCGGTGTCGTATGCCGGGTTGGCGAGGAACATCGGTTCGGGTTCGTGGTTGCTGGCCATGATGTGGGCGCCCGGATTGAGGTAGTGGTCGAGGGCGCGTTCGGCGGCTTCGTGGAGTTTTCTGGAATCGAGGGATTCGTAGGGGGATGCCGGATTGGTGTCCGGTGGGTTGGGTGTTGGTTTGATCATGGATGACACTCCGATGCTACTTAAAAAGGAGCCATCGCCCTCTCGCTACCAAACGGAGGGTGGCGGCCATACGGAGGTTGGTAGACCGGGCATCGGAACCGGCGCCCCCGAAGGAGCCCTACGCATGGCCACCATAAAATCGCAGTCCTGAGAAAGGACCGCTGAAGGTGACGCAATGCGTCGATGCTGAGGGTCTACCAAACCCATCACTGTTTTTAGTGACGAGACCACGATAGAACCCACGCCCTAGACGCACAAGCCGGCGGATTCTGGCGCACGCGTAGGCAACGACGCAAGGCGTTGTAGCCGTTAGGACGTAACGCCGAGTGTCTTTAAACGCGCGCGCCCAAACATGTTTAAAGCACTCAAAAAACAGGGACGCGTAGCGCTCGCCCAAAAGCGTACACGCAGGCCTGTTTGCGTCAGAAAACAATGAGAGCGATTAAAATGCCGGTTAAATGCCAACGGCGTGGTCAAGGTTCAGTTCGAGCAATGGTTGTGCAGTCCATCACGACACATATTGACTAGGTCAAAACCGGTTAATATGCCCCCGCTTCGTCTACCCTCACAAAGCGCCAAGCAAGTTCAGCTTGCGTCAGGCGCATCGATCATTTTTCAGTTCATTCACCGGAGAGCTTCCATGCTCAAGCGTACCCTGGCATTGGCCGTCGGCCTTACCCTGACATTTGGCAGCCTGTTGGCGCAGGCCGCCGACACCTTGAAAGTCAGCGCGATTCCCGATGAAGCCCCTACTGAACTGCTGCGCAAGTTCAAGCCGCTGGGCGTTTATCTGGAGCAAAAGCTGGGCATGAAGGTTGAGTTCGTGCCGGTGAGCGACTATCCGGCCGTGGTCGAAGCGCTGGCCACCGACCGCATCGACCTGGCCTGGCTGGGCGGCTTCACGTTTGTGCAGGCACGCCTGAAAACCGGTAATGCCATTCCGCTGGTGCAGCGCGAACAGGATGCCCAGTTCACCAGCAAATTCATCACCGCCGACCCGAACGTCAAATCCCTCGCCGACCTGAAAGGCAAGACCTTCGCGTTCGGCTCGGTGTCCTCCACGTCGGGCAGTCTCATGCCGCGCTATTTCATGCTCAAGGATGGCATCAAGCCAGAAACCTACTTCAGCCGCGTCGGCTACTCGGGCGCCCATGACGCCACCGTCGCCTGGGTCCAGGCCGGCAAGGTGGACGCCGGGGTGCTGAACGCCAGCGTGTGGGAAAAACTGGTCGCTGCCGGCAAGGTCGACACCGCCAAAGTCAAAGTGTTCGCGACCACCCCGGCCTACTTCGACTACAACTGGACAGTGCGCGGGACCCTCGACCCGGCGCTGGCGGCGAAGATCAAGGCGGCCTTCCTGGCACTCGATCCGGCGAACCCGAAGGACAAGGAAATTCTCGATTTGCAGGCGGCCAGCCGGTTCATCGAAACCAGCCCTGACAATTACAAAGGCATCGAGGAAGCCGCACGCGCTGCCGACCTGCTGAAATGACCTTGCGTCTGACCCAGGCCAGCCTGACCCATGCCAACGGCGTCAAGGCATTGCGAGAGGTGAACCTGCACATCGGTGCAGGCGAGCAGGTTGCCGTCATCGGCCCGTCCGGCGCTGGCAAGTCGAGCCTGCTCAACTTGCTGGCCACCGCGTTGCGACCGGACAACGGCGAGTTGCAGGTGCTCGGCGAGCGAGCGTGGCAGCTGTCTGCCCGGCAGCGCCAGCGTTTGCGCGCACGCATCGGGCTGATCCATCAATCGCCGCCCCTGCCACCGCGCCAGCGTGTGGTCACCGCGGTGCTGGCCGGAAAGTTGGGTCAATGGGGCCTGGGCAAGAGCCTGCTGAACCTGATGCATCCTCTGGATATTCCGGGCGCCCGCGCGGCGCTGGCCAGGCTGGACCTGGGCGATAAACTGTTCGCACACTGCCAGCAACTGTCCGGCGGCCAGCTACAGCGCGTGGGCATTGCCCGCGTGTTGTATCAAGCGCCCGAGGTGCTGCTGGCCGATGAGCCGGTTTCGGCAATGGACCCGGTGCTGGCCGAACACACGCTTTCGGTGCTCTGCCGCCACGCCCGGGAGCACAACGTCACCCTGATCGCCAGCCTGCATGCGGTGGAGCTGGCCCTGGCGCACTTTTCGCGGATCATCGGCCTGCGTGACGGGCAGATCCTGTTCGACCTTGCGGCCGGCGACGTCGACCGCGAGCTGCTCGACACGCTCTACGCCAATGAGCAATTGCACACCTCACCGGTGCCTCCAGTGTCCTTGAGTGTGCAGATTCCCCGATGCTGACGTCTGCCTCGCGCGATCCCGCCGCCCTGCCCCGTTTGCTCCTCACCCTGCTGGCGCTCGCCCTGTTGTGGCCGGGCATCCACTTCAGCGAATTGGACCTCGGCGTTTTAGTGGCGAGTGACAGTCAGAGCGAGATGGGCCGGTTTGTTTCCGCCTTCTGGCCTCCGGCCCATGACGCCGAGTTCATCGAACTGCTGTTGCAAGCCACTCTGCAGACCCTGGCCATCGCCACGGCCGGTATGGCCCTGGCGTTGCTATTGGCCGTCCCTGCCAGCCTGCTGGCCAGTCGCGCCCTGTCGCTGTCGGCCGCATCCCGTGCCGGTCACCCAAGCTTCGGCGGCCAACTGCTGCGTTGGCCGGTACGCGGTTTGTTGATCTTCCTGCGCAGCGTGCCGGAAATCGTCTGGGCCCTGCTGTTCGTGCGCGCCGTCGGCCTCGGCCCGACCGCCGGGGTATTGGCTATTGCGATTACCTACAGCGGCATGTTGGGCAAGGTCTACGCAGAAATTTTCGAGTCGGTCGATCAGCGACCGGCCCATGCATTACTGCGTTCAGGCAGCGGTCGACTGGCAGCGTTTTGCTACGGGATTTTGCCCAATGTCGCGGCGGAGCTGCTGTCGTACACGGTGTACCGCTGGGAGTGCGCGATCCGCGCCTCGGTGGTGATGGGCTTTGTCGGTGCCGGCGGTCTGGGTCAGCAAATGGATCTGTCGCTACGCATGTTCGCCGGAGGTGAAGTGGCCAGTTTGTTACTGACGTTCCTCGTCCTGGTGCTGCTGGCCGATCAACTCAGCCGTCTGCTGCGCTGGAGGCTGACATGAATCGCCTGATCAATCTGGTGCTGCTCCTGAGCATTGGCGCTGCGGCAGTCGCCTCGTTCATCTACCTAAGCATCGACCTCGGCGAACTCGGCAGCGCCGGCAACCTGAAGCAGATGGCTGCCTATGTGCAGCGTTTCCTCAGCCCGGACCTGAGCGCGGGTCATCTGCAAGCCATCGGTCACGGCGCGCTGGAAACCATTGCCATGTCCGCCTTGGGCACCCTGCTCGCGGCGGTCTTCGGGCTACTGTTGGCATTGCCCGCGGCCGGGCGTTTCGGCTGGCCGTTGCAGAGTGCATCGCGCCTGGTCCTCAATGCCTTGCGCGCGGTCCCGGAACTGGTATGGGCGGCGCTGATGGTGCTGGCCGCTGGACTCGGCCCCAATGCAGGCACCCTCGCCTTGGCCTTGCACACCACCGGCGTACTCGGCCGGCTGTTTGCCGAAGCACTGGAAAACACCCCGCCCGAACCGGCCGACGCCATCCGCCTGCAGGGCGGCAATGCCATCTCGGCGTTCTGTTACGGCACCCTGCCCAACCTGTTGCCGCAGCTGCTGGCGTACATCCTGTACCGCTGGGAAAACAACATTCGCATGGCCAGTGTGCTCGGATTCGTCGGCGCCGGTGGTTTGGGGCAAATGCTGTATGTCAGCCTCAGCCTGTTCCAGGAAGCTCAAGCCAGCACGGTAATCCTGGCCATGTTGCTACTGGTGATCGCCGTCGATTCATTGAGCAGCTGGAGCCGTCAACGCTGGGTCAAGGCTTGACTGCTTTCGCAGAACGCCCTACTCCTCCAAACGCCCCGTACCCTCACGGTCGTGTTCGTAGTGCCTGATGAGCGCAAACGCCGGCAACCAGGACTCGCGACGCACGATCCAGCTTTCGTAGGTTGGCGTCAGTTGATCAGGGGCATCGAGAGACCCTAGGTTCACTTCGATTTCATCGGCGGTGCGTGCGAAAACGGACGATCCACAGCGCGGACAAAAATGCCGCCCGGCGTAGTCGCGTGTTTCGCCCTCGATCGTCACCGCCTCCTGAGGGAAGATCGCGCTGGCATTGAAAAGGGCCCCATGATGCTTGCGACAATCGAGGCAGTGGCAAAGGCCGACCCGGTAGGGCCGTCCTGATGCCTCGATTCGAACATTGCCGCACACGCAGCCACCGGTGAATCGGTCCATGTTGCATCTCCTCTGAATCAAACACGACGGGATGGAACAGAAGGTGTCGTAACCGGCACAATCCGCTGCACCGTTTCCCTCCGTGCCTTCCTTGGTGCTAAATAGGCAGCCCAGGTTTCAAGTCCAGACCCTGTCGTGTATTGCCGTGAAACGAGAAATCGATATGAACACCCATTTTCAGACAAGTGATACCCCTGAGCCCAAGACCTGGCAAGAGGCCAACCGCCACCTCCTTCCCCATCAGCCGTCAGTGGTAACAGCATGATCGAAGTCACCGAAGTGTCCATTGCCCGATTGCGAGCGGCGCTGGAGTCTGGCCAGACCACGGCAGTTGAACTGGTCCAGGCCTACCTTGCCAGGATCGACGCCTACGACGGCCCCGACACGCCAACCGCGCTCAACGCGGTAGTGGTTCGCAACCCCGAGGCGCTCAACGAAGCGCAAGCGTCCGATGCCCGTCGGGCCAAGGGCGAAACGCTCGGCCCGCTGGATGGCATTCCCTACACGGCCAAGGACAGTTATCTGGTGAAAGGCCTCACCGCGGCCTCTGGCAGTCCGGCCTTCAAAAACCTGATTGCCTATCGCGATGCCTTCACCATCGAACGGCTGCGCGCCGCCGGGGCCATCTGCCTGGGCAAGACCAACATGCCGCCGATGGCCAATGGCGGCATGCAGCGCGGGGTCTATGGCCGGGCCGAGAGCCCGTACAACGCTGACTACCTGACGGCGCCTTTCGCATCGGGCTCATCGAACGGCGCCGGGACGGCCACCGCCGCCAGTTTCGCGGCCTTCGGCCTTGCCGAAGAAACCTGGTCGAGCGGACGCGGTCCGGCCTCGAACAATGGCTTGTGCGCCTATACCCCTTCGCGCGGGGTGATTTCGGTGCGCGGCAACTGGCCGCTGACGCCGACGATGGACGTGGTTGTGCCCTACGCGCGAACCATGGCCGACCTGCTTGAAGTGCTCGACGTGGTGGTGGCGCAAGACCCGGATACACGCGGCGATCTGTGGCGGCTGCAACCCTGGGTGCCGATACCGAGCGTCGCGTCGGTGCGCCCCGCGTCCTACGCCGGGCTGGCCGCGACCACCGATGCGCTCGCTGGAAAACGCTTCGGCGTGCCGCGCATGTACATCAACGCGGACCCTGACGCGGGCACCAGCGAGGCGCCGGGCATCGGTGGCCCGACGGGGCAGAAAATCAATACCCGCCCTAGCGTGATCGGTCTCTGGGAAGACGCCCGGCGGGCACTCGAAGCCGCTGGTGCAGAGGTGGTCGAAGTCGACTTCCCGCTGGTATCGAATTGCGAAGGCGATCGTCCGGGCGCACCGACCGTGTTCACCCGCGGCCTGGTGTCCAAGGAGTTCCTGCACCATGAGTTGTGGGACCTGTCGGCCTGGGCGTTCGATGATTTTCTGCGGGCCAACGGTGATCCGAAACTGAATCGCCTGGCCGATGTCGACGGGCCGCTGATCTTCCCGCATGACCCGGGCACCCTGCCCAATCGCGAAGACGACCTTGCCGCCGGCATGGACGAATACGTGAAGATGGCCGAGCGTGGCATCACGCCGTGGGATCAGATCACCACGCTGCCGGACGGCCTGCGCGGGCTTGAAGAAACACGTCGAATCGACCTTGAAGACTGGATGGACCGGCTGAAGCTCGATGCGGTGCTGTTTCCGACAGTGGCCGACGTCGGGCCGGCAAATGCCGATGTCGATCCGCAGTCGGCGGACATCGCGTGGAGTAACGGTGTGTGGGTCGCCAACGGCAACCTCGCCATCCGCCACCTCGGTGTGCCGACGGTCACGGTGCCGATGGGCGTCATGCCGGACATCGGCATGCCGGTCGGGCTGACCTTTGCCGGTCGTGCCTATGACGACTCAGCGCTGCTGCGCTTTGCTTCGGCGTTTGAGTCGGCCGGCAGCAAACGAATGATCCCGCCTCGGACACCGCCGTTGCAGGGCTGAAATAGCTGCGCGCGGGATTGGGCCAGTGCAGGCTCCAATCCCGCCTTGTCATCAATTCACCCGGACTCCAAAACTCAAACCTTCACTGATCCAAGACAATCTCCAGTCGAACAAGAACCCTGTGGCGAGGGAGCTTGCTCCCGCTGGGTCGCGAAGCGCCCCCAAAAAGGGCCTGCTGCGCAGTCCAACGGGAGCAAGCTCCCTCGCCACAGATACGACGTTGCGTTTAAGTGAACAGCATTACTCGCCACAGGGGGCTTGTTCGGCTGGAGATTATCTTCGGTCTTAGGTGAGCGCCGTTTCACTGATGCACGGCGCCTGCGACGTTTCCATCAGCAGTTGATCCACGACTTGCGACAACGCGGCGTCAACATCCCCTCCCCCACGCAAGGCTCGCGCATACACTCTCCGCTGCCGGTCCGCACTGGTGCCGTCCCGGAGAATCCGGCGGGCCTGGGCGAACACATCCTCCACGCCCATCTTCTGCGCCGTGTCTCCAAGAATCTGTTGCGCCCTGAACAGCCATTGCGCCGCAGAGAACGGTCGATCGTAGCCTTCAACGATGAAGGCTGCGTGGATGCCGGACCGTTTCGCCCGCCAGCGATTTTCCTTGAGGATCCATTGTGACACTTGCGAATAACTCAATCCCGGGCGAGGTTGGTCAATGGCATGGGCCACCAGCAAGCGAAACAAAGAGGCGATGCACAAGACGTCATCCAGGCGCGGACAGGCATCCGTCATGCGCATCTCCAGCGTTGGGTATTTCGCGGCAGGTCGTAAGCCCCACCAGCAATCGCCCGCCTGCTTGATCGTGCCGGTGCGGATCAGCATGGCGACGTAGGCTTCATAGGCGCTTTGATCTTCGAAGAATTCAGGAATGCCCATCCGCGGCCATTCATCACACGCCGTTTGACGGTAGCTCATGAAGCCGCTGTCGGCGCCGTCCCAAAAAGGTGACGATGTGCTCAGTGCCAACAACAGCGGCAACCACGGCAAGACCTCGTTCATCACTTGAATACGGTCCACGTGCCCTGGCACTTCAACATGCACGTGCAGGCCGGACAGCACGCTGCGCCTTGCCACGCGCTGGTAGTCTTCAAACAGTTGAACAAAATGAGGATGGTCGGTGGCGTGCTGCAAACGCCAATCGCTCAACGGGTGGCTGCCGGCACTGAGCAGTCCCAGACCGTGACGTTCGAGCGTCCCCCGCAACCTTGAGCGCGCAGAAAACAGGTACTGCGCTGCTTGCGCGACGCTGGTGAAGATGGGGGACGCGACTTCGATCTGCCCCTTGAACATTTCATGGGCGAAACAATCGCCGAGCACCCCCTGACACGCTTCAATCGATACGTCGGGAGGATTCTCGGCCATACGCCGGGTGGCCAGGTCCGTAATGAAGTATTCCTCTTCAATGCCAAACTTCAGGTGCCTGTCCATCGCCTCACCCCTCACCTTGCCCTTGAATCAAGCCTAGCCTAACGCCGTATCGAGAAACATCATGAGCCCGAACCCTAGCATCAGGCCCAGCGTCGCCGGGGTTTCGTGGCCATTGCGGTGTGTCTCGGGAATCACCTCGTGGGAGACGACGAAAATCATCGCGCCCGCCGCCAGGCCCAGGGCAACCGGGTAACCCAGCGCGAAGCCGGTGGAAATGCCCAGTCCCACGACAGCGCCCAATGGCTCCATCAGCCCTGAGCCGACCGCGATCAGCGCCGCCCGCAACGTCGACACACCCGTCACTCGCAGCGCCAGTGCAATGGCCAGTCCTTCGGGGATGTCCTGGATGGCAATCGCGGTGGTCAATGGCAGACCCACCTTCATGTCCCCGTTGGCAAAACTGACGCCGATGGCCATGCCTTCCGGCAAGTTATGTAGCGTGATAGCCAACACGAACAGCCACACTCGATTGATGCGCTGTGCGTGCGGGCCCTTGCGACCAATCTTCTGATGCTCATGTGGGACAAAGCGATCCAGCCCGATCATCAGAGCCACGCCCAAACCCAACCCAAAGACCACGACACACGCCGCCAGCATCTTATTGCCGCAAATGGCCTGCGCCGCCGCGATACCAGGAAGAATGAGAGAGAACGAGCTGGCCGCGAGCATCATGCCCGCGGCGAAACCCAGCATGATGTCCTGAGTCCGTGCGGCAATGTCACGCAAGACCACGGCCAAAACGGCGCCAAGTGCGGTCGCGCCGAAACCCGAGACGCCGCCCAGGAATGCATACCGCAAGTTGACTCGATCCGCCCCGGTCAAGGCGCTGTAGCCGCTGACCAGCAGCAGAGCGGTGACACCCACCAGAGTTGACCAGAACAGAATGCTCAGCCAACTGCCGCTTTTTCCTGGGGCAAACCAGGCGCGCCAAGGGCCTCTTGCAGGCGAAGAATGGTCCGACATCAGGACACCTGTTTTCCGTTGGAGCGCTTACGGGTCGCTTCAGGCGCAGCCATCCGGATCTGTTTTGATATCCGCAAAGCGTCTCGTTCGAACGCCATTGCAGTGGTATTGAACAGCCGATAAAAGTCCTGTGTAGCCTCTGCGGAAAAAGCGTCTGGATTGGAATTCATGGGGTTCACCTCAACTCTCCAGCACCACAAAAAACCGCACGCCGGGTGGCGTGCGGTGACCCTCGTCACGCATCGGGTTTTCCGTAGAGGCCCGCCCCCAAGTCAGCACCCGTGATCGGATCGCTTTCAGGGTCAGACATCGTGCGGACTTTCATGGCCAGCAACAGCTCCTCGTCTTCGGCGCTGAGCTGGACACTTGCCGTGCCGTCCCCGCCATCGACTGCCGGCTGTGGATCGTCCACGTAATTCCAGTCCTCGCCCTGGTTCCATGGCCCGCGAGTGCTGCCTTCGCCTTGAGACAGGTTGAAATAGACGTTGGTGAATTCCGGCATGCCGGGAAGCTTGCCCTGCGGAAAGTTCGGCTGGATCGCGTGCAGGGCTTTTTCAAAGGAGAGTTGATGGGCGATCTCGCGCGTCATCAGAAACCCCAGCGCCTCTTTCACCCCGGGATCATCCGTGATGTTCATCAAGCGCTCGTAGACGATTTTGGCGCGAGCCTCGGCGGCGATGTTGGAGCGAAAGTCAGCGGTTGGCTCACCGATGGTGTCGACATACGCGGCCGACCACGGCACTCCGGCCGAATTGGTCAGCGGTGCCCCGGCGCCGTACAACAGGCTGGTAATGTGCGAGTCATTGCCCGCTCCATTGATCGCGCGGTACAGCTCGCCTTCTTCGTCCACCCCTTCTGCCAGTTGACCCTTGGCGCCCTTGTTGAGCATCACGATGATCGATCCGACGACCTCCAGGTGACTGAGCTCTTCGGTGGCAATGTCCATTAGCAGATCCTTTCTTCCCGGATCATCCTCGGCCAAAGCCTGGGTGAAGTAGCGGGACGCCGCCGCCAGTTCGCCTTGGGCGCCGCCGAATTGTTCGAGCAAAAGGTTCGCCAACCCCGGGTTGGGTTGGGCGACACGCACGGTGTATTGAAGTCGTTTGTTATGTAGAAACATGACGAATCTCCTCAGGCCTGAAGGGGCGTCGATATCCATCCGGCAAATGACCAAATGCGCCGCCCACAGTTATCTGAAAGTGCCGCGCCTGAGAAAATTTTAAAAAGATTGGCCACTCGCGACAGGCGGCATTGGCGGCGGGTTTTGGCATGCGTTTGTCACCAGTCGTCGGCGATCAATCAATCGATTCAAACTTTTATCGGTCGCCAGATCTCCACCGCTGTCACACCTGTTTTTCATCGTTCGACGGCGCTTGAGAAGCGGAAAAAAACGGGAGGTCTGTGTCAGGCCTCCCGCTGTTTTTTGCAGCCCTTTATGAAGCGCCGGATTACGAGGTGCCCAAACCTCGTGACAGATCGGCTGGCGTATCGGAGGCCGCGTGGTATTCCCCTTGCGGTTTCGTTTCTACGTCCGAGTGATCGGTGGTTTTGGTCACGGTGTCGCGCACAGCCTCGAACCCCTCCCTCGCCTGTTGCTTTACCTTATCGGCCAGGCCGGCGCTGGTTTTGCCCATGTAGCGTTGCTCGGTCGCTGTCGAAGGCAATGCCGCGCCCAGCATGGCACCTAACGCGATGCCCGCGGCGGCGACCATCAGGGGTTGCTCCTTCAACAACTGACTGAATTGAGTCCCCAGCACCTGCGAACTGCGGACCAATCGGTCACTGGCATCATGCACGGCATGACTGATGGTGTCGGTAGCAGCACCCAGGTTGTCGCCCATGTGAGCGGCCTTGCCCTTGATGGTCTGATAACCGTCCTTGAGCGTGTCAGTCGTCTGGTGCAAATGGTCACGGGCACTGTCGATGCCATCAGCCAGACCGTCGGCCCACTCGCCGACTTTGTTTTGATCCGGACCCACGCGATAGCCTGGACGGGGTGACGGCGGGCGATTCTGACTCATCATCAACCACAGCAAACCGACGGATGTCAGGACGGCGGGAACCGGATTGTTGCGAACGCTGGTGCCCAGGTTAGTCAGGAATGTCGTGCCGTTGCTTTGCATCATCGTCAGCGCCTGATCGAACATCTGCCCAGGGGTGAACTTGCTTTCCAGCGCATCGACGATGTTGCCGATACTCGCCCGCTGAGCATCGATTTCACGCTCGATGGCTTCAGGGCTTTTTGCCGCTTCGATGTCGAATTCACTGTTCATGAGACTTTCCTCCGCAGCGCTTCCTGGTCTTTGTTCAAGGCATCCAGCGTGCGATCAGGCTTGAAGTGGGACGGCTCGAATTGTTTTTTCCCGGACTGCAGCATGGCGAACCCGACGATCATCACCACCACGCCAACAATCAGCGCCGCCAGCCACGGCGCCATCACGGTGCTGAGGCCATAGACTGCGGACATCAACAGAATGATGAACCCCGCCAACAGGACAATCGCCCCTCCCGCAACCCCGGCGATGCCGGCTTTGAGTGTTGTGAGACTGGCTTGAAGTTCGGCTTTGGCCAGCGCCAGTTCCTTGGTGAACAGCGCGGGCACTTCACGGGATAACTGACGTAACAGACCGACGACCGAAGCGTCATGGTCCGGCGCGTGCACCGGTCTTGAGCCTGGAAAATCTGGATCTTCTCTGTTCATCACAGTGCTCCATTGACGTTTGTCGAACCCGGTGTGGAGGTCGTCGCGAAGTTCGAAGGGTGGTCTTGCTCGCTCGGTGGGGCCGGCGTGTTGTCAGTGCGTGACGCGACGGAGGTTTCATAGGGGCGTTGCGCACCAAAACCGCCTGGCGGAGGCATCGAGTGGCCGGCTGCCGGGTTGTTGGCATCGGTGAAGGTGGCCGCCGGAGAACTGCCGGCCTTCAGGAATCGCGACAGGCCGAAACCCAGCGCGATGCTGCCGGCAATGAACAGCCCTGGATTGCTGCGGGCCAGCTCGGCCCCGTCATGCAGCAGCTGTTCGGCACTTTTGCCGCGCAAGTTTCCGGCCAGGCCACTCATGGATTCCGCCATGTCGGCCAGGTAGTCGGACATGCCGAGGGTGTCCTTGCTTTCGAGTTCGGAGACAACCGATTTCGCGCCCTTGGCCAAAGCCTCGATCTGATCGGCGGCGGTGTCGCGGTATTGCCCGAACTGAGCGTCCGCCTGTTGTCGTGCACCCTCAAGTGCCTCCGTCACGTCCTCCTTCAAGTGCTCAAAGCCTGGCTCCGGCCCTGGGGAATCGGGCTTGTCTGGCTGACTCCCGGTGGTGCTGTCTGAAGTATTCATGTCATCCCTCGCCTTCTGTCTGTAATCAAGCGTTCCGGGAGTTCGCAATGAGTGCAGCCTCCCTCACTGCAGATGACGAAGGGGGGTGATGGGGAGTTCCAACGGAGTGATGATCTGCTTTTCTGTGAGAGGCGAAGCTAAATTCGTAGAGGGATAAGGGGTATCGCGAAGAGGCATGCAAGGTCGTTGTTTTTGAAACCGGGTCAGGCGGATTTTCATCACACCTGACCCGCACCGTCAGGCTTTGGCGGCCATCGCTGTGACTTCCACGCGCATGCCTTCGACCGCCAAGGCGGCCACACCAACGGCGGCACGAACCGGCCACGGTTTGGCGAAGAAGCGTTTATAAACCTCGTTGAACGCGGCGCGGTCGGCCATGTCGGTGAGGTAGATGGTCAGGTGCAGCACCCGGTCCATGGAACTGCCGGCACGCTCCAGCGCGACCTTCAGCGCCTGCAGCGTGCACTCGCTCTGCAGGGTGATATCGCCCAGTTCCAGGCTGCCGTCGGCGCGGGTGGGGATTTGGGTGGAGACCAGCATGCCGCCGAAACCGGCGACGTCGGAGGAGATGGAATCCGCGTCGGGATCAGGGGTGAACGTGATGTCTTGGTTTGCCATGGAGGATCTCTTTCTTGAAGGAATAACGAGGCGGTCGATGCCTTGAGCGCGGACAGTTTACAGGCCGAAGCCGGGATTGCATGTGCGCTTGAACCCCGGCAAAAAAAATCTCGAACTCCCTCTGCGCCCCTGCATCCAATGTGTAAGTCAACGGAGGTACACGCGATGAACAGCGATGACAGTGACATCGAACGGGATCGGAAAGACAAGGACGCCGAAGAGCTCGATTCAGAAACGCATCCCGAAGAGGATGAAGCCGAGGCGCTCCAACGAAAGATAGATGAGATAGAACGCAAAGTGGCGGATGGGAACTAGCGTGAAGGCCACCCCGCTTATCTTCAGCGGAGGTGGCCAACAGGCTGAACGAATGCTCTGCGCCTAGTTCGGGTCCAGCAACCCGCCACTCCAGTTGCGCGAAATCCGGCTCCCGGTGAATTTCGCCACCACCATGCCCTGCGACACGAGCCGGTCCCGATAGCGTGTGACCATCCGCCCCGCCTGCTCGGCCACCAGCACCACTTCGGAAGACGGATCACCGGGCCGTCGCAGAATCCGCGCAAAGCGCTGCCCTTCCTCGACGAAGTCACCGAGTTCCTTTTCAAAGATCAACACCCCGGGTTGCGGCGCGAGGATGGTTTCCATCTGGCCCATTTCCATCACTTCGACGGGCCAGTCACCGGGTGACAACGCCTCGTCGATGACCCCGCAACTGCACAGCCAGGCGTACAGTCCCGCGGCGTCCTGCTCGGCCAACCGATCGCTGACATCGCCCTGCCCACGCAGCTCCAGGGTCGCGGCCATGCGTTGCGCGGTGACGCCATCACGCAGCCACGGTGCGATGATGGTTTCTTCGAAGGAGCCGTCGCCGCCGTCATCCCAGATGATCGCCACGTCCATCTTCATCGCCGCCGCCAATTCGCGGGCACGGGGCCAGAAACTGCGGTGCACGTAGAGGTAGGGCAAGGCTTCGTCATCGGTGTGCAGGTCGAGCATCACCTGCGCCGTGGACGCCAGTTGCACCAGGCTTTTCTGCCACTCCTGGACGTTGGTCGAAGGTTGCTCCATCGCGGCTGACTGGTCGAACGCGCGGTTGAAGTTATGCCCGGTCGCATCGTGAAAGCGACCGAGAATCCGCCCCTGGCGAAACTGCCCGATACCCAGGGGATTGGCCTGCGGCACCACCGTCACACTGCCCTTGAGCCGGCCCTCGGCCTCGACGACTAGAAGCCGTTGCATCAACAGATGCAACACCAGCATCCCGGCGATTTCGTCGGCGTGCACCCCCGCCTGCAAATGCACCTTCGGCCCGCTGCCGTCGCCCCCGAAACGCCACGCGCCGACCTGCACCGGATCACCGTTGTTGTTGCGAACACTGAACGAAATATCCTGCGCCATCTGCTTGTCCTCCCCCGTCATGAACGTTAAAAACCGGTGCATCACTGCGGCCGACACTGGAGATTGAACGCATGTTCAACTAAGCTCGCCAACCTGGCACTGCACCCAAGGATTCCCGTGTGACAACCCCCTCTCCAAAAAACCGTCGCGCGGAGCCCGATGAGCGTCGCGAGATGCTGGTGGCCGCCACGTTGCGTTGCCTGGTCCGCGACGGCCACGCGGGCATTTCCGTGCGCCGTATTGCCACCGAAGCCGGGGTGTCCGTCGGCCTGCTCAATCACCATTTCGGCAGCATCGATGCGTTGATTGCCGACACGTACCAGAAGATCGCCAGCGAACTGACCACCGCCCTGCGCCAGGAAATCCAGCAGGCCGCCACCCCGGCGCAAAAAATGGACGCGTTTCTCGTCGGTTCTTTTTCGCCAAGGGTCATGGACCCGCAATTGCTTGGCGTCTGGGTGGTGTTCTGGAGCCTGATTCGGCACTCCGAACACGTCAGCCAGTCCCACGAAAAAAGCTACCGCGCCTACCTCGATCTGCTGCGCCAGTTGCTCGATGACATGGCCGCCAGCGAAGGTTTCGTGATCCACGACACACGCCTGGCCGCCATCGGTTTATCGGCGATGCTCGACGGACTCTGGATCGAGTGGTGTCTCAACCCCGAAACCTTCAGCCCCGCCAACGGCCTCCACATCTGTCGCTGCTGGATAAAGGGGCTGCGTCACGGAGCATTCAGCACCGACGACATCCTGTGAGGGGTGGCGCCCGAAGATCATCGCCAGGGTGCCGCTGACCGCAATCAGGCCGGCACCGATCATCAGCGACACATCCATCAATGTGCCCCAGATCAGACTCGACAGCAGGAACGCCCAGATCAACCCGGTGTACTCGAACGGCGCGAGCAAGGTGGCAGTGGCCCGTTGAAAACTGGCAAACAGCAGGAACTGACCGATACCACCCACCAGACCGGCAACCAGCATGCCCAGCCACGCCGGCGTCGGTGCCGGGGTGAACGTCCAGGGCAACGCGACGGTCATGCACAGCACGAACACCACGTTGGTGATCAGCATCTGCTCCAGCACTGACGTCTGGTCATCCACCTGACGCAACTGGATGTAAGTGAACGCCCAGCACATCGCCGCCAGCAGCGTCAGCACGATGGGCCACGGATCGGCGATGTTGCTTGGACGACAAGCGATGATCACCCCGACAAACCCCAGGATCAGGGAAAACCACTGCCAGCCGCTGGCCCGCTCCTTGAGAATCACCGCCGCCAGCACCGTGACCATGATCGGCGCGGAAAAATACAGGGTGGTCATTTCCGCCAGCGACAGGTCCCGCGCGGCCGTGTAATACAGCAGCCAGGCCACGATCGACAACAAACCGCGCACCACCAGCAAGCGCCGGCTCGGCGAACGCCAGGCCCGCTGGACCAGGCGCAGACGCCCGGCCAACAGGCACGCGACGACCACCACCAGGCTGCGCCAGAACAGGATGGTGACCACCGAATAATCGGTCACCAGCCACTTGATGACCGCGTCCTGCAACGTCAGAAACATGTACCCCAAGGTGCACAGGCCGATGCCCTGCAGCGAACGGTCGACGACCTGCGAGGTGCTCATTACAGCGACCTGCGCACAGGCGTCCCGCGCCGTTCGGCAAAGGCAAACAGCGCCTCGATCAGGAACGTCAGGCAGACGTAGACCCCGGCCACCAGCAACAACGGTTCATAAACCTGCAAGGTCTGCGCCCGCACCACGTTCGCGGCACCCAGCAGATCGACAATCGCAATCGTCGAGGCCAGCGCCGTGGATTTCAGCAACATCACGGTTTCCCCGGCCAGTGTCGGCAACAGCAACCGCAGCGCCCGAGGCAATCGCACCCGCAGCAGCGATTGGCGCGGTGTCATGCCAAACGCCGAGGCCGCTTCCATCTCGCCTTTTGGCACCGCCAGCAGCCCGCCGCGAATCACTTCGCCGACATACGCGCCCACCGACAACACCAGGGCGAACACGATGTACCAGTAACCGTCGCGCAAATACGGCCAGAGAAAACTGCCGCGTATCAGCGGGAACTGCGCAAACACGCTGCCGAGCCCGTAGTAGAAGATGTAGATCTGGATCAGCAACGGCGTACCGCGCAACACGCTGGTGTAGAACTGGCTGGCCTTGGCGATCCCCTTGTTTTTCGAGATTCGCGCCAGCGCCACCAGCACCGCCAGCGCAAAACCGAGCACACTGGAAATTAACAGGATGGTGATGGTCGTTTGCAGTCCCCGGCCTAACAGCGCCGCGTATTCAACTATCCACGCTGGAATCATTTCATTCACTCAGCCAAAGGCATCCAGCGACGAATACGCCGCTCGAGCCGTCCAGACAGGTAGTTGGACACCAACGTCACCGCGTAATACAACGCCGCGGCCGTGAGGTAGAACAACAAGTAATGACGCGTCGAACCCGCCCCTTGCTTGGCGGTGTACAACAACTCGTTGGTGCCAACCACACTGATCAAGGCGCTGTCCTTGATCAGGTTGATCCACAGGTTAGCCATGCCGGCCATCGCATACGGCGCCATGATCGGCAGCGTGACGCGTCGGAACAGACCGAAACCGCTCAGGCCGAAGGCCTTCGCCGCTTCAATCTGGCCGAAGGGGATCGCCTGGATCGCCGCGCGGAAAATCTCCGAGGCGTAGGCGCCCTGCACCAGCCCCAGCACCACGATGGCGGCCAACGGACCGCTGACATTGACGACGCCGTAGCCCATCTGCGTCATCAGCGAATTGAGGAGCATTGAGCCGACGTAGTACAGCAGCAGGATCAACAGCAACTCCGGAATCGCCCGGAACAAGGTCGTGTAACCACGCATCAGCGCCGCAATCGGCTTTGGCGCGCCGAGCTTCAGGCAGGCCACCACCAGACCGATGAACAGCCCGACCACAAAAGCCCCGGCCGAGATTTGCAGGGTCATCCAAAGCCCCTTCAACAGCGCACCGCCCCATCCTGTTTCGCTGAAGTTGATCAATTCGAACATGGCTGGCATTTCAGTCTCCAATCGGTGGCCTGGACGCACCACCGCCCTCTTGTGGGAGCGAGGCTTGCCCGCGAAGCTTTTGGCGGCTTCAAGGGCCCCTTCGCGGGCAAGCCTCGCTCCTACGGGGATGGGTGTTCCCTCAGGAAAATTTCATTCCATGGAGTTGTTTTGCGCGTGGCCGTCAGAACGCGGGTTTCACGCTGGTACCGAAATAGTGCTGGGACAGGTCGTCATAGTCTTTGCTGACCAGCAAAGAGGTGATGGCTTTGTCGAGTCGGGCCTTGAGTTCGGCGTCATCCTTGCGCAGACCAGCGCCCACGCCTTTGCCGAAAATCGGGTCATACGGCACGGCACCCAGGTATTCCAGGTTGCTGTTGCGGGCATCCGGGGTCTGCACGAAGGCTGCCATCGCCGTGCCGTCCGCCATCATCAGGTCGATGCGACCGGCAATCAGGTCGGCGTTGGCCGAGTCCTGGGTGTCGTAATACTTCACGTCAGCGATTTTTTCGTAGTACTGCTTGAGGTAACTGGCGCTCACCGTCGAGTTCTGCACACCGATGATCTTGCCCTTGAGGTCATCCGGATACGTTTTCACCGACGAGCCCTTCGGCCCGACAATCGCAATCACGGAGTCGTAATACGCCTTGCTGAAAGCGATCTGTTTTTCGCGCTCCTCAGTCACCGACATCGACGAGAAAATCACGTCGATCTTCTTCGCCAGCAACGATGGAATGATCCCGTCCCACGCCACTTCCTTGATCTCGCACTCGGCTTTCATTTCGCTGCACAGCTTGTGGATCAGGTCGACTTCAAAGCCTTTCCATTCACCGTTGGCCTGCTTCTCGGTGTATGGCGGATAGGGCTCAGCCGCGACCGCGAAACGGATCGGTTGTGCTTGTGCCGCGCTCATCCCGGCCAGCAATACGCAGGCCACGCCCGTCATCCAGTTTGCCAAACGTCGATTTCCCATGATTTTTCCCCGTCTTTTTATGATGTTTTCAGCGAGTCTGATGAGCGTTGACGAATTGTCGGCAACGCTCGCTGCGTGGGTGTACAAACACGTCGTCCGGCGAACCGGTTTCCTCGATCAGCCCTTGGTGCAGGTAGGCGACTTGGGAAGAGACATCGCGGGCGAAAGCCATTTCATGGGTCACCAGGATCATGGTCCGGCCTTCTTCCGCGAGGGAGCGGATCACCCGCAGCACTTCGCCGACCAGTTCCGGGTCGAGTGCCGAGGTGGGTTCATCGAACAGCATGACCTTGGGCCGCATGGCCAGGGCCCGGGCGATGGCCACCCGCTGCTGCTGTCCCCCGGAGAGAAACGCCGGGTACTCGTTGCGCTTGGCCGCCAGCCCCACGCGTTCGAGCAAGGCTTCGGCCCGTTCAGTGGCCTCCGCACGGCTTTCACGCAGGACCTGGGTCGGCGCCTCGATGAGGTTTTCCAGCACCGTGCGATGGGGCCAGAGGTTGAAGTTCTGGAACACCATGCCCAGGCTCGAACGGATACGCACCAGTTGCCTGGCGTCTTTCACCAGCGGCGTGCCGGGACGATCGAAGTTCAGGTGAATGCTTTCGCCGTCCACCAGAATGCGCCCCTGGTCCGGCACTTCGAGCATATTGATGCAGCGCAGCAAGGTGCTTTTGCCCGAGCCGCTGGCACCGATCAGTGAGATCACATCACCTTCGCGAGCAGTAAGGGAAACGCCTTTGAGGACCTCGATATTGCCAAAGCGTTTGTGCAGGCCATCGACTTCGATCATGGTTTTGGGCTTGACCGGCTCAACCGCCGCTTCGCAGGTCACACGGCTGATCACCGGCCGCGGCGCTTCGCCTTTCAACACCCGCACAAAGTCGCGAATGCGCTGGCAGGCCTGGGCCAGTCGTTCTTCACCCAGAGTGAACGAGAGCCGCACAAAGCCTTGGGCCGGCTCGCCGAACGCCGCCGCATCCAGCACCGAGACACGCGCCTCGCGCAACAGCCGCCAGGCGAACTCCAGAGAGGTCAGGCCGGTGTCACGCACGTCCACCAGCACGAACATGCCGGCATCTGGAGTGAGCACGGAAATTCCCGGGCAATCCGACAGGCTGGTTACCACCAGATCGCGACGACGGCGATAGATGTCGCGCATGCCGTGGGTCACCTCTTCATGGGCTTGAACTGCCTTGAGCGCAGCCTCCATGACAAAGCCCGGTAAACCGTAAAGCATGCTCAACACCAGGGTTTCGGCGTGAGCCACGAGGGCTTCATCGGCAACGATCCAACCGGTACGCCAGCCGGTCATCGCGTGGGATTTCGACAGGCTGCCGATCACCACGCAGCGCTCGGCCATGCCCGGCAACGCGGCCAGGCTGAGGTGCTCGCGTTCGAAGGTCAGGCTTTCATAGACCTCGTCCACCACGACCCACAGGTCGTACTGGATGGCGAGGTCGGCGATGGCTTGCAGCTCTTCACGGTTGAGCACCACACCGGTCGGATTATTCGGATTGGAGAAGAACAGCGCCCGGGTGCGCGGGGTGATGGCCTTGGCCAGTACGGCGGCATCGAGCCGGAAACCTGAATCCGCCGAGCACGGCACGCGCACCAGCGTGGCGCCGGACGCCTTGAGCGTTGCCTCATAGGTCACGTACATCGGGTCCAGGGCAATCACTTCGTCGCCGGTATTGAGCAGGCACATCGAGGTGATGAACAGCGCGTTCTGTGCCCCCGCCGAAATGATGACGTTTGGCGCCGTCACCTCACGGTCAAACAGCACGCTGTACCGAGCGGCGATGGCTTCCCGCAAAGCCTGGCGACCGGCGATCTCGGTGTAATGGGTGTCACCCTCACGCAGCGCATGAATCGCGGCATCGGTGATGAAGTCGGGGGTGGGGAAATCCGGGTCGCCGACACTGAGAATAATCACATCCTCACCGCGGCGCTGGGCTTCAAATGCCGCATTGTGAATATCCCAGGCGGCTACACCGTCGCCAGAAATCCGCTCAACAAAGGGTGAAAACCGCATGCCAGTGCCTCGTTCGAAAAGAAGAAACGCAAGCCCGCGCAACCAGCCGGGGAGGTGGAACGAACATAGTCGAAGCTGAACACTCGTTCAACAGAAAAGTGAACAGGGTTCGCGTTCAGCGTAAACAGGTCGTTTTTACGACAGTCGTGCCGTTTCCAGGGGTAATCGACAGCCCAATCAACTTAAGGGAAACAACTTGCCCTGTGCGCAACGCTTCTCTGAGCGACGTTTAAAAGCGAGTTGCTAGCCATATGCCATCAGTCGATAATCCTGCCCCCGGTAACACTCACGTAAGGAAACGCCGTGAAAAAACTTCTATTGTTGGTCCCTCTGTTCGCCCTGCTGCTGCAAGGTTGTGGCGTGACCATGACCCGTTATGAGCCGAGCTTTGAAAACGTCCAACAGCTCAAGCAAACCCCACCCCTGCAATCGATCAGCAATGCTCAGGTCAAGGCGGATGCCGGTCAGGGCTCACTGACAGTCCGGGCCAACCCGATCAGCTCGCCGAGCGGCAGTATCACGCAACATATACAGGACGCGATTACCGAAGAACTGGGTCGGGCGGGCCTGCTGAACCCGCAAGCTCAGCGACATCTGGATGTGCTGGTCGTCAAGAATGAACTGACCGCAGGCATGGGCACTGGCACGGGCCAGCTTGCTGCGCGCTTTACATTGCTCAAGGGCAACGAGGTGGTTTACGACGCGACCAAGGATGTCAGCCGCCAGTGGGACAGCAGCTTTTTCGGCGCCATTGCGATCCCCAATGCGGCCAATGCCTACAACCCGATGGTTCGTGATTTGCTGAAGACGTTGTACAGCGACCCGCAGTTCATTCAAGCCCTCAAGTAAGGGCAAAAAAAGAGCCGCTTGGGCGGCTCTTTTTTTTGTCAGGCCCGCGGCACCTGTGCATCGAGTGCCGAGTATTTCAGGCTTTTGCTCTCGACGACTTGCTTGAGCAGAGCATTGACCTGGCGGCTGAAGGTATCGCTGATTGCCTCTTTCGGGGTGTTGGCCATCAACGGCACAAACCAGATGCCCATCCAGGTATTGATTCCGTCATGGTTGCTCGCGTTGGTCAGAGTCTGCCCTTGGGAATCCAGCGTCTCCAGGCTCATGGTGTATTGGTCGGTCGCCAGTGTCGGGATGACGGTAAACGTCAGGCCACTGATAAAGGCCATGACCATCTGACCACCGCCCGGTGGATGGTTGTAAACCTTCAAGCGCAGGTTGTAATCACCCGGCTGCTTCTGGAACTCGTCCAGTGTGACGCGACCGAACAGACCGGAATCGGTCAGCACTTTTTGCAGCTCCGGCTTTAGCATGTCGCGTGCTTGCGGCATTTCAACGGCTGAAGCGCTTTTCGGCTCGCCTTGATAGAAATCGAAGTCTACGTAGACATTCGGTTTGTTCGAATAACTGGCCATCGACGGCAAATTGACCGGAGCGACTTCGTCTTTGGTAAAGCTGGCGCAACCACTTAGCCCGAGCACCAAGGCCAACCCTAGAATTTTCCCAAATTGCATGACAACTCCTTTAAATGATGGCATTGCGCCTCCGCGCCAGAGGGCGGCCGCGAATTCTAGAGCGTTGCCAGCAATAGTAAAAGGCCATCACTCAAAAAACGGCAGGCCTCACGCCCACCCTTCCAGGCGCAGCGTGGCCCGGACCAGACGCTGCTCCTCGCTTTCGATTTCCCTGAGGTTCTCGCAGATGCTCTGGATGTGCGCGATGGCCGCCTTGCGCGCCTGCTCCGGCATGCGGCCGGTCACGGCGTTGTAGAGCCGGGCGTGCTGACGGTCGATCTGGCGTTTTTGCGGTGCGCGGTGGTAGAGGTTGTTGACCGAGGCAAACACGGTGTTGAGCAGCAAGTCCGTCAGCGAGCGCAAGGTTTGCACCAGCACCGGGTTGTGCGAAGCCTCGCAGATCGCCAAATGAAAGGCATGATCGAGCCGGGCGTGTTCGCTCGCTTCCATCGACCGCGTGCGGGCATCGAGCAGCGCTTCATAGCTGCGGGTGATGAGGACAAAATCCGCCTCGGTCCCGCGCAAGGCGGCCAGGCGAGCGGACTCTCCCTCAAGCAGGCTGCGCACCTCGAACAAATCGTAAAGTGTGCGCGGTTGTGAGCTGAACAAATGCATCAGCGGCGATGCGGCGCCGTGGCCCGACAGATCAGCGACAAAGGATCCCTTGCCCTGTTCCGTCTTGATAATCCCCCGGGCGCGCAACAACTTCAGGCCCTCGCGCAGCGCCGTGCGCGAGACGCCGAGTTTTTCGGTCAGGCGCCGTTCCGAAGGCAACAATTGCCCGGTCTTGAGGACCCCGTCGACGATCAGGCGTTCTATGCGCTCACAGACCACGTCTGCGACTTGAGGATTACGGGTCACTTTCGCACTCTCCATCGAACCTCCCACTGGTATGACCAGCCTCACCGGCAAAACCCGTCACGTTCGAATACAACCCTAAGTTTATGTATAGGCAGTTATTTTTCTAAAAAGCGGAGAAACAACCCCTGAAGAACTGGTTCGACCACTCAAACAACACATGGACAGTAGGTCGCGTCAGGCCAATGATGCAAGTGAGCTTTCACCGCAAACAGACCTCTAATAAAAACAAACGGAGGGTCGTGAACCGCCTATGAACATCCTCTACGATGAACGCGTCGACGGCGTTCTGCCTGATGCCGACAGAGCCGCCCTGCTCCAGGCACTGAGCGCTCGCCTGCCGGACCTGGAAGTCCTGCATCAGCGCGAAGAACTCAAGCCGTATGAATGCGACGGACTGTCCGCTTACCGCACTACGCCGATGCTGGTGGTGCTGCCGCGCCATATCGACGAAGTCCAGGGTGTGCTCAAGCTCTGCCATGAGTTTCACGTCCCGGTGGTTGCTCGCGGCGCCGGCACCGGTTTGTCCGGCGGTGCTCTACCGCTCGAAAAAGGCGTACTGCTGGTGATGGCGCGTTTCAACAACATCTTGCACATCGACCCCGCCGCACGCACGGCGCGGGTTCAACCGGGCGTGCGCAACCTGGCGATTTCCCAGGCCGCCGCACCGTTCGGCTTGTATTACGCGCCGGACCCCTCCTCGCAGATCGCCTGTTCAATCGGCGGCAACGTGGCCGAAAACGCCGGTGGCGTGCATTGCCTGAAATACGGCCTGACCGTGCATAACCTGCTCAAGGTCGACATCCTCACCGTCGATGGCGAACACCTGAGCCTGGGTTCCGAAGCGCTCGACTCGCCCGGGTTTGACCTGCTGGCGTTGTTTACCGGTTCCGAAGGCATGCTGGGGGTGATCACCGAAGTCACGGTCAAACTGCTGCCGAAACCGCAGACGGCCAAGGTGCTGCTGGCGGCGTTCGATTCCGTCGAAAAGGCGGGTCGTGCAGTCGGCGACATTATTGCCGCCGGCATCATTCCGGGCGGTCTGGAAATGATGGACAACCTGGCCATTCGCGCCGCAGAAGATTTTATTCACGCCGGTTATCCGGTCGACGCCGAAGCCATTCTGCTGTGCGAGCTCGATGGCGTCGAAGCCGACGTCCACGATGACTGCGACCGTGTGCGCCAGGTGCTGAAACAGGCCGGCGCCACCGAAGTCCGCCAGGCCAGGGATGAGGCGGAACGCGTGCGCTTCTGGGCCGGGCGCAAGAATGCGTTCCCGGCAGTGGGCCGCCTCTCGCCGGATTATTACTGCATGGACGGGACGATCCCGCGCCGCGAGCTGCCCGGCGTGCTGCAGGCGATTGCCGCGCTGTCGGCTGAATACGACCTGCGGGTGGCCAACGTTTTCCATGCCGGTGACGGCAACATGCACCCGCTGATTCTGTTCGACGCCAACCAACCCGGCGAACTCGACCGCGCCGAAGCCCTGGGCGGCAAGATCCTCGAATTGTGCGTGAAAGTCGGCGGCAGCATCACCGGTGAACACGGGGTCGGCCGCGAGAAAATCAATCAGATGTGCGCGCAGTTCAACAGCGACGAGCTGACCCTGTTTCATGCCGTCAAAGCCGCGTTCGATCCGGGCGGCCTGCTCAACCCTGGCAAGAACATCCCGACGCTGCATCGCTGCGCCGAATTCGGCGCGATGCACGTTCACCTGGGTCAGATGCCCTTCCCTGATCTGGAGCGATTTTGATGCGCAGCGAACACGACATCGATGACAGCGGCGCGCTACTGGACCAGGTTAATCAGGCCCTGCAAAACGCCACGCCCCTGCGGATCCAGGGCGCCAACAGCAAAGCGTTTCTGGGCCGTATCGCGGCGGGCGAGGTGCTCGACACCCGCAGCCACCGAGGCATCGTCAGCTACGACCCGACCGAATTGGTGATCACCGCACGCTGCGGCACGCCGTTGGCAGAACTGGCCGACGTGCTGGATGCGGCGCAGCAGATGCTGCCGTGCGAACCACCCTCCTTCGGAGACGGCGCCACCGTGGGCGGGATGATTGCCAGTGGACTGTCCGGGCCGCGGCGCCCATGGTCAGGCTCGGTCAGGGACTTTGTGCTCGGGACACGGGTCATCACCGGCCACGGCAAGCATTTGCGCTTCGGCGGCGAAGTCATGAAAAACGTTGCCGGCTACGATTTGTCACGCTTGATGGCCGGCAGTTATGGCGCACTGGGTGTGATCACTGAAGTCTCGCTGAAAGTGCTGCCGAAACCTCGGCAAGCGTTAAGCATCAGCCTGGAAATGGACAGCGATCGTGCCTTGCTGCGCCTCGCCGAATGGGGGCAGCAACCGCTGCCGATCAGTGCCGCGTGCCACGACGGTCAGCGCCTGCACTTGCGGCTTGAAGGTGGCGAAGGCTCGGTGGCAGCGGCGCATGACCGCTTGGGTGGCGAAGTGCTGGACGCTTCGTATTGGGCGGATCTCAACGAGCATCGACTGAGCTTCTTTGATGAAGACCAGCCGCTGTGGCGCCTGTCGGTCCCGCACAACACGCCTCGACTGTCCCTGCCCGGCCTGCAAATGATCGACTGGGGCGGCGCCCAGCGCTGGCTCAAATCCGATGCCGAAGCGGCGTTCATCCGCAAGGTCGTCGCTGAAGTCGGCGGGCACGTGACCTGCTACAGCCACGGCCTGATCGACAGCCCCTTCCAACCGTTGCCGGACGCGCTGATGCGCTATCACCGCAACTTGAAGAACCAACTCGATCCACGGGGCATCTTCAACCCCGGTCGCCTGTACGCGGAGCTTTGACCCATGCAGACCACCTTGAGCGAACAGGCCCGCCAACTGCCCCGCGCCGAAGAAGCCGAAAGCATCCTGCGCACGTGTGTGCACTGCGGTTTCTGCAACGCCACCTGCCCCACCTATCAACTGCTCGGCGATGAACTGGACGGGCCGCGCGGGCGCATCTACCTGATCAAACAGGTGCTGGAAGGCAATGAGGTCACCCAGAAGACCCAACAGCATCTGGATCGCTGCCTGTCTTGCCGTAACTGCGAAACCACCTGCCCTTCGGGCGTCGACTATCACAACTTGCTCGACATCGGCCGCGCGGTGGTCGATGCGGCGGTGCCGCGTTCGCTCGACCAACGCTTGTTGCGCGAAGGCTTGCGCA
The DNA here is from genome assembly GCF_031766055.1 of Pseudomonas sp. SG20052. Lineage (NCBI taxonomy): Bacteria > Pseudomonadati > Pseudomonadota > Gammaproteobacteria > Pseudomonadales > Pseudomonadaceae > Pseudomonas > Pseudomonas sp. SG20052. The sequence continues at coordinate 2,438,938 of NZ_CP134498.1, read as the reverse complement.
GCGTCGTACCCAACCCGGGGTTGTTCAAAGCACTGCTCAGCAGCGGTCAGGTGTTCCGTGCGCTGCTGCCCAACACGTTGCGAGCCAAGCTGCCGCGCCGTGTGTATCCGGCCAAACAACGTCCGACCGCCCGCCACACCCGACAGGTGCTGATGCTCGAAGGGTGCGTGCAGCCGAGTCTGTCGCCGAACACCAACGCGGCCACCGCGCGTGTCCTGGATCGACTGGGGATCAGCGTGACACCGGCGCGCGAGGCCGGTTGCTGCGGCGCGGTCGATTATCACCTGGACGCCCAGGCGGCCGGCCTTGATCGCGCGCGCCGCAATATCGACGCGTGGTGGCCGAGCATTGAACAAGGCGCCGAGGCCATCGTGCAAACCGCCAGCGGTTGCGGTGCCTTCATCAAAGACTACGGCCACCTGCTCAGCACCGATCCGGCGTACGCCGAGAAGGCCATAAAGGTCAGCGCACTGGCCAAGGATCTGGTTGAAGTGTTGCGCGAGGAGCCGCTGGACCAGCTCGGCATCCACAGCGACCAGCGCCTGGCCTTCCATTGCCCCTGCACCTTGCAGCACGCACAGAAACTCGGCGGTGCGGTTGAGGCGCTGCTGACGCGCCTGGGTTTCAACCTCACGTTCGTTCCCGACGGTCACCTGTGTTGCGGCTCGGCGGGCACCTATTCGCTGACCCAACCGGAGCTGTCCCGGCAACTGCGCGACAACAAGCTCAATGCGCTGGAAAGCGGTCATCCCGAAGTCATTGTCACGGCTAATATCGGCTGTCAGTCCCACCTTGACGGTGCGGGCCGAACCCCTGTGCGCCACTGGATCGAACTGGTCGAAGCCGCGTTGCCCTCATCGAACCCCGGAGTATCCCCATGAAAAGCAAAGCCGTCCTCAGCCAGACCGAAGTCAGCCGGATTCTCAGCGCCGCACGCAACGAAGCACAGAATAATCAATGGGCCGTGACCATCGTGATTGTCGACGACGGAGGCCATCCTTTGGCCCTGGAGCGCCTCGACGGTTGCGCCCCGATCGGCGCCTACATCGCGACCGAAAAGGCCCGCACCTCAGCCCTTGGCCGACGGGAATCGAAAGGCTATGAAGAGATGGTCAACGGTGGACGCTACGCGTTTTTGTCCGCGCCGTTGCTGACGTCCCTGGAAGGTGGCGTACCAATCATCGTCGATGGCCAGGTGATCGGCGCGGTAGGCGTGTCCGGCGTCAAGGCCGAGCAGGATGCACAAGTGGCCAAGGCCGGCGCGCAGTGTCTGAACTGAGCGGCAAATCAAACCATCACCGCATAACCCTGTGGGAGCGAGCCTGCTCGCGAATGCGGTGGATCAGCTGATATCAATGTTGATTGACACACCGCTATCGCGAGCAGGCTCGCTCCCACAGGGAATTGCGGTGGGTCCTACACCTCAGTTTTACTTGCGCGCCAGTTTGTAGCGCACGCACTCTTCATAAAAATTCTGCCGGACATCCGCTGGCTTGAACCGCGACTTGCTGTCGTAAGTCTGTTCGGTGATGCCCATCGCCATCATGCGCATCCACGCCTTGCTGAATTTGTAGGCCTGTAGCTTCTGCCGGGCGGCATACAGGGAGACCCCGGCCAGCTTGAGTTCCTGGGCCCTCGCCGCCGTGCCCGCCCCCCAGCTGCACATATACCGGTCATTGGACGCCAGTTCCTTGGCTTGGGCAGAGGCTGCAACGCTGGCCAGGGCAAACGAGATCATCGTGACAAATACACTTCGCAATTGCATTCCGCCTAACCACCTGAAAATGAAGTGGATTTTGGCGACAACCGTGACGCTTCGGGGCCAGCAAAATGCCTCTTTTTCAGCTATTGCAGCTTGAGCGTCTACGACATGCAGGAATTGACTCAGAAGCACGAAATGGATCGGGCTAGCGGGCCTCTTGAGTCATTGATCGTGGCCAATCCCCAAGGACTCGGCCATGCGCACCAGGTCCGCAAATGACTTGGCGTGCATTTTTTTCATGGCATGGGCGCGGTGGATTTTCACGGTGATCTCGCTCAGGTTCATCTGCCCGGCAATCTGCTTGTTCATCAGGCCTTTGGCGGCAAGGGCCATCACCTCTTTTTCCCGGGCCGTCAGCGATTGGTAGTTGCTGTGCAGGTCTGATCGCTGTTGCTCGACTTCCCGGCGCCGGATATCGGCCTGAAGTGCGCCTGACACCGCGTCCAGCAGGTCCTGTTCACGGAACGGCTTGGCCAGAAAGTCCACGGCCCCTGCTTTCATCGCCTTGACCGACATCTCGATGTCGCCATGACCGGTGATAAAAATAATGGGGATGTTCGCGTTTGATTCCACCAACTGACGCTGGAAGTCCAGGCCACTGCTCCCTTGCAGTCGTACATCAAGGACCAGGCAACTGGCGCCCCCGGTCTTCGGATGCTGAAGATACTCGGCCGTGGAAGCGAATGTCTGGACCTGGATCCCGGCAGAGCGCAACAGATTAGCCAAGGCGTCACGAATGGACGCATCGTCATCCACCACGTACACCATCGAACCTTGATTGCCTTGCTTACTGGAGGAAGGATTGCCGCTCATGGGCGGTCCTCAATGAGAATGGGTAGCAAAAAAGTGTAGCAGCACCTGAGGCCGATTTCCGAGGCGCGACGTTTTTGTAGGGTCGCGCTCGGGCCTAACCCGCACTAGGCAATAAAGTTGTGCTCCAGCGCCGAAATAAAAGAGAACAAAGAACGTGGGCTGTGCAACCAGGCATTGACCTGGGCGCTGTAACTTTTGCCACGGGTGCACCAACTGCAAAAGTGCTCGCAGTTATTGGAGAAAATCCGATATTGATTCTCGCCGATCCTGGAGCGCGCCCGGTTGGCGATTTCATGGCAGGGAAAGTCGCCTGGCTCCTGATACATCCAGACCGGTTTGCCGTGGGCGAAACGTTCAAGATCGATGACTTCGACGGGGCCGGGTTTGAATGAACTGCTGAACCCGGAATAGTGAGCCACTTTTCCACCGCCTAGATAGATGCCGTGATGCATATAGAACGTGCGTGGCCCCACCAGATGCGCACCGACAGGCACCCTGTCCGCGGCCTCCTGGACGTCGATCAGTTTCAACACAACGCCGGACGATAGGTAGGTTTCGGCGAAGGGGTGATTGCCGGGCAACAGGGCGCTTAACTGACTGGACATCTCCGTTGTCATGATGGTCAGGCAAACACGTGCAGTTGAACGAAGCGATAAACAGCGTTCGACGAACTTGGCGGTAAAAGCACTCATGACAACTTCCTCCGTAACCCTTGCATTGACTCTATCGACAGGGTTGCGGAGTTTCATTTGTACATACGATTAGTCTGAACGACCTATGAATATACCTCCCCTAAACCTAAGTATTAATCCGGGGGCCGGGCAGCGTGAATTGCACCGTGGCACGCAACATCTCAAGCGGCTGCACGCCCACGTGCGATCGAGTTCGTCCTTCAGGCCAAACTCATGTGCGAGTCGGCCAAGGCAGGCTGGGAGAGGTTGTTCCGCCGCAGGCCGCGCGATGAGCACAGGGCTGTCGCTGCCGGCGTTCGCGCGTAGCTCCCGACAGAAAATACGCTCACCGTCGTCCCAGGATAACTGCATGCTTTTGTTCATCTGAGGGTGAGCACACGTTGGTTTTTTTATAGGCCGCACTGCGGTCAGGCTGTCGTCCAGTCCAGTGTCACCACCTTACAGACTAGCGCCACTTCGCAGACCTTCACACCACTGAGAACATTCCTGAATGTGTTGCTCCGCGCCCCTGTTAATACCTTTGTATAGATCCCTGCCACTGAGGTATGACTTTTCTGAACCGACGTAGCAGTGCGCCAGAAAAGTTCCGCCAATACCATGCACTCACAGCGGACGACGGCCGTCCCGCCAACTTGAAGAACAACTTCAAGACTATTGACCACTTCTTTTCAGGAACAAATCATGAAACAGCAAATTCTGGTTATCGGTGCGGGGTTCGGTGGTGTCTGGAGTGCATTGAGCGCCGCTCGTCTGCTGGACATGCACGACCGTAAGGACGTGGACATCACTCTGCTGGCGCCTCAGGCGGAATTGCGTATACGTCCGCGCTTCTACGAAACCGACGTGCACAAGATGTTCGCCCCCCTCGACGCGCTGTTCGATTCGGTGGGTGTGCGTTTCGTCAAAGGCATGGCCGAGCGTATCGACGAGCAGACCAAAACCGTCGGCTACCGCGATGAGGCGGGCCACGAGAGCACGTTGAGCTACGACCGTCTGATATTGGCCGCAGGCAGCCAGCTGGTCCGGCCGAAGGTGCCAGGTCTTGCCGAGCACGCCTTCGACGTGGATCAGATCGAAGCCGCCGTGCGCCTTGAAGACCACCTCAAATCCCTGAAAGACCGCCCTGCCAGCGTTGCGCGTAACACCGTGGTGGTCGCCGGTGGCGGTTTTACCGGCATAGAGACCGGCACCGAGATGCCGGCACGCCTGCGGGCTGTGCTCGGCGACGATCAGGATGTGCGCGTGATCATTGTCGACCGTGCGCCGCAGATCGGCGCGACGATGGGTGATGGCATTCGTCCCTCCATCATCGAAGCGTCCGAACACCTGGGCGTCGAATGGGTGGTCAACGCCACTGTCGCTGCAGTGGACGCCAACGGCGTGACCCTCGCCGATGGCCGCCACATCGAAGCCCAGACGGTGATCTGGACCGTCGGTTTCCGCGCCAGCCCGCTGACCGAACACCTGACCAGCGATCGCGACCCACAAGGGCGCTTGCACGTCGATGAGAACCTGAAGGTATTGGGCCAGACGCATGTCTATGCTGCCGGCGACGTCGCCTATGCCGCGACCGACGACCTTGGCAACTTCGCCGCCATGTCGTGCCAGCACGCGATCGCCTTGGGCCGTCATGCCGGGAACAACGTCGCCGCGGATCTGCTGGGTGTTGCGCCGACCCCTTACCGTCAACCGAAGTACGTGACCTGCCTCGACCTGGGCGCGTGGGGCGCAGTGTTCACCGAAGGCTGGGATCGCCAGCTCAAACTGGTCAAGGACGAGGCCAAGGAGCTCAAGACGCAGATCAACACTCAGTGGATCTACCCGCCAGCCGCTGATCGTGCCACCGCTCTGGCAGCGGCCGACCCGATGATTCCGGTCGCCTGAAGACCCACCTGAACGTGGCGCCCGCGACAGCATCGCGGGCGCCTTTGCGTTTTCCATCGTAATGCCTGCACCCAGATATGAATCAGCCAGACACTGGCGGTCATGGTTTAAGATCATTTGAAGCGTCCTCCGGACTCGACAACCACTTCATGCGCTTAAACCTGAAGGTTCGTATGCCCTCCTCGCTACCCTTGCCGGTTCAATTCCCCCGCCAGCCCGTCCGCACGTGGCTGCGGTCACTGCTGTTGCTGAGCGCCATCCTGCCAGGCATCGCCAATGCCGGGCCCAGACCCGACAACATGGTTTATCTGCGCACGATTGACCCCACCATCGAGCAAGATATCCGCTACGCCAGCGCCCACAACTTCACCGGACACTCGCTCGACGGATACGATTCCGCCGAGTGCCTGCTGTCGCTGGACACCGCCCAGGCCCTCGCCCGGGTGCAACGGGCACTTCAAAAGCAAGGCTACGGCTTGAAGGTGTTCGACTGCTATCGACCCAGCCGTGCGGTGGCCGATATGGGCCGCTTCGCGAAGGAGCCGGGGAACCCGCGAAAAGCCGAGTTCTATCCGCGCGTCGACAAGCAGGACTTCTGGCGGCTGGGGTATGTGGCGCGGGTGTCGAATCACTCCAGAGGCTCAACCGTGGACCTGACGCTCATCGGCCCCAAGGCTCTGCCCGCCGACACCTGGATACCCGAGGCCGCGCAAGTCGATTGCACCGCGCCTTATGCCCAGCGCTGGCGCGACGGCGCACTCGACATGGGCACCGGGTACGATTGCTTCGATGAGCGTGCGCACACCGCCAACCCGACGATCAATGCGACGGCGAAGGAAAACCGTCAGCGGCTCAGCAGCGCCATGGAGAAAGAGGGTTTCGCCGGTTACTCGAAAGAATGGTGGCACTTCACTTTCGGTGGAGACGGAGCGCCGAAGAACGTGATGGATTTTCCCATCACGCCGCTGAGTACCAGCGAGGTACTGGACAGCAGTCACCAATTGATTGTGGTCACCACAAAAAACTGGGACGACATTCAGGGCATCGCCCAGCGCTATGAACGAGACGGGGCCAGCTTTCGAAAAGTCGGCGACGGCTTTGCGGTGGTGGTCGGCAAGAACGGGATGGCGTGGGGTAAAGGGTTGGGCAACGTTGAGGCTGGTGAAGGGCCGGTCAAACGTGAAGGTGATGGGAAAGCACCTGCCGGGATCTTCAGACTCGGGACTGCGTTTGGTTATGACGCGACGGCCGAGACAAAGCTGCCTTATCTTGCGCTGACCTCGACCACAGAGTGCGTGGATGACAGAAAATCCGAACGTTACAACGAATTGGTCGACGGCGCGGCGATAGCCAAGGACTGGAACAGTTCCGAGCAGATGCGCGAAGAGACTGGGTATCGCAAAGGGATCTTTATCGAGCACAACACGCCAGCGTCACCGGGTGCAGGTTCGTGCATCTTTTTCCATATCTGGCGGGGACCTGCCTCGCCTACGTTGGGGTGTACGGCAATGGATCAGGGGGATATTTCGCGGTTGTTCGAGTGGCTGAATCCCCGTGAGTCTCCGGTGTTGGTGCAGATGCCTGAGGGGGAATATGAGCAATTGCGCGAGCGATGGAAGTTGCCTCGGCGTTGATGGAAGAGGTGAATCGAGTGCTGGATAACAGGTTCCGGCCGGCTAAACACGGAGCCCTGTAGCGGCTGCCTTGGTCAGCCCTGCTTCAAATCAAGGCAGTAGGTGTAATACCCCGTGTCGCGCACGTAACCCAACGATTCATACAACCGTTGCGCCCCCACATTATCCGTGGCCGTTTCCAGCACCATGCCCTTGGCGCCAGTCGACAGCGCAAAGGCTCGGGCAGCGTTCATCAGCAACCGGCCCACGCCCTGCCCCCTGGATTCGGGTTTGGTGAACAGGTCGCTGAGCAACCAGGTGCGGTGGGCGTCGATGGAGGAAAATGTCGGGTACAGTTGGACGAACCCCAGCGCATCACCGGAAAGGTCCGATGCGAAAAAGATCACGGACTCATCCCGGTCAATGCGTTCGGCGATGAACTCCCGGGATTGCGGCAGGTTCGAGGGCTGGCCGTAGAAGCCTCGATAAGCGTCGAAGAGGGGGGCGATTTTGTCGATGTGCGTTGCCTCGACGCGCAAGACTTGGACGGCCATGCCTGGGGTCTCCCTAGGGGTTACTTGGGTTGCGCCACCGTGCGCAAATAAGGTTTCACCGTTTTGAAACCATCCGGGTATTTCTTCTTCGCGTCCTCGTCAGAGACGGAAGTCGGAATGATCACATCCTCACCCGGACGCCAGTTCACCGGCGTGGCAACGGTGTGCTTGGCGTTTAGTTGCAGCGCATCGAGCAGACGCAATACCTCATCAAAGTTGCGCCCGGCACTCATCGGGTAGATGAGCATCGCCTTGACCTTCTTGTCCGGCCCGATGATGAACACGGAACGCACCGTGGCGTTGTCCACGGCGGTGCGTGCGCCGCCGCTGGCATTCGGATGGATCATGTCGTAGAGCTTGGCCACCACCAGGTTTTCGTCGCCGATCATGGGGTAGTTGACCGCATGCCCCTGGGTTTCTTCGATGTCCTTGGCCCAGCTCGCATGATTGCTGACGGGGTCGACGCTGAGCCCGACGATCTTGGTGTTGCGTTTATCGAACTCTGGCTTGAGCCCTGCCATGTAACCGAGCTCAGTGGTGCACACCGGGGTGAAGTCCTTGGGATGCGAGAACAGGATCGCCCACTTGTCGCCAATCCACTCATGGAAATGCAGCGTGCCCTCGGTGCTTTCGACGGTAAAGTCCGGTGCTTCGTCGCCAATGCGGATGGTCATATCGTTCTCCTGACTGTGAGTTCGTAGGGAGGCCGTCGCAACGCCAGTCGCTGTTCCAACGGCATTCGGGATCTGTGTTGAACCGATCAACGCGGATCAGTATAGGAGACGACTCAAGACCTGCCGGTGACCGGCGCATTCACTTTGTAAGTCGTTGATTCAGGCCTCTGTACGCTGGCAGGCAACACCGCCAGCGCGACGTGCCAGCATGCGTCGCAGGCTTTTCGACGCCGGCCATTCATGCGTAATCCAGCAACAGTGTTTGTCCAGCGGGCCGCTGTTTGAGAGAGGGGTAACGCCCTAGCATCGTCTGTACCCGGTAAGCCAATGGCGACACCGGAGCAACCCAGACGAGACGGTGAATAAAATGAAAATCCTGAAAGTGGCGCTTTTCCTGGCGCTGGGCGGTATCGCCGCACAGTCCTTTGCAAACGACAGCCAGTCAACGGCCGAAGCCGGTAAGACGCCGGTTGAACGCTACACCTACAGCACCCAACTGGACATCAAGAAAGTCATTGCCGTGACCGACATTGCGAACGAGTGCGGCCCCGTCCCGGCGCAAATGACCTATGAAGATTCCAACGGTCAACGCCATGTCCTTCAGTACCAGGTGATGGGTACCGGATGTTCAAATGGTTGAACGCTGCCAGGATGATGGAGGGTCGACACTCCATGCCTGCAGCCTGTGTGAATCAACTTTTTTTCGCTGAGCCGACGATGTTTTCATCCGCGGCCAACACGACCGGAATGGAGTGTTTGAGAAACGCTACCCAGGTCTTTATTTTTGCATCGACGAACTTTCGTGACGGATAGATCGCATACAGATTCAGCGCTTCAAGGTGATGGCCGGGCAATACACGCACCAACGTGCCGGCCCGCAAGCCATTGACCGCCGATGCAATGGGCTGGATACCAATCCCCATCCCATTGGTGATTGCGACGGTCATGCCATCGGCGGTGTTGATATGAAACGGTGACAACGCCACGTTGACGGTTTCCACGCCTTCGGGCCCGTCCAATACCCAGTTTTCAACCGGCATGACGGTGTTCACGATTTTCAGACAGTCATGTGCAGCGAGCGCGGCCGGGGAATCCGGATGTCCGCGTTTTTTCAAGTACGCCGGCGACGCGCAGAGAATGCTGTACGTGACGCCGAGCCGCTGCGCCACGAAGCCTGAATCGGGCAAGTCCCGGGCCAGCACGATCGACATGTCGTAGCCCTCCTCCAGCAAATCCGGCAGTCGATTAGTCAGGGTCAAATCAAACATGACCGTAGGGTGCAGCTCTCTGTATCTGGCAATGGCGTCGATCACGTAATGATTGCCAACGGCGGACATCGCATGGATTTTCAGCCGCCCCACAGGCTGGGTGTTCGCGGTGACGGCTTCCTCGTCGGCCTCCCGCACCTCGTCAAGAATCCTCTCGCAGCGTTCCAGGTAACGCAGGCCGGCTTCGGTCAGCGCCAGACGGCGGGTCGTGCGGTTGATCAGGCGGGTGCGAAGCCTGGCTTCCAGGCTGGAAACGGCTTTGGAAACGTTGGTCGTGGTGGTGTCCAATACCTCAGCCGCCGCGGTGAAGCTGCCACTCTGGGCCACAGCCACGAAACAACGCAGGGTCTGGAACACGTCCATCGACTTCACCTCGGGGGATGGAAAAAGGGGCGGCCTTGTCAGGCCGCCCCGTCATCATGGGTTACTTCTTGCGCGGAATAAATCCTGGGACACCGGTTTCCACCACCGAGTTGAATCGAATCCGGGTGGTGATGTCGTGCTGAATTTCAACCATGGCCCGTTGCGGCAAGGTCGAAATATCGAAGTTTTCCCGGATATGACTCGGCGTCGCAGACGTGGTCAGGAACGCCACGCCCCGCTGTACCGACCAGGCCAACGCCACTTGCGCCGGGGTTTTCTGCACGCGCTGGGCAATCTGGGTGATCACCGGTTCTTCCAGGACATTGGGCTCCATGCCGTGGCCCAGTGGCGCAAACGCAAGCACGATAATCCCATGCTCTTTGCAGAATTCGAGCAGTTCCCATTCTGGCAGGTACGGGTGAGCTTCAACTTGCACCACGGCCGGTTTGATCCGCGCCACTTCGACGATTTCTCGCAGTTTTTCCAGGGTAATGTCCGACAAGCCGATCGACTTGCAGCGGCCTTCATCCACCAGGCGCTCCAGCGCCCGCCAGGTCTCGATCAGCGTGACGCCGTCGTCGTAGATAACGTGGCCCTCTTCATCTCTCGGGTCCTGGTTGTCGCCGGGTTGAAAGGCAAACGGCGTGTGGATCAGGTAGCAGTCGATGTAATCAACTTGGAGGCGTCGGCAACTGGCCTCGAACGCCGGTGCGACGCGCTCGGGACGGTGGTTGGTGTTCCACAGTTTGGTGGTGACGAACAGGTCTTCGCGGCGGACTTTTCCGGCGTCCAGCATTTCCTTGAAGGCCACGCCCACCTGTTCTTCATTTCGATAACGCTCGGCGCAATCGAAATGGCGAAAGCCTGCTTCCAGCGCGTCCTTGACCGCCTGGGTGGTGACGCTGAGGTCGCGAAACAGGGTGCCGAATCCCACGGCCGGCATTGCGCCGGAGCCGTGATTCAACGGAAATTTCGTGTCACGAAGGTCATCGTTAAAGTGCTCGTAAGTCATGTCTGTACTCCAATCTCTGGGGCTATTGATACGAAGGTTTCGGGGCTTCGCGGCTGGCAACGCGCTGCTCGAACGCGCCGACGGAATTACCGCCGAGCGCCACGTACAGCCGCACGGTGTCGAGGTATTGCGCGGTCTTCACGCGGATCTGACCGAGCAACGCCTGCTCATAGGCACGCTCCGCTTCCAGCACCTGAAGGATGCTGTTCTCGCCTTGCGCATAGGCTTGCTGGTTCAAGCGCAAACTGGTGTCGGCGGCGCGTAACGCGTCTTCCTGCGCCAGGTTTTGCTCGGCGTCATGGTTGATGGCCTGCAGCGAGTCCGCGACCTGGCCGAACGACTGAATGACGGTCTGCTGGTAGCCAGCGAGCGTCGCCTTGTAGCCGTCGACGGCCGCCTGACGTTCAGCCTTGAGCGTTCCGCCATCGAACAGCGGCCCCGCGATCCCCGCCGCGAACCCCCAGAGTGCAGCGCCGCCATTGCCTGAGGCGGCCTGGGCCAACGACGCGGACAACGTGACGCGCGGGTAAAGATTGGCGGTGGCGATGCCGACGGCCGCGCTGGCCATGTGCAATTCGGCCTCGGCTTGCAGAACGTCCGGCCGGCCGTGGGCCATTTCCGAGGGCACGCTGACGGGCACGTTCGCCGGCAATACGAACTCGGCAAAATCAAAGTCCGGCGCGCTCCAGTCACCCGGGCCTTTGCCCGCCAGAATCGACAACGCGTGGCGTGCCGCATCGCGCTGCTGAGCGAGGGGCGGCAGCAGCGTGCGGTCCTGGGCGAGCCGGGTTTCGGCCAACGAAACGTCGATCTGCGTGGTGGTGCCGTTGGTGTGGGCCATGCGCACGAGGTCGAGGTTCTTGGCGTCATTGGCCAGCAGCTTCTCGACGGCCGCGATCTGCGCGTTGGCGGAAGCCACCAACAATGCCTGGCTGGCAACGTCGCCGGTCAGGGTCAGGTACGCCGCTTCATAACGATGCTTCTGCAGCGCGGTAAACGCTTCTTGCTGTTCGATCACGCGCTTGTTGCCGCCGAACACGTCAAGGTCAAAGCCAACCCGCGGCCCGATTGCATAGAAGTTGGAGGTGGCAGGCTCCTTGGCGTTGTGTACCCGCTGGCGGCCTGCCGTCGCGCCAAAATCGACTTGCGGATACAACGCACCTTCCGCGGCAGCTACCGAAGACGCGGCTTGCCGGATTGTTGCGTCCGCTGCCACGAGTTCAAGATTGCCCTCGATGGCGCGACGCACCACGCTGTTGAGCTTGTGCGACTGGAAAGCTGTCCACCAGTCACCGCGGACCTTTTTACCCAGGTCGATATGCTGTTCACCGGGCGTGTTGCCGCCCTGACCGAGGCGTTGCTCGGCCTGCTGGTCGTAGTGTTGCGACAGGCTCGGCGGCGGCATTTGGTAGTCAGGGCCGACGGTGCAAGCGGTCAGGAATACCAGCGCCGATACCGCACCGAAGGTGGTTTTGAACAGCTGTCTGTTGAGGAAGTGCGCATTGGATTTCATTGGGCAAACTCCACGAAAACTAGTTGGTCGGAACGGGCTTGCGAAGAAAGACAACCAGTGGGCTCACCACCAGCATCGCCACCATCAAAATCTTGAATTGATCGACCACCGCGATAAACGCTGCCTGGTGGGTGACCATGTGGTTGAGCTCCGCCAGGGCTTGCAGGGACATCGGCCCGACGCGGTACGGCGTCAGGTTGCTCACCAGCGCCACGTGCATCGCTTGCGTGTTGTTGAAGAAATACAACTGCACAATCGCCACGCCCAAAGTGCTGCCGTACACACGGGACAGATTGAACAGACCGGTGCCTTCAGGACGTAGCGTCGGATCGAGCGTGCTGAACGCAACGTTGGTCAGCGACGGCATCAAGATGCCGATGCCAATCCCCTGGATCGCACCGGCCACCGCCACGGGCGACCAGTCCATCAACGGCGAATAACCGAGCATCAGCCAGTTGGCATAAATCACCACGCCAACCCCTGCCGCCACGAACAGCCGACGGTCGAAACGCTCAGGCACACGGCCCATCAGCAGGAACGCACCGACCAGCCCGATGCCACGCGGAATGGTCAGGGAACCGGTGGTGTCCGGCGGGTAGCCGAGAATCTCGTCGAGCATTGGCGAGGTCAGCGCCATGGTCGACAGCAGCACGAAACCGACGGCGAAAAAGATGATCGTCGACAGCACGAAGTTGCGGTCGCTGAACAAGCGCTTGTTGAGGAAATGCACCTTCGCGGTCAACACATGCACGGCGAACAGGTACAGCCCCAGCGCAAAGCCGATCGCCTCCAGCCAGATCTCGGTCGAAGCAAACCAGTCCAGGCGTTCACCGCGATCGAGCAGCATTTGCAGGCTGATCAACCCCAGCGTGAAGCTGCCGAAGCCGAAGAAATCGAACGTCGGGCGCTTCTCGGCTTTCTTCTCGTTCAGCAACAGCGCCATCACCAGGAAGATGAATGCCGACAATGGAAGGCTGATGTAGAAGATCGGGCGCCAGTCGAAATGCTCGCCGATCCAGCCGCCGAGGCTCGGGCCGCTGACGATGCCGAACAGCACGATGGCGGTCCAGGTCGCGCCAAATTTTGCGCGCTTCTCCAGGGGCAATGTCTCCAGCGAAATCGCCATCGACAACGGTGCCAGCACGCCACTCGCCAGGCCTTGGATAATGCGCGCGCCGATGAATTCCAGTGGCGTGGTTGCCTGGGTGGAGAGCAGCAAGCCAAGGACGAAAAAGGCCAGCGCGGTTTGATAAACCAGTTTCAGGCCGAATCGCCCGGCGAGCCATTGCGCAACCGGCATGGTGATGGCGCTCGCCGCCAGGTACGAGGTGAAAATCCACCCGGCCTGGTCGTCGGTCATCGACAGGCTGCCCTGAATCAACCTGAGTACGGCATTCGGAAGCGGCAGGTTCGCCGACTGCATGTAAGTCGCGAGCAGCGCGGCGAACCTTATCGTTCCCGCACCTTGGGGTCCGGCAAGGTTGGCGTTCATCAGAAGTTACCTGCGGTCAACAGCGCCTTGAGCGGATGCCACCAGGGCGTGCGGTAGCCGGTATCGACCTTGACCGTGGCACTGGTGCCCGAGAACAGCGGCAACGCAGGATCGACCTCATCGAGCTCGAGCCGCACCGGTACGCGCTGCACAACCTTGACCCAGTTGCCGGTGGCATTTTCCGGCGGCAGCAGGGCGAAGTCCGATCCGGCACCCGGGCTCATGCTGGTCACGTGAGCTTTGAAAACGTGATCCGGATAGGTATCGATACTGACGGTCGCGGTCTGGCCGGGACGCATGTGGGTGACGTCGGTTTCACGGAAGTTGGCCTCGACCCAGATCTCGCGATCGGACAGCAGGGCAAAGGCTGGCGCGCCGTTGTTGACGAAGTTGCCAACCTGCAAATCGTCGACCTTGGCCACGATGCCGTCGTCCGGCGCATACACCGTCGCGTACGACAGGTAGAGCTGCGCTTCGTCGAGCTGAGCCTTGGCTTCGCGCACCGTCGGGTGGGTATCGGCGTCGATGTTTGGGTTGCCGTTCAGGGCAACCACAGTGCTGGCGATCTGTTGTTCAACCGACGCGATCCGTTGCCGGGCCACTTTGAGATCAGTGTCGGCGCGCTCGTAAATGGCGCGGGAGACGAATTCGGTCGCAACCAGCGCCTTCTTGCGGGCGAATTCCCGCTGGTCGAAATCGGCCGACTCTTTGGCCGATTGCAGCTCCGCCTGCTGCTGGCGATAACTGGCCTTGAGTCCATCGATACGCAGGCGCGCCACGCTCAACTGCGCTTCTGCACGGTTGACGGCGATCTGCAACGGTTTTGGATCAATGCGAAACAGCACCTGGCCCTTGTGAACCTGCTGATTGTCCTCGACGGCGATCTCGACCACTTGCCCGGAAACCCGCGCATTGATCGAGGCCTTGGCCACTCGGGCGTAGGCGTTATCGGTCGAAACAATCGCCGCGCCCGCTTGATGGTGGGCATAGCCAACCGCGGCGACAATCAGCGGCAGACCGATGATCAGCAATGGCCGCAGTTTCTGTTTGAAGGGTTTTTTGATAGGCGTATCGCCAAGGTTCGGCGCGGGGTGCTCGAAGCTCTGCGAAGCCGGGATGTCGAACTGTTTAGTCATGATCGAATACACCTTTCACCGGGACATCGGGCCGGCAAACAATGCGGCGGCCCCGACGTCAATAGTTGCTGTGAGGAATCAAGCCCGAGCACGGACTGGAGGATCGCTCCGCCGCACCTGTTTCGTCGCCGCAACACTCAGTTCGAGTTCCGCTTCAACAAACCGTAAACCAAGGAATTTCTGGTTCCTTAATTTTGTGCGATGGTGTAAGAATATCCCCACACAAACCCTCCATCAAGGTTTTTATACGACATGGCACAAAAAAAGATTACCGAAGCAAAAGGCCGCGGCCGTCCACGCGCTTACGACCCGCAGACAGCGCTGCAGCAAGCGCTTGGTGTGTTTTGGAGCACCGGTTATTCCGGCGCGTCGCTGGACAGCATCGCCACCGCAGCAGGCATGAATCGCCCAAGCCTCTATGCGGCATTCGGCGACAAACACGCGCTCTACATAAAAGCGCTTGAGCAATATTGGGAATTTGCAGCGGCGGCGATGCACGAAGCGCTGACGGACAGCAACCTGACCTTGCGCGATGCGTTGATGCGCTTCTACGAAGGGCAATTGTCGATTTACTTCTCCGGCGACGGCCAACCGCGCGGCTGCTTTGCGATCGGCACGGCGACCACCGAAGCGGTCGAGGATTCGGAAATACGCGAAGTGCTGTCGGACCGGCTCAGCAGGCTCGATGCCGATCTGGAAACACGCCTGCGAACCGCCATCGACTCCGGCGAGCTAAAAAGCGATGTCGACGCCGCCGCCCTCGCCGTCCTCGCGTCCTCCCTGCTGCACAGCATTTCAATCCGCGCGCGGGCGGGCAAATCCCGAGAAGAACTGACGGAGCTGGCACGCAATGCGGTCGGTGTGATTTGCGGTGCGTGAAGGACTCGAAGACATTCTGGCTGAACATCTGTCGGTGATTTTCTGCGGCATCAACCCGGGCATGTTGGCCGCCGCTGAAGGTCACCACTTTGCCGGCAGAGGCAATCGTTTCTGGCGCACGCTACATCTTGCAGGCTTCACGTCTGAACAGGTGCGCCCGGAAAACGACCGGACAATTTTGAATTATCACTGCGGATTAACCGCCGTGGTTGATCGGCCCACGGCGCGGGCGGATCAGTTATCCCTGCACGAATTCACCGCCGCCGCCGCGAGTTTTGAACAGAAGATCGCTCGCTATGCGCCACGCTACGTCGCGTTTCTCGGCAAGTCGGCGTACAGCGCGCTATCCGGCCAGCGAACCATTGCCTGGGGGCTTCAGGCACACACCTTTGGTAATGCCCAGGTCTGGGTCCTGCCCAACCCGAGCGGGCGAAATCTCGCCTTCACCCTTGACCAACTGGTGGCCGCGTACCGCCAACTCTGGTCGGCAGTGAATTAGCCTGCACCGAGGACATGCACGGCAATGCCCTCTACCCGGCGTCGATCAACAAAACTTGCGTTCAGCAACCGTAAGCTAAGCTTAGAGCAGCTTATTGCACACGATGCTCGCGTCTGCAGGTTTGGGGTTGTTCTGGAGAGCGTCTGCAACAGCTATTTCAGACAGGCCCAACCTATTCACGCAGGACTACGTGATGACCGAGCCCCTCCTCAGTTTTGATCAACTCAAACGTGCTGCCGCCTCCGGCGAGATTGATACTGTTCTGGTTTGCATGGTCGACATGCAAGGCCGACTGGTCGGCAAGCGATTCCAGGTCGAGTTTTTCATCGACAGCGGCCACGAAGAAACCCACTGCTGCAATTACCTGCTGGCCGACGACATTGACATGGAACCCGTGCCGGGGTACGCCGCCGCCAGTTGGAGCAAAGGCTACGGCGACTTCGTCCTCAAACCCGACATGTCCACTTTGCGACGGGTGCCCTGGCTGGAATGCACGGCGCTGGTACTGTGTGATGTCCTCGATCACCACCATCGGCGGGACCTGCCGCACAGCCCGCGGGCGATTCTGAAAAAGCAGATCGAGCGACTGCGCGAACGCGGCTACACCGGCATGTTCGCCTCGGAACTGGAGTTCTATCTGTTCGACGAGAGCTACGAGGCCATCCACAAGCGCAACTACCTCAAACCAAAAACCGCCGGCCACTACATCGAGGATTACAACATCCTCCAGACCACCCGCGAGGAGCCGGTGCTGCGGGCGATTCGCAAGCATCTGCAAGCGTCCGGCATTCCCGTGGAAAACTCCAAGGGTGAATGGGGCCCGGGCCAGGAAGAGATCAACATTCGTTACGCCGATGCGCTGACCATGGCCGACCACCACGTCATCATCAAGCACGCCTGCAAAGAGATCGCGCAGTTGCAAGGCAAGGCGATCACGTTCATGGCCAAGTGGCGGTATGACGCCGCCGGTTCCAGCAGCCATATTCACAATTCGCTGTGGGACAAAAACGCCAAGAAGCCGCTGTTTTTCGATGCCAAGGCCGAGTTCGGCATGTCGAAGTTGATGCGTGCCTGGGTGGCCGGGCAGCTCAAATACGCCAACGACATCACCTGCTTTCTCGCGCCGTACATCAACTCCTACAAGCGCTTTCAGGCCGGCACCTTTGCGCCGACCCGGGCGGTCTGGAGCCGCGACAATCGCACCGCGGGCTTTCGTCTGTGTGCAGAAAGCAGCAAATCCATCCGCATCGAATGCCGCATCGGCGGCGCCGACCTCAACCCTTATCTGGCCTTTGCCGCGTTGATCGCTGCGGGGCTGGCCGGTATCGACGAGAAGCTCAACCTCACGCCGCCCTTTGAAGGCGATGCCTACGTTGACGAACACTTGCCTGAAGTGTCGAAGACACTGCGCGAAGCCTGCGCCGCCCTTCAGGGCTCCACCATGTTGCGCGAGTCATTCGGTGATGAAGTGATCGACCACTACGTGCACACCGCCGAGTGGGAGCAGAAAGAGTACGACCGGCGCATCACCGACTGGGAATTGCAGCGCGGTTTCGAGCGCTATTGAGACCGTCATCATGACTGCAACGATTCAACTCATTTCACCGGTCGATGGCCGGGTCTATGCCGAACGTCGCTGCGCCGATGCTGCGCAGATCGAGCAGGCGCTGGCGGCTGCCGCAGCGGCCCAGGCGCAATGGAAGCACCGACCGCTGAACGAGCGCGCCGACTTTTGCGGTGCCGCCGTTGACGCGATGCTGGCCATGAAGGACGAAATCGTCCCGGAACTGGCCTGGCAAATGGGCCGCCCCGTGCGCTTTGGCGCGGGCGAACTGCGCGGTTTCGAAGAGCGCGCCCGGCATATGATCGCCATTGCACCCGAAGCGTTGGCAGCCATTGAACCCACGCCTGTCACCGGTTTCCGCCGCTGTATCAAGCGCGAGCCGATGGGTACGGTGCTGGTCGTCGCTCCTTGGAATTACCCCTATCTGACGGCAGTGAATACGATCATTCCGGCACTGATGGCCGGCAACAGCGTCATCCTCAAACACGCCTCACAAACGCTGCTGGTGGGCGAACGGTTCGCCGAAGCGTTTCGCCGCGCCAATCTACCCGAAGGCCTGTTCCATAACCTGCTGCTCAATCATGACCAGACCGCCGCAATCATTGCCTCTGGCCGCGTGCAGCAGGTGAACTT
This sequence comes from Pseudomonas sp. SG20052, assembly GCF_031766055.1. Lineage (NCBI taxonomy): Bacteria > Pseudomonadati > Pseudomonadota > Gammaproteobacteria > Pseudomonadales > Pseudomonadaceae > Pseudomonas > Pseudomonas sp. SG20052. The sequence continues at coordinate 2,420,587 of NZ_CP134498.1, read as the reverse complement.
CACCGGCTCGGTCGGCGGTGGCAGAACGATGGAAAGCGCAGCGTCAGGCCACTTCCTCGGCCTGGGCCTGGAACTCGGCGGCAAGGACCCGGCCTACGTCCGCGCAGACGCCAACCTCGACCACGCGGTGGAAAACCTGGTGGACGGCAGCTTCTTCAACTCCGGGCAAAGCTGCTGCGCCGTCGAGCGCATCTATGTCGATGAAAAAATCTACCCGGCGTTTGTCGAGCGATTCGTCGCGCTGACGAATCAATACGTACTGGGCAATCCATTGGACGAAGCCACCACACTCGGTCCGCTGGTCAATCCGGGCGCGGCTGAATTTGTGCGCGGGCAGATCGCCGATGCGCTGGCCAAGGGCGCAACAGCGCTGATCGATCCGAAGGCCTTTCCCCTCGACGCACCCGGCAGCGCCTACCTCGCGCCCCAGGTGCTGGTCGATGTCAGCCATCACATGTCGGTGATGCGCGAAGAAAGTTTTGGTCCAGTGGTCGGCATCATGCCGGTGACCAGCAATGACCAGGCCATTTCCTTGATGAACGACAGCGAGTTCGGGCTCAGCGCTTCCGTCTGGACTCAGGACCTCGCCGCCGCCGAACGCTTGGGCAACGCGATCGACACCGGCACCGTGTTCATGAACCGCTGCGATTACCTGGACCCGTCCCTGGCCTGGACCGGCGTCAAGAACAGCGGTCGCGGCGTGACGCTATCGCGCCTGGGCTACGAGCATCTGACCCGAGCAAAATCCTTCCATTTGCGCCATGAGATCTGAGCCATGAGCCTGACCGGAAACTGGAACTACCCCACGAGCATCCGCTTCGGTGTCGGTCGCATCGGCGAGCTGGCCGAGGTCTGTCGCAGCCAGGGTATCCAGCGACCGTTGCTGGTCACCGACAGCGGCCTGGGGCGCGCGCCGATCACCACGGCGGCGTTGGATTCCTTGCGTGCCGCCGGCCTCGGCGTCGCGCTGTTTTGCGACCTCAAGCCCAATCCTGTCGAAGCCAACCTCGCAGGCGGACTCGATGCCTGGCGCGCCGGCAAACACGATGGCGTGGTGGCTTTTGGCGGCGGCAGCGGCCTGGACATGGGCAAGCTCATCGCTTTCATGAGCGGCCAGACCCGGCCGGTCTGGGATTTCGAAGACATCGGCGACTACTGGACACGCGCCAACGAGAGCCAAATCGCTCCGGTTATCGCGGTGCCGACGACGGCGGGCACCGGTTCGGAAGTAGGCCGCGCAGCGGTGATTATCGATGAACGCACCCACACCAAACGCATCATCTTCCACCCGAAAATGATGCCGCGCGTGGTCATCAGTGACCCGGCCCTGACCGTCGGCATGCCGGCCAAAGTCACCGCCGGCACCGGCATGGACGCCTTGGCGCACTGCCTGGAAGCCTACTGCGCGCCTGGTTTTCACCCGCTGGCCGATGGCATCGCAGTGGAAGGCATCCGCTTGGTGGCCAACGCGCTGGTGCGGGCAGTCCACACCCCGTCCGATCTCGATGCGCGCGCGCAAATGCTCGCCGCCGCCGCGATGGGCGCCACCGCATTCCAGAAAGGCCTGGGCGGCATGCACGCCCTCTCGCATCCGGTCGGCGCGCTGTACGACACCCATCACGGCATGACCAACGCCACCTTCATGCCCTACGTACTGCAATTCAATCGCCCCGCCATCGAAGAACGCATCACGCGCCTGGCGGCTTATCTGCGCCTGCCCTCGCCCGGCTTCGACAGCTTTCTGGCCTTCATCCTCAAACTGCGCAAAGACATCGGCGTGCCGCACACGCTGGTCGAGTTGGGCGTGGATGACCAACAGGCCGACCTGATCGCGGACATGGCCATTGTCGACCCCTCTGCCGGTGGTAACCCGCTGCCATTGACCCGGGCTGGCGCGGCAAGCATTTTCGACGCGGCTTATCACGGCCGTATCTAGAGCAGTTGTCTGTCCAGACATGGGCATGGACAGGGTGTACCGGTTGAAAAAGGAGCAGTACGACAAGGGGTTGAAAGCCAGCCCATCCGGGACACGGATGGATGCGTATCAAAACCTGAAGGGGCACACAACATGAAGCCAGCAAGCCAAGCCGGCACCAACGCGTCGCACGACGATGACGTCAAGGTGCTGCACAGCATGGGCTATGCCCAGCAACTCTCGCGACGAATGGGCGTTTTCTCCAACTTTGCCATTTCCTTTTCGATCATCTGCATCCTCTCGGGTGGCATCAACTCACTCGCCCAGGGCACCTCGGGCGCGGGTGGTGCGTCCATCGGCATCGGCTGGCCGGTCGGTTGCCTGATCTCCGGAGTCTTCGCCATGGCCATGGCGCAGATCTCATCAGCCTACCCAACCGCTGGCGGCCTCTATCACTGGGGCTCGATTCTCGGGAACCGCTTTACCGGGTGGCTGACGGCCTGGTTCAACTTGTTGGGGCTGGTGACCGTACTCGGCGCGATCAACGTCGGCACTTACTACTTCTTTTTTGGTGCTTTCGGACCCGCATTGGGGATGGAAGACACCATCACGACACGGATGATTTTCCTGGCGATGCTCACGGGGTTGCAGGCCTTGTTTAACCACCTGGGGATTGGCCTGACCGCGAAGCTCACCGATTTCTCGGGCTATCTGATCTTCGCCACTGCACTGGCGCTGACCATCGTCTGCCTGATCTCGGCGCCCAGTTATGAGTTTGCCCGGTTATGGACCTTCAGCAACTACTCCGGCGAAGCAGGCGGCAACGTCTGGCCGCAGGTCTCGAACGGCTGGATCTTCATGCTCGGCCTGCTCTTGCCGATCTACACCATCACCGGTTATGACGCCTCCGCGCACACCTCCGAAGAAACCCGCAATGCCGCCCTGTCCGTGCCACGGGGCATGGTCATGTCGGTGGTCTGGTCGATGCTGTTCGGCTGGGTGATGCTCAGCTCGTTCGTGCTGATGCTGCCTAGCATGGACGAAGCGGCGAAGCATGGCTGGACCGTGTTTTTCTGGGCGATGGACACGCAAGTGAACCCGACGGTAAAAACGGCGCTGTACGTGGCCATTTTCATCTCGCAATTCCTCTGCGGACTGGCGACCGTGACCTCGGTCTCGCGCATGATCTTCGCCTTCTCCCGCGACGGAGGCCTGCCCTTCTCCAGAGCATTGTCATCGGTCTCGCCAACCCTGCGCAGCCCGGTGGCGGCAATCTGGACCGGCGCTACCCTCGCGGTGTTGTTCGTCTGGGGCTCGTCGGTGATCTCGATCGGTGAAACACCGGTCTACACCATCGTCGTGTCTTGCACGGTGATCTTCCTGTTCTTCTCCTTCATCATCCCTATCGTGCTCGGCCTGTTCACCTACGGGACCTCGAGATGGCCAACCATGGGACCGTGGAACATGGGACGATTCTGGTTCACCGTGTTCGCCCTCCTCTCGATCCTGTCGATGGTGATCATCTTCGTCATCGGCATCCAGCCACCGAACGATTGGGCGCTGTACATCACCATCGGCTTCCTGGTGCTGACGGCGATTGTCTGGTTCGGTTTTGAAGCCCGCCGCTTCCAGGGGCCGCCGGTGGGCGACGTGATCATCAGGCGTCAGGCCGAAATCGCTGCGGCGGAAGAGGCGCTGAACAAACGTTTCGGAGACTGATACCACCACCATAAAAACGGGACGCCAAGCGTCCCGTTTTATGAAAACAGATAGATCAGGAGTTGTTTAATGAACTGACATTCACTTCCTACAGGCACTGATAGCTTCGACAACGCCCACAAAGCCACTACCGCCTGAGCCTGTTCCCCGGCAGCAATCCCGAGGTGTGTTGGCGCTGTGCGGGTACCGTCGTCGATTACAGCAGAGGAGTTTTACGCTGCGTTGGGTTATCAGAACATCCGCGACGAGTTCCATGGGGCTGAGCACACCATCGTTATGGAAAAGCGGCTTGAGGCTACCCCCTTAGTCGCTCAGTTTGCGGGCACGGTGATCACAGGCGTTTGTGGCGCCACGCCCGTTTCGGCCAGCGAAAACAGGACAAGAATAAACAAGAACTCCGATTTGGATTTCATGTCACGGTCATCGATCCAGAACCAATAGTCGCGATAGCGAACGGCTGCATAGGCATCGATTGGCCGCTCCCTGCTTGAGTGAATGCGCACTAATGGTTCGTCCCATGGGCTTGGATGCTCAGGCGCGGCAGGCGCCGGGTTTGCACGGCCTTCTTGCACATGGGCAGGTGGAACCTCGATGGTAGCGGCCAGCTCCACGAAGATTTCCGACATGGAACGAGTGAGTAGCACGACCTCGGTATCATCCTGCTGCACCATGCCGAACTTTAGATTCAGCTCGCTGGCATCGGGGCTCAAGTGAAGGAGTTCGCGCACCTTTCGGCGATCTTTCTCGATGTCGTCGGAGACGTCCCGCGAGATCAGGACGAGCATGCTTTCATCGTTGCTTCGTTGATTGATGCGCATCCCCAGCGACTCAGAGCGCTGGATCCGTCTGAAGGCCTCCAGTAACTCGTAGAAACGCGGATCTGCTGCTCGAAAACGCGAGGGGGATGTGGATCGGTTATAGACACCATTAACGGCGCTGGTGGTCAATTGCAGGACGCGATCTATAGGATAGCCGGCCTGAATCAGGGAGAACACGGCAGCCGGCGATAGGGGCTGCAATAAATAACGAGAGAATCTCTCCCCGGAAAGCGGGGTGTAGCTGATCGTCGGACGATCCGTGTACACCCCGGATGCCCCTATGGCCTGGCTGTTTCCATCGCTGGGAAGTCCAGAATACCAACTCGCTGCGAGGGTGACCTGGCTCTGCATCGCGCTGGAGGCAATGACCGAGGAAACCTCGAGGAACACGGGCGCATCTGCGTAGCGTAATTTGACGATATTGAGCAGTGTCTGTTCTTTCCAGGTCGAGGCAATAACTGCACTGTAATCTGTACGGTCACGCTGAATCGAGTTCGGTCCCATCGTTGTGCACCCGGTCACGCAGCAGGCAACGAAGAAGAGCGCTACTTGACGAGTACGGCCCGGCAATAGCCTGGTCTTCGCCGTTGAAAGATCGTGATCCATGACCTTGCCTCACAACGTATTGTTCTGTTGCACTGGGCAATCGGGTTCAGCACGCGAGGTAATGACTGCGCACTGGATCGGTTTCATAAGTCTTCTTCTATCAACACTTTGATGCGCCCTGATTTTTCAGCGGCCACCAACGAGGCATGGTCTTTCGCGTTTTGCTTGGCGTAGCTCTGGGCAAATTCGCCAATAGCCAGATCGAAGGTGTCCGACTTGCCCAAATAGCCGCTGATGAGCGCAGCATCCCCGGATTTGGCGTGGGCACGGGCCAGTGTGAGACCGCACAACTCGGCATACAGCTTCATCTGATCGACCGTCGCGCCTTCGACAGGGGCCGCCATTTTCATGTCTCGCAACTGCCGTACGAAGAAATGCCGGCCATTTTCCCCCTGTGTCCAGCCCAGGAAAATATCGCTGGAGGCCTGCATCAGGCGTTGCCCGGTGACCACGCGCTCACCTTGATTCTCAAAGTCACTCTTGCCCGCAAAAGGAGCCAACACCGAAGGACAGGCTTCCTTGAATTGAAGGAGCAACGGGTGATTTTCAGCAGAAAAGAACAGGCCGACAAAACAATAGGTGCCGACGCTTCCGATCCCGACAGCCTTGACGACAAAGTCTTCGAGACGGTAACGATCGAACAGCACACGCCGTTCAAGCGGTAGCGATAATCGATAGTCTTGCAGCGCCACCTGCACACGTTGTGCAAAGTCCTTTTCATAGATATGAAACAGTATCGGTGGCTGATCGAGCAGGCGTCGACGTCCCGCTACTACGCTGCTGATTGTCGGATAAAGGTATTCGCCGATGCGTGCTTTGGCCTTGGCAATCAGCTGAACTCGGTTCTTTTTGATTTTCGCGTTGGGGGCCATGTCGATGATCGTTTGAGCGTCCAGGCGGTCATACCAGACGTCCAGCGGGCTCATCTTCGACAGTTTGCGCAGGCGCTCGCGGTAAGCACGAACACACTGGACCGCTATCGCCTGGGCGTCTTTGTCGCTGAGCCGGTTGTCACGGGCAGCCACGACGAAACTGATTGCGAGGCGTTTTACATCCCATTCCCAGGGGGCTGGAAGCGTTTCGTCGAAATCGTTAATGTCAAAAATCAGGTTGCGTTCAGGAGTGGCAAAAAGTCCGAAGTTCAAAAGATGACAATCCCCGCAGGCTTGGACTTGAATGCCTGTGTTCGGCGTATTAGCCAAGTCATGCGCCATCACCCCGGCAGAGCCACGCAAAAAGGTAAACGGGCTGCGTAACATGCGCCCGTAGCGAACCGGAATCAGATTGGGCAGGCGATATCGGTTAGACGCTTCCAGGATTTCAATAGGGTCGCGGTGTTTACGCTTCGGTTTCCAAACGGCGTGAAGTGCGTGCGGCACGCTCTCGGATAAACGCTCACCTGCTTCCAGTCGTTCTTTGCGCGAGCGAAATATCGGTTCATCGTTCTCCATGCCTTTTGCGTCCTTCAACGTACCTTTGATAGGACTCTGCTTGTTGCGAGACATGTCCGCTCCTTTGTTCTCTGGGGCACCATTGAGTCAACCACGGTTGTAATGAGCCATATCAGGGCAAGGCCGTAGCCATTTTTCATCAAAACGCTAACACCAGATGGCATTGGCATTTCTGACAAAAATCAATGCAGCGACGGGAAAAGCGTTCAGTGATGGGATGCCTTCAAGCAGATGTGCCAACGCCCGGATCTACCGGGCGTTCGATGGAAAAATAAATCCGTCTCCTTTTTTTCTTTTTCCTTTTTTCCTTTTTTTCCTCTCACACTTCCCCTCACGCAACAGCGGCATTGTCATCGTAATGGGGGCAGATCCGATCGTGATACGAACAGTGCAAGCACGGCAGCCACCAGAAGAAACAGTCCACTCGCGATGAACGTAGCCTGGTAGCCAGCTCCGTCATAAAGCAGCCCACCCAGCGTCGCGCCGAGTGTGATAGCCAACTGAATAACCGCCACCATCAAACCGCCTCCGGTTTCGGCATCACGGGGAAGCGTGCGTGATAGCCATGTGAACCAGCCCACAGGCGCGCACGTAGCAATCAGGCCCCACACCCCCAGCAAAACGGCTGTCGCCCACATCGAGTTGCCGAAGACGAGTAGAGCCACAGCAATCCCGACATCAGCAGTGGAATGATCATCAGCACTCGATTAAGGCTTCTGTTCAACACCGGGCCGATCACCATGGTGCCCACCAATCCGGCCATTCCGATAATCAGCAATAGCAGTGACAGTCCAGACACATCAACGCGGGTCACCGACTCTAGAAACGGACGCAGATAGGTGAATAACGCGAACTGCCCCATAAACAAAAATGCCACTGCGGCCATACCCAGCGAGACGTTGGCGCTACCTAACAGCCGAAACACATCAAGTGCAGATCCAGACTCAATTTGCCCAGGCATTTTCGGCAGCGTGAATGCTTGCCAACAGAGCGCCAGAGCGGCGAGCGGAACCACGCAGAAGAATGCACCTCGCCAGCCGATCAGCCCGCCCATGAAACTGCCAATGGGGGCTGCGACTGCAGTGGCGAGTGCGGTACCGCCCTGAATCAAAGCGATGGCTTTAGGTACAAAACTTTCGGGAGCAATCCGTATCATGACGGCGGTCGACATTGACCAACTGCCACCAATGGCGATCCCCAAAATGGCTCGACCCACCATCAGTGTCGAGTAGTTCGGGGCAAAAGCGACGAGCGTGCCAGAGGCAATCATCAAGGCCGTCAGGAAAAGCAAAACGGGTCTTCGGTCGAGCCGGCGAATGACTGAAGAAATGAAAAGGCTGGTGGCGACCGCGAAGAGGCCGGAAACTGAAATCGCTTGTCCGGCCTGCCCCTCTGTCAGCGCGAGATCGGTCGCAATCGGTGTGAGCAAGCTCACCGGCAGAAACTCCGATGTCACCAACGCAAAGGCGCACAGCGACATCGCCAGGACGGCGCCCCATACCTGTCGGCTCGCGGCTTGAATAGGTAAGGCAATGCTGCTCATCTGATTTCCTTCAATACGTAAAGCGCCAATGCCTGTTGAGAGCGCATGGGCTGATAGCCCAACGATCAGTGTCACTTAAGGTTGGTTTGGAAGAACGAGGTCAGCTTGGCAAACGGGATAAGATCGACCCGATCATAGAGATCCACGTGGCCCGCACCTGGAATGATGACAAGCTCTTTGGGTTGACCAGCCAGACGATCGGCCTCTTCACTGAACTCACGGGAGTGAGCGTTTTCACCGGCGATAAACAGCATCGGACGTGGCGAGATCGTCTCGATATCGTTGAACGGATAGAAATTCATGAACTTGGTATTGCTGGCCAGCGTCGGGTGAGTGGTCAGTAACGGCGACTGGCCTTGGGGGGTGAACTCACCGCGTGGCGTGCGGTAAAAATCGTAGAACTCGCGCTCGATAGCGTTGGACTTGTCCGTCAGCTCGTGGACAGTTCCGCTGGTGTACTGGGTTTCGCCCCCGATGAACTCGACATAGCGCTGCTCGGCAGCAGCGGCGATCGCTTGTTTCCTCTGCTCGACAGTGACGGAATGCTTCAGGCCATTTCGATTGGCCGCGCCCATGTCGTACATGCTGACCGTGGCAATGGCCTTCATCCGAGGGTCGATCTTGGCAGCGCTGATGACGAAGCTGCCGCTACCGCAAATGCCCAGGACACCAATCCGGTTCCGATCAATGAACGTCTGTGTGCCAAGGTAATCAACAGCGGCACTGAAGTCCTCAGCATAAATTTCTGACGAGACCGCGTTGCGCGGTTGCCCATCACTTTCGCCCCAGAACGACAGATCGATGGCAAGGGTCACGAAACCTTGCTCCGCCAGTTTCTGGGCATACAGGTTCGAACTCTGCTCTTTGACCGCGCCCATTGGATGGCCAACGATGATCGCTGCGCTTTTGCTGCCTGGTTTCAAATCTTTAGGAACAAACAGATTCCCTGCAGTTTTCATCTGGTACTGATTGTTGAAGGTCACCTTCTTCATCGTGACCTTCTCACTTTTGTAAAAGTTATCGGCTCCGTTAGACATGTCGGCTCCCAGTGCAGAGAGCGACGCCATCAGAAGGCCGAGCAAGATAACGAGTGTTCTCATGAGGTGCTCCCATCAGTGAATAGGGGCTGACCGGCCGGATTATTGGCTCTGGATCAGCGAGTGGTATGAGCCATGCCTGTAATTACAGGTGAGGCTTGCCCCCATTCTCCGGGAATACGTCATGCTTGATAATCTAATGAAAGCTTGTTGAAGTTATAAGCACAGCTAATCAATTGCGATAGGCAGGCTCCGATGCCACGACATAATTTGAACGACCTTCTGGCCTTTGTGACGGTCGCCAGGGAAGGCAGCTTCACCCGAGCGGCCGCCCTCTTGGGTGTCACGCAATCCGCCCTGAGCCAGACAGTTTCCGGGCTTGAAAAGCGCCTGAAAATTCGCCTACTGACGCGTACCACTCGCAGCGTTTCGCCGACGAGCGCGGGGGAACGCCTGATGCAAGCCATTGGTCATCGTTTTGACGAGATCGAGGCCGAACTGGATGCTTTGACCGAGCTTCGTGACAAGCCGGCGGGCACGGTGCGCATTACTTGCGGTGATTTTGTCCTGAAGACAATTCTCCTTCCGCGACTCACGCCTTTGCTCCTCGAATACCCTGACATCAAGGTTGAGTTTGATATCAACTATGGCTTCCGGGACATCGTTGCTGATCGCTTCGATGCGGGCATCAGATTCGGCGACACCGTCGATAAAGATATGATCGCCGCGCCTATCGGACCTGAAGTACGGATGGCTGCGGTGGCATCGCCTTCGTATTTCGCACGCAACAGCATGCCCAAGAAACCGCAGGATCTGGTGAATCACACATGCATCGACATACGCTATCCAACCCTTGGCGGAGTTGACGCCTGGGAATTCGAAAAGCGTGGTCGAAAGATCAACGTGCGTGTCGTGGGCCAGGTCATTGTGAATACCAGCGCACATGTCCCGGCAGCGGCAGTTAATGGCTTAGGCATTGCCTATTTACCGGAGGAAGAATTTGCACCGCACATTGAAGAGGGCCGCTTGGTGCGGGTACTGGAAGACTGGTGCCCTTTATTCCCGGGTTATCACCTGTACTACCCAAGCCGTCGTTTGCCGACTCCAGCCTTCTCGCTCGTTCTGAATGCTCTACGCGGTGAGGCTTTCTATTAACGCGGCGGATGGGATGGGGGGCTTTGAACCGAATGCGGTTACCGCCTTTGATGCAGGGCATTGGAAGGCGGAAACAACAACTATCGGGCGGTAAATCTCTAAACGAGGGCATTACGAGCCGCCCTTGGGCTTGGACGAAATGTGCGGGTATCGTCTTCCGACACATTAGCGTGCAGCGTGTCGGGATAGACGGTGGCGCTGGAGCCAAAGCAGATCGACCCCAGCACCTACGGCCCGGTTTGCCCGGAACGGCCGCCCAGGATTACTTCAGTTTCGCCAGCATGGCCACGGCGACTGCCTTGGCCGACTGTGGGTTCTGGCCGGAAATGACTTCGCGATCTTCGATCACGTTCTCGCTCCATGGCTTGGCTTCGGAGAAGTTAGCACCGGCTGCCGTCAGGCCATCCTGCGGGAACAGTTTCATATGGCCGCCGCCGAGGAAACCTTTGGCCTGCTCCTCTTCCGCGTCGGTGAAGGCGGTGACTTTGTAGCCCTTGTAAATCCAATTGGCTGGCGCTGCCGGCTGTTTGCCCGATTCCAGTGCGGAGACAAAACCGTGCGCATCCGGGATCGCCGACAACATGGCTATGGTGCCATGGCAGGTGAAGCCGGTGATCTTGCCTTTTTCATGGAAGTTGGTCAGCAGTTGGCCCAGTTGCTTGTCCTTCAGCAGATCCTGCATCGGGATATGACCGCCAGGCACGAATACGGCATCGAACTTGTCGTAGCCGATTTTCTGAACCTGCGCGAAGCTGATTGCCGGCGAGCCGCTCTTCGAGGTCAGCTTCAGCGTGTCCAGCAGCGCAAGACTTTCTTGACGGGCCTTTTCATCGCCGCCCCAGAAACTCACATCATTGGATTTCTGGTCTGCGGTTGGCGCCTTGCCGCTAGGGGTGGCAAATACGACGGTTTGACCCGCCTCGATGAAGGTCTGCACCGGTTGCATTAATTCGTTCAGGAAGAAGCCTGTTTGCATGACCTTGCCGTCTTTCAGGTCCAGTTGAGCCTGATCCGACAGTACAACCAATACCGTGCCGGCGTTGGCATAGTTAGCGGCAGCGGTTAGCAGGGCGGCAATAATGGTTTTTTTCACGCGATTCTCCAGTAGCAATGGTTTGTTGGCGCCATCTTATTACTAGAGCAGAGAGTGATAGAGCCCCTGAATTGAATTTCAATTATTACACTGGGTAATGAATAGTTGGGGCTTGCTGTCGCTGAAGTGCTAGGCCTGCGGTTGAAATTTTCTCGGTGAAAACTCCGGGGCATGGATAACCCTCTGTATCAACGATCGTAGTGATTTCCTCAAACAGGACGTGCCAACGCCTGGAAATACCGGGCGTTGGCCAATTGAAAAGACTTGATGTGATTGTTCAGCCGGGCATTGATTCGCGGCTGAAAGCATCCAGCTCCCGCACCAGGCTCTGTGCTGCCAGCATGACCAGTTCACGACCTTTGTCTGGCGTCGCCAGCGCCGGGTCCGAGCCCATGCGGCCATCGGGATGGCGTGCGCGAAAGTCCATCGCTTCGCGGATCGGGCCCCAAGGGGCGATCTGCGGCGAGTATTCAGCCGATTTGATCGAATCCGGGTAGGCCCATTGTGTGACCGCAATCTCGGACGGCGTGGCATGAACGCCGTGCCCCGTAGGAAACTGCTCGCGCGCAAGCTCCCCTACCCCCTCAAGGTCCCACCAATTGCACAACTTCAGCGCGAACCCTGCTGGGCGTCGAGCGAAGCTGGCTTCGGCGTAGAGCTCAGAGAACGCCGCCTCAATCGATGCAACGTTGCCACCGTGGCCATTGAGGAAGAGGATTTTTTCAAACCCGTGAGCGGCCAGCGAGCGCACCCAATCGCCAATCGCCGCAATGAAGGTCGACGGACGCAGCGAGATGGTTCCAGGGAACCCAAGATGGTGCTGGGCCATGCCAATATTGAAGGTCGGTGCAATCAGGATGTCTGCGTTTTTTTGCGCTTCACCGGCAATGATTTCCGGGCACATCCAGTCGGTCCCCAGAAGACCGGTAGGACCGTGTTGTTCGTTCGAACCGATCGGGATCACGATGGTGCGGCTGCGTTGAAGAAATTGGCCGATCTCGGCCCAGGTCGACAGGTGTAAAAGCATTTGAGTTCTCTCTTTTAAAGGGTTCCTTGCGGAACATGACAAAGGACGCGGGTGGCAACAGATCAACCCGCACTGTATTCCGGAATCGCGCCGTCACGCGTTTTCGGCTTGGTCGACAGGATCACCAATGCTGCGCACAGAAATACGCAACCCACGATAACGATGCCAAGATTCGCGCTGCCGGTTGCGGTTTTTGCCCAGCCGATTATGGCCGGCCCCCAGAAGCCGCCGGAAAGACCGATGGTATTAATCAAGGCAATGCCCCCTGCCGCTGCCTCGCCCTTGATGTGTTCGGAGGGCATCGCCCACAACACGGTGTAGGCCATGAACATCATGGCGGTTGCCACGGTCAGCAGTGCCAGCGCGGCCGTCAGGTTGCCGTCGGCAAAAGGGTACATAAGGAGCAGGATCGCGCCGATCCCCGCCGGCACTGCGCAGTGATAGCGTCTTTCACCGACACGGTCGGACCGGCGCCCTATCCAGTACATGCCGCAAGCGGCGGCGACATAGGGAATCGCGGCGTACCAACCCAGTTGCATGGTGTCGTTGACGCCCTGGGCCTTGAGGATTGCCGGCAGCCAGAAACTCATGGCGTAGATCGAGAAGATGATGCAGAAATAGGCGCTGGCGAGAATGTAGATTTTCGGGTCGCGCAACACTGCACGGAACGAATGGACGCGCCCGGTCGATTCACCCAGCTCACTGGCCAGCAAGGCCTTTTCTTCCTGGCTCAGCCAGCGCGCCTCAGCGGGTCGATTGGAAAGGATGAAAAAAGTCAGCACACCGAGGAAAACGCACGGCAAGCCTTCAATCAAAAACATCCACTGCCAGCCGGCCAGACCACCAACGCCTTCGAATGTGGTGATCAACCACGCAGACAGTGGGCCGCCCACAATGCCGCCAATGGGGCCGGCGATAAACACGATCGCAATGGCCCGCGCCATACGCTTGGGACCGTACCAGCAGGACAGGTAATAAATCATGCCCGGTGCAAAACCGGCTTCGAACACACCCAGCAGAAAGCGCATGGCGTAAAACATCGGCACGTTGCGCACGAACAACATGCAGGCCGAGGTGATGCCCCAACACACCAGAATACGGCTGAAGGTTTTCCTCGCGCCGACCTTCGGCAGCATCAGGTTGCTCGGCAACTCGAACAATACGTACCCCAGAAAGAAAATACCGGCGCCCGCGCCATAGGCCGCATCGGAAAGCCCAAGGTCATTTTGCATCTGCAGTTTGGCAAAGCCGACGTTGATCCGGTCCAGATACGCAAATACGTAACAGATGAACAGCAGCGGCAGCAGCCGCCAGTTGAGCTTGCGGTATAGGGCTGAAATGGCATCACTTCGTGCCGGCGCCTGAAGAATTGACATGCGAATCTCCCGTTATTCTTGTTGGTCCGAGTTCGTGTCAGAGAATGTTGCACCGGCACCTCATGACCAGCAAGAGCAACTAAGTTCGTGTAGTGTTGCTCTACAGGCAACGCAACATCTCTGGAGAGAGTTCCCGGCATGCGCGAAATCAATCAACAACGGCTTCGGTATTTTCATGAGGTGCTGACTCACGGATCGATCCGTGGCGCGGCCGACAGCATCAATACGTCGCCCTCAGTGATCACGCGCCAGATCAAGCTGCTGGAAGAGGAAATAGGCGCCAAACTATTCGAGCGCCAGGCACGCGGCGTTCAGCCCACCGAGGCCGCGGCGCACTTGCTGGAGTTCTGGCGCGGCTATCGATCGCACCAGGAGAAACTCGAAGATCAGTTGCAAGCGATCAAGGGCCTGCAGCAAGGCCATGTGCGCGTCGTCATCAGCGAGGGCTATGTCGACGCGTTGGTCGACAACGTGCTCGCGCCGTTCTGCAAGCAGTACCCCAAGCTCGATGTGCGGCTGGACATTCTGCCCGTCGACGATGTTCTCAACGAAGTCGCCGAAAATCGTGCGCACATCGGCCTTGCGTACAATCCGCCGCCGCATCCGCACATCGACTACCGCGCGACGTTTTCGCAACCGGTGATGCTGCTGGTTCGCCCGGATCATCCGTTGGCATCGCGGGGCGCGGCGGCAACCGTCGAGGATATCCTCGCCTGCCAACTGGTCCTGACACCCACGACGTTCGGTATCGGTCATGCGATCAAGATGCTCGAGTATGCCGAGAAAATCGAGATCCGCCCGGTACTCGTCAGCAACTCCCTCGCGGCACTCAAGCGCATGGTGGAGGACGGCGGTTTTGCTTCGTTGCTCGGCGAATTCGCGGCCTATCGGGAAATCGCCAACGGCAGTCTGGCGGCGGTGTCGATCGACCATCCGTTGTTTCTTGGGGTTGAAGCAAAACTGTTGGTGAAATCCGGCCGACCGTTGGCCGCCCCTGCTCAAGAGCTACTGAACTGGATGTTGCAGCGCTTGCCGATGTTTGCATCTGATACGGGAGTGCCGAGTGCCTGACCAGAGACAAGTCATCCCTATTCCCTCGCCTTCTCTCCTGATGGAACAGACGCGTTCGAGATGCTCGGAAGGCCAAAGGAACAACCTGCCCAGGTTGTAGAACAACGAAACAAGATCCGCTCGGCTCAAACCATCAGAAAAATGTGATCTCGTAGCCGAATCGCGAGGCTGCGTTGACGATATGTTCCCCCATGATCTGGCGTGCGGCCGTCGCATTTCGATCGATAAAAGCCTGCACGAGTTCTTCATGCTCCCCGCGCGCCGCGTGAGGAATGTTGCTGAACACCGGGCCGCGCCGCGCGAAGTTCATGGTGATCAGTGCGCGCATTGGCTCGAGCACTGTGCGAATCATCGTCTCGAGATAGTCGTTGCCCGACGCTGCCGCAACGGCCCTGTGAAAATCGAGGTCGGCGTTGACCGTTTCCAGGGTCGGTTCGCCTTCGTATTGCATGCGCAGGACCGCGGCCTGAATGACTTTCAACTTGGCTGGGGTCATGTGCGAGGCGGTGAGTGCGGCGGCCTGGCTTTCCAGGACGGCCCTCACTTCAAACATGTTTCGGATGGTGTTGTCACCGTCCAGAATCGGCGCACTCGCCTGCGGTGCCAAAGGCTCTGACGCTTGGGAGGCGGCGGAGACGAAGACGCCTACGCCCTGGCGAGACTGAATCAGCCCCTGCGCCCGCAGCGTGGCGATGCCCTCGCGCACCACGTTGCGGCTGACGCCGAAGTTCTGCGAGAGAAACTGTTCAGTGGGCAAACGGTCTCCCGGCCGCAGCCGCCCGGAAGCAATCTCATCGCTCAGCGAGCGGGCGATGTGCTCGGCCAGATGAGGTCGGCGGGTTACGGGTTGCACATTCATTTCACTCATTCTTTTTTCTCCCCTCACTTGTCTACTTAATCTACATCAGAAGACTTGTTCCTGACAGTTGAAACTGAAATTCGCAAAACACATCAAACACTTATTTCAATTAAAACAATGTCTTACCTAACAAATAGGTTAAAGCCTGCTGAAATGCCGCTGTTGTTCTGTTGAAGGACAACAGGATGTGATGTACGTTGCCCTCAACCTGATACGGACGAATAAAAAATTGCCGTGTCAGCTTCGCAACCCGCTTGAGGCGCAATCCTATGAAAATTGCCAGCATTGAAACCATTCCGCTTCGTATTCCCTTCACCACGGGCGGCCCGTCGGCCGGCGGGGTCTGGGGGCCGAAAGACCTGCAAATGGTCGACTCTCTCTTGGTCAAGATCACCACCGACGACGGGATCGTTGGCTGGGGCGAAACCTTCGGCTTCACCGCAATCCCGGCGGTAAAAGTGGTGATCGACACCATCCTTGCGCCTGAACTGATTGGCAGCGATGTCACTCGACGGGAGAAATTACAGGGCGATCTGCAGAGGAAGTTTCACGTTTTCGGTCGCAGCGGCGCGTTCATCTATGGCCTCTCGGCGATTGACATCGCGCTGTGGGATATCGCGGGCAAAGCCGCCGAAAAACCGATTTACCAGTTGCTGGGCGGCAGTGAGGCCACGTCTCTTGCGGCGTACGCAAGCCTGATCCGGTATGCAGACCCCGAACTCATCCGCGTCAATGTGCAGCGCGCAGTCAACAGCGGTTTCCGCCACCTCAAGCTGCACGAAGTGGATATCGACGTCATCTGCGCTGCGTGCGAAGCCGCTGGCCCCGGCGTGGAAATCACCCTCGACGTCAACGCTCCGTGGACGGTGCGCGAAGCGCTGGACATGACCGAGAAACTTCGCCCGTTGAACCTGCGCTGGATCGAAGAACCGGTGTGGCCGCCGGAAGACTATTCAGGGCTGGCAAGGGTGCGCGCGCACGGCGGCATCCCGGTTGCGGCTGGCGAAAATGCCTCGACGCTCATGGACTTCCAGCACCTGCTTGAGGCCGGCGCGGTGGATTTCGTGCAGCCAAGCCCCGCCAAAATGGGCGGCATCACCGAACTGCAAAAAGTCTATGCACTGGCCAACGCCCATGGCGTCACCGTGATGGTCCACGCCTTTTATGACGGCCCCGGCCTGCTGGCGGCGGTGCATGGAAGTGCAGCCCTGGGCGGCGCCAAGTCACTGGTCGAATGGCGTTACTTCGACCTCGAAGCGCAACTCTATGGCGACGCCATCATCCCGCGTAACGGACGCATCGACGTACCGCAAAGGCCGGGACTCGGCATCGAGCCTGACCAGGACGTCATCCGGGATTACCGCTTCAAACCTTGACCCCATAAGCCGCTGGCTCATTGCAACGTTGATCGACGCCGACGTGTCGGCCTCGATCAGCCATGACGACATTCTTGATAAAAATAAATACGAGGATTGATGACATGTTAGACAGGATCGTAGGACCCATCTTGCCCGTCGCCTTTGTGATCGCGCTGGGCTATATCGCCGGCAAGCGCGGACGGCTGACCCATTCGGACAGCCTGCTGATCAGCCGCCTGGTGCTGGGCTGGATATTCCCGGCGCTGCTTTTTGTCGGGATGGCGAGCACGCCCCGTGAACAGCTCTTCGACTTCAAGTTCATCGTGGCGACGTTCATCGGCATCATGGGCATGTACACGATAGCGCTGGCAATCGGCTGGTTCAGCACTCGCGATCTCAAGGTGGCAACGCTCAAGGGCTTCGTGAACGGTTATCCAGACGCCGCCTTCATGGGCATCCCTATCCTGGGTGCAATGTTCGGCGCGGGCAGCATCTACTCGGTGCTGGTACTTAACCTGGTCGCGAGCTTGGTGATGATCCCGCTGACGACCATGTTGCTCACCATCGCCGATGGAAAGGCCAGTGGCGGCCAGGCGTTTTTGTCGAGCCTTTCAGGGGCGGTACGTCGTCCGCTGATGTGGGCGCCGGCCCTGGGGATTCTACTGTCCGTGCTGCAGGTCGAGTTGCCTGCGCTTGCAGCGGAGTCTTTCACCCTTCTCGGCAAGGCCACGCCCGGTGTATCCCTGCTGTGCCTGGGACTGATCATGTCGTCGGAGAAACTGAAAATGTCCGGTGAAGTCTGGGGCAACCTTGGGCTCAAGCTGCTCATTCACCCGGTGTTAATGTTCGGCGCCACGGTACTGCTCGGCACTCATGGCCTGTACGCACAACAGATGATCCTGCTTTGCGCCCTTCCATCGGCGACGATCCCGGCGATGTTTGCGAACCAGACCGGCGCCTATCAAAGCGAAGCCGCGACCTCCATTCTGGTCAGCACCGTGCTGTCGATCGTGACGTTCTCCTTTGCGATCTACCTGATTGATGGCGGGCTTGCCGCTGCTTGACTGCTGGCTCGCGCAGGCGCCAGGCTGGAATCGCTGCAGCGGCAGAGGCGTTAAATAAACGCGCCGGAGGCTGATACCCCCCCTAAAAAACGGGACGCCAAGCGTCCCGTTTTTACAAACACAAATATTACAAACAACAAACAACCTGTGGCGAGGGAGCTCGCTCCCGCTGGCCTGCGCAGCAGGCCCATCTGTTAAGGCCGCCTCGCCACCCATTGGAAGCAAGCTCCCTCACCACAGGTCAGCAACTACTTAGACGGCTCAACCCTATCCAACACCCGGTTCGCCGTAATCTCCGCCACCATGATGCTGTTTGAAATGCCCAGCAAGGCATAGCGCGACTCCCCCTCCAGATGATCCACCAACTGATGGACCATCACGTCGACCGACGCCAACGTCTCGACCAAAAAAACCGCCAGGGTTTCGGCTGTGGCCTCCGGGTCTACGGAAAACAGTTTGCTGGAGGTACGCGGGGCGGCTTTGATATCCGCGCTTGATGGGAAGTGGAAATCGAGGGCGCGTTCGGCGGCTTCGTTGAGTTTTTTTGAATCGGGTTCGTAGGGGGACACTGGATCGGTGTCCGGTGGGTTGGGTGTAATTTTGAACATAAGCTCGCTTCTCAAATTGAGCGCCAACCTTCTTGCTGCTAAACGAGAGGGAGGCAGCTGTACGCAGGTTAGCAGACCGGGGAAGCTAGCAAAGCCGGCGCGCCCGAAGGCGCCCTGCGCACAACCACCATCAAGTGCAGGCGTGGGAATGCCTGACTGACAAGAGCTCGTGCAGCTTGCTTGTAACCCCGGGCTGCTAAACCCGATCACTGAAGGGCAGTGACGGGAATCAAGTTACCGAGCAGCCCAAAAGCGCACAAGCCGGCGGATTCTGGTGCAGCCGTAGGCAACGGCGCAAGGTTTTGTAGCTTTCAGGACGTAACCTTGAGGGCGTTTAAACATGCTCGCTCAAAGGTTGTTGAAAAAGCTGATACGCGTTTCCTACAGGCGGTGAAAGCTTCGAAAAAATTCAGGCTGCCACTGCCGTATTTACAAGATGACCGTCGCAAGTGTGATAGCAACGTGGTCTCTTGAATCAGCCTGTTATCGACCAAAAGCAGACACTCAAAAGCGTCCTGAACGATCAGGTTCTCATGTCATGAAATCATCCAGCTGTCGTACCATCGTCACATCGACAGAACGGAGGTTGATATGGGAAATGGTCAGGGCAGACGAATCGTTGTCATTGGTGCAGGCATCGTTGGCGCGTCATTGGCGTATCACTTGGCCGGTAAAGGCGCGAATGTCACCTTGGTAGAGGCTGAAGATATAGCTTCGGGAGTGACTGGCAGCTCATTCGCTTGGCTCAATACCTCACACCCCGAACCTGACCCAATTGCGCAACTGCGCGGTTCTGCCATCAAGGAGTACCGCCGACTCGAAACGCAGCTGCCTGGTCTGGAGATACGATGGACAGGTGCCTTGTCTTACAGCGTGATGGCGATTGGAGCGCTGCCGATCCCAGGTCACCAGGCTTCGGCAAATCTGGTGTCTCGATCGCAGATTCTCGACCTTGAACCAAATCTCAAGAACCCTCCCCAGTCTGCTCTATATGCGGCTGAAGAAGGAGCGCTGGACGCAGTGGCAGCTACGCATGCGTTGATCGCAGGTGCCCAGGCGTATGGGGCGAAGATTCTCACTCAGACGCGAGTGCTCGGTTTTGTAACCCAGAGTGCAACGGTGACCGGAGTCGAAACAACAATAGGCATCATCGATGCCGATATTGTCGTATTGGCAGCCGGGACAGGCATCACGAAGCTGACAGACATGCTTGGAGTGTCCCTGCCGATAGAGGCCTCGCCTGCCATTTTCATCCGTTACAAGTCACAACCCAACCTCGTGCACACCCTCATCTCCAGCCCTGAAATGGAAGTGAGGCAAAGTTCGGATGGTGCGTTGCTGGCGGCAGAAGATTACCTGGACGACGCCATGGAAAATCAGCCGGCAGCGATAGCGCTTCGAACTGCCAAGACAATCCAGAACGAACTCCATGGTGTTGTTTCCATAGCTCCGGAATGGGCTTGTGTCGGACTCAGGCCCATGCCTGCCGATGGCATCCCCATCATCGGTTATCTACCCAAAGTAGGTGGCGTCTATGTTTGTGCAATGCACCCCGGAATTACTTTGGCGGCGATAGTGGGACGTCTGGCCAGCGAGGAGATCATCGATGACAAGGCGTCCAGTTCCCTTTGCCCATGTCGGCCCGATCGATTTTTGCAAGCGTAGGGGATCCTCTTGTGAGGCAGCAATAGGTCATTTCCGGCCTCTCGCGGAGATAGAATAGCGACCGCTGGTTCTTTCTGTGATGAGCTGATGCTTCGTCCGGTCGATATCAGGCATAACCCGTAGTCGATGCCTTATGAAGCTCCACCCTTAAAAATTCCAACACTCAGCGATGGAATGAGAATGTCCAAAAAAACCATCTATGCCAAAGAATTCGACATCTGTGTTTCGATGTCAGATTTAGTAACCTGGGAAGGTGACCAGAAGGCTCCCAGCGCCGACCTGCAGGCGGTATTTACCACCCTTGAAATTCCCGTCAACATTATCGAACTCCACGAGTTGTATTTCGCCCACCTTTACAACGGCTACGGCGACGTGCATGTGTATCATGCTCAAAATAACGGAGGCAGTATTTTCGCAATCGACTTGTATCGAGAACTCACGGACCAGCAAGATTTGACAGGTCTATTTCTGCGTATTGAAAGCCCTGCATTTGATCAGGCACTCGCCCATCTCCGGTCATTCTTTGACAGCGCCAGGTGCCAAGTTGCCTTTGAGCAGGCAAGCTACTCTAGGCGACTTCGCGAAACGCTTGACGAAAGCAGATACCCTCGACTGGTCGAAGTCGATCACGACTTCATACAGCAGCATTACACTCATCGGTGACGCTAGCCAACCAGACCACTGCACAAGTCCGATTCAGCGTTGGCTTTTAGCAATTGCGCCAATACTGTATTCACTTGCCGATCGCCTCCTTGCGACCGAAGAATGCGATCACCCGGCCCAATGCCGTCTCGGTACCGGCACGCAGGTCCATCGGCTCAGTGGAGAGCCAGATAGCATTGATTCGAATCACTGGAGCAGTTCGCGGGCGAAACGGACGCAGCCCTCTGGACCAGAGGCGGCCTATTTCAAAGTCATGATTTGCTCACCGAGAGGCCGCTCTGTGGTTACGGCACGATCAGTTGAGAGTATGGCGGTCGCTCTGAGCGGCATGAAAGCTGACAAGGCGGTTGCTGGCCGAATTCTGCGGTTGCTGACCGGCAGCCATGGGTCGGTTGCTGCCCTTCGCGACAGGCTGTAATCGGCCAAGAGCGGTCAATCACCCGATGAAATTTGCCTTGCCCCTCCCTTCAATGTTGTATGTAATCCCCCGCAGATTCAGTGCATTAAATGGTTCGCAGGATGGACACTAGTTCCCTCACATTTCAACAGTTGTTTCGTCCGGGAAGCTCCTCAAATGGCTGCACCGTGGCCGAACGATTCTCCATCGATTTTCTGATTGACGAACGTTCGTTGCTCAATGCTCTCGTCTTAGCTGATGGTGGTCATTCAGATTTCATGGGCTGTTTCGTCAAGGGCTTCCCGGAGCCAAACAGCCTATCTAACTCTCGCCTACTTTTACGCGAACACGCTGAAACAGAAAGTGGTCGTATCCTCCTTTACATCTGCCCCGAGTGCGGCGACATCGGGTGTGGCGCCTACTCAGTATATGTTCGCCAAAACGATGACTGTTTCACGTGGGATTCCTTTGCTTACGAGAACGGCTATGAAGAGCCTCAAATCATAGACGGTGTTGGCCCCTTCACATTTGAGAAGCATGCATATGAGGCAGCTATCAACGATGCGGCGGCGTTCTAAAAGATAATTCAACAACCCAATTGCAGGCATTCGCAACGGGCACAATCGGGCAGAAGTAGTCACCCAACGAGCTGACACAGTTACCTACGATCTTATCAAGTAACGTGGCTTAAATAGTTCGCCGATCTGCCTTAGTCAAAGACTGCTCCTGGTGCTGCGGACAACGGATGTTATGGTATTCGGGCTGTATCACGCACGGAAGATGCCTCGGCGATTCCTCTTCCGAAGGTTCACCATTTTTTTAACAAACGGAGTCACCTACATGGAAGTCATTAATCAGTTGCAACCCGCAGAGTGTGCGGGCATGGAGGACATCCGACGCGAAATCGATGCCATTGATCAGGTCGTTATCAAGCTGTTGGGCAAGCGTTTTCACTACGTGCTGGCTGCCTCGAAGTTCAAGACCTCGGCGACTTCGGTGCGTGCTCCGGAGCGTTTCAAGGCCATGCTGGCGACACGTCGCGAGTGGGCCGAGGTCGAGGGTCTGAGCCCGGATGCAATCGAGAAGATGTACAGCGACCTGGTAAACCACTTCATTGCCGAAGAGATGAAACACTGGGTGACTCATCAATCCGAAACCTGATTCTGGTGTCCGGACTTTCCGCCTTGGGTTGTGGATTTCGCTCAGTCGCGACGGGCAGAAAACGACTGTGGATTCAACCCGTCGATGCAACACCCTGCTGGCTCAATATTGAATGTTTTTGCATCGACGTGGTTGAAATGCACACATTAGCGCAAGGTTTATTTATTCAATTCGTTGAGGTGCGATAGTTTTACATCCCCGTAGAGAACTCAGGTGGGTGTTTGATTGCAGTTCGTATCGTGCATAAGGCGTCATCGTATTGACAAAGTAAATGCAAAGCCCAGTCGATGCGTGTGCGGATGCGAATATCATTTTCGTCTGAGGGAATTTCGCTATTCATCATCGATTCAACATTTCTTATGATGAGTTGTTCAGGCAAATACATGATCCGGCTGTTTTTGTAGCTCGAAGCTCGCAATTCAGCAATTGGATAGGCTCCCCCGAGCCCAGCCGAAACCCCCACCAGGAGCGCAGGCTTGTGTCCAAGCTCACCGAGTCCTGCGTACAAAAAGAAATTTTTCAGCGCCGGGCAAGCCATGCCATTCCACTCCGGGCTGATCACGATCAGTGCGGTAGCTTTTTTGAGGATGGTTTGCTGGACATTCCAGATTCCATCAATGTCTTCTTCTGGCCACAGCGGTAGCCGACTGGAAGCCAAGTTCAGCAGTTCGCCTGAATCACAAAGACCAAGTTGCTCTAATCGGTCGCGCAAGTATTTTGCGACTTTGAGTGATTGGCTGTTTGATCTATTCGATCCAGACAGCAGAACGATATGACGGCTCATTGCGCCACCTTCTGTTTAGCCTTGTGTGCTTTGGGGGCGACACGGCGTGAACGCACGATGGGCCAGAACAACTCTTCTTTCCAGCTGATCGGTGACAAGTGTTCGATACCGTATAAGGGCGGACGCCGGCGGGTAATTTTGGCCGTACCGAACAGGATGTCCCAGAAGAACAACAGGTTGCCGAAGTTGCCCTTGTAATGCGTGACACCATCCTCGGCAGTCAAGCCGTGATGGGCTGAATGAGTGGAGGGGGTGGAAATCGTTCGCTCCAGAACCCAGACAATAGGACGCAACACACGGATGCCATACAGTTTGTCATCCCACGCAACGCTGCTGTGCGCTGCGAAGATGACGATCATCTTCAGGATCAGATAAACATAGTAAATATGCGCAAGCCCTAGATAGATCAGTATGCCGGACAGCCAGATGCCGGGCATCAGCATGTAGTAGAAGCTGTTGTTTCGATAAACGATGCGGACACTCATGTAGGGCGCGGAGTGATGAGCGCGGTGCAGCGCATAAAGTGCCGGGACCCGATGTGTCAGTCGATGCCACCAGTATTGAGTCATGTCATCCAGTACTAGAAACAACACGAACCCTGCGACCCAAGGAATGGTGGCCAGGGCGCCTTTCATTTCCGGAACAGCCAGGCTCAGGATTTTTCCACTGAGCCACATGACACTGGGGAACGTGATTGCAACCAGGATCCCGGAGCCTATGACTTCGATCAGTACGTCACGCTTCCCGCTCAACGGGTGTCGGAGCGAAGAACACGCGAGTTCCAGCAAGATGAAGGCAAGGAATATCCCGGCCACTATTACGGAAGGATTGTTGGCGAGCATTATTGTATTCATGGCACTCTCGATTAAGGCCCTTGCGGGCAATGCCATTTCATTAGAAGCCAACGAGTAAGCCGTCCCTATGCGCGAAACGGACAAAATTGAGCGAGAACAGGTCAATCGTTCCCCCCAGCGCTTTCACCGCGGCAAACTGGGTCAGGTGCTGGAGCGTTTCCTGGATAGCCAGGCCCTGAGAGAAAACAGGGATTACAGCCTGATCGAGCTGGATCAGCTTTGGCGCGAGGCGGCGCGCATCGATCCGGCGATCGGGTTGAAACTGTTCACGCTATTCACGCCTCAGGACTGGCACGTCCTGGCCTATCTGTGCTTGTACAGCCCCGACGTTTTATCATCCATGAAGCTTTGGGCCCGGTACGCGCGGCTTGCGGCGGACACAGACACGGTGAGACTGCTCAATGATGAAAACGGCGTCGGCATCGAGCTGTGCGTCGATGCGCCCAGTGAGCTGGCGCGCTATGTCATTGAGCACTACGGCGCAATGTCCATCGCGCAGTTGCGGCGTGGAACAGGGCAGCAGGTGCAGCCGGTCCTGGCAAGATTTACTCACTCTCGTCCGTCGTATTACAAGCAATACACCCAATGGTTTGGGGGCCGTGTCGAGTTTGACTGTCCGATTAACTGCTTCTATTTCGATGCTCGAAGCTTGAGCCTGCCGATGCAGACACGTCATCACGGGATGCTTGAGTTATTGACCCAGGAACTGGATCGACGGATCGCCGTGCATCGGAATTTCAGCGGTTGGTCAGCCAAGGTTGCTGAAGGAGCGCGACGATCTCTAGCGAGAGGTGAAACTCCCAATCTGGACAATCTGGCGAAGGCGCTGCACCAGACGCCAAGGACCTTACGGAGACGACTGGAAGAGGAAGGTACAACCTTCAGGCAATTGCTCGATCAGATTCGCGCAGAATTGGAACTGCATCTTGAATTGCAAGGAGAGTCATTAACGGAGATTGCAGCTCAACTAGGCTACAGCGATTTGACGGCGTATCTCCACGCCCGAAGTCGATGGCGTGACAGGAAGTAATGTGGCGGGCCCGAACTTTTCGGAACGACAGCGTTACCTCACAAATCACCTCATCCCACGCCAGTAATTTCCTTTAAAAAAAGGGGACGGATTTATTTTTAACAGCGCTTCAGGCCCCTGGATCACAAATAAATCAGCCCCCTTTTACACATGGCTGCCGGTGCGACAGGGAGCAATGGGCTCTTTGAGATAGGCATATGGATCATGCCCATTCATGCGGGCTTAGATATCCAGACAAATTTTGCCGAAATGCTGGTTGGTTTCCTGATACTTGAACGCTTCGACAATCTCGCTCAAAGGGAAATGACGATCAATAATCGGGCGCATGCCATTAGCATTGATGGCCCGGATCATGTCTTGCTGCTGGCTGCGGCTACCCACCAATACACCCTGCAGACGCACTTGCTTGATCAGTGCCGGTACAAAATTCATTGCACCGCTTACGCCACTCAATATCCCGATGACGGAAATGTGACCAGCAACCCGAATTGCAATCATCGACTGCTCAAGCGTCGCAGGACCGCCGACTTCGATGATGTGGTCAACACCACGGCCACCCGTTAGAGCGCGTGCAGTTTCGCCCCAGTTAAGGTCTTTGCGGTAATTGATGACATGATCGGCGCCTAGAGCTTTCAGACGTTCAAGTTTTTCGTCGCTTGAAGAGGTAGCAATGACGGTAGCGCCGGCCATTTTAGCGAACTGCAGGGCGAAAATTGAAACGCCACCAGTGCCTTGGACGAGCACGGTGTCGCCCGGCTTGAGTGAGTCATCGGCCATCAGGGCGCGCCATGCAGTAAGGCCAGCGGTGGTAAGCGTCGACGCTTCAGCATGGCTGTAGCCAGTAGGCGCGAGGGTAAACGATGTGGCTTTGGCCGTCACTTGCTCACGAGCGTAGCCGTCAATGCCATCGCCTGGCACGCTGACAAAGCCTTCAACCAGTGGCACACCGTCGATCCACTCCGGGAAGAAGGTGCTGACGACCGAGTCACCCACCTTGAATTCAGTGACATCAGGGCCGACAGCAATGACTTCACCTGCACCATCGGCCATGGGGATGCGTTTTTCGCTAGGGCCCCACATACCGCTGACCACCGCGAAGTCGTGGTAATTGAGCGAGTTGGCGTGAAGTCGTACGGTGATTTCGCCAAGCGCTGCGGCTTGGACTTCGCTGCTGCCAACCACAACGTTTTCATAGCCGCCACCGGGTTGGACGAAGATCGTTTTGCTGCTCATAGGGAATTCCTTATGTTTTCTAATTACGCGAAATAACGAAATGAAAGTTTAAAAATTACAATTCGATGATCAACTTGGCCGCAAAGTCGTCAATCGCCTGCTCGTTGCGCCGGTAGTAAGTCCACTTTCCGATGCGGGTGGTTAGCACGAAGCCTGCGCGCTGCAGGATAGCTAAGTGTGCGGACGCGGTAGAAGGTGAAAGCCCTGCCTTGTGCTGCAAATGGGTTACGCACACCCCTATCGCAGGATCTCCATGATCCTGAGGTGGGAAATTATTAAGTGGGTCTTTGAGCCACTCCATCATTTGCATGCGAGTGTCATTGGCCAGGGCTTTGAGCTGTTCGAGTATCATGGTCGGCAATGCTACGCTTTTTTACGAAATGTTCAATAAATAATCTATTAGCATTGGCAAGGGTTTGAAATCAAACAAACTCATCCAGCTGAATCGCCCCTACTTTTGTCGATGTACTGAATGACTGCTTGAACTGTTCCGCTCTGGTAGACATCCCCCGTCTATGTTTGAACGTTCGGCCGATTGCTGTCCTTCGTACCAGGCAGAAAATCGGCCAGAAGCAGTATGGGCGGATAGCCAATAGGCACAGCCTACTGCTTCACTCCTCGCCGCCTCCATACAACCCCAACCGCCGATCCCGATGCAAATCATTACGCGCACTAATCCGCTTATTCCGCGCCTCAGCGAGGTTAAGTGTCGCCAACAAAATCTGCTCTCCCCCCTGCTCCGCCGGCCCCGCCAACGGATAACCATCAGCATCGACAATCACCGAACCTTGCACCCATCCAACCCCGCGTTCATGCCCATGCCGATCACACGCGGCAATGAACATCCGGTTCACCGACGCATTGGCCTGAACCCGCACCACCTCGGCCGGGCGCTCGGTTGGTGGCCTCGGTCCATCGGGCCAATTGACGGGAGCGCAGAGCAATTCTGCACCGGCCAGCGCCGGCAGTCGTACCCATTCCGGAAACTCCAGGTCGTAGCAAATCAGCATGCCGATCCGTCCATGGACCGTTTCGACCACCGGCGGCGCTTCGTTGCCGGGGCTGAAGATTTCGCTTTCCGCGTCCCACAGGTGTGCCTTGCGATACACGGCGCGCAGGCCTTGGGGGTCGATCATCGCCGCGCTGTTGGCCAGTGCATCGCCTTGCAGTCGTTCGCAGAATCCGCCCACTACAACGACGTTCAATTCTTTCGCCAACGCCGTCCACAGGCGCAGGGTTGGTCCGTCGGTTGTTTCGGACAGGGACAACGCTTCGTCGCGGTCAGCAAACAGGTAGCCGCTCTGCACCAGTTCGGGCAGCACCACCACTTGGGCGCCTTGCAACGCCGCCGAGCGAATCGCTCGTTCTGTCAGTGTCCGGTTGTAAGCGAGGTCGCCTATTTTCGGTGCCACTTGGCAGCAGGCGACCACGGTATTTTTCACGCTGTTCAACGTCCCTCCTCCACTGGCTGATGAGCCATGGCAACAATGTCGCTCTCGGTGATCGAGTCGATGATTCGGCGTTCGTATTCAAGGTCGATCGAACGGCTGAGCAGGTAATACGCCAGGCCCGAAACCACCAGGCCGACCAGCCAGGCGATGTCCACGCCTTCGAGCATGCGCGCCAGCGGGCCGACGAACACTTCTTTGCCGGCGGCGGCATCGAAGATGTAGAAGAACGGCACCATCGCGGCAAATCCGATCAGGTACGAGGCGATCCCTCGGAATTGCCAGGCGCCGTAGATGCCCTTCGGTGTGAAGAAATGCGGGATCGCGTAGCGGCCTTTGCGCACGAAGAAGTAGTCGACCAGATTGACCGCGGTCCAGGGCACGAGAAAGTACAACAGCAGCACGAGGAAGGTGTTCAACAGCGCGATGCCATCGCCCTTGATCGACAGCACGCAGGTCAACAGGATGACGCTGATCGCGGAGATAGACATGACCCGGGCGCGAGGGGTTGGCGTGATTTTTTTGATCGAGTCGACGCCGGTCAATAACGTCAGCATGGCGCTGTAAGTGTTGAGCGCGATGATCGGCAGGAAGCCTGCCACGGAGACGATGACCAACACGTTGCCCAGGCCCGGGATCATCGACGATCCGACCTGGTTAAGCGCCACCAGCGCATCCGCCGCTTTCAACTGCTGCGCGAGCCAGGCGCCGAGGCCGATCATCCAGCTCCCCGACAACGATGCGCCGATGAACACGGCGGCGATCAGTTTTGGCCGACTGGTGTTTTTCGGCAGGTAACGGGAATAGTCGGAGACATAGGGCGCGTAGGAAATGTTGTAGCTCGCGCCGATGGCAAACAGCGTGGCGAACGCAACCCAGCTGAAACCCAGATCGGTCGCCGGGGCGACGCCTTCCTGGCCTGCACCGAACATCAGGGCGATGGTGACTAGCGCATACAGCGGCAAGGTCGCCAGCAACGCCCATTTGAAGGCTTTGTGCATCAGGTCGTGGCCGTAGATCGACAGCAGCGCGCCGATCAGCACCACGACGATGGCGACAATGGTCGGGTCGATGCCGAAGACGTGTTCAAGGCCGTTCATGATCAGCGAGATGTTCACCACGTTGAAGCCGACGAACACAAACATCGTCGCCATCAAGGCCAGGATCACTCCGCGATACCCGAACTGGGCACGGGACTGGATCATTTGCGGGAGGCCCATTTCGGGACCTTGCGAGCCGTGAAAAGCCATGAAGATGGTGCCGAACATGATCCCGAGCGCACCGGCCAGCATCGTCCACAGCGCCGACAAGCCAAGGCTTGGGCCGACAAAACCGATGGAGATGGTGAAGAAGTGGAAGTTGCCTAAAAACCAGAAAGGGCCCTGGCTGCTGAGCTTGGCGTGACGTTCGTTTTCCGGAATGTAATCGATCGAGTGGCCTTCGATGGCCAACCCGCCACTCGCCTCGAGGGCGTGCGCAGAATGAGGAGACCCTGACATACGATTGTTCCTATGCAGTTGATTGTTGTTTTTATGGGCAAAGCGCCGGTTTCATTGCAATGTAGGGCCTGGGTCAGGGCTATAAAATATCGCAGGCACACTGTTTACATAGATCCGCGCCTATGTGAATGAACTTTGAGGGACTCCCATGCTGGGCACTGTATCGGAACTGGATCTGCGCTTGATCCGGGTCTTTTTGACCGTCGTTGAAGCGGGCGGCATCTCGGCCGCGCAAACTGCGCTCAACACCACCCAACCGACCATCAGTGCGCAATTGGCGACGCTGGAAGCGCGGGTGGGATTTCGACTGTGCGAGCGCGGTCGCGGCGGATTTTCGGTGACGCCCAAGGGCGGTCAGTTTGTCGAAGCGGCCCGCCGATTGCTGGCGGCAGCCGAAGGTTTCCGGGTTGAGGTCCAGCACATCAATCGCAAAGTGTCGGGCAACATCAATATCGGTTTGCTCGGTCAGATCGATCCTGTTGCCAACAAGAAAATCGCCCTGGCCATCGCGCGTTTAAGGGCTCGTCATGAAGGCCTGTATTTCCACTTCACGGAACTGTCGTCGTCGCTGCTGGAAGAAAAAATCATCAATAGCCATATCGATCTGGCGATCGGTTACTTCTGGCACCGCTTGCCCAACATCAATTACTTCCCCTTGTTCCAGGAAACCCAGATCGCCTACTGCGCCCCGGCTCACCCGCTGTTTGAGCACGTGGGGGATCTGACCCGGGATGACGTCCGCGATTACGACTGGGTATGGCCCAGTCACCCCTTGCCGGAAATGCCTGCACCCACCTCGATCGAACGCCTGACCGTGCTCACCGACAGCATGGACGGCGCGGCACTGCTCATTCTGTGAGGCCAGCATTTGGGCTTTTTGCCGCAGCACTATGCGGCGAAGCATGAACAGCTGGGGCAGTTGCATCCGCTGAATCCCGAGCTGCTGCGTTATGAGGTGGGGTTTCATGCGGCGGTTCGGCATTCGGCGCGGCAGCGGGATCTGGTGAGTGCGTTCCTGAATGAGCTAATCGATATTTTCAGTTCTTAATCGCTATCTCGCTGGCCGGGATGACGTCGATCCGTGCCACGGGCCCCGTCAAGTGCGCCAGCTCCGCGTTGTGCTGGGCGATGATGTCTTCGGCGGCGAGGTTGCCGTTGTCGACGGTGGAATGCGCGTCGGCGGCGAGCACCACGTCATAGCCCAGCTTCAGGGCCTGGCGGACGGTGGCGTTGACGCAATAGTCGGTTTGCAGCCCGCAGATGATCAGGCGGTCGGAGCCAAAATCTTGCAGTAGGGCTTGTAAGTGGGTCTGGTAGAACGAGTCTCGGTTGGTTTTTCGCACCCGAAGGTCTTGCGGTGAAGTCTTCAGGCTTTCGGCCAGTTGCCAGCCTTCAGAACCATGTTGCAGCTGGTCGCCCTTTTCTTCGTGCTGGATGAGGATGACCGGAATCCCTGCCTCCCTGGCCTTGGCACTCAGGCCGTTTATATTCTCGATGACGCGTTTGATCTTAAAACATTCGTACTCGCCAGTGCACAAGGCGTGCTGGACGTCGATGATCAGCAATGCAGTGGTCATGGGCTCAGGCCTTAAAGTAGTCCTTCAGATTAAGGGGTACGCCACCTGCTCCCTGGGGCCGAGCGAAGAGTGCGTACCGTCGATAATGCCGCAAAACACCTACGATGGAATAGCTTGAAATCGCTGCCTGTCCGCGAATTTATCCAGTCGGACACAGCCCGCCCCAACACCGCTAAGCTGAATTGAAAATTCATTAAACCACATCAACTATTACGGTATTACTTTATCTATTGTAACGAACAACATTAAACACTCCCAAAGCACAATAAGTGTGGTCATACCCGAGTCATTGCTTTAGGGTGAATCTTCGATATCGAGAAGTTTCGCCAGGGACTGCGACCTGTTTAATGACAGGACTGCGGCTTTGCCGCTGGCTCTTAATGGATTTCAGCCAGTGACGTGTAAGTAATACCTGACCGTTCTATTTGAACGCTATGGGTACTTACAATCCTGACTCCCGCTGATGCCGTTATATTCATTGAGCACATATGATATGAGTGACAACAAAGTCCTTGTCTTGCGCACTTGCGCCAACGACATGTCGGACCATGCCGGCCAAGTCTGGCCGGACGCCGGCCTGGTGGTGTGCAAGCACTGGAAGCCCAGCAAGAAACTCGAGAACGGCCTGGTCGGCTTATTGTGGGGAGAAGGTTCCTCTACTCAACTGAGTTTGCGAGCCGATGCCAAATGGGTTGTGTGCGAAGTTCACATTGGTCACATTATAAAACTTGATGAAGACGGCATGATCAAGTTCCCGGAGGCGGAAGTTGTTCACACGGGCACTCAAGACAGTTCGATCAATTACATTGCAGCGCACATTGAACACTATCAATCAGCAAACATCCCTTTAATCGACACCCCACTTGAATCACCAAATAAAACTTCCAGTCGCGAATTCGAAAGTCGGCGAGCACAGGGTTACAGTCCTTTCGGCATCGGCGCTAAAACCGACGCCTCGCAAACTTTCGAAACTGCTGTGTACGGCAGTACGCTCACGGGTGGGCATCAAAGTTATCTGCTGGCGGGTTACGGCAGTACGGAAACAGCCGGCGGTCAGAGCTCATTGATTGCCGGTTACGGCAGCACCCTGACC
Source organism: Pseudomonas sp. SG20052 (assembly GCF_031766055.1). NCBI lineage: Bacteria > Pseudomonadati > Pseudomonadota > Gammaproteobacteria > Pseudomonadales > Pseudomonadaceae > Pseudomonas > Pseudomonas sp. SG20052. Next base: position 2,388,483 of record NZ_CP134498.1, on the reverse strand, counting down.
GCCGCCGACAGCAGCTCATTGACCGCCGGGTATGGCAGTACGGAAATGGCTGGCGATGACAGCTCGCTGATCGCCGGGTACGGCAGCACCCAGATCGCCGGGCAGAAAAGCACACTGACCGCCGATTACGGCAGCAGCCAGACCGCCCAGGACGGCAGCACCCTCACCGCCGGTTACGGCAGTACCGAAACGGCGGGAAGCGACAGCTCGCTGACCGCAGGCTATGGCAGCACTCAAACCGCCCAAGAGGGCAGCTCCCTCACCGCCGGCTACGGCAGCACCGAAACAGCCGGATCGGATAGCGCCTTGATTGCCGGTTACGGCAGCACGCAAACGGCGGGACAGGACAGTACGTTGACCGCGGGTTACGGCACCACCCAAACCGCCCAAGACAGCAGCGCCCTCACCGCTGGCTATGGCAGCACCGGCACAGCGGGGCCGGAAAGCTCCTTGATCGCCGGTTACGGCAGCACCCAAACAGCCGGCCACGAAAGCACCCTGACCGCCGGGTATGGCAGCACCCAAACCGCCCAGGAAAACAGTTCCCTGACGGCAGGCTATGGCAGCACCGGAACCGCCGGGTACGCCAGTTCCCTGATCGCCGGTTATGGCACGACCCAGACCGCAGGCTATGAAAGCAGTCTGACGGCGGGTTACGGCAGCACCCTCACCGCTCAGGAAAGCAGCTCCCTTACCGCCGGTTACGGCAGTACGGAAACCGCCGGCGGCGACAGTTCGCTTATCGCTGGCTACGGCAGTACTCAGACCGCCGGTTATGACAGCAGTCTGACCGCCGGCTATGGCAGCACCCTCACCGCGCAGGACGGCAGTTCTCTCACGGCCGGTTACGGGACCACGGAAACCGCCGGGCATGAGAGTTCGCTGATCGCCGGCTACGGCAGTACCCAGACGGCGGGATATGAAAGCCACCTGACCGCCGGTTATGGCAGCACACAAACCGCAAGGGAAAGCAGTGTCCTGACGGCTGGCTATGGCAGCACCGCGACGGCGGGCGGCGACAGCTCGTTGATCGCCGGCTACGGCAGCACGCAAACCGCCGGCCACGACAGCACGCTGACGGCGGGTTACGGCAGCACCCTCACCGCTCGGGAAAACAGTTCACTCACGGCCGGCTACGGCAGCACCCAGACGGCGGGTTACAAAAGCACTCTGACCGCTGGTTATGGCAGTACGCAAACCGCACGGGAAAGCAGTGTTCTCACCGCCGGCTACGGCAGTACCGGAACCGCCGGCAGCAACAGCTCGCTGATCGCCGGATACGGCAGCACGCAAACCGCTGGCTACGAGAGCACGCTGACGGCAGGTTATGGCAGTACCCTCACCGCTCAGGACAACAGCTCCCTCACCGCGGGTTATGGCAGCACCGAAACCGCCGGCTACGAAAGTTCGTTGATCGCCGGTTACGGCAGCACGCAAACCGCCGGTTACGACAGCACGCTGACGGCGGGTTACGGCAGCACCCTCACCGCTCAGGACAGCAGCTCCCTTACCGCCGGTTATGGCAGTACCGAAACGGCGGGTTACGACAGTACATTGATCGCGGGCTACGGCAGCACCCTTACCGCTCAGCACAACAGCACCCTCACCGCCGGTTACGGCAGCACCGAAACCGCGGGCCAGGACAGTTCCTTGATCGCCGGCTACGGCAGTAGCCTGACCAGCGGCATCCGCAGCTTCCTCACGGCCGGATACGGCAGCACATTGATCAGCGGATTGCGCAGTGTATTGACCGCCGGTTATGGCAGCAGCCTGACCTCCGGCATGCACAGCACCCTGACCGCCGGATACGGCAGTAACCAGATCGCCAGTTATCAAAGCTCATTGATCGCCGGTCCCGACAGCACGCAAATTGCCGGGCACAAAAGCATGTTGATTGCCGGCAAGGACAGCTCACAGACCGCGGGTTATCGCAGCACCCTCATCGCGGGCGCCGGCAGCGTCCAGACGGCGGGTGATCGCAGCAAATTGATCGCCGGCAAGGACAGCACCCAAATCGCCGGCGACCGCAGCAAGCTGTTGGCGGGCAGCAATAGCCACCTCACGGCCGGTGATCGCAGCAAGCTGACGGCGGGCGATGACTGTACGTTGATGGGCGGCGATAAAAGCGTTTTGACGGCGGGCAAAAACAGCATCCTGGTGGGCGGCGCCCGCAGCAAGCTGATTGGCAGCCTGGGTTCAACGTTGACCGGAGGCGAGAATGCGACGTTGATTTTCCGATGTTGGAACGGCAAGCGATTCAAGAATGTCGTGGCGCATACCGGCAAGGATGGCGTGGAAGCGCATGTGCCGTATCAGGTGGACGAGGCGGATAACCTCGTCACCAAGCCCGACGAATAACTTTCTCGGTCGGGCCACCCTCGCAGCTTGAGGGTGGCCATGGACTTACGCCTTAGTAGCCGAGCGACAACCCCGTATTCCTGCGCGGGTCGTTGGCCCCATAGAAGCGGTTCTTGCCCACCGGTTTGCCTTCCAGCGAAGGCGCGCCCACCAGGATCGCCGCCAAATGGTTGGGATCCTGCGGCCCGGCAAACTTGTGGCCCCAGCCCTCAAGCATCTTCACCGTGTCCGGACTGGTGGTGAAGGTCTCCAGGTTGGTCTCTTCCGGCAGCCATTGCTGGTGGAAACGCGGTGCATCGACCGCTTCCTGGATGTTCATGCCGTAGTCGATCACGTTGAGCATGGTCAGCAAGGTGGCGGTGATGATGCGACTGCCGCCGGGGGTGCCGACAACCATGACCACTTTGCCGTCCTTGGTGACGATGGTCGGGCTCATGGACGACAGCGGTGCCTTGCCGGGAGCAATGGCGTTGGCTTCGCCTTGCACCAGGCCGTACATGTTGGGCACGCCGATTTTCGAGGTGAAGTCGTCCATTTCGTCGTTGAGGATGACCCCGGTTTTGCTGGCCATCACACCGGCACCGAACCAGTCGTTGAGGGTGTAGGTCACCGACACTGCGTTGCCCCATTTATCGACGATGGAGTAATGCGTGGTGTTGCTGCCTTCATGGGGCGCTACGCCGGGTTTGAGCTCGCGGGACACGCCGGCTTTTTGCGGATTGATCGCCGCGCGGATTTTGGTCGCGTAGTTCTTGTCCAGCAGATGCTCGATCGGGTTTTTAACGAAGTCCGGGTCGCCGAGGTAGCTGTTGCGGTCCACATACGCATGGCGCATCGCTTCGATCTGGTAATGCATGCCCTGGGCCGAGTGGTAGCCCAGATCCTTCATCGGGTAGCCTTCGAGAATGTTCATGATCTCGCAGATCACCACACCACCGGAGCTGGGCGGCGGTGCCGACACCACGTGATAACCGCGGTAGTCACACTCGATCGGCGCCAGTTCGCGGGTCTTGTATTTGTCGAGGTCGGCCTGGGTGATGATGCCCTTGTTGGCCTGGCTGGAGGTGACGATGGCGTCGGCCACCCAACCTTTGTAGAAACCGTCTTCGCCCTTCTCGGAAATTTCCCGCAGGGTCTTGGCCAGATCCTTCTGCACCAGTTTTTGCCCGACCTGCATCGGCTCGCCATTACTCAGGAAGATCGCGCCGGAATCCTTGATGTCCTTCTTGAACACGTCGGTGGCGTATTCCAGCAATTCGACATCGCCCTGCTCCAGCACAAAACCGTCTTCGGCAAGTTTGATCGCCGGGGCGATTACTTCCTTGCGCGGTTTGGTCCCGTATTTCTTCAGCGCCAGTTCCATGCCGGACACGGTGCCGGGCACGCCAACGGCCAAGTGACCACGGGTGCTCAGGTCCGGCACGACGTTGCCCTCTTTGTCGAGGTACATGTCTGCTGTCGCGGCCAGCGGCGCTTTTTCGCGGAAATCGAGGAAGGTCTTGCGCCCGTCCGCCAGTTGAACGGTCATGAATCCACCGCCCCCCAGGTTACCCGCAGCGGGATAAACCACCGCCAGCGCATAACCCACGGCGACAGCGGCATCGACGGCGTTGCCACCGTTCTTGAGCACATCGACGCCTACATGGGAGGCCAGGTGCTGGGCCGTGACAACCATGCCGTTTTCGGCCGCGACCGGGGCCACGGAGGCTGCGTAAGCACTGAGGCAACTGAGCGCCAATGAGGTCGCAATCAGCGATTTGGCAAAAGGTTCGAACTTCATGAGTCGGTCTCTTTTTGTTTTTAGGCTCTGTTTAAAAACGGAGAAAACGCTTCAAAGCAGACGCAAGTATGGCCGGGATTGCGTTTTGCGCCTCCTCGCCGAGGCAGTATGCTTGGCCTCTGTTCAGCCCTTCTGAGGAGTTCGCCGGCATGACTTACACCTTCACCACCCTGGCGTCCCCGGTCGGCGAGCTGAAACTGGTTGCGAAAGATTCAAGACTGGCCGCCATCCACTGGGAAAACGACAAGCCGAACCGGGTTCGGCTTGGCCCGATGAGCGAGGCACCGGATAACCCGATCCTCCTACGCGCCGTTCAGCAGTTGCAGGAATACTTTTCCGGCACGCGCAATAGCTTCGATCTGGAACTGGATTTTGCCGGGACGGACTTTCAGAAGAAGGTGTGGCAGGCGCTGCTGACCATTCCGTTTGGCGAGACGCGCAGTTACAGCGAGATCGCCGAGCAGATCGGCAATCCAAGCGCAGTCCGGGCGGTGGGCGCGGCGAATGGCAAGAACCCGATTTCGATTGTTGCGCCGTGCCATCGGGTGATTGGGGCGTCGGGGAAGTTAACGGGGTTTGCCGGCGGACTTGAGGCAAAGGAACGGTTGTTGACGCTGGAAGGTTGCGAGTGGTCCGGGGCTAGCCGGACGGGCGAGCTGTTTTAAGCCGACTGCCCCCCCCGATCTCTGTGGCGAGGGAGCTTGCTCCCGCTCCAGTGCGCAGCACTGGCAAAAATCTCCGACTAAGCCAGTATTTTGGGGCCGCTTCGCAGCCCAGCGCGAGCAAGCTCGCTCGCCACAGGGTTAAGGGTTCAGATCTCGGGACTCAGGTCTCAGGTAGCGGTGAAGAAATTTTTCATCGCCGCATACTGCAGCAGCATGATGGTCTTCGCATCGCAGATCTCCCCGCGATAAAACGCCTCGAGCGCCTCGTCGAATGTCCACTCCAGCACTTCCAGTTCTTCGGTTTCTTCTTCCAGCCCGCCACCCTCGCTGACTTTCGACGGTGCGTCATATTCGGCGATGAAAAAGTGCAGTTTTTCGGTGACCGAGCCTGGGCTCATGTAGGCCTCGAACACCTTTTGCACGTGGTGCACGCGATAACCGGTTTCCTCTTCGGCTTCGGCGCGGATGCGTTCTTCAGGTGCCGCGCCTTCGAGCAGCCCCGCCGCCACTTCAATCAGCAAACCATCGTGGCCGTTGACAAACACCGGTAACCGAAACTGACGCGTCAGGATGACGGTTCTTTTCTCGCGGTTGAACAACAGAATCGCCACGCCATTGCCACGGTCGTACACCTCGCGGGTCTGGCGCTGCCAGTCGCCGTTGTTACGCAGATAGTCGAAGGTGATTTTCTTCAGCAAGTACCAGTCGTGGGACAACACCTGGGACTCGATGATGTTGACCCGCTCGGCTGTGTTCGCCATCACAACGCATCCTTTTTTCGTCAGAAGGTCCCCATGGTAGGCGAAAACCAAAAAGCCCGGCATCTCTGCCGGGCTTCTTTTTACTGCTGGCTGGCGACGTCAGGTATCGCGCTGTCTTCCTGTGAAGAGAGCTGCTTGCCATTGATCAACGGCCCGTAACGACGGCTGAACTCCCAGTTGTAAGGCACGTGGTCCCTATTGACCCCGTTGTCCCAATTCACCGACCAGGTCATCAGGCCCTTGATAGAAAGTCCTTTGGCGTCGAGACGCTTGAAGGCATTCACCACTGCCGCCGGATTGATCACGTAACCGGTGGCCGCCGCGTCGACGTTGGCAGGCAGGCCGATCACGAACTTGTCCGCCGGGATCTTCGTGAACCCGCGAGTGCCGCTCACCAGGCTTTCGGTCAGGTAAAACAGGAAGTCCTCTTTCATCGCGTCGTTGTTCTGCGCAATCCACGCGCCATTGCCGTTATTGGCTTCCGGCACCCAGATTCCGTCGCCGCCCTGGTTGTAATACTGCGGGGCGATGAAGTCGTAATAGCCTTCCAGGGCCTGGAGATAACCGACGTACTTACCGGCAGTGGTCAGGTACGGAAACTCCGGCGCCATGCTGATGATGAAGTGTTTGCCTTCACCGGCGTAATGGTCCTTGACCAGCTTCAGCGCGGCAGGCAGGACGCTCTTGTTGTCGGCGAAATCAATCGCGCTCTGTTCAAGATCGATGTCCAGCCCATCGAAGCCGTAGGTTTCCACCAGACGGATGATTTCGTTGGCCAGCGGCTGTTCGTTACCTTTGTGCAACTCGATGTGCGCGTCGGCGCCGCCGAGGGAAATCAGCACCGCCCTGCCCTGACTGTTCAGCACGCCGACCTGGCGACGGAACTCGGCGTCGGACAAGTTGTACGGCTTGAAGGTCGGGATGCCGTTGCCCTTCATGAAGGCCACGGCCACCACGTTGTAATCCTTGGGCACATCCTGCAGCGCGATGTTGGCGAACTGGCCACGCTGATAACCGTCGCTCGGCCCGGCGGGCCAGTTGTGCCAGAAGCCCATGAGGATCTTTTTGCCGGCAATACTCGGCATCAACGAAGCGGCGTCGGCGAGTGGCGATTTCAATAACGTAAAGTCGAATTTTGACATGTTCTATTCCTTCAGAACGTGTGGGGGGATTAACACTGCGGGCTTACTTGAAGTCCACGTCGAATGCTTGGTAGAAGGCGTTGCCGGTGTTGGCCACGATCCACATCAGCACGATCACGTGATGGCCTTTCTTGTTGCCCGGCAATTTCACTTCGTGGTTGATCTTGGCTTTCATCTCGGCGGAATGGCTGTAGTACGGGACCTGGGTGTAGAAGTCGTCGAAGAACGATGTCGGCTCCAGTTGCGCACGGCCGATGCGCTGTTCCGGGCTCCAGCCATCCTTGGTGATGAACCAGCTGTAGCCACGGGTGACATGGGGCGCGGTGTATTCCCAGGTGACCTTGAAGGTCTGGCCCGGATCGACGTTCAACAAAGGCCAGGTGAAGGGGCGGCCGAGCCTGACGCTCATTTCCTTGTTGGTGAAGTTGATGCAGTCTCGGGCATCCGTCTTGCCACCGCTGAGGATGTAGCGGTCGGCAGGTGGCGTGACACTGTCGCTGTCGGTTTGATACGGCGCCGGAAAAGGCCCCGCCGTCAGCGAAGGGAAGTTCTTGCCGCCTTCCATTTCGTTGACTTGCCAGCTACTCAGCAACCCCAGCTCTACGGCGACCGCACCGCGGCTGGAGGGGGATGTGACACGACCGTGTCGAAGTTGAGGTTGAGTCTGTGGTTGGTTCATTTTTTCACTCCGTTGATTTTGAGATCTCTCCTTCCTGAGGAGAGGCCTCCAACCTAACGGCGCTGTTTTTTTTGTCCATCAGCCCATTTGAGCCCCGAATGAACCCGCCTTCGCAGATCACTCGCAAATACTGGATATAAAACCAGTACCCTGATCCAAGTCCTACGTCCTGTGTAGCAAAAGGATTACATCACCAGGTAGCAATCGGGGCATCGTACCGACTAGGGAAGCTGTGCCTTGTATTCCTTTTCGTATTGGCCGGCCAGGGCCTCTTTCTGCTTGTCGTCGAGCAGCTTGCCGGCCATCTGGAAGAACTTCTGCTCTTCCTCTTCCAAGTGATGATGAACCTTCTCGGACAGCTTCTTGGCGGTCGCCAGCCAAGCCGGGCTGGACATTTGTGTCTCATCCAGCTCCTCCATCATTTCGTCCATCTCATGGTGTTCGGAGATGGCGTGGCGGCTGAGATCGACGCCATTGTCGAACGCCATCAGCGGGATGTAGAAATGGCGCTCTTCGGCGGTTTCGTGGGCCTGGAGTTCAGACTTGAGCTGCTTGTAAGCCTCGACCCGCTCCGGGGTGTCGCCGCTGGTCTTGATGAGCGCTTTGGCATAGGTGCGCTGGCGGTCGTGACTTTCACGCAGGGCTTCAAAAATATTCACGGGTGATCCTCATTGGCCGCGTTCCGGAAGGACGCTCTTCAGGCTAGACATCCGGGCGCGAGCGAGGGTTCCACTCAAGGGGCTGGAACAACCGCAGGGGGTCGCGTTAGGCTTGCGGCTGTTGCCCCTCATGGCCATAAGGATTGAGCTGATGGAACTGCGTATCGAACAGTCGCAAAACCCCACCGAAGCCGAGGAGCAGGCGATCCTGCTGCCGTTGCGCGCCTATAACGCTTCAAAGGCCGGCGTTTCGAAGCAGGAGCCCATTGCCCTGCTGATTCGCGACGAGCATGACGAGATTCTTGGCGGTCTGTATGGTCGGGTTTTTTATCAGTGGTTGTACATCGAGTTGCTATCGGTACCGGAACAGGGTCGGGGACAAGGCATAGGCTCGAAGTTGATGCGGATGGCCGAAGACGTGGCGCGGGAGAAGGAATGCATCGGGGTCTGGCTCGACACCTTCGACTTCCAGGCGCCGGAGTTCTACAAGAAGCTGGGCTACAGCGAGGTGGGGCAGATTGTCGACTACCCGCCGGGGCATAAGCGCTTCTTTTTCCAGAAGCGCCTGATCAACGACGCATAACCTGCTCGTATGATCCACACCATCCAACTGTAGGAGTGAGCCTGCTCGCGATCGCGGAGTGACATCCAACATTGATGTCGACTGACCCGCCGCTATCGCGAGCAGGCTCACTCCTACAGGGGATGGGGGTCAACGCCTCAGGTCAGAGGCAGGTCGCCAGCGCCGCCAGGCGGCGCTTGGCCACAAAGTTATCTTGCTGTGCGTAGTAACTCAACACGGTGCCTGACGCATCGGTGGTCACGTCGACAAAGGACTCCGCAGAACGCGTGTAAACGGTGGACCCACCCTTCTCTCCCGGCTGCAAATACGCGCCGGCATCGACACCGAACACTGCCTCGTCCTGCCAGGAAAACTGCACGCACTGGGCGACGACTTTTTCCGGCTTGTCCGATTTCAGGGTTTTGTAAGGGGCTTTGGTGCGGGCATCGTTCATCACCGAGCCGGCGCATCCCGCCAGCAACGTCACGGCCAGCGCCACCATCAGAATTCGCATTGTGTTCGCTCATCAAGAAAAAGCGGACTGTATCACCGTGGCACGGCGTATCGTTCTGCTTTACTTCATTTATACCGCGACATCGCGTGACGATTCGCGCACCCTGTCGCGCCATTAACGTCGCATCGCCCGTTTTTTCCGGGCTCATTTTCTGGAAAGGTCATGACACCCAACGCCGAGTATTACAAACCGACCGCCGAATACGCTGACAAGCTGATCAGCCAGATCGGTCAGACGCCGTCCTGGATCGCCAAGCGCATTGGCGTCACCGACAAACGAATCCGTTACATCCTCGACGGCGAACGCACCGTCAAAGGCGAGACCACGCCGATCCAGATGACCTACCCCGAGCAGTTTGCCCTCGAGTGCCTGGCGGCTGCGGCCAAGGCCAGCAAGAAGCAATCTTCGTAAACCCGGGCCTCAAGGAGCGACCATGGCGGCAACCGAACAGCAACACGAAAAAGCGCTGAAGAAGTTTCTCGATGAGCGTCCTGAGCTGCGCAATGAGCTCGACAACCTCAACCCGCTGTTGGCCCAGGCCAAAGGCGAGACTGCGGCGCAATATCGTGACGAGCGCTTGCATGAGGCCTTCGAGGCCGAAGCCGAGCGCCTGGGTCTGTTTGCCTGGGAGCTGACATTGCAATTGACCGCCGTGACGCCTGAAGACTACGATTCTCAGCGTCTTGAAGTGCACAAGGAAGTGGCCGAGATGGCCGGTATGGACTGGCTGGAGTATTGCGAACTACATGGATTGATCAAGTGACCCTGATGGTCGCTGCCTGAGGACGACTTTCGCCGATGTTGCCATCTCTCTCGACTTCTCGCGCCAGCCCGGGCCATCTTCATATCCAGAAATGGCGCGGACGCATCGGCATGGTGCTGGTGGCCGCGCTCTCGGTGCTCGCCGGCATGACTGACGCCATCGGCTTCATGGCCAGCGGCGACTTTGTCTCCTTCATGAGCGGCAACACCACCCGCCTCGCCGTGGCCATCAGCGACGGCGATCTCGGGCTGACCCTGCGCCTGCTGATTCTCGTGACCACCTTCATTGTCGGCAACGCCTTGGGCATTGTCGTCAGCCGCCTCGGTGGCCGCCGGGCGCTGCCCTTGCTGCTGGGCATCGCAATGCTGCTCTGCGGCGCCGCGGCCTGGCCTTTTGACGAACAATTGCCGGCACTGCTGGCGACAATCATCGCCATGGGCATGCTCAACGCGGCGGTGGAGGAAGTGAACGGCTTGCCGGTCGGCCTCACTTACGTCACCGGCGCCCTGTCGCGCTTCGGGCGTGGGCTGGGGCGCTGGATGCTCGGTGAGCGGCGTAATGGCTGGCGGGTTCAGTTGATTCCCTGGACGGGGATGTTTGCCGGTGCCGTGCTCGGCGCGGTGCTGGAACACCACCTTGGGCTCAAGGCGTTGTTTGTCAGCGGGTTGCTGGCGGGCGCGATTGGATTGCTGTCGCTGAAGATTCCACGGCGATGGCAGTTGGGGTATATGCCGCGTTGAGCGGGTTATCACGTTCCGCATTGATGTCGCCTGACAGGCCGCTATCGCGAGCTGGCTCGCTCCCGCAGGGTTCTGTGGTGGATTTCAGTGTCATGCACCACCAAATACCTTGCAGGAGCGAGCCTGCTCGCGATGGCCGCGACTCGGTCTACGAGTAAACCCCCTTCGCCGCACTCGCGATAAAGCTTTATCATGACCGCAGTTTTGCTGATCGAGTCCGTCATGAAGTTCGCCATCGCGCTGTTTTCCGCCGCCCATGCGCCCTCCTCGCGCCGTGCCTTGCTGTTTGCCCAGGCAGCGCTGGCCGGCGGGCATGAGATTGTCCGGCTGTTTTTCTATCAGGACGGCGTCTACAACGCCTCCGGCAGCGTGGTCACGCCGCAGGATGAGCAGGACCTGCCCAAGCAATGGCGCGCCTTTGTCACCGAGCATCAGCTGGATGGCGTCGTGTGCATTGCCGCCGCCCTGCGCCGTGGCGTGTTGAACGCAGAGGAAGCCGGACGCTATCAGCGTGACGCCGTTGCCGTAGGCGCACCGTGGGAATTGTCCGGCCTCGGCCAGTTGCATGACGCGGTGCAAGACGCTGACCGCCTGATCTGTTTCGGAGGCGCGTGAGATGGCTAAATCTTTGTTGATTATCAGCCGCCAGGCCCCGTGGTCCGGGCCGAACGCTCGGGAAGCGCTGGACATCGTGCTGGCTGGTGGCGCGTTCGACCTGCCGATTGGCTTGCTGTTTCTCGATGACGGGGTGTTCCAGCTCGCTGCGAAACAGGACGCCAAGGCCCTGCAACAAAAAGACCTGAGCGCCAACCTGCAAGCGTTGCCGATGTTCGGTGTGGAAGACCTGTATGTCTGTGGCCACAGCGCTGCCGAACGAGGTCTGGACCTCAACGGTCGGTCGCTTGAAGAAGCCCGGGTGCTGGCCACCCAGGAAGTCACTGCACTTATTGACCGTTACGACCAGGTGATCACCCTCTGATGTCGACTTTGCATGTGTTGTCTCATTCCCCGTTCAGCGATGACCGCCTGACCAGTTGCCTGCGCGTGATCGGCACAAACGACGCGTTGCTGCTGACCGGCGACGCCGTCTATGCGTTGCAACCGGGCACCGCGCCGTTCAACGCGCTGAATGCCCGCCCGTTGAACCTGTTCGTACTGGCCGAAGACGCCCAGGCCCGTGCGTTGGCGGTTCCTGACGCGGCCAAAGCCATTGATTACCCCGCCTTCGTCGAGTTGTCGATTCACTACGACAAGGTGAACAGTTGGCTATGAATTCCCTGACAGTCGGCGCACGTGCCATCAAGTTGGACAAGGACGGTTTCCTGGTCGAACTGAGTGACTGGTCGAGCGAGGTGGCCAGCGCCCTCGCCGCCGCCGAAGACATCCAGTTGAGCCCGGAGCACTGGGAAATCCTCGAATTGCTCCGCAACTTCTACGCCGAATTCCAGCTATCCCCGGCCACCCGACCGCTGATCAAGTACACCGCGTTGAAGCTCGGCCCGGAAAAAGGCAACAGCCTGCACCTCAACCGACTGTTCAAAGGCACCCCTGCCAAACTCGCCGCGAAACTGGCGGGCCTGCCCAAACCGACGAATTGCTTATGACTGACTTTCCAGCGCTGACCCTCGAAACGCCCGCCGAACACCCGTTCGCCCAGTTCGTGCGGATCCTCGGCAAAGGCAAGCGCGGTGCCCGCGACCTGACCCGGGCCGAAGCGCGTGAAGCCATGGGCATGGTGCTCGACGACAAGGTCGAGGACACCCAGCTCGGCGCGTTCCTGATGCTGTTGCGGCACAAGGAAGAAAGCGCCGAGGAAATGGCCGGTTTCACCGAAGCCCTGCGCGAACGGTTGAACCCGCCAGCCCTGGCGGTAGACCTGGACTGGCCGACGTATGCCGGCAAGAAGCGTCACCTGCCGTGGTACCTGCTGGCGGCCAAATGCCTGGCGCAAAACGGCGTGCGCATCTTCATGCACGGCGGCGGCGCCCATACGGCCGGCCGGCTCTACAGCGAACAACTGCTGGAAGGGTTGAACATCCCGTTGTGCCGCGACTGGCAACAGGTCGGCTCGGCGCTCGATAACGGAGGCCTGGCGTTTATGCCGCTGGTGGATTGGGCACCGCAGTTGCAGCGCATGATCGACCTGCGCAACACCTTGGGCCTGCGTTCGCCGATCCACTCCCTCACCCGCATTCTCAACCCGTTGGGTGCTCGCTGCGGCCTGCAAAGCATTTTCCACCCGGGTTACCAGGCGGTGCATCGCGATGCCAGCGGCCTGCTCGGCGACACCGCGATTGTGGTCAAGGGCGACGGTGGCGAAATCGAGATCAACCCGGATGCCGACAGCCACCTGTACGGCACCACCGGCGGCGAAAGCTGGGACGAGGAATGGCCGCAGTTGTCGAGTCAACGCCACGTCAAACCCGCCTCGCTCGATCCTGAACATTTGAAAGCCGTCTGGCGCGGTGACGTGGTCGACAGCTACCCGCAAATGGCCTTGATCTCGACCATGGCCCTCGCATTGCGTGGCCTCGGTCAGACCCGGGAACACGCCTTCGAAACGGCGCAGCAGTATTGGGACGCTCGGGACAGATCGATTTAACCGATCATAACCCTCGAACCTTTGCGCTATTTAATCGAACCTATATGAATAGACTCCTCTCCAACGCTTATTGATTGAGGAGTCTTGAACATGGGTTTGTTAGTTGAAGGTCGCTGGCAGGACCAGTGGTACGAAAGCAGCAAGGATGGCGCGTTCCAGCGCGAACAGGCGCAACGTCGCAACTGGCTGACCGCCGACGGCAAGCCCGGCCCGACGGGCGTCGGTGGCTTTGCAGCCGAAGCTGGCCGCTATCACCTTTATGTATCCCTCGCCTGTCCGTGGGCGCATCGCACGCTGATCCTGCGCAAACTCAAAGGCCTCGAAAACCTGATCGACGTCTCGGTGGTCAGCTGGTTGATGTTGGAAAACGGCTGGACCTTCGACCAGAACCTGGGCTCGACCGGCGACAAACTCGATCATTTCAATTTCATGCACCAGCGCTACACCGCCGATACCGCCGACTACACCGGTCGCGTCACCGTGCCGGTGCTCTGGGACAAACAGCAAAATCGCATCGTCAACAATGAATCAGCGGAGATCATCCGCATGTTCAACGGCGCCTTCGATGACCTGACCGGCAATGACCTGGATTTCTACCCAGCCCCCCTGCGCGGCGAGATCGATGCGTTGAATGAGCGGATTTATCCGGCCGTGAACAACGGCGTTTATCGCGCAGGGTTTGCCACGTCACAGCAGGCGTATGAAGAAGCGTTTGATGATGTGTTTGCCGAACTGGATCGATTGGAGCAACTGCTGGGCGCCAACCGTTACCTGGTCGGCGAGTACCTGACCGAAGCGGATATTCGGCTGTTCACCACGCTGATTCGCTTTGATGCGGTGTATCACGGCCACTTCAAGTGCAACCTGCGGCGGATTGCCGATTATCCGAATCTGTCGAACTGGCTGCGGGAGATTTACCAATGGCCGGGCGTTGCCGAGACGGTGGATTTTCAGCACATCAAAAATCATTACTACGGCAGCCACAAGACCATCAACCCGACCGGGATTGTGCCGAAAGGGCCGACGCAGGATTTCACAGCAACCCATGATCGGGCGCGGTTGAACGGGAAAGGGGTTTGGCGCAGGGCCTGAGGTTTGTGCCGTTTTTGAAGCTCCCAATCGCTAGCAGGCTAGCTCCCACACTGGATGTGTGTCGTTCTCAAATCCCCTGTGGAAGCTAGCCTGCCAGCGATGGGCCGGGGTCGCGCTCGACCGGCTCGGTCCGATCAGACTTGCGCCTGAGCCCCTTCAAACCAGGCCAGTTTCTCGCGCAATTGCACCACTTCCCCAACGATCACCAGCGTCGGCGCATGCACTTCATGCTCCGCCACCAGTCGAGGAAGATCAGCCAGCGTACCGGTAAATACCCGCTGATTGACCGTGGTGCCCTGCTGAATCAGCGCCGCTGGGGTGTCCGCCCCGCGACCGTGCTTGATCAGTTGCTCGCAGATGATCGGCAAGCCCACCAGCCCCATGTAAAACACCAGGGTTTGTGCCGGCGCAACCAGGTCGGCCCACGGCAAATCGGTGGAACCGTCCTTCAAGTGCCCGGTGACAAATCGCACCGACTGCGCGTAATCGCGATGGGTCAGCGGAATCCCGGCATATGCCGCGCAACCGCTGGCGGCGGTGATACCCGGCACGACCTGGAACGGGATGCCATGGGCCGCCAGTTCTTCGATCTCTTCACCGCCACGACCGAAGATGAACGGATCACCGCCCTTCAATCGCACGACCCGCTTGCCTTGCTTGGCCAGGTCGACCAATTGCTGATTGATCTGGTCCTGCGGCACCGCGTGATCGGCGCGACGCTTGCCGACGTAGACCCGCTCGGCATCGCGACGGCACAGATCGAGAATCGCCGGGGCGACCAGGCGGTCGTAGAGCACCACATCGGCTTGCTGCATCAGGCGCAAGGCACGGAAGGTCAGCAAGTCGGGATCACCGGGGCCCGCGCCCACCAAATACACTTCACCGGTGGCGACCGGCGCTTCGCCATTGATCTTCGCCAGCATCAGGCGTTCGGCTTCAGCACCCTGCCCGGCCAGTTGCCGGTCGGCAATCGGGCCCTGGAACACATCCTCCCAGAATGCCCGACGCTGCTGCACGTCCGGGAACAGGCGTTTGACCTGGCTGCGAAAACGCGCCGCCAGACCGGCCAGTTGACCGTAGGTGGACGGAATCCAGGTTTCCAGTTTGGCGCGGATCAGCCGCGCCAGCACCGGCGCGTCGCCGCCGCTGGACACCGCAATGATCAAGGGAGAACGGTCGACGATCGCCGGGAAGATCACGCTGCACAAGGCCGGCGCATCCACCACATTGACCGGCACGCAACGCCGATGGGAATCAGCGGAAACTTGCGCGTTCAGCGGTTCGTCGTCGGTGGCGGCGATGACCAGCCCGCAACCGTCCAGGTCCGCTTCAACGTAGCCCCGTAACAGGCACTCGCCGCCGCTGCCGACAACCAGCTCGCGCAGCTGCGGTTCGATTTGAGGTGCGACCACCCGCAGCAGCGCACCGGCTTCGGCCAGCAGGCGGGATTTGCGCAAGGCAATCTCCCCCCCACCAACGACCAACACACGACTGCCGCGAAGGTTATGGAACAGCGGCAGATAGTCCATTTAGCCGATGACCTCGAGGCCACCCATGTACGGTTTCAGCACTTCAGGCACACGGATCGAACCGTCGGCTTGCTGGTAGTTTTCCAGCACCGCCACCAGGGTACGACCGACTGCCAGACCCGAACCGTTCAGGGTGTGAACCAGTTCAGGCTTGCCGGTTTCCGGGTTGCGGAAACGCGCTTGCATACGACGGGCCTGGAAGTCGCCGCAGTTGGAGCACGACGAAATCTCGCGGTACTTGTCCTGGCTCGGGATCCACACTTCAAGATCGTAAGTCTTGACTGCGCTGAAGCCCATGTCACCGGTGCACAGTGCAATCGTGCGATAAGGCAGTTCCAGCAGTTGCAGGACTTTCTCGGCGTTGGCCGTCAGACCTTCCAGCGCGTCCATCGAGGTCGACGGTTCAACGATCTGGACCATCTCGACCTTGTCGAACTGGTGCTGACGGATCATCCCGCGAGTATCGCGACCCGACGCACCGGCTTCGCTGCGGAAGCACGGCGTGTGGGCGACGAACTTGATCGGCAGCAGCTTCGAATCGACGATCTCGCCGGCGACGATGTTGGTCAGCGACACTTCAGCGGTCGGGATCAGGTACAGATCGGCTTCGCCTTCGCGGCTGATCTTGAACAGGTCTTCTTCGAACTTCGGCAGTTGACCGGTGCCTTGCAGCGCCGGGGCCTGGACCAGATAAGGCGTGTAAGCCTCTTCGTAACCGTGTTCGCTGGTGTGCAGGTTGATCATGAATTGCGCCAGGGCGCGATGCATACGGGCGATCGGGCCGCGCAACAGGGCGAAACGGGCGCCGGACAGCTTGGCGGCGGTTTCGAAGTCCAGCCAGCCGAACTTCTCGCCCAGGGCCACGTGGTCCTGGACCGGGAAATCGAACGCGGTCGGGGTACCCCAGCGGCGCACTTCGACGTTGCCGTCTTCGTCATCACCGATCGGCACGGATTCGTGCGGCAGGTTCGGGATGCCGAGCAGGATCGAATCCAGATCGGTCTGGATCCCGTCCAGCTCGACTTTACCGGCACTCAATTCGTTCGCCATACGCTCGACGTCGGCCATCAACGGCGCGATGTCTTCGCCACGCTGCTTGGCTTGACCGATGGATTTGGAGCGCGCATTACGTTCAGCCTGCAGTGCTTCGGTGCGGGTCTGGACGGTCTTGCGCTGTTCTTCCAGCGCTTCGATGCGCGCGACATCCAGCGTGTAGCCACGGGATGCCAGGCGGTCCGCTACGTCCTGAAGGTTGCTACGTAACAGTTTGGAATCGAGCATGTCGGTCTCTCGTTATCAAAGTTTGGTCAAGGACAGGCCAGCCCAGGTGGCGAGCAGCCCGCCGAATACGCTGATGGCAGCATAGCCCAGGGCCAGCGGCATTTGCCCGGTTTCGAGCAGGCGCACCGTATCCAGTGAAAAGGATGAAAAAGTCGTCAGCCCCCCGAGGAAGCCGACCATCAACCCGGCGCGCACCTCGATCGGCACCTCCGGGCGTAGCAAAAACAGACCGTATAGAACGCCGATCAGCAAACAGCCGACGATATTAACGGCCAGCGTCGCGGTATAGAAGTGCCGCGGCCAATTAGCGTTGACCCAATTACCGGTGGCAAAGCGCAACAGAGTCCCGGCGGCACCGCCAACGGAAACAGCAATGACCAATGGAATCACTTATTTTCTCCGCTGCCGGGGGCTTAGACGGTCAAGTTGTGCAAGGTGATTGAGCTTTTCGCCGATCTTCAGCTCCAGGCCGCGAGGCACAGGCTGATAGAACGGTTGCGGCTCGAGTTCTTCCGGGAAATAGTCTTCGCCAGCGGCATAGGCGTCCGGCTCATCGTGGGCATAACGGTATTCATCGCCGTAACCCAATTGCTTCATCAGCTTGGTCGGTGCGTTGCGCAAATGCAGCGGCACTTCCAGTGATCCGTGTTCGGTGGCGCTGCGCATGGCGGCCTTGAACCCCATGTACACCGCGTTGCTTTTCGGCGCACAAGCCAGATAAGTGATGGCCTGGGCCACCGCCAACTCGCCTTCAGGGCTGCCGAGGCGCTCTTGCACTTCCCACGCCGCCAGGCACAGGCTCAGGGCCCGCGGGTCAGCGTTGCCGATGTCTTCGCTGGCCATGCGCACCACGCGCCGGGCCAGGTACAGTGGATCGCAACCGCCGTCGATCATCCGCGCGAACCAGTACAGCGCGCCGTCGGGATTGGAGCCGCGCACCGATTTATGCAGCGCAGAAATCTGGTCGTAGAACGCTTCGCCACCCTTGTCGAAACGCCGACGGGTATCGCCGAGCAGACTTTGCAGCAGATCGACGCCGATCTCGCTGTTGTCTTCTGCCAGGTCCGAGGCGTTTTCCAGCAGGTTCAGCAGCCGCCGGCCATCGCCATCGGCAGCCGACAGGAGCATCTGGAAGCCTTCATCGCTGAGGGTCAGCTGGCGCTTGCCCAGGCCACGCTCTTCGGTCAGCGCCCGATGCACCAGTTTGCGCAGGGCCGCTTCGTCGAGGCTTTTGAGCACGTAAACGCGTGCCCGGGAGAGCAACGCGTTGTTGAGTTCGAAGGAAGGGTTTTCCGTGGTTGCGCCGATGAAAATCAGCGTGCCGTCTTCAACGTATGGCAGGAATGCATCCTGCTGCGACTTGTTGAAGCGATGCACTTCATCGACGAACAGGATGGTGCGCTTGCCGTACTGGCCGGCCTGCTGCTTGGCGATTTCCACCGCCTGACGGATTTCCTTCACGCCCGCCAGTACCGCCGAGACCGTTTCAAAGTGCGCATCCGAGACTTCCGCGAGCAACCGCGCCAGGGTGGTTTTGCCCACGCCCGGCGGGCCCCAGAAAATCATCGAGTGCAGGGCACCCTGCTCCAGGGCTTCGCGCAAAGGCTTGCCGCGAGCCAGCAGGTGTTCCTGACCGACGTACTCGTCCAGATTGGCTGCGCGCAAGCGGGCGGCCAAGGGTTGAGCGATCGGGGCACTGCGAAACAGGTCCATCACGTGCGGTTGAAACCTCGCTTTATTACGCAGTTCTCAAGTCTGGCGAAATCCTGTGGCGAAGGAGCTTGCTCCCGCTGGACTGCGCAGCAGTCCCATTTCGGGGGGCGCTTCGCGCCCCAAGCGGGAGCAAGCTCCCTCGCCACACAAGCCAGCTCCAACAGGTTTTGCGTCTTACTCTTGAATGACGTCGGCACCCTTGGGAATGTCGAACTTGAACTTGGACGCCGGGATCGGCTCGTTGGCCTTCACCCCGGTGAACAGGATATTGGTGCGCTGACCGACGCTGTCGATCAGTTGCATGTCATTGACCAGGCCATTGCGGAACGACAGGCGCAGGCTGTCGAACAGGGTGTCCTTGGTTTTAGGTTTCAAGGTGAAGTCGATCACGCCGCCGGCTTCCTTGGCGCTGATGTCAAAGCTCTGGCTGATCTTGGACACGTCGCCGGACAGCAGCAGCGCAGGTGTCTGGGTCAGGCGCTGGTCAAGGGTCTTGATGGTGACCTGTTCCAGGTCCGGGTCCCACAGGGACACCTTCTTGCCATCGGAAACCATCAATTGCTCTTGCGGTGCGTCGGTATGCCAGTAGAACAGGCCAGGACGCTGCAGGGACATTTGCCCGGCCGTTTCCTGCAACTGGGTGCCGCTGCCATCCAGCGTCAGCTGAGAGAAGCGCGCAGTCAGGGTCTGGGATTTTTCCAGCAGTTGGGTCAGACGCGCCACGTCCTTGTCATCGGCGTGGGCCGAGAGCGTGGTCAAAGCCAGTACCGGCAGCAACAGCATGCGGATAAGACGCATGGGAGTCCTCATAACATTCGTGGGAGTTCGGGTGGCGCATCACTGCGCCATCCTTTCAAAATCAAATCAGTCGCGTACCGGGCCAGGCGCCAGAACTTCACGCGAACCGTTGGTATTCATGGACGTCACGACCCCGGCCATTTCCATGGCTTCGATCATGCGTGCGGCGCGGTTGTAGCCGATTTTCAGCTTGCGCTGAACCGCAGAGATGGACGCACGACGGCTTTCCAGGACGAACTGCACCGCTTCGTCGTAAAGCGCATCGGATTCGCTGTCTTCGTCGCCACCGCCACTGCCACCGTCGAAACCGCTACCGGCCTCCTCAACACCGGCCAGGATCTCGTCGTTGTATTCCGGTGCACCGCGCAGTTTCCAGGCTTCAACCACCCGGTGAACCTCGTCATCGGACACGAACGCACCGTGAACACGGATCGGCAGGCTGGTGCCCGGCGGCATGTAGAGCATGTCACCGTGGCCCAGCAGTTGTTCGGCACCGCCCTGGTCGATGATCGTCCGGGAGTCGATCTTGCTCGATACCTGGAACGCCATGCGCGTCGGGATGTTGGCCTTGATCAGACCGGTGATCACGTCAACCGACGGACGCTGGGTCGCGAGGATCAAGTGGATACCGGCCGCACGGGCCTTCTGAGCGATACGGGCGATCAGTTCTTCAACCTTCTTGCCGACGATCATCATCATGTCGGCGAATTCGTCGACGACCACGACGATGGTCGGCAGTTTGGTCAGCAGCGGCGCTTCGTCATGAATGCTTTCGCGTTTGTACAACGGATCGGTCAGCGGCGTGCCCGCGTCCTGAGCTTCCTTGACCTTGGCGTTGAAGCCCGACAGGTTTCGTACGCCCATCTTCGCCATCAGTTTGTAGCGACGCTCCATCTCCGCCACGCTCCAGCGCAAGGCGTTGGCCGCGTCCTTCATGTCGGTCACGACCGGGCACAGCAGGTGCGGAATGCCTTCGTAGATCGACAGCTCGAGCATTTTCGGGTCGATCATGATCAGCTTGGCGTCTTCCGGGCCGGACTTGAACAGGATCGACAGGATCATCGCGTTCACACCCACCGACTTACCGGAACCGGTCGTACCGGCCACCAACAAGTGCGGCATTTTCGCCAGGTCAGTGATGACCGGCTTGCCGCCGATGTCGTGGCCCAGGGCCAGGGTGACCGGCGACTTGAAGTTGTCGTACTCAGGCGTCGACAGCACTTCGGAGAAACGCACGATCTGGCGGTCCTCGTTGGGAATCTCGATACCGACGGTGGTCTTGCCCGGAATCACTTCCACCACACGAACGCTGGTCACGGCCAGGGATCGCGCCAAGTCTTTCGCCAGGTTGGAGATGCGGCTGACTTTGACGCCGGCGGCCGGCTGGATTTCGTAACGGGTAATGACCGGGCCCGGATGGATCGAATCCACCGAGACTTCGACGCCGAATTCCTTGAGCTTGATTTCCAGCAAGTGGCCGACGGCGGCCAGCGATTCTGGAGAGTAATTGAGTTGTTTCTTTTCGGCCGGGTCGAGAATCGAGATCGGCGGCAAGGTGCCTTCGACGGCACTGTCGACGAACAAGGGCGCCTGCTTCTCTTTCTCGACGCGCTTGCTCGGCGCTGCCGGCTTGGGCGGCGCAGGTGCGATGACAGGCGGCACCTGCTTCTCGCGGTCCGACATGTGCTTGCTCAGGGCCTGCTCACGCTCGATGAGGCGTTCCTTGACCTTGGCTTGCTCGCGTTTGTCCGTGACCGTCGGGGCGACCACGTCATGCACGCGATCGTCGACTTCACGCAGCTGCGCCACCAGTTGTTTGCGCTCGACACGGGCGCTCCACCAGCGATTGGCCGCGCCTTGGAACAGTTCGAAAAGGTCGAGGGTGATCTTGCCGGTAACGTCCATCACCTTGAACCACGACAGGTCAGTGAACACCGTCAGGCCGAACAGGAACAGCGCGATGAACAATAGCGTGCTGCCCTGGATGTTCAGCGCGTTCCTGGCCAGGTCGCCAAGACTTTCGCCCAACGCGCCGCCCGCACCAGCCGGCAGACCGGTCGCCGCATGGAAATGGATATGCGCGAGTGCCGCGCCCGACAGCACCAGAAACACCAGGCCGATCAGGCGCCAGGAGAACAGCCAGCCGCTCCACTGCCACTGTTCGTGGCGCTGACGGAAGATCTGATAGGCCTTGATCGCCAGCAACAACGGGAAGATGTAGGCGAAGTAACCCAGCACCATGAACAGGATATCGGCGCTGTAGGAGCCGACCGGCCCGCCGAAGTTCTGTACGTCGTCGATCTTGCTGTTATGGCTCCAGCCCGGATCGTCCTTGCCATAGGTCAACAAGGCCATCATCAGGAACAGGCACAGGCCACCGATGGCGATCAATGCACCTTCCTTGAGCCGGTAGTGCAAGTGCTGGCGCCAGAGTGGAACGACGACTGTTTTGGGTGCTGCGGTGGATTTCTTCAAAACGCTTCTTTTCCTGCGCCCATGGCGCGTCCATCTGTTGAATGACTATAAAAAACTGCCCAATCCAGGCAGGTAAAAAAGTTAACACGCGCAACTGGGACTACTTTTAACATTGCACCCCGGTTTTTATAAACACGGTACGCACAGCTTATTTTGTTTCAATCACTGTTACAGACGGCATTGTACGGGTTTGTTCGCCCGATGCCATGCTTGAAGCCCTTCGGTGTAGCATAGCCAAAAGCACGTTACGCGCGTTTCAATTTGAGCATGCATTCTCTTTTGTGACAAAGGCTTATGAGGTGTTTTTATGAGCGAACCGAAGCATTCCCGCCTGATCATTCTGGGTTCCGGCCCTGCCGGATACAGCGCAGCCGTTTATGCCGCCCGCGCCAACCTCAAACCCGTTGTCATTACCGGCATACAGGCAGGTGGCCAGCTGACCACGACCGTCGAAGTCGATAACTGGCCCGGCGACGTTGAAGGCCTCACCGGCCCGGTGCTCATGGAACGCATGCAAAAACACGCCGAGCGCTTTGCCACCGAGATCGTTTACGACCACATCCACACCGCCAAGTTGCAACAACGCCCGTTCGAGCTCATCGGCGACAGCGGCACATACACCTGCGACGCGCTGATTATCGCGACCGGCGCCTCGGCGCAATATCTGGGGCTGCCTTCGGAAGAGGCCTTTGCCGGCCGAGGGGTTTCGGCCTGCGCCACGTGCGACGGATTTTTTTATCGCAACCAAGTGGTCGCGGTGGTCGGCGGCGGCAACACAGCGGTTGAAGAAGCACTGTACTTGTCGAACATCGCCAAGGAAGTCCACCTGATTCACCGGCGCGACAAGTTGCGCTCGGAGAAGATTCTCCAGGACAAACTCTTCGAAAAAGCCGCCAACGGCAATATCCGCCTGCACTGGAACCAGAATCTCGATGAAGTGCTGGGTGATGCCAGTGGCGTGACCGGCGCCCGCCTGCGCGACAGCCACACAGGCGAAACCCGTGAATTGCCACTGGCCGGCGTGTTCATCGCGATCGGCCACAAGCCCAACACTGACCTGTTCGAGGGCCAGTTGAAAATGCGCGACGGCTATCTGCTGGTCAAGGGCGGCAGCGATGGCGATGCCACAGCTACCGAGATCCCGGGCGTGTTCGCCGCCGGCGACGTGGCCGATCACGTCTACCGCCAGGCCGTAACCTCCGCCGGGGCCGGCTGCATGGCCGCGCTGGACGCCGAGAAATACCTCGACGACATTCCCACCGTTTGACGGCACACTTCACGGCGGGCCGCCAGCCCGTCACCGCCCTCCCCTTCTGCAAGCCCGGATGCCATGCTGACTTGGTTACAACGCAACACCCTGACGTTCCCGCCGTTGGAAAAAGCCATGCGCGACCCCAACGGGTTGCTGGCCGCGGGTGGAGATCTGTCCGCCGATCGTCTGATTCAGGCTTATCGCCACGGCTGCTTTCCATGGTTCTCGGAAGGCCAGCCGATCCTTTGGTGGTCGCCGGATCCGCGCACCGTCTTATTTCCCGACGAACTGCATGTCTCGCGCAGCCTGAATAAATTGCTGCGCCAGCAACGCTATCAAGTGACCTTCGATCAGGACTTTGCCTCGGTGATCAGCGCCTGTGCCGCGCCTCGGGACTACGCCGACGGCACCTGGATCACTGACGCGATGCAGACGGCTTACCTCGAGCTGCATCGACGTGGCTACGCGCATTCCGTGGAGGTTTGGGATGATGGCGTGCTGGTCGGCGGGCTCTATGGCCTGGCGATGGGTCAGCTGTTTTTCGGCGAATCCATGTTCAGCCGCGCCGACAACGCCTCGAAATATGGCTTTGCCACGCTGGTGCGACATCTGAAAGACTCAGGTTTTGTGCTGATCGACTGCCAGATGCCGACCGACCATCTGCACAGCCTCGGCGCCCGAGCGATTCCTCGGCGCGATTTCGCCAACTTCCTCGCACAACATCTGGATCAACCCAGCCGTGCAACCTGGGTTTGCTGAGCGACTTTTGCCCGTGTGGCTTACACTTAATCCAAAGCTTATTCCCGAGGGTTGATCATGACCGAGTTGGCGCGTTTGAAGTTTTATGCCACTCAGCCCCACTCTTGCAGCTATCTGCCCGAGGAGCAGGCCACGACCCTGTTTCTCGACCCTAGCCAGCCCATGGATGTGCATGTCTACGCAGACCTGTCTGAAATGGGTTTTCGTCGCAGCGGCGATCATCTCTACCGGCCTCATTGCCAGAATTGCAATGCCTGCGTCCCGGCGCGCATCCCTGTGGCGCAATTTTCGCCCAACCGTCAGCAGAAGCGCATTTTCAAACGTAACGCCGACCTGCAAGTGCGCCCGGCCCGGCCGAAATTCAGCGAAGAGTATTTCGATCTCTATCAGCGCTACATCGAACAACGTCACGCCGATGGCGACATGTACCCACCGAGTCGCGACCAGTTTTCGACGTTCCTTGTGCGCGACCTGCCATTCTCCCGATTCTACGAATTTCGTCTCGAAGGCCGGCTCCTGGCAGTGGCCGTTACCGACTTGCTGCCGAACGGTCTGTCGGCGGTCTACACCTTCTACGAACCCGATGAAGAACGTCGCAGCCTGGGTCGCTACGCGATCCTCTGGCAAATCGGCGAGGCCCGGCGCCTTGGACTGGAAGCGGTCTACCTCGGCTACTGGATCAAAAACTGCAAAAAGATGAGCTACAAGACGCAATATCGACCTATCGAACTGCTGATTAATCAGCGCTGGGTCATCCTGAACTAGAACCCCTTGGCTTAAACCCCATTTTTCGGGCACAATGCACGCCGCTTTTGCCTGGCGCAGTTGCACCGGGCCATTCATTGGACACCGAGGGCTTTACTGCATGTCGAAAGAAGACAGCTTCGAAATGGAAGGCACTGTCGTCGACACCCTGCCCAACACCATGTTTCGTGTGGAGTTGGAAAATGGGCACGTCGTAACCGCGCATATCTCCGGCAAGATGCGCAAGAACTACATTCGTATTCTTACCGGTGACAAAGTGCGCGTCGAGCTGACGCCCTATGACTTGAGCAAAGGGCGTATCACTTACCGCGCTCGCTAATCAAGTCAATACAAAACGCCCGGTTTATGCCGGGCGTTTTTGTTTGTCTGCGATTTGATGGATCAACACCATCCCCCAGTGGGAGCGAGCCTGCTCGCGATAGCGGCATTGCATTCAACATCAATGCAAGCTGACCCGCCGCCATCGCGAGCAGGCTCCCACAGGACGAGGTGTCAGGCGTTCAAATTCGGCGAACAGCAAAAAGGCGCCTCTCGGCGCCTTTTGCTTTGTCGCGGTTAACGTCAGGCCATTTCGGCCGTGGTTTCGAACTCGAAGGTCAGCTCGCCGTCCTTGAGGTCGATGTGCACCACGCCACCATGGTCGGCCAGTTCGCCAAAGAGGATCTCTTCCGCCAGCGGACGCTTGATCTTGTCCTGGATCAAACGCGCCATTGGTCGAGCACCCATTGCCGAGTCGTAGCCACCTGCTGCCAGCCAGCTTCGCGCAGCGTCGGTCACTTCCAGCTGCACGCGCTTGTCTTCCAGCTGCGCCTGAAGCTCGGTAAGGAACTTGTCCACCACGCTTTTGATGACCTCATGGCTGAGGCGACCAAACTGGATAATGGTGTCCAGACGGTTGCGGAACTCCGGCGTGAAGCTCTTCTTGATCACTTCCATCGCATCGGACGAGTGGTCCTGATGGGTGAAACCGATCGAAGCACGCGCTGCTGTTTCGGCACCGGCGTTGGTCGTCATGATGACGATCACGTTACGGAAATCCGCCTTGCGCCCGTTGTTATCGGTCAACGTACCGTGGTCCATCACCTGCAACAGCAGGTTGAAGACTTCCGGATGCGCCTTCTCGATCTCATCGAGCAACAGCACGCAGTGAGGCTGCTTGGTGATGGCTTCGGTCAGCAGACCGCCCTGATCGAACCCGACATAACCTGGAGGCGCACCGATCAGACGCGATACGGTGTGGCGCTCCATGTACTCGGACATGTCGAAACGAACCAGCTCGATGCCCAACGCCTTGGCCAGCTGACGCGCCGCTTCGGTTTTACCGACGCCGGTCGGCCCTGCGAACAGGAACGAACCGACTGGCTTGTCAGGCGACTTGAGGCCAGCACGAGACAGTTTGATCGCGGTCGACAGCGAATCGATCGCGGCATCCTGGCCAAATACCGTCAGCTTCAGGTCACGCTCAAGGTTGCGCAGCAGCTCTTTGTCGGAGCTGGTGACGTGCTTAGGCGGAATCCGCGCGATTTTCGCAACGATGTCCTCGACCTGAGGCACCTCGATGCGTTTCACGCGCTTCTCGATCGGCTGCAGACGCTGATAGGCGCCCGCCTCGTCGATGACGTCGATGGCCTTGTCCGGCATGTGCCGGTCATTGATGTAGCGCGACGCCAGTTCAGCGGCGGCACGCAACGCCTCATCGCTGTATTCGATGTTGTGGTGCGCTTCAAAACGCCCTTTCAGGCCGCGCAGGATGCCGATGGTGTCTTCAACCGAAGGCTCCGACACATCGACCTTCTGGAAGCGCCGGGCCAAGGCACGGTCCTTCTCGAAGATCCCGCGGAATTCCTGGAACGTGGTTGAGCCGATGCAACGGATATCGCCCGACGACAGCAGCGGTTTGAGCAGGTTCGAGGCATCCATGACGCCACCGGACGCGGCACCCGCACCAATGATGGTGTGGATCTCGTCGATGAACAGGATCGCCTGCGGACGTTTTTTCAGCTCATTGAGCAGCGCCTTGAAGCGCTTCTCGAAATCGCCACGGTATTTGGTCCCGGCCAGCAAGGCCCCCAGATCGAGGGAATAGACCACGCTGTTGGCCAGCAAGTCCGGCACCTGGTTGTCGACAATGCGTTTAGCCAGGCCTTCGGCAATCGCGGTTTTACCCACGCCCGCCTCGCCCACCAGCAGCGGGTTGTTTTTGCGACGACGCGCCAGGATCTGCGCGACACGCTCGACTTCCAGCTCACGGCCTACCAACGGATCGATACGACCCTGGCGCGCGAGTTCGTTGAGGTTGCTGGCATAAGCATCCAGAGGATTGCCTGAAGAAGAAGACTCACCGCCCTCGTCGTCCTGCATATCTTGCTCACCTTCAGAGTGATCGCCATGCCCCGGCACTTTGGAAATGCCATGGGCGATGTAGTTGACGACATCAATGCGCGCAACGCTCTGCTGTTTCAGCAGGAACACTGCCTGACTCTCTTGCTCACTGAAGATGGCGACCAGCACGTTAGCGCCAGTCACTTCGCGTTTGCCCGAGCTCTGTACGTGGAAAACAGCACGTTGCAGGACACGCTGGAAGCCCAGGGTTGGCTGGGTTTCGCGATCTTCGTCATGGACGGGGATCAAGGGCGTGGTGGAGTCAATGAACTCCTGCAGATCGTGCTTGAGTTTGTCGAGGTTTGCGCCGCAGGCACGCAAAACGGTGGCGGCAGCCTCATTGTCCAATAGGGCCAGCAGGAGGTGTTCGACGGTCATGAATTCATGACGCTTCGATCGAGCCTCCTTGAAGGCAAGATTGAGGGTGACTTCGAGCTCGCGGTTTAACATAGCTTCACCTCATACCCAAGTGGTCGGCGATTAACCGTCCTTCTCGATTTCACAGAGTAGCGGATGCTGGCTTTCCCTGGCGTACTGGTTGACCTGCATGGCCTTAGTCTCGGCGATGTCGCGGGTAAACACTCCACATACTGCCCGTCCTTCTGTGTGGACGGCCAGCATGACCTTGGTCGCCAGCTCCCGATTCAGGTTAAAAAACACCTCGAGCACTTCGACGACGAAATCCATCGGTGTGTAGTCATCGTTGAACAAAACCACCTTGTACATCGGCGGCGCCTGTAATGCAGGCTTTGCCTCCTGAACAGCAATGCCTGCGGAATCGTCGTCGTGGGGCTCCGGGTGATCTTTTTGGAGAGCCGGGCGATCCTGATTGAATGTTAGTCGAATCTGGCTGATTGCATGCATGGAAAGAAAGGTTCGTCAGTTGTTCAAATACAGTGGTGGGGGCGGCTATGGACGATTTCAACTCCGACCGCCCGGTCACCTTGACTATCGGCAAAACGGTGTTACAACCAATAGAGCCCACAGTGGGTAAAAAAGGTCCGCGGAGTCAATCTTATTTCGAGATTCGACTGCGGATGTACTGGATGATACTCCAGTGATGGAGTCTGTTGCAGAGGGATATGGGTATGTCAGTCGGCAAGGTGAAATGGTTCAACAATGCCAAGGGGTTCGGTTTCATTAACACCGACGCCAGAGAAGGTCGTGACGAAGATGGAAAAGATATCGACTTCTTTGCCCACTACTCGGCCATTGAGATGGACGGATATAAAACCCTCAAGGCCGGGCAAATCGTGAGTTTCCAGATTGTTCAGGGCCCCAAGGGGCTGCATGCCGTCGAAATCAAGGCTGCGACAACCGAAAATGAACAGACTGCCGCTGTCACCCCGCAGGAAACAGTAACGAGCTGACGCATCATTCAGTCATAAAAAAACCGCCCGACTCAATCACTGAATCGGGCGGTTTTTGTTATGCGGGAACTCGCTTACATATGCGAGATGAGCGCATCACCAAACGCAGAAGAAGACAGCAGTTTCGCGCCTTCCATCAGACGATGGAAATCATAGGTCACGGTTTTGGCGGAAATCGCGCCGTTGGTGCCCTTGATGATCAGGTCTGCCGCTTCGGTCCAACCCATGTGGCGCAGCATCATCTCTGCGGACAGGATCAGGGAACCCGGGTTGACCTGGTCCTTGCCGGCGTATTTCGGCGCAGTACCGTGGGTCGCTTCAAACATGGCAATGGTGTCGGACAGGTTGGCGCCCGGTGCAATACCGATACCGCCCACTTCCGCCGCCAGGGCGTCAGAGAGATAGTCGCCGTTCAGGTTCAGGGTCGCGATCACATCGTATTCGGCCGGGCGCAGCAGGATCTGCTGGAGCATGGCGTCGGCGATGGCGTCCTTGACGATGACGTTCTTGCCGGTTTTCGGGTTCTTGAACTGCATCCACGGACCGCCGTCGAGCAGGGTCGCACCGAATTCTTCAGCGGCCACTTCGTAGGCCCATTCCTTGAAGGCACCTTCGGTGAACTTCATGATGTTGCCTTTGTGCACGATGGTCAGCGAGTCGCGGTCGTTGTCGACCACATACTGCAACGCCTTGCGCGCCAGACGTTTGGTGCCTTGCAGGGAAACCGGCTTGATGCCGATACCGCAGTTTTCGTCGAAACGGATCTTGGTGACGCCCATTTCATCTTTGAGGAACTTGATGACCTTGGTCGCTTCCGGCGAACCGGCTTTCCATTCGATACCGGCGTAGATGTCTTCCGAGTTCTCACGGAAGATCGTCATATCGACATCGCCTGGCTTCTTGACCGGGCTAGGCACGCCTTCGAACCAGCGCACCGGGCGCAGGCATACATAAAGGTCGAGTTGCTGACGCAGGGCCACGTTCAGGGAACGGATACCGCCACCGACCGGGGTGGTCAGAGGGCCCTTGATGGAAACCACGTAATCCTTGACTGCGTCCAGGGTTTCCTGGGGAAGCCAGGTGTCCTGATCGTAAACCTGAGTCGCTTTCTCCCCGGCATAGACTTCCATCCAGGAAATTTTGCGCTCGCCGCCGTAAGCCTTCTTAACAGCAGCATCGACAACCTTGATCATGACCGGGCTGATATCAACGCCAATACCATCACCTTCGATGAAGGGGATGATCGGGTTGTTAGGAACATTGAGAGAATGGTCCGCGTTGACGGTGATTTTGTCGCCGACTGCTGGAACCTGAATCTTCTTGTATCCCATGCTGAACTCCATTGTTTGGATTGAACATCTGGCTTCGTTCGAGCGTACCCCAGTTAAATCGGCACGCAAACCCTATGTTCCATCCATCTGCCGCAAAGCTGCACAGTTCGCGACGTACAAGCCTGAAAGCAAAGGGAAAAGCGCCAAACTCAAGCACGGTGCAAGACTCTACGCCCCCCTCGCCCCTGCGACCTTTAGACCAATGGACGAGAATCGTTGCATATGAACCATCGGCAGATTGCCAGCTACCTATGTATAATGCCGCCCGCTGACCGCAGAGTCACGATGGCCGACCTCTCTACTACGAGGCTTGGGGCCTGAAAAAGCAGGGTTGTTACCGCAACCCACCCGCTTGACGCTCGACCGATGCACCCAACATCACCGCAAAGAAACCTCGACATTCGGCTCATGGATGACTTTGAACGAACGCGCTTACCCGGCGCCCCTCGAGTTTCTGCGCACGCTTTAGCAAAGAAGAGAGAGTTAATCCGAATATGCCCACCCGCTCGAAGATCATCTATACCTTCACCGACGAAGCTCCCGCCCTCGCCACCTATTCACTGTTGCCTATCGTAGAAGCGTTCACCGCTTCGGCTGATATCGCCGTGGAAACCCGCGATATCTCTCTTGCAGGGCGCATCCTGGCCAGCTTCCCCGAGCAATTGGGTGACAAAGCCGTAGCCGACCACCTCGCCGAACTGGGCGATCTGGCCGTTACGCCTGAAGCCAACATCATCAAGCTGCCGAACATCAGCGCCTCGGTTCCGCAACTGCAAGCCGCAATCAAAGAGCTGCAAGCCCAGGGCTTCGCCCTGCCGGACTACCCGGAAACCGTGACCACCGACGCCGACAAGCTCGCCAAGTCGCGCTACGACAAGATCAAGGGCAGCGCCGTGAACCCGGTTCTGCGCGAAGGCAACTCTGATCGTCGTGCACCGCTGTCGGTCAAGAACTATGCACGCAAGCACCCGCACAAAATGGGCGCCTGGGCTGCGGACTCCAAGTCCCATGTCGCACACATGAGCACCGGTGATTTCTACGGCAGCGAAAAAGCCGCCCTGATCGACGCCGCTGATGCCGTCAAAATCGAACTGATCGCTCAAGACGGCACCACCACCGTCCTGAAAGAAAAAACCACCGTGCAAGCCGGTGAGATCCTCGATTGCGCGGTCATGAGCAAAAACGCTCTGCGCAGCTTCATCGCTGCCGAGATCGAAGACGCCAAGCAAAAAGGCGTGCTGCTGTCGGTTCACTTGAAAGCCACCATGATGAAGGTCTCCGACCCGATCATGTTCGGCCAGATCGTTGCCGAGTTCTATAAAGACGCACTGGCCAAGCACGCTGACGTGCTGGCACAGATCGGTTTCAACCTGAACAACGGCATCGGCGACCTGTACGCTCGCATCAAGGCCTTGCCGGCCGAGCAACAAGCGCAGATCGAAGCGGACATCCAGGCGGTCTACGCCGTTCGTCCGTCGTTGGCCATGGTCAACTCCGACAAAGGCATCACCAACCTGCACGTGCCGAGCGACGTGATCGTCGACGCCTCGATGCCGGCGATGATCCGTGACTCCGGCAAAATGTGGGGCACTGACGGTCAGCTGCACGACACCAAGGCGGTGATCCCGGATCGCTGCTACGCCACCATCTACCAGGCGGTGATCGAAGACTGCAAGCTGCACGGCGCTTTCGATCCGACCACCATGGGCAGCGTGCCAAACGTTGGCCTGATGGCGAAAAAAGCCGAAGAGTACGGCTCCCACGACAAGACGTTCCAGATCAAGGCCAACGGCGTGGTTCGGGTTTCCGACGGCGCTGGCCGCACTCTGCTGGAGCAGTCGGTTGAAGCCGGCGACATCTTCCGCATGTGCCAGACCAAAGACGCGCCGATCCAGGATTGGGTCAAACTGGCCGTCAACCGTGCCCGTGCAAGCGCAACCCCGGCTATTTTCTGGCTGGACCCGATGCGCGCCCACGACGGTGTAGTGATCGAGAAAGTTCAGGCCTACCTGAAGGATCACGACACCTCCGGCCTGGACATCCGCATCATGTCGCCAGTCGACGCGATGGCCTTCACCTTGGGCCGTACCCGCGAAGGCAAGGACACCATCTCGGTGACCGGCAACGTACTGCGCGACTACCTGACCGACCTGTTCCCGATCATGGAACTGGGCACCAGCGCCAAGATGCTGTCAATCGTTCCGCTGATGAATGGCGGCGGCCTGTTCGAAACCGGCGCCGGCGGTTCGGCACCGAAGCACGTTCAACAGCTGCTGGAAGAGAACTTCCTGCGCTGGGATTCCCTGGGCGAGTTCCTGGCCCTGGCCGCTTCCCTTGAGCATCTGGGTGTTACTTACAACAACCCGAAAGCGCTGGTGCTGGCCAAGACCCTGGATCAGGCCACTGGCCAGTTCCTGGACAACAACAAGTCGCCATCGCGCAAAGTCGGCAATATCGACAACCGCGGCAGCCACTTCTACCTGGCGCTGTACTGGGCCCAGGCCCTGGCCGCCCAGACCGAAGACGCTGCACTGCAAGCGCAGTTCGGCGAACTGGCCAAGACCCTGGCCGAGAACGAAGCAACCATCGTTGCCGAGCTCAACGCCGTTCAGGGCAAGCCAGTGGACATCGGCGGTTACTACCACGCTAATGCCGAGCTGATCAGCAAGGCCATGCGCCCAAGCAACACCTTCAACGCCGCGATCGCTGCGTTGGTTTAAGGTTGTAAGGATGCAAAGAAGCCCCGGCCCAGTGCCGGGGTTTCTGTTTGTGCCCCACACTTTTCATCTATGAAATACGCACCAATGTGGGAGCGAGCCTGCTCGCGATAGCGATATATCATTCAACATTGATGTCGACCGACCCACCGTCATCGCGAGCAGGCTCGCTCCCACACTGTTCTTTATTCCAATATTAGAAACCGAGGAAGCTTCATGGATTGGAAACCCCACATCACCGTCGCCACCATCGTCGAAGACAACGGACGCTTCCTGATGGTCGAAGAAACCAAGCACGGACGAACGGTGCTCAACCAGCCGGCCGGCCATCTGGACCCGGACGAAACCCTGATCGAAGCCGCCGTGCGCGAAACCCTGGAAGAAACCGGCTGGGACGTCGAACCGACCGGCGTGGTGGGCATTTACCTCTACACCGCCCCCAGCAACGGCGTGACCTACCAGCGGGTCTGTTTCACCGCGAAGCCGCTCAAACATTACCCCGACTATCAACTGGATGACGGCATCGTCGGCGCAAAATGGCTGACGCGTGACGAATTGCTGGCACAGCGCGCAAACTGGCGCAGTGAGCTGATCATCCGCTGTATCGATGATTATCTGGACGGCCAGCACTACAGTCTCGAACTGATCCGCCCTTCTCTTTAGCCTTGCGGGCTTCGGCCTGTTAGAATCGCGTCCTTTTTCAAGACACTCATTGAATCCCTATGCGTGATCCAGCCCCTTCTGACACACAAAAGAAGCGCGTCATTGTCGGCATGTCCGGCGGCGTGGACTCTTCCGTTTCCGCTCTCCTGCTGATCGAGCAGGGTTATGAGGTGGAAGGCCTGTTCATGAAGAACTGGGAAGAAGACGATGGAACGGAATACTGCACCGCCATGGACGACCTGGCGGATGCCCAGGCCGTGTGCGACAAGATTGGCATCAAGCTGCACACCGCCAATTTCGCCGCCGAGTACTGGGACAACGTGTTCGAGCACTTCCTGGCCGAGTACAAGGCCGGTCGCACGCCAAACCCGGACATCCTGTGCAACCGCGAGATCAAGTTCAAGGCGTTCCTCGACTACGCCATGGTGCTCGGCGCCGACCTGATCGCTACCGGCCACTACGTGCGCCGCCGCGACATCGATGGCCGCACCGAACTGCTCAAGGGCCTGGACCCGAACAAGGACCAGAGCTATTTCCTGCACGCCGTCGGCGGCGAACAGATCGCCAAGACCCTGTTCCCGGTCGGCGAACTGGAAAAGCCCGAAGTGCGCGCGATTGCCGAGAAACACGAACTCGCCACCGCGAAGAAAAAGGATTCCACAGGGATCTGCTTTATCGGCGAACGCCGCTTCAGTGACTTCCTCAAGCAATACCTGCCGGCCCAACCGGGCGAGATCAAGACCACCGAAGGTGAAGTCATCGGCCGTCACCACGGCTTGATGTATCACACCATCGGCCAGCGTCAGGGCCTGGGCATCGGCGGCTTGAAAGACGCCGGTGACGAGCCATGGTACGTGCTGATCAAGGACCTGGAACACAACGAGCTGATCGTCGGCCAGGGCAATGACCATCCTTACCTGTTCTCCCGCGCCCTGCTCGCCTCGGACATCTATTGGGTCAACCCGATCGATCTGACCGAGCCGCGCAAGTTGACCGCCAAGGTTCGTTATCGCCAAAGCGATCAGCCCTGCACGCTGGAAAAAACCGCCACCGGCTATCGCGCCACCTTCGATGACCCACAGCGCGCGGTCACCCCGGGCCAGTCCGTGGTGTTCTACGACGGTGAAATATGCCTCGGCGGCGGCGTGATTGAAGTCGCAGAGCCATGGAGCAGCAAGGCATGAACCCCACTCAGGAGCAACTGACGGCGCTGGGCGGCGTGTTTCTCGCCGCCGTCCTCGTCGACAAGATTGCCAAGACCGGCCAGACCACCGAAGCCGGCCTGACCTGCATGCTCGGCAGCCTGCTGATCCGCGACCCCAAGGACACCCTGGAAGTGTACGGCGGCGACGACCTCAATCTGCGCGAAGGCTATCGCGCATTGATCGGCGCCCTGGAACGCGACCCGAGCACCCTGCAGCGCGAACCGCTGCGTTACGCCCTGGCCATGCTGGGCCTGGAGCGTCAGCTGGCCAAGCGCGACGACTTGCTCGATGTGATCGGCAAGCGTTTGCCGCAGATTCAATCCCAGGTCGAGCACTTCGGCCCGGCCCACGAAAACGTGATTGCGGCCTGCGGTGCGCTGTACCAGGACACCCTGAGCACCTTGCGCCAACGGATTCAGGTCCACGGCGACATGCGCAACCTGCAGCAACCGAGCAACGCCTCGAAAATCCGCGCCCTGTTGCTGGCCGGGATTCGTTCGGCGCGCCTGTGGCGGCAGTTGGGCGGCCATCGCTGGCAGCTGGTGATCAGCCGTCGCAAGTTGCTCAAAGAGCTTTACCCGCTGATGCGCAGCAGCTGAACCGCGCCCGCAACACCGCTTTAGATCTGTAACGCGTAATACGCCGGTCAGTTGGCAACGGACCGGCGGATTTTTTCATGTATGATACGCGCCCCATTTCGTTGCCCGACTGTCCGAGAACACCCCATGCAGCTTTCTTCGCTCACTGCGGTTTCCCCTGTTGACGGCCGCTACGCCGGCAAAACCCAGGCCCTGCGCCCAATTTTCAGCGAGTACGGCCTGATCCGTGCTCGCGTTCTGGTTGAAGTGCGCTGGCTCCAGCGCCTGGCCGCTCACCCAGGCATCAGCGAAGTGCCGGCGTTCTCCGCCGAAGCCAACGCGGTGCTGAACACCCTGGCGGAGAACTTCGCTCTGGAGCACGCCGAGCGTGTCAAAGAGATCGAGCGCACCACCAACCACGACGTCAAAGCCATCGAATACCTGCTCAAGGAGCAGGCGGCCAAGCTGCCGGAACTGGCCAAGGTCAGCGAGTTCATCCACTTTGCCTGCACCAGCGAGGACATCAACAACCTGTCCCACGCCCTGATGCTGCGCGAAGGTCGTGATGATGTGATGCTGCCGCTGATGCGCCAGACCGCTCAAGCCATCCGCGAACTGGCCATCCGTTTCGCTGACGTGCCAATGCTGTCGCGCACCCACGGTCAACCGGCCTCGCCGACCACCCTGGGCAAAGAGCTGGCGAACGTGGTTTACCGTCTGGAGCGTCAGATCGCTCAAGTCGCTGCCGTTCCGCTGCTGGGCAAGATCAACGGCGCTGTCGGCAACTACAACGCTCACCTGTCGGCCTACCCTGAGATCGACTGGGAAGAGAACGCCCGCGCCTTCATCGAAGACGAGCTGGGCCTGGGCTTCAACCCGTACACCACGCAGATCGAACCGCACGACTACATCGCCGAGCTGTTCGACGCGATCGCCCGCTTCAACACCATCCTGATCGACTTCGACCGCGACATCTGGGGCTACATTTCCCTGGGCTATTTCAAGCAGCGCACCATCGCTGGCGAAATCGGTTCGTCGACCATGCCGCACAAGGTCAACCCGATCGACTTCGAAAACTCCGAAGGCAACCTGGGTATCGCCAACGCGCTGTTCCAGCATTTGGCGAGCAAGCTGCCGATCTCCCGCTGGCAGCGTGACCTGACCGACTCCACCGTGCTGCGCAACCTCGGTGTCGGCTTCGCCCACAGCGTGATCGCGTACGAAGCCAGCCTCAAGGGCATCAGCAAACTGGAGCTCAACGCTCAGAAGATCGCAGCTGACCTGGACGCGTGCTGGGAAGTGCTGGCCGAGCCGATCCAGACCGTGATGCGTCGCTACAACATCGAAAACCCGTATGAAAAGCTGAAAGAGTTGACGCGTGGCAAGGGCATCAGCCCTGAAGCACTGCAAACTTTCATCGACGGCCTGGACATGCCAGCCGCTGCCAAGGCCGAGCTGAAATTGCTCACCCCGGCGAACTACATCGGTAACGCCGTGGCACAAGCCAAACGCATCTGATCGACCGTTTTACCCGTTTGAGACGCCCGGCAGCGCCGGGCGTTTTTATTCCCGTCTGAAAAGTGCATTTTTTCAATAGGTTACACATGAATCCTGACATTCCTCTTCAACTTCTGGGCGGCATCACGGCGCGCGAATTCCTGCGCGACTACTGGCAGAAAAAACCCCTGCTGATCCGCCAGGCGATTCCTGAATTCGAAAGCCCGATTGACGCCGACGAACTGGCTGGCCTGGCGCTGGAAGAAGAAGTTGAATCGCGCCTGGTAATCGAAAACGGCGAGCGCCCTTGGGAATTGCGTCGCGGTCCGTTCGCCGAAGACGAATTCAGCAAACTGCCGGAACGTGACTGGACCCTGCTGGTTCAAGCGGTTGACCAGTTCGTTCCGGAAGTTTCTGAGCTGCTGGAAAACTTCCGCTTCCTGCCGAGCTGGCGCGTCGACGACGTGATGATCAGCTTCGCCGCCCCGGGTGGCAGCGTCGGCCCACACTTCGATAACTACGATGTGTTCCTGCTGCAGGGTCACGGCAAGCGCAACTGGAAAATCGGCCAGATGTGCGATTCCGAGAGCAAGTTGCTGCAACACGCGGACCTGCGCATCCTCGCTGATTTCGAAGCCACCGATGAGTGGGTCCTGGAACCTGGCGACATGCTCTACCTGCCGCCGCGCCTGGCCCACTGCGGTGTTGCGATTGATGACTGCATGACCTACTCGGTCGGCTTCCGCGCCCCGAGCGCTTCTGAAGTGCTGACTCACTTCACTGACTTCCTCAGCCAGTTCCTGACCGATGAAGAGCGCTACACCGATGCCGACGCCCTGCCGGCGGTCGATCCGCACCAGATTCAGCACGACGCCCTTGATCGCCTGAAAGCCTTGCTGGCCGAGCACATGAGCGACGAGCGCCTGCTGCTGACCTGGTTTGGCCAGTACATGACCGAGCCGCGCTACCCGGAACTCGTGGTAGGCCCGGAAGAGATCGAAGAAGACGACCTGCTTGCCAGCCTGGAGCAAGGCGCAATACTGATCCGCAACCCGAGCGCACGCCTGGCCTGGTCCGAAGTCGATGACGACCTCCTGCTGTTCGCCAGCGGCCAGAGCCGTTATCTGCCAGGCAAGCTGCGTGAGCTGCTGAAAATGATCTGCGCTGCCGACTCCCTGCACGCTGACAATCTGGGCGAGTGGCTGACCGACGAAGACAGCCGCGGCTTGCTGTGCGAACTGATCAAGCAAGGAAGCCTGGGGTTTGCCGATGAATAAAATTCACGTTCGTGTCGCAGACTGGCAAAAGGACAACGCCGAGATCCGGCGCATTCGTGAGACGGTGTTCATTGCCGAGCAATCCGTTCCGCCAGAATTGGAATGGGATGCGGATGACGCAACGGCGGTGCATTTCCTGGCCTTCGAAGGCGACTTTCCGATTGGCACCGCCCGCCTGCTGCCCGATGGGCACATTGGCCGGGTCTCGGTGCTGAAAGACTGGCGCGGTTTGAAAGTCGGCGATGCGCTGATGCAAGCGGTGATCGGTGAAGCCGAGAAGCGCGATCTGAAGCAGCAGATGCTGAGCGCACAGGTCCAGGCCACGGCGTTCTATGAGCGCCTGGGCTTCAGACAGGTCAGTGAGGAATTCCTGGAAGCCGGGATTTCTCATGTGGACATGGTGCGGCACTCCGCTTAATTCCCTGTGATGGGTGATTACTGTGGCGAGGGAGCTTGCTCCCGCTGGGGCGCGAAGCGTTCCCAAGATTTTTAGGGCTGCTGTGCAGCCCAGCGGGAGCAAGCTCCCTCGCCACAAAAGCCCGCCAGAACACCACAAAACGCCTCGCCATCGACCGATGCCGGGGCGTTTTGCTGTCTACGATTCAACTTGCCCCACGCCGGGCCGACAAACTGGCAATATCAACACTTCAAGATGTCGGAGATAACGGATATGTCCCTACGCACCCTGCTCACCACGCTGCTGCTGACGTGCAGTTTTTCAGTCATGGCAGCCACCGAGATCGTGCCCCTGAATTACCACACCAGCGCCGATATGCTACCCATGGCACAGGATTTCATCGGCAAGGACGGCCAGGTCAGCGCTTACGGCAACCAACTGATTGTCAACGCAGAACAGCGCAAGATCGACGAACTTAAGGCCCTTGTCGCACAACTCGACGTTGCTGCAAAGCGCCTGCTGATCACGGTCGACACCAACGAAAACAACTTCCAGGGCGACCAGGGCTACTCGGTCAACGGCGCCAAACCGAGCCAGACGCGCATCATCAATCGCAGCACCGATAGCCGTGATGGCGGCATCCAGCAGATTCAGGCCAGTGAAGGCACACCGGCGCTGATTCAGGTCGGCCAAAGCGTCCCGCTCACCAGCACTCAGACCGATTCCTATGGTGATCTGCGCAGCCAGACCGAGTACCGCAACGTCACTCAGGGCTTCTACGTCACCGCCAGCGTTACCGGCGACATCGTTCACCTGGCGATCAGTACCAACCGTGACCGCATGAGCCAGGAACGTCCAGATGTAGTGAATGTGCAAAGTACCGACACAACTGTCACGGGACGCCTGGGCGAGTGGATCACCCTGGCCGGTGTGAACCGTCAGACCCAGGCCGATAAACAGGGCCAGACCCGCAGCTACTCGACTCAGGGCCGGGATGACATGACGTTGCGGGTGAAAGTCGATACTTTGGACTAAACCACCGAAAACTGACTGAT
Organism: Pseudomonas sp. SG20052; assembly: GCF_031766055.1. Lineage (NCBI taxonomy): Bacteria > Pseudomonadati > Pseudomonadota > Gammaproteobacteria > Pseudomonadales > Pseudomonadaceae > Pseudomonas > Pseudomonas sp. SG20052. The sequence continues at coordinate 2,349,122 of NZ_CP134498.1, read as the reverse complement.
TAGTCGTATTAGACCAAAGATGTAGTGCCCGAAAAAAAGCACTACAAAACGTTTGACGATACAAAAAAGCAAAGGCATGATGGCCTCGCTCCCGCTAATCAGGGGCCCTGGCAAGGGCCTTCGAGGCGCTGCTCGCATCTACCCCGCGAGCCGCTTCGTGTCTGTACCGCCCACAAGGTGTGTTTGACGAGGTTGCCGACTGGAACGAAGTTGTCCCGAGGGACGGAAGCGTAATTAGGTAACCCGGCTCCACACTGAAGTTCGTACCAAGGCCCACGACGCCCGAATGCGCTCGCCAGTTCGCCCTTACCTGCTCACTTCCCCTCGAGCCCATCGTTCATCCCGTCGCCAATCCCGCCGAATCCGACTTGACCACCTAAGCTTCTGGTCAGCGAGCAGCCTCTTACGCCCCAATTGAATCGCGTACTTGGCAGGAGCAGGAATTTTCCACACAGACCTATGCGACGAGGTTTATCTCCATGGCACTGACACGCGAACAGCAAATTGCAGCCCTCGAAAAAGATTGGGCTGAAAACCCACGCTGGAAAGGCGTGACACGCGCTTACTCCGCTGCTGACGTCGTCCGCCTGCGTGGCTCGGTTCAACCTGAGCACACCTTTGCAAAACTGGGCGCCGAGAAGCTGTGGAACCTGGTCACCCAGGGCGCCAAGCCATCCTTCCGTCCTGATAAAGATTTCGTCAACTGCATGGGCGCCCTGACCGGCGGCCAGGCTGTACAACAAGTCAAAGCCGGTATCCAGGCAATCTACCTGTCGGGCTGGCAGGTTGCTGCGGACAACAACTCCGCCGAATCGATGTACCCGGACCAGTCGCTGTACCCGGTGGACTCGGTTCCAACCGTGGTCAAGCGCATCAACAACTCGTTCCGTCGTGCCGACCAGATCCAGTGGAAAGCCGGCAAAGGCCCGGGCGACGAAGGTTACATCGACTACTTCGCACCGATCGTGGCTGACGCTGAAGCCGGTTTCGGCGGCGTTCTGAACGCTTACGAGCTGATGAAGAGCATGATCGAAGCAGGCGCCGCCGGCGTTCACTTCGAAGACCAACTGGCTTCCGTGAAAAAATGCGGCCACATGGGCGGCAAGGTACTGGTTCCTACCCAGGAAGCTGTACAGAAGCTGACCGCTGCTCGTCTGGCAGCTGACGTTGCTGGCACACCGACCATCATTTTGGCTCGTACCGACGCTAACGCGGCTGACCTGCTGACTTCCGATTGCGACCCATACGACCAGCCGTTCGTGACTGGCGAACGTACTCAGGAAGGCTTCTACAAAGTACGCGCCGGCCTGGACCAGGCAATCGCTCGCGGCCTGGCTTACGCTCCGTATGCCGACCTGATCTGGTGCGAAACCGCCAAGCCGGACCTGGACGAAGCTCGTCGTTTCGCTGAAGCGATCAAAAAGGAATACCCGGACCAACTGCTGTCGTACAACTGCTCGCCTTCCTTCAACTGGAAGAAAAACCTGGACGACGCGACCATCGCCAAGTTCCAGCGCGAACTGTCCGCCATGGGTTACAAGCACCAGTTCATCACCCTGGCCGGCATTCACAACATGTGGCACAGCATGTTCAACCTGGCGCACGACTACGCCCGCAACGACATGACTGCCTACGTGAAACTGCAAGAGCAAGAGTTCGCTGACGCTTCGAAGGGCTACACCTTCGTGGCTCACCAGCAGGAAGTGGGCACCGGCTACTTCGACGACATGACCACCGTGATTCAAGGTGGCACGTCTTCGGTAACCGCTCTGACCGGTTCGACTGAAGAAGAACAGTTCCACTGATCCGATTCGCCTGAGCAAACGGCCGTTGCGGACCGAATAGAAAGCTAACCGCAACGTCGCACATCTGACGCCCCGACTGGTTCGGGGCGTTTTTTTGCCTGCATTTTTAAAACACCACCGCCCCCCGTAGGAGCGAGGCTTGCCCGCGAAGAATACGCCACAGTGCTTCAGACTTACCGCGTCAGCGTTCTTCGCGGGCAAGCCTCGCTCCTACGGGGGAACGCGTGCAGCCAAAAACCTTGATTCAGAGCAGTTTCAAGATCAGGAAAGCAGGGTAAAACAACCCCGCCCGCTACTTGTAGTAACGCGCATATAAGACAACTTCCCCGCCCCAACCTGGATAACCAGTTTAAAAACCATCGCAAACAATAATGATTGTCATTTGGCGGCAACTATGTTCGTTACATTCCCTACAAAACAATATTGATGAAAACCCGGCTAATGCCCGCAACGCATGGGCTGCGTGGCTTTGGAGGTGCGCTATGTCCTTATTCCTGTAAATAATTTCGCTATAGGAATTTTACTTGCACGGTGTTGTGCCATAAAATCAGCGGGATTGATTGCTGCGACATATCGTCACTGCGTTGTTTCTTTTTCAAGCTCAGAGACCTTTGCTCTCTGTTAAGGATTTCCAGCATGCCCGAAGCGACAGGACTCATGGCCCACAACTGGGGCTTTGCCATTTTCCTTCTGGGCGTTGTCGGCCTCTGCGCCTTCATGCTCGGCGTCTCCAGCCTCCTCGGGTCAAAAGCCTGGGGCCGCAGCAAAAACGAACCGTTCGAGTCAGGCATGCTACCTACAGGTGGCGCCCGCTTGCGGCTCTCAGCCAAATTCTATCTGGTCGCGATGCTCTTCGTGATCTTCGATATCGAAGCCCTCTTTCTCTTTGCCTGGTCTGTGTCCGTCCGCGAAAGCGGCTGGACCGGATTCGTCGAAGCTCTCGTTTTCATAGCAATTCTGTTGGCAGGTCTTGTCTACCTGTTCCGAGTGGGCGCCCTTGACTGGGCTCCGGAAGCTCGTCGCAAGCGGCAGGCGAAGCTGAAACAATGAGGCTTTGGCAATGCAATACAATCTCACCAGGATCGACCCCGATGCTCCTAACGAGCAGTACCCGATTGGCGAACGGGAAACCGTTTCCGATCCGTTAGAAGATCAAGTCCACAAAAACATCTTCATGGGCAAGCTCGAAGACGTGCTTAACGGCACAGTCAACTGGGGGCGCAAGAACTCCCTGTGGCCGTATAACTTCGGTCTTTCGTGCTGCTACGTGGAAATGACCACCGCCTTCACGGCGCCCCACGACATCGCGCGCTTTGGCGCCGAGGTTATCCGGGCATCGCCGCGCCAGGCGGATTTCATGGTTATCGCTGGTACCTGCTTCATCAAGATGGCGCCGATCATTCAGCGTCTCTACGAGCAAATGCTCGAACCTAAATGGGTTATCTCTATGGGTTCGTGCGCCAACTCCGGTGGCATGTACGACATCTACTCCGTCGTTCAAGGGGTGGACAAGTTCCTGCCCGTGGACGTCTACGTGCCTGGCTGCCCGCCCCGCCCTGAAGCTTTTTTGCAAGGCTTGATGCTTTTGCAAGAGTCGATTGGACAGGAGCGTCGTCCGCTTTCCTGGGTCGTCGGTGATCAAGGCGTGTACCGCGCCGAGATGCCTTCGCAAAAGGAACAGCGCCGCGAACAGCGAATCGCAGTCACCAACCTGCGCAGCCCCGACGAAGTCTGATCCAGCTCTGCTTCTTTAATAGAACGAGAACCTGGCTTCATTCTTTACGTTGACCGAAAGCGATAAATAACCATGACTACAGGCAGTGCTCTGTACATCCCGCCTTATAAGGCAGACGACCAGGATGTGGTCGTCGAACTGAACAACCGTTTTGGCCCCGAGGCGTTCACCGCCCAGCCTACCCGCACCGGCATGCCGGTGCTTTGGGTTGCCCGTGCCAAACTCGTCGAAGTCCTGACCTTCCTGCGCAACCTGCCCAAGCCGTACGTCATGCTCTATGACCTGCACGGCGTGGACGAGCGTCTGCGCACCAAGCGTCAGGGGCTGCCAAGCGGCGCAGACTTCACAGTGTTCTATCACTTGATGTCGATCGAACGTAATAGTGACGTCATGATCAAGGTCGCCTTGTCCGAGAGCGACCTTAGCGTGCCGACCGTGACCGGCATCTGGCCGAACGCCAACTGGTACGAGCGTGAAGTGTGGGACATGTACGGCATCAACTTTGCCGGTCACCCGCACCTGACCCGCATCATGATGCCGCCGACCTGGGAAGGTCACCCACTGCGCAAGGACTTCCCGGCCCGTGCCACCGAGTTCGATCCGTTCAGCCTGACCCTGGCCAAGCAACAGCTTGAGGAAGAAGCCGCGCGCTTCAAGCCTGAAGACTGGGGCATGAAGCGTTCCGGGGCGAACGAGGACTACATGTTCCTCAACCTCGGTCCTAACCACCCTTCTGCGCACGGTGCGTTCCGCATCATCTTGCAGCTGGACGGTGAAGAGATCGTCGACTGCGTGCCGGACGTCGGTTACCACCACCGTGGTGCCGAGAAGATGGCCGAGCGTCAGTCCTGGCACAGTTTCATTCCGTACACCGACCGTATCGACTACCTCGGCGGCGTGATGAACAACCTGCCGTACGTGCTCTCGGTCGAGAAGCTGGCCGGCATCAAGGTGCCAGAGAAGGTCGACGTCATCCGCATCATGATGGCCGAGTTCTTCCGGATCACCAGCCACCTGCTGTTCCTGGGGACTTACATCCAGGACGTCGGCGCCATGACCCCGGTGTTCTTCACGTTCACCGACCGTCAGAAGGCGTACACGGTGATCGAAGCCATTACCGGTTTCCGTCTGCACCCGGCCTGGTACCGCATCGGCGGCGTCGCTCACGACCTGCCGCGCGGCTGGGAAAAACTGGTGAAAGACTTCGTCGAGTGGATGCCAAAGCGCCTGGACGAATACCAGAAAGCCGCGCTGGACAACAGCATCCTCAAAGGCCGGACCATCGGTGTCGCCGCCTACAACACCAAAGAAGCCTTCGAATGGGGCGTCACTGGTGCAGGCTTGCGTTCGACCGGTTGCGACTTCGACCTGCGCAAAGCGCGCCCGTACTCCGGTTACGAGAACTTCGAATTCGAAGTGCCGCTGGCCGTCAATGGCGATGCCTACGATCGTTGCATCGTGCGCGTCGAAGAAATGCGCCAGAGCATCAAGATCATCGAGCAGTGCATGCGCAACATGCCGGAAGGCCCGTACAAGGCGGATCACCCGCTGACCACGCCGCCACCGAAAGAACGCACGCTGCAGCACATCGAGACCCTGATCACGCACTTCCTGCAAGTTTCGTGGGGCCCGGTCATGCCGGCCAACGAATCCTTCCAGATGATCGAAGCGACCAAGGGCATCAACAGTTATTACCTGACGAGCGATGGCGGCACCATGAGCTACCGCACCCGGATTCGCACCCCAAGCTTCCCGCACCTGCAGCAGATCCCTTCGGTGATCAAAGGCAGCATGGTCGCGGACTTGATCGCGTACCTGGGTAGTATCGATTTCGTTATGGCCGACGTGGACCGCTAAGCATGAACAGCACGCTTATCCAGACAGACCGTTTCACCTTGAGTGAAACCGAGCGCTCGGCCATCGAGCACGAGCTGCACCACTACGAAGACCCGCGCGCGGCGTCGATCGAAGCCCTGAAGATCGTCCAGAAGGAACGTGGCTGGGTGCCTGACGGCGCGCTCTACGCCATCGGCGAGATCCTCGGCATCCCGGCGAGCGACGTTGAAGGCGTGGCGACGTTCTATAGCCAGATCTTCCGTCAGCCAGTGGGCCGTCACATCATTCGCGTCTGCGACAGCATGGTCTGCTACATCGGCGGCCATGAATCGGTGGTCAGCGAAATCCAGAGCAATCTGGGTATCGGCCTGGGTCAGACCACCGCCGACGGTCGTTTCACCCTGCTGCCGGTCTGCTGCCTCGGCAACTGTGACAAGGCGCCGGCGTTGATGATCGACGACGACACTTTCGGCGATGTGCAGCCTGCCGGCGTTGCCAAATTGCTCGAGGGCTACGTATGACCCTGACTTCCTTCGGTCCAGCCAACCGCATCAAGCGTTCGGCCGAGACTCACCCGCTGACCTGGCGTCTGCGCGACGACGGCGAAGCTGTCTGGCTCGACGAGTACCAGGCCAAGAACGGTTACGCGGCAGCGCGCAAAGCGTTCGCTGACATGGCTCAGGACGACATCGTCCAGACCGTGAAAGACGCCGGCCTTAAAGGTCGCGGCGGTGCAGGCTTCCCCACGGGCGTGAAGTGGGGCCTGATGCCCAAAGACGAATCCATCAACATCCGCTACCTGCTGTGCAACGCGGACGAGATGGAACCGAACACCTGGAAAGACCGCATGCTGATGGAGCAACTGCCCCATCTGCTGATCGAAGGCATGCTGATCAGTGCTCGCGCGCTGAAAACCTACCGTGGCTACATCTTCCTGCGTGGCGAATACACCACCGCCGCCAAGCACCTCAACCGTGCCGTGGAAGAAGCCAAGGCAGCCGGTCTGCTGGGCAAGAACATCCTGGGCAGCGGCTTCGATTTCGAGCTGTTCGTCCACACCGGCGCCGGGCGTTACATCTGCGGTGAAGAAACCGCACTGATCAACTCCCTGGAAGGCCGTCGCGCCAACCCGCGCTCCAAGCCGCCCTTCCCTGCCGCCGTTGGCGTGTGGGGCAAGCCAACTTGCGTGAACAACGTTGAAACCTTGTGCAACGTGCCGGCGATCATTGCCGACGGCGTGGACTGGTACAAATCGTTGGCCCGCGAAGGCAGCGAAGACATGGGCACCAAGCTCATGGGCTTCTCCGGCAAGGTCAAGAACCCGGGCCTGTGGGAATTGCCGTTCGGCGTCACCGGTCGCGAGTTGTTCGAAGACTACGCCGGCGGCATGCGCGATGGCTTCAAGCTCAAGTGCTGGCAGCCAGGCGGCGCCGGTACCGGTTTCCTGTTGCCGGAACACCTCGACGCACAAATGTACGCCGGCGGCATCGCCAAAGTGGGCACCCGTATGGGTACCGGCCTGGCCATGGCGGTGGACGACAGCGTCAACATGGTGTCCCTGCTGCGCAACATGGAAGAGTTCTTCTCCCGTGAGTCGTGCGGCTTCTGCACCCCATGCCGTGACGGTTTGCCGTGGAGCGTCAAGCTTCTGCGCGCCATCGAAAACGGTGAAGGGCAAGCCGGCGATATCGAGACCCTGCTGGGTCTGGTCGGTTTCCTCGGCCCAGGCAAGACCTTCTGTGCTCACGCACCGGGCGCCGTGGAGCCGTTGGGCAGCGCAATCAAATACTTCCGCCACGAGTTCGAAGCCGGCATCGCGCCCACCAGCGCCGTCGTCCCGCCTCTGGCAAGGCCGATCGTAGTCGGCGCGTAAACGCTTAAAAAAGCGAAGGGTCCGTGCCCTTCGCTTTGTCGTGTGATGACGCCGTAAACGGCTGTGTTGATTCACGCGAATAACAAGATTCCATTAGCCACGCCCGCTGACACCGGGCCAACGAAGAACTTTGAACCATGGCCACTATCCACGTAGACGGCAAAGAGCTCGAAGTCGATGGGGCAGACAACCTGTTACAGGCATGTCTGTCGCTAGGCCTCGATATCCCTTATTTCTGCTGGCACCCAGCCCTAGGCAGCGTTGGCGCTTGCCGCCAGTGCGCGGTCAAGCAGTACACCGACGAGAACGACAAGCGTGGTCGGATCGTCATGTCCTGCATGACCCCCGCCACCGACGGCAGCTGGATCTCCATCGACGACGAAGAAGCGAAAGTGTTTCGCGCCAGCGTCGTCGAATGGCTGATGACCAACCACCCTCACGACTGCCCGGTCTGTGAAGAAGGCGGTCACTGCCACCTGCAAGACATGACGGTGATGACCGGCCACAACGAGCGCCGTTATCGCTTCACCAAGCGTACCCACCAGAACCAGCAACTGGGCCCGTTCATTTCCCACGAAATGAACCGCTGCATCGCCTGCTACCGCTGCGTGCGCTTCTATAAGGATTACGCCGGCGGCACCGACCTCGGTGTGTTCGGCGCCCACGACAACGTGTACTTCGGTCGCGTTGAAGACGGCACCCTGGAAAGCGAGTTCTCCGGCAACCTCACCGAGGTCTGCCCGACCGGTGTGTTCACCGACAAGACTCACTCCGAGCGCTACAACCGCAAGTGGGACATGCAGTTCTCGCCGAGCATCTGCCATGGCTGCTCCAGCGGTTGCAACATCTCCCCGGGCGAGCGCTACGGTGAACTGCGTCGTATCGAAAACCGCTTCAACGGTTCGGTCAACCAGTACTTCCTGTGCGACCGTGGCCGTTTCGGCTATGGCTACGTCAACCGCGAAGACCGCCCGCGTCAGCCATTGCTGGCCAACGGCGCCAAGCTGGGCCTGGACGAAGCGCTGGATAAAGCCGCCGACCTGCTGCGTGGTCGCAACATTGTCGGTATCGGTTCGCCACGTGCCAGCCTCGAAAGCAACTACGCGTTGCGCGAATTGGTCGGCGCCGAGCACTTCTACTCCGGTATCGAAGCCGCCGAGCTGGAACGCATTCGCCTGGTCATGCAGGTGTTGAAAGACAGCCCGCTGCCGATCCCGAACATGCGCGACATCGAAGATCACGATGCGATTTTCGTCCTCGGCGAAGACCTGACCCAGACCGCTGCACGTATGGCCCTGTCCCTGCGTCAATCGGTCAAGGGCAAAGCCGAAGACATGGCCGATGCCATGCGCGTTCAGCCTTGGCTCGACGCGGCAGTGAAGAACATCGGTCAGCACGCGCTGAACCCGTTGTTCATCGCCAGCCTGGCTGAAACCAAGCTCGACGACATCGCTGAAGAATGCGTTCACGCCGCTCCAGACGACCTGGCGCGCATCGGTTTCGCCGTGGCTCACGCCCTCGACGCCAGCGCCCCGGCGGTTGAAGGCCTCGATGCTGAAGCCCTCGAACTGGCCAAGCGCATCGCCGACGCCCTGCTCGCGGCCAAGCGCCCGCTGATCATTGCCGGCACTTCCCTGGGCTCCAAAGCCCTGATCGAAGCCGCCGCCAACATCGCCAAAGCCTTGAAGCTGCGCGAGAAGAACGGCTCCATCAGCCTGATCGTGCCAGAGGCCAACAGCCTCGGCCTGGCCATGCTCGGTGGTGACTCGGTCGACGCAGCGCTGCAAGCCGTGATCGACGGCAAGGCCGACGCCCTCGTCGTGCTGGAAAACGATCTGTACACCCGCACCGACAAAGCCAAGGTTGATGCTGCCCTGACCGCCGCGAAAGTGGTGATCGTTGCAGACCATCAGAAAACCGCCACCAGCGATCGCGCGCACCTGGTTCTGCCAGCGGCCAGCTTCGCTGAAGGCGACGGTACGTTGGTCAGCCAGGAAGGTCGCGCCCAGCGCTTCTTCCAGGTGTTCGACCCGACTTACCTCGACGCGAGCATCCTGGTTCACGAAGGCTGGCGCTGGCTGCATGCCCTGCGCGCCACCCTGTTGAACCAGCCGATCGACTGGACCCAACTGGACCACGTCACCGCCGCCGTCGCCGCCAGCACACGGCAACTGGCGGGCATCGTCGACGCTGCGCCGTCCGCCGCGTTCCGTATCAAAGGCCTGAAACTGGCTCGCGAACCGCTGCGTTACTCCGGCCGTACCGCCATGCGCGCCGACATCAGCGTGCACGAACCGCGTACTTCCCAGGACATCGACACCGCGTTCTCCTTCTCCATGGAAGGTTACTCGGGCTCGGTCGAACCGCGTCAGCAAGTGCCATTCGCCTGGTCTCCGGGCTGGAACTCGCCGCAAGCCTGGAACAAGTTCCAGGACGAAGTCGGTGGTCACATCCGCGCTGGCGACCCGGGCACCCGCCTGATCGAAAGCACCGGTGATTCGCTGAACTGGTTCGCGGCTGTTCCACGTGCATTCAACCCGGCGCCGGGCACCTGGCAGGTTGTGCCGTTCTTCCACCTGTTCGGCAGCGAAGAGACCTCTTCCAAAGCCGCGCCGGTTCAGGAACGCATCCCGGCCGCTTACGTGTCGCTGGCCAAATCCGAAGCCGATCGCCTGGGTGTCAATGACGGCGCCCTGCTCAGCTTGAACGTGGCTGGCCAGACCTTGCGTCTGCCGCTGCGCATCAACGAAGAGCTGGGTGCCGGTCTGGTCGCACTGCCGGCCGGTATCGCCGGCATTCCGCCAGCGATCTTTGGCAAAACCGTTGACGGTCTGCAGGAGGCAGCTCAATGACCTGGTTCACGCCTGAAGTGATTGACGTGATCATCGCGGTCCTCAAGGCCATCGTGATTCTGCTCGCCGTGGTGGTGTGCGGCGCGCTGCTGAGCTGGGTCGAGCGTCGTCTGCTCGCCCTCTGGCAGGACCGTTACGGTCCGAACCGCGTCGGCCCGTTCGGCGCGTTCCAGATTGCAGCCGACATGATCAAGATGTTTTTCAAGGAAGACTGGACGCCACCGTTCGCCGACAAGGTGATCTTCACCCTGGCGCCGGTCGTGGCCATGAGCGCCTTGCTGATTGCCTTCGCGATCATCCCGATCACCCCGACCTGGGGTGTGGCGGACATCAACATCGGCATCCTGTTCTTCTTCGCCATGGCCGGTCTGTCGGTCTACGCGGTGCTGTTTGCCGGCTGGTCCAGTAACAACAAGTTCGCCCTGCTGGGCAGCTTGCGGGCCTCGGCGCAAACCGTGTCGTACGAAGTGTTCATGGGCCTGTCGCTGATGGGCATCGTGATCCAGGTCGGCTCGTTCAACATGCGCGACATCGTTGAATACCAGGCGCAGAACCTGTGGTTCGTGATTCCGCAGATCTTCGGTTTCCTGACCTTCTTCATCGCCGGCGTCGCCGTGACTCACCGTCACCCGTTCGACCAGCCGGAAGCGGAGCAGGAACTGGCCGACGGTTACCACATTGAATATGCCGGCATGAAATGGGGCATGTTCTTCGTCGGCGAGTACATCGGCATCGTGTTGATTTCGGCGCTGCTGGTGACCTTGTTCTTCGGTGGCTGGCACGGTCCGTTCGGCATTCTGCCGCAGATCCCGTTCATCTGGTTCGCGCTCAAAACCGCGTTCTTCATCATGTTCTTCATCCTGCTGCGCGCCTCGATCCCGCGCCCACGGTATGACCAAGTGATGGATTTCAGCTGGAAGTTCTGCCTGCCGCTGACCCTCGTCAACATGCTGGTGACCGCTGCGATCGTGTTGCTCAACACGCCCGCCGTCGCGGCTCAGTGAGGATAGAGAATCATGAAGTACATATTTGACATCGTGCATGGCTTCTTCACCCAGCTTCGCAGCCTGGTGATGATCTTCGGCCATGCCTTCCGCAAGCGCGACACGCTGCAGTACCCGGAAGAAGCCGTGTACCTGCCGCCGCGCTTTCGTGGCCGTATCGTCCTGACCCGCGACCCTGATGGCGAAGAGCGTTGTGTCGCCTGCAACCTGTGCGCCGTGGCGTGCCCGGTTGGCTGCATCTCGCTGCAGAAAGCTGAAACCGAAGACGGTCGCTGGTACCCGGACTTCTTCCGCATCAACTTCTCGCGCTGCATTTTCTGCGGCCTCTGCGAGGAAGCCTGCCCGACCACCGCGATCCAGCTGACACCGGATTTCGAGATGGCCGAGTTCAAACGTCAGGACCTGGTTTACGAGAAAGAAGATCTGCTGATCTCCGGCCCCGGCAAAAACCCTGATTACAACTTCTATCGTGTTGCAGGTATGGCGATTGCCGGGAAGCCTAAAGGCTCCGCGCAGAATGAAGCCCAGCCGATCAACGTGAAGAGCTTGCTGCCTTAAGGAAGAAAGATGGAATTCGCTTTCTATTTCGCATCGGGTATCGCTGTGGTGTCCACGCTCCGCGTGATCACCAACACTAACCCTGTGCACGCCCTGCTCTACCTGATCATTTCGCTGATCGCCGTGGCCATGACGTTCTTCGCCCTCGGCGCACCGTTTGCCGGTGTGCTGGAAGTGATCGCCTACGCTGGCGCCATCATGGTGCTGTTCGTGTTCGTGGTGATGATGCTGAACCTGGGCCCGGCCTCGGTTCAGCAAGAGCGCGTCTGGCTCAAGCCCGGCATCTGGCTCGGACCGGTCGCCCTCGGCACCCTGCTGCTGGTTGAACTGTTGTACGTACTGTTCAGCGACGCCAGCGGCCAGGCCATCGGCCACACCACCGTAGACGCCAAGGCCGTGGGCATCAGCCTGTTCGGTCCTTATCTGCTGGTGGTCGAACTCGCCTCGATGCTGCTGCTTGCCGCAGCCGTCACGGCGTTCCACTTGGGCCGCAACGAAGCCAAGGAGCAATGACGATGCCTGCTATCCCTTTGGAGCATGGTCTGGCGGTCGCCGGCATCTTGTTCTGCCTCGGTCTGGTCGGCCTGATGGTCCGGCGCAACATTCTCTTCGTGCTGATGAGCCTGGAGATCATGATGAATGCCTCCGCCTTGGCCTTCATCGTCGCCGGTAGCCGCTGGGGTCAGCCGGATGGACAGATCATGTTCATCCTGGTGATCAGCCTGGCAGCCGCCGAGGCCAGTATTGGCCTGGCGATTCTGTTGCAGCTGTATCGCCGCTTCCACACTCTCGATATCGACGCTGCCAGCGAGATGCGCGGATGAATCTTCTCTATCTGACTTTCGTATTCCCTCTCATAGGTTTCCTGCTGCTGTCGTTCTCACGCGGCCGCTTCTCGGAAAACCTGTCGGCGCTGATTGGCGTCGGTTCCATCGGCTTGTCTGCCATTGTCACGGCCTACGTGATCTGGCAATTCAACGTCGCCCCGCCTGAAGGCGGTCACTACACGCAAGTGTTGTGGCAGTGGATGGCGGTGGAAGGCTTCACGCCGAACTTCGCGCTGTACCTGGATGGCCTGTCCGTGACCATGCTCGGCGTGGTCGTCGGTGTCGGCTTCCTGATCCACCTGTTCGCGTCCTGGTACATGCGCGGTGAAGCCGGTTACTCGCGCTTCTTCGCCTACACCAACCTGTTTATCGCCAGCATGCTGTTCCTGGTCCTGGGCGATAACCTGTTGTTCCTGTACTTCGGTTGGGAAGGCGTGGGCCTGTGCTCGTACCTGTTGATCGGTTTCTACTACAGCAACCGCAACAACGGTAACGCGGCACTCAAAGCCTTCATCGTGACCCGTATCGGCGACGTGTTCATGGCGATCGGCCTGTTCATCCTGTTCCAACAGTTGGGCACGCTGAACATCCAGGAACTGCTGGTGCTGGCACCGCAGAAATTCCAGGCCGGCGACTTCTGGATGGTCATGGCCACCCTGATGCTGCTGGGCGGCGCTGTCGGTAAATCCGCGCAACTGCCACTGCAAACCTGGCTGGCGGACGCAATGGCCGGTCCTACCCCTGTTTCGGCACTGATCCACGCCGCAACGATGGTGACCGCGGGCGTCTACCTGATTGCCCGTACCCACGGCCTGTTTGCGTTGGCGCCGGACATCCTGCAGCTCGTTGGCATCGTCGGCGGCGTGACCCTGGTACTCGCCGGTTTTGCCGCACTGGTCCAGACCGACATCAAACGTATCCTCGCCTACTCGACCATGAGCCAGATCGGCTACATGTTCCTGGCGCTGGGCGTTGGCGCATGGGATGGCGCGATTTTCCACCTGATGACCCACGCCTTCTTCAAGGCACTGTTGTTCCTTGCGTCCGGTGCGGTGATCGTTGCCTGCCACCACGAGCAGAACATCTTCAAGATGGGCGGCCTGTGGAAGAAACTGCCGCTGGCCTACGCCAGCTTCATCGTCGGCGGCGCGGCACTGTCCGCCCTGCCACTGGTGACCGCAGGCTTCTACTCCAAGGACGAAATCCTCTGGGAAGCGTTTGCCAGCGGCAACCACGGTCTGCTCTACGCAGGTCTGGTCGGCGCGTTCATGACTTCGCTGTACACCTTCCGCCTGATCTTCATCGCGTTCCACGGTGAAGCGAAGACTGAAGCGCACGCCGGTCACGGCATCGCTCACTGGTTGCCGCTGTCGGTGCTGATCGTGCTGTCGACCTTCGTCGGCGCCATGATCGTTCCACCGCTGCACGGCGTGCTGCCGGAAAGCGTCGGCCATGCCGGCGGCGAAGCCAAGCACAGCCTGGAAATCGCCTCGGGCGCCATCGCCCTGGCCGGTATCCTGCTGGCCGCGCTGCTGTTCCTCGGCAAGCGTCGTTTCGTCACTGCAATCGCCAACAGCGGCATCGGCCGCTTCCTTTCGGCCTGGTGGTTCGCTGCCTGGGGCTTCGACTGGATCTACGACAAACTGTTCGTCAAGCCATACCTTGCGATCAGCCACGCACTGCGCAAAGACCCGCTCGACCAGACCATCGGTCTGATCCCGCGTATGGCCAAAGGCGGTCACACCGCCCTGAGCCGTACCGAAACCGGTCAACTGCGTTGGTACGCGGCATCGATGGCAGCCGGCTCCGTGCTGGTCATCGGCGCCATCGTGCTGGTAGCGGTCTGAATATGAACCTTGCGAACTTGCGAAAGGAATTGAGCCCGTCATGATTCTGCCTTGGCTAATCCTGATCCCCTTCATCGGCGGCCTGCTGTGCTGGATGGGTGAGCGCTTCGGCGCTACCCTCCCCCGCTGGATTGCGCTGTTGACCATGACCCTGGAACTCGCGCTCGGCCTCTGGCTGTGGGCCCACGGTAATTATTCATTTGCTCCGGCGCCTGGCGCCGATCCGACCTGGGCGCTTGAGTTCAAGCACATCTGGATCGAGCGCTTCGGCATCAGCGTGCACCTGGCGCTCGATGGCCTGTCGCTGCTGATGATCCTGCTGACCGGTCTGCTGGGTATCCTCTCGGTACTCTGCTCGTGGAAAGAGATCCAGCGTCACGTTGGCTTCTTCCACTTGAACCTGATGTGGATCCTGGGCGGTGTCGTCGGCGTGTTCCTCGCCCTCGACCTGTTCATGTTCTTCTTCTTCTGGGAAATGATGCTGGTGCCGATGTACTTCCTCATCGCGCTCTGGGGTCACAGTTCTTCGGACGGCAAGAAAACCCGGATCTACGCGGCGACCAAGTTCTTCATCTTCACTCAGGCGTCCGGCCTGATCATGTTGGTGGCGATCCTGGGTCTGGTGTTGGTCAACTTCAACAGCACTGGCGTGATCACGTTCAACTACGCCGACCTGCTGAAAACCAAGATGTCGCTCACCACCGAGTACATCCTGATGCTCGGCTTCTTCATCGCCTTCGCGGTGAAGCTGCCGGTGGTGCCGTTCCACTCCTGGTTGCCTGACGCTCACGCCCAGGCGCCAACAGCGGGTTCGGTCGACCTGGCCGGTATCTTGTTGAAGACGGCGGCTTACGGTCTGCTGCGTTTCGCCCTGCCGCTGTTCCCGAATGCCTCGGCCGAGTTCGCGCCGATTGCCATGACCCTGGGTCTGATCGGGATCTTCTACGGTGCGTTCCTGGCCTTCGCCCAAACCGACATCAAGCGTCTGATCGCCTACTCCTCCGTTTCCCACATGGGCTTCGTGTTGATCGGCATCTACTCCGGCAGCCAACTGGCGCTGCAGGGCGCGGTGATGCAGATGCTGGCGCACGGTCTGTCGGCCGCGGCACTCTTTATCCTCAGCGGTCAGTTGTACGAACGCACCCACACCCGCGACATGCGTGAAATGGGTGGCCTGTGGTCAAAGATCGCTTACCTGCCGGCCATCAGCCTGTTCTTTGCCGCCGCGTCCCTGGGCTTGCCGGGTACCGGTAACTTTGTGGGTGAGTTCCTGATCCTGATCGGCACGTTCCCGGCCGCACCATGGATCACGATCATCGCGACGTCCGGTCTGGTGTTCGGTTCGGTCTACTCGCTGATCATGATCCACCGTGCCTACTTCGGCCCGTCCAAATCGGACGCGGTGCTGCATGGCATGGATGGTCGCGAACTGATCATGGTGGTCGGTCTGGCGGCACTGCTGATTTACATCGGCGTGTACCCGCAACCGTTCCTCGATACCTCTGCTGCGACGATGCATGGCGTGCAGCAATGGCTCGGCACCGCCTTCACTCAACTCGCTTCGGCCCGGTAAGAGCGCTATGGAATTCACGACTCAACACTTTATTGCGCTTGCGCCGTTGTTGATCACCAGCGCCACGATCATCGTGGTGATGCTGGCGATTGCCTGGCGCCGCAACCACTCACAGACCTTCCTGATCTCCGTGGCGGGTCTGAACCTGGCGTTGCTGTCGATCCTGCCAGCCCTGAAAGTCGCGCCCCTGGCCGTGACCCCTTTGCTGCAGATCGACACCTTCGCTTGCCTGTACATGGCGCTGATCCTGGTCGCCACCCTCGCCTGTGTGACCCTCGCCCACGCCTACCTCGGCGATGGCGGTTCGGGTTACCCGGGCAACCGTGAAGAACTTTACCTGCTGATCCTGATGGCCGCCGCCGGTGGCCTGGTCCTGGTCAGCGCGCAGCACCTGGCCGGGTTGTTCATCGGTCTGGAACTGCTTTCGGTGCCGGTCTACGGTCTGGTGGCTTATGCCTTCTTCAACAAGCGCTCGCTGGAAGCCGGTATCAAGTACATGGTGCTGTCGGCGGCCGGTTCGGCGTTCCTGTTGTTCGGTATGGCCCTGCTGTACGCCGACTCCGGCAGCCTGAGCTTCGTCGGTATCGGCCAGGCCCTCGCGGCCACCGGCCTGCCAAGCTCGCTGGCACAACTGGGCCTGGGCATGATGCTGATCGGTCTGGCGTTCAAACTGTCGCTGGTACCGTTCCACCTCTGGACCCCGGACGTCTACGAAGGTGCTCCGGCACCGGTGGCGGCGTTCCTGGCGACCGCGTCCAAAGTGGCCGTGTTCGCGGTGATGGTGCGTCTGTTCCAGATCTCCCCGGCGGCAAGCAGCGGTGTGCTGAGCGACGTGCTGACCATCATCGCCATTGCGTCGATCCTGTTCGGTAACCTGCTGGCACTGACCCAGAGCAACCTCAAGCGTCTGCTGGGTTACTCGTCCATCGCTCACTTCGGTTACCTGCTGATTGCCCTGGTGGCAAGCAAGGGGCTGGCCGTGGAAGCCATCGGCGTGTACCTGGTCACCTACGTCATCACCAGCCTCGGCGCGTTCGGCGTGATCACGCTGATGTCCTCGCCGTACAACGGCCGTGACGCCGATGCCCTGTACGAATACCGCGGCCTGTTCTGGCGCCGTCCGTACCTGACCGCCGTCATGACCGTGATGATGCTGTCCCTGGCCGGTATCCCGCTGACCGCGGGCTTCATCGGCAAGTTCTACATCATCGCCACCGGTGTCGAGTCGCACCAATGGTGGCTGGTCGGTTCCCTGGTACTGGGCAGCGCCATCGGCGTCTTCTACTACCTGCGCGTCATGGTCACCTTGTACCTGATCGAACCGAACCTGCGTCGCCACGATGCGCAACTGCACTGGGAACAACGTGCAGGCGGCGTGATGCTGCTGGCCATCGCTCTGGTGGCATTCTTCCTCGGCGTCTACCCGCAGCCATTGCTGACCCTGGTTCAGCAGGCGGGTCTGGCGGGCTGATCGCATAGCGACACTCGGTAGAAAACAGAAACGGCACCTTCGGGTGCCGTTTTTGCGTTTGTGGATGGCCTCGAAGCGCTGGCCGAAGAGCGCCAAGGCAAGATCACTCTGCGCACCCACAAGGTCCAGCTGCCAAAACTGATGCCCATCACGGCCGAGGAAGTGGTTGCCATCCGCCAACAGCTCAACCTCTCCCGGCCAGTGTTCGCCATGTATCTGCGCACCAACACCCGAACCCTCGAGAACTGGGAACAGGGACGGGCAATACCCAATGCCCAAGCCACGACCCTGATACGTCTGGTTGAACGCTTTCCGCAGACAATCGAACAGCTCGCAGCCCTGACCTGAATGCTCAGGGCTGTTACTCCAGCCACATAACGAAATTGTAATTCCCCCATCACCTTGGCGTTATCCGCAGCTTGCAACGATGTCACCCGGCGACCATGCCGGCGGGCCTTCTCCGCCGAACAATAAAACCCACGCCGAAGCACGTTCCCGTCTGCCGAACCCAAGGAGTGATTGATGGTTAACAATACAAAAATGTCGATGGCCGCTTTAGCGGTGGTGGTCGGCTCCGGACCGTCCATGGTAATGGCGGATGATAAAGCCGAAGGGTTTATCGAGGGCAGCAGCCTGACGGTGCTCAACCGTAATTTCTACTTCAACCGTGATCACCGCAATGGCCAGTCCAGCCCCACCGGCAATGGTTATTCAGAAACCTGGGCCCATGCAGTGATCAGCAAGTTCGAATCCGGGTTTACCCAAGGCACTGTCGGCGTCGGTGTCGATGCGTTTGCGATGATCGGCTTGAAGCTCGACACCGGTGACGGCCGCAACGGTGGCCGTAGTTCGTTTGATGTGCTGCCCGTCAACAGTGATGGCGAGGCGCGGGACGAGTACACCAAGGTCGGTGGAGCCGCCAAAGTGCGAGCCTTCGATACGGTGGTCAAGGTCGGTGACGTGTTCCCGGCCAACCCGGTGGTGGCGGCAGGTGACTCGCGATTGCTGCCGGAGAGCTTTCGCGGTGTGACGGCGGTCAACACCAGCCTCGAGGGTCTGTCGGTTCAGGGCGGTCGACTGCATGCGATGAGCCAACCCGTGTCCAGCGATATGCGCGAGAACTTCGCCACGTTTTATGCCGGCCCGGTCAATTCGCCATGGATCGCTTACGGTGGCGGCGACTATGCACTGAACAAGAACCTCAGCTTCAGCCTGTACTCCAGCCGCCTCAAGGATGCCTGGAATCAGTACTACGCCGGCACTGCCTGGACCTATCCGCTATCGGATGACCTGTCGCTGTTTGGCGGCCTGAACTATTACAAGGCGGTCGACGAAGGCAAACAACTGCTCGGCAAGTTCGACAACAACATCTGGAGCGGCCGGGTGGGCGTGAAACTCGGCGCGCACTCCGTTGCGCTTTCACACCAGCGCAACAACGGCAACGACGACTTCGATTACCTGCGTCAATCCGACTCGATCTTCCTCGACAACTCCATCCAGTACAACGACTTCAACTCGCCCAAGGAACGTTCGTGGATGGCGCGCTACGACCTCGACATGACCACTTACGGCGTACCGGGGCTCTCGTTCATGACTCGTTACGCCCGAGGCACCGACGCCGATTACACCAACGCCAACGCCGTGTACATGCGCCGCGATGCTGACGGCAATCCACTGACCGACCAGAAGCGCTGGGAACGTGATGTCGAAGTCAAATACGTGGTGCAGAGTGGTTCGATGAAAGACCTGTCGCTGCGTTTGCGCCAGGCCACGACGCGCGCCACGGCATTTGAATCGGATTTGAATGAAGTGCGGGTGATTGTCGAGTACCCGTTGGCGATTCTCTGATCAAGCGGCTGATACACATTCACCTTTAGAAGCTCCTTGCTCCTTTGGTAAGAGGTGAATCTTTGGCGTCCTTCGGGGCGCCTTTTTTTCGCCTGAGTAAAACCTGCAGACGTTGCCGAAGGTTCGGCAGCGCCTGCAGGGAATCCGGCCCTGGCCATCAGGGCGGTGTCAGCTGCCGCGATTGCGGCAATCCCCCGCCACGGTGTATCTGATGGTGTTGAGTTGGCCTTTCGAGTCTTCATAGGTCATGGCGGCAGGCACCACAGCGCAAGCCACTTGCGGACGCACAACGCTTACCACTTTAGCCACGTCCAGCTTCATTCCGTATTCGTAGTCCTTGACCTGCGGCGCCGGTTTTCCCTGGTTGGCCGCGTACTGCTCCATGGCTTTGGTGTTAGCACTCAGCGCCCGTTCGAACGTCCGGTCACCTCCCCCCTCGGCAAACACATTCAGGGACATCGCCAGCATGCCGGCGAACGTCATCAACTGAAGTACTTTCATATCCACTCCCTTCCAATCCTGGCTCAAAAAAAAAGCCCGGCATCGGGACTCGATGACAGGCCTGTTCAAATGCGATGCGCTTACAAGTCGTTGGTTTTGTCGTCTTTCTTTTCATTGACGACGACCGGGTCGCGCGCTTTTTCCTTGGCGACGAACAGCTCTACGGAGCGGTCATTGGCAGTCATCATGCGTTGGAACGTTCGGTCACCGCCGCCTTCGGCCAAGGCCAGAGAAGACATCGCCAACGCTGCTGCAAAGGTACTGATGTGTGCAAATTTCATGGTTGATTCCTCGTTTGGTAGCTGACGGAATCAAGGTAACAATCCGAACCTTTCGTGACGGTGGCGCACAAATTACATATCCGTTATGTGGGGTAGGCAGGTCAGGCCTGAGAAAGAACTGTGGCGAGGGAGCTTGCTCCCGCTGGGGCGCGAAGCGGCCTCCGCTCTTCATCTGAAAAAGCGGGGCCTGCTGCACAGTCCAGCGGGAGCAAGCTCCCTCGCCACAGGGTTTGTGTTCACGGTTGGGTGGGGATCGTGTCCTCATCGCGGCGATGGGCGAGCTGATACAACGCCGGCAAGATCAGCAACGTCAGGATGGTGGAGGACAGGATTCCACCGATCACTACGGTTGCGAGCGGTCGCTGCACTTCCGCGCCAGTACCGGTCGCCAGGGCCATCGGAATAAAGCCCAGGGACGCCACCAGCGCCGTCATCAACACCGGGCGCAAACGTGTCAGCGCTCCAACGTTGATCGCATCAGACAGTGAACGCCCCTCCTCCCGCAGGTTGCGGATGAACGCGATCATCACCAGCCCGTTGAGCACCGCGACCCCCGACAGCGCGATGAAGCCCACCCCCGCCGAGATCGACAACGGAATATCCCGCAACCACAGCGCCATGACCCCGCCGGTCAACGCAAACGGAATCCCGGTGAACACCAGCAAGCCATCCTTGAGGTTGTTGAACATCATGAACAGCAACCCGAACACCAGCAGCAACGCCACCGGCACCACGATCCGCAGGCGCTTGGCCGCCGATTGCAGTTGCTCGAACTGCCCGCCCCAACTTGTCCAGTAACCCGCGGGCACCTGCACCTCTCGCTCGATCACCTCGCCCGCCTCTGCGACGAACGAACCGATATCGCGCCCGCGCACGTTGGCGCTGACGATCACCAGGCGCTTGCCGTTCTCACGGCTGACCTGATTGGGTCCCAGCACCAGGTCAAGGCTGGCGACTTCCTTCAAGGCAATAAAACCAATCTGATCGGCCGCGGCATTGAGCGGTGCCGGCACCGGAATCAACAGCGCCGACAAACCGTCGATGTCCTTGCGCATGGCATCGGACAATCGCACCACCATGTCGAACCGTCGGTCGCCCTCATACAATGTGCCGGCCTGACGCCCACCCACCGCGACGGCAATGGTGTCCTGCACATCGCCGATGTTGAGCCCGTAACGCGCCGCCTTGTCGCGGTCGATGTTGATGGTCAGCACCGGCAGCCCGGTGGTTTGTTCGACCTTGACCTCGGACGCACCGTTGACCTTCTGCATCGCGGCGGCAATCTTCGCTGCCGTGGCGTTGAGCACGTCCATGTCATCGCCGAACACTTTGACCGCGACGTCGCTGCGCACACCGGAGATCAGTTCGTTGAAGCGCAACTGGATCGGCTGCGACAGTTCATAGTTGCTGCCTGGCAACGTCGCGGCGGCCTGTTGCAGTTCCGCCATCAGGGTTTCGCGAGACTTGCCCGGGTCCGGCCATTGCTCTTTTGGC
The DNA here is from genome assembly GCF_031766055.1 of Pseudomonas sp. SG20052. Classification (NCBI taxonomy): domain Bacteria; kingdom Pseudomonadati; phylum Pseudomonadota; class Gammaproteobacteria; order Pseudomonadales; family Pseudomonadaceae; genus Pseudomonas; species Pseudomonas sp. SG20052. The sequence continues at coordinate 2,327,617 of NZ_CP134498.1, read as the reverse complement.
TTGAGCATCACGTAGCTGTCGGAGATGTTCGGCGGCATCGGGTCGGAGGCGATTTCCGCGGTGCCGGTGCGGGCGAACACCCGCTCGACTTCCGGCACTTTGTTGAGGATCAACGTCTCCAGACGCTGCTGCATGTCCACCGATTGCGTGAGGCTGGTGCCCGGCACACGCAAGGCTTGCAGGGCGAAATCACCTTCACTGAGGCTCGGCACAAACTCGCTGCCCATGCGGCTGGTCAGCACGCCGCTGAGCACGATCACACCCAGCGCTGCGCCCACCGCCACGGCGCGATGGTTCATCACCCACGCCAGCGCCGGCGCATACACCCGGCGCGCACCGCGCATCACGATGCCCTCTTCTTCCTTGACCTTGCCCGTGACAAACAACGCAATCGCCGCCGGCACAAAGGTCACCGACAGCAGCATGGCGCCGAGCAACGCGATCACCACCGTGAACGCCATCGGGTGGAACATTTTCCCTTCGACGCCGCTCAAGGCGAAGATCGGCAGGTACACGACCATGATGATCAACTGACCGAATATCAGCGGTCTCCGCGCCTCTTTGGCCGCCGCAAACACTTCATGGAAGCGCTCGGAACGGGTCAGCAATCGTCCGTGATGCTGCTGCGCATGGGCCAGCCGTCGCAGGGTGTTTTCGACAATCACCACCGCGCCGTCGACGATGATGCCGAAGTCGAGTGCCCCCAGGCTCATCAGGTTGGCGCTGACCTTGTTGCTGAACATGCCGGTGAAAGTGAACAGCATCGACAGCGGAATCACCATCGCGGTAATCAATGCCGCACGGATGTTGCCGAGGAACAGGAACAGAATTGCGATCACCAGAATCGCACCTTCAATCAGGTTCTTTTTCACGGTAGCGATGGCTTTGTCCACGAGGTGCGTGCGGTCGTACACCGGCACCGCGATCACGCCTTTGGGCAGCGATCGGTTGATCTGTTCCAGCTTGCTGGCGACGGCCTGGGACACGGTGCGGCTGTTTTCGCCGATCAGCATGAACACGGTGCCGAGCACCACTTCACGGCCGTTCTCCGTGGCCGCGCCGCTGCGCAGTTCGCGGCCGATGTCCACGGTGGCGACGTTCTTCACCCGGATCGGCGTGCCATCGACGTTGGCCATGACGATATTGGCGATGTCCTCGGTGCTCGCCACTTGTCCCGGCGCACGAATCAGCAACTGCTCACCGCTGCGCTCGATGTACCCGGCGCCGACGTTGGCGTTATTGCGCTCAAGCGCCGTGATCAGGTCGGTGAGGGTCAGCTTGTACGCCGCCAGCCGTTTCAGATCGGGAGCGATCTGGTATTCCTTGGCAAAGCCGCCGATGGTGTTGATCTCGGCCACGCCAGGGACGTTGCGCAGTTGCGGCTTGATGATCCAGTCCTGAATCACCCGCAGATCCGTCGGTGTGTAGGCGCTACCGTCGTCCTTGAGCGCGCCGTCTCTGGCTTCCACGGTCCACAGGAAAATTTCGCCGAGGCCGGTGGAAATCGGCCCCATCACCGCTTCGGTGCCCTCGGGCAATTGCTCCTTGGCGATCTGCAACCGCTCGTTGACCAATTGCCGGGCGAAGAACAGGTCGGTGCCGTCCTTGAAAATCACCGTGACTTGCGACAGCCCCGAACGCGACAGCGAACGGGTCTGTTCCAGCGCCGGCAGACCGGCCATGGCGGTTTCAATCGGGAAGGTGATGCGCTGCTCGGTTTCCAGCGGCGAGAACCCGGCGGCGCCGGTGTTGATTTGCACCTGGACATTGGTGATGTCGGGCACGGCGTCGATCGGCAGTTTTTGATAACTGGCGATCCCGAGGCCGGCCATGAGCAGAACGGCGAGCAGCACGATAATGCGCTGCTCGATGGCAAACTGGATCAGGCGTTCGAACATGAGAACCTTCCACGGATTAATGGGCGTCTTCAGCGCGCTTTTTAATGACTGTGCTCGGCCGAGGCTTTGCCCAGTTCCGATTTGAGAACGAAGCTGCCGGCGCTGGCGACTTGCACACCGGCGTCCAGCCCTTGAGTGACTTCCACCAAACCGGCCGCGCGGCTGCCCAACTCCACCGCTTGCGCCTTGAAGCCATCGTCGGTGCGCAAGAACACCGTGGGTTTGTCCTCGACGGTCTGGATAGCGGCTTCCGGCACGGTGACCCTGGCCTGACGGCTGTCGGTCGCTACACGCGCCGTGACGAACAACCCCGGACGCCACGAGCCCTGCGGATTCTCCAGGGTCACGCGAACGGTGGCCGTGCGGGTCTGTTCGCCGAGCAGGCTGCCGACATAGGCCACCGTGCCGGTGACCTCGGCGTTGAGTTCCGGCGCGCTGACAGTGACGGCTTTGCCCACTTGCACCTTGTTCAGATCCTTGGGCGAAACGCCGAACGTCACCCAGACCCGCGACAGATCCGAGAGCGTGAAGGCCGCCGTGGTTTCATCGACTACCTCACCCGGTGCCAGGTGTTTTTCCACCACCATGCCGTCGAACGGCGCGCGCAGTTCATAGCGATTGCCGCCGGTGGCGACCACGCTCCCGCTGAGCACGCTGATTTTCTGTCGGGCGTTGTTCACGGCGATTTCGGCTTCTTCCAACGCCTGTTTTGCCTGCAACACGTCCTGCTCGGCGGAAATCTTGTCTTCCCACAGCTTTTTCTCGCGCTCATAGGTGGTGCGGGCCAAGGCCAAACGACGTTGCGCGGCCGCCTGTTCGCTACGCTGATCGGAAATCTGCTGACTGGCGATCACCGCCAGCAACTGGCCCTTTTTCACCGGCTGCCCGAGGTTGACCGCCACCGACTCGACCACCCCGGGAACCCGCGGCACAACGTGGGCGGTGCGATCCTCGTCAAAGCGCACTTCGCCCGGGAACGACAGGCCGGAACTGATGCTCTGCGCCCGCGCTTCGACCAGTTCAATACCCGCCGCCGCAATCTGTTCGGCACTCAACTTGATGCGCCCTTCTTCGCCATGCTCGCCCTCGGCTGCCGCGTTTTCTTCAGCGTGATCCGCGTGTTCGGCCGCTTCATCGGCGTGGGCCTCAAGCGGTGCCTTGCCCGCCCACATCGAACCGATACCCATGCCCAGCACCAACGTCGCCACCACGACACCCATCAGTTTTTTATCCATGGAAACTCCTCTGCGCCGTACCGTCGCGCAGTGATCAAAAGGGTGAAATTCAAGGGTTGACGACGAGGTCGCCGAAGATCCGTTCGATGCGCACGCGAGCGTCTGTCGCCTCGCTGACGGCCTGGATGTATTGGCTGCGGGCGCTGATCAGAGTGCGCTGGGCATCGAGCACGTCGAGAAAACCGAACTTGCCCATTTCGAAGCCGCGCGTGGCGCTCTCAACCGCATTTTGTGCGGCGGGCAGAATGGTCTGGTTGAACGCCTGGACTTCGCCGTTGGCGGTCTGCCACTGCTCAAGGGTGGTCTGGATTTCGGTGCGCAAGCGCAGTTCGGTGGCGTTGCGCAGATCCCGCGCCTGATCGGTGCGGCGTGCCGCCGCCAGCACGTTGCCCTGATTGCGGTTGAACAGGGGAATCGGCATCGACAGGCCGACGACGTTGACCCGCTCACGCCCGGTTTCGCTGTATTGGCTGCCGATGCTCACGGTCAGGTCGGGGATGCGCCGGGACTTTTCCAGCCCCAGCGACGCTTCGCGCTGGTTGATCTGGAGCTTGGCCAGGCGCAGCTCGGCGGTCTCGTCGAGACGCTCAAGCAAACGGGTCGGCGGCGGCACTGTCGGCAGGTTTTGCGTGGCGGTCTGTACGGTGGCCGAGGTCGGCAACGGTGCGCCCATGACCTGCGCCAGTAGTTGATAAGCGTTGGCTTGATCGCGCTCGGCGCGGCTCAGTTCCAGGCGTACTTCCGAGCGTTGCACATGCGCCCGCGTGCCTTCGACCGGCGACGACTTGCCCGCCTCGATTCGCCCCTTGGCCACGCGCAAGCCATCCTCGGCCAGTTGCAGCGACTGGCGGGACAGTTGCAGTCTTTGCTGCGCGGTTTGCGCACGGTTGAACGCCTGAATCACATCGGCGCGCAAGGCATTGCGCTTGCGCTCCAGTTCGATCCCGGCGGCATCCTGGGCGCGGCTGGCAACATCGATCCGCGCGCCGCGCTTGCCGCCCAGCTCAATCGGCTGGCTGAGCATCACGGTGGTAGTGCGCGAATCGCGGCGGGTGTCCTCGGCTTCCCACGACAATTCGGGATTGGGGATCAGTCCGGCCTGTTTGCGCTCACCCTCGGCGATGCCAATTTCCCATTGGGCCGCGGCCAGATCCGGGTTGCCGGCAAAGGCTGTTTGCAGGGCCTGATCCAGGGTCAGGGTCGATGCCCCCGCAAGGCTTGTACTGGCCAACAACAGAATGCCGCTGGCTGTTTTTTTCAGGCGTGACCGCGCCGTCAGGTGTGTTAAACCGGGCAATTGGAAGTCTTCCTTTATTCAAGAATCTTTGATGCCGCCACGGTAGGGTTTTGAACTTATCGACAAGGTGACAGGACCATTACAAATCCGTTATCCACGGTTGGCGGAAGTTGTTTTGTTCTAGGATGCGAAGTGCACTAGGGCTTTGTCGCAATGTATGGAAACAAATACTCGGCACTTATCTGCCGAGCAGCACTTGCTGGATGCAATACATGGCTATTGACGCATTCTTGCTGCGACAGGCTGTCGCAGACCGCCGATTTAAAGGCTTCAGACGTTGACCCTGTAGCCACTACAGTCTTTACCGTATCCGCCATTCAGTGATCGAAACTCATTCGGACCCTCTACAAAAACAACAACTTCCCGCTCAACTTAATTAAATATCCCTTAAATAAAAGTGGTGAAAGATCATGCGAATCCTTGTCGTCGAGGACGAGCTTAAAACTGCCGAATACTTGCATCAGGGTTTGACCGAAAGTGGTTATATCGTTGACCACGCGGCCACCGGCGCGGATGGATTGCATCTGGCGCAACAGCAGGCCTATGACCTGATTATTCTCGACGTGAATCTGCCGGAACTGGACGGCTGGGACGTACTGGAACAACTGCGCCGCACTCACTCCACCCGGGTGATGATGCTCACGGCGCGCGGGCGTCTGGCGGACAAGATTCGTGGCCTCGATCTGGGCGCGGATGATTATCTGGTCAAGCCGTTCGAGTTTCCCGAACTTCTCGCACGGGTGCGCACCCTGATGCGCCGCAGCGAGAACATCCCGCTGCCACAGGTACTGAAAGTCGCCGATCTGGAACTCGACCCCTGCCGTCATCGTGCATTTCGTGGCAAGCAACGCATCGACCTGACCACCAAGGAGTTCGCCCTGCTGCATCTGTTGATGCGCCAGTCCGGCGAGGTGCTGACACGCACGCAGATCATTTCGCTGGTGTGGGACATGAACTTCGACTGCGACACCAACGTGGTCGAAGTGTCGATCAGGCGTTTGCGGGCAAAGATCGATGACCCGTTCGACAACAAGTTGATCCACACCCTGCGCGGTGTCGGTTACGTGCTGGAGTCGCGGGAATGAAGCCGGCCAGCCTGTCGATGCGGCTGGGGCTGACGGTCAGTATTCTCGGCGCGCTGCTGGTGGTGTCCCTGGCGATCCTGGCGTATTTCGCACTGACCCATGAGCTGAACGCGTTATCCAGGGACAGTCTGGAGAAGAAGATGGAGCAGGTCGAACACAGCCTGTCGCTGTACACCGACACCGGCGAAATCAGTGCGAAACCGCACATTCTGCTCGATCAAGTCATGGGCCATGACAACCTCACGCTAACGATTTACGACCGCAGCAACCTGCGCACGCAACTGCTCAAATCCGGCACCGGCTTGGCCGATCCACGACTTGAATTGAAGGTGGTGCGCGCCGTCAGCGACGAGTTGGCCTACGCCACCAGCACTGACGCCGAGGGGGCGAAATTCCTCACGGCGTCCAGGCTGATCAGCCTCAAGGACGGCACCCGTGTCCCGGTGCTGTTGTCGATGGACAACGCCCACAATGAGGCCTTGCTCAGCGCCTACCTGCGCTCGACCCTGATTGCCTTGCCGTTGCTGCTGATCTTTATCGGACTGAGTGCCTGGGGTGCGGTGCAGCGTGGTCTGGCGCCGATGCGCGAGTTTCGCAAAGTGGCGGCGATGGTCTCGACTCAGGATCTGGATCATCGGCTGTCGGTGGTGAATATGCCCCAGGAGCTGAGTGAGTTGGCGCAGGGCATCAACTTCATGCTGCATCGCCTCGATACCGGTGTGCAGCAGCTGTCACAGTTTTCCGATGATCTGGCGCATGAGCTGCGCACGCCGATCAACAATTTGATGGGCAAGGCGCAGGTGACGTTGTCTCGCGAACGCAGCGTGGATGAGTACAAGGATGTGCTGGTGTGCTGCACTGAAGAACTGGAGCGCGTGGCGCGGATCGTCTCGGACATGCTGTTTCTGGCACAGGTCAGTCACCCGTCGGCACTCGTGCCGTTCGAGTCGGTTGCCCTGGAAGAAGAAGCCTGGAAAGTCGCCGAGATGTTCTTCCTGTCGGCGCAGGACAAGCAGATCCATTTGAACGTGGTCGGCCGTGCGCGGGTGATGGGTGACCGGTTGATGATTCAACGGGCGATCTCGAATTTGCTGTCCAACGCGCTACGCCACTGCCCGGTCGGGAAAACCGTGACGCTGCTGATTGAGCGCGGCGCGACCCAGGTTTCGTTGCTGGTCAGCAACCCGGGCGCGGGGATTGAGGCACAGCATCTGCCGCACCTGTTTGATCGGTTCTACCGAGTCGATAGCAGCCGCTCGCGCTCACAGGGCAGCACCGGGCTGGGGTTGGCGATAGTGCGGTCGATCATGAGCCTTCATCAGGGCGTGGCCGAGGTGAAGAGCTTGCCGGGTGCGATGACGGTGTTTCGGTTGGGATTTCCTGCGGTTGACGGGGTGGAGCGCTGAGCCGGTCACACAGGCTGTGAACACCGCAGCTCATTGTGGGCGTGAGCCTGCTCGCGATGGCAATGGATCAGACGCTAAAGAAAACGGCACCTCTCGGTGCCGTTCTGCTTCACACGATCGAGCTATTTATTTACGCGCCGCCTCCCACGATTTCAGCAGTTCGGCATAACTCACGGTTTCACCCTTGGGCTTCTCGTTCGCCAGTTTCGGCTTCGGTGCACCCGGCTGATCGAACCAGTACTGAGCATCGCGCTCAGGGTTCATTTTCGGTGCGCAGGTGGCTTGAGCCTTCGAGCGTTCCAGACGCGCCATGATCGCGTCCTGATCCTTGGCCAGGCCATCCAGCGCCTGTTGCGGAGTCTTCTCGCCGCTGGCCGCTTCCGCGATGTGGCTCCACCACAGTTGAGCCAGACGTGGATAGTCCGGCACGTTGGTCCCGGTCGGGGTCCATTGCACGCGGGCCGGGCTGCGATAGAACTCGACCAGACCGCCGAGTTTCGGTGCCAGGTCGGTCATGGCTTGCGAGTTGATGTCCGACTCGCGAATCGGCGTCAGGCCGATAATGGTTTTCTTCAGCGACACGGTTTTCGACGTGACGAATTGCGCATAAAGCCAGGCCGCCAGTTTCTGCTTCTCAGGCGTGGACTTCATGAACGTCCACGAACCCACGTCCTGATAACCGAGCTTCATGCCCTCTTCCCAGTACGGTCCGCGTGGCGATGGCGCCATGCGCCATTTCGGCGTGCCGTCGGCGTTCATCACCGGCAGGCCCGGTTTGGTCATGTCAGCGGTGAACGCGGTGTACCAGAAGATCTGTTGGGCGATGTTGCCTTGGGACGGCACCGGGCCGGATTCGGAGAAGGTCATGCCCGCTGCTTCCGGTGGCGCGTAGGCCTTGAGCCAGTCGACGTATTTCTGCGTCGCGTAGACCGCCGCCGGGCCGTTGGTGTCGCCACCACGGGTCACGCTGGATCCGACCGGGTGGCAATCCTCGACGCGGATGCCCCACTCGTCCACCGGCAAGCCATTGGGAATGCCTTTGTCGCCGGCACCGGCCATGGAGAACCAGGCATCGGTAAAGCGCCAGCCGAGGGACGGGTCTTTCTTGCCGTAGTCCATGTGACCGTAGACGCGCTTGCCGTCGATTTCCTTGACGTCTTCGCTGAAGAACTTGGCGATGTCTTCATAAGCCGACCAGTTCACCGGCACGCCCAGTTCATAACCGTATTTTTCTTTGAATTTCGCTTTCAAATCCGCCCGCTCGAACCAGTCGGCGCGAAACCAGTACAGGTTGGCGAACTGTTGGTCAGGCAATTGATAGATCTTGCCGTCCGGTGCAGTGGTGAACGAGATACCGATGAAGTCCTTGAGGTCCAGGGTCGGCGAGGTGAAGTTCTTGCCTTCGTTGGCCATCAGGTCGGTGATCGATTCGGTCTTGCCGTAGCGAAAGTGCGTACCGATCAGGTCCGAGTCGTTGACCCAACCGTCATAGATGTTTTTGTCCGACTGCATCTGGGTTTGCAGCTTTTCCACCACGTCGCCTTCTTGCAGCAAGTCGTGGGTCAGCTTGATCCCGGTGATTTCGGTGAAGGCCTTGGCCAGGGTTTTGGATTCATATTCGTGGGTCGCGATGGTTTCCGAAACCACCTTGATGCTCATCCCGCGAAACGGCTCGGCGGCCTTGATGAACCACTTCAGCTCTTCGAGCTGCTGCTCTGGCGTAAGGGTGGACGGCTTGAACTCGCTGCCAATCCATTTCTTCGCGGCGTCTTCGTAGGCATCGGCCCAGGCCGAAGCGCTCAGACCGCTGAGTGCCAGCATGGCTGCCAATGAAATGCTATGTCGCAGCTTATTGTTTTTGTCGAACATAGAGACCTCCTGTTTGGTTTTCGGAGCAACATTGCCGATCGATTTCGACTAGCCCCAACGCATCACAGCCAACAGCCACACCAGGGACAACGCGAACGCAACCCAGATGCTCCAGTCGGTGACGCCGATTACCAGCAAATGCAGGTAGGCGCTGCCGAGAAGACCGATAAACAGCCGATCGCCACGGGTGGTGGCAATCGGCAAGAAACCACGCCGAGGGACACTCGGCGAACGTAATTCCCAGGTCGTCATGCCCGTCAGAATCAGGCCAATGACAATGAAGAATGCCGCAGTGGGGACCGTCCAGCTCATCCATTCCATCATCAGCTCCTCAGACCCGGCCCAGGGCAAAGCCCTTGGCCACGTGGTTGCGAACAAACCAGATCACCAGCATGCCCGGCAGAATGGTCAACACCCCCGCCGCTGCCAGCACGCCCCAGTCGATGCCCGAAGCCGAGACCGTGCGGGTCATCACCGCCGCGATCGGTTTGGCATTCACCGATGTCAGCGTTCGCGCCAGCAGCAGTTCGACCCAGGAAAACATAAAGCAGAAGAACGCCGTGACGCCGATCCCGGAACCAATCAGCGGGACGAAAATCTTCACGAAGAACTTGGGGAAACTGTAGCCGTCAATGTAGGCGGTCTCGTCGATTTCTTTCGGAACGCCGGACATGAAGCCTTCCAGAATCCAGACCGCCAACGGCACGTTGAACAGGCAATGAGCCAGCGCCACGGCGATGTGCGTGTCGAACAGACCAATCGAGGAATACAGCTGGAAGAACGGCAACAGGAACACCGCCGGCGGCGCCATGCGGTTGGTCAGCAGCCAGAAAAACAGGTGCTTGTCACCGAGAAAGCGGTAGCGCGAGAACGCGTAAGCCGCTGGCAACGCCACGCTCAGGGAAATGATCGTGTTCAGGCTCACGTAGTACAGCGAGTTGAGGTAGCCGTTGTACCAACTCGGATCGGTGAAGATCACCTTGTAGTTGGCGAAGGTGAAATCCTGGGGAAACAGCGTCAGACCGCCGAGGATTTCAGTGTTGCTCTTGAAAGACATGTTCAGCAGCCAGTAGATCGGCACCAGCAGGAACAGGATGTAGATCAGCAACGGAATAAGCTTTCTCTTGCTCATGGCAGACCTCAGCGGTTGGCGTCAGAGTGAGTCATGGCGGTGTAGAACAGCCAGGACACCAACAGGATGATCAGGAAGTACACCAGCGAGAAAGCCGCCGCCGGGCCGAGGTCGAATTGCCCTACGGCCATCTGGGTCAACGTCTGACTCAGGAAGGTCGTGGCATTCCCCGGACCACCGCCCGTGAGGACGAAGGGCTCGGTATAGATCATGAAACTGTCCATGAACCGCAGCATCACGGCGATCAACAGCACGCTCTTGAGCTTGGGCAACTGGATATGTCGGAAAACTGCCCAGGCCGAGGCCCGATCAATCCGCGCCGCCTGGTAGTACACGTCCGGAATGGCCCGCAAACCGGAAAAGCACAACAGCGCCACCAGCGAAGTCCAGTGCCAGACGTCCATCACCAGCACCGTGACCCAGGCGTCCATGGTGTTCGCCGCATAGTTGTAGTTGATGCCCATGGCCTTGAGGCTGGCACCGAGCAGACCGATGTCGGCCCGACCGAAAATCTGCCAGATGGTGCCGACCACGTTCCACGGAATCAGCAGCGGAATCGCCAGAATGATCAGCACCAGCGATGACCAGCGGCCCTTGGTCGGCATGGTCAGGGCGATGGCGATGCCCAACGGGATTTCGATCAGCAGCACGCAGCCGGAATAGATGAATTGCCGCAGCAGCGAGTCGTGCAGGCGCGGATCAAGCAGCACCTGTTTGTACCAGTCGGCACCGACGAAATAGCGACTGGACTGGTCGAAGATGTCCTGCACCGAGTAGTTGACCACGGTCATCATCGGGATCACCGCACTGAACGCCACCAGCAGAAACACCGGCAGGACCAGCCACCAGGCCTTGTTGTTCTGCACCTTGTTCATGGCTGCACCTCCAGAAGGAAATCGTCCGCATAGACCATCAACCACTGCGCCGGGAAGCTGATCCAGGCCGTGCCCTCCGGTACCGGTTTGTCTTCGGCCAGGCGCACTTTCAACGGCGCGCCGTCGAGGTTCAGGGTCATGATCTTGTAGGTGCCGAGGTCTTCGACGTGCACGACTTGTGCCTGCATCGCGTCATCGAACGGCTCATCCCACACGTGCACGAACTCCGGACGGATGCCGACCTTCAGGGTTTTCCACTCGGACTCGGCGATCCGTTTCTGTTGTGCGTCGGATAAAGGCAGATGCGTCGAAGCAAAACCGACGCCGCCCGGTTGTGGCTGCACCTCGATCAGGTTCATCCCCGGGCTGCCAATGAAATAGCCGACAAAGGTGTGGGTCGGCCGCTCGAACAATTCGCGCGGGGTGCCGAACTGCACGATCTGGCCGCCGTACATCACCGCGATCTTGTCGGCGAAGGTCGACGCTTCGAGTTGATCGTGGGTGACGTAGACCATGGTGATGTTGAACTGTTCGTGGATCTGCTTGAGCTTGCGCCGCAGCTTCCACTTCAGGTGCGGGTCAATCACCGTCAGCGGTTCATCAAAGAGGATGGCCGAAACGTCGTCGCGGACCAGTCCACGGCCCATCGAGACTTTCTGTTTTTCGTCGGCGGTGAGGTTGCGCGCCTTTTTGCTCAACAGCGCCTGGAGGTCAAGGACCTCGGCAATTTCCTGCACCTTGCTGTGAATTTTCGCCTCGGCCATGCCCTGATTGCGCAGGGGGAAGGCCAGGTTGTCGAACACCGTCATGGTGTCGTAGACCACCGGAAACTGGAAAACCTGGGCGATGTTGCGCTTCTCGGGGGTCAAGTCGTTGACCACTTTGCTGTCGAACAGCACTTGGCCCTGGGACGGGCTGAGCAACCCGGAAATGATGTTGAGCAGCGTCGACTTGCCGCAGCCCGAAGGCCCGAGCAAGGCATAAGCACCGCCCTGTTCCCAGACGTGGTCCATCTCGCGGATCGCGTAATCCTCGGGGCCGGTCGGCGTGCTGGTGTAGCTGTGGGCGAGGTTCTGCAAACGGATTTCGGCCATCAGGCAACCCTCGCGATGCGGCGACCGGGCGCCTGGACCAGCCGCCCCTGCGCATCGAATACAAACAGTTTATGGGTCGGGATATAGATGCGGATCGGCGCATCGACGTCGTATTCGTGGACGCCGGGCAAGTGCAGCACCAGCAGGAAATGCTCGTTGCGCACGTGCAGGAAGGTTTCCGAACCGCTGATCTCGGCGACCTCGACGGTCACCGCGAGTTCGAGGTCATCGTCGTTGCTCGGCACCAGTGAGATATGGCTTGGGCGCACGCCAAAACGGAACTCGCCCTCGCCCACCGGGCGCAAATCGACGTTCAACGGGAAGTGCACAAAATTGGCGAAGCTCACTTCGTTACCGGCAATCCGTCCCGGCATCAGGTTGATCGGCGGCTCGGAGAACAATTCGGCAGCCAGCACGGTTTTTGGCTGGTGATAGACCTCGGAGGATTTACCGCTCTGGACCACCCGGCCTTCGTGAAGAATGGTGGTGGTGCCGCCAAGGGCCAGTGCTTCGTTGGGTTCGGTGGTGGCGTAGATGGCGATGGTGTGCCGGGCCTTGAACAGCTCGCGCATTTCCTGGCGCAGTTCTTCGCGCAACTTGTAGTCGAGGTTCACCAGCGGCTCGTCGAACAGAATCAGCTCGGCATCCTTGACCAACGCCCGGGCCATCGCGGTGCGCTGCTGTTGGCCGCCAGAAAGCTCCAGCGGATAGCGCTTGAGGAATTTCTCGATGCGCAGCATCTTCGCGGTTTCCAGCACTTTGCTCTGGATCAACTCGTTGGAGACACCGCCCTGGCGCAATGGCGAAGCGATGTTGTCGAAGACGGTCATGGTCGGGTAGTTGATGAACTGCTGATAGACCATCGACACGTTGCGCAAACGCACAGGGCGTTGTGTGACATCGACACCGTTCATCAGGATCCGGCCGCTGTCGGGCTTGTCCAGGCCCGCCATCAGGCGCATCAGACTGGTCTTGCCGGACAGCGTGCGCCCGAGCAAAACGTTGAAGGATCCGGGTTCGAAACTCAGGCACGCATCGTCGATCCAGGTCTGGCCCTCGACGGTACGGCTGACGTGCTCCAGGGTTAATGACATGGCTCGGCCTTTTTATTATTTGGAGTCAAGCGACCCAGGCTGTAGAGCGAGTTTCATGCCAGAAAATGCAAGCTATTGATCTGCTTTGAAAATGTTTGAAGTGATGGCAAATCAACGTTCGTTGCTGAACAGAAATGAACAACGGCGACTGAACAATTGAACAATCCAGCCGTTGACAATGAACAATAGTGAACAACACTCTACGGATGCTTTTTGCCTTCTCGCGAGCAAAAACCTGTGGGAGCGAGCCTGCTCACGATAGCGGTGGATCAGTCGACATCAGTATTGACTGACCCACCGCTATCGCGAGCAGGCTCGCTCCCACAAGGGAATACCTATAACAACAATAAAAGCGTTATTCAGAGGCTGACTGTCATGGCCGCACCTGCCCCCGTTTTGTCCCACGACACCATCATCCAGGACTCCTGGTCCCGTTGCCGCGCGTTCGGCCTCAATCATCAAAGCGCACCGGCGTTCGATCAGTTGCCTGCCGATGGCATTGCCCAGTTGCTGGAAAGCCAGCATTCGCTGGTGCAGACCACGCACCAGGAAGTCCTGCCGTATTACGAAAACATTCTGAGCAATTCCAACTGCCTGATCATGCTCGCCGACAATCAGGGCCAGGTGCTGACCTCCTGGGGCACCCAGCGCTTCATCGAGCCGAGCCTGACCCGCGGCTTTAGCGCCGGGGCCAGCTGGATGGAGCGTTGCAGCGGCACCAACGCCATCGGCACCGCCCTCGCCTGCGAGCAGGCCGTGCATATCGAACACGATGAGCACTTCCTGAAAGCCAACCGCTTCATGACCGGTTCCGCCGCGCCGATTTTCGATGCCGAGCGCAAGGTAATCGCGGTGCTGGACGTGTCCAGCGACAGCTACCTGCCGCCGTCCCACACCCTTGGCATGGTCAAGATGATGAGCCAGACCGTGGAAAACCGGCTGATCCTCAACCTCTTTCACGGCCAGCATTTTCAACTGACGTTCAACACAGGGCTGAACAACCTCGACAGCCAATGGGCCGGTTTGCTGATTTTCGATGAAACCGGCCAGGTGCTGTCGGCTAACCGCCGGGCTGACAATCTGCTGGGTATCAGCCTGTCACGGGTCAGTGTCGAGAGCCTGTTCAAGGTGTCGTTGCTGGAACTGCTGAACCAGCCGGAAGGCCTGCCTTTTGCGTTGCAAGCCTCCGGGCGCAACCGTTTTCAATGCCTGTTGAAGCGGCCGAAACAGGTGTCGATTCAAGCTCGACTGTTTTCTGAGGCCAAGAGCGCGGAACCGGCCGCGACCGTGCCCGCCGCAATCAGCCTCAGCACCTTGCATTTCGGCGACAGTCGCGTGGAAAAAGCCGTGCGTCAGGCCGAGCGTTTGCTGGAAAAAGATATTCCGCTATTGATCCACGGTGAAACCGGGGTCGGCAAGGAGGTCTTCGTCAAAGCGCTGCATCAGGCCAGTTCGCGAAGCAAACAACCGTTCATTGCCGTCAACTGTGCAGCGATCCCCGCCGAACTGGTGGAGTCCGAGCTGTTTGGCTACGAGAAAGGCGCGTTCACCGGCGCCAATCAGAAAGGCAGCATCGGACTGATCCGCAAGGCTGACAAAGGCACCCTGTTCCTTGATGAAATCGGTGACATGCCATTGCCGACACAAGCTCGCCTTCTAAGGGTCTTGCAGGAACGGTGCGTGCAACCGGTGGGCAGCAGCGAGTTGTTCCCGGTGGACATCCGCATCATTTCCGCGACCAACCGTTCGTTGCGCGAGCAAGTGCAGCTCAGGCGGTTTCGCGAGGACCTTTATTACCGAATCGGCGGTTTGACCCTGGAATTGCCGCCGTTACGGGAACGCACCGACAAACAGGCGCTGTTCAAGCGCTTGTGGGAACAGCATCGCGAGCCATCGCAGTGGGCCGGGTTGAGCCGTGAGGTGATGGAGTTGTTCGGCCGTCATCCGTGGCCGGGGAATTTAAGGCAGGTCAGCAGCGTGATGCAGGTGGCGCTGGCCATGGCCGAAGAACAGCCGGTGCGGCCGGAGCATTTGCCGGATGATTTTTTTGTCGATCTGGAGATGGAGCCGGTGGATTCGCCGGAACCGCTGGCAGTGGATTTGAATGATGCCGAGGATTTGAACCGCTTGTTGCAGGCGGCTGGGGGGAATATTTCGCACCTTGCCCGGCGTCTTGGCGTTAGCCGCAATACTCTTTACAAGCGGTTGCGCCAGGCTGATTGACGAGTGAGCACTCGTGGCTGGGGCCGGCTGGAGACCCTTCGCGGGCAAGCCTCGCTCCTACAGGGGCGCGTCGCTCGCCAAATTTGTGTACGACGCGACCTTGTAGGAGCGAGGCTTGCCCGCTAAGGCGCCAGATCAAACACCACATAACCTCGCGGACTGACAAAAACAAAAACCCGCACAAGGCGGGTTTTGTTTTGCGGCATTCGAAGCAGTCAGTCAGCCAACCGCCAGGTCGTGCCGCCCTTTCCGTCTTCCAGCACCACGCCCATCGCGGTCAACTGGTCGCGGATACGGTCGGATTCGGCCCAGTCCTTGTTGGCACGGGCAGTCAAACGCGCCTGAATCAGCGCATCAACCTCAGCCGCATCCACGCGCCCTTCAGCGCCGGCCTGCAAGAAGTCATCGGCCTCAAGCTGCAGCACGCCCAGCACGCTGGCCAGTTCCTTCAAGCGCGCCGCCAAACCTGCCGCCGCATTGAGATCGCTCTCGCGCAGACGGTTGATCTCGCGAACCATCTCGAACAGCACCGCGCAGGCTTCCGGCGTGCCGAAGTCGTCGTTCATCACCTGGGTGAAACGCTCGACGAAGGCTTCGCCGCCAGCCGGCGCCACGCTCGGCAGGCCTTTCAACGCATGGTAGAAACGCTCGAGGGCACCTTTGGCGTCCTTGAGGTTGTCTTCCGAATAGTTGATCGCGCTGCGGTAGTGGCTGGACACCAGCAGGTAACGCACGACTTCCGGGTGGTACTTTTCCAACACGTCGCGAATGGTGAAGAAGTTGTTCAAGGACTTGGACATCTTCTCGCCATTGATGCGAATCATGCCGCAATGCATCCACGCGTTGGCGTAGGTCTTGCCGGTGGCCGCTTCGCTCTGGGCGATTTCGTTTTCGTGGTGCGGGAACTCGAGGTCGCTGCCGCCGCCATGAATGTCGAAGGTCTCGCCGAGGCAGCAGGTCGACATCACCGAGCACTCGATGTGCCAGCCCGGACGCCCGTCGCCCCACGGCGAAGGCCAGCTAGGCTCGCCCGGCTTGGCGCCTTTCCACAGCACGAAGTCCAGCGGGTCCTGCTTGGACTCGTCGACTTCGATCCGCGCGCCGATGCGCAAGTCTTCGATTTTCTTGCGCGACAGCTTGCCGTAGCCCATGAACTTGGCGACGCGGTAGTACACGTCGCCGTTGCCCGGTGCGTAGGCGTAACCCTTGTCGATCAGGGTCTGGATCATGGTCTGCATGCCAGCGATGTGATCGGTGGCCCGCGGCTCCATGTCCGGCTTGAGGATATTGAGGCGCGCCTCGTCCTCGTGCATCGCGGTGATCATGCGTTCGGTCAGCACGTCGAACGGTTCGCCGTTCTCCTTGGCCCGATTAATGATCTTGTCTTCAATGTCGGTGATGTTGCGCACATACGTCAGGTTATAACCGCTGAACCGCAACCAGCGGGTCACCAGGTCGAACGCGACCATGCTGCGGCCATGGCCAATGTGGCAGTAGTCGTACACGGTCATCCCGCAGACGTACATGCGCACATTGTTGCCATCCAGCGGCTTGAAGACTTCTTTGCTCTTGGTGAGCGTGTTGTAGATCGTAAGCACTTTAGTTTCCTTGAATCACTGGCCCCACGAATCACGCAAGGTCACGGTACGGTTGAATACCGGAGCACCTGGTTTCGAGTCCTTGATATCCGCGCAGAAGTAACCTTCGCGCTCGAACTGGAAACGGTCTTCCGGCAGTGCATTGCCCAGCGAGGGTTCAGCACGACAACCGGTGAGGACTTGCAGCGAGTCAGGGTTGATGTTGTCCAGGAAACTGGCGCTGTCTTCGGCCTTCTCAGGGTTCGCAGAGCGGAACAGGCGATCGTACAGACGCACTTCGCACTCGACGCTGGCCGCGGCCGGCACCCAGTGCACCACGCCTTTGACCTTGCGGCCTTCAGGGTTCTTGCCCAATGTTTCCGGGTCGTAGGAGCAACGCAGTTCGACGATGTTGCCGTCGGCGTCCTTGATCGCTTCGTCGGCACGGATCACGTAGCTGCCGCGCAGACGCACTTCGCCGTTCGGCTCCAGGCGCTTGTAGCCTTTCGGCGGCTCTTCCATGAAGTCTTCACGGTCGATGTAGATCTCACGGGCGAACGGCAGGACGCGCATGCCCATGTCTTCTTTCGGGTGGCACGGCAGTTCGAGGTTCTCGACCTGGCCTTCCGGGTAGTTGGTGATCACGACTTTCAGCGGACGCAACACGCACATGGCGCGCGGGGCGCTGTGGTCGAGGTCGTCACGGATGCTGAATTCGAGCATGCCGAAGTCGACCACGCCGTCGGAACGGTTGGTGCCGACCATTTCGCAGAAGTTGCGGATCGATTTCGGCGTGTAGCCACGGCGACGGAAGCCCGACAGCGTGGACATGCGCGGATCGTCCCAACCGAAGACGTGCTTTTCATCGACCAGTTGCTTGAGCTTGCGCTTGCTGGTGATGGTGTAGTTCAGGTTCAGACGGCTGAACTCGTACTGGCGCGGTTTTGCCGGGACCGGCAGGTTCTCGAGGAACCACTCGTACAGCGGACGGTGGCTTTCGAACTCCAGGGTGCAGATCGAGTGAGTGATGCCTTCGATGGCGTCCGACTGACCGTGGGTGAAGTCATAGTTCGGGTAGATGCACCACTTGTCGCCGGTCTGGTGGTGATGGGCGTGACGGATGCGGTACATGATCGGGTCGCGCAGGTTCATGTTCGGCGAGGCCATGTCGATCTTGGCCCGTAGCACGCGTGCGCCGTCCGGGAATTCGCCGGCACGCATGCGGGCGAACCAGTCGAGGTTTTCTTCCACGGAGCGATCACGGAACGGGCTGTTCTTGCCCGGTTCGGTCAGGGTGCCGCGGTATTCCTTGGCCTGTTCAGGGCTCAGATCGTCGACGTAGGCCTTGCCGGCCTTGATCAGCTCGACGGCCCAGTCGTGCAACTGGTCGAAATACTGCGAGGCATAGCGCACTTCGCCGGACCATTCAAAGCCCAGCCATTTGACGTCGCTTTCGATCGCGTCGATGTATTCCTGGTCTTCCTTGGCCGGGTTGGTATCGTCGAAACGCAGGTGCGTGACGCCGCCAAATTCCTGGGCCAGGCCGAAGTTCACGCAAATCGACTTGGCGTGACCGATGTGCAGGTAGCCGTTGGGCTCAGGCGGGAAACGGGTGACGATCTGCGTGTGCTTACCCGAGTCCAGGTCCGCCTGGATGATCGGGCGCAGGAAATTGACCGGCACGGCAGGGCCGGTCTTGGAATTCGAGGTAGGGTCGACAGTGGGCTTGCTCATAGGATCCTTGAACGTACAAGTGCGCGGCCAGTTGGCCAAATCAAAGCGGCTGTTAAAACAAAGGGGCTTATCATAGCCGATGCCGTCAAGTCGCTGACAGAGCAGGCCCGAAAACGGGTGCATTTAATCGGATGCAAATGAAAAACAGCCTCGAAATTCGCGCCCGGCACGCTAAACTGCGCTCCTTGGCCGACATTGGCCGGACCGGTTGAGGGCTTAAATGCCCCGAAACCCACGAATTCATTGAATGAGTAGTAATCATGACCCAAGTCAAACTGACCACCAACCATGGCGACATCGTCCTGGAACTGAACGCTGAAAAGGCACCGCTGACCGTTGCCAACTTCATCGAGTACGTCAAAGCCGGTCACTACGAAAACACCGTTTTCCACCGCGTCATCGGTAACTTCATGATCCAGGGCGGCGGTTTCGAGCCAGGCATGAAAGAAAAGAAAGACAAGCGCCCAAGCATCCAGAACGAAGCCGACAACGGCCTGCCGAACGACAAGTACACCGTCGCCATGGCCCGCACCATGGAGCCGCATTCGGCATCCGCCCAGTTCTTCATCAACGTGGCTGACAACAGCTTCCTGAACCACAGCGCCAAGACCACTCAGGGCTGGGGCTACGCAGTATTCGCCAAAGTCGTTGAAGGCACCGACGTTGTCGACAAGATCAAAGGTGTTTCCACCACCATGAAATCCGGCCACCAGGACGTGCCAGCAGAAGACGTGATCATCGAGAAAGCCGAGATCATCGAAGCGTGATACTGCTGATTTCAGACTTGCATCTGGAAGAGGAGCGCCCGGACATCACCCGGGCGTTTCTGGATTTGCTCGCCGGACGCGCCCGCTCGGCGAGTGCGTTGTACATTCTGGGCGACTTTTTCGAGGCGTGGATTGGCGACGATGCCATGACGCCGTTCCAGCGTTCCATCTGCCAGGCCCTGCGCACCCTTAGCGACAGCGGCACGGCCATATTTCTGATGCACGGCAATCGCGACTTCATGCTCGGCCAGGCCTTCTGCAAACAGGCCGGCTGCACGTTGCTGAAGGACCCGAGTGTCGTGCAGTTCAACGGCGAGCCGGTGCTTTTGATGCACGGCGACAGCCTCTGCACCCGCGACGAAGCTTATATGAAGCTGCGTCGCTACCTGCGCAACCCGATCACCCTGTTCATCCTGCGGCACCTGCCGTTGCGCACGCGGCATAAACTGGCGCGCAAACTGCGCAGTGAAAGCCGGGCCCAGACGCGGATGAAGGCCAATGACATCGTCGATGTCACGCCGGACGAAGTGCCGCGGATCATGCAGAAATTTGGCGTAAAAACCTTGATCCATGGGCACACCCATCGCCCGGCCATCCACAAGTTGCAGATTGGCGAGCAAGCGGCCAAGCGCATTGTGCTGGGGGATTGGGACCGTCAGGGCTGGGCGTTGCAAGTGGATGAGCAAGGGTTTGCCCTCGCCCCCTTCGACTTCGCCCCGCCACCACAACTCGCAGCCCCCACGAACTAAAAGGCCACCACAGACCCCATTGTGGGAGCGAGCCTGCTCGCGATGGCGGTGTGTCAGTTGAGATAGATGTTGACTGACAGGACGCTTTCGCGAGCAGGCTCGCTCCCACATTTTTGATCTTCATGAGACGCAAATTATGTGTCGCCGACAATACCCGGTGGGAGTGAGCCTGCTCGCGAAGGCGGATTCACATTCAACACTTTTATTGACTGACACACTGCTATCGCGAGCAGGCTCGCTCCCACATTTTTGATCTTCATGAGACGCAAATCCTGTGTCGCTGACAATACCCTGTGGGAGTGAGCCTGCTCGCGATGGCGGTGTGTCAGTTGAGATAGATGTTGACTGACAGGACGCTTTCGCGAGCAGGCTCGCTCCCACATTTTTGATCTTCATGAGACGCAAATTATGTGTCGCCGACAATACCCTGTGGGAGCGAGCCTGCTCGCGAAGGCGGTGGGTCAGTTGAGATAGATGTTGACTGACAGGACGCTATCGCGAGCAGGCTCGCTCC
The DNA here is from genome assembly GCF_031766055.1 of Pseudomonas sp. SG20052. Classification (NCBI taxonomy): domain Bacteria; kingdom Pseudomonadati; phylum Pseudomonadota; class Gammaproteobacteria; order Pseudomonadales; family Pseudomonadaceae; genus Pseudomonas; species Pseudomonas sp. SG20052. The sequence continues at coordinate 2,307,068 of NZ_CP134498.1, read as the reverse complement.
CACATTTTTGATCTTCATGAGATGCAAATTCTGTGTCGCCGACAATACCCGGTGGGAGTGAGCCTGCTCGCGATGGCGGTGTGTCAGTTGAGATAGATGTTGACTGACAGGACGCTTTCGCGAGCAGGCTCGCTCCCACATTTTTGATCTTCATGAGACGCAAATCCTGTGTCGCCGACAATACCCTGTGGGAGTGAGCCTGCTCGCGATGGCGGTGTGTCAGTTGAGATAGATGTTGACTGACAGGACGCTTTCGCGAGCAGGCTCGCTCCCACATTTTTGATCTTCATGAGACGCAAATCCTGTGTCACCGAAAATACCCTGTGGGAGTGAGCCCGCTCGCGATGGCGGTGTGTCAGTTGAGATAGATGTTGACTGACAGGACGCTATCGCGAGCGGGCTCGCTCCTACATTTTTGATCTTCACCTGCTCGCGAAGGCGGTGTGTCAGTTGAGATAGATGTTGACTGACAGGACGCTTTCGCGAGCAGGCTCGCTCCCACATTTTTGATCTTCATGAGACGCAAATTATGTGTCGCCGACAATACCCGGTGGGAGTGAGCCTGCTCGCGATGGCGGTGTGTCAGTTGAGATAGATGTTGACTGACAGGACGCTTTCGCGAGCAGGCTCGCTCCCACATTTTTGATCTTCATGAGACGCAAATTCTGTGTCGCCGACAATACCCTGTGGGAGTGAGCCTGCTCGCGAAGGCGGTGTGTCAGTTGAGATAGATGTTGACTGACAGGACGCTATCGCGAGCAGGCTCGCTCCCACATTTTTGATCTTCATGAGACGCAAATCCTGTGTCGCCGAAAAATGCCCTGTGGGAGTGAGCCTGCTCGCGAAGGCGGTGGGTCAGTTGAGATAGATGTTGACTGACAGGACGCTTTCGCGAGCAGGCTCGCTCCCACATTTTTGATCTTCATGAGACGCAAATCCTGTGTCGCCGACAATACCCTGTGGGAGTGAGCCTGCTCGCGATGGCGGTGTGTCAGTTGAGATAGATGTTGACTGACAGGACGCTTTCGCGAGCAGGCTCGCTCCTACAGGGTTTGTGTTTGGCTTAGTGGCCGGAGGCCGCCGGCCCCGCTTTCGCCGCAAACGGCGGTTTTGCCAGCCACACAATCACGATCAAGCCCATGAATGCCCAACCCAGCAACGTGAAGTAATCCACGGTGGAGAGCATGTACGCCTGACTGGTCAGCACATGATCCAGCTGCGCATACGCCGGGTTGCTCGGCCCGCCCAGGGCATTCAGTGCCTCGCGGGTCGCCGGCTCATAAGTGCTGATGCTTTCGCTCATATAGGCATGATGCTGATCCGCCCGACGAATCCAGATCCACGTGGTCAGCGACGCCGCAAAACTGCCGCCCAAGGTCCGCAGGAACGTTGCCAGGCCCGCGCCATCGGCGATCTGGCTCGGTGGCAAGTCGGACATCAGAATGCTCAAGGTCGGCATGAAGAACAGCGCCACGCCAATGCCCATGAACAATTGCACCAGCGCGATGTGCTGGAAGTCCACTTCGTTGGTAAACCCGGCGCGCATGAAGCAGCTCAGGCCAATCGCCAGGAACGCCAGTCCGGCCAGCAGCCGCAGGTCGAACTTGTGCGCGTACTTGCCGACAAACGGTGACATCAGCACCGGCAGAATCCCGATTGGCGCCACCGCCAGCCCCGCCCACGTTGCCGTGTAGCCCATCTGGGTTTGCAGCCATTGCGGCAGGATCAGGTTGATGCCAAAGAACCCGGCGTAACCCAGCACCAACACGATGGTGCCGATTCGGAAGTTGCGATACGCAAACAGCCGCAGATTGACCACCGGGTGCTTGTCGGTCATTTCCCAGATCACGAACACCGCCAGCGCGACCACTGAAATCGCCGCACCGATGAGGATGAAGTTCGACTCGAACCAATCGAGGTCATTGCCCTTGTCGAGGATCACCTGCAACGCCCCGACGCCGATGATCAAGGTGATCAGCCCGACGTAGTCCATCGGCTGGCGGCTGGTTTCCACCGGACGCGCCTTGAGTTGCTGGCGCACCACCATCACCGCGAAAATGCCGATTGGCACGTTGATAAAGAAGATCCACGGCCAGCTGTAACTGTCGGTGATCCAGCCGCCGAGGATAGGACCGGCAATCGGCGCCACCACCGTGACCATCGCCAGCAATGCCAGGGCCATGCCGCGCCTGGCCGGCGGATAGACCGCGATCAGCAGCGTCTGGGTCATCGGGTACAACGGACCGGCGACCAGGCCTTGCAACACCCGGAAGCCAATCAGCTCGGGCATCGAGGTCGAGATACCGCAGAGAAACGAGGCCAGCACAAACAGAATCGTCGCCCAGAGAAACAGCTTCACTTCACCGAACCGGCGGCTGAGCCAGCCGGTCAGCGGCAGCGCAATCGCATTGCTCACCGCAAACGAAGTGATCACCCAGGTGCCCTGCTCCGAACTCACGCCCAGGTTGCCGGAAATCGTCGGCAGCGCCACGTTGGCGATGGTGGTGTCGAGCACCTGCATGAAAGTCGCCAGCGACAGGCCGATGGTGCTGAGCAGCAGGCTGGGCGGCGTGAAAGACGCGTTATTGCTCATCGTGAATCCCTTGAAGCTGGGCAGGCGCGGCGCCTTTCAAAGGGCGCCGCTGACCTTGTGGGAGCGAGCTTTTGTGGCGAGGGAGCTTGCTCCCGCTCGGCTGCGAAGCAGTCGCAGAGCTTTTGGGGCCGCTTCGCGACCCAGCGGGAGCAAGCTCCCTCGCCACAAAAGCTCGCTCCCACAGGGGAGGTATCAGCGCTGGACGGTTTTACTGGCCGCCGCGCTGTTGTCGTGGATCAACTGAGTGATCATCGCGTCGGCCTCGGCCAACTGACGGTCGTAGACGTTGGTGCTGAAGGACGCCTTTTGCGGCGGCTGTTGCGCCAGCACCGGGCCGCTCTGATCGCGCAGGTTCACATCGACCTGAGTCGACAGGCCGACCCGCAATGGATGCTTGGCCAGTTCTTCGGCGTTGATGTGAATCCGCACCGGCACCCGCTGCACGATCTTGATCCAGTTACCGGTGGCGTTCTGCGCCGGCAGCAAGGCAAACGCGCTGCCGGTACCGGCGCCGAGGCTGTCGATGGTGCCGCTGAACTTCACGTCGCTGCCGTAGAGGTCAGCTTCGATATCCACCGGTTGGCCGATGCGCATGTCACGCAGCTGGGTTTCCTTGAAGTTGGCGTCGATCCACAGCTGATCCAGCGGAATGACCGCCATCAGCGCCGTGCCCGGCTGGACGCGCTGGCCCAGTTGTACCGAGCGTTTGGCCACGTACCCGGTGACCGGCGCGATCAAGGTGCTGCGCGAATTGTTCAAGTAGGCCTGACGCAATTGCGCGGCCGCCGCCATCACGTCCGGGTGCGACGAGACCACGGTGTCATCCACCAAGGCGCTGGTGGTTTTCAGTTGCTGTCTGGCGTTGGCCAGGGCGTTTTGCGCCGAGGTCAGGTCGTCGCGAGCGTGGGATAGCTCTTCCTGGGAAATCGCCCCGCCAGCGGCGAGGTTTTTCCGGCGATTGAAGTTGTCCTGAGCCTTCTGCACTTCCGCCTGCTGGGCGTTGACCTGGGCTTTCATGCCGTCGACGTTGCTGTACAAACCGCGCACCTGACGCACGGTGCGCGCCAGGTTGGCCTGGGCACTTTGCAGACCGACCTGGGCGTCGTTCGGGTCGAAATTGATCAGCACCTGCCCTTCATGGACCAGGTCGCCATCATCCGCGCCGATACTGACCACAGTGCCGGTGACCAGCGGGGTGATTTCCACCACGTTACCGTTCACATAGGCGTCGTCGGTGCTTTCGTTCCAGCGCCCGTAGAATTCGTGATAACCCCAGACGGCGACACCGGCGAGGATCACCACGATCGCGAGCACCACCAGCATGACTTTGCGTTTGCGCGGGTTGCTGGTGTCAGGAGTGTTGTCAGGGGTTTGTGTGTGTTCTGCAGTGGCCATGACCAATACCTTGAATTAATTGTGCTGCGTGGCTGGGAGTGCGTTGGCTGCGGTCAGGGTTTCGCCCTGGAAGCCGCCGCCCAGCGCCTGCATCAGTTGGATCGACAGGTCGATCTGCTCGGCATTCAGGTTGGCCAGCTGGCGCTGGGCCTGGAGCAATTGCTGCTCAATGCTGAGCACGTCCAGGTAGTTTCCGATGCCGGAACCGTACCGCTGGACCACGGTGTTGTAAGAATCCTGGGCAATGTCGGTGGCGTGTTGCTGCGCCCCGATCTGCCGGCCGATGTCGCGCAACTGGTTGATGGTGTCACTGACATCACCCAAGGCTTTCACCAGGCTTTTGTTGTACTGCGCCACCGCGAGGTCGTAATCGGCGTCGCGGGAATCGAGGTCGGCACGCAAGCGGCCGCCGTCGAAAATCGGCACGGAGACAGTCGGCGCAACGTTAAAGAAACGGCTGGCCGAACCAAACATCGCATCCCCCAGCAACGACTCGGCACCGGCCGCGGCGCTCAGGTTGAGGTTGGGGTAGAACTGGGTCTTGCCGGCGGCGATGTTCTTGCTCGCGGCCTCGACCCGCCAGCGCGCGGCGACCAGGTCTGGACGACGACCGAGCAGCTCGGCCGGCAACACCGACGGCAACGCCACGGCGCTGGCTTGCAGGATCTTCGGCCGGGCGATTTCATTGCCGCGATCCGGGCCTTTGCCGAGCAGCACGGCCAAGGCGATTTTTGCGCTTTGCAGGCGTTTTTCGGCGTCGATCAGGCTCGCTTCGGAGCTGGCTTCCAGGCTTTCGGTTTGCTGGAACTGGTATTGGCTGTCGATCCCCGAGCTCAGGCGGCGCTGGCTCAGTTCAAGCATTTGTTTGGTGCGCTTGAGGTCTTCATTGGCCAGGTCATAGACGATGTGCGCCTGCCCCAGGTCGCTATAGGCTCGGGCGACGTCGGCGGACAAGGTCAGCTGCGCGGCCTGCTGATCGACTTCCGCCGCACGGGCCTCGCCCAATGCAGCTTCCCAGGCATCCCGCTGACCGCCCCAGAGGTCGAAGTTGTAATTGAAACTGGCGCCGATGTTGCGCACGGTGGAATACGTACCGCCCTGCCCGCTCGGGTCTTGATCCCGAGCCAGGCGCGAACGGCTGACTCCGGCGCTGGCATCGAGGGTCGGCATCCGCGCGGCATCGGCGGCATACGCGGAGGCGCTGGCCTGATGGGCGCGGGCGTCGGCGATCTGCATGTCGGGGCTGTCGTGCAGGGCTTCGCGGATCAGGCCATCGAGCTGCGGATCACCGAGGCTTTTCCACCAGTCGCTTTTCGGCCAGGCCGCGGGCGACAGAGTCACGCCGCTGAGGGATTGCCCGGCCTTGAGGTTTTTCGCATCAAGGCTGACGCCTTCGGTGTTCAGGCCGCTGTAACTGGCGCAACCGGCCAGTGTCATGGCCGCCAGCACCAGGCTCATCCCGGCACGCAGCGTTTTACTGCTCATTTGTCACCTACCCGCAGCAAGGTGATCGAGTCACCGGCTGCCACAAGGATTTTCTTGAGGATCTGCTCCAGGGTTTTCAGTTCTTCCGGGGTGATCGCGCCGGCCAGTTCATTCATGGCGTCGGCGCCGATCTCCGGCAGACGGTCGGTCAATTGCTGGCCTTGCTCGGTGAGCACCAGTTGCACCTGACGGCGATCCGCTTCGGAACGTTGGCGGGCGAGAAAACCTTTCTGTTCCAGACGATCGAGCATGCGAGTCATCGAACCGCTGTCCAGCGACAGGTGACGGCACAGCTCTGCCGGGGTATCGACGCCGAACTGGGCCATGATGATCAGCACTTTGAACTGCGCGGCGGTGATGCCGTGGGGCTCCATGTGCGTGTCGATGATCCGGTCCTTGAGCAGCGCAGCGCGCCCGAGCAGGAGGCCGAGATGGCACGTGTGGAATTCGTCTGGGGTGAAGTGTTTCATCTGGCCACCAATTAGCTGCCTAGGCAGAGAATGTATGACGAGATGTTACTGCCTAGGCAGCGAATGTCAACGTAATAGTTAGGAAGCTTTCTATTTAGTCGATAAATGGCTTACGACAAAAGTTGCTTCGGATCGATGACCGCAGCACGCCCATCGCGAGCAGGCTCGCTCCCACAGAGTTCGGTGTGATCTCTGTGGGAGCGAGCCTGCTCGCGATGGCAGCGACTCGGTTTGGGAGAAGACGGGGGTTTTAGAAGTCCCGCTTGTAGAAGATATCCAGCGAACTGGCCACGCCGCCGGCGGCTTCGAGGTAGACCTTTTTGCTCAGTTTGTAGCGCAAGGCAATGGTGTTGGCCGGCTCGAATACGCCCACGCCATAGCGCAGGCTGAGCTTCTCGGAGATATTGCCGCTGGCCACGACGCTGGTGGTATTGCCGCTGCCCTGGGTGTCGAGCTGGAAATCCTGAATCCCCAGGTCGTTGGCCAGTTTGCCGGTCACTCCCGAACTGCCCATCAACCCCAACCCGAGCGCAGCCTGGGCCAGCATGTTGTTGTCTTCACCGTTGGTGCTTAGCGGACGCCCCAGCACCAGATAGGACAACGCCTGCTCCTGACTCATGGCCGGCTCGGAGAAGATCTGCGTGGTCGGCTGCTCGGCGCTGCCGCTGAGGCGAATACCGGCGATCACGTCGTCGGTCCGGCGAATGGCTTCGATGTCCAGGTACGGCTGGTCAATCGGGCCGGCGAACAGCAGCCGCGCACGGCGCACCGTCAGCCGCTGTCCGTACGCCCGGTAACGCCCGTCGTTGAGCCAGAGTTCGCCTCGGGTGTCCATGTTGTCGCCAATGTGCACATGCCCTTGCAGGTTGGCGGTCAGGCCAAACCCGGCGAAGCTGAGTTTGTCCTCACCCACCACCACGTCGATGTCCATTTTCATGGCCAGCGGCGGTTTGCCCTCTTCGGTCTGCTGGCCGACGATCACCGTGTCATCGGAAACCTTGACCGTCGACGGCGGCAACTCGCGCACGGTGATTTCGCCCTTGGGCACCCGCACTTTGCCGGCGATCGCCAGTTGCTCGTCTTTTATCGAGATCTTCAGGTCCGGCGCCACTTCGAGCTTGGCATAGGGTTCGACGGTGACGGGCAACTGTGAGCCCTTGAGCGTCAGGTCCACCACCAGCGCCTGGCCCCAGGCGATGTGGCCGTTGAGACTGCCCTGCCCGCTCTTGCCGCTTTTCCAGCCGCCGTTCAACTGCACCGTTTCGCCGGCGATCTGCGCTTGAAGCTGCAAGCCCTGCAACTCCATCGGCAATTCAGGCCCGGACACTTCGCCATCGCTGAGCAACAGATTGCCGTTCACCTGCGGCGCCAGCAGATCGCCGGACAGCGTGCCACTGCCGTTCAAGCGCCCGGTGAGTTTCTCGACCATTGGCACAAATGGCCGCGCCACCGACAGATCCAGGCCACTGAGACGGAACGAGCCGGTGAGCGGTTTGTTTTTCAGCAGCGGATTGATCTGCGCCTGCACCCTCAGTTCGCCGAGCTTGCCGCCGACGAAATTGAGGTCGGTGTCGATGCGTTTGGGCGTGAGTTTGCTGGTGAGCTTCAGGGTCTGGTACGGGAAGTCCAGCCACTGATCCTTTTCCTTGATGCGCAACGTGCCGCCGCTGGCATTGACGCTGATCTGGCCGTTTGGGCCACTGGCCGGCAGGTCCAATTGCAGGTCGGCATTGAGCCGGCCCTTCCAGGCGAAATCTTTCGGCAACCATTGCGCGAGGCTTTCGATCGGGAATTGCTTGAGGTGATAACGCAGCTTCGGTTCCGGCATCAGGCGCTGGTCTTCGCCACACAGACTGGCGGGGCCGGACATCCAGCAATGGGCGCCGAAGTTGATCTTGCCGTCCGCCAGCCGTTCAAGTTTCGCCGGGCCTTGCAGCTTCCAGTCCTGACCGCCGGCCTGGATATCACCGCTGGCCAGGCGTCCGCGCCAATTGCCCTTGTCCAGATTACCGTCCAGCCCGAGCGCCAGTTTCAGCTTCGGCCCTTGCAGATCGAGGGTGAGTTTCTGGTTCTTGATATCGCCCTGGCCGCTGGCGGTCAGCGTGCCCAGCGAGGTGTCGCCGGCCTGGATGCCGCTGCCTTTGAGGTCGATTTTCGCCCGCTGCGCGCCATCGAGGGTCGCGTCCAGGTTCAGGCTTTGCAGGCGATTGTCTTCGAAAGCCAGCTGCGTGCCTTGCAGCCCGAGCTTGCCTTGCGGTGCCTTGAGCGTGCCGGCGACATCAATGCGCCCGTTGAGCTGTCCGCGCAGTTGCGGCCAGAGTTGGGCCAGACGTGGCAGCTTGATGTCGATCTGCCCGGCGAGCTTCTGTTGCAGACTGCCCTTGCCGTTGATGCTGTTGTCACCGAGGCGGATTTGCAGCGCATTGAGGTTCCATTGTTCACCGCCGCCGTCAGCTTTGGCCTGGATCACCGCCGGTTGGCCGCGCAGTTTGCCTTTGAGGTCGAGGTCGGCGTCCAGGCTGAGTTTTTCATTCTTCATCTCGCCTTTGCTGCGCAACGGTCCGGCCAACGTACCCGGTAACTCCGCGACCCAATACGCCGGGTTGATCGCCGACAGATCGAGCGCAGTGTCCCAGCCGATGCCATCGGCAAACTGCAGGTTCAGATGCCCGATGGCTTTGCCCTGCCCGGCTTCGAGCTGAATCTGTTGCAGATAGATTTTCGTCAGGTCGCCGCTGAACGGGCTTTCGAGGCTGAACGCACCTGCCGGGCCATCGAGGGCCGATTTGAAGTGACCGATGTATTTTCCGTCGGTGTAGGAGACTTCACCGTTGAAGCGGCGCAACGCCACTTCTGGCTCGTCGATCAACGGATAGAGACGGTGCCACGGGAAATCCAGCCAGTCGATCTTCGCATCGGCGCTCAGGCCTTTGCTCCAGTCGAGTTTGCCGGTGAGCTTGAGTGATTGCTTGTCGTTGGCCGTCAGGTCGAGGGCAGCAATCTGCGCGCCGCTGGCATCGACCTTGCCTTGCAGCACCAGCACCACCGGGCCTTTTTCAGCGGGCAGCGTGGCTTTGCCGAGCAACTGGTAACCGTTTTTCAGGTCGCCGTCACCGGTGAGCTCGAGTTGATTGAGTTGCAAGGTATCCGGCAGGTCAGCGCTGGGTTTGAAGCCGTCGGCGGTGATCCGTACTTTCGCTGGAAGGTTGTCGACCAGCGGTTGCAGCTCGCCGGTCAGTTGGCCATTCAAGTAACCGCTGCTGTCGGCTTTCAGGTTCAGGGTTTTCAGCAGGTCGCCGTCCACCTTCAACGCCAGGCTCCAAGGCTCGGGGGCCGGCAGGGTCAACGTACCTTCAGCCTTGAGCGGCCAGTTGCCGCTGGGTTGAAGCAGGCCGGACAGATTCAGGCTGAGTTCGTCACGCTGCAACTTCACCGAGTCGATCTGCAAACCTTGCACCGTCCAGTGCGCGGCCAGTTGCAGGCCTTTGAGTTCTTCGCTGCCGTTGAACAGCAGACTGCCGACTTGCACATCACCCAATTCGATCGCCAGGGGCAAATCCAGATCCGGGAGCGTGATTGGCCCGCCGCTGTCTTCTTCGTTGCCCGGCGGGAATTGCAGGCTGACCTGATCGGCCTTCAATTGCTCGATGCACAAGGTCATGCGCATCAGGCACAACGGCGACCAGGCGAAGATCGGTTTGCTCAGCTCAACCCGACGGGTGTCCTGCTGCCACACCAGATGATCGGCACTCCACTGCCCGCCCAATCGGCCCTGGAAATTCTCCACGGTCAGGCCCGGCACCCAGCCGAGCGCCCAGCGACTGCCCGCCGCAGTGCCCAGCACCGTGGTCACGGCCAGAACGACCAGCATCAGCAGCGCCGGAATCGCCAGCAGCATTATTTTCAAACCACGCTTCACAGCTCGGGCCCCATGGAAAAGTGCAATCGAATGCCGCCGTCGTCGTCCATCGCGTGGGCCAGGTCGAGACGAATCGGCCCCACCGGGGACACCCAGCGCACGCCGATGCCCACGCCGGTCTTGAGGTTCGGCAGTTCGAGTGTATTGAAGGAGTTGCCCTGGTCAACGAAGGTCGCGACCCGCCATTTTTCGGCGACGGAGTACTGATATTCGACGCTGCCGGTGATCATGTAGCGGCCACCGATGCGGTCGCCGTCGGAGTTCTCCGGGGACAGGCTTTGATAGTCGTAGCCGCGCACGCTCTGATCGCCACCGGCAAAAAAGCGCAACGACGGCGGTATCGATTTGTAGCCATTGGTGGCGCTGCCGCCGACCTGAACCCGACCGAGGAAACGGTGTTTATCGAAGACCGTGGTCAAGCCTTTGACCAGCGCCGTGCCGTAGATCAGGTTGTTGTCGGACCCCAAGCCTTCCTTCGCCACTTTGCTCTCGAATTCCAGGCGATAGCCATTGTGCGGATCGATGCGGTTGTCGCTTTTCAGGTAGGAATAACTGACGCCGGGCATCAGCAGGGTACTGAGTCCGGAGTCATCCCCGAGCCGGTATTCCTCGCGTTGCCACTTGAGCGACACCACGCGCTGCCAGCCACTGGGCAACTTGCTGTGCCATTCGGGGCCAACCGTCAGGAGTTTGCTCAGGGAGTCCTTGTCGGCGATTTCTTCGTTTTGATAACCGCCGGCAAAACGCAATTTGTCGGTCAGCGGCGGGTCCAGGGGAATGTCGTAGAACACCCCGACGTTCTGCCGTGGCGCCGATATTTCGGTCTCCCAGCCATAGCTGTGCCCTTGCGGGTTGACCCAGTGCCGGGTCCAGTTGGCCTTGACCCGGGGACCGACGTCGGTGGAATAACCCAGCCCCAGGCCCATGGTCCGTGGTTTGCGGGTTTCGAGTTTGACGTCGACCGGGATCACATCGTTCTTGGACGCCGTCGGCGCCGCGTCCACCCGCACGCTTTCGAAATAGCCGCTCGATTGCATCGCCTGATTGAGTTCGGCAATCAGTTCAGAGTCATAGGGTGCGCCTTCCTTGAACGGCACCATGCGCCGCAACAAGTCTTCGTCGAACGGCGTATCTCCCTCGAAACTGACCTTGCCCAAGGCATAACGCGGGCCGCTGTCATAGACGAGGTCGATGTCGGCGACACCGGCGCGTGGGTCCACCGACAACGTCTGATGCGTGAAGTGGCCGCTGAAGAAACCAAAACGCGAGGCCTGATTCTGGATCAGTTTCTTGGCGTCTTCATAACGGCCATGGTTCAGCACCGCGCCGGTTTTCAGCGCAGCGCTTTTGGGGACACGAAAGGATTTGAGCGAGGCCGCCGGGCCGTCGACGCGAATCGTGACATTGCGCAAATGCACCGGCTCGCCAGGATCGATGTTGAGGATCAGGCGCGGCGTCTCGCCGCCCTTCACGTCGCTGTCGATCTGCGGCTGGTAATAGCCCAAGGCCTGGGCGGCCTTGCGCGCCTGTTCCTCGGCGCCACGACTGAAGCGCAGCAAGGCTTCTTCGTCACGATCGCCGAGGCTGCCGATATAGCCCTCTATATTGGCTTTCAGTTCATCGTTGGACGGTTTGATCCGCACATCCAATTCACTTTGCGCCAGTGCCGCGCAGCTGGTGAACAGCATCAGCACGCCACTGGTAATTCTTCCTGGAAACTTCATAGGCGCGGATGCTATCACGAGCTTGGGAGCGTGATAGAGCCTGGCATGCAGTGAAAGTTCTACCGAAAGTTTACGTTTATGCCGTTGCTGTTTGTAACACCTGGGGATTGGCATGGAAAAATACGTGTTCGCGGATCGGTCCTACCGCTACCTCGCCGATTTCCTCGTAGCCCTGACGCTTATAGAACTCCAGATAACGAGGATTCCCGGTGTCCAGAATCACACCCTGGGAGGTTTCATCCACGGCACACCAGTTATGCACCGCTTGCAGCAGTTGCTCGCCGAAGTGTTTGCCCTGGAACTGCGGGTGAATCCCCAGCAACGGCAGGACATGCACCGAGTCGGAAGGCACACAAGCGGCAACGGCAGCGTGGTAATCGAGGTAACGACGGGTACAACGGAAACCGGCGCTGAGCACCATGCGCAGACGCCAGGCCCAGCTTTCGGTGATGCCCAATCGACGTTGCGGTGGAGCGATCAGGGCGATGCCGATCAGGCGGTCGTTGACCAGCAGGCCGATGGCCGGCAGATCCTGAAGAAAGTGTTGTTTGACCAGTTCCCGCACGGTCGCTCGCACACGATGCTCATAGCCGGGACGTTCGGCCTCGAACAAATAGCTGAAGGTCGGTTCGTGCCGGTATGCGTGGTAAAGCAGGGAGCGCGCTTCGTGGGCGTAGCCGCTGTCGAGCATGTGGATATCGGCAATGGCGGTCGAGGTTTCGGGCATAACGGTAGATCTCCCCGGGGCGCTGCTCAAAATGGCGGCGCTCTTATTGGTACGAGCCTTTGGGTGGCAATACAGTTCCTCCCACAGGTATAGACCAAGGCGGGCTCTTCATCGACTGGACGGGCCTCATCGCGGGCAAGCCACGTTCCCACAGTTTCTGTGGCGTACACAAAATTTGTGTCCGCTGGAGAACCTTGCAGGCGTGGCTTGCCCGCGATGAGGCCCTGACTGCCAATACAGATCTGACAGAACACAGTGAATCCCCTCACCCCAACACTGGCCCGATTCCCACAGGTCAGCTAGCATCGCCCTTTTGCCAGGACTGCCGACCATGAAGATCGTCTCCTTCAACATCAACGGGCTGCGCGCTCGCCCGCATCAGCTGGCGGCGCTGATCGACAAGCACCAGCCCGACGTGATCGGGCTGCAGGAAACCAAGGTTCACGACGACCAGTTCCCGCTGGCCGAGGTACAGGCGCTGGGTTATCACGTGTATTTCCACGGGCAGAAAGGCCATTACGGCGTCGCCCTGCTCTCGCGTAAAGAACCGATTGCCCTGCATAAAGGCTTCGCCACCGACGACGAAGAGGCCCAACGACGCTTCATCTGGGGTACGTTCGCCGACGCCAATGGCGTGCCGGTGACCATCATGAACGGCTATTTCCCACAGGGCGAAAGCCGCGATCACCCCACCAAGTTCCCGGCCAAGGAGCGTTTCTACGGCGACCTGCAGCAGTTGCTGGAAAGCCAGTTCAGCAATGAACAGCCAGTGGTGGTGATGGGCGACGTGAACATTTCTCCGGAAGACTGCGACATCGGCATCGGCCCGGACAACATGAAACGCTGGCTGAAAACCGGAAAATGCAGCTTTCTGCCGGAAGAACGCGAGTGGATGGCCCGCTTGAAGAACTGGGGCCTGGTCGACAGTTTCCGTCACTTGAACCCGGACGTGGCCGACCGGTTCAGCTGGTTCGACTACCGCAGCCGCGGTTTTGAAGACGAACCCAAGCGCGGGCTGCGGATTGACCTGATCATGGCGTCCCATGGGTTGTTGCCGCGCGTCAAGGATGCGGGAGTGGACTACGAACTGCGTGGGATGGAAAAACCATCGGATCATGCGCCGATCTGGCTTGAGTTGAGCTGATTCCCCCAGGCTTTACACAGATCAAATTGTGGGAGCGAGCCTGCTCGCGATAGCGGACTTACATTCAATACAAGTGTTGACTGTTAAGCCCTCATCGCGAGCAGGCTCGCTCCCACATCTAGTGACTGTCATCTTTTAGAAATCTCACTGACTTATTCTCCCGGCACTTCCTTTGGCCAAACAAGGTGCCAGCATGACGCTGTGCAGATCGTTCCTGTTGATGCTGTGTGCCTGTTTGCCCTTCACCACCTCAGCGGGCGATCTGCCGACGCCCGAAAACAGCCCCGTCCTGCGCATCCAGGGTTCCAACACCATTGGCGCCGCGTTGGGGCCGGCGCTGGTCGAAGGACTGATGCGCGAACAAGGCTTGCTCAAGGTCCGCAGTGAAGTCCCGGACAAAGCCAACGAACAACGTATCGTCGGCGAAACGATTCAGGGACGACGGGTGATAATGGACGTCGCGGCTCATGGTTCCAGCACCGGGTTCAGCGCCCTCAAAACCGCATCCGCCGACCTCGCCGCCTCGTCACGCCCGATCAAGGACAGCGAACGAGTCGAGCTCAAAACCCTGGGCGACTTCAAAAGCCCCGGCGCCGAACAAGTCATCGCCATCGATGGCCTGGCGATCATCCTCCATCCGCAAAATCCGCTGAACCAGCTCAGCACCGACCAATTGGCGCGAATTTTCAGCGGTGAGGCAAAAACATGGGAAGAGCTCGGTGGCAGCGGCGGGACAATTCACCTGTATGCGCGGGATGACCAATCGGGCACCTACGACACCTTCAAGGAATTGGTCCTCAGCCGCCGCGGGAAAACGCTCAACAGCGCCGCGAAACGCTTCGAATCCAGCGAGCAATTGTCCGACGCCGTCAGTCTGGATCGGCAAGGCATCGGTTTTATCGGTTTGCCCTACGTGCGCCAGGCCAAAGCCGTGGCGATTGCCGATGGCCAATCCCAGGCCATGCTGCCGCTCAACAACCTTATTGCCACGGAAGACTATCCGCTGTCCCGGCGGCTGTTCTTTTACCTGCCGCCCACCGGGAAAAATCCTTGGGCACAAGCGCTGGTGGCGTTCGCGCAAAGCAGCAAAGGGCAGGAAATCGTCGCAGCCAATGGTTTTATCGCGCAGACCGTCCAGGCCATGACGGTTACGCCGAATGCACTGATGCCCGAGGGATATCAGGCGCTAAGTCGCCACGCCCAGCGGCTGTCGGTGAATTTCCGTTTCGAGGAAGGCAGCGCGACGCTGGACAACAAGGCCCGACAAGACTTGTCGCGGGTGCTCGACTATATAAAGCAGCACGATAAAACCAATCGGCAGGTGACGCTGGTGGGATTTGGTGATGCCAAGAGCGATCCGGCGCGTGCCGATCTGTTATCGAAACTGCGGGCCATGGCGGTGCGGCGGGAACTGGTGAAAAGCGGCGTGGTGTTTCGCGAGATCCGCGGCTTTGGCGCCGAAATGCCGGTGGCGGCGAATAGCGCGGATGAGGGGCGGATCAAGAATCGGCGGGTTGAGGTTTGGGTTTACTGAAGCGGGCAGGCTTTTCCTCGTCACTAAATTGGCCTGAAAAGACACTAACACTGACATTTCTTACAGGTTTTTTTTATCGAAAGTTATTGCTGAATGGTGCCCCCCCTGTTGAGGGTCTATCACCTGAAAGGAATAATGACATGCCAACCGACCCGCAAACTCCAACACCACTCAAATCTGGCGACCGGGATGAAACCTTCGGCTTTCTAGGCACGGTGACTGGCCCTGCAAACGCCATTGCTCATTCGATTGTCTCATCGGACAACGGAATGCTGACTTACGCCATCGAGAACGGCGGAGAATTTCAAATCCATAGGAACCACGTCGACGGCGATCGAGATACTACATTTGGTACCGACGGTATTGTGACAGGACAATTTGAGAGTGGCAGAAGATCCAAACCCTGCCGACTGATACTTCAAGAGCGCAAGATTCTGGTCATCGGCGATATTCTTACTGAGCAAGGAAAACCAGGAGCACCGGCAGTCTTACGACTGAATGATAGTGGGAGCCCTGATCTTGTTTTCGGCACCATACAGTTGCCCTCTCCTGCGTTTTCCTCAAATTACGATTCGACTGAGGGATGCCTGCAGCACGACGGCAAAATCCTCATCCTGACCCAAAAGACGGATGCAATGGGTATCGGCAATTTGGGTCAACTGACACGACTGAAAAAGGATGGCCTGGGCGATGGAAGTGATGGGACTGATCTCGAATTTGGCGAGCAAGGGAAAGTCGAGGTCAGCTTCGGCGAGCACCTTAGTCGAATGATTAACGTGGTTGTGCAACCAGACAGCAAGATCGTTGTTGGGGGTAATTACGTCACGGTGAGCGCTTCCGTCTCCCGAATTGTGTTGGCGCGGTTTGACATTGATGGAGCGCTCGACAAGAGTTTTGGCGACGATGGTTACGTGTGGTTGGGCCCAGTAGATGGCCGACACGAGTTGGGTGAGTTGATCGTTCAGGATGACGGTAAATTGCTTTGCGTGGGTATGACGGGGCATTCCGATGCCCTGGTGATGCGATTTGACGCAAACGGCAAGCCCGACCCAACATTTAACGGAGGTCATGAAGTACTTACGGCGCTAGGTCATCAAAACGCGAGCTGGAGAGCACTGTCGATTCAGCCCAGCGACAAAAAAATCGTCGTGGCAGGCTGGACGCCCGGGTTCCCTTCATCAATGTTTTGGGGACGATTGTTGTCTGACGGTACTTTTGACACTGGCTTTGGTAACGCTGGCTGGATCAAATCATCCGTGCCAGGAATCCCATATTCTGTAGCCATCCAGAACGGTGGGAGAATCATCGTTGCAGGCATAAGGGAAAATGCGCGAATGTCTGTAGTCTGCGGAGTTCAGGGCTGACACAACTTCTCGATGACCGCAGCTTGGACGCCAGCAGTCAAACCAAATCTGCTGGCGTTCCAAGGCTTCGTCAGTGCCCGCTACGCATCATCTCTTTCGGCACGTACTTGCCGATCTCGAACTTGCCGATTGCCGCGCGGTGCACTTCGTCCGGGCCATCGGCCAGGCGCAGAGTGCGTTGCATCGCATACATATAGGCCAGCGGGAAATCGTTGGAAACCCCTGCCCCGCCATGCATCTGGATGGCCCGATCGATCACCCGCAGGGCCACGTTCGGCGCGACGACTTTGATCTGCGCGATCTCGCTCTTCGCCACCTTGTTACCGACGGTGTCCATCATGTACGCCGCTTTCAATGTCAGCAGGCGTGCCATGTCGATTTCCATCCGCGAGTCGGCGATCTTGTCGATGTTGCCGCCCAGGCGTGCCAACGGTTTACCGAACGCGGTGCGGCTCACTGCACGTTTGCACATCAACTCCAGCGCACGCTCGGCCATGCCGATCGAGCGCATGCAGTGGTGAATCCGGCCAGGGCCAAGGCGACCCTGGGCGATTTCGAAGCCGCGTCCCTCGCCCAGCAGGACGTTTTCATACGGCACGCGAACGTTTTCAAACAGCACTTCGGCGTGGCCGTGAGGCGCGTCGTCGTAGCCGAACACCGGCAACGGACGAACGATCTTCACACCCGGGGCATCCACCGGCACCAGAATCATCGAGTGCTGGGCGTGGCGTGGCGCGTCAGGATTGCTCAGGCCCATGAAGATCAGAATCTTGCAGCGCGGGTCGCAGGCGCCTGAGGTCCACCACTTTTTACCGTTGATCACCCACTCGTCGCCGTCACGCACAGCGCGGGCAGCCATGTTGGTGGCGTCGGATGAAGCAACGTCCGGTTCGGTCATGGCGAACGCCGAGCGGATCTCGCCGCGCAGCAGCGGTTCGAGCCAGCGTTGTTTCTGTTCTTCGTTGGCGTAACGCACCAGCACTTCCATGTTGCCGGTGTCCGGTGCGGAGCAGTTGAAGGGCTCAGGACCGAGCAGCGAGCGGCCCATGATTTCCGCCAATGGCGCGTATTCGAGGTTGGTCAGGCCGGCACCGAGTTCGGACTCAGGCAGAAACAGATTCCACAACCCTTCGGCCTTTGCCTTGAGTTTGAGCTCTTCCATGATCGCGGTCGGCTGCCAGCGATCGCCTTCGGCGACCTGACGCTCGAACACGGCTTCGGCGGGATAAACGTAAGTGTCCATGAACGCGGTCACGCGCTCACGCAGTTCCTGAACCTTGGGCGAATAAGCGAAATCCATGAGCAATTACCTTCTTGGGCAGAGGTTGTTTTAGGTCATGCATCGATGCTAGAACAGCGTTGATAATTTACCTAGCCTATTCTCGGCATGTATTAACATTCATCACCGATATATGATCGGCTGATTGAGAACCAACAATAAGAGTGCAGCGCAATGAATCTGAGCAAGGTCGACCTCAACCTTTTCATCGTCTTCGACGCGATCTACACCGAAGCCAATTTGACCCGAGCCGGGCAGATTGTCGGCATTACTCAGCCAGCCGTCTCGAACGCTCTGGCCCGCCTGCGCGAGACCTTCAACGACCCGTTGTTCGTGCGTACGGCGCAAGGCATGGTGCCGACACCGATGGCGCAAAACATCATCGGACCGGTGCGTAACGCGCTCTCCCTGCTGCGGGTGTCGGTGCAGGAAAGCCGGATTTTCAACCCGCTGCAAGCGGTCAAGACGTATCGCATCAGCATGACCGACCTGACCGAAGCGGTGATTCTGCCACCGCTGTTCCAGCGCCTGCGCCGCCTGGCGCCGACGGTGATCATCGAAAGTTTTCTGTCCAAGCGCCGCGAGACCACCAAGGAACTGGCGGCCGGGCGTCTCGATTTCGCCGTGGATGCGCCACTCAACACCGACCCGCAGGTGCGTCACGTCAAGTTGATGGAAGACCGCTACGTCTGCGCCATGCGCAAGGGCCATCCGCTGGCGGGCAAGGAGAAATTCACCCTCGATGATTATCTGTCGCTGACGCACATTCATATCTCCAGCCGCCGCAGCGGTCTGGGTCACGTCGACCTGGCCCTGGGAAAAATGGGCATCCAGCGCAAGATTGCCCTGCGCTCCCAGCATTATCTGATGGCGTCCCAGGTGTTGCAGCAGACCGACATGGTCATGACCGTGCCGGAGCGCTTCGCCCGTCGTCATGACCTGTATTCGGTGAACTTGCCGGTCAACGACGTGCCGCCGGTGGAAACGCACCTCTACTGGCACGAAAGCACTGACCAGGACCCGGCCAACCGCTGGATGCGCGAACAGATGATCGAGTTGTGCCAGCAAGTGACGGCGCATGAGAAGAAGCTCGATAAGGTGTAAGGCTTCGGACCGCTTCATCGTTCTTCGCGGGCAAGCCTCGCTCCCACAGGGATCTCTGCACACACAGATGTTGTGTTCCTTGCAGATCCAATGTGGGAGCGAGCCTGCTCGCGAAGAGGCCAGCAAGGACACCAACAATTCACGCCCCTTGACGTAAACGTCAACCTGCCATTAGCTTAGCGCCATGACCTTCTTCGAGCGCTTCCATGAGCAGCCAGACCTATAGCATTTCAGACCTCGCCCGCGAGCTCGACATCACCACGCGGGCCATTCGCTTCTATGAAGAGCAAGGCCTGCTCAGCCCTGAGCGCCGTGGCCAGGAACGCGTGTATACCCCCCGTGACAAGGTCAGTCTGAAGCTGATCCTGCGGGGCAAGCGCATTGGCTTTTCCTTGGCTGAATGCCGCGAGCTGATCGAACTTTACGACCCCACCGGCGGCAACCAGAAACAGCTGCAAACCATGCTGAGCAAGATCGCCGAGCGCCGCGAACAGCTGGAGCAGCAGATGCTCGACATCGAGCAGATGAAACTGGAACTGGACACCGCGCAGGAGCGCTGCACCCAGGCGCTGGAGCAGACGATCAAGAGCCAGCAACCCACTCAATAAACATTCCGGATACTTGTAGGAGCGAAGCTTGCTCGCGAAAGCGTCACATCAGTCGACACCAACGTTGAATGACATACCGCGTTCGCGAGCAAGCTTCGCTCCTACGGGATTCGCTGAACATTCAGACAATTACAGCAGGTCGATTCCCATGTCCCTACCCTCTCATGTACGTTTGGTCGAAGTCGGTCCCCGTGATGGCCTGCAGAACGAAGCCCAACCCATCAGCGTTGCGGACAAGGTGCAACTGGTCAACGCGCTGACCGCTGCGGGCCTTGGCTATATCGAAGTCGGCAGTTTCGTTTCACCCAAGTGGGTGCCGCAAATGGCCGGCTCCGCCGACGTCTTTGCGCAAATCCAGCGCAAACCGGGTGTGACCTATGGCGCACTCGCCCCCAACCTGCGCGGGTTTGAGGATGCAATCGCGGCCGGGGTCAAGGAAGTCGCGGTGTTCGCCGCAGCCTCCGAAGCGTTTTCGCAACGCAACATCAATTGCTCGATCAGCGAAAGCCTGGCGCGCTTCGTGCCGATCATGGATGCGGCCAAGCAACACGGCGTCAGCGTGCGTGGTTACGTGTCCTGCGTGCTGGGCTGTCCTTACGAAGGTAACGTCGCTCCCGAACAAGTTGCCCACGTCGCCCGCGAGCTTTACGCGATGGGCTGCTATGAAGTCTCCCTGGGTGACACCATCGGCACCGGCACCGCCGGCGCGACCCGCACGATGTTCGAGGTGGTTTCGGCCCAAGTGCCGCGTGAAAAACTGGCCGGGCACTTCCACGACACTTATGGCCAGGCCATGGCCAACATCTATGCCAGCCTGCTGGAAGGTATTGCGGTGTTCGACAGCTCCATCGCCGGCCTCGGCGGCTGCCCTTACGCCAAGGGCGCCAGCGGTAACGTCGCCACCGAAGACGTGGTTTACCTGCTCAACGGCCTCGGTATTGAGACCGGCATTGATCTGGACGCTCTGATTTTGGCCGGCCAGCAGATTTGCTCCGTGCTGGGGCGACCGACCGGTTCGCGCGTGGCCAAGGCTCGCAGCGCACAGTGAGGCGTGCGGGTGTTACCGCTGTGTCTGAAACGTGGGGCACAAGCGAGTAACACGGAAACAAATTGTCTGGTTTCATCCGAAGGAAAAATCTCACAAAAAGTTAAATAGTTGATTTGTAAGGATTTTTTAAAGTTGGCACGGCTTCTGCTATCTCTACTGCATAACAAGAACAAAAAAAGCGGCAAACCCAATAAAAATAAGACGTAACGACTCTGACATAACAAAAACAACACGGCAGAGACGCAGCTAACAGATTTTTTTGGAGAGGATGTGCTTTTCAGGGTGCTTTTCGGAGTAACCCGCAACCGGGCAGAGAACAATAAAACTACCTTCAGGTAGCTCCCGAACTGGTTGGATCGCTCAGCGAAAAAGTAGATCAGCGCTCAAAAAAATACGTTTGCTCTTGATCCCGGATGGGGATCGACAAAAACAGCGGTAAAGGGTCACGGTCACTAAAAACAACAACAGACCGCCCCTCAATAATAAAAAAAGAGCACGTGCGACGAAAATTAAAGGGGAGCCTCGGCTCCCCTTTGTGCTTTCTGCAATCCAGGTTTTCACCACCGCCCTTGTGGGAGCCAGCCTGCTGGCTCCCACAAGGGCGAATTTGTCAGACCTGCTTTTCGCGCAATTCCTCGATACTGATCTCGCGCATCCGGAATTTCTGGATCTTGCCGGTCACGGTCATCGGAAACTCTTCCACGAACTTGAAGTAACGCGGCGTCTTGAAGTGCGCGATGCGTTCCTTGCACCACGCTTGCAGCTCTTGTTCTGTCGCACTGTGACCCGGGTGGAATTTGATCCAGGCGACAATCTCTTCGCCATAGCGCGAACACGGAATCCCGATCACTTGCACGTCCGCCACCGCCGGATGGGTGAAAAAGAACTCTTCCAGCTCACGGGGGTAAACATTCTCACCGCCGCGGATGATCATGTCCTTGTTGCGCCCGGCGATGCACACGTAACCCTCATCATTCATGCTCGCCAGGTCGCCGGTGTGCATCCAGCCCGCCTGATCGATGGCTTCAGCGGTGCCTTGCGGGTTGTTCCAGTAACCGAGCATCACGCTGTAACCGCGGGTGCAGAGTTCGCCGATGGTGCCACGCGGCACCAGGTTGCCGGCCTCGTCGATGATCTTGCTTTCCAGCTGCGGCTGAGTCCGGCCGACGGTGGTGACGCGCAGTTCCAACTCGTCCGATGGACCGGTCTGCAACGACACGGGGCTGGTTTCCGTCATGCCGTAGGCAATCTGCACTTCGCTCATGTGCATTTCATTGATGACCCGGCGCATGACCTCGATCGGACAGGTCGCCCCGGCCATGATCCCGGTGCGCAGGCTCGACAGATCGAAGTCGGCACGTTGAGGGTGATCGAGCATAGCGATGAACATGGTCGGCACGCCGTAGAGCGCGGTGGCTTTTTCTTCGGCCACCGTGGTCAGGGTCAGCAGCGGGTCGAACGCATCGTTGGGGTAGATCATGGTGCTGCCGTGGGTGATGCAGCCGAGATTGCCCATGACCATGCCGAAGCAGTGATACAACGGCACCGGGATCACCAGGCGGTCATGGGCCGTCAGCCCGAGGCTTTCGCCGACCATGTACCCGTTGTTGAGAATGTTGTAGTGACTGAGGGTCGCGCCTTTCGGGAAACCGGTGGTGCCGGAGGTGTACTGGATGTTCACCGCCTGATCGAAATGCAGGCTGTCCTGGCGCTCACGCAATTGTTCGGCGGACACGCTGGCGGCGAGATCGCCCAGTTGCGACCACGGCAGGAAGCCCGACGGGGGTTGTGCATCCAGACTGATGACGCCGCGCAAGTCTGGCAGGCGTTCGCTGTGCAGCTTTCCGATGGATTGCTCCGCCAGCTCAGGCACCAGGCCCTGCAGCATCCCGTGGTAGTCGGAGGTCTTGAACGCACCGGCGCAGACCAGCCATTGGCAGCCGGATTGCTTCAACACGTATTCAAGTTCGGAGCTGCGGTAGGCCGGGTTGATGTTGACCAGGATCACACCGATTTTCGCACTGGCAAACTGGCTGATGCACCACTGCGCGCAATTCGGTGCCCAGATACCGAGGCGGTCACCGGTCTGCAAGCCGAGCGCCAACAGAGCTCTGGCGTGCAGGTCGACAGCCTCGGCCAATTGCTGCCAGGTGTAGCGCAACTGTTGATGGCGCACGACCAGCGCCTCCCCGGCCGGGTATTGCGCGACGGTGTTGTCGAATGCTTGACCGATGGTCATCGCCAGTAAGGCTTTTTCCTGGGAACCACGGGTATAGCTGCGCTGCGGGCTTGCACTGGGTTGATCCATGACGACCCCTATTGTCTTTATTTGCGGGTGGGCGACCCAACCTGCAGGAGCGAAGCGTGCTCGCGAAGAGGCCAGTACATTCAACACTGAAGTCGACTGATCTGACGCTTTCGCGAGCACGCTTCGCTCCTACAGGATTTGCCGCTGTTCGATCTTGAACTGGCCCTACTGTCGCTCAAGTTGACGTTAACGTAAAGGGTGATTGACAGCCATTCGTCACAGGCTTACGTTAACGTAAAGGTGAGAGCCAATTGACGGCCTCACCAACCGACAAAAAAGCCAAAAGGTGACCCATGAGCTACCCATCCCTGAACTTTGCCCTCGGTGAAACCATCGACATGCTGCGCGATCAGGTTCAGTCCTTCGTCGCCAAAGAGATCGCCCCGCGCGCCGCTCAGATCGACATCGACAACCTGTTCCCGGCTGACCTGTGGCGCAAATTCGGCGACATGGGCCTGCTGGGCATTACCGTCGCGGAAGAATATGGCGGTGCTGGCCTGGGCTACCTGGCTCACGTGGTCGCGATGGAAGAAATCAGTCGCGGCTCGGCGTCAGTCGCCTTGTCCTACGGCGCGCACTCCAACCTCTGCGTCAACCAGATCAACCGCAACGGCAATCACGAACAGAAAACCAAGTACCTGCCGAAGCTGATCAGCGGCGAACACATTGGCGCCCTGGCCATGAGCGAACCGAATGCCGGTTCCGACGTGGTGTCGATGAAGCTGCGTGCCGACAAACGTGGCGATCACTACGTGCTCAACGGCAGCAAGACCTGGATCACCAACGGCCCCGACGCCAACACTTACGTGATCTACGCCAAGACCGACCTGGAAAAAGGCCCCCACGGCATTACCGCGTTCATCGTCGAACGTGATTCGAAAGGCTTCAGCCGCAGCAATAAATTCGACAAGCTCGGCATGCGCGGTTCCAACACCTGCGAGCTGTTCTTCGATGACGTCGAAGTGCCGGAAGAAAACATCCTCGGCGTGCTCAACGGCGGCGTGAAAGTGCTGATGAGCGGCCTCGACTACGAACGCGTCGTGCTGTCCGGCGGCCCGACCGGGATCATGCAGGCCTGCATGGACCTGATCGTTCCTTACATCCACGACCGCAAGCAGTTCGGCCAAAGCATCGGTGAGTTCCAGCTGATCCAGGGCAAAGTCGCCGACATGTACACCCAACTCAATGCCAGCCGCGCTTATCTGTATGCCGTGGCCCAAGCCTGCGAGCGTGGCGAAACCACCCGCAAGGACGCCGCCGGCGTGATCCTCTACAGCGCCGAACGCGCCACGCAAATGGCCCTCGACGCGATCCAGATTCTTGGCGGCAACGGCTACATCAACGAATTCCCGGCCGGTCGTCTGCTGCGTGACGCCAAGCTGTACGAAATCGGCGCTGGCACCAGTGAGATCCGTCGCATGCTGATCGGTCGCGAACTGTTCAACGAAACGAAATAAATTTCGTCAGCGGCAGGCGGCAAGTTTCAAGCTGCAAGAGGACCGTGCTCTTGCTTCAACTTGTAGCTTGTCGCTTGCAACTCGAAGCTGCTACGGAGTAGCCCCATGATTCTGCATACCCAGCTCAACCCCCGTTCGGCGGAGTTCGCGGCCAACAGCGCGGCGATGCTCAAACAGGTCGACGCCCTGCACACCCTGCTCGCCCAAGTGCAGCAAGGTGGCGGTCCGAAGGCGCAAGAACGTCACACCTCGCGGGGCAAATTGCTGCCGCGTGAGCGGATCAATCGCCTGCTCGATCCGGGCTCACCGTTTTTAGAGATCAGCCAACTGGCGGCCTACGCGGTCTACGGCGAAGACGTTCCGGCGGCGGGCGTGATTGCCGGGATCGGCCGTGTCGAAGGCGTCGAGTGCATGATCGTCGCCAACGACGCCACAGTGAAAGGTGGCTCGTATTACCCGCTGACGGTGAAAAAACACCTGCGTGCCCAGACCATCGCCCAGCAGAATCGCCTGCCGTGCATCTATCTGGTGGATTCGGGCGGTGCCAACCTGCCCCGTCAGGATGAAGTGTTTCCAGACCGCGAGCACTTCGGACGGATCTTCTTCAACCAGGCCAACATGAGCGCCATGGGCATCCCGCAAATTGCCGTGGTCATGGGCTCCTGCACGGCGGGTGGTGCTTATGTGCCAGCGATGGCTGACGAAGCGATCATGGTGCGCCAGCAGGCCACCATTTTCCTCGCCGGTCCGCCGTTGGTGAAAGCCGCGACCGGCGAAGTGGTCAGCGCCGAAGACCTCGGCGGGGCTGATGTGCATTGCAAGATTTCCGGTGTCGCCGACCACTACGCCGAGAGCGATGAACACGCGCTGGCCATTGCGCGGCGCAGCGTCGCCAACCTCAACTGGCGCAAGCTCGGCGAACTGCAGCAGCGCACACCCATCGCCCCGCTCTACGCCAGCGATGAGCTGTACGGCGTGGTGTCGGCCGACGCCAAGCAACCGTTCGATGTGCGCGAGGTGATCTCGCGACTGGTCGACGGTTCGGTGTTCGACGAATTCAAGGCGCTGTTCGGGACCACGCTGGTGTGCGGCTTCGCGCATCTGCACGGTTACCCTATCGCGATCCTCGCCAACAACGGCATCCTGTTCGCCGAAGCCGCGCAGAAAGGCGCGCACTTTATCGAACTGGCTTGCCAGCGCGGCATTCCTTTGCTGTTCCTGCAAAACATCACCGGCTTCATGGTCGGCCAGAAATACGAGGCCGGCGGCATCGCCAAGCACGGCGCAAAACTGGTGACCGCCGTGGCGTGTGCCAAGGTGCCGAAATTCACCGTGATCATCGGCGGCAGTTTTGGCGCCGGTAACTACGGCATGTGCGGACGCGCCTACGACCCGCGCTTCCTGTGGATGTGGCCGAACGCGCGCATCGGCGTGATGGGCGCCGAGCAAGCGGCTGGCGTATTGGTGCAGGTCAAGCGCGAGCAGGCCGAGCGCAGTGGCCAGGGTTTCAGCGCCGAGCAGGAAGCCGAGATCAAGCAACCGATCCTCGATCAATACGAAGAACAGGGCCACCCTTATTACTCCAGCGCACGGCTGTGGGACGACGGCGTCATCGACCCGGCGCAGACCCGCGACGTGCTGGCCCTGGCCTTGTCCGCGTCGCTGAACGCGCCAATCGAACCGAGCCGCTTCGGCGTGTTCCGGATGTGATCCGACCCTGTAGGGGCGAGGCTTTTCCGCGAAGGCATTGGCACATCCAGCATCGATGTGACTGACAAACCACCTTCGCGGGCAAGCCTCGCTCCCACAGAATAGAGTTGTGGAGACGGACAAACATGAGCGACTTCAACACCCTCGAACTGCTGACCGACCCACGAGGTTTCGCGACCCTGTGGCTCAGCCGTGAAGAAAAGAACAACGCGTTCAACGCCGAGATGATCCGCGAACTGATCCTCGCACTGGACAAAGTATCAACCGATGCCAGCCTGCGGTTTCTGCTGGTGCGCGGCCGCGGCAAGCATTTCAGCGCCGGTGCCGACCTGGCCTGGATGCAGCAATCGGCCGAGCTCGATTACCACACCAACCTCGACGACGCCCGGGAACTGGCGGAATTGATGTACAACCTTGCCAAGCTGAAAATCCCTACCCTGGCCGTGGTGCAAGGCGCGGCCTACGGCGGCGCGCTGGGCCTGATCAGTTGCTGCGACATGGCGATTGGCACCGATGACGCGCAGTTCTGTCTGTCAGAAGTGCGCATCGGCCTGGCACCGGCGGTGATCAGCCCGTTCGTGGTGCAAGCCATCGGCGAGCGCGCAGCACGCCGTTATGCCCTGACGGCTGAACGTTTCGGCGGGCAACGGGCGCGGGAAATCGGCCTGTTGTCGGAGAGCTATCCGGTCGCTGAGCTGGAGCAGAACGTGGAGAAGTGGATCGACAACCTGCTGCTCAACAGCCCGGCCGCCATGCGCGTCAGCAAGGACTTGCTGCGTGAAGTCGGCAACGGCGCGCTGACCCCGGCGCTGCGCCGTTACACCGAGAATGCCATCGCCCGCATCCGCGTCAGCCCCGAAGGCCAGGAAGGTCTGCGGGCTTTTCTGCAAAAACGTCCGCCGAGCTGGCAAGCACCGACCACCCCCAAGGAGCCGCGTTGATGAGCGCACCTGTGATTACCTCTCTGCTGGTGGCCAACCGTGGCGAAATCGCCTGCCGGGTGATGCGCACCGCCAAGGCGCTGGGCCTGGCCACCGTGGCCGTGCACAGCGCCACTGACCGCGACGCCCGGCACAGCCGCGAAGCGGATATCCGCGTCGACCTCGGCGGCAGCAAAGCCGCTGACAGCTATCTGCAAATCGATAAATTGATCGCTGCGGCCAAGGCCAGCGGCGCTCAGGCGATTCACCCCGGTTATGGCTTTTTGTCCGAGAACGCCGGTTTCGCCCGCGCCATTGAAGACGCTGGCCTGATCTTCCTCGGCCCGCCCGCCTCGGCCATTGACGCGATGGGCAGCAAGTCGGCCGCCAAAGCCTTGATGGAAACCGCCGGCGTGCCCCTGGTGCCCGGCTACCACGGCGAAGCCCAGGACTTCGATACCTTCCGCGATGCCTGCGAACGCATCGGTTATCCGGTGTTGCTCAAGGCGACAGCAGGTGGCGGCGGCAAAGGCATGAAAGTGGTTGAGGACGTCAGCCAGCTGGCCGAAGCCCTGGCCTCGGCGCAGCGTGAAGCGAAATCCTCGTTTGGCGATTCGCGGATGCTGGTGGAGAAATACCTGCTCAAGCCGCGTCATGTGGAAATCCAGGTGTTCGCCGATCAGCACGGTAACTGCCTGTACCTCAATGAACGTGACTGCTCGATTCAGCGTCGCCATCAGAAAGTCGTCGAAGAAGCGCCCGCTCCCGGCTTGAGTCCGGAACTGCGTCGCGCCATGGGCGAAGCTGCCGTGCGTTCGGCACAGGCCATCGGCTATGTCGGCGCCGGCACCGTGGAGTTTTTGCTGGATTCGCGCGGCGAGTTTTTCTTCATGGAGATGAACACGCGTCTGCAGGTCGAGCACCCGGTCACCGAAGCGATCACCGGCCTCGACCTGGTGGCGTGGCAGATTCGTGTGGCGCGCGGTGAAGCGTTGCCGATGACTCAAGAGCAGGTTCCGTTGATCGGCCATGCGATTGAAGTGCGGTTGTACGCCGAAGACCCGAGCCATGATTTCCTGCCGGCCACCGGGCGCCTGGCGTTGTATCGCGAATCGGCCGAAGGTCCGGGACGTCGGGTCGACAGCGGTGTGGAAGAAGGCGACGAGATCTCGCCGTTCTACGATCCGATGCTCGGCAAGCTGATTGCCTGGGGCGAGGACCGTGAGCAGGCGCGGCTGCGATTGTTGAGCATGCTCGATGAGTTTGCGATCGGCGGGCTGAAGACCAACATCAACTTCCTGCGCCGGATCATCGCTCACCCAGCATTCGCTGCGGCAGAACTGGATACCGGGTTTATTCCGCGTTATCAGGAGCAATTGTTGCCAGAGCCAGCGGACCTCAGTGACGAGTTCTGGCAAGCCGCCGCTCAGGCGTTTGCCCAGAGCCAGCCAGGTTCTCCGCGCGCTGATGACCTGAGCTCGCCTTGGGCTGTGGGCAATGGTTTTCGTGCTGGACTGCCGAGGGAAATCACCCTCCACCTCAGTTGTGAAGGACAGGACCGGGCGCTGACGCTGGGTAACGTTGATGCCCACACCGCACAGTTCAAGGGCGAACAGCTGCTGACCGAGCACAACGGCGTACGCCGCCAGCACCGGGTCATTCGCCGTGGCGAGGTCGTGTATCTGCAGTGGGAAGGGGAATTGCGCCGCATCGAGGCTTACGACCCGATCAGCGCCGTCGAAGCCAGTCACAGTCATCCGGGTGGGCTCACCGCGCCCATGAACGGCAGCATCGTGCGCGTGCTGGTCGAGGCTGGGCAAACGGTTGAGGCCGGTGCGCAACTGGTGGTGCTGGAAGCGATGAAGATGGAGCACAGCATTCGCGCGCCCCATGCCGGGGTGATCAAGGCGCTGTACTGCCAGGAAGGCGAGATGGTCAGCGAAGGCAGTGCGTTGGTCGAACTGGAAGAAGCGTGAAATGAAGATCGGTCCTACGCATTGCGAGGACCGATCTGATTAGAATTTGGCCGTTGCCTGAACCACCACGCCGAGGATTCGACACTCTTCGGTGAAAAGGGCTTTCGGATATGTCGGATTGAGCGGGACCAGGTAACGCTGCCCGCCCTCTTCGATCAGCTTGCGAAAGATCGCTTCAACACTGCCCGCCCATTGCGCGATCACCAGCTTTCCGGGTTCCGGCACAATGGCCGGGTCCACCAGGATCATCATGCCTTCGGCAATGCTGATTCCGCTGGGCGCGGTCATCGCGTCGCCGACCACCTCGAGCCAGAAGGCTGCGCCCTGAGCGTGGTAATCGGTCAGTTCGAAACGCGGCTTGCCGTAGACCGATAGCTCACCGTCACGCAGCTGCGCAGGCTCGCGCCAGTCACTGACCGGGTAACGGAAGTACGGGTTGTACTTTTGCGTCAGGGGCATCTCGTCGTCCGATACGACCAAAGGCTCGCGAATGACCATCGCCACTTCCAGAAAATCCATCCCGAGCGCCCGCAAGACACGATTCATGTCTTCGATGCTCGGCTGACGGCGCTTATTCAGCCAGTGACCCACACCGCCCTGGGACATCCCGAGGCGATCGGCGAGTACTTCCTGAGTGACTTTCAACTCACTCATCTTGGCTTTGACCAACTCAATCCATTTATCCATGGGCGGCACGATACGTGGCGGACTCCGGGCAACAAAACACAAATTGTAGTATTTAAATTCTCGTCACAAATACAGTTAGTACTAGGATTGGTTCACGGATCTGAATCTATCACGGAGCTTGCCATCGCCATGACGTTACCCCGCAATGACCTGTCGGATATGCAAATGGACACCACCCTCACCTCGCCCAAAGGCAACGCCGCCGCGCAAAAAGCCTTGGACTATTACTTGAAACCAACTGTGTCAGAAGCGGTGGTCGAGGAGCGATTTTTTGATGTGAACCCTGCGGTCAGCGGTGAAGAAGCGCTGGTGCATGCGTCGGATCTGTTGCGCTGTGCTGCAGCGACCGCCTACGAGTCGGCCAGCAACTTGCACGGCGCAAGTCGGGACCTGGCCTTTTCGACAGTGCATATGATCGATATGGCCAAGGCGATGATTGATCGTTCTTTACAGGGTCAGCGCGTTTGAGCCGGACGCACTTTTGAGGAAAGACGGGAAAGAATTTTCCAATCGCGCAGATAAAATCATTTGACTTGCAAACGAGAATGATTATTATTGCATGCAGCTGATCGCGAGATCAGTCGATGGACCAAGAGACCTTAGGTCGGTCTCCTGGACTATCTCCTCATCAGGCTAATCACGGTTTTTGACCCGGCTTTTTGCCGGGTCTTTTTTTTGCCAGTTATTCTGGCTTTGGCTTCAGGCTAATGAAGTCTTCAGGTGTTGCGAATTCGATTGACGCGGATGATATCAAAAGAATATCCATTGGCAAGAGAAGCCCGGCATCATTGGCTCAAACTAATGAAAAATAGCGCTTGAGAATCAATCACACAGTCTCTAAGCTGCGTCTGCGTCAAGGAAGACGCCCCCCTTTTACCCCGCAATTTCCCCCGGTTTTTCCCTTCCCAGCGTGTAAAGTAGCAGCCATAAAAATCATATTCAGGAACCGACTATGACCGTGGCTAAATCCTCATTCGACATCAGCGCAAATTTCGACAGCGGCAACATTGAAGTGCTGGACATCAGTAATCCACTTCAAGCCCTGCTGGCCATCAAACCGGACACCCGCAGCCAGCATTTCCAGTGGTTTCATTTCAAGGCCAGCGGTCTGCATGTCGGTCAGGAGCACTGGTTTCGTCTGAACAATGCCAGCAAATCCTCGTACAACAAGGCTTGGGACGGTTATCAGGCGGTGGCGTCCTACGACCACGTCAACTGGTTCCGCGTACCGACCATCTTCGAAGGCGACTGCCTGCGCTTCAGCCTCGAAGCGACGGCCACCCACGCCTGGTTTGCCTACTTCGAACCCTACAGCCGTGGCCGTCACGACTGGTTGATCGAACAGGCGCTGACCAAGGCTGGCACCGAACTGCTCGCCACCGGCAAAAGCGTGGAAGGTCGTGACATCCAGTTACTGCGTAAAGGCAACGGCGCCGAAGGTCAGCGCAAAGTCTGGATGATTGCCCAGCAACACCCCGGCGAACACATGGCCGAATGGTTCATGGAAGGCGTGATCGAACGCCTGGAAAAGCACGACGACCCGGTACTGAACAAACTGCTGACCAGCGCCGACCTGTACCTGGTGCCGAACATGAATCCGGACGGAGCCTTTCACGGTCACTTGCGCACCAACGCCATGGGCCAGGACCTCAATCGCGCCTGGCAGAGCGCCAGCCAGGACATCAGCCCGGAAGTGCTGTTCGTTCAGCAGCAGATGGAAAAGTACGGCGTCGACTTGTTCCTCGACATCCATGGCGATGAAGAAATCCCCTACGTATTCACCGCCGGTTGCGAAGGCAACCCGGGCTACACGCCGCGGATCGAAAAACTCGAAGAGCATTTCCGCAGCCATCTGAAACACTTGACCAAGGACTTCCAGACCAAGCACGGCTATACCCGCGACGAACCGGGCAAAGCCAACATGACGCTGGCCTGTAACAGTGTCGGTCAGAAATTCGACTGCCTGTCGCTGACCCTGGAGATGCCCTTCAAGGACAACAACGATGCGCCGAACGCCTTGACCGGCTGGTCGGGCAAGCGCTCCAAGCAGTTGGGCAAGGACGTGCTGACGACCGTTGCCGATATGATCGATACCCTGCGCTGATCGCCCTCGATGGCTGCATGCCCGGCATGCAGCCATGATGCCTTCAGCCGCGATCCTTCCCGCGCAACATGCTGTCCAGCACATCATCACGCCGCACCCAACCGTGAAACAACGCTGCCGCCAGATGCAGCAACACGGTCAGAAACAGCAAGTACGCCAGATACCCGTGAGCCTTGCGCAAAAACGCAAACATCTGCGCATTGGCGGGCAGGATCGACGGCAACTGGAACGAATTGCTGAGCATTACCGGATCCCCGGCCGCTGAAATCATCGCCCAGCCCAGCAGCGGCAAAATGAACATCAGTGCGTACAACAAGACATGCGAAGCCTTCGCCGCCAGTGCCTGCCATCCGGGCAAATCCGCCGGCAATGGTGGTTGCCGAGTGGAAAAACGAACGACCAGGCGCACGATCACCAGCAGCAGAATCGCAATCCCCAACGGTTTGTGCAGATGGATCAGCCACTCATGCCGCTCGGACACCGAGGCCACCATGCCTGCGCCGATAAACAGCATTGCAATGACCATCAGCGCCATCAGCCAATGCAGCAGCCGCGCCAACGGCGCGAAATGATTCGGTTGAGCACTCATTGATGAGCCTCCTGTTTAGCGTTGGCGGCAGGCAACTGTTTGACTTCACTGGTGCGGCGCAGATAGGAACTGGCGTACCCCGCCGAGCGAGCGGCGAGCAATGGGTCGTCGGAGCCTTCGATACCGGCCGGCAATACGAGCGGGTCATAGTTGATGTCGCGGCATTCGCCATCGAGTTGCGGCTGGGTGCGTTCCAGCACCAAGGTGCCGGCATTCACCACTTTGCGACCGTCAGGCCAGGCCTTGCTGGCGTCGTTGACCGGATCACCGGGGTTAGCCAGGGTGATGTTCAACTGCCAACGCAGCGGCCCGGCGGATAAACGCTGAACCAGGTCTTTTTCAAGAAAGTCAGCCCCTTCAGGCGCCGTGGCACCCGCAGCATCCTGGGCAACCGGCGTCATGCTCCAGCGCACCGCTTGGCGCTGGCCGGCAGCGTTCACCAGGTAAAACGCGTTAACGCTGTTGTACGTCTCCGTCGCATAGCTGGCCGACGGCTTGGCCGTCTTGATCCAGGCCAGGAATGGCGCGGCTTCCGGGTGAGCGCCAAAGAACGCCGGAACCGCCGCAGGATTGGGCTTGCCGGTGGCCGGATCCGGCGATTGCGCTTGCTGCAATTGATAGAACGCTTCAGGCGTACCCACCGGGAACACCGGCATGCTGTTCATCCCGGTGCGCCATTGCTGGCCGTTGGCCTGGGTAAAACGCAACGCCATGCTGCGGATCGGCACGCTGCTGTCCGGCGCGTAGGGATTACCCGCAGGCAAGGCAAAACGCCCGACCACAGGGGTCTGCGCCTCGTTGAAGACCTGGGCGCTGGAATAGCTGCGCGCCTCGCCACTGCTTTCGAAATGCCCGATCACGCACACCCCTTTTGAGTGGTTACGACGAAATCCGGGGTGCACACCGTTGTTGGTTTCCAGCACATTGATCAGCTTTTTCGGCGTCAGGCGGTGTGGGTCGAGCGTGCCGTTGACGTAGGCAAAAGCACCGGCCAGCGCCGCGACTACCACGGCAATGCCGCCCAGGCGTAACGTCAGGCTTGCAGCACTCAGCGGTGGCCGGGTGGGCGGTGATGAACGATCTACCATGAATGACTCCAGGGCCATCGGCCACAAGTGAGAAGAACCAAGCAGACGTACGCCACAGCGCTTTATTCCATCGCCCGGTATTTATTTTTCCGGACGTGGAATAACCTCCAATGCCGGGCGTCTTCCTAGTCCACAGCGTAGTGACTAGTCAGAACTTCATGAACGATATCGACGAACAACTCAGAGAAATCATTCCCAGGTTGCGACGGTTTGCCGTGTCGCTGACCCGCAATCCCAGCAGCGCCGACGATCTGGTGCAGTCGAGCCTGGAGCGCGCCCTGTCGAGCTGGGGCGACAAACGCCCAGAGGGCGACTTGCGCGCGTGGTTGTTTTCGATCCTTTATCGGCAGTTTCTCGACGCCCACCGACGCTCCCGGCGTTATGCGCGGATGCTCGAATTCTTTACCGGTCGTGACGATGCGCAACCGTCGGTAGAACGTACCGTGCTCGCCCAATCGACTCTGCAAGCCTTCGACCAACTCACCACCGAACAGCGCGCGCTGCTGCTCTGGGTGTCGGTGGAAGGTTTGAGTTATAAAGAGGTCGCCGAGATTCTCGACGTCCCCACCGGCACCGTGATGTCCCGCCTGTCCCGCGCCCGTCAGGCCCTGCGCCAACTCAGCGACGGCGAAATCACCAGCCCTTCTCTGCGGATACTCAAATGATCAGCATGCCCCCGAGCGAACGCGACCTGCACGCCTACGTCGATCATCAACTCAATGACGCCGACCGACGCCTGGTCGAGACTTACCTGGCCAGCAACCCTCAAACCGCCGCGCAAGTGCGCGCCTGGCAGCAGGACGCCCAGCACCTGCGCGCGGCCATGAGCGGCGCGTTGCACCATACGGCCAACCCGGATCTCGACCCGGCGCTGATTCGCCAGCGGATCAAACGCCAGTCGC
Source organism: Pseudomonas sp. SG20052 (assembly GCF_031766055.1). Taxonomy (NCBI): domain Bacteria; kingdom Pseudomonadati; phylum Pseudomonadota; class Gammaproteobacteria; order Pseudomonadales; family Pseudomonadaceae; genus Pseudomonas; species Pseudomonas sp. SG20052. The sequence goes on along the minus strand of NZ_CP134498.1, from coordinate 2,272,933 downwards.
GCCGTCATCTGGCCAGCGCCGCGGTGCTCTTGATCGCCGTCAGCGTCGGTGGACTGAGCGGCTGGCAGGCGCGGGAAATGACACTGGTCAGCGCGCAACCGCCGATGACCGATGCCCTGCAGGCTTACCGCTTGATCGCCCAGCAAGGCATTCTGCCGGCCGACTTCAAGGTCAGCGACGACGGTGACATGCAGGCCTGGCTCGACCGTTATTTCACCCGCGCCAACCGACTGCCGGACCTGACGGATTCGGGGTACAAGCCGGTCAGTGGTCGCTTGCTCAGCACCGAGCAAGGGCCGGCAGCGATGGTGGTTTACGAAGACCAGGGCGGTCACAAGATCAGCTTCTACGTGCGACCACCAGGACCGAAAAACAACCTGCTGCCTCGGGGCAGTCGCAGCGATGGCGAGTTGCAGGCCGAGTATTGGTCCGGCGCCGGCTACAACTATGCGATGGTCAGCCCGAGCGATACACCGGCGGCGCAGAAGCTCAAGCAAACCACCCAATTCTGACCACCACCGCATTCCCCTTGAGGCTCACTCATACAGGGGAGCGGCGGTTATTTGGAGAATGTGCTCAGCCCTGCCCGAACACCTGCGAAGGCCTTCGCAGCAGCGGATCAAACGGATTGATCCGCGGCCCGATCAGCGCCGCTTCGCGCTTGAGCATCTCCACCACCGTCGGCAAACGATCCGGCCCCAGGCGATCACTCACCGTGGCCACGCTCAACGCCGCCACGGCCCGTCCTTCCCGATCCAGAATCGGCACCGCCACGCCGGCCATGCCTTGCAGTACGCCAGTGTTGCGCCCGGCGTAACCCAGCGTGCGCACGTTCTCGACTTCCGAACGCAGGAACACCTCGTCGTACAGGTGAAAATCCTTGAGCCGCGGCAAGTTGTAATGGATCACCGTATCGCGCTCTTCTTCCGGCAGAAACGCCAGAATCGCCAGACTGCCCTGGCCGACGCCCAGCGCCACCCGCCCGCCGATATCACCGGTAAAGGTGCGGATCGGAAACGGCCCTTCACTGCGGTCCAGGCAGATTGCATCAAACCCGCTGCGCGCCAGTAAAAACAACGAATCCCCCAACGAAGCCGACAGTCGCAGCAACGACGGTCGCACCAGTTCGCGCAGATTCCCGGTGTTGCCGGCCCGCGCCGCCAACGCAAAAAAATCCAGGCTCAAGCGATAGCGTTTGCTGCGAGCGTCCTGTTCGACCATGCCTTCGTCCATCAGGCTGCGCAACAAACGGTGCGTGGTCGGTTGCGACAGGCCGATACGCTGGGCCAGTTGGGTCACACGCTCCCCGCCCTCGACGGCGTCACCCAGACTGCGCAACACGGCAAACAGTCTGGACACAGCCCCGACACCGACTTCATTTTTGTTTTCATTCCGATCAGTGGAATCAGGCATGTGATTACTCGACAAAAAATTTACTCACCGAATGAAACTGAAAATAGTCATCGCTTCAGTGAAATAGGCCATTGAGCCCATCCTATTCTTCGTCCTACTCTGCGTCCAGACAGGGGCGATTCGAACAACAGCGGCAGCCGACTGAAGTCGAGCGCCAACGCACCCCGCAACATCTTTTCGTATCTGCCCATACAAAAAAGCGCGCCTTCGGGCGACGCATAACAATCTCAGGTGGAGCGCAGTCATGGCTTTTGTGCAACTTGAAGGACTCGGCAAACGTTACGGCGAGATCGACGCCGTCGTCGCCACCAACCTCTCGGTCGAGAAAGGCGAGTTCGTGTCCCTGCTCGGCCCCTCCGGCTGCGGCAAAACCACCACCCTGCAAATGATCGCCGGCTTCGTCGAAGTCAGCAGCGGACGCATCCTGCTCGACGGTCGCGACATCACCCACGCCAAACCCGCCAGCCGTGGCTTGGGCGTGGTGTTCCAGAGTTACGCGCTGTTCCCGCACATGACTGTCAAAGACAACGTCGCCTTCGGCCTGCGGATGCGCAAAGTGCCAGGCGCCGAGTTGCAGCAACGGGTGGATCGGGTGTTGAAACTGGTGCGCCTGAATCAGCACGCCGAGCGTTACCCACGGGAACTCTCCGGCGGCCAGCGTCAGCGTGTCGCGCTGGCCCGGGCGCTGGTGATCGAGCCTCCCGTGCTGCTGCTCGATGAACCGCTGTCCAACCTCGACGCCAACCTGCGCGAAGAGATGCAGTTCGAGATCCGCCGCATCCAGCGTGAAGTCGGGATCACCACGTTGATGGTCACCCACGATCAGTCCGAAGCGCTGTCCATCAGCGACCGCGTGGTGGTGATGCAGGCCGGGCGCATCACCCAGATCGACGCGCCCTACACCCTTTATGAACACCCACGCACCGAGTTCATTTCCGGGTTCGTCGGCAAAGCCAATTTGCTGCCCGGCGAGCGTGATGGCGCGGGCGTGGTCCAGGTGCAAAGGGGCGGTGAACTGACCCTGAGTCTGCGCCCGGAAAAAATCGATCTGCAGGAGCACGGCCAAGGTCGGCTGCAAGGCCAGATCGTCAGCCGTTTCTTCCTTGGCAGCCAATGGTTGTACGGCGTCTCGACGACCTTGGGCGAACTCAGCGTGGTGCGCCGCAACGACGGCTCGGCACCCTTGACCGAAGGCACAGCAGTCGGACTCGATTGGGACGCGACCTTGCTGCGGGTATTGAGCGTGGATGAGGTGCCGGCATGAGTACGCTTGCTGCCATTCGCCAGGGACGCCAGGGGTATTGGCTGTCGGCACCGGCCCTGGCGTTGTACCTCGGCCTGCTGATCATCCCGCTGCTGCTGACTCTGGTGCTGTCGTTCAACGTCTTCGATTACAGCTCGGGGATCAACGGCGACGCCTTCACCCTCGACCACTACAGCAGCTTGCTGGGCGATCCGTACTTCTACGAGATCTTCCTGCGCACGATGTGGATCAGCGCCCTGACCACCCTGCTCTGCGTAGTGATCGGCGTACCCGAGGCCTACATCCTCAGCCGCATGGGCGCACCCTGGCGCTCGATTTTCCTGATTCTGATCCTCACGCCGCTGCTGATTTCGGTGGTGGTGCGTGCCTTCGGCTGGAGCCTGCTGCTGGGTGCCGACGGGCTGGTCAATCAGACCCTGCAAGCCTTTGGTGGCTCACCGGTGAAGTTGCTGTACACGCCGTTCGCGGTGGTGATTGCGCTGGTGCACGTGATGCTGCCGTTCATGATCATTCCGGTGTGGACCTCGCTGCAAAAACTCGACCCCGCCGCCGAGCAGGCCGCGCTGTCGCTGGGCGCCAGCCACTTCACGGTGATGCGCCAGGTGGTGTTGCCGCAGATCATGCCCGGCGTGCTCTCGGGCACCTTGATTGTGTTTGGTCTGGCCGCCAGTTCGTTCGCCATTCCCGGTCTGCTCGGCGGACGTCGCTTGAAGATGGTCGCCACGTTGATCTACGACCAATACCTGTCGGAGCTCAACTGGCCGATGGGCGCGGCCATCGCGGTCGCGCTGCTGTTGCTCAACCTGCTGATCATGCTGTCGTGGAACCGGATGATCGAAGGCCGCTACAAGAAGTCATTGGGATAACTCGTCATGTCCAAGAACGGTCCTTTCGCCCTGCTGTTCCATGCCCTGGTGGTGCTGTTCATGCTCGCGCCGCTGGTGGTGGTGTGCCTCGTGGCCTTCACCCCGGAAAACACCCTGAGCCTGCCGACCACCGAGTTTTCATTGCGATGGTTTCGTGCGGTGTTCGAGCGTGCCGACTTTATCGATGCGTTCTACAACAGTCTGATCCTGGCGTTCTGCGCGGCCAGTATTGCCACGCTGATTGCGGTGCCGGCGGCGCTGGCGATCACGCGTTTCGAGTTCCCAGGACGGGACTTTCTCAACGGCCTGTTTCTGTCACCGATCATCATTCCGCACCTGGTATTGGGCGTGGCGTTGTTGCGTCTGTTTGCGCTGATGGGCGTCAACGGCAGTTTCGCCTGGCTGATCTTCGCTCATGTGCTGGTGATCACGCCGTATGTGCTGCGCCTGGTGTTGGCGTCGGCCATTGGCCTGGACCGCAGCGCCGAACACGCCGCGCAGTCGCTGGGTGCCGGACGCTTCACGCTGTTCCGGGAAATCACCTTGCCGATGATTCTGCCGGGGGTTGCCGGGGGCTGGCTGCTGGCGTTCATCAACAGTTTTGACGAGGTCACGCTGTCGATCTTCGTCACCTCGCCGGCCACGCAAACCCTGCCGGTGCGCATGTACGTCTACGCCACCGAGTCCATCGACCCGATGATGGCGGCGGTGTCGGCATTGGTGATCGGCCTGACCGCGCTGACCATGATTCTGCTCGATCGGGTGTACGGCCTGGATCGGGTTCTGGTGGGTAAACAATGAGGGCGCCATGGCTCTGCTGAAACGACTGGCCGAAGGCGATCGCCCGGCTGTGGAATTTACCCTGGACGGCGAACCGGCCAGCGGCCTGCTCGGCGATACCTTGCTGACCGCAGTGCTGACTTGCAGCGAACACCTGCGCGGCAGCGACTTCAGCGCCGAACCCCGCGCCGGTTTCTGCCTGATGGGCGCCTGTCAGGACTGCTGGGTCCGCCTGGGCGACGGCCGCCGCGTGCGGGCCTGCTCGACGCTGCTCGAAGCTGGCCAACAAATAAGCCGCGAACCGGGACGCACCCTATGAATACATTGACTACCCGCAGAACCGGAATCCCCTTTGGGAGCGAGCCTGCTCGCGAAAGCGGTTTGTCTGCCAACACATCTGTTGAATGTGCCGCCACCATCGCGAGCAGGCTCGCTCCCACAGGGGATTTGCAGTGCTCATGGATGAGGTGGGTATGAAGGCTGTGGTCATCATTGGCGCAGGCCCGGCAGGGATTCGTGCGGCGCAGACGTTGGTGGCGCATGGTGTTCGTCCGGTGCTGCTGGACGAAGCGGCGCGCGGTGGCGGGCAGATTTATCGACGTCAGCCGGAGAATTTCAAACGCTCGGCGGTCAAGCTGTACGGCTTTGAAGCGCGCAAGGCCAGTGCCTTGCATCAAACGATCGACACGCTACGCGGGCAACTCGACTACCGCCCCGAGACGCTGGTGTGGAACGCCGAAGACGGTGCGCTGGACACGGTGCATGAGGGCCGAGCCTCACGACTGGAATTCTCCCGAGTGATTGTCGCCACGGGGGCCACCGACCGGATTCTGCCGGTGTCAGGCTGGACGCTACCGGGTGTCTACAGCCTTGGCGCAGCGCAGATCGCGCTCAAGTTTCAGGGCTGCGCCATCGGTGAGCGGGTGGTGTTCGCTGGCAGCGGCCCATTGCTGTACCTGGTGGCGTATCAATACGCCAAGGCCGGTGCGAAAGTGCTCGCGGTGCTCGACAGCTCACCCTTCAGCGCTCAGGCCCGCGCCCTGCCCGGCCTGCTGTCGCAACCGGCCACACTCGCCAAAGGCATTTATTACCGCAGCTGGCTGACCGCCCACGGCATCCCGGTGCATCAGGGCGCAACCCTCAAACGCATCAATGGCGAACAGCGCGTGCAATCAGTGGATTGGTCCAACGCCAAAGGCGAACATCTGCTCGATTGCGACGCGGTTGCTTTCGCCCACGGCCTGCGCAGTGAAACCCAACTCGCCGATTTGCTCGGCTGTGAATTCGCCTGGAACCCACTCAACCGCGCCTGGCTACCGCAACGTGACCCCGCCGGTCGCAGCAGTGTCGCCGAGGTTTATCTGGCCGGTGATGGCGCCGGCATCATGGGCGCCGACGCCGCTGAAATGGCGGGCGAACGGGCGGCGCTGGCGTTGCTCGAAGACATCGGTTACCTGATTCCGCCAAAACATCCCGACCACCTTGAACGCGCCCTGCAGCGCATCGGCGAATTCCGCAACGGACTGGAGCGCGCCTTCGCCTTCCCCGAGCACTGGGCCAGCGAAACCGCCGATGAGGTGATCGTCTGCCGTTGCGAAGAAGTGCTGGCCGGCGACATCCGCCAGGTGGTGCGCGAAGGTCACTGGGAAATCAATCGGGTCAAGGCGCATTGCCGCATTGGCATGGGCCGTTGTCAGGGGCGCATGTGCGGCGCCGCAGCGGCGGAAATCATCGCCTGCGAAAGCCGGCGCCCGGTCTCGGACATCGGTCGCTTGCGGGCGCAGGCGCCGATCAAACCACTGCCGTTTGGCCTGGAGGTCAAGGCATGATCGAAGTCGATGCAGTGATCATTGGCGGCGGCATTGTCGGGGCCTCGGCCGCGCTGTTCCTGAGCAAGGCCGGCCGGCGCGTTGCACTGCTGGAGCGCGACTTTTGCGGCTCGCATTCCAGCGGCGTGAATTACGGCGGTGTTCGGCGTCAGGGGCGCCCACTGTCGCAATTGCCGCTGTCGCAACGGGCTCACGAGCTCTGGGGACAGTTGCCGCAACTGATCGGCATCGACGGCGAATATCAACGCAGCGGTCATTTGAAACTGGCCCGCAGCCTCAACGATCTGCACGCCTTGCAGCACTATGCCGTCAGCAGCCAGGGCTTCGGCCTTGATTTGCAGCTGCTCGACCGCCATGAATTGCGCGCGCGGTTTCCGTGGGTCGGCGACGTCGCGGCCGGCGCATCGTTTTGCCCGGACGACGGCCACGCCAACCCGCGCCTGGTGTCCCCCGCCTTTGCTCAAACGGCCCGTCGGCACGGCGCGCAAGTCCATGAACAATGCGCCGTCACAGCGGTAGAACACGACGGTCAGCGCTTTCGCGTCCGCACGCAAACCGGCCTCGAATTGCACGCGCCCTGGCTGCTGAACTGCGCCGGGGCCTGGGCCGGACGCCTGGCTGAACAATTCGGCGAAGCGGTGCCGATGCACGCCGGCCACCCGGCGATGCTGGTCACCGAGCCGTTGCCATGGGTGATGAATGCCAGCACCGGCGTCGAGGGTGGCGGCATCTATGCGCGTCAGGTGGCACGTGGCAATTGCGTGCTCGGTGGCGGCCAGGGTTTTGCCCTCGATGACGCTCGCGCACGCCCCGGCCAACACGCCGTGATCGAGATCCTGCGCCAGGCCGTCGAACTCTACCCGTTTCTTCAAGGCGCCCAGGCGATTCGCACCTGGAGCGGTACCGAAGGCTACTTGCCTGATCGCCAACCGGTGATCGGTCATAGCAGCACTCAACCCGGTCTGTTGCACGCCTTCGGCTTTGCCGGTGCGGGTTTCCAGATCGGTCCTGCGGTGGGCCAGGCGCTCACCGAGATCATCTGCAGTGGCGCCTCCAAGACGCCACTGGATGCGTTTTCCATCACCCGGTTTCACTCCATCTCCGTTGCTTGATAGAGGAAGGTCGCGCCAATGAATAACGTCAAACGCACTGCACTGCTCGGTTTCTCCTGTCTGACTGCCCTGCTCACGGTCACCCAGGCACAGGCCGAACCCACGCTTTATCTCGGCATGAACGGCGGGACCATGGAGCGGCTCTACGCCGACAAGGTGCTGCCGGTGTTCGAGAAAGCCAACAACGTCAAAGTGGTGATCGTACCTGGGACTTCCGCCGATATCCTGGCCAAGGTCCAGGCCAGCAAAGGCAACCCGCAGATGCACGTGATGTTTCTCGACGACGGCATCATGTACCGCGCCATCGCCATGGGCTTGTGCGACAAACTCGAAGACAGCGCACCGCTGGCGCAGATTCCGGCCAAGGGTCGCATCAAGGATCAAGCGGTGGCGGTCAGCCTCGGCGTGACCGGGCTGGCGTACAACACGCGTCTGTTCAAGGAAAAAGGCTGGGCGGCGCCGACCTCGTGGATGGACATGGCCGACCCGCGCTTCAAGGACAAGCTGGTGTTCCAGTCGATGGCCTCCTCGACCTTCGGCCTGCATGGCTTCCTGATGTTCAACCGGATTCAGGGCGGCAGCGAAACCGACGTCGAGCCGGGCTTCAAGGCCTGGCCGAACACCGTCGGCCGCAACGTACTGGAATACATTCCGAGCTCGGCGAAGATTTCCGAAATGCTCCAGACCGACGAAGCCGCACTGTTCCCGCTGACCCCGACCCAAGTCACTGCGCTGAAACTCAAAGGCATGCCGGTGGAATACGCGCAGCCCAAGGAAGGCGCCGTGGTGCTCAACGTGGCCGAGTGCGCCATCGCCAACAACACGCAGCCGGAACTGGCGCAGAAACTCGCGGCGTTTTTGCTGACGCCGCAAGCCCAGGCCACGGCGCTGGAGGATGGCGACCAGATCCCGTCCAACCCGAATACGCCGACCACCGACAAAACCCGGGGTCAGGTCGAGGCGATGAAACAGTATCTGACCACCGCGATTGCCGTTGACTGGGACCAGGTCAATGAGCAGCGCCCGGCGTGGAATGCACGGTGGAATCGCAGTATCGAGCGGTAGTGACTGACCCAACAGAATCTGCCGAACACCACACCCCTGCGGCGAGTTAGCTTGTCGGAACGCCGCATCACCCCGTTGGACTGCGAAGCAGCCCAACGGGGCATTCTGCTGAGGGGCGAGCGCCCATTATCCCTCGGAAGGTTTGTTGCACACGGTTGGTGGAAGTCGGGCCGCCGTAAATTGTGTATTGCAGCACCGGCTGCACACCTTTGCCGCTATCATGTCGCCCATTTCCAAGCCCCCGCGCCCTCCCCTCGATCAATAGCGAACCCGCCCATGGATACCCTTGCCCAACTGCGCGCCGGTCAACTGACAGGTATCACCCGCCTGGACCTGGCCTGCGGCCTGACTGAATTTCCGCGAGAAATCTTCGACCTGGCGGACTCGCTGGAAGTGCTCAACCTCAGCGGCAACGCCTTGAGCCGGCTGCCAGATGATCTGCACCGCCTGACCCGCTTACGTGTGCTGTTTTGCTCGGACAACCTGTTCACCGAACTGCCCTCGTGCCTCGGCCAATGCACCGCATTGACGATGATCGGCTTCAAGGCCAATGCCATCGAGACGGTGCCCGCCGCTGCGCTGCCGCCATTGCTGCGTTGGCTGATCCTGACCGATAACCGCCTCAGTGAATTGCCCGCCGAGTTGGGTCAGCGCCCACACCTGCAAAAACTCATGCTCGCCGGCAATCGCTTGCAGCGCCTGCCCGAAAGCCTGAGCCAATGCCATCGACTCGAACTGATCCGCATCGCCGCCAATCAACTGACTGAGCTGCCCGAGTGGCTGCTGACCCTGCCAAGCCTGACCTGGCTGGCCTATGCCGGTAACCCGCTGGAAACCGAAGCCGATGCCGCAGCCCTCGATGCCACGGCGAGTATTGCGTGGTCCGAGCTGCGCCTGGAGCAACAGTTGGGCGAAGGTGCTTCGGGAGTTATTCATCGGGCGGCGTGGGAGCAACCGGGTCAACCGGCCACCCAGGTTGCGGTCAAACTCTACAAAGGCGAAATGACCAGCGACGGTTCACCGCTGCACGAAATGAACGCCTGCATTACCGCCGGTCTTCACCCCAATCTGATCCGGGTCGAAGGCCGAATCGTCGGGCATCCCGAGGAGCAGGCCGGGCTGGTGATGCAACTGATTGATCCGAGTTATCGCAACCTGGCCGGGCTGCCGAGCCTGGCGTCCTGTACCCGTGACGTCTATGCCGATGGCACCCGTTTCAGTGCGCACGTAGCACTGCGCATGGCCCGCGCAATCGCCTCGGTGGCCGAGCATCTGCATCACCAGGGCATCACTCATGGCGATCTCTATGGCCACAATATTTTGTGCAACGAGCACGGTAATTGCCTGTTGGGGGACTTTGGCGCGGCGTCTTTCCATGCGACGTGCGACAGCCTTGAAAGCCGTGCGCTGCAACGGATCGAAGTGCGGGCATTCGGGGTGTTGCTGGGGGAATCGCTGGAGCGGATCGACTCGGGGTTGAGTGATGAAAGGCGTTTGCAGCTGGAGGCGTTGCAGCAGCGCTGCTGCCAGCCGCAGGTGCTGGCGCGGCCGGGGTTCAGTGAGATAGGACAGGCGTTAGCCGCGTTCAACTGAGCTAAAGGCAAGTACAAAACCTGTGGCGAGGGAGCTTGCTCCCGCTGGACGGCGCAGCCGTCCCAAAAACGACGGCTGCTGCGCACCCGAGCGGGAGCAAGCTCCCACGCCACAAATAGAATTACAACCGGTTCGGCTTAACCCGCCAAACCCACAAACATATCCTGCACATCATCATGGTTATCGAGGCCTTCCAGGAACGCCTCGACTTCAGCCATCTGCTCATCGCTCAAACCGCTTACCGGGTTTTTTGGCTGATACCCCAATTTGGCCGACAACACGGTAAAACCTTGCTCAGGCAGCGCTTTCTGAACGGCGTCCAGGTCCGCAGGGTCGGTCAGGAACAGGGTCGTGCCCTCTTCGTCTCCTGGCTCGAAATCCTGGGCTCCGGCTTCAATCGCAGCCATTTCCGGATCGGCGTCAGGGCTGTCCGGAGACGCTTCGATCATGCCCACATGGTTGAAGTCCCACGATACCGAACCGGAAGCGCCCAACTGGCCCTTGCGGAAAGCCACGCGGATTTCCGCGACGGTGCGGTTGATGTTGTCGGTGACGCATTCAACGATCAGCGGCACCTGATGCGGAGCGAAACCTTCATACGTCACACGATGGTATTGCACGGTTTCGCCCAACAGACCCGCGCCTTTCTTGATCGCACGATCCAGGGTTTCCTTGGGCATCGAGGCTTTTTTCGCCTGCTCGACCACCAGACGCAGGTGTGCGTTGGTGGCGGTATCGGCACCGTTGCGGGCAGCAATAGTGATTTCTTTCACCAATTTGCCGAAGATCTTGCCCTTGGCGTTAGATGCCGCTTCTTTGTGTTTAACCTTCCACTGTGCGCCCATTACTCACTCTCTTATCTGTGGCGCCGAGACATCTATTGGCCGACGCTTTGCGCAAGTTTATACGGCCTAAAGTTGGCAATCGACCAAAAAATCCACCCGGCTCACCGGCATGACCAATCGACTTCTTCACCGGCGGTTGTAGGGCGATTCTGAAATGTTCACTTGCGGTGACCATAAAGGTCCGTGGTTTCGTACCCTCTGCGCCCATATTCCATGGCAGAAGCGCGTTCGATGCACAACGACAAGGAAAGTCCCTACACCCTGACCCTCCTGGACAGTGGATTGACTCTGCAGGTGTTGCAGTTCAGTGGCCGAGAAAGTCTCAACCAGCCCTATCGTTTCGAGATCGAAGTAATCGGCCTGGCACCCGCCATGAACCTCGAGCAGTTGCTGCAGCAACCGGCGTTCCTGAGCCTGAGGGGTGACAGCGGCATTCACGGCATCTTGCACAGCGCCAGTCGCGAGCACCGTGGCCCGCACCGAATCGGCTACCATCTGGTGCTGGTGCCTTGGTTGCAGCAACTGGACCGACACCCTTGCCGTCGGGTTTTTCATCAACTCGACGCGCCCGCCATCCTGCGTCAGTTGCTCAGCGAAAACGCGATCGCCGAAGACAGCTTCCGTTTTGAACTGCCCAACGGACGCTATGCGGTGCGACCGTTCTGCATTCAGTTTGATGAGACCGACCTGGCGTTCCTGCAACGTCTCTGCGAAGAAGAAGGCATCCACTATCACTTCGAACATCAGCACGACGGCCATGTGCTGGTGTTGGCGGATGACAGCCTGAGCTTTCCCCAGGAACCGCTGCTGATGCCCTTTCACGGCGAGACGGCCGACCCCGCCAGCGTGCCGGTGATCACTGAGTTGTTCCAGCGCCATGCCTCGCCTGCACCGCAACAGCTCCAGCGCGAGCAATCGAGCCGTCGATCACTGGAACGGCTGCGCTGCCGGCATCGGCAGATTCAGGGGCAGAGCAATCACAGTGATTTGCGCGGCGGATGCATCGTGCAAGTGTCGGAACATCCCATCGCGAACTTCAACGACCAATGGCTGCTGACCGAGATCCGGCATCAGGGCCGACAGCCGTCGATTCTCGCCGAGGACACCGCCGACAAGCTCCGGCGTTACAGCAATCAGTTCAGCGCGATTCCGTGGTCCACGGTGTTCCGGCCAGCGCTCACACAGGCCAGACCGAGCATTCCGGGCTATCAGAAGGCGCGAGTGCTGGGCGCTGTCGGGCAACCCGCGGTGCTGGATGCTCAAGGGCGGATTGAGGTCCGGTTGTGGCCCACCGCGCAAGCCGACGACAAGGAATCTACCGGCCTCTGGCTACCCGTGGCCCTCGCCGCACCGGACGGTCGGATCGACCCGTCCAGGCTGCCGCTCGCCGGCACTGACGTGCTCATCAGTTTTCTCGACAGCGACCCGGATCGTCCTGTGTTGTGTGCGGCGGCCAGCAACCCGCCAGCGCCTCGACCCACTCGCCAGCCACGCAGCGATGGCCTTCTGTTGCTCGATTGGCTGGTCAACCGTCGGGACTGATCAGCCCTTGTCAGCCTTGCCAGCCGCCGCGAACCTGGTCAGGCGCACATCCACAGCGCTTTCGCGAGCAAGCTTCGCTCCTGCAGGTTCCTGTATGTTTTTACGGCACGCAGGACCAAGCCTCCAGCGCCTGTTCCAGCCAGAAAGGTCTCATCGGTTTTTCCTCAGGTACGCAGGGGTTTTACGGTCATCGCCTGGTTAGGCACGGAAGCGCTTTCGACGCGCAGGCCAGCCGGACGGCTGTTCCAGTGGGGGATCAGCACCAGGGCGGAAAACAATGCGCAGCCGGCGAAGACGATGAACACGGTGACCGAGTCGAAGTAACCCGGCAGCAATCCGCCGAGAATCGCCCCGACCGAGCCGCAACCGTTGACGAACCCGGCGGCCGTGGCGCCCGCCTTGGCGGTGCCGAAATCAATCGCTGCCGCCCCGCTGATCATCGAATCCGGCCCGTACAAGGTCAGGCCCATGACAAACAGCAGCGCCACCACCCACAACACGCTGCCGGTGTGCAGAGCGCCCATGAACAGCGCCAGGGAAACGGTCAATGCCAACAGACTGATCACGCAGGCCGGCATGCGCCGGGCGCCGAACAGTTTGTCCGAGGCCAGCCCGAGCAGGATCGGCCCCAGCAGCCCGGCCAGTTCAAACGCGGTAGGAATGATTGCCGCGCCCACTTTGCCCACCGAGGGCATCTGCTCGAAGACGATCACCGGCCCCCAGAGCAGAATCGCGTAGCGCGCCGGTTTCAACAGGAAATACGCCAGGCCCAATACCAGCACCGTGCGGTTGCGCAGGATTTCCTTTAACGGTTCAAGCACGCTGGTCTTGCTTTGCGCGCAGTCCTCTTTCGTTGTCAGTTCCGGCTCCACTGCGGGCAAGCCGACGTCTTGCGGTTTATTGCGTTGGAAAATAAAAAACAGCACGGCGACCAGCCCAACCACCGCCGCACTGGAAATGAACGCCGCGTGCCAGCTGCCGATGAGCGTATACGCCCACCAGCCGGCAAACGGCGAGGCCACCAGACCTCCAAAGGCGTAGCAGGAACTCCACAGCCCCAGCACCCTTCCGCGCTGCCGGGCAGGGAAAAAACTGCCCATGTTCTTGCACAGCCCCGACCATCCGGTGGACTGCGCCAGGCCTTGAATCAGCATGCAGGTGGCAAAGATCGGTAACGTCGCGAAACTGCCCATCACCAGGGCGGCCGCCGCGGAAATGAGCAATCCGCCAAGCACCACGACCCGAGGGCCAAAGCGGTCGGCGAGGATGCCCCAAGTGAATTGACCGAAGGCGTAGGCGGTCAGGTAGAGGGCGTCGAGGTTGGCCATGGCCATTTTGTCGAGCATGAAGGTGGGGTCTTCGGCGATCCCCAGTTTGGCCACGGAAAAGGCTTTGCGGGTGAAGTAGAAAGCGGCGTAGGCGAGCCAGGTGATCGCGAAGATCTGCACGCGCCACCGCTTGATGGTGCCGATGGAGTTGTTCATTGTGATTTCTGACCTCAGGGTGTGAGTGTGCCGGCAGAAATTGAGAAATAACGCCTGTTTTTTTATTGTTGAGCACTTCGATACCGCTGCTTCCCTGAGGCGATACCGGTCAGATGAGGCCTGTAACTGCACGCGCAGGCTCATGGCCACCGACGCTGTTCGACTGACCAATCACCGGGGCTCAGTTCGATAAAAACAATTACTGATTAATAAGTGAAATCGATTTATCGTATTTCCAATATAGGCTCGGCTTGTTACTGGAGGTTTCGATGTCGGTTTCCCACGCCCAACTCAAAGCCTTCCACGCCGTGGCCATCCACGGAAGCTTTACCAAAGCCGCCGAGCGGCTTTTTCTTACGCAACCGGCGATTTCCGACCAAGTGCGCAAGCTCGAAGAGCGCTTCGGGGTGTTGCTGTTTCACCGCAACAAACGCTCGGTGCGCCTGACGGATCTGGGCGAGCGCTTGTTGAGCATTACCCAGCGCCTGTTCGTCATCGAGGACGAGGCGCAGGAGCTCTTGCATGACTCCCGGGCCTTGCAGACCGGCAGCCTGATTCTCGCGGTGGATGCGCCGGTGCACGTACTGCCGCAGATTGCGCGTTTCTGTGAACGCTACCCCGGCATCAGCGTAAAAATCGAAACCGGCAACACCGACGAGTCGCTGTTTCGCCTGTTCAACTATCAGGCCGACCTGGCGTTGCTCGGCCGGGATGTGAGTGACGAGCGGCTGATCTCGCTGCCGCTGCGCAATGACCCGATGGTGGCCTTCGTTTCACACAATCATCCGTGGGCGAATCGCGAATCGATTTGCCTGGCGGATTTACACGACACGCCCCTGGTGCTGCGGGAAATCGGTTCGGTGACGCGTCAGACACTGGAAGAGGAAATGGCCCAGGCCGGGTTTTCCATCCGCCCGGCGATCCAGGTTGAAGGCCGGGAAGCGGCGCGTGAGGCGGTGGTCGTGGGGATCGGGGTGGGCGTGGTGTCCGCCGCCGAGTTTGGCGCGGATTCGCGGGTGTGTGCGTTGCCGATTACCGATTGCACACGGCGCCTGACCGAAACGCTGGTGTGCTTGCGCGAGCAGAGTTCGCGGCGGGTGGTGGCGACGTTTCTGGAGATGGTGCGCGAGAGTCTGGTGTAGGCAGGTCTGGCCTCTTCGCGGGCAAGCCTCGCTCCCACAGGGGTTTATGCTGGCCACAGATCTTGTATACGACGCATAACCTGTGGGAGCGAGGCTTGCCCGCGAAGGCCGCGCCTCGGTTTATCGGATAGGCGCCAACTCAAAAAACGCCCGAATCAAACGCAAATCCCGCCGCCGTTCCATGCACCCGATCATGTGCCGGTTAACCAGCCCTTCACCCAAAATCGGCACTGCCGCCACCCGCGGGTCATGACTGACCTCAACCGAAGACACCACGCCAACCCCCAACTCGGCGGCCACGGCCTCGGTCACCGCCTCGCGACTGTCCAGCTCCAGCAACACCCTCGGGTTGACCGATGCCGACGCGCAAGCTTCATCGAATGTCCGCCGGGTAATCGAACTCGGCTCACGCAACACCATGATCACCTGATCCAGCTCCTTGAGCTTCACGCCCTTGGACGCCTTGGCCCAGGGATGACTGTCAGGCACCAGCGCGCAAATCCGTGATTCGCTCAACGCTTGCAGATGCAGGCCTTTGCGCGGCTCGACTTCAGTCAACACCGCCACGTCGGCATGCTCGGACAACAACGCTGCCAGGGTTTCCTGAGCATTGCCCAAGCGCAGATTCACGGTAATTCCGGGGTATCGCGCGCGCAGACTGGCGAGCATCGGCATCACCATGTGCGGCCCGTCCGCTGCGACTTCCAGGCGCCCGGTCAGCAACTGTCGATTCGCTTCCAGCAGCACTTGCGCTTCTTCGGCCAGGCCAAACATCGCCCGGGTGATCGCCGCCAGCTTGGTGCCCTCCTCCGTCAGCTCCACGCGTCGCGCGGTGCGGCGCAGCAAGGTGATTTGATAATGCTCCTCCAACGCCTTGATGTGCCCGGTGACCGCCGGTTGGCTGATGAACAGCCGCTCGGCCGCACGGGTGAAGCTGCCTTCGCGGGCCACGGCGTCGAAGGCTCGAAGCTGGAACAGGTTCATGAATAACTCTCACTGATGGCTGGCATAACAATAAACAATTTGATTGATAGCACCCGAAATTGCAATTTATGCCCCGTAGCTTCATCCCACAGAGAGCTTTTGCGAGGACACAAGAATGAGCACTGCCGAGCCAATCCTGCTCACCCCCGGCCCACTGACCACGTCGGCCCGCACCCGTCAGGCGATGATGGTCGACTGGGGTTCATGGGATGACCGCTTCAATCAACTGACCGCCAGCCTGTGCGAGCAATTACTGGCAATCATCAACGGCGGCGACAGCCACCACTGCGTGCCCTTGCAAGGCAGCGGTACGTTCGCGGTCGAAGCGGCCATCGGCACGCTGGTGCCTCGCGACGGCAAAGTGCTGGTGCTGATCAACGGCGCCTACGGCAAACGCCTGGCGAAAATCTGCGAAGTGCTCGGGCGCTCCTTCAGCACCTTCGAAACCGCCGAAGACGAACCGACCACCGCCGCCGACGTCGACCGTCTGCTGCACGCCGATGCCAGCATTACCCACGTTGCGCTGATTCACTGCGAAACCAGCACCGGCATCCTCAATCCGCTGCCGGAGATTGCCCACGTCATTGCGCAACACGGCAAACGCCTGATCATCGACGCCATGAGCTCCTTTGGCGCGCTGCCAATCGATGCGCAACAGGTGCCGTTCGACGCGCTGATCGCCGCCTCGGGCAAATGCCTGGAAGGCGTGCCGGGCATGGGTTTCGTCTTTGCCCGCAAAGACGCACTGGCCAACGCGGCTGGCAATTCGCACTCGCTGGCGATGGATTTGTTCGACCAGCACACCTACATGGCCAAGACCGGCCAATGGCGCTTTACGCCGCCCACCCATGTGGTCGCCGCGCTGCACGAAGCCTTGCTGCAATACAACGAAGAAGGTGGTTTGCCGGCGCGGCATCAGCGCTATGCCAACAACTGCCAGGTGCTGCTCGATGACATGGCCAAACTCGGCTTGCGCAGCTTCCTGCCCGCCGCGATCCAGGCCCCGATCATTGTCACGTTCCACGCGCCGAAAGACCCGCGCTATCAGTTCAAGGAGTTCTACGAACGCGTCAAGGCCAAGGGTTTCATCCTCTACCCCGGCAAATTGACCCAGGTCGAAACCTTCCGCGTCGGCTGCATCGGACACGTCAACCAAGCCGAGATGCACGCAGCGGTAGCGGCGGTCGCCGAAGTACTGCGCGAGATGGAAGTCCTCGAAATCTGAATGAGCAGGCACCGCTGATCCTGTAGGAGCGAGGCTTGCCCGCGAATGCAGACGACGCGGTTCTTCGAACACACCGAATTATCGTTCTTCGCGGGCAAGCCTCGCTCCTACAAGGGACACAACACATGAACTACAACAACCCAACCAAACTCCAGGCCGCCATCCTCGACTGGGCCGGCACCGTGGTCGACTTCGGCTCGTTCGCGCCGACGCAGATTTTTGTCGAAGCCTTCGCCGAGTTCGACGTCCAAGTCTCCATCGAAGAAGCCCGCGGGCCCATGGGCATGGGCAAGTGGGACCACATTCGCACCCTGTGTGATCAGCCGGAAGTTGCCGAGCGTTATCGCACCGTGTTCGGCCGCACCCCGACCGACGATGATGTCACCGCCATCTACAAGCGTTTCATGCCGCTGCAAATCGAGAAAATCGCCGAGCACTCGGCGCTGATTCCGGGTGCACTCGACACCATCGCCAACCTGCGTCAGCAAGGGATCAAGATCGGCTCCTGCTCCGGCTACCCGAAACAGGTCATGGACAAGGTGGTCGAACTGGCCGCCACCAACGGTTACGTGGCCGATCACGTGGTCGCCACCGACGAAGTGCCTAACGGCCGTCCATGGCCGGCACAGGCCTTGGCCAACGTGATTGCGCTGGGCATCGACGACGTCGCGGCCTGCGTGAAGATCGATGACACCGTGCCGGGTATTCTCGAAGGACGTCGCGCCGGCATGTGGACCGTGGCGCTGATCTGCTCCGGTAACGCGCTGGGGCTGGATTACAAAGGTTTCCGCGCCTTGGGCAGCGAGCAACTCGACAGTGAACGCAAACGCATCCACGCGATGTTCGAAGGTTCGCGGCCGCACTACATGATCGACACCATCACCGACTTGCCGCAAGTGATCGCCGACATCAATAAGCGTCTGGCCAAGGGTGAGATGCCACAAAGCAGTTGATAACGTTTACTGATTCATAAAAAAGCGCCAGCTCCGTTTCGGAACTGGCGCTTTTTTTGGGCGATCACTTGAGCCAGAGCATTGAATGCCCAAACAGCCACAGGCAAATCGACCAAAGCGGTTTACAGTTAAAAAACACCGTCGAACAAGAACGGTGGGCTTTTTGACCAGACCTGTGAGGAACACCGTATGCCCTGGAAGAACTCCGAATCACGCTACAGCACTGTATCGATCACGCTGCATTGGTTGATGCTGGTCCTGCTGGCGCTGGTTTACGCCTGTATCGAATTTCGCGGGATCTTTCCCAAAGGCAGCGGTGGCCGGACGCTGATCACCGAATCGCACTTCATGCTCGGCTTGACGGTGTTCGTATTGGTTTGGCTGCGGTTGTTCGCGCGCAGCCTGGGCCCGGCACCACAGATCTTCCCGGCCTCGCCCCGCTGGCAGACCGTGCTGGCCAGACTGATGCACTGGGCGCTGTACATTTTCATGATCGCGATGCCGATACTCGGTTGGCTGGTGACCAGCGCCAAGGGGCATCAGGTGATGTTTTATGGCGTTGACCTACCGCTGCTGATCCCGGAGGACAAGACGCTGGCCAAGCAAATCGAGGAATGGCATGAACTCGGCGGCACCATCGGCTATTGGCTGATCGGCCTGCACGCGGCGGCGGGGATTTATCACCACTATGTGGTGCGCGATAACACGCTGCTGCGGATGATGCCCAAGCGCGGGTGAAAAACACTGATCCCTGTGGCGAGGGGGTTTCAGGTTTTCAAGCTGCCCCCCCGGCAGCCCTGCAATCCGCCCGTGTGGACGAAGATCAGCCGTGTGCCCTTTTCAAATGTTCCAGCCTCGACTTGCTGCTTGAGCATCAGCAGCGCCTTGCCGGTGTACAGCGGTTCGAGGGGAACTCCCGAAGCCTGTTCGGCCTGGTCGATGAAACTGAGCAGCAGCGGGTCGACTTTGGCAAAGCCACCACGGCTGGCATCGAACAGTTCGTAAGCCACGTCATGACTACCCGCCTCTCGGACAATCGATTCAACCTGCTGTGCCACACCATGATCGTCGGGCACCGCGAGCGCGCCATACACCGGGTGTTCGCCCGCCTCCGCCAGCATCAGGCCGGCCAGCGTCGTGCCGGTTCCGCAAGCCAGCCACCAACCGTCGTAATCGCTCCAGCCCAGGTCGCCGAGTTGATCGAGGACCATCGCCATCAACTGCCTGCAACCCCGCGCCCCCCGAAGACCGCCGCCCCCTTCAGGCACCGGATACAGGTCGGGATATTGCACCTGCCAGGGCAGCCAGAAGCCCGCTTCATGCCGCGCTCGATAACCGCCATAACCCAACCAGTGCAACTGCATGCCGAACGCTTGCAAGTCTTTCACCGTCGGTGTTTCCAGCGGATGACCGCGCAGCAGGCCGACCGTTTTGAAATCGAAACGTTTGCCGGCAGCTGCCAGTGCATGCAGATGATTGGAGTGGGCACCGCCGAGGCTGATGATGCCTTGGGCGCCGATCCGGTCAGCGGCGTTGAGGTGTTCGATGAGTTTGAACCACTTGTTGCCGCTGATCAGTGGGTCGATCCGGTCGAGACGCAAGATGGCGACTTCGATGCTGGCCGTGGTGAGCCAGTCGAGGTCAAGGGGCTGGAGCGGGGCTTGGGGTAGCCAGTCGTTGGGAGGGAGAAGCATCAATGCCGGCTCTGGGTGAAGAGTCGGCATCTTAGCAGCCAATGTGTGGCGAGGGAGCTTGCTCCCGCTCGGCTGCGCAGCGGCCGCAAAACTGGCGACAGTGATTAACCTGACACACCACGATCGCTGATAGAGGGAGTCCTTCGGACTCCAACGGGAGCAAGCTCCCTCGCCACAGGGATTGAGTTGCTTACAACTCAGCAGCCAACCGCGAACCCTGATTGATCGCGCGCTTGGCATCCAACTCCGCCGCCACGTCCGCGCCACCAATCAAATGCACGTTCTGCCCGGCAGCCACCAGACCCTCCTGCAATTCACGCAGCGGATCCTGCCCGGCGCAGATCACGATGTTGTCCACCGGCAGCACCTGCGGCTCACCGGTTTCGCCGATGCGGATGTGCAGGCCTTCATCATCAATCTTCAAGTATTCGACGCTGTTGAGCATCTGCACCTGCTTGTTCTTCAGACCGGTGCGATGAATCCAGCCCGTGGTTTTGCCCAGGCCGTCGCCGACTTTGGATTTCTTGCGTTGCAGCAGGAACACCTCGCGAGCCGGCGCATGGGGTTCAGCCTTGATGCCGGCAACACCGCCGCGCGCTTCAAGATGCGTGTCGATGCCCCACTCCTTCCAGAACGCATCGCGGTCCTGGCTGGTGGCCACGCCTTGGTGAACCAGGAATTCCGACACGTCGAAACCGATACCGCCTGCGCCAATTACCGCGACACGCTTGCCCACCGGTTTACGCTCGAGAATCACGTCCAGGTAGCTCAGCACCTTGGCGTTTTCAACGCCGGGAATCGCCGGGGTTCTTGGGGCGATGCCGGTGGCCAGGATGATTTCGTCGTAACCGCCCTCAACCAGTTTCGCCACGTCGACACGGGTGTTCAGGCACACCTCGACGTTGGTAGTTTGCAGTTTGCGGTTGAAATAGCGCAGGGTTTCGAAGAACTCTTCCTTGCCCGGCACACGCTTGGCAATGTTGAACTGACCGCCAATCTCGCTGGCCGAATCAAACAGCGTCACCGAGTGCCCACGCTCGGCCGCCACCGTGGCCGCGGACAGGCCCGCAGGACCGGCACCCACCACGGCGATTTTCTTGATCTGCTGCACCGGCAGGTAGTTGAGCTCGGTTTCATGGCAAGCACGGGGGTTCACCAGGCAGCTGGTCAACTTGCCGCCGAATGTGTGATCCAGGCATGCCTGGTTGCAACCGATGCAGGTGTTGATTTCGTCGCCACGGCCAGCGGCCGCCTTGTTGACGAAGTCCGGGTCGGCGAGGAACGGCCGCGCCATGGACACCATGTCGGCATCGCCTTCGGCCAGAATCTGCTCGGCCACTTCTGGCGTATTGATGCGGTTGGTGGTGATCAACGGAATGCTCACCGAACCACGCAGCCTGGCCGTGACTTTGCTGAACGCCGCACGCGGCACTTTGGTGGCGATGGTCGGAATCCGCGCTTCGTGCCAGCCGATGCCGGTGTTGATGATGGTCGCGCCGGCCTGTTCGATGGCTTTGGCCAGGGTCACGATCTCTTCCCAGCTGCTGCCGCCTTCCACCAGGTCGAGCATCGACAGGCGGAAGATGATGATGAAGTTCGGGCCGACCGCTTCGCGTACACGGCGGACGATTTCCACCGGCAGGCGCATACGGTTTTCGTAGCTGCCCCCCCAACGGTCGGTGCGGTGGTTGGTGTGGGCGGCGAGGAACTGGTTAATGAAATAACCTTCCGAACCCATGATCTCGACGCCGTCGTACTCGGCTTTTTGCGCCAGGGTCGAGCACGTGACGAAATCGCTGATCTGCTTCTCGATACCTTCCTCGTCCAGCTCTTTAGGCTTGAACGGGTTGATCGGCGCCTGAATGGCACTCGGCGCGACCTGTTTCGGGCTGTAGGCATAACGACCGGCGTGGAGGATCTGCATGCAGATCTTGCCGCCCGCCTCGTGCACTGCACGGGTCACGATCTGGTGCTTGAGCGCTTCTTCCTCGGTGGTCAGTTTGGCCGCGCCGGAATACACCCCGCCCTCATCGTTCGGACCAATGCCGCCGGTGACCATCAGGCCGACACCGCCGCGAGCACGCTCGGCGAAGTACGCCGCCATGCGTTCGAAACCACCAGGCTTTTCCTCAAGACCGGTGTGCATCGAACCCATCAGGGTGCGGTTGCGCAGCGTGGTGAAACCCAGGTCCAGCGGGGCCAACAGGTGCGGGTAATGAGCGGCGGCCATTTGTAACTCCACATCGAGCGATCACGGAAAAAATGCAGGAGCTCTTCGGCCCCCGTCAGTCATGTTGGACAGACTAAGAGTCGCGCCCCCGTCACTCAATGACCGAAACTGACAACTTATTGATCCAAATGTGCAGCGCCCCTTGGCAAGCGTCGGCATGGGCCCTACCCTAGTCGCGAACCCTGCACACGGCTGTCGACTGTTTTCCATGCGCAAACTTCTGTACCTGACTTTCTCCATGGCATTGATTGCCGCCCTCACGACCTACGCCATGTGGGCCGCGGACCGTCCGGTGGGTCATTACCTGTCGGACCTGCGCATCCAACTCGCGGTCGATCAAGGCACACCCGCCGATCGCGGCAATCTGCTGGGTATCCAGCCCGAGCTGTTTCCCACCGACTATCAAAGCCCCGAACGCCTGCACCGCAAGCTCGCCGCCTATTTGCAGCAGGCCCAGGACCAGGGCTTGCTCAATGAAAAGACCATCGTCGTGCTGCCCGAACATATCGGCACCTGGCTGATGGTCAGCGGCGAGAAAGATGAGCTGTACCAGGCGACCACACTTGAGGAAGCCATGAACTGGCTGGCGGTGAGCAATCCTGTGCAGTTCGTCCGTGCGTTGATCAGCGCCAAGGGCGACAGTCGTCTCGATGACGCTCACTTGCGAATGAAGGCCAAAAGCATGGCCAAGGACTATCAGGCACTGTTCGGGGGGCTGGCGAAGGCGTTCAACGTGACCCTGGTGGCCGGCACTATCGTGCTGCCCGAACCGAGCATCATCGACGGAACACTGAAAGTCGGCCGCGGTGCGTTGTACAACAGCAGCGTGGTGTTCGGTCGCGACGGTGTGCCAATCGGCCAGCCGCAACGCCAGATGCATCCGGTCTTTGCTGACCATGATGTCATCCAGGCCAATGGCGAGCATACGCTCAACGTTGTCGACACACCGGCTGGACGCTTGGGCATACTGATCGGCAGCGACAGCTGGTACCCGGACAACTACCGCAAACTCGACGCACAGGGCGCCCATTTGGTGGCTGTTCCGGCGTATATCGTTGGCCGCGACACCTGGGACAAACCGTGGCGGGGTTACAAGGGGCTGTCGACGCCCAGCTCCGTCAGCCTCAAGGCCGGTGAACTCAGTGAAGGCCAGGCCTGGCACCGTCTGACATTGACCGGCCAGCCGCCCAGCAGCCAGGCCATTGCCGGCATGAGCGTGTTCCTGCGCGGTCAATTCTGGGACAAGGGCAGCGCGGGTCAAAGTTTTCTCAGCAACAACGGGCAGCAGTTCGCCGACGGCAACGCCCGTGGCGCGCGTTTGCTGAACCTCTGGTTGTAACCCATGAAACCGCTGCCGATGCGCCTTGGGGATCTGTCGGTGGGCTTTGTTCACAGCCTGGCCGACGCCGTGCGCAGCCACGGTGTGGACCCGCAACCGTTGCTTGAGCAATACGGCCTCGATGCCGCGCGCCTGGCCGAAGCGGGGGCCCGGCTGTCGATCCCGCGCTACATGCGCCTGGGCCACGGAGCCATTCAACTGACCGATAACCCGGCGCTGGGTTTGCGCATGGGCCAGCTCAGTCGTCTGAGTCAGGCCGGCCTGGCCGGAGTCACCGCCGCCCAGGCGCCGACGGTTCGCGAAGCGGCGCGCTGCCTGATTCGTTTTGAAGCCCTGTATGGCTCCAACTACCGTGGTCAATCGAGCTTTCATGAAGACGCTCAGGGCGCGTGGCTGCGTTTCTATTCCATCAGTCCCTACAACGCCTACAACCGCTTCGTGGTGGATTCGATCATCGCCGGGTGGTTGCAGCAATTGTCCAGCGTGAGCCCTGCCCCGCTACGCGCCGAACGGATCGAGATTGAGTTTGCCGAACCGGATTATCGTGAAGCATATGCCGCGCTGGGCGATTGTCCGATTCAGTTCGGCGCCGAACAGAATCAACTGCGCCTGAGCCTGGCCAGCCTCGCCCAGCGCAACCCGGAGCACTGCCCGAGTACCTGGCGACACTTGCTGCAACTCTGTGAGCGGGAACTGGAGCAACTGACACGCACCCGCAGCCTGCGTGAACGCATCACTCAGTTGCTGGGGCCATTGCTCAATGGTGGCCGGGAACCCGACCTGGAAGAAGTGGCGGCACGCCTGAAGCTGCCGACCTGGACCTTGCGTCGCAAACTCGCCGAGGAAGGCACGCAATTTCGCGCCATTCTCAATGACACGCGCCGCGACCTGGCCATGACCTACATTCGCGACACGGAACTGGCGTTCGGTGAAATCGCCTACCTGCTGGGTTTTGCCTCAGCCGAAGCTTTCCAACGCGCCTTCAAACGCTGGAACGGCCAGACACCCGGCGAGTTTCGCCGCAGCCATCGCCAATCCGCGTGATGCTCAAAGCTCTGTAGCGTCTTCTGCTGGCTCCAATGGGTCCAGTTCAAATGCCTGATACTCGAGCAGCTCTTCTTGATAATCGTCCATTGTGAAATCCCCCTACCGCTCGTTTAAAAATGCCTGAATAAATGACCAACGCCCCGAGCATAAAGTGCCCGCGTGAAAGAAAAATGACGCGGGCGCACCGCTCAGCGGCTACTTATAAAACGTAGCAGGCGGTCAGGAATTTATCACAGGATTTTTTCGATAAAGGCTGTAGGACTGCAGCCTGGTTGACGCGGATCAAACTAACAGCCATTTCGGGAACGGTGCCATCTGACACGATCCCGAAATGTACATCGATTACTGGCTGGCAGCCGGCATGGCCGAAATAGGCTCGCTCGGTGGCGGCAGGCTGGATTGCGGCGGTGGCGTAACGGTTTCCGGGGACGGAACCGGCTCCGGGTTTTCAACCGGGGTGATCGGCGCTGTTTCAGGCGGTGGTGCGACGGGTTCCGAGGCCGCGGGGGCTGGAGCAGGTTCAACCGCAGGCGCTGGCGCAGGCTCCGCAGCAGGGGCCGGCGTTGGGGCCAAAGGCGCCGGAGCAGCCTTGGCTTCCGGCATGCCCAGGTCGGTCTTGGGTTTCTCGGGGATGTGTGCAGCCTTTTTCGCTTCCGGCGGCAGGAACAACTCCACCAGCGCAAAGAAACGCTCGTAGAACTTGGCCGACGAGACAGTTTCGCTGGCAACCTTGACCATCGAATCGTCGGAGGAACCGATCGGCATCGACACCGAACCCAACACACCCACGCCCACACTGGCCGAGTTATTGGTTTTCTTCAGCGCATAACGGTCCTGCAGGGCGTTGGCGAACATGGTCGCATGATGGCCCTCACTGCCATCATCGGCACACACCACACTGAAGCTGATCTCCATGTGGGTCTCGCCGGTCTGCTGGAAGCTTTTGTGTCCGCTGACCAGCTTCGGGTCGGCGCTGGTGATGATATAGCCCTGGCTCAGCAACGCCCGACGGGCGGCTTCGCAGGTCTGCGCATCCGTCACCGGGTAATTGCGCGAAAACGTCCCGGAGTCATCGAAGTTCTCATGCTCGTAGATGGGGGCTTTCTTCGACGAGCAGCCGGCAGCGGCGGCCAGCAACAACGCCAGCCCGGCAACACGCATGGGAATTGATTTAAACATTGAACATCCTGAGGGAAACGGTCCGGGGCGTATTGTGCAACAGATCGATGCTTAGCGGAGCATCGATTAGTGTCTTAAAACATTTACAAGGCTACTGACTGTCAGCTATGGGAAAAAGTCCCGTCTGAGTGACCGAAGGGCCCCTCGGAAGTCGCGGTCTGGATCGCACACATAAAAAACCCCGGCCTTTCGGCCGGGGTCTTTGTGGAACGGGCAACTCAGTCAAGCATCAGAAACGCTTGATCTCGGCCTGGCTTTCCAGCTGTTTGCGGTAGGCCGCAAAGTCCTGCTGGCCAATGCGCGAGGCGAGGAAGCGACGGTACTGGGCCTTCTCTTCTTCGGTCGGCGCGGCGGCTTCGTTCACGCCGTTCAGGCGCACGATCACGAGACTACCATCCGTCAGGGTCACGCTGCTGTAGGTCGGCTTGTCCTTGGCGACAGGTTTTGGCATGCGGAACAGCGCTTGCAGCACGGTTGGGTCAATCCCTTCCTGAGCGCGAGTTGCCGCTTCAGTCACTTTCCAGTTCTGACCGTCAATCGCCTTGTCCAGCGGAGTCTTGCCATCGCGCAGACTGGCGATCAACTCATCAGCCTTGGTCTTGGCGGCAGCACTGGCGTGCTCCTTGGCCAACTGCGCACGAATGCTGGCATTGACGCTTTCCAGCGGCAGTTGCGCAGGCTTCAAGTGTTCCTTGGCGCGCAGCACGATCACGGTTTCCGGGTCCAGCTCGATGGCGGTGCTGTTGGCACCTTCATCCAGCACTTCAGGACTGAACGCCGCGGTGATCACGGCACGGTTAGCCGCCACACCTTCGCCACCCTCGCGGCCAAACGGCTTGGAGGTGTGGACAGTCAGCTTCAGGTCTTGCGCCGGCTGGGCCAGATCGGAGGACTCGAACGAAGAGTCTTCCAGTTGCTTGGTCGCCTCGACAAAACGCTGCTCGACCTGCTGGGTTTTCAGCTCACGGGTCAGCTTGTCTTTCAGGCTGGCCAGCGTCGGCACTTCCGGTGCTTCAACGCCCAACAGTTTGATCAGGTGGAAACCGAAGTCAGTGCGAATCGGTGCCGACACTTGATCCTTGGCCAACGCATACAGCGCGGTTTCAAATGCAGGGTCGTATACACCAGGGCCTGCGTAGCCCAAGTCACCGCCGTTGTTCGCCGAACCCGGGTCCTGGGAGAATTCCTTGGCCAGCGCCTCGAATTTCTCGCCTTTGGCCAGACGCGCCTGAATGTCTTCGATCTTGGCCTTGGCTTGCGCCTCGGTCACTTTATCGTTCACTTCGATCAGAATGTGCGCAGCCCGGCGTTGCTCGGACAGGTTCGCGATTTCTTTCTGATACGCCGCTTGCAGGTCTTCGTCCTTGACGCTGACCTGATCGAAGAAGGAAGACTTCTTCAATTCCAGGTAATCGATGACAACCTGATCTGGCGTCATGAATTCCTTGGCATGTTCGTCGTAGTAGGCCTTGACCTCATCGTCGGTCAGCTTCACCGCTGCCGGGTCAACCTTGACGTTCAGGGAAGCGAAATCGCGGGTCTGTTTTTCCAGACGGGCGAAGGCCAGAACCTGTGCGTCGGTGACGAAACCGCTACCCGCCAGGCCCGCGCGCAGCTGACCGATCAGCATTTCCTGAGCCAGCATCTGGCGGAATTGCATGCGGCTGTAGCCCAGTTGACGAATCACCTGATCGAAGCGCTCAGCACTGAACTTGCCATCCACCTGGAACTCAGGTGTTTGCAGGATCACTTGGTCCAAGGCCGCTTCGGAGAAAGCGAATTTCGATTCTTCTGCGCCTTGCAGCAGCAGTTTGCGGTCGATCAAGCCTTTGAGAGCCGATTCGCGCAGCATTTTTTCGTCGAGCAAGGAAGCGTCGAAATCCTTGCCCAGCTGTTGCATCAGCTGACGGCGTTGCATATCGACCGCCTGGCTCAGCTCGTTCTGGCTGATTTCTTCGCCGTTAACCTTGGCCGCATCATTACGACTGGTGGTGGCCTGAAAAATGGCGTCGAAACCGGTCAAAGCCATCAGTGCAACGATGACCCCGATAATGGTCTTGGCAATCCAGCCTTGTGAATTGTCCCTGATATTCTGCAGCATGCGTCCCCCAGAAACGGTTGAACTTCAAAATTAGGCAACCGTGGAGCGTGGGTAGAATCCGGATAGAAGAAAGGCGCATCCGAGGATGCGCCTTCTCGTAACTGGCGGAGCGGACCAAGGGTTCGAACTTGCGACCCTCGGCGTCTCGGACCGGCAACTTGCCGACTGGACTACCGCTCCGCTGCCAGGTCAGGCATGACCCCGACCCGGATAGGCAAAAACCTGAAACGAACTTAGTTGACAGCTTCTTTCAGTGCTTTACCGGCTTTGAAACCTGGTTTTTTGGCTGCTGCGATTTCCAGCGTCTTACCGGTCTGTGGGTTACGACCAATGCGAGCTGGACGATCGGTAACGGAGAAGGTACCGAAACCAACCAGAACAACAGAGTCGCCAGCCTTGAGAGCGCCAGTGACGGATTCGATTACAGCGTCCAGCGCACGGCCAGCAGCAGCTTTCGGGATATCAGCGGATGCAGCGATAGCATCAATCAGTTCCGACTTGTTCACTCTAAGTCCCCTTATATCTATTTGAGTATGATTCTAAGTTTTTTGGTGAAAGCAAAAACGAGTGCTGAATGGCCTACAGACACTTAAGAGCCGCTTTATAACAAGGGCTCTAAAAAGCTGTCAACAAGCCACTCAGGCAAATGCGTACTAATGCGTGCTAATTCTTTCCTTAGAGTCAGACTCGCGTTTTTCATCCTTTGCAACTATCTCTGGAACCACATCTGGCAGCGGCTCCGGCGCGTATTGCAGCGCAATTTGCAGGACCTCGTCAATCCATTTAACCGGTTTAATCTGCAGATCTTGCTTGATATTGTCAGGAATTTCCTTCAAATCGCGCACGTTCTCTTCAGGAATGATCACGGTCTTGATCCCGCCACGGTGAGCAGCCAGCAGCTTTTCCTTCAATCCGCCAATCGCCAACACCTGGCCACGCAAGGTGATTTCGCCTGTCATGGCAACATCCGCACGTACTGGAATCCCGGTCAATGCCGACACCAGGGCCGTGCACATGCCTACGCCGGCGCTAGGGCCGTCTTTCGGGGTCGCCCCTTCCGGCATGTGGATGTGCGTGTCGCGCTTCTCGTGGAAGTCCAGGGGAATCCCCAGGCTCTTCGCACGGCTGCGCACAACGGTCAGCGCGGCCGTGATCGATTCGACCATCACATCACCCAGCGAACCGGTCTTGATCAGTTGGCCTTTACCCGGCACGACAGCAGCTTCGATGGTCAGCAATTCACCACCCACCTGAGTCCATGCCAGACCGGTGACCTGACCGATCTGATCCTGCGACTCAGCCAGACCGTAGCGGAATTTGCGCACACCCAGGAAGTGTTCCAGCATCTCGGCAGTGACCTTCACCGAGAAGCGTTTTTCCAGTGCGTGCTCTTTGACCGCCTTGCGGCAAACCTTCGCAATCTGGCGTTCCAGCCCACGCACACCGGCTTCGCGGGTGTAGTAGCGGATGATGTCGCGGATCGCTTCGGCGTCGAATTCCAGCTCGCCTTTCTTCAAGCCGTTGGCAGTAATCTGCTTGGGCGAGAGGTATTTGACGGCGATGTTGATCTTTTCGTCTTCGGTGTAGCCAGGCAGACGAATCACTTCCATCCGGTCGAGCAGCGCCGGCGGAATATTCATGGAGTTCGACGTGCACAGGAACATCACATCGGACAAGTCGTAGTCGACTTCCAGATAGTGATCGTTGAAGTTGTGGTTCTGCTCCGGATCGAGCACTTCCAGCAGCGCCGACGCCGGATCGCCACGCATGTCGCTGCCCATTTTGTCGATTTCATCGAGCAGGAACAGCGGGTTGCGGACGCCCACCTTCGTCATCTTTTGAATCAATCTTCCTGGCATCGAACCGATGTAAGTCCGGCGATGACCACGAATTTCCGCTTCGTCACGTACGCCACCGAGGGCCATACGGACAAATTTGCGGTTGGTGGCGTGGGCGATCGACTCTGCCAGAGAGGTTTTACCCACCCCTGGAGGACCGACCAGGCACAACACCGGACCACGAATTTTCTTCACGCGCTTTTGCACGGCGAGGTATTCGAGGATCCGCTCTTTGACTTCTTCCAGACCGTAGTGGTCTGCATCAAGAATGTCTTCTGCGCGCGCAAGGTCCAGGCGCACTTTGCTCTGGGCCTTCCACGGCACCTGAACCAGCCAGTCGATGTACGAACGCACCACGGTCGCTTCCGCGGACATTGGCGACATTTGTTTCAACTTGTTCAGTTCACCCTGGGCCTTGGCCAACGCATCTTTCGGCAGGCCCGCGGCATC
The DNA here is from genome assembly GCF_031766055.1 of Pseudomonas sp. SG20052. Lineage (NCBI taxonomy): Bacteria > Pseudomonadati > Pseudomonadota > Gammaproteobacteria > Pseudomonadales > Pseudomonadaceae > Pseudomonas > Pseudomonas sp. SG20052. The sequence goes on along the minus strand of NZ_CP134498.1, from coordinate 2,242,958 downwards.
GATGCGCTTTTTCAGCTCTTCGATTTCGTTGTGGCCTTCGTCGCTGTCGCCGAGCTCTTTCTGAATGGCCTTCATCTGCTCATTCAGGTAGTACTCGCGCTGGCTGCGCTCCATTTGTTTCTTGACGCGACCGCGAATGCGTTTTTCGACTTGCAGCAGGTCGATCTCGGCATCCAGCAACGCCAGAACGTGCTCGACCCGGGCCGACAAATCGATGATTTCGAGGATTTCCTGCTTCTGCTCGATCTTCAGGGCCATGTGAGCGGCCATGGTGTCGACCAGGCGACCTGGCTCGTCGATGCTGTTGAGCGACGAGAGGACTTCAGCCGGGACTTTCTTGCCCAGCTGCACATATTGTTCGAACTGAGCCAAAAGGCTGCGGACGAACACTTCCGACTCACGCTCAGGCGCGTCGACTTCGTCGATCAGCGAGACTTCGGCACGGCAGTGGCCGTCCACTTCGCTGAAGCGCTCCACGGCGCCCCGCTGCTCGCCTTCGACCAGAACCTTGACCGTGCCGTCAGGCAGCTTGAGCAGCTGCAGAACGGTCGCAATGGTGCCTACGCGATAAAGTGCATCTTCACCGGGATCGTCGTCAGCAGGGTTTCTCTGAGCCAGCAGAAGAATCTGCTTGTCGCCCGTCATCGCAGCCTCGAGGGCTTCGATGGATTTCTCGCGCCCCACGAACAGCGGGATAACCATGTGCGGATAAACCACAACATCACGCAATGGCAGGAGAGGCAATTCGATGGTTGTCTTCATGATTTCGCCTCTACGGCGGCCATATGGCCGTAAACAGATGGAAGTAAGCTTGAAACCAAGATGGGGGCTGCTTTGAAAAAAAACAAGCGCAAAGAGGGTGTTAAAAACGCTTTAAAAGAAAAGGGGCCCGAAGGCCCCTTCTTTGCTCCAGCTGCCGGACGCTTAAGCGTCTGGCGCAGCCTTGGCAGCCGGCTCACTGTTTTCGTAGATATACAGTGGCTTGGACTTGCCTTCTATAACGCTTTCGTCGATCACTACTTTACTCACCTCGGACTGCGAGGGGATTTCATACATAGTGTCGAGCAATACACCTTCGAGAATCGAACGCAGTCCACGGGCACCGGTCTTGCGTTCCAGGGCACGTTTGGCGACCGATTTCAGTGCGTCGGCCCGGAATTCCAGGTCTACACCTTCCATCTCGAACAGCTTGGCATACTGCTTGGTCAAAGCATTTTTCGGCTCGGTGAGAATCTGCATTAACGCAGCCTCATCAAGCTCGTCCAGCGTGGCAAGGACCGGCAGACGACCGACGAACTCCGGGATCAGACCGAACTTGACCAGATCGTCAGGCTCGACTTCACGCAGGGATTCACCCACCTTCTTGCCTTCTTCCTTGCTGCGAACTTCCGCGTTGAAACCGATGCCGCCCTTGGTGGAACGGTTTTGAATAACCTTTTCCAGACCGGAGAACGCACCACCGCAGATGAACAGGATGTTGCGGGTGTCGACCTGAAGGAATTCCTGCTGCGGATGCTTGCGACCACCTTGCGGCGGAACGGAAGCGACCGTGCCTTCGATCAACTTGAGCAGGGCCTGCTGCACGCCTTCACCGGAAACGTCCCGGGTGATCGACGGGTTGTCAGACTTGCGCGAGATCTTGTCGATTTCGTCGATGTAGACAATGCCCATCTGGGCTTTTTCCACGTCGTAATCGCACTTCTGCAACAGCTTCTGAATGATGTTCTCGACATCTTCACCCACGTAACCCGCCTCGGTGAGGGTGGTTGCATCGGCGATGGTGAACGGAACGTTCAGCAAGCGGGCCAGTGTTTCGGCAAGCAGGGTTTTACCCGAGCCTGTCGGGCCGATCAGCAAGATGTTGCTTTTGCCAAGTTCGACGTCGTCATTCTTTTTGTCGCGCTGGTTCAGACGCTTGTAGTGGTTGTACACCGCTACGGCCAGAACCTTTTTCGCACGCTCCTGACCAATCACGTACTGATCAAGGATGCCGCTGATTTCTTTAGGCGAAGGCAATTTATGCGCGCTGCTTTCGGCCTGGGCTTCCTGCACCTCCTCTCGGATGATGTCATTGCACAGGTCGACGCACTCGTCGCAGATAAAGACCGAGGGGCCGGCAATCAATTTGCGTACTTCATGCTGGCTTTTGCCACAGAAGGAGCAATAGAGCAGCTTGCCGTTGTCCTCGCCGTTGCGGGTGTCAGTCATTCGTTCGATCCAAATCCGATAGGCTTGCAACACAAGATGAAGGCTATTGCGGGCTTTTTCAAGCCCGCCGGTGATCGGACCAGCCGACCCACCCTATTTTGAGCTGCTTAATTTAAGCGGGGCGCTGGTTGATCACTTCATCGATCAACCCGTAATCACGCGCGGCTTCTGCACTCATGAAGTTATCGCGGTTGGTATCGCGCTCGATTTCTTCAAGTGTGTGGCCGCTGTGCTTGGCCATCAGCGTGTTGAGACGCTCACGAATGAAGAGGATTTCCTTGGCATGGATTTCGATATCCGAAGCCTGGCCTTGGAAACCGCCCAGTGGCTGGTGAATCATCACGCGCGAATTCGGCAGGCAATAACGCTTGCCGGCGGCACCGGCCGTCAAAAGGAAGGCGCCCATGCTGCAGGCCTGACCAATACAGGTGGTCGATACATTGGGTTTGATGAACTGCATGGTGTCATAGATCGACATGCCCGCTGTCACCGAACCGCCCGGGGAGTTGATATAGAGATGGATGTCCTTGTCCGGGTTTTCCGCTTCAAGGAACAGCAATTGCGCACAAATCAGGTTGGCCATGTAGTCCTCTACCGGGCCAACCAGAAAAATCACTCGTTCCTTGAGAAGGCGCGAGTAGATGTCATAGGCGCGCTCGCCACGAGCAGACTGCTCGACAACCATCGGGACCAGGCCGCCAGCGGCCTGGATATCAGAGTTCTGCTGAATATACGAATTACGGAACATGCTCTGCAGTCACTCCCAAATAGTTATGTCTTGAATACGCATAAGCCAGCACGAAGGCTGGCTTATGGTGTGTGCTTCTTACCGCAAAAACGATCAGTCGGCTTGTGGAGCTTCTACCGGCTTGACTGCTTCTTCGTAAGAGACCGATTTGTCGGTCACGCTAGCTTTCTGCAGAACAGTATCCACAACTTGTTCTTCCAGCACAACCGAACGAACTTCGTTCAGTTGCTGGTCGTTCTTGTAGTACCAGGACACAACCTGCTCAGGCTCTTGGTAGGCCGAAGCCATTTCCTGAATCATTTCACGAACGCGGGCTTCGTCAGGCTTGAGGTCGAATTGCTTGACCACTTCAGCCACGATCAGACCCAGAACAACACGGCGCTTGGCTTGTTCTTCGAACAGCTCGGCCGGCAGTTGGTCAGGCTTGATGTTGCCGCCGAACTGCTGAACAGCCTGCACGCGCAGACGGTCAACTTCGTTGGACAGCAGCGCCTTAGGCACTTCGATCGGGTTGGTGGCCAGCAGACCGTCCATTACCTGATTCTTGACCTTGGATTTGATCGCCTGACGCAGTTCACGCTCCATGTTCTTGCGAACTTCGGTGCGGAAGCCTTCCAGGCCCGTTTCCTTGATGCCGAATTGAGCGAAGAATTCTTCGTTCAGTTCTGGCAGTTTCGGCTCGGAAACAGTGTTCACGGTCACGGTGAACTCAGCGGTTTTGCCAGCCAGGTCGAGGTTCTGATAGTCCTCTGGGAAGGTCAGGTTCAGCACGCGCTCTTCGCCGGCTTTAGCGCCAACCAGGCCGTCTTCGAAACCAGGGATCATGCGGCCGGAACCCAGCACCAGCTGAGTACCCTTGGCAGAACCGCCAGCGAACACTTCACCGTCAACCTTGCCAACGAAATCGATGTTCAGTTGGTCTTCGTTCTGAGCGGCGCGCTCAGCCACTTCGAAACGGGTGTTCTGCTTGCGCAGCACGTCCAGCATCTTGTCCAGATCGGCGTCAGCCACGTCAGCGCTCAGACGCTCTACGGTGATGCCGTCGAAGCCAGCAACGGTGAACTCAGGGAACACTTCGAAAACTGCAACGTATTCCAGATCTTTGCCAGCTTCCATCGATTTAGGCTCGATCGAAGGAGCGCCAGCCGGGTTCAGCTTTTGCTCGACAACAGCTTCGTAGAACGAAGACTGGATCACATCGCCTACAGCTTCCTGACGCGCATCAGCACCGAAACGGCGCTTGATTTCGCTCATTGGCACTTTGCCTGGACGGAAGCCAGCAATCTTGGCCTTTTGGGCAGTCTGCTGCAGACGCTTGTTGACCTGAGTCTCGATGCGCTCAGCCGGCACGGTGATGCTCATGCGGCGCTCAAGAGCAGAAGTATTTTCAACAGAAACTTGCATGGATATTCCTCGTTGCACAGACGTTAGCCGGCCGTTTCCGACCCCAGAATCAAGGGCATGCATTCTAGTGGGTCAAACTCAAGAAGTCACCCTACTGAAAACGGGTAAAAAAGCAGCAGGCAATTTATAGGCGGGGACAAACGGTTGTGCCTCGCCCTGTTAGCAAATACAGCCAGTCACGCCAGGGCTCTGCACCAATCCTTCTATATATAGAAGAAGTTGCCAATCATCTCCCTGACAGCCGGTCTTGCGAGCAAGCCGGCGGGCGGCGCGGCATCATCGAGAAACATAAATACGACGAAACACCCCACCCCTGCGACCCAGGACATGCAGCCGCTTGACACTCGAACCGCTAAAACAAAAAAGGCGCCAGACTGTTAAATCTGGCGCCTCTCGAAATATGGGGTGGACGAAGGGGATCGAACCCTCGACAACGGGAGTCACAATCCCGTGCTCTACCAACTGAGCTACGCCCACCATATTGCCTTGCAAAGAAGCCAATCAACTCCCTTGCTGCGCCCCAACCAGGCCAACCGGCTTGAGTGAAGCTTTATTTGGTGCGGATGAAGAGACTCGAACTCTTACACCTTGCGGCGCTGGAACCTAAATCCAGTGTGTCTACCAATTCCACCACATCCGCGTTTGAAGCTGTTAAAGCAAAGGCGCCAGACTGTTAATCTGGCGCCTTTTGAAATATGGGGTGGACGAAGGGGATCGAACCCTCGACAACGGGAGTCACAATCCCGTGCTCTACCAACTGAGCTACGCCCACCATATCGCGCTACTTGTGCCAAAGCTGCCTAATGGCGCACCCGGCAGGACTCGAACCTGCGACCATCCGCTTAGAAGGCGGATGCTCTATCCAGCTGAGCTACGGGCGCCTTATTAATCTGTACTCTTGGAGGACTACAAACTAAGAGCTTTCCAGCCTCGCAGAACCGTAATTCCGCTTGACCTTCTCATCCAGTGCTAGGCTGTGCCCGACAAGTGCGACGAATAGTATAGAGCGCCCCGAAGGCCGTCAAATGCTTTTTATAAAAAATTCATTTAATTAAAGGGCTTAGAGGAATTTGCAGACCAAGCGCCTTTGCCCTCACCTCATGACATGCGAGAATGCGTTCTCTTTTTTTCCCCTCTCGATGGTTAATCACGCGCAATGACTGCACAACTAATCGACGGCAAATCGATCGCCGCCAGCCTGCGCCAGCAGATCGCCAAACGAGTCACCGAGCGTCGCGAGCAAGGCCTGCGCACCCCGGGCCTCGCGGTGATCCTGGTCGGCAGCGATCCCGCCTCTCAGGTTTATGTCTCGCACAAGCGTAAAGACTGTGAAGAGGTCGGCTTCATTTCCCAAGCCTACGACCTGCCTTCCGAAACCACTCAAGAAGCACTGACCGACCTGATCGATCGCCTGAACGACGATCCGGCAATTGACGGCGTTCTGCTTCAGCTTCCTTTACCTGAGCACCTGGATGCCTCCAAATTGCTGGAGCGCATTCGTCCAGATAAAGATGTCGACGGTTTCCATCCTTATAACGTCGGCCGCCTGGCCCAGCGCATCCCGTTGCTGCGTCCGTGCACCCCCAAAGGCATCATGACCTTGCTGGAAAGCACCGGTGTCGACCTTTACGGGATGGACGCGGTGGTCGTCGGAGCCTCCAACATCGTTGGCCGTCCGATGGCGATGGAATTGCTGCTCGCCGGTTGCACCGTGACCGTCACCCACCGCTTCACCAAGGATCTGGCCGGCCACGTCGGCCGTGCCGACCTGGTTGTCGTCGCCGCCGGCAAACCGGGCCTGGTCAAAGGTGAGTGGATCAAGGAAGGCGCGATCGTGATCGACGTCGGCATCAACCGCCAGGAAGACGGCAAACTGGTCGGTGACGTGATCTACGAAACCGCCCTGCCCCGCGCTGGCTGGATCACGCCGGTACCGGGCGGTGTCGGCCCGATGACGCGTGCCTGCCTGCTGGAAAACACGCTGTACGCGGCAGAAACACTGCACAGCTGAGTGCCCGCTTCGACATAAGCGATGAACAAAAGAACCCCGCCAATGGCGGGGTTCTTTTTGCCTGGGGTGAAAGATCGACCATCCGCCGGAAAATGACTTTTTTTTCATGTTTCCAAGGACTTTCACCTCCTCCTTGAACAACCATCGACAGTTATTCAGCCATACTCCAGAATGTCGCGCTTTTTACGAAATAACCCGTTACATAACGGCTTATCAACACCTTATGAGTCCGCCAGCGTGAAAATCCGTCTTTCCATCCTGAGCCTATTTTTTGTATTTACAGGGACGTTCATCACGCCAATCGCCAGCGCCGCGGAGACCACCGCAGCCCCCCGAGACACGAAACAACTCAAGCTCGCTTCCGGCAGCTCTTTGCTGCTGGATATGCAGACCAACAAAGTCATCTATGCCAGCAACCCCGATGTGGTTGTCCCTATCGCCTCGGTCAGCAAATTGATGACCGGTCTGGTTGTGGTCGAAGCCAGGCAGAACATGGACGAGTACATCAATATCAACATCAGCGACACGCCAGAAATGAAAGGCGTGTTTTCCCGGGTCAAACTCAAAAGTGAATTGCCGCGCAGGGAAATGCTGCTGATCGCCCTGATGTCCTCGGAAAACCGTGCAGCGGCGAGCCTGGCTCATCACTATCCGGGTGGCTACGTCGCATTCATTGCCGCGATGAACGCCAAGGCAAAGGCGCTGGGCATGACCAGCACCCACTTCGTCGAGCCGACGGGCCTCTCCCCGCGTAACGTCTCTACTGCCCGCGACCTGAGCAAATTGCTGATCGCCGCACACAAATACCCGTTATTGACCGAGTTGAGCACCACCAAAGAAAAAACCGTCACCTTCCGCAAACCCAACTACAGCCTGGGTTTCCGTAACACCGACCATTTGGTCCGCAAGCCAAACTGGGACATCAAGCTGACCAAAACCGGGTTCACCAACGAAGCCGGTCACTGCCTGGTGTTGGTGACCAGCATGGGCAATCGCCAAGTGGCGCTGGTGATTCTCGACGCCTTCGGCAAGTACACGCATTTTGCCGATGCCGCCCGCATCCGCAGCTGGGTGGAAACCGGCAAAGGCGCAGACGTGCCGTCGGTAGCCTTGCAGTACAAGTCGGACAAGAACCTCAAGCACCGCCAGAGCGGTGTGGTTGAAGCCTCGAAATAAGTCAGCGACAGAAAAAACAAAGCCCCGATCATTCGGGGCTTTTTTTCGTCTGGCGTTAATCGTTGGGCAGCGGCATCTGATCGTCATCTGGAATGCCATCCCCGGCGCTTGGATCTTTCATGCCATGGGGATGCTCCGTCGGGACCACCATCGGACGGGCCAACGGATCCCTTAACGGATCGTTCGGATCCATCACCGGATCAACACCCTCTTCAGGGGTCGTTGGAACACTGTCCGGACGTTTGTCGTTGAAACTCGAATCAGTAGACATACGCACCTCACCAAGGGTTAGGGTTTCAGATCAGCGAGTGGGTCGTAAGGCTTCGCCGGAGCCTTGGGATTGTCGCCCGGCTTTACATCCCTCGGCGCCTTGGCGGGGCCGATGGGATCGACCTGAGGATCGGCGAGGTCCGGCGAATCGGGGTCGAATCCCAATTCGTCGCCCGAAGAATGTTCGGATGAATGCGGGCCGTCGGGGGTATTGGAATGTGCCATGGGGCGCCTCCTGGGATCTGGCCCGGAGAAACCGGGTCTTGTCCTTTAGAGGCCAGGCATGCCCGACGGTGCCGGGCACATGACGAACGGAAGCTTATTGTGCGGTCAACGCCTTCTTCGCGCGGGCAGCAGCCTGTTCCTGACCGGCCTGGCCAAGATCGCTCGCCGCCTTCAGCCAGCGCTGCTGATCAACGTTGGCAGGGATCTGATTGGGTTTCTGAATCAACACGGCCCAGCCGCCAGCATCCTTGAAAGAGGACTCAAACGAACTGAAGCTCATCAAATTCCGGCGATTCATCCCGGCACGCAGCAACACCGTCTGCTTCTGGCGATTGTATCCGGCGAGAATGGCGTAACGCGGCTCAGCCCAGAGCGCCGAGCCTTCAGTGAAGCGCACCATCACCGGATAACCGGCCGCGACCTGGGTCAACAGCGCCGGCAAATGGGCGTCGAGGGGATACACCACCATCCCGTACTCACGCGCCAGGTTTTGCATATTCTGTTGCAGTTGTGCTTCGGCGCCGGGCAAGTGCAGGGGTTTTTGCAGCAACCCGGGCGTAATCACGATGCCCTGCTGTGCCAGCATGCTGGCCAATACCTGTGGTCCGCTCTGATAGTCCTGGCCACGGTAGAACGTGCCGCTGAGTTCTACCCGCTCGGGCAACCGCTTGATCTCCGGCGCCACAGTCCCCGCGCATCCGGCCAAACCTGCAACGCAGCCGACAATCAGCGCCGCCGCTCGAATTCGAGAAAATACCCGCACGATCATCACTCTCTTGTTCAGACGCCAGTTAATACGCTCCCGGCTTGGCCGTCGATCATAGGACGCCACGCGGCGGCGGTATAGCCTTAACCTACAGTTGAGTGCATTCGATAGAGCGAACTGGTTGATGACAGCCGACCTTTGGTCAATAGCCTGAAACACAGCAGCGACTAGACTGTCATTTGCAAAGAGTGTGTGCCCGATGCAGGGCAAAGAGGAGGCACTGATGAGCCTGACAATGACAATCGTGATGTTGATTTCCGGCTGGCTGGCCGTGGCCGCCGCCATGCTGTGGGGCGTTTTGCGGATTACCCGTCGGCACCATCACCACCCCGTTCAATCGGCGCCTTTGGCGAAGACCGATAAACCACCGGTCCACCACGCGACCGCGCACTGATCCTTCGGATTCGCCAACAAAAACGGCCGCCTGGGCTCTTTCGAGCGCAGGCGGCCGTTTCATTTTTCCGCGGGTTAAGCTTCAGCCGCTATTTTCTTCTGCTTGGCCCGACGCGACATCATGTTCAAGCCCTCGATGGTCGCCGAGAAAGCCATGGCCGCATAGACGTAGCCTTTAGGCACGTGAGCCCCGAAACCTTCAGCGATCAGTGTCATACCGATCATGATCAGGAAGCCCAGCGCCAGCATCACCACGGTCGGGTTGTCGTTGATGAATTTGGCCAGAGGATCAGCCGCCAGCAACATCACCAGCACCGACACCACTACGGCGATGATCATGATCGGCAAATGCTCGGTCATGCCCACAGCGGTAATGATGCTGTCGATGGAAAACACCATGTCCAGCATCAGGATCTGACCGATCGCGGCAGCAAAGCCCAGGGTCACGGTCGAGGTCGCCGACATCGGATCATCCGGGGCCGGGTCCATGCTGTGATGGATCTCGGTAGTCGCCTTCCACAACAGGAACAGGCCACCGGCGATCAGGATCATGTCCTTCCAGGAGAACGCATGGCCGAGAATATCGATCACAGGCTCGGTCAACTGGACGATGAACGCGATAGTGCTCAGCAGGCCCAGTCGCAGAATCAGCGCCATGCCGATACCGATGCGGCGTGCTTTCTGCCGATGCTGCTCGGGCAGCTTGTTGGTCAGGATCGAGATGAAGATCAGGTTATCGATGCCGAGCACGATCTCCATGACGATCAAAGTGGCCAGGGCGACCCAGGCGGTGGGGCTTGCAGCAAGTTCTAAAAGGTATTCCATGGGTCAGTCCTGACTCGTTGTAGACGGTTTAGATTTCCTGGGACGAAGATTCGGTTTTGCGCTGGTCTTCGGCCGATGGTTCTTTCTTGCTGATCAGGCCGCCGGTGGCATCACTGATCGCTTGTTCGGCGGCTTTGTGGGTGTCGTCGATCGCCTGTTTGGCGGTTTCGGCAGCCTTGCCCATCAATTGCTGCGCGCTTTTCTCGGCCTGGTCGCAACCGGCCAATACCAGTAAAGACGCAATCAACAGTGCCGTGGTTTTAAGCTTCATGATGCTTTCCTCGATAGAACAAAACGGGCCGAAACGATGGCCCGTTGATAGCGAGGCATTCTAGGGAGGCAAACACTTCAGGAAAATTCGTATTTTTAGCGGTTATACTTCGATTTTCACGAACTGTAGGCCGTCATGCTCAACTATCGGCAATTGCATTACTTCTGGGTGGTGGCCAAGACCGGCAGCATCGTGCGCGCCTGCGAGCAGCTGAACCTGACGCCCCAGACCATCAGCGGGCAGATTTCCCTGCTCGAACAAACCTATGGCATCGAGCTGTTCAGGCGGGTCGGTCGCCAGCTTGAGCTGACGGAGGCCGGGCGTCAGACCCTGCCCTACGCCGAGCAAATGTTTCAGCTGGGCGGCGAACTGGAGTTGATGCTGCGGGCGCAACCCAATGAACAGCAGATCCTGTTTCGGGTGGGCGTCGCCGATGTGGTGCCCAAATCCATCGTCTATCGCCTGATCGCACCGACCATGGAGTTGAGTGAACCGCTGCGCATCACCTGCCGCGAAGACAAACTGGAACGGCTGCTCGCCGACCTGGCGATCCAGCGGCTGGACCTGGTGATTTCCGACAGCCCGATGCCCTCGCACCTGGACATCAAGGGTTACAGCCAGAAACTCGGTGAATGCGGGATCAGCTTCTTCGCCACCGCCGAGCTGGCAGCACAGTACGGTCAGGATTTCCCACGCAGCCTGCACGGCGCACCACTGCTGATTCCCGGGCCGGAAACCGTGGTGCGCAGTCGCTTGCAGCGCTGGTTTGCCGAGCAGCAAATCCAGCCGCGCATTGTCGGCGAGTTCGACGACAGCGCGCTGATGCAGGCTTTCGGTCAATCGGGCAGCGGGATTTTCATCGGCCCGAGCGTGATTGCCGACGAAGTGAAACGCCAATACGGCGTGGAGTTGATTGGCCAGACCGACGCTGTGACGGAGTCGTTCTACGCCATTTCCGTGGAACGCAAGGTCAAGCACCCCGGCATCGTGGCGATTACCGAAGGTGCCCGACGCGAGCTGTTTACCGAGCTGTGAAGGTCAGGCGCAGATTTCCCGAGGTTTCATGGTCATCAGCGCCATGGCCAGGAGAATCGAAACCAGGATAAACGCGGCAGCCGCAAAACCCAGCCCGCCCAGGCCAACGCTGTCGATCACCCGTCCACCGACCATCGCACCCAGGCCGATCCCGAGGTTGGCCCCGGCGATGTTCAGCGACGCGGCAAAGGCCGGTGCCTCGGGCGCGGCCTTCATCAATCGCACATGACTGACCAGGAACAACGCCGCCTGAGTCACGCCCCAGATGCCCATCGCCGCCGCCAGACCGAGCGGCGAATGAATGTTCGGTACCAACGCCACCATGCCGGCGATCATGAACGTGCAGAACATCATCGAAGCCATCAACGGATGACGATCCACCGCGCGACCACCCAACGAGTTGCCGATCAGACCGACCGCGCCGAAGCCCATCAGGCACCAGCCGACCACCGTACCGTTGAAACCGGCGAGGCGTTCAAGGATGTCCGCCAGGTAGGTGTAAGCGGTAAACATGCCGCTGAACACCAGGATCGACAGGAGCACATGGCCCAGCATCAACGGGCTGCGCAAGATCTTGAACTGCGAACGGAAGCTCACCTGATGCTGATGCAGGTTGGTTTTCGGCAGGTAGATAAACAGCAGCAACGCCTTGGCAAAGGCGATCACCGCCAGAATGCCGAAGGCACTGCGCCAGCCGAACGCATCGGAAATCAACGTGCCCACCGGAATGCCGAACACCGTGGCACAGACAATGCCGAAACCGATTTTGGCAATTGCCCGCCCGGCGTAATCCGGCCCGACGATGTCCACGGCGGTTTCACTGGCCAGCGCCCAGAAAACCGGCAACCCCAACGCGGGGATCAAGCGGGCGATGGCCATCACCCAGATGTTCGGCGCAAACGCCGCGAGGGTGTTGGCCAGGCCGAACATGATCAGCACCGAGATGAAAAGCTTGCGCCGCTCGAACCTTGCGAAGTACGCGGTCAGGAACGGCCCGAACGCGGCGACGGTAAAGGCGAACAGGGTCACGAGCAAACCTGCTTGGGGGATGCTGACTTCAAGGTCTCGGGCAATCGCCGGCAACAGGCCGACGATGACGAATTCCGTGGTCAGCACGGTAAAACCGGCGGCCGACAACAGAAGGATGGGCAACAGCATGCAGAACTCCAGAAAACGACGACACCAGCGATAACCCGAAGGCCCACTGGCATGACTTGAAAATGAGGATGCGCAATCTTAACAGAGTGTTTCCGATCAGGGTTGCACGAACCTGCCGATCTCGTTGAACGTGCGGGCGGCAGATCGTCACAGGTCTGAAGGATCAAGACCACGCTGTGATAAAGTCCGCGCCCTGCGATACGTACACCTTGTTCATCGGCCATTCACTGGCATTGATGTCGCGACACCCCCGCACCTAATAATCAGAGATGCCGTTTTATGACTGCTTCATCCCCTTCGCTATTGCAACGCTTGAAACGCTTGAGCCTGGTCTCGCAAATCGTCATCGGCCTGATCGCCGGGATTGCCCTGGCGCTGATCGCGCCTGAGGTGGCGAAATCCACGGCATTCATCGGCAAGGTCTTCGTTTCGGCACTCAAAGCCGTCGCGCCGATTCTGGTGTTCGTGCTGGTGATGGCGTCGATCGCCAACCATAAGCACGGCCAGGAAACCCACATCCGGCCGATTCTGTTTTTGTACTTGCTGGGGACGTTTGCCGCCTCGGTTGTCGCGGTGGTTGCCAGCATGATGTTCCCGTCCAGTCTGGTGCTGTCCAGTCATGACGTCGCCGTGACTGCGCCGGGCGGCATCAGCGAAGTGCTGCAAAGTCTGCTGCTCAGTGTGGTCGACAACCCGGTCAGTGCGCTGATGAACGCCAACTTCATCGGCATTCTGGCCTGGGCGATCGGCATGGGCGTTGCGATTCGCCATGCCGGTGACACCACTCGCGAAGTGCTCGGCGACCTGTCCAATGGCGTGACCCTGATCGTGCGCCTGGTGATTCGTTTCGCACCGCTGGGGATCTTCGGCCTGGTCGCGTCGACCTTGGCCACGTCTGGCTTCGGGGCGTTGATCGGCTACGTGCATCTGCTGGCCGTGCTGCTGGGCTGCATGTTGTTTGTCGCGCTGGTGATGAATCCACTGATCGTGTTCTGGAAACTGCGCCGCAACCCGTATCCTCTGGTGCTGATGTGCTTGCGAGAAAGCGGCATCACCGCGTTCTTTACCCGCAGCTCGGCGGCGAACATTCCGGTCAACCTGGAATTGAGCAAGCGCCTGGGCCTGCATGAAGACACTTACTCGGTATCGATCCCGCTGGGTGCCACCATCAACATGGCCGGCGCGGCGATTACCATCACCGTGCTGACCCTGGCGGCCGTGCATACCTTGGGCATCGCCGTGGATATCCCGACAGCCATTCTGCTCAGTTTGGTGGCGGCGATCTGTGCGTGTGGTGCTTCGGGCGTGGCCGGTGGTTCGTTGTTGCTGATCCCGCTGGCGTGCAGCCTGTTTGGCATTCCGAGTGAAATCGCCATGCAGGTGGTAGCGGTGGGTTTCATTATTGGTGTGTTGCAGGATTCTGCGGAGACGGCGCTGAACTCGTCCACTGACGTGCTGTTCACCGCCGCGGCTTGCCTGGGTGAAGAAGCAAAAGCCGAACGCCTGGCCTGACCCCGCCCCTTGTAGGAGCCAGGCTTGCCGGCGAAGGCGATCTCAATGACGCCTTCGCCTGGCCTGGCTCCTACAGCTTTGGCGTGAGCCGCCAAGCGCACAAAAAAGCCCGCCAAGGCTTGTACCTTGGCGGGCTTTTTTGTGCGCGGGCGGTTTAGAACGCGCCCATGTAATCGCGCTTGCCCACTTCCACACCGTTGTGACGCAGCAGTGCGTAAGCGGTGGTGACGTGGAAGAAGAACTGCGGCAGGCCGTAGGTCAGCAGGTAAGCCTGGCCACTGAAGCGCTTCTCTTTTGGCGTGCCTGGACGCGTCACGATCTCGATGCCTTCCTTGCCGTCGATCTGCTCTGGCTTGATCTCGCCGATGTAGGCCAGAACCTTGGTGATCAGGGCTTGCAGTTCAGCGAAGGTGGTTTCGGTGTCGTCGTACTTCGGCACTTCGATCTCGGCCAGGCGCGAGGATACGCCTTTGGCGAAATCAACGGCGATCTGCACCTGACGCACCAGCGGGAACATGTCCGGGTACAGGCGGGCTTGCAGGAATGCGTTCGGGTCGATGTTCTTGGCGGTGGCGTGGGCTTCGGCCTTGTTCAGAACGTCGCTCAGGGCGCTGAGCATTTGTTTGAAAACAGGAACGGAAGCGGCATACAGGGAAATAGTCATGACAGTCTCGTGTGGTGACAGGAGGAAAACGTGGGCCGATTATAGCCATGCCCGCCCCTCCTGCGGCTTGTCTTTTATCCAGCAAGGATTAGGCTAGGCGGCTTCGACTGCATGCTTCGATTGCATAGGGAAAAGCGCGATGAGCACTGAGCAAGAAACGACCTTCGACGAGCCGCGCCTCAACAGCACGGAAATCCGCATTCTGGGCTCGTTGATCGAGAAGCAGGCCACCAGCCCGGAAACCTATCCGCTGACCCTCAATGCGCTGGTGATTGCCTGCAACCAGAAAACCAGTCGCGAACCGGTGATGAACCTCACTCAGGGCCAGGTCGGCCAGAGCCTGCGCGCCCTTGAAGTCCGCGGGTTTACCAAACTGGTGATGGGCAGCCGTGCCGATCGCTGGGAACATAAGGTCGACAAGGCGCTGGAACTGGTGCCAGCCCAGGTGATTCTGACGGGGCTGTTGTTTTTGCGCGGTCCGCAGACGGTCAATGAACTGCTGACCCGCAGCGCACGCATGCATGAGTTTGAAGATGCCGAGCAGGTTGTGCATCAACTGGAACGTCTGATTGCTCGCGGATTGGCACTGCTGATTCCGCGTCAGTCCGGCCAGCGGGAAGACCGCTATATGCATGCGCTGGGGGATCCGGCGGATATCGAAGTCATCCTCGCCGCCCGGCAAAACCCGGCCGAACGCAGTGCCGGTAGCGGTGTGTCGGTTGAACGAATCGAAGAGCTCGAAGCGCGGATTGCCGCACTCGAAGAGCGCCTGGCGCGCCTCGAATAACCAACGTTGTGATTTGTAGGAGCTTGCCCGCGAAAGCGATTCAACATTATCGTCGAACTGAAAATCGCCTTCGCGGGCAAGCCTCGCGCCTACTAAAGGGAGTGCTACTCGCCGTCCCAGTAATCCACGCCATCGCCCGGCCGGGCGATGGCGACGAAGCCTGAGGGATTACCTTCGGCGTCGACCTTGAAGTGGTCCATCACCACGTATTTGCCGGAATCCGGGTACTCGCAAATCTCCGGCGATTGCTGGGTGCTGACCGCCAGGTAGCGCAGTTCGCCCTTGCTGGTGTTGATGATCTGGTGCGCCGCTTCAGGACCGCCCGGCGGGCAGGCGATCACGTCGCCAGCGCGGATCGGAAACCGTTCGGCACCGAGGCGCACCTCCCCTTCCCCGGCCACGACGTAAAACATCTCCTCGTTGACCCGATGACTGTGAAACGGGCTGCCACGCATGCCTGGTTCCAACACGTATAACCGATAACCGAGCTTTTGCGACCCCAACTGCTGGCCGACACGGGCCATTCTTTGCTGGTAGCGGCCAGCGGTATCACCGGTGGGCGCCAGGGCTTCGGGCAACGGTTCGAGTTCGACCTGATTCAGGTTGAGAATGGGGGGATGCATGGGAACCTCGGGCACGGTTTGTTGGTTGGGGCGGCAAGTCTTTGCTGGCGGGGAGTATAGGCGGCAGATGCACTTGAGAGACCGAGTTGCGCCCATCGCGAGCAGGCTCGCTCCCACAGGGTTTTCTGTCGGACACAAAAAATGTGTACGACGCCAATCCACTGTGGGAGCGAGCCTGCTCGCGATGAGGCCGGTACAGCCAACCAATAATCTGAAGGATCAACCGCGAGCAAACTCCACCGCTTTCTTGAACTGCTCATCCGTCGGCCGCACGCCGGTGTACAGGACAAACTGCTCCAGCGCCTGGATCGCGATCACTTCCAACCCGGTAATGACGCGTTTGCCCTCGGCGCGACCGCGCACGATCAGCGGTGTTTCCGAGGGAATCGCCACCACATCGAAGACAGTTTCGGCAGCCGCGATGGTTTCAGCGTCGAACGCCAGTTGATCGGCCTCGGGACCGCCGCTCATGCCGATCGGCGTGACGTTGATCAACATCTGCGGACGCTGAGAGCCCAGTTCCGCCTGCCACTGATAGCCCAGTGATTCAGCCAACGCCCGCCCGGCCTGTTCGTTACGGGCCACGATCACGCCGTTTTGATAGCCGCCATCACGCAAGGCACTGGCCACGGCTTTGGCCATGCCGCCGCTGCCGCGCAGGGCAAAGGTCGATTCCTTCGGCACCTGATGGGTTTCAAGCAGCTGGGCGATGGCGATGTAATCGGTGTTGTAGGCTTTGAGATGGCCATGGGTGTTGACGATGGTATTGATCGATTGAATGGCCGCTGCGGACGCGTCCAGCTCATCGACCAGCGCAATGCAGGCCTCCTTGAACGGCATCGACACGCCGCAGCCACGAATACCCAGCGCACGAATGCCGCCAACGGCACCCGGCAGATCCTGACTGCTGAACGCCTTGTAGTAAAAATTCAGGCCCAACTGTTCATACAGATGATTGTGAAACCGCAGGCCGAAATTGCCGGGACGCCCGGAAAGCGACATGCACAGCTGGGTGTCTCGGTTGGGGTTCATCTGCATGAAATATCTCCTTCATAAGCACTTTCAGATGGACGGGATGAGCCCTTCCATCGAATTCTGATCGATCATAACGGCGTGCCCGCGCAGGGTGGCAGCGGCCGTAAAGAAGCCGGTACAGACCTTACACAAAATTTACCCAACGGCCGTGCTGATTTTCAAAAAAACGCTGTCTTAGAGGTATCCCCGCGACGATCCTTGGGTCTATTGCAGACGCAAGCGCCGGGTCGAAGAACCGAGGAATTATCATGATCCGTAAAATCCCCACAGTTGCCTTGCTGCTCGGTGCTCTTGCTATCACAGGGCAGGCAGAGGCTGGCGGCGGTCACGGTTGGCAGGGTCCAGCGGTATTTGGCGCGATCGTTGGTTCGGCGATCGTCGGCTCGGCCATCATCAACAGCAACCGACCGGTGTATGTACAGCAACCGGTCTACGCCCAGCCTCAGCCGGTTTACATACAACAGCCACCACCGGTTTATTACCAGCCTGCGCCAGTCTACGTGCAGCAACCGGTCTACTACGCACCACCGCCGGTTTACTACGGCCCGCCCCGTGGTTATTACGGTCCACCGCGCGGTTACTACGGCCATCCCCACGGTTATGGCCGCTGGTAACAGACTCATCAGGCCCCGCCTAATCAGCGGGGCTTTTTTGTGACCGTTCGTCGGCGAAGGTCTGGAAAAATCGCGCCAATGTCGCTGTGGAGACAGTGTGGACGGTTCAAGTTGGCAAGATTGACTCGACCGCCCTTCCCCCGACTTGGGAAAAACGGTCATATTTATGTCATGTCAGGTCCGCAAGCTTGGATCTGTGCGTAAACAACAGGTTGATAAAAACAAGGACGACCTCATGCCCACGCAAAACCCGCACCGCATTGTCGGCTTGTGCACTTCCAGCAAGGTGTACAACGCTTTGACCGAACTCAAGCACCTGGAAGGCCATCGCAGCGCCAAGTTTCTTTCGCTGCTGGCCGAAAACCTGGTGCGCAAAGGCCTGCTCAACGAGCAGGAAGTGGTCCATATGCTTGACCTGGTGGTCGACTGAGCTGAAAACTCATTGGCGTCAATGACGACTATCGAAAGTGTTGATTGTCCGTTCGCGAGGCAGGTCCGTAAGGTAGCTCCATCGATTGATGGAGGTATTTATGTCCCAGGTTCAGATCATGTCCGTAATTGGCAGCGCCGTTCCCGCACCGCTCAGAGAGCTAGGATTGCTCGCCTGTTGGTATCTGGTGCAGGACGGCGAACCGATCAGCGGACCGCTCACTTCGCTGCCGGCCGCCAAGGCACTGTCGCAACAAATCGGCCAGGGGCAGCTCAGCGCTTAAGGCAGCTGCACCCTTGGTTTGGTTTCGATGAAGATCGCCCAGCTCGACATGAACAACGCCGCGATCAGCGGCCCGATGACAAAGCCGTTCAGGCCGAAAATGGCCAGACCGCCGAGGGTCGAGATGAGGATCAGATAGTCCGGCATCTTCGTGTCCTTGCCCACCAGGATCGGGCGCAGCACGTTATCCACCAGGCCGATCACAAAAACCCCGAACAACCCCAGCACCATCCCTTGCCAGATCGCCCCGGTGAACAGGAAGAACGCCGCTACCGGTGCCCAGACAATCCCGGCCCCCACGGCTGGCAACAGCGATAGAAACGCCATCAATACCGCCCAGAGCAACGCGCTCGGGATGTCCAGAAACCAGAAAATCAAACCGCCCAATGCGCCCTGCGTAATCGCCACCAGCAGGTTGCCCTTTACGGTCGCCCGCACCACACGGTTGAACTTCAGCTGCAAACGGCGTTTCTGGTGCTCCTGCAACGGGACGGCGGAGCGAACTTTACGCGCCAGTTCCGCACCGTCTCGCAGGAAGAAGAACAGCAGGTAGAGCATGATGAAAAAACCCACCACAAAATCGAACGTGCCCTGACCGAAACTGAAGACTTGCGTGGCGACAAACTCATTGCCCGTCACCGCACTCTTGATGATTTTCTCCCGCAGCCCGTCCAGCTCGCCGAGCCCGGCCCGATCCAGCAAATGCTGGAAGTACGGCGGCAGGCTGTGTTTGAAATGCGTTACATACCCCGCGATGTCCAGCTCGCCGCTTTCGATGCTCTTGTACAGCGCAGCCCCTTCCTGAACCAGCAAGATGCTGAGGATGATCACCGGCAGGATCGCGATCACCAGGCAGATGCTCAGGGTGAGCAACGACGTCAGGTTGCGCGGCCAGCTGAACTTCAGTTGTATCCGGCGTTGCAGCGGCGCGAACAGAATCCCGAGGATCACCGCCCAGAACACCGCGCCGTAGAACGGCAGCAAAATCCAGATAAAGGCGGCGGTGACCACCCCGAGCAAGATCACCAGCGATTTGTTGTGTACCGTCTGTTCGTTCATGTCCGATCCATGTCAGTGCGCTCTCGTATTGAAGAGCCGTGCTGATGCTTAGTCCGCCACGGTTCGCGCGAGTGCCATCCGTTTGTTCATCAAGCATAGATCCAGATCAATGAACCTCGCGGGCAAGGCGATTACCCTCGCGGACTTTTGCGATCGACACTGCCATGACGCTCCTTGCCCCAGAACTGCTCGCTCCCGCCGGCACCTTGAAAAACATGCGATACGCCTTCGCCTACGGTGCCGATGCGGTCTACGCCGGCCAGCCGCGTTACAGCCTGCGGGTGCGCAACAACGAATTTGACCACGCCAATCTCGCGCTCGGCATCAAAGAGGCACAGGCCCAAGGCAAGCGCTTCTATGTGGTGGTGAACATTGCGCCGCACAACGCCAAGCTCAAGACCTTCCTCAACGACCTGGCCCCCGTGATTGCCATGGCCCCGGACGCTTTGATCATGTCCGACCCGGGCCTGATCATGCTGGTGCGCCGACACTTCCCGCAGATGCCGATTCACCTGTCGGTGCAGGCCAATACGGTGAACTGGGCCAGTGTCGAGTTCTGGCAGCAACAGGGCTTGAGCCGGATCATCCTGTCCCGGGAACTGTCACTGGAAGAAATCGCCGAGATCCGCCAGCACGTCCCGGCGATGGAGCTGGAGGTCTTTGTCCATGGCGCGTTGTGCATGGCCTATTCCGGCCGCTGCCTGTTATCGGGCTACATGAACAAGCGCGACGCCAATCAGGGCAGTTGCACTAATGCCTGTCGCTGGAAGTATTCGGCGACGCAAGCCACGGAAAATCAGCTCGGTGAAATCGTTCAGCAATTCCAGCCCGAGCCGACCCTGGGCATCGGCGCGCCGACCGATCAGGTGTTTCTGTTGCAGGAAGCCAATCGCCCTGACGAATTGATGCCGGCCTTCGAGGACGAGCACGGCACCTACATCATGAACGCCAAGGACCTGCGCGCCGTTCAGCATGTCGGGCGGCTGACGCAGATGGGCGTGCACTCGCTGAAGATCGAAGGCCGGACCAAATCGCACTTCTATTGCGCACGCACCACGCAGGTCTATCGCCGGGCGATTGATGATGCCGTGGCCGGTCGCGAGTTCGATCGCAGCTTGATGACGGATCTGGAGTCCCTGGCCCAGCGCGGCTACACCGAAGGCTTCCTGCGCCGGCATGTGCATGACGAATACCAGAACTATCAGCACGGCAGCTCGGTTTCAGAGCGCCAGCAGTTTGTCGGCGAGTTGACCGGCGAGCGCCGTGATCGCCTGGCGCAAGTGAAGGTCAAGAACCGGTTCAGCCTGGGCGATCACATGGAGCTGATGACACCCCAGGGTAATTTCCACTTCGATCTGCATCAGTTGCAGAACATCAAAGGTGAAGCGATCGAAGTGGCGCCGGGGGATGGGCACACGGTGTATGTGCCGATTCCGGATGCGGTGGATTTGAAGTTCGGGTTGTTGATGCGGGATGTGGGCGTGTAGATCCGTACCAAAGATCGCCGTCTGCGCCCGCGCCTACGCAAACTCCTCACGCAACATCGCCACAAACGCTTCCCGCGCCGGGTGAACCCCGGCGTTTTCATGCCAGTAAAACAGGTTGTCGATCGCCGTCAGCTCAGGGAACTCAAACCCCGCGCACCCCGCCCCTTTAGCGTACTGTTCAAACACCCCTTTGGGCACCAGCGCGACGCCGGCCCCGGCGCTGACACACCCGACTATCGCGCCATAACTGGCCAGACTGACAATCGGCAGCGCCTGCCCCTGCCGCAACAACCAGTGCTCCAGCGCCGCCCGGTAAGGACAGCCTTGCGGCCACATGAATACGGTCTTGTCCTGCAAGTCGGCGATATCGCGCACCGGTCCCAGGGATGTCGAGGCTATAAGCAGCAGCTCTTCGCGGTACATCGGCGTGCGCTTGAGCAGCGAGCGCTCGACATCCACCGCGACGATCGCGCCGTCGAGCCGATGATTGAGGGTGTCATCGAGCAGTTGGCTCCAGGTTCCAGTGGTCAGTTCCAACGCGACGCCAGGATATCGCTTGTGAAACTTGGCCAGCAGACGCGGCAGGCGACCGGTGGCCGAGGATTCGATGGCGCCGATGCGTAGCGGGCCGGACGGTTCGGCCGAAGGGTCCACCGCCCGTTTGGCTTCAACAGTCAGCGCCAGAATTTTCGAGGCGTATGACAGAAACGTCTGGCCCGCCGGGCTGATACGCAAGCCTCGGCCCTCGCGTAGAAACAGCGCCACCCCCAACTCGGCTTCCAGCGACTTGATGCGTGCCGTGATGTTCGACGGCACGCAATGCAACAGCTCCGCCGCCCGGGCGATGCTGCCGACCTCAGCAACGGTCTTGAACATGCGAATCTGCGCCAATTCCATACATCACCAAAAGTGAACAGTTGTCGCAGTATAAGTCAGTTGTTGCGAATGGTCAGACTTCTGATACTCGGTGCATCAACCCACCGGTAATCGACCATGAAGCCCTCCACGCACACCCTGAAAATTCTCTTGGCCATGGCGTTTGTCGTCGCCTGCTGGGGCTTCTCACCGACCGGCATCCACATCGGCTTGCAGGCCTACGACCCCGGCCACTTGGCGCTGCTGCGCTTTCTGATCGCTTCGGTGTTCATGGCGGTCGTCGCCGCATTCAAAGGCATCAGTCTGCCGAAGCTTGGCGATCTGCCGTTACTGTTCGTCCTAGGTTTTTTTGCCGTGAGCCTTCACCACGTCGCCTTGAATATCGGCCAGCAAAATGTCAGCGCCGGCGCCTCCAGTGTGCTGGCGCAATCGACCCCGTTGTTTAGTACCTTGCTGGCGCGTTTCGTGTTCAAGGACCGGGTCAGCGCCTGGCGCTGGGGGTGTGTCTTATTGGGATTGATCGGCGTGGTGATTGTGGTGGCCGGTGATCGAGGGCTGGGCAGCATGGATGCGCACGGGTTGCTGATCTTGCTGGCGGCGGTGTCGTGGAGTTTCTACTTCGCCTTGCAAAAGCATCATTGCGCTCGCTACGACGGGTTGACGCTGGTCTGCTACACGGTCTGGTCGGGCACGGCGCTGTTGCTGATTTACCTGCCGGGGCTGGCCGGCAAAGTCGCCAGCGCGCCGATGCAGGTGCAAATGACCGTGGTTGCCTTGGGCGTGTTTCCCAGCGCCCTCGCCTACCTGGCCTGGGCATTTGTACTGGCCCACATCGATTTGAGTCGCGCGACCATGACGCTGTATCTGATTCCGCCCACCGCCATGGCGATTGCAGCGTTTGCCTTGGGCGAGCAGCCAACGTTGATGGTCGGGATAGGTGCGATGGTGGTGCTGATCAGCGTGCTGGCGTTGAATCTGGAGCGGCGTTCCGCCGTCATCGCGGCGCCGCCCGCCCGGCCATGACTCCACGCCATGCGAATTAAAGAATCGCCTGGCGATGCCGACGTCCTCTGTTCACATGAACGTGACGCCATCGCCTGGAAATGCTTATGAACCGTTTCGCTGCTGCCTGTGTGCTAGGGATATTGTCCGGTTGCGCCAGCCCGCCACCCGCGACTCCCGCCACACCTCCCTACCGGCAGCCGGTACTGACGGTGCAAGAAGTGTTCAAGAAAACGCCACTGGAAAACTCGGTGATGCGTAACGGCGATACCCTCAGCTTTCAGGTCCACACACCGGCTTACACTCGCGATGGTTTACCGAGCGTTGTACAGCTGCAAGCGGACTGCAAGGTGCCCGATGTCAAACTACTGTTCCTCGACAACTTCCCAATCGCGACGACGGATGGCAGCCACCAACACACACCGCTGACCGTACTGATTCCCAAGGAACTGGCAACCGAACTGGCCAGCAAGCCGCACTTCAGCGAAGCCTGTACGCGCACCGCAGCGTCGGACTGGCGCATTGTCCATCGCACTGAAGCCGCTCGCTGGGTGATGATCGACGTCAACAGCCTGAAAATCGAGGGCAACGTCAGGCGGTTCTGGGGCGGATTCGACGAACCCGTGCTGCTCACCGACAAGCCCAACCTGCAACTGTTCGGACAGACTCGCGAGCGCTACGAAGTCGATTGCGCACGCAAGACCTATCGAGTGTTGAGCTCATTCCAGCTTGGCCCGAATGATCGGGTGTCCATGGGCGGGGTACTGAACAACCCGTCGCAGGCCTTCGCCCAAGGCAGCGCGGACACCCAGACCTTGCTGAGCGCTGCGTGCACCGCACCCTCGCAGCGCTCGACACTGCCTGCGTATGTCGCCCGCGCCAAACTTCCGCTGAGCTACCAGATAGAACCTGTGTCCGCTTCGGTATTGAAAGCCATCACCGATTTAAAGCTTGCGCCGCCCACCCGGACACTCAAGCGCACGGTGTCGAAGATCAATAACACGCACTTTTATTTTTCAAACTCAAGCACGGAAAATGCGCTGGTGTTCGACACCGACGCTCAGAGCGGACAATTGCGCGAGCGCCGGGAACAGGCTCCCGTCGGCCGGTACATCGTCAGTTTCAGGGGCTTGTTGCCACTGGCAGAACAATACTCGCTGACAGAGAGCAAGCGAAACAGACCACCGTTATCCACCGTCACCGACACTCAGCAATTGAGTTTCACCGGCGATTGGCAGCGCATGCCGGTGGGTGCGTCACTGGAAATGCGTGCCAGCAAACGGGAACGAAGCACCCTCGACGGCGAAACAATGAAACGGGAAAGTGTGCAGTGCACCGTGCAGCGTGTGCTCGACGCAGCCCAGGTCAACAGCGAACTGAAAGGCCCCGCCAAAGAACTGCGCTGTCAGTTTGACCTTGGCCTGAAGCTCAAACGTGACAGCAAGATTTTCTACCTTGAAGACTACGCTTACTTCTTTGTGTCCTCGTCCACGTTAGGGGGCACCGAGAGTCGAGTCAGGCTGGTCAAGGTCGAACAGTAAAGAAAAACCCGGCACAGTGGCCGGGTTCTTTTTATCGCCTGTCATCGGATAAAGGGGTTGGCTCATCCGCCGGCGGTACGTCCTCGTCAGCAGCCGGATCCTTCCAGTCTTCGGGTCGATCGGCGTCTGCGGCCGCCGGGTCCAGTGAAGGGTCCCTACCAGGCGGAGCATCGTCATCCAGCGTCGGCTCGTCAGTGCCGGACATGGGTCTGGTGGGGTCGGTATTGGGTGTTCCACCCTGGAGCATTGAGTCGTTTGCCATGACGCACCTCACTGATGAGGTCCAGAAAATCCGGGCCATACTCGTTGGAAGCGGGTGCGGGAATAGCGTGCTATCAACTGGACAAACGGTTGTCAGGCACCGGCCGAAAACCGGTCGCGGCTGTTGGTCAGGTGCAGCCACATGGCGGCCCGCGCAGCGTCCGGGTCCTGGCGTTTGATCGCGTTGAGAATTGCCTCGTGCTCGAGGTTCGCCAATTGCCCCAACTTACTCAAATCCGCCGCGCCACGTTCGGCGGCATTGACCCGGGTCCGGGGAATCATGGCGTTGCCCAGGTGCTGCATGATTTCGGTGAAGCACACATTGCCGGTGGCTTCGGCGATCAGCAGGTGGAAGCGCTTGTCGGCCTCGACGCAGCTGTCGTTGTTGGCGAGCAGGCTCTGATAGTCGTCGAGCGCTTCGCGCATCTGCATCAACTGCTGATCGGTGCGACGGCTCGCCGCCAGCGCGGCGGCCTGGGTTTCCAGGCCCATGCGCAACTCCAGAATGCTGCGCACTCCCAGCGCGGTATCGACATTCAATCGCAGCCCCTGCTCCGGTGCGCGCTCCAGCACGAAGGTGCCGATGCCGTGACGGGTTTCCACCAGGCCTGAGGCCTGCAACTTCGAGATCGCCTCACGCACCACCGTGCGGCTGACCCCGTGCTCCTGAACAATCGTGTTCTCCGACGGCAGCTTGTCTCCCGGCAACATCTGCCCGAGCAAGATGCTCTGGCTCAGTTTGGCCACCAGGTCATGGGCCAGGTTGTGGGTGCGCTTGCGGGCAGGCGCGTCGAGGTCTTCTTGCATGGCGATCATCCGGAAGCAGGGCTAACGGAATCGTAGCACTGCGCTCAGCTGGAATCCCAAGAAAACCATGATCAACTTGTATGACAACACTCAACAATCGGCTAAAAAAGACCGCTGTTTAAGGTGCCACCCATCAGAAAAAAAGTGAGTACAGCGAAAATAAACGCCATTTTATTAGGCCATACTGCTTGCAGGACAAAAAAATGTAGTTGTATGATGTCTATCAACACAGCAACATCCAGCCACACCCCGCATAAAAATAATCAGTGGGAGAAAACCAAGTGAATACCTCCATATCCGGGATGCACGAGGGCGCCGATTCGGTCCTGAAGTCCGCCATCTCGAAAGTGAAACGCCATGTCCTGCCGCTCTTCGTCATCATGTTCATCGTCAATTACATAGACCGCGTGAACATCGGCTTCGTCCGCGCCCACATGGAGCAGGACCTGGGCATCGGAGCTGCCGCCTACGGCCTCGGCGCCGGCCTGTTCTTTATCGGTTATGCGCTGTTCGAAGTCCCCTCCAACATGCTTCTGCAAAAAGTCGGCGCCCGCATCTGGCTGACCCGCATCATGCTGACCTGGGGCCTGGTCGCCGCCGGCATGGCCTTCATCCAAAACGAAACCCACTTCTACATCCTGCGGTTCCTGCTGGGCGTGGCTGAAGCCGGGTTCTTTCCTGGGGTGATCTATTACTTCACACGCTGGTTGCCTGGCGTCGAGCGTGGCAAGGCGATTGCCATTTTCCTCAGCGGTTCGGCCATTGCCTCGCTGATCTCCGGCCCGCTGTCCGGTTTGCTGTTGCAGATCAGCGGATTCGGGATGCATGGCTGGCAGTGGATGTATTTCATCGAGGGGATGTTTTCAGTCGGGCTGTGCGTGTTCGTGTGGTTCTGGCTCGATTCCAAACCCCACGACGCCAAATGGCTGACCCGCGCCGAGCAAGATGCGCTGGTCAAAGCCATCGATGACGAACAACTGGCCCGGGAAGCGGCGACACCGATCAAGCCATCGTTGGGCACGTTGCTCAAAGATCGCCAGATCATCCTGTTCTGCCTGATCTACTTCTTCATCCAATTGACCATTTATGCCGCGACCTTCTGGCTGCCGAGCATCATCAAAAAAATGGGCGACCTCAGCGACATTCAGGTCGGGCTCTTCAACTCGATCCCGTGGTTGCTGTCGATCGTCGGCATGTACGCCTTCGCTTCGCTGTCGGCGAAATGGAAACACCAGCAAGCCTGGGTCGCCGCCGCCCTGCTGATCGCGGCGGCCGGAATGTTCATGTCCACCACGGGCGGGCCGATCTTTGCCTTCGTGGCGATCTGCTTCGCGGCGCTGGGCTTCAAGTCGGCCTCGTCGCTGTTCTGGCCGATTCCTCAGGCTTATCTGGATGCGCGAATCGCGGCGGGCGTCATCGCGCTGATCAACTCGGTGGGCAACCTTGGCGGCTTCGTGGCACCGACCACGTTCGGTCTGCTGGAAGAACATACCGGGTCGATTCAGGGCGGGCTGTATGGCCTGGCCGCGACATCGATCATCGCCGCGATCATCGTCTTCGCCGCGCGCAACACACCGAAAACCGCACCCGCCGTTGCCTTGGGCAAACCAGCGCCCAATCACGCCTGAATCTCTGTGTTGAAGGACAAGACAATGAACCCACAAGACACCGCCAAAGCCCCGATCATCACCAGCATGCAAGTGGTGCCGGTGGCCGGTCATGACGGCATGTTGCTCAATCTGAGCGGCGCCCACGGCCCGTTTTTCACCCGCAATATCGTGATTCTCAAGGACAACGCCGGGCACACCGGGGTCGGCGAAGTGCCGGGGGGCGAGCGCATTCGCCAGACGCTGGAAGATGCACGTTCGCTGGTGGTCGGCAGTCCGATTGGCACGTATCAGAAGATCCTCAATCAGGTGCGCCAGACCTTTGCTGATCGTGATGCTGGCGGTCGCGGATTGCAGACGTTTGACCTGCGCATCACCATCCACGCGGTCACGGGCCTGGAAGCCGCCCTCCTCGACTTGCTCGGCCAGCATCTGGACGTGCCGGTTGCGGCCCTGCTCGGTGAAGGCCAGCAACGTGACGAAGTGAAGATGCTCGGTTACCTGTTTTATGTCGGTGACCGCAATGAAACCGACCTGCCCTATCGCAGCGAACCGGAGGCCGACAATGACTGGTTTCGCGTGCGCCACGACAAAGCCATGACCGCCGATGCCGTGGTGCGCCTGGCCGAGGCCGCGCACGCCCGTTACGGCTTCAAGGACTTCAAACTCAAGGGTGGCGTGCTCAGCGGCGACGCGGAAATCGAAGCCGTCACCGCGCTGGCCGAACGCTTTCCCGATGCGCGCATTACCCTCGACCCGAATGGTGCGTGGTCACTCAAGGAAGCCATTCGACTGTGCCGCGACCAGCATCACGTACTCGCTTATGCCGAAGACCCGTGCGGGGCGGAAAACGGGTATTCGGGGCGAGAAGTCATGGCTGAGTTCCGCCGTGCCACAGGCCTGAAAACCGCGACCAACATGATCGCCACCGACTGGCGGGAAATGGGCCACGCCATCCAGTTGCAATCGGTGGATATTCCGCTGGCCGACCCGCATTTCTGGACGATGCAGGGTTCGGTTCGCGTGGCGCAGATGTGCCACGAATGGGGCCTGACCTGGGGTTCGCACTCCAATAACCACTTCGACATTTCCCTGGCCATGTTCACCCATGTCGCCGCGGCTGCGCCGGGTGAAATCACGGCCATCGACACCCACTGGATCTGGCAGGACGGTCAGCGCCTGACCAAGGCTGCGCTGCAAATCGTCGGGGGGTGCGTGCAGGTGCCGAAGAAGCCCGGGTTAGGGGTTGAGCTGGATCTGGATCAACTGGCCAAGGCTCATGAGTTGTACAAAGGCATGGGACTGGGCGCCCGGGATGACAGCGTGGCGATGCAATTTCTGATTCCGGGGTGGAAGTTCGATAACAAGCGGCCGTGCCTGGTGCGCTAAACCCTCGCAGCACCAAGAATCCCCTGTGGGAGCGAGCCTGCTCGCGATGAGGCCATAACATTCAACCTCATCGTTGACTGTTACACCGCCATCGCGAGCAGGCTCACGCCTCCAGGGGAAATGGTATTCGTCAGTGTGTCCTGGCCGCTTGCAGCAGCCACTCCTTGAACATCGTCATCGCCGACGTTTCAGGACGCGACTGCAAGCGGGTCAGCCAATAGCAGCCGGTGGTGATACCGATGTCGAACGGTTGCTCGATCGCCCCCGCCGCCAGTTGCCGGGCGAACATCAGCGGCGGCGCCAAGGCAATGCCGGCGCCTTGTAGCGCCGCCTCCATCATGGCCAGCGAGGAGTCGAAGACGATGCTCCTGGGCGCCGGCGTATTGGCCGGTAACCCGGCGGCCAGAAACCACTCGGGCCACTCGTCCGTGCGATAGGAACGCAACAGCGTCTGCTTGAGCAAGTCCGCAGGTTCTTGCAACTGCCCGGCTATTTCCGGGACGCAGAGCACCGACAACGGCGCCTCGATCAGCTTTGACGCCTCGATCCCGTGCCATGCGCCGGCGCCAAACCGGATGGCGTAATCCAGGCCCTCGGCAGCCACATCCACCCGATTGTTGTTAGTCGACAGGCGCAAATCTATGAATGGATGTTTCGACTGGAAGTCCGCCAGTCGCGGCAACAGCCAACCCACCGCAAAGGTCCCCACGGCACCCACGGTCAACACTTCACGAAAATGCCCGCCCTCGAAACGTTCAAGGGTTTCGGCAATCCGGTCAAAGGACTCGCGCAACACCGGCAGCAAGGTTTCGCCTTCACTGGTCAGCATCAGGCCGCGGGGCAAGCGTTTGAACAGCGTTACGTTAAGCTGGGCTTCAAGGCTTTTGACTTGATGGCTGACCGCCGCCGGCGTGACGAACAACTCCACCGCTGCCCGAGTAAAGCTCAAATGGCGTGCGGAAGCCTCGAAGGCCCGCAATGCGTTCAGCGGCAGATGAGGACGAATCATGCCAACTCCCAAATTTTTCTAATGGCTAACCCGAAATATCGTCGTTTGTCGATTTTCACCCGACTGCCTAGATTTGGCGCGCCCATCAGCCGTCCGGTGTTGGATCCGGACGGAGTGTAGCGGTTAAAGTAATGGCAACTCATGGAGAGTGATTCCAATCATGTTCAAATTTCAACTGCCAAGACTGGCGTCCCTCAGCGCTTTCGCCCTGTTCCTCGGCGCAAGTCACTGTATGGCCGCAACAAAATCCGACGATCAGCTCGACGCCCTGGTGAAAGCCGCCATCGGGCCGGTCATGCAACAACAGAATATCCCTGGCGTCGCGGTCGCGATCACCTTAAAGGGTCAGCAGCATTACTTTAATTACGGCATGGCGTCGAA
The DNA here is from genome assembly GCF_031766055.1 of Pseudomonas sp. SG20052. Taxonomy (NCBI): domain Bacteria; kingdom Pseudomonadati; phylum Pseudomonadota; class Gammaproteobacteria; order Pseudomonadales; family Pseudomonadaceae; genus Pseudomonas; species Pseudomonas sp. SG20052. The sequence continues at coordinate 2,213,102 of NZ_CP134498.1, read as the reverse complement.
AGAGGACGGTAAACCCGTCAGCAAAGACACGCTGTTCGAAATCGGCTCCGTGAGTAAAACCTTTGCCACCACGTTGACGGCTTACGCCCAGGCGAGCGGCAAACTGTCTTTGTCTGACCGGGCCAGCCAGGTGTGGCCTGATCTGCGCGGCAGTGCATTCGACACCATCAGCGTGTTGCAACTCGCCACTTACACCGCTGGCGGGTTGCCGCTGCAGTTTCCTGACGAGGCCGATCATCCAGACAAAATGCTCGCCTACTTCAAACAGTGGAAGCCCGTTTATGCCGCAGGCACCCACCGCCAGTATTCGAACCCCAGCCTTGGGCTGTCCGGTTATCTGGCGGCCAAAAGCATGGGCCAGTCGTTCGATGAGCTGATGGAAAAAAACCTGCTGCCCAAACTCGGCCTCAAGCACACCTATCTCAAGGTGCCGCAGGATCAGATGGGGCTTTACGCCCAGGGTTACGGCAAGGATGGCAAACCGGTGCGGGTGAGCCCGGGAGCGCTGGATTCGGAGGCGTATGGGGTGAAAACCAGCGCGGCGGATTTGCTTCGTTATGTTGAAGCGAACCTGAAACCGGCGACGCTGGAGAAGCCATTGCAACAAGCGATCGCCCTCACTCACAGCGGTTACTACACCGTGGGCGAGATGACGCAAGGCTTGGGCTGGGAGCACTACCACTATCCGGCCAGCCTCGAAACGTTACTGAGTGGCAACTCGACGGAGATGGCGATGGAGGCGCACAAAGTCCAGTGGCTGAACCCGCCACAACCTGCACAAGACGCGGCATGGTTCAACAAGACCGGGTCGACGGGTGGTTTCGGCGCGTATGTCGCGTTCGTGCCTTCGGAAGACATCGGTATCGTGATTCTGGCGAACAAGAATTACCCGAACGCCGAGCGAATCAAGATCGCTCACAACATAGTGAGTGCCCTTACCGAGTAATCCTCGCCGCTTATCTGTGGTGAGGGAGCTTGCTCCCGCTGGGTGGCGCAGCCACCCCAAAACTATTCGCACGGTTTATCAGATACACCGAGGTAAATGGCCTTGGAGCCGCTTCGCAGCCCAACGGGAGCAAGCTCCCTCGCCACAGGGGTCAATGCTGGCAATAAAAATGGGCGACCTCTTTGGGGTCGCCCATTGTCGTTATTACGTCGGCTCAATGCCGAGTCGGCGCTGGAGCGTCAGGCGCATCGTTCCTCGGATCAAGATTGTCCCGAGCCTGAGCCACCAACAACTCTGCAATCCCCGCCAACTGCTGAATCGCCCCCAGCATCACCCTGTTCGAGCCATCCAGCTTGACGGCAAAATTCACAAGCACCGCATTCAGCGACGCAAGGGTTTCGCTGGCCTGATGCAAGAGAGTGAGGGTGTCGACGCCCGGGGCAACAGACAAGATCTGGTTGATCGGGACGGAACGTCTGGGCTTGCGCACTCGAATGCGGGTGTCGTGCTCGGTCGTGTCGCCCGCCCGGACAAGCTTCAGGTGAGTGGCATCGGTTGGGCGTTGCGGATCATTTTTGCCGAACTTCTTCATAGACGAGGCTCCTTTCTGGCCATTGGTTAATTCGTCCCTGGATCCCTCAGTGTTGCGGACTCCCACGTCCGACCGCAATGGTTGCGGTGGCTGACGAAGGCTAACGGCGCGCTCTGACAGAAACCAGTTCATGAAGTCCGACAGGACTTGCAGGAAATTTCCGAGACCAATGAAATCAGGCCCCCAGCGGTACACGCGGTTTTTATAGCCGCTGTGGAGGATCGATTTGAACCCGATTGTCGACCAATGCAAAACCGGTGGTGTTGCACAATGGCGCCCCTCGTTAAAGATTACATACCCCACCCAAACCAAGTAGCATCGCCCTCTTTTTTCTCACCCCACCACCACGCATCAGCCCTCCATACCGCTTATCTGCGACAGGACTATGCTGAATCAGAGCATTAAGGGCTGACCCATGAAAGTACTGTTGGTCGATGATCACGCTGTGGTGCGCATGGCAATCGGGATGATTCTGGCCCGTGAGGGCCATGAGATTGTCGGTGAGTGCGACAACGGTGTAGACGCCCTCAGCAAGGCATTCGAGCTGAAGCCGGATGCCATTGTGCTGGACCTCGACATCCCGCGACTCGACGGAATGGCGGTCATTGACCGGCTGCGCATTGGCGGCAGCCAGGCCCATGTGCTGGTGCACACCGGGCTGAAAAGCCAGGCCTACGCAGCGCAGTGCCTGCGGGCCGGCGCATCGGGCTTTTTGTCGAAAATCGATGATCCGGCAGAAATCATCGCCGCGCTCAAAGCCGTGGCCAGCGGCAAGACGTGGTTTCCGGTCAGCACGTTCGATTCGGTGCGCAAAAGCGATTTCGCCCACAACGATACGCAGCTCCTGAGCGCCGTTACCCGCCGTGAACTCAAAGTGCTGCACGGTCTGGCACTGGGCAAGAGCAACAAGGAAATCGCCGACGACATGCTGCTCAGCAACAAGACGGTCAGCACCTATAAAACCCGCCTGATGGAAAAGCTCAACGTCTCGACGCTGCTGGAGCTGATCGAATTTGCCAAACGCAATGATCTGGTCTGACTCATGACCGCGATCCGCCGAGTGCTGCTGGGCGTGCTGATGCTCCTGTCCTATAGCGCGTGCGCAGAACCGCTTTCATTGCTCAGCCGCGCCGCGGACAGCAGCGTCGCGCTCACACTCACGGCCGCGCAACGCCAGTGGCTCCATCAAAATGCCGTGCTGCGGGTTGGCGTGTATCTGCCCGACCGGCCGCCGCTGGATATCACCGCCAATCAAAAGGATTACGAAGGCCTCTCCGCCGATTACCTCGACGTGCTGGCCCGTGGGCTCGGTGTACGTTTGCAGGTTAATCGCTACGCCAGCCAGGAACAGGCGCTGGCCGCGCTGCAACAGGGCGAAGTCGATCTGGTGCCGCGAATCAATCACCTCGAAGCCGTCCATGCCGATCTGCTGCTGAGTGCGCCTTACGCCTACGACCAGGCGGTGTTGATCAGCAAGTTCGGTACGCACTGGCCCGCAGACCACCCCCCGGCCGGCACTACCGTATTGTTCGATCCCGACTGGATTCAGCGGGAACGGGTTGCCTCATTGTTCCCGCAGTTGCAGGTCGAGTCGGTGCACTCGACCGATGAAGGTTTGGGCCGGGTTGCCTATGGCGAAGGAATGGTGCTGCTCACCGACGCCATTTCCGCGCAGTACCTGGTGGAGCGCAGCTATCAGCAAAGCCTGAAGCAGACGATCCAGCGCGACTCCGAAGGCCTGGGCTTCAGCTTTGCGGTACAGCGCGGGAACACGCCGTTGCGCACATTGCTCAACAGTGCCCTGGCGAACATTTCCCCCCAGGAACGCGGCGTGATTGCCCGGCGCTGGGGCATCGGCGCCAATCCAAGGCTGGGTTACAGCCGTCTGCAATTGACGCCGGTGGAACAGCAATGGATCAAGGATCACCCGCAGATCGATGTGCTGGCCAACGACTTGTATTCGCCCTTCAGCTTTTTCGACGCGGAAGGTCAACTCCGCGGTATGGCGGCGGACTTGCTGGAACTGATCAATGACCGAACGGGGCTGGTGTTCCGTCCGAGCAAAATCACTTCCGTCGATGCCATGACCAGCCGGGCACAACGGGACCCGGTCAGCATCATTGCCGCGCTGACCTACAGTGAACGCCGCGAACCCGGCCTGATGTTCTCCCGCCCCTACGTGATCAACCCCTTTGTGCTGGTGACACGCACGCAACCCGAGCATTCGGGCCTGACGGGCATGAAAGGCCGGCCAGTCGCGCTCGTCAAAGGCTCGGCCGCCGCCAACTGGCTGGAACGCGAGTGGCCGGACATTCAACAGGTCTCAGTGGACGCGCCCATCGAGACGTATGAATTGCTCGCTGAAGGCCGGGTCGAGGGCGTCATCCAGCCGCAACTGGGCGCGACGTACCTGATCGACCGTTTTTTCCGTGGCCGACTGCAAATCGACTCGGTGATCGGCTCCCAACCCGCGCTGATCGGCTTTGCCACCGGGCATCAGAATGCCGAGCTGGTCTCGATCCTCAACAAGGCCCTGCTCGATATCCGTCCCGAGAAGTTCAGCGACCTGGCAAACCGCTGGCAGAACCCGCAGGAGAGTCAGGGCGGCTGGAGCGCTTACAAAAGCTGGTTCTATAAAGCGGTGCTGGGGCTACTGGTGGTAGTGCTGGCGATCCTGGCATGGAACCGCGGCTTGCGCCGGCAAATCGCCGAACGTCAGAAAGCGCAAAAAGCCCTGAATGACCAACTGGAGTTCATGAAAGTGCTGGTGGACGGCACGCCGCATCCGATTTACGTGCGCGACCGCCAAGGCTTGCTGCTGACCTGCAACCGCGCCTATCTGCAAGTGATGGAAATCGAACTGGAGCAGGTGCAGGGCAAAGGCCTGATCGAAGCAAACATTCTTGCCCCTGACGACGCCTGGTGCTACAAGCGCATTCATCGCGCGACGCTCGACAGCGGCGAGCCGTCCTTCGACAACTTCACCATGACCGTCAACGGCAAGACGTATCACATTTACCACTGGGCCCTGCCCTACCGCGATTCCGACGGCACCATGACCGGGGTGATCGGCGGCTGGATCGACCTTACCGAACAGCAGCATTTGCAGCACGCACTGCATCAGGCCAAGGACCTGGCAGAAGCAGCCAACCGGGGCAAGAGTCACTTCCTCGCGGTGATGAGCCATGAGATCCGCACGCCGATGAGCGCCTTGATCGGCGTGCTCGAACTGATGCGCGACCATCGCTCCGACGCGCAGCTGATCGACATCGCACAAAAGTCCGCGAGCGGCATGATGGAGCTGATCGGTGAAATTCTTGACCTGTCGAAAATCGAATCCGGCAAGTTCGAGCTGCGCAGCGGCACCTGCCATCCCGAGCGATTGGTCAGCACGGTGATTCAGAGTTTCGCCAGCCTTGCGCAGCAGAAAAACGTGGCGCTGGAATTCATCAACCAAGGGCTCGATACCGCAGTGGAGCTTGACTCGCTGCGGTTCCGCCAGATTGCGTCCAACCTGATCAGCAACGCGATCAAATTCACTCCGCAAGGTTCGGTGATGGTGCAGCTGTTGATTGAACCGCAAGGCGAGCTCGCCCACGTGCGCCTGAGGGTTCAAGACACCGGTGTCGGCATGGATGATAAACAGCGCGAGCGGCTGTTCCAGCCCTATACCCAGTTCGCATCCAGCGACAGCGAGTTGCAGATCGGTACGGGGCTGGGCCTGGCGATCTGTCAGCAATTGACGCAGTTGATGGGCGGGCGACTGAGCTGCGTCAGCGCGCCGGGACAAGGCTCGTGTTTTACCCTGGAACTCGACGCGGACCTGGCGCCTGACGACGCTCCGGTACCTTTGGACAGCACTGAACACCTGGCACCGCTGCCAGCGCGCGATATCCTGATCGTCGAAGATCACGAGTTCAACCGCGTGGTGCTGCAACGTCAACTGGAGTCGCTGGGCATGCGCGTGACGTGCGCCGAGAACGGGCTCGAGGGATTGCGGGTGTGGGACCGGGAAATCTTCGACTACGTGATCACCGACTGCAACATGCCGCAAATGAGCGGCGACCAGATGACCCGCCAACTCAGGTCGGTCGAGGCCCGGGAAGGACGAACTGCAACCCATGTGGTCGGACTGACGGCCAATGCTCAGCCTCAGGAAATCCAGCGCTGCCTGGATGCCGGCATGAACGACTGCCTGTTCAAACCCGTCACCCGCTCGGCGCTTGAGCGCTATCTTCGCCAGGTCGAACAAGTGCAACAGGCGGCGGCCCCCTGCTTCGATATCTCGAAGGTCAGCGATATTACGGCGGGTGATGCGGCCATGACTCGCCAGTTGCTGGCCACGGTGCTGCGCACTAATCAGGAAGACTTCGACGCCATGCAGGCGCTGTATGCCGCTGGCGATTACAGCGCCATGGGGCGGCGCAGTCACAAGATCCTCGGCAGCGCGCGGATCATCCACGCGGCGCCGCTGATCAGCGCTTGCGAGGAACTGGAGCAGGCGTGTGGCCAGTCGATTCCGCTAGACGCCCTGAGTCGCCTGCATCAGGCCTTTGCCGAGCAGATGCAACGCCTGCAAAACAGCCTTCAAGAGCACCTCAACGGTCGACTTTTGTAGGACGCGTCCTACAAAAAGATAGGAAGCGCCTGCGTTATCCGCCTCGCCCACACCCGGAGAATCCGCGGCTCATTTCCATGCAGTCGGCGGATCGTTATGTTTACTTTTGGTGTACCGTTTTCTCGTGTCTCCCTGTCCGGCCTGTCCGGGGCATTGTTGATGCTGGGCTGCGCGCCTGCCGGCGCCTTTGCTGCCAGCTGCGACTCGCTCAACTGCCTGACAACGCCTCAGGCCAATGTAGCGGTGAACGATGGCTCGACGATTTACGTCGGTACGGGCGGCACCCTGACCGATAGCACCGTGAGCAATGGGTTCATCCAACTTCTGGACGGCGGGCGCGCGAACGGCACCACAGTCGATGGCAGTGGAAGGCTGAGTGTCTATGACTCTGCGGCGGCATTCAGCACCGTCGTTGAAAACGGCACCATGGTCGTCGTCGGTTCAGCCACAGCCCTGCGCACCATCGTCAACGACGGCAACCTGGAGGTGGCGCAGAACGCGGTGGTCAGTGATACTCAGCTCAAAGGCGGCACTATGTGGGTGTATACCGATGCCACCGCCAAGAACACTTTCGTCAACAACAGTCAGATGACCGTTTACGAAAACGGCAATGCCGACCGCACGACGGTCAATGACGGTGGCGAACTTTCCCTCAGCGAGAACGCCTCGGTCATCAACACCGTGGTCAATCAGGGCGGGATGATGGATAGTGGGGCTGGCCCGCATATCCACTTCACCACCGTCAATCAGCGTGGCCTCATGGTGCTCGGCGACCTGGCCGAAGCCAGTGACACAACGATCAATTCGGGTGGTGTTCTGCGACTCAAGGGTGATGCCGTGCTAGGCGGCGCGAACCATATCGCCGGTCAAGTCACGTTCGCCGATCCGGCCATCAACGGTTTTCACACGCTGACGATTAAAGGCCCGTTGACCGGCAATGGCAGCTTCCTGATGAACACGGACCTGGCCTCACTGCAAGGCGACCTGATCAAGGTGCAAGGGCCGATCAGCGACAGCCACACCCTGGTGGTTGCCGACTCCGGGAACGCGCCGAGCGGCGAGCAGCAGCAACTGATGCTGGTGGATGGCAACGGTGGTAGCGGTGATTTTAAACTCCATGGCGGGACCGTCGATGCCGGCGCCTACCGCTACACCCTGCAACAGCACGACGACGATTGGTTCCTGGCCAAACCAGGCGACAACATTCCTGATCTGGATCCCATAGATCCGGCAGATCCGGTAGATCCGGTAGATCCCGTAGATCCGGCAGATCCGATCTATATGGTCGATCCAGTCAACCCGGTGACCCCACCCGTCACTGAACAGCCAGACAAGCCAGTCATCGCCCCGCCACCGCAAACGCCGCAACCGATCCAGACTCACCCTGTTCCTCAGGCAAAAGTTCTCAGCAAAGGCGCCAACGCGGCGGTCGCCAGCCACGCCGCCTCCGCTGCGCTGATCGGCGCGCAGATGAATGCGACGACCCAGCATTTGGGCGATCTTCGTTCGGGTAAGGATCAGGGAGGTCTGTGGATCCGTGGCTATGGCACTGAACAACGCCTGGACACAGGTGCCAGTCGCGCGTTCCAGCAACAGGTCAACGGCCTGGAAATCGGCGCCGACACGGCCCTGTCCTTTGCCGACGGTACGCTGTATGTGGGCGGCTTGCTCGGCAAGGGTCAGGCGCGGCAAAACTTTGGCGAGGCCAGCAATGGCACAATCGACAGCGCGACGCTGGGGGGTTATGCCACCTATCTGGACCGCAGCGGGGTGTATGTCGATGGCGCGCTGAAATACAGCCACCTGAACAATGACGTCGACATCACCAGCAACCTCGGCGACAAGGTCAAGGCGCGCTACAAGAACCACGCCGTGAGTGCTGACGTTCAACTCGGCAAGACTATCGACCTAAGCCAAGGCTGGTTCGTTGAACCCCAAGCGGGGCTGCAGGTAGCGCGCATCAGTGGCGGCAGCTACACGGCGAGCAATGGCCTGAGCGTTAAACAGGATTCGATGGTTTCGCTGCAAAGCCGTGTTGGCGGGGCGTTCGGGCGAAATCTGCAGCCAGGCAATGGCGTTGCGGTGAAACCTTACGTCAAGGCCGCCTGGATCACCGAACATGCAGGCGACAGCACAGTGAACGTCAACGGGGCAAAACTCGACAGCCGCTTGCCGGGTTCACGAGCCGAGGTGGCGGGTGGCGTCACTGTGACGGCGGTTGAAAAACACAACTTCTTCGCCGAAGCGGGCTACACCAAAGGCAACGATATCGAACAGCCTTGGGCGCTGACGGTCGGCTATCGCTACAACTGGTAACGCCCCCAACCCTTGTGCCAAAAGGGCATCCCTGTGGGAGCGGGCTTACCCGCGAAGGAGCTGGCACATCCAACATCAAGGTTGCCTGTCAGACCGCTTTCGCGAGCACGCTCGCGCCCACAGTGGGTGGCGACGTTTACAAGAATCGGAGTCTGCTCACCCGGGGCCAATAGGGATTCAATCGTCAGGCATTTCAGGAGGCTTGGCCGGTTTCGCCGGTTTTCCCGGTTTTGCACCCTTGGCGCCTTTGGCGGCCGGTTCGGCGACGACGGGCGTTGCGACTGTCGGCGGTGCGGCTTCTTTTTCGGCGGCTGGCAAGGCGTCGATGGTGTCGAAAATCTTCTTCAAGTCGACCGACTTTGATTCATCCCCCGAACTCTCGAACTTCTTCTCGCCGTCCTTGCCCACCAGGATGACTTTGGGAAACGCCCCCGCGCCAAGTTTCAGCGAGCGGATCAGCGCCATGGTGTCCTGCTGGCCGAGATCCTTGCCGTCGAGCTGACCGAACATGTTCAGCACGGTGTACACCCTGATATTGCGTTGCTTGACGCCTTCCTTGTTGGCCGGATCGTCCATCGCCTTTTTCAGGCTCACCCAGACCGGGTCAACGGTACTCGAAGCAATCACAATCAGTGGCCGGGATCTGCCTTTGTCATTGTCCAGCGGTGAGCCGTCTTCGGCGGCGGCCAAGGGGCCGGCGAAAGCCAGCAAGGTAGTCAGGGTCAAAGACCTGATGAGCATGCGCATCTCCTTTTGATATCCACGCTCTAATGATTGCGCATCGCGGCGATCGTTCCGGGTGACGCACCGCAATTGTGTTCCGCCTTGACCAAAGCTTAGGTCAGGGCGGTCATTGCGCAACAGGCTGAGTTCAGAACGCCAGTTTATAGCCGATCAACACCAGCATCGTGGCCAGGCAAGGACGCAGCACTTCGTCGGAGATACGACCGGTCAAGTGGCTGCCCAGGTAAATCCCCGGCAGCGAACCCACCAGCAAGTAACCCAGCACCTGCCAATCCATGTTGCCCATGCTGGCATGGCCCAGGCCGGCGACCAGGGTCAACGGCACGGCGTGGGCGATTTCCGTGCCGACGAGGCGTCGGGTCGGCAGCAACGGATAGAGGATGAACAGCGCTACGGTGCCGAGGGCGCCGGCACCGATGGAGGTCAGCGCGACCATGGTGCCCAGGACCAGACCGGTGATGACCGTCAACACATTCAGGCGCGAACCGCTGGGGTTGTAATGGCCGCCAGCCCGTTTGTGGGCGAAGTCGAGCAAGCGTTTTTTGAAGAAAATCGCCAGGGCCGTGGCAAACAGAACGAAGCCGAGGGCTTGTTTGATAACGGCATTCATCGCGTCGGGAGAAGTCTGCAAACTGCTCAGGAACCACAACGTCAGCGCTACTGCCGGCACGCTGCCGAGGGTCAGCCAACCGGTGATCGCCCAGTCGATATTGTTGTTCTTGCGATGAACCAGCACACCGCTGGATTTGGTAATGGCCGCGTACAGCAAGTCGGTGCCCACCGCCGTGGCCGGATTGATACCGAACCACAGCAGAATCGGGGTCATCAAAGACCCACCGCCTACCCCGGTCATGCCGACGATAAAGCCGACGACCAACCCTGCCACCACCAACCCGAAGTTAACGAAATCCATTAACACGCCCGCAATAAAACGCATGGAAAAACTGGACCGCAGCATAGCGATTTTTCTTATAACCAGTTATATCGATGCGAACTATCGTTATTCCACAACTTACTACTTTTCCTATTTACTCAACCCCCCCTGTGGGGAGCGAGCAGGCTCGCTCTTACAGGGGGATCTGCTGTGTCAGTGAGTGCGGCGGGGTTGATTTACTGCACGGGCAGGAAATTCAAAAACAGCAAGCTCTGCGCGTAGTTCAGGCCGATCCGCCGATAACGCTCGTCCAGCATCTGCGTCAGCAGATCCAGCCGCGCGACGATCTTGCCGAACTCCACGGCAAAACTCAGGTTGCTGCCCTCCTCCGAAATTTCGTTGGAGAACAGCAAGGGCTCGCCGTTTTTGTTTTGCCGCTGGCTCAGGATCCAGGTGGCTTTCTCGATGTTGCGGGCGGCGTTATTGACGAAGGTCGGGTTGATCGCATCGGTCATATAGAACTCGAGACGGTTGCCGTGAGCGGTGACCAGCATGCTGCCGATGGCGTAGATGAAGGCGCCGACCCGGTCGCCGAGAAACTCAGGGCTCATGGCGTAGCTCAGCGCCGCGAGGTCCTTCTTGCCACCGAGGGTCGGCAGCGGCTGCTGTTGTTCGATGGCCAGGCGCACTTGTTTACCGGCGGTGCGGGCGTCGAGGAAGCCGGATTTTTTCAACTCGTCCGGGTTACGCAGGTAAAGCTTGCTCATCAGCAAGTAGAGGCTGTCGAGGTTGTCGCGCATCGCCAGGGTCGCCATGCGGTCGACGCTGGTCTGGAGGAATTCCTGAGGCGTGCCTTCGCGGAACTGGCTGACGATGTCGCTGCCCTGTTGCTGGCTGCAACCGCTGGCGAAGAGCATCGACAGGCTGGCCAGCAGCAGGCATCGGCGACGTAGAAGTGAAGCAAAGAAGGGTAAAACTCGAGCCATGGGTGCTTGAACTTGGGCATTGGCCGACGGAGGGGATCGCCGCAGGCTGGCCAAGGATAGAGCCGCCAAAGCTGAAAAAGTGCAGTGCCGATGGTCCGTAAACCCTGGCCTCCATAACGAACACCGACACATTAGTCATACTTTTAATTGCAACGCTTCACATATCAGCTATAAATCCTTCCTTGATCGACGATCAAAATCGATTATTAGTATGACTACATGCCAAAAACAACAAAAAGGAAGGTCAACCATGCTGCACTCCCGACACCTGCTCTCCGGCCTCGGACTGTCCCTGATGATCGCCACTCTCCCCACTCAAGCGGCTGGCCTGTCCAGCGAACACAAAGCCTTCGGCAAGACCAACGACGGCACACCCGTCGAGCAATACGTCTTGCGCAACAGCCATGGCCTGCAAGCCACCATCATTACCTACGGCGGCATTTTGCAGTCGCTGAAGGTGCCGGACAAAAACGGCAAGCTCGACGACGTGGTGCTGGGTTTTGACGATGTCCAGGGCTATCAGAGTGGCACCGCTTACTTTGGCGCGACCATCGGGCGTTTCGGCAATCGCCTGGCCAACGGCGCGTTCGAACTGGACGGCAAACGCTATCAGGTGCCGCTCAACGACGGCTCCAACTCGCTGCACGGCGGCCCGCAGGGGTTTGACAAGCACGTGTGGAAAGCTCAGCCGAGCAAAGGCAAGGATTCGGTGGGCGTTACCCTGACCTATCTGTCGGCGGACGGCGAAATGGGCTTCCCCGGCAACCTCAAGACCGAGGTCACTTACAGCCTCACCGAGAACAATGAACTGCGCATCGACTACAAGGCCAGCACTGATAAACCGACCGTACTGAACCTGACCAATCACAGCTATTTCAACCTCGCCGGCGCGGGCAACGGGGATGTTCTGAAACAGCTCGTCACCCTGCATTCGACCCATTACACACCGGTCACCGCCAAACTGATTCCGACCGGCGAACTGGCCCCGGTCGCGGGTACGCCGATGGACTTCACACAACCCACCGCCATCGGCAAAAACATCAAGGCCGATCACCCGCAACTGAAATTCGCCGAGCCGAAACAGGGCGGCTTTGACTTCAACTGGGCCCTGGACGCCAAGGGTGATGTGGGCAAGCTGGCGGCCGATGTCAACGACCCACTCTCCGGGCGCCGCTTGCAGCTCTACACCACCGAACCCGGCGTGCAGTTCTACACCAGCAACTTCCTCGATGGCACGGTCAAGGGCAAGGGCGGCAAGGTTTATCCGCATTGGGGCGCGTTTACCCTCGAGACCCAGCACTACCCGGACTCACCGAACCAGCCGAACTTCCCGTCCACCCGACTTGACCCGGGCAAGACCTATACCCAAAGCACTGTGCTGAAGTTTTCGGCCCACTAAACATCCCCCCACAATCAAGCAGCTGCCGAGCAGCTGCTACACGTCCACGGAACCACCGGGGTATTCTGCTGCCAACTGGAGAGTATCTATCGATTCGAAAAAGGAGGTTTTCATGCGGACCCTCGAACTGGCCGGCGTCGACGTACCGGTCATCGGTCAAGGCACCTGGCGCATGGGCGAAGATCCCTCGCAACACAACAAGGAAGTCGCCGCGCTGCGCCTGGGCATCGAGCTGGGCATGACCCTGATTGACACCGCCGAGATGTATGCCGAAGGCGGCGCGGAGGAAGTGGTGGGTGAAGCCATAACAGGCCTGCGCGACAAGGTCTTCCTGGTCAGCAAGGTCTACCCGCACAACGCCAGCCGCAAAGGCATCCCCCAGGCCTGCGAACGCAGCCTGCGGCGCTTGAACACCGATTACATCGATTTATACCTGCTGCATTGGCGCGGCCGGTATCCGCTCGAGGAAACCGTCGCAGCCTTCGAACGCCTGCGAGAAGACGGCAAAATCGGCCGTTGGGGCGTGTCCAATTTCGACGTTGACGACCTGGAGGAATTGAACTCACCGGCCTGCGCTACCAACCAGGTGCTGTACAACCTGGAAGAGCGCGGCATCGAATTTGATCTTCTGCCCTGGTGTCAACAGCATCAGCAGCCGTTGATGGCATACTGTCCCATCGGTCAGGGAGGAACGATGCTGACCCATCCGGCGCTCAGGCAGATTGCCGCCCGTCACGCCGCGACGCCGGCTCAGATAGCACTGGCATGGATTCTGCGACAGACAAGCGTGATCGCCATCCCCAAAGCGGTCGCTCCTGAACATGTGCAACTGAATGCGCAGGCCGCACAACTGCGGCTCGACGACGAGGACTTGAAGGCGCTGGACCACGCGTTTCACGCGCCACAACGCAAGCACCGGTTGGCCATGGTCTAAGCCATCGCGGTACTGTCAGAGGGCTTCTGCATGAGAAGCACTGATCAGCTCGACGACTTCAATTTGCCACGCTTTGTGCAAGCACAAGACCCCGTGTTCGAGTGGGTCCGGGAAGAGTTGAAAGCCGGCCGCAAGCGCCGGCACTGGATGTGGTTCGTTTTTCCGCAGTTCGCCGGATTGGGCGGTAGCCAGATGTCTCGACATTACGCGATCCGCTCCCGCGAGGAAGCCATGGCCTACCTTGAGCATCCAACGCTGGGCGCTCGACTGCGAACCTGCACTCAATTGGTCCTGGACATCAAACAACGCTCGATCGCCGAGATTTTCGGACATCCCGACAACCTCAAGTTTCACTCGTCGATGACCCTGTTCGCCCAAATCGCCCCCAAGGGCAGCGTGTTCCATAAGGCACTGGATCATACTTTCACGGCATACGGGATGACTGGACGCTGCAGCTGCTGGACTCAAAACAAGCCCAGTTGCCCACCAATCAAGGTTGAAAAGTCGTCGTCCACGAAGGGCAGAATCGCATCCGCCACCGGTTGCAATTGCCGGGTGACGTAATGGTCGTAGTCGATGGGCGCGCTGCGAATCTCCAGCGGTTCGGGCCCGGCGACGCTGATCACGTAGCTGATCCAGCCGCCGTTCTGGTATTGCCTGGGGCGGCCCTGCTGGTCGTTGTAGTCATCAGCGATCCGCGCCGCACGGACGTGGGGCGGCACATTGCGTTCGTAATCATCCAGAGTACGGCGCAGGCGCTTGCGGTAGATCAGGCGGTCGTCGAACTCGCCGGCCAGGGTCTTGCGCACGTAGTCGCGCACGTAATCCTGATACGGCTGACGATGGAAAATCCGTGAGTACAGTTCCTGCTGGAATTGCCGGGCCAGCGGCGACCAGTCGGTGCGCACGGTTTCCAGGCCCTTGTAGACCATTTCGTCAGTGCCATCGGCGCGGGTGACCAGCCCGGCGTAACGCTTCTTGCTGCCCTCCTCGGCGCCGCGAATCGTCGGCATCAGAAAGCGTTTGTAGTGGGTCTCGAACTGCAATTCCAGGGCGCTTTCCAGCCCGTATTCCTGTTGCACATGTTCGCGCCACCATTGGTTGACGTGGTCCACCAGCGCGCGGCCGATCTGCGCGGCCTCTTCCTGGCCGTGGGCACGACGCAGCCAGACGAACGTCGAATCGGTGTCGCCGTAAATCACCGTGTGCCCCTGGGCTTCGATCAGCTGCCGGGTGCGCAGCATGATCTCGTGGCCGCGCAAGGTGATGGACGACGCCAGACGCGTATCGAAGAAGCGACAGCCGCTGGAACCGAGCACTCCATAGAAGGCGTTCATGATGATCTTCAGCGCTTGCGACAACGGCGCGTTGTGCTCGCGCTTGGCGGTCTCGCGGCCTTCGGCTACCCGCGCGACGATCGCCGGCAGGCAATGCCGGGTCCTGGAAAAACGCGCACCGCGAAAACCCGGCACGGACTCGCTGTCTTCGGGATGCTGCAAGCCTTCGATCAGCCCGACCGGATCAATCAGGAAAGTGCGGATAATCGACGGATAGAGGCTTTTGTAGTCGAGTACCAGCACCGACTCGTACAAGCCCGGCTGCGAATCCATGACAAAACCGCCGGGGCTGGCCTGCGCGGGCTTGTTGCCCAGATTCGGCGCGACAAACCCCTGTCGGTGCATCAGCGGCATGTACAGGTGGGTGAACGCCGCCACCGAGCCGCCACTGCGGTCCGCCGGCAAACCAGTAACGCTGGCCCGTTCCAGGAGGAAGGTCAGCAGTTGGGTCTTGGCGAAAATCCGCGTCACCAGCTCGCAGTCCTTGAGGTTGTACGTGGCGAGTGCCGGCTTGTCCTCGGCGAACATGCGGTTGATTTCGTCCATGCGCTGGTACGGCGTGCTGATCGCCTTGCCCTCGCCGAGCAGGGTTTGCGCGACGTTTTCCAGGCTGAACGAGGGGAAGCTCCAGGTCGCCGAGCGCAGGGATTCGATGCCGTCGATGATCAACCGGCCGGCGGCGGAGGCGAAGTAATGGTTGCGGCTGCCGTGCTCGCGCCATTGCATTTCTTCGCCGCCGCGCCCCAGTTTCAGCGGTACACCCAGCTGACGGGCGTGCTGGTGCAGCACGCGCAGGTCGAACTGCACGACGTTCCAGCCAATGATCGCGTCGGGGTCATGGCGGGCGAACCATTCGTTGAGCTTTTTCAGCAGGACGGTTCGTGAGTCGCAGTAGTCGAGCTGGAAATCCACCGCGCTGTCATCGCCATTGGGCGGACCAAGCATGTAGACCTGGCGCTCGCCGCAGCCTTCCAGGGCAATGGAATACAACTCGCCCTGAGCCGTGGTTTCGATGTCCAGAGACACCAGCCTGAGGTTAGGCCGGTAGTCGGGAGCGGGTTTCATCTGCGCGTCGAGCAGCAGGCCTTCGGACCCTGGCGTGCCACCAAAAAGGACCGGCGCGGTGATGAAGCGCTCCATCATGTAGCGTTCCGGCGGGCGCACGTCAGCTTCGAACATCTCGACGCCGGCTTTGCGCAGCGCGGTTTCCAGGCGCATCAACTGACCGTGTTGCTGGCAATACAGGCCGAGCACCGGGCGGTGCTCGAAATCCTGAAGGGCCAATGGCTTGAGCTCGACATTTTTTTCGCCGCGCAAAACAGCCTCGGCTTGCTCGCGCCGGGCCGCCGGGATAAATGCCACCGACGGTTGATGTGGCAGACGGATACGTTGGGGACCGGCGTCGGTCGCCAGCCAGAACTCGACTTGCGTACCGGCCGGGGTGTCGCGCCAATGCCGGGTCAGGACGAAGCCCTGCTGTAAATCCACCACTGCAACCTCAAGATTTCATTCAAGCGGCAATTCTACGCGTCATCGCGGGGGATAGCCCTCTCTGAGCTGAATGCAACCCCTTTGGGAGCGAGCCTGCTCGCGATGGCGGTGCATCCGTCGCCGCTTGTATTGGCCGACCCTGCGCTATCGCGAGCAGGCTCACTCCCACAGGGGGCTGGGTTCAGCCCATGGATCAGCGAAAAACTTCCGGTTAATCGAAGAAAATCCACCGAATGACGTTTTTTGCGCGTTATCTGCCGCTTTCCGCCTTGCCCTCGGCGCCTGGGTCTACGATTCTTCAATAACAACGACAACACCTGAGAAGCCATCATGAAAACCGTCGCCCAACTGCTCAAGTTGAAAGATCAGAAAAATCAGGAAGTGCACCAGATCAAACCCGATCACATGGTGCTCGAAGCCCTGATGAAGATGGCCGAAAAGAACGTCGGCGCCTTGTTGGTGGTGGAGAATGACGAAGTGCTGGGGATCATCAGCGAGCGGGACTACGCGCGCAAACTGGTGCTGCATGGCCGTTCTTCGGTGGGCACGCCGGTTCGCGACATCATGGTGTCGCCGGTGATCACCGTGGACACCCATCAAACCGTTGATACCTGCCTGGGCATCATGTCCGACAGACGCCTGCGCCACCTGCCTGTGGTGGAAAACGGCAAGTTGATCGGCTTGCTGTCGATCGGTGACCTGGTCAAGGAAGCCATCGCCGAACAGGCTGAATTGATTCGCCAGTTGGAGCAGTACATTCGCGGCGAGTGACTCTGAAGTTACGCAGTTCCCCTGTGGGAGCGAGCAGGCTCGCTCCCACTTTTGATTTGCCTGGTTTTCAGGTTGGCCAATGCCGGGCGAAAACCGGTGCCAGCGTCGGGTGGCGGTCGATTCGCGTCAGCCACGCATAAAAACCGGGTCGGGCATTGCGCAGATGCTCACGACTGCCCGCCCATCGCGTCACCACCGCCGCCAGCACATCCAGTGCCCCAGGCGTCTCGTCGTCCAGGTACAACTCGCCCGAGAACTGATCGGCAAACACCTCCCAACTCCAGTGCAACCGTCGACGGGCGCCGGCCATGAGGTTTTCCATGGCCGATTGATTCGGCTCGATCAGCCAGCGCTCGGGGTAATCGATGATGCCGATGGCCGCATAGCAATTGCTGACGATGTACACCAGGCCCCGGATCGCTTGATCACGCTCGGCGGGCGTGTTCGACAGCAGGTTTGACTCGGGAAACGCGAGCCCCAGATGAATCAGGATCGCCGCGCTTTCGGTGAGGACGCTGCCGTCGGGCAATTGCAAGGTGGGAATCTGCTTGAGCGGGTTGAGTTTCTCCAGGGCTTTGGCAGCCTCCGCAGACGACTCGACGTCGATAAAACGATAAGGGATTTCACAGAGTTCGAGGGCGGCCTCTATCGCGGCGGCGCCGGAATTCTGGTGTCCGTAGAGCTGGTACATAAGCACCCCCCTTCAAGAGTGTCTCTTTGTAGCATCTGATACTGACCATGCTGGAAAATTTCTTTTTATGCCACTGCATCCAAATCGCTTTCCGATGGGTAGTACCAGTAGCAGCCCCTGAGGCTGCCGAGCAGATTACTCATTTACGGAGCGCTATTCATGAATGCCAAACAGCTGATTTGCCTTGCCGGTTTGTTCGTCGCGGGCCCAATGGCCTACGCCCAGTCAGGTCTGCCCGACAGCATCAAGGTCCCGGACGGGCACAAGGTCGCCCTGGAAACCACCGGTGTCGGCGAGATCACTTACGAATGCCGTGACAAGGTCAATGCCGCCGGCCAGACCGAATGGTTCTTTGTCGGCCCCAAAGCGGTACTCAATGATCGCAGCGGCAAACAGGTCGGCACCTATTTCGGACCGCCTGCCACCTGGCAGGCGAAAGAC
The DNA here is from genome assembly GCF_031766055.1 of Pseudomonas sp. SG20052. Taxonomy (NCBI): domain Bacteria; kingdom Pseudomonadati; phylum Pseudomonadota; class Gammaproteobacteria; order Pseudomonadales; family Pseudomonadaceae; genus Pseudomonas; species Pseudomonas sp. SG20052. Next base: position 2,194,962 of record NZ_CP134498.1, on the reverse strand, counting down.
GGTTCGAAAGTCACCGGCACTCAACTGGCTGTCGCGCCTTCGAGTCCGGGCAACCTGCCCTATCAATTGGTCAAGGCCAACCCGGCCGAAGGAAAAGGCGCAATGACCGGCGTCAGCTACATCCAGCGCGTCGCCCTCAAAGGTGGCGTGGCTCCGAGCGCTGAATGCTCGGCGGCCAACAAGGGCAAGCAAGAAGTGGTGAAGTACCAGGCGGATTATATTTTCTGGGCGGCCAACTGACACCAGGCCTGCGGGAAATTGGTCTACGCTGCTCAGCATTGGCCCCGGTCCGATGGCCCGGGGCTGCTGCCCATTATTGACGGCTGAACTCAGTGTCCTTACCCGAAACTCTTTTCGATTACGAAGCCCATATCGCCGCCTGCGCCCGCGGTGAGCGTCAGGCCCTGCGTGATTTGTATGTGCAGGAGAGTCCGCGCCTGCTGGGCGTTGCCAAACGCCTGGTGCGTGACACTGCGCTGGCGGAAGACATCGTCCACGATGCCTTCATCAAGATATGGAATGGCGCCGCGCAGTTCGACCCGGCGCGAGGATCGGCGCGGGGCTGGATATTCAGTTTGACGCGACATCTGGCCCTGAATTTCATCCGTGACAACAGCCGCGAGATTCAAGGTGATTTCGATGGGGTGGACGACACGGCAACCTTCGATGCCCAGGCTCATTCCGGGCGCATTCATCAGTGCCTGGAACAACTGGAGCCTGCAAGGCGCGCCTGTATCCTGCATGCCTACGTCGACGGATATTCTCATACTGAAATCTCACACAAACTCGGCACCCCGCTGGGCACCGTCAAAGCCTGGATCAAGCGGAGCCTGACGGCACTGCGGGAGTGCATGGGATGATCAGCAAACCGACGAATGAAACCCCGGAAGAACTCGACGAACTGGCCAGCGAATATGTGTTGGGCACCCTGTCCGCAGAGCTTCGCACCCAGGTCCGACAGCGCCTGCGCGACGAACCTGATTTGCGGGCCGCCGTGGACGCCTGGGAGCGTCGCCTGCTCGGCCTGACCGATCTGGCAGAACCTCACCCGCCGTCACCCTACCTTTGGCAGCGTATCGAGCGCAGCGTGAACAAGGTGACACGGCCACCGTCGCTCATCGCGGCTCAGTCTTTATCCTGGTGGAATCTGTTGCCGCTCTGGCGCGGGCTCGCCGGTGCAGGGCTGGCGGCCACGTTGCTGCTCGGCGCCTTGATGCTGACGCAAACCACCGTCAAGCCTACCTACCTGGTGGTGTTGGTCGGTCCTCAGGACAAGGCTCCTGGCTGGGTGATCCAGGCCAGCAACCCGAGGGAAATCCAGCTGATTCCGCTGGGTGTCATTGAGGTCCCGGCCGACAAGGCGCTCGAGTTCTGGACCAAGGCCGATGACTGGCAAGGACCGGTGTCTCTGGGCTTGGTCAAACCGGGACAGACCCTATCGATTCCGCTCGACAAATTGCCGCCACTGCAACCCAATCAACTGTTCGAGCTGACCCTGGAAAATCCGCAGGGCTCACCGATCGGCAAGCCGACCGGGCCGATTCAATTCATCGGTCGGGCAGTGAAAGTCATCTGAGCGCGATCAACCGAGCGCCGCGATCAACTCCGCCGTCGTGACAATCGAGTGGGCATACGTCGGTCCATTGATCTCATGCGCGGCGTGCATGGCCTCGGCACTGAACGCGGCCGTGGCGTCGCGCACCAGCGTGACGTGATAGCCCAGTTCGGCGGCGAACCTGGCGGTGCTTTCGATGCACGTATTGGCGAGCATCCCCACCACCACAACCTTGTTGATCCCGTGCTGTTTGAGCAGATAGTCCAGATCGGTGTTGGCAAAACCACTGCCGCCCCAGTGTTCCTTGACGACCACGTCACCGGCCTGTGGCTGGAAATCCGGGTGCCATTCCCCGCCCCAGGTTCCGGCGGCAAATACTTGCGCACGGCTGGCGCCTTGTTGATAGGGAGTGGGGTGTTTCCAGCGCGCCAGTTCATCGGGCTCGGCGCGGTGATGCGGAACATAGAAAACCTGGATGCCGGCCTTGCGAACAGCCGCCACCACGGTTTTCAGGTTGGCCAGCGTACCGACGCTGTCAGCCACCGGTTGAGCGCGGCCATGCAGTTTGCCGCCTTCGCTGAGGAAGTCGTTGTAAGGATCCACCAGCAGCAGGCCGGTGTGCTCGGGAGCATGGGAACTGGCACTCATGATCGACTCCTCGAAGGCAAAGGCACGCGCCAGCTATCCAGTGTAGAAGCGCCGATCGACCCCGCCGCCGCCATCCGACGACTGAACCATCACGCCCGCGTGAGGGGGATCGTGTCACCTATCAATGCCGTCGATGTTCACCATCACCTCAATGAAGTTCTCATAAAAAATCCGCGGCGTAACATCGCCTCCATACCAAACAACTACACCCCGGAGCACACCATCATGAAACGCCAAATCCTTCTCAGCATCGCTTTCTCGGTTTTTGCAGTTAACGCTTTCGCCGCTTCTTCTGCTCACCCGGTTGTCGCTGAAGGCGGCTCGGATCGTCTGATCGAAAGTCGTGTGGCTGAAGGTGGTTCCGATCGTCTGATCGAAAACCGCGTTGCTGAAGGTGGTTCGGATCGTCTGATCGAAAGCCGCGTCGCTGAAGGTGGTTCGGATCGTCTGATCGAAAACCGCGTCGCTGAAGGTGGTTCGGATCGTCTGATCGAAAACCGCGTCGCTGAAGGTGGTTCGGATCGTCTGATCGAAAACCGCGTCGCTGAAGGTGGTTCGGATCGCCTGATCGAAAGCCGCGCTGTATAAATGAAGGGTTTTACCGCAGTACTCAATGAAAAACCCGGCCTCATCAGCCGGGTTTTTTTTGCCTGTTTTTTGCAGCCGGTCACTTGCCCGCCCGTGTCATGCAGCGCTGATAACGCTCATCCACCCGCTTGGCAAACCACGCCGTCGTGAGTTTGCGGGTGATTTTCGGGCTTTGCAGCACGATCCCCGGCAACACTGCACGAGGCAACGGTCGACCTTCCGCCTTCTCGGCCAGGTCGAACACCCGTGCATAAAGCTGGGTGTCCTCGAACTGCAGGTTTTTGCCCTCCTCCAATTGATCGCGAATGGTCGTGTTGCGCATGCCCAATTGCTTGCCAAGGCTGCGCACCGCCAATTCCGTGGTGCCCGGCATGATCGCGTCATAGCGCACCAGATCACCATCCAGCGCCAAAGGGATGCCTGACGCTCGACTCACCGCATTCTGAAACGCCGCATTGCGGCTGGCGTACCAACCGGCATTGAAATCGGCGAAGCGATACAGCGGCTGTTTGTAGCTCACCGGGTACCCGAGCAAGTGAGCAATGCCGAAGTACATGCCGCCGCGACGGCTGAACACTTCACGACGGATCGAGCCGTTCACCGGATACGGATAATCCCGTGCCTGTTGCTCGGCGAAGTCGATGCTGACCTGCATCGGCCCACCGGTGTGCACCGGATTGAGCCCTCCAAACAAGGTCCGCCCCATGGGCACAATGCCGATGAAGTCATCGAAAATCGCGCTGAGTTCTTTTTCGCTGCGCGCCGCATTCAGCCGGTCGCTGTAGCTTTTACCGTTGGATGAACTGACCTGCAGTGCACCGCTGACCAGCAGGCTGGGGATATGGACTTTAGCGGCACGACGGTCGATCTCTTCGCGGGCGATCTTGCCCAGGCCCGGCACGGGTGGGTCGACCTGGAAGGTCGACTCTTGCTCGGTGACCGCGAGCACCGAACACAGGTTTTGCGTGGAGGGATAGATGTTCTGCGCGGCAAAAGCGGCGTAGATGTCCGTGGCCCAGCCTTGGCGGTCAACGGTTTTCGCTGGCAGCAGGCGCACGATCTCGGCCTTGACCTCGGCGGGTTTGCGGGCCGGCAACTCCTGAGTGCGCTGGGTGCCGCAACCCGCCAGCACCAGCAGCGCCGCGAGACTCATGATCAATCGATTGGCTTGCATGGTGCTCCATCAACTCTTCTGAACCGGGTTAACCATACGATCAAAGGCATGGCGCAGGCTATGACTGCTGCCGCAACGCCCCGTTCCCCTTCATCCCCCACCACTTCACGGTTGCGGGCCTTTTCCGTTGGGCGGCCTGCCTTTTCATATCCCCGTGCTGGACCATACTTGTGCCACACACCGAGGAGACAGGCTCATGAACCGTAGCGACGTGCTGATCGTCGGCGCCGGCCCGACCGGGCTGGTATTGGCGCTGTGGCTGAGCAAACTGGGGATTGGGGTAAGGATTATCGACAAGACGTCGGCCCCCGGCACCACGTCCCGGGCGCTGGCGGTCCAGGCACGGACGCTGGAGCTTTACCGTCAGCTCGATCTCAGCAATGCCGTGGTACAAAAAGGCCACCGGGTGGACGCAGCGAATTTCTGGGTCAAGGGCGAGCCCGTAGCGCGCTTGCCATTGACCGGCATCGGCGAGGGGCTGACGCCTTACGCGTTTCTCGAGATGTTCCCTCAGGATGAGCACGAACAATTGCTGATTGAACGCCTCGAAGGGTTCGGTATCAAGGTCGAACGCGGCACCGAACTGGAGGGTTTTGAAGAGACCGGCGATGGCATCAGTGCAAGGCTGCGCTTGCACGATGGCCAACAGGAAATCTGCCAGGCGTGTTACCTGGCGGGTTGCGACGGCGCCCGGTCAATCGTGCTCAAGACCCTCGACACCGGTTTTCCCGGCGGCACCTACCAGCAGGTTTTCTACGTGGCGGACGTGCAGGCTCACGGGCCGACGTTCAACGGCGAACTGCACCTGGACCTGGATGAAGCGGACTTTCTCGCGGTGTTTCCGTTAGCCGGCGAAGGCCGCGCCCGCTTGATCGGCACCGTGCGCGACGAGCGCGCCGACCGTGCTGAAACCCTCGGGTTTGCCGACGTCAGCAGTCGGGCCATCGAACACCTGAAGGTGCAGATTGAGCAGGTCAACTGGTTCTCGACGTATCGTGTGCATCATCGGGTGGCGGATCACTTTCGCAACGGTCGCGCCTTTCTATTGGGCGACGCGGCCCACGTCCACAGCCCGGCGGGCGGTCAGGGCATGAACACCGGGATCGGCGATGCCATCAACCTGGCCTGGAAGCTGGCGGCCGTCTTGAGCGGCGGCGCCACAGCCACGCTGCTCGACACCTACGAAACCGAACGCATCACCTTCGCCCGCAAACTGGTGGCCACCACCGACCGGGTCTTCACCTTCGTGACTGCCGAAGGGCGCATGGCCGATTTGTTGCGCACCCGTCTGGCACCGTTCCTGATCCCTAAAATGGCCTCATTCGAAACGTCCCGCGAGTTTCTGTTTCGCACGGTGTCGCAGATCACCCTGAACTATCGTGGGACAGCATTGAGCACGGGGGTCGCGGGCCACGTTCATGGCGGCGACCGCCTGCCCTGGGCTCACGACGGTGAGGGGGACAATTTCGAATCGCTGAAGTGTCTGACCTGGCAGGTGCATGTGTATGGCGACACCAGTGACGAAATGATCGCCTGGTGCCACGAGCATCACCTGCCGTTGCACGTGTTCGACTGGCGGCCGGCGTTTGAAGCGGCGGGGTTGGGGCGTAACGGCTTTTATCTGCTGCGTCCGGATACGTATGTGGCGATTGCCGACAGCTCGGCGGACCCCAAGGTGATTGAGCGGTATTTCAAGGAGCACGGGATCCGGCCGTTTTTCGGCAGCCCCTGAGCCCCCAGTATTTACTGTGGGAGTGAGCCTGCTCGCGATGGCGGCGTATCAGTCAATACATGGGTCGAATGACAAGACGCCATCGCGAGCAGGCTCACTCCTACAGGGGTTCCGAGGTGTTTCTTAGATCCCGGCCAGGGCCAGGTCCATCGCGAAGTAGGTAAAGATCAGATCCGCCCCCGCCCGCTTGATCGCGCCAAGGCTTTCACGCACCACGCGGTCCTCATCAATCGCCCCGGCCTGCGCGGCGAATTTGATCATCGCGTACTCGCCGCTGACCTGATACGCCGACAACGGCAAACGCGACACTTCGCGAATGTCGCGGATGATGTCCAGGTACGCGCCGGCCGGTTTGACCATCAGCGCATCGGCGCCTTCCTGCTCGTCCATCAGAGACTCGCGCACCGCTTCGCGGCGGTTCATCGGGTTCATCTGGTAGCTTTTGCGGTCGCCTTTCAACGCGCTGCCGCCAGCTTCGCGGAACGGGCCGTAGAGCGCAGACGCAAATTTGGTCGAATAGGCCATGATCGCGGTCTGGGTGAAACCGGCTTGGTCGAGGGCCCGGCGAATGGCCTGGACCTGCCCGTCCATGGCCGCTGACGGTGCAATCACATCCGCACCGGCCCGTGCCGCCGCCACGGCTTGTTTGCCGAGGTTGATCAGGGTCTGGTCGTTGTCGACTTCATGGTTGTGCATCACGCCACAATGGCCGTGGTCGGTGTATTCGCAGAAGCAGGTGTCGGACATCACGATCATCTCCGGCACCGCGTCCTTGGCAATGCGCGACATGCGCGACACCAGGCCGTTGTCGCTCCAGGTGTCGCTGCCACTGCTGTCCAGGTGATGGGACACGCCGAACGTCATCACCGACTTGATCCCGGCGCGGGCGTAACGCTCGATCTCACCGGCTAGTTTCGACTCTGGAATACGCATCACGCCGGGCATGCTTTTGATCGGCACGAAGTCATCGATTTCTTCCTCGACGAAAATCGGCAGCACCAGGTCGTTCAGACTGAACTCGGTTTCCTGGAACAGGCTGCGCAGGCTCGCATTGCGGCGCAGACGGCGTGGACGTGCTTCGGGGAACTGGCTGGACATGAGGGGTTCCTGAAAAACGGAGATCGAGATGAAAGTCGTAGGGGGCGAAGCTTATGCCCTCAAAGGCGCGGGGCACAAACCTCGATCGCCCAAGACTGCGTTACCGAGGCCGCAATAATCGCGCGATATAACGCGGTTCCCTGTGGGAGCGGGCTTGCTCGCGAAGACGGCGGCACATCCAACAAAGATGTATCTGACGCACCGCCTTCGCGAGCAAGCCCGCGCCCACAAGTTTTAGATTTCCAGCACACCGCTGATGCAGGTCACCACCGAACCACCAATCCAGATCTCATCACCCACCTGCTCCACCTGAATGCGCCCGGCGCGGCCCATGGTCAGGCCCTGGCTGACCACGTAGGACGCCGGCGCCAGGCCTTCGGCAAGCAACCACTGCGCAATCCCGGCGTTCAAGCTGCCGGTAGCCGGGTCTTCCGGCATGCCATCGCCGGAGATGAAAGCGCGCACTTCAAACTGCGCGTCATCGCCATCGCGCTCAGGGTGCCATGGCGCTATCACGCCGACGGCCAGGCCCAGCATCTGTGAATGATCCGGCTGCAAATCCAGGACCTGTCGGCGGTCCTCGACCATCACCGCCAACCAGCCGGCACCGTTATCGACCCATTGAGCCCGGACAATCGCCCCCGGCTCCAGTCGCAGCCCTCGGCGCACACGCTCGACGACGTCAGCGTCCACCGGCCCTGTCTTGATCAGTGGCGGCGCGAGAAAGGCCAGCTCCGCGCCTTGCCTGCGGACCCGCACCAGACCGACGCCGCACTCCTGAATGATCTCCTCGCCCTTGGGCACGCCCCCGGCCTCAAGCCATGCATGGCAAGTGCCCAAGGTCGGGTGACCGGCGAACGGCAACTCGGTGAGGGTGGTGAAGATCCGTACCCGATAGTCGGCGCGAGGGTCGCGCGGTTCGAGGATGAATGTGGTTTCGCTGAGGTTGGTCCAGCTTGCGAACGCCGCCATGCGTTCATCGCTGAGCCTGTCTGCGTCGAACACGACTGCCAACGGATTGCCCTTGAGTGCAACCTGGCTGAAGACATCTACTTGTTTGAAATCGAATGAGCTCATTGCCTGCCTTGGTCTTGAGAGAGTCGAAGATATCTACTTGGGAATTTCCAGCCCGCGTATCACCGCCGGCCGCGCCAGGAAGCGCTCCAGCACGCGCGTGACGTTGGGGAAATCCTTGATGCCCACCAGATCGCCAGCTTCATAGAAGCCGATCAGGTTGCGCACCCACGGAAAGGTCGCGATGTCGGCAATGGTGTAGCGTTCGCCCATGATCCAGTCGCGCCCTTGCAGACGGCTGTCCAGTACTTTCAGCAGGCGTTTGCTTTCGTCGACGTAGCGGTCACGGGGACGTTTGTCCTCGTAGTCCTTGCCGGCGAACTTATTGAAGAACCCGAGCTGGCCAAACATCGGCCCGATGCCACCCATCTGGAACATCAGCCACTGGATCGTCTCGTAACGCGCCGCCGACTCCTGCGCCAGTAACTGGCCGCTCTTGTCGGCAAGGTAAATCAGGATCGCCCCGGACTCGAACAGCGGCAGGGGTTTGTCATCAGGGCCGTGGGGATCGAGGATCGCCGGGATCTTGTTGTTGGGGTTCAGCGACAGAAATTCGGGGGACATCTGATCGTTGCTGTCGAAGCCCACGCGATGGGGTTCGTAGGGCAGACCGATCTCTTCGAGAATGATCGAGACCTTGACGCCATTGGGGGTCGGCAAGGAGTACAGCTGAATCCAGTCCGGGTATTGGGCCGGCCATTTTTGGGTAATCGGGAACGCGGACAGATCGGTCATGGGGAGCATCCACAGTGAACAGTAAGCGCTGATCATAATGGAGGAGACTGGTTTTTTGCGTATCAATCTTGTTGATGAAGAAGATCAAAACATTGCAGTCATCGTTCTGCGCCGCTACCTGTACCGTGTCCATAAATCCGCAACATCCTGTCGATAACCTCTGCTCCAACCCATGCAAGGTTACCGGTACATTGCGGCGCACTCGCCGGAATCGAACCAAATGGGCTTCAGAGGACTCTGAGAACTGCCCTTTCGGAAACGGACCGGCCCAATGACATGGAAAACACCCGATGCTGGGAGCTCGTGGTGTAAAGGTTTGTCAGCCTTAACCGAATGCGCTGAAGATCACCTATTAAATGATGACCCTTTTCAAATTTGCCGATCGCTTCAAGCAACGCGCGTATGTCGTCCTGCCCTCCCTGCTGGCGATGAGCGCGTTGTTTTTGTCGCTGGAGTCCAGTGAAAGCCGCGCCCAACCGGCAGACGGCACCCAGACCCTGGTATTCCTGCGTCACGCGGAAAAACCCGAAGGTGGTCTAGGCCAGCTCAACTGCCAGGGCCTGAACCGTGCCATCGACCTGGCCACCTTGCTGCCGGAAAAATTCGGCAAGGCCAATTACGTCTTTGCCGCCAACCCGACACGTAATGTCGAGGAAGGCGAACTGGACAATTCCTACAGCTACATTCGCCCCCTGATGACCATCAGCCCCAGCGCGATCAAGCTCGGCTTGCCGGTGAACATCAACTTTTCAGCCAACGACACCAGCGACCTGGCCGATGAATTGCTCCACGACAAGTACCACAACTCGGTCATCTACACCGCCTGGTCCCACGGTTACCTGCCCGAGCTGATCAACAAGGTCGCGGGAGATGCAGTCGGAAAGAAACAGAAGATCACCGAAGACTGGGAATCCAGCGACTACGACTCGCTGTTTGTGCTCACGCTGACCTGGCATAACGGCAAGGCGAGCCTGCAGAGCCATAGCTACAAGCAAGGGCTCGATAATGGGCGGGAGACGTGTCCGACGTAAGCAGTCGATACCCTCCAGGCATTAAAGTTTATAGCGTCTGTCTGGGCCCTATCGCGAGCAGGCTCGCTCCCACACTGGATTTCCGGCGCGACACAAATCCAGTGTAGGAGCGAGCCTGCTCGCGATGGGGCCAGAAAAAACAATACATCCCTGTCGGTTGATCTCCCACATTGGATCTCCGGCGCGATACAGATCCAGTGTAGGAGCGAGCCTGCTCGCGATGGGGTCAGAAAAACCGACACATCACTGTCGGTTGATCTCCCACATTGAATCTCCGGCGCGACACAGATCCAGTGTGGGAGCGAGCCTGCTCGCGATGGGGCCAGAAAAACCAATACATCACTGTCGGTTGATCTCCCACATTGGATCTCCGGCGCGACACAGATCCAGTGTAGGAGCGAGCCTGCTCGCGATGGGGCCAGAAAACCAACCCATCACTGTCGGTTGATCTCCCTCATTGGATCTCCGGCGCGACACAAATCCAGTGTGGGAGCGAGCCTGCTCGCGATGGGGCCAGAAAAACCAACACATCACTGTCGGTTGATCTCCCACATTGGATCTCCGGCGCGACACAAATCCAGTGTGGGAGCGAGCCTGCTCGCGATGGGGCCAGAAAACCAACCCATCACTGTCGGTTGATCTCCCTCATTGGATTTCCGGTGCGACACAAATCCAGTGTGGGAGCGAGCCTGCTCGCGATGGGGCCGGCAAAAACAACCTCACCCTCGCTGATTGATGCGCTCTAGCAAGTATTCGAGAACCGCTTCCCGCTCCCCGGCAAACTCAATCCGCGCGCCCTTCTTCTCCCGCTGAAAGGCATACATCGGATCGTAATACTCACGCAGCAACCCTTCGATCCAGCCTCGGTGCAAATCCACCGCCCCGCTTTTCGCCTGCTCCGCCAACGCGTCTTCCATCAAGATCAACATCCGCCGGTGCCGTTCACCGCCCAGGCGCTTCTGCACATTGTTCAAGCTTTCCAGCAGACGCTCGGAAAACAGCGCAAAGCCTTCATCGCCATGCACGCTGATGAACTCGGCACACAAGTCCACGACGTAATCGCGCAAGATCCGTTCGACCCGCCCTTCCTGGCTGTCCTCCAGCCAGACCATCGGGTACTGCTGCATGCCCTGAAACAGCGGCAAGGGCAACGCGCAGCTGCCGATCGCCCGGCTTTCGTCTTCCAGCACAAACTGCTCGATGCCGTGAGCGCGCTTCTTCAGCACGTCTACCGCCAGGCGGTTTTCAAAGTCGATATTGGACGGTTGGACGGTGGCGCGCTTGCCGAAGCTGGAACCGCGATGATTGGCGTGGCCTTCGAGGTCCAGGCCGTTGCGTAACTGCGTGAGCACCTCGGTCTTGCCGGTGCCGGTCATGCCGCCCAGCAATACGAAATCGCACTGGGCAACGGCCTGATCGACCGTGTCCAGCAAGAAGCTGCGCATGGCCTTGTAGCCGCCACCGACGCGCGGATAGTCGATGCCGGCCTCGTCCTTGAGCCACTGCTGGACGATCTGCGAACGCAAGCCGCCGCGAAAACAATACAAATAGCCCTCGGGGTGCGCCCGGGCAAAATCGGCCCAGGCCTGGATGCGTTCGGCCTTGATCTCGCCGGACACCAGTTGATGCCCCAGGGTGATCGCCGCTTGCTGGCCGTGTTGCTTGTAGCAGGTGCCGATCCGCTGCCGCTCGTGGTCGTTCATCAGCGGCAGATTGACCACCCCGGGGAACGCGCCCTTGTGGAATTCGATCGGCGCGCGGGCATCCAGCATCGGCCGGTCGTTGAGAAAGATGTCGCGGTAGTCGGTGAAGTCGATTGACATCAAAACACCTCGACCGCGTGGGTCTGTCGCTCGACCAGCTCACCGATTGGCTCAAGGGCCAGGCCCAATTCGCTGGCCACTTTGAGGAATTGCTCGTTGCCTTCGGGCGTGACCGCCACCAGCAGGCCGCCGCTGGTCTGCGGATCGCACAGCACCCGTTTATGCAGTTCCTGCACGCGCCCGACCTTGCTCGCGTAACTGTCGAAATTACGCAGGGTGCCGCCCGGCACGCAGCCCTGGTCGAGGTAATACTCGACACCCGGCAGACGCGGCACACGGTTGTATTCGATGCGTGCGGTGACGTTGCTGCCGTCGGCCATTTCCACCAGATGCCCCAACAAGCCGAAACCGGTGACGTCGGTCATCGCCGTCACGCCGTCGAGCTTGCCGAAACGGCTGCCGGGTTTGTTCAGGGTGCACATCCAGTCGCGAGCCAGGCCAATGTCGGCCGTGCGCAGCTTGCCCTTCTTCTCGGCGGTGGTGAGGATGCCGATGCCCAGCGGTTTGGTGAGGTAAAGCAGGCAACCGGCGGTGGCGGTGTCGTTGCGCTTCATGTGGCGCTTTTCAACCAGCCCGGTCACCGCCAAGCCGAAGATCGGCTCCGGGGCGTCGATGGAATGCCCACCGGCCAACGGAATGCCCGCCTCGTCACACACCGAACGTCCACCGCGAATCACTTCCCGGGCAATCTCCGGCGCCAATACATTCACCGGCCAGCCAAGGATCGCAATCGCCATCAGCGGATCACCGCCCATGGCGTAGATATCGCTGATGGCGTTGGTGGCGGCAATGCGGCCGAAATCGAACGGGTCGTCGACGATCGGCATAAAGAAGTCGGTGGTCGAGACCACGCCGCGTTCTTCGTCGATCGCGTACACCGCCGCGTCATCGCGCGAGGCATTGCCGACCCAAAGCCTGGGGTCGAGGTTCTGCGCGCCGCTGCCGGCCAGAATCACCTCAAGCACTTGCGGCGAAATTTTGCAGCCACAGCCGGCGCCGTGGCTGTATTGGGTCAGACGAATCGGCTCGCTCATGGGAATACCTCGTGAAGACAATGGGGGCGAGTCTACCATTGGCGGTCAATCCAAGGCGCAACACCACCTGCCTTGTAGCAGCTACAGAAGTGTCAGTTCGCGTAACTGACCAACCCGACAATAAAAAACCTTATTTCGTCGATTTTTCATGGAATTGAAATAATTGGCATCTGTTATGCAAACGTTTGCGAGTCGCTGATATAGACGTTTTCGCGACATAACCGCGCAAGCCCGAAGAATCGGGCTTTTGATCCGCACGAAAAGGGACTTTTAATGCACCGCACGTCCAGCCGCGTGACTTGCTCGCGCACTCTTGCTGTTTCCTTGCTGCTGGCCAGCGTTACAGGACTACTCAGCAGCACCGTTTTGGCGCAATCCGCGCCCGCCGAAGAATCCGCCCAGGGCGAAACCCTGAGTCCCGAAGCCAGCCCGCCGAAAAAAGGCGTTTACCTGTCGGACTGGTTCAATCAGGACCTGACCGTCATCGGCAGCAAAGACATCAGTTTCGGCCCGCAACCGGCCGACGATATTTACCTGGAGTACGAGTACTTCGGGCGCAAAGGGCCGTTCGAGTTGTACGGCTACATCGACATCCCGAAGATCTTCGACATCGGCAACAGTCATGACAAAGGCGTGTGGGACCACGGTTCGCCGGTGTTCATGGAGCACGAACCGCGCATTTCCATCGACCACCTTGCCGGCCGCAGCCTGGCCATCGGGCCGTTCAAAGAATGGTACGTGGCGTTCGACTGGATCTACGACCACGGCAGCAACAGCGCCAACCGCGCCAATACGCTTTACAGCGGCCTGGGCACCGACATCGACACCCACTCGCGAGTCAACTTGTCGGCGAACTTCTACGGGCGTTATCAGTGGGAAAACTACGGCGCCAGCAACGAGTATTCGTGGGACGGCTACCGTGCCCAGCTCAAATACATCGTGCCGATCAGCAGCTTCAGCAACGGCGCGTCACTCACGTACATCGGCTTCACCAACTTCGATTTCGGCTCCGACCTGCACAAGGACAACCCGGCCCGCACCGCCAACGCCACCGTCGCCACCAACGTCTTGCTGTACTCGTTCACACACTTGCGCTTCACCCTGGTCGGCCGTTACTTCCACAACGGCGGCAACTGGGAGGATGGCAGCGAGTTGAATTTCGGCGACGGCGACTTCCGCGCTCGCTCCAACGGCTGGGGTTACTACGCCGGCATCGGTTATCAGTTCTGAGGCTTGATTGAACCTGGAGGTTTTATGAATGCAATGACGCGTATGTCCCTGGCCTGTGCCGCCCTGCTCTCTTCCACTGCCTGGGCAAGCGAAGCACCGATCCAGCCGAAAGTGATGCTGATCACCATGTTCGCCCCCGAGGCGCAAAACTGGATCGATCGTCTGGAGCTCAAGCAGGAAGTTCGAGTGCCGGGCCTGTCCGCCGAGTACCCGACCATTCGCTGCAACACGCAGCAGGTGTGCCTGATGGTCACCGGCATGGGCCAGACCAACGCCGCAGCTTCGACACTGGCCCTGGCCCTGTCGCCGAAATTCGACCTGCGTAAAAGCTACTTCCTGATCGCCGGCATTGCCGGCATCAGCCCGAAACACGGGACCATTGGCACCACCGCGTGGGCCCATTACCTGGTGGAGTTCGGCACCCAGTGGGAACTGGATTCGCGAGACGCTCCGAAAGACTGGCCGACCGGATACATCGGCATCAACACCCAAGGCCCGAACCAAAAACCGCCGCTGGACTACAAGACCGAAGTGTTCGAGCTCAATCCGAAGTTGCAGGCCAAGGCATTCGCCCTGACGCACAACGTCAAGCTGAGCGAGAGCAAGGAATCGGCGGCATGGCGCCTGAAATACCCGTCGGCCCCGGCCAATCAGCCACCGGCGGTGACGAAGTGCGACACGCTGGCCGGCAACACCTGGTTTTCCGGGACGCGCTTGAGTGAACGTGCCGAGGTCTGGACCAAGCTGTTGACCGACGACAAAGGCGAGTACTGCACGACGCAACAGGAAGATAACTCCACCTACGAAGCGCTGCTGCGGGCCAGTCGGGAGGGCCTGGTGGACGTGCAACGCCTGGCGGTGGTGCGCGCGGGCTCCGACTTTGATCGACCGGCCCCGGGCCAGAGCGAGGTGGACAACCTGCTCAAGTATGCGGATCAGGGCGGGTTTGTGCCGGCACTGGAGAACCTGTACCGGACGGGGAATCCGTTGGTGCTTGAGATCTTGAACAATTGGTCGGCGTGGGAGAATGGTGTTCCCGAGGCTTGATCTGACAATGCAAAACCCTGTGGGAGCGAGCCTGCTCGCGATGACGGTGTATCAGGCAACACAAATGTCGACTGACACTCCGTCATCGCGAGCAGGCTCACTCCCACATTTTGATCGGCGTTACGGCAACAAAATCACCTTGTCCCCGGCACCTTGGTTCACTTCTTCATACCGTTCCAGCCCTTCGGCCAGCGGCGATTCAAACAACCCTTCCGGCAACGGCAACAACCCCTGATCAAAGAACTTGCCGAACTGATCGAGCATCGCCGCACACGCCTGCACGCCATACAACAACGAATTGATCCCCACCACCGAACCGCCCTTGCGATACAACGCCAGCGCCGGCAGTTGCACCATGCCGTCGACCGGAGCCGCGATGATCGCGATGCGGCCGAACGCCGCGAGCGCCGGGACCGAGGCCGGTAGCCAGAAGCCGGTGGTGTCGAAAATCACGTCGGCGCCGCCGGTATACACGGCCTGCACCTGCGCCCCCAGCTCGTCCGGTTTATCCAGTTGTAGCGTCTGATACCCCTGCGCCTGCAGATCCTTGACCTGCTCGGGTCGCCGCGCCGCCGCCAGGACTTGAGCACCCCGCACCTTGGCCAACGCCAGCGCGGCACTGCCGACCGCCCCGCCACCGATCACCAACAGCCGCGTTGCAGCAGTCACCAGACTGCGTTCCAGCGCATCCCACGCCGTGGTGTACGGCACGCCGAGGCTGGCGGCCTGGGCGAAGCTCAGATGGGTGGGTTTGAGCGCCACGCCATTGGCCGGCAGTTTGACGAATTGCGCATGGGAGCCATCGGCAAAAAAACCCAGTTCACGACCGGTGCCCCAGACTTCCTGACCGATCAGTGTCTGCGGCCCTTCAACCACCACACCGGCGAAATCCCGACCGGGAATCCGTGGCAAGGTGGTGTAGGGAAACCGTCCCAACACATTCTTCACATCGCTGGGGTTGAGGCCGGCCGCCTTGATCTGCACCAGCACTTCATCGGCGCCGGGAACGGGGGTCGGGACATCGACATAACGCAAGGCCGACAGGTCGCCGGTCTGGTCGAATTGCAGTGCTTTCATGGGAGTGTCCATCGCATAAAGAAAGGGGTTTCAGGAGACCCAGCCAGCCACCAGTTGCCGGCCCATGGGCCACAACTTTTCGCCGGCGAGCATGCCCAGCAGGCCCACCAGGGCAATGGCCGGTGGGGCGGGCGAACGAAAATCCAGTGCGCCGTAGAGCAGGCCGACGCCCAGACCAATGACCAGCGAGATGAGGTAGCTCATGGCAGACTCCGTGGGCAAACAAGGTATGCCTGAAGTCTAAAGAGCGTTGGCGGCGGGCATCGGCCAAGTGCTTCTGAATATCGGCCAAAGCGCGGCGGGTGCACTGCCAATTGTGTAGCGGCGGAGCCCTGTAGGCGTGAGCCTGTTCGCGATAGCGGAGTGTCAGTCGACATCTGTGCTACCTGATACACCGCTATCGCGAGCAGGCTCACGCCTACAAGGTTTTCGCTCTGCTACAGGGGTGCGTCATGGCTGGACGGGGTGTTGGCTCCCCGCAAACTGCGAAGGCGCGACACCCAGTTCCCGGCGGAACATGTCGCTGAAGCTGCTCGGCGAATAGCCCAGTTCGCGGGCAATCGTGCTGACCGGCACGCCTTGAATCAACTCCGCTGCCGCGGTCGCCAATTGCACCTGCCGCCGCCATTCGGAGAAGCCCATGCCCAGGCCTTCCTTGAACAGCCGTGCCAGGGTGCGCACGCTGGCACCGGCATTTTCCGCGTGCTGCTCGAAGGGAATGGCCAGCGAGGGCGCGGCCATGACCGCCTGACACAGGTTCATCAGGCGTCGGTCGGAATCATCCGGCAACGGGATTTTCAACAGCGAACGCCTGGCTCGTCTAAGCTCCAGCAACGCCAGGCCGACCAGCGCCTCGTAGTACTCGGGCGCGCCATCATCGCCCTGCTCCACCAGCCCGACGATCAGCTCACGCAGCAGCCCGCCGACTTCGATCACCTGAACACTGTCATCCAACGTGACCGCCAATGAGGGCCGAAGGTAGATGTTGCGCATCTGCAGGTCCGAGACCACGCGGATGCCATGCGGCACGCCCGGCGGCAGCCATACCGCCCGTTGCGGCGGCACCACCAACGCCTCTTGGGGCGTTTCCACCCACATGACCCCGCTCATGGCGTACAGCAATTGGCCCCATTCATGCTCGTGGGGCTCGATGTACAAGCCACGCGAGTAAGTGCGTGCCAGCGGTTGCACGGGCACATCGGTGTCACTCAGGTCTGGCGGGGCGGCAAGGGCCATGGGCAATGATCATTGGGGTTTTCAGGTCTTGCATGGTAACGGGCCACTCACCTTGTCGCCACCGGCGGCAGCCGTCTGACAATCCGAATGAATTTTCCTTAACCCCAACGATCCTTGTATTACCACAGGGAGGAATACGGGCTTTATGAACAACGCAAAACTTTTCGTCATTGAATACACCCTTCATGGCGCGCCAAAGTCTTTCATTATCCGCCTGGACAAAATGGACAACGCGGAGGCTTGGCACTGGGCCAGTTGTGACGCAGGGGTTGGACGAATACCCCGCTTTGGCCGAGAGAAGGTGCAAAAAACCAGCAAGCCGCTGGCGGAGAAATTCGGCATCGAAAATGTGACGTGGCGACCGGCGGGCTGAGCATTACAGGGGGTAGTTATCCGACATTGAAAGTGGAGCCCGAGAGGCTCCACTTCATGTTGATGAGCTATTTGGCGTGTGCGCACTTGCAACCTTTGCTCGCACACTCCTCGCCATGTTCGTGGTGCTTGGCGCACGCTTCACAGCAATAGTGTTTGCCGTGACGCGCTATCGGGTGCTCGCCCAGTTTGCAGGAGCATTTGGGGCAGTCGCAGGTACTTTCACTGTCGATCATGAGTCTGACTCCTTGGGTGTGGTCGTCGCGTGCGGCAAATGCGCACTTCACTCATCAGTGTAGGAGCTACAAAATGGCGCGCAGTTACTCGCTTCGGGTGCTGCTGCGATACATGAACAGCAACGCCAGTGCCAGGCACACCATCGCCAGCAACCGACTGCTCGACAACTCGATCGCCGGGTTACCCAGCCAGCCGAAGTTATCGATCAACATCCCCATGCCCAACTGCCCGACGATCACCGCCACGGTTGCCACCGCCGTGCCGACCCGCGGCACCGCGCCGACCATGACCATCATGTAGACGACGCCGAACAAGGCACCGCTGAGTTGCCATTTCGGCACGTCCAGCAGGCTCACGGCATGGGCCGGTTCAAAAAACAGGATCAGCAACCCGGTGACCACCGCGCCCACTGCGAAGGTCAGCAAACTGCTGCGCAAAACGCCGACGGTTTCCCCCAGGCGCCCGTTGATCGCCGCCTGGATACTCAACACCGCGCCGGCGGCCACCACCACGGCCAACAAAATAATCAGATTCATCATCAACCCCGAGCAATCAGAACAAGTGCCGCGACAATCAGCAGCAACGCTAGCCAACGCTCTCCGTTGACCTTTTTGCGGGTGGCGCCGAACCATCCGAAGTGGTCGATCAACACGCTTTTGCCGACCTGCCCGGAGAGGATCGCGATCATCGTCATCGCGATCCCGATGTGCGGCGTGGCCAGGGTCAGCACCACCACGTAGATCGGCCCGAGGAAGCCGCCGATCAACTGCCAGCGCGGCAAGGTGTTCAACGCCGGACCTTGTTGCTTGCCGCTGAACAACAACAGCAGAAACAGAATCGCCGAGCCGACGCCGAAGATGCTCAACGTCGCCCATAAATGCCCGACCTGAACCCCGAGCGGTCCGAGCAGACCGGCCTCTACGGAAAGGCCCATGCCGGCGAGGATCACCAGAGGCAGCAGCAACAGCCGCAGCCCTGGTTTGGCCGCTGGCACTGAAGCGATGTCGATTGAAGAAGATGGCATAAGGAAAACCTGCTCGTCAGATGAATACGGCCCCGGTAGGAGCGAAGCTTGCTCGCGAAGGCGTCATATCAGTCGACATTTCCGGCGCCTGACACGCCGCCTTCGCGAGCAACCTTCGCTCCTGCCAAGGGGCTGTTGTGGCAGGCATTATCGGCTGGCGATCCTTTGCGATAAATGGGAGCATCCCGACAACACTTTTGCGCAACTCGCACAACAGGATCGACCATGCATGGCCTCAACGAGCTTGGATTCAAGGCACTTCGGCTGTTTGTCGCGGTGCTCGACCATGGCAGCTTCTCCGAAGTCGCCCGCCGCGAGGGCCTGGCACCCTCGTCGATTTCCCGGCAGATCCAGTTGATGGAACAGGCCTTGAACCAGCAATTGCTCTACCGTCACACGCGCGCCGTCACGCCCACCGAAGCCGGCCGCATGCTCGGTCATCATGCGCGGCTGGTGCTGGTGCAACTGGAGGAAGCCGAACAGGCCTTGCAGGAACAGCAAAGCGAACCCAGCGGGCTGGTGCGGATCAATGCACCGGTGGTCTTCGGGCAACGGCATCTGACGCCGTGGCTGGGGTTGTTGTGCGAGCGCTATCCGAAACTGCAACTGGATATCCAGCAAACCGACAGCTACGTCGACCCGTTGCAGGAAGGCGCCGATTTGCTGTTTCGCATTGGCCCGCTGCACGATTCGAGCATGCAGGCGCGGATCCTGGCGCCCCATCGCTTTCAAGTGGCCGCCAGCCCGGCCTACCTCAAACGCCATGGCACGCCGCACCATCCCGAAGAATTGGCGGCGCATCAGTGCCTGGCCTACAAGGGCGTGGCCGGGCAGCAACGCTGGTTTTTCCGCAAGGACGCGCAGGACTGGACGCCCTACTCCGTCAAAGGCCCGATCACCGGCAACCACGCCGACACGCTCACGCAAGCCGCCGAACAAGGCCTGGGGTTGGTGATGTTTCCGTCGTGGCTGATCGGCGAGGCGGTGCGCAATGGCACGCTGGTGCCGGTGCTGGGGGAATATCAGGTGTCCAACAGCCTCGAACCGCAGCAGATTGCGGTGCTGTGGCCAGGTAGCCGACGGTTGTCGGTGAAGGTGCGCACGGTGATTGATTTCTTCGTGGAGTGCTTCGGAACGGTGCCCTACTGGGACAGCCCCTGACACCAAACAAACCCTGTGGGAGCGAGCCGGCTCGCGATGGGGCCGGCACATCCAACATTAATATTGGCTGACAGACCGCTATCGCGAGCAGGCTCGCGTCGCTTGTCAGATCCGGAACTGGCCGACCAGTTTGCCCAGGCGCTGGCCGAGGTCGGCTAGGCTGCGTGAGGTCTGGGCACCGAGTTGGGTTTCGTCGGCGACGCTGTCCACCGCCACGGCGATCTGATGCACGCTGCGGTTGATCTCTTCGGCCACCGCGGTCTGCTCTTCAGCCGCGCTTGCGATTTGCGCGTTCATCGAATTGATGGTGCCGATCAGCTGGGCCATGGTGTCCAGCGATGCGCCGGCTTCATTGGCCTGGGCCGAGGTGCCATCGCCCGCTTCGCTGGAACGACGCATCGCTTCCACCGCCGATTGGGTCCCGGCCTGCAAGCGGTCGATCATGCCCTGGATTTCCTGGGTGCTGATCTGCGTGCGGCTGGCCAACGCCCGCACTTCGTCGGCCACCACCGCAAAACCACGACCGGCTTCACCGGCACGCGCGGCTTCAATGGCAGCGTTCAGTGCCAGCAAGTTGGTCTGTTCGGCAATCGAACGAATCACCCCCAGCACGCTGACAATCGACGAAACGTCTTTTTGCAGGCTGTCGAGGGACACGCCACTGCTGCGGATGTCGTTCACCAACGCATGAATTTTCACTATGCTGCCGGCCACCACACGCTTGGCGGCCTGGCCTTCTTCGTCGGTTTGTTGGGCCGCTACCGCCGCGTTTTGTGCGCTTTTCGCCACTTCCTGAGCCGCCGCCGACATTTCGTTGATCGCCGTGGCGACCTGATCGGTTTCGTGACGCTGACGCTCCATGGCCTGATCCGAGCGCTGGGCCTGGTCGGAGACCTGATTCACCAGGCCGGTCAGTTGCGACGTCATTTCAGTGATCTGACGCACCAGGCCGTGGATCTTGTCGACAAAGCGATTGAACGAGCCGGCCAGTTCACCGAGTTCGTCCTGGCTGGTGATGGTCAGACGACGGGTCAGGTCGCCCTCGCCCGCCGCGATGTCATCGAGGTTGGCTTTCATCAGGTTCAGCGGACGCAGAATGGTATTGGCCAGCAGCATCCCGGCTGCCGCGATCACCAGCAGCATCACCACGGCGATACCGGCGATGGTCAGCACCACGCCTTCCATTCGCTCCTGCACCTTGGCCTGGACCAGCGCGACTTGCGCCTCGATACCATCAAGGTTCACCGACGTACCGACCGCCATGTCCCACTTCGGCAGGTATTCGGTGTAGCCCAGTTTCGGCACCAGCACTTGAGTGTTGCCGGGCAGTGGCGAGCTGTATTGCAGGTAGTGGGTGCCGTCTTTGGCGACTTTGACCAGGTCGCGGTTGACGTAGACGCCGTTCGGGTCGCGGTTGTCCTTGAAGCTCTGGCCAACGCCTTCCGGGCTGTTGGCCTTGAACAGGCGCACGGTGTTGGAGTCGTAGCCGAAGAAGTAGCCGTCCTTGCCGTAGGTGATGCTCGACAACAGCTTGATCACCTGCGCCCGCGCCGCGTCATCGCCAGGGGTGGCCGCGTCGTAAAGCGGTTTGATCGTGGTCATGGCCACGGCCACGTAACTTTGCAGGGTGGCCTTGGCATCGCTGAGCAGGCGCTGGCGGGTTTCCTCGACTTCCTTGCTGGCCTGCTCCTGCAGAATGAACAGCGTGGTCAGGCTGATGACTAGCGCAAAGAGCAACACCGGGAGGACAGCAAGGGACAGGACTTTAGCCTTCAGGCTCATGCGCATGACGGTTCACTCTTTTGATTTTGTTGGCGTGGTTAAAGGCTTTAACGGCACGCCAACGAAAAACTGTAGGAACCAGCGGCAAGTCGGATCGCCGCACCGCTGGCTCCTACGGAAGTGAAATCAGAGGACCATCGCGGCCACCCAGCCGAACGCCAGCAGCGGCAGGTTGTAATGCAGGAAGGTCGGGACCACGGTGTCCCAGATGTGGTGATGCTGGCCATCAATGTTCAGACCGGAGGTCGGGCCCAGCGTCGAGTCCGAGGCCGGCGAACCGGCGTCACCCAACGCACCGGCCGTGCCGACGATGCACACGATCGCGATCGGGCTGAAACCCAACTGCACGCACAACGGCACGAAAATCGCCGCCAGGATCGGCACGGTGGAAAACGACGAGCCGATGCCCATGGTCACCAGCAGGCCGACCAGCAACATCAACAGCGCGCCGACGCCTTTGCTGTGCCCGATCCACGACGCCGACGTTTGCACCAGCGTCTGCACCTGACCGGTGGCTTTCATCACTTCGGCGAAACCCGAGGCGGCGATCATGATGAAACCGATCATCGCCATCATTTTCATGCCTTCGGTGAACAGGTCGTCAGTGTCGCGCCACTTCACAATGCCCGACACCGAAAAGATCAGGAAACCCGCCAGCGCACCAATGATCATCGAGTCCAGCAGCAGCTGAATGATGAACGCCGCCGCGATGGCCACACCGGCGACGATCAGGCTCAGCGGGTTGTACTCCACCTCGACTTGCTCGACTTTCTCGATCTTTTCCAGGTCGTAGACGCGCTTCTTGCGATAGCTGATAAACGCCACTGCGAGGCCGACAACCATGCCCAACGCCGGAATGCCCATGGCATGGGTGACGTTGATGCCGCTGATATCGACGCCACTGCGCGCAACGTTGGCCAGCAGGATTTCATTCAGAAAGATGTTGCCGAAGCCCACCGGCAGGAACATGTACGGCGTGATCAGGCCGAAGGTCATGACGCAGGCGATCAAGCGGCGATCCAGTTGCAACTTGGTCAGCACATATAAAAGCGGCGGCACCAGCAGCGGAATAAAGGCGATATGTATCGGCAGAATGTTCTGCGAAGCGATGGCCACCACCCACAGCAAGCCGATCAGCAGCCACTTGACCTGGCCGCCACCGCTGGCGTGTTGGCGATCCACCATCAGCAGGGCCTTGTCCGCCAGGGCATGGGCCAGGCCGGATTTGGCAATCGCCACGGCGAACGCACCGAGCAAGGCGTAGGACAACGCCACCGTCGCCCCGCCGCCGAGGCCGCTATTAAAGGCTTTCAGGGTGGCATCGATGCCCAGGCCACCGGTCAGCCCCCCCACCAGGGCGCCGACAATCAGCGCGATCACTACGTGCACGCGGGACAGGCTAAGGACCAGCATGACGCCGACCGCGGCAATTACAGCATTAATCATCGTTACCTCAGGGCAAGCGAAATGAGCTCAGCCGGCAGTCTGCGAAGCGCCGCCAGCAGATCAAGGAATGGGTTTTATTAGAGGGCGCGCACTGTGCCGCAGAGTCGGCCCGGTGTCAAAGCGCATGGGCCGACCTGTATGTAACGGGCCACGAAATACCTGTGGCGAGGGAGCTTGCTCCCGTTCGACTGCGCAGCAGGCGTAAAACCTGCCGATGCGTAGTGGCTGACGGAATGCCAGGGGTCGCTTCGCAACCCAACGGGAGCAAGCTCCCTCGCCACAGGTAAGCGTTCTCGCCACAAAATCAGCGGCGAGCCTTATTCGGATGCAGGCATAAAGAAAGGTGAATCGTGGCCGTTACAGTGCAAAGTCTCAGATAAATATCGAATAAGGACGTCTCTCCATGTCGCTCAGACAACTTTCCATCCAATGGAAAATCACCCTGCTGGCCGGGCTTTGCCTGGCCGGCATCGTGACCCTGCTGGTGGGTCTTTCGCTGTATCGCATGGAGCACAGCTCCGGGATGGTGAAAGCCTCGAGCATGGAGATGCTCACCGAAGCCGCTCAGGCCCGGATCGAATCCCAGGGGGAAAACCAGGCGCTGGTGATTCGTCAGCAGTTCATGGACGCCTATCAATACGGCCACGGCTTTTCGCGCCAGGTGCTGTTCCTGCGCGACCAGGCGGAAAAGCGTTTTCTGGACGCCTTCGACCTGCGTGAAGACCTGACCCGCCAGGTCAAGTCGGCGCTGCAAGCCAACCCGGATTTGCTCGGCCTGTCCCTGGTATTCGAAGCCAACGCGCTGGACGGCAAGGACGATCTGTTCGCTGGCCAGGCTGAACTGGGCAGCAACGACAAGGGCCGTTTTGCCCTGTATTGGTCGCAACCTGTGCCTGGCAAAGTGACCTCCATGGCGTTGCCGGAAAGCGACATGACCGACACCAAGGCCGGTCCCAGCGGCGAGCCGGCCAACGCCTGGTTCACCTGCCCGCGCACCACGCTCAAACCGTGCGTGATCGAACCGTATTTTTATGTGATCGACGGCCAGCAGGTGCTGATGACCAGCATCGTGTTCCCGCTGATGGTCAACGGCAAAGTCATCGCTTCGCTGTCGGTGGACATCAACCTCAACAGCTTGCAGGCCATGAGTCAGGGCGCGAGCAAAAAGCTCTACGACGGCCAGACCCGCGTCAGCATCATCAGCCCGGTCGGCTTACTCGCCGGTTACAGCGCGGACGCCAGCAAACTCAGCCAGCGCCTGGACACCGTGGACACGTCCGACGGCACCGAGCTGATTCGCATGCTCGCGGCCAGCAGCACCACCGAAAGCCTGCACAGCAACCAGCAACTGAAAGTGCTGTCGCCGTTCCAGCCGATTCCCGGCGGGAAATCCTGGGGCGTGTTGCTCGACGTGCCGGAAAAAGTCCTGGTCGGCCCCGCCGAAACCCTGAAAAACCAACTCGATGACAGCAACCGCAGCGGCACCCTGATTGAGCTCGGCCTCGGTGTACTGGCCGCGCTGATTGGCTTGCTGCTGGTGTGGCTGATGGCGCGCAGCGTGACCAGACCGATCCTCGGCGTGGCGCACATGCTCGAAGACATCGCCAGCGGCGAAGGCGACCTGACCCGACGCCTGGCTTACGACAAGCAGGACGAACTGGGCCAGTTGGCTGGCTGGTTCAACCGCTTCCTCGACAAGCTGCAACCGATCATCGCCGAAGTGAAACGCTCGGTGCAGGACGCCCGCAGCACCGCGGATCAATCCTCCGCCATTGCCACGCAGACCAGCGCCGGCATGGAGCAGCAATACCGTCAGGTCGATCAGGTCGCCACCGCCTCCCACGAAATGAGCGCCACCGCCCAGGACGTCGCCCGCAGTGCCGCGCAAGCCGCCCAGGCCGCGAAGGATGCCGACCAAGCGACTCGCCGCGGCCTGACCGTCATCGACCAGACCACCACCAGCATCGGCAACCTCGCCGCCGACATGAGCGCGGCCATGGTGCAAGTGGAAGGCCTGGCGGCCAACAGCGAGAAAATCGGTTCGGTGCTGGAGGTGATCCGCGCCATTGCCGAACAGACCAATCTGCTGGCCCTCAACGCCGCGATCGAAGCGGCCCGCGCCGGTGAGGCCGGACGAGGTTTTGCGGTGGTCGCCGATGAAGTGCGCAACCTGGCGCGACGCACCCAGGAGTCGGTTGAAGAAACCCGCGTTGTGATCGAGCAATTGCAGTGCGGCACGCAGGACGTGGTTGGCTCGATGAACAACAGCCATCGCCAGGCGCAAGGCAGCGTCGAGCAAGTGGGCCAAGCGGTGACAGCGCTGCGCCAGATCGGCGAGGCGGTGACGGTGATCAGCGACATGAACCTGCAGATTGCGTCTGCGGCCGAAGAGCAGAGCGCGGTGGCCGAGGAGATCAACAGCAACGTGGCGACGATTCGCGATGTGACGGAGTCGCTGTCGGGACAGGCGAATGAATCGGCGCGGGTGAGTCAGTCACTCAATAGCCTGGCAAATCAGCAGCAGAGTCTGATGGATCAGTTTCGCGTTTAACGCCGTTATCGCGTCCACTGAAGATCAAAGTGGGAGTGAGCCTGCTCGCGATAGCGGTGTGTCAGCCAACAGAGATGTCGACTGACACACCGCTATCGCGAGCAGGCTCGCTCCTACAGGGATACTTAGCGTTTGGGGAGTTTGATCAGCACTTTCAGGCCGCCCCACTCGCTTTCCTCCAACCGCATCACCGCGCCCCACGTGTCGACGATGTCGCGCACAATCCCAAGCCCCAACCCATGCCCATCCGTCTGTTCATCCAGCCGTGTCCCCCGGTTCAGCACCTGATCGCGCTGCGCCTCGGGAATCCCCGGTCCATCATCTTCCACGCTTAATTCAAACCCTTGCGCCGTCTCGACCACGCTCAACCGAACCTCGGCGTCCGCCCATTTGCAGGCGTTATCCAAGAGATTGCCTAGCAGTTCGAGCAAATCCTCGCGATCCCACGGCAGCTGCAGACCGGTTGGTGCGCGGTAGCTCAGGTTCAGGTGTTCGCCGTGAATCATGTTCAACGTCGCCAACAACCCCGGCAGTTCCCCATCGCAATCAAACAGCGCACCCGGCAGCGCATCGCCGGACAAGCGGGCGCGATTGAGTTCGCGACTGAGCCGCTGCTGGACCTGTTCCAGTTGAGCCTTGAGGAGTTTGCGCAGTTCGGGATAAGCGTCGAGCTTCTCGCTGGAAGCTACGCTCAGCAACACCGCCAACGGCGTTTTCAACGCATGCCCAAGGTTGCCCAGGGCATTGCGTGAACGTTTAAGGCTGTCTTCGGTGTGGGCCAGCAAATGGTTGATCTGCGCCACCAGCGGCTCCAGCTCCACCGGCACCTGGTCATCGAGTTGCGAGCGCTGGCCCTGCTGCAACTGGGCGATTTGCTCTCGGGCCTTTTCCAGTGGGCGCAAGGCGCGGCGCACGGTGATCCGTTGCAGCAGCAGAATCAGCAGCAACCCCGCCAGCCCGAGGCCCAGGCCGACTTGTTGCATGCGCCGAAAACTCTCGCGCACGGGCGTGTAGTCCTGCGCCACACTGATCGAAATCGATTGCCCGAGCCGGCGATAGTCCGAACGCAGCACCAGCAATTGCTGACCTTCCGGCCCCAGTTGCAGGTTGCTGTGCAGGCCGGGATGGTCGAGTGGCGGCAGTTCCTGATCCCACAACGAGCGGGAACGCCAATGCTTGTCGGCGAAATCGATACGGAAGTAGTGCCCGGAAAACGGCCGTTGATAGGCCGGCGACAGGTGCCGCTCATCCAGTTGCAACCCCGCCGGCCCGCGCACCAGCGCCACCAGCAGGTTTTCACTGTCGTTGCGCAAACCGTCTTCGAGGTAGCGCTGCAACCCCTTTTCGAACAACCACAGGCTGGTTTGCGCCAGCACCAGGCCGACGACCACCATCACGCTGATCAGCCCCAGACTCAAGCGGCGCTGAATCGACCTCACTGGGCTTGTCCGCCGAACAGGTAACCCTGGCCGCGACGGGTTTCGATCACACTTTTCCCAAGCTTGCGCCGCAGGTGGTTGACGTGGACTTCGAGCACGTTGGAATCGCGCTCGGTTTCACCGTCGTAGAGGTGTTCGGCGAGGTGGCTTTTGGAAAGGATCTGCTCGGGGTGCAGCATGAAATAACGCAGCAGGCGAAACTCGGAGGCCGTCAGCTGGATATCGGCACCGTCACGCGTGACGCACTGGCGACCTTCATCCAGGTGCAGCCCCGCCGATTTGAGCGTCGGCTGGTTGGCCTGACCGTGGGAGCGCCGCAATAACGCCTGGACCCGCAGGTGCAGCTCTTCGGGGTGGAACGGTTTGGTCAGGTAATCGTCGGCACCGGCCTTGAGGCCTTCGATGCGCTCGGCCCAGGAACCGCGTGCCGTGAGGATCAGCACCGGCGTGACCAGACCACCGGCCCGCCATTGCGCCAGCACCTCAAGCCCCGGCAAACCCGGCAGGCCCAGGTCGAGGATGATCAGGTCATACGGCTCGCTGCTGCCCTGATACACCGCGTCGCGGCCATCGGCCAGCCAGTCCACGGCATACCCCTGCCAGTTGAGGCCGGCCATCAATTCGTCGGCCAGCGGCACGTGGTCTTCCACCAGAAGCAAACGCATCGATCAATCTTCCTTGTCTTTCAGTAACTGGCCAGTGGTGGCGTCGAGGTCCAGCTCACGAACCACCCCTTCGGTGGTCAGCAACTCGACTTCGTAAATGTAGACGTCGTGTTTTTCTTCAAGCTCGGCTTCCAGCAGTTTGGAGCCGGGGTAGCGGTCCAACGCCTGTTTTAACAATTGCTCAAGCGGCAGGATCACGCCTTGCTGGCGCAAGCGCAGGGCTTCGTCCTGATCGAGGTCGCGGGCCATGACGACCGAGCAGAACGCCAGCAGCACCAGCGCCATGCGTGAAAATGAACACACCTTCATTACGTATCCTGATGATCCTTGAGAACCTGGCCGCTGACCGCGTCTAATTCCAGATCCCACTCAATGCCCTGTGGGTCGCGCAGCTCAACCTGGTAGATGTACTTGCCGTACTCTTCTTCCAGCTCGGTTTCGGTGATTTTGGCACCGGGATGTTTGGCCAGAGCGGTGGCGTTGAGCTTCTCGAAAGACACAATGGTACCAGCGTCGCGTAATCGCAGGGCTTCATCGGGGCCTAAATCACGGGCGTGGGCGAGGCTGGCGGTCAGGGTAAGGATGGACGCGGTGAACAGGGCAGTCAGGGTTTTCATGGGTGTCTCCGTATTTTTTATGTGTTGCCTACGAGGAGCACCTTAGCGGGCTGAACTTAACTGAAACTGAATTGCCATCATTGGAGCAACCCATAAACCCTGGGCGAACACCGACCCTGTGGGCGCGAGCCTGCTCGCGATAGCGTCATGTCAGTCGACATCTTTAATGCCTGACAGACCGCAATCGCGAGCAGGCTCACGCCCACAGTGTGGATTGGTGGCGTTGCCTGAGCTGTTTATAATCCCCCCGCTTGCCCGACATCGAGACCGGTATGACCGCCATCCACATCAAGTTCCCTTCCCTGACCCTCAAGGCCGGCCCGAGGGCCTTGGCACGCATCCGTGAAGACGGTTTGAGCGCCGCCGATGTCGGCACGTTGCCGGGGGCCGCCGGGGGGCCGAAAGCGTTGGGGATTCAAGGTCTGGACCTGGCGTTGTTTGGCGAATGGCTGCCGGCCGTACCGCGCGAGCGTGCGTTGATCGGAGCGTCGGTGGGCTCCTGGCGCTTCGCCAGCGCCTGTCTGCCGGACGCCGCCGAAGGCATCCGGCGCCTCGGTCACCTCTACACCGAGCAGAACTTCGACAAGGGCGTGACCATGGCGCAGATCAGCCAGAGCTCCCGGCGCATGCTCGATGAACTGCTCGACGGTCGCGATGCGTCGATTCTGGACAACGCCCACTACCGCCTGAACATCATGGTGGTCAAAAGCCACGGCTTGCTCGCGGACGATCATCGCGGCCGTCTCGGGCTGGGCCTGTCGTCGGTGATCGCCGACAACCTGCGGGGGCGCGCACGGCTGTCGCGGCATTTCGAACGGCTGATCATCCACGACCCGCGCCTGGCGCCGCCAGTCAATGCACTCAACGACTTCCCGTCACGCTTCGTCGCGCTGAATGCCGGCAACCTGCGTCAGGCGCTGCTTGCGTCGGGCTCGATCCCGATGGTGATGGAAGGCGTGCGCGACCTGCCGGGCGCAGGCGCGGGGACGTTTCGCGATGGCGGCCTGCTCGACTATCACCTCGACCTGCCCTACAGCGGCAACGACATCGTGCTCTATCCGCATTTCACCGACCGGGTCATCCCCGGCTGGTTCGACAAGACCCTGCCGTGGCGCCGAGCCTGCCCGGCGCGGTTGCAGGATGTCCTGCTGCTGGCGCCGTCGAAGGACTACCTGGCGCGCCTGCCCTACGGCAAGTTGCCGGACCGCAACGACTTCAAGCGCTTCATGGGCGATGCCCCGAGCCGGCAGAAATACTGGCGTACAACGATGGACGCGAGCCGTCGCCTGGGCGACGAGTTTCTCGAACTGGCCGCCAATGGTCGCCTCGGCGAGCGCTTGCTGACCCTTTAGTCAGTGTTTTGCCCGGCGCTCTGGTAAACTCGCCGCCTGCCCACATCGCCGCGGCGATCGCCACCTGACAGAGCTGAAATCACTGTGGAAATCTTCAAAGAGTTTACGTTCGAATCCGCCCACCGCCTGCCTCACGTACCGGAAGGCCACAAATGCGGCCGTTTGCACGGCCACTCGTTCAAAGTGGCGATCCACTTGAGCGGCGACCTCGATCCGCACACCGGCTGGATCCGCGACTTCTCGGAAATCAAGGCGATTTTCAAGCCGTTGTACGAGCGCCTCGACCACAACTACCTGAACGATATTCCCGGCCTGGAAAACCCGACCAGCGAAGTGCTGGCCAAGTTCATCTGGAAGGAACTCAAGCCCCTGCTGCCGGAACTCAGCGCGATCCGTATCCACGAGACGTGCACCAGCGGCTGCATCTATCACGGCGAGTAACCCGCTCTAAAAGACAACTCAATTCCCCTGTGGGAGCGAGCCTGCTCGCGATAGCGGCCTGTCAGTCACATTGCTGCCATGTGTGCCGACGCTATCGCGAGCAGGCGCGCTCCCACAAGGAGCAATGCGTTTCGTCAGTGATACAAAAAACAGCCTTCATTGGCTGTTTTTTTATGCCTATGCTTTTTGGCTCGAACATGCCAAGAGGACATCCCCATGAGGACTGACTGGCCGCTGGCTCAGACCTATCGCTTCAACGGGCATTCCGTTCGCTACGCCGTGCGCGGCGACGGCCCGCCGCTGGTGTTTGTGCACGGCACGCCCTTTTCGTCTTACGTGTGGCACCGCATCGCTCCACATTTCATCACCACCCACCGGGTGCATTACTTCGACCTGCTGGGTTATGGGCAATCCGAGAAAATCACCGGCGACGTATCGCTGGGGGTGCAGAACGACCTGTTGGCGAGCTTGCTCGATCACTGGGGCCTGGCGCGGCCGGACGTGGTCGCCCACGACTTCGGCGGTGCCACCGCGCTGCGCGCGCACCTGCTCAACGGCAAGGATTACCGCAGCCTGACATTGATTGATCCGGTGGCGTTGACGCCCTGGGGTTCGCCGTTCGTGCAGCATGTACGCCAGCATGAAGCGGCGTTCAGCGGACTGCCCGATTACATTCAACAGGCGATTGTGCCGGCATATATTCGCGGGGCGATCAAGCGCGACATCCCCGATGAAGAGCTCGACCCGTATGTACAACCGTGGCTGGGCGATCCCGGGCAAGCGGCGTTCTATCGGCAGATTGCGCAGATGGACGAGCGTTACACCCGCGAGGCGGAGGTGTTGTACCCAACGGTGCGTTGCCCGGTGCAGATTCTGTGGGGCGAGGAGGATCAGTGGATTCCCATCGAGCGTGGACGGGCACTGCATCAGATGATCGCCGGGTCGCAATTTCATGCGGTTCCCAACGCCGGGCACCTGGTTCAGGAGGATGCGCCCGAGGCCATCGTCGCGGCTTTACTGCGGTTCCTGCCCTTAATCCAGCCCTCCTGAAGAAACCGAATCCCTGTGGGAGCGAGCCTGCTCGCGATTGCGGTGTATCAGTCGACATCTACATTGCCTGACACACCGCAATCGCGAGCAGGCTCGCTCCCACATGGGCTCTATATTCCTTCAGGTGCACCGCATTTGTGCCCCTCCCGCGCCAAACTCTCCGCCTCGACTATAAGTAACTGCATATCCAGCCATTGGCACGACCACTGCAACCCCTCCCGCGTCACCCATTCAGCAAGGAACGCCACATGACGCAAAAAGATCCGGGCAACGATTACCCTCTCAGCGAAGTACCGATGCATGCCCGCAAAGGCCTCGCCTCCACCGCCATGGTGCTGCTGGGATTCACCTTCTTTACCGCCACCATGTTCGCCGGCGGCAAGCTCGGCGTGGCGTTCAGCTTTAGCGAGATGATGGCGGTGATTATCGTCGGCAATCTGCTGCTGGGCATCTACGCCGCAAGCCTGGGTTACATCGCCTTCAAGAGCGGCCTCAATTCGGTGCTGATGGGGCGTTTTTGCTTCGGCGAGGTCGGCAGCAAGCTCAGCGACTTGATCCTCGGCTTCACCCAGATCGGCTGGTACGCCTGGGGCACGGCCACAGCCGCCGTGGTGCTGGGCAAGTATTTCGAACTGAGCGAGGGCACGGTGTTGGGCCTGATGGTGCTGTTCGGCCTGGCATTTTGCGCCACGGCGTATGTCGGTTATCGCGGGCTGGAAATCCTCTCGTACATCGCGGTGCCCGCCATGATGTTGCTGCTGATGCTGTCGATGTGGGTCGCCACAGTGAAGGTCGGCGGGCTCGATGGGCTGCTCGCGGTGGTTCCGACGGGAACGCTTGACTGGTCGACCGCGATCACTTTGGTCTTTGGCACCTTTGTCAGCGGCGCCACCCAGGCGACCAACTGGACGCGCTTCTCCCGTTCCGCCCGGGTCGCGGTGCTGGCGAGCCTGATCGGCTTCTTTATCGGCAACGGCCTGATGGTGTTGATCGGGGCCTACGGGGCCATCGTCTACCAGCAACCGGACGTGGTCGAAGTGCTGCTGTTGCAAGGTTTCGCCATGGCCGCGATGGCCATGTTGCTGCTCAACATCTGGAGCACCCAGGACAACACCATCTACAACTTCGCCGTCGCCGGCTGCAACCTGTTGCGCACCGGCCGCCGCAAAACCGTGACCCTGGCCGGCGCGGTGATCGGCACCTTGCTCGCGCTGCTGGGCATGTACGACATGCTGGTGCCGTATCTGATTCTGCTGGGCACGGTGATTCCGCCGATAGGCGGCGTGATCATGGCGGATTTCTTCTACCGCTATCGTGGTCAATATCCTCGTCTGGCCGATGCTCGATTGCCGGCGTTCAACTGGCCCGGTTTGACCGCCTATGCCGTCGGCACCGTCGCCGCATTCAGCTCGCCCTGGATCGCGCCACTGGTAGGGATTGCCGCTGCCGCGCTAACGTATGTGCTATTGACCAGCGTACTGGGTGCCCGTGCCGCTGAAGCTCCCTTACAAGATCTATAAAAGGATTCGCCTGATGCACATCATCAACGCCCGCCTGCGCAACCAAGAAGGCCTGCATGAGTTGCACCTGGAAAACGGCCTGATCCGCACCATCGCCCGTCAGACCGAAGCCCACACCCTGGGGCCCGACGACCTCGACGCCGGCGGCAACCTGGTGGTGCCGCCCTTTGTCGAGCCGCACATTCACCTCGACGCCACCCTCACCGCTGGCGAGCCACGCTGGAACATGAGTGGCACGCTGTTCGAGGGCATCGAGTGCTGGGGCGAACGCAAGGTCACCATCACCGAGGAAGACACCAAGGCCCGCGCCAAGAAAACCATCCAGACCCTCGCTGCCCACGGCATCCAGCATGTGCGCACCCACGTCGACGTCACCGACCCGCAACTGACCGCGCTCAAGGCAATGCTCGAAGTGCGCGAGGAAAGCCGGCACCTGATCGACCTGCAAATCGTCGCGTTCCCGCAGGAAGGCATCGAGTCCTACCGCAACGGCCGGGAGCTGATGGAAGAAGCGATCCGTATGGGCGCCGATGTGGTGGGGGGCATTCCGCATTTCGAATACACCCGCGATCAGGGCGTCAGCTCAGTGAAGTTTCTGATGGACCTCGCCGAGCGCACCGGCTGCCTGGTGGACGTGCATTGCGACGAAACCGACGACCCGCATTCACGGTTTCTGGAAGTGCTGGCCGAAGAAGCCCGCAGCCGTGGCATGGGTTCGCGGGTGACCGCCAGCCACACCACGGCCATGGGCTCTTACGACAACGCGTACTGCGCCAAACTCTTCCGTCTGCTCGGGCATTCGGGGATCAGTTTCGTCTCCTGCCCCACCGAAAGCATTCACCTGCAAGGGCGCTTCGACACCTTTCCGAAACGCCGCGGCGTGACCCGGGTCAATGAGTTGCTGGAAGCGGGGATGAACGTGTGCTTCGGCCAGGATTCGATCGTTGACCCGTGGTATCCGCTGGGCAACGGCAACATTCTGCGGGTGCTGGAAGCGGGGCTGCATATCTGCCACATGCTGGGGTATCGCAACCTGCAAAGTGCGCTGGACCTGGTCACCGACAACAGCGCCAAGGCCATGAACCTTGGGGACCGTTATGGGCTGGAGGCCGGACGGCCGGCGAATTTGCTGATTCTGTCGGCGGACAGTGACTACGAGGTGATCCGCAGCCAGGGGTTGCCGTTGTATTCGGTGCGCGATGGCAAGGTGTTGATGAAGCGGACGATGCCGGTGGTGGAATGGGCGGGTCAGCTCTGAAATTTCGCTGACTGGGCGGGCCTCTTCGCGAGCAGGCTCGCTCCCACAGGGGGGGCGAGCCGATCACAAAACCCCTGTGGGAGTGAGGCTGCTCGCGAGGGCTATCTAATAATCAACCCATCAACCGCGCTGTGCCAAACAGCCTGACCCGACTCAATTTCCCCTCCGACTCTTCCAACAAAACCGGCGCCGTGCCGCCCGGCATGACGACTTTCACTTCACCCGCCGTCACCCAACCCACCCGCCACGCCGCACACGCCACCGCACTGGCGCTGGTGCCTGACGACGCCGTCGGCCCTTCCCCGCGCTCAAACACCCGCGCCACCACTCGCCCCTCTGACTCAAGCATCGCCCATTGCAAATTCACCCCCGCCGGACACGGCTGCCCAGCCCCGGTCGGCGCGGCATAGGCGATACGCATCAAGCCTTGGGCCAAGGGCGATTCTCGCATCTGCTCATTGCTGGGCAACGCGTCGGCATTCGTCAGCAGCGTCACGCAATGGGGATTGCCGATGCGCACAAACTGGCTGCGGTTCCAGGCAGGATCAAGCGCCGACAACGGCTGCACATGGCTGACTTCGCGCTCGTTCAGCGTCACGCGTTCAGCCTCGCGCGCACCCACCGCTTGCGGCCCGAACGAAGGCTTGCCCAAATCCAGCCAGAACCCTTGCACACCGTCGACCTCAGCGGCGTCCACAGTGGTTTCCACCGGTGAAACCGCATCGCGTTTGTCGTGATGAACCCGCAGCAGGCACGCCTGGTCCTCGGGCATCAATCCTTGCTCGCTGAGCGCCTGGGAAAAAATCGTCAGCCCATTGCCACTGCGCTCGGCCAGGGTGCCGTCGGTATTGACGATCAACAGATCAAAGGGTGGCGAGGATTGAAACGGCCCCACCAACAGCCCGTCGCAGCGATGGTCTTTGCTGCCCGATGGCTGTGAACCGGGCGCCCAACTGCAAAATGCCTCGATAGCGGCCGTTGCCCATTGCTCGCGGATCTGCGCGGCGTCGCGAGCCTGGTCCGGCAAATCGATACCGCGACCGCGCACCTCGTCGGGCGTCAGCACCGCGTAGATATTGCCTCGAGCATCGTAGAACGGCGTCATGGATCGGTCCTGAAAGTCAGCTTGAAAAGAGCCCGTACTGTAGGCGTCAACGGCCTGCGATGAAATACCGCCCCGGCGTCACGCCAAACGTTCGCCGGAACATCGCAATGAACGCGCTGACATTGTCGTAGCCCAGTTCCAGGGCGATGGTGGTCACCGGTACGTCGGCGGCGAGTAACTCCAGCGCTCGCAGCAAGCGTGCGCGCTGGCGCCATTGGCTGAAGCTGAAGCCGGTTTCATCGACGAAGCGCCGGGCCAGGGTCCTGGCAGACAAACCGGCCCATTGCGCCCACTCGGTGAGCGAACGGTTGTCGGCGAGGTCGTCGGCCAGCGCCTGACTGATCCGCCGCAGACGCGGGTCGAGTGGCCGCGGCAGACCGAAGGGCTCGGCGGGCAGCGCGGCGACCTCATCCACAATCAATTGAGCGATCCGCGCCTGTCGCTGATCCAGCGGTCCCTCGCTCCAGGTCGCCGCCCGGTCGACGGCCTCACGAAGCAAACCTGAAGTTGCGATGATGCAGGGTTGTCCGGGCAATACGACACAGGCCGGCGCGACCACGTAGACACTCCAGCCGTGGAAGGGGCCGTGGGAGCGCAAGCCATGCACACAGTCGGGTGGAATCCACACCGCATGGGTCGCCGGCACCACCCAGTGATGATCTGCCGCCTCCACCGTCAACAGCCCGCGCCGCGCGCCCAACAGTTGCCCGCGCGCATGCCGGTGGGGAGTGCTGGTGCGCTCGATGGGACTGTTCAGGACCGAGGCAATTACCAGCGGCCCGGTGTTGGATCGCGCCTGTTCAACAGATATCAGTGGTTTAGCCATTGGCAGTTTCACGTTATCGAATGACCCGGATAGCGCAGTTTAGCCATGAGCAACGGATTAGTCTGGGCACTCATTCACCGGAGTATCAACCATGCGCGCCGAAGACCTGCTTCCCGACGATCTGAACCAAGGCCAATTCAATGGAACTGTCGTGCGCAAAGGCACGGTCGGGGCCTTTCTGATCAATGCCCGGATGCTGATCGATCCCCAGACACGCGAGGATCAACGCACGGCCGCGACGCAAGACATTCTCCAGGCGTTGCCGGCGCTACGTGCCCTGGGCCTGTTCGAACTGATGCAGGTGCGCGACCCACTGGTCCGGGCGTTGTGTGAGCAAGAGCCGGGCGTTCCTCCAGTCACTCAGTTATAAATCCCTCGCCACTTATTGCGAACAAGTCTGCCAGATCTGTCAGTTATGACAGCAGACAAGCCTTCGCCCCCGGGCCAGAGTGAAGCTCCTGATGCACGTTCGGAGGAAGGTCATGAAACGGGCTTCCCTAGTGTCCCTGCTCATTGCCCTGGTACTCGGCGGAGTAACTGCAGGCGTCAAATTGGTCTACGACGTCGTACCCAACCACATGGCCGAAAACAATCGCAATGAACCGCTGTTCCTCAGAGGCCGGAGCGAATGCCGCCATGATTGTGGCGCCTGCGCTAAGGGCGACGCCTTCCTCGATGGCAACGCCGATCTAAATACCGACAACCCGCGCGTGTTCGAAACCTTCAACGCCGAATTCATCACGCTGCGCGACGATTATGCCGTGGGCTCATCGCTGGAACTGGGGGCCTGGAATCCTCGTCATGCCGTGGCATTGGCCCACAGGCCTTCGCAGAACCAATGGAACGGTTCGATTGATGTGCCGGCGGATCAAGACACCCTGTGGAAATGCATCGAGCGCAATAACGACGCGTCGCACGCCGTGCGTTGGCAGCCAGGACCAAACGTCAGCTTCACCAGCGGCACCGAGAGCGAGACAAGAGGCACCTTCTAGATTGGCGTTGCAGGTCTGAAAAGAGGGCGCGACATGAGCAGCCGATACCCGATCTCTCCCATGGAAACGCTATACAGCGAGGGCCGGAAATCCTTCATCGACCTGGTTCCTGACGGCGCAAC
Source organism: Pseudomonas sp. SG20052 (assembly GCF_031766055.1). Classification (NCBI taxonomy): domain Bacteria; kingdom Pseudomonadati; phylum Pseudomonadota; class Gammaproteobacteria; order Pseudomonadales; family Pseudomonadaceae; genus Pseudomonas; species Pseudomonas sp. SG20052. Next base: position 2,157,920 of record NZ_CP134498.1, on the reverse strand, counting down.
TCGCCTGGAAGCACTGTTCAGAACGGTTCCGGCCCTGGGCGAACTGGCGGTGGGTGTTGTTTACGGTTATTTGCATGACCGTTCTGACTTGGATCCTCGTCTGCGTGAAGCGGTGTCGTTTGCTGCGATTGTCGCGGCGGGCATGGTCGGGCCACCGTTGAGTGTGCATTTCAAGACGGGGCTGGCCTCGGGGCTCGCACCGGCAGAACTGACGGGAATATTGCTGCAGGTTTCAGCCTTCGCCGGTTTCCCGAGAGCGGTGGCTGCGGCCGATCAGCTCAATCGACTGTTTGACGAAGCCGCAATTGTTTCGCCGCCTCCCCCCACACCGCGCGAGGTAGCGCTGGCGTTTTGTGAGCAAGTACGCAATGGCAAATCAGCCGTCCCCCTGAGTGCTGCGATCAAACGCCTGTTACGCCGCTCGCTACGCCTTTCGATCCAGGCGACAACGGCCAGCACCGTCATTGTTGAATGTTTCGACGACGAGCCCTCCCTTCCTGCCGCGCTCTTGCACATTCAAGTGCAAGGAACGCAGATCGTCTCGGTGACACGTTTTATTGCTCGTTGATCGACAACCGTTCGTGACTACAGCCAGTGCGTCGGAAAATACCGCTGCAAACCTTCAGCATCCACACGTTGTCGCCTGCACAGGCAATTAACTCGCGGCCTGCGCTCGCGACAGAGGGTCAGGCTATGCAAGGATGTCGCCCTGCCTGACCGCAAACCGCTGTGGACGCTGACCGAACCCTATGGGTCAGTCACTGTCCCTTTGGGAGTGCGACGTTTTTTTGCCAAGGATCGATATGACCAGCCTCAATACCCAAGCCTCATTTGTTCCCGGACGCCTGGAGCAGATGTCCACCCGCATCGCCTTTTTCATTGCCGGTCTTGGCATCGCCGCCTGGGCGCCGCTGGTGCCTTATGCCAAGGCACGGGCCGGGCTCGACGAAGGGACGCTCGGGTTGTTGCTGTTGTGCCTGGGGGTGGGCTCGATTCTGGCGATGCCGATAGCTGGCCTGCTCGCCACGCGTTTCGGCTGCCGTCGTGTGGCAACCGGGGGGACGTTGTTGATTTGCGCGGCGTTGCCGTTGCTGGCCACCGTGTCGTCAATACCGGCATTGATCGCCACGCTGTTCATGTTCGGCGCGGGCCTGGGCACGGTGGACTCGACGGTGAACCTGCAAGCGGTGATCGTCGAGCGGGCCAGCGGCAAGAACATGATGTCGGGGTTTCACGGGATGTTCAGCCTCGGCGGGATTGTCGGCGCGGCGGGTGTCAGCGCCCTGCTCGGCTTGGGTCTGTCGCCGTTGGGGGCGATGGCGGTGGTGATCGTGGTTCTGGTGCTGGCCTTGCTCAAAGCCGCGCCGCACCTGTTGCCTTACGGCAGCGAAAGCTCGGGACCGGCCTTTGCCGTGCCCCATGGCATCGTGCTGTTTATTGGCGGCATGTGTTTCATCGTGTTCCTGGCCGAAGGCGCGGCGCTCGACTGGAGCGCGGTGTTCCTGGCGCAGGAACGCGGGATTGACACGGCGTATGCGGGGCTCGGTTACGCGGCGTTTGCGCTGACCATGACCGCCGGACGGCTGACCGGGGACCGGATTGTCCGGCGCCTGGGCGCGACGCGGGTGATGGTGTTCGGCGGCCTGATGGCGGCGGCGGGTTTGGCATTGGCGACGTTTGCGCCGGCCTGGGAGGCGGCACTGGTCGGGTATGCGTTATTGGGTGCGGGCTGCTCGAACATCGTGCCGGTGCTGTACACCGCGGTCGGGAAACAGACGGTCATGCCTGAGCACATTGCAGTGCCGGCCATTACCACATTGGGCTATGCGGGAATTCTCGCGGGCCCGGCAGTGATCGGCTTTATCGCCCATGGCAGCAGCTTGAGTTTTGCCTTCGGGTTGATGGCGGTGTTGCTGGTGGCGGTAGCCATTGGCGGGAAAGTGTTGAAGGTTTGAAAGCTTCGCGGGCAAGCCTCGCTCCTACAGGTTCGGTGGTCCCTGTAGGAGCGAGGCTTGCCCGCGAATGAAGGCGACTCGGGCTATCAGAACCCGACGCTGGCCTGCACAAAGAACGTGCGTGGTGCACCGACGTACATCCCCGAGTTGTTGTCGCTGGAGCGGGTGAAGTACTGCTTGTCGAAGATGTTTTTTACCCCGGCGCCGACCTTCAGGTTCGACAGCTGCGAACCAAAGTCATAACCACCGCGCACGTTCCAGGTCACGTAGCCCGGAATGTCGCCGTACTGACCATCGGCGGAGCCTTCGGTGATGTAGTTGTTGGTGAAGCTGCCATCGGCGTTCACCGCAACGCCCGGTGAGCGCTGCTTGGACTGGGCAAACGCGTCGAGGTTGTAGGTCCAGCGGTTGATGTCGTAACGCAGGCCGGCGGTCGCCACCTGGCGCGAATAGAACGGCAGGTCACGGCCCTTGAAGCCTGGAATTTCACCTTCATACACGGCGCGGGTGTAAGTGAACCCGGCGTTGGCGGTCAGGCCGTCGAGCCGTGGGTCCAGTGCCGCCATGTTGTAGTGCACCGACGCCTCGATGCCCTGGTGCGTGGTCGCGCCGAGGTTGGTCCAGCCCGCGTCATTACTGATGTATTGCAACTCTTTATCGAAGTCGATGTAGAACGCCGTCAACTCGCCGCCCCACACCTCATTGTTGTAGCGCGTGCCGACTTCATAAGTCTTGGCCTTTTCCGGCTCCAGGCCATTGGCGGGTTCATCCCCCGTGCCACCCTGACCCAGCTGGAAATACTGCAGGCTGCCGAACGAGGTTTCGTAGTTGGCGAACAGCTTCCACTCCTCCGACAGGTGATACATCACGCTCAGGGCAGGCAGTGGCTCGTTGCTTTCGATGCTGCGGTTTTTCTCCGGTACACGTCTGCCGGCGGTATCGAGCACGGCGCGGTCGTGCCAGTCGGTGCTGATGTGTTCGAAGCGGATGCCGGGCGTAATCGTCCAGTTACCGACGTCGATCTTGTTGTCGACGTACACCGAGTTGGCTTCAGTGCCGCCGGTACGATCCTGGTACACATGGCCGTCCGAACCAGGACGAATCACTGGCTCGTTGTTGACCAGCGCCAGGCGGCTCGCCTGCTCGTGCATGCCCTCCTTGAGGTAGCGATAACCGACACTGACTTCCTGGGTGGTCGGGCCGACGTCGAACACTCGGGACACCCTTGGCTCGATGCCGAAGGTGTAATACGTGCGCGGGAACGAGCCCAGGGTTTGCTGATTGCGAGCCGCAATATTGCTGCCACGGAAGCTGTCGGTGTAGTACGTCAGCACTTCGGCCTGAGTGCGATCATCGAGCTGCCGCGTCCACTTGAACGAGACATCCTTGCGGCGCCCGCTGAAGTTGTCGTTATTGCGGTCGGACTGAAACGGATTGGCGTCGTACTGTGCCTGGGTCAGGCCGCCGGGCATGTCGGCGCTGGCGTCGTAGTAGTGAAAGTTGAGGCTGAAATCGTCGACATCGGTGGGCGCCCAGTGCGTCTTGAGCATCACGTCGTCGATGTCATTGCCGTTGTTGCGCTCGCGGTAACCGTTGCCGTTCACGCCGGAATACAACAGCGCCATGCCGATGCCATTGTCGGCGGTGCCGCCGAGGAATGCGGTGTCGATGTGCTTCCAGCCGCCGTGCTGGGACGTTTCCAGGGTGGTGCCGATTTCGCCGGTGGCTTTTTCCGGGATCGCGCGCGTCACGAAGTTGATCACGCCACCGACGTTCTGCGGTCCATAACGCACGGAACCGGCGCCGCGCACCACGTCGATGCTGTCGAGGTTGCCGGAGGAAATCGGCGCCATGGACAGTTGCGGCTGGCCGTAGGGCGCGAAGGCTGCCGGTATGCCGTCGATCAGCACGGTGGAGCGTGGCGACAGGCGCGAGGTCAGGCCGCGCACGCCGACGTTCAGGGAAATGTCGCTGCCGCCGGTGCCGTTGGCGTCCTGCACTTGCACGCCGGGCACGCGCTTCAATACGTCGCCGACGTTCATGGCGCCCTGCTCGACCATCGCTTCGCGGCGGATCACGGTACGTGCGCCGGGATGGTTCTGCACCACCGCAGCGTCGGCATCGCCGAGCCAGTCGCCGACCACTTTGATGTCGGTCATGCCCAGCTCGATCGGGCCGGCGGTTGCGGAAGTCGGCGCCGGCATCAGGGTCACCGAGCCTTGATCGATCTGGTATTGCAGGCCGCTGCCTTGCAGCAATTGGCGCAAGGCCTGTTCCGGCGAGAGGTCGCCGTCGACGGCGGGGGCCTGTTTGCCGGCCACCAGTTCAGGACTGAAGAAAACCTGCAACGACGTTTGCTGACCCAGCTCACTCAAGGCCTGGCCCAACGGTTGCGCGGGAATATGAATGCCGTCGGCGGCAAATGCGTGGGGAAGCGCGGCACTGACGGCCAGGGCGAGCGCGAGCCGCAGCCAAGGTGACTTATTGTTTTTAGCGGTGGTTTTCTTCACGTCGAACATTGTCCTGTAGATCGCAAGAGTGTGCGGCTGTTAATGCAAACCAGTTGCAGTTGGACAAGAAGACGAAGAACTCAAAAAAAACCTGAATCGGTTTGGAAATTAATTGGAAATTATTTCCTGACTGCCGTCATCGAGGGTCCGCACGGCCACCGGCAGAATGCTCGGCAAGGCCTTGAGCAGCGCGTCGGTGTTGTCTGCTTTGAACACGCTGGTAAGGCGCAGATTGCCCACTTTGTCGTTGCCGACCGTCAGCGGCTTCTCGCGGTAGCGCGAGACTTCTGCGGCGACATCGGCAAGGCTGGCGTTGTTGAACACCAGTTTGCCGCTGCGCCACGCGGTCAGTTCCGCCGGATTGACCGCATAAGCGGCGGCAACCACGCCTTTGGCATCGACACGAGTGCCGAGGCCGGCGGTGAGGCTGATCACATCAGGTCCCTGCCCCTGAACCTTGACCGTGCCCTGCTCCACCGCGACCCGGGTTTCGGTCAGGTCCCGGCGCACATCGAAACGCGTGCCGGTGACCGTCACCTTGCCGCTACCCGCCTCGACCACGAACGGCCGGCGGCTGTCATGCTCGACGCTGAACAGGGCTTCGCCTTCCATCAGCTCGATGCCGCGCCGGTCTTTTTCATAGCGCACCTGCACGCGGCTGCGACTGTTCAGGTCGATCACCGAACCGTCGGGCAACGCCACATGACGACGCTCGCCCAAGGCCGTGGAATAGTCGGCCGTGTAGGTCGTCGGGTGATTCAACCCGCTGAACAACCCCAAGCCAAGCGCCACGGCCAGCACACTGGCCGCCACCGCATAACGCACCAGCGGCTGACGCTTGCGACGTGCCGGCGGCGTTTCGCAGAGGGCTTGCAGACGCTTGGCGGGCAGCAGATCGGCGGCCGTCCACAAGCCCTGCAGCACCTGGAATTCGTCGCGATGTTGAGGATGTTCAGCCAGCCAGGCTTCGAAACGCCGATACGCTTCGACGTCCACGGCCGGTTCCTGCAAACGCACAAACCAGCGCACCGCATCGTCGCGCACCGTTGTTTGCCCGCACGCACAATCACGAGTATCCATCATGGAAGTTCCTGTTTGGCTGGGGATGAGAAAGCGCGGCCGATCATGGGTGCAGTCCGTCGAGGCGGTCGCGCAGATGCCGCAAGGTGCGGATCATATACTTTTCCACCATGTTCTTGGACAGACCCAGGCGTTCGGCGATTTCCGCCTGGGTCAGGCCTTCGATCTTCTGCCAGACAAAGACTTTTCGGCAGTTGACCGGCAGCTCGCAGAGCGCCCGTTCGATGGAATCAGCCAACTGGATCGCCTGCATGAAATGCTCCGGGTCACCGGACGACGACCCACTGTGATCAAACGCCTCCGACTCCATGGCGCCCCGCCGGTCCTCACGCCGATAACCATCCACCGCGATATTGCGCGCGGTCTGGTGCAAATAGGCCCGAGGTTGTTCCACCGCCGACGAATCGGACTCAAGCACCCGCACGAAGGTGTCGTGCGCCAGGTCCTCGGCCTGCTGACGACTTCTCAGGCGACGGGTCCAGGTGCCAACCAACTCTTCGTAATGCTCGAAAAAGCCGTGTCTGCGGGGCAACTTGGGGGTCATTGCGGTGTGCTGTGGAGACGGGGCGTGAATAGTAATGCTTCCTATTAATGGGAAGCAATGGATTCCACATGGGGGGGGTTGCCGTTAGTCACCCAAAGGAGCATTTCAAATCAGAATTGATTTTGTGGCGAGGGAGCTTGCTCCCGCTGGGTTGCGCAGCAGCCCCAAGATTTTCGCAATGCATGCAAATCTTGTGAGTGCTGCGCACTCAAGCGGGAGCAAGCTCCCTCGCCACAGGTGCGGTGCTTACTTCGGTACTTCGACGTTATCCATCATCCGGTTCACCGCCAGTTCCGCTTGCATGATGATCTGCTGGATCCCCAGCGCCGTATGCCGATGCGGTCCTTCCAGGAAGGCCGCGAAATCGGCGGTCATGACGCTGGCCGAGGCCAGTGATTCGCAGGTGTGCGCCAGCAGGTCTTCGTCTTTGATGTCCGGTGCAATCATGAACATGGTGCTCGGTTTTCGAAGACCGGGATTTTGAGGGCGGCGGGGTTGAGGTAATGGTCGAGGGCGCGTTCGGCGGCTTCGTGGAGTTTTTTGGAATCGAGTGATTCGTAGGGGGATGCCGGATCAGTGTCTGGCGGGTTTGGAGTAACTTTGCACATATGCCTTTCTTCCTTAATGGGCAGCCACACCTCGCTACTAATACAAGGGGTGGCGGCTGTACGCAGGTTAGTAGACCGGGGAAAGAAGGCAAAGCCGGCGCGCCCGAGGGCGCCCTGCGCACAGCCACCATCAGGGACAGGCATTGGAACACCTGTCTGACAGACGCTTGTGCAGCCTTCAAACCTTCGGGCTACTAAACCCGATCACTGGGAATCAGTGACGGGGACCAAGTTACCGAGGGGGTCCAAAGCGCACAAGCCGGCGGATTCTGGCGTAGTCGTAGGCAATGGCGCAAGGCGCTGTAGCTTTCAGGAAGTAACCTTAAACGCCTTTAAACATGTACGCCAAACAGGCAGCAGGCTCACTCCCACAGTTGACCGAGTTGTCCGGACGAACGCTGTTGCCGGTGATGTCACCAGAAGCAGTAAACCAGCGTCACGGCAGCGGCAATACCAAACGCTCCCAGCGCCTTTGCCGGCAAGTATCCGGTCAATCGTTGCAAGGACGCGTCCGACAGCACTGCGTGGTCATCGCGGAGGGGCATGATCGCCCGGTAGGTGTATCGAAAGCCGATCAACAAAAACAGCAAGATCACGCCCAAGGCTAACCCGCGAGTAATAGCCGGCTTGATCAAAGGCGCAGGGGTGTCTTCCAGGCAAGCGGCGCTGTCAACTTCCACCACGGTGATTCGCCCGAAATCCGTGGAGGGTCGCTGTTCGCCTTTAAGGATCGACGCCTGTTGTTCCAGATCCAGCGCCTGATATTTCCAGAGCGTTGATGACCCTTCCCGGCAGTAGGTGAACGCTGCAGGGTTGGAGGCGGCAATAATACACGCGTCATTGATGCCGATTTTTTTCAGGGTCTCGACAGCCGGTCGTGTGAAGTCCAGATCGAGGACAGGAATAATCCCGGTGGCAGACACCGCAGTCGAAACCAACAAGCTCCCGGTAGCGCAGAGGGCTGAAATTTTCAAGGTTGGGTGCCCCTTGTTTTGCACTGTTTTTGTTGTTTGAGCGCGGCTGCAACCTGCCTTCCGACGTCTAAAATTCTAGTTGAACCTCTATGACTTGCGACCAATCGACCCTCAAATCTGGCCGAAAAAATCTGCTTCACGGCCATACAAACGGCTCCGACGACTTTCAGAGTGCATGGATGACGATTGAGAAGTTCAACGAAGACCTGCGCCAGGCCCGCCTCGAACTGACCGTCGCAACGGCGGCCGTCATGGAGCTGGTCCGCTCGGGCAAGGCGTTCGGGGATGAATGGGACGCTGCGGTCGCGCGCGAGCGCAAAGCCTTTCAGAAAATGCATTGGGTGCTGGATAGCCCCTTGGCTCCCCAGGTCGATAAAAAGTCAGATCCGTAGTGGTTCGAAGACCCGGCTAATTGCTCATCCCGTCGTCTATCGTGATGCCTTGTGGGTGCGGCTGGCGGTTGGATCAGTGCTTGCGCAGCCACTCGATAAACAGCGCAAACAATTCCGACTGTGAACCGATGTTCAACTTCAGATAAAGGTTCTTGCGGTGCATGCGCACCGTCTCCGGCGAGATGCTCATCTGGCTGGCCGTGGATTTCACGGAGTGCCCCCGCAGCACCATGTGCGCCACTTCCCGCTCGCGCTCGGTCAGCAAGTCGCAGCCGAACTGCTCGAAGGCAGACTGCACACGTTGTTTGAGATCGTCACGCACGCCCTCATTGACGGCGCTGAGCTGCAAGCCCCGGCGGCTGAACTCGCTGATGAATTCGCGTACCAGCGGCTCCACCGCCCGCAGCAGGTTCAGCTGTTCAAGCCGCAGACTTTCCCCGCCGAAGCCTTGAAACAGGCTCACCGACACCTGGGTGTCATGGCCGGTATCGACAATGTAAAAACTGTCTTCCGAACTCCCGGCCTTCAAGTAGTAAGTCTTGTAGTACTCACTGTCGAAGAAGTTGTCCGGGGCAATGTCCTCCAGGTGATAAAACCCTTGCGCCAGCCCCTGCTCCACCGCCAGGCAAAACGGGTCGAGCAGGTAGCCCCCGGAAAAATAGCGGTCGATGATCGACTCCCGGTATTTTTCCGGGATGCCCCGCTGATACAACAATTGTGGCGGGCGGTCCTTGTGTTCCAGGCTGATCATCACCGATTCGATAGCCACCAGATGCCCGAAGGCCGACGCCAAAAAGCTCAGCGCGTCGGGCTCATCGATATGGGCGAAGGCCTGGCGCATTTCGCCGTGCCATTTATGCAAGGCGCCGAAGGGCAAGGCGATCAATGTGTCATCGTTTGGTTTGCTCATGCCCCGCAGTCTAGCGGGTGAACCGGCACCTGATAACCGCGGATTCGACGAACTCATTGGCCGAAATACAGGCCGTTCTGCTCAAGTTCGCCCGCCACTTCAAGAATGCACACCCGCAGGGTCTCGACAATTTCATCCACTTGAGCGCACGACAGGATCAGCGGCGGCGACATGACATTGAGGTGCATGATCGGCCGCACCAGCAGCCCCCGGGCCTGCGCCCTGGAGTGAATCATCTCGCCGATGTTGATCTCGTCGGCGAACAACGCCTTGGTGCGTTTATCGGCCACGAATTCCACGCAGGCCATGAACTTCTGGCAGCGCACATCGCCCACCAGCGGCAAGTCGCTGAGTGTGGCCAGACGCTGTTCCAGATACGCGCCGACCACGTCGACATGCTCCAGCAGGTGTTCGCGCTCAATGATCTCGATATTTTTCAGTGCCGCCGTGCAGCAGACCGGGTGGCCGCTGTAGGTGAAGCCGTGGGTGAAGCAACGGCCCTTGCCGGGCTCGGCAATCACTTTCCAGATACGGTCGGAAAAAATGCACGCGCCCAACGGCAAGTAAGCCGACGTCAGCCCCTTGGCCGTGGTGATGATGTCCGGCTGAACATCGAACACCTCATACGAGGCGAAGAACTTGCCCAGACGCCCGAACGACGTCACCACCTCGTCGGCGACAAACAGAATGTCGTAGCGCTGGCAGACTTCCCACATGCGTTTCAGGTAACCCTTGGGCGGAATGATCACGCCGCCGGAGCCCATGATCGGCTCGGCAAAAAAGCCCGCGACCTTGTCTGCGCCGATGGACAGGATCTTGTCTTCGAACTCCTTGATCAGAAACTCGAGAAACTGCGGCTCGTCCATGCCATCCGGCGCCCGGTAAGGATTTGGGTTGGAGACGTGGTGAATCTTGTCGTTGGCGTAATCGAATTCCGGCACACGGTCGGCGGCCTTGTTGCCGATCGACATGGTCAGGGTGGTCGAGCCGTGATACGCGTTGAAACGGGCGATGACGTGCTTCTTTTCCGGTTTGCCACGGCAGTTCTGATAGTACTGAATCAACCGGTAAGCGGTGTCCACGGCGGTGGAGCCGCCGGTGGTCAGGAACACGTGATCGAGGTCACCGGGGGCAAGGCTGGCGAGTTTCTCGCACAACTGGATGGCGACGTTATTCGACATGTCGGAAAACGGGTTCGAGTACGCCAGTTGCCGGACCTGGTCGGCAATCGCCAGCGCCATTTCCTCTCGGCCCAACCCAATGTTCGTGCACCACATGCCGCCCACCGCATCGAGAAAGCGGTTGCCCTGGGTGTCGTAAATATAAGCGCCGTCACCGGCCACAATGTTCAGCGCGCCCTGCTCGGCGTGTTCGTCGAACATGTGATAGCCGTGCATGTAGTGCGCTTTATCGGCTTTGAGCAAATGGGCGTTATCGACGCTCGACAGCATTTTCTGAGTTGGAGTAGCCATACAAAAACCTCAAACCAAAGGGGGTAAACGATCAAATCCCGCTCTTCACCGTGCTCCAGACCCGGGTCATGGCACGCATCTCTTTTGCATCCTGGGTTTTCTGCGGAAACAGCCGCTGGCGGGTTTCGTCATCGGGATAAATCGCCGGGTTATTGCGCACATCGGCGTGCACTAACGGTGTGGCCGCCGCATTGCTGTTGGCGTAGTGAATGAAGTCCGTCACGTCGGCCATGACTTGTGGCTGCATCAAGTAATCGAGGAACGTGTGGGCGTTGGCCACGTGGGGCGCATCGGCGGGGATGTACAGGTTGTCGAACCAGATCAGCGAACCTTCCTTGGGAATGAAATAGGCCAGCTTGATCTTCAGTTTGGCTTCTTCGGCGCGAGCCATGGCGGTCGCGTAATCGCCGGACCAGGTCATGGCCATGCACACATCGCCATTGGGCAGGCTGGTCAGGTAGTTGACCGAGTCGAACTTGCGGATGTACGGCCTGACCGACAGCAGCAAATCCTGGGCGGCCTTGAGGTCCTCCGGCGTGGCGCTTCGCGGGTCGCGCCCCAGGTACTTCAGCGCCAGTGGAATGACTTCAGTGGGCGCATCGACCAGGGTCACGCCGCAATCGGCGAAGCGCGAGACGATTTTAGGGTCGAAGATCATCGCCAACGAGCCAATCGGCGCGTCCGGCATGCGCTCCTTGATTTTGTCGACGTTGTACGTGATGCCATTGCTGCCCCAGGTATAGGGCGCCGAGTACAGCGTGCCTGCATCGAACCCCTGCAAGTCCTGCAAGACTTTCGGGTCCAGATTGGCCCAGCCTGGCAGCAACTTTTTGTCGAGCGGCTGGAACACTTTGGCTTTGATCAGCGGTGGTGCGAGGGAAGCGTTCAACACCACCAGGTCATAGCCGGAGTGACCGGTGAGCAACTTGGCCTGAACCGTTTCATAGGCATCAAAGGTGTCGTAGATCACCCGGATGCCGGTGGCTTTCTGAAAGTCGGCAATGGTTTTTTCGCCAATGTAATCCGCCCAGTTATACAGCCGCAGCGTGTGGCTATCGTCCACTTCGGCGCCGTGGACGGCTGCCGACAGCGGCACAATCAACGCACCAAGCATCACCAAGAAGGCCTTGCGCATAGCAAATTCACCTTATCAAGCGAGTTCCGATCTGGATGAGCGGATGAATCCACTATTGGTCGATTCAGCCAACCGCGCCATACCCCGAATGGGTGTGTGGGCCGGTTTGTGGCACTCGCGACGGCCGACATGGCAAAAAGCGGCAGTTTCGTTGACTGGTTTTGTCATAGATCCGGCGCCGGTCCCGCGCTTAGAGTGCCGTTCATAGCGATCACCCAGGGTACGTACATGAACGACCTGATCAAACAAGAACGAAACGAAGGTGTACTGACGCTCACCTTTGACCGCCCCGACAAGCTCAACGCGCTGAATAATCGCATGTACACGCAGCTGGCCGATCTGTTACTGGCCGCTGATGAAGACGCTGAAATCGGCGTGATCATTGTCACCGGTGGCGACACCTGCTTTACCAGTGGCAACGACCTGGCGGATTTTCTCCAGCATCCGCCGACCGATCTGGATAGCCCGGCGTTTCGCCTGATGCGCGTGGTGATCCACCTGCAAAAACCGTTGATCGCGGCGGTCTGCGGAGCGGCCATCGGCATCGGCACCACCCTGCTGCTGCATTGCGATCAGGTGCTGGTCACGCGCAATGCCCGGTTGCGCATGCCGTTCGTGAACCTGGGCCTGTGCCCGGAGTTCGGCGCCAGCCTGCTGCTGCCGCGCCTGCTCGGTCATGCCCGGGCGGCGCGCTTGCTGCTGTGGGGCGACAGCCTGGACGGTGCCGCCGCCGTCGCGTGCGGATTGGCCAACGAACTGTTCGACGACGGGCCACAGTGCCTGGCGGCCGCCGAGCGCATGGCTCGTCGCCTGCTGGCGCTCCCCCAGGAATCCCTGCGTCAGACCCGGCAACTGCTCAAGCAGACGTCCATGCCGGAACTGCAAGCCACCATTCGCCAGGAGAACTTGCTGTTCATCAAGCGCCTGACCACCCCTGAAGCGCAGGCAGCGTTGAACGCACTGGTTAATCGCAACACTGAAAAGAACTCATCTACAGGAAAGCCTTCATGAACACCCCAGACGTATTTGTTGTCAGCGCCGCACGCACCGCCATCGGCTCCTTTGGTGGCTCGCTCAAAGATGTCCCGCTGGCCGATCTGGCGACCACGGCCGTCAAGGCCGCCCTGGAGCGCTCCGGCGTGGACCCGGCGCAAATCGGCCACCTGGTGATGGGCAACGTGATCCCGACCGAGACCCGCGACGCGTACATTTCCCGGGTCGCCGCGATGAACGCCGGCATCCCCAAGGAAACCCCCGCCTACAACGTCAACCGCCTCTGCGGTTCCGGCCTGCAAGCCATCATCAGCGCGGCCCAGACCTTGATGCTGGGCGACGCCGAGATTGCCATCGGCGCCGGTGCCGAGTCCATGAGCCGCGGCCCGTACCTGATGCCGTCCGCCCGTTGGGGTGCGCGCATGGGCAACGTCCAGGCCATCGACTACATGCTGGGCATCCTGCACGACCCGTTCCATGGCATCCATATGGGCATCACCGCCGAAAACATTGCCGAGCGCAACGGCATCACCCGCGACATGCAAGACGCCCTCGCGCTGGAAGATCAAAAACGCGCGGCGTTCGCCATCGCCAATGGCTACTTCAGTGAGCAGATCGCAGCGGTCGAAATCCGTGGCCGCAAGGAAACGACGCTGTTCAGCATCGACGAACACCCGCGTTCCACTTCCCTGGAACAACTCGCGCAGATGAAGCCGGCGTTCAAGAAGGACGGTTCAGTCACGGCCGGCAATGCCTCGGGCCTGAACGACGGCGCTGCGGCACTGGTCATGGCCACCGGCAGCGCGGTGCAGGTCAACAATCTTCGCCCGCTCGCTCGCCTGGTCAGCTATGCCCACGCCGGTGTTGAGCCAGAACTGATGGGCCTGGGCCCGATTCCCGCCACGCGCCTGGCACTCAAACGCGCAGGCCTGACCGTGGCTGACCTGGACGTGATCGAAGCCAACATCGCCTTCGCCGCCCAGGCCTGTGCGGTCAGCCAGGAACTGGACCTAGACCCGGCCAAGGTCAACCCGAATGGCTCGGGTATTTCCCTCGGTCACCCAGTGGGCGCGACCGGCGCAATGATTGCCACCAAAGCCATTCACGAACTGCAGCGCATCAACGGGCGATATGCGCTGGTGACCATGTGCATTGGCGGTGGTCAGGGAATTGCGGCGATTTTTGAGCGAGTTTGAGTGTCAGGACGACGGTGATTGAATGTGGGAGCGAGCCTGCTCGCGAATGCGGTGTATCAGGCGAGAGTTTTCTCGACTGTATCGCCGCTATCGCGAGCAGAATCGCTCCCACAAGGTCTTGCGTTTCAGATGTTTTTCTCGTCGATCCCAGCTTGTAACGATTGGCTGTCGTAATGACCGCCCAGGGTGACCGGACCGAGTTTGACGCTGTGCTCACCCGGGGTTGTAACGACCGGTTTACCGGCTTCACCCGCTGCCTTTTCAGGCAAATCCAGACCGGCGTTGACCCCGTAATCACGGTTGCTCACGGTGGCAGTGGTGACTTTGGAACCACCGAGACCCACGCGGCCGTCAGTCGATGCAATCCGTGCACCGCTCAGTTGCGTGGCGCCGCCCACCTTCAGATTCACACCCTGGCTGCCACTGATACCGGAAGCCTGGCCGACGCTGTCCTTATGCGTGTAACCGCCATCTAGTTTCAGTGTCGGCTTGTAGTCAGTCCCGCCCGGTTTGGTGTTCTCGGCCACTTTGTCCTTGTCGGCTGGTGCAGCCTTCTTGCCTGTCAGGCCGAGGTCAATATCAACCTTGGCGCTAGTCTGGCTGTCCTGGCGACTTTCCACGCTCAGGTCACCGCCGACCTTGCCGCTGACGGTCGTCGCATCAATCCGCCCACCCGCCAGACGAGTATCACCCACGCTGTTCAACACCACGTTGTCAGCCTTGATCTGGCTGTTCTGCTGGGTCGTGCCTTGCAGGTAATCCACGCCGACCTTGGCCCCGGCATTGAAGCCGTGATCACTTGTGGCGACGTTCTTTTCATCCGCGACGACCGGTGTGCTGTTGCTCAGGTTGCCGCCGGCATTCAGTGCCACATTCCAGTTTGTGCGGTTCTGTGTGGACTCGGCCGACGCCTGGAGGATGCCGCCGCTCTGCGCATCGAGGCTGACGCTCGGGGCGCTGACCTGGGTGCCTTGCAGGTGGATCGCGTCACCACCGAGGGCGATGTTGCCCTGGCTGTTGAGCTGTCCACCGGTCAAAGTCCGGGTCGTTTCGTTGACCCGACCGATGTTGAAATTGCCGCTCACGTTGCCGCCCTGGTCAGCACTTATCTCCGTGCTGGTTTTGCTGCCGCCCACCTTGAGGCCGCCGCCGAGGTTGCTGCCGGTCGCGGTGTGGGTGTCGGTTGCCGCTTGCAGATCGAGTTGGCCGTCAGCTTTCAAGTCAATGCCGCCCCGCGTGTCGACCTTCGTCCCTTGCAGGATCTGATCGCCACCGCTGCTCAACAGCACCGGACCTTTACCCTTAATACTCGACACCTGCGCCTGGCTGTCCCGGGTTTGTTTGCCGGTGTGATCGAGCTGGAAACCCGCACCCAGATCGACATTGGTGCCGTTGGTGCCCGGCGCAGTGCCGACGTTCAACGAGCCGTTGCCGCGTAGGCTGGAGGTGTCGTTGCTCTGGCGGTCAGTGGCCTGATTCAGCGCCAGGTCACCGCCGGTCTTGATCAAGACACCGCCCTGCCCGCCATCGAAATGGCTGCCTTCGAACTGGCCATCGCCACGCAGATTGATGGTCACCCCTTTGCTGCCGGCATAGCTGCCGACGACAGCGGTGGACGTGTCCTTGCGCGTCTGGCTGCTGCCACCCGCACCGCTGCCGGCGACGTTCACGTCCTCACCGGTCTTGGTGTAGACCCGCACGTCAGCCTTGGCGTCCAGCGCCTGATCGGTGCTGCGGTGGGTGTTATTCGCGGCGGTCGCCACCAAGGTATCGGCGTTGATGTTGACCTTGCCCGTGCTCGCTTGGTACTGAGTGCCCTGGTCCTGCAACGTCCCGGCCACGTTCATCTCCACGGTGCCGCCCTTGAACTGGCTGACCACGGCGGTGCTGGTTTGCTCAGTATGGCTGGCGTTCTGATGACCGATCGCAACGTCGATGCCGACGTTGGGTTGACCGAGGTTGGCCAGCGCATCCTTGTCCGGCACCTTGCCGGCCAGCACATCCTTGACCGCTCCGGCGATCGGCCGGGCGATGTCCTTGTACTCGACGTTGGCGCCGATGTCCGCTGACCAGTTGCTGTCTTTGTGGGTGCTGCTGTCGGTGTTGTGCGCAGCGCGATTGTCCACCTCGACGGCAGCGACATTCAGGCCTTTGCCGGCATCCAGACGCGCGCCTTCGGTGGTCAGTTTGCCGGTGTTGATGTTCAGGTTGCCGCTGCTCTGCACGCCGGTGGTTTGCGCGGTGGTTGTGCCAGTAGTGTCTTGCGAGGAGGTGTGCGCGAAATCGATGCCACTGCCGGCGCGGTCGAGGCCGCCGGTGTAGTAGAAGCCGCCGCTGGTGCCGGTTTTATCCGTCGAGGTGCTGTGGCTGTTCTGCTCGGCCAGCAGCGAGACGTTCTTGCCGGTCAGCGTCGCGTCGCCGTGTGTGGCGTTGACCTCGGCGCCTTTGAGCGTCAGGTCGCCGCCCGCCGCCAGTTGCACAGTGCCGCCGCTGAGGCTTGAGCCCTGCTGCTTGATGTCGTTGCCGGTCACGGTTTTCTGCTTGTCTTCGTAATGCACACCGGCACGATACTGCCCGGCGTCCGGACTGTTTTCCCTGGCGTAGGCATCGAAGCCACGCGTCTCGGTGGTTGTGCTGCTGTCGCGAGTGTCTTGCGCGGAATGCACCTTCACATCCCCCGCCGCGTCAGCACTCAGGTTGCCGCCAGCCTTGACCGTGGAACCGGCCACCTCAATGTCCTTGGCGCTCTTGAGCCTAAGGTTGCTGTCCGAGGTCAGCTCGCTGCGCACCGTGCTGCTGTCCTTGGCGTTCTGCCGGGTTTCGTCCTTGGTGATGCCGAAGAACTTGCTGTCCTTGTCGTGGCTGTTGGTGTGAGAAGTGTCCTGTACGCCATCGATCACCAGCGAACCCTTGTCGCTGATGACGCTCGATTCGGTGCCGCCGCGCACCTGGCTGCCGCTGATCCGCACGTCGTCCGCCTTGACGATCAACTTGCCGGCCGCGTTGATTTTGCTGCCCTGGTTCTGGGTCTTGCCCTGATCGGCGTCGCCGGTCTTGCCAAAGAAACCGCCGCCCACCAGATCGCCCGAGTAACGGTTGTCGCTGGTGCGCTGAGTGCGGCTGGCACTGGTGATTTCCACCTGTTTTCCCGCGAGGTGGATGTCAGCGGCGCTGCTCAACTCAGCCCCTTCGGAACGCAATAACGCGGCGGTCTGCAGGGCGATGTTGCCGCCCTCCAAGTGGCTGGTGATGCTGCGCTGCTCTTCGCTGCTGGTGTTCCAATCGGCTTTCCACAAGTGTTTGCGGTGGTTGCCCTGATCGGTCTGGGTGTGGCTTTCGGTGGCGGCGCTCAGGCGTAGATCGCCGCCGCTTTGCACGCTCAGATTGTTCGCCGCTTTGACCTTGGCCGCTTTCAGTTCAGTGTCACCCGCGGACGACAAGTGCGCGTCGCGGCTGGCGAGAATCTGGCTGCCGTGCTGGCGTGAATCGCTGTCGGTCTGCGTGCGGTCGTAGGTTTCCCAAGTGATGCCGATGGTGCTGTTGTTCCAGTTTTCGCGCGTCTCCTGGAGACGGCGGCTTTCGACGGTGCTCAAGGTCAAGTTGCGTCCGGCGTCGAGTTTGACGTCGCGACCGCTGACGTCGGCGGCGGCCAGGGTCAGGTCCTTGCCGCTGTGCAAGCGGACGTCACCCTGGCTGCTGCGAACGCCTGCCCGGATTACCTCAAGGCTGTCGGGAACGGCTTGGCCACTGATGCTCAAATCCCCTGCCGAGCGAATCTGCACGCCCTCGCGACCCGCGACCTGCACCGGCCCGACCCGCACGCCGGCGCCCTCAGCGGTGCTGACGATGTTGATGCGCCCCGCTTGCATGGCGCCAAACAGGCTGGCGTCGATGCGGTGGTCGGTGGTGTTGCCGGCCGGGTCCACGGTTTTCACCTGGCCCGAGGCGTAATCCACCTGATTGCGGCCGACGGTGAGGTTCAGTTGATCCCGAGCGTTGAGGCTGCCCTGGCTGTCGATGCGCGGGGCGATCAGGTTGATCGAGCCCTCACGGTTTTGCAGGCCCGCGCCCTGAATCTGCAACGTCCCGGAGGCCTCACGGGTGCTCAGGGCTTGCAGCTTGCCGTCGTTCAATTCGGGACGGCCGACCACCAGATTGGCGTTCGGTGTGTTGATGAAACTGCCGCCGTTCACCGAGATGCCGTTGGGGTTGGCCAACACATAATCGGCGGCGCGGCCGAATATTTCCTGGGCACCGTTGATGGCCGAGGCGTTGCGGCTGACCACTTCGTTGAGGATCACGCTCGCGGCCTGGCCCTGGAGCTGCGGGTTGGCGGCCAGTTGCCCGGCGAGTTGGGATTGCCCGGCCTGCAAGGCGTTGTTCAACACCAGGCCCTGGCGATCAACGTTGTAATCGAGGAACTGGTTATGCGACAGGCCCGAGCCGTTGGGTGCAACGATATTGACGATCGGCACGCCGCCCTGGGTTTGCAGTTGTGCAGTGCCGCCGGGGCCCGGTGCGACCACCACGCCACCCGCGAGGGCGTTTGGCAGATGGGCAATCAGGAACAGGCTGGCAATCGCCCAGCGCAGTTTTCCCCGAGGGGAAAGATGGAACGCAAATGTTTGTTCAGGCATAGGAACCTCTCAATAAAAGTGCGGCATCACGTTGCGCGTTGGGATGATTGCCGAGGCTGTCGCGCACAGGTCCGACGGCTGAATGTGTGTCGGGTGAGTCGGTGGTCATATCTGCAACCCCATGCGCATCAGCCAGGTCTCTGGCTCATGCCTTAAACCGCTGGGGGTGTTGAGGCTGCGTTGGTAATCGACGTCCACTTGCAGGTTTTTCCAGCTCAGGTTGACCCCGGCGCTGGCCCCGCTCAGGCGTTGCCCCTGGGTGCCGTGGTCGGCCTTGATCCAGCCGTTGTCCAGCCCCAGGCGCGGAGTGACTTGCACCGGCCAATCGCTGCGCAACGGCAGGCGCAAGGTGTTGCGCCAGATCGCGCCGCTGGCACCGGACGCACTGTTGACCCGGTAACCGCGCACGGCGGAATCATCGGTGCCGAGCAGTTGTTCGATGGCCGGCAGCGGATCGGGGCTGTACTGAATGTTCAACTGGCTTTGCCACTGCCATGTCTGCTGACCAAACTGGCCGTTTCGCCATTGGCTGAGACCGGCGCGGTACTTGCGAAACTGCGCCTTGGGCAGGTCGTTGACCTGGCGCTGGGCATCGTCATCGGCACCGAACCAGCGCAGGCCCTGGGCGTAATTGACGTCCAGGTTCCACACGGCGCTGTTGAGCCAGAACAGGCTCAAACCGGCTTCGGCCACGGTCAGGGTCGGGCTCTGGATACCGAGGCGAATGTTCTCCAGATAACTGTCGACGTCCTTGTGGGCCAGTTGCAGGTTGGCGCTGAACTGATGGCTCTGATCGCGCCACAACACCCGGTCGGCGCGCACGCTGAGCTGGTCGGTGATGCCGCTGCTGTGGAATTTCAGGGTACTGAGCTTGAACGGCGCGCGGTATTCGGCATGGCTGGCGAATACGCTGTAGGTCCAGTAACCGTAGGGAATGGCGTAGTAAACGCTGGCGTTGCGGCTGTAGCGATCGCCCCGATTGAGGGTGTCACTGGCACTCACGTTGAGGGCGTCATTGAGCTCCAGCGGACTGTCGAGGCTCAGGCTCAGGGTGTCGCGATCACGCCCGGTGCTGGCGCTGCCGAGGTTGTCGACGCCCAGCCCCAACGCCCATCGAGACTGGCCGCTGGTGCGCGAACGCAGGATGATCCGCGAGGCGCCGGGCTGCGAGCCGGGGGCTATATCGGCCGTCAGGTCAAGCGAACGCAAGCGGTTCAACTGATCCAGGCCTTGCTCAAGATCGCGCAGGTACAGCGGCTTGCCGAGCATTCCGGGGAAGGCGCCACCGAGGGACACCGGCAGGCGCTGGTCGGCCAGTTCGATGGACTCGACGTAACCTTCATCGACCACGATATCCAGCGATTGCCCGGCGACCGGAGCGCTGCGCAGGTACGGCCGACTGGCGATGTACCCCGCGTCCACATACAGGCCGGTGATGGTCGCCAGCAGATGGTTGATCTGGCCGACGCCCATGCACGACGACAGTTGCGGCTTGATCCGCTCGTCGAGGGTCTTGCTACTGATCAGGGTGACGCCACCGACACGCGTGCCACTTAGGGGCCAGCAGCGTTCATCGGCGGGCACACTGGCGGGGACGGCCGGCGCGACCGGCGCAGGACCAAAGCTACCGCGCTCCAGTTGCCGGCGACGCTGCTCCAGTTGCAGCTGTTGCAGATCGCGCTGTTGCTGTTGTTGCTGGCGCAGCACTTCCTGGCCTGGGGCGGAGGGCTCTGCCGCCTGGAGTGCAGAAGCACTCAGGCTCAACAACGAAGCCAACAACAGCGTGCAAGGCGAGCAACAACGGCGATGCACAACGCGAAACGAATACGGCACTCAACATCCCTGTCATCATCAAATAGCTTAATGCCATCCCATCAATGCGAGTGATAGTCAGATCGTTCCTACGCAAATGCAAGACGCGTCCTACAACGCTTACATTTCTTAAACAATTGGTTTCCTTGTCGTTCCTGTTCGTTCCCGCTGTCATCGCCCTGACGACTGGCAACAGAAATCATTTGCCGCGAAATATTACCTGCGTCATATTACATGCGTAATAAAGACCCGCTTCCCATAGGTATTCACTCAATGACCAGCATGCCCAGCCTCGAACCCGACGTCGCTGTCCCGGTGAGCACACCCAAGTCTCCCCTGCTCAAACGGTTGATCTTGCTGACGGCGGCCATCGCTGCCCTGGTGTTTGCCGGGTTGTACGCGACGCATTGGTGGACCACCGGGCGTTTCATTGAAGAAACCGACGATGCCTATATCGGCGGCGACGTGACAGTGATCGGCCCGAAAGTCGCGGGGTACATCGAAGAAGTGCTGGTCACCGACAATCAGAAGGTCAAGGCCGGCGACGTGCTGATCCGCCTCGACGCCCGTGACTACCGCGCCAACCTGGCCAGGGCTGACGGCGCGGTGGCCGCCGAAGAAGCGTTGCTGGCCAACCTCGACGCCACCGAACAACTGCAACACGCGGTGATCGGCCAGGCCCGCGCCGGCATCGATGCCGCCGGCGCCGAAACCGCTCGCTCACGGGACGACAATGCGCGCTACAAAAAACTGGTTGGCAGTAATGCGGTCTCGGTGGAAAGCGCCCAACGCGCCGACGCGACGTTCAAAACGGCTCAGGCCCTCAGTTCGAGGGCCCAGGCCGAACTGCTGGCGGCGCAGCGGCAGCTCAACGTGATCGCAACGCAAAAGCAGCAGGCCCGTGCCGCGCTGATGCAGGCCCACGCCGAACGTGATCTGGCGCAACTGAACGTGGATTACACCGAACTGAAGGCCCCAGTGGACGGCGTAATCGGCAATCGTCGGGCGCGGGTCGGCGCTTATGCCCAGGCCGGTTCGCAACTGCTGTCGGTGGTACCGTCCAGTGGTCTGTGGGTCGATGCCAACTTCAAGGAAGATCAACTGGCGCGCATGAATCCGGGGCAGCGGGTGGTCATTCATGCCGACGTGCTTTCCGGGCAGGCGTTTCATGGTCATCTGGACAGCCTCGCGCCGGCCAGTGGCTCACAGTTCAGCGTGCTGCCGCCGGAAAACGCCACCGGCAACTTCACTAAAATCGTTCAGCGGGTGCCGGTGCGCATCGTGCTTGATCCGGCCGATGGCGTGCTCGGCCACCTGCGTCCGGGCCTGTCGGTCACCGCCGAAGTGGACACTCGCAAGGAACCTGCAACCCCGGCCGTGGCCCGCGCGCCATGAGCCGCGCCCTCGCCGCCCCCGCGCAACCGTTCAATGCCGCGAACATGGCGACGGCGACCAAGGTTTTCGCCTTTGCCTCCATGTGTATCGGCATGTTCATCGCGCTGCTGGATATCCAGATCGTCTCCGCTTCGCTGCGTGACATCGGCGGCGGACTCTCGGCCGGCACCGATGAAACGGCGTGGGTGCAAACCAGTTACCTGATTGCCGAAATCATCGTGATCCCGCTGTCGGGCTGGCTGTCGCGGGTGTTCTCGACGCGCTGGCTGTTTTGCGCTTCTGCGGTGGGATTCACCTTGGCCAGCCTGCTCTGCGGCGCGGCCTGGAACATCCAGAGCATGATCGCCTTCCGTGCCCTGCAAGGCTTTCTCGGTGGTTCGATGATCCCGCTGGTATTCACCACCGCGTTCTTTTTCTTCACCGGCAAACAACGGGTGATCGCGGCCGCGACCATCGGCGCAGTGGCTTCGCTGGCACCGACCCTAGGGCCGGTGATTGGTGGCTGGATCACCGACATTTCATCCTGGCACTGGCTGTTCTACATCAATCTGGTACCGGGGATTTTCGTCGCGGTGGCAGTGCCGATGCTGGTGAAAATCGACCAGCCGGAACTGTCGCTGCTCAAGGGCGCCGACTACTTGAGCATGGTGTTCATGGCGCTGTTTCTCGGTTGCCTGGAATACACCCTCGAAGAAGGTCCGCGCTGGAACTGGTTCAGCGACAGCACAATTTTGACCACGGCATGGATCAGTGGCCTGGCCGGCCTGGCTTTCATCGGGCGAACCTTGCATGTGGCCAACCCGATCGTCGATTTGCGCGCCTTGAAGGACCGCAACTTCGCCCTCGGTTGTTTCTTCTCGTTCGTCACCGGGATCGGCCTGTTTGCCACCATTTACCTGACGCCGCTGTTCCTCGGCCGGGTGCGCGGCTACGGTGCGCTGGACATTGGTCTGGCAGTTTTCTCCACCGGAGTGTTCCAGATCATGGCGATTCCGCTGTACGCCTTTCTGGCCAATCGCATCGACCTGCGCTGGATCATGATGAGCGGCCTTGGTCTGTTCGCGCTGTCGATGTGGGATTTCAGCCCGATCACCCATGACTGGGGGGCCAAAGAACTGATGCTGCCGCAAGCCTTGCGCGGAATCGCCCAGCAACTGGCCGTGCCGCCAGCGGTGACATTAACCCTCGGCGGACTGGCGCCGGCACGGCTCAAACATGCCTCGGGGCTGTTCAACCTGATGCGAAACCTGGGGGGCGCCATCGGCATTGCCGCGTGTGCGACCATCCTCAACGACCGCACCAACCTGCACTTCACCCGGTTGGCGGAAAACCTCAACAGCACCAACGAAGCGCTGAACCAATGGCTGTCCCAGGTCGGCAATAACTTCGCCGCCCTCGGCCAGAGCGGCGACGCCGGCGTCACCGCCAGTCTGCATCAACTCTGGCTGCTGACCTACCGCGAAGCCCAGACCCAGACCTACGGCGACGCCTTTCTGATGATTATGGTGTGCTTCATCATTGCCACGGCGATGGTGCCCTTGATGCGCAAGGTGCAGCCACCGGCCGCGCCGTCAGCAGACGCTCACTGATCAGGCTTGAGGCATTTTGCGGAAACCCACCGCCAGGCGATTCCAGGCGTTGATGGTGGTAATGGCCACGGTCAGGTCGACCAATTCCTTCGGGCTGAACTCGGACGCCGCCAGTTCGTAGTCCTCATCCGGCGCGTGAGTCTGGCTCAGCAGCGTCAGGGACTCGGTCCACGCCAGCGCCGCACGTTCACGCGGGGTGAAGAACGGCGTTTCCCGCCAGGCCGACAGTGTGTACAGACGGCGCTCGTCTTCACCGCCCTTGCGCGCATCGGCGCTGTGCATGTCCAGGCAGAAGGCGCAGCCGTTGATTTGCGAGGTGCGCAGCTTGACCAGTTCGATCAGGGTCTTTTCCAGCGGCAGCTTCGAAACCGCGCCTTCCAGCGCGATCATGGCTTTGAGTGCGTCAGGGGACGCGGTGTAGAAATCGAGGCGAGGTTTCATGGTGGACTCCAATACCAAATGGGGGTGGAGCCAAGTTAATCCCCCACACCCCTCTCACAAATAACCAATATCACCAAAGTCAAGGAGACCATTGGATGTGCCGATGATGGATTGGCGAGCTGAAACGCGGTTTGCCTGCTCACGAACCGCGCAGTGCTCATCCCCGAAGATCCCTACGCCCGACTGCGCAACCAGCGCAAAAACCCTTTCTTCTCCACCACCTTCGGCACTTCCTGGGTCAGGGCCTGCGCCTTGTGCAAGCGGAAATCCAGCAACGCCGTCATCGCTTCGCTGATGTCATGACGCGCATCCAGGCACGGTTTGAGGTAGTCCTTCTCGATGCGATACAAGCTGCAGGCGGTCTTGGCGCTGAACTCCGCCGGCAGCGCGGTATCGGACAAAATCCCGCCCTCGCCGATCACCTCGCCCGGGCCCATGCGCCCGGATTCGAACTTGACCCCGCCCCGGCTCAACTGCACCGAGACCACACCCGATTCGATGATGAACAGGTGATCGCTGACCTCACCCGCCGGCAGGATCATGTCACCGGCGCGGAAGGTTTGCAGGGTCATGTTCTGGCTGAAGGTGTCTTTCTCTTCCTGACGCAGGGTCGAGAAAATGTTCGAACTGTCCAGCAACGCCCGTGGCCGTGACAGGACGGCAGGCGCGTTGGATTCGACGCTCGACAACAGGCTGACACCAGACGCCTGCAAGTGCCGGTACGCCAGGTCGAACAGCAGATTGCGCACCATGCGTTTCTGATCCATGGAAACCACGAAGCCACTGATTTCGTACTCCACGCCACTGGCGCTCGAGCCTTTCAACGCCACACTTGGCGCCGGTTTGCTCAGCAGATAACGGCAACCCTGCATCGCCCGCTCCAACGCGTCGAGCACCGTTTGCGGGCGCGCGTGCGGGCTCAGTTGCAGGCTGATCGAGACGCCGAACATATCGCTCGGCCGGCTGAAATTGATGATCTTGGCCTTGGCCGCCAGCGAGTTGGGAATCACCACCATGCTGCCCTGGGACGTTTGCAGGCGCGTGGCGCGCCAATCGATGTCGGTGACCCGGCCTTCGGTGCCGTCGATGGAGATCCAGTCATCCAGTTGATAGGGTTTGGTGGTGTTGAGGACGATCCCGGAGAACACGTCGCTGAGGGTGCTTTGCAAGGCCAGGCCGACGATGATCGCCAACGCACCGGAGGTCGCGAGCACGCCTTTGACCGGCAGTTCGAGCACATAGGCCAGGGCGGCGATGACGGCGATCAGAAAGATCACCGCACCGAGCAGATCCTGCAGCAACCGCCCCGTGTGCCCGACCCGTTGCATCATCACCGCACCGATCAACACCGTCAGGGTGCGCGCGCCGAACAGCCACCAGCCGATCTGCAACCCCGTGGCCGCCAGGTGCAGCGGTACGTTATCGGCCCAGGGTGCCGGCTCCAGCGGGTTCATGCCTTCGTTGAACAACAAGACGCTGAACAGCGCAAAAATCACCAGCCGCACGACCAGTTTCCAGTTGCTGCCGTTGGCACTGATCAAGCGCCACAAGCCGAGATCAATCAGGATCAGGACCAGCGCGCTGATCAAGGGGTGATTGGTAAGCAGTGACAGCATCAAACAACTCCAGCCATGTACGGATGGGCACAGTGTAGGAGTAAATGCGGATCTGATAACACCTCAAAAAACTGCGGGATGAGTGTTGGCACAGCCCAGCGTCAAGACAATGAGCTCAACCGCTCATCTGGCCGAAACGGCCCGACTGGAAGTCAGCAAAGGCCTGATGAATCTCTTGCTCGCTGTTCATCACGAACGGGCCATGACCGACAATCGGTTCGTCGATCGGGTCGCCGCTGAGCAGCAACACCACGGCGTCATCATTGGCTTCCAGGCTGAGCTGATGGCCATCGCGTTCGAACAACGCCAACTGCCCTTCGCGCATAAGTTCCAGGCCGTTGACCTCAACCGTGCCGCGCAACACCACCAGCGCGGTGTTACGGCCTTCATGCAGGTCGAGGGTCAACAACTTGCCGCCGTTGAGGCGCAGGTCCCAGACGTCGATCGGCGTGAACGTGCGCGCCGGACCGGTGTGCCCCTCAAACTCGCCCGCGATCAAGCGCAAGCTGCCAGCCTTGTCCTTGAGCGGGAGGTTCGGGATGTCGCCATCGAGAATCGTCTGGTAACCGGCATCGGCCATTTTGTCCCTGGCCGGCAGGTTGACCCACAGCTGCACCATTTCCAGGGTGCCGCCGGTCCTGGCGAACTCTTCGGAGTGAAATTCCTCGTGGAGAATCCCCGACGCCGCGGTCATCCATTGCACATCGCCGGGGCCAATCCTGCCGCCGCTGCCGGTGGAGTCGCGGTGCTCCACTTCGCCCTTGTAAACGATGGTCACGGTTTCGAAACCGCGGTGCGGATGCTGACCCACGCCACGACGCTCGGTGGTCGGGGTGAATTCGGCGGGGCCAGCATGATCGAGCAGCAAAAACGGGCTGATGTGTTTGGCCAGGTTGTCATAGGAAAACAGTGTGCGAACCGGGAAACCGTCGCCGACCCAGTGGGTGCGCGGGCTGGTGTAAATACCGATGATGTTTTTCATCCTGCCTCCAAATTCGTTGTTTGACGCAATGGACTCAGCTTAAGACCGAACGCTTCAATGCACTAGACGGCAAAAATCAGCCTGAGCGTTCTACCTGGAGAACGATGGCAAAGGTTTCGACAGGGCTGGTAATCGGCGAGGAATTGCGCCTGGGCGATAGCGTGTGACGACTCGACACGCGGGGCTGGCGGAGTTTTTATTTCGGACATAATATCGATCGGAATTACAACCATAATATCCGCTCTCGTTCGAGGAACTCATCATGCAAAGCCCCACCCGCGACGCCACCCTCGCCCAATGGATCGCCCAGGAACAGGCCATGCGCTCGCGTCTGGCCGGACCGGGCAGCCTGTCCATGGCTGAGGTCAGCGCGCTGTCACCCGCCGAGTTTTTCCAGGGTATCGGCGACGGCGCACTGCCTTCACCGCCTATCGGCGCCTTGATGGATTTCATCCCCATCGAATGGTCGGCCGGGCTCTTCATTTTCCAGGGCACGCCGGATTCGCGGCACTACAACCCGCTGGGAAGCGTGCATGGCGGCTACGCGGCGACCTTGCTGGATTCGTGCATGGGCTGCGCGATTCATACACAGCTCAAGAAGGGCCAGGGGTATACGACGCTGGACTTGCGCATCAGCTACGTCCGGGCGTTGACCGGTGCCAGTGGACCGGTCCGGGCCGAAGGAAAAATTGTGCATCTGGGCCGCTCCACCGCGCTGGCCGAGGGGCGGATTTATGATGTGGATGGGCGGTTGTATGCGACGGGGTCGACGACTTGCATGATTCTTGAGGCTCGGGGGTAAACTCCGAGACCGAGTTGTGGCCATCGCGAGCAGGCTCGCGCCTACAAACGCAACGCCGCCCCTGTAGGAGCGAGGCTTGCCCGCGAAGACGGCAGACCAGACACCCTCAATCCTCCAGACGGCCCCCCGATTCATGACTTGCGGTAAACATTGCTTTGCCCATCCAGCGGTTTTTCCCAGGGAGGCAGCCGGGGATACTCCTGTCCATTCCCACTGCAACCCTTGGAGTCATTGATGTCTATTCCCGCCTTCGGTCTTGGTACCTTTCGCTTGCAAGGCCAAGTGGTCATCGATTCGGTGAGCACCGGCCTCGCGCTGGGTTACCGAGTGATCGACACCGCGCAAATCTACGAAAACGAAGCCGAGGTCGGCGAGGCCATTGCCGCCAGCGGTATCGCCCGTGAAGAATTGTTCATCACCAGTAAAATCTGGATCGCCAATTTCGCCAAAGACCGGTTGATCGACAGCCTCAAAGAGAGCCTGCGCAAACTGCAAACCGATTACCTGGACCTGACGCTGATCCACTGGCCGTCCCCGGACGATCAAGTGCCGGTCGAAGAGTTCATGGGCACCTTGCTCGAAGCCAAGCGACTGGGCCTGACCCGGCAGATCGGCGTCTCCAACTTCACCGTCGAGCTGATGCAAAAAGCGATTGCAGCGGTCGGTGCCGAGAACATCGCGACCAACCAGATCGAGCTGCACCCGTACCTGCAGAACCGCAAGGTCGTTGAGTTTGCCCGGCGCCAGGGCATCCAGATCACGTCCTACATGACCCTGGCCTACGGCGAAGTGTTGAAAGACCCGGTCATCCAGCAAATCGCCGCTCGTCTTCAGGCTACCCCGGCCCAAGTCACGCTGGCCTGGGCCATGCAGTCGGGGTACGCGGTTATCCCCTCTTCCACCAAACGCGCCAACCTGCAAAGCAATCTGAAAGCCTGTGACCTGCAGTTGAGCGAAACCGACATGGCGTTGATCGCCAGCCTGGATCGCGGCCATCGATTGACCAGCCCCAAAGGTATCGCGCCGCACTGGGATTAAGTGTCAGCCTGCCTCAAGGCTCTGATCGAGACTTCGCATGGCGTCCTGCAATTGATCGACGGCTTCGTCGATCGATGTCGCACGACCTTCGGCGCAGGCACGTTCCAGCGCCTTGCACCTTTCGATCAACCGTTGGGCACGGACCATGCGCGCACCGCCCTTGATACGGTGCGCCAGGTCTCGCAGCCCCGGGAGATTGTTGTCGGCGTGTGCTTGAAGCAGATGTTCGCGGTCGTTGCGATTGGTTATTGCCAGTTCACGCAGCAATTGATTGATCAACGTCCGGTCTTCCCCGACGTATTGCTCCAGCTCGCTCAAATCGATCTCGGATGATGGGGGTTGTTCGTTCGTCGTCTCTGCAAACCGGTCGGCCAACCAACTACTCAGATCCGCCAGCCGAATCGGCTTGAACAGACAATCGTCCATGCCAGCTTCCAGGCACCGGACCGTTTCCTCAGGCTGCGCATTGGCGGTAAAACCCAGGATCAGCGTCGGCAGCAGGCCATATGCGCGCTCTTCATCGCGTATCTCACCGGTCAATTCATAACCGCTGAGCTTCGGCATATTGCAGTCAGTGATGACCACATCAAACTCGTGTGTACGCCACAGTTCCAGCCCTCGCTCGCCCTCTTCGGCCTCCATTACACGATGCCCCAGGTAGCTCAGCTGGCTTGAGAGCAACAGGCGATTGGCCGGGTAATCGTCAACCACCAGAATGGTCAGTGGCCGCGTGGGTATCGGTGATCCGCTGTCGGCTGATGCACAGGGTGGTAACGGCTTCAACGCCATCAGCGAAAGGCTGATGTCGACTTGCGAGCCTTGGCCAAGGACGCTGCGCAGCACCAGCCGCCCCCCCATCATTTCGCACAACGCCTGACTGATCACCAACCCCAGCCCGGACCCCATGCTCGCAGATAGCTGGCTGTTACCGGCCTGAACGAACGGACTGAACAAGCGTTTCTGGTCAGCTGCGCTGATGCCGATGCCGGTGTCTTCAATGCGCACATTGACCCCCAGATGTCCTGACAATCCGGGCACCACACTTAACGTCAAACTCACCTCACCCTCACGGGTGAACTTGATCGCGTTGCTCAACAGGTTGGACAGCACCTGCTTGAAGCGCGTGGGGTCGATCAGCACCTCACGGTCGCTGCGCGGGTCCAGATCGACGCGCCACGCCAAGTGCCTTTCCCGGGCAAGTCCTTCAAAGACCCGACAGATCGACGCCACCAGATCACGCAGATTGGCACGTTCGGGCGCCAGCGATAAACGCCCGGACTCAATGCGCGCGATATCCAGAATGTCGCCGATCAACGCCAGCAACTGCTGAGCAGCCGTAGCGGCGACCTCAAGGGATCGGCGATCGGCAACGCCCTCTTCTGCCCGCTTCCAGGCCATTTCCAGAAACCCGATCAGGGCACTCATCGGTGTGCGGATTTCATGGCTCATGGTTGCCAAAAAAGTGGTTTTGGCACGGTTGGCATCGTCCGCAACGTCCTTGGCCTGCTGCAACTGCTGCAGCCACTGCTGGCGTTGGCGAATTTGCCGACGCTGCCAGGCGATCCATCCCAAGGCCAGCAACAACAACGCCCCGGCCGCCGCAAACCCCTGCAAAATAGCTTGCCGATGGCGCAGCCAATAACTGTCATCGACCACCGCATCACTGCTCCAGCGGGCGACCAGATCGTCCATTTCCTCGGGCGAAATGCTCAGCAAGGCCTTGTTCAAAATCGAGTTCAACACCGATTCATCACGGCCGGTTGCCATCGAGATGCGCGCCGGTTCATCGCCCACGGTACTGCTGATGCGTAAACGTCCCTGGTAATACCGGTCAATCAGGTAACGGGTCATGAACAACGAACTGAGCGCGGCATCGGCCTGTCCCTTTGCCACCGACTCCAGACCTTCGGCCGGGTTTTGTACGTCCACCATCTGCACCTGCGGTGACCGCGCCTGAATGAACGCGCGCATGGGGTGACGGGGATAAATCGCCAGGCGCTTACCGGCCAGATCGCCCAGCGTCTGTGGACTACCGGAGGTGGTCGCACTGACCAGCGTGTAGGGATTGACTGCATAGGACCGGGTAAAGTGCAGCCCGGATACGCCTTCGGTCGTGGGAATGATGGCGGGCAAGATGTCAATCTCGCCGGCCTTGAGTCGCTGGATCTGCTGGTCCAGGGATTGGCCTCGCAACACGTTGAAATTCAAACCGCTGCGCTGGCTGATGAGCGTCAGCATTTGCGCCGCCAACCCGCTGAATCGGCCCTCGGGATCGTAGAACGTCAAGGGCGCAAAATTCTCCACAACCCCCACATTGACCGTCGGATGCTGATCCAGCCAGCGCTGTTCACTCTCACTCAGGTCCACGCGCTGCTGTCCCGCCACTTTCGCCCTGCCGGCGCTCCAGCGCTGCTCGATGATCGAGCGCTGCTCCATGGGGATCGCCACCAGCGCCTTGTCGATGAGGTCCTTCAGCGCCAGGTTGTCCCGAGCCAGCGCGAAGCCGAACGGGTTAGCGTCGAGGCTGGCCGGCCCCATCAGTTGAACGTCACTGAGGTAGTTATTGTTGATCAGGTAATTGGCGCTGAAGATGTCTACGAGGGAAACGTCAACCTGCCCATACGCCACCGCCCCGAGCGCATCGAGCGTCGAAGGATAACGTTGCAGGCTGGCCTGGGGATAGAACGATTCAACGGTCTGCGCCGGCAGGTAATCATCGGCCATGGCAATGCGCTTACCCGCCAGATCCACGGGCATGTGCTCGTCCAGTCGGGTGACCAGCATCGGCTGGTCTTCAGCATAAGCGCTGGACAGGATCAGCTCGGGGTCGGCCAGTTCAAAGTTGTTCGAAGTGCCCAGCAGATCCAGTTCGCCGAATCTAAGCGCCTCCATGGCCGCTTCTCGGGTGACATAACGTAGCACTTCGATCTGTACGTTCAGCAGTTGCGCAACGAGTATGGCGTAATCGGCGGTGATGCCTTCCAGCTCGTCGTGATTGCGCGTCACTTCGAACGGCGGGTAGTCCGGTCCGCTCACCCCGAGGCGCAACACACGCTTGTTGCGCAGCCATTGCCGGTCTTGTTCATCCAGATCGACCGCGTAGCCCTCCACCGTGGACCGCCCCAGCAACTGCAAACGCTCAGGCTCGCCGGCGGAAGCCGATACCGCCGGCACGAGACACAACATGAGGCGCAGCAGCCATACACGCACGGTCAGGCGCACTCAGATCAGGTTATTGCGTATGGCGAAGTCCCGCAGATGCACTGCCGCCACAACCCCCAGTTTTATGACCAAGCGTGTTTTGTAGGTGCTGACGGTTTTGTGGCTCAGGTTCATGGCTTCGGCGATCGCTTTGTTGGAAAAGCCTCGGGCAAGGTATTGCAAGATGGTCAACTCGCGGTTGGACAGTGTATCGATCAACTTTTTTTCGCTGTGTTGCAGCGGGTTCATCGGTCTGGACAGCAACTGCGAAAAGTAGGTGTAGCCCGCCATCAACGCGTGCACAGCCTTTTGCAGTTGCTCCAGGCTGTTGTTTTTTGAGACATACGCCAACGCGCCGCCGCGCATGCATCGCTCCTGGAAAAACAGTGGATCGAGCGAGGTGAACACCAGCACTACGCATTTCCAGTCGCAGGCCTTGATTCGCTCCAGCAGGTCCAGGCCGTTGCCGCCGGGCATCACCAGATCCAGGATCAGCAGATCCACTTGTTGCTCACGGAGTGTGGTCAACGCTTCCCCAACGCTGGCCGCCTCATGAATCTGCTTGAAGCCTTCCCGCCCAAGTACAAGTTTCACTGCGGCGCGAACCACCGGATGATCGTCCACAATCATCGCTCTCTTCATGGCAACTCCCTGTGCAAAAACTCAACGAATGCCCGTCGGATAACGCCGGGGCAGACGCAACGGCTGCGCCAGGACTGTTGCATGGGAGAAAGGCAGAATCTACCTGTCAGAAATGACAGTACCGACGAACGGTATGCGGCAATCACCCGGCGTACCGCTGATTACGCTCCTGCGACGATGGATCAATGATCGCCAGCAACGTCTGAATACAGCGCAGATCAGGCAGCGCCGCGTGACTCACCTGAACCCTGGGTTGCGAGTGGGCCGGAATTGTCGGCAACTGTGCCCGTTGGCCGTCGAAAATCAGTGCGTGGCGAACCTGCCGGTTATCGAGAAAATAGCTGAGCAAATCCAGTTCGCCTGCCGCCAGCGCGGCATTGACGACCACCAGGTCGAACGGCTCGCAACCGTACTCGACCAGAGTCAGCATTGAAGCAAGGTCCTGCACCGGCGCCACGCGGTAATAATCGAGCTGATTGAACAGCCGCTCGATCAGCATCCGGTGAAAGTGTTGCTCGTCGGCGATCAAGATGCGCAAGGCTTTATTCGGCATCGTAGCCTCATGTGTGAATAGCTGATTTTTGAAGCGGCGAGGCTACGGGAGGCGCACAGATGTTTCTGTAGGACTTTTCCTAAAAGACCGCAGTTTCCGGCCATTACTGCCATCCAAACCGCCGAATGTAGAAACCCTTCACCGCCTGAGTCAGCCCCATGTACGCCAGCAGAATCAGCGGCAGGAACACGAAATACAGCGACGGCAACGCCTGAAGTTTGAAGTAGTGCGCCAACGGCCCCATCGGCAGGAATATCCCCACGGCCATGATGATCCCGGTCATGACCATCAACGGCATGGCTGCGCGGCTTTGCAGGAACGGGATTTTCGGCGTGCGGATCATGTGCACGATCAAGGTCTGGGTCAGCAGCCCGACCACGAACCAGCCGGACTGAAGAGCGTTTGATGGTCCGGGGTATTGGCGTCGAACACGTACCAGGCCCAGAGCTGGCCGCGATCGGGATTCCCGCTGCTCGCTTATTGGCGAGACAACGGCAACAGGCTGCGCGTTATCTTGCCGGGAAGGTGCCGGTTATCGAAACCGGCCGACTACTGTCACTCGAACAAGTCCCCACTGAGGGTCTCCGCTATTGATGAAAACGCGCGATGCTTACGCCCCGATTTCTGGAGAGTAAACGAAGGAACGGCGGCGGGTGGGGGAATTGCGGGGTTCTTCAGGAAGGGTTCAGCTTTCAATATTTGTGGTGTTCTTCAGGGCCCATCGCGAGCAGGCTCGCTCCCGCATCAGGCCTGCAGACACAGGTCCATTGTGGGAGCGAGCCTGCTCGCGATGACGGGTCAACAGACACAGAAAATTTAACTGGCAGTGGCCAACAACAAATCCACCACCGACCGGCTATGCCCACGGTGCTTGCCATGGTCATACAACGACCCGGCAATCTCATCCGCGCGTATCGGCAGGATCGACAACAGCGTGTCGCTCAAACCGTGGCTCGCCTGGCAGAAGCCCTGCATATAGATGCCGGCCTTGCAGCGCTCGTCGGTGATCAGCTTGTAGTTGCGATCCACCTCGAAATCACCCAGGTATTGCTCCAGCGGCGCCAGCAGTTTGCGGTGCATCTGGCGCTCGTAACCGGTGGCCAATACCACGGCATCGTACAGACGAACCGAGACTTCACCGGTGGCATTGTTGCGCACCGCCAGCTCGATGCCGCGCTCGGTGGCGGTGGCTTTTTCGATGGTGGTCAGCGTACGGAAGGTGTGACGCGCGATACCCGAGACTTTCTGGCGATAGAAGATGCCGTAGATGCGTTCGATCAGGTCAATGTCCACCACCGAATAGTTGGTGTTGTGGTACTCGTTGACCAGACGCTCACGCTCGCTGCTCGCCTGCTGGAACACCAGGTCGGTGAACTCCGGCGAGAACACTTCGTTGACGAACGGGCTGTCATCCGCCGGCTTCAGCGCCGAGCCACGCAGGATCATGTCGACCTGCACCGACGGGAAGCTGTCGTTCAAATCGATGAAGGCTTCCGCCGCGCTCTGGCCGCCGCCGATGATTGCGATGCTAATCGGTTGATTGTTCACGCAAGGCTGTTTGGCCATCTGCGCCAGGTACTGCGAGTGGTGGAACACGCGGCCGTCATCCTTGAGCGCCTTGAACGCTTCGGGAATGCGCGGCGTACCGCCGGCACTGACCACCACCGAACGGGTGGTGCGCACGTGTTGCTGCCCTTGGGTATCGCGAGAGATCACCCGCAGCGCCTCGACCTGCTGGTTGTGCAGCACCGGCTCGATGGTCAGCACTTCTTCGCCATAGCGGCTCTGGGCTTCAAACTGGCCGGCGACCCAGCGCAGGTAGTCGTTGTACTCCATGCGGCAAGGGTAGAAGGTGCCGAGGTTGATGAAGTCCACCAGACGCCCGTGATGCTTAAGGTAGTTAACGAACGAATACGGGCTGGTCGGGTTGCGCAGGGTCACCAGGTCCTTGAGGAAGGAGATCTGCAACTCGCTCTGGGTCACCAGGGTGTTGCCGTGCCAGCGATAGTCCGCCTGCTTGTCGAGAAACAGAACATCCAGCTCGCCCTGGCTCGGCCCGCGCTCTTGCAGAGCGATGGCCAGCGCCAGGTTCGAAGGGCCGAAACCGACGCCGATCAGGTCGTGAACGATGGGCGATGCAATTGCCTGTGTCATTTCCAGTGTCCTCTGGATGAACCCCTCAACAAGGGGAATAAGCCTAAGTGACCTGATGCAGGACAGCAGGTCGTCTGTTGAGTAGGAACGAGGACAATGAAAAAAAATTTAGAGAGAAGGGATCAATGGGCGTCCCACTGTCGCATCCGCACGCGGCAATGCTTCATGGCATTGACGATGTGCTTCTCCACCAGCGCGCGCGAGATACCGAGGTGCTCTGCAATTTCCGGGTGCGACAGGCCGTCGATCTTGCGCAGCAGAAAACTTTCGCGACACAGCCGCGGCAATTCCGCCAGGGCACGCTGGAGCATTTCTAGGCGCTGGCCATGATCGAGGCAGTTGTGCGGGGACGGGGTGAAGTAGCGCTCTTCGTTGTCGAGCACGTCCAGCGATTCAACCTGGCGCAAGGCATTGCGGCGATGATCGTCGATCACCAGGTTCAGCGCGGTGCGATAAAGGAAGGCCCGGGGCTGCTCGATCGGTGTGTCACTGGAACGCTCCAGCACCCGCAGATAAGCGTCATGCACCACATCTTCGGCCACCTGACGGTTGCCTAGCCTGGCGTTCAGGAAACACACCAGCTCGCGATAGTAGTTTTCCAACATGACTCCCGGCCGCACAGGGTGCGGTTTCTATCCTTGAGCCACTTCCGCGACCGCACAAATGGGCAGTGGCAAGATGGTGGCAGTTCGAGTCGCGTAATTTATAGTAATTCTCATATAGATTTAAAGTGTTGCTTTGACTTACCTGATAAATAGTCATGCGCTACACCTGTAACGGTATGTGTCCGCACCTAAATTCCCCGCGACATTCCTCGTTTACAGGACAGCTCCCCGTGTCTGTCGGCTCCCCGACAGCGTTCGCCTGCCGCCGCTTTTCGTGCGCAGGATGAACGACGGGCCGATACCCATTGGCCGGAACCCTGCATGAAACGTCCCCGACAGACCCGACGCGCCCTGCTTGTAGCACTTTGTCTGATCCCCGTTATCGCCATCGCCGCCTGGCAAGTGATCCCCCCGGGCCGGGATAAATTCGCCACCGTGCAAGTCAGTCGTGGCGACATTGAAAGCAGCGTCACCGCGTTGGGCACCCTGCAGCCCCGGCGTTATGTCGACGTGGGTGCGCAGGCGTCCGGGCAGATCCAGAAGATTCATGTGGAGGTCGGCGACGTGGTCAAGGAAGGCCAACTGCTGGTGGAGATCGATCCGTCCACCCAGCAGGCCAAGCTCGACGCCGGCCGGTTCTCCATCGAGAACCTCAAGGCGCAGCTCCAGGAACAACGAGCCCAGCATGAACTGGCCCGGCAGAAATTCCAGCGTCAGCAGAACCTCAAGGCCGGCGGCGCGACCCGCGAGGAAGACGTGCAAACCGCCCAGGCCGAACTGCGTGCCACCCAGGCGCGCATCGACATGTTCCAGGCGCAGATCCGTCAGGCCCAGGCCAGCCTGCGCAGCGATCAGGCCGAACTCGGTTACACGCGGATTTACGCACCGATGGCCGGCACCGTGGTCGCCCTCGACGCCCGGGTCGGCCAGACCCTCAACGCCCAGCAGCAAACACCGTTGATTCTGCGCATCGCCAAGTTGTCGCCCATGACGGTGTGGGCCGAAGTTTCGGAAGCCGACATCGGCCACGTCAAACCCGGCATGACCGCCTGGTTCACCACCCTCAGCAGCGGCAACCGGCGTTGGAGCAGCACCGTGCGGCAGATTCTGCCGGTGCCGCCCAAGCCACTGGACCAGACTAGCCAGGGCGGCGGCAGCCCGGCCAGTTCGAGCAAAAGCGGCAGCGCGCGCGTGGTGCTGTATACGGTATTGCTGGACGTCGATAACGCCGACAACGCGCTGATGGCGGAAATGACCACCCAGGTGTTCTTCGTTTCGGATCAGGCAAAAAACACCCTGACCGCGCCGGTCGCGGCGCTGCAGGCCGGCACTGAAGCGAATAGGCAAATTGCCCAGGTCGTCGCTGAAAACGGCAGTATCCAGCAGCGCGACGTGCGCACCGGCATCAGCGATCGTCTGCGGGTGCAGATCCTCGACGGTTTGCAGGAAGGCGATCACCTGCTGATCGGCACGGCCGACGGGAGTGGCGGCTGAATGCAGACGCCTCTGATCGACCTGCAGGACATCCGCAAAGCCTACGGCGGCGGCGATTCACCGCAAGTTCACGTGTTGCGCGGCATCGACCTGTCGATTCATGCCGGGGAATTCGTGGCGATTGTCGGCGCGTCCGGCTCCGGCAAATCGACGCTGATGAACATCCTCGGTTGCCTCGACCGCCCGACCTCGGGCGAATACCGGTTCGCCGGGCAAAACGTCGCCGCCCTCGACAGCGACGAGCTGGCTTGGCTGCGCCGCGAAGCCTTTGGCTTTGTGTTCCAGGGTTATCACCTGATCCCGTCCGGCTCGGCCCAGGAAAACGTCGAGATGCCGGCCATCTACGCAGGCCTGCCCGCCGCCGAACGCCATGCCCGCGCCGCCGCCCTGCTCGACCGCCTCGGCCTGGCGTCGCGCACCGGCAACCGCCCGCACCAGCTCTCCGGCGGCCAGCAACAACGGGTGTCGATTGCCCGCGCCTTGATGAACGGCGGCCACATCATCCTCGCCGACGAACCCACCGGCGCCCTCGACAGCCACAGCGGCGCCGAGGTCATGACCCTGCTCGACGAACTGGCGAGCCAGGGCCACGTGGTCATCCTCATCACCCACGACCGCGAAGTCGCGGCCCGGGCCAAGCGCATCATCGAAATCCGCGACGGGCTGATCATCAGCGACAGCGCGGTGGACAACCCTCAAGCACAAACCTCGGCCAACCCCGGTGCGCTGCAAGCGGTGGATCTGCGCAAGCGCCTGACCGAAGGCGCCGAAGCGACCGGGGCCTGGAAAGGCGAACTGATCGACGCCGTACAAGCGGCGTGGCGGGTGATGTGGATCAACCGCTTTCGCACCGCGCTGACGCTGCTCGGCATCATCATCGGCGTGGCGTCGGTGGTGGTCATGCTGGCCGTCGGCGAAGGCAGCAAACGCCAGGTCATGGCGCAAATGGGCGCCTTCGGCTCAAACATCATTTACCTCAGTGGCTCATCACCCAACCCGCGAACGCCGCGGGGTATCGTCACCCTCGATGACGTCGCGGCGGTGGGAAGCCTGCCGCAGGTGACGCGGATCATGCCGGTCAACGGCCAGGAGGCCGGGGTGCGTTTCGGCAACCTCGACCACTTGAGCTACGTCGGCGGCAACGACACCAATTTCCCGGCCATCTTCAACTGGCCGGTGGTGCAAGGCAGCTATTTCACCCAGGACGATGAACGTAACGCCGCCGCGGTGGCAGTGATTGGCCACAAGGTGCGGACCAAGTTGCTCAAGGACGTGGCCAACCCGATCGGCCAGTACATCCTGATCGAAAACGTGCCGTTCCAGGTGGTCGGCGTGCTCGCCGAAAAAGGCGCCAGCTCCGGCGACTCCGACAGCGACGACCGAATCGCCATCCCCTACTCCGCCGCCAGTGTGCGGCTGTTCGGCACGCATAATCCCGAATACGTGGCTATCGCCGCTGCCGACGCACGCAAGGTCAAGGAGACCGAAATCGCCATCGAGCAATTGATGCTGCGCCTGCACAACGGCAAGAAGGATTTCGAACTGACCAACAACGCCGCGATGATCCAGGCCGAAGCGCGCACGCAAAACACCTTGTCATTGATGCTGGGCTCGATTGCCGCCATCTCACTGCTGGTCGGCGGCATCGGGGTGATGAACATCATGCTGATGACCGTGCGCGAGCGCACGCGGGAGATCGGTATCCGCATGGCCACCGGCGCCCGTCAGCGCGACATCCTGCGCCAGTTCCTGACGGAAGCGGTGATGCTTTCGGTGGTCGGCGGTCTCGCCGGGATTGCCCTGGCGCTGATCGTCGGCGGCGTGCTGATCCTCAGCGAAGTCGCGGTCGCATTCTCTTTGATAGCGGTGCTCGGCGCCTTCGCCTGCGCCCTGGTCACCGGTGTTGTCTTCGGCTTCATGCCGGCCCGCAAAGCTGCCCGACTCGACCCGGTCACGGCCCTTACCAGTGAATGATCTCTCCATGAAGCCGCAACTGAGTTTACTGACCCTCTGCCTGTTGCTCGGCGCCTGCGGCACGCACGCCCAGCGCCCGGACAGTGGCCTCCAGCCGCCCGACGCCTGGCAATCGCCGCACACGCAAGACGCCACCCGCAACAACCTGCAATGGTGGACGCAGTTTGGCAGCCCGCAGCTGGATCAACTGATCGAACAGGCGCGGGTCGGCAGTTACGACCTGGCCGCGGCCATCGCGCGGGTGCGCCAGGCGCAGGCCGAGACGGTGGTTGCCGGTGGCTCGCTGCTGCCGGAGGTCAAGGCTGGCCTCAACGCCAATCGGCAAAAACTGCTGCGCGGCAACGGTTACAGCCAGCTCGACGCCGACAGCGAAAACAAGGCCGTCGATTACTTCAACGCCAGCCTCAGCGCCACTTACGAAATCGATTTCTGGGGCGGTCAACGGGCCTCCCGTGACCGCGCGCAATTCGCTTTGCAGGCCAGCGAGTTTGATCAGGCCACCGTGGAATTGACGCTGCTCAGCGGCGTCGCCAACACCTACGCGCAGGCCTTGTCGCTGCGCGAGCAAAGCCGCATCGCCGAGCTGAACCTGGCCAACGCGCAGAACGTATTGAAACTGGTGCAGACGCGATTCGATTCAGGCTCCGCAACGGCACTTGAGCTGGCGCAGCAGAAGAGCCTGGTGGCCGCGCAACAACGGCAGTTGCCGCTGGTGCAGCAACAGGCTCAAGACGCGCTGATCGGTCTGGCCGCCCTGCTCGGCCGGCCGGTTCAGCAACTGGCGCTGGGTCAGGAGCGCTTTGATCAGCTGTCATGGCCGACCATCGCGGCCGGCGCCCCCAGCGAACTGCTCACCCGCCGCCCGGACATCGCCCGCGCCGAAGCGCAACTGGCCGCCGCGCAAGCCGACGTCACCGTCGCCCGCGCGGCGATGCTGCCGAAGGTGACGTTGAGTGCCGAACTGGGGTCGGGGGCGAACCGGGCGGCAGATATTCTGCGCAGTCCTTTCTACAACCTCACCGCCGGATTGCTTGCGCCGATCTTCAACAATGGTCGCTTGGGCGCCGAGCGCGACAAAGCCACGGCCCGCCAGGAAGAACTGCTGGAAACCTATCGCGGGGCGATCATCAACGGCTTCGCCGACGTGGAAAAAGCCCTCAACAGCATTCGCGGGCTGGATGCACAGCGACAGTGGCAAAGCGAGGAACTGAGCCAGGCGCAGACCGCCTTCAATATCGCGCAAAGCCGTTATCAGGCCGGAGCCGAGGATTTGCTGACCGTGCTGGAGACCCAGCGCACGCTGTATGCGGCGCAGGATCTGAATGTGCAGCTGCGGTTGTCGCGGTTGCAGGCGAGTATCGCGCTGTACAAGGCGTTGGGTGGCGGGTGGCAGGTTCTGTGATTTGAGTTGCCAGTGAGGGCCTCTTCGCGGGCAAGCCTCGCTCCTACAAGGGCATTATTTATACCTGTAGGAGCGAGGCTTGCCCGCGAAGAACGATAACCCGGTCTATCGGTTTAGCTGGTAATCGGCCTGGCCTTCAAATGCCGCGCATACCAAGGCCGCTGCGGCACTTTGCGGAACAGGTCCGCCAGCTTTTTATCGTCTTCACCAAAGGTGATGCGCAACGCCAGTTTCATGGTTTCCGGGTCCATCTCGACCGACTTGCCCATCTGCAACCCCGGCGTCGTGCTGCAACCATGGGTGCTCGGCCCCAGCCACGGATCAGCCACCTCGACCCAGCGCCCCGGCGCAAACCACGCCACACCGTTGACCTCCAGCCGACTCACCTCCCCCGGATGAAAACGCTCGTGGGCGCGAAACCAGTCTTCCAGGCGATCGTCGATCCAGCCGTGAAAATGCCAGAACACCGGGTTCACGTGGGATGAAAACGGGTCGCCGAGGAAGTCGTTTTCCGGCGCATACCAGCGCGCGGAAAAGTCCGCCGGATCCCTCGCGAACGGCACCGGCTGGCCATTGGACGGATCACGCGGCACCGACGCCCAGCGCATGTGCAGCCAGTCGTGCAGCCCCAGCTCGACCTCTGAACCGAACTGCCCAAGGGTGAGTTTCGACAGATAACGCGGATCCCGATAGCGCGACTCCCAGACCTGGAAGTTGCTGTGATACGTCTCAGCGGTCTTGATGTCGCTGACCCATTGCGAATACTCGACATCGTCGTCGGCCTGCCAGGTCGGTGGCAATGCGGTGCCGTCATGGTTGTCGCAGTAATTGGCGAAACCGATGCGATCCCGGGCCAGTTCCGGCTGCGGCAGTGGAAAATGCTGCCATGACGGCAAATCCTGCATCGAGCGCGCCGTGCCCAGCATGTGCCGGTGCATGAAGAAGAAGTCCACGCCTGAACCGTTGCGATCCTTTCGCGCGCCACGGGCATCACGCTCCTTGTCCCGCGGGCCGGGCTGCCAGCCGATACCGCGCAGGGCGTTGCGCTTGTCTTCGGAGAGGGTGTGCCACTTGTCCCGGGAGGCATGCCAGAGCTGGTGAAACAGCCGATGTTCGGCGGACACCAGCCACGCCAGCAGCGGCGCGTTGAGACCGGTTCGCTCGCGAGCTTCGGGAAACACGCGCTTGACCGCGATGAAGCGATTGTCTTGCGCGGTCATCATCAACGGGCGATCGAGGTTCAACACCCGGCCACTGAGGGTGCCGCTGCCTGCGTTGCCGAAACCGGCCCAGACTTCGTCCAGCGACATGCTGAATTCGTAATCTGGCGTGCCGCTGGCGGCGGTGGCACTGACCAGCCGCCAGCTCAGCTCGGCCGGTTTGGCTTCTGCCAGATCGCCCAGCACCCGGTAGCGCGGCTCATCGCTGGAGCGTAAACGCTGGGCGGTGTCGAGGAATCCGATCAGGCCGCGACCTTTGTGGCCGACGTCGAGAAACACTTCCAGCCCGTCCCGTGGCAAGCCTTCGATACCGGCGTCACGCCCTTCGAAACGAATCTGCCAGACGCCACGCAAGGTGTTCGCCAACTGCTGGCCGGCGACATCCGCCACATCGAATGAAGCTTCGCCGGGGGTGATCGTCGGATCCGGTTTCGTCCATTCGCGATGCCCATAAAAAGCCGCAGGCACGGCGGCGCCGGTGAGCGCCAGGCCTGCCATGAACCATCGTCGAGAAATCGTCATTGCCCTACCTGTGTCAGCCATGAAGCAGGCTTTATCCAAGCTAGAACGTTTGTTGCCTGCAAAAATTTAAAAGCTTCGCGGGCGAGCCTCGCTCCTACAGGTCCTGCATTAACCCGTAGGAGCGAGGCTTGCCCGCGAAGAGGCCATCAGTCCCACTAAATTTCCAACCGGACCACTCGTTCTTCCCAGATAGCAAAGGCCCCTGCGCCCGCACCGGGGCGACGAACCTGACTGAGATGGCAATGACAAAACCACGTTCGAAAAAGGCTCTCTACATCGGCCTGCCGCTGGCCCTGGCGATCAGTGCCGGGGCAGGCTATGCGGCCTGGGATTACTGGTTCAAGGACAATCCAGGCTACCCGGCCAAGGTGATGAAACAGGCCGATGAGTTGCAAGAGCGCATCCTCTCGTTCGACAGCCACGTCACCATACCGCTGGACTTCGGCACCGCCGGCAATGAAGCGGACAAGGACGGCACCGGGCAATTCGACCTGGTCAAGACCGGCCGCGGTCGCTTGTCCGGCGCGGCCCTGACGATTTTCGGCTGGCCGGAAATCTGGAACGGCGCCAACGCCCCGCATCGCCCCACCGCCGGCTTCGTCGACGAAGCCCGGTTCGAGCAGGAAACCCGCTACAAAATCATCAGCACGATGGTTCGCGACTTCCCCAACCAGGTTGCCATTGCCTACACCCCGGACGATTTCCGTCGCCTGCACGGCGAAGGCAAGTTCGCGATCTTCATGAGCAT
The DNA here is from genome assembly GCF_031766055.1 of Pseudomonas sp. SG20052. Taxonomy (NCBI): domain Bacteria; kingdom Pseudomonadati; phylum Pseudomonadota; class Gammaproteobacteria; order Pseudomonadales; family Pseudomonadaceae; genus Pseudomonas; species Pseudomonas sp. SG20052. The sequence goes on along the minus strand of NZ_CP134498.1, from coordinate 2,115,324 downwards.
GCTCAACGCCTACCCGCTGGGCAACGACCTGACCGCGCTGGACACGTGGGCCGCTCGTGGCATGCGCATGTTCGGTTTCAGTTACGTGGGCAACAACGCCTGGGCGGATTCGTCCCGACCGCTGCCGTTCTTCAATGATTCGCGCGACGCCCTTGGGGGCCTGTCGGAGATCGGCAAACAAGCGGTGCATCGTCTCAACGATCTGGGCGTGATCATCGACGTGTCGCAGATGTCGACCAAAGCCCTGGAGCAAGTCGCCCAGTTGAGCCGCACGCCGATGGTCGCCTCGCACTCGGCACCGCGCGCCCTGGTGGACATCCCGCGCAACCTCAGCGACCAGGAAATGCAGCTGATCAAGAACAGCGGCGGCGTGGTGCAGATTGTCGGCTTCCCGACCTACATCCGTCCGCTGAGCCAGGCCACCCAAGACAAACTCAACGCCCTTCGCGCACGCTTCGACCTGCAACCGCTGCAAGGCCTGGAGATGGCGCTGATGCCGGGCGACCCGGTGATCACCGTCTGGTCCGAACAACGTTTCGGCGAGTACGCCAGCCAGCTCTACGCCATCGTCGACGAAGAACCGAAAGCCACCCTCAAGGACTACGGCGACGCGATTGATTACGCGGTGAAAAAAATCGGTATCGACCACGTCGGCATCAGTTCCGATTTCAACGACGGCGGCGGTCTGGAGGGCTGGAAGGATGTCAGCGAAACTCGCAACGTGACGGCCGAGCTGATCAGTCGCGGCTACAGCGAGGCCGATATCGCCAAGCTTTGGGGCGGGAATTTCCTGCGGGTCTGGGACCAGGTGCAGAAGTCGTCCAGACCGGTGGCAAAAAACTGATGTCCTCTTTTGCAAAAGCGAACCGAGCTCATGACTAACCGCCGTTCATTTCTCAAGCAGGCCGGTATTCTCGCGGCTGGCCTGCCCCTGAGTGCTGCCGTGAATCTGCCGGCACTGGCTGCCAATCCACCGCCGCTGCCCAAGGACAAATGGGCGCAATTGCGTTCATTGTTCGACCAGGATCCGGACTACCTGCACTTCGCCAATTTCCTGGTGACGTCCCACCCACGGCCGGTGCGTGAGGCGATTGAACGCCACCGCGCCAACCTCGACCGCAACCCGGGGCTGGCAATGGATTGGGACCTGGGCGAAACCGAAAAACGCGAGCACACGGTGCGCGTCTGGGCCGGTCATTACCTCAAGGCCAAGCCTGAGCAAATCGCACTGACCGGCAGCACCACAGAAGGTCTGTCGCTGATCTACGGCGGCATCCATGTGCGCCCGGATCAGGAAATCCTCACCAGCGAGCACGAACACTACGCCACCAATTACGCTCTGGGCTATCGCCAGCAAAAGGACGGGGTCAAGGTGCGCAAGCTCAAGCTGTTCGAGAACAGCCACAACGTTTCAGCGGATGAGGTGCTGGGTTCGATTGCCAAAGGCATTCGCCCTGAGACCCGCGTGCTGGGAATGACCTGGGTGCAGTCCGGCAGCGGCGTGAAGCTGCCGATTGGTGAGATCGGCAAGCTGGTGGCGGAGCGCAATCGCAATCGTGAGGAAAAGGACCGCATCCTGTATGTGGTCGATGGCGTGCACGGTTTCGGCGTCGAAGAGCTCGACTTCCCAGACATGCACTGCGACTTTTTCATCGCCGGCACCCACAAATGGATGTTCGGCCCGCGCGGCACCGGGATCATCTGCGCCCGTTCAGCGGAGCTCAAGGATGTGACGCCGACGATTCCGACCTTCTCCGAAGCGACCACGTTCTCGACCATCATGACCCCCGGCGGTTATCACAGCTTCGAACATCGCTGGGCCCTGGACGAGGCGTTCAAGCTGCACCTGGAACTGGGCAAGGCCGAGGTCCAGGCGCGCATTCACGCCCTCAATACCTATGCGAAAAACCGGCTGTTGGAACACCCGCAGATTGAATTGGTCACGCCCAGGAGCCCGGACCTGTCGGCCGGGTTCACCTTCTTCCGGGTCAAGGACCGCGACTGCGAAAAAATCGCCGTCCAGTTGATGGAAAACCGCGTGGTTTGCGACTCGGTGGACCGCGACGTCGGCCCGGTGATCCGCATCGCACCCGGCCTGCTCAACACCGAAAACCAAATCGACCGCGTCATGGCCTTGCTGAGCAAAACCGTCTGATGCGGCCCCTTGTGGCGAGGGAGCTTGCTCCCGCTGGACTGCGCAGCAGTCCCTTTCTGTGGGGCCGCTTCGCTGCCCAGCGGGAGCAAGCGCCCTCGCCACAGAGACGCCAGTTTTCTTTAAATCGAGACGACAAATGAACCGAGATCTATTAACCGTGCCTCTCAAGGCCCTCGCCTTGTCCGCCCTCCTCGCCGGTCTGCTGCCAACCACCGCCCAGGCGGCCACCACCCCGCAACCCGGCAAAGTATTCAAGGACTGCCGCGATTGCCCGGAAATGGTCGTGCTGCCTGCCGGTACGTTCACCATGGGCACGCCGGACGATGAAGTCGGTCGCGAGCCCGACGAAAGCCCGATGCACGAGGTGACCTTCGCCAAACCCTTCGCCATGAGCCGCTTCCAGGTCACCGCCGGTGAATGGGACAGCTACGTGCGCGAGAGTGGCGTGACCATCGCCAATGGCGATACCCGACCGGGTCGCGAGTGCGTCGCCAGCAAACCGCGTTACCCGCAAGGCCCGCGTCAGCCGGCGGTGTGCATGAATTTCGATGACGTGAAGAACTACGTCGCCTGGCTCTCGAAGAAGACCGGGCAGAAGTACCACATGGTCAGCGAAGCTCAACGCGAATACGCCGCGCGCGGCGGCACCAAGGGTCCGTTCCCCTTCCCGTTCGATGAAGGCAAGGAATACAGCATCAGCCAACACGCCAACACCTACGGCCCGGCGGACGGTTACAGCTACAGCTCGCCGGTCGGCAGCTATGCACCGAATGCGTTCGGCCTGTACGACATGCACGGCAATGTCTACGAATGGGTCGAAGACTGCGAACACCCCAACTACGTCGGCGCGCCCACCGATGGCAGTGCCTGGGTAGAACCCAACTGCGAAGCGGTCCGCATTCGCGGCAACGACTGGGGTGAAGCGCCAGTGTTCTCCCGCTCCGGCAACCGCAACAGCCAGTACCCGCAAGAGCGTGGCGACTGGATAGGTTTCCGTATCGTGCGTGATCTCTAAACCATAATCCCGATCCTGTGGGAGCGAGCCTGCTCGCGAAGGCTGTTTAACAGTCGACATGGATGTCGGCTGACTCACCGCTTTCGCGAGCAGGCTCGCTCCCACAAGGTTTAGTGTGGTGTCAGGTATTTTCGCTATGCCCGGCGAACGCCGCCAGTCGGCGACCCTGTAAATTAACCCCTCGATCAGACGTTCTACTGGGTATCTGCCTTTATACCCAAGGAACTGTCTTCCATGACCCAGCCTCCCCGTGGCGCCATCGGCGAGTTGTTCGCCCTGTTGAAACCGTTTCGACTCATCGTCGCCGCGTCCATTTTCCTGGGCATGGTCGGCGGCTTGAGTGTCACGGTACTGCTGGCGACCATCAACAACGCCCTGCATTCGGACACCGGCCTGACCCAAGGCGTAGTCGCCTTGTTTGCCGGCCTGTGCCTGCTGGCGCTGCTGAGCTCGATCTGCTCGGACATCGGCACCAACTACGTCGGCCAGCACATCATTGCCAGGCTGCGCAAACAGCTCGGTGAAAAAGTCCTGTCGGCCCCCATCGAGCAGATCGAACGCTATCGCAGCCACCGCTTGATTCCGGTCCTGACCCACGACGTCGATACCATCAGCGACTTCGCCTTCGCCTTCGCCCCCCTGGCGATTTCCCTCACCGTGACCCTCGGTTGCATGGGTTACCTGGCCATCCTGTCGTGGCCGATGTTCCTGATCATGGTCGCCGCGATCCTGATCGGCACCGCGATCCAGGCTTATGCCCAGAGCAAGGGTGTGCAGGGTTTCATGGCCGCCCGTGACGCTGAAGACGAGCTGCAAAAGCACTACAACGCGATTGCCGATGGCGCCAAGGAACTACGAATCCACCGTCCGCGTCGCCAACGCATGTTCGCGTCGGGGATCAAGGCGACAGCCGATTTCATCTGCAAGACCCAGGTGCGCTCGGTCAACACCTTCGTGATCGCCAAGACCTTCGGCTCGATGCTGTTCTTCGTGGTCATCGGCCTGGTGCTGGCGCTGCAATCCTTCTGGCCAAACGCCGACAAGACCGTGATGAGCGGCTTCGTGCTGGTGCTGTTGTATATGAAAGGCCCGCTGGAGCATTTGATCAGCACGTTGCCGATTGTCAGCCGTGCGCAGATCGCCTTCCGCCGGATCGCCGAGTTGTCCGAGCAGTTTTCCACCCCTGAGCCGCACTTGCTGCTCAGCGATCAGGGCAACGTCAAGCAAGCCGTGCACGAACTGAAACTGGCCGATGTGCGTTTCGCCTTCCCGGCTGTCGAAGGCGCTGCACCCTTCCAGTTGGGCCCGGTCAACCTGACGATCAAGCAAGGCGACATCACGTTTATTGTCGGTGAGAACGGTTGCGGCAAGACCACGCTGATCAAGTTACTGCTGGGTTTGTACACGCCGCAACAGGGCGAGATCCGGGTCAACGGCGAGGCGATTGATGCGCAAAATCGTGATGACTATCGCCAGTTGTTCACCACGATCTTCGCTGATTATTACCTGTTCGATGACGTGGTCCAGGGCGACACGCACATCCCCGAAGACGCCAACAAATACCTGCAACGCCTGGAAATCGCGCACAAGGTCAGCGTCAAGGACGGCAATTTCACCACCACCGACCTTTCCACCGGCCAGCGCAAGCGCCTGGCGCTGGTCAATGCCTGGCTCGAAGAACGCCCGGTGTTGGTGTTCGATGAATGGGCGGCCGACCAGGACCCGACCTTCCGCCGGATTTTCTACACCGAGCTGCTGCCGGACCTCAAGCGCCTGGGCAAAACCATCATCGTGATCTCCCACGATGACCGTTACTTCGACGTGGCCGACCAGTTGGTGCGCATGGAGAGCGGCCGGGTCGTCACCGAGCTGGCACCGGCCTGACCCTGCGGGAGCGAGCCTGCTCGCGATAGCGGTGGATCAGTCACCTTCAATGGTGAATGAAATACCCCCATCGCGAGCAGGCTCGCCCCCACCGTTGTTTCTCTTAACTGGCCGACATTTGGGCGCCCCCCTCGCCACGGTTTCTTCTTTCTGAAAATTAATTGACGTCTTTCTTTCCGGTTTTTGCTTCGCGCCGCGTCTAATAATCATTCTTATTAACAAAAACTCTGCACCCCACTTTTCAGGAGCTCAGGTAAGTAATGCGACCTCTACCACGCCGCACACCTCTCGCGCTGGCCGTACAGCGCCCGACATTGCATCGCACCCTGTTTACCAGCGTGCTGCTGACCGCCACCTTGCTGGGGAGCTCGATGGCCAATGCTGCACCTGTAAAAGTGAACATTGCCGTCCAGCCGCTTTCCAACGCGCTGACCGAGCTGGGCATGCAGACCAACCTGCAGATCCTCTACAGCCCGGATCAGGTGGCGGGTATCAAGTCCCGTGCAGTGTCAGGTTCGCTGGAGCCGTCCGAAGCCCTGAGCGCCCTGCTCAAAGGCACCGGCATTTCGTTCCAGATCAACGGCAACAGCGTCACGCTGGTCTCCGGCGGCGGTTCGGGCCTGCAACTGGGCGCGACCACGATTTCCGGCCAGGCCCTGGGCCTGACCACTGAAGACACCGGCTCCTACACCACTGGCGCCACCACCACCGCGACCAAGCTGCCGCTGACCCTTCGCGAAACACCGCAATCGGTAACCGTGGTCACCCGCCAGCAGATGGACGATCGCGGCGTCACCAGCGTTGCCGACGCACTGCGCAACACCCCCGGCATCACGTCGCAGAAGTACGACAGTGACCGTACCGAGTTTTCCGCCCGTGGCCAGGCCATCACCAACTTCCAGTACGATGGCGTCAACACCATCTACGACGGTGTGTACGGTGAAAACCCGAACAACAGTGACGACTCGGCCAGCCTCGACCACATCGAAGTCATCAAAGGCGCTACCGGCCTGATGACCGGCACCGGCGATCCGTCCGCCACGGTCAACCTGATCCGCAAGAAGCCGACCAAGGAATTCAAGGCCTCGGTCAGCGCCACCGCCGGCCGCTGGGACAAGTACCGTGCTGAAGGTGATATTTCCGGTTCGCTGACTGATTCCGGCAACGTCCGCGGTCGCTTCGTCACCACATACCAGGACGCCAACTCCTACCTGGATCACTACAGCCAGAAGAAAGACCTGTTTTACGGCGTACTCGAAGCCGACCTTACCGACGACACCCTGCTGACCTTCGGCATCGACAAATCCAGCGCCACCCCGCGCGGTTCGTCGTGGACCGGTAACCCGACATATTTCGCCGATGGCGGCCGTACCGAGTTCCCGCGTCACTTCAACCCGGCGGCCGACTGGAGCCGTCGTGATTTCGACAGCACCACCTACTTTGCATCGCTGGAGCAAGCGCTGGCCAATGACTGGAAACTCAAAGTCAGCCTGGACCAGAAAACCACCGACCATGACACCCAACTGGCCTCGGCCAGCGGTGGCAACCCGGACCGCGCCACCGGTGAAGGCATGTTCCTTTACTGGGGTCGCTGGGAAGGTCATCGCGTTCAGAACACCGCTGACGTGAACGTCTCCGGCCCCTTCAGCCTGGGCGGTCGCGAGCACGAACTGGTCGCCGGTGTCATGGCGTCCCACTCGCGCCAGACCGGTTCGACTTACGACACCAGTGCGTTCTCCCAAGTGCCCGGCAGCATCTATGACTGGAACGGCGAACTGCCGAAACAGGAATTCCCGAAGAACGGCAAATACGAACGTACCCAGAGCCAGAACGGCGTTTACCTGGCCACGCGCCTGCGCCCGACCGATGACCTGTCGTTCATCCTCGGCACCCGCCTGAGCACCTTCAAGTACAACGAAGACTACAACTACAACCCGGGCGCCAACCAGACCGACACCCACGCCAGCTACAAGGAACACGGCGTCGTCACCCCGTATGCCGGTGTGGTTTACGACCTCAACGACACGTACTCCGCGTACGCCAGCTACACCAATATCTACCAGCCGCAAATCTACAAGGACGCCAACGGCTCGACCCTGCAGCCGGTTGAAGGCAACGCCTACGAGACCGGTCTGAAAGCGGCCTACTTCGAAGGCAAGCTGAACGCCAGCCTGGCCTTCTTCCGCATCGAACAGGACAACGTCGCTGAATCGATCGGCACCAACCCGGTCACCAACGAAGGTATCTACAAAGCCATCGACGGCGCGACCACCAAAGGTGTGGAACTGGAACTGGCCGGTGAACTGGCCGAGGGCTGGAACCTGTCCGCGGGCTACACCTACGCCCGGACCCGTGACCAGGACGAGCAACGGATCTTCGGCTACCCGCTGTCCACCACCCGTCCTGAACACGTTGTGCGTACCTTCACCACCTACCGTCTGCCGGGCGTGATGAACCAGTTCACCGTCGGTGGCGGCGTGAGCTGGCAGAGCGCGTTCTACGGCAAGATCTACAGCGCCAGCGCGGGCGACTACACCCAGATCAAGCAAGGTGGCTACACCCTCGTGGACCTGATGACCCGTTACCAGTACGACGACCACCTGAGCTTCACCGTCAATGCCAACAACGTATTCGACAAGAACTACCTGACGGGCCTGGGCAACTTCGACACCACGTTCTACGGCGAGCCGCGTAACGTGCAGGTCACCGCGAAGTATGATTTCTGAGTCGTGAGCTGAAATGAAAAATGCCCGTGTCGTCAGATGCGGGCATTTTTTTTGGCCAGGGATTTTGTGGTGAATGGGAGTCCGCCTTCGCGGGCAAGCCTCGCTCCTACAGGTTGGCACCATGCCACAACTCGACGCCAACCTGTAGGAGCGAGGCTTGCCCGCGAAGGCAATTGTCGCCCCACCAGAAATCCCCTGAACCGGACACAAAAAAACCGCCACCCCTGATCCAGGCATGGCGGTTTTTTTCATGGCAATTCAGATCCGCGAACGCACCCACCCCGCCACTTCCGAGTGAATCCCTTCCACTTCCCCCAGCAACCCCGCCATGCGCATGAAGTCATGGGTCATCCCCGGCTGTTCCAGCAACGTCGCTTCATTCCCCGCCGCACGCAACCGCTCGGCATACGCCAGCCCTTCATCATGCAGCGGATCGTGCCCGGCCAAGTACACCAGCGCCGGTGCCAAGCCTGATAAATCCGCCGCCAGCAACGGCGAGCAACGCCAATCCGCCAGGTCATCCGGCGTGCGCCCGTAATGCGCATAGAACCAGTCCAGCGTCGGCGTCTCCAGCAAATAGCCCTCGGCAAAATCCCGGTGCGAGGCGCGTTTCGTCGTCGCATCCGTCACCGGATACAGCAACACCTGGGCCTTGGGTTTCAACGCCAGTTCCTCAGGTTCACGCACTGCCATGATCGACAACACCGTGGCCAATGTCGCGCCCACGCTGTCACCGACCAGCGCCACCCGGTTCGCATCCAGCCCACGCGCAGCGCCCTCGCGCACCAGCCAGTTGCCCGCATCGCAAGCGTCCTGCACCGGCGTCGGGAAACGCCATTGCGGCGCCAGTCGGTAATCCACGGTCAACAACGCAAACCCGCCTTGCGAGGCCAGTCGCCGGCACAGCGCATCATGGGAATCGAGGCTGCCGACCACATAGCCGCCGCCATGAAAATACAGCAACACCGGCTGCAAGCCGTCGACCGCTTGCCCATCGCGATACACCCTTGCCGACAGACTGTGGCCATCCCGCGCGGCAATGGTGAAGTCCTCGCAGGCCACGCTGTCCAGCGGCACATCGAGAAACCCCGAGGAGGCTTCAAAATCAATCCGTGCCTGTTGCGGAGTCTGTTCATGCATCGCGCGACTTTTACCGGTCATCCGGCCCAACTCGGCGAGTTCGAGAAATGCTTCAAGTTCTGGCAATACGGCCATGGGACGAATCCTTTAAATAAACAAGTAAAAAAATGCGAGAAAAGCCGTGATCTGTAGGAGCGAGGCTTGCCCGCGAAGGCGTCCTTGAGATCGCCTTCGCGGGCAAGCCTCGCTCCTACAAAAATGAGTTACGCAATGGCCAAACGGCGTTCCAGTAAGTCCTCAAGCTCATCAAGCAACTCATCACCACGCAACAGCTCGTAGTGCCCGCCGGCCAACAGGCGATCAACGCCATGACTGCCGACCTGGGCCTCGAACACCCGACGTTCGTCGTCGCGCCCGGCCACCCACCAACGATGGGCCGAGGCCTTGATCGTCGGCAGTTGCCGATGCGCCAGCGCCAGTTGCTTGAGGCGTGAGCCGGTGGCGAAGATCTGCGTGAGCTCCCCCGCGCCCAATGCGGCTTGTTCATTGGAACCGTGCAAGGCGGCTTCAATCACGGCGGTGGAGCCCTCGCGTTCACTCAAGCCAGCGGCTTTGCGCGCAATCAACGCCTGAGCCTCATCGGCGGGCAAACCGAGCACAAACTTCAGGAAATCACCGAGGTCCTCGCGCCAGTCCCCCGCCTCGGCGGTGCCGGCCACGTAGCTGTCGACCAACCCGGCAAACGCCACGGTTTCACCTTGGCCTTCCAATTCGTGGGCAACCAACTGCGTCAACGCGCCGCCCAACGACCAGCCCAGCAAGTAATACGGTCCTTTGGCCTGCTGACTGCGAATCCGCTGCGCATAGGCTTGCGCCATGGCGAGCAGCGATTCGTCCTGCCAGTGCGGGTCAAGCAGCATGCGGCATTGCACGCCGTACACCGTGCGCCGTCCTTCCAGACGCCGGGCCAACGGTTCGTAGTCGAACACCGTACCGAAACCGGCGTGCAGGCAGAACAGCGCCAGCACATTCGGGATCCGCGCATTCAGCGCCAGCAAAGGGTCCGGCGCAGACGTGGGTTCGGTCACCTGATAACCACTGAGTTCGGCAATGCACGGTTTCTGCATCAGATCCCGCAGCTTCAACTCGAAGCCCAGTTGCGGCTGACTGCGCACCCGCGAGATGACTTTGAGCACCTGCAACGAGTCGCCGCCCAGTTCGAAGAAGTTGTCGTCGATGCCCACTTGCGGCACGCCGAGCACCTCTTGCCAGATCGCGGACAGCGCCTTTTCCAGATCGTTGCGCGGCGCGCGATAACCGCCCAGCGCCCATTCAGGCATTGGCAGTGCGCGACGGTCGAGCTTGCCGTTGGCCGACAGCGGAAAGCGTTCCAGCACCAGGATCCGTGGCGGCACCATGTAGTCCGGCAGTTGTGCTTGCAGCTCAGATTTCAAGCGACGATCCAGCCCGACAGCACCGGCCGCCACCACATAACCGACCAATTGCTTGCCGGTCGGCGTGTCGTGTACCACTACGGCGGCATCCTGCACCCCAACGCATTCGCGCAGACGCGCTTCGATCTCGCCCAGCTCGATGCGGAAACCACGGATCTTCACTTGCTGGTCAAGACGCCCCAGATATTCGATCAACCCGCACTCGCGCTGGCGCACCAGGTCGCCGGTGCGGTACATGCGGCCACCGGCCTCGAGCGGATCGGGGATGAAACGCTCGGCGCTCATGCCGGGATGCTGGTGGTAACCGCGCGCCAGGCATTCGCCGCCCAGGTACAACTCGCCGCTGACACCAACCGGCAGCGGATTGAGGTCGGTGTCCAGCACATACACACCACGCCCGGCCACGCCACGCCCAATCGGCGCATACGCCGCGTCGCAGGTTTCGCTGGCCTCGGCACGCCACAGCAGCGGCGTGACCACGGTTTCGGTCGGGCCATAACCGTTGACCAGACGCTGCGGACGCAAGGCGCGCTTGACCTGCTCGAAGCTCGCCTCCGGCACCGCATCACCGCCAAAGCAATACACCTCGACCGCCGGTGGATTGCCAAGGCGTTCGGCCACTTCGGCCATCTGTTGCAAGTAGGCCGGCGGGAAGCAGGCGACGGTGACGCCATGGCGCTGCATCACTTCGAGGGTTTGCTCCGGGGTCCATAAACTGTCCTCGCGGATCACCAGGCTGCCACCGGCCAGCATCACACTCAGCCAACGCTCCTGCGCACCGTCGAAGGCGAACGACATGAAGTGCAGCTCACGGCTGCGCGGTGCCAGTTCGTAGAGCTCGATGATGCCGCGGCAATGCCGGGCAATCGGCCCACGTGCCACCGCCACGCCTTTGGGCTGGCCCGTGGAACCGGAGGTGTAAATCAAATACGCCAAGTGCCCCGGCAACGGATTGGAAACCGGGCATTCAGCGTGATCTGTAACGCTCAACTGGTCGAGCAGCAGACGTGGCGGGCTGTCGGCCAGGGTCAGTCGATCCCCCAGATTGCTGTCACAGAGCAACAGGCTGGCCGCCGAATCGCTCAACATATAAGCCAGCCGCTCGGCCGGGTACGCGAGGTCCAAAGGCAGATACGCCGCCCCTGCTTTAAGCACCGCGAGGAACGCAACGATGGTGCGTTCGGAACGCGGCAACGCCACCGCCACCAGACTTTCCGGGCCGATGCCGCAGCCGATCAGTTGCTGCGCCAACCCATTGGCCTGCGCCTCAAGCTGTGCATAACTGACGTGCCGATCTTCGCAAATCAAGGCGATTTTCTGCGGCTGCGCTTTGACGTGTTGATTAAACGCGTGAAGCAAATCAGCGGTGTCATCTGACACCAGCGGCAGACTCAAACGCGCCTCAGGCAAGCCAATATTGCCAAGCAGACGCGTAGCATCCTCCGGCAACGCACGCAGCAATCCTTCCAACTGCGCACGAATCCGCTCGACTTCCACGTCACTGAAGCGATCACGCAGGAACAGGTACTCAACTTCCAGGCCTTCTTCGTTGGCGCTGACCATCAAGTCCATCGGGAAGTTGGTCACCCCGCCACTGCCGACTTCGGCAAAGCGCAGCTCGCCTTCCTCGCCGCCTTTCAGGGCGCGGTCCACCGGATGGTTTTCGAACACGATGATGCTGTCGAACAAACCCTGGCCACCCTGCCCGGCCCAGCGCTGAATGTCCGACAACGGCGTGTGTTCGTAGTCACGCACCATCAGGTTGTAATCCTGCAAGTCGCGCAGCCACTCGCCCACCGGCTGTTGCGGATCAAGGGTCTGAATCACCGGCAAGGTGTTGATGAACAGACCGAGCATGTCCTGCGCACCGGCCAACCCGGTCGGGCGCCCCGCCACCGTGGCGCCGAACGCGACACTGCGCTGGCCGCTGTGGCGTTGCAGCAGCAACAGCCACGCGCCTTGCACCAGCGTGTTCAGTGTCACGCGTTGACGCTTGGCGAAGCTGTGCAGTTTGCGCGTCGCCTCGGCGTCGAGGTGGCTGTACATCACGCCGTGGCCGGAACCAGCGGCACCGGAAGCTTTGGCCAGAATGGTCGGTTCTTCGAGCAGCGCCAGGCGCTCACGCCAGAAGCCTTCGGCTTGCGCGCCGTCCTGGCGTTGCAGCCAGGCGATGTAGTCGGCGTAGCGCCCGGTCAGGGTCGGCAGGCTGTCGTTGTGGTACAGGCGCAGCATGTCGCCCAGCAGACGCGAAGCGCTCCAGCCGTCGAGCAAGAGGTGATGGTAGATCCAGATCATCTGGTAACGGTCATCACCCAGGCGCACCAGGATGAAACGCATCAACGGCGGGCAACTCAGGTCAAAGCCCTTGGCCTGTTCCGCTGCGGCCAGTTCGCCCAGCGCCTGCTCGGTGTCGGAGCGGTCGCGCCAGTCGAGTTCTTCGATCGGCAACTCGACGTCGGCGAACACCGCTTGCAGCGGATCGGCCAAGCCATCGCGCCAGCGGAACGCGGCGCGCAGCACTTCATGCCGCTCGACCAGCGTCTGCCAGGCCGCGCGGAAACGCGGCACCTGCAAGCCGTCGACCGCCACGCTCAACTGGTTGACGTAGGGGTTGAGCTCCGGTGAATCCAGGCAATGGAACAACATGCCTTGCTGCATCGGCGACAGCGGATACAAGTCTTGCAGACCTTCACGGGCAGCGATGTCGATGTGCGGCACCAGTGAGAAAGCTTCGACGTTTGGCGCTTCGATCAATGTTGCTTCACGGCTGCTGGCCACGGAGGCCAAAGCACGAATGGTCTGCTGCTCGAACAGCTGCTTCGGACTGAACACCAGCCCACGCTGCCCGGCACGGCTCACCGCTTGCAGCGAAATGATCGAATCACCGCCCAGCTCAAAGAAGTTCTCGGTGACACCCACCGACTCCAGCCCCAGCAGTTCCTGCCAGATCTCAACCAGCAACACTTCGGCCGGTGTTGCGGCGGCCACGTGATCGTGGTTCTGCCGAGTGGCTTCCGGCGCCGGCAGGCCTTGGCGATCAAGCTTCCCGTTCGGCGTCAGCGGCAACGCGGCCAGGCACATCAAGTGCGCCGGCAACATGTGCGCCGGCAATCGGCTGCGCAGATGAGCCGTCAGCGCTTCACGCAGAGCCTGCTCATCGGCAAGCGGATCGCGGGGCACCACGTAACCGACCAACTGGCGGCTCACCGGACCTTCACGGTCGATCACGAACGATTCACGCACGCCTTCGTGTTCCAGCAGGCAGGCTTCGATTTCGCCGAGTTCGATACGGAACCCGCGAATCTTCACTTGCTGGTCGATACGGCCGAGGTATTCAACGACGCCATCGGCGCGGAACCGTGCGAGGTCGCCGCTGCGGTACAAACGCGCACCCGGCACGAATGGATCCGGCACGAAGCGTTCAGCGGTCAGGTCCGGACGTTGATGGTAACCCCGGGCGACGCCCTCGCCGCCCAGGTACAACTCGCCCGCGACGCCAACCGGCAGCGGCTGCAAGCCGCCATCCAGAATGTAGGCGCTGCGGTTGCCCACCGGCCGGCCAATCGGCATGAACGCCGAGTCGAACCCGGTATCCGGGTACGCCAGCCAGATCAGTGGCGTGATCACCGTTTCGGTCGGGCCGTAGCCGTTGATCAAGCGCTTGGGTTGCAGCACTTGCTGGACTTCATCGAACGCGTGCTTGGCCATGCCCTCGCCGCACGGGGTGTACGAACGGATCGGCAAATCACGCCCCGCTTCGCCCATGAAGTCGGCGATCTGCGACAGATAGGTCGGGGTAAAACAGGCAATGGTGATGCCGTGTTTTTCGATCTCGGCGCAGGTGCGCTCCACGCTCCACAACTCGTCATCGCGGGGCATGACTGCCGAACCGAACACCAGCGGCGTCAGCCAGCGTTCGTGGGCACCGTCGAAACTGATCGAGGCGAATTGCAACTCGCGATCATCCGGGGTCATGCCGTACAACTCGCCGATCGACAGGCAATGCATGGCCAGCGGACCGTGGGCCACACTGACGCCTTTGGGCCGCCCGGTGGAGCCTGAGGTGTAAATCAGGTACGCGAGGTTTTCGCCGCAGGTCAGGTTGACCGGGTTGGTGTCCGCCATGGACGCCAGCGGCTCGCGGTCGATTTCCAGCACCGGCAGGCCTTCGGGCAACGGCAGTTTTTCCCGCAGCCACGACTGACTGATCATCAGCGAAATGCCGCTGTCTTCCATCAGGTAACGCAGGCGTTCCGTCGGGTAAGCCGGGTCCAGCGGCACGTAGGCGCCGCCGGCCTTGAGGATCGCCAGCAGGCCGACGATCATTTCCGGTGAGCGCTGCATCGCCAGGCCAACGCGCACTTCCGGACCAATGCCCAGTGCGCGAAGACGATGGGCCAATTGGTTGGCGCGACGGTTGAGCTGATCGAAGCTCAATTGCAGATCGTTGAAGATCAGCGCGGTGGCGTCCGGGCGGATGACCGCTTGGGCCTCGATCAACTGATGCACACAGAGCGGGTTTTGCGCGGCCGTGAATGCCGGGTTCCATTCGACCAACTGTTGCGCGCGTTCCGGCGCGGTCAGCAGGTCCAGTTCACTCAATGCCGCGTTTGGCGCGGCGACCATCGCCGCCAGCAGCGCGGCCAGATGCTCGCTCATCCGAACAATCGCTTCGCCGCTGAAATGGGCGCACTGGTAACTCCAGTTCAGGCTCAATTGGCTTTCGGCGGTGGCCGCCAGGGTCAGCGGGAAGTTAGTGCGTTCATGGTTCTGCGGAACCGAGAAGCTCAAACCGGCCGGCGCGCCTTGTTGCAGCGCTTCGGCCACCGGGAAGTTTTCGAACACCAGCAGGCTGTCGAACAGCGGCTCACCGGCACGCCCGGCCCAGCGCTGAATGTCCCCCAATGCGGTGAATTCATGCTCACGCAGTTCGAGGTTTTGTGCCTGCAAACGGGTCAGCCACTGGCCGACGCTTTCCACCGCGTCCGGGCTGCTGATCACCGGCAAGGTGTTGATGAAGAGGCCGAGCTGGCTTTCGGCACCCGGCAAATCCACCGGCCGCCCCGCCACAGTCGCGCCGAACGCAACACTGCGCTGGCCGCTGTAGCGTTGCAGCAACAGTGCCCAGGCGCCTTGCACCAAGGTGTTGAGGGTGACTTTTTGCTGACGGGCAAACTCGCTGAAACGCTGGCTGGTGGCGCCATCGAAGGTCTGGCGATGGTCGGCAAACTCTACGGCCAACTGATTTTTACCGTCGCCATGGGCCAGGCTCTGCGCCAGTAACGTCGGGTTGTCGAGGGTCGCCAGCTGCTCGCGCCAGAAGACCTCGTCGGCATGAGCATCCTGACGTTGCAGCCAGCCGATGTAATCGGCGAAACGCCCGGTCGGCGCCTGCACATCCTGTCCGGCATAACGCTGCAAGACTTCGCTCAGCAGCAGCGAATTACTCCAGCCATCCAGCAACAGGTGATGGTGGGTGTAGATCAATTGCTGACGCTCATCGTCCAGCCGCACCAGGGTCAGGCGCATCAATGGCGCCCGGGTCGAATCGAGTTGCAGGCGCTCGTTGTCGATCAGTTCAATCAATGCGTCGGCCTGATCGCTGCGGCCACGCCAGTCGAGACACGTCATCGGCAGTTGCAGATGACGATGGACCACTTGCACCGGCGCTTCGAAACCGTCGGGGAAGTGGAAGCTGCTGCGCAGGATCGGATGGGTGTCGAGCACCGCTTGCCAGGCGCGGCCAAGACGCTCGGCGTCGAGGCCACGGGCTTGGACGCTGAGCTGATTGACGTAGGCGCCAGACGCCGATTCATAGAGGCTGTGGAACAACAGACCGGCCTGCATCGGCGACAGCGGATACAGGTCTTCAATCTGCGCCGGCGGCACCGGCAAGCCATCGAGTTGCGCCTGGGTCAGGCGCGCCAGCGGGAAGTCCGCCGGGGTCACGCCACCCGCACCGTCGCTCAGGCAATGGTCGATCAGCGCCAGCAATTCACGTTGGTAATCGGCGGCCAGCGCTTCGATTTCACGTTTGTCGAAGCATTCGCGGCTGAAGGTCCAGTCGAGTTTCAGTTCGCCGCCATACACCTGGCCGTCCACCGACAGCCAGTTCGGCAACGGTGCGTCCGCCGATTGCGCGGCACCGCTGGATTCCTTGGCCGGGGTGAACAGGGCGTCTTCGGCGAAGCTCTGGTCGAACTGCCCGAGGTAGTTGAACGTCACGCGTGCTTGCGGCAATCCGGCCAACGCCGCTTGGGTCGAGGCATCGCCCAGGTAGCGCAGCAGGCCGTAGCCCAGGCCTTTTCCGGGGATTTCGCGCAGTTGCTGCTTGATGGCCTTGATCGAGCCCGACAGGTCGGCGGTTGGCGTCAGGCGCACCGGAAACAGACTGGAGAACCAGCCAACGGTGCGGGTCAGGTCGATGTCGTCGAAAAGCTCTTCGCGACCATGGCCTTCGAGTTGAATCAGCGCCGAAGCGTCACCGGTCCAGCGGCTGAGGGTTCGGGCCAGCGCGGTCAGCAGCAGGTCGTTGACCTGTGTGCGGTAAATCGCTGGCGCCTGTTGCAGCAGCCTGGTGGTTTGATCGCGGTCCAGGCCGATGCTCACGCCTTGGCGCAGATGCCCGGCCTGACTGGCTTGGGCATTGGCGGCGGGCAGCGAATCATTGGCGACGCTCAGCTGCGCTTGCCACCAGTCCAGTTCGCTGGCAGCGGCTTCGGAGCGGGCGTAGGCGTCAAGTTTGTCGGCCCAGGCCTGGAAAGCGCTGGTCTTCGGTGGCAGGTCTTGCCCTTGATAAGCGGCTTGCAAATCTTCCAGCAACACCCGCCACGACACCCCGTCCACCGCCAGGTGATGGATCACCAACAGCAACCGCTGCGAACCATCCGCCTGAGCGATCAACGCGATGCGCAGCAGCGGACCGTCTTGCAGACTGAGGCTGCGCTGCGCCTCGTCGCACACCGATTCCAGCGAAGCATCGTTGGCCACGCGGGCGGTCCAGAGCATGTCGATCACATCGCAGCTGTCGGCCCCGACATAACGCGCCGACCATTGGCCATCGACCTGACTGAAGCGCAGACGCAGGGCATCATGCTGCTTGAGCAAACGTTGCAGCGCGGCTTGCAGGCGTGGCAATTCAAGGGTTTCGCGTGGTGTCAGCAGCACCGCCTGGTTCCAGTGCGCGCGTTGCGGGATCGGCTCGTCGAAGAACCAGCGCTGGATCGGCGTGAGGGTTTGCACACCTTCCACCGGCCCTTGCTGCGCCAGCGGTGCGGCCTGTTCCTTGACCACGGCGGCCAGGGCTTGCAAGGTTTGCTGCTGGAACAGGTCGCGGGGTTGCAGGCTCAGGCCGGCGCGACGCGCACGGCTGACCACCTGGATCGAAATGATCGAGTCGCCGCCCAGTTCAAAGAAATTGTCCTGACGCCCGACCTGCTCCACGCCCAGCACGTCCTGCCAGATCTGCGCCAGCACCTGTTCATGTTCGCTGCGTGGCGCTTCGAAGGCGCGTTGGCTGACCTGTGCGGTCGGCGCGGGCAGGCGTTTGCGCTCGAGTTTGCCG
The DNA here is from genome assembly GCF_031766055.1 of Pseudomonas sp. SG20052. Classification (NCBI taxonomy): domain Bacteria; kingdom Pseudomonadati; phylum Pseudomonadota; class Gammaproteobacteria; order Pseudomonadales; family Pseudomonadaceae; genus Pseudomonas; species Pseudomonas sp. SG20052. Next base: position 2,097,446 of record NZ_CP134498.1, on the reverse strand, counting down.
TTGGGGCTCAGGGGCATTTGCTCGATCAGCACGGTCTGCGCCGGCACCATGTAATCCGGCAGGCTCGCCAGCAAATGGCTTTTCAGGGTTTCACGCCAGGCGCCTTGTTGCTCGGCATCGGCGCTGACCAAGGCCCGGTCCTGCGGCACGATGTACGCGACCAACTGCTTGCCGCCCGGGCCATCGAGGGCCAACACTACGGCTTCCTGCACGTCCGCATGTTCTTGCAGGCGCGCTTCGATTTCGCCGAGCTCGATGCGCAAACCGCGAATCTTCACTTGGTGGTCGATGCGCCCGCAGTAGTCGATGGCACCATCAGCGCGATAGCGCGCCAGGTCACCGGTGCGGTACAGACGCTCGCCGCTGCCAAACGGATCGACCACGAAACGCTCGGCGGTCAGCGCGCCACGACGGTGGTAACCGCGCGCCAGGCCGACGCCGCCCAGGTACAACTCGCCCACCGCGCCCAGTGGCAACGGTTGCAGTTCGCTGTCGAGGATGCAGGTGCGCAAGTTGGCAATCGGCCGGCCAATCGGCACGCTGTCACGCCCTTCTTCCACGCAGGTCCAGTGGGTCACGTCGATGGCCGCTTCGGTCGGACCATAGAGGTTGTGGAGATTGGCTTGCGGCAGGCTGCGCAAGGTCTGGCGTTGCAGTTCCATCGGCAGCGCTTCACCGCTGCAAATGATCCGCTGCAACGAGGTGCAGGCCAGCGCTTCGTCGGCAGCGATGAACGCCGAGAGCATCGACGGCACGAAGTGCAGCGTGGTGATCGCCTGCTCGACGATCAACGCGGCCAGGCGTTGCGGATCACGGTGCTCGCCCGGCGCGGCGATCACCAGGGTGGCGCCCTTCATCAGCGGCCAGAAAAACTCCCACACCGACACGTCGAAACTGAACGGGGTCTTTTGCAGCACGCGGTCGCTCGGCTGCAAGTTGTAGGCTTGCTGCATCCACGCCAGACGGTTATGCAGCGCCACATGGCGGTTACCGGCGCCCTTGGGTTTGCCGGTGGAGCCGGAGGTGTAAATCACATAAGCGAGGTTTTCCGCGACCGCAAGGTTGGCCAGGTCAGTGCCCGGCAAGTCGTTCAGCCAATCGGTGTCGGCGTGCAGGCACAAGGTGCGCACGTTGTCCGGGGTCGGCAGTTGCGCCAGCAGATATTCCTGGGTCAGCAACAACGTAATGCCGCTGTCTTCGATCATGTAGCTCAGGCGATCAACCGGGTATTCCGGGTCCAGCGGCACGTACGCACCGCCCGCCTTGAGAATCGCCAGCAGGCCGACAACCATTTCAAACGAACGGTCGCAGGCAATCCCCACCAGCACGTCCGGGCCGACACCCTGGGCACGCAAGTGGTGGGCCAAACGGTTGGCGCGCCGGTTCAGCTCGGCGTAACTCAGGGACTGGTCCTGGAACACCAGCGCCGTCGCCTCTGGGTGTTCAACTACGCGTTTTTCGAAATGGCGCTGCACGCAGACTTCGCCCGGATAGGCCTGAGCGGTGTCGTTGAGCTCGTCGAGGATGCGCAGACGCTCATCGGCGTCCAGCAACGGCAACTCGGCGAGCGGGCATTGCGGGTTAGCCAGAACACCGGCCAACAAATTGCGCCAGTGCCGCGCGAGGTGCTCGATGCGTTCAGCGTCGAACAGATCGGTGGCGTAAGTCAGGCTGGCGAACAGTTTGTCGCCCTCCTCCTGGGTGTCCAGTTGCAGGTCGAACTGGGTGGTGTGCGCCGTGGCGTTCAATGCCTCGACGCGCAGGCCGGCGAGCAAGCCGCTGACCGCCGCCGGTTTGGCTTGCTGGTGGTTGAACATCACCTGGAACAGCGGGCTGTGACTGAGGCTGCGTTCACCTTGCAGCGCCTGCACCAGACGCTCGAACGGCAAGTCCTGATAATCCTGGGCATCCAGCGAGGCGGCGCGGGTCTGGTCGAGCAATTGGCTGAACGGCAGACGTCCGTCCAGTTCCGCACGCATCACCTGGGTGTTGACGAAGAACCCGATCAAGCCACGGGTTTCCGCGCGATTACGGTTGGCAATCGGCACACCGACACGCACGTCGGCCTGGCCGCTGTAGCGATAGAGCAAGGCCTGGAAGCTCGCCAGCAACAGCATGAACGGCGTGACACCGCGCTGCTTGGCCAGGCTCATCAGACCGCTGGCCAACGTGGCATCGAGGGCGAAATCCAGACGCGCACCGCGCTGGCTCGGTTGCGCCGGGCGCGGACGGTCGGTCGGTAATTCGAGCAGCGGTTGTTCGCTGCCCAGGCGGTCGCGCCACCAGTTGAGTTGACGTTCCAGCTCGCCCGCCTCCATCCAGCGTCGTTGCCACATCGCATAGTCTGAATACTGGATCGGCAGTGCCTCCAGCACCGTGTTCTGACCTTGGCAATGCGCGGCGTAGAGCCGGGAAAACTCTTCCACCAGCACGCCCATCGACCAGCCATCGGTGACGATGTGGTGCAAGGTCAGCAACAGCACGTGGTCTTCGGCATCAAGTTGCAACAGGCTGACCCGCAACAGCGGACCGTGTTGCAGATCGAACGGCCGGGCGATGTCCTGTTCGACGCTGTTCATCGCCTGATCGAAGCGCTGATCCTGAGGTTCGCCGCGCAGGTCGATCTGCTCGATGGGCAGCGAGGTGAACTCGGCCAGCGTCTGCACCACTTGCCCGTCGTCCTCGACGAACCGGCTGCGCAAACTCTGATGCCGCTGCAGCAGCCCATCGAAACTCTGCTGCAACGCAGCAACGTTCAGCGGCCCGTGCAAACGCAGCGCGGCCGGAATGTTGTACGCCGAACTGTGTGGATCAAGTTGCCAGAGGAACCATTGGCGCTGCTGCGCGTATGACAATTCGAACGTTGCTTGCAGCTCCGCAGCCGGCGGAATCGGCAACTGGCCGAAGCTCACGCCCTGCTCTTGCATGCGTTGCAGAAACTCGCGGCGCTTATCAGCCGGCAGGCCGGCGAAGCGGCTGGCGATACGCTGGGCAGTGGTGTGTTCCATCAGTTGATCTCCATCTCGTCGAGAAGCGACTCAAGCGCATCAAGACGTGCATCGTTGTCAGCCGGGGCGTGTTGCCCGGCCATGGCGGCATAAGCCTGAAGGTCGGTGGATTCGAACAGAGCGCGCAGCGGCAGCTCGATGCCCAGTTCCAGTTCCACACGGGCACTGGCCTGGGCCGCGAGCAATGAATGCCCGCCCAATTCAAAGAAGTTGTCGCGTCGGCCTATCTGCACCACGCCCAGCACGTCGGCCCAGATCGCGGCCAGTTGCTGTTCGAGGTCGCCCTCGGGGGCTTCGAACGGCCGTTGCCATTCCTGGGCATCGGGCACCGGCAGCGCCTTGCGGTCGAGCTTGCCGTTGCCGGTCAATGGCAAGGCATCCAGCAGCAACCAGTGGCTCGGCACCATGTAGTCCGGCAGTTCCACCTTGAGCGCGGTGCGCAGGTTGTCGCGCCAGGCGATCGGGTCATGCGGGGTTTGCTCGGCCACGACGTAGGCGCACAGCTGCGGCCCGCCGTCGCCGGCATGCACGCTCAACACCGCTTGGCGCACGCCCGGTTGGGCCAGCAGCGCGGCTTCGATTTCACCCAATTCGATGCGGAAACCGCGAATTTTTACTTGCTGGTCGATCCGGCCGAGGTAGTCGATGCTGCCATCGGCACGCTGACGCGCCAGGTCGCCGCTGCGATAAAGACGCTGCGAAGCCTCGAACGGGCTCGGCACAAAACGCTCGGCGGTCAGGCCGAAACGGCCGTGATAACCCCGCGCCAGACCGGCGCCGGCGATGTACAACTCGCCCGCCACACCCACCGGCACCGGTTGCAGCTGACTGTCGAGCAAGTACCAGCGCAGGTCGCGGATCGGCAGGCCAATCGGGCTTTGGGCCTTGCCGTCGAGGTCGGCCAGGCGGATTGCACGGTAGGTCACGTGCACCGTGGTTTCGGTGATGCCGTACATGTTGACCAGGGTTGGCTGTTGGTCGCCGAAGCGTTCGAACCAGGGACGCAGGCTCGCGACTTCGAGGGCTTCGCCACCGAAAATCACCTGACGCAACGCCATGCTTCGTGGGCTGGCACAGGCAATCGGCAACAACTGGCGGAACGCGCTCGGCGTCTGGTTCAACACCGTCACGCCCTCATCACAGAGCAAGCGATGGAATTGCTGCGGCTCGCGGCTGATGTCATACGGCACGATCACCAGACGCCCGCCGGTGCACAGCGAACCAAACAGCTCCCACACCGAGAAGTCGAAGGCGTAGGAATGGAACAGCGTCCAGACATCGTCCGGACCGAAGCCAAACTCGCCAGCCGTGGCCGTGAGCAGACGCCCGACGTTGCCATGGCTGAGCAATGCGCCTTTAGGACGACCGGTGGAACCGGAGGTGTAGATCACGTAGGCGAGGTTGTCCGGGGTCGCCAGCGCTGGCAGGTTGGCGTCACTGACCCCATCCAGCTGCAACGATTCCAGGCTCAGCACCTGCACGCCGTCTCGGGCCGGCAGACTGTCGATCAAGTGTTGCTGGGTCAGTAGCAGCGTGATGCCGCTGTCTTCGATCATGTAGCTCAGGCGTTCGGCCGGGTAATGCGGGTCGAGGGGCACGTAGGCGCCGCCGGCCTTGAGAATCGCCAGCAAGCCGATCACCAATGGCATCGCCCGCTCGGTGGCGATGCCCACGCGCACTTCTGGCCCGACGCCCTGCTCGCGCAGTGTGCGCGCCAAGCGGTTGGCCTGGGCGTTGAGTGCGGCGTAGGTCAATTGCTCGCCTTCGTAGACCAGGGCGACGGCATTCGGCCGTTGTGCGGCTTGCGCTTCGAACAACTGATGCAAGGTCGGCGACATCGGTTGCGCCTGGAATGCGGGGTTCCAGTGCTGCACCAAAGCCTCTTGCTGCGACCCGTCAATCAGGGGCAGTTCGGCGACGCGTTGCTGCGGATCGCTGACCACCGCGCGCAGCAGGTTCAGCCACTGCTCGCCAAGGCGCTGCATCGACGCTTCGTCATACACATCCGTGGCATAGGTCAGGCTGGCATCCAGTGCTTCGCCCTGCTCCTGAGTATCGAGGATCAGATCGAATTGCGTGGTGTGTTGCTGCCAGTGCAGACGCTCGACGTTCAGGTCGGCAACCGTGCGTTCGACACTCGCGCCCAACGGCTGCTGATGGTTGTAGAGCACCTGGAACAACGGGCTGTGATTGAGGCTGCGGTCCGGTTGCAAGGCGTCGACCAGCTGCTCGAACGGCAAGTCCTGATTCGCTTGCGCGCCCAATGCAACCTGTTTGACCTGTTGCAACAAGGTGCTGAACGGCTGCTGCCCATCGATCTCGGCACGCAGCACCTGGGTGTTGATGAAGAAGCCGATCAGGCCTTCGGTTTCGAGACGCGAACGACCGGCGCTCGGCACGCCAACGTTGATGCGCGACTGCCCGCTCTGGCGATGCAGCAAGGTCTGGAAACTCGCCAGCAACAGCATGAACAACGTCACTTGCTGTTCCTGGGCGCGTTGACGTAAACCGGCGAGCAACTCGCGATCCACGTTGAGCATCAGGCTGGCACCGCGCTCGCTGCGGCGGGCCGGACGGGTCAGTTCGCTGGGCAATTCCAGCGGCGCCTGGCTGCCGGCCAGTTGCTCACGCCACCACGTCAGTTGACGTGCACCCTCGCCCGCTTCCAGCCAGTCGCGCTGCCAGCGGGCGTAGTCGCTGTAGTTCACCGGCAGGTCAGCCAAATCGGCGGCGCGACCGCTGGCGGCCGCCTGATACAAGGAGCTGAACTCATCGACCATGACCTGCATCGACCAGCCGTCGGCAGCGATGTGATGGACGGTGAGGACCAGCACGTGTTCGTCGGTGTTCACTTGCAGCAGCAACATGCGCCATAGCGGACCGTTGCGCAGGTCGAACGGACGGGCGATTTCTTCGGCCACGGCCGTGTCGACCGACACCTGATCGAGTGTGCGTTCCTCCAGTTGCAACGCCAGATTGTCGTGCAGCACCGCACGTGCCTGCTGACCATCTTGTTCGAAGGTCGTGCGCAGGGTTTGGTGACGGTCCTGCAACCGGGCGAAGGCTTCGCGCAGGGCTTCGCGGTTGAGCGGGCCTATGAGGCGCAGTGCGGCAGGAATGTTGTAGGCCGGGCTTTGCGGGTCCAGTTGCCAGAGAATCCATTGGCGCTGTTGGGCATAAGACAAAACCTGCGGCTGATCGATCACGGCACGTTGTAGCAAAGGTTGACCGCTGACATTTGCCAGCGCGGCACGCCCGGCAAATTCCGCCAGGTTCGCAGCGGAGAACAGGCTGCTCACCGACAGTTCGAGCTGCAACTGTTGCCGCACCCGCGAGATCACCTGAAGCACCAGCAACGAGTGCCCGCCGAGCGCGAAGAAGTTGTCGTTGCGGCCAACTTGCCCGACCTGCAACACGTCCTGCCAGATCAGCGCGAGTTGAGCTTCCAGCCCTTCGACCGGGGCCACGAAGTCACGCTGGGCATCGCCAGCTTCAGCACGCGGCAAGGCTTTGCGATCCAGTTTTCCGTTGTTGTTGAGCGGCAGCTTCGGCAGCAGGACCAAGTGATTCGGCACCATGTATTCCGGCAGCGACTGATGCAGAGCGGCTTTCAGGCCTTCCAGATAATCAACTTCGGACGACAGCGAATCGCCGGCCACGATGTACGCCACCAGTTGCGTGCCGTCCTGGGCGATGACCGCCGCTTCACGCACGTCTTCACGGGCTTGCAGGCAGGCTTCGATCTCGCCCATTTCGATGCGGAAACCGCGGATCTTCACTTGATGGTCGATGCGGCCGACGTATTCCAGCTGCCCTTGAGCGTTGTAGCGCGCCAGATCGCCGCTGCGGTACAGACGCGCGCCCGGTTCACGGGCAAACGGGTCCGGCAGGAAACGTTCAGCGGTCAGCGCCGGACGATTGAAGTAGCTTTGCGCGAGGCAGGCCGGGGCGCCGATGCACAGTTCGCCGACACCGCCGGACGGCAGCAACTGACCCGCCGCATCCAGCACATACAGCGCACGACCGGCGATGGCACGACCAATCGGAATGCCAAACGCATCGCTGGCATCGTCGAGACGGCACTCATGCACGCTGGACACCACAGTCGCTTCGGTCGGGCCATAGGTGTTGAGCAGTCGCATGTGGCTCAATCCGGCCTGATGCCACAGGCGCAAACCTTCGACCGACATCGCTTCGCCTCCGACGTGGACCTGGCGCAAAGCACCGAGACCGCTGACCACGCCGCTCGCGCATTCGCGAGCGAGCAAGTACCAGTAAGCGGCCGGCAAGTCCGCCACGGTCACGCCGTGCTGGACGATTTCGGCGGCGAGGCGACCGGCGTCCCACACGTCATCGCCGCGCATGATCAACGCCGCGCCGACGCACAACGCCGGGAAACATTGCTCGACGAAACCGTCGAAGCTGAAGGTCGCGAATTGCAACACCCGGTCCGACGCCGACAGCACCGAATAGTCGGCGGCGCTCTGGCAAAACTCGCGCAACGCGGCATGGGCGATGGCCACGCCTTTGGGTTGGCCGGTGGAGCCGGAGGTATAGATGATGTAGGCCAGATCGCCGGCGACCGCGTGGTGGTGCGGATTGCTGTCGGGGTAGTCGGTGCCGTCCTCAAGGCTGAGACGGCGCACGCCCGGCACCTCCTCCAGCAGACCGGATTCGCACAGCAGCACGTCGAGACGGCTGTCATCGATCATGTAGGCCAGACGTTCGTTCGGGTATTTCGGATCGAGCGGCACGTAGGCGGCGCCACTTTTGAGCACCGCCAGCAGGCTGACGATCAGCTGCGGACCACGGTGCAGCGCCAGGCCGACACGCTTGCCCGGACCGGCACCGTTGGCCATCAGACGATGGGCCAGACGGTTGGCCTGGGTGTTCAATTGCGCGTAGCTCAGGGACTGGCCGTCAACCTGCAACGCCAGCGCGACCGGGGTCGCGGCGGCCTGCGCGGCGATCTGCTCGTGGGCCAGAAGTGTTGTGGACAACTCGATTGTCGGCGGTTGGCTGATCGCGAGCAGCGCGTTTTTGCCGTCGACGTCGAGCAGTTCCAGCGCGCCAAGTGCGGCGTCCGACTGGGTGACAAGTTGCATCAGCAGGTGCTGCAAATTGGCCGACAAGCCGGCAACTTGCGCCGCGCTGAAACGCGCGGCGTCGTAGCTGAAGTCCAGGCTCAGGCCTTCGCCCAACTCGATGCCCAACGTCAGCGGATAGTGGGTGCGCTCGTGATTGTGCAAATTGCCGAACGACAACCCGGCCGGTGCGCCCTGTTTCAACGCTTCGGCCACCGGGAAGTTTTCGAACACCAACAGGCTGTCGAACAGCGCCGCCCCCTGCTGCCCCGCCCAGCCCTGAATGTCGTAAAGCGGCACGTGCTCGAACTCGCGCATGGCCAGGTTCAGCCCTTGCAGCTCGCCCAGCCATTGGCTGACGGTGCAATCCGGCTTCATCGCACAGACCAGCGGCAACGTATTGATGAATAAGCCGAGTTGCGCTTCGATCCCCGGCAACGGCGCCGAACGCCCGGCAACCGTGGCCCCAAACACCACGCAATCCTGGCCGGTGCAGCGATGCAGCAACAGGCTCCACGCCCCTTGCAGCACGGTGTTGAGCGTGACTTTCTGCTGGCGGGCGAACTCGATCAGACGCTGGGTGGCGCGGCTATCAAGGGCGACGCGGAATTCCTCGCTGCCCTCGGCGCCCACTGGCGGACGCAAGGCTTCGGCCAGCAAGGTCGGCGCTTCCAGCGGTGCCAAAACGGCTTTCCAGAACTGCTCGCCTTCGGCAGCCGATTGCTGCTGCAACCAGCCCAGATAATCACGGTATTGCCCGGTCGGTGCCGGCAGCGCCTTGCCAGTGGCGTAATGCTGGATCACTTCGGCGAGCAACTGCGCGTTGCTCCAGCCGTCCATCAAAATATGGTGGCTGGTGTAGATCAGGTGCCAGTCATTGGCGCCCATGCGCACCAGCTTCAAGCGAAACAGCGGCGCACTGCCCAATTCAAAACCTTGGGCACGTTCGGCGTCGGCCAGCGTATCGGTGTCGGTGGCGTCCAGCACTTCAAGCGGCAACGCGACGTGGCGGACAATCGCCTGATGCGCGGTGTCGAGGCCTTGCCAGTGGAAGCGGCTGCGCAGGATGTCGTGACGCTCCAGCGCGGTTTGCCAGGCCTGAGCGAATCGCTGCGGATCGAGGCCCTGGATGTCCAGACGTAACTGACTGATGTAGGCGCCGACTTGCGGTTCGTACAGCGTGTGGAACAGCATGCCCTGCTGCATTGGCGACAGGGGATACAGGTCTTTAAGGGTCGCGACCGACAATTCGTCGAGTTGCACCTGACTGATGCGCGCCAACGGGAAATCCGACGGCGTGGCCTGAGGCACTTCAACGCCGCAGCAGTGTTCGATCAGCGCGTTGAGTTCTTGGTTGTAATCGTCCGCCAGACGCTGGATGGTCGCGGTGTTGAACATCTCGCGACTGAAACCCCAGCTCAGCGCCAACTCGCCACCGTAGACCTGGCCTTCGACCGTCAGCCAGTTGCCCAGCGGCGCCGACGGATCCTGGGCCACGCCATTGCCTTCGGTGGACGGCACGAACAGCGCGGCGTCGTCGAACTGGCGGTCGAACTGCCCGAGGTAGTTAAAGGTGATGCGCGGTTGCGGCAACGCGGCCAGTTCGGCGCGCATCGCCGGGGCGCCGAGGTAACGCAGCGCGCCGTAGCCGAGGCCTTTGTCCGGCACGGCACGCAGTTGTTCCTTGATGGTCTTGATCGACGCGCCGAGGTCAACCGACGGCGTCAGGTTGACCGGGAACAGGCTGGTGAACCAGCCGACGGTGCGGGTCAGGTCGATGTCGTCAAACAGGTCTTCACGACCATGGCCTTCGAGCTGAATCAGCGTGCTGCCCTGCCCGCTCCAGCGGCACACCGACCGTGCCAGCGCGGTCAGCAGCAGGTCGTTGACCTGGGTGCGATATGCCGCCGGAGCCTGTTGCAGCAATTTGCGGGTTTGCTCGGCGTCGAGTTTGATTTCGAGTTTGTGCTCAAAGCGGTTTTGCAGCGCGCCGTTCGGACGGTCACACGGCAAATCGGTCGGCGCGTCGCGCAGCTGGGCCTGCCAGTGACCGAGGCTGTTTTCAAACGCTGGCAAATGATCTTGCAGACGGGCGACCCAGCGTTGATACGTGCTGGTTTTCACCCTCTTCACGGCGCTGCCGCTGTAGAACTGCTGCAGATCGTCCAGCAACACGCGCCAGGAAACACCGTCCACCGCCAGGTGATGGATGACCAGCAGCAAACGCTGAGAACCGTCCGCCATCGCCACCAGCAGCGCCCGGATCAACGGGCCATTTTGCAGATCAAGACTGCGTTGGGCTTCATCGCACAGCGCGTTGAGTGCTTCGACCGATTGCGCCTGACGCTGCCACAACACTGACTCGGTGGTCGGCGCCGCATAGACCTGCTGCCAGCCTTCAGCGGTCTGCTCGTAACGCAGGCGCAAGCTGTCGTGATGCGTCAGCAACTGCTCAAGCGCGCGGTCCAGCGCCTCGACGTTCAACGCCTCGCGCGGCACCAGCAACAGCGACTGGTTCCAGTGCTGACGCTCGGGAATTGCTTGCTCGAAGAACCCCTGTTGCACCGGCGCCAACGCCACCGCGCCACTCGCCGGTCCTTGGTCGATCAGCGTTTGCTCGCCGCTGCGGGCAGCCTGGGCCAGGCTGCGGACGGTCTGGTGCTGGAACAGGTCCTTGGGGCTCAACACGATCCCGGCCTGGCGCGCACGGCTGACCACTTGCATCGAGACGATGGAGTCGCCGCCCAGTTCAAAGAAGTTGTCTTCAAGGCCGACGTTGTCGATGGCCAGCACGTCCTGCCAGATCGCGGCGAGGGCTTTTTCCATCGTTGTGCGCGGTGCGACGTGCTCGCGCTGTTGCTGCGCGCCGTCAATCGCCGGCAAGGCCTTGCGGTCGAGTTTGCCGTTGGGGGTCAGCGGCAGCTGCGCGAGGAACAGCAGGAACGCCGGGACCATGTAGTCCGGCAGGTGTTGGCGCAATGTCGCTTTCAGGGTTTCACGCAGGGTGGCTTGCGCATCGGCGTCATCGAGCAACGCCGGATCGGTCGGCACGATGTAGGCCACCAGTTGCTGCCCGTTGACGCCGTCCTGCGCCAACACAGCCAGTTCGCGCACGTCCGCTTGCTGCAACAGCCGTGCTTCGATTTCGCCCAGCTCGATACGGAAGCCACGGACCTTGACCTGATGGTCGATGCGCCCGACGTATTGCAGCGACCCGTCGACCTGATAACGGGTCAAGTCGCCGGTGCGGTACAAGCGCTCGCCGTTGCTGGCGAACGGGTTCGGCACGTATTTTTCGGCAGTCATGCCTGGGCGTGCGAGGTAACCGCGGGTGATGCCGGCGCCCGCCAGGTACAGCTCGGCGGACACGCCTTGGGGCACCGGTTGCAGGTCGGCGTCCAGCAAATAGCTGGCGGTGTGCTTGAGGGGACGGCCGATGTTCGCGCGACCGCCCGCTGCACGGCGGGTCCAGGTCGAATAGGTGGTGTCCTCCGACGGCCCGTACAGATCGTAGACGTGTGCGACGGTCGACTGCTCATACAACGCGTCCACCAGGCTCTGCTTCAGCGGCTCGCCGGCGAGGTTGATGATGCGCACGCTCGGCGGGATCTGTCCGTCGCGCTGCAAGGCGTTGATTGCCGACGGCACGGTGTTGATCAGGCGCACCTGATCCCGGGCCGGCAGTTGCGGCAACTCCAGGGCGTTGCGGGCGATGATCACCGAGCCGCCGTTGGCCAGGATCACAAACAGCTCCCATACCGACAGGTCGAAGCACACCGAGGTCGAGGCCAGCACGCCCTGGATGTCTTCGCGGCTGTACACCGATTTAGACCAGTCGATCAGCGCCAGCACGTTGCGATGGGCGATGGCCACGCCCTTGGGTTTTCCGGTGGAGCCGGAGGTGTAAATCACGTAGGCCAGGTTGTCCGGCGTGACGCGGGTGACCGGCGCGCTGCTCGGGTAAGCGGCCCAGGTCATATCGTCCATCAGCAACACCGGGGTATCGGCTGCCACGGCCAATGTCGCGGCGACCGAATGCTCGGTCAGCAGCATCAGGGCGCGGCTGTCTTCGAGCATGTAGGCGACGCGTTCGGCCGGGTAATCCGGGTCCAGTGGCACGTAGGCGCCACCGGCCTTGAGGACGGCAAGCAGCGCGACCAGCAAGCTGTCGGAACGCTGCATCGCCACGCCGACCCGGACTTCCGGACCGACACCCAGTTCGATCAGCCGGTGGGCCAGGCGATTGGCCTGAGCGTCGAGTTCGGCGTAGGTCAGATGCTGGGTGGCGAAGGTCACCGCCAACGCGTCCGGGCTGTCCGCAACTTGCTGGCTGATCAGTTCATGAATGCACAAATCCTGCGCGAAGCTTTCGTCAGCGCGATTCCAGTCATGCACGATGCGCTGGTATTCAGTGCTTTCCAGCAGCGGCAGATCGCTGATGTGCTGCTGCGAATCGCTGACCATGCCCTGCAATAGATGCGTCCAGTGCTGCGCCATGCGCGCGATGGTCGCGGCGTCGAACAGGTCGTTGGCGTAGGTCAGCGCCGCGTGCAGTTTGCCGCCCTTTTCATACGTATCGAGGGTCAGGTCGAACTGCGTGGTGCGCCCTTCCCACTCGATTACGCCCAGCGCCAGGCCGGAGGCGGTGCTGACCGTGGAAATGTCCGCGACCTGAGGCTGGTGGTTGTACATCACCTGGAACAGCGGCGTGTGGCTGAGGCTGCGTTCCAGTTTCAGCGCCTCGACCAGGCGCTCGAATGGCAGGTCCTGATGGGCCTGGGCGCCAAGGGCGGTTTCCTTGATGGCGCGCAGCAACTCGTCGACGCGGGTCTGACCATCGAGCTTCGTGCGCAACACCTGGGTGTTGACGAAGAAGCCGATCAGGCCTTCGATCTCGGCGCGGTTACGGTTGGCAATCGGCACGCCGACGCGGATGTCGGTCTGCCCGGTATAGCGATGCAGCAGCGCGTTGAAGGCGCCGAGCAACAGCATGAACAGGGTGACGCTGTGTTTCTGCGCCGTGGCCCGCAGTTGCTCGGCCAGTTGCGGGTCGACCGCAAACTCGTAACGGGTGCCGCGATAGCTCGGCATCGCCGGGCGCGGGTGATCGGTGGGCAGTTCCAGCACCGGGTGCTCATCACCCAGTTGCGCTTGCCAGTAGTCGAGTTGACGCGCCTGTTCGCCCGCCTCGAGCCAGCGGCGTTGCCACAATGCGTAGTCGCTGTACTGGATCGGCAATGGCGCGATTTGCGGTTGCGCGCCCGCCTCAAAGGCGTCGTAGCAGCGGATGAATTCGTCGATCAGCACGTTCATCGACCAGCCATCGGACACGATGTGGTGCAGGGTCAGCAGCAGGACGTGTTCCTGCTCGGCGAGCTTGAGCAAAGTGACGCGCAGCAGCGGGCCGACTGACAGATCAAACGGCAACACCGATTGCTGCTCGGCTGCCTTGGCAACTGCCACTTCGCGCTCCGTGGCTGGCAAGGCGCTGAAATCCACATGATCGATGACCAGCGGCGCGCTGGCCGGCACTTGCAGCAACGTGTCGTCGGCCTGGCGCTGGAACACCGTGCGCAGGGTTTCGTGGCGCGCCACCAGGCTGGCGAAGGCTTGCTCCAGCGCCGGCAGGCTCAAACGCCCGGTCAGGCGCACCGCACCGGGCAGGTTGTAGGCGCCGCTTTGTGGGTCCAGTTGCCAGAGAAACCACATGCGTTGCTGGGCGTACGACAGCGCCCGGCGATCTTCGGCGTCGACGCCGGCTGGAATGGGGAACCGGGCGAAATCAACGCCTTCCTTTTGCAAGGCCGCAAGGAACATCTGGCGCTTTTCCAGGGGCAACCCGATAAACCGGCGAGCAAGTTTCAAGGAGTCTTCAGCATTCATTTCTAAGCATCCGGATCAGTGGCGGGAAGCACAAAGGCACGTCGTCCCTATAAAACGAATGCAGACCGGAAAAATTAGCGAATGAGAACAAGTATCAGGCAGGAGGTAAAACGCGGGGTGTCAGAGGGGTAAGAATCATTGTGGGAGCGAGCTTGCTCCCACAGGGATTGAGTGACGCCCGGGATTGCGTCAGGCGCTGGCAGCCATGGCGTGCCGCCGATGGTGAACCTCAAGCTGATCCTTGATCACCCGCAACACCTTGGCTTCGTGCTCATGGATAAAGAAGTGCCCGCCCGCAAGCATGTCCACCGAAAAACTACCGTGGGTTTCCTTGCTCCAGCCGATCAACTGCTCGGTGGTGGCCCGATCATCCTTGCCACCGAGCACATGCACCGGGCACTTGAGCAAGGGACGCTGCTGCGGTTCGAAGCGCCCGCACAGCAGGAAGTCCGCGCGCAGGACCGGCAGTGTCAGGCTCATCAGCTCTTTATTGGCCAGCACTTCTTCGCTGGTGCCATTGAGGGTGCGCAGTTGATCGATCAATTCGGCATCGGTCCTGGGCTGGGCGAAGCCGCGATCGTAGTCGGCCCGCATGGTGGGTGCAGCCGTGCCCGAGGCGAACAGGGCCACCGGCTCCGGGCACCCCAGCGAGCGAAACGCATGGGCCATTTCACAGGCCACCAACGCGCCCAGGCTATGACCGAACAATGCGTATGGCGCCTTGAGCGTGGCGTTTTGTTCCTGGGCGAGTTGCAGCGCCAGGCGTCGCATGTCGGTGTGCAACGGCTCGCCATACCGTGCGCCACGCCCCGGCAGTTCCACCGGCTGCAGCGTGAGCCATTCCGGCAGCTTGCGCCGCCAGCGGCTGTAGACCATGGCGCTCGCGCCTGAATAGGGCAGGCACAGCAATGTCAGCTGGGTCACCGGGCTTACCTCGAAAAGTTGTCTATCAAGGGAACGGATGAGGCCGGCCTTGAATTAGTCCCAAGGTTGTAGAAGTGCCGAACACTGACATCGTGGCGAGGGCGCTTGCTCCCGCTCGGCTGCGCAGCAGTCGTAAAACGGGTTTTTTGGGGCCGCTTCGCGACCCAGCGGGAGCGAGCTCCCTCGCCACAGGTTCTGTGTTTCGCTTATCTCAGGTGGCGATAGCTTTGGACTGCGGAACCGAGGATCACCGCACCGGCAGCAATTGCCACCCAGAATCCACTACGGGCCCCAAATGCATCGATCAGCCAACCCGAACCGGCCGCACCGATTGCCACGCCAATACTCAACCCGGTGACCAGCCAGGTCAGGCCTTCAGTCAGTTTGGCCGGCGGCACGATGCGCTCCACCAACGCCATTGCCACAATCAGCGTCGGCGCAAAGAACAGACCGGCGACAAACACCGCCAGCGACAGCCCGAGAATGTTCGTCGCCAGCAGTAACGGCAGCGTGGTGACCGCCGTCGCCACCCCGCCATACAAGAACAATCGCGGCAGCGGCACTTTCGAGCGCAACGCCCCGAACGCCAATCCCGCCAGACAGGAACCAATGGCATACACCGACAACACAATGCTCGCTGCTGCCGGCTGGCCCTGCTGCTGGGCGAAGGCCACGCTGACCACATCCACCACGCCAACGATGGTGCCCATGGCGACCATCAACAGCATCAGCAATTGAATGTCGAGCGAACGGATAATCGAGCCCTGATGGTGTTCTTCATGGGGATGCACCGCCGGCTCGGTGTCCCGTTGCAGGACAAACGCCGTCACCCCGATCGCCAGCATCAGCAACGCCGCCAACGGACCGGCCTCGGGAAACGCCACCACGCACAAACCCACCGACAGCGGCGGCCCGACAATAAAGCAGACTTCGTCCAGCACTGATTCCAGCGCATAAGCGGTTTGCAGCTCCGGCTGGCCGCGATACACCTCGGTCCAGCGCGCACGGACCATCGCCGACATGCTCGGCATGCAACCGGCCAGCGCGGCGAACACAAACAACGTCCAGATCGGCGCCTGCAAGCGGGTGCAAAGCAACACCAGCAACAACGCCCCACCACCGATCAACGCCGAAACCGGCAGAACCCGGCCTTGACCAAAGCGATCCACCAGCCGCGAGACTTGCGGCGCACAAAACGCCGTGGCCAGAGCAAACGTCGCCGCCACCGCACCGGCCAGACCGTAGCCGCCTTGCAGTTGCGAGAGCATGGTGATCAGGCCGATGCCGGTCATGGAAATGGGCATGCGCGCGATCATCCCGGCCAGCACGAACGCTCGGCTGCCAGGGGCTTTGAACAGGTCGCGGTAGGGGTTGGTCATGGGGTGCGAGTCTCAGTCAGGGCGAGCAAGTTGCCATAAGGCGAACCGAGGGGAAAGCAGGCAATTGTTGGTTGAATGTGAAGGCCTCACACGTTGATCGTTCCCGCCGCTCGGCGTGGGAACGATCAGGTGTCATGCGGTCAGGTGACGAAACTTTCATGGTTCGACGTGAACTCTCGCCAGCCCCCGTCAGTCAGCTAATTAAGCCCTCACACTCAAGGCGCTCACACTGATGCAGATTTCCCTCGACCAACAAGTCGCCCTCATCACCGGTGCCAGCTCAGGCATCGGCGCAGGCGCCGCCAAGGCATTGGCCGCCGCCGGGGCCGCAGTGGTGATCAACTACCATTCCCAGGCTGAACCCGCCGAAGAACTGGCCCGGCAGATCAACGCTGAAGGCGGTCGGGCTATCGCCATCGGTGCCGACGTTTCCAAAGAAGAAGACGTCGAACGGCTGTTCGCGCTAACCCTCGAGGCGTTCGGTTCGCTGGACATTCTGGTGGCCAATTCGGGTATGCAAAAAGACGCCAAGGCGGTGGACATGACCCTCGCCGACTGGAACCAGGTGATCGGCGTCAACCTCACCGGACAGTTCCTCTGCGCCCGCGCCGCCCTGCGTATTTTCAACCGTCAGGGTATTCGCGAAGGCGTGTCCCGGGCCGCCGGCAAGATTATTCATATGAGCTCGGTGCACCAGCGCATTCCCTGGGCCGGCCACGTCAATTACGCCGCGTCCAAGGGCGGCGTCGACATGCTGATGCAAACCCTCGCCCAGGAAGTCAGCCACCAGCGCATCCGCATCAATGGCATCGCACCGGGGGCGATTCGTACAGACATCAATCGCGATGCCAACGAGGAGCAACTGCTCAAACTTATTCCTTACGGTCGGGTCGGTGAAGTCGAGGACATCGCCAACGCGCTGGTCTTCCTCGCCTCCGATGCGTCGGACTACATCGTCGGCACCACCCTGTTCATCGACGGCGGCATGAGCCTCTATCCGGAGTTTCGCGGCAATGGCTGATCATCATCCCGAGCGACAAAGCAACATCGACGCCCACGGCATCATCGGCGACATGCGCAGCGCGGCGCTGGTCAATGACAAGGGCAGCGTCGACTTTTTCTGCTGGCCGGAATTCGACAGCCCGTCGATCTTCTGCTCGCTGCTGGACACGCCCGAGGCAGGCATTTTCCAGCTATCGCCGGACTTGCCTGATGCGCGCCGCGAACAGATTTACCTGCCCGACACCAACGTGCTGCAAACCCGCTGGCTGAGCGAGCGCGCCGTGGTCGAAGTCACCGACCTGCTGCCCATCGGCGACAGCGAAGATGATCTGCCGGTGCTGATGCGCCGGGTCCGGGTGGTCAGCGGCCAGGCAACGTTTCACATGCGCTGCGCCGTGCGGCATGACTACGCTCGCGCCAGGACCCACGCACGCATGGATGCCAAAGACGTGGCATTCGAGGCCGATGATCAGCCCTCTCTGCGCCTGGCATCGGATCAGACCTTGCGTATCGACGGCAACGCGGCCGTCGCTGAATTCACCCTCAAACAGGATCAGAGCGCGGAATTCCTGCTCGGCGGCATCGACGACCCGCGTTTCAACAAAGGCGCGGCCGGGTTGTGCCTGGAACGCACGCTGAAGTTCTGGCGCGACTGGAGCGGTCAGTCCAACTACCGTGGTCGCTGGCGGGAAATGGTCAACCGCTCAGCCCTGGCCCTGAAGCTGCTGACCTCGCGCAAACACGGCGCGATCCTCGCTGCCGCCACGTTCGGCCTGCCGGAAACACCCGGCGGCGAACGCAACTGGGACTACCGCTACACCTGGATCCGCGACGCCTCGTTCACCGTCTACGCGTTCATGCGCCTGGGCTTTGTTCAGGAAGCCAACGACTACATGCGCTGGCTGCGCGGGCGGGTCAGCGATTGCCACGGCAAACCGATGAAACTCAACATCCTCTACGCCATCGACGGGCGCCAGGAACTGCCGGAAACCGAGCTCTCGCACCTGTCCGGCCATGGCGGCGCGACGCCGGTGCGCATTGGCAATCAAGCGTATGACCAGGTCCAGCTCGACATCTTCGGCGAGCTGATGGACGCGGTGTACCTGGTCAACAAATACGGCGACGCGATCTCCCATGAAGGCTGGAAACACGCCGTGGGCGTCGTGGATCAAGTCTGTGAAACCTGGCAGCAAGAGGATGTGGGCATCTGGGAAATGCGCGGCGAACAGCATCACTTTCTGCACTCGCGACTGATGTGCTGGGTGGCCCTGGACCGGGCCATTCGACTCGCCTCCAAACGCTCCCTGCCCGCGCCGTTTTCCCGCTGGGACCAGACCCGTCAAGCGATCTACGCCGACATCTGGGACAACTTCTGGAACGAAGAACGCGGGCATTTCGTGCAGTACATCGGCGGCACCACGCTGGATGGTTCGATGTTGCTGATGCCGCTGGTGCGCTTCGTCAGCGCCAAGGATCCGCGCTGGTTATCGACCCTCGAAGCCATTCAGAAAACCCTGGTGCGCGACGGCATGGTCTACCGCTATCGCAACGAAGACAGCCAGATCGACGGCCTCAGCGGCACCGAAGGCGCCTTTGCTGCGTGTTCATTCTGGTACGTCGAATGCCTGGCCCGGGCAGGCCAGGTGGAAAAGGCGCACCTGGAGTTTGAACAATTGCTCAGGTACGCCAACCCGCTGGGCTTATACGCCGAAGAGTTCGACAGCCATGGGCGACACCTGGGCAACACGCCGCAAGCGTTGACGCACTTGGCGCTGATCAGCGCGGCCAGCTTTCTGGATCGGAAATTGAGTGGGGAGAAAAATTACTGGCAGCCTTGAGTCCGCGTTGCCCCTATCGCGAGCAGGCTCGCTCCCACAGAATTTGTGTCAAATACGCTATTTGTGAACGACACAAAACCTGTGGGAGCGAGCCTGCTCGCGAAGACGTCATCAGCCATCGCACAGGACTGGCTGAATACCCGCGAAAAAAGTGAGCGGTAGGGTCCAGACTCCTACAACCATTAAACAAACCTGCCCAATCACCCGAAACCGCTCATTCCAACAGCCCGAAAACGTTTGTTGCCAGCCGTTACATCCCCCCCTACCATCCACCGTCAACGGGTGCAGCGGAGCTGCCCGATAAAACCCGAATTCAAGGAACCAGAATGAGCCAGCGTATCCACCGCCCCATCGACACCCCTCTGCGTTCAGGCCTGAACCGCGATGAACTGTGGGAGGCCCCCGACAAAGGCCTGATCAAATGCTGGGAGATCGGCCGCCAACGCGCCGCCCGTTTCCCCGAACTCGCCCAACGCTGCCTTGCCGGCGAACTGCCGGTGCTGGGCTGGAAAGGTGGCGTCAGCCGCAGCCTGAAGAAACTCGAAAAGTACGGATCCCTCAAATACCTGGCCCAGTGGCAGGGTTTGCGTGGGGAGGATCTGGATGTTGATCTGGGTGAAGAGCGGCCTCTGACGTGTTCGCGGACGAGGATGGTGGTGACGTTTACGCCGGACCGGTCGAAGTACTTCAATCAGGTGGCCGAAGTCGAAGTCTGAGTTGGCGGAACCTGGTCTCTTTGCATCCTCCGTCTGACAAACACCTCTGGAGTGTCCGATGAACACTGAAGCGTTGATCCAGAACATCAAGACCCCGACGTTGACGGTCGCCTACGAAGAACACGGCCCTGCCACCGGCGACCCGATCCTCCTCCTTCACGGCTTCCCTTATTCCCCACGCGGCTACGACGAAATCGCCCCGGCCCTTGCCGCTCGGGGCTACCGCGTTATCGTTCCGTACCTGCGCGGCTACGGCCCGACCCGCTTCAACAGCCCCGACACCCTGCGCTCCGGCCAGCAAGCCGCCCTCGCCCAGGATCTGCTGGACTTGATGGACGCGCTGGCCCTCCCGAAGGCCGCCCTTTGCGGCTACGACTGGGGCGGTCGGGCGGCGTGCATCGTCGCGGCGCTTTGGCCGGAGCGGGTTCGCTGTCTGGTGACGGGCGATGGCTACAACCTGCAGAATATTCCCGGCTCCACCCAGCCACAGGCCCCGGAAACCGAGCATCGCCTCTGGTATCAGTATTACTTTCACACCCCGCGCGGTGTCGAGGGCCTGACGAAAAATCGCCGGGACTTGTGCGAATTGCTCTGGAAATTATGGTCACCGACCTGGGCCAAAGGCCCTGAGCGCTACCCACTGAGCGCGCCGGCCTTCGACAACCCGGATTTCGTCGAGGTGGTGATTCACTCGTACCGTCACCGCTTCATGTACGCGCCAGGGGACCCGGCACTGGCGTGGATGGAAGAAGCGCTGACCCGGCAACCGTCGATCAGCGTCCCGACGATTTCCCTGTGTGGTGCCGACGATGGCGTCGGACCGGCCGAGGAGATTGATGAGGACATTGAACATTTCTCTGGGTTTTATGAGCGGCGAGTGCTGGCGGGCGTCGGCCACAACATTCCCGAAGAAGCACCCGAAGCGACGCTCAAGGCATTACTGGATCTGCTTCAGCGCTGACAGAAAACCGCTCGCGATAGGCTTGCGGCGTTACGCCCATGGCCCGCAGAAAACTGCGGCGAAGCGTTTCTTCACTGCCGAACCCGCACTGCACCGCCACCCGTTTGATCGGCAGACCGGTATCACTGAGCAAGCGTCGCGCGGTCTCGACCCGGATCAGCTCGATGGCCCGCGCCGGCGTCTGGCCGGTGTCGGCGCGGTAATGGCGAACGAAGCTGCGTTCGCTCATGCCGGCCTGCAAGGCGAGTGTCGGAATGCCCAGGTCCATGGTGAGATTTTCGCTGATCCAGGCATGAAGTTCGTCGAACCGGCTGCCTTCCTTTTGCAGAGACAAGGTCACGCTGAACTGCGACTGACCGCCCGGGCGCTTGAGGAACACCACCAGTTGCCGAGCGACGTCCAGGGCCATGGTGCGACCGAGATCCTCTTCGACCATCGCCAATGATAGATCGATGCCGGCCGTAACGCCGGCCGAGGTCCAGACCGGGCCGTCATTGATAAAGATCGGGTTGGGCTCGACCCGTAACCGGGGATGTTTCTGCGCCAATTGCTCGCAACGGGTCCAGTGAGTCACCACACGCCGACCGTCAAGCCAACCACTGGCCGCCAGCAAGAACGCCCCGGTGCACACCGATGAAACCCGCCGACACGCCGTCGCCTGTTCACGCACCCAGGCCACCAGCGACTCATCCTCCGCCGCCGCGTAGACACCCCAACCACCGGCGATGATCAAGGTGTCGCTGCCTTGCTCGGGCAACGGCTCGGCTAACAGCGCCAGCCCCGCCGACGACATCACCACCCCGCCACCGTTGGCAATTACCGTCGGCGCGTAGGGCGCCGGCAAGCCTTGTTGACGGGCGATGTCGTTGGCCGAGGCAAACACCTGCAACGGCCCGGTGACGTCGAGCAATTGCACATTGGCGAACGCGAGCACATGAATGGTTTTTGGCATATTGGCGCAATTCGTGGGGTTATTGGCGTATACGCCAGATCCTACGAGCCTAAAGTGAAGCCGTCCACCCACTTCATGAGAAAACACCATGACGTTGCAGATCGGTTTTCTGTTGTTTCCACAGGTTCAACAACTGGACCTCACCGGCCCTTACGACGTGCTGGCCTCGCTGCCGGACGTGAAGGTGCATCTGATCTGGAAGGACCTGGTGCCGGTTACTTCGAGCACCGGGCTGGTGCTGAAGCCAACCACGACCTTCGATGATTGCCCGCCACTCGATGTGATCTGCATTCCCGGGGGCAGCGGCGTCGGGCCATTGATGGAGGATGAGCAGACATTGGCGTTTATCAAGGCCCAAGCGGCTAACGCGCGTTATGTCACGTCGGTGTGCACCGGCGCGCTGGTGCTCGGCGCGGCCGGTCTGCTGAAAGGCAAACGCGCGACCACGCACTGGGCTTATCACGAATTGCTGGGGCCTTTGGGGGCAATACCGGTGAAGGACCGCGTCGTGCGCGACGGCAATCTGCTGACCGGTGGCGGGATTACCGCAGGGATCGATTTTGCCCTGACCCTGGCGGCCGAGTTGTTCGATAAGGACACGGCCGAGCTGGTGCAGTTGCAGCTGGAATACGCCCCGGCACCGCCGTTCCAGTCCGGCAGCCCCGAAACAGCGCCGCCGAGCGTATTGGCAGAAGCGCATCGGCGGGCGGCGCCATCCCTGCAGCAAAGGGCGCAGATCACTGGACGGGCGGCGTCCAGGCTGTAGCAGTACTTTTCGACAGGCGAAAAAAAACCCGCTTCGGCGGGTTTCTCAAGACCATTTTCGACATCCTGTCGGCAGCCATCCTGGCCAATGGTCGATCATCCCTGATCCTGAGCACTCCCTGTGCTTCAGTTGATGGATCCAGAATAAGCGCAATGGTGAAGCACCAAAAGACGACATACCCGTCAGCAGGTGTAAGCCTTTGACCATAAGATCAAAAATCCACACGAACACTACAGTTTTCAAAAGGCGAAAAAAAACCCGCCGAAGCGGGTTTTCCCAAGACCATATCGACTCCCTGTCGGCAGCGAATCCTTGCTAATGGTCGATCATCCGTGATCCTGGAGCACTTCCTGTGCTTCAGTTGATGAGGCTAGATTACGCTTCGGATCCAATGTGCAATAGACGACATAGCTACCATCGCGTGTAAGACATTCGCTATACCCGCCCTTCCGAAAACCCTTAGACGCGTCAGCCAATCAGCATGAAAGCCGCGAGTTCAGCGGCCTGCAGCTGACCTTGCGCCGCAAGCTCATCCTTATCCTCGAGAAACCAGGCCGCCGACAACCCGGCAAACCCCAACACCCATTGCAGCAGCCGTTGACGCTCCAGCCCCGCGGCCTGAGCCACGACCTCGATCTGTTTTTTGAAGCGCTGCGGATCATTAGCCGTCGGCAAATCGGGATTGCAGATCAAGTTGGCGTAGTCGAACCCGCGCTCGCCGATCACCCGCTTCGGATCGATAGCGAGCCAGCCTCGCGGGCCGAAATCCAGAACATTGTCGTGATGCATATCGCCGTGCAAAACCACCACATCCTGCGGCTCGGCGAGCAACGCTTCGGCGGCTTTCAGACTGAGCAAGTAAGTGCCGCCCTGCTGTTCGGCGGCCATGCGCAAGGAAGCGAACCATGACCATAAGGGAATCAGGGGCGGCGGCGATGATGAACGCGGGGCGTGTAAACGAGCCAGCGCTGTGCACAGTATCCGGCTGGCCTCGTCATCCTGGCCGTTGAGCGCCATGTGCATCAGCGATCGATCGCTCTCGGCACGTTCCAGCACCAACGCATCGCCATGATGAGCGTAAACCCGCGCGGCGCCCTCGCCGTCCCACCAGGTCATCAGCAGATTGCCGAACTTTTCCTCGGCATCGACGGCGACCTTCAATATGGCCGGCAACTCACCCATCCGTACCGGCAGCAAACGACTGCCGGGCGTGATGATCGGTTCGCCGTCCGGCACCAGGGCCCAGCGTTTCAACCAGGTTTCAAACATGCAGCCTTTACTCTTCCTGACGCTCGTGAGCCTTGGCGCCGGTTTTCAGAAATTCTTCGATATTGCTCATCTGCTCATCCCAGCCACGGCTGTCCATACGGAACGCCTTGAGCCTGCGCGTCTGCGGGATGTGATCAAAACCGGACTCGGTGACCTTCAGCAACGTGCCCTCATCCATGTCTTCGAGCTCGAACTTCACCAGCGTGGTGGGTTCCTGGGAATAATCGGTGTCCGGCTCCACCGCATAGGGATGCCAGCGAAACGAAAACACCCGCTCCGGCTCGACCCGCTCCACCAGCACATTCCACAGCAGGTACTCATAACCCGGGTAAGTAATCTGCCCCTGCGTCCATTCACCGGCGACAAAGCGCTTGCCCTCCAGCGCCACGCCAAACCACTGCCCGAAGGCCTCGGCATTGGCCAGCACGCGCCACACCTGCGAGCGCGGTACTTTGAGCAGGATTTTCCTTTCGATGCGATCTGATGCTGGGTTCATAAGTCACCTCCTGTACTGAACAGTAGGCCTGTAAGACCACAAGACCAACCTTAAAGTTGTATCAATGGGGTGTTGTTATCAAGCATGTCTGAAATATTCGGCTGCATTTTCAGAGGGAAGTTCTGGCTCGCAGCCGAATGCCTGGCACAGTACGCGGACCGTTGACGCAGGCAAGCCCCTTGGCTAAAGAGGTTACACCTGACTTCGTTATTGGTTGGCCACACCCTTCGCTACACTGCATCTCAACGTTTACCCATCACAGCGAGAATCACTATGCACCCACGCTTCCTCCTGGCCCTGACCCCTTTGCTGTTCACCACCGTCGCCCACGCGGCGGACTGTGACAACGCCACCGACCAGGCCACGATGAATCAATGCGCGGCGCAGCAGCACAAGGCGGCGGACAAAGAGTTGAATGCGCTTTACCAGCAGATCACCCAGCGCTTGAAGAGCAACCCGGACAGCAAAAAGCTGCTGCTCGGGGCACAGCGTTCGTGGATTGCGTTTCGGGATGCCGAGTGCAAGTTCGCGAGTGCCGGGGTGGAAGGCGGGAGTGTGTATCCGCTGATCTACAGCAACTGCGTGACTGAATTGACCAAGGCGCGGGTGGAGACTTTCAAGAATTATCTGAAGTGTCAGGAAGGGGATATGGGTTGCCCGGTACCTGGGGTGTAACACCTCGGTGATGCTGAGGGCCTCTTCGCGGGCAAGCCTCGCGCCTAAAGGTTCGCAGTGATCGCACTATTGGGTGCGAGGCGACCGTGTAGGAGCGAGGCTTGCCCGCGAAGGCGTCAGTTCAGACGCCACACGTTACCGGACAAATATCTGCGCCGTCGTGATCGCCATATCCCCCCCCGGCAACTTGATGTTGCCGATCTGCTTCATGCTCTCCGGATCAAAGATCGCCACATCATTAAACGTCCCCGCCAGGTAGATCTTGCTGCCGTCCTTGTTGAAGGAAATGCAGTAGTAGGAATGATCCAGCGTTGCCGCCTGGAGCATTTTCTTCTCCTTGATGTCGTACTTGGCCAGGCGGTTGAGCACGCCGAACATCAGGTTCGGATCCTTGGGCGAGCGCATGCCGCTGAAGTAGATTTCCGTCAGAGGGCCGAAGTCGGTGGTTTCGGTCTTGCCGGTTTTCAGGTCGATGCTGAACAGCCCGTAGAGGTATTCAGCGGTGGCCGGATCCTGTTTCTTGTCCTTGAATTTCGCGGCGGTGTAGAGCAGCGAGAAATCATGGCGATAGGTCTGCTGGTTCCACACGTAAAGCACGTCCGGCGCGCTGTAGTTCGCCCGCTTCCAGTGACGACTGGGGATCAGCACGTCGAACTTGCCGGTCTTCACGTCGACCTTGTAGACATCCGCCCCCGCCACGTACAGCGTGCCGTCGTCACCGCTCTGCATGATGGTCAGCTGCCGTGGCGCCGGGAAACTGCGCACGGGTTTGGCGTCCAGGCCGGCGTCGGTAGCGTAGACATCGAGCCGCGGCTGTTGCACTTCGTAGCGGTCGTTGAGCATCAACGTCGGGTTGGCGATGGCAAACAGTTCCTTGCCGTCGTGGCTGAGGGTAAAGGCAAACATCGACTTCGCTTTCTCCCCAGGCTTCTGGGTGATGCTGGCGTGGAACACTTGCTTGCAGCTGTCCAGCTCGACGCCGTAGACATCCGCGTAGTGATTGTTCAGCACGTAAGCGGTCTTGCGATCCGGCGATAACTGCACAGTGCCCGGACCGAAGGCGTCCGGCATCTTGCAGGTCTTGAACAAGGTGTCCGTCGCCAGGTCGAGCACGTGCAGGTTGTTCGGGTAATTGGTGGTCACCATGTACTCGTGACCCGCTTGTAATGCAGTGTTTTCATCGGCCAGAACGTTGATTGAACAGACGCTCAGGACGGCGAACGCGGCCAGGCCGCAGGCTTTAATGCGATGCATGCTGGAATCCTTCTTCATGTCCGATCACTTGTCTTTCGGGAAGACAGTGCCGAGGTTGCGCCAGTTGTCGTTGGACGCCTGGGCATCCTTGTTCCAGTCCGGGTAGGTGCTCATCATGTCGGGCACCTGGGCAGGCCACCAGCAAGGGTCGGAGCAGCCATACAGGTCGGCTTCCATCGGCTGGCACAGCGACGACACCCCGCCAAACGCATCGATTTCCCAACCCGGGTCAGTGGTCGAGGCACAGCCCGCGACAGAGCTCATCGCCACCACTTCTTCGATACGGTTTTCGGCCGCGGCCTCATCCAGTTTCAACGCTTTGTTATTGATTGCCTTGAGATGTTTCATATCAGTGAGCCTTGCGCGGAGTGATGTAGCTGCTGATAAACGCAGGGTTGTGGGCCATGATCCGGGTGTAGACCTCGATGCCGAAGTCGACCCAGTCACGCATCAGTTCGCAGTAGTGATAGGTCGGGTGGGTCGGGTCGCCGTACCGGGCGTAACTCTCGTGGTAGCAGCCGCCGGAGCACAGGTTGCGGATCTGGCAGTCTTCGCAGCCGGTGTTGGTACGGTCCAGGCGCTGGGAAAGGAAGTCATTCAACTCCACCTGTTTCACACCGCTGTGGACGTTGCCGAAGGTCGGCAGTGACGAACCGGTAAAGCGATGACACAGGTTCAGTTCGCCCTTGTGATCCACTGCCAGCATCTTCAGGCCCGCGCCGCAAGGCAGGGCTTTTTTGTGACCTTCGTGGATGTCGGTGATCAGCTGGTGCAGATTGGAGAAACCGATGTTGCGGTGTTCCAGAGCCGCTTCCAGGTAACGCCGACCAAGTCTCTTCATGCTGGCGAAGACTTCGATCAGCTCGTCGCTGGACAGGTTGAAGGTGCTGATGTCACCGGAGGTCACCGGGGCGAAGCCGACCTCGGCAAAACCCAGTTCGTTGAACAGGTGATCCCAGATGGTTTCGACGTCGGTGACGCCGGTGGTCAACGTGACCCGGGCACCCACCGGACGACTGCTGTAGCGCGACAGCAGCATCTCGGCCTTGCGCCGCACCACGTCGTAAGTGCCCTGCCCGCCCACGGTGATTCGGTTGCGGTCGTGCACGGTTTTCGGTCCGTCGATACTGACTGACAGGCCAAAACGGTGGGCATTCAGGTAGTCCACGGTCTCTTCGGTGAGCAGCGTCGCGTTGGTGGTCATGACGAACTCGACGAACTTGCCCGCCTCGCGGAAGCGCTTCTCGCAATAGTCGACCATGTACTCGATCAGCTTGCGATTACTCAGCGGCTCGCCACCGAAAAACACCACGGTGAAGCGCTCTTCATCCGGCGATTCGCGCAGCAGCATTTCCACCGACGCGACGGCTGTTTCGACGTCCATTTTCTTGCCGGCCGAGGGCTTGTCGAGGTCTTCCTTGTAGCAGTAGGTGCAGCTCAGATTGCAGCCGGTGTTGACGTTGAGCACCACGGTATTGATCGCCGTGCGCTCGACCCGTTTGGTGCCGATGTCCGGGGTCAGCGGCGAGCCGTCGCTGACCAGTTCCAGGGACATCAGCTCGCGCAGGGTCTCAGTGATTTCCTCGCCGTTGAAACGCGATGCCAAGCGCTGGATCAGGTCCTCCGACGAACAGCCGGGACCGCGCAAGGTATCGATGATGGTGCCCGTCAGCTCATCGCTGGCGAACAGCGAACTGCTGGGGATATGAAACAGCATGCGGTCGGCATCGACGTGCACTTCGTGCAGGTTCCGTTCGACCAGATTCAAAATAGCGCCCATTGCAACCTCCTGTGCAAACCCCGTTTAACGGGGCCTGCGGTCATTCCGAAAAAGTGTCTGAAGCCTGTGGTTTCAGCCAACTCATGGAATGGGTGGATTGTTCCAGCGTTGCACGGTGACGATCATGTGGCCTTCGCCGGTCAGGGATTTCCCTGCGTCGTCGACGGCGGCGATCACCTTGAGGTTGCCGGCATTGTTGGTGGACATCTTGCGTTGCGGGTTCGGCCCGGCATCGCCCGGTGTGAACACGCCGCTGTCGGCCTGCATGGTGCCGGCGAACTTGACGTCTTCGTCTTCCTTGGCGCGATCGTCGAAGGCTTCGACCGACCACTGCGCCGGGAACACGCCGATGCGATACGGCTTGCCATCTGCACCCTTGCCCCAGGCTTCGGCATCGAACCGGCCCTGGACTTTCGGCGTCGAACCACCGCCCTCGCCGATCCGTGCCACCGAGAACTCGGGCACGACTTTGACTTGGTTGATCTTGCTGTAGACCGACAGGGTCGGGCCTTTCAGCGTGCCAACGGTGACGTTGCGCAGCCCCGGCTGGGCGTTGGCGGCCGCCTTGAGTTTGACCTTGATGCGATCAGGACTTTGCTCGACGACTTCCACCACCTCCACGCCTTTGCCGAAGTTCGGTTTACCGGTGAGACCGCTGCCGATCAGGGTCACTTCCGTTTCGGTACCTGCCTTCAAATAACCCGGCTGCACCGCCAGCAAACGACTGCTGCCGTGTTTGGTGGCGACGAAGTCCAGACCGCGCTCATCGTGCTCGGCCTCGAACATCCGCCCCTGCATGGCATTGCCCTGGGCCGCGAACACCTGGCGCATGGTCACGCCGTCGATGGTCACGTTGCCGCGCCATTCGTAACCGGTGTAGAGAATCGCGCTGCCCTCGCCATTGAACGGGCTGCCGTCGGCGTATTGGCCTTTGACGCCGACCTTGAAGGTGTCGCTGCCATCGGCGGTGACGTTCATCACGCCGGCCAGTTCGCCTTTACCCGGCAAGTGGCCGCTGAAGCTCCAGTCGCCGACCAGCGACTCGGCTTTCGGCGCGCTGCCCAGCCATTTTTTCCAGGCCGGGTTGTCCAGCGGGTAACGCTTGGCCAACAGCGGCACCATGTCTTTTCGAGCCAGGTCGAACCAGTCGCGGTCACGAGACAGCGCCTGGTATTCCAGGGACGGCCATTGGCCGAGGTGGAAGTTCACCAGGCGCTCCCATTCCTGGGCCGGACGCCGTTGCAGGGCAACCCGCGCACCGGAGTGGCAGCGGCCGCACATCTGGCTGGTCTGGTCGTCGAATTTCTCGACGGTATTGAGCCGGCGCTCCAGCGCATAACGCACGCCATCGGTTTCACTCGGCGCCAGGCCTTGGGTGTCGGCCAGGTATTTGACCAGAGTGCGGCGGTCGTCATCGCTGATCTGCAAACCGTGCATGGTCTGCATCCGGGCGATGCTCATCAGCCAGCCTTCCGGGGTTTTTCGCTGGTGGCTGATGCGGCTCAGGGCATTGTCAGCTTCGGGGGTGTGACAGCCCTGACAGGTTTCCTTGAGGATGGTCTGGGCGTCGCGGGCTGCCAGGCTGTATGGCGAATGCAGCGCCACACACGCGGCCACGGCCAGCAGACTGGCGCTCAGGCCTGATCGGAGTCTTCTCTTCATCAACGTCGAACCTCGCACAGTGCTTTCTTATTTTTGTGGCTTATCGTTTTTATGGTTTCTGCCGTCGGCGGCGCAGCGCTGACGGAGGCAAGAGAAACGTCTGCAATGAGCAATACACGGAGCGTGCCAGCTTGCCGATAGCCTTTTTTATCAAGCAGTTACACGAAGACAAGGCCCGCGAATCGAGGTTGGGCGGGTTCGCCTGCGTCTAATATCGCGACAGGTGTTGCAACCTGAGACAAGCATAGATGCCCCGGTCGGAACAGTTCATCGCCCGACGATTGACGGCCATTGCAGGCGGGTGCGAAATGGTGATTCACCGATTGCCAGTCAGGGGAAAACAAGATGGCAAGCATCACTGTCCTGGCGGGGGACTTTCTGCAGGGTGATGGAGAGTACAGAGACGGCGTTTTTACCCTTAGAACGTCGCTTCACCCGTGGCCCGGCATCACCCTCCCGCTCTCAGCGTTCAAGCGTGTGGAAGTCGCTAACCAGGAATCGATCAACAACATCAAGGACGCCATCGGCTTCGGCGTGGCGGGCGCGATGTTGCTGGGCCCTATCGGCGCGATTGCCGGGTTCATGCTCGCAGGCAAGGAAACCGAAGTGACCTTTCTGGCGACGCTCAATGATGACAAAAAGCTGTTGGCTGCCGTAGATGGCGCCACGTTTCAAGAGATTTCGCGGAAGATCCATTCCTGATCCGCCACTTCCCCGCAACACTTGCGTGTTGCGGGGGACGCCGGCTCAACTGGCCAATGTCGAGGAAATGCTTTTATGAGCCTCGATTTTTTGCTGAATATCCGCCACAAGTACAGCAATGTCATGGGGACTGTTCAAGTTCCATATGGGGACGTTAGTGGCGATCAGTTCCACTTTTCCTGTCATGCAGTCACAGACCCGGATCGTCATGGACTGGTCTGCCTCCATGACGCATGTGCACACAGCGGGCAACATACTGTGTTCAATGATGTTTTGAATTTCCAGGGTTGAAAGGAACATCGTTACCTCCCTCACGCCAGATGGTTGGCCGGATGAACGGACCATCGCTTCATCCACCGAGCCAGAAAATTCTAGTCTCCTAAAGTGGGTGTCTCAAGGTCGCAGCAGGTCGCTCGTCGTCTCATAGTTGTCGCAATTTGCAACAACCCCCTCTGTGTCCGCTGTTCCCATGAGCCGCCAAAACCCCGCCGACCAAGGGCGTCCCTGCCTTTCTTGGCACTTGGCACAGCCATTGCGAAAGCCTCCGTTCTCACGAACAACAAGAGGTCTCGCCATGCCCCTCCCTTATTTGCTTCCCGCCACCTCGGCGTTCATCCAGCGCGCCCCGCGCATGCTTATCGGCGGTGACTGGGTCGAGGCCGCCGACGGCCAGACCATGCCCCTGCACAACCCGGCCACCGGTGAAGTGCTGTGCGTCGTGCCAAGGGCAACGCCCGAGGACGTCGACCGCGCCGTGCTGGCCGCTCGTCAGGCCTTCGATGATTCGACCTGGACCCGCACCCGCCCACGAGAGCGGCAGAACCTGTTGTGGAAACTCGCCGACCTGATGGAACGCGACGCCGAACTACTGGCGCAACTGGAATGCCTGAACAACGGCAAAAGCGCAGCGGTGGCCCAGGTGATGGACGTGCAGTTATCCATCGACTTCCTGCGCTACATGGCGGGCTGGGCGACCAAGATCGAAGGCTCGAGCGTTGAAGTGTCGTTGCCGCTGATGCCCAACGATCAGTTCCACAGTTTCATCCGCCGCGAAGCGGTAGGTGTGGTGGGTGCCATCGTTGCCTGGAACTTCCCGCTGCTGCTGGCCTGCTGGAAACTCGGCCCGGCCCTGGCCACCGGCTGCACCGTGGTGCTCAAACCCGCCGACGAAACCCCGCTGACCGCGCTGAAACTGGCCGAACTGGTGCTGGAAGCCGGGTACCCGGAGGGCGTGTTCAACGTGGTCACTGGTACCGGCATCACCGCAGGCTCGGCGCTGACCCACAACCCTCTGGTGGACAAGCTGACCTTCACCGGCTCCACCGCCGTGGGCAAGCAGATCGGCAAGATCGCCATGGAGTCCATGACCCGTGTCACGCTTGAACTGGGCGGCAAATCACCAACCATCGTCATGGCCGATGCCGACCTGAAAACCGCCGCAGCCGGGGCCGCCAGCGCAATTTTCTTCAATCAGGGCCAGGTGTGCTGCGCCGGTTCCAGGCTGTATGTGCAGCGCAAGCATTTCGACAATGTGGTGGCGGACATCGCCGACATCGCCAACGCCATGAAACTCGGCAACGGTCTGGACCCAAGCGTCGAGATGGGGCCGCTGATTTCCGCTCGCCAGCAGGAACGGGTGTACGGGTACATCGAAAAAGGCCGGGAAAGTGGCGCGACCATCGCCTGCGGCGGTGAGCAGTTCGGGCCAGGGTTTTTCGTCAAGCCGACGGTGATTGTCGATGTCGACCAGAAGCACTCGCTGGTGCAGGAAGAGATCTTCGGCCCGGTGCTGGTGGCGATTCCGTTCGATGATGAAGCCGATGCGTTGCGCATGGCCAATGACAGTCCTTATGGGCTGGGCGCGAGTATCTGGTCGAACGACCTGGCGGCGGTGCACCGGATGATTCCGCGAATCAAATCGGGGTCGGTGTGGGTCAACTGCCACAGCGCGCTCGATCCGGCGTTGCCGTTTGGCGGGTACAAAATGTCCGGGGTCGGGCGGGAGATGGGGTATGCGGCGATTGAGCATTACACCGAGTTGAAGTCGGTGTTGATCAAGTTGTAATAGCGCCGTTCTTCGCTGATCGTTCCCACGCTCTGCGCGGGAACGATCGGTTAGGGTTTGAAGCCTTGCGACAGTAACCAACTCCGAACCATCCGCCCCTGCTCCGCCGTCAACCCCGCCAGCACCTGCTCGGCCGGTTCGGTCCGCAACCGCCGCACCAACGGCGCCAGTTCAACCCCTTGCACATGCCAGATCCCCAACGGCTGATCCGCCGTGATCACCACCTCGGCTTCATCGACAAACCCATCTTTCAACACCGGCGCCCGCTCAATCCTCAACGCCGCAAAATCCGCCTCGGCATGGGCAACTTCGGCATCCGGCCACTGCCGCCGTGCCTGCCAGAACGGCTGCTCCAGCCACCTCTGCTCATCGGCGTAAAAGTCGCGACCGATCCGCGCAAAGCGCAAAAACAGCTGCTCCACCCGCTGCTGATGAAACCGTTGGGCCAGCGCCGCCCGTTCCGGTTTACGCACTAACGTGTTGATCACCGTGGGCGCCTGTAACGCTGAAGACAAGGACTGGAAAATGCCATTGCCCGACAGCGGATCCACCGCCATCGCGGCATCGCCGACCCGGATCCAGTGATCACCACAGACCTGCGGACTCAAAATCGCCGTGCTGCTGCGCGCATGCAGTTGGAGATCGGTCTCAGGCCCGGCGCCGAAAAACTCACGCGCCCATGCCGAACCCTGACGCCGTGCGCGGCAGTAATCCGGCAACGTCGCCTTGCCTGGCAATTGCGCGCTGGCCACGTCCACCGTCCATTGCCAATAACACTGACCATCGGCCCGCCGCGCCATCCACGCCCAGCCGTCCTCAAGGCTTTCCACCGCGCTGGCGGTGCTGCCCGGCGTGCCTTGCCAACGATTGAGCAGGCTGACCGTCTCCGGCCCACGCAGGCCTTTGCCCAGTGCGGGCGCCTGGCGTCCGCGGGCCTCTACCAGAAAATCCGCAAGCAGCGCCTCGCGCCCTTCAATCTCGACCCGATGCCCCACCGCCGAGGCCTGAACGCTCAGCACCCGCCCTTCGATCAGCTCAACACCTGCCAGACGCAGGTCTTCGCGCAAACCTCGGTCGAAGCTCGGGCGATCCAACAGAAATTCGGTGTTCTGCGCATGTTGCTGTCCGTTCCATGACACCTGCCGCTGGGAGGGCAACGCCGCATCCGCCAACGCCTGCTGCAGGCCCGCGCCGCGCAGGGCCTCCAGCACCCGAAGCGAAACGCCTTCCAGTGCCGCAAACCGGCGCCACTCGCTGACCAGGGTCACCGCATAACCGAGTCGCCGCAAACCCAGGGCGACTGCCGCCCCGGCAGGTCCAGCGCCAAGAATCACAATCATGCGCCGAAGCGCCGTTCAGGGCCGCGATAGCGGGCGTTCTCGCGCAGCCACTCGATGACGTGCTCGTTACTCGCGTCGGGATGGGCAACCAGGAAACTCGCAATATGTCCGCTCAACGCCGCACACCCAAGGCTCGCACCGGACTGTCCCGGATAGGTCCCATGCACGCACGCCGCGAAATCGGCCTGGGCACTGTTGAGCCACGACCATTCATGCTCGGCGCAACGCGCATCGCCGGTGACGCGCAGCACCTGTGGATAATTCGCCGGATACACACCCTCGCCCTGGGCCGGGCTGGAGGCACACAACAAAATGCCCCGCGCCACCGCCGCTGCGCAGGCTTCGCGCAACAGGCTGCGATCCTGGCGTAATCCAAGGCTCAAATTAATCAAGCGAACATCCTGCGCCACCAGCCAGTCGATAGCGCTGGCAATCTGCAAGGCGCTGGTGACGCCGCGCTGGTCAAACACCTGCCCCACGCAAAACACCGCCGCAGGGGCTCGCCGCCCGATGGCTTCGATCACCGCGCTGCCGTGGCCCAGCGGGTCGTCACGCAAGTCGCTCTCGGCCA
The DNA here is from genome assembly GCF_031766055.1 of Pseudomonas sp. SG20052. Classification (NCBI taxonomy): domain Bacteria; kingdom Pseudomonadati; phylum Pseudomonadota; class Gammaproteobacteria; order Pseudomonadales; family Pseudomonadaceae; genus Pseudomonas; species Pseudomonas sp. SG20052. The sequence continues at coordinate 2,063,119 of NZ_CP134498.1, read as the reverse complement.
GGCCATCCTCCAGCAGCGAAAAACGCCGTCCGGCGATCACCTGCACCCGTTGCGCCGCCGAATGTCCGCTGTCGACCACGCCAATCCTTAGCTCAGGCTTCATGCAGCACCGTTTTTGATGTGAGCACGCCGTCGAGCAATTCAAAACGCACATCAGCATCAGCCAGGGTGGAAGGACGATGGCTGATCAGGATCCGCGTGCGCCCGGCAAACAGTCGGTCGATGGCCTCGATGACTTCGCGCTCGGTGGCTTCATCCACCGCCGAGGTCGCTTCATCCAACACCAGAATCAGCGGATCCTGCAACAACGCCCGGGCGATGGCGATCCGCTGTTTCTGCCCGCCGGACAACTGCTGGCCGCGTTCGCCCAACGGACTGTCGAGACCTTCGGGCAACGATTCGATCAGGCTGTCGAGTTGCGCCAGCCTTGCGACTTCGGCAATCGCTTCACGGCTGGCGTCCGGCACCGCGTAAGCGAGGTTGTCGGCCAGGCTGCCGCGAAACAGTACGATGTCCTGACTGACCACGGCTATCCGCCGACGCAGCTGGAACAGGTCCAGTTCACGCAGATCGACCTCGCCCAGCAGCACCCGGCCAGCTTGCGGATCGTGATGGCGTTGCAGCAGATCGATCAGCGTTGATTTACCGACGCCGGAGCCGCCGCTCAGGGCGACTTTCAAGCCATAGGGAATGCGCGCTTCGATGCCGCGCAAGGTCGTCGGACGACCGGGATGGCTGAAGTGCACGTCGTCGAAACGCAACTCGCCAGAGGTCGGCATCGGCTTGGGTTCAACCGGTGTTAGCACGGTCGGTTCTTCACCGCGCAGTTCCATGACCCGGCCGAGGCTGACGGTCATCCGCTGAATCGCCACATAGAGCCCGAGCAGGCTCTGAACCGGTCCGACCGCCATCCCCAGGTACGTGGAAAACGCGATCAGCGCGCCCAGTTGCCAGGTCCCCTGCACCACCCAATAACCGCCAATCAAAAACGCACAGGCCCGGGACAATGACGTCAGCGTGCCGGGCACCGCCTGGGTAAAAAACTCGGTGACTTGCAGGCGCAGCAGCTGGCTCATATAGCCTTGACCAAGCGACTCCAGACGGCGCGATTCGCGTTGTTGCTGGCCGGCAGACTGGATGAATTTCATCACCGGCAAGGTCTCGACCATGAACGAGGACATGTCCGCCGAGCGCTCGCGCAACTGCCGTACATCGCGCTCGACTTTGCGCCGCATCCAGCGCAGCCAGAGGATGTCGAGGGGAATCAGCACCAATGCCAGCAGTGAAAGTTTCCACGACAGGGTCAGCAGCATCGCCACCGCCACCACCAGGCCAACCACGCTCGATACCGCCGAGAACAGCGAATCCACAGCGAAGCGCTGGATCTCCGCAACGTCGCCATCCAGGCGCGACATCAGATCACCGATGCGCCGCTGTCCATAGAAGCTCGGTGACAGGGTTTGCAGATGTCGATAAAGGTCGTCGCGCAGCGAGAACAGAATCCGCCCGGACAGTCGCGTGTGCAGGTAGCGATTGATCCCCGACAGCGCTGTGCCGAGCAGCCCGGCGAGAATCATCAATCCGGCAATCAACACCAGCATGGGGAAGTTTTTCGCCAGCAAGCCATCGTCGATCAATAGTTTGGTCAGCCACGGCTGCACCAGCACCAGCGACGAAGCGCAGACCGACAAGCCGAGCAGCCCGGCAATCGCCAATCGATGCGGGCGTACAAAACTGTAGAGCCAACGCAACGCCGCTTGCAGGGCTTCGGGGTTCTGGCTGTCGATCAGCCGAACGATCAAGCGCTGCATCACGAACGCAACTGTTTGAGCTTGCGATACAGGGTCGCGCGGCTGATGCCCAAGGCGTCGGCGGCGGCCGAGACGTTGCCCTGATGGCTGTCCAGGGCCTGGCGGATCAGCTCCAGTTCGTTTTCGCGAATGCTGCCCGATGCCGGGCGTTCAGTGGCGGTCAGTTCGTCGAGCATGCTGTCGGGCAGGTGGTCGAGGGTGAGCACCGTGTCCCCGGGTTCGCGCATGGCCAGCGCGGTGCGCAGGACCATTTCCAGTTGGCGAATGTTGCCTGGCCAATGGTAGCCGTCGAGCAAGCGACTCAGATCGTCATGCAGGACCATCGTCGGGGCATCAAGTTTGGCCAGCAGACGAGCAACCAAGCTGCTGAAATCCTCGCGCTCGCGCAGGGCCGGGAGCATCACACTGATGCCGTTGACCCGGTAGAACAGGTCTTCACGGAAGTGTTTTTCTTCGACCAGGCGCTTGAGGTCTCGGTGGGTGGCGCAGATCAGCGCGACGTCGATGTCTTGTTCCTCGCCCGCGCCCAGCGGCGCCACTTTACGGTCCTGCAACACCCGCAGCAGACGGGCCTGCAAGGCCAGCGGCATGTCACCGATTTCGTCGAGGAACAAGGTGCCGCCGTGGGCCTGTTGCAGTCGTCCGATCATGCCGCCACGACGGGAGCCGGTGAAGGCGCCTTCGCGGTAGCCGAACAGTTCCGACTCGATCAGGCCTTCAGGGATTGCCGCGCAGTTCACCGCAACGAAAGGTTTGTCACAGCGGGTTCCGGCCATGTGCAGCGCACGGGCGATGACTTCTTTACCGGTGCCGGTTTCACCGAGCAGCAATACCGGCAATTCATTGGCCAGTCCTTGGCGGGCCATGCGCAAGGCCCGGGCATAACGCACGTTACTGCCGGCCAGGGATTCGAGATCCGGTTGTGGCTTGGCGGTTTTCGCGGGGCTGCGCGGCGGTGTGCTGACGTTGATGGAACGTTGCGGCGCCCGCAGGGTTTTGTAGAAGAATTCGCCTTTGGCGGTCTGCAAACTGCCGACGCCACCTTGATGCAGACGGGACAGCAATTGCAGGCCATCGACACCGAGAAACTCCTCGCAACGCCGACCGACCAGGGCCGAACGCTCGGCACGCAGCAACTGACAGGCTTGCGCGCTGACCGCCAGGATCTGTCCGCCGAGACTCACCGCCAGCAGGCCCTGCCAAGGGGATTCAAGGTATTGCCGACGGCTGTGGAACGCGAGGACGATTTCGTCCGGGTAACTGGCGTTGAACACGCGGCTTTCGATCTGGCTGACGGCCATGGCCAGCAACGCGGTGCTGTCATGAACGCGGCCGAGGGGGCCTTCGCGGGTCAGGTCAAGGACGCCGAGGATGTCGCCTTGGGGGCAATGGATCGGCACCGATGTGCAGGAGAAATCGCTGAGACGATCGAGGTAATGCTCGCCGCAATCGATCATCGTCGGCCGGGCTTCCACCAGTGCGGTGCCCAGTGCGTTGGTACCACGAGCGGCTTCGCTCCAGCAGGCGCCCAGGGTGATGTCTTGCAGGCCGCTGCCCTTGAGGCGGTCGGCGCGTCCTTCGACGGCGAGGATGGTGGCGTCGGAGTTGGCGAGGATGATCAGGCCTTCCTTGCCTTGGCGTTCAGCCAGGTAGTCGATGGCCGGTAATGCGGCGTCGATCAGCAGGCGATTGCTTGCCAACAGCACGTCGAGGCTGGCGCTCGATTCCAGCGCCAGTTCGTGCTTGGCGTTGAAATGCACGCCATGGCTGAGGCTGCGCCGCCACGACGCATCGATTTCTGCCCGCAGAACACCATCGGGGACTTCGCCCTCCAGATGGAGTTTTTCCCGGGCCAGCCGGGCTTCGCGGTGCAGCTTGGGAGAAGGTGTTTTTATTAGCGTCATCAAGCGCTCCGGATCGGTCCGCTTTGCGCCTTTCAAGTTCAGCGCCCTGCCGCAATCTTTACGTTAACGTCAGGGCGATGGCAAGTGCCTTACAGCACTTGTGTTCTGTCAGGTGGACCGAGTCATCTTTCTTCGCGGGCAAGCCTCGCTCCTACAGGGTTGAGGCGAACCAAAATTTCCCCCCAGGCAAATAACCTGTAGGAGCGAGGCTTGCCCGCGAAGGTGACGTACCTGGCCCCAATGATCTCAGAGCTGCCACACCTCGGCATTCACAAAAAACGCCCGGGCATTGTCCTCAAGACTCTCCAGGTGATACCCGCCCTCCTGCACAATCAGACACGGCAACCCAAGGCTATGAATCCGTTCGCCCAACACCGCGAACCCTTCACGGGTCACTGCCACTTTGCGCTGCGGGTCCTGTTCGAAAATATCGAACCCCAGGGACAGCACCAGATGGCCGCCGGAGGATGGGGTGGTGGGTTTCGATATTCAGCTGTTGTGGACCCGCGAGCAGAAGATGAGTCAAGCCGAAACGGTCTTCCTCGAGCTTCACAGCACATGCTCAGTATTCGCGAGCCTGTGCTGTGAAGCTTTGAGCGCTTAGACGTGAGGGTCGCCCGGAGCTTTGCTCGGCGTGGCGTATTGCGGCTTTAGATGGCCGTCCTGATCGAGTAACCAGGCGTCCATGATCTGCCGCACCACTGGGCCGGCGACGCGACCACCGGCCTCTCCGTTTTCAATCATCACCGAGATGACGATCTTCGGGTGCTCGGCCGGGGCGAAGCCGACGAACAAGGCATTGTCGCGGTTGCGCTCCAGGGTTTTCGCCCGGTTGTAGCGCTCGCCTTGCTTGATCGCGACGACTTGCGCGGTACCACTCTTGCCGGCAATGCGGTACTGAGCGCCCTGCGCGGCGGCTCTGGCAATCCCGCGGGCGTCGTGCATCACCATCTGCATGCCATGGTTGACCTGCTCCCAGTCACGCGGATCCTTGAGCAGGATGTTCGGCATAGGGTGCTCGTCCACCGGCGCTACGCCATCCACGGTCTTTGCCAGGTGCGGTCGGTTCCACACACCTTTGTTGGCAATCAGCGCGGTGGCCTGGGCCAGCTGCAGCGGCGTGACCTGCATATAACCCTGGCCGATGCCAAGGATCACGGTTTCGCCCGGGAACCAGGCCTGACGGCGCGTGGCGCGCTTCCACGCTTGCGATGGCATCAAGCCGGCAGACTCTTCGAACATGTCCAGCGAGACTTTTTCGCCGAGGCCGAACATGGCCATGTAGTCGTGCAGGCGATCAATGCCCAGCTTGTGGGCCAGGTCATAGAAGTAGGTGTCGTTGGAGCGCATGATCGCCGCGTCCATGTCGACCCAGCCGTCGCCGCTGTGGTTCCAGTTACGGTATTTGTGATCAAAGTCCGGGAGCTGGTAATAACCGGGGTCAAAGACACGGGTCTGAGGGGTGACGACGCCAGCGTCGAGGCCGGCAATGGCCACCTCGGGTTTGATGGTCGAACCTGGCGCGTAGAGGCCGCGCAGAACGCGGTTGAAGAGCGGCCGATCGATGGAGTCGTGCAGCGCCGCGTATTCCTTGAAGCTGATGCCGGTGACGAACAGGTTCGGGTCGAAACTGGGCTTGCTGACCATGGCCAGCACTTCACCGGTCGATGGATCGAGCGCCACCACCGAACCACGACGATCACCCAAGGCTTCCTCGGCCGCTTCCTGAAGTTTGACGTCCAGGCTCAGGACAATGTTTTTGCCGGGGATCGGATCGGTGTGCTTGAGCACTCGCAGTACGCGGCCCTGGGCATTGGTTTCGACTTCTTCGTAACCCACCTGGCCGTGCAATTGCGACTCGTAGAATTTTTCAATGCCGGTTTTGCCGATGGATTGGGTGCCGCGGTACTCCACCGTGTCGAGGGCTTTGGATTCTTTTTCGTTGATACGACCAACGTAACCGATCGAGTGCGCAAAGTGTGCGCCAAACGGGTAATGGCGCACGAACTGGGGCTCGACATCGATCCCCGGCAGACGGAACTCATTGACCGCGAGAACCGCGATTTGCTGTTCACTGAGCTCGTAGAACAGTGTGACCGGCACGAACGGGTGGCGCGCCTGTTTCATGGCCTTGTCGAACAGTGTCCGGTCTTCGGCTGGCAAGTGCAGGAGGTTGACCACCTCATCGAGCTCCTCTTTGACATCGGAGGCGCGTTCGCGGGTGATGGTGAGGTTGAAACTGGGACGGTTATCCGCGAGGACTACGCCGTTGCGGTCGTAGATCAGCCCGCGGGTCGGGGTGATCGGCAGGACATGGACGCGGTTGTTTTCGGAGATTGTCGAGTGATAGTCGTATTCGACCACTTGCAGGACATACATGCGCACCACAAGCGCGCAGGAAATGGCGGCGACGAACAAGGCGCAGGCGATCAGCCGCTTGTTGACCAGACGCGTCTCTTTTTCGTGGTCCTTGATGGGTATCGGTTCGGGCATTTCTGTAGCGGCTCTATGACTAAAAAAGAGGGCGATCCTTAGGCCTGCAAATCAATCCGTTAAAAAACGAGCTGCACCATACCAAAAACTGTGCAGTCACTTTATTGGGATTTTCTCGAATGGTTGTCCTTGAGGGTCAAAACGACGGTCGGCTTTTTCTTTGACTCGTGCGTTTTGCTCAAGATTGATATTCCGATTCATGCATTTTTCTTGTAGATGAGCCTGTAGATACTGGGTGCATGTCATTCCATTTTGTTGTTTGGGAGTCTTTTCATGCATCCACGATTTCAACGATTACTCGGCTCGAATGGATTTTCCATCGGACTGGAACTGCCGCTGGATAATGATTGGTCCAGTGATGGACAGCGGCTGCGGATCGCTCAGGATCGGCCTTTTGGTGTCCCCGACTTGAAGCAGCACGCGGCGATGGCACGTTTGGCTGACAACGCAGGTTTTCGCGCACTTTGGGTACGTGATGTGCCGGTTTACGACCCCAACTTTGGCGACGCTGCACAGGTCTATGAGACCTTTTCTTACCTTGGGTATTTGGCCGGGATTACGGAGAACATCATGCTCGGTACAGCAGCGGTTGTGCTGCCATTGCGTCAGCCTTGGCTAACGCTCAAGGCCGCCAACAGTGTTGATGAACTGAGTGACGGGCGTCTGCTCCTTGGGGTGGCCAGTGGTGACCGGCCGATGGAGTATCCGTTGTTTGGGGTGGATTACGATCAGCGCGGGGAGATCTTTCGCGATACGGTTGAATTGATCCGCAGCCAGGGTGAAGGTCGTTTACCTGAGGGCGCTCTCCTGCTGCCGGAGCGAAATCAGCCTATGCCACTGCTGGTTGCAGGTCTTGGTCAACAATCACCGGCCTGGATTGGTGAGCACATGGATGGTTGGCTCGCCTACCCTGGTACGCCGGATGAGCACCGACGTCGAGTGGGGCTGTGGCGGGAAGTTGGAGGCGATAAGCCTTATATCAGCTTCGTACACTTGGACCTGACTGCTAATCCTCATACCCCCATGCGACGTGTGCGCTTCGGTGGCAGTTGTGGACGGCTGGCCTTGATTGATGAGCTTCAGGCGTTACGTGAGGCTGGTGTGCAGCATGTCGGCTTGCACATGCGTCGTAGCGAACGCCCTGTGGCAGAGGTTATTGAAGAAATAGCAGAACACGTACTGCCGAAGTTTCACTAACGACGCAGACGGATCCTGGGGCAGTTATCAGACTGCCCTTTTCTTTGCGCCACTTTCCTGCGGACAAAACAAAACCCCAATTGCTTTCGCAATTGGGGTTTCGGAATTTAATCTTGACGATGACCTACTCTCACATGGGGAAACCCCACACTACCATCGGCGATGCATCGTTTCACTGCTGAGTTCGGGATGGGATCAGGTGGTTCCAATGCTCTATGGTCGTCAAGAAATTCGGTAGCCAGGTCGTTTGCCTTACAGCGCACGCTCCAGCGAATGGGTATGTGATAGATCTCGGTGTTTGTGAACAATCGAACTTTCGGTTCATTTCGTCTTCACACACCGCAATCTGGTGCCTTTTCAGGTCAGCAAATTGCTTGGGTGTTATATGGTCAAGCCTCACGGGCAATTAGTATTGGTTAGCTCAACGCCTCACAGCGCTTACACACCCAACCTATCAACGTCGTAGTCTTCGACGGCCCTTCAGGGGACTCAAGGTCCCAGTGAGATCTCATCTTGAGGCTAGTTTCCCGCTTAGATGCTTTCAGCGGTTATCTATTCCGAACATAGCTACCCGGCAATGCCACTGGCGTGACAACCGGAACACCAGAGGTTCGTCCACTCCGGTCCTCTCGTACTAGGAGCAGCCCCTCTCAAATCTCAAACGTCCACGGCAGATAGGGACCGAACTGTCTCACGACGTTCTAAACCCAGCTCGCGTACCACTTTAAATGGCGAACAGCCATACCCTTGGGACCGGCTTCAGCCCCAGGATGTGATGAGCCGACATCGAGGTGCCAAACACCGCCGTCGATATGAACTCTTGGGCGGTATCAGCCTGTTATCCCCGGAGTACCTTTTATCCGTTGAGCGATGGCCCTTCCATACAGAACCACCGGATCACTAAGACCTACTTTCGTACCTGCTCGACGTGTCTGTCTCGCAGTCAAGCGCGCTTTTGCCTTTATACTCTACGACCGATTTCCGACCGGTCTGAGCGCACCTTCGTACTCCTCCGTTACTCTTTAGGAGGAGACCGCCCCAGTCAAACTACCCACCATACACTGTCCTCGATCCGGATAACGGACCTGAGTTAGAACCTCAAAGTTGCCAGGGTGGTATTTCAAGGTTGGCTCCACGCGAACTGGCGTCCACGCTTCAAAGCCTCCCACCTATCCTACACAAGCAAATTCAAAGTCCAGTGCAAAGCTATAGTAAAGGTTCACGGGGTCTTTCCGTCTAGCCGCGGATACACTGCATCTTCACAGCGATTTCAATTTCACTGAGTCTCGGGTGGAGACAGCGCCGCCATCGTTACGCCATTCGTGCAGGTCGGAACTTACCCGACAAGGAATTTCGCTACCTTAGGACCGTTATAGTTACGGCCGCCGTTTACCGGGGCTTCGATCAAGAGCTTCGCGTTAGCTAACCCCATCAATTAACCTTCCGGCACCGGGCAGGCGTCACACCCTATACGTCCACTTTCGTGTTTGCAGAGTGCTGTGTTTTTAATAAACAGTCGCAGCGGCCTGGTATCTTCGACCGGCATGGGCTTACGCAGTAAATGCTTCACCCTCACCGGCGCACCTTCTCCCGAAGTTACGGTGCCATTTTGCCTAGTTCCTTCACCCGAGTTCTCTCAAGCGCCTTGGTATTCTCTACCCAACCACCTGTGTCGGTTTGGGGTACGGTTCCTGGTTACCTGAAGCTTAGAAGCTTTTCTTGGAAGCATGGCATCAACCACTTCGTGTTCTAAAAGAACACTCGTCATCAGCTCTCGGCCTTAGAATCCCGGATTTACCTAAGATTCCAGCCTACCACCTTAAACTTGGACAACCAACGCCAAGCTGGCCTAGCCTTCTCCGTCCCTCCATCGCAATAACCAGAAGTACAGGAATATTAACCTGTTTTCCATCGACTACGCTTTTCAGCCTCGCCTTAGGGACCGACTAACCCTGCGTCGATTAACGTTGCGCAGGAAACCTTGGTCTTTCGGCGTGGGTGTTTTTCACACCCATTGTCGTTACTCATGTCAGCATTCGCACTTCTGATACCTCCAGCAAGCTTCTCAACTCACCTTCACAGGCTTACAGAACGCTCCTCTACCGCATCACCTAAGTGATACCCGTAGCTTCGGTGTATGGTTTGAGCCCCGTTACATCTTCCGCGCAGGCCGACTCGACTAGTGAGCTATTACGCTTTCTTTAAAGGGTGGCTGCTTCTAAGCCAACCTCCTAGCTGTCTAAGCCTTCCCACATCGTTTCCCACTTAACCATAACTTTGGGACCTTAGCTGACGGTCTGGGTTGTTTCCCTTTTCACGACGGACGTTAGCACCCGCCGTGTGTCTCCCATGCTCGGCACTTGTAGGTATTCGGAGTTTGCATCGGTTTGGTAAGTCGGGATGACCCCCTAGCCGAAACAGTGCTCTACCCCCTACAGTGATACATGAGGCGCTACCTAAATAGCTTTCGAGGAGAACCAGCTATCTCCGAGCTTGATTAGCCTTTCACTCCGATCCACAGGTCATCCGCTAACTTTTCAACGGTAGTCGGTTCGGTCCTCCAGTTAGTGTTACCCAACCTTCAACCTGCCCATGGATAGATCGCCCGGTTTCGGGTCTATTCCCAGCGACTAGACGCCCTATTAAGACTCGCTTTCGCTACGCCTCCCCTATTCGGTTAAGCTCGCCACTGAAAATAAGTCGCTGACCCATTATACAAAAGGTACGCAGTCACCCAACAAAGTGGGCTCCCACTGCTTGTACGCATACGGTTTCAGGATCTATTTCACTCCCCTCTCCGGGGTTCTTTTCGCCTTTCCCTCACGGTACTAGTTCACTATCGGTCAGTCAGTAGTATTTAGCCTTGGAGGATGGTCCCCCCATATTCAGACAAAGTTTCTCGTGCTCCGTCCTACTCGATTTCATGACTAAGAGATTTTCGCGTACAGGGCTATCACCCACTATGGCCGCACTTTCCAGAGCGTTCCGCTAATCTCAAAGCCACTTAAGGGCTAGTCCCCGTTCGCTCGCCACTACTAAGGGAATCTCGGTTGATTTCTTTTCCTCAGGGTACTTAGATGTTTCAGTTCCCCTGGTTCGCCTCTTAAGCCTATGTATTCAGCTTAAGATAACCATCTTATGATGGCTGGGTTCCCCCATTCAGACATCTCCGGATCAAAGTCTGTTTGCCGACTCCCCGAAGCTTTTCGCAGGCTACCACGTCTTTCATCGCCTCTGACTGCCAAGGCATCCACCGTATGCGCTTCTTCACTTGACCATATAACCCCAAGCAATCTGGTTATACTGTGAAGACGACATTCGCCGAAAATTCGATAATACTCAATTAAGAGCAACTCACAAATTTTACCTTAGCCTGATCCGTTACCAGTGAAAGTAACGTCCAGTCTATCTTTCTATCACATACCCAAATTTTTAAAGAACGATCTAATCAAAGACTAGAAATCAATATTCACACCGGAATATTCATTTCTAAACTCTAACAGCAGAAGCAGTTATATGGTGGAGCCAAACGGGATCGAACCGTTGACCTCCTGCGTGCAAGGCAGGCGCTCTCCCAGCTGAGCTATGGCCCCATAACAAAATTGGTGGGTCTGGGCAGATTCGAACTGCCGACCTCACCCTTATCAGGGGTGCGCTCTAACCAACTGAGCTACAGACCCAATTTCGAGCGCGCAACTGTTAGCTTGGAGCTATCAGCTTGGAGCTTAAAGCTGCTTCTATCGTCTTCTTCAATGAATCAAGCAATTCGTGTGGGAACTTATGGAGCAGCTGATGTCGTCGATTAAGGAGGTGATCCAGCCGCAGGTTCCCCTACGGCTACCTTGTTACGACTTCACCCCAGTCATGAATCACACCGTGGTAACCGTCCTCCCGAAGGTTAGACTAGCTACTTCTGGTGCAACCCACTCCCATGGTGTGACGGGCGGTGTGTACAAGGCCCGGGAACGTATTCACCGCGACATTCTGATTCGCGATTACTAGCGATTCCGACTTCACGCAGTCGAGTTGCAGACTGCGATCCGGACTACGATCGGTTTTCTGGGATTAGCTCCACCTCGCGGCTTGGCAACCCTCTGTACCGACCATTGTAGCACGTGTGTAGCCCAGGCCGTAAGGGCCATGATGACTTGACGTCATCCCCACCTTCCTCCGGTTTGTCACCGGCAGTCTCCTTAGAGTGCCCACCATTACGTGCTGGTAACTAAGGACAAGGGTTGCGCTCGTTACGGGACTTAACCCAACATCTCACGACACGAGCTGACGACAGCCATGCAGCACCTGTCTCAATGTTCCCGAAGGCACCAATCCATCTCTGGAAAGTTCATTGGATGTCAAGGCCTGGTAAGGTTCTTCGCGTTGCTTCGAATTAAACCACATGCTCCACCGCTTGTGCGGGCCCCCGTCAATTCATTTGAGTTTTAACCTTGCGGCCGTACTCCCCAGGCGGTCAACTTAATGCGTTAGCTGCGCCACTAAGAGCTCAAGGCTCCCAACGGCTAGTTGACATCGTTTACGGCGTGGACTACCAGGGTATCTAATCCTGTTTGCTCCCCACGCTTTCGCACCTCAGTGTCAGTATCAGTCCAGGTGGTCGCCTTCGCCACTGGTGTTCCTTCCTATATCTACGCATTTCACCGCTACACAGGAAATTCCACCACCCTCTACCATACTCTAGCTTGTCAGTTTTGAATGCAGTTCCCAGGTTGAGCCCGGGGATTTCACATCCAACTTAACAAACCACCTACGCGCGCTTTACGCCCAGTAATTCCGATTAACGCTTGCACCCTCTGTATTACCGCGGCTGCTGGCACAGAGTTAGCCGGTGCTTATTCTGTCGGTAACGTCAAAACAGATACGTATTAGGTAACTGCCCTTCCTCCCAACTTAAAGTGCTTTACAATCCGAAGACCTTCTTCACACACGCGGCATGGCTGGATCAGGCTTTCGCCCATTGTCCAATATTCCCCACTGCTGCCTCCCGTAGGAGTCTGGACCGTGTCTCAGTTCCAGTGTGACTGATCATCCTCTCAGACCAGTTACGGATCGTCGCCTTGGTGAGCCATTACCTCACCAACTAGCTAATCCGACCTAGGCTCATCTGATAGCGCAAGGCCCGAAGGTCCCCTGCTTTCTCCCGTAGGACGTATGCGGTATTAGCGTCCGTTTCCGAGCGTTATCCCCCACTACCAGGCAGATTCCTAGGCATTACTCACCCGTCCGCCGCTCGCCACCAGGTACAAGTACCCGTGCTGCCGCTCGACTTGCATGTGTTAGGCCTGCCGCCAGCGTTCAATCTGAGCCATGATCAAACTCTTCAGTTCAAACATCTTTGGGTTTTTAAGAAACCCTAAACTTGGCTCAGCAATCGTTGGTTACATCTTTGATTTCTCGCGGAGTAACTTGTGATGCTGATAATCTTGTTGACTATCAGTCTGACTCCACAAGCACCCACACGAATTGCTTGATTCAGTTGTTAAAGAGCGGTTGGTTAAGATCTTTCGTCTCAACCGAGGCGCGCATTCTACAGCAGCCTCTGTTGCTGTCAAGCGGTTATTTTCAGAAGTTTTCAAAGTTTCCTTTGCAACTTCAACCACTTGCGCTTCCGATCTCTCGTTAGCGGGAGGCGAATTCCACAGCGTTACTCGCTGCTGTCAACACCTCTTTTTCTCCGCTTTCGACCGAGAAGATCGAACCGTCAACCAAGCCAAACAACCCCGCCTGATCAACTCCTTCTGGGCTTCGATGACCTGAAGCAACTCGCCGTCGAAAACTGCGTAACTCTTTGTTTACCAAGGAGTTTTCCGTTTCGACTGCGCCGGAAGTGGGGCGAATTATAGACTTCCAGAATCTGCCGTCAACCCCTGATTTGGCTTTTCTATCAGGTTGCCCAAAATCGCTGCTTATATATAGACGCGACCGTCGCGAATGCGCAATATATTGCCCAAACCATAGAACAACACTTTCGCTTCCCACTTCGGACGATGCCACGCTATGAATGACCATCCCCGCAGCCTCGTCTCGACCCTGTTCTCGGTGGGCCTGCTTTTAATAGCCATGGCGTCGATCCAGTCCGGCGCCTCATTGGCCAAAAGCATGTTCCCGATTATCGGCGCTCAGGGGACCACCACCCTGCGGCTGCTCTTCGCCAGCGTGATCATGCTGATCCTGTTGCGCCCATGGCGGGCGAAGCTCACCGCAAAGTCCTTGCGTACCGTTATCGTCTACGGGATGGCACTGGGCGGCATGAACTTCCTCTTCTATATGTCTTTGCGCACCGTCCCCCTGGGTATTGCCGTCGCCCTGGAGTTCACCGGGCCACTGGCGGTGGCTATCTATGCCTCACGCCGCGCAATCGACTTTTTGTGGATTGCCTTGGCGGCTATCGGCTTGCTGCTATTGATACCGACAGGAGCGACAAGTGCGGGAATCGACCTGGCAGGCGCCAGTTATGCCTTGGGTGCAGGGGTGTGCTGGGCGCTGTACATCCTGTTCGGCCAGAAGGCCGGCGCCGACAATGGCGTACAGACCGCAGCGTTGGGAGTGATGATTGCCGCACTGTTCGTCGCGCCTATCGGCATCGTCCATGCCGGTGCCGCCCTGCTGACTCCGTCATTGATCCCCGTGGCCATCGCTGTCGCCCTTCTGTCCACCGCCCTGCCCTATACGCTGGAGATGGTCGCGCTCACCCGAATGCCAACCCGGACTTTCGGCACATTGATGAGCATTGAACCGGCTATTGGCGCGCTGTCTGGTCTGCTGTTTCTCCACGAATACCTCACACTGTCACAGTGGATGGCGATCATGTGCATCATTCTGGCTTCCGTGGGGGCGACCATGACCATGGGAAGTGCTGCCAAGCCCGCGGTCGCGGCGGATTGATACAGGATTTGACGCAGGTCTGGTATTTGCCGCTCAATTAGGCCATGTTTAGGCCCGCAACCGAATGTCATCCAAGGATTTTTCAGGATAGGGATATCAGAACGCTTCAATCGAAAGCGAATGCAGCCACACCCGGGCGCGAGATCCGGGAGCGCTATAAGGACAGTAATGAAACGAATTTTGCTATTGATTGCCGTACTCGCAATTGCGGGTTGCGCGGCGACATCGAAAACACAAGTCAAACATGGCAAGAAAGGGCTGCATATCAATTGTTCAGGGCTTTCGTCATCCTGGGACAAGTGCTACACCAGCGCCGCCAACTCGTGCGCGCCCAAGGGTTACAAGGTCATCGCCAAGTCGGGAGATGCCGTGGAAGAACCAGGTGATTATCCATTTGGTCTCAACCCTGCCGGCTATACCAGCCGAAGCATGATCGTCATTTGCAAATAGGTTGATGCCGCCCGGCAATCTGGCGGCCAATCTCATCGTAACTGGACTTCAGCACGGTGCGCTGGATGCCGGGAGTGGCCAGCATTCGCGCCACGACCAAGGCACCGATGCATTGCGACAGAATCGCCCACGCCAGACTGTCGCTTTCCAGAATACTTGCCCAACGCTCCTGCAGCCGACAAATCCAGACCTCCGCCTCCTGGCGAACAGCGATATCTGAACGAGCAATTTCGGCTCCCAATACCGGTAATGCGCAACCGGACTCCGGGTGCTCGACATGGGCCATGCTCAGATAATGCTTCAGGCAACGTTCGAGCCTGTCGCAATCCTGATCAGCACCCAAACGCTCCAGGCTTTGGCGCAACTCGCGTTCAACGATCGAAGCGAACAGTTCGTCCTTCGACGAAAAGTGACTGTAGAAAGCAGCACCACTCAAGCCGATCGCCTTCATCAGCCCGTCGACGCCTACCGTGGAAAAACCGGACTTTTTGGCCGACACCGCGCTGCTTGTCAGCAGTTTCTCTCTTGTTTCCAGCTTGTGATTGGCCGAGTAACGCATTGCCTTGCCCTCAGGATTGACTGTCTTGACGCATGCCAAATCCTAGCATAACGTTCGTTCAGTTAACGATCGTTCATCAAAGGGATCTACCCATGAATAATAAGAAGGTCGTACTGGTTGTCGGCGCCGGTGATGCCACCGGCGGCGCGATTGCCAAGCGTTTTGCACAGGAAGGTTTCATTGCCTGCGTCACTCGTCGTAGCGCGGACAAACTCCAGCCATTGGTCGATGCAATCAAGGCCAATGGCGGTGACGCCCACGGATTTGCCTGTGATGCACGTAAGGAAGAGGATGTGATTGCGCTGGTCGAGCAGATTGAGACCGAGATCGGCCCCATCGAAGCGTTTGTTTTCAACATCGGCGCCAATGTGCCGTGCAGCATTCTCGAAGAAACTGCCCGCAAGTATTTCAAGATCTGGGAAATGGCCTGTTTCTCAGGTTTTCTCAATGCCCGTGAAGTGGCCAAGCGGATGGCCAGGCGCCAACGCGGCACGATTCTGTTCACCGGCGCCACCGCTGGCTTGCGCGGTGCGGCAGGATTTGCAGCCTTCGCCGGCGCCAAGCACGGGATTCGCGCACTGGCTCAAAGCATGGCCCGCGAGCTGGGGCCGATGAATATTCACGTTGCCCATGTCGTCGTCGACGGCGCCATCGATACTGATTTCATCCGCAACAGTTTTCCGGAAAAGTACGCGACCAAGGACGAGGACGGCATCCTCAATCCCGAGCACATCGCCGAGAACTATTGGTACTTGCACAGTCAGCCCCGGGACGCATGGACTTTCGAGCTGGATCTGCGCCCCTGGAACGAACGCTGGTAAGCCCTCCCCCCCAACAACAATAAGCAGAGCGCACCGACCATGAGCAAAACCGTGGAGTTTTTTTTCGATTTAGGCAGCCCCGCCACCTACCTGGCGTATACCCAATTACCGAAGATCTGCGAGCAGACCGACAGCCAACTGGTCTACAAACCCATGCTGCTGGGCGGGGTCTTCAAAGCCACGGGCAACGCTTCACCGGCAACCATTCCGGCCAAAGGTCGCTACATGTTTCAGGACCTGGACCGCTACGCCAAACGATACGGCGTGCCACTGAAGTTCAACCCGCACTTCCCTATCAATACCCTGATGCTGATGCGCGCCGTCACCGGTATGCAATTACGTCATCCCGAACGCTTCCAAGCGTTTATCGATTGTCTGTTCCACGCACTCTGGGTCGAGGGACGCAGCCTCGATGATCCGGCGACTGTTGCAGCCGTGCTGACGCGAAATGGTTTCGATCCAAACGAAGTACTGGCCCTTACCGCCGATGAGGACGTCAAAGCCGCTCTCAAGGACAACACCGAGCAAGCGGTCAAGCGCGGTGTATTCGGCGCACCGTGCATGTTCATCGGCGATCAGATGTTCTTCGGTCAGGATCGACTGGACTTCGTCCTTGAGGCCCTGCGTTAAATCTCGATGACCAAACGACCTTGAGCCGCTCCACCAGCGAGCAGTTCATGGGCGGCCTCGGCGGTTTGCAATGTGAACTGCCGCGGGTCAAGCAACGGCTTCAGCTTACTGGCCTCAATCAACTTCGCGGCGTCCCGAAGGATCTGCCCGTGGTGCTCGCCGCCCTTGCCAGTCAATAAAGGCAACAAGGTAAACACTCCGGAGTAAGTCGCGGCCCGAAACGACAACGGTGCCAGACTGTGCTGCCCCCATCCGAGACAGCTCACCACATGCCCCTCGTAGACCCGAGCGGCCTTGAAGGAAGCATCCAGCGTTTCACCGCCCACCGTGTCATAGACAATATCGAACCCCTCTCCCCCCGTGTGCTCCGCCACATAGTCCTCAACCGAAGACTTGCGGTAGTCGATAAAAGTCGCACCGAAGCTTTCGATGATTGCCTGCTGACCCGCAGAGCCCGTGGCGAATACTTCAGCACCGAAAGCCCGGGCTATTTGCACCGCCACGTGCCCGACACCCCCGGCACCGCCATGGATCAGCACCTTCTGACCGGCACGCACTCGAGCCCGATCTACCAATCCTTCCCATGCGGTTATCAACACCAGGGGCAACCCGGCGGTCTCACGCATACTCAGATTGCCCGGTTTGTGCGCCAGCAGACGCGCATCAACCACCGCGAACTGCGCAAGCGAACCTTGCGCACCGCCGATTCCGGTCGCCATCGCGTAGACCTCATCACCCGGCAGCCATCCACTTACGCCCTCGCCTAACGCCTCAATCGTCCCGGCCAGATCCATGCCCAGCACCGCTGGCAAGGGTTGTCGCGCATGAGCCGCCTGACCCGAACGAATTTTTCCATCCAGCGGATTCACTCCACTGGCTTTGATCCTGACCAACACCTGACCCGGTCCTGGCACAGGTCGCGGGATGGAAACCAAGCGTAACGGCCCGTTGGCCACATCAACAATCAGAGCACGCATTTGAAGTGAGTCAGTCATTTCGCAAATTCCTGTCAGAGGTGGCGGTAGGACGATCTTCCTCTCACTCACTCATGCCGATAAGACGCTGTATCGCTATAGTGACCATGCCCATTTGGCATCAATGAGAAACCCATGGACAAACTCAATGCAATGGCCATCTTCGTCCGGGTCGTCGAGCGCGGCAGCTTTTCTGCCGTTGCCAGGGAGATGCAGACCAGCCAGCCAACCATCAGTAAAGTGCTAAGGGCGCTGGAAACTGAACTGGGCGGGAAGCTGATTTCCCGCAGCACGCGTCAACTCTCGCTGACTGACGAAGGTCAGCGGTACTACAGCGAGTGCCGACAAATCCTCGCGGCCGTGGACGCGGCGGAACACAGTTTTCATTCAGGACGCGAAACCGTTGCCGGCAACCTGAAGATCGGTTCCTCGGTCAGTTTCGGGCGATTGCAGATTGCACCGCGGCTTCCTGAGTTTCTGAAACAACACCCCCAGGTGCAGATTGACCTGCAACTCAGTGACCAGAATCAGGACCTGGTCAGCGAAGGCCTCGACGTCACGTTCAGAATCGGCGAATTGACCGACAGCGGTCTGATCGCCCGCCGCATAGGCACCACCCACCGAGTGACCGTTGCTGCGCCAGGCTACCTCAAGCAACACGGCCAGCCGCAAACACCAGAAGAACTGCGCGGACACAATTGCCTGCAATTCAACCTGCTGAACAGTCAGAACCTATGGGTGTACGAGAGCGGAGCCCAGCATCATGAGGTGCGGATCAAGGGCAATGCAAAAAGCAACAACTCAGAGGCGATCCGCGAGATGGTGCTGGGAGGATTGGGAATTGCTTTGTCGCCGGTATGGTTGTTCAGTGAGGATCTGAACGCCGGGCGAGTGACTGCGATTTTGCAGGACTACACCGCGCAGTCGCTGCCGATTCATGCCGTGTCCCCGGCGAATCGTCGTCAATCCGCCAGGGTCAAAGCCTTTGTCGACTACATGAGTCAGGCGCTCGAAACAGCGCCTGAACTCCAACCGGTCAAATAGCTGCAGTCCGGGTGTTCAACCACTCAAGGGCTGCACCTTCGAGCAACGGGCTCAAGCGCTGGCGCACCTCGGCGTGGTAGGCGTTGAACCACTGCTTTTCGTCGTCAGTCAGCAGCGACGGTTCCAGACAGCGAGTGTCAATCGGGCACAGGGTCAGGGTTTCGAATTTCAGGAACTCACCGAATTCGCTCTTGCCCGCTTCGGTGTTCAACACCAGGTTTTCGATCCGTACACCCCAACGGCCCGGTCGGTAAGTGCCCGGTTCGATGGAGGTAATCATGCCCGGCTGCATCGCGGTTTGCGGTGCTGCGGCGGCCTGATAGGCAATGACCTGCGGGCCTTCGTGCACATTGAGGAAGTAGCCGACGCCGTGACCGGTGCCGTGTCCATAATCAACACTTTCAGCCCAGATCGGCGCGCGGGCAATCGAGTCGAGCAAAGGCGAGAGAATGCCACGAGGGAATTGCGCACGGGACAGCGCGATGACGCCCTTGAGCACCCGCGTGCAATCGCGTTTCTGCTCATCCGTCGGCGTACCGACAGGCACCATCCGCGTGATGTCGGTGGTACCGCCCAGGTATTGGCCGCCGGAGTCGATCAGCAACAGACCGTCGCCTTCGATCACCGCGTGCTCTTCTTCGGTGGCGTGGTAGTGCGGCATCGCGCCATTGGCGTTGAACGCGGCAATGGTGTTGAAACTCAGCGACACATAACCCGGACGTCGGGTACGCGCGGCCGTCAGGTGTTCGTCGATGGTCAGTTCGGTGATGCGCTCACGACCCAACGCCGAGTCCAGCCAGGTGAAGAACTCGCACAGCGCCGCGCCGTCTTGCTCCATGGCCTGACGAATGTGCCCGGCATCGGCCAGGCTTTTCTGTGATTTGGCCAACGTGGTCGGGTTGAGACCTTCGACCAGTTTCACGCCGCTGTTCAGGTTATCCAGCAAACCGGCCGTCACGCGCGCCGGATCGACTTGCAAGCTCGCGCCGCTCGGCACGGCGCGCAAGGCGTCGGCCACTTCGCTGTAATCGCGCAGGGTCACGCCGTCTTGTTCGAGGACCGCACGCAGCTCGGCATCGACCTTGCTCAGGGCCACGAACAGAGTGGCCTGCTCTTGACTGATCAGCGCGAAGGACACGAATACCGGGTTGAACGACACGTCGCCGCCACGCAGGTTGAACAGCCAGGCGATGTCATCCAGGGTGGCAATGAAGTGCCAGTCAGCACCACGATCTTTCAACACCTCACGCAATTTCGCGAGCTTTTCACCCCGACTGACCGTCGCCTGCGGTGGCAAGTGCTGGTAGATCGGCTCATTCGGCAGCGTCGGGCGGTCGCTCCAGACTTCGCTCAACAGGTCGATGTCAGTGCGCAGACGTGCGCCGCGTTCTTCAAGTTTGCCGCCCAGCGTCCGCGCCGACGCCACGGCCATCACCGCGCCATCTACCGCGACGACACCGCCTTCAGGGGTTTGCTCGGCCAACCAGTCCAGCGGGCCAGGCTGGCCCGGTTGCAGCTTGACCAGTTCAATGCCGCTGCCCTTGAGTTCCTTGCTCGCTTGTTCCCAGTAACGGCTGTCGGCCCAGACGCCGGCAAAGTCCGGGGTCACGATCAGTGTGCCGACCGAGCCATGAAAGCCCGACAACCACTGCCGCCCTTGCCAATAGCCCGGCAGGTATTCCGACAAGTGCGGATCGGCCGACGGCACCAGCAGGGCATGAATGCCCTCCCGGCTCATCAGCTCGCGGGTTTGCGCCAAACGTTGGGGCACCGATCCATTGATCGAAGGCTGCGTACTCATCATGTCTCCTGCTAATCACTTCATCATTATTGTTGAGTGCCGATCAGTGCCGACACTTTCAGACCTTATTGCCAGAATGCCGGAGCACTGGCGCAGGCCGCTTTAATCAGTTGTGCCGCTTGGTCGACATCCTGTTCGGTGGTGAACCGGCCGAGGCTCAAGCGAATCGTGCGACCCGCCGAGCGGGCGTCATGCCCCAGGGCCAGCAGCACATGGGACGGGGCATTGCTGGCGGAGTTACAGGCCGAGGTCGCAGAAAACGCGATCGAGCTGCTCAGCGCCGCAGAATTGAACTCGCCTTCGTTGAAGGTCAGGCTCAGGGTATGAGGAATGCGTTGGGTCGGGCTGCCATTGAGCCGCACGCCGGGGATGCTCAGCAGTTGCTCGAGCAAGCGTTCGCGGAGCCGCACGATCGTGGCTTTTTCCTCGTCGAATGCGGCCGCCGCCAAGGCGAAGGCCACACCCATCGCAGCGATCTGATGAGTCGCCAAGGTGCCGGAACGCAAACCGCCCTCGTGACCGCCACCGTGAATCTGCGCCAGCAAACGCTGGTGCGCGCGCGGGCCGACGTACAGGGCGCCGATGCCTTTAGGGCCGTAGATCTTGTGCGCCGAAAACGACATCAGGTCCACCGGCAAGCGGGCAAGATCGATTGCCACTTTGCCCGCGCCCTGGGCGGCGTCGACATGGAACAGTGCATCACGATCACGCACCACCTGGCCGATGGCTGCAATGTCATTGACGGTGCCCAGTTCATTGTTGACCAGCATCAGCGACACCAGAAAGGTGTCTTCGCGCATCGCCTCGCTGACCGCTTGCGGGGTAATCAGGCCCTCGGCGTCAGGCACCAGATACGTCACGGCAACGCCTGTGTCCTGCAACTGTTTCGCCGTATCGAGGATTGCCTTGTGTTCGATCTGGCTGGTAATGATGTGTCCGCCGGACACCCCGCGGGCCTGGGCCACGCCCTTGAGGGCAAGGTTGTTCGATTCGGTGGCGCCGGAGGTCCAGACGATCTGGTCCGCCTGAGCGCCGACCAGTTCGGCGACCTGACGCCGCGCCTGCTCGACCGTTTGCCGGGCCTGCTGGCCGAAGGCATGGGAGCTGGACGCCGGGTTGCCAAAGTTGCCGTTGAAACCCAGGCACTCGACCATGACCTTGATGACCCGCTCATCCACCGGCGTGGTGGCGGCGTAGTCAAAATACAGAGGACGTTTATTCATAGAAGACTCGCAGAGCATGTTCCGGGATCAGGAGGCTCGTCACTGAACGCTCAAAGCGCAACCTCGTGAGTTGCGCCGACCGTTCAGAGCGTTAGAAATACCTGATCGGAGGCCGTTAAAGAAGAACAACTTCATTTAAAAGTGCGTAGGAACGCTCCTGAAGTCGAGCTTAACAGGCATCGGCCAACCGGTTGAAGCGATGTGTCAGCTAAAGCTCTCGAGCAACAACGGATACAGCGAAGCCACCAACAGCAGGGCCATGCCCCAGTTGAACAGGCGCAACCAGCGACGATCCTTCAACACATTGCGCAACAACGTGCCGCATCCGGCCCAGACGCCGACGCTCGGCAAATTGATCAAGGCAAAGACCGCAGCAATCACGATCACATTGGTGAAGTAGCCCTGCATCGGCGTGTAGGTGCTGATGGCACCGATCGCCATGATCCACGCCTTGGGATTGACCCACTGAAACGCCGCCGCACCGAGATAGCTGATGGGTTTGCTGTCGCCCTTTTCACTCTCGGAGACCGGACCGGAATGGGCGATTTTCCACGCCAGGTACAACAGGTATGCCGCGCCGACGTAGCGCAGCACCGTATAGAGCAACGGGTAGGTTTGAAACACGGCACCCAGGCCGAAACCGACCGCCAGGACGAGGACAAAGAAACCACACGTGATGCCCAGCATGTGCGGAATGGTGCGGTGAAAGCCGAAATTCACGCCCGATGCCAGCAACATGGTGTTGTTCGGACCAGGGGTAATCGAGGTGACGAGGGCAAACAGGGCGAAGCCCAGCAGCAGATCGAGCGAGAGCATGAGCGGTAGTCCAATCAGGGTCAGTCAGGTGTTGACCCTATCGCACGCCTCCGGGGAAACCCATGGACAGTTACGTGAAACTTCGAACGGTACAGTTTGAGATCAGCTTGGACGACCGTGAAGCTGTACAGCACGTTCAGCGTTCATCTCGCCATGTTTGTCGAAACCGACCGGTTTTTGCGGCAGGCCGAGCAATTCGGCTTTTTTCGCATGGTACTCGTCGAAGGACAAACCGCGACGATTCAAGTCCTCCAGCGCCAGTTCCCGAGTTTCTTCAGCGGTATAGGGTCGCAATTCGGGTGAAACATGGCTGGCACATCCGGCAAGAACGGAGACCGCGAGCAGCAGGAAAGTGGCGATTAGAGGTTTCATGGGTGGCGTCCTGGCATCTGGGTTCGGGGCAATGAACACAGGCTACCCGCCCCCTTCGAAGGGCAGAAATCAACGCTCTCGATAGTGGCTATCGAATTTGGCTAATACCGTTTAACCATTGAACACACGTTGTTGCGCGCAGCGTATCGCCTCAGCCATTACAACCAGGTGCACACCGCTGCCCTGCTGGGCTTGAGCCACAACGTCACGCGCACACGACTGATCAAGATCGGCGAACGGGCGGTGAACAAGCGCCGGCCCACGGAAAACGTGCAAGGCGAGCGCCTGATGCAATTGTCGATTTAACTCACCAGATTGCAGTGCAGCGCGTAGTCATGGCTACGTTCCAGACTGTGCAACACCTGGAACGAGCCGAACGTCACGGTTTTCGCCTGATGCGCGCGAATCAGCTGCCAGAAATCCTGCTCGCCGCTTTCAAAGCTCTGAAACGCGGCTTCCCCCGCCTCGCGAGTTTGCCATTGCAGGTAGTTGAGCACCCGCCGACCGTCGTCGCTGGCCTGGATGCTCGCACTCAAAAACCCGCTGTAGCCTTGGGCCAGGCGCTCGGTCTGCTTTGACAAGGCCGACACCAACGCGGGTTGCTGATGGGGTTCGATCTCGAATTCGATCAACTGGGTGAAGCTGCGATTTTTCTCTGGCGCTTGCATGAAGAGTCCCCACTGACGTGTAAGCCGGACCTTGCGATCCGAAGGCTTGCAGGGTAAAACCTCGACTTAACTAGAGGTCAAGAGGCATTTTTCAAATGATCACCCCGGAACATCTGCACAAGGAACTCACTGTCGGCCAATTGGCCGCGCGCAGCGGCGTGGCGGTCACGGCCCTGCACTTTTACGAGTCCAAGGGGTTGATCAAAAGCAATCGCAATCAGGGCAACCAGCGGCGTTATCCGCGGGAAGTGCTGCGGCGGGTGGCGTTGATCAAAGTCGCGCAGCGCCTGGGAATTCCGTTGGCGGAGATTGGCGAGGCACTAAAAGCCTTGCCGGATAACCGAGCGCCGACGGCGGCGGACTGGAAGGTGATGTCGGCGCAGTGGAGTCGGGATCTGGATGAGCGGATCAGTCAATTGACCTTGCTGCGGGACAAGCTCAATGGCTGTATCGGCTGCGGGTGTCTGTCGATGGAGGCGTGTCCGTTGCGTAACTTTGGCGATGTGCTGGGGGAACAGGGGCCGGGGGCGCAGCTGTTGGAATCCGGGGCAGATCCGAAATAGCGGCGTGGCCTTCGCGGGCAAGCCTCGCTCCTACAGGATTGCGTGTTACTGGCGAACGACACAAAACCTGTAGGAGCGAGGCTTGCCCGCGAAGGCGTCCTCAAGGCAGACCGAAAGCTTAGAAACCCGGCGCAATCTGTCCTTTGCAGCGTGTCAGGATGAACTGCCGAAACTCATCGGAGCTCAACGCCTTGGCCCGTTTCTGCAAACAGTGGCGCTGCTGCTCGTCGGGCACTCAGTGGCGCAAAAAGCGCTGACCTATAGTTATCCGACCGGAAATCGGCGAAGGAACACCTTCAATTCACAACAACAAGGGAGAACCGTCATGAGCGTCAAACCCATTCCAGAGGGTTATCACAGCATCACGCCTTATCTGGGCATTCAAAAAGCGGCCGAAGCCATCGAGTTCTACAAGAAGGCTTTTGGCGCCACGGAAGTCATGCGTCTGTCCATGCCTGATGGCGGGATTGGCCACGCCGAGCTGAGGATTGGCGATTGCCCGATCATGCTCGGTACGCCATGCGATCAAGGGCCGTTGAGCAATCCCGACACATCGCCGTCCGTGGGGCTGCATTTGTATGTGACCGATGTGGACAAGTCCTATAAACAGGCAATCGCGGCGGGTGGAACGGTGGTGTCCGAGGTCAAGGATCAGTTTTATGGCGACCGTTCAGGGACGTTGAAAGATCCCTATGGGCATTTGTGGTTCCTGGCCACGCGCAAGGAGGATTTGACTCAGGAGCAGATCGAGCAGCGGGCCAAGAAGATGTTTCAGCAGGGTTGAATACTTCAACGTCTGAGCGTGCCTCTTCGCGGGCAAGCCTCGCTCCTACAGGGGGTGCGTGGTTCCGGATATTTGCGAACGAAACAATCCCCCTTAGGAGCGAGGCTTGCCCGCGGAGGCGGCATCCCTGACACCACAGATCCCTCGAACACACTTCATGAACAAGCGCACCACGTTTCACGCCTTGCCCTCACGGCGCAACACTTTCAGGATGCAGACCACTACAACAAGGACTCGCCTCATGTTCGCCGGATTCCTGAAAGACCAGCGCCACGTCAACGGTGTGGACATTGCCTACCGCATCGGCGGCAGCGGACCTGGCCTGCTGTTGCTGCACGGTCACCCGCAGACCCACGTCATCTGGCACAAGGTTGCCGAGCAACTGGCCAAGCACTTCACCGTGATCGCCGCCGATTTGCGCGGTTACGGTGACAGCAGCAAACCACCGGCCAGCGACCACCACACCCACTACTCCAAACGAGAAATGGCCAAGGACAGCGTCGAGCTGATGAAGGCCCTGGGCTTCGAGCAGTTCTCGGTGCTGGCCCATGACCGTGGCGCTCGCGTAGCCCATCGCCTGGCGCTGGATCATCCCGCTGCCGTGCAACGCATGGTGCTGCTGGACATCGCTCCCACCCTGTCGATGTACGCGCAAACCAACGAAGCCTTTGCCCGCGCCTACTGGCACTGGTTCTTTCTGATCCGTCCGGCCCCGCTGCCGGAAACCCTGATCGAAGCCGACCCCGACGCCTATCTGCGCAGCGTGATGGGCAGTCGCAGCGCCGGGCTCAAGCCGTTCACCGCCGATGCCTTCGGCGAATACCTGCGCTGCCTGCAACTGCAGGGCACCGCGCGCGGCATCTGCGAGGACTACCGCGCCAGCGCCAGCATCGATCTGGAACATGACCGCGCCGATATCCAGGCAGGTAAATATCTGCACCTGCCGTTACTGGTGCTATGGGGTGCAGAAGGCACGGTCGGGCGCTGTTTCGAGCCGCTCAAGGAATGGCAACACGTGGCCACCGACGTGCGTGGCAAGGCCTTGCCTGCCGGCCATTACATCGCTGAAGAAATCCCCGAACTGCTGCTCGCCGAAGTGCTGGGCTTCCTGCGCTGATCGCTGCGTCCCGCTGCTATGCTGGCGGCTCATGCCGCCAGTGTTCGTTCTGCCATGACCACCAAGAAAGACAACGTGCCCCTACCCGAAGACCTGCGTGTACTCCTCACCGTGATCCGCAAGAGCGGTTTCGCCGCCGCGGCCGATGAGCTGGGCCTGTCGCCCGCCTATGTCAGCAAGCGCATCCAGATTCTCGAAACCACCCTCGGCACCCGCCTGCTCCATCGCACCAGTCGCCGCATCGCCCTGACCGAGGACGGTGAACGGGTCCAGCGCTGGGCGTTGCGCATTCTCGATGACTTCCAGCAACTGCACGACGAACTCTCCGACGCCCACGACAGCCCTCGCGGGCGCCTGCATCTGTGCAGCAGTTTCGGTTTCGGCCGTCATCACGTGGCGCCAGCCGTTTCGTTGCTGGCCGAGCGTTATCCGGAGCTGGAGATTCGTCTCGACCTGTTCGACCGGGTGGTGGACATCGTCAATGAAGGCTTCGATCTTGAGATCCGTGTCGGCGACGACATTCCCGGCCAGC
The DNA here is from genome assembly GCF_031766055.1 of Pseudomonas sp. SG20052. Classification (NCBI taxonomy): domain Bacteria; kingdom Pseudomonadati; phylum Pseudomonadota; class Gammaproteobacteria; order Pseudomonadales; family Pseudomonadaceae; genus Pseudomonas; species Pseudomonas sp. SG20052. Next base: position 2,036,460 of record NZ_CP134498.1, on the reverse strand, counting down.
ACATCGGTCGGCAGTTGGTGAGCAATCGACGGGTTGTCTGCGCAGCGCCCGGTTACCTGCAACAGCAGGGCATGCCGCAGACCTTAAATGAACTGGAGCAGCATCATTGCCTGGTGATCAAGGAGCGCGATAACGCGTTCGGCATCTGGAATCTGGAACGTAACGGGGTTCAAGAAAGCGTGCGGGTCAGCGGCCCGCTGTCATCCAACAACGGCGAGATTGTCTTGCAGTGGGCACTGGACGGGCGCGGTGTGGTGCTGCGGTCATTGTGGGACGTGAAACCGCTGCTGATCAGGGGCGGCTGGTGCAGTTGCTGCCCGAATACAGTCAGAGCGCCAACGTCTGGGCGGTGTACCCGACGCGGCTGGCGTACTCGGGGAAGCTGCGGGCGTGTGTGGAGTTTTTGCAGGAGCATTTCAAGGGGTTGTCGGTTTGATTGGTTGTGTCAGGGCGGGCCCTTTCGCGGGCAAGCCTCGCTCCTACAAGGATTGCGCAGAACCTAAAGAAGAGAGGCTTGCCCACGAAGGCGATTTCAGCTCAGCCAGGGGTTGGCAGCCAGGTGATTACGTTCGAAGGCTTTGATTTGCTCGCTGCGCTGCAGGGTGCTGCCGATGGCGTCGAGACCCAGCAGCAGTGCGGTTTTGCGCAGGGTGTCGATCTCGAACGAGATGACTTTACCGTCGTGGAGGCGAATTTCCTGTGCCTCGAGATCAACGTTGATGAGCGCGCTGTCCGGCTGACTGACCACGTGCCCAAGCCGCTGCGATACGGCTTCATCAAGGGTGATCAGCAACACTCCATTTCGCTGGCAGTTGTCATAGAAAATCCCGGCAAAGCTACTGCCGATCAACGCCCGAATCCCCATCTGCCGCAAGCCCCAGACCGCATGTTCGCGGCTCGACCCACAGCCAAAGTTCGGCCCGACCACCATGAAACGTGCGCCTTGCCACGCCGGTTGGTTCAGCACGAACTCAGGGTTTGGTGAACCGTCGGGCAAAAATCGCAGGTCAAAAAACAAACCGCGATCCAGCCCGGCGCGGTCGATGCCCTTGAGAAACTGCTTGGGCATGATCACGTCGGTGTCGATATTGGCGGCGAGCATCGGCGCCGCCTGACCGGTGACCTGGGTGAAGGGTTGCAGGCTCATGCGCGGTCTCCAAAGTGACGGATGTCGGTGAGGCGGCCGGTGATCGCCGCGGCGGCGACCATGGCCGGGCTCATCAGGTGCGTGCGCGCGCCCGCGCCCTGACGGCCTTCGAAATTGCGGTTGGTGCTGGAGGCGCAGCGGTCGCCCGGCGCCAGCACGTCGTCGTTCATCGCCAGGCACATCGAGCACCCGGACTGGCGCCACTCGAACCCGGCCTCGATAAAGATCGCCGCCAGGCCTTCGGCCTCCGCCTGATTGCGCACTTCGGTGGACCCCGGCACGATCATCGCCCGCACGTGCCCGGCGACATGTTTGCCACGCACCACGCTGGCGGCGTCGCGCAGGTCTTCGATGCGCGCGTTGGTGCAGGAGCCGATAAAGGCGTGGCTGATGACGATGTCGCTCAGCGGCATCCCGGCTTCGAGGCCCATGTAATTCAGGGCGCGGCGCATGTCCTGACGCAGGATCAGGTCGCTGACGTCTTGCGGGTCCGGCACGCGCGCGCCGATCGGGGAAGCCTGATCCGGGCTGGTTCCCCACGTCACCATTGGTTCCAGAGCGCTGGCGTTCACCTGGACTTCACGGTCGAAGTGCGCGCCCGCATCGCTGTGCAAGGCGCGCCACTTCTCCACCGCTTGCTCCCACAACGCGCCTTTGGGTGCGCGGGGTTTGCCCTTGAGGTAGGCGAAGACTTTCTCGTCCGGGGCCATGAACGCGCCCCGCGCCCCGGCCTCGACGGCCATGTTGCAGATGGTCATGCGTGCTTCGACGCTCAAGGCATCGATGGTCGAACCGCGAAACTCGATGGCGTAGCCGGTGGCACCCGAGGCGCCGATCTGGCCGATCAGCGCCATGATCACATCTTTGGACGTCAGCCCCGGCGCCAGCGCCCCCTCCACCGTCACGCGCATGCTTTTCAGGCGTTTGTAGACCAGCGTCTGAGACGCCAGCAGGTGTTCGATTTCCGAGGTGCCGATGCCGAAACCAAACGCACCGAGGGCGCCATAGGTTGTGGTGTGGCTGTCGCCCGCCGCGATGACCATGCCCGGCAGAATGAAACCCTGCTCCGGCGCAATGACGTGTTCGATGCCTTGGCGTTTGTTGAGGATGTCGAGCAGTTCGATGCCGAAATCACGGCAGTTTTCCGCCAGGTACGACACCTGTCGCGCACCGCCGGGGTCCGGCATCGCGGCGATGCGCACCGGGGCGGTGGGGTTGACGTGATCGACCACCGCCAGCGCTGTGCCGGCCCGCCAGACCCCGCGTCCGGCCTCGCGCAACCCGCTGAACGCTTGGGGGCTGGTGTATTCGTTGATGACCTGGCGATCGATGTACAACAGGACGTGACCCTGGTCATCGAGGCGACACACCGTGTGGGAATCGATGTGTTTGTCGTAGAGAGTTCTTGCTGGAGGCATGGAAAGGCTCGCTCAGGCTCGCGGGTGAAAGGCGTCTGAGCTCCATCTTAGGGAGTAGGACATCGCCATCAATGGCCGGACAGTGATCCCGTGAACCATGGTTCGTGTTGGATCGGTTCCCCCCCGGTAGGAGTGAGCCTGCTCGCGATAGCGGTGTGCCAGTTACGTTGAAGCGGGCTGAACGATCGCTATCGCGAGCAGGCTCGCTCCTACAGGGGTTGTCTGCGCGCCGACCGGAACGCGAAACATTTTCTTTCACATTGTCGTTCGGGATTTCCGTTCCTCATCCGTCCTATATAGATGCAGTCAGTCCGCGTAGGCAAAAGCCACGGACGACTTTTCATGGACCTCATCGCTGGGAAGCCCGCAGCAGAGGCCTTCCCATCGATACAAGACCTTTAATCATGTCGAAGAAATCCCGCTCCAAACTCTGGTTTCTGGTCCATAGCTGGCTGGCCTTGCCGATCTGGTTTTTCGTACTGATCGTCTGTGTCACCGGCACACTGGCGGTGGTCAGTCAGGAAATTGTCTGGCTGGCCAACCCGCAGATGCGCGCCAGCCAACCCACCGACGACGCACCGCTGCTCAGTTATGACCAGATCGTCGCCGCCATCAAGAAGGCGGAACCGAACACCCTGGTCGAGGCCATCAGCCGGCCCGACGAGTCGCACTTCGCGCTCGATGTCGATGTCAGCTACCCCGACGGGCGCTCGGTGAAGGTTTACGTCAACCCGTACAGCGGCGTGATTCAGGGCGCCGCCCCGCCATTCAATTTCCAGGCCTTCACCCGTGCATTGCATGGCTGGTGGCTGGTGCCGTTCACCAACGGTTACAGCTGGGGCTGGTACCTGGTGTCGTTCCTGAGCTTGCCTTTGCTGGCGTCTTTGGTGACCGGGCTGGTGGTCTACAAGCGCTTCTGGAAAGGTTTCTTTAGACCGACGTTACGCATCCGTCATGGCGCGCGGATTTTCTGGGGCGACTTTCACCGCCTGAGCGGCATCTGGTCGATCTGGTTCATCGCGGTGATTTCCATCACCAGCACCTGGTTCCTCATCCAGGCGTTCATGTTCGATAACCAGGTGTCGATCTCCACCGCGCCGGTGGCCTTGGTGGTTCCACGTGAGAGCGTGCCGGTGAGCACCGATGGCTCGCCAGCGCCGATGATCAGCCTGGAAGCCGCGATTGCCCAGGCCAAGGAACGCATCCCGGGTCTGGAAGACAGCTTCGTCAGCCTGCCCGCCAACGCCTATAGCTACCTCACGGTGGGCGGTCGCAGTTGGTATCCGTTGATGTTCCAGACTGCCGAGATCAACCCGTACACCGGCGATATCGCCGCCACCCGCCTGCTGTCCGACCGATCCGGCCTGGAGTTGGTGACCGAATCCATGCGGCCGCTGCACACCGGTGATTTCGGCGGCCTCTGGATCAAGCTGATCTGGTTCTTCTTCGGTTTGATCCTGAGCATGATGGTCCTTAGCGGCCTGCTGATCTGGACCAAGCGCACCGCCCTGGCCACGGCCAATGCCCTCAAGCGCAAAGACAAACGTCCTCGCACCGCCGCTGTCGATCGCCGCGAAACCACGGAGGTCAGCCAATGAGCCTGTTCACCGCTGAAAAACCAGCCTCGAAACTGAGCCGCTTCTGGCACAAATGGCGCTTCCACATCAACGTTCTGCTGCTGCTGGTGCCGCTGGGGTTCATGCCCAAATACTTTGCCGACGCGGCGCTGTTTCGCGGCGACACCGGCCTGGGTGAGCGGGAAATCGGTGAAGTGCAGGTCGGGCCCTGGAGCCTGCGCCTCGCCGAGTTGCGCAACGAAGCCCCGACCCTCGATGGCCCGGCCGGCCACATGAAGAGCTTCAACGCGGCGCTGTGCGACAGCTGCCGCGACCAGGTCAAGGCGACGTATCTGCGCATCGGCAAACCCCGCAGCCTGCGCGCCGCCGGGGTGATTTTCTTCGGCACGCCGTACCGCATGGGCGCGATGCTGCCGATCCCCGAAAAGACCAAAGCCGACGCCGAACTGTGGATCACCATGGAAGGCTGGGACGGCGCGATGCATCAAGCGTCGATCCCCCTGAGCCAGGCATCCCCCGCCACCCTCGCGTGGCTGAACAAACAAGGAGGCAAACCATGATGCTACGTTCTCTAAACGCGGTTTTACTGGTGCTATGCGCCGGGTTCAGCGCCAGCGCCCTGGCCCACAACCCGATGTGCGAATGCAAAGCCATCGACGCCGAACAAATCAAATGCACGGGCGGTTTCTCCGACGGCAGCGGCGCACCGGGGGTGACGCTGGATGTGATCGGCTACGACGAAACCATCCTGGTACCGGGCAAGCTCGGCGCCGATTCGACCCTGACTTTCAAGAAGCCCGGTGCCGAATTCTACGTGTTGTTCGACGCAGGCCCCGGCCACGTCGTCGAGATCGACCAAGCGGACATCGAAGCCCCATGAGTACGCCTACCACGCACGTCGTCCGCCCGGCAGGTGCCGGCCATGAAACCCTGTATGTGTTGCTGTTGTGCCTGATGATCCTGGCGATAGCCGGTTCGGTCGTCGCCTGGCGCCATGAGCCTCAGGAAGTCAGCAGCGTAGGCAGCCATCAGTTGGATGCCCGTCGCGATCTGAGCGCATCCGAGCAAGGCATCTATGCCGACCTGCGGGTAACGCTGGACGAGATTCATCTGCTGCGTCAGGAACAGCAAGCGCTGCCGACGCCCGCAACGCTTGCCGATGAAGGCTTTGCACCATTTGCCCAGGACGCCAGTTCCGTCAGCCGTGGCGGCCATGCCTGGCAGCTGCTCGACGCCAAGGCCTATTTCGGTCAAAGCCAGACGCCCGCCGTGGCCGGTTCGTTTCTGATGCGCCTGACTGCTGGCGACGATGCCCCTGACGTCTGGCTCAATCGCGACAAAGCCCTCGCGGCCCCGACCGATCTCACTGACGCCGCGCTCGAAAGCGCCGGCTGGCAGCAGATCGTCGCGCAATTCGATGCCGGCGTGACCCGCCAGCACCGGCACTGAACCCTCGCCTTCACCCGAGAGAAGACCGCTTTCCCATGCCTATTTCATCTCAACGCTCATTCCTGCGCCCGCTGCTGGTCGGCTTGCTTGCCTTGTTGCTGACGCCACTGGCCAGCGCCGAGGATGCCAAGCGCCTGCGCATCGGCATTACCCTGCACCCTTATTACAGCTACGTGGCCAACATTGTCGGTGACAAGGCCGAAGTGGTGCCGCTGATTCCGGCCGGTTTCAACCCGCACGCCTATGAGCCCCGCGCCGAAGACATCAAGCGCATCAGCGGGCTCGACGTGGTCGTACTCAATGGCGTCGGTCATGACGACTTCGCCGACCGCATGATCGCCGCCAGCGAAACGCCGAACGTCCCGGTGATCGAAGCCAACGAAAACGTGTCGCTGCTGGCGGCCACCGGCACCGCCGCACGCGGGGCCGGCAAGGTGGTGAACCCGCACACCTTCCTGTCGATCAGCGCCTCCATTGCCCAGGTCAACAACATTGCCCGGGAACTGGGCAAGCTCGACCCGGCCAATGCCAAGACCTACACCCAGAACGCCCGCGCCTACGGCAAGCGCCTGCGGCAAATGCGCGCCGACGCCCTGGCGAAACTGACCCAGGCACCGAACGCCGAACTGCGAGTGGCCACGGTGCACGCGGCTTATGACTACCTGCTGCGCGAATTCGGCCTCGAAGTGACCGCCGTGGTCGAGCCGGCCCACGGCATCGAGCCGAGCCCAAGCCAGCTGAAAAAGACCATCGATCAACTGCGGGAACTGGACGTGAAGGTGATCTTCTCCGAGATGGATTTCCCGTCCAGCTACGTCGACACCATCCAGCGTGAGTCCGGGGTGAAGCTGTACCCGCTGTCGCACATTTCCTATGGCGAATACACCGCCGACAAGTACGAAAAGGAAATGACCGGCAACCTCGACACCGTGGTTCGGGCGATTCAGGAGTCGGGGAAATGACGGCGAAAGAAACCATCAGCGAGTCGCCTGTGGGTGCGGGAGCGACCACGCCCGCGAAGGTGTCCAGTCATTCGACATCATCGCTAAATGACCCACCGCAATCGCGAGCAGGTCGAATCGTCGCGCCGTCACTCCCACAGGTTTCGGGGCCGACGCTGGATTTTGCGCAGGTCAGTTTGACGCTGGGGCGCACGACGATCCTCGACAACGTGACCTTCCAGGTCCAGCCCGGCAGCGTGCATGCGCTGGTCGGCCCGAACGGTGGCGGCAAGAGCTCGCTGATCAAGACTCTGCTCGGACAGATGCCACATCAAGGTCGCTTGAGCCTGCAATGGCCGGGCACACCCGGGACCATCGGTTATGTGCCTCAGGCGCTGGAATTCGACCGCGGCCTGCCCATGACCGTCGACGATTTCATGGCCGCGATGTGTCAGCGTCGTCCGGCGTTCCTCGGTGTGAGCAAGCATTACGCAGCCGCGATTGGTGAAGCGCTGGAACGGGTCGGCCTGCAGGACAAGCGCAAGCGGCGCATGGGCGCGTTGTCCGGTGGGGAGCGTCAGCGCGTGTTGCTCGCTCAAGGCTTGATCCCGGCGCCGCAGTTGCTGGTGCTCGACGAGCCGATGTCGGCCCTCGATGAGGCCGGTATCCAGGTGTTCGAGCGATTGCTCGGCGACTGGCGCCAGAGCGGCATCACCGTGTTATGGATCGAGCATGATCTGGAAGCCGTCGGGCGTCTGGCCGACCGGGTGACCGGACTCAATCGTCGGGTGCTGTTCGATGCCACGCCGAAACAGGCGCTGACCCCGGAACGCCTGCTGACCCTGTTCTCGACCCATCCACGGAGCGCTGCCTGATGAGTTATGAAGCCTTTCGCTTGATGGTTCAGGGTTGGGCGTCTTCGGGTTATCTGCCTGAAGCGCTGGCCTATGGTTTTGTGGTCAACGCCCTGCTCGCCGGTTTGCTGATCGGGCCGGTGCTGGGCGGTCTGGGCACGCTGGTGGTGGTCAAGCGCTTCGCGTTTTTCTCCGAAGCGGTGGGTCACGCGGCATTGACCGGCGTGGCCGTCGGCATCCTGCTCGGCGAACCTTACACCGGGCCTTACGGCAGCCTGTTCGGTTACTGCCTGCTGTTCGGCATCCTGCTCAACTACCTGCGCAACCGCACCGGGCTGGCGCCGGATACGTTGATCGGTGTGTTCCTCTCGGTGTCGTTGGCCCTGGGCGCGAGCCTGCTGCTGATCCTGGCGGGCAAGATCAACGTGCACATCCTCGAAAACGTGCTGTTCGGTTCGGTGCTGACGGTCAACGGTAACGATCTGCTGGTGCTGGCCATCGTCGGTTCGCTGGTCATGGCGCTGGCCTTGCCGCTGTACAACCGCATCATGCTGGCCAGTTTCAACCCGCAGCTGGCGGCGGTTCGTGGTGTGGCGGTGAAGACCCTGGATTATCTGTTTGTGATTCTGGTGACCCTGATCACCGTGGCCGCAGTGAAAGTCATCGGCGCGATTCTGGTCGGTGCGCTGCTGGTGATTCCCGCCGCAGCGGCACGCTTGCTCAGCCAGTCGCTGAAGGGTTTCTTCTGGTGCTCGGTGCTGATCGCCACGGTCAGCACGCTGTGCGGGATCCTCGCGCCGATCGTCTTCGACCTGCCCATTCCGTCCGGTGCCGCGATCATTCTGGTCGCCGGTATCGCCTTCGCCCTCGCCGCCATCGCCCGTGGTGTTGTCCCAAGCCTGAAAGGGAATATCGGATAAATGTCTTTTTCTCTGCGTCAACTGACCCTTGCCGTCGCCCTGTGCGGGCTGGTCACTACCCCCTTTGCAGCGGACACAAAACCCCTGCGCGTGCTGGCGTCCTTGCCGATCACTTACGGGCTGGGTGAAGTCTTGCTCAAGGGCACCGACGTCACCCTTGAACGTGCTGCGCCGACGAACCTGCCGGGCAGCCGTCAGACCGCGTACTTCACCGGTCGTGGCGCTCCGGCGCTGGCCAGACTGGCGACCGACGCCGATGCGGTGATCGGTCTGCGCTCACTGTGGGCAGACGATCCGCTGTACCCGATTGCCCGGCGCAGCAACATTCGTATCGTTGAAGTCGACGCCGCCCGCCCGGTGGACGGCGCCCTGCCTGGCATCGCCGTGCAGCCGGGCAATAAGGTCGACGGCTTGAACAGCCAGCCGTGGCTTTCCAGCAACAACATGGGGCGGATGGCGGATGTGATGGCGGCGGACCTGGTGCGCCTGGCGCCCGAGGCCAAGCCTGCGATCGAGGCTAACCTGGCGGCACTGAAACAGCGCTTGCTCAAGCTCAGCGCGGACAGCGAAGCGCGATTGGCCAGTGCCGATAACCTCACTGTAATGAGCCTGAGCGATCACTTCGGCTACTTGATCGGCGGGTTGAATCTGGAGCTGATCGGCCTCGATGCACGGCCGGACGCCGAGTGGACACCTGAAGCACTCAAGCAATTGGGCGCGACGCTGAAGGACAATGATGTGGCGGTGGTGTTGCATCATCGCCAGCCGTCTGAGGCGGTGGAAGCGGTGATCGCAGAGGCAGGCAGTCGGCTGGTGGTGTTGAGTGTCGACGCGGCGGATCCGGTGGCTGAGCTGGAAGGGAATGTGGATCGGGTGATCAAGGGGTTGAGCGGGGTTTAACGTCAGTGAGTCCACGTTATCGTTCATCGCGAGCAGGCTCGATCCCACAGGGGATTTGTGTCACGCCATAGATCCAATGCAGGAGCGAGCCTGCTCGCGAAGGCGGCCTGACAGGCGAGACACATTCCAGACATGAAAAAGCCCGCTGACTGCCACCAGTCCAGCGGGCTTCCTTTTGCGTCGTGCCTTAGTTAGCCACCGCCGCCTGCTCGTCCATCTTCTGACGCAAGCTCAACGGACGCATGTCGGTCCAGGTTTCTTCGATGTAGGCCAGGCATTCCTTTTTCAGGCCGCTCTTGCCCACGGTGCGCCAGCCGGCAGGCACCGCTTTGTAGTCGGGCCAGATCGAGTATTGCTCTTCGTGGTTGACCACGACCTGAAAGAGGATGTCCTCGCGGTCGAATACTGACGTCATGCTGTGTCTCCATCGCTGTAGGGTGGGCTGCGCGGCGTGCGCAGCCGGTATGTAGAAGGAACGTTGCGCGGCGCAAAAAATTTAGAGGCTGGCGGTGGCTGCGGCCATGGCCCGGCCGAAAATCTCGGCCACCCGATCGATTTCTGCGGAGGTAATCACCAGCGGCGGCAGGAAACGCACCACGCCGCCGTGACGCCCACCCAGCTCAAGAATCAGCCCGCGCTTGAGGCATTCACGCTGCACCAGCGGCGCCAGGCGACCGAAGATCGGCGGATGCCCCAATGCATCGGGCGCACCCGTCGGATCGACCAGCTCAACGCCGAGCATCAAGCCGCGCCCGCGAATGTCGCCCAATTGCGGGAAGTCCCGCTGCAGAATGCGCAGGTGCTCGCTCAGGCGCTCGCCCATGGCGGCAGCGTGCTCGCAGACCTTGTGTTCGGTCAGGTAACGCATCACCGCAGAACCCGCCGCCATGGCCATCTGATTACCGCGGAAAGTCCCGGCATGAGCGCCCGGCAGCCAGGTGTCGAGCCAGTCGCGGTAAACCACGACGGCGAGTGGCAGACTGCCGCCGATGGCTTTGGACATGACCACCACGTCCGGAATGATCCCCGCGTGCTCGAAGGCGAACATCTTGCCGGTGCGAGCGAAACCGCTCTGGATTTCATCGAAGATCAGCGCCACGCCGGCCTGTTCGGTGATGCGCCGCAGGCCGCGCAGCCAATCGAGATCGGCCGGGATCACCCCGCCCTCGCCCTGCACCGCTTCGACGATCACCGCCGCCGGCAATTGCACGCCGGCCTCTGGATCATTGAGCAGGTTTTCCAGGTAGCTCAGGTTGACCTTCACCCCTTGCGCACCGCCGAGGCCGAACGGGCAGCGGTAGTCGTAGGGATACGGCATGAACTGCACGCCGTTGCTGAGCAAGGCGCCCAGCGGCTTTTTCGGCCCCAGGCTGCCCATCAGGCTCAGCGCGCCCTGGCTCATGCCGTGATAACCGCCCTGGAATGACAACACGGTGCTGCGTCCGGTGGCGGTGCGCACCAGTTTCAGGGCGGCTTCCACCGCGTCGGTGCCGGTGGGGCCGCAGAACTGGATCTTGGCTTCAGCAGCCAACGCCGCCGGCAGCAAACCGAACAGGTCCTGGACGAATTGATCCTTGACCGGCGTGGTCAGGTCGAGGGTGTGCAGCGGCAACTCATCGCTCAGCACTTGCTGGATCGCTTCGATCACCACCGCATGGTTGTGCCCCAGGGCCAATGTCCCGGCACCCGCCAGGCAGTCGATGAAACGGCGACCTTCGACGTCTTCGACATAAATGCCCTTGGCGCGCTTGAGCGCCAGGGGAATGCGTCGCGGGTAACTGCGGGCATTCGATTCCTGCTGGTTTTGACGGGCCAGCAACGGCGATTCATTGAACTGATACAGCGTCTCGACCGGCGCCGGAGCGATCCGGGCCGACTGATCTTCCATTAGGCTGGTAGCGACTGACATCTCTCGACCCCTCAATAAGGTTTTCCTGTTCTGGAAACGCATCAGGGCGCCGAGGATTTAGACCCTCGATCAGCTTTCTATGAAGGCGGTGTCAGTGCCTTATGCATGGGAATGGCATGGAGCCCGGCCACGATGAAGATTTCAGCGCAGGGCCGGTACCCCAAATGGCGATAAAAAGCCTCGCTGGTGCGGGTGCTGTTGAGGCGAGCCTGGCCCAGTCCCTGATTGATCAACCAGCCTTCGAGGTCGTGAACCAGCGCCTCTCCGGCACCGCGACGAAACCATTCCGGCTGCACATAGCAGAACGCGACCTTGCCACTGATCGCCGCCATGGCGACGCCGACCGGCTTGTCCTGCAACAGGGCGATGTTCAGGTACAACCGTTGGTCGGTCAGCCACGGTTGCACGTGCTCGATGGTTTTGTTGTGGGTCCAGGTGGCGACGGTTCTCGGGTCGTTGCGATGGTCGAGCGCGCAGCCGACACGAATGGAGCGCTCGACGATCCGACTGATGATGCCGGCGTCGGCGGGGGTTGCCTTGCAGATGTGAATCGATGCATCCATGGCGCTGTTACCTCAATCCATTGAGAAAAAGCTGCCGGGGACGATAGCGCTGTGGCGAGTCGCTGACTAATAGAGAGAAGTTACATTTGATGTGCAACACAGCCTCCCTTGTGGGAGTGAGCCTGCTCGCGATGGCGGTGTAACAGTCAACATGGATGTTGGATGTTATGGCCTCATCGCGAGCAGGCTCACGCCCACAGGGGAAGTTGCGGTGTTGGTTAGAGGGGTTGTAGCGGCATGGTCAATTCAACCCGCAACCCATCCGGCCGGCTGTCGAAATGCAGGGTGCAACCGCACCGCTGAACAATCGCCTGGACAATCGCCAGGCCCAATCCGCAGCCGGTGCTCTGGCCGTTGCGCCAGAAACGTTGGGTCAGGTGTTGCAGGTCGTCATCGGCAATGCCCGGGCCGTGGTCGCGGACCAGAAAGCGTGCGCGACTGCCAGTGGTTTCCAGGCTCAGTTCCACCGATCCGTCGCCCGGGGTATGGCGCAGGGCGTTGTCCAGCAAGTTGCGCAATGCGGCGATCGACAGCACCGCGGGCATCTGCACCGGGGCATCGGAGAACTTCGCTGGCATGTGCAGCTTGATCCGCCGACGATCACCGCTGGCCGCATCCTGAATCGCCAGTTTCGCCACCTGTTCGGCGCTGCATTGCACCCCGTCGTCGAACGACAAACTGCCCTCGACCCGCGCCAGCAGCAGCAATTGCTCCAGCGTGCGGTGCATGCGGTCGGCGCCCTCTTCTGCCCGTGCCAGGGACTGATCCCGGGCCGCGCCATCAGTCATGCGCGCCACTTGCAGATGGGTTTTGATTGCGGTCAGGGGGCTGCGTAATTCGTGGGCCGCGTCGCCGGTCAGGCGGCGTTCGCGCTCGATGGTCTTGCCGATGCGCTGGAACAGCTGATTCTGGGTGTCCAGCAACGGTTGAAGCTCGCTGGGCAGCGGCTGGATCTGCAAGGGTTCGAGCGAATCGGCGCTGCGGCGCATCAAGGCATCGCGCATCCGGTTGAGCGGCGCCAGCCCCTGGCCAATCCCCAGCCACAACAGGCACAGGCAGCCAAGCAACGCCACGCCCACCGGCACCGAAGCGGCCAGCAGGATCGACATGTTCAGCGCCTCACGCTCGATCTGCCGATCCGCCGTGGTAATGCGCAGATCACCGCGAGCCAGGGTGAAGCTGCGCCACGGCGCGCCGTCGATCATCTGATCGTGGAAGCCCATTTTCTCGGCTTCCAGGGTTTGTTGCGGATCGGTGTGACTGCGGGCGAGGATTTCGCCGCGCAACGAGCTGACCTGACAGGCCATGCCACCCGGAATATTCAGTTGTTCCGCGCTGAAATGGGTGCCCTCGCCCTTGCTCGGCAACGCGGGCAATTGTTCCATCAGGCCGGCGACCATGCGCGCCGATGCCACCAGCCGCTGGTCGAGGGAAAACATCATTTGGTTGCGCAGGTCGCTGAGCATCCAGGCCGCCGCCAGGGCCCAGATCAGCGCAAAAGCGGCGCCGAGCGTCAGGCTCAGGCGCAAACGCAGGCTCATCACTTTTTCATTTCCTCTCCACCATCGGCCGGTCCCAGGCGATAACCCAGGCCGCGCACGGTCTCGACAATGCCATTGCCGAGTTTGCGCCGCAGGTGATGGATATGCACGTTGAGGGCGTTGCTTTCCAGTTCGTCATTGAAACCGTAGACGCTGTCCTTCAATTGTTCGGTGGACAGCACTCGGCCACGGTTATGCAGCAAGGCTTGCAACAGCGACTGTTCACGCCGCGAAAGGTCGACGGACTGGCCGCCGAGCATGGTTTCCCGGCTGCTCGGGTCGTAGGTCAGACGGCCGTGTTCGATCAGGTTGACGCTGCGCCCCGCCACGCGTCGCAACAAGGTGTGCAGACGGGCGGCGAGTTCACGCAGGTCGAACGGTTTGAGCAGGTAATCGTCGGCGCCGGCCTGCAAGCCATCGACGCGGTCAGTGACCGAATCCCGCGCCGTGAGAATCAGCACCGGAATCTCCAGGCCACTGTGGCGCAACTGCTGCAACAACTTCAGGCCGTCCTCATCGGGAAGACCAAGGTCGAGCACCATGACGTCGAACTCAGCCACCTTGAGCATCGCCCGGGCAGCCGATGCCGTGGCGACGTGCTCCACCGTCAGGCCTTGTGCGGTGAGGCCGGCGACAATGCCGCTGGCGATCAGCGCATCATCTTCACAAACCAGTACGTGCATGGGCGCTCCATGAGTAAAAACGCGAGTCAAGCAGATGTGGATTAAGGCGCAATTATGTCAATTGCGAGGGATGACGAATAGCCCGGCTTTCTGTCACCCAATCAAATCAAACTTATTCATTCACCTTAGTTGCAAAGCGACACAAACAACCTCAAAAAAAACTCTTATTGATTTTCGTAAAGCGATAAGCTCAATCCGCAACTAATTCACAACACAAAAACATGACAACCTGACCACAAACCTGCTCTTGAACAACCAACAAACGTTTAACTATTGAAAGGAACAACAACATGCCAATCTTGAAAAACTTTGTCACCGTCGACTGGCGCTCTGGCAAAGATGGAATTCATTTCTTCTTCAAAGACATCAATAAATACTCTCGTTACAGCCTTGGCGACAGGCAAGTTCCAAAGGGATACCCGAGCGATATTTCATACGGCAATTGGAATGACTTTCACGCCCATGCCAAAAACCTACGCTTTGGCTTAACCACCACTGATCTGATCAATGAATCTGAAGGTTATGACTCTGACGCAACATGGTTGTTTTTTTACGAAGGCACTACACCGACCGTCTGCAAGTATAATCAAGACACCGATAGAGCCAGTTATATAAAGCCTGTGGAAAATACTGGATGGGCTCCCATTCTTCCTTATTTCGATCGTATCATCGCAGTAACGTGGTGGACCCTAAACGAAACGGGCCACATATTTAAGTTCATCATGAGCGACGGAAAGCACTTCCAATTCAACTACAAAAGCAACTATTACAAACAACCCTCCATCTCCCCGACCGCCTGGAGCGGACTGTCCCCCTACCTCGACCGAATTATTACCGGCGTGCAAAAAGACAGTAATAGTGACGACAATTATTTCTACATTTTCCTGACTGGCAACGAATACATCATCTACAACCTGCAAATGAATCGTATGCATTCTGGCCCGCACCCGGTGAATGAGGTGAATTGGCCCGGATTGCTACGAGACTGAGAATCTGTCGACTCGCGGTTAATCATCGGTTAATCGCCGCCTCCCATTGTGCACCTCACTTGCACAGGGATAAGGCTTACCCATGCGTCGACTGTTTCTTCTTTTTGTTCTCTTGATCTCGGGTGTGGCCCAGGCAGGGACCAATCCGTTCGATACCAAACCTGAATTTTTACCGGTGGAAAAGGCCTTTGTCTTTACTTCCGAGCGCCTTGAATCGGGTGAAACGCAGCTCGTTTGGCAAATTAACGACGGCTATTACCTTTACCAGAAACGCCTGAAATTCGAGGGGTTGCCCTCGGAGCAACAGCCGCCATTACCCGAAGGTGAAGCGCACAGTGATGAGTTCTTCGGCGAACAACCGGTGTATCGCCAAGGCCTGGAGCTGAAGATTCCGGCGGGCGCCACCGGGCAGATCAAGGTGGGCTTCCAGGGGTGTGCGGATGCCGGATTGTGCTATCCGCCGCAAACCCAGGTCGTGGACCTGGGTGGCAACGTTGCGGGCGCAACCAACGAAGCACCGGATCAGGCCCTGGCCAGCGGCCTGCAACAACGGGCGCTGGGCTGGAGCTTGCTGGTGTTCTTCGGTCTGGGCCTGCTGTTGGCCTTCACCCCTTGCTCGTTGCCGATGCTGCCGATACTGGCCGGGTTGATCGTCGGCAGCGGCGCCACGCCCAAACGCGGTTTCGCCCTGGCGACCAGCTACGTGGTGAGCATGGCGCTGGTGTATGCGGCGATGGGTGTGCTGGCCGCGCTGCTTGGTGCGAACCTTCAGGCGCTGTTGCAGAACCCCTGGCTGCTGGGCAGCTTCGCGGCGATATTTGTCCTGCTGGCGTTGCCGATGTTCGGTTTCTTCGAGCTGCAACTGCCGGTGGCGGTGCGTGATCGGCTGGAAAATGTGTCGCGCAATCAGCGTGGCGGCAGTCTGATCGGTGCCGGTGTGCTCGGGGCCTTGTCGGGGCTGCTGGTCGGCCCGTGCATGACCGCGCCATTGGCCGGCGCCCTGCTCTACATCGCACAAAGCGGTAATGCGTTGCATGGCGGGCTGATTCTGTTCGCAATGGGCATCGGCATCGGTGTGCCGCTGTTGTTGCTGGTGACCGTGGGCAATCGCTTCCTGCCCAAACCCGGCGCCTGGATGAACCTGCTCAAAGGCGTGTTCGGTTTCCTGTTCCTCGCCACCGCCCTGCTGATGCTGCGCCCGGTGCTGGATCAATCGCTGTGGATCGGTTTGTGTGGCGCCTTGCTGCTGATTGCCGCCTATAGCGCCTGGAAACAGTCGGAAGGTTTTGGCCGCGTCGCCCATCTGTTCGGCGCCAGTGCGCTGTTGCTCGGGATGTGGGGCGGTCTGCTGATGATCGGGGCCGCCGGGGGCAGTGATGATTTGCTCAAACCGTTGCAGGTCTACAGCGCTTCCGCCTCTTCCGGCAATGCCGCTCGCCCGACCGGCCATGAGGCCTTCACCACGATCAACAATCCGCAAGCGCTGCAACAGGAACTGGACGCCGCCCAGGCTCAGGGCCAATGGGTGCTGCTGGACTACTACGCCGACTGGTGTGTGTCGTGCAAGGTCATGGAAAAACAGGTCTTCGGCAAAGCCCATGTGATGGCAGCGCTGAGCGATGTGCGCTTGCTACGGCTGGACGTCACCGCCGACAATGCCGACAGCCGCGAACTGCTCGGCCGTTATAAAGTGCCGGGGCCACCGAGTTTTCTGTGGATCGGCGCAGACGGCCAAGAGCGCCGCAGTCAGCGCATCACCGGCGAGGTCGATGCCGACACTTTCCTGCAACGCTGGACCATCACCCGAGAGGCCCGTTAATGCTGACCTTTACCCTCGGCACTTTTGCCATCGCGCTTAACCATCTGCTGCTGATCAGTGCCCTGGCGCTGGCGACGTTTGTCGGCTGGCGGGTGGCCAAGCGCGGTGGCGAGAACCCCGAGTCGGCGCTGTTCAGCCTTTTTTTGCTGGGCATGCTGGCGGCGCGGGTCGGGTTCGTCGGCGCCTACTGGGCCCACTATCGCAACGATCCGTGGCAGATCATCGACCTGCGCGATGGCGGTTTCCTCGCCTGGCCCGGGGTGATTGTGCTGCTGCTCACCGCGCTGTATCGCGGTTGGCGCCGACCGGGTCTGCGCCGCCCGCTGGGGTTTGGCGTGGCCAGCGGGTTGGCATTCTGGCTGCTGGCGACTTTCTCTCTGAGTATTTACGAACAAGGCACGCGCCTGCCGGAAATCGCCCTGCGCAACGCCGCCGGCGAAACCGTGCAACTGGCGGACTACAAGGGTGGGCCGCTGGTCATCAATCTCTGGGCCACCTGGTGCCCGCCGTGCCGCCGGGAAATGCCGGTGCTGGAAAACGCCCAGCAACAGCGTCCGGACCTGACCTTCCTGTTCGTCAATCAGGCCGAAAGCATGCAAAGCGTCAGCACCTTCCTCGAAACCCAAGGCCTGAGCCTGACCAACGTGCTGTTCGACGGCAGCGGTCGACTGGGTCAGGCCGTGGGTTCCATGGCATTGCCGACTACGCTGTTCTATAGCCCCGACGGTCGATTGTTGGGCAGCCATTTGGGTGAACTCTCGGATGCCAGCCTGGCCCGCGCCCTGGAAAACTTCGACACCCCTTCTCCTGCCGTACCGGCCACCTCTTCAAGGAAACTGCCATGCCCCGCCTCCGCCACCTGCTGACGCTGACTCTGGGCGCAGCGCTGCTGCACCTGCCGTCGGTGCAGGCCGCCGAAGAATTGCCTGAAGCGATCAAGAAGATCGAAGCCAAGGGCGCGAAAATCGTCGGTCAGTTCGACGCACCCGACGGGCTGCGCGGTTACGCCGCCCAGTACCAGAACCGCGGTATCGCGCTGTACCTGACCCCGGACGGCAAGCATGTACTGCTGGGCAATCTGTACGACGCCGAGGGCAACGACCTGAGCAGTGCACCGTTGCAGAAACTGGTCTACGCGCCGATGTCCAAGGAAGTCTGGGCCAAGATGGAAGCCAGCAACTGGATCGCCGACGGCAAAAAAGATGCGCCACGCATCGTGTACTTGTTCAGCGACCCGAACTGCCCCTACTGCAACATGTTCTGGGAACAGGCTCGGCCGTGGGTCAATGCCGGCAAAGTGCAGCTGCGGCACATCATGGTCGGGATCATTCGCGAAGACAGCCCGGGCAAATCCGCCGCGCTGCTAGCCGCCAAGGACCCGAGCAAGGCGCTGGAAGATCACGAAAAATCCGGCAAGGGCAGTTCGCTGAAAGCCCTTAAGGACGTGCCGCCGGCGATTCAGGCGAAATTGGCGGCGAACATGCAGTTGATGGAAGACCTGGAACTGCAGGCCACCCCGGCGATTTTCTACATGGACGACAAGGGCGAGCTGCAACAGCAGCAAGGCGCGCCTTCGCCGGACAAGTTGATGAAGATTCTCGGGGCCAAGTAGTTTGCTGCAGAGACTTTGTGACCACACCGGCCCCATCGCGAGCAGGCTCGCTCCCACATTTGAATGCATTCCCCTGTGGGAGCGAGCCTGCTCGCGATGGGGCCAGCAAGATCGACTAATTTCTCTCGGCTAAAAACTTCAACAACGCCTCCGTCACAAACGGCGGATTCTCCAGATTGGAGATATGCCCCGCCTCCGGCACCAGCACATACGGGCAGCCAATCAACCCGGCCATTTCCTTCGTTTCCGACGGCGGCCGCGGTTTGTCCTGATCGCCACACATCACCAGCGTGGTGGCAGGGTTCAGCTCGCCCAGACGCGGCAACAGATCATCCCGCCCAAACGTAATCCGCCCCATCGGCACAATGCTTTCACGCAGACGTTCGGACGGCAACGCCGCCAGTTTCGCGCGAAAATCCTGATACAGGGCCGACTGTGGATCGATGCCCGGACGGAAGAAAATCGGCACCACGATGTCGAGCAACTGCGGCGCGATCACGCCGGTGTCTTCGATCTGTTTGAACAGCGAGAAATAGTATTGGCGAGTCGGTTCCGGCTCGACGCCGACGTAAGTGTCCATCAGCACCAGGCCATTGATCCGCTGTGGCGCTGACAGCGCCAGTCGCACGCCCCACATGCCACCGACCGACAGACCGACCAGCGTGACACGATCAACGTCCAGATGATCGAGCAGCGCCAAGGCCTGGCGGGCGATGTCATCCAGCGACTTCGTGCCTTCGGGAAGTGGCCCGGATTCACCGTGGCCCCACAGGTCCAGGGCAATGACCCGATAGTGTTGCGACAACGCAGCAATCTGCGGTGCCCACATGGCCTGGTCCCACAGGTAGCTGCCGGCCAGCAATACGGCCGGGCCGGTGCCTTGATCGATGTAGTGAAGGGGCTGTCCGTCAATCGTTACAAAGGGCATTAACTGTCTCCTTTTTGAAGGGAATTCAACAAAAAAAGCAGAGGCAGCCTGAGCCGGTCCGAAGCGGCAGTCAACGCGCAAATTCGCGCAAATTCAATGACGCCATCGCGAGCAGGCTCGCTCCCACAGGCCTGGTGTCGATCATAAAAATTGCGAACGACACAAATCCTGTAGGAGCGAGGCTTGCCCGCGAAAGGACCCGCACAGACGCTAAAGAATCAAAACCCCTCCAACTCCGCCATCAAGTCATTGAGGCGATCCACCTTCTCCTCGGTGATGTCACTCGCCGCCAACCCGTTGATGTACTCGGCCAACTCCGCCACCGTGCTGCACTCGAACATCGCCCGCAACGGCACATCCCGTTGCAAGGCTTTCTGCACCCGCGAAGCAATCTGCGTCGCCAGCAACGAATGCCCGCCCAGTTCGAAGAAGTTGTCCTGCGCGCCGACCTTCTCGACCTTCAGCACCTCGGCCCAGATATTCGCCAGTGTCTGCTCCAGCTCGGTGCGCGGCGCCTGGTAATCCTGGCTCTGCAACTGGCCGATCTCCAGCGCCGGCAGCGCCTTGCGGTCGAGTTTGCCGTTGGCATTGAGCGGCATCCGCTCCAGCCACAACCAGTGCAGCGGCACCATGTATTCCGGGAGTTCGGTACGCAGGCGTTGCTTGATGCGTTCGAGTCGCTCCGTTGGCTTGATCAAAGCATCCGCCGCGACCAAATAGCCGACCAGATGCTTGCCGTTCACGCCTTCCTGCACACCGACCGCCGCTTCGCGCACTTCCGGTTGCTCATGCAGGCGTGCTTCGATTTCACCCAGTTCGATGCGGTAACCGCGAATCTTCACTTGATGGTCGATACGCCCAACGTATTCCAGCACGCCGTCACTGCGACGTCGGGCCAAGTCGCCGGTGCGATACAGACGATCCCCCGGCGCGCCAAACGGGTTCGGTACAAATACCAGGGCGGTGCGCAACGGGTCGCTGACGTAACCACGCCCGACCCCGGTGCCGGTGACGCACAACTCGCCCACCGCCCCCAACGGCACCAGGTCCAGCGCACCATCGAGCAGGTACAAACGGTTGTTGTCGGTCGGCGTACCGATGGGCAGGTAACTGCCACGGGTCGAGGCCATGTCAACGCGGAAGAACGCCACGTCGTCCGAGCATTCCGCCGGGCCATAGGCATTCACTAGCCCGATCTCCGGGTAGCGCAGCAGCCATTGATGCGCCAGTTCCGGCGGCATCGCTTCACCGGTCGGCAGCATCCAGCGCAGGCCGTCGAGGCTCATGCGTTCCTGGGCGAGCATGCCCTGAATCAGCGACGGTACGCTTTCCAGTACCGTAATGCCCTGGGCCGACACATGCGCCAGCAACCCTTGCGGGTCATGGGCGATGGTGTTCGGCACAATGTCCACCCGCGCCCCGAACAGCGGTGCGGCGAGGAATTGCCAGACCGAAATGTCGAAGCTTTGCGAAGCGGTCTGGGCGATCACATCAACCTCGCTGAGATTCAGGTACGGCACCTTGCTCAACTGGTTGTTGAGCATGCCGCGCTGTTCGACCATCACGCCTTTGGGCAAACCGGTGGAGCCGGAGGTGTAGATCACATAGGCGAGGTTGTCCGGGCCGCTGTAAACACCCGGATTCGCCACCGATACATCGCTCGCCTGCACCTCTTCCCAGACCAGTAATTTCGGCCGGTTGGCGCAACTGAACGCCTCCAGCAGCGCGACCGCCTGTTCACGACAGGTTTGCGTGCAGACCAGCAATGGCGTGCGGCTCAGGTCGATGATCCGGCTCAGACGCTGACTCGGGAGCCCCGGGTCCAGCGGCAGATAACCCGCGCCCGCCTTGAAGCTGCCGATGATCATGCCGAGCAGATCGAGGTTACGTTCGGCCAGCAATGCCACCGGTTGATCCAGCCCGACCCCGGCCGCGATCAACGCATGACCGAGGCGGTTGCTGCGTCGGTTCAGTTCGACATAACTGTGTTGCTGATCCAGGCAACTGGCGGCAATCCGCTGCGGATGCCGAGCGACCTGCGCTTCGAACAACGCGACATAGCTTTGTTCCAGCGGGTAATCGTGCTCGCTCTGGTTGCAGCCGTGGATCAGGAAATCCTGTTCCTCGTCGCCCAGCAACGGCAGATCGGCCATGTCGCCATGGAAGCCTTCGACCAGCGCCAGCAACAATCGCTTGAACTCGCCGAGCATGCGCTCGACGGTCGATTCGTCGAAATAACGCTGGTCGTAAGACAGGTGCAGCCCCAGGTCATCCCCCGGATAGCAGACCGCCGTCAGCGGGAAGTTGGTGTGGGTGCGGCCCGAATCGGACGTGGCATTGAGGCTCTGTGCACGGTCCAGCACCGAGACTTCCACCGGGGCGTTTTCGAACACGAACAGGCTGTCGAACAGCGGTTGGCCCTTGGGCAGTTCGCTGTTTTCCTGAATGCTCACCAGCGGCAGGTATTCGTACTCGCGCAGTTGCATGTTGCTGTCGAGCAAACCACTCAACCACTGGCGCACACTGCAACGCTGATCGTCCTCGGGCATTTTCACCCGCAGCGCAATGCTGTTGATGAACAGCCCGACGGTGCGCTGCATCTGCGGCATGTCCACCGGACGCCCGGCCACCGTGACGCCGAACAGCACGTCACGATCACCGCTCAAACGTCGTAGCACCAAGGCCCACGCCGCTTGCGCAAAGGTGTTGATGGTCAGTTGATGCGCCTGCGCCAGTTCGCGCAGGCGCGCACCGTCGCGAGCATCAAGCCTTGTGTAGCGGTCACCGACGATCATGCCGCCGCTTTCACCGGCATGCTCACGCAGGAACGGCCGATCGCTCGGGATCGGCGTGGTCCGTTCGAAACCTTGCAGATTGGTTTTCCACCACTGCCGCGCCTCGGCCAGGCTCTGGCGTTGCAGCCAGCCAATGTAGTCGCGATAGCGCGGGGGCACGGTCAGTTGCGCTTCCCGGCCTTCGCCGAGGGCGGTGTAGATTTCGAAGAAATCGTTCATCAGCAGCGAGCGGCACCAGGCATCAATCAGGATGTGGTGGTTGCTCATAATGAACCAGTAACGCGCCGCGCCGACCTTGATCAAGCGCAGGTGGAAAGGTGCCTGATTGAGCAGATCGAACCCGGCTTCACGCTCGCTTTTGAGCAGCGCTTGCAGTTTCGGCTCTTGCTCGGCTTCGGCAATGTGCGTCCAGTCGAGGATCTCGATCGGCGTGCTGCCGGGTTTGTGGATCACTTGCAGCATGTCTTCGCCAACGTTCCAGCAGAACGATGCGCGCAGGGCTTCGTGGCGGGCGATCACCGCTTGCCAGGCCTGGGCGAAACGTTGCGGGTCGAGTTCGCTGTTGATGCGGTAGCGATCCTGCATGTAGTAGAGGCCGGTGCCCGGTTCCAGCAAGGTGTGCAGCAGCATGCCTTCCTGCATCGGGGTCAGCGGGTAGACGTCTTCGATGACGGCGGCCGGGATTGGCAACGCGTCGATTTGCGGCTGGGTCAGTTTCGCCAACGGGAAGTCCGACGGCGTCAGGCCTCCCGCATCGTCGCGCAGGCAATGTTCGATCAGGCTTTGCAGTTCGCCAAGATAAGCGTTGGCCAGGTCGGTGATGGCTTGCGGATCGTGGCGTTCGGCGCTGAAGGTCCAGCGCAGCACCAGCTCACCGCCATACACCTGACTGTCGACGCACAGCTCATTGGGCAGCGGCGCGCGAGGATCGTGGGCCGCGCCGACGGGCTCGTCCAGCGGACGGAACAAGGCGTCCGCGCCGAAGCTCTGGTCGAACTGACCGAGGTAGTTGAAGGTGATCGGCGCCACCGGCAACGCGGCCAGGGTCTGACGACTCAGATCATCGGCCAGATAACGCAGCACGCCATAACCCAGGCCTTTGTGCGGCACGGCACGCAGTTGTTCCTTGATCGCCTTGATCGAGGCGCCCTGCCCGTTCGCCGGCATAAGGCGTAACGGATAAGCGCTGGTGAACCAGCCGACGGTGCGGGTCAGGTCGATCTCGTCGAACAGGGTTTCGCGGCCGTGGCCTTCAAGCTGAATCAGCGCCGACTCCTCTCCGCTCCAATTGCACAGCACCCGAGCCAACGCGGTCAGCAGCAGGTCGTTGACGTGCGTGCGATAGGCACTCGGCGCCTGTTGCAGCAACTGGCGAGTACGCTCGGCATCGAGGCGCACGCTGACGGTTTGCGCATGCCGGTTCTGCCGCCCGCCCTCAGGACGATTACAGGGCAATTCGGCGTTCGGCCCGGTCAGTTGCGACTGCCACCAGCTCAGTTCTTCACGCAGGGATTCGCTGCCGGCATAGGCCTGCAAACGGGCGGACCAATCCTTGAGGGCGCTGGTTTTCGCCGGCAGTATGACCGACTGCCCGGCGTCCAGTTGACGGTAAACGGTTTGCAGATCGTCGAGCAGCACCCGCCACGAAACGCCGTCCACCACCAAGTGGTGAATGGCGATGAACAGCCGTTGTACGCCCTCGGGACCATCGACCAGCAACACGCGCATCAGCGGCCCCTGTTCGAGGTCGAGGCTGCGCTGGGCATCGGCGAACAGCGCGGCGCATTTGTCCATGGACGAAACTCGCACTTGCCACAGCACCGGCACGTTGGAAATCGCCTGATGCTCGGCGCGCCATTGCGTGTCGGTCTGGCTGAAACGCAACCGCAAGGCATCGTGCTGTTCGATTACCGCCAGCAGCGCTTGCTCCAGACGATGGGGTTCCAGCGCGACGGTCGGCTCCAGCAGCAATGCCTGGTTCCAGTGCTGACGCTCGGGAATGTCCGTGTCGAAGAACCAGTGCTGAATCGGCGTCAGACGCGACTCACCGCTGAGCAGGCCTTGCTCGGCGGTGACCTGCTCGGTGCGGGTGGCCACGGCGGCCAGGGTTTGCACGGTCTGGTGCTGGAACAGGTCACGCGGACTGAAATGAATGCCCTGCTGCCGCGCACGGCTGACCACCTGGATTGACAGAATCGAATCGCCGCCCAGTTCGAAGAAGTTGTCGTTAAGGCCCACTTGCTCGACGTTCAGCACCTCGCACCAGATGCCGGTCAAGGTCAGCTCTAGCTCGTTGCTTGGCGCCACGTAGTGTTGACGGTTGAGTTCCGGGTCCGGCGCTGGCAAGGCGCGGCGGTCGAGTTTGCCATTGGTGGTCAGCGGCATGCTGGCCAGCAGGATGAGGTGCGTCGGCACCATGTAATCCGGCAGTTGCGATTTGAGGTGATGCTTCAGCGCTTCACGCAATGCCGCTTGTTGCGTTTCGTCCTGCTCGGCGACCTCGGTCACCAGATAGCCGACCAGCTGTTTGCCGCTCGGCGCGTCGAGGGCCAGGACCACGGCTTCGCGGATCGACTCATGCTCCAGCAGACGGGTTTCGATCTCGCCCAACTCGATGCGGAACCCGCGAATCTTCACTTGATGGTCGATGCGCCCCAGATACTCCACCAGGCCATCGGCACGCTGGCGCACCAGGTCGCCGGTGCGGTACAGACGTCCGCCATCGGCGGCGAATGGGTCCGCCACAAACCGTTCGGCGGTCATGCCCGGTCGCTGGTGATAACCCTGCGCCAGACCGGCGCCACCGACGAACAACTCACCGGTCGCGCCTTGCGGTACCAAGGCCAGGTCGGCATCGAGGATGTAGGCGACCCGCGCGCCGATCACGCTGCCGATCGGCACGCTGGCCAAGCCTTCTTCCAGCTGTTCGGGTGCGAGACTGGCCAATGGCATGACCACGGTTTCGGTCGGGCCGTAGGCGTTGAAAAACAGGCTTGGTTTGAACGCCGCACGGATTCGCGTCAGGTGTTCACCGGTCAGGGCTTCGCCGCCGGTGATGCACATGCGCACCGGGAGGGTTTCGCCCTGGGTCGCCAGCCACTGCGCCAATTGGCTGCCGTAGCTTGGGGTGAAACCGAGGATGTTGATGTGGTGGCGACGAATGAGCGCGCAGATGTCTTCCGCGTCCCATTGGCCTTGGGCGCGCAGGACAACGTGCGCACCACTCAACAACGGCACCAGCAAACGCTCGGTCGCAGCGTCGAAGTTGATCGAATAGAAATGCAGTTCGCAATCGTCCGGGCGCATGCCGAAGCGCTCAATGACCGCTTGGCAATGCATGGCGATTTCACCGTGGGACACCACCACACCTTTCGGTTTGCCGGTCGAACCCGAGGTGTAAATCAGGTACGCCTGATGTTGCGGCAGGCTGATAAAGGGCAGTTCGGTGGC
Organism: Pseudomonas sp. SG20052; assembly: GCF_031766055.1. Lineage (NCBI taxonomy): Bacteria > Pseudomonadati > Pseudomonadota > Gammaproteobacteria > Pseudomonadales > Pseudomonadaceae > Pseudomonas > Pseudomonas sp. SG20052. The sequence continues at coordinate 2,010,965 of NZ_CP134498.1, read as the reverse complement.
CGGGTAATGGGCCAACGCGGCGGCGTCCTCTTCGAGGCACCAACGGCCGACGCTGGCCGGCAATTCGCCGAGCGCGTCGAACATCGCCGCATCGCTGAGCAGCAAACCGATGCCGCTGTCCTCGATCATGTAATGCAGGCGATCGAGCGGGTATTCCGGGTCCAGCGGCACATAAGCGCCGCCGGCCTTGAGGATCGCCAGCAGGCCGACGACCATTTCCAGCGAACGCTCAAGCGCCAGGCCGACGCGAACCTGCGGGCCGACACCGCGTTCGCGAAGCATCCAGGCCAGGCGATTGGCGCGGCTGTCGAGTTCGGCGTAGCTCAGGGTTTCACCCGCAAACGTCAACGCCGGTGCGTCTTTGCGGGCGAGGGCTTGCTCGCTGAACAGGTGATGGATGCATTGATCGAGGCGATGCTCCCCCGGTTCGACGCCAAGGCTGTCCAACAGCTTTTGCTGTTCCGTGGCGTCGAGCAACGGCAACTCGCAGAGTCGCTGTTGCGGATCGCTCAGCAGCGCTTCCAGCAGATTGCGCCAGTGCCCCGCCATGCGTGCAATGCGCGGTTCATCGAACAAATCGGTGCTGTAAGTCAGGCAGCAACCCAGTCGATGATCGAGGTCGGTGACTTCCAGGTTGAGGTCGAACTTGGTCGCCCGGGCATCGTTGGCCAGGTACTCGACGGTCATGCCGGCCAGGGTGCGGCTTTGCTGGAATTCCCAGCGTTGCACGTTGCACATCACCTGGAACAGCGGGTTGTACGCGGCACTGCGCGGTGGCTGCAAGGCCTCGACCAAGTGATCGAATGGCAAGTCCTGATGGGACTGGCCTTCGATCACCGTGTGGCGCACCTGCTCGAACAATTCACCGACGGACATCTGCCCGTCGAGCTGGCAACGCAGCACTTGGGTGTTGAGGAACGCCCCGATCAGTCCTTCGCTTTCCGGGCGAATCCGGTTGGCCACCGGCGCGCCGATGCGCAGGTCGTTTTGGCCGCTGTAGCGATAAAGCAGCACGGCCAGTGCGGCTGTCATGGTCATGAACAGGGTCAGGCCGTTTTGCGCGTTGAAGGCGCGCACCCGTGCGGCGAGGTCATCGCTCAGGTCGAAACGGAACAGTTCGCCCTGATGGCTTTGCACCGGCGGACGTGGACGGTCGGCGGGCAATTCCAGCAGCGGATGTTCGCGGCCCAGTTGCGCGGTCCAGTAGTCGAGCTGGCGCTGGCGCTCACCGGATTCCAGCCACTGGCGCTGCCAGACGCTGTAATCCAGGTACTGCACTGGCAGCGGTGCCAACGGCGATTCGCGGTCATCGACGAACGCTTCGTACAGCGCGCTCAGTTCCCGGGCAAAGATGTCCATCGCCCAGCCTTCGGTGACGATGTGGTGCAAAGTCAGCACCAGATAGTGTTCGTGCTCGGCGGTCTTGACCAGACAGGCGCGCAGCAGCGGACCGGTTTCCAGATCGAACGGTTTATGTGCCTCGTCGTCAGCCAGTTGCTGCACCCGTTGCTCACGGCTGTCGGCCTCCAGCGCCGAGAAGTCCTTCCAGTCCATGCGCATGCCGGTTTGCGCATGCACCTGTTGGCGGGCCACGCCGTCGATGCTCGGGAACGTGGTGCGCAGGGTTTCGTGACGTATGATCAGCGCTTGCAAAGCTGCTTCGAAACCCCCGACATCGAGTACACCGCGCAACCGTGCCATGCCGCCGACGTTATAGGCCGGGCTGTCGGGCTCCATTTGCCAGAGAAACCACATGCGTTGCTGGGAATAAGAGAGCGGCACCGGTTGGCGGCGGTCGACGTTCTCGATGGGCGGTTGCTGGTTGGTCTTGCCGCTGGCCTGGATCAGTTGCACCTGTTCGGCAAACGCGCCCAGCTCACTGTTTTCGAACAGTGCCCGCAGCGGCAACTCAACGTCGCAGGCCTGACGGGTGCGGGAAATGATTTGCGTGGCCAGCAACGAATGACCGCCGAGGGCGAAGAAATCGTCACGCAGGCTAATCTGCGCAAGGCCGAGCACTTCGCGCCAGATGCCGGCGATTTGCTGCTCAAGCGCTGTGACCGGCTCGACGTGTTCGCGCACTTGCCATTGCGGTTCGGGCAAGGCACGACGGTCGAGTTTGCCGCTCGGGCTCAGGGGCATTTCGTCCAGGCGCATCAGCTGGGCCGGGACCATGTATTCCGGCAGCTCAGCCGCCAGTGCGGCTGTCAGGCGTGCGGTTTGAACATCAACCTGTTCAATGGAATCGGTGGCGGTGTAGTAACCGATCAATTGGCCACCGGCGGCCGTTTCGCGCACCAGCACCACGGCTTGGGCGACGCCTTCCTGGGCCAGCAAGCGCGCTTCGATTTCTTCGGGCTCGACACGGAAGCCGCGCAGTTTGACCTGCTGATCGAGGCGACCGAGGTATTCGATCACCCCATCCGCCGTCCAGCGCGCACGGTCGCCGGTGCGGTACAGACGCGCGCCCTGCACGCCCAGTGGATCGACGATAAAACGTTCAGCGGTCAGCCCCGGACGGCCCAGATAACCACGAGCAAGGCCGATGCCGCTGATGCACAGCTCACCCGGCACCCCGGCCGGCACCGGGTTGAGGTCGCTGTCGAGCACGCGGCACACCACGTTGCCCAACGGACGGCCAATCGGCGAGCGCTCGCCATCGGCGCGGACGCAGTGCCAATGGGTGACGTTGATTGCGGTTTCGGTCGGGCCGTAGCGGTTGTGCAATCGCACGGCCGGCAGTTGTTCCAGCACGCGGTTGCGCAGCTCGGCGGGTAAGGCTTCGCCACCGGAGAAGACCCGGCGCAGGCTGGTGCATTCGGCGGTCAGCGGCTCGTCGATGAACAACGAAAGCAGTGGCGGCACGAAGTGCAGCGTGGTCACGCCGTATTGCTGAACCAGCTGCGCGATGCGATGCGGATCGCGGTGCTCGCCGGGGCCGGCAATCAGCAAGCGGGCGCCGGTGATCAGCGGCCAGAAGCACTCCCACACCGACACGTCGAAACTGATCGGGGCTTTTTGCATCAGCACGTCGGTGTCGTTCAAACCGTAGGTGTTCTGCATCCATTGCAGGCGCTCGGCGAGCGCCGCGTGGGTGTTGCCGACGCCCTTGGGTTGACCGGTGGAACCGGAGGTGTAAATCACGTAGGCGAGGTTGTCGCCGTGAAGGTGCAGGCCCGGCGCCTGGCTTGGCCAGTTCTCCAGATGCAGCGCATCCATGGCGATGAAGCTGACGCCATCGGTGGCCGGCAGGCGTTCGAGCAATTGGGTCTGGGTCAGCAGCAACTCCACGCCGCTGTCGCTGAGCATGTAGGCCAGGCGCTCGGCCGGGTAATCCGGGTCCAGCGGCACGTAGGCACCACCAGCCTTGATGATCGCCAGCAGGCCGATCAGCAACTGCGGCGAACGCTCGGCGGCGATGGCCACGCAGACGTCCGGGCCGACGCCTTTGTCGCGCAGGTAATGGGCCAGGCGGTTGGCCTGGGTGTGCAGTTCGGCGAAATCGAGGCTGCCGCCGTCCCAGATCAGCGCGGTGCGTTCCGGGGTCTGGCGCGCTTGCTCGTTGAGCCGTTCCGGCAACCATTGGCTGGCCGGTGTGCACGGCGCGGCGCTCCAGGACGATTGTTGGTCGTGTTCGCTTGCGCTCAGCAGTGGCAGGTCGCCGATGGCGGTGGACGGTTGCTCGCAAATGGCTCGCAGCAGGTGGCTGAAATGCTCGGCCAGGCGCTCGATGGTCGTCGCGTCGAACAGCTCGCTGGCGTAGTCGAAGGACAGGCTCAAGCGACCCTTCTGGTCTTCTTCGCTGTGCAGTTGAAGGTCGAACTTGGCTTCGCGGCTGTGCCACGGCAGTTCTTCGGCGAGCAATCCCGGCAAGCGGCGCAGCGCGTTCAAGTCCCGTTGCTGGTGGTTGAACATCACCCGGAACAAGCCTTGTTCGCGCGCTTGCGGGAACGCTTCGAGCAGTTGTTCGAACGGCAGATCCTGATGCGCTTGCGCCCCCAGCGCGGCCTGGCGGGTTTGCGCCAGCAGCTCAACGAATGGCAGGCGCGAATCCACGTCGGCACGCAGCACCTGGGTGTTGATGAAGAAGCCGATCAGCCCTTGGGTTTCCAGGCGCGGGCGGTTGGCATTCGGCACGCCGATGCGGATGTCGCGCTGGCCGCTGTAGCGGTGCAACAGGCTCTGGAAGGCGGCGAGCAACAGCATGAACGGCGTCGACTCATGCGCCTGGGCGGTCTGGCGAATGGCATCGCTCAGGGTCGCGGCGAGCTTTATCGAGTGGCGGGCAGCACTGTGAACGTGCTGCGCCGAGCGCGGATGATCGGTGGCCAGGTTCAGCGTTGGATGCTCTTCGCCCAACTGCGTTTTCCAGTAGGCGAGTTGACGCTCGCCCTCCCCTTGCGCCAGCCATTGACGCTGCCAGCTGCCGTAATCGGCGTATTGGGTCGGCAATGCGGGAAGCGTGGCCTTTTGTCCTTGGGAAGCCGCGGCGTACAGGCGCGAGAACTCGTCGATCAGCACGTTCAGCGACCAGCCATCGGCAATGATGTGATGCATCGTCACCAGCAGTTGATGGTCATCGTCGTCGAGGCGCACCAGCGTCACCCACAGCAGCGGGCCTTTCTCCAGATCGAATTGGGTGCGGGCTTCGTCCTCACGGATGTGCAGCGCGCGGGCTTCGCGCTCCTCGGCGGGCAGTTCGCTGATGTCGATCAATTGCAGGTTGAATTCGCCCGCCACATCGACCTGCTGGAGCGCCACGCCGTCCCGTTCGAAGAAGCGTGTGCGCAAGGATTCATGACGTTCGATCAGCTGCTGGAAACTGGCGCGCAAGGCGTTTTCGTCCAGCTCTCCACGCAGGCGCAAGGCCCCGGGAATGTTGTAGGCGCTGCTGTGCGGATCGAGTTGCCAGGTAATCCAGAGGCGGTTCTGCGCCAGAGACTGTGGCATCGGTTCGTGACGCGACAGCGGAGTAATCACGCCTTGGGCCAGGCCGCCGTCCTGTTGCAGCTGAGCGACAGCGGCAGTGAAGGCGCCGAGGGTTGGCGCTTCGAACAGCAGGCGCAGGTTCAGCTCCAGTCCGAGTGTTTCACGCAGTCGCGCAACCACTTGAGTGGCGGCGATGGAATTGCCGCCGAGCAGGAAGAAGTGATCGTCGGCGTTGACCTGTTTGACCTGCAGTTGCTCGCTCCAGATCTGGCCGATCAAGGCTTGCAGTTCGGAACCCGACGCTGTGCCGGATTCGCCCTGAGCGTCCGCTGAAGGGAACAGCGCATAGCTGTCGAGACTGCCGTCCTTCAGACGATTGCGGCAGGCCGAACGTTGCAGTTTGCCGCTGGAGGTTTTGGGCAATGCGCCCGGATTGAGCAGCACCACCACGCTCGGCGCTTCCTGATACGCCTCGGCCACCGCTTGGCGGATGGCTTTGATCAACGCGTCGGGCGGGAGGATCTTCTGCACGCTGCGGCTGATTTCCGCGGCGATGCCGATGCCTTCCCGGCCATCGACAGTGACCGCGAAAGCCGCGACACGACCTTTACGCACCACTTCCACTTCGCGTTCGACGGTCTGTTCGATGTCTTGCGGATACAGGTTGTGACCGCGAACGATCAGCATGTCTTTCAGGCGCCCGGTGATGAACAGTTCACCGTCACGCATGAAACCCAGGTCGCCGGTGCGCAGCCAGGTCCGGTCGTTGTGCTGGACGAAGGTCTTGGCGCTGGCCTCGGGGTTGCGCCAGTAGCCATGGGCGATGCTAGGCCCGGCAGCCCACACTTCGCCGACGGCGTTGTCGGCGAGTTCGTTGAGCGCGACCGGGTCGACAATCAACACCGCGTGATCCGGCTGGCTGATGCCGCAACTCATGATCGCGCTGCCCTCGCCAGGCTCTGCGCGGTTTTGGGCCAGGGCTTGATCGTCCACGCGCAGGTTGCCGATGCCCTGACCGCGCGGGGTTCCGGCGACAAACAAGGTGGCTTCGGCCAACCCGTAGGACGCCATGAAACTGTCAGTGGTGAAACCGCACACCGCGAACTTTTCGCCGAAACGATTGAGGGTGTCGAGACGAATCGGTTCGGAGCCGGAATACGCGACGCGCCAGCCGCTCAGGTCGAGGCGTTCCAGCGCCGACTCACTGACGCGCTCGCTGCACAGGCGATAGGCGAAATCCGGGCCGCCGCTGATGGTGCCGCCGTATTCGCTGATCGCTTCCAGCCAGCGCAACGGCCGGCCGAGGAAATACGCCGGCGACATCAACACACACGGCACACCGCTGAAAACCGGCTGCAACAGACCGCCGATCAGGCCCATGTCGTGGTACAGCGGCAGCCAGCTGACGATCACGTCATCCGGGTTCAGATCGATACCGAAGCCATGACGGATCAGCAGTTCATTGGCCACCAGGTTGCCGTGGCTGACTTGCACGCCTTTGGGCAACGCGGTGGAACCGGAGGTGTATTGCAGAAAGGCGATGTGGTCACCGGCCAGGTTCGGCGCGACCCAGCTGGCGGCCAAGGCACCGTCGAGGGTGTCGACGCACAGCAGCGGCGGCGCACCTTCAATCTGCTGCAAGGCGTCACGCAGGCCGGCGCTGGTCAGCAGCAGGCGCGGCTCGGCATCGTTGATGATCGACAGCAAACGTTCCTGGTGATGACGTTTAGCCGACTCCGGCGGATAAGCCGGCACCGCGATCACTCCGGCGTACAGGCAACCAAAAAACGCCGCGACGTAATCCGGGCCGCTCGGAAACAACAGCACGGCGCGATCGCCGAACTCAGCCTCGGCCTGCAACGCACCGGCAATGGTTCGCGCCCGCTGATCCAGCTCGCGATAACTGAGGACCACGGCCTGCTCCGGGGTTTCGGCAAGAAAACGCAAGGCCACCCGATCCGGCGTCAGGGCCGCTCGGCGCTGGAGGGCTTGGACCAGATTGCTTGGGAGTTCGAACGCGTCGGTCATGAGGTTTCCTGCCTGAATTCGGCTTGCAAATGGAATCGGTTTTCTTACGTCACGCCCACTAAAGGGCATGCAGGACGCGGTCTTCGCCGACTGCGCAAGGCATTGGGAGTGCGGTTTTGGCCGGGATTTACCCGGCACCTTTCACCAATGAGAACGGATGACGTCTTGAAATAATTAGTCGGCAGGGTCGATCGTCAACGGAACCAAGTGCTGCACGCGAGTGCGACAGCGTGTCGCAGTTCTCACTCTGCACCACTGAGGAGCATTAGTTCTCTTTCTCAATTGACAATCATTATCATTCAGCATAATTTGTCGCTCGATGTGTAGGACGGCCACCCCCCGCCGCCCCACCAACCTATTGGCAGCAAGGTGATTTCCATGACGGAACAAGTATCCACAAGCAGGTGCGATTCACCGCTACTTCAGGCCTTTGTCGACAACCGACTGATTCTGGTCAAGATTGCAGCGCGGATTACCGGTTGCCGGTCGCGTGCTGAAGACGTGGTCCAGGATGCGTTTTTCCGGCTGCAATCGGCGCCGCAGATCACGTCATCCTTCAAGGCTCAGCTCAGTTATCTGTTCCAGATCGTGCGCAACCTGGCGATCGACCACTATCGCAAGCAGGCGCTGGAGCAGAAATACTCCGGGCCGGAAGAGGAAGGTCTGAACGTGGTGATTCAGGGCGCTTCGCCGGAAACCTCGCACATCAATTTCTCGACCCTGGAAAACATCGCCGATGCGCTGACGGAGCTGCCCAGCCGTACCCGTTACGCCTTCGAGATGTACCGCCTGCACGGCGTGCCGCAAAAGGACATCGCCAAGGAACTCGGCGTCTCGCCGACACTGGTGAACTTCATGATTCGCGATGCGCTGGTGCACTGCCGCAAGGTCTCGGGCAATCGTGTGGATACCTTTGCCCGTCGCTAAAAGCTCCAATTTGCGGTGACCCCGATCGCGAGCAGGCTCACTCCTACATTGGATCTTTGGTGTTCACCGATTGTGTGTTCACTGGAGATTCAATGTGGGAGCGAGCCTGCTCGCGATGGGGCACTCAAGGTCAGTGCAGACCTTGAGCCATAAGCATCACGCCAACTTGCACCGAGCAAAAAACCGCTCCCGCCCCAGCATCATCAACGCCGCGCGCTTGTGCGGAAAGTCGAACTCCTTCTCACAGTGGTAACCCTGGTCCTGCATGTACTTGATCATCTTCCCGTTGTCGGCGCGAGGCTCGGCGACGACTCGCTGGGTGCGCGGATCGTCGAGAAACAGGTAGTGCGTCAACGCCGATAACCAGCTCGCCACCTTGTGCGGGCCACGGTGATTTTCTTCACCCACCAGCATGTGGATACCACGGTCGTAATCGCCGGTGTCATAGAACGGCGCGATGCGATCTTCCTTGGCCCAGTAGGCTTCGAAATAGGCAAACGGCTGATCATCGAAACAACCGATCAGGGTCAGGGTGTGAGGATCGGCTTCGAGTTTGCTCAGGTACTCGCGGTGCTGCTCGAGGCTGCCCTCCTCCTGCCAGAAACTCGCGACCCGCGGGCTGTTCTGCCAGCGATTGAAACGCCCCAGGTCCAGATCGATATCCAGCGTGCGCAGGGAAATCCAGCCACCGAGCCGCGCATCGAAGCGCCGATAGACTTCACCGCGTGGTTTTAGCGGGCGCAGCGGATGACGCTTGCCGCCACTGATGACCATTTGCTGCGGATAAGTGTCGGCCTGCGCCTGGCTGAGCCACGGCTGGGGCAACTGCCAGAACAGCGTGCGTTCGCAACGGTATTGGCCGGCGGTGTCGGTGGGAATCAGCAAACCGCTCGCCAAGGCGTCGGCAGGCGATTGCTGCAGTTGAAACGTCAGGTGCTGGCACGCCGGATCACGGGCAAACAGCCAATAGCAGGTGGCCCAGAGCGCCTGACTTTCAGGCGTGTCGAAACGCTTTTCGACCTGCACCTGCACATCGGGCTCGCGCGTCAGGCGCAGCTCGATCAGCGGCTGCCCTTCCAGGCTGAGGTGCAGGCGACTTTGGGTTTCATCAGCTACAAGACGGCTTCCGTTGGGCAAGGCCAGGGCAGTCAGGTCATTCAGATGGGGCATGGGTCGGGCTCACGATAATCGTCGACAGTTCAACCCTGTGACGTGAGCCGGGGCAGGAAATTTAAGTGAAGTCGCGAATTGGCGCGACCTGCGGTGTCATTCAGGGCTTGGGCACCGCCACCACTGCAATCTTGTATGGATCGAAAATCTTCAGCATCTGCCCATTGTCCCGCAACCCTTGCAGCAACTTGCCGAACGCCTCGCCGCTGATGGGCGCGGACGGACGCAGGATCGCGTAGTGGTGATACACCTGATCGACGCGCTGCGACACCAGCAGCTGATCGGCCACGAGCTCGTTGCGCAGCAGGTAATCGCTCAGGTAGGAACGCGTCACCAAGGCAATGTCTGCCCTCCCGCGCAGCACCATCAGCAGGTTGCTGTCATGGGAATAGGTCAGCGTGGCGTCGTAGTTCTGCGCGAGGAATTTCGGGTCGGCATTGAAGTTGGCGAACTCGTAGTGATAGCCGCTGAACAGCGCCAGACGCTTGCCGGTGAGGTCGGTAAAATAACTTTGCTGGCGCTCGGGCTCACGTTGCGCGACGAAAATCTCGGCGTCTTCAAGCCCCATGTCGACGCTGACGTGGGGAATGTCCTTCCAGCCCCAGTCCGGGTTCTCGAAAATGGCCATGTCGACCCGACCTTGCTTGAAATCTCCGAATCGCCGAGGAATCGAAGTCGGCACCAGGACGAACTGATAGTCGCTCTGCGATTGATTCAAGGCTTCTACCAATTGCGGCAGCAGGCCAGTGTCGGCACCGGATTCCGGGCGCACGGTATAAGGCGGGAAATGTGCGGCACCGACACGCACCAGTTGTGCAGCCTGGGACGGCAATACCCAAACCGCCGCGAGCGACGCCAGCAAAAGCCGCGTGGCCGTCCTAATTGGCGAAGACATCAAAACAACCCACTCCCCAAAAAATACCCATCAATGCATTCAAGCTAGGCGGTTTCGGCCACTTAGCCAGTTTCCTGCTGGCTCATGACACCTTATTACTTCTCTTCGAGCACAAGAATCAATGCTTCATCGGCCAATTGATCGAGGCTCATGCTGCCGCCGGCACGAAACCAGGTGGTGGTCCAGGACAACGCCCCCGTCAGAAAACGACGCGTGATGAACACATCGCCGCGGATAAAACCGGCGTCCTTGGCTTCACCCAACACCTGCAGCCAAAGCGCTTCGTAAATATCGCGCAGCGCCAGCACCTGCGCCTGACCGTCTTCGGACAGCGAACGCCATTCGTACACCAACACCGCCATGGCCTCGCCGCTGCCGCCCATGATCGACTGCAATTCGCAGCGAATCAGCGCCAGCACCCGCTCGCGTACATTGCCGGCCTCGGCCAGGGCGGCGTGCATCAACGCCGTGTTGTAGCGGATGGTCTCTTCCATCACCGCGCGCAGGATCTCGTCCTTGCTTTTGAAGTGATGAAAAATGCTGCCCGACTGAATGCCCACGGCGCCAGCCAGATCGCGCACCGTGGTGCGTTCATACCCTTTGTTACGGAACAGGTGAGCCGCCACTTGCAGCAGTTTGCCGCGGGCGCTGTCGGGGTCGGTCAATTGGCCGCTGTCGACCAATTCGCGCATGACCCCCAGGGCTTTTTGCTCGTCCACCCATTCTCTCCTACAGTCGATCAATCAAATGCGCCGCCCGCCGCTAAAACAGCGGGGTTGCGCGGGCAATTTAAGCTGGCGACGACAACCAAGCAAGCGCTCGGGCAGAAGATATTTCAGTCGTTTACAAACCAAGCGCTTGCTTGGTAGTCTCGATGCACTTCTATCGGAGGTGGTTATGGAAAGGACTGCGCCAGAAACGATTCGCATCGGATGCGCCAGCGCGTTCTGGGGCGATACCTCAACCGCTGCTGCGCAACTGGTGCACGGTGGGCGTCTGGACTATCTGGTCTTCGACTATTTGGCAGAAATCACGATGTCGATCATGGCCGGCGCACGGATGAAAGATCCGCAGGCGGGCTATGCGGGCGACTTCATCGAAGTCCTCAGCCCACTGCTTGGGCAACTCGCCGAACAACACATCCGCGTCATCAGCAATGCCGGCGGGGTCAATCCACAGGCCTGCGCCGCTGCCTTGCAAGCGGCATGTGACAAGGCCGGGGTGGCACTGAAAATCGCCGTGTTGCTGGGCGACGACCTGCAACCGCAGTTCAAACAGCTGAGCAGCCGTGGCCTGCATGAAATGTTCAGCGGCGCGCCCTTGCCGCCGATGTGCGTCTCGACCAACGCCTACCTCGGCGCACCGGGCATTGTCGAAGCCCTTCGATTGGGTGCCGACATCGTCATTACCGGACGCGTCGTCGACAGCGCGGTCGTCAGTGCCGCGCTGGTCCATGAATTCGGCTGGTCCTGGCATGACTACGACAAACTGGCCCAGGCCGCATTGGCCGGGCACATCATCGAATGTGGCGCCCAGTGCACCGGCGGCAATTTCACCGATTGGCGCGATGTGCCCGATTACGAACACATTGGCTTCCCCATCGTCGAAGTCAGCGCCGACAGCCAGTTCATCGTCAGCAAACCCGAGGGCTCAGGCGGCCTGGTCACGCCGTTGACCGTCGGCGAACAAATGCTCTATGAAATCGGCAACCCCCAGGCCTACCTGCTGCCTGACGTGGTCTGCGATTTCACCCAGGTCAAACTTGTGCAACAAGGTAAAAACGCAGTTCAGGTGCATGGCGCCAAAGGCTTGCCGCCTACCGATCAATACAAGGTCAGCGCGACCTACCCGGACGGTTTCCGCTGCACCGCCAGTTGCCTGATCGCCGGGATCGATGCCGTGGCCAAGGCCGAACGGGTCGGCCAGGCGATCATCAACAAGACCTCGGAGATCTTCAGCCAGCGCGGCTGGGCGCCCTACAGTGAAGTGAACATCGAACTCCTGGGCAGCGAGGCCACTTACGGTGCCCACGGCCAACGCCAGGACAGCCGCGAAGTGGTGATCAAACTCGCGGTGCGCCATCCGAACAAACAGGCACTGATCGTGTTCTCCCGGGAAATCGCCCAGGCTGCCACCGGCATGGCGCCGGGACTGACCGGAATTGTCGGTGGACGGCCGACGGTGTATCCGCTGATCCGGCTGTTCTCGTTCCTCATCGACAAAACCGCCTGCACGCTGGAAATTGATCTGCAGGGCCAACGCCACCCGTGCGCCCTGCCCGCCGTCGATGTGCTCGACCCGGATGACTTGCCCGTTCCGTTCGACCCGCCGCAACCCACAGGCCGCGCCGATGCCAGCGTGGCCCTGATCAAACTCGCCGTCGCGCGCTCCGGCGACAAGGGTAATCACAGCAACATCGGCGTCATGGCCCGGGAAGCCGAGTATCTGCCATGGATCGCCGAAGCCCTGACGCCCGAGGTGATGGTCGACTGGATGAGCCATGTCCTTGACCCGATCCACGGACGTGTCGAGCGTTGGTATTTGCCCGGCACCCACAGTTTCAATTTTCTCCTGGAGAACGCCCTCGGCGGCGGTGGCGTGGCCAGCCTGCGAATCGATCCGCAAGGCAAAGCCTTCGCCCAGCAGTTGCTGGACATCCAGATTCCGGTGCCCCAGGGCATCGCCGACCAGGTCAACTAGAGGACGGTCGCCATGGCCTACGATTCGATTTTCAAAGCCGGTTTGTTTGCAGGCCAAACCATCATCGTCACCGGTGGCGGCAGCGGCATCGGCCGGTGCACCGCCCATGAGCTGGCGGCACTTGGCGCCCATGTGCTGCTGGTCGGGCGCAAGGCCGACAAGTTGAAAAACGTCGCCGCCGAGATTGCCGAAGACGGCGGCAAGGCGGACTGGGCCACCTGCGACATTCGTGAAGAAGAAGCGGTCAGGCATCTGGTCAGCGAGTTGATCCGCCAGCACGGCCCGATCCACGGATTGGTCAACAATGCCGGTGGCCAATACCCGTCGCCGCTGGCCTCGATCAATCAGAAGGGTTTCGAAACCGTGATGCGCACCAACCTGGTGGGCGGTTTCCTGATGGCCCGGGAAGTGTTCAACCAATCCATGAGCAAACACGGCGGCGCCATCGTCAACATGCTCGCCGACATGTGGGGCGGCATGCCCGGCATGGGCCACTCGGGCGCGGCGCGCTCGGGCATGGACAACCTCACCAAGACTGCCGCCTTCGAATGGGGTTATGCCGGGGTGCGGGTCAACGCGGTGGCGCCGGGTTGGGTGGCATCGAGCGGTATGGACACCTACGAAGGTGCGTTCAAAGCGGTGATTCCAACCTTGCGCGAGCATGTGCCGCTCAAGCGCATCGGCACGGAATCCGAAGTCAGCGCGGCGATTGTTTTCCTGCTCAGCCCGGCCGCCGCGTTCATCAGCGGCAGCACGTTGCGCATCGACGGCGCCGCGAGTCTCGGTGGTCGGGCGTGGCCGATTCACAAGGCGACGAACAGTGAGTCGTACAACGGTTTTCACCGCGCCTACCTTCCTGATGTGCTCAAGGACAAGGAATAAACCATGCCGGTGATCCAGTCCCAGGTAGACCCGTTCAGCGAACAGTTCGCCCAGAACCGCACGGCCATGCTGGTCGGCATCGAGCAGGTCCGCCAGCTCGAACAAAACCTGCTGAACAAGGCGGCCGAAGCCAAGCCCAAATTCGACAAACGCGGCCAGTTGCTGCCCCGTGAACGCCTCAATCTGCTGCTCGACCCTGGCGCGCCGTTCCTCGAACTGGCGAGCCTGGCCGGCTACAAACTGCACGACGACAAGGACGGCAGCTCGGCCGGCGGCGGCTTGATCGCCGGGATCGGCTACGTGTCCGGCGTGCGGGTGCTGGTGGTGGCGAATAACAGTGCGATCAAGGGCGGGACCATTTCCCCCAGCGGTCTGAAAAAGTCCCTGCGCCTGCAACAGATCGCCATGGAAAACAAACTGCCGGTGATCACCCTCGCCGAGAGCGGCGGCGCCAATCTCAATTACGCGGCGGAGATTTTCGTCGAAGGCGCGCGCAGCTTTGCCAATCAGGCGCGGATGTCGGCCATGGGGCTGCCGCAGATTACCGTGGTCCACGGCTCGGCCACAGCGGGCGGAGCTTATCAGCCGGGGCTCTCGGATTATGTGGTGGTGGTGCGCGGCAAGGCGAAGCTGTTTCTGGCCGGCCCGCCGCTGCTCAAGGCCGCCACCGGAGAAGTCGCCACCGATGAAGAACTGGGCGGCGCCGAGATGCACGCACAAACCGCCGGCACCGCCGAATACCTGGCCGAGAACGATGCCGATGGCGTGCGCCAGGTGCGCGAGATTGTCAGTCTGCTGTCGTGGAATTCACGGCTGCCGGTAGCGCCCGCCCGGTATTGGGAAGACCCGCTCTACCCGATCGACGAGTTGCTCGGGCTGATTCCCGACGATCCGAAAAAGCCCTATGACGTGCGCGAAATCATCGCGCGGATTGCCGACGGTTCGAGCTTCCTCGAGTTCAAGGGTGAGTTCGATCAGCAGACCCTCTGCGGCCATTTGCACATTCAGGGCCGCGCCTGCGGATTCATCGGCAACAACGGCCCGATCACGCCCAAGGGGGCGAGCAAGGCGGCGCAATTCATTCAGCTGTGTGACCAGAGCCGGACGCCGCTGCTGTTTTTCCACAACACCACCGGGTTCATGGTCGGCACCGAGTCGGAACAGCAAGGCGTGATCAAGCACGGCGCGAAGATGATTCAAGCGGTGGCCAACGCCCGGGTGCCTAAACTGACCATCGTCGTCGGCGGCTCCTACGGCGCCGGCAACTACGCGATGTGCGGCCGCGGCCTCGACCCGCGTTTCATCTTCGCCTGGCCCAACAGCCGCACCGCCGTCATGGGTGGTGCCCAGGCCGGCAAGGTGCTGCGCATCGTCACCGAGGCCAAACAACTCAAGGACGGCCTGGTGCCGGACCCCAAAATGCTCGACATGCTGGAACAGGTGACCGCGCAGAAACTCGACAGCCAGTCCACCGCGCTGTATGGCAGCGCCAACCTGTGGGACGACGGGCTGATCGACCCGCGGGATACCCGGACCTTGCTCGGTTACTTGCTGGACATCTGTCATGAGGCCGAAGTGCGGCCACTGCAAACCAACAGTTTTGGCGTCGCGAGATTCTGATCGCGGATCACAGGAGAACAATAAAAATGATCTTCACCCAGGAACACGAAGCACTGCGTCGCACGGTCCGCCAATTCGTCGATCACGAGATCAATCCCCACGTCGAAGAATGGGAAAAGGCCGGGCGCTTTCCCATCCACGAGATTTTCCGCAAGGCCGGCGACCTCGGCTTGCTGGGGATTTCCAAACCGGAAAAATTCGGTGGGATGGGACTCGACTACAGCTATTCGATCGTGGCGGCCGAAGAGTTCGGCACGATTCATTGTGGCGGGATTCCGATGTCCATTGGCGTGCAGACCGACATGTGCACGCCCGCCCTCGCCCGCTTCGGCTCCGATGAGTTGCGCGAAGAATTCCTCCGTCCCGCGATTACCGGTGAACAGGTCGGTTGCATTGGCGTCTCCGAAGTCGGTGCCGGTTCCGACGTCGCCGGATTGAAAACCAGCGCCCGCAAGGACGGCGACGACTACGTGATCAACGGCAGCAAAATGTGGATCACCAACTCGCCGAGCGCCGACTTCATCTGCCTGCTCGCCAACACCTCCGACGACAAACCGCACGTCAACAAATCGCTGATCATGGTGCCGATGAACACCCCGGGCATCAGCCTCAGTTCGCACCTGGACAAGCTCGGCATGCGCAGTTCGGAAACCGCCCAGGTGTTTTTCGACAACGTGCGCGTGCCGCAGCGCAACCGCATCGGCCATGAAGGCGCGGGCTTCATGATGCAGATGCTGCAATTCCAGGAAGAACGCCTGTTCGGCGCGGCGAACATGATCAAGGGCCTGGAATACTGCGTCGACAGCACCATCGAGTACTGCAAGGAGCGCAAGACCTTCGGCAGCGCGCTGATCGACAATCAGGTCATTCACTTTCGCCTGGCCGAACTGCAAACCGAAATCGAATGCTTGCGAGCGCTGGTCTATCAGGCCACCGAGCAGTACATCAAAGGCCAGGACGTCACGCGCCTGGCGTCGATGGCCAAACTCAAGGCCGGGCGCCTGGGTCGCGAAGTCAGCGACAGCTGCCTGCAATATTGGGGGGGCATGGGCTTCATGTGGGACAACCCGGTGGCCCGCGCTTACCGTGACGTGCGGCTGGTGTCGATCGGCGGCGGGGCCGACGAAATCATGCTGGGCATCATCTGCAAACTGATGGGCATCCTGCCGGGGAAAAAGAAATGAGCGCCCTGCCGGTTTGCCAGACCTTGCTGCTCGAATCCCA
The DNA here is from genome assembly GCF_031766055.1 of Pseudomonas sp. SG20052. Taxonomy (NCBI): domain Bacteria; kingdom Pseudomonadati; phylum Pseudomonadota; class Gammaproteobacteria; order Pseudomonadales; family Pseudomonadaceae; genus Pseudomonas; species Pseudomonas sp. SG20052. The sequence continues at coordinate 1,994,590 of NZ_CP134498.1, read as the reverse complement.
TAACGGCGTGCTGCACATCACCCTCAACCGCCCGGAAAGCCGCAACGCCATGAGCTTGCAGATGGTTGCCGAACTGCGTGCGGTGCTCGCCGCGGTGCGTGACGATCGAGCCGTTCGTGCGCTGGTGATCGGCGGTGCCGGCGGGCATTTTTGTGCTGGCGGCGACATCAAGGACATGGCCAATGCCCGGGCTCAAGGCCCGGACGCCTATCGCGATTTGAACCGAGCGTTCGGCGCGCTGCTGCAAGAGGTGCAACACGCGCCGCAAGTGGTCATCACGGTGCTGCAAGGCGCGGTGCTTGGCGGTGGATTGGGACTGGCCTGCGTCAGCGATGTCGCGCTGGCCGATCACCTGGCGCAGTTCGGTCTGCCGGAAACCAGTCTCGGTCTGTTGCCCGCGCAGATCGCGCCGTTTGTGGTGCAGCGCATCGGTTTGACCCAGGCACGTCGACTGGCACTGACGGCCGCACGCTTCGATGGCACCCAGGCACGGCGCATGGGCTTGGTGCATTTCGTCGAGCATGACGCGCAAGCCTTGGCCGAACGCCTCGATGAAATTCTGGCCCATGTGTTGTGCTGCGCGCCGGGGGCGAATGCCACGACCAAAAAACTGTTGTTGGCGAGTGCGGGGCAGCCTTCGGACGCGTTGCTGGATGAAGCGGCCGGGTGGTTCAGCGAAGCGGTGACCGGGGCTGAAGGGGTCGAGGGGACGATGGCCTTCGTGCAAAAACGTAAACCGGGGTGGGCCCTCTAAAAGCTTCGCGGGCAAGCCTCGCGCCTACAGGTTTTGTGCCGAGCCCAATCCCGCGGCAATCGCTGTACCTGTAGGAGCGAGGCTTGCCTGCGAAGAGGCCATCACATTCACCGCAATAACAAGGGAACAACCCATGCCCGGACTCAGCAAAATCCTCATCGCCAACCGCGGTGAAATCGCCTGCCGCATCCAGCGCACCGCCCACGCCCTGGGCTACCGCACCGTCGCCGTATTCAGCGATGCCGACGCCGACGCCCTGCACGTCCAAATGGCCGACGAAGCGGTCAACATCGGCCCGGCCCCGGTGCAGCAGTCCTACCTGAACATCCCGGCGATCATCGACGCCGCCCGGCGCAGCGGTGCCGACGCGATACACCCCGGCTACGGCTTTCTCTCGGAAAATGCCGAATTCGCCTTCGCCTGCCAAAACGCCGGCATCACCTTCATTGGCCCGAGCCCCGAAGCAATCGAATTGATGGGCAGCAAGCGCCTGTCGAAACTCGCCATGCTCGCGGCCGGCGTGCCCTGCATCAAAGGCTATCAGAGCGCCGAACAGGACGATGCGACCCTGAGCCGCGAAGCCGCACGCATCGGCTATCCGCTGATGATCAAGGCCAGCGCCGGCGGCGGCGGACGCGGCATGCGCCTGGTGCACAGCGCCGACGATTTGCTGGAACAGCTGCGAACCGCGCGCTCCGAAGCCCTGCACGGGTTTGGAAGCGACGAACTGATTCTCGAACAAGCGCTGATCGATCCGCGCCATGTCGAAATCCAGGTGTTCGGCGACCAGCACGGCAACCTGATCTACCTCGGCGAACGCGACTGTTCGATCCAGCGTCGCCACCAGAAAGTCATCGAAGAAGCACCCTGCCCGGTGATGACCACCGAGTTGCGCCAGGCCATGGGCGAAGCGGCGTTGAAGGCTGGGCGCGCGGTGAATTACGTGGGCGCCGGCACCGTTGAGTTTTTGCTGGACGCGCGCGGGCAGTTCTACTTTCTGGAGATGAACACCCGGCTGCAAGTGGAGCACCCGGTGACCGAATTGATCACCGGCCTTGATCTGGTGGCCTGGCAGCTGCACGTCGCCGAGGGCCTGCCGCTGCCGTTGAGCCAGGAAGAAGTGCAGCTCAACGGGCATGCCATGGAAGTGCGTTTGTACGCCGAAGATCCGGCCCAGGGCTTTTTGCCACAAACCGGGCGAGTCGAGGCGTGGGAGCTGGCGTTGCAAGACGGTGTGCGGATCGATCACGGTTTGATCGAAGGCCAGAACATCAGCCCGTTCTACGATCCGCTGCTGGGCAAGATCATTGCCCACGGAGCCACCCGTGAAGAAGCGCGGCGCAAACTGCTGCGGGCGGTGCAGGACAGCGTGTTGCTGGGCGTGCAAAGCAATCAGCACTTGCTCGCCAGCCTGCTGCAACACCCGCAGTTCATCAGCGGCGAGTTCAGCACCGGGTTTATCCCGAGCTGTTTCGCCGACCATCCTTGTCTGCATCCGAAGGTGCCGAGCGTCGAAGAACTGGCCATTGCGGCGGCGTTGTTCTTTCACGCCTCGGCGCAGGCTCACCGTGCCCCGCTGGCCGGTTGGCGAAACAACGCCAGCGTGCCCCTGCATCTGCGAATAGGCCTGGAGGATCAGGACTGGCCAGTGGAACTGAACGCAGCGCCTGACTCACCGTACCGCTTGCAAGTCGGCAGCCGAACCCTCGAATTGAAGGTCATTCAGTGCGACGGGCACTGGGCAACCCTGATGATCGACGGCATCCGCCAACGCCATGCCTACCGCCTCGCGGGCGGGCAACTCTGGCTGTTCACCCGCCCCGGCAGCCTGCGTCTGGTCGATCGGACCCAAGCCTTGGTCAGCAGCCAGGCCAGTGTCAGCTCCGGCACCCTCAAGGCCCCCATGGACGGGGCGATCGTCGACGTACTGGTCAGCGAGGGCAGCCCGGTCAGCAAAGGTCAACTGCTGGTGGTGCTCGAAGCGATGAAAATGGAGCACCCACTCAAATCAGGGATCGACGGCGTGCTTAAACGCTTGAAGGTGCGAGTCGGCGATCAGGTCAAGAATCGTCAAATTTTGTTGGAGGTCGAATAAGCCGCTAGGCGGATCCGCCGGCTTTGGCTACGCTCAAGCCCTATCAGGACGCGGATACCAGGAACCCTGCGATGCCTCACTGGCTGGTGATCGATCTGGAAGCCACCACCGATGACGGTGGCTGGCCAGTTACGGAAATGGAAATCATCGAAATCGGTGCCACCCTGGTGGACCGAAAAGGGCGCGAGGTGGATTGTTTCCAGTGCTTCGTTCGGCCACTGCGTCGGCCTTTGCTGACGCCGTTTTGCCGGGAGCTGACGCACATCACTCAGGCCAACGTCGACGCAGCGCAGACGCTGGTTGAGGTCTGGCCGTCATTCGAGCAATGGCTCGTGCGCCATCAATCGGAACTGGAGGGCTGGGCCAGTTGGGGCGATTACGATCGCAAGCAACTGCTTCAGGAATGGCAGCGACTGCACCTGTGCAGCGTGCTTGAGAAAGTGCCGCACATGAATCTCAAACAGCGCTTTGCCAAGGCCCGGCGCCTGGAACGCCCGCTGGGGCTCAACGGCGCGCTGCAACTGGCGGGCATGCAGTTCAATGGCCAACAGCATCGGGCGCTGGAAGATGCGCGCAATACGGCGCGCCTGTTGCCACAGGTTCTCCCGCCAGAGAGGTGACGGCGTTCAAGGCCTTGTGCATACTGGCCGGCCCTTTTTAGCCCTTTTCGAGGAATCGCCCATGTTTAAAGTCAACGAGTACTTCGACGGCACCGTCAAGTCGATCGCCTTTGGCACCGCTGAAGGTCCTGCGACCATCGGCGTCATGGCTCCGGGCGAATACGAATTCGGCACCAGCCAGCGTGAAATAATGCACGTGGTGACCGGCGCCCTCACCGTCAAACTGCCTGACAGCACCGATTGGGAAACCTTCGCCGCCGGCAGCCAGTTCAACGTGCCTGCCAACAGCAAGTTCCAGCTGAAAGTGGCCGTCGACACCGCTTACCTGTGCGAATACCGCGGCTAAACCCCCGGGTTTTCACAGCGACAAAAAAATGCCCGGGCCCCTTAGGACCTGGGCATTTTTTATTTCGTGTGTTTATTCCAGGATCGTCACTGGCATGCCGACTTCAAGTTGGCCATTGCTGTCGTTGACCAGGTTCTGTCCGAACATTGCACCGTCCGCCTGGGAACGGTATTTCTGCAACGTGGCCAGAGGCTCGCGATCACTGCTGCGCTCACCGGTTTGCGGGTCGATGGTGGTCAGGATGCAGCGCGAACAGGGCTTGACCACGCGGAACTCAACATCCCCGATGCGAATACGCTTCCAGTTGTCCTCGGCAAACGCCTCGCTGCCCTCGATCACCAGGTTTGGTCGAAAGCGCAGCATTTCCAGCGGGCGCCCGACATTTTTCGAGAGGTCTTCCAGGGACGCCTGCCCGATCAGCAACAGCGGGAAGCCATCGGCGAACGCCACTTGATCGTCATTCCGGCCGTAGCCCGCTTGTGTGGTGCGCGCGCGATCCAGAGGAATTTGCACCAGGCGCGTCGGCTTTCCAATGAACTCACTGACCCAGGCGCCGGCTTCATCGCCGGCATCGGGCACGCGCAGGCTGTCTTTGAAGATCGTCACGCCCCGCAGTTCAGCGCCGCTGCCCGGCAAGGCAATATCGATTGCCGGGCGCCCGGGTGCACTGAGGGTCAAGCCGCCGTCAGCATTCCATAACGCCGACAGCTGGCTCATCTTCCCCACCGTGCGCTGGGTCAGGAAGCGCCCATTGGCCTCGTCCACGAGCATCCAGCGTCGGTCACCGTCCAGCCCCAGTTTGTCGAGACAAATCTGCTGCAGGGCCTCGGCCTTGCCGGATTTCAACGGATAACGGTAAAGCGCGCTCAGACGCAACATGGCCAGCTCCCTGGTGGGCAAAAAATGCCACCCTATACGAGCTTGGTCGCCGAATCAAAGGCAGAAAACCGATCTCTGTTTACCTTGTGGGGGCGGGCCTGTTCGCGAAGGCGATGTATCAGCCAATATCAATGTTGACAGTGATGGCTTCTTCGCGAGCAGGCTCGCTACAGGTTGATCGTGTGCAGCCTAAATCGTGTCAGGCCGGCACTTCGTCGAGCATCAGGCGCTGACGCACCACGTCGACGAGTTTGTCGGGCTGGAACTTGGAGAGGAAATTGTCGCAGCCGACCTTCTTGACCATAGAGTCGTTGAAACTGCCCGACAGCGACGTATGCAGCACCACGTAGAGGCCACGCAAGCGCGGGTCGTTGCGGATTTCGGTGGTCAGGCGATAGCCGTCCATTTCCGGCATTTCCGCGTCGGTAAAGACCATCAGCAGTTTGTCGGTCATCGACACGCCCGTATCGGCCCAGGCCTTGAGCATGTTCAGCGCCTTCAAGCCGTCGCTGGCGATGTGCATCTTCACGCCCAACTGGCCCAGGGTGTCGCGCAGTTGCGACAGGGCAACGTTGGAGTCATCCACCAACAGCACTTCACGACCACGGGCGCGCTCCAGCACCGGGTCGTCGAGTTTCTCGCGCGAGACCTTGGCGTTGTACGGCACGATTTCGGCCAGGACTTTTTCGACGTCGATGATTTCCACCAACTGATCGTCGACCTTGCTGATGGCGGTCAGGTAATGCTGGCGGCCGGCGCTGGCCGGCGGCGGCAGAATGGCTTCCCAGTTCATGTTGACGATGCGGTCTACGCCGCCAACCAGGAACGCCTGCACTGAACGGTTGTACTCGGTGACGATGATCGTACTGGTAGGGCCAGGCACCAGCGGACGCATGCCGATGGCCTGGGACAGGTCAATCACCGGCAACGTCTGCCCACGCAAGTTGACCACGCCGCAGACAAACGGATGGCGCTGGGGCATTAGGGTCAGCTTCGGCAGTTGCAACACTTCCTGCACTTTAAAGACGTTGATCGCGAACAATTGCCGACCGGCCAGCCGGAACATGAGAATTTCCAGGCGATTCTCACCCACCAGTTGTGTGCGTTGGTCTACCGTGTCGAGAATGCCGGCCATTAATGACTCCTGGGCTTGTTCTGATGAATTCACTAAAGAGGGTTATCGGCAGTTTTGGCCAGACCTTGACCCTGAGACAAAATGCCATGATCGGGCATTGATGTCACATTAACATCATGCTTTACTGGCGCTGCGATTTCATCTGCTTCATCCCCTGCGGCGCGACCTCGGTTTGCACGTTAGGTTCCCCTGTATAAGGGATTCCCCTAGTAACAATCAGGCCCAACCTGATATTCGCAATATCCAATAGCCATTAATGTGACGCCATTCTCATTGCATGAACGGAGTCAGGCTTTTGTGTGCGATCGCAGGTAAGTGGCCATCCACCCTCTCGAGTTCCCCAGCCTGCGCCCAGGCCAGCCGGAGCGCGATCTCATGCCGGCACGGCAGCGCCGGGACGCTGGACGTCTTCGTCGACACACACGACATCCCCTCATTTGACATGACGTTGTGGAGATAAGCATGCCGAACGACACTAAACAGTGGGCTCAGCGCTTTCCGGAGTTCCTCGTCGAGGCTGAAACACTCCTGGCCAAATCGGAAGAGTGCCTTAGCCATCTGCAGTTGATCAGCAATGACAAAGACGCAATCGATTGCATGCTCAGCAGCCTGCTTAAATTAGCGAGTAAGGCGGATGCCCTGGCCCTGGAGGCGGTTTCTGAATTTTCGCTGCACATCCATGGCTTGTTGAACCACGCACAAGGCCACATGGAACTGCACGACCAGGCCCTGTGTGCGTTGAAGGACTGCTTTACGTTGATGGCCTGGCAACTCGAACTCATCGATCAGACCACCGGCCAACTCAGCCTGGATGAAAGTGAACAGACTTCCCTGATTGAAGCCTTTGCGTTTCAGGTCGGACAAAGTCATTTCCAGCCTCCGGTTAATTCCAAACCCTTCACGCTTGTTTCCTATTCGGAGCGGCAGGCTTAATCCGCCAGATAACCAAGCCTTATTGCGTAATATCATTGTCATGATGCTGCTCATTAATTGGGGTGTGCTCATGTCAACGACAGCTCGATACAAATAACTATTCCCTCCGTTAAACTTTTTCCATTATGGAACTATCGTCCGAAACCCCTAATTCCTGACTGAATAGACATATATACCGAACGCGACCAACGGTAGCTTAAATGGTATTATGCCGACCATTAGTTGACGCCATTCTAATGTCAAAGTGACTCCAGACGAGTGCAGGCCGAATTTGAAGGTGCTGTCAGCCCCCGCCCTGGATTGCACGGCTAGAGACGAGTCACTACAGATTTCAGACAGAGACCCGTCATCCACGATGGCCGGTCTGCCCGCAGCGAACATCCATTGGCTCCATCCGCTATGTACGCCAGCCTCAAGTCATTCACCCCACGGCTCCCCTCCCAAAAAAATGCGCGGCGGTTAACGCTTTTGCTGTGCACCGCCTCGGCACTCGGCAGCCTGCTGGTTTTCAGCTTGTCTGCTTCAGTGCCGATGAGTCTGCTGGTACTGAACATGGCGGCACTTGGCTGCGTATGGGTACAACATTTCCTGTCGAGCAAATCAATAAAATTTCAGCCACAAGAACTAGCCGATCGTCTACTTGAGGTCCAGGAAAATGAACGTCATCGTCTCAGCAGGGAACTACATGACGACATCGGCCAGTTGCTGACCGCGGCAAAACTTCAAAGTGAATGGCTCAAACGCCGGATGCCTGAAGACATGCAAGGCCAGTGCACGGTGCTCTGCGACACACTGGACGAAACCCTTGCCAAGGTTCGCGATGTCTCGGCCATTCTCAATCCCAGGCAGTTGGCCAGCCTCGGACTTGAAGCCAGCCTGCGTGCGCATTTGCTCAAGACCCTGGCCAATACTTCAATTCACTGGAGCCTGGAATGCCATCAACGCCTGACCGGCATACCGGAAGAAATGGCGGTGGCCGCCTTTCGAATCACCCAGGAAGCGGTGACCAATATTCTTCGCCATGCCGAAGCGAATAACCTGCTGATCCGCCTGCAACGCATGCCCCAGGGTTTGGCGCTGCTGATCAGCGACGACGGCCTGGGGTTCGCACCAGCCGCAGACCCCGGTCGAGAGGGGCAACGCGGGATGGCCGGGATGGTGGAACGGATCGATCAACTGGGCGGTACCCTGGTCGTGACCAGCGAGCCGGGCAAAGGCACTCAAATCGAAGCACTCTTTCCCTGGGCGCCCCGTGCGCTCGAACGGGCCAGTACGAATAAGGTTATGCATTGACTTGTAACTTACTTCTGGTGGATGACCACTCGCTTATCAGGGCAGGCGTGCGCGCTCTGGTGCTGGATATTCCCGGCTACGCGGTCATTGGTGAGGCCAATGACGGCTCGCAGCTACTCGAGATGGTCGAGAAGCTGTCCCCTGACATCGTTCTGCTGGATATCTCCATGAAGCAGACCGGCGGCCTTGAAGCCTTGCAGCGACTCAAGCAGGTCCGCCCGCAAAGCAAGGTGTTGATCCTGTCGATGCACACCGACCCGGCCCTGATCATGCAGGCGCTTGAGTCCGGTGCTCATGGCTATTTACTCAAAGACACCACGGCCACCGAGCTGGAACATGCCCTGGATGCCTTGCGCAACAACGAGCGTTACCTGAGCCCGGCCATTGCCCACACAGTTATCAACCAGGCACTGATCCGTAACCAGAAGCATCAACCCGAGGCTGCGGACTCACACAACCTGACGGCCCGCCAGCTGGAAATCCTGCGACTGATTGTTCGGGGCAAATCCACCCGGGAAATCGCCAATGGCCTGGGCCTCAGCATCAAAACCGTTGAAACCCACCGCTCGCAGATCATGAAGCGCCTGCAGATCTACGACGTGGCCGGCCTGGTGCTGTTTGCCGTGCGCGAGCAAATCATCAGCCTGGACGACTGACCGTTTTCGAAGCGCTCAGCAGAGGCGAATTCTGCGGCAAATGCACGCGCAATGCCGCTGGACGCGCCGAGAATCGCAGGCTCTCGCCCTCGATAGGTTCGCCATCCAGATTGATGTAGAGGCCTTCCGCAACTTTGATCTCGACCCATGGCAGGCGAGCTCGCACAAACATGTTGTCGATGCCGAAGCCATCGGCCAGCAGCGTTTTCAACGTACCGACCACTTCCTGCGGCGCCGGCAAAATGCTGATATCCAGCAGCCCATCGTCAGCCAGCGCCTCCGGGCACAGTACATGACCACCGCCAGCCTGCCGGCCATTGCCGATACCCAACGCCAAAAGCTCACCACTCCAATGAAAGTCCGGCCCCTGCAACTCGCCGTAGGCAGCATGCAGTTCGCTGAAGCGCGACAACCCGGTGAACAGATACGCCGCGCCCCCGAGGACTTTCTTCAAGTCTTCCGAGGTATTCGCCGTGACCTGACTGCCAAAGCCGCCGGTGGCCATGTTCAGAAAGACTTGACCGCCCACCTCGCCCAGATCGATCGCTTGCGGTGCAACCTCCAGAAGGTCCAGCGCCAGAGCGGGTTCGAGCGGCACACCGGCGGCACGCGCAAAATCGTTCGCGGTGCCCAGCGGCATCAGCACCAGACTGGCCTGCGTCGAATGCGCTGCCATGGCCTCAGCGATATCACGCAAGGTGCCATCACCGCCGCCGGCAATCAGTTGCGTATAGCCCGCGCTCAAGGCTTCTTCCACCAGCCGCTGCGCGTCACCCGCCTCCCAGGTCAGTCGGACGGCCAACTCCCAGCCCTGCTGGCGTTTAACGTCGACGGCCGCACGGACCTCCTCGTTGAGCGCCTGCTTGCCATGCAGAATCAACAGCGCTTTGCGCTCACTCATTATTGCCGCTCCCATGTTTGGACTCCGTATGAGAGATGTTGACCTCACCACCGCCTATAAAAGTCGCAGGGATTTGAATTTTTTTGAGCCGTACAGCCTTGTGGTCCTACAGCGCGGGAAATTTTCTTACAACATGTACGGAATCGGCTCAATTGACCAACCTTGGCGATTGGTACACCTTGAGGTCCGCGGCATCAGTCATCAACATTCAATACACAGGGATGTGAAAACCATGAGTAGACCTTCTTCAAGGGCCACACAAAGCGCAATCAACACCAGTGTCGGCCATCCAAAGGGCTTGAAGGCAAGGAGCGTTTCAGCCCATGCAAAGCCATGACATCAGGTTACCGATCAGTCAGGTCGCGCCATCGGCAGGCAATCGCGCCAATCATCAGGCTGAATTCAATAACAGCGCAAAAACCGCCGGAGGAGTTGATATGGAACCTCGCGTCATTGAACTCGAGACACACCTCAAATACATCCGAAGAGACATGGAAGAGGTCCGTGGCGATGTTAAATCCATCAAACACAGGCTGGCCTATTCTGCGGGTGGAACAGCCGTGGTCCTGGGGCTGCTGGGCTGGGTCGCCAACAGCCGCTTTGATCAGGTCGTGTCACTTCTGGTTCGTTAAACGCTAGCCATACACGCAAGCTCCGGCAAGATCTACCGGGCTTGCGTGACAAGACTTTCGCCAGAATCAGCTCAGGACTTCGCTCAGCGGAATGAAGTTCACGTCATCGCCTTCGATCAACGTGCGGTCTTCCAGTACTTCAACCAGACCATCAGCCCAAGCGGCACTGCGGAGCACCCCGGAGCTCTGATTCTTGTAGATGATTGCCCGACCATTCTCCAGGCGCCCACGCAAATACTCTCGGCGATTACCAGCCTTTGGCCAGTCGAATCCTGCAGGCACCTGAAACTTTAATGGCTCGACCTCTTTCACACCCTGGCGGCGCAAAAGATAGGGCCTGGCCAACAAGGCAAATGTAACCAGCGTCGACGCAGGGTTGCCGGGCAAACCAATCACGGGGACGCCGCGAAAATGACCGAACGTCAGCGGCTTGCCTGGTTTGATGGCGAGTTTCCACAGGGTCAACTCGCCCTCTTCGCGCAAGGCAATGCCCAGAAAATCGGCTTCTCCCACCGACACGCCGCCGGTAGAAAGGATCAAATCGACATCCTTCAATTCCCCAAGGCGGGCGCGAGTGGCCGCTAAATCATCGGGAAGAATTCCGGCATCGATCACTTCACAGCCCAAGCGCTGTAACCAACTGCACAGCAACACGCGATTACTGTTGTAAATCTGTCCCGGCCCGAGGGGCTGGCCCGGCTCTATCAATTCATCTCCAGTTGACAGGACTGCGACACGAACCTTGCGAACCACGTTCAGCTCAGCACATCCCAGCGACGCCGCCAGGCCCTGCTCGATAGGTCCCAGACGGGTGCCCGCCGGCAAAACAATTTCGCCAACGGTAGTTTCCTGGCCTTGCGGGCGAATATTTTGACCCGGGGTCATTGCCTCGATAAAACGAACGCGCTCGTCCGCCTGAACCTCGGCGTTCTCCTGCATCTCGACGCAATCGGCACCTGCCGGTACAGGCGCACCGGTAAAGATTCGGGCGCAGGTACCTGGCTTCAATGGTCCGGGTGCCTGGCCGGCGAAAATCTTCTGACTGACCATTAAGGGTTCGCCCGTCCAGTCAGCGACGCGCAAGGCATAGCCGTCCATGGCACTGTTCGGCCATGGCGGCAGATCAAGCGTCGAGACCAGGTCATCGGCCAGTATGCGACCTTCAACCTGTGCCAACGGCAAGCGCTCACGCTCACCTATCGTTGATGCCTCAGCCATTTCCAGCAAACGCGCCAGCGCGACTTCGACCGCCATCAAGCTACCGGCTTTGCCGGGCTTACCCACGGGATTCACAAGGTGCCGCCTGTTTAAGGTGAGCGACGAAATTGCAGGGACGGTGCCGCGAATCCAGCTGTTCGGCGAGAATGCCATCCCAGCCAGTGCGCACAGCATTGGTCGAACCCGGCAAACAGCAGACCAGCGTGCCATTGGCCAAACCCGCCAGGGCCCGGGACTGAACAGTCGAAGTGCCGATGTCCGCGACCGAAATCTGCCGGAACAACTCGCCGAAACCGTCGACTTGCTTGTCAAGCAGACAGCTCACCGCTTCCGGCGTGCTGTCGCGCCCCGTGAACCCGGTACCGCCGGTGATCAACACCACCTGCACGACATCATCGGCAATCCAGTTGGCGACTTGCGCGCGAATTTTGTAGAGATCATCTTTAAGCAAAACCCGAGCAGCCAGGTTATGGCCGGCAGCGCTCAAGCGGTCGACGAAAAGCTGCCCTGACGTATCGGTTTCCAGGGTGCGGGTATCGCTGACCGTCAACACCGCGATGTTGAGCGGCGCGAAAGGTACTTCAGCCTTGGCTTTCATAGGCTCGTCCAGTTGTAGGATAAACAGCTCGGTGTTATATCACAGCGCCCCGTTTTTTCGCCGCCCCCATGGAGACGTGCCATGACCTTGAGTACACATTTGCCGCCCTGCTCCATTCTGCTCCTGGCCGGTGGTCGAGGCCAACGCATGGGCGGCCAGGACAAGGGTTTGCTGGAATGGCATGGCGAGCCACTGATCGCGCACCTGCATCGCAAGACCCGCGCGCTGAGTGATGATCTGATCATCTCCTGCAACAGGAACCTGGAAAAATATGCGCCTTTTGCCGACCAGTTGGTCCATGACGATGAAGGCGACTTCCCGGGACCCTTGGCCGGTATTCGCGCCGGCCTCAGGGCCGCCCGCCACGCCTGTCTGCTGGTGTTGCCGTGCGATGTGCCGCGCATCGATGCGGCCCTGCTCCAGAGCATGCGCGAAACCGCCCGCCAGCATCCGGACAAACCGCTGATGCTGCGCCATAACGAACACTGGGAGCCGTTGCTGTGCATCATCCCGGTGGCGCTTTCGGCAGCGTTTGAAAGAGCCTGGAATGAGGGCGAACGCAGTCCGGGACGCCTCATGCGCAAATTGGGCGCTACCGCCCTGCAATGTCCCGATAACGATCCTCGCCTGGCCAACCTCAACACGCCGGAGCTGTTAAGTGCACACAACACTGTGTCAGACTGACACGAGAAGGAACTTGCGCGCGTTGCATACGTCTCAAGCTCAGTAACCAAAAGAATTCATATTCGGAGACACACTCATGACTCAACGGACCCTCGCCACTCTCATGCTCGCACTGGGCCTTGCAACCCTCGCCGGTTGCGCATCGCCTACAGTGATCACCTTGAATGACGGTCGCGAAATCCAGGCCGTCGACGCGCCAAAATACGATGACGAATCGGGTTTCTACGAGTTCGAACAGCTTGATGGCAAACACACCCGCATCAACAAAGATCAGGTTCGTACCGTTAAAGAGTTGTAATCGTTACGGCACCACCGGATACAGAAAAGCCCGCTTGATGCGGGCTTTTTCGTGCCTGATGCACTGTGATCACCATTGCAGGGTGATGGTGCTCTCGAATTCACGTGGCTGGCCTGTGACCGGGTCGACAAACCGCAAACCCTGAGCCAGCAGCTTCAAGGGATTGGCATAGTCGTCCTCGACATCCTTGAGCACCTGCGGGTAGAACGGGTCGTTGCAGATACTGGCGCCCAAAGCAGTCATGTGCACCCGCAACTGATGTTTCTTGCCGGTCACTGGATAAAGTCCATAACGCCAGAGATCGCCGTTTTTCTCACGAACCTCAACTGCCGTCTCGGTGTTGCTGGTACCCGGACCTTCCTGCATGCGAAAGAATGGCTCGCCATCGACCAGCCGACTTTTATGAACCAGTGGAAAGGTGAGTTCAGGCAATGCGCGGGCGATTGCTTCGTAGCGTTTTTCGATATTCCGTGTAGGAAACAATGACTGGTAAGCCGAGCGACTCTCAGGGTTCGCTGAGAACAACACCAGTCCCGCCGTGTGCCGGTCAATGCGATGCAAAGGCACAAGATTCGGGTTATCCAGGCGACGGATCAGCCGCCGCAACAACGTCTGCTCCACGTATTCCCCGGCAGGCGTCACTGGCAGAAAATGCGGCTTGTCCGCCACCACCAGATGCTCGTCGGCATACAGGATCGACTCGACCACCGGGATCGGTTTTTCGTCCGGCACCTCACGAAAGTAATGAATCCGCAGGCCTTCCTTGTAACGCAGATCCAGAGCGATCGGTTGACCGTGCCCGTCAAGCACGCGACCACGAGCAATCCTGTCCAGCCATTGTTCACGACCAATAGCGCTGAAGTGGTCGCACAGGCAATCGAGCACGGTCTGCCACGGACCCGGCGGCAAATAGAGCGTGCTGGCCTGGTTGTGCGAAGCAGAAAAAGATGAAGTGGACATACAAACGCTCTGACCCTCAATACAGGCCAGCATTATCCAACAGTGGCCGGAACGAACCTAGAAGAGAATCCTCACGCCGGTATCTGCTTGCGCGCCGCCGCTTCGGTGAACTCCTTGAGCCAGCGCAGCACATCGACCGCTTCCCAGCGGCCTGGATCATAAAGCGCGTACAACAAGCCCTGATAACCCACGACATCGAGCTGGCGGTGATAACCCGCGCGCTGGAACAACGCTTCGATTTCGGCAAAGCAGGTGTTGAAGTGCAGTTTGTTGAAGGGTGTTTTTCCTTCCGTGACCAGACCATCCAGACGCAATTCGAGGACCGCCTCGCGCACAACATCAACCGACATCCGGTTCACGCTGTTTTTCAATTGTTCGACATTGACCACGATCTTCCCCTCTCACGCCCGGTACTGCCTGCTCGAACCTGAAAACCAGGGGCGAACGGCAATATTACGAATAACTGTATGCGCATACAGTATCCGAAGAGCATCGGTTAAGCCAAGGGGATCATTCGCAAAGTTCGACAAACGGGACATCGCCAACCACAAAACCGCTTAACGCAGGAACGCCACCACCTCGTCGGCATTGAATGGCCAGCCCAGTTCAGCGCCGGTATCGACCCGCCGTAGCACCGGGATACGCAGGCTGTAAGCTTCAAACCATGTTTCATCTTCAGCGATATCCACCAGCTCCACCAGCAGACCACGTTCGACAAACTCCATCAGCATGGCTTCGGCCACTTCACAGAGGTGGCACCCAAGGGTGCCGAACAACTGACATTCAGGAAGCATGAGCGCTCAACCTAAAAAATTAAGAACCTATTCTAGGCTTGCTCCGAAAAGCCGTCGAGCCGGTGAATTTTCTGCCCTTGAGCACAAATCGCAATGGGCGGCGGTAAAACCCTGACGCATATCAGTCGCTCCAGCGGCCAATTACGTGATGCTCAGGTTTTTTTTACTTCTACGCTTGAGTAGCCAGCCCCTCACCGGAGTTTTTCGTGTTCGCCAACCTCTTGATCATACTCGCCTCCTCCCTGGTGGTGATTGCATTGTTCCAGCGCCTGCGTTTGCCTCCGGTGCTGGGCTATCTGTGCGTAGGGCTGATGATCGGGCCGACGGCGTTCAACTGGGTGAATGAAAGCGAAGAGTTGCCGGACCTGGCCGAGTTGGGCGTGGTGTTTCTGCTGTTCTCCCTTGGGCTGGAGTTTTCCCTGTCGAAGATGATCGAGCTGCGTCGGGTGGTGTTCGGCCTTGGTAGCCTGCAAGTGTTGGTGTCCGGGATTTTGATGGGGGCATTGCTGATGCTGTTCGGCATGCCGACGACGCCCGCGTTGTTACTCGGTGCCGGTCTGTCGCTGTCTTCTACGGCCATAGTCAGCAAGGAGCTGAGCAGCCTCGGCGAGATATTCAGCAGTCACGGCCAGAATGCCATCGCCGTGTTGCTGTTCCAGGATGTGGTGGCGGTGCTGTTGCTGACCCTGGTGCCGGTGTTCGCCGGCAACAGCGATCAAGCCTGGTATTGGGCATTGCCGTTGACGCTGGGCAAGACCCTGGTGCTGTTCGGTGGTTTGCTGCTGGCCAGTCGATGGTTGTTGCCCCGCCTGTTCCATGAAGTTGCCGCCGCCCGCTCCCCGGAGCTGTTCGTGCTGCTGGCGCTGGTCATCGTTTTGCTGACCGCGTGGCTGACTCACCTGCTCGGTCTCTCCCCTGCCCTGGGTGCATTTCTCGCCGGCATGCTGCTGGGGGAAAGCCACTATCGGCACCAGATCGAGGCGGACATCCGACCGTTCCGCGACATCTTGCTCGGGTTGTTTTTCGTCAGCATCGGCATGCTGATCGACTTGCAGCTGTTTGTCAGCCACGGCCTTATGGTTCTCGGCCTGACGCTTGGGTTACTGCTCATCAAGGGCACAGTGGTCGCGCTGCTGGTCAAATGGCGCGGCAGCGACGGCGAAACCGCCTGGCGCAGCGGCCTTGCATTGGCTCAGGGTGGCGAGTTCTGCTTTGCCTTGATGGCGCAGATGCAGCAAAACAAACTGATGCCTGCCGACTTCGGAGGTCTTCTGCTGGCCGCGACATTCTGCTCGATGCTGGTGACACCGTTGTTGCTGCGCGCCGCCCCCCACATTGCGACACGCCTGCATCGCAAGCCCAACGAAGAAGCAAAACTGGCAGAAATCAGCGCGCTTAACGCCGACTTGCACAACCACGTTGTGATTTGTGGCTACGGTCGCGTGGGTCAGTCGATCGGCCGCGCGTTGCGCAACGCGCGCCAACCTTACCTTGCGCTGGACACCGATCCGGTGCGTGTCCAGGAAGCTGCCGTGGATGAAACCTGTGTGCATTACGGCGACTCGCGGCGCGGTGAACTGCTGCTCGCGGTCGGGCTGGCGCGGGCCAGGCTGCTGGTGATTGCCGTGGACCAGACCGACATCGCGCTCTTGATTCTCCAGGAAGCGCGCCGATTGAACTCGAAGATTCCGATCCTGGTACGCACTCGAGACGACAGCCAACTGACCGAGTTGAAAGCGGCCGGCGCCAGCGAAGTCGTGCCCGAGCTGTTGGAATCGAGCCTGATGCTCGCCTCCCACGCCCTGATCATGCTGGGTTTACCCGCGCATCAGGTACAGGAGCGGGCCGACCAGATACGGCATGATCGTTATCGTCTGCTGCACGGTTTTTATCCCGGGAGCGACGATGAAGAAAAGTGAATCAGTCCTGGCTCACGGCGCCGATCTTGTGCACCGACAAGTCCGCACCGTAATACTCCTCTTCCTGGCTCAGGCGCAGACCATGCAACGCCTTGATCCCGCCGTACACCACAAAACCACCGAGCAACGCGACGATCACACCCAACGAGGTGCCGATCAACTGGCTGATCAGGCTCACCCCACCCAGACCACCCAATGCACTCTGACCGAAGATGCCGCAGGCGAGTCCTCCCCAGACACCACACAAACCATGCAACGGCCAGACACCCAGCACATCGTCGATGCGCCATTTGACTTGAGCCGCGGTGAAGCACCAGACGAACAGGGTCCCGGCGATCACACCGGTGACCAGCGCGCCCACCGGGTGCATCAGGTCGGAACCTGCGCAGATCGCCACCAACCCGGCCAGTGGACCATTATGCAGAAACCCCGGGTCGTTGCGTCCGACGATCAGTGCCGCCACGGTGCCGCCGACCATGGCCATCAGCGAGTTCACCGCGACCAATCCGCTGACGCCTTGCAGCGTTTGGGCGCTCATGACGTTGAAGCCAAACCAACCGACGATCAGGATCCACGAACCCAATGCCAGGAAGGGAATGCTCGACGGTGCGAACGCCACCAGCCGCCCTTCGCGATAACGCCCTTGCCTGGGGCCGAGCAACAACACCGCCGCGAGGGCCAGCCATCCGCCCATGGCGTGGACCACGACCGAGCCCGCGAAGTCATGGAAGCTGGCGCCAAATTGTTCCAGCAACCAGGCTTGCAGCCCGAAGTTGCCGTTCCAGATCATGCCTTCAAAGAACGGGTAGATGAACGCCACGATCAGCGCCGTCGCACACAACTGCGGAACGAATCTGGCGCGCTCGGCAATGCCTCCGGAAATGATCGCCGGAATCGCCGCCGCGAAGGTCAGCAGAAAGAAAAACTTAACCAGCCCGTAGCCATGATCCGCATTGATCACCGCCGCTGGTTGCATGAAGGTGACCCCGTAGGAAATCCAATAGCCTATAAAGAAGTAGGCCAGGGTCGAAATGGCGAAGTCGCTGAGAATCTTCGACAAGGCGTTGACCTGATTCTTTTGTCGAACCGTGCCGACTTCAAGAAAGGCAAAACCGGCGTGCATGGCCAGAACCATGACCGCACCGATAAGAATGAACAACGTATTGGAGCTATGGACCAGACTGTCCACAGCGCTTTGCAGATTTTCCATGGGTTGGCAGACCTGAAGGCTAAAAGGCACCAAAGCGGTTCGCGCAGAGAATTTGTGCACCAAGTTGCGGCTCGCAGGATCAAGGCATTGATCCCCATGAACCGCTTTGGCGCACAAGGCTGAAACCTAGACGCGAGTTTTAATTGTTTGAATCAGGGTTTTCCTGAAATCATGCCCGGCAACAGCGCAACGGCGCGGGCTGATGCACCATGACATAGCAAAAGTTGTACCAGTCATTTGTACTGAACCTTCACATAACGCTCATACTCGAACGCTTCAGAAGCCAATTACGGAGATCACCAATGGCCCGCATCAAAGCAAAGACTGCTCAAGATATCCTGATGAACGACTTTCAGACTCTGGTCAACGACACCGAGCGGTTGCTGGAACACACCGCAACCCTGGCTGGCGATCAGGCCGATGAACTGCGCGCCCAGATCCACGACAGTCTGCTGCGTGCCCGCGAAACGTTGAAGCTGACCGAAGACTCCCTGCGCGAACGCGGCCAGGCTGCCGTTACCGCTGCCGAAGATTACGTGCAGACCAATCCATGGCAATCGGTCGGGATTGCGGCGGGTGTCGGTTTTCTGATTGGCCTGCTGGCCACTCGGCGCTGATATGTCTATCGGTGAATCCAGCTCGTCCGCGACGGGCACAAGCTCTTCATCGCGGCGCCTGGGTGCCGCTTTTCTTGGACTGTTGCACAGCCATGTCGAACTGTTCGGCATCGAGTTGCAGGAACAGAAAGCGCGCACCGTAAGCCTGTTGCTGTTTGCAGGCCTGGCGCTGGTCTTTGCGTTGCTGTTGCTGGTGGGCTTGTCGACGCTGGTGCTGATTCTGTTCTGGGACACCTACCGTCTGCCAGCGATCATCGGACTCTGTGTGTTCTACACCCTGGCTGCAGTTTTTTGCGCCATGCGCCTGAAAGCAGCGATTTTCGATGAGTCCTCACCCTTCCACGGCACCCTGGAAGAATTGGCCAACGATAGGGAGCGCCTGCTGCCATGAGCCTGCCTGAATTGCCCCATAACAGCTCTCGCACCGAAATGCGCAAGGCGCTGATACGCCTGCGCATGGAAATGCATCGCCAGGAAATCCGTCACGAATCCGCGCAATTGCTGCAACCCCTGCAGCGGGTACGCGGGATGACGAAAAACCTGCACGATGGCTTCGGCATCAAGCACGCCCCGCTCTGGGGCATGGCCGCCGTGACGCTGCTCGGTTTTCTAACCGGTAAAGGTGCCAAGAACGGCGGTACCGGCAGCCTGACCCGGCTGGTTCGCCTAGGCACAACGCTGGGCCCCCTGATCAAATTGGTCATGCAGGGTTCTTCGCGCAAAGACTGAATAGCCACTATCTGGCTGCATTCTTGCAACACCACCGGGATTAACCTCTTTATCGAGAGGTTCAATCCTGTGTGCCTACCCGGCGAACAGCTCAATCCAAAAACAAGACCTTACTAAGGAGGCCTCGTGATCGACGGGCAACCGCTCGCCTGCTTTCAGCCATTTATCGATACCGCCACAGGCCGTATCGCGGGTGTGGAAGCGCTGGGTCGACTGCGACAGGCCGACGGTCAACTGGCTTCGGTGGGGCCGTTGTTCGCCGACCCGCGAACACCCGCCATCGCCCTTCGTCGCCTTGACCGGCAGATCCGCGATAACGCGCTGAGCCGTTTGCATGAAGCGCCATCGGACTGGTTTCTGAGCCTGAACATATCACCGCGCTGGATCAACCGCTTACGGCCGGACCAGGCTCTACCGAGCCTCAAGCAATTGAGCCGACACAACGTCGATCCGCAACGCATCGTCTTCGAGATCACCGAACTGGGGGGCGACATCCAGCGCCTGGCCGACGTCGTGGCACGCTATCGACACGCCGGTGCACGGATCGCCATCGATGATTTTGGTGCCGGTTACTCGCAACTTGATCGCGTGCTGGCCCTGCAACCGGACATTCTCAAGCTCGATATGCGACTGTTCCAGGCCGCGGCATTGGGCGGCCCCAGTAGCGACGTGGTGAAAGCCCTGGCGCAAATGGCCGAGAAAACCGGGTGCTGGATCATTGCCGAAGGGGTGGAAACCGAAGATCAGCTCAATTTCGCCCTGGAGTGCGGCTCGCGTTACGTACAAGGATTTCTCTTTGCCCGGGCGCAGGAGGACTTCTTCGCCACCGACGCCTTTGTCGAACGTTTCGCGCAACTGCGCCAGCGTTATGTTCAGCAGAAACTGGGCGAACGCGGTCGACTGATGATCATGCGCCAGCAACTCTGCGAATTGATGGCGATCCTGCAAGCCTGGGCCCTGGCCCGTGCGCCGCTGAGCGCCCTGCCACAGCTGCAGGCGTTTCCATGGCTATTGCGCTTCTATCAATGCGACCGTCACGGCACCCAGTTGACGCCCAATCTGGAATGGCGCAACAACGGCTGGGAGTCCGATAACCGCTACCTGGGTCATAACTGGTCGTGGCGACCCTATTTCTATCAGTTGCTGGCCGAGGGCTGGGAAGAGCGGCGCCTGACACTGTCCACGACCTACCGCGATGCCACCAGCAATCAGTATTGCCTCACCGCCGGGCAATTTTTCGACAACGGCGAGCGACTGCTGCTCATCGACATCGACGCCGCCGGGCTCTAGTACCGCTTGCAGGCGCAGGCACGAACCCGGAAGCTAGAGGCTCAGTCACCTGACGGAGAGTCCAGCCTTGGATTGGCAAACCCTGCTTACCCGCGAACGCCTCGGAAAGCCTCTGCACAGCCCGGAAGAACTCGGCCGCAGCCCTTTTCACAAAGACCACGATCGCATCATCTTCTCGGGTGCCTTTCGCCGCCTCGGGCGCAAGACTCAGGTCCACCCGGTCACCAGCAACGATCACATCCACACACGCCTGACCCACTCGCTGGAAGTCAGCTGTGTGGGTCGATCGCTGGGCATGCGCGTCGGTGAGACCATTCGCAGCGCCTTGCCCGACTGGTGCGAACCGAGCGACCTGGGGATGGTGGTGCAATCGGCTTGCCTGGCCCATGACATCGGCAACCCACCCTTCGGGCATTCCGGCGAGGACGCGATCCGTCACTGGTTCCAGCAGGCCGCCGGCCGTGGCTGGCTGGACGCCATGAGCGACGTCGAACGCAATGACTTCCTGAACTTCGAAGGCAACGCCCAAGGCTTCCGGGTGCTCACCCAGCTCGAATACCATCAATTCGACGGCGGCACCCGGCTGACCTACGCCACGCTGGGCACTTATCTGAAATACCCGTGGACGGCAAAGCACGCCGATTCATTGGGCTACAAAAAGCACAAGTTCGGCTGCTATCAGAGCGAACTGCCGTTGCTGGAGCAGATCGCCCTTAAGCTCGGCCTGCCGCAACTGGAGGAACAGCGCTGGGCACGCCATCCACTGGTGTACCTGATGGAGGCTGCGGACGATATCTGTTACGCGCTGATCGATCTGGAAGATGGCCTGGAAATGGACTTGCTGGAGTACGCCGAAGTCGAGTCTTTGCTGCTCGACCTGGTGGGTGATGATCTCCCGGAAACCTATCGCCAACTGGGCCCGCTGGATTCGCGTCGGCGTAAACTGGCGATCCTGCGGGGCAAGGCCATCGAGCACCTGACCAATGCCGCCGCCCGGGCCTTCGTCGAGCAACAGGACTCGCTGCTGGCCGGCACGCTGCCCGGCGATCTGGTGGAGCACATGCATGGTCCGGCCAAGCGCTGCGTCTTGAATGCCAAAGACATGGCGCGCAAAAAGATCTTCCAGGACAAGCGCAAGACGCTGCACGAAATCGGCGCTTATACCACCCTCGAAATCCTCCTCAACGCATTCTGTGGCGCAGCACTGGAACAACACAACGGTCGAACACCGTCCTTCAAGAGCCGGCGCATCCTCGACCTGCTAGGCAACAATGCGCCTGATCCTCATGGTCCTTTACACACCTCGTTCCTGAGAATGATCGACTTCATCGCCGGCATGACCGACAGCTATGCCAGTCAAATGGCACTGGAAATGACCGGTCGCTCAAGCCACGGATAACCGTGCATCGTTCAGCCGCGTCAGGGCCTCCTGACCGGCTGATCGACGTTCTGCGCATTTCTCGTTTCAATCCGCGCGTCAGCAGAATCGCCCTACACCCTGTGCAGAGCCGACTGATCGAATGAACGGTCCGATCGCGAAACAATCACGCGCCCTCTGCTCGACAGATGAAGCATGAAAAAACCCATGTCTGAACACGATTGGCGCATCTTGCTGGTGGAAGACCACCCCTTCCAGCTCAGGGCCAACCAGCCAAATGGGAATGATCAGACAGGCCATTGTGCTGAGTAGTCTGACATCCATTGAACTGGACGCTCTTGAAAGAATAGCCGTCGAACACGGGCTGCCCTTGTTGGGCTATTTGATAAAACCCCTGAAACAATCAGACCTTAGAAACTTATTGACCTTGATTTCACTGTAAAAACTCTCCCAAACAAAGACACACTAAAAGACATTTAAACAACAATCTAATCCATTTCAAATCAATCTGTCCGACCCACCAAACGCACATACAACACCTTGACTGATCCTCATGCAAAACCTAGTTGATCCGTAGTCCGATTCTTCTTCGATTGTAGGATTTATCTTATATTGCCACTACAGGCCTGTCAGTTGATCCCCCCCTCAACTATCTGAGCTAAGGTGCGCGCTTTATTTGAGCGCGTATGGGATTTGATTATGAACTCCGTTTTTATTGTCGACGATCACCCTGTCATCCGTCTTGCCGTCCGAATGTTGCTCGAACATGAGGGTTACAAAGTCGTCGGCGAAACTGATAATGGGGTCGATGCCATGCAGATGGTTCGTGAATGCATGCCAGACCTGGTCATTCTTGACATCAGCATCCCCAAACTGGATGGGCTGGAAGTTCTCTCCCGCTTCAACGCAATGAGTACCCCCCTGAAAACGCTGGTTTTAACAGCCCAGTGCCCGACACTTTTCGGTATTCGCTGCATGCAATCCGGCGCGTCCGGGTATGTATGCAAACAGGAAGACCTTAGTGAACTGGTGAGCGCAATTAAAGCGGTACTATCAGGTTACAACTATTTCCCCAGCCAGGCCTTGAATCCTGTCCGTGCTGACGATGAGCGATATTCCGACCTTGAACTGTTCAAGTCAGTCAATGACAGAGAGCTGATGGTATTGCAACTTTTTGCCCAAGGCCGCACTAACAAGGAAATTGCCAAGGGCATGTTCCTGAGCAACAAGACTGTCAGCACTTACAAAAAACGTCTCATGCAAAAACTCAAGGCCAAATCACTCGTTGAACTCATTGATATGGCAAAACGCAACGCGTTAGTGTGAGAAACAGGATGCCCAGTCGTTTAATGGATTATCTGATACCGCTGGTCGCGGGTTTATGTCTGAGCACCTCAGCGCACGCGGCACCGACGGCGAGCGAGCAGTACACTCTGCTCAGTCGCTCAATGACCGGACACATGGAAGTCCAACTGGATAAATCGCAACAACAATGGCTTAACAATAAGCGTGAACTGATTCTGGGCACCTCTGCCCCCGACTACCCTCCTTTCGACCTGACTATCAGCGGCCGCGACTACGAAGGTTTCACTGCTGATTACGCGGGCATCCTGGGCAAGGCCACCGGCCTGCCAGTCAAGGTCCAGCGCTACGTTTCCCGGGGAGACGCGATCAAAGCCCTGGAAAAAGGCGAGGTCGACATGCTCGGCAGCGCCAATGGTTTTGAAGCCCGCAATGCGGACATCGTGCTGTCCTTGCCCTATGCCGTGGATCAACCGGTTCTGGTGACACGGGAAGGCGAAACCAGATCCCTGAGCGACGGGCTCGCCGGACTGCGCCTGAGCATGGTTTATCACTACTTGCCGCTGGACGAAGTCAAAGCCCTGTACCCGAAAGCGATCATCACTTCCTACCCCTCCTACCAGAATGCAATCAATGCGGTGGCTTTCGACCAGGCCGATGTTTTTCTGGGCGACACCATTTCAACCCATTACATCATCAACAAGGGGTATCTGAACAACATCCGCATGGCCAACTTCGGTAAACACGAGGCCCATGGTTTCAGCTTCGCCGTACACAAGGGCAACCAGGCTCTGCTCGGGATCATCAACGCCATCCTCAAAGGGACCCCTGGCAGCGAGCGAGAAAACATCGCCAAACGCTGGAGTGCGGGCAGTGACATTCTTCTCACCGATCAGAAACTGCAACTCAGCGACCGTGAACAACGCTGGCTGGCGCAACATCCCGTCGTGCGGGTCGTGGTCAACGAAGCGTTGGCCCCGCTGACCTTTTTCGACAGCGACGGTAACTTCCGGGGCGTATCCGCCGACTTGCTCGAACTGATCAGATTGCGCACCGGTTTGCGCTTCGAGATCCATCGCAGCCGTAACGATGACGAGATGATCGAGCAGGTCAACAGCCATCAGGCCGACCTGATTGCCGCCCTGCTCCCCAGCACTCAACGTGAAGCGATGCTGAACTTCAGCCGTCCTTATCTGGAAAACTCCTTTGTCCTGCTCACTCGCAAAGCTGCCGACAGCCCGTCAAATCTGACGCAACTCACGGACAAGCGCCTGGCCATCGCCCAAGGCAATCCTATGGCGGATTACCTGCGCCGCGAGTTCCCGCGAATCCATCTGATCGAAACGCCGGACACCTTCAGCGCCGTGGAATTGCTCGCCGAGGGTCAGGCGCAAGGGACGGTGAGCTCATTAGTGATTGCCAACTATTTCATCTCATCGCGAATCTTCGAGCACGCACTTCAAATCAGCACCACTATCGGTACCCGGCAAGCCGCGTTCTCCCTGGCGACCGGGCGCGACGCCAAAGAGCTGGGTTCGATCCTCGACAAGGCCCTGCTGAGCATCGCGCCGGAAGAGCTGGGCATTATCAACAGCCGCTGGCAAGGCTACTCGTCTGCCTCGCAAAGTACCTGGCGCAACTATCACCGAGTGTTCTATCAGATCGTTCTGGGTGTCGGCGTGCTGCTGCTGATGTCCATGACCTGGAACGCTTACATGCGTCGCCAGATCAATCAGCGCCTGGCCGCCGAGCTCGCCCTGAACGACCAACTCGAGTTCATGGGATCGCTGGTCAACGGCACGCCTCATCCCATCTACGTGCGCGATCGCCAGGGCTTGTTGCAAAGCTGTAACGACAGTTACCTGGAGGTCTTCTGCGCCAAACGCGAAGACGTGATTGGTAAAAACGTCATGCAGGGCAGCTTGAGCAACTCATTTGAAGCCCAGGAATACCAGGCGGATTACCAACGCGTCGTGGCCGAAGGAACTCCGCTGATTCTCGATCGGCCATTGCATATCGGTGGCCGCACACTGACGATTTATCACTGGATACTTCCCTACCGGGACTCCAGCGGTGAAGTACAAGGCATCATTGGCGGCTGGATCGACATCAGCGAACGCCGACAACTGTTCGACGACCTGCGTGCCGCGAAAGAGCGTGCGGATGAAGCCAACCGTGCCAAAAGCACCTTTCTGGCGACCATGAGCCATGAAATCCGCACGCCGATGAACGCCATCATCGGCATGCTCGAACTGACCCTCAAGCGTATCGATCACAGCCACCCGGATCGCCCGGCCATTGACGTGGCCTACCACTCGGCGAAAGACCTGCTGAACCTGATCGGGGACATTCTTGATATTGCGCGAATTGAATCCGGTCGCCTGAGCCTGAGCCCGGAACGCGTCAACCTGAGAGAAACCGTGGCGTCGGTGGTGCGGATTTTCGACGGACTGGCCCGCCAGAAAAATCTGCGCCTGCGGCTGGACTTCAACCCGGCAGAACCACCCTCCGATGTCCTGCTGGACCCAATGCGCTTCAAGCAGGTGCTGTCCAACCTCGTCAGCAACGCCATCAAATTTACCGAACAGGGTCAGGTCCGGATTGTGGTCGAACTGCATCCGACCGACGAACCCGGCCGGGTGCTGTTGCAGTTACAGGTTCAGGACAGTGGGGTCGGGATCAGCGAACAGGACCAACGGCGTTTGTTCGAGCCTTTCGCCCAGGCCGATCATTCCGCGCAGGCAGCCAGAGGCGGCGCAGGGCTTGGTCTGGTGATCAGCCGCAATCTGTGCGAGATGATGGGCGGCAACCTGCAGTTGAGCAGCCAGGCTGGTATCGGCACTCAGGTCAGGATCTCGCTGAACCTTGCAACACTGCCAGCCGAGCGGGTGTCGAAAACCGCTGAACCGTCCCTTCACCCGACCTCGGCTGTGCTGAACGTCCTGGTGGTCGACGACCATCCCGCCAATCGCTTGCTGATGTGTCAGCAACTGGAGTTCCTGGGGCATCGCTACAGCGCCGCACCGGATGGCGAAGCGGGGTTGAAGGCCTGGAAGGACAACGTGTTCGATCTGGTGATCGTCGATTGCAACATGCCGATCATGGATGGATACGAACTGGCTCGCTCCATTCGCCAACATGAACAGCAAACGCAGAGCCGGCCTTGTACCGTGCTGGGCTTCACCGCCAACGCACAACCGGAAGAAATACAACGCTGCAGACAAGCCGGAATGGACGACTGCCTGTTCAAACCCCTGAGCCTGACAGCCTTGAGTCAGTGGGTTGAAGGCGTTGCGCCAACGGTCCGCACCCCGGCCTTCAGTCTTGAAGGGCTGCATCTGCTGACGGGTGGCAGCCCGACACTGGATCGGCGCCTGTTGTCCGAACTGCTGAACAGCAATCGTCTGGATCGGCAAGAGTTGCTGGCGTTGTCCCCCACGGAAGATCGGCAGGCTTTCATCGAGGTGGCCCACAAAATCAAGGGTGCTGCGCGAATCGTCCAGGCTTGCCGATTGATCGACAGCTGCGAGGCGCTGGAAAACGCCTGTCATGACGTGCTCCCCCCTGAAGCAGTCGTCAATTGCACCAAGGCCATGGACCAGGCGATGGTCGAACTGGAGCAGGCATTGGAACAGGCTTTGGAGCAACAGATAGGCCACAACGAGAAAAGCAGAATGATGCAGCCTTAACTATGCTTGGACGCTGAGCAGTGTGTTAAACATCATGGAGAGACCCGCAATGCCCAGCCCACTGCGCCCGGATCAACGCCGGTTTCCGCTGCACATCCATATCAGTGTGATGTTCACCTTTCTGTTATTGCTGACCGGTGCGGTGCTGGGCATTTTCAACTACGGGCAAACCACGCAGATCATTCTTTCCAGCAGTGAAAAGCTCTTCAACCGCATCGAGCAGGATGTTCGCCTGGACCTGCAAGGCACCTACGAGCCGATTCGCCATCTGCTGAGCCTGCTGGCGGACTACCCGGCGACCCGCGCTCCGGATCTGGAGCAACGCCTGGCGTTGCTCCAGCCGTTCAGCCAGTCGCTCAACGACAACCCCAACCTGGCATCGTTGTACCTGGGTTATGGCAACGGTGATTTTTTCATGGTTCGCCCCTTGCGGACGGCATCCCTGAGAACTGAACTGAAAGCCCCCGATTCAGCGGCGTTTCAAGTCTGGAGCATCGAGCACAGTGGCAGCAGTGGTCAGATCCGCTCCCAATCCCTGTTTTTTGATCAATCCCTGACGCTCATCAACCGCCTGGACAACCCCGACGAAACCTTCGATCCCCGCACTCGTGCCTGGTTCTCCAGCGCACGCGGCGACGTGAACCAGATCACCACTGACCCCTACGTTTTTTTCTCCACCCGCAACGTCGGCACAACCTTGGCCCGGCGCAGTGGTGAAAACGCGGTGATGGGGGCCGACCTGACCCTGGCCGAATTGTCGGCCACCCTGGCCAAACACGTGGTGACGCCCCATACCGAAATCGTGCTGTTCGATGCCCAGGGCAATGCCATCGCCTACCCCGACAGCGACAAGCTGATCATCGACGGCCAGACCGCTCGCCTGAACAAGGCTGCCGACCTCAGCCCCGGCCTCGGCGCCCTGCTCTCCAATCCTCCTGCCAACAATCGGCTGGACGCCGCCGGTCGTCAATGGATCGTGGCGCGCAGCAGCATGACGGAGGGCGGTCCCCAGGGACTGCAACTGGCGTTGCTGGTGCCGGAGGACGAATTGCTCGCCGATGCCTACCGCATGCGCTGGCAAGGCGCGCTGATTACTCTGGCGACATTGCTGCTGTGCCTGCCCGTGGGATGGTTGACCTCCAGAGTCCTGGTCAAGCCCCTGCGCACGCTGGTGCAGGAAGCCGATGCGGTGCGCAGTTTCAATTTCGACTTTCCGATCGGCCACAGTTCGCCGGTGCTTGAAATTGACCAACTGAGCGTGTCGATGGCGCGGATGAAGGACACTCTGGGCAGTTTTTTCCAGATCACCGATAGCTTGAGCGCGGAGACCCGCTTTGCGCCGTTGCTGCAGCGGGTGCTGTTTGAAACCGTGAAGATCGGGCAAGCCCAGGCCGGTCTTATTTACCTGCGCGAACGTGACAGCGATCGCATGGAGCCCCAGGGCCTGGTCATCAATGGCACGTCACAAGCATTGCCCTCATTCGGAGTTCAGGGACACGAACTCCAGGATCCGCAGAGTCCTCAGTGGCTTCAGCAGTTGTCGAACGCCGACAATATCGTGACCAATCTGGGTTTCGAACAGGCGGGCGATTTGCAGAAGGTGATGCTCGCGCTGGAATACCCCCGGGTGCACCTGATCGGCATCCGCTTGCACAATCGGCACAACGAAACCGTGGGCCTGCTGATCCTGCTTTTGACCGACAGCGGCACACAAAGCGACCTGGAAAAACTGCGCCCGGACCGCATCGCGTTTCTCCAGGCGGTGTCCGGCGCCGCGGCCGTGAGCATTGAGAGCCAGCGCCTGCAAGCCAAACAGAAACAACTGCTGGACGCCTTCATTCAATTGCTGGCCGGCGCGATCGATGCCAAGAGCCCTTATACCGGAGGCCACTGCCAGCGAGTGCCGGAGCTGACCCTGATGCTCGCCCAGGCGGCGGCCGCCAGTCAGGCCCCGGCCTTCAGCGACTACCAACCCACCGAAGATGAGTGGGAAGCCCTGCACATTGCGGCCTGGCTGCACGACTGCGGGAAGGTCACGACGCCTGAATACGTGGTCGACAAAGCCACCAAGCTTGAGACCCTGAACGACCGCATCCATGAAATCCGCACCCGTTTCGAAGTCCTCAAGCGCGATGCCTGGATCAATTATTGGCAAGCCGTCGCCCTGGGCGGTGACGAGCAGCACCTGGCCGAATTGCGCAATGCCAACCTGGCGGGGCTGGATGATGATTTCGCCTTCGTCGCCCGCTGCAATCTGGGCGCAGAGGCCATGGCCGAAGCCGATCTGCAACGGCTGCGCAGCATTGCCCAGCGCAACTGGACCCGAACCCTGGACGATCGAATCGGTGTGTCCTGGGAAGAAAACCGCCGCCAGGCACGAACCCCGGCACCGACCTTGCCGGTCAGCGAGCCGCTGTTGGCGGACAAGCCCGAGCACCTGTTCGAACGCGCCGAAAGCGAACTGATTCCGGAAGACAATCCCTGGGGTTTCAAGCTCGATGTGCCGCGCTACAAATACAACCGAGGCGAGCTCTACAACCTGAGCATCACCCGAGGCACGCTGACCCGCGAGGAGCGTTACATCATCAACCACCACATGGTGCAGACGATCCTGATGCTCAGCCACTTGCCCTTCCCCGGCCACCTCAACAACGTCGCGGAAATCGCTGGCGGCCACCACGAGAAAATGGACGGCACCGGTTACCCCAAACAGTTGAAGCGCGAAGAAATGAGTCTGCCGGCACGGATGATGGCGATTGCCGATATTTTCGAGGCACTGACCGCCGCCGATCGCCCTTACAAGAAGGCCAAAACCTTGAGCGAAGCGCTGGGCATCATGGCCACCATGTGCCGTGACGCCCATATCGATCCGGAGTTGTTCGGCTTGTTCATCAACGCCGGCATCTATCTGCAATACGCCGACCGATTCCTCGATCCAAGGCAGATCGATGCGGTCGACCCGTCAAGCCTGTTGCTCAAGGCCGGCTTGAGGGTGTGATCAGCAATCGGTCAGACGCAGGAAAATCGCCGCCAGTTGCTCGATACCGGCCTGATCGTCAGCTGTAAACCGCGCCAGACTCGGGCTGTCGAGGTCCAGCACGCCAATCAGGCGACCGTCCTTGACCAGCGGCACGACCAGCTCGCTGTTCGAGGCGCTGTCGCAGGCGATGTGCCCGGGGAACGCGTGAACGTCTTCGACCAACTGGGTCTTCAAGGTCGCCGCCGCCGTCCCGCACACGCCGCGACCGAACGGAATCCGCACACAGGCGATCTGCCCCTGAAACGGGCCAAGCACTAGCTCCTCGTTACGATTGAGATAGAAACCGGCCCAGTTCAAGTCGTCGAGCTGGCTGTACAGGAACGCCGAAAACTGCGCGGCGTTGGCGATAAAGTCACGCTCGTCCGCCAGTAGCGACTCCAGCTGCGCCCATAACATGCCGTAACCGTCCAGGCCTTGGCCGCTCTTCTGTAAATCGATCATGCTTTGTGCTCCAACAGCTTCAGCCCCACCCAATAGCGGGCAAATTGATACGCGCAGCGTCCATTGCGGTTGCCCCGGCCCGTAGCCCAGCGCACGGCGAGGATGTCCAGCTCTTCGTTACGCTGCCACTCAAGGCCGGATTTTCCGGCCAATTGCCCGATCCAGTGCTCGACGACGTCAAGGAAGTGCTCTTGAGTAAACGGATAGAACGACAGCCACAATCCAAAACGGTCCGACAGCGCGATCTTGTCTTCCACCGCCTCGCTGGGATGCAGTTCGCCATCGACCCGTTTCCAGTTTTCGTTATCGCTTTCCTTCTCCGGCACCAGGTGGCGACGGTTAGAGGTGGCGTACAGCAAGACGTTATCCGGCGCCTGTTCGAGCGAGCCGTCGAGCACGCTCTTGAGCACGCGATAGTCGCCTTCACCCGACTCAAACGACAGGTCATCGCAGAACAGCACGAAACGCTGAGGCAGCCTGGCGATCTGCTCGACCACGCGCGGCAGGTCCGCCAGGTGATCGCGCTCGATCTCGATCAACCGCAGGCCGGCCTTGGCGTGCTCGGCCAGCAAGGCGCGAACCAGCGACGATTTGCCAGTGCCGCGCGAACCCCAGAGCAGTGCGTGGTTGGCGGGCATGCCGTCGAGGAACTGCTGGGTATTTCGCCCCAGTTGCTCCACTTGGCGGTCGACACCGATCAAGTCGGACAACCGCGTGTCGAGGCTGACATGCAGCGGCAGCAGAAACCCGCTGCGGCCCTCGCGTTGCCAGCGCGCGGCCAGGCATTGCGTCCAGTCGATGGCTTGCCGAGGAGCAGGCAAGAGCGGTTCGATACGGGCCAGGACAGCATCGGCGCGTTCAAGAAAAGCATTCAATCGGGAATCCACGTCTTCTCCTCGGGCACGTTCACAGTGATGATGGCATTGCAGCGACGCAACGAAGCATTCGGCACCCGGTTCATCCCTTGTTGCACAAGGGCTCGCGAGAACATCGGTATCCATGCATGATCGACTATGCTTGAGCAGCGAAGGGAAACGGAAGTGGTTCAACACCCCATGGATATCAAATTCACCCACCGGCTGTCATACAAGCAAGCCAGGCTAACCGTGCTTGTCGGTTTCATTCTGGGCACGCTGCTCAGTCTGCTGCAAATAGGCATCGATTATGCCAGCGAAGACGCCTCCATCAACCGTGAAATACTGTCTTTACTGGAAATCAGCCATAACCCCGCGTCCCGCATCGCCTACAACATCGACGCCGAACTCTCCCAGGAACTGACCATGGGCCTGTTGCGCTCGCCGGCGATCATCGGTGCGCAATTGACTGACAACAACGGCACCGTCCTGGCCAGCGTCAAACGCCCGACCCTGCAAAGCAATTATCGGATGATCAGCGACTTCCTGTTCGGCGCCAACCGCCAGTTTGAAGACCGCCTCTACCTCGATCACTTGCCGAACGAATCACTCGGCACCTTGCGACTGGAAGTCGATACCTACGCCTTCGGCAGCCGTTTCCTGCGCCGGGCCGAGGTGACGCTGCTCAACGGCTTCGCTCGCAGCCTGATCCTGACCGGCATCCTGTTGGCGCTGTTCTACGTGATGCTGACGAAGCCGCTGGTGCGGGTCATCCGCGAACTCAGCGGGCGCGATCCGCGTAGCGCGGAACCGACCTGGCTGGAATACCCGAGCGGACATAAAAACGATGAAATCGGTGTGCTGGTCAAAGTGGCCAACCAGCAGTTCGAAAACATCGCCACCGAAATCCAGCAGCGGCGCAACGCCGAAAACCGCCTGACCGACTACCTCGGGCAACTGGAAAACATCGTCTCGGCCCGCACCGCGGAGCTCAAGGCGATCAATGCCCGGCTCAGTCAATCGAACCAGGAGCTGGAAGTCGCACGAAGCACCGCCCTCGATATGGCCGAAGCACGTTCGGTGTTTCTCGCCAATATGAGCCATGAAATCCGCACACCGCTCAACGGCCTGCTGGGCATGATCGCGCTCTCGCTGGACGGACCGCTCACTGCCGAACAACAGCAACAGCTGTCCATTGCCCATGACTCGGGCAAAGTGCTGGTGGAACTGCTCAACGATATTCTCGACCTGTCGAAATTCGATGCCGGCCAGCTCGAACTCGAACACATTCCGTTCGACCTCGGGTCGCTGATCGAAGACACCGCCAATCTGCTGTCGCAGAACGCCGCGCCCAGCGTCGAGTTGACCTGCCTGATCGATCCGCACTTTCCGGCGTTGGTGCTGGGGGATCCGACCCGCGTCCGGCAGATCGTCAGCAACCTG
This sequence comes from Pseudomonas sp. SG20052, assembly GCF_031766055.1. Taxonomy (NCBI): domain Bacteria; kingdom Pseudomonadati; phylum Pseudomonadota; class Gammaproteobacteria; order Pseudomonadales; family Pseudomonadaceae; genus Pseudomonas; species Pseudomonas sp. SG20052. The sequence continues at coordinate 1,961,882 of NZ_CP134498.1, read as the reverse complement.
TTGTCCAACGCCCTCAAGTTCACCCGTTTCGGTCGGGTGGATGTGCGCCTTTCAACCTTTGAAGATGGCGTCAGAATCGAAGTCTGCGACACCGGTATCGGGATTGCCCAGGATGCTCAGGTCAAAATCTTCCAGCCTTTCACGCAGGCCGGCGCCGGCATAACCCGCCAATTTGGCGGCACCGGGCTGGGCCTGGCGCTGACCTATAACCTCTGCGAAGCGATGCAGGGGCGGCTGACCATCAGCTCGGAAGCGGGTTTCGGCAGCCAGTTCTGCGCCGACCTGCCGTTGCCCTGCCACACCCGGGCCATCGCCCCACAGCCGTTACCGGGCAAGGTCATTGCCGTCACCGCGGCCAACAGCGGCCTGGCGGAACTGCTGAAAAACCTGTTGCCCGGCTGGGGGCTCGACTATCAGCAACGGTCCATCGATGACTCGTTCATCGGCCTCGACCCGGACGTGCTGATCACCGACTGCCCCGAATGCCTGTTTGGCCTGCGCCCGACCCTCGACGCGCCTATCTTGCTGGTGACCGCCTATGGCAGCTTCATGCCCAGTGAAGAAGCCAACGCCCTGGCGCCCCTGCAACAGCAGGCTCGTCCTTTGGCGCGCAATGCGCTTTACCAGACATTGCGCCGGGTGCTGCTGCCCGAAAGCAACCTGATCAACGGTGCCAGGGTCGAAAACCTTACCCCCCAACGACGCGGACGTGTCCTGCTGGTCGAGGACAACCCGGTCAATCAATTGGTGGCCAAGGGCATGCTCGGCAAACTCGGTTGCGAGGTGATCGTCGCCGCTCACGGTGCCGAAGCCCTGGATCAGCTTGAGCACAGCGAATTCGACCTGGTGCTGATGGACTGCAACATGCCGGTGATGGATGGCTATGAAGCCAGCCGACAAATCCGTCGCAGCGGGCGCTGGCCACAACTGCCCATCGTGGCCTTGACTGCCAACGCCATGTCCGAGGAACGCGAACGCTGCCGTGTGGCGGGCATGAGCGATTACCTGGCCAAGCCCTTTCGCCGAGAAGAACTGGCCGCGTTGCTCGACCTGTGGATACCGACTACGACAGCGCTTTGATTTGCCCCAGCAGGTGATCGAGACCGTCGCGCAGATCATGCAGGCGATCCAGATCGACGCCGCTGTCGCACAGCAACCGGGCCTTGAGCGGCCCGACCTGATCACGCAAAGCCTTGCCGGTCGGCGAAAGACTGAGGTGCACTTCTCGCTCATCGCGCGCCGAACGCTGGCGCTGCACCAGTTGCAGTTGCTCAAGGCGCTTGAGCAACGGCGTCAGGGTGCCGGAATCCAGCGCCAGGCGTTCGCCCAGCGCCTTGACCGTCGGCTGCTCCGGCGCCGTTTCCTGCCATTCCCACAACACCAGCATCGCCAGGTATTGCGGATAGGTCAGGCCCAGTTGATCGAGCATCGGCTTGTAGGCGCGGATCACCGCCCGAGAAGCCGCATACAGCTTGAAGCAGAGCTGGCTGTCGAGCTTCAGCGAATCGACGGACAGGGTGTTCATTTGAGCAGGGCTTCGATCTCGCGACTCAGGTCCTGCGGCTTGGTTGCCGGAGCGAAGCGCTTGACCAACTGGCCGTCCTTGCCGATCAGGAACTTGGTGAAGTTCCATTTGATGCCCTGGGAGCCGAGCACGCCCGGTGCACGTTTCTTCAATTGCACAAACAGCGGATGAGCACCGGCACCATTGACGTCAATCTTCTTGAACAGCGGGAAGGTGACACCGAAGTTCAACTCGCAGAACTCGGAAATCGCCCCTTCGTTACCCGGTTCCTGCTTGCCGAACTGATTGCAGGGAAAGCCGAGCACCACCAGGCCTTGATCCTTGTAGGTCTGCCACAATTCTTCGAGGCCTTTGTATTGCGGGGTAAAACCGCACTTGCTGGCGGTGTTGACCACCAGGACGGCTTTGCCGGCGAAATCGGCCAGGGTTTTCTGATCACCTTTGATGGTGGTCACCGGGATGGTCAGCAGGTTGTCGCTCATGGGTTTGGCTCGAATTGACGGAACAAGCCATGAACATAGCGAGCAATTGAATTGTGTGCAATTTAAATGTGCGGGGCGCCGGATATCTTCGGATATCTGTAGGGGCTAAGCCTGCTCGCGAAGGCGTCGGGTCAGTCACCAACTGTGCTGAATGTTGAGACGCCTTCGCGAGCAAGATTCGCTCCTACATGGCTCGCATTACTCGCGCGGTACCAGGTCCAGGCACACCGAATTGATGCAATAACGCAGACCGGTCGGCGGCGGGCCATCCGGGAACACGTGCCCCAGGTGCGCGTCGCATTTGGCGCAAACCACTTCAGTGCGGATCATGCCGTGGCTGACATCACGGATCTCGACCATGGCGCTGTCGCCGATCGGCGCGTAGAAGCTCGGCCAGCCGCAGCCGGAGTCGAATTTGGTTTTGGAGTCGAACAGCGGCTCGTTGCAGCAGATGCAGTGATAGACACCGTCAGTTTTGGTGTCGTTGTATTTGCCGGAGAACGGCCGTTCGGTGCCCTTCAGACGGCAAACGTTGTACTGCTCTGGATCGAGCATCGCCTTCCATTCCTCCAGGGTTTTATCCAACTTTTCCATCGTCACACCTCAGCAGCTGAAAAAGCCCGATCTGTACCTTTTCCACGGATCGGGCGGCACGTATGATTGCGCCTCGTCAAACGCCAGTCTGGCAGCCAGACCACGCGCATTCAAACGGATTTATGGGTGCTGCATCTCAAGGCGTCAGGCCTGTGTGAATACGCAGGATTCCCAGTACGGTAGTTCATACGCCGCCTGGATCGTTCATTTTCGGGAACACATCGCCATGCAGGTCAGCAAATCGAACAAGCTCGCCAACGTCTGCTACGACATTCGCGGCCCAGTGCTCAAGCACGCCAAACGCCTGGAAGAGGAAGGTCATCGCATCCTCAAGCTGAACATCGGCAACCCGGCGCCCTTTGGTTTCGAAGCGCCGGACGAAATCCTCCAGGACGTGATCCGCAACCTGCCGACCGCTCAGGGTTACAGCGACTCCAAAGGCCTGTTCAGCGCGCGCAAGGCTGTCATGCAGTACTACCAGCAAAAGCAGGTGGAAGGTGTCGGCATTGAAGACATCTACCTGGGCAACGGCGTTTCCGAGCTGATCGTGATGTCGTTGCAGGCATTGCTGAACAATGGCGACGAAGTGCTGGTGCCAGCGCCTGACTATCCGCTGTGGACGGCTGCCGTGAGCCTGTCCGGCGGCAACCCGGTGCATTACCTGTGCGACGAGCAGGCCAACTGGTGGCCGGACCTGGCCGACATCAAGGCCAAGATCACCCCGAACACCAAGGCCCTGGTGATCATCAACCCGAACAACCCGACCGGCGCCGTGTATTCGAAAGAAGTGCTGCTGGGCATGCTGGAACTGGCACGCCAGCACAATCTGGTGGTGTTCTCCGACGAGATCTACGACAAGATCCTGTACGACGATGCCGTGCACATCTGCACCGCCTCCCTGGCGCCGGACCTGCTGTGCCTGACCTTCAACGGTCTGTCCAAGTCGTATCGCGTGGCCGGTTTCCGTTCCGGCTGGATCGCCATTTCCGGTCCGAAACACCACGCCCAGAGCTACATCGAAGGCATCGACATGCTGGCCAACATGCGCCTGTGTGCCAACGTGCCGAGTCAGCATGCAATCCAGACCGCTCTCGGCGGTTACCAGAGCATCAATGACCTGGTGTTGCCGCACGGTCGCTTGCTGGAACAGCGCAATCGCACCTGGGAACTGCTTAACGATATTCCGGGCGTGAGTTGCGTGAAGCCAATGGGGGCGTTGTATGCGTTCCCGCGGATCGATCCGAAAGTCTGCCCGATCCACAATGACGAGAAGTTCGTGCTCGACCTGCTGCTCTCCGAAAAACTGCTGGTGGTGCAAGGCACGGCCTTCAACTGGCCTTGGCCGGATCACTTCCGTGTCGTGACCTTGCCACGGGTGGACGAACTGGACATGGCCATTGGCCGGATCGGTAACTTCCTCAAATCCTACCGCCAGTGAACTGAACTTCACCGTGCGACACGTGCATCGGTCGCACGGTGATTAATTCAGCAACATATCTTTGCCCCCTGTCAGCCATCACTGCTCCTGTCACTTACTGAAGCCACGTTTTGGGCCCGCGTCTAACAACGACGGGGCCTGAGAGGCGAATTGGCTGTCAAACACCTCCCGCATCGCCGTCGGAATTGCCCTGCAAGCAGCTAGACTGTTGCTGTAGGACACAGTTTGAAATAGTCACTCGGTTGAATAGCCCGGTGCAGCACCTTATATACCCCGCAGTACGCTACATCTTTAGCATGAGGAGATTTCTACAACCATGATGCGCATCCTGCTGTTTTTGGCCACTAACCTGGCGGTCGTGCTGATTGCCAGCATCACCCTGAGCCTTTTCGGCTTCAACGGGTTCATGGCGGCCAACGGGGTTGATCTCAACCTCAATCAGCTGCTGATTTTCTGTGCGGTCTTTGGTTTCGCCGGTTCCCTGTTCTCGCTGTTCATCTCCAAGTGGATGGCGAAGATGAGCACCAGCACCCAAATCATCAGCCAGCCGCGCACACGTCACGAGCAATGGCTGCTGCAAACCGTCGAGCAACTGTCCCGCGAAGCCGGGATCAAGATGCCCGAAGTCGGGATTTTCCCCGCCTACGAGGCCAACGCGTTCGCCACGGGCTGGAACAAGAACGACGCACTGGTGGCGGTCAGCCAGGGTCTACTCGAACGTTTTTCGCCGGATGAAGTGAAGGCCGTCCTGGCCCACGAGATCGGCCACGTAGCCAATGGCGACATGGTCACCCTGGCGTTGATCCAGGGCGTGGTGAACACCTTTGTGATGTTCTTCGCCCGGATCATCGGCAACTTTGTCGACAAGGTGATCTTCAAGAACGAAGAAGGCCAGGGCATCGCCTACTACATAGCGACGATCTTCGCCGAACTGGTCCTGGGCATTCTGGCCAGCTCCATCGTCATGTGGTTCTCGCGCAAACGTGAGTTCCGTGCCGACGAAGCCGGTGCACGTCTGGCCGGTACCAGCGCAATGATTGGTGCCTTGCAACGCCTTCGTGCCGAACAGGGCCTGCCGGTGCACATGCCGGATACGCTGAATGCCTTTGGCATCAACGGCGGCATCAAACAAGGGTTCGCTCGTATGTTCATGAGCCACCCGCCGCTGGAAGAGCGTATTGACGCGTTGCGTCGTCGGGGCTGATAGCTCTCGCACTACGCCTTAAAAGAAAAGGCCCGCAGTGAATGCGGGCCTTTTTTTGTCTGCTGATTTTTGCGGTGTTCATTCGGGCCCCATCGCGAGCAAGCTTGCGATGGTCCAGTGAAGCCACTACAAATCTATCGGATGGAAACCCGATAAACCCGCTCTTCAAGCCGAGTAACGCCACTTTCGATAAACTTCCAGCTCTCGCCCAATACGTCCTGGTCTTCCAGAATCTTCAGCTCCCAGGTTGCCCCGAACAACCGTTGCACTTCGTCATCGGGCACGGCAAACGGTGGGCCTTCCTTCTGTGCCTGGTCGTAATCCAGAGTAATCAAAAGCCCGAGCGAATCCTTCGGCAGAATCCGCTTCAAATGCTCGGCGTATTGCTCACGCATCGTCGGCGGCAACGCGATCAATGCCGCGCGGTCGTACAGAGCGCTGCAATCGGCGACATCGCCGGCCGTCAACGCGAAGAAGTCGCCGCACCAGACCTCGATTGAACCCGCCCGATAGACCGTGAAAGGCCCCTGGTCGCTGACGTCCGGATCAAATTGATGCTCGTGGAAGAAGTCTTCCACCGCCTTTTCCGACAATTCGATGCCCAACACCTCGTGACCGCATTTCGCCAGCCACAGCAGATCCAGGCTTTTCCCACATAGCGGCACCAGGACGCGCGCGCCCTCCTCCAGGCCCAGCTGCGGCCAGTAACGTTGCAGATATGGATTCACTTCCGGCAGGTGAAAGCCGATCTGATTCGACGTCCACCGCTTGTGCCAAAACTCCGGCTGCATAATTAATCCCGAAAATTCGATCAATAGACCCTAAAACTTATATTAGATTTAGATCAATGATCTGACTGAAGATGCTGCCATCTTACCCCTCAGGAGCTCTTTCATGTTCCCCAGCCTGTACATATCCCATGGCTCGCCCATGTTGGCACTGGAACCGGGTGCCAGCGGGCCCGCCCTCGCTCGCCTGGCCGCCGAAATGCCGAAACCGAAAGCCATCGTGATCGTCTCTGCACACTGGGAAAGTAACGACTTGCTGGTCAGTGGCAATCCCCGGCCTGAAACCTGGCACGATTTCGGCGGCTTCCCGAAAGCACTGTTCGAAGTGCAATACCCGGCACCCGGTAATCCTCAACTGGCTGGCGAGGTGGTCGAGTTACTGCAGGCCGACAACCTGCCGGCACGGATCGATACCAAACGCCCCTTCGACCACGGCGTCTGGGTGCCTTTGTCGTTGATGTATCCGCAGGCCGACATCCCGGTGGTGCAAGTCTCGCTGCCCACCCGTGGCGGCCCTGCCCTGCAAACCCGGGTCGGCCATGCCTTGGCCAGCCTGCGCGAGCACGGCGTGTTGTTGATCGGCTCCGGCAGCATCACCCATAACCTGCGTGAACTGGACTGGCACGCCGGCCCGGAAAGTGTCGAACCGTGGGCCCGGACGTTCCGTGACTGGATGATTGAAAAACTCGCCGCCAACGATGAAGCCGCACTGCACGATTATCGTCAGCAGGCGCCAAACGCAGTGCGCAATCATCCCAGCGATGAGCATTTGCTGCCGTTGTACTTTGCTCGCGGGGCTGGGGGTGAGTTCAGCGTTGCCCATCAAGGGTTCACCATGGGTGCGCTGGGGATGGACATCTACCGTTTTGACTGACAGGTAGACCGAGGCGTCCCCTTCGCGATCGGGCTCGCTCCTACAGGGGATCACAATCCAATGTGGGAGCGAGCCTGCTCGCGATTGGGGCAACTCGATGCCCAGTCCAGGCACAAACAGCAGGCCAAAAAAAATCCCCGAACCAGTCGGGGATTTTTTATGTTCGATCAATCAGCCCGAGAGCGGATCAATCTTCGCGATAGCGACGCAGCTTCAACTGCTTACCGGCAACGCGAGTGTCCTTCAGCTTGGTCAGCAGACGCTCCAGACCATCTTCCGGCAGCTCGACGAGGCTGAAGCTGTCACGCACCTGGATGCGACCGATTGCTTCGCGAGCCAGGCCACCCTCGTTGAGGATAGCGCCCAGCAGGTTCTTGGCAGCGATGCCATCGCGCGCACCCAGCGCGGTACGGCAACGAGCACGACCTTCGGCCAATGGAACCGGAGCACGACGCTCACGATCACCACGGTCCGGACGATCACCGGTGCGCTCTGGACGATCGCCACGCGGTGCGTTGTTCGGCACCAGTGGACGTTCTTTCTCGATCGCGGCCAGGGTCAGCGCCTGAGCGTTGGTTGCCTTGCGCAGCAGAGCAGCGGCCAGTGCACGCGGGGTGCAACCGATGTCGGCAGTCAGGCGATCCAGCAGATCACCGTGGGTCGATTCAGCATCAGCTACCAGTGGCGACAGGCTGTTGGTCAGTTTCTTGATGCGGGCATCGAGAACGGCCTGAGCATCCGGCAGGCGGACTTCGGCAACTTTCTGACCGGTTACACGCTCGATCACTTGCAGCATGCGGCGCTCACGCGGAGTCACCAGCAACAGTGCACGACCTTCGCGACCGGCACGGCCAGTACGGCCGATACGGTGAACGTAGGACTCTGGATCGTACGGCATGTCAACGTTGAAAACGTGAGTGATGCGCGGAACGTCCAGGCCACGAGCAGCAACGTCGGTCGCCACAACGATGTCCAGACGGCCATCCTTGAGGGATTCGATCACGCGCTCACGTTGGTTCTGAGCAATGTCACCGTTCAGCGCAGCGGCTTTGTAGCCTTTGGCTTCCAGGGCACTGGCCAGGTCCAGGGTCGCTTGCTTGGTGCGCACGAACATGATCAGGGCGTCGAAGTCTTCCACTTCCAGCAGGCTCAATACAGCCGAGGTCTTCTGGTCAGCGTGAACCAACAGGTGAGCCTGTTCGATCGCGGTAACGGTCTGAGTCTTGGTCTGGATCTTCACGTGTTGCGGATCGCGCAGATGGCGTTCGGCAATGGCACGGATCGACTGCGGCAGGGTGGCCGAGAACAACACGGTCTGACGGGTTGGCGGCAGAGCCTTGAAGATAACTTCGAGGTCGTCCATGAAACCCAGTTTGAGCATTTCGTCCGCTTCGTCCAGAACCAGGTGGTTCACGGTCGACAGGACTTTTTCGTCACGACGCAGGTGGTCGCACAGACGGCCCGGTGTGGCGACAACGATCTGTGCGCCATTACGGATTGCTTTCAGTTGTGGGCCCATCGGGGCGCCGCCGTAAACGGCCACAACGGTAACGCCCGGCATTTGCTTGGCGTAGGTTTCGAAAGCGGTTGCTACTTGCAGCGCCAACTCACGGGTTGGCGCCAGGATCAGGGCTTGCGGCTCGCGCTTTGCAGGATCGATGCGGTGCAGGATCGGCAGGGCGAACGCGGCGGTTTTACCCGTACCGGTTTGCGCCTGACCAATCATGTCGTGACCGGCCATGATGATCGGGATCGATTGCTGCTGAATAGCCGAAGGCTCTTCGTAGCCAGTCGCGATGACGGCTGCAAGAATGTTCGGATTAAGATTAAAAGCGGCGAAGCCGCCGGTTTCCTGGGTCATGGGTCTGCCTCTAAGTGCATCCGCAAAGACCCATGCTCCAAAGCTGCGCATGCCGTGTAAGACTCAAGAGTCGCCCTGGCTGCTTTGTCGGCGGGGATTTGCGAAAACGAATGAATGAAAAAGATTCGTCAAGGGAGAGTCCGCTGTGCGGACGTGCAGCCGAAGCTGACTTCGGGAAATTGCGCTACCTAAACGCGGCCCGGTTAAAGGCCGGCGCGCACTATACCGGAAATCGCCCAAAAAGGGAGCATTATTTGTCGGAAAACTGACGTATACACCGTTATGTCACACGCTTTGCAGATAATCGTGCAACGGTCTATTTTTCAAAGGCCCGGCCCTGCTGGCGATGGCGCTAAAACGGTTCATCCTTGTGACGCAGACCAGCGGTTTTGACCCGCGGCCTGGCACACCCTTCCCGCCCGAGGAAATGCTCCATGAATCAGCCCGACCCCAGTCGTGTCACCCGTGAAAAACACGGCCATGTCCTGATGATCGGCCTGGATCGGGTGGCCAAGCGCAATGCCTTCGACCTCGATCTGCTCAACGCACTGAGCCTGGCTTACGGCGAGTTCGAGGCCGACAGCGAAGCGCGGGTGGCGGTGGTGTTCGCTCATGGCGAGCATTTCACCGCCGGGCTCGACCTGATCAATGCCAGTGCGGCCCTGGCCGAAGGCTGGCAGGCACCGCCCGGCGGTTGCGATCCGTGGGGCGTGTTTGCCGGGCCCCGGGTGAGCAAACCGGTGATTGTCGCCGCGCAAGGCTACTGCCTGACCATTGGCATCGAGCTGATGCTGGCCGCCGACATCAACCTCTGCGCCAGCAACACCCGTTTTGCCCAGAAGGAAGTGCAGCGCGGGATCTTCCCCTTCGGCGGTGCCACGTTGCGCCTGCATCAAGTCGCCGGCTGGGGCAATGCCATGCGCTGGCTGCTGACTGGCGATGAATTTGATGCGCATGAAGCGTTGCACCTGGGGTTGGTGCAGGAAGTCATGGCCAGCGAGGATCTGCTGCCACGGGCCATTGAATTGGCTGAGCGGATCGCCCGTCAGGCGCCGTTGGGGGTTCAGGCGACGTTGATGTCTGCCCGGCAGGCGCGATACGAAGGGGAAACTGCGGCGGCGCAGGCATTGCCGCCGCTGGTGAAGAAGTTGCTGGCGAGTGAGGATGCCCGGGAAGGTGTGCGGTCGATGATCGAAAAGCGGCCGGGCATCTTCAAGGGCTGCTGACAGATTTGCTTTTGTGGCGAGGGGGCTTGCTCCCGCTGGGCTGCGAAGCGGCCCCAAAATCTTCGCAATCAATGCAAATCTTGTGAGTGCTGCGCACTCAAGCGGGAGCAAGCTCCCTCGCCACAAGGCCTCATTGCATCAAGTCGCCGGGCGAATCGCCTTGATCAACGACTGCAACGAATACCCCAACCGCGGCGCCAGCCCTTCGGCCCGGGCAAGCAGTCCATTCATGTCCAGTTCCTGATCCAGCTCCGAAGGCACGATCAGAATCACATTGCCCTCCTTCACCGGCAGCTCCCAGTAATGCCGGTGATAGAGCCCGCGCAACAATGCAGCACCCAAGGGTTTGCCGTCGTCGGTGGCCCATTGATTGATCACCAGCCAACCGCCCGGATTCAAGCGTTTCTGACAGTTTTCCAGGAAGCTCCAGGCCAGATGCCCGACACCGGGACCGACATCGGTATAAAGGTCGACGAAGATCAAGTCCGCCGGTTCAGCGGTATCGAGCAACTCCAGCGCATCGCCGACGCGGATGTACAAACGCGGATCATCATCGAGCCCCAGGTATTCGATGGCCAGACGCGGTACGTCGGGGCGCAATTCGATGGCTTCGACATCTTCAAGGGGCAGAAACTTGAGGCACGCCTGGGTCAGCGTGCCGGCGCCGAGGCCAAGAAACAGCGCGCTTTCCGGCTGTTCGTGGCACAGCGCGCCAATCAGCATCGCCCGGGTGTAATCGTACTCGAGCCAGCTCGGGTCAGCCGTGAACACGCAGCTCTGCTCGATGGCATCACCGAACTCGAGAAATCGGTAATCGGCCACCTCCAGCACGCGAATCACGCCGAACTCATCCTGTACCTCGGCGAGCAAATGCTCGACGCGCTCCTCAGTCATTTCGTCTCCTGATCGTCGCCTGGCCCGGCAACGCGATAATCCGCAACATGAAGCGGCAAAGGCGCGATTGTCCGCGAAGCAACCGGAACAGGTCACGCACTAATTTGCTGATAACATGAACGTCCGAGCGTAAAACAACCGAGACCGTGATGAGCCAACCCTGGAGCCCTGACAGCTGGCGTGCCCTGCCGATCCAGCAACAACCCCTTTACCCCGACGCCGCGCATTTGCGTCAAGTCGAGCAGACCCTGGCCAGCTACCCGCCGCTGGTGTTTGCCGGTGAAGCCCGGGAGTTGCGCCGTCAGTTCGCTGAAGTCACCCAGGGCCGCGCGTTTCTGTTGCAAGGGGGCGACTGCGCCGAAAGCTTCGCCGAGTTCTCGGCCGCAAAAATTCGCGACACCTTTAAAGTCCTGCTGCAGATGGCGATTGTCATGACCTTCGCCGCGGGTTGCCCGGTGGTCAAGGTCGGGCGCATGGCCGGCCAGTTCGCCAAGCCTCGCTCGGCCAACGATGAAACCATCGACGGTGTAACCCTCCCCGCCTACCGTGGCGACATCGTCAACGGCATCGGTTTCGATGAAAAAAGCCGCGTACCGGACCCGGAGCGCTTGCTCCAGTCCTACCACCAGTCCACCGCGACCCTGAACCTGCTGCGCGCTTTCGCCCAAGGCGGTTTTGCCGACCTGCATCAGGTGCACAAATGGAACCTGGACTTCATCGCCAACTCGGCGCTGGCTGAAAAATACAGCCACTTGGCCGATCGCATCGATGAAACCCTGGCCTTCATGCGCGCTTGCGGCATGGACAGTTCGCCACAACTGCGCGAAACCAGTTTCTTCACGGCCCACGAAGCGCTGCTGCTGAATTACGAAGAAGCCTTCGTGCGCCGCGACAGCCTGACCAACGATTACTACGATTGCTCAGCGCACATGCTGTGGATCGGTGACCGCACCCGTCAACTCGACGGCGCCCACGTCGAATTCCTGCGTGGCGTGAATAATCCGATCGGGGTAAAGGTCGGCCCGAGCATGAACCCCGAAGACCTGATTCGCCTGATCGACGTGCTGAACCCGGACAACGACCCAGGCCGCTTGAATTTGATCGCACGCATGGGCGCGAACAAGGTTGGCGATCACTTGCCGGCGTTGATCCGCGCGGTGCAGCGTGAAGGCAAGCAGGTGCTCTGGAGCTCGGACCCGATGCACGGCAACACCATCAAGGCCAGCAGCGGTTACAAGACCCGCGACTTTGCGCAGATCCTCGGTGAGGTGAAGCAATTTTTCCAGGTTCATGAAGCGGAAGGCAGTTACGCCGGCGGTATCCACATCGAGATGACCGGGCAGAACGTGACCGAGTGCATTGGTGGTGCCCGGCCAATCACTGAAGACGGGTTGTCGGACCGTTACCACACCCATTGCGATCCGCGGATGAATGCCGATCAGTCGCTGGAATTGGCGTTCCTGATTGCCGAGACGCTGAAGCAAGTTCGGCGCTGAATCGCGTCGCGCCATTCGCGGGCAACGGCCTCGCGCCTACAGGATTGCGTTGAATCAGTAGGAGCGAGGCTTGCCCGCGAAGGTGCCCGCTCAGCCACCCTGAATCTGTGCCAACGCCACCCGCAAGCGCGCCGCACTCGCCCGCGGGCAATTGAGCTGAACCTGCTCAAGCCCCAGCCAATCCGCCATTTGCCGCAGATTGCCCGCCAACGCCAACATCCCTGCCTCGTCCAGCCCTGGCTCCTCTTCATGCACGGCATGCACCGCCAGCCGGCCCAACGCTCGTTCGGCACGCAGATCAACCCGCGCGGCAATCCGCTCATTGTGCAAAAACGGCAGTACGTAATAGCCGTAGACCCGTTTGTCCTGGGGCGTGTAAATCTCCAGTCGATAACGGAAATCGAACAACCGCTCGGTGCGGCTGCGCTCCCAGATCAACGAGTCAAAAGGTGATAGCAAGGCACTGGACTCGACCTTGCGCGGCACTTTCGGCTCGGGCAAGCAGTAGGCCGGTTGACGCCAGCCTTGAACCTCGCAGGCCAGTAATTCACCCGTCTCTATCAGTTCAGCCAGACGCGGCCGGCTGTCTGCCGGATTCAGGCGAAAATAATCGCGCAGGTCCTTTTCCGTGCCGACACCTAATGCCGTCGCCGCATGCAGCAACAGCCCGCGCTGGGCCTCGGCCTCACTGAGCAAAGGCTGTTGCAGAACCGCTGAAGGAATCACCCGCTCCGGCAAATCATACAACCGCTCGAATCCGCGGCGACCGGCGACCGTGACTTCACCAGCGGCGAACAGCCATTCCAGCGCATGTTTTTCAGCGCTCCAGTCCCACCATGGCCCGGCCCGTTCCTGACGGGTCGACAGACTTCCAGCCCCCAGAGCGCCAAGTGCCTGCACCGAGGCCAGCACTCGGCGAATCGTGTCCTGCTGCTCGCGACCGAAACGCGCCAGTTGCTGGTAGATGTCTTCGCCACGTGTTGCACGCTGCATGCGCCAGCGCATCAAGGGGTACATCGACATAGGCAGCAACGAAGCTTCATGACCCCAATACTCGAATAACGTGCGACGTCGGCCCTGACTCCAGGCAGCCTGATCGAGCAAATCGGGGGAGTAATTTCCGAGGCGGGAAAACAAAGGAAGGTAGTGCGAGCGCACCAACGCATTGACCGAATCGATCTGCAGAATGCCCAGCCGTTCGATCAGCCGGTTGAGCTGAACCGGTTTGATCGCCGCTGGCGGTTGCCGCCCGTTGAACCCTTGGGCGGCCAGCGCCAGACGTCGAGCCTGTTTGTTGGAAAAGGACAGCGTTGCGGGCATGAATACCTCCGTGTCTGCTCGCAACCTACCTCACCAGAGAGGGGTTTGTGTAGCGATGGCCTCATCATTTATGCATCGGATCATCCCAGAACGGCCTGACCGATTCATGTTCGACATCGGCACGACTCACGCCAATGTCCTTCAGTGCTTCGTCGCTCAAACTTGCCAGCAGCTCACGTTCACGGTGAAGTTCGTACCAGCGACTAAACTTGTGCAGCAGATCGGATACCGCGTGGATTGAGAATTTTTCTTCCGTTACATGCTCGTTATGACCTTTCATCTTGTTGCCCTCCTTTAGGGATGGCTCAAGTCTCGCCTCAGCGCTAAGATCAATCCAACGAATGTTTCTGATGGTAACCATCTCGGAGATTGATGGATGTCGGCGTACCCAAGTATCGATACTGACGTGCTACGCACCTTTGTCGCCATTGCCGACCAGGGTGGTTTTACCCGTGCCGGAGAAATGGTCAACCGCACGCAGTCAGCGGTGAGCATGCAGATGAAGCGTCTGGAAGAAGACGTGTTGCAGCGCCAGCTGTTCGAACGTGATGGACGCCAGGTCAAGTTGACTGCCGAGGGCCAGGTATTGCTGGGTTACGCGCGGCGCATCCTCAAACTCCACAGCGAAGTTTTCAACACCCTGCGCGAGCCGCACATGGTCGGCACCGTGCGCATCGGCACGCCCGACGATTACGTCATGCGTTTCCTGCCGGGGATCCTGTCGCGTTTCGCCAAGTTCTACCCGCTGATCCAGATCGAGGTCCACTGCGAATCAACCAAACAACTGTTGCAACGCCAGGACCTGGACTTGTCCATCGTCACCCGCGAGCCCGGTACTGAAATCGGCCAGTTGCTGCGCAAGGAGCGTTTCGTCTGGGCCGAAGCTCAATGCTTCAACGCCCACGAGCAGACGCCATTGCCCCTGGCGATGTTCAACAGTGATTGTTTCTGCAGGCTGTGGGCGTGTAATGCGCTGGATGCCATGGGGCGCGATTACCGCATCGCCTACAACAGTTCGAGCCTGTCGGCGTTAATGGCCGTGGTCAGTGCGGGCCTCGCGGTGACTGCGCAACTGGAAAGCCTGATCACGCCGGACATGCGCATCCTGGGAGAAGCCGAAGACCTGCCGCTGTTGCCGGAAGCCTGCATCATGCTGGTGCGCAATCTGCACAACCCGTCCCCGATCACCGAGTGCCTGGCCGAGCACATCGTCGAAGGCTTCAAACTTTAAACGCGAGCATCACCGCGCACAGCACCAGGAACCCGCAGAACAACCCGCGCAATAGCCGCTCCGGCATGGCGTGGGCGATCTTCACGCCCCAGCTGATGCTCATCAATCCGCCGACAGCCAACGGCAACCCGATCATCCAGTCCACTTGGTGATGCACGGCGTAAGTCACCAGTGTGACGCCGGTGCTGGGCAGAGCCAGGGCCAGCGACAATCCTTGGGCCACCACCTGAGAGGTGCCGAACAGGCTGGTCAGCACCGGCGTCGCCACCACCGCACCGCCAACCCCGAACAACCCGCCCATGGTGCCGGATGCCGCGCCCAGTACGCCCAACCATGGCCAGGAATAACGCATTTGTGCAGAGGCCGGTGCGTTGGCGGTGAACATGCGCACCAGGTTGTAGGTCGACAGGGCAATCAGAAACGCAACAAACCCCACGCGCATGGTTTGCGCGTCAATGCCTACCGCCCAGATCGACCCGATCCAGGCGAAGCAAAAGCCCATTGCGGCCAATGGCAGTGCATGGCGCATTTCGATGCGGTTACGCTGGTGATAGCGCCACAACGCCAGCATCACGTTGGGCACCACCATGACCAACGCCGTGCCCTGGGCAATTTGCTGATCGAGACCGAACAGCACGCCTAGTAGCGGAATCGCGATCAAACCACCGCCAATGCCGAATAGCCCACCGAGAGTTCCCAGGGCGGCGCCGAAGACCAGATACATCACAAACTCAATCACAGGCGATTTTCCTTTTATCAGGCCATTCATCCTACGCAGTCGGCGCTGGCGGGGAAACGCACAGCAACGCACAATGGCTGTGCCAACTTCGCACAAGCGCTGATACACCATGAACCCGAATCAATTGACCGATCAACTCGGCCTGTTCCTTGATGTGCTGGAAACCGGGAGCTTTTCCGCAGCGTCCCGGCGACATCCGCTGACGCCTTCGGCGGTAGCGCGACGTATCGACAGCCTGGAAAACGCAGTCGGCAGCCAGTTGTTCATTCGCAGCACCCACGCGGTGCGTGCTACTCCTGCTGGCCTGGCGTTCGCCGAACGGGCGCGACGGATTGTGGCGGAACTGCGCCTGGCCCGCGCCGAAGCCGTATCCCTGAGCAGTGCGCCGGAGGGCTTGATCCGCATCGATGCGCCAGCGGCGTTCGGCCGACGGCACTTGGCGCCGGTGATTGCCGACTTCCTGATGCTCTATCCGGGCCTCGATGTGCAATTGCATCTGATCGACAGTTTTGTCGACATGCAGGGGCTGAACCTGGGGAAGGTGGATCTGATGCTGCGCGCAGGGCAAATGGCCGACACCCGTCTGGTGGCCACGCCGCTGGCAAGTATGGTGCGCATTGCCTGTGCCAGCCCGCAATACCTGAAACGCCGCGGCGTCCCGACCGAACCGGCGCAGTTGATCGAACATGACGGCCTCGACTGGGACGGCCTGGCCCCACCCTTTGCCTGGCGCTTTGAGCGCGACGGGCACCTGCACCTGCATCGCCCAGCGCGCATCCGCATGAGTGCCAACAATGCCGAAGCACTGGTCTGTGGGGCGTTGGCGGGGCTGGGCATCGCGCATTTGCCGACCTGGCTGGCCAGCGAGTACCTTTTGCGTGGCGAGTTGCTGCCGCTGTTTTGTGAAAACGGCTTGCCTCCATCGGAGACCACCGGCATCTATGCATTACGTCTTGAGCAACAACCCAACTCCCGAAGCCGCTTGTTGCTGGAGTATCTGAAAACCCGCTTCAGCCCGATTCCGCCGTGGGACCTGGCACTGCAAAACACCCTGGACCGGCATTAGTCTAGAATTGTCTGGTGCATTAAAGATTCGCCCGCTAGATTCATGACGATCACTGATCAAGGCTTTGAAATGACCACCGAACGCACCACCCCGGATAACTGCGACCCGCTGCTGCTGGATAATCAGGCTTGTTTCGCCCTGCATTCCACCTCGCTGCTGATGACCAAGGTCTACAAGCCGCTGTTGCAAGCGCTGGGGCTGACCTATCCGCAGTATCTGGCGATGATGGTGTTGTGGGAGCGGGACGGGCTGACCGTAGGCGAAATCAGCACGCGACTGCTGACAGACCCCGGCTCACTGACCCCCTTGCTCAAACGCCTGGAGGTCGAAGGATTGCTCAGTCGCACCCGCAGCCGAGAGGATGAACGGGTGGTGATCGTCGAGCTGACCGAGCAGGGCCGTGCGTTGCGCGACAAGGCACGCAGCATTCCCCAGTGCATCCTCGGGGCAAGCGGAATGACGCTTGAGAGATTGCAAAAACTGCAAGCGGAGCTGCAAGAGCTGCGTAGCAATCTGCAAGACAGCCTTTAATCCCTCAATCCCCCCAAATCCCTGTGGGAGCGAGCCTGCTCGCGATTGCAGTGTGTCATTGAGCATTGATACTGACTGACACTCCGTCATCGCGAGCAGGCTCACTCCCACATTTGTTTTGTGGTGTTCCAGTTGATCGGGTTGCCTCCTTCGAAAAAATCTTCCGCTAAAAAATCCTGCCGCGACCGCTCTAACTCAACACCTCCAACCCGCGCACTCCTCCAAACCAAAACTTTTTCAAAAAAATATCTTGCGCGCTAACTATTAGCGCTATACATTCATCTCGCACTTACTTAGCGCGCAAATATTTAGCGCAAACAAATCAAATCCGAACGAGGCTCACACCATGCAAACTCTCTACACCGCAATCGCAACCTCCACTGGCGGCCGTGACGGTCGTGCGGTTTCCAGTGACAACATCCTCGACGTCAAACTCGCCACCCCGAAAGAACTCGGTGGTGCCGGCGGCGCAGCGACCAACCCTGAGCAATTGTTCGCCGCCGGCTACTCCGCCTGCTTCATCGGCGCGCTGAAATTCGTCGCCAGCCAGACCAAACGCAGCATCCCGAACGACGCGTCGATCACCGCCCATGTCGGCATCGGCCAGATCCCTGGTGGTTTCGGCCTGGACATCGACCTGCACATCAGCCTTCCAGGTCTTGAACAAGCCGACGCGCAAAGCCTGGTCGAGGCGGCTCACCAAGTCTGCCCGTACTCGAACGCGACCCGTGGCAACGTCGATGTGCGCCTGCACGTCACCGTCTAACCGCCGACTACCAGGCCCGAACAGGAAATGAACATGAACACTTTCAGCAAAGTCTTGACCGGCACCCTTCTCGCTATGTCCATCAGTAACGCGTTCGCAGGTGATGGGGTTGAACACAACACCCAGGCGTTCCTCGACGTTCTGAATGCCGGCACCGGCAAACCGATGGAACAACTCACCCCCAAAGAAGCCCGTGCGGTGCTGGTGGGTGCGCAAGCCTCGGTGAAACTGACGCTGCCAAAAGCCGATGTCAGCGAGAAGACCATCCAGGTCGACGGCCAACCGCTCAGCCTGACCATCGTCCGGCCGGCCGGTGTCAAGGGCGAGCTGCCAGTGTTCATGTTCTTCCACGGCGGCGGATGGGTGCTGGGAGATTTCCCGACCCACGAACGTCTGGTTCGCGACCTGGTGACGGGGTCGGGTGCAGCAGCGGTGTTCGTCAATTACACCCCTTCCCCGGAAGCGCACTATCCGGTGGCGATCAACCAGGCTTACGCCGCGACCAAATGGGTGGCCGAGCACGGTAAAGAGATCAACGTCGACGGCAAACGCCTGGCCGTGGCCGGCAACAGCGTCGGTGGCAACATGGCAGCCGTGGTTGCACTGATGGCCAAAGACAAGGGCACGCCGGCGATCAAGTTCCAGGTGCTGCTGTGGCCGGTGACCGATGCCAGCTTCGAAACCGCGTCCTACAACCAGTTTGCCGAGGGTCACTTCCTCACCAAAAACATGATGAAGTGGTTCTGGGACAACTACACCACCGACGCCAAACAACGTAACGAGATCTACGCCTCGCCGCTGCGGGCCACCACCGCGCAACTGAAGGGCTTACCGCCTGCGCTGGTGCAGACAGCCGGTGCCGACGTGCTGCGCAATGAAGGTGAAGCCTATGCCCGCAAACTCGACGAGGCGGGTGTGCCGGTCACATCGGTTCGTTACAACGGGATGATTCACGACTACGGCTTGCTTAACGTAGTGAGCCAGGTGCCGGCGGTACGGTCGGCGATGCTGCAAGCGTCCGAAGAACTCAAGCAACACCTGAAATAACACCGCCCCCTGTAGGAGCGAGGCTTGCCCGCGAAGGCGTCGTGTCAGTCGACATCGATGGTGAATGACACGACGCCTTCGCGGGCAAGCCTCGCTCCTACAGGGGCGTGTGTTTCAGACAGGCACAAAAAAGCCCGACTCAATGGTCGGGCTTTTTCATTCCTGAAGCTGTGCTTATTTAGCACGGCCTTTGTAGGAACCGCCTTCGCGGGTATCGATCTCGATCATGTCGCCGATTTCGATGAAGTCAGCAACCGACAGCTCGGTACCGTTCTTCAGTTTGGCAGGCTTCATCACCTTGCCGGAAGTGTCACCGCGAGCGGAACCTTCGGTGTAGTCAACCTGACGCACGATAGTGGTCGGCAGTTCTACGGAAACCAGACGCTCTTCGAAGAAGATCGCTTCGCAAACATCGGTCATGCCTTCTTCAACGAAAGGCAGAACGGCTTCGATGTCTTCAGCGTTCAGCTCGTACATGGTGTAGTCAGTGGTGTCCATGAACGTGTAGGTGTCGCCGCTGATGAAGGACAGGGTCGCTTCTTTGCGGTCGAGGATTACGTCGTCCAGTTTGTCGTCAGCGCTGTAAACGATCTCGGTCTTGTAACCGGTCAGCAGGTTTTTCAGCTTGGTCTTCATGATCGCGCTGTTACGACCGGATTTGGTGAATTCAGCTTTCTGAACCAGCCAAGGATCGTTTTCGAGACGGATCACGGTACCGGGTTTCAGTTCTTTACCAGTTTTCATTGCGAATATCCGAATTTGGATGGGATTTACAAAAATCTAGGCCGCGTATCATATCCAATTTACATAAAACTGTACCAGCGCCGCGGCAAGATCGGCCTGCAAGGCCTGTTCCAGACACCACGCCTCGGCGTGTTTTTGCAGCTCGGGCCAGTGTTTACGGGTCGCAAGCCAGTGGTCGGACATATCATGACCCGCATTCCACGCACGCCAAAGACCGCTGATCGCCTCGCCGGCAGGCTCGGACAGGCCTTTCGTGTACAGCGCCAGGAAGGCGTCGAGCTTGTCCAGGTGGATGTCTTCGTCCTGCTGATAGATGTGCCAGAGCAGCGGCCGCCCTGCCCATTGCGCGCGGACAAAGGAATCTTCACCGCGCACGGCGTTGAAATCGCAACACCAAAGCACGTGATCGTATTGATCCTGTCGGACGAACGGCAGGATTTGTACGGTCAATTGATCTCGCACATGCAGCGCACCGGCAGCCAATCCGTCGACGCCGAGCCAACGTGCGACATCCCCGAGAATCCGGCCTTCGGGCACCAACAGATGCGTGGGTGTCGAATCGACGGCCATCACGTCCAGCCAACTGGCCAAGCCGCTATTTTCGTAGGCAAATAGCGAGATCAGTTGGGCATTGGGCGCGCGATCAATCCCAAGGCCTTGCAGGAATGCTCGCTGCGCCTCGGGGTCTTGCTGAAACTGCCTGCGACGTTCAAGCAATCCGCTTTCACGCAGCAACCCGCCCGTGCCTTTCTGAAACCCCGGAAAGAAGAAGTACTTCTGCACATTCTTGTACTTCACCGACGGCAAACCGTGACAACCGATCACCCAGTCTTCGGCGCTCAGGTAGTCGAGGTTCATCCACAGCGGCGGCTTTTCCCGCGAAGCCATGGCGTCCATGTAAGGGCCCGGCAACTGGCAGGCGAACGCGGCGATCACCACATCAGCGGCTTCAGCGGGTTGCCATTCGGTGGGCCACTGACGCACCTCCACACCCTGCTGCCATTGCTGCGTGGCGCTGATGTCGATTTCAGGACAGATACGTTCAAACGCCCGCAGGTCATCGACCCACAACCGCACCGCCACGGCATGCTCGGCCACCAACTGTCGGGCCAGGCGCCAGGTCACGCCGATGTCGCCAAAGTTGTCGACCACGGTGCAAAAAATATCCCAGCGCCAGCGGTTTTTCACTTGAGGCATTTCAGGCATTCCAGGCTCCCGTTGGCAAAGGCGCCGATTGTCCGCATAAATTACCTCACGCAGAAGAGCCGACGGCGATTAATCTTCGTGCGACAATCGCCATTTGCCCGCGACCACCCGCCAGGAGGCAGCCATGCCCTACCGTCCCGCCCCGCGCCGCCCGTTGCCGATTCAGCTCAATGCGCTGCAATTGACCGGCAGCATTGCCCTCGGTCTGTGGCTTGGATTCCTCGCAATTGCGCTGACCTGCTGGCTCGCCTCGCGCCTGCTGTTCAGCGAGCAACTCGCGCCGGTCGCAGCCGCTGTAGAGCAACTGGCCAAGCCGCCAGTGGTAGTGCAGCCGGTGCCGGACATCCCGGCGCAAAGCCCGCTGTTCGAACAGTACGAAGAGAACCTGCGCAAGAACGAGCAGCAGCAACGCATGGATCAGGCCCGCAGCAGCGGTCGCAACCTGTCCAATCCGAAATGCCAGTTCTGGCTGCAACAGGACCAGACCGCGCCGAGCGAAAAAAGCCGCGCCAATGTCCTGCAATTCTGCGACTGATCATGAAGAAGCAAACCGTCCACCAACTGATTCTCGACAAGCTTCGAATCGATCTCGACATCGCCGAACGTGCCGCGCAAACCGCTTACGAAACCGCGACCCACGAAGAAAACATCGCCGAAAACAAGTACGACACGTTGGGGTTGGAGGCGTCTTATCTGGCGGCCGGACAAGCCAGGCGTGTCGAAGAAATCAGGCAGTCACTCGTGCTTTGCCAAAACCTGGCCTTGCGCCCGTATGACCCACAACGCGGGATCGAAGTGGGCGCCCTGCTCGGCCTGGAAGACGAAAAGGGTCGTGAGCAGTGGCTGTTTCTGGCGCCTGACGCAGCGGGTCTGAAAGTCGATATGGTCGGACAGATGATCACCGTCATCACCCCTCGCTCACCGCTGGGTAAAAGCCTGCTGGGCAAGTTCGAAGGGGACGAGGTAGAGATTCTGGTGGCGGGCGCTCGGCAACAGTTTGCTGTTACCGAGGTGATTTAAAAGGGATCAGTGGACCGGCAGTTCGACGCCGTCGAACAGCTCTTCCAGTTCCTGCTTGTTGTGGCACTGAATGGCCTTGGCCATGACTTCGCGGGTCAGGTGCGGCGCGAACTTCTCGATGAAGTCGCACATGAAACCACGCAGGAAGGTGCCACGACGGAAACCGATTTTAGTGATGCTGGATTCGAACAGGTCGCTGGCATCGAGCATGACCAGATCGCTGTCGAGTTTGGCATCGACTGCCATTTTTGCCACGATGCCCACACCCAGGCCCAGACGAACATAAGTCTTGATCACGTCGGCGTCGGCCGCGGTGAACACCACTTTCGGCGTCAGGCCGCGATGGCTGAAGGCTTCATCGAGTTTCGAACGGCCGGTAAAACCGAACACGTAAGTCACGATCGGGTATTCGGCCAAGGCTTCGAGAGTCAGCTTGGACACCTTGGTCAGCGGGTGGCCCTGAGGCACGACCACGCAGCGGTTCCAGCGGTAGCACGGCATCATCACCAGGTCGCCGAACAGCTCCAGGGCTTCGGTGGCAATGGCAAAATCCACGGTGCCGTCAGCGGCCATTTCAGCGATTTGCATCGGCGAACCCTGGTGCATGTGCAGGGCAACGTCCGGGTACTGCTTGATGAAATTGCTGATCACCGGCGGCAAGGCATAACGTGCCTGAGTGTGCGTAGTGGCGATCGACAGGGTGCCTTTCTTCTCGTTGGAGAATTCCTGGGCGATCTGCTTGATGCTTTCAACCTTGCGCAGGATCTCGCCGGCGGTGGTGATGATGCGCTCGCCAGCTGGGGTGACGCGGGTCAGGTGCTTGCCGCTGCGGGCAAAAACCTCGACGCCCAGTTCGTCTTCCAGCAGACGGATCTGCTTGCTGATGCCCGGTTGCGAGGTGTAAAGGCTTTGGGCCGTAGCGGAAACGTTGAGGTCGTGGTGCGCCACTTCCCAGATGTAGCGCAGTTGTTGAAGCTTCATATGAATCCCTCAAAGCAAGGTAGACGCCACGGGCATCAGCGACGATATATAACTATATTAATGGTTCGAAGAATAAATCTAGAACTTTTTTGTCAAATTGCCACTATCTGTTGTTCTAGCGATCCCCTTGGCGGCGACGTTCAACCAGCGGCACCAGATAAACCGGCACCCGAGACAGTTGCAACACCCGCGCAGCGGTCCGGCCCAGGGGTGTTTCCGCACCTGCACCATGGCTATGACTACCTACGATCAACAAATCCACGGAGAGTTTCTGCGCTTGGTCGAGAATCACCTGTGACGGGTCACCCTGCAGCACCCGCACCGCTTTGATCCGCTCCAGATCCTGCTCCCCTTCATCCCCCAACTCCTCTCGAAAGCTGTCGAGCACCCGCTGCTCGATATTGGCGATCACCGTATTCAAGCCCTGACTGTGAAACTCGTTCAAGGCCTGCTCATCGAGGTAACTCTGCAGCACCGATTCGGCAAACAACCCCATGGGTTCAACGGCGTGCACCACATACAAATCAGCATTGAATGTCCGCGCCAGCGCCAAGGCATGCTGCATCACCAACGGTGCGTACAGCCCGAGGTCCGTGGCATACAGCATCGAATGAATCATATGACCTCCTCGCGTGCCAACATGGCGGAGATTTGATTCAGCTTAGCAGTGCCTTGGCGAGTGCGACGTGCGGCGTAACGTGTTGAACGGCGGGCTTAAACTTTTTGCTCGTTGCTGATGCCGTGGGGCACGTGGCCGGTGGCGACCACTTCGCGGGCCAGTTCACAATGTCCGGCCTGGTCGTCGAAAAACACATCGGCGGCGAACGCTTCGAGAAACGCCGACTTGGTCAGCCCACCAAGAAACAGCGACTCGTCCAGACGAATGTCCCACTCGCGCAAGGTACGAATCACCCGCTCATGGGCTGGCGCCGACCGCGCCGTCACCAGGGCGGTGCGGATCGGACAGGCGTCATCGGGAAACTCGCGTTGCAACAGATTGAGGGCGGCGAGGAAGCCTTTGAACGGACCTCCGCGCAAAGGCTCGCGGGCCGATTCGCGTTCGCTGGCCTGGAACGCTTCCAGGCCGCCAGACTGATAGATCCGCTCGGACTCGTCGGAAAACAGCACGGCATCACCGTCGAAGGCGATGCGCAACTCATCGCTGGCTGCACGGCTGGCACCGCCCGACAGAATGGTTGCTGCAGCGAATCCGGCATCCAGCGCGCTGCGCACGTCTTCGGCGTGGGTGGAGAGAAACAGGTCGCAGCCAAAGGCCTTGAGGTACGGATAAGGACTGCGTCCGCCAACGAACGCCGCGCGGGAAATCGCCAGGCCATAATGATTAATCGAGTTGAATACGCGTAGGCCGGTGTCGGCGCTGTTGCGCGATACCAGGATCACCTCGACCCGGGCCCGACCGAGGCTGGCGTTCAGATTGAGCAGTTTCTCCACCAACGGAAACGCATCCCCGGGCGCGAGGATTTCGTCTTCGTGCTCGATCTGATATTGCCGGTAGGCTTCGACGCCGCTCGACTCATAAACCTTGTGGCTTTCGTCCAGGTCGAATAGCGCTCGCGACGAGATCGCCAGCACCAGTTTGTCGTCGATAGTCTTTGCCATGCCCTTCCCCCTCAAGTTGATCGACTTACGTGTTGCGTCGATCGATAAAACTCAAGCCACGATACAAGGCCTCGATTCGCGGTAATTCGCAACCCGCCGCCTTGGCCGCCGCCAGAGGTCGCGCGTAAATTGCCTGCAGTTCCAGCGGTCGTTTGTGCAGAAAATCGTGGTACATGCTTGGCCAATAGTCGGGCATTTTCTCGGTCACCTTGAACAAATGCTCGGCATACCCGGCCGGTATGTCGTGACCGCAAGCGATTGCCCCCTGAACCACTTCGGCCATCAGCGCCTGGATCAGTTCCCGGCTGTCGACATCGGCCATCAACGGCGTGGTGCTGGCCCCAAGCAGAACCGACAGGCCGTTGTAAGGGATATTCCAGACCAGCTTTTGCCAGCGTGCCTGGTGCAGATTCGGCATGGCCTGAGAGTCGATGCCGGCCGCGCGGAACAGTCCGGCGCCCTCCTCGACAATCGTCATTCGCGCCTGCTCATCGGCTGCGGGACCGCTGTGGTAGCCAACGTTCACCGCGCCGAGCGCTTGATGGGTTACGACGCCAGGCCCTTCGCGATGGACGCAGATAAAACACAGCCCGCCGAGCAGGTGCAGGGAATCGGGAAGTAACTCACGCAAGCTGTCTTCGACGTCCAGGCCATTTTGCAACAGCAGGACGTTGGCATTCGGCGCGGCGGCCTGGATGATGGCGGGCGCGAGGTCCGCGTTGCTGGTGGTTTTTGCGCCGACCAGCAACCAGTCACAAGCGGGCATGTCCTCAGCAGACGAATAGGCCTGGACCGGGTTCAGCGTCAATGCGCCATGCACCGCACTGTCAACGTGCAGCCCGCGTTCGGCGACCGCTGCAAACTCACTGCGCAACAAGAAGTGCACATCGAACCCGGCACGCGCCAGCATCACCCCGTAGAACCCGCCGATCGCGCCGGTTCCGATAATACCGATTGTCGGTTTGGCAACTGCCCCCATCATGGCAACTCCTCTGCATGTCGACTGAACGCCTGGCGCACGGCTTCATTGAGCCCGGTGCTGGTCAGGCGCGACTGTACTGCCCCGAAAAACTCGCCGTCGCGCACTACAAACAGCGCCGGCAAATGAAAAACCTGATAACGCTCGACCAGCCCGCCATTGTCTCCGGCATCGATCCAGCACAGCCGGTCGATCGCCAGATCGAGTCCTGGCAATTGCTCGCGGGCAAAACGGCAACTGGCGCAGCCGACACTGGTGAAAATCACCAGCGACACACCGCTCATCGCCAGCAGCCGTTGGTCGGCGTCGAAATCAGTCAGTTGCAATTCGACCACTATACTGGGGGAAACAATGTCAAATGGCCGACACAGGGAGTTTGTGTTCATGGGACGTTTTTTACCTCACCCTGACGATGTGCCCGTCGAGTTAACGTTGCTCAAGCATGAGTGCATTTCGCGGCAACGGCTGCACACTATCAGCCTCGGCGGCATGGCTTGCAATTACCACCGCGCCTGGCGCCACGGTACGGCGCTGGAAGTGCGCATGCCAACGTTGAATCCCGATTTGCGCTATCTGGGTTATGTGGCCTGGTGCCTGCGACGCAAACGCGGTTACCTGGTGGGCATTGCCTTCGTCGACGAACAGATGCTGTTCAGTGCGCGAATGGGCGAGCAGGTTTGCCAGATCGAACGTTATTGCCGCCTGCGTGACGCACACGATGACCTGCAGGATATTCAGGCCCTGGCCCTCGACTGGGTCCAGCAGCATGCCGACGAGTTCTCTCACGACACGGTTCGCAAGGCATTTGCACAGCCTGCGCTGGGTTAGGCAACGCTCTCAATTAGTGAGAATGCCCCTAAAACCAGCGTCTGCCCATTGTCGAGCAGGCGCGTAACGCGCTAAGGTTCGGCTCCCCGACGCGCTTAATTTGCTGTGCTCCGCCGCGCGGGTTCGCTGGCGGCCGGCACCCGTGACCTGACGAGTAAACGATGGCTGATTTACCGATCAACGACCTAAACGTCGCTTCCAACGAGACCCTGATCACTCCCGATCAGCTAAAGCGTGACATCCCTCTGAGCGACGCTGCCCTGCGCACTGTCACCAAGGGCCGTGAAGTCATTCGCAATATTCTTGATGGCACCGACCACCGCCTGTTTGTTGTCATCGGGCCTTGCTCGATCCACGACATCAAGGCTGCCCACGAATACGCCGAGCGCCTGAAGGCGCTTGCGGCTGAAGTGTCCGATACCCTGTATCTGGTCATGCGCGTGTATTTCGAGAAGCCACGCACCACCGTCGGCTGGAAAGGCTTGATCAACGACCCGTACCTGGACGACTCGTTCAAGATTCAGGACGGTCTGCACATCGGTCGTCAATTGTTGCTGGACCTGGCCGAAATGGGCCTGCCGACCGCAACTGAAGCCCTCGACCCGATCTCCCCGCAATATTTGCAGGACCTGATCAGCTGGTCGGCCATCGGCGCGCGCACCACCGAATCCCAGACTCACCGTGAAATGGCCTCCGGCCTGTCCTCGGCAGTCGGCTTCAAGAACGGCACCGACGGCGGCCTGACGGTCGCTATCAACGCCCTGCAATCAGTTTCCAGCCCTCACCGCTTCCTGGGTATCAACCAGGAAGGTGGCGTGTCGATCGTCACCACCAAGGGCAACGCCTACGGCCACGTGGTCCTGCGCGGTGGCAACGGCAAGCCGAACTATGATTCGGTCAGCGTCGCGCTCTGCGAGCAAGCGTTGAACAAGGCGAAGATCAAGCCGAACATCATGGTCGATTGCAGCCACGCCAACTCCAACAAGGACCCGGCCCTGCAACCGCTGGTGATGGAGAACGTCGCCAACCAGATCCTCGAAGGCAACCAGTCGATCATCGGCCTGATGGTCGAAAGTCATCTGAACTGGGGCTGCCAGGCCATCCCGAAAGACCTCGCCGACCTGCAATACGGCGTGTCGATCACTGATGCCTGCATCGATTGGTCCGCTACCGAAAATACCTTGCGCAGCATGCACGCCAAGCTCAAGGATGTGCTGCCCAAACGCGCTCGCACCTGATCACGTTTCGCCGCACACAAAAACGCCGGGTTAAACCCGGCGTTTTTTTGTGTTCGTATTTTAAGGTTACTGGCTCAGCTTGGCGGCATGCCGCTGGTGACGCTCCATGTAGCGCTCGACGTAAGAGCACGATGGAATGACGGTGTAACCCATTTCCTCAGCGTACTCCAACGCCTTCTCGGTCAAGGCTGCCGCAATGCCGCGACCACGCAGCGCGTTGGGCACAAAGGTGCGATAGATATCCAGGGTCTGTTTCCCCAGATCCATATAGGTCAGGTAGGCACGATGACCGTCCACACTGGTCTCGAACTGATGACCAGCCTGGTCATGGTGGATGGACAACGCCTCGCTCATCACTACTCCTCGCGGGTCTTGAATTCTGACCCCTACCTTACCGATGTTTTTCCGGCGAAGGAACATCTACGCCACCTCGTGCCTGAATGGACACCGAGAAGAGCGGCACCGATCTCGCACAACCGAGCACGTATCAAATAGTAGGCACCATTGGCAGAAATGCTCAAGGTACGCTCGTCATCGCGCTCAGTGGCGGGTGCTGCTCCGGGTGACGCAGGGACGGCTCGACCGGAGATATCTGCGGGTCGATAGCCTGAACATTGCCGGATGTTGAGACTTAAGACGAACGCGCGCTCTTAAAGTCACCATCAAGATGGATAAAGATTATGAGAGCCACGGCGCAAAATCCGAACAAAAGTATGGACGAATCCATATAGACAGACTTTAGCCAAGAATGAGAAAAACAGCGGTGAGTGCACGGAACTTTTTTCGGCGGCTCGCTCATCTCGGGCCTCCTGGCTGGATATTTTTTAAACAACGCAGTTAAAAGTTGCTCGAAAAAGAATCAACGCCTACAATTTTTTTTGCTTCTTGCTACACGTCAGTTTACTTACTAGAAGTAATGGGTAGTATGTACGCCGGCTATTTCCTCACTCTGAGGAGACAGCTACTTAATAGAAAGTCCTTGAAGGGGAACACGATGAACAACGTTCTGAAATTCTCTGCTCTGGCTCTGGCCGCAGTTCTGGCTACCGGTTGCAGCAGCGTATCGAAAGAAACCGAAGCACGTCTGACTGCTACTGAAGACGCAGCAGCTCGCTCCCAGGCTCGTGCAGACGAAGCTTACCGTAAAGCTGATGAAGCTCTGGCTGCTGCTCAAAAAGCACAACAGACTGCTGACGAAGCTAACGAGCGTGCTCTGCGCATGCTGGACAAAGCTAGCCGCAAGTAATAATCCTTCGGGGTTGTTATCAAGCCGACCCATTTTTGGGTCGGCTTTTTTTTGCCCGGTGTTTCCTGCCGGCCATAAAAAACCCGCCGACGCGGCCTGCGTCGGCGGGTTCTTTTCAAGCCTTACTGCAGCGGATCGATCGGCGCACTCGTCACCATCGACGTAGAAGCGTTCGGCACTGCGATTTCAACCGGCAAGCCATCTTCAGCGGCAACCACGTCACGCACCACATCCCAATTCATGCGCAGGTTGTTGGTGATGTCCTCGCGCTTGAGCATCGCGTTGATCACCGCGGTGTGCTTGTCGACCACCGACGGGTTGCCGTTGTCGTCCAGCGGGGTGTGCGCTTCCAGATACACCTTGCCCCCACTGACGCCAAACTTGTAAGGGTCGTTGATGATGCGCACCGACGTCCCGACCGGCACCATGCCCGCCATTTCGAGCACGTTGTTGTTGAACATGCGGAAGCAGCCGTGGCTGGTGCGCATGCCGATGCCGAACTTCTTGTTAGACCCGTGGATCAGGTAGCCCGGCGTGCCCAAGGTGAATTTGAACGGCCCCAGTGGATTGTCCGGGCCTGCCGGCACGACGTTCGGCAGCGGATCGCCATCAGCGGCGTGCTCGGCCTTGATCGACGCTGGAGGGGTCCAGGTCGGATTCGGCGTCTTGGCGATGATGCTGGTATGGGCAATCGGCGAGCCCCAGCCTTCACGGCCGATACCCAGCGGGAAGGTGTACACCACGTTCCGGCCTTTCGGGAAGTAGTAGAGGCGGTACTCGGCCAGGTTGATGACGATGCCTTCGCGCGGACCCGGTGGCAGGATGAAACGCGTCGGCAGGACGATCTCGGTGCCAGCACCCGGCAACCATGCATCGACGCCAGGGTTGGCCGCGACCATTTCCGAATAGCCCAGATCGTAAGTGGTGCCGAGGTCGGCGAAGGTGTCTTCGTACTTCGCCTTGATCACTTGTACCTGACCGATGATGTCTTCACCGGGCGGTGGCAGGGGCAGCTCCAATGCGGCTACGGGGCCCGCCACACAAAGGGCGGCAAGAGACAGGCAGCGGGTGACGGCAGGAAAACGCGGCAACATCCGGAAAATCCTTCGCATGATCGACAAGGGTATAAAAACGCGATTGTACACTGGCATCTGGAAAATCGGGGAGTTGACCGATAGCAAGCAATCTATCGGCTTCTAAAGCTCGAAACGCAGTTCCGGCCAGATCGGCGAGGTGCCGCGCTTCTGCGATTCGAGAATGGCCCGGCACAGTGAACACAGGCGCTGGTCCTGGAACACCCGGCGGTCGACACTCGACCAGCGCGGTTGCGCGGGCAGCAGACTGCCGCACAAGGTTCGATCGGCCGAGCCGCCCAGCTCCAGCTGACGGGTCACCAGATGCACCCGCACTTCCTGGCAGGCGAACAGATCCAGCTGTTCGTCAGGCTCGATCAGTTGGTAGGCAAAAAGGGACCAGGCAGGACGCGGCATCGGGGGCTCCAAATCGGGGGCGCCACCTTAGCCGAAACACCGCCGCTAGAAAAGCGTCAAAGCAGCGGTTTCAGTGTCGGCCAGACATTTTCCAGCAACTTGTCCTGCGCGCCCGCAGCCGGGTGCAATCCGTCGGCCTGCATCAAGTCCGGATGACCACCCACGCCGTCGAGAAAAAACGGTACCAGCGGGATGTTTTTCTCTTCGGCCAGTGCGCTGTAGACCTTCGCAAAAGCCTCGGTATAACGAACTCCGTAGTTGGGTGGCAACTGCATGCCGAGCAAAAGCACCTTGGCGCCACTGTCTCTGGAGCTGTCGATCATCGACGCAAGGTTTTGTTGCAAATTAGCTGGGGGCATTCCGCGCAGGCCATCGTTGCCGCCCAATTCGAGGATCACCAGCTCAGGCTTATGCTCTGCAAGCAGCGCAGGCAGGCGCGCCTGGCCTCCGGCACTGGTGTCGCCGCTGATGGAGGCATTGACCACCTTATCGTCGAAACCTTCGCGCTTGAGCCGTTGCTCAAGCAGCGACACCCACCCCAAGCGGGTATCCAGGCCGAAACCGGCGCTGATACTATCGCCAACGATCAGGACAGTACCCGCCGCTGCGTTCTGGGCCATGCACATCAAGGCCAGGCCAGCACTCAAAAACCACACACGCATCGGATTCTCCATGGGCGCAAGCATTCTCACCGCGAAGAACCTCAGCAAAGTGGTCCCCAGCGCGGAAGGTGAACTGACTATCCTGCACGAACTCAGCCTGGAACTGAACAAGGGCGACAGCCTGGCCATCGTTGGCGCCTCCGGTTCCGGCAAATCCACTCTCCTGGGCCTGCTCGCCGGCCTCGATCTGCCGAGCAGCGGTGAAGTCACCCTCGCCGGCCAGAGCCTGAGTAATCTCGATGAAGACCAACGGGCGCGCATTCGGGCCGAGCATGTGGGTTTTGTGTTTCAGTCATTTCAACTGCTGGACAGCCTGAACGCACTGGAAAACGTCATGCTGCCGCTGGAGCTCGACGGCCGCAAAGATGCCCGCGAACGTGCCACTCAATTGCTCCAGCGCGTTGGCCTGGGCCAGCGTCTGACCCACTCACCCCGCCAGCTCTCCGGCGGCGAGCAGCAGCGCGTTGCGATTGCCCGTGCGTTTGCCGCAGAACCCGATGTGCTGTTCGCCGATGAGCCCACCGGTAACCTCGACAGCCACACCGGCGAGCGCATCAGCGACTTGCTGTTCGAACTCAACCAGGAACGCGGCACGACCCTGGTGCTGGTGACCCACGACGAACGCCTGGCACATCGCTGCCGGCGCCTGATCCGCCTTGAAGCCGGCCTGCTGGTCGCCCCTCTGGAGCCTTGATGGCACGCCTGCCGCTGTTGCGCCTGTTCAGCCTTGCCATCCGCCAACTCCTGCGCGACGCCCGCGCCGGTGAGTTGCGCGTGTTGTTCTTCGCCCTGGTGGTTGCCGTGGCGGCGAGTACCGCCATCGGTTACTTCGGTGCCCGCCTGAACGGCGCCATGATGTTGCGCGCCACCGAATTTCTCGGCGCCGACCTGTTGCTTGAAGGCAGTTCTCCCGCGCGTCCGGAACAGATCAAAAGTGGCACGGAACTGGGACTCGAACACGCTCAAGTAGTGGAGTTCTCCAGTGTCATCGCCACCGACAACGGCATCCAGCTGTCCAGCATCAAGGCCGCCGACGACGTTTATCCGCTGCGTGGCGAACTGAAAAGCGCCCCGGCGCCCTTCGCCCCGGAAGAAGTCGGTGGCGGCCCCAAACCCGGCGAAGCCTGGGTCGAAGCACGACTGCTGACCGCGCTCGACCTGAAGATCGGCGACAGCATCGATGTCGGTCTGCGCACTCTGAAACTGGCCCGCGTCCTGACTTACGAACCGGACCGTGCCGGCAATTTCTACAGCCTCACGCCACGGGTGCTGATCAACCTCAGCGACCTCGCCGCAACCGGCGTGGTGCAACCCGGCAGCCGGGTCAGTTACCGCGAACTCTGGCGCGGTAAAGCCGAGGCACTGGAAACCTACCGTCAACTGATCAAACCCGGCCTGGCTGCCAACCAGCGCATCCAGGATGCTCGCGACGGCAACCGACAGATCGGCGGTGCGCTGGGCAAGGCCGAGCGTTACCTGAACATGGCCAGCCTGGTGGCGGTTCTGCTGTCCGGCGTGGCGGTGGCGCTGTCGGCAACACGCTTCGCCACTCGCCGATTCGACGCCAGTGCCTTGCTGCGTTGCCTGGGTCTGTCGCGTCGGGAAACCATGGTGTTGTTCAGTTTGCAGCTGACGGTACTTGGCCTGCTCGCCAGCCTCGGTGGCGCGCTCCTCGGCTGGCTTGCACAGCTTGGATTGTTCGCGTTGCTGCATGATTTGTTGCCAACCGACGTACCTCCGGGCGGTCTGTTTCCTGCCATCGCCGGGATCGGCACCGGGCTGGTGGCCTTGGCCGGTTTTGCCCTGCCGCCACTGGCTGCTCTCGGTCGAGTTCCGCCACTGCGGGTGCTGCGTCGAGACATGCTGCCGATTCCTTCCAGCACCTGGATGGTCTATGGCGCTGCGCTGGGCGCCCTCGGCCTGATCATGTGGCGCCTGAGCCTCGACCTGGTGCTGACCTTCGCCCTGCTCGGCGGCGGCGTGATCGCGGCGGTCATACTCGGCGGGTTGCTGTTGCTGCTACTCAAAAGCTTGCGTCGGATGCTGGCACGCGCTTCATTGCCCTGGCGCCTCGGGCTAGGCCAACTGCT
This sequence comes from Pseudomonas sp. SG20052, assembly GCF_031766055.1. NCBI lineage: Bacteria > Pseudomonadati > Pseudomonadota > Gammaproteobacteria > Pseudomonadales > Pseudomonadaceae > Pseudomonas > Pseudomonas sp. SG20052. The sequence goes on along the minus strand of NZ_CP134498.1, from coordinate 1,928,696 downwards.
GCGTCATCCGCTGGCGGCTGCGGGACAAGCCTTGGCCTTCGGTTTGATCCTGTTGTCGATGGCGCTGATCGCTTTGCTGCGTGGCGAGTTACTGGACACCTGGCAGAACCAGTTACCGAAAAACGCACCGAACTATTTCGCCCTGAACATCCTGCCCGCCGACAAACAGGCCTTCACCGATCGACTGATCGAGCTGTCAGCCCAATCGGCGCCGCTGTACCCGGTGGTGCCGGGACGACTGATCAGCATCAACGGCGAGCCGGTACAGGAAATCGTCAGCAAGGATTCGGCGGGTGACCGGGCTATCCAGCGCGACCTGAGCCTGACCTGGGCCGCGGACCTTCCGGCGGGCAACAAGCTCACAGCGGGCAACTGGTGGAGCGAACAGCCAGCCGATGACGTTCCTGGCGTGTCGGTGGAAGGCAAGGTCGCCGAAAGCCTGAAGCTCAAGCTTGGCGATCACATGGTTTTTACCGTCGGCGGAGCCAATCGCGAAGCGAAAGTCACCAGTCTGCGGGAGATCAACTGGGACAACTTCCAGCCGAACTTTTTCATGATCTTCCAGCCTGGCACGTTGAAGGATTTGCCGGCGACCTACCTGACCAGTTTCTATCTGGCGGCGGGTCACGACCAGCAGATTGTCGACCTGTCCAGGGCCTTCCCGGCGGTTACCATCCTGCAAGTCGAAGCCTTGCTGGAGCAGCTGCGCAGCATCCTCGCCCAAGTCACCTTGGCCGTGGAATACGTGCTGCTGTTTGTATTGGCGGCGGGGATGGCGGTGTTGTTCTCGGGCTTGCAGGCGACCCTCGATGAGCGCATTCGCCAAGGCGCGCTGCTGCGAGCACTGGGGGCCGAACGGCAATTGCTGGTCAAGGCGCGGCGGATCGAGTTCGGTTTGCTCGGCGCGGTCAGTGGCCTGTTGGCGGCGTTGGGGTCAGAACTGGTGAGCCTGGTGCTTTATCGCTACGCCTTCGACCTGCCGTGGCATCCACATCCGTGGCTGTTGGTGTTGCCGTTGATTGGCGCAGTGTTGATCGGCGGCGCCGGTGTATTCGGTACCCGTCGCGCGCTGAACGCCAGCCCCCTGACAGTGTTGCGCGAGGGTTGATAGACTCAAGACTCTCCCCTCACAAGAAGTTGCCATGAGCCGTTATCGCCCTCCCCGCCCCGCAGGCACCGCGCTGATCACCCCGGAAGGTGAAGCGCGGATGCGGGCCGAGTTTCATGAGCTCTGGCATGTCCGTCGGCCTCAGGTGACGCAATCGGTCAGCGAGGCAGCGGCACAGGGCGATCGTTCGGAAAACGCCGAGTACACCTACGGCAAAAAGATGCTGCGCGAAATCGACAGTCGCGTGCGCTTTCTCACTAAGCGTCTCGAAGCACTGAAGGTTGTCAGCGAGAAGCCAAGCGACCCGAACAAGGTCTACTTCGGCGCCTGGGTCACCATCGAAGATGAAGACGGCAAAGAGTCACGCTATCGTATTGTCGGGCCGGATGAGCTGGACTTGAAACTGGGCCTGATCAGCATCGACTCGCCGCTCGCCCGCGCGTTGATCGGCAAGGCGCTGGACGCCGAGGTTCGGGTCCAGACACCCACCGGTGAACAGTGCGTGTATATCGTGGCGATCGAGTATCTCTAAAGCTTCAGCGGCGCGTGATCAAACCTTGCCGAGCAACCCGGGTCAGCTGCCTGATCACCTCTGGCGCCTCTTCGACGCTGGGCGATTGAATCACCGCCAGATCAAAACTGTCGCTGGCAAACCGCGCCAGTGATTCACCGTCTTCGACAAACTGGATCAGGAACGCTGCAGGGCCGCCGGTACGACGTGGCCAGCCATCGAGATAACGCAGGAGCGTCGGCTGATGTTTTCCGCCAAGCAGGATTTTGGGGTTGCGCTGGGTGAGGTGTGCCGTGATCGGCGCGGGGCGTACAACGGGGCTTAGTGCATTCATTGGGTCGTGTCTCTGCCTCAAAAGTCTGCATGGCAGGTGAGAGGCAACACCGAACCAGCGCTTTAGCGGTATTTCGAAGCCTGTTACTAGCTTCTATCGGCAACTGGATGAGTTACCTGGCGCCCCGCAAGTAGCTGTTTAAATCGGCGCATGAGCAGCATCCTAGAGAAGCTGACCGGACAGTGTCAAGAATGACGCGCAACAAAAAGGCCCGCGCAATGCGGGCCTTTTCGTTGAGCCAGAGCGGTCAGTCAGCGATCGCGCGGTCTACCGACAGTTTGCCGGCACCCTCGATCAGTACCGCGATGCTGCCGCCGAGCAAGGCCAGGGCGAATTCATAACCGTTGTTGGTCATGAACAGGCCGTGGCTGATGTGCACGGTAAAAATGGCGACCAGCGAAAGGATGGTCAGCCCCAATGCTGCCGGACGTACCAGCAGACCTATGATCAGGGCCAGACCGCCGAAGAACTCGGTACCACCGGACAAGATCGCCATCAGGTGACCCGGTGCCAGACCCAGACTTTCCATGTACTGCGCGGTGCCGGCTATGCCGTAGCCACCGAACATGCCGAAGAGTTTCTGCGCACCGTGAGCAGCAAAGATGATGCCGACGAAGATTCGCAGAACGGTCAAGCCGTAGCCAGCGCGGGTAAACAGTACCTTGTTGATCAGTGTGCTCATGCTGTGTCATCCATAGTGATTGTGTGTTGGTTGGCCGCCATACTAATCGATAAAACAAATGTTAAAAGCGCATTATTTGCGACATAACAATCAGTTTAGCCGATCATTTCCGTGAGGCAACTTTCTGCCCCTGGGGCTCCAACGATTCCCTCTCACGATCGAACGCCAGGTAATACTTGTTCACGCTATTAACATAGCTGACGGCACCCATTCCCACCTGCTCCATTGCAATGCGCTCGACCTGGAAGAACCACTGATTGGGATTCAGGCCTCGGCGCCGGGCTTCGGCGCGCATGCCCTGCACCCGTTCCGGCCCCATGTTGTAAGCCGCCAGCACAAATGCCATGCGCTCGCGCTCGTTGAGTTTGGGGCTTGCGAAGAACTTGCGTCGGATCATCGCCAGGTACTTGGCCCCGGCCTGCACATTGGCGTCGAGGTTCTGAATGTTGTTGACCCCGACGCGCTGGGCGGCGGACGGAGTGATCTGCATCAGGCCGGTGGGGCCGCTGCCGCTTCGGGCGTTGGGTTGCAGGGCAGACTCCTTAAAAGCCAATGCTGCCAGGTTCAGCCAGTCCATGCCCTGGGCATCCGCGTGCTTTTGCAGCACCGGACGAAGTTTTTCCAGGCGCTGCCGATCAGCCTTGGCCAATGGATAGTGCACTTGATACAGACGTCGATAGATGCGCAGGAACGCCGCATCCTGGTCCGACGGCTTCTTGTAGGTCGTCAGGAAGCGATCGATGCTCGCGCGCAGCATCGAAGCGTCGCGTCGCACGAACCAGAACTCTTCACCCGGATCGCTGATCGACACCTGCTTATCAAGACGTAATTTGGGCAGGATCTTGCCCCAGCGCTCGGCAATCGGCTGCTCGACGATGGTCAGGTGAAAGATCCCGCCCTGGACCATTTCCAGAACGTCTTCGACCGCCAGACTGGGGTCGACCCATTCGATTTTCATCGGTGCCAGCTTGTGCAGCGCCAGCTTTGAATTGATCTGACTGACCGCATCCCCGGCTGCGCTGCCGGTGGGCAGCGCCAGGGTCTTACCCGAGAGTTGTTCGACGCGGGTGTAACGGCGCTCACCCTTGATGCCCACCAGCACCAACGGGATGTTGCTGGCAATTGGTTCACTGCTGCTGACCGCATGGCCCGGTTGCAAATCGAGCAGTTCCCCCGGCGCCACCAGGTCGCCCTCCCCGCGTTGCAAGGCACCGAGCAGTTGGTCCTTGCCTTTGGGAATGATCTTGAGGGTTATTTCCTGCCCGTCACGGGCGTGACCGTTGAGGTATTGCTCGAAGGCACGCAGGCGGTGGTATTCGACGCCGATGGCCTGGCCCTGGACTTCACCGGAACTGTTGCGGCTCTGGTTGACCAGCACCCGCAGCACACGACTGCTGCGAATCTCCGCCAGGTCACGGACCTTGGCCGCCGGCACGGCTTGCAGCGGGCCGGCCAGACGCGCAACCGCCGGCATCGGCAGCAGCAACGAACAGCACAGCAGTAGCAACATCGAGGGACGTGTCATCCACTCTCCGGAAAGAATACTGGGCCGATCTCATGAGTTTTCATGAAATCGAACGACAGAAACAGAGCGCCTTGAGCGCTGACAAAGTGCAAAAGACTGGCACAGTGATGGCACCCTGGCCACCCCTGCGTGTCTCGCGGCATCAAGAGACAGCCTTAACTCGTTGTAGTTCTTGGCTTTTCTTATAAATCTACAGCTCTGATATGCTTTCCGGCCTTTGGTCCGAGGTAGCACCATGCAACTCATCGATATCGGCGTCAACCTGACCAACCCCAGTTTTGCGGATAAGCACCAGGCCGTACTCGATCGCGCGTATGCCGCGGGGGTCTGCCAATTGGTCCTGACCGGCACCAGTGTCGAAGGCAGCGAGCAGGCTCTGGAGCTGTGCCGGCAACTGGACGAAACGGCCCAACGACTGTTCGCTACCGCAGGCATTCACCCTCATTCGGCCAGCGACTGGAACGCCGACAGCGACCAGCGCCTGCGCAGTTTGCTCAAGGAACCCAACGTGGTAGCCGTGGGTGAATGCGGGCTGGATTTCAATCGCGATTTCTCGCCGCGTCCCCAGCAGGAAAAAGTCCTCGAAGAACACCTGGCGATGGCGGTCGAGCTGCAATTGCCGGTGTTCCTTCATGAGCGCGATGCCAGTCAGCGACTGCTGGAAATTCTCCGTGATTACCGCGATCAGCTGCCGGCGGCAGTGGTGCATTGCTTCACCGGGGAAAGGAAGGCGCTGTTCAGCTACCTCGATCTGGATTTGCACATCGGCATCACCGGCTGGATCTGCGACGAGCGCCGGGGCACGCATCTGCATCCGTTGGTGAAAGAGATCAAGCGCGGGCGCTTGATGCTGGAGAGCGATGCGCCGTATCTGTTGCCACGCAGCTTGCGACCCAAGCCGAAGAACGGTCGCAATGAACCGGCATATTTGACTGAAGTGCTGCGGGAAGTGGCGTTGCATCGGGGGGAAGCGGAAGAGGATCTGGCCGCCCACACCACCGCCTGCGCTCGCGCGTTCTACGGCCTGCCATCAATCCCCCGGTAACCACAAATCCCCCTGTAGGAGCGAGCCTGCTCGCGATGGCGTCGGCACATCCAACATTAATGTGACTGACAGGGCGCTATCGCGAGCAGGCTCGCTCCTACGGGGGGGGTGCTGATCGTTGATCCACATCAAGTCCGGAATCCCTGCATAGCGGCACAATGCTGGCACCTTGCCAATGCTGTTTCCGCTATCAGAGAAGACCTCCATGGGTGCCTGGCTTAGCAACATCTCACTGAAGTACAAATTCTGGGCGGTCAATGCGGTCGCCTTCTTCACCACCCTCTTGCTGGTGCTGTACGCCGTGCAGCTCGAACAACAGGCCCGCAGCCACGCCTCTCAAGTGTCGGCTCAGGCGCAGGCTCGCTTGCTCAATGCCTGGCCTGCCGGACAACCGCTGCCCAAGGCCGATAACCTGCTGACCTACAGTCACGGGCAGGCGCCGTTGCTGAACGAGCAGCCGGTGCTGGAACTGGCCGATGCCAAGGGCTGGGTCAAGATCAATTCAATGCCGCTGTTCGGCGACAACCCGTTGATGGGCGCCGAGGTGTTCTCCCGCCCCGACGGTCAGCAGGTCGCGGTGATCGCCCATGGCCCGAGCCTGAGCCAGGTGTTTGGCGAACGCTTCGCCAATTACGCGGTGGCGGTGTTCATCCTGATGCTGGCGATGCTGGCCGCTTCGCAGCTATTGATCCGCTTCCTGCTGAGCCAACTCAACACCTTGAAAGATGTGATGCTCCACGTCGAGAAAACCGGCGACCTGTCAGCCCGTGTGCCACTCGCCTGCAAGGACGAGGTCGGGCAGATGGCCAATGCCTTCAACGCGATGCAGGCCGGATACCAGCGAGTAGTCAACACCGTTGCCAGCACTGCCCGGCAACTGGATGTCGGCGCGGCACGACTGGCCTCAAGCATGAACGAGGTGCGTCACGGCATGCTCGGACAGCAAAGCGAAACCGATCAGGCCGCCACGGCGATCAACGAAATGACCGCCACTGTCTATCACATCGCCCAGCATGCCGGCGCGACCCGCGACCTCTCGCAAACCGCCGATACCTTGGCCGGTAGCGGGCAGGAAGTGGTCAGTCGGGTACAGAAATCCATCGCCGGTTTGTCCAGCGGCGTACAGCAGACGGCCGAGATGATCCAGCGCCTGGCCGAGGACAGTCAGAAAATCAACGGCGTGGTCGGCGTGATTCACAGCATTGCCGAGCAGACCAATCTGCTGGCCCTGAATGCGGCGATCGAAGCGGCCCGCGCCGGCGACATGGGCCGTGGCTTTGCGGTGGTCGCCGATGAAGTGCGCAACCTGGCCAAGCGCGTGCAAACTTCGACCGACGAGATCACGATCATGGTCTCCGCGCTGCAGGCCGGGACTCGGGACGCGGTGGACTTCATGCAGGAAAGCTCATTCAAGGCTGACGACTGCGTGCAACAGGCCCAAGAGGCTGGTGTCGCGCTGGCACAAATCACCAGCGCGGTGGCACAGATGCGCGAAAGCAATACCCAGATTGCGGTGGCGGCCGAGCAGCAGAGTCAGGTCGCGGAAGAAATGAACCGGGCGGTGGTGAGTATTCGGGATGTGACCGAGAACACCGTGCAGCAAACGGTGGATTCGGCGACGACCAGTAATGATTTGGCAGCGTTGGCTGGGGAATTGAACAAGGCGATCGGGCAGCTCAAGCTGTAAGGCCTCTTCGCGGGCAAGCCTCGCTCCTACAAGGGTTGGCGATGCTTTTGGTGTTGCAGGAGCGAGGCTTGCCCGCGAAGGCGTCAGACCGGTCACAATCAATCCCGACCATGGCCGCTATCACTCCGATAGCCAACCTTGATTCGCCGCCCGCAGTGGCCAGGCCTATTCTTCAATCATGTGTTCAACATGGATCGAGGATTAGCATCATGGGCAAACGTCACCCCAACCTACCCGCCTGGCAATGGCGCGCCTACCCGGGCAATCACCAGCACCCGACCAATCTGGTGTTGCACCTGATTGCCGTGCCGCTATTCATCGTGGCGTTTTTGCTGATTGTTTCCGGGGTGTTCGGCCTGAACTTCGTGAACTTCGCCATCGGTGTCATTGGCGTGATCGCTGCACTAGGCTTGCAGCGCCACGGCCACAGCCTGGAGACGCAAGCCTCCGAGCCGTTCAGTGATCGTAAGGATGCGCTATCGCGCTTGCTGGTCGAGCAGTTCCTGACCTTTCCACGGTTTTTCCTCAGCGGCGGCTGGTGGCGCGCCTGGCGTGAGCGCCACCGTCGTCATTGATCAGGCGAAAATCGTCACCGTCTGCCGGCTCATGGCGATCAACTGACCGTCCGCGCTCCACAGTTTCGCGGCCGCGTGACCGTAGCCGTCAGCGCCATGCTCGATTTCCACCAGGTATTTGCACCAGTCCAGCGTATTCAACTCGAGCAACGGCTGGACGAATTCTATGGTCCAGGTCAGCGTGCTGCCCATCGCGGGTTTGCTCAGGTGTGGCAACAGGGCCGGTGGCCAGGCGTCCACCAGCGCCAGAATATGCGACTCGCCGAGCGCCTCTTCCTTCACATCCCCACGCAAACGCACCCAGCCGCCCATATCGCGGGATTTGTTGCCGGTGAACGGCAGACCGCCGACACTCCAGCGCATCGCCAGATGCTGCATGAATTCCGGTAGTACGCCTTTGATATACGGCAGTTCCTGGCAATCGTCCCAGTGCTTCATCTCAGGTGCCTGCTCGGCCGCGACCGCCACTTCGGAAGGTCGCGAGGCACCGAAACTGCCCTGGATCAACGTCACCACTTGCCCCTTTTGCATCGCCCGGCCCAGCACCTGGCTGACGGCTTTGCCTTCGCGCAACACATCGACCTCAAAACTGACCGGCACTTCGGGTTCGACTGGCCCGACAAAGGTGATCGCCAGCGAACGCACCGGCCGATCCGCCGGGACTTTTGCGCGCATGGCTTCGTATTGCAACGCGGCCACCAGGCCACCGAAACTGGCACGCCCCTGAGCCCATCCGGCCGGAATAGACAGCGCCAGCGGCTGGCTGCGGACGGCGTCGAGCAGATCGGAAAAGCGCATGGAAACCTCAGTGCGGAAAAAAGATGGAGAGATCTTAACCAGCCAGCGCAGGCGGCACAGCGCTTATTCCGGCCAAAAGCACTGACAGATGAGCCGTGCCTGTCCCTGGTTCAACACCCAAACCACTGTGGGAGCGAGCCTACTCGCGAAAGCGGTCTGTCAGCCAGCCTTGATGCCGACTGATACACCGCTTTCGCGAGCAGGCTCGCTCCCACATTTGATCGGGGTGGTTTCAGGATTTGAAGCAGGCGTCGCTGAGTTTGTCGAGAACGCGGTCGGCGCGTTCCTCGGCCTTGGCCATGGTGGTTTTCCAGACGGCGACACACGGGTGCAGATCAGGCTCCTGTTCAGCCCTGGCCAGCCATTGAAAACAGTCATGCCACTCACCCAGGGCACCTTGTGCCGACTTCAAACGTGGCATCGCCGCATCGGGCAATCGGTCAAGTTCGGGGTAGGCGTCGATGCCGTAGCGCACGCGCTTGATCAACAGACGCAAGCGATGGCGATCATGGGCAGGATCGTGCAGGGCCTGATCGAGTTTCTTCCATTGCTTGGCGAGGCGCTTTTCGATGCGTTTGCGCAGCCCCTTGAGCAGGCCCTGACGCTGGGAAGCACGGAGAAAACGCGGAAACGCGTCGAGAATCATCAGTAACTGCGTGACCTCGGGGCTTGTCGCCACCGCCGGATACGCCTTGGCCATCTGCGCCATACGTCGTTGCGCGGCCTCGGGTTGACCGTTCTTGAGCAGGTAGGCCGCCAGCACCTCGCGATCACGCAACGGCGTGGTCAACTCGCCAACCCGGGACGACGCCGCCTCCAGTTGCTCGACGCCTGGCAGCCCGCGCAACGGTCGCAACAGACTGCGCAGCCGGCGAACCGTGGTGCGCAGCTCGTGCAACGCTTCCGGGTCAGTGCGCGCACTCAGGCGCGCCTGGCAAGCCAGCAGACGAACTTCCAGACTCAGTACTTGAGCCACCAACCGATCAACCAAGGCCGACATCGCTTGCTCCCTGAATCGAATGTCCACTATTCCCTACATCATGCCTCAACGGCCGGCACGTGACTCACGAATATAGAAGCGGGCCTTCTCGGCTTTCTTGGTGCAGCCTTCGAAGCCTTCGAATTGCTGCTGGGTCTTGGCCGCCGTCAACAGCGACAGGGCCTTGGAGTAGCTGACGGTGCCGGCGAACCCCTCGGCCTTGGCCAGGTCCAGTTCATGCCACGCCGCATCGAGTCCACTACCGCAGCTGTCACGATAAGCGGTTTTGCCGGCACAACCGGCAAGCGCCAGGGCAATCAATGGCACGCAAATCCAGGCTTTCATCACTCACACCTCAACATTAGGTAAACAGTCGTGCTGGTAAGACGGTCTGGCACGTGAAAAGTGCCTTGACCCCGCCGCGCAAACGTCAAGTGTGCGTGAGAATACCCATGCGCCGCCATGGAGTGTCGAAAAAACGACGCCCTTGGCCCACCGAGCGACCTTAGCGATTGAAGCGCGCCCCGTGATGGGTGCATTGTTGAACCTTGTCAGACGAGGGCGATTCATGAAAAAGCGTGTCGCACTGGTGCTGGGCTCAGGCGGGGCCCGGGGCTATGCCCATATCGGTGTCATTGAAGAAATCGAACGGCGCGGCTACGACATCGCCTGCATCGCAGGATGCTCGATGGGCGCCGTGGTCGGCGGGATCTATGCCGCCGGCAAACTTGACGATTATCGCGACTGGATCGAAAGCCTGGACTACCTCGACGTCTTGCGTCTGGTGGACGTCAGTTTTCGTCTGGGCGCGATTCGCGGGGAGAAAGTGTTCGGGCAGATCCGCAAGATCGTCGGCGAGATCAACATCGAAGACCTGCGCATCCCTTACACCGCAGTGGCTACGGACCTGACCAACCAGCAGGAAATCTGGTTCCAAGAAGGCTGCCTGCACCAGGCCATGCGCGCCTCGGCAGCGATTCCGAGCCTGTTCACACCTGTGATGCAGGGCAATCGCATGCTGGTGGACGGCGGCATTCTCAACCCTTTGCCGATCGTGCCCGTGGTGTCGAGCCATTGCGACCTGATCATTGCGGTCAACCTCAACTCCACCAACCAGCGCCACTATAAACTGCCGGTGATTCAGCGTCCGCCCGCGTTCAAGACGCGGTTCGACAGCCTGATCAATTCCCTGGGTTCAAAAATGCCGTTCCGCCGCAAGCAGGCCGAACAATTGCTGCTGCTGGAAAAGGAAGCGTTGATGGCCGAAGCGGCCGACATCAACCCCTGGATCGAATCCGCCGAACCCGAAGCCCAGCAACCGGCAGCCGCCCCCGAACGCGAAGGCGCACCGAAATCCGCCACAGGTTCGTTCATCATCGACAACGTGGGCCCGGCATCGTTGCTGGACCTGATCAACCAGAGTTTCGAGGTGATGCAGACGTCGTTGGCGCAGTACAAGATCGCCGGGTATCCGCCGGACATCCTGATCAACGTGCCGAAACGGGTGTGCCGGTTTTTCGAGTTTTACAAGGCGCCGGAGTTGATCGCGCTGGGGCGGGAGATTGCGCGGGATACGCTGGATAGATACGAGAATGAGCGGGATGCCTGAAGTTTTCGGATGACGGTGGCCTCTTCGCGGGCAAGCCTCGCTCCTGCAGGGTTTGAGTCGTTCGCGAGCTTTGTGAACGATTCACATCCTGTAGGAGCGAGGCTTGCCCGCGAAGACAATAGGCCGGACACCAAAAAGCTAAAGACTTCCCTCACTCAACAACCGATAACCAACCCCCGCCTCGGTAACAATAAACCGTGGCTGAGTCGGATCATCCGCCAGCTTCTGGCGCAGATGCCCCACCACAATCCGCAAATAATGACTGTCCTCGGTATGGGTCGGCCCCCAGATATCTTTCAGCAGTTGCTGCTGGGTGATCACCCGCCCGGGATGCCGGGCCAGTTGCGCCAGCACCGCATACTCTTTGCGGGTCAGCGCGACTTCGGCGCCATCGAGCAGCACCCGGCGATAGGCCAGGTCCACGGTCAGCGGGCCAAACGTCAGCGCCGCTTGCTGAGCCTCGCCAACGGGGGCCTGACGCAATAACGCACGCACCCGGGCGAGGAATTCCTGGATACCGAACGGCTTGGTCACGTAATCGTTGGCACCGCCATCGAGCGCTTCCACCTTTTGCCCTTCGCTGGCACGCACCGAAAGCACCAGCACCGGCGCCGTCGACCATTCGCGAAACTCGCGCAGCACTTGCTGGCCGTCCATATCCGGCAGGCCGAGATCGAGCACCAGCAAGTCGGGTTTGTTCAACGCCGCCTGGGCCAGCCCTTCGTTGCCGTTGCCGGCCTCCAGTACCTTGTAACCCTGGGAAGCGAGGCTGATGCGCAGGAATTTGCGGATTTGCGGTTCGTCGTCGATGACCAAAATGGTCGCGGTCTGGCTCATGGTTTCTGATCGTGGCATGGAGATGTCCAAAGGGTATCAGGCTTCACTTTCAAGGCCCGGCTGTTCCTGCAATGGCAAGTGCAGTGTGATGCAGGTGCCGCGCCCTTCAATGCCGTCCGCGACACTGATCCGACCGCCATGCGCGCCGACCATGCCCTGACAGATCGCCAACCCCAGGCCGGTGCCCTGCCCGCCCCGATCACCGCGCGCAGCGGTGTAGAACATGTCGAAAATCTTCGCCCGCTCTTCCTCCGGAATCCCTGGCCCCTCGTCGCTGACCGAGAAAAACAGCTCGCTGTCATTGGCGCCGGCGCGTAATTGCAGACGGCCGTGAGGCGGAGAAAAACGCGCGGCGTTTTCCAGCACATTGACCAGCGCCTGCTCGATCAACGCGGCATGCACGTACAGCAGCGGCAATTCGGCCGGCACTTCGGTGCTGACCTGCAACGGCGCCAGTACCGCGCGCAGACGATTGAGCGAACTGCCGACAATATCGGCCGGCGACACCCAGTCCCGCGCCAGCTTCAACGCACCGTGACCGAGGCGGGTCATGTCCAGCAGGTTTTGAATGTAACGGTCGAGGCGCTCGGCTTCATCGCGGGTGCCTTCAAGCAGTTCGCGGCGATCCTCCAGCGGGATGGCTTCACCGAGGGCCAGCAGGCTGTCGATGCTGCCGCGCATGGAGGTCAGCGGCGTGCGCAAATCATGGGACACCGACGCCAGCAAGGCGCTGCGCAACTGCTCGGTTTCGCCGTGCAGGCGCGCCGCTTCCAGGTCTTCGGCCAGTTGCGCGCGAGCCAAGGCCTGGGCCAGCGGTTGACTCAACGCCGTCAACAAACGCCGACGCTGACCGCTCAAGGTCTTGCCTTCTTTGGCGCACACACCGAGCAGCGCCAACGGTCCGTCTTCCACCGACAACGGCCACCACCACCAACGCCCGAACGGCAGCGTGCCGGTGCCCGCGCCCGCCGGCTGGTCGTGTTGCCAGGCCCAATCGGCGGCAGCGCGCTCGGCTTCGGAAAACTCCAGCGGGCCGCCGGTCTCGACCTTCCAGCCACCCTGGCCGTCGCGGTTGAGCAGGCACAGTTGCAGATCGCTCCAGCCATTGAGGTGCTGGGCCGCGGCGCTGACCACTGCCTGGCGGTCGGTGGCGGCGGTGAGTTTGCGCGACAGGTCGAGCAGTTCGGTGGTCTCTTCCTGAGTGTCGCGCAATGCTTGCAATTGCCGCCGTTGCCGCGCAGCGAGGTTGCCGGTGAGGGCCGCCATCAGCAGGAAGAACAACAAGGTCAACACGTCTTCTTCGCGCTGGATGGCGAACGAAAAATTCGGCGGGATAAACAGAAAGTCATAGGTCAGAAACGACAGCGCCGCACAAGCCAACGCCGGGCCGAGGCTGCTGCGCACCGCCACCAGCAACACGGCGGCGAGGAACACCAGCGATATATTCGGCAGCGGCAAGACGCTCGCCACGGCCCAGGCCAAAGCAGTGGCCAGCACCGTCGCCACGACCGCCAGCGCGTAGTCGAACCACACCAGCGAATGCGCCGAACGCTGACGCGGCTGATGCTGTTCGTGATCACTGTCGAGGACGTTGATTTCCAGCCCCCGCGCATCACGCAGCAAGCGTGATGCCAGACCGCCGCCGAACAAGCGCCGACGCAAACGCTGGCGCGATTGACCGACCAGCACCAGGCTGGCACGGCGTTCGGCAGCGTGCTGGATCAATGTTTTTGCGACTTCACCGGCGCGCAGTAACACCACTTCGCCACCCAGTCGCTCGGCCAGTTGCTGGGCACTTTGCAGGCGCAGTCGCGATTGTTCGTCGCGCACGCTGCCGTTGTCCACGTGCACCAGGCTCCACGGCAGATGCCGACGCTGGGCGACGCGGCTGGCGTGGCGCACCAGGCGTTCGGCCTGAGCATCGCCATCGACGCCGACCAACAATCGACCGCGCACCGCTGGCGCGGCCTGGCCAAGTTGTCGATATCCCTGGGCCAGGTCATCGTCCACCTGCGCAGCGGCGGTTTGCATTGCCAGTTCGCGCAGGGCGGTGAGGTTGGTCTGGGTGAAGAAGGCGTCGATGGCCGCCCGCGCCTGCTCCGGCACGTAGACCTTGCCGTCACGCAGACGCTCAAGCAGTTCGCGTGGCGGCAGGTCGATCAGCAGCAGTTCGTAGGCTTCTTGCAGCACCCAGTCCGGCAGGGTTTCGCGAACCTGCACGCCGGTGATCCCGCGCACTTGATCATTGAGGCTTTCGAGGTGCTGAACGTTGACCGTGGTGAACACGTCGATGCCGGCGGCGAGCAATTCCTGGATGTCTTGCCAGCGCTTGGCGTGACGGCTGCCGGGGGCGTTGGTGTGGGCCAGTTCGTCCACCAGCACCAATTTCGGCTTGGCCGCGAGCAGACCGTCGAGGTCCATTTCTTCGAGCGTGACGCCACGGTATTCCAAGCGCACCAAGGGCTGCTGCGGCAAGCCGCCGAGCAGCGCTTCGGTCTCGGCGCGGCCGTGGGTTTCAACCACACCGGCGATGACTTTCACGCCCTGTCGCAATTGGGTGTGAGCCGCTTGCAGCATGGCGTAGGTCTTGCCGACACCGGGCGCGGCGCCGAGGAAGACCTTGAGCCGGCCACGGCCATCGCGGGGCAGGTCTGCTAACAGCGCGTCGGCGCGGCCGGAGTCACTCATTTGTCATTGCCTTATCTTGATTGATCGTTCCCACGCTCCGCGTGGGAATACAGCTCGGGACGCTCCGCGTCCCCTTCAGAGCCGAACGCGGAGCGTCCGTTGATGCATTCCCACGCAGAGCGTGGGAACGATCATCTTCTACAGGTTTTCCAGCGCGATGTTTAGCGCCAACACATTCACCACCGGCGGCCCCACTAATGGCTGCTCAATGTGCGCATTCATCAATTGCTGAAGCGTAGACACCGGCAAATTACGCGCCGCCGCAACACGCGCCAGTTGATAGGCAATCGCCGCCGGTGGCAAGTGGGGATCGAGGCCGCTGCCGGAGGTGGTCACCATCGCCAACGGCACTGGCCCCTGACCGGGCACCAGCTGTTTGCTGGCATCGTCGATCACCCGGGTGGCCAACGCCGGATTGCTCGGCGAAAGGTTGCTGGCGCTGCTCGACACGGTGGCAAACGCACCCGCCGATGGCCGTGGATGAAACCAGGCATCGCCAACGAAATCCTGGGCAATCAGCGAAGAGCCACGGACCTTGCCGCCGGCGTCACGCACCAGGCTGCCATTGGCTTGATCCGGGAACGCGACCTGGGCGACGCCAGTGACGACCAAGGGGTAAGCAACGCCGGTGATCAGGGTCATCAGCACGAGCAAGCTCAGGGCCGGACGTATCATTGTGGACATTTCAAAATCCTCGAATTCAAAGAACATTCATCAGGCACACACGTCACTTGTGGCGAGGGAGCTTGCTCCCGCTCGACTGCGAAGCAGTCGTCAACCCGGCAAATGCGGTGTACCTGAACAAACACGGTGTCTGGGATGGGGCCGCGCTTCGCAGCCCAGCGGGAGCAAGCTCCCTCGCCACAAAAACCCCACCACAGCTCCCGACCGTCAAACCAGATGCAACGCCGTCAGCAGCATGTCGATCGCCTTGATCCCCACGAACGGCACCACAATCCCGCCCAATCCGTAGACCAGCAGATTGCGTCGCAGCAACGCCGCCGCGCTCGCGGCCTGCACTCGAACCCCACGCAGCGCCAGTGGAATCAGCACCACAATGATCAAGGCGTTGAACACGATCGCCGAGAGAATCGCGCTCTGCGGACTGCTCAGATGCATGACGTTCAGCACGCCCAATTGCGGGTAGATCGAGGCGAACAGCGCCGGCAGGATCGCGAAGTATTTGGCCACGTCGTTGGCGATGGAAAACGTCGTCAGCGCACCGCGGGTCACTAGCAATTCCTTACCGATCTGCACCACGTCCAGCAGCTTGGTCGGGTCGCTGTCGAGGTCGACCATGTTCGCCGCCTCGCGCGCGGCTTGCGTGCCGTCGTTCATCGCCATGCCGACGTCAGCCTGGGCCAGAGCCGGGGCATCGTTGGCGCCGTCGCCGCACATGGCAACCAGGCGACCGTCGTTCTGTTCGTGGCGAATGCGCGCCAGTTTTTTCTCTGGCGTAGCCTCGGCCAGCACGTCATCGACGCCCGCTTCGGCAGCAATGGCAGCGGCGGTCAGCGGGTTGTCGCCGGTCACCATGACCGTGCGGATGCCCAGTTTGCGCAGCTCGGCAAAACGCTCGCGGATGCCGGGCTTGACCACGTCCTTGAGGTGGATCACACCGAGCAATTTGCCGTCGGCGCAGACCAGTAACGGGGTACCGCCGCTTTGAGCGATCTTGTCGATCTCACGGGACAGCGGCGCGGCCAGGTCGGCGCGTTTCACACCGACGAAGGCCAGCAATGAATCCACCGCGCCTTTGCGATACACACGCCCCTGATAGTCGACACCGGACAGACGGGTTTCCGCGCTGAATGGTACGGCCGTCAGCAACTCGGCGGCGGGTTCAGGTTGTGGCTGAGTGCCGCGCAGGTACTCGACGATGGACTTACCTTCAGCCGTGTCATCGGCCAGCGAGGCAAACAATGCGCCCTCCGCCAGTTCACGGGCGGTGACGCCCGGCGCCGGATGCACTGCGGTGCAGCGACGGTTACCGAACGTGATGGTGCCGGTCTTGTCCAGCATCAGGACGTGAACGTCCCCCGCCGCTTCCACGGCGCGACCGGATTTGGCGATCACGTTCAGGCGCACCAGACGGTCCATCCCGGCAATACCGATGGCGGACAACAAACCGCCAATGGTGGTCGGAATCAACGTGACCAATAATGCCACCAGAAACACCAGCGGCAGGCTGCCGTTGGCGAAGTGGGCGAACGGTTGCAGGGTGACGACCACCAACAGGAAGATCAGGGTCAGGCCGATCAGCAGGATGTCGAGCGCGACTTCGTTCGGGGTTTTCTGGCGTTTGGCGCCTTCGACCAGAGCGATCATGCGGTCCAGTGTCGACTCGCCGGGGTTGGCGGTAATCTTCACCAGCAGCCAGTCAGAGACCAGGCGAGTGTTGCCGGTGACAGCCGAACGGTCGCCCCCGGACTCACGAATCACTGGCGCGGATTCGCCGGTGATCGCCGCTTCGTTGACGGCGGCAATACCTTCGATGACCTCGCCGTCACCGGGGATCATTTCCCCGGCTTCAACGCGCACCACATCGCCCTTGCGCAGGCTGGTGGCCGGTACCACTTGAAAAGTGCCGTTACTGGTTTTACGGCGGGCGCTCAAGCCTTCGCTGCCGGCCTTGAGGCTGTCGGCGCGAGCCTTGCCGCGACCTTCGGCCAAGGCTTCGGCAAAGTTGGCGAAGAGCACGGTGAACCACAACCACAGGGCGATTTGCGCAGCGACGAAGGTCGGCACGGCACTGTCGGGAATGAAGCACAGCACGGTGGTCAGGATCGCGGTCAGTTCGACCACCAGCATCACCGGCGCACGCTGCAATTGCCGTGGGTCGAGCTTGACGAAAGCTTGCACCAGCGCCGGGCGCCACAGAGCCGAGATCGCGGTTTTTGGCTGTTCCGTCGCCTTGACGGCCGCCGGTTTGTTTACAGGCATATTCATCATTGACTCCTTAGAAGCCCATGCTCAGGTGTTCAGCGATAGGACCCAGCGCCAACGCCGGCAGGAAGGTCAAACCACCCACCAATAAGATGGTCACGGTCAGCAGGATCACGAACATCGGACCATGGGTCGGAAAGCTGTTCTGGCCGATTGGTGCGGTTTTCTTCATCGCCAGGCTGCCGGCCAACGCCAGTACCGGGAGGATGTAACCGAAGCGACCGATCAACATGCCCAGTCCCAGCATCAGGTTGTGGAACGCTGTGTTGGCACCGAAGCCGCCGAAGGCCGAACCGTTGTTGGCACCGGCCGAGGTGTAGGCGTACAGCAACTGGCTGAAGCCGTGGGCACCGGGGTTGCTCACCGCAGCGACCGGGCCGGGCAGGCTAGCGGCAATCGCGCCAAGCACCAGCACGCCGAGCGGCATCACCAGCAAGGTCACGACCAGCAACTGGACTTCCTTCGCCTGGAGTTTCTTGCCCAAGTATTCCGGGGTACGGCCGATCATCAGGCCGGCGAGGAACACCGCGATCAACACGTTGAGCAACATGCCGTAGAGCCCCGCGCCGACGCCGCCGAAGATCACTTCGCCGACCATCATGTTGACCATCGCAATCATGCCGCTCAGCGGGTTGAGGCTGTCGTGCATGCCGTTGACCGAGCCGTTGGACGCTGCGGTGGTGGTCACCGACCACAGCACCGTGGCGGTCGTGCCGAAGCGCGCTTCCTTGCCTTCCAACGGCGCGGTCTGTTCGACGGCGACGTTGTTCAGGGTCGGGTTGGGTTGGTATTCAGCCCACAGCGACGTTGCACCGCCGATCAGGAACAGCGCCAGCATGCAGGCGATGATCGCGCGGCTCTGACGCAGGTCTTTCACGTAGTGGCCGAAGGTGAACACCAGGGCAGCCGGGATCAGAATGATCGAGCCAACTTCGAACAGGTTGCTCCACGCTGTCGGGTTCTCGAACGGGTGCGCCGAGTTGACGCCGAAGAAGCCACCGCCGTTGGTGCCCAGTTGCTTGATCGCAATCTGGCTGGCGGCCGGACCGAGCGGAATCACCTGATCGACGCCTTGCATGGTCACGGCATTCACGTACTGCGCGAAGGTTTGCGGCACGCCCTGCCAGACCAGGTACAGCGCCAGCAGCAGACACAGGGGCAACAGGCCGTAGAGGGTGGCGCGGGTCATGTCGACCCAGAAGTTGCCCAGGGTCTTGCTCGACTTGCGACCAATACCGCGGCACAGCGCAACCAATACCGCCAGGCCGGTGGCGGCGCTGACGAAGTTCTGCACGGTGAGGCCGACCATCTGGCTCAGGTAGCTCAGGGTCGCTTCGCCGCTGTAGGACTGCCAGTTGGTATTGGTCATGAAGCTGACGGCGGTGTTGAACGCTTGCGTCCACTCCTGACCCGGCAGGTTTTGCGGGTTCAACGGCAAGTGGTCCTGGAACAACAGGATCGCGAACAACAGTAAAAAGCCCGCGAGGTTGAAGGCGAGCAAGGCCAGTGTGTATTTCTGCCAGCTCTGTTCGGCCTGTGGATCAACGCCGGCCACCCGATAACAACCACGTTCGACCGGTCCGAGGATCGGCGAAAGCCAGGTGCGCTGGCCTTCCATGACCTTGTAGTAGAACCGCCCAAGGAACGGTGCCGGGATCAGCACCACGGCAAAGAAGGCCAGGATCAGCCAATAGTCATAACTGTGCATAGCCGCTCCTAGTTCCGGTCCGCGCGCAACAGCGCAACCAACAGATAAATGAACAGCCCCACTGCCAATAGCAGTGACACCCCGTCCAGAACGCTCATGGAAGTTCTCCGTGTTACGGCGTATTGCCGCGTGTGGAGTCATTGTCGGCAGGGAGGCTGTAAAGGAACGAGACCGAGGGTGTTGGCTGTGCATAAAGAAAGCGTAAAGAGTGGGTTTATGGCTTTGTTACAGCGGTGTTCGTACGAACTGCTTCGCGAACAAGACTTTCCTCTAACGGATTTGAGGGCTTCTTGGGAGCCCGGCCTGACTAGAGGAGCATGGCTGGCCCACGCAACTGCCCGACCAACTAAGCACCTCTGCCGCTCGCGTCCGGTCGCGGTTTGAGCAAGAATGTCGGCCCCGAAACCCCGTGCAGGAGAAACCATGAATATTGTTACCACCGATTTACCCGGTGTTCTGATTATCGAACCGAAGGTTTTTGGTGACGATCGCGGCTTTTTTTATGAGAGCTTCAATGCCAAGGCCTTTCAACTGGCGACTGGTCTGGATACCCGATTCGTTCAGGACAATCATTCACGCTCTCTAAAAGGCGTATTGCGCGGCCTGCATTACCAGTTGGAAAACACCCAAGGCAAACTGGTTCGCGTAACCGCTGGCGAAGTACTTGACGTCGCCGTAGACATCCGTCGCAGCTCGCCGCACTTCGGCAAATGGGTTGCGGTGCGCTTGTCCGCCGACAATCATCGCCAGCTCTGGGTGCCTGAAGGTTTCGCCCATGGTTTTGTGGTGTTGAGCGAATTCGCCGAGTTTCTCTACAAAACCACTGACTACTACACCCCGTCTGCCGAACGTAGCATCCGCTGGGATGACCCGGATCTGGCCATCGATTGGCAATTGGACGAAGCTCCGCAACTGTCCGGGAAGGATCAGGCTGCGGCATTCTTCAAGGATGCTGAGGTTTTTTCCTGAATCTCGATATCTGTTCTGTCAGGCGCTTTAATTTGAGATTGCCTCCGTCTTAGCGAGCAGCCGCGTTCCCACAGCTGGAACGCGCCAGCCCAGAGGACATCATTTACCTGTGGAATCGAGCCTGCTCGCGAAGGCGGCAAGATAGGTAATAACGCCCCTTACTGGCGCACAACCAAGACACATCCAGCAACAACCATCTCCAATGCGACGGCTTTACATCCATAACGACTGCCGTTGCAACACTGGCACGCCCACTGCAAACGCCCTCCCCGAAGCTGTCCAAACCGTTCAGGGAGCAAACGCATGAACACACAACTCAAACCCACGCTGGGCACGTTGCACCTGTGGGGCATTGCGGTCGGGCTGGTGATTTCCGGTGAGTATTTCGGCTGGAGTTACGGCTGGGGCGTGGCCGGGACACTCGGATTCCTGGTGACCTCGTTCATGGTCGCCACGATGTACACCTGCTTCATCTTCAGCTTCACCGAACTGACCACGGCGATTCCCCATGCTGGCGGCCCCTTTGCCTACAGCCGCCGCGCCTTTGGCGAGAAAGGCGGATTGATCGCCGGGTTGGCGACGCTGATCGAGTTCGTCTTCGCCCCGCCGGCGATTGCCTTGGCTATCGGCGCTTACCTGAATGTGCAATTCCCGGCCCTCGACCCGAAGCACGCAGCGGTCGGCGCCTACATCGTGTTCATGGGCCTGAACATTCTCGGCGTGAAACTGGCCGCGACCTTCGAGTTGGTTGTCTGCGTATTGGCCGTGGCGGAACTTCTGGTGTTCATGGGCGTGGTCGCGCCGGCCTTCAGCTTCAGCAACTTTGCCCTGAATGGCTGGGCCGGCTCCGATGTGTTCGGGGCACCAGCGATTGCCGGAATGTTCGCGGCGATTCCATTCGCCATCTGGTTCTTTCTCGCCATCGAGGGCGCAGCGATGGCGGCCGAAGAAGCCAAGGACCCGAAACGTACGATCCCGAAGGCCTACATAAGCGGCATTCTGACCCTGGTATTGCTGGCCATGGGCGTGATGTTCTTCGCCGGCGGCGTCGGCGACTGGCGCACCCTGTCGAACATCAACGACCCGCTGCCACAGGCCATGAAAACCGTGGTCGGCGAAAGCTCGGGCTGGTTGCACATGCTGGTGTGGATCGGCTTGTTCGGCCTGGTGGCGAGTTTCCACGGAATCATCCTCGGCTACTCGCGGCAGTTCTTCGCCCTCGCCCGCGCCGGTTACCTGCCGGCGTCGCTGGCCAAACTGTCGCGCTTCCAGACACCCCATCGGGCGATCATTGCCGGCGGCGTAATCGGTATCGCGGCGATCTACAGCGATGGTCTGATCAATCTCGGTGGCATGACGCTGACCGCGGCGATGATAACCATGGCGGTGTTCGGCGCAATCGTGATGTACATCATGAGCATGCTCAGCCTGTTCAAGTTGCGTAAAACCGAACCGAACCTGGAGCGCACCTTCCGCGCGCCGTGCTACCCGCTGGTGCCGATGATTGCGTTGATCCTGGCGGTGGTGTGCCTGGTGGCGATGGCCTGGTTCAACACGTTGATCGGCTTGATCTTCCTCGGCTTCATGGCGGTGGGCTTCGTGTACTTCATGCTCACCGCGCAATTGCGCGCGGATGCACCGGCCGACGCGATGTTGACCGGACTCTGAATGGTCTCAGGTGTTACCGACAGATCAGGCATAGAATGGAACCACCGCGATATGAAATCGCTCAAAGTGGTATGCACGATCGATTGGCGAAACCCGCCAATCGGCCTGCCCTCAAGGAGAGCCCTATGCCCTGGTATGCCTGGTTGATTCTGGTCGTTGCAATCGGCTCGATCGTTGGTGGTTTGATGATGCTGCGTGACACTGCCAACAAGGTCGAACTGACCGAAGAGCAACGTAAACGTGTCGCGGAACGCAACGCGGAAGCGGACGCCAAGGATGCGCAGGACCGCTAAAAAACTGCTGAACAGCTTCTGTAGGAGCGAGGCTTGCCCGCGAAGGCGATCTCAGGGACGCCTTCGCGGGCAAGCCTCGCTCCTACGTCCGATTATTTTTCCCAGTCGGCCTTGGCGATGTGCAAGCCATGCAGCCCTTTATACGCAGCCCGTTCAGGCTGGCTCCAGCCCTCGAGCAATGAATCCTCCAACCGATAAATCTCCACGCCCAGCGGGCGACAGACGCTGAGCGGATCCTGCGCATCCGGCCCCCACATGGCCAGTGACAGGTCCCCTCCCGGACAGGTCGACAGCGCACACAGCAGATCGATCTCGGCAAAGAACTCCAGGTAATCGCCCTTCTGCGCCGGACAGGCCTTCATGAAGTACATGTCGTCGTGGTTCAGGCCCGTACACTGGAAAATGTTCAGCACGTCATGCACGTCGAACTCGGTCAGGCCATGGGGCAACACGGCGCGCGTCAGGTTGGAGTGGCAGTGATGATGGAAGTCCTCGCCGGTGAGCATTTTGTTCACATAGGGATCGCAGCGCGTACCCAGCAAATCGTGCAAACGCCCCCCATGTTCATCGATGCCGTAATCGGCCAGGCTGTCGTCGGTGATGGTCACCAGCGGCCGTAAAAAAGGCAGGTTCGACCAGAGCCGGTCATGGGTGCTGACATGGGCGCCCTGCAGTTGCCGGGTCCGCGCCGCCCACAAACGCTCGCGCGGGTCGTTGGCGTTCCAGACGTTGAAGTCGCCGACTTGCGGGCCGACCGGCGTGGTCACACGAAACACGTGCCCGGCCGGCACGTTCCAGGCGCGACCGGTGCGGATCGGCACTTCAAACTGCTCGATCAGCGTGCGGCCTTCCCTGGTGTCGCGAATCCGTTCGTAGAAGGCTTTGTCCACCTGCAAGGCCGAGCCTTTGCTGACTTGATAGGCCGCCGGATAGTCTTTGTACATGGCACACATCCTCGATCAGTGATGGGGGGTTGGGGCAAGCATTCGCAACAGAAGGTGTTCAGAGTCATCGAGGTAAGCGCTCATGGCGTCTGCGGCGGCGCGCTTGTCGCCCTCAGCGAGAAAGTCATGGATCTGCCGGTCGCGAGCCAGCCAGGGCGCCTGAAAACGTGATTCATCGGGCGCGGCGCAGAACGCCAGGCGCAGTTGCGCAACAACGTTGGTGAAAAACTCATCGAACAATGGGCTGCGCAGCAACCCGACGATGTGTTGATGAAACGCCAGGCTGTGGGTGCCGACGGCGCGCCAGTCCTCGCGTTCCCGGGCCAGCTCGGTGGCCTCCAGCGCCTCGAGCATCCGGCCCGATTGATCATCGCGCAATGGCGGGGTCACGCTGATGGCTTGCAGTTCCAGGGTACGCCGGACCTTGAACAAATCCCGAACATCATCCTGACCCAGCCTGCGCACCATCACGCCCTTGTTGCGCACGTAACGGGTCAGTCCATCCTGCCCCAGGCGATGCAACGCTTCACGAATGGTGTTACGGGAGGCGTTGTAGGCAGACACCAATTCGTTTTCCACCAGCGCCATACCAGGCAGCAGGCGACCGCCTATGATGTCGGCGCGCAACTCCAATGTGATGTGATCGGCCAGGGACAGTCCACTGTTCATGCTCATCGCCTCGTGATTGTTCAACAATCGTCAGCTGACAAGTAATCACTATTCGTGCCAGCTGAATCGATGCGGCAGGAAGAAGTTGGTCGCATCTGCATGCTTTTTAGAAGTAGAAGTACAGTCACCATCCCATTTTCATTGGTTAAGATGGCGCATTGTTGCGGAGATTTCAGATGCGTTACTCGCAGGACCATAAAGCCCAGACCCATCAACGCATCATCAAGGAAGCATCGGCGCGATTTCGCCGCGACGGTATTGGCGCGACCGGCCTGCAACCCCTGATGAAAGCGTTGGGGCTGACCCACGGCGGGTTCTACTCGCATTTCAAGTCCAAGGACGAACTGGTGGAAAAGGCCCTGCAGGCCGCCGGCGAACAGTGCGACGCCATCTGCGCCGAGCTGTTCGCGCAGGAGCACCCGCTGGAAGCATTCATCGACACCTATCTGTCTGAATGGCACCAGACGTCACCCGATCAGGGTTGCCCGCTGCCGACCATGTCCTCGGAGCTTGGCTTGCGCGGACAACCCAGTCCGACCTCTGACGTGGTGCTCAATTCGAGGCTGGAACAAGTGCAAGGCACGCTTGAAGGCGAAGATGCGGCCGACCGCAGCATCTTCATTATGTCGGCCCTGGTCGGGGCGTTGTTGTTGTCGCGCAGTGTCGAGAATCCGGAGATGGCCCAGCGGATTCTCGACGTGACACGCGAATTTCTCAAACAGCCCTGGGATTAATCCTGCCAGCGTTTGAAGAGCACGCTGGCATTGACCCCGCCAAACCCGAAGCCATTGGACAGTGCATATTCGATCGCCATCGGCCGCGCCTGACCGTGGACGATGTCCACGCCTTGCGCCGCCGGGTCCGGGTTTTCGAAATTGAGGGTGGGCGGCACGACTTGATCGCGGATCGCCAACAGCGTAAAGATCGCCTCAATCCCGCCCGCCGCCCCCAGCAAATGCCCGGTGGCGGACTTGGTCGATGTCACCGCGATCTTGTTGTCCGAACCGAACAATGACTTGATGGCCGCCAATTCTCCAAGGTCCCCAACCGGGGTCGAGGTGGCGTGAGCGTTGAGATGCTGCACCTGTGCGGCAGAAATGCCCGCCTGGGCCAGGGCCAGCGACATTGCCCGACGCGCGCCGCTGCCATCTTCGGGGCCGGCAGTCAGGTGATAGGCATCGGCACTGGTGCCGTATCCGACCAGTTCGGCCAAGGGCTGAGCCCCACGGGCAAGGGCATGTTCAAGCGATTCGATCACCAGAAGGCCAGCACCTTCCCCCATCACGAAACCATCACGACCACTGTCGAATGGCCGAGAGGCACGCTCCGGGGTGTCGTTATAACCACTGGACAAGGCACGCGCAGCCGCGAAGCCGGCGAGGCTGACCCGATCGATCGCGGCTTCCGCGCCCCCGCACACGGCGATATCCGCCTCACCACAACGAATCAGCCGCGCGGCGTCACCAATCGCCTGGACCCCGGCCGCGCACGCTGTCACCGGAGCACCCAGCGGGCCTTTGAAACCATGCTGGATCGACACATGACCGGCCGCGAGGTTGACCAGAAAGGAAGGAATGGTAAATGGCGACAAACGTCGCGGACCGCGGCTGTCGGTTGTACGGACCGCATCGGCAATTGCGCCGAAACCACCCACGCCCGAGCCGATAATCGTCGCGGTGCGCTCCTGACCATTAGCGTCTTGCGCTTGCCATCCGGACTGCTCCACCGCCTGGCGCGCGGCCTCCATGGCAAACATAATGAAGCGGTCCATTTTTTTCTGCTCTTTGGGCGGCGTCGCCCGGTCCGGGTCGAAACCCGCCTCGGGATCTTCCGTCATGGAGAGCACCGCGCCGCCGACCTTGGCCGGCAGATCAGCGACCACTTCGTCAGGCAACTGACGCAACCCGGAGCGTCCAGCCAACAGGCGCCCCCATACCACCTCGACATCGCTACCCAGCGGGGACACCAGGCCCATGCCCGTTACAACCACTCGACGATTACTCATACCGCAATTACCTCAAGCCGATTGAAGACGCCTCACTTGTAACGCGTGGCGGCCGTACTTTTGGAAAGATTCGGGGCCATCACCAGACGAGCTTTTACAAAGTCATCCCACTCGGAGGCGTTCGCCAACGATGGAATGGTGATCAGCTCACCCTGGTCCAGACCGGACAATGCCGCATCGACCATCTCCCCGGCTTCCATCACCATGTCTGCGGGAATCTGAGTAGCGTCGATACCGGAGCGCTCCCAGATTTCGGTGCGTGTTACGCCTGGCAACACGGCCTGGACCTTGACCCCGGTACCGTCCAGTTCCGCGTTCAACGACTGGCTCAGACTTAACACATAAGCCTTGCTCGCGCTGTAAGTCGCGTTGAATCGCTCAGGAAACAACGCCACTACCGAGGCGATATTGATGATCGTGCCACGGCCAGCCTTTGCGAAAGCGGCGGCCGCTGCCGATGCCAGGCGCGTGACGGTGGTGACGTTGAGCTGGATCAGCTTTTCCATCTGGTCCATGTCGGAATTGGCCAACAGACCATCCGTTGCGACACCGGCATTGTTCAGCAGCAGGCTGATACTCGAATCGCTGCGTAGACGCTGTTCGAGCTTCAGAACGTCATCTTTTTGTGTGAGGTCTGCCTTGAGCACTTCGACCTGGACACCATGCTCGGCGCGCAACTTGCTCGCCGCTGCCTGCAAGCGTTCCTCGTCGCGAGCGACCAGCAACAGATCAAAACCACGCGCCGCCAACCGCTCAGCGTAGATGGCGCCGATTCCGGAGGAGGCTCCGGTGACGAGGGCGGTTCCTTGGGGCTGGACAGAATTCATGAGCGTGCTCCTGGGAGGATGCAATTGGGAGAAAGTGCCTTAGCGCTTCGGAGGGTTGAGAAATTATTATATGCATAATTTTCTTGCAATATGATAGTCGTAATTTTTCAAATATCAATGAAAGGTACGACACCGCCCGTTACACATAATCAAGTAGGAGGCGGCTTCACAACACAGTCCGATCACGTACGGTTCTGTGCACGATTCTGGTTGTGCGACTCAGCTGGTTTATCGTGTCCAGTATCGAGACTAGCCCAATTCGATCCCACAGCTTCTTCGGCAGCAATCATTGATGTGGCGACCGAGTTACACATGGACCTTGAACATTGGACGCCGATGGGTGGCCCGTCCTTGGTTGAATTCTAGACTCACCAGGTTGCGCGCCCTCGTCGGGGCTGCTCCCATTGATGCCATGCCTGTGACGCCCCCCCGCCATCAAGCACTTCAAGTGGCCGCTTACTCAAGGTCAGCTTGAAGAAGCCTGGCCACGCGCCATGCGTAGCTCGCAATGCAAAAAAGGCCGGTCAATGACCGGCCTCTGGTGTAGAGCTACACGTTTAGTTCACCCCGAGCTTTTCGCGATTCTTATCTAGAATCGCTTTTCCAATGCCCTTGACTTCCAGTAGTTCGTCCACCGACGAAAATGGCCCATTACCCTCACGATACGCAACAATGGCCTTGGCTTTGGCCTCTCCGACTCCAGACAACTCGCGCTGCAGCGTCGCCGCATCCGCACTGTTCAGATCCACCCTGACTACTGGCTCATTGATTTCTGCTGACATCTCCTTCGCCGTATTGACAGGTTCGGTCTTCGGTACTGGCGCGGCAACTACCGCGATAGAAGCGCTGGTGAGCAGTGCAAAAATCAGAGAGTAGAAAAAACCCGTACGCATATATGATGCTCCATGAAATGTTTGGAAGAAGCAGCTTTTCCTAAGCTGCCTCCCAAATCTAGATCATGGGAGCCGAGTGTCAAAAATGAACGAGTTACAGGATGTGAAACAGTACACATCCCGTTGCACAGTCAATAAAAATGGATTGAAATCGGAACTCTTGCTAATAATCATTCGATACCGAGGTGAGACTATACAATTCATTTCAAGAAACGGGATCAACGTGACTTTTACTCATACTTTTGAGATTTGAACGGCCATGCCGCCCCTTGATCCATCGACGACATGGTTCTTCGACTAAATAATAACAAACAGCAGACAGGCCGATGAGGAATAGAAGGGTAGCGCCTGCCAAAGCCTTTCCGCTGGCTAAAATGGAGAATATTGAAACAAGACGATCATGATAGCTGGTCAACGCAAATAACAACAATGCCTGCATAGAATAGAAGCAGTAGCTAATTTTTCCAAGCCAAACGAACAGCCTACTTGAAAGCAACCACACAACCGGTCCTTTACCAGATGACAGGGCAACAATCATCAAGCAAATGACTGGCAGAACTATCCAATTATGCCCGACATACATCGGCATTACCGCACCGTAGTACCCAATGTAC
The DNA here is from genome assembly GCF_031766055.1 of Pseudomonas sp. SG20052. Taxonomy (NCBI): domain Bacteria; kingdom Pseudomonadati; phylum Pseudomonadota; class Gammaproteobacteria; order Pseudomonadales; family Pseudomonadaceae; genus Pseudomonas; species Pseudomonas sp. SG20052. The sequence continues at coordinate 1,900,782 of NZ_CP134498.1, read as the reverse complement.
GCAAACAAGATCAACGGTAATAAAACAGTGAGTACACCACTGAATCGTACTGACAATCCTTGCCTCATGGCCAAAAGTGCACAAACGCCCAACAAAAACTCAGGAAGTCTGAACAAGGGCATAGCGTAAAACATCGGAAATGATGGTGTGCTAAATAGTAGGATGGATATTCCTGGCATTACTGCAAACAACCAACATAAGGCAGCAACCGCTCCGAGTTGCTTCAACGTTAACTTCGCCATCCCTGGAAGGACAAAAGGCAGCACCACGTAACAGAACGCCTCAACAGCAATAGACCAACTACCACTATCATTCCAATAGGAAAACAACTGAGGAAACCATGCCTGGACCAGAAAAACATTCGACACCACAAGAAATGCTAATTTGCCCACTTCCAACCAAGTATTTTCAGCACCAAAATTAATTCCCATCCAAGGCAAAGTACTAATCGCCGCCACCATATAGACCGGATAAATTCGTGCAAACCTATTGATCAGATAGTCTCTTATAGTGCTGTCACTACCAATATAGCGGTACCCAAGGAGAAATCCGGAGAGTATGAAAAAAACGCTCATCCCTATTGCGCCCTGCTCAAAAACACTCTTTAAAACAGGGATATTTGTGATAGGCCAACGGATCTGTATGTGAAATAAGAAAACGTAAAGTGCCGCAATGAAGCGCAAACCAGTTAGGGAAAGTATTTCGGATTCTTGCTTCACTGAGAGCTCCTGGAATTAACGCTCTGGATAATACTTGTCAGTAATAATTATCGCTCAATCAAAAAGCATGGTCACCTGCGGTCACGCAGAGGAGCCGGTGTTACAGAAAAAGGATAGAATCAAATCAAATGCCAAAATCCAGGGCTGTTGATATGTATTTTAGAGAAGATGAAGGTGGTCTGTGCCACCTCCAAATTATACCTGCCTCTAAAACAACAAGCGTATTATTCTTTATGTTCCTCTGAAGAGAGGACAGATTTGTTTTTGAATATTTGTGAGAACATCGGAATAAGGAAGCTACTGCCATACTCACTGAGATGGTCATCATCATAATAGACTGGCAGTCCGTTCTTGGCCCCTTCGCAACGTCCTTCCTGGCAAAAATATGGCGTAGGATCGAGGATTTTTATCCCGCATTGCTCCATTGCCGCATCTTGAGTGTCCCAAGCAAACGCGTTACGTCGCTGGTACTCATCGTAAGGAACAAATACATCCCGTTCTTTACCTAGCATTAACGCTCGCCCCATAGCTTTCGGAACGGAAATTTTCATTTCCGGTACAGGACGAACCATAAATACCGGACGCGTTTTTGCGAGCGCACAAGCTGTATCGATGATGCCTTTGCGAATAGCGCTCTTATATTCAGGTGTACGCGCAAGAAACGGCTTATCGTAATAATAGGCAGGCACCTCAACTTCGCTTTCCTCTCCAGGCTCGTTGGGCCCTTCGGAATACAATGACACTCTGTTCATAATAATAATAGGAACATTGGCTGGTAGGCTTTCTTGCTGCTTGAGTACCCAATTAATGAAAACGCCGCAATGATCCCCATCTTTCGTGCTTTTGATACCCATTACGGTCGGACAAGCATTCAGGCTCCAGTCAAGTACGTGAAGATCCTTATTCGGAAGTGCTTTCTCCACAGCCCTCATGATAGAGGCTGCATGACTATCACCCACTACGATAGCCCCCAGCTTTTCCCCGCCATAGGTACACCCTGGAACTGGCTTGTTGCTCACCATGAAACACTCAACGAGCCGGGGGTTTCTATCTGTGGCTTCCAGATAAACAGAGTCCGTACGGGCCGGAACACGCCCTATTACTCCTGAGTTCAGCTTAATAACCAGGCCCGATATCGCTATAACCAGTGTGAATAGAGCAACTATTGCGGCGCTGGTTAACGGCCTGAATCGCCCAAGGCCAGAGCGTGTTTTGTTTTCGACAAACTCGTAAGAAATCCAGCCCAGAATGGTCGTTAAGGCCAGTCCAAAGATCGTAGCTAAAACGTTACCCTTAAGCTCCAAATAGACAAACGCCACCACAATCGGCCAATGCCAGAGGTACAGAGAGTACGAACACTTCCCTAGCCATTGAGCGAGACCGGTCCCGGTCCAAATGGACGATCTTTGAGCCGCCAAGAGTACTAAAGCTGCACCCAGAACCGGCAAGGTAGAACGCCAACCCGGCCAATTGCTATTCGTATCAAAGAGCAGGATCGAGCTGATGATCAATACAAAACCAACAACTTCAAAAAATTTTTTCAGCTGATCAGAAAGCATAAATCTGTTTGCAAACAGATATACAAGCCCACCCGCCAACATTTCCCAGGTTCGAGTCGGTAGTAGATAAAAAGACGCGGCTTGACTGATAGGTGACAGGTAGATGCATAGCACGAGCGATGCAAAAAAAACGAGCGACATCACTACACTAGCAAATCTTCGGCCTGGGCTAACTTTCCACAAAGCCCATAGAAACAATGGCAAGATTAAATAAAATTGCCATTCGACAGAGAGCGACCATGTATGAAGCAACCACTGGTCCTGAGCCGTGTCTGAAAAATACCCGGTTTCTCGCCAGAACTTTATATTAGAAAAGAAACCCAAAGCACTGATTACTTGAACACCTAGTGCCGAATACTCAAACGCTGGTAAAAAAAACCAACCAATGACTAATAGAGTTATACACAACACAGCCAGCGCAGGAACGATACGCTTTGCTCGAGCAACGTAGAAAGTGAAAACCGATAGCCCCGTGCCACTCTCCAGGCCTGTGATGATGATATTAGTCATCAAGTAGCCGGAAATGACGAAGAAGACGTCAACACCAACAAATCCACCACCGAAGCCTAACACTCCAAAATGATAAAGGACGACGGCCACAACCGCCCAAGCCCTCAACCCGTTGATATCAAGCCGGAAATCTTTAATACCTGTTTTCGATGACATATAGCTCGCTGCGCCGTGCGTCTTTAAAATTATTCCAACTTGCTAGAGAACACCAAACCTTAAGGGTCCAATCGCCGTTGTTGATAAATCCAATCTACAATTTCACCATCCGGAGCGTAGCCACTCACTGTTTCGCGCAATATCTGACGAACCCTGGTGTAGTCATCGCCTTGCACGGCAACCAGTAGTTCTGTCAGACTTGACTTAAGAACATCCCATGATAATGAATCTTCGTTCGCACTCATGATCATTGGATGCTGAGTGGCGACTACGTTATCGCCTATCAACAACTCCTCATACAATTTTTCACCAGGGCGGAGCCCGGTAAACTCAATAGCTATATCGCCATGAGGATTCTTCTCGGATCGGACACTGAGCCCGGAAAGATGAATCATTTTCTCGGCCAACTCGACGATTCTGACCGGCGCGCCCATATCTAACACAAATACATCACCACCGAGTCCCATTGACCCTGCTTGAATTACGAGTTGAGCAGCTTCAGGGATTGTCATGAAATAGCGAGTAATCTTTGGATGAGTAACAGTGAGCGGCCCGCCCGACTTGATTTGCTTGTGAAAAAGAGGGATTACAGAACCGGAAGAGCCCAGAACATTGCCGAAGCGAACCATGGTAAAGCGAGTTTTGTTAACTCTGGAAATATTTGACTTATCCCCAAAAAGCACCGGAGCGATCTCGCGACTCAGGGCTTGAAGTGTTAATTCGGCAAGACGTTTAGTACTGCCCATAACATTGGTAGGACGTACGGCCTTGTCGGTCGAAATCAAGACGAAACTCGACACACCAGACTGTAGCGCGGCTTGTGCTGTATTCAGTGTGCCAATGACATTATTCAAAACCCCTTCGGCAATATTGTGCTCAACCATTGGCACATGCTTGTACGCGGCGGCATGATAGACAGAGTCGACGTGCCAGGTTTTCATAACATCAAGAAGTTTGTTCTGGTTGCGCACGGACCCCAGAATAGGTAAAAGTTTGACGGGTAGGGACTCGCGTGTAACGCGCTGCTCAAGCTCAGACAAAATACTATAAAGATTGAATTCGCTGTGTTCAAACAACAATAACGTTGTCGGCCCAAGCGCCAGGATTTGTCGACACAGTTCAGAACCGATGGAACCTCCTGCTCCAGTGACAAGAACACATTGCCCCTTGATGCAGTGTTCCAACAGTTCTTCGTTGGCGGGAACCGAATCTCGTCCTAATAAGTCGGCAATATCCACTTCCTGGATATCATCGACTTTAACTAATCCACTGGCCAGGTCCATAAAACCGGGCACACTACGTACATGAAGAGGGAAACCTTCAAGATAACCTAAAATTTCACGTCGCCGTGCTCTGGTCGTCGAGGGAATAGCAAGCAAAATCTCTTGTGCACCTGTGACCTCAATCATTTGCTGGATATGTTTAGGTTTGAATACTTGCAAACCGGAGATTACACGATCAGCAATACTACTATCATCGTCAATAAAGGCCACAGGACGCATGACACGGCTCATACGCAATGCTGCTACAAGTTGATTCCCTGCAGCGCCAGCACCGTAGATAGCAACTTTCGTTAGCCCATCTTCCTGTTTAGCAAAAGGTACATGGCGCACTGCCGCGAACCAATCACCCATGAAGTACTGCCGCATCGCCAACCGTAAACCACCGATCATGACCATACTCAGCCACCAGTAGTTAAAAATAATCGAACGCGGAACTACGGTTTGATGGTTACTGTACCAATAGACGGCAATACCCAAAATCAGTGAGGAAAGACTGACCGCCTTGATAATGGCAATCAAAGCATCGTTACCGAAATAGCGCATAACCGCACGGTACATGCCAAAGCGGACAAATAAGGGAATGGCGACTACGGGCGCACAGAGAAATAGCCAAGTATGGACTTTTAGTGGATTTATCATATCGTCCAGACCTAACCGAACGACAAACGCCAACCAAAGAGCTATCCAGACCAAAATGATATCAGTCAAAACCTGCAAAAATCGCTTTTGACGGCGAGGAAGTTGCAACAACCAATTCCGCAATCTACTAATCATCCTTAAAAAACCTCAACAGCAACGGCAACTGAAACCTGTATAGATTTATTTGTGCCCGGATTTCCAGGCTATCCACCCGCCTAAGATAACAATTTTCACAGCAGATGCTTCAGCTTTCTCGACGAAGGTCGATGGGATTTCGTCAGTTGTCCCTCACGCCAGCCTTGTACTTCAGCGCCAAAAAGATCAGCGGTGTGTAAGCCAACAACAGGCCGAGCCCGCCATCGAGCCCTCCAACCCCGACCCATATGGCAATGGGAAGCAGCCAAATTAAATTGATAACCAAAACCGCCAGCGTAACAGGGAGATGCTTACCAAACTGACGAGAAGCGTATTGGTATGCGTGGCTGCGATGAGCCTCGTAAACCTTCTCCCCCCGAAGCAGTCGGCGTAACAATGTGACGGTTGCATCGATGATAAATACGCCCAGCAAAATGAGCCAGCTCCAAAGCAGTTCCGGCGCCGCTATTGCTGCTTGCAACGAAAAAAAGCCTAGTGCGATCCCCAGGAAGCCGCTTCCTGCATCGCCCATAAAAATCCGAGCGGGGGGGAAATTCCAAGCCAAGAAGCCTAAGACTCCAAACCCAAGAACTAAAATCAGCAAAATATTGTCGTGAGCACCAGCAAGATAGTAAATGAGCGCTCCGCCAAAACATGTGGTAACTGCCTCAACGCTGGCCAGCCCATCAATTCCATCCATGAAATTGTAAAGATTTAACATCCAGACCAAAAAAAACGCGGCGAGTATATTACCTGCGATACCAAGGCTAACGGTCCAGCCAAAAATAACAATCGGAGGTAAACCGCCTAAGAAGTATAACCCCCACGCTGCGGCACAAAAATGTCCAATAAGTCGCCATCTGGCTGGTATATGCCCGTGATCATCTAAAAAGCCGATTATCGCAATCAAGCCACACGCGACACTAATGCCCAAGTAGACATGTAAAGCAACAACATCATTAAAGAAAAGCAGCGAGAGGGCAAGAATAAAACCAACTACAATTGCAACTCCGCCGCCACGTGGTGTTGGCGCAGAGTGCGAACTTCGCTGATTGGGAACATCCATCAAGTTACGCGCCAAGGCATATCGGCGCAGCAGGGCTGTCAGCACATAAGAAAACACCAGCACAAAAATCAACAGCCACCACGACATTGGAAAACTCCCTATTACATCAAATAACTAAATTACGCCGATTTGTTGACTACAGACAGTAGTTCATCCAACCAGCCTTCGAGACGATAGCGCTGATAGACCTCAGGATCCAAGTCCAAGTAAGGCGTTTGAAAAAAAGAACTTGGAATTGAAGGCGAGTGTCGGTCAATTACACAGATGTTCTGCTCCAGGTAAAAATCGTAATCCTTCACATTTTGATTGGTTGTAATTAACTTCTTTTTTGCCCCCGTAGTCTCAAGGGTTCGCATCGTTAAACCAGTTTGCTTTGGATGCTCAATATCCAGTATCGCTTTCGACGAAAAAAATACACTTTGAACCGTTGACTTCGTTAGGGGATCAAACCTGAAGTCCGAAAGTTTCGCCCCGCGAAAAGTCCGGTTTAACAACAAATAAACCCAAAAAACCCACTTCGCCTGCAAATACAAATACCAATACTTACGAAGACTACTCCCTAGAGCCTTGTTTACCTTGGAAACCACTGAGTAGCGATCGGAATGAGCTGTGCCGATAAAGCTCACATCAAACTCAGGAGGTTGTTTCTGCTCAGCCTCAAAACCCGTCGAAAAGAAAAGTGGCCTAAAATGTAAGTTGTACTTCTCGGAGTCATTGCGATCAAATGAAAACGTGTGATCGAAATACTGTAAATTGTCCAGCGCCCATTGCCGATTGGCAAATGAATCCCACATGTAAAGTAAAAATTGCGCACGGGGATATTTTTCCCGCCACAACGCAAGCGTTCCACATGACAATGTTTGACCACTCACCACGAGGACGTAGTCGTATTCGGCACTTCCCAGTTCGTCGAGTTGCGCCTGATAATATCGATCAGCAGCACCAATGACCCACTCTCTGCGCAATCGTGTAATAGCTTTCAGAAGAGGAGTATCAAAGGGTCGATCTAAAAGAAAATCTACTTCCGCACCTCTACGAACCAACTCGTTCTTTATTTCAGTCTCATAGCCAAAGAATCTTGGCGCGACATAAAGAACTTTTTTTCCTTCCAGAGAATACTTCACGCTAGACTTTCCGGTACTTAATTATTTTGGCTGGAACCCCCCCGACAACGACATCATCAGGCGCAGATTCCAATAGAACAGCATTAGCGGCTACAGCGACATTATCGCCTATAGTTAATCCGCCCAATATTTTGGCACCCGCCCCTATAAATACATCGTCACCGACTATAGGGCGATGAGCTGCATCGTAGGTAAAATCCAGATCCTTGGCGCCCAAAGTGACACCTTGGTAGATGATGGCATTTTTACCAATACTGACGGCGCCTATAACGGTGCCATGCGTGTGGGGAAAAAAAAGACCTGGGCCAATCTTGCACGTCGTAGCAATCTCAATACCAAACAGCAAGAAGTTAAGTAAGGAAAACATACGGGCGAGAACGCCGGCGCCTAATGTGTGAGACTTATACGCCAATCGGCAAAGCAAAACCGGGATGAACCTAGGAGAAAACATACTTAACCAAACTTTAACTTTAGACTCCAGCGGCTGACTGCCGAACAACTCCCGATGACGCTGAACATCCATCACCAACAGTTGGCGCAATCCCGGTTCTTGCTTTTCCATCGATCAATCCTTAATTCATCAACTTTCGGTCACGGAGTTCTTGATTTGCCCGCTCGAGCTGGTCTTCAGGTAACGGTTGCTGCTCTACCCAAGCGGCAAAGAGGCGCAAGCCTTCTTTCAACGATACTTTCGGTGTAACGTTCAGCAGTTGTTTCAATCGGTCAATATCTGCATAATTATGACGAATATCACCAATTCGGAACTGGCCTGTCACTACAACTTTCGGCTCTTTACCAAATGCTCGCGACAACTCCTCAGCGACCTCTCTAACTGAAGTCGCGACACCGCTACCCACGTTAATGATTGCGTCTGGGCTTCTCTCTATAACGAGACCTGCTAACAGGGCGTCTGTAACATCATCTACGTGAATAAAATCTCTGCTTTCATTACCATCTTCAAAAAGAGGTAATTCACTATCTCGACGAATTTTCGTAGAAAAAATCGACAAAATCCCTGTGTAGGGATTATTCAAAGATTGCCGTTCTCCATAGACATTTTGTAATCTGAAAATACAATAGCCAATCCCCATTGACTGGCAACCGATGCGCACCAGGTCTTCTTGAGCATATTTAGTAGCAGCGTAAATAGACGAAGGCGCAATTTTGTCAGTTTCCAAGGTTGGAACCAATTGCAATGGAGTGCCAAGGTCCGGGCAAACTGGCTCCCACTCGGCGCTACCTAACGCCTTTCCGGACCGCGCATCAGGACAAACGCGAACGTTGCCCTTTGCTGGACTCAGGTAGGCGCCTTCACCGTAGACGGAACGACTAGAAGACAAAACGACGCGCTTTACGTGATGACCGGAATGTTTACCGAGCACCTCAAACATCAGCGCAGTACCCTGCGAGTTAACTTCGTTATAACGAGCAACTTCATACATCGATTGCCCGGTTCCAGTCTCTGCGGCCAAGTGTACGACAGCATCAACATCCTGAAGCGCCCGCGACCAATCGTCACGATTGGTAACGCTACCGCGAATGAAATCAATATGCTCAGAACGCAACCAATCCAGCCCTTCGGGTAAAACCCCATGAACTTGAGAAGAAAGCGAATCAAGCACACGGATCTTATAACCAGCCGAAATCAACTTTGGTATGAGGTGAGATCCTATGAATCCCGCACCGCCTGTTACCAGTATCAACTTAGACATAACCACTCCATAGCACTAAATTATTTAGCGTCGCTTATTCTAAAAAACAACGCCAACAAAAATATGAACCCTAACCCACCACTAAACAGCACAGCAGACAACGAGTTAAAACAGACATAATAAACTGAAATTGCCAGACAAGCTATAAGTGCTTTGTTCCTGGAGCACACGCATACTCGAACACAGAAAGCTAGCAAAAGGGAGTAGAGGAAAACGCCAAAATAACCAAAAGTAAGAAACGCATCCACATAGTAGACAGTATTTGCAGTGCCGGTCCCCGTTTCATTTTGCCCCCACTGGAAGGTGAAGACGTCCTGCTCCAGACTTACCCTCTCCTCACCCGTGAGCCATGCGACCGCGCTAATCGACTTGCCGACGGTACTTTCATCATTCAGTTTCACGACTCTGTATCGCAACCAGTCGATCGCCGTAGCATATGGAATGTACCAGACCCTATTGACGATGTAGTAAAACTGAGACGTCTCTCCCGCGAACAGGTTGTATTCGTCCGGCACTCCAGACAACGGATTTGCATCACCCTCATTTTCACTTGAAGCCAGTCCACCCCGAGCGACAAGGCTAACAATAGCTATTAATACAACTAGAAAAAACGCAATCATGTACGCTTTTTTTCGGTTTCCAAGATTAACAAATATCACTATTAGCGGAAGCATGGCAACCAGCGCACGCCCCTTCTCCAACGTCAACGCCAATGAAAACAGAAATGCAAAGAGAACATAAAAACGCCATTTCGACTTGGCGACAAACATTTGAGCAATGACAAGAGGGACGAGCGACGATACGCAAATGGCATATATATATAGCAACCCTCGCTCCCAGCCCTCACGGGTACGTAGAAACTCCTCTCGAAGACCCGAAATTTCGGTTAGAGAAACCCCCTTAATCGCGGCGAATAACGCGATATCGGGTGCAGTAAGGCAAGCATAAAATATAACCAGAAAATAAATAGCGAGGATAAACCAGGAAAAAAAATCCAACCCTATGCGAATTTTTAATACTGAGTTATATAGCGCGGTAAACCAATGACCACAGAATACTTTATATGAAAAAAAATAAATAAAGACACTACTTATTGACAAAAAAAACAGCTCAAAAGCGTAGCTGTTCTCGCCAATTATTATGCCCAAAAACGCAGGAACCACATAAAACAATGCGATAGCAAGAATAGGCAACAAATAAATATTTCTGAACTCTAGAACACGAAGCACAGACCTTCCTCCAAAAAATCCAGCACATCACACAAGCCACACTGTGTGACTTAACCCCATACGAAACATATAAGGCGCCAACTAGCGCCTCGTAACGTCTACGCCTTCCTTTTAAGGGAGTTCTTGAGTCCACCTAGTGGTGCGGAGATCAACTGCAATACAAACTTCTGACCTAAAAGCGCAAACATTATTTTTGTCAAAGAACGCTTCAAACCGTTTGTGTCGACCAAAAAATAACGTTCAAGACTCTTAATTTTTTCGACGTTCTTTTTTACTACTTGGCGGAAAAGTTCGCCCAGTAGATAACGCTGCCGACCTTTACGACATGCAGCTTTCATTTTTTCATCGGTCGGGAACCTCCGACTAATGACATCAATTGTTCGAAGAGACTCATCCAAAAGCTCGAATGTCCTTTCGCTAGCTCCGAGGCCATGCTTCCTATACTTGCCGTACACACCAGCCAACTCCTTTACTTGACCTCTTAATGCGACCTCGATAGAAAACAACCAGTCAGAAACCACGGGAAAGCTCGGATCAAAACCATACTCAGGACAGGAAGAACGCCTCACCATCAAAGAGGATGCACCAGGCACACCACACTTTGCGATCATGTCATAAACATCGTTTATTCGTTCTTTTTCCGTTGTATTGGTGACGAAGAGTATTTCACCCGTCTGATGAACAAAAACTTCGACAGGATGATAGGACAACGAAACATCAGGATCCTCAAACAAGGCAACTTGCGCCTTTATTTTACCCGGCAAAAACAGATCATCCCCGCCCATGATTGCTAGTAGCTCACCTGTACAGGCTTGAAAGGCAGCATTTGAATTGCCCGTTACACCTAAATTAACAGGATTGAATACGGGTTTAATTATTGATGGGTACCGCGCCTGATACTCACGTATAACTTCCCGCGTATTATCAGTTGAAGCATCATCAGCAACCACCACTTCAAGATTTTCGTAACCTTGGGAAACAATGCTTTCAATCGTCTCACCAATAAGATCCTCTTGATTGTATGAAACAATCAGCACCGAAACTTTAGGACAGCAACTAGTCACAGTAATTTCCTTTTGACGCGCAAAGTTTGGTAGACATCAAGGGTGCTGTTGCGCGCCATACCAAAAGCCAATAAATGACATAAATGGCTGCATGAGCGATAGCTACGCCCTCAAGTCCGTATTTCGAAGTAAGAATATGAGTAAGCAAAACAAAGCCAGCTGCTGAAATAATCTCAAAAACAATAAATAACTTAAACATGGCCTTGCCCAACATTAAATAAGCCAGTATCCAACTGCCAATCTTGAAAGTATCGCCCAGCATCTGCCATGCAAATAATTCACGCATTGGAGCAAAGTCTTTGGTAAAAAGGACTTCAATTATAAAATCGCGAAGCAAATAAATCAAAACACCGCAAAGAGCGGAGATGGGTAAAACAATTCTATATCCCTGAAAAATTTCCCGCCTTATTTCAACCGGGTGTTTAAGCTCCGACAGCCTGGGCAAGTAATAAACACTGAGTGTTGTTGTTGCTACCATGAGATAGGCCGTACTCAGTCGCCATATCGCCTCCCAGTAACCCGCAGCCTCCCATCCAAACGTCATACCTAAATGATTTCGAACGAGAATATGACTGACCGGCACGCTTACCGCCGACGTCAGAGCCATGGCAGCAAACTTTGAAAGATTAATTGCCGTCGCTTTATCTACCTGGCCAACTAGATAAGAAATTTTGAACCACGACGCCTTGTAGCACAGACCTAATGTTACAAAAAAAGTGATTGACTGATACACAGCAAGAGCAACCAACGCCCCATACAATCCAAACTGGATCGCCATAACACTTGTTACAGCCAACGCAAACAAGCTTCCTGCTATATTGGCTATTACATACAACAACACCTCTTTTTTACCATTTAGTATGGACAACAAAAGCGTATTGAATGTAAACAATACAAGCGTCACGGCAAACCATAGGAAGACCCCGCCAAACTCTGTGCTTCCTAGAAACCAACTCGCAAGCTGTTCATTGAAAATTGCGATGAACACAGACGTGATTATTGAGCCAATTAGAGCAACGGTTCCCGCCGACCGCCAGACCTGTTGCTGCTTAGACTCGTCGGCATGAAACTCGGCGGTATATTTAGTAACACCAGTATTTATCGCACCGCTGGCGAAAGTGGTTATCATCTGGACAGCATTCTGAAACTGTCCAAGAGATGCATAACCAGCTGGCCCGACGTACACAGCAAGAATTTTATTTATGCCTAGTAGTGTCAACATTTTTATAATGACAGCGATGCTATTAAGCAAACTGGTTTTTATAAGAGTCATACTCTTAGCGGCCGCTAGTCACGAATGAATTACACGCATCGACAACAACTTCTGCGGATTCGAGCGTCATTACCGGACTCATTGGAAGACTTAAGACCTCTTGATGAATACGTTCGGTAACAGTAAAGTTCAGATGGTTAAACTGAGGGTACGCTTGTTGTTTGTGAGGCGGAATTGGGTAATGAATCAGTGTTTGCACTCCGCTTTTTGCAAGGTGCTCTTGCAGAGCTATTCTTTCCTGGCAGCGAATTACGAAGAGATGCCACACATGACGTTCACACGACAAGGCATCTTCACTCCGGCTCATTGGTAACGTCAAGGCAGCATTGTTAATGCCTTTCAAATAAACTTGAGCAATCTTGCGCCTATGCGCCGTGTGTATATCCAGATATTTAAGCTTTACACCAAGTACTGCAGCCTGAACTTCATCCAGACGACTGTTCACGCCTTGATATAAGTTTTTGTACTTCTCATGAGAGCCATAATTGCCTAAAGCTCGTAGCACGCCAGCCAGATCATCATCATTTGTAGTAATGGCACCGGCATCACCCAGCGCTCCCAAATTTTTTCCTGGGTAGAAACTGAATCCGGATGCATTTCCCCAATTACCGGCTTTACGCCCATCAAGACTAGCACCATGTGCCTGTGCGGAGTCTTCTAGAACGAGGAGGTTGTATTGTTCTGCAAGACTCATCAGGGCTGGCATGGCTGACAACTGGCCATACAAATGAACCGGAATAATTGCTTTGGTTTTGGAAGTTATAGCGGCACGAACCTTCTCAGGGCACAAATTGTAAGTTGCTTCGTCAGGCTCGACTAATACAGGCGTCAACTTGTTTTCAGTTATTGCCAAAATACTTGCAATATAGGTATTGGCAGGGACAATTACCTCATCACCCTCCTGTATCTTCCCTAACTCTTTCCATGCCCGCAGGGTCAACGTAAGCGCATCAAGTCCGTTAGCCACACCAACACAGTGTTTGACACCACAAAAATCTGCAAACGCTGCTTCAAATTTCTTGACACATTCCCCCTGAATATACCAGCCAGAATCGACAACGCGTGTAATCGCTTCGATCAACTCGTTCCTAAATTGGGAATTTACACTCCCGAGGTCAAGGAAAGGAACCATATTCAATTCTCCTGAAAACTTAAAATAATTAGCGACTTAGATCCAACGTCAATCCAAACAGCTTCATTGCGTGCTGAATTGAAGGGACAACCGTACTACCCTGCATTTGCTCTAAGTACGCTTTATTTCGCAAGCCATTCTCAACTAAAATAATATCCACGCCCAATGAACGGGCCGCTTCCCAATCCACCTCAGTGTCACCTACCCAGACTGAGTTTTCTGTCATGATCTCGACGTCTTGGCAATTGCGGACAGCATTTGCTTTGCCCAACCCACCACTGACATGATCACAAACCAGAATCGTATCTAGTAACGATGCCAATCCTTGCAAATGCAACTGCTCTTCGACAGCTTCCTTATTCTTTCTCAATGTAACTAATACTAAATTTACACCCAGGCTTTTCCATGCCCGCAAACAGTCAATCGCACCTTCCTGCACTTTATCCAGTGCTAGAAACTCCTGCGATTCAATCAGTGAAAGCCAATCATCCAAGTATTCGTCATATATAGAACTTGCATTAGACAGTTGAAGGAGATCTCTTCGATTCAACAGTGATCTCTTTTTTTCCCAATACTCATCCAACGCTATCGCGGAGAAACCATATTTCTTTAATATGTAACTGTAGCAGCTGTAATGTCTGTATTTGCCATCGAGCAACGGCCCATCCAGGTCAAGAAATATTTGCTTAATCTTTTTCATAAGTCTCCCCCAACAAAACTGATCTAAATATCAGAAAACCCAGACCAGCATTACCCGTTTCCGACAATAATTTGTCACGAGGCAACAACTGATTACCGTACATTTAACTTACTTTCCATGTACCGGTATTCGACCTCTAAACCACTGTCAAAGTCAGTTTCGGTCCGCAGAAGAGTATCTTTGAGCAATCGATTATCAAAAACAAAATTCTTGCCATTACTCGGAGCTTCCCGAAAAACAATATCAACGCTTTTGCCACTTATAGTGATGATCTTTTCAACGAGCTCGCGAATACTCAGGGAAACCCCACCGACAACATTGATGACGTCATTATCTGACTTCCACTCAATCGAATGGATGATGGCACTTACGACATCATCAATAAAGATAAAGCTGCGTAACTCCCCTCCCCCGCCCCAAATTTCGACCGGCTTATCTAACAATACATTCTTGATAGTCAGGGGGAGCATTTTTTGATATTTCTCCTCACCCGGACCATAGATGTGGCCTAATCTTAATATTTGAGTGCCGATTCCCTTGTCTGCACCATAGGCACTGATCATCTTTTCACAATATAACTTGGAAGCACCGTAAAGAGTTGCAGGCTTGGTCTCTGTAGACTCCGAAATGCAGTTAGATTCGCCATATACATCGAGAGTGCTTGTATAGATAATTTTTTTCAATCTATTGAACTGAAAACCCAACAACTGCTCGGTATACGTTATATTTTTATTGCAAGATGCCAAGCAATTGGCCTCTTTCGCATTTTTTGGCGTGAAAGCTCCAGCATGAATCAAAACATCTACTTCTGAAAAAACCTGATTACTCAGAGTACTCAAATCCTGATTTTCAGCGATAATGCATTTATACCCTGAAATAGCTTTTGAAGTCAGGGCAGTTACGTTTGCATTGCCAAATCTCTGAGCCGCCATTGTTAACAAGCGCGAACCCACGAATCCACTTGCTCCAGTAATCAGGATATTCATAGGAAGACAATCCTCTCGAGCATATCTTGATCAGTCACCAGTGCGGGAGATGTATCCATGCCTCGCATCCACATTAAACCGGCCGGCAGTGGATTGATTTTTTTCTCAAACTTCGGCAATTCTTGACCCAACGCCAGGCATTTGAATATCTCAGGCATGTTCAAGCCAGCTTCGGTAAAGAAGCGCACGGTAGTGAAAAAGCGCGAGATGTTAATTTCCGTTGGATTAGGAATACCATCCTTATCATAGGCCATGTCTACACCGAATATCCCGTGCGGTTTTGCGGTGACAGCTTTAATCGACTTGATAGCAACTTCAGAAACTTGGGCGTCATCGCAAGTCATCCCGACTTTTGTGACACCTGTAACGCCCGAAATAGTACGGTTGCCGTGTGTCCAACCTTGTCTGGATCTGGCCTGAGCAACAATCAATTCCCCTTCGTACCAGATCGACAGCCAAGTTACGGTCTGCGGAGTGAGCATTTCTGCGGCGATAAAATCTCCCCAGCCTGCATAATGATCAATCCAGGCCTTGGCCAGATCGATATTATTTGTAGGCAAAGAACCTTTACCACCACCACCAATTGATGAGGCTCTTAGCCAGATTTTGCCATCTTGATCACCAAGTGAACTAAAAGCTTTATGCAAATCCTCCACTGTATTGATGAACATATTTTTTGGAACTTTTACACCAGCATTTACAAATGCCAGGTAAGACTTATATTTGTGCACACAGGTATCGATCACATCGTGATCAGGCATAAATACCTTCGTACCTGTGGCAAGAATATCGCTTCTCAATTTCGAAGCGTGAAATATCTCCAGGTCGTTCTGAAAATGGATCAGGTCTGGTTTTTCTTGCTCAAGAACCTTTAACAGGGATTCTTTATAATTCGCTGCATCCGCGTTCGGCACGAAGTATTTTTTTTCTGCTTTTGACAGAATCAGATCAGTAGGTTCAGAACCCATACCAATAACACAGTTATCAGTATTCCGCCGTAGCGAAAAGATAACTCCTTCAGAAGGTGCGCCACCAGCTCCGGCAATTAATATTTTCTTCATTGAACTGATTCCACTTTCTGAATAGTTAAAAATTCCCGATAGTCCCGGATGTAATCACTTTCATCGTAAGGTTGGCTGGCTATAACAAGCAGCACACAGTCCGGGCTAAAATCGTGCATCTCTCTCCACACCATACTTTCAATCAGGAGGCCTTTGGTAGGGCAATCCAGCCAGACGTCTTCACGAACAGTGCCGTTATCCAACACCATTCGGCACTTCCCCGAAACACAAATGGCAACCTGCTTCAAATCACGATGTGCGTGAAAACCACGGCTTACGCCTTCCGAGGTATGGTACAAGTAATAGATTCGCTTAATTTCAAAGGGGATCAGTTTCCCCTGCTCAATAGCGACCAGACTCCCCCGATCATCTCCAAGTATCTGAAAATCGATAAATTTTATCTGGCTCACTTTCCGCCCCCCGCTGATTCGGGGGACAGAGACCCCTTTCTTTTTAAACTACGAGAAATATATAAACGTGCAAAAGCTATCGCCACCCCGAGCATTAATCCCGATATCAGTCCCAAGACAATAATCAGTCCTTTTTTAGGCTTGATCGGATTATCAGGTACCTCTACATCACCATCTACACGGAACATTTTCACATCTAACGCGTTGGACTCGATGCCTTTATAGAAGTTATATTTAACTTCCAAATCACGCAACTTATGAATAAAAGGATCATCGGACGAACGCATTGAGATATTTTCAATTTCTGACTTGAGCGCTTTGGTGCCTCTCATATAGGTCAATTGATCCTCCATGCTCCCGGCAACCTCAATAGGTGTTCCCCCCATCACGATGGCTGGCTTTTCCAAGCCAACTGCTTCGGCAGTTTTTAGTGCCTCATGTAGCTTGGTAAGCGAGTCTTGCCGAACTTTCTTTTCTATATCGCGCAAAGATTCTATTTGCTGGTGAACAGAGCGAGCTTTAACATTTGCTTCCAAGGAAACGTTTTTGTCCAGTTCCGCCTTCGCTAAGTCATCCGCTCGCAGTACATAATCTTTCGCCCATTCCGCTGCCTTTTTCGGATCAGTATTTTGCGCAACAACCAAATATCGATTGGGCATATCCTTGCTTGGCGCAGGAACAACTAACCTTTTCGCGAAATCACCATACAAAGTGTCCTGCGACTCCTTACGTTCAGAATCACTCAGCGAAGGTAGGTACTCGTTAACATAGAAGCTACGGCGCAGGGACTCCGCCTGTAAGTTCAGCGTAAATATACTAAATATGTCTTGAACTGTATAACGAGTCAAATCAGACTCATTGGTGCGGCCGAAATTGATATTAGCGATATCATTCTGTTTAGGAGGTATCAAGTATACCTTGGCTTCATAAATCGGCTTGCTGACAAAGGCATAAGCGCCTGCCAGAACTGTCGCAAATATGGTCACCCCGATGATAACGCGCGCTTGCGCACACAACCCGGTCACGAGTTCGTGAAGGTCTATTTCATCAGCATTTCCAGATTCTATAGAGCTATTCCGCATAAACAATCAGCCTTTTTATAACACTATCATTATGATGCCTATCCTACATACGATAGATAGGTATAGGAAAAAGTAAGCGCTTTACCTGCTTCAAGACCCTTAGTCTCAGACACGATACGTGTGGCTGCAGGTACGAGATAAAGCCTACCTTACTAGTTTTTTGAAGATTTTTTGCTCTCTGACGCCATTAGGGCGTCTTGAGACAACAATATAAACCCTTCAACATCAACACCCTGCCCACGTTTTGCGAGAATCGACAAGTTCGAATTTTCGCTCAACGAGATCCAGATTCCAGTAACTTCATCAAGTACTGACCATAACCGGTTTTCTTAAGACTCTCGGCCTGAGCGCTCAGTTGCTTGGCATCGATCCAGCCATTGGTAAAGGCAATCTCTTCCAGACAAGCCACTTTAAGCCCTTGGCGTTGCTCAATGGTATGGACGAAGTGACTGGCTTCCAATAGCGAGTCGTGTGTACCGGTGTCCAGCCAGGCGAAGCCTCGACCAAGCATTTCGACATTCAGGCTCTTACGCGCAAGGTAAGCACGGTTTACATCGGTGATTTCCAGTTCGCCACGCTCGGACGGCTTGATACCCTTGGCAATTTCGACAACATCATTGTCGTAGAAGTACAGGCCGGTTACAGCGTAGTTCGATTTAGGCTGTAAAGGTTTCTCTTCGATACTCAACGCGCGACCACTTGCATCGAACTCGACCACACCGAACCGCTCAGGATCGGAAACGTGATAGCCGAAAACAGTAGCGCCTTTCTGCTGAGAGCTAGCGGAACGCAAGTTATCCGAGAAGTGCTGACCGTAGAAAATATTGTCGCCCAGGATCAAGCAGCACGGATCCTTGCCAATGAACTCTTCACCAATAATAAACGCTTGCGCCAGGCCGTCAGGGCTTGGTTGCTCGGCGTAGGTCAACTTGATCCCGTAAACGCTGCCATCACCCAACAGCTTGCGAAAACAAGGCAAGTCTTCAGGTGTGGAAATGATCAGGATTTCGCGCATCCCTGCCAGCATCAATACAGACAGCGGATAGAAGATCATCGGCTTGTCGTAGATGGGCAGCATCTGTTTGGACACGCCGAGAGTCAACGGGTGCAAACGAGTGCCCGAGCCGCCGGCGAGGATGATACCTTTACGATTTGTCGTGGTCATTTATTCAGAACTTCCCTAAGCATTCGAGTTACACCACTTTGCCAATCCGGCAAGTGTAGAGAAAAATTGTCACGCAACTTCTGAGTATTCAAGCGTGAATTTAGAGGTCGACGTGCTGGTGTTGGATAAGCGGTCGTAGCAATGGGATTGATCTCGGTGACGGCCAACGTTTCGCCATGGGCCTTGGCGAAGTCAATGACATAACTGGCATAGCCATGCCACGACACCTCGCCACCCGCCACCAGATGATATAAGCCTCCCAGTTGAGGGCGCTGCATGATTTGCTGAATCGCCAAAGCTGTCACGTCGGCGATCAGATCCGCACCCGTAGGCGCTCCAATCTGATCAGCAATAACGTTCAGCGTTTCGCGATCCGCAGCCAGTCGCAGCATTGTCTTGGCAAAGTTGTTGCCACGAGCGCCGTAGACCCAACTAGTACGAAAGATCAAATGCTTGCAACCGGAGGCAATGATCGCCTCCTCACCTGACAGCTTGCTGGCGCCGTAGTGATTCACTGGCGCGACCGAATCAGACTCTTGCCAAGGCGATGAACCCTGACCGCTGAAGACGTAGTCGGTCGAATAATGAATCAACCACGCACCCAAGGCAGTGACTTCCTCGGCCAAGACTTGACTGGCCAGACCGTTAACACGGTCCGCCAGTTCGATCTCGGACTCCGCTTTATCGACAGCTGTGTAAGCAGCGGCATTGACGATAACGTCAGGTTTGACCCGGCGAATCGTTGCGCGCAATGCTTCAAGGTCGGATAAATCACCGCACAAACCGTCAACCATATGACGATCCAGCGCAATCAAGTCACCGAGCGGCGCCAAGGAGCGTTGCAGCTCCCAGCCTACCTGGCCATTTTTTCCAAGCAGTAGAATCTTCATGCCTTGCTCGAAGAACGGTCCGCGTAATTCTGATCGATCCACTGCTGGTAGCTGCCGCTTTTCACATGGGCTACCCATTCAGTGTTGTCGAGGTACCACACGACGGTCTTGCGAATACCGGTTTCAAATGTTTCTTCCGGCATCCAACCCAGCTCACGCTGAATTTTGCTCGCATCGATTGCGTAACGCTGGTCGTGGCCTGGGCGATCCTGGACATAGGTGATCAGGCTGGCGTGCGGACGATGGGCAGAGTCCGGGCGCAATTCGTCGAGAAGCGCGCAAAGTGTGTGCACGACTTCAATGTTTTGCTTTTCGTTATGGCCACCGATGTTGTAGGTCTCGCCGATAACACCCTCGGTGACAACTTTGTACAAAGCACGGGCATGGTCTTCAACATAGAGCCAATCGCGAACCTGGTTGCCTTTGCCATAAACCGGCAGCGGCTTCCCTTCCAGGGCATTAAGGATGATCAGCGGAATCAGCTTCTCAGGAAAGTGGCACGGGCCGTAGTTGTTTGAGCAGTTGGTCACCAAAGTCGGCAAGCCGTAGGTACGGCTCCAGGCGCGAACCAGATGATCGGAGCTGGCCTTGCTCGCCGAGTACGGCGAGCTTGGCTGATAGGGGGTGGTTTCGGTGAAGAGGTCTTCCGGGCCTTCAAGATCCCCATAGACCTCATCAGTCGAAATATGGTGGAAGCGGAAATTGGCTTTACGCCCATCCTCCAGCGCAGCCCAATAGTGACGGGCCGCTTCCAACAGGGTGTAAGTGCCGATGATGTTCGTCTGGATAAATTCAGAAGGGCCGGAAATCGAGCGGTCAACGTGCGACTCTGCGGCCAGGTGCATGATGGCATCTGGTTGGTGTTCACGCAGGACGCGGTCGATTTCATCGCGGTCGCAGATATCAACGCGCTCAAACACATAGCGTGAGTTCTGGCTAACTTCGGCCAATGACTCAAGGTTACCGGCGTACGTCAGCTTATCGACGTTAACGACGGAGTCGGCAGTGTTGGAGATGATATGACGGATGACTGCCGAGCCGATGAACCCGGCACCGCCGGTTACTAGAATTTTCACGCGAAACTACACCCTTTGAGTTGCTGACAGGGCTACCAAACCGAGCGCTGTCTAATCCATGAATGCAGAAGCCGTCATCTAAGCTGAGGCTTCTGACAGAACCAGTCTGACCCGACGCAGGAACGTGCCACTATCGGATAAGCGCAGCATTTTACAGCTTAATGACGCTTTTACTAATGGATATAGACAAGCTGTGAAGCAATTCAGGGATGCAGCTTATTCTTTTTGTGTTCATACAAGACGCTTGCGAGAGGATCTGGACGCCCGCCCGAGAAACCACCCTAGAATTGGCCCTATCAGCATGCCGAATAGCAGTGCAATAACCAAGACCAGCGACACGGGTAATTGCGGACCTGACCAGCCAAGAAACAGCAGCGAAACCGACTGCTGATTTTCAAGCACAAAAGCCAGCACTGCCAGAATCAACAACAGGACAACCATACCGAGGAGCACCCGCTTGAGGTTACGCATGCATCACTCCTTTAGCTGTGAAGGTCAAGGCCTTCCTCCTCTTCTTCATTGACTCTGTCGCGCAATTCCTTCCCCGGCTTAAAATGAGGAACAAACTTGCCATCAAGGCTAACCGACTGACCTGTCTTCGGATTGCGACCAACGCGGGGCGCACGATAGTGCAGTGAAAAACTGCCAAAACCCCGGATCTCAATACGATCCCCAGTCGCCAGGCATTGGGACATTTGTTCAAGCATAGTCTTGATAGCCAGCTCCACATCCTTGGATGAGAGCAGCCCTTGATGGGTGACAATTCGTTCGATCAACTCCGACTTCGTCATATTTTTCCCTTCTTTTTCAAGCAGCTAGGAAAAGCGCTTCAAAGGTTTTAGCATGCCCGGAGGAATTTGAACAGCCCGGGTTTTCACATATTTTCACCAGCAATGACCGCCCAATTACGAGGAACTACGACGCGATCTAGCTCAGCGACAAATAACCAGCATGGTGCGCGTCAGATACCCCGCGGGATTGAAGCCGAAAGGGTATTCATCCTCATCCTTGGCATCATCGGACCTGGCTACTACCTTATAGCCCGCCGCCTTACACTCTTTGTCCGCGCGTTTACGGCACTTCTCCCATCCAGAACCCAATCCCGAACAATCTATCTCTACGCCACTGACTCCACGCACGGCATGAGTCTTGGCATTCGTACCGCAACCCGCCAGCATCAAGACTGCCATCGCGACAATGAGCTTGTTCATTCACTTCCTTATGGCAGACGCCCTGCCCGGCTATCGTTCTTTAGCTAAAGACTAGCTGCAAATAAGCGATTGATCCGATTAAAGAAAGAGACAACACAGAAGGATCAATGGTTTCAAGAACAGCCACCCCGCGCACGAACCACCCGACAAACCCAAATCCCTGTCTAGTCCTGAAATAGGTTTACACCTGTTTCACCCTAACGCCCGATGCACCGCATCGGGCGTTTTGTATTTCAAAGACAGGTGCGGTCGCTCGCCGTTGTAGATCGATACCGACTCACTCACCATCTTCTTCGCTTGCGTCAAATCCTGCGGCCGCTGAAGCATAAGCTCTGTCTTCAGTATCCCGTTGACCCTCTCTGCCAAGGCATTTTGGTAGCAGTCATAGCCATCCGTCATTGAACATCGAATGCCGTATTTCGCGTGCAACGCTTGGTACATCCCCGAGCAATATTGGATACCTCTATCTGAGTGGTGCACCAACGGCTGCTCTGTCCGACGGTGCTTTACCGCCCAGCTCAGCGCGTGTGCTACCGACTCGGCATGAAGGCTTTCATGGACGTGATAGCCCACGATCTTTCGCGAAAAAGCATCCGTCACAAGGCTCAGATAAGCCACACCTTCCTGAGTTGGCAAATAGGTTATGTCAGCCACCCAGACTTGTTCCGGGCCGCAGGGAACAACCTGATCAGGACCTGGTTTGAGCAGGTTCGGGTGGCGGTGAAAGCGATGATGACTATTGGTCGTCTTGTGATAAGCCCGCTTGCGAGCCACCAATAAACGCCGTTCACGCAGAATCGAAAACAGCCGATCTCGCCCCACTTGCAGCTCAAGTTGAGGCTGGCATTGCAGCAAGTAATACAGCTTTCGGGTGCCCAGCCGCGGCTGCCGCAGGCGCTTTTGTTGAACGAAATCGGCAACTTTCTGATCCAGAACCAGACGAGCTGCCTCGGCGCGATTGCGTTTGTAGTAAGCCTGGCGGCTTATCCCCATGAACTGGCAAGCCCTGCTGATGCTCAGGTTTTGGATTCGTTTTTGCGCGAGGACTTGCCGGGACGCTTTTTTACGACAGAGAGACCGTAGTCATTTTTCAAGACATCCACGACCGCCTCGAAAAACTGCGCTTTCTGATTGGACAGCGCCAACTGTTCTTCAAGCTCTTTGATGCGTTGTTCTGGCGTTAATGGTCGGTTTTTGTCGGGCATAGACCCCATCCTCGGCGAGCCAATGTATGTGCCTGGGCTCCAATCCTGCCGACCGTGCTTGCGTAACCACGTCAGAACGGTCGTTTTGCCTTGAATCCCGTAGCGCTCCTGAGCCTCTTTATAGCTCAGCTCGCCTTTTTCGACCTGATCGACTACCGACAATTTAAAGGTCAGCGTGTAGTCTCGCTGACTACGCCTTTTTGCTGATTCCATTACGTCCTCCTGAAAAACAGATCAGAAGGTGTAAACCTTATTCAGGACGGGACACCCACCAGACACAAAAAAGGGCGACCGAAGTCGCCCTTTTTCTATGGTCTGACAGAACTCAGTTCTGTTTTTCCATTTGTGCACGCAACAGGTCGCCCAGAGTGGTAGGACCAGCAGCGATGCTATCCGAAGGCTTGTCTTTCAAGCTTTGGATGGCTTCTTTCTCTTCAGCATCGTCTTTCGACTTGATGGAGAGCTGGATTACACGGCTCTTGCGGTCAACGCTGATGATCTTGGCTTCTACTTCCTGGCCTTCTTTCAGAACGTTGCGCGCGTCTTCAACGCGGTCACGGCTGATTTCGGAGGCTTTCAGAGTCGCTTCGATATCGTCGGCCAGAGTGATGATGGCGCCTTTAGCGTCAACTTCTTTCACGATGCCTTTAACGATGGCGCCTTTGTCGTTCTCTTGAACGTACTCGGAGAACGGATCGCTTTCCAGCTGCTTGATACCCAGGGAGATGCGCTCGCGCTCTGGGTCAACCGACAGGATAACGGTGTCCAGCTCGTCGCCCTTCTTGAAGCGGCGAACGGCTTCTTCGCCCACTTCGTTCCAGGAGATGTCGGACAGGTGAACCAGACCGTCGATGCCGCCGTCCAGACCAATGAAGATACCGAAATCGGTGATCGACTTGATGGTGCCGGAGATTTTATCGCCCTTGTTGAACTGGCCAGAGAAATCTTCCCATGGGTTAGATTTGCACTGCTTGATGCCGAGGGAGATACGACGACGCTCTTCGTCGATGTCCAGAACCATAACTTCCACTTCGTCGCCGACTTGTACGACTTTCGAAGGGTGGATGTTCTTGTTGGTCCAGTCCATTTCGGAAACGTGTACCAGGCCTTCAACGCCTTCTTCCAGCTCAGCGAAGCAGCCGTAGTCGGTCAGGTTGGTTACACGAGCGGTAACGCGAGTGCTTTCTGGGTAACGGGCTTTGATAGCAACCCATGGATCTTCGCCCAGTTGCTTGAGGCCCAGGGAAACACGATTGCGTTCGCGATCGTACTTCAGAACCTTGACATCAATCTCGTCGCCAACGTTGACGATTTCGGAAGGATGCTTGATACGTTTCCAAGCCATGTCGGTAATGTGCAGCAGGCCATCGACGCCACCCAGATCGACGAATGCGCCGTAATCGGTGAGGTTCTTGACGATACCTTTGACTTGTTGACCTTCCTGCAGGGATTCCAGCAGAGCTTCACGCTCAGCGGAGTTCTCGGCTTCGAGGACGCTACGACGGGAAACGACAACGTTGTTGCGTTTCTGGTCAAGCTTGATGACCTTGAATTCCAGCTCTTTGCCTTCCAGGTGCGTGGTATCGCGCACAGGACGGACGTCAACCAGAGAACCTGGCAGGAACGCACGGATGCCGTTAACGTCGACAGTGAAGCCGCCTTTAACCTTACCGTTGATAACGCCCTTGACCACTTCTTCGGCTGCGAAGGCTGCTTCCAGAACAATCCAGCATTCAGCGCGCTTGGCTTTTTCACGGGACAGCTTGGTTTCACCAAAGCCGTCTTCAACCGAGTCCAGAGCAACGTGAACTTCGTCACCGACGTTGATAGTCAGTTCGCCAGCATCGTTGTAGAACTGCTCAAGCGGGATGAGTGCTTCAGACTTCAGGCCAGCGTGAACGGTTACCCAGCGAGCTTGGTAATCGATATCAACGATAACACCGGTGATGATGGAGCCTGCCTGAAGGTTCAGGGTTTTTAGGCTTTCTTCAAAGAGTTCCGCAAAGCTTTCGCTCATTTTAATTCCTGTTGAATAAGGGCGAAGGATACGCCCATCTCCACATCCCAGACGACGTGGGTTATGTTCATTTAAAGAAGCACTGCAAGACTATGACTGGTCCCCTGCAGAGCTTCTTGGTCACCCGGCGATATCGCGAATGGCGATCTCGCTCATGATGCGTTCCAGCACCTGATCGATGGATAACTCCGTGGAATCCAGCTGTATGGCGTCAGCCGCCGGCTTGAGCGGGGCTACCGCTCGCTGGGTGTCACGCTCATCGCGTGCACGGATCTCATCTAGCAGACTCGACAGACTAACACCATCGACTTTGCCCTTCAACTGCAAGTATCGACGGCGCGCACGCTCCTCGGCACTGGCAGTAAGGAATATCTTCAGCGGCGCGTCCGGAAAAACCACCGTGCCCATGTCGCGCCCATCGGCGACCAACCCCGGCGATTCCTGAAACGCCCGCTGACGCTGAAGCAGCGCCTCGCGTACCGCGGGCAATGCAGCCACCTGGGACGCTCCCGAGCCGACGCTTTCCGTACGGATGACATCGCTGACTTCGTCACCCTCCAGAATGATGCGCTGCAGTTGACCTTCGGTCGCCGCAATGAACTGCACATCCAGATGAGCGGCAAGCTTTTTCAGCAGTTCTTCATTCGTCAGGTCAACGCCGTGGTTATGCGCAGCGAACGCCAACAGACGGTAGAGCGCACCGGAATCCAGCAAATTCCAGCCCAGACGCTTCGCCAGTATCCCGGCGACCGTGCCTTTGCCAGAGCCGCTTGGCCCATCGATGGTGATGACCGGTGCGATGATTTTCACGACTGAGCCTCTTGTGCAACACGAATGCCGACCTGCGCACAAAGCGCAAGGAAGTTCGGGAACGAGGTTGCGACGTTGGCACAGTCATGGATGCGAATCGGTGCGGTGGCGCGCAGCGAGGCAACGCTGAACGCCATGGCAATCCGGTGATCGCCGTGACCGTGCACTTCGCCGCCGCCTATCAGGCCGCCGTCGATGATGATGCCGTCCGGGGTCGGTTCGCATTTGACGCCCAGCGCGAGCAAGCCATCCGCCATGACCTGGATACGGTCCGACTCCTTGACTCGCAGCTCTTCGGCGCCACGCAACACGGTGCGCCCTTCGGCACAGGCCGCGGCCACGAACAGCACCGGGAATTCGTCGATGGCCAGTGGAACCAGCGCTTCGGGAATCTCGATACCCTTGAGTTTAGCTGCCCGTACGCGCAGATCCGCCACCGGCTCGCCGCCGACTTCACGCTGGTTTTCCAGAGTGATATCAGCGCCCATCAGACGCAAAATGTCGATCACGCCGGTGCGGGTCGGGTTGATGCCGACGTGCTCGAGCACCAGCTCCGAACCTTCGGCGATCGATGCCGCCACCAGGAAGAACGCGGAAGACGAGATGTCGCCCGGCACTTCAATGTGGGTCGCAGTCAGCTTGTGGCCGGACTCAACCGAAGCGGTCGCACCGTTAACAGTGACCGGATAGCCAAAGCCGCGCAGCATGCGCTCGGTGTGGTCGCGGGTCGGAGCCGGTTCGGTGACGGTGGTCTTGCCTTCGGCGTACAGGCCGGCTAGCAGCAGGCAGGATTTAACCTGGGCGCTGGCCATCGGCATGGTGTAAGTCAGGCCCTTGAGCTTGTTGCCGCCACGAATGGTCATCGGTGGACGACCTTCAGCGGCGGTCTCGATCACGGCGCCCATTTCACGCAGCGGATTGGCCACGCGATTCATCGGGCGCTTGGACAGCGAGGCGTCACCGGTCAGGGTGCTATCGAAGTCCTGCGCAGCCAGCAGGCCCGACAGCAGACGCATCGAGGTGCCGGAGTTGCCCAGATAGATCGGGCCTGGCGCAGGCTTCAAGCCATGCAGGCCGACGCCATGAATGGTCACGCGACCGTGGTGCGGACCTTCGATCACGACGCCCATGTCGCGGAAGGCTTGCAAGGTCGCCAGGGCGTCTTCGCCCTCGAGGAAGCCTTCGACTTCGGTGACGCCTTCGGCCAGGGAGCCGAGCATGATCGAACGGTGGGAAATCGATTTATCGCCCGGTACACGAATCCGCCCAGTCAGGCGGCCACCAGGTTGAGCCAGGAAAATCAGGTCGTTGGAGTTCATAGCGTCCACATAAGCCCGGCGGGCCAGGATTTTACTGAAATGTTCGCGGGCAACCCGGGCGCGAGTGAATACGCCCAACAATTGGTGCCCATCCCCTGCATCGACCGCGTCGCGCAAGGCGTCGAGGTCGCTGCGAAATGTATCAAGTGTGCGCAGGACAGCTTCGCGGTTGGCGAGGAAGATGTCGTGCCACATGACCGGGTCGCTTCCCGCGATTCTTGTGAAATCGCGAAAACCGCCCGCAGCGTAACGGAAGATCTCAAGGTTTTCATTGCGTTTGGCCAGTGAATCGACCAGACCGAACGCCAGCAAGTGTGGCAAATGGCTGGTTGCCGCCAACACTTCGTCGTGACGCTCGACCTGCATGTGCTCGACATCGGCGCCCAATTCACGCCACAAACGGTCGACCACTGCCAACGCGGCCGGATCGGTCTGATCCAGCGGTGTCAAAATCACTTTATGGCGACGGAACAGCTCGGCATTGGAGGCTTCCACCCCGCTCTGCTCGGAACCGGCAATCGGATGGCCCGGCACAAAACGCGACGGCATGCCGCCAAACGCTTCGGTCGCGGCACGCACCACATTGCCTTTGGCGCTGCCAACATCGGTCAGAATCGCCTGCCCCAGGTCCATGCCGGCCAAGCGGCCAAGCATTTTTTCCATGGCAAGGATCGGCACGGCGAGCTGGATCACATCCGCGCCCTGACAAGCAATCGCCAGGTCTTCTTCGCAGCGATCCACTACGCCCAACTCAACCGCGAGCTTGCGCGACTGCGGGTCGAGATCGACCCCGACCACTTCGCGGCACAGGCCACTTTCACGCAAACCCTTGGCAAACGAACCGCCGATCAACCCCAGGCCGACCACCACCAGGCGACCGATCATAGGGGCAGCAGGTTGCAGTGCAGTGACATCAACCACGAGCCAGAACCTTGGTCAGCGCCTCAAGGAAGCGGCTGTTTTCCGCGGGCAAACCGATGGTGATGCGCAGGTGGTTCGGCATGCCGTAGTTGGCCACCGGACGCACGATCACGCCTTCGCGCAGCAACCCCTGGAAGATCGGCGCAGCCACCTGCCCCATATCGACGCAGATGAAGTTGCCCTTGGAAGGAATCCAGCTCAGCCCCAGCTCACGAAACCCCGTTTCCAGCTGCTGCATGCCGGCTTCGTTCAGGCGACGGCTTTCAGCCAGGTAATCGGCATCTTGCAGTGCAGCGCACGCAGCGGCCAGGGCCAGGCTGTTAACGTTGAACGGCTGACGCACGCGATTCAGCACATCGGCAACCACCGCAGTGGACAAGCCATAACCGACCCGCAGTGCCGCCAGGCCATAAGCCTTGGAGAACGTGCGCGAAACCAGCAGATTCGGGTACGCCGCCAGGAAGTCCAGGCCATCCGGCAAGTCGCTGCCCTCGGCGTATTCGATGTACGCCTCGTCCAGCACCACCAGCACATGCTCCGGTACGTCCTGCAGGAACTCGTCCAGCGCCTCGGCACCGAACCAGGTCCCGGTCGGGTTGTTCGGGTTGGCGATGAATACCACACGAGTATCGGCATCGATCGCAGCCAGCATGGCCGGCAGGTCATGGCCCCAGTCTTTGGCCGGGACCACTTTGGCCGTCGCGCCGACGGCTTGCGTGGCGATCGGGTAAACAGCAAACGCATGCTCACTGAACACCGCGTTCAGGCCGGGCGCCAGGTACGCACGCGCCACCAGCTCCAGAATGTCGTTGGAACCGTTGCCCAGCGTCACCTGATTCAGCTCGACGCGGCACTGCTCGGCCAGCAGGGTCTTGAGCGCAAAACCGTTGCCGTCCGGATAGCGGGTCAGCTCGGCCAGTTCGTCGCGAATGGCTGCCAGCGCCTTTGGACTGGCGCCCAACGGGTTTTCATTGCTGGCCAGCTTGATGATTCTGGCTGGATCGATGTTCAGCTCACGCGCCAGTTCGTCCACGGGTTTGCCCGGAACGTAAGGCGAAAGTTGTTGCACGCCCGGCTGCGCCAGAGCGAGGAAGTTGCCACTCATTTGCTACCCCTTAGAGAACTGCTTTCGGGTAAGAACCCAGCACTTTGAGTGCTACTGCTTCCTGACTGATCTTTTCCAGTACACCTTTGATCAACGGATCACGGTGGTGGCCGACGAAGTCGATGAAGAACACGTAGGTCCATTTACCGCTGCGCGACGGACGGGTCTCGATTCGCGTCAGGTCGATACCGTTGTCGTGGAACGGCACCAGCAACTCATGAAGCGCACCGGGCTTGTTGCTCATGGAGACGATGATCGACGTCTTGTCGTCGCCGGTCGGCGGTACTTCCTGGCTGCCGATCATCAGGAAGCGCGTGGAGTTGTCCGGGCGATCCTCGATTTTCTCGGCCAGGCGGGTCAGCCCATACAAGCTGGCGGCCATGTCGCCGGCAATCGCCGCCGAGTTCCACTCACCCTTGACCCGCTTGGCTGCTTCGGCATTACTCGACACCGCCACGCGCTCGACATTCGGGTAGTGCGCGTCCAGCCACTTGCGGCACTGGGCCAGGGACTGGGCGTGGGAGTAGATGCGGCTGATGCTGTCGGTCTTGGTGTTTTCACCCACCAACAGGTGATGGTGAATCCGCAGCTCGACTTCGCCACAGATGACCATGTCGTGTTCGAGGAAGCTGTCGAGGGTGTGGTTGACCGCGCCTTCAGTGGAGTTTTCCACCGGGACCACGCCAAAATTCACCGCACCGGCCGC
The DNA here is from genome assembly GCF_031766055.1 of Pseudomonas sp. SG20052. Classification (NCBI taxonomy): domain Bacteria; kingdom Pseudomonadati; phylum Pseudomonadota; class Gammaproteobacteria; order Pseudomonadales; family Pseudomonadaceae; genus Pseudomonas; species Pseudomonas sp. SG20052. The sequence goes on along the minus strand of NZ_CP134498.1, from coordinate 1,870,517 downwards.
CACTTCGCGGAACACTTCGTCGATCGCTGCCATCGGCTTGCTGATCACCGCGTGGCCGAAATGCTTCATGGCGGCGGCTTGAGTGAAGGTGCCTTCAGGGCCGAGGTACGCCACTTTCAGCGGCTGTTCGAGGGCCAGGCACGAGGACATGATTTCGCGGAACAAACGCGCCATCTCTTCGTTGCCCAGCGGCCCCTGATTGCGCTCCATTACGCGCTTGAGCACCTGAGCCTCACGCTCAGGACGATAGAACACCGGCACTTCGCCTTCGGCCAGCGAGGCCATCTTTACTCGCGCAACTTCCTGGGCGCAGCGTGCACGCTCACTGATCAGCTCCAGGACTTTGGCGTCCAGGGCATCAATGCGAACGCGCAGTGCCTTGAGTTCTTGCTCAGACATTAGCCGTGTTCCTTCTCGAACTCTGCCATGTACGAAATCAGTGCGTTGACCGCAACGATGTCGACGGCGTTATAGATGGAGGCACGCATGCCGCCCACGGAACGGTGACCCTTGAGGTTCAACAGGCCACGTTCGTCGGCACCGGCCAGGAATGGCTTGTCGAGACGGTCGTCAGCCAGGCGGAACGGCACATTCATCCACGAGCGATCCGACTTGTTGATCGGGTTGCTGTACAAGCCGCTGGCGTCAATGAAGTCGTACAGCGTGCGCTGCTTCACTTCGTTGAGCTTGCCGATAGCTTCAACACCACCCTGCTCTTTCAGCCACTCGAATACCAGACCGGACAGATACCAGGCCAGGGTAGGCGGGGTGTTGTACATCGAGCCGTTATCGGCCGCGACCTTGTAGTTGAGCATGGTCGGGCACAGGGAACGGGCATGACCCAACAGGTCTTCGCGAATGATGTTCACGACAATGCCGCTCGGGCCGATGTTTTTCTGCGCGCCGGCGTAGATCATGCCGAAGCGCGAAACATCGATTGGGCGCGAGAGAATGTCCGAAGACATGTCGGCCACCAGCGGAACGTCGCCAGTTTCCGGGACCCAACTGAATTCCAGGCCGCCAATGGTTTCGTTCGGTGCGTAGTGAACGTAGGCCGCGTCTTTCGACAGGCTCCACTCGTTCTGACCGGGAATGGCGAAATAGTCATAAGGCTTGGCAGTAGCGGCAACGTTGACGCGGCCGTAGCGCGAGGCTTCTTCGATGGCTTTCTGCGACCAGATACCGGTGTCGATATAGTCGGCGGTGCCGCTTTCCGGCAACAGGTTCAGAGGAATCTGAGCAAATTGCTGGCTGGCGCCACCTTGCAGAAACAGCACTTTATAGTTCGAGGGGATATTCAGCAGATCACGCAGATCCTGCTCGGCCTTGGTGGCGATGGACACGAACTCATCACTGCGATGGCTCATCTCCATGACCGACAGGCCCTTGCCGTGCCAATCAAGGAGTTCACCCTGGGCGCGCTGCAGGACAGCTTCGGGAAGTGCCGCAGGACCGGCACAGAAGTTATAGGCTCTCTTGCTCACATCCAATCTCGCTCTGATTTGGTGGTAATCACGCAATAAATCACAACATCAATCGACACAGAGTCCCTGCTGAAGCACAGCTTTTGTAGGAGTGAGCCTGCTCGCGATTGCATCACCGCGATGTGTCAGACATACCGCGGCGCCTGCGTCGTCGGAACGCCGCCCGGAGCTGGCTCACTCCTACAAGGGACTCCATCGGTGTCGATATTTTCATACGGGACAAACAACAAGGGGGCGAATTTTCATCCGCCCCCTGTTTGTCCACTTACTCTTGTGGCTCTTCGTCAGCAGCGGCGTCGAGTTGCTGATCTTCAACCACGTCGTCGATCACGACCTCGCCGTCGAACACCGCCCCCTCTTCACCTTCCAGCTCTTCATCTTCCAGCTCTTCGCCTTCGACTTCCGACGGTTCCTGCACCCGCTCCAGACCGACCAGCGTTTCATCGCTGGCCAGTTTGATCAGGGTCACGCCTTGGGTGTTACGCCCCAGACTGGACACTTCGTCGACGCGGGTACGCACCAGGGTGCCCTGGTCGGAAATCAGCATGATTTCCTCGCCGTCGAGCACCTGGACTGCACCGACCAAGCGGCCGTTACGGTCGTTGCTGACCATGGCGATAACGCCCTGACCGCCACGCTTGTACTCAGGGAACTCGGTGATCGCCGTGCGCTTGCCGAAACCACGGGCCGAAGCGGTGAGGATCTGGCTGCCTTCTTCCGGAATCAGCATGGAAATCAGCTTCTGACCTTCCGGCAGACGCATGCCGCGGACACCGCGAGCGGTACGGCCCATGGCGCGAACGTCGGTTTCCTTGAAGCGAGTGACCTTGCCGCCGTCGGAGAACAGCATGACTTCGCGGCTGCCATCGGTAATGGAAGCTGAAATCAGTACGTCACCTTCGTCCAGCTCCAGCGCGATCAGACCGACGCTACGTTGACGGCTGAAGGATTCGAGCGGGGTCTTCTTCACGGTGCCTTTGGCAGTGGCCATGAAGATGAAGTGACCTTCGGTGTATTCGTCGACCGGGAGCATGGTGGTGATGTATTCATCACTGTCCAGCGGCAGCAGGTTGACCAACGGACGACCACGGGCCGCGCGGGACGCTTCCGGGATTTCGTAGGTTTTCAGCCAGTACACTTTACCTTTGCTGGAGAACAGCAGCAGCGTGGTGTGGCTGTTGGCGACCAGCAGGTGAGCGATGTAGTCCTCATCCTTCACGCCGGTAGCCGATTTGCCTTTACCGCCACGACGCTGAGCCTGGTACGCAGCCAATGGCTGGGTCTTGGCATAGCCACCGTGGGAAATGGTCACGACGCGCTCTTCTTCCGGGATCATGTCACCCAGGGTCAGGTCGAGACGGGCATCGAGAATCTCGGTGCGGCGCACGTCGCCGTATTCGGCGCGAATCACTTCCAGCTCTTCGCGGATCACTTCCATCAGGCGCGTGGCGCTGCTGAGGATGCGGATCAGCTCGCCGATCTGGTTGAGGATCTCTTGATACTCGGCCAGCAGCTTTTCGTGTTCCAGGCCGGTCAGACGGTGCAGACGCAGCTCCAGAATGGCTTGTGCCTGTTCCGGCGACAGGAAGTACTTGCCTTCGCGCAGACCGTATTGCGGATCCAGGGTCTCTGGACGGCACGAATCGGCACCGGCACGTTCAACCATCGCGACCACGGCGGAAGATTCCCACGCAGTCTTGATCAGCGCTTCCTTGGCTTCCGACGGCGTTGGCGAAGCCTTGATCAGGGCGATGACCGGGTCGATGTTCGACAGGGCAACCGCTTGACCTTCCAGGATGTGGCCACGTTCGCGCGCTTTACGCAGTTCGAACACGGTACGACGGGTAACGACTTCGCGACGGTGACGAACGAAGGCTTCCAGCAGGTCCTTGAGGTTCAGGATCCGCGGACGGCCGTCGATCAGCGCGACGATGTTGATACCGAATACGGCTTGCAGCTGGGTCTGGGCGTAGAGGTTGTTGAGGATCACCTCAGGCACTTCGCCACGACGCAGCTCGATCACGACGCGCATACCGTCCTTGTCGGACTCGTCGCGCAGTTCGGTGATGCCTTCGAGCTTCTTCTCTTTTACCAGCTCGGCGATCTTCTCGATCAGACGGGCCTTGTTCAGCTGGTAAGGGAGTTCGGTGATGACGATCTGCTGACGGCCACCGACCTTGTCGATGTCTTCAATGATCGAGCGGGCGCGCATGTAAATGCGGCCACGACCGGTGCGGTAGGCTTCGATGATGCCGGCGCGACCGTTGATGATCGCGGCGGTCGGGAAGTCCGGACCGGGGATGTATTGCATCAGCTCATCGATGGTCAACTCAGGGTTGTCGATGAGCGCCAGGCAACCGTCGATGACTTCACCGAGGTTGTGCGGCGGGATGTTGGTCGCCATGCCCACGGCGATACCGCTGGAGCCGTTGACCAACAGGTTGGGAATACGGGTCGGCATGACCGCCGGGATCATTTCGGTGCCGTCGTAGTTCGGCACCCAGTCCACGGTTTCTTTGTGCAGGTCAGCCAGCAGCTCGTGCGCCAGCTTGGTCATGCGCACTTCGGTGTATCGCATGGCGGCGGCGTTGTCGCCGTCCACCGAACCGAAGTTGCCCTGCCCGTCTACCAGCAGGTAGCGCAGCGAGAATGGCTGCGCCATGCGGACGATGGTGTCGTACACCGCGGTATCACCGTGCGGGTGATACTTACCGATCACGTCACCGACAACACGGGCAGATTTCTTGTACGGCTTGTTGAAGTCGTTGCCCAGCTCGCTCATCGCGAACAGCACACGCCGGTGCACGGGCTTCAAGCCATCGCGCGCATCCGGCAAGGCCCGCCCGACGATTACGCTCATCGCGTAGTCGAGGTAGGACTGCTTCAGCTCGTCTTCGATATTGACCGGGAGGATTTCTTTGGCCAGTTCGCCCATGAGAAGCTCGATTCCTTTTTCTGGTGAAACTTCGTCACATCCATATGGGACGAACGAAGCTCGCCGCTGCAGGCTGAGTGCCATGCACCGACTTACGACAAATCAACATGTTGAACCATGGATTTGCGCAGTAAAGACAACCCCGCGGGACTGCCTCGGAAAACGCCGGATGTTATCACAAGAGCCGCCACGCACCTATCCCCCAGACGCGCATGGAGTGTAGTTAGTTGACTGGTGGCAGGCTGAAAGGGGACGAGAGAGGCTTAGAGCCGCTCCGAATGCAGAATTGGCATCTGATTTACGGATGTTTGTTGACTTTTAGGGCCTCATCGCCAGCAGGCTGGCTCCCACAGGATCGGTGTCGATCAAAAAACCTGTGGGAGCCAGCCTGCTGTCGATGTCGATTTACAAGGCGCCGGACGCTCTCAATGCAGACGCTTGCGGCACATCAACAGCGCCATTTTCGCCGTGTCCGGGCGCTCGACGATGCCTTTCTCGGTGACGATCGCATCGATCAGGTCCGCCGGGGTCACGTCGAACACCGGGTTGAACGCATCAACCTCCGCCCCGACCCGCTTGCCGCCGACCTCCAGCAACTCGCGACCATCGCGTTCTTCGATAGGAATCTCGTCGCCGCTGGCCAGGTTCATGTCGATGGTCGAACTCGGCGCCACCACCATGAAGCGCACGCCGTGGTGCATGGCGTTGACTGCCAGCTGATACGTGCCGATCTTGTTGGCCACATCGCCATTGGCAGTGATCCGGTCTGCGCCGACAATCACCCAGGTCACACCCTTGGTTTTCATGATGTGCGCGGCGGCGGAGTCGGCGTTGACGGTCACAGGAATGCCTTCATTGGCCAATTCCCAGGCGGTCAATCGCGAACCTTGCAACCATGGGCGGGTTTCGTCGGCGTAGACGCGCTCCACCATGCCTTCGATAAAGGCCCCGCGAATCACCCCCAACGCGGTGCCGAAACCGCCGGTGGCCAGTGCGCCGGTATTGCAGTGGGTCAGGATCGCCTGCGCGTTGCCCTGGTGCTTGCGGATCAGGTCCACACCCAATTGCGCCATGGTCAGGTTGGCTTCGCGATCGCTTTCATGAATGGCGATGGCTTCCGCCTCCAGCGCCGCGAGAGGATCCGCATCGCCCTTGAGACGATCCAGGCGGTCACGCATGCGCCCCAAGGCCCAGAACAGATTCACCGCCGTTGGACGGGAATCAGCCAGCAATGCGTAATCCTCTTCCCACTCGGCCTGCCAGTCACCACCCTCAGCTATGCGAGCGCGGGCCGACAGCACCATCGCATAGGCCGCACTGATGCCAATGGCCGGCGCGCCGCGCACCACCATCGAGCGAATGGCCTCGGCCACGCTTGCGGCGCTGGTGCAGGCGATCCACGTTTCCTCGAACGGCAAAATACGCTGATCCAGCAGGTACAGGGCGCCATCACGCCAATCGATGGCCTTCACCTTCTCCGCAGCCAACAGTCGATCGCGCATCCCACACCCCGCACTCATGAACAAAAGCCGCCGATTATAGCGATCCCCCCGCGAAGACGCTCGGGTATACTTCGCCATCCTTTACAAAAGCACTGGAACCGACCCTCGATGCCGAACACTGCCGCTGCGCTCGACCTGTTATTGCTGCCGACCTGGCTGGTACCCGTCGAACCCGCTGGTGTTGTCCTCAAAGAGCACGGCCTGGGCATTCGCGATGGACGCATCGTGTTTATCGGCCCACGAGCGGCTGCGCTGAAGCTTAACGCAACCGAAGTTCGTGAGTTGCCGGACATGTTGCTCAGCCCCGGCCTGATCAATGCCCACGGGCATGCGGCGATGACACTGTTCCGGGGCCTGGCGGACGATCTGCCGCTGATGACCTGGCTGGAAAACCACATCTGGCCCGCCGAAGCCAAGTGGGTCGACGAAGATTTTGTACGCGATGGCACCGACCTGGCGATCGCCGAGCAGATCAAAGGTGGCATCACCTGTTTCTCTGACATGTATTTCTTCCCGAAGGTTGCCAGCGAACGTGTCCATAACAGTGGCATACGCGCACAAATCACCATTCCGATCCTCGATTTCCCGATTCCAGGGGCCAGCACGGCGGACGAGGCCATTCGTCAGGGCGTCGAATTGTTCGGCGATCTCAAGCACCACGAGCGGATCAAAGTCACGTTCGGCCCCCATGCGCCCTACACCGTAGGCGACGAAAACCTGGAGAAGATCCGGGTGATCGCCGAAGAACTGGACGCCTCGATTCACATGCACGTCCATGAAACCGCGTTCGAAGTGCAGCAATCGGTCGAGCAGCGCGGCGAGCGCCCCCTGGCCCGACTCGGCCGCCTGGGATTGCTCGGCCCGCGCTTCCAGGCCGTGCACATGACCCAGATCAGCGATGAAGACCTGGTGCTGCTGGTAGAAAGCAACACCAATGTGGTTCATTGCCCGGAGTCCAATCTCAAGCTGGCGAGCGGCTTCTGCCCGGTCGAGCGTCTTTGGCAGGCTGGCGTCAATGTCGCCATCGGTACCGATGGCGCGGCCAGCAACAACGACCTCGACTTGCTCGGCGAAACCCGCACTGCCGCGCTGTTGGCCAAGGCTGTCGCTGGCTCGGCCACCGCGCTGGACGCCCATCGCGCGCTGCGCATGGCCACCCTCAATGGCGCCCGTGCGCTGGGGATCGAGACTGAAACCGGTTCGCTGGAAGTTGGCAAAGCCGCGGACATCGTCGCGTTCGACCTCTCGGGCCTGGCGCAGCAACCGATCTACGATCCGGTTTCGCAGCTTATATACGCCACCGGCCGAGACTGCGTGAAACACCTGTGGGTCGCCGGCAAACAATTGCTCGACGACCGTCGCCTGACTCGCCTGGACGAGGAGCAGCTCTGCGCCACCGCCAAGGCCTGGGGTCAACGCATCAGCGGCCACACCGAACAGTAAGCCTCCCCGGACTGACTTCCGGGGCAACAGGATTTTTCAAGTTTTAGAGGACTTAAACCATGAGCAACGTCGACTACGCCGAAATCGCCAAATTCGAAGCCCTGGCCCATCGCTGGTGGGACCGCGAAAGCGAGTTCAAACCGCTGCACGACATCAACCCGCTGCGGGTCAACTGGATTGACGAACGGGTCAGCCTGGCCGGCAAGAAAGTCCTCGATGTGGGCTGCGGTGGCGGCATCCTCAGCGAAGCCATGGCTCAGCGCGGCGCCACCGTCATGGGCATCGACATGGGCGAAGCGCCCCTGGCGGTCGCGCAATTGCATCAGCTGGAATCCGGCGTGAGCGTCGAGTACCGGCAGATCACCGCCGAAGCGCTGGCCGAGGAAATGCCTGAGCAGTTCGACGTGGTCACCTGCCTGGAAATGCTGGAGCACGTGCCGGATCCGTCCTCGGTGATCCGCGCCTGCTTCAAAATGGTCAAACCGGGCGGCCAGGTGTTCTTCTCCACCATCAACCGCAATCCGAAGGCGTATCTGTTCGCCATCATCGGTGCCGAATACATCATGAAGCTGCTGCCACGGGGCACTCACGACTTCAAGAAATTCATCCGTCCTTCCGAACTGGGCGCCTGGAGCCGCATGGCCGGCCTGACCGTCAAGGACATCATCGGGCTGACGTACAACCCGCTGACCAAGCACTACAAACTGGCGGCCGATGTGGACGTCAACTACATGATCCAGACCCTGCGCGAGGAGTAAGCCGATGCGTATCAGAGCAGTCCTTTTCGACATGGACGGCACGCTGCTCGACACCGCGCCGGACTTCATCGCCATCTGCCAGGCGATGCGCGCCGATCGCGGCTTGCCGCCGGTGAACGACAAGCACATCCGCGACGAGATTTCCGGCGGGGCCAAGGCGATGGTCGCCGTGACCTTCTCCATGGACCCGGAATCACCGGGTTTCGAGGAATTACGCCTGGAGTTTCTGGAGCGTTACCTCGCCGGTTGCGCGGTTCACAGCAAACTCTTCGACGGCATGGGCGAACTGCTGGTCGACATTGAGAAAGCCAACCTGATCTGGGGCGTGGTCACTAACAAGCCGCTGCGCTTCGCCGAGCCGATCATGCAGCAGCTTGGCCTGGCCGAGCGCTCGGCACTGCTGATCTGCCCGGACCATGTCAAGAACAGCAAGCCGGACCCTGAGCCGTTGATCCTGGCGTGCAAGATGCTCGACCTGGACCCGGCCAGCGTGCTGTTTGTGGGCGATGACCTGCGCGATATCGAGTCCGGTCGCGATGCCGGCACCAAAACGGCTGCAGTGACCTACGGCTACATTCACCCGGACGACAACCCGCGGCATTGGGGGGCGGATGTGGTGGTGGATCATCCGCTTGAGTTGCGCAAGGTGCTCGATAGCGCTCTTTACAGCTGCTGAGTACCGCAGATTTTGTGGCGCGGGAGCTTGCTCCCGCTGGGGCGCGAAGCGCCTCCTCTATCTAAAAACGCATTCTGTCAGGCACACCGTATCTGGTGATTTACGACTGCTTTGCAGTCGAACGCGAGCAAGCTCCCTCGCCACAGGTTCGGTGCCGCCTTTGTGTTGAATTGTTGTGAGGTTTCTTATGTTTGATTATTCCGCCCGCCCTGAATTGCTCAAGGACCGGGTCATCCTGGTTACCGGCGCAGGTCGCGGCATTGGCGCTGCGGCGGCGAAAACCTACGCAGCCCATGGTGCAACCGTACTGCTGCTGGGCAAGACCGAAGCCAATCTGACTCAGGTCTATGACGAAATCGAAGCCGCCGGGCATCCACAGCCTGCGGTGATACCGTTCAACCTGGAAACCGCGTTGCCTCATCAATACGATGAGCTGGCCGCGATGATCGAAACAGAGTTCGGCCACCTCGACGGTTTGCTGCATAACGCGTCGATCATTGGTCCGCGCACGCCGATCGAGCAGCTGTCCGGCGAGAACTTCATGCGCGTCATGCACGTCAACGTCAATGCCATGTTCATGCTCACCAGCACCTTGCTGCCGCTGCTCAAGCTGTCCCAGGACGCTTCGGTGGTGTTCACCTCCAGCAGCGTCGGCCGTAAGGGTCGCGCGTACTGGGGCGCTTATGGCGTGTCCAAGTTTGCCACCGAAGGCCTGATGCAAACCCTGGCCGACGAAGTCGACACCGTGGCGCCGGTGCGCTCCAACAGCATCAACCCGGGCGCTACCCGTACCAGCATGCGCGCCCAGGCATACCCGGGTGAAAATCCGCTGAACAACCCTACGCCCGAGGAGATCATGCCGGTCTACCTTTACTTGATGGGTCCGGACAGCACGGGCATCAACGGCCAGGCTTTCAACGCACAGTAACAACCGCACGTCGCTTTTTGTACCGCGCCGGGTTCCCGGCGCGGCCCTGAAAGTACCCCGCAAGTGCAGTGGTTTAAGTCAATACGCCGCCGCTCTTTCTGCCTGAAATCCTTCAGAAATCCTTCAACTTTTTGATTTTTAAGGGTTTTTATTCAAAGGAACTCATTGGCATGACTTTCGCTCTAATTTTGCTCAGACACGCCGTGTGAAAGCAATCGGGCGGACGCCTCAGTCGATAGGTTACTTATATTCGGCAAAGCGGACTAAACTTGCGCCAAATGTCCTACGGGACTGATGGACCAGTATGACGCGCAGCCCAAAGCCGCTCTCACCCAGCCTGTAAGACAGCCTTACTGCTTAGGGGCTCACGCCATATGAAATCACCATCCCAGACCAACGCAATTGCCTTCGACAGCGCCAAATTGCAACGCCTGGGCTTTGGTCAGCAACCTCCCATTCTGGAGCGGCCATTCAGCCTTGCACAAGTGCGTCAGCAACTTGGCCAGCAACTGCAGACAAGTCTTGAGCCACAACGCATTCTCGGACTTTTCTTCCGCGAGATTCAACGCCTGGTGCCGCTGGATGCGCTGACTTATCAGCACTCGGCCAGCGACTTGCGTCTGGAATTCGGGCATCGCGGCCACCATTCCGTCACTTACAGCCTCAGCCATGAAGGCGAGAACCTGGGTGAACTGGTGTTCCGCCGCAATCAGCGATTCAGCGACCACGAACAAAGCAATCTGGAATCGCTGCTGTCCACGCTCCTGTTCCCGATGCGTAACGCCCTGCTCTATCGCGCGGCGACGCAAAGTGCACTGCGCGATCCGTTGACCGATACCGGCAACCGCATCGCCATGGATCAGACCTTAGAGCGTGAAATCGAGATGTCGCGGCGCCACTTGATGCCGTTGTCACTGCTGATGCTGGACATCGATCACTTCAAAAACGTTAACGATAATTTTGGCCACAGTGCGGGCGATGACGTACTCAAGAGCGTCGCGGCCTCGATCAAGAACCAGCTGCGCAATGTGGACATGGTGTTCCGTTTTGGTGGCGAAGAGTTCCTGATTCTACTGTCCAACACCAGTCGGGAAGCCGCCGCCATGGTCGGCGAACGACTGCGGTTTGCGGCACAGGCGCAGAGTTACAAAGCCGATGGCAATCAGATCGAGCTGACGGTCAGCCTGGGTTGCTCGACCCTGCTGCCCGGCGAATCGGCCGATAGTTTGTTGCGTCGGGCCGACAGCGCGCTGTATGTCGCCAAGCGCGAAGGGCGTAACCGGTTGGCCATGGCGGGTTAATCCTTCAGCTGAGCCACATAACTAATGTGGGAGCGGCGTTGCGGCGATCCGACTTGCTCGGATCGCCGCAACGCCGCTCCCACATTTTTTCGCCTGTAATACCTATGGATCAGCTTTCGGCCAATGCCATGCGCTCACGCGCGACCGGAGCCTTTTCAGAGTGTTCCAACTGCATGCAGCGCTCCAGGAACAGGTGCATGTAGTCGTAACTCTTGCAGACAGCCTGGCGCAATTCCACTTGCAAGGATTTGCTCGGGTTCAGGCCCGCCAATGTGCAGATGATTTCAAGCGCTTCCCAGGGATGGGCATCATCGTACTGAGCGTGCATCTTCAACCACTTCATGGCCCGCTTGCGATCTTCCTCCGGGAACGCGGCCGCATAGACACCATTGGAACAGACCAATGCCGACCACTCTCCGGTCGCCCCTTCGATGGCATAGTTGGTCGCGGCAATGGCGACAATCAGCGAATCCGCCGAACTGGTGTGCCAGCACCAGTGGCTCAAGGCGTGAAGTTCAGGTGCAACGTGTTGCGCCTGCAAATCTTCCAGGCTGACCCCATGGGCCCGACTCCAGTTAACCCAGTAATCGGCATGGTTAAGTTCGACACGAATGTTACGCATCAACCAACGACGCGCCATGTCTTCACCAGGGTGTCGGGCAAAACGAGTCTTGGTCAGGTTTTGTGCCATATATAACGCGAACTGTTCAACGACGGGCCAGCCACCAATAAGGTACTGCCGCATGGTTTTTGCGCCGAGCTTATTGTCTCGCATGCGCTGATACAGTTCGTGTTCGACAACCCGGCGCTTACTCTCGCTGCAGTCCTTGATGAGCTGTTGCGCCCATACGGGATAACTTGCAGCTTCCATGAGTGGTCCGGTTCGATTGAATGTGTCGATCACTGTCGGGCTCCTTTTGATTGTGATTGTTAGGATCAGCAAGAGATTTCAACGGAACGTGCCGGGCGCCTTGAATAACAAAGGTTGAGGCCTGGCAGGACGACTTTGCAAACTATCGCAGGTAAACAGATGCGGGCGTTCAATGACATACCCTTGAGCGAAGTCGACCCCGATCTCCAGCAATGCCTGCTCGATCTGGGGTGTTTCTACAAACTCGGCAATCGTGCGCTTACCCATGACATGGCCGATGTGATTGATCACTTCTACCATGGCGCGGTTAATCGGGTCGTCCAGCATATCCTTTACGAAACTTCCATCGATCTTCAAGAAGTCTACAGGTAAATGTTTCAAGTAGGCGAATGAGGACATACCGGCGCAGAAGTCATCCAACGAAAAGTGACAACCTAAACCTTTGAGTTCATTGATAAATCTAATTGCACTTCCCAAATTGGAAATTGCACTGGTCTCTGTAATTTCAAAACAAATCATTTCAGGTGGAATGGACCATGCAACAAACTGTTCCCTCAGGAAGTCCAGAAACGCGTCATCTCCGATAGTAGTGCCTGACAGATTAATCGCACACATGGCCAAAGGACCTTTGCGCTCTTCGGCAATACATTGGGCAATGATCTTAAAGACGTTCTGCACCACCCAACGATCAAGTGCGGTCATCAGACCATAACGTTCGGCAGCCGGAATAAAACTGTCCGGTAATATCATGCGCCCGGCTTCATCATGTAGACGCAACAGGATTTCTATATGCCCGCCGCCGTGTTCGGTATGACCAAGGGGTGCGATTTCTTGGGAATAGAGGCAAAAGCGATCCTCTTCCAGTGCCATGTGCAGGCGCTGTACCCACGCCATCTCACCGAAACGCAGGGACAGTTCCGAATCATCGGCGTTATACACCTGAACACGGTTACGCCCTTTTTCCTTGGCCATGTAACAGGCCATATCGGCAGCACGCAGTGAAGCTTCGAGGGTGGTCGGGGTTTGCGCGATATGAACCATCCCGATGCTCACCGTTGTGACGAATGGCCGGCCTTTCCACACAAAGTGCAGGTTCTGCACGGTATGGCGCAGGCTCTCGGCAATTTTCTCGGCCGCTTCCGGCGGACAGTCTTCCAGCAAAATCCCGAACTCGTCGCCACCCAGCCGGGCCAGCGTGTCACCTTCGCGCAAGCCTGATTGCAACAGCGCGCAGATATGCCGAAGCAGTTCGTCACCCGCCGCGTGGCCGCAGGTATCATTGACCAGTTTGAACTGGTCCAGATCGAGGAACATCAAGGCGTGGCGCCCAGAGTATCGGGTCAGGTTGTGCAACGCCTGCTCCAGGCGATACTCGAACTCGCGACGATTGGCCAGCCCGGTCAAGGCGTCGTGGGTCGCCTGCCAGGACAGATTGGCGATGTACTGGCGCTCCTGAGTCATGTCATGCAACACCAGCACGGCGCCACTGACCTTGTCGGCGTTGCGGATCGGCGCCCCGACCAGGGTGACCGAGACGGTGCTGCCGTCGAGGCGCTGGATCAGTTTGGAATGCTCGCTGGCGCCGCTGAGCTGACCGCTCAATATGTGCTCGATCAAGGTAAAGCCGTCAGCCTGAGCGTTGTCATCCAGCAGATTGAACAAGGCCGCCAGCGGCAAGCCGATGGCCTGCTCGCCTTTCCAGTGAGTCAACGCCTCGGCCGCCGGGTTCATGTAGGCGATCGCACCGTCGACATCCGTGGTAATCACACCGTCGCCAATGGATTGCAGGGTGATCTGCGCCCGGTCTTTCTCCAACTGCAAGGCCTCGGCAAAGGCATGGCGCTGTTTGAGCAGTTTGTGGGTACGCATCAACGCTAACGCAATCAAGCCCAGGGCCGTGGCCAGGTTCGTGACCAGCAGCAGGCGCAGAATCAAGCGCGAGCCCTCGCCCAAGGCATCGCTGAAGGCTGTGGCGGCAGGCGTCACACCATCGTTGATTGCAAAAATCTGGTCTTTCCAGCGTTTGATGTCAGCGTCCGACGCCTGGTTTTCGGTAATGCGCCGGTGCATCTCTTGGGCGACGTTATCGAGTTGCACCAGATACGCGTCACCCACCGTCCAGCGGTCGATGGCTTTTTCAAGGTAACTGAAATGCCTGAAATTGAGGTACAGCCAGATCACGCTGGAGACGTCGTCGGGATGATTGCCACCCTTGAGAATCGCCACCCGTGCGGCTTCGATATTCGGTGGCTGGTGATCCAGCGCCACGCGCAACTCGTGACCACCCTGGGGTACGGCAATGGCGTTCTGGTACTTGAGGAAAATGGCCTCGTCGCGACTGTCCGCGTAGAGATTGAGGTAATAGATGGCGTCCTTCTGACCCTTGGACCACAGGCTCTCCCCGGCCACATAGCCGCGAACTGCCGAAAGTACATAGAGACTGACCCCGCCCAACAGCGCTTGAAATAGCACTACGGCAATAAATGGCCAGACGATGCCCAATAACCTAGGGGTTCCGAGAGTCCGCTTTTGCTTCATGAGGTCCCTTGTATTAGCACTGCCAGATCATCATCCAACGTGATCGCTACAGCTAGACTAGGGTGCGTATTCGATCCCGGCAAGCCAGCGCCCGTATTTTGCATGCACTTGCCGCAAACCTGACGCGGGCTGTCACTAATGCTGCTGTAAATGGCCATAAAGCTTGGCGTACAACCCACCTTCGGCAATCAGTTGCTGATGGTCACCATCCTCGGCAATTTGCCCGCCGTCGAACACCAGCACCCGATCAGCCTGTTTCACCGCCGACAACCGATGCGCAATGATCAGCGTGGTGCGGTTGCTCAAGAACCGCGCCAGCGCCAGGTGCAGGTTGTATTCGGTGGCAGCGTCCAGCGCCGAGGTGGCCTCGTCGAGAATCACCACCTTGGGTTCGGCCAGCACCATCCGCGCAATCGCCAGCCGTTGCCGCTGACCACCGGACAAGCGCACGCCAGAGCGTCCGACAATGCTGTCCAGACCATCAGGCAATTCTCGAACCGTTTGGTTCAGCTGGGCAATCTCCAGCGCTTGCCAGCAGGCCTCGTCGCTGCGCAGACGGCCCATCGTCAGATTGGCGCGTATCGTGTCATTGAACAGCGCCGGATGTTGCAGGACCACGGCGACGTTTTCGCGCACGGTCTCCAGGCCGATCTCCTGCTGGGTCGAGCCACCGAAGCGGATGGTCCCGGCAAGGGGCGTGTACAACCCCAGCAGCAACTGCACCAGGGTGCTCTTGCCGCCACCGCTGGCACCGACAATCGCCACTTTTTCACCGGGGGCGATGGACAGGTCCATCTGGTTTAACACCAACTCGTCGCCGTATCCGAAACTCAAGCCCTGGACTTCGATGCCCACGGTGTCCCGCCCCTGAAACGGATCGACACCGCCGGGGTATTGCGGCTCATCGGCGCGGGCCAGCAACTCGTTGATCCGCGACAGCGCACCACCGGCGGCGTAATAGGCGTATTGCAAATTGAGTAACTGCTCCACCGGACCGATCATGAACCACAGGTAGCTGAACACCGCCAGCATCTGCCCGATGGACAAGTCGGAGAACAACACGGTGAGCATCGCCGCAGCGCGGAAAATATCGATGCCGAACTGGAACAGCAAGCCACTGGCACGGTTCGACGCATCGGTCTTCCACTGCGAGGTCACCGCATAATCGCGCACTTCCCGGGCCCGCTGCCCCAGACGCCCGAGGAAAAACCCCTGACGGTTGCCGGCACGCACTTCCTGGATCGAGTCGAGGGTTTCGGTCAGGGCCTGGGTAAAACGCGAGGTGCTGTCATTCTCGAGCTTCTTCAGGTGCTTGACCCGCTTGCCCAGTTGCACCGTGGCGTAGATCACCAGCGGATTGAACAACATGATCAAAAGCGCCAGCTTCCAGTGCATCCAGATCAGAATGCTTGCAGTGCCGACCAGCGTCAGCATCGCCACGAGGAATCGACTGAGTGTCTCGCCGACAAATTTGTCCAGCGTGTCCAGGTCCGTGACCAGGTGCGTGGTCACCGTGCCGCTGCCCAGGCTTTCGTATTCGCCCAGGGAAATACGCTTGAGCCGTTCGATCAGCCGTATGCGGATGCGATACACGATGTCTTTGGCCAGCGCCGCGAACAACTTCGCCTGCACCACGTTGAACAGCAAGGCGCCGCAGCGCAGCAACAAGGTCACCAGCAGCATCAGGCCGATGTAGCCCGCCGCTTTCTGCCAGCCTTCCGGCAACGCGTGGTTCATGATTTTCAGCGCGGAATCGCCATGCCCCAGCAGCACTTCGTCCACCAGCAACGGCAGCAGCAACGGAATCGGCACGCTGCACAGGGTGGCCAGCACCGCCACGCCATTGGCGATCCACAGGGATTTTTTATGGTGAAGGGCCAGCCGCCGGATTTCAGCCCAACTCAGCCGATCGACACGCTTGGGAGCTGGCGTGTCATCGGGCAGGTCATGCACAGGCAGCGCGCTCCAGCCAACGACCGAGCAATGGCGACAATTCACTCAAGGGTTGATAGCCATTGGTCAGCAGCGCCAGTTGCCCGCTACGTTCGGCCAACAGCGTTGGGAATCCGGCGATGCCGAGGTCCTGGACCCAGGTGAAATCGGCAGCAGTCGCGGCGTGCTGATCGGCACGGTCGAACGCAGCCGCAAACTCGATGCGCGGCAGGCCGGCTTTCTCGGCCAACTCGACCAGGACACTGGCGTGGGTGACGTCTCGGCCTTCGGCATAGAACGCGTGCTGAATGAGGCCGAGCAGTTTCCACGCGCAATCCGGCGCCAGGCTACGCGCGGTCACCAACGCCCGGCAGGCAGGCTCGGTGTCGTAGACAAAACCGTCAGGCAATGCGCCTTCGGTCTTGAACGGTTGGCCGGTGGCCTGGGTGACGGCTTGCCAATGCTCAAGGATGTAGCGCCGGGTAGTCGGCTCCAATGCGGAGCCGCTGCCGGTGCGCAAGCCGCCCACCACCAGGTGCACGTCCACCCCTGCAGCCTGCGCCTGCTCGACCAGCGCGTTGGCGACGGGCGCAAAGCCCCAGCACCAGGAACACATCGGGTCCATCACATAGAGCAGGCGTTGGGCAGACATGGTTCAAGCCTCTGAAGGAGTTTGCTTGTAGTTGTAGCCGATCGGGTGAGGCAGGTTGCGCGCCTTGGCCAGTTCGATCTGCTTCTGCCGATCAATGGCGCTGCGACGGGTTTTCTCGCTCAGCGTATCCCAGCAATGCGGGCAACTGATGCCGGCCACGTAATGCTCGGACGTGCGGTCTTCGACGCTTACCGGCGTACGACAGGCATGACATTGATCGTAGTCGCCTTCGCTGAGGTCATGGCGCACGGTCACGCGGTTGTCGAACACGAAGCAGTCGCCCTGCCATTTGGTTTCTTCCTGCGGCACCTCTTCAAGGTACTTAAGGATACCGCCCTTGAGGTGATAGACCTCGTCGAAACCCTGGCTGAGCATGTAGCTCGAGGCCTTCTCACAACGAATGCCGCCGGTGCAGAACATCGCGACTTTCTTGTGCACGGCCGGGTCGAAGTGGGCTTTGATGTAGTCGGGGAATTCGCGAAAACTGGTGGTTTTCGGGTCGATGGCGCCTTCGAAGGTGCCGATCGAAACCTCGTAGTCGTTGCGGGTGTCGATCAACAGCACTTCAGGGTCGCTGATCAGCGCATTCCAGTTCTGTGGATCGACGTAGGTGCCGACCTGTTTGTTCGGGTCCACGCCTTCGACGCCGAGGGTGACGATTTCTTTCTTGAGCTTGACCTTGGTGCGGTAGAACGGCTGGTCGTCGCAGTACGACTCTTTGTGGTCGATGTCGTCCATGCGCGGGTCGTTCTTGAGCCAGGCCATCAGCCCGTCTATACCTTCGCGGCTGCCGGACACGGTACCGTTGATGCCTTCTTCGGCGATCAGCAGCGTGCCCTTGATGCCATTGTCGACCATGGCTTGCAGCAGTGGCTCGCGCAGGGCAACGTAATCTTCCAGAGTGACGAACTTATACAGTGCCGCCACGACAATCTGTTGTGTCATGGGTGTTTCTCCAGGTGGCTACCCTCGCAAAGGGTGAACCGGAATAAAAAAAACGCGCCGGGTGAGCGGCGCGTTGGGCAGTCTATCAAAAATAAGTGCTTCTGTAGGAGCAAGGCTTGCCCGCGAAGGCGATCTTGAGGACGCCTTCGCGGGCAAGCCTCGCTCCTAGCTGCCGCCAGCACAGGTTGGCGAGGCCGGGGCCGCGTCGATCTGTGCCCATTCTTCAGGCGTGTAGGTATGCAGCGCCAACGCATGGAACTCGCCCATCAGCTCGCCGAGCGTACCGTAGACTTTCTGGTGACGCTTGACGCGGTTGAGCCCTTCAAACTGCTGGCTGACCACCACCGCCTTGAAGTGGGTCTGTAACCCACGGCTGTGCATGTGGCTTTCATCCAGCACTTGCAGATGCTCGGGCTGTAACAAGCCCAGCGTCGATTCGATGCGTTGTTGCATGGTCATACCGGGCTCCGCTTAAGGCTTTTTCTTGGCTGGAGCGGCGGCGCCTTTAGGCTCCAGCTCGGCAGTCATGTCAGCCAACAGCTTGTTGACCACAGGCACCGCGCTTTCCAGCTTGGCTTGAGTCATCTGGGCCGACTGCTGAGTCAGCTGCGGCATTTTTTCCAGGACTTTCTTGCCCAGTGGCGACTTGTAGAACGCGACCAGGTCTTTCAGCTCGGATTCGCTGAAGTTGGTGGTGTAGAGCTTGACCATGTCTGGCTTCAGCTTGTTCCAGCCAATGGCTGCGTCCAGAGCGGCGTTGGCCTTGGCTTGATAGGTTTCCAGCAGGGCTTTTTTCGATTCAGGGGCTTTGGTCTGTTCAAAGCGCTGAGCGAACATTTGCTGCACTTGCATGTACACCGGAGTGCCCAATTTGTCAGCGTGCGCCAGGGTCAGGAAAGCTTCGGCACTGGCGTTGTGGCTGGCGGTATCGGCAAAAACAGGGCCGCTGGCGCAAACCAGTGCAACCGCGGTACAGATGGCACGAAGACGAGTCATCGAGTTTCCTTTTCTAGCAGGCGAGGTAAAACCCCAAGGGCGACCATTCTGCGCCTAAAAAAGTGTGTCACTCAACCCCAAGCCTTGTCAGGCCTGAATGAGAGGGGGCGAACGGTCAAAAAACAGACTGATGGAACCACGGCCGGCGATCACGGCCTAAACTGCGCTATCGACCTACAGGAGTGTGCAAGATGAGCCGTATCGAAACCGACAGCCTTGGCCAGGTGGAAGTCCCGGATGAGGCCTACTGGGGTGCTCAAACGCAACGCTCGCTGATCAACTTCGCCATTGGCAACGAACGCATGCCCCTGGCCGTGCTGCACGCACTGGCCCTGATCAAGAAAGCCGCGGCGCGGGTCAATGACCGCAACGGCGACCTGCCCGCCGACATCGCCCGCCTGATCGAACAGGCCGCAGACGAAGTGCTCGACGGCAGCCACGACGACCAGTTCCCGCTGGTGGTCTGGCAGACCGGCAGCGGCACCCAGAGCAACATGAACGTCAACGAAGTGATCGCCGGCCGCGCCAACGAACTGGCCGGCAACCCGCGTGGTGGCAAGACCCCGGTTCACCCCAATGATCACGTCAACCGCTCGCAAAGCTCCAACGACTGCTTCCCGACCGCCATGCACATTGCCGCCGCCCAGGCGGTGCAGCAGCATTTGCTACCGGCAATCAGTGAACTCTCCGGCGGCCTGGCCGAGTTGGCGGCGCGGCACATGAAACTGGTCAAGACCGGCCGCACCCACATGATGGACGCCACGCCGATCACCTTCGGCCAGGAACTCTCGGCGTTCATCGCGCAACTGGATTACGCCGAACGGGCAATCCGCAGCGCACTGCCGGCGGTCTGTGAACTGGCGCAAGGCGGCACCGCGGTCGGCACCGGGCTGAACTCTCCCCACGGTTTTGGTGAAGCGATCGCTGCGGAGTTGGCGGCCCTTTCCGGCCTGCCGTTCGTCACCGCGCCGAACAAGTTCGCCGCGCTGGCCGGCCATGAGCCGCTGACCACCCTGTCGGGCGCGCTGAAAACCCTCGCCGTGACCCTGATGAAAATCGCCAACGACCTGCGTCTGCTAGGTTCCGGGCCGCGTGCAGGTTTTGCCGAAGTGAAACTGCCGGCCAACGAACCGGGTAGCTCGATCATGCCGGGCAAGGTCAATCCGACCCAGTGTGAAGCGCTGTCGATGCTGGCGTGCCAAGTCCTGGGCAACGACGTCGCCATTGGTTTTGCGGCGAGTCAGGGGCACTTGCAACTGAACGTGTTCAAACCGGTGATCATCCACAACCTGCTGCAATCGATCCGCCTGCTGGGCGATGGCTGCAGCAACTTCCAGCAGCATTGCATCGCCGGCCTGGAACCGGACGCGGCGAAAATGGCCGAGCACCTGGAGCGTGGGCTGATGCTGGTGACCGCGCTGAACCCGCATATCGGCTACGACAAATCGGCGGAGATTGCCAAGAAGGCTTACAGCGAGGGGCTGACCTTGCGAGAGGCGGCATTGCAACTGGGGTATCTGACGGATGAAGAGTTTGATGCGTGGGTAAGGCCGGAGAATATGTTGGAAGCGGGCGCCAAGGGCTGAGTGTGTAGCGCCTGACAATCAGCCATCGCGAGCAGGCTCGTTCCCACAGGGGGCCGCATTCTTCTGATAGAACTCGGTTAAATGTAGGAGCGAGCCTGCTCGCGAAGAACGAAAACGCGGTTTAACCTGCGGCTATCCGTACTCGCCGAGCCCTGAGCCCGGCTATCAACGAAGGCCCCAACGCCACCAGCGCCGACCCCACCACCACCAACACCGCCCCGCCATACCCCAGGCCATTGATCGTCTCGGCATGCACATATTCCGGCCATGCCCACGCTGCCACGGCCACTGCGCCAAACGTCACCAACGGTGTGATCGCCAGCGTCGCACTCACCCGCGAAGCTTCCCAATGGGCCAGCGCTTCGGCAAAGGCGCCATAAGCGATCAAGGTGTTCATGCAGCACGCCAGCAATAACCAGCCTTGCAACGGGTTCAACTGCAGCGCCTCCAGCGGATGCACCCAAGGCGTCAGCAACAGCGCGCAGAACAGGTAGATCACCATCATCACCTGCAACGAATTCCACACCGTCAGCAATTGCTTCTGCCCCAGTGCGTAAAACGTCCAGACCGTCGAAGCCAGCAGCACCAGCAACACGCCGGCGGTGTAATCGGTCAGCGAGGTCAACAGCTCGGCCAGACGTTGATTAAAGAACAGCGCGAAACCGATCAGCAGCACCAGCAGACCAATCCCCTGCCCCACACTGAACCGTTCCTTGAACACAAACAGGCTGGCGATCAGCAACATGATCGGGCCCATCTGCACCACCAGTTGCGCGGTGCCGGGGCTGAGCAGGTTCAGGCCCATCAGGTACAACACGTAGTTGCCGACCAGGCCGAGCACCGCCATCAACACCAGCCAGCCACCGCGCGGGCCGAGGACTTTGCGACTGGGCAGGCGCCTGGTCGCCGCCAGATAAATGAACAGGCAGCCACCGGACACCGTCAGGCGAAACCAGGTCACCGTCACCGGGTCCATCACCAGCAGGACTTGCTTGAGTTTGATCGGCAGGATTCCCCACAGGACTGCGGTCAGCAAGGCCAGGAACAGACCGTAAACCCAGCGACCGGATGAAATGTGCATGCGAACCCCAAAGCCAGATGGCAAGAAACACCATTCTAGGCGCAGACCTCGGCGCGACACAGGGACAGTTGGCGACGGGCCGCGAATGAAACTGTGCAGGTCGCACCATTAATCTGGCGAAGTGCCGCCGATCAGTTGGTCAGGCACCGCAAGTGGTTCATGCATAAGCTCATTGGATCCACCGACCGGAACATCCCTCAGGAGACCGCCATGTACGGCAAGCGCGCCCAGGACACCGCCCCCGCCACGCACTTTCGTTGCGACCGGGTGTGTCGTGTGAATGGAGAACTATTTTTCAGCACCCGGGAAAACACGCTGGAGGGACCGTTTGATAATCCGCAGGCGGCTGCACGGGAGATTCAGGCTTACATCGCGCGGATGCAGCTTGTGAGTCTAGATCGATAGACCGAGGTGCTGCCATCGCGAGCAGGCTCGCTCCCACAGGGTTCTGATGCGTGCCATAGATCCAATGTGTGCGAGCCTGCTCGCGATAGCGGTTAATCAGGCAACAGAAGTCTTGCGGACTTAGCGCACCGCTTCGAACAACCCCGTCGCCCCCATCCCGCCACCCACGCACATGGTGACCACGCCATACCGCAAGTTGCGCCGCTGCAACTCACGCACAATGTGCCCGACCTGACGCGAGCCGGTCATGCCGAACGGGTGGCCGATGGAAATCGAGCCGCCATTGACGTTGTACTTGTCGTTATCGATTTCCAGGCGATTGCGGCTGTACAGGCACTGCGACGCAAACGCTTCGTTCAGCTCCCAAAGATCAATGTCAGCCACCTGCAAACCCTTGGCCTTGAGCAATTTCGGCACCGAGAACACCGGACCGATGCCCATCTCGTCCGGTTCGCACCCGGCCACCGTGAAACCACGGAAGAACGCCTTGGGCTTGAGACCCAGCGCCAGGGCTTTTTCCAGGCTCATGACCAGCGTCATCGAAGCGCCATCGGACAGTTGCGACGAGTTACCCGCCGTGACCGAACCGTCTTCGGCAAATACCGGTTTCAGCCCGGCCAGGCTTTCCAGCGTGGTGTCCGGGCGGTTGCAGTCGTCGCGGTCGACGATCCCGTCGAGGATCTGCACCTGGCCGGTGACCTTGTCTTCAACCCGATACTTCACCGCCATCGGCACGATTTCATCATCGAACAAACCAGCGGCCTGAGCCTGGGCCGTACGCAGCTGACTCTGCAGGGCATACAGATCCTGTTCCTGGCGACTGACGTCGTAACGACGTGCAACGATTTCAGCAGTCTGGCCCATCGGGAAATAGAGGCCCGGCACCTGCTCTTTCAGAAGCGGGTTGATCAGGTGGTCGGTGTTGACGCTTTTCATGGTCAGGCTGATCGACTCGACGCCACCGGCCACGATGATGTCGCTGCAGCCCGACGCGATCTGGTTGGCGGCGATGGCGATGGCCTGCAAGCCCGACGAGCAGAAACGGTTGAGGGTCATGCCTGCGGTGCCGATACCCAAGCGTGACAACACCGCGACGTTGCGACCGATGTTGTAGCCCTGGGCGCCTTCGTTGGAGCCCGCGCCGACGATGCAATCCTCGACACTGGCCGGGTCGATGCCGGTGCGCGCCAACAAGGCATCGACGCAATGCGCCGCCATGTCATCCGGACGGGTCTGGTTGAACTTGCCGCGAAAGGATTTGGCCAGGCCGGTCCGCACGCTGTCGACGATCACCACTTCACGCATGGCATACCTCATTGTTGTTATCGGTTGGGAGTGGACCGAGCATAAGTCCACCCCATAACCGACCGCGACAATCATTCACCCCGCGTATGCGTAACCATCGGCTCACGACTTGCGTTTTTTGGCCTTCTTGTCGTGCTTGTCGGATTTTTCGAACGCGGCTTCCAGCGCCAGGTTGATCGTGCGCAGGACCTTGACCCGGGCCCAGCGCTTGTCATTGGCCTCCACCAGCGTCCATGGCGAGATTTCCGTGCTGGTGCGGTCAACCATGTCGCCGACGGCCGCGCGGTAAGCGTCCCACTTGTCCCGATTGCGCCAGTCGTCTTCAGTGATCTTGAAACGCTTGAAGGGAATGTCTTCACGGGATTCGAAACGCTCCAGTTGCGTTTCCTTGTCGATGGCCAGCCAGAACTTGACCACGATGACGCCCGATTCGGAAATCTGCTCTTCGAAATCGTTAATCTCGCTGTAGGCCCGCAGCCAGTCGGCGGGCGGACAGAGTTCTTCGACGCGCTCGACCAATACCCGGCCATACCACGAGCGATCGAATACGGTGAATTTGCCCTTGGCCGGAATGTGCCGCCAAAAGCGCCACAAATACGGTTGCGCCCGTTCTTCCTCGGTGGGCGCGGCAATCGGCACGATGCTGTACTGACGTGGATCGAGCGCCGCGGCCACGCGCCGGATTGCACCGCCCTTGCCCGCCGCGTCATTGCCTTCGAACACTGCGATCAAGGCGAATTGGCGCATGCGTTTGTCACGCATCAGGCCGGAGAATCGCGCCTGCTCGGTAATCAGTTGTTCTTCGTAATCTTCCTTGTCCAGACGCTGGCTCAAATCGAGGCTGTCGAGCAGGTTGAGCTGATCGACATGGATCGGCAGCGGCGCAGCGTTGACTTTGGCGGGATGGATTCTGGATCGTTTCAAGGCACTTTGCAGGCCTTCGAGCAGGATCTTGCCCACCGCCAGACTGCGGTAATGCACATCCACGCCTTCAATCACATGCCAGGGCGCGTAATCGCGGCTGGTGCGACGCAACACGCGCTCGCCGTACTTCACGAACTTGTCGTAAGTCCGGGATTGCTGCCAGTCCAGCGGACTGATGCGCCAGCTGTGCAAAGGGTCGTCGGCGAGTGCCTTGAGGCGCGCCTTCATCTGCTTCTTGGAGAGGTGAAACCAGAACTTGAAAATCAGCGCGCCTTCGTCGCAGAGCATCTTTTCAAAGCGCTCCGACTGGTTGATCGCCTGATCCAGCACCGCGTCCTTGAACAGTCCATGGACCCGGCCCTGGAGCATCTGGCTGTACCAGTTGCCGAAGAAAATCCCCATGCGCCCCTTGGCCGGGAGCATCCGCCAGTAGCGCCAGGCCGGAGGTCGCGCCAGCTCTTCATCGGTCTGCTGATCGAAAGTGCGGACTTCGATAAGACGGGGGTCCATCCACTCGTTGAGCAACTTGACCGTCTCGCCCTTCCCGGCGCCTTCAATGCCGTTGATCAGGACGATCACCGGAAAGCGCTTTTGCTGTTGAAGTTCGAACTGCGCTTCGAGCAACGCTTCACGCAGTGCCGGTTCTTCAGCGTCGTAGGTTTCTTTGTCGATGGCGTGACCGATTTCAGCAGATTCGAACATGGACGACTCCCTTTCCTGATTGCGCCAAGACTAGCGGATTGGGCTGTCCGTCATCACAGAAAATTCCTTGGCGGTCGGCTTTTTGTGGCGATTGCCTGTGGCACCACTACCCGACACTGCCATGGATCAGGCATCACCACCTCGATCAGCTAGAATGGCCGCCTTGCCGTTGCCGAGCCTGCCATGAAACCTGTATTGCCTCACGCCCAACTCGACTGGGACGACCAGGGTCGCCCGTATTCGCGGGTGTTCGACGATGTCTATTTTTCGGACAAGTCAGGCCTTGAAGAAACCCGCTACGTATTTCTCGAACAGAACGGTTTGCGTGAACGCTTCGCCGCGTTGCCCGACGGCGGTCGACTGGTCATTGGCGAAACCGGTTTCGGTACCGGACTTAACTTCCTCTGCGCCTGGCAGTTGTTCGAACAGCACGCCGTGGCCGGTGCACGCCTGCACTTTATCAGTGTCGAAAAGTACCCGCTGAGCCAGCCAGACCTGCAGCGTGCGCTGGCTTTGTGGCCTGAGCTCAAGCCGTTTGCCGATCAATTGCTGGCGCAATACGTGGCGATCCATCAAGGCTTCCAGCGAATGGTCTTGGACAACGGTCGTGTGACCCTGACGTTGCTGATCGGCGATGCGCTGGAGCAATTGCCGCAACTGGACGCGCAGATTGATGCGTGGTTTCTCGACGGTTTTGCCCCGGCGAAAAATCCCGACATGTGGACCGCCGAGTTGTTTGCCGAACTGGCTCGATTGGCAGCGCCCGGCTCGACCATTAGCACGTTCACCAGCACCGGTTGGGTGCGCCGTCTGTTGAACGCGGCGGGTTTCAAGATGAAGCGCACGCCCGGCATCGGTCACAAATGGGAAATCCTGCGCGGTGTGTTTCTGGGCTGGCCTGCAGAAACCCCCACGCCTGTCGTTGCGAAACCCTGGTTTGCCCGCCCAACGCCGTTGACCGGCGAACGTCACGCCTTGGTGATTGGCGCAGGACTGGCCGGTTGCGCCACCGCCGCCAGCCTGGCGGCACGGGGCTGGCAAGTCAGTTTGCTGGAGCGCCACGATGCGCTGGCACAGGAAGCGTCGGGCAATCCACAGGGCGTGTTGTACCTCAAGCTCTCGGCCCATGGCACGGCCTTGTCACAGTTGATTGTCAGTGGTTTCGGTCACACCCGGCGTTTGCTTGAGCACTTGCACCGAGGCGTCGACTGGGACGATTGCGGCGTGCTGCAACTGGCCTTCAACGCCAAGGAAGCCGAACGTCAGGCACAATTGGCGGCGGCGTTTCCCGAGGATTTGCTGCACACACTCGATCAGCAACACGCGCAGATCCGCGCGGGCATCGCGTTGCAATCGGGTGGCCTGTTTTACCCCGAAGGCGGTTGGGTGCATCCGCCCGCCCTGTGCGCATGGCAAGCGGCGCATCCGAATATCCGGTTCCTGCCCCATCACGATGTACTGGAACTGCGTCGTGCCGATGGGCAATGGCAAGCGTGGGAGGGTCACAAGCTGCTGGCCAACGCAGCGGTGGTGATACTGGCCGGCGCGGCCGAGATCAAGCGTTTCGACTTCAGCAGCGACTTGCCGCTCAAACGGATTCGTGGACAGATCACCCGCCTGCCCCAAACACCTGCAAGCCAGAGCCTGAGCACCGTGGTATGTGCCGAAGGTTATGTCGCGCCGGCCCGCCTGGGTGAACACACCCTGGGTGCCAGTTTTGATTTCAACAACGACGACCTGACGCCCACCACGGCCGAGCATGCCGGCAACCTGCAGATGCTCGAAGAAATCTCGGTGGATCTGGTCGCCCGACTCGGCGCAGAGGCCCTGCGACCCGAGGCACTTGAAGGTCGCGCGGCGTTCCGCTGCACCAGCCCCGACTACCTGCCAATTGTCGGCCCTTTGTCTGATCGCCAGGCCTTCGCCGACGCCTACATCGCCCTGAGCAAGGACGCCCGGCAAACGCCAGACACCCCATGTCCATGGCTGGACGGTTTGTACGTCAACAGCGGCCACGGCTCACGAGGGCTGATTACCGCGCCGTTGTCAGGCGAGTTGCTCGCGGCCTGGCTCGACAACGAACCGCTGCCATTACCCAGAGCCGTGGCCGAGGCGTGCCATCCGAATCGTTTCGCCTTGCGGCGCCTGATTCGGGGTAAATGAATCCGCATTCTGACGGTTTAATTGATCGATCTATCGGGTGCGGACCGGCGTTTTCGGCTGAAGGCGCCTCCCTGTACATTCCCTCTTATTACTTATCGATCTAAAACTCCCGCGATCCCACCGGGTCAGTTTCTGAGTACCCGCCGTTTTTGGCGGGTATCGATTGACCCTCCCCAACGGAAAAACCGGTAAGGACTTTATGTGCGGATTAGCTGGCGAGTTACGCTTTGATCATCAACCTGCGGACCTTGCAGCCGTTGAACGAATCACCCATCACCTGGCCCCTCGCGGCCCTGACGCGTGGGGCTTCCACAGCCAGGGGCCGATTGCCCTGGGCCACCGTCGCCTGAAAATCATGGACCTGTCGGACGGCTCGGCGCAGCCGATGGTCGACAACCAATTGGGTTTGTCCCTGGCCTTCAATGGCGCGATCTACAACTTCCCGGAACTGCGCACCGAACTGGAAAGCCTCGGTTATTCCTTCTATTCCGGTGGTGACACCGAGGTGCTGCTCAAGGGTTATCACGCCTGGGGCGAGGCACTGCTGCCGAAACTCAATGGCATGTTCGCCTTCGCGATCTGGGAACGCGACGCCAAGCGCCTGTTCATCGCGCGTGACCGTCTCGGCGTGAAGCCGCTGTACCTGTCGCGCACCGGCCAGCGCCTGCGCTTTGCCTCGGCCCTGCCGGCGTTGCTCAAGGGCGGCGACATCAACCCGATCCTCGATCCGGTGGCACTCAATCACTATCTGAATTTCCACGCCGTGGTCCCGGCACCGCGCACCTTGCTGGCTGGCATCGAAAAACTGCCACCGGCAACCTGGATGCGCATCGAAGCGGACGGCACCACTGAGCAGAAAACCTGGTGGACCCTGCCTTACGGCCCACACGCCGACGAGATGAACCTGACGCTCGAAGACTGGCGTGACCGTGTACTCGACAGCACCCGCGACGCGGTCGCGATCCGTCAACGTGCGGCCGTGGACGTCGGCGTACTGCTGTCGGGCGGTGTCGATTCGAGCATGCTGGTGGGGCTGTTGCGTGAGGTCGGCGTGGAAAACCTGTCGACCTTTTCCATCGGTTTCCAGGATGCCGGCGGCGAACGTGGTGATGAGTTCCAGTACTCGGACTTGATCGCCAAGCACTACAACACGCAGCACCATCAACTGCGCATCGACGAAAAAGAGATCATCGAGCAACTGCCCGCGGCATTTCGCGCCATGAGCGAGCCGATGGTCAGCCATGACTGCATCGCCTTCTACCTGCTGTCACGGGAAGTGGCCAAGCATTGCAAAGTGGTGCAGAGCGGCCAAGGCGCGGACGAGTTGTTCGCCGGCTATCACTGGTACCCACAAGTCGATGGCGCCGCCGATCCGTACGCGGCCTATCGCGACGCGTTCTTCGATCGCAGCTACGAAGATTACGCCGCCACCGTGCAACCGAAATGGCTGACGGCCAATGACGCTGCCGGTGACTTCGTGAAGGAACATTTCGCACAGCCCGGCGCCGAGGCGGCGGTGGATAAAGCCCTGCGTCTGGACAGCACGATCATGTTGGTGGACGACCCGGTCAAACGTGTCGACAACATGACCATGGCCTGGGGCCTGGAAGCGCGCACACCGTTTCTCGACTATCGCCTGGTGGAATTGTCGGCCCGGGTGCCGGGCAAATTCAAACTGCCGGACGGTGGCAAGCAAGTCTTGAAAGAGGCTGCTCGACTGGTCATTCCAAGCGAAGTGATTGACCGCAAGAAAGGTTACTTTCCGGTGCCGGGCCTCAAGCATTTGCAGGGCGATACGCTGAACTGGGTGCGCGAACTGCTGCTCGATCCAAGCCAGGATCGCGGCCTGTTCAACCCGGCCATGCTCGACCGCCTGCTGACCGATCCGCAAGGCCAGTTGACTCCGTTGCGCGGCTCCAAGCTGTGGCAATTGGCGGCGCTGAACCTGTGGCTCAGTGAACAAGGAATCTGATCGATGAAACCCCACGCCACGGCTTACAGCCAACGCTTGTTGCGCGGTCAGTCCCCCTCCTATGAACGTTTGCAGGCACGGCTGGCCGAAGACGGCAGTGAACTGGGCGCGGCGCCGATTGCGGTGCATTGCGGCTGGGGCCGGTTGCTGATCGGCCATACCTTCCCGGACGCGGCGAGCCTGGCGCAAGAGTTGCTCAACGAGCAGCCCGGTGAGCGCGACATCGCCTTGTACGTGGCCGCCCCCCAGCAAGTGTTGGGGCTGGAGCCGGCGCAACTGTTCCTCGACCCTTCCGACACCTTGCGTCTTTGGTTCAGCGATTACCGTCAGTCAACCCGGGTGTTTCGCGGCTTTCGCATTCGCCGGGCGCAAAGCGAGACTGATTGGCAGGCGATCAATCAGCTGTACCAGGCGCGCGGCATGTTGCCCATTGATGCGAATTTGCTGACGCCGCGACATCAGGGCGGCCCGGTGTATTGGCTGGCCGAAGATGAAGACAGCGGCGCGATCATCGGCAGCGTCATGGGCCTCAACCATCACAAAGCGTTCAACGACCCGGAGAACGGCAGCAGCCTGTGGTGCCTGGCGGTCGATCCGCACTGCTCGCGGCCCGGCGTCGGTGAAGTGCTGGTGCGGCATTTGATCGAGCACTTCATGAGCCGTGGGCTGAGTTACCTGGACCTGTCGGTGTTGCACGACAACCGGCAGGCGAAAAGTCTTTACGCCAAGCTCGGCTTTCGCAACCTGTCGACCTTCGCCATCAAGCGCAAGAACGGCATCAATCAGCCGCTGTTTCTGGGTCCTGGGCCTGAGGCCGATTTCAACCCCTATGCGCGGATCATTGTCGAGGAAGCCCATCGACGCGGCATCGATGTGCACGTCGATAATGCCGACGCCGGGATGTTCACCCTCAGCCATGGCGGACGCCGGGTGCGTTGCCGCGAATCCCTGAGCGACCTGACCAGCGCCATCAGCATGAGCCTGTGCCAGGACAAAAGCCTGACGCACAAAGTGCTCAAGGCCGCCGGTTTGAACCTGCCCTCGCAGCAACTGGCCGGCAACGCCGACGACAACCTGGCGTTTCTCGACGAGCACGAGCGGGTGGTGGTCAAGCCTTTGGATGGTGAGCAAGGTCAAGGCGTCGCGGTGGATTTGCGGACGATTGAAGAGGTCCAGCAAGCCATCGAATCAGCCCGGCAGTTCGACAGCCGCGTGCTGCTGGAAAGTTTCCACGAAGGTCTCGATTTACGCATTGTGGTGATCGGTTTCGAGGTGGTCGCCGCGGCGATTCGCCGGCCTGCGGAGGTGGTGGGCGATGGTCAGCATTCCATCGGCGCGCTGATCGAAGCGCAGAGTCGGCGTCGGCAGGCGGCCACCAGCGGTGAAAGCAAAATCCCGCTGGACCATGAGACCGAGCGCACGCTGCAGGCGGCGGGTTATGACTACAACAGTATTCTGCCGGCCGGCGAGCATCTGTTCGTCAGGCGTACGGCAAATCTGCATACCGGTGGCGTTCTGGAGGATGTCACGGCGATCTTGCATCCGACCCTGATCGATGCCGCCGTACGGGCTGCGCGGGCGCTGGACATTCCCATGGTCGGGCTCGACCTGATGGTGCCTGCCGCCGATCAACCGGAATACGTGTTTATCGAAGCCAACGAACGCGCCGGGCTGGCCAACCATGAACCGCAGCCGACGGCCGAGCGGTTTGTGGATTTGCTGTTTCCGCATAGTCAGCCGGTAGTTTCCTAGTCATGTGTCGGCTGGACTGACGCCTTCGCGGGCAAGCCTCGCTCCTACAAAAAAACGCGTATTACCTGTAGGAGCGACGCTTGCTCGCGAAGGTGCCAGGTCAGGCACCCAACTTTTCCCTCATCGAAACCATCGATGTTCTTTACTCATCAGGAGTTTCCATGACCAGCAAAATTCCCGAACCGGATCTCAATTACCTGCAAAAAGTCCTGCTGGAAATGCTCGCCATTCCCAGCCCGACCGGCTTTACCGACACCATTGTGCGGTACGTCGCCGAACGCCTTGAAGAATTGGGCATTCCCTTTGAGATGACCCGGCGCGGCACCATCCGCGCCACGCTCAAGGGCAAGAAAAACAGCCCGGACCGTGCGGTCTCCGCTCACCTCGACACCATCGGCGCCGCGGTTCGCGCGGTGAAAGACAACGGTCGCCTGACCCTCGCCCCGGTCGGTTGCTGGTCCAGTCGTTTTGCCGAGGGCAGCCGCGTCAGCCTGTTCACCGACAACGGAGTGATTCGCGGCAGCGTGTTACCGCTGATGGCTTCCGGGCACGCATTCAACACCGCCGTGGATGAATTGCCGATCAGCTGGGATCACGTTGAGTTGCGTCTGGACGCTTACTGCGCCACCCGCGCCGACTGCGATTCCCTGGGGATCAGCGTGGGCGATTTCGTCGCCTTCGACCCGCTGCCGGAGTTCACCGAAAGCGGTCACATCAGCGCCCGTCACCTCGACGACAAGGCGGGTGTAGCGGCGCTGCTGGCGGCGATGAAAGCGATCATCGACAGCGGTGAGGAGTTGATGATCGATTGTCATCCGCTGTTCACCATCACCGAGGAAACCGGCAGCGGCGCGGCGGCTGCGTTGCCTTGGGACGTCAGCGAATTCGTCGGCATCGACATCGCGCCGGTTGCGCCCGGCCAGCATTCCAGCGAACACGCGGTGAGCGTGGCGATGCAGGATTCCGGCGGGCCTTACGACTATCACCTGTCGCGGCACTTGCTCAGGTTGGCCAGTGAAAACGAGTTGCCGGTGCGCCGCGACCTGTTTCGCTATTACTTCAGCGATGCGCATTCGGCGGTCACCGCCGGGCACGACATCCGCACCGCCCTGCTCGCCTTCGGCTGCGATGCCACTCACGGTTACGAGCGCACGCACATCGATAGCCTGGCGGCGCTGAGTCGTCTACTCGGCGCCTACATTCTGAGCCCGCCGGTATTTGCCAGTGATGCACAGCCGGCAAAGGGCTCGCTGGACCGGTTCAGTCATCAAATCGAGCACGACACGCAGATGGAAAGCGATACGCGGGTGCCGTCGGTGGATAGTCTGGTGGGGCAACGAACAGACAGCTGATCCGGGCTTTTTTATCGTTTGAGAGATCGCCTTCGCGGGCAAGCCTCGCTCCTACAGGTTTCGTGCATCGACACATAACCGGTAGGAGCGAGGCTTGCCCGCGAAGGCGGTGTATCAGGTACCACATCAGGTCCCGGGCTAGCCGCAACCGATCATTCGCCGTAGCATCGCGCCATTGTTTAGCCGAGGTGCCTATGCTGATTCCCTACGACCAACTTGAAGTCGACACCCTGACCCGCCTGATCGAGGACTTCGTGACCCGCGACGGTACGGACAATGGTGACGACACGCCGCTGGAAACCCGCGTATTGCGTGTTCGCCAGGCATTGACCAAGGGGCAGGCGCTGATCGTTTTTGATCCGGACAGCGAGCAATGCCAGTTGATGCTCAAGCACGATGTGCCCAAGCACCTGTTCGACTGAGGCGCTCAGCGTCTTTTGGTTTTCGCCAGTTTGACCTGGATGCGATCGTAGACCTCGGCCCGGTGCACATTGACGTTTTGTGGCGCTTCGACACCGAAGCGCACGCTGCCTCCGTTGACGGCGATGATGCGCACTGAAATGTTGTCACCGATGGAAATCATCTCGCCCACAACGCGACTGAGTACAAGCATGGCATTCATCCTTCAGGGTTACCGGCCCTCGAAGATGCCCGGCCCGCAGCCGCTCTTCAATGCAACAGCGGCAAATCAGTCCCGCCCTACAGCGCAGGAAGATGCCCCTTACGGAAACGTCTGACAAATCGTTTGAATGCCGCTTCAGGAAGCAGAGAAACGCGGGCCGAACAGAATCACACTGGCCCCGATCACGCACAGCGCCACGCCCAGCCAGTCTGAGCCCAGGGGACGAACTCGCTCGATCACCGCCAGCCAACCGATCGAGGCGACGATGTAAATGCCCCCATAGGCGGCATAGGCGCGACCGGCGTAAGTCGCCTCGACACGGGTCAGCAACAGCGCGAACAACGTCAGGCTGAGCAGCGCCGGCACCACCCACCACATGCTCTTATCTTGGCGCAGCCACATCCAGAAGGCGAAGCAGCCGGCGATTTCGAACAGCGCCGCGAGGAAAAACCACAGGTAATTGAGCATGCATACGTCTCGTAAGGATGACCGGTTGCGGCCACCCTAACGACGGTGTTGCACACGGGCAAGTTCAGCCTGCGTTTTGTTTGGCCTTGGCGCGCATTTTGTCGGCCATGGTGGTCATTTCGTTGTAAAGCAGTTGCGGGTTCTTCTGCTTGAGTGCCCAGGCCATGCGGCCCTGTTCGTGGGGCAGGATCATGAATTCACCGGCGGCGACGTGCTCATAGATGTAATCGGCAATGTCCGTCGCGGTGATCGGCGAACTTTCCAGCAGTTTGCCGACCTGGGCTTTCATGGCCGGAGTCGGGCCACGGAAGGAATCCAGCAGGTTGGTCTGGAAGAACGACGGGCAGACCACGTGCACGCCCACTTCCTGTTGCGCCAATTCGACCAGCAGGCTTTCGGACAGGGCCACTACGCCGGCCTTGGCCACGTTGTAGTTGCTCATGGCCGGGCCCTGCATGAGAGCGGCCATGGACGCGATGTTGATGATTTTGCCTTTGCTTTTTTCCAGCAGCGGCAGGAAGGCCTTGCAGCCCTTGACCACGCCCATCAGGTTGATCGCGATCTGCCAGTCCCAATCTTCCAGGGACAGTTCACTGAAGAACCCGCCCGAGGCCACGCCAGCGTTGTTGACGATGACATCGATGCCGCCAAGTTTCTCTTCGCAGGCCTGGGCGAAAGCGGTCAGTTGGCTGTAATCGCGCACATCGCAACGCTGGATAAAACCGTCGCCACCCGCTTCGCGAACCAGCTTCAGGGTTTCCTGCAGACCGGGTTCGCTGACATCCGACAAGGCCAGCTGCCAGCCTTCACGCGCCCAGCGCAGCGCGATTTCGCGACCCAGGCCTGAGCCCGCGCCAGTGATCATCATGCGATTTTGCATAGCAAACAGCCTTGTTGTTCTGGGGAAGATGCGCTGAGTGTAGCGAAGGACATTGCGCGACCCACGCTCCATCAGATTGCTGAATGGTCCGAGCAAACCGAGGGAGCGCCGGAATCAACTAACACCGCCAAAAACGAAATAAGGCTTTCTTCGAAAAACATTAAAAAAACTTGGAATTTTCCGACGCACGCGACAGTCGGATTTTGTAAGCAGCTCGGGTTTATTGCAGTCCGACTGACAGTTAAAAGCTAGGTCATTCCAGAACACTTCCAACAAGGAAATAGACATGGGCACAATTCTTATCGTAATTCTGATTCTCCTGCTGGTAGGTGGTTTGCCGGTCTTTCCACACTCCAGAAGTTGGGGTTATGGCCCGTCGGGTATCATCGGCGTGGTGTTGGTGGTGCTGTTGATTCTGCTGTTACTTGGCAAGATATAAAGATTTAACAGTGTCTAGTCCTGAAATAGGTTTACACCTGTTTCACCCTAACGCCCGATGCACCGCATCGGGCGTTTTGTATTTCAAAGACAGGTGCGGTCGCTCGCCGTTGTAGATCGATACCGACTCACTCACCATCTTCTTCGCTTGCGTCAAATCCTGCGGCCGCTGAAGCATAAGCTCTGTCTTCAGTATCCCGTTGACCCTCTCTGCCAAGGCATTTTGGTAGCAGTCATAGCCATCCGTCATTGAACATCGAATGCCGTATTTCGCGTGCAACGCTTGGTACATCCCCGAGCAATATTGGATACCTCTATCTGAGTGGTGCACCAACGGCTGCTCTGTCCGACGGTGCTTTACCGCCCAGCTCAGCGCGTGTGCTACCGACTCGGCATGAAGGCTTTCATGGACGTGATAGCCCACGATCTTTCGCGAAAAAGCATCCGTCACAAGGCTCAGATAAGCCACACCTTCCTGAGTTGGCAAATAGGTTATGTCAGCCACCCAGACTTGTTCCGGGCCGCAGGGAACAACCTGATCAGGACCTGGTTTGAGCAGGTTCGGGTGGCGGTGAAAGCGATGATGACTATTGGTCGTCTTGTGATAAGCCCGCTTGCGAGCCACCAATAAACGCCGTTCACGCAGAATCGAAAACAGCCGATCTCGCCCCACTTGCAGCTCAAGTTGAGGCTGGCATTGCAGCAAGTAATACAGCTTTCGGGTGCCCAGCCGCGGCTGCCGCAGGCGCTTTTGTTGAACGAAATCGGCAACTTTCTGATCCAGAACCAGACGAGCTGCATCGGCGCGATTGCGTTTGTAGTAAGCCTGGCGGCTTATCCCCATGAACTGGCAAGCCCTGCTGATGCTCAGGTTTTGGATTCGTTTTTGCGCGAGGACTTGCCGGGACGCTTTTTTACGACAGAGAGACCGTAGTCATTTTTCAAGACATCCACGACCGCCTCGAAAAACTGCGCTTTCTGATTGGACAGCGCCAACTGTTCTTCAAGCTCTTTGATGCGTTGTTCTGGCGTTAATGGTCGGTTTTTGTCGGGCATAGACCCCATCCTCGGCGAGCCAATGTATGTGCCTGGGCTCCAATCCTGCCGACCGTGCTTGCGTAACCACGTCAGAACGGTCGTTTTGCCTTGAATCCCGTAGCGCTCCTGAGCCTCTTTATAGCTCAGCTCGCCTTTTTCGACCTGATCGACTACCGACAATTTAAAGGTCAGCGTGTAGTCTCGCTGACTACGCCTTTTTGCTGATTCCATTACGTCCTCCTGAAAAACAGATCAGAAGGTGTAAACCTTATTCAGGACGGGACACAGGCAAAAAAAAGAGGCCCTCGAAGGGCCTCTTTTTTATTGCGCCGAAAGCTTAGTCCGGCTTGCCGTCAACCACACCGGCGGTGTTGTCGATCAGGCTCTTGGTGGCCGTCTGGATGAACGACTCGAGTTTCTGCTTGAGGGCCGCTTCGTCAGCCGACGCCGGAATCAGTTCGCCTTTCGAATTGGCGCCCAGTTCGTACTGATACAACTTGGGCGGCATCTCCTTAGGCAGCACCAACACGCGATCCGCGGTCAGCAACGCTACGGTTTGATCGCTGCCCGATGGCTTGATTACGCCGAAGCCCTTGTCGCCTTCCGGCAGGTTCAGCAAGTCACGCCCCCAGCACTGGTGAATCACGTCGCCACCGATACGCCCCATGATGGTCGGCACGATGTCGATCTGGGTGCCCACGGTATGGTCAACCTGGCCGAATTTTTCCTGCACGCCCGGCCCGATCAGCAGCATCGGTACGTTGAATCGGCCCAGGTCCATTTCGGTGATCTGCTGCTCGTTGCCGAAACCATGGTCGCCGACCACCACGAACAGGGTTTCCTTGAAGTACGGCTCTTTACGCGCCTGCTCGAAGAACTGACCCAGCGCCCAGTCGGAGTAGCGCATGGCGGTCAAATGTTCGTTGAGGCTGCCACGGTCGGTCACGCGCTCGACTGGCAAAGGCGTCGGCAAGGCGTAAGGCGTGTGGTTGGACAAGGTTTGCAGCAAGGCATAGAACGGTTTTTTGTCCTTGCCGTCGCGGGCCTTCAACTCTTCCAGACCCCGGTTGAACATGTCCTGGTCGGACACGCCCCAGGTCGGGTCGGAGAACACCGGGTTAACGAAGTCGTTACGCCCGATGAAGTTGGTCATGCCCTGGTTGCTGAAGAAGCCCGACTGGTTGTCCCAGGCGAAGTCACCGTTGTAGACGTACACATCGTCGTAGTCACGGGCGCTGAGCAACTGTGGCAGGCCGGACAGTTTGTGGCTGCCTTCCGGGGTCTGCATCAGGTATTCGAAGCCCGGCAGGTTCGGGAAGCAGGCCATGGTGGCGAACATGCCCTGGTGGGTATGGGTGCCGTTGGAGAAGAAGCGGTCGAACAGCAGGCCTTCTTTCGACAGCTTGTCGAAGTACGGCGTGACGTTACCCGGACGACCCAGCGCGCCCACCGAGTGACCGGCGAAGCTTTCCATCAGGATCACAACGACGTTCTTGATCGGCAGGGTCTTGTCAGCGGCCGGGGAGTAGTTACGACGCACGGCGGCGGTTTCGCCATCCACCAGTTTGTCGCTTGGGGTCAGCAACATATCGCGGACGGTCTGCTGAGCCACTGGTTGGTCCAGCGTGGCTTTCCAGATGTTGTCGCGCTCTTCGGACATCCGGCTCTTGGCCGCCGCGATCAGCGACAGGGTGCCGTTGAGGCCCAACTGGTTGGCGAAGTTCGAATCGGTGGTGTAGACGTCACCCCAACGTAGCGGCGGGCCCTGACGCAGGGTGCCACGAGCGGCAACCACGCAAACCAGCAGACAGACCACGAACACGACGCCTCGCGTATACCACGGGGCGATCTGGCGCGCGCCGATGCTGCCGCCACTGAACGGGCCGCGAGGACGGGTCGCACGGTCGGCGCCCTTGAACGCGAGGGTCAGGATCAACGTGCCGAAAGCCCAGGCCAGCAGGTAGCGAACCACAGGAAAACCGTACCAGAGCATGCTCATCACGGTTTTCGGGTCTTCCTTCACATACTGGAAGACCAGGCCATTGAGGCGCTGGTGGAACTCGCGGTAGAAATCCATCTCCATCAGGCCCAGGAACAGCGCGGTGCTCGCTGCGATGGTCAGCCAGAAGCGGAAGAATCCGCGAGCGGCCATGGCCCGGGCGCTGAACAGTGCCAGAATCAGCGGAATGCAGAGGTAGACCACCAGGCGCAGGTCGAAACGCAGACCATTGGCGAACGCCTCGATGAAGGTCGAGGCGGGTGAATCCTGGATCATTTCGCGGTTGTAGACCAGCAGCGCAACGCGCAGCAGGCTGAACATGACCATCATGACCATGGCGCACAGCAGCGTGTAGGCCAGGTGCGATTTGACGGTCGGTTGCAGCAGGCGACTAGAAGCTCGCTGCTGACTCAGGGCGTCCGGGTTTGCCATGTCGTTTTAGGACCCATTGGAAGTTGAAGTTTCAAAAATAAAGCGGCGCCCTGCCCTCTGTTGGCCAGTTCACGGCCCCGGGGCTTGCGCGGTGCGCAAATGTTGCACGATCACCCGCAGCATTGCCATTGATTAGTGCCCGGCAGGCTGACGCGGGCGAATTGTCTTGGAGGCATTGTGAAAATTTTGTGCAACGTATATCCGGAAACAAAATATACCTGTGGGAGCCGGCCTGTTCGCGATAGCGGTGGATCAGTCGACACCTCTTTCGGATGAGAAACCGCTATCGCGAGCCGGTTCGCTCCCACATGGATTGCGCATAACTGACGATTGCCCAATAAAAAACGCCCCGAGAGGTCGGGGCGCTTCATGAAACAGCGTGCGATTACTTCTCGGCGCGCTCTTTCAGGGCCTTGAGCGTGTTGAATGGCGCATCGACCACGAACTTGTTGGCGACCATCGATGGGATGCTGCCGCCTGGCTCGGTGTGCACCTGGTAGGTCACTTCGATCTGGTCACCCTTGGGGACGAACTTCCAGAAACCATCGACCTTGGTGACTCGCACGAAGCCCTTTTCCTCAGCCACGTACTTCGGCACGCCTTCAAGCTTGCGGGTCAGGCTG
This sequence comes from Pseudomonas sp. SG20052, assembly GCF_031766055.1. NCBI lineage: Bacteria > Pseudomonadati > Pseudomonadota > Gammaproteobacteria > Pseudomonadales > Pseudomonadaceae > Pseudomonas > Pseudomonas sp. SG20052. Next base: position 1,831,814 of record NZ_CP134498.1, on the reverse strand, counting down.
CCGTCGGCGCCTTCGGTGGTGGTGATATGCAACACCGAATCACGCGGAGTCACCGGCCACGGGGTATTGAACTGGGTGTAGGTCCAGTTCTGATCACCTTCGTGCTTGAGCAGCTTCTGGGTCTTGCAGTCGTGAATCCAAGTGCAGGCGCCTGCCACGTCTTCCTGCAGCGCGCGCAATTTGGCCATGGTGGTCTTCATCAGGGTGACGCCCTGGTACGCTTTGTAATCGGAACCGGCCACTTCACTCAGGGACACCTTGATGCCGTCTTCATTCTTGGCGACTTTCCAGTCCTCGGCCTGTGCAGCCGTGGTGGCCAGCACCACCGTCAAACCACACAGCACAGCCATTCGATGCAGCGAACCCATAGTCTTATTCCTTATTGTTGAAGTTCCGTTCTCAGGACACATCATGCAGCCGTCATCTGCTCCCACCATCCCAGCAGCTTGATCGCTTCGCCACTGCTGCTTCCGCAGACTTCCACGTCGGCTTCAAACGCCGAACATACGGCAGGACGTTGTGGATCGCCGAAAATGCTGCACAGGTTATCGACAGACAGTTGGATGCAACGTTCGCCAGCGGCTTTGCCATTGGGCATGCCGGGAATCGGTGAACTGATGGAAGGGGCAATGCAACAGGCGCCACAGCCTTCACGGCATTTCATGACGACAAGCTCCTCGCGACGGGTGATGTGTTAATGGACGGGGCACAGAGTAACCGCTAAAACAGCTGTTTTAAATTACCTGGACCGGGGTTTTTACGCTCAAACGAACGTGACTGACCAGTCTCCGACAAAGCGTCTGGGTCGCGGGTCACGAATCAGTGCAGATTTACTGTTTGAACTCGAAATCCAGCGCTGCGCCTTCAACGTCCCGGCGCTCTTCATTGCGCAGTTGCAACTGCATTTCGTTGCTGAGCAGCCGGCCGTTGAGCTGAAATTGACTGTTCTTGTCACCGAACATCTCCGGCAACACGGAGTCGCGTCGTGGCATAGGGACCGTACCGACCGGTTTCAGCTCTTCGACCAAATCTTTAGGCAGGCTCAGGTCCAGATCGGCGGAAGGGAGTTGAGTCTTCGCCACTTCTCGGGCCGATTTAGACTTTGAAGCAATCGGCGGCCGCTTTTTCAGCACAGCCGGTTTCTTTTTGACTGGCGCGACGTTTTTTTTCACCGCAGTAGTTTTCTTCGCGGCAACCGGTTTTTTCGACGTTGTTGCGCTGGCTGCCGGCTTTTCCTGAGTCGAAGCCGCCATGACGCCTTGGACATTAACGGTCAAGAGGAGGCAGATCGATAGGCAGGCGGCAGGAAAAATCGGTTTCATGGAACCAACGACGCTAACGGCAGAGGGCCATATGCTCGCCTGTTGTACGCAACATGACAAGCACGTGTACGAAACGACCGACGCGCTTGTCAGAAACCGCTGGTCGTCTCCTGGCACAGCTGAGTCGCCAACATTCCCAAGGTCATCAATGCGCGCTCGGCTTCACGGTTCCAGGGCGTTCCACAGTTCAAGCGGATGCAGTGATTGAACTGCTCGGTGTTACTGAAAATCAGCCCCGGCGCGATACTGATGCCCTGCTGCAACGCACGCACATGCAGTTCCTGAGTGTTGACCCGCCCCGGCAGACTGACCCACAGAATGAAACCGCCGGTGGGCCGGGTCATCTGCGTGCCTTCCGGGAAATACTGCTGCACGGCCAACTGGAAGGCGCTCAGGTTCTTGCGGTATTCCTGACGGATGTAGCGCAAGTGACGGTCGTAACCGCCATTCTCCAGGTACGCGGCGATGCCCATCTGTGTGACGCTGCACGCCGAATGCGTGCTGAACGTTTGCAAACGCTGAATCTCTTGCTGGTATTTACCGGCAATCATCCAGCCAATCCGCACGCCCGGTGACAGGGTCTTGGAGAAGCTAGAGCAATAAATCACCCGATCCAGCCGATCGTAGGCCTTGAGCGATTTGGTCCGGCCTTGTTCGAACATCAACTCGCCGTATATGTCGTCTTCAACGATCTGGATATCGAAATCCGAGGCCAGGCGCAGCAGTTGTTTCTGCCGCTCTTCGGGCATGGTACCGCCCAGTGGATTACTCAGACGCGTGGTCAGTACCAGCGCCTTGATCGACCACTGGTTGGCCGCCAATTGCAGGGCTTCGAGGCTCATGCCAGTCGCCGGGTCGCTGGGGATCTCGATGACTTTGAGACCCAGCAAGTCGGCCAATTGCAGCAAACCGTAATAAGTCGGCGATTCGGCGGCGATCAGGTCGCCCGGCCGGGTCAGCACGCGAAGAGACATCTGCAATGCGTCGACACAGCCGTGGGTGATCACCACTTCGGACGGATCGACCACCACGCCGGCATCACGCATGCGGATCGCCACCTGCCGGCGCAACGGTTCAAAACCGGGGCTGAACATGTAGCTGAAGGCACGCGGGCTATGGAAACGGGTGACTTTTGCCAATTGCTGGTGCAAGGCGCGGACCGGCAGATAATCGACGCTCGGCACCGCTGCGCCCAAGGGAAAAACACCCTCGCGGCGGGATTCGACCAGCACTTGCTGAATGATGCTGCTACGGGTGACCAGACCGGGCCGCTCGACCCGGGCGATGTCCGGCGTGGGCGCCGTCAGGGCCGGCGTCTGGTGCACGTAGTAACCCGACTGCGGCCGGGCGCGGATCAGCCCTTGATCCTCGAGATTGGCGTAAGCCTGCAAAACAGTCGCATGGCTGACGTTGAGCTGCGAGCTCATCTTGCGCACCGAAGGCACGCGTTCCCCCGGTTGATAGACACCACGACGGATATCTTCGGCCAGTTGCTGAGCAATACGTTGGTAGAGCAAGAGATTGGTCATGACGCAGCACTCGATTTCACGGGCATTTTATTCTTGTGTGAAACAATACCGGAACAGTTTAGAAGTGTACTGGGACAGTTGCCACAATAGTCGACCGTACAGTGCAGTGTCAGCAAAAACTGTACTGTTTTGAGAGCCAATTGGCAGGCGCAAAAAAACCCGGCGCTGTCAGGCAGGCCGGGTTTTCCAGTAACGCAGCCCTTAGCGGGCGGCGCCGAGCTGGCCTTTTTCGTCGGAGAACACAATTTCCACCCGACGGTTCTGTGCACGACCACGCTCGGAAGCATTCACGTCCACCGGGTATTCATCGCCGTAGCCTTCGACTTTGATACGTTTGTCGTCGATACCCAGGTCCATCAGCACGTTCGCCACCGATTGCGCACGGTCACGGGACAACTTGAGGTTGTCCTGCTTGCCGCCTGTGCTGTCGGTGTAGCCCTCGATACGGACCACGCGCTTGGGATTGAGCTGCAGGAACTGCACGATCTTCAGGACCACGCGGTTCGCCGAATTCTTCAACTCCGCTTCGCCGGTGTCGAACAGCACGTCGCCCAGGGTCATCACCAGGCCACGGTCGGTCTGGGTGGTTGCCAGGGCGACAATCTGTTCTTCGAGCCACTTGCCTTGCTGCTGCACGCTGAGCAATTTGGACTCGCGCAAGGCCAGTTGCAGGCGCTGACGTTCCAGTTCGAGCTTCGCCGAGCGCTCTTCGTTGAGCACCTGATTAGTGTGCTCACGGGCAATTTCGCTGTAGCGCTGGCTCAGGTAGGCGTAATGCACCACATCCGAGCCGCTGCCCCAGTAACTGGAAAGACGATCAGCACGGGCCAGGGATTCACCGGCACGAATCACGTCCTTGGGCGCGATTCGCAGCACGTTGGAGTCTTCCTTGACCTTCTGGAAGTCAGTCCCGGCATGCTGCAATGCAGTTTCGCTGTGTTGGCCGGCGCAGCCGTAAAGGCTTGCACAACCTGCGAGGATCAATCCGCCGAGTGCTTTGGACTTGAGGCTCATTGGGCATCTCCCAGCTGCTTGCGCAGGCGAGTGATGCGGGTATTGAGCACATTCAACTGCTCCTCACTCTTGAGGGTCAGCACCTTGGCTTCAGCCAGACGCGCGTCCAGTTCAGCCTGCTCGGCCCGCATGCGCGCATGCCTGTAGGACTGATCCGTCATGTCGCCCTGGGCACGGGAAAACTTGTCTTCGGCCAATTTGAGTTCCGGCACGTCGGCGGCGGTGGCGCCTACGGCTTTGGCTTGTTCAAGCGCCTGTTCGGTCAAGCGTATTTGTTCATTCGGCGCCGGATCGGCTGCACAACCCGCCAGAGCCAGAACGGCCAGGGCAGCGAAAAGAGGTCGAATACTCACTAAAAATCCCTACTGTTTTGGGGTACTGACGGGTTGCTGTTGCTGCGCTGTCCAACGCTCGATATTGCGTTGCAGCACGCTTTCCGTCAGTCCGGACGCGGGCAATTCTGTCATCTTTTTGGCCAGCTGTCCGCGCAACCACGGATCGTTGCAGGCGGAGTTATGGGAAACCGCGAGGAACAGGCCAGGTTTGTCGACCGGTTGGGGAAGAGCGATCAGGTCGTTGGCCATGCTCAGCGATTGCGCGGCGGCCATGCCCGAGTAGCGTCCGGCGAGGACAAACTCCACCTCGCCCAGCAGCAGTTTCTGAAAGGCCTGGGTCAGGTTCGGGGTACGCACGAGGGTCAATTGCTGGTCGGCGAAAGTGCCGAATGCCTGGGTCATTCGAGACTTTTCCGACACGGCACCCGGATGGCTGTGAAGGTCTTGCGCCTGGTTATAGACCAATGCCGAGTTTTTTCGGGTCCAGACCAGATAGTCGTTTTCCAGCAACGGCGGATGGATGTAATCCAGGGTGTCCAGCTCGCTGACGGTCAACGGCGCGTCGGCCAGCATGTCCATGCGTCCGCTGCGCACTTCGTCCAGGGCCTGGGCGCGCTTGCCGGCGTAAAGCAGTTCGACTTTGATGCCCAACTCCCCTGCCACGTGTTGCAACAGGTCTGCGCTGGCGCCGATCAGGTGCTTGGGGTTTTGCGGGTCTTGCCACAAGTACGGCGGCGCGTCCGGGCTTCCGGTCACCACCAGGCGTTCGCACTTGCCTGCCGCCACGGCTAGCGCCGGCAGCACCGTCAGCCCCAGCAGTAATGACCAGCCACCCACGCGACGCAAATCCATGGCAACACTCTCCACTCAAATCCGGAACAAAAAAAAGCCCGACCAAAAGGTCGGGCTCTTTATAAGTCAAGCGACTGGATTAGACCAGCTTCTCGAACTCGGGGATGGCTTCGAACAGGTCAGCCACCAGGCCATAATCGGCCACCTGGAAGATCGGCGCTTCTTCGTCCTTGTTGATCGCAACGATCACTTTGGAGTCTTTCATGCCGGCCAGGTGCTGGATCGCGCCGGAGATACCGACGGCGATGTACAGCTGTGGAGCAACGATCTTGCCGGTCTGACCGACCTGCATGTCGTTGGGTACAAAACCTGCGTCGACCGCGGCGCGGGAAGCACCCACGGCAGCGCCCAGCTTGTCGGCCAGGGCGTACAGGTGTTTGAAGTTGTCGCCATTCTGCATGCCGCGGCCGCCGGAAACGACGATCTTGGCAGCGGTCAGTTCTGGACGATCGGACTTGGCCAGTTCTTCGCCAACGAAGCTGGAAGTGCCAGCGTCATGGGCAGCAACAACGGCTTCAACTGACGCCGAACCACCTTCAGCAGCCACAGGGTCGAAGCCAGTCGCACGCACGGTGATCACTTTGACCGCAGCGTTCGATTGAACGGTCGCGATGGCGTTACCGGCGTAGATCGGGCGCTTGAACGTGTCAGCGCTTTCGACCGAGATGATCTCGGAGATCTGGTCAACGTCCAGCTGAGCGGCAACGCGCGGCAGGATGTTTTTGCCGTTGGAAGTAGCGGCAGCCAGGATGTGGCTGTAACCAGCGCCCAGCTCGGCTACCAGCGGCGCGACGTTTTCCGGCAATTGATGAGCGTAGGCGGCGTTGTCGGCCACCAGCACTTTCGCCACGCCAGCGATTTTCGCAGCGGCCTCAGCCACGGCGCCAACGCCCTGGCCGGCAACCAGAACGTGGATGTCACCGCCGATTTTGGCAGCGGCAGCCACAGTATTCAGCGTGGCCGGGGCCACTACTTTGTTGTCGTGTTCAGCAATAACCAAGATAGTCATTTAGATTACCTTCGCTTCGTTTTTCAGTTTCTCGACCAGTTCAGCCACCGACTTGACCTTGATACCCGCGCTGCGTGCAGCTGGCGCTTCGACTTTCACGGTCTTGTTGGTGGAGGCGGTGGAAACGCCCAAAGCGTCCGGAGTCAGCACTTCGAGAGGCTTCTTCTTGGCTTTCATGATGTTTGGCAGGGACGCGTAGCGCGGCTCGTTCAAACGCAGGTCGGTGGTGACGATGGCCGGCAGTTTCAGGGAAACCGTCTGCGCGCCGCCGTCGATTTCGCGGGTCACGGCAACGGTGTCGCCGGACACTTCGACTTTCGAAGCGAAGGTGCCCTGACCGTAGCCGCTCAATGCAGCAAGCATCTGGCCAGTCTGGTTGTTGTCGCTGTCGATGGCTTGTTTGCCAAGGATCACCAGCTGAGGCTGTTCCTTGTCGACAACAGCCTTGAGCAGCTTGGCAACGGCCAGGGAAGTCAGATCTTCAGCGGATTCGACGAGGATGGCGCGGTCAGCGCCCAGAGCCAGCGCTGTGCGCAGTTGCTCTTGAGCGGTGGTCGGGCCGATGGAGACGACGACGATTTCAGTCGCAACGCCTTTCTCTTTCAGGCGCACGGCTTCTTCCACTGCGATTTCGCAGAACGGGTTCATCGACATCTTGACGTTGGCGAGGTCGACGCCGGAATTGTCCGCCTTGACGCGAACCTTGACGTTGTAATCCACAACGCGTTTGACAGCTACAAGAACCTTCATGGATTCCTCGTTACTCTCCGGTGAAAAGAAAGTCGCCTAGGCGAACCTGGCGGTTTGATGCTCATCGGCGCAAGGGCACCTCTAAAAACGCTGGCAGGTGTATCGAGTGAACCTTGCTCACGAGGCGTGATGACCGTTCGTCAGTGGTGACCGACGAGTCATTCATTATCGCGGCGTGTAAACTGCGCACCAAAACTGCGCTGCGCATCACCCTGTACTGCCATCGCCCTGTCTTTAGAGGTGCTCTTGAACCCAACAGTCAGCCTACGGCGAGCGCAAAACCGACCGTATCTTGACCGGAACGCCTATTCCGGTCAATACGGCAAAATAGCCGTTCATAAGCCGCGTGACTTTGATTTCTCTGGCTTTGAGCCAATTCAAACAAACGTTTGTATTGGACGCTAGGAGTGGTGTAGATATAATGCGCCACCCAGAGAGAAAGATGGTCAATCGATTGTCCTGTTCCGCGCAATGCGCAGGAATTCATGGATGCGACACCAAACCTCCAATTAGAAAAAAAACTGTTGAGCCTTGAGTAGGAGATAACCTGTGGAACGCGAATACATGGAATTCGACGTGGTCATCGTCGGTGCCGGCCCCGCGGGTCTTTCCGCCGCCTGCCGCTTGAAGCAGAAGGCTGCTGAAGCCGGTAAGGAAATCAGCGTCTGCGTGGTCGAAAAAGGCTCCGAAGTCGGCGCACACATCCTGTCCGGCGCGATCTTCGAACCCCGCGCCCTGAACGAGTTGTTCCCGGACTGGAAGGAGCTCGGCGCCCCGCTGAACACACCAGTGACCCGCGATGACATCTTCGTTCTGAAAAACGCCGACAGCGCGCAAAAAATTCCTGACTTCTTTGTGCCCAAGACCATGCACAACGATGGCAACTACATCATCTCCCTGGGCAACCTGTGCCGCTGGCTGGCCCAGCAGGCCGAGAACCTGGGCGTAGAAATCTACCCAGGCTTCGCCGCTCAGGAAGCGCTGTTCGACGAGAACGGCGTGGTTCGCGGGATCATCACCGGTGATCTGGGCGTTGACCGCGAAGGCCAACCGAAGGAAGGTCTGTACACCCCTGGCATGGAACTGCGCGGCAAGTACACGCTGTTCGCCGAAGGTTGCCGTGGCCACATCGGCAAGCAGCTGATCAAGCGCTTCAACCTCGATAGCGAAGCCGACGCCCAGCATTACGGCATCGGCCTGAAAGAAATCTGGGAAGTCGATCCGGCCAAGCATCAACCAGGCCTGGTGGTCCACACCGCCGGTTGGCCGATGGACATCATGGGCACCGAGAACACCGGTGGCTCGTTCCTCTACCACCTGGAAAACAACCAGGTGGTCGTCGGTCTGATCGTCGATCTCTCCTACAGCAACACTTACCTGTCGCCGTTCGACGAGTTCCAGCGCCTCAAGCATCACCCGGTGCTCAAGCAGTACCTGGAAGGCGGCAAGCGCATCAGCTACGGCGCTCGTGCCATCTGCAAAGGTGGCCTGAACTCGCTGCCGAAGATGGTATTCAAGGGCGGCGCACTGATCGGTTGCGACCTAGGCACCCTGAACTTCGCCAAGATCAAAGGCAGCCACACCGCCATGAAATCGGGCATGCTCGCCGCTGAGTCCGTGGCCGAGGCGCTGTTCGCTGAAAAAGACGGCACCGAAGAGTTGACCACTTACGTCGACGCCTTCAAGAAGAGCTGGCTCTACGACGAACTGTTCGCCAGCCGCAACTTCGGCCCGGCGATCCACAAGTTCGGCGCCATCGTCGGCGGTGGTTTCAACTGGCTGGACCAGAACATCTTCGGCGGCAAACTGCCGTTCACCTTGCACGACACCAAGCCTGATTACGCTTGCCTGAAGCTGGCGGTCGACTGCAAGAAGATCGACTACCCGAAACCGGACGGCAAGATCAGCTTCGACAAACTCAGCTCGGTGTTCATCTCCGGTACCAACCACGAAGAAGAGCAGCCGTGCCACCTGAAGCTGACCGATCCGAGCATTCCGATCGCCAAGAACCTGCCGCTGTACGATGAGCCTGCCCAGCGCTACTGCCCGGCCGGCGTGTACGAAGTGGTGACCAAGGAAGACGGCGAGAAGCGCTTCCAGATCAACGCCCAGAACTGCGTTCACTGCAAGACCTGCGACATCAAGGACCCTGCACAGAACATCACGTGGGTGGCGCCGGAAGGTGCTGGCGGCCCGACTTACCCGAACATGTAAGCCGAACGCCTGAACATCAAGGCTCCCGGAATGGGGGCCTTTTTGTTGCCCGCCATTTACCCCACACCATAATCCCCCTGTAGGAGTGAGCCTGCTCGCGATTGCGTTGTGTCATTCAGAATAAATGTCGACTGACCCACCGCAATCGCGAGCAGGCTCACTCCTACAGAGGAACCATTACCCACTCAGGCAGCGCGCTCATCCCCCGGATTACGCTCAAAGTAGCGCTTGTACTCACGACTGAACTGCGACGTGCTTTGATACCCGACCCGATGCGCCACCTGCGCCACGCCCAACCCCTCGGCGAGCAACAACTGCTGCGCCTTGAGCAAGCGCAAGCGCTTCAAATACTGCACCGGCGACAACAACGTGCTGCGCTTGAAATGCTCATGGAAGGTCGACGCGCTCATGTTCGCGCAACTGGCCAGGGTTTCCACATTCAACGGCTCGGTGAAATGCCCGTGCAGATGGTTGAGCGAGGCTGCAATCCGGGCGAACTGCCCTTGCTGCTCCACCAGCGCACGCAACACATCAGCTTGCGGACCGCGCAACGCGACGAACAACAATTCCCGCAACCGCGCCGGCCCCATGACCTGGCATTCCAGCGGATCGTGCAGGCAACGCAACAGCCGCTCCACGCAACCACGCATCGCATCGTCGAGCACCGCCGACGTCATGGACTCCAGTGTTTGCGCAGGAACCGTGCGCCCCGGCACCAGGCCCATGGCCAACACCAACTCACCGAGCAACACTCGGTCGATGGCGATGGACACCCCGAGCATCGGCCCATCCGGCGCCGAAAACGTTTCGCACTCAAACGGCACCGGCAATGCCTGAATCAGGTAGTGCCCGGCGCCGTACTCCAACGTGCGCGGCCCCAGATACGCCAGTTTGCTGCCTTGGGCGATGATCACCAGGCTCGGCTCGTAGATCTGCGGACCACGGGCCACATCGCGACTGGCCCGTAAAACCTGGACGCCCGGCAACGCCGTAGGAGCGAAACCATCGCGAGTGGTCAGGGGCTCGATCAGCGAAACCAGCGTGGCATTCGCATCAAGATGACGGGTTAACAACATGAGAAATCTTCACAAAAAAGTCGCGGAAAAAGGTATGAAAGCATCATCGCAGGTCTGATCGCCCATTTGATCAAACGAACGCTGATGCCGGAGGAATAGGCATGACACCCGGAGGAATCGCCATGGCCCGTGGCAGGCACGGCGCCCAAAATGCGCCGCCTCACTTGTCATTGCTTTTGCGAGGTTCACCATGTACACCGCCATCGGATACGCCGCCCAGTCGGCTACCACTCCCCTCGCCCCCGTGAAATTCGAACGCCGCAGCCCAAGGGCCGACGATGTGGCAATCGATATTCTCTACTGCGGCGTCTGCCATTCCGACATCCATCAGGCCCGCAACGAGTGGGGCATTGCCGTTTACCCGTTGATGCCCGGCCACGAGATCGTAGGCAAAGTGACAGCGATAGGTGCGAACGTCACCCAACATAAAGTCGGCGATCTGGTCGGTGTCGGTTGCATGGTCGATTCTTGCCGCAGCTGCGAAGCCTGCCGGTCCAACCTTGAGCAATACTGCCTCGAAGGTCCGACCATGACCTACGCCACCCCGGACCGGGTCGATGGCAGCAACACCATGGGCGGCTACTCCGACAGCATCGTGGTCAGCGAGCATTTCGTTGTGCGCATCCCCGAGAAACTCGACCTGGCCAGTGCCGCGCCGATCCTCTGTGCCGGCATCACCACTTACTCGCCGCTAAAGCACTACGGCGTGAAGGCCGGCGACAAGGTCGGGATTCTCGGCATGGGCGGCCTCGGCCACATGGGCATCAAGTTCGCCAAGGCGATGGGCGCGGAAGTCACGCTGTTCACCCGCTCGGCGAGCAAGGCTGAAGAAGGTCGTCGTCAAGGGGCGGACCACGTGATCGTGTCCACCGATGCCGAACAGATGAAGGCCGCCGCAGGACATTTCGACTTCCTGCTGGACACCATTCCGGTGCAGCACGACCTCAATCCCTACCTCGATACGCTTCGTTTCGACGGCGTGCACATTATGGTGGGGTTGATCGAACCGGTCGACCCACCGGTCCACGCCGGTAAACTGGTGATGAGCCGTCGCGTGTTGGCCGGCTCGCTGATCGGCGGCATTGCCGAAACCCAGGAAGTGCTGGATTTCTGCGCCGAGCACAACATCACCTGCGACATCGAAATGCTCGACATCCGCCAGATCAACGAGGCTTACGCCCGCATGATCGCCGGTGACGTGAAGTACCGCTTCGTCATCGACATGGCGACGTTGAAGGTCTAAACCTTCGCGCCGAGTTCTGCCGAGAGCCGGGCCGTGACCCCTTTGATCAGGGGAATCAGCTCGGCCATTTTTTCCAGCGGCATGTACGGCACGGTGCTGGCGATGCTGATGGCGGCGACGATTCGTTTACTGGCATCACGGATCGGCGCCGCCACACAGCGAATCGACGGTTCGTTATCTTCCAGATCGAAGGCATAACCGCCGGCCACGTATTCGACCATGCGCTGCTGAAACTGCTCCCAGGACTGCTCCGGGTGCAGCGGCCAGAACAGATTTTTCCCACCCGCCGGCAGGCTGACTTCGTACAGCCGTTGCCATTCTTCCTGCGAGTCATCCAGCATCAAGGCCTTGCCGATCCCTGTACGCGCCAACGGCATGCGATGGCCGACCCGCGAGCGCATTTCCGGGCCATTGCGCCCCGGATTCTTGTGCAGGTACAGCACCTCGTCGCCTTCACGAATCGCCAAGTGAATGGTGTCGCCGGTCAACGCCGACAACTCATCCAGATACGGCCCGGCCAGGGTGACCAGCGGCAACTCTTCACGCGCCTGGAAACCCAGCTCGATCAGCTTCGGCCCCAGCAGGTAACCGACTTGCGGCACCACGCGCAGGTAACGCTCGTCCACCAGGCAACTGGCCAGACGATGGGTGGTGCTGCGCGTCGTACCGATCAGCCGGGCGATTTCCTTGAGATCGCGGGCGCCGCTGGCCACGGCCTGAACCACACCCAGGCCACGAAGCAGTGTCTGAGTGCCGGTCGGCGCGGCGTCCTTGGCGATTTTTGGGGCGTCTTCCTGCATATCCAGCCTTTACCGTTGAGCGAGTGAACGGACGGCATTATGGTCGCCCGATGGCTGCCACTACAACTTGATACGCTCGACCTTGCCGACCAGCAGGATGTAGGAAAGCGCGCCAATCAATGCAAGAACCGAGATGTAGGTGATCGCCGGGGCGAACGAATCGCCGGTTGCCAGGAAACCGATGACAATCGGCGTGGTAATCGCCGACAGGTTGCCGATGAAGTTGAACACCCCACCGGTCAATCCGAGCAACCGCGCCGGAGCGAGCGTTGATACCAGCGACCAGGTGATCGAAGCCAGCCCGTTACCGAAGAACGCTAACGCGAGGAAGGCAATCACCAGCGGTGTCGATTCAACAAAGTTGGCGCCGATGATCGAGGTGGAAATCAGCAAGCCGCCAATGATCGGCAACTTGCGCGCGAAGCCCACGGTGTAGCCGCGACGGATCAGGAAGTCGGAGAAGAACCCGGAACACAGCACGCCGATAAAGGCGGCGAGAAACGGCAGCGACGCCAACAGACCGGACTTGATGAAGTCCATGCCACGGTATTTCACCAGGTAGGTCGGGAACCACGTCAGAAAAAACCACAGCGTCGAGTTGAGGCAGAACTGACCGAGGTAGATGCCCCACAACTTGCGTTTGGTCAGAACGATGCCGAGGTCGGTCCAGCTGAATTTCGCCTTGACCTTGGCTTGCTCGGCCTGGATATCCACCAGCCCGCCACCTTCGCGGATCAGCTCGATTTCGGCGTCGTTGGCACCTTTGAAGTCCCGTGGCTCGCGATACACCGCGTACCAGATCACCGCCCAGAGAATACCGACCGCACCGGTGCTGACAAACACCATGTGCCAGCCAAATTCATGCTGCAGCCAGGCGAGTACCGGCGTCAGGAACGCCAATCCCACGAACTGTCCGGAGGTATAGAAACCGATGGCCGTGGCGCGTTCGCGTTCGGGGAACCAGGTGGTCACCACCCGACTGTTGATCGGATACGCCGGCGCTTCCAGGGCACCGACTGCCATGCGCAACACGAACAGTGCGATGAAGCTGGCGGCGAAGCCGAGCATGACGGTGGCGATTGACCATAGCAGCAACGCAACGCTGTAAAGGATGCGCGGCGGGACCCGATCCACCAGCCATCCGCCAGGGATTTGCATAGCGGCGTAAGTCCAGCCGAAGGCCGAGAAAATCAGCCCGACGTGGATCGGGTCGATGCCCAGTTCGCTGGTCAGCGCGGGGGCGGCGATGGACAGGTTGCTGCGGTCGAGGTAGTTGATGACCACGGTGATGAACAGCAGCACCATGATGAAAAAACGCTTGCGGCTGGGCGCCACCAACGACGCCTGCCCGGTAAGGGTTTGCGGTTGCATGGGGAATGCCTCTTCTTATGTTTATTGAGGTCGTGATCGTTCCCACGCTCGCGTGGGAATACAGCCAGGGACGCTCCGCGTCCCAAGAGCGGACGCAGAGCGCCCGGTGAGGCATTCCCACGCAGAGCGTGCGAACGATCACCATGGTGGAGTCAGGAGGAACTCACCACTCAGCAAAACTGCCATCGGCATGGCGCCAGATCGGGTTGCGCCAGCGGTGGCCGACAGCGGCGCGTTCGATCAAGTATTCCTCGTTGATCTCAATGCCCAGGCCCGGGCCGTTCGGGATCTTCACGAAGCCTTTGTCGTAATCGAACACTCGCGGATCTTTCACGTAATCGAGCAGGTCATTGCTCTCGTTGTAATGGATGCCCAGGCTCTGCTCCTGGATGAACGCGTTGTAGCAAACCGCATCCAGTTGCAGGCACGCCGCCAGGGCAATCGGACCCAACGGGCAATGCAGCGCCAGCGCCACGTCGTAGGCCTCGGCCATGTTGGCGATCTTGCGGGTTTCGGTGATGCCACCGGCGTGGGACGCATCCGGCTGGATGATGTCGACGTAACCTTCGCTGAGCACACGCTTGAAATCCCAGCGCGAAAACAAGCGCTCGCCGAGGGCAATCGGGGTGCTGGTCAGCGGCGCCAGTTCCTTCAGCGCTTCGTAGTTTTCGCTGAGCACCGGCTCTTCGATGAACATCAGTTTGTACGGGTCGAGTTCCTTCATCAGCACCTTGGCCATGGGCTTGTGCACCCGGCCATGGAAGTCCACACCGATGCCGACGTTCGGGCCCACCGCGTCACGCACCGCGGCAACGTTGGCCAGGGCGAGGTCGACTTTCTCGAAGGAGTCGAGGAATTGCAGCTCCTCGGTGCCGTTCATTTTCACCGCCGTGAAACCACGCTCGACCGCTTCTTTCGCCGCGCGAGCGGTGTCCGCCGGACGGTCGCCACCGATCCACGAATACACGCGAATCTTGTCCCGCACCTGACCGCCCAGCAAATCGCTGACCGACACCCCCAAGGCCTTGCCCTTGATATCCCACAACGCCTGATCGATACCGGCCAGCGCGCTCATGTGAATCGCGCCGCCGCGGTAGAAGCCGCCGCGGTAGAGCACGGTCCAGATGTCTTCGATGTTGCGTGGGTCTTTGCCGATCAGGTAGTCGGACAATTCTTCAACGGCAGCGGCGACGGTATGTGCGCGGCCTTCGACCACGGGCTCGCCCCAGCCGGTCACGCCTTCGTCGGTTTCGACCTTGAGGAAGCACCAGCGCGGCGGAACGATGAAGGTGGTGAGTTTGGTGATTTTCATCTGTTGTCTCTCTTATAGATGTAGCGCGCTCGGCGCCAGAAAGTCTTAACGCAGAGCGTTCCATGCAGCGACATAGGCCTTGGCGTTTATCGCCACGTCCTCAGGCGTCATGCCTGGTTTGAACAACCCGGAACCCAATCCGAAACCTTTCACACCGGCGTCGATAAACACCTGCATGTTGTCCGGCGTGATCCCGCCAACCGGCGCCAGAATGGTTCCGGCCGGCAGCACCGCGAGCCAGGCTTTGACGACCGCCGGCCCCATCTGCTCGGCCGGGAACATCTTCAGCACGTCCGCCCCTTCGGCCAATGCGGCGAAGGCTTCGGTCGGCGTAGCAACGCCCGGCGACAGGTACAACCCTGCCGCTTTTGCTGCCCGCAACACTTTGGCATCACTGTGCGGCATGACGATCACCTGACCGCCCGCCGCTTTCACTTGCTCGACCTGTTCCGGTGTCAGCACCGTACCCGCGCCGATCAGGCAATCGGCGGGCAAAGTACTGCGCAGGATGCGGATACTGTCGTAGGGCTCAGGGGAATTGAGCGGCACTTCGATGACGCGAAATCCGGCGGCATAAAGGACTTCGCCAATGGCGGCCGCTTCTTGCGGGCGCAGGCCGCGCAGGATCGCGATCAGACCGTTTTGCGCCAGTGCTTGCTTGAGCATGTCAGACCTCCAGTCAGGTTGAACGGGATGGGTGTGCGGCGATCAGTCCGGCGGCGACCGCCAATTGCCACAACCCGCGTTCGGTGGCTTGTTCGGCCAGGGTCACGCGGGCAAAACCACAGGCGTCGAGGGCCCGGCTGTAGCGGGCACACAGTTGGGAGTTGCCAATGAGGATGATTGAAGGCAGGTGAACGCTGTTGCGTCGGCGTCGCTGAACGTTGGCCAGCGCCGACAGTTCGTGGCCGATCAGCAGGCCGGACAAGTAATCCGGTTGGGCAGTGGCGCAGAGCTCACCGGTCAGCCCGAGGCTGCGGGCGCTGAACAGCGTCGACAACGGACCGATCTCGCCCTCCGCCGACAGCGCCACTTGCACACCGCGATCAAACGCCTGGCCATCAAACGACGCGCCCTTTTGCTGGGTACGCCCGAGAATGCTGTGTTCACTGAGCACGGCGAAAATCTCGCCGGTCATGAAGGTGTCGAAATGCACGATGCAGCCGTCGGCCACTTCCACCCATTTCGAATGACTGCCTGGCAGGCCGATCAACAGGTCAGCGCCCTGCTCGAGCGGCAGATTCTGCAGGACACCCAGCACCTGGGTTTCTTCGCCGCGCATCACGTTCGGCAAGCGCGAACGCTGAATCACGCCCGGCACGATGTGCACATCAACACCGCGAAGACTGCGAAGGGTTTGTAGGGAAGTTCCAAGATTGGCGACGTTCGCCGGTGTATCGCAGTAGGCCGCTTCGCGCCAGCCCTGGGCGCTGCCGACCATGCCACAGGCAATCACCGGCAAATCCGGCTGCGCGTCGAGCCAGTCACCGCACGCCTCGTCGAAGGCCAGTTCAAAACCGTCGGCGCATTCCTGACCGTTGATGATTCGCGGTGTCCGGGGCAGCTGCATGATCCCGGACGACAGCGAACGCTGTTCCAGCACCTGGCCACCCGCGGCGAGTTTGTAAGCACGTAATGAGGTCGTCCCCCAATCGAGCGCGATCAATTGCGCCAGCATCGCTTCACCTGTTTTGTTTATTGGCAGTGAGTGAGCTGGACTATAAACCCTGACGCGGAGAAATCTCAATATATAAATATGACTCCCATATTATGGGATTTACAAGTATGACAGGATTTTCTTCGCCAACGCCTTAAAATGCCCGGCCATCGGAACGGCACCCAGCCCTCAAGGAAGAAAAATGAAGATTGCTTTAAAGGCGCTGCTGTTCTGTAGTGCTCTCTGGTCCACCGCAGCATTCAGCGCATCGAAAGAATTGAAGGTGGGCGATATCTGGGCCTACAAAAACCGGCCGGGCGAGGATGGATCGACACTGACGATCCTGAAAATCGAAAATTATCCAAAATTGGGCAAGGTTATTCACATCAGGGTCGATGGCTTTCAGATGATCAATCCGGTGACAGGTAGCGAGTTCAATGAAATGCCACACCTACCCTTCCAGGCAAAAGCCTTGGAACGCAGCATCACCCACCGGGTGGGGGAAACTGCAGAGATTACGGATTTCAGTCAGGGTTATATGGCATGGCGAACGGCCTTTGATGAGAGGAAGGCCGGGGCTTTCAAGATTACTGTTCGACAAGTCCTCGACGGATTGATCAAGAGTAATTGGGAAGCCAGTGACTGAGTTATTGAGAGGCTGTTTATCCCGGCAAAACATCCTCGAATCGCATGGATTCGTTTTACTGGTGAGCAATAGCCTTCAACAGCTCTGCGGTCGGCACGTGCATGACTTGGGAGAAGTACGTATTGTATGTAGTAGTATGAACTCGATAAACACACGAAATAAAATCACGCTTCTTCAATAGCGGAATAAGGGCCTCCCCTTCCAAATAATTCTCTCCTCCTTTTCCGCTTTCCGACTCACTAAAAATGACATTCGCTCGATAGAGCAATGGTGCAGACTCACTCACTTTTTCCACCAAACCAAAACCGGAACGCTTTATATGGTGCGCTTCGCTAAAATCAAGATCATCCTCTAAAGAACAGACTAACCCCTCACCTATTCGCGACTTAAACAACCCAATAAGTTCCACATCGGAATTGAAAAAAACCTGGTAAATTCCAGTATTACGAAGTTCGTTTACACTGGAATACTCAAGTGTTGCGACAGGTCTTCCGTGATTGAGAGAACACGATGCACTCATCAAGATTGCTAAAAACAAAAAAAACTTATGCATCCAGAATCACTCCCTGAAGTAGTTCAAAATCGATTCATTGAATATTTGGCGGGCAGACTTGCCTCCTGGCAATGTCTGCACAAACATTCTGTCTGCATCAGCATGGTTAACATCCACCCGCCCCATCACATTGGGTCCTTGTGTTACTTCCCACTGCTCACCAAAGTCCGCGACCAGATCCGACGCATTCCAGTCTACCGCTGCTGCCCGAATATTCACCCAATAGTCAGCCTTGGGGATCGTCTCTCGTCTATAGATACTTGAGATGCCGTAAACAATTTTCCCTTCACCCACGGGGTCCAGTGTAATCAGCATTTTTACTTTGAAGCCTTTGTCTGTCAGTGCACTGGAAAGGTGGGCACCATTCCAGCCGCCGAGACTGTGACCAACGATGTAAATCGCGGAGGAGCAATTAGGTATTCTACTCAACACATTGCGTTCAAGATCATCATCACTAATAAAATCATTATAACTGAGCACCCATGAAGGACAGCGCTTCAAAATCTCTAGTTGTTTTGCGTCGCCAACAGCGATTCGACGCACATAATCGATATTATTATTAGGTCCTGTACTGTAGTAACTTTCCTGATCGCCCGCACCACCAATAAAAAATATAACCAAGTCTCGCAAGGTGACAGGCACCTGCTTAACAGCCTGATCAGTCTTACAGGTCAATGTATGTATTTTTACTTCTCTTTTAGGTAACGCTTGTTTCACCGCCGCAGTTTCACCCGCCATGCCAATCACTCCACAAACAATTTAATGGTCTCGGCCAAATGGGAACTGACTGTGTGAGTAAACCCGGACGCATCCGTCACGCCATGCTCTTCGCTGCCGTCACCACGTTGAATGGTATAGGGGTGATAAGGAATCGGCCCACCGGTCGCGTCACTCACCACTTGTAATCTGTCGGTAAAATGCACCGGCATCGGAAGCAACCCACTAAAAGCTGCTCAGCCTCCGCTTTGCCCGATGATAACGGTCCCGGAACCGCCGATAACTACGTTGCCGTGCCCGCCCGTGCTATCGAGGGTTGCGGCGTTGAGACCATTGATGAATACCGTCCCCGAAACAGCGCCGGTAATCGGGCTGCCACAGGCAGATTTGTCCGTCATGCGAGCAGCTGCCAGACCATCGAAGAAAACATCTGGTGATCCAGAAACAATCGGATTGGTGCCATGTCCGGGTAACGGGCACGAAGTAGGGTCTGTAACGCGCGCAGCAGGTTTTCCACTCAAGTTAAAGCTCCTTGCTTTTGAGTTTTATAGCGATGGTGGCAACCATCAGGGCGCAAAGGAAATGCACCACCATCGTTCAACCAACCGGACAGTCGATGGCGAACATGACGAGTGTCGAGTGATGAAGACGTCATAGACATTGCAGGTGTCATCCGTGAGCGCGCAAAGGCGCAGAGGATGACGGACTAGACGGGTAGGATCAACTCCCCTCAGCAAACTCCCGCAACACCTTCCCATCCATCCGATACCGGACCCACTCTTCCTGCGGCTGCGCGCCCAACGACTTATAAAATTCGATCGCCGGTTTGTTCCAGTCCAGCACGCTCCATTCGAAGCGCCCGCAGTCATTGGCGCAGGCGATTTTGGCGAGGTGGCGCAGCAAGGTTTTACCGGCGCCGCCACCGCGTTGCTGGGGGGTGATGTAGAGGTCTTCGAGGTACAGGCAATTACTGCCGAGCCAGGTGGAATAGCTGAAGAAGAACACCGCGAAGCCGATCGGCAAGCCGTCGCGCAGGCAGATCAGGCCGTGGGCGGTGGCGCCTTCGCTGAACAGGCTGCGTTCGATGTCGGCAACGCTGGCGATGACTTCGTGACGGGCACGTTCGTAGTCGGCCAGTTCAGTGATGAACCCGAGGATTTGCGGTGCATCGCTGGGGGTTGCCGGGCGGATCTCGATCGTCATGGACGTGCCTTTGTCGAAAGTTGAAAACGCCATACTAAGTCGGCGCGTGGTTTGTGGCGAGGGAGCTTGCTCCCGTCCGAGTGCGAAGCAGTCGTAAAGGCTGGCAACTCGGTATTAACTGAAATACCTTTGCTCCCGGGATGGGGTTGCTTCGCAACCCGGCGGGAGCAAGCGCCCTCGCCACAAAAGCGCGTTCACTTCAAAGGAAAGTCATGGCCACTGATGCTTTCGCGCCGCTGCAACTTCTCGCAGCGCAACTGCTACCCCACGCACTGGAACCCTCGGAAGATGGCGCCCACGATGGGTCCCATCTGCAACGGGTGTGGCACAACGTGCGAACGCTTCATGCTGAAGAAGGCGGCGATCTCGGAGTGCTGCTGGCGGCGGTGCTTTTGCATGATTGCGTGGCGGTGGAAAAGAATTCGCCGTTGCGCTCACAGGCCTCACGCCTGGCTGCTGAAAAAGCATCTGCCGTGCTAAGCGACATGGCTTGGCCAAGTGCAAAAATCAGCGCAGTCGCCCACGCCATCGAAGCCCACAGCTTTTCCGCCAACATCACCCCGTCCTCGCTCGAAGCCAAAATCCTGCAGGACGCCGACCGCCTCGACTCCCTCGGCATGCTCGGCGTAGCGCGCACGTTCTATATCGCCGGACGCATGGGCAGCGCCCTTTACGACCCGCAAGACCCGGAAGCGACAGCGCGGGACTACGATGACAAACGCTTTTGCCTCGATCACTTTCAGACCAAGTTGCTGCACCTGGCGGACGGTTTCCAGACGATCACAGGCCAGCGGCTGGCGCGCGTCAGGCATGAGCGCCTGAAGGGTTTTATGGTGCTGTTCAAGGAAGAAATCGGCATCACCTGAGCGCATTACTCCGGCCCGCGCTAACCCTGGCATCGATAACCCCAGACCTAACAATGTCGAGGTACATGGTAGATAGAGGGTCAGCGTTTTTATCGGGTCAAGGAACCGCGTCATGTCTACCGCTACGCCCCACGTCTCAAGCAGAGTGTTCGGCCTGTTTTGCCTCGCCAGTTATTTGCTGTCGCTGTCCTACGGCTCGACCTTCCTGTTGTCACTGTTGATCGGTTCACGGGGCGGCAACGAACATGATGCCGGCAGTGTGATTTCGGCGGCGATGCTCAGCACATTTGCGGCGGTAGTTGTCTCCGGGCACCTGTCTGACCTGCTCGGCGCGGCGCGTTCGATTGCGCTGTTCGGCGTGTTGTTGGTGGCGGCCAGCCTGGGCTTCGCGCTGACGCCGGGGTTCGGCAATCTGTTGCTGTTTTTCGGACTGCTGCTGGGGCTGGGCTGGGGGGTGTTTTACACCTTGGGGCCGATGATCGTGGCGAGCCTGGTGACGCCCGCGCAACGCGCGAAATACTTTGCGCTGCTGTCGGGCAGCATGATGACCGGGATCGGCAGCGGGCCGCTGTTGGGCCGCGCGGCCAGTGCGTTCGGTTATCCCGTCACCGCCGCCTTTTACCTTGCCGCGTTGGCCAGCCTGATGGGTGTGTTGCTGTTCTGGCGGCTGCATTCGCAACTGAAAAAAACGCCCTCGCCTACCGCCACTGTCGCCCGCATTTCCTGGCGTGCGACGACTCAGGTGTTGTCGTCGAAGGCAGTGTTTCCGATCATCATGGTCGGCCTCGGCGGGTGCGTATTCGGCGGCCTGTCGAGCTTTCAAACCAGTTACGCAGCGTCTCGCTCGCTGGATTACTCGCTGTTCTTTTTCGGCTTCATGGGCGCGGCAATCAGCAGCCGGATGTTGATCGCCGGGATCGTGGTCAAGCGCGACGCATTGCGCGCTTCGTGCCTGCTGTCAGGCGTGATGGCGGGTTCGATTGTGCTGTTCAGCTTCGTGGTCGATAGCGAGCTCAGCTACGTGCTGGCAGCGATGATGCTCGGGGTCGGCTACGGGCTGACGTACTCGGTGATCAATGGCCTGGCGGCGAACGAAACGCCCCACGGCACCACTTCGCAATCGTTGTTGCTGTTCAGCCTGTCGTACTTCATCGGTGTATTCGGCTTTCCATTGCTCGCCGGGAAGATCATCGTCGAACACGGAATGACGACACTTCTACTCACAGTTCTCGCCATAGGGCTGTTGAACTGGCTGATCACCTTGGGCCGCTTGATCTGGCGTCGGGTCGACAGCAGCAAATCGTTGCAACAGGCCTGAACCGTTCGTCGTTCATCAGGCACCAATCCAAATCGGGGGCGGACCAACATCAGGTAAGGACTCTAATTAAATGGAGACGACACCATGATCATGTCCCGCTTGACCGCCCTCGCTCTCGCCACGCTGTTGTCCTCTGCCGCTTTCGCGGCGACCACCGCCACGGGTACCGGCCCGACCAACCCGGTCGAAGGTCAGAAAAATCCGACCACCCAAGGCTCACCCGGCATGAACACCAACGGCACGGGCGTAGACAGCAGCCAGCCTCCGTCAACGGGCACCGACCCACGGATTCAGGGCAACGATACGGGCCGCCAAGGTGGCATGAACATGCCGGACACCCAGACACCGGATAACGCCGGCGCCGGCATGGGCTCGAAAACCACCACCGGTGGCTCGGGTTCCGAAGGCGGCGCCAGCCAATAGTTCGCCCACGCGAGTTTCACCTATCCACATCCATGAAGAGGTAACCATGAACGTCGATAACAACCTTGAGAAAGAAGTCCTGACCCGTCTGCTGCACGCCCATCCAAATGGCTTGGGCAAGGAGGTCCTGGACAATTACCGGGGGGAGAAAATCGTGGCCAGCACCCTCGCCACGCTGCAGGATCGCGGGCTGATTCAGCACGGGCATGTGACCTGCAACGAGGCCGGCGAACACTCGCTGCAACTGCCGATCAAACTCAGCGCGGCTGGGGTTGAGGCGGCGCGCAAGCTGGACGTTTAACAAGATGGATCAGGTCGCAGTCGTGCGCGGCTGCGACCGTTTGAGCGACTCTACAAGTAGCAGGAGAAATCCCATGCCTCGTGGAAGCAAAGACAAATATACCGCCGAGCAAAAGCGTAAGGCCGAGCACATTGAAGAAGGCTACGAGCACAAAGGTGTCTCGAAAGATGAAGCGCAGGCGCGCGCCTGGGCAACGGTGAACAAGCAGTCCGGTGGCGGCGAACGCAAGGGGGGCTCCGGGCGCAAGAAACCGGCGAGTGCCAAATCAGAAGATCGCAAGGAATCGTCACGACGTGCGGTGGCCAGTCGCGAAGGTCATTCGCGTGACAGCAAGGCTTCGCGAGAGACGCAGACGGTTGACAGTTTGAGGAAGGAAGCGACTTCGAAGAAGATTCCGGGGCGCTCGAACATGCGTAAACAAGAGTTGATTGAGGCGTTGCGCAAGGCTGGGTAGAAGCCTGATTTTTTTATTGAATGTAGTGGCCCCTTCGCGGGCAGGCCTCGCTTCTACAGGTTAGGGTTGTAGCGAAAATCCGCGTATGACCAAATCCCTGTAGGAGCGAGGCTTGCCCGCGAAAGCGTTATGTCAGGCGCCGAAAGTCTTCCTGATTAATGCATTCACTTCAGCAGTCCCAGGCGAAGTCGCCGGCCCCCACCGAGTGACTGCCAGCGCCGCCGCCGCATTCGCCCGTCGCGCCGCTTCACTCGCCGACAACCCTCGCGCCAACCCGGCCAGAAACACCCCGGCATGGGCATCGCCAGCACCATTGCTGTCTACCGCTTCAACCTTGAAACCGGGCAGATGCTCTCGCTCGCCACGCTGACTGATCCAGCACCCTTGCGGCCCATCGCGCACCACCATCAACACCTCGGCCGGCAGGTGATCGGTGAGCCTGTCCAGCGCCTCGGCAATGTCCGCCGCCCCGGTAAACCGCAGCGCCTCGACACTGTTGCTGGTCCACAGATCAATGCGCGGCAACAACGCCTGCATCAATGGCGCGTCCGGCGAGTCCACCAACGGGCCGGGATCGAACACCACGTTGATCACTTTCGGCAAACCCAGCACCCAGTCCAGCAGCGCCTGGGCCTTGCCGACATGCAACAGGCTGTAGCCACTGACATACACGTAGTCACCCGCCTCGGCCGGCACGCTCGCCAGGTCCTCGGTGGTCAATTCGCCCTCGGCGCCTATGTAGGAAATGAAACTGCGCTCAGCCGAGGCATCGGTCACCGCAACGCACAACCCCGTATCCCGTTCGGCCTTGTGTGCGATGCCGATCCGAATGCCTTCAACCTTCATCGCCTCACGGGCCAGGTCGCCGAAACGACCGGTGCCATGACGACCGAGGTAGACCACCGGCAGCCCGTTACGCGCGGCGGCGGCCATCACGTTGAACCCTCCGCCGGCTTCGAAACTGGCGGATTGCGCCAGCACATCGCCGCCCGGTTGCGGCAGTTTGTCCACGGCCATGACCAGGTCGATGATGACCTGGCCGGTGTGCAGCAATCTAGGCATGAGCGTTCTCGGTCATTGCGGCACGACGATCCCTGGCCCCACCGAGTACAAAATAAATCCCGCCGGCCACCAGGAACGTCACGATCCAGCCCAGGCCGTTATGGCCCAGCCACGAATCCGAAAGAAAACCGCGGAACCAGACGTTTTGTTCGGTGGTGCCAATGGTGGTGAAGCTGAAGCCCAGCA
The DNA here is from genome assembly GCF_031766055.1 of Pseudomonas sp. SG20052. Taxonomy (NCBI): domain Bacteria; kingdom Pseudomonadati; phylum Pseudomonadota; class Gammaproteobacteria; order Pseudomonadales; family Pseudomonadaceae; genus Pseudomonas; species Pseudomonas sp. SG20052. The sequence continues at coordinate 1,807,601 of NZ_CP134498.1, read as the reverse complement.
CGATCGCCAGCGCCCACGCGCCAAACGCGCGCCATTCGATACCGCCGTTGTACCAGTAGGCACTGCTCGGGCTGACGTCCAGCAAGTCTTTGGGGCTGTAGTAATGACGATGTATCAGGTCAACGACGAAGATCCCGACCCACGCCGTGATCGGCACCGCCAGCAGCGAAATGAAGGTAATGAACGGGCCATAGAAACTGTCGGCGATCAGCATGAAGTAGATCGAACCGGCGAAGATCGCGACGATGTCGACCACCACGGCGTAGACGCGCTTGACCTTGAGGCCGAGGGTCAGGGTGGTCAATCCGGCGGAATACACCGACAGGTTGTTCGACAGCAGCAGCCCGCCGAACGCGGTGATCAGGTACGGCACGGCCATCCAGGTCGGCAGCATGTCGCGGATCGCGATGATCGGATCGGTGGCCGAGGCCAGGTCGTTGTTGCCCACCGACAGCAGGCCGCCGAGGGTGATCAGCAGCACCAGCGGAATCCCCGCACCAAAGGCCGCCGACGCGACCAGGCGCACGGCTTTGACGCTGCGATGCTGATAGCGCGACATGTCGGCACCGGCGTTGGCCCAGCCGATCCCGGTGCCGGCGGCCATGGTGCCGATGCCGATGATCATCGCGCTCAAAGGCGCAGGCGTGGCGTTGAACACCGCGCTCCAGTCGATGGTGGCGCAGAGGAAGCCGCCGACCAGAATGTTCAGCGCACCGAACACATAAGTCGCCCACTTCTGGATCACCAGCAAAGTAGCGTGACCAAGGCCGGACACCGACAAAGTCAGCAGCACGAAAATCGCGATGAAGACCAGGGTCAACACCGGTGCGCTTTTGGCCTCCACCGGCGAACCGAACAGGATTGAGCACAGCGACAGCAGCACGAAGGCGGCGGTGGTGGTGTTGACGGTTTCCCAGCCCAGCCGCGACATCAGCGAAACCAGGGTCGGGCCGATGTTGCCGCGCACCCCGAAGATGGCGCGCGACAGCGTCAGGCTCGGTGCACGACCACGACGACCGGCGATGGAGATGATCCCGACCACCGCGAAAGAACCGGCGGCGCCGAGGATCGCAACGATGACCGCCTGCCAGATCGCCAACCCGCGAAACGCAACAAGCGTGGCACCCAGCGGCAGGCCGAGAATGGAAATGTTAGCCGCGAACCAGACCCAGAACAGTTGCAGCGGGTGACCGTTGCACTCCGCTTCCGGCACCGGTTCGATGCCGCGGGTTTCCAGTTGCCCGGCGCTTTGCCCGGCGTTCGATGAACTCATGAAAATGCTCCTGTTGCCTTTGTTGTGGTTGTGGGCAATGACGGAAGACGAAACTACATCCCGGCGATCCTGGCCGTATTCGTGCTTTCCATTGCGGGGTTATTAATTCGAATAGGTGGTGCGCCCATCGCGAGCAGGCTCGCTCCTACAGGGATAATGCAGCCGCACGGTACCTGTGGGAGCGAGCCTGCTCGCGAAGAGGCCAGGTCAGTCAGCGCAAGGCCAGAAGCCCTTTTACCAAAGGTTCCAGCTCCAGATCATTGACGGCTTTGACCTGTTCGATCATCGCCACCGGCCAACTCCCAAGCCCCAGGCAGGCCCCGAGCATCGCGCCCAGTATCGCCGCGATGGTATCGGTGTCACCGCCCAGGCTCGCGGCCATGCACAGCGCTTCGAAGGCGTTCATTTCACCAACGGCCACTTGTTGCGCCAGGGCAAACGAGACCACGACCGATTCCTGCGAAGCCACCGACGTGCCGATCACGTCGTACAGCAAATCCGCCAGCAACGCTTTGTCACTGTCGACGCTGATGGTCCGCGCCCAGCTGATGCGCGAGGCAATCCGTCCGCCCGCCACCCAGTGGCCATGACTTTCGGCTTGTTGGGCGATCTGCTGACCGAGGTTCAACGCCTCGCCCAGGTCCATGCCGTTGATGCCGGCCGAAACCACTGCCGCCACCGCCGCCGCACTGGAAATTCCCAGCGTGGTGTTGTGGGTGACCTGGCAGGCCTGCACGACGGCGCTTATAAAACGTTCAGGCTGGGCGACATCCGTGGCGATACCGACCGGCGTGATGCGCATCGCCGCGCCGTTGGTGGTGCCGTAGCGCCCCGCTTCTTCCGGCGAGTGGCCGGTGAGGATCATTTCGATTGCGCGCTTGGTCGAAGGGCCGAGTAAGTCTTGCGAACCCTTGGCCTGCATTCCGGCCTCCCATTCGATCAGCCGCTGAGCGAGCACGGCCGGTTCGATCCGGCCCTCACCGGCCACCAACAATTGACCGACCAGAATCGCCTGTTCGGTGTCGTCGGTGATCGAGCCCCTGGGCATGTTCGCGGCAATCGGTTGATCGGGGCCGGCGTCTTGCAGATCAGTGATCGCACCGAAGCGCGCCGTGATCTCGGCGCGGCTCAGGGATTGCGTCGGCATGCCCAGCGCATCGCCCAGGGCCAGTCCGTAGAACGCGCCGAGCGCACGGTCGAGCGCGGTCATCTGGATTCTCCGAATTGCAGGTGCAGGCGAAAGTGCACCGGGTCGAGCAGGCTTTCGACCTGTTCCATGAAACGGTTTTGCCGGTCGTAGGTGGTGCGCAAGGCTTTGAGGAAGACGGTGCCGACCGGACGACCGAGCAACGCGGCGTCTTCGGCGTTCAAGGGTTCTGCGCCGATCCATTGATCGCCGCGTTCGCCGATGTAGCCGTAGGCGGCCAGGGTGATGGTCAGGGAATTGTCGATCAGGCCGACCCGCGGCAGGCTTTCCAGGCCTCCGGTGGCGGGCATCAATGAGCGTTCGAGGGACACCAGCTTGCCATCGGTGGAGCGACGGCGTCGGTCGAGGGTGATGAATTGGTCGGTGCCGAAGCGCGGCAGCAAATCAGGCCGCGTGACGGCCTCCAGCCGCAGCACTTCGGTATTGATCAGCGCCCCGCTGTCGGCGAGCGCTTGCGCCCAGCCGTTGCGTTGATCGAGCACCACACCGTCGAAGGTGACGATGGAGCCGACGCCGCTTTGGGTCGCGATGTAGTTGCGTCGTTTCAACTCGGCAAGGGCCTCACGCAGCGTGCCGCGGCTGACTTTGAATTCTTGAGCCAATTGATGCTCGCCCGGCAACAGAAAGCCGTCCTCCATGAGGCCGCTTTCAATCCGCCGGATGAGTTCGTCGACCACCCGTTGTTTCTTGTCAAATCGTACCTGTCTAATCATGTACAAAGTGATAACCGAAACGCGATGGTACGGGCAAGGACTATTTAAGGGAGGTGACGGAAGGAGTAATCACTGTGGCGAGGGAGCTTGCTCCCGCTCGAGTGCGCAGCACTCGCAAAATCCTGAATCAAAACAGTGATTTTGGGGCCGCTGCGCAGCCCAGCGGGAGCAAGCTCCCTCGCCACAAAGCGAAGTTAACGTTGTTTGAGACGATCAATCACGACGGCCAAAAGCAAGATCGAACCGCGAATCACGTATTGATAGAACGTGTCGATGTTCTTCAGGTTCATCGCATTCTCAATGATCGCCAGAATCAACACCCCGGCAATCACATGCCGGATCATGCCGATCCCGCCGCTCAACGACACCCCGCCCAGCACGCACGCCGAGATCACCGTCAACTCAAACCCTTGGCCAATCATCGGCTGCCCGGAGGTCATGCGCGACGCCAGAATCACCCCGGCCAACGCGCCAATCAGACCGTGCACGGCAAAGATGATGATCTTGGTCCGGTCAACGTTCACCCCGGCCAGCAACGCCGCTTCCTGGTTGCCGCCGATGGCCATGGTGTTGCGCCCGTAGGTGGTGTAATTCAGCAGCCAGCCGAAAAACAGGAAACACACGATGGTGATCAGGATCGGCACCGGCACGCCAAACAACTGGCCGTTACCGAAAACGAAGAACGACTCCTGCGACACGCCGACCGCTTTGCCATTGGCAAAAATGTAAGCCAGGCCACGAACGATCTGCATGGTCGCCAGGGTGGTGATCAACGCGTTGACACGCAGCTTGGCGATGACGATGCCGTTGATCAGCCCGACAATCAGCCCCATCACCAGCGCCGCACTCACGCCGAGAAACACACTGTCGGTGTCGCGCATCACCACCGCCGCGACCACGCCAGCACAGGCAATCACCGAGCCCACCGACAAATCGAAATGCCCGGACGCCAGGCAATACAGCATGGTGCAGGCCGCGATGCCAGTTGTCGAAATCGCCAGGCCCAGGCCGCGCATGTTCAGCGGCGACAGGAAGTTGTCGATCAGCAGCGTGCACAGCACGAAGATGCCGACTGCCGCCAGCAGCATCACCCAGTCGTCGAGAAAGCGCCGCAGGTCCAGTGGTTTGCGTGCAGTGGGCAGAGCGTTGTTTTGGATGGTCATAGTCACCTCTCAGTTCGCCACGCCGTCAGCACGTTGGCGCGGCAAAGCCAGTTGCAGCAGGTTGGATTCATTGGCCTCTGCGCGAGACAACTCGCCGCGCATCGCGCCTTCGCAGAGCACCAGGATGCGGTCGGAAATACCCATCACTTCCATCAGGTCGCTGGACACCACGATCACCGCGATGCCGCTGGCAGCCAGGTTATGGATGATCTGGTAGATCTCGGCTTTCGCGCCGATATCGATGCCGCGCGTCGGTTCATCGAGCAACAGGACTTTCATCGGCATCGACAGCCAGCGGCCGAGAATGGCCTTCTGCTGATTGCCGCCGGACAGGTACATGATTTTCTGCTCGGCGCTCGGCGTCTTCACTTTCAGCGCCTTGATCTGCTTGTCGGCGTTGCCCTTTTCCCACAAGCCGCGCAACAGGCAACCGAACGTGGAATGGGCGCCGCGCGCGCTGATGTTGATGTTCTCGGCGACGCTGGCGAGCGGCAGGATGCCCTCCTTCTTGCGATCTTCGGGACACAGCAGAATCCCGGCCGCGATGGCATCACGGGGGGAACGCAGTTTCACCTCATGACCACGAAGCTCCAGGCGTCCGGCGGTGTTGCGCGTCAGCCCGCTGAGTATCCGGAACAGCTCGGTACGCCCCGCGCCCACCAGGCCGAACAGCCCGAGAATCTCGCCCTTGTGCACCTCGAAACTCACGGGTTCACGCAGTCCCGGCCCGAGTAAACCGTCAACCTTGAGCGCCACGGCGCCCCGCTGGCGGCTGCGGTAATCGTAGATATCCTGAATGTCGCGCCCGACCATGCACGTCACCAACTGGTCGTGGGTCAGTTCGCTCATGTCCTCGAACGTGCGCACGTAGCGGCCGTCCTTGAACACCGTCACCGCGTTGCAGATGCGGAACACTTCTTCCATGCGATGGGACACGTAAAGCACCACTTTGCCTTCGTCGCGCAGACGCCCGATGATCGCCATCAAGCGATCGATTTCCCGCGCCGACAGGCTGCTGGTGGGTTCGTCGAAGGCAATCACATGCGCGCCACGGGACAACGCCTTCGCAATCTCCACCAGCTGTCGCTGACCGAGGGACAGGCGCCCGACTTTCTCTTGCGGATCAATTTCATCGGCCAGGCCTTTGAGGCAGGCCAACGCTTGCTGGCGCAGTGCGCCTCGATTGATCAGGCCGAAACTGGCCGGCAGATGACCGAGGAACAGGTTCTCCGCCACGGTCATTTCCGGGACCAGATGCAGCTCTTGGTGGATCACCGCCACCCGGCTGGCGATGCTGTCGGCGGTGGACTTGAAGACCATCGTCTGCTCGCCGATCTGCAGGTCGCCGCTGCTCGGCGTGTAAGCACCGCCGAGGATTTTCAGCAGGGTCGATTTGCCGGCGCCGTTCTCGCCCATCAAGGCATGAACCTGCCCCGGATGAGCGACGAAACTGATGCCATCCAGCGCCTTCACCCCGGGAAACGTCTTGCCGATCCCGTTGAAGCGCAGGCTGCCGCCGACGCTGTGCTCATGTGTCTGTACTTGCGCGTGCATAAAACCACCTCATCACACAGATCAGGCGGCCCCGTCGCCAGGGCCGCCGATGAAATCAACCAGCCCTCAGTTCCACAGGCCGATCTTTTCCAGTTCCTGCTTGAAGTTCTCGCGAGTGATCAGCGTCACGTCGTCCATCGCGGTGTACTTCGGTGGTTCTTTGCCGGTGGTGACCCACTCGAACATCATGCTCGCGGTGTTGTAGCCTTCGATGTGAGGGCTCGGCAGCATCGAGCCGAAGAAACCGCTGTTGGCTTTCTTCAGTTCGCCGATGGCGTCGGTACCGTTGATGCCAATGCCGATCACGTTGGCAGCAGCGAAACCGGCGCTTTCGGTGGCGCGCACGCCGCCCAATACGGTGTTGTCGTTCATGCCGCCGATGATCAGGTTTTTCGCGGCGCCCGGCAGTTTCACCAGGGCCGAGTTGGTGGCGTCCATGCTGCCCGGTACGTCGAGGGTTTTCAGCGCCGAGAACAGGATGTGGTCTTTCGGCATCCCGGCATCTTCCAGGGCTTTGACCGAACCGTCGGTGCGCTTCTTGCCGGTGTCGAGTTCATTGAAGGTGTTGATCACCGCATAGGTTTCTTTCCAGTCCCAGCCGCGTTTTTTCGCTTCGGTGGCCATTGCCGCGCCCTGCTTCTGGCCGACTTCGAATGCGGCCATGCCGAGGTAAGGAACGTCTTCCATGAACTTGCCATTGGCATCGACGAAACGGTCATCGACGGCGATGACTTTCATACCATTGAGCTTGGCCTTGGCCATGATGGCCGGACCAAGGGAGACGTCCGGCGGGCAGATCACGAAGCCCTTGGCACCATTGGCTGCGAGGCTGTCGATGGCCGAGAGGGTTTTCTCGCCGTCAGGCACGGCGATCTTGATGACAGTGAAGCCCTTGTCTTTCCCGGCCTTTTCGGCGAATGCCCATTCGGTCTGGAACCAGGGCTCTTCCGCCTGCTTGACCAGGAAGCCGATTTTCACTTCCTCGGTCGCCAGCAGCGTGCTGCTCAAGCTGACCGCAGTGACCGCCAAAGCGGCACAGCACAGGGAACGGATCCCACGACGACGATTCATAGCTGACTCCTTGTTATTTTTTTTGAGCGTTATTTTGAAAGCCGGTACTGCAAATAGTCATATCGTATGATGATTGGATTTCAGACGGAACTCCGCGTCTGAAAGCCGTTTTGCTCAGTCGTGATACATGACCGAGCGTCCACCATCGATGGTGATGCATGAAGCATTGATGAACGGTGCTTCATCGCTGGCCAGGAAGACGGCCGTCATGGCCACTTCCATCGGTTGCCCGATACGACGCGGCGGATGCAGGTCGAATGCCCTCTGACGTTCGGCCTGGGGGTCGGCAAAACCGTTCCAGTAATCGACGTTCAATTGGGTTTCGATGTAGCCCGGCGCGATCGCATTCACGCGAATGCCCTTTGGCGCGTATTCGATGCCCAGCGCGCGGGTCAGCCCGAGCAAGCCGTGCTTGGCCACCGGGTACGGAAAGCAGCCCGGGATGATGTGGGTGGAATGGGTCGAAGCGATGTTGATGATGCTGCCGATGCCCTGCTCGATCATTTGCGGCAGCACGGCTTTGCAGCCATACCACGCGCCGTCGAGGTCGATGGCGAAGCAGCGATGCCAGTCTTCTTCGGTCATTTCCAGTGGATCGCGGAATACGTTGACCCCAGCGCAGTTGACCAATACGTCGATCCGGCCGTGACGCTCGACGGCCAACCTGGCCATCGCGTGCAGATCTTGCTGCCGGGAGACGTCGGCCTTGATGGCCTGGACATCGAAGCCTTTGTCCCGCCAGTGCGCCGCGACTTTCTCGACTTTTTCGGCCTGAATATCACTGATGATCAGTTTGGCCTGCTGCGACGCGAACGTGGCGACGATGGCCTCGCCGATGCCCTGTGCAGCGCCGGTCAGCAGCACGACCTTGTTTTTCAGGCGCTCGCCTTTGGCTGGTTCGGGCACGGCTGGCAAGGAAAGAGGCTCAGCCATGGATCAAGCCCCCTTTTTTCAGGGACGACAAAAGCCGGGCATCTGTCGATGTCCGGTCAAAAGTCTTTTTGGAAAATCGCTGCATCACTTCACCTGTTTTGTTTTTTTAAGTGTGAGTGCGTGTAACTGATGGCCGACTATAAACCCGACCACCAAATAATCTCAATATATAATTTTACATCCCATATTTTGGGATTTTATCCAGCAAAGCGGGTGCAGGTTTTTCCGGGCACATCGACGCGAATCGACAGCAGCGCGCCGTCCAGCGGGTGGTTGAGCGGGCTCGCGGCGCTGGTGACGTACAGGGTTTTCAAGTCTTCGCCGCCGAACACGCAACTGGTGGGGCGGCTGACCGGCAATTCGATCACGCGGTCGACATAGCCATCCGGGGTTAGCCTGATCAGGCAGCTACCGTCCCAGCGGGCGTTCCAGATGAAACCCTCGGCATCCATCGCCGAGCCATCGGGGCCGCCCCGATCGTGGGGACCGAACCAGACATACGCGGTGTCCAGGTTGCCATCGGTGTGGACGAAATGGCGGTACAAGGTTTTGTCCATGCTGTCGGCGAAAAACAGCGTGGTCTCGTCCTCGCTCCACAGCAACGTGTTGGGAATGCCCAGCCCGCGAAGCAGCGGCGTGACCCGGGCGTCGCGGTCGATGCGAAACAGGCCGCCGGAGCGACGCACAATGGGCAGGTCTTCGCCATTTTCACCGATGTTGTTCTGCATGGTGCCAAGCCAGAGCCGACCCTGTGCATCGCAGCGGGCTTCGTTGGCGCGGTTGCCGGGTTGCGGGTCGGCGACGCAGAGCAAGGTCAGGCGCGGCTCAAGCCCCGGCGAATCAAGGTCCAGCCGATAGACGCCGCTGCTCAACGTCACGAGCGCATCGCCGCTTTCACAGGGGATAAACGCGGACACGTGTTCCGGCATTTTCCAGATTTGCACGTTGGCGCCGATCAGCCGCAGGGCTTGCTTGCCGGCGATGTCCACCCAATACAGCGCCTGGGTCGGCACATCCCAGAACGGACCTTCACCGAGTTGCGCACGGTGTCCGGTAACCGCATTCCACGTCATGAAACCTCCTGTTGTTTTTGTATGTGGCGCAAGCCTCTCAGCCGGCTTTTTTGTCGGCCATGACTTTTGGATAAAAGCGTTTGATCGCCAGGTCCGCGTTATCGATCAGGGTCATGCAGGCCCAGACACCCCGCGGGGCATCCCGTGCGGCGATGGCGTCGGCCATGTCTTTGTGAATCGGCAGCGTGCGGCGCAATTCGTCCGGGTCGGCGGCGGACACTTCGAACGACACCGCCAACAACGCGCCAAGGGCCGGGACCATTTGTTCGATGAACTGGTTGTGGCTGGCGGCGAGTATGCACTCGTGGAAGACCTGGTCGGCGCGGTTGTAATCGACGCCGCTGTCCACCGCCCGTTCCAACGCGTTATAGGCCTGCTGGATCGCCTGGACCTGTTCGACCGTTGCGCGCTCGCAGGCCCAGCGCACGGCCATCGGTTCGATGGTGCGGCGCAGATCGAGCAAGTCGTCGACGAAGTTTTCCGGCAAGCCGCTGCGCGAAAGCCAACCCACTACTTGTGGGTCGAAGAGGTTCCAGCGTCGCACCGGTAGCACCCGTGTACCGACTTTCGGCCCGACTTCGAGCATGCCTTTGGCGACCAGGGTTTTGATGGCTTCGCGGATGACCGTGCGACTGACACCCAACTGCTCACCCAGGTCGGCTTCGACCTTGATGGTTTCACCCGGCTTGACCTGGCCGGCGGCTATCCAGCAACCCAGCCAATCGACGGTCGACGCATGAAAACTGCTGGACATGGACACCTCGATGCAGGAGCGGCACAAAGCCGTTCGCGATGGGTGTCCACGCTAATCATCATACGATTGGGTGTCAATTTGATTTTTTGGATGACTCACACATCCAATGTGGGAGCGAGCCTGCTCGCGATGGCGGCGTAACAGGTAACAACTAGGTTGATGTTATGGCCTCATCGCGAGCAAGCCCGCCCCCACAGTGCTATGCGTTAAGGCTCAAGGCCGATGGGGAAGAATTCACCGCCGCTCCATACACCCAGCCAACGTTGCCCGTCGATCTCACGTGTCACGGCCAACTCCACCAGTTGGTAGAACACATTACGATGGATCAGGGCTTCGAGGTTGGTGCGCACATGCACGTAGGGTGCTGGCTCTTGCGTGACCGGGTCGATCACCACGCGAATCGGGTGTTCGGTGCCGGCGTCCGTGGTCTCGTCGACGTTGGTGGTGAAGCGCAGAAGCTGGGCTTCGCCCTCGCCTTCCACGTCCACGGCAATCGCCACAAACGGCGCATCATCGACCTTGATGCCCACTTTCTCGACCGGAGTGATCAGAAAATAGTCATCGCCATCGCGGCGAATGATGGTGGAAAACAATTTGACCATCGGTTTGCGCCCGATCGGCGTCCCCAGGTAATACCAGGTGCCGTCGCGGGCGATGCGCATGTCGATGTCGCCACAGAAATCAGGGTTCCACAGGTGGACCGGCGGCAAGCCTTTGGTTTTGGGGATTTGCCCCAACAAGTCGTTGGCTTTTTGCGGGCCACTCATGGCGTTCTCCTTGGATTACTGGTCGCTGAGACCAATCAGGCTGCGCGCGTATTGCTCAAGCGGCGGGCCGATCAGGTCTTGTGGCTTGTTATCGTGGAACGTCAGTAAACCGCCACGACTCTTGATACGTGCAGTATCAATCAAATACTGGGTGCTGGTCTCGATCAACATGATCTGAATCACGCCGCTGTCGATGCCCAAGCGATCCACGTATTCCTGATCGAGCCATTCGTCCGAGTTACCGATTCGGTCATCCGCCTTGGCGAACCGTGTGTAAAGCAGGTAATGGGCACCGGCGGCGCGGGCTTCACCCATGGCCTGGTCGAGACCTTCGGGCGCGCGCGCGCGGCGGACCATCGGGAAATATTCGATAAAGCCGTTGAAGGCTTCTTCAGCGACCACGTTAGGTCGCGGATAAGCACTGCCCGGCGGCGCGAAGGCACCTTGGGCGATGTAGATGAATGAGTCCGGCTGAATGCGCAGGTTATTCACCCGACGACTGTCGCTGTGATCCAGCAGCCCTGCATCGCTCATGTGGTAGCGAGTTCCTTCAGCCATATCGCTGACATTCATGCAGCCACCAAGCGCCAAAACGGCCAGCAGCAAAACCAGGCTACGCATCCTACCCTCCAGAGGCCGGTGACGGAAAACCGGCGAATGGCCATTGGATGCAGCTTCCGCGCCAGCTCAAGGATGTTGTGGCCTTATAGATAGCAATCGCGAGCAGGCTAGGAGCGGCGTTCGGACAATGAGGCCCGATCAGCCGCCAATAATCTTCATGATGGTCGCCCCCCCCGAGAACGCCACTTCCTGCTTGTCCCCCAAGGCTTTCACCAGGAGTCGCTGCAACGCCGGCAATGCCTGATGGCGCGGCTTGTCGAGCAGATCGCCGACATAGTGGCGATTGCTCGACGATAAACAGCCATGCAGCCAGCCGGTGGACGACAGGCGCAGGCGTGAACAAGTCCGGCAGAAGGGAACGCTTTCATTGGCGATCACGCCGAAGTGCCCCAGCCCCGGTATTTGGTAACGCACGGCAGTGGCGTCTACGGGTGCATCCGCCTGCAAATACTCGAAACGCTCGCCAATCAGGCTCAGCAACTGCTGAAGGCTGACGAACTGTTGCAGGAAAGCGTTGTTGTCGCTGGCCAGATGACCCATGCGCATCAGCTCGATGAAGCGCAATTCATAGCCACGCTCCAGGCAGTAATCGAGCAGAGGCATCACTTGATCAAGGTTCTGGCCGCGCAGGGGCACCATGTTGACCTTGATTTTAAGGCCGGCGGCCTTGGCCTGATCCATCCCGTCGAGCACGGTCGCCAGGTCGCCGCCACGGGCAATGCTGCGGAACGCGCTGGCATCCAGGGTATCGAGGGAAACGTTGATGCGACGGATGCCGGCGTCTACCAGCAACGGCAGCTTCTTCGCCAGCAGCTGACCATTGGTAGTCAGGCTGATGTCTTCCAGGCCCATCTTGCCGACGGCCGTCATGAAGGCTTCGAGCTTGGGGCTGACCAGCGGCTCGCCACCGGTGATGCGCAAGCGCTCGATGCCCGCCGCTTCGATCAGGTACGCCACGCCGCGCGCCATGGCGTCGGCCGACAATTCGTCCTGCGCAGCCACCAGCCGCTTGCCGTTGGGCACGCAGTAGGTACACGCGTAATTGCAGGCTGAGGTCAGGCTGATCCGCAGATTGCGGAAACGCCTGCCTTGACGGTCAACGATCATGGAGCACTCCGGCGAAAGGAATTTGAACGCGTAAAACTTGACTCACAAATCAAGTTTTAGCAAGTCCCATGCCTGAGTATATTCCTGAGGTACTGCGCCATATAGAGAAATCATGGCGCAATAAGGCAACTGAATGGTTCAGCTACTCGGAGTGTCGGTATCGCGCTTGCGCTTGTTGCCCATACGCACGCCGATATCCATCAGGAACTGGAAGAAACCTTCCTGATCTTCCAGCACATTGCTCCAGAACGGCGAGTGATACAGCGCCACGGCACCGTGCACCAGCGCCCAGGACGCGCAGTAATGGAAGTAAGGCGGCACGTCTTCAAGCTTGCCTTCGCTGATCCGGCCCTTGATCAGCAAGGTCAGGCGTTCGAAGTTCGAGGCGCGGATCTTGTGCAGTTCCTCGACCATCTCCGGCACCTGGTTGCCCTTGACCACCTTCTCTTCCAGCCGATCGAACAAGCGATAGCGTTGCGGATCGCGCATGCGGAATTCGAAGTAGGCCCGGGACAGGGCTTCCTTGTCCTTGTCGACATCAGCCGAATGCAACAGCTCGTTCAGATCACGCTCGTAGTCGAGCATCAGGCGCAGATAGATCTCCGCCTTGGATTTGAAATGCTTGTAGATCGTGCCTTTGCCGATACCGACGGCATCAGCAATCATCTCGACGGTGACACTGTCTTCACCTTGGTCGAGGAACAGCTTGAGCGCGGTATCGAGAATTTCTTGCTCGCGGCGACGAAACTCACGGACCTTACGAGGTTCTTTATGCATAAGAAAAGGTCTGTAGGGGTCAAAATTCGAAGCCGCGTATTATGCCTAACTTGCGCCAAAATGCACGGATCATCCGACCATATCTGTGTTTCTTGATGATTTCACACAGGGTCGCCTGTTGATGAGAACACTTCCGAAGCGCCCGTATTCCAAAATTGTTTAAAAACCGGGACCGGTAAACTGGACTCGGCGCAATACTGATCAATACTTGAACTGTCGGCGGGGCATCTCCCCCAAGTGTCGCGTCGATATAGGTACCAACGGACCGCGTGCCTTTGTTTTACTCCTAATGGTCTTAACCCGGATTCACCCCCCAGAACCCGGGTTTTTTTTGCCTGCGATTCAGCCCTTCACATGCGCCAGCGGAAACAGGCGCTTGAAGTTTTCAGTGGTCTGTTCGGCAAATCGCTCGTAAGCCTCACCCCGCAACATTGCCAGAAACTCCGCCACCTCGCGCACGTACTGCGGCAGGTTGGGTTTGCCGCGATAAGGGATCGGCGCCAGGTACGGCGAGTCGGTTTCTACCAGCAATCGATCAGCTGGCACTTTGCTGGCGACGTCACGCAGCGCATCGGCATTGCGAAAAGTGACAATGCCAGACAGGGAAATGTAATAGCCCATGTCCAGCGCAGCCTTGGCCATGTCCCAGTCTTCCGTGAAGCAATGCAACACGCCCGCCTGAGGCAACGCAGCCTCGCGCAGCAAACTCAACGTATCGGCACGGGCGCCACGGGTGTGGATGATCACCGGTTTGCCTGTTTGCTGGGCGGCCTGCAGGTGCAAGCGAAACGATGCCTGCTGCAACTCTGCCGCTTCCGGCTCGTAGTGATAATCCAGGCCGGTTTCACCGATGGCCACGACACGGGGGTGATTGAGCTCACGCAACAACCAATCCAGCGCCGGAGCGGCACCCGGCTGTACATCCAGAGGATGCACGCCCACTGAACAGTCGACGTCGCCATAACGTTCGGCCAGGGCTTTGACATCCGCGGCATTTTCAACGCTGACGCCGATACATAAAAAGTGCCCTACCCCGCGCTGCCGGGCCGCATCAAGCGCGGCATCCAGGGAGCCGTCGTGGGCGGCGAGGTCAAGACGATCGAGGTGACAATGGGAATCTACGAGCATAAAAGGGCTGCAACTTACATCGTATGAGTGGGACGGTCGGACTTCAGGGCTCCGGCCAGATGGGTTTCGATTCGACTGCGCGCGGTGTTGTCGCCGTCGTTGAATTGTACGCCGACCCCGGCAGCCCGATTGCCCTGCGCACCGTTGGGCGTAATCCAGGCAACCTTGCCGGCTACCGGGATCTTATCGATCTCATCCATCAGGTTCAGCAGCATGAATACCTCGTCGCCCAACTTGTAGCTCTTGTTGGTCGGGATAAACAGGCCACCGTTCTTGATGAACGGCATGTAGGCCGCGTAAAGCACGGACTTGTCCTTGATGGTCAGGGACAAAATGCCGTTGCGCGGCCCCGGATTGACGGCTTCATTCATGCTGACCTCCATTGCTGATGATCAGAGTCTAGGCACAGACGATCACTTCTGGGTAGGCAAGGATGCCCATTGCACCAGCAGTGCCTCCAGCAACAAGGCCGGATTGAGGTTAGCTTTGCTCATGACCTTCTGACGCTGGGCGAGAATCCAGTCCTGGATATTCAAGACTTTATCCTGAGCGGTTTTCTGCGCCAGGTATTGAATGACCTTGCGCATGTCCGCCAACCCCAGCCCCTGCTCATCCTGGGTCAATTGATAGCGCAGGATCAGACTCGACCAGTCGCAGAACCAGTCGAACAACAGCAACTGCGGGACGGTTTTCCATTCTTCGGCCAATTGCGTCGGCGATTGCTGCTGCTTGAGCAGCTTCTTCACGCCTTCGACCACCAGAGCTCGCTGTTCGCGCACGCCTTGGGCCTGCAACTTGACCGCCGCCAGCGGGGAGCCGGCCGCCAGGGTCAGCAGTTCGATACGCTCTTCTTCCGAGCTGTCCGGCAGGGCCTTGGCCAGCCAGGCAAGACTCATCGCTTCGCTCGGCAGCGGACAAGCCTGCTGTACGCAGCGGCTCTTGATGGTCGGCAGCAGACGACTGGTCTGGTGGCTGACCAACAGCAAAACGGTGTCGCCGGACGGTTCCTCAAGACTTTTGAGCAAGGCGTTCGCGGCGTTGATGTTCATCGACTCGACCGGCTCGATCAACACCACCTTGCGCCCGCCCATTTGGGCGGTCTGGACCACGAAACTGACCAGATTGCGCACCTGATCGACCTTGATCGCCTTGTCGGCCTCTTCGGGTTCCAGGATGTAATTGTCGGGGTGGCTGCCGGCCTTAAGCAGCAGGCAGGACTTGCACTCACCGCAGGCATCCTGCGCGGTCGGACGCTGGCACAGTAAACTGGCCATCAACCGTTCCGCCAGCGCCCGCTTGCCGATCCCGGCCGGGCCATGCAGCAGATAGGCGTGCGCATGTTGCTTGCGACCGGCCAACTGCTGCCAGAGGCTGTCCTGCCACGGATAGGCTTCAGCCACGGGCCAACTCCAGCAGGCGTGGCAGCAAGGCGTCCAGAGACTGCTGAACCTGTGCCAGCGGCTGAGCGGCATCGACCCGCACATAACGCGCCGGGTCAGCTTCAGCGCGCTTGAGGAACGCACTGCGCACGGCATCAAAAAAGGTTCGGCCTTCGAGTTCAAAACGATCCAGGCGACCGCGAGCGCTGGCGCGAGCCAGGCCCACTTCCACCGGCAGATCGAAGATCAGCGTCAGATCCGGGCGCAAATCGCCCTGCACAAAGGTTTCGAGGGCCGCGATACGCTCCAGCGACAGACCACGACCACCGCCCTGATAGGCGTAGGTCGAATCGGTAAAGCGATCACACAAGACTACCGCGCCGCGGGCCAGCGCCGGGCGAATCACCTCGGCCAGATGCTGGGCGCGCGCGGCGAACACCAGCAGCAGCTCGGTGTCAGGGTTCATGACTTCATCAACCGGCGCCAACAGCACCTCGCGGATCCGCTCGGCCAAGGGCGTACCACCCGGCTCGCGGGTCAACACCACCTCGATACCGGCGGCGCGCAGGCGCTCGGCCAGGTATTCGCGGTTGGTGCTCTTGCCGGCGCCTTCCGGGCCTTCCAGGGTAATAAACAAGCCAGTCACGGGCAGTCCTTAATCAGAGTCATTGCGGGCTTTGCGGAGCCGGTGTGTCCGGCTCGGGCACGGGTTCGGGCGCCGGAGCGGGTTCTTGCGGCGCGTCTTGTGGCGCTACTTCTGGCAAAGCTTCGGGATCGGGATTGGGCGAAGCGGCCGGAATCGGCGCTTCGGCACCCGGTGTGTCGGCACCCGGTGTGTCGGCACTCGGAGTTTCTGGCGCGGTGACCGGTGCCGGACTGGACCGATAATCGGCACGACGCTTGAGCTGGAACTCGCGCACCGCATTATTGTGGGCGTCCAGATCATCGGAGAACACGTGGCTGCCGTCACCGCGAGCGACGAAGTAGAGGCTGTTGCCTGCCACCGGGTTCAACGCGGCATGGATCGCTTCGCGGCCGACCATGGCAATCGGGGTGGGTGGCAGGCCCGAAATCATATAGGTGTTGTACGGCGTGGCCTCCTTGAGGTGGGCGCGGGTCAACTTGCCGCTGTAGCGATCACCCAGGCCGTAGATCACCGTCGGATCGGTCTGCAGCAGCATGCCCATCGCCATGCGTCGCACGAACACGCCTGCAATCTGCCCGCGCTCCTGGGGCACACCGGTTTCCTTTTCAACCAGCGAGGCCATGATCAGCGCCTGATAGGGTTCGGTGTACGGCAAATCAGCAGCGCGCTGCTCCCATTCCCTGGCCAGGACTTCGTCGAGGCGATCGTAGGCTTTTTCCAGCAGATCGACGTCGGTCATGCCCCGCACGAAGCGGTAAGTGTCGGGGAAGAACCGGCCCTCGGGAAAGATCCCGGTATGGCCCAGCTTGGTCATCACTTCGCTATCGCTCAAGCCGTTGAGGGTCTGCTCGAGTTTTTCATCCTTGGCCAATGCCGCCCGGACCTGATGAAAATTCCAGCCTTCGACCAGAGTCAGACTGTACTGAACGATGTCCCCACGCTTCCACAGGTCGATCAGCCCTTCGACGGTCATGCCGGGCTGCATGCGGTATTCGCCCTTGTGCAAGGGTTGTCCGGCCAGATTGAATCGCCAATACACGCGCAACCAGAAAGCGTCCTTGATGACGCCATCGGCTTCGAGTCGATAGAAGGTGCGGGTGGGTGTCGTGCCTTTAGGCACTTCCAGCAGTTCTTCCTGGGTGATGTTCAGCGGCTGATTCAGCGCCGTATGAATCTTCCAGGCGGAGGCGCCCAGACACAGCCCTGCCAGAACCAATCCGGTTTCCAGCAGCAGCAACAATTTACGTCTCACGTATCAAGCATCCAGTAGCGCATGGGCAATGGTTTGGAGTTTACGGGTGAGCGGCCCAACCGGCCAGCTCAGCGCAGCATAGGCGCGCACCGGCCAAACGCCATACACGCTGTTGCAGACAAAGACTTCATCGGCCCATTGCAGCTGATCGAGGCTGATGTCGGTGATTTGCGTGGGGATCCCCAATGACTCGGCTTGAAACAATAATTCGGCACGCATCACACCCGCCACGCCGCAGCGCTTCAAATCGGCTGTGATCAACACGCCATCGCGCACCAGGAAAAGATTACTGAATACGCCTTCGATCACCCGCCCTGTCCTGTCGAGCATCAAGCCTTCGGCATGCTCGGTGTCCTGCCATTCGGAACGGGCTATGACCTGCTCCAGGCGGTTCAGGTGTTTGAGGCCGGCAAGCAGTGGTTGCCTGGACAGTCGCGTCGCACACGGGAACAGGCGAACGCCCTGCTCGCCATGAACGGCAGGATAAGCAGCGGGTGGATTTCCTTGCAGAATACGTCGGGCCTGAGCCGAAGGATCGGGAGCGTAACCACGCAGACTGTCGCCGCGGGTGAGGATGAGCTTGAGCACACCTTGACCCAGTGCGGCGGCATAGGCCAGCAGCTCACTGCGGATCAGCTCGTGATCGGCAGTGATCGCCAGCCGTGAACAGCCATCGGCCAGACGCGACAGATGTCGGTCCAGCAACAAGGGTTGCCCACCACGCACGGCGATGGTCTCGAACAGACCATCACCGTAAGCCAGGCCGCGATCCTTCAGCGACAAAGCGTCAGCCGGCTGACCGTCGACCCAGTTGTCCATCAGTCAGCGAACCGGCGGAACACCAGCGAGCCGTTGGTACCGCCAAATCCGAAGGAGTTGGAGAGCACCACATCGATATCCATATTGCGCGCGGTGTGCGGCACGAAATCGAGATCGCAGCCTTCGTCCGGTTCATCGAGGTTGATGGTCGGTGGCGCTACCTGGCTGTTGATCGCCAGCACGCTGAAGATCGCCTCGACTGCGCCTGCTGCACCCAGCAAGTGACCGGTCATGGACTTGGTCGAACTGACGGCCAGTTTGTAGGCGTGATCGCCGAACACCGACTTGATCGCACAGGCTTCGGCGAGGTCGCCGGCCGAGGTCGAGGTGCCGTGGGCGTTGATGTACTGGACCTGATCGCCATTGATCCTGGCGTCGCGCAAGGCATTAGTGATGCAACGGGCAGCACCGGCGCCATCGGCGGGAGGCGAAGTCATGTGGTAGGCATCGCCGCTGGTGCCGAAACCGATCAGCTCGGCATAGATGGTCGCGCCGCGCGCCTTGGCGTGCTCCAGCTCTTCGAGAACCAGGGCGCCGGCACCGTCGGACAAAACGAAGCCATCACGGCCCTTGTCCCATGGACGGCTGGCACGGGTTGGCTCGTCGTTGCGGGTCGACAGCGCACGGGAAGCACCGAAGCCACCCATGCCCAGACCGCAAGCCGCCATCTCGGCGCCGCCGGCAATCATCACGTCAGCTTCGTCGTACATGATGTTGCGCGCAGCCATGCCAATGCAGTGCGTACCGGTGGTACACGCGGTGGCGATGGCGTAGTTAGGTCCCTGTGCACCCAAGTGGATGGACAGAAAACCGGAAATCATATTGATGATCGAGCCAGGCACGAAAAACGGAGAAATCCGTCGTGGCCCGGAATCATGCAGGGTGCGGCTGGTTTCTTCGATATTGGTCAGACCGCCAATACCCGACCCCATGGCCACGCCGATGCGTTCACGGTTGGCGTCGGTGACTTCAAGGCCTGCGTTACGTACAGCCTGAAAACCTGCGGCCAGACCGTACTGAATGAACAGGTCGAGCTTTCGAGCTTCCTTGACCGACAGGTATTCCTCGACATTGAAGCCCTTTACCGAGCCGCCAAAACGGGTGGAATAGGCAGAAAGGTCGGTGTGTTCGATCAGACCAATGCCACTGCGGCCAGCCAGAATGCCCTGCCAACTGCTTGGCACATCCGTGCCCAGTGGCGACAACATACCCATACCGGTGACTACGACGCGTCTACGCGACACAGCACTCTCCTTTTTCAAATGACGACTTTGCATCAGGCCTAAAGAAAAAACCGCACGCCGTGATGGCAGTGCGGTTTTTCCATGACAGCAAGCAACGATTACAAGCTATTAAGCCTGGTGGTTAGTAACGTAATCGATTGCGGCTTGTACAGTAGTGATCTTCTCAGCTTCTTCGTCAGGGATTTCGGTCTCGAATTCCTCTTCCAGAGCCATCACCAGCTCAACGGTGTCAAGGGAGTCGGCACCCAGGTCTTCAACGAAGGAAGCAGTGTTGACCACTTCTTCTTCTTTAACGCCCAGTTGCTCAGCAACGATTTTCTTGACGCGCTCTTCGATGGTGCTCATACCTTGTTTTCACTCCTAATGGACAAATTCAGGCAGCTGGCCAGTGGGTAAGTGTATAGAAAGACTTTTCAGTTTTTCAACTGAAAGCTTCACTCCTCAAACCCGACGACCCTCTGCCTATAAATAGATTGCAGCTTTATAACGGATTTTAGACAGCTCGTATGACATTTTTTTGAAGCAATCCGTCACATTTAACTCATGTACATCCCGCCGTTCACCGGGATTGTAGCCCCAGTAACGTAAGCCGCACCGTCGGATGCAAGAAAAGCGACCACAGACGCGATCTCTTGAGCTTGCCCCAGACGGCCCAGCGGAATCTGCGTCTGCAAGGCTTCACGCTGTGCCTCAGGTAGTTCGCGGGTCATATCGGTGTCGATGAACCCTGGGGCCACCGAGTTTACCGTAATCGAACGCGAACCGACTTCACGCGCCAGTGCACGGCTGAAACCTTCCAGACCGGCCTTGGCGGCTGCGTAGTTTACTTGGCCTGCGTTGCCCATGGCACCCACAACCGAGCCAATACTGATAATTCGTCCCCAACGGGCTTTGGTCATACCGCGCAAAACGCCCTTGGACAGGCGGAACAGACTGTTCAGGTTGGTATCGACGACGTCATGCCATTCGTCATCTTTCATGCGCATCATCAGATTATCGCGGGTGATACCGGCATTGTTGACCAGGATCGCCGGCGCACCGAACTGTGCTGTGATGCTCGCCAATACGGCAGCAACGGATTCGTCGCTGGTGACATTGAGTTCCAGGCCAGTGCCTTGAATACCATTTTCTTTCAGGGTAGCGGCAATACGCTCGGCGCCGGAAGCGGACGTCGCGGTACCGACAACAATAGCGCCCTGACGACCCAGTTCCAGGGCGATGGCCTGGCCGATACCGCGGCTCGCACCGGTGACCAGTGCAACTTTACCTTGCAGACTCATGCAAGTTTCTCCTGATTCAGGCCAGCGCTGCACGGGCGGCAGCGAAAGCGTCTGGGGTATTGAGGTTGGATGTCGACACGCCTTCGGCGCAACGCTTGTTCAGGCCGGCGAGTACTTTGCCAGGGCCGCATTCGACCAGTTGGGTCGCGCCCTTGGCGGCCAGCGCCTGGACCGACTCAACCCAGCGTACAGGCTTGTAGAGCTGCTCAAGCAGATCGCGCTTGAGGGTTTCCAGATCGGCCGGCACATTGGCGCTGACGTTCTGCACCACAGGGATCTGCGGAGCCTGCCAGTCAATGGCAGCGATCGACTCAGCGAAACGCTCGGCTGCCGGACGCATCAATTCGCAATGGGACGGCACGCTGACCGGCAACGGCATGGCACGCTTGGCACCACGAGCCTTGCAGCCTTCGATGGCGCGTTCGACCGCAGCCTTGGCACCGGCGATCACGACCTGGCCCGGGGAGTTGAAGTTGACCGCGCTGACCACTTCGCCTTGCGCCGCTTCGGCACAGGCGGCCAACACGTCAGCATCTTCCAGACCCAGGATTGCGGCCATGCCGCCCTGCCCGGCCGGAACCGCTTCCTGCATCAACTGACCACGGCGCTCCACCAGCTTGACGGCGGCGCCCAGGCTCAGGCTACCTGCCGCGACCAGTGCGCTGTACTCGCCCAGGCTGTGACCGGCAACGTAAGCCGGACGCGCGCCGCCTTCCGCCAGCCACAGACGCCACAAGGCGATCGAGGCAGTCAGAATGGCCGGCTGGGTTTTATCGGTTTGATTGAGTTGCTCTTCCGGCCCTTGCTGGGTCAGTGCCCACAGGTCGTAACCCAGAGCATCGGAAGCTTCTTTGAATGTTTCGAGGACAACCGGATGTTGTGCGCCCAACTCGGCCAGCATGCCGAGGGACTGCGAACCCTGTCCTGGAAAGACGAATGCGAGGGAAGCAGACATGTAACAAGCCCCTAATGATCTTGTCGTCGGAGAATTTGACGTCCCGCTTGGGGGACGCAAGAAACTGACAGTTGGATGGCCAATTGAACTGAGCGGTCACATTTAAGCATTGTCCGACGAAAACGCCTAAAGCAACAAATCCTCCAG
This sequence comes from Pseudomonas sp. SG20052, assembly GCF_031766055.1. NCBI lineage: Bacteria > Pseudomonadati > Pseudomonadota > Gammaproteobacteria > Pseudomonadales > Pseudomonadaceae > Pseudomonas > Pseudomonas sp. SG20052. The sequence continues at coordinate 1,785,738 of NZ_CP134498.1, read as the reverse complement.
ACGACCGTGAATGCGTTCCGGAAGGTTTTCCTGGATCTCGATCAGCGCACGAGAAATGGCACTCTGAAAACCCTGAACCCCGGCCGAACCGTGGCTTTTTACCACAATCCCCTGCAAACCCAGGAAGCTTGCGCCGTTATGTCGCGCAGGCGCCAGATCGGCCTGCAAACGCTTCATCAGCGGCAGCGCCAGCGCGCCGATCATTTTCGAAGCGAGGTTTTTCTTGAACAAGGCTTCGATGCGCCCGGCAATCATGGTCGCCAGGCCTTCGCTGGACTTGAGCAGGATATTGCCGACAAAGCCGTCACACACCACCACGTCCGCCTCGCCCCGGTACAAACCGTCACCTTCGACAAAGCCGATGTAGTTGATGCCGCGAGCACTTTGCAACAAGGTCGCCGCCAGCTTGACCTGCTGATTACCCTTGATGTCTTCGGTGCCGATGTTCAGCAAGGCCACCCGCGGGCGAACAATGCCGAGGGTTTCTGCCGCCACTGAGCCCATCACCGCAAATTGCAATAAATGCTCGGCACTGCAATCAACGTTGGCGCCGAGGTCGAGCAACTGGCAATAACCCTTCTGCGTTGGAATCGCCGCCACCATCGCCGGCCGATCGATGCCGGGCAACGTCTTGAGCACAAACCGCGACAACGCCATCAGCGCACCGGTATTGCCGGCACTGACACAGGCCTGGACCTTGCCATCACGCAACAACTCAAGCGCCACGCGCATCGACGAGTCAGGCTTGCCACGCAAGGCCTGGGCAGGCTTTTCGTCCATGGTGATGACTTCGGACGCCGGAGCAATCGACAGGCGCGAGCGATCCACAGCCGATTGGCCAGAGAGCAATTCTTCAATAAGAGAGGGTTGACCGACGAGGGTCAGGTGCAGCGAGGGCGTAGCAGACAGACAAGCAAGGCTGGCCTGAACAATGCTGCGGGGACCGAAGTCCCCGCCCATTGCGTCAATCGCGATGACTTGAGCAGACAAGTGATTACTCGTCAGCGCCCTTGTCGATCACTTTACGGCCACGGTATACGCCTTCTGGCGATACGTGGTGACGCAGGTGAATTTCACCGGTGGTTTTTTCTACAGACAGAGTGCTTGCCGTCAGGGCGTCGTGCGAACGACGCATGTCACGGGCAGAGCGGGATTTTTTGTTCTGCTGAACAGCCATAATTGATTAACTCCTAAACGTTTGGGTCACGCTTTAACTGCGCCAATACACTGAACGGGTTGGACCGCGTTACCTCGTCCTCGCTCGGTTCGGGCTCATCGAGACCCGCCGGCTGCTGGCATTCTTCCGGATGATGAGCAGGCACAATGGGCAAGGCGAGCAGAAGCTCCTCCTCGATCAGTGACTGCAGATCCAATGGATCTTCGCCCAGTTCCAGCACGTCATAACCTTTCGGCAACGACTGGGTATTCGCACCCTCCTTCACCACAGCATAACTGCATTCGCTATGGATCGGCAGGGTGACCAGCTCAAGACAACGCTGGCAAACCATTTTGACTTCGGTGTCGATAAAACTGTGGATTACCACAGACTTACGTTCATCTCGTTCAAAAACGAATTTAGCCTGCACCGTACCGACAGTATCGGAAAGCGGGTCGCAGAGTCTCTCCAAATCGGCCAGCAGCAGTTCACCTTGAAGGGTGGTGCCACGGTCAGCCAATTTGCGCGGGTCAACGTGAGGTGGAATCGGGTCATTCAACATAGGCGCAGCATTATAGGGATGCACCCAGCCATGTCAAAGGAAATTCAGCCCTGTCCGTCACTTGGAAGCCTCGGTAGAATTCGCGCCTGTCTTCCGGAGATACGCATGCTGCCTTTATTACTCGCTTCAAGCTCGGTTTATCGCCGGCAATTGCTGGCCCGCTTGCAGCTGCCATTCACCTGCAGCTCGCCGGATATCGATGAAAGCCATCGCTCCGACGAGACGGCCATCGAACTGGTAAAACGCCTTGCCGAAGAAAAAGCCCGGGCACTGGCCGGCAGCCATCCTGCTCATCTGATTATCGGCTCCGACCAGGTTGCCGTCCTCGGCAATCGAATCATCGGCAAACCCCACACCTTCGAGAAGGCCCGCGAACAACTACTGGCATCCAGCGGTGCCAGCGTGACCTTCCTGACGGGCCTGGCACTGTTCAACAGCCAGACCGGCGACTGCCAGGTCGACTGCGTGCCTTTCACCGTGCACATGCGCACCCTCGACCCGGCACGCATCGAGCGCTACCTGCACGCCGAACAGCCCTACGACTGCGCTGGCAGCTTCAAGGCCGAAGGCTTGGGGGTGAGCCTGTTTCAAAGCACCGAAGGCCCTGACGCCACCAGCCTGATCGGCCTGCCGCTGATTCGCCTGATCGACATGCTACTGGCCGAGGGCGTGCAAATTCCCTGAACACAAAAAACCGGCCACTGCGGCCGGTTTTCTGGTGCAACCAAAGAATCAACGCAACGAAGGCCCCTGGAAGCCCATCCACATCGCCAGTTGCTCAGCCACGCTGGCACCGAGCTTTTTCGAGAAACGATCAAATGGCGATTCCTGAACGGTGAAATCCACCAATTCCTTCTCGCCAATTACATCGCGCGCCACCGAACTGGCACTCCCCAGGCCATCGATCAGACCCAGCGGCAACGCCTGCTCACCGTTCCAGACCAGCCCGGAGAATAACTCTGGATGCTCTTTATCCTTGAGACGGTCGCCACGGCCCTTCTTCACGCTGTTGATGAACTGCTGGTGCGTGGTATCCAGAACACCCTGCCAGAACTGAGTTTCCTCAGGCTTCTGCGGTTGGAACGGGTCGAGGAACGACTTGTGCTCGCCGGACGTGTAGGTCCGACGCTCGACGCCAAGCTTCTCCATGGTGCCGACGAAACCATAACCGGCCGCCGTCACACCAATGGAACCGACCAGACTCGCCTTGTCGGCGTAAATCTGATCCGCCGCGCTGGCGATGTAGTAAGCACCGGAAGCGCCCAGGTCAGAGATCACCGCGTACACCTTGGTATCCGGGTGCAAGCCGCGCAGACGGACGATCTCGTCATACACATAACCCGACTGCACCGGACTGCCGCCCGGGCTGTTGATGCGCAGAACCACACCCTTGACCTTCTCATCCTCGAAGGCAGCACGCAGACTGCCAACGATGTTGTCGGCGCTGGCCGGCTCCTTGTCGGCGATCACGCCGGTCACATCGATCAACGCCGTGTAGTGGGAACCGCGGGTCGCGCTTTTTTCCATATCCATGAGCGGCGTGAACAGAATCAACGCGCCAAACAGGTACACAAAGGTCAGCAATTTAAAGAAAATACCCCAGCGACGAGACCGGCGCTGCTCCTGGACACTGGCCAGCAGGGTCGTTTCCAGCAGCTTCCAGCTTTTTTCGTCACCGCTCTCTGCGCTCGCCTTGGCGGGCGCTTTCCATTCGTCGGTCATGACATCTACCCCAGCAAAAACCCGTTAAGCCCGCTGACCCAGCCAGGCATGCAATTCTGAAAAACGATCAATGGCCAGTCGCGGCTCGAACAGCTTCAGCGCGTCGATCGATTGCGCGCCATAACTGACTGCCACCGAATCCATGCCGGCATTACGCGCCATCTGCAGGTCGAAGGACGAATCGCCCACCATCAGCGCCTGCTCCGGGCGAACCTCGCAATGCGCGAGAATCTGCTCAAGCATCAGCGGATGGGGCTTGCTGGCGGTTTCGTCGGCGGCGCGGGTGATATCGAAATAATCTTCCCAGCCATGGGCTTTCAGCACCCGATCCAGCCCGCGACGCGCCTTGCCCGTGGCCACAGCCAGATGATAACCCTCGGCGCGAAACGCCTCCATCGACTCGAGCACACCCTCGAACAGCGGTGAAGGCACAGCCTCTGCGGCGATGTAGTGATCCGCATAGTGTTGGCGGAACGCAACCAGCTCGGCATCGCCAATATCGGGGTACAACGTGCGAATGGCCTCAGGCAGACCCAGACCGATAATGCCTTTGACGGCAAAATCATCGCGCAGCTGAAACCCGGACCGTTCGGACGCGACATGCATCGCCTCGACAATCCGACCAATGGAGTCAGCAAGCGTGCCGTCCCAATCGAAAATCAGCAGTTTGTAATCAGAGGGGTGCACTCAGGCGCTCCACGGTCTTGGCCCACATTTCATCCACCGGCGCCTGCAATTTCAGCTCGCCACCATCGGGCAGCGGCACAGTCAGCAGGTAGGCGTGCAGAAACAGGCGTTTGCCGCCCAAATCGCGAATTTCCTTGCTGAAACCTTCGTCGCCATACTTGGTGTCGCCAGCGATGCAATGCCCGGCGTGCAAGGTATGGACGCGAATCTGGTGGGTCCGGCCGGTAATTGGCCTGGCCTCGATCAGGGTGGCAAAGTCGCCGAAGCGGCGCAGGACCTTGAATACGGTCACAGACTCCTTGCCCTCCTCCTCGTCGACCTCGACCATACGCTCGCCGGAACGCAGATTGCTCTTGCCCAGCGACGCGCGGACCTGCTTGATCGAAGCCGCCCAGTTACCACGGACCAGCGCCATATAGCGCTTGTCGACGCCATCGCCGCGCAAGGCCGTGTGCAAGTGGCGCAACATGCTGCGTTTCTTGGCGATCATCAACAGGCCAGAGGTATCACGGTCGAGACGGTGAACCAGTTCGAGCTCCTTGCAATCGGGACGCAACTGACGAAAGGCTTCGATCACCCCATAAGTCAGGCCGCTGCCGCCATGAACCGCAATGCCGCAAGGCTTGTTGATCACGATCAGCGCTTTGTCCTCGAACACAATCGAGGCTTCCAGGCGTTGCAGCAGGCCTTGGGCCAGCGGCACCGGCTCGTCGCGCTCAGGCACGCGAACCGGCGGCACGCGTACGATATCGCCCGCCTGCAGCTTGTATTCGGGCTTGATCCGACCTTTGTTCACTCGCACTTCGCCCTTGCGCAAAATGCGGTAAATCAAGGTCTTGGGCACGCCTCTGAGCCGAGCGAGAAGGAAGTTATCAATACGTTGGCCGGCATATTCCGGCGAGACCTCCAGCAGTTGTACGGCTGGGGTCGAAGGGGCAGTAGTCGTCATGCCGCGGATGATAACAATTTTTTATGGAATTGAAGCACTTAATCATTGCTGCTATAGTCGCGAACGCCGCCAAAAGCGGCCTGGACAGCGGACTAACGGTCAAAAACCGGCCCTGACCAACGCAATTCACCAGGACGCGAGGCCGTCCTACGGGGCTTTCGCTACGTAACGGTGGAGTTTGCAGCTGTAACAAGCGCAGGTGACATGAGGCCTGAATCAAGCCGCAAAGCAGAGTTTTCACTCCCCTTGCGAGCCAATATTCATGGCCAGTTCACAAAGTGCAGTCAGCTAAGGACGACCCCGAGCGAACGCTTCGGAAACAACGCCTAAATTAGCCATGATGCGTGACCTCCCCCTTCGGAGCTCACGGTAAATGCCAACCCGCTGCGGATTCTGCGCGCGGCAGCACCCGAATTATCAGGGATACGTGTAGGGTGGAGATGCACAACCGCTGGACTGTGTAGCAATAGGCTTTATCAAGACGCTTCATCTCGTCCACAGCCGCTGGTTGATTCCTCCTCCTGACTGAGTGCTTAAGTAGCCACAGCAAGCAGGACGCGTAAGTCGCGATAACGGCCCAATTGGCCAGACATCGCTGGACACGGGAATGGCCAACCACTCCCGACGCACCTGACACCGACCATGAGAAGTCGTGTGTGCCGAACGCCGTTTCCGGCAGCCCGGAAACCGACGGTACTACATGAAAAGAATGCTGATTAACGCAACTCAACCCGAAGAGTTGCGTGTTGCACTGGTAGATGGCCAACGCCTCTACGACCTGGACATCGAATCCGGTGCACGCGAGCAGAAGAAGGCCAACATCTATAAAGGCCGGATTACTCGCATCGAACCAAGCCTTGAGGCTGCCTTTGTCGATTTCGGCTCTGAGCGCCACGGCTTCCTGCCCCTCAAAGAAATCTCCCGCGAATACTTCAAAAAAGCCCCTGAAGGCCGCGTCAACATCAAGGACGTCCTGAGCGAAGGCCAGGAAGTCATCGTTCAGGTCGAAAAAGAAGAACGTGGCAACAAGGGCGCTGCCCTGACCACCTTCATCAGTCTGGCCGGTCGTTACCTGGTGCTGATGCCGAACAACCCGCGTGCCGGCGGTATCTCCCGTCGCATCGAAGGTGAAGAGCGCAACGAACTGCGTGAAGCCCTGAACGGCCTGGTTGCACCAGCCGACATGGGCCTGATCGTTCGTACTGCCGGCCTGGGCCGCAGCAGCGAAGAAATGCAGTGGGACCTCGACTACCTGCTGCAACTCTGGACCGCCATCAAAGAAGCTTCGCTGGATCGCTCCGCGCCGTTCCTGATCTATCAGGAAAGCAACGTGATCATCCGCGCCATCCGCGATTACCTGCGCCAGGACATCGGCGAAGTGCTGATCGACAGCGTTGAAGCCCAGGACGAAGCCCTGACCTTCATTCGCCAGGTGATGCCGCAGTACGCCAGCAAGATCAAGCTGTACGAAGACAGCGTTCCGCTGTTCAACCGTTTCCAGATCGAAAGCCAGATCGAGACCGCTTTCCAGCGCGTCGTTGAACTGCCTTCCGGCGGCTCCATCGTTATCGATCCGACCGAAGCCCTGGTGTCCATCGACATCAACTCGGCACGCGCCACCAAAGGCAGCGACATCGAAGAAACCGCCCTGCAGACCAACCTTGAAGCCGCCGAAGAAATCGCCCGTCAGTTGCGCTTGCGCGACATCGGCGGCCTGATCGTCATCGACTTCATCGACATGACCCCTGCCAAGAACCAGCGCGCCGTGGAAGAAAAAGTCCGCGAATGCCTGGAAGCCGACCGCGCTCGCGTGCAAGTCGGTCGCATCTCGCGCTTCGGCCTGCTGGAAATGTCCCGTCAGCGCCTGCGTCCATCCCTGGGCGAAAGCAGCGGCATCGTTTGCCCGCGTTGCAACGGCACCGGCATCATCCGTGACGTTGAATCGCTGTCCCTGGCGATCCTGCGCCTGATCGAAGAAGAAGCCCTGAAAGACCGCACCGCCGAAGTTCGCGCCCAAGTGCCGATTCCGGTCGCAGCCTTCCTGCTCAACGAAAAACGCAACTCGATCACCAAGATCGAACTGCGCACCCGTGCCCGCATCGTCATTCTGCCGAACGATCACCTCGAAACGCCGCACTTCGAAGTTCAGCGTCTGCGTGATGACAGCCCGGAAGCCGCAGTCGGCCAGTCCAGCTACGAAATCGCCGCAGCCGCTGCCGAAGTCGAAGAAGTCCAGCCAGCCGCCGCGACCCGCACCCTGGTTCGTCAGGAAGCCGCAGTCAAGACCGCGCCGGCCCGCGCCAACGCTCCGGTTCCGACCGAAGTCGTCGCTGCCGCACCTGTTGCTGCACCGATCGCCGTGCCAGAGCCAAGCCTGTTCAAAGGCCTGGTGAAGTCGCTGGTCAGCCTGTTTGCTACCAAGGAAGAGCCTGCTGCTCCGGTTGTGGTTGAAAAACCAGCGACCACCGAGCGCCCGGCCCGTAACGAAGAGCGTCGCAACGGTCGTCAACAGAGCCGCAACCGTAACGGTCGCCGCGATGAAGAGCGCAAGCCTCGTGAGGAACGTGCACCGCGTGAAGAACGTGCACCACGTGAGCCACGCGAAGAGCGTCAACCACGCGAAGCCCGGGAAGAAACCCCGGTAGTCGCCCGCGAAGAACGTGCTCCACGTGAAGAGCGCGCACCACGCGCCCCTCGTGAAGAACGTGCACCGCGCGCACCTCGCGAAGACCGCAAGCCACGTGGCGAGCGTGAAGAGCGCGTGCGTGAACTGCGCGAACCTCTGGATGCCACTGCTCCAGCCGCTGCTGCGACCGCTGAAGAGCGTCCAGCTCGCCAGCCACGTGAAGAACGCGCTCCGCGCCCACCGCGCGAAGAACGCCAGCCACGTGCCGAGCAAGCCGCTGCCGCGGTTGCCGAAGAAGAACTGGTAACCAACGAAGAGCAACTGCAGGAAGACGGTCAGGAAGGCGCCGAAGGCGATCGTCCACGCCGCCGCTCCCGTGGCCAGCGTCGTCGCAGCAACCGTCGCGAGCGTCAACGCGATGCCAACGGCAACGTGATCGAAGGTTCGGAAGAATCCGAATCCGCCGAAGGCAGCGAAGCGGGCGAAAGCAACGAAGCGCCAAGCACTTCCGATCTGGCCGCCGGCCTGGCTGTTACCGCAGCCGTTGCCAGCACCGTGATCAGCGCGCCTGCTGAAGCCCAAGCCAACGAGCAAGCCGAACGCGCAACGGCCGCCACCCTGGAAACGGCTTCGGTCGAAGCGCCAGTGGTGGAAGCAACGACTCCGGTAGAAGCCACTGCGGCTCCGGAAATCGAAGTGGCGCCGGTTCGTGAAGCACAGCCTGAAGTTGAAGCGGCCCCCGAGCCAGTGTTTGCTGCCGAGCCAGCTGCCGAAACCTCCAGCGAAACCGTAACCGAAGCTGTCCGCGAAGTTCGTGAAGAACAAACCGCGTTCAACTGGGTTGCCGAGCCGGCTGCGGTTGAAGCGCCTGCTCCGGTTGCTGAAGCTCAGGTTGCTGAAGCCATGGTGTCCGAGCCAGTAGTTGTCGCCGCCGAGCCTGCTCCAGTGGTTGAAGCGCCGGTCGTTACCGAAGTGGCTGCACCGCAAGTCGAAGCCGCCCCTGTCAGCGCCCTGACGCCAAGCGGCCGTGCACCGAACGATCCACGTGAAGTGCGTCGTCGCAAGCGTGAAGAAGAGCGTCTGCAGAAGGAAGCCGAACTGGCTGCCGCTGCTGCTCCGGTTGAAGCGATTGTCGCTGACGAGCCTGCACCGGTTGTGGCTGAAGTGATCGAAGCGGCACCTGTTGCCGAATCGGTCATCGAAGAAGCACCGCGCTCCGTACAGGAAGCGGTCGAGCAACACGAACAAGCCCTTGAAAAAGAACACGAGCCTAAACCCCTCGTCTGATTCCATCGGCCACTAAAAAGCCCCGCCTGGTGATCCAGGCGGGGCTTTTTTACATCTGAGATAAAGCAAGTAGACCGCGTTATCGTTCTTCGCGGGCAAGACGGTGTGTCAGGAAAATACTAATGCTGCAGGCACATCCACATCCCACAACACCCCGGCATCATCCACCGCCACTTCAACCACCCTGCCCTGCGCAAACAACGGCTTGGCCCCATGATCACCCGATAACGCCATCAACCCCGGCCCAAAACTGCGACCGAACCCGACGGGGTGTCCGTACTTCCCCGCATGCACCGGCACACTGACGCAATCATCCGCAATCCCCGCCACCACCCGATCGATACTCGACGGCAAAATAAACGGCATATCTCCCAGCACAATCAACCAGCCACCGAGATCTGGACACGTCGCCACCCCGGCGGCAATGCTATCGCCCATCCCGGCAGGCCCGATCTTCACACTCTCGAAACCGTACGCCTGAGCCATGCGCATCACTTGCGGGCGATCTTCGGTCGTCACCAGCACACGCTTCCCAAGGTTGGCCGGCACACTCAGCAGCACGTGCTCGATCACCGACCGAACCGCGCCATCTCGCCCCGTGCAGTCGGCCAGCAGCTTGTCCTTGTCCGCTCCCGCCACCTCCCTGAAGCGTCTGCCCTGCCCCGCCGCCAGCACGATGACGCCGATGGATTCACTCATACAACCTCCTGCAACGGCTTCTTCTGCTTCAATTCGACGCCGTTCTTGATCGCCACAATCTCGGCCAGCAGCGACAAGGCGATTTCCGCGGGACTGTGGCTGCCGATGTGCAAACCGATCGGGCCGTGCAGCCGCTCGATGGCCTGTGATGACAAGCCTAGCTGAGCCAGGTTTTCCCGCCGCTTCAGGCTGTTGACCCGCGAGCCGAGGGCGCCGACATAAAAAGCCCTGGAATCCAGAGCGGTCAGCAACGCCATATCATCCAGGCGCGGATCATGGGTCAGGGCGACAATGGCCGTGCGTTCGTCGGTCTCGATGGTCAGCACCGCTTCATCCGGCATGCCCGAGACGAAACGGCCGTGCTGCTCTTCCCAACCGTAGACAAACTCGCTGCGCGGATCGCAGATCAGCACTTCGAAATCCAGCAGTCGCGCCATTTCGGCGACATACCGGGACAGTTGCCCCGCACCGATCAGCAATAGCCGCCAACGCGGACCGTAGATGGCGCGCAGGGTGTGGCCGTCAAAGCTCAGCACATCGCTTTTGTTCGCCGCCTGCAAAATCACTTCACCGGTCGCAATATCCAGCGAACGAGCCACTATTTCATGGGCCTCGCAGCGTTCCAGCAACTCGGCGACCCAACCTGGATCGCCGACCCGCTCCTCGGTCAGGCGCAAGGTGCCACCGCAGGGCAAACCAAACCGTGCGGCCTCCTCGCGGGTGACGCCGTAGGTGATCAATTGCACCGGCGGCCCGTCAGGTGGAATCCGCCCATCGTGCAGCCGGGCAATCAGATCATCCTCGACACAGCCGCCGGACACCGAGCCGATCACCACGCCATCTTCACGCAACGCCAGCATCGCGCCAGGTGCCCGGGGCGCAGTGCCCCAGGTCTGGACCACGCTGTACAACACCACCCGCCGACCGGCGCGACGCCATTCCAGCACGCTGCGCAGGACGTTCAGATCCGCGCTGTCCATCAGGCCTGCGCCTTCTGCCAACCTTGCAGCTGGAAGCGAACCGGCAAGTTGCGGATACGCTGGCCAGTGGCAGCGAAGATCGCGTTGCACAGCGCAGGCGCAATCGGCGGTACGCCTGGCTCACCGACTCCGCCCAACGGCACATTGCCCGGAGGCGTCACCAGATGCACCGCCACTTCCTTCGGCGCCAGCGACATGCGCGCCACTTCGTACATGTGGAAGTTGTCCTGCTGCACCTTGCCGTCCTTGAAGCTGATTTCCCCGACCACGGCATTGCCCAGGCCCATGACGCACGCGCCTTCGAACTGAGCGCGAATCCGTTCGGGGTTGATCTGCGGACCACAATCCACCGCGATGTCGGCCTTGTGCACGATCAACGTGCCGTCGTCTTTGACTTCGACTTCGATCACCGCCGCCACATAGCTGACGAAGCTGTAATGCACCGCCAGGCCCAGGCCTCGGCCCTTGGGCAGCTCGCGCCCCCAACCGGCGGCCTTGGCGGCTGTTTCCAGTACTGCGCGCATCCGCCCGGTGTCGATCGGATAACGCTCGGGGGATTCGCCGTAGTTCCACTCTTCACTCAAGGTACGCGGATCGATCTGACGATCCGGGCCGAGCAGCTTGATCTGGTACTTGAGCGGATCCTGCTTGGCCTTGTGCGCCAGCTCATCGACAAAGCTCTGGATCGCAAACCCGTGGGGAATGTTCGACACCGAGCGATACCAGCCGACCCGGGTATGAATCGCCGCTTCGGGGTTTTCCAGGCGCACGTTGGGGATCGCGTAGGCCATGTTGGTAAAGCCCATGCCCAGCTCGAAAGCCGCCTCGTGGTTCATGCCCGGGGCGAACAGCGCGGTGATGCTCGGGGCCACGGTGCGGTGCAACCAGCCAGAGGGCAGTCCATCCTTGTCCAGGCTGGCCTTCAGGTACTCGGCGGACACGGTGTGGAAGTAGGAGCAGTGGATGTCGTCTTCACGGGTCCATTGCACCCGCACCGCTTTACCGGGGAATTCCTTGGCGAGGATCGCCGCTTCGATGACGAAGTCCGGCTTGGACTTGCGACCGAAACCGCCGCCAAGCAAGGTGACATTGAACGTGACCTTATCGAACGGAATACCAAGGCGTTCGCCAATCCGTTCCCGGGTGACCTGTGGCGCCTGACTCGGGGCCCAGGCCTCGCACACACCGTCCTTGAAGCGGGCGATGGCGACCATCGGTTCCATCGGCGCCTGCGCCAGGTGCGGCAGGTAATACGAGGCTTCGAGGGTGCTGGTGGCGCCTTTCATGGCGTCGTCGATGTTGCCGGTATTGCGCACCACTTTGCCGGGTTTGAGGGACGCGGCTTCCAGTTCTTTGCGGTAGGCGATCGAGTCGTAACTGGCATTGGGGCCGTCATCCCACTCGATTTTCAGCGCTTCGCGGCCCTTGATCGCGGCCCAGGTGTTGCTGGCCACCACGGCCACGCCACCCAATGGCTGGAACTCGGATGGCAGCGGACGGCCTTCGATCTGAATGACCTTGATCACGCCCGGGACTTTCATCGCCGCGCTGGAGTCGACGGATTTGACCGTGCCGCCATAAACCGCCGGACGCGCAATCACGGCGTAGAGCATGCCGTCGAAATGCACATCGGCCCCGTAAATGGCGCGGCCGTTGACGATGTCGGCACCGTCGATCGCCTTGGTGCCTTCTTTGCCGATGTAGCGAAACTCCGACGGTTGCTTGAGCCGCAGGCTGTCACGGGCCGGCACTGCCAGCGCACCCGCCGCGGCGGCCAGAGCGCCGTAGCCCAGTTCACGACCGCTCGGTTGGTGCACCACTTTATGCAGCTGCGCATGGCACTCGCTGACCGGCACTTTCCACTGCTCGGCAGCCGCTTGTTCCAGCATGGTTCGCGCGGCGGCACCGCAACGACGCATCGGCTCGTACCAGTGACGCATGCTGCGCGAACCGTCTGTGTCCTGGTTACCGAAGCGAACCTCGTCACCCGGCGCCTGCTGCACTTTCATCATGGCCCAGTCGGCGTCCAGTTCATCGGCCACTACCATGGTCAGGCTGGTGCGCACACCCTGGCCCATTTCCGAACGGTTGCAGACCACGGTCACCATGCCGTCAGCGGCAATGCTGATGTAAACCTTGGGATCATCGATCCAGCCATTGGGCATGCCGTCGGCGCCGAATTTTTTCTCTTTTTCTTCGGCAAAAGCGTCTTGCCAGCCCCAGCTCGCTACCAGAACTAACGCACTGGTCGCACCGACGCCTTTAAGGAAGCCACGGCGGCTGAGGTTGCTCAGCGCAAAATCATTCGGTAACTGGCTCATGCCTTGGCCTCCTTCAGGTGAGTGGATGCCTGGCGGATGGCGGTCTTGATGCGGTTATAGGTGCCGCAACGGCAAATATTGCCGACCATCGCCTCTTCGATCTGTGCGTCGCTGGGGTTCGGGTTGGTCTTGAGCAACGCCGTCGCTGACATGATCTGCCCGCCCTGGCAGAAACCGCACTGAGCCACGGCGCTGTCGAGCCAGGCTTGCTGCACGACTTGCCCGACCGGGTCGACGTGCAGGTTATCGATGGTGGTGACGTTCTGGCCGACCACTGAACCGATCGGCGTGATGCAACTGCGCGCCGGAGCGCCGTCAATATGAATGGTGCAGGCACCACACAGGCCCATGCCGCAGCCGAATTTGGTGCCGTTGTAACCGGCCACGTCGCGGATTGCCCAGAGCAGCGGCATATCCTCGGTGACGTCGAGTTGATGGTCTTGACCATTGAGCTTCAGGGTAATCATGGGCACGCCCGCATATTTCTGGAGGTTATGGGGTCGAGCAATCTGCCGCCGAGACTTGGCGGTTGGCATCATGCAGATCGGCTCAGGCTAAGAGGCTCTCTTACGCGGACGGCAACGTCTGCATCGGGCCTTTGGTGGAGCAAATGCTTGCATCGTTAGGTGGCTAAGTTAACCCAGCATTAACAAAAAAGCCCTGCACAGTTGAAGGTGTGCAGGGCTTTGAAATCAGCCATTAAAGCGTAGCCTCAATACTGATTCGGCTCCATTTCCAGGTCGACGTTGAAACGTTGGGAAATGTCTTTCTGAATCTGCTGCGCCAGGTGCAGCAATTGCAGGCCGGTGGCGCTGCCATAGTTGACCAGCACCAGCGCCTGCAACTTATGCACGCCGGCATCGCCATCGCGAAAGCCTTTCCAGCCGGCCCGCTCGATCAACCAGCCCGCCGCCAGTTTCATCTGCCCATCGGGTTGCGCGTAGGCCACCAGGTCCGGGTATTGGCTTTTCAGCTGCGCGACCAGCGCGGTCGGCACCAGAGGGTTCTTGAAGAAGCTGCCGGCATTGCCGAGTACTGCCGGGTCCGGGAGCTTTTCATTACGAATACTGCAGATCGCCTGGCTGACGTCGGTGGCAGTCGGCTGATCGATGCCTTGCTCGGTCAGGCGCTGGCGAACCGGGCCGTATTCCAGGTGCAGGTGCGCGGCGCGGTTTAGGGTGAAACGCACGCGCAGGATCAACCAACGCCCCGGTTCCTGTTTGAACAGGCTGTCACGGTAGGCGAAGTTGCATTCTTCCAGGGTGAAATCCCGCAGCTCGCCGGTCTGGCGATCCAGCGCGGTCAGGCCGGCGAACACGTCCTTGATCTCGACACCATAGGCACCGATGTTCTGCATCGGCGCCGCACCCACGGTGCCGGGAATCAGGCTGAGGTTCTCCAGGCCCGACAACCCCTGCGCCAGGGTGTGCTGCACGAACGGATGCCAAGGCTCGCCCGCCTCGGCTTCGATCACGACCTTGCTGCCGTTATCGCTCAGGATCCGAATCCCGCGCGTAGCCATGCGCAGCACCAGCGCCTGGACATCAGCCGTCAGCAGCAAGTTGCTGCCGCCACCGATCACCAGCAACGGCACGTCATGGGCCGACGCATACGCCAGGGCTTCACGCACATCGGCGTCGCTGCGGGCCTCGGCGAACAACCGGGCCTGAACGTCGACACCAAACGTATTGAACGGCTTGAGCGAAATCCGGGGTTGAACCTGCAAACTCATAACCGTCCCTTCAATTCGATCACCAGTCGATCACTGGCGCGTTCGATCAGGTCCAGCACCTGCTCGAAGCCTTGGTCCCCGTCGTAATACGGATCCGGCACTTCATCGAGTTCTGACTCGTAGCGACGCAGGAACAGGTCTAGCTCGGCTTTGCCCTTGGCCGGTTGCAGGGCCTTGAGGTGGCGCAGGTTGCTGTTGTCCATCGCCAGTATCAGGTCGTAGGCGGAAAAATCGGCGCGGGTCACTTGCTGGGCGCGTTGGGCGGACAGGTCGTAACCGCGCAGTCTGGCGGCGGCCTGGCTGCGTTTGTCCGGCGCCTTGCCGACGTGCCAGTCACCGGTGCCGGCGGAGGCGACTTCGATGTGATCGGCCAGCCCCGCCTCGCGCAATTTATGCCGCAGCACGCCTTCGGCCGTCGGGGAGCGACAGATGTTGCCCAGGCACACGAACAGAACGCGCATCAGGCCTCCAGCAGGCGACGGACGCGCTCGAGGTCTTCGACGGTGTCGACGCCAGTGGGCGGTGCGATCAGAGCGTCAGCGACGTGAATCCGCACGCCATGCCACAGGGCACGCAGCTGTTCCAGGGATTCGGTATTTTCCAGCCAGCACGGGCCCCAGCTGACGAAGTCATGCAGGAAACCGGCGCGGTAGGCATAAATGCCAATGTGGCGGCGGTACGGCACGCCTTCCGGCAATTGCTCGCGGCTTTTGGCGAACGCGTCGCGGGCCCACGGCAACGTGGCACGACTGAAGGTCAGCGCCAAGCCATTAAGGTCGCTGACAACCTTGACCACGTTGGGATTGAACAGGGTTTCCACGTCTTCGATCGGCTCGGCCAGGGTGGCCATGCGCGCTTCGGCGTGGGCGGCCAGGTTGGCAGCCACCTGATCGATCACACTCGGCGGAATCAACGGTTCGTCACCCTGGACGTTGACCACGATGGCGTCGGCGGCCAGGCCGAGTTTCGCGGCGACTTCGGCCAGGCGATCGGTACCGGAATTGTGATCTTCGCGGGTCAGCACCACATCGGCGCCAAACGCCTTGCACGCCTCAACAATGCGCACGTCGTCAGTGGCGACCACGACACGCTCGGCACTGCTTTTGCTCGCCTGCTCCCAGACGTGCTGGATCATCGGCTTGCCGGCGATCAGCAGCAGCGGTTTGCCCGGCAGACGGGTGGAGGCATAACGCGATGGAATGACAACGGTAAAGGCTGTGGTCATTTATCCAGGCGCTCGTCGGTGGTCAGGGTGCGGGCTTCGGTTTCGAGCATCACCGGGATGCCATCGCGAATCGGGTAAGCCAGGCCGGCGCCCTTGCTAATCAGCTCGGTCTTGTCGGCGCTGAGTTTGAGGGGGCCTTTGGTGACCGGGCAAGCGAGGATGTCGAGCAATTTGGTGTCCATGAGCATTCCCTGGATAAAAACGGAGTTAAGGCAAAAGACGAGCCGGCAACAGGCGCATCAGCTGCGTATCGAACCAGGCCACGAAAGCCGGCGATGGCGCAGCATCGACCGCCAGGTACCACCAATCGGCGGCGGCGAAGGCACGGCACTTCACCGCGTCCTTTTCGGTCATCACCAACGGCAATGACGGCGTGAAATTCAAGGCCTGAACGCTGTATTCGGCGTGGTCGGCAAACGCATGCGGCACTGGCTGCCAGTGTAGCGTTTCGAGGGTCGTGAAGAAACGCTGCGGATTGCCGATCCCGGCCACGGCGTGCAGTGCCTGACCTGCGGGGAAGTAGTCGAGGGGGCGACGCTCACCGCTTTGCAGGTTAACCAGTTCGGTAGGTTGCAGCTGGAAGGCAAAACCGTTTTCGCGATCATTGGCGGCGCCGTTGTACAGCACGGCATCGACGCTCTGAAGGCGTTCGACCGGTTCACGCAAGGGACCGGCCGGCAGGCAGCGTTTGTTGCCCAGGCCGCGGGCGGCGTCGATCAACACCAGTTCCAGGTCCCGGGCCAGCCGGTAATGCTGCATGCCGTCATCGGAGAGGATCAGATCCAGCGGCTCACTCGCCAGCAGCGCTTTGACGGCGCTGCTGCGATCCGGGTCGATCATCAATGGCACGCCCGTGCGCTGGACGATCAACAGCGGTTCGTCGCCGGCGATGTCCGCGCTCTGATCGGCCTCGACGCGCCACGGCAATTGCGGCGGTTTGGCGCCGTAACCCCGGCTGACCACGCCGACCCGCAAACCACTGCGCTGGCAATGCTGGATCATCCACAGAATCAGCGGCGTCTTGCCAGTGCCGCCGACGGTGATATTGCCGACCACGATCAGCGGCACGGGCGGCTGATAGATCTCGCCCTCGCCCGCCAGAAAGCGCTTGCGCTTGTTCATGACGATGCGCCGGTACAGCCACTCCAGTGGCTGCAACAGTTTCAGGGCCGGATGACCTTGGTACCACGCGGCGAGCAAGCGATCGGACATGGCCATCAGGGCGCGGGCGGTGCCGCTTCGACCGTGGTCATGCGCAAGTGGCTGAAACCCAGCTTGCCGGCGGCGTCCATGGCGGTGATGACCGACTGATGTTGAGTCTTGCCATCCGCGCTGATGGACAGCGGCAGGTTGGTGTCGCCATTGGATTCTTTCTGCAGCGCCTCCATCAGCGTCGCGAGGTCGTTCTTCGGCAATAGCTGATTGTTCACCGAGAACGCGCCTTCGGCACTGATGGCAACGTCCAGGTGCTTGACCTGCTGGTCTTCGGCAGGCGAACCGCTGACCGCTTCCGGCAGATCGACGCGCAACTGGGTTTCACGGGTAAACGTAGTGGTGACCACGAAAAACAGCAGCAGGATAAACACCACGTCGATCAGCGACGCGAGGTTGATGTCGACCGTTTCCCGCGGTTTGCGGCGGAATTTCACGCTTTGCCCTCGGCCAGGTCCACATCACGGTCGCCCTGAACCACTTCGACCAGTTTGATCGCTTCCTGCTCCATGCCCACCACCAGCTCATCGATCCGGCGTTGCAGGAATCGGTGAAAGAATACTGCCGGGATACCGACCATCAGGCCAGCGGCCGTAGTGATCAGCGCCTTGGAGATACCGCCCGCCAGCACTGCGGCATTGGTGCCCATGCCCGTGCCCATGAACGCGCTGAAAATGTCGATCATGCCCAGCACCGTACCCAACAGGCCCAGCAATGGGGCCATGGCGGCGATGGTGCCCAGCGCATTGATATAGCGTTCGAGTTCATGAACCACCCGTGCAGCGGCCTCTTCGATGCACTCTTTCATGATCTCGCGACCATGTTTGGAGTTGGCAAGGCCCGCTGCCAGGATCTCGCCCAACGGTGAGTTGGCGCGCAGTTCCTTGAGTTTTTCTTTATTGAGCTGTTTGTCCTTGATCCACACCCAGACCTGCCCGAGCAAATGCTCAGGGGTCACACGGCTGGCTCGCAGGGTCCAGAGACGCTCGGCGACGATCGCCATTGCCGCGATGGAACTCAGAATGATCGGCAGCATCATCCAGCCGCCGGATTTGACCAATTCCCACACAGTGACAGCCCCCTCGAAAAAGTGCGCCACTCTAACATAGGGGCCGGATGCACCGAAGACCGTGATGTCGCATCCGGTCGGGCTTTCATAACTGGCGGTTATGGGCCCAACGGTGGCGGATCGCGCCAGAAACGCCGATCCAGACGCATCGTCCATGGCGGCTTGAACCGTCCCAGTTGCAGACGAATGGCGCCGTGGGTGGCGCTGTCGTAGATCGCCATGCCTCGTTTTTGATAGCGCGCCATGACGGTGGGATGCGGGTGGCCAAAGGAATTGCCCTGGCCCCGGGAAATCAGCACAGCCCTGGGTTGCAACGCGGCGAGCAGCGCCATCGAAGAGGAACTGCGACTGCCGTGGTGAGGCGATTGCAGCCAATCGGTCGGCACGGCAAGCGGACTGTCGAGCAATGCCCGCTCGGCTGCCGCATCAATATCACCGGTCAGCAGCAATCGCTCGCCATTGGCTTCGATCTGCAAGACACAGGATTTTTGATTGCTGTCGGCGGCGGATGTCCATTGCCAGAGACGGAAGTCCACACCGTCCCAGGTCCATTGCCGGCCGCTTTCACAGCCTTCGGCGCGCAATTCGGCTGGCAGCGCCTCGGGATCACCGCTCAGGACCCGCGCCACCGGCAATCCGTTGGCAATCGCACGTGCACCGCCGGCGTGATCGGCGTCGGCGTGACTGAGCAGCATCAGGTCGATCCCGGACACGCCCAGTTTGCGCAATGACGGCAGCACCACTCGCTCGCCGAGGTCGAATTCGCCAAAACGCGGCCCGGCGTCATACAACAAGGTGTGATGGCGGGTGCGCACCAGGATGGCCAGGCCCTGGCCGACGTCCAGTTGCCAGACTTCGGCGACGCCTTCGGCAAGCATCGGGCGAGGTGGAAAAACCAGCAACAGCAGCAGCGGCCAACCCAACGAGCGCAACGGCACCCCTTTAGGCAGTAATAGAAGAAAGGCCCCCAGCGTACCGAGCGCCCAAATCCACACCGGCACCGCGACCGGCACCCAGGCGGGGAATCGCCCGGCCATCAAGGCCAGCCCCTTGAACAACAGGTCGACCAGACCGCCCGCCAGCCACAGCAACCCCTCGCCCACATAAGGGACGGGCAGTAACAACGTCCCGAGCAAGGCTGGCGGCAATACCACCAGACTGACCCAGGGCACCGCCAGCAAATTGGCCACTGGTCCGCTGACGCTGATCGGCAAGCCAAGTATCAATAGCAATGGGCACAGTCCGATCGCGATCAGCCATTGCGCACGGGTCCACGTTTGCCACCAACGCCACGGCCCCAGACGCCCACCGAAAGTGAAGATCAACACCGCCACCGCTGCGAAGGACAACCAGAACCCCGGTTGCAGGCTCGCCAGCGGGTCGAGCAGTAAAACGCCATTGAGCGCCAGCAACAGCGGCCACCAGGCGCCAAGGTGCCGAAACCTTAGCCGCCACAACAACACCAGACCGATCATCAAGCAGGCCCGGCGCACCGGCACCTCAAAACCGGCCAGCAACCCGTAACCCAGCGCAGCGGCAAACGCCAGTCCGCAGGCCCATGGCAGCCAGGGCAAACGGCTCGGCCACAGACCATAGCGCGCCAGCCCGGCGATCAGCAGATACACCAGCCCCGCCAGCAACCCGATGTGCTGCCCGGAAATCACCAGCAGATGCACGGTGCCGGTGTCTTGCAGCACTTGCCAGTCCTCGCGACTCAGCCCGCCGCCGTCGCCCAACACCAATGCGATCAGCGCCCCCGTCCGGCCTTGGGCATCGACGGCCTGCAATTGCTGCCGAATGCTGTCACGCCAGGCCCATTGGGCGGCGGCCAGCCTATGGCCATCCTTGACCGTACCGGTAGCGCCGATGCGTTGTGCCAGCAACCAGGCGTCGTAGTCAAAGGCATGCGGATTGAGCAGCCCGGCAGGACGCTTCAACTTGACCGCCAGCCGCCACCGTTCGCCGCTGTTGACGGGCGGTCCGTCATACCAGGCGAGACGCAGATGCCGGGGCAGCCGGGTGCTTCGGGACTGACTGTCGGTCAACTCGAAGCGCACCACCCCTTCGGCATTCTGCGGCAGGCCCGTCACCCGACCTTCGACCCAACGAGTCTCGCCATCAAGCTTCAGCGACAGGCGATCATCCAGCGCCCACTGCGCACTCGCGCACGCCCAACTGAAGCCGAACAGAAAAAACGCCAACGGATGAGTCCGAAACGGCAACAGCATCAAACCCACGACCGGCAGCAACATCCATAACCAGACCGGCGGTAAAACCGGTAAAAAACGCAGGGCCAGCAAACCCAACGCCAGCGCCATCATCCCTGTGCGCATACGCCCGTCCTTGAGAGTCCCACCCTAGGCATAGCTGCCCGACTGCACGCACACGGTTATTAATTGTCACAAAGTCTGAATGGGCGGTTCATAGAATCCAGACATACTTGCCGCCTTAACCGACCGAGAAGCCTTATGCCCCGGCGCTTATTCAAACGTTACATGCCAGACCCGACCAGCATCAGGGAACACAAATCCTTACGCTTTCTCGGCACCCTGCTGCATGACCCGAACCTCTGGCACCTCAATCGTCATTCCGTCGCACGGGCCATGGCGGTGGGCCTGTTCGCGGCCTTCCTGCCCATTCCGTTGCAGATGCTGGTCGCTGCCATTCTGGCGATCGTCGTGCGGGGCAACATGCCCATTGCCGTCAGCCTGGTCTGGCTGACCAACCCGATTACCATGCCAGCGGTGTTCTTCTGCACCTATCAGACGGGAGCGTGGTTGATGGACGTGCCGGCCAGGCATTTGCCGGACGAGCTGACCTGGGAATGGATCAGTGGCGAGCTTTCCACCTTGTGGCAGCCGTTTTTGCTGGGTTCAGTGGTGACGGGACTGGTGCTGGGCGCCCTCGCCTATTGCCTGGTGATGATGTATTGGCGCTGGTGGGTTGGGCGGCAGTGGAAGCGGCGCAAGAGAAACCGGATGCAGTAAATGCAAAACGGCCTCCATTGTTGGAGGCCGTTTTTTTATGGCGTCTGGGCTGACGCCTTCGCGGGCAAGCCTCGCTCCTACAGGTCCGATGGTGAACTGTAGGAGCGAGGCTTGCCCGCGAAGCAGGCGATGCGGTCTTTCTCAGGTACGCATTCCGCGCCCACTGACCAGCAGCCGCGCACAACCGATGTATAGAGCTACGGTCGCCACCAACATGAAAGTAATCGCCACGCTGATCCTGATGTCCGAAACGCCAAGAATGCCGTAACGGAAGGCGTTGACCATGTGCAGCACCGGGTTGGCCAGGGACACGGTCTGCCAGAACGGCGGCAGCAAGCTGATCGAGTAGAACACCCCGCCCAGGTATGTCAGGGGTGTCAGCACGAAGGTCGGAATGATCGAAATATCATCGAAGTTACGTGCAAACACGGCGTTGATGAAGCCCAGCAGCGAGAAGATCGTCGCCGTCAGCACCACCACCAGAATGGTCACGCCCAGGTGATGCACCTGCAATTCGGTGAAGAACAGCGACAACAGCGTCACGATCAGCCCGACCATCAAGCCCCGCAGCACGCCGCCCAGGGTGTAGCCAATCAGAATCGTATGCGGCGATACCGGCGACACCATCAATTCTTCGATGGAGCGCTGGAACTTGCTGCCGAAGAAACTCGACACCACGTTGCCGTAGGAGTTGGTGATCACCGACATCATGATCAGGCCCGGCACGATGTATTCCATATAGGTGAAGCCACCCATATCACCAATCTGTCGACCGATCAGGTTACCGAAGATCACGAAGTACAGGACCATGGTGATGGCCGGCGGCAGCAGGGTCTGCGGCCAGATCCGGGTAAAGCGCTTCACCTCGCGGTAAACGATGGTGTTGAGGGCAACGAGGTTGGGTTGCAGCTCGGAACTCATACCGCCACCTTCGACAGATTTTTCTCCACCAGAGACACGAACAACTCCTCGAGGCGATTGGTTTTGTTACGCAGGCTCAGCACTTCGATGTTCTGCTGCGCCAACTGGGTGAACAGCGCGGTGATGCCCATGGCCTTGTCGACCTGGACTTCGAGTGTGTGGCTGTCGAGCAGCTTGGTCGGATAACCGAGCAACTGCGGCGCGACGTTCAGCGTGTTCTTGAGATCAAGCAGAAAGGTTTCCACATGCAGCTGGCCGAGCAGCTGTTTCATGCTGGTGTTCTCGACAATCGTGCCGTGGTCGATGATGCCGATGTTGCGGCACAACTGCTCAGCCTCTTCCAGGTAATGAGTGGTGAGGATGATGGTGATGCCTTTCTGGTTCAGCTCGGTGAGAAAGGTCCACATCGAGCGACGCAGTTCGATGTCCACACCCGCGGTCGGTTCATCGAGGATCAGCAGGCGCGGTTCGTGGACCAGTGCGCGGGCGATCATCAGGCGACGCTTCATGCCACCGGACAGCGAACGCGATGGCACATCGCGTTTGTCCCACAGCCCGAGCTGGGTCAGATACTGCTCGGCGCGTTCCTTGGCGATCTTCGGCGGGATGCCGTAGTAACCGGCCTGGGTCACGACGATGTCGAAGGTTTTTTCGAACTGGTTGAAGTTGAATTCCTGGGGCACCACGCCGATGCAACGCTTGAGCGCCGCCGGCTCCTTGTCCAGGTCGTGACCGAAGATATTCACCGTGCCGCTGGTCTTGTTCACCAGGGTTGAGAGAATGCCGATGGTCGTGGATTTGCCGGCACCGTTAGGGCCGAGCAAGGCGAAAAAGTCACCTTCGGCGACGTCCAGATCGATACCACTCAGGGCCTGGAAACCGTTGCCGTAGGTTTTGGTTAGCTGCCGGATGGACAGAGCGGAACTCATATCGGATTTACGCACCAAGAAGGGAAGAAAGGGATAACTATGGGCGGGCGGCGAGCAATGCAACCGCGGCGCACGAGCGCAATGGTGCTTGTCGCCGCCAAACAAGTACAGTCAAGTGTGTCGATAGTGAGTATTAAGTCAACGCGGTCATAACGGCTTTTTTATACGCCGGACGCTGTTTCAGTCGTGCATACCAGGCTTCAAGATGCGGCTGCGGTGCACGCTCGATCGGCATCTCGAACCAGGCATAAATGAAACTGCCGAGGGGAATGTCGCCCATGCCGATTTCGTCGCCGGACAGATACGGCGCGGCCGCCAACGCCTGGTTCGCCATCGCCAACAGATCATCGCACTCCTTGATTGCGGCGTTGATGGCGGTCCAGTCCTGCTTGTCTTCAGGTGTGCGTAACACGCCCCAGAACACCGTGCGGAACGGGCCGGCAAAACTGGAGGTGGTCCAGTCCATCCACTTGTCGGCAGCGGCGCGAGCCTTCAGATCCGTCGGGTACCAGGCCGTGCCGTTGGCGTGCTGAGCCATCAGGTAGCGCACGATGGCGTTCGATTCCCAGAGCACAAAGCCGTCGTCTTCGATCACCGGCACACGACCGTTGGGATTCATCGCACGATACTGCGGCGTATCGACTACACCGAAGGCGCCACCCGCATCGATGGCTTCATAGGCCAGGCCCAACTCCTCGGCGGCCCACAATGGCTTTCTGACATTCGACGAATTTTTCCGACCCCAGATCTTCAGCATGACCGCCTCTTTATGGATGAATGCGCAGGCAGCATACGCCGGATCAGGCGCGGCTCAAATCACTCTGCATGTCACCCAGCAACGCCGGCAATGTGTCGCTGAACAGATGTGGGTAGCACTTTTCCAGGTGCTCGAAAAAGAACGTCTCAGGCACGTCGGTGA
Organism: Pseudomonas sp. SG20052; assembly: GCF_031766055.1. Classification (NCBI taxonomy): domain Bacteria; kingdom Pseudomonadati; phylum Pseudomonadota; class Gammaproteobacteria; order Pseudomonadales; family Pseudomonadaceae; genus Pseudomonas; species Pseudomonas sp. SG20052. Next base: position 1,761,755 of record NZ_CP134498.1, on the reverse strand, counting down.
ACTGGCCATGGTCGACCAGGTACTCCATCAGCTGCTCGCCGTCGCGGTTGAAGGGATGGAAAACACTGTCGCTGATGCCGTCGAACTCCAGCGGCGCGATATTGAACAGTTCGCAGAGTTGCTGGTTGAAGGCCGGCGTCGCCTTGACCCAGCGACCGTTCAGATACAGCTCGGTATAACCGTGCATGGCGAACACATCGCTTCTGAGCAACTCGAGCAAACGCGGGGTCGACAGGTGATTGCGCACGTCCGCCAGGCCGATCCGCGCATGGATCCCGCAATGTCGCGCGGCACCGGCTAGAAGCGTGGCCTTGGGCACGCAATAACTTTCCCCGGCCGCCAAGGCATAACTGCCGCGCAACGTATCCGGGTCGCGACTGAACGTGTAGGGGTTGTAGCGCACGGCCTCGCGCACCGCGTAATAGAGGTTGATCGCCTGCTCAAGCGGATCGCGACTGGCGCCCCGGTGTTTTTCGGCGAACTCCACCACCGAGGGGTGGTCACTATCGATGAAGCGGCCGGGACTCAGATACTCGTGCATGAGAACAATCTCCTGGGGAAGCCACGAGTCTAACGACACCTTCAGCACAGAGATAACGACGTTTCGGCCAAACATGGGCGTATTGCCGCGTAGGAAACGAACGATTTCCCGGGCGTGTTGCCAACCCAACCTACAAAACTCATCGATGGTTTCCCACGAATTCAATCACCTCGCTCCGACCACCCTGTTTTGCGGATGCCGTCTAAGCTCTGAAGGTTGGTTTTGCCCTGGTTCACGGAGGATTAAATATGCTGCTGTTGTGGATACTGGTTCTGGTTGTCGGGATAGCTTATTTAGCCCACCGTCGCATCGCCCCCCCGCCCGCCCTGTGCATCGTCGCTGCCTATATCGTCGCGATGGGGGCCTTCAGTCGCGCGCCAGGCTGGCTGCTGCTGGTTTTCTGGGTGTTGATTGCAGCCGTCGCGGCGCCGTTGTTGCTGCCCGACCTGCGTCGCAAATTCTTCAGCGCGCCGCTGTTTAGCTGGTTCCAGAAAACCCTGCCGCCAATGTCGCAAACCGAGCGCGATGCGATCGACGCCGGGACCGTGTGGTGGGATGGCGAACTGTTCAGCGGTCGCCCGGACTGGAACAAGTTGCTGTCCTATCCAAAAGTGCAGCTCAGTGAAGAGGAACAGGCCTTTATCGACGGCCCGACCGAAGAGCTCTGCGCCATGGTCACCGACTGGCAGATCGGGCAAGACATGGACCTGCCGCCCGAAGCCTGGACCCACATCAAGGAGAACGGCTTCTTCGCGCTGATCATCCCCAAAGAGTTTGGCGGCAAGGGCTTCTCGGCCTATGCCCACTCCCAGGTGGCGATGAAACTGGCAACCCGCAGTGGCGACCTCGCGTCGACCGTAATGGTCCCTAACTCGCTGGGCCCGGCCGAACTGCTGCTGCATTACGGCACCGACGAACAACGCAACCATTACCTGCCAAGGCTGGCACGGGGTGACGATATCCCGTGCTTCGCATTGACCGGCCCACTGGCCGGCTCCGACGCTGGCGCCATGCCCGACACCGGGGTCATCTGCAAAGGTGAATGGGAAGGCAAGGAAACCCTCGGCCTGCGCCTCAACTGGGAAAAGCGCTACATCACGCTGGGCCCGGTCGCCACCCTCCTCGGCCTGGCCTTCAAGGCCTATGACCCGGACCATTTGCTGGGTGACAAGGAAGACCTGGGCATCAGCCTGGCGCTGATCCCGACCGACACCGCCGGTGTCGAGATCGGTCGCCGCCATCTGCCGCTGGGTGCCGCCTTCATGAATGGCCCGAACTCAGGCAAGGACGTCTTCGTGCCGCTGGACTTTCTCATCGGCGGCCAGGAAATGCTCGGCAAGGGCTGGATGATGCTGATGAACTGCCTGTCAGTCGGGCGTTCGATTTCCCTGCCGGCGGTCGGCACCGGTGCGGCCAAGTTCACCAGCCTGGTCACCGGTCAGTACGCACAGGTTCGTGAGCAGTTCAACGTTCCACTGTCGGCGTTCGAAGGTATTCAGGAAGCCATGGCACGCATCGGCGGCAACGCCTGGATGATGGACGCCGCCCGAATGCTGACCGCCAACGCGGTGGACCTGGGCGAGAAACCGTCGGTGCTGTCGGCGATTCTCAAGTACCACCTCACCGAACGCGGCCGCGAGTGCATCAGCCACGCCATGGATGTTCACGGCGGCAAGGCGATCATCATGGGGCCGAACAACTACCTCGGTCGCAGCTGGAATGGCGCGCCCATTTTCATCACCGTGGAAGGCGCGAACATCCTCTCGCGCAACCTGATGATCTTTGGTCAGGGTGCCATTCGCTGCCATCCGTTCGTGCTGAAGGAAATGGCTCTCGCCGGCCGTGAGGACAAGGATCAGGCACTCACCGAATTCGATGGCCTGCTGCTCAAGCACATCGGTTTCGCCGTGAGCAACGCTGCCAGCACGCTGGTGTTGAACCTTGGCTTCGGGCACCTGGAACATTCGCCGGGTGACAAGCTCAGTCAGGGTTACTTCCGTGCGCTTAATCGACAGGCGGCTGCGTTTGCCATGCTTGCCGACCTCAGCATGATGTTGCTGGGCGGTGAACTGAAACGTCGCGAACGCCTGTCGGCGCGTCTTGGGGATGTGCTCAGCAACATGTACCTCGCCTCCGCCGCGCTCAAGCGTTACCACGACCTCGATTCGCCGGAGCACATGGCGCCGCTGTTCAAGTGGGCCATGGAAGAAAGCCTTGGCCAGTCGGAGCGTGCGCTGGATGAATTGCTCAGCAACTTCCCGAACAAGGTGCTGGGTTGCCTGTTGCGGGTGATCGTGTTCCCGTTCGGCCGTCGCCACAAAGGTCCATCGGACAAACTCGGCGCCGAAGTCGCCGCAGTGATCGGACGCGCCAAGGGCGATCCAACCCTCGAAGAATTGCTCGGCGGTTGCTACCGCCCGCAATCGGCAGACGACGCGGTCGGCGCCCTGCAACACGCCTGCAACCTGTTGAACGCGGCGCAGCCGTTACAGAAAAAACTGCACCTGGCGCTCAAGAGCGGTCAGGTCAAACCGGCGGCTGGGGAACATGTCATCGATGCAGCGCTGGAGGCTGGAGTGTTGCAAGCGGGTGAGGCGCAGTCCCTGCGTGATGCCGAAGTAGCCCGGCGCAAGGTCATCGACGTCGATGATTTCGACAAAGACGAACTGGCACTGGCCGACGGAAAGGTCCGCTGATCCTGTAAAAACGGGCGCAGGAGCTTTATACTCCTGCGCCCGTTTTGCTCTTGAGGACTTATCTCGTGTCCAACGTCGTTGCCGATCATCTTGTCTTGCTCGACCACTTGCGCAGCATCCTGGTCGCGGTAGGTGAGGCCGAACAGGTTCCCGAAGAAAGCCATGCCCTGTTCCTGGAGCGCTTCGATGAGCTGCGTGCGTTGCTGCCGGTCGACCCGATCGAAAGCCAATACCTGGGCCAGGACATTCTGGGCCAGGTGATCGCCCGTTACCCGCAAATCGCCCACCTGGTCCCGCGCGACCTGTTGTGGTATTTCGCCGGTGACTGCCTGCATTTCATGCCCGATGATGAAATCGATTTGTACCAGGCACTGGAAGAGCGTCGTTTCGAAGCCGAACAGAACGACGAACCTTTCGACTGGAATCAGGAAAAACAGCTGCTGGCAATGTCGAACGACGAGCCGAAGCACTGATCACCGACTGGAATGCAAAAGGCCCGCATGGTTATTCATGCGGGCCTTTTTTATGGCATTGCCAAAAAATGTGAGGTCTGGCCGGGCCCTTCGCGAGAAGGCTCGCACCTTGGTTTTGTGTCACTGCTACTGACCTGTCTAGACAACTCCATCCGTCGAAACAAATGGATATAAAAGTCTGTTTGTCATTTCTCCTGCTGTATCCTGCCCAAGCTTTTTTAAAAGCGCGGATCTACCAGATCTATCAACAGACTTTGCGAGGAGCGCGAACCATGCACGAGATCCCTAATCTCCCCTTCCCAAGCCTGCACGAAACTGAGCAGACAACCACGCAACAAGCCGGTGCCCAACAGCCCGAGCCGAAAGAAGCCACTGAACGCCGCCAGGCCGACAGCGAAGACTGAAACACCTGCAATGCCAGACCGTGTGGAAAGCGCTAACATGCGCTTTCCACACCGCCTGAACCCTTGAGCTGCCCACCATGACCGACGACTTCACAGAGACCCAGGCCAGCGTCCTGATCGGCACCGCCGAGAAGATGATCGAGATCTGGAATCGCCTCTCCCCCGAGAAACAAGCCGCGTTGCTCGCCCGTTTCGGCACCGAAGAAAACGCCCTGGCCGCCCTGGTCACGACGCAACTGGTCGCCCCCGCAAAACCCTGATTAACCCCCCGCACGGCAAATAGTTTTACTTTTCCACGCCCCACGGACGCTCGCGCCGCTATCATAAGCTGCCTATCTATCCTGCTTTCCCGTGGACCTTTACCCATGTCTGAAAACCAGCGCCCCCTGGCGGTCACGCTGCAAGTCGTTTCCATCGTTCTCTTTACCTTCATCGGCTACCTGAACATCGGCATTCCCCTCGCCGTATTGCCCGGCTACGTCCACAGCGATCTCGGCTTCGGCGCAGTGATCGCGGGGCTGGTGATCAGCGTGCAATACCTGGCCACCCTGCTCAGCCGCCCTTATGCCGGGAAAATCATCGACAATAAGGGCAGCAAACTCGCGGTGATGTATGGTCTCGCCGGTTGCGGTTTGAGCGGCGTGTTCATGCTGATTTCAGCCTGGACTCAAAGCCTGCCGATGCTGAGCCTGATCAGCCTGCTGATCGGCCGCCTGGTGCTCGGCAGCGCGGAAAGCCTGGTGGGCTCCGGCTCGATTGGTTGGGGCATCGGCCGGGTCGGCGCGGCGAACACCGCCAAAGTCATCTCCTGGAACGGCATAGCGAGTTACGGCGCACTGGCAGTCGGCGCGCCGTTGGGTGTGTTGCTGGTCAGTCAACTGGGCTTGTGGAGCATGGGCGTGAGCATCGTGCTGCTGGCCGTCCTCGGCCTGGCACTGGCCTGGCCAAAAACCGCCGCGCCGATTGTGGTCGGTGAACGGTTGCCGTTCATGCATGTGCTGGGACGGGTGCTGCCCCATGGTTGCGGCCTGGCCCTGGGCTCGATCGGATTCGGCACCATCGCTACCTTCATCACGCTGTATTACGCCACACAGCACTGGGACAACGCGGTGCTGTGCCTGAGCCTGTTCGGCGCCAGTTTCATCGGCGCGCGATTGCTGTTCGGCAACCTGATCAACCGCCTCGGCGGCTTTCGCGTGGCGATTGCCTGCCTGTCGGTGGAAACCCTGGGGCTGCTGCTGCTGTGGCTGGCGCCGGATGCACATTGGGCACTGGCCGGTGCGGCATTGAGCGGTTTCGGCTTCTCGCTGGTGTTCCCGGCGCTGGGCGTGGAAGCGGTCAACCTGGTGCCGGCCTCCAGTCGCGGTGCTGCGGTCGGGGCTTACTCGCTGTTCATCGATTTGTCGCTGGGGATTACCGGGCCGCTGGCCGGTGCGATTGCTGCAGGGTTTGGCTTTGCCTCGATCTTCCTGTTCGCCGCGATTGCTGCATTGAGCGGTTTGGCGCTGAGCGTTTATTTGTACCGGCAGGCGCCGAAGCACTTGAGTGAAAAGTACCGCGAAGGGCGCGACGCTCGCTAGAAATCGATCTTGCCGCGCCCGGCCTTGATGCTGCCGCGCTTGGTCTTGGATTCCAGCCGACGCTTCTTCGAACCGAGGGTCGGCTTGGTCGGGCGGCGTTTCTTCTCGACTTTGGTGGCGCTGAGGATCAACTCGACCAGCCGCTCCAGCGCATCGGCGCGATTGGCTTCCTGCGTGCGGTATTGCTGGGCCTTGATAATCAACACGCCATCGCTGGTGATGCGACTGTCACGCAGCGCCAGCAGCCGTTCCTTGTAGAACTCGGGCAAGGACGAGGCCGGAATGTCGAAGCGCAGGTGCATGGCGCTGGAGACCTTATTGACGTTCTGCCCACCGGCGCCTTGCGCGCGGATGGCGGTCAACTCGATCTCGGCATCCGGCAGATGCACATTGTTGGAAATCACCAGCATGGAAAAGCGTCCGTATTCAGAACGCGCAGGATACCGCGAATGAACTGAAAGCATGCGGTCCTGTAGGAGCGAGGCTTGCCCGCGATAGCAGTGTTGTCAGTCGACATCTTTGTTGCCTGACACGACCCCATCGCGAGCAGGCTCACTCCTACAGGGGGTTGTGTGAGGCCTGAAAACAACAAACCCGGCACATTGGCCGGGTTTGTTGTTTCTGCGCGCTGCGCTTACTTCGCGTTTGCAGCCTGCAACGCATGCTGAGCGCTGCGCTTGTTCTTGATGCCGTAGCACACCCACATGAACGCGACCCAAACCGGAATCGCATACACCGAGATCTGGATGCCCGGGATCAACAGCATTACGCCGAGAATGAACACCACGAACGCCAGGCAGACGTAGTTCCCGTATGGGTACCACAGGGCTTTGAATAGCGGCGTCTGCTTGGTCTTGTCCATGTGCTGGCGGAACTTGAAATGCGAGAAGCTGATCATCGCCCAGTTGATCACCAGGGTGGCAACCACCAGCGACATCAGCAGTTCCAGCGCGTTTTGCGGGATCAGGTAGTTCAGCAACACCGCAATCAACGTCACCGCCGCCGAAGCGAGGATCGAACGCACCGGCACGCCGCGCTTGTCGATTTTCGCCAAGGCTTTCGGCGCATCGCCCTGCTCGGCCATGCCCAGCAGCATCCGGCTGTTGCAGTAAGTGCCGCTGTTGTACACCGACAGCGCCGCCGTCAGGACCACGAAGTTGAGGATGTGTGCGGCGGTGTCGCTGCCAAGCATCGAGAACACTTGCACGAACGGGCTGCCGCTGTAGGAATCACCCGACGCATTCAGGGTCGCCAACAGGCTGTCCCACGGCGTCAGCGACAGCAGGATGACCAGCGCACCGATGTAGAAAATCAGGATCCGGTAGATCACCTGGTTGATGGCTTTCGGGATCACGGTTTTCGGCTTGTCGGCTTCTGCTGCGGTGAAACCGAGCATTTCCAGGCCGCCGAAGGAGAACATGATGATCGCCATGGCCATCACCAGGCCGCTAACCCCGTTCGGGAAGAAACCGCCGTGGGCCCACAGGTTGGTCACCGAGGCTTGCGGGCCGCCGTGGCCGCTGACCAGCAGGTAGCTGCCGAGCGCGATCATGCCGACAATCGCCACGACCTTGATGATCGCGAACCAGAACTCGGCCTCGCCAAAGACTTTGACGTTGGCCAGGTTGATCAGGTTGATCAGCACGAAGAAGCCGGCGGCCGAGACCCAGGTCGGAATGTGTGGCGCCCAGTAGTGGATGTATTTGCCGACCGCAGTCAGCTCCGACATGCCCACCAGGATGTACAGGATCCAGCAGTTCCAGCCCGACAGGAAGCCGGCGAACCCGCCCCAGTATTTGTGGGCGAAGTGGCTGAAGGAACCCGCCACAGGCTCTTCGACAATCATTTCGCCGAGCTGGCGCATGATCATGAAGGCAATGAAGCCGCAGATGGCGTAGCCGAGGATCATCGACGGGCCGGCAGATTTCAGTACACCGGCCGAGCCCAGGAACAGCCCGGTACCGATCGCGCCACCGAGGGCGATCAGTTGAATATGGCGATTTTTCAGGCCGCGTTTCAGCTCGCCTGAATGCGAGTTTTGTCCACTCATGAAAAGGGTCTCACGCAAGGTTTGATGATGTTCGTTAGACGTTGCTGCTCGGTTGCGATTTCAAGCAGCGCCGATCAAACCCCAGCGAAGGCAAAAGGAGTTCAGCGTTTTTACAACGGTCATGCGTCACCTGTTTGTTTTTATCTGTGACGAAATCGAACCCGACACGCTTGTGGCGCGGCGGAGTGAACAAGGCGGATAGCCTTGAGGTTTGCGCAGATGCGCAGGAGGTCACAGTTAAAACGCGGCGCATTGTACACCTGTAACCCCCTGCTGCCAGACACCGCTGGATCAGCGCGTCGTTTGCCGGGATTGCCTGTGTCCGCCCCGAGGGTTTCGGGCGGCTGCAAAAACTGGGTCAGACCTTTGCGGGTCTTCGACGGGGACGACGAACAAATCGCCCTCGGGGGAGAAGTGGAGATGAGTCACGGCGTTCATTGCGCCTCCTTCTTGTTATGCACCTGCACGACAGGCATGGAGCGCATCTCACCCTGCCAGCGCCGTTGAAACAAGCGAGCCAGAGCCTTGCAGGGTGGTTGAACGACGTGTTTGCGGAAGGATTTCCTTACACACCTTCCGTGGACGTCAATCCAAGGGCTCAGAGGCGATAACCCGTCAGCTTTTCTTTACAAGCCGTAACGCAAACTTTCCAAATCAGATCAATCCGTAGGACGACTGCAAATTGACGTTAGGAAGCTTCCTAAGGAAAAGGTCGAGTTAGTTTTTTGTTTTTAATCGATAAACAAGCCCTCAGAAAACAGAATAAAAAGTTCAAACAAATCTAATTTGATTATTTTTTTGCAATTCAAAAAGCTCTGGACTAGGTTTTCAGCGACTTGCCGAGACGCATCGACCGGCAAGTTGGCACGTTATTCAATGACTGAAAAACGCGCCGCTGCACTTACCGAAAAAGTCATCTAGGAGATTCACAATGCAAGCACTTGAAAAAGACTTGGAAACTGAACTGCAACTGGACGATTGGTTTGAAGCACCGACCCATGAAGCCGCCGTTGAAATGATGCAAGCCGATGCGGTTGTTCCGTTCGGCACGGCGATGTGGCCTCTGTAAGGCCCACCCGGCAGGCACGATCCGGCCGGTTGTGCCTGCCACTTTTTCTCGGTTTGTCAGGGAGGACTACATGGATAAGCAACGCGCCATATCGCATTTCCTTTACTACCTCGAACACCACCCTGCCGTTGCCGGCATCAACCCGGCAAAGGTCTTGTTCGGCCACACCGCTGATTACGAGGCACTGACCGGCGCCATCGCCGAACAGGCCAGTGACAGCCAGCCCTTCCGTTTCAGCACCATGCGCCTGGACATCGAGCCGACAGAAAAGCTGGCCCAGGCGATTGCCGAAAGCGATCTGTACATTTTCTTCTACGACTCTTCCACCCTGCCCAATCCTCGCCCCGACGGCCCGGAGTTTGTCCGTGCGCTGCAAGGTGTAATGGCCGAGAACTGGAAGAAGTCGCTGCTGTTCAAGGATTACGGCGATTACTTCTACGACACTTTCAGCGTCACTCCGCAGCGCATAGCGGGCTTGAACAGCCACTTGATCCAGCGCATGTCTCACGCGACAACGTTGAGTTTCAAAGATGATCACGGCTCGTGGTTTGAAACACCGCTGAACAGCATCAAGAAGTGGACCGACATCAACGGCATCGGCAACTTTGATTTGGCCCCCGGTGAAATTGCCACGCACAGCGAAGCGATCAACGGCCGGGTGAAGTTCATGGGGACCTTCCTCAGCACCATTCCGTTTGCCCGCAAGTACGGGGTGCTGGATTCGCCGCTGGAGTTGTGGATCGAGAACTCGACCATCCACAAGATCGCCACGGAAGTGCCGGGACTGGAACATGATTTCAACAAGTACCTGGAGGCCAATCCGTCGAACCGGCGCATTGAGGAATTGGGAATCGGCACCAATGAAGGCGTGAAGGCGCTGTATGCCCGAAATGCCGGGTTCGAAGAGCGCCATTGCGGGCTGCATCTGGGGTTGGGTGGTGGGGCCAAGGGCAGCCATCATCTGGACCTGATCTTCTCCAGCGGCGTGTTGGCGCTGGATGATGAGCCGGTGTTTGATGGGCGGTTTGTTTTCTAAGCAACATGAACCCTGTGGCGAGGGAGCTTGCTCCCGTTCGACTGCGCAGCAGTCGCAAAACCTGCCGCCACGATTTGCCTGACACACCGGGGTAGAGGGTTTGGGGCCGCTTCGCGACCCAACGGGAGCAAGCTCCCTCGCCACAGGTTTATCTGCATTCTGAAGACCGGCTTTTGCCAGACCAAAAAAAAACGCCAACCCGAGGGTTGGCGTTTTTTATTCGGTGCTTACCGATTACTCAGGCTTGCGACGACCAAAGCCCGGACGCTGGCCCGAACCGGCTGGCGCACCACGGCGTTTGCCTGATGGCGCATCCTTGTCGACCAGAACGATGCCTGGGCGCTTCTTCGCCGGTGCCTTGGCCGGGCGCTTGGTGTCGGAAGGACGGTCTGCCACTGGCGTACCGCGACCCGACTCACCACGAGACTCGCCACGACCGGCTGGAGCACCGCGATCACTGCGACCACCACTTGGAGCACCACGGCCTTCGCCACGTTCAGTGCGACCGTTGGCCGGACGCGGCGTGCGTGGACCGCGCTCGCCATCAGCGCGTGGCGCTGCTGGTTTGCGGGCTGGACGCTCGCCTTCGATTTGCGGTTCACGGGAGTCACGCGGCGTAGCAGCGGTCTGGTTGCCGATGGCTGGACGCAACGAACGCACGCGCTCGGTCTTGCCCATTGGACGCGACGATTTACGCTGCATGCGGTCGAGCTTGTCTTTGCTCTTGGCGTTCATTTGCGGCATGGCCACTGGGGTCAGGCCGACTTCAGCACTCAGAATGTCGACTTCGTACTGGCTCATTTCGCGCCAGCGGCCCATCGGCAGGTCGGAGTTGAGGAACACCGGACCGAAACGCACGCGCTTCAGACGGCTGACCACCAGGCCCTGGGATTCCCACAGACGACGAACTTCGCGGTTGCGACCTTCCATCACCACGCAGTGGTACCAGTGGTTGAAACCTTCGCCACCAGGTGCTTGCTTGATGTCGGTGAACTTGGCCGGGCCGTCTTCGAGGACGACGCCTGCTTTCAGACGCTCGATCATTTCGTCATCGACTTCACCACGGACACGTACCGCGTATTCACGGTCCATTTCGTAGGACGGGTGCATCAGGCGGTTGGCCAGCTCACCGTCGGTGGTGAACATCAGCAGGCCGGTGGTGTTGATGTCCAGGCGACCGATGTTGATCCAGCGACCTTCTTTCGGGCGCGGCATCTTGTCGAAAACGGTCGGACGGCCTTCCGGATCAAGGCGGGTGCAGATTTCACCGTCGGGCTTGTTGTACATGATCACGCGGCGTACCGACTCGGCGGCTTCTTCGCGCTTGATCACCTTGCCATCAATGGTGATGGCGTCGTGCATGTCAACGCGCTGCCCAAGGGTGGCGTCTTTGCCATTGACCTTGATGCGGCCGTGGCTGATCCAGGCTTCCACGTCACGGCGCGAGCCGACGCCGATACGGGCGAGGACTTTCTGCAGTTTTTCGCCTGCTGGGCCGATTTCCTGGTCGTCTTTCTGGTCGTTGATACTCATCTGGGCACCTCCCGGTGTGGTCTGTTCAGGCGGCCCTGAATTGAGCGTCCTGAAGCGATGTAAAACTGGGTACTTTGGCAAAGGGATCGCCAAAGGGTCGCGAATCATACGCTCATGGAAGCGTTCGCGCATCAGAGACTAGCTGATGAATGGAGACTTACTTGCCTTTCCGCCGACCGGCGGCGCCAAGTTTGATCAACCGCAGCGACGCTTCGGCCAGCACCGTGCGCTTGTCGGACTTGTCGAGTTTCTTCCAGGCCCTGATCTCGCGCTTGCTGCGGCCGCAGCCGAGGCAGATGTCATCGGCGAATTTGCAGACGCTGATGCAGGGGTCTTTGGTTGAGCTCATCAAATTCTCCAGGCAACACAGAACCCCTGTAGGAGCGAGCCTGCTCGCGATGAGGGAGTGTCAATCGACATCGTTTTGCCTGACCCACCGCTATCGCGAACAGGCTCACTCCCTCAGGGGGAATCGGCGTCCGGGTCAGTCGTCGAATTCGCGGCGTTCGGCTTCGATGGCTTCGGCCAGAGCCCGGGCTTCGGCCTCTTCGTCGCTCAATTCGGGTTCGGGTTTGTGCTGTTCGAGGGCAGCCACAGCAGCCAGAAGTTTCTCCCGCGCTTCGGCGACACCCAGCACGTCATCTTCCAACTCTTCTTCCGGTTCTTCTTCGACTGTGGCTTCAGGCTCGACCTGAAGTTCAACTTCGATTTCAGGCTCAGGCTCAGGCTGATCCAGCACCTCTTCGGAATCCGTCACTGCACTATCACGCAGGATGTCATCGAAGTCGGTCTTGAGCCCCTCTTCCATGGTGTCCAGTTCCAGCAACAGCGTATGGAAACTGGTCTCCTCCTTGGGTTCTTCCGGTTCGGCACTGGCATCCGCCAGTTCCTGCAAGCCTGCCGGTACCGGCGCGTCGTCAAAATCGAGCACCGGATCAGGCTCCAGCTCTCGCAACTCAGCCAGTGGCGGCAAATCGTCGAGGTTCTTCAAGTTGAAGTGGTCGAGAAACGCCTTGGTGGTGGCGAACATCGCCGGTTTGCCAGGCACGTCGCGGTATCCGACGATACGAATCCACTCGCGTTCCAGCAGGGTCTTGACGATGTGACTGTTGACCGCCACGCCCCGCACGTCTTCGATCTCGCCCCGGGTGATCGGCTGGCGATAGGCGATCAAGGCGATGGTTTCGAGCATGGCGCGGGAATAACGCTGCGGGCGTTCTTCCCACAAACGGCCTACCCACGGCGAGAATTTTTCGCGGATCTGCAGGCGATACCCGGAGGCCACTTCCTTCAGCTCGAAGGCACGGCCGTCGCAGGACTTGGCCAGAATCGTCAGGGCTTTCTTGAAGACTGGCGGCTCAGGGCGCTCGCCCTCTTCGAAGAGTTCGAACAGGCGTTCAAGCGATTGCGGTTTTCCCGAGGCCAACAGAAAGGCTTCAAGCAATGGCGCCAGCTCGCGGGGTTCAGTCAGGTTCATGATTCAACTCGTTATTCGGCTCGGGCTCGCACGTGGATCGCCGCGAACGGCTCATTCTGCACCAGCTCGACCAAAGATTCCTTGACCAGTTCGAGGATCGCCATAAAGGTCACCACCACCCCCAGGCGTCCTTCTTCAGCGGTGAACAGCTCGACAAAGGGCACGAAACCGCCGCCCTTGAGCCGGTCCAGCACATCGCTCATGCGTTCGCGGGTGGACAATGCCTCGCGACTGACTTGGTGACTTTCGAACATGTCGCCACGGCGCAGGACCTCGGCCATGGACAGCAGCAGCTCTGACAAACGCACGTCCGGCAACAGCTTGCGCGCCCGCGCTTCCGGGGCATCCAGTTTGGGCACCACCACGTCACGCCCGACGCGAGTCAGGCCATCGATGCCTTCGGCCGCCGCCTTGAAGCGTTCGTATTCCTGCAAGCGACGGATCAGTTCGGCGCGCGGGTCATCTTCTTCGTCTTCGATGGTTTCGGCCCGCGGCAACAGCATCCGCGACTTGATCTCGGCCAGCATCGCGGCCATCACCAGGTACTCGGCGGCCAGTTCCAGGCGCACCGACTGCATCAGCTCGACATAGCCCATGTACTGGCGAGTGATTTCCGCCACGGGAATGTCGAGGATGTTGATGTTCTGCTTGCGGATCAGGTACAGCAGCAGGTCGAGGGGCCCCTCGAAGGCTTCGAGAAACACTTCGAGCGCATCCGGCGGGATGTACAGGTCCAGCGGCATTTCCATGACCGCCTGGCCATAGACCATGGCGAAGGGCAGCTCTTGCTGGGCGCCGGCCTGACTGTCGACAACGGGTTCTACTGCAGACATCTACGCCTCGGCCATGAACGGCGTAGGGTCGCCGCAACCGACGCGGATCACTTCCGGCTCGCCGTCGGCGAGGTTGATCACGGTGGACGCCTTGATCCCGCCGAAACCGCCATCGATGATCAGGTCGACCTGATGCTCAAGCAATTGGCGCATTTCGTAAGGATCGCTCATCGGATCGGTGTCGCCGGGCATGATCAGGGTCACGCTCATCAAGGGCTCGCCGAGTTCTTCCAGCAGCGCCAGGGCAATCGGATGGCTCGGCACCCGCAGGCCGATGGTGCGTTTTTTCGGGTGCAACAACAGCCGCGGGACTTCGCGGGTGGCGTTGAGAATGAAGGTGTAAGGCCCCGGCAGGTGCGCCTTGAGCAAGCGGAAGGTGCCCGTGTCGATCTTGGCGAACACCCCCAGTTGCGACAGGTCGCTGCAAATCAGCGCGAAGTTGTGCTTTTCATCCAGCCCACGCAAACGGCGCACGCGATCCACGGCATTCTTGTCGCCGATCTGGCAACCAATGGCGTAGGACGAGTCTGTGGGATAAATCACCACCCCGCCGCCACGGATGATTTCGACAGCCTGTTTGATCAGGCGCGCTTGCGGGTTTTCCGGATGAATCTGGAAAAATTGACTCACATTCTCTACCTGTTCAGACGGCGGCAATAATTGGGTCATGTTTGAATCGACACCACAGTGGTGGCAGATCCTCCGGGAGCGGGCGGTACTCGCCGATCTCGGACCAGCCTCCAGGGCCATGAAAATCACTGCCGGCGCTGACCAGCAGACCGAACTCGCGGGCAAGAATCGCCAGGCTGCCCACTTGCTCGGCGGGCTGATGGCCATTGACCACTTCAATTGCGTGGCCCCCGGCTTGAATATAGTCAGAAATCAGGCGGCGACGCTTGCTGCGAGTGAAATCGTAGTGCCACGGATGCGCCAGGCTGACCCAGGCTTTCGCGGCTCGCAGCGTTTCGACCGTGTCTTCCAGGGTCGGCCAATGCTGCTTGACGTCGCCCAGCTTGCCGGCGCCCAGCCATTTACGGAACGCTTCAGCGCGATCCTTGACGAAACCTTCACGCACCATCCAGTCGGCGAAATGCGGACGGGCCGGCGCATTGCCGCTGTCGCCCAGTTCCTGCTGGATCGCCCGGGCACCTTCCAGCGCGCCGGGCATGCCTTTCAATGCCAGCTTGCGGCTTATTTCTTCGGACCGTAGCCAGCGGCCATCGTGCAATTTGGCGATCGCCTCGACCAACGGTTCGGCATTGACATCAAATCCGTAGCCGAGCACATGAATGGTCGCGCCGCCCCAGGTGCAGGACAATTCGACGCCGTTGACCAGTTGCATCCCCAGCGAGGTCGCCGCACTGCGGGCCTCATCGAGGCCCTCGAGGGTGTCGTGATCGGTCAAAGCCAGGACTCGCACGCCTTTCTCGAACGCACGCGCCACCAGGACAGCAGGCGCGAGAGCGCCATCGGAGGCGGTGCTATGGCAGTGCAAATCAACATTCACGGGGATGTGTTACCTCAAATCAGCTGGCGCTATCGCGCGCCCATATGTTTGTTATTATGCCGCCACATCCTGCTTCTGGCTGCCACTGTGAAACAATTCATCGATTTCATCCCGCTCCTGCTGTTTTTCATCGTTTTCAAAATTGATCCACGGGTCGTCGACATCGGCGGTCATCAACTGACTGTAGGCGGTATTTACAGCGCCACCGCGATGCTGATCATCAGCTCCCTGGTGGTTTACGGTGCGCTGTTCATCAAGCAGCGCAAGCTGGAAAAGAGCCAATGGCTGACCCTCATCGCCTGCCTGGTCTTCGGTAGCCTGACCCTGGCGTTCCACAGCGAAACCTTCCTGAAGTGGAAAGCGCCGGTGGTCAACTGGCTGTTCGCCCTGGCGTTCATTGGCAGCCACTTCATCGGCGAGCAACTGCTGATCAAGCGCATCATGGGCCATGCACTGACCCTGCCGGACCAGGTCTGGACGCGACTGAACATCGCCTGGATCGGCTTTTTCCTGTTTTGCGGTGCTGCCAACCTGTTCGTCGCGTTCACGTTCCAGAGCTACTGGGTCGACTTCAAAGTCTTCGGCAGCCTGGGCATGACGTTGCTGTTCCTGGTCGCACAGGGCATTTACCTGTCCCGCCACCTGCACGACGCCGATACCACCACGCCAAAAACCGAGGACTGACATGCTTTACGCAATCATTGCCACAGACGTCGCCAACTCCCTGGAAGCCCGCCTGGCCGCACGGCCTGCCCACCTTGAGCGCCTGCAAGTGCTCAAGGGCGAAGGTCGTATCGTATTGGCCGGCCCGCACCCGGCGGTCGACAGCAATGATCCGGGCGCGGCGGGTTTCACCGGCAGCCTGATCGTCGCCGAGTTCGATTCCCTGAGCGCCGCCCAGGCCTGGGCAGATGCGGATCCGTACATCGCCGCGGGCGTCTACGCCAACGTTTCGGTCAAGCCGTTCAAGCAAGTCCTGCCGTAAATCGCGCCCGCGCGATGAACCTTGCCGGTTCATCGCGCGCTCAACGCTCATTATTCTCGTTCGCCGGCCGACAACCTGCCCAATACTCGTATTGGAATCAGGAGTGGCGATGCGCAAAGGTCCGTTGTGTCTGATGTTGGTGACGTTGTCGATGGTAGCGCCGGCCCATGGTGAAGAAAGCGCCGAGGGCGGCAGTACGACGCCGCTGTCGCTGAGCGCCGGCAGCCAGATCACCGAGTTGCAGCAGCGCTTGAAGGTAAGCGAGCAGCAACGGGAAGAACTGAGCAAACAACTGCAAAATACCGACAGTGAACGCGAAAGCGCTCAGTTGGGCCGGTTGCGCCAAGAGAACCAGCGCCTCAAGCTGCAACTCAAGGAAGCCCAGGCGAGCAATCCGCTGCCACGTCTGCTGACTGATCAGCAGCAATGGTTCGTAATCGGTGGTGGAGTTGCGCTATTGGCCCTGCTCTGCGGTATCTTCGCCAGTGGTGCCACCAGAAAACGTCGGCAATGGCTAAATTGAGTGAGTAATGAGCGAGCTGTTATTAATTGATGATGACCAGGAGCTGTGCGAGCTCCTGAGCAGTTGGCTGAGCCAGGAAGGCTTTCAGGTCCGTGCCTGCCACGACGGCCAGAGTGCTCGCCGTGCGCTGGCCGAAACCTCCCCCGCCGCCGTGGTGCTGGACGTGATGCTGCCGGACGGCAGCGGTCTGGAATTGCTCAAGCAATTGCGCAGCGACCATCCGGACCTGCCGGTGCTGATGCTGTCTGCGCGTGGCGAACCACTGGATCGCATCCTCGGCCTGGAACTCGGCGCCGACGATTACCTGGCCAAACCGTGCGACCCGCGGGAACTGACAGCCCGTCTGCGCGCCGTACTGCGCCGCAGTCATCCGACGGCGGTGTCCAGCCAGCTCGAACTGGGCGACCTGTGCTTCAGCCCGGTGCGTGGCGTGGTCAGCATCGACGAACAGGAATTCACCCTCACCGTCTCCGAAAGCCGTCTGCTCGAAGCCCTGCTCAAGCAACCCGGCGAGCCGCTGGACAAACAGGACCTGGCGCAAATCGCCCTCGGCCGCAAGCTGACCCTGTACGACCGCAGCCTGGACATGCACGTCAGCAACCTGCGCAAAAAAATCGGCCCACACCCCGACGGCCGCCCACGCATCGTTGCCCTGCGTAGCCGCGGTTACTACTACAGCCTCTGAGCACCTGGAAGAACCGGATAGGAGCAACCTGTGGCGAGGGAGCTTGCTCCCGCTGGACTGCGCAGCAGGCCTTCTTTTGGGGCCGCTTCGCAGCCCGACGGGAGCAAGCCCCCTCGCCACAGGACACTGCCAGCAAAGTTTGTAAGGACGCAACGAAATCGTCTTTACCCAAGCTTTACGCTCCGCTGACCGCCGCTGACCTTGATCTGCGTATTCTGAACTCATCCGGAACGTACCGGGAACGAGACAAGGAGATTCACCATGCGCAAGACTCTTATCGCTCTGATGTTCGCTGCCGCCCTGCCGACCGTTGCCATGGCCATGCCTGAAGGTTCCGGCCCGATGGATGGCCCGATGGACGGCCCGCGCCACGGCGGTCAGATGCACGGCATGCACGGTAAAGGCCCGTACAGCCAGCTGGACCTGAGCCGCGAACAGCGTGAGCAGATCCGCAAAATCATGGGCGAGCAGATGCACGAGCGTAAGCAAGTGGTCGAGAAGTACCTGGAGAAACTCTCGCCGGCCGACCAGAAAGCCATGAAAGATGAAATGGCCGCCAACCACAAAAAAGCCGAAGCCGATGTCCGTGGCCTGCTGAAACCGGATCAACAGAAGAAATTCGACGAGATCCAGAAGAAGAAGGCTGAGCGCCGCGCCGAATGGGCCGAATTCAAGGCGTGGAAAGCGCAACAACCGCAAAAAGCGCAATAATGCACTGACCCCGGACCCGACGGCTAACCCCGTCGGGTCTTTTGCCATTGTAGGACCTGGCGGTGCGGGCAAGTCGGATCGCCGCACCGCTCGCTCCTACAGGTCGGCCCGCTCCCACATGGGATTTGTGATCGTTTGAGGATTTTCTGTGCGCTCATTGTTCTGGCGTATCCTGGCCAGCTTCTGGCTGGCCATCACTCTGGTTGCAGGGCTTTCCATTCTGTTGGGGCACATGCTCAACCAGGACGCGTGGATTCTCAGCCGCCACCCGGGCCTCAACACCCTGGCCGAACAGTGGACGCAAACCTACGAAGCCCAAGGTGAGGAAGCGGCCCAGGACATTCTGGAACAGCGCAAGCGCCAGTATCACATTGACGTTCAGGTGCTCAACGAAAGCGGCGACCCAGTGGTGCGCGGTACCTTTCCACGGCGTGCGGCGGCTTTCGAAGCACGGCAGAACAACGACGATCGCCGCCTGCCGTGGCGACGCCTGACCGACGAATACACCAGCGCCAAGACCGGCGACACCTACCTGCTTATCTACCGCATCCCGCACCCGGAACTGGACGCCTGGCACCGCGAAAGCCTGCTCTGGCCGCTAAGTGCGCTGGGCATTGCGCTGGTGGTGCTGACCCTCTTCAGCCTGTTCGTGACCTTGTCCATCACTCGCCCGCTGAACCGCTTGCGCGGCGCGGTGCATGACCTTGGGCAAACCACCTATCAGCAGAACAGCCTGGTGAAACTGGCCAACCGGCGCGACGAATTTGGTGTATTGGCCAACGACTTCAACCGCATGGGTGCGCGCCTGCAAAGTCTGATCGGCAGCCAGCGACAGTTACTGCGCGACGTATCCCATGAACTGCGTTCACCGCTGGCGCGACTGCGCATTGCCTTGGCACTGGCCGAACGGGCCACCCCCGAAGAACGGGAGAAGCTCGCGCCACGCTTGACCCGTGAGTGCGATCGACTAGAAGCCCTGATCAGTGAAATCCTGGTACTGGCACGGGTCGATGCCGACAACGCCAGCGCTGAAGAAGTGGATCTGAATGCGCTGCTAAATACGCTGCAAAAAGATGCGCAATTGGCTTCACCGGAGCAGACCGTTCACCTCGACGCCGAACCGCAGTTGAACCTCAAAGGCTGGCCGACGATGATCGAGCGTGCCGTCGATAACCTGCTGCGCAATGCCCAGCGCTTCAATCCCGCGGGGCAGCCGATTGAAATGCAGGCGGTGCGCCAGGGCGAACGGATTGTGGTCAGCGTCAGGGACCATGGGCCCGGTGTCGATGCCGAGCATTTGAACCTGCTGGGTGAGCCGTTCTATCGGGCGCCGGGGCAGACGGCAGCCGGACATGGCTTGGGATTGGCGATTGCGCGACGCGCGGCAGAACGGCATGGCGGGTGCCTGGTGCTGGCCAATCACCCGCAAGGCGGGTTCATCGCCAGCCTGGAATTACCGTTGGTGCCCGGTGCAGTCGTCCAGCCTTGAAAGCTTCGCGGGCAAGCCTCGCTCCTACAGGTCCTATGCCGAACACACTATCGAGGCACTCTGCGTGGGAACGATCCTTACTGACCGGGCCAGGCGCTGACGAACTCGGCCAGGTCAACCTTCTCGGCCACGCGCGGTTCTTTCTGCGGTGTGCCCAGGTACAGGAAGGCGATCACCTGTTCTCCTTCCGCCAACCCCAGCCCCTTGGCCACATGCGCCGAATAGGCCAGATCCCCTGTGCGCCACACCGCGCCAATGCCTTGCGCGTAAGCGGCCAGCAGAATCCCGTGAGCGGCACATCCTGCCGCCAGCAATTGCTCGGATTTCGGGTATTTGACGTGGTCCTGCAACCGCGCGATTACCACAACCACCAGCGGTGCGCGCAACGGACCGTTACGTGCCTTGTCCAGCGCCGCCTCGGACACTTCACTGTCTTGCAGCTTCGCCGCTTCGGCCAGCAACTCGCCCATTTGCTCGCGCGCCGCACCTTCGACTGTCAGGAAGCGCCAAGGCTGCAGGTGGCCGTGGTCCGGCGCACGCATCGCGGCAGAAAACAGCACTTCGCGCTGTTCTGCGGTGGGTGCCGGTTCGAGCAGTCGTGGAACGGAAACACGGTTGAGCAAAGCGTCGAGAGCCTGCATCGGCCACCTCCTGAAAAATATGTGCGGCTATTCTAGCGGTATCTGGCGCGGGGATGCCGGTTTACATGCCATGCCTCGCAGGTAGAATAGCGGCCTTCCCTTCTTCAGCCCGAGCGGACTTCATGGCGTTGCCGACCTTACGGATTATTGGTTTCATCATCGGCATCTTCCTGATCACGCTGGCCATCGCCATGGTCGTGCCCATGGCCACCCTGGTGATTTTCGAGCGCACGAGCGATCTGCCGTCGTTCCTCTGGGCGAGCATGATTACCTTCGTCGCGGGTTTGGCCCTGGTCATCCCCGGCCGGCCCGAACACATACACTTGCGCCCGCGAGACATGTACTTGCTGACCGTCAGCAGCTGGCTGGTGGTCTGCGTTTTTGCCGCGCTGCCGTTCTTGCTGACCCAGCACATCAGCTACACCGACTCGTTCTTCGAAAGCATGTCCGGTATCACGGCCACCGGCTCAACCGTACTCAACCACCTCGACGACATGTCCCCCGGCATCCTGATGTGGCGCTCGTTGTTGCACTGGATCGGCGGGATCGGCTTTATCGGCATGGCGGTGGCCATTCTTCCGCTGCTGCGCATCGGTGGCATGCGGCTGTTCCAGACCGAGTCGTCGGACCGTTCCGAAAAGGTCATGCCCCGTTCGCACATGGTGGCGCGTTTGATCGTCGCGGCTTATGTGGGCATCACTATTCTCGGCAGCCTGGCGTTCTGGTGGGCCGGAATGAGCCCGTTCGATGCGATCAACCACGCGATGTCAGCGATTTCCACCGGAGGTTTCTCAACGTCCGACCAGTCCCTGGCCAAGTGGACACAACCGGCGGTGCACTGGGTGGCGATTGTCATCATGATTCTCGGCAGCCTGCCATTCACCCTGTACGTGGCGACCTTGCGCGGTAACCGTCGAGCGTTGATCAAGGATCAGCAGGTGCAAGGCTTGCTCGGCATGTTGCTGGTGACCTGGCTGGTGCTCGGCACCTGGTACTGGTGGACCACCCAGCTGCATTGGCTTGAAGCGTTGCGACATGTAGCGCTGAACGTGACTTCGATCGTCACCACGACAGGATTTGCACTGGGGGACTACAGCCTCTGGGGCAACTTCTCGCTGATGCTGTTCTTCTATCTGGGGTTTGTCGGCGGTTGCTCAGGCTCGACGGCTGGCGGGATCAAGATTTTCCGTTTCCAGGTCGCCTACATCCTGCTCAAGGCCAACCTTAACCAATTGATTCATCCGCGCGCGGTGATCAAGCAGAAGTACAACGGCCATCGTCTCGACGAAGAGATCGTGCGTTCGATCCTGACCTTCTCGTTCTTCTTCGCCATCACCATCTGCGTGATTGCCTTGCTGCTGTCGCTGCTCGGCGTCGACTGGATGACCGCCCTGACCGGCGCCGCCAGCACCGTGTCCGGTGTCGGTCCTGGCCTGGGCGAGACCATTGGCCCGGCGGGCAACTTCGCCACCTTGCCGGACGCTGCCAAGTGGATTCTCTCGTTCGGCATGCTGCTGGGCCGACTGGAGATCATTACGGTGTTTGTTCTGTGTATTCCTGCGTTCTGGCGGCACTGACCAGCGCCGGCGTTTCCATCAGCCGCGCCCGGTACTCGCCGGGCGTGGCGTCGAACCAGCGTCGAAAGGCGCGGAAGAAGTTGCTCGGATCGGCAAACCCCAACAGGTAGGCAATTTCCAGCAGGGTCATGGTGGGTTGCGCCAGGTACTGCTCGGCCAGTTCACGTCGCGTGTCGTCGAGCAAGGTTTGAAAACTCGTGCCCTCTTCCTCCAAACGGCGTTGCAAGGTGCGTTGCGACAGGTGCAGCGTCTGCGCCACCGTATCGCGCTTGGGTTCGCCCTGGGGCAGCAAACGGCACAGCACCTGGCGCGCCTTGTGGGTCACGCGGCTCTCGGAAAACCGCGCCAGGTACTCGCCGGCAAACCGGTCGTGCAACAGCGCCATCGCCTCGTTGGCCGTCGGCAGCGGCGCCTCCATGTCTGCGCGTTCGAAGATCAAGGCGTCATAGGGCGCGTTGAACACCAACGGCGCATGGAACGCTTGTTTATAGGGTTCGAGATCGACAGGCTGATCGCCCTGGATCAACACCTTGCGCGGTTGCAACGTGCGCCCGGTCAACCAGCCGCACAGCGCCAGCGCGCAGGCCAGCGACGCTTCGGCGCTCTGTCGGGTCGGCGGCAAGTGATCGCCATGCACCGTCAGAATCAGCGCATAACCTTCATCCAGCAGTCGGAAACTCAGGTCGGCACTTTCGGCGATGATCCGCTGATAACGCACCAGCCGCTGAAAGCCTTCGGCCAGGGTCTGACTGGACATCAGTGCGTAGCCAGCCACATGGAAGGACGCCGGGCGCACCACCTTGCCCATGTTCAGGCCAATCGCCGGGTTGCCGGACAGCTCGACCGCGCGCTGCCACAAGCGTGTCATGGAGTCTTGCGGGAAGCGCGCATCCGGATCATCCAGAGACGCGTAGTCGAGCCCCAGCTGCTTGAACAGAACCCGGCAATCCAGGCCGTCCATCTCCAGTGCTTTGACAATCCCCATCGCCCAGCTTGCAGAAGTCGTTCGTTCGCTCATGGCGTTTTCTTACTGTTTTGTGAGCCGTCTACCGCGGCAAGTTTTCGAAGGATACTAAAGTGGCGCCCATTGTCACTGGCTGATGCCAATGATCACTCTAGACTCAAATAAGCTACCCGCAGAACAACTTGCAATCAGAACAACAACCACAGAGATCGCAGTCGTGGAAAACGTCAAACGTTTCAACAGTTTCGCTGAGTTTTACCCGTACTACCTCAGTGAACACAGCAACAGCACCTGTCGACGATTGCATTTTATCGGCACCAGCCTGGTCATCTTCATTCTGGCGCTGACCATCGGCAAAGGTGCCTGGTTGATGTTGCTCGCCTTGCCGCTGGCGGGTTACAGCTTCGCCTGGGTCGGGCATTTCTTTTTCGAGAAGAACCGTCCCGCCACGTTTCAGCATCCTCTTTATAGCCTGCTCGGCGACTTTGTCATGTACCGCGACATGATTCTGGGTCGCGTGCCCTTCTAGGCTCCACTGGCCATCAAAGCGTCCTGCGCAGCCAGTGCGATGCTGGATCCAAGTCCTACACTCAAGACATCCCTTTCGATTAGAACAAGAGGATAGCTGATGAACGCCAATGCACGATTCACCCACATGCAGGATGGCACGCAGGAAGACTGGGCGATCATCGCCGCCGACTTCAGTGCCTACGCCAGGCAGTTGCCGTCACGGATTGTGGCGCACCTGAAATTGCTGGAGGGTGATTCTGGCGGCTTCCCGGTGGATCGGCTGACCCATTCCCTGCAGACCGCCAGCCGTGCCTGGCGCGATGGCCGGGATGAAGAATACGTGGTCTGCGCGCTGCTTCACGACATCGGCGACACGCTCGGTTCCTACAACCATCCGGACATCGCCGCGGCGATCCTCAAGCCGTTCGTCAGTGCCGAAAACCTGTGGATGGTGGAAAAGCACGGGATATTTCAGGGGTATTACTTCTTCCATCACCTGGGAATGGATCGGCATCTGCGCGAACAATTCAGCGGGCATCCGCAGTATCAGGCGACCATCGAGTTCTGCGCCAAATATGACGCGGCGGCGTTTGATCCGGCTTACGAGACGTTACCGCTGAGCTTCTTTGAGCCAATGATGGAGCGCTTGTTTGCGCAACCGAAGCATTCGATCTACAAGGCGGCGATGGAAGAATATTCGCCAGCCTGACAGATCCGGGGGGACCGCTGCGCGGTCCATCGCGAGCAGGCTCGCTCCCACAGGTGTCAGAGTCCGTTTCAGGTCAATTCGGTCAAAATTGTGGGAGCGTGCCTGTTCGCGATGGGGCCAGACCAGGCACGCTGACTTTTATGCCGGCTCTGCGATCTTCAAGGCTTTCAATTCGGCCTCCCGCGCCTGGGCATCCGCCAACCGGTACAACTCGATCGACCCGTCCCAATGCTCGATCAACGCCGTGCACGACTCCACCCAATCCCCGCAATTGAGGTAATCCACCCCGCCGACCTTGCGAATCTCGGCATGGTGAATGTGCCCGCACACCACCCCATGCAACTCGCGTTTGACGCACTCGTGGGCGATGGCTTCTTCAAAGTCGCTGATAAAACTGACTGCCGTTTTCACCTTGTGTTTGAGGTAGGCCGACAGCGACCAGTAGCCGTAGCCATAACGCGCGCGCCAGTGATTCAGCCAACGGTTGAGGGTCAGGGTGAATTCGTAGGCCGAGTCGCCGAGAAAGGCCAGCCAGCGGTGATACCGGGTAATCACGTCAAACTGGTCGCCGTGGATCACCAGCAGATGGCGGCCATCGGCGGTCACATGCACCGCTTCGTCCACCAGTTGGATGTTGCCCAGGATCAGCTTCGAATAGCGGCGCAGGAATTCGTCGTGATTGCCGGTGACATAGATCACCTCGGTGCCGCGCTTACTCATGGTCAGCAGGCGGCGAATCACGTTGGTATGCGCCTGCGGCCAGTACATGCCGCCGCGCAGTTTCCAGCCATCGATGATGTCGCCGACCAGGTAGACCTTGTCCGCGTGGTAGCCCTTGAGAAACTGCGACAGGTGTTCGGCCTGGCAGTCCCGGGTGCCCAGATGCACGTCGGAAATCCACAAGGTCCGTACACGTTGCTTACGGCTGGGTTTGGCGAGCTCGGCGCTGGTCATTGGCAACCCTCAGGACAAGTTTTGGCAAGCTTGCGCGGTTCGGGTTAATGGCCCATGACAGCCGCGAGTCAATCCTGTGACAACACCCGGCCGGTGTAGACTGGCCGCATCTTGACCGGGAGACCTGCGATGAGACCGATCCTCACGCTGCGCCAATACACCAAGGACCTGATCGTCCACAGCCACGACCACGCACAACTGGTGTTCGGGTTGTCGGGTGCGCTGGACTTCGAGGTCGACGGGCATGGTAGCCAGGTGGTTCAGCAGAGTTTCGTGGTGGTGCCGTCGGGCTTTCATCACGCCTGCGGCAGCAGCAATGGCAGCCGCTGCCTGGTGCTGGATATACCGAGTGACCAATGGGTTTCGCAGTCCCTTGGCGATCACGCCGACGCCAGCCGCCGTTTGCTCGACAACGCTGGGCGCCTGCCGCTGGATGCCGGGCAAAGCCAATTGGTGAGTTGGCTGGCGGGCAGCCAGGTCAGTGACCCGTTGATTGCCCAGCAAGGCGCGGTGCTGTTATTGGCCAGCCTCAATAACGCCAAGCCTGAAATCGTGGGCGGTCGCCGTCTGCCATATGCGGCGTTGAATGCGCATATCGATCAGTACGCGGCGTATCCATTGCAGGTCGCCGACCTGGCGCGCGTTGCCGGGCTGTCCAGTGCCCGATTGCATGCGCGGTTTGTCGCTGAGTGCGGGCAGACGCCGATGGATTACATCCGCAGCCGGCGGCTGCATAGTGCGGTAAGACTGCTGCGCGATTCGCCATTGCCCATCGGCGAGATTGCCAGTCGGGTCGGTTACAGTTCTCAGAGTGCCTTTGCCGCAGCGGTGTTGCGCGAGTTTAGTAAGACTCCGGGCGAACTGCGGCGCGAGGCTGGCGACAAAAGTCGATAGTCTGCCGACAGACTCAGCGAGTATGGCGCGGTTCAATGTCCCCCTCTGTTTGTCTTGTTGTTAAGGATCGCAATGACTCCCCGTACCGCCCTTGGCGCCCTGCATATCGGCGCATTGATGTTCGGCCTGACCGGTGTGTTCGGCAAACTCGCTGCCGCCTCGCCCGCGGTCATCGTGTTTGGTCGCGCGGCATTTGCGGTACTCGCCCTGGCGGTGTTCGCGCGGTTTGCCAGCAGGACGCGCTGGTACACACTCGAAGCGCAGGACTGGCGCCGTCTGCTTCTCAGTGGCTTGCTGCTGGCCGGGCATTGGGTGAGTTTTTTCATTGCGGTTAAAGTCGCCGGAGTGGCGATAGCGACCCTGGGTTTCGCCAGCTTCCCGGCGTTTACCGTGATCCTCGAAGGGGTCATATTCCGGGAGCGGATCCGCGCCAATGAAATTCTGTTGGTGGTACTGGTGAGTGTCGGGCTGGTGCTGGTGACGCCGGACTTCGATCTGGCAAGTGGCGCCACCACGGGCCTGCTCTGGGCGATCGGTTCAGGCTTGCTGTTCGCCCTGCTGTCGCTGACCAACCGCGCCAGCTCCGGCAGAATCCCGCCGGTGCAGGCCGCGCTGTGTCAGAACGTCGTGGTCGCGCTGTGCCTTCTGCCGGTAGCGGCGCCGCAGTTGAGCGACGTCCGCGCCATCGACTGGCTGTGGATCGGTTTGCTCGGGGTGTTCTGCACCGGCGTCGCTCACAGTCTGTTCGTCGCCAGCCTGGCGGTGATCAAGGCGCGCACCGCCGCCGTGGTGTTCGCACTGGAACCGGTGTATGGCATCACCGTGGCCTGGTTGTTGTTCGATGAAAACCCGACGTTGCGCATGCTGCTTGGTGGCGCCTTGATCATCGTCGCGATTGTGGTCTCCAGCAGACTGTCCGGATCAAGCAAAAAGACCGTGGCAGCCGAAGCCGCATCTCACTGAGTGCGGTCGTTGTGGCCGAGGTCGCGGTCCGGGTCGATCTGATCGCGGACCCGCTGCTTTAGCACCTTGGCTTCCGGGAAACCACCGTCGGCCTTGCGCTCCCAGAGCTGCACCTCGTCACAAAAAATATGGAAAACCCCACCAGTGCCGGGCACCAGCGACACTTTGCCCAAGTCGTCGCCGAAGGTGCTCAGCAGCTCCTGGGCCAGCCAGGCCGCACGCAACAGCCATTGGCATTGCGTGCAGTAGGTGATGATGATTTCCGGTTTATGCGTGGTCATGACGGACAAGACTCCTGAGCCAGAGGGCGCCGCTATAGTAGTGGCTCAGCGGATCCCGGCCAACAGGCTCCGGGCGGTTTGCTTGAGCGGCTCATCGCCCTCCTTGAGCAGCTCGTTGAGCAGTTCGATGGCGCTGTCCAGGTCGCCATCATCGATGCAGGTCTGGGCTTGTTCCAGTTTACCGGCATTGGTCGGCTCGACAGGCTCCAAGGTCAGGGAGTCAAGCTCCAAGGACTGACCGGGATCGCTGAACTCGTCGAGAAAATCGTCGCTCAGCGCCTGTGAGTCCGGTTCGGCGACCCACTCAAGCTCTGGCTCATCCAGCGTCGGCTCTTCAGGCATCTCGAATACCTCGGGCAACACGTGCAGATTCGAGGTGAACGCCGGCTCTACGGCCTTGGGTGATTCGCCTGAAGGTTTAGCGTTGTCGAAAGGGCTGATCAGGTCCCAGCTGGAATCCATGGACAGGTCATCCAGATTCAACTGGAACTCGTCGGCAGGTGCCGCTTGCGTGGAAGCGATGACTGCGACGGCTGCCGCTGGTGCCGCTGGTGCCGCTGGTGCCGCATTGCTCAGTTTCGGGTGGCGGGCGCGGATGTCCTCAAGCTTTTTTTCGTCGAACCCGCCGTCACGCAGGTTTTTTTCCTGTGCGTCATAGGCGGGAACATCCCCCTGTTTGCCGAGGATTTCCAGCAGTTGTGCGCCCAGATCCGTGCGCTGCGGTTCCTTGACCAATGCTTCTCGCAACAACCCTGCGGCTTCGGAAAAACGGCCATACGCCAGGTAGATGCCGACCCCTTCGAGCACATCGCCTGTCGGCGTCTCTTCACGATGATCCGGAGCGGGTTTCAGCATGGGCTGTTGCACCGACGGGTGCGCCGCACGCTCAAGCCCCGGCTCCTGTTTCAAGGGTGAAACGGGCAAAACGGGCGAAGGCTCGGGTAACGCCTGAACCTGCTGGCGTTGACGTCGAACAAACAGCCCCAGCAATACCAGCGCGATCAACGCCAGCAAGCCGATAATCAGCGGCCAACGGCTGGCCTCGGGCTCTTCAACAACGACGGGGGCAGGTGCCACCGCTACCGGAGTCACCGGCGGCGCCTGATTGACCTCCGACAGTCGGGTTTGCAGTTCGCTCACCTGTTTCTTCTGGCCGGCGATCTGTTCATCCTGAGCCTGAAGCTTTGCATTCAACTCATCGATGGTTTTTTGCAGCTGCTGGTTTTGCAACACGCTGGCGGCCAGTTGTTCGGCGGCAGGATCGGTGGCAGGTTGCACGACGGCCGGCGCCGGTGCGGACTTCTTCGCCGCCGGTGCCGGCGCAGTGGCCGGTTTGACGCTCGGGAATGGAGAGTTCTGTGGGCTGGCGGCAGGTTCGTCTTCTGCCGGCACGATCCCCGGTGAACCCGGCGGATCGATCAGCACCGTGTACTCGCGCAGCAAGCGCCCATTGGGCTGATTGAGCTGCACCAGGAAATTCAGGAAAGGTTCATTGACCGGTTTGTTGGAGGTCACCCGGATCAGGCTGCGATTGCCCCGCAGGACCGGCGTGAACTTCAGGTCGTTGAGGAAGAACACCCGATCGACGCCGGCGCGGGTGAATTCCTCCGCTGTCGCCAGGCTGATCGAGAGTTCGCCCTCCTCCAGCCCGCCGACATCGACCAGGGCAATGTCAGCGCGCAACGGCTGATTCAACGCGGAATGAAGGGTAATGTCGCCCAATCCCAGTGCAGGGGCCAATGCCGAGTAAGTGACAGCACCACCGACCAGAAGCAGCCTGGCGCAACACTTCAATACAACGTGCCAACTCTCGAGCATGAGCATCCCTTAGATAACCAGAACCAACCTGTACGCGTTCGCACATCCGGTACGAACACGATATTGCCTAGTAGTTCTTTATAGTCTGCCCAACGGGGTATCTCAAAAAGCCGGCGCGTGGTTATGCCTCAAGATTTTTCCAGGTTGGCCAGAATGTGCCCGTGGACCCGCATGCACACCTTCAAATCCGCCTCATCGACGCCGTCGAACAGTTCGCGGCGCAGTTGAGTGGCAATGGTTTCAATTTGTTCGATCAGAGGACGGGCCGGAGCACAGAGGACGATTTTTTTCGCCCGGCGGTCTTCCAGCACGGATTGGCGCTGGACCAGACCCTGGGTTTCCAGGCTGTCGAGCAACCGGGCCAGGGTCGGCCCTTCGACGCCGACGCTTTGCGCCAGTTCACGCTGGGTCGGTGCTTCTTCGAAGCGCGCCAGGTGCAGCAGCACCAGCCAGCGCGCCTGGGACAGACCCAGGCCAGCCAGACGGCGATCCAGTTCGGCACGCCAGCCGCGCGACATCTGGGCCAGTTGCATGCCAAAACGGTGTTGATCGGTTAACGGCATAAAAAACTCATGATTAGACTGAAAATAGAGAAAAACTAATTATTAGTCAGCTAAGCATGACCGTTGGCTTGAGGCAAGGTCTGGTCTGTAGTGAATCGTTACATCACTGTAACAGGTCATTTAAACCTCGAATTCGGATTGCAGCGCCGCCCGAACGCAGTACAAGACACCTTCCGGCACTCGCCCGGCGAACAGCGCGGCAATCTCCGACACTGGCGGCAACTCGCCCTCGCCATCGAGGAAGGCATCCTGAACTTCGCCCATCAATTCTTCGGGCAGGTCCAGCGCTTGTTCCAGCGACAACTGCTGCTTGCCGATGGCCTCGGCAAGCATGGTGTAGACATTCTTTTCCGAGCATTGCAGCTGACCGGCGATCTGCAGCGGCGTCATGCCTGCGCGAGCGAGGGTGATCAACTCGTGGCGCACGTCGGCAACGACTTTCGGTGCCTCGACCTGACCGCCCAGCACTTCGAGGAAGGCTTCGCCGTAACGTTCGAGCTTGCGTGCGCCGACGCCGCTGACCGTGGCCATTTCCGCCAGCGAGGTTGGCTGGCTGCGGAGCATTTCCAACAGCGTCGAGTCGGGGAAGATGACATACGGCGGCACGCCATGTTCCTCGGCGAGCTTGCGACGCAAGGCACGCAAGGCTTCCCACTGTTCGCGTTCTTCGCCACGAACCAGCTGGCTCGCCTGGCTCTTGCTGCTTTTGGCGGTGGTCTGCGGCTTGAGGTCGCGGCGCAGTTCCAGGGTCACTTCGCCCTTGAGCAGCGGCCGGCACGTGTCGCTCAGGCGCAGGCCGCCGTAGCCTTCGAGGTCAATGTCTGCCAGGCCACGGGCCACCAGCTGGCGGAACAGGGAGCGCCATTCGCTCTCGCCCATGGCCTTGCCAACGCCATACACCGACAGGTGTTGATGGCCGAAGCTGCGGATCTTTTCGTTGTCCTTGCCCAGCAGCACGTCCACCAGATGCCCGACGCCATAACGCTGGCCGGTGCGGTAGATTGCCGAGAGCGCCTGACGGGCCGGCTCGGTGGCGTCCCAAGTCTGCACGCCATCGACGCAGTTGTCGCAATGGCCGCACGGCTCGGGCATGTCTTCGTCGAAGTAGGCCAGCAAGGTTTGCCGACGGCAGCGGGTTTCTTCGCAGAGCGAGAGCATGGCATCGAGCTTGTGTTGCTCCAGACGCTTGTGGCGCTCATCGCCTTCGGAGTTTTGCAGCATCTGCTTGAGCATCACCACATCTTGCAGGCCGTAAGCCATCCAGGCATCCGCCGGCAGACCATCACGGCCGCCGCGACCGGTTTCCTGGTAGTACGCCTCAAGGGATTTCGGCAAATCGAGGTGGGCGACAAAGCGCACGTTGGGCTTGTCGATGCCCATGCCGAACGCCACGGTGGCGACCATGATCAGCCCTTCTTCGTTGAGGAAGCGCTTCTGGTGATGGGCCCGGGTGTCGTTGGGCAAACCGGCGTGGTACGGCAGCGCCGGAAAACCTTGCTCGCTGAGGAACACTGCAACTTCGTCGACTTTCTTGCGCGACAGGCAATAGACGATACCGGCATCGCTGCGGCGCTCGGCAAGGAACGCCAGCAACTGCTTGCGTGGCTGCTCCTTGGGTACGATGCGGTAGAAAATGTTCGGACGGTCGAAGCTCGAGAGAAAGCGCTCGGCGTTCTGCAGATGCAAACGGTCGACGATTTCTTCGCGGGTGCGCTTGTCGGCCGTGGCCGTCAGGGCAATACGCGGGACGTTGGGGAACAGCTCTGCCAACTGGCCCAGTTGCAGGTATTCGCGACGGAAGTCATGGCCCCATTGGGACACGCAGTGTGCTTCGTCGATGGCGAACAGGGCGATTTCAAGGCTTTGCAGGAAAGCCAGCATGCGTGGCTGGACCAGACGCTCGGGCGCCAGGTACAGCATCTTCACTTCGCCGCGCTTGATCCGCGCGGCGAGATCACGCTGCTGCTCGGCGCTCAGGGTGGAGTTCAATGCAGCGGCGGCGACGCCGAGCTCTTCGAGGGTCGCGACCTGATCGTCCATCAGTGCGATCAACGGCGATACCACCACGGCCAGGCCTTCGCGCAGCAGCGCCGGCACCTGGAAGCACAAGGATTTGCCGCCACCGGTAGGCATCAGCACCAAGGCGTCACCGCCACTGGCCACGCGCTCAATGATTGCACCCTGGCGGCCACGGAAACTGTCGTAGCCGAAGATGTCCTTGAGGACGCGTTGAGCCTGTTCGAGCATAAAAACTCCAAAAATCACCGAAACATCCCTGCAAGGCTGGTTCAGAACCACGCAGGCTGCACTGACAAATCGTAAGTGCGCATTGCATGACGCTTCACATTTCAGCCGCGACGCCAGCAGGGCATCACAAAACGCGCGAGTATACCCGAGGCCTCCCTTGCAAAGGGCACCGCTGAGAAGAGGAACACAACGCAATTCCCTGTAGGAGCGAGCCTGCTCGCGAAGGCGGCGTCACATTCAATATCAATGTTGACTGAACCACCGCCATCGCGAGCAGGCTCACTCCTACAGGTATTGCGGTGGTCTGCGGGGTCAACGGGCTGCAAATATCCCGCGCGGCTGGCCTGAGCGCTCAAGAAGGCCTAGAATTCCCGCATCTGTTAATTCCCCAAGGTAGCCCTTTAATGTCCTTCGCTGAGCAACTAACCCGTTTGCAAGTCTTCCTCGACGCCGACGAACTGCACGACGAGGCGCTGGACTACGTGGCCGCCCACGGCTACCTCACTGCGCTGTCGATCTGTTCCGAAGAGGTTCCGGATCGTGAATGGATCGACGCCCTCTTCGCCGAAGAGCCGCATTACGCTGACGACACCGAGCGTGAAGCGATCGAATCCACCCTGCTGGCCCTCAAGGCTCACATCGCGCGCCAACTGGCCTCCGATGAAGAGTTCGAGCTGCCTTGCGACCTGGACCTGGGCGAAGAGCCGGACGATTCCGACCTGCGCGGCTGGTGCATCGGTTTCATGGAAGGCGTGTTCCTGCGCGAAGCGGCCTGGTTCGAAACCGCCGAAGACGAAGTCAGCGAAATGCTGCTTCCGATCATGGTCGGTTCGGGTCTGTTCGACGAACAGCCTGAGTTCGAAGACATCGCCAAAGACGCCAATCTGATGGACGACATGATCGTGCAGATCCCGGAAGCCCTGACCGCGCTGTACCTGCTGTGCCAGGCGCCAGACGAAAAACCGGCGATCCTCAAGCCACGTCACCACTAAGGTTTTGCCTATGGACAACCCCATAGGCAACCGCTCCCTGATGTTGCGTTACGTGCTGCTAGCCATCGGCTGGCTGAGCGTAGCGCTGGGGGTGATCGGGATTTTCCTGCCGGTGTTGCCCACCACGCCCTTCCTGCTGCTGGCGGCCGCCTGTTTCGCCCGCAGTTCGCCACGTTTCTATCAATGGCTGGTGGGGCATCCACGGCTTGGCCCGTGGATTCGCGACTACCTTGACGGCAACGGCATCCCGCTCAAGGGCAAGGTCTACGCCATCGGCCTGATGTGGGTGAGCATCCTGTTCTCCTGCTACCTGGTTCCCCTGCCGTGGGCGCGAGGGGCCATGCTGACCAGCGCGGTGCTGGTGACGATCTACATCCTCAAACAGAAAACCCTGCAAAAGCCCTGAGCTTCTGTGGCGAGGGAGCTTGCTCCCGCTGGGTTGCGAAGCATCCCCAGAACCTCCCCCCAATTCTCCTGACAGACCTCATTGATTGGTTTGGCGACTGCTTCGCAGCCGAACGGGAGCAAGCTCCCTCGCAGGGCCCATCTGCCGACCCGACGATTAGTCCTGTCTTTTAAAGAACACCGCCTAGACTTCAGTCATCTGCACCCGAGCAGCCAGACATGTCCCGTCGATGGCGTAGTCCAGGAAGGTCAACGCTCCGACTTCGGCTCGGCGGATGGCTGCTGCTGGCCAGTTTTCTGCTGACCGGGCTCGGCAGCGTGTGGGCCAACTGGAACTTTACGCAGATCCTGCAAATCGCCGAAAAGCGCTACGGTCCGCTCGGCCCCGCCCAAGGAAGAATCGAGGCCTGGAGTCAAATGCTCAAAAGCGAACTCAACCAACCCGAGCGCGAACAACTGGACGCGGTCAATCGCTTCTTCAATCAACAGCTAAATTTTCAGGACGACACGCGCATCTGGCGCCAGACCGATTACTGGGCCACGCCGGAAGAATCCTTGATCAAGGGCGCCGCCGACTGCGAAGACTACGCCCTGGCGAAATATTTCAGCCTGCGCCAACTCGGGATTCCCAGCGAGAAACTGCGCATTACCTACGTCAAGGCACTGTCCCAAAACCAGGCGCACATGGTGCTGACCTTCTACAGCAGCCCCACGGCCGAGCCGCTGGTGCTCGACAACCTGATCGGCGAGATCCGCCCCGCCTCCCAACGCAAAGACCTGTTGCCGGTGTACGCCTTCAATGCCGAAGGCCTGTACTTGCCGGGGGCCAATGGCGGCAAACGCAGCAGCGACTCGAAGAAGTTGTCGCGTTGGCAGGACGTGTTGAAAAAGATGCAAGCCGAAGGGTTCGCCGTGGGCGAAGGCTAGCCGCCATCGCAAGGAGCGTTTTATGTCACTGCGCAAACAGTTGTTTCTCGCCATTTGCCTGTTCTTGCTGGTGGCCTTCAGTGGCAGTTTTTTTGTCAGCCTGGAAAGCTCTCGCGAACAGATGCTCGGCCAGTTGCGCTCCCACGCCCAGGACGCTGCCACCGCCTTGGGTTTATCGTTGACCGCGCAGATCGACGACCCGGCGATGACCGAATTGATGGTCAGCTCGATTTTCGACAGCGGCTATTTCCGCAGCATCCGCGTCGTCAATATCGTCGATGGACAAGTGCTGGTGGAGCGCAGCGCACCGGCGCAGATCGAAGGCGTGCCCGGCTGGTTTGTGAGCCTGGTCAACCTGCGCCCGGAAGGTGGTGATGCCCTGGTCATGCGCGGCTGGGAACAGGTGGCGCGGGTCGAAGTGCTGAGCAATCCGCAGTTCGCCCTGGCCAAACTCTGGGACAGCACCCTCGGCAGCCTGATCTGGCTGTTGGTCTGCGGATTGCTCAGCGCCGTATTCGGTGGATGGTTGTTACGCCGGCAATTGCGCCCGCTCGACAAAATGGTCAGGCAGGCCGAAGCCATCAGCAAACGCGAGTTCCTCAGCCTGCCCAAATTGCCACGCACACCTGAACTGAGGCGTGTGGTGCTGGCCATGAATCAGATGGTCGAAAAGCTCAAGGCGCTGTTTTCCGAAGAAGCCACGCGCAGCGAAAAACTGCGCGCCGAGTCTTATCAGGACAGCCTCACCGGCCTGGCCAATCGACGCTTGCTGGATGAACAACTGGCCGACCATTTATTGGTTTCCGAGCAAAGCAGTGACGGCCATTTACTGATGCTGCGGATCAACGACCTGATCGGCCTCAACCAGCGCCTGGGCGGACTGCGCACCGACGGGCTGATCAGCGCCGTCGGCGAATTGCTCAAACGTCTGACGCAGCTGCCTGAACGCCGTACCTGGCTGGCGGCGCGCAATCGTGGTGGTGAGTTCAGCCTGCTGACCCCGGGCCTGGACAGTACCGAAGCCGCCCGACTCGCCTCGGAAATCAGCGCCACCCTGGAAAATCTGCGCCTGACCGGTGCCAGCGATTGCATGCCCGTGGCGCATTTGGGCGTGGTCGCTTATCAGCCCGGCGAACCCGCCAGCGACGTCCTGCTGCGCCTCGATCAAGCGCTGGCCCAGGCCCAGCAACATCCCGAACGGCCGTGGGTGCATCTGGCCCGCTCCGATACCGCGACGAACCACACCCAACACGACTGGCGCACCTGGATCGACGACGCCCTCACCGAGGGCAAAATGCAGCTGTATTTCCAACCTGTGGTGCAATGCGCCGACACCAGCCAGGTGCTGCACCACAAAGTCCTCGCGCGCCTGCTCGACCCGCAAGGCGAGGCCATCGCCGCCGGGCATTTCCTGCCGTGGATCGAGCGTCTCGGCTGGACCGCGCGGTTCGACCTGGCGATGCTCGAAGCCACCCTCGACTACCTCATCGTCAACCGCTGGCCCTTGGCGTTGAGCCTCTCCGGCAGCACCTTGCGCGACCCGGCGCAACTGCGACAAATCATCGACATGCTCGAGTCGCTGCCCGATCTGGCACCTCTGCTGACCCTGGAAATCGACGAACGCCAACTGCCGCCCCCCGATGAACTGCAACGCCTGAGCCACAGCCTGCTCGACACCGGTTATCGCATCGGCTTACAGCATTTCGGCGGTAGCTTCAGCCAGATCGGCAACCTGACGCAGCTGGGTTTGGCGTATCTGAAAATCGATGGGGCGTACATCCGGCACATTGATGAACAGAGTGACAAGCGGCTGTTTATTGATGCGATCTACCGGGCGACTAACAGCATTGATTTGCCGTTGATTGCGGAGATGGTCGAGACCAAAGGGGAACTGGAGGTGATTCGGGAGTTGGGGTTGTTTGGGGTGATGGGAAGGCTGATTGGGCCGCCGGAGCCGATGTAAGGGGTATGACTGTGGTCTGAAAGTTGGCATCAGCTGTCAGATGTGTCAGCCCATAAGACCGCAGGCTTCGGACAATTTTTTCATGTTAAACGGCGATGTTTAAAAAGACATCTCCTGACACTGACCAAGGCTACACACCCTTGCGCCGTTGC
Source organism: Pseudomonas sp. SG20052 (assembly GCF_031766055.1). Classification (NCBI taxonomy): domain Bacteria; kingdom Pseudomonadati; phylum Pseudomonadota; class Gammaproteobacteria; order Pseudomonadales; family Pseudomonadaceae; genus Pseudomonas; species Pseudomonas sp. SG20052. The sequence goes on along the minus strand of NZ_CP134498.1, from coordinate 1,725,603 downwards.
CTACGACTGCGCCAGAATCCGCCGGCTTGTGCGCCTTAGGGTCGGGCTCTATTGTTTCCCGGTCGCTGACAAATCAGCGATCGGGTTTAGCGACCCGAACCTATGTAGGCGCAACAGCGCTCCCAACTCTCTTGCAGATTGTTCATGTCTGCGACTGACGTCATGGCGGCTGTGCGCGGGAGACTTTCGGGTCTGCCGGGCGCCTACACCCGGTTCGCTAACCTGCGTGCAGCCGCCACCCTTACTTGTTTAGCGACAGGTCTTGGTGGCTCCATTTCTTGTAGGAGTTTCACCATGTTCAAGATCACACCCAACCCACCCGAAACCGACGACGTTTCCCCCTACGAATCCACCGATTCCAAAAAACTCAACGAAGCCGCCGACCGCGCCCTCGACTACTACCTCAAACCGGTCATCCCCGCAGACACTCCGCGTAAACCGAGCACGATTTACTCCATCGACCCCGACACCAACGACGAGACCCTGCTGGTCAACGCCTGCGAAACCCTGGCGTCGGCGAGTGTGATGCTGAGTAATTTTGCGGGGTTGATGGAAGGTTCGCATCGCAACACGGTGTTGGGGATTCAGCAGGTGGTGATGCTGGGGGAATTGGCGGTGAATCGGATGCTGGATAACTTCGTTCCGCAGGGTTAGCGAAAATCCTGGTGCGAACACTTTCCTGTGGCGAGGGAGCTTGCTCCCGCTCGGCTGCGCAGCAGTCGTAAAACCAGCGAAACGCTGTTTATCAGACACAATCGCGGTGAATGGTTTTGGGGCTGCTTCGCAAGCCAGCGGGAGCAAGCTCCCTCGCCACAACAGCGTGTCAGGCTGTGAGTTTTGTGGCGGTCTTTTGGGCCTCTTCGCGAGCAGCCTCGCTCCTACAGTTGATCTGGTTGTTCGCCTGTTTTGTGTTCACTGAAGATCAAAGTGTCGGAGCGGGCTTGTTCCGGGCGGCGATCCGACGAAAGCGATCTCACAGACAACAAAAACCCGCCATTCCTTACCCAGGAATGGCGGGTTTTGTCGTTTCAGAGGTCAGCCTTCAGATCACACGGTATCCACCTTCAACGAATGGTCATTCAACATGCCATTGATGATGGTCGCGGTATCGTGCCCGCCCGCCACCACCCCGCCCGCTCCGGGCGTGACGCCGTAGTGGCTGGCCAGGTTGACGCCGGCCAGGTCGATGGTCTGGTTCGGTGCCGCGCCGGCCATGGCGCTGACGTCGATGCTGGTCAGGACCGAGGCGCCGCTGCCGATGACTTTGAAGTGCAGGTAGTCATCCAGCGATGCTGCGGTGCCGTTTTCGCCCTGCAGCAGTTGCGACAAGTCGAGTTTGTCGGTGCCTGGGGTGAAGTCGGTGACGAGGTCGTGGCCGCTGTTGCCTTTGAGCCACTGGAAGGTGTCGGCCCCTGCCCCGCCGGTCAGGGTGTTGTTGCCCAGGCCGCCGATCAGGAAGTCGTCACCGCCGCCGCCCTTGAGGATGTCATCGCCCAAACCGCCGGTGATGACGTTGCTCAGGTTGTCGCCCGTCAGCGAGTCGTTGAAGTTGGAGCCGGTGAGGTTTTCGATCGCGGTCAGGGTGTCGGTGCCGGCGCCGCCAGTGTTTTGCGCGGTGGCCACGCTCAGGTCGACCGTGACCCCGGCGGTGGCGTGGGCGTAACTCACGGTGTCGGTGCCGGTGCCGCCGTCGAGCAGGTCGTTGCCGGTGCCGCTGAACAGCAAATCATTGCCGGCGCCGCCATGCAGTTCGTTGTTGCCGGAACCAGCGGTGAGCACATCGTTGCCGTCGCCGGCATTGAGGATGTTGTTGCCGGTGCCCGCCACCAGCACATCGTCGCCGGCCGTGCCGGTGAGGGTATGTCCGTCCTGATAGCTGATGGTCACGCCCGCGCTGTCGCTGCCGCCGTGGTTGTCGTTGGCGGTGTAGGTGCCGTGGGCATCCGGGGCGATGTCATGGCCCCCGGCGTAATCGAGGGTCATGGTCAGCTTGTAGTATTCCGCGTTGTTCACGCCGCTGCCGCTGGTGTTGGTGATGTTGGTGACGTGGATCTGATAGGTCCCGTCCGCCGCCGCGGTGAGGGTTTGCCCGTCCGCGAGGGCGATCCATGCACCGCCGTTGAGCGAGTACTCCATGGCGATGTGACCGCCCGCCAGGTTGTGGTCCAGGTTGAGGGTTTCGCCCTGTTTGAGGTTGACGGTGATCCGGTCCTCATCGTTGGCGTTACCGGCGGTGACCCCGCCCAGATATCCACTGACCACCAGCACCGCCGTCATGGTCGTCGCGTTCGCCGCAAAGGCGCTGCGCACGTTCGCCAGGACTTGGTTGGCGTTGTTGTTGCCGGTCGAGGAGAAGCTGATCGCCCCGGTGCCGGTGAAGTCGGCGCCTTTTGAAATCCAGCCGGTGTTGAAGTTGGTGGGTGAAGCCGTCAGCGGATCGCCATCGGCATCGGTGTCGTTGGCCAGCAGCAACTCGCCCGGCACCACGATGTTGCCCGAGAGCACGTTGGTGATGATGTGGTCATCGACCGCCACCGGCGCCGCGTTCGGGATGACTTTGACCGTCAGCGTGGAGCTGGCCAGGTCGCCGTCGTTGTCGCTGGCGGTGAAGCCGATGTTTTCGGTAATCACCACTGCCGTGGTTTTTTGCGAGGTGTAGGTGTACTCGCCGGTGTCGAGGTTCACCACCAACGTGCCGCCATTGTTGGTGGCGATGCTGATGCTGTTGTTCACCGTGTTGAAGGTGCCGTGGTTGGCGCCGCCACTGAAGTTCAACGAACCCTGATTGCTGTTGCCTTTAGGGTCGTAGGTGTACGTCGTGCCGTCGACCACGAGGGTTTTGATGAAGCCACCATCGGCGCCGAACGTACCGCCCTCCAGCAAGGTGCCCGTCACCGGCGCGCCGACCACCGTACCCGAAAGCACCGAGTTGAGCTGGTTGAGATCGGTCACCACCACCGCGTTGGTGTTGGTGTGGGTGCTGCCGTCATAAGCCAACGGATCGAGGTAGGCGTTGCTCACGCCGCTGCCCAGGCCGATCGCGTAGTTCTTGATGCTGTTGGCGTCGAGGAAGGCTTTGAGTGCGGCCTCATCTGCGCTGCCGATGTCGCCTTCGTTGGGTTTGCCGTCGGAGAAGAAGTAGCCGACATTCTGCGCCCCGGTCAGTTTGCCCGAGGTGTTGAACGCCGTTTGCATCGTCGCGACAGCGGCGTCGTAGTTGGTGCCACCGCCGGCAGTCAGGCCGGAGATGATCGACTTGGCGGTCGCCACATCCACCCAGATCGATGTCTTGTCGGTGGCGTTGCTGCTGAAGGTGACGATCTGCACTTTCACATCGCCCAGGTCGTCGTATTTGTCGAGCAAGGCACTGATCGCCTGCTTGGCCAGTTCGAGGCGCGATAGCCCCGGTACACCGGAGGGGTCAACCATGCTGCCGGAGACGTCAATCACCAGCAGCAGGTTGGAATCGATCTCCACAGCCGCCACCGAACGCTCCGCGCCGACGACCTTGGGCACGTCATCGACGATGTTCACCACGATGGTGCTGGTGGTGCTGTTGCCCAGCGCATCGGTGGCTTTGTAGGTGAAGCTTTCGGTCAGGGTATTCGGGCCGTCGTTGGTGTTCGGCGATGTTTTCGGCGCCGACGTCAGGGTGTAGGTGTAGGTGCCGTTGGGGTTGAGCAGCATTTGCCCATAGGCCCCGGTGGCGCTGCCGACCAGGGTGTAGGTGATGGCGCCACTCGCGCCGGTGACGGAGCCGACCAGGGTGCCGCTGGCCGTTTCGCCGGTGTTGCCGGGCTCGCTGCCCGTGACAGTACCGGCCGCCAGGTCCAGCCCGTCCTTGGTCAGGTCCAGCGCTTTCTCATAGACGGTGACATCGGTGTCGCTGACCGCTTTGATGCAACTGTTGTAGACGTCGATGGTGATGGTGGTGGTGCTTTCATCGCCGTCGGCATCGCGCACGGTGTAGGTAAACGTGTCGGTGGCGCCGGCACCGCTCACGGCGTTGGGATTGCTGTGATAGACCGCGTTGCCGTTGGCATCCAGCGTCAGGTAACCGTAGGTGCCATTGATGTTCGTGCCCAGGCCGCCGATGGCCGAGGACGAAGTGTCCGAGCCTGCGCGCACGCCAATCACTGCGCCGCTGAGTGCCGGGCCATCTGCACCGCCGATGTCGTTGTCCAGCACGTTGCCGCTGACCGTGCCGCCTTCGACCACGCTCGCCGTGTCCGCTTTGGCCGTCGGTAAATCATCGACGATGTTGACGTTAATCTGACCCGTCGCGGTGCTGCCGTCGGTGTCCGTCGCCACCACGTTGAAGTTCTCGGTGATGCTGTTGGCGCCGTTGGCGTTCGGATGAGTTTCGTTGTCCGCCAGGGTGTAGCTGTAACTGACCACGCCGGTGGCCGGGTTGTAGCCGGTGATGGTCAGCGTGCTGCCGAGCGGTGTGACGATCGATTGCGGGAAGCCTGCCGCCACGCCGCCAGTGACCAGTGCAATGCCGCCGACGGTCAGGGTTTGCAGCCCGTCCAGCGCGGTCACGGTGAAGGTGCCGCTCTGGGACAGGGCGGGCGCGTTCGGGGTGGTGCCGTCGCTGAGGTTTTTCTCGTAGACGGTCAGTTCACCGCCGTACACATCGAGGCCGTTGAGCGTGACCGGGTCGTTGTTGTTCTGGATGTTCAGCACCAGGTTGGCGGTGCTGGTATCGCCGTCGGCATCGGTAATGGTGTAGGCGAAAGTTTCAGTGCCCGTGCCGCCGCCGTGCAGGTTTTTGAAGTCCGCATCATTGGTGTTCAGCGTGTAGGTGTACGTGCCGTTGGCGTTGAGCACCAGGGTGCCGTAAGTCCCGGTGAAGGTGCCTGGGGTCACAGGCCCGGCGTTCGGGCCGGTGGCGACACGGTCCGCGCCCTGGACGTCGTTGCTCAGGACATTGCCATTGAGCGTCAGCGCGGCCTCCGACGCTGTGCCGGTGTTGCTGTCGTTGAAGGCTTTTGGCACGTCATCGACGATTTTCACCACGATGGTGCTGGTGGTGCTGTTACCCAGGGAATCGGTGGCCTGGTAGGTGAAACTTTCGGTCAGCGAATTCGCGCCATCGTTGGCAGGCGGCGTGGTGGTCGCAGGCGAGGTCAGGGTGTAGGTGTACGTGCCGTTGGGGTTGAGCTGGATCTGGCCATAGTTGCCCGTGGCGCTGCCCACCAGCGTGTAAGTGATCGCGCCGGTCGCACCGGTGACCGAGCCGACCAGCGTGCCCTTGGCGGTTTCGCCGGTGCTGGTCGGGTCGCTGCCGATGACCGTGCCGGCCGCCAGGTCTTGCCCGTCCTTGGTCAGGTCGAGGGCATTTTCGTAGACGGTCACGTCGGCATCGGTGGAGGCGACAATGCTGCTGTTGGACACGTCGATGGTGATGGTGGTGGTGCTTTCGTCACCATCGGCATCACGCACGGTATAGGTGAACACATCGGTCGCGCCGGGGCCGTTCACCGCGTTGGGATTGCTGTGGTAGGTCGCATTGCCGTTGGCATCCAGCGTCAGGTAACCGTAGGTGCCGTTGATGTTGGTGCCCAGTCCACCGATGGCCGAGGTCGAGGTGTCCGAGCCTGCGCGCACGCCAATCACGGCGCCGCTGAGCGCCGGGCCATCGGCACCGCCGATGTCGTTATCCAGCACGTTGCCCGAGACGGTCGCGCCCTCGTCTACCGAAGCGTAATCAGGGTTGGCGGTGGGCAGGTCGTCGACGATGTTGACGTTGATCTGGCCCGACGCAGTGCTGCCGTCGGTGTCCGTCGCCACCACGTTGAAATTCTCGGTGAGGCTGTTGGCATCGTTGGCATTCGGATGAGTTTCGTTGTCCGCCAGGGTGTAGCTGTAACTGATGACACCGGTGGTCGGGTTGTAGCCGGTGATGGTCAGCGTGCTGCCGAGCGGTGTGACGATCGATTGCGGGAAGCCTGCGGCCACGCCACCGCTGACCACCGAAATACCTCCGACCGTCAGGGTTTGCAGGCCATCGAGGGCGGTCACGGTGAAGGTGCCGCTCTGGGTCAGCGCGGGCGCGTTCGGGCTGGTGCCGTCGCTGAGGTTTTTCTCGTAGACAGTCAGTTCACCACCGGCGACTTCGAGGCCGTTGAGGGTCACCGGATCGTCGTTGTTGTGGATGTTCAGCACCAGATTGGCGGTGCTGGTGTCGCCGTCGGCATCGGTGAGGGTGTAGGTGAAGGTTTCCGTGCCGCTGCCATTGCCGTGCAACGCTTTGAAGTCGGCATCGCTGGTGTTCAGGGTGTAGGTGTACGTGCCGTTGGCGTTCAGCACCAACGTGCCGTAAGTCCCGATGAAAGTGCCGGGGGTGATCGGGCCGGCATTTTCGCCGACGGTCACGCGGTCGGCGCCTTGGGTGTCGTTGGTCAGCACATTGCCGTTGAGGGTCAGCAGGGTTTCCGAAGCGGTGCCGGCGTTGCTGTCGTCTACGGCCTGAGGTAGGTCATCGACGATGTTGACGTCGAGATTGCCGTTGGCGGTGGTGCCGTTGTCATCGACCACGGTGACGGCGAATTGCTCGGAGATCCCGTTGGCACCGTTGGCCGTCGGATGCGCTTCGTTATCGGCCAGGGTGTAGCTGTAACTGACCACGCCGGTCGCGCTGTCGAACCCGGTGATGGTCAACGTGCTGCCGAGTGGTGTGACGATCGATTGCGGGAAGCCTGCGGACACGCCGCCGACCACCACGTTGATGCCACCGACGCTGAGGGTTTGCACACCGTCGAGCGCGGTGATGGTGAAGGTGCCGCTCTGTGTCAGCGCTGGCGCGTCGGGGCTGCTGCCGTCGCTGAGGTTTTTCTCGTAGACGACGAGTTCGCCGCCTTCGACGTTGAGGCCGCCGATCGTGACCGGGTCATCGTTGTTTTGGATTTGCAGCACCAGGTTGGCGGTGCTGGTGTCGCCATCGGCATCCGTCAGGGTGTAGGTGAAGGTTTCGGTGCCGCTGCCGCCGCCGTGCAGCGCTTTGAAATCGGCGTCGCTGGTGTTCAGCGTGTAGGTGTAACTGCCGTTGGGATTGAGCACCAGCGTGCCGTAAGTCCCGGTGAAGGTGCCGCCGATGATCGGCCCGCTGTTGGGGCCTGTGGGAATGCGGTCAGCCCCCTGCGAGTCGTTGGGCAGCACGCTGCCGGTCAGGGTCAGCAGGGATTCCGAGGCGGTATTGGCGTTGCTGTCATCGACCGCTTTGGGCACATCGTCGGTGATGTTGACGTCCAGCGTGCCGGTGGCGGTATCGCCGTTGGAATCATTAGCGACGACGATGAACTGTTCGCTGAGGTTGTTGGCACCCTCGCCGACCGAATGGGTGTCGTTGCCGACCAGGGTGTAGCTGTAACTGACCACGCCGGTGGCCGGGTTGTAGCCGGTGATCGTCAGGGTGTTGCCCAGTTGCGTGGTGATCGACTGCGGGAAGCCGACAGGCACCCCACCCGTGATCACATTGATCCCGCCGATACTCAGGCTGGTCAGCCCGTCGGGCGCAGACACGGTGAAGGTGCCGTTCTGGATCAAGGCGCCAGGATTGCTGGCAGAACCGTCCGCGAGGTTAGCTTCGTTGAGGGTCAGTTCGCCGCCCGCCACCGACAGGCCCGCGAGGGTGACCGGGTTGTTCGGCGCGTCAGGAACGGGAATGACACCCGTGCCCCCTGAACCGGCACCGTTGTCGCCGTTGTCCGGATCACCGGCCAGGCGTTCCAGCGGAAATTCGGGAATGCCGTTAAAGCCCGCGGTGGGGAAGCCAATGGTGGGGTCGACCCGCCCGCCCACTTCTTCGAGCATGACGAAACTGTGGCCGCCGCCCGCCGCCCCGCCGGGTGCGCCGGTCGAAGCAGGTCCGGCCGCCGTGGCTTCAGCGGTTTGAGTCGGGTCATCGCCGGCCGCGATGGCTTTTTGCAGTTGCTCGACATCGGTCAGTTGCGCTTGAGTCGGCGTCACCGCTTCAGCGGTTTCCACATGGGCCGCTTGATTCGCCAGCAACTGGGAGTTCATTTGCAGGCTGCTGCCACGCCCGAGGGTCAGTTCCTGGCCATTTTTCAGATGCACGGCCACCGCGCCATCGGCGCCGGTGATCAATTGGTCGCCGGCGAACAATTGATCGCCCTCGACCAGCACACGCCGGGTACCGCCGCTTTCCGCGAACACCTGACCAATGATTTTACTGACGGTACCGATGAGCGTTGCCATGTGCATTTCCTCCGCTGCCAACCGCTGTCGGCACCCTGTTTGTGCGAAGAACGTGCTCATGGTTGAAGCAGGTTGCCTGGCGGATCGCCTGCGGGGTGCGTTTATCCGAGTAAACCGCTGCCCCGGCGATAGTCTCGCCAAGCATTTCGCTCATGGGCAATGAGTCCGTTTTTGGCAAAACCCCAATGCAATCAACAACCTTGGGATTCCAATCGCAGCCACATTGCCTTTTGTGCGATGCGTAACGATTTTGAACCTGTAGAGCGACAAAAAACTGTCGCCTCAAAACCGTTTCGCTTCCCTCCCCTCCAGCACTTCTCCGCCCTATGTCGATAAGTGGATGGAACTTTCCTTAAACCCTCGAATGCTCCCTAGAGCTTCTAAAACAAGGGCTTTCAGAGTGAACAATGTGCTGGATTTTGCAGAGCGCATAAGTTTTTTTTGGAATAACCCCTATGAAAAAAATTTCTTAGCTACGCTCTAGAATGTTCTTAGCTACGTTGTTACAAGCATGAAACGGTTTTGCCTATAAATGTCGTCAAATATTTGGCGACTGATAAAGAACCATCAGGAATCAGGGAGATGTACCCATGCGCGTTTTAACCCCCCTTTGCAGCGCAATTCTGCTGGCCATGGCCTGCACATCCCAGGCTCAAGCCATGTCAGTGACCGAGGCGATCCAGAGCACCATCGCAACCCACCCGGAACTGGCCTCGCGCGTCGACTCGCGGCTGTCCGCGGATGAGCAAGTCAAAGTCGCCAAGGGGGGCTTTTATCCATCAGTTGATCTGAACGCCGCCTACGGGCGCGGGTACAGCGATAACACCAACACCCGGGCGTTCGGCAATCACAACACCGAAATCCTCACCTACACCCAATCGGAGCTGCGCCTGCGGCAGATGCTGTTCGACGGTTTCAACACCGCGAACGAAGTCGAACGCACCAAAGGGGTCGTCAACTCCCGGGCCTATTACGCTCAAGGCACCGCCCAGGACCTGGCATTGCGCACCATCGAGGTCTACCTCGAAGTGCTCAAGCGCCGTGAACTGGTGACCCTGGCCACGAACAACCTGCAGGCTCACTTGCGGGTCAACGACCAGATCGGCCTGCGCACCCAGCGTGGCGTCGGCAGCAACGCCGACTCCGACCAGTCCAGCGCCCGCCGGGCACTGGCGCAAAACAACCTCGACACCGCCGAGGTCGATCTGGCGGATGCCGAGTCGAATTTCGCCGCCGTTGTAGGGCGCCTGCCCGATGAACTGGAAACGCCGCCGTCTATCCGCGGCGAACTGCCTGCCTCCCTGCCGGAAGCCCAGCAGAGCATGGTGGAAAACAACCCGTACCTGAAATCGGCCCAGGCTGACGTGCAATCGGCCGAGAGCCAGTACGAAGTCTCAAAGTCGCCGTTCTACCCGCGTTTCGATGCCGAAGCGGCAGTGGGCGCAAACAACAACGTGCAGGGCGATGAAGGCCACGACAACGAGTGGCGCGTGGGCGTGGTGATGAACTACAACCTGTTCCGCGGCGGCAGCGACAAGGCGCGCCTGGCCTCCAATGCGCATCAGATCAACCAGGCGATGGACATCCGCAACAACGCCTTGCGCCAACTCAACGAGAACATCCACCTGGCCTGGAACGCCATGGTCAATGCCAAGAAACAAACCCCGACTGCCCGCGAATACGCGGACACCAGCCGTCGTGTGCGCCTGGCATATCAGGACCAGTTCGGCCTCGGCCAACGCACCCTGCTCGACTTGCTCGACAGTGAAAACGAGCTCTACAACGCCAATCGCCGCTACACCGAAGTGCGCTACACCGAGGAGTATTCGATGTACCGCGTGCTGGCGAACATGGGCCAGTTGCTGAGCAAACAACGGGTGGTGCTACCCGCCGATGCGATCGCCCAGGCCGAAGTGAAAAACGAAGCGCGTTTGCCTGAACTGAAGTAGCTCACTGGGGGCGATCAATTTGACCAGCATGGAACCCGGCAACATCGGTGTCGATCCGCGCCTGAGCTTCGATGACCCGCTACTGGACGGTCTGTTGATCCTCTGCAAACTCCACGGCGCGACGGTCAGTCGCGCCAGCCTGAGTGCCGGGCTGCCACTGAACAAACAACGCTTGAGCCTGGACCTGCTGCCCCGTGCAGCAGCCCGGGCCAGCTTGCAGGCGCGGGTGCTGCGCCGTGAACTGGCGGACATTTCCGCGCTCAACCTGCCTGTGATGCTGATCCTGAACAACGGCCGCACCGCCATCCTGCGACGCTATGGCGATGACGGCCGGTTGCTGATCCTGCCCAGCGAAGCGGACGGTGGCGAACAATGGGTCAGCCGTGAAGAACTGGCTGAAAATTACAGCGGCCAGGCCTTGTTCGCCCGGCCCCGCCATGAACTCGAAGACCTGCGCTCGCCGCTGGTGCCGCGTGTGGAAGCGTGGTTTCGCGACACCTTGAAGCTGTCGAAATGGCTGTACAGCGATGCGATTCTGGCGAGTTTCCTGATCAACCTCCTGGGGCTGATGGTGCCGCTGTTCGTGATGCAAACCTACGACCGCGTGGTGCCGAACCAGGCCACGTCGACCTTGTGGGTGCTGTCGATCGGCTTGCTGATCGGCACCGGTTTCGAACTGGTGCTGCGGGTGGTGCGCGCGCACTTGCTGGACACCGCCGGGAAGAAAACCGACGTGATTCTTTCCGCGACCTTGTTCGAACGCATCACTGGCATGGCGATGAAAGCGCGGCCAGCGACCATCGGCGGTTTCGCCCAGAGCATCCACGACTTCCAGGGCCTGCGTGAATTCCTCACTGCCGTCACGCTGACCAGCCTGATCGACCTGCCCTTTGCCGTGTTGATGCTGGTGGTGATCGGCCTGCTCGGCGGCTGGCTGGTGGTGATTCCATTGTTGGCGTTTCCGATTACGATCATTTTCGCGATGGTCATTCAGGTGCGCCTGCGCGACACCGTGCAGAAAAGCCTGAGCCTCGGCGCCGAGCGCCAGGCCCTGCTGATCGAAACCCTTGGCGGCCTGGAAACCCTCAAAGCGTGCAGCGCCGAAAGCGAGCGCCAGCACAAATGGGAAAGCACCCACGGCGCCCTCACCCGCCTCGACAGCCATGCGCGCAATCTGTCGGCGCTGGCCACCAATGGCACGCTGTTCATCCAGCAATTCTCCGGCATGGCGACCATTGTCGCCGGCGTCTACAGCATCATCGCCGGCAACCTCAGCGTTGGTGCGCTGGTGGCGACCTACATGCTCGGCAGCCGCGTACTCGCACCCTTGGGGCAGATCGCCGGTTTGATCACCCGCTACCAGCAAGCGCAACTGACCATGAAAAGCACCGATGCGCTGATGTCCTTGCCGCAAGAGCGCGACGCCCACCAGCGGCCGCTGGAGCGCACTCAGTTGCAAGGCGCGATGGATGTCAGTGGCGTGACCTTCCACTACAACGGCCAGAACGCCCCTGCCCTGGCCAACATCAGTTTCAGCGTCAAACCCGGCGAACGGATCGGCATCATCGGTCGCAGCGGCTCGGGTAAAAGCACCCTGGCGCGATTGGTGATGGGGTTCTATGCGCCGGAAGAAGGCCAGTTGCTGCTCGATGGCCTGGACCTGCGGCAACTCGATGTCGCCGACCTGCGCCAGCAAATCGGTTACGTCGCCCATGACCTGCCGCTGCTGGCCGGCAGCCTGCGCGACAACCTGACCCTGGGCGCACGTTACATCAGCGATTCACGGATGCTCGAAGTCGCCGAACTGACCGGTGTCACCGAGCTGGCGCGTCAGCATCCGCAAGGTTTTGACCGGCCCGTGGGCGAACGCGGGCAGTTGCTGTCCGGCGGTCAACGCCAGGCAGTGCTGCTGGCCCGGGCCTTGTTGCTGGATCCGCCGATCATGCTGCTCGACGAACCCACCAGCGCCATGGACAACAGCAGCGAAGATGTCTTGCGGCAAAAACTCCACGGCTGGGTGCAGGGCAAGACCTTGCTGCTGGTGACCCACCGCACCTCGATGCTCAGCCTGGTAGATCGGCTGCTGGTGCTGGATAACGGGCGGATCGTTGCCGACGGTCCGAAAGAAGCGGTCATCGATGCACTGCGCAAGGGCCGTGTCGGCTCTGCGGCTGTCTAGGAGCTACCCATGGCCCGTTCATCATCCGACACGCCACAAGACCGAGGCTACTTCGGCAGCTTCGGCAAAACCGCCGAGAGCGAATTCATGCCGGAAACCGCCGGCGCTTCGCTACAGGATTCGCCGCGCTGGTCGCGGATTACCGTGTGGCTGGCCGCGGCGCTGCTGATTACCGCTCTGGTCTGGGCCAAGTATGCAGTGCTGCAAGAAGTCACCATGGGCGAAGGCAAGGCGATCCCGTCGAGCAAGGTCCAGGTGATCCAGAACCTGGAGGGCGGCATCGTCACCGAGATCTTCGTGCGCGAAGGGCAAATGGTGAACAAGGGCGACACCTTGCTGCGCCTGGATGACACGCGGTTTCTGTCGAACAAGGGCGAGAGCGAGGCGGATCGTTATGCGTTGACCGCGCAGGTCGAACGTCTGTCGGCCGAAGCGGAAGGCCGGCCGTTCAAGCTGTCGCCTGAGGTGATCGCCAAGGCTCCGCAAGTGGCCGAAGACGAGCGCTCGTTATACGAACAACGCCAGCGTCGACTGGCCAGTGAGCAACGGACGCTAACCGAACAACTGCGGCAAAAGACTCAGGAACTGGCGGAATTCCGCTCCAAGCAGGGGCAGTTCAGTTCGAGCCTGGCCTTGCTGCAACAAGAGATGAACATGTCCGCGCCGCTGGTAGGCACCGGGGCGGTTTCACCGGTGGAAATCCTGCGGCTCAAACGCAGCGCGGTGGAAATTCGCGGCTCTTTGAATGCGACGACGCTGGCAATTCCCCGGGCTGAATCGGCGATCAACGAGATCAAAAGCAAGATCGATGAATCGGAGCAATCCTTCCGCTCGGACGCGGCGAAAGAGCTGAATGAAAAACGCACCGACCTGTCGAAAATCACAGCGTCGAGCATCGCCATCGATGACCGCGTGACCCGTACCACCGTGGTGTCGCCGGTGCACGGAATCATCAAGGTGCTGAAGGTCAATACCATCGGCGGCGTGGTCCAGCCGGGCAGCGACATGGTGGAGATCGTCCCCATTGAAGACAACTTGCTGATCGAAGCCAAGGTGCGGCCACAGGACGTGGCGTTCCTGCATCCGGGGCAGAAAGCGATGGTCAAGTTCAGTGCTTACGACTACACGATTTATGGCGGGTTGACTGCCAAGCTGGAACTGATTGGTGCGGACACCATTACCGATGACAAGGGCAACAGCTTTTATCTGATTCAGGTGAGGACCGACAAGAATCACTTGGGCGGCGATGTGAAACCGCTGCTGATTATTCCGGGGATGGTGGCGACGGTGGATATCATCACGGGCGAGAAAAGCGTGCTGGATTACCTGTTGAAACCGGTGTTGAAAGCGCGGACCGAGGCGATGCGGGAGCGATAGGTTTGACTCATTCTCTGTGGCGAGGGAGCTTGCTCCCGCTGGGCTGCGCAGCAGATCCAAAATCATTCAACCAGGCGCAACAGGTGTACTGGGTCGACAAACTGGGAGCGCTTCGCACTCCAGCGGGAGCAAGCTCCCTCGCCACAAGTAATCACCTGCCGTGGTTACGCTGGTAAGTCTCCTCCCCCATCGCCGCAATCTGGCCTTCGATCAACGCCTCGAACGGTTTCAACAAGGGTTCAAAAGAGCTCGGCGCTTCCAGCGTCTGCAACGCCTGGACAATCGCTTCCACCGTCGACAACGCCCCCGGCCCCGGTGCCTTGCGCAGTCGATATCGAGACACCCCGCCATCCACCAACGTCACCCTCGGCAACGCCGCCAGTAACGGATTGAGGTGCAACATCTTGCGCGCCTTGCGCCAGGTGCCGTCCGGGACGACCAGCAACAGCGGCTCTTCATTCGAGGTGTACGCCTGCAATGGCTGCGCATCGTCGGCCGGAAACAACAACCGCGCCTGATACCCCGGAGGATTCAGCAGCACCGGCAAATCCTCAAACACCTCACCGACAATCAACTCGGCATTCTTCAAGCCCAACGCGGCCAGTCGCGCCGTGTTCAACGCATGGTTCACTTCGCTGGGATGCTGCAACAACAGCACTCGGGTGCGGCTGTCGAGGCTAGGGATCAGCGGGCACAGGCAATGGGTTTGTGGGCGCAGGCAGCGTGGACACTGGATTCTGGACATGTTCTCAGGCCTGGTTCAGTTGTGCTTTGAGCAGATCGCGGAAGGTCTGGATCAGCGGCTCGCGGCTGCGGCCACGACGCACGATCATCGAAAACGGCGCCTGATAACCAAACGTCGCCGGCAGCAGGACGCGCAAATCGCCCTTGTCCGCCCAAGCCTGGGCGTAGTGCTCCGGCAGGTAACCGATGTAGGCGCCCGACAGCACCAGAATCAGCTGCGCCTCCATACTTTCCACGGTGGCGGCGCTGTGCTTGAAACCGTGGCGCGCCAGTTCGGCCTGGCTCCAGTAACCACGGCCGACCATGCGTTGCTGAGTGATGACTTGCTCAGGAATGCGCCGCTCGGTGAACAGCGGATGACGGCTGCTGCAATACAACCAGTGTTGCTCGCGGTACAGCGGCATGTAAACCAGGCCGCTCATGCGCGTGGAAAACGCACCGATGGCCAGGTCGAGACGGTTGTCCTGCACGCCGAGCTGCAATTCGTAGGGGCTCATGACCGACAGGTGCAAATGCACGGCCGGGTGTTCCTGGCTGTAGGCGCCGATGGCTTCGGCGAACGGCAAGGCCTTGTCGCTGACGGTGGAGTCGATGACGCCGAGGTTGAGAGTGCCGCGCAGTTCGCCCTTCAACGCCGCCGCGTACTGCTCGAAGCCTTCAAGCTCGCCCAACAGACGCAGGGTTTCCTGATGGAACAGCTCGCCCTTGCTGGTCAGGCTGAAACCGCCGCGACCGCGATGGCAGAGCACCAGGCCAAGGGCGGCTTCGAGCTGGCTCATGTAGGTGCTGATCGCCGAAGTCGAGAGGTTGAGCTCTTGCTGCGCGTTGGCAAACCCCTGATGACGCACCACGCTGACGAAGATGCGCAACAGTTTCAGGTCGGGTAAAGCGTTGGCCATGGGGGCTCCGTTTGCAAGGTCATGCGTGTTGCGCTTTTGTGGCGAGGGAGCTTGCTCCCGCTGGGTTGCGAAGCGGCCCTACAACCATTCACCTCGTAGTGTCAGACGGACCGCATCAGCCGATTTTACGACTGCTGCGCAGCCGAGCGGGAGCAAGCTCCCTCGCCACAGGAGTGCGGCACATGGCCGCAAGTCTATCGTCGTGCCAACCATTAGTTTAGAAAAATCTGAACTAAGTATTTGCCCGTAGCGATTCTTCCCGGCCACTACATTTCGCAGAATCGGCCCCTAACGGTGCCCGAACCTCCCCGGAGCGGTGCAACCGACATAAATAAAACAACGACGATGAGGCCTTACCCGTGGACAAGATTCTTCACCAACCACTGGGCGGCAATGAAATGCCGCGCTTCGGCGGCATCGCCACCATGATGCGACTCCCCCATTTGCCTACCGCTGCCGGTCTGGATGCTGCCTTTGTTGGCGTCCCGCTGGACATCGGCACCTCGCTGCGCCCCGGCACCCGCTTCGGACCTCGCGAAATCCGCGCTGAATCGGTGATGATCCGCCCGTACAACATGGCGACCGGCGCTGCACCGTTCGATTCGCTGTCGGTGGCCGACATCGGCGACGTGGCGATCAATACGTTCAACCTGCTGGACGCGGTGCGGATCATCGAAGAATCCTACGACGCCATCCTCGAACACAATGTGATCCCGCTGACCCTGGGCGGCGACCACACCATCACCCTGCCAATCCTGCGTGCCATTCACAAGAAGCACGGCAAGGTCGGCCTGGTGCACATCGACGCTCACGCCGATGTGAACGATCACATGTTTGGCGAGAAAGTCGCCCACGGCACCACCTTCCGTCGCGCGGCCGAAGAAGGCCTGATCGACTGCGATCGCGTGGTGCAAATCGGCTTGCGCGCTCAGGGCTACACCTCCGAAGACTTCAACTGGAGCCGTAAACAGGGCTTCCGTGTGGTTCAGGCTGAAGAGTGCTGGCACAAATCCCTGGCACCGCTGATGGCCGAAGTGCGCGAGAAAGTCGGCGGCGGTCCGGTGTACCTGACTTTCGATATCGATGGCATCGACCCGGCTTGGGCGCCAGGCACCGGCACCCCGGAAATCGGTGGTCTGACGACCATTCAGGCAATTGAAATCATTCGCGGCTGCCAAGGCCTCGACCTGATCGGCTGCGATCTGGTAGAAGTCTCGCCCGCTTATGACACCACCGGCAACACCTCGCTGCTGGCCGCCAACCTGCTGTACGAAATGCTCTGCGTACTGCCGGGCGTGGCCCACCGCTGAGGATCGGTCATGAACGAACGTGATCAGGTGTTGAAAGCCGCCGCCGATCTGGTGACGGCCTTTGCCCGCAACGATCGCGAAGCCTACTTCGGCGCGTTCAGCGCCGACGCCAGCTTCGTGTTCTACACCCTCGAACAGCCCCTGCTGTCGCGCGATGCCTATCAGGCGTTGTGGGACACCTGGCGCGCCGAGGATGGCTTCGAGGTGCTTGCGTGCACGTCGAGCAACGCCTTCGTCAGCCTGCAGGGTGACGTGGCGATTTTCATCCATGACGTGGCCACCGAGCTGCGCATGCAAGGGGAGCAACACTTCAGCCAGGAGCGCGAGACGATTGTGTTTCGCCGACAACAACAAGGCCTATGGCTGGCCTGCCACGAACATTTGTCCGCGATGCCGGAAGGGCTGCCACCCCCTTAGCCAAACAGGTGACGCTCACACACGATGAGCGCGCCTTTATGATCGGAGCTGATCATGAATAACAACAACAAAGACCAAAGCCTTACGCAGATTGAAACCCACGGGGTCGAACAGATCCCGGACAACGAACGCACCGCAGGCCCGACGGACTTGTTCCGGATGATCTTCGGCGGTTCCAACACTTTTGCCACCGCCGTGCTCGGCAGTTTCCCGGTGCTGTTCGGCCTGTCTTTTCAGGCCGGTGTCTGGGCGATTGTGCTGGGCGTGCTGCTGGGCTCGCTGATCCTCGCGCCGATGGGCCTGTTCGGCCCGATTAACGGCACCAACAACGCCGTGTCTTCCGGTGCGCATTTCGGCGTGCACGGGCGGATCGTCGGTTCGTTCCTGTCGCTGCTGACCGCCATCGCCTTCTTCTCGCTCTCGGTGTGGAGTTCGGGTGATGCGCTGATCGGTGGCGCCAAACGCCTGATCGGTCTGCCGGAAACCGACCTGACCCTGGGCCTGGCCTACGGGCTGTTCGCGATCCTGGTGCTGACGGTTTGCATCTATGGCTTTCGCTTCCTGCTGTGGGTCAACAAAATCGCGGTATGGAGCGCCAGCCTGTTGTTCCTGCTGGGCATCTTCGCCTTCGCCGGGCCGTTCGATGTGAATTACGCCGGCACCGTCAATATGGGTCAGCCAGGTTTCTGGGCGGCCTTCATCGGTGCTGCACTGG
Source organism: Pseudomonas sp. SG20052 (assembly GCF_031766055.1). Lineage (NCBI taxonomy): Bacteria > Pseudomonadati > Pseudomonadota > Gammaproteobacteria > Pseudomonadales > Pseudomonadaceae > Pseudomonas > Pseudomonas sp. SG20052. The sequence continues at coordinate 1,707,793 of NZ_CP134498.1, read as the reverse complement.
TGGCGATGAGCAACCCGATTTCCTTCGGCGCGTTCCTCGGCGACTGGTCGCGCTACATCCCGCGTGAGACCTCCAAGCGCCGGATCATGGCCGCCGTGGTGATCTCGCAGATCGCGACGTTCATTCCGTTCCTGTTCGGCCTGGCCACCGCCACCATCGTAGCGATCAAGGCACCCGACTACATCGCGGCCAACAACTACGTCGGCGGTTTGCTGGCGGTCTCGCCGAGCTGGTTCTTCCTGCCGGTGTGCCTGATCGCGGTGATCGGCGGCATGTCCACCGGCACTACTTCGCTGTATGGCACCGGGCTGGACATGTCCAGCGTGTTCCCTCGGGTGCTGTCGCGGGTCAAGGCGACGTTGCTGATCGGTGTGATGTCGATTGCCTTCATCTTCATCGGGCGCTTCGCCGCGAACCTGGTGCAGAGCGTGTCGACCTTCGCCGTGCTGATCATCACCTGCACCACCCCGTGGATGGTGATCATGATCATCGGCCTGGTGGTGCGTCGCGGCTTCTACTGCCCGGATGACCTGCAAGTGTTCACCCGCGGCGAGAAAGGTGGCCGCTACTGGTTCACCCACGGCTGGAACTGGCGTGGCCTGGGAGCCTGGATCCCGAGTGCGCTGGTGGGTTTGTGCTTTGTGAACCTGCCGGGGCAGTTTGTGGGTGTGCTGGGCGATCTGGCTGGCGGCATCGACATCAGCCTGCCGGTCACCCTCGGCCTGGCCTCGCTGGTGTACCTGACGCTGCTGAGCCTGTTTCCGGAACCGGCTGCGGTGTTCGGGCCGAATGATGCACGCAGCAAGGGCACGGATGCGCTCAGTAAACCGGCGATGCGACAAGCCGCCTGATTCAACACAAACGATGGTCAACGGACCTCTGTGGCGAGGGAGCATGCTCCCGCTCGACTGCGCAGCAGTCGCAAAACAGGCGAATGGTGTTTCCCCTGAAGAAACGCGGTTGCAGGATTTGGGGCTGCTTCGCAGCCCAGCGGGAGCAAGCTCCCTCGCCACAAAAAGCGGACTGATTGCCACATTGATTTTCGCCTCACCATAAAAAAGACAATCGGAGACACGCCATCATGGCTTTGGATTTATTCGTCGTACTCATCTACGCCGCCGCGATGCTGATACTTGGCTACTTCGGCATGCGCAAGGCCAAGACCAACGAAGACTACTTGGTCGCCGGTCGCAACCTCGGCCCGAGCCTGTACATGGGCACCATGGCCGCCACCGTTCTGGGCGGCGCGTCCACCGTGGGCACCGTGCGCCTGGGCTACGTTCATGGCATCTCCGGTTTCTGGCTCTGTGCTGCACTGGGTTGCGGGATCGTGGCGCTGAACCTGTTCCTCGCCAAACCGCTGCTGAAGCTGAAGGTTTTCACCGTCACTCAAGTGCTGGAAAAGCGCTACAACCCAATGGCTCGTACCGCAAGCGCGAGCATCATGCTGGCCTATGCGCTGATGATCGGCGTGACCTCGATCCTGGCGATCGGCACCGTGCTGCAAGTGTTGTTCGGCCTTCCGTTCTGGATGTCGGTAATTCTCGGCGGTGGCGTGGTGGTGATCTACTCGGCCATCGGCGGAATGTGGTCGCTGACCCTGACCGACATCGTCCAGTTCGGTATCCAGACCGTAGGCCTGATGTTCCTGCTGCTGCCAATCTGCTTGTACCGAGTGGGTGGCTGGGATCAACTGGTTGCACAATTGCCGGCTGCCAGCTTCAGCTTCACCAGCATTGGCTGGGACACCATCATCACCTACTTCATGATTTACTTCTTCGGCATCCTGATAGGCCAGGATATCTGGCAACGGGTGTTCACCGCACGAAGCGAGAAAGTTGCGAAGTATGCCGGTACTACCGCGGGCATCTACTGCATCATCTACGGCCTGGTCTGTGCATTGATCGGCATGGCCGCTCACGTACTGATCCCGGATCTGGACAACGTCAATAACGCTTTTGCCGCTATCGTCAAAGTCTCGCTGCCGGACGGCATCCGTGGCTTGGTGATCGCGGCTGCCCTGGCAGCAATGATGTCCACCGCCAGCGCCGGCCTGCTCGCTGCATCCACCACCCTGACCGAAGACCTGCTGCCGAAACTACGCGGCGGCAAACCGTCGAGCCTGGGCATCAATCGCCTGTTCACCCTGCTGACCGGCATCGTGGTGCTGGGTATCGCGCTGGTGGTAAACGATGTGATCAGTGCCTTGACCCTGGCTTACAACCTGTTGGTGGGCGGCATGCTGATTCCGCTGATGGGCGCGATCTTCTGGAAACGCGCAACCACCGCCGGCGCTATCGCCAGCATGGGCATGGGCTTTGCCACTGCGCTGCTGTTCATGTTCAAGGACGGTATGGACGCCAACACTCCGATCTACTACAGCCTCGGCGTGGGCCTGGTGAGCTTCGTGGTGGTCAGCTTGCTGTCCCCTCGTCCGGCAACGATGGCCAGCGCCGCCTAAGCTGAACCTAACGACTTGATGCTTTCTTCGACGGGTGTGGCGTCGGTTGCCACACCCGTTTTTTTTCGTCTGGAGAAAACCTTTGATGAAGATTGTTTCGCGCGATCAGTGGTTCGAGGTCAAACAGCTCAGTGACGGCATACGGCTGATTCACGAGCCTTACATCCGGCCCTTCTATCGCTGCAACCTCTGGCACATTCAGGGCCGCGACAAGGACTTGCTGCTGGACAGCGGTTCCGGATTGGTGAGCCTGCGCGAGCAGTTGCCGTGGATCACCGAGCGGCCGCTGGTCGCGGTGGCCAGTCATTGCCATTTCGACCACATTGCCGGTCATCACGAATTTCCCGAGCGCCTGGTGCATCCGGCCGAGGCCGACATTCTGGCGGCACCCGACGGCGAAAACGATTTGAGCGGGGCGTTTGTCGGCGACGAGATGTTTGAGGCGCACCCGGACTGCCCGTTGTGCTATGCCGAATATCGCGTCAAAGCCGCGCCCGCCACGGGGACGATTGAAGAAGGCGACGTGCTGGATCTGGGCAATCGAGTGCTGCAGGTTCTGCATACGCCGGGGCATTCACCGGGCGGCATCAGCCTGTACGAAGCGGCAACCGAGACGCTGTTCAGCGGCGACATCATCTACGACGGCCCGCTGATCGAAGACGCCTACCACTCCAATCTCGACGACTACGCTCGCAGCCTGCAGCGCTTGCGCACGTTGCCGATCCGTACGGTGCACGGCGGGCATTTCGGGAGTTTTTCCGGGGAGCATTTGCGCACGATGATTGACGAGTGGCAGCGCTCACACACCTGAAGCCTGCTGTACTCAAGCTCAGGAACAACAATAACGCCCTCGAAGAACCACCATGAAAAGAGCTGCCGTTCGTGCCGCCGTGCATCGTTTCATCAGCCGCCTGCTGGAGGGTCAGGATGACTTCGACGACAACGCCAGCCTGGCGCAGTTGGGATTGGATAAACAGGATATCGAAGAGCTGATCTTCCATCTGGAGGATGAGCTGGGGTTGACGGCGTTTACGGCGGAAGAAGACCGTATGCTCAAGGATGCCAGGACGGCGAATGATTTGAGTCGGTTTTTGGTGGAGATTGGACGGCATTGAGTCCGAATGCCAAACGCACGCTCGTGGTGAACTGTGGCGAGGGAGCTTGCTCCCGTTCGGCTGCGCAGCAGTCGCCAATCCTGTCCGAGTATTCCCTGACAACTCTGAGGCTACCAAGGGGCGCTACGCGCCCCAGCGGGAACAAGCTCCCTCGCCACAGAGGATTTGCCAGGTTTGAGCCAGTGCGGGTCAGACTTACCGACGGCGCGGCTGGCGTCGACGCTGTTCGTCGTCGGTGCGAATAGGAACAGGTTGCAGAGGCGGTTCGATCAAACCGAGTGCAACACCCAGATCGTGCAGCCAGTTTTGAATTTTCTCTTTCATGGTGCCCCCTTCAGGGTAGTGCCGAGCGGCTGAAATTCTGTAGCCCCTTCGCACTGATAATAGTCTGAAGTCCTACGCAATGCTCGGCCAAATCCGCAATGATCTGTTACTGAATTGATCAAAATACCTGACCGATAGTTCAAGCAATCGCCGAAGCCTGCATCGGCGCCGATGGATAGACCGCTTGTTGCTGTTCAATCCACGCGTTCAGGTTGGCCCCGACCATGCCTTTGCGCCACATCAACCAGGTCGTCGCGTGGGCAAACGGCTCCGCCAGCGGGTGCACCGCCACGCTTTCACGGCCCGGCAGGCTTGCCAGCATCGACTCCGACATCAGCGCCACGCCCGAGCCAGCAATCACACACGCCAGCATGCCCGGGTAAGACTCGATCTCCATCGCCCGGCCCATGGCCGCGTGGTCATGGGCAAACCAGGCTTCAAGACGCATGCGGTAGGAGCAGCCCTGACGAAAGGTAAACACCGAGCGCCCTTCCACGTCCATGGCGCTGCGGACCGGCGGGTGATCGGCCTCGCTGATCAGCACCAGCCGCTCGTCGCATAACGGCACACCGTCCAGACCGGCCAGCTCCAGCGGGCCATCCACCAAGGCCGCATCGAGACGACCGGTGAGCAAACCCTCAAGCAATTCACCGCTGGGCCCGGACTGCACTTGCAGGTTCACCGCCGGATACGTGCGGTGATAACGCGCCAACAACCCTGGCAAATGAATCGCCGCCGTGCTGTACATGGTGCCCAACACGAAGTCCCCGGCCGGTTGCCCGCCCTGCACTGCTGCCTGGGCTTCGTCGCGCAAGCTGAAGAGTTTGGCGGTGTAGTCCAGCAGGACTTTTCCCGCAGGTGACAGTTGCAAACGCTGACGCTCGCGGACGAAAAGCTCTACACCGAGCTGCTCTTCAAGTTGCTTGAGCCGCGTTGACAGGTTCGATGGCACCCGGTGCAATCGTTCGGCAGCACGGGTGATCGAGCCCTCTTGCGCCACGGCCTGGAAGATTCGTAACTGGCTGAACTCCACGATCTTCTCCAAATCAGAACAAGTTACTCACTATTATTCATTTTTAAAGAAAGTCAATCAGTCCTAGCCTGACGGTCATTGATCCTTTGCCGGAATCCAGACCATGTCTCCCTTGATTCGCTTACTCGCCAGTTTTATCGCCCTGATGATGGCCATGGGGATCGGGCGTTTCGCCCTCACGCCGCAAATGCCGCACTTGCTCAGCGAAGGTCAGATCGACCTGACTGCCGCCGGTCTGATTGCCGCCGCCAACTACCTCGGCTACTTCGTCGGCGCTGTGGATGCCATGTTCTCTCGCCGTCCCGAACAAGTTCGTCGGCGACTGCTCGGTGGGTTGTGGCTGTGTGTGCTGCTGACGCTGGCGTCGTTCTGGGCCAACGGGTTCTGGTCGCACCTGGTGCTGCGATTCGGTACCGGCGTGGCCAGCGCCTGGGTGCTGGTGATGATCACGGCGTTGAGCCAGCCACTGGCAGCGGCAGCCGGCCGCCCACGACTGGGCGCCCAGGTATTTGCCGGACCGGGTTTGGGGATTTTTCTCACAGGGATGTTGGCCTTGGGGTCGCACCTGCTGGGGCAGACGTCTGCCACCTTGTGGCTGGTGTATGCCGGTGTCGCCCTGGCGATGCTGCTGGGAATTCTGCCGTTTCTGCCGCAATCGGCCGCCGCAGTGGTTGCCGCACCGAGCACAGCCACTTCGAACCAGCGAGGCATTGGTCGTCTAGGTGTGATCTACGGGTTGTACGGCTTGGGCTACATCATCCCCGCCACGTTCCTTTCGCAAATGGCCAGCGCACAGTTCCATGGCCAATGGCAGGCCGACCTGTTCTGGCCGTGCTTCGGCCTGGCGTCGGCTATCGGGGTGGTGCTGGTCAGCCTGCGTCGACAAACCCCGAATGGCACCCGCCACTGGCTGATGGTGACGTTGTGGCTGCAAGCCGCTGGTGTCTTTGCCTGCCTGTTGGGCAGCGGCTCGGGCTTGGCGCTGGGGGTGATTCTTTGCGGCACGCCGTTTCTGGCCTGCATGCAATTGGTGATGCAATGCTCCCGGGAACTGGCGCCCCACGCTACTCAACGCAACGCCGGGATGCTAACGGCCTGCTTTGCCGTGGGTCAGCTCGCCGGACCGTTGCTGGCAGCGCTGAGCAGCCATTTCAGTGGTGGTTTGCAGCCAGCGCTGGTGGTTGCCGGCAGCGGCTTGCTTGTCGCTGGCGGCCTGCTGTTGCGTCCGGTCACTGCTGCCCCAGGGCTTTGCGCAAACGACGGCGCACCCACTGCTCAGCGCTGACAAACGTGATACCCAGCAGCACCAGCACCGCGCCGATGACGAAGTTCAGACTCAGCTCCTCACCCAGCAACACCACGCCGAATGTGACACCGAACAGCGGTGTCATGAACGAAAACACCGCCAGGTTCGCGGCCAGGTAACGGCGCAACAGCCAGAACCACGTCAGGTAGCTGAAGAACGACACGACCAACCCCTGGAACAGCACGCTCGCCACCGCCACGGTGGTCAGGCTGACGTGCGTCACCTGACCGCTGAGGATCGCGATCAGCAGCAGCCCAACGAAACCGACGATCAGTTGGTAAAACAGGGTCAGCGTGACCGGGGCTTCCGACAGTCGCGAGGCACGCACCACCACCGTGGTCGCGCCCCAGGAAGCCCCGGCCAGTACGCCCAACGCATCGCCCATCAACATGCGGTGGTCGAGGTTGTCCCAGGACACGCCGCCGGCAAACGCGATGGCGATCCCGACGAAGGCGAGGAAAATCCCCAGCCATTGCACCGGCCTCAGACGTTCGCTCGGCAGCAGCCAGTGCACGCCCAACGCGGTAAAAATCGGCGCGGTGTAAAGGAACACCGACATATGCGCTGCCGTGGTCAGTTGCAAACCTTCGGAAATGAAAAAGAACTCCAGACCAAACAACGCACCGGCCAACAAGCCACCGCGCCAGGTGCTGCTGACTTGGTCCCAGCCACCCTTCCAGCAGATCAACAGTCCTACAAGCAACGCGGAAATACCCGACCGCCCCGCCGCTTGCATGACCGGAGCGATGTCGGGCGCCGCCCATTTGATCATCACTTGCTGCACGCCCCAGATCAGGCACAACCCGACCATCACTTGCAGGGCAAACCCATCGGCGCTACGCCGGCTGGCGCTCACCGGAACACCTCGACAACAACAAACATGGCAGTGACTCGACAGTAAATACAAAGCCCCGGCCTGCTTGCTGAACAAACGGTGTCGGGGCGAAAAGTTATGCTGTCGATTATTAACCAAACGGCCAGAAAATGCCGCCTGGACGGGACCTTTAAATTCCCGATTGCGTCATTGCAGGCAACGAGGATCACTGCACTTTTCGCGCGACCCAATACCCGACCGTGCAGGCAATGCAGGTGGCCAACGTGCCCCAGGCCATGTCCATCAGCGCCAACTGCGCCGACCATCCGTTCAAGGTTGCCCAGTTACTCAGGTCATACGTGCCGTAAGCCACCAGACCCAATAGCGCGCCCAGCGCCGAAGCTCGCCGCCAGGTCTTCGCCGGCAACACCACGAACACCACGCAACCCAATACATAAAGAAGATAGAACACCGCTGCCGGGGCCAGCAGCGGTTGGTCGAGCATCAGCGGACCGAGCAGCGCCCGATAAGTCGGCGCCATCAGCACGCCCAGCCATAGGCCGTCGAGCACGAGAAACGCGAGCAAGGTGCCCGCGTAGGCAAACAGCCCTTTTTTCATAACCCGCCCCTCTGTAATCGTTCTATATGGGGCCGGAGCGAGGTCAGCTTAGTTCAATGCGATCCGCATGAATGACGATCTGGCCATTTTTGTACAGCGCACCGATAGCCTTCTTGAAGTTGCCTTTGCTCACACCAAACAGGCTGGTGATCACGGTCGGGTCGCTCTTGTCGCTGACCGGCAGGGTGCCGTTGTTTTCACGCAACTTGGCGAGGATCTTCGAATTGAGGCTGGTGGCGGCTTCTTCGCCCACCGGTTGCAGGCTCAGGCTGATCTTGCCGTCGGCACGGACTTCTTTGATAAAGCCCTTCTCTTCCTTGCCGGCGCGCATGAACTTGAAGATTTCGTTCTTGTGAATCAGGCCCCAGTGCTTGTTGTTGATGATTGCCTTGAAGCCCATGTCGGTCGCTTCGGCCACCAGCAAATCAACTTCCTGGCCAGGCGTGTAGCTGGCGGGGGTCTTGTCGAGGTAGCGGTCCAGGCGCGCCGTCGCGGTGATGCGGCGGGTGTGCTTGTCGAGGTAGACGTGCACCACGACATATTCGCCGGCCGTCATCTGGCGTTTTTCTTCGGAGTACGGCAGCAGCAAATCCTTCGGCAGGCCCCAATCCAGGAAAACACCGATGCTGTTGACCTCAACGACTTTCAAACTGGCGAATTCACCGACCTGAACTTTCGGCTTTTCGGTAGTTGCGATGAGTTTGTCATCGCTGTCCAGATAAACAAAAACGTTGAGCCAATCTTCATCTTCGCTGGGAATATCTTTGGGAATATAACGATTAGGCAGGAGGATTTCGCCATCCGCGCCACCGTCAAGATATAAACCGAAGTTAGTGTGTTTAACCACTTGCAAACTGTTGTAGCGCCCGACTAAAGCCATTTCCAATACCCTCATTGCGTGGGCGGCATTCTACCCGTTTTTCCGTGCGGCGTTCCCGTGGCCAGCCCGGTGACACCAGAAATTCTTCTGAAGGCCTTAATTTTCCTGGGTTTTGCCTTGGGTGTTTGGCCGCTCGTCAGGCCGAACGGGCGATCGTCACCCTCGCCAGCGGATCTGAAACCTGTGTTTTTCTACTGTCGTTCTTATTTAAAACAGCAGCTTAGGAACGTATTTCGAATAATAGCTTGTGATTAATGACGCCCCTGCGATGTGTATTTTGAGGGGATATTAGCCAAGCAATTGTCAAGTATTTCCTGTACGATGCCTGGCCAAGTTAATTTTCTACAGGTTAATGGCCGCCATGCGTGTAAAAGCATCCAACAGCAAAGCAAAGCCAGCTCCAGCCGTTGAAACCAGCGAATCGATCAACAACCAGATCGCTGCGTTCCTCAAGTCCGGCGGCGAGATCCAGCAAATTGCCAAAGGCGTGAGCGGCCAGACGTTCGGCCCGTCCAAGCAGATCACTTTGGGCAAGAAGTAACACTCACCCAAAGATCCGCCGCGTCACCTGGTCCGTAAGCGCTTTGAGCTTCGAAGCGCTTGGACTGGAACCTCCCCGCAACACCCCGCCAAACACATCAATATTTCAAAAATCGACGAACGGCCTTCAATGCCGAGCATTCGCCGGTATGCTTGCACACGTCTAGATCAAGCGTTTCAGTAGGTTTTTGTTCCTGCTCCTCGCGGTCATGGAGTGACGCATGCTCAAACCCTCCCATTTATTGCTCGGCACCTTGCTGTCGTGTTCGGTCGCCAACGCGCAAATCTTCCAGCGTGAATTGGGCGATTTCGATCTCAAACTCGGCACCACCCCCAGCCGCAGCATGGCCCAAGGGCTGGTCAAGCCCGCCAGCACCGGTTCGTTCCACGGTGGTCTCGACCTGAGCCATGACAGTGGCTTTTACGCGGGGCAATGGGCGCCGAGCATGGGTTTATCCCCTGGGGCCAACCTTGAAGTCGACTCCTACCTGGGCTTTAAACAGCCTTTCGATAATACCCTCGGGTACGAAGTCGGCATGATCCATTACAGCTACCCGAAAGTGGACACCCTCGACAGCCAGGAGTTTTTCGGCGGCCTGACCTTTCTCGGCAGCCGTTTCGGCGCCGCGTTCAGCAACGACCCGGACAAACAGAACAGCACCGTCTTCGCCGACCTGGGCGGCAATCAGCCGTTCGGCATCGGGATCAGCATGAAATACACCACCCACCAACTCAACACGCCAGCGTCCGTCGACGGCGGCTATATCGGCAGTTTCACCGATTGGTCGGTGCAACTTTCCCGGCCGTTCATGGGTGTCGACCTCAACCTGATCTACAGCGACTCAAGCCTCAGCGGCAGCGACTGTTCCGCCTACTCCGGGCACAACAGCCAGTGCGACGGGTTGGTCACCCTCAAGGCCGAGCGCCCCTTCTATTGATCGGCTGAACTGCCGGGCCCATTCTGCGTTCACATAAGAATCCACTAAAGAAGCCAGATCTTCGCAAGGATTCGCCCATGTCGCGCTGGTTAAAGTATCTAGCCCTCATCATCACGCTCAGCCTGGCCCTTGGCGCCTGTAGCCGCGTGGGCCTGGCCTATCGCAACCTCGACGTGATCATTCCGTGGACGCTCAGCGATTACCTGGACATGAACGGCGAACAAAAAGGCTGGTTCAACGAGCGCCTCAAGGAACACCTGAGCTGGCACTGCACCACGCAACTGCCGGGCTACCTTGACTGGCTGGACCGCTTGCAGGCGATGGTCGAGACCAACCAGGTCACCGACGACGCGCTGCAAATCCGCACTCAGGAAGCCAAGGACGCCATCGCACAGATCGCCCGGGAAATCACCCCTTCGGCCATCGAATTGTTACAGGGGCTGGATGACAAGCAAGTCGCTGAAATGAACGACGCCTTCACCAAGGATCAGCGCAAGCGCCAAGACGATTACGTCAAACCGACGCTCGATCAGCAGATCAAGGAACGTAGCGAGCGCATGCAAAAACGCCTGAATGACTGGCTGGGCCCGCTCAGCCCGACTCAGAGACAACGGGTGGTGACATGGTCGAACGCCTTGGGTGACCAGAACACGCAATGGATCGCCAACCGAGCGCATTGGCAGAAGCAATTCAGTGCGGCCGTTGCGCAGCGTCAGAGTCCGGAATTCCCACAGAGAATCGAGACGCTTCTGGTGAATCGTGAGAGTTTATGGACGCCGGCGTACCGTCAGGCCTACGCCAACACTGAAGCGCAAGCACGAGGATTGTTCGTGGATTTGATGGCCGAGAGTACGCCGCCTCAACGTCAGCGGCTGTTGAAAAAGATTGAAGGGGTGCGCAAGGACTTCAACGATTTGAAATGCCTGAAAGCCGCGCAACAAGGCTAAGCCCAACACAGGTCAAAATGTGGGAGTGAGCCTGCTCGCGATGATGGAGTATCAGACAACGACGATGTCGACTGACACTCCGCAATCGCGAGCAGGCTCACTCCCACATTGGTTTCAGGTGGTCTTCAGGCAATCTGCGCCTTCGACGCCACCTCATCAAACGTCAGCTCATCCAGCGCATCTTCCTGCTCATCCAACACCTGCCGCGGATGGTCATTACCCGGAATGCTGCTGTCGATCAGGCTCAACAAACTCGAGCCACGCGGCGTCAAAATGTAATTGGAGCCGGTGCCGCCCTGCTCTTCGGGTCGAGACTCGATATAGCCGCGCTCCAGCAGTAATTTTTCATACTCACCGGCCACCGCTTTCAGGTGATCCAGATTTTCAGTCTCTTCGCCTTCCGACGCTTTCTCCGCCGCATGCTGCTCGGCGTACGGGCGCGGCGTGAAACTGGCCTCACCGCGTTGCACTTCGTGCAGCAAGCGTTCAATCAAATCCCAGTTGTAAGTGGTCATCCTGATTCAACCTCCAAAGCCTGTGAGAGAGGGCCTTCTTAAGTTGTGACCGGCACCGCGCGCAGCCGTTCAGCCGAGTTTTTTGCGGCTGCCGACCGACGGCATGTCGAATTGGACGCAGGTCAATCGACTAGGCTCTGTAAGTCACCTCCCAGCATTGCGAAGGAGAAAACCTGATGAACGTTCAGAATCATCCCGTCGTGTCCCGCGAAGAATGGCTCGCCGCCCGCAAACAACACCTGGCCCACGAAAAAGCCTTCACAAAGGAACGGGACAAACTCAGCGCCGAACGCCGCGCCCTGCCCTGGGTGAAAATCGACAAGGACTACCACTTCCAGGGCCCGAACGGCGAACTGAAACTCGCCGACCTGTTCGGCGGCCGCAGCCAACTGGTCATCTACCACTTCATGTTCGCCGCTGGATGGGACGAAGGCTGCCCCGGCTGCTCGTTCCTGTCCGACCACATCGACGGCGCCAACCAGCATCTGGCTCATCACGACGTTGCAGTGGTGGCCGTTTCCCACGCACCGTTCGCCGAATTCCAGGCCTTCAAACGGCGCATGGGCTGGAAATTTGATTGGGTGTCGTCAGAAGGTTGCGATTTCAACTACGACTTCGGCGTCTCTGCCCGGGCCGAAGATGTCGCTGCCGGCAGAGCCACCTACAACTACGAAAAATCCGACGGCGCCGAGGAAGAACTCCCTGGCCTCAGCGTGTTTTATCGCAATGAAGCGGGCGAAATTTTTCATACCTACTCCACTTATGCTCGTGGCCTAGACATGTTGGTAAGGGCCTATAACTACCTCGACCTGACGCCGAAGGGCCGTAATGAAGAGGAAATCATGGAGTGGGTGCAGCACCACGACAAATACGACGACAAGACGTCATCCAGCTGCTGCCACGGGGGATAGTGCGCTAGAACACATAACAACTTTCAGGCCGCGATGTCTCGAACCGCCACGACCGGATCACACCATCGGCCGTGGTGTACACCGAGTAACTGCAATCGAATAGCCAGTTGAAGTAGTAACGATTGCCATCGCCCTCGACCACTCGTTCATAGCGGTGTTCGTGATTGTTTGGGGACCACAGCATGAGCTGACAGCGAGCATCGCAAGGTTTGTTTTCGAGATCGGGCATCGGCTGCCCGACCAGGCTGTTGGCGCTGTCGATCCATGCTGAACGAGAAGGTCCGCAAGCTGATAGCGACAGGAAAAGTACCGTCAACACTACTTTTGGAAGCATGTTCGATCCTTGGGTACAGGAAAAAGGGGGGAAAGGCTAAGCATCCACGAAATCTCGGTCGACCCACCACTGCGCCGCTGAACTTTTGCCGTACTTCGGCCCTCAACCGGTTAACCCGTCTTAACCCGGACTGAGGCTCACAATGAAAACCCTGCTGAAACTCACCCTCGTCACTACTCTCGCCTGCGCCCTCCCTGCCTGGGCCTGCACTCCCGAAGAAGCCACCGCCAAGCGCGAACAACTGGCCAAGGAAGTGACCAAACTCACCGAGCAGAACCCGGCCAAGGCCAAAGAGATCAACGCCGAGCTGCAGAAGATGGATTTGGGCACCGCCAGCGCGGATCTTCCCGACAAATGCCAGCTGATTGATCAGCGGCTGAAAGAGCTGAAGACGGCGGATAAAAAGGCCGAGAGCTGAAACCAGGGATTGCAGCCTTCGGTCACTCCTACGCAAAAATGACCCTTCTTCCGGCGCTGCCAAAGGCGCCGTCCTTTCGATCCGGAATTTGCACTAGTGCATTTAATTATTTGCACAGACGCATATATCTGACTAAGGTTACCCCGAGCCCGAATCGGAGCCGGCCATCCAACATGGCAAACCGCATACGCCGATCGCTCAGCCACACCGCTACATACCCACTAGCTGGACGCTAGTTTTCACTCATGGAGGATTGAAAATGTTAACCACTGAAGCCACGTCATTCACCGGCGAAACCCTGCCAAGGTGCCTGACCGGTCATCTGCTCAACCCGCAACTGTCCGATGTCGAATCGGCAGCCCCCCTCGGCGCACTGGCTGCTGCCAGCCTCAACTTCACAATGCAGAAGCAAACCCAGACCAACTGGTGCTGGGCGGCGGTTTCCGCCTCGGTCGGCAACTATTACGGCACCGGGTCCTGGACCCAATGCGGCGTGGCCACCACTGCGCTGGACCGCAACTGTTGTAATCAACCGGGGCCGTGCAACGTGTATGGCTATCTGGATACAGCCCTGAGGATCACCCGCAGTTTCAACGGCATGAATCAGGGTTCGCTGCAGATGTCGGCCATCCAGAATCAGATCAACATGGGCCGACCGATCGGTTTGCGCTGTGCCTGGTTCGGTGGCGGTGCGCACTTCCTGACGATCTATGGCACCAACGGCAACTACGTGCTGGTCGCAGACTCGATCTACGGCTACTCGACCCGAGCGTTGAACTCCTTCCCCGGTTCTTACAACGGCGGCGGCAACTGGACCAACACTTACTTCACCGTTAAAAACTAGGAGGGCGACATCATGCAACTGACTTATCCAAAGGCGCCTTCCAACGGCGTACAGACATTACGTCCGGCGCTGCAAGCCGCCCTGCAAACCCAAGGCTTCGGCGTCAATCGCCAGTTTGCCAACGCCACGCCCGGCAACATCAGCCTGAGCGAGGCCTACCGTGGTTACTCGCTCAGCCTGGAGGACGTGAGCCAGGGCAAAGGCCTGAAAGACGCCAAAGTCGGCGATTGGCATTACCTGGTGTTTTCCAATGGCGTGACGATTGCCGATGCTCAATTGGCCGACGTCCGCGGCCATGTCGAGTTCGCCTCGCTGAACCACGGGGCCATCGCCGCTGCGACGGTCGGGGCGTTGAAACTGGCGGAACAGTCGCCGCAACTGCAGGGTAAAACCGTTGAGCTGCGGGTGCTGTTTGTTTCGGCGCTGCATTTGGTGGCGATCTGGCTGCATGCCGACACTGAAGACGTGCTGATCCCGATTGAGCCGACGCCAAAGGAACTGGCGGTCACACGGTTGTACGGCGAGGCCGAGCTACTCACGTTACTCAAACCGAAGGCTGATCAAGCCAAACAACGCTTTGATGCGGACACCAGTGGGCTATTGGGGAGCTGACAAACGCTGGAGATAAAAAAACCCGGACACTTGTCCGGGTTTTTATTGGATCGCTACGGCTAAAACCAGTCAGTCAGGAGCAATACGGATCCTGTGGCGAGGGAGCTTGCTCCCGCTGGACTGCGCAGCAGTCCCTTCTTTTCAGGGCCGCTTCGCGCCTCAGCGGGAGCAAGCTCCCTCGCCACAAGGTTTTGTGTTCGCCATACCTACCCTAACTGACCTGACAACGCCTTATTCAGCCGCCGGTGCTTCCGGCTTGCGGCGCTTGAGCGGCGCCATGCCGTCCTTGCTGACCAGCGACAAAGCGTCGGTCTTCGGGCGGTTGGCGATCTTGCGCTTGGTCGGGGCCTTGGCGCCGGTTTTCTTCTTGTCGCCCTTGGCGTCGACCTTTTTCTTCTTCACGCCAACGGCTTTGCCCGAGGCCTTGACCTTTTTCGGTCCGCCGTAGGTGCCTTTGACTTCCTTGATGGTGCGGCGCTCGAAGCTCTGCTTGAGGTAGCGCTCGACGCTCGACATCAGGTTCCAGTCGCCGTGGCAGATCAGCGAGATGGCCAGGCCATCGTTGCCGGCGCGGCCGGTACGACCGATACGGTGAACGTATTCGTCGCCGCTGCGCGGCATGTCGAAGTTGATCACCAGGTCCAGGCCTTCCACGTCGAGACCGCGAGCGGCGACGTCGGTGGCCACGAGGATTTTCACGCCGCCCTGCTTCAGGCGGTCGATGGCCAGCTTGCGGTCTTTCTGGTCTTTGTCACCGTGCAGCACGAACGCTTTGTATTCCTGCGCCACCAGGCGGCCGTAGATTCGGTCAGCCATGGCCCGGGTGTTGGTGAACACGATAGCCTTCTGATAGGTCTCGTTGGCCAGCAGCCAGTTGACGATCTGTTCTTTGTGCTGGTTGTGGTCAGCGGTGATGATCTGCTGACGGGTGGTCGCGTTCAGATCGCTGACGTTGTTCAGCTGCAAGTGTTCCGGGTTGTTCAGGACCTTGGCGACCATCTCGCGCAAGCCCGAACCGCCGGTGGTGGCGGAGAACAGCATGGTCTGCTGACGGTTGGTGCATTCTTCCACCAGACGCTGCACGTCTTCGGCAAAGCCCATGTCGAGCATGCGGTCGGCTTCGTCGAGGACCAGCACTTCAACTTCTTTCAAGTCGAGGTTGCCGGCGTTCAGTTGCTCGATCATCCGGCCCGGCGTACCGATCAGGATGTCCGGCACTTTGCGCAGCATCGCGGCCTGGACCTTGAAGTCTTCACCACCGGTGATCAAACCGGACTTGATGAACGTGAACTGAGCGAAGCGCTCGACTTCCTTGATGGTCTGCTGGGCCAGCTCGCGGGTCGGCAACAGGATCAGGGTCTTGATGCTGACGCGGACTTTGGCCGGGCCGATCAGACGGTTGAGGATCGGCAAAACGAATGCAGCGGTCTTGCCGCTACCGGTTTGCGCTGTCACCCGCAGGTCACGCCCTTGGAGCGCCAGCGGAATAGCCGCTGCTTGCACAGGCGTTGGCTCGACAAATTTAAGCTCGGCCACGGCTTTGAGCAGGCGTTCGTGCAGGGCGAATTGGGAAAACACGGGTGCTACCTCGAAGAAATACAAAAAAACAGCTGCATAGGGTAACGGTTTCGAGCGCCGAGGCCGAGTTTCTTTATGCAAACGGCGGTAAACAGTGGCTTTTTTGTTGCCTGATTTGTCTCAAAACGTCATGCAAAGCGTCTTAGATGCTCTAATCGCCCCGTCGCGTCCTACAGAAGAACCGGTTTTACCCATGGATATCAAACAGCTCTGGCTCAACGCCCAAGACCTCTGGGGTGCCCTCGATCAGCACCCGCTCCTGCATTCCAGCCTGGCACTGATCCTGCTGCTGGTGGTGGCGCTGGTCCTCGGACGAGTGGCGCGCTACCTCATTATTCATGCGACCAAAATGCTCGGCCGGCAACCGGCCTTGCACTGGGTCAACGACTTTCGGCATAACAAGGTCTTTCATCGCCTGGCACAGATGACGCCGTCGCTGGTGATCCAGTTCGGCCTGTACCTGGTGCCGGGGCTGAGCAAGACCAGCCTGATATTCCTCGGTAACGTCGCGCTGGCGTTCACCATTCTGTTCCTGATGCTGTCGGTCAGCGCCCTGCTCAGTGCCCTGCTGGACATCTACGCGCGCACCGAACATGCCCGTACCCGGTCGATCAAAGGCTACGTGCAACTGACGAAAATGGTCCTGTACGTGTTTGGCGCGATCATCATCGTCGCCACGCTGATCGACCGTTCGCCCCTGTTGCTGCTGTCGGGTCTGGGTGCCATGTCGGCAGTGATTCTGTTGGTCTACAAGGACACGCTGCTGTCGTTCGTCGCCAGCGTGCAACTGACCAGCAACGACATGCTGCGGGTCGGCGACTGGATAGAGATGCCGCAAGTCGGTGCCGACGGTGACGTGGTGGATATCACGCTGCACACGGTGAAAGTGCAGAACTTCGACAAGACCATCGTTTCGATACCGACCTGGCGCCTGATGTCCGAGTCGTTCAAGAACTGGCGCGGCATGCAGCAGTCCGGCGGACGGCGGATCAAGCGCAGCCTGTTCATCGATGCCAGCGGCGTGCGATTCATCCGTGATGACGAAGAGTTGAAGCTGAGCCAGGTGCATCTGCTGACCGACTACATCGGCCGCAAACAGGCGGAGCTCAAGGCCTGGAACGAGGCGCAGGGCAACGTCGCGGCGATGTCGGCCAACCGTCGGCGGATGACCAACATCGGGACGTTCCGCGCCTATGCGCTGGCCTATCTGAAGAGTCATCCGGAGGTCCAGCCGAGCATGACCTGCATGGTCCGCCAGATGCAAACCACCGCGCAGGGTATTCCGCTGGAAATCTACTGTTTCACTCGCACTACGGCGTGGGCGGATTACGAGCGGATTCAGGGGGATATTTTCGATTACCTGCTGGCGGTGCTGCCGGAGTTCGGATTGAGCCTGTATCAGCAGCCGAGTGGTGGGGACTTGCGGAGCGGGTTACTTCCGGCGGTTTTAGGCGCGGGCCATATACCCGAGCCCGAAAAACACATCATGTAGCCCACCGAACTGATCGCTCCCACGCTCCGCGTGGGAATGATCATGCGATAGCTGGCCTGCGTACACCCAGCCGACTGATCCACACCGCCATCAAAATCACCGATCCGCCAAAGAACAACCGCCCCAGTTCTTCATGCTGATTCCAGATCAACAGATTGATCAGCAACCCCACCGGCACATGCAGGTTGTTCATCACCGCCAATGTTCCACCGTTCACCATACAGGCGCCCTTGTTCCACCAGTACAACCCCAACGCGGTCGAGACCAGGCCGAGGAACACCAGCACACCCCATTGCAGCGGCGCCTCCGGCAGGAAATTCTGTTTGCCGAACATCAGGAATGCCGGTAATGCCACCGCCAGCGCGCCCAGGTAAAAGTAGCCGAAGCGTCGGTAATGCGGCAGATCGCTCGGGTGGCGCGCCACCAGATGTTTATAAAGCACTTGCCCGGCGGCGTAGGTGAAGTTGGCCAGTTGCAGCAGCAGGAAGCCCATGAAGAAATCCGGGTTGATCCGGTCGTAACGAATCACCGCCGCACCGAGCACCGCCACCAGTGCGGCCACCAGCGCCCACGGATTGAAGCGCCGATTCAAGGCATCTTCGATCAGGGTCACGTGCAGCGGCGTGAGGATGGTGAACAGCAACACTTCCGGCACGGTCAGCACCCGGAAGCTCAGGTACAGGCAGACGTAGGTCACGCCGAACTGCAACGCGCCGATCAACAGCATGCCGCGCATGAACGCCGGCTCGACCGAACGCCAGCGCGTCAGCGGGATAAATACCAGCCCGGCCAACAAAACCCGCACCAGCACCGCGAAGTAACTGTCGACATGACCGGCCAGGTATTCGCCGATCAGACTGAAGGAAAACGCCTGGATCAGCGTGACAAAAAGTAGATAGCCCATGCTCGCCTCGTTTCGAATGGCGGCGACGATAGCGGGTTTTGCAGGCGATCACGAGAACACATTGATCCCTGTAGGAGCGAAGCTTGCTCGCGAAGACGCTGTGTCAGCCGCTATCTATGTTGGATCTGACATCGTCTTCGCGAGCAAGCTTCGCTCCAGGTTCGAGTTCAACCCCAAAAAATGCCAGGCAAAAAAAAGCCCGATCTCGCTAAAGCGTTCAATCGGGCGACAGCACTCAGGAGCAACAAGTGCAAAGGGAGGTTCGATGCGCGTAAAGCCTTGAAGGGGTTGCGCCAGGCCACTTGAACATCAAGGGATTATCTGGCGATTAAAGCCTCAGGCCACCTGGGAAAGCTTGGCGTTGGCCTGGTTCAGGCCTTTCTCCTGGAAGTCACCGCCCAGGTTCATGCCTTCGGCGTGAATGAAGGTCACGTCGTGAATCCCGATGAAACCCATCACCTGACGCAGGTACGGTTCCTGGTGATCGGCGGTGCTACCGGCGTAGATCCCGCCGCGAGCGGTCAGCACGTAGGCGCGCTTGCCGCTGAGCAAACCTTGCGGGCCGGTCTCGGTGTACTTGAAAGTCACGCCGGCACGCAGCACATGGTCGAGCCAGGCTTTGAGGGTGCTGGGGATGGCGAAGTTGTACATCGGCGCGGCCATGACCAGTACGTCAGCGGCCAACAGTTCGTCGGTCAACTCGTTGGAGCGTTCCAGGGAGACCTGTTCAATGTCGCTGCGCTGTTCGGCGGGTTTCATCCAGCCGCCCAGCAGATTGATGTCCAGGTGCGGCACCGGGTTGACGGCGAGGTCACGCACGGTGATCTGGTCGTTCGGGTGAGCGGCTTTCCACTGGCTGACGAACGTCTGGGTCAACTGACGGGAAACCGAGTCTTGCTGACGTGCGCTGCTTTCGATGATCAGAACGCGTGACATGGGATGTAGGCTCCATCTGAGAATGCTGTAAGGCGATGGAGTGAAGGTTAAACAGAGTCATATCGATGAAAAAGCGCAAATAACTGCTATAACCCATCAATAAATTCGTTTATAAGCTGATCATGCCCTGCACCTGCAGGAGCGAGGCTTGCCCGTGAAGGGGCCGGTGTCATTCAACATCCATGTCGACTGGCACACCGTCTTCGCGGGCAAGCCTCGCCTCTACAGGGTTTTATGTCATTTGGGGGTGCAGCTCAGGTTGATGCGCATCTTGATGATGGTGCGGGTGAACTTGGCGGTGGCATTTTTGTGTTTGCCAGCGGCCACTTCGATAGAGCGGGTGCGCGGCGCTTCCGGGCCATTGTTGAAAACCACCTTGCAGATCGCATCGGTATCGCCGTAGTTGTTGACCTGAATGGATGCGATGTCGTTATCCGTGTCGTGGGCGTTGTAGTCGATCTTCATGCCGTTGAGGTTTTTCTCCACATCAATCGGGTAAGCAAACGCAGTCAGCGGCAGCAGCGCCAGCACCAAACAACAGAATTTTTTCATTCAGCAGTCTCCAATAAGGACTGCCAGCTTAGGACAAGAGGAGCTATTCATGAAAGCGCCCCGCGTGACCCTTGATCAATGGCGAACATTGCAAGCCGTGGTCGACCACGGCGGTTTCGCCCAGGCCGCCGAAGCGCTGCACCGCTCGCAATCGTCGGTGAGCTACACCGTGGCGCGTATGCAGGACCAGCTCGGCGTGCCGCTGTTGCGCATCGACGGCCGCAAAGCGGTGCTGACCGAAGCCGGCGGCGTGTTGTTGCGCCGCTCGCGGCAACTGGTGAAACAGGCCAGTCAGCTGGAAGACCTGGCCCACCACATGGAGCAAGGCTGGGAAGCGGAAGTGCGGCTGGTGGTCGATGCGGCTTACCCGAGCGCCCGCCTCGTCCGCGCATTGACCGCGTTCATGCCGCAGAGCCGTGGTTGCCGGGTGCGTCTACGCGAAGAAGTGTTGTCGGGCGTTGAAGAAGTACTGCTCGAAGGCGTGGCCGACCTGGCCATCAGTGGTTTCAGCATTCCGGGCTACCTGGGCGCGGAGTTGAGCGACGTCGAGTTTGTCGCGGTCGCCCACCCCGAACACGCCTTGCATCGCCTCAACCGCGAACTTAATTTCCAGGACCTTGAAAGCCAGCTGCAAGTGGTCATCCGCGACTCCGGTCGCCAGCAGCCACGAGACGTCGGCTGGCTCGGCGCCGAACAGCGCTGGACCGTCGGCAGCCTGGCCACCGCGGCGACGTTTGTCAGCAGTGGCCTGGGTTTCGCCTGGCTGCCCCGGCACATGATCGAACGCGAACTCAAGGAAGGCACGCTCAAGCTGCTACCGTTGGACCAGGGCGGCAGCCGCAACCCGAGTTTTTATCTGTATTCGAACAAGGACAAACCCTTGGGCCCGGCGACACAAATCCTGATCGAACTGCTGCGCACCTTCGACACCGCGCCGCTGGATGCGCCGTTCGCCGCCCCTGAACAAGCCTGACACGGAGTATCCGCATGGCCTATTTCGAACATGAAGGTTGCAACCTGCACTATGAGGAATACGGTCACGGCACGCCGTTGCTGCTGGTCCACGGGCTGGGTTCCAGTACCCTGGACTGGGAAAAGCAGATCCCGGCGCTGTCAGCCCATTACCGTGTAATCGTTCCGGATGTGCGCGGTCACGGCCGCTCCGACAAACCCCGGGAGCGTTACAGCATTGCCGGGTTCAGCGCCGACCTGGTCGCCCTGATGGAACACCTGAACCTCGGCCCCACGCATTACGTGGGCTTGTCCATGGGCGGCATGATCGGTTTTCAACTGGCTGTGGATCAGTCGCACATGCTTAAAAGCCTGTGCATCGTCAACAGTGCGCCGGAGGTCAAGCTGCGCACCCGCGACGATTACTGGCAGTGGTTCAAACGCTGGAGCCTGATGCGTGCCCTCAGTCTGGGCGCCATCGGCAAGGCCTTGGGTGCCAAGCTGTTCCCCAAACCCGAACAAGCTGATTTGCGCCAGAAAATGGCCGAGCGCTGGGCAAAAAACGACAAACATGCTTATCTCGCCAGCTTCGATGCCATTGTTGGCTGGGGTGTTCAGGAACGACTTTCCAAAGTCGCCTGTCCAACCCTGATCGTCACCGCCGACCGCGATTACACGCCGGTCTCGCTGAAGGAAACCTACGTAAAACTGCTGCCCGATGCGCGGCTGGTGGTGATCGCCGATTCCCGCCACGCCACCCCGCTGGACCAACCCGAACGCTTCAACCAAACCCTGCTCGAGTTTCTCACCGCAGTCGACACCCCCTCACTCAGGATCACTGACCCATGCTGAAAAAAATTGCCCTCGTCGCCGGCTCCGTTCTGTTTGCCGCCAACCTGATGGCCGCAACGCCCGCCGCCAAGGCGCCGCACGTATTGCTGGAAACCACCAACGGCCAGATCGAAATCGAACTGGACCCGGTCAAGGCACCGATCAGTACCAAAAACTTCCTTGATTACGTCAACAGCGGCTTTTACAACAACACGATTTTCCACCGCGTGATTCCTGGCTTCATGGTCCAGGGCGGTGGTTTCACTCAACAGATGCAGCAAAAAGAAACCAAGGCGCCGATCAAGAACGAGTCCAAGAACGGCTTGCATAACGTGCGTGGCACGCTGTCCATGGCCCGCACCTCGAACCCGGATTCGGCCACCAGCCAGTTCTTTATCAACGTCAAGGACAACGATTTCCTCGACCAGGGCGATGGCTATGCCGTGTTCGGTAAAGTCGTCAAAGGCATGGATGTGGTGGACATCATCGTCAATTCCCCGACCACCACCAAAAGCGGCATGAAAGATGTGCCGGCCGACTCTGTTTTCATCAAGTCGGCCAAAGTGATCAACTAATCTGCACAGGAGTGCTTGAGCGGCTGCCGGCATCCGGCGCCGCTCATATCGTTTAAAGGAGAGCCCGCGCGCGGGCGGAGAACTGATGCTTTATCGCCGTTTCGAGAAACTGATCGACATATTCCGCGACGCTCCAACGGCGGCTCCGCCAGATCGGGTTCTCCCCTTCTATACCTATTACTTGAAGCAGGTCTGGCCGAGTTTCGCCGCCCTGCTGATTGTCGGCCTGTTCGCCTCCTTGATCGAAGTCGCGCTGTTCAACTACCTGAGCCGCATCATCGACCTGGCCCAAGGCACGCCGAACCCCGATTTCTTCCAGGACCACGCACTTGAACTGACCTGGATGGTGGTAGTGACCCTGGTTCTGCGACCGATTTTCTTCGGCCTGCACGACCTGCTGGTGCACCAGACGCTGAACCCTGGCATGACCAGCCTGATTCTCTGGCAGAACCACCGCTATGTCCTCAAACAGAGTCTGAACTTCTTCCAGAACGACTTCGCCGGGCGCATCGCCCAGCGCATCATGCAGACCGGCAACGCCCTGCGCGATTCCGCCGTGCAAGCGGTGGATGCCCTGTGGCATGTGCTGATCTACGCCATCAGCGCGCTGGTGCTGTTTGCCGAAGCCGACTGGCGCCTGATGATCCCGCTGACGACCTGGATCGCCGGGTTCATCGGCGCGCTTTATTACTTCGTGCCGCGGGTCAAGGACCGCTCGGTGCAATCCTCCGATGCGCGCTCCAAACTCATGGGACGGATCGTCGACGGCTACACCAACATCACCACCTTGAAGTTGTTCGCCCATACCAACCATGAACAGCAATACGCCAAGGAAGCTATCAAGGAGCAAACCGAAAAAGCCCAACTGGCCGGGCGCGTGGTCACCAGCATGGACGTGGCCATCACCAGCATGAACGGCTTGTTGATCGTCACCACCACCGGCCTGGCCCTGTGGCTGTGGACGCAGTCGCTGATCTCGGTGGGCGCGATTGCCCTGGCGACAGGCCTGGTGATCCGCATCGTCAACATGTCCGGCTGGATCATGTGGGTGGTCACCGGCATCTTCGAAAACATCGGCATGGTCCAGGACGGTTTGCGGACCATCGCCCAACCGGTCAGCATCACTGACCGCGATCAGGCCAAACCGCTGGCCGTGCCCCGAGGCGAAGTGCGTTTCGAGCACGTGGATTTTCACTACGGCAAGAAGAGCGGAATCATTGGCGACCTTAACCTGACGATCAAGCCCGGTGAGAAAATCGGCTTGATCGGGCCATCCGGTGCCGGCAAATCGACCCTGGTCAACCTGCTGCTACGCCTCTATGACGTGCAGGGCGGGCGAATCCTCATCGATGGGCAGAACATCGCCGAAGTCGGCCAGGAAAGCCTGCGCGAGCGCATCGGCATGATTACCCAGGACACCTCGTTGCTGCACCGTTCGATTCGCGACAACCTGCTTTACGGCAGACCCGATGCCACCGACGCCGAGCTGTGGGAAGCGGTGCATAAGGCGCGCGCCGATGAGTTCATTCCGTTGCTGTCGGACGCCGAAGGCCGTACCGGTTTCGATGCGCACGTGGGTGAGCGCGGGGTGAAACTCTCCGGCGGCCAGCGTCAGCGGATTGCGATTGCTCGTGTGCTGCTCAAGGACGCACCCATCCTGATCATGGACGAGGCGACCTCGGCGCTGGACTCGGAAGTCGAAGCGGCGATCCAGGAAAGCCTGGAAACCCTGATGCAGGGCAAAACCGTGATCGCCATCGCCCACCGACTCTCGACCATCGCCCGGATGGACCGGCTGGTGGTGCTGGAAAAAGGCAAGATCGCCGAAACCGGCACCCACGCCGAACTGCTGGCGCATGGTGGATTGTATGCGCGGCTGTGGCAGCACCAAACGGGTGGGTTTGTCGGTATCGACTGATATCCTGAGATCACCACCTAACCTGTGGGAGTGAGCTTTTGTGGCAAGGGAGCTTGCTCCCGCTCGGCTGCGCAGCAGTCGTAATTTCAGGCAGCCTGGTTTTTCTGACACAGTGGAGTTTTTGCCATGGGGACAGCTTCGCTGTCCAGCGGGAGCAAGCTCCCTCGCCACAAGCGCCCTCTAAATCCACAAAAAACCGCCACAGCCTGCTAACCACAGGCCCTGGCGGTTTTTTGTGGCCGCTGGAAATCCGCAGAAACCCTGCTGTACTCAGCCAAGGTTCTGGAGATGAGCCTGTCGTAAGTCTGCAGGATGCATCACGCGATACAGTCTCGATAGGTCGCCTATCAAGGACGCTCTCATGTCGCTGTTCAAACGTTCTGTCACTGAGTTGTTAGGTACGTTCTGGCTGGTATTGGGGGGTTGCGGCAGTGCGGTGCTCGCCGCCTCTTCGCCCCTCGGGATCGGGGTGCTGGGTGTGGCCATCGCGTTTGGTCTCACCGTGTTGACCATGGCCTTCGCCATCGGCCATATCTCCGGTTGCCACCTCAACCCTGCCGTCTCCGTCGGCCTGTGCGTCGGCGGTCGGTTCCCGGCGCGGGAATTGCCCGCGTACATCATCGCCCAGGTGATTGGCGCCATTATCGCCGCCGCGCTGATCTACTACATCGCCAGCGGCAAGGAAGGCTTCGACCTCTCCGCCGGCCTGGCGTCCAACGGCTACGGCGAACACTCCCCGGGCAAGTACTCGATGGCCGCGGGCTTTGTCTGTGAACTGGTGATGACTGCGATGTTCGTGCTGATCATCCTCGGTGCCACCGACAAACGCGCGCCCGCCGGGCTTGCACCGATTGCCATCGGCCTGGCCTTGACGCTGATTCACTTGATCTCGATTCCCGTCACCAACACTTCGGTCAATCCGGCCCGCAGCACCGGTCCGGCGCTGATGGTCGGTGGCTGGGCCATCGCGCAATTGTGGATGTTCTGGGTGGCACCGCTGTTGGGTGCGGTGATCGGCGGCGTGACCTATCGCTGGCTAGGCAAGGAAGGCACTTGAGGCCACGGGCGAGGATCATGCTTGCCGATAAGGCAACGCGGTCCTCGCTTCCTCGGCATAGGCCAACACCCCAAGACGCTCCTGGTGAAGGAAGTCTTTGACCGCGGCTTTCAGTCCCGGATGACGCAGATAGTGCCAGGAATGGGTGATCACCGGTTCGAACCCGCGAATCAGCTTGTGTTCGCCCTGGGCGCCGGCGTCAAAACGCTGGAAGCCATTGGCAATCGCGTAGTCCATGCCCTGGTAGAAGCAGGTCTCGAAATGCAGGCGGTCGAACTCCGCCAGGCAGCCCCAGTAACGCCCGTAAAAACTGTCGCCGCCCACCAGACTGAAGGCCATGGCCACGGGTCGTGAACCTTGCTTGGCCAGCACCACGCGAATGGCTTCGGGCATGCGCTCGGCCAACAGACTGAAAAATTCCCGCGTCAAATAGGGCCGTTGCCTACGCACTGCGTAGGTATTGGCGTAGCAGGCATAGACAAAATCCCACTGCGCCTGATCCAGTTGCTTGCCTTCCAGCCATTCGAACTCAATACCCTGCCCCGCCACTTGCTCGCGCTCTTTGCGCATCTGTTTGCGTTTGCGCGAACTGAGGACGTCGAGGAAGTCTTGAAAGTCCCGATATCCGCGATTCTGCCAGTGGTACTGACAGCCGATCCGCTGCAACCAGCCGGGTTGTTCGGCCAATGCCGCATCGGTGAAAGGGTCTGTGAAGTTGATGTGGGCGCTGGAGAGCTCTTCGATTTCAAGGTAGCCCGGCAGGCTCTTCAGTAGTTCAAAACCGTCCTCGACATTACGCGCCAGCAACCGTGGCCCACTGACCGGGCTGAACGGCACGGCGGTCAACAGCTTCGGGTAATAGTCGATGCCGGCACGCTCGCAGGCATCGGCCCAGGCGTGATCGAACACGTACTCGCCGTAGGAATGCCACTTGCGGTAACTGGGTAACGCGGCGATCAGACGCCCTTCTTCGAGGTGCAACAGATGCTCGGGCTGCCAGCCGGAATGGGGGCCGAGGCTGCCGCTTTCTTCCAGTGCACTGAGGAAGGCATGGCGTAGAAACGGCTGATTCTCCGGCACCAGGGCATCCCACGTGCGCGGACCAATATCGGACAGGCTTTCCAGACGTTGCAGCGGCATTGACACCCTCTCGACTTTTTCGCGTAACAGCCCGGCGAGTATCGCCTATCGCCCGCCATTACACATCCGTCAAAACCGCCTGACAGGGTTCTGGATCAAAAGTTCATACGGTCTTTGTATCGTCATCGAGACGCCATCACTTTGCCACCGCTCTGTAATAAACCATCGCGATACTGGCGCCAGTTTTTAGAGCGTCGGGTTCTACCCGGCCACTGTTTCCGTCCCTCAACGGTCGGTTGTGTCCCGGATGGCTCAGTCATCCCCTTACATCTTCGGAGATTGATATGCGTCTTGCTTCCACGAAAACTGCGGCGGCCCTGTGTGGCGGTCTGCTGCTGGCCATGAGTGTTCCGGCCAGTGCCGCAGTCGACGCCAAACTGCTCGACATGCTTAAGGCAAACGGCTCGATTACCAATGCGCAATACAGCGAACTGCAAGCCGAGCTGGCCAGGGATCAAAAAGATCAGCAAATCGCCCGTCAGGCTCAGCAAGAGACCAACGAGCAGATCGCGGCCACCGCGAAGAAAACCAATGAGCTGAGCACCTTCGACCAGAAATTGGCCTGGGCTGCGAAGACCCAATTCAAGGGCGACGTGCGTTTCCGTCAGGAAACGGTCAAGAACGATGGTGTCTCGAACAACCGGGACCAGGACCGTCAGCGCGTTCGTGCCCGTCTGGGTGCCTACACCGAGATCAACCCGCAAGTCGACACCGGTATCCGTATCGCCACCGGCAACAACGACGACGCGCGCTCCACCAACCAGAGCCTGGACAACTACTTCGACAAGAAGTCGATCTGGCTGGACCTGGGTTACCTCGACTACCACCCGGACGCGATCAAGAACCTGCACATCGTTGGCGGCAAGATGCCACAGCAATGGGTGAGCATGGGCGACATCATCTGGGATAGCGACATCAGCCCTGAAGGTCTGTCCGTGTCGTATAAATACCCGCTGGGCGCCAGCACCGAGGTGTTCGGTAGCGCCGGCCACTACACCCTCAAGGACAACGTCGACGGCGACGGCGTACAGTTCAAGCACGACTTGCGTCTGTACGCCGGCCAGTTGGGCGCGCGCTTCGCCCTCACCGACAACCTGAAACTGACTCTGGGTGGCAGCGTCTACGGCTACGACAACGACGACGACATCACCGCCGGCGGCACCAGCATCCCGTCCGTACTGGCCACCAACGGCAACACCCCGAACGAGCAATTCAAACTGTACGAAGGCTTTGGTCAGATCGACATCACCGGCCTGCCACTGCCGCTCTCGCTGTACGGTCAGTACGTCAACAACAAAGACGCCAGCAACGATCAGGATTCTGCCTGGCTGGCCGGTGTAAAGACCAAGTTCTATGGCTTCGCCGTGGACTACAACTACCGCGACGTGCAGCGTAACGCCGTGGTCGGCGCCTTCACCGACTCCGACTTCGCCAACGGTTTCACCGGTTCGCGTGGCAGCAAGTTGAAAGTGAGTTACGAGCTGGACAAGAACTTCGCCCTGGGCGCGACGTACTTCATGGCTAACTCTGACTACACCAACGCCAACCTCAAGGATTCGGACATCAACACTCTGCAACTGGACGCCGAAGCCAAGTTCTAAGCAGTACCGCTCCACGCCTCAGGTCATGGACGCTTGAGGCGCTTTACAGTCTGGCGTGGATGGATCGATCCCCATCATCCGTTCGATGCATCCACGCCGGCCTGCTTCTGTCCCCTGCGATAACGCCACGACTTTACGGAATGTCCTTGCGACGCTCCGCAGCGAGACGTTCGGCGAGTGCATCGACCTCCGGCACAGCCTCTTCCGGCAAGACGCGCAGCGTCTGCTGCATCAAACGCATCTGACGAATGAACCGCCGGCAATTGGGGCAGAACATTAAATGATGCCGCACCAGCAACTTCTCCCGAAAGCTCAACTGGCCATCGAGATAATCACTGGCGCGTGCCACTTGCTCCTTACAGGTCAGCATTCGCCGGTTTCCTCAAAATGCTCCACGGTCGCAAAGACCTTCAACCGTGCCCGATGCAGCAGCACGCGAACATTGGAGAGCGAGATGTCCAGAAGATTACAGATGTCTTCCAGTTCCAGTCCCTGACGCTCGCGCAACAGCAAGACGCTGCGTTGCAGTTCCGACAGGCTGAGCAATGTGTGTTCGAGGCATTCGCGCAACTCGCGTTCGGTGAGCAACGCCTCCGGGGTGTCCTGGTGCCAGGCAAACGGCGCCACAAGCCAATGGCCATCAGCGGACGAAAAACGATCATCATCAATCGTGCCATGGGGCGATGGAAGGTCATCAAGCAGCACCTCGCGACGGTTCTGCTTGTAACGGCCCTTCGCCGCATTGGCGGTGATGGTCAGCAACCAGGTCTTGAGGCTCGAACGCGCCTCGAACTTGCTCAGGTTGCGCACGACCGACAGCCACGCATCCTGCACCACTTCGTCAGCATGCCGGTTGCCGACGATCGCATAAGCGACTGCACGCATCGGGCTCTGGTAAGTGCTGACCAACTCTTTGAAGGCTTGTTGTTCACCTGCCAGCAATCGTTGCAGCAGTTGCGCGTCGTCAGCCGCCATTCACAAACCCCTTGTCCTGACCTCGAAAAATGAGTCAGCAGGGCGTCGCCGTCGGCTACGTCCTGCTGTCATTTCCGAAAACTACAGCGTCCCGACTGCTTCGGCTGTAGGAAAAACCACCGCAAATCAACGGAAATAGCGACAGCCTTTCCCTCAACGCTTGCGCAACAGCACGCTACCAATCGAGTAACCCGCGCCGAACGAACTGAGCACGGCCAGGGAACCGGCGGGCAGATCATCCTGATGTTTGTGAAACGAAATCACCGACCCGGCGGAGCTGGTGTTGGCGTAGGTGTCGAGAATCACCGGGGCTTCTTCTTCGGTGGCTTCGCGGCCCAGCAGCTTCTTCACGATCAGATGGTTCATGCTGAGGTTGGCCTGGTGCAACCAGAAACGTTTCACGTCACTGACGTTGAGCTTGTTCTCTTCCAGGTGCGTAGCGATCAGCTCGGCCACCATCGGGCAGACATCGCGGAACACCTTGCGGCCTTCCTGCACGAACAGTTTGTCCTTGGCTCCGATGCCCTCTTCCGCCGCGCGGTTGAGGAAGCCGAAGTTGTTGCGAATATTGTTGGAGAACTTGGTCAGCAGTTTGGTGCTGACGATGTCGAACTGGTACGGGGAGGTCGCCAGGTCGGCACGCTCGATGATCACCGCCGTCGCCGCGTCGCCGAAGATGAAGTGGCTGTCACGGTCGCGGAAGTTCAGGTGACCGGTGCAGACTTCCGGGTTGACCATCAGGATTGCCCGGGCCTGGCCCAGTTGCACGCTGTTGGCGGCCGCCTGGATGCCGAAGGTCGCCGAGGAGCAAGCCACGTTCATGTCGAAACCAAAGCCCTGGATACCCAGCGCTTCCTGGACTTCGATGGCGATGGCCGGGTAGGCGCGCTGCAGGTTGGAGCACGCCACAATGACGCCGTCGATGTCGGCGGCGGTCTTGCCGGCACGCTGCAAGGCTTGTTCGGCCGCGCCGATGGCCATCTGGCAAAGCACCGACCATTCGTCGTTGGAGCGCTCAGGCAGGCGCGGCGCCATGCGTTGCGGGTCGAGGATGCCATCCTTGTCCATCACAAAGCGGCTTTTGATACCGGAAGCTTTTTCGATAAACGCAGCGCTGGATTCAGTCAACGCTTCGACTTCGCCACGAGCGATGGCGTCGGCGTTATCGGCGTTGAATTGCGCGACGTAAGCGTTGAAAGACTGCACCAGCTCTTCATTGGAGATGCTGTTGGCCGGGGTGTACAGGCCGGTGCCGCTGATGACGACGTTATGCATGGTCGTTTCTCTAATCTGTTCAGGCAGAAAGCGTTGGCACCGACGTACCAACACACAAAGGGTCTGTTCCCGTCACGGAAAGCACACCTGGCATCGCTTTATTCCGTACCGCCCGAACCTTGAGAGGCTCAAAACTGCGGGACCGGCGTTTATAGGCGCGAAGTTTGCCATAAACATTGGGTTTTGGCGCCATTTTGCTCGATGACTCCCACCTGCCAGGCAATACAAAAACCTGTGGGAGCGAGCCTGCTCGTGATGGGGCCATCACCTCCAACATCTATGTCGACTGTGATGCCGCCAGCGCGAGCAGGCTCGCTCCCACAGGTATTGCACAAGTCTCGGGGTCAGGGTTCGACCTGGGTCCATTGCTTGTTCAGGCGCTTGTCGGAGATTGGCACTTTGGTCCCCAGTTGCTGGGCGAACAGCGAAACCCGGTATTCCTCCAGCCACCAGCGATAGAGCTCCAGTTGCGGATCGCGCTTGCCTTCCTGGGCGTGTTTGTTGGCGCGGGTCTGGTATTGGGCCCAGAGACCGGACAGTTCGCCACTCCAGACCCGATCCCTCTGCACCTGTGCACCAATCTTCTCGAAGCGTTGCTCGACAGCCTTCAGGTAACGCGGCAATTCCTTGAGCCACTGCATCGGCGTCTCCCGGACAAACCCCGGATACACCAGATGACTGAGCTGTTGCTTGATGTCGTTCAGGGCCACGGCTTGCGCCAGATCAATCTTGCCCTTGAAGCGTTTCTGCAGGCCGTGCCAGTGCTTGAGAATCTCCAGCGTCAACTTGGCCAGGCGCTCGGCGTGCTCAGTCCAGCCACCGCGCTTGCGCTCGGCCAACGAGGCCAGCCCGGCGCCATCCCGTGGCAACGGGTCTTCGCCCTCGAGAATGCAACTGTCGAGGCTGGCCAGCAGAATGTCTTCCACCAGCGCATCAATGCGCCCCAGTTCACGGTACATCAGCCCCAGCTCGGTCAGCCCCGGCAGCTTGCCGCGCAGGAACTTCGCCGGCTCGGCCAACTGCTGCATCAGCAATCGCTGCAAGGCGCGGCGATGCTGGAACTCGGCTTCGGCGGGGGTCGAAAAACGCCCTTCCTTGACTGTCCCGCTCTCTTCCACCAGCGCCGGATACACCGTCATCGACAACCCGGCGATCTTCTGCTGGGTTTTCTCGGCGACGGCGGCAAAGACTTTCGGTTCCACCGGCTGTTGGTTTTTCGCGGTTTTCGGCACGGCCAACGCGGCTTGGCTGGCTTCGGCAAAGCGTGCGGTCAACTCGGCCAGATCTCGCCCTTCGCCGAGGAACTTGCCCTGGCCGTCGACGATTTCCAGGTTCATCCGCAGATGACTGTCGACTTGCTGTGAAGCTTCCGCCCACGCCTCATCGCTGACCCGCGCGCCCGTCATGCGCAGCAGCTCGCGGCCCAACGCCTGCGGCAACGAGCCCTCGGCGAAGGTCATGCGCTGCAACGCGGCTTTGACGAAGTCCGGCACCGGCACGAAATTCTTGCGCAGGGCCTTGGGCAGGTTGCGCACCAGCGCGATGCACTTGGCCTCGATCACGCCCGGCACCAGCCATTCCAGACGTTCCGGCGGCAGCATCGGCAACAGCGGCGCCGGCACACGCAGGGTCACGCCATCGCGGGGGTGGTTCGGTTCGAAGTGGTAACTCAGGGCCAGTTCCAGATCGCCGATGTGCAAGGTGTCCGGGTAATGCAGGGCGGTGACTTCGCTGGCCTCACGGGCCAGCACGTCTTCTTCGCGCATGATCAGCAGCTGCGGGTCTTTCTGGCTGTTGACCCGGTACCAGCTGTCGAACGTTGCGGTCTGGTGGATCTCCGCCGGCAATCGCGCATCGTAGAAAGCGAACAGGGTTTCTTCGTCAGCGAGAATGTCGCGACGCCGAGCCTTGGCTTCCAGCTCGTCGAGTTGTTCCAGCAGTTGCGCATTGGCCGTCAGGCACTTGGCCTTGGATTGAATCTCGCCGCGTACCAGGCCTTCGCGAATGAAGAACTCACGAGAAACCACGGGATCGATCGGCCCGTAATGCACCGGCCGGCGACCCACCACGATCAGCCCGAACAGCGTGATCTGCTCGAAGGCCACGACCTGGCCACGCTTTTTCTCCCAGTGCGGTTCGAAGTGGTTTTTCTTGATCAGGTGCCCGGCCAGCGGCTCGATCCAGTCCGAGTCGATCTTGGCCACCATCCGCGCATAGAGCTTGGTGGTTTCTACCAGTTCGGCGGTCATCAGCCATTGCGGGCGCTTCTTGCCCAACCCGGAGGATGGGTGAATCCAGAAACGCCGCTGACGGGCGCCGAGGTAATCGCCCTCATCGGTTTTCTGGCCGATCTGGCTGAGCAGGCCCGAGAGCACGGCTTTGTGCAGCTTCGGGTAATCCGCCGGCTCTTTGTTCAGGCTCAACTGCATGTCGCGGCAGATCAGGCTCAACTGACGGTGCGAGTCGCGCCATTCGCGCAGACGCAGGTAATTCAGGAAGTTCTTGCGGCACCAATTGCGCAGCGGGCTGGCGGTCAGGGCCTGACGCTGTTCTTCAAAACCACGCCACAGATTGACCAGCCCGGCGAAATCCGAATCCACGTCTTTCCACTGTGCGTGGGCTTGATCCGCCGCTTGCTGGCGCTCCGGCGGACGCTCGCGCGGGTCCTGGATCGACATGGCGCTGGCGACGATCAACACTTCCTGCAAGCTGCCGAGTTTCGCCGCTTCCAGCAGCATGCGGCCCATGCGCGGGTCCACCGGCAGGCGCGCCAACTGGCGACCGAGCGGGGTCAGCTGGCTGTTGCGGTCCACGGCCGAGAGTTCTTGCAGCAGGTTGAAACCGTCGCTGATCGCCTTGCCATCCGGCGGTTCGATAAACGGGAAGTCGGTGATCTCGCCGAGGCGCAAGTGCAGCATCTGCAAAATCACGGCGGCGAGGTTGGTGCGCAGAATTTCCGGGTCGGTAAATTCAGGGCGACCGATGAAGTCGTCTTCGCCATAGAGGCGAATGCAAATACCCGGCTCGACCCGACCGCATCGACCTTTACGCTGGTTGGCGCTGGCCTGGGAAATGGCTTCGATGGGCAGACGCTGAACCTTGGCGCGGTAGCTGTAACGGCTGATGCGCGCGGTGCCGCTGTCGATCACGTAACGGATGCCCGGCACCGTCAGCGAAGTTTCCGCGACGTTGGTCGCCAGCACCACGCGACGGCCAGGGTGCGACTGGAAAATCCGCTGCTGTTCGGCCGGCGACAAGCGCGCGTACAGCGGCAGAATCTCGGTGTGCTTGAGCTGGGCCTTGCGCAGCATGTCGGCGGCGTCGCGAATCTCGCGCTCGCCGGGCAGGAACACCAACACGTCGCCGGGGCTCTTGCGCTCGCTACGTTCGAACGCGGCAATTTCGTCGAGGGTGGCGAGGATCGCCTGATCCACGGTCAAGTCGTCCTCGACGCGGTTGCCCTCCTCGTCCTGCTCAAGCGTCAGCGGGCGATACCAGGTTTCAACCGGGAAAGTCCGGCCCGAAACTTCAACGATGGGTGCGTCATCGAAATGCCTGGAGAAGCGTTCCAGGTCGATGGTCGCCGAGGTGATGATGACTTTCAGGTCCGGGCGACGCGGCAGCAGGGTTTTCAGGTAACCGAGCAGGAAGTCGATGTTGAGGCTGCGTTCGTGGGCTTCGTCGACGATGATCGTGTCGTAGCGTTCGAGGTAACGGTCGTTCTGGGTTTCCGCCAGCAGGATGCCGTCGGTCATCAATTTGATCAGGGTGTTGGAGTCGCTCTGATCCTCGAACCGCACCTGATAGCCGACCAGCGCGCCCAATGGCGTCGCCAGTTCTTCGGCAACCCGGCTGGCCACGCTGCGCGCAGCGATTCGACGCGGTTGGGTGTGGCCGATCAAGCCATGCTGGCCGCGGCCGATTTCCAGGCAGATCTTCGGCAACTGGGTGGTTTTACCCGAGCCGGTTTCGCCGGCGATGATCAGCACCTGATGCTTGAGCAGCGCTTCCTTGATTTCGTCGCGCTTGGCGGCGATCGGCAAACTGTCGTCGTAACGAATCACCGGCAGGCTGGCACGCCGCGCCAGCACCTGGTCACAGGACGCCTGCATGCGCGTCACCCACTGGGCCAGCTTGGCCTCGTCAGGTTTCTTGCGCAGCTCAAGCAACTGCCGCCGCAGCCGGTGGCGGTCGGCGAGCATGGCGTGATCGAGGTTTTTCAGCAGTTTGTCGATGGAAGGCGATTCGTCAGTCATCAGGTACGCAAAAGTCGTCTAGTGGCGCAGGGGCCGGATTGTCGCAGATTTGGAGGCTCGGCGACGAATTCAACCTGCCTTTGTGGCGAGGGAGCTTGCTCCCGCTCGGCTGCGCGGCAGTCGTAATCCGGTCATCGAGATTTGTCTGAAGCTGCGCGGTGGATGGTTTTTGGGTCGCTTCGCGACCCAGCGGGAGCAAGCTCCCTCGCCACAAGGGGTTCACTCAGGGGGTTATTCGTTATCCAGGCCTTTGCGGCGATACGGGAATACGTCGATGATTTTGCCGGCACGAATGGCTTCCTGCAGGCTTTTCCAGTAATCGGCGTTGTATAGCTCGCCATGCAACTGGTCAAACAGCTTCCTTTGCCCGGAATCGGCAAACAGGAACGGCGGAAACTCCTCGGGAAACACATCCAGCGGCCCGATCGAATACCACGGCTCGGAGGCCATCTCGTCTTCCGGCGTACGCGGTTGCGGGATGTGACGGAAGTTGGCTTCGGTCAGGAAACAAATTTCGTCATAGTCATAAAACACCACCCGCCCGTGCCGGGTGACGCCGAAGTTCTTCAACAGCATGTCGCCGGGAAAGATGTTCGCCGCCGCCAGTTGCTTGATCGCCAGCCCGTAATCTTCCAGGGCCTCGTGGACCTGCGCCTCGTTGGCGTTTTCCAGGTACAGGTTCAGCGGCGTCATCCGCCGCTCGGTCCAGCAGTGACGGATCAGCACGGTGTCGCCTTCCACCGACACCGTGGACGCCGCCACCTCAAGCAGCTCTTCCAGGCACGCCGGGTCGAACTTGCTCAATGGGAAGCGAAAATCGGCGAACTCCTGGGTATCGGCCATGCGTCCGACGCGGTCGACGCTTTTCACCAAACGGTATTTTTCGATCACCGTGGCACGGTCGACGTTTTTCGACGGCGAGAAACGGTCCTTGATGATTTTGAACACGGTGTTGAAACCCGGCAGGGTAAACACGCTCATCACCATGCCTCGCACGCCGGGGGCCATGATGAATTGGTCGTCGGTGTTGGCCAGGTGATTGATCAGCGCCCGGTAGAACTCGGACTTGCCGTGTTTGTAGAAGCCGATCGAGGTGTACAACTCGGCGACGTGCTTGCCCGGCAGGATGCGCTTGAGGAAGCCGATGAACTCCGCCGGCACCGGCACATCCACCATGAAATACGAACGGGTGAACGAGAAAATGATCGACACATCGGCTTCGTCGGTAATCAGCGCATCGATCTGAATCCCGCGGCCTTCACGGTGCAGCAGCGGAATCACCAGCGGCCATTGTTCGTCCCGGGTATAGATGCGCCCCACCAGGTACGCGCCTTTGTTGCGGTAGAGCACCGAGGAGAACAGCTCGACGCTCAGTTCAGGGTCCTTGCACACCCAATCCGGCAGGTTCTCACGCAGTTGGGCTTCGAGGCGGTGCAGGTCGCCGGCCAGGTCGGCGTAATCCTCGCTGAAGCTGTAATCGGCAAAAATGCTCGCGAGCATGCCGGACAACTGGCCCTGGGGCTTATAGGTTCGGGTTTGCGCGGCGCGGGCCCGGCGCAGGCTGGGCCGGGTGGTGTGGATAAACATGCAGCCGTCGCTGATCAGGTCATGGCTGAACAGCCCGCAGAAAATCGAGTTGTACCAGGTCTCGGACAGTTCATCATCGAAACGCAGGTCGATCAGCGTGATGTAAGCGCTTTTGACCAGAGGCCAGCAACTGACGTCCAGCGTGTCGCTGTCAAACGCGACGCGCAGCCGTTCCACGGTTTCGCTGACTTTTTCTTCGTACAGATTGATCCGCGCAGCCGAGGCGACCTGCGCCTCCTGCCACTTGGCCTGCTCGAAGCGGGCCCGGGCGCCGTCGGTGATCTGGCGGAAATGCTCGCGGTAATCGTCAAAGCCATCGAGGATCATTCGGGCGATGTCGGCGGCTGGCCATTGCTGCGGCATGGGTGAGACCTCTGCGGGAATTCGTGAGCCCTGAGCTTAGCCAGTGAACCGGGTGCAGGAGAAGCGTAATTTTCGGCTCGAGTTAAATGCTCGTTTTTCGGTTGCCATGGATAAGGCGCTCGGCAACACTCTCGTCCCCATCAAGGAAGGAGTGCACCGTGAGTCCTGTCGATATTTTCCGATTGCTGTCGCTGGCCGCGATCTGGGGCGCGAGCTTTCTGTTCATGCGCATCATCGCCCCGGTGATTGGCACAATCCCCACGGCCTTTTTCCGCGTGTCGATTGCCGCCGTCGGCTTGCTGGTGATCCTCGGCCTGATGCGCATCAGCTGGGACTTCAAAGGCAAGCTCAAGACGGTGATGCTGCTCGGGGTGATCAACTCCGGGATTCCGGCGACCCTCTATTCCGTGGCCGCCCAAGTGCTGCCGGCCGGTTACTCAGCGATCTTCAACGCCACCACGCCGCTGATGGGCGTGTTGATCGGCGGCCTGTTCTTCCATGAAAAACTCACCGCGGCCAAGCTTGGCGGGGTGTTCCTCGGGCTGTTTGGCGTGGGCGTCCTGACCCGTGCCGGTCCGGTGGCGTTCGACATGGAATTGTTGATGGGCGCCGCCGCCTGCCTGCTCGCCACCACCTGTTATGGCTTTGCCGGGTTCCTGGCCCGCCGCTGGCTTGACCACGCCGGCGGTCTCGACAGCCGTCTTTCAGCGCTGGGCAGCATGCTCGGGGCGACGCTGTTCCTGTTGCCGTTGTTCGGCTACAGCGTGATCAGCCAGCCACCGGCAAGCTGGGGCGGCTGGAACGTCTGGTTGTCGTTGCTTGGATTGGGACTGATGTGTACCGCCCTGGCGTACATCATTTACTTCCGCCTGCTCAGCTCGATCGGGCCGGTGAGGTCGATGACCACGACCTTCCTGATCCCGCCGTTCGGGGTGTTGTGGGGGGCGCTGTTGCTGGATGAGCCGTTGTCGATGGCGCATATCTATGGCGGAGTGTTGATTGCGGCGGCGTTGTGGCTGGTGTTGAAGCCGGCGGTGGTGAAAGTGGCTGAGGTGACTGCCAAGTAGTTTGGCGGTGTGGCTGATGACGCCTTCGCGAGCAGGCTCGCTCCCACAGGATTTTGTGTTCACCACAAATCCAATGTGGGAGCGAGCCTGCTCGTGAAGGCGGTAGAGACTACAACGCTGCCTGACTCACCTCCCCATCCACCAACCGCCGAATCCCCAGCGGATTGGCGTTCTGCAACGCCTCGGGCAACAACGCATCCGGGTAGTTCTGGAAGCACACCGGCCGCAGGAACCGGTCAATCGCCAAGGTGCCAACCGATGTGCCGCGCGAATCAGACGTCGCCGGATACGGCCCGCCAT
The DNA here is from genome assembly GCF_031766055.1 of Pseudomonas sp. SG20052. Lineage (NCBI taxonomy): Bacteria > Pseudomonadati > Pseudomonadota > Gammaproteobacteria > Pseudomonadales > Pseudomonadaceae > Pseudomonas > Pseudomonas sp. SG20052. The sequence continues at coordinate 1,669,824 of NZ_CP134498.1, read as the reverse complement.
GCATCATCGCCTCACACACCTCGACCCCGGTCGGGTAGCCATTGAGCAGAATCCGCCCGACCTTTTCCTGCAGCAACTCCGCCAGCCAACGGTACTCCAGCAACTCGTCCGTCTCGCCAATCAGCGTCGCCGTCAATTGCCCGCGCAGACCGTGCAACGCTGCCGCCAGCTGCGCTCGGTCCTCAAGCTCGATGACGATGGTGGTCGGTCCGAACACCTCCTCCTGAAGCAGCTCATCGCCCTTGAGCAACAGACTGACGTCAGCCTTGAACACCTGCGGTTGTGCCTGATTGCCCTGTTGCGGCTTGCCCGCCAAGTGCGTCAGCCCCGGATGTTCGTGCAACTCGCCAAGGCCTCGGCTGTAACTGACCAGCGCGCCGGCATTGAGCATGGTCTGGGCCGGTTGCTGGTTCATGCTGGCGCAAAACGTTTCCAGGAACTGGCTGAACTGCGGCGAACGCAAACCGATGACCAGGCCCGGGTTGGTGCAGAACTGCCCGCAGCCCAGGGTCACCGAACCGGCCAGTTGCGCAGCGATTTGCTCACCGCGAACCTTGAGCGCTTCGGGCAGCAGGAACACCGGGTTGATGCTCGACATTTCGGCAAACACCGGAATCGGCTGTGGCCGGGTCGCGGCCATGTGGCTCAAGGCATTGCCGCCCTTGAGCGAACCGGTGAAGCCCACCGCTTGAATCGCCGGATGCTTGACCAGCCATTCACCGACACCCCCGCCATAAATCATGTTGAAGACGCCGGCCGGCATTTCGGTGCGCTCGGCGGCGCGGATGATCGCGTCCGCGACCCACTCGGCCGTCGCCATGTGCCCGCTGTGCGCCTTGAACACCACCGGGCAACCGGCGGCCAGCGCCGAAGAGGTATCGCCACCGGCGGTTGAAAATGCCAACGGAAAGTTGCTGGCACCGAACACGGCGACAGGCCCCAGGCCGATGCGGTACTGACGCAGGTCCGGACGTGGCAACGGCTGGCGATCCGGCAGTGCCCGATCAATGCGAGCGCCGTAGAAATCGCCGCGACGCAGGACCTTGGCAAACAAGCGCATCTGGCCGCTGGTGCGCCCGCGCTCACCCTGGATACGCCCGGCCGGCAACGCGGTTTCGCGGCACACAGTGGCGACGAAGTCATCGCCCAGGGCGTCGATTTCATCAGCGATAGCGTCGAGGAACTGAGCGCGTTTCTCCGCGCTGAGGTTGCGGTAAACCGGGTAGGCAGCGGCCGCAGCGCTGGCTGCCGCGTCCACTTCCGCTTCAGTGGCCTGGAAAAAACGGCCCGGCAGCGCTTCGCCCGTCGTGGCATCGAGGCTTTGCAGCTGTTGCGTACCGTTGGCGCTGCGGCGACCGCCGATGTAGTTGTGTCCGAGTAGCGTGGTCATGAGTGATCCCTTGACCGGCCGACAACGCCGGTGATTGAAGACTTAAAGCGTGCGCACCTGGCCGATGGCCAACGGCTGGGCACTTTCGCCGATGCCGTTTTCCAGGGGCGCGCCGAACTCATCGAGGCTGATCTGGAAGCGATCGCCCGGCTGGGTTTTTATCCCGTCGGCAAACGACAACGTTGCGGTGCCGAAGTAATGCACGTGGACATCGCCGGGACGCAAAAACTGCGCGTATTTGAAGTGGTGGAATTCGAGGTTGGCGAGGCTGTGGCACATGTTGTCTTCGCCGCTGAGAAACTCCTTTTCCCAGATCGTTTCGCCGTTGCGCTTGATCCGACTGGTGCCTGCAAGGTGCTTGGGCAACTCGCCGACGCGCAGCTCCGGACCGTAGGCGCAGAAGCGCAGTTTCGAATGGGCGAGATACAGGTAATTGCGCCGCTCCATCACATGGTCGGAGAACTCGTTGCCCAAGGCATAACCGACGCGGTACGGCTGGCCGTCGTCGCCGATCACGTAGAGGCCGGTCAGCTCGGGTTCCTCGCCGGCGTCTTCGGCAAACGGCGGCACCGGGAAATCCGCGCCGGGGCGTACGACGATGCTGCCATCACCTTTGTAGAACCATTCCGGTTGCGCGCCGACCTGCCCGGCCGCCGGTTTACCACCCTCCAGGCCCCATTTGAAAATGCGCATGGTGTCGGTCATGCCGGCTTCGACCGCGCCCTCCTGCTGGTGCATTTTGTCCCGCGCCGAGGCGCTGCCCAAATGGGTCAGTCCGGTGCCGCTGATCAGGCAATGGGCCGGGTCTTCGTGGTCCAGCGGTGGCAGGACTTTGCCCTGCTGCAACAGCTGGGCGTAATCCGGTCCCGGTTCGGTGCCGCGCAGTGCGACCTCTTCTTGCAGGCTGCGTTGGGCACGAATCGCCGCGAGGGCCAGTTCATGGGTGCTACGGGTGCCTTGCAGCACCTTTACCTGCGAGCCCTCGACGAGACCCACCTGGCGTTCACCGGCAGTGTTTTCAAATTGAATCAGGCGCATGACGGCCTCCAGAAAATTGGGATTTGGATCACTCGATGATGTTGAAGTCACTCAAGTACTCATCGGAGATTTCCAGGCCCAGGCCGGGCTTGTCATCGTCGAGCTGGATGTAGCCGTTGACCGGTTGCGGCTCGCCCTTGAACACGTAGTAGAAGAGTTCGTTGCCGACCTCGACGTCGAACACCGGGAAGAACTCGGCCATCGGCGAGGCGGTGGTGGACATGGTCAGGTGGTAGTTGTGCATCTGCCCGGCGTGCGGGATCACCGGCACCGACCAGGCTTCGGCCATGGCGTTGATCTTGCGCGCTGCGGTGATACCGCCCACGCGGTTGGTGTCGTACTGGATCACGTCGACGGCACGGCGTTCCAGCAGGTCTTTGAAGCCGTAGGAGGTGAACTCATGCTCGCCGCCGGAGATTGGCATGATCCCCATTTTCTTCAGCTCGATGTAGCCTTCGATGTCGTCGGCAATCACCGGCTCTTCCAGCCAGCGTGGTTCGAATTCAGCAAGTTTGGGCAGCATGCGGCGGGCGTATTCCAGGGTCCAGCCCATGTAGCACTCGAGCATGATGTCGATGTCGGGACCGGCCAGGTTACGCAGGGCACGCACTTGCTCGATGTTCTTGCGCATGCCCGCCGGGCCGTCTTTCGGGCCGTAGCCGAAACGCATTTTCAGCGCGGTGAAACCCTGGTTCAGATAGCCCTGGGCCTCTTCGAGGAACAGGTCGAGGTTGTCATTGGCGTAGAGCTTGGAGGCGTAGGTCCAGATCTTTTCCTTGGTGCGACCGCCGAGCAGTTTGAACACCGGTTTGTTCACGGCTTTGCCCATGATGTCCCAGATCGCGATGTCGATCGCCGAGATCGCCGCCATGCCGATGCCTTTGCGGCCCCAGGCGTGGCTCTGGCGGTACATCTTCTGCCAGATGTATTCGTTGTCGAACGGGTCTTCACCAATGGCAATCGGCGCCAGGTAGGTGTCGATGATTTCCTTGGCCACACGCGGCGCCAGGGCGCAGTTACCGATGCCGACGAGGCCGGTATCGGTCTCGACTTCCACCACCAGCCAGCCATGGAAACGGAACGAGCCCATGGCGTCGCCACGTTCGAACAGGATGTCGCTGGCGTTGGTGCAGAAGTGTGCTTGAGGCGGAACGACTTTGCCTTTCCACTCAAAAACGCGGGTACGGATGGCTTTGATTTTCATGAATACAGTTCCTTGCGCTGCCGGCTTTTTGTAGTTGTCGGGTCGCTGCACAAAACCGCGCGGGGGGCGGGTTCCGGCATTCGATGGAGCGACTTTAGCCAGCGCTCGGGGGTGCGGATAATCACTTATGCGTATCCGGCGATAACCTGCGGTGATAGGAAAAACCGAATAGTGAGTGGATAGGGTTATCAGCCACACACAAAACAAATGTGGGAGCGAGCCTGCTCGCGAAAGCGGTAGTGCAGCCACCTTTTTAGTGACTGTCAGACCGCTATCGCGAGCAGGCTCGCTCCAACAGTGGATCAGTGTTGTGTCAGTAGTTGTTGGTGCCCATTCGGCAGGCGATTTCGAAGGCCTGACGAATCGCGCCGACGTTGGCCTTGCCCTGCCCCGCGATGTCGAAGGCGGTGCCGTGGGCCGGCGTGGTAATCGGGATCGGCAAGCCACCCTGCACCGTCACGCCTCGGGAGAAGCCCATCAACTTGATCGCGATCTGCCCCTGGTCGTGATACATCGTCACCACCGCGTCAAAGGCACTGGCATCGCCCTGGACCTTGAGGAAAATCGTGTCCGCCGGGTATGGCCCTTCGGCCGCAATCCCCAGCGCCTGGGCCGAACGAACCGCCGGGCCGATGATGTCCAGTTCTTCGCGTCCGAACGAGCCGTTGTCGCCGTTGTGCGGGTTCAGCCCACACACGCCAATGCGCGGTTTTTCCAGGCCGTTGCGCTTGAGCGCGGTGTCGATCAACTGGATCGCTTCCACTACCCGCGTCTGGGTCAGCATGCCTGGCACTTGCGCTAATGCCACGTGGGAGGTCACGCGGGAGGTCCAGAGGTTGTCGAGCACGTTGAATTCACAGAACGGCCCGTGGAAATCCAGCAGCTCGGCGAACCAGTGCAGCTCATCGCTGTGGGCCATCCCGGCCATGTGCAGCGAGGTCTTGTTCAACGGCCCGAACAACACCGCGTCGGTGGTCCCGGCCTCGGTCAGGCGCAGGGCTTGTTCCAGCGTGTCGAGGCTGTAGCGACCGCCGATGACACTGGCTTCACTGCGTGGAAATTCACCGACGGTGTCTCCGCGAAAGTCATAGAACAGCGGCGTGTCATCACCAAATTCCAACTGATCCAGCGACTCGACGCGACGGTAAGGAAACTCCGTCCCGGCGATGCGCATGCCGCGACGCATTTCGGCCTCGTCGGCGATCAGGATCACATTGGCCTGGCTGCGCACTTCAGGCTCCGCAAGCAGGCGTGCGATCAGTTCCGGGCCGATGCCTGCCGGGTCCCCCAGCACCATCGCGATGGTTGTTTTGTTCATGCTTCACTCCTCAAGGGTTCAGGCCATTGGCGGTCAACGGCGCAAGGCTCGCAGCGATAAACCCGCTGCGCGTTGCTGTAGAACAGTCGCTCCTGATCGGCGCTCGGCAGATCAGCAACGATGGATTTGAAACCGCTGTAGATGTCGTCGAACGAGCCGCACAGGCTGTCCACCGGGAAGTTGCTGGCGAACATCGCCCGGTCAGTGCCGAACATGGCGATCACTTCACGCACGATCCAGGCGTTGTCCTTGGCGCGCCATGCCTGGCCCCTCTGGCCAAGGCCGGAAATCTTCACCTGCACATTTGGCCATTTGGCCAGCCGAGCCATCGCCAGGCGCCAACCGGCCAGGCCTTCGGCGCTGCGGTCATTGGGCAACCCTGCGTGGTTGAGAATCAACGTAGTGCCGGGAAAGTCCCGAGCCAGCCGTTCGGCTTCGTGCAGGTTCCACCAGGGGGTCTGCAAATCGAAGTGCAACCCCAGCCCTTCGAGGGCGGCAAAACTGCGCCGCCAGTGTTCGTCGCTCATCAGGCTGCGCACATGACCAACCTGCGCCGGTGAAGTCGCTCCACCCGGTTTGTGACGCACGCTGCGCACGCATTTGAAACTCGCTTGTTCGGTCAGTACCGCGAGGGCGTCCGGGTGGTCGAGCCAGGCCTGCGCCACGACCGCATTGGGTACGCCGTAACGGGCCGTCAGACTTTCGATAAAAACGGTTTCGCCAATCGGGTCTTGCGGGTCCCATTCGGTCTCGACGTACACCGTTTGCACCACACGGTGCGGGCCGGCGTCAGCGAAATAGTCCTCAGGAAAATAGCGCCGTTTAATCGCGCTGTAGTCGCCGTAGCGGAACGGGATATTGGCTTCGGGCGCCAGCCACGGATGGTCATTGATCGTCGGGTCCCAGAAGTGATGATGGGCATCGATGATCGGACCGTTCCATGCTTCGCCAGATAAGTGTTCAGCCATGGCGCACCTCGTCGAGACTGATGAACAACGTCGCCAGCACAAAGACTGCCGAGCACACGGCAAAGAACCCCAGCACCGGCGCAAAACCTCCGGTCATTTGCACAATGATGCCCACCAGGATCGGCACCGCGATCCCGCCGGTGCTGCCGGCCATGTTCATCACGCCGCCGATCAACCCGACCCGCGCCGGTGCCGCCAGCAATGCCGGGAAGCTCCAGTAGAGGCTGCCCCACATCAGGAAAAACGCGGTCATGGCCAACAACGCCACGGCGGCAAACGGATTGCTCAGCGTCGGCAACAACAGAAAGGCGCCGAGGGCGACCACACCGGAAAACGCCAGCAGGCTCTTGACCGCCACGCCACGGCTGACACCCTTGCGGATCAGCCCGTCGCAGAGAAAACCACCGGTCAACGAACCCAGGGCCCCGCACACGAAAATCACGAAGGTGGCCGCGCCGATGCCTTTGATATCGAAGCCGCGAGCCTGGGCCAGATAGCTCGGGCCCCAGGTCAGCAAACCGAAATACACCATCGCCCAACTGGCACGGCCGATCAGCAAGCCGCTCAGGGAACGGGCCGCGATGCCCAGGCCTTTGACCGGCACACGGGCGGCTTCGGCAGCCGGCGTCGCGCGCCCGGCGTTGATCTTCTCCAGTTCTTCGGCATTCACTTGCGGGTGAGTAGCCGGGTCATCGCGCAGATAACGCCGCGCCAGCCAGGCCAGCACCAGGGTCGCGATACCGGCAATCACGAAGGCCAGGCGCCACGAATCCAGGGATGCAATCAGGTAAGCAATGATCAGCCCGCCCAGCGCCACGCCCAACGGGCTGCCGCTGTCCATCAGCACCGCGCCGCGACTGCGTTCGCTCGGCGCCAGCCACAGGGAAATCAGCTTGCCACCGGACGGGAACAACGGCGCTTCGGCGGCCCCGAGTGCAACGCGGGCGAACAGCAATGACAAGCCGCCGGTCGCAAACGCCGCCAACACTTGAAAAGTGCCCCACAACCCGGTGGACCAACTGATGACCCGATGCGGGCCGAAGCGATCGATCAGCCAGCCACCGGGAATCTGCAACAGCGCATACGCCCAGAAGAAGCTGCTGAGGATCAGCCCTTGCATGCTTGGCGACAGGGAAAATTCATGGGCAATGGTCGGCATGGCGATCGACAGCGAGACCCGGTCGATCAGGTTGACCATGGTCAGCGCGAAGACGATCGCAAAGATCCGCCAGCGCACGCTGCTCGCTTTGGTGGTGCCGGCCAGGGGTGTGGCCGCGTTGATCGGTTGGGCAGCTGCGCCAGGCAGATGCAGGGAAGCACTGGGACGAGCCATGGTGCGTACCTCGTTTCTTATTGTTGTGAATGCCGTGCGTGACCGGTTCGCCGCGCTGATGAGCACTATCGAAGGCTCGGTGATAACCGTCTAATCAATGATTGAGATACGGCGATAGCCTCGGGTTATGGCATACCGCGCTTTCAGGGGGCTTTCATCGCCGGCCGCCTTGACTGACTTTCCTCTCAAAACGCTCTGGCACACAGTTTCCAGCCCTCGTCACGTATTTGCCCTTGATGACCTATAACCGCAGGCTATCGGTGTATGTATTGTTTTGACTAGACGCCGAAGCGGAGGCTTCCCACACTCAGTCCAGGCTTGCAGCTTTTGAGCACCGACAAGTCATTCATAACAATTACAAAAAACGAGGCCCTTCCATGCGAAATGCATTCGTCCGTCGCACATCCCGTCTGTTTCTTGGCTGCACACTGGTCGCCGCCGGCGCCCTCCCCGCACTCGCCAACGCTGCCTGGCAGCCGGACAAGAACGTCGAAATCCTCGTTGCCGGCGGCCCCGGCGGCGGTACTGACCAGCTCGGTCGGCTGATCCAGTCGATCATCACCACGCACAAGTTCCTCGACGTGAATACCATCGTCCTCAACAAGGGCGGCGGCAACGGTGCCGAAGCGTTCCTTGACCTGAAAATGAACAAGGGCGATCCGGAAAAACTGGTGATCGGCACCAACAACATCTACCTGTTGCCGCTGGTTTCCAAGCTTGGCTATCAATGGCAGGAGCTGACTCCCGTGGCGGCCGTTGCAGAGGACGACTTTATTCTCTGGAGCTACAAGGATGCCCCCTGGAAAGACGCCAAAGGCTTCTACGAAGCGGCCAAGACTGATCCGTCGAAACTGCGCATGGGCGGCAGTCAGTCCAAGGATGTCGACCAGACCCTGACCCTGCTGCTGAACCAGACCAACAACAGCAAACTGGTGTACATCCCGTTCAAGAGCGGCAGTGAAGCCGCGACCCAACTGGCCGGCAAACACATCGCCGCCAACGTCAACAACCCCAGCGAAAGCATCAGCCAATGGCGCGGCGACCAGGTCGAACCGCTCTGTGTGTTCAGCAAGGAACGCATGAGCTACACCGAGAAAGTCGCGGGTGATAAATCCTGGGCCGACGTTCCGACCTGCCACGAACAAGGCCTGGGTATCGATCAATACCGCTTCCCGCGCACCGTGTTCATGCCCGGCGACGTCACCGCCGAACAGCGGGCGTTCTATGTCGAGCTGATGCGCAAAGTCACCGAGACTCCAGAGTTCAAGGCCTACGTGAAGCAGAACGCGCTGGTGCCGACGTTCCTCGAAGGCGAGCCGCTGACCGCCTACATTGAGAAAGACACCGCCCGCGTCACCCCGGTGTTCAAAGAAGCCGGCTGGCTGAAAAACTGAGTTGTTCACGGCCGTGCGCGTGCGCACGGCCGTCACCTCTGGAGGTGCTTTCATGTCCCATTCTTCGGATTCACCGGCGCTGGTCGGTACCCGCTGGGTCGAGCTCGGCCTGACACTCTTCACCACGCTGATCGGCGCGGTGGTGATGTTCGGCAGTCTCGAACAAGGTATCGGCTGGGGCGATTCCGGCCCCGAGCCGGGTTACTTCCCCTTCTACATCGGCCTGCTGTTGAGCGCCGCGAGCGTGGGCAACGGCGTGTTGACCGTGGTGCGCTGGCACGCCCTGAGCATTGCATTCGTCAGCCGCAGTGCATTCAAGCAAGTGCTGTCGGTGTTCATCCCGATTGCGCTGTTCGTCGGCGCCATGCCGTTCACCGGCATTTATGTGGCCTCGGCCTGCTTCATCGCCTGGTTCATGTGGCGTGACAAGGTGCGCGCCAAGCCTTACGGCAAATGGATGATCGGCACCGTGTCCCTCGGCGCGGTGCTGGCCAGCTACCTGATTTTCGCGTTGTGGTTCAAGGTCCCGCTGGATGCCGGCCCGATGGGCGACTGGATTGCACTGGCCGGGAGAAGTTTCAAATGAGCGAGTTCGATTCCCTGCTGCAAGGCATGAACCTGATCCTCACCCCGGGCCACATCGGCCTGATGGTGATCGGCGTGCTGCTGGGCATTCTGGTCGGCGTATTGCCCGGCCTCGGCGCCCCCAATGGCGTGGCGTTGTTGCTGCCGCTGACCTTCACCATGTCGCCGGTGTCGGCGATCATTTTGCTGTCGTGCATGTATTGGGGCGCGCTGTTCGGCGGTTCGATCACCTCGATTCTGTTCAACATCCCCGGTGAGCCCTCATCGGTGGCGACCACGTTCGACGGTTACCCGATGGCCCGCGAAGGTCGCGCTGCCGAAGCGTTGACGGCCGCCTTCAGTTCGGCGCTGATCGGCGCGCTGGCCGGGGTGTTGCTGCTGACCTTCCTGTCGACCAAGATTGCCGCATTCGCCATGTCTTTCAGTTCGCCGGAGTTCTTCGCGGTGTACCTGTTGGCGTTTTGCACCTTCATCGGCATGAGCAAGAATCCGCCGCTGAAAACCGTGGTGGCGATGATGATTGGTTTCGCCATGGCCGCCGTGGGCATGGACACTGTCTCCGGCAACCTGCGCCTGACCTTCGATCAGCCCGCGTTGATGACGGGCATCAGCTTCGAGGTGGCCGTGATCGGCTTGTTCGGGATCGGCGAAATTCTCTGCACCGTCGAGGAAGGCCTGGTGTTTCGCGGCGAGCATGCGCGCATCACGCCGATGGTCATCCTGCGCACCTGGGCCAAGTTGCCGCGTTACTGGTGGACGATCCTGCGCAGCACCCTGGTCGGTTGCTGGATGGGCATCACACCGGGTGGCCCGACGGCGGCCTCGTTCATGAGCTACAGTCTGGCGCGGCGCTTTTCGAAGAACCGCGAGAACTTCGGCAAGGGTGAACTCGAAGGCGTGATCGCCCCGGAAACCGCCGACCACGCCGCCGGCACCAGCGCGCTGTTGCCGATGCTGACCCTGGGCATTCCCGGATCGGCGACCGCAGCGGTCATGCTCGGCGGGTTGATGATCTGGGGCCTGCATCCTGGCCCGACGTTGTTCGTCGAGCAGCACGATTTCGTCTGGGGCCTGATCGCCAGCATGTACCTCGGGAACGTGGTCAGCCTGATCGTGGTGCTGGCCACGGTGCCGCTGTTCGCCTCGATCCTGCGCATTCCGTTCTCGATCATTGCGCCGATCATCATCATGGTCTGTGCCATCGGTGCCTACTCGGTGCACAACTCGTTCGTCGACGTGGTGTTGATGCTGGGCTTCGGCGCGCTGGGTTATCTGTTCAAGAAACTCGGTTACCCGATTGCGCCGCTGGTGTTGGCGGCGGTACTGGGCGACAAAGCGGAAGATGCGTTCCGCCAGTCGATGCTGTTCTCCGACGGCCACGTGGGGATTTTCTGGTCCAACCCGTTAGTGGGCTGCCTGACCACGGCGGCGTTGCTGATGCTGTTCTGGCCGTTGATTTCCAAGGCGTTGGGCACCCTGACGGGGCTGCGCAAACCCCAGGTCGCCAAGCCTAAATCGGTGCTGTAACACGGCAATGCTGGCAACGCCTGGCATTTGTTGTCAGGCTTGCCGCAGTCCTAATTGCGAGCACGGCCCATGACCCGAATTCCTGCTGCCAATGTGATCCACAGTCGACTGCGTCTGCGCCAACTGCGGCTGATGCTGGCGTTGCAGGAATTCGGCTCGTTGCGTCGCGCCGCCGACCACATCGGCATGACCCAGCCGGCAGCCACCAAGATGTTGCACGAAGCCGAAGACTTGCTCGGCGTCGAACTCTTCGAGCGTCTGCCCCGGGGCATGCGCTCGACCCCGTTCGGGGAAACCGTCATCTACTACGCGCGCATGGTGTTTGCTGAACTGAGCGGCATGCGTGAAGAACTGGTCGCGCTCGAATCCGGCAACCTTGGCCGGGTTGCGGTCGGTGCGATTCCGGCGCTGGCCTCGGGGCTGTTGACCCGCACCATCGCGACCTTGAAGCAAAGCCATCCACGCTTGTCGATGAGCATTCAGGTCGACACCAGCGACGTGCTGGTGCAGGCGCTGTTGCAGGACCAGCTGGATATCGTATTGGGCCGGATTCCGGCGGGCGCACGGGCCGAAGAGTTGCTGTTCGACAGCCTCGGCGAAGAAGCCTTGTGCGTCATCTCCGGCGCGCAGAACCCGTTGGCGGAAGAGAAAAACCTGAGCTGGGCCGAGTTGCAGAACATGACCTGGGTGCTGCAACAGCAACCGAGCCCGATGCGCGCGATCATCAATCAGGTATTCCACAATGCGCGGGTCGACATCCCCAGCAGCATCGTCGAAACCACCTCGATCATGACCTTGCTGTCCTTGATCCAGCAGACCGACATGCTGGGCGTCACACCGGTGTCGGTGGTGGAGGATTACCCGGGCCGTGATTTGCTGGCGGTATTGCCGATCAAGTTTGAAGCACGGCTGCCGCCGTACGGGCTGATTACCCGCCGTCACCGCATTCAATCGTCAGCGATGCAGGCGTTCATGAATTCGGTGCGGGCCGAGCACGCGCTGGCCAAATAAAAAAGGCCCGGAGCCAATGCTCCGGGCCTTTCATTTTCACGCTGCTTTACGCTGTTTTACGGAACACAAATACCAGCCCGACGATGATCAGCAGCATGCCGAGCATGCTCAATACCGCCAGCCGATTACCGAAAATCAGGTAGTCCATCACCGCCGTCACGGCCGGCACCAGGTAAAACAGACTGGTGACATTCACCAGATTGCCCCGGGCGATCAAGCGGTACAGCAGCAACGTTGCCAGCACCGACACCACCAACCCCATCCACAGCACCGGCACGATGAACCCGCTGCCGTGTTCGAAATGAAACGGCTGGAACGGCACGAAGATCCCGCAGAGCAGCAGCCCCGCGAGGTACTGCACCGGCAGTGTGCCGAGGGGATTGTCGGTGATGCGCTTCTGCATGATCGAGCCAAAGGTCATGCTCGCCAACGCCAGCAAACCAAAAAGCATCCCGGCCAAAGACATGCCGGCCAGACCGATGCCCTGGTAAACCACCATGATCAACCCGACCAGGCCCAGCGCCAGACCGAACATCCGGCTGGCCGAGCGCTGACGCTCCATGATCACCACCGTGAGAATCGGCTGCACACCCATGATGGTTGCCATAACGCCCGGTGTGACTTTGAGGTCCAGAGCCAGCAGATAAAAAATCTGATAAGCCCCCAGCAACACCACGCCCGTGGCCATCGCATACAACATCGCTTTGCCACCCTTGGGCAATTTCAGCTTGAGCAACGGCACCAGCAGCATCAATCCGCACAAAGCGATGGCAAAGCGAATCAGCAGAAAGGCAAAGGGCGATGCGTGGGCCAGGCCCCATTTGGAGAAGATCGCACCGCTGCTCCACAGCAGAACGAACAGGCTCGTGGACGCCGCCGCGAGCGCGGATTTTTTCGACAGGACAAACATGAATACCACCTGTAGTCAGGCAAGAAGCCAACTCAGCCGAAGCTGAAATTCAGTAGTTTTTTTCAGGCGGGCGCGCAGAACAGCAAAGAACGCTGATCAGCCCGAAACGCCAACGCCCGGCGGTGATACGACTGCGTACACCGGCGTGCTACTGACAGGTGGGGGGTAATGACTGATCTGCGCAGGCTGCTTATTCCCGCACGGCACGACGCCAGCGTTGACCGCTGAATCGACTACCGCATTGATGAGGGAAGCTGGCATGGGCTGATCTTTTTTGATGGGGTGGGCGGTGGGTAACAGAACCACCGAGCGCCGACTATAACCAGCGGCGGACATGGATTGCAATGACTTGGACAAAGGGCCAGTCACGACACCTCGTCGCGGGCGCGCCATTTAAATTCTGCTCATAAAAAAACCGCTCCCAAGGAGCGGTTTTCTTTTGAATCCAGTCACGCAAACAACCAATACCCCAACAACGTCAGCACCACCACCGCCAACACCGGCCGCAGCACGCGGTACGCCTTGGGATTACGACGCTTCCAGCGTTTGACCACACCACTGACCTTGTCGCTGGAATTCTTGCTCCAGGCATACGCCTGGTTAATCCCGCCGACACGTTCATCATCAAGGTTTTGAGGTGCGGTGGCGCGACCGAGCAAGCCGCTGAGCCAGCGGTTGATGAAGGTCATGACGCGGTTGCTCAGCGGTCGTTCGATGTCGCAGAACAGAATGACGCGGGTTTTCTCGGATTCGTTCTTGACCCAATGCACGTAGGTCTCATCAAACATCACATCTTCACCATCACGCCAGGCATACACCTGGCCGTCGACAAAGATACGGCAATCGTCGGAGTTCGGCGTCGACAGCCCCAGGTGATAGCGCAGAGAACCGGCAAACGGGTCGCGGTGCGGGTTGAGGTGGCTGCCACCTGGCAGCAACGCGAACATTGCACCCTTTACGTTGGGAATACTGCTCACCAGCGCCACGGTTTTCGGGCACAAGGCTTCAGCGGATGGCAGGGGTTTGTCGTACCACTTGAGGTAGAAACGTTTCCAGCCTTTCTTGAAAAACGAACCAAACCCCGCATCGTTGTGTTTTTCGGCGGCGCGGATGTAACCCTCGTCGAACAGGTGCATGGCTTCGTCGCGGATGACTTCCCAGTTGTCTTTGAGCACGTCCAGTTCCGGGAACTTGCTGCGGTCCAGATAGGGTTTGGACGGCACGCCGGAGAACAGGTACATCAAGGCGTTGTAAGGCGCAAACAAGGCCGAGTGATTGACGAATTGACGCAGAACCGGCAATCGCGCCTTGCCGCGCAAATGCACATAGAGGGTGCTGCCCAGGAATAGCAGCAACACTGACGCTTTCGCGGCAAAGGAAAAGGTCATCTACGGCTCCTTGAGGTTAGGCTCTTCGCACAACGCCATTTACCCGACGTGGCAGCCGGCCATGATAAACACTACCGGCCTCGGGAAAAACCCGCAAAACTCGACATTCAGTATTAAGGTTTGTGCAATAAAGCACTTATTAACATAAGGTTCCTGAACGGGGGCTGACCTGAATCAGCCCTCTCACCAAAAGATCAAACCATCGCAGGCAGCGCCTACTGCTGATTTTCCTGCTCGGTAAACAGGTCGCTGAACAACATGCTCGACAAGTAGCGCTCACCGGAGTCCGGCAGGATCACCACGATGGTCTTGCCCTGCATTTCCGGTGTTTCGGCCAGACGCACCGCCACCGCCATCGCGGCGCCACAGGAAATACCGCACAAAATCCCTTCTTCCTGCATCAGGCGCAGCGCCATGGCCTTCGATTCGTCATCGGTGACCAACTCAACCCGATCGACGATCGACAAGTCCAGATTCTTCGGGACAAAACCGGCACCGATCCCCTGGATCTTGTGCGGGCTCGGCTTGATCTCTTCACCGGCTATCGCCTGGGTAATCACCGGCGACACCACCGGTTCCACAGCTACCGAGATAATCGGTTTGCCCTGGGTATTCTTGATATACCGCGAAACACCGGTAATGGTTCCGCCGGTTCCAACGCCCGCGACCAGCACATCGACTGCGCCGTCAGTATCGCTCCAGATTTCCGGACCGGTGGTTTTCTCGTGAATGGCCGGGTTGGCCGGGTTGTCGAACTGCGACGGCATGAAGTATTTGGCCGGATCGCTGGCCAGGATCTCGGCAGCCTTCTCAATGGCGCCCTTCATGCCTTTGGCCGGTTCGGTCAGCACCAGTTCGGCGCCCAGTGCCTTGAGGACTTTGCGTCGCTCGATGCTCATCGACGCGGGCATGGTCAGCATCAACTTGTAACCACGGGCCGCGGCAACAAAGGCCAGGCCAATGCCGGTATTGCCCGACGTCGGTTCGACGATGGTCATGCCAGGCTTGAGTTTGCCAGAGCTTTCGGCGTCCCAGATCATGCTCGCGCCGATCCGGCACTTGACCGAGTAACCCGGGTTGCGCCCTTCGATCTTGGCCAGGATGGTCACACCGCGCGGGGCAATGCGGTTGATCTGCACCAGCGGCGTATTGCCAATGGAATGGGCGTTGTCAGCGTATATACGGCTCATGGCTGGGTCCTTGTACAGCGTTGAATAAGCCCCCAAAGGTATGCCTGTTGCCAGTGGTCGTCCAGTCAGGTCGAACGTCCGGTAAACACCGCAGTCAATGGCTTTACATCGTCAGAGATTTGCCGCCATGAAACGTCGATACCGTTGGCCCCTGTGGACCCTCGCCGGTCTCGTTGTGCTGCTGATTGCCCTGCACTTCGCCCTGCCCTACCTGGTGCGCGATTACTTGAACGAGAAACTGGCGGACATGGGCGATTACCGGGGCCAGGTCACCGACGTCGACCTCGCGCTGTGGCGCGGCGCCTACAAGATCAACGGGCTGAAAATCGTCAAGGTCGACGGCAAGGTCCCGGTGCCTTTCGTCAATGCACCGCTAATCGACCTGTCTGTCAGTTGGCACTCACTCTGGTCCGACCGCGCTGTGGTGGCCGAAGTGCAGTTCTTCAACCCTGAGGTGAACTTCGTCGACGGCGGCGCCAACAAACAAAACTCCCAGACCGGTCAAGGCACCGACTGGCGCGCACAGTTGAGCAAACTGGCGCCGTTCACCTTTAACGAAATACGCATCTACGACGGCAAGATCAACTTTCGAAACTTCAATTCCAAGCCCCCCGTCAACATGAACGCCACTCAGGTCAACGCCAGCCTCTATAACCTGACCAACGTGGTCGACACCGAAGGCAAGCGCGACGCGCGCTTTGAAGGCAAGGCCCTGTTGCTGGGCCACGCCCCACTGGAAACCACGGCCACCTTCGACCCCTTGAGCAATTTCGAAGACTTCGAATTCCGCCTGCGCGCCAAGGATATCGAGCTCAAGCGCATGAACGACTTCGCCTCGGCCTATGGCAAATTCGACTTCAACGCCGGTCACGGCGATGTAGTCATTGAAGCGCAGGCCAAAAAAGCCCAATTGACCGGCTATATCAAGCCGCTGCTCAAAGACGTGGACGTGTTCAACTGGCAGCAGGACGTGGAAAACAAGGACAAAGGGCTGTTCCGGTCCATCTGGGAGGCCATTGTCGGCGGCTCCGAAACCGTGCTGAAAAACCAGGGCAAGAACCAGTTTGCCACTCGCGTAGAACTGAGCGGCAACGTGCATCGACAAGATATCAGCGCGTTCCAGGCGTTTTTGCAGATTTTACGCAATGGTTTCGTTCAGGCATTCAATGCCCGGTATGAGCGGCCGAAACCGGATCAGGGTTAAGTCACCAAGTGACGCCCCATTCAGAGACTGAATAAGCCGTCTGCGTTCACAGTCGACCGGCCTGCGCGTTATAGTCGGGCACTACACTTATTGCGCCCCGCCCTGCCTGATTCAGGTCGGCTTACCGTTCGAGGATTAGCAGATGAAGTTCGAAGGCACCCAGGCCTACGTCGCCACCGATGACCTGAAGCTGGCGGTCAACGCCGCCATTACCCTGGAGCGTCCACTGCTGGTCAAGGGCGAGCCAGGCACCGGCAAAACCATGCTCGCCGAGCAATTGGCCGAGTCCTTCGGTGCGAAATTGATCACCTGGCACATCAAGTCCACCACCAAGGCGCATCAGGGCCTGTACGAGTACGACGCGGTCAGTCGCCTGCGTGACTCGCAACTGGGCACGGAAAAAGTCCACGACGTTCGCAACTACCTGAAAAAGGGCAAGCTCTGGGAAGCGTTCGAGTCCGAAGAGCGAGTGATTCTGCTGATCGACGAAATCGACAAGGCCGACATCGAGTTCCCGAACGACCTGTTGCAAGAACTCGACAAGATGGAGTTCTACGTTTACGAGATCGACGAGACCATCAAGGCCAAGAAACGCCCGATCATCATCATTACCTCCAACAACGAGAAAGAGCTGCCGGACGCCTTCCTGCGCCGCTGCTTCTTCCACTACATCGCGTTCCCGGATCGCGTGACGCTGCAGAAAATCGTCGACGTGCACTACCCGAACATCAAGAAAGACCTGGTCAGCGAAGCGCTGGACGTGTTCTTCGACGTGCGCAAGGTCCCGGGCCTGAAGAAGAAGCCTTCGACCTCGGAACTGGTGGACTGGCTGAAGCTGCTGATGGCCGACAACATCGGCGAAGCCGTACTGCGCGAACGCGATCCGACCAAAGCGATCCCACCCTTGGCAGGCGCCCTGGTGAAGAACGAACAGGATGTTCAATTGCTTGAGCGCCTGGCGTTCATGAGCCGTCGCGGCACCCGCTAAGAGGCTGATCGCCATGCTGCTCAACCTGTTCAATGAAATGCGCGCAGCCAAGGTGCCGGTCTCGGTGCGTGAGCTTCTGGACCTGATCAATGCGCTGAAACAACGCGTGACCTTCGCCGACATGGACGAGTTCTATTACCTGTCCCGGGCGATTCTGGTGAAGGACGAACGGCATTTCGACAAGTTCGACCGCGCGTTCGGCGCCTACTTCAATGGCCTGGAGAAACTCGACGATCACCTTCAGGCGTTGATTCCTGAAGATTGGCTGCGCAAGGAATTCGAGCGTTCCCTGACCGAAGAAGAACGGGCCGCGATCCAGTCCCTCGGCGGTCTGGACAAGCTGATCGAAGAATTCAAGAAACGCCTCGAAGAACAGAAAGAACGCCATGCCGGCGGTAACAAATGGATCGGCACCGGCGGCACCAGTCCGTTTGGCTCCGGCGGCTTCAACCCGGAAGGCATTCGCGTCGGCGATGCCGGCAAGCGCCAGGGCAAAGCGGTCAAGGTGTGGGATCAGCGCGAGTACAAGAACCTCGACGATTCGGTGGAACTGGGCACGCGCAACATCAAGGTCGCCCTGCGCCGCTTGCGCAAATTTGCCCGTCAGGGTGCGGCGGAAGAGCTGGACATCGACGGCACTATCGACCACACCGCGCGCGATGCCGGCCTGCTGAATATCCAGATGCGGCCGGAGCGGCGTAACACCGTCAAGCTGTTGCTGCTATTTGACATCGGCGGCTCGATGGACGCGCATGTGAAGATCTGCGAGGAACTGTTCTCGGCCTGCAAGACCGAGTTCAAGCACCTGGAGTACTTCTACTTCCACAACTTCATTTATGAGTCTGTGTGGAAGAACAACATGCGCCGCACCTCCGAGCGCACGTCGACCCAGGACCTGCTGCACAAGTACGGCGCCGACTACAAAGTGATCTTCATTGGTGACGCTGCGATGGCACCGTATGAAATCACCCAGGCCGGCGGCAGCGTCGAGCACTGGAACGAAGAAGCCGGTTATGTGTGGATGCAGCGGTTCATGGAGAAGTATAAGAAGGTCATCTGGATCAACCCCTATCCGAAAGATACGTGGGGGTATACGTCGTCGACCAATATTGTGCGGGACTTGATTGACGACCAGATGTACCCGTTGACGTTGCGGGGGTTGGAGGAAGGGATGCGGTTTCTTTCCAAATAGAGATTTTTGTTGTCTGTGAAAACGTCTTCGCGGGCAAGCCTCGCTCCTACAGGTTTCTGTGTTCGTGCATCGTGCACCAACCCTGTAGGAGCGAGGCTTGCCCGCGAAGCTTTTAGCGGTTTGAAAATCGCTGCAAATACTCGACCTGTTCGCGATGCGCCACCTCCTGCACCACAGGCCGCAACCGCACTTTCGCCCCCGGCAAGCACTGCGCCAGCCGCGCGAGTGCCAACGGCGTCAACGCCCCCAATCGCGGATAACCGCCAATGGTCTGCCGATCATTGAGCAACACAATCGGCTGCCCGTCCGGCGGGACCTGGACCGCGCCTAGCGGGATGCCTTCGGAAATCATCGGCTGGCCCTGATACTGCAACGGCGTTCCCAGCAAGCGAATGCCCATGCGATCGGCACGGCTGTCGAGGGTCCAGACGCTGTTGAACGCATCGAACAGGCTCTGCCCGCTGAACTCACCGATCTGCGCGCCGAGGACCACATCCAGTGGCGAATCAGCTTTGAAGTTAGGCCGGTGTTCTGCCGGTAACTCCCGCAGCAATAACAGCGCACTCCCGCGATAGCTCAACGGCGCGCCTTTGGCCAATGGCCGGCCCATACCATCCAGACCGCCGAGTTCTTCACGGACCACCGTCGCGCTGCTTCCCAACACTTTTGGCGCGTCAAACCCGCCCGGTGCCGCCAGATAGGCTCGCGCCCCGAGCAGCGGTTGAGTGAATTGCAATCGCTGGCCCTTGTTCAGCCGGAAACTGCGCCACGGCGCCAATGCCTCGCCATCCACTTGCGCGCCCAGGTCCGCCCCGGCCAGCGCCAACACGCAGTCTTCCTCGGCTACGACGCTGAAACCGGCGAGGGTGATTTCAATCACCGGCGCATCAAGGCCATTGCCCAACAACCAATTGGCCCACGACATCGAACGCCAATCCAGCCCGCCGCCCTGGGTCACACCCAGATGCCGCACGCCGAAACGACCCGCGTCCTGCAACAGGCACAGCGGCGTACTCGCCTCAATCAATAGACGGCTCATGCCTGGGCCTCCAATGGCGTGTCGTCACCGCCCAGGTTGATGAACTGCGCATGGTCGACCGCTTCAAAGCGCACGGTGTCACCCGGTTGCATCAGGCTGTAACCATCGCGTTCGCGGTCGAACAATTTGGCGGGCGTGCGGCCGATCAGGTTCCAGCCGCCGGGGGACACCACCGGGTAGGCGGCGGTTTGCCGCTCGGCGATGCCGACACTGCCGGCCGCCACCTTTTTACGCGGCGTATTCAGGCGCGGCGCGGCGAGCACTTCTTCCACCAGCCCCATGAAAGCGAACCCCGGCGCGAAACCCAGGGCGAACACTTGATACTCGCGCTCGCTGTGGCGGCGGATCACCTCGTCCACCGACAGCCCGCTGCGCTGAGACAACAAGCTCAACTCCGGACCGACGCTCAAGTCATACCAGACCGGCAGCACATGGCATTTACCGCGAGTGCTCGCGTTGGGTGACAGGTCGATCAGCGCTTGGGCGATCAAATCCCGGGCTTGAGTCGGACTCAACGCGGTCAGGTCGTAATGCACCATCAACGTCGTGTAAGACGGCACCAGATCAATCAGATGCCCGGCAAACGCAGCGCGCAGTTTTTCGCTGGCCGCCAGCATCCACGGCATGTTGGCTTCGGCAATTTCATCGAACAGACGCACCATCAGGCAATCCAGCGCCACCACCTCAACCCGCGGTTTCATGGTGCGCTCTGCTGATCAAGGGCTTCGCGAATCCGCCGCACCGCCGCCACCGAACTGGCGTTGTCACCGTGGACGCACAAGGTGTTGGCCTGCAAGTGCAAGGCGCTGCCGTCGCTGGCGGTGAGGTTGTCGCCACGGGCGATGGTCAGCGCTTGCTCGATTATTTTCTCTGGATCGTGATGCACCGCCCCCGGCAGTTGCCGCGAAACCAACATGCCGGCACTGTCGTAGGCTCGGTCGGCGAAGGCTTCGAACCACAAGGTCACGCCGTATTCATCACCCAGTTGCTGGGCGGCGCTGTTGTCGCGCGTGGCCATGAGCATCAGCGGCAAGGTCCGGTCATACGCCGCCACGGCCTGAAGCACCGCGCGCAATTGCGCCGGGTTGGCCATCATGTCGTTGTACATTGCGCCGTGGGGTTTGACGTAACTGACGCGCCCGCCTTGGGCCCGGCAGATGCCGTCGAGGGCGCCGATCTGGTAATGCAAAATGTCCTGAAGTTCCTGGGCGGTGTAGGCCATGGAGCGGCGGCCGAAACCCACCAGGTCCTGGTAGGCCGGGTGCGCGCCGATCTGCACGCCGTTACTCAGGGCCAGGCCGACGGTCTTGCGCATGATGCTCGGGTCGCCGGCATGGAAGCCGCAGGCGATGTTGGCGCAATCGATGAAGGGCATGACCTCGGCGTCCAGACCCATGGTCCAGTTGCCGAAACTCTCGCCGATGTCGCAATTCAATAGCAGGCGGCTCACGGTGAACACTCCTGTAGGCATTTTCTTTTTTTGCTGTCGGGCAGATGCCCACAGATTATCAGCTACTCGGCTTCAAGTTGTTTGCCACGGGTTTCCGGCAAGCTCAACGCAGCAAGGATCACCACACCGTAGGACACCGCCGCAAAAGCCCCGATGCCTACGCTCAATGGCACCTTCTGGCTCATCAAACCGATCAGCAACGGAAACAACGCCGCCAGGGCCCGCCCGATGTTGTAGCAAAAGCCCTGCCCCGACCCGCGAATCCGTGTCGGAAACAGCTCGGTCAAAAACGCGCCCATGCCACTGAAAATCCCCGAAGCGAAGAAGCCCAGCGGGAAGCCCAGCCACAGCATCACGCCGTTACTGACCGGCAACTGGGTGTAGAGCAACACGATGGTGAACGAGCCGACGGCGAACAGGATGAAGTTTCGTTTGCGGCCGAGGATGTCCGTCAAATAGGCACTGATGACGTAGCCGACGTAGGAACCGACGATCACCATCGCCAGATAACCGCCCGTGCCGAGTACGCTTAAACCGCGTTCGTTTTTCAGAAACGTCGGCAGCCAGGACGTGATCGCGTAGTAACCGCCCAGTGCGCCCGTGGTCAGCACCGAAGCGCGAATCGTGGTGAAGAGGATACCGGGGGCGAAGATCTCGTAGAACTTCGCGGCGTTGCCCGGCTCCTGCTTGGCCTTGGCTTCGCGGTAGATTTCCGGGTCCTTGACCAGTCGACGGACGAAGATCACGAAAATCGCCGGCACGATGCCGAGGATGAACAGCGCACGCCAGGCATCTTCCGGCGGCAATACCGAGAACAGCAGCGCATAGAGAATCGCCGTCAGCCCCCAACCCAGCGCCCAGCCCGATTGCACCATGCCCACGGCCTTGCCGCGGTCCTTGGCGCGAATCACCTCGCCCATCAGCACTGCGCCGGCGGTCCACTCACCGCCAAAACCGAAGCCCATCAAGGTACGGCTGATCAACAGTTGCTCGTAGTTTTGCGCGAAGCCGCAGAGGAAGGTGAAGAAGGCGAACCACAGCACCGTCAGTTGCAAGGTGCGCACACGGCCGATGCGGTCCGACAGAATCCCCGCCACCCAACCACCGATGGCCGACGCAATGAGCGTGCTGGTATGGATCAGCCCGGCCTCGCCAGTCGTGATGCCCCACATGGCAATCAGGGTCGGCACCACGAAGCTGAGCATCTGGGTGTCCATGCCGTCCAGGCCATAGCCGATCTTGCAGCTCCAGAAGGTGCGGCGTTCCTGCTGATTGATGTTGCGGTACCAGTCGAAAGGTCCCGGCCGAGACGTGGCTTTGGGGATGTCGAGCGTGTCGGGCGCACTCATGGCAACTCTCCGTGCAAATTTTATTGGTATTGTTCTGAGCCCCGACGACGCCTATCGTGGGAACCGGATGGCCTGATTTTTGGTTGTCCGGCCCTGCTGCGTCCAACTAATAAAAACCCGCCCTAGGCATAAGAAAAACTTAACGCCATGAACCTGAAATTTCTCGAGACCTTTGTCTGGGTCGCCCGACTCAAGAGTTTCCGCCTGACGGCTGACAAGCTCTTCACCACCCAGGCATCGATTTCCAGCCGCATCGCGGTGCTCGAAGGCGAGCTCGGGGTGAAGTTGTTTCTGCGCGACTCGCGGGGGGTGAGCCTGACGCCCGAAGGCTTGAAAGTGCTCGAGTACGCCGAGCAGATGATGGACACCATGCAAGCCCTCAAGCAGTCGATCGAGACGCGCTCAAGCAAGGTCGGGCGCGTGCGGATCGGCGTGATGGACACGGTGATTCACACGTGGCTGAGCCCGTTGGTGGCACAGATGATGGATCACTATCCGCGGGTGGAAATCGAGCTGGTGGCCGATACGGCGCTCAACCTCTGCGATCAGCTGCAAAAAGGCTTTCTCGATCTGATCCTGCAAACCGATCTGGTGCGTCAGGAAAGCGTGCGCAGCCTTGAACTGGCGAGCCATCCGATGGGCTGGATTGTCGCCAGCAATTCGATCTACAACCGTGGGTACACCGGCATTGCCGATCTGGCGCGCGAGCGGATCATTACCTACTCGAAAAACTCACATCCGCATCAGGACATTCTGAGCCTGATGCAGGCGAACGGGGTCATGACGCCGCGGCTGAACTGCGTGAACTCGGTGTCGGCGATCACCCGATTGCTGCGCGACGGATTTGGCATTGGTGCGTTGCCGCCGGTTCTGGTAGCCGAGGAACTGGCGCGGGGGGAATTGACCTTGCTGGCCATCGATCAACAGCTGCCTAATTTGCAGGTCGTGGTGTCGTGGCGGGTGGGTGTGGAGTGGGTCGAGGAGATTGTTGCGTTGTGTCAGCAGGTGCTGGAGGGGTATGCGCGCAAGGTGGGTGAAGACTACATCGTCCTCGCACGCTGATCGGCGCTGATGATGATCGCTCCCACGCTCTGCGTGGGAAGGATCAGTGTTACAGGCCGCGCACATCCCGATCTTCGATCGGCCGGCTCTGGCGCAAGCGTTTGCCGCCCAGCACTACCCAGTCGATCAGACGGAACAGGCATTCGATGCCGAAGGACAGCAGCAAAGCGCCACTCATGCCCCAGATCATCGCTTCCGGTGTCAGCAGGATCTGGTAGCTGTAGCCATTCCAGGTTTCCTTGCGAATATCCGGATCGGCCGCCAATGCGACCTGCAAGACACGGATGTACCACGGGCCCTGCATGGCGTGGAACTGTTTATCAAGCGCCACCTGACGGCTGAGCAAGGTGCTCAGGCTCTCGGCGTCGCTGCGGAAAATCGGGTCCTCACTGGCGCGGTAATGGGCGACCAGCGCCTGCATATCGCCCTTGAAGAACTGATTGGCGGTGCCCTGGAAACCGCTCAGGCTGGTTTGCGCCTCAATCAGATGCGCTTCGACCCGTTTCGCGTAATCGCTGATGAACCCGGGCACCTGGACACCGATCAACAGGCCCGCCGCAAACAACACCAGCCGTAGATAACTGAGCAACATCGGGTGAGATCCTTATTCGGTCTTGCCCTGGCTGACGCATTCGCCGCGTCGCCAGAGGCTCCATTGGCCCGGTTCGTAGCGGGTCCAGGTTTCGTTTTCGGTCAGGGGTTCGGTGGCGATCACCGTGACCACATCGTTAGGCGTGGTTTCGGCCTGGAAGTCGACGATCACATCGACATCCTTCAACCGCGCCGGGCCGAATGGCGCGCGACGGGTGATCTGGACCAATTTGGTCGAGCAATAGCAGAACAGCCAGTCGCCGTCGCTCAACAGGCAGTTGAACACGCCTTTGCTGCGGTATTCGGCGCAAGCGGCGACCAGGTCCGGCAGCAGCGCTTCGATCTCGACCGGTTCTGGAAACGCTGCGCGCACACGGTTGAGCAGGTCACAGAACGCCGCTTCGCTGTCGGTGTCACCGACGGGGCGATAAAAGCTTTTGATCGGTTGAAAATCCGCCAGCTGACCGTTATGGGCGAAACACCAGTTGCGGCCCCACAGCTCACGCACGAAAGGGTGCGTGTTGGACAGGCAGACCTTGCCCACGTTGGCCTGACGGATATGCCCGATCACCACTTCGCTTTTGATCGGATAGCGCTGCACCAGGTTCGCCACTTCTGACTCGCTGCTGGCCGCCGGGTCCTGAAACAACCGCAGACCGCGCCCCTCATAGAAAGCGATGCCCCAACCGTCACGGTGCGGACCGGTGCGGCCGCCGCGCTGCATCAGCCCGGTGAAGCTGAACACGATATCGGTCGGCACATTGGCGCTCATGCCCAATAACTCACACATGCTCGGACTCTCGCTTCAAGGCCGGATTACAAACGCGGTTCGACCCGCAATCGCTGAGGGTTGCTCGGCACTGGCGGACGACCGTAACGATCATCGCCGGCACCGCCGAACGGATGATCGTCGTCAGGATCGTCGGCCCGGGCGGCGGCCTTGGCGGCGGCGGCCTGTTCCTTGCGAGCGTTGGAAGCCCGTTCAATAGGGAACCGGATCGCCACGAACACCAGATAAATGCCAAAGGCGATCATGCCGTACATGAACAGGTCGGAAACCGCCCGCCAGGCGTTGTTGCCCACCTTGAACAGCAGATCGAGCGCAGTGATGGCGATGGCCGGGGCCACTTTTTCCTTCACCGGGTCGATGATGGTCGGGCTGAATAGCAGTACGGCGACCAGCAGCCGCAGCGGTTCACGCAGCCAACGCCACATCCAGCGGGTGATGCGCATCCACACCAACAGGCAGCCTAAAGCGGCAAAGGCGTAGAGGCCCCAAGCGATCAGATAGTCGTTCTCGGTCATGGTGTCCATGGCAAGGCAGGCAAAGAGGCGCTTATAGTAACGACTTTTCGCCAGTCAGGCGTAATCCATGTGGGAGCGAACTGTGGCGAGGGAGCTTGCTCCCGTTCGGCTGCGAAGCAGTCGCAGCGCTTTTGGGGTCGCTTCGCAACCCAGCGGGAGCAAGCTCCCTGGCCACACAGGCTCACTCCTACAGGGTCTGCACAGGCATCAATATTTGCATTGCGCCTGCAAAACCCTATTTTTCGTACAACGTCCGAGAGTCCTTCATGCCCTTATCCGCCAACGTCACCAGCGCCCCGATTGCCCACAAGGCCGACGGCCCTGACCCGTATGCCTGGCTGCAGGAGCGCGACACCGACGCGGTGCTCGACTACCTCAAGGCTGAAAACAGCTACCAAGAGGCGCAGACCGCCGATCAGGCCAGGCTGCGCGAAACCCTGTTCGAGGAGATCAAGGGCCGGATTCTCGAAACCGACCTGTCGCTGCCCTCCCCTTGGGGCCCGTACCTGTATTACACGCGCACCACCGCCGGTGACGAATACGCCCGCCACTACCGCTGCCCACGCCCGGCTGATGACAGCTTGCAACTCGACGAAAGCCAGGAACAGCTGCTGGACCCGAACGAACTGGCCAATGGCGGCTTCTTTTCCCTCGGCGCCTTCAGCGTCAGCCCGGATCACCAGCGCCTGGCCTACAGCATCGATTCCACGGGCGATGAGATCTACACGCTGTTCGTGAAGGAATTGTCCAACGACCGTGTCAGTGAACTTGAGTTTCAGGATTGCGACGGCAGCATGACCTGGGCCAATGACAGCCTGACGCTGTTTTTCGGCGAGCTGGACGACACCCACCGTCCGCACAAACTGCTGCGCTATCGACTGGACGGCACGGCGGCCGAGGAAGTGTTCAACGAGCCGGACGGCCGCTTCTTCCTGCATTGCTATCGCTCCAGTTCCGAACAGCAATTGCTGCTGTCGCTGGGCAGCAAGACCACCAGCGAAGTCTGGGCCCTCGACGCCTCGCAACCGCAGCAGGCCTTCACTTGCCTGGCGCCACGGGTTGAAGACCATGAATACGACGTCGACCACGGCACGCTGAACGGCGAGTGGGCCTGGTTCATCCGCACCAATCGCGACGGCATCAACTTTGCTCTGTACACCGCCGTGGATACCGGTGTTGCGCCCACCGAGGCCGACTGGCAGAACCTGATCCCCCACAGCGACAGCACGATGATCGAGGGCATGAGCCTGAACGTCGGCGCGATGACGTTGAGCCTGCGGGTCGGTGGCTTGCCGGTGATTGAAGTCCATCCGCAGGATTTGCCGAGCTACCGTGTGCAACTGCCAGATGCGGCGTACAGCCTACATGTGCAGAACAGCCTGGAGTTTGTCAGCGAGCGGATCCGCCTGCGTTACGAAGCCCTGAACCGTCCGGCGCAAATACGCCAGCTGGAGCTGGACAGTGGCGAGCAGAAAGTACTCAAGGAAACCCCGGTGCTCGGCCCGTTCGACGCCGACGCCTACGTCAGCCTGCGCCTGTGGGCGACGGCACCCGATGGCACGCAAGTGCCGATCAGCCTGGTGGTCAAGCGCGAAGCCCTCGGTCAGCCAACGCCCCTGTATCTCTACGGCTACGGCGCTTACGGCGAAAGCCTTGACCCGTGGTTCTCTCATGCCCGCTTGAGCTTGCTGGATCGCGGCGTGGCGTTTGCGATTGCCCACGTACGGGGCGGCGGTGAACTGGGCGAGGCCTGGTATCGCGCCGGCAAGCAGGAACACAAGCACAACACCTTCAGCGACTTTATCGCCTGTGCCGAGCACCTGATCGACAACGGCTTCACCACCTCAGCACAATTGGCGATCAGCGGCGGCAGTGCCGGCGGTTTGCTGATCGGCGCGGTGCTCAATCAGCGACCCGAGCTGTTTGGCGCGGCCATTGCCGAAGTGCCGTTCGTCGACGTGCTCAACACCATGCTCGACCCGGACCTGCCGTTGACCGTCACCGAATACGACGAGTGGGGCAATCCTGAAGAACCGGACGTTTATGATCGGATCAAGGCCTACGCCCCTTACGAAAACGTCACCGCGCAAGCCTATCCGGCGACCCTGGTGATCGCCGGCTACAACGACAGCCGCGTGCAGTACTGGGAAGCGGCGAAGTGGGTGGCGAAATTGCGCGCGACCAAAACCGACACCAATCCCCTGTTGCTCAAGACAGAACTGGGCGCCGGGCATGGCGGGATGAGCGGTCGTTACCAGGGATTGCGTGACGTAGCACTCGAATACGCATTTGTTTTCAAGGTTTTGGGGATTGCCTGAGGAACTTGGCCCGGTGTTTCGGTCTTAAGACCAGACACCGGGCCCAATACAACACAACTCCCTTGTGGGAGCGAGCCTGCTCGCGATAGCGGACTTTCAGTCAATAATTGCGTGACTGACACACTGCAATCGCGAGCAGGCTCGCTCCCACAGGGATTGGGGATATCCCGAACAACCGGAACCAGACACAAGAAAAAGACCGTGCCGACATGTCAGAACCGACCTTACTGAACAACGAAATCCGCGACTGGCTGATGGACTGCGGCCTGTTCGATCAATTGCTGCCGGCAGACTTCGCCGCGGCCTCCGGCTACTTCAGCATCAGCACCATCGCCGAAGGCGAAGAGATTTTCCATGAGGGTGATGCCGGCAGTTTCATGTGCATCATCCATACCGGCCAGGTGTCGGTGCAGAAGACCAACGGCGACGGGCAGCTGGTGACCATGGCCACCCTGCGCAGCGGTCGCTCGTTCGGCGAAATGGCGGTGCTTGATGGCGAGCGCCGCTCGGCCAGTTGCGTGGCCGCCAGCAACTGCCAACTGCTGAACCTGGGTAAGGACTCTCTGGAAAAAATGATCAACGAGGCGCCGAAAATCGCCGCCAAGATCATCCGCGCCCTCGCCGTCGCCCTTTCCAAACGCTTGCGCATGGCCGACGGGCAACTGCTCTCGCAGCAGGTTTAACCGCCTGGGGTTTTGGTTTTCGTGCTGTTCGGCTCAATCCCCGGCACCGGTTGATCCTTGGTCGGCGGACTGGGCATCTCGATAGGCACCAGTGGCGGGCCGCCGCTGCCCGGCCCGGCCTTGGGCAAGGTGGTCGGGGTGATGGGCGGATACGGCGTCGGGGTCGCCGTGCCGGGCGAACCGGGCATCGGCGCAGGGCTTGCTGGAATGGTTTGCAACTGCTGGGCCTGCACTGCACTTATCGAGAGCGCGGCCAAGGCAATGACCGTTAGAATGGTGCGCTTCATCAATGGCTCCGTTGGCCTTGTTGTCATTGGCAGGCTACTCCCAACTGCCTCTGTTTGCCTTCCCCCAATTTGAGATTTCCATGAAACGTTTCGTTCTGCTCGACACCGCCCCTATCCCTGAAAACGGCGGCGCCTTGTGCCTGTTCGAGTATGGCGAGGATTTCGTCATCAAGATCCAGGGCGGCGACGGCGGGCAATTGATGAACACCCGCATGCACGGCTCAGAAGATGCCCTGGCCGAGATCCCGTGTCGCAAAGTGGCCGGCCGGCCGAACTCGCGAGTGCTGATCGGCGGCCTCGGCATGGGTTTTACCCTCGCTTCGGCCCTCAAGCATTTGGGCAAGACCGCTGAAGTGGTGGTCGCCGAGCTGGTGCCTGGCGTGGTGGAATGGAATCGCGGGCCGCTGGGCGAGAAAGCCGGCAATCCGCTGCTCGACCCGCGCACCGTGATTCGCCTGGAAGACGTGGCCAAAGTCCTGCAAGCCGAGCCGCAAGGTTTCGATGCGATCATGCTCGACGTCGACAACGGCCCCGAAGGCCTGACCCAACGGGCCAACAGCTGGCTTTACTCCGCCGGTGGCCTGAGCGCCTGCGCCAAGGCCCTGCGGCCCAAAGGCGTGCTGGCAGTGTGGTCGGCCAGCGCCGACAAGCAGTTTTCCGACAAGCTGAAGAAGGCCGGTTTCAAGGCCGAAGAAGTCCAGGTCTTCGCCCACGGCAACAAAGGCACCCGCCACACCATCTGGATTGCCGAGAAGCTCAAGGGCTGAGCTAAACTCACGTCATAACCGTCATTAGTCTTTTACAAAGGTGAACCCATGAGTTCGTCAACGCCGACCAATACCTCGAAGCTGGATCGCATCCTCGCCGACAACCAGCGCGACAAGGAAATGGGTTACCGCGACAAGGCCCTGAAGATGTACCCGCACGTGTGCGGCCGCTGCGCCCGCGAGTTCTCCGGCAAGCGCCTGAGCGAGCTGACCGTGCACCACCGCGACCACAACCACGACAACAACCCGCAGGACGGCTCGAACTGGGAATTGTTGTGCCTGTATTGCCACGACAACGAACACTCGCGGTATACCGACCAGCAGTATTTTCACGAAGGCTCGCTGAGCACGCCAAAAATCGCCAAGGCGACGCATAACCCGTTTGCGGCGTTGGCCGGTCTGATGAAAAAAGACGACTGAAGACTTTCATTGGCTGGACTGGCCTCTTCGCGGGCAAGCTTCGCTCCTACGGATATATGTCGTTCACCCAATTGTGATCGACTCTGTCCCTGTAGGAGCGAGGCTTGCCCGCGAAGACAATCTCCCGGTCACCACCAATCTCCAAACCGGACACCCCTCCCCCAATCCCCGTATAATCGCCGTTTTTTCCCCGAAGGCACCCCGCTCGTGGCAGACAAACGGTACAGCTGCATTGGTTTGTATAACCCCAAATCACCGGAAAACGTCGGCTCGGTCATGCGCGCCGCCGGCTGCTATGGTGTGGCGTCCGTGTTCTACACCGGCAAGCGTTATGAACGCGCCGCCGACTTCGTCACCGACACCAAGCGCGTCCACTACGACATCCCGCTGATCGGCATCGACGATTTGAAAAAAATCCTGCCCTTGGGCTGTGTGCCCGTCGCCGTGGAGCTGGTCGAAGGCGCCCGCTCGCTGCCGGAATACACCCACCCTGACCGCGCCCTGTACATCTTCGGCCCGGAAGACGGTTCGCTGGATAAAGAGATTCGCGACTGGTGCGAAGACGTGGTCTACATCCCGACCACTGGCTGCATGAACCTGGCCGCCACCGTCAACGTCGTGCTCTACGACCGCATGGCCAAGGGTCTCAACACCCGCTCCGGGGCAAAATTCCGCTGAATCACCGCACATTCGATGGAACAAGCCGACCGCCCCGGCAGTCAGCTTATCTATCTATTGTTGAAGCAGCCTTGCCTGCCAGGAGACAGATCATGAGCGAACTCAAGCGCGTAGAACGCATCGAATCCACCCCGTTCCAGACTCATTCCGAGCAGAACGTTCACGGCTGGGAACGTGTCGGCTCCCTGGCCGGCGGCGTGCTGATGATGGGCAAGGGCCTGCGTCGCGGCGGGTTTTTCGGGTTGATCCAGGTGGCCATCGGCGGCGTCGCCCTGGCTCGCGGGATTACCGGGCATAGCTCGGCGAAAAGCCTGCTGGAGAAAAGCCGTCAGGACATGAACAACGTTCGGGCGAAGATCGAGCGGGCCGGGGAAGAGTTGGGCAAGTTGAAGGCGAATGCCGAGGCGGCGACCCATACCGCTACGGTGACAGGCAACGATTCGTTGAAGTCGCCGAAGACCGGGGTTTGATCCGGGATTTTTGCTGAGGCTGACGGCCTCTTCGCGGGCAAGCCTCGCTCCTACAGAATTGGTGTGATCACATGAACCCTGTAGGAGCGAGGCTTGCCCGCGAAGACGGTTTTACTGAAGCAACTCGGTATCAAGGACCTTGGAAGACTCGCCAATCACGCTTTCCGCGAGCTGAACAAACTCTTTGGTATCCACACTCCCCAGATGCATCGCCCCGCGCAACACATCATCAAGCGAGCGCTTGTTGCGCGTTTTCAAACGAATCTCGCGATCCAGTTCCTGTAGCAACAACACCGCTTTGGAGACCTGCGCCGGGTTCGCCTGTTCGCCACGCAACGTGGTGACTTTCTGGCTGTCCTTGACCAGCCTGCGGTGCAAACTCTCAAACCGCTCATCACTCATGCCACCCGCACGGCGCACCAGTTCGATGGCGTAATACTCGGCAAACCCTTCACTGATCCACTCACTGCGCTGTTTGTCGTTGATCCGCCCGAAAACCTGCGCCAATTCACGCACCACCGCGCTGGTCCCGCTTTCACTGACCAACGGCAGGCGTGTGTTGAGATAGATCGATTCACGCGCGGCCAGGCTGCCGCGCCACATCGGGTCGTTGGCGCCGACGATCAGCAGTTTGACGGGATGACGGGGAAACACGGCTTGAACCTGCGGCCAGACAAAGGTCAGCAGCGTCAGCACGTCCATGCGGCGCATGCCCTGGCCTTGGGGCGAGGCGACGGTGACTTCGGTT
The DNA here is from genome assembly GCF_031766055.1 of Pseudomonas sp. SG20052. Taxonomy (NCBI): domain Bacteria; kingdom Pseudomonadati; phylum Pseudomonadota; class Gammaproteobacteria; order Pseudomonadales; family Pseudomonadaceae; genus Pseudomonas; species Pseudomonas sp. SG20052. Next base: position 1,638,017 of record NZ_CP134498.1, on the reverse strand, counting down.
TCCCCAAGCCTGGTGCGACGGCTGCCGAGGTGGCCGGCGAGCATCCAGCCCGTGGGCCGGTCGAATAGTCGAGAGACGTTATCGATGCGGAATTTGTTCTTGCCGATGCGCGGCCAGGCGGTCTCGACGCTTTTCCAGCCACTGGGCAGTTCGAATTCAAGGCGTGAAATCAGCTCGATGCCGTCCTGCTGATCGAGTCTGGCCGGCGGCACCAGGTCGTCGCCGCGCATCAGTGCCCAGGTTGGCGTCATGCGCGTATCGAAGCTGCCGCTCTTGCGTCCATGGCTGATGCGCACGCGGTAAGTCAGGCTGGCCTTGTCAGTGGCCGGACGCCAAACGCCGCGCGTCTGCTTGCCCGTCGTGAGTTGCCATTGGCCGTCGGCCTTGAAGTCGCTGTAGTGGCTACCATCGCCCAGATCGAAATCCAGACTGCGCACCGCCGAGCCCTGGGCCAGCGTCAGCCGCACTTCGGCCTGATCGCTGTGCGGCAACAGGCGCACGTGATAATCCAGATCGACTTTTTTCGCCGCCCACACGGACGAACTCAGGGCCAGTAGCCCGAAGGCCAGCGCCCGCCGCAATCGCACAGCCATACACACTCCTGTTGTGGCGAGCGAGCTTGCTCGCGCCGGGCTGCGAAGCGGCCCCTTTTTTTGTCGTTACTGCCTGTTGGTGGCCACACATGCAGTGAGGCATTCAGCCCGCGCGAAAGATCAGATGGTCTTCCCAGTCATCCTCGGACACGCTGCCTTCGGCGAGCATGCGCCCGGACTGGGAAATGCGTTCATGGTGCACCGCATCGCGATCACCGCACACCAGGTGATGCCACAGGGGCAAGTCCTTGCCTTCACTGACCAATCGATAGCCGCAGGTCGGCGGCAACCAGCGGAATTCTTCGGCCTTGCCCGGCGTGAGCTGGATGCAGTCCGGCACAAAATCACGACGGTTCGGGTAGTCGGTGCACTGGCAGGTTTTCAGGTCCAGCAGTTTGCAGGCGATGCGCGTGTAATAGACCGAGTTGTCCTCTTCATCTTCGAGCTTTTGCAGGCAGCACAGACCGCACCCGTCACACAGCGATTCCCACTCCTGCGGATCAAGTTGATCGAGGGTTTTGCGTATCCAGAACGGTTCGACTTTGGCGGCCATGGTTCGAGCATCAACATCAGGTGGTGAAAAGGCCGCCAGTCTAGTGCCAAGGCCCTTGCGGGCCAAGCATTGGCGACTGCCGGTAGATCGGGCTTGTCAGTTTTTGCGCCGCCACGTAGTTTTGCCAATCGCAAGGAGCCATGCCCAAATGCCATTAACGCTCAACCGCGTTGCATTCAGGTGAACTGCGCCTGCGGGTTCTAGACGCCCCTCACTTTCAAACGAAGCAAGGAATCTCTTGATGAGTGCAAACCCACGCGTTGCCGAGTATGCGATCCACCCTCAGTTCACCGATCGCTGGTCGCCCCGCGCCTTCACCGGCGAAACCATTCCCGAAGAAACCCTGTTGAGCTTCTTCGAAGCCGCACGCTGGGCGCCATCGGCCTACAACTCCCAGCCTTGGCGGTTTCTCTACGCGCGCCGCGATACGCCGAACTGGGAGCGTTTCCTGGGCCTGCTGAATGAATTCAACCGCGGCTGGGCGCAACACGCCTCGGCATTGGTGATCGTGATCTCTAAAACCACCTTCGCGGTACCCGGCGCCACCGAAGAGACCCCGGCCCTGTGGCACACCTTTGACACCGGTTCGGCCTGGGGCCATCTGGCGCTGCAAGCGAGCATCAGCGGCTGGCACACCCACGGCATGGCCGGTTTCGACCAGGACCTGACCCGCAAAGAGCTGAACATTCCTGAAGGTTACGCACTGCACGCGGCGGTGGCCGTAGGCAAACTGGGCGATAAAGCGACGCTGGCCGATTACCTGCAAGCGCGCGAAGAACCAAGCCCGCGTCGCCCACTGAGCGAACTGGCGGCCGAAGGCGATTTCACCCTCTAAGCCACAGCGCAAAAGAAATTCGGGAGCGAGTCTCTTGCGATGGCGGTGTATCAGTCTCCATCAATATTGACTGACAGACCGCTATCGCGAGCAGGCTCGCTTGTATGGTAGGACTTGAAGGGAGGAGGAGGGACAAGGCTCGATTCTGACTGTTGACGCAGTACAGACTGTGGGAGATTTCGCCCCTCCTCCTTTCACCCAAGCGCCGATAAAGAATGCATCTGGCTAGACCGACGATAGGAACAAGCCTGCGCCTCTGGGTGAGCCCTTCAAGTGCTCAAACCTTATCTCGGAGGAAATCCCATGGCAATGCCGGTCTCTCTATCAAAACCGATCGTGGGCGTGGATGTCGCCAAGAATGAACTGGTGATTTATCAGGCTGATAACGATTTGCTTAAAGAGATTCCCAACACTAAAACATCCATCAAGCAGTGGCTGAATACGTTGCCGGGGACGGTGGCTATTGCCATTGAGGCGACCAACATCTATCACCTGGACTTTGCTGATCTGGCCTATGAGGCCGGATGTGCGATTTACATGGTGGGAGGCTATGAACTCAAACATTATCGCGAAGGCGTGAAAATCCGCGCCAAAACCGACGCGCTGGACGCCAAGTTGCTGGCCCGTTACCTGAAGAACGAAGCCGAGGAGTTGCGCCCTTGGACCCCTCCATCACCGCTGTACCGCCAGCTCCTGAGCCTCTTCCGCCGCCGGGCTGCCTTGGTCCAGGCTAGGGTTGGCCTGGTGCAGAGTTGGTCGAATGAGCCGCTGCTGAAAGCGGCTTTTGCAGAACAAGTGAAGTCCATGCAGCAGCTTGAAACGCTGATCGAAAAGACGATCAACGATCAGCTCAAAGAAGCCGGTTTACTCGGTCAACTGAAACGTTGCCTGAAAGTTGAAGGCATTGGATTTTTGACTGGGGCTCGCTTGATAACTGCATTTCAGCGCGGGGATTTTAGAAACGCGGATGCGTTTATCGCCTTCCTGGGCATGGATTTACGGGTGTCTAAATCAGGACAGAAGGACGGTCGCCGCAGTTTGACCAAGCGCGGTGACCCCGAGGCCCGCCGGCTTCTGCACAATGCAGCGATGTCGGCTAGCCGTACGAAAGCCTGGAAAGGGTTTTACGAAGCCCAAAGAGCCCGGGGCTTCAGCACTACTGAGGCGCTGGTGATGCTGGCTCGCAAGCTTGCGCGGGTGGCATTCGCCTTGCTGAAAGGGCAGAGCGAATATCAGTCAAAGGTCAGTTGAGGGTTTCCCCTCAACCATAGAATCTCCCACAGTTGATTCCTGGTGCTCACAAAAAGTGGATTCACAGCACAACCCATGTGGGAGCGAGCCTGCTCGCGATGAGGCCGTCACATTCAACATCAACGTTGACTGTCACACCGCTATCGCGAGCAGCTCGCTCCCACAGTTGATTCCTGGTGTTCACAAAATAGTGGATTCACAGCCGAACCCATGTGGGCGCGAGCCTGCTCGCGAGGAGGCCGTCACAGTCAACATCAACGTTGACTGTCACACCGCCATCGCGAGCAGGCTCGCTCCCACAGTTGATTCCTGGTGTTCACAAAATAGTGGATTCACAGCAGAAACCATGTGGGAGCGAGCCTGCTCGCGATGAGGCCGTGACGTTCAACATCAACGTTGACTGTCACACCGCCATCGCGAGCAGGCTCGCTCCCACAGTTGATTCCTAGTGTTCACAAAATAGTGGATTCACAGCACAACCCATGTGGGAGCGAGCCTGCTTGCGATGAGGCCGTCACGTTCAACATCAACGTTGACTGTCACACCGCCATCGCGAGCAGGCTCGCTCCCACAGTTGATTCCTGGTGTTCACAAAATAGTGGATTCACAGCACAACCCATGTGGGAGCAAGCCTGCTCGCGATGAGGCCGTCACATTCAACATCAACGTTGACTGTCACACCGCCATCGCGAGCAGGCTCGCTCCCACAGGTTTTGCACACCGTCCGAGTGAGCGGTGGGTTCAGTAGCCGCGGTTGAAGTCGACTTCCCCGCGCAACGCCTCGCCCGCCTGATACGCCCGCAAGTTTTCGACAAACAGCTTGACCATCATTGATGGCGAGGTCGGTGCCGAGCTGTGGCCGGTCAGCAGCAGGCCCCAGGCGGTCCAGAATGGATGACGCTGCGGCAGCGGCTCCTGACGGCAAACGTCGATGACCGCGCCCGCCAGATGCCCTTCTTTCAAGGCTTCCACCAGATCCGCGTCGACCACGGCCACGCCGCGCCCGACATTGATGAACAACCCGGTCGGCTTGAACTGCTTGAACAGCGCCGCGTCGTACAAGTCGTGGGTATTGGGGGTGTTGGGCAGCAGATTGATGACGAAATCCACTTCACCGACCAGCCGTGGCAAGTCCGCCAGCACGCCGACTTCAACAAACGGCGCCTGCTCGCGGGCTTCGCTGGCGATACCGTACAGCTCAACACCAAATGGCACGAGGAACTTTGCCACGGTCAAACCGATGTCACCGGTGCCGACGATCAACACCTTGCGTCCCGCCAGGCTCTGGCCCTGACGACTGTCCCACTTGCGCTCGACCTGGCTGACCAACCGCGCCAGCACTTCGCGCTCGTGGCCAAGCATGTAGGTCAGGACGTATTCGGCCATGACCTGACCAAAAATTCCCACCGCACGCGTCAGCCGGTAATCGCGGCGCAAACCGTCGGCCAGCAGCGGCGTGATGCCGGCCCAGGTCGATTGCAGCCATTGTGGCTGGTGGCCCTGGCGCAACAGGTTCGCCAACAGGTCCGGCTGACCCAGCCAGATCGGGCAGTCGGCCGCCTGGCTGGCCAGTTCGGCGGAGTCGCCGCTGGTCAGCACTTCCAGATCAGGCGCAGCCTGGCGCAACAGTTGGGCGTACACGGGGTGGTCGTGTTCAGCAATCAGAACGCGCATGGTTCAAACCTTTCGAAAACAGAGCAAACGGCCGCCGACGGAGTTTCGCTCCGTCGCCCTGGCCATCGCCAAAATCATTCCAGTGTTTCACACAGACTCTGAACAGAGCCTGTCTGCCGATCACATCGGGTCGTTGCGTCGCAGCAATTCTTCCGGCAAGTGTTCGATGTATTCGTCTTCGGCCGGTGGCATTTGCAGGTGGTAGCCCTGCTTCTCAAGGTTTTCCAGGACCACGGTGATGTCCTCGCGCGACAGTTTGCGCTCGGGGGTCAGCACCAGATCGAAAGCGTGATGAGGTTTGCCGAAGGCGGCCATCAGACTTTCCGGGACGCGCTCCAGTGCATCGCTTTTGAGTACATAGAGGTACATCTCGTTTTTCTTCAGGCTTCGATAGATGGAGCAAATACGTTTCAAGGCTGTTCTCCGGCGGTGGCCAGGCTGTCGAGCAGCGCCTGGCCCATCAATTCGCGGCGCCAGCCACGCAGCGAATCAGGCAATTGGTAAGGACCGTTGGGGTAGCCACTCTTGAGCAGCGCTTCCAGGGTTTTCTTGCGCAGCATCAGCTCCGGCGCAATGTTCAGGCGCTCGGCTTCGGCCTGGCCGATCGCACGCAGCTGTTTGACCAGATTGGCGGCGTCCACCGGCAATGGCTCCGGCACGGCGGGCGGCCATTGATCTGGCGACACACTGCCAGAGCGCTTGATCAGATCAAGCAGAAATTCGCCGTCCTGACGCACGGTACGCGGGTGCATGTCTTCGATTTTCGCCAACGCGCCGAGGTTGTCCGGTTGCGTGCGTGCCAACGGCCACAGCGAGTGCTCACGGACGATGCGATTGCGCGGCAGGTCGCGGGCGCGGGCTTCACGCTCACGCCAGGCGCAGAGTTCACGCAACACGGCGAGTTGGGCGCGGGAGAGCTTCCAGGCCAGCTTGGCTTCGCGATAGACCTCGTAGGGATCGATCTCGCGGCGCAGGTTGGCCACCAGCTCGGCGCCGTCTTCCAGGACCCAGGCGTACTTGTCGTCGGACAGCTTCGGACGCAGCTGTATGAAAACTTCCGCCAGGTGCAAGGCATCTTCGGCGGCGTAGCTGATCTGGGTGTCGGACAGCGGACGCTGCAGCCAGTCGGAACGGGTTTCGCCCTTGGGCAGGTCAATGCCGAGCACTTCCTGCACCAACCGCGAATAACCCATCGAGAAGCCGAGGTTCAGGTAAGCGGCGGCCAGTTGCGTATCGAACAGCGGCGCCGGCAGGCTGCCGGTCAGACGCAGCAATACTTCGAGGTCTTCGCTGCACGCATGGACGACTTTGACCACGGCCGGGTTTTCCAGCAACGCGGCCAGAGGCTGCCAGTTGTCGATGGTCAGTGGGTCAATCAGGTAAGCGCGTACGCCATCACCGATCTGCAGCAAGCCTGCGATCGGGTAAAAGGTGTCGACCCGCATGAATTCGGTGTCGAGGGCAACGAATGGCAGCTGCTGCCACTCGGCGCAAAACTGACCGAGGCTATCGTTGTCGCGAATCCAGTGAATATCGATGGCCACACGGCTCTCCCTTGAAGAATGGCGCGCAGTATATATCGCCCCCGGCGATTTCCGCGCATCCACTGAACAAGAGCTTTAGCGAAAATGCCTGCCAGACGGCAAGAAATGTCTGACAAGCGGAGGTTAACCGACCTTACGCAGCACATAGACCCGCATCCGAGCACAACCGGGCAAGAAGTCCTGATGACTGAGCAAACTGAAACCCGCCAGCCTGAATTCGGCTTCGACTTCGGCCTTGCCGGCCAGCTGCCGGGGGGGAGCGCCCGTTGTGCCTGGGCGGCGCAGCTTGAAATGTGCATCGACTCGTACCGCCACAATCACCGTATCGCGACTCACACGATGGAACTCCGCCAGCAGGGCCAACCGATGCTCCGGGCTGTCGATATGCTGAAACAGTTGCATGCAAAAAATGCTGTCGACCGCGTTCGCCGACAAGCCGAGGGTGAAGGCTGAACTCTGGAACGTTTTGATTCGCTTGAGCAGACTCTGCGCATGGTGAGTCTCGGCATGGTTGAGCATGTCCTGCGACGGGTCGGACGCGAGGATCACCCGGTTCGCGTGCTCGGCCAACACCGGCCAGTAACGCCCGGCACCGCACGCCACATCCAGCATCAAGCCCGGTTCGCCGGCGACCTTGAGCGCGTTGCGCACCAGTTGCTCGTCGCGCCAGAACGCCAGGCGCCCCGCCAGGCCACGCGGTCGCGGCTGAAGGCAGACGCGGGCGTGTTCCTGATCGTAGCGCCGGGCGAACTCAAGCTCGATGGCGGAAGGGGGCTGCGCGGACATGTGCAATGACTCTTGTAAGGAAATAGACCGGCCACAGATTAACGACCGGTCCGTGAAAAAAAGGTCGACACACTTACTTTTTGGCCAACACTCCGTCGATCACGGCGCCACGGCAACCCGCGAACATATCCAGGCCCTGGTCGTAGACTTTGCTGTTGACCTCCAGCAGACCAAGCATCGAATGGAACAAGTTGTCCTGGCTCAGCGGCTTGTCCCGGCTCAGTTGCAGGCAATGGGTGTCCACGGAGAACGACTTTTGGTAGCTGTCGGAGAACCACGCCAGCATGGCCACGCGTTTCTGCTGTTCCGGCGCCAGCATGTAAGGCGTGCCATGGAGGAACAAGTTGTACTCGCCCAGCGACTCGCCGTGGTCCGACAGGTAAACCATCGCGGTATCGACTTTGTCCTGGTTGCTGCGCAACGTATCAATCAACGTCGACAGCACGTGGTCGGTGTACACCAGCGTGTTGTCGTAGCCATTGACGATACTTTCGCGGCTGCAATTGTTCAGTGCGTTGCTTTCACAGACGGGCGTGAAGCGTTCGTACTCTTTCGGGTAACGCTTGAAGTATTCCGGGCCATGGCTGCCCATCTGGTGCAGGACCAGCACGGTGTCCTTATCCAGCGTGTCGATGAAGTGCTGCAGACCTTGCAGGAGAATTTCGTCGCGGCATTCACTGTTGGCGCACAACACCGGGTCCTTGAGGTTGCTGACGTCATCGAGGGTGACCCGATCGCACGTGCCTTTACAGCCCGATTGATTGTCACGCCAGATCACGTCGAGACCGGCGCGCTTGAGCACGTCCAGCAAGCCCTCTTCATTCTTCGCGGTGCTGGCGTTGTAATTCTTGCGGCCCATGTTCGAGAACATGCACGGCACGGACACGGCTGTTTCCGTGCCGCAGGAATGCACGTCGGTGAAAGCGATCAGGCCGGGTTCCTTGTCCAGTTTGGGGGTGGTGTCGCGGTCGTAACCGAGGATGCCGAAGTTCTCGGCCCGGGCACTTTCGCCGACAACCAGCACTGTCAGGGATTTACGGCCGTGGGTTTGCCAGGCGGGATTTCGCTGGGCATCTTCACCGACCTTGACGAAGGGTTGCCGGGCAGAGACTACTTGCTCGCGCAGAAAGCCGAACGAAGCACCGATGTAGTTACTCGGCACTACCATCAGGCGCAATTCATGGTGATTGCGAAACAACGAAGACAGCCCTTGATAGTTCACCAGCGCGACACCACCGATCACCGCAACTGAAGCAACACTCACCAGCGCCTTACTTACCAACTCACGGTGCCAGCGGCGGTAATCAACCGGAACTTTCCACAACAACCATGAAGGCAAAACACCGAGCAGAAGAATATAGACCAGCAACTTCAGTGAGAGTAAGTCACGCACTTCCGTCGCGTTGGTTTGCGCGAAGTTACGCAACATGCCGGTGTCAATCAGCACACCGTATTGACTCATGAAGTACGCCACGCCCGCGCTGACCATAAACATCAGCATCAGGACCGGCTTCATTACGTAGCGGAACGCCAGAAAGGTCAGCACGATATTGAAGGCCGCCAGAATCATCACGCCAAAGGCGACAAGCATGACGATGCCTTTACCGTCCGCGGCGGTGATGTCAAACAAGCGCTGCCAGAGCACTGGATTAAAGCCAATCAGCAGAAAGGCGCTGGCAATCAGTGTCACCCACTCCGGGCGCACGGGTTTGAACTTCAACATAGTGATGGGCTATTCCTGAAAAGAAGTGTTCATGGCAAATGTGAAAATTTCATTTACCGTGACCGCACTAACTTTAGGCAGCCAACCATCAATTTTTTGTGAAAAAGAAGCCAACGATTAGTTGGCTCCTGTTATCCACTCGGTACTTTTACTTATTTGAGAATGGTTCAGCTTTTGTTCAGGCCTGATGCAAATACCAACGCCAGTCCTGCTCGCCAACTTCGCCCATGAATTGCCGATACTCGGCGCGCTTCACCGCCAGGTACACGCCGAGGAATTCCGCGCCGAACGCTTCACGCGCCCAGGTCGAACCTTCCAGCGCCCGCAAGGTGGTCAGCCAATCGGTTGGCAACAACTCCGTGGCCTGGGCGTAACCATTGCCTTCCACGGGCGCGCCCGGGTTGAGCTGTTCACGAATGCCGCGATGGATGCCGGCCAGAATTGCTGCGGCGGCCAGATACGGGTTGGCGTCGGCGCCGCAGATGCGGTGCTCGATGTGCCGCGAGAACGCCGGGCCACCGGGTACGCGCAAACTCACGGTGCGGTTGTCCACTCCCCAAGTCGCTGCCAGCGGCGCATAGCTGTTGGTCTGGAATCGACGGTAGGAGTTGGCGTTCGGGCAGAACAGCAGCAACGAATCGAGCAAGGTACTGAGCATGCCGCCGACCGCTTGTTTGAGCAGCGGCGTGCCGTCCGCGGACTCGCTGGCGAACAGGTTGTTGCCGTCCTTGTCCGCCAGGCTGACGTGCATGTGCATGCCGGTGCCCGCCAGGTCATCGAACGGTTTGGCCATAAAGCAGGCGGCCATCCCGTGTTTATGCGCGACACCCTTGACCAGCCGCTTGTAACGCACCGCTTCGTCCATCGCCTGTAGGGCATCGGTGCGGTGTTCGAGGGTGATTTCCACTTGCCCCGGCGCGTATTCGGAAATCGCCGTGCGCGCCGGAATGCCCTGCAATTTGCAGGCACTGTAGAGATCCGCCAGAAACGGCTCGATCTGCTCCAGCTCACGCAAGCCGTAGACCTGCGTCGAGCGCGGGCGCCCGCCATCGACGTCCCGCGCCGGTTGCGGCCGACCGTTGCTGTCGCGTTGTTGATCGAGCAAATAGAACTCCAGCTCCGCCGCCATCACCGGGTAATAACCGTCGGCCTGCAAGCCTTCGATCACCTTCGCCAGCAGATGCCGTGGATCAGCAATCGTCGCCGGCATGCCTTCCTTCGGGTGCATGCTGACCTGCACCGCCGCCGTCGGAATCAACCGCCACGGCATGCGCGTCAGACTGCCGCTGATCGGGTACGCCCGGCAATCGATGTCGCCGACGTCCCAGACCAGGCCTGAGTTTTCCACGTCATCGCCGTTGATGGTCAGGCCGAGAATGGTACTCGGCAACGGCCGTCCGCTTTCGTACACCGCCAGCAGTTCATCACGATGCAGCAACTTGCCCCGTGGCACGCCGTTGTTGTCGAGGATGAACAGTTCGAACATCTCGATATCCGGGTTCTGTTCGAGAAAGGTCAAAGCTTCTTGCTTCGTGGCGAAGGAGGTCGTGGCACAACTCATGGGGAATTCTCTTGTTTCCGCGTCAGGCAAACGCGCAGGCGCTGCCGGTTTGATCCCGGCGCACAGCGCGGGACCTGTCAGAAGAATCAACGGGAAAGGCAGGCATCCGGTGGGCGTGCGTGACGGCAGTGCCATAACGCCCAAAAGGCTAATTCAGAGGGAAGTGCGACGGGACAACCGTCCATAGAGATAACCGCAGAAAACAGATGAGCAGCAGCGTCACACGGGCGCTCAGGTCGTTAAATCGGGATTTGAAGAACTTTGGGTGTGGGCTGGCTAAACAATCATTCTCCCAAACACCGCCGATCCCTGTGGGAGCGAGCGTGCTCGCGATAGCGGTGTGTCAGTCAGCACATGCATCGATTGAAACACCGCTATCGCGAGCAGGCTCCCACAGGGGATCCACGGTGTGGCACAGGTATTTAATTTTTAAATACCGCTGCGCACTATCTGATTTGCGGCCTCCCGCCCTCGCGCGCCTAATCGGCTCCTGATTTTTCAAGGCCCGATTGATGGAAAACGTTCGCGCAACTACCCGCCCTGCCCTCTGGCTGATGGTCAGCATCCTTCTCGTCGCCCTGAACCTGCGCCCGTCGATGGCGGCCGTCGGGCCTTTGCTGTCGGCCATTCGCGGGGATATCCCGTTGAGTTTCAGCCTGGCCTCGCTGCTGACCATGCTGCCGGTCATGGCCATGGGGCTGGCGATGTTCTTCGGCTTGAGCGTCAGCCAACGCCTTGGCGAACAACGCACGGTGGTGATTTCACTGTCGATCATTGGTCTGGCCACGGTCTCGCGGCTGTTCGTGGACTCGGCCGCCGAACTGATCCTCAGCGCCATGCTGGCCGGCATCGGTATTGCGCTGATCCAGGCATTGATGCCGGCGCTGATCAAATCCAGGTTCAGCGACAACGTTGCCGTGTGCATGGGGCTCTACGTGACGTCGATCATGGGCGGTGCGGCGATAGCGGCCTCGTTTGCGCCCCTGGTGATGGCCAGAACCGGCAGTTGGCGCGCGGGCCTGGCAATCTGGGCCGCGCTGGCCCTGGTGGCATTGCTGTTCTGGAGCCTGGGCCGTGCGGGGACATCGGCGCCAACGGTACTCGCACCACGCAACACATCGTTCCTCACTCATTCCCGCGCCTGGTTACTCGCCGTCTTCTTCGGTTTGGGCACTGCGTCCTACACCTGTGTGCTGGCCTGGCTGGCGCCGTACTACGTGGAAAAGGGCTGGAGCGAACAAAACGCCGGTTTGCTGCTGGGCTTCTTGACGGCCATGGAAGTGCTGTCCGGGCTGGTGACCCCCGCCATTGCCAACCGCAGCCGTGACCGACGCCTGGTGCTGGTGGTGTTGCTGGCGCTGATCATGGCCGGTTTCTGTGGGCTGATCCTCAGCCCGCAACACTTCAGCCTGCTGTGGCCGTGCCTGTTGGGGCTGGGCATCGGCGGTCTGTTCCCGATGAGCCTGATTGTGTCGCTGGATCATCTCGACAACCCGCAACGCGCCGGCGGGCTGACGGCCTTCGTACAAGGCATCGGCTACCTGATCGCCGGTCTTTCGCCGCTGATGGCCGGGATGGTCCGAGATCGGTCGGGCAGCTTCGAATCGGCCTGGTGGTGCCTGACCGGTGTCATGGCGCTGATGATCCTGATCGCCCTGCGTTTCAATCCGCGGCATTACGCCCGGCAATTTCCTGGCGCTACCTGAGCACGTTGTCCAACACCTTGTCGCACGGTGCCTGCCACCGCTCATGGGTAAAGGCCTTCGGCCATGTTTTGTGGGATTAAATTCATAAGTCGTGTTCGTTACATTTTCTGTCCCACAAGTGACTGTGAAACGTCCTACAGGGCATTCTCCTGGCACCATCGTTCCGTTAGGATCGTTCGCACACGTTTGCGCACAGTCAGCGCAAGGAGCACAGCGAGACAGAACGGATGCTGAACAGTAACTTGCTTAGAAAGCTCGATATGCAAGACCTCATGGTGTTTGTCGCCGTGTATGAGCAAAGCAGCGTCACCGGTGTGTCGGAGGCGTTGTGCGTCAGCCAGTCCACCGTGAGTTACTGCCTGAAGAAACTGCGCACCAGTTTTGAAGACGAGTTATTCATCAATACCCGCACGGGTATGCGCCCCACTTACAAAGCCAGCACCATGTACACCCACGTGCTGAAGATCCTCGAAAGCATCAACCTCTGCCATGCCGGCGCCCAGGCGTTCGACCCGACCTTGCAGCCGGTCACGTTCAACATCTGCGCACCGGAATACTTCGAGCAGTTGATCCTGCCGCGCCTGTTGAAAAGCTTTGATTTCGCCGACCTGCCGGTGATGGTCAACATGCACAAGTTCGAAACCGACATCCCCGCCGAAGACCTGCGCGATGGCAGCCTCGACCTGGTGATTTGTTTTGGCCCCCATCTTCATCGCAGCCACAGCGACCTCAAATCCCGGTTGTTGCTCGAAGATGATCTGGTCTGCGTCTTCGACAAACGCGCCACGCCACTGGAACCCCGTTTAAGCCTGAAGGCGTTTGTCGAACGCCGGCATGTGTTTCCGACACCGTGGACCTCCACCACCAACATGGTCGATGGCTGGCTGGCGCGACAGGCGCACAAACGGCAGATTATCGCGCGCTCCAACAGCTACAGCGCGGCGCTGAAAATGATCACCGGCACTGACTTCATCCTGACGTTGCCCCGCCGTATCCAGCAATTGCTGGCCAACGAGGCGATCTTCAATCACTGCGAAGCGCCCAACGGCTTGCCGGGTTTCACCCTGGACATGCAGTGGAGTCAAAGTGTCGATCAGGACAGCGCCAACACGTGGCTGCGCGAGCAGGTGATCAAAGCCTGCGCCGAGCAGGATATGGCCTGAAACTCAGTGGCCGATGGCCGTCTTGGTGTAGGACTCCCGGTCAATGTCGAGGATCTCCACGCACAACTGGACTTCAACCCCCGTCGGCCATTCACACAGTTCCTGCACCACGGTCAGCAGACTCTCGGACAACTGTTTTTTGATCTGCGGCGAGCGACCGCTCAGCAGCGCCAGCTTCACATGCACAAACGCCCGTTCCCCCATCGCCGTGCCGATCTTGAACGTCTCGACCTTCACCGCACGGCTCTTGATATCGAACTCCGCAGCAAACTGACCGGAAGCCACCAAGGCATTATTGAGCCGAATCAACGCCATGTCGGCGTTAAGCTCAGGCAGGTTGGCGGTGTATTCCATGTGCAGGTGGGGCATGGTCTGGCTCCTGGTAGTGTGCAGAAAGGACCTACATATAACACAGCGTCGTCCGACTCATTTGGACAGCGGCGATTCAAGACGCTCACTCATGAACGCCTCCAGCCGCGCGCGCAACCAGCGTTCGGCCGGATCGGTATCGACATGGCTGAGCCAGACCATGGACAAGTCCAGTGTCGGGGTCTTGAACGGAAAGGCTTCCTTGAACAACTGACCCGAGGCGGCCATCGCCTCGGCGGCGTAATCCGGCAGGCTGGCGATCAGGTCGGTGCCGGCGAGCAAGGCCGGCAACGAACTGTACTGCGGCACCGACAGCACGACTTGGCGCGTGCGGCCGATCTCCGCCAGCCATTCATCAGCGTAGCCACTGACATTGGCGGTATGCGACACCAGCACGTGCGGTCGTGCGCAATATTCATCGAGGGTCAGCGGGGTGTCCGAGGCGTCGGCGCGCAAAATGCTCGGCTGGATGTGCCGCAACAACTTGCGTTTGGCATTGGCTGGCAGGCCGCGGGTCTGGCTGATGCCGACCGTGATATCACCGGAGGCCAGCAAGTCGGGAATGCGCCAGTAATCGACATGCTGAACCACGAACACCACCTTCGGCGCTTCCTGGCGCAAGGCGCGCAACAGCGGCGGCAACAGGCCGAACTCGACGTCATCCGACAGCCCGATGCGAAAGGTCATGGTGCTGCTGGCCGGATCAAAATCGTGAGTCAGGCTAAGGGCCACTGACAACGAGTCCAGCGCCGGCGACAGGTGCAGGATGATTTCCTCGGCCCGCGCGGTCGGCTCCATGCGATGGCCGACGCGAATGAACAGCGGATCGTTGAACATCGTCCGCAAGCGGTTAAGCGCGGCACTGATGGTTGGCTGGCCGAGAAACAGCTTCTCCGCCACACGCGTGACGTTGCGCTCCAGCATCAACGTTTCGAACACCACCATCAGGTTGATGTCAGCCTTGCGCAGTTCGTTGCGATTCATTCCTTGCCCCCGTTCCCCAACACTGCGGGCAGTTTAGAAAGGCGCGACGGGGGCGTCTACGTGCGTTGGCTTTCAATTGACCGTCAAGGTCTTCAATCCGAGCGCAAGTTGGCGAACGTCCTGGCCAAGCCCGAACTGTTTCGGGCTGACCGCGTCGGCAAACTGCAGTTGCAACCTCACGACACCCTGACTCGACACCCGTTGTTGCATCTCGGCCGTGAGGGGAATATCGATCACGTTGCCGTCAGCCTGTTCAAGTTGGGTGTTCGTTGCCGGCAGGCCGTTGATGCTGATGCCGACACGTTGACGCCCATGGCCGGGAGGTAGAAACGCCGTCGTCTCCAGACGCAAGGAATGCACGGGCGCCAGGGTCCGGAACATGACTTCAGCGTCCGGGCCTTTGGACCAGACACCCCAGGGTTCAGTCTCGGACCAGCCCTTGGCCAGCAACGCGCCGCCCTTGTTGCCGTGAGTGAACAGCGTCTTTTGTCCGGGTTCGAGGGCGGGTACCAGGTCCAGCGGATTGACTTGCGAGGTCGCCTGCAAGCAAGTGCCGCACTGCTTCCAGCCTGGAGCCAGCACCGTGAAGCCGTCAATCCGGGCGAAGAGATCCGTTTGGGTATTAATGTTTCTCACCGACTGGATCAACGCACGCTCATCGAGCAGGTACAACGAGTCGGCGTCATATTTACCCGACGCCATTTCCCGGGCCGTCTGCTGCTCGGATTCGATCCAGTTGGCCGTGTCCATCCGCCCCAGGTAAACGGCATTGGTCGCAAGACCGTGGGCGCCGGCAAAATCAGCCACCGACATCCACTTCGGGGACAGATTCTGCGGAACGATCCAGCGAATGTTCTTGTAATGGGCTGCCGCGCTTTCCCAGAACGGATCGACCATGGGCGACGCCCACTTCGACGCCGGTTCCATCATCAATTGCTTGCGCACCCCTGCCCAGCCGGCGTGGGTGTCCACCATCTGTATCAGCAACGCCAGCGACAGCAGGCAAAAGGCCGTGCGCGGCGTGTTGGCGCGAATGACCAGGAAAATGATGGCGAAGATGATCGCGTAGTACACCGGCCAGAACATTCGCCCCGAGGCGCGGAAGATGTTGGCGATGGAAATCACCACGGGCGGCAGCGGATAGGTGAACTCGAGCAAGCCCAACGCCACATGATTTGAAATGGCGAACACCGTCAGCCCAATCAGCGCCAACAGCAAAAAGGGTCGCCGCCGCACCTGTTGCCCGAAGCCGGTATTGCCTTGCAGTAAACCGACCACGGCATAGAGGCCCAGCGTGATCAGGCCAAGTCCCAGAAAGACAAACCCTTCGCCGTCACCGAACCCTTGGACACCGGGCAGATCCTTCAGCACATAGGACCAGTTCCCCGAGTCGATCAGTGACAGCAGGTTCATGCCGTAGATGCCAAAACCGCCTGAGATCGCGCCTTCGGTGCCGACCGAAAAATACCCGGCTTGCCAGCAGCAAAAGCTGACCAGTGAAAACAGCGCAAGAAACTCGATCAAGGCAGAGCGCAGCGTCAGTTTCTTCTTGAAATACCCGGCCGCCAGATCGGCGATCCAGATCAGTGCAACCATCGCCAGAAAGTACGCGTGGACCAACGCGACCGTCGCCAGCAATGCGCCCCAGGCCAGGCGTCGACGACGCAGTTGCGGATGCAGGGCCAGGTAAAACGAAGCCAGCAGCAGAAAATGCCCGCCCAGGGACAAATGAAAGGGCATGCGCATGAGCATTGGCGGAACAAAGAGCAACAACGCCGTACTCACGGCACGCACACCCACATGCGACGACATCAGCCCCACTACCTTCCAGGCAAACCACGCCTGCAGGACGAAGCAGGTCAGTAACCAGAGGCCGAAATACTGAAAAGGTGTCGGCAACAGCGCAGCAAAGGGTTTGAACAAGAATGCCAGCAGCGGGTTGGAATCAGAAAAAATGATGCCATTGCCCAATTCCATTCCATAGGAAGGATTGAGCCCTATGGGAAAAGTCCACGGCGACTGCCGGAAAAAAGCCCATCCCAGGTAATGGGTCGCCGGATCGCCATTGCCCAGCCACGCAATGTTTTGCGGGTTCAGCGCCCGTGGCCCGATGATGAGGAAAAAGGCCACAACACCGATCAACAGCGGCAAGAGGTTGAGTGGCAGGCGTCTAGCGAAATCCTTCATCGATACGTCCAGAAGTTATGCAATACAAAGGTGAAGGCCGGAAGAGTCAGCGCCACTGCGCCAATCCCCAGCAAATAATGCAGCCCGGCCATTTGCGCAGCCCAGGCCACCAGCATCGCCAGCAGGAATCCGGCAGCGGAAACCATCATGAAGCGCAGCAGCGTTTTGCCGTGCAAACGGGCGGAAAAGCTCCACGTGGTATTGATCAGGTAAGACACCACGGTCGCCACGGCAAACGCCGCGCCGTTGGCCAAGGGCGGTAGAGGCAGCACGTAATGGATGAACAACACGGCGACCAGCGCATGCAGGGCCGTGACGAACAACCCGGTCACGGCAAAACGCAGGCCACGCTGGATCAGGGCGGATTTTTCGGCTGACGTCACGGCTTCTGCGCCAGGACAAACACGGTCAATCCGGCCAGACGATTCGCGCCCATGAAGGGCAGTTCGACGCTGCACAGCGTCTTCAAAACCGTATTCACCAGTGGGTGGTGCTGCTTGAGTTGCGAGCGTGGTGGCGACGGTTGTGCGCCCTTGGGCAACAAGCGCAGGGTCGCGGCAATCGGGAACACCAGGCCGAAGTAGTAAGCCCCCTGTTTCACGGTCAAACCGGCGTCCCGGGCCACCGTTTCCAGTTGCGCCAAGGTGTAGCGGCGCTTGTGTTCCAGGAAGTCATCGTGCCCGCTCCAGAGAAACTGGAACGCTGGCACCGTCATCAGGAAACGGCTGCCGGAGGGGACTTTATCGACGTAAGCCTTGAGCAACCCGACGTCGTCATCAACATGTTCCAGCACATCCATCAGCAGCACCAGATCGGCATCCACCGAGTCGATGCCGCGACGGTAATGCACCGGTTTACCGACGGTGGTGGCGTCCGAATCCTGGTCGTAACTGATGTCGACGCACCAAGCTTCACGGGCCGCCGAATGCCTCAGCAAATGGTGGGAAAAGAATCCGGAGCCCGCGCCTACGTCGAGAATCCTTGTGACCGGCGTGTTACCCAGCATTCGCGTGGTGGCCGCCGCTTTGGAGGCGTAATACCAGTGCTGGTCGATGCTCGAACCGAGGATGTCGGTTTCCTTGAGATCCATGGTTCAGTCCTTGGGGTCGTAGACGCGCCGCACCAGATACACCGGGCGGCGTTTTGACTCGATATACGTGCGGCCCAGGTATTCACCCAGCACGCCGATGCCGATCAATTGCAGGCCGCCCAGAAACGTGACTGCGACCATCAGCGACGCATAACCCGGTAAATCGACACCGGAGATCAAGGTTCGCAAGATGATGAAAATGGCAAACGAGAACGAGATCAGCGAGACGAACAGCCCCAGATACGTCCAGATGCGCAGCGGTTCGGTGCTGAAACTGGTGATGCCTTCCAGCGCGAAGTTCCACAACCGCCAGCCGTTGAACTTGCTCGCCCCCGCCACCCGTTCAAGGCGCTCGTAGTTCACATGCGTCGTGCGAAACCCGACCCAGGCAAACAGGCCTTTCATGAAGCGCCGGGACTCAGGCAGGGTTTGCAGGGCATCCACCACACAACGGTCCATCAGCCGAAAATCGCCGACGTTTTCCGGCAGATGTTGCTCAGCGATTTTGTTGTGCAGGCGATAAAACCAGTTGGCCGAGGTTTGCTTGGCCCAGGAGTCGGTCTTGCGACTCACACGATGACCCAGCACCACTTCATAGCCTTCACGCCAAAGGGCGATCATCTCGAGGATCACTTCAGGCGGGTCCTGCAAATCGACGTCGATCGGCACCACCACCTGGCCGGTGGCGGTCTGCAAGCCGGCGGTCAGGGCCGCTTCCTTGCCGAAATTGCGGCTCAGATCGACGATGCGCAGGCGCGAATCGGTCTGTTGGCGCTCCAGCAGCAGGTCGAGCGTGGTGTCGGTGCTGCCGTCGTTGACGAACACCATTTCCAGACCGATCAGCGTTTCATCCTTGAAGACGTCAGTGATCCGCGCGATGAACAAATCAATGGTCGCCGCCTCATTGAAAACCGGTATCACGAGCGAAAGCTGCACATGCCCGGTCAGTTGCGTTCCGTGCTGATGAGTCAATTGATTGCTCTTTTTTTATAGTGATTTTTCTACAATCCGAGGTCGTCGACAGCTGCTCGACGCCATGAGCCGTGTCGTATTAAGCAGGACCGAGGGAGGTGATGCAAGGGCGAAACTGCGGGGGTTTTGGCCATCCACACCGACCCGGCAGCGCGGGCTGAAATATTTTCAAATGCCTGGAAACAAATGCCTGATGGCCAAAAAACCCAGCTCCGCTAGGCTTGCCCCCGATGCGACACACAGGTTGTCGCGATGACCCATCGCATGGAGCGAGCAGAATGTATTTCGAGATTTACAGGCAATCCAAAGGCACGCCGAGCACCGGCAAAGGACAATGGCGCTGGCGCTTGAGGGCGGGGAACCACGAGACGATCGCCAGTGGCGAGTCGTATGTGAACAAGGCGGATTGCCTGCATGCCATCGGGTTGATCAAAGGGGTTGAGGGTGAAACGCCGGTGAAGGAGATTTAAACCCGATCACCTCTGCCGAACCTGTTCAGTGATCGGGAACAGCTTCGGCATATTTCGTTTTTCGGGGTTGAACTCGCTGGCCCCTTCGCGAGCAGGCTCGCTCCCACAGGAGATCTGTGGCGTACACAAACCCTCTGTAGGAGCGAGACTGCTCGCGATGGGGCCGGAAAACACACCCTCAAGCCCCCGCCAAAAGCCCCTTTCAACCAGGCAACGGATACAACGCCTCATCAAACTGCGACAAGCGCGGAAACTGCATCGGCCGGTCATCACTCAGATGCTCCAGGCGCTGCTGATAACTCTGCAGGAAATCTTTGCGTGCTTCGTCACTGATGTACGGCACATGCCAGGCCACGAACGGCTCGAGCACGTCAAACCCGACATAGGCCAGCGTGCCGCGCAGGATCGGCCGCAACATATCCTCCAGCGGACCATGAATCGCGCCATCACCGAACATATGCTCACGGCCGCCCAGGGTGACGGTAACCAGCGCCTTCTTGCCGCTCAATCCGCCCTGGTCGTAAAAACGTTTGCCGCCGTAGCAAATACCCGACACCAACACCCGATCAATCCAGCCCTTAAGCATCGCCGGGGCGGAGAACCAGAAAATCGGGAAGTTCAGGATCAGCAAGTCAGCCCACAGCAGTTTGTCGAGTTCTTGCTGGATGTCCGGCGCCAGCGACTGGTTCTTCACCCCCAGACGTTGCTCCAGCGCGTACACCAGGTACTCGGGGTTCTCCCGCGAGGAAAAGTCATCGGCACTGGCCACCGGGTTCCAGTTCATCGCGTACAGGTCGCTGACCCGGACCTCATGCCCCTGAGCCTCAAGCGTTGACACCGCCTGGTCACGCAGGGCGGCGGTAAAGGATTTCGGCTCCGGGTGAGCGTGGACAATCAAGACTTTCATGGCAATTTCCTAAACGTTTACAGGTTTTATGGGTGGGCGATAACCGTGCGCAGATCGTTTGAATCGTCAACGGTCACACCTGGATCGCCTTCACTTCCACAAATTCATTGAGCCCTTCTTCTCCCCATTCCCGGCCATTGCCTGACTGTTTGTAGCCGCCGAACGGCGCCTGATAATTGAACGCCGCGCCGTTGAGAAAGCATTGCCCGGCACGCAACTGACGCCCGAGTTGCAAGGCGCGTTCGGTGCTGCCGGCCCAGACACCGCTGGACAAGCCAAACGGCGAATCGTTGGCGATCTGAATCCCTTGCGCTTCATCGGTGTAGGGAATCAGGCACAGCACCGGCCCGAAGATTTCTTCCTGGGCGATGCGCATGCGGTTATCGACATCGGCGAACAGCGTTGGACTGACGTAGTAACCGCGTTCAAACGCTTGCGCTGTTTCGCCGCCGAAAACCAGCCGCGCGCCTTCTTGTTGTCCGGCCTGAATGTAGTCATGCACGGTGCGACGCTGCGCCGCCGAGCACATCGGCCCGAGGAAACTCTGCGGGTCCAGCGGATCGCCCATGCGCAGGCTTTGGGTTTCGGCAATCGCCAGTTCCACGGCCTCGGCGTAACGACTGGCCGGCAGCAACATTCGGGTCAACGCAGTGCAGGTCTGCCCCGAGTTGATCATCACGTCCTGCACGCCGTAGCGCACGGCGGCGGCCAGATCGGCATCCTCGGCAATCAACAGCGGCGACTTGCCGCCCAGTTCCAGGCACACGCGCTTCACCGAAGGCGCCGCCGCTTGCGCCACGCGAACCCCGGCACCGGTGGAACCGGTGAACGACACCATGTCCACGTCCGGGTGCTTGGCCAGCGCTTCGCCGACCTTCGAGCCCGGTCCGCTGACCAGATTGAATACGCCGGCCGGCAACCCGATCGCTTCGATCATCTGCGCCAGCAAAAAGGCATGCAACGGCGTTTCCTGACTCGGCTTGACCACCACGGTACAACCGGCGGCCAAAGCCGGGGCGAGTTTGCCGATCAGTTGATGCAGCGGGTAGTTCCACGGGTTGATGAAGGCGCACACACCGACCGCCTCGCGGATGACCAGCGAATTACCGACCTCGCGCACTTCATCCATCAAGCCGGCGAGTTCGACGTATTGCTCCAGGCCGATGATGGGCCCGTCGACCTGCACCGAACGGCACCATTGCACCGGCATCCCCAACTCGGTGGTGATGACCGCGGCCATTTCATCGGCCCGGGCACTTAACTGGTCGGCGAGGGCACGCAGGTAACCGGCGCGAACGCTCGACGGCGTCCGCGACCATGGACCGAAGGCCCGGCGCGCCGCAGCCACCGCGTTGTCGACATCGCGCTCATCGCCCAGCGGCACCGAACCTGCGACCTCTTCAGTGGCCGGATTGATGACCTCGGCGATGCCCTGCCCCGACGGGGTCTGCCAGCGGCCATCGATAAACAGCGTCTTGTGGTTATGCATAGACATGGGCTTCCATCAGTTCAGTGGCGCAACGGGTGATTCGCTGGCAGGCGTCACGCAAGGGTTCTGCGCCCAGCACCAGTCCCAGGCGAATATGCCCGGCGGCGCTCGGACCGAAGGCTTCACCGGCCAGCACCGACACGCCATGACGGTCGAGCAAGCGGTCGGCAAACGCTTGGGCGCTGAGCCCGGTGTCGCGGATATCGACCATCACGAACATTCCGCCATCGGGTTTCAAGGCCCGCACGCCGGGGCAGTCGGCCAGGCATTCGCAGACCAGATCGCGGCGTTGGCGATAGGCTTCGCGCATCGTGTCCAGTTCCGGCAGGTTGCTTTCCAGCGCGACGACGGCGGCGTCCTGCACGAAGTCCGGCAAACCGTAGAGCATGCACAGCGCGAGGTTTTCCAGGTGCTCGGCCAGCGCCGGTGGCGCGATTGACCAGCCGATGCGCCAGCCGGTCATGGCGTGGGATTTCGACAGGCTATTGAGTGTCGCGGTGCGCTCGGCCATGCCCGGCAAACTCGCCGGACTGATGTGTTCGCCGTCGAACAGCAACTCGCTGTAGACCTCATCGGAAATCAGCCACAGGTCGTGGGTGATGCATAAATCTGCAAGTGCCTGCCAGGTGCTGCGCGACAAACTGGCGCCGGACGGGTTGTGTGGACTGTTCAGTGCCAGCGCCCGGGTACGCGGCGTGATGCGGGTGGCGACGTCTTCGGGCAACACCCGAAACCCGTTTTCGGAACGCACCGGCACCGGAATCACCACCGCACCGCAGGCACCGAACACGGCTTCATAAGTGACGTACATCGGCTCGGCGACGAGCACTTCGTCGCCCGGATTCAGTACGCACTGCGCCACGCAGAACAACGCGCATTGCGCCCCGGCGAGCACGGTGACCTGCTCCGCCGAAACGTGCTGGCCACTGCGTTTGGCGTAATGCCGGGCGATGCTTTCACGCAGTGCGCGTTTGCCACGCACGTCGGCGTAGTGGGTGTTGCCAGACAACAGGCTGTCGATGGCCGCCTGCACAATCGGCACCGGGGTGTCGAAATCCGGGTCGCCGACTGACAGCAGCAGAATGTCTTCGCCCTGCTCTTTCAGCGCCAAAGCGCGGTAGTGAATGTCCCAGGCGGCAGCGCCGTCACCGGCGATGCGTTGAGTCAGATCGGAAAAGCGCATGGCGGTATCCTTTTTACAAAATTGGAGTCACTGCGCGCACGCGTGCTTGAGTTCGATCAGGGTCACGCCGTTGCGCTTGAAGCCGTGGCGCAAGTCGGTTTGCAACTCGGCCAGGCTTTGCGGCTCGCTCACCGTGCAACCGAACGCACGGGCCAGGGCGGCAAAGTCCGGGTTGCGCGGCAGCACGCCAATCGGCTCGATATCCAGCCCGATCATGTCGTCGCGGATTTGCCCCAGCGCGTCGTTGTTCCAGAGCAACACTACCAGCGGGCTGTCCAGCTCTTCGACGGCGGTGGCCAGTTCCTGCGCGGTGTAGAGAAAACCGCCGTCGCCAACCAGCACCAGACCCGGCCGCTGCGGCGCGCCGAACTTGGCGCCGATGCCCGCCGGCAAGCCATAACCCAGCGTGCCGTAGCCGGTCGGATGTAACCAGCTGCGTGGTGCCAGGCTGTTGAAGGCGTAGTTGCCGGTGTAGGCCAGTTGGGTCATGTCGGTGCTGATGAAGGCATCGTCCGGCAGCTCCGCAGCGATACGTTCGAGTATCGCTTGATGGATCGACTGCAAGGGACCGTGGCTGTTTTGCACCGCTTCACGCAGCGCTGCGACGGACGCGATCGCTGCACTGGCATCGCGATTGACGGGCGACAGACGTTCCAGCAACGCGGCGAGGGTGTGTTGCGCATCGCCTTGCAGCGCCACCGCGCACGGGTAGAAATCGTTGAACTTGCGCGGGTCGATGTCCACGCGCAGCAGCTCGGCATTCAGCGGCAGACGCTCGCGCCAGAAATCGGTGTCGGCCATTTCGGTGCCAACGGCCAGCACCACGTCCGCCTCGGCGATGAGTTGCCAACCCGGCTCGACGCACAGGGTCGAGCCGGCATTGAGGGGTGCATCCGGCGGCAACAGGCCTTTGCCGGCCACGCTGGTAAACAGCGGCGCGGCGAGTCGAATGCTGAGTTCATGCACTTGCTGCTGCGCATTCAATGCGCCACCGCCGGCGATGATCATCGGCCGTTTGGCGCTTTGCAGTTTGGCCACGGCCTGATCCAGCGCCGTAGCGGCCGGTACGCCACGGCTCGGGCGACGCACCACTTCATTGCTCCAGTCGCGGCTGACCTTTGCCGACAGCACGTCGAGCGGCACGGAAATGTGCACCGGGCGCGGACGCTCACTGTCAAACACCGCGTAGGCACGGGCGATCAGTTCAGGCAGGTCCTCGGCGCTAAGGGCTACCGCCGAAAACGCCGTGATCGGCGCGGTAATTGCGCGCTGGTCCTGGGTTTCGTGCAGGCACCCCCAGCCTTTGCCGAGGCTGGCGGTGTGGTTGACGCTGGATATCACCAGCATCGGAATCGAGTCGGCATAAGCCTGGCCGATGCCGGTCGCGGCATTGGTCACGCCCGGCCCGGTGATGATGAAGCACACACCCGGTTTTCCGCTGACTCGGGCGTAGCCGTCGGCCATGAAACTGGCGCCTTGCTCATGGCGCGTCAGCACATGGCGAATGCCGCTGCCGGGCAGGCCACGGTACAACTCCAGCGTGTGTACGCCGGGGATGCCAAACACGGTGTCGACGCCGTAGTTGGCCAGCAGGCGGACCAGGGCCTGGCCGCCGGTCAATGTTGTGCTTTGCATATTCAAGTCCTCACTCGTGGCCGAGGCGAATCAACGCATCGACCGCAGTCGTGCCATCGGCACCGACCAACAATGGGTTCACATCAAGTTCCAGTAACTGCCCGGCGTTCTCGCAGGCGTAATCGGCCACCGCTCGAATCGCCGCCACCAGCGCGTCCAGATCCGCCACTTGGCGACCGCGAAAACCTTGCAGCAACGCGGCACTGCGCAGGCCGAGCAACGCTTGGCGAATGGCGCCATCGGTGGTGGGCAGCAACAGGCTGCGACTGTCCTTGAGCAACTCCACCAGAATTCCGCCCGCGCCGATGACCAGGGCCAGGCCGAAGTCGTTTTCGCGTTTGATGCCGACGATCAGCTCGGCCAACGGCGGCTTGGCCATGGGCTCCAGCAGCACCTGATCGAACGGCACGTGCGGCGCGTAATCGACGAGGCTGGCGCGCATTTTTTCCAGGGCAGCGTTCAGAGCGGCGCCGTCCTTGAGGTTCAACGCCACGGCGCCGGCTTCGGTTTTGTGCGGCAGTTGGGAGCTGACCGCTTTCAATACCAACGGATAACCCAGCGCGTTGGCGTCGCTCAACGCCTCGTCCGGTGAGCTCAACACGCCGTTGGGCGTCTGCAGGCCGAAGGCGCGCAACGCTTTTTTCGAATCCCATTCATTGAGCAAGCGACCTTCGCCTTCCAGCGCCTGAGGGCAGTGCGGCACCAGCACTGATTCACCGAGCGCCAGCAGCGCCTGACGGTTGCGTTGATAGCCAGCAATCCGACCCCACGCGGCCAGCCCGTCTTCGACGCCTTGCAACGCCGCCACGCCTTGGGTATGCAGACGTTCGCGAGCGTGGGCCGGCAGCAATTCCGGGAAAGCCGAGGTGACAAAACCGGTCTTGCCGTGGCGGATCAGCGCAGCACAGAACAGCTCCAGCAGCAGGTCGCATTCCTTGCGTTCGCCGGTAAATTCGGCCGGGTAATCGAGCACCAGCATCGCCGCATCGGCTTCGGTGCGCAGGGCGCTGTCGAGCATGTGGTTCAAGGCTTCGCCGTCGCCCCAGATCGCCGTGGTGAAATCCAGCGGATTGACCAGATTGGCGTAGCTCGGCAGCACTTGCGCCAGCTCATCGCGCTGACCTTCGTCGAGTTTCGCCAAGCTCAGCTCGTTGCGCTCGGCGTAGTCGGCAATCAGCCCGGCATCGCCTCCCGAACAGGCCAGTGCGATCAGGCTGTTGCCCGCCGGCAACTTGCCGCACGCCGCCGCTTTCAAGGTTTCGACGAAACTCACCGGGCCGCTGACGCGGATCACGCCGAGGCGCGCAAACAGACTGTCGTACAGCGCATCGGAACCGGACAGCGAGCTTGTGTGACTCAGCGCCAGCTCGGCACCGATCTGCGACACGCCGGTTTTCAAGGCGATGATCGGAATGCCCTTCTCCAATGCCTTGTGCGCCGCGCGGGCGAAACCCGGGACGTTTTTCAGGCCTTCGAGGTGCAAGCCGATGGCGGTGACGCGCGGCTCATCGAGCAACACGTCCATCAATTCGGCGATGCCCAGTTGCGCCTGATTGCCGACCGACGCCATGTAGGCCACTGGTAGCGAGCGGTCACTCATGGACAGGTTGTAGGCAAAGTTACCGCTTTGGGTCAGGACGGCGACGCCCTTCTCCACCGGTTTTCCGCCATGGGCCACCGGCCACAGCGCGGAGCTGTGCAAGTAGTCGAGCAGGCCGTAACAGTTGGGGCCGAGCAAGGCCATGTGGCCGGCGGCTTTGAGCAATTGTTGCTGCAAGGCCTGGCCCTCGGCACCGGTTTCGGCGAACCCGGAGGCGTAGCAGATCGCCCCGCCTGCGCCCTTGGCGGCCAGTTCGGCAACGCAGGTCAGGGTCAGCTCGCGGTTGGTCGCGATGAACACCGCGTCCGGGCCGCACGGCAGATCGGCAATACGGCGCACACACGGCACGCCTTCAAGGCTGTCGTGCTGCGGATTGACCAGCCACATCTCGCCAAGGTAACCGCCGTCGGCGCAGCGCTTGAGCGCGCGGGCCATGCTGCGGCCACCGATAAACGCCAGGTGGCGCGGTGCGAGCATGCGTTTGAGGTTGTCACGAATCGTTTGCGACATAGCCATTCTCCGGACCGGTCAGCGCAACAGTGGCCGCAGCAATTCGCGGGAAATGATGTGGCGCTGGATCTCCGAGGTGCCTTCCCAGACGCGCTCGATCCGCGCGTTGCGCCAGATGCGTTCCACCGGGCATTCGTCCATCAGGCCCATGCCGCCAAAGATCTGCACCGCCTCATCGGCGACCTTGCCGAGCACTTCACTGGCAAACAACTTGGCCATGCCGGCCTCGCCGTCGGTCATGGTGCCCTGGTCCATTTTCCAGGCGGTGTGCAAGGTCAGCAGTTCGGCGGCGCGGATCTGCGTGACCATGTCGGCGAGCTTGAACGAGATGCCCTGGTAGGTGCCGATCGGCTGGCCGAACTGCTTGCGGTCGGCGGCCCATTGCAGCGACACGTCGAGCGCGCGTTGCGCCTGGCCGACGCAGTTGGCGGCGACCATCACCCGTCCGGCCGTGAGCCAGGCGTTGGCCACGTCCCAGCCCTTGCCGACTTCCCCCAGCACTTTATTGGCGGGGACGCGGCAGTCGTCGAAGAACATTTCAAAGGTGTGATAACCGCGGTTGCTCACGCACTTGGGACCCCGGCGAATGGTCATGCCCGGCGTGTCGCGGTCGACCAGGAACGACGTCACGGCGTTGCGCTGTTTGCCGTTGTGTTCGTAGGTGTCGGTGACCGCGAAAACGATGGCGAAATCGGCATGACCGGCGTGGCTGATGAAGTGCTTGCTGCCGTTGAGAATGAAGTCATCACCGTCGCGCACGGCACGGGTCTTGATCGCGTTGGCGTCGGAACCGGCACCCGGCTCGGTCAGCGCGAAGCAATCGATTTTCTCGCCCTGGATGCACGGCAGCAGGTAGTCGTTGATCTGCTCGCCGGTGCAAGCCATGAGGATTTTCGACGGCCGCGCGACAAACACATGCAGCGCCCACGAAACCTTGGACAGTTCACGCTCGATCAGCGCCTGGGACAGGTAATCGAGGCCGCCACCGCCCACTTCTTCGGGCATGTTGAAGGCATAGAAACCTGCCGCAATCGCCTTGCCACGGATCTGTGCCGCCAGCTCCGGGGAGACTTCGTCGGCGCGGTCGACCGCTTCCTCATGAGGCAGCAGTTCCTTGGCGACAAAGCTGCGTACCGCGTCCACCAACATGTCTTGTTCTTGGGTCAGTTGGAAATTCATGGGGCTACCTGTTGTTCATGTGCTGAGTAGGTGTACGAGGCCAGTCATCGGGCCTATTGGCCGCTGAAGTGTGCCGGGCGTTTTTCGATGGCGGCGCGCAAGGCTTCGGCGCCGTCTTTGCTGCGACCGCAAAGCAGGCCGGCGGCGAGCTCGGCTTGCAGTTGCTCCGGCAGGCTGCGCTGGGCGCCTTCGCGCATGAGTTTTTTGGTCTGGGCGAAAGCGAATGTCGGACCGTTGGCCAGGCGCGTGGCCAATTCGGTGGTCACGCCGTGCAGTTGTTCATCGGCGCAGACTTCGCCGACGAGACCGGCGGCCAAGGCACGATCGGCGCCCCACAACTCGTCGAGGAACAGCAGGCGCTTGGCTTGTTCAGTGCCGATCAGGCGCGGCAGATGCCAGCTGGCACCGGCGTCCGGCGAGTAGGCCATGCTGGTGTAGCCGGCCTTGAAGCGCGCCGATTGCGCGGCGATGCGCAGGTCGCAGCACAGCGTCAGGTCCATCCCGGCGCCGACGGCGGTGCCGTTGATGGCGGCGATGGTTGGTTTTTCCAGGCTGTACAAACGGCTCATCAATGCATGGGCGGTTTCGGTCCAGCCGTAGCTTTCGAGGGCGCCACGGGCTTCGGCTTCGGCCCATTCGGCGAGATCCGCGCCGGAACAGAAACTGCGGCCGCTGCCGGTCAGCACCACGACCCGAACGGAGGGATCGGCGTTGAACTCATCGAGCACGGCGTGCAGGTTTTTCAGGGTCGGAATGTCCAGCGCATTACGCTGATCGGGGCGATCGAGGGTGATCCAGGCCACGCCGGCTTTTACTTGGCACAGCAGAGAAATGTGAGTAGTCATGCGAATCCTCGAATTATTGGGTTTGGCGTGAGGTGGTGCGACTTAGGGCCATACTAAACGAGTGTTCAGCAAGACGGCAATTGGCTGAAGAGCGGGCTGTAACAGCTGCGCTTACTTAGTAAGTAGTTGATTTTGTTGGTTTAAGTTCTGACATCCAGCCATGCGACGACTGCGCTGTTACAACTTTGAACAACTGCCTACAGCGCGTAACCCGCCAAAAACAACGATGGGAGCGAGCTGTGGCGAGTGGATTGATCCTCTCGCCACGGCTTGCTCCCATAGGGTTTTGTCTTGGCGTGTACCGCTACGCCGTCGGCAAGCTCGGTGCCAGCACCGCCTGGCGCTTGCGTTGAGTCAGGAAGTACGCGGCGTAGCACACCGCGATAAACCCGAAGCCCCAATACAGCGAAGGGCGCTGCGTTTCATCCAATGCCAGGAACACGAACAGCGAACAGCACAACGCAATGCATGTCAGCGGCAACAGCGGGAACCACGGCGCCCGGTATTTCAAGTCGCTGAGCTTGCCGCCATCGCGCAGGTAAGCCTTGCGGAATTTGTACTGCGCCAGCGCGATCACGATCCAGGTCACCGTGCCCGACATACCGCTCACCGCCATCAACACCATGAACAGCGTGTCCGCCGCGACGAAGCTGGTCATCAACGACACCAGCGCGAAGCACAAGGTGATGCTCAGCGCCCGCAACGGCACGCCGCGCTTGCTCAACGGCGACAGGCTTTTCGGCGCCATGCCGGTCTTGGACATCGCCCACAGAATGCGCGTAGAGGCATACAGGCCCGAGTTACCCACCGACAGAATCGCCGTAAGAATCACAAAGTTCATCAAGTCAGCCGCATAAGGAATGCCGACCATGTCGAACACTTGCACGAACGGACTTTCCATCAACCCGGCCTGCTGCCACGGCACGATTGCCGACAGCACCACGATCGCCAGCACATAGAAAATCAACACGCGAAACACCACGTTGCGCACGGCGCGCGGGATGCTTTTTTCCGGCTGATCGGTTTCGCCGGCGGCCACGCCCATGATCTCGCAGCCCTGGAAGGCGTAGACCACGGTCATCATCACTGCGAACACCGCCGACAAACCGTTGGGGAACAGCGAGTCGCCGATCAGGTTGGTCATCATCGGTGCCGGTGCACCGCTGGTCAGTGGGATCGCGCCGAAAATCACTAGCACGCCGACCACAATAAACCCGAGGATCGCCGCGACCTTGATCCCGGAAAACCAGTATTCCGCTTCACCAAAAGCGCGTGTGGCCAACGCATTCAGGCCGAACAGCACCACCACGAACAGCGCCGACCAGTACCAGATCGGAATGGTTGGAAACCAGCGTTCCATCAGCATGCCTGCCGCCGTGAACTCCAGGCCCACGGTGGTCGCCCAACTCATCCAGTACACCCAGCCGATCATGAAGCCGGTGGCCGGCCCGATGAACTTGGTCGCGTGGGTTTGAAACGAGCCGGACACCGGCATTTGCACGGACAATTCGCCCAGGCACACCATCACCAGGTACATCAGGAAACCGGCGACCAGGTAAGCGAGAATCGCCCCCACCGGCCCGCCCTGATTGATCGTCACTCCGGAGCCCATAAACAACCCCGTGCCGATCACGCCCCCCAGGGACAACATGAAAATGTGTCGGCTTTTTAAAGCGCGGGTCAGGTGGATGCCATTACGTTCGATAGATTCGCTCATGTCCGCACCCCATCAGCAAGGTGCGCGTGGCGCGAGGAGGGATCAGCTTTACGGCGGTTCATTATTATTATCTCCAATAAGCTTCGAAGACCGCGCTGTGGCGGTTATCTCGATTATTGGAAGGCCATGTAAGCTCCCGTTGACCTTAACGCTCGAAGTTGTAAAAAGTCGTAACGAACTTGTATGTCAGGGGTGCAGCAGGTCGGTCAGCGTCTGTTGTGAATGCTGCAAGTGCGCGTGAACCTGCGGTGCCAATATCCGCAACCTTGATTCGTCGTTGACCAGCGCAGCCTCTTCCAGCGCGCGCAGCACAGTGGCCAATGCACGAAAGCCCAATGAGTCGCTGCTGCCGGCCAGGCGATGCGCCAGGTGAGCGACTTCGGTGCAATCGTCGGCCTCGATCGCTTCCGTGAGCGCTTCGCGATGCTGGCTGATCGAATCGCGCAACACCGCCAGCAATCCCTGGAGTTTCTGTTCACCGAGCAAGGTGCGGTGGGTGTCCAGCAACGGCCAATCCATTGCCTCGTCAACAGGCTGCGGCGTGGGTATGGGTGAATGCCCGGCCAGGGCCTGACGCAGATTGTCGAGCTTCAGAGGTTTGGCGAGGATGCCGTCCATCCCGGCATCCAGATAACCGCGCACCAGCGCCGGTTGCACACTGGCGGTCAGGGCGAAGATTCGGCATTGGCGGTTCGGGCCTTCGGTGCCGCGAATCAATGTGCACAACTCGACGCCACTGATGCCCGGCAGGTGCACGTCGAGCAGGATCAAATCGAACGTCTGCCCGGCGCATTGCATCAGCGCCTGCTCGCCGTCTTCGGCGAGCCAGACCTGATGCCCGTCCCGTTGCAGCAAGCCGCTGACCACTTCACGGTTCAGCGCCACGTCCTCGACCACCAGAATCTTCAGCGACCTGCCGGGTTCGCTGCTTGACGCCACCTCGGTGGTGCCGGTCGACGGTTGCAACGTCACTTCAAACCAGAAACAGCTGCCCTGCCCGACCTGGCTTTCAACACCGATCTGCCCGCCCAACTGCTCCACCAGATGTTTGCAAATGGCCAATCCGAGACCGGTTCCGCCGAAGCGTTGCGCCACCTCCTCGCTGGCCTGCGTGAAGCGCTCGAAAATCTTATCCTGCACCGCCGGCGCAATGCCGATGCCGTTGTCCGTCACGCTCAGGCGCAGCCGTTGCCCGGTCTGTTGCGGGTTGGGAGCCAGCAGCACGACCTCGACTCTGACCTCTCCACCTTCGGTGAACTTGATCGCGTTGGCCAGCAAGTTGCTCAATACCTGACGCAAGAATTGTTCGGCGCCATGGTGCCGGTCGGCGACCTGCGGATCCATCCGGCAGTGCAGCGTCGTGTCGTTGCTCAGCGCGCGCGGTTCCAGCAGCGTCAGCACCTCTTCGAGCAACCGCCGGAGGGAAAAGTCGACCGGTTCCGGGTGGCTGACGCCCTCCTCCAATCGAGCGAAATACAGCACTTCATTGAGAATCGACAACAACCCTTCGCCCGCCTTGTACAACGCATCCAGACGTTTGCCGTTGCGCTCATCCAAGTGGGCGTCACGCAGCAATTCGGCCATGCCAAGGATGCCGTTGAGCGGCGTGCGCAGTTCGTGGCTCATGGTCGCCAGGAACCGTGATTTCGCAAGGTTGGCCGCTTCGGCTTCATCCTTGGCACGCATCAGGCTGGCGGTGCGGCGCTCGACCCTTCGCAGCAGTTCATCGCGGTTGTCTTGCAGGGCCAGTCGATCGGTTTCCCGGCGGTCAATGTCACTGAGGATTGCCCGGCGCATGTCGTCCAGCGCATGGGCCACGGTGTCGATTTCGTCCTCGTCAGCGCCACGGCGCTTGTCCAGTTGCAAGGGGTCGTGCCAGTCACCGGCGGCAACACGCCGGGCGAACTCGGCCATGACTTGCAGGTGCCGCGTGACCAAGCGGTAAAACAGCCCCGACAGCGCCACCGCCAACCCGCATAGGAACACGCTCATCCATAACAGGCTGGTCAAACCGGTGGCGTACAAACGCTGGTGCACGGCGCCCAGATCGGTGCTGACCTCCAACTGGCCCAGATGCCGCGACGGCCCGGACGGCGGTTGATAGTCCAATTGAAAACGCTCAATGCGCAACGGCCCTATCGGCTCCGCGTTGCCATGCAGCAGATCGAAATCAGGGCTGATCAGATGCACCCGTGCCACGTCGGAAAAATCCACCAGGCCGCGTAACTGCACATTCAATTGTTCCTGGTTCAAGTCCCAGAGACTGCGCTCCAGACTGGCCAGATACCCGGCGCGAATCAGCTCCATGCGCGAATCGATCTCGCGCATCTCGCGGCGGTATTCGAAGTACAACTGCACGGTGCTCGCCAGGACGGTGAAGCACAGGCTGAACAACAGAATGAACAACAGCAGACGCCGCAACAGCCCCCCGGGCCGTGCGCCGATCATTTCGAATTCGCCGGCAGGTTGATCATGTCGCGGTACGTGACTTCGCTTTCGTCGAGCAAACGCTCGACCTCCCCGGCATCGACCATGCGTTTGAGTTGCGCATCGATGTCCGGCATGCGGCTGGCCAGTGGTGAACGGCGTGATACCGCAATCCGCAGGTAGTCAACGCTCAAGGAGGTCGGCAAGGCGACGATGTCTTGTGCGCCCGGCAGGTTCTCGACGTAAAGCTCGCCGGTGCGTCGCTCCGAGGTGATGAAGTCGATGCGCCCGCGAATCAGTTTTCCGAAGTTCTGGTGGCTGTCAGAGACCCACTCGATGTTTTGGTGCTGTGCGACCAAGCGGTCGAATTCCACGCCATAACTTTCACCGAACAGCAGCCCGCCACGGTAATGGGCCAGGTCCTCCAGACGCTCGAATTTCACCGGACGCTGGCGGTTGATGAACAGTGCGACCTCTTCACGCAACACCGGCACCGTGGAAAACATCATGCTCTGCTCGCGTTGTGCGGTGTTGTAGGCCAACACCACATCGACCCGGCCTTCAGCGGCGTCGAGCAGGCAGCGCTTCCAGTTGCCGAGCACGATGATGTCGACTTCATAGCCGAGTTTCTCGAAGAGGTTTTTCACCACGCTCGGGGCCAGGCCGCGTACCTGCTTGCCGTCACTCCAGGAGATCGGCGGGTAGACCGGATAGTCGCAATAGCGAATCTTTTCCGCCGCCATTGTGCTGTGGGCGACCAACCCCAGCAGCAGCGCAAACAGCCGCCACATAAGAGTCAGGCCGCTACGCTGGCGGTGAACAGGTAACCGGCACCGTGGATGGTAATGATCAACTGCGGCTCGGCCGGATCGTCGTGCAACTTGCGCCGTAAACGTCCGACCAACACGTCGATGGAACGATCATTGGGCACCCACTCGCGGTTGCGGATCTGGTCCATCAACTGATCGCGGCTCAACGTGTGGCCGCTGTTGCGCAGGAACACGCTGAGCAGCTGGTATTCGCCGTGGGTCAGCAGGGTTTCGCTGCCAGTGGCGTCGATCAGCCGTCGGCGATCGGTGTCCAGCGCCCAGTCGGCGAATTGCTTGACCGGTTTTGCAATGGCCGCCACCGGCTGGGGCGCCTGCGCGTGGCGAACCCGGCGTATCAGGTTTTTCGCCCGGGACACCAGCTCGCGTGGGTTGAGGGGTTTGATCACGTAGTCGTCGGCGCCGCATTCGAGGCCGACGATGCGATCGATTTCATCGTTGCGTCCGGTGATCAGAATGATCCCGACTTCCGAACGGACCCGCAGCTCCCGGGTCAGGGTCAGCCCGTCCTTGCCCGGCAAGCGGATATCGAGCATCACCAGATCCACCGTCTGGCTCGCCAGAAAGGTTTCGGCCAGCTCCGCGGTGGCGGCGCAATGCACGTCATAACCTTCCTGGGACAGGTAGGCATGCAGCAGTTCGCGAATCAGCGGATCGTCATCGACGATCAGTACCCGAGGAGTCATCGCTAGGTGTCCCGCGTATGCCCGAAGGCGTGTTTCTTATTAGAGTGTTTTGTTGCCTTGGCGCCAGAGAGTATCGGCAGCTGAACGACCGATCAACAGCCCGTCGTCTGAACGCAAAACCGTTGACGACCGCCCGCCTGCAAGCCGTCGACCCAGGCTTCGCAAATCTGAATGCCTTGCTCCGGGGTAAAGGTACCCGGGTTGAGTCCCGACTCCAGCCACAAACCATCAAGCAACGCGCTAAGGCTGATGGCGGCCAGGTCGGCATCGAAGTGTTCCCAGCCCTCCTCCTGCGCCAATTCGGTCAGGACTTTACGCAAGATGCCGCGATACTCGCCGTAGGAATGCTCGTGCGCGAGGTTGATTGATTCCGCCGTGCGTACAGCCCCCCAGAATGCCAGCCAGGCATCAATCAATTGCGGGTCGAGTAATTCGGCTGAAAACGAGCCGCGAAAAAACGCCGACAAGCGTTCCCGGGCGCTGGGTGCCGCGTGTTCCATGGCGTCGCGCAGCAACCCCATGACCCTGCCAGTAATCGCCCGGTAGGCCTCGGCCACCAATTCGTCCTTGCCGGAATAATGATGGCTGATCAACCCGACCGAGACGCCGGCCTCGGCGGAAATCTTGCGGATCGATGCGCCCTGAAAGCCGTGGCGCTTGAGGCAAACCAGCGTGGCTTCGATCAGGTTGGCCTTGCGCAACTCCGGCTCCATGCGGGAAAAACGGGCTTCCTGACTCATGCGCGACACTCTCCGTGGATCAATCATTAGGGCGCGGCGGTGAACGCCGCGGGCTGAACGACTGTACAGCAAGAGCGTGGCAAGTCTCCAGTCAGTCGCGATAACCCGGCGCCACCCGCTCAAGCAATCGCAACAGCGCGGCCCAGGCCAACTGCATGGCGTCCGGGTCGCTCAACTCCCCTTCGTCCAGCGGCCGGCCAGGATCATTGAACTGACGTTCGGTGTGTTCGCACACCTCGCTCGGCGGCAAGACCAACTCACCGGCAGCTTGCGCAGCGAGCTGGATTTCACAGGCTTTTTCCAGGTAGTACATGCGCAAGAAGGCTTGGCTCACAGTCTCGCCAACGGTCAGCAAACCGTGATTACGCAGCATCAGCACCGGCTTGTCGCCAAGGTCCTGCACCAGGCGCTGCTGCTCGCTCATGTCCAGCGCCACGCCTTCATAGTCGTGATAGGCCACCCGCCCGTAGAACTCCATGGAGATCTGGTTCACCGGCAACAACCCGCACTTCAACGCCGCGACCGCGCAGCCGGATCGGGTGTGGGTGTGCAGCACGCACTGCGCATCGTCACGCGCACCATGAATGGCGCTGTGAATCACAAAACCTGCCGGATTCACGGGATACGGCGACGGCTCCACGGCCCGGCCATCAAGGCCGATCTTCACCAGATTCGACGCGGTGATCTCATCGAACATCAGCCCGTATGGATTGATCAGGAAGTGATGCTCAGGCCCCGGCAGTCGCACCGAGATGTGGGTAAAAATCAGATCGGTCATGCGAAAGTGCGCGATCAATCGATAACAGGCGGCCAGTTCCTCGCGCAGATGCTGTTCCGTCGTGCTGCGCAGCGGGTGGGCGATC
The DNA here is from genome assembly GCF_031766055.1 of Pseudomonas sp. SG20052. NCBI lineage: Bacteria > Pseudomonadati > Pseudomonadota > Gammaproteobacteria > Pseudomonadales > Pseudomonadaceae > Pseudomonas > Pseudomonas sp. SG20052. Next base: position 1,601,948 of record NZ_CP134498.1, on the reverse strand, counting down.
TCGTTCATTGTTGCGGTTCTCCAGGGTGATCGACTGCGCAAAACAGTAAGGCCGGACGCGGTGAAACGTCCAGCCGCCAGCGGCTACTTGCTGGCCCAGGCATTAAAACGCTCTTCGAGTTCTTCGCCGTGATCGACCCAGAACGCCACGTCCATCGACAGCGCGCCTTTCAGGTTTTGCGGCGCCGTGGGTACCCATTGCGCGAGTTTGCCGTCGAGTCTGGCTGCCGCTTGCGTATTGGTCGGGCCGTAAGGGATCTGCTCGACATACTTGACCTGCGCGTCCGGCTGATTGGCGAACGCGATAAAGCGCTTGGCCTGATCGACATGTTTCGAGCCTTTGATGATCGCCCAGTAATCCATGCCATACAGACTGCCCGGCCACACCAGCCCCAGGTGACTGCCGTTTTGCGCGGCTGCGGCCACACGTCCGCTGTACGTCGAGGTCATCACCACATCCCCGGCCGTCAGCCATTGCGCCGGTTGCGCGCCGGCTTCCCACCACTGGATGTAGGGTTTGAGCTCGGTGAGCTTGGCGAAGGCCCGGTCGACACCTTGCGGCGTGTTCAACACTGAATAAACGTCTTCGACTTTCACGCCGTCGGCCAGCAACGCGAACTCCAGGTTATACACAGCACGCTTGCGCAGCCCGCGTTTGCCGGGGGTTTTCTGCACATCCCAGAAGTCGGCCCACGACGTCGGAGCCTGCGCCAGCTTCTGCGTGTCGTAGGCAATCGCCACGCTCCACACCAGCGCTGCCGAGCCGCACGGCTGCGCGGCGTCGGGAATCAATTGTTCGACGCGACCGAGGATATTCCAGTCGAGTTTTTCATACATTCCTTCGTCGCAACCGCGCATCAGGTCGGGGCCTTCTATCTGCACCACGTCCCAATCGGCGTTGCCGGTGTCGACCATCACTTTGATCCGGGCCATCTCACCGTTGTATTCGCTTTGAATCAGCTTGCTGCGATCCGCAATGCTGAACGGCTGGAAGAACGCCACATCCTGGGCTTTCTGGCCGGCGCCGCCGTAACCCACCACCACCATGTCCGGTGCTGCCTGAGCGCTGCCAAGGCTGACGGCCAAGGACAGCATCAAGGGATAAAAACCGTGCTTGAGCGTATTCGATTTCATCAGTGGTTCCTCTTGCAGGTGTCACTCGACTCAACGTCGATGTGGCCCTTTTTTATTGTTGTGAGGTTCGCCCCAGGTGCGGGCGCCAAACGAATCTACTGCGAGGCATAGTAAAAAAACAAGTTGATTTTTTACTACAGGTAAATTTCTATAGGCAAATAATAACAACACCGAAAAGCCGGCCTTTCGGCTGCAGCCTGCCTGGAGTAACCGTCCCATGCCGACCTCGTCCCCCGCTTTTGCACACCTGTTCGAACCCTTGCAGCTGCGTGGCAAACGCCTGAAGAACCGCATCATGTCCAGCGGTCACGACACCTCGATGCCCACCAACAACCTGGTCAACGAGCAACTGATCGCTTACCACACCGCTCGGGCCGAAGGTGGCGTCGGGCTGATCGTGTTGCAAGTGGCCGGGGTGCATGACAGCGCGCGGTACACCTCCCATGTGCTGATGGCCACTGACGACGCTTGCATCGAGGGCTATCGGACGATCGCTGAACGTTGCCATGCGCACGGCACCGTGGTGCTGTCGCAGATCTTCCATCCAGGTCGGGAAATCATGGAGTCAAGCGATGGCTTGCTGGCCGTCGCCTACTCGCCGTCAGCGGTGCCCAACGAGCGTTTCCGGGTGATGCCGCGTGCGCTGGATCAAGCGATGATCGACGAGATCGTCGCCGGTTATGGCGCCGCTGCCCGACGTCTGTACCAGGCCAGAATCGACGGTGTGGAAGTGGTCGCCAGCCATGGCTACCTGCCGGCGCAATTCCTCAACCCCAGGGTCAACCGTCGCACCGATGGCTATAACGGCGAGCTGGAACAGCGCCTGCGTTTCCTGCGGGAAGTGATCGCGGCGGTGCGCGCCAACACCGATGAACACTTCATCGTCGGCCTGCGCATTTCCGCCGATGAACGCGATCCCGAGGGGCTGACCGAGGACGAATCCCTGGCCGCCGTGCAATCCCTGCAACCGATTCTGGACTACGTGCACATCGTCGCCGGCACCTCGGCGTCTTTAGGCGGCGCCGTGCACATCGTGCCGCCGATGGCGATCGAAGCCGCGTACCTGGCCAAGGAAGCCGGAACGTTCAAGGCCGGGTTGTCGATTCCACTGTTCGTCACCGGGCGCATCAACCAGCCGCAAGAAGCCGAATTGATTCTGGCTCGTGGCCAAGCCGACGTCTGCGGCATGACCCGCGCCCTGATCTGCGACCCGCAAATGCCCAACAAAACTGACACTGGCCATGTCGAAGACGTGCGCGCCTGCATCGCCTGCAACCAGGCGTGCATCGGCCACTTCCACAAAGGCCTGCCGATTTCCTGCATCCAGCACCCGGAAACCGGGCGTGAACTGATCTTCGGCCAGCGACAACCAGCCGCCCAACGCAAGCGCATCATGATCGCCGGCGGCGGACCGGCCGGGATGAAAGCCGCCGCCGTGGCCGCCCAGCGCGGCCATGACGTGACCCTCTACGAAGCCTGCTCGCAACTCGGCGGCCAGGTCTTGCTGGCGCAACTGCTGCCCCGGCGTGCCGAATTCGGCGGCGCCAGCACCAACCTGCAACGCGAAATGGAGCTGGCCGGGGTGCGCGTTGTGCGCAATACCCGCGTGGACCGGGCGCTGGTCGAACGCGAGCGGCCGGACATGGTGATCGTTGCTACCGGCGCCGAACCGTATTGGCCGGACTTCGAGCGAGGCGGCGAACTGCAGGTCGTAGACGCCTGGCAAGTGCTGCGCGAGGAGGTGCAAATCGGTCGTTCCGTGGTGGTCGTCGATTGGCGCGCCGACTGGATCGGCCCCGGCATCGCCGAACGTCTGGTACGCGCCGGGCACCAGGTGCAACTCGCCGTCAACGGTACCCATTGCGGGGAAAACCTGCCGCTGTACGTGCGCGATCAACTGGCCGGCGAACTGCACAAACTCGGCATCCCGATCACCCCCTACGCCCGCCTCTACGGCTGCGACGACAACACCGTCTACCTGCAACACACCGCCAGCGGCGAACCGATGCTCTTCGAAAACATCGACACACTGGTGCTCTGCCAGGGCCATCAACCCGTCGATACCCTCGGCGCCGAACTGCAAGGCCTGGTGGAATTTCGTCGCATCGGCGACTGCCTCGCCCCGCGCACCGCCGAAGAAGCCATCTACGAAGGTTTGAAAGTCGCCTGGGCGCTTTGAGGCTGTTTTATACTCCGGGGCTTTTACACACCCCGGTTTGGAGCACGCCATGAGCAACAGCAGCAAGATGCCGCCTGCCAGCAGCGCGCCCACACAGGACAGCGCCACGGCAGAACCGCATTTTCTCGGCACACGGATTCGTGGGTTGCGTAAACGTCGGGGCATGACCCTGGCGGAACTGGCGCAGATGAGCGAGCTGACGGCGGGGTATATCAGCCAGCTGGAACGGAATCTGGCTTATCCGTCGATTCCTGCGCTGTTCAATATCGCGCGTAGTTTGGGTGTGACCATCCAATGGTTCTTTGCCAGCGAGGGCACTACAGCGCCTGAAGACAACGGCGTTGTGGTGCGCAAGAACACTCGGATGAGCGTGCATTATGAGGACGGGATTGTGGATCAGCTGCTGACGCCGCAGCCGAATCGGCAGTTGGAAATGCTGCACTCACGGTTTCCACCCGGGACTTACAGTCAGCAGAGTTACAGCCATGAAGGGGAAGAGGCTGGGTATTTGCTGTCGGGGAGTTTTGAGCTGTGGGTGGGGGAGCGTTATTTCCAGCTGAATGAAGGGGACAGTTTCAGCTTTTCGAGCCAGGAGCCGCATCGGTATGGCAATCCTGGTGAGGTAGACGCGGTGGTGATCTGGGTGATTACGCCGCCTTCGTTTTGAGGGGCTGGCGACCTCAGAGCGGAGACAAAATCAGGGTGTCGGCAAATTGCACGAAAAAACCGGCGTTTAGCCGGTTTTTCTTTTTACTCACTCATTTACAACCAACCGAACCCTTTTCCCATCATGGCTGCCAAGCCCAGCGCCGTGGTGATCAACGCGCCGAACAGTAAACGAAAATCCGTTCGAGCGTCTTTGCGGTGCTCCCGAAAATCCGTTCTAGCCTCTTGACGGTGCTCACGAAACTCCACGCGAAGGTCACCAATGTCACGTCGGACGTATTCGATATGCGTCTCAAGTTTAGATACTCGCGGTTCCAATGGGTTTTCTCCTGGAGGACCTGATGGTCTTCGTCCATTCTCGTCAGTGCCACTTCTTTTGTTGCTCGGGAAGCGGTCGGGGTAATGCTCATCAAGGTTTACCAGCACAAAAGGTTCACTCATCGCAGACCTCCAGCGCTACGGTTTTGCTGCTGTCTTCGACGACGATATCTGCCAGCACATTGAGCGAATGCAGGCGAATAAATCCGCAGTATTTGCAATTAAGCATCACCGCCTGCGTGCCGGAGCGGAAATACTCTTTGCCACACGCCCAAGGCAACCCGACACCCGTCGCCCCGGCCTGGAGTGGTAACTCCCACTCATCATGCTCACAGAACGGGCACCCGGTATTCTTTATTCGCGCTTTGAAAATGTTGGCCAACCGCCCGGTATCCAGATGAAGATCCCCAGGCATTGGCTTGCCTCGTGACACCCCGGTCTGATCATTACTCTGAAAACCATCTTCACTGCTGCTGTACATCGCTACCTCCTCCTTGAGGGAATAAATCATCGATTAACCGATCAACCAGAAGATGGTGCGTAACGTCCAGCCACCTGCTCGACCGCGAAGTCATTACGGATGCCTTCGCTGAAAAACGAATATACCTTCGATCAATCTCGGACGTATCCGCGTGCGAAGTAGGACGATTCTCTCGTTTGTGTCAGCCCGGAATTACGCCTGTGAGATCCGTCCACGGGCTCTTGCGAAAGCTGCCAGCGCAAGGTCACAGGTTTCTCTGATGAGTGGGGTCTTCGGTTGAAAAGGTCAGTGGCCGTTCCGGCATTGCACCGGTATTGCCTTCAGGTTCTGCTTGAGGTCTGGAAATGATCGGGGCCACCAGTCGCAACACACCCCTCTCAATCAATGAGAGAAGTCCAAAAGTAATGAAGCCAAAAATCAGCCCGACAACCAAAATACTCAATGGATGAATTTGCACGGCGTCGGAGCTGTCCAGCATGTAGAGAAAAGCCTGAACAGCGACGGCCACACAGGCCGCCAGGGCTGCAATCAGCTTGATAATCAACCAAAGCCGCCGCCATCTGTTCATGCTCTTCCCCGCTATCCGGTGATTTCGCTCTTTATTGCATGATAGCTAATGAGCGGGATGCGCCTTTTTTTCTCGCTTGGTAGGGCTTCGCTTCTTTGTCAGAGTGGGGTCGGTACCAGAATATCCGGGTGACTCTCGCTGAAGTTGTAGGCAAACTCCGAGAGTTGTGTAAGGAAGCGCGTTACTGTGCATTTCAGCAAGCTACCGCCTTGTTGCCCCTATCTTTGTCGGGATACTCTCCAGACGTCGCTGCACATTCAGCGATCGGGCGTGAGACCCCGGGGACAATCAAGGCGCAAAGCGCCACAGAACCTATGCGGCGTTTTTTTTCGTCAGCGAATCGGTTTTATGGCGGCTGTGCGTGGGAGGCTTTCGGGCCTACCGGTTACCTTGATTGCCGGGTCTCACACCACGCACGGCTGCCACCCCGCTTTTGAGACAGCGAAGTGGCAGTTCTTCTAATCAAGGGAACTGATAATGAACAAGCTAAATCCATTCGAAATAAAGCCTCTCACGCACCTGCCTTCTGCGCGGCGCTGTTCGTCACCTATTCACCTTTGCGTCTATGGAGGTGATCAATGAGCGAACCAACAGAAGCAAAAACCATCGGCTTCACCCCCATCTACTGCTCAGGAAAAGCGATGTTCCACGTCAGCGCTGGAGTCCCTGTGAGTGATGCATTGGCACAGGCCTCTGATTTTCTGTTCCTGGCCAAGGCGTTCACGGAAGACGCCGCCTACGTAAGAGACACCGACCGTCATGCCTGGGCCGCGCACTATTTAACGGCGATGGGCAAAGCGCTGCTTGATGATGTGGTGAAGGCGGTAACACCCAGACCTGATCGGAAGGACAAGAAAGCCGCAAAATAGCGGCCAGCCATCCTGAGTAATCACACCAATGTATCGGCGCGTTCACGGTTTAAAATGCCCTGACCGAGGCATTGGAAACAAAAAAGCCCCGTAACTTTTCAGCTACGGGGCTTTTTTTATGTAATGGCGGAGAGATAGGGATTCGAACCCTAGGTACCGGTGAAGGTACAACGGATTTCGAATCCGTCCCATTCGGCCACTCTGGCATCTCTCCAACGGCGCGCATCATAACAACACTTTCGCCGGAAGCGAACCCCCTAAGCGAAATTTTTCCGTGCTATCAGATGCTTGCGTCGATTAAAGCGGTACGCCCAGACGATTGGCGACTTCTTCGTAGGCTTCGATGACATCACCGAGGCCCTGGCGGAAGCGGTCTTTGTCCATTTTCTTGCCGGTGGCCTTGTCCCACAGGCGGCAGCCGTCCGGGCTGAATTCGTCGCCCAGGACGATAGAGCCGTCGGAGAACACGCCGAATTCGAGTTTGAAGTCGACCAGCAGTAAGCCGGCGTCGTCGAACAGTTTGCTCAGGACTTCGTTCACCTTGAGCGACAGTTCTTTCATGCGAACCAGTTGCTCGGCGGTGCCCCAACCGAAGGCCACGACATGGGATTCGTTGATGAACGGGTCGCCCTTGGCGTCGTCCTTCAGGAACAGTTCGAAGGTGTAAGGGTTGAGCTTCATGCCTTCTTCGACGCCCAGGCGCTTGACCAGGCTGCCGGCGGCGTAGTTACGCACGACGCACTCGACCGGGATCATGTCGAGCTTCTTCACCAGGCATTCGTTGTCGCCCAGCAGTTTGTCGAACTGGGTCGGCACGCCGGCGGCTTCGAGTTTCTGCATGATGAAGGCGTTGAACTTGTTGTTCACCATGCCTTTGCGGTCGAGCTGCTCGATGCGCTTGCCGTCGAACGCCGAGGTGTCGTTGCGAAACAGCAGGATCAAGCGGTCAGCGTCGTCGGTCTTGAAAACCGATTTGGCTTTGCCGCGGTAGAGTTCTTCACGTTTTTCCATGATGGGCTCCGCTTGCTAAGTAGGTGGGCTAGGCGATGTGTCGCCAGTCGAGCCCTGAATCTTGATCGGCCAGTTGCAGCCAGTCCGGGTCGCACCCGAGGGTGTCGACAAAACATTGCCGGGCCAGCTGCGGCAGGTTGTTCTTGCTGCTCAGATGGGCCAGGACCAGGTGTTGCAGGCCTTGCCAGCCCAACTCAGACACCAGGAATGCCGCCTGGTGGTTGTTCAGATGTCCCAGTTCACCGCCCACCCGCTGCTTCAGGAAGTACGGGTAGTGACCGCGAGCGAGCATGTCACGGCAATGGTTGGACTCGATCATCAGCGCATCGAGGTCCCGATAGCCGTCCAGCACCTTGTTGCAATACGAGCCCAGGTCGGTCAGCAGGCCAAAGCGCCGCTCACCATCGCTGAAAACGTACTGCGTCGGTTCCTGTGCATCGTGGGCCACGGCAATGACGTCGATGCTCAGTGCGCCGATCTGCAGTTGCTCGCCGCCAGCCAGAAGGCCAGCCGGTTCAATCGGTTTGCGCATCCCGCGCTGGGTCCCGCGACTGAGGTAGACAGGCAGATTGTAGCGCCGAGACAGCAAACCCACGCCATGCACGTGGTCGGCATGTTCGTGGGTCACGAGTATCGCGCTCAACTGCGCAGGGTTCACACCCAGGCGCAGCAGGCGTTTTTCGGTTTCCCGCAAGGAGAAACCACAATCCACCAGCACATACGTATCAGCGCTGGCTATCAGCGTGCCGTTCCCTTGGCTACCGCTGCCGAGAACGGCAAAACGCATGTGATCAGCCCAGGTTGTCCTGAATCACGCTCAACACTTTGCGCGCCACTTCTGCCGGCGCCACGGTGTTGATGTTTTTCTCGACGGTGACCTGGACGTTCTCGCCTACCTTGCTCAGGCGAACCTGATAACGCTCGGCACGGGCTTCAACTTCTTCCTTGCTCGGCGCGCTGCCGAACAGGCTGCTGAAGAAGCCAGGCTTCTCGTCTTTCTTCTCGGCTTTTTCGGAGAGATTGATGTAGTACAGGCCCAGGCTGCGGTTGATGTCTTCAACGCGCCATTCGCCCTGTTCCAGCGCACGACCAACGCTCGACCAGGCACGATCCAGGTCATTGCCGACGTTCAGAACCGGGTTGCCGCTGCCGTCTTCGCTCAGGCTGACACGACTCGGCGTATCGAAATCACGCGAAGCCAGCATGGAAACCGAACCGCCCTTCTCCGAGATGCGGCTCATGCTCGCGAGCATGTCGTCGACCAGTGCCGCGTCCAGGCCAGTGTTGACCGAACGGTTGGTGAAGGCCACGTCGGCGGTGCTGCCGGCAGGACGCTCGGCGCTGACCACGTAGATTTCGCTGGTGTTGCGCTGAACGCCCGGCTCGATACGCACTCGAACGCGGGTTTCGCTGTCGGTGCTGACGCCAGCGGAACTCAGGCGCTTGGCCATCGCTGCCGACAGTTCGTCGGAACGCTGCCAGGTGGTGGTGAATTCACCGGTTTGCGGCTTCTGTTCGTCCAGACGGAAACCGTTGTCCTGGAAGAACTGTATCGCCACTGGCCAGGCTTCGGCAGGTGGATTCTGGGCCAGGATCGAGCGCGAATCACCGCTCTTCTGCAGCGAGTAGGCGCTGGCGTCAGCCGATGCCGTCAGTGGCTGCGGACGCGGCACGATGTATTCGCCTTTGGCGGTGTCATCAGCCACGTTGCGCGGGATCGGCAGCAGCGGATCCAGACGCTTGGCGGTGCTGACATCCGTTGGCAGTTGCATAGGTGCAGTCTGTTGCGCTTCCAGGTAATCGCTACCACGGTCACGGAAATAACCTTCCGGGCCCCAGACCCATCCACAGCCACTGGTGCTGGAGATAATCAAGGCAAGTGCGGAAAGTCCGGCCAATCGCTTCATGCGTAGTGCTTCCTCAATTAAACCAGTACGCCGGACTGGCGCATGGCCTGCCGCAGCGGTTCGTGACAGGCAGCACTGAGCCAGGTGAGCGGCAGACGAATACCGTCCGGCATCAGGCCCATTTCATGCAGCGCCCATTTCACGGGGATAGGGTTGGATTCGATAAACAGGGTTTTATTGAGCGGCATCAGCTTTTCGTGAATCGCGCGGGCCGTGACGGCGTCGCCTTTCAGGGCAGCGTTGCACAGGTCGCTCATGTCGCGCGGGGCGACGTTGGCGGTGACCGAGATGTTGCCTTTGCCGCCGAGCAGGATCAGCTCGACTGCGGTGGCGTCGTCACCGGACAGCACCAGGAAGTCTTTGCTGACGCCGTCGATGATGGCTTTGGCGCGGGCCAGGTCGCCGGTGGCTTCCTTGATGCCGATAATGTTTTTCACGGTCGACAGGCGGATCACGGTTTCGGTCAGCATGTCGCAGGCGGTACGGCCCGGCACGTTGTACAGGATCTGCGGGATGTCGACGGCTTCGGCGATGGCCTTGAAGTGCTGGTACAAGCCTTCCTGGGTCGGCTTGTTGTAGTACGGCGTCACCAGCAGGCAAGCATCGGCGCCGGCGGTCTTCGCATTGGTGGTCAGCTCGATGGCTTCGCGCGTCGAGTTGGCGCCGGTACCGGCGATCACCGGAATGCGCCCTGCCACCTGCTTCACCACGTAACGAATCACTTCGATGTGCTCGTTTACGTCAAGGGTGGCCGATTCACCTGTAGTGCCGACGGCCACGATCGCGTGGGTGCCGTTCTGCAGGTGAAAGTCCACCAGTTTGCTCAGGCTGTCCCAGTCGAGACGACCTTGTGCATCCATGGGTGTGACCAGTGCCACCATACTGCCCGCAATCATGCAACCGCTCCTGCCGGAAAAAGAGAGCGGTAATGGTACTGGCGCCAAGATGCTTGTACAAGCAAAGTACTGCGCTGCTGCCATTCCCCTTGGCGCTGCTTTTCGCTACCCTTCAGGCTTTGATCGGTACTGATAAGCTCGCACGTCGGGTTTGAGCCTCCATTTTCGGCATCACAAGCCCCGATCCAGCGTTGCCACCCCTCGCTCCTGCCTTGATGGAGCACGTTGCAACCTTCGGCCCGGGTTTTTTGAATTCGCATCCGCAGGCTCGCCCCCGGTAGTAAAAGCCCGTAAAAGTATCGACCGCTCATCGCTTTAGGAATGCTGCATGTCCACCCCCACAGTTCGCGAACAATTCCTTGTCATCAGTGCCCTCGGCGCCAACCCCATGGAGCTGACTAACGTCCTGTGCCGCGCCAGCCATGAAAACCGCTGCGCCGTGGTCACTTCTCGCCTGACCCGTCATGGCGAGTGCAGCGCGTTGATCCTCGAAATCTCCGGCAGCTGGGACGCCCTGGCGCGCCTTGAAGGCAGCCTGCCGGGCCTCGCCAAGAAGCATGCATTCACCGTTAACGTGGTGCGCAGCGCGGCGCTGGAGAATCGTCCTCAGGCTTTGCCTTACGTCGCTTATGTCAGCTCGGCCTATCGCTCGGACATCATCAACGAGCTGTGCCAGTTCTTCATGGACCACAACGTCGAGCTGGAAAACCTGACCTGCGACACGTATCAGGCGCCGCAAACCGGCGGCACCATGCTCAACGCCACGTTTACCGTGACCTTGCCGGCCGGCGTGCAGATCAGCTGGTTGCGCGATCAGTTCCTGGATTTCGCCGACGCGCTGAACCTGGATGCACTGATCGAACCGTGGCGCCCACAAAACCCAATGTAAGGAAGCTTTCATGGCCGTTGCCATCGACCAACCGGTTGCCGACTTCGAAGCACCCGCCACCAATGGACAGACCGTCAGCCTCGCGGGCCTTAAAGGCAAGCAGGTGGTGATCTACTTCTATCCGAAGGACAGCACGCCGGGCTGCACCACTCAGGGCCAGGGCTTTCGCGATCAGCTTGACGCCTTTAAAGCGGCAAACACCGAAGTCTTCGGTGTTTCGCGTGACAGCCTGAAATCCCACGAGAACTTCAAGGCCAAGCAAGCGTTCACCTTCGAGCTGATCAGCGACAAGGAAGAAGCGCTCTGCCAGCTGTTTGATGTGATCAAGCTGAAGAAGCTGTATGGCAAGGAATACATGGGCGTTGATCGCAGCACATTCCTGATTGATAAGGACGGAGTGCTGCGTCAGGAATGGCGCGGTGTGAAGGTGCCGGGGCATGTGGATGCGGTGTTGGCGGCTGCACAGGCGTTGAACAAGGCCTGAGTTTTGACGCTATCGCGAGCAGGCTCGCTCCCACGGTTGACCGAGTTGGCCAGCCTGACGCGATCCGATGTGGGACCGGGCCTGCTCGGGAGCCGCCACCTGCCCCACTGCCTCATCCCGGCTGACTGCTAAAGCAACGGCGCCACCACCGGCTCCTTGCGCGGCCAGGCATCCAGCACAGCCTTGAACAGCGTCGCCAGCGGAATCGCAAAGAACACCCCCCAGAACCCCCACAACCCGCCAAACAACAGCACCGCACAGATAATCGCCACCGGATGCAAATTCACCGCCTCCGAAAACAGCAGCGGCACCAGCACATTCCCGTCCAGCGTCTGGATAATCCCGTAGACCGCCATCAGGTAAATGAACTGATCGCTCCAGCCCCATTGGAACAGCGCGATCAGCATGACCGGCACCGTCACTACCACTGCGCCAACGTAAGGCACCACCACCGACACCCCCACCAGCAATGCCAGCAACGCCGCGTAGTTGAGCCCCAGTACGACGAACCCGATGTAGGTCACACCGCCGCAGATGAAAATCTCGATGACTTTGCCGCGGATGTAATTGGCGATCTGTCGGTTCATTTCATGGGCTACACGGGTGATCAATGCCCGTTCACGCGGCAGGTAGCCGCGCACCCACTGACCGATCATCTCGCGGTCCTTGAGAAAGAAGAACACCAGGATCGGCACCAGCACCAGGTAGATCATGATGTTCACCAGCAGAGGCAGACTCGACAGCGAGAACGTCAGTGCCCACTGACCGAACTTGCCGATCTCGCCCCGCGCCACCTCGATGGCCTGCAACACCTGCTCGTCCGACACAAGGTGTGGATAGCGCTCTGGCAGCAGTAACAGCAGCGATTGCCACTTGGCCAGCATCCCGGGCAGTTCGTTGAACAGCGTGATCAACTGATGCCAGAGCAACGGCACCACGACAATAATGAACACCAGCAAAACGCCCATGAACAAGGCGAAGACCAACCCCACCGCGACCCCACCGGGCATGCGCAGGCGTTCGAGGGTCACGACCAGGCCCTGCATCAGATACGCCAGCACCATCCCGGCCAACACCGGCGCAAGCATGCCGCCCAACGTCAGAACGGCGGTAAAGGCCAGAAACAGCAGCACCGCCAGCACCACGGCTTCTTCATCGGAAAAGTAGCGCTGAATCCAGTCGCGTAACACCTTGAACATCAATAATCCTTAGAAATGAACGCAGCAGGTTTCAGGCTTTTTTCAACCAGTAGCGGTAAACACCCGCCTCATCTTCTTCGCGAAGCAGCGTATGACCGGCCAATCGGGCAAAGGTGCGAAAGTCGCGCTGGGAACCCGCATCGGTGGCGATGACCTTGAGCACCGCGCCACTGGCCAGTCGATTCAGCTCCAGCTTGGCCTTGAGCAATGGCAGCGGGCAATTCAGGCCACTGGCATCCAGTTCGGCGTCATGGGTTACAGCATCGGTCATTACATCGCTCCGGGTCAGGTGGTGGAGTTGCCTAGAATATCTGGTCCCGGGCCAAGTGTCCGGCTACAGTAAGGTCTTTGTCGACTAAGGCTTTGTGCATGACTTTTTTGCGCCCTACCCTGCTGACGCTCGCTTGCCTGCTCGCCTCACCGGGCTTCGCCGACGACTTGCCGTCACTCGGCGACGCCAGTTCTGCCATTGTCTCGCCGCAACAGGAATATCAACTGGGCCGTGCGTGGCTCGCGCTGTTGCGCAGCCAGGTCTCGCAGCTCAACGATCCTCAGCTCAAGGATTACGTCGAATCCAGCGTTTACCGCCTGGTGGAAACCAGCCAGGTCAATGACCGGCGCCTGGAGTTCATCCTGATCAACAGCCCGCAGCTCAACGCCTTTGCGGCGCCGGGCGGTATTGTCGGGGTCAACGGCGGTCTGTTCCTCAATGCGCAGACCGAGGGCGAATACGCTTCGGTACTGGCGCACGAATTGGCTCACTTGTCGCAACGCCACTTTGCCCGAGGCGTGGAAGCCCAGCAGCGCATGCAAGTGCCGATGATGGCGGCTCTGTTGGCCGGGATCGTTATTGCAGCTGCCGGTGCCGGTGACGCCGGGATCGCGGCGATTGCGGGCACTCAGGCGGCGGCGATTCAGGAACAACGACGTTTCTCGCGCCAGAACGAACAGGAAGCCGACCGTATCGGCATCCTCAATCTGGAAAAGGCCGGTTATGACCCGCGATCGATGCCGACCATGTTCGAGCGGTTGATGCGTCAATACCGCTTTGACGCCAAGCCGCCGGAATTCCTGCTGACTCACCCGGTGACCGAATCGCGGATCGCCGACACCCGCAACCGCGCCGAACAGGCCAAAGCGGGCGGCGTCGAAGACACCATGCGCTATCAGCTGATTCGTGCACGCGTTCAGCTGGTCTATGAAGAAACCCCAGGCTTGGGCGCCAAGCGCTTTCGCGCGCAGCTCGACGAGAACCCGAAAAATGACGTCGCTCGTTATGGCCTGGCAATCGCCCAGATCAAGGGCGGCCAGTTGAATGAAGCCCGTGAGAACCTCAAGCTGCTGCTGGCCAAATCACCGAACGAAATCATCTACAACCTGGCGCAGGTCGACCTGGATATCACCAACAATCGCCTGCCCGATGCTCAAACACGGGTTGACCGGATGCTCACCCAGTACCCTGGCAACTATCCATTGAACCAGGTGCGTGTCGATCTGTTGCTGAAACAAAACCGCGCCGCCGATGCTGAAAAGGCGCTCGAAGGCCTGCTGAAATCGCGCCCGGACGATCCGGACGTGTGGTATCAGGTGGCCGAGACTCGCGGCCTGTCAGGCAACATCATCGGTCTGCATCAGGCTCGCGCGGAGTACTTCGCCCTGGTTGGCGACTATCGCCAGGCCATTCAGCAACTGGACTTCGCCAAGCGCAAGGCCGGCACCAACTTCCCGTTGTCGTCGCGTATCGACGCCCGGCAACGTGAGTTGATGGAGCAGGAACGTATGGTCAAGGACATGATGGGCTGACCTGCTTGCGGAACATAAAACGCAGACACAAAAAAACCGCCTCTTTCGAGGCGGTTTTTCATTCAGCCGACAACCGGTTTATTCAGCCAGTTTGAAGGTGATGAAGCTGGCACGACCTTGACGCAGAACTCGCATGGACACCGATCGATTCTTCGGCAGTGCCTTGGCGATTTCAGCGAACTCCTTGCTATCGTTGATTGCCTGGTTGTTCAGGTGAGTGATCACATCATTTGGCTGCAAGCCGATGAGCGATGCAGGACCGTCCTGAACTTCCTTGATCACCACACCACCTTTGAGGTCGTAGGCTTTCTTCTGCTCAGCAGTCAGATCGGCGACGGCGACGCCCAGACGATTGCTGTTGGTTTCAACACCGGACTTGAGTTTCGAGTCCAGCTCTTTACCTTCGTCAGGGATCGCGCCGACCGTCAGTTCGACATTCTTGCGCTTGCCGTCGCGAATCACTTCAAGGTTGGCCTTCGCGCCTTCCTTGAGTGCACCCACCAGGTGCGGCAGATCGGCAGACATGACGATTGGCTGACCGTTCATGCTCAGGATCACGTCGCCGACTTGCAGATCACCCTTGGCAGCCGGGCCATCTTCCTGGATCTGAGCCACCAGCGCACCGGCCGGCTTCTCAAGACCGAACGACTCGGCCAGATCCTTGCTCACTTCCTGGATCACCACACCCAACCAGCCACGGCTGACTTTACCGCCACTTTTCAGCTGGTTGGATACGTCCAGGGCCACGTCGATAGGGATCGCGAACGATACGCCCATGAAGCCACCGGAGCGGGTGTAGATCTGCGAGTTGATCCCGACCACTTCACCGGCCAGGTTGAACAGCGGACCACCCGAGTTACCCGGGTTGATGGGCACGTCGGTCTGGATGAACGGCACATAATTTTCGTTCGGCAGGCTACGACCGACAGCGCTGACGATGCCTTGGGTCACGGTATGGTCGAAGCCGAACGGCGAGCCGATCGCTACGACCCATTGGCCGGCCTTCAGGTCCTGGGATTTACCCAGTTTCAGGACTGGCAGGTCCTTGCCTTCGATTTTCAGCAGCGCCACATCGGAACGTGGGTCGGTGCCTATCAGCTTGGCTTTCAACTCACTGCGGTCGGAGAGACGAACGAGAATTTCGTCGGCATCGGCGATCACGTGGTTGTTGGTCAGGATGTAGCCGTCCGGCGAGATGATAAAGCCCGAGCCCAGGGACTGCGCTTCACGCTGGCGATCACCGCGAGGCGAGCGCGGTTGCGGCATGCCCCGTTCGAAAAACTCGCGCAGCGCGGGTGGCAGGCCTTCAAGGTCGGGCATCTGGTCAGACACTCTGCGGTCCGGCAGCTTTTGCGTGGTACTGATGTTCACCACCGCGGGCGAGGCCTGCTCGACCAACTGGGTAAAGTCAGGCAATTCGACTGCTTGAGCAGTGACCGCCTGACCGAGCACCAGCACGGTGGCGAAAATGGACAGATAAGACTTCAAGCGTGGTATCGACATACGGCTCCCGTTACGACGAGCATGGTTAAGCGATATGGAGCAAGGAACACCGGGAAAGATACGCCGGTATTTTTGTTCCGGGAACAACAAAACAAGGCCAGAGCCGTGAGGCTCTGACCTATAGAAAAATTCAGGTTTTTTTGCAAATTGAAATGCTCACCAAACATTTCGATATCAGCTCACTACTTGGTTGCAGTGGCATCGGAGCGCATGGACAGCGCAATCCGTTCAGCAGTACCTATCGGAATCTCACCGACCACGGTCACCATCATCTCGCCTTGAGGGGTCGTCAAGCGCCGAGAAACAGCAGCGGTTGGGCCTAACTGGGTGCGGGTGTCGGTAACGGTGGCACCATTCAACGGCTCAAGGAATACCGAAAACCGCGCCAGACCATCGTCGTACATCAGACTGGTGATCTGGGTTTTGGTCTCCGTATCTTTATGGGTGCTGCTGCTGGTCAGCTCGAAACCGGGCGGGAGCCAGTCCGAATGCCAGACTTGGGCGGCCTTGACGGCGGAAGCCTTGTCGCTGTCGAGTTTGACCACCTTGCAATCGTCGCCTGCCTGCAAGTCGCGGTCAGACGGCACGTTGTCGGTATTCAGCTGGGTGAACTGGAAACGCTCAAGCAAATGCCCTTTGTCATTCAGTAGCAATGACTTCAACGGCAAGCCGGTTTCCTTATCAAGGTGCAGCTCAAAACCGTAGCGATGCTGATCACGTGGCTTCAATGAAATAATCACTGCCGCACGCCCAGCCACACGCGACTTGCCAATGACGGCAAGCTCATACCAATTCTTCAACTTTTGTGGATCGAGTGCACGAGCAGCGGAGTTGGAAGAGTCCCCAAGCCCTGCTATCAGGACGCCGCTGACGCATTGAGTATGCCCATCAATGCGAACGACTTCCTGTGCTGAGCCGTCGAGCTGCAGTAAACGCTCACGGACCTTGCCATCCTGGACACGGTGCCAGATGTTATGGGTAGAAAAGCTACCGTTACGCTCGTAAACGAAAGTGCCGTAAAAGCTTTGCTGTTGCTCGGCCTGACCAAGACGGGTCAACCAGTCCTGGGCTTCATCGGCGTGGGCTGGAACAATGAACCAGCCACCGAGCAGAAGCGAAAGTAGAGGTATGGCGCGCATGATCCTCCTTAACGGTTTTCCAGGCTTGCTGCACGAGCGTAAGGCAGAGCGCTCTCAGTACCTTTCAGTGCAGCCTGTTGAGCATGTTGGCGCAAGTAGCCTGGCAGACGCTGATCGTGCCAGCCTGGTTGACCTTGCAATACGCCGTTGGCCATAGGGCCAGTGGCTTCCGAACTCTCATTGTAGCCTGCCAATACAGCTGGACCCTTGACCTGAGGAACGGCCAGACCCGGTTGACTGGATTGCTGGGCAAGTTCGACACCCGCGATCTCGTCCTGGTTGTACAAACGCACACCTGCCAGTACGGCAACGGTCACCGAAGCAGCAACAGCCAGTCGACCCAGGCTGCGCCATGGACCACGGGAGGCTTTTGCCGGTACGGCTTCGTCGGCCAAAGCAGCAGAAACTGCCGCGGCGATGTCCAGACGAGGAAGCAGCAGATCCTTGTGCATAACTGCCCGAGCGATTTGATAACGAGCCCAGGTTTCACGGGTTTCTACATCGTCAAAGGCATTTAATACCCGACGCAATTCCAGTTCGTCCGCTTCGTTATCCATCACTGCGGACAGCGATTCCTGCAGGGCTTCACGACTCATGGCGTTCCTCTCTTGGCTATCGCCGCTGTCTCAGTTTTCCTGCAACAACGGCTGCAGGGCTTTATCGATGGCCTCCCGAGCGCGGAATATCCGGGAGCGCACGGTACCCACCGGACATTGCATGACTGCCGCAATGTCCTCGTAACTCAGACCATCGAATTCACGTAAAGTTAAAGCTGTACGCAAATCTTCTGGCAGTTGCTGAATGGTTCGATGGACGGTGCCTTCGATCTCATCCCGCAGCAATGCACGCTCTGGCGACTCGAGATCCTTGAGGCCATGATCGCCATCGTAGAACTCTGCATCTTCGGAACTGACATCGCTATCCGGCGGCCGGCGGCCGCGTGAAACCAGATAATTCTTCGCCGTGTTGATGGCGATGCGGTAAAGCCACGTATAAAACGCGCTATCTCCGCGAAAGTTTCCAAGTGCGCGGTAGGCCTTGATAAAGGCTTCCTGTGCCACATCCTGGGCTTCATGGGTGTCGTGCACGAAACGCACGATCAACCCGAGAATTTTGTGCTGGTATTTCAGCACTAGCAGATCGAAAGCCCGCTTGTCGCCGCGTTGAACGCGCTCGACGAGCTGCTGATCCTCTTCCTGGGTTAGCATGAACACTCCTCGATAAGCTCGGAGGAGGCTTGCATAACTAAACGACCAGACTTGCAAACATAGACTCGGGCTTTTCGCAAAAGTTCTCCCCCTCCAAGCAAGTTTCCTGCGGGCTCTGTTTTGGCACGCACGAAAAGCGCAGCTCGGCATGACCCGGCTGCGCGAATAATCTTGTCATCGGATTCACTGGCCAGGACCAAAACGCAAGTCCCCCTCCTGAAACCGACACTGTCCTTCTTTTCAGGCACCGTCTATTGATCTTGGGCCTTTGGCAAAAGTTCCAAATATTTATAGCCGGGCGAAAGCGACATTGTGCAACCCTGGACAGAAAAAGACTGTTAAATCGTTGATACAGTCACCTCGTCGCCGAACCGGACGAAAAATCATCCGACGAAGCGTCAGGTATTTTCCGTCACAGTAGTTTCACAATGCCATATGCGCTCGGGTATTGTGCCGCTCCCCCCCTCTATATACTAGTGGGCTGTGTGGCTGCCTTGACTCGCCGTTCCACGAGTCTTGCGCCAACCCCGACCCGGGTCGCTTTGAGCGGAATCCTGAAATGAGCCAACAGTTTCAACACGATGTTCTGGTCATTGGCAGCGGCGCTGCCGGTTTGAGCCTTGCGCTGACCTTGCCCGGTCATTTGCGCATCGCCGTACTGAGTAAAGGCGACCTCGCCAACGGCTCGACTTTCTGGGCCCAGGGCGGCGTTGCTGCCGTTCTGGACGACACCGATACTGTCGAATCCCACGTCGATGACACCCTCAATGCCGGCGGTGGCCTCTGCCACGAAGACGCCGTGCGCTTTACCGTCGAGCACAGTAAAGAAGCCATCCAGTGGCTGATCGATCAAGGCGTACCGTTTACCCGCGATGAACAATCCGGCACTGAAGACGGTGGATTCGAGTTTCACCTGACCCGGGAAGGCGGACACAGCCATCGGCGCATTATTCATGCGGCCGATGCCACGGGCGCGGCGATCTTCAAAACCCTGCTCGCCCAGGCCAGACTCAGACCGAATATCGAACTGATGGAACAGCGGGTCGCCATCGACCTGATCACCGAAAAACGCCTGGGCCTGGAAGGCGATCGCTGCCTGGGTGCTTACGTGCTGAATCGCAGCACCGGCGAAGTCGACACGTACGGCGCACGATTCGTCATCCTGGCATCCGGCGGAGCGGCGAAGGTTTACCTCTATACCAGCAATCCGGACGGTGCCTGTGGCGATGGCATTGCCATGGCATGGCGTTCCGGCTGCCGGGTGGCCAACCTGGAGTTCAACCAGTTCCACCCGACCTGCCTTTATCACCCGCAAGCCAAGAGTTTCCTGATCACTGAAGCCCTGCGCGGCGAAGGCGCACACCTGAAGCTGCCCAACGGCGAACGCTTCATGCAGCGTTTCGACCCGCGTGCCGAACTCGCGCCCCGGGACATCGTCGCCCGCGCCATCGACCATGAGATGAAGCGCCTGGGTGTCGACTGCGTCTATCTGGACATCAGCCACAAGCCCGAAGCGTTCATCAAGACTCACTTCCCGACGGTGTATGAACGCTGCCTCGAGTTTTCCATCGACATCACCAAACAACCGATCCCGGTAGTTCCGGCGGCGCACTACACGTGCGGCGGTGTGATGGTCGATCAGCACGGTCGCACCGACGTGCCGGGGCTGTATGCCATTGGCGAAACCAGTTTCACCGGCCTGCACGGCGCCAACCGCATGGCCAGCAACTCGCTGCTGGAGTGTTTTGTCTATGCCCGTTCGGCCGCGGCGGACATTCTGGAACAGCTGCCGCAGGTGTCGGTTCCGATCGCCCTGCCCGTCTGGGATGCCAGTCAGGTCACCGACTCCGACGAAGACGTGATCATTGCGCACAACTGGGATGAACTGCGGCGATTCATGTGGGACTACGTGGGCATCGTGCGCACCAACAAGCGCTTGCAACGTGCGCAGCACCGCGTGCGGCTGTTGCTGGACGAGATCGACGAGTTCTACAGCAACTACAAGGTCAGTCGCGATTTGATCGAGTTGCGCAACCTGGCCCAGGTGGCGGAGCTGATGATTCGGTCAGCCATGGAGCGCAAGGAAAGTCGCGGCCTGCATTACACCCTCGACTACCCGAACATGCTACCCGTTGCGCTGGACACTATTCTGGTGCCGCCCACCTACGTCGACTGAATGTAAGCCTGACCCGCAGGCGCCGGTGCACATCCGCCGCCTGCGAGTCGTGGGGAACGCAGATTGATCTGACTCGCCGCTCGCCTCGCAGTCGAAAACGCAGCACCACCATCAGCGGTAACGCCAGGCTGTCCGGCCTTAGCTGCACGGGCTGCCAACCTGAGGCCTGATTCCACAACTGCCAGCCGTCGGCATCGCGCCGCAAACCGCGAAATGCCTGTGGATGCGTCAGCAAAATCAGGCGTGGCAGCAGCCAGATTCCGTGAACCACACACAGCGTCATGCCGAGCAGACTGGCCCAGAGCGGTATGGAGAGCAGAAACAAAGAACCCAGCGCGAACAGCTGGGCCATAAGATACGCCGCCAGCAACTGCCGTGAGGCATGCCAGCGGCATTCGAACGCATTACTTGGGCTGGACACGATCCAGGATCATGCGAACCATGCGCTGAAGCTCCGGATCTTCCGATTCAGCGCGCTCCATGAACCAGCCGAACATGTCCTGGTCTTCGCATTCAAGCAGCTTGCGGTAGCACTCGCGATCTTCCTTGTTGAGGTGCGGGTAGACCTCCTTAACGAACGGCACCAGCAACACGTCAAGCTCAAGCATGCCGCGGCGGCTGTGCCAGTAGAGGCGATTCAGTTCAACATCTTCGACCATGGAGCGCTCCTCAAATAGGCGGCAAGTATACAGCCCCGGCCCCGGTCGAACACTCGGCTTTGGTCGGGCGCCATCGACCTTTGTGAACTACCCATTTCGAGAGCGCCCCCTTATGATGTCCCCCAGACTCTTTACCCTGCGATGACCCATGGCCGATTCTGCTTTTTTCTGCACCCTGTCCCATGAAGGCGTTCTTGCAGTCCGCGGCGCGGACGCCAGCAAATTCCTGCAAGGCCAATTGACCTGCAACCTCAATTACCTGAGCGATACCCAGGCCAGCCTCGGCGCACGCTGCACGCAGAAAGGCCGGATGCAATCGAGTTTCCGTATCGTGCTGGAAGGTGACGGCGTGCTGCTGGCGATGGCCAGCGAGCTGCTTGAGCCGCAGTTGGCGGACCTGAAAAAGTACGCCGTGTTCTCCAAATCCAAACTGACCGATGAAAGCGCCGCCTGGGTCCGCTTCGGCCTCGATCATGGCGATGCCGCACTGAGCAGCCTGGGTCTTGAGTTACCGGCAGACACCGACAGCGTCGTGCGTCATGAAGGTCTGATCGCCATTCGTGTCTCGCCGGACCGCGCCGAACTGTGGGTCGCCGCCGATCAGGCCGATCTCATCAAAAGCAAGCTGTCCGCCCTGCTGTCCGAAGGCACTCTGAATCAATGGCTGCTGGGCCAGATCCGCGCAGGGATCGGCCAGGTCATGCCGAGCACCCGCGAGCTGTTCATCCCGCAGATGCTCAACCTGCAAGCCGTCGGTGGTGTGAGTTTCAAAAAGGGTTGCTACACCGGCCAGGAAATCGTCGCGCGCATGCAGTACCTGGGCAAACTCAAGCGTCGTTTGTATCGCTTGACGTTGGATGCCAGCGAATTGCCCGAGCCTGGCACGCCACTGTTTTCCCCGTCACACGGCAGTTCTATCGGCGAAGTGGTGCTGGCCGCCAGCGCCGGGCAAAACATTGAACTCCTGGCCGTGCTGCAAGCCGAAGCAGCAGAAGGTGGCGACATTCATCTGGGCACCCTTGAAGGGCCGGCCCTGCACCTGCTCGACCTGCCTTATCAACTGGATCGCGATCGCGAAATCCAGCGTTAACCGCAGCACTTGTTGTAACACCCTAGAGAAAAGAAATGAGCGAGCTGGCGGATAAGGTCCAACAGGATTTGGTTGAGGCCATCGATAACGATGACCTGGTTCTGCCAACGTTACCGGAAGTGGCCCTGCAGATTCGCAAGGCCGCTGAAGACCCGGAAGTCAGTGTCAGCACCCTGAGTAAAGTGATCGGCCGTGACACGGCGTTGTCGGCGCGTCTGATCAAAGTGGTCAATAGCCCGCTGCTGCGCGCGACCCAGGAAGTGACGGACCTGCACACGGCGATCACACGGTTGGGCGTCAACTACAGCAGTAATCTGGCGATCGGCTTGGTGATGGAGCAAATTTTCCACGCCCGCTCTGAAGTGGTGGCGCAGAAAATGCGCGATGTCTGGCGTAAAAGCCTGGAAATCGCCGGGGTCAGCTACGCGCTGTGCCGCAGTTACACGCAACTCAAACCAGATCAGGCAGCCCTTGGCGGGCTGGTGCATCAGATTGGTGTACTGCCTATCCTGACCTACGCCGAAGACCATTACGAATTGCTGTCTGACCCGGTCAGCCTCAACCATGTCATCGATCGCATTCATCCCTTGATCGGCGACAAACTGCTCAGGGTCTGGGAATTCCCGGAAATGCTGGTGCAGTTGCCGGGGTTGTACCTGGACTTCAAACGCCAGTCCGAGCGGGTCGATTATGTCGATCTGGTTCAGGTGGCCAGCCTGTATTGCCACAAGGACACCGACCACCCGCTGGCCCGTATCGATGCGTTCAGCGTGCCGGCGTTCAAGAAACTGGGGATCGATCCGGAGAATGAGGCGATGTGCCTGGATCTGGAAGAGTCGCGGTCGATGTTTTACTGATCTTTGTGGCGAGGGGGCTTGCCCTCTCGCCACAGGTAACATGTTCACTCCCCCGCAATAAAACTCACCCGCACCTTCAACCCCGCCGACTCACCATCGTGCAGGCTGATCTGTGCCAGGTGCGCGCGACAAATCTCACCGACAATCGCCAACCCTAATCCGGACCCGGCCACTTGCTGGTTGCGCCGGTAAAAGCGCTCGAACACCCGATCCCGCTCATCAACGGGAATTCCCGGCCCGTCATCCTCGACCTCCAGCACCGCCGGCGCCGTGACCCGCAGAATCACATTGCCCCCCGGCGGCGTGTGAGCGAGGGCGTTGTCCACCAGGTTGCTCAGCAGTTCATTCAGCAACGTCGGTTCGCCGCGCAGCCACACTGGCTCGTCAGCCTCCAGCGCCAGGGCGACGCCGCGGGCATGGGCCAACGGCGCCATGGCCATGCCCAGTTCGCGCGCCAACTGACTCAGGTCCAACAACTGCGCGCCGCCCTCGGCAATCGCCCGGGCCCCGTTCTCTACCCGCGCCAGAGAAAGCAATTGATTGGCCAGGTGAGTCAGGCGATCCGTGCCTTGGGCAGCGGTTTCCAGGGTGCTGCGCCAGGTTTGCGGTTCGTTTGAACGCAGGCCCAGTTCAAGTCGCGCCTTGAGCGCCGCCAACGGCGTGCGCAGTTCATGGGCGGCATCGGCAATAAACTGCGCCTGCCGCTCGAACTGCCCGCGCAGTCGCTCGGTAA
The DNA here is from genome assembly GCF_031766055.1 of Pseudomonas sp. SG20052. Lineage (NCBI taxonomy): Bacteria > Pseudomonadati > Pseudomonadota > Gammaproteobacteria > Pseudomonadales > Pseudomonadaceae > Pseudomonas > Pseudomonas sp. SG20052. The sequence goes on along the minus strand of NZ_CP134498.1, from coordinate 1,578,180 downwards.
AGTGATTGAGTGCGCGCACCAGCGGCCACAACTCATGCTGCACTTCCACCAGCGGCAACGGCCGCAAATCATCCGACTGACGCTCTTCCACCGCCGTGCGCAAGCGCTCCAGCGGACGCAACGCCGCGCTGACCGCAAACCACACCATCAGCAACGCGCCGATGGCCAACATGCCCAAACGCAGCAACGTGTCCGCCGCCAGACTGCGAGCCATCGCGACCCGCGCCTCGTCGGTTTCTGCCACGCGGATTTCCGCCATACCGTTCATGTTCGGCTCGCTCACCGGCTTGAGCAGGCTCACCACGCGCACGTTCTGCCCTCGGTATTTAGCGTTATAGAAGCTCGCCAGCGCCGGATAGTCATCGGTACGCGGCGTTCCCGGGGGCGGCGGCGGGAGGTTTTCGTAACCGGAAATCAGTTTCTGATTGATGTCGTTGACCAGGTAAAAAATCCGCCCGGCGCTGTCGTAGGCGAAGGTATCGAGGGCCACGTAGGGCACGTCGGCGCTGAGGCTGCCATCGCGCTGGGACACACCGGCGGCGATGGTCCGCGCCGACGCCAGCAGGGTCCGGTCATAAGCCGTGTCGGCGGCTTCGCGGCCATTCCAGTACGCACTCAAACCACTGGCCAGCATTAACACCACCAACAACAGCGCCAGGTTCCACAACAACCGCCAGCGCAGGCTGCTGGGCTTATGCATCGCGGCTTTCCAGCAAATAGCCGAGGCCGCGGAAGGTCACGATAGCGACCGGTTGGCCATCCAGTTTCTTGCGCAGGCGGTGGACGTAGATTTCGATGGCATCCGGGCTCGCTTCTTCATCGAGGCCAAACACCTGAGCGGCCAGTTGCTCTTTGCTCATCACCCGACCGGGCCGGGCGATCAATGCCTCGAGGACCGCCTGCTCGCGAGAAGTCAGGGTCAGCAATTCTTCACCGAGGGTGAAGCGCCGAGTGTCCAGGTCATAGGCCAGGACGCCGCAGCGCTGCTGACGCTCACCGCCCAGCACGCTGCGCCGCAACAAGGCTTTGACCCGGGCCTCGAGTTCGGTCAGTTCAAAAGGTTTGGCCAGGTAATCGTCGGCGCCCAGGTTGAGCCCGTGCACCCGGTCCTTGACGTCGCTGCGTGCGGTCAGCATCAGCACCGGCAGGTTCTTGCCCCGGGCCCGCAGGCGCGCCAGCACTTCGAAACCATCCATGCGCGGCAGGCCGACATCAAGGATCGCCACCGCGTACTCCTCGCTACTCAAGGCCAGGTCGGCCGCCACGCCGTCGTGCAGCACATCCACGGTCAGCCCGGTGCTCTTGAGCGCCTGGGCGACACTTTCGGCGAGCTGCAGATGGTCTTCGACGAGCAGGACACGCATGGATTGTTACCTCGTTCAGGGATGGTCGACGCCATTCTTTGGCGCGGAGTTTACAGCCGCATGCGCCGCTGTGAAGCCCGAAAACTGTGAAAGCCAACTGAAAGGTTAGCGAAAGGTTAGCCCGTTAGAGTCGCCCCACGGATGGTTTCGACTGCAGGCCACCCGATCGTGCTTTGAAATGTAGCTCCCGAAAAACGCCTCGATGCGTTTTCGCCAATAAGAACAATAACGAGGTACTGCACCATGCTGGCCAGACAGCTTCAGGTTTGCCCGTCCCACCCGTTTTTTCAATCCCTCTCGTTCACGTTTGTCAGCGCTCCTACCGGCTGCACGACGCGAATCCGCCGCACCTGAAACATCCCCAAAAACAAAAACTCCCGTGGAGACAACAATGAATCGATCACTGCGCCGTTTCGCCCTCGCCGCCAGCTGCATGCTGTTCGCCGGCCAACTGATGGCCGAGCCAAAACGCCCTGAATGCATCGCCCCGGCCTCGCCAGGCGGCGGTTTCGACCTGACCTGCAAACTGGCGCAAAGCGCGCTGGTGAACGAAAAACTGCTGACCAAACCGATGCGCGTGACCTACATGCCCGGCGGTGTCGGCGCGGTGGCGTACAACGCGGTAGTTGCTCAACGTCCGGCCGACGCCGGCACGCTGGTGGCGTGGTCCAGCGGTTCTCTGCTGAACCTGGCCCAGGGCAAGTTCGGTCGTTTCGATGAAACCAACGTTCGCTGGCTCGCCGCCGTCGGCACCAGCTATGGCGCCATCGCAGTAAAAAGCGATTCGCCCTACAAGACCCTTGACGATCTCGTGCAAGCACTGAAGAAAGATCCAAGCAAAGTGGTGATCGGCTCCGGCGGCACCGTCGGCAGCCAGGACTGGATGCAAACGGCGCTGATTGCCAAGGCCGCCGGGATCAACCCGCGCGACCTGCGTTACGTCGCCCTTGAAGGCGGCGGTGAAATCGCCACCGCCCTGCTCGGCGGCCACATCCAGGTCGGCAGCACCGACATCTCCGACTCCATGCCGCACATCCTGAGCGGTGACATGCGCTTGCTCGCCGTATTCGCCGAGAAGCGCCTGGACGAGCCGGAAATGAAAGACATCCCGACCGCCAAGGAGCAAGGCTACGACATCGTCTGGCCAGTGGTTCGCGGTTTCTACCTCGGGCCTAAGGTCAGCGACGAAGACTACGCCTGGTGGAAAGACGCCTTCGACAAACTGCTGGCGTCCGAAGACTTCGCCAAGCTGCGCGATCAGCGTGAACTCTTCCCGTTCGCCATGACCGGCCCGGAGCTGGACACCTACGTGAAGAAGCAGGTTGCGGACTACAAAGTGCTGGCCAAAGAGTTCGGCCTGATCCAGTGATCGCCTCTGTCTAGCGGCTGCGGCCCCGACTTGCGGGGCCGTGGCACAGGAGTTTCCCATGCTCTTACAACGCATTTTTGCTTCGGTGCTGTTGCTGGCCTGTGTTGGCCTGGCACTGATGGCCTGGCCGTACCAGGCGGCTTTTTCCTACGAACCGGTGGGCCCTCGCGCGTTTCCGCTACTGATGCTCGGTTTGATGGGGCTCGGCCTGCTGTACATGGTGTTTCGGCCGACGCCGATCATCCACAGCGACGATGACCCGAAACTGGACCGCGAAACGCTGATCAAGATTGGCATCTGTGTGGTGCTGTTGCTGGTGTTCGCCGGCACCTTCGAGCCCCTGGGTTTCATCGTCGCCAGCATCCTGATCGGCGTCCCCATGGCTCGCCTGTATGGCGGCCGCTGGCTACCGAGCGCGGTGATCATCAGCCTGATGGCCATCGGTCTTTACCTGCTGTTCGACAAGTTGATGGACGTGCCACTGCCTTTGGGCGTACTCGACGTTCTGGAGAACTGATATGGATACTCTTGGCTATTTGGGTCAGGGCTTCGGCGTCGCGCTGACCCCGTATAACCTGGTGACCGCACTCTGCGGCACCCTGATCGGTACCGTGGTCGGCCTGTTGCCCGGCCTGGGCCCGATCAATGGCGTGGCGTTGTTGATCCCGATCGCGTTCGCCCTGGGCCTGCCACCGGAGTCGGCTTTGATCCTGTTGGCGGCGGTTTACCTGGGCTGCGAATACGGCGGCCGGATCAGCTCGATCCTGCTGAACATTCCGGGCGAAGCGTCCACTGTCATGACCACCCTCGACGGTTATCCGATGGCCCGCAAAGGCATGGCCGGTGTGGCCCTGTCGTTGTCGGCATGGAGTTCGTTCATCGGTACGTTCATCGCCACGTGCGGCATGGTGCTGTTCGCGCCGTTGCTGGCGAAATGGGCGATTGCCTTCGGTCCGGCAGAATATTTCGTGCTGATGGTGTTTGCGATCGTCTGTCTCGGCGGCATGGCCGGTGATCGTCCGCTGAAAACGTTCATTGCCGCGCTCATCGGTCTGTTTCTGTCGTGCGTCGGGATCGATGCCAACAGCGGCGTGTACCGTTTCACTGGAGACAACATCCATCTGACTGACGGCATTCAGTTCGTGGTGCTGGTGCTGGGCCTGTTCTCCATCAGCGAAATCCTCCTGCTGCTGGAGAAGACCCATCGCGGTCAGGAAGCGGTGAAAGCGACCGGCCGAATGATGTTCAACGTCAAGGAAGCCTCGGCGGTGTTCATGGTGAACATCCGTTGCGGCTTGCTGGGTTTCATCATGGGCGTGTTGCCGGGTGCGGGCGCGACCCTCGCCAGCGCCGTGGCCTACATGACCGAGAAGCGTATCGCCGGCGCCAAGGGCACCTTCGGCCAAGGTGACATGCGCGGCCTCGCCGCCCCGGAAACCGCCATCGGCGGTGCAGCCTGCGGTGCACTGGTGCCCATGCTGACCCTCGGCGTTCCAGGTTCGGGGACCACAGCAGTGATGATCGGCGCGCTGTCGCTGTACAACATCACGCCCGGCCCGCTGTTGTTCCAGCAACAACCTGACATCGTCTGGGGCCTGATCGCCTCGTTGTTCGTCGCCAACGTCATGCTGGTGATCCTCAATATCCCGATGATCCGCATCTTCACCCGCATCCTCGCCGTGCCGAACTGGGCGCTGGTGCCGGTGATCGCGATCATTACCGGGATCGGCGTCTACGCGGTGCACGCCACCACCTTCGACCTGTTCCTGATGATCGGCATCGGCATCTTCGGTTACATCCTGCGCAAGCTGGACTTCCCGTTGTCGCCCGTGCTGCTGGGCTTCATCCTCGGTGGCTTGATGGAGCAAAACCTGCGCCGTGCGCTGTCGATCTCCAACGGTGCGCTGGAGATCCTCTGGTCGAGCCCGATCACGTTCGGTTGCTGGGTCCTGACGGCGATCATGCTGTTGATGCCGATCCTGCGAATCTGGCGCAAACGTTCGGCTGCTCAACGCGCCATCGCCGATGTCTGATCGACCACCTTTCAACGCCTGGTGGGGTACGCCGCTGGTCGGCGCGCTGGGCGGTTACCTGGCCAGTCTGGTCGGCTGGCCGCTGCCGTGGATGGTTGGCTCGTTGCTGGCGATCATCCTGGTGCGCTGCCTGACACCCTGGCAATTGGCGGAAATCCCTGGTGGCCGCAAGTGCGGCCAATGGATCGTCGGGATCGGCATCGGCCTGCATTTCACCCCAGTGGTGATGGAGCAGGTGTTGAGTCACTTCGGCCTGATTTTCTTCGGTGCGTTGATCACCAGCCTGTCCGCCGTGGTCGGGGTCTGGTTGATGCGGCGCACCGGGGAGGATCGCGCTACCGCCTTCTTTTCCAGCATGCCGGGTGGCTCCGGGGAGATGGTCAACCTCGGCGCGCGCAATGGCGCGGTGCTCAGTCGCGTCGCGGCGGGGCAAAGTCTGCGAGTGCTGGTCGTTGTGCTTTGCGTGCCGGCAGCCTTCAAGTATTTGCTGGGCAGCGGCACACCGATTTTTCATCCCTCCGCCGTCAATTGGTGGTGGCTGGCGCTTCTCTTCCCGGCGGGCGCCTTGGCGGCCTGGCTCTGGGAACGTCTTCGTCAACCCAATCCGTGGCTGTTCGGGCCGCTGCTGGTCAGTGCAACGGTGAGCATCGGTTGGGATTTGCACATCGGCTTGCCCCATGGCGGGAGCCAGATCGGCCAATGGCTGATCGGCAGCGGCCTGGGCTGTCATTTCAATCGGCAGTTTTTCCGCCGGGCGCCCTCTTTTATGGGACGGACCTTGGTCGGCACGATTTTGACCATGCTGATCGCTACGGCGGCGGCACTGGGCTTGAGTGCGCTGACGCATCTGGATCTGCGTTCGCTGACGCTGGGCATGATGCCTGGCGGCATTGCGGAGATGAGCCTGACAGCGGAGACCTTGCAACTGTCCGTCCCGCTGGTGACGGCAATGCAGGTGATGCGGTTGTTGTTTGTGTTGTTTCTGGCGGAGCCGTTGTTCAGGTATTGGAATCGCGAGCCTGAGTCAGACTGAGGACCAAGTCGCCTTCTTCGCGGGCAAGCCTCGCCCCTACAGATTCGCGCAGGACCTGTAGGAGCGAGGCTTGCCCGCGAAGCTTTTAGACTGGGGGCAACCGCCACTCAATCGGCGTTTCGCCATTCTGTTCAAGAAACTTGTTGGTCCGGCTGAAATGCCCGCACCCCAGAAAACCGCGATAAGCGGACAGCGGTGACGGGTGCACCGACGTCAGCACCAGGTGCTTGGTGGCATCGATGAGTTTCTGTTTGCTCTGGGCATGCGCGCCCCACAGCATGAACACCAGATGTGGTTGCTGTTGACTGACCACTTCAATAATTCGATCCGTGAAAAACTGCCAGCCCTTGTCCTTGTGCGCATTGGCGTTGGCGCGCTCGACCGTCATGGTGGTGTTGAGCATCAGCACGCCTTGATCAGCCCAGCTCTGCAGATAGCCGTGGTTGGGGATGTCGATGTTCAGGTCGCGTTTCAACTCTTTATAGATGTTTACCAGCGACGGTGGCGCCGGCACACCCGGTTGCACCGAGAAGCACAGCCCGTGGGCCTGTCCCGGGCCGTGATACGGGTCCTGACCGAGGATGACGACCTTGACCTTGTCCAGCGGCGTGGAGTTAAGGGCGTTGAAAATCATTGGGCCCGGAGGATAAATCTCCTTGCCCGCCGCGCGCTCCTGCTGCAGGAAATTACGCAACTCTGCCATGTAGGGCTGGTCGAATTCGGCACGTAGTGCCTCCTTCCAGCCCGGTTCGAGTTTGATACGGTCATCAGCAGTCATGGTTACATCCGGCAAAAACAATGGGGCGAACCCTAGGAAAGCCCACCACACTTGTCAATTGATCTGACGCAGATCCGGCACTTTCCTGTACAGCGATCATACTGAACGCTCAATTTCACTATCGAGGTCACGATGAATCTGCACTTCGAAGAACTCACCGGCACCGACGGTGCGCGCATTGGCATCGCCAGCCTCGATGCCGAAAAGTCGCTCAACGCCCTCTCCTTGCCGATGATCAATGCCCTGCGCGATCAGATGGACGTGTGGGCCAAGGATCCGCAAATCGTCTGCGTTCTGCTGCGCGGTAACGGCGCCAAGGCTTTTTGCGCCGGCGGCGAAGTGCGCAGTCTGGTCGAAGCCTGCCGCGCTCACCCCGGTGAAGTGCCGCCGTTGGCCGCGCACTTCTTTGCTGCGGAATATCGCCTGGACTTCAATCTGCATACCTACCCCAAACCGCTGATCTGCTGGGGCCATGGTTATGTGCTAGGCGGTGGCATGGGGTTGCTGCAAGGCGCAAGCATCCGGATTGTCACGCCGAGCAGCCGCCTGGCGATGCCGGAGATCAGTATCGGTCTGTATCCGGACGTTGGCGCCAGTTGGTTTCTGTCACGCCTGCCCGGCAAGCTCGGGCTGTTTCTGGGGCTGACCGGTGCACACATGAACGGTCGTGATGCGATCGACCTGGGCCTCGCCGACCGTTTCCTGCTCGATGAACAGCAAGAAGAGCTGATCGAAGGCTTGCTGCAATTGAATTGGCAGGAACAGACGCCAATGCAGCTCAACAGTCTGCTCAAGGCCTTGCAACAGGAAGCCGTTGCGCAAATGCCCGCCGCGCAGTGGCTGCCTCGACGCCAGCAAATCGATGAACTGCTGGATATCAGCGATGTGCGCTGCGCCTGGAAAGCCATCAGCGCTCTGCGCGACCATTCGGATCTGCTATTAAGTCGAGCAGCGAAGACCATGACCGAAGGTTCGCCCCTGACCGCTCATCTGGTGTGGGAACAGATCGCCCGCGCCCGGCACATGTCATTGGCGCAGGTCTTTCAGATGGAATACACGATCAGCCTCAACTGCTGCCGTCATCCGGAGTTCAGCGAGGGGGTTCGGGCGCGGTTGATTGATAAGGACCAGAAGCCGCACTGGCACTGGCCTGACATCAATAACGTGCCGGATGCGGTGGTAGAGGCGCACTTTCATAAAGTCTGGGAAGGTCGGCATCCGTTGGCCGATCTGTCGGAATACTAAAAAATGTGGGAGCGAGCCTGCTCGCGAAGGGGGCGTGTCAGTCGACATTGATGTCGCCTGACCTACCACCTTCGCGAGCAGGCTCGCTCCCACAGGTATCGCGTTTAATTGATGAGGTTAACGACGGCCACCCCGGCCATCGTGATCGCCGCGACCGTTATGGTCGCCTCGTCCGCCGTGATTGTTGCGTCCGCCATGGCCACGGTTATCGTTGCTCCAACCGCCGCGGTTACGGCCGTCCCAACCATGGGCCCGGTAGTCGCCCCGTTGCGACTGGTAATAACGAGGGGCCGGTTGATAAACCCGCGGCTGGTGGTAATACCGCGGCGTTGGCTGGTAATACCGCGCCGGTGGCGCGTAGTAGCGGCGCGGCTGCGTGTAGTAACCGCCGCCACCTGAATAGTAAGGTCCGCCACCGGAATAATAGGTGGGCGCTGGCGAGGTATAGACATCGGAACGGTAGTAGCTGCCTCCTCCATCGGAATAGGGCACGCACGCACCAAGAGACAATCCCAATACTGCAATCAGAAGAATTCGGTGGAGCTGTTTTCGACAGAGCATGGCGGCCTCCTGGACCGCGAGTGAGCCATACCAGCGACGCTGGCAGGCGACAGTCAATTATTCGGTGACTGTCGAAAGATCAGACATCGTTTTCCAAATCTGGTGCGTTCCTGAAATAGATTGAAACAAGTAGCCGATGAAAGGTTTTTCATCTATTCACCCGCTGATTAATGGTGGCCACCGCGGTATCGACCGCCGTAATGACGTGGCCCGTGCCCGCCCCAATAGTAGTAGCGATAGCCCCCATAGAAACGCGGGCCGTAGTAATAACGTGGGCTGTAATAGTAGGAATAGGGAGAATAGCCGGGGTAGTAATAAGGCGCGGAATACACATCGTAACCACCGGCGTAGTAATAGCAGCCGGATAGCCCAAGACCGAGAACCATACCGAACAACAGTCGACGAAACATGGCGGCCTCCTGAAAGACCCACAGCCGCAACAGGCCGGCTGACATCCATTTGACTGGCAATGCCGGGGCGAGTGCCGAAGGGTGCGGACCTTCAGATCAGCGGACACGAACGTCCCATAGCGGTGCACCCGCGCACCATCACAAGGCAACACCGCCTCGCCTGCCCCAAGCGCTCATTGCGCAATCCCCTACCCTAGAGCCCTCAAGCCAACTTGGCACGGCTCTCGCTTTAGCAAACCCGTGCAGGAGTCATCACAAGGTTCGCGGCACCACAATTTGCAATGGCTGACTAGGGTTCCGGCTCGCTAAGGCGAGTGGCTGGTCCGAGAGTTGGCGACCTCCAGTTGAGGTTACACGGCGGGACAAAAGCCCGGGAGACAAGCCACCGTTCGCGGTGCCGCGTTGACTCCTGCCCGCCCTTGATCAACTGGAGAACCACCCATGCTCAAGCTTCGTTTACCCGCCCTGCTCGCCGCTGCCTTCGCAGCCCTCGTAAGCCTCCCGTCCCACGCCGCTCAAAAAGACCACTTCAGCGTCTGCTGGACCATCTACGCCGGCTGGATGCCCTGGGAATACGCCGGCAGCCAAGGCATCGTCGACAAATGGGCGAAGAAGTACGGCATCAAAATCGATGTGGTGCAGCTCAATGACTACGTTGAATCCATCAACCAATACACCGCCGGCCAGTTCGACGGTTGCACCATGACCAACATGGACGCGCTGACCATTCCGGCGGCCGGTGGCGTCGACAGCACCGCGCTGATCGTCAGCGACTTCTCCAACGGCAACGATGGCATCGTGCTCAAGGGCGACGGCAAGAAGGTCGCCGACCTCAAGGGCATGGACGTCAATCTGGTTGAACTGTCGGTGTCGCACTACCTGCTGGCCCGGGCGCTGGATTCGGTCGACCTCACCGAGAAAGACCTGAAAGTGGTCAACACCTCGGACGCCGATATCTCGGCCGCCTTCAACACCGATCAGGTCAACGCCGTCACCACCTGGAACCCAATGCTTTCGGACATCAAGGCCAAGCCCGGGGTGACCGAAGTCTTCAACTCGAGCCAGATCCCCGGCGAAATCATGGACATGATGGTGGTCAACAGCGCCACCCTCAAAGACAACCCGGCCCTGGGCAAAGCCCTGACTGGCGCCTGGTTCGAAGTGGTCGCGTTGATGAACGCAAAAAACGCCGCCAGCAAGGTCGCACTCGAACACATGGCCAAAGCTTCGGGCACCGACCTGGCCGGTTTCCAGTCGCAACTCGACACCACCAAATTGTTCGCCACGCCCAAGGAAGCCCTGGACTTCTCCACCAGCAAGCAATTGCCGGAAACCATGCGCAAGGTCGCCGAGTTTTCGTTCCAGCACGGCTTGCTGGGTGAAGGCGCCAAAGACACCAGCGCCGTCGGCATGGCCTTCGCCAATGGCGTGACCAGCGGCGACAAGACCAACCTCAAGCTGCGCTTCGACCCGACCTACGTGCAGATGGCCGCTGACGCCAAGCTGTAAACCGGAGGACTGGCCATGCGCCTGATCAATCGCCACCCGGATCGCCCGAGTCGTCTGCTGTTGGTGATCCTGCCGTTCGCCCTGGTGCTGTTCGCCTACTTCATGGGCTCGGCCGAGCGGCTGACGGATAACCCCAATGACAAGCTATTGCCGAGCGCCGTGCAGATGACCGACGCGGTGAAACGCCTGGCGTTCACTGCCGACACCCGCACCGGTGAATACCTGTTGTGGCAAGACACCGCGTCCAGCCTGCGTCGCCTGGCCATCGGCCTCGGCATCAGTGCGCTGGCCGGGCTGTGCCTGGGCATCGCCGCCGGAACGTTGCCGCTGTTCGGCGCGCCGTTGTCGCCGTTGCTGACGGTGTTGTCGATGGTGCCGCCACTGGCAATCCTGCCGATTCTGTTCATCGTCTTCGGGCTGGGGGAATTGTCGAAAGTGATGCTGATCGTGATCGGCATCACCCCGTGCCTGGCCCGTGATCTGGAACAGCGCGCCCGGGAAATTCCGGTCGAGTTGCTGATCAAGGCCCAGACCCTCGGCGCGTCGACCTGGACATTGATGCTGCGCGTGGTGCTGCCGCAATTGCTGCCGCGTCTGCTGATCTCGCTGCGCTTGATGCTCGGCTCGGCGTGGCTGTTTCTGATCGCCGCTGAAGCCATCGCGTCGACCGACGGCCTCGGCTATCGGATTTTTCTGGTGCGCCGCTACCTGGCGATGGACGTGATTCTGCCTTACGTGGTGTGGATCACCCTGCTCGCCTGGCTGATGGATTGGGGCCTCAAACGCCTGACCCAACGCGCGTTCCCTTGGTATGAAGGAGCCCGCGCATGAGCTTCATCACGGTAAAAAATGTCTGGCAGCAATACGCCGATCAAGTCGTGCTCGAAGGCCTGAACCTGAACGTTAACGAAGGTGAATTCTGCACCTTGGTCGGCGCGTCGGGTTGCGGCAAGTCGACCTTCCTGCGCCTGTTGCTCGGCCAGGAACGCGCCAGTCGCGGCGAGATTCTGCTGGACGGTCAGGCGCTGGCCGGCGAACCGGATTCCAGCCGTGGCGTGGTGTTCCAGCGTTACTCGGTGTTCCCGCATCTGACCGTGCTCGATAACGTCGCCCTCGGCCTCGAACTGCCGCGCTCGCCCTTGCTCGGGCGCTTGTTCGGCAGTGCAAAAAAAGACGCCCGCGAACAGGCCTCGGCGCTGCTGCACAAGGTCGGCCTCGGCCATTCGCTGGACAAGTACCCGGCGCAGCTGTCCGGCGGCATGCAACAACGGCTGGCCATCGCCCAGGCGCTGATCATGAAACCCCGCGTGTTGCTGCTCGACGAACCGTTCGGCGCGCTCGATCCGGGCATCCGCAAAGACATGCACGCCTTGCTGCTGGAGCTGTGGCGCGAGACGCAACTGACGGTGTTCATGGTCACCCATGACCTGTCCGAAGGTTTCAGCCTCGGCACTCGTTTGCTGGTGTTCGACAAGGTCCGCGTCGACCCGCACGCCCCCGGTGCCTATGGCGCGCGCATCACTTACGACATCCCTTTGAACAGCGACCGCCGCGTCAACCGCGCCGCCGTCGATGCCTTGCCGGCTGCGCTGGCGGGCACGCTTCGTATCGCTTAGAGGAATTTTGAAATGACTGATTCGACCCAACTGTTCCCGCCCTTCGCCGAAGAAATGCTCCCTGGCGGCGGCCATCGTTCGTTCGTGTTGAAACGCGGCCAGTTGCTGCGCCTGACCGACCTGCGGGGCGGCGCCAACGTCAGCCTGACGCTGCTCAATGCCAATGAAAAAACCGAACGCCTGAACCTGCCCGACAGCCTCAAATGCCAACACACCGCCAAGCTCACCAGCGGCCATTGCCTCTACTCGGACATGGGCCGCGTGCTCGCCGCTATCACCGCCGACACCTGTGGCTGGAGTGACAGCCTCGGCGGCGTGCTCTGCGCTGAAGAAGTCGCGGAAAAATACGGCGCCGGCCGTTATCAGGAACTGCGCAACGGATTCTTCCGCAACGGCACCGACAACCTGTTGGTGGAACTGGGCAAGTGGGGGTTGGGCCTGTCGGATCTGCTGATGACGCTAAACCTGTTCAGCCGCGTCAACGTTGATGCAGCCGGGCGTTTCCACTTTGTCGAAGGCAACTCGAAGGCCGGCGATTACATCGAGTTGTACGCGCCGATGGACACCCTGGTGGTGCTCACCGCGTTGCAGCATCCGATGGACCCGTCGCCGGACTACGCCCCCAAACCCCTGAAGCTCAGCTGGATGAACGCCGACGCCAGCGTCGCCGAACATTGCCGCACCTCGCGCCCGGAAAACGAGCGCGGCTTCATCAACACCGACCGTTTGTTCGCCTGAGGATCGCTGCCATGTCACTTGCAATCGCTACCGCTCAACAGTCGCCTGAAACCGCGGTCTACCGCGCCACCATCCCGGCCGGCGAACCGTGGCTGATGGAGGTCAAGGCTGGCCAGACTTTGCGCATCCTCGACCTGGAAGGTAATCAGGCCGTCGACACCTTGTTCTACAGCGTGGCCAATACGAAGGAACGTTATGACGTGCAGCGCACGTTGCGCCGGCAGAACAGCGTCTACCTAAGCACCGGCAGCGTGCTCTATTCCAACCTCGGCAAACCGATGCTGACCATCGTCGCCGACACCTGCGGGCGTCACGACACCCTCGGCGGCGCCTGCGCGCAGGAGAGCAACACCGTGCGTTACGCCTTGGAGAAACGCTACATGCACAGCTGCCGCGACAACTACCTGCGCGCCTGCGTACATGACGGGCGACTGGGCAAAGGGGACATCGGACCGAACATCAACTTCTTCATGAACGTGCCGGTCACCGCCGACGGCGGGCTGACCTTTGAAGACGGCATTTCGGCGCCGGGCAAATACGTCGACCTGCGCGCCGAAATGGACGTGATCGTGCTGATCTCCAACTGCCCGCAACTGAACAATCCGTGCAACGCCTACAACCCCACTCCTGCGGAGCTTTTGGTATGGAACTGAAATTCGCGCGGTTGCGGCGGTGGTTGTTCGCCCTGTGCCAGGCCCGTTCCGGGCAGTGCCTCAAAAAGTAAGAACACCTCAATCCAAATGTGGGAGCGAGCCTGCTCGCGATGGCGTCAGCACATTCAACATCGATGTTGACTGACACACCGCTATCGCGAGCAGGCTCGCTCCCACAGGGGTTCAGTGGTGTTTTCAAGGTTAGTGATTCTGCCGTCGGGGACGACCCCGGCGCTCATCGAAAAACTGCGGGACGGCCCGCATCCCCTCCGGGGTCTATGCCATGTTCGAAAAAGTCCTGATTGCCAACCGTGGCGCCATTGCCTGCCGCATCCTGCGCACCCTGCGTGACGTGCAGGTCAAGGGCGTTGCCGTTTACTCCGAAGCGGATGCCGCGAGCCTGCACATCCTGCAGGCCGATGAAGCCCACAGCCTCGGGGAAGGCGCCGCCGCCGGCACCTATCTGGCCGTCGACAAAATCCTCGCCATCGCCAAAGCCTCGGGCGCCACGGCGATCCACCCCGGCTACGGTTTTCTCTCGGAAAATGCTGCGTTCGCCGAAGCGTGCGAAGCCGCCGACATCGCCTTCATCGGCCCGACGCCAGAGCAACTGCGCGTGTTCGGCCTCAAGCACACCGCGCGCGCCCTGGCCAAGCAACACGGCGTGCCAATGCTCGAAGGCACCGAACTGCTCGACAGCCTCGACGCGGCGCTGATTGCCGGTGAACAGGTCGGCTACCCGGTGATGCTCAAAAGCACGGCGGGCGGTGGCGGCATCGGCATGCGCGTGTGCCGCAGCGCGGCCGAGTTGAGTGAATCCTTCGAAGCGGTCAAACGCCTCGGCCAGAACAATTTCAGCGACGCCGGCGTGTTCATCGAGAAGTACATCCAGCGCGCCCGCCACCTGGAAGTCCAGGTGTTCGGCGACGGTCGCGGCGACGTGATTGCCCTCGGCGTGCGCGACTGCTCGGTGCAGCGCCGCAATCAGAAAGTCCTCGAAGAGACTCCCGCGCCGAACTTACCCGAAGGCATGGCTGAAGAACTCTGCGCGGCGGCGATCAAACTGGCGAAAGCGGTGAATTACCGCAGCGCCGGCACCGTGGAATTTGTCTTCGACAGCGAAGATCAGCGTTTCTACTTCTTGGAAGTGAACACCCGCTTGCAGGTGGAGCACGGCGTCACCGAACAAGTGTGGGGCGTGGACCTGGTGCGCTGGATGGTGGAACTGGCAGCCGGTGATTTGCCGCCATTGAGCGACTTGAGTCAGGGCTTGAAAGCCGACGGCCATGCGATTCAGGCACGGCTGTATGCCGAAGATCCGGGCCGTGATTTCCAGCCGAGCCCAGGTTTGCTGACCGCCGTGAACTTCCCTGCTGCCGACGGCAAACACCTGCGCATCGACACCTGGGTCGAAGCCGGCTGCGAGATCCCGCCGTACTTCGACCCGATGATCGCCAAGGTCATCTGCTGGGCGCCGACCCGTGAAGAGGCCGCTGCGGATCTGCATCAGGCGCTGGGCGATAGTCTGCTGTACGGCGTGGAAACCAACCGCGATTACCTGCGGCAAATTCTGCTCGATGCGCCGTTCGCCAGCGGCCAGCCGTGGACCCGTTGCCTGGAAGGCCTGGTGTATCAGGCCAACACCTTTGAAGTGCTCAGCGCCGGGACTCAGACCAGCGTTCAGGACTATCCCGGCCGTCTCGGTTATTGGGCGGTAGGCGTACCGCCGTCGGGGCCGATGGACAGCCGCGCGTTGCGTCTGGGCAATCTTCTGCTGGGTAATGACGAAGGCGCTGCGGCGCTGGAAATCACCATGAGCGGGCCGTTGCTGCGCTTCAACTGCGAGGCCGTGGTGGCGGTGACCGGGGCCGTCATCCCGCTGACGTTGAACGGTGAAACCGTCGCGATGAACACGGCGTTGCTGATTCCAGCGGGCGCTACGCTGAGCCTCGGCACGATTGCCGGGGCCGGCGCTCGCAGCTATCTGAGCCTGCGCGGTGGCCTGCAAGTGCCGGATTATCTGGGCAGCAAAAGCACCTTCACCCTCGGACAGTTTGGTGGACATGGTGGTCGTGCGTTGCGGGCGGGCGATGTGTTGCATGTGCCTGCCTTGATCGACAGCCGCGTCGGTCAACAACTGGACCACGTCAGCGAGTTACCCGCCGTGCGGCAGATCCGGGTGATCTATGGCCCTCACGGTGCACCGGAATATTTCACTGAGCACTACATCGGCACCTTTTTCGCGACCCAGTGGGAAGTGCACTTCAACTCCAGCCGCACCGGCGTGCGATTGATCGGGCCGAAGCCTGAATGGGTTCGGCCCGATGGGGGTGAAGCGGGGCTGCATCCATCGAACATCCATGACAATCCATATGCCATTGGTGCGGTGGATTTCACCGGGGACATGCCGGTGATTTTGGGGCCGGATGGTCCGAGCCTGGGCGGGTTTGTCTGCCCGGTGACGGTGATTGAGGCGGACCTTTGGCAGCTTGGGCAACTGAAGGCCGGGGACAAAGTCCAGTTCCTCCCGGTCGATCTAAAAACCGCCCGCAACCTCGCCCTGAAATGGAATACCCCCTGCAGGAGTGAGCCTGCTCGCGATGGCGGCGGTACAGCCAACGTTGATGTGACTGACACACCGCTATCGCGAGCAGGCTCACTCCTACAAGGGATTGTGTCGCCTGTTGTTTTGGAGTTGGGTCAGGGGGATACGCGACTTGTGGCGAGGTTGTCGGGGGATACGCACCTTCTCCTTGAAATCGGCG
The DNA here is from genome assembly GCF_031766055.1 of Pseudomonas sp. SG20052. Lineage (NCBI taxonomy): Bacteria > Pseudomonadati > Pseudomonadota > Gammaproteobacteria > Pseudomonadales > Pseudomonadaceae > Pseudomonas > Pseudomonas sp. SG20052. The sequence goes on along the minus strand of NZ_CP134498.1, from coordinate 1,562,106 downwards.
CACCTGAACTCGACCTGGTCCTGCGCTTCCGCGCCCATGCCCTCATGCAAGCCTTGGAAAGCAAAACCCTGCACGGTGTCATCGACCTCACACCGGGCATTCGCTCGCTGCAAATCCACTACCAACCCGAACAACTGCCGCTGGCCGACCTGCTCGGCATTGTCGCCGGTGAATGGGACGCCGTGTGCGCCGCCCGGGACCTGCAAGTGCCGTCGCGCATCGTGCATCTGCCGCTGTCCTGGGACGACCCGGCCTGTCAGTTGGCGATCGAAAAATACATGACCACCGTGCGCAAAGACGCCCCGTGGTGCCCGAGCAATCTGGAGTTCATCCGTCGCATCAACGACCTGCCGAACCTCGACGAAGTGCAGCGCACAGTGTTCGACGCCAGCTATCTGGTGATGGGCCTGGGCGACGTTTACCTCGGCGCACCGGTCGCCACCCCGCTCGACCCGCGCCATCGCCTGGTCACCACCAAGTACAACCCCGCGCGCACCTGGACGGCGGAAAACTCGGTGGGCATCGGTGGCGCCTACATGTGCGTGTACGGCATGGAAGGCCCCGGCGGTTATCAGTTTGTCGGTCGCACGTTGCAGATGTGGAACCGTTATCGCGCAGTCGCCGCGTTCGACGGCAAACCGTGGCTGCTACGCTTTTTCGATCAGATCCGCTTCTACCCGGTGAGCGCCGAGGAACTGCTGCGCATCCGTCGGGACTTCCCGCTCGGGCGCTTCGATTTGAACATCGAACACAGTCAGTTGAACCTCGCGGATTACCAGGCCTTCCTGACGAAAGAGGCCGATACCATCGCGGCGTTTCGCGATCAGCAAAAAGGCGCGTTCAACGCCGAACGCGAGCGCTGGATCGCCAGCGGCCAGGCGCATTTCGAAAGCGAGGAACCGGCCCCCGAAGCTACCGAAGACGCACCACTCGCCAGCAACGAAATGAGCGTCGACAGCCACATCGCCGGCAACCTCTGGCAGGTTCAGGTCCAGACCGGAAGCCGGGTTGTCGCCGGTGATGTGCTGGTGATTCTGGAGTCGATGAAGATGGAAATTCCGCTGCTCGCGCCCATGGCCGGCGTGGTGCGTGAGATCCGCGTGCAACCGGGTTCGGCGGTGCGCGCCGGACAGCGCGTCGTGGTGCTGGAACTCGACTGAATCCATTTTGAAAAAGGAATGACGCCATGAATATCAATCTGCAACTCGACGCCCTGCGTAGCGCTTATCGCGTCGGCAACATCACGCCCCGTCAATTGCTGCTGGGCCTGCGTGACAAAGCCGCAGCGCTGAACCCGGATTATCACCTGTTCATCCACTTGCTCAGTGTCGAGGAACTGGAACCGTACCTCGCCGCCCTCGACGGTGGCGACCTCGACAGCCTGCCGCTGTACGGCGTGCCCTTCGCGATCAAGGACAACATCGACCTGGCGGGCATTCCCACCACCGCCGCGTGCCCGGCGTTTGCCTATGTGCCGCAGCGTTCGGCGACCATCGTCGAGCAGTTGCTGGCGCTGGGCGCGATTCCGCTGGGCAAGACCAATCTGGATCAGTTCGCGACCGGGTTGAACGGCAGCCGCTCGCCGTATGGCGCGTGCCCGAACAGCGTATTGCCGGAGTATCCGGCGGGCGGTTCCAGCGCCGGCTCGTCGCTGGCGGTGGCGCTGGGCGTGGCGAGTTTTTCGTTGGGTACGGACACGGCAGGATCGGGACGTGTGCCGGCGGCGTTGAACAATCTGGTGGGATTGAAAGCCACCAAAGGGCTTATCTCCACGGCGGGTGTGGTGCCGGCCTGTCGCACGCTCGATTGCGTGACGACGTTCACCGCAACGGCTCGGGAGGCCAGCCAGTTGCTGGCGCTGACCGCGCACCTCGATCCGCGAGATGAATACAGCCGCAGCAACCCGCTGTGGAATGACGGGTCGGCGTTCGGTACGCCGCGTCCGTTCCGTTTCGGCGTCCCGCGTGCGCAGGACCTGGAATTCTTCGGCTGCCCTGAAGGCCCGTTGTTGTTCGGTGATGCCATCGATCGGCTCAAGGCGCTGGGCGGTACAGCTGTGGAACTGGATCTGTCGCCTTTCCTCGAAGCGGCGCGTTTGCTCTATGAAGGCCCGTGGGTGGCCGAGCGTTACAGCGTAGCCGGCGAGTTGATGGAGCAGAATCCCGAAGCCGTTTTGCCTGTGATTCGCGCGGTGCTGGCCAAGGCGCCGGCGGTGACGGGCGTGCAGGCGTTCCGTGCCCAATATCGGCTGCAAGCCTTGAAGGCGTTGTGCGACAAGGCGCTGGAAAATCTTGATTGTGTCGTCACGCCCACCATCGGCCGCCCCGTCACATCGGCGGAACTGGACGCCGAACCGGTCCTGCGCAATTCGGAACTGGGTTACTACACCAACTTCATGAACCTGCTCGATTACGCGGCCGTCGCCGTGCCCAGCGGCTTCATGGGCAATGGTTTGCCCTGGGGTGTGACCGTGTTTGGCCGGGCGTTTACCGATCAGTATTTGTTGGGGGTGGCGGATGCTTTGCAGCGCCGCTCGGCTGAGCCTGCACCGACGACTGTCGCTCGCCATGATCGCGCACGACTGGTGGTCTGTGGCGCGCATCTGGATGGGTTGGCGTTGAACTGGCAACTGAAGCGACGCGGGGCTCGGTTGGTTGAGACGACTTACAGTTCGCCGGATTATCAGCTGTATGCGTTGGCCGGCGGTCCGCCGTTTCGTCCGGGGATGGTGCGGGTGAAGGATGGCGGCGTGGCGATTGCGGTGGAGGTTTGGGAATTGCCGAGCAGTGAACTGGGCTCTTTTCTGACGGGGATTCCGGCGCCGCTGGGGTTGAGCAAGGTGCAACTGGCGGACGGGCGTTGGGAGAGCGGGTTTATCTGTGAAGCGTATGGGTTGGAGGGGGCCGCCAATATCAGCCATTTAGGCGGATGGCGTGCTTACCTCGCCAAATGATCGTTCCCACGCTCTGCGTGGGAATGCCGCCCGGGACGCTCCGCGTCCCATCACAAGCGTGACGCAGAGCGTCACAGGGTGCATTCCCACGCGGAGCGTGGGAATGATCAAGCTCCCGCAGGAGGCGTGTGTGGACAATCATTCGCGCTGCACATAGAGCAGTTATTTTCCCCGCAGTGCCATTAGAATGCCTGCCATTGGGTCACTGCCGACGGAATCGCCATGCTGCTTCACTCGCCGCTGTATTCGCAACGTTCGTTGGTCCTGACGCTCATCGCGTTGTTGGGCGCAGGCTTTCTCGCGACCTCTTTCCTCAGTTACTACGCCTCGCGAGCCTCCATCCGTGACAGCATCGTCAACACCGAGCTGCCGCTGACCTCGGACACGGTCTACTCGGAAATCCAGAAAGACCTTGTCAGACCGATCCTGATTTCCTCGATGATGTCCCGCGACACCTTCATGCGTGACTGGGTGGTCAACGGCGAGCAAGACGCCGAGAAAATGACTCGCTACCTCAACGAGGTCATGACCCACTACGGCGCCTACACGGCATTTTTTGTCTCCAACACCAGCCTCACCTACTACCACGCCAAAGGCGTGCTCAAACAGGTCAAGTCCACGGAACCTCGCGATGCCTGGTATTTCCGTGTCCGCGACATGGCCGATCCCTACGAGATCAATGTCGACCCGGACCTCGCCAACAAGGACAACCTGACCTTCTTCATCAACTACAAGGTTTATGACTACAACAACCGTTTCATCGGCGCTGCCGGCGTTGGCCTGACGGTCGATGCGGTGATCAAGCTGATCGACAAATACCAACAGCGTTACCAGCGCAGCGTGTACTTCGTCGACAACTTCGGCCGCCTGGTGCTGACGGGCGCCGAGGGCGGCCCGCAAGGCGCGCACATCGGCCAGAAGCTCGGCGACCTCGATTACATGAAGGACCTGGTCAGTCAGCTGCCAAAACCCCACAGCGGCAGCTATGAATATTCCGTCCAGGGCCAGGGCCATTTCCTCAACGTGCGGTTCATTCCCGAGCTGAACTGGTACCTGTTTGTCGACAAGCGCGAGGACGGCGCCCTCAGTGAAATCCGCCAGTCGCTGTACCTCAATCTGCTGATTTGTCTGTTCATCACGCTGATCGTGCTGTTTCTGCTCAACCGCGCGATCAAGCGCTACCAAGGCAAGATCCAGGCACAAGCAACGCTCGACAGCCTGACCGAACTGCCGAATCGTCGTGGCTTCGACCTGCTGGCGGCGCAGGCCATGCTCGAAGCCCGGCGCGAGCCCAAGCCGCTGACCGCGATGTTGCTGGACCTGGATCATTTCAAGGCTTTGAACGACACCTACGGTCACCTGGCCGGCGATCAGGTGCTGATCGGCTTCGCGCGGGATCTGGAGAGTTGCCTGCGGCACTCCGACATCGTCTGCCGCTGGGGAGGCGAAGAGTTCATCGTGCTGCTCAAGGACACCGACGGTGAAACCGGTCTGATGATCGCCGAGAAAATTCGTCAACATGTCGAACAACAGCGTTATGCCTACGACGGCAAGGAACTGCAGCTGACCGTCAGCATCGGCCTCACCACCTTGCAAGTCGATGAAACCTTGCACACCCTGCTCTCCCGGGCCGATCATGCGATGTACCGGGCCAAACAGGCCGGCCGTAACCGAACCTGCGTGGAATTGCCTCACTCCAGCTATGAATAGTCCTGCATGAACAAGCCAGACCAATGCCCCGCCTACGGCGCCGCCAACGCCTGCACCCTGGCCGACCCGCGCACCGTCGATCAGGCGTGCTGGTGCTTTGGCGTCAGTATCGACCCCGCTGTGCTTGAAGCGCTGCCAGCCGAACTGCGCGACAAATCCTGCCTGTGCCCGCGCTGCGCCGAGGTCGAGGCGCAGTTGTAAGCAGCCGCCCGGCCGATCACGTAAGATACGCGGCCCCTTTCCAACCGATCCCCAGCCATGCGCGTTGACCGTTTCCTCAGCAACCTGCCGCGCTTCAACCGTAAGCAGGTACGCCTGTTGCTGGTGGAAAAGCGCGTTCAGGTTGACGGAAAAATCGTCAGCGACCCGCATGCCGAAGTGCTCGAGTTCAGCCGTGTCGAGGTCGACGGGGAAGTCCTGCAAGTCGGCAAGCCCGCACGCTACTTCATGCTGCACAAACCGCCCGGCTGCGTCAGCGCCACCCGCGACCCGGAGCATCCGACCGTACTCGACCTGATCCATGAGCCGGACAGCGATGACCTGCACATCGCCGGTCGCCTGGATTTCAACACCACCGGCCTGATGCTGATCACCAACGACGGCAGCTGGTCGCGGCGCCTGACTCAGCCGCAGACCAAACTGCCGAAGGTCTATTACGTCGAGACCGAGCAGGAGATTGGCCCGCAATACGCATTGAAATTTGCCGAGGGTCTGTACTTCGCGTTCGAGGACCTCACCACGCAACCGGCCGAGCTGATCGTACTCGGGCCGAAAGCGGCGCGACTGAGCATCGTCGAGGGCCGGTACCATCAGGTGAAGCGGATGTTCGGCCACTTCGACAACAAAGTGCTGCGCCTGCACCGCGAAAGCATGGGCCCGCTGGTGCTCGATAACGCGCTAAAACCGGGCGAGTACCGAGCCTTGCGCACCGAAGAGATCCATTTGATCTAAGCAGCCTACCGCTCAGCAGAAGTTGTCGAACAATTTACGAATGACACTTGCGCGATGACGTGACCCCTGCTTGAATCAGGACGTCGGCCGAAATGTGACCGACGAGTCACAACATACTTCTAAGAAACTTTTTGCCGGTTAGAGAACCCTCAGGTTCCGCCTCAGACCGGCAGACTGCCCGCCAATAACAATACCCGTCGACCGGACTGCACTGGATCGACATGGGCCTCCAAATTCAAGGCGTATGCCTACCTGTCACAAAGCTCGTGCAATCTCATTTGCGCGCATACCCGCTTGCTTGGAGTCTTATGACATGAGGCCAGAAATCGCTGTGCTGGATATACAGGGTCAGTATCGGGTTTACACGGAGTTCTATCGCGCAGACGCCGCAGAGAAGACCATAATTCTGGTCAACGGCTCGATGGCCACGACTGCGTCGTTTGCACAAACCGTGAAAAACCTTCACCCGCAGTTCAATGTGGTCTGCTACGACCAGCCCTACGCGGGCAAGTCAAAAGCCCACAACCTGCATGAGAAATTGCTGACCAAGGAAGTCGAAGGGCAGATCCTCCTGGAGCTGATCGACCACTTCGCCGCCGAACACGTGCTGTCGTTTTCCTGGGGTGGCGCCGCGACCCTGGTCGCCCTGGCCCAACAGCCACGGCGCATCGAAAAAGCCGTGATCAGCTCGTTCTCCCCGGAGATCAACGCGCACATGCTCGATTACCTCGAGCGCGGCATTGATTACCTCGGCAGTCGGGATGGGGATCGGGTCGGCAACCTGGTGAACAGCACCATCGGCAAACACCTGCCGACGTTGTTCAAGCGTTTCAACTATCGCCACGTCAGCTCGCTCGCCGAGCATGAATACGGGCAGATGCACTTCCACATCAGCGACCTGCTCCATAGCGACCGCCAGTGCTTTCTCAAAGCGGCAGAGAAAATCAACGTGCCCGTGCTGTTCATGAACGGCGAATGGGACGAATACACCGCCGCCGATGGCGCCCGGTTGTTCGCCAACCACGTGCAAGACGCCACCTTCAGCACCCTGCAGGCCACCGGCCACTTTCTCGACATGGAACACAAAGCCGCCTGCCGAGACAGCCGCGATGCACTGATAGGCTTCCTGAAACCGGCACAACACACCAGCCGACCGCGTTACCACTACGTCCAGGACCAACATGCATTGGCCATCTGAAACAGCGTCATCGCGAGCAAGCTTCGCCCTACAGTGTTGAACGCATTCCTGTAGGCGCGAGGCTTGCCCGCGAACGACCGTCACGCGGTCTGATGTCTTGTGTCACCTGCGCCAAAGCTATCCTGCGCAAAGAAAAACTTCATTTCCACGCGCACATCTGGTACAAAGTCAGCCGCTCTGAGCGGGTGTCGTATAATGGCATTACTCCAGCTTCCCAAGCTGATAACGAGGGTTCGATTCCCTTCACCCGCTCCAATCGAATTTTTGTCTCACGTTGTTTTTTGACGGGGGATGCAGGTAATGACAAAACCGGCCTTGATGGCCGGTTTTTTTGTGTCTGGGGTTTTGTGTTTCAAGGCGGAATTTAGCGTTTTCGCGCAAAAGTGATGTTTTGTTAGCGTTTTTCTTGCCTCATTAACAGATTTCATCATTGCAAGTCGGTTTCAAACCCCTTGCGAAGCAGCATGGCACGGTGAAAAGCCATTTATCGCACGCCACAAGAGGTCAAGGCGGAGCTGAGAACGGCGAGCATCCTCAAGGGCGGCAGGGTTGTATTCAACATCGGCGGCAACAAATATCGAGTGATTCTGGCAATCGACTATCTGCGACAGCTTGGTTTCATACGATTCGTCGGCACCCACGCCCAATATGATCAGATCAACGCGGAGACCGTGTAATGGACATTAAACCGATTCGCAGCCAGGAAGATCTGACCGCTGCATTTACTCGTATAGAGCAACTGTGGGGGGCAGACATTGGTTCGCCTGAAGGTGATGAGCTGGAAATTCTGGCGCTGCTCATCGAAAAGTACGAAGACGAGCATTACCCAATGCCGCCCTCCGATCCGATTGAGGCCATTAAATTTCGTATGGAACAGCAAGGGCTGACCCCTCGCGACCTGGAACCCTTCATTGGGACGAGCGGGCGCGTATCCGAAGTGCTGAACCGCAAGCGCAAACTGAGCTTGTCGATGATCAAACGTCTACACGACGGGTTGCGGATACCTTACGAAAGTTTGCTTGCGGGTGTTGCCTGACGTGCAGCCCTGACAAAAAACCGGTCCTTGATAGCCGGTTTTTTTCTGGGTGGGATTCAGGTGATTTTTCCTGCTGAGGATGTGGCAGAAATCTGCGTACAGGCGTAAATCATTGCCAGGACGGGACAGACTGCGCCAGTGCTCCTAGTCTTTCCGCTCTACCATCTGCTTTATTTTTACGGCCTTTTCAAAATGGTCGAGCTTGTGCTTATCGATCCACCATTGGGCGGCTTCCATTAAAAGCACTGGATCATCATTTTTGTTCGCGAAGAAAGCATAGAAAGAGAGCCCGACAGTCGGCCCCTTCTGCTCTATTTTCTTGTCGCAGACCTCGATCATCTTTTGCCTCAAGCTTTCTCGCATCATTTCTCTCAATCTATTAATGGTCTCGGTCGCGGCCAAATTCAGTACCGATTGCCCATCTTTCGGGGCTTCGAGCGAAGCCGACTTTCAAAAAGGCATGGTCCTACACTACGGTGGGAATTGTCCGTAGACTTGCGCATTGCAGTGTTTTTACCATGAAGTCTATAGTCGACCCGCGCCAAAACTGGCGTATCGGGTTTGGCGACTCGATGCCATGGTACAGAAGCCTCCGAGTATTTCTCGGAGTGCTTTTGAACGCACTCGGCTGCCTCTTTTTTTTGGTGGCTGTGCGTGGGAGACCTTCGGGTCTGCCGGTTTTACCATGGTCCGGTTCGCCAACCCGCGTACAGCTACCACCCTATTGTTTGGCGACGATTGAGTGGTAGATCTTCCTCTAACATGGTAATCACTCATGAACGAATACATGGCTTTAACCAGCAACGCCGACGACCTTCCCTCGCTCTACGTCAACACCACCCAACCGCTGCATTCACTGCTCAGCACCGCCAGTTACAGAATCCGGGCCGTGACGCAGCTGCTTGAAAACCTCGCGATGCGAGGCGACATCACGTCTGACGCAGTGATTCTCAGCGACTTTGCATTGCTGTGCTGCGTGCCCTTGCGCGACGGTTGTGATGTGCTGGACGTGATCGCTCGACGCATGGATGCGGAATAGTTCTGACGTTAGAGCGGGCGCCTATCGAGGCACCCTTTGCGAGTCATGACCGGCTGTCATTGGTCACCAAGAGATCGCACGAGCGCTCTATCACTGTGGCGAGGGAGCTTGCTCCCGCCGTCGCGAAGCGGCCCCCAAAAAGGGACTGCTGCGCAGTCCGACGGGAGCAAGCTCCCTCGCCACAGGTTCGGTGTCACGCTTAACTGCCTGGCATTGTTCTGGATGGCTGTTTGTAATTGAATCGAGCTTACAAATCCCCAACGTTCAACCCGTTTGCCCTCCTCGCCCAACCCGCTAGCATCTCCCTATCTTCAACCACCCTCTCCCCTGCGCGGCCATCGACGAACACGCGCCATCACTCTCCGAGGGAACCCAATCGGCCGCACACCAAGTGCCGCCTATGAACGATCTCAACAGAGCCTTCCAAACATGACTCAAAACATCTACGACGACCCGGAGTTTTTCCAGGGCTACAGCCAGATGGCTCGCTCCATCGGCGGCCTCGATTCAGCTCCCGAATGGCCTGCCCTCAAAGCAATGCTGCCATCCATGAAAGGCCTGAAGGTTGTGGACCTCGGCTGCGGTTATGGCTGGTTCTGCCGCTGGACCAGTGAACACGGCGCCGACAGCGTGCTCGGTCTGGACGTCTCGGAAAAAATGCTGGAGCAGGCGCGCAAAACCACGTCAGCGGACAACATCCAATACGCCCGCGCCGATCTGGAACAACTCGACCTGCCCGCAGCCAGTTTCGACCTCGCCTACAGCTCCCTGGCGCTGCACTACATCAAGGATCTTCCGGGTCTGTTCGCCAAAATCCATGAGGCCCTGAAACCCGGTTCACGTTTCGTATTTTCCATCGAACACCCAATCTTCATGGCACCGCGCAATCCGGGCTGGCTGATTGATAGCGAAGGGAACAAGCGCTGGCCGCTGGACAGTTATCAACGGGAAGGCGAGCGGGTGACCAACTGGTTGGCCGAAGGCGTGATCAAACAGCACCGCACGATAGGCACGTTGCTGAATACGCTGATTGGCGCAGGTTTCAGCATCCGACAGGTCAACGAATGGGGCCCGAGCGATGCAGAGGTGGCGGCGCAACCGGCCCTGGCCGAAGAGCGGGAGCGGCCGATGATGATGCTGGTCAGCGTTCAGCGCTGAGGGCCACGCCGGGTCATCGTAATTTTTGCATATGAATTTCCGATACCCGGTAAAGACAACGTATCGCTGCGTCGAACCTGTCTACAGATACCTTATTGTGCCGGCTCACCTTTCACCTAGAGATCAACATGGACAATTCAGAGTTGGGGATCATGATCATTTCGATGATCGGGTTGTTCGGCTTTGCTTCGTTTATTTTTGAATACTTGAGTGCCAGGCAAAGGGACCGATAACGTTCGGCGTTATCCGTCCCTTTTTGCCCTAGCGCGTCGCGACGATAAACAACCGCGGGAACGGCAGCAGCACCGAACCATCGCTCAGCGCCGGATAAGCCTGCTCGATGGCGGCGTGATACTGCTTGAGGTATTGCGCCTTCTCCGCGTCATTCAGCGGTTCGAGAAACGGCCGCAAACCGCTGCCCTTGAACCACTCGACCACCCCCGACGCGCCGCCCGCAAGCGGGTGATGGTACGTGGTGCGCCACACATCGACTCGCGCACAATGCGGTCGCAGCATCGAGTAGTACTCGCTGGCACTCGCCATGTCCGTGCGTTGCCCGGCGGCGTCCACCAACTTGCTGGCCCACGGCCCATCGGCAGCGACTTCGCGCATCAGGCGATGGGACGGCTCGTTGAGATTGTCGGGCATTTGAATGGCCAGGCTGCCGCCATCGGTCAGTCGGGCGGCCAGAGAAGGCAGTAACGTCGCGTGGTCGGGCACCCACTGCAACACCGCGTTGGCGAAAATCACATCGAACGGCCCCGGTTCGTTCCAGGTATCAATGTCAGCCGTGTCGAATTGCAGCTGGGGCAAGCGCTTGCGGGCGGCGTCGATCATATCGGTCGAACTGTCCAGGCCACGCACCGTGGCATTGGCGAAGCGCTCCACCAGCAACTCGGTCGAATTGCCGGGACCGCAACCGATGTCGATGGCCGATCGCGCGTCCACGGGCGGGACCGCCGCCAGCAAATCACGGGCCGGGCGGGTGCGTTCATCTTCAAAAGCGACGTATTGTCTGGCGGACCAACTCATTGCGTTCTCCTGTCGATACGTTGTTGTGGCCAGCGGCGCACAACCGGTTCGCTACGATACCTCGACTGGCGCGCCCTGCCCTATCCGACCTATGGCGAAACCTGCCCCACTGAGTTTGTAACAGCTCAAATCGGTCTATTACCTGAACTTGCCTCACTTGAAGTCGACATAGCCAAAAGGTGATGAGAGAGCGACACTAGAACCCGTCTGTCCCGAGCTGCAAGAAAGTTGATAACCATCCTGGTCTTGGCAAGCCGTCGGCAATGTGAAATTGACGAACTATTGGATCCGCGCAAAAAACCGGCCTAGAGGGCCGGCTTCTTTTACCAGTCAGCAAACAGTGCTAGTCGTAATACCCAACAGTCTTCTTCAAGTGATCTGAGTATTCGTAGATATCGTCTATCGAGTTTATGGCGTGCCGGGTCTCATTCTTTTCTTCGTCAAAAATACCGATGTATTTTTGCGAGCGATTGAAGTGTAAGCGGCAGATCGGTTTGCGGTTGTTGTCATCGAGCAGAATGCCGAAGTAACTCTGCGTGTCTCGCTGAACAATCCTCTTTGCATCGACAACAGACCGAACCACCGCTCGAACAATGTGATAGCCCTCCAGCTCTTCCAGTGTCGTCAGCACCTTGTCCTCTAACTCGTCCCGCACATCCGACTGCTCAACACCGCCGGAAGAAACTGGTAACGAGGCCAAGGCCGGTTGAATGGCTCCGCTCATCGCCGACTTGAGCCTGTCGTTGATTTGGTCGTTGAGAAACTGCACTACCGCCTTTCTCGTTAACTCCTGGAACTGCTCACGGACCTTCTGTGTAATCACCCCATCGTATACACGCGAAGCGAACACTTTCACGAAGTCGTCATCAGGTTTGCTGACCTGCGAAGCGATGACCTTCTTGATCTGGCTGACGTACTTCAATTCACCGGCGGCGCTGATGATCGAATCGACATCGAAGGCAGACTTCGTGAGCTTGACCAATTCAGGGACGGAATACTCGTCGATGTCCAACAGGTCGAGTTCAAGAAACGGCTTCTCATCCATTTTGTTGGGCGCGTCCAAGTCGGTGAAAAACCTGTAGACCTGACCGTTGGTAAGGATGGAGATTCGAGCACTGGTTACATGGAAGTAACGAAACAATTGGGAGGCGTGATTGATGTGCAATGGCTCGCCTATTTTTTTGCACTCTATAAGAATCTGTACCTCTCCGCCTTTCATGATTGCGTAATCAATTTTTTCTCCCTTTTTTGTTCCGATGTCGCAAACAAATTCAGGAGTCACTTCAGTCGGATCGAAAACATCGTAGCCCAGCACCGTACTGATAAAGGGCATGACAAACGCGTTCTTGGTTGCTTCTTCTGTCTTTATTGCAGCGCCTTGCAAACGAACTTTGGCGGCTAGACTTGTGAGCTTTTCGAAGAATTCCATGAGTGACCTCTTAGCTGGTGTCGATCCGTGGTTTGCATGCTGGCAAATTGACTGCCCTAGATACTAGACACAAACCGGCACAAAGAAAGATTCAGGCCAATAAAGGGAAAAGAAGAGCCGTAGCAAAAAACCGGTTTTTCATTGAACAGAGGTCCATTAAGTAGAATTTTCAACCCGCCGTCGCTGTCTGAAAATCAGGCGCATCCCTATAAGGAACACGGCAATGAAATTCGCAAAAATCTCGCAGAAACTCGCCCTGTGGGCCGGCAGTCCGAAGACGTTTATGGGGGCGTTGATACTGATTGGTCTGTGGGGGTTGAGCGGGCCGATATTTGATTACAACGACACCTGGCAACTGATCATCAACACCTCAACCACGATCATCACGTTCCTGATGGTGTTCCTGATCCAGAACACGCAGAACCGCGACACCGACATCCTGCACTTGAAAATCGATGAGTTGCTGCGGGTAAACAAAGAGGCGCAGAACGCGATGCTGGGGCTGGAATTGCTGGACCTCAAGCAACTGGAAGCGCTACGCAGACACTATCGCGCCATGGGCGAAAAAGACGTGCATGATCTGGCGGGGCTGGCCACTACGAGCAAGCGCAAACAGGACTTGAATGAGTGCTGAGCACAAACAAAACGGCGCGTGATGTGAATCACGCGCCGTTTGCGTTCAACACCGTTAATCGCCTGGTCTAGCGACTGGCTTGCAACGCTCTGGCCATTTCCAGGTGGCTCTGCAGTTTGGGCAAGGTTTCCTCAGCGAAGGCTTTGATTTGCGGCACGTCGGTGGTCTGAGCGACTTGTTGAAGCTGCTCGATGGCTTCCTGGGTCGTCTTCACCTGACTGGCGGTATAAGCCTGATCAAAGGATGCGCCGTCCTTCACTTCCGGCATCAACGCTTTGGCCTTGTCGACCACTTCTTCGCGAGGGGCAACCGGCAAATCCAGCTGTTTGGCGATTTTCGCCAAGTGCTGGTTGGCGGTCGTGCGGTCATTGATGACCACGATGGTGTAGTCCTTGACCTCTTTGGATTCGGATTTCTGGTGCGCCAGGCGACTGGCTTCGATGTCGGCCATGCCTTTGGCCGACGCATCGTTGATGAACTCGGCGGGCGACTGGGCGAAGGCACTGTTGGCAAACAGGCCCAGCAACGTGACAAGACTGGCAGTACGTAATCGGGTGGCCATCCGGCTCATGGTCGCGCCCTCCTTCTATAAAAATTCAAGCGGGAGCTTTCGCCCCCGCCTCTCAATCAAAACTACCTTGCGACTACTTCGACTTCTGACCACCTTTGCGGCCCATATCAGGTTTCGCAGGGTCTTTATCGACGGTCGTAGTGGTAGTTTTCCCACCTTTGCGACCGGCTTCTGACGCCTTCGTTCGATCGTTGGCGAAGTTTCCCGAGTTCGAGTTTCTTGAGTTAGGCATGATTCTCTACCTCTTGGTGATGATCGCGGCGAGCAGGAGCCCGCATAAAATCTGAATTTCGATCACCACAAAGGTTTAGAAAAAATGAAGTCGCCGCGACGAACGGTGGCCGATTTTTCAGGCCCCGAGGCGCTGATGATGTTGGCGCTTGGCCGCATACATGGCCTCATCGGCATGCCGGAACAGTTGCTGTTCTTCGGTGCCATGCTCGGGGTAATGCGCGACGCCGATACTCGGCCGGATGTTCACGCTTTGCCCGTCCAGGCGCAGGGGTTGCGCCAGCACCTGACGGATTTTCCCCGCAACGTTGTCAGCGTCTTCCGACGCGTGGATGCTGTGCAACAACACCACAAACTCATCCCCACCGATACGCGCCACCGTGTCGGTCTCACGCACGCAGCCCTTGAGTCGATTGGCGACCGCCTGCAACAGCATGTCGCCGACTGCGTGGCCATGGGTGTCGTTGACTTCCTTGAAGCGGTCGAGGTCGACGTACAGCAATGCCATCCGCCCGGAGTCCGTGCGAGCCTGCGCCAGCGAATTTTGAAGCCGGTCGCGCAGCAACGCCCGGTTGGGCAGTTGAGTCAGTTGGTCGTATTGGGCCATGCGTTGTAACCGGGCATGTAACTGCTTGCGCTCGATCGCGGTGGCGACCTGGGCGCAGACGTATTGCAGCAACTCCTTATCCTGCTCGGTGTAGCGCTCGCCACCCGGTACGCTTTTGACGATCAGCGCGCCAATGATGCCGTTTTGCGAGTTCAACGGGACACCCAGCCAGCAAGGCGAGTCCTGTCCGGAGACCGATGCCTCAAAGCCTTCTGGCAGAGTGTCCTGGTCCAGGGTCAGCAAAATCGGCTGACCGCTGCGAATCACTTCGGCACAGAGGCGCCCGGTCATGGTTCCGGGCTGCTCGGGCTGCAGTTCATGGTCGTCGACGTGATACGGAAAGTTCAGCTGCGCACAGTGCTCGTCATACAGCGCCACGGAGAAATTCAGTGCCGGCAGCCATTCGCCGATGATCAAGTGGATGCGCTTGAACAACGCCAGCAAATCTTCCGCTGCGTGGGCCGCCTCGGAGATCGCGTATAACGCCGCTTGCCGGGATTCGGCCTGCTTGCGTTCGGTGATGTCCCGGGCCACAGCGATGCGCAACTGATCGACTTCAGACCAGCGCGCCGACCACAGGATATGCACCACCGCGCCGTCCTTGCGCAGGTAGCGGTTTTCGAAGTTGAGTTTGGGATCACCGCCCATGATCTCGCGCGCGGCGTCGAGGGTGCGCTGGCGATCGGCGGGGTGCACCATGTCGATCATCGGCTGGCCGATCAGCTCGTCCGGGGTGTAGCCGAAAATACGTTCGCAGGCCGCGCTGACAAATACGAAGCGACCTTGTTTATCCACCGCACAGACGGCGTCCAGCAAGAGATCGATGTAGCTCGCCAACGGCGCGGAATTTCTGGTTGCCATGGTGCGATAAGCGTTTCCGGACAATGCAGCAATAAAAAGCCCCTCCATGACCCATCGGGCATTGACGCATCCGTGCGCTCAACCTCAAGCCTTGTTCGTCACCAGCCCCGGCAGTGCATGAGCGAGGGCGTTGATGGCGAAACCGATAAACATCACCCCACATAACCGTGTGATCGCCAGTTCATGGCGCTGATACAAGGTGCGAACTTGCCGTGCACCAACAATGCCAATGAGGATAGCGTAGGCCATGAGACCGCCGACGAAGCTCAGGACAATCAACCAAGGCAACATTGACCAGTGCAGCAACTCCGCCCGGCTGGACAGCAGCGCAGTGAACGTCGCCACCGCCACGGGGTAGGCCTTGGGATTGGTGAGGCCAAACAGAATGCCGTGCCAAAAGGGCTGGCGAGCCGGGCCTTGAGGGGCATCGGCGCTGCTGCGCTTCGCCCGTATGGCGCGCAAACCGAGCCAAAACAGGTACAGCCCGCTGAGTACGCCCAGCACATCAAACGCCGTGCTGCCGATTTCACGGGCACCGACAATCGCGATCAATGCCGTGCTGCACCAGACCACGTCCCCCAACAAATGCCCACAGAGAAACCCCGCCCCGGCCCGCCGTCCACGCGCGGCGCCAATCCCGAACACCGCCAATACGCCCGGCCCCGGTGTGATGCCATAAATGAAACCCGAGGCGAGAACAGCCATTAGCAGCGATGGGGTCATTGAAAGTCCCTTTTACTATTTGGTGAATGGGCGCAAGTCTATATCAGGTCCCGGGTATATCGACTGACTGATCGTCGAAGAACTTCATTCCCGCATACGGGCGCTCTCGACAGGCTGCCAGCCGCGACGCCAGATCGCCAACATGGGCTTCGAGCTTGTGGCCGTCCGGGTCGAGGAAATAGAAGGACGCGCCTTCGCTGTGGTTGTCGCGCCATTCTTGTACGCTGGCGGATCGCAGGCGTTCGACGAACACGGGGAAATCGATTGCGCTGATGGTGAAGGCGTAATGGGTGTAATCGGCGGCGGGTCCCGAGTTGCGCAGCGGATCAACGGACAGGCACAGCCACAAACCCGGCAGTGACAGATAGGCGCCGGTGTCCCAAGTGGCTTCGAGGCGCAGTTGCAGCAGGTCTTGATAGAACGCCACGCTGCGGTTCAGGTCGGTGACGGCGAGGGTTAGGTGGTTGAGGCCGGTGAGCATGGGCGATTAACCTTTGAGTGCTACTGGCACGACGTAGTGCTTGCCGTCGTATTCCAGGGTAACCCGAGTTGTTTTCAACTTGCGGGACGTATCGTTGCACTCTTCTCCAACCCGAAAGTTTTTGGTCACCGTCACGGTGGAACTGACAACAAGATCTGCAAATCCGTTATGAGTTGTGTTGCCAATATCGACGGTTCTTTGTGTACGTTCGCCCTCTCCCGCGCAGTTACCATCCCACTCGCCCCTGCTCGTAGAAATGATTAGCCCTTCCAATACTGGACGTAATGTATCGCCCTCCTTGAGATACAAGGCCAGTTCGGTTTTGTGATAAGGGTTTACGCTCGAGCTGTGTTCGAAACTCGAACGAATGCCAAAAGCGCGACTTTCGGGCGCCAACTTGTAGCGTGCCGTATCAATGGACAACCCTTCATACGCCACAGCGTCTGAATAATAGGCATCTTTTTTAAGGTAATTGGCCAGGCGTTTCGAACTGGATGAACGTATGAGCGACAGTTCCAGATCAACGTTTCCGCCATCGTTGTTCGCGTCAGCGGAATCCGGTTTGAATGTCGACGTAGCCACAATAGTTTGGTCGTCATACGCCGGCCAGACTTTGCAAAGGGTGAACGTTCGCTCACCGAAGGGCGCTTCTTCGCACCCCGCTTGCGCTTGGCTGACAGCCGTGATGAGGCCGAACAAGACAAGTGAATTCAGTCGTTTCTTTGTGGTTAACATGTTCTTCCCTGATCGCTTCCCATGATTTACAAGCCCTTGAACCCCTGAGGCAGAACGTAGGTTTTACCGTCATATCGAAGTGTTGTCAGCACCGGTTTGGCTGTCATGGTTTTGGATTCACATGCATCCCCTTGGCCTTTCCCTGTTTCGCTGGTGGACACGGTCTTGACGATCAAGTCCGCGAATCCATGTGAACTGGTTTGGCCGATTTCGACGGTACGGGTGTATTGATAACGCTCACCGGCGCAATTGCCATCCCATTCACCGCCATACTCATAGGTGATGAGCTTATCCAGGACCGGACGCAACTTGTCGCCCTCTTTCACATAGAGCGACAGCAACTTTTCACTCACGGGATTTACCCGAGACGAGCCATTGAACGTGGCGCGCACACCAAACGCTCTTACTTCAGGAGTGAGCTTGTAACGAGCGGTATCGAGTTGCAGTCCCTCAAAGGCGATGGCATCGGATTCAAAAACCGATGTCTTGTGATACGTCGCCAGCGGTTTCGAATCGCCAGCCGTCACCACGGCAAGATTGAGATCATATTTTCCCTGAGGACCATTATCGCTTGCCGAATATCCCGATTCGAACTGCGATAACGCTGTAATCGTCAACCCGGGATAGGCTGGCCAGTCTTTGCAAACCGAATAGCCGAAATCGCCCGCCAGAAACGGCTTCTCACAATCAGCGAACGCCTGCGTCGTCATCACCAACCCGCACAGCGCCACACAATTCACCCACCCAGACTTCAATGTCATTCCATGTTCCTTGTGTGTTTCAAAAAAACGAATGATTTCAGGCGCGCACTATCCCCTCCCCAATCCGCCCATTCAACCAGTTCAACGCCTGATCCCCACCCCGCCGTGTGTGCCAGACCAACACAAACGTAAACGACGGAATATGAAACGGCGGCGCAACTACGACCAGCGAGCGCTCATCAATCTCGCGCAGCCCACGTGAAGCCACGGTAAGAATCAGGTCCGTGCCGCTGATGAATTCCGGGGCGACGCTCCAGTGCGGCAGGCTGATCGCGACGCGACGGCGTTCACGTAACGCCGTCAGCGCCCGCTCGATTTCAGGCGTGCCGCTGCCGCGCATTTCCAGCAGGACGTGTGGCCGTGCGAGGTAGGTCGGCAGGTCGAGTACGCCATTGGCAGGCAGGCTGTTGCGATCGACCAGGCAGGCGTAGTGCTCTTCGAAGAGTGGCGTGCTGCGCAGCTCGTTTGGCAGTTCAGGGAAGACACCTGCTGCCAGGTCGATGTCGCCATTAAGTACTGCGTCGAGCATGCCTTCGCGGCTGGCGTGGCTGATTTGCAGGTCGATGCCCGGCGCTTCCCGGCGCAAGGTGCGAATCAGCCCTGGCAGGACGATGGCGGCGCCATAGTCGGACATTGCCAGACGAAACGTGCGCTTGGCCGTGGCCGGGTCGAAAGCGTTCGGGGCCAGCAGGGATTGCACCTGAGCGAGTGCTTCGGCCAAGGGTGCGATCAACTCCATGGCTCGCGGCGTGGGTACGAGCGTGGCACCCGCGCGCACCAGCAAAGGGTCTCCCAGCAAGTCGCGTAACCGCGCCAGGGCATGACTGACCGCCGGCTGACTCAGGTGTAAGCGCTGCGCCGCGCGCGTGACGTGCTGCTCGCTGAGCAAGGCGTCGAGGATCACCAGCAAGTTGAGGTCGATACGCCGAAGATCATTCATCTGATGCATGTTCTGGATAGCAATTCGGAATTTAAATCTGCGCGACGAATACTCTAGAGTCCAGCAAAACCTGTTGGAGAATGATCATGAGTACATTGCATTGGGCCGGGCTGTTGCTGCTGGCCGTGGTTGCCGGGGCGGTGGTGCCGTTTCAGAGCGCGATCAACGCCAACCTCACGCGCGGGTTGGGCCATCCGTTGTGGGCGACGCTTGCGTCGTTGCTGGTGAGTATCGTCGTGTTGTTGCCGATCATGTTGGCAATGCGCTTGCCGTTGCCGTCGCTGGCGTTCATCAGCAAGGCGCCGTTGTGGATGTGGGCGGGGGGTGCGTTTGGGGTGTGTTTTATTTCGTTGGCGCTGATGCTGCTGCCCAAGCTGGGGGCGTCGGGGTTTATTGCGTTGGCGCTGGCGGGACAGGTGGTGGCTTCGCTGGTGCTGGATCACTTTGGGTTGTTTGGGTTGGTGGAGCGGCAGATGACCTTGCCGCGGGTGTTGGGGGCAGTCTTGTTGATCGCCGGGGTCGCGTTGATTCAGTTCAGTGCGGCGCCAGGGAAGGGGTTGGTGGCGGCGGGTTGAGCGGGAACTGTCAGGCCGCTTTCGCGAGCAGGCTCGCTCCCACCCGATCGGCGGCGTGGCGCGGATCGCTCCCGCAGGACATCAGTGATGATTGCCAGGGCGCCGGGGCGCAGGTTTTCGATCAGCACGTCGGCGCTGGTCGCCAGTTGCTTGAACAGCTCAATGACTTCAGTTCGGCTGAGTCGGCGGGATAGCCCGGTTTTGGCCCACAGCATCGCAGGGCGTCGCCCTACACATAAATCTCTTGTAACACTCAACCGAACAGGAAACGGCCGATTCAATGCCCCCGCCGCTCTCTGTAAAGTCTGGAAACACACGGACGATTTCATCACTCAAGGACAGACACCTCAAATGGACCCGACAACACACACTACAAACACTTTCACCAACTATAGAAAACTGATCTCGTTGGCGGACCACAGCTGGGACACTGCGGAAGCAGGGAAAGTCGCGGGATTGAACGTCGACATCAGAAGCAGCAACCGCATGGTTGACCAACATGGGCGCGCCTTTCATCACTTCTGCACCACCTCCTACCTGGGCCTGGATCACCATCCCGATTTGCTCGACGGTGCCATGACCACCTTGTGGGAAACCGGTACCTTGCGCGTCGCCAACTCGAAAAACCGCTGCAAACTGGCGATCCTGGAGCTGTACGAAACCGAGCTCTCGGCACTGTTCGGCGCCACGTGCCTAAGCACCTTATCGTGCAGCGCGGCGAGTGCCGGCATCCTGCCGCTGCTGGCCAGTGGCGTGTTTACCGAGAACCAGCCACCGGTGATGGTATTTGACCGGTTGGCACACTACTCGATGAATCACCTCAAAGCCGCCTGCGCCGACGAAACCAAGGTCGTGACCAGTCCGCACAACGACATGGACTTCCTCGAAACGCAATGCCAGCACCACAACAGGGTCGCGTATGTTGCCGACGGCGCGTACAGCATGGGCGGAGTCGCCGACATGGACGGTCTGTTGTACTTGAGGGATCGCTATGGCCTTTTTCTCTATCTCGACGACTCCCACGCACTGTCCGCCGTTGGCACTTGCGGGGCCGGTCTGGTACGCCCAAGGTTGCAGGCTCTGGACGATGACGCCTTGATCGTCGCCTCATTGGCCAAGTCATTTGGCGCCAGCGGCGGGCTGGTGATGCTGGGCAATGAACGGCAGAAAAAGCTGATTCAACGTTATGGCGGCCCCAGCAATTGGTCGCAAAGTCTGAACAGCGCGGCCATCGGTGCGGGAAGGGCCTCCATCCAGTTGCATCGCACGCCGGCATTCGTCGCGCTACAGGAAAAACTTCAGGCTAATATCCGGCTCTTTGACAGCCTGATACGAACCGCACAACAGGGCAGTAACATGGCCATCCGCTTGATCCACTGCGGTGAAGCGACGCTGGCCAACCGTATTGCCATCGAATTGGCCAATCTCGGTTTCTTTACCTCGACAGTCTTTTTCCCCGTGGTCGAACAAGGCAAGGCTGCGATCAGAATCACCTTGCGCGCCGACATGGAGCCGATGCTGATACGCCATTTCTGTGAACTCGTCACCGAGCTATTACCCGCACACACCGGGGACCTCAGCTAGAAACCCAAGGAAGACCCCATGAAGAGCAGCACCACCCTCCTCGTCACCTGCAGCACGGTGTTTCTCGCCCAACTGGGCATGAGCATTTACCTGCCGGCGTTGCCGGACATTGCCCGGGGTCTGTCAGCCGACGCCTCGCAGGTGTCCTGGGGGTTGGCCGTGTACCTGATCGGCATGGCGCTGCCGATGTTGTTCTGGGGCAGCCTGGGGCAGCGCATTGGCCGAAAGCCGGTGTTGCTCGCCGCACTCGGTATCTACGGGCTGGGTAACCTTGCCCTGCCCTTGAGCCAGTCGCTTGAAACGTTCCTGTTCTGGCGTCTGGTCCAGGGGATGGGTGCCAGCGGGATTTCGGTCATGGCGCGGGTATTGATCCGCGACAGTTTCCGCGGTGACCTGCTGGCCAAGGCGCTGTCCTGGATCTCGATTTCGTTTGTAGTGGCGCTGGGGATCGGCCAGTACCTGGGGTCGATCATTCAGGTGGCGCTGGGCTGGCCGGCGATTTTTTATCTGTTGGGTGGCGCGAGTCTGTTGATGGCGATGGCGGTGGCGCGGGTCACGTTCCCGCTGCTGAACGAGGAGCCTGTCCAGTCGTCCGCCTGGCCGAGTTACTGGCGCATTTTGCGTGATCGCGCCTTCCTGCTGCCGGCACTCGCCGGCGGCCTCGGTTATGGGGTGATCATTGCGTTCAACACCGCAGCGCCGCTGATTCTGCAAGGTCCCTTCAACTGGTCGGCCGTGGAATACGGGCTGTTGGGCTGGCCGATCAGCGCGGCGTATTTCCTGGGGGCTTTGGGGGTCAATGCCTTTGTGCTTCGCACCGGTCAACGCTGGCTGATGACGGCGGGCGTGGGCCTGGTATTGGGCGGTAGCGCGGTGATGTTGCTGGGGAGCATCGCGGGCACTTCCGTTGCGCTGCTGCTCTGGTTGCCATACTGCTTTGCCGTGTTCGGGCAGTCTTTGAACTACCCGATCAGCCTGTCCCTGGCCAACGACGGCTCGCCGGTCGGCGGGGCTTATGCGATGGCGTTGAGTGGTTTCATCCACCAGCTGATGGCCGCCATCATCGGCGCGATTGCCAGTCTGATCGCGAGCCAGCAAGCATGGCCACTGTCCCTGTTTTGCACCTTGCTGGCCTTGGGCGCGATGGTGTGCGTGAGGCTCGCGCCCGGCCGGCAAACCGACTAGAACGCGCTGCGGAAAATCTCCTCGATCTGGCGCTGATCCGCCGCCCGTGGATTAGTCAGGCCGCACGCGTCTTTCAGCGCGTTGGTCGCGAGCGTCGGGATGTCGTTGAGCTTGGCGCCGAGTTCACGCAAACCGGCGGGAATCTCGATGTCGCTGGACAGGCTGCGGATCGCCGTGATGGCCGCTTGAGCGCCCTCTTCCGGGCTTAAGCCACGGACATCGGCGCCCATCGCGTGGGCCACATCGGTCAGGCGCGGGGCGCAGACCTGCGCATTGAAACTCTGCACGTGGGGCAGCAGCACCGCGTTGCATACGCCATGCGGCAAGTCATAGAACCCGCCCAACTGGTGAGCCATGGCGTGGACAAATCCCAGGGAGGCGTTGTTGAACGCCATGCCGGCGAGAAACTGTGCGTAAGCCATGTTTTCCCGTGCCGCCATGTCGCTGCCATTGCGCACGGCCAGACGCAGGTTGCTGCTGATCAAGGTGATGGCTTTCAGTGCGCAGGCATCGGTGATCGGATTGGCGGCGGTGGACACGTAGGCTTCAATGGCATGAGTCAGCGCGTCCATGCCGGTGGCGGCGGTCAATCCCTTGGGCATGGCGACCATCAGCGCCGGGTCGTTGACCGACAGCAACGGCGTGACGTTGCGGTCGACGATGGCCATTTTTACGTGGCGCGATTCGTCGGTGATGATGCAAAAACGGGTCATTTCGCTGGCCGTGCCGGCGGTGGTATTGATCGCGATCAGCGGCAATTGCGGCTGGGTCGATCGGTCGACGCCTTCGTAGTCGCGGATCTCCCCGCCGTTGGTCGCACACAACGCGATGCCCTTGGCGCAGTCATGGGGCGAACCACCGCCGAGCGACACCACAAAATCACAGCGACTTTCCTTGAGCAGGCCCAGGCCGCGCTCGACGTTGGCCATGCTCGGATTCGGTTTGGCGCCGTCGAAGATCACCGAGTCGATGTCCTGCATTGCCAGTTTTTCAGCAATCATCTTCGCCACACCGGCCTTGGCCAGCCCGGCGTCGGTGACGATCAGCGCCTTGCGAAAGCCGTATTTGCCAATGGCAACCATGGCTTCGTCCAGGCAGTCATTGCCCATGATGTTAACGGCGGGAATGAAAAACGTGCTGCTCATGAGCGATTCTCCTGGCTAAACCGATCGGTAGTGCCGATCCGGCGGGTGCGCACAGGATCGACGCTTCGGGCAGGCAGTAACTTGATCTGGCTCAAGTCCCGGTCGTGATAAAGTCGCCGCCCATCAGACCTTTTGCTTTGAGACTTTGACCGCAATGACCGATTTCCAGGATGTTGATGCCCAACTTGAAGACTGGAACGCCTTGCGCGCCACCGCCTCGTTCAGCGGTTTGCTGGTCGGCAACGGCGCCAGCCGTGCGGTGTGGGACGACTTCGGCTACGACTCGCTGTTCGAAAATGCCCGCACCGTCGAAGAAAAACCCCTGAGCCAGTCCGAGCTGAGCGTGTTCGACGCCATGCAGACCCGCAGTTTCGAACAGGTGCTGAGTGCGCTGAAAATCACCAGCCGGGTCAACAAGGCCCTGGCCGTCAGCTCCGCTGCGCCGCGTAATCGTTACTACGCGATCAAGGAAGCGCTGATCAACACAGTCCACGCGGTGCACATCCCGTGGCGGCTTGTGGTCCCGTCGACCCTGGCCGCCATCAGTCAGGAACTGGGCCGCTATCGAACGGTGTTCACCACCAATTACGACTTGCTCAACTACTGGGCGATCCAGCATCAGCCGGATGCCATCACCGATCTGTTCCAGGGCGCCGAACCGGGTTTTGATTTGAGCGCCACGGCGACCGATAAAACCCGTTTGTTGTACCTGCATGGTGGCCTGCACCTGGTGCGCAATCAGGACGGCACGGCGCGCAAGCTGATGTCGACGGAGGGCACATTGCTGGGCAGTTTCGCCATCAACAACACCATCAAGACGCTGGACGATGTGCCGCTGTTCGTCAACGAAGGGCCGGCGCAGGACAAGCTCAAGACCATTCGCAGCTCGGATTATCTGTCGTTTTGCTATGACCAGTTGCTGAGCCATGGTGAGGGGTTATGCCTGTTCGGGCATGCCTTGGGCGAGCAGGACAGCCACATCATCCATGCGTTGCGCCAGGCGAAACCCAAGGTAGTGGCAATCTCGATTTACCCGCGCAGCAAGGCGTTTATCCAGCATCAGAAGCGGCATTACACGAAGGTGTTTGAGGGAACGGGGTCAGAACTGCGGTTTTTTGATTCGAAGACCCATGCGCTCGGCAGCCCGAAGCTCACAGTTCCCGTCGAGGTCTGAAGCGAACACCGAACCTGTGGCGAGGGAGCTTGCTCCCGCTGGGCTGCGAAGCGGCCCCTGCATTCTTTCAGAGAAAACGCATTGTCAGGTTTTACGACTGCTTCGCAGCCGAGCGGGAGCAAGCTCCCTCGCCACAACAGCACCGCAACTTCATTCCTCAGCGCTATGCACCACCACCAGCAACTGCGCCTGAACCTCCCCCACTGAGCGAATCCGGTGCGGTTTCTGCGCATTGAAGTGCAGCGCATCCCCGCGATTGAGCAGCACGCGCTCGTTCATGAAGTCCACTTCCACCTGCCCTTCGTGGACGAACAGAAACTCTTCCCCCACGTGTTCCTTGAAGGTTTTATCCGCGAATTCTGTCGGCGGATAAATCATGAACGGCAGCAGGCTGCGCTCGCTGACCTGGTGGGCCAGCACCGCGTAGCCGGGGCTTTCATCGTTGGCCGCCAGAGACTGGCGCTCGTCGCTGCGCACCAGGCTGTAGCTGTCGAGGCTGATGTTGTCTTCGGAGAACAACTCCTCGACCTTCACGTTCAGCGCCTTGGCCAGTTTCAGGGCAGCCGCGATCGACGGCGTATTCAGCCCGCGCTCGACTTTCGACAGATAGCTCTTGGTCATGCCGGATTTTTCGGCCAGGGCCTCCAGCGTCACGCCAAGTTTTTTTCTAAGTAATTTCAAACGGATAGACATGAAGAACGATTAATCCATCAAGGAGGCGACGATTTGCCCTTGCCTATGACACAAAGTGTCATATAGCCTCTGCTGTGTCATTTTCATGAACCACCCAAGGACACCGAGATGGCCAAGACCTTAGCATTACCCAAAGAGCAATTGGTCAAGCAAGCGTTGACCCAGATGCAAAACACCCTGGCGGATAATACGTGGACCTACCGGCAAAAGCTGGCCCTGACCTGCCGGATTCTATTTGAAAATGGTCACGACTCCGGCCTGGCCGGGCAAATCACCGCCCGTGGCCCTCAGCCTGGCACCTATTACACTCAACAACTGGGCCTGGGTTTCGACGAGATCACCGCGAGCAATCTGCTGCTGGTCAACGAAGACCTGGAAGTGCTCGAAGGCCACGGCATGCCCAACCCGGCCAACCGTTTCCACAGTTGGGTGTACCGCGCCCGGCCCGACGTGAACTGCATCATTCACACGCACCCGACCCACGTCGCGGCGCTGTCGATGCTCGAAGTGCCGCTGCAGATTTCCCACATGGACCTGTGCCCGCTCTACGACGATTGCGCGTTTCTCGAAGGCTGGCCGGGCGTACCGGTGGGCAACGAAGAAGGTGATTTGATCGCCGGCGCACTGGGCGACAAACGGGCCATCCTGCTGTCGCACCACGGCCAGTTATCCACCGGCACGACCATCGAAGAAGCCTGTGTCATTGCTCAGCTGATCGAGCGTGCCGCAAAGCTGCAACTGCTGGCGATGAGTGCCGGGACCATCAAACCGATCCTGCCGGACCTGGGCCGCGAAGCCCATGACTGGATCTCGAAACCCAAGCGCCACGGCGCCGCGTTCAACTACTACGCCCGGCAGCACCTGCGTCAACACGCCGATTGCCTGAACTGAACCCACCCATTTCCTGAAGGAGACACGACATGTCGACCCCCGCCATTCACGGCATCATCGGCTACACCATCACCCCATTCACCGCCAATGGCGAAGGCGTCGATCTCGACGCACTCGGGCGTTCCATCGACCGCTTGATCGACGGCGGCGTCCACGCCATCGCGCCACTGGGCAGCACCGGCGAAGGCGCTTACCTGAGCGATGCGGAGTGGGATCAGGTCAGCGAATTCAGCATCAAGCATGTGGCCAGGCGCGTGCCGACCATCGTCAGCGTGTCCGACCTGACCACCGCCAAAGCCGTGCGCCGCGCCCGTTTCGCCGAAGCCCATGGCGCCGATGTGGTGATGGTGCTGCCGACGTCCTACTGGAAACTCAGCGAAGCGGAAATCCTCGCCCACTACCGCGCCATCGGCGACAGCATCGGCGTCCCGATCATGCTCTATAACAACCCGGCCACCAGCGGCACCGACATGTCGGTGGACCTGATCCTGCGGATCGTCAACGCCGTGGAGAACGTGACCATGGTCAAGGAGAGCACCGGCGACATCCAGCGCATGCACAAGCTGCAACTGCTTGGCGAAGGCCGGGTGCCGTTCTACAACGGCTGCAACCCGCTGGCGCTGGAAGCGTTTGCGGCGGGTGCCAAAGGTTGGTGCACAGCGGCGCCGAACCTGATTCCGCAGCTCAATCTGGATCTGTATGACGCGGTTCTGGCGAACGACCTGGGCAAGGCGCGTGAACTGTTCTATCGCCAGTTGCCGCTGCTGGACTTCATCCTCAAGGGTGGCTTGCCGGCGACGATCAAGGCGGGGCTGCGTGCGACCGGGCTGGAAGTGGGCGATCCGCGGTTGCCGGTGTTTCCACTCGGCGAGGCCGGGATCAGCCAGTTGCAAGACTTGCTGAAAGCCTTGCGCTGATCTAAAGCCGCACACAAAACCCATGAGGGAGTGAGCCTGCTCGCGATGGCGGACTGACATTCAACATCTTCGTTGAATGTCAGTCCGCCATCGCGAGCAGGCTCGCTCCTACAGGGGGAATTGTGTTGGTCCTGAAGGGAGCGATCAAAGCACCGGCAAGGTCTTGTCCTTGATCACGGTGGTCGGCCCATTGGCCTTGACGCTGGCGATGCCTTTATCCATCGCACCAGCGGAAGAGTAGGTCTCGCTGCTGCCGATGATCTCGTGGTTACCGGCCTTGAGATTGAAGTAAGGATGGCCATCCTTGGTGGTTTTCTTTTCGTAGCGCTCATCCAGCGGGCTGTTCTTCTGCACCGAAGCAATGCCGTTGTCGGCAGCACCGCGAGTGGTGTACAGCTCGCTGGTCAGAATGGTTTCGGCGTTGGCGGCCTTCAGTACAAACTTGAACTGACCGTTGCTGCTTTTGCTCACTTCGTACCATCCAGACATGCTCTTTCTCCTTGGCGATTGAGTGGTCTCGCGCTTCAGAGTAAAGACCAGCCCGGGACATCTGTCGCCTGTAACACCGCCATCGCGAGCAGGCTCGCTTCCACATTGGAATGCGTTCCCCTGTGGGAGCGAGCCTGCTCGCGATGGGGCCGGTAAGGCCAGCGCAAAACCAACCTATTTCACCACCGCCCGCACCACCGACAACTCCGGCGCCTGCACCCGTCGCTGACTCAGATACCGCGTACAACTCACCCGCAAGAACGAGGCGAAATTCACCACTTCGCCGCGGTAGTCCATCACCTCTTCATACAGCTTGGCGATCAACTGGTTGGTGGTCATGCCGTCAACCTCGGCTATTTCGCTGAGGATGTCCCAGAACTGATTCTCCAGGCGCAGGGTGGTGACCACCCCGCAGATGCGCAGCGAGCGGGAGCGCGATTCGTAGAGAATCGGATCAGCTTTGACGTACAGCTCGCACATGGAAAAGCCCCTCGTTACAGCGTGATTTTGGTGCCCAGCAACCCAAGGAAACCGGCGAGCCAGCTCGGGTGCGCCGGCCAGGCGGGCGCAGTGGCCAGATTGCCTTGTACGTGGCCTTCCGTCACCGGAATATCGATGAACGTACCGCCGGCCAGACGCACTTCCGGCGCGCAGGCCGGGTAAGCGCTGCACTCGCGACCTTCGAGAACTCCAGCTGCCGCGAGCAGTTGCGCACCGTGACACACGGCAGCGATCGGTTTGCCGGCCTTGTCGAATGCGCGCACCAGCTCCAGGACTTTTTCGTTCAGGCGCAGGTATTCCGGCGCACGACCGCCGGGGATCAGCAGCGCGTCGTAGTCGGATTCAGCGACTTTGGCGAAATCGAAGTTCAGGGCAAACAAGTGACCGGGTTTTTCGCTGTAGGTCTGGTCGCCTTCGAAGTCGTGAATCGCCGTGCGCACAGTCTGGCCGTCGGATTTGTCCGGGCAAACGGCGTGCACCGTGTGGCCGACCATCAGCAGCGCCTGGAAAGGCACCATCACTTCGTAGTCTTCGACGTAATCGCCGACCAGCATCAGAATTTTCTTGGCAGCCATGGGGAGGACTCCTCTGGGAAATGCATCGGAGTATTCAAGGTAGTCCTTATCCAGCGGGTCGGGTAATAACCAGCTACTACCTGAAAACCGCGTTATCGTTCTTCGCGGGCAAGCCTCGCTCCTACAAAGGCACCACCATACCTGTAGGAGCGAGGCTTGCCCGCGAAGGCGCCCTTCAACTGTACGGATAACTCTGCGCCTATCTGTAACAGCGCGATCCCCGTGGTTTATGGCTAGATGAAGTCTCTTCCCGCCACCTAACATTCTGGTCCCCCATCATGTCCTCGCGCGAAAACACCGGCATGGCCCTCGGCCTGCTCGGCGTTGTGATCTTCAGCCTCACCTTGCCCTTCACGCGGATCGTCGTGCAGGAACTTCATCCGCTGCTCAACGGCCTGGGCCGGGCGCTGTTTGCGGCGGTGCCGGCGGCGATGTTGTTGCTGTGGCGCCGGGAAAAATGGCCGACCTGGAAACAGGTCAAAGGCCTGACACTGGTGATCGCAGGCGTGATCCTCGGTTTTCCGGTGTTGTCGGCCTGGGCCATGCAAACCTTGCCGGCCTCCCACGGCGCGCTGGTCAACGGTTTGCAGCCGCTGTGCGTCGCGCTGTACGCCGCGTGGTTGTCCCACGAACGACCGTCGAAAGCCTTCTGGGCCTGCGCGGCGTTGGGCAGTGCGCTGGTGTTGGGTTATGCGCTGATCAGCGGGGCCGGCAGTATTCAGGCCGGTGATTTGCTGATGCTCGGGGCGATTGCCGTGGGCGGCCTGGGTTATGCCGAGGGTGGCCGGTTGGCCAAGGAGATGGGCGGCTGGCAGGTGATCTGCTGGGCGCTGGTGTTATCGACGCCGCTGCTGATCGGACCGGTGATCTATTTGGCGCTGCAACACCAGGGCGAAATTTCCGCCAAGACCTGGTGGGCGTTTGGTTATGTTTCGCTGTTCTCGCAGTTCATCGGGTTCTTTGCCTGGTACGCCGGGTTGGCGATGGGCGGCATTGCCCGGGTCAGTCAGATCCAGCTGTTGCAGATCTTCTTCACCATCGCGTTTTCGGCGCTGTTCTTTGGTGAACATATCGAGCCGATCACCTGGCTGTTTGCCGCCGGGGTGATCGTGACGGTGATGCTCGGACGCAAGACCGCCATCAAACCCGCCCGCATTGCCACCACGTGACCTGTAGGAGCCAGGCTTGCCGGCGAAGGCGTCGGCACTATCGCCTTCGCCGGCAAGCCTGGCTCCTACAGGGTCATGCGGTGTTTTAGAGGTAGCCGTCAGCCCGCAGCAGGGTTTCCAGGCAATGTTCACTGATGTGGTAGAAATCCTTCAGCTCCTGGATCTTCACCAACAGCTGGGCCGGGTCCACCGGCTCGGCGCGTTTGACCGCCAAAATCATCTTGTTCTTGTTGGTGTGGTCCAGTGAGATGAACTCGAACACCTTGGTTTCATAACCACAGGCTTCCAGGAACAGCGCTCGCAGGCTGTCGGTGACCATTTCCGCTTGCTGGCCCAGGTGCAGACCGTATTGCAGCATCGGCTTGAGCAGCGCCGGGCTCTGGATTTGCAGGCGGATCTGTTTGTGGCAGCACGGCGAGCACATGATGATCGAGGCGCCGGAGCGGATGCCGGTGTGAATCGCGTAGTCGGTGGCGATGTCGCAGGCGTGCAGCGCGATCATCACGTCCAGCTCGCTCGGCGCGACGCTTCGCACGTCACCGCACTTGAACACCAGCCCCGGATGCTCAAGCTTGGCGGCGGCGGCATTGCACAGGTTGACCATTTCTTCGCGCAACTCGACGCCGGTCACCACGGCTTCGGCCTTCAAGGTGTTGCGCAGATAGTCGTGGATCGCAAAGGTCAGGTATCCCTTGCCCGAACCGAAATCCGCCACCTGCACCGGCTTGTCCAGGGCCAGGGGCGAGGTGGTCAGCGCATGGCTGAAGACTTCGATGAACTTGTTGATCTGCTTCCACTTGCGCGACATCGCCGGGATCAGCTCGTGCTTGCTGTTTGTCACGCCCAGGTCGGCGAGGAACGGCCGGTTCAGGTCGAGGAAACGGTTCTTCTCGCGGTTATGCTCGGCGGACGGCACTTCACGCAATTGCTGAGGTTTGCTCTTGAACAGCGAAGACTTGCCCTTTTTGCTGTATTCGAGCTGGGCTTCGTCCGTCAACGACAGTAAATGCGCATTTTTGAACGAGGCCGGCAACAGCGCGCCGATGGTCGCGACGCCCTCGGCAAGCGGCAGGTTCTTGGTGATGTCGCGGGTCTTGTAGCGGTAGACGAAGGACAGGCAGGGCTGATCCTTGACCGTCAGTTGCTTGATGATCAGCCGCTGCAAATCGGCTTCGGTGCCGACGTACTTGGCCAGGACCAGTTTGATGAAGGCATTCTGGTCGAGGCTGGTTTGCAGCAGGTCGATGAACTGGGCGTGGTGATCCGGCGCGAGGCTGGCGGGAGTGGCGGTGACAGACATGGAAAAAACGGCCTCGGGCGGAGCGGATCGGGAATGGCGGGTATTTTAGGGGGGATGGCATACGAGGGCACGGGTAATTTCCCGAACGGTGCGAAACCCGAAGCAAAAACGCTACTGGGTTGAGTGGGCTAGTGTGGCGAGGGAGCTTGCTCCCGCTGGGCTGCGAAGCAACCTACCCCCTGCAACCATGTTTATCTGAATGACCGCATTGGCTGGTTTGGGGGGCCGCTTCGCGCCCCAGCGGGAGCAAGCTCCCTCGCCACAAAAGCCCTCTCCCCACAGAAGGTGTATCAATTCCAGAAGTGAAATCAGCCCAACACCACCAACCGATTCGGCAACTCATTGCGCACGTGCGTCACCGGCACATGCACCTTGAGCAGCTCGCCGCACGCCTCGACGCACGTCACAAACCCCTGCAACGTCTGGCCCTGCTTCACCTGTTGAGTAAACGCCGCAACGATCGCGTCCCAGTTCTTGTTGTCCAGCCGCTTGGAAATCCCTTCATCCACCAGAATTTCCACGTACCGCTCAGCCTCGCAGACAAAAATCAGCATCCCGGTGCTGCCCACCGTGTGGTGCAGGTTCTGCTCCAGAAACTGCCGGCGCGCCAGATTTGACGCTCGCCAATGCCGCACCGAGCGCGGGATCAGGTGGGTGGTGACTTTCGGAATCCGGAACACCAGGCACAGCACGATGAACGTGATCCATTGCACCAGCAGCAAACTGTGCAGGGTCAGCCAGCCTGTCAGGTAATGCACGATACCCGGCACCACCAGCGCCAGCAGGCTGGCCCAGAGCAGCGGGATGTACGCGTAGTCGTCGGCGCGGGCCGCGAGCACCGTCACCAGTTCGGCGTCGGTGTCGCGCTCGACCCGGGCAATCGCCTCGGCGACTTTGCGTTGTTCGTGTTCAGTCAGTAATGCCATGTCTAAAAGTGCCCATTCATTATTATGCTCACCAGCCGCCCGACGAACCGCCGCCCCCGAAACTGCCGCCACCCCCGCTGAAGCCCCCGCCACCGCCGCCGAAACCTCCACCGCCGAAACCGCCCCCTGAACTGCCTCGGCCACCGCCGCCGCTGGGCAGGATACCGAGCATCTGGCAGACGAAAATCGTCAGGATGAACAGCAACACCAGGAACACGAACACGCCCGGATGGCGGGATACGAAATCGTCGCCCTCATCCCCTCGCGGCTCATAGACCGTCGACGGTTCATCCAGCGGATTGCCGCCCAGCACCACCAGCATCGCGGCGACCCCGTCGCTGATGCCCTTGCTGAAGTTGCCGGTCTTGAACGCTGGCGTGATCACCTGGTTGATGATCACCGAGCTCTGCGCATCGGTCAGGCGATCTTCCAGGCCGTAACCGACTTCGATGCGCAATTTACGATCATCGCGCGCAACGATCAGCAACGCGCCGGTGTTTTTATCCTTCTGGCCGATGCCCCAGTAGCGCCCCAGCTGATAGCCGAAATCGGCAATGTCGGCGCCCTGCAAGTTCGGCAACGTCACCACGACCAACTGCTCGCCCGTGGCTTTTTCATGGGACTGGAGCTGCTGCGTCAGTTGCTCACGAACCGACGGCTCGATCATCTGGGCGTTATCCACCACCCGTCCGGTCAGCTGCGGAAACTTCAACTCGGCCTGGGCTGTCAGGGCAAACACCCACAGCACCAGCACCAGGCCCACTTTCAACACGCGCATTGGCAACCTCATCCGTGGTGATGCGTCAAGCCGATCAGAACTTCACTTCTGGCGCTTTTTCGGCATCGGGGCTGGTGGCCTCGAAGGTTTCGCGGATCGGCAAATCGCTGTACATCACCGTGTGCCACAGGCGACCCGGGAAGGTGCGGATTTCGGTGTTGTACTTCTGCACCGCGAGGATAAAGTCGCGACGCGCCACGGCGATGCGGTTCTCGGTGCCCTCGAGCTGCGATTGCAACGCAAGGAAATTCTGGTTGGCCTTGAGGTCCGGGTAACGTTCCGACACCACCATCAAACGGCTCAAGGCGCCGGTCAGCTGATCCTGCGCCTGCTGGAACTGCTTGAGTTTTTCCGGGTTGTCCAGGGTGCTGGCATCCACCTGGATCGAGGTCGCCTTGGCTCGGGCTTCGATCACCGCGGTCAGGGTTTCTTCCTCATGTTTGGCGTAGCCCTTGACGGTTTCCACCAGGTTGGGGATCAGGTCGGCGCGGCGCTGGTACTGGTTCTGCACCTGGCCCCAGGCAGCCTTGGCCTGTTCGTCGAGGGTAGGAATGTTGTTGATGCCGCAGCCCGCCAGCAGCGTGGTGAGCAACATCAAGGCTGCAACCTGCAGGCTCGACCGAGTGTGGTGTCGTACATTCATCTGGTTGACGCTCCCTTGCACCTTCCGTTGAAAAACAACCAGCGACCTTCTGAGCGGTCTCTTGGGGCATAATCTGCCCCCGCCACTGGATTGCATCGAGCCAATGGGCTAAAAGATGCCCCAGCGCCAAACGCTGCAGAAGTGTGCTGCATTTACCTGAACAACAATAGTCGCTCCCTAAATTTTGGCTGATCGGCGCGTATTCACTGCCGTTTAGGCCTTTGAGAAAACTATTCATGAAGAAGCTGTGTTTGCTGGGCCTGTTCGTCAGCCTGGCCAGTCATACCGTATTGGCCGCCACGACGCCCGCACCTTTGGAGAACAAGGACGCTTTCATCACTGACCTGATGAAACAAATGACCCTCGATGAAAAGATCGGCCAGTTGCGCCTGATCAGCATCGGCCCTGAGATGCCTCGGGAGATGATCCGCAAGGAAATCGCCGCCGGCAACATCGGCGGCACCTTCAATTCGATCACGCGCGCGGAAAACCGTCCGATGCAGGACGCGGCCATGCGCAGCCGGTTGAAGATCCCGATGTTCTTCGCCTATGACGTGATCCACGGTCACCGCACGATTTTCCCGATCCCGATTGCCCTGGCCTCGAGCTGGGACATGGACGCCATCGGCCTGTCCGGGCGCATCGCCGCCAAGGAAGCAGCGGCAGACAGCCTCGACATCACCTTTGCGCCGATGGTCGACATCTCCCGTGACCCACGTTGGGGCCGCACCTCCGAAGGCTTCGGCGAAGACACGTACCTGGTGTCGCGCATTGCCGGCGTGATGGTCCGGGCCTTCCAGGGCACCGGCGCGAACGCGGCCGATAGCATCATGGCCAGCGTCAAGCACTTTGCCCTGTACGGTGCGGTCGAGGGCGGTCGCGACTACAACGTCGTCGACATGAGCCCGGTCAAAATGTACCAGGACTACCTGCCACCGTACCGCGCCGCCATCGATGCGGGCGCGGGTGGCGTGATGGTTGCGCTGAACTCGATCAACGGCGTGCCGGCCACCGCCAACACCTGGCTGATGAACGACCTGCTGCGCAAGGATTGGGGCTTCAAGGGCCTGGCGGTCAGTGACCACGGGGCGATTTTCGAGCTGATCAAGCATGGCGTCGCTCGTGACGGTCGCGAAGCCGCGAAGCTGGCGATCAAGGCCGGCATCGACATGAGCATGAACGACACCCTGTACGGCAAAGAGCTGCCAGGACTGTTGAAGGCCGGCGAGATCGAACAGAAAGACATCGATAACGCTGTCCGAGAAGTGCTCGCCGCCAAGTACGACATGGGCCTGTTCAAGGACCCGTACCTGCGCATCGGCAAGGCTGAAGACGATCCGGCCGACACCTACGCCGAAAGCCGTCTGCACCGCGCCGAGGCCCGTGACGTCGCGCGCCGCAGCCTGGTGTTGCTGAAGAACCAGGGCGAGACCCTGCCGCTGAAGAAAACCGCGAAGATCGTGCTGGTCGGTCCGCTGGCCAAGGCGCCAATCGACATGATGGGCAGCTGGGCCGCCGCTGGCCGTCCGGCTCAATCGGTCACCTTGTTCGACGGCATGAACGCCGCTGTTTCAGACAAATCGAAGCTGATCTACGCCCGTGGCGCCAATATCACCAGCGACAAGAAAGTGCTGGATTACCTGAACTTCCTCAACTTCGATGCGCCGGAAGTGGTGGATGATCCGCGCTCCGCCCAAGTGCTGATCGACGAAGCGGTGAAGGCCGCCAAAGACGCTGATGTCGTGGTTGCCGCTGTCGGCGAGTCCCGTGGCATGTCCCACGAATCGTCGAGCCGCACCGACCTGAACATCCCGGCCAACCAGCGCGACCTGATCAAGGCGCTGAAAGCCACCGGCAAACCGCTGGTGCTGGTGTTGATGAACGGCCGCCCGCTGTCGATTCTCGAAGAGAAGGAACAGGCTGACGCGATTCTGGAAACCTGGTTCAGCGGCACCGAAGGCGGCAACGCCATCGCGGACGTGCTGTTCGGCGACTACAACCCATCGGGCAAACTGCCGATCACCTTCCCGCGTTCGGTGGGCCAGATTCCGACCTACTACAACCACCTGAGCATTGGCCGGCCGTTCACGCCGGGCAAACCGGGCAACTACACCTCGCAGTATTTCGATGACACCACCGGCCCGCTGTTTCCGTTCGGTTTCGGCCTGAGCTACACCGATTTCAGCCTGAGCGACATGGCCTTGTCGTCGACCACGCTGAACAAGACCGGCAAGCTCGACGCCAGCGTCATGGTGAAAAACACCGGCAAGCGCGACGGCGAAACCGTGGTGCAGCTGTACATCCAGGACGTGACCGGCTCGATGATCCGCCCCGTCAAGGAACTGAAGAACTTCCAGAAAATCACGCTGAAGGCCGGCGAACAGAAAGTCGTGCACTTCACCATCACCGAAGACGACCTGAAGTTCTTCAATGCCCAGCTCAAATACGCAGCGGAGCCAGGCAAGTTCAACGTGCAGATCGGCCTGGATTCCCAGGACGTGACGCAGCAGAGCTTTGAATTGCTGTAACCCCTGACACACCGCAATAATCCTGTGGGAGCGAGCCTGCTCGCGATGAGGGCATAACATTCAACATTTTTGTTGGCTGTTACACCGCCATCGCGAGCAGGCTCGCTCCCACAGTGACTTTGGGTGTGACGACTATCCGCGTCGATCCAGCAGATTCACCACCAGCCGATCCACCCATCCCCAAACCCTTTGCTTGACCCGCCGCCACAATGGCCGGCGTTGCCATGCCTCCAGGCTCACTTCCTGGCTCTGCGCAAAGTCCTTCTCGAAACTTGCCACTACCGCACGCGTCAACCCTGGGTCCAGCGCTTCAAGGTTGGCTTCCAGATTGAAGCGCAGATTCCAGTGATCGAAATTGCATGAGCCGATGCTCACCCAGTCATCGATCAAGACCATTTTCAGGTGCAGGAAACACGGCTGGTATTCGAAGATCTTCACCCCGGACTTGAGCAATCGCGGGTAATAACGATGCCCGGCGTAGCGCACCGACGGGTGATCGGTGCGTGGCCCGGTCAGCAGCAGACGCACATCGACGCCTCGGCCGGCAGCCCTGCGCAATGAACGGCGGACTTTCCAGGTCGGCAGAAAGTACGGCGTGGCCAGCCAGACCCGCCGCTGACCGCTGTTCAGCGCTCGAATCAGCGACTGCAGGATGTCGCGGTGCTGGCGGGCGTCGGCATAGGCCACCCGCCCCATCCCTTCGCCCATGGACGGCACCCGTGGCAGACGCGGCAGGCCGAAGTGCGCCGCAGGTCTCCAGGCGCGGCGATGGCGGTTGGCGATCCATTGCCGGTCGAACAGCAGCTGCCAGTCGATGACCAAGGGGCCGGTGATTTCCACCATCACTTCATGCCATTCGCTGGTGTCTTCGCCCGGCGTCCAGAACTCGTCCGTGACGCCCGTGCCGCCGACCACCGCCAGACTCTGATCGACCAGCAACAGCTTGCGGTGATCGCGGTAAAAGTTACCGACCCAGCGCCGCCAGCTCAGGCGATTGTAGAAACGCAGTTCCACACCCGCCGCCATCAGGCGCTGACGCAAGGTCAGGATGAATGCGAGGCTGCCGTAGTCATCGAACAGACAGCGCACACGCACGCCGCGCTCGGCGGCCTGCACCAACGCCTGCACCATGGCCTCGGCACAGGCGCCCGCTTCCACCAGATACAACTCCAGTTCGACCTGTTCTTCGGCGCGGGCAATCGCGACCAACATGCGCGGGAAAAACTCCGGGCCGTCGATCAGCAGTTCAAAGTGGTTGCCTGCACGCCAGGGAAAGATTGCACCGGCCATGTCAGCGCGCCGTGAAAATCAGTACCGCACCCACCGGCACCGACAGGCTGATGGCCGACAATCCAGCGACCTTGCGCAAACTTTCCAGGCCCGGTGCCAGATCGAAGTCTTCGGCATTGATGATAATCGGCTCGAGGGTCACCACCTGGAAGCGCCGGTCATCGAGACGGGTCGCCAGCAGTTCGGCGTTGTATTCGTGGGTTTTACCGTGAAGGTTGACGGTCAGCGGCAAGCGCAGCTCCAGTTGGGCACCGGGCGCGAGATCGCTGATCGGGCGCAGATCGATCTGCGCGGTGATCAGCGCTTCGGGGAAGGTCTGGATCTCAAACAGTTCCTTGCGCATGCGTTCGTCGCGCAGCGGGATGCCGCTGTTCACCGACTCCATCTCGACTTCCACCTCGGCCAGGCCCTTGGGGCTGACTTTGCCGTGCAACACCAGAAAGCGCTGCACTTCGGAAATGTTGGCGTTTTTGGTGCTGATGAAGGACAGCCGAGAGGACTCGCCATCGAGATACCAATTGGCCTCGGCCGACAACGAAGCGCCGGCCAGAAGCAGGAAGGCGAGGGTTTTGGAAAGGGACCGCTTGAACATAGAGACTCATGGGGCAAATAAACCTGAGCGAACCTTAACCGCCCTGAGGCAGGTTGCAAACTCTAATGCCACAACAGCCCTGCACCACAAGTAATTCCAGCGTGTTCAGGGTTGCAGGCGGCAGCCTTGGTGTTCGCCGATCCATTGCGCGCTGTTGCTGCGGCCCATGCCGCTGACGGTCACGCGCTGGTTGGCGGGGTCATCGGTGAAGCCGCTGGTGGGCAACCACTGCTTCACGTAGCGGTGGCAATACTCGGCGTCGTTCTTCATGACGTACCGGCACGAGCAATATTCCTTGGCGGTGTAGCCGCTGATGATGTCGGGGAACGCCCGCAACGCCACTCGCTCCTGCCAGATCCAGCCGAGCAAGGCTATCAGCGCTACTAACATCAGCGCGCTGAACGGTCGGCGACGAACAAAACGGTGGCGGTTCATGGCTGCACCTTCCCGGCAAAGGCCTTGAGCGCGAGCTTGAGCAATTCGTTGTGCTGATAGAGGTCGTCGCGGTCATCGCCGTAGCGCACGATCACCAACTGTTCGCCGGGAATCACGTACATCGCCTGACCCCAATGGCCCAAAGCGGCAAAGGTGTCGGCCGGAGCATCCGGCCAGGGTCGGGCAGCGCCCTCCACCGCGCGATTGAGCCACCAATGGCCGCCGGGGACCGCATCATCCTGATTGGCTTGATAACGGGCGAAGGGTTCGCGGTTGAAGGCGACCCAGTCTTTGGGCAGCAGCTGTCGATCACCCCAACGACCGTCACGCGCCATCAGCAGGCCGACGCGCGCCAGGTCCCGGGCGGTGAGGTAGGCATAAGAGGACGCGACGAAAGTGCCCGTGGCATCGGTTTCCCAGACGGCATGGCGAATTCCTAGCGGCTCGAACAATGCTGCCCATGGATAGTCCGGGTAACGGGCCGGACCGACGATGGTTTTCAGCGCGGCGGCCAGCAGATTACTGTCGCCACTGGAGTACCGAAAGGCCTGGCCTGGTTTGGCGTACTCAGCGTGATCGGCGGTGAACGCCGCCATGTCGTGATGACCCAGGGTGTAGAGCATGGCGACCACCGAGGACTTCAACGGGGCGTATTCGTAGTCTTCCTGCCAGTCCAGGCCTGAAGCCCAGTGCAACAGGTCGGCCAGGGTCATTGCCGGGTGTTTCGCCAACGGTGGGTAAAACCGCACCGCTGGGTCCTCAAGTTTGAAAAGGCCCTCGCCATAGGCCACACCCAGGACCGTGGCCATCAGGCTTTTGCTGATGGACCAGGTCAGGTGCGCGGTGTCGGCCGTGGTCGGGCCGGCGTAGCGTTCGTAGATCAGTTGGCCGTCGCGGATTACCAGCAAGGCATCGGTGCGGATGCCTTTTCGATTGGTGTCATCGCGAGGCGGGAAGGCGTAAGTCTCCAGGGCTTGAAGTGCGGGGCCGGAGACGTTCGGGCCGGTCGACCATTGCTCGGCGGGCCAGGTTTCGGCGTGGGCCGTGAGGCAGAGCAGCAGCGTGAAAATCAGGGGCAAGCCTTTGAACATGGCAGGGGCTCGGCGGGGTGGGCTTGCTGAGCCTAGTCGAGGTTGATGACAGTTTTGGAATGTGTATCACCTATGCGGCCGCCTTCGCGGGCAAGCCTCGCTCCTACAGGAGTTCGCGATCCAATATAGGAGCGAGCAGTGCGGCGATCCGACTTGCCCGCGAAGAGGCCTGTCAGATCGCCGCCAACGCCTTGGCCAATCGCTTGCCTCTGGCCCCCGCCGCCAGATCCATCACACTCTGATCACGCTGCCACATCGCCGCCCAGTGCTGCGGGCCATCAGCCAGAGCCTCGTTCAGCTCAGCCTTGAGCCCCTCGAATTGCGCAAACAATCCCCCCAGCAGCACATGCCCGGCCAGATTGTTCGGCGCCTGCCGGCTGACTTCCGCGCACCCGGCCAGCAGCGCCAGCAACCGCAATTGCAGGGCCTGCGGCCAGTCACTGTCCTGCCCCACCCCATACAGCCACGCGGTCATCGCGCTCAATACATAGATGTCTTCCAGCGTGCGGAACGGTTTGACGTAGGCATCCCAGCCATCCCCCGCGAGGAGTTCGCACTGGGCGTTGTCCAGAAACAACCGACCGTGGCTGATGTCCGGCATCAGCGCGATGGCCGGGAGTTTTTCCAGGCGCACGCCCGGTTCATCGGGATAGACCACCGCCAGACTCAAGCGCGGCGTTTCGCCGGACGCTTCACTGCGCGCGGCGACCAGCAGCCAGTCGGCCGCATCGCCAGCGGTGACGAAATCCTTGCGCCCACTCACGCGTAAATCGCTCAGACGCGTCTGCATGTCCGCCACCCGCAGACTGCGCTGTTCGGTGGCACACAACGCGCCGAGGCTCAGCGGCGCGCTCGGCCAGAGCATGCGCAGCGCCGCCTGATAGCCCACCAGAAACGCCAACCCCGGCGTCGACATCAAACGCCCGCCGACCACCGCCAGTTCCAATGGCGTGACCGTGCCCAACGTGTGCAACAAGGTCGCGAACCCCTCCGCCAGGTCCGGGTTGACGGGCAGGCGATCGCGGCGATTCAACAGGTTTTGCCAGGGCATAAGAGGCTCCTTGTGGGCTGTCATGTAAGCATCACCAAAGCTTCATGGCGATGACACCGGGGCTACATAGCCTGACTTTGCACAACACGGCTGCATAAAGAAAGTCGATCGGCTTTAACCCAAGACGGGTTGACCAGCCCGCACGGAGATTCCCATGACTCAGATCGCCCGCATCAGCGACACCGGCAATGAACGCCGCCTGCAAGCCGAACGCCTGGTGGGCGCCGAGGCATTGCAGGAAGCCCAGGCCTTGCGCTTCAACGTCTTCAGCGGCGAGTTCAACGCCAAGCTCAAAGGCGCGGAGTTGGGTCTGGACATGGACGACTATGATGTTCACTGCGCCCACATTGGCGTGCGTGACTTGAACACCGGCCGCCTGGTGGCGACCACCCGTTTGCTCGATCACACGGCCGCGAGCAGCCTGGGCAAGTTCTACAGCGAAGAAGAGTTCAGCCTCCATGGTCTGGTCCACTTGAAAGGCCCGATCCTGGAAATCGGCCGCACCTGCGTCGACCCGGCTTATCGCAACGGCGGCACCATCGCGGTGCTCTGGGGCGAACTGGCCGAAGTGCTGAATCAGGGCGGCTACAGCTATTTGATGGGTTGCGCGAGCATTCCGATGCAAGACGGCGGGATTCAGGCCCACGCGATCATGCAGCGTCTGCGGGAACGTTATCTGTGCACCGAACACCTGCGGGCCGAGCCGAAAAAACCCCTGCCGGTCCTGGACCTCCCGTCCAACGTGATCGCCGAAATGCCGCCGCTGCTCAAGGCCTACATGCGTCTGGGCGCGAAGATCTGCGGTGAGCCGTGCTGGGACGAAGACTTCCAGGTCGCCGACGTGTTCATCCTGCTCAAGCGCGACGAACTCTGCCCACGTTATGCCAAGCACTTCAAGGCGGCAGTCTGATGAGCCGGTTGCGGGTGTACGCGCGGATTGCGCGAGTGCTGGTGGTGGTCGCGCTGGGGTTGAGCATGGCCAGCGTGTTCGGGCTTTTCGAGCGGCTGGGCATTGCCCATTCGATGGTCCGCCGCCAACGCTGGTCGCGGTTTTTCATGGCGCGGTTGAGCAACGCCCTGCCCTTTCGCGTGACAGTTCACGGTGAACTGCCGAAGGAGCCGATGCTTTGGGTCAGCAATCACGTGTCGTGGACCGACATTCCGTTGCTGGGCATGCTCACGCCAATGTCGTTTCTGTCCAAGGCCGAAGTGCGCACCTGGCCGGTGGCCGGTTGGTTGGCGGCCAAGGCCGGCAGCCTGTTTATCCGTCGCGGCTCGGGTGACAGCCAGCTGATTCGCAAACAGATGACGCGCCACCTGGCGCAGGCACACCCACTGCTGATGTTCCCTGAAGGCACCACCACCAATGGACGTTCGTTGCGTACCTTTCATGGTCGCTTGTTGTCAGCAGCGATTGATTCTGAAGTGAAGCTGCAGCCGGTGGCGATTCGTTATCTACGTGACGGTGAACTCGACTCACTGGCGCCGTTCATTGGCGATGATGATTTGCTGTCGCACTTGATGCGGTTGTTCGCCAATGATCGCGGGGAAGTGGAAATCAAAGTGCTCAAGCCGATCGCTTGCGAAGGCCGGGAGCGTGCGGCGCTGGCGTTCGAGGCACAGCAGGCGGTGCAGAAGTCGTTGTTTGGGGCCATCCCTCAGGCGCAACCGGAACCGCTGCGCCCCGCGATCGCGGCGTGAAACAAATTCCCTGAACAAGCACTAATCCTTGTAGGAGTGAGCCTGCTCGCGATAGCGGTTTTAAATTCAACAATGATGCTGAATGACACACCGCTATCGCGAGCAGGCTCACTCCTACAAGGGGCTTAGGGTGCTGGATAGTTTTGGGCGAAATCCTGAAGCTGCGGATAGAACAACCGGAAATCCTCACTGAGCGGTTCGTACAGCCGACGCAATTCCTGCATCGCCCCCGCCAGTTCCTCAGGCCGGGTCAACCGCCGCGAAATCCCCCGCAGCACTTGGTCCAGCACATCAAACTCCTGATAAGACCCCAACCAGTCATTCGCCACCATGTGCGGCGCGATCCTCGCCAACCGCTCCGGCAATTGAGGCTCAGTCGACAGCACCCGATACACATCCGAGGTGAACCGCTCCAGCGGCTGGTCCGAGTAGAGGGTCCAGTCCCGCGCCAGGCAGTGGTCGAAAAACACGTCGAGCACGATCCCGGCGTAACGCCGGCGTGTGGTGGAAAATCGCGACAGCGAGGCATCCACCAACGGATGGCGGTCGGTGAAGACGTCGATGCTGCGATGTAGCTGGATGGCCGCCTCAATCTCCGGGTTGAACTGCCCTTGCAGCCGTCCCTTGACGAAATCGCCATACAGACTGCCGAGCAATTGACCGGGGCGCTGGCCACCGAGGTGAAGATGGGCGAGATAGTTCATGGGCGCAGCTTAGCATTGCGCCTTCGAATGTTGACACTCACCGTATCGTTATAACCCGATATAGCGATTTATGCGCTCGTCAGACCAAAATCATATTTGTATATCGCGATCTACCGATTTAAAGTTCGCCACATCGCGATATAGCGTTTTACTCATCACGAGCCCAAACCCATGACCATCGACCTCGACGAAATAATAAAAGCCCTGGCACACCCAGTCCGCCGAGACATCCTCATCTGGCTGAAAGACCCCAAGACCCAGTTCCCGGAACAGATCCACAACCACGAGTACGGCATTTGCGCCGGACAGATCGATCAACGCTGCGGCCTGTCGCAGTCGACCGTGTCCGCCCATTTGGCGACCTTGCAACGTGCGGGACTGATCAGCAGCCAGAAAGCCGGTCAATGGCACTTCTTCAAGCGCAACGAGGACGTGATCCAGGCATTCCTCGCGGCCATCGTCAAGGAGCTCAGCGCTCCGACAAGGAATTAACCAATGCCCCTCTCGCTTCTCATTCTGGCCTTGAGCGCCTTCGCCATCGGCACCACCGAGTTCGTCATCATGGGCTTGTTGCCCGATGTGGCGGCTGACCTCGGCGTGTCGATCCCGGGCGCTGGCTGGCTGGTGACCGGTTACGCCCTGGGCGTGGCCATCGGTGCGCCGTTCATGGCACTGGCCACCTCCCGATTACCGCGCAAGGCTGCACTGGTAGCGTTGATGGGCATTTTTATCATCGGCAACCTGCTCTGTGCCATGGCGACCGATTACAACGTGCTGATGTTTGCCCGTGTGGTCACGGCCCTCTGCCACGGTGCGTTCTTCGGTATCGGTTCGGTGGTGGCGGCAGGTCTGGTTCCGGCGAACAAACGCGCCTCCGCCGTGGCCTTGATGTTCACCGGCCTGACCCTGGCCAACGTGCTCGGCGTTCCGTTGGGCACCGCGCTCGGTCAGGAAGCCGGCTGGCGCTCGACCTTCTGGGCAGTGACCGTGATTGGTGTGATCGCGTTGATTGGCCTGATCCGCTTCCTGCCGGCCAAGCGCGATGAAGAGAAACTCGACATGCGCGCCGAACTGCGCGCCCTCAAAGGCGCCGGGATCTGGCTGTCGCTGAGCATGACGGCGCTGTTCGCGGCGTCGGTATTCACCCTGTTCACTTATGTCGCCCCGCTGCTCGGTGATGTCACCGGCGTCTCGCCCAAAGGCGTGACCTGGACCCTGATGCTCATCGGCCTGGGCCTGACGGTCGGCAACATCATCGGCGGCAAGCTGGCTGACAAAGGCCTGGCCGCAACGCTGATCGGCGTCTTCATCTCGATGGCCGTGATCTCGACCGTACTGACCTGGACCAGCGTCGCGCTGATCCCGGCCGAAATCACCCTGTTCCTCTGGGCCACCGCGTGCTTCGCCGCCGTCCCCGCCCTGCAAGTGAACGTGGTGACCTACGGCAAGGACGCGCCGAACCTGGTGTCGACCCTGAACATCGGCGCTTTCAACATCGGCAACGCCTTGGGCGCCTGGGTCGGCGGCAGCGTCATCGCCCA
Source organism: Pseudomonas sp. SG20052 (assembly GCF_031766055.1). Classification (NCBI taxonomy): domain Bacteria; kingdom Pseudomonadati; phylum Pseudomonadota; class Gammaproteobacteria; order Pseudomonadales; family Pseudomonadaceae; genus Pseudomonas; species Pseudomonas sp. SG20052. The sequence goes on along the minus strand of NZ_CP134498.1, from coordinate 1,517,578 downwards.
CGGTTTCGGCCTGACCAGCGTGCCACTCGCGGCAGCAGCACTGGCGGTACTCGCCCTGCTGGTGACCCTCATTACTTTCCGTCAGCGCGGTAATCCCGAACTGGCCCCTGCTATCAACTGATACTTAACGAGGGTTGTACTTAAATGACGACTATTTTCGATCCGATCAAACTGGGCGACATCGAGCTGGCCAACCGCATCATCATGGCGCCGCTGACCCGCTGCCGCGCCGACGAAGGCCGGGTGCCAAACGCCCTGATGGCCGAATACTACGTACAACGCGCCTCGGCCGGCCTGATCCTCAGCGAAGCCACGTCGGTCACGCCGATGGGCGTCGGCTACCCGGACACTCCGGGTATCTGGTCCAACGATCAGGTGCGTGGCTGGGCTAATGTGACCAAAGCGATCCACGGTGCGGGCGGCAAGATTTTCCTGCAACTGTGGCACGTCGGCCGGGTTTCCCACGAGTCGTACCTGAACGGTGAAGCACCAGTCGCACCGAGCGCCATCCAGCCAAAGGGTCACGTCAGCCTGGTTCGCCCATTGTCCGACTACCCAACCCCGCGCGCACTGGAAACCGCTGAAATCGCCGACATCGTCGACGCCTACCGCACCGGTGCCGAGAACGCCAAGGCTGCCGGTTTTGACGGCGTGGAAATCCACGGTGCCAATGGTTACCTGCTCGATCAGTTCCTGCAAAGCAGCACCAACCAGCGCACCGATAACTACGGTGGTTCCCTGGAAAACCGAGCGCGCCTGTTGCTGGAAGTAACCGACGCCGCAATCGAAGTCTGGGGCGCTGGCCGCGTCGGCGTGCACTTGTCTCCGCGTGCCGACTCCCACGACATGGGCGATGACAACCTGGCCGAGACCTTCACTTACGTCGCTCGCGAACTGGGCAAGCGTGGCATCGCGTTCATTTGCTCCCGTGAGAAAGAAGCCGGCGACAGCCTGGGTCCACAATTGAAAGAAGCGTTCGGCGGCCCGTACATCGTCAACGAACGCTTCACCAAGGACAGCGCCAACGCTTGGCTGGCCAGCGGCAAGGCAGATGCAGTCGCCTTCGGCGTTCCGTTCATTGCCAACCCGGACCTGCCGGCACGCTTGAAGGCGGATGCGCCGCTTAACGAAGCGCGTCCCGAGCTGTTCTACGCCAAGGGGCCCGTGGGTTACATCGACTATCCCGTGATGTAAGCATCTCCCTTGAAATGCAAAAGCCCCGACTCGAAAGAGCCGGGGCTTTTTGTTGCGCCATGTTTATTCACAGGGCTTCACACCGATTCACACGCACGACACAAAATCACTACAAAATACGTAGCTCGCTACCTTTCAACCTGACGAGCGTGCGTATATAAAAGCATCCCGGTGCATTAAGGCGAACATTGAAGGGATCAACGCTCGCCTTAATGGTTGACATAAACGGATCCAATTACGCATTTTGTTTTATTTGCGCAGGCTGGGGCTCAGGCGCAGCATGTCCAATCCTGTATTGACCCAACGCTCGGCTTCGGTGTGCAGGTGAAAACTGTCCGGGGCCAATAGCCACTGGTACAGCATGCCATCGATGTAGGCGTGCAGGCTGATGGCCGCGCGGACTGTGTCGAGGTCCTCGGGCATTTGCCCCCGATTCACCGCATTACTCAGGGCCAGGGCGATTCGCACATTGCAGTCGAGGCTGACTTCACGACGCTGCTGACGCAGATCGCACATTTCATCGGTGAATTCGCACTTATGAAACAAAATCTCATTGATGCGTCGGGTCTTCGGATCCAGGGCAACTTGATGAAACAAATGAATCAGCAGTTTGCGCATGCAGCCCAGCGGATCGAGTTCATCTTCGCTTTCACTGGCCCTGGCCATTTCATCCAGCGGCTCTTTCAAGCTATCGAGCATGGCCTGCACCAGATCCGCCTTGTTGCTGAAATGCCAGTAGATGGCGCCGCGAGTCACGCCGGCCAGAGTCGCGATGTCCGCCAGCGTAGTGCGCGCCACGCCTCTTTCATAAAAGGCTTTCTCTGCCGCTTCCAGTATCTGGCTGCGGGTTTCTTGAGCTTCCTCTTTGGTACGACGGACCATGGCAGTAAAACCTCAATCGGGATGCTTCAGCGATGTCTGAACAGCCGCTGAACAAAAGTGGGGCGAGCGCTCTTGGGACTCGTCCCCGGCTTACAATTCGAACCTTTGACGGGCGTTGGTAACGGGGTGGATACGCAGTCAAGGTGTTTACAAACAACCATGAACGTAAGTATATTCCTTAGCAAGCTACTTATCCACTCAGCACTCATTTTTTACCCTTTCACATTTCTAGTGCGTTTCTTGCGCGCCTGACCCGAGGATTTTCATGCAATTCAAGCCAGCTGTTACCGCTCTGGTCGCCGCCGTCGCCCTGGCATCACTGCTCAGCGGATGCAAAAAGGAAGAAGCGGCACCCGCCGCACCGCCTCCTCAGGTCGGCGTGGTCACCCTGCAACCTCAAGCCTTTACCCTGACGTCCGAACTGCCGGGGCGCACCAGTGCGTTCCGTATTGCCGAAGTTCGCCCACAGGTCAATGGCATCATTCTCAAACGTCTGTTCAAGGAAGGCGGTGACGTCAAGGCCGGCCAGCAGCTGTATCAGATCGATCCGTCGGTCTATGACGCTACGCTGAAAAGCGCCCAAGCCAACCTGCAACAGACGAAGTCGATCTCGGATCGCTACAAGCAGTTGGTCAACGAACAGGCCGTCAGCCGTCAGGAATACGACACGGCCGTGGCCAACCGCATGCAATCGGAAGCCGCGCTGCAAACCGCTCAGATCAATGTGCGGTACACCAAGGTCTACGCGCCGATTTCCGGCCGCATCGGCCGCTCGAACGTGACCGAGGGTGCGCTGGTCAGCAACGGCCAGGTCGATGCCATGGCGGTGATCCAGCAACTCGATCCGATTTACGTCGACGTCACCCAGTCTTCGGTCGAGCTGCTTGAGCTGCGTCGCGAATTGGAAAGCGGTCGCCTGCAAAAGGCTGGCGACACGGCAGCGGCGGTCAAGCTGACGCTCGAAGACGGCAGCCAGTACAAACAGGAAGGCAAGCTCGAATTCTCCGAAGTCTCGGTTGACCAGACCACCGGCTCCGTGACCTTGCGTGCAGTGTTCCCGAACCCGGATCACACGCTGCTTCCGGGCATGTTCGTACACGCTCAGCTCAAATCCGGTGTGAACGCCGCTGCCATTCTGGCGCCGCAACAAGGCGTAACCCGCGACCTCAAAGGCTCGCCGACCGCACTGGTCGTCGGTGCGGACAACAAGGTCGAACTGCGTCAGCTCAAGGCCAGCCGCACCGTCGGCAACCAATGGCTGATCGAAGACGGCCTGAAGGCCGGCGATCGTCTGATCACCGAAGGACTGCAATTCGTCAAACCTGGCGTCGAAGTCAAAGCCAGTGAAGCGACTAACGTTGGCGCAAAGAACCCGGCCCCCGCACAGGCAGCTGACAAGGCTTCCAGCGGCAAAGGGGAGTAAACCATGTCGAAATTTTTTATCGACCGTCCGATTTTCGCTTGGGTAATTGCCCTGGTGATCATGCTGGTCGGGGCACTCTCGATTCTCAAACTTCCGATCAACCAATACCCGAGCATTGCGCCTCCGGCCATTGCGATCCAGGTCACCTACCCAGGCGCGTCCGCACAAACCGTGCAGGACACCGTGGTGCAGGTCATCGAACAACAGCTCAACGGTATCGATAACCTGCGTTATGTCTCCTCGGAAAGTAACTCCGACGGCAGCATGACCATTACCGCGACCTTCGAGCAGGGCACCAACTCCGATACCGCGCAGGTTCAGGTCCAGAACAAACTGAACCTGGCCACCCCGCTGCTGCCGCAAGAAGTGCAGCAACAGGGTATCCGCGTGACCAAGGCAGTGAAAAACTTCCTGTTGGTGATCGGCGTGGTATCTCGCGACGGCAGCATGACCAAGGACGACCTGTCCAACTACATCGTGTCGAACATGCAGGACCCGATCTCGCGGACCGCCGGTGTCGGTGACTTCCAGGTCTTCGGTTCCCAGTACGCGATGCGTGTCTGGCTCGACCCTGCCAAGCTGAACAACTTCAACCTGACGCCAGTGGACGTAAAAGCGGCCATCGCGGCGCAGAACATCCAGGTGTCCTCCGGTCAACTGGGCGGCCTGCCTGCTGCACCCGGCCAGCAGTTGAACGCCACCATCATCGGCAAGACACGTCTGCAGACTGCCGAGCAGTTCAACAAGATCCTGCTCAAAGTCAACAAGGACGGCTCGCAAGTACGCCTGTCCGATGTCGCCGATGTAGGCCTGGGCGGTGAAAACTACAGCATCAACGCCCAGTTCAACGGCGCACCGGCTTCCGGTCTGGCGGTGAAACTGGCCAACGGTGCCAACGCCCTCGACACCGCGAAAGCGCTGCGCAACACCATCAACACGCTCAAGCCGTTCTTCCCGCAAGGCATGGAAGTGGTGTTCCCGTACGACACCACCCCGGTGGTGACCGAGTCGATCAAGGGTGTGGTTGAAACCCTGGTCGAAGCGATCGTGCTGGTGTTCCTGGTGATGTTCCTGTTCCTGCAGAATTTCCGCGCCACTGTCATCACCACGATGACCGTGCCGGTGGTGTTGCTGGGGACATTCGGGATCCTCGCGGCGTTCGGTTTCAGCATCAACACCCTGACCATGTTCGGCATGGTGCTGGCCATCGGCTTGCTGGTGGACGATGCCATTGTCGTGGTGGAAAACGTCGAACGGGTCATGAGCGAAGAAGGCCTGTCACCCAAGGAGGCCACCAAGAAATCCATGGGGCAGATCCAGGGTGCACTGGTCGGTATCGCCCTGGTGCTGTCGGCGGTATTGCTGCCGATGGCGTTCTTCAGTGGCTCTACCGGTGTGATCTACAAGCAATTCTCGATCACCATCGTCTCGGCCATGGCCCTGTCGGTACTGGTTGCGCTGATCTTCACCCCGGCACTGTGCGCCACCATGCTCAAGGCAATTCCGAAAGGCGAGCACGGCACGCCGAAACGCGGCTTCTTCGGCTGGTTCAACCGCAGCTTTGACCGTGGCGTCAAAAGCTACGAGCGTGGCGTGGGCAACATGCTGACGCACAAGGCGCCGTACCTGCTGGCCTACTTGATCATTGTCGTCGGCATGATCTGGCTGTTCACCCGCATTCCAACGGCGTTCCTCCCGGAAGAAGACCAGGGCGTGCTGTTTGCCCAGGTGCAGACCCCGGCCGGCTCCAGCGCCGAGCGCACGCAGGTGGTGATCGATGAGATGCGCTCCTACCTGCTGGACAAGGAATCGAGCGCCGTGGCCTCGGTGTTTACCGTCAACGGCTTCAACTTCGCCGGTCGCGGCCAAAGCTCGGGCCTGGCGTTCATCATGCTCAAGCCGTGGGATCAGCGGGATGCGGAAAACAGCGTGTTCAAACTCGCCGCCCGCGCCCAGCAGCACTTCTTCACCTTCCGCGATGCGATGGTGTTCGCCTTTGCGCCACCGGCGGTATTGGAGCTGGGTAACGCCACCGGTTTCGACGTATTCCTGCAAGACCGCGCCGGCATCGGTCACGACAAGTTGATGGAGGCTCGCAACCAGTTCCTCGGCATGGCGGCACAGAGCAAGGTGCTTTATCAGGTGCGTCCGAACGGCCTGAACGACGAGCCGCAATACCAGCTGGAAATCGATGACGAGAAAGCCAGTGCATTGGGCCTGACCCTCACCGACATCAACAGCACCCTGTCGATTGCCTTGGGTAGTAGCTACGTCAACGACTTCATCGACCGTGGTCGGGTGAAGAAGGTGTACGTGCAAGGTCAACCCGGTTCGCGGATGAGCCCGGAAGACATCAAGAAATGGTATGTGCGTAACGCCGCCGGAACCATGGTGCCCTTCTCCGCCTTCGCCAAGGGCGAGTGGATTTACGGTGCACCGAAGCTCTCGCGTTACAACGGCGTAGAAGCGATGGAAATTCTCGGTGCCCCGGCCCCGGGCTATTCCACCGGTGAAGCCATGGCGGAAGTCGAAGCCCTGGCCAAGAAACTGCCGGCCGGTGTCGGTATTTCCTGGACCGGTCTGTCATACGAAGAACGGCTATCGGGCTCACAGGCGCCGGCGCTGTATGCGTTGTCGCTGCTGATGGTGTTCCTGTGCCTGGCGGCGCTGTACGAAAGCTGGTCGATTCCGATCGCGGTGATGCTGGTGGTGCCGTTGGGGATCATCGGGGCACTGTTGGCCACCAGTCTGCGGGGACTCTCCAATGACGTTTACTTCCAGGTGGGCCTGTTGACAACCATCGGTCTGGCAGCGAAAAACGCCATTCTGATCGTCGAGTTCGCCAAGGAACTGCATGAGCAAGGGCGTAGCCTTCGCGAAGCGGCGATTGAAGCGTGCCGGATGCGTTTGCGACCGATCATCATGACCTCGCTGGCCTTCGTGCTCGGTGTGGTACCGCTGGCGATTTCCACGGGCGCCGGTTCAGGTAGCCAGCATGCAATCGGCACGGGCGTTATTGGCGGTATGATCACCGCCACCGTCCTGGCGATCTTCTGGGTCCCACTGTTCTTCGTTACCGTGTCGTCCATTGGCCAGCGCAAAAAAGCCGACCAGGATGACGCAATCGAACCTTCTAAAGAGGCTGGCCAATGAGCAAGTCGCTACTCTCCATCGCAGTTGCCGCCTTCGTGCTGAGCGGCTGCTCGCTGATTCCCGACTATCAGCAACCTGAGGCACCGGTGGCGGGCCAATACCCGCAAGGTCCGGCGTACTCGTCGGCCCAGGCGCCGAATCAGGCCGCTGCGGAACAGGGCTGGAAGCAGTTTTTCCATGACCCGGCACTGCAACAGCTGATTCAGGTGTCGCTGGAAAACAACCGTGACCTGCGTGTCGCCGCCCTGAACATCGACGCGTTCGCGGCTCAATACCGCATCCAGCGCGCCGATCTGTTCCCGGCCGTTTCGGCCAATGGCACCGGCAGCCGTCAGCGTCTTCCGGCTGACGCGTCGCAAACCGGTCAAGCGGGCATCAGCAGTTCCTACTCCGCTACGGTCGGTATCAGTGCTTATGAACTCGACCTGTTCGGTCGGGTTCGCAGCCTCAGCGAAGAAGCCCTGCAGAAGTACTTCGCGACAGAAGAAGGCCGTCGCAGCACGCAGATCAGTCTGGTGGCCAGCGTGGCCAATGCCTACCTGACCTGGCAGGCCGACAAGGAACTGCTGAAACTCACCCAGGACACCCTCGGTGCGTTCGAGGAGAGCTACAAGCTCACCGCGCGCAGCAACGAAGTCGGTGTGGCCTCGGCCCTGGACCTGGCCCAGTCGCGTACCTCGGTGGAAAACGCCCGGGCGCAACTGGCCAAGTACACCCGTCAGGTGGCGCAGGACGAAAACAGCCTGGTGCTGCTGCTCGGCACCGGCATCCCGGCCAATCTGCGAGAAGCCAAACCGCTGTCTGACGACCTGCTGAGCGACGTACCGCCCGGTCTGCCATCGGACTTGCTGCAACGTCGTCCGGATATTCTCCAGGCCGAGTACAACCTGAAAGCTGCCAACGCCAACATCGGCGCGGCACGGGCGGCGTTCTTCCCGAGCATCAGCCTGACGGCCAATGCCGGGACCTTGAGCCCGGACTTGTCCGGTCTGTTCAAGGGCGGCTCGGGCACCTGGTTGTTCTCGCCGCAGATCAATCTGCCGATCTTCAATGCCGGCAGCCTGCGCGCCAGCCTGGATTACTCGAAAATCCAGAAAGACATCGGCGTGGCGAACTACGAGAAGTCCATTCAAACGGCCTTCCAGGAAGTCGCCGACGGCCTGGCCGCCCGCCAGACCTACACCGATCAGTTGCAGGCGCAGCGTGATTTCGTCACCGCCAACCAGGACTACTACCGTCTGGCCGAGCGTCGCTACCGTATCGGTGTCGACAGCAACCTGACCTTCCTCGACGCCCAGCGTCAGTTGTTCAGCGCCCAGCAGGTGCTGATCACTGATCGTCTGGCGCAGCTGATCAGTGCGGTCAATCTGTACAAGGCACTGGGTGGTGGCTGGAACGAGCAGACGGCGAAAGTCGAACCGCTGAAAGAAGAAGCGCCGAAGATGAAGTTGTTCTGATAGCGCTGTAAGACAAGAGGCCCACCTTTTGGTGGGCTTTTTGTTGCCTGCGGGAAAAGGTGTGATGTCAGCAATGGCCTCTTCGCGGGCAAGCCTCGCTCCTGCAGTGTCCGCGTCGAATCATATTCCATGAAACCCCCACACCCCGTAGGAGCGAGGCTTGCCCGCGAAGAGGCCAGCCCATAAACACAAAAACCTCAGACCAACATGCGTTCGATAACCGCCCAAAACCCGCTTTCCCCGATTGAACCCTCCAGCCCATCCCCCGCACCATTCGTCGCACAAGACCAATAACATCAGGTTCGACACCATGCCCCCGCGCCCTGCCCTGTCCGGCTGATCCCACCCCGTTTTTCACGATATCGAATCCCTTGTCTGCAACGGCCACGTTGCGGCAGCGCCCCGTTTCATCCCTAACAATTAGAGAGACCCGAGCCCATGACGCCTTCCACCACGCCGTACTACTTCCCAAGCCTGATAGCCATCGCCCTGGCCTGCGCGGCCCTGCCTACCATGGCCGAGGAGTCGGGTTTTGTCGAAGGTGCCAAGGTCAACCTGAACCTGCGCAATTTCTACATCAACCGCAACTTCACCAACCCGACCAAGGCCCAGGGCAAGGCTGAAGAATGGACACAAAGTTTCATTTTCGACGCCAAATCCGGCTTCACCCAAGGCACCGTCGGCTTCGGCATGGATGTGCTGGGCTTGTATTCGGTGAAGCTCGACGGCGGCAAAGGCACGGGCGGGACTCAGTTGCTGCCGCTGGATCACGACGGTCGCCCGGCGGACAGCTTTGGTCGCACCAACGTGGCGTTCAAGGCCAGGTTGTCGCAGACCGAAATCAAGGTCGGTGAATGGATGCCGGTGCTGCCGATCCTGCGCTCGGACGACGGTCGCTCCCTGCCGCAAACCTTTCGTGGCGGCCAGATCACCTCGAAAGAAATCGCCGGCCTGACGCTCTACGGCGGCCAGTTCCGCGCCAACAGCCCCCGTGACGACAGCAGCATGAGCGATATGTCGATGACCGGAAAACCGGCGTTTACCTCCGACCGCTTCAACTTCCAGGGCGGCGAATACGCCTTCAACGACAAGCGCACCCAGATCGGCCTGTGGAACGCCGAACTCAAGGACATCTACAGCCAGCAATACGTGAACCTGATTCACAGCCAGCCCATCGGCGACTGGACCCTGGGCGCCAACCTGGGTTTCTTCTATGGCAAGGAAGATGGCAGTGCCCGGGCCGGCGATCTGGACAACAAGACCTGGTCGGGCCTGTTCTCGGCCAAATACGGCGGCCACACCTTCTATGTCGGCCTGCAAAAACTCACTGGCGACAGCGGGTGGATGCGGGTCAATGGCACCAGCGGCGGCACCCTGGCCAACGACAGTTACAACGCCAGTTATGACAATGCGAAAGAAAAATCCTGGCAGGTGCGGCATGACTACAACTTCGTCGCCCTCGGCATTCCCGGCCTGACCCTGATGAACCGCTACATCAGCGGCGACAACGTGCACACCGGCACAATCACCGACGGCAAGGAATGGGGCCGGGAAAGCGAATTGGGTTACACCGTGCAAAGCGGCGCGCTCAAAGACCTCAACGTTAAATGGCGCAACTCGACCATTCGTCGGGACTTCAGCAACAACGAGTTCGATGAGAACCGGTTGATCGTTAGCTATCCGATCAGTTTGTTGTAACCGCACCCTGGCAGCGGTCGAAGTCAAAAGGCCGCTGCCTGTAACCACCTGTCGGCTTGCCTGGCATTTTGCGAGTGGGCAGATACAGTCAAAAAGCGTGTTTAATTCTCCATCACTGCTGTAGGAGCCCCTGTTTTCTTCCGTTATCTCCGGATGCTGTACGCGAAGCTGCCATGACCCAGGAGGTCAGGTATGAGCAAGCGAATAGTTATCGTCGGTGGCGGCGTTGGTGGAACCATGCTGGCCAATCAACTGGCCAGCAAGCTGTATCCGGAAATCCTGCGCGGCGAAGTCTCGATTGCACTGCTGTCCAACTCCCCCGATCACTTCTATAAACCTGCGTTCATGTACGTGGCGTTCAACCTGTTCTTTGAAGAAGAACTCAAGCGCCCGGAACGTTCACTGTTGCGCCCGGAAATCGAGTTCCATGTCGATGAAGTCGTGCGTTTCGATTTCAACCGACAACACCTGCAAACCCGCAGCGGCAAGCGGTACGGCTATGACTTTTTAGTCATCGCCACCGGATGTGTGCCGGCCCCGGAACGTATCGAAGGCTTGAAAGAAGCCGGCGATCATTTCTATCAGTACGCGCCCGCCAGGCAACTGGCGCAAAAACTGAGCACGATCGAAAAAGGCCGCATCTTCATTACCGTGTCCTTCCCGAAAACACCCAATGTCCCGCATCAATGCGGTATCGCGCCCGTCGAAACCACATTGATGCTCGATGATTTCTTGCGGCGTCGTGGGGTGAGAGACCAGGTGGAAATCGTCTACACCTACCCGACCACGGCTCAACTACTGCGCAACTGCCTGTTCCTGCAACGCCCGACCGGGGAAATTCTGCCGGGTATCTTTGAACGGAAAAATATTCGCTTTCAACGCGGCTTCACGCTCAAACGAGTCGATCCGGATAAAAAAATCGCGTACTCCGAGGAAGGTGACGAGCAACCCTTCGACATTCTGATGGCGACACCACCGATCAGGGCCGTGGACGCTGTGCTTGAGTCCGGCGCCTCACAAGCGCCCAACGACGAAGGCTGGCTGCCGACCCACCATGAAACGTTGCAGGTCTACGGCCTGGAAAACGTCTACGTCATCGGTGATACCGTCGACTTGCCTGTCAGCAAAGCCGGCGGGGCATGCCATAACCAGGCGCCGGTGATCGCCAACAACATCGCTGCCGAAATTCGTCTGGGCACCCCCATCGCCGTCTACGACGGACGTGTTCAGGCCGTGGCACAAATGGGCCTGGATGCCGGCATGCCGCTTTGGTACGACTACCAGCACGATGTCCGGCCCACCCCGGCCACCAAGCTCGGCGGGTCGCTCAGAAACGGATTCAACCGTGGACTGTACTGGGCGGTTGCCCGCGCAATGCTTTGATCGGCCCGGGGAGAGGAGTAAATCGTAATGAACGTCTCAAATGAATCAATCACACCCCCCATCAGCCCTGGATCAGACGCGCTGATGGAAAAGCTCAAACCCTTGATTGACGGCGGTCGACTGGACAACCTGGTGGACCTGCTTTCACTGATCAGCGACCTCGTCGATCTACTGGACCCGGCCATGGTGGAGAAACTGGCGCGGCTGTTCGAAGGCGCGACCGAGGCAACCTGGAGCGTCAGCAATGCCGTGCGCATGGCAAAAGCCGATAGCACAGCAAACGAGCAGCCCCCTGGCTTTTACCAGCTACTGAAATTGTTGCGCGAACCCGACACACGACGAGGGGTGGGGTTTGCACTCAAAACCCTCAACGTCATTGGAAGACAACTTTGAACGTCCAGAGAGGACAACCTCATGAGCACCAAACTGCAAAGAGCAAGGACGGCTGACTGGGACGCCACGGCCTACCAGCAATTCTCCCGGCTTCGACAACGACCGGTTAACGAGCTGATCGACCGTGTCGACATTAAAAACCCCAGGCGCATCTACGACCTGGGATGTGGCACAGGCATCGCGACGCAGGTTTTGGCCAAACGCTGGCCCCGCGCACACCTGATGGGCATCGACAGCTCGGAGCAAATGCTTCAGGAGGCCCGAAGTTTACCGATCAACGTGCAGTGGAAGCCGTGCGATCTGCAGAACTGGCAACCGGAGCAACCCGCTGACCTGCTCTTTGCTGCCGCCGTGCTGCACTTCATCGACGGTCACGAACAGTTGTTGCCGCGTTTGCTCGGTTATCTCAATCCAGGCGGTTGTCTGGCGGCGCACATGCCCGATTGGCGGGATGCGGTGTGGTATCAGCTGGTGCTCGACACCCTCAACGATGGAGGCTCCGACGGCAAACCGCTCGGCTCCCCGCAAGTGCGCGAGAGGATGGCGGCGCGGCCGTTGCTGTCACTGGAAAATTACCACCGGTTGCTCGCACCGATTACCCGGACGCTGGACATCTGGGAGACCGAGCAGTTGCAGGTCGTGGACGGCAAGTCGCCGATTTATGACTGGATCAAGGTCTCGGCCTTGCGGGCGGTGATGCAAGGCTTGAAGGATGACGAACAGGCGCGGTTCATTTATCACTTCATGATGCGGGTGCATGCGCATTACCCGCGAGAATACGATGGGCGCACGTTGTTTCCGTTCAAGCGGATCTTCATTGTCGCCACCGTTTGACCCTGTGGTCACCGCGCTTGCCCGCGATGGCGGTGTGTCATTCACCATTGATGCAAGCTGACCCACCGCGATCGCGAGCAGGCTCGCTCTCACACGGGTCCTGTGTGAACACAAGTCATGTACTCACCGGACATCCCCTGCAGGAGCGAGCCGGCTCGCGATGGCGTCAGCTCAGACACCGCAAATCGCCAGGATCACTCCCGCGATTCAACCCCAAGCTCATCCCACACCGACTCCGCCAAATGGAACGTCGCATTGGCCGCCGGGATGCCGCAGTAGATCGCGCTCTGCATGATCACTTCCTTGATCTCGCCGCGGGTCACGCCGTTGTTGGCGGCGGCGCGCAGGTGCAGTTTGAGTTCTTCGTTGCGGTTCATGCCGATCAGCATGGCGATGGTGATCAGGCTGCGGGTATGGCGTGGCAGGCCCGGCCGGGTCCAGATGTCGCCCCACGCGTGGCGGGTGATCATTTCCTGGAACTCCGAGTTGAACTCGGTCAGGGCATTCAGACTGCGGTCGACATGGGCGTCGCCGAGCACCGCGCGACGGACTTCCAGGCCGTCGTCGTAACGTTGTTTCTCGTCCACAACAATCCCCTTAATCAGCTGACAAAAACGTCAGGACCCGGTCACTGAACGCAGCACCGGCCTGAACGTTGGACAAGTGCGCGGCGTAGAACTCGGCGTATTCGGCGCCCGGCACATGTTCCTGAATAAAGTGCCCACCGGACGGCGGCGTGACCGCGTCTTCGGTGCCGGCAATGACCAGCAGCGGCACCTTGATTTCGGACAGCTGATCACGGAAGTCGGCATCGCGCACGGCGGCGCAGTTGGCGGCATAACCCTCTGGCGAAGTGGCCGCGAGCATGTCGGTAATCCGCTTCGCGGCGGCCGGGTTGGCCTCGGCAAAGTCGGGGGTAAACCAGCGCGCAATCGACGCATCGCGCAAGGCGACCATGGCCGCCTGACCGTCACGCAGCACGGTTTCGATCCGTGGATTCCACACCGATGGATCGCCGATTTTCGCGGCGGTGTTGCACACCACCAACTTATTCAATCGATCACCGGCATTGATGCCCAGCCACTGGCCGATCAAGCCACCCATGGACAGGCCGCAGAAATGCGCACGTTCGATGTGCAGCGCATCCAGCAGCGCCAGCACGTCGTGGCCCAGTTGCTCGATGCTGTATGGCCCCGGCGTGACCAGCGATTTTCCGTGGCCACGGGTGTCGAAACGCAGCACCCGGAAATGCTCGGAGAACGCGGCGATCTGCGCGTCCCACATGTGCAGGTCGGTGCCCAGCGAGTTGGACAGCACCAGCACCGGTGCATCCGCCGGGCCATCAAGTTGGTAATGCAGTTCGCCCTCGGCGAGTTGTACAAAAGCCACAGCAATCTCCTTCAGGCAGTCAACGCAGAATGTTCAGCCACCGCTCGCTCGACCCAGGTATGGGCCTGACCAAGGTAATGGGCGGGGTCCAGCAGACGATCGAGTTCCAGGGCCGACAACTCGGCGGTCACTTGCGGCTCTTCGCCGAGCACGGCTCGCAGATGACGTTGCTCGGCCACCGCACGTTTGCAGCAGCGCTCCAGCAGATGGTGCGCAGTGTCGCGGCCAACCCGTTGGGCGAGGACGATGCTCACCGCCTCGGCCAGCACCAGGCCTTGGGTCAGGTCGAGGTTGCGGGCCATGCGGTCGGCGTCCACTTCCAGCCCGTCCGCCACCAGCAGCGCTTGCTTGAGGCTGCCGGACACCAGGCAGCAAATCTCCGGCAGGGTTTCCCATTCGGCATGCCACAGGCCCAGGCTACGCTCGTGTTCCTGCGGCATGGCGCTGAACAGGGTCGAGAGCAAGCCGGGAACGCGGGTCGCCGCACCGATCAGCACCGCGGCGCCCACCGGGTTGCGTTTGTGCGGCATGGTCGAGGAACCGCCCTTGCCCGGTGCCGACGGCTCGAACACTTCACCGGCTTCGGTCTGCATCAACAGACTGATGTCGCGGCCGAGTTTGCCGAGGCTGCCGGCGATCAAACCGAGTACCGCGCCGAACTCCACCAAGCGGTCTCGCTGGGTGTGCCAGGGTTGGTCCGGCAGGGTCAGTTGCAGCTCACCGGCGAAGGCTTCGGCAATCGGCATCGCTTGCTCGCCGAGGGCTGCCAGGGTTCCGGAGGCGCCGCCAAATTGCAGCACCAGCAACCGAGGTTTAAGTTCTTGCAGACGTTGGCGGCTGCGAGTGACGGCGCCCAGCCAACCGGCGATTTTCATGCCGAGGGTGACGGGCGTGGCGTGCTGCAACCAGGTGCGCCCGGCCAGCGGCGTGGCGACGAAGCGTAACGCCTGGGTCGCCAAGGTCTCGCCCAGTTGCGCCAGATCGCTTTCGATCAGCGCCAGCGCGCGGCGCAATTGCAGCACCAGGCCCGTGTCCATTACGTCCTGACTGGTGGCGCCCAGATGCACGTAGCGTTCTGCTTCGGCATCGTTGGCGGCGATCTGTTTACCCAACGCCTTGACCAACGGAATCGCCGAATTGCCCGCCGTGGCAATCGCCTCGCCGAGTGCTGAAAAGTCGTAATGCCCAGCCTGACAAGCCGCTGCGATCGAGGCGGCAGCCGACAGCGGAATCAAACCCACCCGCGCCTCGGCCCGGGCCAGTGCCGCTTCGAAATCAAGCATGGCCTGAACCCGGCCTTGATCACAAAACACCTCACGCATATCGCGTGCCGTGAAATAGGCATCGAACAATTGATTGCCCGGTCGCTGATTCATAGACAGTCCCTGAAGGCGTGGGCCGGTCGCGCCCACGCGGATGGATCAAAGGTCGTGGTGCAAATACTTGGCCTGTTTCGGCAGGCGCAGGCTGAACAGGAACGCCACCGCCATCATCACCGTCACGTACCAGTAGAAGGAGTTTTCAATGCCCGCGGCTTTAAGGCTCAGGGCGACGTATTCCGCCGAACCACCGAAGATCGCGTTGGCCACCGCATACGCCAGGCCGACACCGAGTGCGCGCACTTCCGGCGGGAACATCTCGGCTTTTACCAGGCCACTGATGGAGGTGTAGAAACTGACGATCGCCAGCGCCACGGTAATCAGCACAAAGGCCAGGAACGGACTGCTGACACTTTTCAGGCTCAGCAGAATCGGCACAGTACACAACGTACCCAATGCACCGAACCACAGCATCGAGTTACGGCGGCCGATCTTGTCCGCGAGCATGCCGAACAGCGGCTGCATGCACATATAAAGGAACAGCGCGCCGGTCATGATGTAACTGGCGGTCTTGGCGTGCATGCCGGCGGTGTTCACCAGGTACTTCTGCATGTACGTGGTGAACGTGTAGAAAATCAGCGAGCCACCGGCGGTGTAACCGAGCACGGTAATAAAGGCCGCTTTATGGTCGCGGAACAACGCGCGAATGCTGCCGGCGTCCTTGTTTTCACGCATTTCCTTGCTGGCGGTTTCCTTGAGCGAACGACGCAGGAACAGCGAGATCAATGCAGCCACTGCGCCGACCACAAACGGGATCCGCCAGCCGTAGGCACGCAGGTCATCTTCAGTGAGGAACTGTTGCAGGACCACCACCAGCGACACCGCCAGCAACTGCCCGCCAATCAGCGTCACGTACTGGAACGAGGCGAAGAACCCGCGCTGGCCCTTGAGGGCGACTTCGCTCATGTAGGTTGCGGTGGTGCCGTACTCACCGCCCACCGACAAGCCCTGCAGCAAACGGGCGAACAACAGCATGATCGGCGCCCAGACGCCGATGTCCTTGTAGGTCGGCAGGCAGGCGATGAGCAACGAACCGAAACACATCATCAGAATCGAGATCAGCATCGAATTCTTGCGCCCGTGCTTGTCCGCGACACGGCCGAAAATCCAGCCGCCAATCGGCCGCATCAGGAACCCGGCCGCAAACACGCCGGCGGTATTCACCAGCTGCACAGTCGGGTTATCGGACGGGAAAAAGGCCGGCGCAAAGTAGATCGCGCAAAAGGCGTAGACGTAGAAGTCGAACCATTCAACGAGGTTGCCGGACGAGGCGCCGACAATGGCGAAGATCCGTTTGCTGCGCTCTTCGCCGGTGTAGTGCGCTGGAATAGCGGTAGGGGTTGTCATTGTTTTTCACTCTTTGGGGACCATGACATTCTAGACACACTTTGCAACAGTCCCGTTCCACAGTTGGCAATACTGTCCTCTGTAAGGAGTGAGCCTGCTCGCGATGGCGGAGTGTCATTCAGCACTGAAGGCACTGATACACCGCCATCGCGAGCAGGCTCACTCCTACAGGGATCTGCGGTGTTTTCAGTAGTCGAAGAACACCGTCTCGGCATCGGTGCCTTGCAGGATCACATTCCACTGGTACACACCGGACGCATCCTGCTTCGCCAGCAACGTACCCCGGCGCTCGGCCGGCACACACTCCAGCAACGGGTCGTCGACGTTCGCCGGTTCGCCCTCAAAGTAAATCCGCGTCAGCAAGTGCTTCACCAACCCGCGAGCGAACACCAGCACCACCAGGTGCGGCGCCTGGGTCGAGCCCTTCAGGCCTTCCACCGTTCCGGGTTTGATCGTGGTGAAACGAAAGCGCCCTTCGGCGTCCACCGGCACCCGGCCGAAGCCTTCGAAATTCGGGTCCAGGGGTTTGGCCTGGTCGTCTTCGGGGTGGTCGTACTTGCCGGCGGCGTTGGCCTGCCAGACTTCCAGCATCGCGTCGTTAACGAAATCGCCATTGCCATCGACGACTTGCCCGGTGATCGCCACGCGCTCGCCCAGGGTTTGTTCGACCGTCAGGTCTTCGCGGTTCAGCCAGGTCAAACCAATGTGGTAATACGGCCCGACGGTGTGGGATGTGGTCGCGTTCAGCGTCATCTTATTTCTCCATCGGCGTGGCTTCACGGCCGCGCAAGACGATGTCCCAGCGATAACCGAGGGCATAGGAAGGGATGGTTTTTTCCAGGTCGAAACTGGCGATCAAACGCTCTTTGGCGCTGGTGTCCGGTACGCAGTTGTAGATCGGGTCATAAGCCAGCAGCGGGTCGCCGGGGAAATACATCTGCGTGACCAGCCGCGTCAGGATGCTCGGCCCAAACAGCGAGAAATGAATGTGCGCCGGACGCCAGGCGTTGTGGTGGTTGCCCCACGGGTAAGCGCCGGGCTTGATGGTCTGGAATTGATACCAACCATCGGCGTCGGTCACGGTGCGACCGGTACCGGTGAAGTTCGGGTCCAGCGGCGCATCGTGCAGGTCGCGGGCATGGTTGTAGCGCCCGGCGGCATTGGCCTGCCAGATCTCCACCAGAATCCCCGGCACCGGCAAGCCGTCTTCATCCAGCACGCGGCCGTGGATAATGATGCGCTCGCCCAACGGTTCGCCCGCGTGCTGCACCGTCAGGTCGTTGTCCTTCTCGTTGATACGCTCGGCGCCGATGGTCGGGCCGGTAATTTCCGACAACGAATGCGGCAAAAACACCAACGGCTTGGACGGCGCGCGAAGGTTGGTGGATTGATAAGTCGGGTGCAGGTAGTCCGGCTGGGTGCCTTCCTGCGGGCGACGGTAACCAGGCTTGTCAGTCATTTCGCTTTCCTCTGTTCTTATTAGTCTGCCGGGCGTCAGACGCGTTCGATGGCCAAGGCCAGACCCTGGCCGACACCGACGCACATGGTCGCCAGGCCTTTGTTGCCGCCCGTTTTTTCAAGCTGATGCAACGCGGTCAGGACCAGGCGCGCACCGCTCATGCCCAACGGATGGCCCAAGGCAATGGCGCCACCGTTCGGGTTGACCTGGGCCGCGTCGTCCGCCAAGCCCAGCTCACGCAGTACCGCTATCCCTTGGCTGGCAAAGGCTTCATTGAGTTCGATCACATCGAAATCGCTGACGGCCAGCCCGAGGCGCTCGGTCAATTTGCGCACCGCCGGCACCGGGCCGATGCCCATTACCCGTGGCGCGACACCGGCGCTCGCCATACCCAGCACTTTGGCGCGGGCGGTCAGGCCGTGTTTCTTCACTGCTTCAGCGGAGGCCAGAATCAACGCCGCTGCGCCGTCGTTCACACCGGAAGCGTTGCCGGCGGTGACGGTTTTGCCTGGACCGTTGACGGGCTTCAGCTTGGCCAGGGTTTCCAGCGTGGTGTCGGCACGAGGATGCTCATCCTGGCTGACGACGGTTTCGCCTTTCTTGTGGGCAACCCGCACTTCGACGATTTCTTCAGCGAAAAATCCTGCAGCTTGCGCGGCGGCGGTGCGCTGCTGGCTGCGCAGGGCGAAAGCGTCCTGATCCTCGCGAGACACTTCGTAATCGTCGGCCACGTTGTCGGCGGTCTGCGGCATCGCATCGACGCCGTATTGCGCTTTCATCAACGGGTTGATGAAGCGCCAGCCGATGGTGGTGTCTTCCAGCTTCATGTTGCGTGAGAACGCCGCATCGGCCTTGCCCATCACGAAGGGTGCGCGGGACATCGACTCGACGCCGCCGGCAATTGCCAGCTCCATTTCGCCACTGGCGATTGCGCGGAAGGCGGTGCCGATCGCATCCATACCCGAGGCGCAGAGGCGATTGAGCGTGACGCCGGGAATGCTTTCCGGCAGCCCGGCCAGCAACAGCGCCATGCGGGCGACGTTGCGGTTGTCTTCGCCGGCCTGGTTGGCGCAGCCGAGGAACACCTCGTCCACTGCGTTCCAGTCCACCGACGGGTTGCGTTCCATCAAGGCCTTGATCGGCACGGCGGCGAGGTCGTCTGCACGCACCGCTGACAAGCCGCCGCCGAAACGGCCGATGGGGGTGCGAATCGCATCGCAGATATAAACGTCGCGCATCACGCTTCTCCCGGTGTCTGACCGTGGGCGGCGGCGGTGCGGGCTTCCAGGTCCCTGAGCGCCTTAAGCTCAACATCCGTTGGCTCAGCCGTATTTTCGACATTGCCTGCAAAGCGAATTGCCCAACCGGTGGCGGCAATCACTTGCTCGCGAGTCACGCCCGGGTGCAGCGCGGTGACCACGAATTCGTGGGTGTCCGCTTCGGGCTCCATGATGCACAGGTCGGTAATGATGCCGACTGGCCCGGCGCCCGGAAGGCCGAGACGCTTGCGCGAATCACCGCCCTCGCCATGACCGACGGAGGTGATGAAGTCGAGTTTGTCGACGAAGGAGCGCGCCGATTGCTTGAGAATGATGAGTACGCTTTTCGCCGAGCCAGCAATTTCCGGCGCGCCACCGGCACCGGGCAGGCGGACTTTCGGTGCGTGGTAATCACCGACCACGGTGGTGTTGATGTTGCCGAAGCGGTCGACCTGCGCGGCGCCGAGAAAACCGACGTCGATGCGCCCGCCCTGCAACCAGTAGCGAAAAATCTCACCGGTCGGGACGACGGTGTCGGCGGTTTCCGCCAGTTCGCCGTCACCGATCGACAGCGGCAGTACGCTTGGCTTGGCACCGATCGGACCCGATTCGTAGATCAGGACCACATCCGGCGAAGACGTCAGGCGCGCCAGGTTGGCGGCTTTCGACGGCAGGCCGATGCCGACGAAGCACACCGAACCGTTCTTCAGGCGGCGGGCAGCGGCGACGGTCATCATTTCGTTGGTGGTGTAAGTCATTACTTGGCCTCCGAAGCAGCGGCCAGTTTGGCCTGGAACTCGCTGAAGTCAGCGCAGCCGTGGATGTATTCGTCGATCCACGCGGTGAAGGTTTCACGGTCGCGGGCAATCGGGTCCCAAGCCTGGTAGAAGCGGTTGTCGCGCTCGTTGTAACCGTGGGCGTAGGACGGATGCGCGCCGCCAGGCACATGGCAGACCGCGCTCAAGGCCCAGGTCGGCAGCACGCAAGAATTCATTGGTGCATTGAGGTCGTCGACGATTTCCTCGACGGTGACGATGCAACGCTTGGCCGCCAGCGCGGCTTCTTTTTGAACGCCGAGAATGCCCCACAGCAGCACGTTGCCTTTGCGGTCGGCTTTCTGCGCGTGAATCACGGTGATGTCCGGGCGTACCGAAGGCACGGCGGCCAACACTTCGCCGGTGAACGGGCAGGTGACGGTTTTGATCAGCGGGTTGACCTTCGGCAAGTCGGAACCGGCGTAGGCACGCAGTACCGCGAACGGTAGGCCGGAGGCGCCAGCGACGTAGGCATTGGCCAGGTCGGCGTGGCTATGCTCTTCGATTTCCAGCGCGTGCGGCCACTGCTTCTCGACCGCGTCACGCAGACGATGCAGCGAACCGACACCCGGGTTGCCGCCCCAGGAGAAGATCAGCTTGCGAGCACAACCGGCGCCGATCAACTGGTCGTAGATCAGGTCAGGCGTCATCCGCACCAGCGTCAGATCTTTCTTGCCCTGGCGAATGATTTCGTGACCGGCCGCCGTAGGGATCAGGTGAGTGAAGCCTTCGAGCGCGACGGTATCGCCGTCGTTGACGAATTGCTTCACCGCGTCGTGCAGCGAAAGGATTTCAGCCATGGGGCAGGCTCCCGTTTGTTATGAACCGACAGTGGTAGAAAAAGGCGCGATGCGCAGCGCCGGAATGACTGAAGGTTAAGCCTGTGCAAAACACCAAACAATCCGATAATCGACTAAGTGTTCGTTTATCGAACATATTGTTGTCTCACTATCGATCCCAAAAAGCATCGTCGGAACGCCGCCCGGAGGCGGCTCACTCCTACAGAAGAACGCGATTGACTGTAGGACCGAGCCTGCTCGCGAAGAGGCCATCAAACCCGCTGAAGATTCCGGAGCCTGAACTCAGGTCGCATCCGCATGACTGACCATGCCCTTGATCACCACCGCCATGGTTGCCACCGCCGCCGGAATCACCAGCGCCGTCAGCACCTGTTCAAAGTTCCAGCCCAGGCCCAGCAATGTTGCACCCATCCAGGCCCCGAGAATCGCGCCGAAACGGCCAATCCCGAGCATCCACGACACCCCGGTCGCTCGCCCTTGCGTCGGATAAAACCGCGCGGCCAGCGACGGCATCGCCGATTGCGCACCGTTGACGCACATCCCGGCCACCAGCACCAATGTCGCCAAAATCGTGATATTGCCCAGGCTCTGCCCTACCGCGTAGGCAAACACCCCGGCCAGCAGGTAGAAAATGCCGATGACCTTGTGCGGATTGAACCGGTCCATCGCCCAGCCCACGCCCACTGCGCTCAACACCCCGCCAAACTGGAACAGCGCACCAATGAACGCCGCTTGTTCCATGCTCGCGCCACTGTCACGCATCAGTGTCGGCAACCAACTGGTCAGCAGGTAAACAATCACCAGCCCCATGAAGTAGGTCAGCCACAACAGCAAGGTGCCGGTGCTATAGGTGCCAGAGAAGATCACCGCGAACACGTTGCGCGCCTTCACGGTTTTCTGCTCCGGTACGCTGAAGCTCGACGCCTGAGCGACGACGGTCGGATCGATCGGTGCGAGAGCCTTGCGCACTTTGTCGGTGCCACGGTTGCGCACGACCAGGTAACGCGCCGATTCGGGCAGCCAGAACAGCAAGACGACGGTCAGGATCAACGGCAGAATCCCGCCGATCAGTAGCAGACTGTGCCAGCCGAAGGCCGGAATCAGCTTGGCCGAGATAAACCCGCCACCGGCCATGCCGAGGTTGAAGCCGCAGAACATGCTGGTCACCAGCAGGGATTTTTTGCGCTCCGGGGTGTATTCCGACAACAGCGTGGTGGCGTTCGGCATCCCGGCGCCAAGGCCCAGGCCGGTGAGGAAGCGCAGCACCAGCAGTTGGTCGACGTTGGTGCTGTACGCCGAGGCCAGGCTGAAAGCCCCGAACAACAATACCGCGCCGACCAGTACGACTTT
Organism: Pseudomonas sp. SG20052; assembly: GCF_031766055.1. NCBI lineage: Bacteria > Pseudomonadati > Pseudomonadota > Gammaproteobacteria > Pseudomonadales > Pseudomonadaceae > Pseudomonas > Pseudomonas sp. SG20052. The sequence goes on along the minus strand of NZ_CP134498.1, from coordinate 1,495,363 downwards.
TCGCCCAAAGCGGTCAGCCAAGGGACCGGAGCCCAGTGCGCCGAAGACCATGCCGATCAGCGCGGCACTCATTACCGGGCCGAGACTGGCGCGATCAATGCCCCAGTCCTGGGACAGGGCCGGCGCGATGAAGCCCATGGCCGCGGTATCGAGGCCATCAAGGAAGACAATCAGGAAACACAGGATCACCACTCGCCACTGGTAGCGCGAGATGGGTTGAGCATTGATGAAGGACTGCACGTCGAGGCAGTTTCCTACAGCAGACTGAGGCTGGTTCATTATTTTTATTCCACGCAAGAACGCAGTCGGACAGGTGCCAGCTCAGGGCTGGCGCTGCCGCGACAGTAATGATCCCGGGGAAACAGCGTCAATTCGATAAACGCGAGTCTGTGCGTTTATCGAACAGCTTAGGCAAACAACTGGGCGCTGAGGTCACGGCTGGCACTTAACAAACCGGGCAAGAAACGCTGCTCCAGCTCGTTGCGGCTGACTCGTCCGGCGTGGGTACTGACGTTGAGCGCGGCCACCACCTGGCCCGAAGCGTCGTACACCGGAACGGCAATCGAACGCAGGCCCTGCTCCAGTTCCTGATCGACGATGCACCAGCCTTGTTGCCGCACTTCCTGCAGACATTCGAGCAACGCCTCGGGTGTGTGCAAGGTTCGGCTGGTCTTGGCCTGGAACTCCGCATGGTCGAGGTATTCGCGCAGCGAGGTGTCGTCCAGTGCCGCAAGAAGGATCCGGCCCATCGACGTGCAATAGGCTGGCAACCGCCCGCCCACCGACAGGTCGACGGAAATCAGGCGTTGGGTGGTCGCCGAGCGGGCGATGTACAAAATGTCGTCGCCCTCCAGCGTGGCCATGTTGCAGGCCTCGTGAAGTTGCTCACTCATACGGTCCAGATACGGCTGGGCGGACACCGCCAAAGGCGTTGAGGACAAATAGGCATGGCCCAGCGTCAGCACTTTGGGCAGCAGCGAATAGGTGCGACCGTCGGTGGTGGCGTAGCCGAGTTTGATCAGGGTGTGCAGGCAACGTCGCACAGCGGCGCGGGGAATTTCCGTGCGGTGGCTGATCTGGGCAATGGTCAGGTGCCGTTTGCGCTCCTGGAACGCTTGAACCACCGCCAATCCCCGAGCCAGGGACGTCATGAAATCCGGATCGCCGGTCAGGGCCTGGATTCGCTTGGCGGGCGACGCCACGATCGGCGGCGCCACTGAAGCGAAGGAATTGCGCATTTGATCGTTCATATCAGGTCCTTTTCCCACACGGATCAGCGGCTATTACAAGCGGCTTCGGGTCCGGCACACAAGCCACAGGCCGCAAGATTGGGCGATTATCGAACCATCGACCGATAATCGCAATCGACCTCACAGGCGATGGCTACCTGCGCGCGCTGATTTGCGCAGCGCCCGCAACATGCTTTTATTCTTTACTGATTAAGGGCTGATGTAGTGGGATTAACTTGTTCGACTTTATGGCGTCAGAAAGACATCGTTGCACTGTGACATCACCCACACCCTAGTTACCTCTGAAAGTTGTGAGTAACAAAACAATCACACAGGTAGAACTACTTTTAACTCTCAAGCGATAGTGTTCTTCGGATCGACCGCTATAATGCACCTCAGTGGCGAAGCGGTTTTTACGTGCCGATTCCGCTACCCGGCAGCCCGGTTTTCTATCGTCGCTGCCTGCAGCAAGCGCTTGACGCTCATTTCATATGCTCCGCCAACGCGCTCGCTGAAACAGGTAACTGATGCTACGTCAGCTGTTTTTCTCTGGTGCCGTGGCCGCCTGCAACATGGAAGTATTTTTCGCACGCCGTAGAAACGATGCCTTTATCGGGTATTGGCCTTTCGACGGGTGTGGTCAATAGGTTCCATGCAGCGCGTTTCACCAGAATTTATCTCAACTCATACAGGTAGCACTGTGACGAAAGACGAACTGCGCGCGGAACTTGAGCGCCAGGAACAACGTTACAAGGAAGTTTACGGCGGGGAAGTCACCACCTACGCCGCTCAGCCCGAACCCGAGCGCAAACCCTGGCGTAAACGCGCCACCGTTCAGGATCAGGCATTCACCCAGGAATTACAGAAGATGGAAAAGGAACTCAAAGCCGAAGAACCCTGAATACCTCGGCCTGAATCCTTCAAGGGTCTGCATCGGCACCCGTTAAAAGCGGGGTGTTCTGATGATGCCTTTCGCGCCCGCTACAAGCGGGCAGCGGTCACCTCACCCTACGGATGAGGCAAATGGCACTTGCCTGACCCTCTTCTCAGATATTTCACACAAGTGTTCAAGCCTCTCGGTCTCACGAGAGAAACCCTTGTGGCTGCGGCCTTTTCATCTGAATTCATGACTTGCAAAACCCGGTAAAAACCTCGGCGATAGGCCATCGTCACAAATTAATTCGTTGAAGAATGTTACCGATGAGCACCTAGTGCATCGATTTGCAGTCTTTTCTGGCATAATCGCGCCCCCTTATGACCGGGTCAGAAAACCTTCATGATCGATTTATTCAGCGGACTTGATGCTTGGGTGCTTGTGAGCCTCTTGCTCGCCCTGGCCTTTGTCCTCGCCTTCGAGTTCATCAACGGCTTTCATGACACCGCTAACGCGGTGGCCACCGTTATCTACACCAAAGCCATGCCGCCTCATCTGGCGGTGTTCTTTTCCGGTGTGTTCAACTTTCTCGGCGTACTGCTGGGCGGTGTCGGCGTGGCGTATGCCATCGTCCACCTGCTGCCGGTAGAACTGCTGATCAATGTGAACACCGGTCACGGGCTGGCCATGGTGTTCTCACTGCTCGCCGCCGCCATCACCTGGAACCTGGGCACCTGGTACTTCGGTATCCCGGCCTCCAGCTCCCACACGCTGATCGGTTCGATCCTCGGTGTCGGCCTGGCCAACGCGTTGATCAACGACATTGCGTTGGCCGATGGCGTGAACTGGCAGAAAGCGATCGACATCGGGGCGTCCCTGGTGTTCTCGCCGATGGCGGGTTTCCTGGTCGCAGCGCTGATATTGATCGGTCTTAAATGGTGGCGTCCTCTGTCGAAGATGCACAAGACACCGGAACAGCGCCGCAAGATCGACGACAAGAAACACCCGCCGTTCTGGAATCGCCTGGTGCTGGTGATTTCGGCCATGGCCGTGAGCTTCGTGCACGGTTCCAACGATGGCCAGAAAGGTATCGGCCTGATCATGCTGGTGCTGATCGGTATCGTGCCGGCGCAGTTCGTTCTCGACCTGGGCAGCACGACCTACCAGATCGAACGGACCCGCGATGCGACGTTGCACCTGAGCCAGTTCTACAAGCGTAACGCCGACACCTTGGGCGAGTACCTGGCCCTGGGCAAAAGCGTGGAAGGCGATCTGCCGGAGAAATTCCGTTGCAACCCGCAACAGACCGAACCGACCATCACCGCCCTCCTCGACACCCTTAAAGGTGTAGCGGATTACCACTCGCTGTCGCCGGAAAGCCGCATCGAAGTGCGTCGTTATCTGCTCTGCCTGGATGACACGGCGAAGAAAGTCGGCAAGCTGCCTGGCCTCGCTGCCCGTGAAAAGGCTGACCTGGACAAACTGCGCAAAGACCTGACCACCACCACCGAATACGCCCCGTTCTGGGTGATTCTGGCGGTCGCCCTGGCCCTGGGCCTGGGGACCATGGTCGGCTGGAAACGCGTGGTGCTGACCATCGGCGAGAAGATCGGCAAGCAGGGCATGACATACTCCCAAGGCATGTCGGCACAGATCACCACCGCGAGCCTGATCGGCATGGCCAACATCTTCAGCCTGCCGGTCTCCACCACCCACGTCCTGTCCTCGGGTGTGGCGGGCACCATGGTCGCCAATAAAAGCGGCCTGCAAGGCGGCACCGTGAGAACCATCCTGCTGGCCTGGGTCCTGACCCTGCCCGCGACAGTGGCCTTGTCGGCCGGCCTGTTCTGGCTGGCATCGAAGGCACTGGGCAGCTGATACATGGCTGCGACAAAGAGGCGCGTTCCGTAAGGTTCGCGCCTTTTTTATGGCCTGCAGTTCGGCATTGCCGGGTCTGTTGAAAGAGGTGGTTGGCCGTGAGGACGCCTTCGCGGGCAAGCCTCGCTCCTACAAGGGGTTCGGTGTACCCGCTTCGCTCCTCACCACTCATTAGGCCGAGCGTTAGCTCGCCTGCTCTTGATCTGCCCGCCCCTTCGGGAGGCTGAGTGGAGGCGTTCATCTGGGGGGGGCGCGTAGCGCCGTGCGGCGAAGCCGCACACATCGAGAGGAGGTCGAAGCGAAGCCGACCGGAGGCGATGCCCCCAGATGAATGCCGGAGCGAAGGAACGCCGAGCCTAGGCGAGGGGCAGGACGTTCGGGGCGAGCCTTTTTTTGCTTACTTTTTTTGGCATTTGAAAAAAAAGTGAGTCGCCGTAAGGGCGAAACCATAAGCGGCCATTACCGCAGGAATGGATATGTACACCACGCAGAGACAGGTCGGCTATCAGGCCGCCTTCGCAAGCAGGCTCACTCCCACAGCCCCCCATTACCAAATCGCAGGCGAAAAAAAGGGCAACCGAAGTTGCCCAAAATGCCTTGCGTGCTCATTACATCCAGAAAGAACTACGGCTTACGCTTATGCGAATCCTTCCAGATAAAAAATCCGAACCCTGCGAAAAACAGAACCATGAGGCCGACTGTCAGCACCCCGGCGATCACCACGTTGTCGAAAAACATGACGGCTCTCCTGCACTTGCCCTGTTGCGATAGGGCTAAGTTAACCAATCAGGCAGAAGAGAAAATTGACCAGGATCAATGTCGCCCAAGACAGGGCGTAAAGGAGGGGAAATAACTGACCTGCATCAACGGATGCAGGGTGTTTCAGCGCTTTTTCGGCTTGTTCTTCGGTTTCTTCTTGGCTTTACCCAACGGCATCGCCTGCTCAAACGCCTGACGCACTTCATTCAGACGCTTTTCATTAAGGTCATGAACCCGCTTGGCGCGTTCGGAATTGAGATCAATCAGCTTGTCGTCTTGGCTCATGGTGCTCAGTACATCGTATGGCAGGGTTGTCACAATAATGCGGTCTCACGGCAGCGCTGACCAGCCACAACCTCAAATCTGGATATCGACCCACAACCCCTGGCGCGGCTGATCTTCCATCAACGGCGCCACCGGCACGGTATTGTCGGCATTGAGCTCGTTACCGGGAATCGCCAGATGCTCTTCCGGATCTTCATCAGCCTCACGACGACGCCGTTCCCGCTCCTGCTTGCGCCGCTGTTCCTCGCGCAGCTGAAAAGCCGCTTCTTCGGGATCTCGCTGTTGCAGGTCGATGGTGTTTTCGTTGGAGCTTTCCTGCACCGGCACGACAGGCGGAATATCCGGGCGCTGGCGGATCGGGTCCTGCTGTGACGTGATCGGCACGGCACTCAAAGGGAGCATCGGTGGCAGCATAATTATTAGTCTCCTGTCAGCAGGCTGTCGGCTGCGGGGATGGCGACTTGAGCCATCGGTCGCAAACTGTGACCGGTTTGGCACCAATTGGTGCCCCGACCTGCAAGCATCGCGTCGCTGGACTAACGTAAGAGTGCGAGTTTTTATGAGAGTCCTTTGGCCCTGAAGCCCTCATTCCGTTAAGATAGCCCGCTTTTTCAAGGTGGGAGTCAGGCAGCATGGCGCAGCAGTATCAACCGGGGCAACGCTGGATCAGTGACAGCGAAGCCGAGCTGGGTTTAGGCACCGTTCTGGCACAGGACGGCCGCTTGTTGACCGTGCTCTATCCGGCCACTGGCGAGACTCGCCAGTACGCGCTACGGAATGCGCCCCTCACCCGCGTGCGGTTTTCGCCGGGCGACTCCATCACTCACTTCGAAGGCTGGAAGCTGACCGTCCAGGAAGTCGACGACGTCGATGGCCTGCTGGTCTACCACGGCCTCAACGCGCAGAACGAAGTGGTTACCCTGCCGGAAACCCAACTGTCGAACTTCATTCAGTTCCGCCTGGCCAGTGACCGTTTGTTCGCCGGGCAGATCGACCCGCTGGCCTGGTTCTCCCTGCGCTACAACACCCTGGAACACACCAGCCGCCAATTGCAGTCCGCGCTTTGGGGCCTCGGTGGCGTACGCGCGCAACCGATCGCGCACCAGTTGCACATCGCCCGTGAAGTCGCCGACCGCATTGCGCCGCGGGTTCTACTGGCCGATGAAGTGGGCCTGGGCAAAACCATCGAAGCCGGCCTGGTGATCCATCGCCAACTGCTCTCGGGCCGCGCCAACCGCGTGCTGATCCTGGTGCCGGAGAATCTGCAGCACCAGTGGCTGGTCGAGATGCGCCGCCGCTTTAACCTGCAAGTCGCGCTGTTCGACGAAGAACGCTTCATCGAAAGCGATGCCGCCAACCCATTTGAAGACACCCAGCTCGCGCTGGTTGCACTCGAGTGGCTGGTGGACGACGAAAAGGCCCAGGACGCGCTGTTCGCCGCCGGTTGGGACCTGCTGGTGGTCGACGAAGCGCACCACCTGGTGTGGCACGAAGACAAGGCCAGCCCTGAATACACCTTGGTCGAGCAACTGGCCGAAGTCATTCCCGGCGTCCTGTTGCTGACCGCGACCCCGGAACAACTGGGTCAGGACAGCCACTTTGCGCGCCTGCGCCTGCTTGACCCGAACCGTTTCCATGACCTGCACGCCTTCCGCGCCGAGAGCGAAAACTATCGCCCGGTGGCCGAAGCCGTTCAGGAGCTGCTGGACAAGGGGCGCCTGTCGCCGGAAGCGCACAAGACCATTCACGGTTTCCTCGGCAACGAAGGCGAAGCACTGCTGACCGCCGTCAATGATGGCGACATCGAAGCCAGCGCCCGCCTGGTCCGCGAACTGCTGGACCGCCACGGCACCGGCCGCGTGCTGTTTCGCAACACCCGCGCCGCCGTGCAGGGTTTCCCGGAGCGCAAACTGCATCCGTACCCGCTGCCGTGCCCGGACGAATACCTCGAATTGCCGCTGGGCGATCACGCCGAGCTGTACCCGGAAGTCAGCTTCCAGGCCCAGCCGGACGCCAACGAAGAAGAACGCTGGTGGAAATTCGACCCGCGCGTCGAGTGGCTGATCGATCAGCTGAAGATGCTCAAGCGCACCAAAGTGCTGGTGATCTGCGCCCACGCTGAAACCGCCATGGACCTGGAAGACGCCCTGCGTGTGCGCTCCGGTATTCCGGCCACGGTCTTCCACGAAGGCATGAACATCCTTGAGCGTGACCGCGCCGCGGCCTACTTCGCCGACGAAGAATTTGGCGCACAGGTGCTGATCTGCTCGGAAATCGGCAGTGAAGGTCGTAACTTCCAGTTCTCGCACCACCTGGTGCTGTTCGATCTGCCATCCCACCCGGACTTGCTCGAACAGCGTATCGGTCGTCTGGACCGGATCGGCCAGAAGCACATCATCGAACTGCACGTGCCGTATCTGGAAACCAGCCCTCAAGAACGGCTGTTCCAGTGGTACCACGAGGCGCTGAACGCGTTCCTCAACACCTGCCCGACCGGCAACGCCTTGCAGCATCAGTTCGGCCCGCGCCTGCTGCCACTGCTGGAAAACGCCGACGATGGCGAGTGGCAAGCCCTGATCGACGAAGCCCGCGCCGAGCGTGAGCGCCTGGAAGCCGAGTTGCACACCGGCCGTGACCGCTTGCTGGAACTCAACTCCGGCGGCGCTGGCGAAGGTGATGCGCTGGTCGAGGACATTCTCGAACAAGACGATCAGTTCGCCCTGCCGATCTACATGGAAACCTTGTTCGACGCATTCGGCATCGACAGCGAAGACCATTCGGAAAACGCCCTGATCCTCAAGCCGAGCGAAAAAATGCTCGACGCCAGTTTCCCGCTGGGCGACGACGAAGGCGTGACCATCACTTACGACCGTAACCAGGCGCTGTCTCGCGAAGACATGCAGTTCATCACCTGGGAACACCCGATGGTGCAAGGCGGCATGGACCTGGTCTTGTCCGGTTCAATGGGCAACACCGCCGTGGCGCTGATCAAGAACAAGGCGCTGAAACCGGGCACCGTGTTGCTGGAACTGCTCTACGTCAGCGAAGTGGTTGCGCCGCGCTCGCTGCAACTGGGCCGTTACCTGCCGCCGGCCGCCCTGCGCTGCCTGCTCGATGCCAATGGCAACGACCTGTCGGCACGGGTGTCGTTCGAAACCCTGAACGATCAACTGGAAAGCGTGCCCCGCGCCAGTGCCAACAAGTTCATCCAGGCTCAGCGCGATCAACTGACGCCACGGATCAACGCCGGCGAAGAGAAGATCTTCCCGCGTCACGCCGAACGGGTTGCCGAAGCGCAACGTCGTCTGGCGGCCGATACCGACGAAGAGCTGGCACGTTTGACCGCACTGCAAGCGGTCAACCCGACCGTGCGCGACAGCGAACTGGTTGCCCTGCGCAAACAACGCGAGCAGGGTCTGGCGATGCTGGATAAAGCCGCGTTGCGGCTGGAAGCGATTCGGGTGTTGGTGGCGGGTTAAACCGCCCCGCTCCACCGCTGAAAACAAGAAGGCCCGCAGTGATGCGGGCCTTTTTTTATTGCCTGAAATTTGAGGCAGTGATGCTGATGGCCGCATCGCTAGCAGGAGCAGACTAGCGCCCACAGGGGATTTGTTAACGCTGTAGATCCAATGTGGGGGCCAGCCTGCTGGCGATAGCGATTATGCAGTCGCCACTGCAACATCAGATTCACCCACAGCGACCAACCCTTCCTTCATCCGCTTCGAATCCCGAACAAAACACCGCGAAGCCAAAAACAGAAACACCATGGTGAAAAACAGCGCCACCGGGATCAAGTACATCGCGTCATGCAAGCCGACCGCCTTGAACGCCTCGGTCATTTGCTCGGTGCCTGCCGCGGCCATCGCCGTGTGCGCGAAGTGGTCGGACAAACCACCCACCACCACCGGTCCCAAACCACCGCCCAGCAAGTACAACCCGGCGAAGAACAGCGCCATCGCCGTGGCCCGCAAGCGCGGTTCGACCACGTCCTGAATCGCCGTGTAAACGCAGGTATAGAAGTTGTAAGCAAACAGCCAACCCACGCTGAACACCGCCACGAACACCCCGATCTCGATCCGCCCGGCATGCAGCGCCCACGCGGTACACACCGTCGAGATGATCAGGCTGAACGCCGCAAACAGCAGGCGCCCATTGGCCACTCGCTGGTGAATCTTGTCGGCGACCCAGCCACCGAGCGTCAATCCGAACAAACCGGTCACGCCGACGATCACGCCGGTCGCCACCGCCGCTTCCTGCAACGGCATCAGGAAGTAACGCTGCAACATCGGCACCAGAAACGAGTTGCAGGCATAAGTAGCGAAGTTGAAGCACAACCCGGCCAAGACCAGCCAAAGAAAGGTCGGCACCGCCAGAATTCGCCGGATCGGCTTGTCGACTTTCTCTTGCGAGACCTGCACGGTTTCTGCCGCGCCACGCTTCGGCTCTTTGATGAAGAACATGAAGATCGCGAGGATCAGCCCTGGCACCGCCGCGATGAAGAACGGTGCACGCCAGCTGTCGAACGCTTTGACCATTGCGCCAATGGTGAAGAACGCCAGCAGCAGGCCCAGTGGCAGACCGAGCATGAAAATGCCCATGGCCCGCGCGCGACGATGCGCCGGGAACAGGTCGCCGATCAGCGAGTTGGCGGCCGGCGCGTAACTGGCTTCGCCGACGCCGACGCCCATGCGCACGATCAGGAACGCCCAGAAATTGCCCACCAGCCCATTGACCGCCGTCAGACCGCTCCACGCCGCCAGGCCCCAGCCCATCAGCTTGCTGCGCGAACCGGTATCGGCCATGCGCCCCAGGGGCAAGCCGGCAATGGCGTAGACGATGGTGAATGCAGTACCGATGATCCCCAGCTGAAAGTCGCTGAGGTGCCATTCCATGCGGATGGGTTCGATGATGATGGCCGGGATGGTGCGATCGAAGAAGTTGAACAGATTGGCCAGGAACAGCAGGAACAGAATGCGCCAGGCATTCGCCACTTGGGTCGAGTTCTGCATGGGGTCCGTCTCTTTTATTGTTATTGGGGTTTCGCTGTCCCCGGAACCTCCAATCTAGACAGGCCCGCCGGAGCTGTCTGTAATTATTCGTAATGCTGATATCAACCCATGGAGCCAAATCCAAACCTGTGGGAGCGAGATGCTAGCGAAGAGGCCGGCACATTCAATACAGAGGGTGACTGATCCGCCGCTTTCGCGAGCAGGCTCGCTCCCACAAGGGATTCTGCAAGGCAAGTATTTCTCGCCATTGGTCACATGAAAAAATACTTTTTCGCCCCCTTCCCAAGTTCAAAGCGAAGCCTAGAATAGCGGCCTTCCCTGCCCCACCAATCCCCTATCCCTCTTTGATTATCGCCCATGTCCGAAGCCAGTCCGTGTCTGAATTGCGGTGCCTGCTGTTCTCATTTTCGCGTGTCTTTTTTCTGGGGTGAATGCACCTCGGCCGGGGGAACGGTGCCTGACGAGCTAGTCGCACCCATCAGCCCCAGCCGGGTGGCCATGCTGGGCACGGACTGCAAACCCACTCGCTGCGTCGGGCTGGTCGGCGAAGTCGGCAGCACCGTGCAATGCTCGATTTACGACCAACGTTCCAGCACCTGTCGGGAGTTCGACGCCTCCTGGGCCAACGGCGAGGCAAATGTGGATTGCGATGCGGCACGGGCAGCGTTCGGATTGCCGGCCCTGCAACCGGAATTCGAGTTCCCTTATGAGCAGATCGCCTGAATATCAGCGCCTGTAATTACAAAATGTTCGAATGCAATGTGCCACTACCGTTTGCACTCTTTGTGTGACCTCTATACTCCAAGACATTCGCCAGGGTTCATGGTGTCGGCTGGATAAATACGAGGCGTCCGATGGAGTGGCCAGCTTTATATTTCACGACTCAACTGCCTGAGACTGGCCAGGTCATCCTCAATTGCACCCATAACCCCTTTCTGGTGTTGCTGGCCTATGTGGTCGCCTGTGCGACCGGCTTCGCCACACTGGACATCACCGAGCGGATCGGCCACGCCGAGAAAGCGGCGTCCCAACGTCTGTGGCGCTGGGTTGGTACCGGGTGTCTGGCGGGCGGTATCTGGGCCATGCACTTTGTCAGCATGCTGGCCTTCCAGGCCCCGATCGAAATCCATTATCAGTTACCCGTCACCCTGATCTCGTTGCTGTTTGCACTGACAGCTTCGTGGCTGGCGATGCATACCCTCAGCCATCCTCATCTGACTTTCTGGAAAACACTGCGGGCCGCGGTATGGATCGGCCTGGGTATCGCGACCATGCATTACGTGGGTATGGCCGCGATGCGCTCCTACGCGACGGCCTATTACAACCCTGCCCTGTTCGCGCTCTCTATCGTGATCGCAATTGGCGCCAGCCTGGCGGCCCTGTTGATTTCCCGTCACCTGTGCGAGGGCAGCGGCGTGGTTCATCAACTGCTCAAATACACCGCCAGCCTGGTGCTCGGTGCCGGCATCGTCAGCATGCATTTCACTGGCATGGCGGCGCTCAACCTGGTGCTTCCCATCGATAGCCCCCAGCCATTGCCCGACGACAACACCCACCTGCAACTGGGGCTGACGGTGGCGGTAATGACCTTGCTGATCATCGGCAGCAGCATCAGCGCGGCATTGGCCGACAAGAAGCTGCAACACAAGGAATCCGACCTGAAGCGGGTCAACATCCTGCTCAGCCAACTGGATCAGGCGCGCTTGTCGCTGCAACAGGTGGCGCACTACGACGCGCTGACCAACCTGATCAACCGCCGCGGCTTCAATCAGATTTTTGCCGAAAAACTGCTCGAAAAGACCAACGAAGGCGGGATGCTTGCAGTGATGTTCCTAGACATCGACCACTTCAAGCGGATCAACGACAGCCTGGGCCATGACGCCGGCGATGAATTGCTCAAGGTCCTGGCCAGCCATATCAAGGATTCGGTACGCAGCCATGACGATGTGGTGGCGCGCTTTGGCGGGGACGAGTTCTGCATCCTCATCGGGCTGCATGAGCTTGAAGAAGCCCGGAGCATGGCCCAACGCATCATGCTGAAGATGAAAGAGCCCATCGAGCTGTCCGGCCGCAGCATGGTCATGACCACCAGCATCGGCATCAGCGTTTTTCCGCAAGATGGAACGACCTGCGAGGAGCTGCTGAAAAACGCCGACCTGGCGCTTTACCAGTCCAAGGGCAGCGGGCGCAACGGGCTGCATTTTTTCAGTCCACACATGAAAAACCGTGCCACGCTGGAGCTGCAACTCGAAGAAGAACTGCGGTACGCCCTGCGCAACGACGCCGGTCTGATCCTTTATTACCAACCGATCTACGACCTGAAAAGCGGCCAGGTCACCAAACTCGAAGCGCTGATTCGCTGGCAACACCCGGTTCACGGGTTGCTGGCACCGGATCGGTTCATTGCCATTGCCGAGGCCAACGGCCTGATCAACGAACTGGATAACTGGGTATTGCACAAGGCCTGTGAGGATCTTGGAGTGCTGTCTCGCCAGGGGCGCGAAGAACTCAAGATCGCCGTGAACTGCTCGCCGCTGAACCTCGCCCGCGAAGAGTTGGCCGATGAAATCGAAAACGCCCTGCGCATCGCCGGAGTGTCACCACAACGGCTGGAACTCGAAGTCACCGAAAACGCGCTGATGGGCAATCTCGCCAACACCCTGGCGTTGTTGAAGCAGATCCGTTCTCTCGGCGTCTCGCTCTCGATCGACGACTTCGGCACGGGCTATTCATCCCTGGCCTACCTCAAGCGCCTGCCGCTGAACACACTGAAAATCGACCGCTCGTTCATTCAGGACATCCCCAAGGCCACCCAGGACATGGAAATTGTCCACGCCATTATCATCATGGCCCACACCCTGCATTTACAGGTCGTCAGCGAGGGCGTCGAAACGCCCGAGCAACATGACTTTCTCGAACGCCAGGGCTGCGACCTGGTTCAAGGCCACCTGCTCAGCCGCCCGGTACCGCTGGCCGAGCTGCCTGCGGTGCTGGCCGAAATCAATCAGCGCAAACATTCACGCAGTGTCAGTTCTTTGAGCCTGGCTACGGTACAACTGCACTAACGTCGACGGATCCTTTTCCAAAAAGCCCTGCCCCCCATGCAGGCGCATCAGTTGTGCGGCCAAGCCGCTGATCGGCGTGGCCGAGCCCTGTTCGCGGGAGAATTTCACCGCGGTGTCGAGGTCTTTGAGCAGCGTACGCACGTGCCACTTCACCGGCTCGAAACGACTCTCGGCCATTTGCGGGGCGAGGATCTGCAGCGGTTTTGAATCAGCGAACCCTCCCGCCAGCGCCTCGGAGATCAGGCTGGCGTCAACCCCGGAGCGCTCGGCCAGTGCCACCACTTCAGCAATCACCAGTGCATTGCAGGCAACAATCATCTGATTACAGGCCTTGGTCACCTGCCCGGCGCCGACACCGCCCATGTGAGTCACCCGCTGACCGAGGTTCAACAGCACCGGCCTGACTCGCTCAAGGTCTGCCGCTTCGCCGCCGACCATAATAGCCAGGCTGCCGGCCTCGGCGCCGACGACCCCGCCGGACACCGGCGCGTCCAGCCAACGCATGCCGCATTGGTCGACAAGCGCCGATGCCATGTCCCGCGTCGCCGTCGGTTCCAGACTGGAAAAGTCCACCAGCAACTGACCGCTTTTCGCCCCCTCGGCAATGCCAGCCGGACCGAAAACCACCTCGCGCACCACCGCCGTGTCCGCCAGGCACAGCATCACCACATCAGCGTGCTGACCCAATTCAGCCGCCGTTGCCACTTGCCGGGCGCCGGCCTCGACCAGCGCTGCGCACTTGGCCGGGTTGCGATTCCACACCGTCAGCGGATACCCCGCCGCCAACAGGCGGCGGCACATGGGCAAGCCCATCAGGCCGATTCCGGCAAAACTCAACGAAGGTAGCGTTGACATCATTTAGCCTTCTTTTTGATTAAAGATCGCAGAATATTGGCCGATTCATCATGACTAAGGAAAGGATTCCCCCGAGCGACGCTCAGGCTTAGTCCCTGACGCTTGGGCAAAATACGCGCTAAAAAAGTCGCGAGTTCCTATTCCGTGAAGGTTCGACGACACCGTGTCGCCGAGCTAACCAGCCCAGGTACATGGCGCCCAATGACCTCTAAAAATAATCCGGCCACTACGGTTTCCGACCTGACACTGAGCCCCGCGGCGAACAGCCCCTCATCGTCGAAGCCATTGATCCCGTCACGTCCTCTGGCCAGTCAGCAATACCTGTATTTCACCGAAACCAACACCGACCGCATCCTCGATAACCTCGATGGCCTGCGCGACATGGTGTTCCCGCGCCCACCGCACCTAGAAGGCGACAACGAACAGCACAGCGATCAGGAATTCCCGTCGGTGTGCCTGATCGGCCTGGGACGTTGCGGTTCCAACATCGCGCTCGACGTCGCTGAGCTGGTGTACAACGCCCGCAAGTTCTACCTCAACGAATTCAACAACGAAGACCGCCTGTCGCCGGACAAACGTTACGCCGAAAAGGGTTACAGCCCGGCGCAGTGGATTCGCAACAACCTGCGCCTGGGGCCGAACAAGGCCACCAAACCGGTGTTCCTGGTCGAGCCGCTGGTGATGCTCGGCGACCTGGACAAAGACATCGCCGGTCGCATCCGTTTCTCGCGCAAGGGCGAAAAGAGTGGCTTCCTGCGCGACTACAGCAAAATGAAGATCATGGACTTGTCGGAAGTCCACGCCGGTGGCGCCGGTAACGCGCCGATCCTCGGTCAGTACCTGGCCAAGATCATCCTGAACAAGGACACCCAGCGTTTCTCCAGCCCGGACTGGAAAATGATTCACTCGTACCTGATCGACAGCTGCGGGATCAAGGCCAACCAGTCGCGCCTGTATTTCTCGATCTTCAGTGCCGGCGGCGGTACCGGTTCGGGCATGGCCTCGGAATTCGGCCTGGCCCAGCAACACTCGTACATGAACAAGACGTTCGACACCAAGCCGATGGATGAGCACGACGGCAAGAGCGGTCACTCCTTCGTCTTCGAGCCGATCTTCACCAGCGGCATCTGCGTGCTGCCGAACATTTCCGATCACCGCAGCGAAATGTCCGAGGCGCTGCACATCAACGCCGGTCGCCTGCTGTGCAAATACCTGTCGGAAGAGTGGGACTTCTCCTATAACTTCGCCAACGAAGACAGTAGCGAGGCCAGCGTCATGGGCCGGATCCGCCCATGGAACGCCATGATGCTGATCTCCAACGACATCATGCGGTATGCCGAAGAAAGCGATGACGGCAACATTCAGAACATCGACGTCAACGCGATGGAAAAGCACGCCAACCAATACATCTCGCAGCAGATTTTCAACATTCTGACGGCGCAGGCGGTCACGACTGACTACGACCAGAACTATTTCCGTCGCGCCGGCATCGATATCGGCGAAACCATTCGCCTCGACGCCAACGACCTGTTCATGAGCCTGGCCGGCCCGGTGGCGATTGCCTACGCCGAGTCCGTGGTGCCGGAAACCCCGCCGCCGAGCAGCGACAAGTTCAAGGTGTTCGAGAAAGAGCCACAGCGTCTGAACATCGACGACCTGTTCTTCCGTTCCATCGACCTGCCGCACTTCAACAAAGTGACCCAGGCGATCGAAGGCATCAGCCTGTTGCCGATCGAGTCCAAGCGCTATCGGGCCTCGCTGGAGCAGTACAAGAATTCCGGTTACGACGCGGCCGCGTTGCACGACCTGCACTTCTTCAAGAACTGCTCGTCGGTGGTGTCGATTGTCTCGCTGCCGAAAGACTACAAGCTGTCCTACATGGACTTGAACCGGTTGAAGACCCACCTCAACAGCCTGTTCCCCAACACTACGCTCAAGCGTTATGCCCTGGTGATCGGCGCTTCGGCCAACTTGTCGCTGACCACCCTGATCGCCAAGAGCCCGTGTCTGTCGGACGATTTCCTGACGCTGATCGTGGCCTTCATCAAGCGCTGCTTCGCGAAGAACCCGTACCGCTTCGACGACACCCTGGATAACTCGATCCTCGACTTCATCATCAATGAAGACTTCGACGAAGACCTGATCGACGATCTGCTGAACGAGTTCGAGAACCCGGCGAAGATCCTCGACACCAACTGGTACGCGATCAAACCGATGTACGAGAAGAAGTACCGCGAGCTGATCAACGACAAGGACAAATTCGTCTCGATCAACGACATTCGCCTGTCGCGCGACTGCGTGAAGAAGGCGATCAAGTACCTGCGTGAGATCTACCGTCACCGGATTGGCAAGACCAAGGTTATTTCGCTCAATAACCATACCGGTAAAACCTTCTAAAACCGCGTCGCGCCCAATCGCGAGCAGGCTCGCTCCCACAAGGACCGCATTTCTTCTGAAGAAACGCGGTTAACTTGTGGGAGCGAGCCTGCTCGCGATGGCGGCATCGGATTCACCGAAAAATCCAACATCCAGAAACAATTAAGCAGCCCGAAGGCTGCTCAATAAACTGTTCCCGTTACGTTTACGTCACCCTCGCCAAGACCCTTCTGTGGCCTTTCTCTACGGCAACATGCCATCACGCTACTCACCTACACACTTTTGCTCGCCCGCCAGACGCACCAATAAAGTGCGGACAGTCAGCTCGTCGCCCTTTCCTGGATCAGAATCCACGGTGAAACCACCACAGCCCACAGCTGCGGGTCGCGTTCAAAAAGATCCAGCGCCCGCGTTTCAGACAGCTTGGCGACCTTGTCGGCAGCCAGCCAGGCAGCCACTTTCTCACCTTCATCCGTCGCAACAGCGTGGGCAGCAGCGATCAAATCCAGGCCGGGATCGACCCACAATAGGGCACCCTTGGCAAAGAAGGGCTCCAACTCTTTCCACGTAATAGATGCGGTTTCACCAAGCAGCTTGGCATAGAGGGTGCTAGGTTCTTCATTCATGGGCACTGTCCGGAAAAGAAATCGACGCGAATGATAACGTCGGTGGTCTGGCAGAAAAACCCGGATGCAATTGAGTCACCGAAAGAAAAGAGCAGGAAAGCCAGGGAATGCTGCTGAATCAAGCAATTAGCCAGCTAACATCCCGCCGCTATTCTGTCTTTTTCTTTCAATTAAGCGACACCCTCAGGTTTTGCCCCCCGGCGCCAGCTTCCCAGGCTAACAATTGGCGCTCTACACTGTACCGGTACAGTTGTCGGGGGCATTTTCCGGAGGATATCGAAGATATCTGACCCGGTTCTGCTGCTACGGCGCCAGGACTATAAAAACTACAACAGTAAGAGTGGAGCACTATGACTAAGGCTACTAAGCAGATTTCCAAACTGTTTGCCGCTATGGTTCTGGCCGGGGTTGCCAGCCATTCGTTCGCAGCTGACACCATCAAGATCGGCATCGCCGGCCCTAAAACCGGCCCTGTAGCCCAATACGGCGACATGCAGTTCAGTGGCGCCAAAATGGCCATCGAACAGATCAACGCCAAAGGCGGCGTAGACGGCAAGAAACTCGAAGCCGTTGAATACGATGACGCCTGTGATCCAAAACAAGCGGTAGCGGTCGCGAACAAAGTCGTCAACGACGGCGTCAAGTTCGTGGTCGGTCACCTGTGCTCCAGCTCCACCCAACCGGCTTCGGACATTTACGAAGACGAAGGCGTGATCATGATCACCCCGGCTGCCACCAGCCCGGACATCACCGCCCGTGGTTACAAAATGGTGTTCCGCACCATCGGTCTGGACAGCGCCCAAGGCCCTGCCGCCGGTAACTACATCGCCGACTTCGTAAAACCGAAGATCGTTGCTGTCCTGCACGACAAACAGCAATACGGTGAAGGCATCGCCACCGCCGTTAAGCAAACCCTCGAGAAAAAAGGCACCAAGGTTGCCGTGTTCGAAGGCATCAACGCCGGCGACAAGGACTTCTCGTCGATCATCCAGAAACTCAAGCAAGCCAACGTCGACTTCGTTTACTACGGTGGCTACCACCCTGAGCTGGGTCTGATCCTGCGCCAGGCAGATGAAAAAGGCCTGAAAGCCAAGTTCATGGGTCCGGAAGGCGTGGGTAACGACTCGATCTCGCAGATCGCTCAGAAAGCTTCGGAAGGTCTGCTGGTGACGCTGCCGAAATCCTTCGACCAGGATCCGGCCAACATCGCCCTGGCTGATGCGTTCAAAGCGAAGAAAGAAGACCCGAGCGGTCCGTTCGTGTTCCCGTCCTACTCGGCTGTGGAAGTGATTGCCGAAGGCATCAAGGCCGCCAAGTCCGAAGACACTGCCAAAGTGGCTGCTGCCATCCACGCAGGCACCTTCAAGACGCCTACCGGCGACCTGAGCTTCGACGACAAGGGCGACCTGAAAGACTTCAAATTTGTGGTTTACGAGTGGCACTTCGGCAAACCAAAAACTGAAGCCAAGCCTCAGTAAGGCGTTGCCTGACTGACTGCCAATAAAGCCCACGGCGTGCCGTGGGCTTTGTTTTACGAATGTATTGGGCCGCGCTGGCGTGATCCGCCAGTCTCCCCACCTGAAAATCTCAAAACCGTCATCAGCGGTTCGCTGGCAAACCTCGAACTCGAAGTGGATGCAGATCCACGGGGCTCGAGCGGGAAAATGACTCCACCAGTGAAATGCGTATCAGGTTTTTAGGAGCGCTGTAATGCCTGACATCTATCACTTCCTCCAACAGCTGGTTAATGGCCTGACCATTGGCAGTACGTATGCTCTGATCGCCATCGGCTATACGATGGTTTACGGCATCATTGGAATGATCAACTTCGCCCACGGCGAGGTGTACATGATCGGCTCCTACGTGGCGTTCATCGCCATCGCCGGGTTGGCCATGCTGGGACTCGACAGCGTTCCGCTGTTGATTACCGCTGCTTTCATCGCGACCATCGTCGTGACCAGTGCCTACGGTTACAGCATCGAACGCGTCGCCTACCGCCCTTTGCGCGGCAGCAACCGTCTGATCCCGCTGATTTCCGCCATCGGCATGTCGATCTTCCTGCAGAACACGGTTCTGCTGGCGCAAGACTCCAAGGACAAATCCATAGCCAACCTGATCCCCGGCAGCTTCACCTTCGGGCCAGGTGGCGCACATGAAGTGCTGATTTCCTACATGCAAATCGTGGTATTCGTGGTGACCTTCGTCGCCATGCTCGGCTTGACAATGTTCATCTCCCGCTCTCGTCTCGGACGTGCCTGCCGCGCCTGCGCCGAAGACATCAAGATGGCCAACTTGCTGGGCATCAATACCAACAACATCATCGCCCTGACCTTCGTCATCGGTGCCGCATTGGCGGCCATCGCGGCCGTCTTGTTGAGCATGCAATACGGTGTGATCAACCCGAACGCCGGGTTCCTCGTTGGACTCAAGGCGTTCACCGCAGCGGTACTGGGCGGTATCGGCAGCATCCCGGGAGCCATGCTCGGCGGGCTGGTATTAGGGGTGGCGGAAGCCTTTGGTGCCGATATCTTCGGCGACCAGTACAAGGACGTCGTGGCTTTCGGCTTGTTGGTTCTGGTTCTGTTGTTCCGGCCGACCGGCATCCTTGGCCGTCCGGAGGTTGAAAAAGTATGACTAGGAATCTTAAACAGGCACTGTTCAGTGCTTTGCTGGTGTGGGCCGTGGCCTACCCGGTACTCGGTCTGAAACTGACCATCGTCGGCATCCACCTCGAAGTGCACGGCACCAGCAGCGCCACACTGATCACTATCGCGGTGTGCTCGGTGCTGATGTTCCTGCGGGTGCTGTTCGATCAACAGATCAGCTCGGCCTGGCGCTCGTCGCCAAACATGCCGCTGATTCCGGCCAAGGCCAGTAACTTCCTGACCCTGCCGACCACCCAACGCTGGATCATCATTGCGCTGATCGCCGCTGCCCTGGTCTGGCCGTTCTTCGGCTCTCGTGGTGCGGTGGATATCGCCACGCTGGTGCTGATCTACGTGATGCTCGGCCTCGGCCTGAACATCGTGGTCGGCCTGGCCGGCCTGCTCGACCTGGGTTACGTCGGCTTCTATGCCGTCGGGGCGTACAGCTATGCATTGCTGTCGCACTATCTGGGTCTGGGCTTCTGGATCTGTCTGCCGATCGCCGGCCTGATGGCGGCCACTTTCGGTTTCCTGCTCGGCTTCCCGGTACTGCGTCTGCGCGGCGACTACCTGGCGATCGTGACCCTGGGCTTTGGTGAAATCATCCGTCTGTTCCTGCGTAACCTCACCGATATCACTGGTGGCCCGAACGGCATCAGCAACATCGAGAAGCCGACGTTCTTCGGGCTCACCTTCGAGCGCAAAGCGGCAGAGGGCATGCAGACGTTCCACGAGTACTTCGGCCTGGCCTATAACTCGATCAACAAGGTGATTTTCCTGTACCTGGTTGCACTGTTGCTGGCCCTGGCTGCGCTGTTCGTGATCAACCGTTTGCTGCGCATGCCGATCGGCCGTGCGTGGGAAGCGTTGCGTGAAGACGAGATCGCCTGCCGTGCGCTGGGTCTGAATCCTACGGTCATCAAGCTTTCCGCCTTCACCCTGGGCGCCGCCTTCGCAGGTTTCGCCGGCAGTTTCTTCGCTGCCCGTCAGGGCCTGGTGACACCGGAGTCGTTCACCTTCATCGAGTCGGCGATCATCCTCGCCATCGTCGTATTGGGTGGCATGGGCTCGCAGTTGGGTGTGATCCTCGCGGCCGTGGTGATGATCCTGCTGCCGGAAATGATGCGTGAGTTCAGTGAGTACCGCATGTTGATGTTCGGCGCCTTGATGGTGCTGATGATGATCTGGCGTCCTCAAGGCCTGCTGCCCATGCAACGTCCTCACATGGAGCTGCGCAAATGAGCCGCGAGATCCTTAAAGTCGAAAATCTGAGCATGCGCTTCGGCGGCTTGCTGGCGGTCAACGGCGTGGCCCTGACCGTGAAGGAAAAACAGGTGGTTGCACTGATCGGCCCTAACGGCGCCGGCAAAACCACGGTGTTCAACTGCCTGACCGGTTTCTACAAGCCGAGTGGCGGCAGCATCCTGCTGGACGGCGAGCCTATCGAAGGCCTGCCGGGCCACAAGATCGCCCTCAAAGGCGTGGTGCGCACCTTCCAGAACGTGCGGTTGTTCAAGGACATGACCGCGGTCGAGAACCTCTTGATCGCGCAACACCGTCACCTGAACACCAACTTCCTGTCTGGTCTGTTCAAGACCCCGGCATTCCGCAAAAGCGAACGCGAGGCCATGGAGTTTGCCGAGTTCTGGCTGGACAAGGTCAACCTCACGCAGTTCGCCAACCGCCCGGCCGGCACCCTGGCCTACGGTCAGCAACGCCGTCTGGAAATCGCTCGCTGCATGATGACCCGCCCGCGGATCCTCATGCTCGACGAACCGGCCGCCGGCCTGAACCCGAAGGAAACCGAGGACCTCAAGGCGCTGATCAGCATGCTGCGTGAAGAGCATAACGTCACCGTGCTGCTGATCGAACACGACATGAAACTGGTCATGAGCATTTCCGACCACATCGTCGTGATCAACCAGGGCACGCCTCTGGCCGACGGCACGCCGGAACAGATCCGCGACAATCCTGAAGTGATCAAAGCCTACCTGGGGGAAGCGTAAATGCTGCAATTTGAAAACGTTTCCACCTTCTACGGCAAGATCCAGGCGCTGCACAGCGTCAACGTCGAAGTCCGCCAGGGCGAGATCGTGACCCTGATCGGCGCCAACGGTGCCGGAAAGTCGACCTTGCTGATGACCCTCTGCGGTTCGCCGCAAGCCCACAGCGGCAGCATCCGCTACATGGGTGAAGAGCTCGTCGGCCAGGACTCGTCGCAGATCATGCGTAAAAGCATTGCCGTCGTGCCGGAAGGTCGTCGAGTGTTCGCCCGCCTGACCGTGGAAGAGAACCTGTCCATGGGCGGATTCTTTACCAGCAAGGGCGATTATCAGGAACAGATGGACAAGGTTCTCGGACTTTTCCCACGCCTGAAAGAACGCTTTGCCCAACGCGGCGGCACCATGTCCGGCGGCGAACAGCAAATGCTCGCCATCGGCCGTGCGCTGATGAGCAAACCCAAACTGCTGCTGCTCGACGAGCCATCGTTGGGCCTGGCACCGATCATCATCCAGCAGATCTTCGACATCATCGAACAGCTGCGCAAGGATGGCGTGACGGTGTTTCTGGTAGAGCAGAACGCCAACCAGGCGCTGAAAATTGCCGACCGTGCCTACGTTCTGGAGAACGGCCGGGTGGTGATGACCGGCACGGGGGAAGCACTGCTGACTGATCCGAAAGTGCGCGAAGCGTATCTCGGCGGCTAAGCAATTGCGGTAAACAAAAAACGGCCTTCGGGCCGTTTTTTTGTGCCCGCCATAAACCTTCACGGCAATAAAGCCCCCCTGTGGGAGCGAACCTGCTCGCGATAGCGGAGTGTCAGTCAACAAAACCGTTGAATGCGAAACAGCTGTCGCGAGCAGGCTCACTCCCACAAGGGCTCGGTGGTGTTTTGAGGTTTTTTAAAAAGTTTTGCACTGGGCTGTAACGCATCGCGATGACCTCTCTCTAGAGGGGTAAGCCAGCAGACATGCGGCTTACCAAAACTCAAACAACGGAGAAACATCATGACTGCTACCACCCGCACCCTGTCCGCCACCGCCCTCGTCCTGGCCCTTGGTTCTGCGCTGAGCATGGCCGCTGTCTCCACCGTCCAGGCCGCCGACAACAGCAACATGGAAAAATGCTTCGGCGTGGCCATGAAAGGTCATAACGATTGCGCCGCAGGTGCAGGCACCACCTGCGCCGGTACTGCCAAGATGGACCACCAGGCAAACGCCTGGAAACTCGTTCCGAAAGGCACGTGCGCCACCACCGAAAGCAAAACCTCGCCGACCGGTTTCGGTCAGATGGAAGCCTTCAAAGCCAAAGCCTGATCCGCCTCCCAGCCTGAGTGTCGACCATGAACAATTCACTGTTCGGGCTCCCGCCCCGCGCCGGGCTGGGGCTCAAGACCGGGCACTTGCGTGAAGTGCTCGGTTCAAAGCCGGACATCGGCTTCTTCGAAGTCCACGCCGAAAACTACATGGTGGCCGGCGGCCCTTTTCATCATTACCTGGGGTTGATCCGCGAGCAGTATCCGCTGTCGCTGCATGGCGTTGGCCTGTCCATCGGTGCCGAAGGTCCGCTGGATGTTCAACACCTGCAACGCCTTGCCGAGCTGATCGAGCGCTATCAACCCCACTCCTTTTCCGAACACCTGGCCTGGTCCAGCCATGGCCCGGTGTTTCTCAATGACTTGCTGCCACTGGCCTACGACAACGCGACGTTGAACCGCGTCTGCGAACACATCGACCAGGTGCAAACCACTCTCAAACGCCCAATGCTGCTGGAGAACCCGGCGACGTACCTGGCGTTCAAACGCTCGACGATCGATGAGGCCGACTTCATCAGCGAAGTCATTCGCCGCACAGGCTGCGGGCTGTTGCTGGACGTGAACAACGTTTACGTGTCGAGCATCAATCATCAACGCGATCCTGTGGCCTACATCGATGCCCTGCCCCTTCATGCCGTCGGCGAGATTCATCTGGCCGGATTTGCCGAAGACACCGACAGCCTCGGTGACCGTCTGTTGATCGACGATCACGGCGCGCCCATCGACAACGCCGTGTGGGCGCTGTACGTGCAAGTGCTGGAGCGTGTCGGGCCAGTAGCAACGCTGATCGAACGCGACAATCAGGTGCCAGCCTTCGGCGTATTACACGCCGAAGCGCGTCAGGCCGATGAGTTGTTGCGATGCGCCGAGGCCCGGTCATGAGCAATCACGCCGATTTCGCCGCCGCCCTGCTTGATCCGGAGCGGCCCTGCCCTGACGGATTATTCAGCGTCAATGGCGCCGATCCGGCCAGCCGTTTCGCGGTGTATCGCAACAATGTGCAGGCCTCGCTGATCAACGCGTTGGCGGACAGTTACCCCGTGATTGTGCAATTGGTCGGCGATGAATTCTTCCGGGCCATGGCCGGTGTTCATGTGCAAGGCTCCCCGCCCCGCAGCCCGCTGATGAATGACTACGGGCATGATTTCGCAGCCTTCATCGAAGGCTTTGCGCCCGCCGCCAGCGTGCCTTATCTGGCCGATGTCGCCCGATTGGAGCGCCTGCGCGTCATCGCGTATCACGCGGCCGATGCGCAGCCCCTGGAGCATGAGCAGATCGCCGCAGCACTGGTCGACCCGCAAGCCCTGAGCGAGCTCACCGTCGAACTTCATCCCTCTCTCAACCTGTTGAGTTCTGCCTTCGCGGTGGTGGCGATCTGGGCGGCGCATCAACAGGAAACAACGCTGGCGGGGATTGACCTGAGCCAGGGACAACACGCGCTGGTGTTACGCAATGGCCTGGACGTTGAAGTATTCGCCCTTGATCAAGGTGCCAGCGCGTTCATCCAGTATCTGCAAAACGGCCAGTCACTGATGCAAGCGCTGGAAGCCGCCCCCGCCTTCGACCTCAGCCAAACCCTGGCGCTGCTGATCAGCCGCAACGCCATCACTCACTTGCATAACAACAAGGTATCGCCATGAACATCCGGACCGAATCACAGAACCCCATCGTTCGCGCCATCGCGTTACTGGAGATGATTCCCCGCAGTCTGATCGCCTTTATCGCGCGCTTCTCGATTGCGGCGGTGTTCTGGAAGTCCGGGCAAACCAAGGTCGAAGGCCTGGCCATCGACCTGTTTGACGGCTCCTTCCAGCTTGGCGTGCCGCATCTGGCGGACTCGACCATCCCGCTGTTCCAGAGCGAGTACCACGTGCCATTGCTGTCCCCGGAACTGGCGGCGCACCTGGCCGCCTTCGCCGAGCATGTCTTCCCGATGCTGATCCTGATCGGCTTAGCCACGCGATTTTCGGCGCTGGCCTTGCTGGGCATGACCCTGACCATTCAACTGTTCGTGTACCCCGACGCCTACCCGACCCATGGCACTTGGGCGGCGGTGTTGCTGTACCTGATGGCGACCGGGCCGGGGAAATTGTCGATCGATCATCTGATCGCCCGCCATTTCGCCCGGTAAACACCTTCCCCTGTGGGAGTGAGCCTGCTCGCGATAGCGCTGTGTCAGTCAACATCAATGCTGAATGTCACACCGCTATCGCGAGCAGGCTCACTCCTACAAGGGGTGGATGTGGGCGGCTATTGCTGGAGACGCGCCAATGCCTCGCCGCTGCGTTTAAACCAATCAATCAAGTAGTCCGCCAACACCTGCGTGCGTTTGGGCAGTCCGCCCTGATACGGATGCACCAGGTACATCGGCATGCTCCGCGTCTGATAATCACGCAGGAGCCAGCGCAATCGCCCGTCAGCCAATTCCGTTTGCAGCAGGTAGGAAGGCAACCGCGCAATGCCGGCCCCTGCCAGCGCTGCTTTTTTCAACAGGCTGTAGTGATTGCTGGCAAACGGACCCGACACCCGCACCCGCAGCAACTCGTGCTGCTGGTGATACAGCCATTCTTCGCGACCGCTGTAATGGCTGTTGAGCAGACAGCGATGGTCGGCCAACGCCTGGGGCGTCTGCGGCTCACCGTACTGTTCGAGATAGGCCGGGCTGGCGCAGGTCATTTCGTGCCAGGCCAGCAGAGGACGCGCGACCAAGCGTTGGTCATTGGCCACTTCGGAGCGGATGGCCAGGTCAAAACCGTCTCGGGACAAATCGTGAAAGCTGTTGTTGAGGTCCAACTCGATCTGCACCTCGGGATATTGGCGGGAAAATTCCAGCAACAAGCCATCGAAGAAGGTTTCCCCCAGCGAGACCGGAACCGTCATGCGCACCGGCCCGGCCATGTCGTCCTTCAACCGCGCCAACGCCTGACGCGCCTTCTCGACTTGAACCACCAGCGCCTGGGCTTGAGGCAACAGCGCCGCGCCCGCCGCCGTCAAACTCAAACGGCGGGTGGTGCGTTGCAGCAGGACCACAGAGAACCGTGTTTCCAGCAAGCTGATGCGCTTGGACAGCTGCCCCTTGCTGCAACCCAATTGCTGCGCCGCCAGGGTGAAACTGCCCGCTTCGATCAACACCGCGAACGCCGCCAGATCATCCATCTCGCTCATGGATTGTTTCCATTTGAAAACCAAAGGTTGCCTATTAGCGCGCTTATCAATGGAAAAAACCACTCTAGACTGCAACCTCGTTCAACCACTTCGAGGAACAGCACGATGAAAATTCTTTTGATAGGCGCAGGTGGCACCATCGGTTCAGCGGTCGACAAGGAACTGTCCCAGCGCCACGACATCATTCGCATCGGCCGTAACAGCGGCGACTTCAATGTGGATATCAGCGACAGCGCCTCGATCCGCAAGCTGTTCGAGCAAACCGGTAAATTCGATGCGCTGGTCTGCGCTGCCGGCAACGTGACCTTTGCACCGCTGGATGAAATGAGCGAAGAAAGCTTTGCGCTGGGCTTGAAAGACAAGCTGATGGGCCAGGTCAATCTGCTGCTGATCGGCCGTGAATTCGCCAATGACGGCGCCTCGTTCACCTTGACCACTGGCGTGCTCAGCCACGACCCGATTCGCAGCGGCGCCTCGGCGGCATTGGTCAACGGCGCGCTCGACAGCTTCGTGCGTGCGGCGGCCATCGAACTGCCCCGCGGCTTGCGGGTGAACTCGATCAGCCCGACCGTTCTGCTCGAAGCCATGGGCAGTTACGCGCCGTACTTCCGGGGCTACAAGCCGGTTCCCGCAGCGGATGTGGCATTGGCCTACGCCAAAAGCGTAGAGGGCCTACAGACCGGCCAGACCTTTCACGTCGGCTGACACACCACCCTCACTGTAGGAGCGAAGCTTGCTCGCGAAAGCGTTCTGTCATTCATGACGATGCTGGATGCACTGGCCCCTTCGCGAGCAAGCTTCGCTCCTACAGGAGATCGAACATCGCCGGGGTTGTGATGAACGGTCAGGCTGCGTAACGTGGCGGCACTTGTCTGGAGAGCCAAAGATGCGTGTTGCCCGTTCCTTAGTCCTTGTCGCCCTGCTTCCGCTGTTTGCCGCCTGCCAATTGTTTGATGGCCCGCGTGAAAGCGCCTCCCACGTGGGCCAGACCCGCCTGCAGGGCCAGTTGACGGCAGCGGACGGCAAGTTGCTGTTCCAGCCGTGCAATGAACAGCGCAGTTATGTGGTCAATGACAGCGGTGGCACCAGCGTCTTGCAAGAGGCCGCGGCCCTCGCCGATGCCCAGGGCAAGCTGTTCGCCGACGTGCGTGGGCAAATCGTCGACAGTCGCCTTGATCTTGAACAGCTGTACCGCGTCGAACGCTCCGGCGCCGCCTGCGACGATCCCAATTTCAAATTGCTGATCCTGCGCGCCGCCGGCCACTCGCCAGAGTGGAACGTCAAGGTCAGCGGCAAAGGCATGGTTATCGACCGTGCCGGCCAGCCGCCCCTGGCCGTGCCCTATGTTGAAGAACAGCTGGGCGATGGCCGTTTCAATCTCAGCACCGAAGCCAATAACCAGCACATCGAACTGTGGGTCGCGCCGCAACGTTGCGTCGACAGCACCACCGGCAGCGTCCAGCACATGAGCGCCGAGCTGCGCATCGATGGTCAGGTGCAACGCGGTTGCGGGTATTTCGGCGGCTCGCGTAACGACTGATCGTTTTTGCCTCACGGGACCGGCGTTTGGGGCTTATAATCGCCGCCTTCAAACGCCTTGGCGCAGTTGTGCGCCCCGCGAACCGGATCCCGTCATGTTACGAATCACCGAACTCAAGTTGCCGATCGACCATCCCGATGAAGACCTGCGCCCTGCCATCGTGCAGCGCCTGGGCATCGCCAGCGATGACCTGCTCGATTTCACCTTGTTCAAGCGCAGCTACGATGCGCGCAAAAAGTCCTCTGAACTGTGCTTCATCTACACCATCGACCTCACCGCCAGGGATGAGGCCGCGTTGCTGCACAAGTTCGCCGATGACCGTAACGTCAACGTGGCACCGGATGTCAGCTACAAAGTGGTCGGCCAGGCGCCGGCGGATCTTGAACAACGTCCTGTCGTCGTGGGTTTTGGTCCGTGCGGGATTTTCGCCGGGCTGCTGCTGGCGCAAATGGGCTTCAAGCCGATCATCCTCGAACGCGGCACCGAAGTGCGTCAGCGCACCAAAGACACCTGGGGCCTGTGGCGCAAAAGCGTACTCAACCCTGAATCCAACGTGCAGTTTGGCGAGGGCGGCGCGGGGACATTCTCCGACGGCAAGCTCTATAGCCAGATCAAGGACCCGAAATTCATCGGTCGCAAAGTCCTGCACGAGTTCGTCAAGGCCGGCGCCCCGGAAGAAATCCTCTACGTCAGCAAACCGCACATCGGTACGTTCCGACTGACCGGCGTCGTGGAAAACATGCGCGAGCAGATTCGCGCGCTGGGCGGCGAAGTGCGCTTCCAGCAGCGGGTCACCGACGTGTTGATCGAGGACGGCCAACTGGTCGGCGTCGAGCTCAATGGTGGCGAACAGATTCATTCGAAACACGTGATTCTTGCCTTGGGCCACAGCGCCCGGGACACCTTCCGCATGCTTCACAGCCGTGGCGTGTTCATGGAAGCCAAGCCGTTCTCGGTGGGCTTCCGCATCGAGCACCCGCAGTCGCTGATCGACCGCGCACGCCTGGGCAAGTACGCCGGCCACCCGAAACTCGGGGCGGCCGACTACAAACTGGTGCACCACGCCAAGAACGGTCGTTCGGTGTACAGCTTCTGCATGTGTCCGGGCGGCACCGTGGTAGCGGCGACATCCGAGCCGGGCCGCGTGGTCACTAACGGCATGAGCCAATACTCGCGTAACGAGCGTAACGCCAACTCCGGGATCGTCGTCGGGATCACCCCGGAAGTCGATTACCCGGGCGGCCCGCTGGCGGGTATCGAGTTGCAGGAACGCCTGGAATCCCACGCTTACGTGTTGGGCGGCAGCAACTACGAAGCCCCGGCGCAGTTGGTCGGTGACTTCATCGCCGGCAAGCCGTCCACCGAGTTGGGCAGCGTAGAACCGTCCTATAAACCGGGTGTTGCCTTGGGTGATCTGGCGCTGGCTCTGCCTGCGTTTGCCATTGAAGCCATTCGTGAAGCTCTGCCGGCGTTCGAAAAGCAGATTCGCGGTTACTCGCTGCATGACGCGGTGTTGACCGGGATCGAGACGCGCACCTCGTCGCCGCTGCGCATTACCCGCAACGAGTCGATGCAGAGCCTGAACGTGAAAGGTCTGTTCCCGGCGGGTGAAGGCGCGGGTTATGCGGGCGGGATTCTGTCGGCGGGTGTCGACGGGATTCGGATCGCCGAAGCCGTGGCCCGCGACATCCTCGGCCTGGAAGCCTGAAATAACACCCCACTTGTCGGAGCGAGGCTTGCTCGCGAAGAACGATAATGCGGTCTTTTAGGAAGACCGCGTCAACTTCTTCGCGGGCAAGCCTCGCTCCTACAGGGGGGTGGTATCAGATATTCGCGCGTAAAACGTTGGTGGGAAGCGGTTCACCGCGCTCGACACTCCCCGCCACAACCTCCATCAACCCACTCAACTCATACCCTTGGGCCTTGAGCCAATCCTGGTCGTAATAGCTGGTCTCATACCGCTCGCCGCCGTCGCACAGAATCGCCACGATCGACCCCGACTCCCCCGCCGCTGCCATCTGCCCGGCCGCCATCAAGGCACCGATCAGGTTGGTCCCGCTCGACCCGCCGACACGCCGTCCCAAATGTTGCGCCAGGTAATGCATGGCTGCCAGCGACAACGCGTCCGGCACCTTGACCATCGCATCGATCACCTTGGGCAGAAACGACGCCTCGACCCGTGGCCGGCCAATGCCTTCAATCCGAGAACCATGGTCCAGTCGCAGGCTGGCATCCCCCGTCTTGTAGAAATCGAAGAACACCGAACGCTCGGCATCGGCGCACAACACGCGGGTGCAATGCTGGCGATAACGCACGTATCGACCCAGCGTCGCGGTGGTGCCGCCGGTGCCGGGGCTGGAAATCAGCCAGCTCGGCTCCGGGTACCGTTCAAAACGCATTTGCTGGAAGATCGACTCGGCGATGTTGTTGTTCGCCCGCCAGTCAGTGGCGCGTTCGGCATAGGTGAACTGGTCGATGAAATGCCCGTCATGTTCGCGGGCCAGGCGCTCGGACTCGGCGTAGATCTGCGTCGGATCGTCGACCAGATGACTCTTGCCGCCGTAGAACGCGATCTGCGCGATCTTCTCTTTGGACGTGGTCGCCGGCATCACCGCAATGAACGGCAAGCCCAGCAACCTGGCGAAGTAAGCCTCGGAAATCGCCGTCGAACCGCTGGACGCTTCAATCACCGGCGCGCCGGGTTTGAGCCAGCCGTTGCACAAGGCATAGAGGAACAACGAGCGCGCCAGTCGGTGCTTGAGGCTGCCGGTGGGATGGCTGGACTCGTCCTTGAAGTACAGCTCGATGCCCGTAAACCCCGGGAGCGGCAAAGGGATCAGGTGGGTGTCGGCGCTGCGCTGGAAGTCGGCTTCGATGATCCGGATGGCTTCGCGGGCCCACTGTCGGTTGTCGCTCATGATGGTTTTTCTCGTTGAGTCGGCCTTCGTGCAAGGCTCAGCCCATAAGCTTAGGAAAAATCCCACGCCACGCACAGATACAGCTGAGGCCCAATACGTTTGGCAACTGCTAGGCTCATCTCCGTGCCAACCCCTCGCGCTGCAACGGTATATAACAAAAAAGAATATAACTTTTGTTTTAACAACTAACGGTACGGGTTAGGGTGTGCCACCTTTTTGATTTTTCGATGGAGAGCGACCTTGCCTCTGCGTAGCACTTTCACGCGTTTCTTTCAGTTGGAAGCTGCCAGCGGTCTGTTATTGATCGCCGCGGCAGCCCTGGCTTTGATCATCAACAACTCCCAGTTGTCGTGGCTGTACAGCAGTTTCCTCGACACGCCGGTGGTGGCGCAGATCGGTGCGCTGCAAATCGCCAAACCGGCGCTGCTGTGGATCAACGACGGCCTGATGGCCCTGTTTTTCCTGCTGATCGGCCTGGAAGTGAAGCGCGAAGTCCTCGACGGCCAGCTGTCGAAACCTTCGCAGATCGTCCTGCCCGGCGCGGCAGCGATTGGCGGCATGGTCGTTCCGGCACTCCTCTATTGGTTTCTCAATCGTGACAACCCGGCAGCCCTGAGTGGCTGGGCCATTCCGATGGCCACTGACATCGCCTTCGCCCTCGGCGTTCTCGCCCTGCTAGGCAAGCGCGTGCCGGTGTCGCTGAAACTGTTCCTGATGACCCTCGCGATCATTGACGACCTCGGCGCCATTATCGTCATTGCGATCTTCTACTCCGGCACGCTGTCGACACTTTCGCTGGCATTGGCTGCGTCGTGCATCGTCGCCTTGATCGCGATGAACCGGCTCGGCGTGGTCAAGCTCGGGCCGTACATGATCATCGGTTTGATCCTCTGGGTCTGCGTGCTCAAGAGCGGCGTCCACGCGACGCTGGCTGGTGTGACCCTGGCGTTCTGCATTCCCTTGCGCACAAAAAATGCCGAACCGTCACCGCTGCTGACCCTCGAACACGCCCTGCATCCCTGGGTGGCCTACGGCATTCTGCCGCTGTTCGCCTTCGCCAACGCCGGCCTGTCGCTCAGCGGCGTGACCATGGAAAGCTTCACTCACCACGTGCCGATGGGCATTGCGGTGGGCCTGCTGCTGGGCAAAACCGTCGGTGTGTTCGGCCTGACCTGGCTGGCCGTGAAAATTGGCATCGCCGCCCTGCCCCAAGGCGCCAACTGGGGCCAGGTGCTGGGTGTCGCGATCCTCTGTGGTATCGGCTTCACCATGAGCCTGTTTGTCGGCTCCCTGGCCTTCGAGCCGGGTGTCAGTGAATACGCCGGAATGGACCGGATGGGTATTTTGACCGGTTCGATTCTGGCGGCATTGATCGGTTATGCGGTGACAGCGGCAGCGAGCCGCAAGCGCACCGCACTGCCATCCTGAGCGAAAGAGAACCCTCTTAACGACAATCAGGATTCGTCCTACAGCCACGTTTGACCTCGTTCGTTAACGTCGCACAGCCCCTTATCCGGGGCTGTCGATGTGCGAGCGCAAGGAAGATCAATGGCTGGAAACAAGGATATCCCCCGGGTTAAAAACCCACCGTCCGGCGACGGACACCACGTCACTCACCGCTTCATGACGGCCTCCGAACTGGCCGAGCGGGACGCCCGACAAAACGCTTACGACGCCATGCTCGCCAGGCAAGAGGCCTTCGAGCTCAGTCGTGAGATCGCCCCCAAAAGGGACGAATCGGCTCGTGCTGGATGCGTCTTCGCCAAGTCCTGCAAACTGCCGGACGCCATCATCGACTACTCGAATCCTTCGGGCATGGTACCCACCGACTGCCTCAAGGATTACGGGGAAATCGCCTGGCTAGGTGCCCGCGAAGCGGACGATGCCGGGCTGCTGAATCTCGAAACCATCAGCGGCAGTACGCTCTCGCTCGGCATTGGCCGACTCGCCCTGAGTGCTCCGACGCTCGCGGCTCCGGTGGCCGCAATCGGCGCCGCCGGGGCCACCGCGCTGGCTACGGTGGTCGCGCTGTTCTGGACGCCAAGCCTGGGCGACAGCGCGCTGTATACCGAAGATCAGTTGCGCGCTCTGAAACAGGCCAGGACCCGCGTTCGCTTGCAGGTCGAGCAACAGGCGGATGGCCGTCTCAAGGGTTATGGCTTCTACACCGGCAAGAACCGCGATTGGGAAATGGTCGATGTCGTGCAGTTCACCTTGCGCGACAGTCAGCAGGTGGCGGATCTAGGGGATGGGGTTGAGCTGATCTGGACACCGGCAGTGGATGGTTCAGACATCCTTGGGATTCCGGCGCTGGAGGCTGCTCCGCAAGCGCCGCATATTTGGGTGTATCCGCCGACGAAAGCGGCTGACGGGATTATTGTGAATCCGGTGTATCCGCCTGATTACAAGGATTTCATTCTTGTGTTTCCGGTGGGGTCGGGGGTGCAACCGGTCTACATCGTTCTGAGTGTCGCGGGAGACCTGAAGTACTACCCTGCGCCAACAGCATTACCAGCTTTTCCAGATATAAAACCTGCGCCGATGAAAACTTCCGTGCGGGGCGGCGGCAAAAAACGCAGACGCTGGAAGGATCCGTCAGGAAGAATTTATGAATGGGACTCACAACATGGCAAGGTTGAGTTGTACACGAAACAAGGAAAACATCTGGGAGAGTACAACCCGGAAACCGGAGAGCAGACAAAACCTGCCGACCCGGCAAGGAGAGTAGAAAAATGAAACATGTAATAGAGGTTTTCGACCGTCAGACTGAAGATCTGCTTCTTACCGTAGAGGTCCCTGCCAGTCGACGTAAAGATTTGAGAGTGCTGATGAACTGGCAGCAACCGGACGACGAATTCGACGGTCACGACTTGTCTGCAGAACAAGTAAAGGTATTGGAAGACTGGACAGGAAAATCCCTCATGAGTGCAAATAACATCGTACAACTGGTATGCACAGAATGACTCGGAGCTATCCAGATGTACGCCATGCAGTTGAGGTCTTCGATAAAAAAACAGAGTTTTTAGTGTTTGAAGTGCCATCCCCAGGGAGAATATTGAACAACCGAGACTAGTAATGAAATGGGGCGAACCAGAAGACAAAATCTATGGTTACGATCTTGATAGTGCTCAGATAACGCAGTTGGAAGCTCTGATCGGCATTACGTTCTACGACCCGCAGTACGATTTTCAGATCGGAAGCCATGCAAGCAAGTAATTTTCTACTCGCACAAAAAACCCCAACCAGTCACCCGGCCGGGGTTTTCTTTTACCGCTCGTTCCCGCTTAGTGCGTAACGCGGCTCGTACCGTCAACCGTCGCAATCCGTACCCGCTCGCCCACGCGGAACACTTCATTCTCCTGAACCTGCTGCACATAGGCGCGCATGCTGCCGTCGTCTTCACGGACGGTGATTTCCACGCCTTGGGTGCGGGTCAGGCCTTCTTCAGTGGCTGAACCGAGCAGGCCGCCCGCCACGGCGCCGATGACCGCAGCGACGATGCTGCCTTTACCGCCGCCGATGGCGCTACCGCCGACACCGCCGACGACTGCGCCCGCTGCGCCGCCGATCGGGGTCTTGGTGCCTTCGATTTTCACCGGACGCAAGGATTCGATGGTGCCCATGCGAACGGTCTGCACACGACGCGCTTCGTCACGGGAATAGGAGTCACCGGTCAGGCTTGATTGGCAGCCGGTAAGCAACATCGCCATCGTGGAAAAGGAAGCAACCAGCAGAACAGACTTACGCATAGCATCAACTCCAAAGGACAAGTATTCATTAAACTCCGCAGCTTGACGTCTGTCACGGCATCGCCCGGATAAAATTGGTTTCATTCAGGCTCGGTACAGGCGCCTCGGAACTCACCACACAGTAGCGGCAAACCGAAAAACCTGCCCCACTGACCCAAGGATTTTCATGGATTACTTCATCATTGTTGTCACCACGGTCGCCGGTTTGTACTTCCACTGGTGGCTGTACGTGCGGATCAAACGCTGGATGGACCGCGATCTGGCGTTGGCGCTGGCGGGTAAAGACGAGCAGAAAAAAGCGTTCATGCTCGAGCAACTGGCAAGCGCTCAGGCGCAGAAGATCAAGCGCCGGGACCTGCCCCAGTGGCTTGAAGCCGCTGCGGCAGGCTATCCCGATCGGTAGACTGCTTAAGGTGCCAGACGTTCAAGAATCCAGTCGGCGCCTTGCAAACGGTAGTTGAGGCGATCGTGCAGGCGGCTCGGACGGCCTTGCCAGAACTCGATGCGCTCGGGTAGCAAGCGGTAACCGCCCCAATGTTCCGGGCAGTGCGGTTGAGTGTCGCTGAAACGTTGCTCGGTGTTCTTGAGCAGCGCTTCCAGTTCAGCACGATCGGCGATCACCCGGCTCTGGGGCGAAGCCCAGGCACCGAGACGACTGCCCAGCGGGCGGACCTGGAAATAGGCGTCGGACTCTTCAGCCGTAACCTTCACCACCCGCCCTTCGATGCGCACCTGGCGCTCCAGGGTCGGCCAGAAAAACGTCATGGCGGCGAACGGGTTTGCCGCCAGATGCTGGCCTTTGGCGCTGTCGTAGTTGGTGAAGAAGGTGAAACCCTCTTCGTCCAGGCCCTTGAGCAGCAGAATGCGGCAATGCGGCCGACCGTCCTGATCGACGGTGGCCAGGGTCATGGCATTGGCCTCCACCGGCGGTTGCTCGGTTTTCACCGCGTCCGCAAACCACTGATGGAACAGTCCGAACGGCTCGGCCGGAGCTTGCGCCTCGGTCAGACCGTCACGGGTGTAGTCGCGACGCATATCAGCCAGGCCCTGGGTCATGGCGCATTCCTTTTGGTTAACGAATCACTTCTTTGCAGCATCGGCAGCGGCGACTTTCTTGTCAGCCGCTGCGGCTTTTGCTGGGGCAGTCTTTTTCGCCGGGGTCGCGGTTTTAGCCGGTGTCTTCTTGGCTGGAGCCTTGGCGGCTTTCTTGGCCGGGGCTTTTTTCGCAGCAGGCACAGCCGCTTTTTTCGCCGCAGGTGCAGGCGTGACAGGCTTGACCACTGGCTTGACGTCCTGGGCAGCGACCAGGCGAACGGGCGCCGGAGCCGGCATGTTGTACTTGCTCAGCAACGCGACCATGGTGTTTTGCGGAGTCACCAGCAATTCCACACGACGGTTCAAGGAGCGACCTTCGTTGCTGTCGTTGGCTGCACGAGGGGCTTCACCGCCCATGCCGCGCAGCATCAGGCGATCACGCTGCAAACCGCTGAGGCGGAAGATAGCAGCGACGGCTTGCGCACGCTCCTGGCTCAGTTTGACGTTGGCCGGTGCGGCGCCCGAGGTATCACTGTGACCCAGTACCAGGACGGCGGTCTTAGGATCGACTTCCAGGATTTTCGCGACGCGAGTGAACGGGCCTAGGGTAACGGGCAGCAACATGGCCGGACGGTCCGGGTTGAACGAGCCTTCTACCGGCGCGGTCACGACCAATACGTTTTCACGACGCTCAAGTTGCAGATTGCTGTCCTTGATCGCTTCACGCAGGCGCGGCTCGTAGTCGTCGAGCCAGGCTTGAGTGACTTTAGGATCCGGCATCGGCACGGCTTTGGCGGTGGGTTGATCTTTACCCCCGAACGGCCACCACCACTTTCCACCGGCTTCAGCTTCAGCCTTGGCCACTTCGACAGGCTTGGCTTCGGGTTTTACTTCCGGCTTTTTGTCGAGCGCTTCATCGGAGCCGAACGGCCAATACCAAGGGTTGGAACTTTCAGCTTTGGTCACTGGAGCCGCGGCGGCCGTTTTCAAAGGGGCTGGGGTCGGGGCCGGAGCCGGCTCTTTCGCTGCGACTTTGTCGGAGGAGCCGAACGGCCACCAGCTGCTGCCATCCGAATCACTTTGTGGGGTCTGTGCACAACCGGTGATCGCGACACACAGGGCCAAGGCAAGGGTGGTTTTATTGAATGACATTGGATATCCACAAAAATGAAATCATAAAAAATCAGGCCGGCGTGACCGGATAAACAGACGGTTGGAAACCATAATGGCCTTCGGGTTCCGGCCCTGGAGCCCGAGAGTGCGTATTACAGACAAGTGGCCAGTACCCGCGCAAGCTTCTGCGCGCGCGGATCCATCAAGACGTAAGGCCCCAGTGTATTTGTCACAAATCCGAAGGCCACATCATGTTCCGGGTCGGCAAAACCGATGGAGCCGCCAGCGCCCGGATGGCCGAATGCACGCGGGCCGAGGCCGTAAGTCGCATTGGGAACGTCCGGTTGATCGAGCATGCAACCCAGGCCAAAACGGGTCCGGGTCAATAAAGTCTTGTCTTCGCCAAGGCTGTGTTCGCGGGTCAGTTCCTCGAGCATTTCGCTTTCCAGCAGGCTGCCATCAAGCAGGCCGGCGTAGAAACCAGCAAGGCTACGGGCGTTACCGTGGCCATTGGCGGCGGGTTGTTGCATCCGGCGCCATTCGGGTTTGTTGGTGCTGGTCATGATCGACGGCGGGTTAGTGAAGGCCCGGGTGGTCATGGCGGTCGGCTCGCGCATAGTCACTTGCAGCAAGCGCTGGGCCGCCGCATCGCCAACGTTGCCCTTGCCGCGGGCGATGTGCGCCACGCGATGGAACTCTTCGTCCGCCAGGCCCACATGGAAATCCAGCCCTAACGGCTTGGCGACCCGCGCCACAATCGATGAGCCCGGCCCACGACCGTCGGCACGGCGCAGCAACTCGCCCACCAGCCAGCCATAGGTGATTGCCGCGTAACCGTGGCCTTCGCCCGGTGTCCACCACGGCGTTTCGGCAGCAAGGGCATCGACCATGGTGTACCAGTCGTAGAGCGCTTCGGGTGCCAGCAACTCGCGCAGTGCCGGCAGACCGGCCTGATGGCAGAGCAACTGGCGCAAGGTGACGGAGTCTTTGCCGGCAGCGGCGAATTCGGGCCAGTAGCGCGCCACCGGGGCATCCAGTTGCAACTTGCCTTCGGCCACCAATTGCAGGGCGGTGACGGCAGTGAAGGTCTTGGTGCAGGAGAACAGGTTGGCGATAGTGTCGCTGTGCCAGGCTTCAAGGCCATCCTTGTCGGCGGTACCGGCCCAGAGGTCGAGGACGGTTTCGCCACCGACCTGGATGCACAACGCCGCGCCACGTTCCTGAGGATCGTCGAACAGCGCCGCGAACGCTTCACGCACTGCTTCGAACTTAAGCTCGTAATGACCCTGAATCTGCACCCGCAACTCCCCGGACTATCGTTCTACAAAGTGGCCCGCATTGTTCCAGCCATTGAAGGTTTTGGGAACAGGCGTGAGCCGGGCGGTCGGTTGCCCATGGATTGGATCAGAAATTTGTCGTGCAGGCTCGCTCCCCAGGGATCACGCAGGACCATGGTGGGAGCGAGCCTGCTCGCGAAGAACGATAACGCGGTCGAGCAGAACTCAGTGACCGTTGGCCGAATGGCCGCCGGCATGGCCCACACCTTGCCCCACGCCTTTGCCCGCATCACCTTTTTTACCGCCCTCGCCTTCATGGCTGGCTTTATCCGCTTCAGCCTTGGCCTTCTCAGCCTCCTTGCCCAACTGGTCAACGGTCGCCAGGTTGCTCTTGCGCACGCTGTCGACAAAGCCCTGGAACGGCAGATCGGTAATGCCCACCAGGCCAAAGTGACCGTTCTCGCCATCCAGCAGACGTCCGGTCACCGGTTGATCGAGGTACTGGAACCAGTGCACGCCGACAATCGACGGTTCGCTCAGCGCCTGTTTGAGGAAGTTGGCATAAGCCGGGCCACGGTCTTCTTCCTTGGCCAATTGCGTCACGCCGCCCCAGAAAGGACCGCGATCAGCGGAGCCGAAGTTGAACTCGGTGATCAGCACCGGTTTGTCCAGGCTGCGCAATTTGGCGAAGTCATAGCCGTCTTGCGGTTGCAGGGTGTACATGTTGAAGCTCAGTACGTCGCAATACTGGGCGCAGGACTCAACGGCTTCCGGGGTGCTGGTGGCGAAGCGACCGCCCAGCAGCAACTGGTTCGGAGCGTGCCACTTGAGCGAATCGGAGAGTGTCTTGAAGTAGGTATCGGCGAAGACCTTCTGGAAGTATTTGAAATCAGCCTCGATTTCCGGGTGTTCGGCGCTCGGCAGCGGCGGCACGAAACCCGGGTCTTCCATCAATTCCCAGGCCGGCAAGTCGATGCCCCACGCCTTGGAAAGGCCGGCCTGATTGCGGTACTTGTCGCGCAACTGCTTGAGAAACGCCCGTTTTGCCGGCACGTCGGTGGTCATTTTCAAGGTGCCGTAGGCCAGTGCGTAACGGGCTTTCGGATCGTCGCCGGGGCCGGCCCAGGCCAGTTCGTTGTCGGCGAAGTAACCGATCAGCCAGGGATCGTCGCGATGGTCGCGGGCGGCGATGGCAACGGCGCGTTCGGTGGCCATGGCGAAGCGTGGGTCGAACGGGTCGGGCATGCCGCCCCACCAATCGGTGCCGGTGCTGATGCTGGCGTAATCGCCGACGATCGACAGCGGCAAGGTGTACGGCACACGGTCAGCATTGGCCAGCGCCGGAGCGCTCCAGTTGCCGACCGTGTTGAAACCCCAGGCTTGCAGGCGGTCCAGGGTATGGCTGGCCCAGCGTTGTTCATCAACCACGGCTTTGCAGGGTTCAGCAGGTTTTTGCTCGACGGCTTTGGCGACGGTCGCTTCCTCCGCGCCGGTCTTGGCGGCTTCGGCGACGCCGGATTCGGCAGTCGTAGGTGCGACAGGTTGATCGGCGGCCTTGTCGGCCGTGGCCTCGACCGCATCAGCCTTGGCCGCTTCGGCGACACCGGCCTTGGTGTCGCTGCCCAGCGCGCACGGTTCGCCGTACAGGCGCTGCAAGTTAGCGCCATAGAAATCGTACCAGCGACCGGCGTTATAACCACGGCCCTGATCGGCGCCGTTGCCACCACGGTTGTCGCCTTCGCCATAATGACTGGCCAAGGGTTCTTCCGGTTTTGGCAGGGATTCAAACATCCACTCGCGGCCGGCGATGTAGGTCTGGTTGACGTTCGGGGTAACGGTATTGACCCCCAGCGAATAGAACGGATGCCCTTCCGGGGTCACCAGGTACCAGCGACCGTCACGTTTTTCCGTGCGGAAAAAACCGCTGGCCTTGAACGTCGGGCCTTTGTTCCAGCCGCCGAACTTGTCCAGGGACAACTTCTGGCGCTCGGCGAGCCAGGTTCTGGTTTGTTGCCGTTCTTTGGCGGCGGCGCTTTTCAGTTGCTCATCGCTACCGACCTTCTCCGGCCATTTGGCCCGGGTCGATTGACCGTAAGCGTCCACCAGGCCGCCGTATGCCGCCTTGGTCACCGCTTCACCGTCCTGCACGCCGAAGCGCTCAAGCAGGATAC
Source organism: Pseudomonas sp. SG20052 (assembly GCF_031766055.1). Classification (NCBI taxonomy): domain Bacteria; kingdom Pseudomonadati; phylum Pseudomonadota; class Gammaproteobacteria; order Pseudomonadales; family Pseudomonadaceae; genus Pseudomonas; species Pseudomonas sp. SG20052. Next base: position 1,455,478 of record NZ_CP134498.1, on the reverse strand, counting down.
TTTGAGCTACTTTCGGCTGATCCATCGACAACGTCACCGACACCACCTGGCTGCGATCCAGCTCACCGGCGCTGCTGGCCAGCAATACCCGTTGGCCGTCAAACGTCATCGGCATCGGCGGCCCGGCCTTCATGCCCTGGCTCAGCGGCGAACTCGGTTGCAGCGGCACCAACAGGGTCTGCGCCGGTCCGGCGGGCAAGTCGACACGACTGATCAGGGTCTTGCCATCGTTGCTCTGGATTTTCACGTACAGGGTCACGGCCCAGTCCATCGCGCTCTGAATGCGCAAGCTCATGACACCTGACTGGGACCAGTCCCAGGCGCCGGTTTGCGGGGTCAGACGCAAGGTCGGTTGCGCCACCGGGTTGAACGTCACCCGACGCAGCACTTCACCTTCGGCCGTTTGCTCCGCATTGGATTGCGGCAGGCTGGCATCCTGAGTTGCCACCTGGACCACATCGGCGGGGCGCACAAAGTTGAACAGCGTCTGTTGGCCGGCAGGGGCTGCCAGCAAAGGGGCTGCGAACATCAGGGCGAAAACAGCAGGCAACGAACAGCGAATCATAGGAACGTGTTTCTCCCGAACGACCCTCAATGGGCCAATGGAAAGGTGGTGGCTGAACGATAGACAACGCGGTGGGCAAAAAAGCCCACCGGTGTTTCAGGAAATTTCGCGACGGAATGGCGGCAATGCGTTGAGGATTGCTTTGCCATAGCGCTGGGTGACCAGGCGCCGATCCAGCAGGGTGATGGTGCCGCGGTCTTCCTCGGTACGCAGCAAGCGACCGCAGGCCTGGACCAGTTTCAGCGAAGCGTCGGGCACGGAGATTTCCATGAACGGATTGCCGCCACGGGCTTCAATCCATTCGGCCAGGGCCGCTTCGACCGGGTCGTCGGGCACCGAGAACGGAATCTTCGCGATCACCACGTGTTCGCAATACGCACCGGGCAAGTCGACCCCTTCGGCAAAACTCGCCAGGCCGAACAGCACGCTGGAGTCTCCGCCATCAACACGCGCCTTGTGCTTGTTCAGGGTTTCCTGTTTCGACAGGTTGCCTTGAATGAACACTTGCTTGCGCCAGTCGCGGTCCAGGCCGTCGAACACGTCCTGCATCTGTTTGCGCGAGGAGAACAGCACCAGGGTGCCGCGCGAACCTTCCACCAAGGCTGGCAAGTCACGGATGATCGCGGCGGTGTGGGCCGGTGCGTCACGCGGGTCGGCTTTCAGGTCCGGCACCCGCAACACACCGGCGTCGGCATGATGGAACGGGCTCGGGACCACGGCAGTCACGGCTTTTTTTGGCAGGCCGGCACGCATGCGGAAACGGTCGAAGGTGCCGAGAGCGGTCAGGGTCGCCGAAGTCACTAGTGCGCCATAAGCGACGTTCCACAGGTTGCGCCGGAGCATTTCCGCGGCGAGGATCGGGCTGGCATTGACCTCGATGTCGAACAGCGAACCGCTTTCGGCCAGGGTCAGCCAGCGGGCCATGGGCGGGTTGTCTTCCGGGTCTTCAGCGGTGAACGCGACCCACAATTCCCAGTTGCCCGAAGAACGGGACAACAGGCTGCCGAACAGCGGATACCACTCTTCGGCCTGGTTGCTGGCGATGCCGATGTTGACCTCGCCGTCCATGCCTTCCTTGAGCAGTTCGGTGAGCCGGGTGAACAGGTCGGTCAGACGGGCATAGCCCTTCTTCAGCTCGACGCCCATTTCGCGCATGTGCTCGGGAATCACCCCGCCGACGAAACGGTGACGCGGGCGTTCGCGGCCTTCGACGTCTTCGCCGGGCTTGAAATCGGCCACCTGCTCGCACGCGGTGAACATGAACTGCTGCTGGGTCTTGATCTCGCGAGCCAACTCCGGCACCTGCTCGATCAACTTGCCCAGGTCACCCGGCAGCGGATGCTGGGCCAGTAGTTTGGTGAGGTTCTTGGCGGTGGTTTCCAGCCAGTCGGCGGTGGAACGCAGGCGCGTGTAGTGGGCGAAATGGCCGATGGCCTTGTCCGGCAGGTGGTGGCCTTCGTCGAATACGTAAATGGTATCGCGCGGGTCCGGCAGCACGGCGCCGCCGCCCAACGCCAGGTCTGCCAGGACCATGTCGTGGTTGGTGACAATCACGTCAACCTTGCCCATGCCTTCGCGGGCCTTGTAGAAGGCGCACTGGCCGAAGTTGGGGCAATGACGGTTAGTACACTGGCTGTGATCGGTGGTCAGGCGCGCCCAGTCGGCGTCTTCCAGGGCGGTGGACCAACTGTCGCGGTCGCCGTCCCATTTATTGCCGGCGAGCTTCTCGATCATGCTGGTGAAGAGCTTCTGACTGGCCTCATCGACCTCGATCTTGAAACCTTCTTCTTCGAACAGCTGAGCCGTGGCGGTTTGCGCGTGACCTTCCTGGAGCAACATGTCGAGCTTGGACAGGCACATGTAGCGCCCGCGCCCCTTGGCCAGGGCGAAGCTGAAATTCAGACCGCTGTTGCGCATCAGGTCGGGCAAATCCTTGTAGACGATCTGCTCTTGCAGGGCCACGGTGGCCGTGGCGATGACCAGGCGTTTGCCGGCGGCCTTGGCGGTGGGTATCGCCGCCAGGCTGTAGGCCACGGTTTTACCGGTACCGGTGCCGGCTTCCACCGCGACAATCGCGGGGTCGCCACTGCGCCGGCCTTCGTCGTCGGTGTCGATGTCACCGAGGACTTTGGCAATTTCGGCGATCATCAGGCGTTGGCCGTAGCGTGGTTTGAGGCTCTTGGCTTCAAGAAAACGCGAGTAGGCGCCCTGGATCGTGGTTTTGAGTTCGGTGCTGATCATGGATTGTCGGGCGCAAAAAACGCTGGATAAATTTTCAGTGGTTCGTATGGGCCGCTATCATACCCCGCTAATTAATCCCGCGCAGAACGGAGTACCTCAATGACACCTTTTGGCATCGTTTACACCCTGCACGTCCTGTCCGCCCTGGTGTGGGTCGGCGGTATGTTTTTCGCCTGGATGGTCTTGCGGCCTGCAGCGATGAAGGCGCTGGAGGGGCCTGCCCGTTTGAAGCTGTGGGTGGAAGTGTTTCAAGGTTTTTTCCGCTGGGTCTGGGTCGCGGTGGTGCTGTTGCCGATCAGTGGCGTGGGCATGATTCATCTGCAATACGCCGGGTTTGAGGCGGCGCCGCGGTATGTGCAGGTGATGATGGGCTTGTATGTGGTGATGACCGCGCTGTTTATCCGGATTCAAGCGTTGCTGCTGCCAGAGTTGCGCACGGCGGTGGGCGCACAGGATTGGCCGACCGGGGCTGCGACGCTTGGGAAGATTCGCAAGTTGGTGGGGATCAATTTGATTGTCGGGTTGGTGCTGGTGGCGATTGCTGCGGCCAGACCGATGTTCTAAAGCAAACAGTACAACTGTGGCGAGGGAGCTTGCTCCCGCTGGGTTGCGAAGCGGCCCCAAAATAGGACTGCTGCGCAGTCCAGCGGGAGCAAGCTCCCTCGCCACAGGATCTCGGTCGTTCTTACAACCTTTGAACGGTCACCGAACCCGCCGCACCCGCAGGCCCCGGCTGTCCATCAATCCCAGGACGACCGCTTTTGCCGCCATCGGCCTCGTAAACGAGGCAGCCCTTGGCCTTGCCGCCCGCGCCCGGCTTGCCGCCAGGCCCCGCGATGCCACCGGCACCACCCGCCACCTGAACCTTGATCTGTTCAACCGGATAATCCCGTGGCACTCCCAGCCTGACCAGCGCCCCCGGCGCCCCCGGCTGACCATCACTGCCATTGCTGCCATCGGCACCGCGGCCGGCCTGGCCCCATGTGCAACCCGGCGCCTGACCGTTGGCCCCATCGAGGCCGACAAAACCTGGCGCGCCCGCGCCACCGCGAGCGTCTACCGACAACAGCGGTGCATTCAGTACCTTGATCTGCAAATTCAGGTTGCGTCCGGAGCGAGCGGCCTTGAGGTAAGTCCCCGGCGCCCCACGAGCCGTGATCTGGCTGCCTTCAGACAATTCAGCACGACTGACTTTCAATTCCAGTACCTGTTCACTTGGCACGATGGCGATCCGCGCCTCACGCCCCAGATGCAATTCGCCGACGGTGACTTCGGTCACGTTCGAAGGAATCAACAAAGTGCCGTAATCGGCGACTTCCAGGCGTTCAAGCTGCAAGGTGCTGGCGGTGTTGGGCAGGCGCATCAATGAATTGGTTTCGACACTGACCACCTGGGCGCAGGCCAATGGGCTGATGAGTGCGGCGAGCAGACAGAGTTTACGCATGGGAAGCCTTCGATACGGTCGGAGCCGGGAGGGTTTGCAGGTGGAATACGCCGAAAAACAGGATCTTCAAGCGATCACGCCAAGGGTGGGCGCGACCTCTGAGGCTGCGGAAACAGAACACCGCCTCAAGCAGATGAAGAGACGCCAACACGCCGCCAGCCAGATTGACCAGCAGGTGCAACGGATTGACAAACGGCATCAGCAGATTGACCAGCACCACCAGCCAAAACAGCAGGGTCAACAACTTCCCCAGCCCCCAAAACACCTTCATACGCCCCCCGTTGAGAATTATTCTTTGCGCGCACAGTAACGGCTTCCGCGAGGGATAAGCCAGAGGGCAACAGAAAATTCTTCATGAAGGCCGCCGAATGGCCGTCGAATCAACAGCCACTGTTGTCCGACGGCTCTATTTCGGGGCTTAGCGATTAATGTGTAACTCCACCCTACGGTTTTTCGCGCGTCCTTCATCCGTTTCGTTGTCGGCCAACGGCTGGCTTTCGCCTTTGCCTTCGCTGGTGAGTTTGCTCGGCGCAATGCCCTGGCTCAACAGATAAGCCGCCACACTGCTGGCGCGACGCTCCGAAAGTGCCTGGTTGTATTCATCCGAACCGACGCTGTCGGTATGACCGATCACCTTGATGCTCACCACATCGGCGAATTGCAGTTTGGACATCAGCGAATCCAACTGACTCTGCGCGGCGGGACTCAGGTCAGACTTGTTGAAGGCAAACAGCACGTCGCTGGGCAGCGTGATGACTTCGGGCTCAACAACTTCGACAGGTTTCACGCTGGCCGGGTACTGCGGCAGCGGACAACCATGGTGTTCGACAGGCGTATTGGCCGGGGTATCGGGGCAACGATCACGCCGATCGAAAACGCCGTCTTCGTCCTCATCGCCATCCTGGGCGTAACAGATCAAGCCACCGGTCAAGATACCGAGTGCTGCGCCACCGCCTGCCCAGCCGGCACTTTCAATCGCGCCCAGACCGCCGCCGACCAGTCCGCCGATGAGGCTGCAGATCGGCCAGGTACGTTGATTGAGAGGGGCGGTGCCATCGCTGTGAGTGGCGCAACCGGTCAACAGGCTGCCTAGCAGCAGAACCGGCAAGACGGTCCTTGTGAGAACGCTCATTGTGAAAGCTCCTGTGTTACCGGCCCATACCGGTTACACAGGAGTAAAGACCCGCATCCGCGACTGCACAAGCCGCGGAGCGGATGGGACTTAGCGGTTGATTTTGATTTCCGTGCGACGGTTCTGCGCACGGCCGTCAGCGGTTTTGTTATCGGCCACCGGCTGGCTTTCACCGGCACCGGTCACAGACACGAAGCTGCTGCGTGGGACGCCTTGCTGGATGAGGTATTCAACCACCGAGTGAGCACGCTTATCCGACAGTTTCTGGTTGTAGGCATCACTGCCCACGCTGTCGGTATGGCCGGTCACGGTCAATTGAGCGGTGGAGGCTTCCTGTTTCAGGCGCGTGGCGATTGTGTTGAGTACATCTTTATCGGCAGGCGTGAGTGTGGCTTTGTCGAACTGGAAGTGGACATCGCGGATGACAATGACTTCTTCCTTGACCACCACGACTTCTTCGACCATTGGCGCAGGTACCGGTGGAGGGCAGCCGTCGGCATCGACCTTCACGCCTCGAGGCGTACCCGGACACTTGTCGCGACTGTCCGGCACACCATCGCCGTCTTCGTCACCATCGCCATGCACCCAGCAATAAGCCGCGGCGAAACTGCCGACGGCCAGCGCGCCATACCCCGCCCATGCCGTACTCTCGGTCGCACCGAGACCCGCACCGATGACACCACCGACCCCTGCACAGGTCGGCCAGTCGGTTTTCTGCAAACCTGCGCAACCAGTCAACACACTGGTTAGCAGAACCAAGGGTAATGCTGTCCGAACTATGCTCATCTAGTTTTCTCCTGAGGGATCGGCTTGAAACCGATTCAGGGAGTAAAGACCGGAGTTTTAATCTCCGCCAGCAATAGGCCACCGCTGTTTTGTCACGTATTCACGGCCGTTCGCCGATTTTGGTGCAAACCCGCTCTAGGCCCGCACGTTTGGGCAGGCTAGTCTTGGTGCTCTTTTTGAGGAACTCTGATGATTGCAGGTATTTCTTCGCGCACGCCCCAGCAGGCGTTGGCCGCTTTGCTTGATCGATACGCCCCCGCGCGCCTGTTGTTGATCGGCGCCAGCGAATTCCCGCACTTGAGGCGTTCAAGCTCGCGCACCCGGACAGCTGCGTGGCGCATGCGGCACCGGGTGCACTGCCGGCCGAACTGGCGGCGCGCCGCTTTGATCTGGCGCTGGTGGTCGATTGCCTTGAACACCTGCCAAAGCGTGACGGTCTGAATCTTTTAGGCGGGATCCGTAATCTGAACGCCAGCCGCATTGCGGTGCTGGCGGATTTGCCGGCCAGCGGCTGGCAGGAGACGGATTTCTTTTCCCTGGCCTTGCAAGCCAGTGAACGCTTCCAGCGCGATGAACAAGTGCTGACGCTGTTCACCTACGATCTGCTTGACTATAAACAGGTGCCCGACTGGCTCAACTCGCGGTTCTGGGCCAATCCGGAAAACTTCGGGAAATATTGGTGGTAACGCAATGAGTACATCCATTTGCCCTTGCGGCAGCGGCACCCTGCTCGATGCCTGCTGCGGCCATTACCATGCCGGGCATCCGGCGCCGTGCGCCGAAGCCTTGATGCGCTCGCGCTACAGCGCTTATGTGCTGGGTTTGATCGACTATCTGGTGGCAACCACCCTGCCCGCGCAACAGGCCGGCCTGGATCGCCAGTCCATCAGCGACTGGAGCGCGCAAAGCACCTGGCTGGGTCTGGAGGTGGAAAGCTCCGAGGTATTGGGCGGTCAACCGGAACACGCATTCGTCACGTTCACCGCACGCTGGCATGACGGTGGGGGTGAACACAGCCACCGCGAGCGCTCCTCGTTCGTGCAGAACGCCGGGCACTGGTACTTCATCGACCCCACCGTGCCACTCAAGGCCGGACGCAACGATGCCTGCCCGTGCGCCAGCGGGCAGAAATTCAAGAAGTGTTGCGCGGGGTATTTCGGCGCGTGAGGTGATTCCAAAGGGCTAGACTGGGTTCTAGGGAGAAACACGACCATGATCACCCGGCGCCTTGCACTTTTTCTCTTCACCTCGCTCCTCTTTCTGGGGCTCGGCGGCTGCGCGTCCTGGTTCGGAGACGATCTGCCGGACCCGCAGGTGCACCTGGTGAAGGTTGAAGTGGTCCGCGCCAAACTGCTGGAGCAGAAATTCATTCTGCACTTTCGCGTCGACAATCCCAATGACAGCGACCTGACGGTGCGCGGCCTCGAGTACCGTATTCACTTGGGCGACCTGCTGTTGGCCGAAGGCGAGCATGAACACTGGTTCACCGTCGGCCCCAAACGCAGCGCCTATTTCAAGGTGCCGATCCGCACCAACCTGTGGCCCAAGGTGCGGGACCTGGTGAAAATGCTGAAAAAACCCGATCAGCCCATCCCCTATCGTCTGGAAGGTGAAATGGAAACCGGTTTATTCATCGCGCACTACGTGCACCTGGCGCGCAATGGCGTGATAATCCCCGCCGATTTAATTCCGGAGCAGAACCGATGACCCAGCAACCCCATGTCCATGGCCCTGACTGCAACCACGATCATGACCATCACGACCACCATGATCACGACCACGGCCATGTCCACGGCCCGAACTGCGGCCACGCCCACCAGGAACCGGTGCGCAACACCCTGAAAGATGTCGGCCGCAACGACCCTTGCCCATGCGGCAACGGCAAGAAATTCAAGAAGTGCCACGGCGCTTGATGCTTCGGGCGAAAAACTTCTTCGCCGCTTGAATCGACTTCGCGAGCAAGCCCGCTCCCACATTGGTTCTGTGCACGCATCCCCCCTGCGGGAGCGACGGTGCGTCGCTCCCGCAGGGAACTCAGCCAGCCTTCAATATCTGTGCAGTACTCACGACCGTCGCATATTCTCCGTGCAAATTCCCCAGCGACATCGCATGCACTTCCTCGGCTGAGTGCGCATGGCCAAAATAATCGGCCTTGTCGAACGTAAAGCACGCATCCTCCGCCACCCACGCGTCAAATCCCAGATTCCCGGCCGTTCGCGCCGTGGACTCCACCGAGTTATGGGTCGCAACGCCAACGATGATCAACTGCTCAATCCCCGCCTCGCGCAAACTCGCCTCCAGCCCGGTCGCACAAAATGCATCCGGTACCTGTTTCTGAATCAGTTGTTCGCCGGCCTGGGGCATGAAGCGTTCCTGAAACTCAACGCCTGCTTGCTGCGGCCAGAACACCGATTCCGGTGAACGGGACAGGTGCTGCACATGAATCACCGGCCGTCCGGTTCGCCGCCAATACGCCAGCAAATCGACAATTCGTTCCTCGGCCTGAGGATTATTTCGGCAACCGAGCCGGGGCTGCAAAATGCCTTTTTGTTGGTCGATGATGATCAGTGCTGCGTTGGTCTTAAGCTCCATGCCGACTTTTCTCACAACAGGTCATTGAATTTCAGGCACTTCAGCATCACTTCCTCTTACAGGCAAGATTGTGTTTATCGGACAAATCCTGAAATAACCTGACACCCTGCTTGCGCGCCCTCCTCCTGCTCACTAACGTAGCGCCTTTAATGACGCTACCCCCCCGCAGGAGCTTTGCCATGGCCTCGCCAGCCCTTACACATTTTCTTCCCCGGTTCGGCGTTGCCGCAGCAGTGGCCGGTGTTTTGAGCCTGACCGGTTGTCAGACCTGGAACACCCAGGACACCCTCCCGCCGACCACCGGCGTACAGCCGCTCAAGGGCCTGGCGCAGAACGTTTCGGTGCGCCGCAATGCCATGGGCATGCCGCTGATCGAGAGCAACAGCTTCCACGACGCCCTGTTCGCCCTCGGTTATGTCCACGCCAGCGACCGCATCACGCAAATGGTCACCTTGCGCCTGTTGGCCCAGGGCCGTTTGTCAGAGATGTCAGGTTCGGACCTGCTGGACGCCGACCGCTACATGCGCGCCGTCAATCTGAAGAAAAGCGCGGGCGAGTTGTACAAGGCATCGTCGCCGCGCCTCAAACGCTTCTTCGAAGTCTATGCGCGCGGCGTCAACGCCTACCTGTTCCGTTTCCGCGACAAGCTGCCGGCCGACCTCGCCGCCAGCGGTTACAAGCCTGAATACTGGCAACCGGAAGACTCGGCGCTGATTTTCTGCCTGATGAACTTCAGTCAGTCGGCCAACCTGCCGGAAGAAATCAACGCGCTGATGCTGGCCCAGACCGTCACCACGGACAAACTCGGGTGGCTGACGCCGTCCGCCCCCGACGAAAAACTGCCGCTGGGCGAAGCTGAAAAACTGCAGGGCATCAAGCTCAATGGCGCCATCCCGGGCCTGACGCAAATCAGCAAAGCCACCGGGCAACTGTCCGACCTGAATCTGCTGGGCGCCACCTCGTCGAACAACTGGGCCATCGGCCGGCAACGCAGCCGCAGTGGCAAAAGCCTGCTGGCCAGCGACAGCCATGGGCCTTTGGGTGTGCCGTCGTTGTTCAGCTACGTGCAGATTCGCGCACCGAAGTACCAGGCCTCTGGCGTGACGATTGCCGGTTTGCCCATGGTGCTCGGCGGTTTCAACGGCAAAGTGGCGTGGAGCATGACCTCGGTCATGGGCGACAACCAGGACCTGTTCCTGGAAAAAATCAAACGCCAGGGCAACGGCCTCACCTATGAAGTCGGCGGCAAATGGCAGCCGGCGATCGTGCGCAACGAAACCTACTTCGTCAAAGGCCAGCGGCCGATTCGCGAAGTGGTGTACGAAACCCGCCACGGTCCTTTGCTCAACAGCGCCCAGGGCATGACGCTGGCCAATGGTTTCGGCCTGGCTTTGCAGACGCCGAATTTCACCGACGATAAAACCCTGGACGCGTTTTTCGACCTGTCCCGGGCACAGACCGTCGAGAAAGCCTCGGACGCCAGCCGTGAAATCCGCGCCATCGCCTTGAACCTGGTGTTCGCCGACGCCAGCAACATCGGCTGGCAAGTCACCGGGCGTTACCCGAACCGTCGCGAAGGCGAAGGCCTGCTGCCGTCGCCGGGCTGGGAAGGTCGCTACGATTGGGACGGCTACGCCGACCCGATGCTCCACCCGTATGACCAGGACCCGTCCCAAGGCTGGCTCGGCACCGCCAACCAGCGGGTCATTCCCCATGGCTACGGCATGCAGCTGTCCAATTCCTGGTCGGCTCCGGAACGTGGCGAACGCCTGGCCGAACTGGCGGGTGTGGGCAAACACGACACGCGCAGCGTGATCGCGATGCAATACGACCAGACCACGACGTTCGCCGCCAAACTGAAAAAAATGTTTGAAGCGCCGGGCATGGCCCAGCCGCTCAAACAAGCCATCGAAGCCCTGCCGGTTGCCGATCGCGGCAAGGCTCGCGAGGCGTACACCCGCTTGATGGCCTTCGACGGCAAACTCAGCCCGACCTCTGCGGATGCGGCGATCTACGAGCTGTTCCTGCAGGAAAGCACCAGACAGATCTTCCTCGACGAACTGGGCCCGGAAAGCAGCCCGGCGTGGAAAGCCTTTATCGCCAACGGCAAGTTGTCCTACGCGGCTCAGGCCGATCACTTGCTGGGCCGTGAAGACAGTCCGTTCTGGGATGACGCACGCACGCCGCAGAAAGAAGACAAGCCGGCAATCCTCGCTCGCAGTCTGGCGGCGGCGATCAGCGCCGGTGACAGTCAATTGGGCGGCGATCACAAAGCCTGGCAGTGGGGCAAGTTGCACCGCTATGAGTGGAAGAATGCCAGCGGCCAGACCGTGCGCGGTCCGCTCGCGGCCGGCGGCGATCACACGACGCTGAACACGGCGGCCTTCACCTGGGGTCAGGACTTCAACACGACGCTGGCGCCAGCCATGCGCTTTATCGTGGACTTCAGCCAGGCCGAACCGCTGATGGGGCAGAACAGCACCGGTCAGTCCGGCAACCCGGCGAGCCCGCACTACCTCGACAGCATTGATCCATGGCTGAAGGGGCAATACATGAGCCTGCCGATGCAACCGCAGAACTTTGACAAGGTGTACGGCAAGACACGGTTGACCCTGACACCCGGCAAGTAACCCCTTTCGCCACTGATCGTTCCCACGCTCTGCGTGGGAATGCCTCTAGGGACGCTCCGCGTCCAGTGGCGCGGAGCTTCACGGGCTGCATTCCCACGCGGAGCATGGGAACGATCAGCGCGCGAAACTCGATAGAACTTCTCGCTTCGCGCCAACCTCATAGCTAACAAGCCCCCCCATTTTGGTAACAACATGGATCTTGTTATCGCGCGCCCTGAAGGTTTGTACTGCCCCGCCGGCGATTTCTATATTGACCCGTGGCGGCCGGTCGAGCGTTCGGTCATCACGCACGCCCATGGCGACCATGCCCGCACCGGCAACCAGCATTACCTGGCGGCCGCGCCCGGTGAAGGGATTTTGCGTGCGCGACTGGGCCAGGACATCAGCCTGCAAACCCTGCCCTATGGCGAGCGCTTGCGGCACCACGGTGTCACCCTGAGTTTTCACCCTGCCGGCCACGTCCTCGGCTCAGCCCAGGTGCGCCTGGAATATGGCGGCGAAGTCTGGGTCGCCTCGGGGGATTACAAGATCGAGCCCGACGGCACCTGCGCACCCTTCGAGCCGGTGCGCTGCCACACCTTCATCACCGAGTCGACCTTCGGCCTGCCAATCTATCGCTGGCAACCCCAGGCGCAGATCTTTGACGAGATCAATCAGTGGTGGCAGGCCAATGCCGCCGCCGACAAAACCAGCGTGCTGTTCTGCTATTCCTTCGGCAAGGCCCAGCGCATTCTCCATGGCATTGACGCCAGCCTCGGCCCCATTCTGGTGCATGGCGCGGTCGACCCGCTGAACCGGGTGTACCGCGAGAGCGGCGTTTATATACCGCCGACGATCTACGCCGGCGACGTGCAAAAGAGCGATCCGATGATGCGCAAGGCGCTGGTCATCGCCCCGCCATCGGCTGGCGCCAGCAACTGGATGCGCCGGTTTGGCGACTACAGCGACGGCTTCGCCAGCGGCTGGATGCGATTACGCGGCACGCGGCGCAGACGCGGCGTGGACCGTGGCTTTGTATTGTCCGACCACGCCGACTGGCCCGGCCTGCTCTGGGCCATCGAACAAACCGGCGCCGAACGGGTCATGGTCACCCACGGTTCGGTGGCGGTGCTGGTGCGGCATCTGCGCGAACAGGGCCTTGATGCCATGGGTTTCAGCACCGAATACGGCGACGATGAGGAAGACAACGCGGCCGTCGAAACCGAGCACGCCGAGGTGGCGACATGAAGGCCTTCGCCGAGCTGTATGCCGAACTCGACGCCACCACGTCAAGCAATGCCAAACTGGCCGCGATGCAGGCTTACTTCGCCAAGGCTGCCCCCGAAGATGCGGCGTGGGCGGTGTACTTTTTGTCCGGAGGGCGACCTCGGCAGCTGGTGCCGGTGCGCGTGCTGCGTGAGCTGGCCGTCGAATTTTCCGGCCTTGAGCCGTGGCTGTTCGAAGAAAGTTATCAGGCGGTTGGCGATCTGGCGGAAACCATTTCGCTGGTCCTGCCTGAAACCCTGCACAGCTCCACCGACGGGCTGGCGGTGTGGATTGAAGACAAGCTGCTGCCCCTGCGTGGCGAATCCCCGGAAGTCCTCGCCGCACGATTGCCCGCACTCTGGGCACAACTGGACCGTCACAGCCTGATGCTTTGCATCAAACTCATTACCGGCAGTTTCCGCGTCGGCGTCTCCAAACTGCTGGTGACGCGAGCCCTGGCAGCCATGGCCGGACTCGACAGCAAACGCGTGGCCCAGCGGCTGGTCGGGTACACCGACCTGTCCAATCGCCCGAACGCCGTCAGTTACCTGAAATTGATCGCGGCCGAATCGCCCGACGAACATGCCCAGCGAGGTGGTCAGCCTTACCCGTTTTTCCTGGCCCATGCCCTGTCACAACCGGTCGAGCAATTCGAAGCCGTGCTCGGCCCGGCCAGCCAGTGGCAAGTGGAATGGAAGTGGGACGGCATCCGCGCCCAAGTGATCAAGCGTGACGGGCGCCTGTGGGTCTGGTCACGCGGCGAAGAACTGGTAACCGAGCGTTTCCCCGAACTCGACAGCCTGTTGCACGGACTGCCTGACGGTACAGTGATCGACGGCGAAATCGTCGCCTGGAAAGCCCCTCGCCCCAACACTGACGATGCCTTCAATCCACAATCGCCGTCCGCTCCGGCGGTGCTGCCCTTCGCACTGTTGCAACAGCGGATCGGCCGCAAAACCCTGGACAGGAAAATTCTCGAAGAAGTGCCGGTGGTGGTCCTCGCCTACGATTTGCTGGAATGGCAAGGCGAGGACTGGCGCAGCCAGCCTCAGGCCAGGCGCCGCGCTCAATTGGATCAGCTCATCACCAACTGCAACAACCCGGTATTACTCCCCTCACCGGTGCTGACCGGCGAAGACTGGTTCGACCTCGCCAGACAACGTGAGGCCTCCCGCAGCCTCGGTGTCGAGGGCATGATGCTCAAGGCCCGGGATGCGCTGTATGGCGTCGGCCGGACCAAGGACATGGGCGTCTGGTGGAAATGGAAAGTCGACCCCTTCAGCGTCGATGCGGTGCTGATTTATGCGCAGCGCGGCCATGGTCGCCGGGCGAATCTCTACAGTGATTACACCTTCGCGGTCTGGGATGGCCCGCCGGACGCCAGCGAACGCACCCTGGTGCCTTTCGCCAAAGCCTATTCAGGGCTGACCGACGAGGAAATGCGCCAGGTCGACAGCATCGTGCGCAAAACCACGGTGGAGAAATTCGGGCCGGTGAGCAGTGTGAAACCGAGCCTGGTGTTTGAGCTGGGGTTCGAGGGCATTGCCCTGTCGAAACGCCACAAGAGCGGGATTGCCGTGCGGTTTCCGCGGATGTTGAGGTGGCGGCAGGACAAGTCAGTGGAAGAAGCCGACAACCTCGCAACGCTGCAAGATTTGTTGGGCTGAAAGAACTTTGTGGCGAGGGAACTTGCTCCCGTTCGGCTGCGAAGCCGTCGCAAATTTTCTACAGCGGGACCGCTTCGCGCTCCGGCGGGAGCAAGCTCCCTCGCCACAGGACTTGCGCCTCCATGACCTGATTTGGTGCGGCTATTTTCCGATGCCCGATTCCGTGCACAAATCCCCTGTTGCCATTTCTTGTATCACCTTTTAAAACGCTTGTTCGGGACTCTGGTTCGGAAATTGCTACTTTCAATGGGTCTTACGCTTTCCAGTAACAATAATTCTGCGCCACAAGCGCTCATATTGGTTCTTAGGGATTGAATAATGAAAAAAGCATTGCTGACCCTTTCTGCACTGGCGTTGTGCATGGCTGCTGGCTCCGCCATGGCAAAGGAATACAAAGAACTGCGTTTTGGCGTTGACCCTTCCTATGCTCCGTTCGAATCGAAAGCGGCCGACGGCAGCCTGGTGGGCTTTGACATCGATCTGGGGAACGCGATCTGCGCCGAGCTGAAGGTCAAGTGCAAATGGGTCGAAAGCGATTTCGACGGCATGATTCCGGGCCTCAAGGCCAATAAATTCGACGGTGTGATCTCTTCGATGACCGTCACCCCGGCCCGCGAAAAAGTCATCGACTTCTCCAACGAACTCTTCTCCGGCCCAACCGCCTATGTATTCAAGAAGGGTTCCGGCCTGAGCGAAGACGTCGCTTCTCTGAAAGGCAAGACTGTCGGTTACGAGCAAGGCACCATCCAGGAAGCGTACGCCAAGGCCGTGCTGGACAAGGCCGGCGTGAAGACCCAGGCCTATCAGAACCAGGATCAGGTGTATTCCGACCTGATGTCGGGTCGTCTCGACGCTGCGATCCAGGACATGCTGCAAGCCGAACTGGGCTTCTTGAAGTCGCCAAAGGGCGAAGGCTACGAAGTCAGCAAGCCAGTTGACAGCGAATTGCTGCCGGCCAAAACAGCTATCGGTATCTCTAAAGGTAACAAAGACCTCAAAGAGCTTTTGAATAAAGGTATCAAAGCGTTACACGACGATGGCACCTACGCCACCATTCAGAAGAAACACTTTGGCGATCTGAATCTGTACAGCGGCAAATAATGCCCGGCGCCCATCTCGCGATGGGCGCTTTTTTCACCCGATCAGGTTGCTGATTTATGTTCGAAAACCTATTACAAAACCTGGGGCTCTCAGCCTTCAGCCTCAAGGGCTTCGGTCCGTTGCTGATGGAAGGCACCTGGATGACCATCAAATTATCGGCATTGTCGCTGCTTTTGGCCGTATTGCTCGGCCTGCTCGGCGCCACCGCCAAACTGTCAAAAGTCAAACTGGTGCGGGTTCCGGCCCAGATCTACACCACGCTGATTCGCGGCGTGCCGGACCTGGTGCTGATGCTGCTGATTTTCTACAGCCTGCAAACCTGGCTGACGTCGTTTACCGATTTCATGGAATGGGAATACATCGAGATCAACCCGTTCAGCGCCGGGGTCATCACCCTGGGCTTCATCTATGGCGCGTATTTCACCGAAACCTTCCGCGGGGCGATTCTCGCCGTGCCTCGGGGTCAGGTCGAAGCGGCTACCGCGTACGGCCTCAAACGTGGCCAGCGCTTTCGAATCGTGGTGTTCCCGCAGATGATGCGCTTTGCCCTGCCGGGTATCGGCAACAACTGGATGGTGATGCTCAAGGCCACCGCGCTGGTGTCGATCATCGGCCTCGCCGATTTGGTCAAAGCAGCGCAGGACGCCGGTAAGAGCACCTATCAACTGTTTTACTTCCTGGTGCTTGCCGCGCTGATTTACCTGCTCATCACAAGCGCTTCCAACTTCGTCCTGCGCTGGCTCGAACGCCGCTACGCCGCCGGTTCCCGGGAGGCCGTACGATGATCGAACTCTTGCAGGAATACTGGAAACCCTTCCTTTATACCGACGGCTACAACATCACCGGGCTGGCCATGACCCTGTGGCTGCTGACCGCCTCGATCGTCATCGGTTTCCTGGTGTCGATCCCGCTGTCCATCGCCCGGGTCTCGCCGCACTTCTACATTCGCTGGCCGGTGCAGTTCTACACCTACCTGTTCCGCGGCACACCGCTGTATATCCAGTTGCTGATTTGCTACACCGGCATCTACAGCCTGGCCGCCGTGCGCGCTCAACCGGTGCTGGATGCGTTCTTTCGCGATGCGATGAACTGCACGATCCTGGCGTTCGCCCTGAACACCTGCGCCTACACCACGGAGATTTTCGCCGGGGCGATCCGCAGCATGGCCCACGGTGAAGTCGAAGCGGCCAAGGCCTACGGTCTGACAGGCTGGAAGCTGTATGCCTACGTGATCATGCCGTCGGCCCTGCGTCGCTCGTTGCCTTATTACAGCAACGAAGTGATTCTGATGCTGCACTCGACCACCGTGGCGTTCACCGCGACCATCCCGGACATCCTGAAAGTCGCGCGGGACGCCAACTCGGCGACCTTCCTCACCTTCCAGTCGTTCGGCATCGCTGCGCTGATCTACCTGACCGTTACCTTCGCGCTGGTCGGCCTGTTCCGCCTCGCCGAACGCCGATGGCTGGCGTTCCTCGGGCCGTCCCACTAGGACCCGCTTTCAGGAATAAAGAGACAAACATGCGCCACCAGATACATGACTTGCTGGCCCCGCTGCCGGGGACCGCTCGACAGATTCACAGTTTCCACTTCGGCCCAACGTCGGCCAAAGGCAAGATCTACATCCAGTCGTCCCTGCATGCCGATGAAATGCCCGGCATGCTGGTGGCCTGGCACCTCAAGCAGCGCCTGGCGGAACTTGAAGCCACCGGCCGCCTGCGCAGCGAAATCGTGCTGGTGCCGGTGGCGAACCCGGTCGGCCTGGAACAGGTGCTGATGGATGTGCCGCTGGGCCGCTACGAGCTGGAAAGCGGGCAGAACTTCAATCGCTGGTTCGTCGACTTGAGCGAAGCGGTGGGCAACGAAATCGAAGGCCAGCTTGGCGATGAGCCGCAGCGCAACCTCGAGTTGATCCGCGAAAGCCTGCGCAACGCCCTCGCTCGGCAAATCGCCAGTACTCAGCTGCAATCCCAACGCCTGACCCTGCAACGGCTGGCCTGCGATGCGGACATGGTGCTGGACCTGCATTGCGATTTCGAAGCAGTCGCCCACCTTTACACCACACCCGAAGCCTGGCCGCAGGTCGAGCCGCTGGCCCGTTACATCGGCGCCGAAGCGAGCCTGCTGGCCACCGATTCCGGCGGTCAGTCGTTCGATGAATGTTTCACCCTGCTCTGGTGGCAGTTGAAAGAACGCTTCGGCGAACAGTTCAACATCCCGCTGGGCAGTTTCTCGGTCACCGTCGAATTGCGCGGCCAGGGCGACGTCAATCATCCTCTGGCCAGTCTCGACTGCCAGGCGCTGATCGACTACCTGATTCACTTCGGCGCCATTGCCGGCGAAGCGGCGCCATTGCCCGAACTGCCCTACCCCGCCACCCCGTTGGCCGGCGTCGAGCCGGTGTCGACACCGGTGGGCGGTCTGCTGGTGTTCACCGCACTGCCGGGGGAATACCTCGAAGCCGGGCAACTGATCGCCGAAATCATCGACCCGATCAACGATCGCGTCACACCCGTTCATTGCACCGCCGCCGGCCTGATGTACGCCCGCTCGCTGCGGCGCATGGCCACTGCCGGCATGGTGATCGCGCACGTCGCGGGCACCGAGGCCTATCGCAGCGGCTACCTACTTTCGCCTTGAGGATGCATGCCCCATGTACAAACTGACCATCGAAGGCCTGCATAAAAGCTATGGCGATCATCATGTGCTCAAAGGCGTGTCACTCAAGGCCAACACCGGCGACGTCATCAGCCTGATCGGCGCCAGTGGCTCGGGCAAAAGCACCTTTCTGCGCTGCATCAACTTTCTCGAACAGCCCAATGACGGCGCCATGACCCTGGACGGCCAGAACATCCGCATGATCAAGGACCGCCACGGCATGCACGTGGCTGACCCCGATGAACTGCAAAAAATTCGCACCCGCCTGGCCATGGTGTTCCAGCACTTCAACCTGTGGAGCCACATGACGGTGCTGGAAAACATCACCATGGCCCCGCGCCGGGTGCTGGGTTGCAGCAAGGAGGAAGCCGAAGACCGCGCGCGGCGTTACCTCGACAAGGTCGGGCTGGCGGCGCGCGTGGCGGATCAATACCCGGCGTTTCTTTCCGGTGGCCAGCAGCAACGCGTGGCGATTGCGCGGGCATTGGCCATGGAACCGGAAGTCATGCTGTTCGATGAACCGACCTCGGCGCTCGACCCTGAGCTGGTGGGTGAAGTGCTGCGGGTGATTCAAGGCCTGGCCGAAGAAGGCCGGACCATGATCATGGTGACTCACGAAATGAGCTTCGCCCGCAAGGTGTCGAGCCAGGTGCTGTTTCTGCATCAGGGCCTGGTCGAGGAAGAAGGCGCGCCGGAAGACGTGCTGGGCAACCCGAAGAGCGAGCGGTTGCAGCAGTTCCTGAGCGGCAACCTCAAGTAACACTGCAAAGCCTGTAGGAGCGAAGCTGGCTCGCCAAGGCGGAGTATCAGCCGACATCATCGTTGCCTGACACTCCGCCTTCGCGAGCCAGCTTCGCTCCTACTGGGTTCAGATTCCGATCAGCAGTACTGCGATTAAACTTGTTCACCCACGCCGCGGTCACTGAAAGAAGACTTTCAGAGCGCACACCGCCGGCATGGGATCGTCCACCGACTACGCATCACAATGGTTCAGCGCCCGCGACTGGAAGCCATTCGTCTTTCAGAAGCAAGTGTGGACGGCCGTCAAGCGCGGTGAGTCCGGATTACTGCATGCCAGCACGGGTGCCGGTAAAACCTATGCAGTCTGGTTTGCCGCGCTCAATCACTACGCCAAGTCCATTGCCCCTGTTGAAAAACCTCGCAAACGAAAACCGCTGGCCGAACCGCTGACGGTGCTGTGGATAACCCCCATGCGCGCCTTGGCCGCCGACACCGCTCGCGCCCTTGAAGCGCCGCTGCACGACCTGCAGATCCCCTGGAGCGTCGGCCTGCGCACCGGCGACACGAGCAGCAGCGAACGTGCGCGTCAGAGCCGGCGCCTGCCCACCACGCTGATCACCACCCCTGAAAGCCTGACGCTGATGCTCGCCCGTGCCGATGCGCAAGCAGCGCTATCGACCTTGCGCATGGTGGTGGTCGACGAATGGCACGAACTGCTCGGCAACAAACGCGGCGTGCAGCTGCAACTGGCCCTCGCCCGTTTGCGTCGATGGAATACGGACCTGATCGTGTGGGGCGTTTCCGCGACGCTGGGTAATCAGGCCCACGCCGAACAGGTGTTGATCCCACAAGGTGGCGGCATCAGTGTTCAAGGCCAGACGTCCAAGGAACTGCGGGTCGACACGTTGCTACCGCCAGCCATCGAGCGATTTCCCTGGGCCGGCCACATTGGCTTGAAGATGTTGCCGCAAGTCGTCGCTGAAATAGACTCAAGCCCCAGCAGCCTGGTGTTCACCAACACTCGCGCGCAATCCGAGATCTGGTATCAGGCGTTGCTGGAGGCGCGCCCCGATTGGGCCGGGCTGATTGCCTTGCACCACAGCTCACTGTCGCGAGACACCCGCGACTGGGTCGAGCGAGCGCTGAAGGAAGGCCAGCTCAAAGCGGTGGTCTGTACTTCAAGCCTGGACCTGGGGGTGGATTTCCTGCCGGTGGAACGGGTGCTGCAAATCGGCTCGGCCAAAGGTGTGGCGCGCCTGATGCAGCGGGCCGGGCGTTCCGGTCATGCGCCGGGGCGAGTGTCACGGGTGACGTTGGTGCCGACCCACAGCCTGGAACTGATCGAAGCGGCGGCGGCTCAAGATGCCGTGGCGCAACGCAGCATCGAGCCTCGGGAGTCGCCGCACAAACCGCTGGATGTGCTGGTTCAACACCTGGTCAGCATGGCGCTGGGCGGTGGGTTTGCTCCCGGCGAATTGTATGAAGAAGTTCGTAGAACCTGGGCTTATCGAGACCTGACGGCGGCGGATTGGACCTGGGCGCTGGCGTTTGTACGCCATGGCGGGCTTTCCCTGACAGCCTATCCGGATTATCGCCGGGTCGAGCCTGACGAGTTTGGCGTCTGGCGTGTACCGGATGCGCGGCTGGCGCGGCGGCATCGCATGAGCATCGGCACCATCGTCAGCGATGCGAGCATTCAGCTGAAGTTCTGGAGCAAGGGCGGCGGCAAGCAGTTGGGCAGTGTCGAGGAAGGTTTTATTGCGCGACTGAAGCCGGGCGACGGTTTCCTGTTCGCGGGGCGCTTGCTGGAGTTGGTGCGGGTGGAAAACATGACCGCTTATGTCAAACGCAGCACCGCGAAAAAAGCCGCGGTGCCGCGCTGGAATGGCGGGCGGATGCCCCTTTCCAACGAACTGGCGCAGGCGGTGGTCGCGCGTTTCAGTGCAGCGGAGCAAGGCGAGTTCATCGGCCCGGAGATGCGGGCTCTGCGGCCGCTGCTGGAGGTGCAGCGACGCTGGTCCGGGTTGCCGACCTCGAACTCGTTGCTGGCCGAAGCACTGAAATCCCGCGAAGGCTGGCACCTGTTCCTGTACCCCTTTGCCGGGCGTCAGGTGCATCTGGGCCTGGCGAGTTTGCTGGCGTGGCGGGTCAGCCAGCAGCAGGCGGTGACGTTTTCCATCGCGGTCAATGATTACGGGCTGGAGTTACTCAGCGCCACCTCTGTGGATTGGTCGCAGGTGTTGAACCCAGGCCTGTTGAGCGCCGAGCACTTGTTGAACGATGTCCTCGCGAGCTTGAATGCCGGCGAACTCGCGCTTCGCCGCTTTCGGGAAATCGCCCGCATTGCCGGACTGGTGTTTGCCGGCTACCCCGGCGCACCGAAAAGCACACGGCAGGTTCAAGCCTCCAGCGGACTGTTCTTCGAGGTGTTCAAGCAGTACGACGCGGGGAATCTATTGCTGGCGCAGGCCGGGGAAGAAGTCCTACGGGAAGAACTGGATATTCATCGTCTGGAACAGACATTGGCGCGTATCAATCGTCTGAAACTGGACCTGCATCAGATCAAACGTCCTACGCCGCTGGGGTTTCCCCTGTTGGTTGAACGCATGCGGGAAAGCATAAGCTCGGAAAAACTCGCGGACCGTATCCGTCGCATGGTCACCGACCTTGAGAAAACCGCCGAAACCGGGAAAACCTGATGAGTACGCCCTATCCCGTGAGTCTGGCCGGTGAAGAACTGTGGCTGCTGCCGGAAAAAGCCATTTACTGGCCGGCGCAACAAGCCCTGTTGATCGCTGACGTGCATTTTGGCAAAGCGGCGGCGTATCGCAGCCTTGGCCAGCCGGTGCCCCATGGCACCACCGCCAGCAATGTCGCAGTGCTGGACGGGATGTTGGCCGCCCTACCCTGCCGTCAGCTGATTTTCCTCGGGGATTTTCTGCACGGGCCCGGCTCCCATGCTTGCGGCACGTTAAGCGCCCTGGCTGAGTGGCGAGCGCGGCACCCGGATCTGCCAATGACGCTGATCCGCGGCAACCACGACAAACGCGCCGGGGACCCGCCGGCTTCGTTAAACATACGCGTAGTGCCCGAACCGTTATTGCTCGGACCGTTCGCCTTGCAGCATGAGCCCGATCCGCATCCGCACCGGCATGTACTCGCCGGGCATGTGCATCCGGTTTATCGGCTGAACGGCAAAGGTCGGCAACGTTTGCGCCTGGCGTGTTTCAGATTGGGCGAGGACATCAGCCTGCTCCCGGCCTTCGGCGCGTTTACCGGCGGCTATCAGATCGAACGGGACGACAGCTGCAGGATCTTTGTCATCGGCGACAACGAAATATGGCCAGTCAGCGTGTAGGAGCGAAGCTTGCTCGCGAAGGCGGTGTGTCAGGTAAGAATGATGTTGTCTGACACACCGCCTTCGTCGGAACTCCGTCCAAAGCAAGCTTCGCCCCTGCAGGTAATAGCAATCAGGCTACGGGCGCGGGAGGTGGCTCATCCGGCAGGGTAGGCTCACCGGGCTCGGTAGGCTGTTCGTTCGGGGTATCAGGATCAGGCTGGCCGGGGATGCCCCCTGCCATGCTGATGGCTGGATGTGCCAACAAGGACCAGGCCAGGACGCCAATCTGATTGGGCTCAAGCCTTGCCAGTTCGGCACTTATTCGCGGATCGATCTTCATAAAGCACTCCTGAGCGATGGCCCCGTCCGCTGTACGCGAACCGGGCAGTACACCCAATAGAGTGTCTACCCGCTCAAGAATTCCCGCGACCTGCCAGATGAATGGATCAGGTGCGTGGCAAGGTGACGCCGCGTTGGCCCTGATACTTGCCGCCACGGTCCTTATAGGACACTTCGCACTCTTCGTCGGATTCAAGGAACAGCATCTGCGCCACGCCTTCGTTGGCATAGATTTTCGCAGGCAGGTTGGTTGTGTTCGAGAATTCCAGGGTCACGTGCCCCTCCCACTCAGGCTCAAGCGGGGTGACGTTGACGATGATGCCGCAACGGGCGTAGGTGCTTTTGCCCAGGCAGATGGTCAATACGTTGCGCGGAATACGGAAGTATTCGACGGTGCTGGCCAAGGCAAAAGAGTTCGGCGGGATGATGCAGACGTCGCTATGGATGTCGACGAAGCTGCCGGCATCAAAATTTTTCGGGTCGACAATGGCCGAATTAATATTGGTGAACACCTTGAAATGACTAGTGCAACGAACGTCGTAACCGTAACTCGACACGCCGTAGGAGATCACACGGTTATCGTCGCTGCCGCGCACCTGGCGCTCGACGAACGGCTCGATCATGCCGTGTTCCTGCGCCATGCGGCGAATCCACTTGTCCGATTTGATGCTCATGGCGGGTGTCCTGAATAGCGAGGTGGAAAAATTCTGTCCGGCATCTTACCGGGCGCGCGCTCCGGGTTCAAAGTCCGGGGCATAATTCTCGCCGATCCCCTGTGATATCTGGGCCTTCGCCGTAAATTGGCGGACCGTCAGTCATGAAATCAGAGAAACCTTCACCGGAAGCATTGGCACGTTCCGGAAAAAGGGTTAAGGTGGCGCCACTGTGCTGCTTGTGTCACTGAGAATCTCTACACGATATGTTGAATTTCGATCCAACCATCTACAAGAATTTTTCCTGCTCTTTGCACTCAGTCTCGGCCAGGGTTCTTCCTGCGTCGCAGTTATCTTTGTTCAAGGAGTTACACCATGTCTAATCGCCAAACTGGTACCGTTAAGTGGTTCAACGATGAAAAAGGCTTCGGCTTCATCACTCCACAATCCGGTGACGACCTGTTCGTTCACTTCAAAGCTATCCAATCCGACGGCTTCAAAAGCCTGAAAGAAGGCCAACAGGTTTCTTTCATCGCTACCCGCGGTCAGAAAGGCATGCAAGCTGAAGAAGTTCAAGTTATCTAACTTGTACTTGCTTTAGTAAAAGGCCCCGCCCTCAAAAGCGGGGCTTTTTTGTGCCTGTGTGTTTTGCAGGCAAAAAAAATCGCAGCCCACGGCTGCGATTTTTTGCGTCTTACCAGGCCACACCAAACCCTGCGGTGTAACGCGTCTTGTCCAGATCAGCATCGTCGGTACCGCTGATGATGTCTCGCTCGGCCTTGAGGTTAAGCGAAGCCCACTCGGTGACCTTGTAGCGCAAGCCCATTTCGGCATCGAGCGCGTAATCCGCTACGCCCGACAACGGCTTGCCCACTTCGCCATTGGTGAAGAACTCCACCTTCTTGCCGATCAGGTAACGGTTGTAGTCCCACTTCATCGCCAGGGAATAGAAGTTTTCCTTGCTGCCGTCGGAGAACTCATAGTCCGTGCGGTTGACCAGCGAGCCCAGGGAGAATGCGCCGAGTTCGTTATCCCAGAACTGGTAACCCGGACCGGTACCGACAGTGCGCTGACGGGAGAGGTCTTCTACCTTGTCGCGCTTATAGACCGCGCGGCCTTGCCAGAACCACTTCTCGGTCAGGAAACGGTCGAGCGAGTATTCGCCCCGCCAGTTGTCGGTAGTGACCACGTCATCCTGAAATTCGCGGTTGTACTCGCCTTCCGCCGTGTGCCGCCATTTGCCATGGCGCGCCGTGGTCTTGAAGTCGATGTCGTAGTCATCGGTGTCTTTTTCCGCCCGCTGGTAATCCAGCGCCGCGTCGACATTGCCTTTCCACACCAGATCTTCAACCACTGGCTTGGGCTTGAGAATCTGCTGGATACTCGCCAGCTCGACCGTCTTCGGCGCTTCGCCGTTTTCCAGCGTCACCTTGCCGTCGTCCGCTGCATGCAGCGACTTGGCCTTCTCGCCGGTGTAAGCATCTTGCTTGACCAGCAACTCCTGATCACTTTCCAGGGTCTTGACCTGCTTCCAGTCGATCGGAACCGCACCGGCATATTCGGTCTGTATCAGCAATTTACCGCCATCGAACAGCGTGATCTTGCCGCTCAGTTTGTCACCGTTCTTCAACCAGACGGTATCAGCGAGCAACGGCGTGGAGGCACTCATGACAGCAAGGCACAGCAGGGTTCTGGATACCATAAGCAAATACAGGCTCAAGTTTGCGAAAAAAAGTCGGCATTATCCCTGGGAATAAGACCCTAGCAAGGACTGACCCGACTATTTCTATTGAGTTCATTTCTCAATTGCGCATCCAGGACTTACTCTACGGACGGTAAGGCGAATTTTTCAGGAACCACGGACGTGACCGACCCAACCACTGAAACCGAAAGTGCAGCGCAAATCCGACGCACGGCGCTCTACTTGACCCTCGCGCAGGTGCCCGAGGGCAAAGTGGTCAGCTATGGTCAACTCGCCGAACTGGCCGGACTGGGCCGAGCCGCGCGCTGGGTGGGACGCACATTGAGCCAGCTGCCCGGCGACACCAAGCTGCCATGGCACCGCGTGCTGGGTGCCGGCGGTCGGATCAGCCTGCCCGTGGGCAGCCCTTCAGGGGATGAGCAGCGCGCGCGATTGCGCTCCGAAGGCGTCAGTATCCTGAACAATCGTGTTGATATTCAGCGCCATGGCTGGCGCCCGGTAGAGCACAGCGGTTAGAGTGCGCGCTTTGTTTCCGTAATTCTTGAGGCAGACTCCAGCCCATGCCCCGTAAAACCTGGCGCGCCGCGCTCGCCGCCTATGCCAGCCCCTCGACGCTTGTGTTGTTGTTGCTTGGTTTCGCCGCCGGCCTGCCCTACATGCTGGTGTTTTCGACGCTCTCCGTTTGGCTGCGTGAGGCCGGTGTGGCCCGCGAAACCATCGGTTATGCAAGTCTGATCGGCTTGGCCTATGCCTTTAAATGGGTCTGGTCCCCGCTGCTCGACCAATGGCGCCTGCCCTTTCTCGGCAAACTCGGTCGACGACGTTCCTGGCTGGTGCTCTCCCAGGCACTGGTGATCCTCGGTCTGATCGGGATGGGTTTCTGCGACCCGCAAAAGCACTTGTCCTGGCTGATCGCCATCGCCGTGGTCGTCGCCTTCGCGTCGGCGACGCAAGACATTGCGGTTGACGCCTATCGCCTGGAAATCGCCGACGACACTCGCCAGGCAGCGCTCGCTGCCAGCTACATGTCCGGCTATCGGATCGCCGCGTTGCTGGCGACGGCCGGCGCGCTGTTTTTCGCTGAAGGCTTTGGCTCCACGGGTTTCAATTACCAGCATTCGGCCTGGGCCGGCACCTACGTGTTGTTTGGCGCCCTGATGGTCCCGGCGCTGCTGACGACGCTGTTCATGCGCGAACCGCCTGTGCCCCTGCGCACCCAACTTCAAGCCGGCCGCTACAGCTTTATGCATCAACTGATGTCGGTGTTCGTGCTGATCGTGCTGCTGGTGTCCGTGCCGGCCATGTTTACCCAGCTCTACAACACCGACTTCGCCAGCGTGCTGTTCGAAGGCGCGAGCCCGCTCGACCTGCTGCTCGAAGACCGCGCCTTCCTGCGGGCCATCCTCTACACCACGCTCACGTTTATGTGCCTGTCGGCCATGGGCCGTCGCGGCCTGGCACCGGTGCTGACGCCGATCAACGACTTCATTCTGCGTTACCGCTGGCAAGCGTTCCTGCTGCTCGGGCTGATCGCCACCTACCGCATGTCCGATACGGTCATGGGCGTGATGGCCAACGTGTTCTACATCGACCAGGGCTTCACCAAGGACCAGATCGCCAGTGTCAGCAAAATCTTCGGCCTGATCATGACCCTGGTCGGCGCCGGCATGGGCGGCCTGCTGATCGTGCGTTTCGGCATCCTGCCGATCCTGCTCATCGGCGGCATTACATCGGCCGGCACCAACCTGCTGTTCCTGATGCTCGCCGACATGGGCGCCAACCTGAACATGCTGATCCTGACCATTTCCCTGGACAACTTCAGCTCGGGCCTGGCGACGTCAGCGTTCGTCGCGTACCTGTCGAGCCTGACAAACCTGAAATTCTCGGCCACCCAGTACGCCCTGCTCAGCTCGATCATGCTCCTGCTGCCACGCTTGATCGGCGGTTATTCAGGGGTCATGGTGGAGAAATTCGGTTACCACAACTTCTTCCTGATCACGGCGCTGCTGGGTGTTCCGACCCTGCTGTTGATCGCCCTGCACTGGTACCAGGAGAGCCGTCGCGCAGGTCCGACGCCGACACCCGAACCGGTGCCGACCCAGGTCGCGGAAGAATCGTAGGACATTTCGCAGAGGGCGCGACGATTCCCGCCCTCGTGCCACACCGCCGACCGCACGCCTGTACGCCAGCGGATCTCGCCCGTACAATGCTCCGTCATTTCTCGTCATCAGCAACCGACAACGGCCAACCATGCGCACCAGTCAATTTTTGCTCGCCACACAGAAAGAAACGCCTTCCGACGCGGTCGTCATCAGCCATCAGCTGATGCTGCGCGCCGGCATGATCCGCAAACTCGCCTCGGGCCTCTACACCTGGCTGCCGATGGGCTTGCGAGTGATGCGCAAGGTCGAAGCCATCGTTCGTGAAGAAATGAACGCCGCAGGCTCTCTCGAAGTGTTGATGCCGAGCACCCAACCGGCTGAGCTGTGGCAGGAATCCGGTCGCTGGGAAGAATACGGCCCTGAATTGCTGCGCTTCAAGGATCGCCACGGTCGCGACTTCTGCGCCGGCCCGACCCACGAAGAAGTGATCACCGACCTGATGCGCAACGAATTGAGCAGCTACAAGCAGCTGCCAATCAACCTGTATCAGATCCAGACCAAATTCCGTGACGAAATCCGCCCACGCTTCGGTTTGATGCGCGGCCGCGAGTTCATCATGAAGGACGCCTATTCGTTCCACGCTGATCAGCCTTCGCTGCAGATCACCTACGACCGCATGCACCAGGCGTACTGCAACGTGTTTACCCGTCTGGGCCTGAAGTTCCGCCCTGTAGAAGCCGACAACGGCTCCATCGGCGGTGCCGGCTCCCACGAGTTCCATGTACTGGCCGAGTCCGGCGAAGACGATATCGTCTTCAGCAACGGTTCCGACTACGCCGCGAACATCGAGAAAGCCGAAGCCGTGCCGCGTGAAACCTCCCGCGCCGCACCGACTGAAGAACTGCGCCTGGTCGACACGCCGAACGCCAAGACCATTGCGCAACTGGTCGAAGGCTTCAACCTGCCGATCGAAAAGACCATCAAGACCCTCGTGGTTCACGCTGAAGAGCAAGGCAAGCTGATTGCCCTGATCATCCGTGGCGACCACGAGCTGAACGAAATCAAGGCCGGCAACCAGCCAGGCGTTGCCAGCCCGCTGGTCATGGCTTCCGAAAGCGAATTGCGCGACGCCATTGGCGCCGGCGCCGGTTCCCTCGGCCCGTTGAACCTGCCACTGCCGATCATCATCGACCGTTCCGTCGAGCTGATGAGCGACTTCGGCATCGGTGCCAACATCGACGACAAGCACTACTTCGGCGTGAACTGGGAGCGTGATCTGCCGGTTCCGACCGTTGCCGACCTGCGTAACGTTGTCGCCGGCGACCCAAGCCCGGATGGCAAGGGCACCCTGGAAATCAAGC
This sequence comes from Pseudomonas sp. SG20052, assembly GCF_031766055.1. Lineage (NCBI taxonomy): Bacteria > Pseudomonadati > Pseudomonadota > Gammaproteobacteria > Pseudomonadales > Pseudomonadaceae > Pseudomonas > Pseudomonas sp. SG20052. Next base: position 1,427,179 of record NZ_CP134498.1, on the reverse strand, counting down.
GCGGCATTGAAGTCGGGCACATCTTCCAGCTGGGCAACAAGTACAGCAAGGCGATGAAGTGCGAAGTGCTGGGCGAGAACGGCAAGCCGGTTACCCTGGAAATGGGTTGCTACGGCATCGGCGTTTCCCGCGTGGTGGCTGCGGCCATCGAGCAGAACAACGACGCCAACGGGATCATCTGGAGCGACACACTGGCTCCATTCCAGGTCGCTTTGGTGCCATTGCGCTACGAAACCGAACAGGTTCGTGAAGCCACCGACAAGCTGTATGCAGAACTGACTGCAGCCGGCTTCGAAGTGCTGCTGGACGATCGCGACAAGAAAACCAGCCCGGGCATCAAGTTCGCGGACATGGAGCTGATCGGCATTCCTCACCGGATCGTGGTCAGTGACCGCGGCCTCGCCGAAGGCAATCTGGAATACAAGAGCCGTACCGAACCTGAAGCGCAAGCGCTGCCGGTTGCTGACGTGCTGTCTTTCCTCCAGGCCCGTATCCGCCGCTGACACCAGATAGAGAAGTCATGTTCAAGCGAAACACCTTAGGCCTCGGTGGTGGCGCCCTGTGCGTCACCCTGCTGGTCAGCGGCTGTGCCAATCACATGTCGCAACGCAGCGAGCACGAGGAGCGTGTCGAGCGCAAATTGCTCGATCACAGCCTGCAGATCGATGTCGGCGAGCCCAAGGTGCTTGAGTTGCCGCAACGTCGGGTGAAAATCCACGAGCAGAAAACGTTCGAAGTCACCGAATTCGAAGTCACGCGTCACTATGATCGCTACACGCCCTACCAACCCTGGCGGGAGGTCTACGAGATCCCGCTGGGCGCGGTCGCGGTGGTGGGCGGTGTCGGGGCGAATGTGGTCAACGTATTCACCCTCGGCAGTCTGCCGGACAGCGTGACCAAGGATTGGCTGAGCTACGGTTTTGCCGGGCTCAACCCGCTCATGAACGTGCAGTCCAACGGTCGGGCGCAACAAAACCTGGCCGGGATCGATGAGATCCAGCTCGACAAGCGCACCGAATACTCGAGCCTGCCCTGGAGCGAGCGCCCGGTGGTGGTGAAAGCCGGCAAGGAAACGTTTGATCTGAGCACCGACAAAAACGGTGTTCTGCGCCTGAACCTGCTGGACAGCCCATTCGCCGAACATGACATCAATCATCTGAGCCGACTGCTGATCAGCGTCGAAGACGGCCAGGACGATGTACACAGCGATTCGTCCCTGGCAGTCAGCAGTTCATTGCGCGGCAAACTGCTCGAAGCCCATGGCCTGATTTATGACGACCTCGAAGACGACGAAGTGAGCCAGTGGGTACACCGGGTCAAGCGCTTGTCGGAACTGGGTCTTGAAGAAGAAGCCAGCGAGCTGGAACAAAGCCTGATCGAACTGACCCGCAACGATCCAGAGTTGCAGACCGAATTCCTCAAGTCATTGACCAAGGATGCCGGGCGACTGGTGGCGGATCCTGGACCGAATTAAAAGCAAAAGCCTCGCCCCTACAAGATGCGATACCTGTAGGAGCGAGGCTTGCCCGCGAAGAGGCCCTCACATTCACCGCAAAACTACCGCTCAAACAACTCCATCTGCTCAAACCCACCCCGCAAATCCTCCAGCCGCACGCCAATCCCCAACAACCGCACCGGTTTCCCGCCGCGATTGAACGCCTGGGTCAGCAACAACTGATAACTGCCCAAATCCCGCCCTGCCCCGGCTTGTTCCAGCGTCGTCTGGGTAAAGTCATGGAACTTCACTTTGACGAACGGCTTGCCCGGCCGATAGCTGCTGTCGATCCGCGCCATGCGCCCCGCCAGCGTTTCCAGCAGCTCGGGTAGTTTATCCAGGCAGCTGACCAGATCCGGCAGGTCCACGTCATAGGTGTTTTCAACACTGATCGATTGCCGGCGGCTGTCGTTGTGCACCTGACGGTCATCAATCCCCCGGGCCAGGCTCCAGAGTCGCTCGCCGAAGCTGCCGAATTCACGCACCAGCGCCAACTTGCCCCACTCGCGCAAATGCGAGCAATCGACAATGCCGAGCCTGCCCAGCTTGTCGGCGGTCACTTTGCCAACGCCATGCAGCTTGCTGACGGGCAAACCACTGACAAAGTCTTCAACCTGATCAGGCGTGATCACAAACAAACCGTTGGGCTTCTTCCAGTCACTGGCGATCTTGGCCAGAAACTTGTTCGGCGCCACGCCAGCCGAGACCGTGATGTGCAACTGATTGGAGACTCGGCGGCGAATGTCCTGGGCGATGCGCGTGGCGCTGCCACCGAAATGCGCACAGTCCGACACGTCGAGGTAAGCCTCGTCGAGGGAAAGCGGCTCGATCAGGTCGGTGTAATCGCGAAAGATCGTATGAATTTCCTTCGACGCTTCTCTATAGGCGTCCATGCGCGGCTTGACGATGGTCAGGTCCGGACACAGCTTCAGGGCTTGCCCGGAAGACATGGCCGAGCGCACGCCGTAGGCCCGCGCCTCATAGTTGCAAGTGGCGATCACCCCGCGCCGGTCTGCCGAGCCACCCACAGCCAGCGGTTTACCCGCCAGGCGCGGGTCGTCACGCATCTCGATGGCAGCGTAGAAGCAGTCGCAATCGACGTGGATGATTTTTCGCTGGCTCATATAAAAGCGGTGTTCATGGTGAAGAAATGGGGTCATGGCGTGCCGGATCGGCAGTATCTCACTGACACCTGTATATAGCACCAGTAGTCTGAATCTTCTTCCCCACCGGTAGGAAAAGTTACCGATGAATTTATTTTCTCAATCGAAAAGCGTCACCCGATAGAGCTGCAAGCCTTGCCATGCCTGCCTCGCAGACGATCACCCAGCCCTTCCTTCCCGCTAAGCGATTGAACCAGAACAGGTTTTATCTGGATTGAAGGTTGACAGCCCAGCGATCCTCTGTAGAATGCCGACACACAGACGCGGGATGGAGCAGTCTGGTAGCTCGTCGGGCTCATAACCCGAAGGTCGTCGGTTCAAATCCGGCTCCCGCAACCAAACATCAAAAAAGGCTACTCGAAAGAGTGGCCTTTTTTGTGCGCGCCTGTTTTGTGCCCTCTTCATGAACAGAAGCGAGAAATCGTTCTGATTCCGAAACTTAAGTCTGCTCCGCGACCGTTCGCCGCTTATTTACGCTTATTTGACCCGGTTGCAGATTAACGGTTGACACACAGGCGTATCTCTATAGAATGCCGCCACACAGACGCGGGATGGAGCAGTCTGGTAGCTCGTCGGGCTCATAACCCGAAGGTCGTCGGTTCAAATCCGGCTCCCGCAACCAAACATCAAAAAAGGCTACTCGAAAGAGTGGCCTTTTTTGTATCTGTTGAAAAAGTCCTTTCGCAACAATGACCTGTCACTGTGTAGCGAAGCGTTCGGGATCTCCAATGCGATGAGTTCAGACTATGCTGATTCGCAGACAGATCCCCCCAACGCCCAATGACAAGCCATCGCCGTCAACCGGTGAGAGGCGTTAATATTTGTGATTATTTTTTTCTACAGGGATTGGTAACTTGGCTGGATACCCCCATCCTGTCGCGCACAATCCAAGAGGTGATTGATGCGCGCCAACTCGTCTGATCCACAAGACACCGTCACAGCGACCCAATCGATCAAGGCCGAGCGCCTGCGCTTGCTGGATCTGGCCAGCAAATATCGCCAGCCCATCGGCCTGGCGGTGACGCTGCTGTTGTTCGCTATCGCGCTGATTGCCTGTCGTCATCTGCTGAGCGAACTCGATCTGTACGCTTTGCACGACTCGATTCTTGAAGTCCCTAAACCGGCACTGCTGGGCGCATTGGCGGCGACCGTGGTCGGCTTCATCATTCTGCTGGGGTATGAATGGTCCGCCAGTCGCTACGCGGGCGTGACGCTGGCGCCGCGAATTCTTGCGCTGGGGGGCTTCACGGCATTTGCCATCGGCAACGCCATCGGTCTTTCGATGCTCTCGGGGGGCTCGGTCCGCTACCGTTTATATGCACGGCACGGTCTGGGGGCGTCAGATGTCGCTCACATGACGTTATTCGCCAGCCTCTCGCTCGGCTGCGCACTGCCACCACTGGCCGCCCTGGCGACCCTCAGCAATCTGCCTGCTGCTTCGGCGGCCCTGGGATTGTCCGAAGGTTTGCTGGGGGGCGTTGCCGCGGCGGTTTTGCTGCTGTTCGGCGTATTGGCCATCGGCATCTACCGCCGTCGCCTGCCGGAACAACCTTCCCCGGATAACCTGCTGGTCAAGGTCGGGCGCCGCACCTTGCGCCTCCCCGGTCGCCGCCTGACTTTCCTGCAACTGATCATCACCGCACTGGACGTGGCCGCCGCCGCGACCGTGCTCTATTTGTTGCTGCCGGAAGCGCCGCCCTTCGGTGCGTTCCTGCTGGTGTACCTGCTAGCCCTGGCCGCCGGTGTGCTCAGCCATGTGCCCGGCGGAGTCGGCGTATTTGAAGCCATTCTGTTGGCCGCCTTCGCCGACACGCTCGGCGCCGCACCACTGGCCGCTGCGTTGCTGCTCTATCGCCTGATCTACGTCGTGCTGCCGCTGCTGGTGGCGTGTGTGCTCCTGTTGATCAACGAAGGCCAGCGTCTGTTTCAGTCGCGCCAATCCCTGAGGGCCGCGTCCGGTCTGGCGGCGCCGATCCTGGCGGTGCTGGTGTTCCTGTCCGGCGTGGTGCTGCTTTTCTCCGGCGTCACCCCGGAAATCGACACCCGGCTGGAACACATCGGCTTTCTGATCCCGCACCGCCTGGTCGACGCCTCGCACTTCGGTGCCAGTCTGGTCGGCGTGCTGTGCCTGTTGCTGGCTCAAGGCCTGCGTCGTCGACTGTCCGCCGCCTGGATGTTGACCACCATTCTATTGCTGGTCGGCGCCCTGCTCTCCCTGCTCAAAGGCTTTGACTGGGAAGAAGCTTGCCTGATGACCCTGACGGCGAGCCTGCTGGGCGTATTTCGCCGCTCGTTCTACCGCCCGAGTCGCCTGACTGAATTGCCGTTCTCGCCGCTCTATCTGGTCTCCAGCCTGTGCGTGCTCGGCGCCTCGATCTGGTTGCTGCTGTTTGCGTACCAGGACGTTCCCTACAGCCATCAACTCTGGTGGCAATTCACCCTCGACGCCGACGCCCCGCGTGGCTTGCGCTCATTGTTGGGGGCCGCCGTCCTGCTGGTGGTCGTGTCGCTGACCTGGTTGCTGCGCACCGCGCGCCCGGTGATTCACTTGCCGACGCCTGACGAGCTGGATCGCGCCATAAAGATCCTGATGGCCTCCTCCCAACCGGACGGCGGCCTCGCCCTGACCGGTGACAAGGCGCTGCTGTTTCATCCCAACGACGAGGCGTTCCTGATGTACGCCCGCCGTGGCCGCAGCCTGGTGGCCTTGTACGACCCGATCGGCCCGACCCAGCAACGGGCGGAAATGATCTGGCAGTTCCGCGACCTCTGCGACGTCCACCACGCCCGCCCCGTGTTCTATCAAGTGCGCGCCGAAAACCTGCCGTACTACATGGACATCGGCCTGACCGCGATCAAGCTCGGCGAAGAAGCCCGGGTCGACCTGAAACGTTTTGATCTCGAAGCCAAGGGCAAAGAGATGAAGGACCTGCGTTACACCTGGAATCGCGGCACTCGCGATGGGTTGTCGCTGGAGATCTTTGAGCCGGGCCATGCGCCGATGGATGAGCTCAAGGTGATTTCCGATGCCTGGCTGACCGGCAAGAACGTGCGCGAGAAAGGCTTCTCGCTCGGGCGTTTCAGTGACGATTACATCAAGCATTTCCGCGTCGCGGTGATTCGTTTCGAAGGGCGCCCGGTGGCATTTGCCAACCTGCTCGAGACTTACGGCCATGACCTGGCCAGCCTCGACCTGATGCGCGCGCACCCGGACGCGCCCAAGCTGACCATGGAGTTCATGATGGTCGGCCTGATTCAACATTATAAAAATCATGGATACGCGCGTTTCAGCCTGGGCATGGTGCCGCTGTCGGGGTTGCAACCCCGGCGTGGCGCACCGCTGACCCAGCGCCTGGGCTCGATGGTTTTCCGCCGTGGTGAGCAGCTCTACAACTTCCAAGGCTTGCGCCGCTTCAAAGACAAATTCCAGCCTGACTGGGAACCCCGTTATATGGCCGTGCCCGCCGGACTCGATCCGCTGGTTGCCCTGGCCGATACTGCTGCCCTGATTGCGGGCGGCTTGACTGGATTGGTGAAACGCTGATGATTCAACGCTCCTTGCGGTACGTACTGGGCACACTGGTCGTGTTGGCCCTGATTATCGGTGGCGGTTACTGGTACCTGAAGCGCCCGGCCCCCGAACCGACCCTCGAACAGCTGAACCCGGCTGATGGCACGGCGATGACGCGCGTCATTCCCGGCAACACGCCACGCGCCCAGGTGCTGGTGGCGGTCAATGAAGACCAGAAACTCAGCGACAAACAGTTGATGACCCTGAGCCGCACCGGCTCGGCGCAGATTGTTCAGGTGATCCTGCCCAAGGACTGCCTGCTGCAAAGTCGTGCCCTGCAATCAGGCCTGCGAGAACTCAAAGGCCCGGCGACCCTGGTCAGCGGTATCGGCCCTGGCGCGGTGCTGGCGTGGCGCTGGTTGTCCGAGCAGAAGGACGACAAGGCCCAGGCTGTCTCCGTCGACCTTGCACTGGAAAAACCCGGCTGCACCCACTTGCTGCCAAAAAGTGCCGCTCACGGTCACTGGCTGGTGGCCTGGAACGACAACCCGGACGACACCAGCGCCGGCTTCGTGCGCGATCAAGCCAACGCCGAAACCAGCATCAGCGACTACGACATCAACCTGCCGCAAGTGCTGAACAACGAACTGCGTAAACTCCTGGTCGGCGGCGACAAAGCCGCTGGCGGCCTGCAAATCCCCGTGGTCGAAGTCCCGGCCGGCCAAGCCAAGGACACCGTGACCCTGTTCCTGTCCGGTGACGGCGGCTGGCGTGACCTGGACCGCGACGTCGCGGGCGAGATGGCCAAGATCGGCTACCCGGTGGTCGGCATCGACACCCTGCGCTACTACTGGCAGCACAAGAGCCCGGAGCAAAGCGCTCTGGACCTGGCCGAGCTGATGCAACACTACCGGCAGAAATGGGGCACCAAGCGCTTCATCCTGACCGGCTACTCGTTCGGCGCCGATGTCCTGCCAGCGATCTACAACCGCCTGGAACCCGCAGAACAGCAACGCGTCGACGCCATCATCCTGCTCGCCTTCGCCCGCACCGGCAGCTTCGAAATCGAAGTCGAAGGCTGGCTCGGCAACGCCGGCAAAGAAGCCGCCACCGGCCCGGAAATGGCCAAGCTGCCACCGGAAAAAGTGGTGTGCATCTACGGTGAAGAAGAAGTCGACGAAAGCGGCTGCACCGACAAGACCGCCGTGGGCGAAGCGATGAAGCTACCGGGCGGCCACCACTTCGACGAGAACTACCCGGCGCTGGCAAAGCGTTTGGTGGACATCATCGAGAAGCGTCAGGTCAAGGGTGAGACGGCTCAGGAGTGATCTGAGGCGCGACCACCCAAAGCCCCCGCAACCGAAAGATTGCAGGGGCTTTTTTTCATTTCCACAGACACCACAAATCCCTTGGGTAGATCAGATACCTTGTGGGAGTGAGCCTGCTCGCGATAGCGATCTGTCGGATACAACGATGGTGAATGTCAGTCCGCTATCGCGAGCAGGCTCACTCCTACAAGGGATCTCATCGACGTTCCGCCATCGTAAATTCGTCCAGCCTGTTTAGTTTCGTTTACTTCCGGTGTCGCAATATCGGAAGACGCCCGCACACCTTGTAGGCAAACTCCGAATCTCGTGTTTGGGCACTTTGCCGCCTTGTTGCGTTTTTCTTCGACGGGATACTCTCCGGACGTCGCTGACCATTCAGCGATCGGGCTTGGAAACCCGTCGAACCAAAGCGCACCATCGCCCATCATGGCCGCAGTAGTTTTACGACTGCGATCCTGAGTTATGGCGGCTGTGCGTGGGACGCCCTCGGGCGTGCCGGTTCCTTGGTTCCCGGTTTTCCAACCTGCGTACAGTCGCCACCTATTCGATTGGAAACGAACGTGGCGACTCCTCGAACCCTGGAGAAAGACCATGACCAAAACAGATGCTTCCGCGATCTCAGAATTAAAAACCATAGGCTACACCCCACTCATCTACTGCCCGGATCAGGCGCTGTTCAACGTCCGCGCCGGCGCCCCCATCGTTGATGCCTTGTCACAAGCCTCTGACCTGCTGTTCCTCGGCAAATCATTCGCCGAGGATGCTGCCTACGCAAGAGACACCGACCGCCACGCCTGGGCCGCTCACTATCTGACGGCGATGGGCAAAGCCGTGATTGATGATGTTGTGAAGGTGCTGACGCCGCGGCCGGCCCGGACGAAGACCGAATCAGAAGAAGGGCTGCCTGAGTGCCAGTAAGCGCACAGACATGAAACACCGCCGCCCCTTGTGGGAGCGAGCCTGCTCGCGAAGGCGTCGTGTCAGCCACTATCAAGGTTGGCTGATACACCGCTTTCGCGAGCAGGCTCGCTCCCACAAGGGACCTTCTTGGCCTTCAGGGCGAGATTCCAGGCACAAAAAAGCCCCCGCTGCCGCACTGGCAACGGGGGCTTTTCAATGGGGGGCTTACATCTCGACCTGAGTACCCAGCTCAATCACCCGGTTCAGCGGCAGATTGAAGAAGCGCAAATTGCCATTGGCATTCCTCAACATGAAGGCGAACAGCGCCTCGCGCCAACGGGCCATGCCTTCGAGTTTGGAGGCGATCACCGTCTCGCGGCTGAGGAAGTAGGTGGTGCGCATCGGACTGAAGTCGAGGTCATCGAGATGGCACAGCTTCAGTGCTTGCGGCACGTCCGGCTCGTCGACGAAGCCGAAGTGCAGGATCACCCGGAAGAACCCTTCGCCGTAGGAATCGACTTCGAAGCGTCGGCTCGACGGTACTCGCGGGATGTCTTCGTAGACCACGGTCAACAGCACCACTTGCTCGTGCAGTACCTGGTTATGCAGCAGGTTGTGCAACAGTGCGTGGGGCACGGCGTCTGGGCGCGCGGTGAGAAACACTGCAGTGCCCTGGACGCGATGCGGCGGTTGTACGGCAATACTGCTGATGAAAATCGGCAGGGGCAGGCCACCCTCGTCCATGCGTTCCACCAGCAGTTGTTTGCCGCGTTTCCAGGTGGTCATCAGCACGAACAGCGCGATACCGGCGATTACCGGGAACGCACCGCCCTGAATGATTTTCGGCACGTTGGCGGCAAAGTACAGACCGTCCACCAACAAGAAGCCGAGCAACACCGGCACTGCGAGCACCGGCGGCCATTTCCACAGCAGTAATATCACCGCCGACACCAGGATGGTGGTCATCAGCATCGTGCCGGTCACCGCCACGCCGTAGGCCGAGGCCAGGGCGCCTGAGGACTCGAAGCCCAGCACCAACAGGATCACGCCGACCATCAATGCCCAGTTCACCGCACCGATGTAGATCTGGCCCTGCTCGGCGCTGGAGGTGTGGCGGATGTGCATGCGCGGAATGTAGCCGAGCTGGATCGCCTGACGAGTCAGGGAGAACGCGCCGGAGATGACCGCTTGCGAGGCAATCACCGTGGCCATCGTCGACAACCCCACCAATGGAAGCAACGCCCAGCTTGGCGCCAACAGGTAGAACGGGTTGCGAGCGGCTTCCGGATCACCCAGCAACAGCGCTCCCTGGCCGAAGTAGTTCAGCACCAGCGCCGGCAGCACAAGGATGAACCACGCACGGGCAATCGGCTTGCGCCCGAAGTGGCCCATGTCGGCGTACAGCGCTTCGGCACCGGTCAACGCCAACACCACCGCGCCGAGGATCGCCACGCCCATGCCCGGATGCTGGGTGAAGAAACGCACGCCCCAGACCGGGTTCAGCGCTTGTAATACTTCCGGGTGCTGCAAGATGCCGTGGACACCCAGTGCACCGAGCGCCACAAACCAGGTGACCATGATCGGCCCGAACAGAATGCCGATGCGCGCGGTGCCGTGGCTCTGAATCAGGAACAGCGCCACCAGCACGACCAAGGACAGCGGCACCACCCAATGGTCGATGCCTTCGAACGCCAGCCCCAAGCCTTCAATCGCCGAGAGCACCGAAATCGCAGGGGTGATCATGCTGTCGCCATAGAACAGCGCCGCACCGATCAACCCACACACCACCAGCAACGCCCGCAACTTCGGATGCCCCGCCGCCGCTCGCCGCGCCAGCGCGGTCAAGGCCATGATCCCGCCTTCGCCTTGGTTGTCGGCACGCAGCACGAACATCATGTATTTGATCGAGACGACCCAGATCAGCGACCAGAAGATAAGTGCCAGGATGCCCAACACGCCGTCATGGTTGACCGGTACGCCATAGCCCCCGGAAAACACTTCTTTGAGGGTGTACAGCGGGCTCGTGCCGATATCGCCATAAACCACCCCGACCGCCGCGACCAGCATGCCGATCGGCTTTGCCGCCGAATGCTCGGCACCCGCTGCCTGACTACTTGCCTGCCCCATCCAAAACTCCTACTACTCAGACCCGGACTTCTTATAAGAAGCACTATTCTTTGCCGCGCAGCATGCGCTGTTTTACATGACGTTACAGAAGTTTCATTGACTGTAAAAAATCGGCAAAGCGTAAAGGCGCGAAGCATAGCGCAGCACTCGTCGTATTTCCCTGCATAAAGCTGGTCAAGTGCGCGTCTCATCGCTAGAATTGCGCACTTTTTGACCAGAGGCGCAACATAGCGCCCGTCTGTCGCCTTGCCGTCTTCGGCTGGAGGCGTCCCAAATACCGAGGTTAGACATGTCCACCACTCCTGCGCCGGCCAATCCAAAAGTTGGCTTCGTATCCCTGGGTTGCCCCAAAGCACTGGTCGACTCCGAGCGCATCCTTACCCAGCTGCGCATGGAAGGCTATGACGTCGTGTCCACTTACGAGGACGCCGATGTCGTGGTGGTCAACACTTGCGGTTTCATCGACTCGGCCAAGGCTGAGTCCCTGGAAGTGATCGGCGAAGCCATCAAGGAAAACGGCAAGGTCATCGTGACCGGCTGCATGGGCGTCGAAGAAGGCAACATCCGCAAGGTGCACCCGAGCGTACTGGCCGTGACCGGTCCGCAGCAGTACGAGCAAGTGGTCAACGCCGTGCACGACGCCGTGCCACCGCGCCAGGATCACAACCCGCTGATCGACCTGGTGCCGCCGCAAGGCATCAAGCTGACCCCGCGCCACTACGCCTATCTGAAGATTTCCGAAGGCTGCAACCACAGTTGCAGCTTCTGCATCATCCCGTCGATGCGCGGCAAGCTGGTCAGCCGTCCGGTCGGTGACGTGCTCGACGAAGCCAAGCGCCTGGTCAAGGCCGGCGTCAAGGAGCTGCTGGTGATCTCGCAAGACACCAGCGCCTACGGCGTCGACGTGAAATACCGCACCGGTTTCTGGAACGGCGCGCCGGTGAAAACCCGCATGACCGAACTCTGCGAAGCCCTGAGCACCCTCGGCGTCTGGGTCCGCTTGCACTACGTTTACCCGTACCCGCACGTCGACGAGCTGATCCCGCTGATGGCCGCCGGGAAAATCCTGCCGTACCTGGACATCCCGTTCCAGCACGCCAGCCCGAAAGTCCTGAAAGCCATGAAACGCCCGGCCTTCGAAGACAAGACCCTGGCGCGCATCAAGAACTGGCGCGAGATCTGCCCGGACCTGATCATCCGTTCGACCTTCATCGTTGGCTTCCCCGGCGAAACCGAAGAAGACTTCCAGTACCTGCTGAACTGGCTGACCGAAGCGCAACTCGACCGCGTCGGCTGCTTCCAGTACTCACCAGTCGAAGGCGCACCGGCCAACCTGCTGGACGCGGCCATCGTGCCGGACGACGTCAAGCAAGACCGTTGGGATCGCTTCATGGCGCACCAGCAGGCCATCAGCTCGGCGCGCCTGCAAATGCGCGTCGGCCGTGAAATCGAAGTGCTGGTAGACGAAGTCGACGAGCAAGGCGCCGTTGGCCGCTGCTTCTTCGATGCCCCGGAAATCGACGGCAACGTGTTCATCGACAACGGCAGCAACCTCAAGCCAGGCGACAAGGTCTGGTGCAAAGTGACCGACGCCGACGAATACGACCTGTGGGCTGAACAGATCTAAACGCAAAAAATACGAAAAGCCCTGCTCTCTTGACGAGATGCGGGGCTTTTTTAGGTCTATCGTTTTGTGGAAGAAAGGACTCGCACACTCCACGGTAAAAGGGGTAACCGGCCATGCGCCAACATTCGGTCATCCACACGCCGAAACAGAGCGACTACGAAGAACTCACACAAGTCTGGGAAGCTTCGGTGCGCGCCACCCATGACTTTCTGCCGGACAGCTACATTGAATTGCTGAAGAACCTGGTGCTGACCCGCTACCTCGACGCGGTGATGCTGATCTGCACCAAGGACTCGCGCCAGCGCATCACCGGGTTTGCCGGGGTGGCGGCGGGCAAGATCGAGATGCTCTTCATCGACCCGGCCCACCGGGGTCAGGGTTTGGGCAAGCAGTTGCTGCGTTACGCCATGGAACACCTGAACGCCAACGAGCTGGACGTCAACGAGCAGAATCCGCAGGCCTTGGGGTTTTACTTCAAGCAGGGGTTCGAAGTGATTGGTCGTTCGGAGGTCGATGGCATGGGCCAGCCTTATCCGTTGCTGCACATGCGTTTGCGCCAGGCGCAACAAAAGACCCGCAACGGCTGACACAACATGAAACCCTTGTGGAAGCGAGCCTGCTCGCGAAAGCGGTCTATCAATCGACATTGATGTTGAAGCTGAAGACGCTTTCGCGAGCAGGCTCGCTCCCACATTAAAAGCACCTGCGGCAAATGGAGCCGGGATTAACCAGCGCCCAGCAGGTACAATGCCCACCCCTTTTTTGTTACGGCCCTGTCATGACTGACCCGATTCGTCTCTCCAAACGCCTCATCGAGCTCGTCGGCTGTTCCCGTCGGGAGGCTGAGCTGTTCATCGAGGGCGGCTGGGTCACCGTGGACGGTGAAGTCATCGACGAGCCGCAATTCAAGGTTGACACCCAGAAAGTCGAGCTCGACCCCGAGGCCAAGGCCACTGCGCCGGAACCGGTGACCATCCTGCTGAACGTGCCCGTGGGCATGGACGCGGAAACCGCAATGGCGACCATCAGCGCCGAGACCCTGAGCGAAGAACACCGCTTCAGCAAACGTCCGCTCAAGGGCCACTTCCTGCGCCTGACCGCCAGCACCGACTTGCAGGCCAACGCCAGCGGTCTGCTGGTGTTCACCCAGGACTGGAAGATCCTGCGCAAGCTCACCGCCGACTCCGCCAAGATCGAACAAGAATATGTCGTCGAGGTAGAAGGCGACATGGTGGCTCACGGCCTCAACCGCCTGAACCACGGCCTGACCTACAAAGGTAAGGAACTGCCGCCGGTCAAAGCCAGCTGGCAGAACGAAAACCGCCTGCGTTTCGCGATGAAGAACCCGCAACCGGGCGTGATCGCCCTGTTTTGCCAGGCCGTTGGCCTGAAGGTCGTCGCCATCCGCCGCATCCGCATTGGCGGCGTGTCCATCGGCAAAGTACCGTTGGGGCAATGGCGCTACCTGTCCGGCAAAGAGAAGTTCTGAGACTTTTCACGCCGCCACACATTCCGGCGCCGCTGTTTACGCTGCGCCCACTGCTGAATATCAGGATTGCACACCATGATTCATAACGACGTACTGCGCAGCGTGCGCTACATGCTCGACATCAGCGACAAGAAAGTCATCGAGATCATCAAGATCGGCGGCATGGACGTGTCCCTGGAAGACCTGCTGACCTACCTCGACAAGAAAGAGGAAGACGAGGAAGGCTTCGTGCGCTGCCCGGACGAAGTCATGGCGCACTTCCTCGACGGCCTGGTGATCTTCAAGCGCGGCAAGGACGAAAGCCGTCCGCCGCAGCCGATCGAAGTGCCGGTGACCAACAACATCATCCTGAAGAAACTGCGCGTGGCCTTCGAACTCAAAGAAGACGACATGCACGCGATACTCAAGGCGTCCGAGTTCCCGGTGTCCAAACCTGAGCTAAGCGCGCTGTTCCGCAAGTTCGGCCACACCAACTATCGCCCGTGCGGCGACCAGTTGCTGCGCAACTTCCTCAAGGGCCTGACCCTGCGCGTTCGCCCGCAGTAAGCGCTCCGCGCGCCCTGTAGGAGCCGGCTTGCTGGCGATGGCGATCTTCAAAACGCCATCGCCAGCAAGCAGGCTCCTGCAAGAGCGGTCGCAGGCCAATCTGTATAGATGTTCATTCCTCGCAAAAATAGTGGCTCCGCTTCTGGCGGCTGACGACTAGGGTGTATTGACCCTCAGCTCTCAGGATTCGCCATGCACCCGTACTTTTCCCTGCAAGGCCGCACCGCTCTGGTGACCGGTGGCACCCGTGGTATCGGCAAAATGATCGCCAAGGCGTATGTCGAGGCCGGCGCCACCGTGTACGTCTGTGCCCGGGATGCCGAAGCGTGTCAGCAAACGGCTGACGAGTTGAGCGCCTTGGGAACCTGCCATGCCGTGGCCGCCAATCTGGCGACTGAAGAAGGCGTGCAGCACTTGGCCATGCGGCTGGGCGAGCAAATCAGTCATCTGGACATTCTGGTGAACAACGCTGGCACCACATGGGGCGCTCCGCTGGAAAGCTACCCGGTCAAGGGCTGGGAGAAGGTCATGCAGCTTAACGTGACCTCGGTGTTCAATTGCATCCAGCAGTTTTTGCCTTTGCTGCGCAAGGCGGGTTCAGAGGCGAATCCGGCGCGGATCATCAACATCGGTTCGGTGGCGGGGATTACGTCCTTTGGCGAACAGGCGTATGCCTACGGACCGAGCAAGGCTGCCCTCCATCAACTGTCGCGGATTCTGGCGCGGGAGCTGGTGAGCCAGCACATCAACGTCAACGTGATTGCGCCGGGGCGCTTCCCGAGCAAGATGACGCAGCACATTGGTAACGATGAGCAAGCGCTGGCGGAGGATACGGCGCTGATTCCGATGAAGCGCTGGGGCCGGGAGGAAGAGATGGCGGCGCTGGCAATCAGTCTGGCAAGTACGGCGGGGGCTTATATGACCGGGAATGTTATTCCGCTGGATGGTGGGTTCAGTCTCTGAGATTGGCGGTGCGGCCTTCGCGGGCAAGCCTCGCTCCTACAGGTTCTTTGGCGTACACAAACGCCGTGTTCGCTCGATAACCCAGTAGGCGCGAGGCTTGCCCGCGAAGAGGCCCGCTCAGTCACCACCCGTCTTGAGGCCCGCCGGGTTATCATGCCCGCCCCATCCCGCCTCGACCCAAACCATGACCTACAGCGTTTCCCCCATCGGCTTCGTGCGCTCCTGCTTCAAGGAGAAGTTCGCCATCCCGCGCCAGCCTCAGCTGGCCCCGGCCGCTCGTGGCGTGCTGGAACTGGTGGCGCCGTTCGATCAGGGCGATGCGGTGCAAGGTCTCGAGCAGGTCAGCCACGTCTGGCTGCTGTTCCTGTTTCATCAGGCCCTGGAAGAGAAGCCACGCCTGAAAGTCCGCCCTCCTCGCCTGGGCGGCAACAAATCCATGGGCGTGTTCGCCACCCGTGCGACACATCGGCCCAATGGCATCGGCCAATCCGTGGTGAAACTGGACAAGGTCGAAGCCAGTCGGTTGTTTATCTCCGGTATCGACCTATTGGACGGCACGCCGGTTCTCGACATCAAACCCTACGTGCCTTACGCCGACATCATCGACAGCGCCTCCAACAGCATCGCCAGCGCCGCGCCGCAGTTGATTCCTGTGCGGTGGGCGGAGACAGCGCTGCAACAAGCTCACGAGCACGCTCAGCGCCTCGGCGAGCCGTTGGTTGCCCTGATTGATCAATGCCTGGCACAAGACCCACGTCCGGCGTACCAGACGCCTACACCTGAGCGGGAATATGGAGCGCAGTTCTGGGATCTGGATGTGCGCTGGCATTATCCCGAGGCGGGCGTCATCCGCGTCCTGGAAGTCATTCCCGCAAAAACCTGAACGCCAGAAACCACTGTGGGAGCGAGCCTGCTCGCGATAGCGGTGTGGCAGTCGGCAATAATGCTGACTGATACACCGCTATCGCGAGCAGGCTCACTCCCACAGGGAAAGCAAAGCCGTCAGGCGTTGTGCTTACTTCTCGACGAACGCACGCTCGATCAGGTAATCACCCGGCTCGCGCATCCGCGGCGAAACTTTCAGGCCGAAGCTGTTCAACACTTCGCTGGTCTCGTCGAGCATGCTCGGACTGCCGCACAGCATGGCGCGGTCGTCCTGCGGGTTGATCGGTGGCAGGCCGATGTCGCTGAACAGCTTGCCACTGCGCATCAGATCGGTCAGGCGACCTTCGTTCTCGAACGGCTCGCGTGTCACGGTCGGGTAGTAGATCAACTTGTCACGCAACGCCTCGCCGAAGAACTCGTTCTGCGGCAGGTGCTCGGTGATGAACTCGCGGTAAGCGACTTCGTTGACGTAACGCACGCCGTGGCACAGGATCACTTTTTCGAAACGCTCGTAGGTTTCCGGGTCCTGGATGACGCTCATGAACGGCGCCAGGCCAGTACCGGTGCTGAGCAGGTACAAATGTTTGCCAGGCTTCAAGTCATCCAGCACCAGGGTGCCGGTAGGCTTCTTGCTGATGATGATCTCGTCGCCTTCCTTCAGATGCTGCAACTGGGAAGTCAGCGGGCCATCAGGCACCTTGATGCTGAAGAACTCGAGATGCTCTTCCCAGTTCGGGCTGGCAATCGAGTAAGCGCGCATGAGCGGCCGGCCGTTGGGCTGTTGCAGGCCGATCATCACGAACTGACCGTTCTCGAAGCGCAGGCCCGGATCGCGGGTGCACTTGAAGCTGAACAGAGTGTCGTTCCAGTGATGAACACTGAGGACACGCTCGTGGTTCATGTTGCTCATGTACGTGGGACTCCTGGAGATTTTGCCTGCGCCGCTGATGTGCGCAATTGCATCGCATTCTAATGGCAGCGACAATATCTGTTAAATGGATTATTAAGATAAGGGTTATCGGTTATATAGATATGCGATTTACTCTCCGTCAACTTCAAGTATTCGTCGCCGTCGCCCAGCAGGAAAGCGTATCCCGTGCTGCCCTGACGCTCAACCTTTCGCAATCGGCGGCGAGCACCTCGATCACCGAGCTAGAGCGTCAGTGCAGCTGCCAGCTGTTCGACCGCGCCGGCAAACGGCTGAGCCTTAACGCCCTCGGCAAACAGCTATTGCCACAAGCTGTGGCGCTGCTCGACCAGGCCAAGGAAATCGAAGACCTGCTCAACGGCAAGTCCGGTTTCGGCTCCCTGGCCGTCGGCGCGACCCTGACCATCGGCAATTACCTGGCCACCTTGCTGATCGGCAGCTTCATGCAGCGCCATCCGGAAAGTCAGGTGAAGCTGCATGTGCAGAACACTGCCAACATCGTGCAGCAAGTCGCGCACTATGAAATTGATCTAGGTCTAATCGAAGGCGATTGCAGTCATCCGGACATCGAGGTGCAGAGCTGGGTCGAGGATGAGCTGGTGGTGTTCTGCGCGCCGCAACATCCGCTGGCCCAGCGTGGCAGCGCGAGCATGGAAGAACTGACCCACGAGGCCTGGATTCTGCG
Organism: Pseudomonas sp. SG20052; assembly: GCF_031766055.1. Lineage (NCBI taxonomy): Bacteria > Pseudomonadati > Pseudomonadota > Gammaproteobacteria > Pseudomonadales > Pseudomonadaceae > Pseudomonas > Pseudomonas sp. SG20052. Next base: position 1,409,532 of record NZ_CP134498.1, on the reverse strand, counting down.
GGAACAAGGCTCTGGCACGCGGCTGACCTTTGACCAGGCCATGCGTCATCATCGCAGCGCGCTGAATATCCGACTGGAACTGGAACACACCGAAGCGATCAAGCGCGCGGTGGAATCAGGCCTGGGGATTGGCTGTATTTCGCGTCTGGCGCTGCGCGATGCGTTCCGCCGCGGCAGTCTGGTGCCGGTGGAGACACCGGATCTGGACTTGGCGCGGCAGTTCTATTTCATCTGGCACAAACAGAAATATCAGACCTCGGCGATGCGCGAATTCCTCGACCTGTGCCGCGCGTTCACCGCCGGGGTTCAGCGCAGCGACGAGATCGTGCTGCCCAGCATCGCTTAAAGCAGAATTACCGCCCACACCAGCCCGATCATGCTCAACGCCACGAATTGAGCGGCGCTGCCCATGTCCTTGGCGTTCTTGGACAGCGGGTGCAACTCAAGGGAAATGCGGTCGATGGCCGCTTCCACTGCCGAATTCAGCAGCTCGACGATCAACGCCAACAGGCAGACCGCGATCAGCAATGCCTGCTCGACACGACTGACGTTCAGAAAGAACGAAAGCGGGATCAGGATGACATTGAGCAACACCAGCTGCCGAAAAGCCGCTTCACCGGTAAAGGCTGCGCGCAGGCCATCCAGCGAGTAACCGGAAGCGTTGAGAATGCGTTTGAGGCCGGTTTGGCCTTTGAAAGGTGACATAGAGTGGGCAACTGACCAAAAAGGAGTGGGAAAGCTAGATCAACCAAAGTCAAAAAAGCGTGAAGATGCCAGCGCTTAGTGGCTTGAAATTGACTCAAGTTGTTGCAGAAGCAACGCCGCCTGGGTGCGAGTGCGCACATTCAGCTTGCGGAATATAGCCGTAACATGCGCCTTGATCGTCGCTTCGGAAACGCTCAACTCATAAGCAATCTGCTTGTTCAGCAGCCCTTCACAGACCATGGTCAGCACCCGGAACTGTTGAGGTGTCAGGCTGGCAAGGCCTTCACTGGCGGCCTTGGCTTCAGCGGAGACACTGACGGCTTCGAACGCCTGAGGCGGCCAGAACACATCGCCATCGAGCACCGCTCGCACGGCTTTCTGGATGACGCTCAGGTCACTGGACTTGGGAATGAAGCCGCTGGCGCCGAATTCACGGGACTTCACCATGATCGAGGCCTCTTCCTGAGCCGACACCATCACCACCGGGATCTGCGGGTATTGACCGCGAAGCAGCACCAGCCCGGAAAAACCGTAGGCCCCCGGCATGTTGAGGTCGAGCAGTACCAGGTCCCAGTCAGACTTTTCGTCCAGCCGGGTTTCCAGTTCGGCAATGCTTGCCACTTCCACCAGACGGACATCCGGACCCAGGCCCAGGGTCAACGCTTGATGCAGGGCGCTACGAAAAAGAGGGTGGTCATCGGCAATCAGGATTTCGTATGTGGCCATTTTTCTAATGATCCTGTTTTCAAACAACTCAAGGCACAGCCACGGAGCTGCACCAGCAGGGCACGTTCAACGCCAATTACGTGGCTATCACGCAAAGAATACGGCGTATCAAACTTTGGCCGCGCCCTAATCGGCGCCAAGCATGCCCAGCGAAACCGGGGTGGTCAAGGTGCATGGCCGGTACAGTTCTTTGCAGTATGGGCGACAATCAGCGGGCCACCGGCGCCGCGTTCTGCACGAAAGGCATCAGTTCGGTGTGGGCCGGCGTTGCCACGTTCATGTCCAGCTGATGTTTCGCATCAAGGTAATGCTGGCTGAACACGTCGAAATAAGCGTCCAGCGCCGAGGCCGCCTCGGTATCGCCCGCCAGATCAAGGCACAGTGCCGCCACTTCGGCGGTGCACAAGTGCTCGCTGCGGGTCGAGCGGCGCAACCGGTACCGTGACAGCTTCTCGGGCAACAGGCTCAGGATCGGCAACCGATCAAAGTAAGGGCTTTTGCGGAAAATCTTCCGGGCTTCGGTCCAGGTCGCATCGAGCAGAATAAACAATGGCCGCTTGGTGCTATCGGCTTCGACGGTGTTCGTCACTCGCTCAGGCTCGACGTACTCACCCGGAAAGACCAGATACGGTTGCCATTGCGGGTCGGCCAGCAACGCCAGCAACTGCGGATCCGTTTCCGTGCGTGACCAGATAAAGGCATGGTTGTCGCGCACCACATCGGCGATCAGCCAACCGGTGTTGCTCGGTTTGAACACTTCTTTGTTAGTCATGATCAGGCACACGCCGGAGCGGGCCTCAACCCGCGGACGCCAGGCGCACAGGCAGTGACTCTCGATCACGCGGCAGGCACGGCAACGCGGCGCCCTCCAGCCACGGGCCTGGATCGGCTTGATGCCCTCCTCCTCTCGTTCGTCGCGCAAGCGGGCGACGGCGTTTGCAGCAAAGGTTGGGGTTACAGGGCTCATCGCAGGCAGCACCGGAGGGGAAATCGACACGAATAACGCTCGGCAAGTCAGAAAGTGGCGGCAGTTTATCAGAGCGGCCGGCGCAAGCCTGTACCGTCCAGGCCTCGTCCCCTATAATTCGCCGCCACTGAACGCACAGTCATGTGACGGGTCGAACCATCAGTCACTGAACCAGGAGAGTTTCATGCTGCGCCTTATCGTTCCCACCGCTGCCATTTTGCTGGCGTCGTCCTTCAGCGCTCAGGCTGCGTCCTTGAGTGAGCAGAATCTCAACAGAGAACTGCGAAACGTCGCCACACAAAGCAGTGTCGGTACTCCACGGGCGATCAACGAAGACATTCTTGATCAGGGCTACACCGTTGAAGGCAACACGCTGATCAACCACCTGAGTGTACAAAGCAGCCACGCCAACAAGATGCGCGCCGACCCCAAAGCCGTGTATTTCCAGCTGGGCGCCTCTGTGTGCAACAACCCATCGTTCCGTAAACTGATGGCCAAGGGCGCAGTCATGCGCTACGACTTTACTGAAGTGAAGACCAATCGCTCGGTCGGTTCCGCCAGCTATCAGGAATCGGATTGCCCGAAAGCAGCACCGGCCAAGAAGAAGTAATCATCGGGAATTGGCGCGTCGCTGTTCATCCTCGGCGCGCAGTTCTGCCACCAACGCCTGCAAGTATCGCGAACGCCGCTCGGCGCCTTCCAGACGCCGGCAACACTCCTCCTCAAGACTCAAATGATTGGTCTCGGCGGATGACTTCAGTAATCGATACAGATGCGTATCGATTTCCAGAATGACTCTGGCCATAGCTTCCAGCCTCCCTGCACCTCGCCCCTTTTTGAGCGAAAAATCCTTAAACCGCTTGAACCGTGCGCCCTGCCTTTGACGCAAAGTTGTCGTGTCATGCCTGTAACTTAGTAAATCAGAGCGCGAGGCCTGCGGCTTGCGTTCGGACGAACGGTGAATTCACCTTGCAAATCGTCAATAAGCGGTTGCCAGGAAAGACTTTGCGGCGCAATGATCAAGGCAGCGAGAATCTCTGCAAGGGTCTAGATTCAGAGTGTTCACGATCACTTTTCAGGGCAGGAAAGGGGCTGCCCATCGCGTGTCTTGTTGTGCGAACGTTTCTTTCATCCAAGGGAAAAACAGAGCCTGTATGGACGACTCGAACCGAGTCGAGTGGAGCGCCCAGGCATGGGCTTGGGCAGACAGCGACACATGAAGTGTCGCGGCGCTGACGACTGTTTTGTCGGTGCCAAGGGTTCTGTGCAGAAGGAGAAGTTGAATGCCTTACCAACCGAATGACCTCCTGAGCCGTCATTTCGAAGAAAGCGGCCACGACCTCATCAGCAAGGTCGAAGAGCAACTCAACCTGGTTTCACCCAACAGCCCCAACACTCCGATTTACCGCGACATGATCCTGACCGTGCTGCGCATGGCCCAGGAAGACCACAACCGCTGGAACGCCAAAATCACCCTGCAAACCCTGCGCGAACTGGAGCATGCCTTTCGCGTGCTCGAACAGTTCAGGGGGCGACGCAAGGTCACGGTCTTCGGCTCGGCGCGCACACCGATCGAACACCCGCTGTATGGCCTGGCCCGGGAACTCGGCGCGGCGCTGGCACGCTCGGACCTGATGGTCATCACCGGTGCCGGTGGCGGCATCATGGCGGCGGCCCATGAAGGTGCCGGCCTGGAACATAGCCTGGGGTTCAATATCACCCTGCCCTTCGAGCAGCATGCCAACCCCACGGTTCAGGGCACTGCCAACCTGCTGCCCTTCCACTTCTTTTTTACCCGCAAGCTGTTCTTCGTCAAGGAAGCCGATGCGCTGGTCCTGTGTCCAGGTGGTTTCGGCACCCTGGATGAAGCACTCGAGGTGTTGACGTTGATTCAGACCGGCAAAAGCCCATTGGTGCCGGTAGTGCTGCTGGATGCGCCGGGCGGCAAGTTCTGGCAAGGCGCGCTGGACTTCATTCATCATCAACTGGAGGAAAATCGCTATATCCTGCCCACCGACATGAAGCTCGTGAGCCTGGTCTACAGCGCCGAAGAAGCGGTAGAGCAGATCAATCAGTTCTACGGCAACTTCCACTCCAGTCGCTGGCTCAAGCATCAGTTCGTGATCCGCATGAACCACAAGCTCAGCGACCAGGCGCTCGAACACATGCAGGAAGCGTTCGCCGACCTGTGCCTGAGCGATCACTTTCATCAGCACGCCTATAGCGGCGAGGAGCACGATGAAGCGCAGTTCAGTCATCTGGCGCGACTGGCCTTCAACTTCAACGCCAGGGATCATGGCCGCCTGCGGGAATTGGTGGACTATATCAACCTGCCGGAAAACTGGGCCGACTCCAAACCCCAGGCGCAACAGCGCACGCGAGAGCCGTCCAAGGTGACGTGAGGCAAAAATCGAGGCAAAAAAAAACGGCCCGCTATCGAAATAGCGGGCCGTTTTTATTCAATCATCCATTCCCCGACCGCTGAACAAGCGGCCGATCATCTCCATGGAATATCCCCGATAACTCAGGAAACGTCCTTGCTTGGCTCGTTCCCGAACGTCTATCGGCAGATGCCCGGCAAATTTGCGCCGCCAGGTATCTTCCAGTTGCTCCTGCCAATTGATACCGCTCTCGCGCAAGGCGAGTTCGATGTCGTTACGTTGCAGGCCGCGCTGACTCAGTTCTTCACGAATACGCAAAGGGCCGTAGCCGGAGCAAGCACGGTAGGAAACGAAGCTTTCGAGGTAACGGGCTTCGGACAGCAGGCCCTCTTCCGTCAAACGGTCGAGTGCTGTGTCAATCATTTCAGGGAGAGCGCCGCGCTGACGCAGTTTACGCGTCAGCTCGACTCGACCGTGCTCGCGTCGTGCGAGCAGGTCCATGGCGGTTCGCCGCACTGCGACGAGTGTATCGAGTACGGCGGTCATCGGATCAATCAGATATCAGCGTCAGCCAGGTCATCAGCCGTCTCTTTGACTGGCGATGCTTTGACGTCCGGCGCCGGGGTCAGCAACTTGTCACGCAGTTGCTTCTCGAGCTTGGCGGCGATTTCCGGGTTGTCTGCCAGGAACTTGGCCGAGTTGGCCTTGCCCTGACCGATCTTGGTGCCTTCATAGGCATACCAGGCGCCGGACTTCTCAACGAAACCGTGCAGCACGCCCAGGTCGATCATCTCGCCGTTGAGGTAGATGCCCTTGCCGTAAAGAATCTGGAACTCGGCCTGACGGAACGGCGAAGCCACCTTGTTCTTCACGACTTTGACGCGGGTTTCGCTACCGACGACTTCATCACCTTCTTTCACCGCGCCGGTACGACGGATGTCCAGACGAACCGAGGCGTAGAACTTCAACGCGTTACCACCGGTGGTGGTTTCCGGGCTGCCGAACATCACGCCGATTTTCATACGGATCTGGTTGATGAAGATTACCAGGCAGTTGGCGTTCTTGATGTTACCGGTGATTTTACGCAGCGCCTGGGACATCAGACGGGCTTGCAGGCCCACGTGCATGTCACCCATTTCGCCTTCGATTTCAGCCTTCGGAACCAGCGCGGCCACGGAGTCGACGATGATCACGTCAACTGCGTTGGAACGCACCAGCATGTCGGTGATTTCCAGGGCTTGCTCGCCGGTGTCCGGTTGGGAAACCAGCAGGTCGTCGACGTTGACGCCCAGTTTGCCGGCGTACTCAGGGTCGAGGGCGTGTTCGGCGTCGACGAATGCGCAGGTCGCGCCGGCTTTTTGAGCCTGGGCGATCACCGACAGCGTCAGCGTGGTTTTACCGGAGGATTCAGGACCGTAGATTTCAACGATACGACCTTTTGGCAGACCGCCAATGCCGAGCGCGATGTCCAGACCCAGAGAGCCAGTGGAGATAGCCGGGATCGCCTGACGGTCCTGATCGCCCATACGCATTACGGCACCCTTGCCGAATTGACGTTCGATCTGACCCAGGGCCGCAGCCAAGGCTTTCTTCTTGTTGTCGTCCATTAAAGTCCTCACGTAATCAATAAGGCCTGACGGCCAACACCTGTATAAGTAGCCAGTATTATTCCACAGCGTTTCAGGATCGCCTACCCCTGATTTGAGATTTCTCCAGCGGCATGACGCAGCAGCCCCTCTAGCGCGGCCTTAACCGTTTGTCGGCGGACCTCATCGCGGTTACCGGCGAAGTGCTGCACCTCGCTGAACACCTGCTCACCGACGCCCCAGGCCAGCCAAACCGTGCCGACCGGTTTGTTCGGCGAACCGCCATCGGGGCCGGCCACACCGCTGACCGCCACGGCAAAATGCGCCTGACTTTTTTCCTGAGCACCGCGAACCATCGCCTCGACCACCTCGCGACTGACGGCGCCGACCGTTTCGAATAATTCGGGAGGCACGTTCAACTGCTCGGTTTTCTGTCGGTTGGAATACGTCACATAACCGGCCTCGAACCACGCCGAACTCCCCGGAATGCGAGTGATCGCCTCTGAGATCCCGCCGCCGGTACACGACTCGGCTGCGGCGACGTGGGCATTCAGAACCTGCAAGCGCCTGCCAAGTTCAGCGGCCAGTTGAGTGATTTCTTTCACGGTCATCTCCTGAGCGAGCGGAATGAGCACTACCGTACACGAGCAGATTGCGCTTGCAAGGCACAGGATCGGTCAAAATGTTATCGAGCGATGGCTCTGACATAGGCCTGGCAAGCCTGCAAGGCAATCAGTCCGCTGTCGCCGGCATCGGTGATGGCGATAATTCGTTGAGCATGCGCCGGGTCAAGTCGGGCTCGCGGGGCGCCATTATCCAGGCTGCGGGTGCTGGCGGAGGCTGGCACTGAATTGCCTGAGGCAACGTCGCCGGCATCGAGGAGGACTGACAAGCGCACATCAGCAGTGGCAAGACGATCGCGCAGGCGACCTTGATCACGTTGGGCATCGCTAAGCGCTCGGTAATGGATTTGTTCGCTGGCCGACAGACGCTGCTCCAGCGCCAGACGCTTGTCCTGCTCGGCCTGTTGCTGCGTTGCGGCGGCCAGCGCCAGCTGATTCAGTGCCTCGGCATGCAGCCTGGCCAGCTCCGCGAGTTGCCGGCCATAGCGCCAATCCTGAAAGTGCCAGGCCAGCGCCGCCGATCCGCCGGCCAGCACTGCCAGTAACACAACAAGGCCGATCACCCGGTAAGAAACCGGGATCAGACCGAAGGCTGGCATAACACCGCCCTCGCCCGCGCCCACAGCTGCAGACGATCTTGCAGACCGTTAAGCCCACCGTTGATGCGGCGGGTGATGCTGTTGAACTGATCGCGGTCGGCCAGTTCATTGAGGCCGTTTTGCTCCCAGAACCACGCGGCTGATTCGGCGGCCCATTGGGGTTGTTCCAACAGCTGCGGAACAAACACCAAGCGATCATCGCCGAACAGTCCGAGGCTGCATTGGAGGTAGTTGTCACGACCGGTGATCTGGATCAGGCCTCGGCCGCGGTATTTTTGGCCGTCGCCGTCCAGCGCAGGCGTATTTCCCAAACGTGCGGCCAACGTGCCGGTGTCGTACTTGTTCAAGTACTGATCGCTGCCGAGTTCTCGCACGTAATGTAGTTGTCCAGATTCATGGCCAACTTGCGCCAGGAAGGCGGCGGCGCGTTTTGGGGTGTTGATGCTGAAACGAAGCATGGCGGTGTTGAGAGCGGAAATGAAAACGCCCGCTTGGGAGCGGGCGTTGGGCATGATCTCCAGCAACTGCCCTTCAGTGATAGGCATAAGATATCCCCGAATTTGATTTGGTTTAGCGCACAAAAATTGAGAACAGTGATCAGGCCGCCCCCTCGGGCTAAGAAGCCCCGATATCGACGGTGCATGGCCGACGATGCGCGATTAGCCGCCGAGTTATCCATCCGGCGTGAAATAGCGAAACATGGATGTCCGCGCGGATGTTGCTGAAGCCGATCACCATTATTTGGCTCCTGTGGTTTTGCCGCTTTCACGGCTTCGGTAGTGATATCGCCATCGGTCAGACGACGACACCACCAGGCGCTGTCCGGCACGTCACAGACCTCGCGGGGCAACAGATCGCCCAGTTCCGGGTCGGGTACGGGACAGCCTGGGGTCGGCAGCAGAGCGTTGCGATTGCTCATGAGGTACGTCTCCAGAAAAAGTCCGTTCTAGGCGCTCTTCGAGCCCCGGGCGTTTCAGATTGGGGTCCGCCGGATAAATCGCATCGACCCGCACCGTGCCCCCGGGAAAGGACGACAAGCCGTCCAGTTCACGATCTTGCCAGCTCTCCGCTGACTGACCAGGCTGATTGCGGCCGATCTGGAACTCGGTAAAAAAGCGAAGGCAATACAGCGAACGGTTGCTGTTGATCGAAACCAGTTTGCCGCCGTCGTACGCGATAGCTTCGTAGTCGCTGCCGGGCTTGAAACCCACCAGCACAAGCCACAGCTCGGCCCGCAGCTCGTGCATCAGGTCCCGCGCTTTTTTAGCGTCCGTGATGTCATACACCAGGGTCACTTCAAAGTTGTCGCGGATGGGTTGCAGATTCAGGTTTTGCGCCACGCTTTTGCTCGCCAGATCGGCAACCGGTACGACGTAAGCACAAGGGGTTTGCAGCGGGGTGTTGGCTTGCAAGTTGGCGAGATCGATGCCCGTCCCGATTCGATTGCCCGGGGTTGGGCATTGATCGCGGAGTTGTGCAATCAGGGACGAAATTTTCATGGTTTTCACCGGGCATTGAAAAAAACGCCAGATAACGCGTCGGGGTTTAAAAAAAGCCCCGCCATCACGCAGGGCAAGCATCATTGATTAATTAAACGTCCAGAGAGGACGCTCATAAATTGGTACCCATGGCCCGTTATCAAAATTGAATACGCGCTTTGGCAGAATGGTCGGTGTAAAACCAAATCGAGCCCAGACAGGTTTTTCGCTGACAATTGAGAAACTGCCATTCGCTTGGACTTTTGCCATTGCACCAGGTCGACCGGCAGTGCCGGTAAACCAGAGAGGTGTATTATTTACGCCATAAATCACAAAGTTCCCATCCTCTTGCATGACAGCACGAGTAGCGCCCTTATTTTGTGTCCAACTCGCCCAGAGAACACCCAGCGGCCCATTCGAAACCACCAGATTGCCGTCCGATTGAAATATTAGCGTGGTCCCCCCAGATACATAACGCCGATCAACTTCTAGTGTTGTCCCAGCCGCAATATATACCGAGTCGATGGAGGGGCTTATTGGAATAGCCGAGTTACTCGCCCAGACGGGAACCGAGTCAACCACTACCAAGTTTCCATCATTTTGCAGCGACAGATAGGTGCGATTGTAAGCGCCCCAAATATCATTATTGAGCGGTGTACTGTTTGCCGTACCCCACATGCGATTGCGCGAAGGATCATTCAGGAACGCGTAATACATGAGATAGAAATAAATTTTTGAGTTATCTATCTTCGTCCCGCCACTCGTGTACGGTTGACCAGCGACAGCCACCCAGACAGTATTGGCACCGTCGTAGATGGCAAGATTACCGTCGGGCTGAAGAATCATCTTAAAACGTTTGTCGGGTGACTGAAGATATTGCCCGGCACTCATCTCATACAGTGGCAAAAGAACCGAACTACCGTTCTCAGTGAACGGATAACGAGGAAGCGTAGCCATTTAGTTTCACCTATAAGTCGATTGATTGTTTTCTTGCAGTAGAAGCTGCATTGATTTCGCTCACAGGCGAACGTCCGAGACTTTCAGTCTTCACATGATTTAAGGTGGCACATCGGGGGCACTTGATCTGTACTTGATAGAGTACATCTACTTTTGCGAGTAACCGATTGCACTTGCCGCAGCGAAAGTCGCTCAACATATTGACCTCCTTTTCAAATATCCCTTTTACCCCTTTACTCAGTATTCTTATTGTTGGGCGGCACGTCGCAAACACCAATCCGCTTGGCTGCCCAGCGCTCGTAAAGACCAATGGCCACGTCCGCCCCGGCCATCGCCGTCAGGCAGCCAAATGCGCAAGCGGCCCAGATCGACACGCCGGCGGCATACAGCAGCATGATGGCCGAGACCCCGCAGATAACGCAGGCTCCGGAGCGCAAGGCCAGACGCCGCAGCAATGACCAGCCGCGGGCGCCTTCCTTGTCAGCGCGCCACATTTCGCCAGACACCCCACCCACCAGCGCGAGCACGATGACGAGCCAGATCGGCATGTCCAGCAACGCTTGTTGCTCGTTTGTCATGTCACGCCTCCCGGGGTGATTGATGCGTGCTTGAATGGCACGACGTGAAAAGGCATTGAAAAAAAACCCGGCGAGCGCCGGGTTCTTCGGTGATGCATTGCTATCCGTTGCGATGGCTTGAACGAACTGTTGGATTACCAGGGAACGACGGGCCAATTGATGTTTCGCGGATAGCTCGGTTGATTTTTCACTTCACTCACGGCGACGACGTATTGCTTGTAGGCCAACAGCAAAGCTTCGTCCGACGGTGAGGCGATGCCGAGATCAATCTTGTATGGCAAAGGATTGAACATCAGCCAACGGCCTGCCTCTTCCAGAAATTGCTGTGTGCGACCAAGCGCCTGATTGAGGAGCTCTTCGTAGGGAGGCTCCGTAAACGTCCAGACATCGTCGATTTGCTCTGCCTTCCATCCCACCCGAATTTCCGTGTTACCCGTTACATCAACCCAGAAAATCCACGGTGCGATGGGAGTCGGCGCTTGCTCGGCATCCACCAGTGCGGTGACCTTGCCATTCATCCCGTCTGCGCATGCATATCGGTTCATCTTCCAACTCCTTGTAAAGTTTGCAGCGGACGCTGCTTTTCATTTCTGCATGCCGGGTCGCGCAGCGACAGCCATTGCACGCGCTGCGGACGGGTCATGCGGTCTTTGTTTTGCTGCGATTTCAGATCGTGTTCAAGGCAACTCGGGTCAGACAATGGTCAGCGGAAAGCCAGGCTGTTTATTGACCTGATTGAAAGCGATGCAGTACTCCTTGAAAGCCAGCAGGTAAGTCTGCTCCGCGGTAGTGGCCACGCCCACGTCGACTTTGAATTGCAAGGCCAGGGACTCAACGCTGGCCGTGACATTGTCGAGTCGCCGGACCTTTTCATTGCGCAGTTGCTCACCGTGCGGCGAGCTTGGATAAGGGAAGCCCGAGTTGAAGCTCCATACACCGTCGGTGTTCACGGCGTTGTAGGAGTAGTCGACCTGGTTGCTGGACAACCCGGTGACCTCGACCCAGAGCTGGCCGGACGGAAACTCGTCAGCGATGGGGTTTACGGTCTGGTAGATGTTGTCGACTTTGCCGCCGACAATGCGTGCGCACTTTTTTCATGTTTATGTCCTTATTGATCACCGGCATCCCGGTGTTTCGACTCCTACCCCGAGGTAGGCATTCCAAAAAGCCCGGCGCTTGCCGGGCTTTTCAGTAATGCGGTCCTTCGCGTTGATCTTTCGGCGCTACTGGCGCGGTACGGATCCATTCAGATTGTTTTTCCGACCGCGGTCCCTGCCCGCCGGATAACTGCTTCTGGTGCTTTACGCTGCACACCCGGGTCAGTTGCCAACCCTCTGAACCGTTGAGGCCGGTTCATCGCTGCCTTTTGTGGTGGAACTAAAGAGCTTCGTTTCGAGCTGCTTTGTTGAGCGGCTTGAGACAAAGAATATGCATGGATGCATATACAGTCAATGCGTAAATGCATTTACTTATGCATCATAAATGCACTGACGCATGAGCACCCCGCAAACAAAGGCGCTGACGGTTTGTGGCAGGCGAAAAAAAACCCGCTCGGTGGCGGGTTTTATTGCAGGGCGGTGAGGTTAACGGGCGTACATGCCCCACCAGAAGACGTGACCGAGGATGACGATTTGCTCTTCCTGGACTTCCTGAAAAGTGTAGTCCTCGTCCGGGTGTTCATCCCGATTGAAGCTGCGCAGGCGAATACCGGTCGGCAAGCGATAAAGCTGTTTCACCCGCAATTGGCCATTGTGATTGATGGCATACAAGTCGCCATCAATGATGTCGCCAATCCCGCACTTGCCCGCATTCACGCCAACGGTGGCGCCATCGCGCAGCACCGGCAGCATACTGTTGCCGCGCACCGTCACGCATTTGGCCTGATCGAATTGCACACCGTTATGGCGCAAGCTGCGCTTGCCGAAGCGCAGGCTAGAGCGCTCGCTTTCTTCGATGACGAATCTTCCTGATCCAGCAGCCAATTCAACCTCGCGAAGAAAGGGGACCGACACCTCGTCATCATCGACGGGCGTGTCATCGTCCCACAGACTTATATCCTTGAGTTCGGAATGCAATTGATCGCGCCCGGCATTGGCGGTGGCAGCGACATCCGCGCGCCCGCGCAACTGATCGGTGCTCACAGCGAAGTACTCGGCGATCTTCGAAATGTGTTTATCCGAAGGGTCGACGATCTTCCCGCTGAGGATTCGCGAGAGAGTGGATTGAGGCACGCCGGTGCGACGGTGAAGCTCCGTGGGGGAGATCCCGTGCTGATCGAGCAGCGCTCTTAAGACGGTAGAAACATTGCGTTTTTGCATAACGGGCATAGTGCTTGAACTTTTTTCGGAAGACAAATGCTGATTCGCATAAATCATGCATAAACATTGGAAATGTGCGGCAGGGCTTTCATGCCTGCGTCCGGCAGACCGCTCATGTTAACCTTGCGCCCATCGCGGAAAAGCCGGGCTGATGTCCCTCCTTTGCCCTACACCTTTCAACGAATTTGCCTGATATCCGATGAATAAAGCACTGTCCGATCTGTCCTCCCACACGCCAATGATGCAGCAATACTGGCGCCTGAAGAACCAGCACCCCGACCAGCTGATGTTCTACCGCATGGGCGACTTCTACGAGATCTTCTATGAAGACGCGAAGAAGGCCGCCAAGTTGCTGGACATCACCCTGACGGCCCGTGGGCAGTCGGCCGGTCAGGCGATTCCGATGTGTGGGATTCCTTACCACGCCGCCGAAGGCTACCTGGCGAAACTGGTGAAGCTCGGCGAGTCGGTGGTGATCTGTGAACAGGTCGGCGATCCGGCCACCAGCAAGGGGCCGGTGGATCGTCAGGTGGTGCGGATCATCACGCCGGGCACGGTCAGTGATGAAGCGCTGCTGGATGAGCGTCGGGACAACCTGATCGCGGCGGTGTTGGGTGACGAACGTCTGTTCGGTCTGGCGGTGCTGGACATCACCAGCGGCAACTTCACCGTGCTGGAAATAAAGGGCTGGGAAAACCTGCTGGCGGAGCTGGAGCGGGTCAATCCGGTGGAGCTGATGATTCCCGATGACTGGCCAAAGGACCTGCCGGCGGAAAAACGTCGCGGGGTTCGTCGCCGTGCGCCGTGGGATTTCGAGCGCGACTCGGCACTGAAAAGCCTTTGCCAGCAATTCTCCACCCAGGACCTGAAAGGCTTCGGTTGCGAGAACCTGACCCTGGCCATCGGCGCCGCCGGTTGCCTGCTCAGCTACGCCAAGGAAACACAGCGCACCGCCCTGCCCCATTTGCGCAGCCTGCGCCATGAACGCCTGGATGACACCGTGGTGCTGGACGGCGCGAGCCGTCGCAACCTGGAACTGGACACCAACCTGGCCGGAGGCCGCGACAACACGTTGCAGTCGGTGGTAGACCGCTGCCAGACCGCCATGGGCAGCCGCCTGCTGACCCGCTGGCTGAACCGTCCGCTGCGGGATCTGACCGTATTGCTGGCGCGACAGACCTCGATCACGTGCCTGCTCGACGGTTACCGTTTCGAAAAGCTGCAACCGCAGCTCAAGGAAATCGGTGATATCGAGCGGATTCTGGCGCGGATCGGCCTGCGCAATGCCCGTCCTCGCGACTTGGCTCGCCTGCGCGATGCGCTCGGTGCATTGCCAGAATTGCAAGTGGCGATGACTGAACTGGAAGCGCCGCACATCATTCAACTGGCGAAGACCACCAGCACCTACCCGGAACTTGCGGCGCTGCTGGAAAAAGCCATCATCGACAACCCGCCGGCGGTGATCCGTGACGGCGGTGTGTTGAAGACCGGTTACGACGCCGAGTTGGACGACTTGCAATCGCTCAGCGAAAACGCCGGGCAGTTCCTGATCGACCTGGAAGCACGGGAGAAGGCTCGCACCGGCCTGTCGCACCTGAAGGTCGGCTACAACCGCATTCACGGTTACTTCATCGAGTTGCCGAGCAAGCAGGCTGAATCGGCACCGGCCGACTACATCCGCCGCCAGACGCTCAAAGGTGCCGAGCGATTCATCACGCCGGAACTGAAAGCGTTCGAGGACAAGGCGTTGTCAGCCAAGAGCCGCGCCCTGGCCCGCGAGAAGATGCTGTACGAAGCGCTGCTCGAAGACCTGATCGCCCAATTGCCGCCGTTGCAAGACACCGCCGCGGCACTGGCCGAGCTAGACGTGCTGAGCAACCTTGCCGAGCGTGCGCTGAACCTCGACCTGAACTGCCCGCGCTTCGTTGACGAGCCGTGCATGCGCATCTCCCAGGGTCGCCACCCGGTGGTCGAGCAAGTGCTGACCACGCCGTTCGTGGCCAACGACCTGAGCCTCGACGACAACACGCGCATGCTGGTGATCACCGGTCCGAACATGGGCGGTAAATCCACCTACATGCGCCAGACCGCGTTGATCGTGCTGCTGGCGCACATTGGCAGTTTCGTGCCGGCAGCCAGTTGCGAATTGTCTCTGGTGGACCGGATCTTCACCCGGATCGGTTCCAGCGATGACCTGGCGGGCGGGCGATCGACTTTCATGGTCGAAATGAGCGAAACCGCGAACATTCTGCACAACGCCACCGAACGTAGCCTGGTACTGATGGACGAAGTCGGTCGCGGCACCAGCACCTTCGATGGCCTGTCCCTGGCCTGGGCTGCCGCCGAACGTCTGGCGCATCTGCGGGCTTACACGCTGTTTGCCACCCACTACTTTGAGCTGACGGTGTTACCGGAAGCCCAGCCGCTGGTGGCCAACGTTCACCTTAATGCCACCGAGCACAACGAGCGCATCGTGTTCCTGCACCACGTGCTGCCCGGGCCTGCCAGCCAGAGCTACGGCCTGGCAGTTGCGCAGTTGGCCGGTGTGCCGAGTGAAGTGATCGTGCGTGCTCGCGAGCACCTGGGCCGACTGGAAGCGACTGCCCTGCCCCATGAAGTTCCGAAACCAACCAGAGGCAAACCGGCCGCGCCGCAGCAGAGCGATATGTTCGCCAGCCTGCCGCATCCGGTGCTGGATGAACTGGCCAAACTGGATCTGGATGACATGACACCGCGTCGCGCGTTAGAAATGCTCTATACACTAAAGACACGGATCTAACGCACTTGCCTGCAAGCTGTTAGAATCTCGCGCGGTTTGGGATGCTGCAGGCTAATAGCCTGGCCTGCAGACTATCGCTCCCAAACCTGGCGACCCCAACAAGAAGGGGCTCCGCTGCCGCCGCCTGAGGAGAAAATTAGAAATGACCTTCGTCGTCACCGACAACTGCATCAAGTGCAAGTACACCGACTGCGTAGAAGTCTGTCCGGTGGACTGCTTTTACGAAGGCCCGAACTTCCTGGTGATTCACCCGGATGAGTGCATCGACTGCGCATTGTGCGAACCAGAATGCCCTGCCGTGGCCATCTTCTCTGAAGATGAAGTCCCGGAAGACATGCAGCAGTTCATTCAGCTGAACGTTGAGTTGGCCGAAATCTGGCCCAACATCACCGAGAAGAAAGAATCGCTGCCCGACGCTGAAGAGTGGGATGGCGTCAAAGGCAAGATCAAAGACCTCGAACGCTGATTTCCCCCGCGTTCTCGAAAAGGCCCCTAGGGGGCCTTTTTGCTTTTCTGCAGGAAAAAAAAAGGGGCGGTTTGACCCGCCCACATTTTTTCCCTATTCCCTGTGTTCCTTTTCATCGTCCTGATGAATCGCTTCCCTGCGATGTCCATTCCCCTCATCCTTGAAGGGTGTGTCTGTCCGTTGACACAGTTCAGATACTAGAGAGTTCCCCACCAAGCGCAATCGCTCCCAATCCGCACAACTCTCTGTCATATGCTTTTAATCTTTATTAATAACCATATAAATCAATTAGATAACTCGAGCAGACGTATCAGATGAGCGACTGCCACACTGTAAAAATAACGAACACTTACGAAAGAGTAAGCAAAGACTTACAGCGCGAAACTACAATCCTGAGGCGCTTGCCAGCCATCTCCCAGGCATTAAAAAACCCCGAACCAGTCGAGGTTTTTTAATGCTACTCAAGCGCGTTGCTTACTGAAACAGCGACTCGCTCGACAGGCCGTTCTTCTCGAGAATCTCCCGAAGACGTTTCAGGCCTTCCACCTGAATCTGTCTGACCCGTTCCCGGGTCAGGCCGATCTCCAGGCCCACGTCTTCAAGTGTGCTGCTCTCGTGACCGCGCAGGCCGAAGCGGCGTACCACCACTTCGCGTTGCTTGTCGGTCAGTTCCGAAAGCCATTGATCGATGCTCTGGGACAGGTCGTCATCCTGCAACAGCTCACATGGATCGGTTGGTCGGTCATCTGTAAGGGTGTCCAGCAGGGTTTTATCCGAATCCGGACCCAGCGAGACGTCGACCGAAGAAACCCGCTCGTTCAAGCCGAGCATGCGCTTGACCTCTGCCACTGGTTTTTCCAGCAGGTTGGCGATTTCTTCGGGTGAGGGTTCGTGATCGAGTTTTTGGGTCAGCTCTCGTGCAGCCCGCAGGTACACGTTGAGCTCTTTGACCACATGGATCGGCAACCGGATGGTCCGGGTCTGATTCATGATTGCGCGCTCGATGGTCTGACGAATCCACCAGGTTGCGTAGGTTGAAAAGCGGAAGCCGCGCTCAGGATCGAATTTCTCCACTGCCCGGATCAGTCCGAGGTTGCCCTCTTCGATCAGGTCCAGCAGCGACAACCCACGATTGACGTAACGCCGGGCGATTTTCACCACCAGCCGCAGGTTGCTTTCAATCATGCGTTTGCGCCCGGCCGGATCACCACTTTGCGACAGACGCGCAAAATGAACTTCTTCTTCCGGGGAGAGCAGCGGGGAAAAGCCGATTTCGTTGAGGTACAGTTGCGTGGCATCAAGTGCCCGCGTGTAGTCGATGTACTTGTGTTGCTTTAGCGAAGCGGAGTGTTTGGATTTGGCACGAACGGAAGGTGGAGCAGCCCCTTCATCATTCGACATCGAATCCGTAGCGATGCCGGTCTCCATAAGGAGAACCTCATCGTCGATGTCAAACTCCGGCACTTCTTTACTGAGAGCCATTGTTATAGTCCTTTGGTGAGTTCGACCCCAAGCTCAAGCGGCGCCTTTATCCTTGGCAACGCTGGAGCCTGTCCCCTCTACGTGACGGAACAGGCTGGTAACAAATCAACGACGTGGCAGGAACTGCAGTGGATCTACAGGTTTACCTTGTCGGCGAATCTCAAAATGCAGTTTCACCCGGTCTGTACCCGTTGACCCCATTTCGGCAATTGTCTGTCCGACCTTGACCTGCTGCCCCTCCCGAACCAACAGCCTGCGGTTATGTCCGTAGGCACTGACGTAGGTGTCGCTGTGTTTGATGATGACTAATTCGCCGTAGCCCCTTAAGCCACTCCCGGCGTATACCACCGTCCCATCAGACGCAGCTAAAACAGGCTGTCCCAAATCCCCGGCGATATCAATTCCTTTATTCAAACTACCGTTTGAGGAGAACTTTCCAATCAGAATGCCATTAGATGGCCATCCCCAGCCGGTCGGGGCCGGGCCGGCAGGAGGCATCGGAGCGGGGGTCGGCTTGCTGGCGACGGACGGTGCAACCACCGCTGTGCTGGTGGTTGCGCCATTTGGCTGGCGCCGGATTACCGTGGTTTTCAGCGACGACGAAGGCGTTGAATCGGTAGCACTGGCTACCGCCGCCGACGTTGATCCGGTGCGACCGTCAAAGCGAATTGTCTGACCCGGATGGATCGTATACGGCGTAGGAATATTGTTCCGTGCGGCGAGGGCTTTGTAGTCCCAGCCGTAGCGAAAAGCGATCGAGAACAACGTATCTTTTGGTCGAACGACGTATTGACCCGTGGTCACCGCCGGACGCTGGGAGACGGACTTGTTGCGATCGACGACACGCACGTCACTCGTTTTGGAACTGGAGCAACCGACCAGCAAGGTGCTCAAGACGAGGCCAGTCACCAGGCGCTGAAAGCTCTTTGTACCCATACGCTGCGCAATGACTGTGAGACTCACCCGCCGCTCCCTTTTTGGTGGCTGAAATAGTGGATTGCCGTGTTTCGGCACGAAATGTCGCAAGTATAACGGGCCGAACAGGCTTTACCTTTAATGAAGCGAAATCGCTTCGCGCACACGTTTGCTGCCTGCCGATGAATCCTGTTTAACCCATCTATGCCGCTGTAAGACCCGGGCAATCGAAGAGAATTCAGCGTACTTGAACAAATGCTCAGGCCAGCGGCCCGTTGAGCAGTGGCACGAAGCGAACCGACCCCAGAACACGACGTGAAAAGCCTTGTTCTTCGCGGATGATCAGCATCAGTTGCTGCACCTCACCGGAGCCGACAGGAATCACCAGCCGCCCGCCAGGCGCCAATTGATCCAGCAACGCCTGGGGTACATCGGTCGCCACTGCGGTCACGATAATGCCGTTGTATGGCGCCAGTGCCGGCCAGCCTTCCCAGCCATCGCCCCAGCGGAACACCACATTGCGCAGGTTCAGCTCCACCAGGCGTTCCTTGGCCCGGTCCTGCAACACCTTGATGCGCTCCACGGAGAACACCCGTTCAACCAGCTGCGACAGCACCGCCGTCTGGTAACCCGAGCCGGTACCGATTTCCATCACCTTGTCCAAGGGACCGGCCTCCAGCAGCAGCTCGCTCATGCGCGCCACCATATAAGGCTGGGAGATGGTCTGGTTGTGTCCGATCGGCAGGGCCGTGTCTTCGTAGGCGCGATGAGCCAGCGCTTCGTCGACGAACAGGTGACGCGGTGTACGACGGATGACTTCCAGCACCTTGGCGTTGGAAACCCCTTCCTCATACAGACGCTGAATCAGGCGCTCGCGGGTTCGTTGCGAGGTCATCCCGATGCCGCGACGCAGAATATCGTCTTGTTCACGAGCCATTAGCGCAACCCCTCCAACCAGCCATCGAGACTTCTGAAGGCATCATTGAAGGTGCGATCCAGTTGCAGCGGAGTAATCGAGACAAAGCCCTGCATCACCGCATGAAAGTCGGTGCCCGGGCCACCATCCTCGGCGTCCCCGGCGGCGGCGATCCAATAACCGGACTTGCCGCGCGGGTCGACCACTTTCATCGGTGCCGCAGCACGTGCGCGGTGCCCAAGGCGGGTCAGCTGAATACCGCGAATGTGGTCCAGCGGCAAATTGGGAATATTCACGCTCAGTACCGTACGCGGTGGCAAGTCGAGGTCAGCGTGGGCCTCGACCAGTTTGCGCGCAAAGTAAGCGGCCGTGGGAAGGTTCTCCACTTGCCGTGAGACCAACGAAAAGGCGAACGAAGGACGCTCAAGGAAACGTCCCTCGAGTGCCGCCGCAACGGTGCCGGAATACAGCACGTCGTCGCCCAGGTTGGCGCCCAGGTTGATGCCGGAAACCACCATGTCCGGTTCGCGCTCCAGCAAGCCGTTAAGGCCCAGGTGCACGCAATCGGTGGGTGTGCCGTTCAGGCTGATAAAGCCGTTGGCCAGGGTTTGCGGGTGCAACGGACGGTCGAGCGTCAGCGAACTGCTGGCGCCGCTTTTGTCCTGGTCCGGGGCGATAACCACGCACTCGGTGTAATCCGCCAGCGCAGCATAAAGCGCGGCGAGACCGGGTGCGGCTACCCCATCGTCGTTAGAAATCAGAATACGCATGGGCTGTCCGTCTGCCCCACCGGCACCAGATCAACAAGCTCGCGCACCAATACGGTGGCAAAGCATCCGGCCGGGAGGACGAATTCCAGTTGCAGAATGTCAGGCTCCGGATAATGCCACGTCAACCCACCAATGGGCAGCCGCAGGATGCGACGTTCGTGGTTCATTCCGGCGTTAATCAACCAATCGCGCAGATCCGCTTCGCGAGCGGCGATTGCCTGCTCCAGTACATGGACAGCGCCGGTCGCCGGCGAGTCACCTTCGCCCCACTGGGGACCGGTCGGGTGCAGGTCGAGAATTGCCAGGCGCGGGTCGCTGCACTCGGCTTCACCTGCCGGAAAAAAACTGCGGCTGTCGGTGAAGGCCAGCAGATCGCCGACCTGCGCTTGCTGCCAGGTGCCATCGGCCACACGCGCCGCCAATACCTGGTTGAACAGGAAGCTGCGGGCAGTGGAGAGCAGACGCGAACGGACATTGCGCTGCTCCGGCAACGCCTTGCGCGCGGCCCAGGCACGGGCATCGACCACGTTACCGCCATCAAAGCCGAAACGCTGGGCACCGAAATAATTGGGAATACCTTGCTTGGCGATCAGCTGCAGCCGCTCTTCAATCGCGGCTTTGTCGCCAGCGAATTGCGTCAGGCGCAAGGTGAAGCCATTCGCCGAATGGGCACCGCGCTGCAGCTTGCGCTTGTGCCGACCGGTCTTGAGGATTTTCAGCGTGTCGTTTTCGGCCGCCGACAAATCAGGATCGGCCTTGCCCGGCAGCTGCACGCTGAACCACTGGCGAGTCAGCGCCTGACGATCCTTGAGGCCTGCATAGCTGACGGTGCGCAATGGCACACCCGCCGCCTTGGCAATGCGCCGTGCCGCTTCTTCGGTATTGAGGCCGCGCTTTTCCACCCAGATCCACAAGTGTTCGCCATCGCCACTGAGGGGGATATCGAGCACTTCATCGACCTGAAAATCTTCTGCCGTGGCTTTCAGAACCGCCGTACCGAGGGCGCCGCCATAGGCTCGCGGGCCGAGCAATTGCGCTTCGTTCATGCGCGCAGCAACAAGGCAACGGAATGCACGGCAATGCCTTCTTCGCGACCGACAAAGCCAAGCTTTTCGGTGGTGGTAGCTTTCACGTTCACTTGATCCAACTCAACTTGAAGATCCGCGGCAATCAGCGCGCGCATCGATTCGATATGCGGGGCCATTTTCGGCGCCTGGGCGACGATGGTGTTATCGACGTTGCCGACTTTCCAGCCTTTGGCATGGATCAGTGCGACGACGTGACGCAACAGCACGCGGCTGTCGGCGCCCTTGAATGTCGGGTCGGTGTCCGGGAAGTGCTTGCCGATATCACCCAGCGCAGCGGCGCCGAGCAAGGCATCGCTCAAGGCGTGCAGCAGGACGTCACCGTCGGAGTGAGCGAGCAGCCCGAAGCCGTGTGCAATGCGCACACCGCCCAGAGTAATGAAATCGCCTTCAGCGAAACGATGCACATCATAGCCGTGGCCAATACGCATAAAAAAACGCCCCGATTTTTGTCAGGACGTGATTCTACCTGCATTAGGCGCCTAGAGCGCGTGCGTGATGCTGCAAGTGGTCGTCAATGAAGCTGGCGATGAAGAAATAGCTGTGGTCGTAGCCCGGTTGCAGGCGCAACGTCAGCGGATGACCGGCCAGTTTGGCCGCCTGTTGCAAGGCTTCAGGCTTGAGCTGAGTCGCCAGGAAATCATCACGGTCACCTTGATCGACCAGCAACGGCAACTTTTCGTCGGCCTCGGCGATCAGTGCGCAGGCATCCCATTCGCGCCACTTCGAGCGGTCCTCCCCCAAGTAGCGGGAAAACGCTTTCTGACCCCACGGGCAATCCATCGGATTGTTGATCGGCGAGAACGCCGACACCGATTGGTAACGCCCCGGATTGCGCAAGGCGCAGACCAGCGCCCCGTGGCCACCCATGGAGTGACCGCTGATGCCGCGCTTGTCCGACGCCGGGAAATGGGCTTCGACCAATGCCGGCAATTCCTGCACGACATAGTCATGCATCCGATAGTGCCGGGACCAGGGTTCCTGCGTGGCATTCAGATAAAACCCGGCACCGAGACCGAAGTCCCAGGCGCCGTCCGGATCACCTGGAACATCGGGTCCGCGAGGGCTGGTGTCCGGCGCAACGATGATCAACCCAAGCTCGGCGGCCATGCGCATCGCGCCGGCCTTGTGCATGAAGTTTTCGTCGGTACAGGTCAGGCCGGACAACCAATACAGCACCGGCAACTTGCCGCCCTGCTCCGCCTGCGGCGGCAGGTACACGGCGAACACCATGTCGCAGCCGAGGACATCGGAGCGGTGCTTGTAGCGTTTGTGCCAGCCACCGAAGCTTTTCTGGCAGGAGATATTTTCCAGGCTCATGACCGACCTCAGAAATGGATGACGCTACGGATGCTTTTGCCTTCGTGCATCAGGTCGAAAGCCTTGTTGATGTCTTCCAGGCCCATGGTGTGGGTGATAAACGTATCCAGCGGGATTTCGCCGGTTTCGGCCATCTCGACGTAGCTTGGCAATTCGGTACGACCGCGCACGCCGCCGAATGCCGAACCGCGCCAGACACGACCGGTCACCAGCTGGAATGGACGGGTTGAGATTTCCTGGCCGGCACCGGCCACACCGATAATCACCGACTCACCCCAACCCTTGTGGCAGCACTCAAGGGCCGCACGCATCAATTGCACATTGCCGATGCACTCGAAGGAAAAGTCGACGCCGCCGTCAGTCATGTCGACGATGACTTCCTGGATAGGACGGTCGAAATCTTTCGGGTTCACGCAGTCGGTTGCACCGAGCTGCTTGGCGATCTCGAACTTCGCCGGGTTGATGTCGATGGCGATGATGCGACCAGCCTTGGCCTTGACCGCACCGATGATGGCTGACAAACCGATGCCGCCCAGACCGAAAATGGCGACGGTATCACCTGGTTTTACCTTGGCGGTATTGAGGACTGCACCGATACCGGTGGTGACACCGCAGCCCAGCAGGCAGACTTTTTCCAGTGGGGCTTCTTTTGGAATTTTGGCGACGGAGATTTCCGGCAGCACGGTGTATTCGGAGAATGTCGAGGTCCCCATGTAGTGGAAAATTGGCTGGCCCTTGTAGGAAAAGCGCGAAGTGCCATCCGGCATCAGGCCCTTGCCTTGAGTCGCGCGAATCGCCTGACACAGGTTGGTTTTTCCCGACAGACAGAATTTGCACTGACGGCATTCCGGGGTGTACAGCGGGATCACATGGTCGCCGACCGCGACGGAGGTCACGCCCTCACCGATCGCCTCAACCACCGCGCCACCTTCGTGACCGAGGATCGACGGGAAGATGCCTTCCGGGTCAGCGCCCGACAGGGTGTAGGCATCGGTATGGCAGACACCGGAGGCCACCACTCGCAACAGAACTTCACCGGCCTTGGGCATGGCGACATCGACTTCGACGATCTCGAGGGGTTTCTTGGCCTCGAAGGCAACGGCAGCGCGCGACTTGATCATGTGGATTCTCCAGTGAATAAAAACGAGACAAGGAGTGTAATACAGCGCGCTACGAGGAATAATCCGGGCAAAAGCAAAACATTATTGCCACACAGGGATAATCCTGGATGTCTGAAAACCGCTGGGAAGGAATCGACGAGTTCGTCGCCGTGGCCGAGTGCAGCCAATTCACGGCGGCGGCGGAGCGCCTTGGAGTTTCTTCCTCTCACATCAGTCGACAAATCGCACGCCTCGAAGAGCGCCTTCAGACGCGACTGCTTTACCGCAGCACTCGCCGGGTGACGCTGACCGAAGCCGGGCAAACCTTTTTGCAACATTGCCAGCGCTTGCAGGACGGTCGCGAAGAAGCCTTGCGCGCGGTCGGCGACCTGACCAGCGAGCCTAAGGGCATGCTGCGCATGACCTGCGCCGTGGCGTATGGCGAACGCTTCATCGTGCCATTGGTGACCCGTTTCATGGGCCTTTATCCACAACTGCGCGTCGACATTGAATTGAGCAACCGTCCTCTCGACCTGGTGCACGAAGGGCTGGACCTGGCAATCCGCCTCGGGCGTCTCCAGGATTCGCGACTGGTCGCCACGCGCCTGGCACCACGGCGGATGTATTTGTGCGCGTCGCCGTCCTACGTGGAACGGTATGGTCGCCCACACAGTTTGTCGGAACTCAGCCGCCACAATTGCCTGATCGGCAGTTCGGACATGTGGCAACTGGAGCAGAACGGGCGGGAATTTTCGCAACGGGTGCAGGGAAACTGGCGCTGCAACAGTGGGCAAGCGGTTCTGGATGCGGCACTACAGGGTGTCGGGTTGTGTCAGCTGCCAGACTATTACGTGCTGGAGCACCTGAAAAACGGCGAATTGATTTCATTGCTGGAGGCGCACCAGCCACCGAACACGGCGGTTTGGGCGCTGTATCCACAGCAGCGGCATCTATCGCCGAAGGTGCGCAAGTTGGTGGATTATTTGAAGCAAGGGTTGGCTGAGCGGCCGGAGTATCGAACTTAGCTCGGATTGCCGCTTTCAGTGACAGTTTTGCTGATTGATAGAACGCCATCGCGAGCAGGCTCACTCCTACAGGGAAATTCATTCCAATGCAGGAGTGAGCCTGCTCGCGATGGCGGCTGAACAGCCAATGAGTGACTCAGTGGCGATTAGCCCAACGCTGACGAAGCCATTCAAGATCTTCAGGGCGAGTAACCTTGAGATTATCGGACCGCCCTTCAATCAGACGCGGCGCCAATCCAGCCCACTCCATGGCCGACGCTTCATCAGTCACCAAGGCATCCGCCACCAGACTGTCCGCCAATGCTCGATGCAACGCGCCGAGGCGAAACATCTGCGGCGTGTACGCCTGCCAGATCACGCTACGATCCACGGTTTCAACCACACGACCGTGCTTGTCGACCCGTTTGAGCGTATCGCGGGCAGGAACTGCCAGCAGCCCGCCCACTGGATCGTCCGCCAACTCACCCAGCAACTTATCAAGATCATCACGCGAAAGATTCGGCCGTGCAGCATCGTGAACCAGCACCCAGTCTTCATCGTCAGCACCTTGAGCGTGCAGATGCAGCAAGGCATTGAGCACTGACCCGGAACGCTCGTCGCTGCCCTCGACCCGCTGAATACGCGGATCGGCAGCACACGCCAGGTTCGGCCAGTAGGGATCATCAACAGCAAGACTGACCACCAACCCCTTCAGGGCAGGATGATCAAGGAAACAGCCAAGGCTGTGTTCGAGAATAGTGCGCCCGCCCAATTGCAAGTATTGCTTGGGACGGTCCGCGGCCATACGGGCACCGACACCCGCGGCAGGAATCACGGCCCAGAAGGCCGGTAACGAGTTATTCATTGAGCCAACTGGTAAAGGGTTTCACCGTCCTTGACCATGCCCAACTCATGACGAGCCCGCTCTTCCACGGTCTCCATGCCTTTTTTCAACTCGCTGACTTCGGCGTCCATGACCCGATTGCGTTCCAGCAACCCTTCGTTCTCAGCGTGCTGATCTGCGATCTGCTGAGTCAGCTCGGCCACTTGCGCCAGACTGCCATTTCCCACCCACAGGCGGTATTGCAGGCCAGCCAGCAGCAAGAGCAAGACGAGGAACAACCAATTGGGACTGCGCATCGAATATCAGGTATCCAGTGAAAAAAGACAGCCATGCCAAAACTTTGAAGCTTCTGATAGCACGAAGCCTGGAAGACCCAGGCTTGTGCTTATAAGGCATCAGATTAGTGGCAAATCCATCGCTGTAGCGATTTTTCCGACACAATCCGGTGTCTTTTTACCAGTTAACGATTAACCGCGGAATTCGCTGCGACCGTTGTACTTGGCTTTGCCATTCAACTGCTCTTCGATACGCAGCAGTTGGTTGTACTTGGACACGCGGTCCGAACGGCACAGGGAACCGGTCTTGATCTGGCCAGCCGCAGTGCCCACCGCCAGGTCGGCAATGGTCGAATCTTCGGTTTCGCCGGAGCGGTGCGAGATCACGGCGGTGTAACCAGCGGCCTTGGCCATCTGGATGGCTTCCAGGGTTTCGGTCAGGGTGCCGATCTGGTTGAACTTGATCAGGATCGAGTTGGCGATCTTTTTATCGATGCCTTCTTTCAGGATCTTGGTGTTGGTCACGAACAGGTCGTCGCCCACCAGCTGGGTCTTCTCGCCGATCTTGTCGGTGAGGATTTTCCAGCCAGCCCAGTCGGACTCGTCCAGGCCGTCTTCGATCGAGATGATCGGATAACGCTCGGTCAGGCCTTTCAGGTAGTCAGCGAAACCTTCGGCGGTGAACACCTGGCCTTCGCCGGACAGGTTGTATTTACCGTCTTCGTAGAATTCGCTGGCCGCGCAGTCCAGTGCCAGGGTCACGTCGGTGCCCAGCTTGTAACCGGCGTTGGCCACGGCTTCGGAGATCACTTTCAACGCGTCTTCGTTGGAAGCCAGGTTCGGTGCGAAACCACCTTCGTCACCCACTGCGGTGCTCAGGCCACGGGCCTTCAGAACAGCTTTGAGGTGATGGAAAATCTCGGTGCCCATGCGCAGACCTTCCGAGAAAGACTTGGCGCCAACCGGCTGAACCATGAATTCCTGGATGTCGACGTTGTTATCGGCGTGCTCGCCACCGTTGATGATGTTCATCATCGGAACCGGCATCGAGTAGACACCCGGGGTGCCGTTCAGGTTGGCGATGTGCGCGTACAGCGGCAGGTCCTGGTCCTGTGCGGCGGCCTTGGCGGCGGCCAGGGAAACGGCGAGGATCGCGTTGGCGCCCAGGGAGCCTTTGTTTTCGGTGCCATCAAGCTTGATCATCGCGTGATCCAGTGCTTTCTGGTCGCTTGGGTCTGTACCCAGCAACAGATCGCGGATCGGACCGTTGATGTTGGCAACGGCTTTGAGTACGCCTTTGCCCAGGTAACGGCTCTTGTCGCCATCACGCAGCTCGAGCGCTTCACGCGAGCCAGTGGAAGCACCGGACGGCGCGCACGCGCTACCGATGATGCCGTTATCGAGAAGCACGTCCGCTTCCACGGTGGGATTGCCACGGGAGTCGAGAACTTCACGACCTTTGATGTCGACGATTTTTGCCATTGTTGTAAACACTCCAAAGTTGACGAAAACGACGC
This sequence comes from Pseudomonas sp. SG20052, assembly GCF_031766055.1. Taxonomy (NCBI): domain Bacteria; kingdom Pseudomonadati; phylum Pseudomonadota; class Gammaproteobacteria; order Pseudomonadales; family Pseudomonadaceae; genus Pseudomonas; species Pseudomonas sp. SG20052. The sequence continues at coordinate 1,382,141 of NZ_CP134498.1, read as the reverse complement.
AGCTAGAGGAAATCTTTTACCGTCGGCAAGTGGTGTGCAGCGGGCAGACTTGCGGACGATAAGGCTCAGGCCCGAGGGCCTGAGCAACAAATCGTGGGGTACTTTACCGGAGAAATGAGGTTTACGCGGTCTCTACCGTCGGAAAACTCTTCACCAGTTCGTCCAGGGCTTTGAGCTGGGCCAGGAATGGCTCCAGTTTGTCCAGGCGCAAGGCGCAAGGGCCGTCGCACTTGGCGTTGTCCGGGTCCGGGTGGGCTTCGAGGAACAGACCGGCCAGCGACTGGCTCATGCCTGCCTTGGCCAGGTCAGTGACCTGGGCGCGACGACCGCCGGCGGAATCGGAGCGACCACCGGGCATTTGCAGCGCGTGGGTCACGTCGAAGAACACCGGGTATTCGAACTGCTTCATGATGCCGAAGCCAAGCATGTCGACGACCAGGTTGTTGTAGCCAAAGCTCGAACCGCGCTCGCAGAGGATCAACTGATCGTTACCCGCTTCCACGCATTTGCTCAGGATGTGTTTCATCTCATGCGGGGCGAGGAACTGGGCTTTCTTGATGTTGATCACCGCGCCGGTCTTGGCCATCGCGACCACGAGGTCGGTCTGGCGCGACAGGAAGGCCGGCAGCTGGATGATGTCGCAGACTTCAGCGACGACCGCGGCCTGGTCAGGCTCGTGGACGTCGGTGATGATCGGCACGCCGAAGGCTTGCTTGATGTCCTGGAAAATCCGCATGCCCTCTTCCAGGCCGGGGCCACGGTAAGAGGCCACGGAGGAACGGTTGGCCTTGTCGAAGCTGGCCTTGAACACATAAGGGATACCGAGTTTCTCGGTGACCTTTACGTATTCTTCGCAGACCTGCATCGCCATGTCGCGGCTTTCCAGCACGTTCATGCCACCGAAAAGCACCATAGGCTTGTCGTTGGCAATCTCGATATCGCCTACACTGATGATCTTCTGCGCCATCGGATTTACGCCTTCTTCTGGTGTTGAACCAAAGCTGCTTTAACGAAACCGCTGAACAACGGGTGACCGTCGCGTGGTGTCGAGGTGAACTCAGGGTGGAACTGGCAAGCGACGAACCATGGATGATCCGGGGCTTCAACCACTTCGACCAGCGCGCCATCACCGGAACGACCGGAGATTTTCAGGCCGGCTTCCATGATTTGCGGCAGCAGGTTGTTGTTCACTTCGTAGCGATGACGGTGACGCTCGACGATCACGTCCTTGGCGTAGCAATCGTGCACCAGGGAACCCGGTTCCAGCAGGCAATCCTGAGCGCCGAGGCGCATGGTGCCGCCCAGGTCGGACGATTCGGTACGGGTTTCGACGGCGCCGGTGGCATCTTCCCACTCGGTGATCAGACCCACGACCGGATGACCGCTGGCGCGATCGAACTCGGTGGAGTTGGCGTCTTTCCAGCCCAGCACGTTACGAGCGAACTCGATCACGGCCACTTGCATGCCCAGGCAGATGCCGAGGTACGGAACCTTGTTTTCGCGAGCGTATTGAACGGCGGTGATCTTGCCTTCCACGCCACGCAGACCGAAGCCGCCCGGTACGAGGATCGCGTCGACACCTTCCAGCAGCGCGGTGCCCTGGTTTTCGATGTCTTCGGAATCGATGTAGCGCAGGTTGACCTTGGTGCGGTTGCTGATGCCGGCGTGACTCATCGCTTCGATCAGCGACTTGTAGGCGTCCAGCAGCTCCATGTACTTGCCGACCATCGCGATGGTGACTTCGTGTTCCGGGTTCAGCTTGGCGTCAACCACCGCTTCCCACTCGGACAGGTCCGCGCTGCCGCATTGCAGGCCGAAACGCTCGACGACGAAATCGTCCAGGCCTTGGGAGTGCAGGATGCCCGGGATCTTGTAGATGGTGTCGGCATCTTCCAGCGCGATCACCGCACGTTCTTCAACGTTGGTGAACTGCGCGATCTTGCGACGCGACGAGATGTCGATCGGGTGATCGGAACGGCACACCAGCACGTCTGGCTGCAGGCCGATGGAACGCAGTTCCTTGACCGAGTGCTGGGTTGGTTTGGTTTTGGTTTCGCCGGCAGTGGCGATGTACGGCACCAGCGTCAGGTGCATCAGCATCGCGCGCTTGGCGCCGACTTCGAAACGCAATTGACGGATCGCTTCGAGGAACGGTTGCGACTCGATGTCACCCACGGTGCCACCGATCTCGACCATCGCCACGTCAGCATCGCCGGCACCCTTGATGATGCGGCGCTTGATTTCGTCGGTGATGTGCGGGATTACCTGGATGGTTGCACCCAGGTAATCACCACGGCGCTCTTTGCGCAGGACGTGTTCGTAGACACGGCCGGTGGTGAAGTTGTTGTTCTGGGTCATGGTCGTGCGGATGAACCGCTCGTAGTGGCCCAGGTCCAGGTCGGTCTCGGCGCCGTCGTGGGTGACGAACACTTCACCGTGCTGGAACGGGCTCATGGTGCCCGGGTCAACGTTGATGTACGGGTCCAGCTTCAGCATGGTGACCTTAAGTCCCCGCGCCTCCAGGATGGCCGCCAATGAAGCCGAGGCAATGCCTTTCCCCAATGAAGAAACAACACCGCCCGTGACGAATATGTAGCGCGTCATGAAAAACCCTAGAAGTCTGCGTTAAAGCGGTCCGAGCCGCCGGGGAAAGCGAAGGAAGGCCGAAGCCCCCGATCACCTGCATTAATCACAGTGCACCTTTCAAAAAAACCGCCGCGTTGGGACAGACCGGCAGATGAAACACCGGTACGTTGCTCGCTACACATTTTTTGGAATCGCCCAGCAAAGACTGCTTGGTAATCGGCAACTTCTGTAATTCAGGCGAATCCACAGAAGTTGTATCAAGAAGGGAGCGTAGTCTACCGGAAAGCCCCTTTCAGCTCAAACCTTGATCTTCGCTCAGTGGGTCCCAATGCAAATGCCAGCCCTCCTGCTCGTTGCCATCGAGGTCCCGCAGGTTGGCCACCGCCAGCAATTGCGCGTCCCGGTAAAGCAGCGGCAATCTGCCACGGACGAAGCCCGGAACCCCGCGTTCGTTGAGCAAACGCTTGAGATCCCGGTGGCCGCGCTCAGGCAGATTCATGACCTCGCCTCCTTCACGATAGCGGATTTGCAGCGGGCCGGCGGGGATTTGGCCGGTGATCGTAAGCTCGCCGTTTTCCGGTAATACCAGCGTTGTCGAAGGATCAGTCCAAAGGCCAACTGGGGGGGGAACGCGCAGCCAACGACCCGACAGCCACCAGATACGCCCGCCCGCCCGATGCAATTCGCCCTCCGCCAATCGCCAGACCGGACGGGCATCACCCGTGGCATCGCGCAAATCGTTCCAACCCGACCAATGGTCGCTATCCGGCAGCCGCGTCAATGCTGCAAGCCAGTGACTCAATGCGTTGCGCTGGCGCGCGGCAGAAAGCCTGACCAGCGGCGCCAACTCCAGGGATGGCAGACCCAGCCAATCGAATTCATTGGCGGTATTGGCGCTGGCCAGATCGATGTGGGCCAGCTCATCGAGCAACCCCTGCGCTTCGCTCAGATGCGCGGCAGTGCGAGCCATGGTCGCCGTCGCTTGCGGCCAGCGCTCGGTCAATACCGGGAACACTTGATGCCGCAGGTAGTTGCGTGAGAACTGGCGGTCCTGGTTCGAGGGGTCCTCGATCCAGCTCAACCGATGCTCGGCCGCAAAAGCCTCAAGCTCGGCGCGTGTGACATCGAGCAACGGACGCAAAAGATGCCCGCGACCCAGGACGCGCTCGCGCGGCATGCCCGACAAGCCCCTCACCCCTGCCCCGCGCAACAGCCGAAACAACAGGGTTTCCGCTTGGTCGTCCCGGTGCTGCGCGGTGAGTAGCAGCTCATTGGCTTGAGTGGCTTCAACGAAGGCGCCATAGCGCGCATCCCGGGCGGCACGCTCAAGGCTGGCGCCGGGCTGAACCTGAACGTGAACCACCTGCAGCGGCACACCCAGCGCATCACAGACCGACTGACAATGTTGCGGCCACGCATCAGCCGCAGCCTGAAGGCCGTGGTGAACATAAATGGCGCTGAGCGCCGGCAGGGATTGGGTTTTTGCGAGGTGGGCAAGGAGGTGCAGCAGGACGGTGGAGTCGAGTCCGCCGGAGAAGGCGACGCGCCAGGTTGTGGCGTTGCGCCACGGCGCGAGATTCAGCAGAAGCCTGGTGGAGAGATCACGCGTTGGCAGACTCATATCGATCACTTCGCACAAATCAAATGTGGGAGCGAGCCTGCTCGCGATGGCGGCTTAACATTCAACTTATCTGTTGGCTGTTATACCGCTTTCGCGAGCAGGCTCGCTCCCACATGGGTGAAGCGCGGTCAGATCAGAGACCGTAGCTCATCAGACGCTCGTAACGACGGGCCAGCAGCGCCTCGTTATCGAACTTCTTCAGCATCGCCAGTTGCGAACTCAGCTCGGCACGGATCGAAGCCGCCGCCGCTGCCGGATCGCGGTGAGCGCCGCCCAATGGCTCGCCGATCACTTTGTCGACGATGCCCAAGCCTTTCAGGCGCTCGGCGGTGATGCCCATGGCTTCAGCCGCGTCCGGCGCTTTCTCGGCGGTTTTCCACAGAATCGAGGCGCAACCTTCCGGCGAGATCACCGCGTAGGTCGAGTACTGAAGCATGTTCAGTTGATCGCAGACGCCGATCGCCAGCGCGCCACCCGAACCACCTTCACCGATCACGGTGGCGATGATTGGGGTTTTCAGGCGGGCCATGACGCGCAGGTTCCAGGCAATCGCCTCGCTCTGGTTACGCTCCTCAGCATCGATGCCAGGGTAAGCGCCCGGCGTGTCGATGAAGGTCAGGATCGGCATTTTGAAACGTTCGGCCATTTCCATCAGGCGGCACGCCTTGCGGTAGCCTTCAGGACGCGGCATACCGAAGTTGCGGCGGACTTTCTCGCGCACCTCACGGCCTTTCTGGTGGCCGATGATCATCACCGGCTGATCGTCCAGACGGGCAATGCCGCCGACGATCGCAGCGTCGTCGGAGAAGTGACGGTCGCCGTGCAGTTCGTCGAACTCGGTGAAGATGTGTTCGATGTAGTCCAGGGTATACGGACGTTTCGGGTGACGCGCGAGACGTGCGATCTGCCAGCTGGTCAGCTTGCCGAAGATGTCTTCGGTCAGCGTGCTGCTTTTGTCCTGCAGGCGGGAGATCTCATCGCCGATATTCAGCGAATTGTCGTTACCGACCAAGCGCAACTCTTCGATCTTGGCTTGCAGGTCGGCGATCGGCTGTTCGAAATCTAGAAAATTCGGGTTCATAGGCGTCCGTCTTGGGTCGACGTCCAAGAGAGCTTGGGCCGGCCGGTTGTCTATTCGCGCCCTACCTTAAGGGACAGGCGCGTTCAGGTCGAGATTAAAAATTCTGGTCGAGATCGGAGCCTACAGACAGCCCCGACCGTCAACGGTATTGGAGGAAGACGTTGTCTCGCCCGAACTGGTCACGCAAGGCTTGAATCAACGCATCCGCCGGATCGATCCGCCAGGTCTCGCCAAACTGCAGCAAGGCCTTCGCATCGGGGCTCGTGTACTCCATGGTGATCGGGCACGCGCCGCGATGACGCTTGAACAACTCACCCAGCCAGCGTAGCTGATCGCCCTTCAAATCCTTGGTCTGCAGCTTCAGGCGCAGGCTTTCGGCGAGGTTGGTGCGCGCATCTTCCATGCTCATCACCCGCTTGACCCGCAGCCGCAGGCCACCGGAGAAGTCGTCGTTGCTGACTTCGCCTTCGACCACGACCATCGCATCGGTCTGCAACAGCGATTGCGCCGAATGGAACGCTTCGGCAAACAGCGAAGCCTCGATCCGCCCGGAGCGATCGTCAAGGGTGATGAACCCCATCTTGTCGCCCTTTTTGTTCTTCATCACCCGCAAGGCGATGATCATGCCGGCGACGGTTTGCGTATCACGAGCCGGCTTCAGGTCGATGATGCGCTGACGGGCAAAACGGCGGATCTCGCCTTCGTACTCGTCAATCGGGTGACCGGTCAGGTACAGGCCGAGGGTGTCTTTCTCCCCTTTCAGGCGCTCCTTGAGGGTCAGCTCCTTGGCTTTGCGGTGATTGGCGTAGACGTCGGCGTCTTCTTCAACGAACAGACCACCAAACAGGTCGACATGACCGCTGTCATGGGTACGCGCGGTTTGTTCGGCCGCCTTGATCGCCCCTTCCATGGCGTTCAGCAAGACCGCCCGGTTACGATCGATATTGGCCTGATAGGCTTTCTGCTCGTCATGGAAATAAGGCCCCAGACGATCCAGTGCACCGCTGCGGATCAAACCGTCCAGGGTGCGCTTGTTGATTCGCTTGAGGTCGACACGGGCACAAAAATCGAACAGGTCCTTGAACGGACCGTCCTGACGCGCCTCGGTAATCGCCTCGACCGGGCCTTCGCCCACCCCCTTGATCGCACCGAGGCCGTAAATAATCCGGCCTTCGTCATTAACTGTGAACTTGAACTCGGAAGTATTCACATCAGGCGCGTCGAGACGCAGCTTCATGGTGCGAATTTCTTCGATCAAGGTCACGACCTTGTCGGTGTTGTGCATATCCGCCGACAGTACCGCGGCCATGAACGGCGCCGGGTAGTGCGTCTTCAGCCAAGCGGTCTGGTATGAAACCAGGCCATAAGCGGCGGAGTGGGATTTGTTGAAGCCGTAACCGGCGAATTTTTCTACCAGGTCGAAAATGTTACCGGCCAGGTCGGCGTCGATATTGTTGGTCTTGCAACCGTCAATGAAACCGCCGCGCTGCTTGGCCATTTCTTCCGGCTTTTTCTTACCCATGGCCCGACGCAGCATGTCCGCGCCGCCGAGGGTGTAACCGGCCATGACCTGGGCAATCTGCATCACCTGTTCCTGATACAGGATGATGCCGTAAGTCGGAGCCAATACGGGCTTGAGGCCTTCGTACTGGTAATCCGAGTGCGGGTACGCGAGTTCGGCGCGACCGTGCTTACGGTTGATAAAGTCGTCCACCATGCCCGATTGCAAAGGGCCCGGACGGAACAGGGCCACCAGTGCGATCAAGTCTTCCAGGCAGTCGGGCTTGAGCTTTTTGATCAGCTCTTTCATGCCGCGCGACTCGAGCTGGAACACCGCGGTGGTTTCAGCTTTTTGCAGCAGCTGGTAGGTCGGTTTGTCATCCAGCGGGATGAACGCGATATCCAGCGGCGGCTGATCGACCTTGGCGCGGTCGCGGTTGATGGTTTTCAGTGCCCAGTCGATGACCGTCAGGGTCCGCAGGCCCAGGAAGTCGAACTTCACCAGGCCGGCGGCTTCAACGTCGTCCTTGTCGAACTGGGTCACCAGACCGTCGCCGGCCTCATCGCAATAGATTGGCGAGAAGTCAGTCAGCTTGGTCGGCGCGATCACCACACCACCGGCGTGCTTGCCGACGTTACGCACAACGCCTTCAAGCTTGCGCGCCATTTCCCAGATTTCCGCGGCTTCTTCATCGACCTTGATGAAGTCGCGCAGGATTTCTTCCTGCTCGTAGGCTTTTTCCAGGGTCATGCCGACTTCGAACGGAATCATCTTCGACAGACGATCCGCCAGACCGTAGGACTTGCCCTGCACCCGCGCCACGTCTCGGACCACCGCCTTGGCGGCCATGGAACCGAAGGTGATGATCTGGCTCACCGCATTACGGCCGTATTTCTCGGCCACGTAGTCGATCACACGGTCACGACCGTCCATGCAGAAGTCGACGTCGAAGTCGGGCATGGAAACCCGTTCCGGGTTAAGGAAACGTTCGAACAGCAGGTCATATTCCAGCGGGTCGAGGTCGGTGATCTTCTGCACATAGGCCACCAGCGACCCGGCACCCGACCCCCGGCCAGGCCCGACCGGCACGCCGTTGCTCTTGGCCCACTGGATGAAGTCCATCACGATCAGGAAGTAACCGGGGAAGCCCATCTGGATGATGATATCCAGTTCGAAATTCAACCGGTCGACGTAGACCTGACGCTTGGTTTCGTAGTCTTCGGTGGTGTCTCGGGGCAGCAGAACGCTGAGGCGCTCTTCCAGGCCATCGAACGAGACTTTGCGGAAATACTCGTCGATGGTCATGCCATCAGGGATCGGGAAGTTGGGCAGGAAGTGAGTGCCCAGCTTCACTTCGATGTTGCAGCGCTTGGCGATCTCGACGGTGTTGGCCAGCGCTTCGGGAATGTCGCTGAACAGCTCGGCCATTTCCTCGGCGCTTTTGAGGTATTGCTGATCGCTGTAATTCTTCGAACGCCGCGGATCGTCGAGGGCGCGGCCCTCACCGATGCAGACGCGGGTTTCGTGAGCGGCAAAGTCTTCCTGCTTGATGAAACGCACGTCGTTGGTGGCGACCAGCGGCGCACCGATCTTCTCGGCCAGCGCCACGGCGCCGTGCAACTGCTCTTCGTCGTTGGGGCGGTTGGTGCGCTGGATCTCCAGATAGAAACGATCCGGGAACACGGCCATCCATTCGCGTGCGAGGTTTTCCGCTTCTGTCGGATTGCCGCTGAGCATGGCCAGGCCGATCTCGCCCTCTTTGGCCGCCGACAGCATGATCAAGCCTTCGCTGGCTTCGGCCACCCACTCGCGCTCGATGATGACCGAGCCATTGCGCTGGCCGTCGATGAAGCCGCGGGAAATCAGTTCGGTGAGGTTGCGATAGCCGACAGCGTTCATCACCAGCAGGCTGATCCGGCTCAGGGCGTTGTCCGGGTCCTTGTTCGACAACCACAGGTCGGCACCGCAGATCGGCTTGATGCCTGCGCCCATGGCGGCTTTATAGAATTTGACCAGGGAACACATGTTGTTCTGGTCGGTGACCGCGACGGCAGGCATGTTCATGCCGACCAGGGTCTTGACCAGCGGTTTGATCCGCACCAGACCGTCGACCAGGGAATATTCAGTGTGCAGGCGTAGATGAACGAATGAAGCCGGCATAGTGATCCTGTCTAGAAACGTGAAGACAACAAGGCCCGGATTGTACCGGGCCTTGAGTAAAACATCAGCCTCGCGACTAACTCTCGATCAGGTTTTCGCGAGCCTCGTAAGCCAGGCGCACCGGGGCGAAAGAACGACGGTGAATCGGCGTTGGCCCCAATCGGGCCAGAGCTTCCAGATGAACGGGGGTCGGGTAGCCTTTGTGGCCGCCGATCCCGTAACCCGGGTAAATCAATTCGAAAGCGGCCATTTCACGGTCACGGCTGACCTTGGCCAGAATCGACGCCGCAGCGATGGCCGGCACCTTGCCGTCGCCCTGCACCACCGCTTCGGCGCGCATGGACAGTTTCGGGCAGCGGTTGCCGTCGATCATCGCCAGTTTCGGCTGGATGTGCAGCCCTTCGATCGCGCGCTGCATGGCCAACATGGTGGCATGCAGAATATTCAGCTCATCGATTTCTTCAACTTCGGCCCGGGCGATGCACCAGCTCAGGGCTTTTTCGCAAATTTCGTCGTAGAGCTTTTCGCGGCGGGCTTCGGTGAGTTTCTTCGAGTCGTTCAGACCAAGAATCGGCCGATTCGGATCGAGAATTACCGCAGCCGTGACCACGGCGCCGCAGAGCGGGCCGCGACCGACTTCGTCGACACCGGCAACCAGATCTTCCACTTCAGCGACCAAGGTGAAATCCAGCCCCATTTGCATGCTTGTTTTACTCATTGTACTGGGCCAATCAGTTTCAGCACGGCATCTGCCGCCTGGTTGGAGGCATCCAGACGCAAGGTCCGGTGGATTTCGTCGAAGCCACGGGTCTGTTCTTCGCCACCCTCGATCAACGGCGACAAGGTCTGGGCCAGGGCTTCGACCGTCGCGTCGTCTTGCAGCAACTCCGGCACCAAAAGGCGTTGGGCCAGCAAGTTCGGCAACGAGATGTAGGGGCTTTTCACCATGCGCTTGAGAATCCAGAACGTCAGCGGCGCCAGGCGATAAGCGACCACCATCGGCCGCTTGTACAACAGCGCTTCAAGGGTCGCCGTGCCGGAGGCAATCAACACGGCGTCGCAGGCGGCAAGGGCCAGATGGGATTTGCCATCGAGCAGGGTCAGCGGCAGATCGCGACCGGCCAGCAACTCTTCAAGCTGCGCGCGGCGTTCCGGGCTGGCGCAAGGCATGACGAACCGAACGCCGGGGCGCAAGGCCCGCAGGCGTTGGGCGGTATCGAGGAACAACGCACCGAGACGGCCGACTTCGCCGCCACGACTGCCCGGCATCAACGCAACCAGCGGTCCGTCCGGCAAACCGAGTTCGGCCCGAGCGGCGGCGCGATCGGCTTCAAGCGGGATCGCATCAGCCAGGGAATGCCCGACAAACCGCACCGGCACGCCCTTTTCTTCGTAGAACTTCGCTTCGAATGGAAACAGCGTCAGCATCAGGTCGCAGCCTTCGCGAATCTTCAGCACCCGCTTCTGCCGCCACGCCCACACCGACGGGCTGACGTAATGCACGGTCTTGATCCCGGCCTGACGCAGCTTGAGTTCGATAGTGAGGTTGAAGTCCGGGGCATCGATGCCGATAAATGCGTCCGGCTTTTCGGCGATCAGGTGGGCTATCAGCTTTTTGCGACGCGCCATCAGTTCACGCAATCGACCCAGCACTTCCACCAGGCCCATGACCGAAAGACGTTCCATCGGGAAATACGAAGTCAGGCCTTCGGCCTGCATCAGCGGACCACCGACACCGATGAACTCCACTGCCGGATGCTGAGCCTTGAGTGCGCGCATGATGCCCGCGCCCAGAATGTCACCGGAAGCCTCACCCGCCACCAGCGCAATACGCAGATTAGCCATGATTAACGTGTGATGCCGCGGGTCGAAGACTGGATGGAATCACGGAACACCGCGACTTCCGGGAACTGGTCCGAAGGTTCGGCCAACTCGGTGAGTGCCTGCTCAACCGTCAGGCCTTGGCGGTAAACCACCTTATAGGCACGACGCAGGGCGTGGATCGCGTCTTCGCTGAAACCACGACGGCGCATGCCTTCGAAGTTCATGCTACGGGCTTCGGCCGGGTTGCCGAACACCGTGACGTAGGCGGGAACGTCCTTGCCAATGGCGGTACCCATGCCGGAAAAGCTGTGGGCGCCGATGTGGCAATACTGGTGAACCAGGGTAAAGCCGGACAGGATAGCCCAGTCTTCAACGTGCACATGGCCAGCCAACGCAGTGTTGTTGACGAGGATGCAGTGGTTACCGATGACACTGTCGTGGCCGATGTGGGCATAGGCCATGATCAGGTTGTGATCGCCCAGGGTCGTTTCCGAACGGTCCTGAACCGTGCCACGGTGAATCGTCACGCCTTCACGGATGATGTTGTGGTCACCGATGACCAGGCGGGTTTCTTCGCCTTTGTATTTCAGATCGGGCGTGTCCTCACCTACCGAGGAAAACTGGTAGATGCGGTTGTGCTTACCGATTCGGGTCGGGCCCTTGAGAATCACATGCGGCCCGATCACTGTCCCCTCGCCGATTTCCACACCTGCGCCGACGATCGACCATGGGCCGACCTCGACACCTTCAGCCAGAACGGCCGTCGGATCGATGATTGCGCGAGGGTCAATCAAACTCATAGTTTGCGTTCCGCGCAGATGATTTCAGCGGAGCAGACTGGCTTGCCATCGACCGAAGCCTGGCACTCGAACTTCCAGATCTGACGCTTGCAGCTGATGAAACGGGCTTCGAGGATCAATTGATCGCCTGGAGTGACGGGCTGGCGAAAACGCAGCTTGTCGGAGCCGACGAAGTAGTAGAGCGTGCCGTCGGCAGGCTTCACGTCGAGCATTTTGAAACCAAGGATACCGGCAGCCTGAGCCATCGCTTCGATGATCAGTACGCCCGGCATGATTGGATGCGCGGGGAAGTGACCATTGAAGAACGGTTCGTTGATGCTGACATTCTTGTAGGCGCGAATGCGCTTGCCTTCCACATCCAGATCCACGACCCGGTCCACCAGCAGGAACGGGTAACGGTGAGGCAGGTATTCGCGAATCTCGTTGATGTCCATCATTTCGGGGGGAAGCCTATGTAAAGATTGGGAGCGCGCGACTGACGCGCACCCCTCTAGCAAATCAAGGAGGCAGTCTAGCGGCTGTGCACACTTGATATGGAAATGGTATCAGCCATCTGATGAAGCATTACCGTCAGGGGTCACGTCCCCTACACGCTTTTCCAGCTGTCGCAGACGTCGCGCGATGTCATCGAGCTGACGGATACGGGCCGCGCTTTTGCGCCATTCGGCGGCTGGTTGCATCGCCGTACCGGAAGAATAGGAACCCTTTTCGGTAATCGAATGGGTCACCATGGTCATCCCGGTGATAAAAACGTTGTCGCAAATTTCGATATGCCCCACCAGCCCAACGCCCCCGGCGAGCATGCAATGCTTGCCGATTTTGGTGCTGCCGGAGATCCCCACACACGCGGCCATGGCGGTGTGATCACCAACCTGTACGTTGTGGGCGATCTGAATCTGATTGTCGAGCTTCACACCGTTACCCAGTACGGTATCGGCCAGCGCACCGCGATCGATAGCGGTATTCACGCCAATCTCCACATCATCACCGACCAATACACCGCCGATCTGGGCGATTTTCTGCCAGACACCTTTCTCGTTGGCAAAGCCGAAGCCTTCGCCACCCAGCACGGCACCGGACTGGATCACTACCCGCTTGCCGATGCGCACGTCGTGGTACAGCGTGACCCGCGGGGCCAGCCAGCCGCCTTCGCCGACTTCGCTACGGGCACCGATGAAGCAATGCGCCCCCACGGTCACACCGGCAGCAATACGCGCGCCGCTTTCGATCACCGCAAAGGCACCGATGCTCGCAGCCGGATCAACCACTGCGTCCGCGGCCACTACCGCTGTCGGATGAATACCGGCCGGCGCCTTGGGCTTGGGATCGAACAGATGGGAAATACGCGCATAGGCCAGATACGGATCAGGCACCACCAGCGCATTACCGGCATAACCTTCAGCGTCAGCGGCCTTCAGCAACAGCGCTGCAGCCCGGCAGTCCGCCAGGTATTTTCGGTATTGGGGGTTTGCGAGAAAGCTCAACTGAGCTGGGCCAGCCTCTTGCAAAGTGGCTAGCCCAGTAATTTCTTTCTCCGGGTCGCCACGTAGCGTGGCGCCGAGGAACTCGGCCAACTGGCCGAGCTTTATAGTCGCTGTCATGGATTACTTCAGCTGATTCATGCGCTCGATAACCTGGCGAGTGATGTCGTACTGAGGTTTGACATCAATCACTGCGCCACGCTCGAAGACCAGGTCAAAAGCACCTTTCTTGATGACTTCTTCCACAGCGCTGTCCAGTTTCGGCTTGAGCTGCTTCAGCATTTCACGGTCGGCAACGGCTTTGGCTTCGTTCAGCTCCTTGGACTGGAACTGGAAGTCGCGGGCCTTTTGCTTGAACTCGAGCTCAAGGCGTTCACGCTCGCCTTGCTGCATCTTGTCGCCGCCAGCCATCAGACGGTCCTGGATGCCTTTGGCGCTGCTTTCCAGCGTCTTGAGCTTGGACAGTTGCGGACCAAACTTCTTCTCGGCGTCCACGGCGTATTTCTTGGCCGCGTCGGATTCCAGCAGGGCCATCTGATAGTTCAGAACGGCGATTTTCATGTCGGCAAAAGCCGGACCTGCTACCAGTACGGTCGCCAGGAGAACCAATTGAGTCAACTTACGCACGATGTACTCCTACAAAATCCATTGTCGTTATTTTGGGGCAGACGCTTAGAACGTCTGGCCGAGAGAGAATTGGAACACTTGAGTCTCAGCGTCATCCGGTTTCTTGATCGGCATGGCCAACGCGAAGCTCAGAGGACCCAGTGCGGTGACCCAGGTCACACCCACACCGACAGAGCTCGCAACGTTGCTCAAGCTGATGTCGTTGCACTCTGTTTGAGAGGTCGAACCGACATTGGCGTTTGTCGTTTTGTCGCACTTGGAATCGAATACGTTACCCACGTCCCAGAATACCGAAGTACGCAGGGAACGCTGATCCTTGACGAATGGCAACGGGAACAGCAACTCGACACCACCCTGGATCAGAACGTTACCACCGAACGGCAGCGGATCCTGGTCCGGGTCGGCGAGTGTACCGGCGTTACCCGTTACAGCCTGACCACGGCTAGGTGTACTGCGCGGCCCCAGGGTACTGTCCTTAAAGCCACGAACCGAGTTGAAACCACCAGCATAGTAGTTTTCATAGAACGGCAAGCCGTCGGTCGAACCGTAACCGTCGCCGTAGCCCAGTTCGGTGTGAAGACGAACGGTGTAGTTTTCGGTGATTGGCTGGAACAGCTGACCACGGTAATCCAGTTTAAAGAACGACAGGTCGCTACCCGGCGTCGTGGTTTCCAGAGTCAGACTCTGGGAATGGCCACGGGTCGCCAGCACACCTTTGTTCAAAGTCGACTCGGACCACCCGGCCGACGCTTTGAAGTTCAGGTAGCTGTCGCCTTCACGGTTAACGAAGTCGAAAATCTCGTCAACGGTGTACTGACCGGTCTTGATCTTGTCCTGTTGCGCGCTCAGGCCAAAGGTCAGTCGCGACGTCTCGCTGATCGGGTAGCCGACGTTGACGCCAGCACCCAGGCTGTCTACGGCATAGCTGGCTACGTCGACATCAAGGTCTTTGTAGTCAGTGGTGCGATAGAAAGCGTTGTAGCCCAGGCTCACGCCATCTGCAGTCCAGTACGGGTCGACATAACCGAAGTTATAACGGCTCTGGTATTCACTGCGGGTCAAACCGATGCTGACCTTGTTACCGGTACCCAGGAAGTTGTTCTGGGTGATCGAACCACCGAGGATCAGACCGGCGCTCTGAGCGAAACCGACGCTGGCGGTAATGGAACCGGAAGCCTGTTCTTCAACGCTGTAGTTCACGTCAACCTGGTCGTCGACACCCGGTACAGCCGGGGTTTCGACGTTGACTTCTTTAAAGAAGCCCAGACGCTCAAGACGGGTCTTGGATTGGTCGATCAGGTAGGTCGAAGCCCAGCCGCCCTCCATCTGACGCATTTCACGGCGTAACACTTCGTCTTCGGACTTGGTGTTGCCACGGAAGTTGATGCGGTTGACGTAAGCACGCTTGCCCGGATCGACGGCAAAAGTGATGTCGACCGTGTGGTCTTCATCGTTCGGCTGAGGCACGCCGCTGACGTTGGCGAAGGTGTAACCCTCGTTACCCAGGCGACGGGTGATCAGCTCGGACGTGGTGGTCATCAGCTTGCGCGAGAACACCTGGCCTTTCTGAACCAGCAGCAGGGACTTGACCTGGTCCTCAGGGACTTTCAGGTCGCCGCTCAGCTTGACGTCACGAACGGTGTACTTCTCGCCTTCGTTGACGTTGACGGTGATGTAGACGTGTTTCTTGTCTGGAGTAATGGACACCTGGGTCGAAGCGATATCCATGTTGATATAGCCACGGTCCAGGTAGTAGGAGCGCAGACGCTCCAGGTCACCGGACAGTTTTTCACGGGCGTACTTATCATCGTTCTTGAAGAACGACAGCCAGTTGGTAGTCTTCAATTCAAACAGGTCGATCAGGTCTTCGTCAGGGAAGACCGTGTTACCCACCACGTTGATGTGCTGGATTGCCGCAACGGTGCCTTCGTTGATGTTGACCTTCAGGCCGACGCGGTTACGCGGCTGCGGCACCACTTCGGTGTCGACGGTGGCGGAGTAGCGACCCTGGGCGACATATTGGCGCTGCAGTTCGTTACGTACACCTTCGAGGGTGGCACGCTGGAAGATCTCGCCTTCGGCCAGACCGGATTGTTTGAGTCCCTTCATCAGGTCTTCAGTAGAGATCGCCTTGTTACCTTCGATCTCGATACTGGCGACTGACGGGCGCTCGACTACCGTGATGACAAGGACGTTGCCATCGCGGCCCAGCTGGATATCTTGAAAGAACCCGGTTTTGAACAGCGCACGAGTGGATTCCACCAGGCGACGATCATCCGCCTGTTCACCGACGTTTAACGGCAAAGCACCAAAGACGCTACCCGCGGAGACCCGCTGGAGGCCATTGACGCGAATATCAGAGATAGTGAAGGACTCGGCGTGAACTTCGGCGATCATCAATACGGTGAGAACCGCAGTTAGCAGCAGACGTTTCATGAAGTCCTTTCTTATTCCAACTGGCAATAAACAAACTGCCGCAAAATGCGGCAGATTCGCAATTCAGCGAAGTGTTACAGACGGCCCAAATCATTGACCAGAGCAAGCAACATCACCCCGACCACCAAACTGATACCGATCTGTATCCCCCAACCCTGCACCCGATCCGACAAGGGACGACCACGCGCCCACTCGATCAGATAAAACAACAAATGTCCCCCATCCAGTACAGGAATGGGCAACAAATTCAGAACCCCCAGGCTAATACTCAGATAAGCAAGGAAATTCAGGAAATCAGCGACACCCGACTGGGCAGAAGCGCCCGCCACTTTAGCAATGGTTATCGGTCCACTCAAGTTTTTTACCGAGAGCTCGCCGAACAACATTTTCTTTAGCGAATCGAGGGTCAGCACGCTCATGGTCCAGGTGCGTCGTGCACCCTCGCCAATTGCGGCCACGGGGCCATAACTGACCTCGCGAATCATCTCTGGTGGCCA
Organism: Pseudomonas sp. SG20052; assembly: GCF_031766055.1. Classification (NCBI taxonomy): domain Bacteria; kingdom Pseudomonadati; phylum Pseudomonadota; class Gammaproteobacteria; order Pseudomonadales; family Pseudomonadaceae; genus Pseudomonas; species Pseudomonas sp. SG20052. The sequence continues at coordinate 1,365,527 of NZ_CP134498.1, read as the reverse complement.
ATCAACCGCTTTCACCCCCGCGCCCAGATAACCGGTGGGCGCCTTGCTTTCGCCGCGAGCGGCCAAGGTCACAGGGACGTCGATTTGAGCACCATCACGCTCAACGCGCAGCATGATTTTGGTATCCGGATGCATACGGACCGTGTCGACCACCTGCTGCCAGTCATCAAGTGACTTGCCATCAAGTGCCAACAACCGATCACCGGTCTTCAGGCCCGCTGCCTGTGCCGGCCCTTTCGAATCAAGCTCAGCCAGCACGGGCGGCAACGCCGGACGCCAAGGGCGAATACCCAGCGAACGAATCGGATCCGGTTCGTCAGCACCCTTGAGCCATTTATCCAGCATCAGCTCACGGGGTGAATCCGCCGTGGAGCCCTGCTCACGCACCAGCAATTGAATAGAACCGCTCTCGCCAAGACGACGGATCAGCTGCAGATTCACTGCGGCCCAGCCAGAAGTTGGCTCGCCATCGATGGCAATAATTTCCTGACCAGCACCCAGACCGGCCTTGGCGGCGATACTGCCGGACTCGACCGCACCGATGACCGGCCGCACCTGCTCGCTGCCGAGCATGGCCAATACCCAGAAAAAAGCCATTGCCAATAAAAAGTTGGCGATCGGTCCGGCAGCCACGATAGCAATGCGCTGGCGGACCGATTTGCGATTGAAGGATTGATCGAGCTGATCGGCTGGCACATCACCTTCGCGCTCGTCGAGCATCTTCACGTAGCCGCCCAACGGAATGGCAGCCACCACGAACTCTGTGCCTTTCTTGTCGTGCCAGCGCAGCAGCGGCATGCCGAAGCCTACGGAGAAACGCAGCACTTTGACCCCACAGCGACGTGCGACCCAGAAATGGCCAAACTCGTGGAAGGTGACCAGCACGCCCAGTGCAACCAGGGTGCCGACAATCATATAGAGCGCGCTCATCTACTTTCTCCGCAATCCTGTCCAATGCCGCATGGGTCAACGTATTGCAGCACTTACCGCCCGTGACGACTCAACCATTGTTCGGCGAGTACCCGCGCTTTCGCGTCGGCGGTAAACACCGCCTCGAGATCATCCACCGCAACGACCGGCTCAAGGTTTAACACTTCCTCGATGATACTCGCGATTTCCGGGTAGCGAACCCGCTCGTCGAGAAACGCCGCGACAGCCACTTCATTCGCCGCATTGAGCATGGCCGGCGCGCTATTGCCGGCTTCGGCAGCCTGACGCGCAAGGCGCAGGCAAGGGAAACGCTCTTCATCGGGCGCCTGGAAGTCCAGTCGCGCGATGGCAAACAGATCCAGTGGCGCCACACCAGAATCGATGCGCTCTGGCCAGGCCAGGGCGTTGGCGATCGGCGTGCGCATGTCAGGATTGCCCAACTGGGCCAGTACCGAGCCATCGATATAGTCGACCAGCGAATGAATCACGCTTTGAGGATGAATCACCACTTCGACCTGGGATGGCTTGGCGTCGAACAGCCAGCAGGCCTCGATCAACTCGAGCCCTTTGTTCATCATGCTGGCCGAATCAACCGAAATCTTACGCCCCATGGACCAGTTCGGATGAGCGCACGCTTGCTCAGGGGAAACATGCACCAGTTCGGCCATCGGTGTCTGTCGGAACGGACCACCAGAAGCAGTCAGCAGAATCCGACGCACGCCCACCGCGCCAAGTCCGCGGGCGAAATCCTGCGGCATGCATTGAAAAATCGCGTTGTGCTCGCTGTCGATCGGCAGCAGCACTGAACCGCTTTTGCGCACGGCCTGCATGAACAGCGCACCCGACATGACCAGCGCTTCTTTGTTGGCCAGCAGAATCTTCTTGCCCGCTTCGACGGCCGCCAGGGTCGGACGCAAGCCCGCCGCGCCGACGATGGCCGCCATGACCGCATCGACCTCAGGGTCGGAAGCCACCTGACACAGCCCCTCCTCCCCAACCAGCACGCGGGTCGAGAGGCCTGCGGCGCGCAAGTCGACCTGCAAGGCTCGGGCAGCGCCCGCTTCCGGCACGACGGCAAACTGCGGCGTATGACGTACGCACAAAGCCAGCAGCTCACTCAGGCGAGTAAAACCGCTCAAGGCGAACACCTGATAACGCTCGGGATGGCGAGCGATCACGTCCAGGGTGCTCAGACCGATAGAACCGGTCGCCCCCAGAACGGTAATTTGTTGTGGGCGGCTCACGGTGCAGCCATCCACAACAACACGGCAAAGACCGGGATCGCGGCCGTCAGGCTGTCGATGCGATCCAGCACCCCGCCGTGGCCCGGCAGCAAGTTACTGCTGTCCTTGATCCCCGATTGACGCTTGAACATGCTCTCGGTGAGGTCGCCCACGACCGAGATGAAAACGATCACTGCCGCACCGATCAGGCCCATCAGCATTTGCACGAAACTCCAGTCGCGCACAAAACCAACGATCGCCGTGATCACCAGACTCAACAGCAAGCCGCCGTACACGCCTTCCCAGCTCTTGCCAGGACTGACCTGCGGCGCCAGCTTGCGCTTGCCAAAGGCCCGGCCGGAAAAATACGCGCCGATATCGGCACCCCAGACCAGGACCATCACCGCCATGATCAACCAGTTACCCAAAGGTTGCTGCTTGATCTGGACCAGCCCCTGCCAGGCCGGCAGCAGGATCAGCAAACCGATCACCAGCTTGCAGGCGGCGCTGGACCAGTGCTCGCTGGAACGCGGGTATGTCAGCACCAGATACGTCGCCACACCCCACCAGAGCACCGAAGCGCCCAATACCCAGGGCGCGAGCCCCGGCAGGATGTGCATGACAAATAACATCAAGGCGACCACAACCGCGTAGGCCACGCGAATCGGCTGGGCGTTGAAGCCTGCCAGGCGAGCCCACTCCCACGCGCCGAGGGTCACGACCAGCCCGATGAACAGCGCAAAGCCTGTGCCTTCGAGCAGGAAAAACCCGCACAAGGCGATCGGCAGCAGGATCAGCGCGGTGATGATTCGTTGTTTGAGCATTAAACCCGGGCTCCAGCCTCGACCTGCTCGCTCGTTTTACCGAAGCGGCGCTGGCGAGAAGCGAAATCGGCCAGCGCGTTACGCATGGCGTCGTGTTTGAAGTCCGGCCAGAACAGGTCGGAGAAGTACAACTCGGCATAAGCCAGTTGCCAGAGCAGGAAGTTACTGATGCGGTGCTCGCCACCGGTGCGGATGCACAAGTCTGGCAACGGCAGATCGCCGGTGGCCAGACAGGTCTGCAACAGCTCCGGAGTGATGTCCTCCGGACGCAGGTGCCCGGCCTGAACCTCCCGCGCCAGACGCTGCGCGGCTTGCGCGATGTCCCATTGGCCGCCGTAGTTGGCGGCAATCTGCAGGACAAAGCGGTTGGCACCAGCAGTCATCGCCTCGGCTTCACGCATGGCCACTTGAAGCTCGGGATGAAAGCGCGAACGATCACCGATGATGCGCAGACTGATGTTGTTGTCATTGAGGCGCTTGGCCTCGCGACGCAACGCCTTGAAGAACAGATCCATCAAGGCACTGACTTCATCGGCCGGGCGCTGCCAGTTCTCACTGGAGAAGGCGAAAAGGGTCAATACCTCGACCCCGGCCTCGGCACACACCTCAATCACTGCGCGAACTGCATCCACGCCCGCTTTATGCCCGGCGACACCCGGCATAAAGCGTTTTTTCGCCCAGCGATTATTACCATCCATGATGATCGCGACATGGCGCGGCACCGCGGACGGCGCAGTCTGCTTAGTCTTTTCCATGAAAACGCGACCCTTATACGGCCATCAGGTCTTTTTCTTTCTGTGCCAGATGTGCGTCGATTTCAGCCACATACTTCTTGGTCAAATCGTCGATCTCGCCAGTGGCGCGACGCTCTTCGTCTTCGCTGATTTCTTTTTCCTTGACCAGATCCTTCAGCGAGCTGTTGGCATCGCGACGGATGTTGCGCACGGCAACACGGGCATCTTCAGCGACGTCACGAGCCTGCTTGGTGAAGCCCTTGCGGGTTTCTTCGGTCAGGGCCGGCATGGAGATCAGCAACAACTCGCCCAGGTTGGTCGGGTTGAGGTTCAGACCCGCACTACCGATGGCCTTGTCGACAGCACCCAGCATGTTGCGCTCAAAGGCCACGACTTGCAGGGTACGGGCGTCTTTGACGGTGATGTTCGCCACCTGCTTGATCGGGGTGTCGGAACCGTAATACGGCACCATCACGCCTTCAAGAATGCTTGGGTGCGCCTGGCCGGTACGAATACGGCCGAAGTTGTGCAGCAGCGATTCCACGGATTTTTTCATGCGCTCTTGAGCGTCTTTCTTGATTTCATTGATCATTGTTGGCCTTCCTCGATCAGGGTCCCTTCAGCGCCGCCATGCACGATGTTCAGCAGGGCGCCGGGCTTGTTCATGTTAAAGACGCGCAACGGCATCTTGTGGTCGCGGCACAGGCAAATGGCCGTCAAATCCATCACGCCCAGCTTGCGATCCAGCACTTCATCGTAAGTCAGATGATCGAACTTCTCGGCATGCGGGTCTTTGAATGGGTCAGCGGTGTAGACGCCATCGACCTTGGTCGCCTTGAGCACGACATCGGCGTCGATTTCGATTGCTCGCAAGCAGGCTGCCGAATCCGTAGTGAAGAACGGATTCCCGGTACCGGCGGCGAAAATCACCACTTCCTTGGCGTTCAGGTGACGCATGGCTTTGCGACGATCGTAGTGATCAGTCACGCCTACCATGGAAATGGCCGACATCACGATGGCCGAGATATTGGCACGTTCCAGCGCATCGCGCATGGCCAAGGCGTTCATCACAGTGGCCAGCATGCCCATGTGGTCGCCCGTTACCCGATCCATGCCGGCCGCGCTCAGCGCTGCACCGCGGAACAGGTTGCCACCGCCGATCACCAGACCGACCTGAACACCGATGCCGACCAGTTGGCCGACTTCAAGCGCCATGCGATCCAGAACTTTCGGATCGATCCCGAACTCTTCCGAGCCCATCAGGGCCTCGCCGCTAAGCTTGAGTAGAATGCGTTTATAGCGAGCCTGATAACCACTGCCCTGCTGAGCCATTGCGAATCTCTCCTGCGGCGTATTTTTAAAAATTCTTTGCGAGCTGTTTACAGCTGGCGTTCACTCTAGCTTGGCGCTGCTTCAGCGCCATCGGAACATGGCTTTGTAAGCCAGTTCCAAAGGGAAACCAATAAAAATTGGTGCCCCATCTGAAAAGAGGCTGCGCGCGTAAGCGGGCAGCCTCTTCAGGGCGACAGTTAAAAACCGTCTTATTGCTTGGCGGCAGCCAGCTGGGCAGCAACTTCTTCAGCGAAGTTGTCGACCGGCTTCTCGATGCCTTCGCCTACTTTGAAGTAGGTGAAAGAAACGATTTCAGCACCGGCTTTCTTGGCCAGTTCGCCGACCTTCATTTCAGGGTTCTTGACGAACGCCTGCTCAACCAGGCTCGCTTCAGCCAGGAACTTGCTGATACGGCCTTTGACCATGTTTTCAACGATGTTTTCTGGCTTGCCAGCGATCTTGTCAGCGTTGAGGGTCAGGAAAACGCCTTTTTCGCGCTCGACCGCTTCAGCGGAAACTTCCGATGGCAGCAGGAATTCAGGGTTGGTGGCCGCTACGTGCATGGCGATGTCTTTGGCCAGCTCAACGGTGCCGCCTTTGAGAACAACCGCAACACCGATCTTGTTGCCGTGCAGGTAACCACCAACAACATCACCTTCAACGCGAGCCAGGCGACGGATGTTAACGTTTTCGCCAACCTTGCCGACCAGAACCAGGCGATCGGCTTCTTGAGCTTCGATCAGCGGAGCGACATCAGTCAGCTTGTCAGCGAACGCTTTTTCAACGCTGGAAGCAACAAATGCCTTGAAGTCGTCTTGCAGGGCCAGGAAGTCAGTCTGCGAGTTAACTTCCAACAGAACGGCGGTTTTACCGTCTTCTTTAAGAGCGATAGCGCCTTCAGCAGCTACGTTGCCTGCTTTCTTGGCAGCCTTGATGGCGCCGGAAGCACGCATGTCATCAATGGCTTTTTCGATGTCGCCGCCGGCCTTGGTCAAGGCCTTTTTGCAATCCATCATGCCTTCGCCGGTACGCTCACGCAGTTCTTTAACCAACGCTGCAGTAATCTCTGCCATTTCAAAATCCTCTTGGATAGGTTTTCAACCATTCCACCCGATCAAACGGGCGATCAATTCTTCCCGACCCCATTTGTTAGCGGCTGCACGTTACAAAGGCTGTAGCTGCGCTGCCCACAAACGGTTTTCGAGGTGGCAAAAAGGGGGCCAAGCCCCCTTTTTGCTTACTGAGTCAACGCCAGGGCGTCAATTACTCAGCTGCAGCCGCCGGAGCTTCTTCAACGAACTGCTCGGTGCCGCCAGCAACGTGGTTCCGACCGCGGATGACTGCGTCAGCCATCGAACCCATGTACAACTGGATAGCGCGGATTGCGTCATCGTTGCCTGGGATGATGTAGTCAACGCCTTCCGGGCTGCTGTTGGTATCGACTACGCCGATAACCGGGATGCCCAGCTTGTTGGCTTCGGTGATCGCGATGCGCTCGTGATCAACGTCGATAACGAACAGAGCGTCTGGCAGACCGCCCATGTCCTTGATACCACCCAGGGAACGATCGAGCTTCTCAAGATCGCGAGTGCGCATCAGCGCTTCTTTCTTGGTCAGCTTGGCGAAAGTACCGTCTTCGGCTTGCACTTCAAGGTCACGCAGACGCTTGATGGAAGCACGGATGGTTTTGAAGTTGGTCAGCATGCCGCCCAACCAGCGGTGATCGACGTACGGCGAACCGCAACGTGCTGCTTCTTCAGCAACGATCTTGCCAGCGGAACGCTTGGTGCCGACGAACAGGATCTTGTTTTTGCCCTGGGCCAGACGCTCTACGAAAGTCAGAGCTTCGTTGAACATTGGCAGGGTTTTTTCAAGGTTGATAATGTGAATCTTGTTACGCGCGCCGAAAATGTACTTACCCATTTTCGGGTTCCAGTAACGGGTCTGGTGACCGAAGTGCACACCGGCCTTCAGCATATCGCGCATGTTGACTTGGGACATGATAGTTCCTTAATAAGTCGGGTTTGGCCTCCACGTATCCCAATGACCAACCAGCAGCATCAGCTGAAGGCACCCAGGTCATCGTGTCGACACGTGTGTGGATTTAAGCCTTTCGGGGTATCCCCGGAAAGCGGCGCATTTTATATCACAGGGATGCAAAAAACGGAACCCGGATTCTCAATTCCTGATGCGTGACTTCAACCGCGCACTTGGAATCGCCCAAGAATGCGCCAATCTATAGAGAGAAGCGATGCACAGAGGCTCAGATTTGCGCTGATCGTCTGTTAGAATTGCGTTTTTCAGGGCCGCGAAGATCGAACGCGCAATGCCCATTTCGTTTTAGCAAGCGCCATTGAGCGCAGAGAGAGCCTGTATGACCGTCACCCTCAAAACCCCCGAGGACATCGCAAAGATGCGTGTCGCCGGCAAACTGGCCGCCGATGTGCTGGAAATGATTGCCGAACATGTCAAGCCGGGGATCACCACCGAAGAGCTGGACCGCATCTGCCACGACTACATCGTCAACGAGCAGAAAGCCATCCCTGCCCCGCTCAACTACAAAGGCTACCCGAAGTCGATCTGCACCTCGATCAACCACGTGGTCTGCCACGGCATCCCGAACGAGAAGCCGCTGAAGGATGGCGACACCCTGAACATCGACGTCACCGTCATCAAGGACGGTTTCCACGGCGACACCAGCCGCATGTTCCACGTCGGCAGCGTGCCGGTCTGGGCCGAGCGCCTGTCGAAAGTGACTCAGGAATGCATGTACAAGGCCATCGAGATCGTCAAACCCGGCTGCCGCCTGGGCGACATCGGTGAAATCATCCAGAAACACGCTGAAAAGAACGGTTTCTCGGTGGTTCGCGAGTTCTGCGGCCATGGCATCGGCAAGGTGTTTCACGAAGAGCCGCAAATCCTGCATTACGGCCGCGCCGGCACCGGCATGGAGCTGAAAGCGGGCATGACCTTCACCATCGAGCCGATGATCAACCAGGGCAAGGCTGACACCAAGGTATTGGGCGACGGCTGGACCGCGATCACCAAGGACCGCAAGTTGTCGGCCCAGTGGGAGCACACCCTGCTGGTGACCGAGACCGGTTACGAGATCTTCACCTTGCGCGCCGATGACACCATCCCGCGCGTTTCGGCCTGATCCGAACCCAGGCAGCTCCCAGCCTTATAGATAGATAGGAAAGCCAATCGATGCCGCAGGTGGATCCCGAACTCTTCGACCGCGGCCAGTTCCAGGCTGAACTGGCCCTGAAGGCAAGCCCGATCGCGGCCTTCAAGAAGGCGATCCGCCAGGCCCGCGAGGTGCTCGACGGGCGCTTTCGCAGCGGCCGGGACATTCGCCGGCTGATCGAGGATCGCGCCTGGTTCGTCGATAACATCCTGCAAAAGGCCTGGGAGCAGTTCAACTGGAGCGAAGACGCCGACATCGCGCTGGTCGCGGTCGGTGGCTACGGTCGCGGTGAGTTGCACCCTTATTCCGACATCGACCTGCTGATCCTGCTGGACAGCGCCGATCACGAAGTTTTCCGCGATTCCATCGAGCGTTTTCTGACGCTGTTGTGGGACATCGGCCTGGAAGTCGGCCAGAGCGTTCGCTCGGTGGACGAATGCGCCATTGAAGCCCGCGCCGACCTGACGGTGGTCACCAACCTGATGGAAAGCCGCACCATCTGCGGTCCCGAGCGTTTGCGCCAGCGCATGCTTGACGTCACCAGCACCGCGCACATGTGGCCGAGCAAGGAGTTCTTCCTGGCCAAGCGTGCCGAGCAAAAGGCCCGTCACCACAAATACAACGACACCGAATACAACCTGGAACCCAACGTCAAAGGTTCGCCCGGCGGCCTGCGGGACATTCAGACGATTCTGTGGGTCGCCCGTCGCGAATACGGCACCCTGAACCTGCGAGCACTGGCCGGCGAAGGCTTTCTGGTCGAAAGCGAAAACGCCCTGCTCGCCTCGTCCCAGGAGTTTTTGTGGAAGGTCCGGTACGCGCTGCACATGCTCGCCGGTCGTTCCGAAGACCGCTTGCTGTTCGACCACCAGCGCTCGATTGCCGGGCTACTGGGTTTCGAGGGCGATGACGCCAAGCAAGCCATCGAAAACTTCATGCAGCAGTATTACCGGGTGGTCATGAGCATTGCCCAGCTCAGCGACCTGATCATTCAGCACTTCGAAGAAGTCATCCTCGCCCCGGAAGACGAAGCGCCGCCGCAGCCGATCAACTCGCGGTTCCAGCTACACGATGGCTATATCGAAGCGCGCAACGACAACGTGTTCCGTCGCACGCCGTTCGCCATGCTCGAGATTTTCGTGCTGATGGCCCAGCAACCGGAAATCAAAGGCGTGCGCGCCGACACCATTCGTCTGCTGCGCGAGCATCGTCACCTGATCGACGACGATTTCCGCAACGACATTCGCAACACCAGCCTGTTCATCGAGCTGTTCAAGTGCAAGATCGGTATCCACCGCAACCTGCGCCGGATGAACCGCTACGGCATCCTCGGGCGTTACCTGCCGGAGTTCGGCTTCATTGTCGGGCAGATGCAACACGACCTCTTTCATATCTATACGGTCGACGCCCACACCCTGAATCTGATCAAGCACCTGCGCAAGTTGCAGTACACCCAGGTGTCGGAAAAATTCCCGCTGGCCAGCAAACTCATGGCCAAGCTGCCCAAACCCGAGCTGATTTACCTGGCAGGCCTGTACCACGACATCGGCAAAGGCCGGCATGGCGACCACTCGGAAATCGGCGCGGTGGATGCCGAAGCCTTTTGCCAGCGCCACCAATTGCCGGTATGGGACACTCGCCTGATCGTCTGGCTGGTGCAGAACCACCTGGTGATGTCGACCACCGCCCAGCGCAAGGACTTGTCCGACCCGCAGGTGATCCACGATTTCGCCCAGGCCGTCGGTGACGAAACCCGTCTCGACTACCTGTACGTATTGACCGTTGCCGACATCAACGCCACCAACCCGACCCTGTGGAACTCATGGCGCGCCAGCCTCTTGCGCCAGCTCTACACCGAGACCAAGCGCGCCTTGCGACGCGGCCTGGAAAACCCGGTGGACCGCGAAATGCAGATCCGCCAGACTCAGAGCGCCGCCCTGGACATCCTGGTGCGCGGCGGTACCGACCCGGACGATGTCGAACAGCTGTGGTCGCAACTGGGCGATGACTACTTCCTGCGTCACACTGCCGGCGACGTCGCCTGGCACAGTGACGCGATCCTCCAGCAACCGGCCGATGGCGGGCCGCTGGTGTTGATCAAGGAAACCACCCAGCGTGAATTCGAGGGGGGTACGCAGATCTTCATCTACGCACCTGACCAGCATGACTTCTTCGCCGTGACCGTGGCCGCGATGGACCAGCTCAACCTGAACATTCACGACGCTCGGGTCATCACCTCCAGCAGCCAGTTCACCCTCGACACCTATATCGTGCTCGACACTGACGGCGACTCGATCGGTGATAACCCGGCGCGGGTCAAACAGATCCGCGAGGGTCTGACCGAAGCCCTGCGCAACCCGGACGACTACCCGACCATCATCCAGCGTCGCGTGCCGCGTCAACTCAAGCATTTCGCATTTGCGCCACAGGTGACGATCCACAACGACGCTCAGCGTCCGGTGACGGTGCTGGAACTCAGTGCTCCAGACCGTCCGGGTCTGCTGGCGCGGATCGGCACGATCTTCCTCGAGTTCGACCTGTCGCTGCAGAACGCCAAGATTGCGACCTTGGGCGAACGCGTGGAAGACGTGTTCTTTATCACCGACGCGAACAACCAGCCATTGTCCGACCCGCTGCTGTGTACCCGCTTGCAAGATGCGATCGTTGAACAGCTGACCGTCAGTAACGAACCCGATATCAAATTGTCACGCATCAGTATCTGAACTCACAATTTTCCCCTGTGCGAGCGAGCCTGCTCGCGATAGCGGAGGGTCAGTCAACATCATCGTTTCTGACACACCGCCTTCGCGAGCAGGCTCGCTCCCACAATGAACGAGGCCCCCTCATGAACAACGCTCTGAACCAGTTGCAGCCCTACCCGTTCGAGAAGCTCCGCGCCCTGCTCGGCAGCGTCACGCCAAACCCGGAAAAGCGCGCCATCGCGCTGTCCATCGGCGAGCCGAAGCACCGCTCCCCAAGCTTTGTCGCTGAAGCCCTGGCAAGCAATCTGGATCAGATGGCCGTGTATCCGACTACCCTCGGAATCCCGGCCCTGCGTGAAGCTATCGCTGCATGGTGTGAACGCCGCTTCAGCGTTCCGACCGGCTGGCTCGACCCGGCGCGCAACGTGTTGCCAGTCAATGGCACCCGCGAGGCGCTGTTTGCCTTCACCCAGACCGTGGTCAACCGTGGCGAAGACGCGCTGGTGGTCAGCCCGAATCCGTTCTATCAGATCTACGAAGGCGCGGCGTTCCTCGCCGGAGCCAAGCCGCATTACCTGCCATGCCTGGACGAAAACGGCTTCAACCCGGATTTCGACGCTGTCTCGCCGGACATCTGGAAACGCTGCCAGATCCTGTTCCTGTGCTCGCCAGGCAACCCGACCGGCGCGCTGATTCCGCTCGACACCCTGAAAAAACTGATCGCCCTGGCTGACGAATACGACTTCGTGATCGCCGCTGACGAATGCTACAGCGAGCTGTATTTCGACGAACAGACACCGCCGCCGGGCCTGCTCAGCGCTTGCGTGGAACTGGGCCGCAAGGACTTCAAACGCTGCGTGGTGTTCCACAGCCTGTCCAAGCGCTCCAACCTGCCGGGCCTGCGTTCAGGTTTTGTCGCCGGTGACGCCGACATCCTCAAGGGCTTCCTGCTCTATCGCACCTACCACGGCTGCGCCATGCCCGTTCAAACCCAACTGGCCAGCGTCGCCGCGTGGAATGACGAAGTACATGTGCGCGCCAACCGTGCGCTGTACCGCGAGAAGTACGATGCGGTGCTGGCAATCCTCAGCCCGGTGATGGATGTGCAGCGTCCGGACGGTGGTTTTTACCTGTGGCCGAATGTTGAAGGCGATGACGAGGCGTTCTGCCGTGATCTGTTTGTGGAAGAACACGTGACCGTGGTGCCGGGTTCTTATCTGTCCCGTGCGGTTGATGGCTTCAACCCGGGCGCAGGCCGTGTACGCTTGGCGCTGGTTGCGCCACTGGCAGAATGCATAGAAGCCGCAGAACGCATCCGCGCCTTTATTACGCGCCATAAATAACACTGACACCCCGCGCCATACCTCATGGCGCGGGGCTTGTTTATAAAGCCGAACTCACCCCGTTACAGACATTCAAATTACTTGAATGCACTTCTTACCAGTAGCACTTCTGCATACTCGAAATAAAAGAAACCACCCAGTATATATAGCCACTCCTAACTATATAACCACACAAACAACCTTTAGCATTCACAACGCACAACACAACACCTTCAAACCAAAACATACTGAAACACCACAATATTCGCTACTTGCCTTTATATCAATTACAACTTATCGAACGCAAAACACATGCAACTGCCATGCGAGCAGTTTTTTGCGCCTTAAAAACATCAAAATATTTAAACACCCACAAGTAGCAATAATATATGAATATCCCAAAACCCTGCTGCCGCACTTACGGCCTCATCGATGCCGGCTCTACTACTAACACCTCCGAAGCACTCGATCACGAGGCTATTGGCAACTCCCTTTCCCGCACTACACGAAGCGTCGCGGCGCCTGCCAAATTCTGGACCAACGGCCAAACGCTGCGTATTGCTATCACACGCTATGACGAAGCCATGTTCCAGGCCGTCGTCGCCGCCATCAACCAATGGGCGCCCCACGTAAACCTGAAATTCGAATTCATCGAGCTGGACGATAACGACGAGTTGTATGACGGGGACATACGAATATTACTGTCTCACTTCAAAGATGGCGCAGGCAGCTCTGTCATTGGGACAGACGCACGAAACATTCTCCCGCACCTGCCCACAATGGTGCTGGGCACCGACTACCAGTCTTCTTTTTTCACGGTAGCTGCCATGCATGAGTTCGGCCATGCACTAGGGGTTGAACATGAACATCAGCATCCCGACGCGCCACTGGACTGGAATTTATCCGCTCTCTATCGCGAATTCAAAGAACACGGCTGGACCGAAGAAGAGATTTACCGGAATGTCCTGAAAAAATTTGATTACAGCCACACCCGGCAAACACCCTACGACCCGAAATCAATCATGCACTACGCCTTTCCTGCGAGTGTCATGTGGGACAAGGTCGAAGTCCCTCAAAACAACCAACTGTCCGAGCAAGATATCAAGTTCATCAGCTCGGTTTACCCACGCTGAAAACCGTCAGGTCGACCCTTCGCTCATGCCTTCACTTGACCCAGGTTGGCCTCACTCAAATCCAGCTCACCCAACACTTCTCGCAACACGTCATCACCAATCTGGTGATGACGACTGAGTTTGTACAACTCCAGGCGCTGCGCTCGCAGCGCCTTCAACCGCAGACGCCGCTCCAGCAAGTCCATCTGAAAGGCCAATGCCTGGGCCTCGGCCGAGTCATTGAAGACCTCCAGTTGATGCCGATATTCGGACATGATCCGCGCTTTGAGTTCGACGGCCAACGCGGCCTCGGCCGCATCCGCAGGCTTGGCTTCCTCGACTTCCAGTGCATGAATCGCCGCTTCAGCGGTTTTGCGCCAGGCATCACGCACTTCATTGCGGCGCTTGTCGTCAGGGCTTTTTTCGATGCCGCGCAGCAACAGCGGCAAAGCGATGCAAGCGGCGATCAGGGACAGCAGAATCACCCCGGCGGCGATGAAAATCAGCAGGTCCCGCTCGGGAAACGCGTCGCCGCCCATCAGCAACGGCACCGACAGTACCCCCGCCAGCGTCACGGCGCCGCGCACGCCGCCGACCGTCAGCAACCAGCAGGAGCGCGCGGTCGGCACTTGAGTCACTTCGCCTTTACCGCGCAGGCGTCGCAGCAAAACAGACAAGCGCCAGATGCTCTGCACCCAGACAAAGCGCAACAACAGCAGCACCAGAAAAATCGCCACTACGTCCAGACAGCGATACAGCAACGTCGGCCATAGCGATGTTTCGTGGCTGACCACCGCCTTGATGATGTCCGGCAGTTGCAATCCCAGCAGCAGGAAGATCAAGCCGTTGAAAGCAAACTCAAGCAACGACCAGACGCTGCGGTTGAGCAATCGAGTGCTGGTCTGGCGCGGGAGCAGGTCGAGCCAGCTCTGCATCATCCCCGCAGCCACGGCGGACAAGATGCCGGAAGCGCCAAGACGCTCAGCCAGCACATAAGCCGCGAACGGCAGCAGCAACATGAACACCACATGCGTCGCCGGATCATCCCAGCCGCGAGCGATCATCCAGGAACGCAGGCGTCCCACCAGCCAGCTCAAGGCCACACCGACGGCCAGGCCGCCGAGCGCCACCAGCACAAAGGTCACACTGGCATTCGCCAGCGAAAACACCCCGGTCACCGCTGCGGCCAACGCAAACTTGAACGTCACCAGGCCCGTGGCATCGTTCATCAACGCCTCGCCTTGCAGCATGTGCATCAGCGGCGTCGGCAAGCGGTTCTGGGAAATCGCCGAGACCGCCACAGCATCCGTCGGCGACAACACGGCCGCCAGCGCAAAGGCCACCGGCAGTGGAATACTCGGTAACAACCAATGTATGAAATAGCCAGCGCCGACCACCGTAAACAACACCAGCCCCACCGCCAGGGTAAGGATCGGCCCGCGCAGGCGCCACAGTTCACGTTTGGGCATACGCCAGCCGTCGGAGAACAGCAGCGGCGGCAGGAACAGAAAGAGGAACAATTCCGGATCCAGCGCCACATGCAAACCCAGGGTCGGCCAGGCGAGCAACGCACCCGCGGCAATTTGCACCAAGGGCAACGGCAGCGGGATCACCCGTCCGATCAGGCGTGAAAGGCCCACCAGCATCAGCAGGATCAGGACGGTGTAGGCGGTTTGCATAAAGCGCGGTTCCCAAGTAATCGACAGCATTGAAGTGCCATATTAGCCGCTTAGACTGCGGGCTGACCGTTGCACCAATGTCGCATCACCCTGAAACAGCGCAAACCCAGCGGGCTTACGATGACTAAACGACCGCGGCCGCCGCGAAACCGTCCGGTCATGGCATAATCCTTCACCTTTTATTTCCAGCACCTGCAAAGGGGGCAATTCCTTGACCGTTTCAAGCAAAACGTTGCACCTTTTCGGCATCAAAGCCTGCGACACCATGAAAAAGGCGCGCACCTGGCTCGATGAACACGCTGTCAGCTATGACTTCCATGATTACAAGACGGCCGGAATCGACCGTGAACACCTGACCCAATGGTGCGACGAGCACGGCTGGCAAGTGGTGTTGAACCGTGCAGGCACGACCTTTCGCAAGCTCGACGACGAACGCAAAGCCGATCTCGACCAAGCGAAAGCGATCGAACTGATGCTCGCACAACCCTCGATGATCAAGCGCCCGGTGCTCGATCTCGGTGACCGAACCCTGATTGGCTTCAAGCCAGATATCTACGCGGCGGCGCTCAAGTAAGCCTGCCCGTTCAATTTTGTTAGAGGTATTTACATGTCCACTACCCTGTTCAGCCTGGCCTTTGGTGTCGGCACTCAAAACCGTCAAGGCGCATGGCTGGAAGTGTTTTACGCACAGCCACTGCTTAACCCGTCAGCCGAACTGGTCGCGGCCATCGCGCCGGTTCTGGGCTACACCGAAGGCAATCAGGCCATCGCATTCAGCACCGCCCAAGCTTCGCAACTGGCTGAAGCGCTGAAAGGCGTCGACGCAGCCCAAGCCGCCCTGTTGACCCGTCTGGCCGAGAGCCACAAGCCGTTGGTCGCGACCATCCTGGCCGAAGACGCCCCATTGACCTCCACGCCTGAGGCCTACCTCAAGCTGCACCTGCTGTCCCATCGTCTGGTCAAGCCGCACGGCCTGAACCTGGCGGGCGTGTTCCCGCTGCTGCCGAACGTAGCCTGGACCAGCCAGGGTGCCATCGACCTGGCCGAGTTGGCCGAGCATCAACTGGAAGCCCGTCTGCGCGGCGAGCTGCTGGAAGTGTTCTCGGTAGACAAGTTCCCGAAAATGACCGACTACGTGGTTCCGGCCGGCGTGCGTATCGCTGACGCGGCACGAATTCGTCTGGGCGCCTACGTCGGCGAAGGCACCACCGTGATGCACGAAGGTTTCGTCAACTTCAACGCCGGCACCGAAGGCCCGGGCATGATCGAAGGCCGCGTTTCCGCTGGCGTCTTCGTCGGCAAGGGTTCTGACCTGGGTGGCGGTTGCTCGACCATGGGCACCCTGTCGGGCGGCGGCAACATCGTGATCAAGGTTGGCGAAGGCTGCCTGATCGGCGCGAACGCCGGTATCGGCATTCCGTTGGGCGATCGCAACACCGTCGAGTCGGGCCTGTACGTGACCGCCGGTACCAAAGTCGCACTGCTGGACGAAAAAAACCAGCTGGTGAAAGTCGTGAAGGCCCGTGAACTCGCTGGCCAGCCTGACTTGCTGTTCCGTCGCAATTCGGAAACCGGTGCCGTGGAATGCAAAACCCACAAATCGGCGATCGAACTGAACGAAGCGCTGCACGCTCACAACTAAGCGGCGTCACACGGATTACCCTGTAGGAGCGAAGCTTGCTCGCGAAGGGGGCCCTTGAGGCCGCCAAAAGCTTCGCGCCTACAGGTTCGGCGTAGACCAGACCATCAGGTCAGGTGTTCACCCGCCCATGTTGACCAGGGCCCGACAGCATGATGATTCTCTCTCCCTGGCGCGCCGACTTTCCGGCTATCGCCGCGCTCCAACGGCAAGACCAGACCTATCTGGATAACGCCGCCACCACGCAAAAACCTCAAGCCTTGCTGGATGCGCTGACGCATTACTACACCAACGGCGCGGCCAACGTACATCGGGCGCAACACTTGCCCGGCGCCCATGCCACACAGGCATTCGAGGCCAGCCGCAGCAAAGTCGCGCAATGGCTGAATGCCGGCGATTGCGGGCAGATCATCTTTACCCATGGCGCGACCTCCGCGCTGAACCTCCTGGCCTATGGCCTTGAGCACCTATTCAATCCGGGCGATGAGATTGTCATCAGCGCCTTGGAGCATCACGCCAACCTGCTGCCGTGGCAGCAACTGGCGCACCGGCGCGACTTGAAACTGGTGGTCCTGCCATTGAACGCCGACGGGGTGATCGACCTCAACGCCGCCACACAATTGATCGGCCCAAGAACCCGTTTGCTGGCGGTCAGTCAGCTGTCGAATGTGCTCGGTGTCTGGCAGCCGTTACCCGCCTTGCTGGCGATGGCCAAGGCGCACGACGCGTTGACCGTGGTCGATGGCGCGCAAGGCGTGGTTCATGGTCGGCATGACGTGCAGGCGCTGGGTTGCGACTTCTATGTATTTTCCAGCCACAAACTCTATGGCCCCGACGGTCTGGGCGTGCTGTTCGGTCGCCATGAGGCGCTGAAACAACTGCGCCATTGGCAGTTCGGCGGTGAAATGGTGATGGATGCGGATTACCACAGCGCACGCTTTCGCCCCGCGCCTCTGGGTTTCGAGGCCGGTACTCCGCCGATTGCCGGTGTGATCGGCCTGGGGGCGACGCTGGATTATCTCGCGGGGCTTGATCAGGACGCGGTCTCGGCCCATGAAGCGGCGCTGCATGACTATTTATTAAAGGGGCTTGAAGCGCGCAATGGCATTCGACTGCTGGGCAAACCGCAATTGGCGTTGGCCAGTTTTGTCGTCGAGGGTGTGCATAACTCTGACCTGGCGCATTTGCTGACCGAACAGGGCATCGCCGTGCGCGCCGGTCATCACTGTGCGATGCCGTTGCTCAAAAGCTTCGAACTGGCCGGGGCGATCCGGGTGTCGTTGGCGCTGTACAACGACTCAGAAGACCTCGAACGGTTCTTTGAAGCGCTGGATCAGGCGCTGGAGTTGTTGCGATGAGCTTACCGGCTGATGCCGTCATGGCACTCGACACCTTTCAGGCTGCCGCCGGTTGGGAGCAGCGGGCGCGGCTGCTGATGCAATGGGGCGACCGTCTGCCTGCGTTGAGTGATGTGGATAAAGTCGACGCCAACCGCGTGCACGGCTGTGAAAGTCAGGTGTGGCTGGTGGGTTCGTTGAATGACGGTCACTGGCAGTTTGCAGCGAGCAGCGATGCGCGGTTGATCCGTGGGTTGGTGGCGTTGCTGCTGGCGCGGGTCAACGGCTTGTCGGCGGATGAGTTGCGCCAAGTGGATTTGCCGGAGTGGTTCAATCAGCTTGGGCTTTCGCGGCAACTGTCGCCTTCGCGCAGTAATGGCCTCAACGCGGTGCTTCAGCGGATGAATGAGTTGGCTGGTTAATCGCCATCGCGAGCAGGCTCGCTCCCACATTGGAACGCGTTCACCTGTGGGCGAGCCTGCTCGCGATGAGGCCGACAACTGCAACCTTAAACCTCAGGCTTGACCCGATCCGCCGGCCGCCGCACACCCGCCACAATCTTATCCACAGCCTTGGTCGCCGCGACCATGCCGAACGTCGCCGTCACCATCATCACTGCGCCAAACCCGCCGGCGCAGTCGAGCTTCACGCCATCGCCGACAAAACTCTTCTGCAAACAGATGCTGCCATCCGGTTTCGGGTAGCGCAGTTGCTCGGTCGAAAACACGCACGGCACGCTGTAATGACGCGTCACGGTACGCGAGAAGCCGTAGTCACGGCGCAGGGTCGAGCGCACTTTCGATGCCAACGGGTCATTGAAGGTGCGGTTCAAGTCGCAGACCTGGATCAGTGTCGGGTCGATCTGCCCGCCTGCCCCGCCGGTAGTAATGATCTGGATCTTGCGGCGCTTGCACCAGGCGATCAGCGCTGCCTTGGCATTCACGCTGTCGATGCAATCGATCACGCAGTCGATGTTTGGCGTGATGTACTCGGCCATGGTCTCGCGCGTCACAAAATCCGCCACCGCGTGCACCGTGCAGTCCGGGTTGATCCCGCGTAACCGCTCTGCCATCACCTCGACTTTGGGTTTGCCGACAGTGCTGTCCAGCGCGTGCAGTTGGCGGTTGGCGTTGCTGACGCAAACGTCGTCCAGGTCAAACAGCGAAATCTCGCCGACGCCACAACGGGCAATGGCTTCCGCTGCCCAAGAACCGACGCCACCGACACCGACGATGGCCACATGGGCTGCGCGCAGACGCTCCAAGCCTTCGATGCCATACAAACGGGCGATGCCTGCAAACCGCGGATCTTCTGTACTCATGACCATAACCCCAAAAACCGGCGCGCATTATAGGGCCAGACAGCGACAAGATCTAAGTTCCCGCGACAAGTGTAAGAACTTATGCGAAACGGGATTGCCAAACGTAGGGCATTTCCCTGTCAGCTATACGCTCAGGGAATGCCCGGTGTAGGATGCGCGCCCCTTGGCACACGCCGACCGGTCCTTCGTTCCACAGCCTTTGGAACCTGAAATAGCTATGTCATCGCGTAAATTTGGACTCAACCTGGTCGTGGTGCTCGCCATCGCCGCCTTGTTTACCGGCTTCTGGGCGCTGATCAATCGCCCGGTCACCGCCCCCAACTGGCCCGAACAGATCTCCGGCTTCTCGTACTCGCCGTTCCAGCAAGGCCAGTATCCGCAGAAGGAGCAGTACCCGACCGACGATGAAATGCGTCGCGACCTGGAGATCATGAGCAAGCTGACGGACAACATCCGTACTTACTCGGTCGACGGCTCCCTGGGAGACATTCCCAAACTGGCGGAAGAATTCGGCTTGCGGGTCACCCTCGGTATCTGGATCAGCCCGGACGAGGAACGCAACGAGCGTGAGATCCTGCGCGCCATCGAACTCGCCAATACCTCCCGCAGCGTGGTTCGCGTGGTTGTAGGCAACGAAGCGATCTTCCGTAAGGAAATTACCGCCGCAGAACTCAGCATCATTCTGGATCGCGTCCGCGCGGCAGTGAAAGTGCCGGTGACTACGTCCGAGCAATGGCACGTCTGGGAAGAAAACCCGAGCCTGGCCAAGCACGTCGACCTGATCGCCGCCCACGTCTTGCCGTATTGGGAACATGTGCCGATGGAGCAATCCGGGCAGTTCGTACTCGACCGTGCCCGTGATCTGAAAAAGATGTTCCCGAAAAAACCGCTGTTGCTGTCGGAAGTCGGCTGGCCGAGCAACGGCCGTATGCGCGGTGGCGCCGATGCGTCGCCGGCAGACCAGGCGATTTACCTGCGCACGCTGGTCAACAAGCTCAACCGCCAGGGTTTCAACTACTTCGTGATCGAAGCCTTTGACCAACCGTGGAAGGCCAGCGACGAAGGTTCGGTGGGCGCTTACTGGGGTGTTTTCAACGCCGCGCGCCAGCAGAAATTCAACTTCGAAGGCCCGGTTGTCGCGATTCCGCAATGGCGCGTGCTGGCGGTCGGTTCGGTGGTCCTGGCGCTGCTGTCCCTGACCCTGCTGATGATCGACGGCTCGGCCCTGCGTCAACGCGGTCGTACCTTCCTGACCTTTATCGCCTTCCTCTGCGGATCGGTGCTGGTGTGGATCGGTTACGACTACAGCCTGCAATACAGCACCTGGTTCAGCCTGACGATAGGATTTCTCCTTGCCTTGGGCGCACTCGGGGTCTTTATCGTATTGCTGACCGAGGCGCATGAACTGGCCGAAGCGGTCTGGACCCACAAGCGTCGGCGCGAATTCCTGCCGGTGGTGGGCGAATCGGACTACCGACCGAAAGTGTCGATTCACGTCCCTTGCTACAACGAGCCGCCGGAGATGGTCAAACAGACTCTCAACGCCCTGGCCAACCTCGACTATCCGGACTTCGAAGTCCTGATCATCGACAACAACACCAAGGACCCGGCGGTCTGGGAACCGGTGCGCGATTACTGCGCACCCCTGGGCCCGCGTTTCAAGTTCTTCCACGTCGCACCACTGGCCGGCTTCAAGGGTGGCGCGCTGAATTACCTGATTCCGCACACCGCCAAGGATGCCGAAGTGATCGCGGTGATCGACTCGGACTACTGCGTCGACCCGAACTGGCTCAAGCACATGGTGCCGCACTTCGCCGACCCGAAAATCGCCGTGGTGCAGTCGCCGCAGGATTACCGCGATCAGAACGAAAGCACGTTCAAGAAGCTCTGCTACGCGGAATACAAAGGCTTCTTCCACATCGGCATGGTCACCCGCAACGACCGTGACGCGATCATCCA
This sequence comes from Pseudomonas sp. SG20052, assembly GCF_031766055.1. NCBI lineage: Bacteria > Pseudomonadati > Pseudomonadota > Gammaproteobacteria > Pseudomonadales > Pseudomonadaceae > Pseudomonas > Pseudomonas sp. SG20052. The sequence goes on along the minus strand of NZ_CP134498.1, from coordinate 1,344,226 downwards.
GCACGGCACCATGACCATGACCCGACGTTCGGTGCTCGAGGAACTGGGCTGGGCCGACTGGTGCATCTGTGAAGACGCCGAGTTGGGTCTGCGGGTGTTCGAAAAAGGCCTGTCGGCGGCGTATTACCACACCAGCTACGGCAAAGGCCTGATGCCCGATACCTTTATCGACTTCAAGAAACAGCGTTTCCGCTGGGCTTACGGTGCGATTCAGATCATCAAGCGTCATACCACCAGCCTGCTGCGCGGCAAAGGCAGCGAGCTGACCCGTGGCCAGCGTTACCACTTCCTCGCGGGCTGGTTGCCGTGGGTAGCGGACGGCATGAACATCTTCTTCACCGTGGGCGCCCTGTTGTGGTCGGCGGCGATGATTATCGTGCCGCAGCGGGTCGATCCGCCGTTGCTGATTTTCGCCATCCCGCCGTTGGCGCTGTTCGTGTTCAAGGTGGGCAAGATCATCTTCCTCTACCGTCGTGCGGTCGGGGTCAACCTCAAGGATGCGTTCTGCGCGGCGCTGGCCGGGCTGGCGTTGTCGCACACCATCGCCAAAGCAGTGCTGTACGGTTTCTTCACCAGCAGCATTCCGTTTTTCCGCACACCAAAGAACGCCGATAACCACGGCTTCTGGGTGGCGATTTCGGAGGCGCGCGAAGAGGTGTTCATCATGCTGCTGTTGTGGGGTGCGGCGCTGGGGATTTACCTGGTGAACGGCATGCCGAGCAACGACATGCGCTTCTGGGTGACCATGTTGCTGGTACAGTCGCTGCCGTACCTGGCGGCGCTGATCATGGCGTTCCTGTCTTCGCTGCCGAAACCGGTGGCCGAAGCCGCGACCGCACCGGCTGTCTAAATCAGTACAGATGCACTAAACGGCGGCCAATGGCCGCCGTTTTGCTTTAAGATAACCGCCATTTTGCGCGCCTTGCCTCAATTCCTGTAGGAGCGAGGCTTGCCCGCGAATGAAGCGACTCGGTGTAACAGATACACCTCACTATCGTTCTTCGCGGGCAAGCCTCGCTCCTACAAATAAAGCTCCGGAGTCTTACATGACGGCCCACGCCGACCTTTCGCCGACCCTTCAACTCGCCATCGACCTGATCCGCCGTCCGTCCGTGACGCCGGTCGACGCCGATTGCCAGAAGCAGATGATGCAGCGCCTGGGCGATGCCGGTTTCACCCTGGAGCCGATGCGCATCGAAGATGTGGATAACTTCTGGGCGACCCACGGTAAACACGACGGCCCGGTGCTGTGCTTCGCCGGACACACCGACGTGGTGCCGACCGGCCCGGTGTCTGCCTGGCAGATCGACCCGTTCAACGCGCTGATTGACGAACACGGCATGCTCTGCGGTCGTGGCGCGGCCGACATGAAAGGCAGCCTGGCCTCCATGACCGTGGCCGCCGAGCGCTTCGTCGCCGACTACCCGGATCACAAGGGCAAGGTCGCGTTCCTGATCACCAGCGACGAAGAAGGCCCGGCGCACCATGGCACCAAGGCCGTGGTTGAACGCCTCGCCGCACGCAAGGAACGTCTGGACTGGTGCATCGTCGGCGAACCATCGAGCACTACATTGGTGGGTGACGTGGTCAAGAACGGCCGTCGCGGTTCACTCGGTGCCAAGCTGACCGTTCGCGGTGTGCAAGGTCACGTGGCGTATCCACACCTGGCGAAGAACCCGATCCACCTCGCTGCCCCGGCCCTGGCCGAACTGGCCGCCGAGCATTGGGACCACGGCAACGATTTCTTCCCGCCGACCAGTTTCCAGATTTCCAACGTCAATTCCGGCACCGGCGCGACCAACGTGATTCCGGGCGACCTGGTGGCGGTGTTCAACTTCCGCTTCTCCACCGAGTCCACCGTTGAAGGCCTGCAAAAGCGCGTCGCCGACATCCTCGACAAACATGGCCTGGACTGGCACATCGACTGGGCATTGTCCGGCCTGCCGTTCCTGACCGAGCCGGGTGCATTGCTGGATGCCGTGGCGTCGAGCATCAAGGACATCACCGGGCGCGAAACCAAAGCCTCCACCAGCGGTGGCACCTCCGACGGGCGCTTCATCGCAACCATGGGCACCCAAGTGGTTGAACTGGGCCCGGTCAACGCGACGATTCACCAGGTCAACGAGCGTGTACTGGCCGCCGACCTCGATGTGCTGACCGAAATCTACTACCAGACCCTGATCAAGTTGCTCGCCTGATGCTCGCCTGCCCGATCTGCAGCGAACCGCTCAACGCGGTGGACAACGGCGTGGCCTGCCCCGCCGGGCATCGTTTCGACCGTGCGCGGCAGGGTTACCTGAATCTGCTGCCGGTGCAGCACAAGAACAGCCGCGACCCTGGGGATAACCTCGCCATGGTCGAGGCCCGTCGCGACTTCCTGAACGCCGGCCATTACGCGCCGGTGGCCAAGCGCCTGGCCGAACTGGCCGCGCAGTACGCGCCCCAGCGCTGGCTGGACATCGGTTGCGGCGAGGGTTACTACACCGCGCAAATTGCCGAAGCCCTGCCCAATGCCGATGGTTATGCGCTGGACATCTCCCGGGAAGCGGTCAAACGCGCCTGCAAACGCAACCCGCAGCTGACCTGGTTGATCGCCAGCATGGCCCGGGTGCCGTTGGCCTCGGGGAGCTGCCAGTTTCTCGCCAGCGTCTTCAGTCCGCTGGATTGGGAAGAAGCCAAACGCCTGCTCAGCCCCGGCGGCGGTTTGATGAAAGTCGGGCCGACCAGCGGCCACCTGATGGAATTGCGCGAGCGGCTGTACGACGAAGTCCGTGAATACACCGACGACAAGCATCTGGCCCTGGTGCCGGAAGGCATGGCGCTGCAACACAGCGAGACCCTGGAATTCAGACTGACACTTTCAAATGGCCAGGATCGCGCCAACCTGCTGGCCATGACGCCACACGGCTGGCGTGCCAGTGCCGAACGCCGGACGGCCGTCATCGAGCAGGCGGAGCCGTTCGAGGTCACCGTGTCGATGCGCTACGATTATTTCGTACTTCAATAATTTTTGGTCTTGAGCAACAGCTTGAGGCCGGCTAAATCCGCGAATGGATTTTTCAAGACCGCAGTGAGGACATCCATGCGCCAACCCGATATCGAGATTTACCTGAAAGACGCTGACGTCGACTACAAGGCCGTTGCAGACTGGCTTAGCGAAGCGTTGGGCCAGTGCAGTGAATGGGTCAAGAAGGGCCAGACCTACAAGTGCAAGGCCGGCAACGTGTCGGTCACCTGGCTGCCCAAAGCCGTGGGCAAATGGAACAGCCTGTTCCTGGACAGCGACCAGACCCCGTGGGAAGACGACATCGCCTGCGCCCGCGCCGCGTTTGCCGCACTGAATGTCGAAGTGCGTTGCGCACCGGGCAGCTGGGTTGAGGAAGAAGGTGAAGAAACGGCCGATCGCTGGATGCGCATCAGCGCTGATGGTGAAGAAGAAATCATCTGGAAAACCGCGTAATCCACGTTCCCACAAAACTTGTAGGAGCGAGGCTTGCCCGCGAAGCTTTTAGCGCCAGTGATGACGCCTTCGCGGGCAAGCCTCGCTCCCACAGGTTTTTTGTGTGATCTGAGGAGTGGGGTTACAAACCCACCACATCCTCTGCCTGCAAGCCTTTCTCGCCGGTCACCACGGCGTATTCCACCTGCTGACCTTCAGCCAGCGAGCGATGCCCTTCACCGCGGATCGCGCGGTAGTGCACGAACACGTCCACCCCGTCCTCGCGCTGAATGAAGCCGTAGCCCTTGGCGTCGTTGAACCACTTCACATTGCCGGTTTCGCGCGTAGCCATGAATCGATACCCCCTTCTTTTTATTGTTGAGGCGCCGAGTATATGACAGGCGCCAAAACTCTCAACTCAACTTTACTTACCCGCTTTTTTGCCGATTTTCGACGAATACGGCACACTATCGGCCGCCCGAGCAATTGCTTGGTTTTACTCACTCACGCAGAAGCCGTATGACCCGTTCCCCGTTCCGCCGTCTTGTTTTTGGCACCCTGCGCCGACTGCTCTATCTCTGGGTTCGCTCGGAGACGATCAACCAGTCGTCGTTCACCCTCAACCTCGACCGCAGTCGTCCGGTGTTCTACGTCCTGCAAAACCCTTCGCTGACTGACCTGGCCGTGGTCGACACCGAATGCAGCAAAGCCGGCCTGCCCCGTCCGGTGCTGCCTGTGTCGGTGGGTAATCTGGTGGAACCCGCCGCATTTTTCTACCTGACACCGGAGCCCGACTGGCTCGGCCGACAGGACAAACGTGGTGCGCCGCCCACCCTGACCCGCTTGGTCAGTGCCCTGAGCCAGAACGCCGCCGAAGACGCGCAGATCATTCCGGTCAGCGTGTTCTGGGGGCAGTCACCCGACAGCGAATCGAGCCCGTGGAAATTGCTCTTCGCCGACAGTTGGGCCGTTACCGGTCGCCTGCGTCGATTGCTGAGCGTCATCGTGCTGGGGCGCAAGACCCGCGTGCAGTTCTCGGCACCGATTCACTTGCGAGAGCTGATCGACCACAACAAAGGCCACGAGCGCACGGTGCGCATGGCCCAGCGGATCCTGCGGGTACACTTCCGCAACCTGAAAGCCGCGGTGATCGGCCCAGACATTTCCCACCGTCGCAACCTGGTCAAAGGCCTGCTCAATCAACCGCTGGTCAAGCAAGCAATCCTCGACGAAGCCGAGCGCGAGAACATCTCCCCGGAGAAAGCCAAGGCCCAGGCGCTGCGCTATGGCAACGAGATCGCTTCGGACTACACCTACACCGCGATCCGCTTCCTGGAAGTAGTGCTGAGCTGGTTCTGGAACAAGATCTACGACGGCATCAAGGTCAACCACATCGAAGGCGTGCAGAAAGTTGCCCAGGGCCACGAAGTGATTTACGTGCCGTGCCACCGCAGCCACATCGACTACCTGCTGCTGTCCTACTTGCTGTTCCGCAATGGCCTGACCCCGCCGCACATCGCCGCAGGGATCAACCTCAACATGCCGGTGATCGGCAGCCTGCTGCGCCGTGGCGGCGCATTCTTCATGCGCCGCACCTTCAAGGGCAATCCGCTGTACACCTCGGTATTCAACGAATACCTGCACACTCTGTTCACCAAAGGTTTCCCGGTCGAGTACTTCGTCGAGGGCGGCCGCTCGCGCACCGGGCGCATGCTGCAACCGAAAACCGGGATGCTGGCAATTACCCTGCGCAGCTTCCTGCGTTCATCGCGCATGCCCATCGTGTTCATTCCGGTCTACATCGGCTACGAGCGTGTGCTGGAAGGCCGAACCTACCTCGGCGAACTGCGTGGTGCGAGCAAGAAGAAAGAATCGATCTTCGACATCTTCAAAGTCATCGGTGCGCTCAAGCAGCGTTTCGGCCAGGTGGCGGTGAACTTCGGCGAACCGATCAAACTCGCGGAATTCCTCGACAGCGAACAGCCCGACTGGCGTAAACAGGAACTCGGCCCGCAGTTCAAACCGGCCTGGCTCAACGAAACCACCAACCGTCTCGGCGAAAAAGTCGCACAGCATCTGAACGAGGCGGCGGCGATCAACCCGGTCAACCTGGTGGCCCTGGCGTTGCTGTCCACCACCCGCCTGGCGCTGGATGATCGCGCCATGGCGCGGGTGCTTGATTTGTATCTGGCGCTGTTGCGCAAGGTCCCGTATTCGCCGCACACCACGCTGCCGGACGGTGACGGCCGGGCGTTGATCGAGCATGTGAAGGACATGGACCTGTTGTCCGAGCAAAGCGATGCCCTGGGCAAGATTTTGTATCTGGACGAGCAGAATGCCGTCCTCATGACCTACTACCGCAATAACGTGCTGCACATCTTCGCCCTGCCCGCCTTGCTCGCGAGTTTCTTCCAGAGCGCCTCGCGCATGAGCCGCGAACAGATCCTGCGCTACACCCGGGCGCTGTATCCGTACCTGCAATCGGAGCTGTTCATTCGCTGGTCGCTGGACGAACTGGATGCGGTGATCGATCAATGGCTCGACGCGTTCGTCGATCAAGGTCTGCTGCGATTCGAGAACGACGTCTACCTGCGCCCGGCACCAAGTTCGCGGCATTTTGTGTTGCTGACGTTGTTGTCGAAGAGCATCGCCCAGACACTGCAACGCTTCTACATGACTGTGTCCCTGCTGCTCAACAGCGGCCAGAACAGCATCAGCGCCGAAGAACTGGAAGACCTGTGCACCGTCATGGCCCAGCGCCTGTCGATCCTGCACGGACTGAATGCCCCGGAGTTCTTCGACAAGAGCCTGTTCCGCCACTTCATTCAAACCATGCTGGATCTTGACGTGCTCAAACGCGACGAAGCCGGCAAGCTGAGTTATCACGAACTGCTGGGCGAACTGGCCGAAGGCGCGGCGAAACGGGTGTTGCCGGCGGAGATTCGTTTGTCGATCCGTCAGGTGGCGTTGCATCGCAGCGAAGATGCGGCGGATCAGGTCGCCCCTCAGCCCGAGGCTTAATGTAATCCCTGTGGGAGCGAGCTTGCTCGCGCCCACATTGACCGGAGATCGGCGATGAAAAAACTCTCTTTGTTGGCAATGACCACTTTATTGGGCGCCTGTCAAACGATGCAACCCGCCGCTAAAACCGCCCTCGATGGCGAAGTCTTCTACCTGCAACGCATTGCCCTGCCACCGAGCGCAACCTTAAGCGTCAGCTTGCAGGACGTGTCCCTCGCGGATGCGCCCGCCGTTATCCTCGACGAACAGAAAGGCCCGGTCAAAGGCCAGGTGCCGCTGCCGTTTCATCTGAGTTACGATCCGGCCCAGGTCAAACCCGGCCATCGCTACTCCGTCAGCGCGCGCATCGAAGTCGGCGGCAAACTGATGTTCATCACCACCGAACACCACGCCGTACAGCTGGATGGCAGCGATCCGCAGCCACTGAAAATCCGCGTCGACGCCATTCGCTAATGTCTCTTTTTTGAACAAGGAAGCCGCCATGCTCCGCCCTACCCTTCGCTTTGCCGGCCTGTGTGCAGGCTTGATGATCTCCGCCAGCGCACTGGCGCTGTCGCTCAATGACCTGTCGCAAAAAGACGCCACCGGTGGCCTCAAGGATGCCCTGACCCAAGGCGCGCAACTGGCCGTCAAACAACTCGGCACGCCGGGCGGCTTCAGCAACAATCCGGACGTGAAAATCGAACTGCCGGGCAAACTGGGCAAAGTCGCCAGCAAAATGAAACAGTTCGGCATGGGCGATCAGGTCACTGAGCTGGAAACCAGCATGAACAAAGCGGCCGAAACCGCCGTGACCCAGGCCCAGCCAATACTGGTGGATGCCGTGAAGAAGATGAGCGTCGATGACGCCAAAGGGATTCTCAGCGGCGGCAACGACTCGGCCACCCAGTACCTGAGCAAAACCAGCCGCGAACAGATTCGGGTCAAGTTTCTGCCGATCGTGAAACAAGCCACCGACCAGGTCGGCCTGGCCAAGCAATACAACACCTTCGCAGGCCAGGCAGCGACCATGGGCGTGCTGGATACCAAGAACGCCAACATCGAAAGCTACGTGACCGAGCAGGCACTGAACGGCTTGTTCGAGATGATCGGCAAGCAGGAAGAAGCCATTCGCAAGAACCCTGCGGCGGCGGCGACGAGTCTGGCGAAGAAGGTGTTTGGTACGCTTTAATTCCAGGCAATTGAAACTCGCAAAAAAGCCCACTGGTCTTTACAGGTCAGTGGGCTTTTTCCGTTTGCGCTACTGGTGCGGATCAACCTGATCCAGAACGCGATTTACCGATAACTCCGCCAGCGAAATCATCTGTTGAACCGCCAACATAAGATTGCATGTCGGTCCGTTCAGACCGAAGGCTAACTCACTGGCCATCACATTTGCCGAAGCGAGGGTTTCGCAGGCGTGAGCCAAAAGGGTTTCGGAATCAACGTTGGGGGCGACGACGAAAACCGAGCTGGGACGACGGTCAGCTTTAGCCTTTTTTTCGGGTGGTGGCGCCAAATAGTGATCAAGAGCGCGAATTGCCGCGTCGTGGAGTTTTTTGGAATCGAGAAAGGCGTAAGGGGAAACCGGGTCGGTTTCTTTTTCCAGTTCTGCTTCCGTGTCTGGAGGATTTGGGCTGTCTTTAATCATCGTGTAACTCCTGAAGTAGTGGAGCTGTCACCGTTCGCTGCGAAACGAACATAAGGTGGCAGCTGTACGCAGGTTCGCAGACCGGGACTTCAGGAACCCGGCAGACCCGAAGATCTCCCGCGCACAGCCGCCATAACACAGGCATAAAAAAACGCCCGCTTTCGGATGGTGGACGCTGTGCGTCTGAAGTTTAACCGGGCTGCGAAACCCGGTCGCTGCTTTTTGCAGCGACACCCAAAAGCCTAGAGATCGCGCTTCCGACAGACAACCTGAAAATTTCGTGGGAAGGTTCTGATGTTTTGGCAGATCTTTAAACATAGTCGCCTGCCAGATCGCCATCGCGGGCAAGCCCGCTCCCACAGGGTTTTGTGTCGTACACGGTATTTGTATTCAGAAGATTAACTGTGGGAGCGAGCCTGCTCGCGAAAGCGGTCGTCCATTTGCGAAATGTATTGCCTGACACGACGCCATCGCGAGCAGGCTCGCTCCCACAATTTAGAGCGGTGAACGTCAGCAAGAGAGCGGGCGGCCCGAAGGCCGCCGAGATTACACCGACTCTTTCTTGATCCTGAACCACGCCGCATACAACGCTGGCAAAAACAGCAATGTCAGTGCCGTCGCCACGATCAACCCGCCCATGATCGCTACCGCCATTGGCCCAAAGAATACGCTGCGGGACAGCGGAATCATCGCCAGTACCGCCGCGAGCGCGGTCAGCACAATTGGTCGGAAGCGTCGCACCGTGGCTTCGATGATTGCTTGCCACGGTTTGAGCCCGGCGGCGATGTCCTGCTCGATCTGGTCCACCAGAATGACCGAGTTACGCATGATCATCCCGGACAGTGCGATGGTCCCGAGCATCGCGACAAAACCGAACGGCTGACGAAACACCATCAGGAACAGCGTCACGCCAATCAGACCCAGCGGTGCGGTCAGGAACACCATCACCGTGCGCGAGAAACTGCGCAGTTGCAGCATCAGCAAGGTCAGCACCACCACAATGAACAGCGGCACGCCGGCCTTCACCGAGTTCTGGCCACGGGCCGAGTCTTCCACCGTGCCACCAACGTCCAGCAAGTAACCGTCCGGCAATTCGGCGCGAATCGGGTCGAGGGTCGGCAAGATCTGCTGCACCAGCGTCGCCGGCTGTTCCTTGCCGTAGATGTCGGCGCGGATCGTCACGTTCGGCAGGCGATTACGGTGCCAGATGATGCCTTCCTCAAAGCCATATTCCAGCGTCGCGACCTGCGACAGCGCGACGCTGCGGCCGTTGTCGGTCGGCACCGCCAGGCTCGGCAACAACGACAGTTCGGTGCGCTCATGCAGGGTGCCGCGCAGCAGGATCTCGATCAACTCGTTGTCTTCGCGGTACTGGCTGACACTGGACCCCGTCAGGGAGCTTTGCAGGAACTTCGACAGGTTCGCCGTGCTCACGCCCAAGGCCCGGGCGCGGTCCTGATCGACGTTCAGGTAGACGACTTTGCTCGGTTCTTCCCAGTCCAGATGGACGTTCGCCACGTGCGGGTTCTCGCGAACCTTGGCCGCCACTTTGCGGGCCAATGCGCGGACTTCCTCGATGTGCTCACCGGTCACCCGGAACTGCACCGGATAGCCAACCGGCGGACCGTTTTCAAGGCGTGTGACCCGAGAGCGCAAGGCCGGGAATTGTTCGTTGAGGGTTTCGATCAGCCAGGTGCGCAGGGTTTCACGCTCCTCGATGGTCTTGGCCAGGACGACAAACTGAGCAAAGCTGGCCGCCGGCAGTTGCTGATCCAGCGGCAGGTAGAAACGTGGCGAACCGGTGCCGACGTAGGCCACGTAGTTGTCGATACCGGCGTGATCCTTCAGCAAGGCTTCAAGGCGTTTGACTTCGTCGGCAGTGTTGCTCAGGGACGCGCCTTCGGCGAGTTTCAGATCGACCATCAATTCAAGTCGACCCGAGGCCGGGAAGAATTGTTGCGGCACAAAGCGGAACAGCACGATCGAGCCGATGAACAACACCACGGTCAGCACGATGACAGTTTTACGCCAGCGCACGCACCACTCCACCAAGCGCCTGACCCGTTGATAGAACGGCGTGCCATAAGGGTCGGGCTGACCCGTGCCATGTTTGGCGGCATGAATCTTCGCCAGGTCCGGCAGGAGTTTTTCCCCCAGGTACGGCACAAACACCACCGCCACAATCCACGAAGCCAGCAACGCGATGGTCACCACCTGGAAGATTGAGCGCGTGTATTCCCCAGTGCCCGATTGCGCCGTGGCTATGGGCAAGAATCCGGCGGCGGTAATCAGGGTGCCGGTAAGCATCGGGAACGCGGTGCTGGTCCAGGCATAACTGGCGGCCTTGATACGGTCGAAGCCCTGCTCCATTTTGATCGCCATCATTTCCACGGCGATGATCGCGTCGTCGACCAACAAGCCCAAGGCCAGCACCAACGCGCCGAGGGAAATCTTGTGCAGGCCGATGCCAAGGTAATACATACAGGCGAAGGTCATCGCCAACACCAGCGGAATCGCCAGCGCCACCACCATGCCGGTGCGCACACCTAGGGAGAAAAAGCTCACCAGCAACACAATCGCCAGGGCTTCCACCAACACCTGAACGAACTCGCCGACACCGGTTTTCACCGCTGCGGGCTGATCGGAAACCTTGCGCAGCTGCATGCCGGCCGGAAGGTTTTTCTGGATGCGGTCAAACTCGATCTCCAGCGCCTTGCCCAACACCAGAATATCGCCGCCGTCCTTCATCGCCACGGCCAGACCGATAGCGTTTTCCGCCATGAAGCGCATTCGAGGCGCCGGTGGATCGTTGAAGCCGCGACGCACGTCCGCCACATCGGAAATACGGAAAGTGCGATCACCGACGCGAATCGGGAAGTTCTTGATCTCATCGACTGTCTGAAAATTCCCCGAGACCCGTAGCTGCAATCGCTCGCTGGTGGTTTCAAAGAACCCGGCGGTGGACACCGCGTTCTGCTCTTCAAGGGCTTGCTGCACCGCGGCCAATGGCAGACCGAGCGTGGCAAGTTTGACGTTGGAGAGTTCGATCCAGATCTTCTCGTCTTGCAGCCCGAGCAGATCGACCTTGCCCACATCCTTCACCCGCTGCAGCTGGATCTGAATGCGGTCGGCGTAATCCTTGAGCACCGCGTAATCAAATCCATCGCCGGTCAGCGCATAGATATTGCCGAAGGTTGTGCCGAATTCATCGTTGAAAAACGGCCCCTGGATGCCCGGCGGCAACGTATGCCGAATGTCACTGACCTTTTTGCGAACCTGATACCAAAGGTCCGGTATTTGCACCGAATGCAGGGAGTCACGAGCAATGAACGTCACCTGGGATTCGCCCGGACGGGAGAACGACACGATGCGTTCGTATTCCCCGGTTTCCATCAGTTTCTTTTCAATGCGCTCGGTGACCTGGCGCGAGACTTCCTGCGCCGTGGCGCCCGGCCAGTTGGTGCGGATCACCATGGCCTTGAAGGTGAACGGCGGGTCTTCGCTCTGGCCGAGCTTGGTGTAGGAAAGCGCGCCGACGACGGCCAGCAAGAGCATCAGGAACAGTACGATCTGGCGATTGCGCAGCGCCCATTCGGAAAGATTGAAACCCATCGGGGATTACTCCTTGTCCGCCAGATTGACCACGCGGTTGGAGCGATCCACCGGGCGCACTTGCTGCCCTTCAAGCAAAACATGGACGCCAGCGGCCACCACCCAGTCGCTGGCATTCAGGCCTTCGAGCACCGGGACGGTTTTTTCGCCGAAGGCACCGACCCGGACCGGGGTTTTCTTCAAGGTATTGTTGGCACTGACGACCCAGACATAGGTCGCGCCGTTTTCCGCCGTCAGTGCCGATAGCGGTACGGACAGCGGTATCACGTCAGTTGTCTGGACGAACACCCGGGCGCTCTGGCCGAGTTCGGCCGGGACCTTGCCGCCGGTGAATGAAATCCGGGCAGCGAAGGTGCGGGACTTTGGATCGGCAGCCGGCGACAGCTCACGGATACGCCCGGCAAAACGCTGATCGGGCTGGGTCCAGAGTTCTACCGAGACGGGCTGGCCAACCTTGAAGCGGCCGAAGCTCTGCTCCGGCAAGCTGATCAACACTTCGCGCTCGCCATCGGTGGCGAGGGTGAACACGGTTTGCCCGGCCGCCACCACTTGCCCGACTTCCACCGCACGCTTGACCACCACGCCATCCTGGGGCGCTCGCAGCACCGCGTAGCTGGCCTGATTGGTCGAGACGTTGAATTCGGCTTTGATTTGCTTGAGGCGTGCTTCACCGGATCGGTAAAGGTTTTCGGCGTTGTCGTACTGCGAACGGCTGACCATCTGACGGTCCATCAGCGTCTTGTAGCGATCACGCTCGGCGCGCACCAGGCTCAGATTGGCCTCGGCGGCGGCCACTTGGGCACGGGTGGCTTCCAGTTGCAGGCGCACGTCCTGGGGATCGAGTTCGGCCAAAGGCTGATCGGCCTTGACCCGCTGCCCTTCTTCTACCAGTCGTCGACTTACCTTGCCGCCGATGCGAAACGCCAGGTCCGGCTCATAACGAGCCCGCACTTCACCCGGATAGCTTTCCATTGCCTGGGCCGAAGGCTCTGGCTGCACCACCATGGCCGGGCGGACAGTGATTTTCGGCGCCTCTTCGTGGCCACACGCAGACAATAGAAACGCCAGACACACTGGCAACGCGAGGGGCAAGGCATAGCGGAACATGGTGAAGGACCTTTCGCTAATGGTGCTTGGAATAATTATACTGGCGAGTATGTTATTAATAGCAAACTCACCAGTCCAGTATTAAAGCGAAGAATGTCGAACAATCTTTCAGCACCCAACGGCCCGGGCCGCCCCAAGGATCTGGCCAAGCGCCAGGCCATCCTCGATGCGGCGAAAATTTTGTTTCTGAGTAATGGTTACGCCAGCACCAGCATGGATGCCGTGGCGGCTGAAGCCGGCGTGTCGAAGTTGACGGTCTACAGCCATTTCAACGACAAGGAGACGCTGTTCTCCGCCGCCGTGATCGCCAAGTGCGAAGAGCAGTTGCCCACACTGTTTTTCGAGTTGCCGGACGGCATTTCGGTAGAAACGGTGCTGCTGAACATCGCACGCGGCTTTCACCAGCTGATCAACAGCGATGAATCGGTGAACCTGCATCGGCTGATAATGGCCTTGGGCAGCCAGGACCCGAAACTCTCACTGATCTTCTTCGAGGCCGGGCCGCAACGCATGTTGCATGGCATGGAGCGGTTGCTGACCAAGGTTGATCAGAGCGGCGCGTTGAGCATCGATAAACCGCGCAATGCGGCAGAGCATTTCTTCTGCCTGCTCAAGGGCGCGGGCAATTTCCGCTTGCTGTATGGCTGCGGAGAGCCGGTGACGGGCGATGCGGCCGAGGAACATGTACGGGAAGTGGTGGGGTTGTTTATGCGGGCTTATCGACCAGAGACAGCCTGATAAGGCTTGGTTGTCTGGTCTGGCGCCTTCGCGGGCAAGCCTCGCTCCGACAGGTTTAACGCAGGCCCTGTAGGAGCGAGGCTTGCCCGCGAATGGTGCAACGCGGTCTTACGGCTTGAGCGCTTTCTTCGGATAAATGTCATACCGACTGGATTTGCCGTCCAGCGCATGACTGGGCTTGGGTCCGGCAATACACGGTGCCTTGCGCGGACGCTTGACCACCACCCGATGGCTGGCCAGTGCCAATGCGGCCTCGAGCAGTGCCGGCGCATCGGGATCATCGCCGACCAACGGCCGGAACAGACGCATTTCCTTCTTCACCAACGCCGTTTTCTCACGGTGCGGAAACATCGGGTCGAGGTAGATCACTTGCGGCGGCTCGCCTTCCCAGTTGCGCATGACCTCGATTGAGTTGCCCTTGAGCAACTTCATTCGCGCCACGATTGGCGCCACGTCGAAATCCTCCGCGCCACGGGCCAGTCCATCCTCAAGCAACGCGCCAATCAGCGGCTGACGCTCGATCAGGCTCATCTCGCAGCCAAGGCTCGCCAGCACGAACGCATCCTTGCCCAGCCCCGCCGTGGCATCCAGCACACGCGGACGCACGCCCTGGGCGATGCCCACCGCCTTGGCGATCATTTGCCCAGTGCCACCGCCGAACAACCGCCGATGCGCCGCGCCGCCCTCGACGAAGTCCACCCGCACCGGCCCCGGTGCGTCCGGCCCCAGTTGCTGCAGCTGCAAACCTTGTTCGCCCACCTGCAAGGCAAACTCGCCGTCATCCACGTGCAAAGGCAAGCCCAGGCGTTCGGCCCACTGCTCGGCTTGTGGCTGAAACGCCGGGGCTGAGGCCTCGACATGGATGCGGCAGGCCGCAGGTTGCTCAATCATGGGAAAACACGCTCAAAAAATTAATGATCGGCAAAAACGGCCGATAACAAAACTAACGAGCATTTTGCCAGAGCTGAGCGTCGACCGAGAAAAATGTCAGGCATTCAATCCACATCCGTAGGCTACATATCGCGTCATGGCGATTATGGCCTGCGAAATTCCCAGGCACTGAGCGGCGTCAGTCACCTGTGGCAGGATTTTTTTGCCCAGGCCCTGGCCGAACAGTCGACGGATGTGGTGCCGGCGTGTGGCACGTTTCCTCCGGTTGATCTCGAAAGCCCGGTGGAGCCGACCGTCGGCAGCGAACTGCTGGCGCACATCGTCAGCCAACGCGAATGCGATGTGAAAGAAACCGAAGTCAAACCACCCGAGCCGCTGTTCCTGCCGATTGCCGAGTTCGAAATGGACCTGGCCGACAAGCCTTTCCCGCCGTTCCCGGCTGAAGAAATCGTCGCCCAGCAGAAGCAACAAGACTTTGAAAGTGGCTGGGTGCGGCCGATCGTGCTCACCGCCGGCCAGCCTGCGCCAGAAGCCGGCGCGGCACCACAACCGCGTCCTCTGCACTTGCCGATCGCCGAATTCGAACTCGACCTGCTGGACAAACCGTTCCCGCCGTTCTCCCCCGAAGAATTGGTCGAGCAACAAAAACACTTCGATTTCGATACCGGCTGGGCTCGCCCGATCGTCCTGCAAAATCTGCGCATCGCCGCCTGACCTTCAACAAAAGCCCTCAGCGACACACCCACCACGGCCCGACATCGACATGAAAGTGATTGCGATGGGCGTCGTTGTAGTCCGGGCTCAACACCACACTGAACACGCCACAGGCGCCATCGCGAACCTGGCGCAGAAACTGGGCGTCCTGATTATCCTTGGGCCAATCCCTGAGCACGCTGATGGAGCGACCATCCGCCAGGCGGAAACCGGCGATGTCCAGCGCATCGGCGCTGGCGTGCTGGCTTCGCCTGCCGTTTTCGCGGCCATAGACGTTGCGACAGGCGAAGCTGCCAAGATGATCGACCCGGCTGACAGGCTGCCCATACACCGCTTGCGCGGCGGGTTGCAGGGCGTGGTGCTCGAACAGGGCAAACGACACCGCCAAACGGCAACTGGCGAGAAAGCTGCTGCTCAACGCCACATCGCCGCCCTGGACACGCAAGGTGTTGATCAATGGGCACGTCGCGCCGGGGCTGTCGGCCTGATGCGCAACGCGTAAACCGGAGCTGCTCAAGGCCTGATCACACAATTGCGGATCATCGCGCAGGCGCATCAGTTTGTAGCGTGTCAGAAAGTTCGGGGCGGCCTTCACGTCCAGCGGCGCCCAAGGGTTCCACTGGGGTGGCAGCGAGATCCAGCCGCGCCAGACGCTCACGCCCGCCGCACCGATCATTAACAGCATCAACAACAGCCACCACCGAAACCGCATCGTCAGCCTTTGAACAATTGATTGGCCTTGGCGTATGGCATCGACCGTGACGTGAACCCGAAGGTGCCCGACGTCTTGATCTCTTCGGCCGCGCGGAAAAACTCACCGTAGGCCGCCAAGGCCAGGGCCGAGCCGACGCTGATGCGTTTGACGCCCATCTCGCTCAATTGCTCCACCGTCAATTTGAGCCCCCCGGACATCAACACGTTGACCGGTTTCGGCGCCACGGCGCGGACCACCGCCAACACGTCTTCAGCGCTGCGCAGCCCCGGCGCGTACAACACGTCCGCGCCCGCTTCGGCGAACGCCTGCAAACGGCGAATGGTATCGGCCAGGTCAGGATTGCCGTGCAGAAAATTCTCGGCACGGGCGGTCAGCATAAAAGGGAAAGGAAGGCTGCGAGCCGCTGCGACGGCGGCTTCAATGCGCGCCACGGCATGTTCGAAACAGTAGATCGGCGCGTCTTCACGACCGGTGGCATCTTCGATCGAGCCCCCGACCGCACCGGCCGCCGCGGCCGCCAAAATGCTTTGTGCGCACTCATCCGGGTCGTCCGCGAAACCGTTTTCCAGATCCACTGCCACCGGCAGATCGGTGGCCGCGACAATCGCCCGCACGTTCGCCAGCGTATCGTCGAGCGTCAACCCTCCATCAGGGCGTGCGTTGGAAAAGGCATAACCGGCACTGGTAGTCGCCAGCGCCTCGAAACCCAGGCTGGCGAGCATCTTCGCCGAGCCGGCGTCCCACGGATTGGGAATGACAAAAGCGCCCTCGCGTTCGTGCAGTGCTTTGAACACCTGGGCTCGAAGGGTTTGCGCATCCATTGGCAGGCTCCTGAAAAGGGGAACGAATCCGCCTCAGAGCAGGCCAAGTTGCTCGGCGGCGGGTTCTCTGTATAGCTCAGGCAACGGCGGCAAGCCAGGCAAACGCACTATCAGTTTTGCGTGAAAACGTTGCGCCAGTTTGGCCGCCAGCAAGTTATCGGCAGTGTGCAGGAAGATGTAGGGCGTGCGGCCCTCTTCGATCCACATGGCGATTTTCTCGACCCACGGCTCCAGAAACGGATCGTTCGCCTCAAGCTGCGGATGGCCGATGAAACGCACCTGCGGAAACTGGGTAAACGCTGCCGGACGTGGCGGCACCCTGGGCTTTTTCGACTGGGCGTGGAGGACCGAAGGATCGGTCGACGTGCAACTGAACAGGGCTCGCGGATCAAGGCAGATGCGTTCTATGCCCCGATCCAGCAGCAGACGATTGAGCCGGCGCTCGCTATCGCCTTTGGCAAAGAACTCATCATGCCGCACTTCAACGGCCAGCGGTCGCTCAAGTGCATCGATGAAGCCGGCCAGTTCGGGCAATCGGTGTGGCGTGAAGCTTTTCGACAGTTGCAGCCACAGGGGCGAAACCCGTTCACCGAGCGGGCTGAGCAATTGCAGGAAGGTGTCGGCGGCGGTCAGTTGCTCGCGCAGGTCACCGCCGTGGCTGATGTCGCCGGGAAACTTGGCGGTGAAGCGAAAGTGTTCGGGCATGATTTCGGCCCAGCGCTGCACGGTGCTGGCAGCCGGGCTCGCGTAGAAGGTCGTATTGCCTTCTACGGCGTTGAATACTTGGGAATAGAGATTCAGGAAGTCAGCGGGCTTGGCATCTGGCGGATAAAGATAATCGCGCCAGGCGTTTTCACTCCAGGACGGGCAGCCGAGGTAATAAGGCAGCCGCATCAGATGTACAGGTCGAGGCCCATTACATCGGTATCCCAATCGACAAAACCGGCAGTGCTCAGGTAGCTGGCGAGTGCCGTGGCGACGCTTTTGCTCATGGCGCGGTGGTAGATCATGTCTTGCTGACGGGCCGGGAGATTGCTCAGGCGTTGCGCGGAAGCCTTGGCGGCACGGGCGGCCATTTGCTCTTCGGATGGGATTTCCAGCTCGCCGTCGATATCGACGTAGTCGTCATCCGCCACAGGGCCTTTGCGAGGCTTGCGCTTGAGGGGGTAGGACTGGGAGGAAAGGCCGTCTATACGCATAAGTACATGTCCGGTATCAGTAATGGCAGTTTAGTGGCACATAACCCACTTCGCAAACCACCGAGTGATAACTAGAACACAGAAATACGAAAAGGTTTAAAAGCCGGCGGATAAATCGACGATTGGCCGCAGTTGGAATGTCCATTGTGGCGAGGGAACTTGCTCCCGTTCGGCTGTGCAGCCGTCGCAAAACCTGCCGGCTCGGTGTTGCTGATGGAATCCTGGGGTCGCTTCGCAACCCAACGGGAGCAAGCTCCCTCGCCACAACAGCATTGGGATTAACGCGCTTTCGGCGTCGCCACTTTGTCGCGCAGATAAACCGGCTGAGCCTCGTCCGCCACGATTGCCTCTCCACGCGCCCAGGCAAACCGCGCCAGCGTCAGCAGGTCTTCGGCGTGCGGCAGCATGCCTGCATCCTGCCCACTCAGATTGACAGCGATGCGCTCGGCATACCCCCACCCCGTGCCGGCGCCGAACCATTCACCGCTGGCATCAGCCGGCAATGCGGCCACTTCCGGCGCCAACACCGCTTCATTGCCGACCAGGCGCATCTCCCCTGCCGTTTCGCGGTAGCACCCCCAATACACCTCATCCATGCGCGCATCGATGGCGGCTGCGACCTGGCTGACGCCGTGTTCGCGATAAGCCCGTTGTGCCAGTACCGCCAGGTTGGAGACCGGCAACACCGGGCGATCCAGCGCAAACGCCAGGCCCTGCACCACACCAATGGCGATCCGCACGCCGGTGAATGCGCCCGGTCCACGACCGAAGGCAATGGCATCAACCGCTTGCAGGGTGGTCCCGGCGTCGGCGAGCAACTGCTGGATCATCGGCAACAGCTTTTGCGCATGCAGGCGCGGGATCACCTCGTAATGGCTCGTGACCTTGCCGTCATGCAGCAAGGCAACGGAGCAAGCTTCAGTCGCGGTGTCCAGGGCCAGCAAGGTGCTCATCGATGTTTCCGTAAGAGAGGTCAGAAAAAGTGCGCCAGTATAAACAACTACGGCCCGCAAGCGGGCCGTAGAAGATGAAGCGATTCAGACTTTTCAGTTCAGCGCTTCAAGCACCTTGCCGGTGATCGCTTCAACCGAGCCAACACCTTCGATGTGGCTGTACTTCGGTTTGCCTTGAGCGGTGGACAGCTCCTGGTAAAACTTCACCAAAGGCTCGGTCTGAGCGTGGTAGACGGAGAGACGATGACGCACGGTTTCTTCGGTATCGTCTTTGCGCTGTACCAGCTCTTCGCCAGTGATGTCGTCCTTACCGGCAATTTTCGGCGGGTTGTAGACGATGTGGTACACGCGACCTGAAGCCTCATGCACGCGACGACCGGCGATACGCTGGACGATGTCCTCGTCCTTGACGTCGATCTCGACCACGTGATCCAGCTCGACGCCGGCTTTCACCAGGGCTTCAGCCTGGGGAATGGTGCGCGGGAAACCGTCAAACAGGAAACCGTTGGCGCAATCGGCCTGGCTGATGCGTTCCTTGACCAGATTGATGATCAGGTCATCGGACACAAGGCCACCGCTGTCCATGACGCTTTTGGCGATCAGGCCCAGCTCGGTGCCAGCCTTGACAGCGGCACGCAGCATGTCGCCGGTGGAGATTTGCGGGATGCCGAACTTTTCGGTGATGAACTTAGCCTGAGTACCTTTACCGGCCCCGGGAGCTCCCAGCAGAATGACGCGCATCGATGTGCTCCTCAATTTTTTATATAGATAACAACGGATTCGCCTCGTGGGGCCAATCTCAAAAACAGGGTCGTGACCGCCCAAACGGCCAAAGGCTGATCAAGATACACAGCAGGCCCGGACCACACAAGCCGCCGAAAGTCGGAGAAACCCGCGCCTTGCGTGACCTTGGGACGGGGTACTCCTAGTCGCAACCCCGTCATTAACTGTCGCTTGTCAGACCTTTTCAGCCCCTCGTCCACCGGCACCCGAAGCTCGCGCCGGGTGCCTTCCCCCCACGACGAAAACCTTAGCCGGTATTTCGCAAACCGGCAGCAATCCCCGCCACAGACACCAGCAGCGCCTGTTCTACCGGGCTGCCCTGCGCCACTTCCTGTTGCCGCGAACGCGCCAACAGTTCGGCCTGCAATAGATGAAGCGGGTCGAGATAGGTGTTGCGCAAGCGGATGAATTCGAGAGTGTCTGGGCTATGTGCCAGTAGCTGAGACTGACCGGTCAACCCGAGGACCACAGCGCACGCCTGCGACAATAGGTCGCGTAAATGCGCACCCAAAGGGAGCAAATCAGGCTCGACCAGACGCTCATCGTAGGATCGGGCGATGTCAGCGTCCGCTTTAGCCAGGACCATTTCCAGCATGTCGATGCGCGTGCGGAAAAACGGCCACTGTTCGCGCATCTGCCCCAGCAGCTCGCCCTCGCCACGTTCCAGCGCCTTGCTCAGCGCCGCTTCCCAGCCGAGCCAGGCCGGCAACATCAGGCGCGTCTGGGTCCAGCCGAAGATCCATGGAATGGCGCGCAGGCTTTCAATCCCGCCAGCGCGGCGCTTGGCCGGGCGGCTGCCCAACGGCAAGCGACCCAACTCCTGCTCCGGGGTGGATTGGCGGAAGTACTCGACGAACTGCGGATTTTCCCGCACCACGGCGCGGTAAGCCTTGACGCCGTCGGCGGCCAACTCGTCCATCAAATGGCGCCACGCCGGTTCCGGTGGCGGCGGTGGCAACAGTGTCGCTTCCAGCACCGCCGCCAAGTACAGATTGAGGTTCTGCTCTGCGATGTCCGGCAGGCCGAATTTGAAACGAATCATTTCCCCCTGCTCGGTGGTGCGGAAACGTCCCGCCACTGAACCGGGCGGCTGCGACAGAATCGCCGCGTGCGCCGGACCACCACCGCGCCCCACGGTGCCGCCGCGACCGTGGAACAACAGCAGCTCGACTTGCTGCTCGCGGCAGATGTCGACCAAACGCTCCTGCGCCCGATACTGCGCCCAGGCCGCGGCGGTGGTGCCTGCGTCCTTGGCCGAGTCGGAATAGCCGATCATCACTTCCTGCGGCCCTTGCAGGCGCGAGCGATAGCCCGGCAGCAGCAACAGCTTTTCAATCACCGGGCCGGCGTTGTCGAGGTCGGCGAGGGTTTCGAACAAGGGCACCACGCGCATCGGCCGCAATACGCCGGACTCTTTGAGCAACAGTTGCACGGCGAGCACGTCGGAAGCGGCACCGGCCATGGAGATCACATAAGAGCCGAGCGAGGCCCCCGGGGCGGCAGCAATTTCCCGGCACGTCGCCAGCACTTCGGCGGTGTCGGCCGACGGCTTGAAGTACGCTGGCAGCAACGGCCGCCGATTGTTCTGCTCACGCACCAGGAAGGCGATGCGCTCTTCCTCGCTCCAGTCTTCGTAGCGACCGAGGCCGAGGTAGTCGGTAATTTCAGTCATCGCCGCCGTGTGACGGGACGAATCCTGGCGCACATCGAGCCGCACCAGGAACAGCCCGAAGGTCACCGCCCGACGCAGGCAATCGAGCAATGGACCGTCAGCGATCACGCCCATGCCGCACTCGTGCAAGGAGTGGTAACACAACTCCAGCGGATCCAGCAGGTCGCGGTTGTTTTGCAGCACATCAGCCGGTGCCGGGGTGGTGGCCGTCAAAGAGGCATGCGCCCAATTACGCGTCGCCCGCAGACGTTCACGCAACTGCTTAAGCACCGCGCGATAAGGTTCGGCGCTGTCCCCTGCCTTGGCTTTCAGTGCATCGCTGGCCTGTTGCATCGACAGTTCAGCGGCGAGGTGATCGATGTCGCGCACGTACAAATCCGCAGCCATCCAGCGCGCCAGCAGCAACACCTCCCGGGTCACGGCGGCCGTCACGTTCGGGTTGCCGTCACGGTCGCCGCCCATCCACGAGGCAAAGCGAATCGGCGCGCTTTCGAGCGGCAGATGCAGGCCGGTGGCGGCGTGCAGGGCTTTATCGGCCTTGCGCATGTAGTTGGGGATCGCCTGCCACAACGAATGCTCGATCACCGCGAAACCCCATTTGGCTTCGTCGACTGGCGTCGGGCGGGTGCGGCGGATTTCTTCGGTGTGCCAGGCTTCGGCGATCAGGCGCTGCAACTTCGCCTGGATCTGCTCGCGTTCGGCTGTCGTCAGGTCGCGATGATCCTGGGCGGCCAGTTGCGCGGCGATGGCGTCGTACTTCTGGATCAGCGTGCGGCGCGCCACTTCGGTCGGGTGCGCGGTGAGGACCAGCTCGATCTCCAGCCGTCCCAGTTGCCGGGCCAGGGATTCGCCGCTATGTCCCTCGGCACGCAGGCGCGCGAGCAGTTCCGGCAACACCCGTGCTTCAAACGGTGCCGGTTGCGACTCTTCCCGGCGGTGAATCAGCTGATACTGCTCGGCGATATTGGCCAGGTTGAGAAACTGGTTGAACGCCCGCGCCACCGGCAACAACTCGTCTTCGCTCAATTGGTTGAGGCTGGCGCTCAGCTCGGCGTCCATCGAACCGCGACGGTCGGCTTTCGCGCCCTTGCGGATCTGCTCGATCTTGTCGAGAAAGCCGTCCCCGTACTGTTCACGAATGGTGTTGCCCAACAGCTCACCCAACAGGTGAACGTCCTCGCGCAAGCGTGCATCAATATCGGTCATCAGCAGTTCTCCAGCGAAAATCCGGGTGTCTATGAATGCCATGCTCTGTTAACAGAGAGTGCCGCTCTAAAGCGCTTCTTACAAGCAGACGACGAAGGGGCGGTAAACCTTATGGGTTCGAGCTAGTCTGAAGAGTAAGCCGTACAACGGCTTGCCGCCGGCCACTGGCGGACACTCACACGCCTGCCACGAGCAGGAGCGAAATGAGGTTTTTATGAAAATCCGCGAACTTGCCCAGCATTGGGAAGAAAACGCCAAGGGTCGCCTGACCGACACCGGTTACAGGATTCATCTGGACATGGAAGCGGCCGCACGGCTGGCGGCGATTACCGAGATGTATCCCAAACGCCAACCCGAAGAACTGCTTGGCGAACTGATCGGCGCCGCGCTGGAAGAGCTCGAAAAGAGCTTTCCATACGTGAAGGGATCGACCGTGGTCGCCACCGATGAAGAAGGTGATCCGCTGTACGAAGACATCGGCCCGACCCCGCGTTTTCTCGCGTTGTCCCGTCGTCACTTGCACGATTTGTCATCGAGCGATGACAAGCAGAAACACTGATCCCCCCGCCGAACCCTGTGGGAGCGAGCCTGCTCGCGAATGCGGTTGAACATTCAACATTTCTGTTGGCTGATACACCGCTAGCGAGCAGGCTCGCTCCCACATTTAGCCTGCGTATTCCTTCGATAATTGCGTGTTCCCGAGCCTTGAAAAGGTCGGGCATACCGCTGCACATCGCCAAAGTTCCCGATTTAGAGCCTTGTCCGTTCGGTCAAAGTATTTTCGGGCGATAGGCCATCTTCTCTGAACTTTTGAAAAACCCCTCGGGTCACAGCCATTAACCACGCCTGGACGGCCGTTTCAAAACACCCCCGGAAATTGACGGTTACGGCTCCTTGCCCAGCATGGATTTTAAGTTTTTCAGGAGTTACACCAATGGAGTTGAAGACCATGAAGACCCGAACTGCCAAATCCTCGTTCACCCACCTGCGCAGTCTGAAACTGGCTGCCCTGGCAATCGGCAGCAGCTTCGTACTGGCCGGTTGTGCTGGCAATCCGCCGACCGAGCAATTCGCCGTGACCCAATCGGCTGTGAATGGCGCCGTCAGCGCCGGCGGCACCGAGTTCGCCGCCGTGGAAATGAAGTCCGCGCAGGACAAGCTCAAGCAAGCCGAAATCGCCATGCACGACAAAAAGTATGCCGAGGCCAAAGTGCTGGCCGAGCAGGCTGAGTGGGACGCTCGCGTAGCCGAACGCAAAGCTCAGGCGATGAAAGCCGAACAAGCTGTGAAGGACTCTCAGAAAGGGGTTCAGGAACTGCGTCAGGAAAGCCAGCGCACCGTGCAGTAAGCGCGCATCCCGACACCAGACTTGAAGCTCTTATCGATAGAAAGGACGAATTATTATGCGTACACAATTGATGATCCCCGCTCTCCTGGCCGCAAGCGTTGCACTGGCTGCCTGCTCCACACCGCCTAACGCGAACCTGGAACAGGCCCGCACCAACTACAGCGGCCTGCAAGCCAACCCGCAAGCCAGCAAAGTGGCGGCACTGGAAACCAAAGACGCCAGCGATTACCTGGACAAGGCCGACAAGGCCTATATGGACAAGAAAGACCCGAACGAGGTCGACCAACTGGCTTACCTGACCAACCAGCGTGTTGAAGTGGCGAAGCAAACCATCGCCCTGCGCACCGCTGAAGCCAACCTGAAAAATGCTTCGGCGCAACGTGCCCAGGCGCGTCTCGACGCTCGCGATCAGCAGATCAAGCAGCTGCAGGACAGCCTCAACGCCAAGCAGACCGATCGCGGTACGCTGGTCACCTTCGGTGATGTGCTGTTCGCCACCGACCGTGCCGACCTGAAATCCAGCGGTCTGGTGAACATCAACAAACTGGCGCAGTTCCTTCAGGAAAACCCTGATCGCAAAGTGATCGTCGAAGGCTACACCGACAGCACCGGTACGGCTTCGCATAACCAGTCGCTGTCCGAGCGTCGTGCCGGTTCCGTGCGCATGGCGCTGGTGAAGATGGGCGTTGATCCAGCGCGCGTCGTTGCGCAGGGTTATGGCAAGGAATACCCGGTTGCGGAAAACACCAGCACCTCGGGTCGTGCGATGAACCGTCGTGTGGAAGTGACCATTTCCAACGACAACCAGCCCGTGATGCCGCGTTCGGCGATCAGCTCGAACTAAGCTTCACCCGCTGAAACACAAAAGCCCCGCCTGAGTCGATCAGGCGGGGCTTTTTATGTCTGCAGTTCACACACCCTTGTAGGAGTGAGCCTGCTCGCGATAGCGGTGTGTCCGACAACAGAAGTGTTGAATGCTAAACCGCTATCGCGAGCAGGCTCACGCCTACAAGGATCTTCAGTGAATGCAGGACCGGGTTACTGCTCCAGCTTCTGCGGAGTTTCTTCGCCCATGCAGCGCACGGCTTTTTTCTTGTTGTTGACCAAGACGCCCGTCAGGCCTTTCTGTTCAGTGTCAAACATCACCAGCACGCCATCGATGCACTGGGCCACTTGCGAGGCAGGCTCCAGGGAGACTTTGTAGTCCTCTCCCGGCACGGTCTTGATCATGGTGAAGTCGCTGAGCAGCAGCGCATCTTCCGGTTTGGCGAAGTGCAGGTAGCCGTAGAACCACAGGGCACCCACCGTGCCGAGGATGCTGCAGATACCGGTGATGATCAGCGGGATGGCGTTACGTTCTTCACTCATTGCGGACTCTCTGATGGTTCATCTTCTGAATTCGGGGGTGCCGGGTAGTTGGGGATTTCACCCAAGCGGCGCAGGCCGTTGAAATGCTGCGGGTCGTCGAGATACCGCAGCATGACCTTGCGCCAGACCGGGTCGGCAAATGTCTGCACATGACCACCGCGGGTCAATTGCAGCACGCGTGGCGGCGGCGCAGCTTGATACAGACGGATGCCGTTGGAAAGGGGCACGATCGGATCGTCGATGCTGTGGTAGATCAGTTTCGGTACGTCGTTGAGCTGCGCCATGGAGTTAATCGCGCTGTCACCGTCCGGCACCAGCCACGAGAGCGGCACCTGGAACGCCCAGGTCAGCCAGGAATTGCTCAGGGCGAACCGGCCGATGCTGCGATAACTGGCGGGCACGCCGTCGAGGACGAAAGCCTTGAGTTGTTTCTGCCGTTCGGGATGTTGGACCAGGTAGTGAACCGCCATGGAACCGCCGAGGCTCTGGCCCAGCAGGATCAACGGCTTGCCTTTGACTTCCGGTGCCTGGTCGAGCCACTTGAACGCGGCGTCGATGTCCTGATATATCGCCGGCAGACTCGGTTCGCCTTCGGACAACCCGTAACCGCGATAATCGATCAACAGCACTTGATAGCCTTCCTCCGGCAACCACCAACTGCCGCCCAGATGCATCGGCAGATTGCCGCCATTGCCGTGCAGATGCAGCACCGTGCCCTTGACCTCGACACCTTTTTTCGCCGGCAGCCACCAGGCGTTCAGCCTGAGGCCATCGGCGGTGGTCAGGGTCACTTCGCGGTAGTCGAGCTTGGCTTTTTCCGGGGTGAACAGTTGGCCCGGCTCGGGGTAGAACAGCAAGGAGCTGCAACCGCTCAAGGTCAGGAGAAGGCAAAGGATGCCGAGGATTCTCATCCGTTGAAACCTCGCAAGAATTGGAGTTGAAACACATTCCCCTGTAGGAGTGAGCCTGCTCGCGAAGGCGGTGTGTCAGACAACATCAATGTTGAATGTTCGGCCGCTATCGCGAGCAGGCTCACTCCCACAAGGGATTTCGTGATCGTTAGAGAATGTTGGAGTAATCCGCTTCTATCCGGTCCAGGCTCAGGTGGTTGAGGAAGTTGGAGAAGCACATCCACGCCGACAGTGCGTTCAGGTCGCGGAACTGATCCGGCAAATACTTCGGCGGCACCACCAGCCCTTCGTCCACCAACTGACGCAAGGTACGCATGTCTTCCAGCGTGGTCTTGCCGCAAAACAGCAGCGGAATCTGTTCAAGCTTGCCCTTACGCACGGCCAACTGAATGTAGTTGTAAACCATGATAAAGCCCTTGAGGTAGGACAAGTCTTTGGTAAAGGGCAGGCCGGTCGGTATCGAACCACGGAACACCCGGCTGGCATTGCCGTAGCTTTCGGCCATTTCGAAGCCTTGCTCGCGGAAGAATTCGAAGACCTGCAAGAAGTCCGCGCCCTCCTCCACCATGTGAATGGCCCGGGTACGGTTGGTCAGTTTGCGCAGGCGGCTCGGGTACGACGCGAAGGTGATGATTTCCATCAGGATCGCCAGCCCTTCCTGGGTCACCGTCGACGACGGCGGGCCTTTGGACAGGAAGGTGCAGATCGGCTGGTTCAGCCCGTTGAGCGTGGTGCCGACGTGGACCAGCCCTTCATGAACTTCCAGGGCGCGCACGTCACGTTCGTTGAACATCGCGTCGGTGCGAATCTTGATGTAGTCGGCGCCGGCCGCCGCATCGGCGACAATGCCGTCGGACTCGAACACCCGAATGGTTTCTTCGGCCTCGCCAAACACTTTGCTCAGCCGGGTTTGCAACAAATGCACGGCATCCTTGGCGGTGAGGATTTTCGGCTCGTCCTTCAGGTCACCCCGGCCATCGATGTTGTTCAGGTAATCGGAGAGCATCAGGCCGAGGTCGGACAGGGTCGGGTCACCGGCATGGAACGCGTCGGAAGCAGCGCCGTACAACTCCTGGGAAATCAGGCCGAAATCTTCGGTGCCGCGCGCTTCGAGCATGCGCACCACCATCCGGTATTCCTTGCACATGCGCCGCATGATTTGGCCGACCGGGTTGAACTGGCCGAGCTGACGGGTGATGTCACGCTCAATGTTCTGGAACTCCAGCTTCACTTTGCTGGAATCGAACGACAGCGGCCGATTGAGGTAATAATCGCGATCTACAGCGGGCATTTCCTTGCCCTTGGCCTTGAGGAACCCCTTGCGGATGCTGTCGTCCCACTTGACCGCATCGAGGACGCGAATCGGCGTCTGCGCCAGCACAATGCGATCGGACAAAATGCGTATCGTCTGCTGGTAATCGTCCACCCGAAACTCCTGTAGAAAAACCGTTAGGTGCTGGCTTTATTTAACGTTGGCTTTGGCCAGGCGCTGATAGCGCACGGCCTCGACGAAGACATCGGAATTGGCCGGGTCATCCAGGTAGGCAAAGACCTGATCCATGCTGCTGTTGATCAATACGCCGTCGCCATCATCGGTCTCGAAACCTTCACCGCTCAGGACTTTTTGTCCGAGGGCTTGATTGATCTGTTCGAGATCGAGGTTGTAGACCACCAATTCGTGCTTATCGGTCAGTTCAAACCCGGCGATGATGAAATGCCCGCCGAACTGCGCCGGCACCTTCGCCGACAGGTACCAGCGGCTGCCGTGGCGCGACACCGTAAAGGGGTAGGCCTCGCGCTCTTTGGGTTTGGCCTTGAGGTAGCTGACCGCCTGGTAACGACTGTCGCCCAGACGGGTCAGCTCCAGGTTCATCGGCTCGCCCCAGGCATTGGTGCTGGTCCATTTGCCGAGCAGACCTTTGGGCGCGGGGTCGCTGGCGGGCAGTGGGTCCCTGAAGGTCACCAGACAGCCACTGAGCAGCAGGAACGACAAGGCGATCACAACGACACGCCAGGCTTTCATTCAACACTCCCTATGAACACACAGCCCCGAATGGTCACCGACCTTGCAGGAGCGAGGCTTGCCCGCGAAGGCGTTGTGTCAGTCAACACATAGGTTGAATGTTATACCGCCTTCGCGGGCAAGCCTCGCTCCTACAGGGTCGAGCGCCCCGCAGGAATTACACCGACGCCAATACCAAATGCATGTAGCGGGTCAGGATACCGAGCATTTCGGCTTCGGCGACAGGCTCGGCGTCGTTGAGCAGGCCCTGATATTCCATCCGTCCGATAATCGCCGTCAACACTTTGGCATCCTGTTGTGGTTCGCGCGAACCCAATACCTGGAAAAGCTGGCATGTGCCCTGGAGCAGAATCTGCTGATGTGAACGTACCAGCTCAGCAAGGCGCGGGTTCAGCAGCGCTTCCTGGCGGAACGCCTGTTCGGCCATCAAGTGCTCGCGACGGTTGATCAGTTGCCGGTGAACGTAGTCCGACATCAACCGCGCAATGTCGTCCGCCAGCTGCGAGCGCGACTCGGGGCTGCCGTCGCCGCTGACCACCATCTCGCGCAGCAGGCCCTCGTTATTGATCCACAACTTGGCCATGAACGCGGCGCTGCGTTCCACGTACTGGGCGAAGGTATCGGTGAGCAAGTCATCGATATCCTTGAAGTAATAAGTGGTGGCCGACAGCGGCACACCGGCCTCGGCCGCTACCGCTCGGTGACGCACGGCCCGCACGCCATCGCGCACGACAATGCGCATCGCCGCATCGAGAATGTCCTGTCGACGCTGCTCGCTGCCCTGTCGGCTGGCCTTGCGGCCCTGGTACTGAACGCTTTCAGCGACCGCAGTGGCGACGCCCGCTGCACCTTCTTGAGCAATTGCACGGTTCACGACAGGTATTCCTCTCTTACTTCAAAAGTAACCATTTGATACGTTTGTACCAGACAGGCAATAAAAAGCCGCCTGTTATAGGCGGCTTTTTTATTGAAACACTTACGCTTGTGGCCGCATGTGCGGGAACAGGATCACGTCGCGGATCGACGGTGAGTTGGTCAACAACATCACCAGACGATCGATACCGATCCCTTCACCGGCCGTTGGCGGCATGCCGTACTCCAGCGCGCGAACGAAGTCGGCGTCGTAGTGCATGGCTTCGTCGTCGCCCGCGTCCTTGTCGGCCACCTGCGCCATGAAGCGCTCGGCCTGGTCTTCCGCGTCGTTCAACTCGGAGTAGGCGTTGGCGATTTCACGGCCGCCGATGAACAGTTCAAAACGGTCGGTGACGCTTGGGTTGTCGTCGTTACGACGGGCCAGCGGCGACACTTCGAACGGGTACTGAGTGATGAAGTGCGGCTGCTCCAGCTTGTGCTCGACCAGTTCTTCGAAAATCATCACCTGCAACTTGCCCAGACCTTCGAAGCCCAGCACCTTGGCGCCGGCCTTCTTGGCGATGGCGCGAGCCTTCTCGATGTCCGTCAGGTCGTCAGCGGTCAGCTCGGGGTTGTACTTGAGGATCGAGTCGAACACCGACAGACGCACGAACGGTTCGCCGAAGTGGAACACTTTGTCGCCATACGGCACGTCGGTGCTGCCCAGGACCAGCTGCGCGAGTTCGCGGAACAGTTCTTCGGTCAGGTCCATGTTGTCTTCGTAGTCGGCGTACGCCTGGTAGAACTCCAACATGGTGAATTCAGGGTTGTGACGCGTCGAAACGCCTTCGTTACGGAAGTTGCGGTTGATCTCGAACACTTTCTCGAAACCGCCAACCACCAGGCGCTTGAGGTACAGCTCAGGCGCGATACGCAGGAACATTTCCAGGTCCAGCGCGTTGTGGTGCGTCTCGAACGGCTTGGCTGCTGCGCCACCCGGGATGGTTTGCAGCATCGGCGTTTCGACTTCGAGGAAGTCACGCTTCATCAGGAAGCTGCGGATGTGCGCGATCACTTGCGAACGAACGCGGAACGTCTGGCGCACTTCTTCGTTGACGATCAGGTCAACGTAACGCTGACGGTAGCGCTGTTCGGTGTCGGTCAGGCCGTGGTGCTTGTCCGGCAGTGGGCGCAGCGACTTGGTCAGCAGGCGCACTTCGGTCATTTCAACGTACAGGTCGCCCTTGCCGGAACGGGCCAGGGTACCAACGGCTGCGATGATGTCGCCCATGTCCCAGGTTTTCACCGCGGCCAGGGTGTCTTCGGACAGGGTCTTACGGTTGACGTAGACCTGGATGCGCCCGGTCATGTCCTGGATCACCATGAACGAGCCACGGTTGAGCATGATGCGACCGGCAACCTTGACCGGGATTGCAGCCTCTGCCAGCTCTTCCTTGGTCTTGTCCGCGTACTGTTTCTGCAAGTCTTCGCAGTAGTTGTCGCGGCGGAAGTCGTTGGGGAAGGCATTGCCCTTGGCGCGCTCGGCAGCAAGCTTTTCCTTGCGCAGGGCGATCAGGGAGTTTTCTTCCTGTTGCAGGGCTTGCGGGTCGAGTTGTAGGTCGCTCATGTCTTTAAATATTCCATCAGGTTCGTTGCCCCCGGCATTCGCCGGGGTTCGCGGGCAAGCCTCGCTCCTACAGGGTCGTATTGACCCCCGCAGGGCGTGCGTTAAAGCCCTTGTTTCAAGCTGGCCACCAGGTATTCGTCGATATCGCCGTCGAGCACCTTGTCGCAGTCACTGCGTTCGATGTTAGTGCGCAAATCCTTGATTCGCGACGCATCGAGCACGTAAGAGCGAATCTGGTGACCCCAGCCGATGTCCGACTTGGTGTCTTCCAGGGCCTGGGAGGCGGCGTTGCGTTTCTGCACTTCCTGCTCGTACAAGCGCGCCCGCAACATTTTCATCGCGGTGTCTTTGTTGGCGTGCTGGGAGCGTTCGTTCTGGCAGCTGACCACGGTGTTGGTCGGTACGTGGGTGATACGTACGGCCGAGTCGGTGGTGTTTACGTGCTGACCACCGGCACCGGAGGAGCGGTAGGTGTCGATGCGCAGGTCCGACGGGTTGATGTCGATTTCGATGTTGTCATCGATTTCCGGCGACACGAACACGGCCGAGAACGAGGTGTGGCGGCGGTTGCCGGAGTCGAACGGGCTCTTGCGCACCAGACGGTGCACGCCGATCTCGGTGCGCAGCCAGCCAAAGGCGTATTCGCCCTTGATGTGGACCGTGGCGCCCTTGATCCCGGCGACTTCACCGGCCGACAGTTCCATGATGGTCGCGTCGAAACCGCGTTTGTCAGCCCAGCGCAGGTACATGCGCAGCAGGATGTTGGCCCAGTCCTGGGCCTCGGTGCCGCCGGAGCCGGCCTGGATGTCCAGGTAGGCGTTGTTGGCATCCATCTCACCGCTGAACATGCGACGGAATTCGAGTTTTTCCAGCGACTCGCGCAGGCGCTCGACTTCGGCAGCGACGTCATCGACGGCGGCCTGGTCTTCTTCTTCGGCGGACATCAGCAGCAAATCTTTGGCATCGGCCAGACCGCTGTGCATTTCGTCGAGGGTTTCGACGATCTGAGCCAGCAGCGACCGCTCGCGGCCCAGTTCCTGAGCGTACGACGGGTTGTTCCAGACAGCCGGATCTTCAAGCTCGCGATTGACTTCAGTCAGACGCTCATGCTTTTGATCGTAGTCAAAGATACCCCCGAATAGTTTCGGAGCGCTCGGACAGGTCCTTGATACTGTTAAGGATCGGGTTGATTTCCATGGCGGGCAGCACTCGTTGGCGAACTTTTGAAAGCCGGCGAGTATAACGTAATCAAGCTGTCACGGCAGCCCGCCTGGCGGCTTTAGGGGCGAATGATTAAAGCGGACGCCGAGTAATCTGTGGCGAGGGAGCTTGCTCCCGTTGTACTGCGCAGCAGTCCCCTTCTTTTTGCGCAGAAGAGGGGCCGCTTCGTGGCCCAGCGGCGCAAGCTCCCTCCCCACAGGGGGTATTTCCCATCCAAGAGATCAATATTCGCAATCTCGGTCGGTCGCTACTCGATGCCCACCTGATTGC
The DNA here is from genome assembly GCF_031766055.1 of Pseudomonas sp. SG20052. Classification (NCBI taxonomy): domain Bacteria; kingdom Pseudomonadati; phylum Pseudomonadota; class Gammaproteobacteria; order Pseudomonadales; family Pseudomonadaceae; genus Pseudomonas; species Pseudomonas sp. SG20052. The sequence goes on along the minus strand of NZ_CP134498.1, from coordinate 1,312,105 downwards.
GCCCATTGTTCTTCGCCAGATACAGCCCCTTGTCCGCCGCCGAGATCAGTTGCCGGCAATCACTGCCCGGCTGCGGGATCATGGTCGACAGGCCGATGCTGATGGTCAGGCCAGAGCCTTCGCTGGGGACAATGTGCGGAATCTTCAGCGCTTCCACGGTGAGGCGGAGTTTTTCCGCCACCAGCCGCGCCCCGCCCGGCGTGGTGTTGGGCAACACCAAGGCGAACTCTTCCCCGCCGTAACGGGCTGGCAGGTCCGAGGGCCGGGCGCTCGCGTCGCGAATCGCGGTCGCGACTTTACGCAGGGCTTCATCGCCTTCGAGGTGGCCAAAGCTGTCGTTGTAGGACTTGAAGTAGTCGACATCGATCATCAGCAGCGACAACTGGCTCTGCTCACGCAGGGAACGGCGCCATTCCAGCTCCAGGTATTCGTCGAAGTGCCGGCGGTTCGAGAGCCCGGTCAAGCCGTCGGAGTTCATCAACCGCTGCAACACCAGGTTGGTGTCGAGCAACTGCTGCTGGCTGACCCGCAACGCGCGGTAGGCCGCATCGCGCTGCAACAGCGTCATGTAGGACCGCGAGTGGTAGCGAATTCGCGCCACCAGCTCGATGTTGTCCGGCAGCTTGACCAGGTAATCATTGGCCCCGGCTGCGAACGCCGCGCTCTTGATCAGCGGGTCTTCCTTGGTCGACAGGACAATGATCGGAATGTTCTTGGTCGCTGGATGATTACGGTACTCACGTACCAGGCTCAGGCCATCCAGCCCGGGCATCACCAGATCCTGCAGGATCACCGTTGGCTTGATGCGGATCGCCTGCGCAATGGCCTGGTGTGGATCGGCGCAGAAGTGGAAGTCGATATTGTCTTCATTCGACAACCCGCGACGCACCGCCTCGCCGATCATCGCCTGATCGTCCACCAGCAACACCATGGCGGCGTTTTCGTCGGTCTTGAAGTCGTCGAGCTGTAGGTCAGTCATGTGCGGTCACCTGAATACTGCATGGGCCAGGATTGCTGCGAAAAGTCTTCATTTTGGGAAAATCTCCAGCAATCGTGGCGCTATCTTGTCCAGTGGGCGAACTTCCACGGCGGCGTCGATGGCCGCTGCCGCTTTCGGCATTCCGTAAACCGCACTGCTTTGTTGGTCCTGCGCGATGGTCAGGTAGCCCTGTTGGCGCATGAGTTTAAGCCCCTGCGCGCCGTCGCGTCCCATGCCGGTGAGCAATACGCCCACGGCATCGCCATTCCAGTAACTGGCCACGCTCTCGAAAAACACGTCGATCGAGGGCCGATAGATCTCGTTGACCGGTTCGGCGGTATAGGCCAGCGTGCCGTTTTTCAGCAAGCGAATATGGTGGTTGGTGCCCGCCAGCAACACTGTGCCGGCCAAAGGAGGCTCGCCTTCCTGAGCCAGGCGCACCTTCAGGCCGCTGGCGCTGCTGAGCCATTCGGCCATGCCGGCGGCGAACACCTGGTCAACATGTTGCACCAGCACGATCGCGGCCGAAAAATCCCGTGGCAGCCCTTTCAGCAAGACTTCCAGCGCCGCTGGGCCGCCTGCCGACGAGCCGATCGCAATCAGGCGCTGGCGCGAGGCCGAGCTACGCAGCGGGCTGGGGGCCGATCGCTCACGATTGCCCTTGTCACCAATCAGCCAGCCGATGTTCATGATCTTGCGCAACAACGGCGCCGCTGCCTCCTGGGCATTGCCGGCACCGAGGGCCGGGGTGTCGACCACGTCCAGCGCACCGTGGCCCATGGCCTCGAACACCCGGTGCACGTTCTGCTGACGGTCAACCGTGACAATGACGATGGCGCAGGGAGTGTCGGCCATGATCCGCCGGGTGGCCTCGACGCCGTCCATCACCGGCATGATCAGGTCCATCAGGATCAGGTCCGGGGTATTTTCGGCGCAACGCTGCACCGCCTCCGCGCCATTGCCGGCGACCCAGACCACTTCATGCGCCGGTTCGAATGCCAGGGCGCGGCGCAGGGCCTCAACCGCCATGGGCATGTCGTTGACGATCGCTATTTTCATGCCCGCGCTCCTCCGATGAGCTCAACCACTGCATCAAGCAGGGCGTCGTCATGAAAACTGGCTTTGGCTAGATAATAGTCGGCTCCGGCGTCCAGTCCACGACGACGGTCTTCTTCGCGGTCTTTATAGGACACCACCATAACCGGCAGCGATTGCAGGCGATTATCCTGGCGCAGTAAAGACACCAGTTCGATGCCGTCCATGCGCGGCATATCAATGTCGGTGATCAGCAGATCGAAATCCTCCGAACGCAGGGCGTTCCAGCCATCCATGCCGTCGATCGCTACGGCCACGTCGTAGCCGCGATTGAGCAGCAACTTGCGCTGCAACTCGCGAACGGTCAACGAATCGTCGACCACCAGAATCCGTTTGCGGGCCGCTTCGACGGCCTGGCTGCCCTGACGGGCAATCCGCTCCAGACGCCCGGTGTTGAGCAGCTTGTCCACCGAGCGCAGCATGTCTTCGACGTCGACGATCAGCACGACCGACCCGTCGTCGAGCAAGGCCCCGGCGGAAATGTCCTGCACCTTGCCCAGACGTTCGTCCAGCGGTAATACGACCAATGTCCGCTCGCCGATAAACCGCTCGACCGCCACCCCGTAAATCGCCTCGCGCTCGCGGATCACCACGACTTTCAGGGTTTGCTGACTGCTCGCACTCGCCGGACGCTGCAACAGCTGACTGGCAGCGACCAGCCCGACATGCCGGCCTTCGTACCAAAAGTGCTGGCGCCCTTCGACCTGAACAATGTCCGCCGGCTCCAGGTCGCACATGCGCTCGATGTGCGCCAGCGGGAACGCATACGCCTCGTCACCGACTTCCACCACCAGACTGCGCACCACCGACAGCGTCAGCGGCACTTCGAGATGAAAGCGGCTGCCCTCGCCTGCGGTCTGCTCCAGCACCACCGCGCCGCGTAACTGACGGACCATGTGCTGAACCGCGTCCAGGCCGACACCGCGACCGGACACTTCGGTGACCCGGTCGCGCAGGCTGAAACCCGGCAGAAACAAGAAGGTCAACAGCTCTTCTTCACTCAACTGGGCAGCGGTTTCAGCGGGGGATAGCTGCCGTTCGATGATGCTGCGACGGACCTTTTCCAGATCGACGCCGTGACCGTCATCGCTCAATTCCAGCACCAGCAGACCGGCTTGATGAGAGGCGCGCAGACGAATCAGCCCTTCTTCAGGCTTACCGGCGAGCAAACGCTGCTCGGGGGATTCGATGCCGTGATCGACAGCGTTGCGCAGCAAATGCGTCAGCGGCGCTTCGAGCTTTTCCAGGACGTCGCGATCGACCTGGGTTTTCTCGCCCTCGATCTCCAGCCGCACCTGTTTACCGAGGCTGCGACCGAGGTCGCGGACCATGCGCACTTGCCCGCTCAACACGTCGGCAAACGGCCGCATGCGACAGGCCAGCGCAGTGTCGTACAAGACCTGCGCCCGCTGACTGGCCTGCCAGGCAAACTCGTCCAGTTCGGCGTTTTTTTCCACCAGCAATTGCTGCGCTTCGGCCAGCAGCCGCCGGGCATCGCCCAGGGCCTCCTGAGCTTCGAGGCTCAAGGCATGTTCCTTGAGGTGGACGTTGAGGTTTTCCAGCGCCCGCAGGCCATTGTTCTGCATGCGCTTGAGGCGTTGCATCGTGGCCAGGTGCGGCTTGAGTCGCTGGGTTTCCACCAGGGACTTGCTCGACAGATCGAGCAGGCTGTTCAGGCGTTCGGCCGTGACGCGCAACACGCGTTCGCCATTTTCAGTGGTGCGCCGGAGCTTTCTCGGCGGTTCGACGGGTGGCGGTTCGGCGACCGGAATCAGTTCCTCGACTTTGGGCGCGAGTGCTTCAGGCTCCGGCTCGGACTCGGACTCGGTCATGAACGGGGCGATCGGCGTGCTGATCGGCGCGGCCAGCGCATTTGGATCCAGCAACCGCGCCATCAGTGCCACATAGGCCTCGATATCCGCCGATTCGGGATTGTTACTCGGCGTCGCAATGCGCATCAGCAAATCAGTGCCTTGCAGCAAGGCGTCAATGTGCTCGGGCCGCAGGTACAGCCGCCCTTCCTGCGCGCTGACCAGGCAATCTTCCATCACATGGGCGACGCTGACGCCGGCATCAACCCCGACAATCCGCGCCGCGCCTTTGAGCGAGTGAGCCGCGCGCATGCACGATTCGAGGTGATCGGCCTGGGTCGGATCGCGTTCCAGCGCCAGAAGACCTGCGCTCAGCACCTGGGTCTGGGCTTCGGCTTCGAGGCTGAACAGCTCCAGCAACGAGGCGTCGCGCAGTTGCTCGGGGGTCATGTGAGGCTCCGGGTCACGGCGGACAATAGCTGTTCTTCATCCAGCCAACGCAGGCTGCGACCCTTGAATTGCAACACGCCCCGGGTGTATCTGGCGCTGGCTTGGGTGCCGGACTGCGAGGCGGCCTCGAGAATGCGTTCGTCGATGGCGTGAATCCCGTCCACTTCGTCCACCGGCACCACCACTGGCCCGCCGTGGGCGGCGATGATCAGCATCCTCGGCATCACGCGCGCGCCTGACGTCACGCTGGCAGTGCCATCGAGACCGAGCAGTTCCACCAGCGACAGGCACGCCACCAACGCACCGCGCACATTCGCCACGCCGAGCAAGGCCCGAGAGCGCTGGTGCGGTAACGAATGAATCGCTTGCAGCGGTGCCACTTCGACCAGGCTGCGAGTGGCCAGGCCCAGCCATTCTTCGCCAAGCCGAAACATCAGCAGCGAGCGGGTTTTCACGTCGATTTCCACCGACACCGAGACCTGCTCGCGATCGTCCTGTTGCAAGGCGTAGCGGTCGAGCAAGCGCGTGGCCGCGGCGGAATACACCGCGCAGTTGCGGCAGTGAATGTGTTCGATCAGCAGCGGGCAGGACTTGTCGCCGTGGATTCCGATGCGGTTCCAGCAATCATCGATGGCCTGGGCATCTTTATGGGTGAGGCTCAAAGTGTCGGAGGCGTTCATCGTTTACGCTCACTGTCGGCGGCGCGCTCGCTGCGGGCGGCGCGGTCCTGCAATCTTTTCGCACCCGCCGTGTCGCCCTGGGATTGCAGCAAGGCTGCCAGGTGCATCAACGCGTCGGGATGTTGCGGTTCGAGGTACAGGGCCTTGCGATAAAATCCCTGGGCTTCAAGGGCTCGACCAGCGACATCGCTGAGTAACCCCAGCCAATAAAACACCTGGGCCACAGGCTCGTGGCTGCGCAAATAACCTTCACAGGCGGCGCGAGCTTCGGCACTTTTGCCTTCGTTGGCGAGGGCAGCGATGTTGGCCAGCAAGGCGGCAGCGTCCGAAGCTTTTGGCGTGACGATCGGCGGCGTGTGAGTTGCGAACGGACGATGGCGCACGGGCGGCGGAGTCACGCTACGCACCGGCTGACGCACTGGCAGCGGTGTCGGAACAAAGACTGGCAAAGGCTCGGGCGCACGCTGACGACTGAAGGCAAACGACTGCGGGATGCCAATCGAGCGCATGCCGAATCGACCGAGCAAACTGCCTTCGGCCGGGCCGATAAACAGCACGCCGTCGACATGGGTCAGGCGCTTGAGCACTTCGAAGACTTGTTGCTGGGTAGGCAGATCGAAATAGATCAGCAGGTTGCGGCAGAACACAAAATCATAGGGTGGCTCGCTGGCCAGCAGCGCCGGATCCAGCAGATTGCCGACTTGCAAACGCACCTGTTCAAGCACTCGCTCGTTGAGGCGGTAGCCGTCTTCTTCGGCGCTGAAATGCCGCTCGCGAAATTCGATGTCCTGGCCACGAAACGAATTCTTGCCGTACAGCGCACGCTTGGCTTTTTCCACCGACAGCGGGCTGACGTCCATGCCTTCGACCTTGAACTGATGCGGCTTGAGTCCGGCATCGAGCAAGGCCATGGCGATGGAGTACGGCTCCTCGCCCGTGGAGCACGGCAGACTGAGAATCCGCAGCGCGCGCATGTAATTGAGGTCGGCCAAACGCTGGATGGCCAGTTTCGCCAGGGTTGCGAAGGATTCCGGGTAGCGGAAGAACCAGGTCTCGGGAACGATCACCGCTTCGATCAACGCCTGCTGTTCGTCCTGCGAACCTTGCAATGTGTGCCAATACTCATCGGCCGTCAGCACCCTGGAGGCGGTGCTGCGCTGGCGCACCGCGCGCTCGATGATTGCCGGCCCCACCGACGTCACGTCGAGGCCGATGCGTTCCTTGAGGAAATCGAAGAACCGCTGATCGCTGCTCATGGCCCATCCTCAAGCAGCGCCGGGGCCAGCGGTGGCGAAGGAAACAGCAGCGCGCGCACCTGTTCATCGAGCAGATCGGCCACCCGCACCCATTGCAGCAAGCCTTGGGCATCTTCACGGACCGGCCCCAGGTACGGCGCCTGGCGATTGTCCAGGCCATAGGGCTTAAAGTCCGCCGGACTGCAACGCAAGGTGTCGGTGGCCTGCTCAAGAATCAGTCCAAGCAACTGTGAAGGCGTCTGCTCGTCCGGCCAATAGTGCACCAGCACCAGCCGTGTGCTGGTGCGCGATTGCGCCGGCTCGCCAAAGGTCAGCGCGCTGAGGTCGATCACCGGCACCACCGCGCCGCGATAGGCAAACACCCCGGCGACCCAGTCAGGCGCCTTGGCAATCGGCTTCAATGGCAGACGCGGCAGCACCTCGGCCACCTCGCGTGCCTGCAAGGCATAACGTTCGTTGCCGATGCGAAACAGCAGAAACAACGCGTGTCTGGCCGGCATCACCGTGCTGTGTTTGGCCGCGAGTTCGCTCATCAGACTTTGAATCGCGAGACGCCGCCCCGCAGCCCGACGGCCACCTGGCTCAGCTCGTCAATGGCGAAACTGGCCTGGCGCAGGGACTCGACGGTCTGGCTGCTGGCATCACCCAACTGCACCAGCGCGTGGTTGATCTGTTCGGCGCCGGTGGCCTGCGCCTGCATGCCTTCGTTGACCATCAACACCCGCGGCGCTAGCGCCTGAACCTGGTGGATGATCTGCGACAACTGCTCGCCGACCTGTTGCACTTCAGACATGCCGCGCCGCACTTCTTCGGAGAACTTGTCCATGCCCATGACCCCGGCCGACACCGCCGACTGGATTTCACGGACCATTTGCTCGATGTCATACGTGGCCACGGCGGTCTGGTCCGCCAGACGCCGCACTTCGGTGGCGACCACGGCAAATCCGCGCCCGTATTCACCCGCCTTTTCGGCTTCGATCGCGGCATTCAGAGACAGCAGATTAGTCTGATCGGCGACTTTGACGATGGTCACCACCACCTGGTTAATGTTGCCGGCCTTCTCGTTGAGGATCGCCAGTTTGGCGTTGACCAGATCGGCCGCGCCCATCACCGAGTGCATGGTCTCCTCCATGCGCGCCAGGCCTTGCTGCCCGGACCCGGCCGCGACCGAGGCCTGGTCGGCGGCGGTGGAGACTTCGGTCATGGTGCGCACCAGATCACGGGAGGTGGCCGCGATTTCGCGGGACGTCGCGCCGATTTCGGTGGTGGTGGCGGCGGTTTCGGTGGCGGTGGCTTGTTGTTGCTTGGAGGTGGCGGCGATTTCGGTCACCGACGTGGTGACCTGGACGGAGGAGCGTTGGGCCTGGGACACGAGCGAGGTGAGTTCGGTCATCATGTCGTTGAAGCCGGTTTCCACGGCCCCGAATTCGTCTTTGCGTTCCAGGTTCAGACGGCCGCTGAGATCACCAGTGCGCATGATTTCGAGGATCTGCACAATCCGGTTCATCGGCGCCATGATCGCGCGCATCAACAGCAAACCGCAGAGGCCGGCGGCCAATACCGCGACCAACAGGGAAATGCCCATGATGACTTTCGCGGTGATCACGGCGTCATCAATGGCCGCGATGCTCTGGTCGGCGACCGCTTTGTTTTCGCGGATGATGTCATTGAGCTTCATGCGACCTGCGGTCCAGGCCGGGGTCAGTTGCTCGTTGAACAGTTTGATCGCGTCGGCTCCCTGATTGCGCTTGTGCAAGTCGAGCACAGCGGCCAGGACCTTGTTGTAATCGGCATGGAGTTTTTCAAAAACGGCGAATTCGACCTTGTCTTCATCCGTGGTGACGGTGGCCTGGTAGTTCTTCATTTGCTCCTGCAGATGAGCTTCGAAGCTTTTGAAGCTGTCGGCTTCTTCTGCGCTGAAACCCTGCCCCTCTTTCAAACCGAGCATCTCCTGGGTTCGAAGGTACGTGTCGACCCAGGCACTGCGAACCATCGAGCTGTAATACAACCCGGGCAACGCGTCCTCACGCACACTGGCTTCGCTGACCTCAATCTTCAAGAGTCGCGAATAGGAGACAACCACCATCAACAACATGATGGCGATAATCACCGCAAAGCTCGCCAAGATGCGTTGGCGCAACGTCCAGTTCTTCACGGGTCAATCCTCGGGCGGTTCAAATGCCGGGGAGTATAGCTGAGGGTGTTTCATTTATAAGACGGGTGCCATGCTTCTATTTCGTCGCGATGAAAGCGAATTGGCAGGCGCGTGCGGTGAATGGATCACGGGATGAGAGAAGCAAACGCCTTCGCAAGCAGGCTCGCTCCATTGACCGGGTTGATCAATCGAACGCGGTCCCTTATGGGAGCGAGCCTGCTCGCGAAAAACGATGACACGGTTTAACTGACCTGACTGCGCAATTAAAGGGAAGCCTGCCGCACCTGCTTTTCCAGCTCCGCCTTCAATCCCGGCTCCAGCTTCAACTGCCGTGCCAGTTCATCCAGGTAGGACTTCTCCATGAAGCTCTCCTCATCCACCAGCATCACGCTGGCGATGTACATCTCAGCCGCCATTTCCGGCGTGCTGGCCGCGCGGGCGACTTCCGTCGGGTCGAGCGGCTTGCTGAGTTCGGCATGCAGCCACTGCTGCAATTCCTGATCGTTGTCGAGCTTGGTGAATTCGCCTTCGATCAATGCACGCTCGCGATCATCAACGTGGCCATCGGCTTTGGCCGCAGCCACCAATGCCTTGAGAATCGCCTGGCTGTGCAACTCAACCTGCGCAGGTGGCAGGCGGTCGAGCGTCTGCGGCTCGGTCTTCGGCGCGGTGCCCTGCTGGGCCTGCCAGTTGCCGTAAGCCTTGTAGGCAATCACGCCGAGCGCCGCGAGACCACCGTAGATGGCGACTTTGCCGCCGACATTGCGGGCCTTTTTGCTGCCGAGCAACAGGCCCATGGCACCAGCCGCCAAGGCACCACCGCCCGCGCCGGAGAGCAAACCGCCGAGGCCGCCCGAACCACCGCTGCCACCGAGCAATCCGCCCAATCCACCGCTGGATGACTTGTTTTGATTTGCGCCGGCCTTGTTCTTCATCAGGTCCTGACCGGACTTGAGTAGTTGATCGAGCAATCCACGCGTATTCATTTTGCCGCCTCCACGAAAGGGGTTAACCGGACACATAAGGCCACCAGCCTAGAACGAAAGTGCCCGGCGACCGGGGACGAGAGTGCTTCTGGATGTTGCCTGAAAAAAACGGGCCATCGATTAAAGCGATATACACTCAAGCGAATCTATAAAAACCGCCCACCGGGTAACTCCCCATGATGACCTTGCGTCAGATCCGTCACTTCATCGCCGTGGCCGAGACCGGATCGATCTCCGCCGCCGCGCAAACCGCGTTCATTTCCCAATCGACCTTGACCCTGGCGATCCAGCAACTGGAAGAGGAGATTGGCGTCGGCCTGTTCAACCGACACGCCAAGGGCATGAGCCTGACCCATCAGGGCCACCAATTCCTGCGCCAGGCGCACCTGATTCTGGCCACGGTGGACAACGCCAAACGCAGCCTGCAACAAAGCACCGATCAGGTCGCCGGGCAGCTGATCATTGGCGTGACCAGCCTGGTGGCCGGTTATTACCTTGCGGATTTGCTCACCCGTTTCCAGCGCGCCTATCCCAACGTCGAAATCCGGGTGATGGAGGACGAACGCCCATACATCGAACATTTGCTGGTCAGCGGTGAGATCGATGTCGGCGTGCTGATCCTGTCCAACCTCGAAGACCGCCATGCCTTGCAGACTGAAGTGCTGACTCATTCGCCCCACCGGTTGTGGTTGCCGGCCCAGCATCCGTTGCTGGAACACGACAGCATCAACCTTGCCGATGTAGCCCGCGAGCCGCTGATTCAGCTCAACGTCGACGAAATGGACCGCAACGCCCACCGCATGTGGAGTGGTGCCGGGCTGCAACCGCGCATCACCTTGAAAACCGCGTCGACGGAAGCCGTTCGGAGCCTGGTGGCCGCAGGCCTGGGTGTATCGATCCAGCCCGACATGACCTACCGACCCTGGTCACTGGAGGGCGACATCATCGAAGCCCGCCCGATTGCCGATCTGAGCCAGACCCTCGACGTCGGCTTGGCATGGCGTCGTGGCACGGCGCGTCCGGCGTTGGTAGACCCGTTTTTGACCGTGGCCCGCGAACAACCCCACGGCGGGCGCAAGCCATCTATTTAATCGAACGCCACCTTCAGTATTTAGAATTTGTCGACCTCGGGCCCGCGCACTAGTCTTGCTCCATCAATAAGACGGCCGGGCCCAGTCACTGGGAGCACCATGGCCACACAAGAAAAGAGAACCCGAAAAATGGCTGGCGCGCAGACCCCGTTGTTCACCGCGTTGTTGATCGATGGCGAATTGGTCGCGGGTCAGGGTTTTGTCGAGCCGATCCTCAACCCCGCCACCGGGGAAGTGCTGACCCACATCGCCGAAGCCAGCACCGAGCAAGTCGAAGCCGCCATCCTTGCCGCCCACCGCGCCTTCGCCGGCTGGTCGCGGACCACACCGCAGCAACGCTCGAACCTGTTGCTGGACATCGCCAACGCCATCGAAAAACAAGCCGACCTCCTCGCCCGACTCGAATCGCTGAATTGCGGCAAGCCGTTGCACCTGGCCCGTCAGGACGACTTGAGCGCGACGGTCGATGTGTTCCGTTTTTTTGCCGGTGCCGTGCGTTGCCAGACCGGCCAGCTCAGCGGCGAATACCTGCCGGGCTACACCAGCATGGTCCGGCGCGATCCGATTGGCGTGGTCGCCTCGATTGCGCCGTGGAACTACCCGATCATGATGGCCGCGTGGAAAATCGCCCCGGCCCTCGCCGCCGGCAATACGCTGGTGTTCAAACCGTCCGAACACACGCCGCTGTCGATTCTGGCCCTGGCGCCGGCGCTGGCCGAGATCCTTCCACGCGGCGTGATCAACATCGTCTGCGGCGGCGGTGAAGGCGTCGGCAGCCACTTGGTCAGCCATCCCAAAGTGCGCATGGTGTCGCTGACCGGCGATATCGTCACCGGGCAGAAAATCCTCCAGGCCGCCGCCAAGACGTTGAAACGCACGCACCTTGAGCTCGGCGGCAAAGCGCCGGTGATCGTCTGCAACGATGCCGACATTCAAGCCGTGGTCGAAGGCGTGCGCACTTACGGTTATTACAACGCGGGGCAGGATTGCACCGCGGCTTGCCGGATTTATGCACAGGCCGGGATTCACGACCGCCTGGTGGCGGAACTCGGCGCGGCGGTCAGCAGCCTGCGCTTTGCCGGTAAACGCGACGCCGACAACGAAATCGGCCCGCTGATCAGCACCCGCCAGCGCGACCGCGTGGCCAGTTTCGTCGAGCGCGCCCTCGGCCAGCCGCACATCGAGCGGGTGACCGGCGCGGCGGTGCATTCCGGTGCCGGCTTCTATTACCAGCCGACGCTGCTGGCCGGTTGCAAGCAGAGCGACGAGATCGTCCAGCGCGAAGTATTCGGGCCGGTGGTCACCGTGACCCGTTTCGATCAGCTCGAACAAGCCGTGGACTGGGCCAACGATTCGGAATACGGCCTCGCCTCCTCGGTCTGGACGCAGAACCTCGACAAGGCCATGCAGGTCGCGGCGCGGTTGCAGTACGGCTGCACCTGGATCAACAGCCATTTCATGCTGGTCAGCGAAATGCCCCACGGCGGCCTCAAGCGGTCCGGGTATGGCAAAGACTTATCCAGCGATTCGCTTCAGGACTACAGCGTGGTGCGGCACATCATGGCGCGCCACGGACAGCATCTCTGACTACGCTAATAACAAGCCGCTAACGGCATGCTTCACCACGTTCACAACTGCCCCGACCATAATTAAAGAAGAGGGAATCCCCATGTTCGTGCACAAGACCGCACTGCTCAGTGCAATCACCACGGCGCTGCTGGCCAGCGCCAGTCTCCAGGCCGCCGAACCGCTGAAAGCCGTCGGTGCCGGCGAAGGCCAGCTGGATATCGTGGCGTGGCCCGGCTACATCGAACGTGGCGAAAGCGACAAGGCCTACGACTGGGTGACCGGTTTCGAGAAGGAAACCGGCTGCAAGGTCAATGTGAAGACTGCGGCGACTTCCGATGAAATGGTCAGCCTGATGGCCAAGGGCGGTTATGACCTGGTGACGGCGTCAGGCGATGCCTCGTTGCGGTTGATCGTCGGCAAGCGTGTGCAGCCGATCAACACCGCGTTGATTGCGAACTGGAAAAGCCTCGACCCACGCCTCAAAGATGCGCCGTGGTACGTGGTCAACAAGCAGACCTACGGCACCCCGTATCAGTGGGGCCCGAACGTGCTGATGTACAACACCAACGTATTCAAAACTGCGCCGACCAGCTGGGGCGTGGTGTTCGATGCGCAGAACCTGCCGGACGGCAAACCGAACAAGGGCCGCGTGCAGGCTTACGACGGCCCGATCTACATCGCCGACGCGGCGCTGTACCTGAAAACCACCAAGCCGGAACTGGGCATCAAGGACCCGTACCAACTCACCGAAACCCAGTACAAGGCAGTTCTCGATCTGTTGCGCGCCCAGCAGCCGTTGATCCATCGCTACTGGCACGACACCACCGTGCAGATGAGTGACTTCAAAAACGAAGGCGTGGTCGCGTCCAGCGCCTGGCCGTATCAGGTCAACGGCCTGATCAACGAGAAACAACCGATCGCCTCGACCATCCCGAAAGAAGGCGCCACCGGTTGGGCCGACACCACGATGTTGCACGCCGAAGCCAAGCACCCGAACTGCGCTTACAAATGGATGGACTGGTCACTGCAACCGAAAGTCCAGGGTGATGTGGCGGCCTGGTTCGGTTCGTTGCCAGCGGTGCCAGCGGCCTGTACCGGCAGTGAATTGCTGGGTGCCGAAGGCTGCAAGACCAACGGCTTCGACCAGTTCGAGAAAATCGCCTTCTGGAAAACCCCGCAGGCTGAAGGGGGCAAGTTCGTGCCTTACAGCCGCTGGACCCAGGACTACATCGCGATTATGGGCGGCCGCTAACCCACCGGCCCCTGTGGCGAGGGAGCTTGCTCCCGCTGGGTGGCGAAGCTGCCCCAAAACCAGTTAATGCGGTCAATCAGAGAGACCGCATCAGTCCTTTTGGGAGTGCTGCGCACTCCAGCGGGAGCAAGCTCCCTCGCCACAATAAGTTTTCCAACCAGAAAGTTGATTCAGATTTTTCAGAAGTCCAGGCAGGGCCGCTGTGACGGCCCTCGCCTTTTTGGAGCACCGCACCATGACGCTTGCAGTCCAGTTCACCAACGTTTCCCGTCAGTTCGGCGAAGTGAAGGCCGTTGACCGGGTTTCCATCGATATCCAGGACGGCGAGTTCTTCTCCATGCTGGGCCCTTCCGGCTCGGGCAAAACCACCTGTTTGCGCCTGATCGCCGGTTTCGAACAACCGAGCGCTGGCTCTATCCGAATTCATGGCGAGGAAGCCGCCGGGCTGCCTCCGTATGAGCGTGACGTCAACACGGTGTTTCAGGATTACGCGCTGTTCCCGCACATGAACGTGCTCGACAACGTCGCCTATGGCTTGAAAGTCAAAGGCGTCGGTAAAGCCGAACGGCAGAAACGCGCCGAAGAAGCCCTCGACATGGTTGCCCTCGGCGGTTACGGCGAGCGCAAACCGGTGCAACTGTCCGGCGGCCAGCGCCAGCGTGTGGCCCTGGCCCGCGCCCTGGTCAATCGCCCTCGCGTGCTGCTGCTCGACGAGCCGTTGGGCGCTCTCGATCTGAAGCTGCGCGAACAGATGCAGAGCGAGTTGAAGAAGCTGCAACGCCAGCTCGGCATCACCTTTATCTTCGTCACCCACGACCAGACTGAAGCGCTGTCGATGTCCGACCGTGTGGCAGTGTTCAACAAAGGACGCATCGAGCAGGTCGACACCCCGCGCAACCTGTACATGAAACCGGCCACCACGTTCGTCGCGGAATTCGTCGGCACGTCCAACGTGATTCGCGGCGATCTGGCCCAGCAATTGAGTGGCAATCCACAGCCGTTTTCGATTCGCCCGGAACACGTGCGTTTTGCCGAAGGCCCGCTGGCCAGCCACGAGATTGAAGTCAGCGGCTTGCTCCACGACATTCAGTACCAGGGCAGCGCCACGCGCTATGAACTGAAACTGGAAAACGGCCAGACCCTGAACATCAGCCAGGCCAACGTGCAGTGGCTGGACGTCAGCGCCCAGCACCAGACCGGGCAACGCATCCGCGCACGCTGGGCGCGCGAGGCAATGGTCCCGCTGCACGACAACGTTGTCGGTGGGGTGTGAGATGACCAGCGTGGCTATCCCTCAAACCCCGGCCGGCGGTTCGCCGTTGCGCAGGTTTTCCAACCTGCTGTATCGCCGACCGAATTTTTACCTGTCGCTGCTGCTGGTGCCGCCGCTGCTGTGGTTCGGTGCAATTTATCTCGGCTCGCTGCTGGTACTGCTGTGGCAAGGCTTCTACACCTTCGATGACTTCACCATGGCGGTCACCCCCGACCTGACCCTGGCGAACTTCGCAGCGCTGTTCCAGCCGTCGAACTTCGACATCATCCTGCGCACGCTGAGCATGGCCGTCGCCGTGTCGCTCGCCAGCGCGATCGTCGCGTTCCCGATTGCCTATTACATGGCGCGTTACACCACTGGCAAAACCAAGGCGTTTTTCTACATCGCGGTGATGCTGCCGATGTGGGCCAGTTACATCGTCAAGGCGTATGCCTGGACCTTGCTGCTGGCCAAGGGCGGCGTCGCGCAGTGGTTCGTTCAACACCTGGGGCTGGAGCCGGTGTTGCAATTCGTGCTGGGCATTCCCGGCGTAGGCGGCAGCACTTTATCGACCTCGCACCTGGGCCGTTTCATGGTGTTCGTCTACATCTGGCTGCCGTTCATGATCCTGCCAATCCAGGCTTCGCTGGAACGCCTGCCGCCGTCGCTGTTGCAAGCGTCTGCAGACCTGGGTGCCAAGCCACGCCAGACCTTCATGCAGGTGATTCTGCCGCTGTCGATTCCAGGCATCGCAGCTGGTTCGATCTTCACCTTTTCGCTGACCCTGGGCGACTTCATCGTGCCGCAGCTGGTGGGCCCGCCGGGTTACTTTGTGGGCAGCATGGTTTACGCGCAGCAGGGCGCAATCGGCAACATGCCGATGGCCGCGGCCTTCACATTGGTGCCGATTGTGTTAATCGCCATTTACCTGACTATCGTCAAACGACTGGGGGCCTTCGATGCACTCTGACTCTTCATCACAGGGGCAGGCTTCTATCGGATTAAAAATCGCAGCCTGGGGCGGGTTGGTGTTCCTGCACTTTCCGATCCTGATCATCTTCCTTTACGCCTTCAACACCGAAGAAGCGGCGTTCAGCTTTCCACCCAAGGGCTTCACCCTGCATTGGTTCAGCGTGGCGTTTTCTCGGCCCGATGTACTGGAAGCGATCAAGTTGTCGGCCGAAATCGCCGCCATCGCGACACTGATTGCGATGGTCCTCGGCACCCTCGCGTCGGCGGCGTTGTACCGGCGGGATTTCTTCGGCAAGCAAGGCATCTCGTTGATGCTGATCCTGCCGATTGCGTTGCCCGGGATCATCACCGGGATCGCGTTGCTGGCGACCTTCAAGACACTGGGGATCGAACCGGGGATGTTCACCATCATCGTCGGCCACGCGACCTTCTGCGTGGTGATCGTCTACAACAACGTCATCGCCCGTTTGCGCCGCACTTCGCACAGTTTGATTGAAGCGTCGATGGACCTCGGCGCCGACGGTTGGCAGACCTTCCGTTACATCGTCCTGCCGAACCTTGGCTCGGCGTTGCTGGCCGGCGGCATGCTCGCGTTTGCGCTGTCGTTCGACGAAATCATCGTCACCACCTTCACCGCCGGCCATGAACGCACCCTGCCGCTGTGGCTGCTCAACCAGCTCAGCCGCCCACGGGACGTGCCAGTGACCAACGTTGTCGCGATGCTGGTGATGATGGTGACCATGCTGCCGATTCTCGGTGCTTATTACCTGACCCGGGGCGGTGAGAGCGTGGCGGGTAGCGGCGGGAAATAACCGAATAACGATTACTCCCTGTCGTAACCGAATCGAATGTGGGAGCGAGCCTGCTCGCGAAAGCGGTGTGTCAGCCAACATCAATGTTGAATGTTAAACCGCATTCGCGAGCAGGCTCGCTCCCACAGTTTGAACCGGTTCCTTCAGAGAAAAACAATAGTTTGAAGAGGACAATGCCATGCAAACCAAACTCTTGATCAACGGCCAACTGATCGACGGCGACGGCCCCGCCCAACCGGTGTTCAACCCGGCCCTCGGCCGTGTGCTGGTGGAAATCAACGAAGCCAGCGAAGCCCAGGTCAATGCCGCCGTACAAGCCGCCGACAGCGCCTTCGAAAGCTGGTCGCAAACCACGCCGAAGGAACGCTCGCTGCTGCTGCTCAAACTCGCCGACGCCATCGAAGCCCACGGCGAAGAGCTGGCCAAGCTGGAGTCGGACAACTGCGGCAAACCCTACAGCGCTGCGCTGAACGATGAGATCCCGGCGATTGCTGACGTGTTCCGTTTCTTCGCCGGCGCCAGCCGATGCATGAGCGGTTCGGCGGGTGGCGAGTACTTGCCCGGCCACACCTCGATGATCCGCCGCGACCCGGTTGGCGTGATCGCCTCCATCGCGCCGTGGAACTACCCGCTGATGATGGTCGCCTGGAAAATCGCCCCGGCCCTCGCCGCCGGTAATACCGTGGTGCTCAAGCCGTCAGAACAAACCCCGCTGACCGCGCTGCGTCTGGCGGAACTGGCGTCGGAAATCTTCCCGGCCGGCGTGCTCAACCTCGTCTTCGGCCGTGGTCCTACCGTTGGCAGCCCATTGGTCACGCACCCGAAAGTGCGCATGGTCTCGCTGACCGGCTCGATCGCCACCGGATCGAACATCATTTCCAGCACCGCCGACAGCGTCAAACGCATGCACATGGAACTGGGCGGCAAGGCCCCGGTGATCATCTTCGACGACGCCGACATCGACGCCGCCGTGGAAGGCATTCGCACCTTCGGTTTCTACAACGCTGGCCAGGATTGCACCGCAGCTTGCCGCATCTACGCGCAGGAAGGCATCTACGACAAATTCGTCGAGAAGCTTGGCGAAGCGGTCAGCAGCATCAAGTACGGGTTGCAGGATGACCCGTCGACCGAGCTGGGGCCGCTGATCACTGCGCAGCACCGTGACCGCGTGGCCGGCTTTGTCGAACGTGCCGTGGCGCAACCGCATATCCGCCTGGTCACCGGTGGCAAGTCTGTGGAGGGGAATGGTTTCTTCTTCGAGCCGACGGTGCTTGCGGACGCTCAACAGGACGACGAAATCGTCCGTCGCGAAGTGTTCGGGCCCGTGGTGTCGGTGACCAAATTCACCGATGAAGCGCAGGTGCTGGGTTGGGCAAACGATTCGGACTACGGCCTGGCATCGTCGGTCTGGACCTCTGACGTCGGTCGCGCGCATCGCTTGTCTGCCCGCTTGCAATACGGCTGCACCTGGGTGAATACGCACTTCATGCTGATCAGCGAAATGCCCCATGGCGGTCAGAAACTGTCTGGCTACGGGAAGGACATGTCCATGTATGGGCTGGAGGATTACACCGTAGTGCGGCATGTGATGTTCAAGCATTAAAAGCTTCGCGGGCACGCCTCGCTCCTACAGGTTCGCCGCAGTACCTGTAGGAGCGAGGCTTGCCCGCGAAGGCATCACCTCGGTTTCAAGGTAGAAACCGGCACCACGCACCACCAGGGTTCAACGCCAGAAAACCAAAACAATAACCACCGATCCGGGCAGCGCCTCCAAGGCCCCGCCACGGTTTCGGACATCCGAAATCTGCCGATTTTCCGGAGCTGACACACCATGAGCGCATCACCCGAACTCTCTGTAGCCGTTGCCGACAGCGACGCCGAGCAGCTACGCAAGCTGGGTTACACCTCGAACTTCAACCGCAGCATGAGCCTGTGGGAAAACTTCGCCCTGGGCTTCACTTACCTCTCCCCGGTCGTCGGGGTTTATACCCTCTTCGGCCTGTGCCTGGCCGCCGGTGGACCGCCGATGTTCTGGGCTTATTTACTGGTCGGTTGCGGCCAGTTGCTGGTGTGCCTGATCTTCGGTGAAGTGGTCTCGCAGTTCCCGATTTCCGGCGGCGTGTACCCCTGGGCTCGTCGCTTGGTGGGCAAGCGCTGGGCGTGGATGGTCGGCTGGATCTACTCCATCGCCCTGTGCGTGACCATCGCTGCCGTTGCCGTCGGTGCCGGTCCGTACCTGGCCGCAATGATGGGCTTTGAACCGAGCAATAACACCAACATCGTCATCGCGCTGTTCCTGACGCTGTTCGCCACCCTGGTCAACCTCAGCGGCACCAAAATGCTGGCGCGGATCGCCATGTTCGGCTTCCTTTGCGAGCTGGTCGGCGCAGTGATCGTTGGCGTCTACCTGCTGATCTTCGAGCGTCACCAGTCGATCAGCGTGTTGTTCAACACCTTCGATATCAGCATTGACGGCTCGTACCTGCCGGCCTTCCTCACCGCCTCGCTGGCGGGGATGTTCCTGTACTACGGCTTCGAGGCCTGCGGCGACGTGGCCGAAGAAACCCCGAACCCAAGCAAGCAGATTCCGGTGGCCATGCGCATGACCATCTACATCGGCGGCATCGCGGCGATGTTCGCCTGCCTGGCGCTGATCCTCGCCGTGCCGGACATGCAAGCGGTAATCAACGGCACCGACAAAGACCCGGTCACCACCATCCTCAACAACGCCTTCGGCCCGGTCGGCTCGAAAGTGGTCATGGGCGTGGTGATGATTTCCTTCATCTCCTGCGTCATCAGCCTGCAAGCGGCGGCGAGTCGTCTGCTGTACTCCTACGCCCGAGATGAAATGATCATTGGCAGTTCCCTGCTGAAGAAGATTTCTCCTACGACCCAAGTGCCTGTGGCTGCGCTGTTCGTGTCCGGCGTCCTGCCGGCCCTGATCATCATCCTCGGCTTCTTCCTGCAAGATGCGGTGGCAACCATCGTCAGTTTCGCCGCAATCGGCATCTACCTGGCGTTCCAGATGATCGTCCTCGCCGCGCTATACGCACGCCTGAAAGGCTGGAAACCAAGCGGCAAATTCACCCTCGGCGGTTGGGGTTGGGCGGTGAACGTCGGCGCGCTGGTTTACGGTGTCGGCGCGATCATCAACATGGCCTGGCCGCGCACACCGGATGCGGCGTGGTACATCAACTATGCGATGGTGTTGAGTACAGCGATCGTTATTGGGTTGGGGTTGTTGTACATGTGGTTGGCCAAGCCGTATGACCACGGGACTGCGCCAGCGGGGGATGCGTGGAAGGTTAGTCGGTAATTGATTTCGCCCCGGGGCTGGTTGTGGCACCGGGGCGAGTTGTTACGAAGTTAGATCGATTGAGGCGCGGAAAGGACTTCAAACTCATCCATCAACAGATGGATTTCAGTACTTGGATTGAGCTCACCGCTGTTAACAGCATCGAGAAGAATTCGAGGAGCAAGTACCCTCGCTGTATTGAAAGGCTCTCCCTTCAACAGATCAAAATGACTGACATTTTTACCCTTCTCATAATTCTCCATCAGAGGTTGGCCCCTAAGACTCTTGGTAACAAGTTCGCCAGGGGATTTTCCACCTGCAGCAGCGAATGGCTTTCTGTTGTAGCCAAAGTGCAGTAGCAACCAAAACTCGAAACAGGGAAAAGACGCTATCACTTTTATCTTGGGATGCGGTTTTGCCAAGTCGACCGCACGGTCGAAGCAAAGGTGAGTGTCACGGTCCAAGGCACAAAAAACCTTATCGAAGTTTCTTTGCCGTGCAATTGCTCTTTCGACAATCCCGCTAGGATGAGTCACGCCGCAATGGGCAACTTCAACCTGAGCATTGGCACGAAAGTGAAAGGCCGCATCCTCCAGATATCGCTTACCTGACTGACTGTCCTCACAAAGGATCAGCACCTTGGGTTGCGGTTTGAACCGTGATTTCTTTCGATCAAATAAGCGTGTCGTGCGCACCATGGTCACCTCCGCCTGATCAACGGCAAACCACGGTAACGGCCTTCGAAGTACCGCTTCTCGACGTCTTCTCCCTCGCGCCCATCAAAATCGTGAACGGAAAAAAGACAGGTTGCGCCGTTGGCATCACGCTCGGTGATCCAGAATTGATCGCGCCGCAGCGTTTGGGTATCCATTAGATGCGTGTCGTGAGTCGTGAAAATCAGCTGGGTGTTCTGCCCGCTGTCCAGATGTTTTCCAATCAGATCAGCCACTATTGCTGGATGAAGGCTGCTGTCCAACTCATCGACGGCCAGTATCCCGCTCCCGTCTGTGTGATTGATCATGAACCAGGGCAACCAGAATCCAATCAGGTTTTTTGTGCCACCAGACTCTTCTGAAAAATCAAACTCCGCATCTCCAAGATGACTCGTGTGCGTCAGGGTCACTTTGTCTTTTCGCGCCGCGGCGAAGAATTCTTTGAGCGTGAGTTTTCTGCTGGCTGGAGCAGCGTCTGCATCAGAATTGAGCTGAATGTCCGAGACTGGAATATCTACCTCTAGTAGAAAGTCTCTCAAGTTGCACGTGTAGTCCGATGCCATCTGAAGAAACCGGATGGAGGCTGCCGACAACCCCATCATGTTGTTCTGCTCGATGACGAGAAGCCCGGATTGAAACCAGCTAAAAGGCTCTCGCAACTGCGTCAGCTCTTCGCTGCTGTTCGCGACGGCCTGTGCAATGAACAACATCTTCGGGCTGGTCAAACGCCGCCAGGCATTGTGAACCTCTTTTCCTCCCTCAAGGCTTGAGCCAAACACGTACTGCTCACCCTCCTCCCCCAAACAACGCTGGTATAACAGCGTCTCCTTTCCTTTCGGATAAGAGACGAGGTGTTCCTCGATGATTCGCTGCGCCGTCATTCGCAGTAAAAACCGATAGCGGAGTGAGCCTTGAATAAAGTTGTATTCGAAACAACTTGGCTCGTCGTTAAGCTGCGGGTCAAAACGAAACGGGGAAACCGGTAGCGATTCCTCATTTGAGGTCGGAGGCGCAGCGAGCAAGCTTCCCATAATTCCCATCGCCCGGATCAGCGACGATTTACCCGACGCGTTCGGCCCGTATATCGCAGCGATCTTCAGTAAGTCCGGCAGTTTTTCTCCATTCACCGGCGACTTGAAAAGGTTGCGCTTTTTGCTCAGGCGCGGCGTTGCTGCCATGGACAGGGTTTGCTTGTCACGGAAGGAGCGGTAATTGGAAACTGAAAATTCGATCAACATGTAGCAAACCTGCAGTTCGTTCCTGAAAGCGGAAAAAACTATAGGAAAAACCAGGGCGACGATGCTGCTTCAGCGCACTTCAGGCAAAAACAGGAAATTCCTACAGATCAAGCCTTCCGGTGAAGACTCCAATTCCTACAACGCGCGGCGCCAGAGTAGACTTGGCGCCGCGAGCGCCCGAACGATAGGCTTTACCTCGTCGCTGCCACATCAGCGACCCGGTGTCGAAGCCGGTAAATCATCAACATGGCGCATCCGCGCCCCCATATGAACTGGGGCAATTTTTTGCCTTTCAGTTTTGCTTTATGGTGGGCCGTGTGGCGCGGGCCTCTTGGCTTGCATGTTGATCGAGAATGTCCCGACTTCGAACGCCGCACGGTCCGCCACCCATAATCTGTCGAAGGATTAGTGGCGGCTCCCTTTTCAACATGGAGTCGAAAAATGCTCAAGCACACGCTAAAACCGTCTGAAACCCATCCTCATTTCATCCCTGCCATCTTCACCCGCCACAACCGCTTCCTCCACGCCTTCATGCAGGACAACCAAGCCTGGTTCTGCGTCCAGGACCTCGGTCGCTTGATGGGCCGTCCGCTGGACCAACGTCTCACCCTGAAACTCGATCCCGATCAACGCCGATACGTCTGGTTGCTGAAGGATGGCAAAACCGTCGAATCGTTGATGGTCAGCGAATCGGGAATGTATGCATTGCTAGTCCACCATTTCATCCCGGAAAACCGAAACCTGCGTCAGTGGCTAAGCAACGAAGTCATCCCGACGCTGCGTGAGTCGAGAGCGGCTGTGGATAACATTCCAAGCCTGAGTTCGTTGCAGTGGGCAGGCATCTCGGTGCCGCTGCTGCACTGGCAGCATCAAGCCTGGATCAAGTGGCGCGACATGCCGGATCTGATGCAGGCACAGCGACCGTTCACGATCGTGGGCACTTGCAGTTGAAGGCAGGGTGAAAAATGAAAAAGGGGCAGACTTTACAGTCCGCCCCTTGGCTTAGCGCTCAAAACCGCGAAACACTCCGCATCGCATCCACCAGATACCGCATCGCAATCCGGTCGTTTTCCGACAGCTCGCGATACCGCTCCAGCAGCTTCATTTCGTCCGAACTGAGGCGATGCCTTCGCCGCCCGGTGGCCAGGCAAGGGAAGATTCCCAACATTTCTGTGATGCCTTGTACTTTCGTCATGGACGATGTCCTTCTATAAGCCCGAGAAAACTTCAAAAACCGCATCGCCCTATCCTTTTATTAGCCGCCGGCCTGAAGGGCAGAAACCGGTCATGAACACAGGATAGGAACATTCCCGGCGCTGAAAAGCGGTTTTTAGAGTAATTAGTCAAAAAAAGCAGAAATGCCCTATAAATCAGAAAGTGCTGTCGGAAAAATTCACCGACATGTCTTGTTTCATTGCCGCATCATCAAAGTGCTACCAATCATTTTTTCTCTGCAACCGAACGGTTTAAGCTATTTGTTATCTGTTTAAAGTCCGTTGCGTTTGGCCGAAGGCATGTCCGAACCGATATTTTTGATCCAGCACGTGCCAGGAACGGCGCGGGATTGTTCACGACAGGTTGTACTTATGCATCGCAGGAATTTGCTCAAAGCGTCCATGGCCATCGCTGCCTACACCGGTTTGTCGGCCACCGGCCTGCTCGCCTCCCGTGCCTGGGCGGCCAGCGGCACCGCTGATGGCGCAGCCCAGGCATTCGATTTCGAGACGCTGAAGATTCAGGCCAAGCAACTCGCCGGCAATCGCTATCAGGACACCAAGCAGGTGCTGCCGCCGACGCTGGCGACCATGACGCCGCAGAATTTCAACGCGATCCGCTACGACGGCAACCACTCGTTGTGGAAAGACTTGAACGGTCAGCTGGACGTGCAGTTTTTCCACGTCGGTATGGGCTTCAAGCAGCCGGTGCGCATGTACAGCGTCGATCCCAAGACCCGCCAGGCCCGGGAAGTGCATTTCCGCCCTTCCCTGTTCAACTATGAAAAAACCACGGTCGACACCAAGCAGCTCACCGGCGACCTGGGGTTTTCCGGGTTCAAGCTGTTCAAGGCCCCGGAACTGGACAGGCACGATGTGTTGTCCTTCCTCGGCGCCAGTTATTTCCGTGCGGTAGACGCCACTGGCCAGTACGGTCTGTCGGCCCGCGGCCTGGCCGTCGATACCTACGCCAAGAAGCGTGAGGAATTCCCGGACTTCACCAAGTTCTGGTTCGAGACGCCGGGCAAGGACAGCACCCGCTTTGTGGTCTACGCGCTGCTGGATTCGCCGAGCGCCACTGGCGCCTATCGATTTGACATCGATTGCCAGGCCGAACGCGTGGTGATGGAGATTGACGCCCACATCAACGCGCGCACCGCCATCGAACAACTGGGCATCGCACCGATGACCAGCATGTTCAGCTGCGGCACCCACGAGCGCCGGATGTGCGACACCATTCACCCACAGATTCACGACTCGGATCGCCTGGCCATGTGGCGCGGCAACGGCGAGTGGATCTGCCGCCCGCTGAACAACCCGGCGACCCTGCAGTTCAACGCCTTCGCCGACACCGACCCGAAAGGTTTCGGCCTGGTGCAGACCGATCACGAGTTCGCCAACTATCAGGACACCGTTGACTGGTACAGCAAGCGTCCAAGCCTGTGGGTAGAACCTACGACCGCGTGGGGCGAAGGCTCTATCGATCTGTTGGAAATTCCTACAACCGGCGAAACCCTCGATAACATCGTCGCGTTCTGGACCCCGAAGAAGCCGGTCGCGGCCGGTGATTCCCTGAACTACGGCTACAAGCTCTACTGGAGCGCCCTGCCACCGGTGAGCACGCCGCTGGCGCGGGTCAATGCGACCCGTTCGGGCATGGGCGGGTTTATCGAAGGCTGGGCACCGGGCGAGCATTACCCGGAAGTCTGGGCGCGACGCTTTGCCGTGGACTTCACCGGTGGCGGTCTGGATCGCTTGCCGGAAGGCGCGGGGATCGAGCCCGTGGTGACCTGCTCGAACGGCGAGGTGAAGGACTTCAACGTGCTGGTGCTGGATGACATCAAGGGCTATCGGATTACCTTCGATTGGTACCCGACCAATGACAGCGTGGCGCCGGTTGAGCTGCGGTTGTTCATTCGCACTAATGACCGGACGTTGAGTGAGACCTGGTTGTACCAGTATTTCCCGCCAGCGCCGGATAAGCGTAAGTACACCTGAGAGCAATAGGTTGTCTGGGCCGGCCTCTTCGCGGGCAAGCCTCGCTCCTACCAAGGCATGCGATCAACTGTAGGAGCGAGGCTTGCCCGCGAAGACGGCCTGACAGACGACAAATGTTTCGGCCCAGAAACACAAAAGCCCCGATCACAGCGATCGGGGCTTTTTGCTTTTACAGCCGAATTCAGTCACGCAAATCCGACTCATGAATCGGCTGATCCCGATGCGTCGCCCGCTGATACTGCGCCGGCCAGATCGCCTTGCGACCGCCCAGATCATCATCGGCATGCAGCGGCCAATACGGATCGCGCAACAGTTCCCGCGCAAGGAAGATGATGTCCGCCTGGCAGGTACGCAAGATGTGTTCGGCCTGGGCCGGTTCGGTAATCATTCCTACCGTGCCGGTGGCGATGCCTGACTCCTTGCGCACCCGTTCGGCAAAGCGGGTCTGGTAACCCGGCCCTGTAGGAATTTCGGCGTTGGCCGCCGTCCCCCCCGACGAGACGTCGATCAGGTCCACACCCAGATCTTTCAGGCGCCGCGCCAACTCCACTGTTTCATCAGGGTTCCAGCCGTCTTCCACCCAATCGGTGGCAGACACTCGCACAAACACCGGCAACTCCTCAGGCCAGACCGCACGCACCGCCTCGGTGACTTGCAGCACCAGCCGAATCCGGTTCTCGAACGAACCGCCATATTGATCGCGTCGCTGATTGCTCAGGGGCGAAAGAAACTGATGCAGCAGGTAACCGTGAGCGGCATGGACTTCGACCACTTTGAAACCGGCAGTCAGCGCTCGTTTGGCTGAGGCGACAAAGGCCTGAATGACCTCAGCAATCTCGCTTTCATCCAGCTGCTTGGGATGTGTGTGCTGCGGGTCGAACGCAATCGGCGACGGCCCTACCGGCACCCAGCCGCCGTCTTCGGGTTTGACGCTGCCATGCTTGCCGATCCACGGCCGATGGGTGCTGGCCTTGCGCCCGGCGTGCGCCAGTTGAATACCGGCCACCGCGCCCTGAGCGGCGATGAAGCGCGTGATGCGTTGCAGGGGTTCGATTTGTTCGTCATTCCACAAGCCGAGGTCCTCGGCGGTGATGCGCCCGTCGGCCGTGACCGCCGTGGCTTCAGTAAAAATCAGGCCGGCCCCGCCGACGGCGCGGCTGCCGAGGTGGACCAGGTGCCAGTCATTGGCCAGCCCATCGACGCTGGAGTACTGGCACATCGGTGATACGGCAATGCGGTTGAGCAGGGTCAATTGACGAAGGGTATAGGGTTCAAGCAGCAGACTCATGGGGCACCTCTCGAATCAGTGGGCAGGCTCCAGGGTTCTGTTTGAAAAGTCGACGAGTGACAGGAAAAAGGCGCAGCACCCGCCCCCGCGGGCAAAAATTGGACAAGACGTCACAAGGATAATCAAGCAGTGCTTAGAGCCTAGTCGACATCGGGGGATGAGGGAGGGTTCCGAGGGATTCGGTGTCAGAAAGATCGCTATCGCGAACAGGCTCGCTCTCACAGGTTTTGTGCAAATCCTGTAGGAGTGAGCCTGCTCGCGAAGGGCTCAACGCGGTTCGATGTGGGCAATCATCAGCTGCACCGTCTCGTTCCCGCGAAACTCGTTGAGGTCGAGTTTGTAGGCCAATTCCACCCACTTGATGGTCGGATTCGGCCAAATGTCGCGGTCGATGCCGAAGGCAATGCCATCGAGCTTCACCGAGCCACATTCGCTTCTGAGCACCACTTTGAGGTGTCGCTCGCCGACGACGCGCTGCTCAACCAACTGAAACACGCCATGAAACAAAGGTTCAGGGAAGTGCTGCCCCCAAGGTCCGGCATGGCGTAGCGCACGGGCCAGTTCGAGATGGAATTCTTCGACCGCCAAAACCCCGTCCGACAGCAGACGCCCGGTCAGGTCTTCTTCGCGCAATTGCCGGCGCACTTCAGCGTCAAAGGCCTCGGCGAACAACGGAAAATTTGCTTCCGGCAAGGTCAGACCGGCCGCCATGGCGTGGCCGCCGTACTTGCTGATCAGGTTCGGATGCTGCGCGGCCACCACACTCAAGGCGTCACGAATATGAAAGCCCTGAACCGAACGCCCCGACCCTTTGAGCAAACCATCGCCAGCATCGGCAAAGGCAATGGTCGGACGGAAATAGCGCTCTTTCATACGCGAAGCGAGGATGCCGATGACGCCCTGGTGCCACTCGGGATCAAACAGGCACAGGCCAAACGGCATCGATTCGACCGGCAAATCCTTGAGCTGAGCCAGCGCTTCACGCTGCATGCCCTGCTCGATGGATTTGCGGTCCTGGTTCATGCCGTCAAGCTGCACGGCCATTTCCCGCGCCAACCCGGCGTCGTCGGTGATCAGGCATTCAATGCCCAGGCTCATGTCATCCAGGCGCCCCGCCGCATTCAGGCGCGGGCCGACAATGAAGCCCAGGTCGGTCGAGGTGATGCGTGCCGGTTCGCGCTTGGCGACTTCAAGAATCGCCTTGATGCCCGGACGGGCGCGGCCGGCGCGAATCCGCTCCAGGCCCTGGTGCACCAGAATCCGATTGTTGGCATCCAGCGGCACCACGTCGGCGACGCTCCCCAGCGCCACCAGGTCCAGCAGCTCGCCAATGTTCGGCTGCGGCGTGCTCGCGTACCAGCCGAGGCTACGCAAGCGTGCGCGCAGGGCCATCAATACATAGAAAATCACCCCGACGCCGGCCAGTGCCTTGCTCGGAAATTCGCAACCCGGCTGGTTCGGATTGACGATGGCATCGGCTAACGGCAGTTCGTCGCCGGGCAAGTGGTGGTCGGTGACCAGCACGTTCAGGCCTGCCTTTTTCGCTGCCGCCACGCCTTCGACGCTGGAGATGCCGTTGTCCACCGTAATCAGCAACTGCGGCGTGCGCGTCAGCGCCACCTCAACGATTTCCGGGGTCAGGCCATAGCCATACTCGAAGCGGTTCGGCACCAGATAATCGACATGTGCCGCGCCCAGCAGCCGCAAACCCAACACGCCCACGGTACTGGCGGTCGCGCCATCGGCGTCGAAGTCGCCGACAATCAGAATCCGCTGGCGCTGTTCCAACGCCGTGACCAGCAAATCCACCGCCGCATCCATGCCCTTGAGCTGCTGGAACGGGATCAACCGCGCCAGGCTCTTGTCCAGTTCCGCCTCGGATTGCACGCCCCGCGCCGCGTAAAGACGCGTCAGCAGCGGCGGCAGATCGCCGAGGAATGGCAGGGTGTCGGGCAACAGGCGAGGTTCGATGCGCATGGGGTGACAGGTGCTTCTCTTGAATACGTAGGATAAAACCGGATCAAACGGACAAACGGCGAAAAATCAGCCGCGCTCGCCGCTCAGCCACTGCAACTGGACTTCATGCTGACCCCGGTCGTCGGTGACGAAAATCGTCCCTTCGCTGATCATCACGTCCCACTTGATAACGCGGGGCATGTCTTTGGCCAGGGTTTCCAGGACGTCCTGAGGCACGGCTGCGATGTGCACGTTTTTCAGGTTCTTGATCGCGGGGATCACTTTGGTTTCCCAGACGCGCAGACTGCCGTAAGCCAACAGGCTGGTGCGCTCGGTACGGCGCGAGCACCAGGTCAGGCGATCGGCGTCCGGCTGGCCGACTTCGATCCAGTGTAGGACACGGTCGTCCAGGCTCTTTTCCCACAGGGCCGGTTCATCCACGTCTGACAGACCGCGACCGAACGACAGTTGCTCGTTGTACCAGAAGGCGTAGGCCAGCAGCCGCACGGTCATGCGCTCTTCGGTTTCCGAAGGGTGACGGGCGATGGTCTGCTTCACGCTCTCGTAGACGCTGCGGTCGAGGTCGGTGAGGTTCAGTTCAAACTTGTAGGTCGTGGACGGCTGGGCCATGAACGGGCTTCTTGATACGAGGAAAGGCGGCAAGTCTAACCGATGCAGTAGGCAATCAACGAATAGAAGGCGATCAACCTTGGTCGTCTGACGTTGGGCTATGTTAAAAGGCTATATCCGCTCAGCCTTTGTCCTACAGGATCCAGCATGCCGCTCACCGCCAAACCGCTCTCAGGTCTGAAAGTCATCGAATTGGGCACCTTGATCGCCGGCCCGTTTGCCTCGCGTATTTGCGGTGAATTCGGCGCCGAAATAATCAAGATCGAATCCCCCGACGGCGGTGATCCGCTACGCAAATGGCGAAAACTCTACGAAGGCACCTCGCTGTGGTGGTTCGTCCAGGCCCGCAACAAAAAGTCCCTGACCCTGAACCTTAAACATCCTGACGGTTTGGCAATCCTGAAAAAGCTGCTGGGCGAAGCGGACATCCTGATCGAGAATTTTCGCCCTGGCGTGTTGGAAAAACTCGGCCTGGGCTGGGACGTCTTGCACGCCCTCAACCCGAAACTGGTGATGGTACGGCTGTCGGGCTTCGGCCAGACCGGGCCCATGAAGGATCAACCCGGTTTTGGCGCCGTTGGTGAATCCATGGGTGGCCTGCGCTACATCACCGGTTTCGAAGACCGGCCACCGGTGCGCACCGGGATTTCCATCGGTGACTCGATTGCCGCGCTATGGGGTGTGATTGGCGCACTGATGGCGTTGCGTCACCGCGAGGTCAACGGTGGCCAGGGCCAGGTGGTGGACGTGGCGCTGTATGAAGCAATCTTCGCCATGATGGAAAGCATGGTGCCGGAGTTCGATGTGTTCGGTTTCATTCGCGAGCGCACCGGCAACATCATGCCAGGCATCACGCCCTCCTCGATCCACACCAGCGCCGACGGCAAGCATGTGCAGATAGGCGCCAATGGCGATGCAATCTTCAAACGCTTCATGCTGGTCATCGGTCGCGAAGACCTGGCCAACGACCCGGCGCTGGCCAGCAATGATGGCCGCGACAGCCGCCGTGACGAGATTTACGGGGTGATCGATCGCTGGGTCAATTCGCAGCCGCTGGACACCGTGCTCACGCAGCTGAATCAGGCCGATGTGCCTGTCAGTCGGATCTTCAGCGCCGAAGATATGTTCAGTGATCCGCAGTATCTGGCCCGGGAAATGTTCCTGCAGGCCAAGCTGCCGGACGGCAAAGACTTCAAGATGCCGGGGATTGTGCCGAAACTCTCTGAGACACCCGGCGATTGCGCATGGGTCGGGCCGCAGTTAGGCGAGCACAACGCGCAGGTACTCAACGATCTTGGTTACGACCCGCAACAGATTGCCAAGCTGCGCGAAGACGGGGCCATCTAAGCTGAAACGCCTGCTTTCAACAGCCACTCACAACACCCGCAACTGGCGTACAGCGGCGGTATTGGGGCTATTGGCCGCGCTGGCGACACCCGTTTGGGCACAACCCAAAGCGACGCTGAACTGGTTACTCCGCGACTTGCCACCCACGATGATCTTTGAAGGTCCGAAAAAAGGTCAGGGGATTGTCGATCAGATCCTGCCGCTGTTGATAGCCGGGATGCCGCAATACGAGCACACCCTGATGCGAGTCAACCGGGCCCGCGCCACGCAAATGCTCCGCGAAGAATCGTTTACCTGCGATCCGTCACTGGTCTGGACCAAAGAGCGCGAACAATGGATTGCGTTCTCCATTCCGGCCTTCCGCGCGGTGAGCAATGGACTTGTCGTCCGCCGGGAAGACCGCGCGCAGCTGGATCCTTTTCTGATCGACGGCGAAGTCGATCTTGCGGCTCTGCTGGCCAGTGGCCAAAAGAAAATCGGGGTCGTCGCCGAGCGCAGTTACGGCCAAGTCCTCGACACGCTGCTGAAACTGGCGCCACCGGACGCACTGGCTCCCCATTACGGTAACGATGCCCTTGCCAGCCTGTTGCAGATGCAGCGCCTGGGCCGTTTGCAAATGGTTCTGGGGTACTGGCCGGAAATTCGCTATCAGGCTAATCGAGAGCACATCGCCGACGATCAGCTGGAATTTTACCCGGTGAAGGGCACGGGCAAATACCTGTCGGGGCACATTGGCTGCTCCGGTACAGTCCAGGGCCGCAAGGCCATCCAAGAGATCAATGAACTGTTACGCACCCTGCCCCATGAGCGACTGGACCAGCTGTACGCTGAGTGGCTGGACCCAGAAAGACGCAACGACTACCTGAAAGAAGCCAAAGCCTTTTTCGAGAATCAGGCTGGGCAATGACAAATCGCAGGCAAAAGAAACCCCGAGAAGTGGGGAGACGACTCGGGGTTAAACGTGGCCTACATAAAGACCAGTGGCAGCAAGCTACAAGCACCGGAGCACAATGCTTGATCCTGCTGTTACATGGTCTGACGACCTGAGCGCAGGAAGGTTCCCACAAAAGAACAATTCAATTTCGACTGGCCAGGACCTTATCCTGAGCCGCATTGCGCAGCGCCGCGATGACGCAGGGTTCCAGCCGTCCTTCGGCAATCAGCACGTCGCGGTGCAAGCCGTCGACGACATCCGTCAGCAGACGGTAATCGGTTAACTGGGCTTGATTGAACGCCCGTTCGACCACGATCGCGCCGGTCGCATTCTTCAGTGTCACCAGGCATTCGCCATGGGCGCCCGACGGGGTCAGCTTGACCTGATACGGGCTCAGAGCCTCACCGAGCAATAGACTGATACTTTCCATCTCGATCACCACTCAATAGTCCGAAAACAAAGTGCCTGGGGTGTGTTCACAGTAAATGACCACCGACCCGAGAAGAAAGTTCTGGATTCCAGGTGCAGACGCGTCGGCGTCCCTGGTCGATAGAGCATGCACGGAAAAGATGACAGGGAAAAAACAGCCTGTTCACAGGTGCCTTGTCCGGTGACCGATATCAGTCCATCCCCCCAGCAACCCTCGCAATTGGCCGTCGACGCTGTAGAACGGCACCGTCCATTGGTAGATGTCCCTGACCCCGTTGTTGAACAGCAATTGACGTTCACTGAAGCGTGGCTTTCGAGTCTCCATCTGCGCCATGAATTCGGCATGCAGCAGCGCTGCGGTTTCCGCCGGCAGGACATCGAGCTCAACCAGCCGTCGCCCTTGAACCTGGTCAAAACGGGTGCAGAGGCTCTCCTCATAACTTTTGTTGCACATGATCAAACGCCCTTGCAGATCACGAACAAACATCGGATCGGGCATGGCGTCGATCAACGCATGCTGGAACGCAAGCTGATCGCCCAGCCCCTTCTCAGCGTCTGCGCGCTGCTTGATCAGTGCCGCGAGCCTGCGATTCCAGAGCAAGGAAAGCAGACCGAACAGGCTGACGATAAACATGCCCCAGCAAAACCAGTGAGTCAGCTGCCGCCAGCGAGAAGGCGACTCGACGGGCGCGATACCGCTGAGCCATTTCAGGCGAATGGCACGCAAGTCGGCCGCAGGAAAGGCCTCAAGCGCCTTGTTGAGAATGCTCAGCAGCGGCGACTGGCCTTTGCGTACCGCGAGGTGATCAGCCTCCCACTTGCCCTCCACGGCCCGGCCGACCTTGAGTTGCCCCAACGGATAGAGCTGC
Organism: Pseudomonas sp. SG20052; assembly: GCF_031766055.1. Classification (NCBI taxonomy): domain Bacteria; kingdom Pseudomonadati; phylum Pseudomonadota; class Gammaproteobacteria; order Pseudomonadales; family Pseudomonadaceae; genus Pseudomonas; species Pseudomonas sp. SG20052. The sequence continues at coordinate 1,279,834 of NZ_CP134498.1, read as the reverse complement.
GCCCCGATTTCATTTTCGATGGTGGCAAAGGCTTCACCACTTTCAACCAGCGCCCTGGCCTCGGCGTAAGTCTTGACCGTGCGCAACTCTATCGCCGGGTAGTCGCGGCGAATCGTGCCTTCGAGTGCGTGCCGGGCCGGCAACACCAGCACTCTTTTCGCCAACTGCGCCAAGGAGTGCACGACCGGTGCGTCTGCCCGTCCGACAAACACCCATCCAGCGCCACCGAACGCATGACTGAAATCCAGGAACGCCTTTCGCTCGTCATTCATCGCCAGCGTTGTGCTCATGTCCGCCTCGGCACTTTCCAGACGCCCAAGCAGTTGGTCGGTGGAAAACGACTCCTCGTGAACAAACTGCAAACCCGTCATGGCACTGATGCGATTGAGCAGATCGTTGTTCAGACCGCTCCACTGACCGTGTTCATCCTTGAACAGATAAAGCGGGTATTGCACCGACGAGACGATGACTTGCGGATGCTCGGCAACCCACCTCAGTTCCTGAGCATCCAGCTCGATGATTGCGCCGACGCCCGCCCCCCTGGACTCGGGCGTCGCCAATTGCGCGGCCGTCCCTGCTTGATCCAAGCCCAGGACGCCGATCAAAAACATCCAGCACACGGCTGGTTTGAACCCTCTGAAAAACCGCATTACCACTTCCTTCGCAATCAACTCGCCCATCCTTTCTGGGGCGAAAACACGACAAGTGTGGCATGCAGAAATGAGAAAGCCCGTCAGGAGACGGGCTTCAAAATGTGACAGCTTTGAGTGGTTACAGCGGCTTGCCGCGGTTGCCATGCTGACTGACAAAGGCCTGCACGGCTTTCAAATCATTCGGCAACACGGTGCAACGCTCATTTCGCTCGAACAAATCAGAAAGATGTGCAGGTAGTTCAAGCGCTTTTCCTACGCCGGCTTTCTCCACTGCATCCGGGAATTTGACCGGATGGGCCGTGCCGAGGATCACCATTGGAATATCCAGGCTACGACGGCATTCGCGCGCGGCCTTCACGCCGATGGCGGTGTGCGGATCCAGCAGTTCGCCGGTTTGCTCGTAGACTTCGGCAATGGTTTCGCAGGTTTGCGCGTCATCCACGGCCAGGGAATCGAACAATTTGCGGGCTTCGGTCCAGCGTTCCTGTTCGACGCTGAAACCGCCGCCCTGCTTGAAGCTGTCCATCAAACCGGCAATCGCTGCGCCGTTGCGACCGTGCAGATCGAACAGCAGACGCTCGAAGTTCGACGACACCATGATGTCCATCGACGGCGACAACGTGGCGTGCAGGGTTTCCTTGACGTACTGGTTGCCGCTCATGAAGCGGTGCAGGATGTCATTGCGGTTGGTGGCGACGATCAACTGGTTGATCGGCAGGCCCATGTTACGTGCCAGGTAACCGGCGAAGATGTCGCCGAAGTTGCCGGTCGGCACCGAGAACGATACCGAGCGCGCCGGGCCGCCCAACTGCAGGGCTGCGTGGAAGTAGTAAACGATCTGGGCCATGATCCGCGCCCAGTTGATCGAGTTCACCGCCACCAGACGCGTGCCCTTGAGGAAGCTCTGGTCAGCGAAGCTGGCCTTGACCATTTCCTGGCAGTCATCGAAGTTGCCTTCGATGGCGATGTTATGGATGTTCTCGCCGAAGATGGTGGTCATCTGGCGACGCTGCACTTCGGACACGCGGTTATGCGGGTGCAGGATGAAGATGTCGACGTTTTCGCAGTGCTTGCAGCCTTCGATGGCGGCCGAACCGGTGTCACCGGAGGTCGCGCCGACGATGACCACGCGCTCGCCGCGTTTTTCCAGCACGTAGTCGAGCAGACGACCGAGCAGTTGCAGGGCGAAGTCTTTGAACGCCAGGGTCGGGCCGTGGAACAGCTCGAGCACCCATTCGTTGCCATTCAGCTGACGCAACGGTGCCACGGCGCTGTGCGAGAACACACCGTAGGTTTCTTCAAGGATCTTTTTGAAATCGGCATCAGGGATGCTGCCGGTAACGAACGGGCGCATCACCCGGAAGGCCAGCTCGTGATACGGCAAGCCAGCCCAGGAAGCGATTTCTTCCTGGGTGAAACGTGGCAGGTTTTCCGGGACGTACAGACCACCGTCGGTGGCAAGACCGGCCAGCAGGACATCTTCGAAATTCAGGGCCGGTGCCTGGCCGCGGGTACTGATATAACGCATAGGGGCAAACCTTTGGTTTGAGCTTCAAGTCTCAAGCTACAAGCGGCAAGTAAAAGCCAGAGTGCCTTTGACTTGTCGCTTGAAGCTCGCAGCTTGCCGCTGCTTTTGTTTAGTTCAGATGCTCGACGCGGATCCGGACGACCGGACCGACCACGCCTGCCAGGGCTTCCAGCGCGGCGATCGCGTCGTTCATGTGCTGTTCCAGCACACGGTGAGTCAGCAGGATCATCGGCACCAGACCGTCATGCTCTTCGACTTCTTTCTGCATGATCGATTCGATGTTGATGCCACGCTCCGACAGAATGCTCGCGACCTGGGCCAGTACGCCCGGATGGTCTTTCGCCTGAATGCGCAGGTAGTAAGCACTTTCGCACGCTTCGATCGGCAGGATCGGGTGCGCCGACAACGAATCCGGCTGGAAGGCCAGGTGCGGCACACGGTTTTCCGGGTCGGAGGTCATGGCGCGAACCACGTCCACCAGGTCGGCGATCACCGACGAAGCCGTCGGCTCCATGCCGGCGCCCGCGCCGTAGAACAGGGTCGAACCGGCCGCATCACCGTTGACCATCACTGCGTTCATCACGCCGTTGACGTTGGCGATCAGACGATCGGCCGGGATCAACGTGGGGTGCACGCGCAACTCGATACCGGACGCGGTGCTGCGAGCGACGCCGAGGTGCTTGATGCGATAACCCAGCGCTTCGGCGTAGTTCACGTCAGCGGTGGTCAGCTTGGTGATGCCTTCGGTGTAAGCCTTGTCGAACTGCAGCGGGATGCCGAAGGCGATGGAGGCCAGGATCGTCAGCTTGTGGGCCGCGTCGATGCCTTCAACGTCGAAGGTCGGATCGGCTTCGGCGTAACCCAGGGCTTGCGCCTCGGCGAGTACGTCTTCGAAGGTGCGACCCTTCTCGCGCATTTCGGTGAGGATGAAGTTGCCGGTGCCGTTGATGATCCCGGCGACCCAGTTGATGCGGTTGGCGGACAGGCCTTCACGGATCGCCTTGATCACCGGAATGCCACCGGCCACAGCCGCTTCGAACGCCACGATCACGCCTTTCTCACGTGCCTTGGCGAAAATCTCATTACCGTGAACGGCGATCAGTGCCTTGTTCGCGGTGACCACATGCTTGCCATTCTCGATGGCCTTGAGTACCAGCTCGCGGGCAACGGTGTAGCCGCCCATCAGCTCTATAACGATGTCGATCTCAGGGTTCGTGGCCACTTCGAAGACATCGTTGGTAATCGCAATACCGGTCGTTTGGAACTGAGGCTTTGGCGTGCGCATGGCAATTTGTGCCACTTCGATTCCACGCCCGGCACGACGAGCAATTTCCTCGGCGTTGCGCTGAAGTACGTTGAAGGTACCGCCACCGACGGTCCCTAACCCACAGATGCCTACTTTGACCGGTTTCACTGTGAACTCCCCATAAAACGGCCGACTCAAGGCCGGCCGTGAAAACAGCCGCATACTCGCGGCTCTCTATTAATGGCCCGGCAAATGGTACCGCCGGACCATGATCGTCAAAGGCTGGCCGTGACGATGCGAATTATTTCGCGCCCAGCGCCAGTTTGGCGACTTGTGGCGCAGGCTGGTAGCCCGGAATGACCTGACCGTCAGCCAAAACGATGGCCGGTGTGCCGTTCACGCCGATCGACTGACCGAGGGCGAACTGCTTGGAAACCGGGTTATCGCACTTGGCGGCCTTGATTTCCTTGCCGTCGACCATTTTGTCCATGGCAGCTTTCTTGTCTTTCGAGCACCAGACCGCTTGCAATTGTTCGTCACCCGGCGAGCCCAGGCCCTGGCGCGGGAACGCGACGTAACGCACTTCGATGCCGCGCTTGTTCAGCTCAGGCACTTCGGCATGCAGTTTGTGGCAGTACGGGCAGGTGGTGTCGGTGAACACGGTGATGTGCGATTTGGTTTCGCCGATCGCCGGGTAGACCACGGTTTCTGCAACCGGGATGGCGTTGACCAGTTTGGACACGCCCAGGCGTTCGGTCTTCTCGGTCAGGTTGACCGGCTTGCCGTCCTTGAGCTGGAACAGGTAGCCCTGCACCACGTATTGGCCGTCGGCGCTGGCGTAGAGCACGCGGCTGCCTTGCAGTTTGACTTCATACAGGCCCGGCAACGGACTGGCGGAGATGCTTTCTACCGGTACTTCCAGCTGGAGATTTTCCAGGCTTTTACGAATGGCTTTGTCGGCCGCGTCATCGGCGACGGCAAAGGTACTGACCAACGCAATGGCTGCGGCGGCGAAAATCTGGGTCAGACGCATGAGAACTCCTGAAGGCGGACAAATGGGACGATCAGAACGCCCGTGCCGAAACACCGGGTCATAACCGCCCATCGTGCAAACCGGCAAAGCCTACCACATAAGGCTCCTGTGGCCGAATGCGCCTGACGCAACACACATAATGGTGCGTATCTGATAACACGTGTTGTGGCGAGGGAGCTTGCTCCCGCTCGACTGCGCAGCAGTCGTAAGACAGGCACCTCGATTTTCCTGATTAGCCGTGGTCCATAGTTTTGGGATCGCTTCGCGCCCCAGCGGGAGCAAGCGCCCTCGCCACCGGTGATTTGTTCCATCCGTCAGCCGCGCGGGTGGTGTTTGGCGTGCAAGTCCTGCAAGCGTGCGCGGGCGACGTGGGTGTAGATCTGGGTGGTCGACAGGTCGCTGTGGCCGAGCAGCATTTGCACCACCCGAAGGTCCGCGCCGTGGTTGAGCAGGTGCGTGGCGAACGCATGGCGCAAGGTATGCGGCGACAGCGACTTGCCGATCCCGGCGACCTTGGCCTGGTGCTTGATGCGATGCCAGAAGGTCTGGCGAGTCATCTGCTCACCGCGCTGGCTGGGGAACATGACATCGCTGGGACGCCCGCCGAGCAGTTCCTGGCGGCCATCGCGCATGTATCGCTCAACCCAGACAATCGCCTCCTCGCCCATCGGAACCAGGCGCTCCTTGCTGCCTTTGCCCATGACCCGCAGCACGCCTTGACGCAGATTGACCTGCTCCAGCGTCAGGCTGATCAACTCCGTCACCCGCAAGCCGCAGGCGTAAAGCACTTCGAGCATGGCGCGGTCCCGCTGACCGATAGCTTCGCTCAAGTCCGGCGCCTTCAGCAGCGCTTCCACGTCTGCTTCCGACAGAGACTTAGGCAAAGGCCTACCGAGTTGGGGCATATCGACGCGCAAGGTCGGATCGACCGCGATCAGCTTTTCCCTGAGTAGATAACGATAAAACCCACGCACACCGGAGAGGAATCGCGCCGTTGAACGGGGTTTGTAGTTTTGTTCCAGGCGCCAGGCCAGGTGATCGAGGATCAACTCGCGGCCGGCGCTGATCAGCTCCAGACCCTTTTCCTGCAACCAGCCATTGAACAAGGCCAGGTCGCTGCGATAGGCATCGCGAGTGTTATCGGAAAGACCTTTTTCCAGCCACAGCGCGTCGAGGAATTGGTCTATCAATGGATGATCGATGGCGGGCATATAAGCTCAGGCAAGACCGACAGTACGGTCACGAAAGATAAATCGCAGGCAACAAAAAAGCAGCCCGTAGGCTGCTTTTTTCTGCATCGGAAGCTGGACTTAAGCCAGTTTTTCCTTGATGCGAGCTGCTTTACCGGACAGGTCACGCAGGTAGTACAGCTTGGCTTTACGTACGTCACCGCGACGTTTAACGGCCATGCTGTCGATTTGCGGGCTGTAGGTCTGGAAAGTACGCTCTACGCCAACACCGTTGGAGATTTTACGAACGGTGAAAGCACTGTTTACGCCGCGGTTACGCTTGGCGATAACAACACCTTCGAACGCTTGCAGACGCGAACGGTCGCCTTCCTTCACTTTCACCTGAACGACAATGGTGTCGCCCGGGGCAAAGGTAGGGATCTCTTTGGTCATCTGCTCTGCTTCGAGTGCAAGGATGATTTTGTTAGTCATGCTGTGCTCCTAAGGTAGATCGTCGGATCTACCATCGATACGTTGTTAACTATCGTCCCGCTCGCGGATGTATTCCTCGAGCAGCTTCTTCTCTTCTCCAGAAAGCGAGCGGCTTTCCAGAAGATCGGCGCGTCGTTCAAAGGTCCTACCAAGGGACTGCTGTAAACGCCAACGCCGGATATGCGCGTGATTGCCACTTAGCAACACGTCGGGAACACGCTGATCCGCATACACCTCCGGTCGGGTGTAGTGCGGGCAATCCAGCAAACCATCCGTAAAGGAATCTTCCTCGGCGGAGTCCGCATGCCCTAAAGCTCCAGGCAGCAGTCGTGTAACCGCATCGATCAGGACCATCGCCGGCAGCTCGCCGCCAGACAGTACATAGTCGCCAATCGACCACTCTTCATTGACATGAGCTTCAATAAAACGCTCGTCAATGCCTTCATAGCGGCCGGCAATCAGGATCAATGCATCCAGATTCGCCAACTCGCGTACCGCCGACTGAGTCAGTTGACGGCCTTGGGGGGACAGGTAAATCACCTTCGCCGCCTCCCCGGCTGCTGCCTTGGCCTGAACCAGAGCATCTTCCAGGGGCTTGATCTTCATCACCATGCCCGGACCACCGCCAAATGGGCGATCGTCCACAGTGTGATGCCGATCCGTCGTGTAGTCTCGCGGATTCCAACAGGTGAGCTGCAACAGCCCCTGTTTCACCGCACGACTGGTGATGCCGTACTCGCTGATGGCGGAGAACATCTCGGGAAACAAACTGATCACTTCTACGCGCAAGTTAGCCACGCTTAGAAGTCCGCATCCCATTCCACCTTCATCTCGCCTGCGGCAAGGTCGACGGCCAACACGCATTGCTCCGTATAGGGCAACAGGCGTTCGCGATCATCCAGGCTGCCAGCGCAAGGCTTGACCACCATTACATCATTGGCGCCGGTTTCCAGAAGATGATCGATTTTCCCGAGCAATTGCCCGAGTTGATCAATAACCTTCAGACCTTCCAGCTGGTACCAGTAGTACTCGCCGTCGGTCAATTCAGGGAACAGGTTGCGCGGCACGCAGATCTCATAACCGGCCAGAAGACGAGCTTCTTCACGATCATCAAGACCCTTGAGCTTTGCGACCAGGAACTTGTCGTTCCCACGTCCGCTGACCAGCTCGACCTGTTTCACATTGCCTTCGCGCTTGAGCGTCCAGGTTTTGTACTGCAACAGGTTTTCAGTCGGATCAGTAAAGGAATAAACCTTCACTTCGCCGCGAACGCCATGAACAGAATAAATCTTGCCGATAACGATCAAATCATCAGCAATGGCAGGCGTCGCGTTCATATTGCTCAGGCCGCAGCCTTAGATGCATCCTTCAACAACTGAGCAACACGCTCAGAAGGTTGTGCACCAACGCTCAGCCAGTAGGCTACGCGCTCTTGGTTCACGGACAGACGGACTTCTTGACCACGAGCAACAGGGTTGAAGAAACCAACCTGTTCCTTGTGCGAACCGTCGCGCGGGTTGCGGCTGTCGGTTACGGTCAAGTGGTAAAACGGGCGCTTTTTGGAGCCGCCAAGGGCAAGACGGATTGTTAGCATGTGAACATCGTTCCTGTAGTCGGTGCTGCAAATCTAAAGGCACAGCGGGCATAGGTGCCCGAAAGGCCGCATATTCTAAGGAATATCCGGACTTTTGCAAATGACTTTTTCCGGCGGCCTTCCGGTCGCCATCAAGATTTGCTATAGAGCCGTCGTTGAAAACGGCCAGTCAGCTCCCGCCAAGTGCGGGTTTGCTGGAGATCCCACTTCCGTGTGGGCTGCGCAAGAGCAAGCCCTTGCGCGAATTCTTTACATTTTCGGCATGCCGCCGCCGGGCAACATTCCGCCCATACCGCGCATCATTTTGGCCATTCCGCCTTTGGCGGAGAATTTCTTCATCATCTTCTGCATCTGCTTGTGCTGCTTGATCAAGCGACCGATGTCCTGCACCTGGGTGCCGGAACCCATGGCGATCCGGCGTTTGCGCGAACCGCTGATCAGCTCAGGGTCGCGGCGCTCGGCCGGGGTCATGGAATTGATGATGGCTTCCATCTGCTTGAATTGTTTCTCTGCCGCGCCCTGGGCATTGCCCATCTGCGCCAGATTGACGCCGCCGATGTTCGGCAGTTTGTCCATGAGGCCACCGAGGCCGCCCATGTTCTTCATCTGTTGCAGCTGATCGCGGAAGTCTTCGAGGTCGAAGCCCTTGCCCTTCTTCAGCTTCTTGGCCAGTTTGTCGGCCTTGTCCTTGTCGAGGGTCGCTTCCGCCTGCTCGATCAGACTGAGCACATCGCCCATGCCGAGGATGCGCGAAGCAATACGCTCAGGGTGGAACGGTTCGAGCGCATCGCTCTTCTCGCCCATACCGATGAACTTGATCGGCCTGCCGGTGATGGCGCGAACCGACAGCGCGGCACCGCCACGGGCGTCGCCGTCTACCTTGGTCAGGATCACACCGGTCAGCGGCAAGGCGTCGCCGAAGGCCTTGGCCGTGTTGGCGGCGTCCTGGCCGGTCATGGCGTCGACCACGAACAGGGTTTCGACCGGGTTGATCGCGGCGTGCAAGGCCTTGATCTCGCCCATCATCTCTTCGTCGATGTGCAGACGACCGGCGGTATCGACGATGACCACATCAATAAACTTGAGCTTTGCTTCTTTTATAGCCGCTTGCGCGATGTCGACCGGCTTCTGGCTCAGGTCGGACGGGAAGAAGGTGACGCCGACTTCACCGGCGAGCATTTCCAGCTGCTTGATCGCCGCCGGACGGTAAACGTCCGCGGACACGACCATGACCGACTTCTTCTTGCGCTCCTTAAGGAAACGCGCGAGTTTGCCGGCAGTGGTGGTTTTACCCGCACCCTGCAAACCGGCCATCAGGACCACGGCCGGTGGAACGGCGCTCAGGTTCAAGTCTTCGTTGGCGGCGCCCATCAGGCTTTCGAGTTCGGCCTGGACGATCTTCACGAAGGCCTGGCCCGGCGTCAGGCTGCGAGACACCTCGGTGCCGACGGCGCGCTCCTTGACCGAATTGACGAAGTCTTTCACCACCGGCAGGGCGACGTCGGCTTCGAGCAACGCCATGCGCACCTCGCGCAGGGTGTCTTTGATGTTGTCCTCGGTCAGCTTGGCCTTGCCGGTGACATGGCGCAGCGTCTGCGAGAGACGGTCGGTTAAGTTTTCAAACATTGCGCGATCCTTTCAGGCCCTGTGTAGACCGGGATAATGGCGGCCCAGACCGGAATAAACATGTGCTCGGCGAGCCTGCGGCGTGGGCAGGTCGCGGATTATAGCGAAGACTGCGTCTGGCGGACACCTCGTCGTCAGGTTGCATGGTCTTTCGTGCTGCGGGGGTTCTATGCCAAACTCAGCGCCTTTCGGGCTTGCCTAACAGGATTTATGCTCCCCTTGTCACCCAGTATGCTGACTACCCTCGCCGCCGCCTGCTTATATGCCGCTGCGACTATCTATCAAGGCACTCGCCTGGCCACTGGTGCCAAGGCGAACAAACGCCTGCTGGTCACGCTTGGCGTGCTTGCCGTGCTGGCTCACAGTGCCAGCCTGTTCGCCCACCTGCTGACCCCGATCGGCCTGGGCCTGGACTTTTTCAGCGCCGCCAGCCTGATTGCGGCGGCGGTCATCGCCCTGACCCTGCTGGCCTGTTCGCGGATCCCGGTGGAGAACCTGCTTATATTGCTGTTCCCGCTCGGTGCCGCCACGGTGCTGCTGGCGCAGTTCGCCCCTGCCGGCACGGTGCAGGTCATCGACGAAGAGCCGGGCATTCTCGCGCACATCCTGCTGTCGATCCTCGCTTACGGCATGTTCACCATCGCGATGTTTCAAGCCTTGCTGCTGCTGGTGCAAGACCATCAGCTCAAGCACAAACACCCGTCGGGCCTGATCAAGAACTTCCCGCCGCTGCAAACCATGGAAAGCCTGCTGTTCGGCTTCCTCTGGGCCGGCTGGACCCTGCTGTCGTTGTCGCTGCTCTCTGGCTGGCTGTTTGTCGACAACCTGTTTGCCCAGCATCTGGTGCACAAAACCTTGCTGGCTTGCCTGGCCTGGATCGTCTTCAGCGTGCTGCTATGGGGACGTAACCGCCTCGGCTGGCGCGGACACAAGGCCATTCGCTGGACCCTCGCCGGTTTCTGCCTGCTGATGCTGGCGTACTTCGGCAGTAAGCTGGTCCGTGAATACATCCTGCACATCTGACGGGCGGCATTAATGGACGACTTGCCCATAGGGCCGATGCTCGCGGTATTGGCCCTGCTGATTTTATGGTCGGGGCTGTTTACCGCCATCGAATCCGCACAACAGCACTTGCTGGCCCAGCGCACCGCCTCGCGTTCCAGCGACAAACCGGTCGCGAAGCTCAGCTTCCCGCTCAACAGCCTGATCTTCTGCAATACCCTGTGCCGCGCACTGGCAGTGGTCATCAGCACCTTGCTGGCGATCTTCATCTGGGCGGAAAACGGCCCGTGGATTGCCTGCCTGGGCGCCGGGATCGCACTGGTGGTGTTCGCCGACTACCTGCCGCGCGCCCTCGCCGTGCGCTATCCCGACGCCGTCCTGGCCCTGGGCAACACGCTGCTCGGTGCGCCGCTGAAAATCATCTACCCGGCCGCCTGGCTGCTCAATGGCTTCACCCGGCTGCTGATGCGACCGTTTGCCCGCAAGGTCAAGGTGGTGCAACAGAGCGAAGACGAGAGCCCCGGCGAGCGCAAGGACGATCACGAAGCCGTCTGCCGCCCTCACCCGCTGACGGGCATCCACGCGCTCGACAACATCACGGTCAACGACATTCTGGTGCCGCGAAGTGACGTCGACGGGATCAATCTCGACGACTCCCTCGCAGAGATCGTCGAGCAACTGCGCAACAACAAGCGCACCCGCCTGCCGGTGTTTCACAGCGACATCAATCAGGTCGAAGCCGTGCTCAATACCCGGCAGATCCGCCACTTGCTACCCGATGCGAGCCTGACCCTGGAAGCGTTGCTGGCCGCCAGCCACGAACCGTACTTCGTGCCGGAAAGCACGCCGTTGCAACTGCAACTCTTGAATTTCCACAAACAGCAGCGGCGCCTGGGCATGGTGGTCGACGAGTACGGCGAAGTACTTGGCATCGTGACCCTGGAAGACATTCTCGAAGAAATCGTCGGCGAATTCGAAAGTCAGCACAGCCTGGACAACCCGCACATCCACCCGCAGGCCGATGGCCGACTGATGATCGAAGGTGCGGCGTCGATTCGCGAATTGAACAAGAGCCTGGGCTGGCACCTGCCCAGCGACGGCCCGAAAACCCTGAACGGCTTGGTGACCGAGGCACTGGAGACCATTCCAGAAAGTGCGGTATGCCTGAAGATCGGGCGTTATCGGCTGGAAATTCTGGAGACGGAAGACAATCGGGTTACTCAGGTTTTGATCTGGCATACCAGCTCCGTTCCAACAGTGATTTGATGTCGGACACATAACACCGTGGCGAGGGGGCTTGTCGGAACGCCCCCTCGCCACAAAGACCTCGCCAATCCCAAGCCCCTTGTTAGATCGTTAGCCACCTTCCTATAATCGAATCCGCTTACCCAAGCCCCGGCCGAACCACGTGCTTACCCCGCACGCAGCAGGTTCCGGCCAGACCATCGGCACTTTCCGCACCACACCGACGACTGTTCCTACCTTGAACAGCGGCCGCGCCTCACTCCCACATCCCTGGGTGTTCGACCATAATAATTCGCTCCACTGGGGCACATGACTGTCAGGGATAACCGCATGACGACCAGCACGACTTATAGCGACGCGCCTACCCAACCGACGAACTCCGCCACCCGCGTGGCCACGGCGAGTTTTATCGGCACCGCCATCGAGTTTTACGACTTCTACGTCTATGCCACCGCTGCGGCGCTGGTGATCGGTCCGGTGTTCTTTCCGCAGACCTCCGGCACCGCCCAGATGCTGTCGGCGTTCCTCACCTTCGGCATCGCATTCCTCGCCCGCCCCTTGGGATCGGCGCTGTTTGGGCACTTCGGTGACCGCATCGGGCGCAAATCGACATTGGTCGCTTCGCTGCTATTGATGGGTGTGTGCACCACGTTGATCGGCGTATTGCCGGGTTATGACAGCATCGGAGCCTGGGCGCCGATCCTGCTCTGCGTGCTGCGGTTCGGCCAAGGCCTTGGGCTGGGCGGCGAATGGGGCGGTGCGGCCCTGCTGGCGACGGAGAATGCGCCCAAAGGCAAGCGCGCCTGGTACGGCATGTTCCCGCAGCTCGGCCCCTCGATTGGCTTTCTGGCGGCTAACGGTCTGTTCCTGACGCTCGCCATGACCCTGAATGACGAGCAGTTCCGCTCTTGGGGCTGGCGGATTCCGTTTCTGCTCAGCGCCGCGCTGGTGATGGTGGGCCTGTATGTGCGCCTCAAACTCCACGAAACCCCGGTGTTTGCCAACGCCATGGCACGTCAGGAGCGAGTGAAGATCCCGTTGGTCGAGCTGTTCAGCCAGTACTGGGTACCGATGTTGCTGGGGGCAGGGTCGATGGTCGTGTGCTACGCGCTGTTCTACATCTCGACGGTGTTTTCATTGAGCTACGGCGTGTCGACACTCGGCTACAGCCGCGAAACCTTCCTTGGGCTGCTGTGCTTCGCCGTCCTGTTCATGGCCGCCGCCACGCCGTTGTCCGCCTGGGCCAGCGACCGCTACGGGCGCAAACCGGTGCTGATCATTGGCGGCGTCTTGGCGATCCTGTCGGGATTCTTGATGGAACCGCTGCTGACCCAAGGCTCGACCTGGGGCGTGGCGCTGTTCCTGTGCATCGAGCTGTTTCTGATGGGCGTGACGTTTGCACCGATGGGCGCGTTGCTGCCGGAGCTGTTTCCAACGCATGTGCGGTATACCGGCGCGTCCGCAGCCTACAACCTGGGCGGAATCGTCGGGGCCTCGGCAGCGCCGTTTTTCGCGCAGAAACTGGTGGCGATGGGCGGTCTGAGTTTTGTCGGAGGGTATGTGTCTGGGGCGGCGGTGCTGAGCTTGATTGCGGTGCTGTGCCTGAAGGAGACGCGGCATAACGATTTGAATCGGGTGACCTGAAGCAGAAGCATCGCCAGCAGGCTGGCTCCCCCATGGAAATTGGGTGTACACAAAATCTGTGACCAACCAATAACCCTGTGGGAGCTAGCCTGCCGCGCCTCGGTTTACAGCTCTACCACGACAGCCTGAGAAGCACGGGTTGCCTTGGCACGAGCCGCTTCGATCGACTCATCCCGCGCCAACGCCACGCCCATCCGGCGCTGGCCATTGACCTCTGGTTTGCCAAACAGACGCAGCGCCGTATCCGGTTCGCTCAACGCAGCACCGAGGTTGGAGAACGCAGTCTGGGTCGACTGCCCTTCCACCAGAATCACCGCCGACGCCGATGGCCCGAACTTGCGAATCAACGGAATCGGCAGGCCCAGGATCGCCCGTGCGTGCAGCGCGAACTGCGACAGGTCCTGGGAAATCAGGGTGACCAGACCGGTGTCATGCGGGCGCGGCGACACTTCGCTGAACCACACTTGGTCACCTTTGATGAACAGCTCGACACCAAACAGGCCACGACCGCCCAATGCTTCAGTGACGGCTTTGGCAACGCGCTCGGATTCGGCCAGGGCAATCGGGCTCATGGCTTGTGGCTGCCAGGATTCCTGATAGTCGCCCTTCTCCTGCCGGTGACCGACGGGTGCGCAGAAGGTCGTGCCGCCGACGTGGCGCACGGTCAACAGAGTGATTTCGTAGTCGAAGTCGATAAAGCCTTCGATGATCACGCGACCTTTACCGGCGCGGCCACCTTCCTGAGCGTAATCCCAAGCGGTTTTCACGTCATCGGCGCTGCGCAGCAGGCTCTGGCCTTTGCCCGACGAACTCATCACTGGCTTGACCACGCACGGGAAGCCCAGATCCTGGACGGCCTTGCTGTAGTCCTCGAAAGTGTCGGCGAAATGGTACGGCGAGGTCGGCAGGTCCAGCTCTTCGGCGGCCAGGCGACGGATGCCTTCACGGTTCATGGTCAGCTGCGCGGCGCGCGCGGTCGGGATCACGGTAAAGCCTTCGGCTTCCAGCTCCACGAGGGTCGCGGTGGCGATCGCTTCGATTTCCGGCACGATGAAGTGCGGCTTTTCGGCTTCGATCACGGCACGCAGGGCGGCGCCGTCGAGCATGTTGATAACGTGGCTGCGATGCGCAACTTGCATGGCCGGCGCGTTGGCGTAACGGTCGACGGCAATCACTTCAACGCCCAGGCGTTGCAGCTCGATTACCACTTCCTTGCCCAACTCACCACAGCCACACAGCAATACGCGGGTCGCGGTTGGCGACAATGGAGTTCCGATACGGGTCATCTCAGGTCCTCAAGAAGCGGATCATCGAGGGTCGCGGCGTCTGGCGCGCTTCCCATGGGGAGAAAGCGCGGCATTTTACATGAACCGCAAGGTTTGGCTTCAGCCGGCGACAGCCTGTTTGCGCAAGCGCCAGGCCATGATCAGCCACACGACCGTCACGCCGGCGAACTTCGAGCCCATGGCGGTAAGGATTACGGCCGGGGTGAAAGCATCGATCATGCCGAAGAAGATGAAGGTGTCGAGGGGAATGCTCAGGGCCGAACTTATCCACAGGCGATCGTGCAACGGACGCTTGGTGATGCTGAACACCAGCCAGTCGATGCATTCGGACACCGCGAAGGCCGTGGCGCTGGCCAGCGCGATGGACGGATCGGAGGTGACATAGGACAGGACCAACGCTGCGAGCATCGCCGCGATCGCGCCGTGGCCGAAGCGGGTTTGCACCATGTCGCGCAGGACAAACACCAACCCGCCCCAGGCCGACCAGATGATGTCCAGGTGCGGGGCGGTGGAGAAGGCGTAGTTGATCAGCACGACGCTGCTGATATAGGCGATCAGGAAGAACATGAGGTGGCGGGATACCTGTCAATTTGGCGCACAGATTACCATCTCGGCTTTACAAATAGCCTGTGGCGAGGGCGCTTGCTCCCGCTGGGTCGCGCAGCGGCCCTGAAGTCAGAGGGCGCGGTGTGTCAGGTTGAATGTGTTTGTCAGCTATGGGGCTGCTTCGCAGCCCGGCGGGAGCAAGCGCCCTCGCCACAAAAAACCTCATCAGCCACAAAAGCTCACAGGGCTCAGGAATCGGATCTGGAAGGCAACATCCAGATCAACCCGCTCGACTTGGCCCGCTCATGGCACAGCCCCAAAACCCTGCGGCGTTCTTCGTTGTCCATGCGACTCCAGCGCGTGATTTCTTCGACCGTGCGCTGACACCCGGTGCAAATATCATCTTCGTCCAACGCGCAGATGTTCACGCATGGCGAGAGGACCGGTCGTTCGGTGGCGTTCATTCTTCCTGCTCGACCAGATCACGGGCGTAACGCTGCGAATTGTGCACATAGTGCGCGGCGCTGGCCTCCAGCATTTTCTTTTGCTGCTCGGTCAGTTCACGCACTACTTTGCCGGGCGAGCCCATGACCAGCGAACCGTCGGGAATCTCCTTGCCCTCGCCGATCAGCGAGTTGGCGCCGATGATGCAGTTCTTGCCGATTTTCGCGCCGTTGAGAATCACTGCATTAATACCGATCAGGCTGTAATCGCCCACGGTGCAGCCGTGAAGCATGGCGTTGTGGCCGATGGTCACGCCGGTGCCGATGGTCAGCGGGTAGCCCATGTCCGTGTGCATCACCGTGCCGTCCTGGACGTTGCTGTTCTTGCCAATCAGGATCAATTCGTTGTCGCCACGCAACACGGCGTTGAACCAGACATTGGCGCCCTCTTCCAGTTTGACCTTGCCCACCAGCACGGCATTGGGTGCAACCCAGCTCTGCGGATGGGTTTCGACGCGGGCATCGCCCAGGCGATATTTCATCTTGTTGTCCTCAAGGCTCAGGCAGCCGCGGTTCACGCCATACGAACGATGGCTTCAAGTATTGATAAAGCTTTTGGGCGGGTGGTGCAGGCTGATGTCGGCGTCATAGAGCAGGTTGATCAACTCGACAATCATGATTGCCGTCAGGCCCCAGATTTTATACTCGCCATAACGATAACTCGGCACGTACCAACTGCGCCCCTGGTAATCGATGCGGTGGGTGTGCTCCCTTGGGTCCTCACGGAAAAACTCCAGAGGCACACTGAACACGGCGGCGATTTCGGCATCGTTGGCCAGGTACTCGACAAAACCCGGAATCACTCCGACATACGGCGTGACCTTGATGCCATGCAGGGAGATCAACGGGCTCAGCGGGCCGATCACCTCGACCAGCCCCGGTGGCAAGCCGATTTCTTCTTCAGCCTCCCGTAGCGCGGTGAAAATAAGATCAGGGTCTTCGGGGTCGCGCCGCCCACCCGGGAAGGCGACTTCACCGCCATGGGTCGAGAGCCCGCTGGCGCGCAGGGTCAGAACCAGCTCCGGTTCGTCACTACGGGTGATGGGTACCAATACCGCGGCTTCGGGGAAACGTTTGTCGGTTTCCATTGTGCGTGGGGTGTGGTTGCTTACTCGATGCAGTAGCTCGTCCAGCATGAGTCTTCTCGATCTGTTGGCCGTAGGGTCTGTTGACGTTTGCTGACAACCGCGTTGCGCGCCAACGCAGTTCGTCAGCAAACGTCAACAGACCCTATGCATCATGCACCAATCGAACCGGCCGCCCAACCCCATAACCACTGCATGTCGCTAAACGACAACTTGCCGACAGACACCGCCGCACGCCAAGATAGGCGCAGCATTCAGGAACCCCAGCATGAAATTTTGCAGTCAGTGCGGTAACCCGGTCACCCAACGCATTCCCGAAGGCGACTCGCGCCTGCGTTTTGTCTGTGACAGCTGTCAGGCGATTCACTATCAGAACCCCAATATCGTCGCCGGCTGCGTGGCGACCTGGGGCTCGAAAGTGTTGCTGTGCCGACGCGCCATCGAGCCTCGGCTCGGTTACTGGACCCTGCCCGCCGGTTTCATGGAAAACGGTGAAACCATCGAGCAGGCGGCCATTCGCGAGACCGCCGAGGAAGCCTGTGCGCGGGTGCGCAACCTGAGTATCTATACGTTGATCGACGTGCCGCACATCAGTCAGGTGCATGTGTTCTTTCGCGCGGAGCTGGTGGACCCGGATTTTTCTGCCGGCCCCGAGAGCCTGGAAGTGCAGCTTTTCGACGAAGCCGACATCCCGTGGTCCGAGTTGGCTTTCCGCACGGTGGGCCGTACCTTAGAATGCTTCTTCGCTGACCGGCGGACCGAGGTCTACCCCGTGCGGTCCGAGTCGATCCCGCCGCTTGCTCAGCCTGCCATCACCTAAAGCTCCTGGCTCCAGAATCACCTATAACTAAATAGTCGCGACACCTTTCAGGGATATCGTTTCAATGCGCTGGTTGCTTGCCGTGGTTTGCTTGTCGTTCGTCACTCTGTCACAGGCTTCCGTTGCGGAAACCCTGAACGGCAAAGTCATCGAAAAAGTTTTGGTGCTCAAATCCGCCCACCAATTGCAATTGATCAATGACGGCAAGCCGCTCAAGACCTATCGCATTTCCCTGGGCAGAAATCCGAAAGGCCAAAAACTGATGGAAGGCGATAGACGCACGCCTGAAGGTTTTTACTGGCTGGACTGGCGCAAGGTCAGCGATAAATTCAATCTGTCGATGCACATCTCCTACCCCAACATCAGCGACGCTGCCCGCGCCCGGCGTGAAGGCGTCGATCCGGGTAGCATGATCATGATCCATGGCACACCAGATACCGAAGAAAACCCGGAAGACCTGTTCCACACCCTGGACTGGACCGACGGCTGCATTGCCATGCGCAACATGGACATGCGTGAGGTCTGGGGCCTGGTGCCGGATGGCACGATGATCGAGATTCGCCCGTAACCCCTTTACCTGTGGCGAGGGAGCTTGCTCCCGCTGGGCTGCGAAGCGGCCCCAAAAAATGACCTGACACCGCATTCGCTGATTTCAGGACTGCTTCGCAGCCCAACGGGAGCAAGCTCCCTCGCCACAAAAGCACCGAGTCCTTCTTCTTAGCGCTACCTTCGGTCGCTCCTCGAAAAATAAATTCAAAAGATCGCAGCCTGCAGTAATGACTGCCGGGAAGATACCAATCTCCCCGGCAAGCGTTACCCCAGGCTGCGATCTTTGCGCTCAAAACCCCCACCTCTAATACCACTTGATACCAAACCCCATTTCCCGCACTCAACAGGGCCGCCTTTCCCACGCCAACGGCAAAGTACTGGCATTGACATGGTATTCAAGTGGTATTAATTTTCGGCCATTCGCGGAACACAACACTCCAATATCCGCATCGGACATCCCTGACATGAATGACCTCCAGGCCCTACGCCCTGACGACACCCAGCCCACGCCCCTCTACCTGCAACTGGCGCGCAATCTGGAAGCGGCGATCCATGCCGGGCAGTGGAAAGCCGAGCAAGCCATGCCTTCGGAGCGCAACCTCAGCGAGCTGCTGGGCATCTCCCGCGTCACTGCCCGCAAGGCACTGGAAGTCTTGTTCGAACAGGGTCTGATCCGCCGCAACCAAGGCTCCGGCACGTTCATCACGCCGCGCCTGGAACAACCGCTGTCGCGCCTCTCGGGTTTCAGCGAGATGCTGCGCCTCAAGGGCTTCGTTCCCGGCTCGCAATGGCTGGAACGCGAGATCACCCCGCCGACCCACGAAGAACTGATCCGCCTCGGCCTCTCGCCCAACGACAAGGTCGCGCGGCTCAAACGTCTGCGCAAAGCCGACGACACGGTGATGGCGATCGAGATGAGCACCCTGCCCGCCTCGATCATTCCCAAGCCGCAAGCGGTGGGTGATTCGCTCTACGAATACCTCGACGGCATCGGCAAACCGATCGTCCGCGCCTTGCAGCACATCCAGGCGATCAACGCCTCGGACGAATTCGCCGCCCTCGTCGGCATCGCCCCCGGCACCGCCATGCTGCTGATGACCCGGGTCGGCTACCTGGAAGACAACACGCCAATCGAAGTCACCGACACCTACTGCCGCAACGACTACTACGACTTTGTCGCAGAGCTTCGCCGCTAATCAAGCAACGAGAACCGATCATGTCCGAAGACAACATCCTCACCGCCCACGGCTGGGTTCGCGGCCGGCTGATTCACGAACACGGCAAGGTCGTGTCCATCGACGGCGTGCCCTGCGAGCCGGCCGACAACGACTTGCCTTATCTGCTGCCTGGCTTCATCGACCTGCACGTTCACGGCGGCGGCGGCAAAGACATCATGGAAGGCGCAACCGCCTTCGAAACCATCAGCAAAACCCACGTGCGCTTCGGCACTACGTCGCTGCTGGCGACCACCATGACCGCGCCGCCGGAAGAGATTTCCAGCGTGCTCAAAGCCGTCGGCGAGTTCTGCGAGCAGCGGCCAACAGGCTGCGCCCGGGTGCTCGGCGTGCACCTGGAAGGCCCGTACATCAACCCCGGCAAACTCGGCGCCCAGCCGAACTTTGCCCACACCGCGCTGATGGCCGAAGTCGAGGACTACCTCACGCTGGCACCGATCCGCGTGATCACCATCGCCCCGGAAATCGCCGGCCACGACGCCTTGATCCGCACCCTCAGTGCGCGTGGCATTCGCATGCAGATCGGTCACACGCTTGGCAGTTACGAGGAAGGCGTCGCCGCGCTCGCGGCCGGCGCCAGCAGTTTCACTCACCTCTACAACGCCATGAGCCCGCTGCATCACCGCGAGCCGGGCATCGTCGGCGCAGCGCTGGCCCACGCCAAATACGCCGAGCTGATTCCGGACTTGCTGCACGTGCATCCCGGCGCCATGCGGGTGGCCCTGCGCGCGATTCCCTGCCTGTATTGCGTGACGGATTCCACCGCCGCTGCCGGCATGCCCGACGGTGAATACAAGCTCGGCAGCCACACGGTCACCAAGTGCCTGGGTGGCGTGCGCTTGCCCGACGGCACCCTGGCGGGCAGCACGCTGACCATGGATCAGGCGCTGCGCAATCTGGTGAAGATCGGTCTGCCGATCGCCGAGGCGTCGCAACGTCTTTCGCAATTCCCCGCCGACTACCTCGGCCTCACCGAACGCGGTCGCCTGCAACCGGGCAGCTGGGCCGACTGCGTGCGGCTGGATCGCTCACTCACACTCACCGCCGTCATGGTCGAAGGAGAAGACATTGACTTCAAAAATGCTTGAAGAGGCGCTGTCCTCGTTCGAGGCCGTGCAAGCCCAACTGCAGCAACTCGACCCGCAGATGATCGAGATCGCCGGGCGCCTGCGCCGTCAGCCGCCGCAAGTCGTGATGACCGTCGCTCGCGGCAGTTCAGATCATGCCGCCAGTTACTTCGCCTACCTGACCATGCAGCAACTGGGCTACCCGGTGGCGTCGCTGCCGATGTCGGTGGTGACCATGCTGCAAGCACCATTGAAGGTCAGCGGCCAAGTGGCGTTCGCGTTCTCGCAGTCGGGGCAAAGTCCGGATCTGGTGAACAGCCTGCGCCTGTTACGCAAACGCGGGGCCCTGAGCATTGCCCTGGTCAACGCCGAAAGCTCGCCGCTGGAAGCCGCGTGCGAATTCAGCCTGCCGCTGTGCGCGGGAACGGAAAGCAGCGTTGCCGCCACCAAGAGTTTCATCGCCACCCTCAGCGCCAGCGCCCGTCTGATCGCCCACTGGAAAGAAGACGTGGAATTGCTCGAAGCCGGCAACGCCTTGCCGGAAGGTCTGCGCGAGGCGGCGCAACAGGATTGGAGCCTGGCCATCGACGCCCTGCGCGATTGCCAACGCTTGATGGTAATCGGCCGCGGTGCCGGTTTTGCCATCGCTCAGGAAGCAGCCCTCAAGTTCAAGGAAACCTCGGCGATCCAGGCCGAAGCCTTCAGCAGCGCCGAAGTGCGTCACGGCCCGATGGCATTGATCGACGAGAATTATCCCTTGCTGATCTTCGCTCCACGGGGTGCCGAGCAGGCCGGTTTGCTGAGCCTTGCTGCCGACATGCGCCAGCGCGGCGCTCGCGTTCTGCTGGCGGCACCAGATGACATTGCCGAACGTGACCTCACGCTGACCCGCGCCGAACACCCGGCCCTGGACCCGATTCTGGCGATCCAGAGTTTCTACGTCATGGCCGCTGGTTTGGCCGTGGCCCGTGGCATGGACCCGGACCAGCCGCGGCATTTGAGCAAAGTGACGCGCACGCACTAAGTCCGCCCCGAACGATTTCCTGATGAGACCGAGCCATGCATAACAACAATAAAGAGCTGACCCTCAGCGCCCCGCTCAGCGGTCCGGTGCTCACGCTCGCCAAAGTCCCGGACCCGGTGTTCGCCAGCGGCGCGATGGGCGACGGTATCGCGATCGATCCACTGAACGACACCCTTCACGCCCCCTGCGCCGGCGTCGTGGTGCACGTAGCCCGTAGCGGTCACGCCGTCACCTTGCGTGCCGACAACGGTGCCGAATTGCTCCTGCACCTGGGCCTCGACACCGTCGAGTTGCAGGGCGAAGGCTTCTCGATGCTGGTCAAGGAAGGCGCCCGCGTCAGCAATGGCCAACCGTTGCTGCGCTACGACCTGGACAAGGTCGCGCAGCAGTGCAAAAGCCTGGTCAGCCTGATGATCCTGACCAACAGCCAGGAGTTTCAGGCGCGGCCCATCACGCTGAAATCGGTCAAAGTCGGCGACCCGCTGCTGCACATCATTCGCCGGGCGGCGCCGGGCGCCCAGGCAGAGGCGGACCTTTCGGCTGAAGCGCATTTCGGTCACGTGCGCATCGCTCATCGCGGCGGTCTGCATGCTCGCCCTGCTGCGCTGATTCGTCAGACCGCACAAGGGTTCAAGAGCAAATCGCAGCTGCATTTCGCTGGCAAATCGGCGACCTGTGACAGCTTGATCGGGCTCATGAGCCTGGCCGTCGGCGAGCAGGATGAGGTTCAGGTCAGTTGCCAGGGCCCGGACGCCGAGGCGGCATTGCAAGCGTTGCTGATCACCTTGTCCACGGCGTTGGCCGAAGACAGCCATGCCGCTGCGCCTGCGCCGATCACCCGACGCACTCGGACTGCCGAAGCGGGTGTGCTGCACGGCGTTTGCGCCGCGCCCGGCCTGGTCGCTGGCCCCTTGTTTCGCTTGAATACCATCAGCCTGCCGGTGGATGCCGGCCACCACGCTCCCGAGTCACAGCTGCACGCCCTCGATACCGCATTGACCGTCGTGCGCGGCGAAGTCGAGCACACCCTGGCCCAGGCCAGGAAACACAAAAACACTGACGAAGAAGCGATTTTCACCGCGCACCTCGCCTTGCTCGAAGACCCGGCGCTGCTGGACGCGGCCAACGCCTGCATCGCTCAAGGCATGGCCGCGACGCACGCCTGGAGCCAATCGATCGACGTGCAGTGCGACGTCCTTCAACAACTCGGCAGCGCGTTGCTGGCCGAACGCGCCAACGATCTGCGCGATCTCAAGCAGCGGGTGCTGCGCGCCTTGCTCGGCGAAGCCTGGCACTACGACGTGCCGGTCGGCGCCATCGTCGCCGCCCATGAGCTGACGCCGTCGGACTTGCTGCAACTGAGCGAGCAAGGGGTCGCCGGGTTGTGCATGGCCGAGGGTGGCGCGACGTCCCACGTCGCGATTCTGGCGCGGGGTAAAGGTTTGCCGTGCCTGGTGGCGCTGGGTTCGGCGCTGCTGGATCAGGCACAAGGCCAGGCGGTGGTGCTGGATGCCGACGGTGGTCGGCTCGAATGGGCGCCGACGGCCGAACGCCTGGCCGACGTGCATCAGGCGCAACGCGATCATCAGCAACGCCGTGCGCTTCAACAATCGCAGGCTCATACCCCGGCACTGACACGCGATGGCGTGCACATCGAAATCGCCGCCAATGTCGCGTCCAGCGCAGAAGCGGCCGATGCGCTGGCCAACGGCGCCGATGGCGTCGGTCTGCTGCGCACCGAGTTTCTGTTTGTCGACCGCAACACCGCGCCGGACGAACAGGAGCAACGCCTCGCCTATCAAGCCGTGCTCGACGCCATGGGTGACAAGTCGGTGATCATCCGTACCATCGACGTTGGCGGCGACAAGCAACTCGACTACCTGCCATTGCCGGTCGAAGCCAATCCGGTGCTCGGCTTGCGCGGCATTCGCCTGGCTCAGGTGCGGCCGGAATTACTCGATCAGCAACTGCGCGCACTGTTGCATGTCAGCCCGCTGTCGCGCTGCCGGATCCTGTTGCCGATGGTGACCGAGGTCGATGAGTTGCTGCACATACGCCAGCGCCTCGATGCGTTGTGCCTGGAACTCGGGGTGAGTGAACGTCCGGAACTGGGGGTGATGATCGAAGTCCCGGCCGCTGCGCTGCTGGCCGAGCAGCTTGCAGAGCATGCGGACTTCCTGTCCATCGGCACCAACGATTTGTCGCAGTACACCCTGGCGATGGACCGCGACCACGCCGGCCTCGCCTCGCGCGTCGACGCCATGCACCCGGCCCTGCTGCGGCTGATCGCCCAGACCTGCGCCGGCGCGGCGGTGCATAACCGCTGGGTGGGCGTCTGCGGCGCACTCGCGTCCGATCCGCTGGCCACGCCAGTCCTGATCGGCCTGGGCGTCAGCGAGCTGTCGGTCAGCCCGGTGCAGATCGGTGAAATCAAGGATCGCGTGCGCCACCTCGACGCCGCGCAATGCCGAAGCGTCAGCCACGACCTGCTCAAGCTGAGCAGCGCCGGGGCGGTGCGTCACGCCTGTCACCAGCAATGGCCTCTGAGCTGAACAACTACAACACCTCTCAAACAAAAAGAGCACAGGGAGAACCGCCATGTACCAATATTTCATCGAGGGCCTGCAACGTCTCGGCCGCGCGTTGATGCTGCCGATCGCGATCCTGCCGATTGCCGGCCTGTTGCTGCGTCTGGGCGACACCGACCTGCTGAACATCGCCATCATCCATGACGCCGGCCAGGTGATCTTCGCCAACCTGGCGATGATCTTCGCCATCGGCATCGCGGTCGGTTTCGCCAAGGACAACAACGGCACCGCAGGCCTCGCCGGGGTGATTGGTTACCTGGTGATGATCTCCACGCTCAAGGTGCTGGATGCGAGCATCAACATGGGCATGCTCGCCGGGATCGTCAGCGGCTTGATGGCCGGCGCGCTGTACAACCGCTTCAAGGACATCAAGCTGCCGGAGTACCTGGCGTTCTTCGGCGGACGGCGCTTCGTGCCGATTGTCACCGGCTTCGCCGCCGTCGGTCTGGGCGTGATTTTCGGTTTGATCTGGCCGCCGATCCAGCACGGCATCAACGGTTTCGGCGCACTGATGATGGAGAGCGGCAGCATCGGCGCCTTCGTCTTCGGCGTGTTCAACCGGTTGCTGATCGTCACTGGCCTGCACCACATCCTCAACAACATGGCGTGGTTCGTCTTCGGCAACTTCACCGACCCGACCACGGGCGCCATGGTCACCGGCGACCTGTCGCGCTACTTCGCCGGTGATCCGAAGGGCGGCCAATTCATGACCGGCATGTTCCCGGTGATGATCTTCGGCCTGCCCGCCGCCTGCCTGGCGATGTACCGCAACGCCCTGCCGGAACGCCGCAAAGTCATGGGCGGGATCTTCCTGTCGATGGCGCTGACTTCCTTCCTGACCGGCGTCACCGAACCCATCGAATTTGCGTTCATGTTCCTCGCACCGTTTCTGTTTTTGCTCCATGCGCTGCTGACGGGGTTGTCGATGGCGATCACCAATGCGCTGAACATCCACCTGGGTTTCACCTTCTCGGGCGGCTTCATCGACATGGTGCTCGGATGGGGAAAATCCACCAACGGCTGGTTAGTGGTGCCGGTAGGCTTGGCGTATGCGGTGGTGTATTACGGGGTGTTTGATTTCTGCATTCGCCGCTTCAACCTCAAGACGCCAGGGCGTGAAGAGGTGCCGACCGGTGACAAGGTTGTGGTCACCGAGAATGAACGAGCCGGGGCATACATCAAGGCACTGGGCGGGGCACAGAATCTGATCACCGTCGGGGCATGTACCACGCGGTTGCGGCTGGACATGGTGGATCGCAACAAGGCCAACGATGCGGAGTTAAAAGCGCTGGGGGCGATGGCGGTCGTGCGTCCCGGCAAGGGCGGGAGCTTGCAGGTGGTGGTCGGGCCGATGGCGGATAGCATTGCCGATGAAATTCGTCTGGCGATGCCGGCGCTGGGGCGTGCGCTTGTTTCTTCCCCTCCTGCCGTTGTCGATGCGCCTGTACCGGCAGCTGTAGCAAAATCGGAGGCGCAGCAATGGCTGAAGGCATTGGGTGGTGGAGACAACGTGTTGCAGATGGATTGCGTGGCCATGACGCGGATTCGGTTGCAACTGGCGGATGGCAAGGCGTTGTCGGAGGGTGATTTGAAGGCGCTGGGTTGCCAGGGGGTCAGTCAGCTTGAAGGCGGTGTCTGGCACCTGCTGATTGGCGACAAGGCGCCGAGTTTGAGTGGGGCGCTGGAGGCGTTGGTCAATCGCAGTGAGGTGAGTGCCAAGGTTTAGATTTCTGGCGCCTGGCAGTCTGTCATCGCGAGCAGGCTCCCCACATTGGATCTGTGTTCACCGAACCATTGTGGAAGTGATCTTGCTCGCGACGGGGCCCTCACAAACACTGAAAAATGCAAAGCCCGCTCACCTTCACAGGCTCGGCGGGCTTTTGATTTTCACCTCAGAAACTCATTTGCCACTGCCCGATCAGGGCATGATTACGGCTGTTGCTACCTAGCTCCCCGTTGTAACCAACACTCAACGTGTGACGTGCGGAAAGTCCGACATCCACCCCGGCCTCGACCATAAGGCTGTCACGATCCAGGGCGCTGCCTTCGACGTTGAATGCACTGCCGCCCAATAGAAAGGCTTGACGGGTTTCGCTGTCGACATCACCGAACGTATGGCGCCAGCCCAGGCTGGCCCGGGGTGTCAGGCTGATGCCGTTCTCCAATCGATTGAGGTGCGCCAGGCGCACACCGAAGGTGCTGCTGAAATTGGCCTCTGTCTGGTCATCGACGTTCAGTGCGGCGAGCCCACCTTTCTCGGTGAAACCATCCCGGTGATAACGTTGGTAACCCAGATTGGCAAACGGCTCGACATTCAAGCGACACAATGCAGCAGCGAATCAGCTGGCGGCAATTATGGGACTACTGGCGCTGGAATGACACTAACCCGAGTTCTCACACCCGATCACTGAACATTCAGTGACAGCCAAAGACTAGAGACCCGACGTCCGACGGACAACCTGAAAACCCTGTGGGAAGGTTCTGGTTATTTGACACAGACTTAAACAGGCCCAATGTCCTTGATGACTGAACTGGGCTCCCACAGTTTGAACCCGGTGTATTCAGATAGAAAGTGGTCGGCTGACAGGCCGTCATCGCTGGCAAGCCAGACTCCCACAGGGGTTGAGGACATCTGCAAAGGATCAGTCGGCTGTCAGGTCCCCTTCGCGAGCAAGCCCGCTCCCACAATTGGATTGAATGCAGTCAGGTAGAAATTGGTCGTCTGTCAGTACGTCATCGCGAGCAGGCTCACTCCTACAATGCATTGAGTACATCTGCAAAAATCAGGTTGCCTTACAGGGCGCCATCGTTGGCAAGCCAACTCCCAAATGGAAGTACGCTCCCCCTGTGACAGCGGGCATGCTCGCGAAGAACGATGAGAGACCCCGACATGACATACCGATTCGAACTCAAACTCTGAAAAGCCTGGTTTTAGAAACTCATCTGCCACTGCCCGATCAATGCCTGATTACGACTATTACTTCCCAGATCCGCGTTGTAACCAACGGTGAGGGTATGACGCGCCGAAAGCCCAACATCCACCCCTGCCTCAACCACCAGGCTGTTTCGATCCAGTGAAGTGCCTTCAACATTGAATGCGTTTCCACCCAACAGGAAAGCCTGACGAGTTTGACTGTCGACATTCCCGTAGATATGGCGCCATCCCAAGCTGGTTCGTGGCGTCAGACTGATACCGTTCTGCAGTTGATGAAGCAGCACCAACCGCACGCCCATTGTGCTGCTGAAATTCTCCTGCGTCTGAGCATCGACAGCCAGGGCTGCAATTCCACCCTTCTCGGCAAAATGATCACGGTGATAACGCTGATATCCCAGATTGGCAAAAGGCTCGATATTCAGGCGCCCGCTACCCAAAAGATAACCGGCCTCAGCAAATGCCTGTTGGCTGTCGGCATCGTAACTGCCCTTTGGCCGGTCGCGAAAACTTTCAAACTCGACAATACGTTTATTGTCGCCGTCATGGCCGCTATAAGCCGCCCCCAAGCGCAATACGAATGGACCGTCCCTACGCATGGCATAAGCGCCAACATGCCAGCTGTGAAATTGGCCATCCACGTTATGGCTATCAAGATTGCTCTTTGAATAGCCAGCTAAAACGCCTACACGCCACAAGGGTGAGAGTGACCAATCAACTCCCAGCACGCTGCCGGCTGTGCGTTGCTCAAAACTGGAATTGCCCTGTTCGCCGTCGAGCTTGCCGTAGCTGCCAATGCCTTGCAGCCATACGCGGCCCGGTGCGCTTGGATCGTTCAAATTGCGAACAGTTTTCGCAACGCCAGTGGCCGCCAGAACTGGTGTCTGTGATGAATCCAGCCCCACCCGCAAACCGCTATCGCTGCCCATTTGCTGCATCGCTATACGCATGCTGGTCATTACCGACGAACTGGCGGCCAGTGTGGCGCTGCTCAAATTGGCATTGCTGCCAGCGGCGAGACTTTCGATGGCTGCACTAATGCCTGCAGCACTTTGAGAGATCGTCATGACAGCGTTGTAAAGGACGTTGGACTTGTCCCCATTGACCGGAAATCCAGACCCTGGAGGCCCAAAGATCGGGTCGAAATCGAGTGCAGGGCTTATCGTTTGGATACTTTCAGCGGCATGGGCACCGTTCGCCGTCCGAGCATAACGACTAAGGTCGGTATAACGTGTATGAGGAACGGCCACCCGACTGAAGGCATCGCTGATCGTCTCTGCCGCTCTGACTTGATTGAAGAAACCTCCTGCAAAAACCGAGGCCATACATACGGTGAAACGATGACGGGTAAAAAACATGCGAGAAATCCTTTTGTCGTTATGACTCGATGATCCTATATAGCGCTTTGGCATTATCAAAAAAAAGCAGGCAAAAAAAACCGCTAAAATCATTTTCAGCGGTTCTTTTATCAGCGGCCAAAGACTCAGAAATCTTCCAGCTGCCACACCTCATAAGCCGGTGTCTCGTAGGGATGGCTGAGTTTCAATGCGGCCACCACGGCCACGATCAACTCATCCGCCACCACCAGCTCAACCTTCCATTCCTCAACCTGCTCGACCTGCCCCGCCTCCCCAATAAACGGCTGACTGCCATCCAAAGGTCGAAACTGGCCCAGGCCAAGCACCTGCCACGCGCAATGATCATAAGCCCCGATCCGCCCGCCACCGGCAGCGAATACGGCGCTTTTGACCTGTTCCACGTGACTGGCCGGAACAAAAAAGCTGAGCTTGTACACAGCCCTTAGTTCACCCAGACGCGCGCATTACGGAACATACGCATCCAAGGAGCGTCTTCGTTCCAGTCTTCCGAACGCCACGAGTTCTGCACAGCGCGGAACACGCGTTCCGGGTGCGGCATCATGATCGTTACGCGACCGTCGCGGCTGGTCAGACCGGTGATCCCGCGCGGCGAGCCGTTCGGGTTGGCCGGGTAGCTTTCGGTGACCTTGCCGTGGTTATCGACGAAACGCATCGCCACGCAACCGGACAGATCCGCTTCCAGCAACGCTTCTTCGCTGGCGAACTCGGCATGACCTTCACCGTGAGCGATCGCGATCGGCATGCGCGAACCGGCCATGCCTTGCAGGAAGATCGAGTTCGACTCCTGGACCTGAACCATCGCCACACGCGCTTCGAACTGCTCGGAGCGGTTGCGCACGAAGTGCGGCCAGAACTCGCTGCCCGGGATCAGCTCGTGCAGGTTGGACATCATCTGGCAACCGTTGCACACGCCGAGGGTGAAGCTGTCGGTACGCTCGAAGAAACCCTGGAACGCATCGCGAGCACGGCTGTTGAACAGCGCGGACTTGGCCCAGCCTTCGCCGGCACCGAGTACGTCTCCGTAGGAGAAACCGCCGCACGCCACCAGACCTTTGAACTCGTTCAGGTCGACACGGCCGGCCAGAATGTCGCTCATGTGCACGTCGATCGCGTTGAAACCGGCGCGGTCGAACGCGGCCGCCATTTCCACCTGACCGTTGACGCCCTGCTCACGCAGCACGGCAACTTGTGGGCGGATGCCTTTCTTGATGTAAGGCGCGGCGACGTCCTGGTTGACGTCGTAGCTCAGCTTGACGCTCAGGCCCGGGTTGTCTTCTTCCAGCAGCACGTCGAACTCTTGCTCGGCGCAGTCGGCGTTATCACGCAGACGCTGGATCTGGTAGCTGGTTTCAGCCCACTGACGTTGCAGCAGACGACGCTGACCTTCGAACACGGTTTCGCCGTTGAAGGTGATGTTGATCTGGCCGTTGTTCATCGGCTGACCGATCACCGACACGCACTCGCCCAGACCGGCAGCGCTGAACTGCGCGAGGATGTCCGGCGTGGCGTCCTGGCGAACCTGGATCACGGCGCCCAGTTCTTCGTTGAACAGGATCGCGGCGATGTCGGCGGAGGTTTCAGCCAGACCGTCGAGGTTCAGGCTCAGGCCACAGTGACCGGCGAACGCCATTTCCACGGTGCTGGTCAGCAGACCACCGTCGGAACGGTCGTGGTAGGCCAGCAGGTGACCGTCGGCATTGAGGCCTTGGATCACGGCGAAGAAAGCTTTCAGGTCTTCGGCATCATCGACGTCCGGCGCTTGCGAACCGAGCTTGCCGTGAACCTGGGCCAGGATCGAGGCGCCCATGCGGTTCTGGCCACGGCCCAGGTCGATCAGGATCAGGTCGGTGGTGCCCTTGTCCATGCGCAGTTCCGGGGTCAGGGTCTGACGGATGTCAGCCACTGGCGCGAAACCGGTCACGATCAGGGACATCGGCGAGGTCACGGTCTTGTCGACGCCTTCGTCGTTCCAGCGCGTGGCCATGGACATGGAGTCCTTGCCCACCGGAATGGTAATGCCCAGGTCCGGGCACAACTCCATGCCGACCGCTTTCACGGTGTCGTACAGACGCGCGTCTTCACCCGGGTGACCGGCAGCGGACATCCAGTTCGCCGACAGTTTGATGTCGGAGATCTTGTTGATGCGCGAAGCGGCAATGTTGGTCAGGGTTTCGCCGATGGCCATGCGGCCCGACGCCGGAGCGTCCAGCAGTGCCAGCGGAGTACGCTCGCCCATGGCCATGGCTTCACCGGTGTAGACGTCGAAACTAGTGGCGGTGACGGCAACGTCAGCCACCGGAACCTGCCACGGGCCGACCATTTGGTCACGGGCCACGAGGCCGGTGATGGTGCGGTCGCCGATGGTAATCAGGAAGCTTTTGCTCGCCACGGCCGGGTGATGCAGCACGCGCTCGACGCAGTCGGCAATGTCGAGGGTCGACGGATCGAAATCGTCGCCCAGTTCGTTTTCACGAACGGCCGAACGGTGCATGCGCGGGGCTTTGCCCAGCAGCACTTCGAGCGGCATGTCCACCGGGCTGTTGCCGAAGTGACTGTCGGTGACCGTCAGTTGCGGCTCAGCAGTGGCTTCGCCAACCACGGCGAACGGGCAACGCTCACGTTCGCAGATCGCCTGGAAGCGTTCGAAGTCGGCCGGGCCGACCGCCAGAACGTAGCGTTCCTGGGATTCGTTACTCCAGATTTCGTGCGGGGCCATGCCCGGCTCGTCGTTTGGAATGTTGCGCAGTTCGAAGCGGCCACCACGGTTGCCATCGTTGACCAGTTCCGGGAAGGCGTTGGACAGACCACCCGCGCCGACGTCGTGGATGAAGCTGATCGGGTTTTTGTCGCCCAGTTGCCAGCAACGGTCGATGACTTCCTGGCAGCGACGTTCCATCTCAGGGTTTTCGCGCTGTACGGAAGCGAAGTCCAGGTCTGCCGAGCTGGTGCCGGTGGCCATGGAGGAAGCGGCGCCGCCGCCCAGGCCGATGAGCATTGCCGGGCCGCCGAGGACGATCAGCTTGGAGCCAACGGTGATCTCGCCTTTCTGTACGTGTTCGGCACGGATGTTACCCATACCGCCGGCCAGCATGATCGGCTTGTGGTAACCGCGAACTTCGTCGCCACGCGGGGTGGTGATCGACTGTTCGAAGGTACGGAAGTAACCGGTCAGGGCTGGACGGCCGAATTCGTTGTTGAACGCGGCGCCACCCAGTGGGCCTTCGATCATGATGTCCAGCGCAGTAACGATGCGCTCAGGCTTGCCATACGGCACTTCCCACGGCTGTTCGAAGCCCGGGATCTGCAAGTTGGAGACGGTGAAACCGGTCAGGCCGGCCTTTGGCTTGGCGCCACGACCGGTAGCACCTTCGTCGCGAATCTCGCCGCCACTGCCGGTGGACGCGCCCGGGAACGGGGCAATCGCGGTCGGGTGGTTGTGGGTTTCGACTTTCATCAAGATGTGCACCGGTTCCTGCACCGCACCGTACTGGCGGGTTTCAGGGTCCGGGAAGAAACGGCCGGCGACGTTACCGACGATCACCGAAGCGTTGTCCTTATAAGCCGACAGAACGCCTTCGCTGTGCATCACGTAGGTATTCTTGATCATGCCGAACAGGCTTTTTTCCTGGCTCTGACCGTCGATGTCCCAACTGGCGTTGAAGATCTTGTGACGGCAGTGCTCGGAGTTCGCCTGGGCGAACATCATCAGTTCGATGTCGTGAGGATTGCGCTTCAAGCCGACGAAGGCGTTGACCAGGTAGTCGATCTCGTCTTCGGCCAGGGCCAGGCCCAGCTCGGTGTTGGCTTTTTCCAGCGCGGCGCGGCCGCCACCCAGCACGTCAATCGCGGTCAGCGGTTTCGGCTCGGCGTGGCTGAACAGGCCGGCGGCTTGTTCGAGGTTGCCCAACACGATTTGAGTCATGCGGTCGTGCAGACCGTCCGCAATCAGTTGCGCGTCGGCGTCACTGAACTGACCGGCCACGTAAAACGCGATGCCGCGTTCCAGGCGCTGGATCTTGCTCAGGCCGCAGTTGCGAGCGATGTCGCTGGCCTTGCTGGACCATGGCGAGATGGTGCCGAAACGTGGCAACACCAGGAACAGACGACCGGTCGGCTCTTGTACCGGAACACTTGGGCCGTACTTCAGAAGGCGCGCGAGCACCTGCTGTTCGTCGCCGGTCAGGACGCCGGTGACTTCGGCGAAGTGAGCGAATTCAGCATACAAGCCGCTGACAGCCGGGACCTTCTGGCTCAGTTGCTCAAGGAGTTTGCTGTGGCGAAAGGCAGAAAGGGCAGGAGCGCCGCGCAGGATCAACATCTTCGGGACAGCCTCGGGAAGGGGTGTGCTTTGAGGCCGTGCATTCTAGCCTAAACCGCCCGCGACATCACCCGAAACGGTGCGCGCGGGTGCACCCGAACGTCGGGCCGGGCATTTGGACCTTAAACAGCGGTTCGCCGAGGGTTATTTTTTATGTCACAAATTACCGTTCGGGCCCATTCCTGCGGGCTCCAAGCGGGTTTTACGCTGCCTAGCAGACAAGCCCTTCGCTGTCGAGATATGGCGCTCGTGGTCCTTTGCGTATACTGCGCAGATGTTTTCCCCAACGGCTTTGCGTCCGCGGTTCGCCAAATGGCTGATCGCAACCGGACTCTTCCTGATGCTCAGTGGCTGTGTTGATAAACCCAACACACTGGAGCGCGTAAAGGAGGATGGTGTGCTGCGGGTGGTTACCCGAAACAGCCCCGCCACCTACTTTCAGGATCGCAACGGTGAAACCGGCTTCGAATACGAGCTGGTGAAGCGCTTCGCCGACGATCTGGGGGTGGAACTCAAGATCGAGACCGCCGACAACCTCGACGACCTGTTCAATCAGGTGGGCAAGCCTAACGGCCCGGTGCTGGCTGCTGCCGGTCTGGTCAGCAGCGAGAAACGCAAACAGCAGGTGCGGTTTTCCCACTCCTATCTCGAAGTCACCCCACAGGTCATCTACCGCAACGGCAAATCGCGGCCGACCGATGCTGGCGACCTGGTCGGCAAGAAGATCATGGTGCTCAAGGGCAGCACCCACGCCGAGCAATTGGCGGAGCTGAAAAAGAAATACCCCGGCATTGAATACGAAGAGTCCGACGCCGTTGAAGTCGTCGACTTGCTGCGGATGGTCGATGAAGATCAGATCGACCTGACCCTGGTCGACTCCAACGAAGTGGCGATGAACCAGGTCTATTTCCCCAAAGTGCGGGTCGCCTTCGACCTCGGTGAAGCCAGCGATCAAAGCTGGGCCGTGGCGATGGGTGACGACAATAGCCTGCTCAACGAGATCAATGCGTATCTCGACAAGGTGAAGAAAAACGGCACTCTGCAACGTCTGAAAGACCGTTACTACGGACATGTCGATGTCCTCGGCTACGTGGGCGCCTACACCTTCGCCCAACACTTGCAGCAACGCTTGCCCAAGTACGAACAACACTTCAAGGCCTACGCCAAGAAAGAGAAAGTCGACTGGCGCCTGTTGGCGGCCGTCGGTTATCAGGAGTCGTTATGGCAAGCCGCGGTCACGTCCAAGACCGGCGTTCGCGGGCTGATGATGCTGACCCAGAACACCGCGCAGGCCATGGGCGTATCCAATCGCCTCGACCCCAAGCAAAGCATCATGGGCGGCGCCAAATACCTGGCCTACATGAAGGATCAGCTGGACGAATCGATCCAGGAGCCGGATCGCACCTGGTTTGCACTGGCGGCCTATAACGTCGGCAGCGGCCATCTGGATGACGCGCGCAAACTGGCGGCGAAAGAAGGCCTGAACCCGGACAAGTGGCTGGACGTGAAGAAGATCCTGCCGCGCCTGTCAGAGAAGAAGTGGTACAGCAAGACGCGTTATGGCTACGCCCGGGGCGGAGAGCCGGTGCACTTCGTGGCGAACATCCGTCGTTACTACGACATTCTGACGTGGGTCACGCAGCCTCAGCTTGAAGGCAATCAGGTGGCTGAAGGCAACCTGCATGTGCCGGGGGTCGACAAGACCAAGCCGAATCAGGAAACCCCGCAGCTTTAAATCTGGGTTGCTTTTGAGGACGCCTTCGCGGGCAAGCCTCGCTCCTACAGGGCCGTGTTGTGCCGCAACTTTGCATACGACACCGGCCCTGTAGGAGCGAGGCTTGCCCGCGAAGGCAGCACCTCGTTCTCAGCCCTTCAAGGCCGCAGCCAAGATCAATGCTTTCATCTCGGACACCGCCGACTTGAACCCGACAAACAACGCATGCGCCACCAGCGCATGGCCGATGTTCAGTTCGTTGATGCCCTTGATCGCGGCCACCGCTTCAACGTTGTGATAATGCAGGCCGTGGCCGGCATTGACGATCAGCCCCTGAGCCAGGCCAAACGCTACGCCATCCGCCACACGCTTCAGCTCTTGCGCCACGTCGGTCGGTGTCTCGGCATCGGCATAACGACCGGTGTGCAACTCGATAGCCGGCGCCCCCACACGACGGGACGCTTCGATCTGCCGCTCGTCGGCATCGATGAACAGCGACACCTCACAGCCAATCTTCGACAGGCGATCCACCGCCGCCTTGATCCGCGCCTCTTGCCCTGCCACGTCCAGGCCACCTTCGGTGGTCAGTTCCTGACGGGTTTCCGGGACCAGGCAAATGTGCGCCGGGCGGATGCGCTCGGCGAACACCATCATTTCTTCGGTGACGCCCATTTCGAAATTCATGCGGGTTTGCAGTACATCCTTGAGCAACAGCACGTCGCGTTCCTGGATGTGTCGACGGTCTTCGCGCAGGTGCACGGTGATGCCGTCAGCCCCCGCCTCTTCCGCGTCCAGCGCTGCCTTGACCGGATCCGGGTAACGAGTGCCCCGGGCCTGACGCAGAGTGGCAACGTGGTCGATGTTCACGCCAAGAAGAATGCGATTGCTGGTGGTCACGGAAGCGCTCCTGAATTTAAAGATTCGGCGCACAGCATACGGGGAGACTACGGCTTGCGAAACAGCTCGCGACTGACCAGCGGACGACCGCCCAAGTGAACAGCCAATGCCTGACGCATCAGACGCTTGGCGGCGGACAGCGCACCGGGTGCGGTCCAGTCAGCCTCAGCCATGGCCAACAGCTCGGTGCCGTTGAACAGACCGGGTTGCAGCAGATAGACCTGCTCCAGGCCAGCATCCACTTGCAAACGATACAGACCGTCCGGAGCAATGGGCTCGCCGTGGATGTCGGTGGTCAGGGCGAAACCGTAACCGAGGTCGTCGAGCAGGCGCCACTCGAAGGATCGCAGCAACGGCTCCAGGGGTCGGCCTTCGGCCAGCGCCAGCAACGTCGCAGCGTAGTGATCAAACACGCCTGGGTGCGGGTCTTCGGCGGGCAGCAAGCGGATCAGCAGTTCGTTGAGGTAGAGGCCGCTGAACAGCGCCTCGCCGTTGAGCCAGGTTGAAACACCGGCGGCTTCCATTCGCCCAACGTTCTTCAGCTCACCCCGCCCGCGAAACTCCACTTCCAGCGGCACGAAGGGCCGCGCCAATGTCCCGGCCTTGCCCCGCGCGCTGCGCAACACCGCCCGTAGCCGACCTTGCGGCGTGAGGAAGTCCACCAACGCACTGCTTTCGCGGTAGGCGCGGGAGTGGAGGACGTAGGCGGGTTGGCCAATGGGCTGGGACATGGAGTTCTCAATGAAGAAACGCGATCTTATAAACAACCAGAAACCAATGTGGGAGCGAGCCTGCTCGCGATTGCGGTCTGCCAGTCAACAGTGATGTTGAATTTCAGGTCCTCATCGCGAGCAGGCTCGCTCCCACAGGGGTTCTTCGGTGTATCTGGATCCGGTGTTACAGGTCGCCGTAGCCCAGCGAACGCAATGCGCGCTCGTCGTCGGACCAGCCGCCTTTCACTTTCACCCACAGGTTAAGCATGATCTTGGAGTCGAACAGCAATTCCATATCCTTGCGCGCCTCGGTGCCGATGCGCTTGATGCGCTCGCCCTTGTCGCCAATGATGATTTTCTTCTGGCCGTCACGCTCGACAAGGATCAAGGCATGGATGTGCAGGGTTTTTCCCTGCTGCTTGAACTCTTCGATTTCGACGGTGATCTGGTACGGCAGCTCGGCGCCCATCTGGCGCATGATTTTCTCGCGCACCAGTTCTGCGGCGAGGAAACGGCTGCTGCGGTCGGTGATCTGGTCTTCCGGGAAGAAGTGATCGTTTTCCGGCAGGTAACCGGCAATCACCCGCTCCAGCGCTTCAAGGTTGTGCCCGTGCTGGGCCGAGATCGGCATGATCTGCGCGTTCGGCAGCTGCTCCTGCAACCAGCTCAGGTGCGGCATCAGTTCAGCTTTGTCTTCGATGCGATCGGTCTTGTTCAGCGCCACGATCAGCGGGCCGGTCACGTACTGGACCCGCTCGAGGACCATCTGGTCTTCGTCGGTCCACTTGGTGCGATCCACCACGAAGATCACCACGTCGACGTCTTTCAACGCCGCCGAGGCGGTCTTGTTCATGTAGCGGTTCAGGGCCTTTTCGCCGCCCTTGTGCATGCCCGGGGTGTCGACGTAGACGGCCTGGATGGCGCCTTCGGTCTTGATGCCCAGCATGTTGTGGCGGGTGGTTTGCGGCTTGCGCGAGGTGATCGCCAGTTTCTGACCCAGAATGTGGTTCAGCAGCGTGGACTTGCCCACGTTGGGACGGCCGACGATGGCAACATAGCCACAGCGAGTTGCAGTTGAATCAGTCATTGCCATTCTCCACACCCAGGGCAATCAGTGCTGCGGCGGCCGCTACCTGTTCGGCAATACGACGACTCACACCCTGACCTCGGCTTTTTTCATTCAGTAAGGTGATTTCACATTCGACGAAGAACGTCCGGCAATGCGGCTCACCCTGGATATCCACCACTTCGTAACGCGGCAGCTCGCAACCACGCGATTGCAGGAATTCCTGCAGGCGGGTTTTTGGATCTTTGTTGGTGTCGACCAGCGTCAGGCCTTCGAACTCACCGGCCAGCCAGGCCAGCACGCGTTCGCGCGCCATGTCCATGCCAGCGTCCAGGTAGATCGCACCGATCAACGCTTCGAGGGCATCGGCCAGAATCGACTCGCGACGGAACCCGCCGCTTTTCAACTCACCGGAGCCCAGGCGCAGGTATTCGCCCAGATCGAAACCGCGGGCCAGTACGGCCAGCGTCTCACCTTTCACCAGACGTGCGCGCAAACGCGACAACTGGCCTTCACGGGCCAGCGGGAAGCGATCGAACAGCGCCTCGCCAGCGACGAAGTTGAGGATGGCATCACCGAGGAATTCCAGGCGTTCGTTGTTGCGCCCGGCAAAACTGCGGTGAGTCAGGGCCAGGACCATCAGCTCCTGATCCTTGAAGGTGTAGCCGAGCTGACGCTCTAGACGGCTTAAGGAGACGCTCACGGTTTACCCACGCTGAGTTCGTGGCTGGATTCCACCGCCATGGCCGTGATACGACGCAGGCTTGGGACAATTAACGCTGTGTTCAAAAATTACGTCCTGAATATCGTTGTTTTCATGCCTCTGGCGCCGATTGTGCCGACTCCAGAAATGCATTCGGCGCTGTGTTCAACAGCGCCGTGTGTGATTACTTGATCAGGCCAACCCGCGAGAAATTCGGCAGGTGACTGAGTTTGGGTTCCGGCCAGCTCATCCAGACTGCGAAGGCCTTGCCGACGATATTCTTGTCGGGAACCATGCCCAGCAGATCCTTGGGAATGCTCGGATCGTCCCAGTAGCGACTGTCGTTGGAGTTGTCGCGGTTGTCGCCCATCATGAAGTAATGCCCGGCCGGCACGGTCCATGAACGGTCCGGCGATGCGCGATAGCGGCTCATCTCCTTGCGAATCAGGTGCTCGGCGACGCCGAGTTTTTCCTTGTAGAGCTCGGCACTGCCCAACGTGCCCGGCTCGGAGCCGACCAGTTGTTCGGCAATCGATTCACCGTTGACGAACAGACGCTTGTCGGCGGTGTAGCGAATCTGGTCGCCCGGCAGGCCCACCACACGCTTGATGTAGTTGACGTTCGGATCGCTCGGGTAGCGGAACACCATCACATCGCCGCGCTGCGGATCACCGACTTCGATGACTTTCTTGTCGATCACCGGCAAGCGGATCCCGTAAGAAAACTTGTTCACCAGAATGAAGTCGCCGACGTCCAGGGTCGGTTTCATCGAGCCGGAAGGAATCTGGAACGGCTCCACCAGGAACGAACGCAGCACCAGCACGATGAACAACACCGGGAAGAACGACTTGCCGTATTCGACCAGCAGCGGCTCTTTGTTCAGTTTCTCGACGACCACCATGTCAGCCTGGCTGACACTCCCCTGATAGGAGTTGATGGCAGCCCGGCGCCGAGGCGCCAGGAACAGCAGATCGAGCAACGCCAACAGGCCGCAGACGAACACGGCGATGACCAGCAACAGCGGGAAATTTAGTGACATAGGACCTAACTATCCAACCTGAGCACCGCAAGGAAGGCTTCTTGTGGAATTTCCACGTTGCCGACTTGCTTCATGCGTTTCTTACCGGCCTTTTGCTTTTCAAGCAGTTTTTTCTTACGGCTAACGTCACCGCCGTAGCATTTGGCCAATACGTTCTTTCTGAGTGCCTTGACGGAGGTCCGCGCAATGATCTGCCCGCCAATGGCGGCCTGGATCGCGACGTCGAACATCTGGCGCGGAATCAGTTCTTTCATCTTCTCGGTCAACTGGCGACCTTTGTAGTGCGCGTTATCCTTGTGCACGATCAGCGCCAGGGCGTCGACCTTGTCACCGTTGATCAGCACATCCAGTTTCACCAGATTAGCCGACTGGTAACGATCGAAATGATAATCCAGCGAAGCATAGCCGCGGCTGGTGGACTTCAGACGGTCGAAGAAGTCGAGGACCACTTCGTTCATCGGCAAATCGTAGGTCACCTGGACCTGCGTACCGAGGAACAGCATGTCGTGCTGCACGCCACGCTTCTCGATGCACAGGGTAATGACGTTGCCCAGGTGCTCTTGCGGCACAAGAATATTGGCCCGCACGATCGGTTCACGCATGTCTTCGATCGAGGACAGGTCTGGAAGCTTCGACGGGTTATCGACGTAAATCGTTTCACCGGTTTTCAGCAACAGCTCGAAAATTACGGTCGGCGCCGTGGTGATCAGGTCCAGGTCGTACTCGCGCTCCAGGCGCTCCTGGATGATTTCCATGTGCAGCATGCCGAGGAACCCGCAACGGAAGCCAAAGCCCAGGGCGTCGGAGCTTTCCGGGGTGTACTGCAGGGACGAGTCGTTCAGCGTGAGCTTTTGCAGGGCTTCACGGAAATCTTCGAAGTCGTCGGAGCTGACCGGGAACAGGCCGGCATAGACCTGCGGCTGGATGCGTTTGAAGCCTGGCAACACGTCAACGTCCGGCGTGGAGCTCAGGGTCAGGGTGTCACCGACCGGTGCACCGTGAATGTCCTTGATGCCGGCAATGATGAAGCCCACTTCGCCGGCTTTCAGGTCAACGGTCGCGGTGTGTTTCGGGTTGAAGACACCGACGCTGTCCACCAGGTGGATCTTGCCGGTGGACTTGACCAGGATCTTGTCGCCCTTCTTCACGCGACCGTGACGCACGCGGACCAGGGAAACGACGCCCAGGTAGTTGTCGAACCAGGAGTCGATGATCAACGCTTGCAGCGGATCTTCGTAGTTGCCAGTCGGCGCAGGAATGGTGTGAACCAGGCGTTCGAGCACTTCGTCGACGCCCAGGCCGGTCTTGGCACTGCACTCGACCGCATCGGTGGCATCGATGCCGATGATTTTTTCGATTTCTTCTTTGACGCGGTCCGGATCGGCCTGCGGCAGGTCGATCTTGTTCAGGACCGGCATGACTTCAAGGCCCTGCTCGATCGCCGTGTAGCAGTTGGCTACAGACTGCGCTTCAACGCCCTGACCGGCATCGACCACCAGCAACGCGCCTTCACAGGCCGCCAGCGACCGGCTGACTTCGTAGGTGAAGTCAACGTGGCCCGGGGTGTCAATGAAGTTCAGCTGGTACTTGATGCCATCGCGAGCGGTGTAATACAGGGTGACGCTGTGGGCCTTGATGGTGATCCCGCGTTCACGTTCCAGGTCCATGGAGTCCAGCACCTGGGCTTCCATTTCGCGCTCGGCAAGGCCGCCGCACATCTGGATGAAGCGATCGGCCAGCGTCGACTTGCCATGGTCAATGTGGGCGATGATGGAGAAATTGCGGATATGACTCAAATCACTCACGGATCAACACTCAAAAAGGCTGCAGGCATAGCCCGCCGAAAAATAGCCGGGAATTGTACCTGATCCACGGCGCAAGCGTCACGTTCGCAGGTCAGACGGCACCTACAAAAACGCCCCGGTCTTGCGACAGGGGCGTTTTTTATCACCAGCGAGGTCGGGGGAACGCCCTGATCAGCCGGCTCGGCGCAACAGCCAGACACCCGCCAGGGCACAGACACCGGCCGGAACCAACACCGCAAACAGCGGCGAAAAACCGAACACCAGGCTCGAAGGCCCCAGCAAATCCTGGACGATGCGGAAGGTGAAGCCGACCAGCACGCCAGTGAAGACCCGCTGACCAAGGGTCACCGAGCGCAATGGCCCGAAGATGAAGGAAATCGCCATCAGTACCAGCGCGGCGGTCACCAGCGGCTGCAACACCTTGACCCAAAATGCCAGCCAGTAACGGCCGTTGCTCAGGCCCTGGTCAGCCAGGTAGTGGATGTAACCCCACAGACCGCTGATCGACAGCGTGTCAGGCGACATCACCACCGTGCTCAGCAGTTGCGGACTCAAGGCAACATCCCAACGCTCTTCCGGTGCAGTGACCACTTCGGTGCTCTTTTCATGGAACAGCGTGGTGGTGACGTCGCTCAACTGCCAGTGATCCTGATCGAACTTCGCCCGCTTGGCGAAGCTGGACGACAGCATATGACGCTCATTGTCGAAACGATAACGGGTGACGCCGTACAGCAGACCGTTCGGCTGCACAGAGTTGACGTGAATGAACTCGTCACCCTGGCGATGCCACAAGCCATGCTTGGCGCTCTGTGCATCGCCGCCACCCTGAGCCAGGGAACGGTTGGCCTGAGCGGTGACTTCGGTGGCCGGCGCGACGTACTCGCCGATCAGCACCCCCGCCACCATCAGCACCAGCATCGGCTTCATGACGGCCCAGACGATCCGGCCGACCGACACACCGGCGGCGCGCATGATCGTCAGTTCGCTGTGGCTGGCCAGGCTACCAAGGCCGATCAGGCAACCGATCAGTGCCGCCATCGGCAACATGTCGTACAAACGACGGGGCGCGGTCAGCAAGACGTAGCTCAAGACGTCCACCAAGGTGTAGGTGTCGCTGACCTCACTCATCTCATCGATGAAGGCAAACAGGGTCGCCAGGCCAAGGATAATCCCCAGCACCGCCAGGATGGCTACGAATACGCTGCTACCAATGTAGCGATCGAGCTTAACCACGAGCCACCTCCAGCGCACTGCGGCGACTCGCCATCTTCAAGCGCAACGGCTCCCAGTAGAGCAAGCCCAGGCCAATGGCCAGGAAGATGCCGTGAACCCACCACAACCCCAGCGCCGGCGGGATCTTGCCTTTTTCGAGGGCGCCGCGCGCGGCAATCAGGATGCTCAGGTAAGCCATATAAAGAAGAATCGCCGGCAGCAGCTTGAGAAAACGGCCTTGACGTGGATTGACCCGCGACAGCGGCACCGCCATCAAGGTCACGATGAACACCAGCAACGGCAGGGACAGGCGCCATTGCAGTTCAGTGCGCGAACGAATGTCATCACTGCCGATCAAGGAACGGGTGGTCATTGCATCGCGGTCGGTGACTTCGTCGCTGACGTCCGGCTTGGGCAGCAATACGCCGTATTCCTCGTACTTGATCGCCCGGTAGTCGGCCTGCCCCGGGTTACCGTCGTAGCGATAGCCGTTGTCGAGAATCAGGTAGCGATTGCCGTCAGGGCGGATTTCCTGACGACCCTTCTCGGCCACCAGCACGGAGATCCCGCGATCCTTCTTATCGGACGAGATGTTCTTTTGCGAAATGAACACGCCACCGAGGTTGATACGATCATCCGACAGCGTTTCGGTGTAGGTCACCCGAGTCCCGTCACGTAGCGCCTGGAAGCGACCCGGCTCAAGGGTATCGAACTCGGTCAGCGCATCCTGCTTGTTCAGCAGCAACTGGAACTGATTGGCACCTTGTGGCGCCAGGCTCAGACTCAGCCAGGCCACGACCAGCGCAACCAGCGTGGCCGGAAACAGCGTCATGGCAAACAGACGTTGCTGGCTCATGCCGGTGGCCGACAACACGGTCATTTCGCTTTCAAGGTACAGGCGACCGTAGGCCAGCAGGATCCCGAGAAACAGGCCCAACGGCAGGATCAGTTGCAGGAAACCTGGCAGACGAAAGCCCATGATCAGGAACAGGGAGCCCGGATCCAGCAGGCCCGAGGCCGCCTGGGCAAGGTATTTGATGAAGCGCCCACTCATGATGATGACCAGCAGCACGGCGCTGACGGCGCTCAAGGTCAACAGGACTTCGCGGGACAGATAACGGAAGACAATCAAACCAGACACTCCAGGGTTGTCAGGCTAAGGCGGCCAAACAAGCAAACGTATCAGACAGCCCGCAGGGCAGAGCCGCCGAAAAAGTTGGCGCATTATCCTGTGATTGGGTGCGCCTGTCACTGCGCATGCTCAAGCAGGCGGGTAATGCGTTGAAGATCGTACAACCGAGGGTTGTCAGGCGCAGGGAGCGAGGTTCAAACTGCGGCCTTTGTCGCGGGCCGTGACCTGCGTCTTTCTATCTATAAGCAAGCGTCTGTGCGCCGCCGTTTTGCCCGCGCACGTTGACCATTCATTCAGGGACCCGGACATGGAACTGGTTGTAAAGAGCGTTAGCCCAGAAACGTTGAAGACCGCCACTCTGGTGGTCGCCGTCGGCGAAGGCCGCAAGCTCGGCGCCGCTGCCAGACAACTCGACGAACTGAGCGGCGGCGCCCTCAGCGCTGTACTCAAGCGCGGCGACCTGGCCGGCAAAGTCGGCCAGAGCCTGTTGCTGCACAGCCTGCCGAACCTCAAGGCCGAACGCGTTCTGCTGGTCGGCGTGGGCAAGGACGAAGAGCTGGGCGACCGCCCGTTCCGTAAAATCATCGCCGGCGTCCTCAATACCCTTAAAGGCCTGGGCGGCACCGACGCCGTTCTGGCGCTGGACGAAATCGTGGTCAAGGGCCGCGACAGCTACGGCAAGACCCGCCTGCTGGCCGAAACCCTGGTGGATGGCGAATACACCTTCGACCAGTTCAAGAGCCAGAAAGCCGAACCTCGCGCCCTGAAGAAAATCACCCTGGTGACCATCAAGGCGGCACAGGCCGAAGTCGAGCGCGCCGTGGCCCACGCCACTGCGATTGCCAACGGCATGGCGTTCACCCGCAACCTGGGCAACCTGCCGCCGAACATCTGCCACCCGACCTTCCTTGGCGAACAAGCCAAGAACCTGGGCAAGGAATTCAAGAGCCTGAAAGTCGAAGTCCTCGATGAGAAGAAGATCAAGGACCTGGGCATGGGCTCGTTCTACGCCGTGGGCCAGGGCAGCGCCCAGCCACCGCGCCTGATCGTCATGCAATACAACGGCGGCAAGAAATCCGAGAAACCTTACGCACTGGTCGGCAAAGGCATCACCTTTGACACCGGCGGCATCAGCCTCAAGCCTG
Organism: Pseudomonas sp. SG20052; assembly: GCF_031766055.1. Lineage (NCBI taxonomy): Bacteria > Pseudomonadati > Pseudomonadota > Gammaproteobacteria > Pseudomonadales > Pseudomonadaceae > Pseudomonas > Pseudomonas sp. SG20052. The sequence continues at coordinate 1,235,844 of NZ_CP134498.1, read as the reverse complement.
GCTTGGGCATGGATGAAATGAAGTACGACATGGGCGGCGCAGCCAGCGTGTTCGGCACCCTGCGTGCCGTGCTCGAGTTGAAACTGCCGATCAACCTGGTGTGCATCCTGGCGTGCGCCGAGAACATGCCGAGCGGCAATGCTTCGCGCCCGGGCGACATCGTCACCACCATGAGCGGCCAGACCGTGGAAATCCTCAACACCGACGCCGAAGGCCGTCTGGTGCTGTGCGATGCCCTGACCTACTCCGAGCGTTTCAAGCCGCAAGCCGTGATCGACATTGCGACCCTGACCGGCGCTTGCGTCGTTGCACTGGGCGCGCACACCTCCGGCCTGCTGGGCAACAACGACGAACTGATCGGCCAACTGCTGAGCGCCGGCAAGGCCGCCGACGACCGCGCCTGGCAACTGCCGCTGTTCGATGAGTACCAAGAGCAGCTGGACAGCCCGTTCGCCGACATCGCCAACATTGGCGGCCCGAAAGCCGGCACCATCACCGCCGCCTGCTTCCTGTCGCGCTTCACCAAGAACCTGAACTGGGCGCACCTGGACATCGCCGGCACCGCATGGACCAGCGGCGGCAAGGACAAGGGCGCCACTGGCCGTCCGGTTCCGTTGCTGACCCAATACCTGCTGGACCGCGCCAAAGCCTGAAACCGATGACCTCGGGCTGCGTTGCTTTCGAGTAACGCAGCCCCGGGCTCAGGAACCGCAATGACCAAAGTCGACTTCTATGTCCTGCCCAGCGCCGATCCGTCGGCACGGCTGGATTTCGCCTGCAAGCTCACCGAAAAAGCCTGGCGCATGGGCCACCGCATTTACCTGCATTGCAGCGATGCCGCCCAACGCGAGGATCTCGACGCGCGTTTGTGGGCCTTCAAGGGCGAAAGCTTCGTGCCTCACGGTCCTGCCGAAAGCGAGCCGGATAGTTTGATTGTCCTGGGTCTTGGCGATGACTGCGGTCAACATCAGGATCTGCTGGTCAACCTTGCCCTGAAAGTCCCGGCCTTTGCCAGCAAGTTCGCCCGTGTAGCGGAAGTGGTGGTGGAGGATCCGACGATTCGTGCGGCCGCGCGGGAGAGTTTCCGTTTCTATCGCGAACAGGGCTATCCTCTGCAAGATCACCGTTTACAGCGACTCTGAGCATTCCGATGGACACTCCAAAACCGCAACAAAAGTCCGCGCACCTGCTGGATGACCTCGAGTCGATCCGCCAACTGCTCGGCGATGACAACCTGCAACCGCCGCTGCTGACCGACACGGTCATCGAAGGTGATCAGGAACAGATTCCCATGCTGTTCGACTCCGTCAGCGCTGCGCCGCAGACCGTCGAACCGACACCGCCCGCCCCTGCCGCGCAACCGGCACCTGCGGCCAGCAAAGGCCCCGATGCCTTGCTGCACCTGGACAGCGAACTGCGTGCGGCAGCGCTGTTGATCATGCAAGACGTGATCGACGACTTCGCACCGCATATCGAAACCGAGATCAAGCGCCGGCTGGATGCGCGGATGGAACGGTTGCTCAGCCAGTACGAATAACACTGAGTCGAGCGGGCGTCTGTGGCGAGGGAGCTTGCTCCCGCTCGGTTGCAAAGCAACCGCAAAACCTGAACACACGGTGTACCTGACACACCTGACTTGCTGTTATCGGGGCCGCTTCGCGCCCCAGCGGGAGCAAGCTCCCTCGCCACAGGATCATTCCACATTTGATCTGCGCCCGGTCTGCCCCTGCTCGCCCTCTGCCCCATGCCCCGCTATACTTGCCGGCTTTTCCTGAATAAATGCCAATAGGGTCCCGCCGCGCATGGATAAGACCTACCAGCCGCACGCCATTGAAACTTCCTGGTACAACACTTGGGAGTCAGAGAATTACTTCGCCCCGCAAGGCGCGGGCGAGTCCTACACCATCATGATCCCGCCGCCGAACGTCACCGGCAGCCTGCACATGGGTCACGGCTTCAACAACGCGATCATGGACGCCCTGATCCGTTTCCGCCGCATGCAGGGTCGCAACACCCTGTGGCAGCCGGGCACCGACCACGCCGGTATCGCCACGCAGATGCTGGTGGAACGCCAACTCGAAGCCCAAGGCCAGAATCGTCACGATCTGGGCCGGGAAAAATTCCTCGAGAAAGTCTGGGAGTGGAAGGATCAGTCCGGCGGCAACATCAGCCGTCAGATCCGCCGCCTCGGCTCGTCCGTCGACTGGAGCCGCGAGCGCTTCACCATGGACGACGGCCTCTCGGAAGCCGTTAAAGAAGCGTTCGTGCGTTTGCACGAAGACGGCCTGATCTATCGCGGCAAGCGCCTGGTCAACTGGGACACCAAGTTGCACACGGCGATTTCCGACCTCGAAGTGGAAAACCACGACGAGAAAGGTTTCCTGTGGAACCTGAAATACCCGCTGGCCGATGGCGCCAAGACGGCCGAAGGCAAGGACTACCTGATCGTCGCGACCACTCGCCCGGAAACCATGCTCGGCGACGCCGCCGTCGCGGTTAACCCGAACGACGAACGCTACCAGGCCCTGATCGGTAAATTTGTCGAGTTGCCGCTGGTCGGCCGCCGCATCCCGATCATCGCCGACGATTACTGCGATCCTGAATTCGGCACCGGTTGCGTGAAAATCACCCCGGCCCACGATTTCAACGACTACGAAGTCGGCAAGCGCCACAACCTGCCGCTGCTGAACATCTTCGACAAGAACGCCGCCGTACTGCCGGCCTGTCAGGTGTTCAACCTCGACGGCACGCTCAACGAAAGCATCGACGGCACGCTTCCGGCCGAATACGCCGGTCTGGACCGTTTCGAAGCGCGCAAGCAGATTGTGGCCGCCTTCGATGCCGCCGGCTTGCTGGTCAGCGTCGACGATCATGCCCTGAAAGTGCCGAAAGGCGACCGCTCCGGCACCATCATCGAGCCGTGGCTGACCGACCAGTGGTACGTCTCTACCAAGCCATTGGCCGAGCCGGCCATCGCTGCGGTTGAAGACGGCCGCATTCAGTTCGTGCCGAAACAATACGAAAACATGTACTTCTCGTGGATGCGCGATATCCAGGATTGGTGCATCAGCCGTCAGCTGTGGTGGGGCCACCGGATTCCGGCCTGGTACGACGAGTCGGGCAAGGTCTATGTCGGTCGCGACGAAGCCGAAGTGCGTGCCAAAAACAACCTCGGCCCGGACGTTGCGCTGCAACAGGACAACGACGTTCTCGACACCTGGTTCAGTTCGGGCCTGTGGACATTCTCCACCCTCGGCTGGCCGGAGCAGACCGAGTTCCTGAAGAAATTCCATTCCACCGACGTGCTGGTGACTGGCTTCGACATCATTTTCTTCTGGGTCGCCCGGATGATCATGCTCACCATGCACCTGGTGAAGAACGAAGACGGTACGCCGCAGGTTCCGTTCAAGACCGTTTATGTTCACGGTCTGGTCCGCGATGGCCAGGGCCAGAAGATGTCCAAGTCCAAGGGCAACGTCCTGGACCCGCTGGACATCATCGACGGTATCGAGCTCGAAGAGCTGGTGCAGAAGCGCACCTCCGGCATGATGCAGCCGAAACTGGCGAAGAAGATCGAGAAGCAGACCCGCGAAGAGTTCGCCGACGGCATCGCCAGCTACGGCACCGACGCCCTGCGCTTCACCTTCTGCTCGCTGGCGTCCACCGGTCGCGACATCAAGTTCGACATGGGCCGCGTAGAAGGCTATCGCAACTTCTGCAACAAGATCTGGAACGCCGCGCGTTATGTTCTGGACAAGGGCGAAGACTGCGGCCAGAACGGCGAGGCTTACGAACTGTCGCTGGCGGATCGCTGGATTATCTCGCAGCTGCAACGCACCGAAGCCGAAGTAACCCGTCAGCTCGACCAGTTCCGCTTCGACCTGGCCGCACAAGCCTTGTACGAGTTCATCTGGAACCAGTATTGCGACTGGTACCTGGAACTGTCCAAGCCTGTGCTGTGGGACGAAAACGCCCCGGTCGAACGTCAGCGCGGCACCCGCCGCACCCTGGTTCGGGTGCTGGAAGTTGCCCTGCGCCTGGCGCACCCGTTCATGCCGTTCATCACCGAAGAAATCTGGCAGCGCGTCGCGCCGCTGGCCGGTATCGAAGGCAAGACGATCATGCTGCAACCTTGGCCCGTGGCCAATGACGAACGCATCGATCAGGGTGCCGAAGATGACATCGAGTGGCTGAAGACGCTGATGCTCGGCACGCGCAACATTCGCGCCGAGATGAACATCGGCCCGGGCAAGCCGCTGAACCTGTTCCTGAAGAACGTCAGCGCCGAAGACCAGCGTCGTCTCACCGAGAACGAAGCCCTGCTGAAGAAGCTGGCTCGCCTCGAATCGATCACGGTGTTGGCTGCCGGCGAAGAAGCACCGCTGTCCGCCACCGCACTGGTGGGCGAGATGGAAGTGCTGGTGCCGATGGCCGGCCTGATCGACAAGGACGCCGAACTGGCACGCCTGGACAAGGAAATCCTGCGTCTGCAGGGCGAAGTTCAGCGGGTGGGCGGCAAGCTGTCCAATGCCGGTTTCGTCGACAAGGCTCCGGCCGAAGTCATCGAGAAAGAACGCGCCAAACTGGCTGAGGCTGAACAGGCTTTGGGCAAGTTGGCCGAGCAGCATGCGCGGATTGCCAGCCTGTAACGGTCAATCGCGATGAAAAAGGGAGGCCAAGCGGCCTCCCTTTTTTATGCCCGCCACATTCCCCCCATACACCGCAAACCGCTTCCTGTAGGAGCGAGGCTTGCCCGCGAAGGGGCCGTCATGTCTGGCATTGAGGTGGTAGACAGATCGCTTTCGCGGGCAAGCCTCGCTCCTACAGGATCCCCACGCGGCTATCGACTGTGGGACAATACCCGCCACTTTTAGCCATACCCGAATCGACCACGCCCATGAACGCCCCCCGCACTCCAAGACCTGCGCGCAAGAAGCCCGACACCGCGACACCGGCTAAAGCCGTTGAGCCGCGCGAAAAGGCCAGCCTGCACCCGCGCAACCGCCATCAGGGTCGCTACGACTTCCCGGCGCTGATCAAAACCACGCCGGAACTGGCGAAGTTCGTGATCATCAACCCCTATGGCAAGGAAAGCATCGACTTCGCCAGCCCGGATGCGGTGCGGGTGTTCAACCGGGCGCTGCTCAAGTCGTTCTACGGTATCGCCCATTGGGATATCCCGGCCGATTACCTCTGCCCACCGGTTCCGGGCCGTGCCGATTACGTGCACTTCCTGGCAGACCTGCTGGCCAGCGTCAACGACGGCGAAATCCCTCGTGGCGCACCGGTCAAAGTGCTCGATATCGGCATGGGCGCCAACTGCGTCTACCCGTTGATCGGCTACAGCGACTACCGCTGGCACTTCCTCGGTTCGGAAATCGACCCGACTGCGGTGGCCGCGGCCAAAGCCATCGTGCAATCCAACGGACTGAACAAAGCCATCCAGTTGCGTCAGCAAAGCAATCCCAAGCACATTCTGCTGGGCTTGCTGGAACCCGGCGAACGCTTTGACCTGACCATGTGCAACCCGCCGTTCCATGCTTCGATGGACGAAGCGACCAAAGGCAGCGAGCGTAAATGGCGCGCTTTGGGCCGCGCCGATCCTAAACGCAAACTGCCGGTGCTGAACTTTGGCGGTCAATCGGCAGAATTGTGGTGTGAGGGTGGCGAAGCACGGTTTGTGACGCAACTGATCGCCGAGAGTGCGCACTTCCAGCACAAGGTCTTGTGGTTCAGCACGTTGGTGTCAAAGGCTTCTAACCTGCCTTCGATCCAGACGGCGCTGAAAAAAGCCGGTGTTCTGGAAAGCCAGGTTGTGGAAATGTCCCAGGGACAGAAGCAAAGCCGCTTCGTCGCCTGGACCTTCCAGACCAAGTCCGAGCAGCAGGTCTGGCGCGAACGTTGGGCTCGCAAGAGCTGAGTCACTGACCACCGCAGATCAACTGTAGGAGTGAGCCTGCTCGCGATAGCGGCGTGTCAGTTAACTATGATGTCGACTGATGCAGCGCCATCGCGAGCAGGCTCACTCCTACATGGGGTTAGCGGTGTTTTCAGGTCAGCCACTGAATCACAGACACAAAAAAGCCGTGCCCGGATTGCTCCGGAGCACGGCTTTTTTTACTGCGTCTTACTTGTTAACAGCGTCGGTCAGGCCTTTGGCCACAACCAGCTTGATAACTTTCTTGGCAGCGATTTCGATGGCAGCGCCAGTCGAAGGGTTACGGCCGGTACGGGCTGGACGCTCAGTCACTTTCAGTTTGCCGATACCTGGCAGAGTGATTTCGCCGCCGTTTTCCAGCTGATCGGCAACGATTTGGCCCAGTTGGTCCAGAGCGTTACGCGCGGTGGTTTTTGGCGCGTCGATAGCTTCAGCGATGTCGGCGATCAGTTGGTCTTTAGTAAGAGCCATGTAGTGTTCCTTCCCTATCAAATTCATATGGATTGCAGAGTGCAGTGTCAGCCATCGAGCCCGATCTTCTGGATCTGGCACCCTCGGCCAATAACCACTGGATCGGGGTTATAGATACCGAAATCAGGGTTTGGTTCGACCTGACAAATGCTGAATGCACGCTTAACGCAGTGACTTCGCGTAAGACGGGGCAAAACTAGCACAGAGACGGGGAAATATCCGCCTCTAGCTACCCATTTGGTCAGCTTTATTGCTCTAAAACGGGAAAAAACTGCATAAGGGTCGTCGCACGGCTGCGAATTACCCTACGAACCGCGCCAAAACCAGTGGTTGCGGTACACTTGGCACTTTTTGGGGGAGCACGCCCTCCTCTCTTCAATCAGCCGAGAAGCCCATGCCGATCCGTCATTGCATCGTCCACCTGATCGACAAAAAACCCGACGGCACACCCGCAGTTCTCCACGCCCGCGACTCGGAACTGGCCGAATCGAGCGCCATCGAGAACATGCTTGCCGACCTCAACGAGAGCTACAACGCCAAACAAGGCAAGGCCTGGGGATTCTTCCATGCCGAGTCCGGGGCGCATCCGTTCAGCGGCTGGCTGAAGGAATACCTCGAGGGCGGCAAGGATTTCACGGCGTTCAGCCGGGTGGCGGTGGAACACCTGCAAAAGCTGATGGAAGAGTCGAACCTCTCCGTGGGCGGCCACGTGCTGTTCGCGCATTACCAGCAGGGCATGACCGATTACCTGGCGATCGCCCTGTTGCACCACAGCGAAGGCGTTGCAGTCACCGATCAGCTGGACGTGACCCCATCCCGTCACCTGGATCTGGGCCAGTTGCACCTGGCCGCGCGGATCAACGTGTCCGAGTGGCAGAACAACAAACAGTCCAAGCAGTACATTTCATTCATCAAAGGCAAGAACGGAAAAAAGGTGTCGGAGTATTTCCGCGACTTTATCGGTTGCCAGGAAGGCGTCGACGGCCCCGGCGAAACCCGTACCTTGCTCAAGGCCTTCAGTGATTTCGTTGAAAGCGAAGATTTGCCGGAAGAATCCGCCCGCGAGAAAACCAAGACCCTGGTCGATTACGCCAGCAGCCAGGCCAAGCTCGGCGAACCGATGGGCCTGGAAGAACTCTCCGAGCTGATCGACGAAGAGCGCCCGAAAGCCTTCTACGATCACATCCGCAACAAGGATTACGGCTTGTCTCCGGAGATCCCGGCGGATAAACGCACGTTGAACCAGTTCCGCCGCTTCACTGGCCGCGCCGAGGGCCTGTCCATCAGCTTCGAAGCGCACCTGCTGGGCTCGAAGATCGAATACGACGAAGAGGCCGGCACACTGATTATCAAGGGCCTGCCCACTCAGCTGACCGATCAGCTGAAGCGACGCAACTGATGCTGAACGGCGTGCTGAAGAAATTCCTGCTGATCCTGCTGGTGGTCGTGGTTTACCAGAACTGGGGCAAGATCGAGCGGGTGTTCAGTCCCAGCCAAGTGGTGTCCGAGCAGACCCAGGCCAAGGCCAACGTCGTGCTCTACGCGACCGAATGGTGTGGCTACTGCAAGCTGACCCGACGCTTTCTCGATCAGAAAGGCATTCCGTACAAGGAATTCGATATCGAAAAGGATGCCGAGGCACGCAAGGCATATGAGGCGCTGGGTGGACGCGGGATTCCGCTGATCGATGTGAACGGGACATTGATTCGCGGGTATGACCCGGATGAAATCCTCGCCGCCCTGAAGTAACTGATCAGGCTCACACACCTGTGGCGGGGATTTATCCCCTCGCCACAGGCAGTTTTATACGCGTTTGTCGATTCGGAACCCAAACCGCGGAAAGTGCACATGCACCACTCCGCCCCGCTCGTCTTCACGACGCAGAATCAATTCCTCTCTGCCCGCAAACAACAACTCACCCGCCACCGGATCAACGCCGTAATCCGTTGCCGCGATGACCACCTGCTGGCCAGGCTCAAACCCGTTCGGCTCATCGAACTGCTCGTCCGGTAACGCGGCGGGTGTGGCATTACGCGCAACGTCCAGCGCGGCCTCGGATGTCATCTCGCTGAACGCGCCATGCCCGAACCCCATCACGCGACCCAACCACGCCGACACCGCCGGATATGCATCAACCAACGGCGAGGTCACGGGCGTGGCCTTGAGGAACCACATCGGATGGGCCAGCGCGAAGTCGGCAATCGATGGCTCGCCGAACAGAAAGTCGCCCTGCTCGCGCTCAAGCTGCTGCTCCAGGCGCGCCATGATTGTCGGCCATTGATGCCGGGCTTGCTCGGCGGACAACTTTGTCGCGCTGCCGCCACTGAAGAGTCCGGCGCGATCAGCCAGAAACGCCTTGATCGCTTCCGGCGGCAGATTGCCGAAACGCACCGCGATCGATTCCGGTTGAAACACCAGGCTCACGGCATGCTGGAATACCACCGAATCGGCCCAGGCGGCGAACGTCGCGGCGATCATTTCCTGGCCTTCCGGAAAGAAGGCCGGCAAGGCTTTCTCCTGCTCCAGTCGACGGGCGATCAGCGATGTGTCGCAGTAAATATCTGCGCCAACCTGCAGCACTGGCGTCTTGCGGTAGCCACCGGTCAGGGCGGTCAGATCAGGTTTTGGCATGACCGGCGCGATCTTTACCGAGCGCCAGGACAACCCCTTGAAACCCAGCAGCAAGCGGGCCTTTTCGGCGAAAGGGGACGTCGGGTAATGATGAAGAATCAACTCGGACATGCTCGGCTCCGCCGCACGGATTAGGAATCCGCAGCTTAGCGCGCAATTCGGGAGCAGCCTACAGGTCTGCCTGATGGGCACTTATCAGTCAGGTTGATAAGCCCGCGGCGGCACTTGCGACCAGACATTCCTTGGCGCTTTTCCTGAGTTTTTTGATCAAGCGTTCCTGACGCAAGGCTTCGCTTTTGTCGCGGCAGACTTCTGTGTAGACCAAGGCAACGGCAGGGCTGGAGAGGAAGAAGCGTGCGCCCTTGCCACTTTGGTGAGTAGCGAAGCGGCGCACAGGATCGTCGCTGATCCCGCAGTACAGCGAACCATTGGCCGCGCGAACGAGGTAGACGAACCAGGGTTTACTCACCGGTGTGTCGGCGTCGACGGGGATTTCGCTGAGGGTAGTCACGTCACGATCAAGGCTTGAAAGGAAACAAGCCGCGATCTTATCAGCGACTGGCCTGGAATGCCTTCAGCCCCTTCAACGCCTGAGCGCGAACGGCATTTCTTACCGCCGGAGTCCAGCCCAGCAGCAGGCCTTTGAAACCCAGCGCCTGGCGCGACCAGGCCCACATATCGAAGCTGTCATGGTGCTCGCAGATCTTGCCGTCACGAAACACGAACTGCGCCTGAATATCATTGACCACCGTGTTGCCGGTCTGGCTGAACAGATAGGTCGCGACCCAATGCGCGCCGCCCGTACGGTCCTCGGCGCGAACGTTGTCGAACGTCAGGGAAAAATCCTTCGCCCGAGTCGTGAGCATGCGCCACATGTCCCCGGCATCGCGTCCGCGCAATTCGCCGAATGCCGGATCGCTGAACAGCACATCATCGGTATAGCAGGCGCTCATGGCCTCGGCATCCAGCCGCTGGAAGGCTTGGTAGAACTGGGTGATCAATGCGCGGTTGGCATCACTCATGGGCAGGCTCCGGACGTTTAAAGGATTGCCTGCACGATAGTCAACAAATGCGCGGAACACTATCGGCATTCGTGGCGGGAATACCCTGGGGTGCGCTGTCGCCTAGTGCACCATGCCGTTGTCCCGGGCATAAGCGAAGAGATCCACATCCGTGGAAATGCCCAGCCGCTGCATGGCCATGCTTTTTTGTTTACTGATGGTCGACACACTGCGTTTGAAATAGCTCGCGATCTCACTGACGGTCATGCCGCTGGCGAGCATTCTCACCACTTCATGTTCTTTGGCCGACAGCGAAGGGGAATGCGAATGAGCCTCGACGTCTGCCTGAGCGAGCGCGGTACGCAAGGACTCGCTGATGAAACGCCGCCCTTCACCCACTGATTTGATTGCCAGAGGGAGCTCCGTCGCCGAGGCATCCTTGGCCACGATCGCCATCACGCCTTGCGCGAATGCCACCCTGAGCGTCGCAACGTTGGCAAACATGGTGACCAGAATGATCGGCGTCGAAGCGTAGTGACGTCGAACCGTGCTCAGCATCTTCAGTCCGTCGGCCTGTTGGTTGCCCGGCATGGAGAAGTCAGTGATCAACAGATCGCACGGCGTGGTCGAGAGCAGGCTCAACAGGCTGTCCGGGCCATCGGCCTCACCCACGATCACACACGTCCGGCTTAGATCGATGAGCATCCGTAACCCGATGCGGACGACAGGATGGTCGTCAGCAATAATTACGCGCATTGTCGGATTTATCCTGTGTGGTGACTGGAATACGCGAAAAGTAACGCCGTCCTATTCCGACCACAACGACCAATCTCGACCGCTCAACCACCGTCCTCAACGGATCCGGGCCCCTGTCCTTTCTCTGATAAAACAAAAGGAACCGCCCTACGTTTTAAAGCTACGCAGCTCACACCAAAAGACTACAGACAACAGGTCGAACGATGACGACCTGTAGCCCGCCCTGACCTTTCATACACTCGCCCCGCCTTTTTCGTATTAGTTGCATTTCGTCCGGCGACCTCGACCGATAGATTGCGCCCTGCCCGCTCCGGGCAAACTCCTCAATCATCTTTCATCAAGGAAGCGTCGACGCATGAACAAATACATAACCCTCCTGACGGCTACTTTGCTGCTGACTGGCGCATCGTCCGTTATTGCCGCCTCCAGCACGGACCTGACCGTGAAGGGTCTGATCACGCCAAATGCATGCACACCAGCACTGGCCGGCGGCGGTATTGCCGATCACGGCAAGTTTTCCGTACAAGACCTCAATCCCGACAAGCACACTTACTTGCCTGAAATAATCATGCAAATGACAGTGAACTGCGATGCGGCTACGCCGTTTGCGATCAGCCCGATTGATAACCGTGCAGGCACAGGCACGTCGGGCAATTACTTTGGTCTGGGGCTGATCAATACCCACGAAAAGCTGGGCCACTTTCGCGTTGCTCCGCGCAATGTGATGGCGGACGCCACCCAAGCTCAAGCCATTCTCTCCACTGATGGCGGCAAGACCTGGCTTAAGGAAGGGTCGACAGCATTCTGGGGGGTCAACAACATCTGGAGTGTCGGTGCTCAGGGGACCGTCATTGCTCCCATCGCGATGAAGGAATTGAGCCTTGATCTGTATGTGCGTACCGGCATCGCCCCCACCAACGGCCTGACCCTGACCGACGAAGTGACGCTCGACGGCTCCGCAACCCTACAGATCAAGTACCTGTAACCCTCCGTCATCAACGAGCAACGCCCGGCCCACGGCAATGCCCGCTCACTCAAAGGACGAACCATCATGGAAAGATGCTCCCTCGCTCGATTGGCGCCCCTGTTGCTCATCTGTGCCCCCGCAGCCCTGGCCGCCAGCAGCACCGAGCTGAGCGTTACCGGCCTGATTACACCCGGCGCCTGCACGCCCAGCCTGTCCGGCGGCGGCATCGTCGACCACGGCAAAGTGACGGTGAAAGATCTGAGACCTGACCAGCCCACGGCCCTGGAAAACGGCACGCTGTATCTGGAGGTGAATTGTGATGCCGCCACGCGGTTTACCCTGACGACGATCGACAATCGCGAAGGCTCTTCCGTCTTTCACCCTAACAGTCACGGGCTGGGCGTCGTCAACGACGACCAAAACCTGGGCAGTGTTGCGTTCGGCCTGTTCGATACGGTGGCCGATGGCGCGGCGGTGAAAACCATCATGTCCTTGAACGACGGTGCCTCCTGGCGAGTGTCTTCCTACCTGGGACACGCCGGCCGGACCGCGTTCGCGGCGTTGAACGACCTGGGTACACCGATCGCCATCAAGAATTTGCGCGCGCGGCTCACGGCGTTTACCACCATCGTTCGCGCGAACGACCTGACGCTGACCGACGAAATCCCCATCGACGGGCATGTCACCGTGCAGCTGAATTATCGATAGGCCGGTAATCCAGGCTCCTTTTTAAAACCATTCAACGAGACACGTCATGACGATGTTTTCCAGTGTCACCCGTCATCTGTTCCATTCGGGCATCGGCGCATTCGCCCTGCTGCTGACCGCACACGCCCAGGCCGACGGCATGGTGCCGAACACTTCGGTGGTGATCGTCAACGAGGCTGACGGCGAAGCGTCCGTGTCGGTGACCAACACCGATGCCAACCTGGCGTTGATGCACGTCACCCTCGAAGACATTGCCGAAGACAGCGAATCGCTGGTGTTCGTGACACCCCCCCTGGCGCGCGTCGAAGCGGGCAAAACCCAATTGGTGCGGTTCATTCTGCAAACGGACAAACCGCTGCTCACTCAGCGCTTGAAGCGGGTGATCTTCGAAGGCATCCCCCAAGGCAAAGCGCCTGCCGAGGCAGGTCAGGCCCGAGTCGGCGTGACGGTGCGCCAGAACTTGCCGGTGATCCTGCACCCCAAAGGCCTGGCGCCCAATCGCACGCCGTGGACCGACCTGCAATGGTCGCTGAAAGACGGTCAACTGACCGTGCGCAACGACACGCCTTACGTGGTGCGTCTGGGCCAGGAAGTGCAATTGTTACCGGCCGCGGGCAACGCGATGCTGCCGAAAACCTACGTGCTGCCCGGTGAGCACATCAGCATCAAGGTGCCCGAAGGCGTCGCCACGCAGGTGCGTTTTCAACCGGCGACGGTCTACGGCTTTGCCGTGCCGCATTACGAGGCGCCCATCCAGTCCTGAACCACCCTGACGGCGTCATCAAGGAACGATGAGCGCCCATGTTTCAAGGCGACGGCCCCTTGGCCGTTGCCACAGGCGTGCCTGTAACCGCACGCCGCAATAACCCAAGTGATCCTGATGAACACAGTATCGAATTACCGTGATGGCGAAGCCGTGCCCGTTATTCGCGACGGCGCTCGCCCTCATCCATGGCAGCGAACCATATTGGCGGTGCTGCTGAGCAACGCGCTGATGATGCTCGATGCCTACGGTGAGGTGTCGATGCCAGCGTCGTTCGACAAAGACACGTTACGGCAGCGCGGCATCGATCCGGCGCTGGCGACGCTGCTGATGCAGGCGCCGCAGTTCACGGCCGGCCGCCACCCGGTCACGCTCACCGTCAACGGCCAGCGTCATGGCCGGGTCGACGTCACGTTCGATCGCGAAGGGGCGTTGTGCTTCGATCGCACGCTGCTCGATGCGGCGAACCTTACGGTGCCCGCGCTTACGCTGGACGATGGCCCATGCCACGACTTTCTAGGCCGCGCGCCGCAGACCGTCATCGAACCGGACCCCGCTGGCCTGGCCCTGTCGCTGATCGTGCCCACCGATGCGATACGCCCCACTGCCCGGGATTTTTCCGGCTATCAAACCGGTGGTGTCGCCGGCTTGATCAACTACGACGTCACCGGTTTGCACAGCCGTTCCGGCGACAGCACCAGCCGCTACGCCTCAGCCAACACCGAACTCGGCTTCAATGCCGGTGACTGGATCGTGCGCAGCCGCCAGGTGCAGACCTGGCAGGACGACGTGTCCACAACGACTCATATTGCGGCCTACGCCCAGCGGACTTTCGCCAGCCAGGAAGCGGTGTTGCAGGCGGGCCAGATCAACCTCTACAACCCGGTGCTCGCCGGTGCGCAGATCACCGGCGTGCAAGTGCTGAATGAACAAGCCCTGCAGGTCGAAGGGCAAAGCGCGGTCATTGAAGGGATCGCCAACAGTCAGGCCCAGGTCGAGGTCCGGCAAAACGGTTCGCTGATCCATTCCACGGTGGTACCCGCCGGCCCGTTCGTGCTCACCAACGTGCGGCGGCTCAACACGCGTTCCGACGTGGAAGTCACGATCAAGGAGACCGATGGCAGCGAGCGCCGTTTTACCGTGCCGGCCGCGATGTTGGGGGTCAGTTTGCCAGCGCCCGGTTATTCGCTGGGCGCCGGTCAGGTGCGCAGTGTCGGTGACGCTCAGGGAGGCGATCCCTGGGTCATCAGCGGCGGCTGGAGCGGTGCGCTCGCCCCGCAACTATTGCTCAGCGCCGGCCTCACCGGCGCCGCCGACTATCGCGCGGCGGGTGCCAGCGTCGGCCTGTTGCCCTCGCCGTTCACTCAGGTGCAAGCCACGCTGACCGGCGCGGACGCCAGCGGCAGACACGCCAGCCAGGGGCTTCAAGCCGACCTGAGCGTCTCGCATCGGTTGAACGAGCAGTGGGCGCTCAGTGCCGGCAGTTCTTACCGAACCCTGGGCTACCGGGAACTGGAGGAGGCGGTGTTCGCCAACACGTCCGACAACAGCCAGTCACGTTACCGCGATCAGCAAAGCGCGGCCCTGTCATGGTCGCATCCATGGCTCGGCGCCTTCAGCAGCGGCTTCAGCCGGTCCAGTTCGTTCGACGGCCAAAGCAGCAGCCGCGCCCTCGCATCCTGGGGCACCAGCATCGCGGGCGTATCCGTCTCGGCGACCGCCGAATGGCAGCTCAGCGGTTCGAACGGCAACGATGACAGCGTCTACCTGAACCTCAGCATTCCCCTGGGCGAGAACCGCCGGGCACGCAGCTGGGTACGCCGTTCCGCCGGCGAATACCGCAGCGGCGTGGGCTTGAGTGAACGGGTCAACGATCAGCTGGGTTACCGGGTTGGCGTCGAACACGACACGCGCGACAAACAGGTGCAATCCACGGCCGGCGTGTCGCTGCTGCCGCGCTACACCCAGCTCGATCTCAACTACACCCGCGCCGATGCCGAGCGCTCCAGCTATCAGGCCAGCGCTCGCGGTGGCGCCGTACTGCATGGCGGTGGCGTGACGCTGTCGCCATACCCGGTGAGCGACACCTTTGCGTTGCTGTCGGTCGGTGACATGGGCTCCATCAAAGTGTCGACGCCCAGCGGTCCGGTGTGGACCGACTGGCAAGGTCAGGCGGTGATCCCGCAAGTGACGGCTTATGGCAAAAGCCCGGTGGAAGTCGACACCAAAACCCTGCCGCGCAACGCCGACATTCACAACGGGCTGGCGGTGATTTCGGCCGGTCGCGGCGCCGTCGACAACGTTGAATTCGGCATCACGATGACCCGCCGGGCCTTACTCAAGGCCACCACCGCCAACGGCGCGCCCCTGCCGCGCGGTGCCTCCGTGAACACCGAGGATGGCGAGTTCGTGACCCTGGTGCAGGACGGCGGCCTGGTCTTCTTGCCCAACGCGCTCGACCGCCGTGCGTTGTGGATCAGCGCGCCGGAGCTGGAGCGCTGCGAACTGCGCTTCGAGCTGCCCACCGACGCCGACGCCGACGCGTACTACGAAACCGCCCCCGCCAAGTGCCGAGCCCTCTGAGGATGACTTCATGAACCTGTTGCGCTTTCTGCTATTGACCCTCGCGCTCCTGGCACTGAGTGGATTCACGCCAGTGGCCTCGGCGTCCATGGACGACTGCCAGTTCAACCTGAGCCAGCCGGTGCTCGATTACGGGCTGATGAACCGGGCGATACGGCCTGATGCCGCACCGGAGCGCAACCTCGGTGAACGCCAGCTCAGCCTGACCTTGAGCTGTGCGCAGCCCATCGACATGAGCCTGTTCTACCGGGCGATGGCCGCGACCGCCGAACGCTTTCACTTTGCCGAACGCGGCAGCTATCAGATGCGTATTCGCGATGCCGTGCTCGATGGCCAATCGGTCGAGATCGGGTTGATTGCCGGCGTCGGTCAGCCGCCGGCAGAAATGGCGTCGAGCCTGATCTGGCGACCGGAGCACGGGATCGTCCCGGTGCAGGCCGGCGTGGCGGTGCAAGGACGCAGTTTCTCGGCGCAGCTTCAGCTGACGGCCTGGGCTCAAGAGCAAGGCATGCAGGTGCGTGACGCGGTGACCTGGGAAGCCTTCGGGGTGTTCGACGCCGTCGCCGCCGGACGCACCCGCGAGGCGACCTTGCGCGCCCGCTTCGCTCCGGCGGCCTGCGAGCCGGTGCTGTCCAACGGCGGCGTGGTCGACTTCGGCACCCTGTCGAAAAAAGACCTGCACGCAGACCAGGACACACGCCTGCCGCCCAAGTCGTTGACGCTGAGGGTCGGCTGCGACGCGCCGACGTCCTTCGCCTTGATCATGCACGACAACCGCTCAGGCTCGGCGATGCTCGACAGCGAGATCGACTACGGCCTGGGCAAGGACGGCAGCGGCAACAGGATTGGCCGTTTTTCACTGCGCGTCGACCCGGCCGACGCCAATGCCGACGGCTTCGCCCGCCTTTATCAAACCCACTCCAGCATCGCCGGCACAGCCTGGAACACCGGCAGCGCCAACCCGATCGCTATCGGCAAAAGCCGTTACCTGGCGTTCACCGACAACGACGGCAGCAGTGCCGGCCCGGTGCTGATCCAGAACCTCAGCACCACCGTGACCGTCGACGCCGTTATCGCCCCCACCCAAAGCCTGGATGTGAGCCGAGCCATCGAGCTCGATGGCGCGGGGACGATCGAGATTATTTACCTGTAACACCCAGCCCGATCCTGCTGGTTTCGCGGCGCACTTGAGCGGCCCGGGGCAGTCAGGACACAACCCTAGAAGTGAGCAAATAATGATCAAAAAGTACTTTGCAGCACTCTCCGCCACCGCACTGATTGGCGTTGCGCCTTATGCAGTGGCGGCTTCGAGCATTGACCTGACTGTCACAGGTCTCATCACGCCGAGAGCTTGCACTCCTTCGTTGTCCGATGGAGGAACGGTCGACGTCGGCCAGGTGCAGGCAAAAGACCTCAACCTGACAAGTGACACGATAGTAGGCAGTCATCCGATACAGCTGACGGTCGCGTGTGACGCGTCAACGCCATTTGCACTTAACGGTATTGATAACAAAGCCGGAACATCATCGTCCAACCTGTATTTCGGATTGGGCCTGACCAGCCATAACGAAAAAATAGGTTATTTCACGCCATCGATCCAAAGCGCGCTTGCGGACGGACAACCTGTGCACTCGATCAGATCAACTGATAACGGTGCGAGTTGGATGCGCATCTATCAGATCCTGAAGGATAACCTCACATCGGTAAGCGCTGTCGGCACTCTCACGCCAATCTCCGTGAAAGACCTCACGATGGAACTGATGATCTACACCTTCATTGCCCGCGCCGATAGCCTCACCTTAACCGACGATGTCACTATCGACGGTTCAGCCACATTTGAAATGAAGTACCTGTAAGCCGTGCATCTTGCCCGAGGTCCTGCTTCGGGCAAGGACTGATTCCGCTCACCACACACAGCGAAACCTGTCCCATGAAAAAGACTCCACACGCGCTGACGATGGCGATCTTCGTCCTGACGTCGCCGCTCACCTTGGCCTCCTCATCGACAGACCTGAGGGTCACAGGCCTCATCACCCCACTTGCCTGCACCCCGATGCTGTCCAACAGCGGCCTCGTCGATTACGGAAAAATCTCCCGGCAAGACCTGAACGTCGACAAACGCACTCGACTGCGCGACCAGACACTCGACCTCAACATTCAGTGCAATGCGCTCACGCGTTTTGCTCTGCTGATGCGCGACAACCGCGACGGCTCGGCCATCGTCAACAGCGAGATTTACTACGGCCTGAACCACGACCACAGCCACAATAAAATCGGCTTGTATTCGCTGAACTTCGATCCTGCCAGCACGGTGGTGGACGACCTGACGCAGGTCTATCGAACCGACTCGACCACGGGGGGCAAAGCCTGGAGCCCGTCGAACAGCCAGCCCATCCCGATGGGCTCCCGAAGCTATCTCGGCTTTACCGACAGCGCAGGCAGCAGCGCCGGCCCGATAGCCATCCGCAACCTGACCAGCCGGGTGACGGTCGAAACGGTCATCGCGCCCACCTCCGAACTGGACCTGAGTGCCGAAGTGCAACTCGACGGCTCGGCGACCCTGGACGTTGTTTACCTGTAGTTCAGACCTTTTCGCTGACGACCTGAACGTACAGCGAACGCCCGGCGCCGAGGCCGGCAACGATGGCGCCGAGGCCGATCACGCCAAAGATCCAGCCCAACGCGGTCCAGCCGCCCGTCCAGTCATGCACGATCCCGACCGCGAACGGCCCCATCGACGCCAGGGTGTAACCGAAGCCCTGGGCCATGCTCGACAGGTTGGCCGCCACATGAGCATCGCGCGAGCGCAGCACGATCAGGGTCAATGCGAGACTGAATGCACCGCCCTGCCCCAGGCCGAGCAGGATCGCCCAGCCCCACAGGCCTTCGATCGGTGCATAGAGACAGCCGAACAGGCCGCCGAGGGTCAGCAGCATGACCACCACAATCGCCAGCCGCTGATCCTTGCCGCGCGTCGCCAGCCAGGGCGCCGCCAGAGAACTGGCCAACTGGACGATCACCGAACCCGAGAGCACCAGACCGGCCAGGGTCGGGGTCAGGCCGCGACCGATCAGGATCGAGGGCAACCAGCCAAAGACGATGTACGCCAGGGATGATTGCAGGCCCATATACAACGTGACTTGCCAGGCCAGCGGATCACGCAATAGGCCGCGAACCCGATACGCGACGTTATGTGCGCCGTGTTTCTGCCCCACTTGCGGCAACCAGAAAACCGCCGCGACCAGCGCAGGCACTACCCAGAAGCCGAGGCCCAAGGCCCAGCTGTTATCGAAATGCTCGCTCAGCGGCACGGTCGCCCCCGCCGCCATCGCCGCGCCCAGACACAGGGCCATGGTGTACACGCCGGTCATGGTGCCGGCCTGTTTCGGGAAGTCGCGCTTGACGATGCCCGGTAACAAAACGCCAATCACACCGATGCTCGCGCCGCCCAGCACACTGCCGGCGAACAGGCCGATCTCACCGAAGGAACTGCGCAGGATGATTCCGCCGGCCAGCATCAACAGAATGCCCAACACCACGCGCTCGGCGCCAAAACGTCGCGCCAGCAAGGGCGCCAGCGGAGCAAACAAGCCGAGACAGAGCACCGGCAACGTCGTCAGCAACCCGGCCTGGGCCGCCGACAGGCCGAGGGTCTTCGACACTTCGCTGAGCATCGGCGCCATGCTCGACAACGCCGGACGCAGGTTCAGCGCCACCAGGATCAGACCCAGCAGCAACAGCCATGGACGACGCAGGACGGGATGACGCTGCTGGACCTCTTCGTCATCGGCCTCGGCGTCGATCAGCAGCTCTTCGAGTTCTGCCGTGCGCTTGGGTTGAGTGATGTTGCTGTTACGGCTCGACATGGAGTTCTCGGTTTCAAGGTTCATTGATCAACTGCCTCGACAGGGCTTTGGCCCGTTCCGGGTCGCGTTGCTCGACGGCATCAAGCAGTTCGATATGCAGGTCGAACACCTCTTGGCGTCGCGGGGTGATGTTCAGGGTCTGGCGCAAATGCGCGCCGACGATGCTGGAGAAATAGCGATACAGCTCGCTGAGGGTCGGGTTGTGCGCGGCGTCCACCAGACGGCGGTGGAACACCAGATCGCAGGCAATGTAGCTGTCGAGATCGCCGTGGTAGTGACTGCCGCTGACGCCCAGCGCTTCGCGCAAGGCCACCAGATCCTCATCCGTTCGGCGCAGAGCAGCGAGACCGATGGCTTCGACTTCAAGGATGTGCCGGGTCTCGCGGGCCTGTTCATGGGAGCAGCGCGACAAGGCTTTCATGGTGTCCAGTGGATCGATCACCGCCCGCAAATAGCTGCCGTCGCCCTGACGGATTTCGATCAAACCGGAAAACGCCAATACACGCATGGCTTCGCGCACGGTGTTGCGGCTGATGCCCAACTCGGCGGACAGCTCTGGCTCTGTGGGTAAACGCTGGCCGACCTGCCAGGCGCCAGCGTTGATGCGTTGGCGCAGTTGATCCAGGGCCTGGTCGACCAGGGATCGCTTAACGAGTGGAGAAATGTCTGACATAGGATTCGCCCTTTCATCCAATCATAGGATGAATTTTCTGACATGTTAGTCAGCTATGCGTAGGACGGCAACCGCCCAAGTTCAAAGGGCAGGAGAGGAAGCGGGATTTTCGATTAGTAAGAATTACCCTTTGCTTGATCGGCATCCAGAATTACTGGGCGACGTGCAAATACTTCAAGAGGGTGCAGACTTGCAACGTTTATTGGTGGACCTCGATCGATCCCCCCCCTCCGCGCTCGCATCCTGACTGCAAACCGCAGACAAAAATAAACCCGGAACACTGTCCGGGTTTATTTCACTGCCAAGTGCCGATCAATGCAGGATCTGGCTCAGGAACATCTTCGTCCGATCGTTCTGCGGGTTGTCGAAGAAGTCGTTCGGCGCAGCCTGCTCGACGATTTCACCCTTGTCCATGAAGATCACACGATTGGCCACGGTGCGGGCGAAGCCCATTTCGTGTGTCACGCAGAGCATGGTCATGCCGTCTTCGGCGAGGCCGATCATGGTGTCGAGCACCTCTTTCACCATTTCCGGGTCGAGTGCCGAAGTCGGTTCGTCGAACAGCATGATTTTCGGTTTCATGCACAAAGCACGGGCAATCGCCACACGCTGCTGCTGACCACCGGACAGTTGTCCCGGGAATTTATGCGCCTGTTCCGGAATGCGGACGCGCTCCAGGTAATGCATGGCGATTTCTTCGGCCTGGCGCTTGGGCATCTTGCGCACCCACATCGGTGCCAGCGTGCAGTTCTGCAGGATGGTCAGGTGCGGGAACAGGTTGAAGTGCTGGAACACCATGCCGACTTCACGACGGACCGTTTCGATCTGCTTGAGGTCGTTGGTCAATTCCACGCCATCGACCACGATGCGCCCCTGCTGGTGTTCTTCCAGACGGTTGAGGCAGCGGATGGTGGTCGACTTGCCGGAACCCGACGGGCCGCACAGGACGATTCGCTCGCCCTGCTTGACGTTCAGGTTGATATCTTTCAGCACGTGGAACTGGCCGTACCACTTGTTCACGCCCTGCATCTGAATAATGCCTTCAGGGCTCACAGGCTTTTTGATTGCTTCGCTCATTACAGAACTCCTAACGCTTGTGGCCAGTGTCGAGCTTGCGTTCCAGATGCATGGAATAGCGCGACATACCGAAACAGAAAATCCAGAACACCAGGGCCGCGAACACATAGCCTTCGGTGGCCATGCCCAACCATTTCGGGTCGGCGGCAGCTTGTTTGACGCTGTTGAGCAGGTCGAACAGGCCGATGATGATCACCAGGCTGGTGTCCTTGAACAGCGCAATGAAGGTGTTGACGATGCCAGGAATAACCAACTTCAGGGCTTGCGGCAGAATCACCAGCCCCATGCTGCGCCAGTAACCGAGGCCCATCGCTGCGGCTGCTTCGTACTGACCTTTGGGAATCGCTTGCAGACCGCCACGCACCACTTCGGCAACATAGGCCGACTGGAACAGGATCACGCCGATCAGCGCCCGCAGAAGTTTGTCGAAGTTCATGCCTTCAGGCAGGAACAACGGCAGCATCACCGAGGACATGAACAGCACCGTAATCAACGGCACGCCGCGCCAGAATTCGATGAAGGTCACGCAGACCACTCGAATCGCCGGCATGTTCGAACGACGGCCCAGCGCCAGCACGATCCCCAGCGGCAACGCACCGGCAATACCGACGGTGGCGATCACCAGGGTCAGCATCAGGCCGCCCCATTGGCTGGTCGCCACCTGGGTCAGGCCGAAAACGCCGCCATGCAACAGGCACCAGGCAATGATCGGGTACAGCACCAGGAAGCTCAGGCCGTAAACCGCTTTACGCGGGAAGCGCGAGATGAACAACGGTGCCACGCCGATGACTGCCAGCCACACGGTCAGGTCTACGCGCCAACGCAGTACCGGCGGGTAATAGCCGTACATGAACTGGCCGAAGCGCTGCTGGATGAACACCCAGCAGGCGCCTTCCTTGGTGCAGTCGGCCTGGGACGTGCCGACCCAGTTGGCGTCCAGGATCGCCCAATGCAGGATCGGCGGCACCACCAGGTAAATCAGGTAGAACGCGAACAGGGTCAGCGCGGTGTTCAGCCAGCTGGAGAACATGTTCGCGCGCATCCACGCCATCGGCCCGAAGACTTTGCTCGGTGGTGGCATGTCGGGTTTGAAAGTATGAGTACTCATGCGCTTTTCCTTACCGCTCGATCAGCGCAATGCGCTTGTTGTACCAGTTCATCAGCAGGGAAATGCTGATACTGATCGCCAGGTACACGCTCATGGTGATGGCAATCACCTCGATCGCCTGCCCGGTCTGGTTCAGCACCGTACCGGCAAACAAGGACACCATTTCCGGATAACCGATACCGGCCGCCAGCGAGGAGTTCTTCGCCAGGTTCAGGTATTGGCTGGTCAGCGGTGGAATGATCACGCGCATGGCTTGCGGGATGATCACCTTGCGCAGGGTCGGACCGTTGCGCAGGCCCAACGAGTGCGCCGCTTCGGTCTGGCCGTGGCTGACCGACTTGATACCCGAACGCACGATCTCGGCGATGAACGCCGCGGTGTACACGGTCAGGGCCAGGGTCAGCGCCAGCAGTTCCGGGATCAGCACCCAGCCATCGACGAAGTTGAAACCTTGCAGCTTCGGCATTTCCCAGTGCACTGGCGCGCCGAAGATCAATGCGCACAGCGCCGGGATCACCAGGAACAGCGCCAGGCCGACCCAGAATTTATGGAACGGTACGCCGGTCGCTTCGAAGCGTTTGGTCGCCCAGCGGCTCATCAGCACGATGGCGACAATGGCCACGACGATGCTGACCACAAACGGCCAGAAACCATCCGCCGTCAACGCTGCCGGCATGTTCAGGCCGCGGCTGCTGACGAAGAAGGTGTCGCCGAAGTTATGGCTGTTGCGTGGCCCTGGCATGGTCAGGAACACCGCGAAGTACCAGAACAGGATTTGCAGCAGCGGCGGAATGTTGCGGAAGACTTCCACATAAACAGTCGCCAGCTTGGCAATGATCCAGTTCTTCGACAGGCGTGAAACGCCGACGATGAAACCGAGGAGCGTCGCCAGGATGACCCCGATGAAGGTCACCAGCAGGGTATTGAGCAGGCCGATGACAAACACTCGGGCATAGCTGTCCGATTCGGTGTAGTCGATCAGGGTTTGAGCGATGCCGAAACCGGCACTGCGCTCCAGAAAGCTGAAGCCGGAAGTAATGCCCCGGTGTTGCAAGTTGGTCTGGGTGTTATCGAACAGATACCAGCCCATGGAGACCACCGCCACAATGGTGATGATCTGAAATAGCCACGCACGCACTTTGGGATCGCTGAGGCTGAGCCTCTGCTTTGGTGCGCCGATTGAATTTTGCATGAAGTGCCCCGGATGTAATGGAACAGAACATCACCCGGTGGTTGGCCCACCGGGTGATAGAACCATCAGCGCACTGGTGGTGCGTATTGAATGCCGCCAGCGTTCCACAAGGCGTTCAGCCCGCGGTCGATTTCCAGCGGAGTGCCTTTGCCGAGGTTTTTCTCGAACACTTCGCCATAGTTACCCACTTGCTTGACGATCTGGACGACCCAGTCCTTCTTCACTTTCAAGTCTTTGCCGTATTCACCGTCGGTACCCAGCATACGTGCGACGTCCGGATTCTTGGTGGACTTGGCTTCGGCTTCGACGTTCTTCGAAGTGACACCAGCCTCTTCAGCGTTGAGCATGGCGTAGCCTACCCAGCGAACAATGGCCAGCCACTCGTCGTCGCCGTTACGCACGACCGGGCCCAGCGGTTCCTTGGAAATGGTTTCCGGCAGAACCACGTAGTCCTTCGGCGAAGCCAGCTTGCTGCGCTGAGCGAACAGTTGGGACTTGTCCGAGGTCAGTACGTCGCAACGACCGGATTCCAGCGACTTGGCGCTTTCATCGGAGGTGTCGAAGGTGATCGGGGTGTATTTCAGACCGTTGCCGCGGAAGTAGTCGGAAACGTTCAGCTCAGTGGTGGTACCAGCCTGGATGCAGATGGTCGCACCGTCGAGCTCTTTGGCACTCTTGACGCCCAGCTTGCTATTTACCAGGAAGCCAATGCCGTCGTAGTAGGTGATGAAGCCTGGGAACTTCAGGCCCATGCCCGCGTCACGGGAGCTGGTCATGGTGGTGTTGCGCGACAGAATGTCAATTTCGCCGGACTGCAGCGCGGTGAAGCGCTCTTTGGCGTTCAACTGGCTGAACTTGACCTTGGTCGCATCGCCGAAAACGGCAGCGGCCACAGCGCGGCAGAAGTCAGCATCGATACCGATGATCTTGCCAGTGGAGTCCGGAACCGAGAAACCCGGCAGACCGTCACTGACACCGCACTGTACGAAACCTTTCTTCTGCACTGCATCCAGGGTTGCACCCGCCTGAGCGAACCCGCTGACACCGAGCACTGCAGCTGCAGTCACGATGGCCAGGGTGGATTTCAACATCTTCATTCAAACCTCCAGTTTTGCTCTTGTTGTGTCGGAGCGTGAGTCCAGTCGCACCCTTATGAGGCGTAGTCGACCCGTGTTGGCTTTTTTTGGGGTCAACCGACGTAAAGACCTTAGCTATGAGTCTAGTAAGAGAAAATCCACATCATGGACAACTCACTTCTCACCAATCGGCCGAACGGGCTGCAGCCCTTTCACGTTCGCGAAGCCCGTAGCGGCCACTGGCGAACATCCATCACCGGATTCTTTGCTATCCCGCTGCCAGCAGTACACTGATAGTGTTACCGCAAGGCGCGAGATTGGTTGCACCGCTTTCACATAGCAAAGCCCGTACCAGACCGCTTGCCGATGCGGTTAAGGGACAGGTCAATAGCAAAACTTGTAACCTTGCGACATCTTCTTAACGGATCAACCCGACGCGCACTCACATCACGCACTTAATGAGAGCGCACGCACAAAATTGGAGCAGCCATGACCGAGCCCTTGATTCTTCAACCCGTAAAGCCCGCAGACGCCTGCGTTATATGGCTGCACGGCCTGGGCGCCGACCGCTACGACTTTCTGCCGGTTGCCGAAGCCTTGCAGGAAACCCTGCTGACCACCCGCTTCGTTCTGCCCCAGGCACCGACCCGCGCCGTGACCATCAACGGCGGTTACGAGATGCCAAGCTGGTACGACATATTGGCCATGAGCCCGGCGCGCGCGATCAGTCGTGAGCAACTGGAAACGTCGGCGCAGCGAGTCTTTGATTTGATTGAAGAGCAGCGCGCCAGCGGAATAGACGCCTCGCGTATCTTTCTGGCAGGTTTTTCCCAAGGTGGCGCCGTGGTCTTGCACACCGCTTTCCTGAAGTGGCAGGGGCCGCTGGGTGGCGTACTTGCCCTCTCGACTTACGCACCGACCTTCAGCGATGAAATGGAGCTTTCGGCCAGCCAGCAACGCATTCCCGTGCTGTCGTTGCATGGCCAGTACGATGACGTCGTTCAAAACTCGATGGGCCGCACCGCCTACGAGTTTTTAATGCAGCATGGTGTCACCGTGACATGGCAGGAATACCCAATGGGCCACGAAGTGTTACCCGAAGAAATTCGCGACATCGGCGTCTGGCTGGCCGAGCGTTTACGCTAAAAGCTACCCATTGATCCATCCCACTACGCCGCGCCCGATTCTTGCATTACACTGGCCGGCGTATATTCCTTAACCAATTGATGAGATGACCGTGCTCAAAGCACTCAAGAAAATGTTCGGTAAAAGCGAGACTGAGCAGCTCGCGCCAGTTCCCAGCGCTCCGTCTCATATCCCCAGCCACCGCACCGACGGTAATCAGCCTGGCCGGACCGCAACCGTAGCGGCACCGAAACACGAGCCTGTGACCACACCGGCCGCCCCCCCTGTCGAGATTGTCGCCGCAGAGCCACCGCGCAGCGAATCGCCGAAACCGGCAAAACCGCGTCGCGAACCGAAACCGAAAGCGCCGGTCATTCCCTGGAAACTCGAAGACTTCGCCGTTGAACCCCAGGAAGGCAAAACCCGTTTCCACGATTTCAAACTCGCCCCGGAATTGATGCACGCCATCCAGGACCTGGGCTTCCCGTACTGCACGCCGATCCAGGCGCAAGTGCTGGGCTTCACCCTCGCTGGCAAAGACGCCATCGGTCGCGCCCAGACCGGCACCGGCAAAACCGCCGCGTTCCTGATTTCGATCATCACGCAACTGCTGGAAACCCCGCCACCCAAGGAACGCTACATGGGTGAACCGCGGGCGCTGATCATCGCGCCGACCCGCGAGCTGGTGGTGCAGATCGCCAAGGACGCCGCCGACCTGACCAAGTACACCGGCCTCAACGTCATGACGTTTGTCGGCGGCATGGACTTCGACAAGCAGCTCAAGCACCTCGAAGCCCGTCACTGCGACATCCTCGTGGCCACCCCGGGCCGCCTGCTCGACTTCAACCAGCGCGGTGACGTGCATCTGGACATGGTCGAAGTCATGGTGCTGGACGAAGCCGACCGCATGCTCGACATGGGTTTCATCCCGCAAGTGCGCCAGATCATTCGCCAGACGCCGCCGAAGAACGAACGTCAGACGCTGCTGTTCTCCGCAACCTTCACCGAAGACGTGATGAATCTCGCCAAGCAATGGACCACCGACCCGTCGATCGTCGAGATCGAATCGCAGAACGTGGCCAGCGAAAACGTCGAGCAACACATCTACGCCGTCGCCGGTGCCGACAAATACAAACTGCTCTACAACCTGGTCAACGACAACGGCTGGGAGCGGGTGATGGTGTTTGCCAACCGCAAGGATGAAGTGCGGCGCATTGAAGAGCGCCTGGTGCGTGACGGCGTCAACGCCGCGCAACTGTCCGGCGACGTGCCGCAGCACAAGCGCATCAAGACCCTGGAAGGTTTCCGCGAAGGCAAGATCCGCGTGCTGGTCGCCACTGATGTGGCCGGTCGCGGCATCCACATCGACGGCATCAGCCACGTGATCAACTTCACCCTGCCGGAAGTCCCGGACGACTACGTGCACCGCATCGGCCGTACCGGTCGTGCTGGCGCGGAGGGCGTGTCCATCAGCTTCGCCGGTGAAGATGACTCCTACCAGCTACCGTCCATCGAGGCATTGCTGGGTCGGAAAATCAGCTGTGAAACACCGCCGACGCATCTACTGCGGGCGGTTGAGCGTAAGCGCCCGTAACTCGGCCCTTGCTGAAAGAGGCGC
The DNA here is from genome assembly GCF_031766055.1 of Pseudomonas sp. SG20052. Classification (NCBI taxonomy): domain Bacteria; kingdom Pseudomonadati; phylum Pseudomonadota; class Gammaproteobacteria; order Pseudomonadales; family Pseudomonadaceae; genus Pseudomonas; species Pseudomonas sp. SG20052. The sequence continues at coordinate 1,208,291 of NZ_CP134498.1, read as the reverse complement.
AGCCGGAAACGGACTGCGCTTTTTTTTCGTCCCGTTGTTGCTCGATACAACTAAAAGTCCATAATGGACAAATTAGTTTACTTTCAGCGCCCGGAGCCGACCATGTCCAGTACGCCTTATGTGATCACCCAACCCCAGGCCCGCGAACTGCTGGCGCAGGTCGACGTGCCGCAGATCCTGCGCAAGCTGTTTCGCGACCTGGCGGCCGGGCAAGCGGTGCAACCGGCGCAACAGCTGGTGGAATTCCCTCAGGGTGCCGGCGACTTCATCAACTATCTGGGCGTGCTGGCTGAAGATGGCGTCTACGGGGTCAAGACTTCGCCGTACATCGTGCGCGAACAAGGTCCGCTGGTGACGGCCTGGACATTGTTGATGTCGATGCAGACCGGCCAACCGTTACTGCTGTGCGATGCCGGCGAACTGACCACCGCACGCACGGCCGCGACCACCGCCGTCGCCGTCGATGCCCTCGCTCCGCTGAAGGTGCAGCGCCTGGCGATTATCGGCAGCGGCAAGGTGGCTCAGGCGCATCTGCATTACGTTAAAGATCTGCGTGACTGGCAAAGCATCAGCCTCTATTCCCCGAGCCTGAGCGATAAGAACCCTGAAACGCTGGCACAGCTGAAACGCCTCGATCCACGCCTGACCATCGCCGACAGTCGCGAAGCGGCGATTGAAGATGCCGACGTGATCATGCTGTGCACCTCGTCCGCCGGCCCGGTGATCGATCCCTCGAACCTGAGCAAACCGGCGCTGATCACCTCCATCAGCACCAACGCCCCGCGCGCCCATGAAGTCCCGCCGCAGAGCCTCAATGACATGCAGGTGTTCTGCGACTATCGTCTGACTACCCCGGGCTCGGCGGGCGAAATGCTGATTGCGGGGGAACAACATGGCTGGGACAAGTGCTTGATTGTCGGCGACCTGCCTGATTTGCTCAGCGAAAAGGTCCCGCGTCCCGACTACGACCGTCATGTGTTCTTTCGTTCGATCGGCCTGGGCCTGGAAGACATCGCACTGGCCAATGCCATCTACCGCCTACAACCCTGACACCAAAATCCCCTGTGGGAGCGAGCCTGCTCGCGATAGCGGTTAATCAGTCAACATTGGTATCGACTGACCCAACGCTATCGCGAGCAAGCTCGCTCCCACAGGGGACTTCCACAATTTCGGCATTTGCGCTCGACAGGAGACGTTCATGAGCCAGGCAGATTTCATCATCATCGGCGGCGGGATTGCCGGCGCTTCCACCGGTTTCTGGCTGTCGCAGCATGCTCGGGTGATTGTGCTCGAACGCGAATCCCATCCGGCTTATCACTCCACCGGACGCTCCGCTGCGCTCTACACCGCCGCGTATGGCACACCGCAGGTTCGCGCGCTGACCCAGGCCAGCCGCGAATTCTTCGACGCCCCGCCAGTCGGTTTCTGCGAACACCCGCTGCTGACCCCGCGTGGCGAGATGACCGTGGACTTCACCGGCGACCCGGCCGAGCTGAACAATCAATACCTGAGCGCCAAGGCCACGGTGGCGGAAATGCAACTGCTCAGTGCCGACGAAGCCTGCGCGCGCCTGCCGATCCTGCGCCGTGAAAAAGTCCATGGTGCGATCTACGACCCGACTGCCAGCGACATCGACACCGATGCCCTGCACCAGGGTTACTTGCGCGGTATCCGTCGCAATAAAGGCGAAGTCCACACCGACAGCGAAGTGCTGAGCCTGACCCGCAATGCAGAAGGCATGTGGCAGGTTCAAACCAACAACCAGACTTTCAGCGCACCGATCATCATCAACGCGGCAGGCGCGTGGGCCGACAAGATCGGCGAGCTGGCTGGCGCCAAGTCGTTGGGCCTGCAACCGAAGCGGCGCGCGGCGTTCATCTTCGCCGGCCCCGAGGGCGTGGACATCCACCATTGGCCGATGCTGGTCAGCCTCGACGAATCGTTCTACATGAAACCCGACGCCGGAATGTTCCTCGGCTCGCCAGCCAACGCCGACCCGGTGGAGCCGCATGACGTGCAGCCCGAAGAGCTGGACATCGCGATGGGCATCTACCAGATAGAAGAAGCCACCACGCTGACCATCCGCCGTCCGACCCGCACCTGGGCCGGTCTGCGCAGCTTCGTAACGGACGGAGACCTGATCTGCGGCTTCGATCAACATGTGCCAGGGCTGTTCTGGGTCGCGGCGCAAGGCGGCTACGGCATCCAGACATCACCTGCCATGGGCCAGGCCAGCGCAGCGCTGGTACGCGGTGAAGCCTTGCCCGAACAGCTCAGCCGTTTCGGCCTGGACGCCGAGATGCTCTCCCCTGCCCGCCTGGGTTGATTTTCGTCCTCAGGTGACGTGTCGACCCGATTGCGGCAAACTTCCAGCGCCCTTTTTGCAGGGCGCTGACGCTGCCTGGAGTTCCACCGTATGAACGCACCTGAAAAAGACCCGGCCATGGACAACTACCGGGCGATCGCCGATGCGATCGCTACGTTGTTCTTCCCTCATGCCGAGGTGGTGCTGCACGATCTGCGCACGCAAAAAATCGATTACATCGCCAACAATCTGTCCAAGCGGGAAGTGGGCGATGACGCGGCACTCGAGGACATGCTCAGCGACGATGTCAGCGAACGGAACATCGGGCCCTACGAAAAGCTCAATTGGGATGGCCAGAAGATTCGCAGCCTGAGCAGTGTCTTGCGCGACAGCGATGGCCACCCACTGGCGGTGCTGTGCATCAACCTGAACATCTCGCTGTTCGAAAATGCCAAGGCCGCGCTCGACCTGTTCCTGTCACCAAGCAAACTGATTCCGCAGCCGGACTCTCTGTTTCGCGATGACTGGCAGGAGCGCATCAATACTTTCCTGCACGCCTGGCTGCGCGAACGCCAGCTGAGCCTGAACCTGCTGACGCGCGACCACAAACGTGAACTGGTGCTGGCGTTGCACGCCGAAGGGGCCTTCAAGGGCAAAAGCGCTTCGAACTATGTGGCCAATGTGCTGAACATGGGGCGGGCGACTGTTTACAAGCATTTGAAGGAATTGAAGGGCTGAGCCCTGAGGTGTTTGTTGCCTGATCTGACGCCATCGCAGGAACGCCGCCCGGCGGCGTTCCTGCGATGCGGTTGATCAATCGCCGTAGATGTCAGCCTTGAAGTACTTCTCGGAAATCTTCTGATACTCGCCACTCGCACGAATGCCATCAATGGCAGTATTCAACTGGCTCACCAGCTCGGTGTTGCCCTTGCGCACCGCAATCCCGGCACCCTCGCCCACGTACTTCGGATCCTTCAACTCCGGCCCGACAAAGGCATAGCCCTTGCCACGCGGCATCGCCAGGAAGTCACTCAACGGGATGGTGTCGGCAAAAATGGCGTCGAGGCGACCGGCTGCCAGGTCCATGTAGATTTCTTCGTTGTTGCCGTAGCGTTTGACGTTGATGCCCTTCGGCTCAAACACCTCGGTGGCGTAACGGTCGGTGGTGGTGGCACGCTGCACACCAACGGTCTTGCCCTTGAGGCTGGCGTATTGGTCATCCACGGACGCGCCTTCCTTCATCACCAGACGCGATGAAGTGAAGTAGTACTTGTGGGAGAAATCCACCGACTTCTTGCGGTCTTCGTTGATGGTCATAGACGACAGCGCCATGTCGATTTTCTTCACTTTCAGGGAAGGAATCAGACCGTCGAACTCGCCTTCGACCCACACGCACTTGACCTTCATTTGCGCACACAGGGCATTGCCGATGTCGTAGTCGAAACCGACGATCTCGCCCTTGTCGGTTTTCGACGCGAAGGGCGGATAAGCGGCTTCGATGCCGATGCGCAGGGTTTTTTCAGCGGCGAACAGCGTGCTGCACGCGAACAGGCTCAACGCCAGACCGGTGATGAGGGGGAATTTCTTCATGTTCGTTCTCTCGCGGGTTGTTGTTGGTTTGGCAAGACAGAAGAAAGAGCTGGAAACGGGGAAACGCCTTTTTTGTACTTATAATTCCATACTGGACTTTTATGTATTAGCCGTCAATTGGGGAGAATGGAGATGTGCCGGCCGGTGGTCGGGCGAGGGTCATTGGGATTTTTGGTGTTGCTGATGGCCTCTTCGCGGGCAAGCCTCGCTCCTACAGGTTTTGTGTTGTTCACAAAATGTGCGCACGACACAAAACCTGTAGGAGCGAGGCTTGCCCGCGAAGGCATACTGGCAGACACCGCAGGAATCACTGCTTCCAGCGATCCGCCGCCGCATGATCGCTGTCACGCCCTTCCACCCAACGCGGTCCGTCTCGGGTGTTTTCCTTCTTCCAGAACGGCGCACGGGTTTTCAGGTAGTCCATGACAAAGGCGCAGGCGTCGAACGCCGCCTGGCGATGGGCGCTGGCGGCGCCGACGAAGACGATCGGTTCGCCCGGTTCAAGGGCGCCGATCCGGTGCAGCACTTCAAGCTTGAGCAGCGGCCAGCGCTGTTCAGCCTCCAGGGCGATTTTGCCGAGGGCTTTTTCGGTCATGCCCGGATAGTGCTCGAGAAACATCCCGGACACATCGAGCCCGTCATTGAAGTCGCGCACATAGCCGACAAAACTCACCACCGCCCCGACGCCGACATTGGCGGCGTGCATGGCATTGACTTCAGCACCCGGATCGAAGGCCGTGGACTGCACGCGAATCGCCATGTCAGCCCCCGGTCACGGTCGGAAAGAACGCCACTTCGTCACCGTCAGTCACCGGTTCGTCGAGCTGGCAGAGGTCCTCGTTGCGGGCGCACATCAAGTTCTGCTCGCTCAGCACCTCGGCACCGTCACGCTGAGCCAGCAATGCACGGACGTCGTCGACCGTGGCGAAATCGCCTTCAACCTTGATTGAGTCCACGCCAAGCGCTTCGCGGTAGCGGGCAAAAAACTTCACGGTGACGTTCATGGTTGATCTGCCTGGAAATGGCCGCTCTTGCCACCGAGTTTTTCCAGCAGCCGCACGCTTTCGATGGTCATGCCACGATCCACGGCCTTGCACATGTCGTAGATCGTCAGCGCGGCGACACTGGCGGCGGTCAGGGCTTCCATCTCGACGCCTGTCTGCCCGGACAACTTGCAGCGCGCGACGATGCGCACGGTGTCATCGCCTTCGGCACTCAGCTCGACCTTGACGCCGGTGAGCATCAGCGGATGGCACAGGGGAATCAGATCGCTGGTTTTCTTCGCAGCCTGAATGCCGGCGATGCGCGCCACGGCGAACACATCACCCTTGGGGTGACCGCCGCTGACGATCATCTGCAGGGTTTCGGGGAGCATGCGCACCAGCGCTTGAGCGGTTGCCTCACGGAACGTCACGGCTTTTTCGGTGACGTCGACCATATTGGCGCGACCTTGGGAATCGAGATGAGTCAGCACAGGTTTACTCCTGATCAGGAGCGTCGATTGTAAACCTGTGGGTCAAATTTCCGCACGTTTGATTATTGGATGAATGGCCCTTGCAGGAGCGAGGCTTGCCCGCGAAGGCGGCGTGTCAGACAGATTGATGTTGAATGTGCGGTCGTCTTCGCGGGCAAGCCTCGCTCCTGCAAGGGAATTTGTGTTGGGCATAAAAAAACCGGGCGGCTTTTGGGGCCGCCCGGTTCTGGTGACGTAGTTACAAATGCGTTTCGGCGTATTCGGCCAGAATCGAACGTGGCACCCCTTGCAGGGTGATGTGTACACCGTTGGGGAAATCCTTGAAGCGTTCGGTCAGGTATGTCAATCCGGAGCTGGTCGCGGACAGGTAAGGGGTGTCGATCTGCGCCAGGTTGCCCAGGCACACCACTTTGGAACCGGCGCCGGCACGGGTGATGATGGTTTTCATCTGGTGCGGTGTCAGGTTCTGGCATTCATCGATCAGGATCAGACTCTGCTGGAAGCTGCGGCCTCGAATGTAGTTGAGGGATTTGAACTGCAACGGCACTTTGCTGAGGATGTAATCGACGCTGCCATGGGTGTTTTCGTCATCCATGTGCAAGGCTTCAAGGTTGTCGGTGATGGCGCCCAGCCAAGGCTCCATTTTTTCCGCTTCGGTGCCGGGCAGGAAACCGATTTCCTGGTCCAGGCCCTGCACGCTGCGCGTCGCGATGATCCGGCGGTAGCGCTTGCTGACCATGGTCTGCTCGATCGCCGCCGCCAGGGCCAGGATGGTTTTACCGGAGCCGGCAGCACCCGACAGGTTGACCAGGTGGATGTCCGGGTCAAGCAAGGCGTATAGCGCCAGGCTCTGATAGATGTCACGGGGTTTAAGGCCCCACGCTTCCTGGTGCAGCAGCGGTTCCTGGTGCAGGTCAAGGATCAGCAGCCGGTCTTCCTCTATCTCCTTGATCCAGCCGACAAAGCCCTGTTCGTCAATGATGAACTCGTTGATGTGGACGGCCGGCAGGTTGTCGATCAATTGCACCTGATGCCAGGTGCGACCGTGGTCCTGACGGGTTTCGACATTCCTCACCCGGTCCCAGAAGGAGCCGGTCATGTTGTGGTAACCGTTGGGCAGCAACGAAACGTCATCGACCAGTTGGTCGGTGCTGTAGTCCTCGGCCGCGATCCCGCACGCCCGGGCCTTGAGGCGCATGTTGATGTCTTTGGTGACCAACACCACGGGCAGTTTCGGTTCGCGCGCGTGCAGGTCAATCAACTGGTTGATGATGATGTTGTCGTTCAGGTGTTCGGGAAGAATGATGTTCGGTTCGGCACGCTTGCTCATCAGAATTGACAGCAAACCCTTGGGCCCACTCTTGCCGCGCTGGATCGGCACACCGAGCTCGACGTCTTCGGGGCTGGCATCGCCCAGGGTCTTGTCGATCAGGCGAATCGCCTGACGGCATTCTGCGGCCACGCTGTGATGCCCGCTCTTGAGCTTGTCCAGCTCCTCAAGCACGGTCATCGGGATGGCAACGTGGTGTTCTTCGAAATTAAGCAGGGCGTTTGGATCGTGAATCAATACGTTGGTATCGAGTACATAAAGGATTGGCTGGTTGGAGGAAGAACTACGTCCGTGATCATCCATACTCGGTCACCTTTGTGGGAGCCATTCGACGCAATACCGTGACAGTACTGCGCCTCGAAGTGGCCACCGAATTCACCTGCGAGGATTCAAGTGAACTGCGAACAAGTAGGGTCTTGGAAGACGCCACCTGTGTTGCAGGTTTCGGCGGTCTGTCTTCGTAATACTCCAAAACCCATGACAGAAAAAAGTACTTTGACGTTTTTTTGAAGTTTATTTTTCAGAGTGACCAATAGCACTAGGCGGATGGCCATCACCCCGTTAAAGTCGGAAGTCCGCCTGCATCGAAATCTGCTCGAAAATCACCCCGCCGCGCCCTCCTCCCCAATGATTCCGGGCTTTTTACGGTTTCAGCGAAACGCGTCCTGACAGTCCTCCCAACCGATCCCGCTTTGCGCCGTTTGCGTGATGAGCCAGGGCATCGCCGTTTTCACCGCATCCTGCTTCACATTGAAGTTGATCACCCCATGTCGCCATAGCAGCATCAGCGTCAACACGCGCTGGGCGCTCGGGTTGCCCTTGAGCTTGCCGGCGCCATCCTGGGCATCGATGTCCCACAGTGCCACCTGCAAACCCTGAGCCTTGAAGAAGCCTTCGGCGTCAGAACGACGCTGGCCATCGGGCGGACGGAACAGCGGCACGTAATTCTCCGGCAGTTTGCTTTTGACCAGCTCGACGCTGCGGCGCACCGAGTCCTGCCAGTCCTGCCAGTGGCTGTGGGAGCGAAACTCCCAGCCTTGCACGCCAATGCACTGCGTTGAATAGGTCGCTTGCAGACTGGCCACCGAGCGCTCGGCCAGACGCGCCTGAATGTCTTTGCCCAGGACGAAGAAGGTGCCGCTCATGTTCGATTTGCGCAGGTACTCGGTGACCCAGCCGGTGTTGTCCGGCGTGATATTGGCGGCGCTGTCGAACGTCAGCAAAAACAGCCGGTCATGCATCTCTTCGCCGTTGCGCTCATAGTCACCAAAACGATCGACTTCGCTGCTGCTCTGCGGAAACAGGGCCGCCTTGCGCAGTTGCTCGTCCAGATACTGGGCGTGGAACAACCGGCTCGGCTCCGACCACTTGATGTAATAGCTGTCGTCGCTGACCTGAAACTTGGCCGCTTGCTGGCGCAGGGTGTCCATGTCCTCGACGAGGAAACAGAAGGAAGCATCCTGATCGCAGCTCTGCTGGGCGAAGTTGTAGTTGGTCAGCAGTCGCTGCCACAGGCGCTGGCGCAGGTTGTTGACGGCCTCCAGATTAATCTTGCGCAGGCCCAGACGCTGGGCCAGGCTCGCTTCATCCAGCGACTCGCTCGCCAGCAGCACCCGCGAAAACATGAGGATTTCGGCGCGTGATGCCACGTCGAACAGCGTCGGGCTGCTGAGCTTTTCCGGCCAGGTGCTGCGATCAAGCGTCGCCACATCGCCCGGCGCCGCCATGGCACCAAAGCTCAATAGCCAGGCCGATAATAGAAAAACGATACGCAATGGGATGTCTCCATAACAAAACCCGCGCGGCACTATAGCTGATCCTGCCCACATTCCCGCAGCCGCACTGACCCCCGCAGGAGCGAGGCTTGCCCGCGAAGGCGGTGTGTCAGTTGGCATCACCGGTAACTGGCACACCGCCTTCGCGGGCAAGCCTTGCTCCTGCAGGGTTTGTGCAACACCACCGATCACCTATGGACTTGATAGCTGGAGTCAACCGGTCCAACCCCCTAGAATCGCCCCCACGATTAAAGGAGACGACTTCATGCTGATGGTGATTTCCCCCGCCAAGACCCTCGACTACGAAACACCGCCGGCGACCCAGCGCTTCACCCAGCCGCAATACCTGGACCACTCCCAGGAATTGATCATGCAACTGCGCGACCTGACGCCCGCGCAGATCAGTGAGTTGATGCACGTCTCCGACAAGATCGGCGGCCTCAACGCCGCGCGTTTCGGCAGCTGGACGCCAGCGTTCACACCGGAAAACGCCAAGCAGGCATTGCTCGCCTTCAAGGGTGACGTGTACACCGGCCTCAACGCACAAACTTTCAGCGAAGCCGATTTCGATTACGCGCAACAGCACTTGCGCATGCTCTCAGGCCTGTACGGCCTGCTGCGTCCTCTGGACCTGATGCAACCGTATCGTCTGGAGATGGGCACCAAACTGGCGAATGCCCGTGGCAAGGACCTGTACGCGTTCTGGGGCACCCGGATCAGCGAATGGCTGAACGAAGCCCTGGCCGATCAGGGCGACGACGTGTTGTTGAACCTGGCCTCCAACGAGTACTTCTCGGCGGTCAAACGCAGTGCCCTTAACGCACGCATTATTAATACCGACTTCAAGGACCTTAAGAACGGCCAATACAAGATCATCAGCTTCTACGCGAAAAAAGCGCGCGGAATGATGAGTCGTTTTGTCATTGAAGAGCGCGTCAACGACCCGGCAGACCTCAAAAACTTTGACGTTCAAGGCTATCGCTACAGCGCCGAACAGTCTAAACCGGACCATCTGGTGTTCCTGCGCGATCACGCGCCAGAGTAAGCACCTGACCGGCGCACGACGGCAAAAAATCGTCGTGCGTCGACGTCTGATCGTCCAACAATTCCCCGCCTTGTTCGCCGACTTATTGGCGCCAGAAATCCATCACCTGATTTTCTAACTTTAGTTTCACTCGACTTTGATGTTTTTTTTCAGTAGTGGCACTGAAATTTTTTATCAGTAGTGGCACAAAACTATCTGACTCAATAATAAGCCTATATATAAAGGGCCAAACGGCAAGTGCTATCAATCTGAGAGCAGTGCCATCTTTCCCAATATTTCAAGAAATTTCAGAATCGGCGATGGGCGGGCCGGAACTATGTCCAAATGCGTAGCTCATACCACCGGTAACGATTTTCTCGATGCATGTACGAGATAACTTACGCAGAGAAGAGCGTCACATAGCGAAGTTGTCACATTAACTTCTGCAGACCGGACCTCTAATTTGGGCAACACATACAGGACAGGAGATACGCTTATCAATATCCCCTTCAAGGCCAAGGCTGCGCCCCTATAAACGTGCTCACCTGAGCACCCAACCGCTTGATTTACGGGCTTATTGCCTGGCATTGAGCGCGCAAGACCTTTGCACACGGTCCTCTGATTAGAAGATCGGCTGCATAACAGGGCATATCAGAATAATAAGGCCTAGTTGCGCACATCTTGAGTGCACTTATTTAGACACTCGGAACTTTGTATGCCTGCACGCGGCACTGCGGCGCCCGTAAGGCCGCACTTGCGAGTGCACTATAACGATGAACACCATTAACTCCGGCCATGTAATGGCTTGATAAACACAGAGGTAATTGCGATGCGCATCAGCATATTTGGTTTGGGTTACGTCGGCGCAGTATGTGCCGGTTGCCTGTCTGCACGGGGCCATGACGTCGTTGGCGTCGATGTTGCCAAAGACAAAATCGATATGATCAACGCCGGCCGTTCGCCGATCGTTGAACCGGGTCTGGGCGAACTGCTGAAGAAGGGTATCGAGACGGGCAAATTGCGCGGCACGACCAACTTCGCCGAAGCGATTCGCGACACCGACCTGTCGATGATCTGCGTCGGTACGCCGAGCAAGAAGAACGGCGACCTGGAACTGAACTACATCGAAGCGGTATGCCGCGAGATCGGTTTTGTCCTGCGTGACAAGACCACCCGCCACACCATCGTGGTTCGCAGCACCGTGCTGCCGGGCACTGTCGCAAACGTTGTCATCCCGATCCTCGAAGACTGCTCCGGCAAGAAAGCCGGTGTCGACTTCGGCGTTGCAGTGAATCCTGAGTTCCTGCGTGAAAGCACCGCGATCGCCGATTACGACCTGCCGCCAATGACCGTCATCGGCGAGTTCGACAAGGCCTCGGGCGACGTTCTGCAATCGCTGTACGAAGAGCTCGACGCACCGATCATCCGCAAGGACATCGCTGTCGCCGAGATGATCAAGTACACCTGCAACGTGTGGCACGCCACCAAGGTGACCTTCGCCAACGAGATCGGCAACATCGCCAAGGCTGTCGGCGTCGATGGCCGTGAAGTGATGGAGGTGGTCTGCCAGGACAAGACGCTGAACCTGTCCCAGTACTACATGCGTCCTGGCTTCGCGTTCGGCGGCTCTTGCCTGCCGAAGGACGTTCGCGCCCTGACCTACCGCGCCGGCTCGCTGGACGTGGAAGCGCCGCTGCTGAACTCGCTGATGCGCAGTAACGAGTCCCAGGTGCAGAACGCCTTCGACATCGTTTCCAGCCACGACAAACGCAAAGTCGCCCTGCTGGGCCTGAGCTTCAAGGCCGGCACCGATGACCTGCGCGAAAGCCCGCTGGTAGATCTGGCGGAAATGCTGATCGGCAAGGGCTACGACCTGAGCATCTACGACAGCAACGTCGAATACGCCCGTGTCCACGGTGCGAACAAGGATTACATCGAGTCGAAGATCCCTCACGTCTCGTCCTTGCTCAACGCTGACTTTGACGACGTGATCGCCAACTCCGACGTGATCATCCTCGGCAACCGTGACGAGAAATTCCGCGCCCTGGCGCAGAACGCTCCACACGGCAAGCAAGTCGTCGACCTGGTTGGCTTCATGTCCAAAGCCACCAGCGTCAGCGGTCGTACCGAAGGCATCTGCTGGTAACAAGCCGTTCCCTGTAGGAGCCAGGCTTGCCGGCGAACCAGACGACTTGATGTGTCAGGTACACCGCCTCGCTCCTGTAGGAGCCAGGCTTGCCGGCGAACCAGGCAACGCGGTGTGTCAGGCACACCGCCTTCGCGGGCAAGCCTCGCTCCTACGGTTTTTTATGCCTGCCTTAACCCCATCGGGCCACCCCACAGGCTCGCCCGAGATAGAGACGGATGCAGATTATGCACAGGCTAAAGCACGGCCTACTTCAGGCCGCCGGTTGGCTGTTTTACCTAAGTTTATTGATGGGCATCGCCATGGCGTTGCCTGCGTCCACATTCGATTCCGATTCGAAGGATTTTATCTTCCTCATCGGTTTCATCGGCATCTGGCGCTACTCGATGGGCGCCACGCACTTTGTGCGCGGGATGCTGTTTCTGTACGTGGTCTACCCGCACCTGCGGCGCAAAGTGCGCAAGCTGGGTGACGCGGCAAACCCGTCCCATGTTTTCTTGATGGTCACCAGCTTCCGTATCGACGCGCTGACCACCGCCCAGGTCTACGCCTCCGTCATTCGCGAAGCGATCGACTGCGGCCTGCCGACCACCATGGTCTGCTCCATCGTCGAAATGTCCGATGAGAAGCTGGTGAAAAGCCTTTGGACGAAGATGAATCCGCCGGATCGGGTCAAGCTCGACTTCGTGCGCATTCCCGGCACCGGCAAGCGTGATGGCCTGGCCTACGGTTTCCGCGCCATCTCCCGCCACCTGCCGGACGACCGCGCAGTGGTTGCAGTGATCGATGGCGACACCGTGCTCGCCGAGGGCACCGTGCTCAAGACCGTGCCGTGGTTCCAGCTGTTCGGCAATGTCGGCGGCCTGACCACCAACGAGTTCTGCGAAGTGCGCGGCGGCTACATCATGAGCGAATGGCACAAACTGCGATTCGCCCAGCGCCACATCAACATGTGCTCGATGGCCTTGTCCAAGCGCGTACTGACCATGACCGGCCGGATGTCGGTGTTTCGCGCAACCGTGGTCACCAACCCGGACTTCATCGCCGACGTGGAAAGCGACTCGCTGCAACACTGGCGCCTGGGCCGCTTCAAGTTCCTGACCGGTGACGACAAGTCGAGCTGGTTCAGCCTGATGCGCCTGGGCTACGACACGTTCTACGTGCCGGACGCCGCGATCCACACCGTGGAGCATCCGCCGGAAAAAAGCTTCATCAAGGCCAGTCGCAAACTGATGTTCCGCTGGTACGGCAACAACCTGCGCCAGAACGCCCGCGCCCTGGGCCTGGGGGTTAAACGCCTCGGCCTGTTCACCTCGGTGGTGCTGTTCGATCAGCGCGTGTCGATGTGGACCTCGTTGCTGGGCTTGACGGTCGCGCTGATCGCCAGCTTCAAGTACGGCACCGCGTTCATCCTGGTGTACCTGCTGTGGATCGGCATTACCCGCCTGATCCTGACCGTGCTGCTGTCGTTGTCCGGTCACCGGATCGGCCCGGCCTACCCGGCGATTCTCTATTACAACCAGATCGTCGGCGCGCTGGTGAAGATCTACGTGTTCTTCCGCCTCGACCAACAGTCCTGGACTCGCCAGCCCACTTCCCTGACCCGTGACCTCGCCAGCTTTCAACGTTGGTTCAACACCTGGTCGTCTCGGACCATGACCTTCTCCGCCGGCAGCATCTTTGTTGCCGTGCTGCTGATGATGGTCTGACCGCCCCCTTATTGAATTAACCAGGAAAACGCCCCTATGAATACCGCCGTCAACGCCAACGTAGTGCATGAGTCAGAAGCCCAGCGCCAACACGCCCGAGTGAAAATCCCGGCCAAGCTGCGTTTCTTCGGTCCCGACCGGACCCCGGTAGAAGCTCGAGTGATCGACCTCTCCGCTGGCGGCCTGGCCTTCAACGCCGGTCAGCTGCCGCTGAAAACCGGCGATGTGTACAAGGCGCGCCTGCAATTCGTCATCGATAACCTCGGTCTGGCCATGGACGTGGAATTGCTGATCCGCTCCGTCGACCGCCAGACCGGCCGCATCGGTTGTCAGTTCCAGAACCTGGAACCCCAGGATATTTCCACCCTGCGTCACCTGATCACCTCGCACCTGGCCGGCGACATCGTCAGCATGGGTGAAGTGCTGGCGACCCTGCAGCGCGACAACTTCACCAAAGCGCGCAAGATGAAGGACGGTGGCCACGGCATGACCGCGTTCGGTCGTCTGCGCGCCGTGACCTTCAGCCTGGCGATTTTCATCGTCGGCCTCGCGGCGTTCGGTTTCATCTTCAAGTCGGTGTACGGCATGTACTTCGTCAGCCACGCCCAGGCGGGCCTGGTCAGCGTGGCAGGCATGAACATCACCATGCCCCGCGACGGCACCGTACAGAGCCTGATCAAGGCCGACGGCGTTGCTGCCAAAGGCGCGCCGCTCGCAACGTTCAGCACCAGCATGCTCGACGTACTCAAGGGCCATCTGGACGACAACCAACTGCAACCGGCCAAGGTTGAAGAACTGTTCGGCAAGCAAATGACCGGCACCCTGACCTCGCCGTGCGATTGCACCGTGGCCCAGCAACTGGTCGCCGACGGTCAGTACGCCAGCAAAGGCGACGTGATCTTCCAACTGGTGCCGCGCAACAGCGAAGCCAATGTTGAAGCGCGCTTCTCCTATCGCCAGTTCGGCGATGTGCTGCCAGGCAACACGGTCAGCTTCCAGATCGCCGGTGAAGACAAAACCCGCAGCGGCAAGATCGTCAGCAGCACCAGCCTGAAAAGCGCCGACCTTTCCTCGGACATCCGCGTGCTGATCCAGCCTGACGAGCCACTCGACAGCAAGTTCGCCGGTCGCCCGGTTGAAGTGAACAGCACCCGTGGTCCGAACCTGAACTGGCTGATCGACAAAGCCATGGCCGCCGGTATTTAAGCAGAGGACATGCCCGTGACTAGCCCACTCAGAATCCTGCCGGTCCCGCTGACCCTGGCCATGGCAATTGCTCTGGCCGGTTGTGCCGGCCTTCCAGACCAACGTCTGGCTAACGAAGCCCTCAAGCGCGGTGACACCGCGCTGGCGGCGCAGAATTACCAGCAACTGGCAGACCTGGGCTACAGCGAAGCACAGGTTGGCCTGGCCGATATCCAGGTCGATAGCCGTGACCCGGCGCAGATCAAACAGGCCGAGGCGACTTATCGCGCCGCGGCCAGCGTCTCGCCGCGGGCCCAGGCTCGCCTGGGTCGTCTGCTGGTGGCCAAACCCGGCTCCACCGAAGCCGAACAGCACGAAGCCGAAGGCCTGTTGAAAAAAGCCTCGGCCGCTGGTGAAGGCAACACCCTGATCCCGCTGGCGATGCTGTACCTGCAATACCCGCACAGTTTCCCCAACGTCAACGCCCAGCAGCAGATCAGCCAATGGCGCGCCGAGGGCAAACCGGAAGCGGGCCTGGCTCAAGTGCTGCTCTATCGCACGCAGGGCACTTACGACCAGCACCTGGACGAAGTGGAAACCATCTGCAAAGCGGCGTTGAACACCACCGACATCTGCTACGTCGAACTGGCCACGGTCTATCAGAAACAGGCCAAGCCTGAGCAACAGGCCGAGCTGATCAAGCAGATGCAAGCCGCTCACGCTCGCGGCACGGTCACCGCTCAACGCGTGGACAGTGTGGCTCGCGTATTGGGCGATGCGAGCCTGGGCAAGACCGACGAGAAAACCGCTCAGTCGCTGCTCGAAGGCATCGCTCCGGGCTACCCCGCTTCCTGGGTCAGCCTCGCACAATTGCTCTACGACTTCCCGGAACTGGGCGACGTCGACACGATGATGAAGTATCTGGACAACGGCCGCGCCGCCGACCAGCCGCGCGCAGAACTGTTGCTGGGCAAGCTCTATTACGAAGGCAAAATGGTGCCGGCCGACGCGAAGGCTGCCGAAGAACACTTCAAGAAAGCCGTCGACCGAGAAGTGGCCGCCGATTACTACCTCGGCCAGATCTACCGTCGCGGTTACCTGGGCCAGGTCTATTCGCAGAAAGCGCTGGACCACCTGCTCAAGGCTGCGCGCAACGGCCAGAACAGCGCCGACTTCGCCATTGCCCAACTGTTTTCCCAAGGCAAGGGCACCAAGCCCGACCCGCTTAACGCTTACGTCTTCAGCCAATTGGCCAAGACACAGAACACCCCGCAAGCCACCGAGCTTGCGCAAACACTCGAAGCCCAACTGCCGCCTGCCCAGCTCGCCGAGGCCAAACGCCTGTTGAAACAAGAACAGGACGTTCGTGGTGCCTTGAGCCAGAACACGCTGGAACTGCATGCCCTGCAAGAAGAAGACGGCGAGGAATCCCTATGAAGCTGAATCCATTCGTGAAGGCCGGTATTGGCCTGTCGTTCGCCCTGTTGTGGTCGTGCCCGACCCTGGCGGCCCTGACTGAAAGCAAGAACTACGGCCTTGATGTGAAAATCACCGGCCAGTCCCAAGACGACACCGATCTGGGCACCGCAAGCGGCGGCGACGTCAACGGCGTCGGCCTCGACCTGCGTCCATGGATCTACGGCGAAAGCGGCGCGTGGAGCGGCTACGCCATGGGTCAGGCCGTGACGTCCACCGACATCATCGAGACCGACACGCTGCAGCAGTCCGACAGCGACGGCACCCAGACCACCGACAACGGTGATCGCAAGAGCAAGAAAAACTACCTGGCGATGCGCGAGTTCTGGGTCGGCTACAGCGGCCTGACGCCGTACCCTGGCGAGATCCTCAAGCTCGGTCGCCAGCGCCTGCGCAACGACGACGGCCAATGGCGCGACACCAACATCGAAGCCCTGAACTGGACCTTCGACACCACCCTGTTGCGTGCCAACGCCGGTGTGGCCGAACGCTTCAGCGAATACCGCACCGACCTCACCGAGCTGGCCCCGAAAGACAAGGATCGCCTGCACGCTTACGCTGATGCGGCGTATCAGTGGACGCCGGGCAACTGGGTCGGCATTCGTGGTCATCACACCCACGATGACGGCAAGCTTGACTATCCGCAACCTGGTGTTCCGGCCGATTCTCTGGACAAGAAAGAGAACGGCGACATCAGCTGGATCGGCCTGACCGCCGACAGCGATGCCTACAACTGGCGCAACACCAACACCGTCAATTACTGGGGCAGCGTCACTGGCATGAGCGGCGACCGCGACACGGTCAATCCGCTGAACGCCGACGGCACTCCGCCGGCACAAGCCAAGACCAGCGGCAACGTCGATGGCTGGGCCACTGACCTGGGCGTGCGTCTGCGCCTCGATCCGCAATGGCAAGTCGGTGCAGCCTATGCCCGCGCCAGCGCCGATTACGAACAGAACGGCCTGGAAAGCAATCGCTCGAACTACACCGGTACCCGTTCGCGGGTTCACCGTTTCGGCGAAGCCTTCCGTGGCGAAATGAACAACATGCAGACCGCTACGCTGTTCGGTTCGTGGATGCTCAACGACGAATACGACGCCAGCGTGATCTACCACAAATTCTGGCGTGTCGACGGCAACAAGCCGGTCGGCAGCAACGGCATCAACGCCGTGCAGAACGACACCGACGACGTGACCGGCGCCGTGCTCTCCAGCACGTCCCTGCCGCTGGAAGATGGCAACAAAGACCTCGGCCAGGAAATGGACGTGGTCGTCACCAAGTACTTCAAGCAAGGCCTGCTGCCGGCCTCCCTGAGTCAGTCGATCGACGAGCCTTCGGCCCTCGTGCGCTTGCGTGGCGGTGTGTTCAAGCCGGGCGATGCGTATGGCAAAGGCGTCGATTCGTACATGCACCGCGCGTTTATCGACGTGATCTGGCGCTTCTGATGCGAACCGCGAAGGGAGTTCCTGACATGAACAGTCCGAAGAGAGGCTCGTTGACCTTGCTGGCCGGCGCGATGCTGCTGGCCAGCTCGGCGGCCTTCGCCACTGCGGAGCCGGTAGCGCCCGCGCAGAAAGGGCAGCCGGCGACCATTGCCAAGGGGCTGCAACAGGCCAAGACCTACACCGTCAACAGCGCGCCGACCGAGCCGCTGGAACTGGCTGCACCGAAACTGCCGGACACCTCCGGCTACACCGCCGAAGCCATCGCCGCGAAAGTCGTGCGCACCAAGGCCGGCAAAATCAGCGTGCGCCGGATGATGCAGGAGAACGCCCTGAAGGACTTCATCGGCGGCGATAACAAGATGGCCGAGTGGGTGGTGCGTCAGCACGGCATCCCACAGGCGATCTTCGTCGACGACGGCTACATGAACCTCAAGGATCTGGCCAAGAAACTGCCCAAGCAGTACTTCAGCGAAACCTCGCCGGGTGTGTTCCTGGCGAAGTTGCCGATCGTGGTAGGTGAGAAAGGCATCCTGGAAATCGACAAGCAGACCCAGGAACTGCGCCTGTCCCAAGAGTCCGGTTCGTTCCTGGTCAACGACGGCCAGCTGTTTGTGCGTGATACCAAAATCACTGGCTGGAGCGAAAAGGCAAACGGCCCGGCGGCCTTCAAGTCGCCGAAGGAATTCCGTCCGTTCCTGCTGTCCTGGGGCGGCACCCAGACCTACATCGCCAACAGCAAGATCGCCAGTTTCGGCTACGCCAACAGTAAGTCTTACGGCGTGAGTATTTCCCAGTACACGCCGAACATGGCCAAGGTGCTCAAGCGTCCTGAACCGACCGGCTGGATCGTCGGCTCCGAGTTCTCGGACATGTGGTACGGCTTCTACTGCTACGAGACCCGCGACTTCGTGGTCAAGGGCAACACTTACAAAGACAACATCGTCTACGGCATTGACCCGCATGACCGTTCCCACGGACTGATCATCGCGGACAACACCGTATTCGGGACCAAGAAGAAGCACGGGATCATTATTTCCCGTGAGGTCAACGACAGTTTCATCTTCAACAACCGCAGCTACGACAACAAGTTGTCAGGCATGGTGATTGACCGTAACAGCGTGAACAACGTCATCGCCTACAACGAGATCTACAAGAACCACACCGACGGCATCACCCTCTACGAGAGTGCTGACAACCTGCTGTGGGGCAACAAGGTGATCAGCAATCGCCGCCACGGCATCCGTATTCGTAACAGCGTGAATATCCGCCTCTACGAAAACCTCGCCATGGCCAACGGCCTGACGGGCGTCTACGGCCACATCAAAGACCTGAGCGACACCGACCGGGACATCAAGCTCGACCCGTTCGACGCCCAGGTGTCGCTGATCATCGTCGGTGGCGAACTGGCCGGCAACGGCAGCGGACCGCTGTCCATCGACTCGCCGCTGAGCGTCGAGTTGTATCGCGTGTCATGCTCGCCCCGACCAAATCCAGCGGCATCAGCTTCAACGGGATCCTTGGCGAGCGCCAGGATGAAATTCTCGATCTGCTGGTGCGCCAGCAGAAAGCCGTGCTGATCGACCCTGTCGAACGCCAGACCGAAATGCAGGACTGAGGATAATTTTATGCACCCACACTTGATCAAATTACTCAGCCTGTCGGCCCTGACCGCCGGCATTCTCGCGGCCAGCGCCGGCGTCCGTGCCGATGAAGTCAAAGCCCCGAGCTTCAGCGCCGAACCGTGCTGCAACCTGTGCCCCGAAGCCCATGACGCGAAGAACTACACCACGCGTTATCAGCAGAACTTCACCACGCTGGTGCAGGCTCAGGGCGACTGGCTGTTCCGTACCCAGGAAGACTTGCGCACCGAATTCGACACTACCCCCGCCGGCTACAAACGCATGAAAGAGCTGCACGATGCGTTCAAGAGCAAAGGCGTGGAACTGGTCATCGTTTACCAGCCCACCCGTGGTCTGGTGAACCGCAACAAACTGAATCCGGAAGAAAAAGCCAAATACGATTTCGACAAGGCGCTGAAGAACTACAAGACCATGCTCGGTCGTTTCGCCGCCATGGGCTACGTGGTTCCGGACCTGTCGCCGCTGACCAACGAATCGCTGCCCGACACCTTGCCGGCCCACGACTTCTACTTCCGCGGCGACCAACACTGGACGCCGTATGGCGCCCAGCGCACGGCGAAAATCGTCGGCGAGAAAATCAAGCAACTGCCTGAGTTCGCTGACATTCCCAAGCGCGAATTCGAGAGCCATAAGTCGGGTCGCATGGGCAAGACCGGAACATTACACAACATGGCCGGTCAACTCTGTGGCACCAGCTACGCGATCCAGTACATGGATCAGTTCACCACCGAGCCCAAGGGCGAAGCGGCCGACGGCGACCTGTTCAGTGACTCCGGCAATCCCGAGATCACCCTGGTCGGCACCAGCCACAGTGGCAAGAACTACAACTTCGCCGGTTTCCTCCAAGAGGCCATCGGCGCCGACATCCTCAACGTGGCGTTCCCCGGCGGTGGCCTGGAAGGTTCGATGCTGCAGTACCTGGGCAGCGAAGAGTTCCAGACCAAGCCGCCGAAGATTCTGATCTGGGAATTCTCGCCGCTCTATCGCCTCGACCAGGAAACCATCTACCGCCAGATGATGGCGCTGCTGGACAACGGTTGCGAAGGAAAGGATGCACAGATGACCGGCAGCACCACGTTGAAACCGGGCAAGAACGAATTAATGGTCAACAGCAAGAACCTGAACCTGCAAAACGGCAGTCACCAGGTCGACATCCAGTTCGCCGATGCGTCGGTGAAAATCCTGCAAGCCACCCTCTGGTACATGAACGGTCGCCACGAGGACATCAAAATCGAAAAACCGGAAACTTCCGACACCGACGGGCGCTTTGCCTTCGAGTTGCGCACGGACGAAGACTGGGCCACGCAGAATCTGCTGGCCGTCGAGATCCAGGGCCTGAAGCAGGTGCCACGCCACAGAAAGTCGAAGCGAAAATCTGCAAACGCAATGTATTCCCTGGCGCTGGGCAGCGCACCGCTCAAGCCGGGCAATGAGGCAACCTCTTATGACATGCATGCAAACCCGAACTTTGAAAAAGTTACTCGCGCCCTCCCTGCTGACGTTGGCGATGTTCGCCGGCGCCACCCAGGCCGCCGCGCCACTGCGCCCGCCACAGGGTTACTTCGCGCCGATTGAAAAAGTCAAAACCGGCGACAAGAGCGAAGGCTGTGATGCGATGCCGACGCCGTACACCGGCTCACTGCAATTTCGCAGCAAGTATGAAGGCTCCGACAAGGCCCGTTCGACCCTGAACGAGGCCTCGGAAAAAGCCTTCCGCGACACCACCGCCGACATCACCAAGATGGAGCGCGGCACCAGCAAGCGCGTGATGCAGTACATGCGTGACGGTCGTCCGGAACAACTGGAATGCACCCTGAATTGGTTGACCGCCTGGGCCAAGTCCGATGCGTTGATGTCCAAGGATTTCAACCACACCGGCAAGTCCATGCGCAAATGGGCATTGGGCAGCATGGCGTCGGCTTACATTCGCCTGAAGTTCTCCGATTCGCAACCGCTGGCCAACCATCAGCAAGAGTCGCAGTTGATCGAAGCCTGGTTCAGCAAAATGGCGGATCAGGTGGTCAGCGATTGGGACAACCTGCCGCTGGAAAAAACCAACAACCACTCGTACTGGTCCGCCTGGTCGGTGATGGCAACGTCCATCGCCACAAACCGTCGCGACCTGTTCGACTGGGCAGTGAAGGAATACAAAGTCGGCGCCAATCAGATTGACGCCCAGGGTTTCCTGCCCAACGAACTCAAGCGCCAGCAACGCGCCCTCGCCTATCACAACTACGCTTTGCCGCCGCTCGCGATGATCGCCAGTTTCGCTCAGGTCAACGGTGTGGACTTGCGTCAGGAAAATAACGGCGCGCTGAAACGCCTGGGTGACAGGGTGTTGTCGGGGGTTAAAGACCCGGACGAGTTCGAGAAAAAGAACGGCAAGGAACAGGACATGACCGACCTCAAGGTCGACTCGAAATTCGCCTGGCTCGAACCGTTCTGCACGCTCTACACCTGCTCGCCGGATGTGCTCGAGAAAAAACACGAGATGCAGCCGTTCAAGACCTTCCGCCTCGGGGGTGACCTGACCAAGGTCTACGACCCGGCCAACGAGAAAGGCAAAAAAGGTTCGTAGCCAAAGCACAAAACCTTGTAGGAGTGAGCCTGCTCGCGATTGCGGCCTGACATTCAACATTCATGTCGACTGACACGCCCTCATCGCGAGCAGGCTCACTCCTACAGAGGGTCAGTGTCAGGTTTGAGATTTGAGTAATGCCCTCCGGTTTTTCACGGGGGGTTTGGGGGGGCCGTTGGCCCTTGACTGTTGGTTAAACATGGAGAGACCGGGATGGTATTTTCATCCAACGTGTTCCTGTTTTTGTTCCTGCCGATCTTTCTCGGCATGTACTACTTGAGCGGAATACGCTATCGCAACCTGCTGCTGCTGCTCGCCAGCTACGTGTTCTATGCCTGGTGGCGTGTGGACTTCCTTGCGCTGTTCGCGGCCGTCACGTTGTGGAACTACTGGATCGGCCTCAAAGTCGGTGCCGCAGGCGTTCGGACCAAACCGGCACAACGCTGGTTGCTGCTGGGCGTGGCCGTCGACCTGTGCATTCTCGGCTACTTCAAGTACGCCAACTTCGGCGTCGACAGCATCAACGCGATGATGACGTCGGTCGGTCTGTCGCCGTTCATCCTGACCCACGTGCTGTTGCCGATCGGGATCTCGTTCTACATCTTCGAGTCCATCAGCTACATCATCGACGTCTATCGAGGAGACACCCCGGCGACCCGCAACCTGATCGACTTTGCCGCATTCGTGGCGATCTTCCCGCACTTGATCGCCGGCCCGGTGTTGCGTTTTCGCGACCTCGCCGACCAGTTCAACAACCGCACCCACACCCTCGACAAGTTCTCCGAAGGTGCCACGCGGTTCATGCAGGGTTTCATCAAGAAGGTCTTTATCGCCGACACCCTCGCGGTGGTGGCCGACCATTGCTTTGCCTTGCAGAACCCGACCACGGGCGACGCCTGGCTGGGCGCCCTCGCCTACACCGCGCAGTTGTATTTCGACTTCTCCGGCTACAGCGACATGGCCATCGGCCTGGGCTTGATGATGGGTTTCCGCTTCATGGAAAACTTCAAGCAGCCGTACATCAGCCAGTCGATCACCGAGTTCTGGCGTCGCTGGCACATCAGCCTGTCGACCTGGTTGCGTGACTATCTGTACATCACCCTCGGCGGTAACCGTAAAGGCACGCTGATGACCTATCGCAACCTGTTCCTGACCATGCTGCTCGGTGGTCTGTGGCACGGCGCGAACATCACCTACATCGTCTGGGGTGCGTGGCACGGCATGTGGCTGGCGATCGAAAAGGCCCTGGGCCTGAACACCTCGCCACGCAGCATCAACCCGATCCGCTGGGCCCTGACTTTCCTGCTCGTGGTCATGGGCTGGGTGATCTTCCGTTCGGAAAACCTGCACGTCGCCGGTCGCATGTACGGCGCGATGTTCAGCTTCGGCGAATGGTCGTTGTCGGAACTCAACGCGGCCAGCCTCACCGGCCTGCAAGTGGCGACCCTGGTGGTGGCTTACATGACCCTGGCGTTCTTCGGCATCCGCGATTTCTACAGCAACCTGCCGCCTGAGAAGACCAAGCCTGTGGTCAACGTCGAGGCCGACGGCCCGGCCGCTGCCACGCCTGGAATGATCAAAGCCGTACCGGGCGACAACCCGACCAGCATCCACGAGCCTGGCTACACCGTTGGCGTTGAAGCCACCGTGCAACCGGCCTACTGGACCGCGGACTGGTCCCGCTACGTGATGCGCACGCTGGTACTGGTGCTGTTCATCGCCTCGATTTTCAAACTCTCGGCGCAAAGCTTCTCGCCGTTCCTTTACTTCCAGTTCTGAGGGATCTGACCATGACCCGCTCATTACGTATCTTCTACATCGCCCTGTTCATGGTGACCCTGCTGGTGCTGGGCCTGTGGTCGACGCGCAGCTTCTTCGGCTTCAGCACCAACGCCGATGCGACGGTGCTCAATGGCCGCTGGGCCAAGGCTGTGGAAACGCACTACGACGAGGAGTTCCCGATCAAGCGCCTGGGCACCAACCTTTGGGCCGCGCTGGATTTCAAACTGTTCAACGAAGGTCGTCCGGGCGTTGTGCTCGGCCGCGATCAATGGTTGTACAGCGATGAAGAATTCAACCCGATCGTCAACGAAGAGTTGAACCTGCAAGGCAACTACGCGCTCGTAGAAGGCGTACGCCAGGAACTCAAGGCCAAAGGCGTGAAACTGGTGATGGCGATTGTGCCGGCCAAGACTCGCCTGTACCCGGAACACCTGGGCGCAGTGAAACCTTCGAGCATTCACGCCAACCTCTATGAAGACTTCCACGCTCGCGTGGCAGCCAACAAGATCATCGCGCCTGACCTGTTCGGCCCGATGCTCAAAGCCAAGCTCGACGGTCAGCAAGTGTTCCTTCGCACCGACACCCACTGGACCCCGGAAGGCGCGCAAATCGCCGCCGAGACCCTGGCCAAAACCATTGCCGAGAAAACCCCGCTCAGCGGCGAGCCGCAACGCTTCGTCACCGAACCTGCGGAGAAGGTCACGCACAAAGGCGACCTGCGGTTGTTCCTGCCGCTGGACCCGCTGTTCGAAAACCTGATGCCGAAGACCGAGCCGTTGCAAAAGCGCAACACCGTGGTCGCGCAAGACCAGCCTGCCGGTGATGACGCGCTGTTCGCCAACACCGAAGTGCCGGTGGCCCTGATCGGCACCAGCTACAGCGCCAACCCTAACTGGAACTTCGTCGGGGCGCTGAAACAAGCGCTGAACAGCGACGTGGTCAATTACGCCGAAGACGGCCACGGCCCGATTCTGCCGATGCTCAGCTACCTGAAAAGTGATGCTTTCAAGAACAGCCCGCCACAGGTGCTGATCTGGGAGTTCCCTGAACGTTATCTGCCTGTGAACAACGAAATAGGCGACGCCGACCCGCAGTGGGTCGCAGAGCTCAAAGAAGCCGGCGCCCGCCAACAAAACGTAGCCGCAAACACTAAATCCGAGACGCCCGACCGGGCGCAAAACTGAAAGAGAGAGGTACTACCATGACTTTCACTACTACTCCTCGCCGTCTCGCCAAGACCTTCGCACTTGTTGCTGGCATGAGCGTGTTGTCGATGTCCGCCTTCGCTGGTGACGCTGCACTCTACGGCCCGACTGCACCGAAAGGTTCGAGCTTCGTCCGTGTCTACAACGCCGGTAACGCTGAAGTCAGCGCCACCGTCGGCAGCACCAACCTGGCCGAAGTCGCGCCGCTGTCCAGTACCGACTTCAGCTTCATGCCGGGCGGCGACTACAGCGCCAAGGTCGGCAGCCAGACCCTGCCGGTGAAACTGGCCGGTGATCACTATTACACCCTGGTCAACAACGCCAGCGGCGCGCCGCAACTGATCGAAGAGCCGCCGTTCAAGAACAAGCAGAAATCCCTGGTTCGCGTGCAGAACCTCAGCGACAAGGCCCTGACCCTGAAAACCGCTGATGGCAAGACCGAAGTGGTTCCATCCGTAGCGGCCAAGGGCCGTGGCGAACGTGAAATCAACCCGGTCAAAGTCAGCCTGGCCCTGTACGACGGCGCGACCAAAGTCGGCGACGTGAAACCGGTTGCCCTGGAACGCGGTGAAGCCGCCGTGCTGTACGTCACCGGTAAAGGCAGCAGCCTGTCGCCAGTCTGGGTAAAACGCCCGGTTTCGACGCGCTAAACATTTTGCCTGACTGACGCTGTTCCCTTGTGGGATCGAGCCTGCTCGCGATAGCGGTCTGACATTCAACATTGATGTCGACTGATACGCCGCCTTCGCGAGCAGGCTCGCTCCCACATTGAACCGCAGTGCCAGTCGGGACACGGAATAAGAACAAGAGTGAAACGACAGAACGCAGTAGCTCTGACCCATACGATTTTCAAGGAGTAACAACATGATTCCGGTGATCTTGTCAGGTGGTAGCGGCTCACGTCTTTGGCCGCTTTCGCGTAAGCAATTCCCTAAACAGTTCCTCGCCCTGACCGGCGAACACACGCTGTTCCAGCAAACCCTGGAACGCCTGGTGTTTGAAGGCATGGACACCCCGATCGTGGTCTGCAACAAAGACCACCGCTTCATCGTCAACGAGCAGCTGAGCAACCGTAAACTGGAAACCCAGCGCATCCTGATGGAACCGTTCGGCCGCAACACGGCGCCGGCCGTGGCCCTGACCGCGATGATGCTGGTCAATGAAGGTCGCGACGAGTTGATGCTGGTGCTGCCGGCCGACCACGTGCTGGATGACCAGAAAGCCTTGCAACGTGCGCTGGCCCTGGCCACCGTCGCTGCCGAAAACGGCGAAATGGTGCTGTTCGGCGTTCCGGCCACCAAACCGGAAACCGGCTACGGCTATATCAAATCGACCGCTGACTCCCTGCTGCCCGAAGGCGTCAGCCGCGTCTCGCACTTCGTCGAAAAACCGGACGTCAAGCGCGCCACCGAGTTCGTCCAGTCCGGCGGTTACTTCTGGAACAGCGGCATGTTCCTGTTCCGTGCCAGCCGCTTCCTGGAAGAGCTGAAAAAACACGATCCAGACATCTACGACACCTGCCTGCTGACGCTTGAACGCAGCGAACAGGATGCCGACACCGTCACCATCGACGAAGCGACTTTCGCCTGCTGCCCGGACAATTCCATCGATTATTCGGTCATGGAAAAAACCCAGCGCGCCTGCGTCGTACCGCTGACCGCCGGCTGGAGCGATGTCGGTTGCTGGTCGTCGCTGTGGGAAGTGAACGAAAAAGACGCCAACGGTAACGTCACCAAAGGCGACGTGGTCATTCAGGACAGCAAGAACTGCATGATCCACGGCAACGGCAAACTGGTGTCGGTGATCGGCCTGGAAAACATCGTGGTCGTCGAAACCAAGGACGCCATGATGATCGCCCACAAGGACAAGGTCCAAGGCGTGAAACAGATGGTCAACACCCTCAACGAGCAGGGCCGCAGCGAGACCCAGAACCACTGCGAAGTCTATCGTCCGTGGGGCTCCTACGACTCGGTGGACATGGGCGGCCGTTTCCAGGTCAAGCACATCTCGGTCAAGCCGGGCGCGTGCCTGTCCCTGCAAATGCACCATCACCGCGCCGAACACTGGATCGTGGTCAGCGGCACGGCCGAAGTGACCTGCGACGAAAACGTGTTCCTGCTCTGCGAGAACCAGTCGACCTACATCCCGATCGCCTCGGTTCACCGCCTGCGCAACCCGGGCAAGATTCCACTCGAGATCATCGAAGTGCAATCGGGCAGCTACCTGGGTGAAGACGATATCGAGCGGTTCGAAGATATCTACGGTCGCTCCACCCCGATCGAACGCGGCGTGTCGGTGAAAACCATCGCGCAGTAAGCGTTCAGTAAAACAAAAGCCCCCGTCCAGTCCGCTGCGTTTTCCCTATCCGCAGCGGGTTGGTCGGGGGCTTTTTTGTTCGTTCCCACGCTCTGCGTGGGAGTTCAGCCCAGGATGCTCCGCGTCCCATTGGAACGCGCAATGTCCATTCCCTCAGCCCTTCGGTAGGATGGTGGCCATGAGTTCAAGGAGCGTTCAAACATGTTCATCGGCGTTTTGCTGGTTATTACCTGGCTGATCCTGTTGCTGCGCTACCCGGCCAAGGCCTTGCCCGTCTCGGTGGCGGCCGCCATCGGCCTGGGTCTGGTGGCCACGTGGGTGATCTGGATGGACAACCGCGAGGTCAAGCAACTGGCGCGCCTGGAGTTGCGCATCACCTACGCGCCGGAACACTGCCCGGCAGACCGGCCGTTGAAACTGACCATGAACAACGGCAACGACGTGCCGCTGACCGAGTTGCGCTGGCGTGTCGCCGCGTATGCGCCGGGCGATACGGTTAATCTGGCCGACAATCAATACACCGCCCCGCGCTATCGCGGCCCCGGCGAACTGCAAGCCGGCGCCACCTGGGAAGACTGCTTGCCCCTGCCGCCGCTGCGCCCTGGCTATCGCCCGCAAACCCTGGAGTTTCGCGCCGAGCGTTTGCAGGGTAGTTTCTCCGACTGATCCCCCTACTTCTTTTTGCACAAGGACCGCGCCATGCCCGTTGCGTTGATTACCGGTTGCTCCAGCGGCATCGGCCGCGCCCTCGCCGATGTGTTCAAAGGGGCCGGATACGAAGTCTGGGCCAGCGCCCGCAAGGCTGAAGATGTGGCCGCGTTGGCCGCCGCCGGATTCACGGCCGTACAGCTGGACGTCAACGACGGCGCGGCGCTGGAACAGTTGAGCGAGCGGATCAACCAGCAACATGGCGGCCTCGATGTGCTGATCAACAACGCCGGCTATGGCGCCATGGGGCCGCTGCTCGACGGCGGTGTGCCGGCGATGCAGCGCCAATTCGAAACCAATGTGTTCGCGATTGTTGGCGTGACCCGCGCGCTGTTCCCGGTGTTGCGTCGGGCCAAAGGGATCGTGGTAAACATCGGCAGCGTTTCCGGGGTGTTGGTCACCCCGTTTGCCGGCGCGTATTGCGCCTCGAAAGCCGCTGTCCATGCCTTGAGCGATGCATTGCGCATGGAGCTGGCGCCGTTCGGTGTGCGCGTGATGGAAGTACAGCCGGGCGCCATCGAATCCAGCTTCGCCAAGAATGCCGGGCATGAGGCGGAGCAGTTGATCACCGAGCAATCGCCGTGGTTTCCCTTGCGCGAAGGCATTCGTGCGCGGGCCAAGGCCTCTCAGGATAAACCGACCCCGGCCAAGGAGTTTGCCGGTGGTTTGCTCAAGGCTGTGCAGCAGAGCAAACCTCCGCGCCTGATTCGTCTGGGCAACGGCAGCCGGGCGTTGCCGTTGTTGGCGGGGTTGCTGCCTAAAGGGTTGCTGGAGGCGGGGTTGATGAAGCGGTTTGGGCTTAGGGGGCAACTGTAGGACTGCGTTATCGTTTTTCGCGGGCAAGCCTCGCGCCTACAGGCTCGCGTCGTTCGCAATATTTGCCCAGGCTTGCCCGCGAAGACGTCAGACCAGACGCTGCAAAAACTCAGGAAACAACCATGACCGACTACACCGACTACTTCGACGAAGTCATCCAGGCCCACGTCGCCATCGAACAATGGCTGGCCGAAGAACGAGACGACTCGGCACTTGAACAACTGCTGAGCCGGTTTTCACCACAGTTTTCCATGATCTCGCCCCTCGGCCGGGTGCTGGATTTCGAAGCGTTGAGCGAGTTGTTCTTGCTGGCCGGCGGGAAGAAGCTTGGCTTCAGGATCGAGCTCAGCGAGTTGCGGGGTATTGCACTGTACGACGGTGGCGCGGTGGTGGGTTATCGCGAGCAGCAGACCGATGCAACGGGCCTGCACTCGGATCGCCGCTCGACAGTAGTGTTTGAGAAACAGGCCGGTGGCAAGGTGGTTTGGCGACATTTGCATGAGACGTTTTGCAAGGGCTGAGCCTTTGTCTTATGCCTGACGGACCGAGTCAGTTAACCACGACCGTGCACGTAATCCCCGCCGCCAAAAGAACACCTTCCGGCACTTCATCAATGTGAATCCGCACCGGCACTCGCTGCGCCAGGCGCACCCAGTTGAACGTCGGGTTCACATCCGCAATCAGCTCGCGGCTCTCCGGGTTGTCCCGGTCATAGATGCCACGGGAGATGCTTTCCACATGCCCCTTCAACACCTCGCCGCTCATCAACTGCATGTCGGCCTTGTCGCCCACCCGCACATGCGGCAGTTTGGTTTCTTCGAAGAAGCCATACACCCAGAATGAGTTCATATCGACCACAGCCATTTTCGCTTCGCCGATGCGCGCGTAGTCACCGCGATGCACGTTGAGGTTGGTGACATAGCCGTCCACCGCAGCACGGACCTCGGTGCGTTTGAGGTTCAGTTCAGCCGCTTCCAGTTGTGCCTGGGCATGCTGGTAATCGGCCAGGGCCGAGTCGGCGATGTTGCTGGCGTCGTCGCGGTTTTCCTTCGAGATCACCAAGGCGTCCATGTCGGCGCGGCGATGGGCGTTGACCTTGCGCATCTCCCACGTCGACTTGCGCGAGGCCACCAGGGCCTGCGCCTGTTTGACCGCGATGCGGTAGTGCTCGGGGTCGATGCGCATCAGCAGATCGCCCTTCTTCACTTGCTGGTTGTCGCGCACCGGCACGTCCACCACTTCCCCGGTGACGTCGGCGGCGACGTTGATAATGTCGGCGCGCACCCGGCCGTCGCGGGTCCACGGCGTGTCCATGTAATGCACCCAAAGGGTCCGGCCGATCCATATCGCGAGGGCTAGCACCAGCAACGTGGCGAGCAGGCTGAAAAGCTTTTTCATCAGGGCCTTCTTCAGAAATAGAGAGTCAACGGTAGACCGTCAGCGCCAGAGCGCCGAACAGACAGGTAAACAGGCTCAGGCGCAGCAGCGCCGGGTGCCAGAAGAAGCGGTACAGATCGAACCCGGACAGGAACCGGTCCAGCGCCCAGGCCAGCGCCGCGGCGATGAAAAACATCAGCGTCATGGTGGGCATGTACACGCCGTGGAAGGCGATTTCACGAGGCATGTTCAAGTCCTTGGGGCCGGGTCCCGGCGTAGGCGGCGAGCGGTGATTGCGGGTCCAGCAGCGAGGTGCGGATGAAGTGCAAATAGCTCTTCACCCGCCGCAACGCGGAGGTGTCGAAGTGCGGCGCGAACGGTTCGTCGGTGGCTTGCACGCGGCTGATGGCATGGTCGACCGCGATCAGGCCGCGTTCCAGATTGCTCGGGCTCGGTTGCAGAAATAGCCGCACCAGCGAGCGCCCCATCACGCGGATTGCCTGGCGCCACGGCTGGGATTCGGCGTAGGCCGGATGCACCGGCAGAATCGCCTGTTCCTTGCGCAACTCGATGATCGCGTGGCCGACTTCCAGCACCACGAACATCCAGCGCAGCAAGTCCCGTTGCACCTGCGGCTGACCCACCGCGAGGCCGTAAGCCTGATGCAGCAAGTCCCGGGTCCGGCTTTCGAAACTCGAAGCCAGGCCCTTGAGCTTGCCGCTGATCGCATACACCACTTGCCCACGCAAATCCTGCTCGAGCCTGCGCCACAACCAGCGGCTGTTCGGCGGCAGAATGATCGCCCCGGCCGCCGCGCACACCAGCATGCCGAGCACCATGGCGATGTAGTCGTTGATGAACGCGTAAGGGTTGTAGACGGTGAGGTTGTCCGGCACCGAACCGGTGCTGAAGAAGATCAGCAAGCCGAGGCCGACACCGGCGTATTGCGGCCGCGACGTGAGGAACGAACCGAGCACGATCACCGGCGCGAGCATCACGCACAGCAAGGGAAAACCGTCGATCCACGGGAAGATGAAAAACATCTCGACGAAGCCGATCAGTGCCCCGAGGAATGTGCCGCAGGCCATCTGGAACGCCATGCGTTTCGGGTTCGGTGTCGCCGCGGACAGACCGACGGTGGCCGCAGCGATCAGCGTCATGGTCGCCCCGCTCGGCCACGCCGTCGCCACCCAATAACTGCCCAGCACCACCAGAATGAACGCCGCCCGTATCCCCGACGCCGCCGAGGCCATCCAGTTGGTTTGCGGGGTGAACGGCTCGTCCCATTGTTCGCGCGCATGGCTGTGATCGGCCAGTGAAGCGTGGGTCTGTGCATAACTGTGCAACTCGTCGACGAAGCGATAGAGCAGTTCGTAGGCGGTATGAAAATCGAGCTGCTCGGCGTCGCTCGGACCACTTTCCTGAAAGGTCGCCCGCAGGCTGCGAACCCGCGCCGGCAGGTTTTCCTTGTAAGTCGCCAAGGCGCTGGCCAGGCGTGCGGCATCGGGGCTGGTCAAGGCGCGACCGCTGAAGCCATCGAGCAATTCCGCAAGATCCTGCAACCCCGGTTTGATCGCCGCCACCACGTGGTCAGCGCCGCTGCTGCGCAAGCGTTCGAGCAATTGGTGCAAAGCGTTGAAGCGCGTAGTGATGCCCATGAATTCGCTGTTCAAGCGACTCAGTCGTCCGTTGCGTCGACGCATGTGCGGGTCTTCGAACACGGTGACGCTGCGCAGCCCTTCCAGGCCGACAGCCTCGGCAATAAAGCGCACGTTACTGGCTTCGAAAGCCTCGGGTTTGCTGCGACCGCGCAAGCCATCGGTGACGAACAAGGCGAACACACCAAAGCGCTGATACAAGGCGTTGCGCATCGCCGCGCTGGCGGTTTGCGGCAGGATCGCGGCGCTGACCACGGTGGCGCAAAGAATCCCCAGCGAGATCTCCAACACCCGCCAGACCGCGGCCATGAACGCGCCGTCCGGGTGGGCCAACGCGGGCAAACCGACCATCGCGGCGGTGTACCCGGCGAGCACGAAACCGTAGGCGCGAAAATTGCGATAACGCGCCGCGCCGGCCGAGCAGAGGCCGACCCAGATCGCCAGCGAACCGAGGAACAGTTCGGTGTTCTGGGCGAACAAGGCAATCAACGCGACCATCACCGCTGACCCGGCCAGCGTGCCGAGAAAGCGGTAAAAACTCTTGGCGAACACCTGGCCGCTTTGCGGTTGCATGACGATGAACACGGTGATCATCGCCGTGCGCGGTTGCGGCAACTCCAGGCGCATCGCCAGCCACAGGGTGAGGAACGCGGCGAACAGCACTTTGAAAATGTAGACCCAGGTCACGCCGTCGCTGCGTGCCCAGTCAAAAAAACCACGGCGCCATTCAAGGGAATACAGCCAGCGCAGAGGTGCGGGCGAGGGAGTCATGAGTATCCTGGAAGCACGTGAGGCAAAAGAGATTCTGTGGCGAGCGAGCTTGCTCGCGCCGGGCTGCGTAGCGGCCCCAATATTCGGGCAGCCACCTCACATGTTGTGAGTGCTGCGCACTCAAGCGGGAGCGAGCTCCCTCGCCACAAATGCGGATGTACCTGGAACATCGTGTTCAATTCGAGAGGCTCTTTAAAAGGGCCGGGGTTTTCGGTGCCTGGGTCTGGCTGTCCTTCGGCACATCATTTCCTGCACCCAGCCCGCCACCCAGCGCTGTCACCAATTCGGCGTGGGCACTCAGGCGTGCGGCCTGAACCTGCTGCTGGACCTGCTGCTGCTTGAACAACAAGGTTTGGGCATTGAGCACGTTAAGGTAGTCGGTGAGCCCGCGCTGCCAGGCGACCATCGCGATGTCATAAGTCTTCTGCGCAGCGGCCACCGACTCGGCGGCGAAGGTTTGCTGCTTGTCCATGGACTCGCGGCGGATCAACTGGTCGGAGATGTTTTTCAGCGCGTTGACCAGCGTCTGGTTGTACTTGGCCACGGCGATGTCATACCCGGCCGAGGCTTCGCCCAGCTCCGAACGCAAGCGCCCGCCGTCGAAGATCGGCAACGAGATCGCCGGGCCGACGCTGTAGTTGAGTTTCTTGCCGGTCAAAAACTCCATCGCCCCACCGCCAGTGGCCATGTAGCCGAGGCTGCCGACCAGATCGACGTTGGGGTAGAAACCGGCATGGGCGACATCGATGCCCCGCGCCTGGGCCGCCACTTGCCAGCGGCGGGCGACCACGTCCGGGCGTTGCCCAAGCAATTGCGCGGGCAATGACGACGGCAGTTTCAGCGGCGCGGCCAATGACAGCGTGGGCCGTTGCAACTGCGCGCCCTCGCCTGGACCTTTCCCCGCCAGAGCGGCCAGTTGGTTACGGCTCAGGGCGATTTCCTCGTCCAGCGCGTCGATCTGGCGATGGGTTTCCGGCAGCGGCGTTTCAGCCTGACTGACATCGAAATGGGTGCCGATGCCGCCGTTCAAGCGTTTTTGCGCCAGATCGAGAATTTGCTGCTGCTGTTTCAGGGTCGCCTCGACAATGTCCCGTTGCGCGTAGTGCAGCGACAGTTCGATGTAGGCGCGCACGATATTGTTCTGCAATTCGAGCTGGGCCAGACGCGCTTCGGCGGCCGTCATGTGCGCCATGTCCACGGCGCGCTCGGTGGCGTTGCTTTCGCGGCCCCAAAGGTCGAGGGCGTAGCTGAAACCCAGTGCAGCGTTGTTGTCCCAGGTGGTCGTGTTGGCCAACTCGCCCGGCCCGTAAAACTGATCGGTCGGCCAGTTGTGGCGCTTGAGGGTGGATTCGCCATTAATCTGCAACGACTCGGCAGACTCGGCGATGCCGGCCATGGACCTGGCCTGTCGCACCCGCGCGGCGGCCATGGCCATGGTCGGGCTGCCTTGTACGGCGAGATCGATCCAGCGGTTCAATTGCGGGTCGCCATAGGCCTGCCACCATTGTGCGGTGGGCCAGTGAGCGTCCTGCGCGGCGCTCTGGATGGCGTCGTCGGTGGCCAGTGAATTGGCCTCCAGTGCCTTGCCCTGCGGGGCAATTCCTCCGGTGCCGATGCAGCCGCCGAGGGTCAGGGATAAAGCCAGAACACTGAGCGTCTGAAGCGCTCTGTTGATGCGACGCGGCACTGCTGCGATTTCCTGAGAGAAGGGGCGTACGAGGTCCTGTAGGAGCGAGGCTTGCCCGCGAAGGCGGCGACATCGTTGGTGACTGTCACGCCGCCTTCGCGGGCAAGCCTCGCTCCTACAATGACCGGCGCAATTCTAGGGGGCGGCCTGTACGGCGATAAGCTGGGAATCCTGTGAATCTTTGTTACCGTTAACGCGATAATCCCTTGGTCGGGGTCTCAGACTCTGAAACCTTGTGTCACAATTTGCCATCGCACCCGAGAGCACCCCATGGACACTTTGCAAAACATGCGCGCCTTCAGTTACGTGGCCGAGGCCGGCAGCTTCACCGCCGCCGCCGTGCAACTGGACACCACCACGGCCAACGTCTCGCGCGCGGTCTCCAACCTGGAAGCCCACCTGCAAACCCGCCTGCTCAACCGCACCACCCGTCGCATCGCCCTGACCGAGGCCGGCAAACGCTATCTATTGCGTTGCGAGCAGATCCTGGCCTACGTCGAAGAGGCTGAAGCCGAGGCCAGCGACGCCCACGCGCGCCCGGCCGGGCAGCTCAAAGTGCACACCATGACCGGCATCGGTCAGCACTTCGTGATCGACGCCATCGCCCGTTATCGCAAGACCCACCCCGACGTGACCTTCGACCTGACCATGGCCAACCGCGTGCCGGACCTGCTCGACGAGGGCTACGACGTGTCCATCGTGCTCGCCAGCGAACTGCCGGACTCAGGGTTCGTCTCCCAGCGCCTGGGCATCACCTACAGCATCGTCTGCGCCTCGCCGGCGTATGTGAAAGCCAACGGCTGCGCGCACAAGCCCAGCGACTTGCTTAACCACGCGTGCCTGCGCCTGGTGAGCCCGGTGATCCCGCTGGAGAAATGGACTTTCGACGGCCCGGAAGGCCAGGAAATGGTCACCATCAACAGCTCGCCGTTCCTGGTGAACTCGGCTGACGCGATGAAAACCGCAATCATCAGCGGCATGGGCGTCGGTGTGTTGCCGGTGTACGCGGCGATTGAAGGCCTGCGCAACGGCACGCTGGTGCGAGTAATGCCGAACTACCGCTCGCAGGAACTGAACCTGTATGCGATCTACCCGTCGCGCCAGTACCTGGACGCGAAGATCAAGACCTGGGTCGAGTACTTGCGCGGGTCGTTGCCGGAGATATTGGCGGCGCATCAGGCGGAATTGGTGGCGTATGAATTGAGTGGGAGTCTGGGTGCGGCTCGGGTGGCGAACTGATTTCACGGTCCTACAGACGCGGTGATTTTGGGGAATGTTTCCGACGGGTTCTGTCGGTTGTTGGGTCAGACGGGAAATGGGTAGGCTTTGTGGGTCGCTGCAAAATCAGCGGCCAGGCTTGGAAACCTGATTCCCATCACAGCACATGGCATACTGCGGCGCTTTTTTCTGCCCGCAATTCCTTGTTATGGCGGCTGTGCGCGGGAGACCTTCGGGTCTGCCGGTTTTGATGGGATATCGGTTTTCCAAACCGCGCATGGCTGCCACCCCTTCGCTTGGAAACGAAAATGGCAGCTCGATTAATCCCATTTCGAGTAACTTTTTATGATCAAAGAAACACCGAACCCTCCGAAAACCGACGACGTTTCCCCTTACGAATCCCTCGATTCCAAAAAACTCAACGACGCTGCCGAACGCGCGTTGGATCACTACCTCAACCCCGCCGCCCTCAAATCCCCAGCCATCCGCAAACCCAGCACCATGTTTGTGATCGCACCGGACATCAAAGACGAAGACCTGCTGGCCCACACCTGCGAGTCATTGGCCCAGGCCAGCGTGATGGCGAGCGACTTCGCGGACCATCTGGAAGGCCCGTACCGGCACAAGGCGATGGCCATTCAACAGATCGTCATGCTGGCTGAACTGGCCGCAAACCGGATGCTGGATAACGTCGCAGTACCAAAACCTGCGCCACACAGCTAATACCTGTAGGAGCCGGGCTTGCCCGCGATGGCGGTCTGACATCCAGCATTGATGTCGTCTGACACTCCGCCATCGCGAGCAGGCTCACTCCTACAAGGGTTCGGCGTACATCTGCAAGAGATTGGTCGGCTGTCAGGCCGCCATCGCTGGCAAGCCAGCTCCCACAGGGGTTCGGCGTATACCTGCAAGATATTGGTCGGCTGTCAGGACGCCATCGCTGGCAGGCCAGCTCCCACAGGGGGTTGGTGTACATCTGCAAGAAATTGGTCGGCTGTCAGGCCGCCATCGCGGGCAGGCTCACTCCCACATAAAGCAGATCGACGTACACCTGCTTCTCACCACTCATCAGGCCGAGCGTTAGCTCGCCTGCAGCTCTTGATCTTGATCCACCCGCCCCGTCGGGAGGCTGAGTGGAGGTGTTCATCCGGGGAGTGGCGCGCAGCGCCGTTCGACGCAGTCGAACACGCTGCATGTAGGTCGTCGCGAAGCAGACCGGAGGGCAGTGTCCCCGGATGGATACCGGAGCGAAGGAACGCCGAGCCCAGGCGAGGGGCCGGACGTTTGGGGCGAGCCTTTTTTTGCTTACTTTTTTTTGGCGTTTGAAAAAAAAGTGAGTCGCCGTAAGGGCGAAACCGCCAGCCGCCGTAACCGCAGGAATGGATATGTACCCGGTCAACCACAACATGGTCGGCCCGAAGGCCGCCATCGCTGACAGGCCAGCGCCCACAGAAACTCCCGGGCAATCCGCGGACTCGCGCAACAACGGGGAAGAATGTTAGCGTGCTTGGCATTCACCAAGCCCCGACGAGCCCTCCTCCCATGAAAAAGACCGTCCTCGCCTTCAGCCGCGTCACCCCGGAAATGGTCGAGCGCCTCCAGCAAGACTTCGACGTCATCGTCCCCAACCCGAAAAACGGCGACATCAACGCCCAGTTCAACGAAGCGCTGCCCCACGCCCACGGCCTGATCGGTGTCGGCCGCAAACTTGGCCGCGCACAACTGGAAAACGCCGCCAAACTCGAAGTCGTCTCCAGCGTCTCCGTCGGCTACGACAACTACGACGTCGCCTACTTCAACGAACGCGGGATCATGCTGACCAACACGCCGGATGTCCTCACCGAAAGCACCGCCGACCTGGCCTTCGCCCTGCTCATGAGCAGCGCCCGCCGCGTCGCCGAGCTCGATGCCTGGACCAAGGCCGGACAATGGCAAGCCACCGTCGGCGCACCGCTGTTTGGCTGCGATGTACACGGCAAAACCCTGGGCATCGTCGGCATGGGCAACATCGGTGCGGCCATTGCCCGTCGCGGGCGACTGGGCTTCAACATGCCGATCCTCTACAGCGGCAACAGCCGCAAGACTCAGCTGGAGCAAGAACTCGGCGCGCAATTTCGCAGCCTTGACGAACTGCTGGCCGAAGCCGATTTCGTTTGCCTGGTGGTACCGCTCAGCGAGAAAACCCGGCACTTGATCAGCCACCGCGAACTGGCCCTGATGAAGCCGAGCGCCATCCTGGTCAACATCGCGCGCGGCCCGGTCGTGGATGAGCCCGCCCTGATCGAAGCGCTGCAAAACAACCGCATTCGCGGCGCCGGGCTGGACGTCTACGAGAAAGAACCATTGGCCGAGTCGCCGTTGTTCCAGCTGAAAAACGCGGTGACGTTGCCGCACATCGGCTCCGCCACCCATGAAACCCGCGAGGCCATGGCCAACCGTGCGTTGGCTAACCTGCGTAGCGCACTGCTGGGCGAGCGCCCGCAAGACCTGGTCAACCCGCAAGTGTGGAAAGGCTAACTAAAACGGGCAGAGACTTATAAAGTCTCTGCCCGCTCCTTACATAACTTGCAATTCAGTCAGCCCACTAAAATAGTTCAAGCGCTATACACTCACTATCACTTATCCGACCCACGGAAAACAGTGATGGAGCACTCTAGCCTTGAACAGTATTACTACCGACAAGATCATCAGATACAGCAAGCTGGCACTAATGACTTATATAAGCTTTTTTGGCCTGCTGGTGATGTACAGCAACTTCACCGACTACGCATCCAACTATGAGTACGTCAGTCATATTCTGAGCATGGACACCACCCGGGAAAATATCAACCTGAACTACCGGGCAATCACCTCACCCATGCTCCACCACCGAATCTATTGGTTCATCATTACACTTGAAGTGATCTATACGGCCTTCTGCCTGATTGGTGCCTATTATCTTTTCCATTACAGGAATGCGCCGGCCGAGGAATTCCATGAGGCCAAAAAGTTTTCAATCATCGGATTATTGATCGCCATATTTGTCTACTACGTTTGCCTGCAAGTGATCGGCGTTGAATGGTTCAACATGGACGAATCACAAACCTGGAATGCCAAGGACTGGGCCCGGCATATTGTCGACTTCATACTTCCGCTGCTGATATTCGTCGCACTCCGGACCGAGCGCTAAGCGCACTCGGCCCCGACGTATTCAGGCGAGTTTGCCATTGCCTTGCGCTATCGGCGCCTTGGGTTTGCGGAACACCAGTACGTTGCCAAGCATCACCAACACTAGCCCCACCAATGCTGGCGCGGTCCATTGATAGCCTTCGGCAAACGCCGAGACATTCAGCGCCACGACCGGGAACAGCACGGTGCAATAGGCCGCTCGCTCCGGGCCCATACGCCCGACCAGCGTCAAGTACGCGGTGAAGCCGATGACCGAACCCGGAATCACCAGGTACAGCAGCGAGCCGATATAACGCGCGTTCCATTCCATGTCGAACGGAATGCCCCTGACCAGACACCACACCGACAACATCGCGGCGCCATACGCCATGCCCCAGGCGTTAGTGGTCAACGGCTTCAAACCGGCCTTCTGTTGCAGGCTCGAGAGCATGTTCCCGGCCGAGAAACACAGGGTGCCGAGCAATGCCAGGCCCAGGCCGAGCAAGGTTTCCGGGCTGGCGGTGTGGCCGGCCAACTCAGGCCAGAACAACAGGCCAAGCCCGGCCAAGCCCAGCGCACCGCCCATCAAAACGTTGCGGGCGATTTTCTGGCCGAAGAACACCCGTGCATTGAGCGCGTTCCACAACGTGGCCGTGGAAAACACCACGGCGACCAGCCCGCTGGGAATCCACTGACTGGCCGTCAGGAAACACATGAAATTGATGCAGAACAGGCACAAGCCCTGTGCCAGACAGATCAAATGCCCGCGACGGTTCATCACTTGCAGGCGCCGGCTGAGCAGCAACAGGACGAACAGCACCAGTGCCGCGAGGCCGAAGCGATAAACGATCGACACGGGAATGGCCACCACACCCAACTGCCATTTCAAGGCAATCCAGGTGGTGCCCCAGATCAGCACGGTCAATAAATACAGCGAAAGGTTCATGACTAAGGCTCCTCAATAGGAACTCAGTGTCCTGCGACCAGCGTGGGCGCACTTGCATAAACTTGCGCTTTTGTCGTGGCAGAGGCTGGCAGCACAGGGCCTACGGAGTAGGATGCAAGGCGTTGGAGAGAAGCCATCATGCCCACACTGGAAACCCTGCAAGTCTTTCAAGCCCTCAACCGCTCGCCCAATGCTCGTCTGGAGCAAAGCGCCGAGCTCGGTGACGGCATGGCTGCAGCCTTGTGGACCAACCATCACGACGCCCAGGATTACGAAGCGCCGAGCCACCACACACTGTCGTGCTACATCGCTGGCGGCACCGGCACGTTCCGCCGCGACCAGCCCGGCACCAAGGGCGGCCCGGACAAGCTGTGCATCCTGCCGGCCGAGCATCAGTCGGGCTGGGTGATCAACGGCGACATTCGCCTCGCCCATGTGTATTTCAGCCCCGAACAATTCGCCCTCGGCTGCGTCACGCTGCTGGACCGCGAGCCTCGCGAACTGCAATTGCGCGAAGCCACTTTCCTTGACGATCCAGCGCAGGCCCGACGCTTTCGGCAGA
The DNA here is from genome assembly GCF_031766055.1 of Pseudomonas sp. SG20052. Classification (NCBI taxonomy): domain Bacteria; kingdom Pseudomonadati; phylum Pseudomonadota; class Gammaproteobacteria; order Pseudomonadales; family Pseudomonadaceae; genus Pseudomonas; species Pseudomonas sp. SG20052. The sequence continues at coordinate 1,168,421 of NZ_CP134498.1, read as the reverse complement.
TGCTCACCCTCAGCTGGGACGAACCCGGCGAGCGCCTGCTCACCAGCAGCCTGGCTCACGAAATGCTCAGCCACGTGTTGCTCGGCCAGGTCGGGATGCGTGAGGGCTTGCGGTTAAAAGGCGGATTGGCGGCGCACCAGCGGCGGCAGTTGGTGGAGTACATCGACAATCAGTTGGCCGAGGCGATCAGCCTGGGGCAATTGGCGGCGTTGTGCACGCTGTCGGAGTATCACTTTGCGAGGATGTTTCGGGAGAGCTTTGGCTTACCGCCGCATCAGTATGTGTTGGCGCGCAGACTGGGCCGGGCGCGGGAGTTGTTGCGTTCGACATCGCAGCCTTTGGGAGAGATTGCATTGGCGTGCGGCTTTGCCAGTGCGAGCCATTTCACCAATCGGTTTCGGCAGGTTTTGGGCGGGACACCTGGGGAGTATCGGCAGGCGTTTTTGCGTTAGTCCCGAAATTTGCAGCGCCCGTCATGCCGTCTTCGCGGGCAAGCCTCGCTCCTACAAGGACAACGTAAAACGTGTAGGAGCGAGGCTTGCCCGCGAAGAACGATTACGCGGTCTGCGATCAGAATTCCAGTGTGCTGGACAACGAGATCTGCCGCGAATCCCCCATCGACACAAAGAACCGGCTCGCCGCCGAGGTGTAGTAGGTGCGGTCAAACAGGTTCTTCACGTTGAGCTGAAACTTGACCTTCTGCCCTTCGACCTTGGTGTCGTAGGTCGCGAACGCATCGGCCACGGTGTAGCTCGGCAGGTCGAAATCGTTGACCGCGTTACCCGCCCGCTCGCCAACATACCGCGCGCCCGCGCCGACCCGCAGTTGATCGCCGCCCACAATGGTGCCGAAGTCATAGACCGCCGACAGCGAGCCGCTGTTCTTCGCGACGTTTTGCAGTTTTTTGCCCTTGTAGGTCGGGTCTTCGGTGACCTCGGCATCGGTGTAGGCATAGCTGCCGATCAGGCTCCAGCGGTCGCTGAGCTGGCCGCTCAAATCCACTTCAAGACCCCGGGAGCGCACCTCGCCGGCGGCGCTGTAAATCGTCACCGGGCCTTCGGAGTTGGCCACCAGCACGTTGCGTTTCTTGATGTCGAACAGCGCGACGTTGCCGGTCACGCGCCCTGGCATGTCGAGCTTGGCGCCGATTTCCCAGGACTTGGCTTCTTCCGGCGCGATGCTGCCGTCGAGCACGGTGCTGCTGCCGCTCAACGGCGCGATGGTTGAGTTGGGTTTGAACGATTCGGTGTAGCTGCCGTAGAACGACAGTTCATCGGTGAACCGATAGACCAGACCGGCGCGCGGCACCCATTTCTGACCGTTGCTGTCGGTGTTGGCCTGGAACGGCACGCCTTTGCCGGCGTATTGGTCGTATTCCTGGAAGCGTGCGCCTGCGACGAAAATCCATTGATCGGTGAGGTGGATCGAGTCCTGCAGGAAGATCGAATCGCTGCGCAGTTCATCGGTCTGCGCACTGTCCGCCGGGCTGACCGTGGTGCCGGCGACTTCGCGGCCATAGACCGGGTTGACGTAGCTGAAGGTGTTCAGGCTTTTCTGGCGGATCAGGTCTTCGCGGTAGATCTTGCGGTATTCGTCATCGATGCCGAACACCAGGTCGTGTTGCATACCCAATACGTTCACCTTGCCTTCGAGGCTGGCGGTGGTGAAACGGTCGGTGCTGATCGCGTTTTGAGTGCCGTCCATACTGCGGGTCAGCGTGCCGCGTCGGGTGTCGATGGCGGTGACGCGCACCTGGCTGGCGTCGTAGGTTTCACGGTTCCAGCTGTAGCCGAAATGAGCGTTCCAATTGTCGTTGAGCTCGTGATCGGCCTCGAAGTGGTAAAGGTCCGAGCGGCCTTCCATGTTGTTGAAGGGCTCGTCCAGGCGTTCATTGCGCGAGATGTCCAACGGATGGTTGGTGCGCGGATCGATGACCGTGCCGCGGTCGAACGGGGTCAGGAACTCGCGGTGTTCGTAGGAAAACAACAGCGTGGTGCTTTCGCCGAACCACGCCAGTGACGGCGCCACCAGCGTGTCGCGGTGGGTGCCGAAGTTGCGCCAGTAATCTTCGTCTTCGTGGTCCAGCACCATACGGTATGCAAAGCCGGAATCACCCAGTGCGCCGGTGCTGTCGAGGCCACCGCCGCTGCCGTTTTTACCGTCGCCGTAGGTCGAACCGCGCAGTGTCAGGGCGTTGTATTGCTCAAGCTCGGGTTTCTTGCTGACCATGTTGACCACGCCGCCCGGGTCCTGGATGCCGTACAGCAGCGAGGCCGGTCCCTTGAGGACTTCGACCCGGTCCACGGTCGCATTCATGCCGCGGCCCTGCACGATCGGCATGCCGTCGCGCATGATCGAGCCGTTGCGGTTGTCGCCGAAACCGCGGGTCATCACCGAGTCCTGGGTGCTCGCCAGCGTGTTGCCCTGAGTGATGCCGCTGACGTTGGCCAGCGCATCATCCAGATTGCGCGGCGCCTGATCGCGAATGACCTGGGCCGGAATGACGTTGACGGTCTGCGGGATGTCCTGGAGCAAGGCCGACGAGCGCATCACCGAGCTGGTGGGCGGCGGCTGATAGCTCATGGACTGATCGGCCACCGAGTGGATGGTGGTGGTGCCCAGATTCAACGTGCCGGCGCTGGGCAGCGGTTCAAGCACCAGGGTGTGAGCATCGCTACGGCGGAAGGTGAGGCCCGAACCGCTGAGCAAACGCTGCAGGGCCTGCTCGGCGCTCAACTTGCCATTGACCGCCGGGGCGGTGAGCCCGTAAGGCGCTTCATCGGTGTAGACCACGCTGATACCGGTGACGCGGCTGAAGTCGCTCAAGGCCTGGGGCAGCGGTTTGGCCGCGATGGCGAAGCTGAACGGCGTAAGCGGCTGCGTATTACCCGCCTCAGCGGCCGATGCAACGCTCGAAGGCAGCAAGGCCAACACCGACATACTCAGTGCAGACGCACCCAACCACTGTTTGACCGAACCCGGTTTTGCCCTGGACTTCATTGCTCATTGACCTGTGTAGAACCTACGGGATGCGAATGACTCGCAGTTTCAGTCACTACACGGATGGGGGTTGGGTTTACCTCATCATAATTTTGAAAATAATTTTTTGCGGGGTGATGTGGCGTTAAGCCTGACGCCTTCGCGGGCAAGCCTCGCTCCTACAAGGATCGCGCGAACCTGTAGGGGGGCGGGCTTGCCCGCGATGGGGCCGGCAGCCTCACCGCAAAATAATCAGATGCCCCATCACCTTGGTCTGCTCAAACCCCAAAACGCCCTGCAACGAACCCAACACCGCCTGCGGATCCTTGCTCGGAAAACTGCCACTGACCCGCCGCGCGGCCAGCTCATCGTTGAGCAGCACAATCCGCCCCGGGTAATAACGCCCCAGATCCTGCACCACATCGGCCAGGGTGACCTTGTAGTAATTGAGCCAACCCTGACGCCAGGCCAGTTGCGCTTCACTGTCAACCACACGCAGCTTTTGCGCCGAACCTTCGCCATACGCCACTTGCTGGCCAGCGGTCAGAATCTGCTGCTCGGCGTGCCCGTCCGCTGTCACGCCGACCCGTCCTGACAGGACCGTGACCTGCGCACCATGGGGCTGCAAACGTACTTCGAACTGAGTGCCGAGCACCCGGGCCTGGCCCTTTTCAGCGTCGACCACAAACGGATCGCCCGTGTGGGTCACGCTGAAGAATCCGGCACCGCGACGCAGCTGAACGTGGCGCTCGCCGCCACTGAAATCCACGGCAATGGCGCTGTCGGCGTCCAGCGTCACTTGCGACTGATCGGCCAGCGTCACGGTGCGAATTTCACCTGGCGCAGACACATAGTCCGCCCCCAGATCATCGATCCAGCGCATCGGCTGCCAACCCGCGCCGATGCCGATCATCAGCACCAGGCACGCGGCCATGGCCAGCGCGCCAGACCAGCGCCGCACGCGGGTGCGTCGGGATCGGTTCATCGCATCGAGGTAACCCTGCAAGGCGAAAGCGTCCTCATTGGCCAGGGTTCGTGCGGGCATTTCGCTCAACTCCCACAGCACTTGCGCCTGGGCATAAGCCTCGGCGTGGGCAGGATCGGCCTGGAGCCAGCGGCTGAAAGTGAGTTGATCGCCGCTGCTCGGTTGGTCGTGCAACAGGCTCAGCCAGGCGAGTGCAGCCTGCTCTTGAGCGGGCGTCGGGGTGACGCGGTCGAGTTGATTCACGGTGCTTTCCCTGGCGTGCGCGTTGGCGGTTCCCGCAAACTGGCCTTGCAGGCATCGAGGGCGCGCATCATGTGTTTTTCCACGGCGCTTTGGGACAGGCCCATGGCCTTGGCGATCTCCGCGTATTTGCGGCCATGGATGCGGTTGAGCAGAAAGATTTGCCGGGTACGTTCCGGCAATGCGCGCAACGCCGCTTCGACGTGACGCAGGTCGTTGCCCGCCTCCAGCGCCGCTTGTGGTTCGCTGCCCTGGCTGTCCGGTTGATCCGGCATCCAGCCTTCGTTGACCCGCACCCGCGTGCCTTCGCTGCGCAAATGGTCGATGGCGATGTTGCCGGCGCAACGCAGCAGGTAAGTGCTGAGTTCCTCGACCTGCACCAGCGGACGCCGCCAGAAACGCAGAAACAAGTCCTGCACCAGATCGGCGGCGGTCGCGCGGCAGCCGACACGCCGGCTCACCAGCGCTTCCATCTGCGAACGCTGGGACAGGAACACCTGAAGGAAATGCGCACGGGCGCCGCGATATTCGTCGTCGCGGGATTCCGGGGGATCGCTGGTCATCACTGCGCCAACACGGCGACGGGACTGGCAAGCAGGCTCAACCCAGCCAACGCCAGGGCCAGTCGCGGGCGATAAGGTATCAACAACACCAGCATCAAGGCGCTGAGCATCAACACCGCAAACCACTCCACCAACCCGAGCCCCCAACCGGTTTTCGCCACCGCCGCCCATAACGAAACTGCCAGCAGCAACCAGCCGCCCAGCTTGAACGTTTTGCGTCGCCGGGCAGACGACTGGCGCCCCAGCAGTTCGCCGTAATGCCGATCCATTGATAAACACAGCGCGGTGAAACCGCCGTAGCAGAGCAGCAGGGCCAACAGCATTCAGTTCACCTTTTGCTCAAGCATGATCAATCGGGCGCGTTCTTTGGCGACGTGAACGGTCTGCCCGGTGCGCTGCATTTTCCAGGCAGCCCAGGCCAGGAACAGGCCACTGACCAGGCAGGTCAGATCGAACCCGGCGAGCGTCCAGTCACCTTGAGCCAGCGTCACGCCCAAGTGATACGGGGTGGCCAGCGCGTTCAACAGCGGCACCCCGCAGAACAGCAACGCGGCCAGTGCCAATTGCTCGATCCATGCCGCGCGACCACAACGGAACACAGCGTGAACCACGCTCAAGCCCCAGACGATGAAGAAGCTGTTCACTTCCCAATCCGCCCGGGTGGCCATCTCCACCGGCAGCAACCGATTGGCCCAGAAAAATGCCGCCACCGCGACCACCAGCCCGGACATGCTGGCAATGTTCAGCACTTCCACCAGCCGCAGTTCGAAGGGCATTACGCCGCTTTTCACATGTTTGAGCTGACGCTTGCCGAGCCAGATCACCAGACCGGTTCCGATCATCGCCGTGCTCGCCAACCCGCAGATGAAGTACAGCCAGCGCAGCACGGGGCTCGCGAAATGGCCCATGTGCAAGCCATAGAAACTGCCGGCGATGGCCATCGGCACCGGTTGCTGTGGCGTGGCGCTGAGTTGCTGGCCGGTCACGCCGTGGAAGGTCACCGCGCTGCTGGCGTCATAAATCACGCGGTCTGCATCATCCCTTGAGACGACAATCGAGGCATACGCATCCCCCGGATTGTTCACCGTCAGCCGTTCCGCCCGGCCGCCCGACCACTGCGCGCGCGCCCGCTCCAGCAACGGCGCCATCGGTGCCAGTTCCGCCGGTTTGCCGGCCAGTTCGGGCGTGCCGGAGGCCGGGAATACCTCCGCGTAAAACGCGCGGGGATCGCCTTTGTACGAAGCCAGGATGCTCGCCGGCATCACCATCGCCATGAAAATCACCAGGCTGCTGTAGGTGATCATCAGGTGAAACGGCAACACCAGAACGCCCACCGCGTTGTGCCCGTCCAGCCAGGAACGCTGGCCTTTGCGCGGGCGGAAGGTGAAGAAGTCCTTGAAGATTTTCTTGTGGGTGATGATCCCGGTGATCAAACCGATGAACATCACCATGGCCGCGATGGTCGACAACCAGCGGCCCCACGGATAGGGCATTTGCAGCTGGAAGTGGAAGCGATAGAAGAAATCGCCGCCCATCGATTCGCGGCCCTGCACTTCGCTGCCGGTTTGCGCGTCGAGCAGTTTCTCGGTGAATTGCCCGCGCTCGCCGGGCTTGGCCGGGGTCTGTTGCCAGCGCACTGACAGGCCCGGTTCCCGGGCACTCGGCAGGTCGATCAACCAGCGCGAGGCGCCGGCCGCGTGTTGCTGGAGGTAGTTTTGCGCCAGCGTCAGACTGGCTTCGGAGGTCACCGCACGCGCCGGTATCTCGGGCTGCATCCAGTGACTGATCTCGTCCTTGAAATAGGCGAGCGTGCCGGTCAGGAAAATCGCGAACAACAACCAGCCGAAGGTCAACCCGGCCCAGGTGTGCAACCAGGCCATCGCCTGACGAAATCCCTCTTTCATGCGTGGCCCATCCAATTAGCCAACCCCGACACCGCCGCCAGCAGCAGGCTCGCCAAGATCAATCCGAACCAGGCTCGCCAGGCACTGCGACAGGCAAAACACCAGAGCACCGCGATCAGGTAGGCCAGAAACGAGCTCATCATCCCGGTCACCACCGCTTCGGCCCGGGCCATCGGCAACCATGAACTCAAGCTGACACTGGCCAGCGCTGCGACGATATAGCCGCCCAATACCGCGGCCAGCACTCGAGAAGTGACGGCCAATCGATAAGGAACGGGGAGCGTGCGGGTTTTGCCTTTCATGGTTCGACCTTGAAACCAGGTGAGGCCGCATGAAAGTCATGGGGCCAACAAGACCGCAATATTAATGATAAATATTCTCATACGCAAAAGAGTTCCTATGAGATCGACTGTTCCGGACAGTCCGATTGCGATGCGAGGGGTGCCGAGCCGCTGATCCGCGGGCTCGGGAACGATCAGTTGATTGATCGGCAAAACGAAAACGGGCCTGCATGTGCAGGCCCGTTTTTAAGGGTGGAGAGCGGAAAGGTTAAATGTGGATCAGGCTTCAGCCGTTTTGCGCAGCCTGTTCGTTCTCGAGAAATTCATCTTCCAGCAGCGCATCGGCAGTGGGTCTTTCGAACGGCACCAAAGCGGCACGTGGTTTGCCCCGCAGTTTGCCGAACAGATGCTCAAGCGCATGTTCGAGTTTTTCCGCCGCACCGTCGATTGCTTGCTCCAGGGTGTCGGCTTTATGAGTGACAGAAATCGGTTGGTGGCCTTTTGGCCGCGCTTCCAGTTGGCAGCGCATGTCATGGGGACCTGGCTTGTCGCCATTCTCGTCCCGCAGATGAACCTCGACGCGTGTCAGGTCCTCTTCATAACGTTCGAGCGTGCTCTCAATGGTAGTACGTACCCACTCCTCCAGTCGGATGCTGCTTTGAATATGGTTATCACTGTTGACTTGGATTTGCATAGTTCATCCCTTATTTCAGCTAGCTCGCGAGAGGCGCATCGGCTGGCCCTTGGGCGTCATCACCGTGACCTCTTACTTACACAATCGGTCTGCGCGAAGAACATTTCAACCCCTAAAAAAAGATAAATATGGATTCGCAAAAAAAGTCGGACAACCACCAAAAGCGCTGTTAAGGTCGGGAGTTGGGTCGCCTCTCTCCTCAGTCACAATTGCTCACATCTGTCGCTCCGCCAGCGGGTGCAGACTGCGGAAAATCCCCGCCTCTTCTACCAGCCAGTCATGCACCGCACGTACGCCCGGATGGCTCAGCGCGCCTGGCGCATAGAGCAGCACGTAACGCTTGTGATTGGGCACCGCCAGCCCGAACGGCACAATCAACGTCCCCCGCTCCAGTTCATCGTTAAGCAACGTGCGCCGCGCAATTGCCACGCCCATGCCGGCAATCGCCGCTTCGATGGTCAGGTGATTGCGATTAAAGGTATGCCCGCGCCGCACGTCCGCGCCTTCGAAGCCGATGGCATTGAGGTAGAACTCCCATTCCGCGTATTCGTAACTGCCGCGCCAGGCGGTGATGTCGTGCAGCAACGGAAAGTGCACCAGGCCCGCCGGACCGTGCAGCGGCGGTCGGCCACGTAGCAGGCTCGGGGCGCAGACCGGGAAGATCTGCTCGTCGAGCAAGGTTGTGGATAACAACCCGGGATAACTGCCGTCATTCAGGTCGATCGCCAGGTCGAAGTCCCCTTCATGCAACGGCACGCTGCTGTCCTCGGCCACCAGGCGCAATTGAATGTCCGGAAAGCGCTGCTGCAAGCGTGGCAGGCGCGGGGTCAGCCACTTGCTCAGGAACGATGGAATCGAACGCACCCGCAGAATTCCGCTGATCATTCCGGCGTCCAGTCGTCGCAATTCCGCATCGATGCTGCCGTAAGCCTCGTTGACGGTGATGGCCAGTCGCTGGCCCTCGGCGCTCAATTCCACGCCGCGCGCACGACGGTGAAACAAGCGAAAGCCCAGCCGCTCTTCCAGTTGGCGGATTTGCTGACTGACCGCACCCGGCGTGATGTGCAGCTCTTCGGCGCAGCGGGTGAAGGACAAGTGCCGCGCGGCACAGGAAAACACGTGCAGCCAGACGTAAGTCTGGGCGTGCAATTGGCGACTCATTGTTTAGTCCTGCTAAAGGCTGTCTTAGGAAGTTTCGTTGGTCATGTAGGACCGAGGTCGGCAGTATCGCCGACATTGCGCTTGTCCTACAAAAATGGCAGCGATTTCTCTTCCATTGCTTGTATAGGCTTTAGCATGGCTATCAGTGTTTTCGATCTCTTCAAAGTCGGCATCGGTCCATCCAGTTCCCACACCGTCGGCCCGATGCGCGCCGCCGCGACCTTCGCCCAGGCACTGATTGACCAGAATTTGCTCGACGCCGTCCGTCGGGTAGAAATCCGCCTTTACGGCTCCCTTTCCGCCACCGGCGTCGGCCACGCGACCGACCGCGCCTGCGTGATGGGCCTGATGGGCGAATGGCCGGACAGCATCGATCCGACCACCATCGACAGCCGAATCCAGACCTTGCGCGAAACCGGCGAACTGACTCTGGCCGGCAACAAGACCATTGCCTTCAACTGGCAACGCGATCTCCTGCTGCTCGATGAGAGTCTGCCCTACCACCCCAACGCCATGTCGCTGACAGCCTTCGGCGAAACCGGTGAGCTGTCGGAGCAAACGTACTACTCGATCGGCGGCGGTTTCATCATCGAAGCGGCGGAAGCCGAGTCCGGCATTGCGCCGGCCAGCGATGTGGTGCTGCCCTACGATTTCTCCAGCGCCGCCGAATTGCTCAAGCTCTGCAACCAGCACGGCTTGCGGGTTTCCGAGTTGATGATGGCCAACGAACTGGCCTGGCGCAGCGAAGCCGAGATCCGTCAGGGCTTGCTGCACATCTGGTCGGTGATGCGTGAGTGCGTCGAGCAAGGCATGCGTCACGAAGGCATCCTGCCCGGTGGTCTGAATGTTCCGCGCCGCGCGGCGAAACTGCACCGCAGCCTGCTGGAAATCGGCAAACCGAATGTCATCACCTCCACGCTGTCGGCCATGGAGTGGGTGAACCTGTTCGCCCTCGCCGTGAACGAAGAAAACGCGGCGGGCGGGCGCATGGTCACGGCACCGACCAACGGCGCAGCAGGGATCATTCCGGCAGTGTTGCACTACTACATGAAATTCAACCCGGACGCGTCGGACGATGACGTGGTCGCCTTCTTTTTGGCCGCGGCGGCCGTAGGCATTCTCTGCAAGAAAAACGCGTCGATCTCCGGTGCCGAAGTCGGCTGCCAGGGTGAAGTCGGTTCCGCCTGCGCCATGGCCGCCGCCGGCCTGGCCGACGTGCTCGGCGCCACGCCCGAGCAACTGGAAAATGCCGCCGAAATCGGCCTGGAACACAACCTCGGCCTGACCTGCGATCCGGTCGGCGGCCTGGTGCAAGTGCCGTGCATCGAGCGCAACGCCATCGCGGCGGTGAAGGCCATCAATGCCACGCAAATGGCCCTGCGCGGCGACGGCAAACACTTCATTTCCCTGGACCGGGTGATCCGCACCATGCGCGATACCGGCGCCGACATGCATGACAAATACAAAGAGACTTCACGGGGCGGCCTGGCAGTGAGCTGGGTGGAGTGCTGAGGAGCATTCCCTGACCGCCTGCAACACGTGAGCCCGAGCAAGAACAATAACGAGGCCAAACGATGACCGATGTACGTACACCTGCTGCCGAAAATCCCGCTGTAGACCTGACACGCAATAGCGAAATAACCCACAAGGGCTGGAGCAAACACGACACCACCTGGATGCTCGGCCTCTATGGCACGGCGATTGGTGCCGGAACGCTGTTCCTGCCGATCAACGCCGGCGTGGGTGGCTTCTGGCCGCTGCTGATCCTGGCAGTGCTGGCATTCCCGATGACCTACTTCGCTCACCGGGGCCTGACCCGCTTCGTGCTGTCCGGCCGTTCCGGGGACATCACCGAAGTCGTTGAAGAACACTTCGGCATCGGTGCAGGCAAGCTGATCACGCTGCTGTATTTCTTCGCGATCTTCCCGATTCTGCTGGTGTACAGCGTGGCGCTGACCAACACCTTGAGCAGCTTCATGGAGCATCAGTTGCACATCGCCCCACCACCGCGAGCGATTCTGTCGCTGGTGTTGATTCTTGGTCTGATGGCGATCGTGCGCTGCGGCCAGGGCGTCATCGTCAAATGCATGAGCGTGTTGGTTTACCCGTTCGTCGCGGCGTTGCTGCTGCTCGGCGTCAGCCTGATCCCGAACTGGAACGGCGCGTTCTTCGCCACCGCAAGCGAAGGCATGCCGTTGCCGCTGTTCTTCAAAACCCTGTGGCTGGCGATCCCGGTGATGGTGTTCTCGTTCAACCATTCGCCGATCATTTCTGCGTTCGCCGTTGACCAGAAACAGCGTTACGGCGAACAGGCCGAACGCAAGAGCAGCGGCATCCTCGCCATCGCCCACGCGATGATGGTGGTGACGGTGATGTTCTTCTGCTTCAGCTGCGTGCTGGCACTGTCCCCGGCTGACCTGGCGGCGGCGAAGGCGCAGAACATCTCGATCCTGTCGTACCTGGCCAACCACTTCCAGACCCCGGTCATCGCTTATGCCGCGCCGCTGATTGCGCTGGTGGCGATCACCAAATCCTTTCTCGGCCATTACATCGGAGCCAGCGAAGGCTTTCAGGGCCTGATCGTGAAAAGCCTGCGCGGCCGTGGCCGGGTGATGTCGGCGAGCTGGCTGAACCGCATCACGGCGCTGTTCATGATCCTCAGTTGCTGGGCCGTGGCGACGTTCAATCCGAGCATCCTCGGCATGATCGAAACCCTCGGCGGGCCGATCATTGCGTGCCTGTTGCTCCTGATGCCGATGTACGCCATCCGCCGCGTGCCGGCCTTGCGCCAGTACTCCGGGCAAGTGTCGAACGTGTTCGTGGTGTTGATCGGTTTGATTGCACTGTCTGCGATCATCTACTCGTTCATGCCCTGAAACGGGCAGGCAAAAAGAAGGCGGGCCAAGGTGCCCGCCTTTTTTTGGCCGCGATCATTGTTCGACAATTTTTCCGGCATGGCCCTTGCTACATCACCTGCGAGGCAAAAGGACTTTTGAAAACCTCAGCGAGCGGCTTGCCGATGGTCCGGTAACGCGAACCAACCCGATCATGGCCGGTCAACAACTGCACGTTCAATCAGGCGGTGACGCATCATGGACAACCCTTTTCAGCTCATTACCGATGCCTTTGCAGCGGATTATCAGATCAACCTGAGCATTCAGGGTCTGGACGGCAGCATCATGCTGACCCTCTCCAACAGCGGCCATGTGGTTGCCAAGCGGATGATCAGCGCCGAACAGCGCAATGACCCCAAGCGCCTCAAGCGCCTGGTGCAAAGCATTCAGTTCGGCATCGCCATTGAACAGGGCCACAGCGCCGTGGCCATCCTCGAAGCCATGACCGATGGCGACAATCGCAACCTGCCGCCACCCTTGGCCAAAGCCCGGCCTCGCCCGACTATGGGCCTTTAAATCTCGCCCTTCTCGACGTCTGGATGCTCACCGGAACCCGTACCGATCTTGCGTTGCGGGTGCTCGATCTTCACCGAAGGGAACTGCGACGAAGCGTAACGCACCACCAGGATCGCAAACGCCAACAGCAGAATCCCGCCGCACAGGTAGATGATCCCCAGGTCCGGCGGATTGTGATGCGAGACGTTGGAGATCAGCAGCCGCGTCAGCGCCGTGATCGCCACGTAGATCAGGAAACGTACCGGCATGTGGTTGGTCTTGAAGTAAATCCCGACCATCGCCCCCAGTTCCAGGTAGATGAACAGCAGCAGGATGTCATCGATCTTGATGTGCCCTTCTTCGATCATCCCCAGAAATTCCATCACCGCCGCCCATGCGGTCACTGCACCGATGGCGAACAGCGCCAGGTAGTGAAAGGTCTCGACGAACAGGTTGCCCAGGGACTCTGCCAATTGATGCACGTTCTGCCGCAGGTTCTCGGCCCAGTTGATTTTCACGATGATTCTTCCTTAGCTCGGTTCGAGCGGATAATGCGGTTTTGACGTGACGGTTGTTCTGCATGCAGAAAAAAGGCCAGGGGCTGTTGGGTGAGATGGCGATGGGCTGCCACGGGGCACTTTTTTGGTGTCTCGTCGGGCCCTTCGCGGGCAAGCCTCGCTCCTACAGATCACATCAACCTGTAGGAGCGAGACTTGCCCGCGAATGGAGCAACACGGTTTAACTGACAAATGCTGATTTCGGTCTACATTAAAAAGCCACTACCCAAAGCGCAGGGATTCGCTTATCCTTTTCGCTGTATATAAATACAGTGGTCGAAACAGACAACTAATGTGAAGGCATGTGAGGTGGTGAATGGCCGTCGAAGTGGTATACCGCAGCAGCCGAGATCTGGAGCGCTTGTTCATGGATAAAGCCGAAGCTGACCGTCATGACAAAATGCTCGAACTGGCTGAATTGCTGGCTGAAGTGTTGCAGAAAGCCGTTCCGTCCCTGACCGAACAGCAAGTGGAAGAAGCCGGGATCTACATGGCGAAGAATCGCGATGTATTTGCCAAGGCATTCAAGAGCCAGCCGGACGCGTTGTCCGAACTGCTGAATGCGCCGGTTGAAGTGGTTGAAAAGGTTGAACCGGTCGAAGAGGGTGAAGCCGCTGCGCCGACCAAGCCAGCCAAAGCCGCCAAGACACCGAAGTAAACAATGCCCGAATTGAATAGGCCCTGAGTCCAATGGCTCAGGGCCTTTTTCATGTCTGCAGTAAAGGCATGGCTCAGCGGTACAGCACTTTTTCCGCCAACTCGTCCGCCACCCGCGCCGGAGAGCGTTTTTCCGCCTGGGCATGGGCGAAGACTTCGGTCAGCCGCGAGGCGATTTTCGACAGGTGGGCGGTAATGGTTGTGAGCTCTTCGCCACGGTGTTTGAGTGAAACGTAGATCAGCCCGCCGGAATTGATCACGTAGTCCGGCGCATACAAAATGCCGCGCCGCTCCAGTTGATCGGCGACTTCCAGATGGGTCAGCTGATTGTTCGCAGAACCGGCCACTGCCGAGCAGCGCAGTTGCGTCACGCTGTGGCTGTTGAGCACACCGCCCAGGCCGCAGGGCGCGAGAATGTCGCACGGCGTACTGAGCAGCGCGTCATTGGCGATCGGGTGAGCGCCCAATTGCTCCATCGCCAATTGCACCTTGCCATGATCAATGTCGCTGACCAGCAGTTCGGCACCGGCCGCATGCAGCTGTTCGGCCAAGGCATAACCGACGTTACCCAGCCCCTGGATGGCCACTCGCAGGCCTTCGAGGTTATCGCTGCCCAGACGGGCCATGGCGGTGGCACGGATGCCGGTGAACACCCCCATCGCTGCGTGTGGCGCGGGGTCGCCCGCCGAGGTGGTGCTGGTGACGTGTTGGGTCTGCTGGGCGATGCAATCCATGTCCGCCACCGAGGTGCCGCTGTCGATCGCCGTGATGTAGCGCCCGTCGAGCTGATTGATGCAGCGGCCGAAGGCTTCGAACAGCGCCGCGCGGTTTTCCACATGGACCGGTCGAACAATTACCGCCACCCCGCCGCCCTGCGCCAGGCCGGCCAACGCAGCTTTGTAACTCATGCCCTGCGCCAGGCGAATGGCATCCTCAACCGCAGACTCGTCGCTGGGATAGGCAAGGTAACGACATCCCCCCAGGGCAGGCCCCAGGAGGCTGCTATGAATGGCAATGACCGCCTTCAACCCGGTGACCGGGTCGACGCTCAGATGCAGCGATTCAAGGCGAGTGCTTTGCATGAGAGCGAACATCGTCGGGCTCCCGAATCACTTCTTGTAGTCGCCAGTATAGGCTTGCGCCCAAAATTTGCAGAAGCGCACCGGAATAAGCGGCGCTGCATTGCAGGCTTTCGGGCATAACCTGCGACCTCATGTGTGCGGTACTGGACGAATGCCGGCGACGGGGCTAAAACGAGGCATTGCCCGGAGATTTCGATGACGCCGCGCCAACGTTTTTTTGACTGCCTGCAACGATCACCACCCGCGCTGTTCGAGGCCGCGCTGTGGATGGCGGCCGAACATGACAAAGAGGTGGATGCCGAGAAAGTGCTGGCAGACTTCCGAGACCTGCAACAGCGGGTCAGCCATGGCTTGCCGATGCTGCCGGTGAGCGAACTGGCCCAGCCGCTGCTGCGGCGCATGAATGACCTGGGGTTCGCCCAGGACGATTTCACCCCGTTGCGCCCGCAAGTGGCCCTGCTCAACAAAGTGCTGGAACTCAGGCGCGGCCAGCCGTTGTCCCTGGGGCTGATCGCACTGGAGTTGGCCAAGCGCCTGGAGATCCCTTTGGTCGGGGTCAATTTCCCCGGTCATTTCCTGCTGCGGGTGCCGGGCGCCGATCATCTGCTGGACCCCTGCGGTGGCCGCCGCTTGTACCCCAATGATTGCCGTGAACTGCTGCAACGCCAGTACGGCCCGAACATGCAACTCAACGCCGAGCACATGCTGACCGCCGACCCTGTGCAGATGCTGCAACGGCTGTCACGCAATCTGCGTCAGTTGCACCTTGCCCACGATGACTACATCGGCGCCTTGATCGACGCTGAACGCGTGCTGGCACTGGGCAACGCCAACGCCGTCGATTACCTCGCCCGGGCCAGCCTCTATCAACGGCTGGACTGCCCGAACGCCGAGCGCTTCGACCTGGAGCATGCGCTGCTGCTCAGTGATGACCCGATCCAGCGGATTCGCCTGACTGAACGACTGGGGCATTTGCCGCCCAACTCAATCGTCCACTAACGCCCCCTGTAGGAGCGAGGCTTGCCCGCGAACCGGGCGCCTCGGTCTGTCAGCACGACCTCGTTATCGTTCTTCGCGGGCAAGCCTCGCTCCTACAGGGGGGCGCGCGGGGCTTTAAGGGGTGTCTGGCTGATTCGCCGGATGCGCCTTGATGAACGCCGGATGCGTAGCTGCCAACGCCGCCACTCGGCGAATCCGTGGATACGCCTCAAGCGAAATATTGAAACGTTCGGCGGCATAGAGCTGAGGGATCAGGTACACATCCGCCAGGCCCGGTTCGTTGCCAAAACAGTAACCGTCATCACCGATCAACTGTTCCACCGTCGCCAGCCCCTGGCTGATCCAGTGCCCGATCCACTCCACCACCTGCGGTTCATCGTGGCCCAACTGCCGCAGCTTGTTGAGCACGCTGACGTTATGCAGCGGATGCACGTCGCAGCCGATTACCGCCGCAACACCACGCTCATGAGCGCGCGCGGCCAGGTCTTTGGACAGCAACGGCACCTGTGGATAACGTTCCTCCAGGTACTCGATGATCGCCGGCGACTGGATCAACAGGCCGCCTTCATCGGTTCGCAAGGCCGGCACGCGCCCTTGTGGGTTGATGGCCAGATACGGCGCTTGCCGATGCTCGCCACCTGGCGGTGCGATCAGGTTGACCGGCAGTGCCTGGTAATCCAGGCCCTTGAGCGCCAACGCGATGCGCACCCGGTACGACGACGTCGAACGGTAGTAGGTATAAAGCTCCATGACCGGATCCTCTTAGCGCGCCGCGATCACTTTGCCACGGCATTCGCCGAAACCGATGGAGGCAAAACCGTCGCGGCTGCAACGGGCGCGCAGGATGATTTCGTCGCCGTCTTCGAGGAATTTGCGCACCTCGCCCGACGCCAGCTCGATCGGCTTTTTCCCGCCCTCGGTGATTTCCAGCAAGCTGCCGAATTGACCGCTTTCCGGCCCCGACAACGTGCCCGAACCAAAGAGGTCACCGGCCTGCAACTGGCAGCCGTTGACGCTGTGGTGCGCGACCATTTGCGCCACGGTCCAGTACATGTGTTTGGTGTTGCTGAGGGTCAGGCGATGGGCCGGGAGTTTTTGCTCGCGCAGGCCTTCGGTGAGCAACAGCACTTCCAGCTCGATATCGAACGCTCCTGCGGCTTGATCGCGCTTGTCGAACAGATACGGCAGCGGCTGTGGATCGCCTTCCGGACGTGCCGGCTGAGCACGGCGGAACGGCTCCAGCGCTTCGGCCGTCACTACCCACGGCGAGATGCTGGTGATAAAGCTTTTTGACAGGAACGGCCCCAGCGGCTGGTATTCCCAAGCCTGGATGTCGCGCGCCGACCAGTCGTTGAGCAGGCAGAAACCGGCAATGTGATCGGCCGCATCACCAATGGCGATCGAGTCGCCCATCTCGTTGCCCGGGCCGATCCAGATGCCCAGTTCCAGCTCGTAATCCAGACGTGCGCACGGGCCGAAGGTCGGCTCGGTCTGACCGGCCGGCAAGGTCTGGCCTTTCGGGCGGCGAACGTCGGTGCCGGAGGGGCGAATGGTCGAGGCACGACCGTGATAACCAATCGGTACGTACTTGTAGTTCGGCAGCAAAGGGTTGTCGGGACGGAACAGTTTGCCGACGTTCTGTGCGTGCTCGATGCCGACGTAGAAGTCGGTGTAATCGTTTATTTTCGCCGGCAGGTGCATCTCGCAATTCGCCGCCAGTGGCAGCAGTTTTGCGCCTTGGGCTTCGATCTTGCCATGCAGGGTGCTGCCTTCAGCGAACAGTTCCAGCAGACGTTCGCGCAGCGCCACGCGAGCCTCGCGGCCCAATTCGAAAAACGCATTGAGCTGGCCGCCACGGGTGGCTTCTACGGCGGTTTTTGCCAGGCCGTCGAACAGGCCGGCGTCCAGTGCCGCTTCCAGATCAAAAATATGTTCGCCAATGGCCACACCGCTGCGCGGTGCCGAACCTTTTACGCTGAACACGCCCAGCGGCAGGTTTTGCAGTGGGAAATCAGCGTGGCCGTTGGCGGAAGAAACCCAGCTACGAGTGATGGAAGTCTGAGTCATGGGTTATCTCCGGGTCGGGTCGAAAGTGGCGGGCAGCGAGGCCCAGCAGGCGTCGTAATTGGTTTGCAGTTGCGGGCAATCCAGGGCGAAACGGCTCGGGCGCAGCACCTGGCTGGTCTCGAACATGAACGCCATGGTGTTGTCGATTTTCGCCGGCGCCAAGTCAGCGTTGATTGCCTTGGTGCAGGTTTCGCCATCCGGGCCATGAGCACTCATGCAACTGTGCAACGACGCGCCGCCGGGCAAGAAGCCTTCGGCCTTGGCGTCGTACTCGCCCTTGATCAGGCCCATGAATTCGTTCATCAGGTTGCGGTGGAACCACGGTGGCCGGAAGGTTTTCTCGGCCACCATCCAGCGTGGCGGGAAGATCACGAAGTCCAGATTGGCCAGACCGTGGACACTGGTCGGCGAGGTCAGGACGGTGAAGATCGAGGGATCCGGGTGATCGAAACTGACCGTGCCGATGGTGTTGAAACGGCGCAGGTCGTATTTGTAAGGCACGTTATTGCCGTGCCAGGCGACCACGTTCAGTGGTGAATGATCGAGCTCGCAGCCCCACAACTGGCCGAGGAATTTCTGTACCAGGGTGGTCGGTTGCTTGAGGTTTTCGTAATGCGCGACGGGGGTCAGGAAGTCTCGCGCGTTGGCCAGACCATTGCTGCCGATCGGCCCCAGATCCGGCAGGCGCAGTGGTGCGCCGTGGTTTTCAGCGATGTAGCCGCGAGCGTGCGGGTCAAGCAATTCGACGCGGAATTTCAGACCGCGCGGCAGCACGGCGATTTCCAGCGGCTCCAGGTCCAGCAGGCCCAGTTCGGTGGCGATGCGCAGGCGACCCTGCTCGGGCACCAGCAACAGTTCACCGTCGGCATTGA
The DNA here is from genome assembly GCF_031766055.1 of Pseudomonas sp. SG20052. NCBI lineage: Bacteria > Pseudomonadati > Pseudomonadota > Gammaproteobacteria > Pseudomonadales > Pseudomonadaceae > Pseudomonas > Pseudomonas sp. SG20052. The sequence goes on along the minus strand of NZ_CP134498.1, from coordinate 1,149,991 downwards.
AGAACACGCGTTCCATGGAACGGTTGGCGCGGTAGCTGTAGATGCTGATCCCGGCGGGTTTGTCCGCGCCCGAGTTGGCGGCCATGCTCACCAGCCCGTCGATGAAGTCGGTCGGCTCGGTCGGGATGTCCAACGGGTTCCAGCGCAGGCGATTGGGAGTCACTTCACCCAACGGACCACCGGCCAGTTGCCGCTCCAGTTTGACGAACGCCGGGTGGTTGGCCGACGGCTGAATGCGGTACATCCAGGTGCGTCGCGCTTCGCTGCGGGCCATGGTGAACGCGGTGCCGGAGAACAGTTCAGTGTAGAGGCCGTAAGGGGCTTTTTGCGGGGAGTTCTGGCCGACGGGCAGTGCGCCGGGCAACGCTTCGCTGCTGAGTTCGTTGCCGAAGCCTGACTGATAAGCCAGCGCTGGCGCCGTTGAATCGAGGTTCATGGAGCCTCCTGAACAGGGAGTAGGCAATGGCCTGTCGCTCTGCTGCAGAGGTCTCGGCACGCCAGGGTTATTTTTATCGTAATTCGATTACGCATAACGTAATTTGATTGGTATTGACCGTCAAGCTATAAAGACGCCCATTCGTCCCGGGATCACATCGCCTCCATGGAAACGCCGCGCAACAACGATAAGCAGAAAGTCCGCTCGGCCGAGGTCGGTACCGACATCCTCAAGGCCCTGGCCGAGTTGTCGCCCTCGACCTCATTGTCGCGCCTGGCCGAACACGTGCAGATGCCAGCGAGTAAGGTCCATCGTTATTTGCAGGCGCTGATCGCCAGCGGTTTTGCCGAACAAAACGCAGCAACCAACCACTACGGCCTGGGCCGTGAAGCCTTGCGCGTCGGCCTCGCCGCTCTCAACAGTATGGACGTGCTGAAAGTCGCCGCCCTGCCCTTGGCCGAGTTGCGCGATGAACTGAACGAAACCTGCTTTCTGGCGGTATGGGGCAATCAAGGCGCGACCGTGGTGCACATCGAACCGGCGGTGCGTGCGGTGACGGTGGTGACGCAATTGGGTTCGGTGCTGCCGTTGCTCAGTTCGTCCACCGGCCTGGTGTTTGGCGCGTTTCTACCCAAGCGCGAAACCGTGGACTTGCGCGATCAGGAACTGAAAGACACTGCCGACCACGCCTTGGCGAATGATCAGGCGTATGCGCAGTTGTGCGAACAGATCCGCGAACGTGGCCTGCATCATGTGCATGGGTTATTGATGCCGGGGGTGGACGCCTTGTCGGCACCGGTATTCAACGCGGTGGGGAACGTGGCGGCGGTCTTGACCATTGTCGGCCCGACCTCACTGTTTCACGCTGACGAAAACGGCCCGGCGGCGCAGCGATTGCTGGCGGCGACGCGGGCCGTGAGTTGGCGGATGGGGTATGAGACACCGCCGATGTCTGAAGATCGGAACTGATCAGCTCCGATCATTTATGCTCTGGATAACGCCTTGATGTGGGTCCCGACCATCAACCGATCACGCGGGTCGAACTCTCGGGGGTCCAGTGCGGCACAGCCACCGCAGTGACATAACTGATTCCAACCGGAACGCCCGTGACGGCCGAGAGCACGTCGGTCAGATCCCTGATTGTGGACAGCAGACCAAGTGCAGAGGCCGCCGATCCTACCGAAGCGACCTTACCCAGGTACATGAGGATTGCCCCACGCCATGCGGCAGCAAAATGCGCATTGGCGCCTGCAGAATCCCCATGGCTGGATGCAATGATGCCTTGCACGATCGAATGACTGATCTTCAACACACTGACGGCGAATCCCACCGGCGGGACAAAGATCGAGATCACATCCAATGCCACTTCGAGAAGAATCTTGGTCTCCTGCCAAAACGCTTCGACTGGCGTGGTGGTCAGGACATCCAGATCATCAAGTGCTCGATTAATCAGACTTTCGTACTCGGCCTTGAAGTTGTAGACCGGATGGGTTCCGCCCAACCCCGGTACTGGCAGCGAACCTTGCGGATCTCTGGACTTGCTGATGTAGGCGCCGACCCTGTCCAGTCCACGTAAACCGGCCAGACTCCGAAGATGCTCGCCCAAAAGTCGATCGTTCTGGATAGCCTTGGATAAATCACCGACCCAGATAAAGGACTTGCCAGGCGAATTCGGGATATAGGCAAACTTCACATGCCCCTCACCAAAAACGTACCCCCCCGCTATGCGGGCACCTTCAAGCCAGAATTCATAAACCCCTTCGCCAGGTTCACTGCCGGGTGAAACACCGTCTGGCGTCCTTGTGTCTCGATCCAGCCCCTTGATTGACTCGATCAGCCAATCATAATGCGCCGACGGCAACGTGCCATTGAGCTTTTGCGTCAGTGCCGCCCTGAACATCTCGTTTTTCTTGAGCTCCCGATACAGGTTTGCCCGCAGATCAATATCCGGCGTCCATAGAAAGTTTGATTTCAGATAATGGCTGTAATGCTTGCCTGGCATCAAGTCGATTAGCTGATTGAGCGTACTGGAATTCAGCTCAGTCATTGGCTCGCCCGTGTCCTTCCACCAGAACTCAGACACCCGGATACTGTCTCTAAGCGTATTCGATCCAGGCAGTAAGATTTTCTCGAACACATTCGTATCGCTGCGCCACAGATGCCAATTGATAAATAACTGTGTCAGCGTCATTGCGCCTTTATGAAACTTCACCATGACTCGATCAGGATCGATTCGGCGATCGCCCGCCCGGCCCAGATACTCATTCAAACGGTTCATGACCAATTCACGAGAAAACTTTTGAAAGCCCTCAATATGAAATATGTCTTTTGACGCGTTATAGATGGCCTTGAAGTCCGTGGTCAATCGATTGAACAGCCGGCGATCAGACGTAGGGGCGTTTCGGTACCAATGGGGCGTGACGGCCTTTTCTTCCGCGTCTTCCCAGTCAAGGACACTTTGAATACTGCCCTTTAACATTTCACTTTCAACCCAGGCAACAAGATTGACCTGGTCCCACCATGCTCTGCCCTGAATCCTCTCCCTCGGTTCACCACGCGGCCATTCCTTGCCGAACACTTCATGTTCCAGGTTATGCCGATCACTCACATGCACTTGGGTTCGAAGGTAGGTGCGTCCCTCTTCTTCAAGGGCCCACAACCCTATATACCGTTGCAGACTGTCCAGATCGGAGAATTCGTACCAGTCTTTATTCATCGGGGAGCCCGGTGCATAGAGCACGTACGTTTTGAGATTCGAGTCTCCTCCTTTCCTCCGGTAGACAATAAGATCCTTCAAGGGCTTGAAGTTATAGAAAGCGCTTAACGCAATCCCAGACGCTTCAATAGAGGGATCACCAAAGTTGTAACGCTGAACAATATCCTGCGCAGTCGAGGTGACGTGTTTTTGCAAGATGGCGCCGAACAGGGTCAAAGCCGTCTTTCGACCCAACACTTCCCGCATCGCTTCCTTGACGTTCTGCTGGCCATATACTCGCTGCCGTGCGGGGCTGTACGCCAGACGCAGATCCAGCGTTTCAATGGCTCGCATTATGTTTTCAGGCGTCAGTCTGGCGAGGTCATAGTTTTTCTCCAGCGTAATCGTGTAGCGCCCTGCCTGATCATGTGCCCCATACATGAACGCTTGGGTCAGTGTTTTCCGCTCAATGTGTTCTACCCGTTTACCATTCGCCATCCTGACCGAGTGCTGAATATTCACGAACACCGTGTCAGGATCGATTCGCTCGTCGGTTCCCGGCGAGATAAACGCCTCTACGGCCTGTCGGGCATAAGCTGCAAGAGTCACCACGTCCTTGGTCAACTCATGAAGCTGAATCTGGCTTTCAAGCAAGTTCTTCTCCAGACCGACATATAGCTGCTGATTGGTGACATAGGCCTTCTTAAACCACTCGGGCCGAGCGTTCTCCAGCATCGCCTTGATCAAGAGCACATTTCGCGCATTTTCAGAGCGTACAAATGTATCCATGGACAGAACAGAATCCAGCGGTACCCACGCCGCCTCGGTATGCGCGCCGACGGTCACTAATTTTCGTACTTGATAGATGACATCAAGACTTTGCCTCGCCAGCACGCCGTTATTGCAATGCTCAAACAGATCTTCAAGGATTCTCGCGTAGCGAATCGCTGGAACACTCGATACCAGAGCTCGCTCGTCCTCCGGCAGCCCCTGCAAAAGTTCGGTGCGGTTTGACGCATCGGATAACCGCTGTTGCAACGTTTTATGAAGGTCACTCACGGTGCCGAATTTTTCCAATCCACCGAATGGTGAATAAAGAACAACCTCTTGACTGACTGCTGGATTCAGTTCATTTGCAACAGCGCCAGAAAGAGAAATCACAAAGGTGGATGCCAGCGTCGAAAAAACCCCCTGTTGTTTTTCAACCGAAACGGCATAGCAGGTACTTGGCAGCCCCGAACCGATTAAACCATTGATGGTCGCGACGTCGCCTTTGGACACCAGATTCTCGCTGGCCGCCAGGTCCAGTTCGCGCCAGAAAAGTCGCGCCTGAAGAGTGCGCAACTCCTGTTTAGGCGACGGTAAAGGACGATTTTTACTATCAACCAGAGAGGATACGCGCCAATATTCACCTAATACGGAACTGCATTTCTCAGGCAGGTTTTGCATCAGTTCGGCGATCATTTTTCCGACGTTTGCCACATCCAGATATTTCAGCCTGAAGGTTTCTGCGCCGATATTATCCAGCTCATACATCCCATATATATCAGCAGTGTATTGGGGTGGCCTGCCGCGCTTTAAGCACTCAAAAAACACATCTAGCAGGTTGCCGGTGGGTTCCGCAGATGTTGGACTTGCACCCGAACGAAGATTTACAAAACGGCGTGCTATAGAGCCCTCTGAATCCATCTTCTGAAATTCGGTCGTCAGGACAACCTGAAGAACCGCCTTGAACGAAGGAATTTTCCTGAGTGCTTCGAGTAAATTGTTACGTGCTTCACGTACTTGTTCCAGCATTGCATTTGTTGCTTGCTCGTCTTGCATTAGAAATCTCGTTAGTTTGATCATAAAAAACGGCACGTTGCTGCCGATTAACTTGAGACCAAACTAAAACAGATCGCCTTATTATTAAAAACTCAAAAAATCTTTCAACATTTGTACAAGCAACTTAAACAAAGAAGCGACACATAAAGAAAAAACGAAATAGATGAAACCGTACCCCTCACAACAAAGCGACGCACTCAGCCACCGCTGAGTTTTACACTGTGACAACCGCCTCACCCCAAACTTCAATCAATCATTAAAACACCAGACCTTACATATAAGATGAAACATCTCCCAGTGCAATTTTTCCCAACCTGAAAACAACGTAAAACAGAACCGACTATTCTCACTCTGTGGGCGCCTCCCTCAATAAAACGTTTTGCACTCTTCAATCCAATAAACCGACACTCTTGGCTTTCGCAACCGCCTGAGTCCGGCGTTCCACGCCCAACTTCCCGTGAATTCTCCGTGCATGTGTTTTCACAGTATGCAAGGAGATAAACAACTGCTCGGCTATTTGTTGATTCGAATTGCCCAGAGCAATCAGCTTGAGCACCTCCACTTCACGCTGACTGAGCGGATTGACTTCACTCACCTGCAGATTTTTTTCCGAACGATCCCAACCATCATCCAGTACTGGCAGAAGATCAGGCTTTCGCAATTGCAACTCAACAAGCGCTTGGCGAAGCCCATGGTGCTCAGAAAGATTCAACCCTTTGCGCAACCAATCTCGGGCACCGACGCTGTCACCGTTCTGCCACGCGACTTCGGCTGCGCCGAACAGCAATTCGACCTCCAGCGCCAGCATGCCTGCGAGCTGCGATTGTTCGAGTGCCTCGGCGAAATGGCTCAGCGGGTCTTTGGCCTGGTGCAGGTCGACCTTTGCCAACACCAACAGATAATCGATCCGTGCGATCAACATCAGGGTCGCGGGAGGCGCCTGCCGTGCATGCGGGCCACGATAGTGGCGCAGTACTCGACTGAGCGCCTCATGGGCCAGTTCCGGGCGCCCCTGCTGTAGCCATAATTGACTGCTGATCTGCAATAGCACACCGCGGTAAACGGTGTCGGGAATCTGCCGTTGCTGCATCAAGCGCTCGGCATCGCGAAGATAGACAAATGCTTGGGCATAGTCGCGCTGATTGGCCGCCACCTGCGCCAAACCGAGGAAACCGTAAAGCACCCGTTTGTCGTGGTTGCGCATACAGATAGACAGCCCCGCTTCGAAACACGCAACAGCCTGCGTATCCAAGCCCTGGCACAAACTCAAGCGCCCACGGTGCAAGGCAATTCGCCCCAGCAGGGGTTCGGCAATCCGCTGCTGTTGAGTGAGCATGCTCTGAACGTTGGCGAGCAAATGGTCGGCTCGTTGAGGAGCACCACGTTGCTCCAGCAATTGCGCATGATCAAGTTCCAGCAGCCCTTCGAAAACCAGCGAGCCTTGCGCACGCGCCAGGCACAACGCATCGCGATTGATGGCTTGCGCCACTTCGAGCTCGCCCCTGAGCAGGGCCTGTTGCGTCAAACCCGACAGACACATCAAGCGCACAGGCCAGAGGTCAGGACCGAGCACATTCAGCGCATCGAGAAAATGCGCGCTTGAACTGTCCATCCGCCCTTGAAGATGCAGCAGCCAACCCTGCTGCGCCTGCCACCGTGCGATCAGTTGCCGCTGCAGAATCGCCGAGGGCTGCGGGATGAATCGTGACAACTGCTCGATGCAATCGGCGGCTTGCTCAAACCGCCCGGCAAACAACGACGCCGCCGTGATCAACCCGACCAGTTGCGGCGAACCGTACATCAGCGCGTCACCTTGTTGCTCGTACAACCGCAACAACAGCACGACGGTCTGCTCCTCGAATAAATGCTCGAAACTGAAATGCTGCAACAGGCTGACCGCGACCTCGAACTCTTCGGCCAGCAAGGCCTGTTCGAACGCAGCTTTCCAGTCCTGCTCGGCGGCAAACCACTGACAGGCACGGCGATGCCAGGAACGTCCGGCCGGCCATTGTTCATCGCGCATCAATTGCGTGAGTGGGGAGAAGATCTGCAGCCAGTCGGCGGAGTCCTGCCAGGGCTCGATAAAGCACCCCAGATCCTGCAACGTCTTCAGGCATTGCGCGCCCTCCCCTGCGCCAAACAGGTGATCGCACAGCCGAGCGTTGAAGCGTGGCAAATGCGCGAGTACCCGCCAGGCTTCCGTCAACTCCGGGGTCAGGCCGGAAAACAGTTCGTGCTCGAGGTAATCGAGCAATGTGTCAGGTCGGCTGTGATGCGGATCGTTGCGCGACCAGTCGCATTTTTGCAGCAGCGCAATGCGTACACCGGCGCACCAGCCACCACTGCGCTGGATAATCTTGCTGGCAGCGGTGCTGGCATCGGCCGGTGTCAGGTGGCGCAACAGCGAGGCAATCTCCGTTTGATTGAAGGCCAGCGTGGCGCGCTCGCATTCGTACAATTCATCATCGAGCAGCAACCGCGGCCAGTTGCATTGCGGGCGACGGCGGGCACCCAGCCACCAGGTCAGCGCCGGGCTGCTGACGGCCAGCATGCGATCCAGCAGTTGATCGAGTTCCGGGTTCGGAACGCGGCAATAGTCATCGAGAAACAGCCAGGTTGGCGCCTGCAATCGAGCCAGCGCACCGAGCATCGCCGGCTCTTCTGCCGAAGCCAGCCCCAGCGCTTCTGCCACTCGCTGACGAAAATCCACCGTGCTCATCGCTATGCCAGATAACGGCAACCAGCACACCCGGCATGGCGGCGGCGCCTGTAAAAGGCAGTCGGCGAGCAGCGCAGTCTTGCCACTGCCGGCGGGCGCGCAGAGTAATTTCACCCGGGACGTGGACGCTAGCAAGGGACCGGTCAATCGATCACGCGACAGGTGATGAGAGGACAGACGGGGCAGGAATCCAGAACGGTCAAGACACGGGGTCATGGCGGTCATTGCGGCGTGCCTATTTATAATTGTCCGGCAACCCTAGCCCTCTCCAACCCGCTTGTTGAGAAGTATTCAGAACGCTGATTGGCAGCCATAAAAAAGGCGACCCACCGGTCGCCTTCTGCACTGCGAATGTATCAACGCCCTTACCGGACGCCCTCGGCACGCAACGCCGATGGCGTGTAGTCCGCCGCCTTGGCTTCGAAGCCGAATTCAAAGCTGTGCTTCTCTTCGTTCTTCATCCCCAGCGCAATGTATCGACCGGCAATGATGTCGTAGAGCGCTTCCAGTGTGTACGCCTGGGTCTGGTGATCGTAGTAATACTGGGCGTGCCCCTCGGCCACTCGCCACAGTTGACCGCGACCGTCGTAGTGATCCACCAGCGCCACTTGCCAGCTGTCTTCGTCGATGTACATGTGGCGTTTGGCGTAAATGTGCCGCTCGTTCGGCTTGACCGTGCCGATCACTTCCCAGACCCGGTGCAGCTCATAGCGGGTCAGGTCCTGGTTGATGTGACCGGCCTTGATGATGTCGTCGTACTTGAGACTTGGCGAGTCGAGTTTGTAGCTGTTGTAGGGGATGTACATTTCCTTCTTGCCGACCAGTTTCCAGTCGTAGCGATCCGGCGCGCCGGAGAACATGTCGAAGTTGTCGGATGTGCGCAGGCCGTCAGCGGCAGTGCCCGGCCCGTCGTAGGCGACTTGCGGGGCGCGGCGCACGCGACGTTGGCCGGCGTTGTAGACCCATGCCAGGCGTGGTTCTTTCACCTGATCGAGGGTTTCGTGCACCAGCAGCACGTTCCCCGCCAGACGCGCCGGTGCCGTTACCGACTGCTTGAAAAAGGTCAGCACGTTGGCGGCTTTTTCCGGGTCCAGGTCCTTCATCAATTGCGGAACGGCGATCTCTTCCTCAAAGCGGATCGGCGTGTAGCTGCCGTTGGTCTGCGGCGTCACCTGGGTAATGATGCGGCGCAGGTTACCGCCGTGATATCGGGTGATGTGGTTCCACAACACTTCCACGCCGTTCTTCGGAATCGGGAACGCGTAGTAGCGGTTGCCAGTGAAGTTGGCCAGGCCGTTACCGTCGTTGATGCTGTTCACGTTCAGCGCGCTGCGCTTGGCCGACTCGTAGATTTCCGGTGGCACGGCCACGGTGCGGTGACTCGGGTAGACCGGGATCTTGTACGTTTCCGGGTAGCGCTTGAACATCGCCACCTGGCCTTCCGAGAGTTTGTCCTTGTACTTGTCGACGTTGGCGGGGGTGATCACGAACAGCGGTTTTTCGCTGGCGAACGGGTCAGCCAGGAAGCCTTTGCTGTCCACCGCACCGGCGTTTTTCGGGATGCCACCGGTCCATGCCGGGATCGAACCGTCGGCGTTACCGGCCTTCTCGGCGCCGAGCGGCGTGAGGGAGGTACCGAGCTTGTTCGCTTCGTCCGGCGACACCGCCGCCATCACGTTGGCCGCCAGCAGGCTCAAGGCCAGGGCGCCGCATTGCAGAATCATCTTGCGCATCAAATTCATCCTTCTCAGCCAGATCAGAAGTTCACGCCGAAGCTCAGTGCCAGGAAATCGCGGTCTTCCAGGGTGTTGTAGTCACCACCGAAGAAATCGGTGTAACTCAGGCTCGCGGTATAGGTGTTGCGGTAGTCGGCATCGACACCGACGCTGACGGCCTTGGCGCCTTCGTTGAACAGCCCGTTGGGGCCATAACCCGCGACGTCATGGGACCAGGACAGGTTGGGCTTGAGGTTGATCCCGCCGATCACGTTGGCGTAATCGAGGATCGCCCGGGCACGGTAGCCCCAGGAGGTCGAGGTGACGAAACCGTCGGTATCGCCGCCGAAACCATACTGGCCGTACACCGAGTCGCGGCCGTAACGCAGGTTGCTGCGCGACTCCAGGCCACCGACGTGAACCACCGCCGCTTCGCCGACCAGGGTCAAGCGCTGGGCACCCCACACTTGATCGTAGAATTGCGTGAGGGTGCTCTGGATCTGCGTGATTTCCTTGCGGCGATAGCCTTTATTGTCAGCGCCCGGGGTGGTGGCGATCGGTGATGCAGCGCCACCGGCAATCGGGTTGAGCAAGGCCAGGGTCAGGTCGTTGGTGCTGACCTGCACGGGTGCATTCGGCCGATAGCTGATCTCGCCGCTCCACGCGGTGCCGGTCGGCAAGGTAGTGGAGAAGCTCGCGCCGTAAAGGCGAATGTCTTCCGGGTATTCGAGGTAGTACTGACCGCGCCCCAGCATCACGCTTTGCGCCAGCCCCGCACCGCTGCCCGGCGCCAGACGGTTGGCCACACTCACCATCCCCGGCAGGCTGGCCAGTGTCGACAGGCCGGCCGTGGTGGTGCCGACCGTCGGCGTGCGGCTGTGGTAGTTCATGAAATACAGGCCGTACTCGGTGTCGTCACCGAGCCAGCGCAATGCTGTGCCCCACTGCCCGGAATCCCGCGCATCACGGTCGCCACCCCGGGGAACGACCACGCCCTCGCGGGTCACCTGGAGTGGCTGACCGAAAGCCGATGCCAAGGGCGCCAAGGGTGCAATCGCCGGACTGCCGACGGTGTAATTGTTGTTGCAACCATCCGCCACCACGTCGTTGCCGAAGAAGGTGCCGCAGTTGTCGACGACGGTCTGGTCCCACTCCAGTTGATAGAAACCTTCCACCGAGAGCTGATCAGTCAGGCCCTGGGAGGCGAACAGCATGTTCACCGGAATCAGCCCTTCCTTGATCTCGGCGCCCGGCCGACGGAACGCTGAGACGTCGATCGGGTTGATGCTGTTGATCGAGTTACCGATGAAGGTACTTTCACCCCAACTCACCACCTGCTTGCCGGCGCGCACGGTGCCCGGCAGATCGGCGATGGAATAGTTGTGATAAACGAAGGCATCGAGAATCTGCGCACCGGAGGACTTGGCGCCTTCCTTGCGGCCACTGTCGCTGATCGGCTTGAACTCGCGGTCTTCGTCCTTCAGCTCGAAGTCGTACCAGTACTTGCCACGGACGAAGACGCCGGTGTCACCGTATTTCAATTCGAGGTCGTGCAGGCCCTTGAAGATCTTGGAGAAGGTTTCGCCTTTCTTGAAGTTCAGCCGGCCGTCATCACCGGTCGAAGACTGACCGGTCCCGCCGTTGACGGTGCCCACCAAAGATCTATCGGCATCGCGCATGCCCCAACTCGCGCCGACGGACAGCGAGGAGTCGAACGTACCCTCGATTTCGCCAATGTTGAACGCAACAGCCTGCGCCTGGGCACAGCAGCCCAAGGCAACCGCAGCGGCCAGCGCTTGCGGTGTGAAGATGGCGCGCATTGTTGTTTTTGTCATGCGTCTTCCCCGGTGAGTGACAGAAGGCCCCACCCTACTGCCGCACGTTGGGAGCGATAAGCGCACCAAGGAGGTATTCGTGGTGTACCTCTAAAGGATGAATAGCCGGATGGGACGGGGGTTTGCGTCGGGTATGGATGGGCTGGATGGGGGACTATCAGCAGAATGCATGGCAGCAGCTGCTACAGGGGACGTGGCGCGTCGGACTATTGCTCAGACTGCAACAGTGCATGTCGTGAATCGCTGTTTTTCCTTTCAGCTCAACGGCTTATTCTTGCCGGGCTTTCACGGCAAACCGCCAGAAAGCAGGAAACGATGGCGCGTGTTCAGTCCACGCCATTGGCGACAGAATCCAGATGAATCGACGCTTTTTCGATTGATCGCCCTGTGTTCACTGACGTTGATTTGTAGCTCCTTGATCCAACGTCTTGCTTTGGCCGCTGCGTTTGCAGCGGCCTTTTTTATGGGCGAGGGTTTTGTGACGAGGGGAAAATCGGGGGACTTGGCAGGACTCAGGCAAGCCCCGCGCAATACATCAACGTCAAATCGAATACCTCTGCAAATTCCCCATCATCTCCTTCAGCGCCTCAATATTGTCCTTCGGATGCGCCGCCCCTTCGAAATCACAAATCTGCTCCCACTGCGCCGCCACATCCTCCGGCGAGAAGCCCACCCGCGGATCAAATCCGGCGCCCAGGCTGCGTTCCCAGCGCACCTTGCCCATCCAGCCGCCACCGACTTCGAACAACCCGGACGTTTCCTGGCAGTTTTCACTGGCCAGGTACACCACCAACGGGCTCACCAGTTCCGGCTTGAGTTGCTCGAACACTTGCGGCGGAATCAGGCCTTCGGTCATGCGGGTGCCACCCGTCGGTGCGATGGCATTGACCAGGATGTTGTTCTTGCGACCTTCGATGGCGAGTGTGCGGGTCAGGCCGTAGAGGCCAAGCTTGGCCATGCCGTAGTTGGACTGACCGAAATTGCCGTAGATGCCCGAGGTGGATGCGGTGAAGATCACGCGGCCGTAGTTTTGCTCGCGCATGTGCGGCCAGGCGGCGCGGGTGACTTTGTAGGCGCCTTCGACGTGAACGCGGTAAACCAGGTCCCAGTCGGCGTCGTCCATTTTGTGGAAGGTCTTGTCGCGCAGGATCCCGGCGTTATTGACCACGACATCAATGCGGCCGAAGGCGTCGAGGGCATGCTGGACGATTTTGTCGCCATCGGTAACGGAGTCGTGGTTGGCTTCGGCGATGCCGCCCGCCTCACGAATTTCCGCCACTACGCGGTCGGCTGCCGAGGCGTTGGCGCCTTCCCCTTGCGCCGAGCCGCCGAGATCATTGACCAGCACTTTGGCGCCCTGTTTGGCGAACAGCAGCGCGTGAGCCCGGCCCAGGCCGCCGCCGGCCCCCGTGACGATCACAACTTTATCTTCGAAGCGCACAGACTCATTCATGGGGGGAACTCCAGCAGACCAGGGACAATACGTCCGAGTGTCATGCACCACGCTGCTGGTCACAATAAACACAGGTAAAGCTGAATAGTGCTTGATAAGGCTGGGGGATAGTCAGGAACAGGCCGCCCTGCGCGGCGGAGAAACCAGCCGATCCCGAAACGCCTGATAATGCTTGAGCACCTGCGCCGGCGCTTCAGTCTGCGGGTAATGGCCAATATCAGGCAGCAGCACCGTGTCCGGGTTGGGGACCAGTTCCCGATAGCGCTTGACCATGTGCGCACCGGAAATCGGATCGACTTCACCATCGATGACCCGCAGCGGAACCTCGCCACGCTGCATGGCGCTGACCCAACGCTCGCGCTGAACACGCCGCTCAGGAATATAAGCGATGAGCTTATGCATGATTCGCGGGCCGTGATTGCTGTCGATCAGGCCCCAGAAATCGTCCATCTCGCTTTCGGTGGGTCGAGTGTGCGGACCAAATATCTGCCGGAAACTTTTCACCAGTCCGTCGCGGGTAAAAGCTCTCCCGATCATCCAGCCCAAGGGGCTGAGCAACAGTTTTTGCATCAACACCGGGCGATGGGTTTCAGGAAACAGGCCGCCGTTGAGGAAAACACAACTGGCGATATCGACGCGCGTCTCGTAATGCCGGGCCAACAGCTCCTGAGCCACGCTGTCGCCATAATCGTGGGCCAACACATGCACCGGCTGTTCGACGTTCAGGTGCGCGAGCAACGCCTGTTGCAGATCGGCCTGCTCCAACAGGCTGTATTCATGGTTGACCGGTTTGGCCGAGTCGCCGAAGCCGAGCATGTCGCAGGCAATTACCCGATAGCGCTGCGCCAGCGGTTGCCACAAGTAATGCCAGTCCCAACTGGCAGTCGGGAAACCATGGATGAGCAGCAACGGCTCACCCTGCCCCGCCGTCCAGTAATGGATGGTCTGGCCACGGAATACGAACGTCTGGCCGCGCTTTCGCCAGACACACAGGGGGATCTCGGCAAGTGCCATTAGAATTTATAACCCGGGTCTAGTTGATCGAGTTTGCGCAGCAACGCCGGCCAGGCCAACGCGCCGCCCATCCCTTGAGCACTTTTGGTCACGCCGGCAATCATCGCCTTGGCGCCCGCCAGAATCTGCGGCTCGATAGCAATCAGCTCGGCGCCACCATTCTGCGCCAGCACCTGGATATCGCAGGCGCGCTGAAAGGTGAACATCATCAGGAACGTGTCGGCGATGGTGCTGCCACAGGTCAGCAGGCCGTGGTTGTGCAGCATCAGGAAATTGTTTTCACCCAGGTCGGCTTGCAGGCGCGCCTTCTCTTCATGGTTCAGGGCAACGCCTTCGTAGGCGTGATACGCAAGGCTGGACAGCACAAACAATGACTGCTGACTGATCGGCAGAATGCCCTGCTTCTGTGCCGACACCGCCACACCCGCAGCGGTGTGAGTGTGCAACACGCACACCACATCGTGACGCACTTCATGCACGGCGCTGTGAATGGTGTAACCCGCCGGGTTGATTTCATAAGGGCTGTCCATCAGCTTGTTGCCGGCCTGATCGACCTTGACCAGGCTCGACGCAGTGATCTCGTGAAACATCAGCCCGAACGGGTTGATCAGGAAATCTTCGGTGCCCGGCACCTTGGCCGAGATATGCGTAAAGATCAGATCGTCCCAACCATGCGAGGCAACCAGACGATAACAGGCCGCCAGGTCGACGCGGGTCTGCCACTCGGCGGCACTGACCTGGTCTTTGACACTCTGGGGGGATTGGACGGGAGCAACTTTCACGGCAAGGACCTCCTGTTCTTATAGTTTTACTGTCGTTACCGCAGTCTAGTCGCCCCCGGATTTCGCGTAGTTGCATTGGCAGCCAGCTTGGTGGCCTAACGAGTCAGTTCAGGAAAAAGACTGGATCCATGTCAAAGGACCGCCGCCAACAAGGGGGCGGCAAACAGGTTCAAAAGCCCTGTCAGCACCATGACCAGCCCCGCGACCGAGCCTTCCTCACCGCCCACTTCATGGGCCCGACTGACACCGGCACCGTGCGCGCCGACGCCAAACAACGCACCGCGCGCAAGGGCGCTGCGCAACGGCAGCCACTTCAGCAGAATGCCGCCGAGCATCGCCCCGAACACGCCAGTGAACATCACGAACACCGCCGTCAGTTCCGGCACGCCACCGAGGTCGTGAGCCAGCGGCATGGCAAACGGCGTGGTGATGGAGCGTGGCACCAGCGACATCGTCACCGAACTGTCCAGCGCCAGCGCCTTGGCCAGACCGAACGAGGTGCCGATGGACGCCGCACTGCCCGCCAGCATTCCGAGCAACAACGCCGACCAATACCGCATCAGCATCTGCCGCTGTTGCCAGATCGGCACGGCGAACGCGACGGTCACCGGCCCCAGCACCCACATCAGCCAATGGGTGTTGCTCGAATACTCCGAGTACGCGGTATGCAGCGGCACAGCGAGGGCCAGCAGCAGCGCCGGAACCAGAATCAGCGGCGACAGCAGATAACGCCCGGTGCGCCGGTAGATCCAGCGACTGAATAAATAGGCCGACAGCGTGAAGGCCAGCCAGAACATCGGCATCAGCTCAAGCTTCATGGGACCTCCGCAACCGCACCACCCCTTCCACGGTAAACGCGGTGACCAGCATCACCATCAGCGTACTCACGCCGATCACCAGCAGAATCCGCCAACCGTCGTCGCGCATCAGGCTGCCGTAATCGAGCAGGCTCATCAGCGCAGGAATAAAAAACAGCAGCATCTCGGCCATCAACAGGCCGGCCCCCATTTGCAACGCCGCCGGTTTGATCCCGCCAACCGCGAAAGCCAGCAGCAACAGCGCCATGCCGATGACGCCACCCGGGATCGGCCAAGCCAACCCCGCGGCAATTTCGCAGCCGAGCAGGTAGATGCCGAGCAGCACGGCCAGTTCAGCGGTCAATCGAGCCAGGCGTTTGAAGATGGATGAATTCATGGTTTCGGTCCTCACAGATGCTCATTTTACGGAGCGGGCTGCTATCCCCGAAACGAATTGTTAGACTCGGCTCTATTCCAATCTGGAATCAGGCGCATGGAATTCAAGCAGCTACGCAGCTTCGTCGAAGTGATGCACCAAGGGGGTTTTACCCAAGCCGCCAAGACTCTGCACATCAGCCAATCGGCGGTGAGCAAGCAAGTCGCCCAGCTGGAACAAAGCCTGGGCACACAGCTGCTCGAACGTTTGGGGTCGCAGCTGCGCCTGACCGCCGCCGGCAGCGTGGTGCTGCAACGGGCCGAAGGCATGCTGCGGCTGCGCAACGAGTTGCTCAGCGAGCTGGACGATTTGAGCCAACTGGCTCGCGGGGAATTGCGTCTGGGACTGCCACTGTTGGGCAGTGATGCGCTGTTCGCCGGGCTGTTTGCCGAGTACCGGCGGCGCTACCCGAACATCAGCATTCAGTTACTGGAGGGCGGTAGCCTGAACATCGAACAGGCGGTGTTGAGTGGTGAGCTCGAACTCGGTGGCAGTCTGTTGCCGAAGGATCCGCAGTTCGCCTTTCAGCCTTTCTGCGATGAGCCGCTGGATGCGCTGCTGCCCGCCGATCATCCGCTGGCGACCAAGACGGTGATCGGACTGGAGGAATTGGCCGATACGCCGTTTCTGCTGTATCAGCGCAGCTTCGTGCTCAACGACCGGTTGCTGCAGGCTTGTCATCAGCTGGGGTTCACACCCAAGGAAGGTGGGCGCAGCGGCCAGGCGGATTTTCTTGCCGCACTGGTGGCCGCCGGCCAAGGCGTGGTGCTGCTGCCCAGCGTGGTGGCGCGTGGGCTGGTGCGGCCAGGCGTGGTGCGCCTGACCTTGAATGCCCCGGATTCGTTACGCTGGGACATTGCCTTTATCTGGCGGCAGGGGGCGTACTTGTCGAAGGCTGCACAAGCCTGGCTTGCCCTGCTGCGCGAGCGGCCGGTCAGCTCCGCAGCACCCTGATCAACTCGGCCAGCCAAGGCTCGGCATCGGTTTCCGGAGTCACACTTTCGCTGGCGTCCAGACGCAACATCGGCAGCACTTCACGCAGGCCCAGTTCGGCGAACAACTCACACATCTGCTCGCCGCCGCCGCAGAACGTATCGCCGTAACTTGCATCGCCCAAGCCGATCACCGCTCCCGGCAAACCGCGCCAGGCAGCAGGTAATTGGTCACGGATCATCGAATACAGGGGTTGCAGGTTATCCGGCAATTCACCCATGCCGGTGGTCGACGTCACCGCCAGAAATGCTTCCGGGCCGAAGGCCTGGACATCGGCCAGTGTCGCGCGCGGGTTGTGCCAGGTTTCGAAACCCGCGCCGTTTAAAAGAGAGGCGGCGTGGCGGGCAACTTCTTCTGCCGTGCCGTACACCGAGCCGGAAATGATGGCAACTTTCATCAATCGATCCTGAAGCTGTAAAAGACACAGATATTAACAGCACGGGCTCGTTTGATCTTTTAGAATGCAAATCCCTATCAATACGGAAAGGATTCTCCGATGATCAACGCTCAACTGTTGCAAATGGTAATCAACGCCTCCAACGACGGCATAGTGATTGCCGAAAAGGAAGGTGACCAGGACAACATCCTGATTTACGTAAACCCGGCGTTCGAGCGGCTGACGGGTTACACCAGCGAAGAAATTCTTTACCAGGATTGCCGTTTCCTGCAGGCCGGTGACCGGGATCAAAAAGAAGCCCTCACCGCGATTCGCAAAGCGTTGACCCTTGGCGGTTCCTGCCGGGAAATCCTGAGAAACTACCGAAAGGACGGCACCCCGTTCTGGAATGAACTGTCCCTTTCTACAGTGAAGAACGAGAGCGATGAGCAAACTTATTTTATAGGCGTGCAGAAAGACGTTACGGTGCAGGTCAAGGCACAGCAGCGAGTTGCGCAACTGGAAGCACAATTGGCTGAGATGCAGGCAGAGCTTGCCGCGCTGAAAGCGACGAACGGTAAAAACAAAACAGCGAATTAATGGTCATTAACTACAATCACCGATGACTTTGTAACTATTCCTTTCGAGCAAGCCATGCAACGCGACGCACTCCTGACACAGGATGAGCTGGATTTCATCCAGACCATGCAACACAACCCCCAGCTCAATGTGCGGGATGCGACGTCGAGTCTGCTCGTCAACGGTGGATCTCAAATCCGTGATTTGCTCACGCGCCTGGCTGCCCATGAGCAAGTCACCATCCAGGCCAATTTCGAAAACCAGCAAATGACCTTTCCGCTGCACCTGGTGGAAGACGAATTTCATGCGCTGCATTTGCGTCTGGGCGTGCCGAGTATTTATGAAGACGGGCCAATGGTACGACCATGGCGCCTGACGCTTGAAGAGCCGGTGGCGCTGGAAAATGCCAAAGGCCAGCCCGGCACGATGTGGGTGCATGAAATATCGTTCAAAGGGGTTTTGCTGGAAGTTCGCAACAAGACCAAACCGCCCAAACACTTCGCGTTGTGGTTCAGTCCGTCAGGCTATGAGCGGATTGCATTGCGCGGCACCTTCGAGCGTGAAACCGAGCAAGGTTTCTACGCTTACGAATTAAGCCAGAGCGACAAGGATGAGACCGAACGTCTGCGTCAGTACATCCTTCAGCAACATCGTCTGACACATCCCGCCCTGCACATCTGATCTCAGGTATCCAGGTTTCCTGCCAGGAACTGTTTCAAACGCTGACGCATCACCATCCCCTCATTTCCCAGACAACCGATCGACGATCCGGCCAGGCTGTCCTGTGCCAGGTCCGACGCATCGCCAGCCAGCAGCAACTGACAATCCAGGCTCAAGGCCAGTCGATTCAGACGTCGAGGCAACTCGGGGGCCGGCGCGTGGTTGGACACCAGCACCAGTGCCGTGGGCTTGATACGCTCGCAAACCAGGGTCAACTCGTCGAAGGGCTGACCGATCGACAGCAGTTGAATAGCCGAGTCGACACTGCTCAGGTACAGCGCCGTGACCAGCACTTCGAGTTCATGAGCCTGATCGGCCAAGGCGCAGACAATCACGCGTCGAGGCTGCATGACGCGCACCAGCAACATGCGCTGCAACACACGAGAACGCAGGAAACCATCCAGAAACAGCCATTCGCTGGTCTGACCGAACGCGTGATGGCGCTGCAGCATCAGCTTCCAGATCGGCATCAGGATGTCCTGGAACACCACGGTCAGGGGGTAACTGGAAAAAATCTGTCCATAGACTTGCTCCAGCTTAACCTCGTCAAACGCCGTCACCGCCACCTGAACCTCCTGCTGCCACTGGGCGTAGTCAGCCTGAACGAGTTCGTCGGGAATGATTTTCGCCAGGGCTTTTAGCGGCTCGGTCTTGGCCAGTATCTTGCCGACCTTGCTGACCGCGACGCCGCGATCAATCCAGCCGAGAATGCTGCGGACCTTTTCGATATCCGCCATCGAGTACAGCCGATGCCCGCTTTCGGTGCGTGTGGGCTGAATCAGGCCATATCGTCGCTCCCATGCCCGCAACGTAACGGGGTTGATTCCCGTCAGGCGCGCTACTTCACGGATGGGAAACAGCTCTTCCTGTTCCAGTGCAGCTCCTCGCTGCAAATCTGGGACACCTTCAGTCAGGACAGGCATGTGGCAATTGAAGTCCGCGCGCAAAATTGGATCCCATTCTAACTCTTCCACCCCATGCTTGTTCAAGACTGATAAACGACGAATGTCGCTGGCGTATCCGTCAGAATCAGGAATAATCCTTGCTTGTCTCAAGACGCAGCCCATCACCCCGGCGCTGCGCCTGGCGAAACTCTTACCCGGAGTGACGCATCTGTTATACGGAGATTCACCATGTCTACCTCACCCGTCACGCTGATGGTTGCGCGCCGCGTCGCCGATGGGCGTTATCAGGACCTGATGGCCTGGTTGCGCGAAGGCGAACAACTGGCCACCGACTTCCCCGGTTATCTCGGCTCAGGTGTGCTCGCTCCGCCGCCCGGCGATAACGAATTCCAGATTATTTTCCGCTTTGCCAACGAGCAAACCATGCACGCCTGGGAGCATTCCGCTTCGCGTACCGCATGGCTGGCGCGCGGCAGCGATCTGTTTGCGCACAAGACGGAACATCGCGTGAGTGGCATTGAAGGCTGGTTCGGCGCGGTCGGCCAGCGCCCACCCCGCTGGAAGCAGGCGGTGGCAATCTGGTTGGCATTCTTTCCGGTTTCCCTGCTGTTCAACTTTGTATTGGGGCCGTTGCTCGACGACATGAGCCTGCTGCCCCGCGTGCTCATCAGCACCTTGTGCCTGACGCCGTTGATGGTCTACTTCTTCATTCCGCTATCGACCCGCCTGCTGGCCAGCTGGTTGAACAGCACGCCAGCACGCCCGTTGCCCGCCAAGCCCACTCCCCAAAACCACTGATCCTCCTTGTGGGAGCCCCGCGATAGGTGAATGCCGCTGTGCGCTGGTATAGTTTTGCTCTTACCGCGACGCGAGCCGTTCATGACCTCTTCCGCAGCTCCGATCCTCATCACCGGTGCCGGCCAGCGTGTCGGCCTGCACTGTGCGCAACGTTTGCTCGAAGACGGCCATCCGGTGATCTTCAGTTACCGCAGCGAACGCCCAGGCGTGCAGACATTGCGCGACCTGGGCGCCACCGCGGTATTTGCCGACTTCTCCACTGAAGCGGGGATCCTCGCGTTCATCACCCAACTGAAAACCCACACCGACAGCCTGCGAGCCATTGTCCACAACGCTTCCGAATGGCTGGCCGAAACCCCGGACACCGACGCCGAGGCCTTTACCCGCATGTTCAGCGTGCACATGCTGGCGCCCTACCTGATCAACCTGCACTGTGCCGACTTGCTCGAACGCTCAAGCCCCGCCGACATCGTGCACATCAGCGATGACGTGACCCGCAAGGGCAGCAGCAAACACATTGGCTACTGCGCCAGCAAAGCCGGGCTCGACAGCCTCACCCTGTCCTTCGCCGCGAAATACGCGCCGACAATCAAGGTCAACGGTATCGCGCCAGCCCTGCTAATGTTCAACCCCGACGACAACGCGGCATACCGCGCCAAGGCCCTGGCCAAGTCCGCGCTGGGCATCGAACCCGGCAGCGAAGTGATCTACCAGAGCCTGCGTTATTTGCTCGACAACCCTTATGTCACTGGCACGACCCTGACCGTCAATGGCGGACGGCACCTCAAATAAGCAGCCCCCGCGAGGATGTTCCATGACGTTATCCCTGCACCAGAACGCCCTGTCCGAGAGCTATCGCGAAATTCTCATCGGTCTCGGCGAAAACCCCGACCGCGAAGGACTGCAAGACACCCCGGTTCGCGCAGCCAAAGCCATGCAGTACCTCTGCCACGGCTACGACCAGAGTGTCGAGGAGATCGTCAACGGCGCACTGTTTGCGTCAGACACCGACGAGATGATCATCGTCGCCGACATCGAACTGTATTCGTTGTGCGAACATCACCTGCTGCCCTTCATTGGCAAGGCCCATGTGGCTTATATTCCGACGGGCAAGGTGCTGGGCCTGTCGAAGATCGCGCGGCTGGTGGACATGTTCGCCCGCCGCCTGCAGATACAGGAAAACCTCACCCGACAGATCGCCGATGCGGTGCAACAGGTGACTGACGCGGCCGGTGTCGCGGTGGTCATCGAAGCCAGGCACATGTGCATGATGATGCGCGGCGTCGAGAAACAGAATTCGACCATGAACACCTCGGTGATGCTCGGCGCCTTCCGCGAGTCGAGCACCACCCGCCAGGAGTTCCTGCAATTGATTGGACGGAGCAAGTAGCAATGCCACAACTTCAACCAGGAATGGCACGCATCCGGGTCAAGGACCTGTGCCTGCGGACCTTCATCGGGATCAACGAGGATGAAATCCTCAACAAACAGGATGTACTGATCAACCTGACCATCCTGTATGCCGCTCAGGAAGCGGTGCGTGACAACGACATCGATCACGCGCTGAATTACCGGACCATCACCAAGGCGATCATCGCCCACGTGGAAGGCAATCGCTTCGCCCTGCTCGAACGCCTGACCCAGGAGATCCTCGATCTGGTCATGGCCAACGCGTCGGTGTTGTACGCCGAAGTTGAAGTCGACAAACCCCACGCCCTGCGATTCGCCGAGTCGGTGTCGATTACGCTCGCTGCAAGCCGCTAAGCTTCAAGCTTCAAGCTTCAGGCGTTAAGCTACAAGCCATCGCAACCCATCTTGCAGCTTGAAGCTTACCGCTCGAAGCTGCTTCGCAGAGGCCCCCATGACCGATCAACAACGCCTGGAACTTGAAGCCGCCGCCTTTCGCCGGCTGGTCGCCCACCTGGACAGCCGCAAGGACGTGCAGAACATCGACCTGATGAACCTCTCGGGCTTCTGCCGCAACTGCCTGTCCAAGTGGTACAAGGCCGCCGCCGACGAACGCCAGATCGAGGTCAGCCTCGATGACGCCCGCGAAGTGGTTTACGGCATGCCTTACGCCGAGTGGAAAGCCCAATACCAGCAAGAAGCCAACGCCGAACAACAAGCGGCGTTCGCCAAAGGAAAACCCAATGAGTGATTTGAACACCCTGCGCGCCAGCCTCAAGAGCGGTGAGCATGTTTTCGCCGACACCCTGGCGTTCATCGCCACCGGTTACGACTACCAGCCTCAGGCTTTCAACAACGGCGGCGTGGAAAACGCCGCCGGGCAGAACGAAGGTTCGTGCAAGACCCTGGGCCT
This sequence comes from Pseudomonas sp. SG20052, assembly GCF_031766055.1. Lineage (NCBI taxonomy): Bacteria > Pseudomonadati > Pseudomonadota > Gammaproteobacteria > Pseudomonadales > Pseudomonadaceae > Pseudomonas > Pseudomonas sp. SG20052. The sequence goes on along the minus strand of NZ_CP134498.1, from coordinate 1,127,594 downwards.
GGCGCTGCTGGAAGGCCTGACCGATGAAGAGGCGCTGTTGGCCTTTGGCGAGCATTACCGCTCGGTCGTGGCCACGCCTGAAGGCAACGACCACGGCAACATTCGTGCGTTGATTGCGCAGGGTCTGGCGGGCGTGAAATTCACCCAACAGCCGCTGACTCGCCGTTAATCAAAGTCCGCGAAACGCTTCACGAGCGACACAGAACCTGTGGCGAGGGAGCTTGCTCCCGCTGGACTGCGTAGCGGTCCCTCTTTTTTGGGGCCGCTGCGCGACCCAGCGGGAGCAAGCTCTTATCAAACAAAAAATAACCCATTGTTTTTGCTCTTGAAAAATCATGCTGCTTTGACCAGTTGCATGCCTAGCTTGCGCGCTTTTCGCTCCAGAGCGCGCAGCTGTCGGCTGCGGCTTTTTTCTTCAAACTCTTCAATTCCCTTCTCAACATAGGGCTGCCCCTTGGTCAGCATGGCGTAAATCAGCCGCGCCAATTGGTGTGCGGTGGCTTTGATCGCGCAACGGGTGTCCATCCGCGTCAGGCGGGCGCGGTGGCTGGCGCCGATGAAACTCTTGTCCTGTCGCCCATTGGAAGCCGCTTGCTTAAGCGCTTGAGCTGCTCGATTAATGATTTTCGGTGCTTTCCCTGGAAGCGGTTTACCTCCTGATATCCGCGTAGGCGGTGCCACGCCCAGCCAGGAACAAAAGTGCTGAGAGGTGGGAAAACGTGACAAATCCGGCCCCAATTCACTGGCTAATACCAGCGCCGTATCAATCCCGATGGTGGGAATAGCCGTCAGGTCCACACCCATTACCTTGTTCAATGCCCGGTGCAACGCTTGCTGTTGGTCGGTCGAGCGGTGCGGGCTGCGCAGCGGCTTGCCGGGTGCCACTGGTTCATGCTCAAGAACAGGTAGTCGCTCAAGTGCCTGGGCGATGGCCCGGTCACACTCGGCGATCTGGGTTTCCAGAAAGTCATGGCAGGCCAATTCCTGACTCAGAGCATGCAAGTGCTCGGCTCGCCAGTTGCCATGCAAACTGCGGGCAATGGTCGCCTGATCTGCCTTGATGCGCCCGTCTTTCATCGTTGCGAGTTGTTCAGGGTTACGCTCGCCGCCGACAATAGCCCGCAAAATCTTCAGGCCCGTCACCCCGGTGATATCGCTGATGACTTGGGCCAGCTGGATGTTCATCTGGCTCAAGGCTTTTTGCATGCGATTGATGGACTTGGCTTGATCGCAGACTTTATTGGCTCGCTGACGGACCAGAGAGCGCATTGAGCAGATTTCATCCGAAGGGCGAAACGCACCGCTGAGCAGACCATGGGTCATGAGCTGCCAAATCCACTGGCAGTCGAGCACATCGGACTTGCGACCTGAGGTCTGCCGGGTGGCGCGCGAGTTGACGAGGTAAACCTCGAATCCGCGTGCATCCAGCACTTCGAAAAGGGGGATCCAGTAGACCCCCGTCGCCTCCATGGCCACCACGTTGATGTTCAGTGACTGGAGCCAGTCGGCCAAAGCAATCAAGTCGTCGGTGAAGGTGGAGAATTGACGAACAGGTGAATCACATCGCCCTGAATCCACGGCGACCCAGTGTTCGCGAAGGCCGACATCAATGCCGGCACAGTGATGATGGATAATCTCAAAACGCTTTTGGTTCTTGCGCGCCATGACAATTCCTCGCAGGATTGAACAACGCGCGCGGGGTACACGGTGGCGAACGGATTCACTCTCTTATACGAGGTCATGGCTTACGCCATGCCGTCAGCGACTCCACGCCGATACCGTGCAGGCCACTCTCCCTCTCGGGTGCTGTCACACCAGTGCTGGTTACGGCCTTTGCCCCGCGCGCGTTCTTCAAACTTTACGATGAACCTGTTTGCTGCGCGACAGCGCGGCGTCGAAGACGGCGCGGGGCCTCCCTCGCCACAGGTTACGCTTTGCCTGCCCATCTCCTATTCGCACACATCCCGACTTTTAAGATTGACCCGGCCACTTTATTTCGTTTGCCCCCACCCACTGCTCACGGCTTAGATAAAAAGAAGCATCCCTTCTTCAGAGTCGGTCATCCATGAGCAGCGAAACCATCAGCCAGTCGATCAATGTCGTTCATCCCGTCACGCTCAGCCACGGCAAAAACGCCGAGGTCTGGGACACCGATGGCAAACGCTACATCGACTTCGTCGGCGGCATCGGCGTACTGAACCTCGGCCATTGCCATCCGCGCATCGTCGAGGCCATTCGCGAACAAGCCACGCGGCTGACGCACTACGCGTTCAACGCCGCACCGCATGTGCCCTACATCGAACTGATGGATCGCCTGACGGCGTTCATTCCGGTGGACTACGCTGTCAGTGGCATGCTCACCAACAGCGGCGCAGAAGCGGCGGAAAACGCCCTGAAGATCGTCCGCGGCTCGACCGGTCGCACAGCCGTCATTGCCTTCGACGGTGCCTTCCATGGCCGCACGCTCGCCACCCTCAACCTCAACGGCAAAGTCGCACCGTACAAACAGAAAGTCGGCGCGCTGCCGGGGCCTGTGTATCACCTGCCCTTTCCAAGCAAGGACAACGGCGTGACCTGCGCCGAAGCGCTGAAGGCGATGGATCGACTGTTCAGCGTCGAAATCGACGTCAATGACGTGGCCTGTTTTATCGTCGAACCGGTTCAAGGTGAAGCGGGATTTCTGGCGATGGATGTCGAGTTCGCACAGGCGCTGCGCACGTTCTGCGATGAAAAAAATATTCTGCTGATCGCCGATGAAATCCAGTCCGGCTTCGGCCGCACCGGCGAGCGTTTTGCCTTTTCGCGCCTGGGCATCGAGCCGGACCTGATCCTGCTGGGCAAAAGCATCGCTGGCGGCGTGCCACTGGGCGCGGTAGTCGGGCGCAAGTCGCTGCTCGACACCTTGCCCAAAGGTGGACTGGGCGGCACCTATTCGGGCAACCCCATCGCCTGCGCCGCCGCATTGGCAACGCTGGATGAAATGACGGATGCCAACCTGCAAGCCTGGGGGTCGCAACAGGAAGAAGCGATTGTCAGCCGTTACGAGTCCTGGCGCGCAAGCAAACTTTCACCGTATCTGGGTCGTTTGACCGGCGTCGGTGCGATGCGCGGTATCGAGTTGACCCATGCCGACGGCTCCCCCGCCTCGGCGCAGCTCACACAATTGCTGGCGTTGGCGCGTGACGCGGGTCTGCTGTTGATGCCGAGCGGCAAATCACGGCACATCATTCGGCTACTGGCGCCGTTGACCACCGAGTCGGCGGTGCTGGAGGAAGGGCTGGATATCCTCGAGGCGTGCCTGGCAAGACTGTCCTGACAGCGAAGTGCGTTCCGGGACTGACGTAGCGAATTAAGTTCGCTTGTGGTCCCGGAATCGACGTCGCAATACTGACCAAAGACCCTTTTACCTAGCGAGAACATCACCACCGACAAGCTGAGGCAGACATGTATCACGACAATATAATTTATAAGAAAAAGTCTAACGATCCTCAATTCCTGCTCGGCGTAGCCGTGGTGCTGTTCCTCGGCGCCTACCTGATGAACCTGGGCAACAGCGCCCTCAGTCATTTTCTGCATCCGCTGCTGGGCAATGCCCCGGACAGCCTGACGGCACGCAACGTCGCCATCGGGCTGGGCATTGCCGTACTGGGCACCTTGAACTTCCACGTCCTCGGGCGCCTGAAGTTCAAAGTGCAGACTACGGTGGTGTGGATCGAACTACTGATCCTGTTTCTGGCGTTCTTCGACACCTTCGACCTGTCTTACAGCTTCATCCTCGACAAGATCGGTTTCCTGATCATCCAGGGCGCTGCAACCACCTTGTACATCTCTGCAGTGGCCATCGTCCTGGCCTTTGTGCTGGCGCTGGTCGGCGCAGTGGCCAAGCTGTCGAACAACGGCCTGGCCAATGCCCTCGCCTCGTTCTACACCTCGTTCTTTCGCGGCGTGCCGTTGCTGATTCAGATCTACCTGATTTACCTGGGTCTGCCGCAACTGGGCTACGTGGTCGATGCGGTGCCTGCCGGTATCCTCGCGCTGTCCCTGTGTTACGGCGCCTACATGACCGAGATTTTCCGGGCCGGCATCCAGAGCATTCCGGTCGGCCAGTGGGAAGCCTCGCGGGCGCTGAACATCAGCCCGTTCAAGACCCTGAGCCGGGTCATCATGCCGCAGGCCTTGCGGGTGATCATTCCACCCACCGGCAACCAGTTCATCGCCATGCTCAAGGACAGTTCGCTGGTGTCGGTGATCGGTGTCTGGGAACTGATGTACCTGGCCAAGACCCAGGGGCGCGCAGACTTCCGCCACCTGGAAATGCTGATCACCGCCGCGATGATTTACTGGGCCCTGTCGTTCATTCTGGAACGGGTCCAGGCGCGAATCGAAAAACGGGTCAATCGATCCGTGGCAAGGGGTTGATGCGTGATGACTCGTACCGATACCGCCCAACAACGCGACCTGGCCCCTGCTGCGCAGACCAGTCCCTCGATGATTTCAATCACCGGCCTGAACAAGTGGTACGGCAACTTTCACGCCCTGCGCGACGTCGACCTGAACGTCGCCACTGGCGAAATCCTGGTGGTGTGCGGCCCGTCGGGTTCGGGCAAATCGACAATGATTCGCTGCATCAACCACCTGGAAAATTTCCAGAAGGGCCACATTCAGGTCAACGGCATTACGCTCACCAGCGAAGCGGAAAGTGTCAGCGCCGTGCGCAGCGAAATCGGCATGGTGTTCCAAAGCTTCAACCTGTTCCCGCACTTGAGCGTGATGGACAACCTGACTCTGGCCCCACAACTGGTGCAAGGCGTGTCGGCCACCGAGGCGAAAAAACGCGCACAGGTCTATCTGGAGCGGGTGCGGATTGCCGAGCATGCCCACAAATATCCGTCGCAACTGTCCGGCGGCCAGCAGCAGCGCGTGGCCATTGCCCGGGCGCTGTGCATGAACCCCAAAGTGATGCTGTTCGACGAACCAACCTCGGCGCTGGACCCGGAAATGGTCCACGAGGTGCTGGACGTGATGGGCGAGCTGGCCACCGACGGCATGACGATGATTTGCGTGACCCACGAAATGGGCTTTGCCAGCAAGGTCGCCGACCGAGTGCTGTTCATGGATCAGGGCCAGGTGATCGAACAAGCCACCCCGGCCGAGTTTTTCAAAAACCCGCAGACCGAACGCGCACAGAAATTCCTGTCGCAGATCATCGGGCACTGAGAAGCGCTTTACCCCCGCATAACAATAACGAAAAGTGGAGATGGACATGCTCAGTAAAAAACCCGCAATCACCCTTGCTGCCGCCTTGTCACTGTTGTTCGTCGGCGCCGCGAACGCCGGTGCCGTCCTGGACAAGATCGAAAGCAGCAAGACGTTGACCGTCGCCACCTCGGCGACCTGGCCCCCGCAGGGGTTCATCAACGACAAGAATGAAATCGACGGTTTTGATATCGACGTGTCCAAGGAGATCGCCAAGCGTCTCGGCGTCGAGGCCAAATTCATCACGCCCGACTGGGATGTGATTACCGCCGGCAAGTGGAATGGCCGCTGGGACGTGTCCGTCGGCTCGATGACCGCCACCAAGAGCCGTGCGCGGATTCTCGACTTCCCCGGCACCTACTACTACGTGCCCTACGTGTTTGCGGTGCACAACAAATCCACGGTCACCGACCACAAGGCGTTGAATGGCAAAACCATCGGCGTCGAGGGCGGCACGACGTCCGAGGACTATTTCAGCCAGGCACTGGCCATCGAAACCACTGACGTGCCACCCGTCGTCTACGACGTTAAAACCGAAAAAATGAAGACCTACGCCGGCTCCGTCGGACCGCTGGACGATCTGCGCCTGGGCGACGGTGCTCGACTGGACGCCATCCTCACCCAACGCAGCACGCTGGATGCGGCCGTCAAGAAGGGTTACCCATTACGCGCTGTCGACAACGGCGTGGTGTTCTACGAACCGTTGGCCGTTGCCACCGACAAGGGTGACCCGGAGCTGAAGGCGAAACTGAGTGAAATCATCGGCGCAATGCACAAGGACGGCACGCTGACCAAACTGTCGGACAAGTGGTACGGCGTCGACTACTCGACCATCAAGTAACACCGCCCTCCCCTGAGGGAGCGAGCCTGCTCGCGATGAGGCCATCAAATTCAGCATTAATGTTGAATTTTCGACCGCCATCGCGAGCAGGCTCGCTCCCACGAAGGCCAGCCCTCGCTTGAATGTCCGGCAACTTATCAAGGATCGACCATGTCCTTCCCCAACACCTGGTATTCCCAAACCTCGCTGCCCCGTGCGGCCAGGCCCGAATTGAACACCGACGAAACCTGCGACGTCTGCATCATCGGTGCCGGCATCGCCGGCCTCACCGCCGCCCTCGAACTGATCCGGCGCGGCAAGCGTGTGATCATCCTCGAAGCCCATCAGGTCGCGTGGGGAGCCTCCGGCCGCAATGGCGGCGTGGTCTCGCCGGGCTGGGCCGAAGGGTCTGGCGCGATCCGCAAAAAACTGGGGCTGGAAAACGCCAGAACGCTGTTCCAGATGTCGGTTGAAGGGGTAGAGATTGTCCGCCGCAACATCACCGAACTGGCCCTCACCGGCTGCAATCCGTCCGCCGGCACAATCCGGGTCAAGCGCTACGACGACAGCGCCAGCGTGAAAAACCACATCGACACAATGCGCCGCGACTTCGCTTACGAACTCAACTTCCTCGACACCGCCCAGGTCCGCGAACGGGCGCACACCCAACGTTATTTCCAGGGTGTGGAGGACCCGAACGCCCTGCATTTCCACCCGTTGAATTATTGCCTGGGCCTGGCCCTTGCCATTGAAGCGGCGGGCAGTCGCATTTTCGAACACTCCAAAATGCTCACCTGGCGTCGCGAAGGGAACGACAAGATTGTCCAGACCGCTCACGGCAGCGTGCGCTGTCAGGACCTGGTGTTCTGCGCCGGCGGTTACGGCGGGCCGGAGCTGCAAAAGCTCAGCCGCGCCTACCTGCCGATTGCCACCTACGTGGTGCTGACCGAACACCTGGGCGATTCGATCAAAAGCGTTCTCGAGTCAGGCGCCGCGTTTTCCGATGACCGTCGCGCCTCGGACTATTACCGCATTGTCGAAGGCGATCGCCTGTTGTGGGGCGGACGTATCACGACCCGTCACGAACAGAATGAAAAAGCCCTGGCGGCCATGCTCAAGGCCGACATGGTGTCGGTGTATCCGCAACTGGCGCCGGTCAGGATCGAATTAGCCTGGTCCGGTCTGATGGGTATTCCACCAACAAAATGCCCAACTTGGGGTGGCTGGAACCAGGTGTCTGGGCGTGCACTTCATTTGGCGGTCATGGACTGAATACCGGTTCGATTGGCGGCAGGGTGATTGCTGAAGCGGTGTGCGGGGAAACTGCTCGGCATGAACTGTTCAAGCCGTACTTGCTGGACTGGAACGGTGGGCCGTTCGGTCGCGTTGCCGCCAATGCGATCTATCAATCGCTGAAGGTCATGGACTTCGTCCAGGAACGGTTTCGCGGTTGACCAACACAAGCCTCGCTCCTGCAGGGGTCTGGTGAACGCTTTTGCTGTGGGCACAAAAAAACCGGCCGAAGCCGGTTTTTTCATTTCAACGATTTCAGAACTTGGCGTTCTGCAGATCATCGAGGTAACGCTCGGCATCCAGTGCCGCCATGCAACCGGCGCCGGCCGAGGTGATGGCCTGACGGTAAACGTGGTCAGCCACGTCACCGGCAGCGAAGATGCCTTCGACGCTGGTGGCCGTTGCGTTGCCGTCGCGGCCGCCCTGCACAACCATGTAGCCGTCTTTCAACGTCAGCTGGCCTTCGAACAGCGAAGTGTTCGGGGTGTGGCCGATGGCGATGAACACGCCGTCGACTTTCAGCTCGTCGAAGCTGCCGTCGTTGTTCTTCAGGCGGGCACCGGTGACGCCCATGTTGTCGCCCAGGACTTCGTCCAGGTTCGCGTTCAGCTTCAGGATGATCTTGCCTTCGGCAACGCGGGCATTGAGCTTGTCGATCAGGATCTTCTCGGCGCGGAAAGTTTCGCGACGGTGGACCAGGGTCACGGTGCTGGCGATGTTGGCCAGGTACAGCGCTTCTTCAACAGCGGTGTTGCCGCCGCCGACCACAGCCACTGGCTTGTTGCGGTAGAAGAAACCGTCGCAAGTTGCGCAGGCCGATACGCCTTTGCCCATGAACGCTTCTTCCGAAGGCAGGCCGAGGTAACGGGCGCTGGCGCCGGTGGCGATGATCAGGGCGTCGCAAGTGTAAGTCGCGCTGTCGCCGATCAGGGTGTACGGCTTGGCAGCGAAGTCCACGGCATTGATGTGATCGAAAACGATCTCGGTTTCAAAACGCTCGGCGTGCTCTTTCATGCGGTCCATCAGCGCCGGGCCGGTCAGGCCGTGGACGTCGCCCGGCCAGTTGTCGACTTCGGTGGTGGTGGTCAGTTGACCGCCGGCCTGCATGCCGGTGATCAGCAGTGGCTTGAGATTGGCACGGGCGGCATAGACCGCGGCACTGTAACCGGCAGGGCCGGAACCGAGAATAATCACTCGCGAATGACGGACTTCAGACATGACCTGCTCCTGTTGACCGGCCCGGAACACCTGGCGCGGAACGCCGGGTTGCCGGCGGGAATAAAAAAGGACCGTTGAAAGCCTTGGGGAAGGCTCGGGTTCGACAGTCCTGTAAAAAGAATGGGTGCAGCGTATCGAGGGGGCGAAGATTAAGGAAATACGGTTTAACAATCCAGCTCATAGGCGGTCTCTATCCGGTCACGATGGATTTATAGGCGCCTTTGTTACAGTTAATGTCGATGTCGCTGCCGCGCTTTCGCCTGTCAGGCAAAGCCGGTAAGGTCGGCGCGTTTACCCTTTGCTCGGAGCACGTTATGCCCGCCCCCGTTCTGTCCGGCCCGCAATACCTGCGCGAAGGCCTCAAGCTGGTCTTGAGCCCCAGCCTGCGTTTGTTCGTATTGTTGCCCTTGGTGATCAACCTCGTGCTGTTCGTCGGATTGATCTACCTGGCCAGCCATCAATTCAGCCTGTGGGTCGATACGCTGATGCCGTCCCTGCCCGACTGGCTGAGTTTTCTCAGTTACGTCCTCTGGCCGATTTTTGTCGTGCTGGTGGTTCTGATGGTGTTTTTCACCTTCACCATGCTCGCCAACGTCATCGCCGCGCCGTTCAACGGCTTCCTGGCGGAGAAGGTCGAAGTGGTGGTGCGTGGCACCGATGACTTCCCGGCGTTCAGTTGGGGTGAACTGGTCGCCATGATCCCGCGCACTCTGTCCCGGGAAATGCGCAAACTCGGCTACTTCCTGCCGCGGGCAATCGGGTTGTTCATTCTCTCGTTCATCCCCGTGGTCAACATCATCGCCGCGCCGCTGTGGCTGCTGTTCGGGGTGTGGATGATGGCGATCCAGTACATCGACTACCCGGCGGACAACCACAAACTGGGCTGGAACGAAATGCTCGCCTGGCTGCGCGAGAAGCGCTGGCAGAGCATGAGTTTTGGCGGGATCGTGTACCTGGTGTTGCTGATTCCGGTGGTCAACATCCTGATGATGCCGGCGGCTGTGGCCGGTGCGACGCTGTTCTGGGTGCGTGAGCGCGGCGCAGAGAATCTGGTGACCCAACGCTGACACCGTCACAAATCCATCATCGAAACGCCACAATGACGACATGCCCCCAGCCGACACTGGGGTCATGACGACAGCTCTGCATATCACCCTCATCACCGAAACCTTCCCACCGGAAATCAACGGCGTGGCCAATACCCTCGGCCGCTTGTGCGATGGCTTGCGCGCGCGCGGGCATCAGGTCGAACTGGTGCGGCCGCGTCAGGGCTGCGATCTTCTGGCGGCCAGCAGCGATGAGCTGTTGCTGTGTCGCGGCTGGCCATTGCCGGGCTATCCGGGTTTGCAATGGGGTCAGTCGTCGATGCACAAGCTGCTGCGGCGCTGGAAACGTCATCGTCCGGACGTGCTCTACATCGCCACGGAAGGGCCGCTGGGATTGTCGGCGTTGCGAGCGGCGCGGCGTTTGGGGATTTCAGTGGTCAGCGGCTTTCACACCAATTTCCAGCAGTACTCCAATCAATACGGGCTCGGCTTGCTGTCGCGCTTGCTGACTCATTACCTGCGCTGGTTTCACAACCGTTCGACGTTGACTCTGGTGCCCAGCATCAGCCAGCGACTGGAACTGGAACGGCGCCATTTCGAACGTCTGGCGTTGTTGTCCCGAGGGGTCGACAGCCAATTGTTTCATCCGGTCAAACGCCTGCAATCTTTACGCGAACAGTGGGGGCTCGCCGAGAAAGACATCGCGGTCATCCACGTCGGACGCCTGGCGCAGGAGAAAAACCTCGGCTTGCTCAAGCGCTGTTTTGACGGCCTGAAGGCCACTTATCCACAGCGCAAACTGAAATTGATCGTGGTCGGCGACGGGCCGCAGCGAGGTTTTTTGGAGAAGGAGCTGCCTGACGCGATTTTCTGCGGCTCACAACGAGGCGAAGCGTTGGCCAGTCACTATGCGTCAGCGGACGTATTTCTGTTTCCGAGCCTGACCGAAACCTTCGGCAATGTGGTGCTTGAAGCGCTGGCCTCGGGATTGGGCGTGGTGGCCTACGATCAGGCGGCCGCCGCTCAACATATCCGTCATGGCTATAACGGCGTGTTGGCGATGCCGGGCGACGAAGAGGCGTTCTGCGATGCTGCGACGTGGTTGCTGGAGGAGCGCGAAACCTTGCGTTGCGTGCGGCTCAATGCGCGCCAGCATGCGAGTCGTCAGGGCTGGGCGGCGATTATCGAGCAGTTCGAGGGGCAGTTGCGGGGAGCTTGTGTGGGGGAGTTGGCGGTGCCTGAGGCACAGACCTTATCCTGACTGGTGGGTGACATTGAATCCGTCTTCGCGAGCAGGCTCGCTCCCACAAAGGTTCTGCGTCATGCACAAAACCTGTGGGAGCGAGCCGCTCGCGAAGAGGCCCTTCCAGTCGCTGCTTAAACCAGGGTCATCAACGCCTCACGGCTGAACGGCAGGATGTCTTCCTCACGACCATCACGCACTTTCTGCGCCCAGTCCGGGTCGACCAGCAGCGCACGCCCTACCGCCACCAGATCGAACTCGTCGTTGTTCAAGCGCTCCAGCAGTTTTTCCAGGCTGGCCGGCTGCGCGATCTTGTCAGTGTTGACCATGAACTGCAGGAACTCGCCATCCAGGCCAACGCTGCCCACTGTGATGGTCGGCTTGCCTGTGAGCTTGCGGGTCCAGCCGGCCAGGTTCAGCTCGGAACCGTCGAACTCCGGCTCCCAGAACCGACGCGTCGAGCAGTGGAAAATGTCCACGCCGGCGTCGGACAGCGGCTTGAGGAATTCCCCCAGCGCCTCCGGTGTTTGCACCAGGCGCGCGGTGTAATCCTGCTGCTTCCACTGCGAGAAACGGAAGATGATCGGGAAGCCTTCGCCGACGGCTGCACGCACAGCCTGAATCAATTCGATGGCAAAACGCGAACGGTTGGCCAGGCTGCCGCCGTATTCGTCGGTGCGCTGGTTGCTGCCTTCCCAGAAAAACTGGTCCACGAGGTAACCGTGGGCGCCGTGGATTTCCACGCCGTCCATGCCAATGCTTTGGGCGTCTTTAGCGGCTTGGGCGAACGCGGCGATCACGTCCTGGATATCTTGTTTAGTCATGCCGTGAACCACGACCTGACCGTCCTTCAATTTCTCCGACGGACCGTAACCCGGCACGCTGGCATCCGGCTCCGTGCCGATGCGGCGCACGCTGCCCACATGCCATAACTGCGGAACGATCTTGCCGCCCTCGGCGTGGACTGCGTCGACCACTTTCTTCCAGCCGGCCAGCGCGGCCTCACCGTAGAAATGCGGCACGTTCGGGTAGCCGTTGGAGGCCTTGTGCCCGACGGTGGTGCCTTCGGTGATGATCAGGCCGACGCCGGCAGCGGCGCGACGACGGTAGTACTCGATCACTTTGGAATTGGGTACGCCGCCCGGGGAGAAGGAGCGGGTCATCGGTGCCATGACGACGCGGGTCGGCAGTTCGAGGCTGCCGAGGTGGAACGGTTTGAACAGGGCTTTGACGGGCATGGGACGCTCCACGGGGTAAATGACTTTATGACGGCGATAATATGGAGAGTCGCAAACCTTGAACAGCACTATTGATTTGGGTGATTAAGATCCAAAAGCAAAAGATCGCAGCCTCCGACAGCTCCTACAGGGGAAGGTGAACACCCGTAAGGCTGCCGAAGACTGCGATCTTTTGATGTTTCTTTATTTAGCTCAGCGCTTTTTCAATCGCATGGATGACCGTCGGATCATCCGGCGCTGTGCGCGGCGAGAACCGCGCCAGCACACGTCCGTCCTTGCCCAGCAGGAATTTTTCGAAGTTCCAGGTGATGTCCCCCGGAAACTCCGCACCCTCGCCCGCGAGCAGACGGTACAGCTGATGACGATCGTGACCGTTGACTTCCAGCTTGCTGGACAAAGGAAAGGTCACGCCATAGTTGAGGCTGCAGAATTCCTGGATCTCTTGCTCGGTACCCGGTTCCTGCCCGGCAAACTGGTTGCACGGCAGGCCCAGCACGCTGAAGCCTTTGTCCTTGTATTGCTGGTAGAGGTTTTCCAGCGCCGCGTATTGTGGGGTCAAGCCACATTTGGAAGCGACGTTGACCACAAGCACGACGTGCCCCTTGAGGGGTGCCAGCGGTAGCTCCTGTCCATCCAGGGCTGTCAATTTAAGGTCGTGAAAAGCACTCATGACGAACTCCAGATTCCCGTGTTCTACTCGAAACAGCCACTTGGCGATGTCGCCAGGGACAGCCGCGGACTAAAAAGGCGCCCCTCGGGCGCCTCTCCAGTTCTCTGAGCTTAGCGCAGAAAATCAGTGGTGATGGCCACCTTCGCCATGGACGTGACCATGAGCGACTTCTTCCTGGCTGGCGTCACGGATGGCGATGATCTTGACCTGGAAATTCAGGCGCTGACCGGCCAACGGGTGGTTGCCGTCGACGGTGACATCGTCGCCGTCCAGATCGCGGATGGTAACGATCTGCATCTGGCCGTCCGGCGCGGAAGCGTGGAACTGCATGCCCACTTCCAGTTCGTCGACGCCTTCGAACATGCTGCGGCTCAGGGTGCTGACCAGTTCGGCAGCATATTCGCCGTAGGCATCTTCAGGTTCAACGGCTACGGTCAGCTCGTCGCCGACTGCTTTGCCTTCCAGTGCCTTTTCCAGGCCCGGGATGATGTTACCTGCGCCTTGCAGGTAGACCAGCGGTGCGCCGCCGGCGGAGCTGTCGATGACCTCACCAGCGTCGTTGGTCAGGGTATAGTCGATGGAGACAGCCTTATTGGCGGCGATCAGCATGGGGCGAGACCTTTTGCATAAGAATGAAGAATGGCCAAGTTTAGCGAAGCAATCGCCCGAAAGCGAACACAACCCGGACAGACGGATGACGGCGAAAGGCTCGACGGTCACTGGCTTCCATCAAGATGAGGACGGGCACTGGGTGGCCGAGCTTTCCTGCGGTCACACCCAGCACCTGCGCCACCAGCCGCCGTGGCAATCTCGCGCCTGGGTCCTGGACCCCGCGCAACGTATTGAAAAAATAGGCCAGCCCTTTGATTGCGGTTGGTGCGCACAGGCCTCGGTTAGCGATAACCTTGGCGACTGAATTTCGGTAGATCGTCAGCTATAGATGATCGCCATTGCCATGCACCCTTAGAGAATCCGCATGCAAACTTTTTTTATCGCACCCACCGATTTTGGTGTGGGACTGACCTCCATCAGCCTCGGGCTGGTGCGCACCCTTGAGCGCGCCGGCCTCAAAGTCGGCTTTTTCAAACCGATCGCCCAGCCGCATCCGGGTGACACCGGCCCGGAACGCTCCACCGAACTGGTAGCGCGCACCCACGGCTTGAAACCGCCGCAGCCACTCGGTCTGGCTCACGTCGAGCGTATGCTTGGCGACGGTCAGCTGGATGAGCTGCTCGAAGAAATCATCACCCTTTATCAGCAAGCGGCCGTCGGCAAGGACGTGCTGATCGTCGAAGGCATGGTCCCGACCCGCAGCGCCAGTTACGCCGCGCGGGTGAATCTGCACTTGGCAAAAAGCCTCGACGCCGAAGTGATCCTGGTCTCGGCACCGGAAAACGAAGTGCTGACCGAACTGTCTGGCCGCGTGGAATTGCAGGCGCAATTGTTCGGAGGCCCCAAAGATCCGAAAGTCCTCGGCGTGATCCTCAACAAGGTCAAGACCGACGAAAGCATGGAGGCGTTCGCTTCGCGCTTGAAGGAACATTCGCCGTTGCTGCGCAGCGGTGATTTTCGCCTGCTCGGCTGCATTCCTTTCCAGCCGGAATTGAACGCGCCGCGCACCCGCGACGTCGCCGACCTGATGGGCGCGCAGATTCTCAATGCCGGCGATTATGAAACCCGGCGCATGACCAAAATCATCATCTGCGCCCGCACCATGCGCAACACTGTGGAGCTGCTCAAGCCCGGCGTGCTGGTGGTGACCCCCGGCGATCGCGACGACATCATCCTCGCCGTCAGCCTCGCCGCCATGAATGGCGTGCCGCTGGCCGGCCTGTTGCTGACCAGCGACACCCTGCCCGATCCGCGCATCATGGACCTGTGCCGTGGCGCATTGCAGGCGGGCTTGCCGGTGTTGTCGGTGAGCACCGGCTCCTACGACACCGCCAACCAGTTGAACGGTCTGAACAAGGAAATCCCGATCGACGACCGCGAGCGTGCGGAGATCATCACCGACTTCGTTGCCAGTCATCTGGATGCCAACTGGCTGCACCAGCGTTGCGGCACTCCGCGTGAAATGCGCCTGTCGCCCGCGGTGTTCCGTTATCAACTGATCCAGCGTGCTCAGGCCGCCAACAAGCGCATCGTCCTGCCCGAAGGCAGCGAGCCGCTGACCGTGCAAGCGGCGGCGATCTGTCAGGCGCGCGGCATTGCCCGCTGCGTGTTGCTGGCGAAACCGGAAGACGTCGAAGCCGTGGCCCGCGCCCAGGGCATCGAGCTGCCGCCGGGTCTGGAGATTCTCGACCCGGACCTGATTCGCGAGCGCTACGTCGAACCGATGGTTGCGCTGCGCAAAAGCAAAAGCCTCAACGCACCGATGGCCGAGCAACAACTGGAAGACACCGTGGTGATCGGCACCATGATGCTGGCGCTGGATGAAGTCGACGGTCTTGTCTCCGGGGTCATCCACTCCACCGCCAACACCATCCGCCCGGCCCTGCAGCTGATCAAGACGGCGCCGGGCTGCACGTTGGTGTCGTCGGTGTTCTTCATGCTGTTTCCCGAAGAAGTGCTGGTCTACGGCGACTGCGTGATGAACCCGCACCCGAGCGCCAGCGAACTGGCCGAGATCGCCCTGCAAAGCGCCGACTCGGCAGCCGCATTCGGCATCACCCCGCGCGTGGCGATGATCAGCTACTCCAGCGGTGAATCGGCCAGCGGAGAAGAAGTCGAAAAGGTTCGCGAAGCGACGCTGCTCGCCCACGAACAACAGAATTCGCTGCTGATCGACGGCCCGTTGCAATACGACGCCGCCGCCAACGAAACCGTGGCCCGGCAACTGGCGCCGAACAGTCAGGTCGCCGGGCGCGCCACGGTGTTCGTGTTCCCCGACCTGAACACAGGCAACACCACGCACAAAGCTGTGCAGCGCAGTGCCGATTGCGTCAGCCTCGGGCCGATGCTGCAAGGCCTGCGCAAACCCGTGAACGACCTGCCGCGCGGCGCGCAAGTCGATGACATCGTGTACACCATCGCGCTGACCGCGATTCAAGCTGCCAACCGACCTTTGGATCTTTAAATGCTGGCTTTTCTACCTGCCGCCGTGCGCGGCGTGATTGCATCGTTGTTGCTGGCGTTAAATACCATTCTGCTGTGCTCGTTTCTGTTCTGCGTAGCGATCATCAAGGTGTTGCCCTTTGCCCTCACCCAGCGTTTCTCGCTCTGGTTGATGAGCCACACCCATGAAGCCTGGATCAGCAACAACAAGGCCTGGATGAACCTGGTCTGCCGCACCCGCTGGCACCTCAGTGGCCTGCAAGGGCTGGACTATAAGCACTCGTACCTGATCACCAGCAACCACCAGAGCTGGGTGGACATCATGGTGTTGCAGTACGTGCTCAACCGGCGCATCCAGCCGCTGAAATTCTTCCTCAAACAGGAACTGATCTGGGTGCCGGTGATTGGCCTGGCCTGGTGGGCGCTCGGTTTTCCGTTCATGAAGCGCTATTCCAAGGCCTACCTGGAAAAGCACCCGGAGAAGAAAGGCAAAGACCTGGAAACCACCCGCAAGACCTGCGACAAGTTTCGCCATAACCCGGTGGGGATTTTCAATTTCGTCGAAGGCACCCGGTTCACTGAAGGCAAGCATGCACAGCAGAAATCACCGTTCAAGTACCTGCTCAAGCCCAAGGCTGGCGGCATTGCGTTTGTGCTGGATGCGATGGGTGAACAGCTTGAGTCGATCGTCAACGTGACCATTCACTACCCGGCCGGGCGTCCCGGTTACTGGGATCTGCTGTGCGGGAATGTGAAGGATGTGGTGGTGCACTTTCAGGAACTGAAGATTCCGCCGCAGTTCATTGGCAAGAACTACGACCAGGATGGGGAGTATCGCTTGCAGTTTCAGGGCTGGATCAATCAGTTGTGGGAAGACAAGGATGCGTTGCTTGGGCAGATGCATCGGGAGTATCCGGCGAAGTAATCAGGCGCCTGTGCCGGCCTCTTCGCGGGCAAGCCTCGCTCCTACGGATTTGGGGTGATCGCAACCTATGACGCGACACAAACCCGTAGGAGCGAGGCTTGCCGCGAAGGCGTCCGAACAGAAACAAAAAAACCCGCCGATGATCACTCATTGGCGGGTTTTTTATTAACGGCTAACGCTTAGATCGCGCCACGCTTACGCAGCAGATCCAGCACTTGCTTGACGCTTTCTTCCAGCGACAGCGACTGGGTGTCGACGATGAGGTCGGCGTCCAGCGGCACGTCATACGGGAAGGAATCGCCCGGGATGTTATCCCCCGCCGCCGCGTACAAGCCTTGCGGATCACGCTCGGCGCAGACCGTCGGCGAGGCCTGGACGTAGACCGTCAGCAGACGCTCCTTGCCGATCAGTTCCCGAGCCTGCTCACGACCTTCAGCACTCGGCGCCACGAAGGCCGCCAGGGTCAACAGACCGGCTTCGTTGAACTGACGCGCAACGTGCGCGGCACGACGCCAGTTTTCGGTACGCCCGGCGCGATCCTGTGGCAGACCTTTGTTCAGGTCGTGACGCAGGTTCTGACCATCAAGGACAAACACCGCACGGCCCAAGTCGAACAGTTTGCGTTCAACCGCGTAAGCCAAGGTGCTTTTGCCCGCGCCCGACAAGCCGCTGAACAACACGGTGGCCGGTTGCTGACCGAAACGCTGGGCGCGTTCTTCGGTGGCCACGTGCGCCAGTTTGCCGTGGTGCGTGCTGCTGCCATGCGCCAACGGCTGGGCGATGATCATGCCGGCGGCCACGGTGCCGTTGGTCAACCGATCGATGACGATGAACGAACCGGTGGTGCGGTTGCTGGCGTAACCGTCCAGTGCGATGGCTGCGTCGAGGCTGACCTTGACCCGACCGATCTCGTTCAGGTTCAACGAGCTGGCAGGACCTTCTTCCAGGGTGTTCACGTCAACACGATTGACGATGCTGGTGATCGAACCCGGCACGTAACTCGTGGCGCGCTTGATGTCGTATTTCTTGCCCGGCAGCATCGGCTCTTCGGCCATCCACACCAGCATGGCGTCGAAAGCATCGGTCACTTGCGGCTGGTTGTCGGCGTGCACCAGCAAGTCGCCGCGAGAGATGTCGATCTCGTCTTCCATGGTCAGCGTCACCGCTTGACCAGGACCTGCGTGTTCCAGCTCACCTTCGAAAGTGACGATGGATTTCACGCGGCTGCTCTTACCCGACGGCAGCACAACGACTTCGTCGCCCTTGTGCACGACGCCGCTGGCCAGAGTGCCGGCGAAACCACGGAAGTTCAGGTTCGGACGGTTGACGTACTGCACCGGGAAACGCAGGTCGGTGTAGTTGCGGTCGTTGGCGATCTCGACGGTCTCGAGAATCTCCATCAGCGACTGGCCGGTGTACCACGGCGAGCGCTCGGACTTGTTCACCACGTTGTCGCCTTTCAATGCCGACATCGGCACGAAGGCCATGGTGGTCGGCTTGAACGCGATGCCTTCGGCGAACTTCAGGTAATCGGCCTTGATCGACTCGAACACGGTTTCGTCGAAGCCGTTGAGGTCCATCTTGTTGATGGCGACCACGATGTGCTTGATGCCGAGCAACGAGGCGATGAAGCTGTGGCGGCGGGTCTGGGTCTGCACGCCGTAGCGGGCGTCGACCAGGATGATCGCCAGGTCACAGGTGGACGCACCGGTGGCCATGTTGCGGGTGTACTGCTCATGGCCGGGGGTGTCGGCGATGATGAATTTACGCTTGGCGGTAGAGAAATAGCGGTAGGCGACATCGATGGTGATGCCCTGCTCACGCTCGGCCTGCAGGCCGTCGACCAGCAACGCCAGGTCGATGTCTTCGCCGGTGGTGCCGACTTTTTTCGAGTCGCGGGTGATGGCTTCCAGGTGATCTTCGTAGATCATCTTGGAGTCGTGCAGCAGGCGCCCGATCAGGGTGCTCTTGCCGTCGTCGACGTTGCCACAGGTCAGAAAGCGCAGCATTTCCTTGCGTTCGTGCTGGCCCAGGTAGGCGAGGATGTCCTCGCTGATCAAATCAGATGCGTGACTCATTGCATTCGAGCTCCAAGCTGTAAGCTTCAAGCGGCAAGCTTGTCGGCGTACAGCTACTCAGAAATTTTGTTGATCAAGCCGCATAGCATTCTTGAAAGCTCGCGGGTTTCTTTAATCCAATCGTCAGCCAGAGGATCAGTAATGTAGGCAATATCACGGCCGATGAGGATCTGAGTGCGCAACTCACCACACGAGGCTTTTGCCACCCAAAGAAAATGTACTTTTTCCTTGGCACCACAACGCTCCATCCCTTCAGCAATATTGGAAGGCACCGATAGTGCGGAGCGGGTAATTTGATCCTTGAAGCCAAAATCCCCACATCTCGCAAACTCCCTGTAGATCCTTACCGCCAAACACTTACTTCTCTGCCAGACAATCAGCTTCTCGAAATCCATTGCGAGTCATCCGATAACGGCTCGCAGCAACCGGCCACAAGCACCAAACTACGAAATTACGCATACCGCCCTTAACTTGCAGCTTGCCGCTTGTAACTCGAAGCTTAAAAGTACCCCTGACGTTTCTTTTCTTCCATCGAGCCTGCGCCATCGTGATCGATGACCCGGCCCTGGCGTTCGGAAGTTCGCGTCAGGAGCATTTCCTGAATGATGTCGGTCAGGCTGGTGGCCTCGGACTCGACCGCACCGGTCAGCGGGTAGTCACCCAGCGTGCGGAAACGGACTTTCTTCTTGACGATGCGCGCCTTGTCTTCGTCGCTCAGGTGATTGAGCAGGCGTTCGTCGTCGATCATGATCCAGGTGCCATTCATCTCGATGACGTCGCGTTCAGCGGCGAAATACAGCGGCACGATCGGGATGCCTTCGAGGTAGATGTACTGCCAGATGTCCAGTTCGGTCCAGTTCGACAACGGGAACACACGAATGGATTCGCCCTTGTTGACGTTGCCGTTGTAGACGTTCCACAGTTCCGGGCGCTGGTTTTTCGGGTCCCAGCGGTGCTTGGTGTCACGGAAGGAGTACACGCGCTCTTTGGCACGGGACTTCTCTTCGTCGCGGCGAGCGCCACCGAAAGCGGCGTCGAAGCCGTACTTGTCGAGAGCTTGTTTCAAGCCTTCGGTTTTCATGATGTCGGTGTGCTTGGCACTGCCGTGGGTCAGCGGGTTGATGCCCTGCGCGACGCCATCGGGATTCACGTGTACCAGCAGGTCAAGGCCGAGTTCTTCGACCATGCGGTCGCGGAACGCGTACATCTCCTTGAACTTCCACCGAGTGTCGACGTGCATCACCGGGAACGGCAGTTTGCCCGGGAAGAATGCCTTGCGCGCAAGGTGCAGCATCACGGCGGAGTCTTTACCGACGGAGTACAGCATCACCGGGTTATCGAACTCGGCGGCGACCTCGCGGATGATGTGGATGCTTTCGGCCTCCAGCTGTTTCAGATGCGTCAGTTTGTCGACCATGGCTACTCACGAAAACGATCTTATGGACGGCCAGCGGGCCGTGTTCGAGCGAGGAATCCTAGCACAGCGTCCTCTTCTAATCAGGACGCGAGCTAGATCGAAAGGGTATATGAATATACCCCCTCGTTTGGGCACCAAAGACCCAGTGGTAGCGAGCTTGCTCGCGATTGCGGTGTATCTGTCACATCAATGTCGCATGTGATGCAGCGATCGCCAGCAGACTCCCACATTTGATTTTTGGTGGTAATCAGATCGGATTCGGACAATCGATGAAGATGTGCTCAAGGGCAAACCGCCGGGCCAGGTAATCACCCAGCGCCTGCACGCCATAGCGCTCGGTGGCGTGATGGCCGGCGGCGATGAAGCTGATGTCGTTTTCCCGGGCGCTGTGGAAGGTCTGCTCGGACGCCTCACCGCTGATGTACAAGTCGACGCCAGCCAGCACGGCCTGATCGATGTAACCCTGGCCGCCACCGGTGCACCAGCCGACCCGGCGGATCATATCGCTGCCTTCGACCAGCAACGGCTCGCGGCCCATGACTTCCTGCACTCGGCGAGCGAAATCACGGGGCGTCATCGGTTCGCTCAACGAGCCAACGAGGCCGACAACCTTGAGATTGTCCGGATCCAGCGGGCCTTCGACCGTGATGTCGAGCTGACGCGCCAGCTGCACGTTGTTACCGACGTCCGGGTGCAGGTCCAGCGGCAAGTGATAGGACAGCAGGCTGATGTCGTGCTTGAGCAGGGTTTTCAACCTACGCTGCTTCATACCGGTGATGCACGGATTCTCGCCTTTCCAGAAATAGCCGTGATGCACCAGCACCAGATCGGCCTGAGCTTCGACCGCGGCATCCAGCAGCGCCTGGCTTGCCGTGACGCCGCTTACGATGCGCATCACCTGCGGCCGACCTTCGACCTGCAAGCCGTTGGGGCAGTAATCGGCAATCCTGGCACTGTTTAGGTAACGATCGGCTTCTTCGACCAGGGTGCTCAAGGCGACGGCCATAAAAGACTCCTAAATACCCCGTTCAGAGGCGAGCTGCGCCTCGTATAATGCGCGACATTATGGGCGGTCTCATGCCGCCTGCAACCTCTCAGGACGTGCTTAATGCTCAAGGCGCTGCGTTTTTCCGGCTGGCCGCTGTTGGCCGGCGTGCTTATCGCTCTGTTGATCATCCAGCGTTACCCGCAGTGGGTCGGGCTTCCGAGCCTCGACGTCAACCTGCAGCAAGCCCCGCAAACCACCACGACGCAGCAAGGTCCGGTGTCCTATGCCGACGCGGTCACCATCGCCGCGCCGTCGGTGGTGAACCTGTACACCACCAAAGTCATCAACAAACCGAACCATCCCTTGTTTGAAGACCCGCAGTTCCGGCGCTTCTTCGGCGACAACTCGCCCAAACAGAAGCGCATGGAGTCGAGCCTGGGTTCCGGGGTGATCATGAGTCCGGAAGGTTATTTGCTGACCAATAACCATGTCACCAGCGGCGCCGACCAGATCGTGGTCGCGCTCAAGGATGGTCGCGAAACCCTGGCCCGCGTCATCGGCAGCGACCCGGAAACCGACCTCGCGGTGCTGAAGATTGATCTGAAAAACCTGCCGTCGATCACCGTCGGTCGCTCCGACAACATCCGCATCGGTGACGTCGCCCTGGCCATCGGCAACCCGTTCGGCGTCGGTCAGACCGTGACCATGGGCATCATCAGCGCCACTGGCCGTAACCAATTGGGCCTGAACAACTACGAAGATTTCATCCAGACCGACGCTGCGATCAACCCCGGCAACTCCGGCGGTGCGCTGGTGGATGCCAACGGCAATCTGACCGGCATCAACACGGCGATCTTCTCCAAGTCCGGCGGCTCGCAAGGCATCGGTTTTGCGATCCCGGTCAAACTGGCCATGGAAGTGATGAAGTCGATCATCGAACACGGGCAGGTGATTCGCGGCTGGCTCGGCATCGAAGTGCAACCGTTGAGTCAGGAACTGGCGGAGTCGTTTGGTCTGTCGGGGCGCCCGGGCATTGTGGTCGCAGGGATTTTCCGTGACGGTCCGGCGCAGAAGGCTGGCCTGCAATTGGGTGACGTGATCCTCAGCATCGACGGCGAACCGGCCGGTGATGGTCGGCGTTCGATGAACCAGGTTGCGCGGATCAAACCGACCGACAAGGTCACCATTCAGGTGATGCGCAACGGCAAAGAGCTCAAGCTCACGGCTGAAATCGGCCTGCGTCCGCCGCCGGCGCCGGTTAAAGAGAAAGAAGAAAACTGACCCTGGTCCGAGGATCTCTGGCTAACAGCAGACATTCTCATTAGGCATGTTATATTGTTTCAATATCACTATTGGAACAACATAACATGTCGTCTCGCACAATGGCTTCCGTGGCAGGTCTTGCCCTCGGCCTGCTGGTGGATCCGGTCTTCGCCGAAGAGCCCGGCACCCTCGAACTGGACGCCATCAGCGTCACCTCCGACTACGAATCGCCCACCGGCCCGGTCCAGGGCTACCGTGCCACGCGGTCTGCCAGCGCGACCAAAACCGATACCGCGATCCGCGACATCCCGCAATCCATCAGCGTGATTCCCGTCAGTGTGCTCAATGACCTGGGCAGCACCAGTGTCGAGCGCGCCCTGGATTTTGCTGGCGGTGTGTCGAAGCAGAACAACTTCGGAGGCCTGACGCTTTACGAATACAGCGTGCGCGGCTTTACCACCTCGGAATTCTACAAGGACGGCTTCAGCGCCAACCGGGGTTATCCGAGCACCCCGGACGTCGCTAACATCGAGCGCATCGAAGTACTCAAAGGACCCGCCGCCAGTCTCTACGGGCGCGGAGATCCGGGCGGCACGGTGAACATCGTCACCAAGAAACCCCAGCCCGAAGCATTCACCACCCTGCAAACCAGCGCCGGCAGTTGGGACCGCTATCGCACCGCGCTCGACGTCAACACGCCGCTGGATGACGACGCCAACGTGCTGTCGCGAATCAACCTGGCCGTCGAGGACAACCACAGCTTCCGCGATCACGTCGACAGCCAGCGAGTGTTTGTCGCGCCCTCCTTCAGTTGGCAACTGAACCCGGACACCAGCCTGTTGGTGGAGAGCGAATTCGTCCGTCACAGCTCCACGTTCGATCGCGGCATCGTCGCGCCGAACAACAAATGGAGTGGCGTGTCCCGTTCGACGTTCCTTGGCGAACCCAATGACGGCAACATCGACAACCACAACAACCTGCTGCAAGCAGCCCTCGAACACCATCTCAATGACAACTGGAAGCTGCGCCTGGCCAGCCATTACAAGGAAGGCAAACTCTGGGGCTACGCTTCCGAAAGTCGCCCGCTGAATGCCGACGGCCACACTGTGAATCGGCGCTATCGCGAGCGCGACACAAACTGGCACGACAGCATCACCCAACTCGAATTGCGCGGTCTGTTCGACCTCGGCAGTTGGCAGCACGAACTGCTGATTGGCAGCGAGTATGAAAACTTCCGCAAGAACGAACGGGTCACGACCATTGCTGGCGGCCCCTACGCTATCGACATTTATCAACCCGTCTACGGTCAGCCGAAACCCAACGGTAAGCGCTCCGGCACCGACCTTTTTGAACACGTCGAAAGCCGGGCGCTGAACCTGCAGGACCAGATTGTCTTCACCGACAAACTGCGCGGCATGCTCGGTGCACGCTTCGAACATTTCGAGCAAAGCATCGACGATCACACCCGCGGTGCCACCAGCCGCCAGAGCCACGACGCACTGACCCAACGGGCCGGCCTGCTTTATCAGCTGACACCCGAAGTCGGGCTGTTCGCCAACGCCTCCACCTCGTTCAAGCCGAACAACGGCCTGGACGCTGGCGGCCAATCCTTCGACCCGGAAGAAGGCGTCGGTTACGAAGTCGGGATCAAGAGCGAGCTGTTCGACGACCGCTTGAGCACCACCCTCGCCGCCTTCCATATTGAAAAGGAAAACGTCCTTGCACTAGACCCGGGCACGGACACCAGCCGCGCCATGGGCAAGGCCCGCAGCCAGGGATTCGACCTGCAAGTCACCGGGCAAGTGACCGACGCCGTGCGGGTGATCGGTGCCTTCGCCTACATCGACGCCGAGGTCACCGAGGGCGACAAGGTAATTCCCACCGGCAGCCGAATCCTCGGCGTCGCCAAGCGCAGCGGCAGCCTGCTGGGCGTTTATGAATTTCAGGATGGCCATTTACGAGGCTCCGACGTCGGCGCGGCGTTCACTTACGTCGGCGATCGTTCAGGCGAATCCGGCAGCGATTTCGAGCTGCCGTCCTACCACACCGTCGACCTTCTGGCCCATTACAAGGCCAGCAAAAACGTCACTGTCGGCCTGAACCTGAACAACCTTTTCGACGAGAAATACTACGAGCGCTCCTACAGCAATTACTGGGTCAACCCCGGTGAGCCGCGCAATTTCACCGTCAGCCTCACACTCAATCTGTAAAAGGAAGTTCCCATGCAAAACCTCAAACCCGCACTGCTAAGCCTGCTGCTCGGCCTGTTGTTTACCGGCCAGGTCTCGGCCCATGGCCTCTGGACCGAACAACGTCGCGGCAACATCGAAGTGATTTACGGCCACGGCGCCGAAGACAACGCCTTCAAGGCACAAAAAATCAGCGGCGCCTGGGCTTATGACGTCAACGGCAAAATGATCCCGGTGACCGTCCAGCGCCTGGCCGATCACGCACGTCTGCAACCGCTGAAGCCGCCTGCCGTGATGGCGGTGGCGCTTGACAACGGCATGTGGTCGCAAACGGCGGATAAAAAATGGATCAACGAAGGACGCAGCAAAGTGCCGGGGGCCATCGAGTCGACACAGACGTTCAAATACAGCCTGGCGATTTATCAGCCTGGGGCGAAGTTACCCAAGCTTGATCAGATGAAACTGCTGATTCTGCCGGAGGTTGATCCTCTGACGGTCGGACCGGGCAAGTTGCTGCCCGTGCAGGTGTTATTGGATGGGAAGCCGGCGGCGGGGGTGAAGTTGATTGGCGACTATCGAAGTGCGCCGAATACGTTGAGTACCGAGACAGATAAGGACGGGCGTGCGCAGGTGGTGGTGCGTAATGAAGGGTTGAACGTGATTTCGGCGCAGATGGAGATCGTGCTGAAGGACAATCCGGATGTGGCGACGCGGGGGGTGTTCAGTTCGCTGACGTTTCTGGGCGAACCGCATCACGAGTAACCCTCTGTAGGGGCGCACGGTGCGGCGGTCCGACTTGCCCGTGGAGAACGATGGCGTGGCGTAACAGCTACATCGCGTCAGGGTTCTTCGCGGCCAGAACTATCTTCCTGCCACACCTGAAGTATTTGATATTCAAGAACAGAAAGTTATTCCAAATAAAGCTAATGAACTGTCATTTATGACAGTACCTTTCGAAAGCTCCCGTCGTTAACGTTAATACCGCAGGAGGAATGACGCTTTTGTCTTCCACTCTTAATTTGACCGAAGGGAGCTTTATTCATGGCCACACAAAAATCTAAGAAGGACTCGGGTACTTTTACTGCAAGGATTGTTACCAACTTTGTTGCAACCAACGTTACGCTTCACAAGTTTACCGGAGTAACTCCTGGCGGATATATCAGCGGGGAAAAAGACAAAGGTACAATTTATATCGGATTTCCGCCTGGAATCGGCGACGATCAGCGAGTAACAAAACAATACCCAGACGATTTCACCGATAATTATATGGAGTGGACCTTCCATGATGGTGAGAACAAACACCAGGTTAAAACCGGTTGGATAACAGTGACATTCACCGAGAACATGAAAAACGCCAAAGGTGAATTTGAATGCAGCATAGATGATCCATCGCCCCGGACGATTACGGGCGAGTTTGACATTCAAGGCTGATCCTTCACCTCAAACGCATTGATCGGTGCTCACTATACCGAGCCCGATCAGTGCACCCATTACCGACCGACGTCTTACAAATTCCCCAAACCATCAATCAGTGCCTGGTTCTGTTCCGGCGTGCCGATGGAAATCCGCAGGAACTGGGCAATCCTCTCTTGCTTGAAGTGCCGGACGATCACGCCTTGCTCGCGCAATTTCGCCGCCAGCCCGGCCGCGTCGTGCTTTGGATGACGGGCAAAAATGAAGTTCGCCGCCGACGGCAGCACTTCAAAGCCCTTCGCTTCAAGTTGCGCTACCACCCACTCACGATGCTCGATGACCAACCGGCACGTCTTGTCGAAGTACTCGCGATCCTCGAACGCCGCCGCCGCCCCGACATTCGCCAGGCGATCCAGCGGATAGGAGTTGAAGCTGTTCTTGATCCGCTCCAGCGCCTCGATCAAATCCGGATGCCCCACCGCCAGGCCCACCCGCAGGCCGGCCAGCGAGCGGGATTTGGACAAGGTCTGAGTCACCAGCAGGTTCGGATAACGGTCCACCAGGCTGATCGCCGTCTCGCCACCGAAGTCGATGTAGGCCTCATCCACCACAACCACCGAATCCGGGCTGGCCTTGAGGATTTGCTCAACCGCGTCCAGTGCCAGCAGGCAACCGGTCGGTGCGTTCGGGTTCGGGAAGATGATCCCACCGTTTGGCTTGGCGTAGTCCGCCGGGTTGATCTGGAACTGCTCGTCCAGCGGCACCGCGTCGAACTGGATGCCATACAACCCGCAGTAGACCGGATAGAAGCTGTAGCTGATGTCCGGGAACAGCACCGCTTTGTCGTGTTGCAGCAAGCCGTGGAAGATGTGCGCCAGGACTTCATCGGAACCGTTGCCGAGGAACACCTGGTTGGTCTGCACGCCGTAATACGTAGCCACGGCGCTTTTCAGCAGATCGCTGTTCGGGTCCGGGTACAGGCGCAGGTTGTCGTTGAGTTCGGTCTGCATCGCCGCCAGCGCTTTTGGCGATGGGCCGTAAGGATTTTCGTTGGTGTTGAGCTTCACCAGTTTCGCCAGTTTCGGCTGCTCGCCCGGCACGTAAGGCACCAGATCCTTGACGAACGGGCTCCAGAATTTACTCATGCTCAGTTCCCCTTTTGCTCATCAACGATGCGGTATTCGGCGCTGCGGGCGTGGGCAGTCAGCGACTCGCCACGGGCCAGCACGGAAGCGGTCTTGCCCAGTTCGGACGCACCCTGCTCGGAGCAGAAGATGATCGACGAGCGTTTCTGGAAGTCGTACACACCCAGCGGCGAAGAGAACCGCGCGGTGCCGGACGTCGGCAACACGTGGTTCGGGCCTGCGCAGTAATCGCCCAGGGCTTCAGAGGTGTGACGGCCCATGAAGATCGCGCCGGCGTGACGGATCAGCGGCAGCCAGACTTGCGGATCGGCGACCGACAACTCCAGGTGTTCCGGCGCAATGCGGTTGGCCACTTCGATGGCCTGCTCCATGTCGCGAACCTTGATCAACGCACCACGGCCATTGATCGAGGTTTCGATGATCTGGGCGCGCTCCATGGTCGGCAGCAGTTTGGCGATGCTGGCCGCGACCTTGTCGAGGAACTCGGCGTCCGGGCTGACCAGAATCGCCTGGGCGTCTTCGTCGTGCTCGGCCTGGGAGAACAGGTCCATGGCGATCCAGTCCGGATCGGTATGGCCATCGCACACCACGAGGATTTCCGACGGACCGGCGATCATATCGATGCCGACCTGGCCGAACACATGGCGCTTGGCGGTGGCGACATAGATATTGCCCGGGCCAACCACCTTGTCGACCTTCGGCACGCTTTCGGTACCGTAAGCCAATGCGGCAACCGCTTGCGCGCCGCCAATGGTGAAAACGCGGTCAACACCGGCGATGCACGCCGCCGCCAGCACCAGCTCGTTGATTTCACCGCGCGGTGTCGGCACCACCATGACCACTTCGGTCACACCGGCGACCTTGGCCGGAATTGCATTCATCAACACGGAGGATGGGTACGACGCCTTGCCGCCCGGGACGTACAGACCGGCGCGATCCAGTGGCGTGACCTTCTGGCCCAGCACCGTGCCATCAGCTTCGGTGTAGGTCCAGGAATCCTGTTTCTGTTTTTCGTGGTAGCTGCGCACGCGGGCCGCGGCTTTTTCCAGTGCTTCACGCTGAGGCACGGTGATGCGGGTCAGGGCCAGTTCCAGGCGTTCGCGCGGCAGGATCAGATCCGCCATGGACGCAACGTCCAGGCCGTCGAACTGCCGGGTGAAGTCCACCAGCGCTGCGTCGCCACGCTCGCGCACGGCTTTGATGATGTCCAGCACTCGCTGATTGACCGAGTCGTCAGACACACTTTCCCAGCTCAGCAGATGATCCAGATGATGCGCGAAATCCGGGTCAGCAGCATTGAGTCGGCGAATTGCAGTCGGTGCGGTCATAGCGAGAGCCTCATAGGAATGGCAAAAACTCAGGCGCCCTAACTTAGCAGTCGTTTCCGCTTGGGCACCTGAGAATTCTGGCTATGAGGCGGATAGACGGGCGCGACTTAACGTCGCGCAGGTGAATCAGCCGCGGTGTCGAGACTCCACTGCCTTGCGCAGGGTGTCGATCAACGCCTGGATACGGGCGTGCTGCATTTTCATCGACGCTTTGTTGACGATCAGCCGGGAGCTGATGTCAGCGATGAAATCCTGGGGTTCCAGGCCATTGGCACGCAAGGTGTTACCGGTGTCGACCACGTCGATAATCTTGTCCGCCAGACCGATCAGCGGCGCCAGCTCCATCGAGCCGTAGAGCTTGATGATGTCGACCTGACGGCCCTGCTCGGCGTAGTAACGCTTGGCAACGTTGACGAACTTGGTCGCCACCCGCAGGCGGCCCTTGGGTTCGACATCACCGACACGGCCGGCGGTCATCAGCTTGCAGAGGGCAATTCGCAAGTCCAGCGGTTCGTAAAGACCCTGGCCACCATATTCCATCAGCACATCTTTACCGGCGACGCCCAGGTCCGCGGCACCATGCTCGACGTAGGTCGGCACATCGGTGGCGCGCACGATCAGCAGGCGCACGTCGGCCTGGGTCGTGGGGATGATCAACTTGCGGCTCTTGTCCGGATTCTCGGTCGGCACGATGCCCGCTTCAGCCAGAAGCGGCAGGGTGTCGTCAAGGATGCGGCCCTTGGACAGTGCGATGGTCAACATGGGAAACGTCAGTCCTTATCAGGCTACTGATGCCCGGTCGCAAACGGCGCCGGACACACATCGAGCCAGAAACTGGCTCGACTTGAAACAAATTCAACGGGCGCGTCCCTGCGCCCATGCAGCAGAAACTAGCCCGGTACGCGGCGAATCTTGGCGCCGAGCATCTGCAGTTTCTCTTCGATGCACTCGTAACCACGGTCGATGTGGTAGATGCGGTCGATCAGGGTGTCGCCTTCGGCGATCAGTGCCGAGATTACCAGGCTGGCCGAAGCACGCAGGTCGGTGGCCATCACTGGCGCGCCTTTCAGCTTTTCGGTACCGGTGACGATGGCCGTGTTGCCTTCGACCTGGATCTTGGCGCCCATGCGGTGCAGTTCGTAAACGTGCATGAAGCGGTTTTCGAAGATCGTCTCGATCACGGCGCCCGTGCCTTCGGCAATGGCGTTGAGGGAGATGAACTGCGCCTGCATGTCGGTCGGGAACGCCGGGTACGGAGCGGTCCGCACGTTGACGGCTTTTGGCCGCTTGCCGTGCATGTTCAGCTCGATCCAGTCTTCGCCGCAGGTGATTTCCGCGCCCGATTCCTTGAGTTTCTCAAGAACCGCTTCGAGGATGGTCGGATCAGTGTCCTTGACCTTCACGCGACCGCCGGTGACGGCTGCCGCCACCAGGTAGGTGCCGGTTTCAATACGGTCAGGCATCACTTTGTAGGTGGTCGGGTGCAGACGCTCAACGCCATCGATGGTGATGGTGTCGGTGCCGGCGCCAGTGATCTTGGCACCCATGGCAATCAGGAAGTTCGCCAGGTCGATGACTTCAGGTTCGCGAGCTGCGTTCTGCAGCACGCTGCGGCCCTTGGCCAGGGCGGCGGCCATCATGATGTTTTCGGTACCGGTCACGCTGACGGTGTCGAAGAAGAAGTGCGCACCGCGCAAGCCGCCTTCTGGCGCCTTGGCCTTGATGTAGCCGCCTTCGACGTCGATGACCGCGCCCATGGCTTCGAGACCACGGATGTGCAGGTCAACCGGACGCGAACCAATGGCGCAACCGCCAGGCAGGGCGACTTCGGCTTCACCGAAACGGGCAACCATCGGGCCCAGCACCAGGATCGATGCGCGCATGGTTTTCACCAGCTCATACGGTGCGATCAGGGTCTTGATGGTGCGCGGGTCGATTTCGACGCTGAGCTTCTCGTCGATCACCGGCTCAATGCCCATGCGGCCGAACAGCTCGATCATGGTGGTGATGTCGTGCAGGTGCGGCAGGTTGGCAACCGTTACCGGGCCATCGCACAACAGGGTTGCAGCCAGGATCGGCAGGGCAGAGTTCTTCGCCCCGGAGATGCGGATTTCGCCATCAAGACGAACGCCGCCAGTAATAATCAATTTATCCATAAGAATCTCGACGCCCTTGGGCTCAGGTGCGCTCGGCCCAGGCCGCGCTGCTGAAAAATTTCATAGTGACCGCATGGATGCTGCCATCGGTGATCCATGGGTTCAAATGGGCATAGATCTGCTGCTGACGCTTCACCGGGCTTAACGCCGCCAGTTCATCGCTAATCACGTTCAGCTGGAAATTGCAGCCTTCGCCCTCAACTTCTACCAACGTTCCGGGCAGCTTTCCTTCAAGGAAGCTCTTCACTTCTACGGCCTGCATGCTCAACCTCAATCGGCGCCCTGTGCGCGCGGGTCGGACATCATACAAAAAAGCCCCGCGCCTGCGAACCCCGCGAAGCAGGACTCTGACGGGGGGCTTCTTTATAGATGCTGGTTAGGGATGCGCCAACAGCTCGGTCAATTCGCTGACCTGAGCGATTTCACGCATGTCTTCTGGCATTCCGCGGATGCTCAGCGCCTTGCCGGCCGCCTCTGCATCGCGCATGAAGCACAGCAGCAGGGACAAGCCTACGCTGCTGGACTTCAACACTGCCGAACAATCAACCACCAGTTCGGCGGCCTTGCTGGACTTGATCAACGCCTGCCCCTGCTTGCGCAGACCAGGGCCGGTGCGGTAATCCAGCATGCCGCTCAGTCGCAGCTCGCCGGTTTCGCTCATGCGAATGGCCGACACACTCATTGGGCAGACTTCTCGGAGGCGTCTGCGGTTTTATCCTTGGCCTTGGCGACTTCCCCGGCCCAACCGTTGATGGTCTTGTCCAGGTCATTGCCATTGCGCTGCATCGCATCGGCGAACTGATCGCGGAACAGCTTGCCGATATTGATGCCGTTGATGATCACGTTGCGCAGTTTCCACTCGCCGTTGATCTTCTCGAGTGTGTAAGACACAGGATAGATCGAGCCGTTGGAGCCTTTGACCGTCATGGCAACGCTGGTACGGTCTCCGGACTCATCCTTGGCAGGGTCGACGGTGATGCCCTGATTGTTGTACTCGAGCAAGGCGTTGCCATAGAACTGGAACAGACCTCTCTTGAAGTTTTCTTCAAAGGTCTTCATCTGCGCCGGCGTTGCTTTGCGCGAGTATTTGACCGTCATGATGCTTTTGGAAATGCCCTCGGCATCCACGACCGGCCCGACGATGGTGTTCAGCGCCGTGTAAAAGTCTTGTGGGTCCTGCTTGTACTTCTCTTTGTTGGCCGACAGGTCTGCAAGCAACCGAGTCGTGGTGTCCTGCACGATTTCGTGCGCTGAGGGCGCTGCCACGGCGTTAGCCATCAACGGCAGGGCCGCGAGTAATACCAACAGGCCACGTCGCAAGGTAGAGATCATTCAAAAGCTCCTCATTTGGCGTCTTTGCTAACGGTATTGAGCAGGAATTTACCGATCAGGTCCTCGAGCACCAGCGACGACTGGGTGTCGTGGATGGTTCCACCATCCTTGAGCAAGCCTTCTTCGCCGCCCACGCTGATACCGATGTACTTCTCGCCCAACAGGCCAGCGGTCAGGATAGATGCAGTGGAGTCGGTCGGCAGGTTATCTACGCGCTTTTCCAGCTGCATCGTCACTCGACCGGTGAAACTGTCGCGGTCCAGATCGATCGCCGTGACCTTGCCGATGGTCACACCGGCCATGGTCACTTTAGCTCTGACCGTCAAACCGGCGATATTGTCGAAATATGCATAAAGTTTATAAGTATCGGTGGTGGCACTTGGGGACAGGCCACTGACCCGCAACGCTAGCAACAGCAAAGCCAGGATGCCAGCCAGCAAGAAAAGGCCGACACCGATTTCCAGGGTGCGGTTTTGCATCAGAAATCTCCAAACATCAAGGCGGTCAAAATAAAGTCCAGGCCGAGCACAGCCAAAGAGGCGTACACCACGGTCTTGGTAGTGGCACGACTGATCCCCTCGGAAGTGGGCTCGCAGTCATAGCCTTGGAATACGGCGATCCAGGTCACGACGAAGGCAAAGACGATGCTCTTGATGATGCCGTTGAGCACATCATCGGTGAACGTCACGCTGTTCTGCATGTTGGACCAGTAGGAACCTTCATAGACACCCAGCCAGTCGACAGCCACCCACGAACCGCCCCAGATACCCACCACGCTGAAAATCATCGCCAGCACTGGCAGGGAAATGAAGCCGGCCCACAGGCGCGGGGCAATGATGTACTTGAGCGGGTCGACGCCAATCATTTCCAGACTGGACAACTGTTCGGTGGACTTCATGTTGCCGATTTCGGCGGTCAGCGCCGAACCTGCACGCCCGGCGAACAGCAGTGCCGTGACCACGGGGCCGAGTTCGCGCAACAGCGTCAGCGCAACCATCTGCCCCACCGCCTGCTCCGAACCGTAGCTGGACAGGATGTTGAAGCCTTGCAGCGCCAGCACCATGCCGATGAACACCCCGGAGACCACAATGATCACCAGGGACATCACGCCCACCGAATGCAGTTGCTTGATCAGCAGGCCAAAGCCGCCGCCGATACCACCGCGACCGAGCAAGGCATGAAACAGGAAAATCGCCGAACGGCCGAACACCGACAGCACATCGATGCCGGCATGGCCGAACCGACGCACGCGTTCCAATAGTGAAATCTTGCGCATCAACGCTTCCCCAGAAGATCTGCGCGGTAATCCGTCGCTGGAAAGTGGTATGCGACCGGACCGTCGGGATCGCCGGTCATGAATTGACGAATCCGCGGTTCCTGCGAGTTCATCAGCTCCTCGGGAGTGCCCTGCCCCAACACCTGGCCGTCGCCCACCACATAGATGTAGTCGGCGATGCTGGCGGTCTCGGCCAGATCATGGGAGACCACGATACTGGTGATGCCCAACGCATCGTTGAGCAAGCGGATCAGGCGCACCAACACGCCCATGGCGATAGGGTCCTGGCCGACAAAGGGTTCGTCATACATGAGGATCTGCGGATCGAGGGCAATCGCCCGCGCCAGCGCGACACGGCGCTTCATGCCACCGGACAGTTCGTCGGGCATCAGCTCGATGGCGCCACGCAACCCCACGGCCTGCAATTTGAGCAGGACGATGTCACGGATCATTTCTTCCGGCAGCTCGGTATGAACGCGCAGCGGAAAGGCGACGTTCTCGAACACGTCGAGGTCGGTAAACAGCGCGCCGCTCTGGAACAGCACACCCATATGCTTGCGCGCATCGAACAGATCGCTGCGCGACAGCTTTGGCAGGTTCTGGCCATTGACCCAGACTTCGCCCTTGGTGGGCCGCAACTGCGCGCCCATCAACCGCAACAGCGTGGTCTTGCCACACCCGGAAGGCCCCATGATGCCGGTGACCTTGCCGCGCGGGATACGGATATCGACGTTATTGAAAATGCTGCGCGCACCGCGCTTGAAGGACAGTCCCTTCAGCTCGACCGCGTAGGCGTTATCGGCACTCATCTAAACTCCTTGCGATGCAGCCTCACACTCGGACGCCTGTCTTTCTGACGAAAGCACATGCCTCCACGGGCAGGCCGAACTGGCGGCGAACTATATCACTGCAAAGGCCAAGCGCCCAAGGCCCACGCCGGCCCATGTTCAGCAACTTGACAGGCAAAAAGCCTTGTTCAGAAGGGATTCAGTAACAGGGAATGACAAAGCGTGACGAACTTGCGTGAGGGTTTTGATCATTACCGCTATAATCGCCGCCTTTTCATCAGGCTATACGATTTCTGACATGAGCCAATCCAGCGACCTGATTCAATCTGCACAACGCACCATCCGCCTCGAACTGGAAGCCGTACAAGGCTTGCTGCCCCATATCGACGCAGATTTTGTACGCGCTTGCGAGATGATTCTGGACAGCAAAGGCCGCGTGGTCGTGGTCGGCATGGGCAAATCGGGGCACATCGGCAACAAGATCGCCGCCACCCTGGCCAGCACCGGCACCACGGCCTTTTTCGTGCACCCGGCCGAAGCCAGCCACGGCGACATGGGCATGATCACCCGCGACGACATCATCCTCGCGCTGTCGAACTCCGGCTCCACCAATGAAATCGTCACCCTGCTGCCCCTGATCAAGCGTCTGGGCATCAAATTGATCAGCGTGACCGGCAACCCGGACTCGCCGCTGGCCAAGGCCGCCGAGGTCAACCTCAACGTTCACGTCGAGCACGAAGCCTGCCCGCTGAACCTGGCACCGACCTCGTCGACCACCGCCGCGCTGGTCATGGGCGATGCCCTGGCCGTTGCGCTGCTGGAAGCCCGGGGCTTTACCGCTGAAGACTTCGCCTTTTCCCATCCAGGCGGCGCGCTGGGTCGACGCCTGCTGCTGAAAGTCGAAAACGTCATGCACGCTGGCCAGGAGCTGCCGCAGGTTCAGCGCGGTACGCTGCTCAAGGATGCGCTGATGGAAATGACTCGCAAGGGCCTGGGCATGACCGTGATCCTGGAAGCCGATGGCAAACTGGCCGGGATCTTCACCGACGGTGACTTGCGCCGCACACTGGACCGCAGCATCGACATCCACAGCGCCACCATCGATCAGGTCATGACCGCGCACGGCAAGACTGCTCGCGCCGAAATGCTCGCCGCCGAAGCCCTGAAAATCATGGAAGACCACAAGATCAACGCACTGGTCGTGGTCGACAGCGAAGACCGCCCGGTCGGCGCCTTGAACATGCACGACTTGCTGCGTGCGGGAGTAATGTAATGAGCACGGACCTGCTGCAACGTGGCAAACAGATCAAACTCGCGGTGTTCGACGTCGATGGCGTACTGACCGACGGGCGCCTGTACTTTCTCGAAGACGGCAGCGAATTCAAGACGTTCAACACCCTCGACGGTCAAGGCATCAAGATGTTGATGGCAGCCGGCGTGCAGACCGCTATCATCAGCGGCCGCAAGACCCCGGTGGTCGAACGGCGGGCGAAGAACCTCGGCATTCCACACCTTTACCAGGGTCGTGAAGACAAACTGGTGGTGCTCGACGAACTTCTTGCCCAACTCAACCTAAGCTATGAACAGGTCGCCTACCTGGGCGACGACTTGCCGGACCTGCCGGTGATTCGCCGCGTGGGTCTGGGCATGGCCGTAGCAAACGCTGCCAGCTTCGTGCGTGAACACGCCCATGGCATCACCCTGGCCCGTGGTGGCGAGGGTGCCGCTCGCGAATTCTGTGAATTGATCCTGCGCGCCCAGGGCCGCCTCGATGCGGCCAACGCCGCGTACCTGTGAGCCCATTATGCTGAGCAAAAAGATTCGTAACATCCTGGTGTTCGGCTGCATCGCGGCGCTGTTCGCCGCGGTCGGCTACTGGAACATCAGCCCGGAACGCTTCCTCGACAAGCCGGTGGTCACGGTCGATGAAAGCGCAATCGACTATTACGCCCTCAACGCCCACAGCGTTCAGTACCTGCCGGACGGCAAACTGCAATACGAAATGACGTCCGACAAGGTCGAACACCTGAAAGCGAGCGAGGTGACGTTGCTGACCAACCCTGACCTGAACATGTTTCGCGGTACGCAGTTTCCGTGGCACGTCCAGAGTGAGCGCGGCGAAGTCAACCCGGACGGCACTCAGGTCGAGCTGATCGACTCGGTGCGCATCACCCGTTTCGACGAGAAAAACCGCCGAACCCTGATTACCACCACCCGAATGACGGTGTTCCCGCAGCAGCAATATGCGCAGACCGATCAACCCGTTAGAATCGACGGCGCTGGCGGTGTATCGACAGGCAACGGAATGAAAGCGTATTTGAAAGAAAGCAGGATACACCTGCTATCGAACGTAAGAGGACAGTATGAGGCTCGTTAAAACTCTCCCTATTTTGCTCAGTCTGGGCGCAGCACTGGGAAGCGTGAGCGCCTGGGCTCTGCCGAACGATCAAGAGCAGCCTATCCGCATTCAGGCCGACGACGCCCAACTGGACGACAAGAATGGCGTTGCCACCTATAAAGGTGACGTGATCATCACTCAGGGCTCGATGAAGGTCACCGGCAATACCGTGACCATCACCCGTACCCCGGCTGGCGACATCGACGTGGTGACCTCGGTGGGCAACCTCGCCTACTTCGAGCAGATGCAGACGGCCGGCGACACCAAGCCTGTTCAGGGCTGGGGCGTGACCATCCAGTACCACGCCTCGCAAAACCGCGTCGTGCTGATCGACAAGGCAAAAGTCGTCGACAAGGACAACAACGTCACCCAGGGCGAAAAAATCGTCTACGACACCCAGAAAAAGCTTGCGAGCGCCGGGCGTGCTACGGGTAGCAAGGTTACCGAGTCGCGTCCGCGCATCGACATGGTGATCCAGCCCAAGCCGAAAAACGACGCGAAAAAGGCTCCTTAATGGCAACTCTGAAAGCTCAGCATCTGGCCAAGAGCTACAAGAGCCGCCAGGTCGTGCGTGACGTCAGCCTGTCCATCGACAGCGGTCAAATCGTCGGCCTGCTAGGCCCTAACGGCGCCGGCAAGACCACCTGTTTCTACATGATCGTCGGCCTGGTGCAGGCCGATCAGGGTCGCGTGCTGATCGACGACCTGGACGTCAGCCACCAGCCAATGCACGGTCGTGCGAAGGCCGGTATCGGCTATCTTCCGCAAGAAGCGTCGATCTTCCGCAAACTCTCGGTCGCCGATAACATCATGGCCATCCTCGAGACCCGCAAGGAACTCGACAAGGCCGAGCGTCGCAAGGAACTGGAAAGCCTGCTGCAGGAATTCCACATCAGCCACATCCGCGACAACCTAGGCATGAGCCTGTCCGGTGGTGAACGTCGTCGGGTGGAAATCGCCCGGGCACTGGCCACCAACCCGAAATTCATCCTCCTCGACGAACCATTCGCCGGTGTGGACCCTATTTCGGTGGGCGACATCAAGCAGATCATCTACCACCTCAAGGCCAAAGGCATTGGCGTGCTGATCACTGACCACAACGTCCGTGAAACCCTGGATATCTGCGAAACCGCCTACATCGTCAACGATGGTCAACTGATCGCCGAAGGTGACTCCGCCACCATCCTGGCCAACGAACTGGTTAAGGAAGTGTATCTGGGCCATGAATTCCGCCTTTAAGCAGTAAGGTGTCTGGCTGATTGTCCGAGCGCTCGTCTCGATAAAAAATCAATACTTTTTTATTGTTACAGCGCTCTAGGCAAACGCTGCAGTTTCGGGCATATAATTTGCTTATGTTTGGCGCTCCGGCGCCCTGTAGTGGATGGCGCATGTGCGCCGGCGAATAAGGTGTTAAGCCCCTGCCATGAAACCATCGCTAGTCTTGAGAATGGGCCAGCAGCTGACGATGACACCGCAGCTGCAACAGGCCATCCGCCTGCTCCAATTGTCGACCCTGGACCTGCAACAGGAAATCCAGGAGGCCCTGGAGTCCAATCCGATGCTCGAACGCCAGGAAGAAGGCGACGACTTCGATAACGCCGACCCCTTGGCCGACAAAGCCGAACAGCTCCCCAACGCCGACATTTCGGAACCCTCCTACCAGGAAACCGCCCCGACGGTGGATAACCTCGAGGAAGGCGACTGGAACGAGCGCATTCCCAACGAGCTGCCCGTTGATACCGCGTGGGAAGACGTCTACCAGACCAGCGCCAGCAGCTTGCCGAGCAACGATGACGACGAGTGGGATTTCACCACCCGCACATCGGCCGGTGAAAGCCTGCAAAGCCATTTGTTGTGGCAACTGAACCTGGCACCGATGTCCGACACCGATCGTCTGATCGCCGTGACCCTGATCGACTGCATCAACAATCAGGGCTACCTGGACGAAACCCTCGAGGAAATTCTCGAGGCCTTCGATCCGGAACTGGACATCGAACTGGACGAGATCGAAGCCGTCCTGCACCGCATCCAGCAATTCGAACCGGCCGGCATTGGCGCCCGCAACCTGGGCGAATGCCTGCTGCTGCAATTGCGCCAACTGCCTGCCAAGACGCCTTGGCTGGCCGAAGCGAAACGCCTGGTCACCGACTACATCGACCTGCTCGGCAGCCGCGATTACAGCCAGCTGATGCGTCGCATGAAGCTCAAGGAAGATGAGCTGCGCCAGGTCATCGAGCTGGTGCAGAGCCTCAACCCGCGCCCGGGCTCGCAGATCGAGTCCAGTGAAGCCGAATATGTTGTCCCTGACGTGATCGTGCGCAAGGACAATGAGCGCTGGCTGGTCGAGCTGAACCAGGAATCGGTGCC
The DNA here is from genome assembly GCF_031766055.1 of Pseudomonas sp. SG20052. NCBI lineage: Bacteria > Pseudomonadati > Pseudomonadota > Gammaproteobacteria > Pseudomonadales > Pseudomonadaceae > Pseudomonas > Pseudomonas sp. SG20052. The sequence goes on along the minus strand of NZ_CP134498.1, from coordinate 1,088,693 downwards.
ACGGCTGCGGGTCAACGCCCAATACGCCGGTTTTGTGCGCCGCGCCGACACCAGCGCCGACAACACCTTCATGCGCAATCAGTTGCAAGAGGCCCGCTGGTTCATCAAGAGCCTGCAAAGCCGCAACGAAACCCTGATGAAAGTAGCCACTCAGATCGTCGAGCATCAGCGCGGCTTTCTTGAATACGGCGACGAAGCGATGAAGCCGCTGGTCCTGCATGACATCGCCGAAGCGGTGGGGATGCACGAGTCGACGATTTCACGGGTCACCACGCAAAAATTCATGCATACCCCTCGGGGCATATATGAACTGAAATACTTTTTCTCCAGCCACGTCAGCACCTCCGAAGGCGGTGAATGCTCGTCCACGGCGATCCGCGCGATCATCAAAAAACTGGTTGCTGCTGAAAATCAGAAAAAGCCGTTGAGTGACAGCAAGATCGCTGGTTTACTGGAGGCACAAGGCATTCAGGTGGCTCGCCGCACCGTCGCCAAGTACCGTGAATCCCTCGGGATCGCGCCTTCGAGCGAACGCAAGCGGTTGATGTAGAGCCACGCCACAGCGTTCCAGTGGCAGGCATTTCTGCCTGCCGCTTTATGCACTGGCAACGAAGGAGAAGCTGTATGCAAGTCAACATCAGTGGACACCAACTGGAAGTGACCGAACCTCTTCGCACCTACATCGGCGAAAAACTCGAACGATTAGAGAGGCATTTCGACAAGATCACCAACGTGCAGGTCACAATGACGGTCGAAAAGCTCAAGCAGAAAATCGAAGCCACGCTGCATATTCCCGGCAATGAAGTGGTCGCAAACGCGGAGCATACCGATATGTACGCGGCGATCGACGCACTGACCGACAAGCTGGATAAACAACTCAAAAAGCATAAGGAAAAGACCCAAAGCCTCCTCCAGGGCGCGACCGGTCGTTAACACTCCCAACCCATGATCCGACTTGAAAGCATCCTGACCCCCGGCCGTTCCCTCGTGAACGTGCCGGGCGGCAGTAAAAAGAAAGCCCTCGAGCAAATTGCCAACCTTATCCACAAAGAAGTGCCGGATCTGGAGATGCAAGATGTCTTCGAGGCTCTGATTGCCCGTGAAAAACTCGGCTCAACCGGTTTTGGCAACGGCATCGCCATTCCCCACTGCCGCCTGAAGGGCTGCACCTCGCCCATCAGCGCCCTGATGCACCTTGATGCACCCATTGATTTCGACGCCATCGACGGCGCCCCGGTCGACCTGCTGTTCGTTCTGCTGGTCCCGGAAGCCGCTACCGATGCGCACCTGGAGTTACTGCGCCAGATCGCCAGCATGCTCGACCGCAAGGAAGTGCGCGAAAAACTGCGCAGCGCCCCGAGCAATGAAGCCTTGTATCAGGTTGTCCTGGACGAGCAAAACGGTCATTAACCATGCGCTTGATCATCGTCAGTGGCCGATCCGGCTCAGGTAAAAGTACCGCACTCGATGTTCTCGAGGACAACGGCTACTACTGCATCGACAACCTGCCCGCCGGATTGCTGCCGGAACTGGCCGAGCGCGCGCTGATTCATACCGAGCTGGCACAACCGCTGGTCGCGGTATCCATCGATGCTCGCAACCTGCCTAGTCACCTGTCGCGGTTTCCGGAATTGCTTGAAGAAGTCCGCAGCCGGCATATCAAGTGTGATGTGCTGTACCTGGACGCCGACGAAGAAACGTTGCTCAAACGCTTCTCGGAAACCCGCCGCCGCCACCCACTGAGTACTGCCCACCGTTCGTTGGCGGAGGCGATTCAGGACGAAACCAGTTTGCTGGGGCCGATCGCCGATCTGGCGGACCTCAAGGTGAACACCACCAACCTGAACCTGTATCAGCTGCGCGATACCATCAAGCTGCGTCTGCTGAACCAGCCAGATAGCGGCACTGCGTTCCTGGTGGAATCTTTCGGGTTCAAGCGGGGCATGCCGGTTGATGCAGACCTGGTGTTCGACGTGCGCTGCCTGCCCAACCCTTACTGGAAGCCGGAATTGCGCGACCAATCAGGGCTTGATCAACCGGTGGCCGAATACCTGGCGGCACAACCGGACGTCGAAGAGATGTTCCAGGACATCTCCACTTACCTGCTCAAGTGGTTGCCGCGCTTTGCCGCCAGCAACCGCGCTTATGTCACCATTGCCATTGGCTGCACCGGCGGGCATCACCGCTCCGTCTACCTGACCGAACGTCTGGGCCAGGTCCTGCAACAATCCCTGAAGAACGTCCAGGTTCGCCACCGCGACCTCAGCTAAAGGATTCACATCGCGATGCCTGCTCGGGAAATTGAAATCATCAACAAGCTGGGCCTTCATGCCCGCGCTTCGGCAAAATTCGTTGGCGTTGCGGGTCAGTTCCCGGGTTGCACCATCAGAGTAGGACGTACGCCAGAATCCGCGGTCGATGGCAAAAGCATCATGGCCATGATGATGCTTGCGGCCGGCAAGGGCACCAAAATCCACCTGAGCACTGAAGGCGAGCAGGAACAGGAAGCGATGGATGCGCTGGTCGCACTGATCGATAACTACTTCGACGAAGGCGGTTGAACATTCGCCTAAGCGAGCGCCGTATCCATCACCATCATCAAACAAAACCCGATCAACAACCCAAGACTTGCCAGCTTGTCGTGACCATTGCGCCGCGACTCGGGAATCACTTCATGGGTGACCACCAGCAACATCGCCCCCGCCGCCAACGCCAACCCTAACGGCAACAGCAATTCGGCCAGGCTCACCAGCCAGGCGCACAACAGCGCAAAGACCGGCTCCACCAGACCTGATGCCGCACCGATCAGGAAAGCTTTGACCCGCGACATCCCCGCCCCTGCCAGTACCAGCGCAATCACCAACCCTTCCGGCACATCCTGCAACGCAATGCCCATGGCCAGGCTGTCAGCATCCGGCATCCCACCACCGGCCGAAACCCCGACCGCCATGCCTTCGGGGATGTTATGGGCAATGATGGCAAATACAAACAACCAGATCCGTGGCGGGATGACCGGGCGCTCCTGGGTTCCAACGAGCATTTCCGGCGAGGCGCCCGACACTTTACGGTCCACCAGAAACAGCCCGAACGCGCCAAGCATGATGCCGAAGCTGATAAGGCCACTGGCCGCCCAGGGTGTCAGCCCCAGGCTTTCAGCAGCCGAGATCCCCGGAACGATCAGCGAAAACGCCGTCGCCGCGAGCATCACTCCGGCACCAAAACCGAGCAACGTATCGCTGACCGCCTGCGGCATGCGGCGAATCACCAGCACCGGAACCGCGCCCAACGCAGTGCCCAGGGCACAAATCGCCCCGCCCTGCAGTGCACGCAGCAGCTTGGGTTCGAGATCGAGCCACGCCAGCCCGTGCGCGACCAACAACGACATGCCCGCCAGCAGCAACAGCGATCCCAACGCGTAACGAAACATTCGTCCGCTGCCAAACGCCAGTGTTTCAGTGCCCATAGTCAGCCTTGGATTGTTTTTATAGAGGACTTAAACCAGCGCAGCCTGATAACGCGTAGCGACTTCAGGCCAATTGATCACGTTGTAGAACGCATTGATGTATTCCGGACGACGGTTCTGATATTGCAGGTAGTAAGCGTGCTCCCACACATCCAGGCCAAGGATCGGCGTATTGCCATTCATCAATGGGCTGTCCTGGTTGCCGCTACTTTCCACTATCAGGGTCTTTTGCGGCGTGACGCTGAGCCAGGCCCAGCCACTGCCAAAGCGGGTCAGCGCAGCTTTGGTGAAGGCATCCTTGAAACTGTCCAGGCCACCCAGTTGCTCATCAATCGCCTTGGCCAGCGCACCTTCGGGTTTGCCGCCACCGTGAGGCGCCATCACTTCCCAGAACAGCGAATGGTTGGCGTGGCCGCCGCCCTGATTGATCACCGCCGCGCGGAGTTTTTCCGGCAGCTGCCGGACGCTGGCGACCAGTTTTTCCACCGACCACTCGGCAAATTCGGTGCCTTCGACCGCGGCGTTGAGATTATTGATGTAGGTCTGGTGGTGCTTGGTGTAATGGATCTCCATGGTCTGCGCATCGATATGCGGTTCCAGGGCATCGTAAGCGTAAGGCAGGGCAGGCAAGGTAAAAGCCATTTCAATGGACTCCATGGTGTAGAGGCGCAGGCGATACGGTATCGGTGTGCAGCAAACGGTGGGTGCGCGGATATTCGCTGTGGTCGCTGATGAAATTCAGCAGCTCGACATAGGTTTTGCTGCTTTGGCGCTGTGCGGCTTCACGCAGTGCCGGGGGCAGGCGCGGGTCCTGCAGGGTTTGCAGCAACCGCTGATGGATCGCGCACAAATATTCGGCGCTCTCCTCCGGCTGGTTCAGACGCAAATGCAGATCCGCCAGGTTGTGATGGGAAATCACGCAGGCCGCCACCGCTTCGTCGGCATCCGCCCAGCGCTCGAACAACACCTGGGCCAGGGCAAGTGCCTGCAAGTAAGCCTCGCGGGCATCGACCAATTCGCCCAGCATGAAATGGCGATTGGCCCTTTCGATCGTGCGTTTCCAGTGCTCCATGGTGAGCCTCCAAAGCGGTAGCGGTGATTACACGCCGCCTGCGGTGAGCTTCTCTGGGTTGAGTAATTCTTCCAGTTGGCTGCGCGTCAGGTCGGTGTGCTCCAGGGCGACATCGATCACCGGACGCCCCTGTTGATAGGCCTTCTTGGCGATTTCAGCGGCTTTTTGGTAACCAATGATCGGGTTGAGTGCGGTCACCAGAATCGGGTTGCGCGACAGCGCCTCTTTGATTCGAGATTCGTTGACCTTGAAGCTGGCGATGGCCTTCTCACCCAGCAGATGACTTGAGTTGGCCAGCAATTCGATGCTGCTCAGCAGGTTCTGGGCGATGATCGGCAGCATCACGTTCAGCTCGAAATTGCCTGACTGACCGGCGATGGTGATGACTGTGTCATTGCCGATCACTTGGGCGGCGACCATGGCAGTGGCTTCCGGGATCACCGGGTTGACCTTGCCGGGCATGATCGAAGAGCCCGGCTGCAAGGCTTCAAGTTCGATTTCGCCGAGGCCGGCCAGCGGGCCGGAGTTCATCCAGCGCAGGTCGTTGGCGATTTTCATCAACGAAACCGCTGTCGCTTTAAGCTGGCCGGAGACTGCCACCGCGGTGTCCTGGGAGCCGATCAGCGCAAACAGATCCTTGCCCGGCGTGAACTGAACGTGGGTCAGCTCGCTCAGCTGTTGGCTGAAACGCGCTGCGAATTGCGGATGTGCATTGATCCCGGTGCCGACCGCCGTACCGCCCTGAGCCAGGGATTGCAGGCTCGGCAGCAAGTCCTGCAAGTGACCGATGTTGGCCTTGAGCTGCTGCGCCCAGCCATTCAGGACCTGACTCATGCGCACCGGCATGGCGTCCATCAAGTGCGTGCGACCGGTTTTGACGTGGTGATGAACCTCTTCAGCCTTTCGCTCGATGACCTGTACCAGACCCACCAGCGCCGGCAGCAGCTGCTCATGCAAGGCAAGTGCAGCGCTGACATGGATGGTGGTCGGGATAATGTCGTTGCTGCTTTGACCGCAGTTCACATGATCATTAGGGTTCACCGGCTCGCCGAGCAGGCGGCTGGCCAGGGTGGCAATCACTTCGTTGGCGTTCATGTTGGAACTGGTGCCGGAACCGGTCTGGAAGATGTCCACCGGGAAGTGCTGCATGAAGTCGCCCTGAAGCAGCCCCAGTGACGAATCGACGATGGCTTTGCCCTGGGATTCGCTGATTTGCTTGAGCTCGACATTGGCACGGGCAGCGGCGGCTTTGGCCAGAATCAGCGACCGGATGAACTGCACTGGCATCGGCTTGCCGCTGATCGGGAAGTTATCCACCGCACGTTGGGTCTGTGCGCCATAGAGGGCGTCCACCGGGACTTGAAGCTCGCCCATGCTGTCACGCTCAATACGAGTCTGAGGGTCTGTCATCAGAAAATCCTTGCACCAGTTCGTTTAGGGGAATCGAGGGCTGTAACTCGCAGATCGCCAATTGCCAGGTGTAGCTTTGCCAGCGTTTGAGGCGGCATTTGCACAGAGAGAGGCGTTCGAGTTCGCGCAGCGGGCGCCAGGCTTGGTCGAGGCAGTAAGTCCGCCAGTGCCACGGCAGCGCGACATCGGCGGCGGTGTCGAGCAACAAACGGAAGGACGTCTCGGCGATGGTCCAGGGAGAAGTGGCCGTGCAACACGCCAGATACCGGCCTTCAGCCAGGTAATGTTCGATCAGGCGCGGCTCGTCGGGGTCCATCGCGCAACGGATCTGGCGACTCATCCAGCGCCAGCTTTCGAGGTAAGGCTGCTCGTGCAAGGCAGAACTCATGATCCGGGCTCACTCGGTAATGAGATTTATTATTAGATGATAATGAGAACCAAAACAACCCCGTGAGCACGCACCGAAATCCATTGTGGGAGCGAGCCTGCTCGCGAAGGCGACCGAATATTCAATATCTGTGTCGTCTGACACTCCGCTATCGCGAGCAGGCTCGCTTGTATGGTAGGACTTGAAGGGAGGAGGAGGGACAAGGCTCGATTCTGACTGTTGACGCAGTACAGACTGTGGGAGATTTCGCCCCTCCTCCTTTCACCCAAGCGCCGATAAAGAATGCATCTGGCTAGACCGACGATAGGAACAAGCCTGCGCCTCTGGGTGAGCCCTTCAAGTGCTCAAACCTTATCTCGGAGGAAATCCCATGGCAATGCCGGTCTCTCTATCAAAACCGATCGTGGGCGTGGATGTCGCCAAGAATGAACTGGTGATTTATCAGGCTGATAACGATTTGCTTAAAGAGATTCCCAACACTAAAACATCCATCAAGCAGTGGCTGAATACGTTGCCGGGGACGGTGGCTATTGCCATTGAGGCGACCAACATCTATCACCTGGACTTTGCTGATCTGGCCTATGAGGCCGGATGTGCGATTTACATGGTGGGAGGCTATGAACTCAAACATTATCGCGAAGGCGTGAAAATCCGCGCCAAAACCGACGCGCTGGACGCCAAGTTGCTGGCCCGTTACCTGAAGAACGAAGCCGAGGAGTTGCGCCCTTGGACCCCTCCATCACCGCTGTACCGCCAGCTCCTGAGCCTCTTCCGCCGCCGGGCTGCCTTGGTCCAGGCTAGGGTTGGCCTGGTGCAGAGTTGGTCGAATGAGCCGCTGCTGAAAGCGGCTTTTGCAGAACAAGTGAAGTCCATGCAGCAGCTTGAAACGCTGATCGAAAAGACGATCAACGATCAGCTCAAAGAAGCCGGTTTACTCGGTCAACTGAAACGTTGCCTGAAAGTTGAAGGCATTGGATTTTTGACTGGGGCTCGCTTGATAACTGCATTTCAGCGCGGGGATTTTAGAAACGCGGATGCGTTTATCGCCTTCCTGGGCATGGATTTACGGGTGTCTAAATCAGGACAGAAGGACGGTCGCCGCAGTTTGACCAAGCGCGGTGACCCCGAGGCCCGCCGGCTTCTGCACAATGCAGCGATGTCGGCTAGCCGTACGAAAGCCTGGAAAGGGTTTTACGAAGCCCAAAGAGCCCGGGGCTTCAGCACTACTGAGGCGCTGGTGATGCTGGCTCGCAAGCTTGCGCGGGTGGCATTCGCCTTGCTGAAAGGGCAGAGCGAATATCAGTCAAAGGTCAGTTGAGGGTTTCCCCTCAACCATAGAATCTCCCACAGGGAACGGTGCATGGCACATAAAAAAAGCGCGCCACCTGATGGGTGGCGCGCTTTTTTGCTTAGCGGTAAGGGTTTAGCTGCCCGCGACGGTCATCCGCTCGATCAACACCGAACCGGTGCGAATATTACTGCGCAATTCCAGGTCATTACCGACGGCAACGATCTGCTTGAACATGTCGCGCATGTTGCCGGCGATGGTCACTTCCTGGACCGCGAACTGGATTTCGCCGTTCTCGACCCAGTAACCCGCCGCGCCCCGGGAGTAATCGCCGGTGACCATGTTCAGGCCCTGGCCCATCAGCTCGGTGACCAGCAAGCCACGCCCCATGCGGCGCAGCAAGGCGGCTTGGTCTTCATCACCATGGGTGACGAACAGGTTGTGCACGCCACCCGCGTTGGCGGTGCTCGGCATGCCCAACTTGCGCCCGGAGTAAGTGCCGAGGATGTAGGACACCAACTCGCCTTTCTCGACGAACGGTTTGGCGTAAGTCGCCAGACCATCACCGTCGAACGCCGAACTGCCCATGGCGCGCATCAAGTGTGGACGCTCATCAATGGTCAGCCATTCCGGGAACAGTTTCTGACCCAGCGTGCCTTCAAGGAACGACGATTTGCGATACAGGCTGCCGCCGGAAATCGCCGAGAGGAAGCTGCCGAACAAGCCACCGGCCAGTTCCGCGGAAAACAGCACCGGCACTTCACAGGTCGGCACCGGACGCGCGCCCAATCGGCTCGCGGCCCGTTGCGCGGCACGCTGGCCGATGCTCACCGGGTCGGCCAACAAGTTACCCTGACGGTTCACGTCGTACCAGTAATCGCGCTGCATCTGGCCGTCAGCCTCGGCGATCATCACGCAGCTCAGGCTGTGCCGGGTCGACGCATAACCGCCAATAAAACCGTGGCTGTTGCCGTAAACGCGACAGCCTTGATGGGTGCTGAGGGTCGTACCGTCGGCGTTCTTGATCCGACTGTCGGCGGCAAATGCCGCGGCTTCGCAGGTCAGCGCCTGCTCAATGGCCTGCTCCGGGGTGATGTCCCATTCATGGAACAGGTCGAAATCCTGCAGATCCCTGGCCATCAGCGCGGCATCTGCCAAGCCGGAAGCTTCGTCTTCGGAGGTGTGCTTGGCGATGGCCAACGCCGCCGCGACGGTTTCACGAATCGCCTCAGGACCACTGGCCGAGGTGCTGGCCGAGCCTTTGCGCTGACCGACGTACAAGGTGATGCCAAAGCCCTGGTCGCGGTTGAATTCGACGGTTTCGACTTCACGCTGGCGCACCGAGGTGGACAGGCCCTGCTCCAGGGACACGGCCACTTCACAGGCACTGGCCCCCTGACGCTTGGCTTCAGCGATGATCTGCTCGACTTGTTCTTGCAGTGCCGGCAACGCTTGTGGGCCGACGCTTTCAACTGCACTCATGCTGTTCTCCACTCAAATTCTGCTTTCGGCTGGGGCCTTCGAGCGACCGGGCCGGACAAGCGGCCCCCGACTGGTTATCATGGCGGCGTTTCTTTGCGGACGGCCACCATGGTTGATTCTTACGACGACTCCCTCGATACGGGAGAAAAAAGCAAATCCCAGGTTAAACGCGAGCTTCATGCTCTGGTTGACCTCGGCGAGCGCCTTACAACGCTCAAGCCTGACTTGCTGGCAAAACTGCCGTTGACCGACGCTATGCGCCGGGCACTGGCTGATGCGCCCAAGCACACCGCGAATATCGCGCGTAAACGGCACCTTATGTTCATCGGCAAACTGATGCGCGATCAGGACACTGACGCCATTCTGGCGCTGCTCGATCAACTCGATGCCTCCACCCGGCAGTACAACGAACGTTTCCATGGCCTGGAACGCTGGCGCGATCGCTTGATCGCGGGCGACGATGCGGTCCTGGAGAAGTTCGTGCTCGACTACCCGGAGGCTGATCGTCAGCAGTTGCGCTCCCTGATCCGTCAGGCCCAGCACGAACTGGCGACCAACAAGCCACCGGCATCGAGCCGTAAAATCTTCAAGTACATCCGTGAGCTGGACGAGACTCAACGCGGCCTGCGTTAAATCTCGAATCGGGTGAGTCGCCAAGCGGCTCACCCGAAGCTCCATCCTTTTACGATCCTGTGCCACCCACAGTGATCGCATCGATTTTCAGCGTTGGCTGGCCGACACCCACCGGCACCGACTGCCCATCCTTGCCACACGTCCCCACGCCACTGTCCAGCGCCAGATCGTTACCGACCATCGACACCTTGCTCATGGCTTCCGGGCCGTTGCCGATCAACGTCGCGCCTTTGACCGGGGCAGTGATTTTGCCGTCTTCGATCAGGTACGCCTCGCTGGTGGAGAACACGAACTTGCCGCTGGTGATGTCCACCTGCCCGCCGCCGAGGTTGGCGCAATAGATGCCGCGCTTGACCGACTTGATGATTTCTTCCGGGTCGCTTTCGCCGGCCAGCATGTAGGTGTTGGTCATCCGGGGCATCGGCAGATGCGCATAGGACTCACGACGACCGTTGCCGGTGCGGGCCACGCCCATCAGGCGTGCGTTGAGCTTGTCTTGCATGTAACCCTTGAGCACACCGTTTTCGATCAATGTGGTGCACTCGGTCGGGGTGCCTTCGTCGTCGACGCTCAGGGAGCCACGACGACCGGCCAGCGTGCCGTCATCGACGATGGTGCACAACTTGGACGCAACCATCTCGCCCATGCGCCCGCTGTAGGCCGAACTGCCCTTGCGGTTGAAATCACCTTCCAGACCGTGGCCGACCGCTTCGTGCAGCAGCACGCCGGACCAGCCCGAACCCAACACCACCGGCAACGTACCGGCCGGCGCAGGAATGGCTTCAAGGTTGACCAGCGCCTGACGCAGCGCTTCACGGGCGTAGCCCATGGCACGGTCATCGCTGAGGAAATAGCGGTAATCGGTACGACCGCCACCGCCATGACCACCGCGCTCGCGGCGACCGTTTTGCTCGACGATCACGCTGACGTTGAAGCGCACCAGCGGCCGCACATCGGCGGCCAGGCTACCGTCGGTCGAAGCGACAAGAATGCGCTCCCAGACGCCGGCCATGCTCACGGTGACTTGCTGGATACGCGGGTCGAGGGCGCGAGTCGCGACGTCGATGCGCTTGAGCAGTTCGACTTTTTCCGCGCGGCTCATCACTTCCAGCGGGTTGTCCGGCCCGTACAACTGGGTGACGTCCGCCGAGGTGAACGCCTGCACCGTGCCATTCTGCCCGGCGCGGGAGATCGAACGTGCCGCCCGGGCCGCAGCGCCGAGGGCTTCCAGGGTGATGGCATTGCTGTAGGCGAAACCGGTTTTTTCACCCGATTGCGCACGCACGCCCACGCCTTGGTCGAGGTTGAAGCTGCCCTCCTTGACGATCCCGTCTTCCAGCGCCCAGGACTCGGAAATCTGCCCCTGGAAATACAGATCCGCCGCATCGATGCCCGGACCGGCCAGATCGCCGAGCACACCTTGCAGGCTCTCGATCGTTACGCCACCGGGCGCCAGGAGGTGTTCACTGACGGAGGACAACAACTCGCTCATATGTTTACGCCTTAAATTCGTCGTTCCGGGCAGGTCGCTGTGCGCCCTGCGAGAAAAAGCGCCGGTGACTGGACACCGGCATCCGCGTCCTGATGGACGCCTGTTCGCTGCTATCGCGTTCGGCCAGCAGCACGGCCTCGCCTTGATCCTGTTGTGCCAGCACGCGTCCCCAAGGGTCGACGATTGCAGCGTGCCCCCAGGTTTCTCGCGGTCCCGGATGCGTCCCACCCTGGGCGGCCGCGAGCACATAACATTGAGTCTCGATGGCCCGCGCGCGAATCAGCACCTCCCAATGTGCTGCGCCGGTCACCGCGGTAAATGCCGACGGTGCGGTAATCAATTGCGCGCCCGCAGCCCGCAATTCACTGTACAACTCCGGGAAACGCAGGTCGTAACACACTGTCAGGCCGACCCGGCCGACGGGCGTGTCCGCCACCACAACCCCACTGCCATAAGCATAGTCATCGGATTCGCGATAACGCCCGCGATTGTCTGCCACATCCACGTCGAACAGGTGCAGCTTGTCGTAGCGCGCCACCGTTTCGCCCTGCTCATTGACCAGCAACGAACAGGCATGCGCCTTGGACGTCGGATGGCCCAACGGCGGCAACGGCAACGTGCCGGCCACTATCCATAACTTGAGGTCACGGGCGGTCTGTTTCAACCACGGCAGGATCGGACCTTCACCCAACGCCTCGGCGCGGCCGATGTCAGCAATGTCGCGACGGCCCATGGCGGCGAAGTTTTCCGGCAGCACCGCCAGCTGCGCGCCACCCGCCGCAGCCTCTTCGAGCAGATGCCGGGCTCGGGCCAGGTTGGCCAGCACGTCGCTCTGGCTGACCATTTGAATCACCGCAAAAGACATGGCCTTTTCCTTATCGGGAATCAACACAACCCTGTAAGAGCGAGGCTTGCCCGCGAAGGCATCTTGCCTGACACACCGCGGTGCGTCGATTCGCGGGCAAGCCTCGCGCCTACAAAGATCAGGGGCGTAGCATCAGAACCGAGGACCATGCTACTCCATAGATCTGGAGAGTGGCTTTTCAAAAAGGCTTGTCGAAGGTGATTTTCGGCTCTTTCCATGGGCCTTTGACGGTGTATTTGACGCTGGCGAAACGTGCCACGCGGTCACCGATCAGCTTGTCGATCAGGAACAGCGCACCGCCGATGGCCGGTGCGCCGACAATCAACGCGGCAATCGGCAGGTTGTTGGTCACCGGCAAAGTCACCAGCAGTTTTGCGTCAACCTGGTCGGCCACCAGGTTCAGGGTACCGTTCAGTTCAATGTTGCTCGACGGACCAGTCAGCAGGATCGGTTCCTGCGTCACATAAACCCCGTTGGTCGCGGCCAGCAGACCTTTGACCCGGTCATAACTCAAGCCTTTGCCGAACAGGTCGGAGAAGTCCAGGCGCAGACGACGACCGATCGAGTTGAAGTTGAGCAGGCCAAACACCCGCAGGGCCTGGGCGCTGCCTTCGACCTCAACGAACTGGCCTTTATTCAACGAAGCATCGAGGGTGCCGGAGAAACGTTTGGTGGCCAGCCACGCCGGTGAACCCGGCCAGCGACCGTCGACATCCATGTGAAACTCTTCACTGGTGACGCTCGGCGCGAAACCCCAGCCTTTGAGCACGTCAGCGAGATTCTTGCCGCTGATCCGTCCTTTGTACCAACTGCTGGAGCTGCCAGGTATGCCCTCCCAGCCGCCACTGCCCTGCAACAAAATACCTTTGAGGCCCAGGTCCAGAGTATTGAGCGCAATACCTTTGGCAGTCGGACGGACTTTCAGATACCAGGCGCCGACGAGGTCCTGCCCCTGGAACAGCCGATTGATGGTGATGTCCAGCGCCGGGATCTTGGTCGGATCCACCGAGGCCAGTGGATCCGGTGAGTTTTCGTCGGCGAGGACCGTCGGGTCGGGTGCCGGCAACCGCACGGTTTGCAGATTGATCGCAATCGGCGCGCCTTTCGCATCGGGGATGCTCGCGCTGCCCTTGACCTGCTGACTGTCGAGTTGCAAGGCCCACGCAGCCGGTTTGCGGTTCAACTGCACCGAGGCCTGATCGAGCGTCGTGCCGACACCGCTGAGCTTGCCAACCTTGAAGTCTGCACTGCTGAGCAACTGCTTGGCACTGCCGCCCGGATCCTGGCCAGCGTACTTGTCCGCCAGATCCTTCCATGGCCCGACATCCAGTTCCGACAGCACGCCGCGCACTCGCAGCCCTTTGGCGCCGGGCAGCACGGCACTGCCGCCGCCCAGGAACAACTCGCCACGACCGTCGGCAAAATTGCCGGGAGGCGCCGCAAACGTGAAGTCTGCCAGCGCACCATAATTGACCCAGTAGCGGCGTTCCGGCCCTTGCAGGGTCATGCGGAACGTGGTGTCGCGGCCAGCATCGGCAGTCATGCCAAACGGCGCCGGCAAGTCGATCGCCACGCCTTTGAGGCTGGAATTGACCGAGAGCTGGCTGTCAGGGCCATCCAGGCTCAGTTGCAGTTGATACGGGATCAGGCCGGACACCGGCAATGGCTGGGTGACGCTCAACCAGTCAGTGAGCTTCTTGACCTCGACCTGACCGGAGGCCGTCACACGAGTCTTGAGATTGCCCGCGCTGCCATCGGCAAAAATCTGCGCGGTGACCGGTTTATCGAAGGCACGCGCAGTGATGTTCTGCCCGCTCAAGCCCTTGGCGCTGTCGAAGCGGAAATCACCTTTGAGCTGCGTCAGCTCCAGGGAAGGCTCGGCCAGCTTCAACCGCGCCTTGGCGGTCTTGAAGTCGACAAGAATCTTCGGCTGCTCGCCTTTGACCAGTGGAATATCCAGCTTCAGCTTGCCTTGCAGATCGCCCTCGCCTTCCCATCCGGCAAAGGTTTCAGCCGTGCCGATTGGCGCTTCCTGGAGAATCTTCAGGCCATCACCCAACCCGCCGGAAAACCCGCCGTCGAGGAACAGGTGAACGCTTTGCCCTTCCGGCGCATGGGGAATATTGACGTAAATGTCGCGAACCTGCGTGTCGAGCAATTGGCCCTTACTGGCCAGAACTCGCACGCCACTGTCTTCCACGAACACATCACCGGTGACCTTGCTGACATGCGGCCAACCCGGCTGAAAGGCCAGTTCGGCATCGTGCACCTTGAAGAACAGGCTGATGCTGCGCGCGGTGTCGGCGGCGCCTTGGTTCAGCGAGCCCTGATACTGGAAGAAGCCCTGGTCCACCGCGCCTTTGAGAATCGCCGTGCGCAACCATTCGTCCAGCGCCGGGCTGAGCATGGTCGGCAGGTACTTGGCGGTGTAGCGACCGTCGCCGTCCACCAGGCCGACCCGCAGGTCCATGTAGTCTTCCTGGGTGTGGTCGAAATGCAGGCGGATCAGGAAGTCACCGGCAATCTTGCCCTCCTCCCCCAGCACCTTCAGGTACGGCGCGATCAGGGTGAAGCTTTCCTTGTCGAGCTTCCAGGTCAGCCGGGCGTTGGCCTGAATGTATTGCCACGGCTTGGCGAAAATCGGATCCAGGTGCAGGACAAAATCCTTGCTGTCCATCCGCAGTTCGCCCTGACCGAGGTCACCGCTAATGCTGCCGCTGACATTTCGTGCTGCCGGAGCGCCGTGATACGCGTCGAAGCCGACCTGATCGAGGTTGGCAGCAAAGCTGAACTTGCTGTCATCGGTGGCATTGGGACGCAGATCGATCAGCACGTTGCGCAGCCCACCGGTCACCTTGAGTCGCTCGACCGCGGTGGCAACGCCTTCGGGCAGCGGCCCCAAGGCGTTAATCAGCGGCGTGAGCGGAGTGAGGTCGAGGCGGTCGGCCTGCAAATGCCAAAGTTCTTCAGCGTTGTCGGTGGCGGCGGTTTGTCGAAGTTGCAAGCGCGACTCCCAGCGGGTCTCGCCGAAGTTCATGGCCAGAGAATCAAGGGTCACCAGCATGCCTTCGGTGCTGCGCTGAAAATAACCGTTGAGCGCCAGATTGTTGATCTGGATCGGCTTGCGTTCGCCGAAGGCGCCCTTGAGTTGCGGCGCGTTCAAACGAATGGCACCGCTTTGCAGCGCGCCTTTGCCCCAGTTCACCCAAAGCTCGCCGCCGGCCTTGAGCTCGGAGAAGTTCCATTGCCGGGTCAGACGTTCGGGCAGCCATTTCGACCAGTCGCTTTGCGGCAGGCTCAGGTAGGCCTCGGCCTCGCCATCCTTCCACTGGCTGGCGCGGATCCGCGTGTGCACACTCATGGCCACCGGTTGACCATCTGGCAGATTAAGACGGACATCAAGGCGCTGGCGAGAGACGCCGGTTTTCAGATTCAGGCCAACGTAAGTCAGGGTCAGCGGCGAGTGGTCCACAGGTTGCAACGTCACCTGACTGTCGATTACCGATAGCTGCTGGACCATTTGCAGGCGGTTGAGCAGTTGCTCCGGATCAAGCGGCTGGTCCTGTTGCACGGGCAACCCTTCCAGCGCCCACTGACCGTCCGCGCCTTCCTTGAGGCTGATCTTCAGGCCGTTGAGTTCCAGGTGGGCAATGCGCACTTCGCGAGCCAACAGGCTTTCCCAAAGGTCTGGCACCGCTCGCACCTGATCCAGGTGCAGGGCGTTGGCGCCCTCGCCGACCGTCACATCGTGCGCCAGCAAAATCGGCGCGAAGCCGCTCCAGTTACCTTCCAGCTTGCCGATCTGCAGCGGCATGCCCAAGGCGGCGCTGGCTTTGGTTTCGACGTCGGCGCGGTATTCGGCCACCAGAGGCGTCAGCTCCCGGCCGAGGCTGACGTACAACGCCATCAACACCAGGACCAACGCGCACAGGCCAAGACCCCAGCGGGTCAGTGCGGCCAAAATGCGTGTCAGACGTTCCATGTCAGTTGGCTCCCATGGCAAAAATACTGCAAAAAGCTGAGGCCAGCCGTTCTAGTAAGGGTGAAACACAGCGATTCAGAGCAGCACCACGTCGTATTGTTCCTGGGAATACATGGTTTCCACCTGGAAACGAATGGTGCGTCCGATAAATCCTTCAAGCTCAGCGACATTACCCGACTCTTCATCAAGCAAACGGTCGACGACTTTCTGGTTCGCCAATACACGATAGCCTTCCGCTTGATAGGCACGCGCCTCGCGGAGGATTTCGCGGAAAATTTCATAGCAGACCGTTTCCGGCGTCTTGAGCTTGCCGCGGCCCTGACAGCTGCTGCACGGTTCGCACAACACTTGTTCAAGGCTTTCACGGGTGCGCTTGCGCGTCATCTGCACCAGCCCCAACTCGGTAATGCCGATGATGTTGGTCTTGGCGTGATCGCGTTCCAGCTGCTTCTCGAGGGTCCGCAGCACCTGGCGTTGGTGCTCTTCGTCTTCCATATCGATGAAGTCGATGATGATGATCCCGCCCAGATTGCGCAGGCGCAGCTGGCGGGCAATGGCGGTCGCGGCTTCGAGGTTGGTCTTGAAGATGGTTTCTTCGAGGTTGCGATGGCCGACGAACGCCCCGGTGTTGACGTCGATGGTGCTCATGGCTTCGGCCGGGTCGACCACCAGATAACCGCCAGACTTGAGCGGCACTTTGCGCTCAAGGGCTTTCTGGATTTCGTCTTCGACGCCGTACAGGTCGAAAATCGGCCGCTCGCCCGGATAATGCTCAAGACGATCGGCGATTTCCGGCATCAGTTCGGCGACGAACTGCGTGGTTTTCTGAAAGGTTTCCCGAGAGTCGATGCGGATCTTCTCGATCTTCGGGCTCACCAGGTCTCGCAGCGTACGCAACGCCAGGCCGAGGTCCTCGTAGATCACACTCGGCGCACCGATGGTTTTGATCTGCTCGTTGATCTGATCCCAGAGACGGCGCAGGTAGCGGATGTCCATGAGGATTTCATCGGCACCGGCCCCTTCGGCGGCGGTACGCAGGATAAAACCGCCCGCCTCCTTGATGCCTTCTTTGGCCACGCAATCGGTGACGACTTGCTTGAGGCGTTCGCGCTCGGCTTCGTCTTCGATCTTCAGCGAAATGCCGACGTGGGCCGTGCGCGGCATGTACACCAGATAACGCGACGGAATCGACAGCTGAGTGGTCAGGCGTGCGCCTTTGGAGCCGATCGGGTCCTTGGTGACCTGGACAACCAGACTCTGGCCTTCGTGAACCAGCGCGCTGATGCTCTCCACCGCTGGGCCTTCGCGCAGGGATATTTCCGAGGCGTGAATGAACGCGGCGCGGTCCAGGCCGATATCGACGAAGGCGGCTTGCATGCCCGGCAATACCCGCACGACCTTGCCTTTATAGATGTTGCCGACGATCCCGCGCTTTTGCGTGCGCTCGACATGGACCTCTTGCAGGACACCGTTTTCGACCACTGCCACGCGCGATTCCATCGGCGTGATGTTGATCAGAATCTCTTCACTCATGGCAGGGTCTCGTCCAGGCATGTTCACGATAATGGCCGCATCTTGTCAGTACGACGCTCAGCGCGCGTTAAGGGTTTGCCAACAGGGTATGCCGAAATGGCCGAGCAGCTCAGCGGTTTCGCACAGCGGCAGTCCAACCACTGCCGAGTAACTGCCATTGAGCCCGGCGACAAACACCGCGCCCAGTCCTTGAATGCCATAACCACCGGCCTTGTCCCGGGGTTCGCCACTGGCCCAGTAGGCCGCCGCTTCATCGTGAGCGATGTTGCGAAAGCGCACCAGACTGCGTACGACCCGGGACTCACAACGCTCACCGTCGAGCACCGCAATGGCGGTCAACACTTCGTGTTCATGACCGGCCAACATCATAAGCATGGCGCACGCATCGGCTTCGTCCACCGGTTTGCCGAGAATTTTCCCGTTGAGCACCACGGCGGTGTCGGCGCCCAGCACGCAAAAATCGGCGTCGGACACGACCGCGCCGCGCCCGGCCTCGGCTTTGCCGCGCGCCAGGCGCTCGACATAGGCCGACGGGGATTCTTGAGTTAAAGGGGTTTCATCGATGTCCGCGCTGATGGCGGAGAACGGCACGCCGATCTGCGTGAGCAGTTCACGCCGACGCGGCGAGCCTGAGGCGAGGTAAAGCACTTTCATCTAGACATCTCCCTGTCGAGGTACTGGCAGATGCCTGACCGAATTAATTGATCTTGTAGCGCCGACGCAAACCGCGCAAACCGTAGCTGATCCACGGCCAGAGTAATGCACTGACCAGTGCTGGCAAGACCAGCGCCAGTGTGGGCTGTCGATTGCCGGTCAAAGCGCTGAGCCATAGTTGAACAAGCTGCGCGAGGCCGAAGATGACCAGGATCACCAGGCTTTGTTGCCACATCGGGAACATGCGCAGACGCTGTTGCAGCGACAGCACCAGGAAGGTGATCAGGGTCAGGATCAACGCGTTCTGGCCCAGCAACGTGCCGTACAGCACGTCTTCGGCCAGGCCCAGGCACCACGCGGTGACCATGCCGACTTTCTGCGGCAAGTACAACGCCCAGAAGGCCAGCAGCAAGGCCAGCCAGAGCGGACGGAGGATTTCCATGAATTGCGGCAGCGGTGAAACGCTGAGCAGCATGCCAATGGCAAACGTCAGCCAGATCATCCAGTCATTTCGGGATGCGGTTGCACCGACCATTATTCTCGTCCCCCAGTGGAAGCCGGCGCGGAGACAGGCGGTTTAGCGGCAGGCTTCACCGCCGCTGGTTGAGTGGCTGGCGGTTTGGTTGCGGCAGGTTGCGATGCGGGGGGCTTGGCGGCCGCAGGTTTTGCCGGGGGTGCCGCCGGTGCTGGTGCTGCCGGTGTTGCGGCGGGCGTAGCAGCAGGCACGGGCACCACCACGGTCGCCGGCACAGGTTTAGGCACGGTCGCCGGAATGATCGGCCCACCGCCGTGCTGGTCCAGTGCTTCTTGCGCCTGGGCCGCATCGTTGGCGCGCTCTTCGGCTGTGCGACCGTCGGTGAACACCAGCAGCAGGTAACGGCTGCGGTTCAACGCCGCGGTCGGCACGGCACGCACGATGGCAAACGGCTGGCCGGAATCGTGGATCACTTCCTTGACCGTCGCAACCGGGTAACCCGCAGGGAATCGCTGACCGAGACCGGAACTGACCAGCAGATCGCCTTCCTTGATATCAGCCGTGTCCGCGACGTGACGCAGTTCCAGGCGCTCCGGGTTGCCGGTGCCGCTGGCAATCGCCCGCAGACCGTTGCGGTTCACCTGCACCGGAATGCTGTGGGTAGTGTCGGTCAGCAACAGCACACGGGAGGTGTAAGGCATCAATTCGAC
Organism: Pseudomonas sp. SG20052; assembly: GCF_031766055.1. NCBI lineage: Bacteria > Pseudomonadati > Pseudomonadota > Gammaproteobacteria > Pseudomonadales > Pseudomonadaceae > Pseudomonas > Pseudomonas sp. SG20052. The sequence continues at coordinate 1,069,246 of NZ_CP134498.1, read as the reverse complement.
CACCTGGCCCATCAGGCCGCGGGCATCGAGCACCGGCTGACCGAGGACCACACCGTCACGCTCACCTTTATTGATGATGATGCGATGGGTGAAGGGGTTGGGGTCCATGCCGATCAACTCGGCCACTTCGACCTTCTCGTTGACCAGCGCAGAGGAATTGAGCAACTCGCGCAGCCGAACGTTCTGCTCGGTGAGGGCGGCAAGCTTTTGCATGCGCCCCTGCAACAGCAGGTTTTCGGTCTTGAGTTTTTCGTTTTCGGCGACGAGCTCGGTACGGCTGCCGAACTGGCTGGCCACCCCCTGCCATAGCCGCTGCGGCAGGTCCGTGATCCAGTAAGACTGCATCAGTACCAGCGACATTTGGCTACGCACTGGCTTGAGCAGTGTGAAGCGGGCATCGACCACCATCAGCGCGACCGATAGCACGACCAGCACCAACAAGCGCACGCCCAGTGAAGGCCCTTTGGTGAAAAGCGGTTTAATAAGCCGCTCCTCCCAGGCAAATGTTTTGTTTATTCATACGGCAGACCGGCCTGGATACAGACTGACAGAAGGTAAACGCAAACAGGCAGCACTGCAAAGTGCCGCCTGCGCGCTCAACAGCATAGATGCATCGGGCGAGATCACTCGCTCGACAGCAGGTCCATGGTGTGTTTATCCATCATTTCCAATGCACGGCCACCGCCGCGAGCAACGCAGGTCAGCGGGTCTTCGGCAACGATCACCGGCAGACCTGTTTCCTGGGCCAGCAACTTGTCGAGGTCACGCAACAAGGCGCCACCACCGGTCAGTACCAGGCCACGCTCGGCGATGTCGGAAGCCAGTTCCGGAGGCGATTGCTCCAGCGCACTTTTCACAGCCTGAACGATGGTGGCCAGGGACTCTTGCAGAGCTTCCAGCACTTCGTTGGAGTTCAGGGTGAAGGCACGTGGAACGCCTTCGGCCAGGTTACGGCCACGAACGTCGACTTCACGCACTTCGCCGCCCGGGTAGGCCGTACCGATTTCCTGCTTGATGCGCTCGGCGGTGGATTCGCCGATCAGGCTGCCGTAGTTGCGACGCACATAGGTGATAATCGCTTCGTCGAAGCGGTCGCCGCCAACACGAACGGATTCGGCGTACACCACACCGTTCAGGGAGATCAGCGCGATTTCAGTGGTACCGCCACCGATATCGACGACCATCGAACCGCGTGCTTCTTCAACCGGCAGGCCGGCACCGATCGCGGCAGCCATCGGCTCTTCGATCAGGAACACTTCACGTGCACCGGCACCAAGGGCCGATTCACGGATGGCACGACGCTCAACCTGGGTGGATTTGCACGGAACGCAGATCAGCACACGCGGGCTTGGCTGCAGGAAGCTGTTTTCGTGAACCTTGTTGATAAAGTATTGCAGCATCTTTTCGCAGACGCTGAAGTCGGCAATCACGCCGTCCTTCATCGGACGAATGGCAGCAATGTTGCCCGGCGTACGGCCAAGCATACGCTTCGCCTCGGTGCCGACAGCAACGACACTTTTCTGGTTACCGTGTGTCCGAATAGCCACAACCGATGGCTCATTCAGGACGATACCGCGCTCGCGCACGTAAATAAGGGTGTTGGCAGTGCCCAGGTCAATGGAAAGATCGCTGGAAAACATGCCACGCAGTTTCTTGAACATGGGAAAGGGACCCTAGGCAACGCGTGGGTAAAAAAGTGCGGCAAACTCTAACAACGACAGGGATTTTGGGCAAGGCGCCAATATGTTAAATTGGCCGCTTTTCTGTGCACCAACCCCCACAATCGCGGCCTTATGACCGTAGAAATGCGGTAGTGTTCCGACAATCTAACACACGGACGCCGTCCGTTCTGTTTTCCACTGGAGATTCCCATGGCGCTTGAACGCTCCGACGTGGAAAAAATCGCTCATCTGGCCTGCCTTGGCCTCAATGATGCCGATCTTCCACACATTACTTCAGCCCTGAACAGCATTCTCGGGCTGGTCGACGAAATGCAGGCGGTCAATACCGACGGTATCGAGCCGCTCGCCCACCCACTGGAAGCCAGCCAGCGCCTGCGTGCAGACGTCGTGACCGAGACCAATCATCGCGAGGCCTACCAGTCCATCGCACCAGCGGTCGAAAACGGCCTGTACCTGGTTCCGAAAGTCATCGACTAAAGGGAAAGAGCCTGCAATGCATCAATTGACTCTGGCCGAGATCGCCCGCGGACTCGCCGATAAAAAGTTTTCTTCCGAAGAGCTGACCAAAACCCTGCTGGCGCGTATCGCCCAGCTCGATCCGCAGCTCAACAGCTTCATCAGCCTCACCGAAGACCTGGCGCTCCAGCAGGCGAAAGCCGCTGACGCACGCCGCGCCAAAGGTGAGAGCGGCGCCCTGCTCGGCGCGCCGATCGCCCACAAAGACCTGTTCTGCACCCTGGGCATCCGCACCAGCTGTGGCTCGAAGATGCTCGACAACTTCAAAGCCCCGTACGACGCCACGGTCGTCGCCAAACTGGCGGCTGCCGGCGCAGTGACCCTGGGCAAGACCAACATGGACGAGTTCGCCATGGGGTCGGCCAACGAGTCGAGCTACTACGGCCCGGTGAAAAACCCGTGGAACCTGGAATACGTTCCGGGCGGTTCGTCCGGCGGTTCGGCTGCAGCCGTTGCCGCTCGTCTGTTGCCGGCAGCCACCGGCACCGACACCGGCGGCTCGATCCGCCAGCCTGCCGCACTGACCAACCTGACCGGCCTGAAACCGACGTACGGTCGTGTTTCGCGCTGGGGCATGATTGCCTACGCGTCCAGCCTCGATCAGGGCGGCCCTCTGGCTCGCACCGCCGAAGACTGCGCGATCCTGCTGCAAGGCATGGCCGGTTTCGACCCGCAAGATTCCACCAGCATCGACGAGCCAGTGCCGGATTACAGCGCCAGCCTCAACGGCTCGCTGCAAGGCCTGCGCATCGGCGTGCCTAAGGAATACTTTGGCGCCGGCCTCGACCCGCGCATTGCCGATCTGATCCACAACAGCATCAAGGAGCTGGAAAAGCTCGGTGCCGTGATCAAGGAAATCAGCCTGCCGAACATGCAGCACGCGATCCCGGCGTACTACGTGATCGCCCCGGCGGAAGCCTCGTCCAACCTGTCGCGTTTCGACGGCGTGCGCTTTGGCCATCGCTGCGAGAACCCGAAAGACCTGATCGATCTGTACAAGCGTTCCCGTGGCGAAGGTTTCGGCCCGGAAGTGCAGCGCCGGATCATGGTCGGTGCCTACGCGCTGTCGGCCGGTTACTACGACGCCTACTACTTGAAGGCGCAGAAGATCCGTCGCTTGATCAAGAACGACTTCATGGCAGCCTTTAATGAGGTCGACATCATCCTCGGCCCAACCACGCCGAACCCGGCCTGGAAGCTCGGCGCCAAAAACAGCGACCCGGTGGCTGCGTACCTGGAAGACGTCTACACCATCACCGCCAACCTCGCGGGTCTGCCGGGCTTGTCCATGCCTGCCGGTTTCGTCGATGGCCTGCCGGTCGGCGTGCAATTGCTCGCCCCGTATTTCCAGGAAGGTCGCCTGTTGAACGTTGCCCATCAGTATCAGCAAAACACTGACTGGCACACCCGCACCCCAACCGGCTTCTGAGGAGAAACACATGCAATGGGAAGTCGTGATCGGGCTGGAGATTCACACCCAGCTCACCACCCGGTCGAAAATCTTTTCCGGTAGCTCCACCACGTTCGGTTCCGAGCCGAACACCCAGGCCAGCCTCGTTGACCTCGGCATGCCTGGCGTACTGCCGGTGCTGAACCAGGAAGCCGTGCGCATGGCCGTGATGTTCGGCCTGGCGATCGATGCCGAGATCGGCCAGCACAACGTGTTCGCCCGTAAAAACTATTTCTACCCGGATCTGCCGAAGGGCTACCAGATCAGCCAGATGGAATTGCCGATCGTCGGCAAGGGCCACCTGGACATCGCCATGGAAGACGGCACGATCAAACGTGTCGGCGTCACCCGTGCGCACCTGGAAGAAGACGCCGGTAAAAGCCTGCACGAAGAGTTCAACGGCGCCACCGGCATCGACCTGAACCGTGCCGGCACGCCGCTGCTGGAAATCGTCTCCGAGCCGGACATGCGCAGCGCCAAGGAAGCCGTGGCCTACGTCAAGACCATCCACGCGCTGGTACGTTACCTGGGCATCTGCGACGGAAACATGGCCGAAGGCTCGCTGCGTTGTGACTGCAACGTGTCGATCCGCCCGAAAGGCCAGGTTGAATTCGGCACGCGCTGCGAGATCAAGAACGTCAACTCGTTCCGCTTCATCGAGAAGGCGATCAACAGCGAAGTGCGTCGTCAGATCGAGCTGATCGAAGACGGCGGCAAAGTGATCCAGCAGACCCGCCTGTACGATCCGAACAAGGACGAAACCCGTCCGATGCGCAGCAAAGAGGAAGCCAACGACTACCGTTACTTCCCCGACCCGGACCTGCTGCCGGTGGTCATCGAAGACTCGTTCCTCGACGAAGTACGCGCCACGCTGCCGGAATTGCCACCACAGAAACGCGAGCGCTTCCAGGCGCAGTTCGGCCTGTCGGTGTATGACGCCAGCGTCCTGGCCACCAGCCGCGAGCAAGCCGATTACTTCGAGAAAGTCGTGAGCATCAGCGGCGACGCCAAGCTGGCGGCCAACTGGGTGATGGTTGAACTGGGCAGCCTGCTGAACAAGCAAGGCGTTGAAATCGACCAGTCGCCGGTCTCGGCCGAGCAACTGGGCGGCATGCTGCTGCGCATCAAGGACAACACCATCTCCGGCAAGATCGCCAAGGTGGTGTTTGAAGCGATGGCCAACGGCGAAGGCAGCGCGGACGAGATCATCGACAAGCGCGGCCTCAAGCAAGTGACCGACAGCGGCGCGATCTCGGCGGTGCTGGACGAAATGCTCGCGGCCAACGCCGAGCAGGTCGAGCAATACCGCGCGGCAGACGAAGCCAAACGCGGCAAGATGTTCGGCTTCTTCGTCGGCCAGGCCATGAAAGCCTCCAAAGGCAAGGCCAACCCGCAACAGGTCAACGAACTGCTGAAAAGCAAGCTCGAAGGCTGATGAGCATGGAGCCAGATTTAAAGCCTGGCTCCGATCCCTGTGGGAGCGAACCTGCTCGCGATGACGGCAGCACATCCAACATTGATGTGTCAGATAGCCCGCCATCGCGAGCAGGCTCGCTCCCACATTTGTATGTGGATACCTTTAAATGAAGCGTCTACTGGGTGCCTGCGCCCTGCTCGCTCTGCTGGCCGGTTGCGCCAGTAACGATGTCATCGACCCACACGGCTACGACAAGACCGGTACGGCGTCCTATTACGGTGCCAAACACCAAGGCAAACGCACTGCCAGCGGCGAGCGTTTCAACAAGAATTCCCTGACCGCCGCCCATCGCCAATTGCCGTTCGGCACGCGGGTGAAGGTCACCAATCTGAATAACGACAAGTCCTGCGTGGTCCGAATCAACGACCGCGGGCCGCACACCCGCGGGCGCCTGATTGATCTTTCACACGAGGCCGCCGAACAACTGGGTATGCTCCGTAGCGGCACCGCACGGGTTCGCGTGCAAGCCCTCGACGATTAACAGACGGAGCCCCGACCATTTTCGGACTTGCCGATTTACCCCTGATCAGCCTGATTGAGATGCTCGGCGGCCTGCTGTTGCTGATCGCCGGTGCCGAACTGATGGTCCGTGGCGCCGTGCGCCTGGCGGCGCGCTTGCAGGTGCGGCCGCTGATCATCGGCCTGACCATCGTCGCCTTGGGCAGCAGCGCACCGCAGATGGCGGTCAGCCTGCAAGCCACCCTGGCGCAAAACGCCGACATCGCCGTCGGCAGCGTGATCGGCAGCAGCATCTTCAACATCCTCGTCACCTTGGGGCTTTCGGCGCTGATCATTCCGCTGCGGGTTTCACGGCAACTGGTGCGCCTGGATATTCCGCTGATGATCGGCGCCAGCCTGCTGGTGTTTGTATTGGCGTGGAATGAAGAGCTGACCCGCATGGACGGCATCGTTCTGCTGGCGGCCCTGGCGCTGTACCTGGGCTTGTTGCTGCGCCAGTCGCGGCACTCGACCCGTCCGCCCTCCCACGACGGAACTCCCCAGGCAGCGTGGTTCAGCAGCGTGCTGATGATCGTCGCCGGACTGGCGATGCTGGTCTACGCCGGCCATTTGTTGCTGGGCGCCGCCGTGGCGGTTGCGACCGATCTGGGTCTGTCGGAGCGGGTCATCGGCCTGACCATCGTCGCCATCAGCACCTCCCTGCCGGAACTGGCCACCTCATTGATCGCGGCCTTGCGCGGTCAGCGGGACATTGCCGTGGGTAACGTGATCGGCAGCAACCTGTTCAACCTCCTGGGCGTACTCGGCCTGACCGCGCTTGTCGCCCCCTCGCCGCTGTCGGTCTCGCCCAATGCCCTGGATTTCGACCTGCCGGTGATGCTCGGTGTGGCGGTGCTGTGCCTGCCGCTGTTCTACACCGGTTACCGGGTGACCCGCGCCGAAGGTCTGCTGTTTTTGGGGTTGTATCTCGCTTACGGTCTGCACGTGGTGTCGTTCACCACCGGCATGCCCCTGGCCGGCAAGCTTGAACACTTGATGCTGTTTTTCGTCCTGCCGGCGCTGGTGGCGTTTCTGCTGTTCACATCGCTGCGCGCCTGGCGTCGCCAACACCACAAGAGGGAAATGCCATGACTGACAACAAAAAGCCTGGTGTAGAAGTCCGCCGCCAGGTGATGGGCGATGCGTTCGTCGACCGCGCGCTGGGCAATGCCACTGAGTTCACCCAGCCGCTGCAGGACTTCGTCAATGAACACGCCTGGGGCGCCGTGTGGAACCGCGAAGGCCTGCCGCTGAAAACCCGCAGCCTGATCACCCTCGCCGCGCTGACGGCGTTGAAGTGCCCGCAGGAGTTGAAAGGCCACGTCCGCGGCGCGCTGAACAACGGCTGCACCGTGGAAGAGATTCGCGAGGCGTTGCTGCATTGCGCGGTGTACGCCGGTGTGCCGGCGGCGATTGATGCGTTTCGGGCGGCGCAGGAAGTGATCGACAGCTATCAGAAGCCTGAGTGAGTCTTCAAAAGTTATGGTTACAGGACTGGCGCCTTCGCGGGCAAGCCTCGCTCCTACAGGGCGAGGCTTGCCAGCCCTGGACACCAGCGAAAATCCCGACGCTAGATCCACTCACCCCACTGCAACAAAAAGATTCCGACATTGGTGGTGACCGCCGCCATCAACGTGGTGATCACGATGATCGCCGCCGCCAGTTCATGATTGCCGTTGGCCTGGCGGGCCATGACAAAACTGGCCGCGGCGGTCGGGCTGCCGAAGTACAGAAACAGAATCCCCAACTCAGCCCCGCGAAATCCCCAAAGCCATGCCCCCAACGTCGCCATCACTGGCAAGCCGATCATCTTCACCAGACTTGAGCTGAGCGCCATCTTGCCGCTTTTGCGCAATGCCGCCAGTGATAGCGTGCCGCCGATGCAGATCAACGCCAACGGCAACGTGGTTTGCGCCAGGTACTGGCCAGACGTTTCCAGCCATCCCGGCAAGCCGATCTTGAAATAGGCAAAGGGCGCCGCCGCCAACACGCTGATGATCAGCGGGTTGACCATCACGCTTTTGCAGATGCTCCACGGATCGGACTTGATCACCGGGCTGTACACCGCCAGCACAATGGTCGAGAGCGTGTTGTAAAACAGGATCACCAGCGCCGCGAGAATCGCCCCGAGAGAAATCCCGTAATCGCCGTACATGCTGGCCGCCAACGCAAGGCCGATGACTCCGTTGTTGCCGCGAAAAGCGCCTTGGGTATAAATCCCTCGATCTTCACGCGGGCACTTCCAGATCGCCCAGCCCCAGGCGATGGCAAAACACGCCAGGGTGGCCAGCGAGAAGTAGATCAGCAGCGCCGGTTGCAACGCGGCGTGCAGGTCGGCATGCAGGATGCCCAGAAACAGCAGCGCCGGCATGGTGACGTTGAACACCAGGGCCGACGCGGTGTGGATGAAGTTGTCGTTGATCCAGTCGATGCGCTTGAGCAATACCCCCAGAAACAGCATGGCAAACACCGGCGCGGTGATGTTCAGGGTTTCGAGGAAGATAGCCAGCATGCCGGGGGGAACCTTGGGTGGGCGTCGTTAGGGGGCTAATGATAAGCCACCCATGACGTTGGCGTCTGGTCGAGCAGGCGATGAGTAACCTGTGGCGAGGGAGCTTGCTCCCGCTGGACTGCGCAGCAGGCCCATTTTGGGGGCCGCTTCGCGCCCCAGCGGGAGCAAGCTCCCTCGCCACAGGTCAGGTGATCGGCGCCGGGTTGAACAGGGTGATGTCGTTATGCAGTTTGTGCTGCTCGGCCCACGTCTGCTTCTTGCCGCTCGCCACGTCCAGGTAGTAGTGGAACAACTCCCACCCAAGGTCTTCAATCGAAGCGCGTCCGGTCGCAATCCGCCCGGCATCGATGTCGATCAGGTCCGGCCAGCGCTGTGCCAGTTCGGTCCGGGTCGATACCTTGACCACCGGCGCCATCGCCAAACCATAAGGCGTGCCGCGCCCGGTGGTGAACACATGCAGGTTCATCCCCGCCGCCAACTGCAACGTCCCGCAGACAAAATCACTGGCCGGGGTCGCGCAGAAGATCAGCCCTTTGCGCTTGAAGCGCTCGCCAGGGCCGAGCACGCCATTGATCGCACTGCTACCGGATTTGACGATCGAGCCCAAGGACTTTTCGACAATGTTCGACAACCCGCCCTTCTTGTTGCCCGGCGTGGTGTTGGCGCTGCGGTCCGCCTCACCCTTGGCCAGGTAACGGTCGTACCAGTCCATTTCCCGCACCAGCTCCTGAGCAACCTCCTCAGTTTCCGCGCGGGAGGTCAGCAGATAAATCGCGTCGCGCACCTCGGTGACTTCGGAAAACATCACCGTCGCGCCAGCGCGCAACAACAAATCAGAGGCATAACCCAGCGCAGGGTTGGCGGTGATGCCGGAAAACGCATCGCTGCCGCCGCACTGCATGCCCAGAATCAGCTCGGACGCCGGCACAGTTTCCCGGCGACGCTGATCGAGCTTCTTCAAACGGGTCTCGGCCAGCGCCATGATCTGCTCGATCATCTCAGTGAAACCGTGACTCGAATCCTGCAAGCGGTACAACCACGGCTCGCTCAAATCCACCGAGCTGTCGCCCTCGTGCATCACCTGCCCGGCCTGCAATTTCTCGCAGCCCAGGCTGATGACCAAGGCTTCGCCACCCAGGTTCGGGTTGCGCGCCAGATTGCGCACGGTGCGGATCGGGATGTACGCGTCAGTGGCAGTGATCGCCACCCCGCAGCCGTAGCTGTGGGTCAGCGCCACCACGTCATCGACGTTCGGGTACTTGGGCAGCAACTCATCCTTGATGCGCTTGACCGCATGGTCGAGCACGCCGGTCACGCACTGGACGGTCGTCGTAATCCCGAGAATATTGCGCGTGCCAACGGTACCGTCGGCGTTGCGATACCCCTCGAAGGTGTAACCGTCCAGCGGTGCCTGGGCCGCCGGTACTTCGGTGGACAGCGGCAGGCTGTCCAGCGGTGGCGCGGTGGGCATGCGCAGTTGATCTTCCTTGACCCAGCTGCCGCGCGGGATCGGCTGCAACGCATAGCCAATGGTCTGGCCGTAACGGATCACCTGGCCGCCTTCGGGAATGTCCTCGAGGGTGACTTTATGGCTCTGCGGCACGAAGTCCACCGTCACCAGGCCATCTGGAAACTCGGTACCGGCCGGTACGCCTTGGTCGTTGACCACGATCACGACGTTGTCCCGCTCGTGCAGGCGGATGTAGCGCGGCGAGTCGGAATGTTCAATCAACTGCATGACGCCGCTCCTCAGGAATGCGCTTGAGACAATTTGTTATTGGTTTCAGGACCGCTGACTGGCGGCTCTTTCAGCACCACACGTTTGATCGGACCGACGATCACCAGGTAGCTGAACACTGCAACCAGTGCGTTGCAACCGACAAACACCAGCGCCCATTTGAACGAACCGGTGGAGCTGATGATGTAGCCGATCACGATCGGGGTGGTGATCGAAGCGATGTTGCCGAAGGTGTTGAACAGGCCACCGCTCAGGCCGGCAATCTGTTTCGGCGAGGTGTCGGACACCACCGCCCAACCCAGCGCACCCACGCCTTTGCCGAAGAAGGCCAGGGCCATGAAGCCGACAACCATCCACTCAACATCAACATAGTTGCACGCCACGATGCTGCTGGAGACCAGCAAACCCGCGATGATCGGTGCCTTGCGAGCGAAGGTCAGGGAATGGCCCTTGCGCAGCAGGTAATCGGAAATCACCCCGCCAAGCACCCCCCCGATAAAGCCGCAGATCGCCGGCAACGAAGCAATGAAACCGGCCTTTAGGATGGTCATGCCGCGTTCTTGCACCAGGTACACCGGGAACCAGGTCAGGAAGAAGTAGGTGATGCCATTAATGCAGTACTGGCCCAGATACACGCCGAGCATCATGCGGTTGGTCAGCAACTGGCGGATGTAGTCCCACTTCGGACCGTCGCCTTTTTTGCCTTTGCCTTTGTCCTGGTCCATGTCGACCATGCCGCCGTTGTCGGCGATGTGCTTGAACTCGGCGTCGTTGATCATCGGGTGCTGGCGCGGGCTGTAGATCACCTTCAGCCAGATCCCCGAGAAGATGATGCCGATCACGCCCATGACGATAAACACGTGCTGCCAGCCGAAGCTGTAGACGATCCAGCCCATCAGCGGTGCGAACAACACGGTGGCAAAGTACTGCGCCGAGTTGAAGATCGCCGAGGCCGTGCCGCGTTCAGCCGTCGGGAACCAGGCCGCGACGATACGGGCGTTACCCGGGAAGGATGGCGCTTCGGCCAGGCCCACCAGGAAGCGCAGCATGAACAGCGCAACCACTGCGGTGGACATGCCGAATTCGCCGACATAGCCCTGCAGAACGGTGAACAGCGACCAGGTGAAAATGCTTAGCGCGTAGATCTTTTTCGAGCCGAAACGGTCCAGCAGCCAGCCACCGGGAATTTGCCCGGCCACGTAAGCCCAACCGAATGCAGAGAAGATGTAACCGAGGGTGACCGCGTCGATGCCGAGGTCTTTTTGCAGGCTGGAGCCCGCGATGGCGATAGTGGCCCGGTCGGCGTAGTTGATCGTGGTCACCAGGAAAAGCATGAGCAAAATCAAATAGCGGACGTGAGTCGGCTTGGTCGCTTGCATGTACATGTACTCCCACTGATTATTTTTATGCGCGGGTGAATCTTTGGTTTTTCTGTGGGAGCAAGCCTGCTCGCGATGGTGGTCAACGATGACGCGGGGCATCAGGTTTACCGCCGCGTCCTCAAGACCTTCGCGAGCAGGCTCGCTCCCACAGAGGGTGTTGCGTTACGAACCGATGTAGCTGGTCTTCACGACCGTGTAGAACTCTTGCGCGTAGCGACCTTGCTCGCGGGAACCATAGGATGAACCTTTACGCCCGCCGAATGGAACGTGGTAATCCACGCCCGCCGTCGGCAGGTTGACCATCACCATCCCGGCCTGGGAGTGGCGCTTGAAGTGGTTGGCGTACTTCAGCGACGTGGTGGCAATGCCCGCCGACAGACCGAATTCGGTGTCGTTGGCCATGGCCAGCGCGGCGTCGTAATCGGCGACGCGAACGATGTTCGCCACCGGGCCAAAGATCTCTTCACGGCTGATGCGCATCGCAGCTGTGCTGTCGGCAAACAGCGTTGGCGCGAGGTAGTAGCCTTCGGTGTCGCAAGTCACCAAGCCGCCGCCGCTGACCAGACGAGCACCTTCGGACTGGCCAATGTCGATGTACTTCATGTCCTGTTCAAGCTGCGCTTGCGAGACGACCGGACCGATGTCGGTGCCGGTTTTCAACGCGTGACCGACCTTGATCGACTTCATGCGCTCGGCCATGGCTTCGACGAACTTGTCGTGAATCCCGGCGGTGACGATGAAGCGGCTCGACGCCGTGCAACGCTGACCGGTGGAATAGAACGCGCTCTGCACCGACAGCTCGACCGCTTGCTTCAGGTCGGCATCGTCGAGAATGATCTGCGGGTTCTTGCCACCCATTTCCAGCTGAACCTTGGCCTGACGCGAGACGCAGCTGACGGCGATCTGACGACCGACACCGACAGAACCGGTGAAGCTGATGCCGTCGACTTTCGGGCTCTGCACCAGCGCATCGCCAACCACGCGACCGCTGCCCATCACCAGGTTGAAGACGCCGGCCGGGAAGCCTGCGCGGGAGATGATTTCCGCCAGCGCCCAGGCGCAACCCGGCACCAGATCGGCCGGTTTCAGCACGACGCAGTTGCCGTAAGCCAGGGCCGGGGCGATTTTCCACGAAGGGATCGCGATCGGGAAGTTCCACGGGGTGATCAGGCCAACGACGCCCAAGGCTTCGCGAGTGACTTCGACGTTCACACCCGGGCGCACCGACGGCAAGTAGTCGCCGGACAGACGCAAACACTCACCGGCGAAAAATTTGAAAATGTTACCGGCGCGGGTCACTTCGCCGATGGCTTCAGGCAGGGTCTTGCCCTCTTCCCGGGCCAGCAAGGTGCCAAGCTCTTCGCGGCGGGCGAGGATTTCGGTGCCGACTTTATCCAGCGAATCATGGCGAGCCTGAATGCCCGAAGTCGACCAGGCCGGAAACGCAGCGCGAGCGGCGTCGATGGCGGCGTGGACCTGGGCCAGATCAGCCTTGGCGTAGTCGCCGATAGTGTCGGTCAGTTCGGACGGGTTGATGTTGGCGCAGTAATCACTGCCCGCCACCCATTCACCGTTGATGTAGTTATCGAAACGCTTTGTATCAGCCACAACAATCTCCTCACGCAAAAGGCCGCTGATTGCTCAGCGGCCTTATTAATCGGGTGTGTTACTGCGCACCTTGCTTGTCGATCAGCGCGGCCAGAGCTTCGTACTCTTCTGGCAGCAGATCGGTCAGCGGTGCACGCACAGGACCTGCGTCATAACCGGCAATTTTTGCCCCGGCCTTGACGATGCTCACCGCATAACCGGCTTTGCGGTTACGGATGTCCAGGTACGGCAGGAAGAAGTCGTCGATGATCTTGCCAACAGTGGCGTGATCTTCGCGGGCAATGGCGTGGTAAAAATCCATCGCCGTTTTCGGGATGAAGTTGAACACCGCCGAGGAGTAGACCGGTACGCCCAATGCCTTGTAAGCAGCGGCATAGACTTCAGCGGTCGGCAAACCGCCCAGGTAGCTGAAGCGATCACCGAGGCGGCGACGGATCGATACCATCAACTCGATATCGCCCAGGCCATCCTTGTAGCCGATCAGGTTCGGGCAGCGCTCGGCCAGGCGTTCCAGCAATGGCGCGGTCAGGCGACAGACGTTGCGGTTGTAAACCACCACGCCGATGTTCACCGATTTGCACACGGCTTCAACGTGGGCGGCAACGCCGTCCTGGCTGGCTTCGGTCAGGTAGTGCGGCAGCAGCAACAAGCCTTTGGCGCCCAGGCGCTCGGCTTCCTGTGCGTACTCGATGGCCTGGCGAGTCGAACCGCCCACACCAGCCAGAATCGGCACGCTGTTTTCGCAGGTGTCGACGGCGGTCTTGATGATTTCCGAATATTCGCTGGCCGCCAGAGAGAAGAACTCACCGGTGCCGCCTGCGGCGAACAACGCCGTGGCGCCGTATGGGGCCAGCCATTCGAGACGTTTGATATAGCCCGCGCGATGGAAGTCGCCCTGAGCATTGAAATCGGTGACCGGGAAAGACAGCAGGCCAGAAGAGAGGATGGACTTCAGTTCTTGTGGATTCATTATTCGAACACCCTGGGTAGCAACGTTTGTGTGAGAAAAGCGTTCAGCCTGTGGCCGAGTTGTAGGTCATCGTACAACTTAAATAATAACCGTCAACTGCATTTCATCGTCGCGCCTGGAAATTTGTGTCGGAAGGGGATTTTCTTGACGTAGGAAGTTTCTCACCTAAGCTCTGATTAGCTGTATATACATACAGCTATCTTGAATCATACCGACGACATATCAAGGAGCCAGAAATGTCAGGTCTACACGCTCAACCGCAGGAAAAACCAGAACAGATCATCGCGAACCTGGACGATCTTTTTACTGAAGACGGTATCGCCGTCACCGCCAACAGTTCGCTTATGCTGAAGCTCGGCGAACATCACGACGCACCTCAAACAACTAACGCTACGCCTGGCAAAGCCTTGAAAGGCAAGCCACAGCTGAGGTTTGAGGGCGGCGAGCACACCGCCATCGGTGACGGTACGTTGCTGCGTTTTATCAAGGACGCGCCCGCTGTGCCCGCCTCGCAGGTAGCGCTGCATTTACCCAATGGACTGGCGCTGACTTACGGTCAGGTCATCGCTCTGGGCGGTGACTTTTATGGCATTCCCGATCAACCAGTCAGCGAAGGCGCCACGCCTGCCGACCGCGTCCAGCGCTTTACCAATGCCTTCAACTCGCTGGCGGTGCTGCCGGCGTCCAATGCCGAAGCCAAGCTGATCCTCGGCGTCATGCAGAAGGAAATCGCCGCCGTTAAACAGGCAATCAAAGACGGCAAACAGCCTCACGAGGCGTATGACGCACTCGGAGATACGTTGTCAGAAGAGTGGAACAGAATCACGGGCGGCGGCAGTTTCGTCTCGGCGCTGTTTCCCTTGGGGCGCTATCTGAAACTGGCCGCCAATAATGCTGACCACTTTGCCGAATGGGCGCTGCTGGCCTATATCTCCGGGCACACGGCAGCCCTGCAACAAGCGGTGAAGGCTCACAGCAGCAACGATGAAAAGCAGCTGGAACTGGCCTACGCGATGAACGCGTTTGCCGATCACTACCTGACCGACCTGTTTTCTGCCGGCCATTTACGAGTACCGCGTAAACAGTTGGCTGCGGTGGTCACGCCCAGTGATCTGGGCTCACTGATTACCCGCTTCATGCACGACGAAGACAGCAAGTTCGGCCTCAATGTGCGCAACGGCAACGGCGATCACTGGCGTGGGTACGGTGACAAACGCTACTTCGACGCCATCGACAGCGCCAATCGTGTCCAGGTGAATCAGGCGGTGCAGGTGTCGGCGGATGAAGTGTTTGCGGCGTATCTCAGCGGCACCGTCACGGTTCCCGATAATTTTGGCGCCTTGAAAAAGACCCCGGATCTGCAAGCCGTATTGAATCCTGCGAACAACTTTTCACCCTTGTTCCGGGTTGAAGGCAGCAAGGTGCTGCGGCGCAAGGACGTCAACAACCTGAACGACACCGCCACCGTCGATGACTGGTGGGGCTGGAGTACTTACTTGCTGCTCAAGGACTACAAACCCACTGGCAATGTCGCCTGATAAGGAGATCGAAATGACTATCAAATTGAAACTGGAATTGGCTTTGGGGCAATCGCCGAGGGGAGCGCCGCTTGAGTTGTTATCCAAGGGCGTGGTGATTGGACGGGCGGTGGTGGATGAGCGTGGGGATGTGACGTTTGATGCCAAGCCCGGGGTGGCTGAGTTGGCTGTAAGGGTGGATCGTTCGATTCTGCGCTCAGGCTGACAATTCAGTATTAAAGCTGCCGGCCCATCGCTAGCAGGCTAGTTCCCACATTTGACCGGGGGTAAACACCCATAGTGTGTTCACTGAAGATCCCCTGTGGGAGCGAGCCTGCTCGCGATGGCATTCTGACAAACACAGCAATAGCTGGAAGTAAGCACTGACCGTTCATCAAAACTGTTATTTCTTACAGTTTCGCCCCCGCTAACAACGACGCTTAATTAGACAATCATTTGCTGCACAGGCCAAACGCTCATGTCCACAATCCACCGCTTTAACTTTCCGGCCAGAACCAGACAAGCAGCGTTGGAAACGCCAACTGACTTTGACCTCAATATCAGCGTCGATGACATCGTCGAGTTTGAAACACTGCCCGGCCAGTATTGGAAAATCACCCTGAAAATATTCAAGGTGTTGCTGAACAACACTATTGAGTATGTCGATTACAAAACGGTCGAGGTAGAAGATCCTTACCCCTAGCCGCGCTGCGCCTCAGCCTCTTCATGAGCATGGCGCAGCCGCTCCCGACTGTTCGTCAAATGCAAACGCATCGCCGCCCGCGCCGCATCCGAATCCTGGCGCGCAATCGCATCGTAAATCTCTTCGTGCTCACGGCTCAGGCGACTCATGTAGTGCTGCTGATCATCATGGGCCAGGCGCGCGGAGTTCAGGCGGGTGCGCGGAATGATGCTGGTGCCCAGGTGGGTCATGATGTCGGTGAAGTAGCGGTTACCGGTCGACAGGGCGATTTGCAGGTGGAACTGGAAGTCGGACGCCACGGCATCACTGGCGTGGGCGGCACTTTCATTCAAGGCGTCCAGCGCGGCGCGCATCAAGGCCAACTGTTCCGGGCTGCGGCGTTGTGCAGCGAGGCCGGCGGACTCCACTTCGAGGCTGATGCGCAGTTCCAGAATCGCCAATACGTCACGCAGGGTGACCACGGTCGCCGGGTCGATGCGAAAACCGCTCGGGCTCGGGGTGTCGAGCACGAAGGTGCCGATGCCGTGACGGGTTTCCACCTGGCCAGCGGCCTGCAAACGTGAAATTGCTTCGCGAACCACGGTTCGGCTGACGCCATGGGCATCCATGATCGCCGACTCGGTGGGCAATTTGTCGCCACGTTTGAGGTGGCCGTCGCGGATCTGCTCGGACAGCACCGTCACCAATTCCTGTGCGAGGCTGCGGCGCTTGCGAGGGAGGCGTGGTGCGTCGATCGGGTTTTCCATGGTGAACGTCTGTCTCTAAAATTGCGGCTGAAACCGCATCATAGCTCAACGCGGTTGTACGATCACCACCACCCACTTTTGTAAGAGCAACCAGTGGCGAGGGGAGTTATCCCCGTTGGATGGCGCAGCCAGCCCAAAACCCACAGCCTCGGTGCATCAGGTATGCCGAGTGCAGTGGTTCTGCGACGGCTGCGCCGCCGAACGGGGATAAATCCCCTCGCCACAAAAGCTCGTTCCCACACGGATTGTGGTGTTATGCGATCACGGTCTGGTCCACCAGATGACCATTTTCAATGCGCACATGCCGTGGGTGGAAACGCTTCAGACTGCTGCGATGCCCGACGCTGACGATGCTCAACCCCGGTATTTCATCGATCAAGGCCTGATACAGCGAAGCCTCATCCTCTTCGTCCATCGCCGACGTCGCCTCGTCCATGTATAACCACTGTGGTGCATAGAGCAGCGCACGAGCGAAGGCCAGCCGTTGCTGTTCACCCGGCGACAGCATGCGCTGCCAGTGATTGGCCTCGTCCAGGCGCGCAACGAGGTGCGGCAAGCGGCAAGTTTCCAGCACATGCACATACCGCTCGTGCGGATAAGTCCCGCCGGCCTGTGGATAACTCAGTGCCTCGCGCAACGTGCCAATCGGCAGATACGGCTTTTGTGGCAGGAACAGGTAACGCGCCGTCGGCAGACGAATGCTGCCATGACCCGCCGGCCACAGGTGCCCCATCGCCCGCAGCAAGGTCGACTTGCCGCTGCCGGAACGACCGCTGAGCATGACGCGCTCGCCCTCCTCCACGGTCATGTCGGCGTTGGTCAGCAAGTGACGACCGTCGGCCAGATCGAGGCCCAGGTTGTGCACCTTCAAGGCTGTACCCGAATTCTGCACATCAATCGCCGGCGCTCGCTCTTCGTTGTCGGTCATCGCCTGGCGGAAACTCAGCAGACGATCACAGGTGGCTCGCCAAGCGGCCAAGTCCTGGTAGGCGCTGATGAACCAGCTGAAGTTCTCCTGCACGTTGCCGAACGCTGAGTTGATTTGCATCAGCTCGCCAAGCTCGATCTTGCCGGCGAAGTAACGCGGCGCGGCGACCATAAACGGAAAATGATTGCGATCTGGCCATAACCGGAGGTGAAGAAGGTCAGGCGCTTGGACACTTTCATGATGTCCCAGAAGTTATGCCAGACCAGCCCGAAGCGCCCGCTCAGACGGCGGTTTTCATTGGGTTCGCCGTTGTACAGCGCGATGCTTTCCGCGTTCTCGCGAACCCGCACCATGGAAAAACGCAGGTCAGCTTCGAAGCGTTGTTGATTGTTGTTGAGGCCAATCAAACGACGGCCAATCAAGTGCGTCAGCCAGCTGCCGACGGCGGCATAAACCAGAGCGCACCAGAACATGTAGCCGGGGATGGTGAAACCGAACACTTCGATGCTGCCCGACACACCCCACAGAATGATCGAAAACGACACCAGACTGACGACGTTGCGGATCAGGCCCAGCCCCAGGCCCAGCGTATTGGAGGTGAAGCTATTGAGGTCTTCGGAAATCCGCTGGTCAGGGTTATCGGTGTAACCGCCCTGCTCCAGTTGGTAGTAGTTTTTATGACCGAGCCAACGGGCGAAGTGCTGCTCGGTGAGCCAGGCCCGCCAGCGAATCGTCAGCATCTGCGTCAGGTAGAGCCGATACACCGCACCGAGAATCGCCACCGCCGCGATCCCGCAGAAGTACAGAATCAGTTGCCAGAAAGCCGCTTCGTCCTTCTTTTGCAGGGCGTTGTAAAAATCCTTGTACCAACTGTTAACCCACACCGAAATCGCCACGCTGAACAGTGACAGCGCAATCACGGCGATCAGCAATGTCCAGGCCTTGCCCTTCTCTTCGCTGCGCCAATACGGCGTGGTCATCGCCCAGACTTTGCGAAAAAACTGCCCGCGCACAGCATCGTTGACCGCGGAATACTCAGCGTTCTGATTCATGGAAAAGGCTCGATAAAGAAAAGAACACACCCGAACCGATCATAGATGATCGGTTCGGGTTATCGCGAGGGCTGGCGTTAATCGTTCAGCGTCCGTTCAGCGGCGGACCGGACGCTTTTGCAGTTTGCGCTGCAGCGTGCGGCGGTGCATGCCCAAGGCGCGGGCAGTGGCGGAGATGTTGCCTTCGTGCTCGGTCAGCACACGCTGGATGTGCTCCCATTGCAGGCGGTCCACCGACATCGGGTTTTCTGGCACCAGGGTGTCGAGGTCGGCATGCTCGGAAAGCAGCGCGGCCAGCACGTCGTCAGCGTCAGCCGGCTTGCAAAGATAGTTGCAAGCGCCGCGCTTGATGGCCTCGACGGCGGTGGCAATGCTCGAGTAGCCGGTGAGGATCACCACGCGCATTTCCGGGTCAAGTTCGAGCAGTTTGGGCAGCAACACCAGGCCTGAGTCGCCGTCCATTTTCAGGTCCAGCGCGGCGTAATCCGGGATGTCGGCCTGGGCGATGGTCAGCCCTTCTTCGGCGGAACCGGCGGTGCTTACGCGAAAACCACGGCGGGCCATGGCGCGGGCCATCACACGGGTAAAGGTTGCATCGTCGTCTACCAGCAGCAAATGCGGCAGTTCTTCGCCTTCAACTTGGATCTCGTCACTCATGTTCGTCTCCTCGGGCGACACGGGGCAGGCGCAGCTCGGTGAGCGTGCCGCCTTCCTCATGACTGTAGAGTTTCACTGAGCCGCCGGCGCGTGTCACGCTGGCCTTGCTCAAAAACAGGCCCAGGCCGAAACCTTTGCCCTTGGTGGTAAAAAACGGCTTGCCGATCTGTTCGGCAATGGCCAGCGGCACGCCGGCGCCATGGTCGCGAATGCTGATGGTCAGGTCCTCGGCATTCCAGTCCAGCGTCACTTGCAGCCCTTCGGGGCACGCATCGGCGGCGTTGTTGAGCAAATTCAGCAAGGCTTGCGTCAGGTCTGGCGGCGGTGCCATGCGTGGCACCGTGCCTTGGCCCAGCCGTTGGAAACGGTAACTGGCTTCCGGGCGCATCAAGTGCCAGCGGTTCAGCGCTTCGTCGAGCCAGTCGGTGACGTCCTGCATTTCCACCGCCAGGCGTCGATTGGCCTCGGCGGCGCGCACCAGTTGCTGCAAGGTCTCTTTGCAGAGTTTGACCTGATCTTGCAACACGCTTAAATCATCCTGCAACAGCGGGTCGGGATGGTCCTGGCGCATTTCCTTGAGCAACACGCTCATGGTGGCCAACGGCGTGCCCAACTCATGGGCGGCGCCGGCCGCCTGGGTCGCGACGGCCAGCAATTGCTGGTCGCGCAGGCCTTCTTCACGACGGATGGCGCGCAGTTCTTCCTGGCGGCGCAGCTCTTCGGCCATGCGCGCGGCAAAGAATGTGATGACGGCGGCGGCGAGGGCGAAACTCAGCCACATGCCGTAGATCTGCAAGTTTTCCCGAGCGATGGGGAAGGTTTCCAGCGGATAGAACCGTGCCAGCAACAACGTATAAAGCGCCAGCGCGATACCGGACAGAATCACCGAATAGCGCCACGGCAACGTCACGGCGGCGATGGTCAGCGGCACCAGGTAATAGGAAACGAACGGGTTGGTCGAACCGCCGGAGAAATACAGCAAGGCACTGTGGATAAAAAGATCACAGGCCAGTTGCAGGGCATATTCCAGCTCGGTGACCGGCCACGAGGTGCGCAGGCGAACCGCCGTGAACGCGCACAGCAGCGTCGAGCAGCCGAGGGTCATCGCCAGTTGCACCCACGGCAACGGCAGCAGATCGAACCAGTAGGCCAGGCCTACGGAACCGGCCTGAGCGGCGAGTACCAAGGTTCGGATGAAGGTCAGCCGCCAAAGGTTCTGGCGAGTGGCGGAAGTGATTTGAACGGGGGCGAGCATGAGCTCTCCTGATGAGCGCTCCAGGCGGATCGCACGGAGTATAACCAAGCACGGGGGCTGGCAGGCAAAAGTGCGGCAAACAGCCACATGGCAGGAAGTCCTGCTGCGTCTATAAGGACGCCTTCGCGGGCAAGCCTCGCTCCTACAGGAATGTGTCGTTCAAAGGATTGGCGTACGACACATTCCTGTAGGAGCGAGGCTTGCCCGCGAATGGCCTCGACACGGTCTCCCCCATTCCATCTGTATGGAAGTTGTAACTGTGCGAACCGGATCAATAAAGTTAGAGTCTGATGGTTTCACGCAGGCTCGGACCTTAACCCCTGCGCACCTCCAAGGAGTTTTCATGCACAGTTTCCGCCGCAGCGCCGCCCTTCTTGCCCTTAGCGTTGGCACCGTCGCCAGCCTCCCGGCCCTGGCCGCCGACGAACTTCATTACAACCAGATCGCCCTGCGTGCCGAAGTCAGCCAGGAAGTGGCCCGCGATCAGATGATCGTGACCCTCTACACCGAAGAACAGAACACCGACCCGGCCAAACTCGCCGCCGACGTCAGCACCACCATGAACAAAGCGCTGGCCCAGGCCAAACAAGTCAAGGAAGTCACCCTGCGCCAGGGCAGCCGCAACAGCTACCCGATCTACGACACCAAGGGCCAGAAAATCACCGGCTGGCGTGAACGCGCCGAGCTGCGCATGGAAAGCTCCGACTTCGCCGCACTGTCGAAGCTGACCGGCGAACTGCTGACCGACCTGAAAATGGGTGGCATGGACTTCGCCATCGCCACGCCAACGCGCAAGGCCAGCGAAGATGCGCTGCTTAAAGAAGCTGTCACCGCCTTCAAGGCCCGCGCGCAGCTGGCAACCGATGCGTTGGGTGGCAAGGGTTACAAAATCGTCAGCCTGAACCTGAACAGCAACGGTTATCCACAGCCGTACATGCGTGGGCCGATGATGATGAAAGCGGCCGGCATGGATGGCGCTCCGGTGACGCCAGAGGTTGAGGCCGGCACCAGCCAGGTGAGCATGACGGCAGATGGTGCGATTGAAGTGTTGATGCCTTGATTCGATAACCCGTACACAGAAACGGCGGTCACTGAAGTGATCGCCGTTTTTTGTTGCCTGGCGGAAAGCCGGCAGGTTTGTCTGATGATTTTGTGGTGATTGATCCACCGTCATCGCGAGCAGGCTCACTCCTACATGGGATCAGAGTCGTACACAAAACCCATGTACACACTCGCCCCCAGTGGGAGCGAGCCTGCTCGCGAAAAACGATAACGCGGTCTACGCCGGATCGACGTTATCCAGCGCCCGATTCACCGCCAACTCCGCCAGCATGATGATCTGCTGAATCGCCAACACCGTATTTCTCTGCGGGCCGATCAGGTTTGCTGCGAAATCACTGGCCATGACACTGGCGGACGCCAATGACTCGCAAGCTTGTGCCAGGAGACTTTCGCTGTCCATGTCCGGGGCGACCATGAACATGGTGCTGGGACGGCGGGGTTTGGGGGCGTATTGATCGGGGGGATCGAGGTAGTAATCGAGGGCGCGCTTTATGGCTTCGTGATCCTTGAGGAGCGTTTCGGCTTCGGTGGCTTCGGCGGTGGGGGTTGTGGTGTTGAAGGGTGGATCGGGGATTAACTTATCCATGGAAAAACTCCTACTTAAAATGGGAGCCATCCATTGTCGTTTCCACACGACAAATAGGTGGCGGCTGCACGCAGGGTGGAAATACCGGTTAGTAGGACCCGGCCAGACCGAAGTCTGCCCACGCACAGCCGCCATGACGCAGTTTGCAGACGAACGAAGACGTCGGCAATAAATACGATGGTCCAGCTATGCGGCTACTAAGGGATCCAGGTTTCCACGCCCGGTCGCTGAAATTGCAGCGACGACCAAAGGTTAGAAGGACTGCTTCCTACCCGGCAACCTGAAAAATGCGTGGGAAATCGCTGTGTTTTTTACACATCTTTCAACACACAAAAATGAAACGCGGAGCCTCCCGGGCGGCATTCCCACGCGGAGCATGGGAACGATCAATCGGGAGCAACAGAAAGAGACAGGTCGGCTGTCAGGCCGCCTTCGCGGGCAAGCCTCGCTCCTACAGAGGACTGGGGTCATCTGGAAGTAAGGATCGGCAAACAGGCTCGTCGCCAACACTTGACCTATGCATATCTGTCATAAAAAGCTCAGGGATAAGACGCTCAACACGTGGAAAACAGCCAATAGTGCTACCGCAAGCAGCAGACAGGTTGCACCCTGGGTACTACCCACCACTCCCACGTAGCCTCCATCACCTCCCGGATCCAAATCATCCCCACAGATGTCCACTGCCAGACAGTAACGCAACAATCTGCCCCCACAGACACAACAACCCTTTAAACAACAAACACCTACCCACCCAACTACAACTCAATCTCATTCACGCCCACACCTCTCATCCACGCCCATCAAAGATGGGTATAAATAAGTAACACCTCGCTCCAACCGGGTGCGAAAGTCGCGCCGATTGCCCCGTCGCGGTGCGCCAGATGCACCGAAAAAACCCTGCGCAAACGGTCAAATGCGCATGAATTTATACATATGCGACATTAAGGTACGTTCGTGCCACCGTTTAACGCCTGTGGTCGCTCCGGATCTTGCAATGGGTATGGCCCCTGCATAAGTATCCGCAGGCACGACTCACGAGGTCGTCCTCTAATTCCAAAAATGACAACAAATCATGAGGCCAACATGCTTAAACACGCGGTCATTCCGTTTTTAGTCGGCGCAGGCTTGTTAGCCTCCGCACCTTTCGCATCCGCTGCGACTAACCTGGTGTTCTGCTCCGAAGGCAGCCCGGCCGGTTTCGACCCAGGCCAGTACACCACCGGAACCGACTTCGACGCCTCTGCAGAAACCATGTTCAACCGCCTGACCCAGTTCGAGCGCGGCGGCACCGCCGTGATTCCTGGTCTGGCAACCAAGTGGGACATCTCCGATGATGGCCTGACTTACACCTTCCACCTGCGTGAAGGCGTGAAGTTCCACACCACCCCGTATTTCAAGCCGACTCGTGAGTTCAACGCCGACGACGTGCTGTTCACCTTCAATCGGATGATTGACAAGAACGACCCGTTCCGCAAAGCGTACCCGACCGAATTCCCGTACTTCACCGACATGGGGATGGATACCAACATCACCAAGATCGATAAAGTCGACGACCACACCGTCAAGTTCACCCTTAAAGAAGTTGATGCCGCGTTCATCCAGAACATGGCCATGAGCTTCGCCTCCGTCCAGTCCGCCGAGTACGCTGCCCAGCTGCTCAAGGAAGGCAAGGCCGCCGACATCAACCAGAAGCCGGTCGGCACCGGTCCGTTCGTATTCAAGAGCTACCAGAAAGATTCCAACATCCGCTACACCGGGAACAAGGACTACTGGAAGCCTGACGACGTCAAGATCGACAACCTGATCTTCGCCATCACCACCGACCCGTCGGTGCGTATTCAGAAGCTGAAGAAGAACGAGTGCCAGATCACTCTGTTCCCACGTCCAGCCGACCTGAAGGCGCTGCAAGAAGACAAGACCTTGAAGGTGCCTAACCAGGCTGGTTTCAACCTGGGTTACATCGCCTACAACGTGATGGACAAGATCAAGGGCAGCGATCAGCCGAACCCGATGGCTCAATTGAAAGTGCGTCAGGCACTGGACATGGCCGTCAACAAGCAGCAGATCATCGACTCCGTTTATCAGGGTGCTGGTCAACTGGCCGTCAACGCCATGCCGCCAACCCAGTGGTCTTACGACACCACCATCAAGGATGCGCCGTACAACCCTGAGAAAGCCAAAGAGCTGCTCAAGGAAGCCGGCGTCAAGGAAGGCACCGAGATCAACCTGTGGGCGATGCCGGTACAGCGTCCTTACAACCCGAACGCCAAACTGATGGCTGAAATGCTGCAGTCCGACTGGGCCAAGATCGGTATCAAGGCCAAGATCGTGACCTACGAGTGGGGCGAGTACATCAAGCGTTCCAAAGGCGGCGAAAACGGCGCGATGCTGATTGGCTGGAGCGGCGACAACGGTGACCCGGACAACTGGCTGAACGTGCTGTTCGGCTGCGACTCGCTGCAGGGCAACAACTTCTCCAAGTGGTGCGACAAGAAGTTCGACGGCATCGTCAAAGAGGCCAAGCGCACGACCGATCAGGGCAAGCGCACCGAACTGTACAAACAGGCGCAACACGTCCTCAAAGACGCTGTTCCAATGACACCTATCGCTCACTCGACGGTGTTCCAACCCATGCGCGACAACGTGCAGGACTTCAAGATCAGCCCGTTTGGCTTGAACTCCTTCTACGGCGTCAGCGTCAGCAAATAAGGTTTTGCAACGGCGACGTATTTAACGTCGCCGTTGTTTTATCTGCCGAGAAAGTAGGAAAACGCCTACATCCAATTCCGTCACGGATGACCATCGTGATGTCGGATGCGTTGCCTTTTCCCACAAGTCTTTCGGACTCTGCGCATTTACTGCCGGACCCACGGCTCATACCGTCGGGATCTGACCAGTTCATGCGTGGGCTCTCGGTTTTGCTGCATGGCATGGTTTGAACTCAGTGATGCCTCCACGTCCGCGGACGGGACGGCGGTTCATTGAAGACACTTAGAGAACAAGAAAAGGGAGCGTCATGCGCCATACCTTGGTTTTATCCGCATTGCTGGGCACCGGCCTGTTGGCCGCCACTTCCATCAGCCAGGCCGCCAATAACAGCCTGGTGTTCTGCTCCGAAGGCAGCCCGGCTGGCTTCGACACTGCGCAGTACACGACATCGACCGATAACGATGCCGCCGAGCCGTTGTACAACCGATTGGCAGAGTTTGAAAAAGGCGCCACCAACGTCGTACCCGGCCTGGCCACTCGCTGGGATATTTCCGAGGACGGCCTCAAGTACACCTTTCACCTACGCGAAGGTGTGAAATTTCACACGACCAAGTACTTCACGCCGACCCGAGATTTCAACGCCGATGACGTGCTGTTCACGTTCAATCGCATGCTCGATCCGCAACAACCTTTCCGTAAGGCTTATCCGACCGAGTTCCCGTATTTCAACGGGATGAGCCTGAACAAGAACATCGCCAAGGTCGAGAAGACCGGGCCGCTGACCGTGGTCATGACGCTCAACAGCGTCGACGCCGCGTTCATCCAGAACATCGCCATGAGCTTCGCCGCTATTCTGTCCGCCGAATACGCCGACAAACTGCTGGCCGAAGGCAAGCCGAGCGACATCAACCAGAAGCCGATCGGCACTGGCCCGTTCGCCTTCAAGAGCTACCAGAAAGATTCCAACATCCGCTACACCGGCAACAAGCAGTACTGGGACCCGAGCCGGGTCAAGCTCGACAACCTGATCTTCTCGATCAACACCGACGCGTCGGTGCGGGTGCAGAAGCTCAAGGCAAATGAGTGCCAGATCACATTGAGCCCGCGCCCCGCCGACGTTCCCGCGTTGAAGAACGACCCGGCACTCAAGCTCATCGAGAAGCCCGGCTTCAACCTGGGCTACATCGCCTACAACGTGCGCCACAAGCCTTTCGACCAGCTCGAAGTGCGTCAGGCGCTGGACATGGCGGTGAACAAGCAGGGCATTCTCAACGCCGTTTACCAAGGCGCCGGTCAATTGGCCGTCAACGCCATGCCACCGACCCAATGGTCCTACGACGACACGATCAAGGACGTTGCCTACAACCCGGAAAAAGCCAAGGAACTGCTCAAGGCTGCCGGCGTGAAAGAAGGCACCGAAATCACCTTGTGGGCGATGCCCGTTCAGCGCCCTTACAACCCGAACGCCAAGTTGATGGCCGAAATGCTCCAGGCTGACTGGGCAAAAATCGGCCTCAAAGTGAAGATCGTCAGCTATGAATGGGGCGAGTACATCAAGCGCACCAAGAATGGCGAACACGACGTCAGCCTGATTGGCTGGACCGGCGACAATGGGGACCCGGACAACTGGCTCGGCACGCTTTACAGCTGCGACGCCATTGGTGGCAACAACTACTCCATGTGGTGCGATCCGGCTTACGACAAGTTCATCAAGCAGGCCAAGGTCGTCACCGACCGCGACCAGCGCACCGTGCTCTACAAACAGGCGCAGCACTACCTCAAGCAACAAGTGCCGATCACGCCTATCGCCCATTCGACGGTTAACCAGCCGTTGAGCGCCAAAATCGAAGGATTCAAGGTGAGTCCATTCGGTCGTAACGTGTTCTCGGGCGTCAGTATCGACCAATAACCGATTAGCCAGAACGCTGGGGGCGCATTGCGCCCTCACGCAAACGTATTGCCGTAATTCGCCAATCCGGCATTAAGCAAACGTTTGCGAAGCCTTGTATGTGTTCTAAACCAAATAGCCGGATCACCAAAAAAGACCGGCATTAAAAAAAAGAAAGTAAGGAGCTTCACCCATGAAACTGAGCAGCACCGCGTTATTGGCCCTGGCCATCAGCAGCGTAACCGCCTCGGCTTACGCAGAAACCCAAAGCCAGGCTTTCACCCCGGTTACCGTGAAAGAGAAAAGCGCCCAAAGCGAAGCCACCGGCTTTGTTGAAGGCCAATCGATCACCGGTTCCACGCGTAACTGGTATGCGAATGAGTCGTTCAAGCGGGGCGCGACGCTCAACTATCGTAAAAATGGTGAGACTCGTACGACTGACCGTCGAATCAACTGGGTTCAAGGCACGATCATCAAGTACAACTCGGGCTTCACCGAGGGTACTGTCGGTTTCAGCACCGAAGTGGCGGCGTACAACGCCATTGCTCTGGACCGCGATCGCAAAGACCTCGCATCCGGCAACGGTGGTGCTCCCGAGCCAGGTCGTGGCGGCCGTGGCAACAACCGTACTTTGACTGAAAATGGCGGTGACGCTGTTGATCAGTGGAGCAAACTGGGCCTGGCCAACGTCAAGGCGCGTTTCTCCAATACCACACTGACTGCCGGTCGCCAGAACTTCAGCAGCCCGCAAGTAGATGTCATCGGTAACCGTCCACTGCCTTCGAGCTTCGAGGGTGTCAGTCTGCACAGCGAAGAGTTGGAAAACCTGACTTTCGACATCGCCACCTTTGACCGTAACTCGCCGCGTACCGAACAGAGCCAGCGCAAATTCCGTTCCGAATACGGCGACGGTACCGCTGAAGCCGATCACGTCAACACCGCCGGTATCACCTACACGCCGTTCGCCAGCCTGACCACCAGCCTGTGGGGCACCCAGGCCGAAGACCTGTGGAACCAGTACTACTTCGGCGCCACCCACGTTCTGGGTGACAGCTCGGTACTGAGCCTGACCACCGGCCTGAATTACTACAAAACCGTCGACGAAGGCAAAAAGCTGCTGGGCGAAATCGACAACGACACCTACTCCCTGTCGTTGGGCCTGACTCACCAGGCCCACAGCCTGACCTTCTCGTACCAGGAAGTGAACGGTAACGAGTACTTCGACTACCTGCACGAAACCAACGGCATCTACCTGGCCAACTCCCTGCTGTCGGACTTCAACGGCCCGAACGAAAAATCCTTCCAGATTGCATATGGTCTGAACATGGCTGAATACGGCATTCCAGGCCTGAAGTTCAACATCTACCAGGCTCGTGGCTGGGGCATCGACGGTACTCACTATGCCGGCGGCGGTTACGACGGCGTGCAGTCGATGGACGGCGAAACCCACTATGAATACGGCATTGGTACTTCGTACGCCGTACAGAGCGGCCCGCTCAAGGCCACGGCTATCCGCGCGACCTACACCGCTCACCGCGCCAGTGATAACCAGGCGGATGGCAGCCTCAACGAGTTCCGTCTCGTGACCACCATCCCGTTCAACATTCTGTAATACACCTGCCGAACGGCTGATTCAGTGACGAATCGGCCGTTCGGCTTTTGTCCTTTAACCGATTGCAGAGGGTTCTTGATGAAAATGCTTCCCCTACGTGCGGCCATTGCAGCCGCGTTGCTGAGTGTCGCTGTTGGCGTCTCGGCCAAACCTCTGGTGGTCTGCACCGAGGCCAGTCCGGAAGGCTTCGACATGGTCCAGTACACGACTGCAGTCACAGCCGATGCGGTGGCCGAAACCATCTTCAATCGTCTGGCGGACTTCAAGCCCGGCACCACTGAAGTGATTCCGGCACTGGCCGACTCCTGGGAGATCAGCGAGGACGGTCTGACCTACACGTTCCACCTGCGTAAAGGCGTCAAGTTTCACACCACCGAATACTTCAAGCCGACCCGCGACATGAACGCCGACGACGTAGTCTGGAGTTTCCAGCGTCAGCTGGACCCGAACCACCCATGGCACAAACTGTCGAGCGTGGGCTTCCCGTACTTTGAAAGCATGGGCTTCAAGGAACTGCTGAAAAGCGTCGAGAAAGTTGACGACAACACCGTCAAATTCACCCTGACCCGTCGCGAAGCGCCATTCCTGGCCGACATCGCCATGGCCTTCTCCTCTATCTATTCCGCCGAGTACGCCGACCAGCTGCTCAAGGCGAACAAGACCGGCGACCTGAACAACAAACCGGTCGGCACCGGCCCGTTCATTTTCCAGCGTTACGCGAAGGACGCGCAGGTTCGCTTCAAGGCCAACCCGGACTACTTCCGTGGCAAGCCACCGGCTGATGCGCTGATCCTGGCCATCGCCACCGATAACAACGTGCGCCTGCAAAAACTCAAGGCCAACGAGTGCCAGGTCGCGCTGTATCCGAAACCGGATGACATCCCGAGCATCAAGAAAGACACCAACCTGAAGGTTGATGAGATGAACGCGATGACCGTTTCCTACATCGCCATGAACACCTCGCACAAATACATGAGCGATGTGCGTGTGCGTAAGGCCATCGACATCGCGTTCGACAAGGCGGCTTATGTCAACGCGCTGTTCGGCAAAGGCAACGCAACAGTGGCGGTCAACCCGTTCCCGGATACGCTGCTGGGCTACAACCACAGCCTGAAAAATCCGGCCCGTGACCTGGACAAGGCCCGCGCCCTGCTCAAGGAAGCCGGCGTACCGGAAGGCACCACCTTCACCCTGTTCACCCGCAACGGCGGCGGTCCAACCAACCCGAACCCGATGCTCGGCGCGCAGATGATGCAGGCCGACCTGGCCAAGGTCGGTATCAAGATCGACATCCGCGTGATGGAATGGGGCGAAATGCTCAAACGCGCGAAAAACGGCGAGCACGATATGGTTTCCGCCGGATGGGCGGGCGACAACGGCGACCCGGATAACTTCCTGACGCCTATGCTCAGTTGCGAAGCCGCGAAGAACGGCGAAAACTATGCGCGCTGGTGCAATGACAAGTTCCAGGCACTGATCGACCAGGCCCGGGAAAAAACCGATCCGGCCGAGCGGGCAGCGCTGTACGAACAGGCTCAGGTTATTTTTAACCAGGACCAGCCATGGATCAGCATGGCGCACACTAGAATGTTCACCGCAATGCGCAACAACGTAGAGGGCTATCACATTAGCCCCCTCACCACTAATAACTTCGCCACCACCCAGGTGAAGTAGATAAGAAAACTCCCGGTGTCCCTGACTCCAGGGACACCAGGCACGCCTAACCGGCTGATGAGGTACCACACAAGATGTTTAGTTTTATTGCCCGCCG
Source organism: Pseudomonas sp. SG20052 (assembly GCF_031766055.1). Classification (NCBI taxonomy): domain Bacteria; kingdom Pseudomonadati; phylum Pseudomonadota; class Gammaproteobacteria; order Pseudomonadales; family Pseudomonadaceae; genus Pseudomonas; species Pseudomonas sp. SG20052. The sequence continues at coordinate 1,038,927 of NZ_CP134498.1, read as the reverse complement.
ATTGGGGTTATTGATCCCCACATTCTTCGGCATCACCTTGCTGACTTTCGCGTTGATTCGCATGATTCCTGGCGACCCCGTGGAAGTGATGATGGGCGAACGTCGGGTCGACCCCGAAATGCACGCTCAGGCAATGGAACGCCTTGGCCTGAACAAACCGCTGTATGCCCAGTACCTGGACTACATCGGCAAGTTGGCCCACGGCGACCTTGGCGAATCCCTGCGTACCCGTGAAAGTGTCTGGACCGAGTTCAGTTCTCTATTCCCCGCGACCCTGGAACTGTCCATGGCCGCGCTGTTGTTCGCCGGCATCCTGGGCCTCCTGGCCGGGGTGATCGCGGCACTCAAGCGAGGATCCCTGTTCGACCATGGGGTGATGGGCATCTCCCTGGCGGGATACTCGATGCCGATCTTCTGGTGGGGCCTGATCCTGATCATGTTCTTCTCGGTATCCCTGGGCTGGACCCCGGTGTCCGGGCGGATCGACCTGCTCTACGACATCGAGCCGCGGACCGGTTTCATGCTCATCGACACGCTGCTGGCCGATGACGTCGGTGCGTTTTTTGATGCCCTGCATCACCTGATCCTGCCGGCCATCGTACTCGGCACCATCCCGCTGGCGGTGATTGCGCGGATGACCCGTTCGTCGATGCTCGAAGTGCTGCGTGAAGACTACATCCGTACCGCCCGCGCCAAAGGCCTGTCGCCGTCGCGCGTGGTCTTTGTTCACGGCCTGCGCAACGCGCTGATCCCGGTATTGACCGTGGTCGGCCTGCAAGTCGGCACATTGCTGGCCGGTGCGGTTCTGACCGAAACCATCTTCTCCTGGCCCGGCATCGGCAAATGGCTGATCGAAGCCATTGGCGCACGGGACTATCCCGTGGTGCAGAACGGCATCCTGTTAATCGCCTGCCTGGTGATTCTGGTGAACTTCGTCGTGGACGTCCTCTACGGCTTTGCCAACCCACGCATTCGTCACCAGCGCTGAGATCATCATGACCATGACCACTCCAGCTTCAACTCAAAATCAAGCGGTAACAGTCGATCAAAGCCTGCTGTACCCGTCCCCTTACAAAGAATTCTGGCAAGCGTTTTCCAAGAACAAAGGCGCCGTTGCCGGCCTGATGTTCATGTTGCTGGTGATTTTCTGCGCGATTTTCGCGCCGTGGGTTGCTCCGCATAACCCGAGCGAGCAATACCGTGACTTCCTGTTGACCCCGCCGTCCTGGCTGGAGGGCGGGCAGATCCAGTTCCTGTTCGGCACCGATGAACTGGGTCGCGACCTGCTGTCGCGCCTGATCAACGGTTCGCGCCTGTCCCTGCTGATCGGCTTGTCGTCGGTGGTGATGTCGCTGATTCCGGGCATCCTTCTGGGCCTGTTCGCCGGCTTCTTCCCGAAACTGCTCGGCCCGACCATCATGCGTCTGATGGACATCATGCTGGCCCTGCCGTCCCTGCTGCTGGCGGTGGCGATTGTCGCCATCCTCGGCCCTGGCCTGATCAACACCATTATTGCCATCGCCGTGGTTTCGTTGCCGTCCTATGTTCGTCTGACCCGCGCTGCGGTGATGGGCGAATTGAACCGCGACTATGTGACCGCCGCGCGTCTGGCCGGTGCCGGTCTGCCACGCCTGATGTTCGTCACCGTGCTGCCCAACTGCATGGCCCCGCTGATCGTTCAGGCCACCCTGAGTTTCTCTTCGGCGATTCTCGATGCCGCGGCACTGGGCTTCCTCGGCCTTGGCGTACAACCGCCAACCCCTGAGTGGGGCACCATGCTGGCGTCGGCTCGCGACTACATCGAACGCGCCTGGTGGGTGGTAAGTCTGCCTGGTTTGACCATTTTGCTCAGCGTGCTGGCAATCAACTTGATGGGCGACGGTCTGCGCGATGCGCTGGACCCGAAACTCAAGAACGCCGCCTGAGGAGATTCAAATGTCACTGTTAGAAATCAAGAATCTCAACGTTCGCTTCGGCGACAAGAACGCGGTTCCGGTGGTCGACGGGCTCGACATTACCGTGGACAAGGGCGAAGTCCTGGCCATCGTTGGCGAGTCGGGTTCCGGTAAATCCGTGACCATGATGGCGCTGATGGGCTTGATCGAGCACCCGGGGATCGTCACCGCCGACGCGCTGAATTTCGACGGCAAGAACATGCTCAAGCTCAGCAACCGTCAGCGTCGGCAAATCGTCGGCAAAGACCTGGCCATGGTCTTCCAGGACCCGATGACCGCGCTGAACCCGAGCTACACCGTCGGCTTCCAGATTGAAGAAGTGCTGCGCCTGCACCTGAAAATGTCCGGCAAGCAGGCCCGCGCACGCGCCATCGAACTGCTGGAAAAAGTGGAAATCCCGGGCGCCGCCAGTCGTATGGACGCCTACCCGCATCAGCTTTCCGGCGGTATGAGCCAGCGTGTTGCAATCGCCATGGCGATTGCCGGCGAACCGAAACTGCTGATCGCCGACGAACCGACCACGGCATTGGACGTAACGATCCAGGCGCAGATCATGGACCTGCTGCTGGCGTTGCAGAAAGAGCAGAACATGGGCCTGGTGCTGATCACGCACGACCTCGCGGTCGTGGCCGAAACCGCTCAGCGTGTGTGCGTGATGTACGCCGGCCAGGCGGTTGAAGTGGGTCAGGTTCCTCAGTTGTTCGACATTCCGGCACACCCTTACAGCGAAGCGCTGCTCAAGGCGATTCCGGAACACAGCCTGGGTGCCACGCGCCTGGCCACGTTGCCGGGCATCGTTCCCGGTCGCTATGACCGTCCGCAGGGTTGCCTGCTGTCGCCACGCTGCCCGTATGTGCAAGACAGCTGCCGCGCCCAGCGTCCAGCCCTGGACCCGAAAAGCAACAGCCTCGCCCGCTGCTTCTACCCGCTGAATCAGGAGGTGGCGTAATGGCCGTCGTACTTACCGCCCGCGACCTGACCCGTCACTACGAAGTGTCCCGTGGCCTGTTCAAGGGCCATGCGACCGTGCGCGCCCTGAACGGTGTGTCGTTCGAACTGGAAGCCGGCAAGACCCTCGCCGTTGTAGGTGAGTCGGGCTGCGGCAAATCCACCCTGGCCCGCGCCCTGACGCTGATCGAAGAGCCCTCCTCCGGCTCCTTGAAAATCGCCGGGCAGGAAGTCGCCGGCGCCGACAAGGCTCAGCGCAAACAACTGCGCAAAGACGTGCAGATGGTGTTCCAGAGCCCTTACGCCTCGTTGAACCCTCGGCAGAAAGTCGGTGATCAACTCGCCGAGCCGCTGCTGATCAACACCAGCCTGAGCGCCTCGGAACGTCGCGAGAAAGTACAGGCGATGATGAAGCAGGTAGGCTTGCGTCCTGAGCACTATCAGCGTTATCCGCACATGTTCTCCGGCGGTCAGCGCCAGCGGATCGCCCTCGCTCGCGCGATGATGCTGCAACCGAAAGTGCTGGTCGCGGACGAACCGACCTCGGCGCTGGACGTATCGATTCAGGCGCAGGTGCTCAACCTGTTCATGGATTTGCAGCAAGAGTTCAACACCGCCTACGTGTTCATCTCCCACAACCTGGCAGTGGTGCAACACGTCGCCGATGACGTGATGGTGATGTACCTCGGCCGCCCGGTGGAAATGGGTCCGAAGAACGACATCTACGAGCGTCCTCTGCACCCGTACACCCAGGCGCTGCTGTCGGCCACCCCGACCATTCACCCGGACCCGAACAAGCCGAAGATCAAGATCGTCGGCGAACTGCCCAACCCGCTGAACCCGCCGTCCGGCTGCGCATTCCACAAGCGCTGCCCTTACGCGACCGAGCGCTGCAGCACCGAAGAGCCGGCCCTGCGCCTGCTCGACAGCCGTCAGGTGGCTTGCCACTACGCCGAGCAGTTCCTCGACGGCGCGGCATAAAAAAATGTGAGAGCGAGCCTGCTCGCGAAGGCGTTAACCCGGTCAACATCAATGTCGACTGACACGCCGCTTTCGCGAGCAGGCTCGCTCCCACAACAATAGGTGAGCTGTTCAATAACCCCTTCTGCCCCGGCTGCGCATCAGCCGGGACAGAAGGGGTTTTCATTTGCCTGCGGTTTATGTCTGGCTGTCGCCTTCATCATCGCTGTCCGGTTCATCAGTGGTCGAATCATCGTCGTCCGCACTGCCGCCCTGCCCTTGGTCGCCTGGCTCCGACTCGGACGCGGCGATCATCAGCCCAGTGTGCGTCACCTGCCCACTCGAAGCCTGCTCACCATGGTCCGGGCATTCCGCCCAGGCCGCTGACATGCCAACCAACAGCAGTACCCAAACTTTCAGCAACAACACAATGCGTTGAAAAATGCTCACGGCTGATTCCATCCTTATCGCAGGTGAAACGTGGTGGCCCGACGGCACTGGTAGACATCCGGTCCCGATGGGGCGGGTTGGGTTCTCCAGATAGGACTCTAACGATGCGCGGGAAATGCAGTGGGTGGGGAGAACGGATTTGAATAATGCCTATAACCAGATCAGCTAAATTACGCGAGCTATCTGCGAGTTGCCTGGCAAACCAGTGGCATGGACAAGATCGCCAAGGCCGCACACCCAAGCCAGACACTATGCCCACCAAAGTGGCCATAAAGGTGGCCTCCAAGCGTCGGAGAAAGCAGCACACTCGCGCTCCAACACATTGAGAAAAGACCAAAGTAGTGCCCGCTTTTACCCGCTTGTGCGCGCTTCATGACCATCACGTTCAAAGTAGGCATGAAGAGAATTTCGCCAAGCGTCCAGATAGCGGTCGAGAGGCAGAGATAAAACACACCGGCGCCCAAGGGCAACATGCCAAGCCCGCAGGCCAGCAAAATGCTGCCTGCCAGCAGCCGCCAGCGTGCGCTCCATTGCTCGCTCCAATGAGATATCGGGATTTGCAGTACCACCACCAGCACTGCGTTGAGCGCAAATTGCCAACCAATGACTTCAGCACCCAACCGATAGTAATCAAGTAAATAGTTGCCCAACATGCTGTAGACCGGCTCAAAGGCAAGACCGAGCAAGACTGAGGCCCCCAACAGCCAGAGGAAAGGCTTGTCGCGATACGGTACGCAAGAACCTGAAGCCCCCTCGGAGTCCTCATCCTGCCTCAGAATATCTCGCTGATGTGTCGCCCGAACAAACCAGACCAAGGCCAGCAGAGACATGGCGGCACTGAGAAAAAATACCCAACGAAAATCCGTCTGCGCCAGGACGCCACCCACCACTCCGGCAACTGCCATGCCCAAATTGCTGGCAACACGGTTCAATGACTGCGAGCGAGTCCGCTGTGCAACCTCGCAATACTCCATGATCAACCGCTGATGAAGGGTGCGAATCGCACCATCAAGTACCCCGCTGAACAGAAGCAGACCTGCCAACAAAAGCACATCTGTAACCAGTCCCAACAAGACCAAAATCCACGCTGAAACAAAAAACAGCGCGGCAGTGAGTCGAGCCGTCGGGAAATGCTCACTCAGCAGTCCTCCCCCCATCGACCCTATCAACAAGCCGGCTCCGTACCCGGACAACAACCATCCAACGGTTTCAATCGGCAACGCCAACGCCTGACGCAGGTACAACGCCATGAACAGCTTCACCATGGCGCTCAAACGGCTGATAAAAATCAACGCAGCAAGCACCCAGGCCATTGGGCAGAAATAGCCACTGAGCCGAATCGGGTAAATGTACCGATCAGTCATCCCATTGATCCAGGTTGCGCCTTACTTCGCTTTGGATGCCCTTTGAAGCGAAAGGAATATCCGAGCGAACCTCATGCTCTGCATCAAAAAAATATTGCGCTTGTAACCGCCCCTCGGCATCCAGACCCAGTAAAGGGTTATTGATCAGAAAGTGTCTGGTGGACACACAAAGCGCCCTTGTTCGAATCAACAACCGCCATTGACCGAATGCGTTTTCAGGAACCACTGCCGTCGTCCCAAAGCGTTTCTTGTACTGGAATGTTCCTTTGCTCAGAAATGGCTCGCAGCCCTGGAAGTCGACACAATCAATCGCTGGATGGTCAGATGCCCACTCAAGGATCGCGTGGTAGACATAATTCTGCGCTCCATTGGCCCGGTAGACGGCGGCTCCCTCCTTCACTCCGATCAACCGCGCATTCAAGGTGCGTGTCGATTCATTAATCTGGGAAATACTGCCCGCCACCCACTCACCCTTTAAATGAACTCGAAACAAAACGCCTTGTTTAAATAAGTCGAGATAAGCCGCTTGCTCCGGCACGCTTCGCGCAAAACACCCGTAACGGGCGCTCATTGTCGGGACGTGCATCGACCGATAGAACGCAAAGAAGTCTTTATCTTCAAACGACACATCGAAATCAAAACCTTGCCCGGCCAATTGAGTGCGACGCTTGTTTTCTCGATGGGAGAATTGGCTCAGTACCTGCTGCCATCCAGCTGAAACATCAACTTGCTGGTGAATCCTGCTCACGCCAACAATATCGCCAGGCTGCCGGTATTGCTGAATGACCTCCAAGGGAGCCATCAACAAGTACAAGTCGGTTTGATCCTGCTTTATGAAACCCTCAAGCTGGTGCCACTCCAGAGTTCCTTCCTGCTCTATATACGACTTCTCAAAAAAACACTGCGCCACAAACGGTGCGATATAAACCAAACCTTCCGCCACTTCTGCATAAACCAGGCATGCCGATTCTCCAGCTCTGGAGTCGCCCCGATAGACGCGAAAATGGCAGAGCGCTTTGCTGATCATGTGAGGATCAAAGCTCATGGATTACAAGGACTGCGAAGGATCTCCATCATCTCTTCAGCACTATCAATAAAAGACAAACCCTCTGTGGGAATGCATTCAAAATCCCGCCCGCAATAGGTGCCCGACGCGTGGACGGTGCAACCGTCCATACCCTCAAGTAGTTGTCGATCAATTGCATTCAGGCAACCTGTCATGGCCATCACCAATGACCACTCTTTCAGATCACGAGGATCGGCTGGCAAGCTGACGGGCGTATTCGCGAGAAATTGAGCGCATTCACTGTAGCGCTGCATGCACTCATGAAGCGAAACGACTATTCCCGAGCCGCCATTGGCCCTGACCCGCGCAGTCATTTCCACTGCGGTAGGTGGCAGGTGTGTATAAAAAGTGTGTTCGAGTACTTCGTCTGGACTCCATGTTGTGGCAGGAAAGTGCGCAGACTCCGACTGCACCCATAAACCGTCGGCCCCCTGCTTATAGCGTGGAGCAGAAGCACCCTCAAAATTTCCGTCGAGCAAGTGCAGAACCATGTCGCTGGTTGCGAGATGTTGAACCAACAAAAATGACGGAGTGGAAACCTGTGTCCCGTGACGCTTCATCACGTCCACACCTGAGCAATATCCCAGAAGACCATAAGCACTCGACACAGCATGCACATGCACGGTCTTGCGGTCAGTGTCCCAGGCGTCACCATACTCAAAATCAAAAAAAGCCCGGGCTTGATCAGAAAACCGGTAGTTCTCGAGCCGGAGGGAATGCCACAACTTCGAATCACCCAATGGACGACGATTGAAGAGATCCTTGAACTGTTGACCAACAACCTTTACTGCTTCCGGCGACTCAGTATCCAGCACGAACACAGGATTCAAAGCACGCAATCTAGGATCGTCGTAAAGTTCGGATCTACGCAACTTTTCAGTCGTCAGGGCAGGCGTCAGCGTGACAATGCGTAACTGCTCTGGGTGGACCAGCTTGTATTTAATTGCCCGTAGAACCGCATCACGTAGAGCGATGGCTTTGTTTCCGGATGAGGGGGAAAACAACACAATACTGTCGCCGGTATCCTGAATATGGCGAATGGCGCGCGCAACGATCAGCGTCGAGGCAAAGGTCTTTGTGGTTTGAGTACTTGCGTTTTGCCTCAGGTCGAACAAACGCAACGGCATACCTCGGTAACGGCCCACCTCAAAAAATTGCGCAGTGGCGACAGAAAGGAAGGCCTGCATTCGCGGCTCCATTTCGGGCAGCTTCATGGAAGGCTCAAAAGCGTCGTCACGGATGCTGACTTCGAAACAGGGAGCACTGCTGACGATCAGATCGTAGTAACGTTCGATGACAGAAATGGGAGTCAGAGGTCGTTGGGTTGTCAGTGCAGCCGCATCGGTTTTCATTACGTCCATTTGTCTTGTGCTCCTGCTCGTGGAAAGTCGCTACTTGCGAAATGTCCACCGAAAGCTAGACGTCAACGACTTCCATGTCTCGCGTAAAAGACTAGAGAAGTAAAAAGCAGAGCCCAGCTACAGAACTCCGTAAAAACGCCTACAGAGATGCCTGACATACGCGTACTGACTCATCGCTTGATGACGTTCGCCCGCCTTGCGGAATTTCACGTCCGGCCAGCACTCGCGAAAGACGTCAACGATAATGCGGGCCGCCTGATAAACCGTGACGTCCTGACCACCATCGCGAGCTGGCTCGCCCCCACAGGGAATTGTGTCGGGCATGAAAAAGCCCCGGCGCTTTCACGACCGGGGCTTTTGATTTTGCGACTCAGCGCTTAGTGATGCTCACGCGTCGCACGGAATTTCACGTCCGGCCAGCGCTCTTCCATCAACGCCAGGTTGACCCGCGTCGGCGCCAGGTACGTCAGGTGACCACCGCCATCGACCGCCAGGTTTTCCACGGCCTTGACCCGGAACTCCTCGAATTTCTTCTTATCGTCGCAATCGATCCAGCGAGCGGAATAGACGGTGATCGGCTCGTAAGAGCACTCGACCTTGTATTCCTCTTTCAAGCGGCTGGCCACCACATCGAACTGCAGCACACCGACGGCGCCGAGGATGATGTCGTTGCTGCGCTCAGGGAAGAACACCTGGGTGGCGCCCTCTTCTGCCAATTGCTGCAAGCCTTGACGCAGTTGCTTGGATTTCAGCGGATCACGCAGGCGCACGCGACGGAACAGTTCCGGGGCGAAGTGCGGGATACCGGTGAAGCTCAGGGCTTCGCCTTCGGTGAAGGTGTCGCCGATCTGGATGGTGCCGTGGTTGTGCAGGCCGATGATATCGCCGGCAAACGCTTCTTCCAGTTGCTCGCGCTCGGAGGAGAAGAAGGTCAGCGCGTCGCCGATCCGCACGTCCTTGCCGGTGCGCACGTGGCGCATCTTCATGCCTTTTTCGTACTTGCCGGAGCAGATACGCATGAAGGCGATACGGTCGCGGTGTTTAGGGTCCATGTTCGCCTGGATCTTGAACACGAAGCCGGTGAATTTCTCTTCGACTGGCTCGACGGTACGCTCGTTGGCAACACGGGCCAACGGTTTCGGCGCCCAGTTGACCACGGCATCGAGCACGTGATCGACACCGAAGTTGCCCAGGGCAGTACCGAAGAACACCGGCGTCAGCTGGCCGTCGAGGAATTCCTGTTGATTGAATTCGTGACAGGCGCCCTGCACCAGTTCCAGCTGATCGACGAAGCGATCGTATTCATCGCCCAAGTGCGCGCGAGCTTCGTCGGAATCGAGCTTCTCGATAATTTTGACATCGGTGCGCTCGTGGCCGTGGCCCGCGGTGTACACGATGATGTAATCGTCGGCGAGGTGATAAACGCCCTTGAAGTCACGGTAGCAACCGATCGGCCAGGTGATCGGCGCTGCCTTGATCTTCAGGACCGCTTCGATTTCGTCGAGCAGTTCGATCGGGTCGCGGATGTCACGGTCGAGTTTGTTGATGAAGCTGACGATCGGCGTGTCACGCAGACGGCAGACGTCCATCAGCGCGATGGTCCGAGGCTCTACACCCTTACCGCCGTCGAGGACCATCAAGGCCGAGTCCACCGCCGTCAGGGTGCGGTAGGTATCTTCGGAGAAGTCTTCGTGGCCCGGGGTGTCGAGCAGGTTGATCATGTGGTCGCGATATGGGAACTGCATGACCGACGTGGTAATCGAGATACCACGCTGCTTTTCCATTTCCATCCAGTCGGAGGTGGCATGGCGGTCGGATTTACGGGATTTCACCGTGCCAGCAATCGCAATCGCCTTGCCCATCAGCAAGAGCTTCTCGGTGATGGTGGTTTTACCGGCATCGGGGTGGGAAATAATGGCGAAAGTGCGGCGTTTCGCGACTTCGGCGGCCTGTTTGGTCATGGGAAATCGCCTGGCAGGTGATTCAAAAAAGGGCGGCGAGTATAGCGCAAACCGACCGTCACGGACCACCGTTCGCCCTCTCGCCCATGGCGATCGACAGGTCCAACGGGAGATCCAGGGTGGCTAATTGCTGCTAACTATGGAACCTTTTAAAAGGTGCAGACGTCCACTCCCCTGTTACAGCTCTCGTAGCAGGGTTTGAAAAACCTGCAAGTTAGCCTGACGAGGCTGCGCTTATGGCTCGATCTCATGCGGTTGCATCAGCATGAAGAGCTGCTTCTCGCGAACGTTGTTTTTCCCGGCAGCCAGGAATGGCATGCCACACGGGACTGCGTTCGCCGACAAAGAAAAAAGGAGTCCGCCTGTGGCTATTCGCTATGGCAAGGGGCTGATAGGAGGTGCGGTTGTCGTCGCTCTCCTGGCCCTGCTGGTCCATTGGATTGGCATCAACACGATCGAACATTACCGCGACGATTTGTTGTTTTACCTGCAAGCTCACTTGATCCTTGTCCTTGTCTCCATGCTGGCCGCCCTCGTTGTGGGCATCCCCGCCGGTATCTTCCTTAGCCGCCCGAGCATGGTGGGCCGCGCTGAACGCTTAATGCAGATCTTCAACATCGGCAACACCGTGCCGCCTCTTGCCGTACTGGCCATCGCCCTGGGGATCCTCGGCATCGGCAGCGGCCCCGCGATCTTCGCGCTGTTCCTCGCCTCGCTGTTGCCGATTGTGCGCAACACCTATGAAGGCCTGAAAAACGTTCAGGGTTCCCTCAAGGAAGCGGCCGTCGGCATCGGCATGACACCGACGCAAGTGCTGTGGCGGGTCGAACTGCCGAACGCCGTGCCGATCATCATCGGCGGCGTGCGTGTGGCCTTGGCGATCAACGTCGGGACGGCACCGCTGGCGTTCCTGATCGGCGCCAACAGCCTGGGCAGCCTGATTTTCCCTGGCATCGCCCTGAACAATCAGCCGCAACTGCTGCTCGGCGCGGCCTGCACCGCCCTGCTGGCCTTGCTGCTCGACGGCCTGGTGACACTCGCCAGCCGCCTCTGGCTCGAACGCGGCTTGCGCCCGTCTTAAGCCTCGGCAAAGGAAATCTCATGAAAAAAATATGCTTGTTTCTAGGCTGCGCCCTGCTGTTCGCAGGAATCGCCCAAGCCGCAGAAAAACCGGTCATCCGCATCGGCGCCCGGGTGTTCACCGAACAAACCCTGCTGGCGGAAATCACCTCCCAATACCTGCGCACCAAGGGTTACGACACTCAGGTGACCGGCGGTCTGGGCAGCAACCTGGCCCGTAGCGCCCAAGAAAGTGGTCAGCTGGATTTGATGTGGGAATACACCGGCGTCTCGCTGGTGGCTTACAACCACATCACCGAGAAGCTCGACAGTGCGCAGTCCTACGCCAAGGTGAAGGAACTCGACGCGAAAAAAGGCCTGATCTGGCTGACTCCGTCGAAATTCAGCAACACCTACGCCCTGGCCCTGCCGGAAACCACCGCGAAGGCTTACCCGCAGATCAACACCATCAGCGAGCTGAACACGGTGCTGCAGGCTGAGGCCAAGACCAATCATCTGGTGGCGCTGGATACCGAGTTCGCCAACCGTTCCGACGGTCTGGACGGCATGGTCGATCTCTACGGCATGAACCTGTCCCGCAAGAACATTCGGCAGATGGATGCCGGTTTGGTCTACACCGCCCTGCGCAATGGCCAGGTGTTTGCCGGTCTGGTCTACACCACCGACGGTCGCTTGAACGCCTTCAAGCTCAAACTGCTCGAAGACGACAAGCACTACTTCCCGGACTACACCGCCGCGCCTGTGGTGCGTCAGGACTACCTCGACGCCCATCCAAAACTGGCGGAAGAAATAAAGCCGCTGGCTGAACTGTTCGACGACGCCACCATGCGCCAGCTCAACGCGCGGGTCGATGTCGATCACGAAAGCCCTTCATCCGTTGCCGCAGACTTTCTGCGCCAGCATCCCTTGAACTGAGGAGGAAAAGACATGGAATTTCTGAACGCCTTTTCCCATCTCGACTGGCCGCTGGTGCTGCACCTGACCTGGCAGCACATCACCCTGGTCGGCATCGCCGTGACATTGGCGATCCTCGTGGGCGTGCCGTTGGGCGTGCTGATGACGCGCTTCCCGACCCTCGCCGGCCCGCTGCAAGCCAGCGCCACGGTGCTGCTGACCGTGCCGTCGATTGCGCTGTTTGGCCTGTTGCTGCCGTTCTACTCGAAATTCGGCCAGGGCCTCGGTCCGATGCCGGCAATCACGGCGGTGTTTTTGTACTCGCTGCTGCCGATCATGCGTAACACCTACCTGGCGCTGACCGGCGTCGAACCGGGCATTCGCGAAGCCGCTCGCGGCATCGGCATGACCTTCGGCCAGCGCCTGCGCATGGTCGAACTGCCCATCGCCGTGCCGGTGATCCTCGCCGGTGTGCGCACCGCCGTGGTCATGAACATTGGTGTCATGACCATCGCCGCGACCATCGGTGCCGGTGGCCTCGGTGTACTTATTCTCGCTTCAATCAGCCGCAGCGATATGTCGATGCTGATCGTCGGCGCCGTGCTGGTCAGTCTCCTGGCCATCTTCGCCGACCTGCTTCTGCAATGGCTGCAACGCACGCTGACTCCAAAAGGACTGCTCAAATGATCGAACTTCAAAACCTCAGCAAGACCTTCCAAAGCAACGGCAAAGATGTGAAAGCCGTGGACTCGGTAAGCCTGACCGTCAATGAAGGCGAAATCTGCGTATTCCTCGGGCCATCGGGCTGCGGCAAAAGCACCACGCTGAAAATGATCAACCGCTTGATCAAGCCGACCTCGGGCAAGATCCTGATCAACGGCGAAGACACCACCGACCTCGACGCCGTGACCTTGCGCCGTAACATCGGTTATGTGATCCAGCAGATCGGCCTGTTCCCGAACATGACCATCGAGGAAAACATCACCATCGTTCCGCGCCTGTTGGGCTGGGACAAACAGAAATGCCACGACCGCGCCCGCGAGTTGATGAGCATGATCAAGCTGGAACCCAAGCAGTACCTGAATCGCTACCCGCGTGAATTGTCCGGTGGCCAACAGCAACGGATCGGTGTGATTCGGGCACTGGCGGCCGACGCGCCGTTGTTGCTGATGGACGAACCCTTCGGCGCGGTCGACCCGATCAATCGCGAGATGATCCAGAACGAGTTCTTCGAGATGCAACGGGCGCTGAACAAGACTGTGATCATGGTCAGCCACGACATCGACGAAGCCATCAAGCTGGGCGACAAGATTGCAATCTTCCGCGCTGGCAAGCTGCTGCAGATCGATCACCCGGACACGCTGCTGGCGCACCCGGCGGATGACTTTGTCAGCAACTTCGTCGGCCAGGACAGCACCCTCAAGCGTCTGTTGCTGGTGAAAGCCGAAGACGCGGCAGATAACGCACCGTCGGTGAGTCCGGAAACCCCAGTGGCCGATGCCCTGGAGTTGATGGACGAACTGGACCGTCGCTATGTCGTGGTCACCTGTGCTGACAACAAGGCGCTGGGTTATGTACGACGTCGCGACCTGCACCGTCAGACAGGGACTTGCGCGCAGTACTTGCGTGAGTTCAACGCCACGGCGGCGTTTGACGAGCATTTGCGCATCCTGCTGTCGCGCATGTACGAGTTCAACCGCTCGTGGTTGCCGGTGATGGATGCGGAGCGGGTGTTCCTGGGGGAAGTGACTCAGGAATCGATTGCCGAGTACCTGAGTTCCGGCAAGTCCCGTGGGGGCAAGACCAGTATCGTTTCGCCTGCCGAGACTGCTGTAGCCTGATCTGACGCCTTCGCGGGCAAGCCTCGCTCCTACAGGTGCGGTGTCGTACGCAACATCACGACATACCGAAAACCTGTAGGAGCGAGGCTGATCTGGCGAATGGGCCACCACAAATCCCTCTGAAACAACTCAAATGTCCCTCCAACGGGAACATCACACTGTCATGCAGGTCGGTTACATCAGTAGCTATCCAGGACCGCACGACGGAAGCGTGCAAAAACGCGACATTTTTTGTTGATCTCAAGCCCCTCACGCCCTAAAGTTCGCGCCGAACGTCCATGCTGGAAACGATCCATCCGGCTCAAGTACTGACGACGAGACAGCAAGGCCAAGGGAAAGCACCGCCTCCCGTGGCCTTTTTGCTTTCGGCGACATGCCTTGGGAAGTAGGCGAACCAAAGTGGGGATACGGAGGACGTTCAGGAGGGTGTGTCATCAATGAAATCACGAGTGCGCCGGAGCCTGCTTTTGCGCAGGGCAAGGCGCGAGGCCCGCGGTTTGGTTGTTCCAAATAAGGGACGAGCAACGCAGCCCTGCGCAAAAGCAGGCCCGGCCCTTCGGGTTGTGCCTGAGCGCGCGCCATGCTGCGTTGCAGGCCTTGCGAAGGGAATGACCATTAGCGGCGGCCTGCGCCTTGCCTGGCACGCGCTCAGGCGCAACGCACTCGCGATTTCATTGATGACACACCCTCGCACCCATTGTTAATTACAGTTTGCCAGTAGGAGTTCCCAGCATGTCGATCAACGTCGAAGACTATTTCGCGCGCGATACCTTCAACAAAATGAAGGCGTTTGCCGACAAACAAGAAACCCCGTTCGTGGTGATCGACACCGCGATGATCAGCCAGGCCTATGACGACCTGCGCGCCGGTTTCGAATTCGCCAAGGTCTACTACGCGGTCAAGGCCAACCCAGCCGTCGAAATCATCGACCTGCTCAAAGAGAAAGGCTCGAACTTCGACATCGCGTCGATCTACGAGCTCGACAAAGTGATGAACCAGGGCGTTGGCCCGGATCGCATCAGCTACGGCAACACCATCAAGAAATCCAAGGACATCCGCTACTTCTATGACAAGGGCGTGCGTCTGTATGCCACCGACTCCGAAGCAGACCTGCGCAACATTGCCAAGGCTGCGCCGGGTTCGAAAGTCTACGTGCGCATCCTCACCGAAGGCTCGACCACGGCTGACTGGCCTTTGTCGCGCAAATTCGGCTGCCAGACCGACATGGCCATGGACCTGCTGATCCTCGCCCGCGACCTGGGCCTGGTGCCTTACGGCATCTCGTTCCACGTCGGTTCACAACAGCGCGACATCAGCGTCTGGGACGCGGCGATCGCCAAGGTCAAAGTGATCTTCGAACGCCTGAAAGAAGAAGACGGCATCCACCTCAAGCTGATCAACATGGGCGGCGGCTTCCCGGCCAACTACATCACTCGCACCAACAGCCTGGAAACCTACGCCGAAGAAATCATCCGTTTCCTCAAGGAAGACTTCGGTGATGACCTGCCGGAAATCATCCTGGAGCCAGGCCGTTCGTTGATCGCCAACGCCGGCATCCTGGTCAGTGAAGTAGTGCTGGTGGCGCGTAAATCCCGTACCGCCGTCGAGCGTTGGGTTTATACGGATGTGGGCAAGTTCTCCGGCCTGATCGAAACCATGGACGAAGCGATCAAGTTCCCGATCTGGACCGAGAAGAAAGGCGAGATGGAAGAAGTGGTCATCGCCGGCCCAACCTGCGACAGCGCCGACATCATGTATGAGAACTACAAG
This sequence comes from Pseudomonas sp. SG20052, assembly GCF_031766055.1. Classification (NCBI taxonomy): domain Bacteria; kingdom Pseudomonadati; phylum Pseudomonadota; class Gammaproteobacteria; order Pseudomonadales; family Pseudomonadaceae; genus Pseudomonas; species Pseudomonas sp. SG20052. The sequence goes on along the minus strand of NZ_CP134498.1, from coordinate 1,023,277 downwards.
TACGGTCTGCCGCTGAACCTGGCCATCGGTGATCGTCTGTACTGGCTGTCGACCGGTGCCTACACCACCAGTTACAGCGCGGTTGAATTCAATGGCTTTCCGCCGTTGAAATCGTTTTACCTGTAAGCGCTAAAGCGACAATCAAAAAGCCCATGACATGTCATGGGCTTTTTTGTATCTGAAAACTTCTCCCCCGGCACTCTACAGCGCTTGCAGGGGGACGAGCTCCCGCTCAAGGTCGGCGCAGCGCTGAGCGTAATCGGTAGCCAATTCGCGAACTTGCCCGTTCTGCGCAGTCAACAACGTCTGACTCGCCACCCGCAGGAAATTTATATTTCCGCCGTCCAGCGCCTTGCGTAACCAACCCAGCGCTTCTTCGATATGCCCCTCGTCGGCCAGCACAGCGGCATGACTGAACTGCCCACGAAAATCACCACCGACCGCCGAGCGTCGATACCACTCACGCGCAGCTTGCGGATCCGCCGGGCAAACCCGTCCTTCTTCCAGATAACGACCGAACAGGTTCATCGACTTCGCATGGCCCAGTTCTGCGGCGCGACGATAAAGACTCAGCGCTTGCACCTGATCCTCCATCACACCTCGCCCGGTCGCCAGCAGATTGGCGTAGTTGTACATCGCCCAATCCAGCCCGGCGTCGGCGGCGATTCGATAATGCTGCGCGGCAACCGAAGCGTCCGCCGCACACCCCCAGCCATGTTCATGACAACGACCGAGCATGTTGCGCGCCATCAGATGCCCGCGCCGGGCGGTAATCCCGAACCAGCGCACGGCCAGCGGCTGGTCCTGCCCGATGCCATTCCCGTCCAGCAGAATCTGCCCGAGCAAGGCTTGAGCATCGAGAATGTTTTCACGGGCAGCGATCAGAATCGCCTGGGCTGCACGAGCGGGGCTTTCTTCCAGCATGGCTTTGAGCGAATCACCGTCGAGGACTTCCTCGCGGCGCAATTGGAAACTCATACGTCGACCCAACGACGCAACAGGTTGTGATATATGCCCGTGAGGCGGATCAACGACGGGTGATCGGGCATGTCCTGAGTCAATTGCTGGATCGCCCCGTCCATCTCGAACAGCAACGCGCGCTGACTGTCTTCGCGCACCAGGCTTTGGGTCCAGAAGAACGACGCATAGCGGGTGCCGCGGGTGACGGCGTTGACCTTGTGCAGACTGGTGCCGGGATACAAAACCATGTCGCCGGCCGGCAATTTCACGCGCTGGGTGCCGAAGGTGTCCTGGATTTCCAGTTCGCCGCCGTCATAGTCCTCCGGTTCGCTGAAAAACAGCGTCGCCGACAGGTCGGTGCGAACCCGCTCGATACCGCCCTTGGGCTGACGCACGGCGTTGTCGATATGGAAGTCGAAACTGCCGCCCGCCGTGTAACAGTTCAGCAACGGAGGAAACACTTTGTGCGGTAAAGCCGCGGACATGAACAGCGGATTTTTCCACAGCCGCTCAAGCATCGCCGCCCCCACTTCCTTGGCCAGAGGATGACCTTCAGGCAGCTGCAGGTTGTGCTTGGCTTTGGCCGACTGGTAGCCGGCGGTGATTTTGCCATCGGCCCAATTCGCCTGCTCCAGAGCCTCGCGGATGCGCTGCACTTCTTCTTTCGCGAACACGCCGGGAATGTGCAGCAGCATGGGAGGACACCTGGAGGTAAAGAGGCGGCAATGGTATTGATTCTTATTGACTGTGTAAAACCCCCACGACGAACGAATCATCAAAAACCGTAAGGTCAAATTGTAAAGAATGTAAATTCCTCGCGAATAGTAACGTTTCGCAATTGATACAAATACGCGTCTACCCTATATTCCGCGGCCTCAAATCCTTGGGGAGGGGAATTCACATGTCACGCCAACACTCACATTTACCGGTCAGTTCACCGCGCTTGCTCGCGTCTGCAATTGGCGTGGCGATCACGGCCGGTTCTGCCGGCCACATGGTTTTCGCAGCCGAAAAGGCCGACGAAAAAGCGCCGGGCAATGCGATTTCCCTGGGGGCGACCTCCATCACTGGCGATGCCCAGGATGCGACTTCCTACAACGTTGAAAAAGCCTCCTCGCCCAAGTACACCGCACCGCTGGTGGACACACCGCGCTCGGTCACCGTCATCCCGCAGCAAGTGCTCAAGGACACCGGCGCCCTCAATATGCAGGATGCGCTGCGCACCGTTCCGGGCATCACCTTTGGTGCCGGTGAAGGTGGAAACCCACAAGGCGATCGTCCGTTCATTCGTGGTTTCGACGCTCAGGGCGACACCTATCTGGACGGTGTGCGTGACACCGGTTCGCAGAGCCGCGAGATCTTCGCCGTAGAATCCATCGAAGTCAGCAAAGGTCCGAACTCGGCCATTGGCGGCCGTGGCGCGGCGGGCGGCAGCATTAACCTGGTGAGCAAAAAGGCCCACTTGGGCGACTCGTTCGACGGTGGTTTTACCTGGGGTTCGGACCAGACCCAGCGTTACACCCTGGACGGCAACTACCAGTTCACCGACACCGCCGCTGGCCGTCTGAACCTGATGAGCCACGAAAGCAATGTCGCCGGCCGTGACAGCGTCGACTACGACCGCTGGGGCATCGCCCCGTCGCTGGCATTCGGCCTGGGCACCGACACCCGGGTCAACCTCGATTACTACCATCTGGAAAGCAACGACACGCCAGACTCGGGCATTCCGTACACCATCCCTGTCGCAGGTTCCGCCGCCCGCACCAAGTCGAATCCGGACAAGCCGTTCGCCGGCGGCGATCACAGCAACTTCTACGGGCTGGATCGCGATTTCCGCAAGGGCCGCACCGACACGGCAACCTTTGCCATCGAGCACGACCTGAGCGATGCGCTGACCGTCAAGAACACCCTGCGCCACGGCAGCAGCATGCAGGATTACATCCTGACCCAGCCGGACGACAGCAAGGGCAACGTGAACAACGGCAGCGTCTGGCGCCGGGCCAACACCCGCGTGAGCAACACCGAGACCACCACGAACCAGACCGATCTGTTTGGTGACGTCTACATTGCGGGCTTCAAAAACAGCTTCGCCACCGGCATCGAGCTGAGCCGCGAGGAAAGCCAGAAATCCTCGTACAACGTCAACGTCGACACCACCCCTCGAACCGCGGCGTCGACCACCAACTGCTCGCCGGCACTGATCGGCGCGCCAAGCGGCTACAACTGCACCTCGCTGGCCAACCCGAACCCGAACGACCCATGGAACGGTGCGATCTCGCGGAACTACGCCGGCACTGATACCGAGTCCGATACCTACGCGCTGTATGTGTTCGACACCCTCGAGTTGTCCGAGCAATGGCTGGTGAACATGGGCCTGCGTTACGACCATTTCGACACCAAATACAAAACCTACAACGCGTCCAGCGTGACCACGTCCAAAGGGGATGACGTCAGCGAGTTCGTGACCGGCCAGTTCGGCGTGGTTTACAAACCGGCCGAAAACGGCAGCATCTACGCGTCCTACGCCACCTCCGCCACGCCACCGGGCAACACGCTGGGCGAAGGTCAGGAAGGCAACCCGTTGGGCGGCACTCCGGATCGCAACGGCAATCTGCTGAGCAGCGACATGGAGCCGGAAACCACCAAGAACTACGAAATCGGCACCAAGTGGGACTTGCTGAACGATCGCCTGTCGTTGACCGCCGATATCTTCCGCACCGAGAAAGACAACGCCCGCGTCCAGGTCGACACCACGTCCTATGAAAACGCCGGTAAAACCCGCGTCCAGGGCATCGAATTGTCGGCCAGCGGCAAGATCACCGAAAAATGGCAGGTCTTCGCCGGTTACGCCTACATGAACAGCGAACAAGTCGATGGCGGCCCGCTGGGTAAAGCCAACGATGGCAACGAACTGCCGAACACCCCGAAAAACAGTGCCAGCCTGTGGACGACCTATCAGGTCACGCCGAAGCTGACCATCGGTGGTGGTGCGTTCTATGTCGACGACGTCTTCGGCAGCGTGGCCAACACCACCATGGTCGAGTCCTATGTTCGTTACGACGCAATGGCTGCCTACAAGTTGAGCAAAAACGTCGACCTGCAACTGAACGTGCAGAACCTGACCGACGAAACCTACTACGACAAAGCCTTCTCGACCCACTTCGCCAACCAGGCGGCGGGCCGCACGGCATTGCTGAGCACCAACTTCCACTTCTGATCAATGTGAGAGCGAGCCTGCTCGCGAATGGATGGTTGCCGCACCTCATCTGTGGCGACGGCTACAGCCTTCGCGAGCAGGCTCGCTCCCACATAAAGCAGCCGGCGATATAAGGTCAGGCCCCGTTCATCTGCATGAACGGGGCTTTTGTACGTAAAAAAGAATGTTTCTCAGCAACCCACGGCATAATGCGCGCCGTGATGATTATTTCGAACGAACAAGGCGAGCGACGTGTTGAAGAAAACCCTGTTCCAGTTGCACTGGTTTTTCGGCATCAGTGCCGGGCTGGTCCTGGCCCTGATGGGCATCACCGGGGCGATGGTGTCGTTTGAGGATGAGATCCTCAGCGTGCTCAATCCTTCTGTGTTGCAGGTCGAGAAGCAGGTTGCCGGCGTCCTGCCGCCCGCCGAACTGGTGGAAAAAATCGAGGGCGCCTCCGGCAAGAAAGTCGCGATGCTCTGGGTCGAGACCGACAGCGGCAACGCCGCGCGGGTGAGTTTCACCCCGCCACCGGGCGAACGCCGGGGCGAGATGCGCTACTTCGATCCGTACACCGCCCAGTTCATGGGTGAAGCCACCGGTCAGGACTTCTTCGGCCTGATGCTGCAACTGCACCGCTTTCTCGCCATGGGCGATACCGGGCGGCAGATCACCGGGGCCTGCACGCTGATCCTGGTATTTTTCTGCCTGTCCGGCCTGTACCTGCGCTGGCCGCGCCAATGGAAAAACTGGCGCGCCTGGCTGACCCTCGACTGGAAGAAAAAGGGCCGCAGTTTCAACTGGGACCTGCACTCGGTGGCCGGCACCTGGTGCCTGGTGTTTTACCTCCTGTCAGCGCTGACCGGGTTGTCCTGGTCCTATGAGTGGTACAACAAGGGCTTGACCCAATTGCTGTCCGACTCTCCGCAGAACGAGCGCGTTCGCGGCGGTCGAGGTCCTGCCCCAAGCGGCCCGGCGCCCACCGCCGATTACGCCGCCATGTGGAGCAGCATCTACAGCGCCGCAGGTCCGGCACTCAGTGCCTACAACATCCGCATGCCGCCCGTGGCCGGCCAACCGGCGACGGTCTTCTACCTGTTGAACTCCTCGCCCCATGACCGTGCGCTGAACCAGATCAGCCTCGATCCGGCCACCGGCCTCGTCAAACGGCATGACCGTTACAGCGACAAGAGCCTCAAGGCACAACTGCTGACCAGCATTTACGCGCTGCACGTGGGCAGTTACTTCGGCATCGTCGGGCGGATCATCCTGACCCTCACCGCGCTGACCATGCCGCTGTTCTTTGTCACTGGCTGGTTGTTGTACCTGGACCGTCGCCGCAAGAAAAAGCAGATCAAGGACGCCCGCAAAAACTTCGCGCAAACGGGCAACAATGCGCCAGCCTGGTTGATCGGCTTCGCCAGCCAAAGCGGCTTTGCCGAGCAACTGGCGTGGCAGACTGCCGGGCAATTGCAGGCGGCCGGCCTGCCGGTAAAAGTCCAACCCTTGGCGAATGTCAGCGAACAGGACTTGCGTGAATCCAGCAATGCGCTGTTCGTGGTCAGCACCTTCGGCGACGGCGAAGCGCCGGACAGCGCCCGCGGCTTCGAACGCAAGGTGCTGGGCCAGGCGTCGAACCTGAAAAGCCTGAACTACGCGGTATTGGGTCTCGGTGATCGCCAATATCAACACTTCTGCGGCTTCGCCCGACGCTTGCACACCTGGCTTGGCGAGCATGGCGGCAAGACGTTGTTCGCCCCAGTGGAAGTCGACAGCGGCGACCCTTACGCCTTGCGTCACTGGCAGCAGCAACTCGGCCTGTTGACCGGGCAAGCACCGGTCGACACCTGGCAGGCGCCGAGCTACGACAACTGGACCCTGACCCGCCGCGAGTTGATGAACCCGGACAGCAGCGGTTCACCGGTGTACTTGCTGGGCCTCACCGCACCGACCACCAGCAGTTGGCTGGCGGGGGATCTGGTGGAAGTCCTGCCCCGCAATTGCCCGTGGGCAATCGAGCATTTCCTTGATGGCCTGGGTATTGAAGGCCGGGCGATGGTGACCTTCAATGGCTTGTCGCAACCGCTGGAGCACGCCCTCGCCAGCCGACAACTGCCGGAAAACAGAACCCATCTGGTCGGCCTGCACGCTCAGGCACTGGTCGATGCGCTGGTGCCGTTGGCCATGCGCGAATACTCCATTGCTTCGATTGCGGCTGACGGCATTCTGGAACTGATCGTGCGCCAGGAAATGCACACCGATGGCAGCCTGGGCATCGGCTCCGGCTGGCTGACCGAACACGCTCCCGTGGGGGGCACCATCAGCCTGCGAGTGCGGCGCAACAGCGGGTTCCACCTGCCGACCGAGCCGGTGCCGATGATCCTGCTGGGCAACGGCACCGGGCTGGCTGGACTGCGCAGTTTGCTCAAGGCACGCATTGCCGATGGGCAGCAACGGCATTGGCTGCTGTTCGGTGAGCGTCATCGGGAATACGACTATCTGTGCCGCGATGAGCTTGAGGAATGGCTGACTTCAGGCGATCTGGAGCGACTGGACCTGGCGTTCTCGCGGGATCAGGCCGAGAAGATTTATGTGCAGGATCGGCTGCGTGAGTCGGCCGATCTATTGAAGCAATGGCTGGCTGACGGCGCCGTGATTTACATCTGCGGGAGCTTGCAGGGGATGGCTTCAGGCGTGGATCACGTACTCAACGAAGTGCTCGGGATTGCAGAAGTCGACCGCCTCATCGAGCAGGGCCGCTACCGCCGCGACGTCTACTGAACCACCACAATCCCTGTGGGAGCGAACCTGCTCGCGAAAGCGGTGGGTCAGACAACGACGCTGTTGAATGTGAAACCGCATTCGCGAGCAGGCTCGCTCCCACATTGGTTGTGTGTTGTTGGTGGAAACGGTCAGGCTGGCTGAAGCTTGCGCTCAAACACCGCCACCCCATCCAGATCCCGCAACACCACACTCATCTCCCCCGTCTGCCCATCGATATTCACCTCGCCAAAAAACTGGAACCCGGCAAACGGCGAGGTGTTCTGCGCCGGTGGTGCTTTCTCGAAAACCACCTCGGGCCCGAAGGTCTTGTCCAGCGGATTGGGTCCGAAGCTCCCGGCATTCAACGGCCCGGCCACAAATTCCCAGAACGGTTCGAAGTCCTGGAATGCGGCGCGGTCCGGGTGGTAATGGTGGGCTGCGCAGTAATGCACATCGGCCGTCAGGAACACGTAATTGCGCACCTGCTGCGCCCGTAAAAAGCCCAAGAGTTCAGCGATTTCCAGCTCACGTCCCTGGGCCGGTCCTGGATCACCGTTGGCCACTGCTTCCCAGCGCGCGACACCGGGGCTGACTTCTCCGTCGGGGACGCCGAGGCCGATCGGCATGTCGGCGGCGATGACCTTCCATTGAGCACTGGAGGCTTTTAACGAAGCCTTGAGCCAGTCGAGTTGCTCACGACCGAGAAACGGTTTGGCAGTGCCGAGGTTGTCGTCATTGGCTTCGCGATAGCTGCGCATGTCCAGCACGAACACATCCAGCATCGGCCCGTAGCCGAGCTTGCGATAAATCCGCCCGCCGCCATCAGCGCTCTGCAAACGCATGGGCGCATATTCGAGCCAGGCCTGGCGGGCGCGACCGACCAGGCTGTGGATATCTTTGCTCTTGTAGCGCTCATCCAATTGCTTGCCCGGTGACCAGTTATTCACCACTTCGTGGTCATCCCACTGCCAGATCTGCGGGACTTCGGCGTTGAAGCGACGGATGTTCTCGTCCATCAGGTTGTAGCGGTAGTTGCCGCGATAATCGTCGAGTGTCTCGGCGACCTTGCTCTTGGCTTCGCTGGTGATATTGCGCCACACCCGGCCGCTTTCGGTGGCCAGTTGCGCCGGCACCGGGCCGTCAGCGTAGATGGTGTCGCCGCTGTGGATAAAGAAGTCGGGCAGGCGCAGACGCATGGCTTCGTAGATGCGCATGCCGCCAATGTCCGGATTGATGCCGAAGCCTTGGCCAACGGTGTCGCCGCTCCAGACAAAACGGAGGTCGCGCCGGGTTTGCGGCACGCTGCGCAAATGACCGAACCAGGGTTCACTGGTGACACCGCTTTGGGCGTCTTCGAAATACACGCGATAGAAAATCGCCTGATCGGCCGGCAGCCCCGTGAGCTCGACCCGTGCGGTGAAATCGCTGCGCGCATCGGCCAATGGCGAGACGAATCGGCGTGGGTTGCCAAACAGGCTGCGGGTGTCCCATTCGACCACCATCCGCGCCGGTCGGTCGCTGCGGCTCCAGATCATCGCCCGGTCGCCCATCAGATCGCCGGACTGCACGCCATCGGTGAGCTGCGGACGGTCCTTGACCGAGGCGATGACGGCCGGCGCCAGCCCTGGAAGCAATAGCCCGGCGCCGACGGCTTGCATGACACGGCGACGGCCGAGGTCGAATTCGCTCATGGTGTTCTCCCTGAAAAGGAAAACTAAAACACGTGCGCATGAAACCGATGTGACACCGCTCCCCCTGTAGACGCGAGGCTTGCCCGCGAAGGCGATCCGACAGACACCTGTTTGTTGAATGTTAAACCGTCTTCGCGGGCAAGCCTCGCTCGTACAACGTGGTGTCAGGCTTTGGCGGGTTCGAGTGCCATCTCAACAGCTTCCGGCCGCTTGAGCAGCGCATACGCCACCGCCGTCAGCAGGCTCCCCGCCACAATCGCCAGCAAATACAACAGCGCATGGTTGATCGCATTCGGGATCGCCAACACAAACAACCCACCGTGCGGCGCCATCAGTTTGCAGCCGAAATACATCGACAACGCACCGGTCAATGCGCCACCGGCAATGCTCGCCGGAATCACTCGCAACGGGTCTTTGGCGGCAAACGGAATCGCCCCTTCGGAGATGAAACACAGCCCCAATACCAGCGCCGCTTTACCGGCCTCGCGCTCGGTCTGGGCAAATTTGCGCCGTGCGATAAACGTGGCGATACCCAAGCCAATCGGCGGCACCATACCGGCGGCCATGGTCGCGGCCATCGGGGCATAACTTTGCGAGGCCAGCAGCCCCACCGAGAACGCATACGCGGCTTTGTTGATCGGCCCGCCAAGGTCGACGCACATCATCCCGCCGAGCAGCACACCGAGCAGAATCGCGTTGGTGGTGCCCATGCTGTCGAGGAAGTGCGTGAGCCCTTCGAGCATCCCCGCCACCGGTTTGCCGACGATGTAAATCATCACCAGGCCGGTGAACAGGCTCGCCAGCAACGGGATGATCAGGATCGGTTTCAGTGCCTCAAGACTTTGCGGCAAGCGCGCATAACGATTGATCGCCTGCGCCGCATAACCGGCAATGAAACCGGCAATGATCCCGCCGATAAAACCGGCACCGAGGGTGCTCGCCAGCAGGCCACCGATCATCCCCGGCGCCAGGCCCGGACGGTCGGCGATCGAGTAGGCGATGTAACCCGCCAGCAGCGGCACCATCAACTTGAACGCGGTCTCGCCACCGATCTGCATCAGTGCGGCGGCGAGTGTGCCTTCCTCCTTGAATGCGGAAATGCCGAACACGAACGACAAGGCGATCATCAGACCGCCCGCCACCACCATCGGCAGCATGAACGACACGCCCGTCAGCAGGTGTTTATAGACACCGGTCTTCTCTTGTTTGGCCGGGCCTTTGGCACCGGTCGAAGCGGTTTCCTGCTTGCCTTCGGCCAGCGCTTTATTCAGCGTCGCCTCGGCTTGCTTCAACGCAATGCCAGTACCGCAACGGTAGATTTTCTTGCCGGCAAAACGCTCGGTGGCGACTTCGATATCGCACGCCAGCAGCACCACATCGGCATCGGCAATCGCTGCAGCGCTGAGTGGATTGCGCGCACCGACCGAGCCTTGGGTTTCCACTTGCAGGTCGTAGCCCAGACGCTTGGCCGCTTGCTGCAAGGCTTCGGCCGCCATGAACGTGTGAGCGACACCGGTCGGACACGCCGTGATCGCCACCAGGCGTGGCGCGTTTTGAACGGTGGTAGCAGGTTGCTCGACAGCTTCGGGCGCGACATACACCTGAGCTTCTTCAGCCCCGCGTCGTAGCACCGCTTCGACATCCTGCAGGGCATGCGCGGGCGTGCTCTGGAACACTTTCTTGCCGATGAATCGCGACATCTCCACCGGCGCACTGGTGACCAGCAACACCCACTCGGCCGCTTCAATCGTGGCAGCCGACAGCTGACGTTCCGGATGCGCGGCATCGACCACTTCGACGCTGGTGCTCCAGCCCTGACGCTGGGCCGCTGCATCAAGCAAACGGGCGCACAGCACACTGGTGACCATGCCGTTCGGGCAGGCCGTAACAATGGCTAACTTCATGACAAACCCTCTTATTGTTCTGTCAGGGTGCGGATGCGCACGCCCTGTTCGAGCCGCGCCAACTGCGCGACATCGCCAATTCCGAAACCGATCTGCGTGACCGCCATCGCGGCGATTGCCGTGGCGGTGCGCAGGGTCTGTTCAGGCGTGTCGGCACTGAGCAAACCGTGGAGCATGCCGGCCAGCAACGAATCGCCTGCGCCCACGGTGCTGACGACGCTGACCTTGGGCGGCGTGGCGTGCATCGCCGAGCCGACACTGAACCAGTTCACGCCATCGGCCCCGTGGGAGATCACCACATGCTCGATGCCTTGAGCGTGCAAACGGCTCGCCGCTTCGGCTTGTGCCGCCACCGATATCACCTCGCAGCCCAGCGCGTCGGCCAACTCTTCAGTGTTCGGTTTGATCAGCCACGGGCCGGCCTTGAGCGCTGCACGCAAGGCTTCGCCGCTGCTGTCGAGGGCAACGTTCAGACCGAGGTTTTTCAAACGTTCAATCAACGCCTGCAACCACTGCGGGCTTATGCCCTGCGGCAGGCTGCCGGCCACCACGACCGCGTCATGACCGGGCGCAATCTGCTCGAGTCGATCCAGCAGCGCCTGCTGAGCCGTCGCATTGACCATCGGCCCCGGACCGTTGATGTCGGTGATCCGACCATCGTTTTCCGCCAGTTTGATGTTGCTGCGCGTCTCACCGGGCACCCGGATGAACGCATCGACAAAACCGCGTTTGGCGAACAGGGTTTCGAACGCTTGAAGGTTGTCCTCACCGAGGAAACCGCTGACCGTCAGCTGATGGCCGAGGTCGGCGAGCACCTGCGCCACGTTCACGCCTTTACCGGCGGCGTGGGTGTGCATTTCGTCGCTGCGATTGACTTGGCCGGGCTCGAGGCGCGGCAACTGCACCGTCAAGTCCAGCGCCGGGTTGAGCGTCAGGGTCAGGATTTTGGCCATTACAGGGCCTCCACTAATGCGCGCACTTCATTGGCGCTGCCCACGGCCAGGGCCTGTTGGGCGAGAATTCTGGTTTGGCTGAGGCTGAGTTCGCGGATGCGTGCCTTGACCTCGGCAATGCTGCGACCGGACACGCTGAGTTCGTCCACGCCGAGACCGACCAGCACCGGCACCGCCAGCGGATCGGCTGCCAGCTCGCCGCACACGCCGACCCACTTGCCGTTGGCATGGGCCGCGCGCACGGTGATGTCGATCAGTTGCAGCACCGCCGGGTGCAAGCCGTCAGCCTGGGCCGACAAGGTTGGATGCCCTCGGTCGATGGCCAGGGTGTATTGAGTCAGGTCATTGGTGCCGACGCTGAAGAAGTCGACTTCCTTGGCCAGCACCGGCGCCAGCAAGGCCGCCGATGGCACCTCGATCATGATCCCCAGTTGCAGATCAGCCACCGGGATTTCCAGACGCAGACGCTCGGTCATGTCCCGCGCCTGGCGCCACTCATCGACGCTGCCGACCATCGGGAACATGATCCGCAACGGGCGGTTGTCCGCTGCACGGAGCAAGGCGCGCAATTGCGCTTCCATGATCTGCGGACGCTGCAAGGTCAGGCGAATGCCACGCACGCCGAGGAACGGGTTTTCTTCTTTCGCAATCGGCCAGTATGGCAGTGGTTTATCGCCACCGACATCGAGGGTGCGAACCACCAGGGGACGACCGGCCAGGCCGTCGAGGACGCGGCGGTATTCGACTTCCTGGGTGGCCTCGTCCGGCGCCTGGGAATGGGCCATGAAAATCAGTTCAGTGCGCAGCAAGCCGATGCCTTCGGCACCCTGCTCCACCGCGCTGGTCACGCCGGCACTTTCGCCGATGTTGGCGAACACTTCGACCGCATGGCCGTCGGTGGTCAGCGCCGGTTGATGGCGTTGTTCGGCGGCGGCTTTCAGGCGTTGTTCGCGGGTGTCGCGTTCTTCGGTGGCGCGCTGCAAGGTTGCCGCGTCGGCGTCCACATGCAGGCGACCGCGCTGACCATCAATCAGCAACGGCGTGCCCGGCGCCAGCAGCAACACCGCCGCACCGGCGCCGACCAAGGCCGGAATGCCCAGCGCCCGGGCGACAATCGCACTGTGAGCAGTCGCGCCGCCACGGGCCGTAAGAATGCCGGCCACACGGGTCGGATCGAGACGGGCAACGTCGGACGGGCCGACTTCGTCCATCACCAGAATGTACGGCTGATCGGGTTCACTCGGGGTTTCGACGCCGCTGAGTTGCGCCAGCACCCGACGACCGATGTCGCGCAGGTCGGCAGCCCGTTCGGCGAGCAAGGCGTCCTGCAACGATTCCTGTTGTTTGGCCGCCGCTTCAATCACCGCCATCCACGCCGCTTCAGCGCTTTCGCCTTGCTTGAGGCGGGTGTCGACTTCATCGGTCAATTCCGGGTCGTCGAGCATTTCCTGGTGGGTGATGAAAATCTCGCGGATGGCTTTGGATTTGCTGCGTTCGATCAAGCCTTCGATGTCGCGGCGCACGTGCACCAAGCCCTGCTTGAGACGTTCACGCTCAATGGAGGCAGACTCACCACGCAACGGGTATTCGATGGTTTGCAGCACTTGAATGTGCGCCGGGCCAATGGCGATGCCCGGTGCAGCGGCAATGGCCTGGACCAGACTGCCGGACGCTGGCGCCAGGAGCACTTCGGCGACATCGGCAAACACCTCGCGCTGCTGGCTCACGGCAGGCAACGGCTCGACGTCTTCACCGAGGCCTTCTTCGATGGCGGCCAGCAAGGCTGGCAAGGCATCGGCGGCGATGCTCGGTTCAGCGACGAACTCCAATACCTGACCGCGCCGGGCGCCGAGGCTGAGCAGTTTGCTCAAGCTCTTCACCGACACGGCGCTGTCCTCGCCATCGACGATGCGCACGCGGATTTCGCCTTCAAAACTTTTCGCCAACTGCGCGAGGATCTTCGCCGGGCGGGCATGCAAACCGTGGGCGTTGGCCAACGCAATGCGCGCGCTCGGCCAGTCCGCCGGCAGTTCACCGCCCAGCACTTCGAGGACTTTACGGCTGCTGGTGGCGCGACCCAGTTCATGGCCACGGCCTTCGATCAGCAGCGCACACAGGCGTTCGAGCAAAGCCTGATGCGCCTCGCCGAGGCTGGCCAGGCAGAACAGGCCACTGAGGGGCTGGCCGAGGTAGCGCATGGGCTTGTCCGGCGTGACGAACGCCAGGCCCGGACGCTTGACCGTTTGTTCGCTGTGCAGCCACCACAAGCCATCGCCCAGCGGCAGCGCTTCGACCTGTTGCAAGACGGCGGAGAACCCGTTACTCACGCAATCGGCCTGGCGCAGCAAACGCGCGCCGCGCCATACAAGTTCTTCGAAGTCATCGGCGGAGACACCAAGGCCGATCATTTGTGCATCCAGCGCCAGTTCCTGCGGTGCCCCTTGCAGCAGTTTCAATAAGGCTTCGGCGGAACTGGCGCGACGCAGGGCCTGGCCCAGGTCGGTTTCTCCGAGGGCACGGGTCAGCAGTTGCAGCAGTCGCAGGTGTTCATCGGATTTGGCGGCAATGCCGATCGCCAGGTAAACGATCTGGCCGTCGCCCCAGTCCACGCCTTCGGGGAATTGCATCAGCCGCACACCGGTGGAAAACACCTGATCGCGGGTTTCCGGCGTACCGTGGGGGATGGCAATACCTTGACCGAGAAAGGTCGAGCCCTGGACTTCCCGCGCCTGCAAACCGGCGAGATAACCCTCGGCCACCAGGCCATCGGTGACCAGATGCCCGGCCAGTAATTGCAAGGCTTCGGACTTATCCACAGCCGACTGGCCCATGGATATCTGCTCTATGGTGAGCTCGAGCATGCTTTCTCCTTTTTGGCGTCTGTGGGCGCCAGGTATTGTTTTGGATGATTCCAGCTTAGGCGCTTCGTCATCATTTTTGGCGGTTTCACGGCAGAACCGGCCAAATGCGCTTATAACGTAGAAAATACGCTTGCTGAAACGTTTAATCTAGAATGATTGGCACGTTACTCGATTATGTCCCATCCTTGAAGTCCAACTTGTCGGAAGCGTTGCGACAATGGTCGTCTGCCCGAATCGGGTAGGATTGGCGAAAATGTCGGGGCAAGCTCGAACAAACAAGGAAATCCCGAGTTGAAACTCAGTGATATCGCACAGTTGGCCGGTGTGTCCGTTACCACCGCCAGTTATGTCATTAATGGCAAGGCCGAGCAGCAACGTATCAGCAGTGCCACCGTCGAGCGCGTTCGTGCGGTCGTCGAACAACATGGCTTCACGCCCAACCCTCAGGCGGCGGGGCTGCGCAGTCGGCACACCCGCACTTTGGGCTTCATTCTGCCGGACCTGGAAAACCCCAGTTACGCAAGAATCGCCAAACTGCTCGAGCAAGGCGCCCGGGCGCGCGGTTATCAATTGCTGATCGCCAGCTCCGACGATGCGCCGGACAGTGAGCGGCAATTGCTGCAACTGTTCCGCGCCCGGCGCTGTGATGCCTTGATCGTCGCCAGTTGCCTGCCGGCCGGTGATGACAGTTATCGTCTGTTGCAGGCCAAAGGCATTCCGATCATCGCCATCGACCGGGTGATGGAGCCTGAGCATTTCTGTTCGGTGATCAGCGATGATCGCGAGGCCAGCCTGCAACTGACCCGCAGCCTGCTCGACCCGCTGCCCAAGCAAATCGCGCTGATCGGTGCCCGGCCCGAGCTGAGCATCAGCCAGGAACGTGCCGCCGGGTTCAAGGAGGCGTTAAGCGGGTTCAAAGGCGACGTGCTGATCGAGCACGGCGAATCGTTCAGCCGTGAGTGCGGCAAGCAGTTGATGGAGGAATTGTTGCAGCGCCTGGGGCATTTGCCGGATGCGCTGGTGACCACGTCTTACGTGCTGCTTCAAGGCGTGTTCGATGCCTTGCACGACTTCCCGCTGAAAACCCGACCGCTGCGCCTCGGCACCTTCGGCGACACGCAGTTGCTGGACTTCTTGCCGCTGCCGGTCAACGCCATGGCCCAGCAGCATCAGTTGATTGCCGACAAGGCCCTGGCGCTGGCGCTGGCCGCCATCGAGCAGTCCGACTACCAACCCGGCGTGCAAGCCATCGCGCGGACCTTCAAGCAGCGTATTCGCCAGGACTGAACCGTGGAGCTGATTGACAGCCACACTCATCTGGATTTTCCGGACTTCGACGAGGACCGCACGGCGCTGCTCGCCGAAAGCCGCGCCCTCGGGGTACGGCGAATGGTGGTGCTGGGGGTTTATCAGGGTAATTGGCAGCGGGTCTGGGACTTGGTGCAGAGCGACCCCGACCTGCATGCGGCGCTCGGTTTGCACCCGGTGTACCTGGACCAGCATCGCCCTGACGATTTACTCGAACTCGGTGACTGGCTGACCCGCCTGGCGGGTCATCGGCAATTGTGTGCCGTGGGTGAGATCGGTCTGGATTACTTCATCGAAACCCTCGACCGTGAGCGCCAGCAGGCCTTGTTCGACGCGCAACTGCAACTGGCGGTGGACTTCAATCTTCCGGCGCTGATTCATGTGCGGCGCAGCCATGCCGCGGTGATTGCCACGCTCAAACGGTTTCGATTGAAACGCGCGGGCATCATTCATGCCTTCGCCGGCAGCAAGGAAGAGGCGCGCGAATACATCAAGCTCGGTTTCAAACTGGGCCTGGGCGGCGCCGCGACCTGGCCGCAGGCGCTGCGCATGCACCGCGTCCTCGCTGACCTGCCCCTGGAATCAGTGGTGCTGGAAACCGATTCACCGGACATGGCGCCCGCCATGTTTCCCGGTCAACGCAACAGCCCGGCGCACCTGCCGGCGATTTGCTCGGCGCTGGCCGGCATCATGGCGATCAGCCCCGAGCGATTGGCGGCCGCAAGCACGGCCAATGCCTGCGAGTTGTTCAACTGGTAAATCAGCCCTGCACAAAAACCTGCTCCCACATTTGATCCTTGTGTGTCGTCAGACCCGGAACGCGCTGATCAGTTGTTTGAGTTCCAACACTTGGGCCGACAATGCTCGACTGGCATCCTCGGTCTGGTGCGCCCCTTCGGCGGTACGTTCACCCGCGCGGTTGATCTCGACGATGTTCTGGTCGATGTCGTGGGCCACTGCCGTCTGCTGCTCCACCGCGGCGGCGATCTGTTGGTTCTGGTCGACGATCATGCCGACGGCACCGAGGATGTTTTCCAGCGCTTGCTGGACCTTTTCCGACTGCCCGACGGTGCCATCGGCCACCTGATGGCTGACGCCCATGGCTTTCACCGCCGCGCCGACACCATTCTGGAGCTTGGTGATCATCTGCTCGATTTCTTCGGTCGATTGCTGAGTGCGCTTGGCGAGGGTCCGCACCTCATCGGCCACCACCGCAAAACCACGCCCTTGCTCACCGGCCCGAGCGGCTTCGATCGCGGCGTTGAGCGCCAAGAGGTTGGTCTGCTCGGCGATGCTCTTGATCACTTCCAGCACGCGGCTGATGGATTGACTGTCGCTGGCCAATTGGTTGACCACCCGCACCGACTGATCGATCTCGCTGGCCAGTTGCGCGATGCTGCCCTGCTGGGACGCCACCAGGCCGCGACCGCTGATGGTTTCGTCGTTGACGCTGTGGGCACTGCTGACTGCTGCGGCGGCACTGCGCGCCACCTCAAGGGAGGTGGCAGACATCTGGTTCATGGCCGTGGCGACCTGCTCGATCTGCGAACGCTGCCCCGCCACCGCCTGGTTGCTTTGGGCAGAGACACTTTCGACTTGTCCGGCCTGGCGCTCGACCTCGTTGACGGTCTGGCCTACGCGCTCGATCAGGTCATGGATTTTCTTCACGGTGCCGTTGAACACCTCGCCCAACTCGCCCAACTCATCGCGGCTTTCGGCCCGGAAGGTGACGGTCATGTCGCCCGCTGCAACTTTGTCCAGCGTCGCGCCCAGACGTTTGAGGGTGGTGCGGGTCGAGGCGTAGAAGCCGCCGTAGAGGTAGAAAATCAACACAAACACCACCGACAGCGCCACGGCCTGCAAGATCATGTGGGTGCGGTTCTGCTCCAGTCGCTGCTGCAACTGGGTGCCGAGGAATGCCAGGGTGGCTTCGTTGAGTTGGTAGGTCTGGTCCATCAGGCCGGTGACCTGGTCGTAAAAGGCCTGCCATGGCGCATCGAGGGTGTCGGCCATCACCACCTGTTCTTCGAACAGTTCACTGGCCTTTTTCAGCGAGGCCTTGCTGCTCTCGGCCTGGGCGGCCAGGGTGTCACGCGCCGCTTTGCTGGAACCCAATGCATCATTGAGCTTCAGACCGTATTCGCCCTGGAGCTTTTCGATCTGCGCCAGCAGCTCATCAAATCGGGTGCTCGACGACGAATTCAGAAAACCTTGCCCAAGCGAATAGGAACCCATCGCCCGGCCGTCGCCCAGGATCTGCGTCACAGGCGGAGTGACGTTGGTAATGAGTTCGCTGAGCTGACGCATGTCGCTCTGGGTATCGCGGCTGAGGCCGGCTTGACTGGCAATGATCTGGCTGAAAATCTGCGCGCTGCCGAGCAACTTGCCGATCATCCCACTTTTACTTTGCAGGGAGTTTTCCGCTTGCTGGGCCTTGAACGCCGCGATCATTTCATCGCGCTTGCCATCGAAAACCGTGATCTGCTCCGGATCAGTGGTCATCGCCGTCAGCCCTTGCAGGCGGGCCAGAACACTTTGCTCCAGAGTGCTGATCTTCGTCTCGACGTTTCCGGCCTTGCCGGACTGGCCAAGGGTGACGTTGATTTGCACCAGGTTGTTCAGGGTTTCCAGATCACGCCGCAGGGTCAGGCTGCTGCCGAGCAGGTCGAGGCTTTGCAGCTCGACTTGTGTGCCCTGGAATTCACGATAGGAGTCGCGGACCAGATAGAAGTTGGTCACCAGCATCGGCACGAGGAACAGCACACTGATCAGGCTGAACTTCATGCCGAAGCTCAGGCGATTCATCAGCGCGACGGCGGGATAGAGCAAGCTCTTCACTGGAAGTCTCCCTTTTGATTCTTATTTTTATTGGCAGGCGCGGGTCGACGGCAGATAGCCACTATTCAGCGCTATCCCTGTATAGCTTAAATCGGCTGGGGGTTTTGTAACTTAAGGTTAACGGCAGATCGCCGGACTTGAGATCGATGATCATCTTGTGGCGAGGGAGCTTGCTCCCGCTCGTCTGCGAAGCAGACGCAATGCAGGCGAGCGGGTTTTCCTGACATATTCGCCTGGCCGTTTGAGGACGCTGCGCCCCGGGAGCAAGCCCCCTCCCCACAAAGATGTTCACGCAAGACAGCCGTTGGTTTACGGAAGGACCGTCCACAACGCAAAACCTGCATACCAGAGCACCGCCGCTCGCAGCAGTAATTCCCAGATCCGGTCCAGGCTGTTGATACCATCCGGTCCGACGACCGGTGCAGGAATTTCGCCAGCCACCAGGCCAACTTTCTCGATCAACTGGGCAGCGCTGATGTTCCAGTTCAGCAGTTCATGCAGCATGACGCGGCTGACCGCGACAAAATTTCCGACCAGCGCGAAACTGGCCGCCAACAGACGCACCGGCACCCAATCAAACGCATGACGCAACTGTGCAGCGCGCTCGACCACAGCAGGGTTCTGCCCGTGCTCTTCAGCCAGCGCCAGCAGCCGGTAGCTCAGTGCGGCGACCGGGCCCAGCACGAAGTACCAGAAAATCACCGCGAAAAAGCTCTGGTACGCCTCCCACAGCAAATGCCCTTCGACCCGCTCAAGCAGTTGCTCGCCGCTATCGGCGCAGATGTCCACGTCGCGCTTCGCCACATGGGCGGCGGCTTGCAGGTCTTCCCGGCGCCAGGCATCGCGAAACGGTCCCAGGCCAGCCAGCAAATCGCCGCGACCCAGACTGTAAATCACCACCAGCAGGTGCACCGGCAATGCCAGCAACCCGTAGGCCACCGGTTCAAGCACCACCAGCAACAAACCCAGCAGCGCCACCGGCAACAACACCAGCACCACCAATACCAGCCATGGCCGATCAATCAGGCGCGGGCTGACTTCAAGCTTGTTCAGTTCACGCACCCAACCGCCGTCACGTTGGACCCGATGGCGCAAGGCCGAGAATTTCTCGATCCAGACGGCCAACAGCAACACCAGAAAACTCATCGTTGTTCCTCTTGTTCCAAAGCGGCATTTGCCAAGGCGGCGCGGTAGCGTGCCCAGTCGAACGCGGGTCCCGGATCCGTCTTGCGCCCCGGTGCGATGTCGCTATGCCCGCAGATGCGTTGCGCCGTGATCGCCGTAAATGTGCTTTGCAGTTGTCGGGTCAGAGTCGTCAACGCCTGATACTGGGCGTCCTCGAACGGAAGATCATCCGTGCCCTCAAGTTCGATGCCCACAGAAAAATCGTTGCAGGTCTCCCGCCCCTCGAAACTCGAGACACCGGCGTGCCAGGCGCGCTCAAGACAAGAGACAAACTGAGTGACGGTGCCGTCACGTTCGATCAGAAAGTGCGCAGACACCCGCAGGTCAGCAATACCTGCAAAATAGGGATGCTCCGTGACATCCAGACGATTCTGGAAAAATTCCTGCACCTTGCCGGTGGCGAACTGCGCTGGCGGCAGGCTGATGTTGTGGATCACCAGCAGGGAAATTTCGCCCGAGGGGCGCGCATTGAAGTTGGGCGAGCGGCATACACGCACGCCCTGACACCAACCGCTCGCGGGGTCCAACTGCATACAGGTTCCTTCAACGACGACTGTGTTGGCGCCCAGTATGCCGCGATAGGCCCTCGGGGCGCGATCACTTGCCGCGATTGAGACGCCGCAGATTGCCCAGCACCGACTCCAGGGCCCGGTCGAACAGCAAGGTATCGTCCAGCGCCCGCACCGCGCCACGGCGAAATTCCAGGGCCAGGCCGGTGCGGCTGCGCTCCAGCACTTTCATTCCCGTGCGGTCGACAAAGATGTATTTGCCGGTGGAATCGATGATCGCTGCCAGCTTGCAACGCAGGGTGTTTTCATCGTCTTCCTGAAACTCGACCCAGCAGCCCGGACGCAGTTGATCGACCTGAAGCAAACCGGCATCGTCCGCCGGCAACCGCACAGACACCACATCGGCCAGGCCTTCGTCCGCCGTGTGCAGCACGATTTGCTGCAGCACTTCGACCATAACCGGCGGGTCGACGGGTTGTTCAGCCGTCTGACCCGGGCGCTCGAACCGTTGCACGTGCAAGGTTTCCAGCTCACTGAAAAACTCACTGGTGGCGAACGGATCGAACGCCGAGCTGCTCAATCCGTCGCGCAAGGCCTTCAGTAGCCCGGGCACCAGCGCCAACAAACGCAGGCCGGCATCGGGCTCGTCATGGCGCTGCACGCTCCAGATCAATTGCTCCATAGTCTGCACATCGGCCTGCCATTGCGCCGACGCATCACCATGTTTGAGGCAGGTCAACAACAGCACTTTGCTCCAGGCCTCCTGCACGAAGACCACCACAGCCTGGGGCAGCACTTTGCCCAATAACGCCTGATTCAGCGCCTGCTCGACACGCTGGCGAGCCAGTTCGGTCCTGGCGCGGCCTTCCTCGGCGTCACGGGTACGCTGTTCCAGCAGTTCGCTGCGGCGGCGCTCATCACTGGTGAAGGCGAGAAAATCCGCCAGCAATTCGGAAAAGATCGCCGGATCGTCAACAAAGTCGTTCAACAGGCGCTGGACCACTTGCTCGATGCGCAGGTACAGGCTGTCACGCTCGTGGTCATCGCACTCCCCCCAGCCCATCGCGGCGGCAGCGATTTCGTTGAGCAGACGCCGGGCCGGGTGGCTGGCGCGGCTGAAGAAGCTCTTGTCGAGCACCGCCACTTTGAGCATCGGAATCTGCAACCGACCAATCAGCGCCTTGAGGGAGTCAGGCAGGTTGCGGTCATCAAGGATGCATTCGAAGAGCATGGCGATCAGGTTGATCACGTCTTCGTCAGCCACGCCGACCACGCGCGACTTGCCACTTTTGACGCTGACCCGGGTTAGCAGCTGTTCGAGCTGGTTACGCAGATCGAAGTCGTCCTGGGTCGCCAGCGCCGGCACGTATTGCTGCAAGTGCGAGAGCAGGCGCAACAGGTCTCGGGTGGAAATGGGCTGTGTCTGGGCACTGGCTTCGAGGGTCGGCGCGACACTGCCGCGCACGTGTAGCAGCAGCTCCTGCAACGCGGCAAAGACTTCCTGCACGCCATCGTCGACCGGTGCATGGCCCGAGTGGATGCCGACTTCGATCGGTTCGGCATAGGCGCTGGCGGCGGCATGATCGCTGGCTCGCCGCGTGGGAGCGGGCTTGAGGTCGGGCAACACGCCGGTCGCGATGAGCAGTTGATTGGCTTCGGCGTACAGCTGATCAGTGCTGCTGAGCACGTAGCGATCAAATAGTTTGAGAATGATCAGCTTGACCTTGATCTCCACCCCCAGGTTGCGCCAGGCCTGCAAGAAATACTCGCAGAGCCGCGCAGGCCCCAGCGGGTTGTGCTCATCGTCCAGCGCCTTGTCCAGCAACGCACTGAGTCGGGCTGTCAGTTGGTCAAGGGCGAACCCGTCGCGGTTCAGCACTTTGCTGACCATGGCGTCCACCGCGACGCTGCGTTCCAGATCGTCATTGGGCAATGCATCGGTTTCAAACGCCAATGCCTGAGGCAAGGCTGCCTGTGCGCTGTCGTGCTGCGAGAGACTGACGAACGCCTCGCAGAAGTGTTCGAGAAAACCGCGTTCGATGCTTTTTCGCTTGAGTCGCAAGTCGCGCATGGCTTCGAAAAAGAGGTTCTGCTCGACATCGCTGCGGGCCCGATCAGCCATTTCGAACAGCGTGTCGTCGGCGTTATCAAACAGCTCCTGCAAGCCATGCCTGAGCTGTTGAGTGGCCTTGTCGCGAACCTGAAGCAGAATCACAGGCAGGCGGGCGAGCGGCGATTGCGTCGCCTGACCGGTAGCCGCCTTGTGCAAAGGCACTACATTCCCGTCGTTGTGCATCCAAGCCTCCTGAAACGGTGATTCTGCGAATAGTCGTATCCAAACGAACGTCAAAGCCATGACGTCAAAAGCAAGGCGGATTATCTTGCAAAAGCGCTCCCGTGTACCAGCAGACTCTGTGCTTCGTATCGAAATAGACGCATAGGAAAGACGTTGACTTAGCGCCGATGATTCAAGGGAATCGACCAAATGCAGGTTTGCAGGTGAGGGGAACGCCTCTGATGCCTTGGGTTGCCTCGCGCCATGGCCCTATAATCGGGCCACTTTGTTTGTGGAGCCCGTTATGCCGAATCTACGTCTCGCCGATTTGACCGCCGAAATCGAAGCCAACGTGCGCCGTGCGTTGCTCGAAGACATCGGCAGCGGCGACATCACCGCACAGCTGATCCCGGCCGAACGCCTGGCAAAAGCCACCATCATCACCCGCGACGCCGCGGTCATTGCCGGCACCGCATGGGTCGATGCCGTTTTCCGGCAACTCGATCCACGGGTCGCGGTGCACTGGCAGGTGCGTGACGGCGAACGGGTGAAACCCAATCAGGCGCTGTTTCACCTCGAGGGCCCGGCACGCTCGCTGCTGACCGGCGAACGCTGCGCACTGAATTTCCTGCAATTGCTCTCGGGCGTGGCCACGCGCGCGCAATACCTGGCGGATTTTGTCGCCGAGACCCAGGTGAAGCTGCTCGACACCCGTAAAACTCTGCCAGGGCTGCGTCTGGCGCAGAAGTACGCCGTGACCTGCGGCGGTTGCCACAACCACCGCATCGGCCTGTACGACGCCTTCCTGATCAAGGAAAACCACATCGCCGCCTGCGGTGGCATTCCTGAGGCCATCAACGCCGCGCACAAGATCGCCCCGGGCAAGCCGGTCGAGATTGAAGTGGAAAGCCTGGCGGAATTGAAAGAAGCCCTGGCGGCGGGTGCCGACATCATCATGCTCGATGAGTTGAGCCTGGATGACATGCGTGAAGCCGTGCGCCTGAACGCGGGCAAGGCGAAACTGGAAGCCAGCGGTGGTATCAACGAAAACACGCTGCTGCCGATCGCCGAAACCGGGGTGGATTACATTTCGATTGGTGCGATGACCAAGGATGTGAAGGCTGTCGACCTGTCGATGCGCTTAAGCCTCTAAAACGCAGCTTCGAGCGGCAAGCTCCAAGTTTCAAGCAGTTTTGCTTTTACTTGCAGCTTACCGCTTGAAGCCTGAAGCTGCTCTCAAACCACCAGATTGTTCATCTCGCAGTACTCTTCCCACTCGACCCCTAACACCTCGGCCGCCTCCTTGTGCAGCACCAGGCGCGCAGCCTCGAACTCTTCAGGGGTCGAGGTGTACTTGAGCGTCAGTTCCCATGGCTGCAAGCCCTGGGACTCCGCCTCATCCTCGAACGCCCACTGGATCTGGTCTTTCTGATCGTCGGCGGGCAGGTCCTTGATCTCTTCCGCTAGCTGGGGTGATTCAAGCAGGTACTTTTTAAGCGCTTCTTCGTGTCTGGCTTCTTGGGTCAATTCTTTAACGGTCATGGCGTTCTCGCTGATCTGGGGAATGGAAGATGGATCTGGATCATCAAGGATCTCTCTGACGCAAAAAACCGTGTGAAGCCCGGTTTGTCTGGCCTTCAGAACCATTCGGGGATCATCTGAAAACTGCAGAAGTGGTACGTGTGCAACGTCCGAATATAGGACGTTTGGTCGACGATTTATATGGACTTTTACATCAAATCTACAAAAAAACCGTTGATCGGCCTTTCTGAAAATTTTCCCTCGCTACCCAGGAACAACGTTCAAAAGGTAAAGTCATAGCGATGTGCCATATAGGCACTTCACAAGGAATCGGTGATGCGCAATTTTCCCAAGCTTCCATCTACCCTGTTTGCAACCGGCATGGCGGCCCTTCTTCTCGGCAGCCTGGCACTGCCCAATACCGCTCAAGCCGGTCTGGAGTACAAACCTGACAGCGCTAATTCCTCCGATAAATTCCTCGTTTTCCACAACTATTACGGCACAAACGTGATGGTCAGATCCGACGTCAGTATCGAGGAGGTGGAAACATTACAAAGAGTTGTTAAAACCAGTACGGCTGATCTGGAAGAGCTGAAGAAAACCGTCACTGCACAGGCGCGGCTCATCGAAGAGTTGAAAAAGAACACGGTGTCCGGTTCGAATTCGACTGCCAGCGAAGTGGATAAACTCAAGCGCACCGTCAGTGATCAGGACACGGCGCTGAAAAACCTCGCCAAGGCCATGGACGAGTTCAAACGCAACAGTGGTTCGAGCTCCAGTTCCAGCGCCAGCGAAGTGAACGACCTGAAACGCACGGTCAGCGAACAGAACACCGGTTTGGTCAACCTTGCCAAGGCCGTGGACGAGCTCAAACGTAACAGCAGCTCGAATTCCAGCTCCAGTTCCAGCGAAGTCAACGACCTCAAGCGGACGGTCAGCGAACAGGACAACGGACTGAAAAAGCTCGCCAGTCAGATGGACGATCTGAAGCGCAGCAGCAGCTCGAATTTCAGCTCAAGCTCAAGCTCCAGCGAAGTGAGTGATCTGAAACGCGCGGTCAGCGAACAGGACAACGGCCTGAAAAAGCTCGCCAGTCAGATGGACGATCTGAAGCGCAGCAGCGGCGGCTCGAACTCCAGTTCAAGTTCAAGCTCCAGCGAAATGAACGACCTCAAGCGTACCGTCAATGAACAGGAAAACGACTTGAAAAGGCTTGCCAGCCAGGTGGAAGACCTCAAGCGCAGCGCCGGATCGAGTTCCAGCTCGAGCTCCAGCGACCTGTCCAGCCTTAAGCGGGAAGTCAGCGATCAGGACAACCAACTGGATCAGCTGAAACGCACCGTGGAAGATTTGAGCAGAAAGGTGAAATAACAGGGGGGGAATGGTGCCCGAGACAGGAATCGAACCTGCGACCTTCGCGTTACGAGTGCGCTGCTCTACCGGCTGAGCTACACGGGCGGTGGGCTAAACCTAGCACCGGGTTCGAAAGCCAGCAACTTCACACCCTGTTTCACAGACAAAAAAATGCCCCGCAGCTTTCACTGCGGGGCATTTTTTATAACGTTGAAGCAATCAAGCGGGGGTGATTAAACGCCCGAAGCCTTGGCCGCTGCTACGTCTTTGATGGACAGTTTGATACGGCCGCGGTTGTCCACGTCCAGTACCAGTACTTCCACTTCCTGGCCTTCTTTCAGGATGTCGGTCACTTTCTCAACGCGAGCATCGCTCAGCATCGAGATGTGTACCAGACCGTCCTTGCCAGGCAGGATGTTGACGAATGCGCCGAAGTCGACGATGCGCTCAACCTTACCAACGTAGATCTTGCCGATTTCAGCTTCTGCGGTGATGCCCAGAACGCGCTGACGTGCTGCTTCAGCCGCTTCCTTGGTTTCGCCGAAGATCTTGATCGAGCCGTCGTCTTCGATGTCGATCGAAGCCTTGGTCTCTTCACAGATCGCACGAATGGTCGCGCCGCCTTTACCGATGACATCACGGATTTTGTCGGTGTCGATTTTCATCGCGATCATGGTCGGAGCATTTTCCGACAGTTCGGTGCGAGACTGACCAATGATCTGGTTCATCTGACCGAGGATGTTCAGGCGCGCTTCCAGGGCTTGGCCCAGAGCGATTTCCATGATTTCTTCGGTGATGCCTTTGATCTTGATGTCCATCTGCAGCGCGGTAACACCTTTGGCGGTACCGGCTACTTTGAAGTCCATGTCGCCGAGGTGGTCTTCGTCACCCAGGATGTCGGTCAGGACGGCGAACTTCTCGCCTTCTTTAACCAGACCCATGGCGATACCGGCAACCGGTGCCTTCATCGGAACGCCGGCGTCCATCAGAGCCAGGGAAGCGCCGCAAACGGAAGCCATCGAGCTCGAACCGTTGGATTCGGTGATTTCCGACACAACACGAATGGTGTAAGGGAACACGTCGGCAGCAGGCAGCATGGCTGCAATCGAACGACGGGCCAGACGGCCGTGACCGATTTCGCGACGACCAGCGCCACCCATGCGACCACACTCACCTACCGAGAACGGAGGGAAGTTGTAGTGCAGCATGAACGGGTCTTTTTTCTCGCCTTCCAGGGTGTCCAGCAGCTGTGCGTCACGGGCGGTGCCCAGTGTTGCAACAACCAGCGCCTGGGTTTCGCCACGGGTGAACAGCGCCGAACCGTGAGTCTTTGGCAGAACACCGACTTCGATGTTCAAAGGACGTACGGTCTTGGTGTCGCGACCGTCGATACGTGGCTTGCCGTTTACGATGTTTTCGCGAACGGTGCGGTATTCGATTTCGCCGAAAGCGGCTTTGACTTCGCTGGACGAAGGCTGGCCTTCTTCACCGGACAGCTTGGCAACCACCTGGTCTTTCAGCTCACCCAGGCGAGCGTAACGGTCGGCCTTGATGGTGATGGTGTAAGCCTGGGAGATCGCGTCGCCGAACTCGGCACGGATAGCGCCCAGCAGAGCAGTGGCTTCTGGCTGTGGAGCCCAGGTCCAGGTCGGCTTGGCAGCTTCGGCGGCCAGTTCCTTGACGGCGTTGATCACCACCTGGAACTCGTCGTGAGCAAACAGTACCGCGCCCAGCATCTGGTCTTCGGTCAGCTCTTTGGCTTCCGATTCAACCATCAACACGGCTTCCGAAGTACCGGCAACGACCATGTCCAGGCTCGAAGCTTTCTGTTGTTCGTAAGTCGGGTTCAGCAGGTAGCCAGTGCTTTCGTGGAATGCAACGCGGGCAGCGCCGATCGGGCCATCGAAAGGAATACCGGAGATAGCCAACGCAGCCGAGGTACCGATCATCGCAGCGATGTCCGGATCGGTTTTCTTGCTGGTGGAAACGACGGTGCAGACAACCTGCACTTCGTTCATGAAGCCTTCTGGGAACAGCGGACGGATCGGACGGTCGATCAGTCGGGAAGTCAGGGTTTCTTTCTCGGAAGGACGGCCTTCACGCTTGAAGAAACCGCCAGGGATCTTACCGGCAGCGTAAGTCTTTTCCTGGTAGTGAACAGACAGAGGGAAGAAGCCCTTGCCTGGATCGGCTTGCTTGGCGCCGACCACAGTCACCAACACGCTGACGTCGTCGTCAACGGTGACCAATACTGCGCCGGAGGCCTGACGGGCGATACGGCCAGTCTCGAGGGTAACGGTCGACTGACCGAACTGGAATTTTTTGATTACCGGGTTCACGGTGTCCTACCTTCTTTTGTGGCTCTTGGGGAACTTGTCTTCTTGCGAAATTCTTGGGCAATGTCGGGAATCGGCCCAACGCCTGTCCAGGGTAAAACGACTATCCAGATAAAACTTGAGGCTGGGAGCCTGCCATGTGCCAGCGGGAAACCCACTGGCGCACGACAGACAACCAACCTCTAGCGCAATCGCTTATTAGCGACGCAGACCCAGGCGACCGATCAGAGCCTGATAACGACCCAGATCCTTGCCTTTCAGGTAGTCCAGCAGCTTACGACGCTGGTTAACCATGCGGATCAGACCACGACGGGAGTGGTGGTCTTTACCGTTGGCCTTGAAGTGACCTTGCAGCTTGTTGATGTTGTGGGTCAGCAGTGCAACTTGCACTTCTGGCGAACCAGTGTCACCAACAGCTTGCTGGTAGTCAGCTACGATTTGAGCTTTTTCTTGAACGTCGAGAGCCATGAGGCAATCCTTTTATCAGGAAACTGTTTCAAAGAAACAGCTTCAACAGGCCAGGGACAAATCCCTGTATCTAAAAATGAGTAGTGACCGTGCCTGTTAACAGCCACCCTCGTCCGGTCATTCTGACCGAATCAGTCGACGTGGCGCGATGCGCCCGTCTTCGCTCACTTCACCGATACCGATGAAGCGACCGTTGTGATCCTGTACCCGTACCATGCCGAACTTCGGTGCATCCGGGGCTCGTACCGGTTGGCCGTTAAGCCAGTAGAACGAACTGTGCTCCGAGAACTGCAACAGTGGCCAATCCAGAAGGCCGCTGTCCGATGGCATCAGGAAGCGGTCGACCGCTTCGTTGCCGCCTTCGGCATGTACCGCTTCCAACTCTTCAAGCGTGACCGTCTGCGCCAGCGTGAAAGGCCCGGCCTGGGTACGTCGCAATTCAGCCACGTAAGCGCCACAACCGAGTTGCTCACCGATATCCTCCACCAGGGTGCGAATATAGGTGCCTTTGCTGCAATCCACCGCAAGCCGCGCAGTATCACCTTCAAAGGCCAGCAATTCCAAGCGCGCAATAGTAACAGAACGCGGTTCACGCTCCACTACTTCGCCTGCACGGGCCAGCTTGTACAGCGGCTGGCCATCACGCTTGAGCGCCGAGTACATCGGCGGTATCTGACTGATTTGCCCGCGAAATTTCGGCAGAACAGCTTCGACATCTGCGCGACCAACGGTCACCGGACGCTCCTGCAAAACTTCACCCTCGGCATCGGCCGTGGTGGTGGTCTTGCCCAGTTGCGCCAGGGTTTCGTAACCCTTGTCGGAATCGAGCAGGTATTGCGAGAACTTGGTGGCCTCACCGAAGCACAACGGCAACACGCCGGTGGCCAGCGGATCGAGACTGCCGGTGTGACCGGCTTTCTCGGCGTTCAGCAGCCAGCGAACCTTCTGCAACGCGGCGTTAGAGGTGAACCCCAATGGCTTGTCGAGCAGAATGATACCGCTGACGTTACGACGGATACGTTTGACCTGAGCCACCGATTACTCCTTGGCGTCTTCGGGTTCAGCCGCTACCGGGTGCTGATTGTCTTCAGCCACCGCACGCTCGATCAGGGCCGACAGGTGCGCGCCACGCACGACGCTTTCGTCGTAGTGGAAGTGCAACTGCGGAACGCTGCGCAACTTCATTTCACGAGCCAACTGCATGCGCAGGAAACCGGCGGCTGAGTTGAGCACCTTGATGCTTTGCGCGATGTCTTCGGCGTTGTCCTGGCCCATCACGGTGATGAAGATCTTGGCGTGACCGACGTCACGGCTGACTTCAACAGCGGTAATGGTGACCAGACCGACGCGCGGGTCTTTGACTTCACGACGGATCAGCTGTGCCAGCTCACGCTGCATCTGATCGCCGATACGTTGGGTACGGCTGTATTCTTTTGCCATGTCTTGTTACCTGTTACTGCCCCACGGTGAAACCCGAGGGGTCTGAAAGCGGCAAACGCCCGGCCTGACAAAAGCCAGACCGGGCGTTGCGTTTAGAGTCCTGACGCTGCGCCGCGCATTTGCATGCGGCGGCTTGGCGTGGCCCTTGAAGTGCGCGAGTTAGAGGCTGCGAGCAACCTGAACCTTCTCGAAGACTTCGATCTTGTCACCGACTTTGACGTCGTTGTAGCTCTTCACGCCGATACCGCATTCCATGCCGGCACGTACTTCGGAAGCGTCATCCTTGAAGCGGCGCAGGGATTCCAGCTCGCCTTCGAAGATAACGATGTCTTCACGCAGTACACGGATTGGACGGTTACGGTGAACAACACCTTCGATAACCATGCAACCGGCGATCGCGCCAAACTTCGGCGAACGGAACACGTCACGCACTTCAGCGGTACCCAGGATGTTCTCGCGAACATCGCTGCCCAGCATACCGGTGAGGGCTTTCTTGACGTCTTCGATGATGTCGTAGATCACGTTGTAGTAACGCATATCCAGACCTTCCTGCTCGACGATCTTGCGAGCGCCAGCATCGGCACGCACGTTGAAGCCAAACAGTACAGCGTTGGAGGCCAGTGCCAGGTTAGCGTCGGACTCGGTGATACCACCGACGCCGCCACCGACAACACGCACTTGCACTTCGTCGTTACCCAGGCCGTTCAAGGCACCGTTCAACGCTTCCAGCGAACCACGGACGTCGGATTTGAGGACGATGTTGAGCGTCTTCTTCTCTGCCTGACCCATGTTTTCGAAGATGTTTTCCAGCTTGCCGGCGTGAGCGCGAGCCAGTTTGACTTCGCGGAACTTGCCTTGACGGAACAGAGCCACTTCACGGGCTTTCTTCTCGTCCGACAGCACGCTCATCTCATCGCCAGCGTCCGGGGTACCGTCCAGGCCGAGGATCTCGACTGGGATGGAAGGACCGGCTTCTTTGATCGGCTTGCCGTTCTCGTCGAGCATGGCGCGTACACGGCCATAGTTCGAACCGACCAGGACCATGTCGCCTTGGCGCAGGGTACCGTCTTGAACCAGAACGGTTGCAACCGGGCCACGACCTTTGTCGAGACGCGATTCAACCACCACACCACGGCCAGGAGCCGAAGGCGTCGCTTTCAGTTCCAGAACTTCGGCTTGCAGCAGAACAGCTTCGAGCAACTCGTCCACGCCAGTACCGACTTTCGCCGAAACCGATACGAACGGGGTGTCGCCGCCCCACTCTTCCGAAGTCACGCCGTGAACCGACAGCTCGCTACGGATGCGATCGAGATCAGCGCCCGGCTTGTCGATTTTGTTCACTGCAACAACCAGTGGAACACCGGCAGCCTTGGCGTGCTGGACCGCTTCAATGGTCTGCGGCATTACGCCGTCGTCCGCTGCAACCACCAGGATCACGATGTCAGTCGCCTTGGCACCACGGGCACGCATTGCGGTAAACGCGGCGTGACCCGGGGTATCGAGGAAAGTGACCATGCCGCGATCAGTTTCAACGTGGTACGCACCGATGTGCTGGGTGATACCGCCGGCTTCGCCAGCAGCTACCTTGGCACGACGGATATAGTCGAGCAGCGACGTCTTACCGTGGTCAACGTGGCCCATTACGGTCACGACTGGCGCACGGGAGAACGTCTCACCTTCAAACTTCAGGGACTCGGCCAGGGAATCTTCCAGGGCGGTGTCGCTGACCAGGGTCACTTTGTGGCCCAGTTCTTCGGCTACCAGTTGAGCAGTTTCCTGATCAAGCACCTGGTTGATGGTCGCTGGCGTACCCAGTTTGAACATGAACTTGATGATTTCAGCAGCCTTGACCGACATCTGATTGGCGAGATCGCCAACAGTGATGGTCTCGCCGATCTGCACATCACGCACGACAGGGCCGGTTGGGCTCTGGAAACCGTGGGCGTTGCGTTTCTTCAGCTTGGCCTTGCCGCGACCACCACGACGGAAGCCATCGCTTTCTTCGTCGGTAGTACGTGGGGCAACGCGTGGAGCAGGCGCTTTCTCTTTAACCGAAGCACGATGCGGAGCGTTTTTGCGCTCACCATCGCCACTGCCACGACGATTGTTATCGTCGGCGCGTGGTTTGTCCGGACGGCGCTGTTCGTTCTGCTTGTTGCGAACGTCAGCAGACGGTGCTGGAGCAGCGGCTACAACCGGCGCGCTTTCGCGTACTGGCTCGGCAACTGCAGCAGGGGCTGCAACGGCGTCGTTAGTAGCGGATTGCGCAGCAGCAGGCTGGCGACGCGCTTCTTCTTCGGCGCGACGCTTGGCTTCTTCTTCAGCCTTCTGACGAGCAGCATTTTCTACTGCGCGGCGTTCTTCCAGTTCGCGTTTGCGCTCGGCTTCAATTTCTTCCGGGCTGCGCTGTACGAAGACTTTCTTCTTACGCACTTCAACGCTGATGCTTTTGCTGCCAGCAACACGCAGGGTGCTGGTGGTTTTGCGCTGCAGCGTGATCTTGCGCGGTTCTTCCACTTTCGCCTTGTGGCTGCTCTTCAAGTGAGTCAGCAAAGACTGCTTCTCACTATCGCTCACACCTTCATCGGCGGCGGTGTGCGGCAGACCTGCCTCACGCATCTGCTGCAACAGGCGCTCTACCGGTGTTTTGACCTCATCGGCCAGTTGTTTCACCGTGACTTGCGTCATGCACTTCTCTCCTCAGGCCGCGCCTAATTACTCGAACCAGTGGGCTCGGGCGGCCATGATCAA
Organism: Pseudomonas sp. SG20052; assembly: GCF_031766055.1. Taxonomy (NCBI): domain Bacteria; kingdom Pseudomonadati; phylum Pseudomonadota; class Gammaproteobacteria; order Pseudomonadales; family Pseudomonadaceae; genus Pseudomonas; species Pseudomonas sp. SG20052. The sequence goes on along the minus strand of NZ_CP134498.1, from coordinate 990,965 downwards.
CTTGCCGGCACGATCATCGTCAATGCCGTCGATGTCGAGCAGGTCGTCAATAGACTGCTCGGCCAGGTCTTCGCGGGTAATTACGCCGCGCACCGCCAGTTCCATCGCCAGATCCTTGTCCATACCCTCAAGCGAGAGCAGGTCTTCGGCCGGATGGGCGTCTGCCAGCTTTTCCTCAGTAGCGATGGCTTTGGTCAACAAACGATCCTTGGCGCGAGCGCGAAGCTCGTTGACGGTTTCTTCGTCAAAGCCTTCGATGTTGAGCATTTCTTCCAACGGTACGTAGGCAATCTCTTCCAGGCTGGTGAAGCCTTCATCTACCAGCACCTGTGCAAGGTCTTCGTCGACTTCCAGCTCGTCGATGAAGTTGCGCAGGATGTCGCCGGTTTCTGCTTGCTGCTTAGCCTGGATGTCCGATTCGGTCATCACGTTCAGGGTCCAGCCAGTCAACTGGCTAGCCAGACGCACGTTCTGACCACCGCGACCGATGGCCTGAGCCAGATTGTCTGCGCCAACGGCGATGTCCATTGCATGGGCATCTTCGTCAACGATAATTGCCGCAACCTCAGCCGGGGACATGGCGTTGATTACGAACTGAGCCGGGTTGTCATCCCACAGGACGATATCCACACGCTCACCGCCCAACTCACCCGACACTGCCTGGACGCGCGAACCGCGCATACCGATGCAAGCGCCTTGCGGGTCGATGCGTTTGTCTTTCGAGCGGACCGCGATCTTGGCACGCGAACCCGGGTCACGGGAGGCTGCCATTACTTCGATCAGGCCTTCAGCGATTTCCGGCACTTCGATGCGGAACAACTCGATCAGCATTTCCGGCGCGGTACGCGACAGGATCAGCTGCGGGCCGCGGTTCTCGGTGCGGATTTCCTTGAGCAGCGCACGCAAGCGCACGCCAACCCGGAAGGTTTCGCGAGAGATGATGTCTTCACGAGCCAGCAACGCTTCAGCGTTGTTGCCCAGATCGACGATCACGTTGTCGCGGGTCACTTTCTTCACGGTGCCGGAGATGATTTCCCCCAGGCGCTCGCGATAAGCGTCAACGACTTGAGCGCGCTCGGCTTCGCGAACTTTCTGCACGATGACTTGCTTGGCAGTCTGTGCAGCAATGCGGCCGAACTCGATGGATTCGATTTTCTCTTCGACTACATCACCCACCTGGGCGCCCGGGTGCGTTTCGGCAACCTTGCTCGGCCAGGTTTCGATGGCCGGATCATCCAGGTCTGCTTCTTCGACGACCGTCCAGCGACGGAATGTCTCGTAAGCACCGGTGTGGCGATTGATTTCCACACGCAGATCGACTTCGTCCTCGAAACGCTTTTTGGTAGCAGTGGCCAGGGCCAGCTCCAGCGCTTCAAAAATTACGTTTGCCGGTACGCCCTTTTCATTGGATACCGACTCAACAACCAGCAGTACTTCTTTGCTCATCGTACGCCTCGCCTTTCGCAAGCCATTGGATCCGCGGGATCCGCGTCTCAGTCAAAACTGGGAATAATGTTGGCCTTGTCGATCATATCGATCGGCAACAGGAACTCATGGTCTTCTACCTGCACCACGACGTCCTGCTCTTCTACACCGCGCAGAAGGCCCTGAAAGTTGCGTCGTCCTTCAAAAGGCGAGCGCAGCTTGATCTTCACTTGTTCACCGGCAAATTTTGCAAACTGCTCAATAGTGAACAGTGGGCGTTCCATGCCAGGCGAGGAAACTTCAAGGGTGTATTCAACGGCGATTGGATCTTCAACATCCAGGACACCGCTGATCTGACGGCTGACGATGGCACAATCGTCCACCAGCACACCGCCCTCTTTATCAATATAAACGCGCAACATTGAGTGGCGACCTTGAGCCGAAAACTCAATACCCCAGCATTCATAGCCCAGGGCCACGACCACCGGGGCCAACAAGGCCTGCAACTCTTCTAGCTTGCTCGACACCTGAACCCCCTCGTGCATGTATGTGCATGCTATGCAAAATAAAAAAATGGGCGAAACGCCCATCCTTGAAACGCCGTCGAACAGCGGCGTAGAAAGTGTCCAGCTAACAAAAAGCCCCTTAAAAGGGGCTCCTTAAACTGGTTGCGGGGGCCGGATTTGAACCGACGACCTTCGGGTTATGAGCCCGACGAGCTACCAGACTGCTCCACCCCGCGACAAAGCTGGGGCGGAAGTATACGACCGATCCCTGACAGGGTCAATGTAACCTTCCACCTACAAGAAAGCCCGCAACAGCGGGCTCTCCTGATAATTGGTACCGAGAAGGGGACTCGAACCCCTACACCCTATGGGCACAACCACCTCAAGGTTGCGTGTCTACCAATTCCACCACCTCGGCAATACTACGTTTGAAACCCTTCTTACTTTTGCTCTTGAGCTGGAGGCACGTCAGTCGCTGGAGTAGCCGACTTTTGCTCTTGAAGCACCGGTACATCATCAGAAGCCGGTTGTTGCTTTGGAACTTCCAACACTGCCGGGTTTGGCAAACCTACTTGAGTCAGCTGCTGAGCTTTCTCTTTAGCAAAGTAACCTAACCCTAAGCTGGTTATGAAGAAACCGGCGGCAAGTATAGCAGTAAACTTACTAAGAAAGGTAGAGGAACCTTGGCTTCCGAACACAGTATTTGAAGCACCTGCTCCGAAAGACGCGCCAGCATCCGCACCTTTACCCTGCTGCAGCAATACCAGAGCAACTACGCCCAATGCACCCAGCAGATGAAAAACGACTACGACTGTTTCCAGCATTTTTTCAGTTTCCCGCGGCGCGACAAATCGCACCGAACTCATCTGCATTCAGGGAAGCTCCACCAATGAGCCCCCCATCGATATCCGGCATGCCGAACAGTTCGACCGCATTGGCCGCCTTCACGCTGCCGCCGTATAGAAGCCGCACACCTTGTGCGACCTCAGAATTCTCTGCCGCCAACTGAGCGCGAATGGCTGCATGCACATCCTGCGCTTGTTGCGGCGAAGCAGTCAGCCCAGTGCCAATGGCCCAGACTGGCTCGTAAGCAATTACTGCATTTGCAAAGGCACCTACACCCAGCTCCTCTATGATACTGCCTAGCTGACGCCCGACAACCTCTAGAGTTTTACCGGCTTCGCGCTGCTCAAGGGTTTCCCCTATGCACAACACCGGGATCAAGCCACATGCCTGCGCCGCTGCGAACTTGCGAATCAGCACACCGTCCTGCTCGCCCATAATCTGGCGGCGCTCGGAATGCCCGACAAGAACCAGGGAACAACCTGCATCCACCAATTGACTCGGCGCGATTTCACCGGTCAGTGCACCTTGCATGGCTTCCACCGCAGAGTTCTGCGCGCCGACCGAAATCGACTTGCCGTTCAAGCCATCAATCACTTGATTGATATGCAAGTAAGGCGGGAATACCGCTACATCAACACCGCTCGGCAAGGCCAGATGACGAAGGCCATTGATCAGCTCAGCGACGCTGGCGCGGGTACCGTGCATCTTCCAGTTACCAGCTACCATAGGGCGACGCATGCTGTACCTCGTCGGTCAAAGTGGGCGCAGATGTTACCCAACACAATCATGGCTGGCAAGCCGAATTCAGGCAGAAACTTCAGTAACCAGTTTTGCCAGCTCTTCGGCGTAGCCACGGACCTGTGTTTCGTCCTCGCCTTCAACCATCACGCGCACCAACGGCTCCGTCCCGGACTTGCGCAACAACACGCGCCCGCGGCCGGCCATAGCCTGGGTAACACGGTCGCTGGCTTCCTTGACCGCCGGATGGTCGAGCGGACTCGCGCCCCCGCCGAACCGGACATTGATCAGCACCTGAGGGCACTTGCGCAGCGCCTGACGGGCCTGAGCAAGTCCTTCCGAGCGCGTTTTCAGCGCCATCAGCACCTGCAACGCCGCGATGATCGCATCACCTGTGGTGGTGTGATTGAAGCAGACGATATGACCCGAGTTCTCACCGCCTACCAACCAGTTACGCTCCAGCAAGTCAGCGATCACATAACGGTCGCCAACGTTGGCACGCACGAAAGGAATCGACAGATCCGCCAGGGCCAATTCGAGCCCCAGGTTACTCATCAATGTACCAACCACGCCGCCTTGCAGCTTGTCGCGCTCATGCAGATCGCGGGCGATGATGTACAGCAACTCGTCACCATCTACGATGGCGCCTGTGTGGTCGACCATCAAGACGCGATCACCGTCACCGTCAAAGGCAATACCCAGATCGGCGTGTTCGGCCAATACCGCAGCCTGCAACTGCCCCATATGGGTCGAACCGCAATTGTCATTGATGTTCAAGCCGTTTGGCTGAGCAGAAAGCACAACGACTTCGGCACCCAACTCGCGGAACACGCTAGGTGCAACCTTGTAGGTCGCGCCGTGAGCGCAGTCGATCACGATTTTCAGGCCGGCGAAGTTGGTACCGGTCGGCACGCTGCTCTTGCAGAATTCGATATAGCGGCCAGAGGCGTCGTTGATGCGCGACACTTTGCCGATCTTGCTCGACTCAACCACGGTCATCGGGGTGTCGAGCAACTCTTCGATCATCAGTTCGACTTCATCCGGCAGCTTGGTGCCCTTTCCGGAGAAGAACTTGATGCCGTTGTCATCATGAGGATTGTGCGAGGCACTGATCACAATACCGGCTTCAGCATGAAAGGTACGCGTCAGGTAAGCGATCGCCGGCGTCGGCATCGGGCCCAACAGCATCACGTCAGCACCTGCCGACGTAAGACCAGCCTCGAGCGCGGACTCAAACATGTAACCGGAGATTCGGGTGTCCTTGCCAACCAGCACCTTGCAGGCGCCCATTTTGCGGAACGCCATGCCTGCAGCCCAACCGAGCTTGAGCATGAAATCAGGAGTTATCGGGTATTCACCGACCCGACCACGGATACCGTCGGTGCCAAAGTATTTTTTGCTCATAAGTGCTCCATCATTCTTATTCGGCTGATTCCACTGCGGCGATCATTCGCACCACGTCCACTGTTTCGGCTACATCATGGACGCGCAATATACGCGCCCCCTTGGCCGAAGCCAGCGCCGCGAGCGCCAGACCACCAAACAGGCGTTCTCCAACCGGGCGATTCAAGGCCTGACCTATCATGCTCTTTCGCGAAACCCCAACCAACAGGGGCCGCCCCAAGGCATGCAGGTCTTCCATATGCTTGAACAAGCTTAGATTGTGCTGCAAGGTTTTCGCGAACCCAAACCCCGGATCAAGAATAATCCGCTCAGCAGGGATTCCCACCAACGCACACTGGGCCACGCGCTCAGCGAGAAACTCGCCAACCTCCCTGGTCACGTCCCCGTAGCTCGGATTGTCCTGCATATCGCCCGGCTCACCGAGCATATGCATCAGACACACCGGCAATCCGGTGGCGGCTGCCGCATCCAGGGCACCGTCTCGGCGCAGCGAGCGCACATCATTGATCAAGCCCGCTCCGAGCCGTGCGGTTTCGCGCATGACCGCCGGAGTGGAGGTATCAACCGAAATAATCACATCCAGTTCGCGATTGATGAGCTCAACGATAGGCGCCACGCGCTCCAACTCTTCAAGTGGCGAAACCGCCCTTGCACCGGGCCGGGTCGATTCGCCACCGACATCGATCAGCGTGGCGCCCGCCGCTACCATCGCCTCGGCGTGGCGCAGGGCCGCGTCGAGCTGGCTGTATCGGCCGCCATCAGAAAAGGAATCGGGAGTGACATTGAGAATACCCATGACATGCGTCTGGGCCAAATCAAGAACCCGGTTGCCGCAAGGCAACCGGGTCGAGGACTGAACAGAAGTCATTTCAAACCTTAGACGTCAGCAGCCGGACCGCCGATCGGTGTTTGCGGACGCTCATCCTGGACCACCGGAGGTGTCCCGGAAGTACCGGTGCCGCCACCCGACCAGTCGCGTGGTTCGCGAGGGGTACGTCCGGCCATGATGTCATCGATCTGATCGGCATCGATCGTCTCGTACTTCATCAAGGCATCCGCCATGGCGTCGAGCTTGTCACGGTTATCCGTGAGGATCTGCTTGGCCGTGCCGTAGCACTGGTCAATGATGCTGCGCACTTCGGAGTCAATCAGCTTGGCTGTCTCACCAGAGAAGCTCGCACCCTGACCACCGCCGCCGCGACCAAGGAACACTTCGCCCTCTTCTTCGGCATACATCAACGGACCGAGTTTTTCCGAAAGACCCCACTTGGTCACCATGTTCCGCGCAATCTGGCTGGCACGCATGATGTCGTTGGACGCGCCGGTGGTAACACCGTCAAAGCCCAGGGTCATTTCTTCAGCGATACGGCCACCGTACAGCGAGCAGATCTGGCTGATCAGCGCACGCTTGGACAGGCTATAGCGATCTTCTTCCGGCAGGAACATCGTCACACCCAACGCACGACCGCGCGGGATGATCGACACCTTGTAGACCGGATCGTGCTCTGGCACGACACGACCGACGATGGCGTGACCCGCTTCGTGATAAGCGGTGTTCTGCTTCTCTTTCTCCGACATGACCATGGATTTGCGCTCGGCGCCCATCATGATCTTGTCTTTCGCCAGTTCAAACTCTTTCATTTCGACGATGCGCTTGCCGGTACGGGCAGCGAACAACGAGGCCTCGTTCACCAGGTTAGCCAGGTCGGCACCAGAGAAACCAGGCGTACCACGTGCAATCACCGCAGGAGCGACGTCGTCACCCATTGGCACTTTGCGCATGTGAACCTTGAGAATCTGCTCACGACCACGAATATCCGGCAGACCGACCACAACCTGACGGTCGAAACGGCCCGGACGAAGCAACGCAGGGTCCAGTACGTCGGGACGGTTGGTTGCAGCAATGACGATGATGCCGTCATTCATTTCAAAGCCATCCATCTCAACCAGCAATTGGTTGAGTGTCTGCTCGCGTTCGTCATGACCGCCACCCATGCCGGCGCCACGGTGACGACCGACAGCATCGATTTCATCGATAAAGATGATGCAGGGTGCGTGTTTCTTGGCCTGCTCGAACATATCGCGAACACGGCTGGCACCGACACCGACGAACATCTCGACGAAATCGGAACCGGAAATGGTGAAGAACGGTACTTTGGCTTCGCCGGCAATCGCCTTGGCCAGCAAGGTTTTACCGGTACCCGGAGGACCCACCATCAGCACGCCGCGTGGAATGCGGCCGCCCAGTCGCTGGAACTTGCCCGGATCACGCAGGAACTCGACCAGTTCACCGACCTCTTCCTTGGCTTCGTCGCAACCGGCAACGTCACCCAAGGTGGTTTTCACCTGATCTTCGGAGAGCAGGCGTGCCTTGCTCTTGCCGAAGCTCATCGGCCCGCCCTTGCCGCCCGCACCGCCCTGCATCTGCCGCATGAAAAACATGAACACGGCGATGATCACCAGGATCGGGAAGCTGGCGACCAGGAGTTGAGTCCAGATGCTTTGCTGCTCAGGCTGCTTGCCTTCGACCACGACGTGGTTATCCACGAGATCGCCGATCAGACCGTTGTCCTGAATGGCAGGACGAATGGTCTTGAAGCTATCGCCATCGGTGCGCTTACCGGTAATCACATAGCCGTCAACTGCTACGCGCTCGACCTTGCCATCCTTGACCTGCTGGATGAAGTCGGAATAGTTGAGGGTCTGCGGCTCGTTAGGGCTGGAGAAGTTGTTCATCACCGTCACCAGGACAGCCGCGATGATCAACCACAGGATCAGATTCTTTGCCATATCGTTCAATTAACTACCCTCTGAAGCAAGCTCCGCTAATGGCGCGCGCTTCGCATGATATTCACCGGCCTAACTTACTACATTACCTACGACTCTGGCAGGCGCCGTCTGTAACCCTTTGTGAAACACTTTCTACACAATATTCGCTAATGCTCACGGGGCGAAATACGAAAATCCTATCGACCCGCAAAAAAACCTCGATTTACTCGCTACGGCCACGATAGCCCCAAGCCAGCATGTATTGCTCGCGAGAACTGCCACGGGAAGAATCCGGCTTGATCATCTGGACCTTGTCGAATTTCTGACGAGCGTCCTTCACGTAAGCATCAAACCCTTCGCCCTGAAACACCTTGATCACGAAATTACCACCCGGCTTGAGTATCCGAGCCGCCAGATCAAGAGCCAGCTCACATAGAAACATGGCTTTGGGCATATCCACCTCAGGCGTACCACTCATATTGGGGGCCATATCGGAAATCACAAGGTCCACCTGCGAATTACCCACGGCTTCGAGGATCTGAGCGAGCACTTCGTCCTGGGTGAAGTCACCCTGAATGAAAGTCACGTCGGGAATGCTGTCCATTTCAAGGATGTCCGAGGCGATCAGACGCCCCTGACCACCGATCAGCCGACTAGTGACCTGCGACCAGCCGCCGGGCGCCGCCCCCAGGTCGACAACACTCATACCCGGACGGATCAGTTTGTATTTCTCCTGGACCTCCAGAAGCTTGTAACTCGCACGCGAGCGATAACCATCCTTCTGCGCCTGCTTCACATAGGGATCATTGACATGTCTTTGCAGCCATTTAAGGCTTGTCTTGGAACGGGCCACGGGCCACCTCGAAAATAAAACGGGTCGTGATTAACTGGGCGGTCCCGGACTCGCTCGGGTAAACTGGCCGCCGCTTTTTACAAGATCAGACGCAGGGGTCAGATTATGCCGCTCACTCAAGAGCAGAAGAAACAGTACAAATCCATTGGCCATCATCTGAAACCAGTTTTGATTGTGGCTGACAACGGTTTGACTGAAGGTGTGTTAGCCGAACTTGAACGCGCTTTGGCGGATCATGAGCTGATTAAAATCAAGCTCAACATCCTCGATCGCGAGTCGCGCCTGGCGAACATTGCAGAACTGTGCAAGGTCGGCAAAGCGGACCTGGTTCAGGTCATCGGCAAGATGGCACTGATTTACCGCAAGAACTTCAGCGTCAACAAGCAGCTGTCGAACGTTCATCGCTTCAAGTGATGGCAAGGGTCAAGGGTGTGCTTCGCGCACCCTGCCACTCCATCCGGGTACCGGCTGCAACACCAGCACCACCCCGGAAAAGCCCAGAACAAGGTAACTGAACACCTGCCAGCGCACGGCATCCGGCCAACCGACGCGCACCGCGAAGAACATCCCGCACGCATACAGCGCCATCAGCAGCAGTTGCCCACGAATATCGCGCCATAGACTGACAAGGCCCTCGGCCTGAATCAGCACCAAAGCCTGAAAAATCACACACGCTGTGGCGAAACCCACCATCAGCGCATCAAGCATGCCTGCAATTTCGTCAATCAGCAGCGGCGCCAGACCAATCTGGCCTAGCACCGGCAGCAGACCGATATGTAACAGCCACAAGCCGCCCACCCACAACATCTGAGTGAGCTGCCAAAGCATGGAGCCCGCACGGAGCGGGCGCCTGCGTTTAGATGTGGCGTACTTCGACAATCTCGTACTCGATGACGCCGCCAGGCGTTTTCACGGCAACCACGTCACCCTCTTCCTTGGCAATCAAGGCGCGGGCCAGTGGTGAGCCCACCGAAATCTTGCCGAGTTTAAAGTCAGCCTCATCCTCACCCACAATGTGGTAAGTGACGCTTTCATCAGTCTCGACGTTGGCGATTTCAACGGTGGTACCGAAAATCACTTTGCCGGTGTGAGGAATGGTCGTGACGTCGATGATCACCTGGTTCTGAATCCGGCCCTCGATGTCACGAATCCGCGCCTCGACCATCCCTTGCTGCTCACGGGCAGCGTGGTATTCGGCGTTTTCCTTCAAGTCACCCAACTCGCGGGCCGTGCCGATGTCCTGGCTGAGCTTCGGACGGACGACCTTGGTCAGGTGAGCGTGTTCTTCTTCCAGGGCTTTCGCGCCCTGGACGGTCATAGGGTACTTGATCATGCCTTCAATCCTGCGTGTAGATCCTGCAAGCGGCGTACGGTCTTCTCGGGACCGAACTTGAGCGCCTCGCAGATGGCTTCGCCAGCAGCAATAGTCGTGGTGCAGTAGATCTTGTGCTGCAGGGCATTACGACGAATGGAGTACGAATCAGCAATCGACTGACGACCTTCGGTGGTGTTGATGATCAGGGTGACTTCGTCATTCTTGATCATGTCGACCACGTGCGGACGACCTTCGGTCACCTTGTTCACACGGCGCACTTTCAGGCCTGCGGCTTCGATCAGCTTGGCAGTACCGGCAGTGGCTACCACTTCGAAGCCCAAGTTGATCAGATCACGGGCCACGCCTGCAACCAGTGGCTTATCGTCGTCACGCACGCTGATGAACGCGGTGCCGCCGGTCGGCAGCACTTCGCTGGCGCCCATCTGGGCCTTGGCGAACGCTTCGCCGAAGGTGTCACCCACGCCCATCACTTCACCGGTGGACTTCATCTCTGGGCCCAGGATCGGGTCCACACCAGGGAATTTGGCGAATGGGAACACCGCCTCTTTCACGCTGTAGAAGTTCGGGATGATTTCTTTGGTGAAGCCGATTTCTTTCAGGGTTTTACCGGCCATCACGCGTGCCGCGATCATGGCCAGGGAAACACCGATGCACTTGGACACGAACGGTACGGTACGGGAAGCGCGCGGGTTGACTTCGATGACGTAGATGTCTTCGCCTTGCAGCGCCAACTGCACGTTCATCAGGCCGACAACGCCCAGTTCCAGGGCCATTTTCTTGACCTGTTCGCGCATCTCGTCCTGGATGTGCGCAGGCAGCGAGTACGGCGGCAGGGAGCACGCCGAGTCACCGGAGTGAACGCCGGCCTGCTCGATGTGCTGCATGATCGCGCCGATCACCACGTCGGTGCCGTCGCAGACCGCATCCACGTCCATTTCGATGGCGCAGTTGAGGAAGTGGTCGAGCAGCACCGGGCTGTCGTTGGACACCTTCACCGCATCGCGCAGGTAGCGCTTGAGTTCTTCTTCTTCGTAGACGATTTCCATCGCACGACCGCCCAAAACATAGGACGGACGAACCACCAGCGGGTAACCGATCTTGGCGGCAGCACGAATCGCTTCGTCTTCGCTACGCACGGTAGCGTTTGGCGGCTGACGCAGATTCAGGCGCTCAACCATCTGCTGGAAGCGCTCACGGTCTTCGGCACGGTCGATGGCGTCAGGGCTGGTGCCGATGATTGGCACGCCAGCTTCTTCCAGGGCGCGAGCCAGTTTCAGCGGGGTTTGGCCGCCGTACTGGACGATCACGCCTTTTGGCTTCTCGACGCGGCAGATTTCCAGCACGTCTTCCAGGGTCACCGGCTCGAAGTACAGGCGATCGGAGGTGTCGTAATCGGTCGAAACGGTTTCCGGGTTGCAATTGACCATGATGGTCTCGTAACCGTCGGCGCGCAGAGCAAGTGCCGCGTGTACGCAGCAGTAGTCGAACTCGATGCCTTGGCCGATGCGGTTAGGACCGCCGCCCAGGATCATGATCTTGTCGCGACCCGTCGGTGCGGCTTCGCACTCTTCCTCGTAAGTCGAGTACATGTAGGCGGTGTCGGTGGCGAACTCGGCCGCGCAGGTGTCAACGCGCTTGTAGACCGGGAAGATTTCCAGCTTGTGACGGTGGCGACGCAGCGCCTTCTCGGTCACGCCCAGCAGCTTGGCCAGACGCATGTCGGAGAAGCCTTTGCGCTTGAGCTTGAACATCAAGTCGCGGTCGATGCTAGCCAGACCCAGGGTCTTGACCTTCTCTTCGTCCTTGATCAGGTCTTCGATCTGCACCAGGAACCACGGGTCGATCATGTTCATGCCGAAGATGTCTTCGACCGACAGACCGGCGCGGAACGCGTCAGCCACGTACCAGATACGCTCGGCACCCGGCACGGTCAGTTCGCGCTTAAGGATGCTCATGCTTTCCGGATTGCTCAGGTCGAGCTTCTCGTCCAGGCCGCAAACGCCCACTTCCAGACCGCGCAAAGCTTTCTGCAGGGATTCCTGGAAGGTCCGGCCGATCGCCATGACTTCACCGACCGACTTCATTTGAGTGGTCAGGCGCGCGTCGGCTTTCGGGAATTTCTCGAAGGCGAAGCGTGGCAACTTGGTCACGACGTAGTCAATGGACGGCTCGAAGGATGCAGGAGTAGCGCCGCCGGTGATTTCGTTCTGCAGCTCGTCCAGGGTGTAGCCGATCGCCAGCTTGGCAGCGATACGCGCAATCGGGAAACCAGTGGCTTTCGAGGCCAGTGCCGAAGAGCGGGATACACGCGGGTTCATCTCGATGACTACCATGCGGCCAGTGTCCGGGCAGATGCCGAACTGGACGTTGGAGCCGCCGGTTTCCACGCCGATCTCGCGCAGTACCGCCAGAGAGGCGTTACGCATGATCTGGTATTCCTTGTCCGTCAGGGTTTGTGCCGGAGCAACGGTGATCGAGTCACCGGTGTGCACGCCCATCGGGTCAAAGTTTTCGATGGAGCAGACGATGATGCAGTTGTCCTTCTTATCGCGGACAACCTCCATCTCATACTCTTTCCAGCCGATCAGGGATTCATCGATCAACAGTTCCTTGGTCGGCGACAGGTCGAGACCGCGGGCGCAGATTTCTTCGAACTCTTCGCGGTTGTAAGCGATACCGCCACCGGTGCCGCCCATGGTGAAGGACGGACGGATGATGCACGGGAAGCCAAGCTTCTCGAGCACTGCGTTGGCCTCTTCCATGCTGTGGGCGATACCCGAACGCGGGCAGTCCAGGCCGATGGATTTCATCGCCTTGTCGAAGCGCGAACGGTCTTCGGCCTTGTCGATGGTGTCAGCGTTGGCACCGATCATCTCTACGCCGAACTTCTCCAGAACGCCTTCGCGCTCCAGGTCCAGGGCGCAGTTCAGAGCAGTCTGGCCACCCATGGTCGGCAGCAGCGCGTCCGGACGCTCTTTCTCGATGATCTTGGCAACGGTCTGCCATTTGATCGGCTCGATGTAGGTGGCGTCAGCCATATCCGGGTCGGTCATGATGGTCGCTGGGTTGGAGTTCACCAGGATGACGCGGTAACCCTCCTCGCGCAGGGCTTTGCAGGCCTGGGCGCCGGAGTAGTCGAATTCGCAGGCCTGGCCGATCACGATCGGGCCAGCGCCGAGAATCAGGATGCTTTTAATGTCTGTACGTTTTGGCATGGGTTTGTCACTCAAATCCGCAGGTCAGTCGGCAAGCCGTCTTGTTCAATCTGTGAAGCCTTGAGGGGGGCCGCCGATGTTCGGGACCGCCCCTCAAGCTTTGCAACATCAAGGCGAGCGATTAGCGTCGCTTGGCCATTTCGTTGATGAAGCGATCGAACAATGGCGCTACGTCGTTCGGGCCAGGGCTGGCTTCAGGGTGACCCTGGAAGCTGAAGGCGCTTTTGTCGGTACGCTCGATGCCTTGAAGGGTGCCGTCGAACAGCGATTTGTGAATCGCGCGGACGTTGGCCGGCAGGGTCGCTTCGTCTACCGCAAAACCGTGGTTCTGGCTGGTGATCATCACTACACCGGTATCCAGATCCTGGACCGGGTGGTTGGCACCGTGGTGGCCGTGGCCCATTTTCAGGGTCTTGGCACCGGAGGCCAGGGCCAGCAGCTGGTGACCGAGGCAGATGCCGAAGACCGGAATCTCGGTTTCGAGCACGTCCTTGATCGCCTGGATCGCGTAGTCGCAAGGCTCAGGGTCACCAGGGCCGTTGGACAGGAACACGCCGTCCGGCTTCATCGCCAGAACGTCAGCGGCTGGAGTCTGAGCCGGCACCACGGTCACGCGGCAACCGCGCTCGACCAGCATGCGCAGGATGTTCAGCTTGACGCCGTAGTCGTAGGCGACCACGTGGTAGGGCAGCTCGGAGGCTTCGATGGTCGCGTGGCTGTCGGTTTTCAGATCCCAGACAGTCGAGCGCCACTCGTATTGCTCTTTGGTGCTGACGACTTTCGCCAGGTCCATGCCTTTGAGGCCAGGGAAACCCTGGGCGGCGGCGATGGCGGCTTCTTCGGAGATGTTGTCACCTGCCATGATGCAGCCGTTCTGCGCACCTTTTTCACGCAAAATGCGTGTCAGGCGGCGAGTATCGATACCGGCGATTGCCACTACGTTGTTGGCTTTCAGGTAGTCGGACAGGGACATCGTGTTACGCCAGTTGCTCGCAACCAGTGGCAGGTCACGGATGACCAGGCCAGCGGACCATACGCGGTCGGACTCGGCGTCTTCCGGCGTTGTGCCGGTGTTGCCGATGTGCGGGTAAGTCAGGGTAACGATCTGTTGGGCGTAGGAAGGATCGGTAAGGATTTCCTGATAGCCGGTCATGGCGGTGTTGAATACCACCTCACCAACGGTTTGACCGTCGGCTCCAATTGCTTCGCCGCGAAAAATGCTGCCATCAGCAAGGGCGAGTATGGCTGGCTTAGTCAAGAAGACCTCCCGTAAATAAAGCCTGAAAGGGCGATCGCAGGTGTAAAAAAGCGGAGTGACGTATGGACACGTCACCCCGCTCATTCACTGAATTATTCTGCGCGCTTTTAGTGAACACACTAAAGCTGTAGCTTACAGAAAAAGGCATTTTCGGTCTACCGCCAATGAGCCTTAAAGGCCGGAGAATGCGACAGGACGTCGCTTGGCGGAGTAAAACCGGGCTCAAACGCCGTGTTTGAACCCGATTTCAGGCACTTCTTAACGCAGGTCGAGCACGTCTTGCATGTCATAAAGACCCGGCTCGCGCCCATCCAGCCACAAGGCGGCACGTACTGCACCCTTGGCAAAGGTCATGCGACTGGACGCTTTATGCGTGATCTCGACACGCTCACCATCAGCGGCGAACAGCACAGTGTGATCACCGACGATGTCACCGGCACGCACCGTGGCGAAGCCGATGGTTTCGCGAGCGCGGGCGCCGGTCTGGCCTTCACGACCGTAAACCGCCACCTTCTTCAGATCACGCCCCAGCGCATCGGCAATCACTTCACCCATGCGCACGGCAGTACCGGACGGCGCATCGACTTTATGCCGATGATGGGCTTCAGTGATTTCGATATCGACATCATCACCCAGTACCCGGGCAGCGGTGTCGAGCAGCTTCAGGCAAAGATTAACGCCGACGCTGAAGTTGGCCGCGAAGACAATCGGAATGTCCTTGCCCGCTTCCGCCAGCAGCTGCTTCTCCTCAACGCTGAAACCGGTGGTACCGATGATCATCGCCTTGTGATGCTTGCGGCAGAACGCGAGGTTCTTCAGCGTCACCGTCGGGTGCGTGAAGTCGATCAGCACGTCGAACTCGTCGACCACGCGATCCAGATCACCCGACAGCGGCACACCGATACGACCCAGCGCAGCCAGTTCGCCGGCATCTGCGCCGACCAGCGAGCTGTCCGGACGATCAATGGCCGCCGTCAGACCCGCACCCTGCTGTTGCTGCACGGCCTCGATCAGGGTTTTGCCCATGCGCCCGGCGGCGCCCATCACTGCAATACGTCGCATGCCTGTCTCCTTACAAATCGCCGAAGAAGCGCTTCACGCCTTCGAACCAACCGGTGGTTTTCGGCGAATGGCTGTTGTCATCCGCCAGCGAGCTGCGGAACTCTTCCAGCAATTCGCGCTGACGACGACCCAGGTTGACCGGGGTTTCGACCGCCACACGGCACATCAAGTCACCGGCTCCACCGCCACGCACAGGCGCAACGCCTTTGCCGCGAACACGGAACTGCTTGCCGGTCTGGGTCCCTTCAGGGATTTTCAGTTTGACTCGACCATCAAGGGTCGGAATCTCCAGCTCGCCGCCCAGCGCAGCATCAACAAAACTGATCGGCACTTCGCAGAACAGGTGCTTGCCGTCGCGCTGGAAGATCGCGTGCTCGCGCACATTGATCACCACGTACAGATCGCCCGTCGGTCCACCCTGCGCACCCGCCTCGCCTTCGCCGGACAGACGAATGCGATCACCGGTATCCACACCGGCCGGCACTTTCACCGAGAGGGTTTTGTACTCTTCGACACGGCCTTCGCCGTTGCAGGAGTTGCACGGGTCGGAAATGATCTTGCCCTGGCCATGGCAACGCGGGCAGGTCTGCTGCACCGAGAAGAAGCCCTGCTGCATGCGCACCTGGCCAATACCGCCGCATGTCGGGCAGGTTACTGGCGAGGAGCCTTTCTTGGCACCCGAGCCGTCGCAGGGCTTGCAGTTGACCAGTGTCGGAACGCGGATATTCACGGTCGTGCCGCGCACCGCTTCTTCCAGGTTCAGCTCCAGGGTGTAACGCAAGTCGCTGCCGCGCTGAGCGCCGCCACGGGCACCGCCGCGACCACCACCGAAGAAGTCACTGAAGACATCACCAAAGATGTCGGAGAAGTTCTGACCGCCAAATCCGGCACCGCCGCCACCCATGCTCGGGTCGACGCCGGCATGACCGTACTGGTCGTAGGCCGCGCGCTTGCTGGAATCGGACAGGACTTCGTAGGCCTCGTTGGCCTCCTTGAACATCTCTTCCGACGCTTTGTCATCGGGATTACGGTCCGGGTGATGCTTCATCGCCAGGCGACGGTAGGCCTTTTTCAGGTCTGCTTCGCTTGAACCACGCTCAACACCCAATATTTCGTAATAGTCACGCTTTGCCATAAGTCTTTGCACTCTTAAGGACGTCCGGCAAACCCCTCCTGAGCCTCGCCAAACTCGTTGAGCCCCAATACAGGCCCGGACCCAACTCACGTCAATTCAACGATCCTGGTCTTTGATTCAATGCGGTACTTTCAGCTCGAGAAGCAGGAGCATTCCCGGCCATACCGCCAGCATTCGAGCGTTGTCGCATGCTGTAAAAATTCGCTAACTCCAGACACGCCAACGCGGGAGCAAGCTCCCGCGCGGCGACATCCTACCAGTCACCGCCAGAAGGCAGTCAACCGGGCGACCAACAACTTACTTGTGGTCTTTGACTTCTTCGAACTCGGCATCAACAACGTCGTCGGCTTTTTCGGCTTTTTCGTCGTTAGGTGCCGCGCCTTCGGCAGGCTGGGCCTGTTCGGCGTACATCTTCTGCGCCACTGGAGCGGAGACTTTGGACAACTCTTCAACCTTGGCTTCGATTGCAGCCTTGTCGTCGCCTTTGACAGCGGCTTCCAGAGCAACAACAGCGGCTTCGATTGCAGTCTTCTCTTCAGCCGTCACTTTATCGCCGGCGTCAGCGACCATTTTGCGAGTCGAGTGAACCAGTGCATCGCCCTGGTTGCGGGCTGCGGCCAGCGCTTCGAACTTGCTGTCTTCTTCGGCGTTGGCTTCAGCATCGCGAATCATCTGCTGAATCTCTTCCTCGGACAGACCGGAGTTGGCCTTGATCACGATCGACTGAGTCTTGCCGGTGGCCTTGTCTTTGGCGCCTACGTGCAGGATGCCGTTGGCGTCGATGTCGAAGGTCACTTCAATTTGTGGCACGCCACGTGGTGCTGGTGGAATCTCGGCCAGGTCGAACTTGCCCAGGGACTTGTTCTGTGCCGCTTGCTTACGCTCACCTTGCAGCACGTGAATGGTCACGGCGCCCTGATTGTCGTCGGCAGTCGAGAACACTTGCGATTTCTTGGTAGGAATCGTGGTGTTTTTCTCGATCAGCGCGGTCATCACGCCACCCATGGTTTCGATACCCAGGGTCAGCGGGCTGACGTCGAGCAGCAGAACGTCTTTCACGTCACCGGCCAGTACGGCACCCTGGATAGCAGCACCCATGGCAACGGCTTCGTCCGGGTTCACGTCTTTACGTGCTTCTTTACCGAAGAACTCGGTCACCAACTTCTGAACCAGTGGCATACGGGTCTGACCGCCCACCAGGATCACGTCGTTGATGGCGCCAACGTCGATACCGGAGTCTTTCAGCGCGATGCGGCAAGGTTCGATGGTGCGCTGAACCAGGTCTTCTACCAGCGCTTCGAGCTTGGCGCGGGAGATTTTCACGTTCAAGTGCTTAGGACCGGTGGCGTCTGCAGTGATGTACGGCAGGTTCACATCAGTCGACATGCTCGAGGACAGTTCGATCTTGGCTTTTTCAGCGGCTTCTTTCAGGCGCTGCATGGCCAGCGGGTCACCTTTGAGGTTCATGCCGCTTTCTTTCTTGAATTCGTCGACGAGGTAGTCGATCAGACGAATGTCAAAGTCTTCACCGCCCAGGAAAGTGTCACCGTTGGTGGCCAATACTTCGAACTGGTGCTCGCCATCGACTTCAGCGATTTCGATCACGGAAACGTCGAAGGTACCGCCGCCCAAGTCGTAAACGATCACGGTGTGATCGCCCTTCGCCTTGTCCATACCGTAGGCCAGAGCGGCCGCGGTCGGTTCGTTGATGATACGTTTTACGTCCAGACCAGCAATACGGCCGGCGTCTTTGGTGGCTTGACGCTGGCTGTCGTTGAAGTAAGCCGGAACGGTGATGACCGCTTCGGTCACTGGCTCGCCGAGGTAGTCTTCGGCGGTCTTCTTCATTTTCTTCAGAATTTCAGCCGAGATCTGTGGCGGCGACATTTTCTGGCCGTTCACTTCAACCCATGCGTCGCCGTTGTCAGCCTTGGCGATTTTGTACGGGACCATCTTGATGTCTTTCTGTACGACTTCTTCGTCGAACTTACGACCGATCAGACGCTTCACCGCGTACAGGGTGTTATGCGGATTGGTCACAGCTTGACGCTTGGCGGACTGGCCAACCAGGATTTCGCCGTCGTTGGCGTAAGCGATGATCGACGGCGTGGTACGCGCGCCTTCAGCGTTTTCGATAACTTTGGCTACGCCGTTTTCAAGCACGGAGACGCAGGAGTTGGTAGTCCCCAGGTCGATACCGATAATTTTGCCCATGTTTATTCTCCCGAAACTTTTGGATTTGGTTGCCGCAGCAGTGGTGGCTAACTGCGGTAGCACTTAAACGCTTGACTTCTAAATGGGGGCCTTGTGGCTAATTTCAAGCCTGCTCATCAATAGAAGGCGAAACTGGCGCAGGGGCCTTGCTCACCACAACCATGGCCGGGCGCAGCAGACGACCGTTGAGCTGATACCCTTTCTGGAACACCTTGAGCACGCTGTTCGGCTCAACGTCGGCGCTTTCCTGCATGGCCATTGCCTGGTGCTGAACGGCATTGAACGGCTCGCCATGCGGATCGATCACTTCCAGCTGATAACGCTTCAGGGTGTCCTGGAACATTTTCAGGGTCAGCTCGATGCCTTCGCGCATTGGGCGGATGCTTTCGTCATCCGGGTTGGACAACTCCAGGCCACGCTCCAGGCTGTCGATGATCGGCAACAAATCGCCAGCAAATTTTTCCAGGGCGAATTTGTGCGCTTTTTCTACGTCCTGCTCGGCTCGACGGCGGACGTTCTGCAGATCAGCCGCTACACGCAAAGCTTGATCATGAGCGCCAGCCAATTGCTCCTCGAGCACTTGTACGCGAGCCGCCAGTTCATCACCCGAATCCGGGGCAGCCTGATCGGCGTCTAGATTTTGCGTATCCACTGTCTGTTCGTCAGCCATAGAATTCTCCTTTCAATAACGTCCGCGAGCTCAACTCGCGCTTCTGTCCCGGTATATGGGGCCGCAAAAATCAGCTTCAAGGGGCGGGTTGCGATTAACCCTACAAAAAACGCTGCATTGTGATTACGCGACGACCAGGCATTTCGTCAGACCGAGTCGATCGAGCTATTCAGGGGCATTGTCAGCCGCAAATAAAACACTGTATAAATAACCAGACCTAAAGCCTGGGAGCGGCCTTTATGCTGGTGCACCTGTCCGTACATAACTACGCCATCGTTGAACATCTCGATCTCGAGCTCGATCGCGGGATGAGCGTGATAACCGGGGAAACCGGTGCCGGCAAGTCGATCATGCTCGACGCCCTCGGCCTGACCCTGGGCGACCGTGCCGACAGCGGCGTGGTCCGTCCCGGCGCCGACAAGGCCGACATCCTTGCAACCTTCGACCTGGTCGACATCCCGGAAGCCAGCGCCTGGCTGGCGGAGCGCGACCTGGAAAGCGACGGCCCGTGCATCTTGCGACGGGTCATCACCGCCGAAGGACGCTCTCGTGGCTATATCAACGGCACGCCCTGCCCGCTCGGCGACCTCAAAGCCCTCGGCGAACTGCTGATCGATATCCACAGCCAGCACGAACACCAATCCCTGCTCAAGACCGACACTCACCGCCGCTTGCTCGACGAATACGCCGGCGCCACTGATCTTGCCCGCCAGGTGCATCTGGCCGCCCAACGCTGGCGCCAGACTCGCCAGGAGCTGGAGCGCCTCTCCAATTCCGGCGACGAGCAGCGCGCTCGCCATCAATTGCTCAGCTATCAGCTCGAAGAGCTGGAAAACCTCGGCCTCGGCGAAAACGAGCTGGAACAACTGGAACAGGAGCACAAGAACCTCACCAACGCAGAAACCCTGCTGGGTATCTGTCGGCAAGTGGTCGAGCAATGCAGCGAAAGTGATTCCGGGAATGTCCTGAACGCGCTGACCGCCAGCCTCAATCGTCTATCGAGCGTCAATAACTCGATCGGCGCACTGGGTGAAGCCAGCAGCCTGCTGACTAGCGCACAGATACAGGTCGAAGAAGCCGTGGGCGAGCTCAACCGCTTTCTCGACAACTTCGACGCCGACCCGGCACGCCTTCAATACCTGGAAGAACGCCTGGATGCGATCTACACCATGGCGCGCAAGCACCGCATCCAGCCGACCGAAGTCGCCGAGATGCAGCAGCGCTTGCTGGATGAAATCGAAACCCTGAACGCCAACGATGAATCCATCGAGCGACTGAGCGATGAGCTGGCTTCTTATGCCCGTCATTATCAGGAGAAGGCTCGAGAACTAAGCGACCTGCGCCATCAAGCCTCGAACAGCCTGGCCAGCGCCGTGGAACAGGAAATCCAGCGACTGGGCATGCCCGGCGGGCGCTTCACTATCGAATTACGTCCTAACAGCAGCGACGAACTGCTGCCTAATGGACTGGAGCAGGTCGAGCTGCTGGTCAGCGCCAACCCCGGTCAGCCATTAAAAGCCTTGGCCAAAGTGGCCTCGGGTGGCGAACTGTCTCGGATCAGCCTGGCTATTCAGGTGATCACCGCACAGACCTCACGTGTGCCGACACTTGTATTCGATGAGGTAGACGTGGGCATCGGAGGCCCCACCGCGGAGATCGTTGGCCAACTGCTACGTCGCCTCGGTGAACGCGGACAGGTGCTGACAGTGACCCACTTGCCGCAAGTGGCCGCCCAGGGCCATCAACATCTATTCGTGCACAAGGTGCGCGGCGAAGAGGCGACCCACACGGCTGTTTCCAAACTGAGCAAGAATGATCGCGTCGAAGAAGTAGCGCGGATGCTGGGTGGCATCGATCTGACCAAGGAATCCCTGGCTCACGCGAAAAAAATGGTCGTCACCGCAAAAATTTAAGGACGGCAGAAAGCACGAAGGCGACCCTTGGGTCGCCTTCGCTCGTTTCGCGAATGTAAAATTCGCGCGACATGCTTACTTTTTCTTGCGCACGTACAGCACCAGATTGTGATCAACCATCTCGAAGCCGTACTTATCGACGATGGCTTTCTGCAGACGCTCGATTTCTTCGTCGAAGAATTCGATCACTTCGCTGGTTTCGACGTTGACCATATGGTCGTGATGCTTGCCGTCATCCAGCTCGAAGACCGCATGGCCTCCGTCGAAGTTGTGCCGCACCACAAGGCCAGCTGCCTCGAACTGAGTCAGTACACGGTAAACCGTGGCCAGACCGACGTCCTCACCAGCCTCCATCAGCGCCTTGTAAACATCCTCGGCACTCATGTGGCGTTGCTCGGCGGAATCGAGCATTTGCAGAATTTTGACCCGTGGAAGGGTCACTTTGAGGCCGGCTTTGCGTAGTTCGCTATTTTCAACCATGGTCAGCTTTCTCGCGATGCTGCTTCGCAGCTTCTCTTAATGCGGGTATGATCGGCGTTTACGTTGTCCCAGCCAAGATAGTGGAAGTCGCCCACCGATGCAAAACACCAAGCTCTTGCTAACCAGTTTCACCTTTGTGGGACTGCTCGCACTCGCCGGTTGTTCATTCCCCGGGGTTTACAAAATCGACATCCAGCAGGGCAATGTCGTCACGCAGGACATGATAAACCAGTTACGCCCGGGAATGACCCGTAAGCAAGTACGGTTTATCATGGGCAACCCTCTGCTGACCGACACGTTCCATGCCGATCGCTGGGATTATCTGTACAGCCTGCAACCGGGTGGCGGTGAACGCCAACAGGAACGCATTAGCGTTATCTTCAACCCAAATGACCAACTTGTCAGCCTCTCTGGTGATTTCATGCCAGGCGTGAGCCGCGACGAAGCCATTCTCGGCAAGGACAGTGGCACAACAGTCACTGCACCAGCAGAAAACGCCGAGAAGCCGAAACCGGAAAAACCGGTCAAGCCAGGCTCGTTGCTGGACCAGATCCAGAAGGACGTAGACGGTGTAGAAACCGTTCCGGTCCCGACGCCAGAACCGCTGGAAACCTCGCCGCAATAATTTGCGACGCAATAAAAAACCCGGCATGTCCGGGTTTTTTATTGTCTGGCGCTTGGGCGGCTTACTGATTCCGGGCCTTGGCCTCAGCAGCCTTGGCGGCACGCAGCCGACGAACCTCTTTCGGATCTGCCAGCAATGGCCGGTAAATCTCGATGCGATCACCCGCCTGCACAGGACGAGTGTCCGCATCAGTAATTACTTTACCGAAGATCCCCACCGGGCAATGGGTCAGATCCAGCTCCGCGAAGGTCTCGCCAACGCCTGACGCCAGCAAAGCCGCGCGCACCGTCGTTCCTGCTGGCACCGACACTGCGAGAAGCACCTGACGATCAACTGCGGCGTAGACCACCTCGACGTCAACCTTCGACTCAACCATGCATTTGTTTGGCGCGCTGGCAAAACGCGTCCACCAACGTGTTTGCGGCCTGATTGAACAGCGGCCCCAAGGTTGCGCGAACAATCGGCCCGGCGTAATCGAAGGACAGGTCCAGACTGATCTTGCAGGCCTTTTCGCCCAACGGCTTGAACACCCAAATGCCATGCAACTGGGTGAAAGGTCCTTCCTCGAGGTTCATCTCGATCGAATGGCCGGGCACTAAAGTGTTTCTGGTAACAAAATGCTGACTCAACCCACCCTTGGCCACGCCCACGCTGGCACGCATGTGCTCGGGAGTGCTTTCCAGCACTTCAGCGGTGGAACACCACGGCAGAAATTCCGGGTAACGCGCCACGTCGTTGACCAGGTCATACAGCGCTTGCGCCGGGTAAGGCAGCAGAGCCGAACGTTGAATGTGTGTCGTCATGTCAGCGTCACTTCCACAGCTGTGCGGCAAACACTACGAGAATGCCGATGGGCGCCACATAGCGCATCAAGAACAAGGACAGGGCGAACAGCGCAGGGTTGCGGACCGACAACTCGTCGCGCACCGCTTCACGCCCCATCACCCAGCCCGCAAACACCACGAAACACAAACCACCGAGTGGCAACATGATCCGCGACGTGAAGAAATCGATCACGCCAAAGAAGTCCAGGCCACCTGCCGCACCCCATTGATAGAGATGGAACATCCCGCCTTCGTTCACGAAAAATTTGGCTTCCTTCCAGATATTGAAGGAAAACACCGTGCCCAACCCCACGAACCAGCAGATAAACGCCAGCCAGAAAGTCACCCAGGCGCGACTGACTTTCGTACGCTCGACCAGGTAAGCCACCATCGGCTCGAGCAGGGAAATCGCCGAGCTCCAGGCAGCCACCGCGACCAGTACGAAGAACACTACGCCCATCAACTGGCCGAACGCTACGTTACCGAAGGCGAACGGCAGGCTGACAAACATCAGGCCCGGGCCTTCGCTCGGGTTCAAGCCCGCAGCGAACACAATCGGAAACAATGCCAGACCAGCCACCAGGGAAACGAAGGTGTCGAGCAGCGCCACGCCGACCACGGTGCCGGAGATCGACGAATGCTTGGGCATGTAAGCGCCGTAAATCATGATCGAACCAACGCCCACACTCAGGGAGAAGAACGCGTGCCCCATGGCCGGCAACAAGCCGTCGAGGACTTTTTCCGGGTGGAAGTCGAACATGAAGTGCACGCCTTCCATGAAATGCCCGGTGGTCATGCTGTAGCCCAGCAGCACCAGAATCATCACGAAAAGCAGCGGCATCATGATCCGCAGGCTGCGTTCAAGCCCGGCGACCACGCCTTTGGCGATGACGACGGCAGACAGCAGCATGAAAATCGTGTGCCAAAGTGTCAGGCGCCACGGATCGGCGATCACATTGCCAAAGTACGCGCCGACCTGATCGGGCGTTGCTCCCTGGAAGTCGCCACGGCCCATGTCGATGATGTAATCCAGCGACCAGCCGCCGACCACACTATAGAAAGACAGGATCAGCAACGCCGTGATCATCCCGGCGAATGCGCCCCAGGACCACTTGCCCGAATGCCCCGCCTCCACCGCCAGCACCTTCAAGGCGTTGGCCGGGCTCTGCCGCGCGCGGCGGCCGATCAGGGTTTCGGCCAGCATGACCGGCACACCGATCAGCGCGATACAGGCCAGGAACATCAGCACGAAGGCGCCGCCGCCGTAGACGCCGACCATGTACGGGAATTTCCAGATACTACCCAGGCCCACGGCCGAACCGGTCGCGGCGAGTATGAAGACCCAGCGGCTAGCCCAACTGCCGTGGACAGAAACCTTGTCTGTCGACATCGTTATCACGCCCAAGCGTTCAAAAAAGAGGCCGCATTGTCCGGGATTCAATCAACCTGCTCAAGCACGTAGCGATACCGTAGCCGACTCGCGTGCAACTCCCTATAATGCCGCCCCTATGGCTAAACAGAAGAAACACCCAACAGGGACCATCGCGCAAAACAAAAAGGCGCGACACGATTACTTCATCGAGCATAAGTTCGAGGCTGGTCTGGTCCTGGCCGGCTGGGAAGTAAAAAGTCTGCGGGCAAGCAAGCTGCAACTGGTTGACAGTTACGTGCTGCTCAAGGATGGCGAAGCCTGGCTGCTCGGCAGCCACATTACGCCGCTGATGACCGCCAGCACCCACGTCATCGCCGATCCGACCCGCACCCGCAAATTGTTGCTCAACCGCCGCGAGCTTGAAAAGCTGGCCGCCGCCGTGCAGCAAAAAGGCTATGCCTGCGTGTGCCTGTCCTGGTACTGGAGCAAGCACATGGTCAAGTGCGAGATCGCTCTGGGCAAGGGCAAGAAGGAATACGACAAGCGTGATACCGAACGCGAACGCGACGCCGGTCGCGAGTTGCAGCGTGCGGTGCGCAACAAGGGCAAGGAAGATTAATCTTTCGGTCTGATAATCGTTCCCACGCTCTGCGTGGAAATGCAGCAATGGACGTTCTGCGTCCGCTTTGTAACGCGGAGCGTCACGGGATGCATTCCAACGCGGAGCGGGGAACGATCATGGCTACATCCCCTTGCGCCGCTCCGCCCGGGCCATGCGCTGCACTTCCTGACGCACTTCTTCCAGCACTTCCTGCACATACAAAATATGTCGGCTGGAGACTTCTCGCGCCTGTTCCGCCCGCCCTTCGATAATCGCCAGGTACAACTCCCGATGTTGCGTGATCAGCATGTCGCGGGTTTCCGTGCGCTGCTTGTACATGCCGCCAATGTTGGTCACCACGTTGCGCTTGAGCAGATCGAACAGCCCGCGGATGGTGTGCAGCAACACAGCGTTGTGACTGGCTTCGGCAATCGCCAAATGAAATTTCGCATCCGCCGCGCCCTCTTCCGCCCGGCTCACCTCATCGTGACGCGTGTAGCAGTCCTGCAATTCATTGAATGCCGCCGTCAGTCGCTCGCGATCGACATCCGTGGCGCGCAGCGCCGCGTAATAGGCGCAGGACGCTTCCAGCGTATGACGAAATTCCAGCAGATCGCGCTGGGCTTCCGGGTTGCTTTCCAGCAGATGCAACAGTGGATCGCTGAAGGTTGAACCCAGCGACTCCACCACATAATTGCCGCCGCCCTGGCGACTGACCAACAAGCCTTTGGCCGCCAGTTTCTGAATCGCCTCGCGCAACGAGGGGCGTGATACGCCGAACTGCTCGGCCAACGCGCGCTCGGCCGGCAAGCGCTCGCCAGACTTCAACGTGCCTTCAAGGATCATCCCCTCGAGTTGCTCGACAATATCGTCAGACAAACGGCGCTGACGAATCTGATCAAACCCCATAACTCAATTCTCCACGGTCCCGACGGCTCGCCGGGCCCTCTATTCTGGCCTATCGGCGCTGTGCCAGCACCTACCAGACGGCATTTGTTAAAGCGGATCACGCCCACTATTCAGCACTTATTCGACAAAAGTTTTAGGGCGACAAATTGACACACCGCATACAAGGCTTTTACCCTAGCCAACAGCGATTGTAAATTGGTATTACCAATTATCCAAGAACGCTGACCAGTGCCTGACCAACAACAATTAGGGGCCACCCCATATGCAAACCTGGCAACAGCTCTATACCCCGCTCGGCAGCCTTGGCGTTTCCGCGCTCGCGGCCGTTATTCCCATCGTGTTTTTCTTCCTGGCGTTGGCGGTGTTCCGCCTCAAAGGCCATGTGGCCGGCAGCATCACCCTGGCGTTGTCCATCGCCGTTGCGATCTTTGCCTTCCAGATGCCGGTCGATATGGCCTTCGCCGCCGCAGGCTATGGCTTTGCCTACGGTCTGTGGCCGATTGCCTGGATCATTGTCGCGGCCGTGTTCCTCTACAAACTGACGGTCAAGAGTGGTCAGTTCGAAGTGATCCGCAGCTCGGTATTGTCGATCACCGACGACCAGCGTTTGCAGGTGCTGCTGATCGGTTTCTGCTTCGGTGCGTTCCTGGAAGGTGCCGCTGGTTTCGGTGCACCGGTAGCGATTACCGCCGCGCTGCTTGTAGGACTGGGCTTCAACCCACTGTACGCCGCTGGCCTGTGCCTGATCGCCAACACCGCGCCAGTGGCTTTCGGTGCCCTGGGGATTCCGATCATCGTGGCCGGGCAAGTGACCGGCATTGACGCGTTCAAGATCGGCGCCATGACCGGCCGCCAACTGCCGTTGCTGTCGCTGTTCGTGCCGTTCTGGCTGGTGTTCATGATGGACGGCCTGCGCGGCGTTCGGGAAACCTGGCCTGCTGCGCTGGTGGCCGGCTTGAGCTTTGCCATCACCCAATACTTCACGTCGAACTTCATCGGCCCTGAGTTGCCGGACATCACCTCGGCCCTGGCCAGCCTGATTTCCCTGACGCTGTTCCTGAAAGTCTGGCAGCCAAAACGCGCCGCCGGCCAACACATCGCCGGTGCCGTCTCGGCCTCCGTGGTGACCGCCAGCGCCGGCGGTTTCGGTCAGCCGCGCACCAGCGTGGCGTCGCCTTACAGCCTGTTTGAAATCGTCAAAGCCTGGTCGCCGTTCCTGATCCTCACCGTGCTGGTCACCATCTGGACCCTGAAACCGTTCAAGGCCATGTTCGCCGCCGGCGGTTCGATGTACAGCTGGGTGTTCAACTTCGCCATCCCGCACCTGGATCAGATGGTGATCAAGGTCGCACCGATCGTGACTGCGCCGACCGCCATTACAGCGGTGTTCAAACTCGATCCGATTTCCGCGACCGGCACGGCGATTTTCTTCTCCGCGCTGATCTCGATGCTGGTGCTGAAGATCAACATCAAAACTGGTCTTACCACTTTGAAAGAGACCTTCTACGAGCTGCGCTGGCCGATTCTGTCGATCGGCATGGTGTTGGCGTTCGCCTTCGTCACCAACTACTCAGGCATGTCTTCGACCATGGCACTGGTATTGGCAGGCACTGGCGCGGCATTCCCGTTCTTCTCACCATTCCTCGGCTGGCTGGGCGTGTTCCTGACCGGGTCCGATACCTCGTCCAACGCGCTGTTCAGTTCGTTGCAAGCAACCACCGCGCACCAGATCGGCGTGAGCGATGTGCTGTTGGTGGCGGCAAACACCAGCGGCGGCGTGACCGGCAAGATGATCTCGCCGCAATCGATCGCCGTGGCCTGCGCCGCCACCGGTCTGGTGGGCAAGGAATCGGACCTGTTCCGCTTCACCCTCAAGCACAGCCTGTTCTTTGCAACCATCGTCGGCCTGATCACCTACATCCAGGCCTACTGGCTCACTGGCATGTTGGTGCACTAGGGACTACAAGCCACATCGAAAAAACCGACGCCGGACCACGATTCCGGCGTCAGCTATTCACAACCCGGTCTGTAAGGCTGCTGAAAGTTTCCCTCTCTATATTCAGCAGCCTCAGCAGACGGATAACCGGGTCCACCCGGAGACACGCCTGATGAGCGAGCTTTTTTACAACGCCGTGCCGAATGCGACCCGCGTCGCCCCGCCACTGCCCGAGCCTCGGCAATACCCCAGCGAGAAACCGTCACGGGTCTACCTGTTCGGGACCTGCGTGGTGGACTTGTTCTACCCCGAGGCCGGGATGGACGCGATTCACTTGCTGGAACGCGAAGGTATCCGTGTCGAGTACCCGCAAGGGCAGAGCTGCTGCGGACAACCGGCCTACACCTCGGGTTACACCGAGCAGGCAAGGACCGTGGCGCGCTCGCAACTGGCGCTGTTCGCCGGGGATGACCCGGTGGTGGTGCCGTCGGGATCCTGTGCCGGGATGTTGCGCGAACACTACGCCGACTTGTTCAAAGACGAGCCGCAGACGTTGAAGCAGGTTCAGGCGCTGGCGGCCCGGACTTACGAACTGGCCGAGTTCCTGCTGTTTGTCTGCAAGGTGCAGCTCAAGGACGGCGGCGAGCCGGTAAAAGTGGCGTTGCACACCTCGTGTTCGGCACGGCGTGAAATGAACACCCACTTGCATGGTCGCGAGTTGTTGTCGCAACTGAGCAACGTGGAGCGCGTCGACCACAGCCACGAAAGTGAATGCTGTGGCTTTGGTGGAACGTTCAGCGTCCGTATGCCAGATATTTCCGGCGCGATGGTGGCTGACAAGACAAGGTCGTTGAAGGAATCCGGCGCACACAAGGTCCTCAGTGCCGATTGTGGTTGCCTGATGAACATCAACGGCTCGCTGGAGAAACAGAAGGAAGCGTTGCGCGGCCAACACCTGGCCAGTTTCCTTTGGCAGCGAACCGGAGGTGTTCTATGAACGCTTCCGCGATTATTCCTACGGTTGCCGTGGAAGAAGACTTTCGCACCCGGGCTCACAAGGCATTGGGTGACAAGCAGCTGCGAAACAACTTTCGTACTGCGATGGATTCTCTGATGACAAAACGGGCAGCGTCCTTCAGCGATGCCCATGAAAGAGAACATTTACGAGCGCTGGGCAATGCAGTCCGTGCCCGTGCGTTATCCAAGTTGCCCGACCTGCTCGAGCAGCTGGAACAGAACCTGACCCGCAACGGTGTGACAGTGCACTGGGCGGAAACGGTGGACGAGGCCAATGGCATCGTCCTATCGATCATCCGCGCTCACGAGGGGCGGCAAGTGATCAAGGGCAAATCGATGGTCAGCGAAGAGATGGAGATGAACCATGTCCTAGAAGCTCAAGGCATTGAATGCCTGGAGTCGGACATGGGGGAGTACATCGTCCAGCTCGATCACGAGAAGCCTTCACACATTATTATGCCGGCGATCCACAAGAATGCCGGTCAGGTCGCGTCCTTGTTCCACGACAAACTTGGCGTGGAGTACACCAAGGACGTTGACCAACTCATTCAGATCGGTCGCAAAGTCTTGCGACAGAAATTCTTCGAAGCGGACATCGGCGTTTCTGGCGTCAACTTCGCCGTGGCCGAAACCGGCACCTTGCTGCTGGTGGAAAACGAAGGCAACGGCCGCATGACCACCACGGTGCCGCCAGTGCACATCGCGGTGACCGGCATCGAAAAAGTCGTGGAAAACCTGCGCGACGTGGTCCCGCTGCTGTCGCTGTTGACCCGCTCGGCCCTCGGCCAGCCGATCACCACCTACGTCAACATGATCTCCGGCCCGCGCAAGGAACATGAACTCGACGGTCCGCAGGAAGTGCATCTGGTCCTGCTCGACAACGGTCGCAGCCAGGCCTTCGCCGACAGCGAATTGCGCCAGACCCTGAACTGCATCCGTTGCGGTGCTTGTATGAATCATTGCCCGGTGTACACCCGAATTGGCGGTCACGCCTATGGGGAGGTTTACCCTGGGCCTATCGGAAAAATCATCACCCCGCACATGGTCGGCCTGGCGAACGTCCCGGACCATCCGAGCGCATCGTCGCTCTGCGGTGCTTGCGGTGAAGTTTGCCCGGTAAAAATTCCGATCCCGGCACTGCTGCGTCGCCTGCGGGAAGAGAACGTCAAAGCCCCGGACAGTGCGCATCAAGTCATGCGCGGTCAGGGCAGCAAATATTCGCGCAAGGAACGTTTTATCTGGAACGCCTGGGCCAGACTCAACAGCTCGCCGACGCTGTATCGTCTGTTCGGCTTTGTCGCCACACGACTGCGTGCCCTGGCACCGAACAATGTTGGCCCGTGGACGCAAAACCACAGCGCACCGAAACCCGCTGCCCGCTCACTGCATGACATGGCCCGCGAGCATCTGGCCAAACAGGGAGATCGTTGATGAGCGCCAAGCAAAACATCCTCGCCAAGCTACGGAAAAGTCTGACAGGCACCACGCCCGTGCCCGACGAATTCGACGTCGAGCTGGTGACTGCGCCTTACACCTACACCGCCGAGCAACGCATCCCGCAATTGCGCAAACTGATGGAAGCGGTGCACACCGAGATCCACCTCACGTCCGGCGAAGGTTGGCCGGCGCTGCTCGCACAGTTGTTGCGAGACCGTCAGTTGCCGAGCTTGTTGATCGCGCCGACTACGCCTCATGGGCAACGCGTCACTCAACACTGGGCGAACAATCCTGATCTGCCTACACTCAAGTCCTACGACCGTCCGGTTGAAGAGTGGAAAGCCGAGCTGTTCAACGACACCCCGGCCAGCCTGACCACCACCCTCGGCGCAATTGCCGCCACCGGAAGTCTGATTCTCTGGCCAACACGGGAGGAACCGCGCTTGATGAGCCTGGTTCCGCCCGTGCATTTTGCCCTGCTGAAGGCCAGTGAAATTCGCGACAACTTCTATCAGGTCCAACAGGAATTCAACTGGGTGCAAGGCATGCCGACCAACGCCCTGCTGGTGTCCGGCCCGTCGAAAACGGCCGACATCGAGCAAGTCCTGGCCTACGGTGCGCACGGTCCGAAAGACCTGGTGGTTTTGATTCTGGAGGACCAATGACTCTACCGGCGGCTTTCCTGCGAGATGCGCAGCAACTGATCCCCCAAGAGCGGCGCTTCGACGACCCATTGTCGACATTGGCCTTTGGCACCGACGCCAGTTTTTATCGACTGATTCCGAAACTGGTGATCCGTGTCGAGTCCGAAGACGAAGTGGTGGCGCTACTGAAACTGGCGCAACGTGACCAGGTCCCGGTGACCTTCCGCGCGGCTGGTACCAGCCTGTCCGGCCAGGCCATCAGCGATTCGGTGCTGATCGTGCTTGGGGATAACTGGAACGGTCGCGAGATCCGCGGCCAAGGCACGCAAATCCGCCTGCAACCGGGCGTGATCGGCGCGCAGGCCAACGCCTGGCTGGCACCGTTCGGGCGCAAGATTGGTCCAGATCCGGCCTCGATCAACGCCTGCAAAATCGGCGGTATCGTCGCCAACAACGCCAGCGGCATGTGCTGCGGCACCGCGCAGAACACCTACCACACGCTGGCCGGTATTCGTCTGGTCCTGGCCGACGGCAGCCATCTCGATACCGAAGATGCGGAGAGCGTTGCCGCGTTTCACCAGAGCCACGCCGCGCTGCTTGAACGTCTGGCGACATTGGGCCGCGAAACCCGCGCCAATGCCGAACTGGCTGCGAGAATCCGCCACAAGTACCGCCTGAAAAATACCACCGGCCTGTCACTCAATGCGCTGGTGGATTTTGACGAGCCTGTGGATATCTTGAGCCATTTGTTGGTGGGCTCCGAAGGCACGCTCGGCTTCATCAGCGCGGTGACCTACGACACGGTCATCGACCACCCGAACAAGGCTTCGGCGCTGATCGTGTTTCCGGATGTGGAGACCT
The DNA here is from genome assembly GCF_031766055.1 of Pseudomonas sp. SG20052. Taxonomy (NCBI): domain Bacteria; kingdom Pseudomonadati; phylum Pseudomonadota; class Gammaproteobacteria; order Pseudomonadales; family Pseudomonadaceae; genus Pseudomonas; species Pseudomonas sp. SG20052. The sequence goes on along the minus strand of NZ_CP134498.1, from coordinate 958,915 downwards.
GCTGCAACGCCGTCACCGTGCTGAAAAGCCAGCCAGTGTCCGCCGTGGAACTGCTGGACCGTCGCAGCCTGCGCTCGGTGCAGGACAAACCCGGCATGCCCGCTTTCGTACAACAGCTGTCGAACAATGCCTGCGCCTTGCTGATCGAATCCCGCGCAGCATCGTCCACTTTGCTACAGGAACAACTGGCGCAGATCATGGCGTCGTTGACTTCTTTCCCGGTGGAAAAACAAGTCGACTTCACCGAGGACCCAGTTGAAAACGCTCGACTTTGGGCTATCCGCAAAGACACCTTCCCTGCCGTCGGTGCGGTGCGCAAAACCGGCACCACGGTGATCATCGAAGACGTGACGTTTCCGGTGGAACAGTTGGCCATTGGCGTTAACCGCCTGATCGAGCTGTTCGACAAACACCACTACGACGAGGCGATCCTCTTCGGCCATGCCCTGGAAGGCAATCTGCACTTCGTCTTCACCCAAGGCTTCAACAACCCGGAAGAAGTCGCACGCTACCAGGCATTCATGGACGACGTGGCGCAGTTGGTGGCGGTGGAGTTTGGCGGATCGTTGAAGGCCGAGCACGGCACCGGCCGCAACATGGCGCCCTTTGTCGAGCTGGAATGGGGCAGCGATGCCTATCAACTGATGTGGCAACTCAAACGGCTGCTCGACCCTAACGGCATCCTCAACCCGGACGTGGTGCTCAGCGAAGATCCGCAGATCCACCTCAAGCACCTGAAACCGCTGCCGGCCGCCGACGAGATTGTGGATAAGTGCATCGAGTGCGGTTTCTGCGAACCGGTCTGCCCGTCGAAAGGACTGACCCTGAGCCCGCGCCAGCGCATCGTGATCTGGCGCGATATTCAGGCGAAGAAACGCGCAGGCGTCGACACCGCCGAACTTGAAGCCGCCTACGAATACCAAGGCATCGACACCTGCGCCGCCACCGGTTTGTGTGCGCAACGTTGCCCTGTAGGCATCAACACTGGCGAGCTGGTGAAAAAGCTTCGCGGCCGCAAGGCGACGCATACGAAAACCGCCAACTGGCTTGAAGGCAATTTCGCCACGGCACTGCAAGGCGCGCGTTTCACCCTGCATGTCGCCAACGGTGCGCGGATGCTGCTGGGCGCACCGCGCCTGGCGAAGCTGTCGGCGACGTTGACCAAGTTGTCCAAAGGTCAGGTCCCGCAATGGACCAACGCTATGCCGCAGCCAGAAAAAGCCATTCGTTTCAGCCCGGTCGTATCGGACCAACGCCCTCGTGTGGTGTATCTGGCGGCGTGCGTCTCGCGGGTCATGGGCCCGGCGGCGGGTGATAAAGAGCAGATGTCGCTGCACGACAAAACCCGTGGGCTGCTGGAAAAAGCCGGTTACCAGGTCGTCTTTCCCGACAATCAGGACAGCCTCTGCTGCGGTCAGCCATTTGCCTCCAAAGGTTATGCGGAACAGGCCGAGCACAAACGTCAGGAACTGATCGGCGCATTGCTGCACGCCAGTCGCGGCGGGCTCGATCCGATCTATTGCGACACCAGCCCGTGCACGTTACGGCTGGTTCAGGATTTGGGCGAAGTCCGACTCGACCTTTACGACCCGGTGCGATTCATCCGTACGCATTTGATGGATCGCCTGGATTTCACACCGCAGGAAGCGCCGATCGCGGTGCACGTCACTTGCAGCACCCAGCACCTTGGCGAGAGTCAGGCGCTGATTGATCTGGCGCGTAAATGCAGCAAAAACGTGGTCATTCCAGAGGGCATTCACTGCTGTGGTTTTGCAGGGGACAAGGGCTTCACCACCCCCGAACTGAACGCTCACTCACTGCGCAGCCTGAAAGACGCCGTGCAGTTCTGCGCAGAAGGCATTTCCACCAGCCGCACCTGCGAAATCGGCCTGAGCCAACATGGCGGGATCGACTATCACGGTCTGGTTTACTTGGTGGATCGTGTGACGCAAGTGCGTCCGGCTTGAGGGCACTTTGGTGAAAATGGGGCGATTTCGCCCCTTTTTCATGCACTGCTGTTGCGCCAATCTTCTCGACACGCCTTCAAAAAAAAACCGAACTCCAGCATGCGGCTATAGTCATTTAGCTAGGCCCTGTGAACGGGCTTATAACCACCTCGGCCAGCAGCCTACTTCACCGGCAGCACCGAGCCCTCATGCGCAAGGAGATACCCATGAAGCACTCTGCAATTGCTGGATTGTTCATCACCACCGCACTGTTGGCCTCGCCGGTGTTTGCGGCAGATAAAGACCTTTGCAAACAAAACATAAGCCAAATTCAGCAGGTACTGGACTCTGATCCCGCCACATCAGAAAACGCCAAGGACAACGTACAAGCCGGTTTGGACAAAGCAAAAGCAGCCCAAGCCGCAGGGGACGACAAGGGGTGCGTTGGAATCACTAGCGGTTTGCTTGAGAAAATTCAAACGCGAAACCCAACCAACAAGTAATCCCGTGTGACCAGGCCAACCTTCGGGTTGGCCTTATCCACCGCGGTGGCGCACACGGCGCGGGCGTGTTGCTCACTTTGAATCACAGAGCAACAGGCTCGGGGCCGTTCAGGATTTGACGCCGGTTGAATCAGCTGAAACTTACACAACCCCACCCGCGATACAGAGGCAATTGCCCCCATTTTTAGTGCCACTGCACCCATCGACTATCAAACAGCTTTTTCATAGCCATTCTGAAAAAACCGAATTTCTGCGCAGTGTCGTAGTCTTTTAGGTAGGCCCCAATCAATCGTGGCTTATTTTTCGGACTCGCCCGAGCCGCCCGCTCATACGGCAGCACCGAGACCATCAGTACAAGGAGATATCCATGAAACGTACCGCACTCGCGGGTTTGTTCATGTCTGCTGCAGTGTTGGCCTCTCCCGTATTTGCAGCGGACAACGACCTTTGCACGAGCAAACTGCAGGAACTCGAAGCCAAAGTGAATGCGCTACCAGCGACCTCCACCAACGCACCGGAGATCAAAAGACTGCTGGCCAGCGCCAAAACTTCAAAAGCCGCCGGGGACGACAAAAAATGCGCCACCGAGGCCATCCAGGCATTGGCGCTGACAAACTGAGCAACGAACCCAACCAGTAACCACTCGCGGCCAACCTTCGGGTTGGCCTTCTCACGCGTGTTGGCGTACAATGCGCAGGCTTGTTGCTCACTTTGATTCACCGAGCAACAGGCTCGGGGCCGTTTAGGATTCGACGCCGGTTGCGAAACTTTAGGTGCATGCCGAGTTGGTAACAGAACTCGTAAATCCACTGTTGCAACTTTCTATAGTTGCCAATGACGAAACCTACGGGGAATACGCTCTCGCTGCGTAAGCAGCCTTAGCCCTTCCCTCCTGGTACCTTCGGGTCCAGCAATCATCAGGGGATGTCTGTAAACCCAAAGTGATTGTCATATAGAACAGAATCGCCGTGCAGTACGTTGTGGACGAAGCGGCTAAAACTTACACAACTCGCCCAAAGCACCCTGCCCTTCGGGTCGCTGAGGGTTAACTTAATAGAAACGGCTACGCATGTAGTACCGACAGCGGAGTACTGGCGGACGGGGGTTCAAATCCCCCCGGCTCCACCATTTCATCATCTAAAGACGTCCACGGACGTCTTTTTTTGTGCCTGAAATCCAGTGAATATGGGGGTTTCAGGGGCTGCGGGGGGCTTTCCAGGTTTTTTGAGTTCCAGGCGGCTTGGTATTCCCAATGGTATTCCCGGCTACCCGGCGCTAATCTTGGGAATACCAAAAGGTGTCATGGAGTACTTCTCATGTGCGCTCAAACCACCCGCCTCTCCGACCGCCAGCTCAAGGCGGTCAAACCGAAAGACAAGGATTACGTCCTCACCGATGGCGACGGGCTCCAGCTGCGAGTCAGGGTCAATCGCTCGATGCAGTGGAATTTCAACTACCCGCATCCAGTAACCAAGAACCGAATCAACATGGCACTCGGCTCCTATCCCGAGGTTTCTCTTGCGCAAGCCAGGAAGAAAACCGTTGAGGCCAGAGAGCTGCTTGCACAGGGCATCGACCCCAAAGCTCAGCGTAATGAATTGCAGGAAGCCAAACGAGCGGAAACGGAACATACGTTCGAGAACGTAGCCACCGCGTGGTTCGAATTGAAGAAGGATTCCGTCACCCCGGCGTATGCCGAAGACATCTGGCGCTCACTCACGTTGCATGTATTTCCGAGCATGAAATCAACGCCGTTATCAGAAGTGAATGCCCCGATGGTCATCAAGCTCCTTAGGCCGATTGAGGCCAAAGGTAGCCTCGAGACCGTGAAGCGGGTAAGCCAGCGCCTTAACGAGATCATGACCTACGGGGTCAATTCCGGAATGATCTTTGCCAACCCTCTCAGCGGCATTCGAGCGGTCTTCAAGAAACCCAAAAAAGAGAACATGGCCGCGCTACCAGCTGATGAGCTTCCCGAGCTCATGATGGAAATCGCGAACGCCAGCATCAAACGGACGACCCGCTGCCTGATCGAATGGCAGCTGCACACCATGACCCGCCCCTCCGAAGCGGCGACCACCCGATGGGCAGATATCGACTTCGAAAAACGCATCTGGACCATCCCTCCGGAGCGAATGAAAAAGCGTCGTCCGCACACCATCCCGCTGACCGAACAGGCACTCGCGTTACTGGAGGCACTCAAGCCCCACAGTGGTCACAGGGAATACGTGTTCCCGGCAGATAGAAACCCGCGCACCCATGCCAACAGTCAGACTGCCAACATGGCGTTGAAACGCATGGGCTTCCAGGACCGCTTGGTCAGCCACGGCATGCGTTCCATGGCCAGCACCATCCTGAACGAGCATGGGTGGGATCCTGAGCTGATAGAAGTCGCGCTGGCGCATGTCGACAAGAATGAGGTGCGGAGCGCCTACAACCGAGCCGACTACATCGAACGCCGGCGTCCGATGATGGCCTGGTGGAGTGAGCATATTCAGAAGGCGGCCACCGGCAGCCTGTCGGCATCTGCGATAAATCAAACCAGGGAGCGCAACGTAGTGCCGATACGCTGAGGGTTCAAGGGATGGCGCAGGTAGCCACAAATGACGCCCCAGATAGAGTGACCGTTCTGTTGGCGACAGCGGCGACACCGGTGACAACCCTCGTAATCCGTAGCGTGCAGCATGGAGACAGAAGTGGCACCAGTCGCCATGCCGCATGCTTACGCTCCTCCGGCCAAAAACGCTTCCCATCAAGCTCCATTTGCCCACACCAGCACTTGATGGCAGCTCAACCAAATATTCCTATCAGGAACACTAAAATGAACAAAGGGAATATTCTATTGACCAAAGAGAACTCATAAGCTATATTTTTTTCGTACCTAACAAAACGACGTGAGGTGAACATGATTAACAACGACAGTAAAGTAACGACCTTTTCTACTATTACTCTTCTGATCCTCAAGGAACTCCGCCTTGAGCGCAATATCCATCAAGCGCAGATTGCAGAAATGTGCAATAGAACCCCTAGCGCGTGGACAAAAATTGAAACTGGGCGAAGCCCTCTTACGATGGAGATATTGTTCAGAGTATGTACGGGACTTGGCGTACTCTCATCTACGGTTCTCTCGGCAATGGAGCGCTATGCAACTTTACTTAGCCAGAATGGCTGGGCCGTCATATCTAAAGACTTAGACTTTAATGAGGATCTGCTTTTAAAAGAAGCTCAAGACTATTACTCTTCGGTAGGCTTTCGCTCGCGCCCAATCGCACAGCAGTGGGGCTACAACTCAGTATTAAGCGGCCCTATCTACAACGCTAACGGCACAGTCACCCCGATAGCTGTCTTCTGGTTCGCATTAGACCCTATCTATAAAGAGCAACAATTAAAGTCAAATGCGGGACATACAGCTATATATTGATCACGACAGTATATCGTCTACGCCATCATTGACCCAGACGCCCAAGAACCGTTCTACGTCGGCGAAACCAGGGAGTTTCTCCGACGCCATCGAACCCACATCAGAATTGCGAGTGAACGCCCGAAATGAGCCGCTGCCAAAGTCATCCGGGTCCTCACTAAGGGACAGGAATCCATATTTATGGCTTCTGAGTTATGTAAGCGTTCCGCGGATAGGCCTTTCTGAAGCTATCGCTTACGGCGGCGGTGTGCTCCTATTTAGGTAGGAGCCGTATTTTGCCCAAACAGGCGAATGCCATGCGCCAAGGAACCTCTCATCCCAAGCCATTCAAAACACAGGTCGTCCAGGAATCCCTGAACGGCTTCGCAGCTTCGCCGGCCCCACATGTCCATGCCTTGAAAGAAATCGGGATTCGCGCGGTACCAACATCCAAGACAACCTGAGCTAAGATGTTTTCACACGTCAGTGCCGTCTAGGACATAAGTGCAGCATGAACCTTCAATCGCTTGGCGAAAAATTACAGCGCTATCGGAACCAGTTGGAAGCCACGGAAGAAGACGTGGCCAAAGACACGGCGATCTCAGTGGATCGCCTGAGTGAAATCGAACTGGGCGTTGTTGAGCCGACGGGTGACGAAATTCTCATCCTCGCCGACTTCTATCGATGTGACTTCAAGTTTTTCATTTCCAACGAGCAGGTTGCCCCGTTCGAGCAGACGGAGACCCTGTACAGGGCACACGGCAAAGAATTCTCGAAAGCAGATCGCGCGGCCATCCAGGAGTTTTTGTACCTTTGCGACACGGAGCAGTTCCTAACCCAAGAACTGCATGGCACATCCCAGGAGTTCTCCTTCGCGCCTACTGGAACCTACTTCAAAGGGCATGCGCAAGATGCGGCCAAGGCGCTGCGTAAAGTGATGGGTCATGGTGAAAGACAAGTGCCTCTGGACGTTTATGCCGAGTTCCGATCGGTAGGCGTCCACGTGTTCCGAAGAAAGCTTTCCAACTCCAAAATCTCGGGCGTTTTCATCCAACATCCCACCGCAGGAAAATGCATCCTGGTCAACTACACCGAAGACGTCTATCGACAACGCTTCAGTGCTGCCCACGAGATGGCTCACGCCATCTTCGACAGTCATGAAGGCGCGAGTGTGACACTGCAGGGAGACGGGGCAGATATGCGCGAGGTGCGCGCGAACCGTTTCGCATCCTGCTATCTCATGCCTGAGGAGGTCATCCGCCAGCTGCCAGATCCTTCTGGCTGGTCGGAAAGTGATACACAGCTCTGGGCCAATAAATTCCGAGTGAGCTGTGATGCCTTGGGGATAGCCGTCAAGGAGGCGCGACTAGTCGATAACGACACAAGTCGGCGTATTCGCCAGTATCGCGTTCCGAAAGAGGCAAAGGTCGATCCCGAGCTCCCTGAACGACTCACTCCTGAGCAGCGCGCTAGAAAGGCTAGCCTGCTTACACGAGGCTTGTCCGATCACTACGTCGGCCTATGCCTGGACGCTTACAGCCAAGATCTGATAAGCCTGGGCCGACTATCGGAAGCCCTGCTTTGTGGCTACGCAGAGCTTGCGGGGATAGCAAAACTTTACGGACGAACCCTTCATGGCCATTGATCCTTCCAGCTTTCACCGTATTAATGTGGCAGACACCTGTTCGGTCTGGAATGTATTGTCATCTATCCGCCTGTATGCGGCAGCGCGGGAAGCGAATTGCGAGTTCTGCATGACCGCATTTGTGCATTACGAGTGCTTGGTCAAGCCTCGCACGAACCCTACCGAGGCTGATCTGGAGCTCAGGGAACGGCTCAAACGTGAGCAGCAGCGAGGCAGATTCCAGGCTCACTCCTGCACTATCAATGATCTTCAGGCAATTGCAGATTTGGAAAACCGAAAGCGGCTTGGCAAGGGTGAGTTGTCATCCATCGCTTTCGCAATGAGCATCAGGCAAGCCTTCATCACCGATGATAAGAAAGCGCGCAAGCTATCCGTAGATGTAGGTAACACGCTTACCCAGACGACCCCTCACCTGCATTCTTGGCTCATCTTCAAAAACTTGCTAACCGATACCGACCACGGCACCGTGACCAGCCAGCACCAGTCTATGGGCGGCACTTTAGGGCCACATTTCAATACCGCTTACGATCTCGCGCTTCAGTACCGGTACAACATGAATCGTGGCGTCAGCCTTGCGTCAACCGGAAGCAGCTCACCACCCGTATCTCCTACTGGCCTCCCCCCAGCCCAGAGCAATCCGGATGCCTGACACAGAAACCAAGCCGGCGCCCAGTTACCTTTCTGCATTTGAGCCGAAACCATCTGGGGATGATCACGCCAAAGTGTGTGGAACCATGCTCCTCTACTTAGGAATGCCGCTTGTACCTGCTGATGACTTGCCGTCAGCCGTGGCAGATGAGGACGTCGAAGGGCCTCAGTTTGCTTAGGCTGTCACGTCTCACGCCGGCCTCTACGATACCCACACCCTCAGTCGTAGCCCTAGCTGTAAACCATTTTTCAAAGCTGTAAACCTATGTGGTTAACGGCGCAAAACAGGTTTACAGAAGCCCTATGGGACTCTGCGCGCTGAGTCTGCTGGTATTAGAAACGTTGGTGCAGGAAAATCGTCGAAGCCAAGGAGGCCGAGCAGACGGCATCCGCACTGTCCCAATAACCAAAGGGAAGGTGCGTTCACCGGCCGCATACGCCGATCCCGCTCTTATGCTTTCCCGGCCAAGCCCCTGCGCATGGGAAGGCTCCGCATTCCCATGCGCAGGGGCTCATATTAAAACCCGACGAACGACCACCCGACTATGGAAAACCACCGGATTCCAAGGTCTTCCAGCGCTACCGATTGGCGCAAGAGCCGCCCCCAAAATACTGTTGACCGCGAGCAGATCGAGCGCTAAACCAGAACTGTACAAGCGCTGTCCTCGACAGCACCCAAGTAGCCAGAACCTTTGAGGCTACGCCACATTGTGGGTGGTTCACCCCAAGTGCGATTAGCGTCCGGCGGCTCGCACGGTCACAGCAATGTGATGGATGCCATTTTTTCCAGTATGCCCACTGCGGCAACTCATGCCCCCTCCTGGCTGCTCTGCAGCAACTTATTCGCTTGGCCATTTCTTGCGCCAACCTGTTGCCCGTCTCTTTGCCCCTAAAGAGACGGGCGCATCTCACACTGCTGCAGCCCTGCTCGCACGGGCCTTTGCGGCTTTCCCCCTTGTGACAATCGGCGTGACAAACACCGAATGCTCACTCGCCACAGCGATGCCGATGATGGTGCCGCAGCCCAAGGAATGGACTGCACCTGACTGACAATCAGGCATGCCCCAGTCATCGCCTCACTGCCTTCACCTGACTCAGGATCTCGCGGCACCGGTCTCGTCAGCCAGTGCAGCCTCCACCCGCCCACTTCTTCGGAGGTGTTCAGGAGGCCAGATCATGAGATGCCCAAGCTCCCAGCCGTAAGGAGCCGTCAGTCCCGCGTAAGTGGACAAACCTCACAGGTCGCAGGGGGCTTGATCCCTGATAACACTCAACAACCGTGGCGGGATGAGTGAGGACGAAGTCGATAATTTCAGGAGAATAGCGATGCAACTGTGCGAAGCGTTCGAGCCCCCACAACCATTGCTGGAGTACCAGCAGGCGCCACTGCCCTACCCGGTCGATGCACTCGGGGATCTGTTGGGCCCTGCGGTCGAACGACTGGCTGAGGTGATCGGCGTTCCCTGCGCCATGGCGGCACAATCGGTGCTGGCCAGCGCGGCCCTGGTGAGCCAGGGCCATGCCAATGTCCAACTCGATGGCCGAACCTATCCGCTGTCCCTCTACCTCCTGACGGTGGCGTCCTCGGGTGATCGTAAAAGCGCGGTGGATCAACTGGCCCTGAAGGCGGCGCGCGACTGGGAACGACAGCAGTGGACCCTATATGCGGAAAAGCTCAAAACCTATCGCGCCGCTACCAGCATCATGGCCAAACCCAAAGCCTCAAAGACGCCCTCGGAGGCGGAAGGCAGCAAACTATCTGAGCCGGCACCGCCAAGATTGATCATTGCCGAGCCGACCATTGAGGCCCTGGTCAAAAGCCTGTGCCAGGGTTTGCCCAGCATGGGCTTGTTTAATGATGAAGGTGGACAGTTCTTGGGTAGCAGCACCATGAGCAAAGAGAATCTGCTCAAGGCGATCACCACCTTATCGACATTGTGGGATGGCAGCCCGATCGACCGGGCGCGTTCCATGGCCGGAGAAAGCCTGCGCGCCTATGACCGCCGCCTCAGTCTGCATCTGATGCTGCAGCCCTACCTGGCCAACCAACTGTTCAAAGACCCGGTGATCAATGGCCAAGGCATCCTCGGCCGTTGCCTGATCAGTTGGCCCGAGCGCCTGGCTGGCCAGCGACTCTACAAGGCAATCGACCTGACCCGAGATGCCAAAGTCCAGGGCTACCAACAGCGGATCACCGCCCTGCTGCAAAAGCCCTGGTCGCTTCACAAGGATGGCTCACTCAATCCCGCCATGCTCAAGCTGACTGCCCGTGCCCGTCGTGCCTGGATTGATATTCACGACACCATTGAGTGCCAGTCTGGCGAGTTCGGCGAGCTAGCCGGCGTCCAGCCTTTCGCGGGCAAAGCCCCGGCGAATGTGCTGCGCATCGCGGGCGTGCTGGCCATGGTTGAAGAGGCCAGTGCGTTGGACGAAGGACACATCCAGCGCGCTTCCACGTTGATGGATTACTACCTGGCCGAGATCCAGCGTTTGACCGAACAGGAGCCGGTCAATAGCCGATGCGAAGAAGCGGATCGGCTGCTGCGCTGGCTGGTACAGAAAGGCTGGACCCACTTCAGCATTCGCGACGTCAATCGCAACGGCCCTCGCTTTGCCCGCAAGAGCGCCGACCATACCGCCTCTTTATTAGTCGTACTGATCACTCATCGCTGGCTGAGCAGCCGCGACGGCAAAACTTTCGAGGTCCGCCATGTTTCGCCTCAATGACGCGGTGCGCCGCTACCAGGCGCAACATCAACCGCCGCCAGAATCGCGACGTGTCGCCACCCTGTCGCCACGTGCCAGGCCAGAAACGACGCGGGTTGTCGCCACTGTCGCCGCTGTCGCCACGCCACCAATTGCCCCTGCCAGCCTCGCCCTGCTGATCGAGCAACTGCGTGAGGAAGGTGCACTGCTGCAACACCACGAAAACACCCTCCTGATCCGCCCGACACACTGGCAGCAAGTGGACAGGCTCAGTCCCCACTGGAAAGCCCTGCTGCTCTTTCTGCAAGACAACGAAAATGGTGATGATGATGTCCTTGGTCGGTCGGCGTGAGGGTCGCAACTTTGGCTATGGCCGCCAGCTGAGCTACGCCGGCCCACAAGCGCTAAAGGATCTGTTTGCCGGCGGCCGCTTCGCCACGGTCAAAGCGCATAGCGATCGCTGGCAAGCGTTCGTGCGTTGGTGTCGGTCAGAGGACGGCCCCGGTTACAACGATGCACGCCAGATCGATCGACAGACGCTGCAAGACTACGCCGCGTATCTGCGTCATCAGATCCAGCAAGGTGAACTCTGCATCGCCACCGCGCAGAATCGCCTGAGCAGCGTCAACCGCACCCTCGCTGTGCTGCGCGGTGATCAGGACGTGAGGATCGCCAGCCCGAGCCAGGCGTTAGGACAGCAGCGCTCGACCGTACGCACCCGCGCGCCGGATGGCCAGGACCGCCAACAGGTTCAACGAGTCGTGGAGGTACTGGGCGAACAGCGACACGAGCGGGTGGCCGCGATTGTCCGCTTGGCCCGAGCAACCGGCATGCGCCTGCGCGAAGCGATCCTGGCTGACCTGCCACGACTGCACCGCGAAGCCGAACACTTAGGCCGCATCAACATCCAGGACGGCACCAAAGGCGGCCGCTCAGGGGCATCAGCGCCGCGATGGGTTGTGGCCAATGAAGCGGTGAAGGCGGCGCTGCAATTGGCCCGTCATGCGTCGCCGCCCCGCAGCCGCAACTTGCTGGCCCGAGACGAAAGCTACGCCGCGTTTCTGCATCGGGCTGTACTCCCCGCCCGTGAAACGCTGCATGAACACGGGCTGAAGGGTTTCCATGAACTGCGAGCGGCCTACGCCTGCGAGCGTTACGAACAGCTCACTGGCCACTCCGCACCGGTCAATGGTGGACAGTGCTATCGCATTGACCGCGACCTTGATCAGCAGGCGCGCCAACAAATCAGCCTTGAGCTCGGGCATAACCGAATCGATGTAGTGTCGGCGTACATTGGAGGCCGATCATGAGCAAACCGTTTGATATGGGTTTGTTCCTGAGCGGCGTACTGACCGGCTCGAAGACAACCCAGCAACGACACCTAAGGCAAGCCCGAGCAATGCAAGCGGCCATTCAACAACGATGGCAGCGAGATAATCCCTGGACCTGGCAGCGCAAGCATGTGTGCTGGTTCCTGGCTCACCATCTGAAGGGCCATTCCGATGCTACCCGGTATTACTATCAACTCACGGCCCTATTGGTCTGGAGGCGATTAGGGAATGACCGAGAATTGCTGATCGGTCGCTCGACTAGTCACGTATAGGCAGCCCTCTAGGCTCACTTGTCCGCCTTCAACAACCTCAGCGTGGAATATTTAATCGCCGCAACACTGAATATGCTACCAACTCAAATAGCTAGCTTAATTTTTTGACCTTGAATTTTAATCCATGGTGAGGCGCACGCCTCTAAGCTCACCACTCACGTTTATAAGCACGCCCGTATGAATTTCGCTACAGCCACGCTTTTCCCGCTTGCGCCCTCATAAAATAAAGAAATCTAACGAGGCTAATACCGCGGAGCTTGAGCGCAATCAAACTCCTTAATTATAAACTCACACCCCATCTAAATTAATCGAACAACTAGCATTTCCATGCATTAGTTTTACAATTAATGGCAATTTGACACCCATACTCAAATACACATAATCTATGAAACGTTCAACAGCCACCACAAAGGATATACAATGAGCTCAGACGAAATTGACATCATTCAAAAAGCAATGGGATTGCCCGATTACGCGTTAATAAAAAAGCTTGCAGCCGCTTTATGGCAACAAAATCCTTCGAATCATGGCGCTGCAATAATGATAGGTGCAGGATTTACTCGATGTGCCGCGGAGAGTGGCGACACGTCGAAATCCCCCCCTCTTTGGTTAGATCTTTCGCGTAAACTGGCACAGGAACTTGATCCCTCCAACCCAGATCTGCCCTACTCAGATCCTCTCCGCCTAGCTGAAGAATATCGTGCTCATTTTGGGCAACAAACGATGATCGATCTGTTAAGAAGCAGCATCAATGACTCCGCCTGGCGTCCTGGAAAATTTTACAACACACTGCTAGATTTTCCATGGACGGAAATCCTTACTACCAATTGGGACACACTATTAGAACGTGCCGCCGTAAACGTTCACCATCGGGTGTATAATACTGTAACTAAACAAGCTGATCTCTCGTACGTCCGCCCCCCAAGGATCGTTAAGTTACATGGAACAATCGATATAACTGAAGAGCTAATTTTCACTCAAGAAGATTATAGAAAATACCCACAAACACATGCAGCCTACGTAAATTTCGCAAGACAAATATTTATTGAAAATGAACTATGCCTAATAGGATTTTCAGGCGACGACCCAAATTTTCTACAATGGGCTGGCTGGGTTAGAGACAATCTTACTGCTCACGCCCGAAAAATTTATTTAATCGGTGCGCTTCGCTTAACGCCTGGAAAACGTAAATACTTAGAATCTTTGAATGTAGCCCCTATCGATTTGGAAAGCCTTGTTGACGGCTATGACGACCCAAATTTAAAGCATATAAAGGCCACTGAGATCTTCTTCGAAATACTAAATCTGCTCAAGCCGGATGAGCCCTCCGATTGGAGTCCAAAACGAATAGAAAGCTCAACACCCATTGAACAATATATCTCAACACTTGAATCAGATAGAAATTCATATCCAGGATGGCTGGTATGCCCTCCTTCGCTGCGCTGGGAACTACAAACACAAATAAGCATATCTACTTTCAATCCAAATTCACTAACTCTAATTTCAGCCAGTAATCGTGCGAAGCTGCTATATGAAAAAGCATGGCGCCACAGCTTAACTTATGAAATAGTCCCCCAATGGCTAGCCAATGAATTACTAAAAATCTGCAACCCTGAAACATCAGACACTCTAAATAAGAAGCAGCAATTAGAAATAGCTTTACTACTACTTCAAAATACACGCTGGCATGAATACGACACCGTAAATAGCCTTTCGGTATCAGACATAACAACCCTTATACTAGAAGAAAACTCAAAGCACTGGCCTGATGTTATTAATGAGATCGCATACCATAAGGCCTTAATCGCCAGAGACAACCTTAACTATATTGAACTTGAGCTTTTTACGAGAAAAATCTCAGAACAGGAGTCCATTTGGAAAATAAGGAAAGCCTCTCTTTTATCGGAGTTAGGGCTATCCGATGAGGGTGAAACCCTAGTTTCGATGGCGTACAATGAACTTCGTAATCAATATCGCAAAGACAGCACTTCCTTATACATATTGTCCCGCTTGTCGTGGGCTCACTTTGTAATGCACGGAATAAATCTTGGGAATTTTGGCAAGCCTATTGACCCGCTCCCATCCAACTATAAGAAATGGAAATGCGATCCACGCGATCATATTGAACATATCGAAAGACGAGTACATAAGGAGCTAGAAAGCCATTACAAGCAACAAATAGAACCCTTATTCACCCCTGGACACTACAGAGAAAAGTCAGACTCAATCAACTTAAGCAATGAACTTCATATCCTTCTTTTAGTCGATGGCACGTCTCGAAACGCAGGACTGCCAATAACATGGAAGGACGTCAACTTCATAAAGTCCATCATCGAAAACATTACGACACTTAATATTTTAGCAAATAGAGAGCGATTCAGCCTAACTCTTCGCATATCTAGTTACGAGAAATCCAAAGCCATTACAAATGCCTTTTCGAGAATGAAGCTCGCATGCGCAAAGCAGGAAGATATAGACAACGCAATAAACTACTGCACCAACGCTGTAGCCTATTGGCAAAATAAACTTGCAACCGCAACATTAGAAAATAAAGTTCAGCACATACAACGCCTTAGAGTATTCATTGAAGTACTTGGTAGACTTTTGATTCGAGCGACACCTGAAATCTCAAAAAAAGCTTTTCAACTAGCAATATCCATGGGACATGAAAAATATGCCAGTGCTATATGGCTACACAGCCCTATAAGCAACTTATTGAACAACGCACTCGCCAGCATTCCTGAGAGCCAGCATCACGAACTTCTACTAGACGCCTTGAATTTCCCTCTCCCACATACTAAGGGTAATCCAGAGTGGCCTAACCCAGTCATATACAAGCCTGGAGTTAGAAGCCACAACCACAGCTTAAATCATAGAATTTCTGAAATTATCCGAACAATTTCTACTGACTCTCTAGCGCCTCGCCAAGGCATAACAAACCCTTTGCCTGATATTCCTTCAGAAATCATAAGCGGTATAAATAACATCATTAAGCTACCATCGATCTCCACTCCATCCCTTAGCCGACTATTACCATTGCTCATCAATAATTTCACGTCTGACTCAGAGAACGATGAACTTTCCATTGCTATATTTGGGAAAGACTTTAATTATTCAGCCCTACCAAATTCCGACTTTTTCCCGCACGTATTTAAATATTTTCCCACAAGCGATACAACAAGGCTTAATCTACTAATTTCGAATACTTTATTTGCAAAGCCCTGTAACACAAACCCTACGCATTTGAGTGCCATTATTGCTGCTTCGACCGATACTTCCGCACAGATTCTTCCAACTCATCAGCAGGCCATTGATTACTTCGATGTAATGACTCTTTGGCGCCTTCCAACGGATGCGAACAGCCCGCTAAATATATTCGAATCTAAAAGCGCAGACATTGCAGACTTGATCGGTCAAGCTCTCGCGTACTCTATCGTCCCATCCTTACTGCCTCAAGATTTGACCCTAGAACGTTTTGAGACGCTCAAGGAATATTTTAGCCATACTTTGGCATCTTCTCTCGCTCTAGCCTTAGTCCATTTTCACGGAGTAAGTGAAGAAATTGATGTCGAAATTCACAGAGTAATTCGCCGATCCCTACAAGAAAAGCAACCAAACAAGGTTAGATTCGCGGCATTAGCCGCACTCAAACTCAGGGAATTAACAGACTCTGATAACGCAAAAAACCTGATCTCAAGAGTCGTATATCTAGTTGAATCAGGACGTAAAACTAGTCTTGCGCATCTCCTATGGGTTATCAGAGAGTCTTACAGAAAAAACCTATTAGACAACGACGAGCTAGGTACGATCCGAGATAGTCTTCCCATTATCTTTGAAGAGTCTAATTACCATACAATTGACCATGACAGCAGGGATGCGGTAGACGCCTCACTTATACGTGCAGAGTGTGTGAAGCTAGCTCACATCATCCTAGAGTCTTCTAATAATACTTACAGCGACCTAAAAACCATGATAGAGGCTGCAACAACTGACCCCCTACCCGAAGTACGGTTTGCGACTTTTTCGATGTAAATCGAAAACACCTAAAGCGCGCGGCGTAAGGAGCCGCGCCTTCTACTAGGCGATCATCAACCAAATGCTATGCCTCCGCTACTTCCCTGCACGACGTACACAAATCAAATAAACTCTACATCTCAGCAGAACCCTAAACAAAAACGAATTAAATCCCAGCTATGGGCAGTTCATTGCCAATCATGGTTACGAGGCGTGCTGGTCAGATCAAATACAAACGGATGGTCAAATGGAGCACAGTATTCCAACTGGTATTCCAACTAAAAATTCAAATAGTTATTAATTTTATAAATCAATAATTTACAGGACCGATTCAACTTACCCCGGCCCACCAAATGATCAATCAAAGACGTCCACGGACGTCTTTTTTGTGCCTGAAAATCCAGCGCGTCACATGCTCATGCGCTCGTATACGCCAGTTCTCGTTCTGTCCCGTCAACACCGCGAGAATCCAGTGTACCCCCGGCCTGTGGGCCTGTCGGATGGGTGGTGGCGGCTGCAAAGCGACCTGAAACGCGTGCCTGCCACCTCGTTAGTACTATGAGCGGGTCATGGCGCCAACCGATAGGTGGACTGCACCAGACCTGAAGGAAAGCTGCGGCTGGATACCAGTTTCAATCCAATGTCCTGCTGAAGGGCTCCGAACAATGGCCTTCCCGATCCGATCAGCACGGGTACGGTGGTAATCACCATATCGGCGACTAATCCATCGCGCAGGAAGGATTGCACCAACTGCCCGCCATCGACATAGACCCGATGCACGCCCTGCCTCGCCAGTTCCGCCATCGCGTCCCTGGGGGCAAGGTTCGAGAAACGCAGCTTGCCCTTCAGGGCCTCGGGCACCGGCGAATTGGCCAGCTGTGCAGAAAGCACCACGACGGGCCGATCGTAAAACCATGTGTCGAAGGTCAGCACCTTCTCATAGCTTCCCCGCCCCATCACGATGACCTCCTTGTCGGCGATGAAGGCAGAGTAGCCATGATCTTCAGTTGGATCATCACGTTGCAGGAGCCAGTCGATGTCGCCATCTGGCCGGGCGATGAAGCCGTCCAGACTGACGGCGATGAAAACATGTGCAGTGGCCATCGGGACCTCCTTATTAAACGACGTTTACGCAGGATCATAAGCCGAATAAGCGGCTCGCCTTCGCTTGGCAGTTATACGAAGTCGTGGGAGTGCTGGAATGTGGGCGGGTTGAAATTTCGGGTAGGGGCTTCGAACCAGGCTAGGACTGACAGAAACTTCTGATCCTGGAAGCATTTTTAAACAAAAAATCCGGGGTGGGTCCTACAGACGCTGTGATTTTCAGGGACGTTTCCGACAGGTTCCGGCGGTTGTCGGGTAGGAAGCGGAGCGGATAGGCTTTGTGGGTCGCTGCACATCAGCGACCGGGCCTGGAAACCCGAGGGAAAGAGCTAATCAGTAGTCCACATGACATAATGCGGCGTTTTTTCGGCCCGCGTTTCAATGTTATGGCGGCTGTGTGCGGGAGACCTTCGGGTCTGCCAAGGGTTAGCTCCTACCTCGGTTTTCCAGCCCTCGCACAGCTGCCACCCTCTCGCCTGGAAACGAAAGTGGCAGCTCCAATTATTTAGGAGCTTTTACCATGATCAAAGAAACACCAAACCCGCCCGCCCCGGACGACGTTTCCCCCTACGAATCCATCGATTCAAAAAAACTCCACGAAGCCGCCGACCGTGCGCTCGATCACTACCTGAACCCCTGCGCCCTGAAATCCCCCATGATCCGCAAGCCGAGCACGATGTTTCTCGTTGCGCCGGATATCAAGGACGAAGACTTGCTCGCCCATACCTGTGAATCGTTGGCCCAGGCCAGTGTGATGGCGGGTGATTTTGCGGGGTATCTGGAAGGTCCGCATCGACACACGGCGATGGCGATTCAGCAGATTGTGATGCTGGCTGAACTGGCGGTGAATCGGATGCTGGATAACGTTGAAGTGCCGAGATCTTCACCACGCAGTTGATACCCCTGTGGGAGCGGGCTTGCTCACGAAATTGGCGAATCAGTCGACATTGTTGTTGAATGACAAACCGTATTCGCGAGCAGGCTCGCTCCCACATTAGTCCGGTGGGTGGCTGGGATTCAAAGCACCTTCAAATCCACCGACACATGCCCCCGCGTCATCCGCGAATATGGGCACATCTCGTGCGCAGCGTCAGCCAGTTCCCGTTTCACCCTCTCTTCCAACCCGGGAAAGTTGACGTTCAACCTGACCGCTAATTGAAAATCCCCAGCGCCGGTTTTGCCCAGATCGACCTCGGCGTCCACCGAGGTGTCTTCCGGCAATTTGATCTTCATCTTGCCCGCCGCCACCTGTATCGCGCCGATGAAGCAGGCGGAATACCCCAGCGCAAACAGTTGCTCCGGATTGGTGCCCGGCTTGCCCGAGCCGGGCGAGCTGAATTTGACGTCCAGCTCGCCGTCGCTTGATTTGCCGGTGCCGGTGCGACCGCCGACTGTGTGGGTTTTTGCGGTGTAGAGAACGGTTTCCAGTGCAGCACTCATGACAGTGACTCCTGATCAGGATTGAACGACGGCGAGCTCATTTCGAGGCCTCGCCCAGGGTGCCGGTGTAGTGCGCCAGGCGTTTTTCGACGTCGGCTTTTTTCTGCAGGCCAAGCTCCATCAGTTGGGTGATGCGTTGCTGCGCCGCCGGGCGTTTGACCGAGCCGATGAAACCGTCCCATTCGGCGGCGATGGCTTCGTTGGGTGGCAGGCTGGCGGCGTCGACCAGGCGCTTGATGTCGGCGATCGACTGTTTGTCGAACCGGGCAATGCGCCGGGCCATGGTGTCGACGAATGCATCGAGTTCGGCATCGGGCAGCGCACGGTTGACGTAGCCGTAGCGTTCGGCGAGTTCGCCATTGATGTCGTTGCCGGTGAGCAGCACTTCCAGCGCGCGCCCACGACCCATCAGCCGTGGCAGGCGTGCCATCGGGCCGCCGCCGGGCACCAGGGCGGCGCCGATTTCCCATTGCGAGAGGATGGCTTTTTCGCGGCTGGCGAAACGCATGTCGCTGGCCAGGGCCAGTTCGCTGCCGACGCCGGTGGCGCGACCGCGAATGGACACTATCGAGACCACGGGCGCCTTGCTCAAGCGAACCAGCATATCGGGCAGCGGTGGCAGGCCGGTGGGGCCGTTGGGCAGGCTGGTGGTGTCGGTCAGCGGCGGGACGAAGTCGTAGTGGGTGAGGAAGAAGTCTGGAACGTCACTGTCGAAGACCACAACCACCACTTTCGGATCGGTCTCGATGGCCGTGACGACCTCATTCAGTTGCGGCATGGTCTCGGGGCCGTAGATGTTGTACGGCGGGTTGTGGAAGGTGACGCGCCAATACTCGGGGGTAAGGCGGGTGAGCTTGATCTCCTGTTTTGCTGCGTGGGTGGACGGGGTCTTGTCGGGTTGTGAAGCGGATGCGGTCGATGCTTCACCGGCGAGAGACGGGTCGGTGGCCGCCATGCTGGCGACAATGATCGTGGCATTGAATAGCTGCAGTCTCATGGGAAAACCTCCAGTTGAAAAACATGTGGTCCCCGCGAACAACGTTCTACAGTCTGAAGCAGATAATGGGCATGTCGGAAAGGTCCGGCTGAACAAGCCTAGCAGCGCAACTCCGGCTGACAAGTGACGTCAGTCGGACAAAAAAAAGGCACTGGCGATGATCGCCAGTGCCTTTTTTGCCTGAACCGTAACGTCAGCGAGACAGCATGAAAGTGTCGTACTCCAGATCTTCCAGCGCCGTCGAAAGCCTGTGCAAACCCAGCAATACACAAATCAGCAACGACAGCGTAAACCCATACCCGAAGAAGCTTGGCCCCAGGTACATGCTGAACAACGTCAGCATCGCGTTCAACACCGCAAACAGCACGCACAGCTCCAGCACCACGGTGCGCTTGTCGAGGTAGAAGAACACGTTGAGCAACGCCATGAACACCACCTGGATGCTCACGCCGATCAGGTCGATGTAGAACAGCGGCAGGTAATAACTGGAGATACCCAGCCATTCCAGCAGGCGCGGCGCGAACAGGAACAACAGCACCGCCGTCAGCCCCTGCACCTTGCAGATTTCCAGCAGGCCCTGGCGGATCGACAAGGTCATCTCGGTTTTCAGTTGCCCGATGTGTTGCAGGGTTTCACCTTCGCGGATCGCCCGGAACAGACGGTCGTACCACTCGGCAAAGTCGGTCTCGATGCGCACCAGAAACACCGCCATGCCGGGGATGATCGCCAGATACGCGAGGAAGATCGGCAAGTCGTAGAGGATCGAAGCGCGCAGCGGGCCGACGATTTCGTTGGAGGTGCCGGGGTTGAACCAGAACAGGAATTTGTCGATCCAGATCCCCAGGTTGTAGAAGAAACCGGTGGCCAGCAGGCTGAGGAACACGTTGCGCCGGTCGAGGAAATCGAAGGCGATCAGCTTCTCGGCGCGGTACTCGCGCAGGATGTCGTAGAGGAACAGGAACAGCAGCGTGCTGTGCCCGATCAACAGCGCCAGCAGCAAGCCCGGCATCTGCAAAAAGCTCAACAGGTAGGCGCTCGCGACCATCAGCGTGTAACCCACCAGCATCACCAGCAGAATGCGGTTATAGGCCTTCATCCCCGAGAGGAAGATGATCACCAGCCACAAGTTGCACAGCACCACGAAGTTCGCCAACACCAGTACGCGGTAAATCAGCGGCTCATCGAACAACAAGCCCAGCACGACGATCCCCAACAACCCGGCGCCGAGGGTGACCAGCAACAACACCCCCAACAGGTTGGGCAGGATCTGATCGTACTTGTGCTCGAACAAACGGTCGGAGACGAATCGCGTGAAGAACAACTGCAAGCCGCCCGTCAGGATCAACGAGGTGGCCATCAGGTACGTCACCGTCACCAGGAACTGTCCGACCAGCATGTTCGGCAGCAACAGGCCGATGCTGATGATGCCCACCAGCATGACACTGATGATCGACAACACCCACGGCCCGGAGCTGATCAGCCCGGCGTAGACGTAGGCGTGCAAGGTCGCCGTGTAGGAATCACGCGAAAGGATTTTTCGCAGTTCAAAGCCAATACCGGCCATTTAGCTGTTCTCCATGGCGGCTTGATACAGGTCGCGGTAACGCTGCAGCATCAAGGCTTCGGTGTAGTAACGATTGACCCGCAACAAGCCGCTGGCCTGGGCGGCCTGCCAGCGTCGCGGGCTGCGCAACAGTTCAAGGATCGCGGCGCACGTGGCTTGTGGGTCGGCAATCGCCACCACTTTGCCGGCGTGTCCGAGGTCACGGTCTTCGGCACTGCCGCCTTCGATCAACTCGCGGCACGAACCCACGTCGCTGCTGACCACCGGCGTACCGGCGGCCCAGGCTTCGAGGATCACCAGCGGCTGCGCTTCACTGATCGAGGTCAGCACCATCAGGCCGAGTTTCGGCAGGATGTCCTGAATGCGCTGGAAGCCAAGGAAATGCACCTTGCCTTCCAGGCCCAGACTGGCCATCAGGCTGCGGCATTCGCTGACGTATTCCGGGTCTTCCTCTTCCGGACCGACGATCCAGCCTTCAGCTTGCGGCATGGCACTGATCACCCCGCGCATCGCCCGCAGATAGGTTTTCACGTCCTTGATCGGCACCACACGGCCGATCAAACCGACCACAGGCGCAATGCCGTGGGCGCGGGATTCCAGCGCTGCGGTCCACATCGGCAGGTCGATGCCATTCGGAATGACTTGAGTACGGGTCGCGAGGGCGCCGTCCTTGATCTGGCGCTGACGGTTGCCGTCGTAGAGCGCGATGATGTTGTCGGCGCTGTTGTAGGTCAGTTGGCCAATGCGCTCGAAGAAACGCACCCACAAGGTGCGGATGTAACCCGAGCCGGCATCGAGGCTGCGGTTCAGCGCCTGACCGGAACTCTCGGCGATCCAGCTGGCCTGGGCCAGGTCGATCTTGCGTTCCTTGGTGTAGATCCCGTGTTCGCTGAGCAAGTAGGTGCAATTCCAACGCTGCTTGAGGATGCAACCCAGAAAGCCCGCGTACCCGGTGGAAATCGAATGCAGCACCCGCGCCTTCGGCATCCGTTGCGCGGCTTCGGCGAGCATCAGCAACGGCGACTGCATCGCGCGCAGGGTCCAGAAATAATTGACGAAGGACGGATCGGCGCAATGCTGGCGATAGCCTTCGCTCAGCGACTCCCAACTGGCGCGGCTGCGCAGCACGTCGTCGAGGGTCATGTGGCCCTGGGCGATGCAGTCGAGCAAGCGTTCGCCCAGGGCCGGGTCTGGCGCATCCGGGTGATGCAGGAAGCGATACAAATCCTGCAACTGCTGCGGGTCAGCCTCGCGCGGCTCTACGTGCGTGTTGGTCGGATGGGTCGCATCTTCGAGGAACACTTCTTCGATGTGCAGCACGTTGGCCGGTATTTCGTAGCGCCGGGTCGGATAGGCCTGACGCTGGCCGCCGATGAACATCACCGAAAAGGTCAGTTCCGGCAGGCCGAGGATCATCTGGTGAATCCAGCTGGAAACGCCGCCACGCACGTAAGGCCAGGTGCCTTCGAGCAGCAGACAGATGTCGGCAACCGGTGCCTGTTCCTTGTGACTCATGTCCAGCTCCTGACCAATGCGGCGAACGGCGGCCGCTGACGGGTTTCCTCGGGAAGGCGGGCGAGCAAACCGGGAATTTCGTGGTAACGACCGGCCTCGAACGCCAGCTCGGCGCGAAACGGCAGCACCTGCGCCGCGCCCATGCCGTTCTCTTGAGCCTGACTCAGCAGCACTTCGGCACGCTCGACATCGCCTCGCTCCAGCGCGATTCGCCCTGCCAGCAGGAACAGCTCACCGCCCTCGCCCGCTTTCAAGCCTTGCTCGGCATGTTCGCTGGCCTGGGTCAGCACGTGATCAAGCACGCTGCCTTGCGCCAGGCCCAGATACGCCAGCTCCCAATACCAACGCGCCAGCCTGCCGTGCAGCGCACCCGCCGTCTTGGCGTTGGCGTTGACCAGTTCGCCGAGCGCGATCTGGATGTGCAGGTTGATGTCGCTTTCCTGCTTGTCGAGCATCGAATACGCCAGCAGCCGCACATCGTCACTCGGGTCACCGAGGGCCAGCTTGAGAATCGGCACCGCTTCTTTGCCGGGCATGCGCCGAGTCGCCAAGAGGGCGGCCAGACGCTGATCCGGATCCGGGGCATGGCGCAACACGTCCTGCAAACCGCCATCGGCAAAGATCGGCGAGTGCAGTTGCAATTGCGCGCGGAACGGCAGTTTCGGGATGCCCACCGCTTGCCACGCTTGCTTGTCGCGTTTGCGCGGCAGGTACAGCGCCGGGAAGATCGCCGCCACTACGCCGACCGCGCCGAGCACCGGCACGAAGAACGCCAGGCTAAAGATAAACAGCGGGCTCCACGGCAGCGGCGAACGGTAGCGCGCCGGCAGCAACAGCCACACGGCCGCGCACAACATCACGCACGCCAGGCCGTGGCTGAGGGTGAACACCAGCAATTGTTGCAACTCGGGCGCGGTGAGCCACAAGCTGGCCCAACTGCCCGCCTCTAACAACAAGGCTCCGCTAAACAGCCACTTGCTGATCATTCAGGCCACACTCGTTGAACAGGAAATTACGCAGCCCGTTGCGTTCACAGCCAGGCTCCAGGTTGAACGGCAACACGCGCACGCCGAGGCTGTCGAGGCTGCTTTCAATGCCAAAGTGCTCGTGCAGCATCAGGTTCATCCGCGCCAGATAACCTTCGGTGCCTTGCGGACTGGTCAACGGCAACAGCACCAGCAACAGCTGATGATCGCGGTTATTACGCAGCGGCAATTGCAGGTCGAGGCCACGCTGGCTGCGCTCGAACAGACGCGACAGCTCATCGTTGGGGCGGGTCAATTCGAAGGCAAAAAGGCCGGCCGCCAGTTTGTGCTGCTCGACATCCACCAGCGAACGCTTGAGTTGCAGCGTGAACTGCTGCGCATCAGCGTCGGCCAGTTGCAGCACTTGCGGGTCGCGGCGCAGCAGGTCGGCGATGTGCCCGGCGAGCAACGCCAACAAGCTCAGCGTGCGATCCTGGAACGCGAAGAACGGCATCTGCCGCACCGCCAGAATCGCCAGCAAACGACCTTCGGCATCGATCAGCGGAATGCAGGCCTGCAACGACGAGAATTGCGCCGAGCTGCCGGCATCAATCAGTTCCTGACGCACGCTGACCAGTTCACCGCGTTCCAGGCACAGCTTGACCAGACCGTCTTCGGTGCCCAACGGCCCCATGACGCCGATGGTCGCCAAGGCTTCGGGCAACACGTTCTCTTCGCGTTCATCGACGCGATACAGCCCGGCCACGCGTAGCGCACCGTACTGACCGAGCATGGCCACGATCGGCTCGGCCAGCGCGGCCAGTGCATCGCCTTCGTCCGGCATCACCCGCAGTTTGTCGCGCAAGCCCAGCAAGGAACTGCGCAAGCTTTGATCGCTGCCCGCCACGCGCTGCTCCAGCAGGTCGTGGGAGACCCGCAAAATCTGGTGCGCGCGGGTGAATTCGTCGAGTCGATACTGGCGGTAATCGTTGGCCATCTGCAGACGCTGCAAGCGCCGTTCCCACAGATCGCGAACCTCGCCCACCAGCATGCCGCTGACCAGCACGCCAACAATGAATGACGGATCAAGCTGGGCGTAGGCTTCATGCCCACTGTAGCGCAGGGCGAACAACGCCATCACCAGCAGACTGGCGCTGAGCAAGCCGCGCACGAAACCGTAGCGCACACCCAACAGCAGCGGCGCCAGCACCGGCCAGGGAAAACCGGCGTGCATTTGCAACGGGTCTTGCGGGGTCAGCCATAAGCCCAGGCCAATCGCCGCGCCGGTGACCAACAGCGTTTCCAGCCAAGACACCGGGCCGCTGGCACGCGGCGCGAGGCTGTAATCCATGTGAGGAGAATTCATTGCATTCACTCGAACCGAAGGGCGCCAACAAGTGTGTCGAGCACCGTTTGCGCGGTGCCGGCGAGGCTTTCACGGGACCAGCCCGCACGCGCGCCGCTCTTGCTCCAGAGCACACGACCGCTGCTGGCCTCGAGCACGCGCAGGCTGATGCCCACTGCCGGTTCGCCGTCCAGACCGTTCTTGTACTGCCACTCTTCAACGCTGCCAGCGACCACGTAATCAAGCTTCTGATCACGTGCCCAATCGAGGGCGCCGGCCAAACGTTCGTTGTCGTCCATCAGTGCTTGTTCGCCCTGAGTACTGACCGGGTAAACCCGTGGTTGCAGACCGTGGCTGCTGAGCACGCTGAGCAGGATCTGCTCGGCGCGTTCGCCGGCTTGCGGGGTTTGCGAGTAGTTGATCATCGGCACGGTGCCCCACTTCGCAGTACGCGCAAAGTTCGGGCTGGTGTCGCCGGTAAAGCTGGCGCAACCGGCGACGAACAGGACTGCCAGAGCCAGGCTCAGATTACGAATTGCTTGCATCAGTTTTTCTCCCGTAAACATTTCATGATCAGCGTCCGAATCGCACGCCGTAGCTCACACCCAGTGTTCCGCCCGCCTGACCGTCCCCGCCTTGTGGCGCGGATTGGTAGCCAACGGTGAGGGCCAATTCGTCACCGCCCAGCACTTCGACGCCGATCCCGGTGTTGATGCCGTAGTTGAAGGTTTGATCCAGCCATTGCCAGCCCGCCGTTACATCCACCAGCCAGGTGTATTGCGGGCGAGTGCGCACCAGGGCGCCCGGCAAGCCGCGACGCCATGAGCTACCGACATACAGTTGGCCGTAACGGCTTTGCAGCAGATCGTTGGCCGTCACGATCGCGGGATCGTCCGAGTCATCAACGCTTTTCACTGGACCGTCGTTGGCGCTGGACAGGTACTCCAGCGTGCGGTCCTTGACGTTGTTGTGCTGATAATCGACACCGCTGCGCACGGTCCAGTTAGGTCCGGCGAATTCCAGCGAGTGGTTGTATTCCATCTTCAGCGCCTGGCCGTTGCCCAAGGAATCGCCCGCACGAGTCGAGAACGATTTCTGTGCCACTTCCCAGCTGATCTGATCCCGCGCCGAGAACCCGTGACGACCGCCGACCCACACACTGTCGTGCTGGCCGAAAGCGCGCATCAGGCCGCTGTCTTCGCTTTTGCGATGCCAGTCCAGACCGGTCTCGATCTGGTCGCTGGCGCTCAACTGCCAGGTCCGGGACAGGCCCAGGCCAGTGCGGTCGTCGTCCTTGCGCTGGCTGGTGTCGGCGAACAGTTTGTAGCCGCCGTCTTCCACCGAACGTTGCAGGGTCAGCGCAGCGTTGCGCTCATCGCCCATGCGCGATTCGATCAGCTGATCGCTGTTGTAGGTGCCATTCTCCAACTCAAGATTGGCGTACCACTGAGCGCCAAGGTTGTGCGCGATTTGCAGGCGCGGGGTGTTGAATTCCAGGCCACCGAAATCCTGTTGATGCCAGGACAGCTGCGCGCCCTGCGGCGTCAATTCCTGCAACTCGGCAGCCTGACGGCGCAACTGCTCGCGCACGGCAGCCGGTTGATCGTCACCCAGCGCGGACTGGCTGAGGTCGAGGGCTTCGTCGAAGCGGCCGAGACGACTCAAGGCCTGGGCGCGTTGCGCCGGGTTGAGGTCGCTACTGGCCAACAGCGTTTCGATTTGCGCCTTGTTGCGGCTGCGCAGCGCCTGCTGTATTTCTTCGTAACGCTGAACCTTCAAGCCTTGGCTGCGCGCCCACTCCAGCCACTGGTCTTTCTGCGATTCCTGGTTCGTCGCGTCGAGACGCGCCAGCAACCGCTCGAACCACAATTGCAGCATGGCCGGCGAGCCGTCTTTCCACTTCGCCACCTCCTGCTGTGCCTTGGCCGGCGAATAACTGCTGGCCATCAAGCGCAACCAGATCGCATAACGCTGGGACGATGGCTGAATGTCTTCGCCTTCGGAGCTGCGCAGCAGCTTCAGGCGCAACCGTTGGGCCGCGTCCTGATAACCGGCGCTTTCCAATGCATCGGCGTAGGCCGCACGCACCAGCCAATCCTGCGGACTGGTCTTGAGGTACATCCGATACCAGGCCAACGCTTCGGTATCGCGACCGAGCATCTGGCTGGCACTGGCGAACGGCAGCCAGAGGATTCGGTCCTGACGCGCCTGGGGTTTCCATTCCGTCAGCAAAGGCTTGAGCGCGGCGGTGTTGCCTTGATCAACGTACAGCCACATCAGGCGCTCGCGGAACAGGTTGTCATCCGGGAAACGCGACAGGCCCAACAGGTACAAACGCTGCGCCTCGTCGATATTTCCCTGCTGCACCGCCAAGGCACCGCGAATCGCCAGCACTTGTGCTTGCTCGTTGGCTTCCGGGTATTGCTCGGCGTCTTTGAGCAGCGCGACCACTTGCGGCCAGTCCTGCAATTCCTGGGCTTGCTGCAAGGATTCAACCAGACGCTGCGGATCCCGGGTGCGCTTCCAGCTGCCGACCATCATGGTCAGCGCCCGCTTCGGATCGCTGGTGCGGTACATCGTGATCAGCTGACTCTCGTCGCCACTGTTCAGCGAACCCTTGAGCGCGAGGAGTTTCTCCAGGGAAAACTGCAGCTCGTCATCGAGCTCCAGATCCCACGCCAGCGCAGCGCGCAAGCGCCAGTAACCCTCATCGGTGATCTTGCGGTTATCAACCTGCAATACCTCCCACGCCGCCTGATTATCAAACAGCTTAAGGTCGGTATTGGCCCAGTCGATGCGCTCGGTCGTCGTCAGCGCGAAGCGTTTCGAGTAGCGCTGATAGACCTCGGTTTTCTGTGCGAACTGCCCGGTGTTTTCCAGGTTCTGCAGCAGGCGTGTCCAGGCCAGGCGATGCGCCGGGTACTTGCGCAAGTAGGCGTGCAACCAGGCTTCGGCCTGGGCCGGTGTGCCGCGGGATTCGTGAGCGTAGATCAGCGCATCGAGTTCGACGTCGGTCAGCGCACGTTGCTCCTTGATCTCGGCGAGCAAGGGAATCGCATGGTCAAAGTCGAACTGCTGACTCGCCAAACGCCAGGCGTGTTCACGGGTTTGCGGGTCTTCGTGCAGCTTGAGCAGGCGAATCCAGTAGCCGAGGGCGGCCTGACTGTCGCCACGCCATTCGCCCAGATGCCCCATTTGCTCGAGCAATGCCAAGTCATCCGGGTGCTCAGCCACCAGCTGCTGACCACTGTCCCACGCACCGGCCAAATCGCCGAGGGCCAGGCGCATGCTGAATTCCTTGCGCAGGATTTGTGGGTTGTCCGGCTGCAACACGCGCCACTGATCCAGAAAGCGCTGCGCCAGATCAAAGCGTTTGCTGCCAACGGCAACGTCGACGCCTTGCTCCAGCCACGGCGAATCGGTTTGCGGATCCTTGAGCTGATCCAGTTCATCGGCCAGTACGCGCGCAGCCTGTTCACCGCGACCGGCGGCCAACAGACTGTTGAACGCCAGTTGCGCGTATTCGCGACGCTCGGACGCTTGTTGGCTGTCCTGTTTGAGCAGCAGATAAATGTCGGCGGCGCGGCCAGGTTGCTCACCGGCCAGGTACCACTGCGCGGCGGACTTGAGCGAAGCGATGCGCTGGGCCGGGTCGCGATCGGCGATTTCTTCGTAGACGCTGGCAGCGAAAGCTGGCGCCTGTAAGGTCAACGCCAGCTTGGCCAGGTTGTGCAATTGCGGCAGCGGCAACAGGCGGTGATCGAAGCTTTGCAGGCGTTCGATCAAGGCTTTCTGCGCGATCGGATCATCGGCTTTCGCCGCTTCCAATGCATCGAGTTCCAGCCGGTAATAGGCCTGCAACTCAACGACCGGTTTCGGCCAGTTCTCAAGGTGCAGGCGCGCTTTCGGGTAGTCGCCGAGACGGATCAGCAGATCGACCAGCTGCAAGCGCAGGTGATCGTCATCCGGGTGCGCGGCCAGCAGCAATTCGGCGTAATTGGCCGAGACCGCATCGGGCTCACGGCCGTCCGGCTGGAACACTTCTTCGCGCTGGAACGTCAGCCACAACAGGCCGCCCACGGCCACAGCCACCACCGCCAATGCCCAGGGATTGAGCAGGCGCCGGCTTTTAGTTGCTGAGGCGTTAGATGCAGTAGAGCTGACCATGACTCACCTGCTTCATTGGTAATTGAAAAGTCCACAGACCGGCGGATGCCTTGCCTGCAAAAGTTTGCCCGTCCACTTCCACCCGGCATCTGCTCGCCGAGCGCACGGAGAAGCTCAGGTCCACTTGACCGGCAAACGAAAAGCTCACGTGTTTTTCATCCACATATTTCCAGTCCACCAACGGCAGGTTGGCCTCCTCCAGCGCCGGCCGTTCATCCCGGTCGGGACGCAACACCAGCAACGCCTGGTCGCTGCTCAACGCCACATACCGGCCTTGCGGCAAGTCACGAACACCGGCAACGCCTTGCGAACGCAGCAGGTCCGGCCAGCCCATTTGCGGGTCGAGTCGAAGGGTGCGCAGCGCGTCCATGCCGCGAACCTGCCAGTCACCCTCGGCGGTGCGCGCCAGACTGGCCTGATACAAACCGTGCACACGATCGAGGTAGTCGCTCATCCACAGCGACATCGGTTGCTGGTCCTTCATGTAGCCGTAGATCTCGTTCATCGCCTTGATCGAGGCCTGCTTGGTGCTCGAATAGAAGTGGTAATACAGGTGCAGGCCGCGCAAGCGCCGTGGGCTGTCGGTGAGTTCGAAGGTGTCGATCACATCGCGGAAACCGTAATACGGCCCCTTCCACAGGTTGGTGTAGAGGTTCTCGTTGATGATCGGCGCGTAGTACTGCAGGCCGCCTTCGGTGGGACGCAGCAAAGGATTGAGGCCGGTCAGCGACGGGTTCGCCTTGGTCAGCATGGTCTCGGCGCCGTTGACGTTTTTCAGGCCCGCGTCGTAGGCCAGCTTCAAGGTCGCTGCCGAGGGCAAGGCATCGCCCGGCCAGAAGACCAGCTTCACCGGTTTTTCCGGGGTGGTGAGCTGCTGGTTGATGTAGTCGCGCGAGCCAAAAATCTCGCGGCGGAAATCGATTTTGTCGTAGCCCGGAATGGCCATCTTCAAGCCGTATTCCGGGTTGAAGTTCTCACGTTTCTGCGCCACTTCCGGCTGCATGAAAAACGGATGGCTGAAGGTGTGGGTGGCGACTTCGACTTTCGGGTTGGCAAACAACTCACGGGCAATGGGTTCCAGTTCGCGCGCCAGGAACGGGAACATGCCGCGCGGTGAAATCTCGCCTTCGACGATCGACACCGAAGTCAGGAACGGGTTGGGCCGGATGAAATCGTCGAGCACCTGCTTGCCGGCATACGGCGTGCCGCGCACTTCAGCGCGCGACGGAAAACCATCGCCGTCGATGTGCACGGTGGCGATGCGGCGGCCGTTTTCGGTGGTGGTGTCCGGACGCGGCTGAACCGGCAGGCGCAAGCTGGCCTGGAGGAAAGCGAACGGATCGAGAATCCAGCGGCTGCGTTCGTTATTCGTTTCGAGAATGTACGGCGCAAGGGCAACACCGCCCCACTCGGCCGTCGCCACCGGGGCAAATGTCTGGCCGTCGGCAGCGGTCAGCAGCAACGCGGCTTTCGGGCCTTTGGGCAGCAGGGAGATTGCGGTCAGGTCACGGGACCGGGGCTGCACCGGGGCTTCGAAAGCGCCGATCAGCGCCTTGTCCTGATAGCTGATGGTCAAGGCCTGAGTACCGATCGGCGCCGAGCGGTTCAGGCCCAGGCGCTTGAGCAGTAGCGGGTCTTGAATCGGCAGGCCGGAAAAGAACACCACTGGCACCTGTTCGTCCAGACGTTTGCCGATCCAGCTATTGAAAGCCGATGCGTCCTGCGGCGGGCCGCTGGTCATCCAGGTCACGATCCCGGCGTACAAACCGCTGAAACGGTGCTCCGGCAGCGAGCCGTCGACCGGCAGGTAATCGACCCGGTAGCCGAGGTATTCAAGCAAACCGCCGAGCAAGGTGTGCCCGGCGTTGCGCACCAGATCGCCTTCGCGCGGGTCGTAAAGCAGCGCGATTCGGCGCGGCTGGATTTCGATGCTGCTGATGCCCATCGAGTCCAGCTCAGGCGTGCCGATATAGGGAATGAAGCCCTCATCGCGCAGACGCTTGGCCAGTTTGCGCGCTTCATCGCGGCGCTCCGGCGGCAGATAGTCAATCGCTACCAGCGGAATACCTTTGGCGCGCAACGGCTGGATCTGGGTTTCCAGCCATTCGCGGTCGGCTTCCGGTACCGGGCGATAACGCTTGGCGGAAGCATCCCAACCGGCATGAATCGATTCGATTGCAACGGCGGCGGCCACGCCATCGAGGTCGGGCAGCACTTCGAAGCCACGGTTGAAAAACAGCTTCAGGTTCGGTTGGCGCTGGTGCAATTCCCGCAGGAAACCGGCGAGTGCCACACGCTGTGTTTCTCGTGCCGACTCCGGCAGCAACTGGAAGCTGTCGAGGGTATCGAGGAACAACCCGGCGTAGCCTTCGGCCTGCAACGCCTTGGCTCGGCCGAACAAATGTTCACGCCAGGCAGGTGCCGCGAGGTCCATGACCTGGCTGTCCCACGCGCCATTGCGCACCGGGCTGACCGCCCCGGTGAGAGAGGCTTTGTCGAGTTCGGCCTTGCCACCATGGAACTCGCCCACCGACAGGTAGGCGAACGGTTGGCTGCCCAACTTGCGCAGGGTTTTGACGTCGCCCGCGGTCAGATGCCCCGGCTCGACCACTGACCAGTCGAACTGAGCCAACTCGGAAATGGGTGGTTGATCGGCGTACCAGAAAACCACGCTGGCGGGTTGCGGCAATGCTGCGGCCTGAACAGCGGGCCCACTCACGAACAACGCTAAAGCGGCGAGCAGCCGTTTAGCGGCCGCGCGGACACGCGTCCTGCGAAAAACGATTTCCATAACTCACTCTTGAATGGACTGAACCGATACTGCTTGGATGTCGGACAGTGGAACCGGCCGGGTTACAGGCTGCGAATAAGCTGCGACAGCCCCTTGCCGATGGCGGTCGGTTCCGGGAGCTTGAAACGCTCCAGCAGGCGACTGTTGTTGGCGCGCGAATGGCGAATGTCGCCTTGACGTGGCGCGTGATGAATCACCTTCAACGGGCTGCCGGTGACGGTGCCCAATTCGGCGATCAGATCGTTGAGGCTGGTGGAACGACTCAGGCCAACGTTTACCGCGCCGGGGCTCGGTTCACTGACTTCCAGGGACTGCACGAGAATGCTCACCAGGTCCTGGACATAGACGAAGTCGCGGGTCTGCGAACCGTCGCCGAAAATCGCCACCGACTGCTCGGCCAAGGCCAGCTTGGTAAAGATGCTGATCACGCCGGAGTACGGCGATGACGGATCCTGGCGTGGGCCGAAGATGTTGAAGAACCGAAAGATCATCGGTTCCAGACCATGTTCGCGGCGATAGAAATCGAGGTATTGCTCGCTGGCCAGTTTGTCGCTGGCATACGGCGTGAGCGGGGATTTTGGCGTGTCTTCGTGAATCGCCGTGCCTTCGCCGTTGTTGCCGTAGATAGCAGCGCTGGACGCGAACACCACGCGCTTGATCCCGGCCTTCACCATGCTTTCGCACACGTTGAGGGTGCCGACGAAGTTGCTTTGATGGGTGCTGACCGGATCATCCACCGATGCTTGCACCGAGGCCACTGCGGCCAGGTGAACGACAGCACCGCAATCGCGCATGGCTTGTGCCACTACGGCGCCGTCCGCGACATCACCGATGACCAGGTTCAGATTGGCATTGTCCATCGGCAGATTGCTGACTTTTCCAGTCGACAAATTATCCAGCACGCGAACCTTGTAGCCCTTGCCCAGCAAGGCTTCTACGAGGTGCGACCCAATAAAACCGGCACCGCCAGTCACCAGTATTCGCTCAACAAACATGAAATCTCTCCCTGAACATTAGAGCGGATACGAGTGGTTGAAGTCCGCCAACTTTGTGGCGCAAGGCCATCAAAACGCGGCCGATAATGGGAGATCAGATTGACACTGTCAATACTTTGTCTAATTTATCGCCGAGCGGTAATTAGCCCCCAAAATCGTCACTTATTTGACGGCAGTTATCAGTTACAGGCCGTCATACAATTGCCACTTCTGACCCGCAAACTCCGTCTGCGCCGGAACTCACGCCAGGCTTCAAGCCCTCCTCATCTTCGACGCTTCAGCTCAGCTTCGCGAATCAGACCGGCGCGCTGGCGTGAAGCCTTGGGAGCATCATTTCAAGCACACGATATGATCAGATGAGCTGTAATCAATTTGGGTCGGGCTATTGAGCGTTGTCGCGCTTGCAGGAAATCAAACATGAACATCTGGCTTGCCGCCGCGCTTGCGGCCATTGTTTCCCTGTCTGCACAAGCGGCCACTAAAGTTACGCCA
The DNA here is from genome assembly GCF_031766055.1 of Pseudomonas sp. SG20052. Classification (NCBI taxonomy): domain Bacteria; kingdom Pseudomonadati; phylum Pseudomonadota; class Gammaproteobacteria; order Pseudomonadales; family Pseudomonadaceae; genus Pseudomonas; species Pseudomonas sp. SG20052. The sequence continues at coordinate 925,075 of NZ_CP134498.1, read as the reverse complement.
CGAGTCGAACGAGTCACTTTCGAAAAAGGCGCCGACGCTGTCGAGTTCAACCAGTCCATCCAGGGCCCGCTCACCGCGCAATACCGAGTGAGTGCAAAGGCGGGTCAAATACTGACCGTCGACCTCAAGCCTTCCAATACATCTGCCTACTTCAACATCACCGCCAAAGGCGCGGACTACGCGCTGTTTAACGGCTCGATCATGGGCAATCATTTCATGGGGCCATTACCCGCCGATGGTGAGTACACGGTTCAGGTGTACCTCATGCGCAACGCCGCACGGCGCAATGAGGTGGCGAACTACAACCTTTCATTGAACCTAAGCCCCGCTGATGCCTCGGGCAGCACTCGACCGTTTGACCAGACGCTTGAATTACAGGGCATCCGGTTTCATGTGACGACGGAGGGGATCGATGACCACCGTGTGCTGCGTATTTCACCTCAAGGGCTGGAAACCGATAATTCAGACTTCACACGGCCATTGACGGGAAACGTCGTCCGGGCCGAGGTGGCGGACCTTGATCGGGATGGCTCGCCAGAGCTTTACGTCTTTGCCCGATCACCGGGACGCGGGTTGCCGGGTGAACTCGTCGCCTATTCAGCGAATCGCAAAAAATCGCTCAGCGAGATTTATCTTCCGCCGGTCAGTGAGGACGTCGAGGCAGCCGAGGGCTATCAGGGCGAGGATGAGTTTGCGGTGGTGGAAAATGTGCTGGTGCGGCGCTTTCCGGTTTATGAGAGTGCGGACGCCGGGGCCGGGAGGACGGGGAAGATGCGCGAGGTTCGGTATCGGTTGATGGCTGGGGAGGCTGGGTGGGTTTTGCGGAGGGGTGAAGTTATCGTGTATTGAGCATTCGGTAACTGGAGAGCCTGCACAACGTCGGTATACGGTCCTAGGAGATTTCCTTCAAGTTTTGGCGATTGCCATGAACTGGAGCTTTGCAAGCAAATCGTTATTCTTTCGTCCAAACAGATTCGTCGTCGTTTTCTGTTCCCCCTGACATTTTGCTTAGCACAGGAATGAACAAATGACTCCTGCTGAACAGCTCATGCGAGACGAAGCTATCTATTTTGCGCGATCGAATAAGAAAGCCATAGCTAGGCGCCGGACCGACAAATTGTTGTACCCTCCAGAGCAAGATCCCGTGTCAGTATTTATGGCTGGCTCACCAGGAGCAGGGAAGACAGAGGCATCAATTGCCTTAGTGAATCTATTTGCTGATACAGCAATCCTTAGAATTGACCCTGATGAGCTACGTAGCGAATTTACTGACTATGCGGGAGGAAACGCCTGGGTTTTCCAAAGCGGAGTGTCGATTTTGGTCGAAAAAATTCTAGATTGTGCTTTCGATCAGAGACAGTCTTTTGTACTGGATGGAACACTTTCTAATATTGATGTGGCGAGAAGGAATGTGGAGCGATCCCTTGGAAGGGGTAGATTCGTGCAAATCCTTTACGTCTACCAAAATCCGCTCTTGGCATGGGAGTTCGTCAAAGCCCGTGAAGAAGCCGAAGGCAGAAGAATTCGGCCAGAGCATTTCGTCGATCAATATTTCGCCGCACGTGACGTGGTAAATGCTCTTAAGCTAGAGTACGGCGGAAACGTTCACGTGGATTTGCTGCTCAAGCACATCGACAATTCGGGACGTCTTTACAAAGCTGGGGTCGATAAAATTGACTACCATATCCCTGAGCGACACACGCGAGCCGATTTAATGGCTCAGCTCGGGTTAGGATCAGGAGCACATTCATGATATCGATCAAGCTAGGTTTTACTAAGGGCACCAAGAGCCCCTTTGCCGACTTTATTCGTAACGCCAAGTCGGAGCAGAAAAAGCGTGTCTACAGTGAAGTGCTGACGGAGGCTACCAAGCAGCAAAACCTCGTGATGATGGAAGCTGAAGCCAAACGAGGTTAACTCACGGTTCTGATAACGAAGCCCGGCCAAGCGCCGGGCTTTTTTTGTTTGTATGAACGCGGGCCTGAGAGGCGTGTAGTCCGTCCTAGGAAACTTCCCGCAACTCGTATCGGCTTTCATGAACTGGCGGAAGCGGTTCTGCATCGATAGCCTTCAGGTGTCGCTGCAAATCAGCGATCGGCTTTGACAGGCTGACAACCAGAAACTTTCACTCTTCCTGATAAAACGGCATCCTTGCACGTGTGCAGTTTTTTCATGGCGGCTGTGCGTGGGGCATCTTCGGATGCACCGGCTTTCTGGTTTGCCGGTCTGTCAACCTGCGTACGGCTGCCACCCTTCCCTGTTTGACAGCAGGGGCATGGCAGCTCCTTTTACAAACCGGAGATGCACCATGAAAAAACACAGCCCCAACCCGCCGGACTCGGCAAAAGAGTCGCCCGACTTATCGGATCTTTCCAAAGCCACCGAACGAACCATCAGTGCCCGCCTCCGCAACCCAAATCACCCCGAGCCCATCAGTCACGTTTTCACCCTCCTCCCCGCCGTCGACACGCCAACCCTGCTCGCTCACGCCTGCGAAACCCTCGCCTCACTCAACGTCATGACCACCGACCTGGCCTGCGACCTCGAAGGCTCGCGCCGTAACGTGGCACTGGCGATTCAGCAGTTGGCGGTGCTGGGCGAACTGTTGGTAAACCGAGCGCTGGACAACCTCGACCCGCCCGATGGCGTGTCCGAAATTCCGTCCGCCCGCCACCACTGAGTGGTCGCGCTCTTTTACCAAATGGAGGTTTTGTCATGGATCGATACATGCCTGTCACCGGCATCGACTGCACCATCGCGTCGCTGCTGATCGACACCGAAGCACCGCTGGACGTATTGCACGAAACTGCGGCTTACCGAATTCGCACGGCGACTCAATTGCTGGAGAGTTTTGCTGTGAACGAGGGGGTTCACTGTGAACTGGCGCGGGTGTTGGTGACTTCGCTGCGCGATGGCTGCGATTTGATGGATGTGGTCGGCCGTCGATTGCAGGCTCAAGTTTCGGCATAAAAAAATGGGCGATCTCCCTGAGATCGCCCATTGTTTATGACTACTGGACTTTACATCTTGAAACCAAACCCCTGAGCGCTATCCATTCCGGTCAACGCTTTCTCCGTCGTCACATACAATTCACGTATATGTCCGACCAAAAACGTCCAGAACGCCGGGTCATTGACGGTTTGAGCGACCAAGTCTGCTGGCAGGAACCGATTCATTTCCTTGCGGAATTCGAGCACCACTTTCGGATCTGCATCGAGCTGCTCTGAACGCTCCTTGAACAACCTCAAGAACTCATCCTGCCCACAGCAATGATCGCTGAGTTTCTTCCCAATCAAATCCAGCTGCGGCGTTACACCTTGCTGACGTAGCCAGACCATGTCCCAGAGATCCCGGTTCTTGATTCGGTTAGGGCGCAGAGCAAAAGCCACAATTTTGTCGGCATAGATTTCTTCGCGCGTTTCTGCCTGCAAAATAAGGCCACTCGTGCCCATGTCGACGCCATACGGATTCAGCAGCAACATGGGTTGTGGCTGATAACTCGGAATGGAGCACACATCGATGTTGATGCGTTGCGCCGGAAGGTCTTTGCGCCCGGGTCGGGTCTGAACCTTCAGCTTCCAGGTATCAACATTCCCCTCCTCACGAACAGGCTCACCGACTTCAACTTCAAGGCCATATTTGGTTTTCAGCGTTGAGACAAGAACGTGAGCAAGCTCAGTCAGACTCTCGCGATTGAAGTCAGCGCCACCAGTGAAATCCAGATCCTCGCTCAAGCGGTTTGAGCCGTAACAGGCACGCAAGCAGGTTCCACCGATGAAGGTGAGTTTGGCGAGCATGCCGGCAGAGCTCAGTGCGAGCATGATGTCGTGGTGCAGCAATTCCTTTTCCACCACGACCCGCAATGGCGCCAGATCCTGTTTGTGTTTAAGTGCTTCATCTACCAGTTCATCAAACAAACTCATTGGCGACGCTCCAATCGATCAAATCCATGTTTCGTTTCGCGGCCTTCATGTCCCGCAATGCTTGTTGCGGTGTTGCCCGCCATAGGCGGCAACGCGCGTCATAGTGAACCAGGCCAACCAGATCTTGAGGTTTCTGGCGGGTGTGCACGAATTCGATGGTGCCCCAGCGTCCGCATGAAATGGTGCTGCTGCGACCGGAAGACATCAGCGTGATCCAGTTGATGGGGATCTGAGAGATAACGCCGCTATCGCTCAATGCCGTTTCAAGGCTGATGTAGTTGAACTCCTTGGCACGTAGCCTGGCAGCGGCATGAAACAGCACCAATCCGCTAGACGGTTTGGCCGCTTCAAACAGGTAAAGCCCTCTGCACACCCGAGCAAGATGACCTTCCGAAGCTGCGCGGCTCAACAAGGTTTTGTAAGCACCTTCGGAAATATCGGGCACCACCCCTCTGAGATCTTCGGGGGTGAACAGGTAGCGTTCTTCGCTGGCCAGACGGGTCAGTTTTCGGAGAAGCCGCCCCATTGGCTGGGTGGATTTTGAGTGTGGATGCATACCCATGACTCTACAGAAGGTTTCACTTTGTGTAACTTACTGTTGAGTCATTGAAAAAGCCAATATTCTTTTTTCGGCCGTAACCCAAAACAAGCATTACCCGAACGTCAGCGCAAATGGCGCAGCCGCTTGTTGAATGGCACTGACAACATGAGGTGCTCGCTCCCGATGCTGCGGGTAACGTTCAAGCACCACTTCGAGTGCAGTAAGCAAGTTCTGAATACGTTCCTTTGGCCGTTCGATCTCACACGTATGTGCAAACTCCAGCAACCCTTGCCGGGAGGCGAACAAAGACTTGTTACCCGCCAGATCCAGCGCCAATACATCCTCGGGGATATAGGCCGTGGTGTTGACGATGTCGTAAGCCGGTGCCAGGCACGCATCGCGTTGCGTAGGTTCCGAGTAGAGCAGGCCAAAATTCTTCAAGTGAGCATCACCGTTTCCGACGATGCAGCTCAATGCGACGCTATCGAACAGTTGATCAAGGGAAGTTCGCTGATGTTTAGCGGGGCAGAACAGCCGTACCGCCTTGGCGATTGCCGCGTAACTTTTGCTGTATTTCTGATCGGCCGAAAGCCCCATCAACGCAGCCATGTCTTCGAAACCGATCGGGTTTTGCTGATCGTCTCGGTCAAAGCGCCGCATGACAAACAGCTGTGCATTATCGGACAGGAAAAACTCCGGAACGGGAATACCTGCTTCCTTGGCAATGGACATGCAAAGGAACTCGTTGATCGCCAGGCCTGGAAACTCCTCTCGACCACTTTTGATGATCAAGTCCGAGGTTTTCGAGGTGACTCGCGGCAAGGCCGTTTCCTGCTGTTCAGGCACTAACACTTTAGGTTGAACACCCGAAATGCCCGCCCGCAGGATGTAACGATCGAGCAGGTCAGCGAAGATATCTTCGGCACCGTCCCACGTCAGAATCTCATCGAGCCTTTCCCCGGGAAACTGCTGTCCGGCAAGCAAAGAATCGACCGTTTCGGAATGCACCTGAACCCGACCGATTGGCGAACTGCTACCAGACAGTGCCAACAACAGCATCGGATCGACGTTGACGGTTTTAGCCAGGCGATTACGTAGTTGTTCCAGGACATAACCTTCCGGCAGGTTCATCTGGAAAATCGGGTGCAGGTCTCGGCGGCGAAACTCGTCGGGGCGTACAGGCATCGACAAACTGATTGCCATGGGGGGCAATGCATCTTCGTCATAGCGAAACAGGAAATCCTCAGCACTGGTGAGGATGCTGCCGCTTCTCCCCTCTGGCGTGCTGACTTTAAGAGAAGTCATTTTCATTCGAACAGCCCCCCAAGCTCTTCAAGCGTCGGCATAGCTGCCGGAATGACCGCTAATTCGCAATCCAGCGCTGCCAGCATCCGCGCATAGGCGATCATTCCTACAGAAAGGGTCCCCTTCTCTACGGCAATGATTTTGTATCGTGTCAGTCCTGCGAGCTCGGCAAGCTGAGCTTGCGTCAGGCCACGATTCATACGCTTTTCGCGTATTTGGTTGCCGAGACGGGAAATTAGCAGAGCGTAATCCATGTGTCGTTACCGCAACATTGAAAGACAAATGTATTGTATACGGCACATTAAAGCCAACTCAACTTCTAGTCTCACGAATCCTCCCCCTCACCCGCCTCACCCCAATCCCCACCAATATCCCCACCACAATCGCCCCCAACGGCACCGCGCCCACCCAAGTCATCGTCGGAAACACCAGCAAAATCTGCGAATCATTTCCACCCAGCATCATCGACGCACCAATCCCCATCAGCACCCCCGCCAGTAAATGCTTCCCCGCGGCCCGCCATTCAAACCGCTGATAGCTGAACGTCCGTCGATGCAACGTGTAGCTGAGCATCCCCACCATGAGCATGACGAACACCGCGACGCGCTGGCTGGTCAGTGAGCCGTCGCCCGAGGCCCAGAACATTTGCGAGAGGTCGTAAAAGAACACGCTCGGGGTCCACAGCGGTTCGAAGGTGTAGAGGGCGCTGGTCAAAGCGCCCAGGAGCATGCTGGACAGCACCAGGTGTTTGTCGCCGTGAACGCGGATCAGGAAGAGTAATGCCATCAGCACGATGCCGATGGTCAGCCAGTATTGGTGGCTGGAGATCGTCGGCATTTGCAGGGTTTTGTGTTCGGTCAGCATGTTCAGGTGATACCAGAGGACGATCCCCACCACCCAGCCAACAATCGTGAAGGCTTTGCTGAGGTTGCCGCTGGCGAGTTTGGTGAGGGTGCCTACGCTGCAACCGTCGTTGAGCACCGAGGCGATGCCGAACAGCAACCCGCCCCCGACCAGCGACACGTAGCCGACGTCAGGAACGAACAACGGCTGACTGATGCCAAACAGCCGGTAAAACGGTGCCAGTAACAGGCCGAACAGACCGCAAGAGATGAGCGACACAAACAGTGTCGGCCGGCGTCTGAGCAACAACCCGGTGGCATTGACCAGGCACATGCCCATGCGCTGGGATACCCAACCGATAAGGAAGGCCAACAGCAGTGAAATCAGCAGGGAAAGCACAGGCCTCCTTGTTTCCGGGCCGCCACATCGAACAGGTCTCTGAAGGATAGATTAGCCGCTGCCCAAACTACGGGTGATCCGGCAAAGGCCTTCTACACTCAATCCGCATACGCCCCCATCAAACGAGCCCCCATGACCACCCTCAAAGACCGCTTGAAGCAAGGCAAGGATGCGCGCAAGAACTGCCCCCGCAATACTCAAGCGTCAACGGGAAAAATGAGCCGCGACCCACTCCCGCTGATCAAAGCGTCCAGCGAGGGCCGGATCAAATCCCTGGTCGAATTACGCTACGGTCGAATGCTCGTTTCCCCCTTCACCTTCTATCGCGGCAACGCGCTGTTGCAGGCTCACGACCTCGCCGCAACGCCAACCATGGGACTGACATCGCCCATCTGCGGCGATTGCCACCTGATGAATTTCGGCGGGTTCGCCACGCCCGAACGCAATCTGTTGTTCGGCGTCCACGACTTCGACGAGGTCCATCCTGGCCCTTGGGAGTGGGACGTTAAACGGCTGGTGGCGAGTATCGTAGTGGCCGCCCGCGATCTGCGTCATGGCGAAACGATCGAAGAGACGGTCTGCCGCGAAGTGGTCAGCGCTTATCAGGAAACCATGCTCGAGTGCGCCGAACAAAGCTCGCTGGAAACCTGGTACGAGTCCATCCGTTACGACGACTTGCGCAAGCAGGCGAACAAAAAAACGCTGGAGCATATCGAGCGTGCCATCGAAAAGGCCGAGGGCCGATCCCACGCCGAGCTACTGCCGAAAATCAGCGAACGTGACGCCCATGGTCGTCTGATCATTCGCGATGACCTGCCGGAAATTTTCCACCTGCACAAAAACACCACATTGCTGGATGCCGATGATGACTGGCTACGCCACTCGGATTGGCGGCCAATCTACGACGCCTTCATGCGTGAGTATCCCGGCACGCTGCAGGCTGACCGACGGGCGTTGTATTCACGTTTTCACGCCCAGGACATGGCGTTCAAAGTGGTGGGTGTCGGCAGTGTTGGCACCCGTTGTCTGGTGGTCTTGCTGACCGACGATCAGGAATTCCCGCTGTTCCTGCAATTCAAGGAAGCACGGCGCTCGGTGCTGGCCGATTACGTGAAGACGAAATCAACAGTGCGGCATAACGGTCAGCGGGTGGTTGAGGGTCAACGATTGATGCAATCGGCCAGTGACCTGTTTCTCGGTTGGACCACTGGCCCCAGCGGTCGACACTTCTACGTGCGGCAATTGCGCGACATGAAAATCTCGGCCGAACTCGAGACGTTCGATGCGGACACCTTCGCCGCGTATGGTCGCGTCTGTGGTCGAGCCCTCGCTCGCGCGCATGCCAAATCGTCCGGGCAGGCCGCGCAGATCAGCGGTTACATTGGCAAGAGCGATGCGCTGGCCGACGCGCTGTTCAAGTATGCGAAAAGTTATGCAACGCAGAATGAGCAAGACTTTGAGCGATTCCAGCAGGCCTGCCGCAAGGGTCGGTTACAAGCTCGCTCCGAGGCAGACTTTGCGGCAGATCATTTGCCCTAAGCGGGTAACGCGGTCCATCCACACATGAACTTTTCTTCACCCCACCACCTCCCCCCAACCGGTACAGTGCTCCCGCTCATTCAAGAAACTACGGTTTGCCCGCCCTCCCGCGGGCTTTTTTTTGCCTTTTGATCAACCAGCAGCGGTCGGTGTCACCCAGTGTCTCCTCTGGAACTGTCGCCAATCACGCCCAACCACCTTATTGGGTGTACCCTCGATGTCTGCCACCGGCGTGCCAGGACTGGACGAGGTGCTGGGCGGAGGTTTGCCGGAGTTTTCGTCACCGCACTGACGAGCATCGGTGTCAGTGTGTTGCTGACCTCGGAACTGGAAGACCGCTGCACCGACCTGCGTTTCAGCCCTTACGACACGGCGTTTCTCACCGATGCAATCATTGCCCAGCGCTACATCGAAGTGCAGAGCCGCTTGTTGCGCATCATGGCGGTGGTCAAGGTACAGGCCAGCGCCCATTCCGATGAATTGCGCCTGTACAGCATCGATGATAACGGCCTGTAGAGTTTTTCCGTTGGTCGCGTAATGCTTGCGCGACGATCCCCCCGAACCGGAGCGCCCTATGCCGTTGTTGTCCCTGCCCTGCAAACGCTTGACGCTGGCGGTGCTCGCCCCTGAACAGGCGGCGCTGGAAAGCGATTTCTACCGGCGCAACCAAAGGCACCTTGCCCGGTGGTCGCCGATTCGCCCCTCCGACTACCACAGCGCTGAAAACATTCGTCCGCGCCTTGAGGTGCAAGCCAGTGCGTTCGAGGCCGGCCTGGCGGTGCATTTCGCGCTGCTGGACCCGGACAACGGCCAGATGATCGGCGCCTGCAATTTCAGCGGCATCACTCGCGGAGCGTTTCAGGCGTGTTATCTCGGTTACCACATCGACGAATCCCGTCAGGGCCAAGGCTTGATGCAGGAAGCACTGGAAGCAGGCATCGGCTACATGTTCGATGAGCAGAAACTGCACCGGATCATGGCCAATTACATCCCTGGCAACGAACGCAGCGCGCGGCTGCTGGAACGTCTGGGATTTGAACGTGAAGGCTACGCCAAGGCCTACCTGAGTATCGCCGGGCGCTGGCAGGATCACGTGTTGACCGCGTTGATCAATGATCGCTTTGAAACCCCGGAACAGCGCTGGTCCAGGCGCCTCTCGTAATATTTCGCGGCCGTTCACAATTCATTAAGCATTCGCACCGTATGCTCGGGCTTCCCGGTCCACCTGCTCGGTAGCCAGAAGCCTATGTCGCGTCCCGCCACTTCACTGTTCCTGCTGGCCGCCCTGCTGTTTTTCTTTGCCTTGGGCAATCATCAACTGCAAGGGTCCACCGAGGCCCGGGTGGCCGGGATCGCCATGCAGATGCACTTGGACAACGACTGGGTGACGCCCCGTTTGTTCGGCGAACCGTTTCTGGAAAAACCACCTTTGAGCTTGTGGCTCGATGCCGGCGCCATCCGTGCATTTGGCGGCACGCCGTGGGCGGTGCGACTGGCCTCGGCGTTCGCCGGGCTGTTCAGCGTGATGCTGTTGTACGCGATGCTGCGGCGGATCGGCCGGCCCAAGGCGATTGCCTGGACGGCGGGAATCTTTCTGGCAACCATGGCCAGTTATTGGAGCAACGTGCGCGGCGTCGGTGAAGACGCGTTGCTCGCCCTCGGCGTGACCCTGGCGTTGCTGGCGTTCTTTCAGGGGCAACGTCAATCGACGCCCGGCAACGCGCTGCTGTTCGCCTCGGGAATCGCTATCGCCACACTGAGCAAAGGCGTCCTCGGCCTGGCGATGCCGGGCGTGGTGATTTTCGCCTATCTGCTGGCCGAGACCTTGATGGACAGGCGCCTGAAAATCCACGACTGGTTGCGTCCCGGTTTACTGACGCTGGCTGGATTGATCCCGCTGATGATTTGGCTCGCCGTGCTGTACCAGCGTGGTGGCGCGCAGGCCGTGGGGGAAGTGCTGCTGACCAACAGTGTCGGGCGCTTCAGTGGATCCTTCGTCGAGGCCGGGCATTACGAACCGTACTACTACTACCTGGCCAAGCTGCCCCAGGCGTTTCTGCCGTGGAATATTCTGGTGTACCTGGGGCTGTGGCATTTTCGCAAAAGCCTGATGGCCAATCGTTACTTGCTGTTTTTCACCCTGTGGATCGTGGCGCAGTTTGTGATGCTGACATTGGCGTCGAGCAAGCGCACGGTGTATCTCATGTCGATGACGCCTGCGGCGGCGGTGATTGCGGCGGAGTATGCGGGCGTTCTGTTCGAGCGGCTGAAGATGCGCGAAGGGGCCTCGAACCTTTTGGAGCACATCGCACGGCATCGACGCGGCGCAGCCATTGGCGTGATCGCGTTGGTGATCGGCAGCTACCTGGCCGCCGCTCAATGGGCGCTGCCCCATGCGGACCGCAAACTGTCCTTCCTGCCGTTGACTGCACAGATCCAGACGATGCAGGCCAACGGGCAACACATCGCCCTGTTCCAGGCCAACGAACGGGTGGGCGGTGCCAGCGTGTTCTACACCCGACAAGTGCTCAAGGGCCTGGACACCGAGGCGCAACTGCATGAGTTTCTGGCGGCCTCACCCAGCAACGTGGCGGTCATGTCTGGTGAAGTCGAACCGGCCGCGCCGTTGAAAGTGCTCAAGAGCATGAAGGTGGGGCGTCAGGCTTACTACTTTGTGAACCAATAAGCGGCTCGGCGGTTGGCGCTTCAGCCTTTTGCAGCACCGGCATCTCCAGCAGCGCTCGTCCGTAAAATGGCAACGCTGTCAGCAAACAGGCCAGCCACACGAAGATCCCGGCCCAAAAGGTGTGGGACATGTAGTGCCAGCCTTGCAGGACACGTGTCGTGCCATAGACAAAACCGAGCAGCAACGCTCCGTACATCAGCGCCTTGGAGTAGCGCCAGCGGTAGCGGCGAGCCACGAAGTACAGCGCGAGCATGGTAAAACCGCCGGAAGCATGGCCACCCGGCCAGCAACGGCCATCACCGGCCTCCCTGAACAGCTGGAAGTTGTTGTACCACTCCACGTGGGGCAATTTCCCACCGTAGAGGGTTGTTTCGATCGGGCAGTACACGCTGGTGTGCGCCTTGAGGAAATGGATCACGCCGGTGCAGATGGCAAATGCGAAGACGACGAACAGAAAATCCCGACGATGTTCGTTGGCAAATCGCAACACCGATGCCGCCTTGCTCCGTTCCAGAAAACCACCAAGGCGAGGATGCTTTGAAGTGTTGATCAGCGGCCAGACAAACGACAGCATCGCACCGATCAAGGCAATCTCGGCGGTCCAGTTCGGAATGATGCGCGCCCACTTGTGGGTGAGCTTTTCGAAGAAGTGAACCTTGTCGAGCGGGAAGATCTGAGCAACCGGATCAAACAGAAGATTACTGAAGGCGATGTCGATCCGGGTCATGTCGAACATCAGGAAAACCAGGGCCGCGCAGGCCAACGGAATACCGAAGTTCATCCAATAAAAGTGGTTGCGCGAAGACGTCAGCATCGTGTGTCCTGATACAGAGGAAAAATTCATTCGGTGGTCACCGAACGCCAGTCAGAGGCTTCAATGAAGCCGAGCATTTTCGGTGTCAGAGGTTTTCTGGCGGAAATAAACAATGAAGCGCCATAACCGAGCGTGGAGGTCGACACCTTGAGGTCTTTTTCAAGTTGCGCCATGCATTCGCTGTGGGTCACCAGGATCAAATTGCGACCCGCCACTTTGTGCGCCAGGGCATCGCGCAGCATCGTGCCCTTGCAGCTCACCAGCCAGTCCTCGCCCACACCGACCTTGTTGAACATGTAGCCGGCCGTCTGTGACGTGCGCATCATCGGGCTGTTGTAGATATCGGACTTGTCCAACCCCAATTGTTCGAACCGCGCACCGACACTGACCGCGACGCTGCGCGAGCGATCGGTAATGCCATCGTTGCCACTCAGGCACGCGGCTTTCGAGTGATCGCAGCGCTCGACATGGCGGACCAGCACGATGACGTCGCCTTTGGCCCATTCGGTGGCCAACGTTTGTGCGCCCGCCACATTGCCATGGGCCAGGTCCGGCACAGCGGCCGGCTGCAACAGCCATACGATCAATGGAATGACCAGCAGCGCCGAGGCCAGCACCACTACGGTGTTTCGATGGCGGGTCAAACAGCTCAGGTTAATTGAGCGTTTTATCCCGAACAGACTCAGTCTCAATTCCACATCAAGCCGCCTCGCCGGCATGCACCATTGTTATTCGAAGCCGCGAGGGTAGAGAGGCGCGCGTCGGCAGCCGGTGAAACCCATGTGAAAAAAAGCTTAAGCCGCTCACAAAAACCTTGTTACAGAATCAGTCCGACAAAAACCTTTCAGCTCTCGCGATTGCTGCCGATACAGGCCTGCTACACACCCTTGCTGGCACCTAAAAAAACAACAATCTTCCAGCCAACTGACGATCGAAAGCGCAACGTTCCTGGAGGAATTTGATGAATAGCTGGTTCGGCAACATCAGCGTGAACATGAAACTGGGCCTGGGGTTCGGCCTGGTCCTGGCACTGACCTGCGTACTGGCCCTGACCGGGTGGACGAGCCTGGGCGGCTTGATTGACCGCAGCAACTGGATGAGCGACATCACCCAGCTCAACTCCGGCTTGACCAAACTTCGTGTGGTTCGCCTGCAATACATGCTGACCAACGGCGACGAAACCGCCGCTCAGAACGTACAGACCACCCTTGACGCCTTTTCCGCTCAGCAACAATCGCTGTTGTCGAAGTTCAAGAGCCCGGAAAACCTCAAGCTGCTCAAAGAGCAAGGCACTTACATCGACGCTTACAAGACGTCGCTGAACAAGATGCGCAGCGCCTACCGCACCGGCAACAGCGCCCGCGACACCATGGCCGCCAACGCTGAAACAGCCAGCACGCTAATCGACGCCATCAGCACCCGCGTGCAACAAATGCCCCTGAGTGACCAGCGTTTCGAACAATTCCAGGCCGTCACCACCGCCAAGGAAGCGTTCATCCTGGCCCGCTACGAAGTGCGCGGCTACACCGCCACCACCAATGCCGAGACCGAGCAAAAAGCCGTCGCCCAACTGGATTCAGCAATTGCCAGCCTGAAGCCGCTGAACGTGCATTTCGCCGAGACCCAGCAAGATGCCCTGCGTCAGCTGGAAACCGCACTGGGCAATTACCGCAGCGCGTTGATCGCCTATAAAACCGCCAACAGCGATGCCGTGCAGGCGCGCAAGGAAATGACCGACCAGGGCGCCGCCATCGTGACCCTGAGCGAGCAGCTGTATCAGATCCAGCTCGACCGTCGCGACGCCGAAAGCGCCCAGGCGCGCACACTGCAGTTGATCAGCACATTGCTGGCATTGCTGGTGGGCATCATTGCAGCCGTGATCATCACCCGTCAGATCACCGGCCCGCTACGCGACACCCTGGCCGTGGTCGAACGCATCGCCAGCGGCGACCTGTCCCAGGACGTCAAAGTGACGCGCCGCGATGAACTCGGCGTGTTGCAGCAAGGCATCGCACGCATGGGCGTGACCCTGCGTGACTTGATCAGCGGCATCCGCGACGGTGTCACCCAGATCGCCAGCGCTGCCGAGGAACTGTCCGCCGTCACCGAGCAAACCAGTGCCGGCGTCAACAGCCAGAAGATCGAAACCGATCAAGTGGCCACCGCCATGCACGAGATGACGGCCACCGTGCAGGAAGTCGCGCGCAACGCCGAAGAAGCCTCCCAGGCCGCAGCCGCCGCTGATGGTGAAGCCCGCGAAGGCGATAAAGTGGTCAACGAAGCCATCGCCCAGATCGAACGCCTGGCCACTGAAGTGGCGCGCTCCACCGAAGCCATGAGTGTGCTGCAACAGGAAAGCGACAAGATTGGCAGCGTCATGGACGTGATCAAGGCCGTCGCCGAACAGACCAACCTGCTGGCCCTCAACGCCGCCATTGAAGCCGCGCGCGCCGGTGAAGCCGGTCGTGGTTTTGCGGTGGTTGCCGACGAAGTCCGTGGCCTGGCCCAGCGCACACAGAAGTCCACCGAAGAAATCGAAGGCCTGGTGGCCGGTCTGCAGAATGGCACCCAACAAGTGTCGACCGTGATGAACAACAGCCGCGCCCTGACCGACAGCAGCGTGGCCTTGACCCGCAAGGCTGGCACGTCGCTGGAAAACATCACCCGCACGGTGTCCAACATCCAGTCGATGAACCAGCAGATCGCTGCCGCCGCCGAGCAACAAAGCGCCGTGGCCGAAGAAATCAGCCGCAGCATCATCAACGTGCGCGACGTGTCGGAACAGACTGCCGCCGCCAGCGATGAAACGGCCAAGTCCAGTGTTGAGCTGGCGCGGTTGGGGAATCAGTTGCAGATGATGGTCAGTCACTTCAGGGTTTAAAGCACCGCCGCTCTCCAGCCCCGCAGAAGCCCTTTAAATAAAGGGCTTCGTCATTTTTACGGAGCATTTATCCGTCCGTAACGCTCACGGGTGATTTGGAGGAACTGATGAAGCTTTTTACAGGCAGATCGCGTTGGTAAACACCAACCGGTTGCCGAACGGATCACTGATGGTCATGTCCTGGCTTCCCCAGGGCATGGCCTGGATCTGCGGGTGCGAAAACGGATACGCCTTCGCCAGCAGTTGCTGCTGGAAGGCCTCGAGCTCATCGGTCTCGATGCGCAGGGCCGAACCCGGCTTGCCGTCGCCAGGGTGCTCGGACAGGTGCAGCACGCATTCGCCACGGGAGACTTGCAGGTACAGCGGGGAATTCGGCTCGAAGCGATGCTGCCAGTCGACGGTGAACCCCAGAAAGTCGACGTAGAATTCCAATGCCTTGGCCTCGTCGAAAATCCGCAGGATCGAGGTGGTTTTGCCGAAGCTCATTGGGTTGCTCCCTGACTGAAAAGACACCCGTTGAAGTTGGGCTTGATGTCAGCGCTTCGGCTTGGCGTTGACATTCTTTAATCGCAATGTGCCATCACTGTGACGTATTTCTCGGAATAACTACTGAAACCCGTCACGCAAATCCCCTTCCCGCGCCAGAAACCGCCCTTCCCGTTTCCCGTTCGCCTGGCCATCGCTGTAACTCAACACGCCGTTGACCCATACACCTTCAATCCCCTCGGCCGCCTGTTGCGGGTCACTGAAGTCCGCCACGTCGCGAATGCTCAGCGGATCGAACAACACCAGGTCCGCCCAATGCCCTTCACGAATCTCACCCCTTTGCTTCAAGCCAAAACGTGCCGCCGACAATCCGGTCATTTTGTGTACGGCGGTATGCAGTGGAAACAGGCCGACGTCGCGACTGAAATGTCCGAGCACACGTGGGAAAGCGCCCCACAAGCGCGGATGCGGGAACGGATCTTCCGGCAATCCGTCGGACCCCACCATCGACAAGGGATGGGCGAGGATTCTTCGCACATCGGCCTCGTCCATGCCGTAGTACACCGCGCCGGCCGGTTGCAGAC
Organism: Pseudomonas sp. SG20052; assembly: GCF_031766055.1. Classification (NCBI taxonomy): domain Bacteria; kingdom Pseudomonadati; phylum Pseudomonadota; class Gammaproteobacteria; order Pseudomonadales; family Pseudomonadaceae; genus Pseudomonas; species Pseudomonas sp. SG20052. The sequence goes on along the minus strand of NZ_CP134498.1, from coordinate 909,074 downwards.
GGCGTGCAGCGTCAAGCAACGGCACGCTCCATTCGGCGGCGATGTCCATCAAGTCGCGGCCGCCCAATTCCGGGTGTGGCGTGGACCAGGTGATGGTGATGCGATGGGCGTCGGTGACTTGCTTGAGGTCCAGGGTCGAAGAACTCGCCGCGTAGGGATAACAATCGCAGCCCACCGGATGAGTTTTCGCCGCTTCCTCAAGCGAAGCCAGCAATTGCGGACTGCGCCCCCAGTTACCGGCCCCCGCGCATTTGAGGTGGGAAATGATCACCGGGGATTTCGCATGCCGGCCTATCTGGAACGCCTCGTCCATCGCCTCCAGCACCGGTTCGAATTCACTACGCAAATGGGTGGTGTACACGGCGCCGAACGCCGTCAGCTCTTCAGTCAGTTGCATCACTTCGTCGGTGGACGCCGAGAACGCGCTGGCGTAGGCCAGACCGGTGGATAACCCCAAGGCGCCCGCCTCAAGACTTTCACGCAACTGCTCGCGCATCGCGCTGATTTCATCAGGCGTGGCGGTGCGAAACAGGTCGTCGAGATGGTTGCTGCGCAACGCGGTGTGGCCCACCAGCGCGGCGACGTTCAGCGTAGTGTTCGCGGTTTCGACCGCTGCGCGGTAATCACTGAACGTCGGATAAACGAAGGCTGCCGAGGTGCCGAGCAGGTTCATCGGATCGGGCGGATCGCCACGCAGGCTCACCGGTGACGCGCTGATCCCGCAGTTGCCGACAATCACCGTGGTCACGCCCTGGCTGAGCTTGGGCAGCATCTGCGGCTGGCGGATCACCACCGTGTCGTCATGGGTGTGCACGTCGATAAAACCCGGCGCCAGCACGCGGCCGGCAGCGTCGATTTCCTCGCGGGCGGTCGCCTCATGCAAGTCGCCGATGCGCGCGATGCGGCCGTTCTGAATCGCCACATCGGCGGGGTAACCGGGGCTGTTGCTGCCATCGATGACCAAGGCGTTGCGGATCAGCGTGTCGTACATCATGTCAGTCTCCCAGCGGCAAGCGATCGTCGCCGCCGCGGTAATCGTCCAGGGCGAGTTTGATCCGCCGCAGACGTTCTTGATTGTCTTCAGGGTTGGCCAGTGCGAGCTCGGTGGCAAGCACGTCGATGGCCAGCAGCATGCCGTAGCGCGCCGCTGTCGGTTTGTAGATAAACGAGGTTTCGACGCCTTGCAGCGGCAGCAGCACATCGGCCAATTGCGCCAGCGGCGAGTCGGCCCGGGTGATGGCGATAATCCGTGCACCGTAGTTGCGGGCCAGTTCGACCGCGTCGATGAGTTCGGGGGTGATGCCGGTCAGCGAGCAGGCAATGACCGCGCGTTCGGCATCAAGGCTGGCGGCGGTGACGCGCATCATCACCGGGTCGTGGCACGCCGCAATCGGGTAGCCAAATCGCACCAGCCGCACTTGCAGCTCATCGCTGCACAAGGTTGAACAACCGCCCAGGCCGAATGCATGAATCATTCGCGCCTTGCCCAGCAGTTTCACGGCATCGGCGAACCGCGACTCGTCGAACGCCGACAGATGCTGACGCAGGGTCGACTCGATATCGCCGACGATCTGCCCATAGAACGCCGACTGATCCGGCGTCCCCGCCGGGTCAAGGAAGCGGCTGCCGACGCCGCTGGCCTGGGCCAGTTGCAGGCGCAGATCACGCAGGTCGCGACAGCCCACCGTGCGGGCAAACCGCGACAGCGTGGCGGTGCTGACCTCTGCCCTCTGCGCCAGCTCATCGAGGCTGGCGGCCGAGGCAAAGCCGACGTCGTTGAGCATCAGCCGCGCGATGCGTCCTTCACCGGCGCTGAAGGAATCCTGGCGGGCGCGGATCTGGTAGAGGATGTCCATGGCAGGCGGCTCCGGTTAGATCAAGTAAGAAAGACCCACGGTCAGCGCGAAAGCCACCACCGAAATAATGGTTTCAAGCACCGTCCAGGTCTTGAAGGTCTGGGCAACGGTCATGTTGAAGTATTCCTTGATCAACCAGAAGCCGCCGTCGTTGACGTGGGAAAAAATCACCGACCCGGCGCCGGTCGCCAGCACCAGCAACTCGGGGTGCGGATACCCCAGACCAATGGCCACCGGCGCGACGATGCCCGAGGCCGTGGTCATGGCCACGGTGGCGGAACCGGTCGCGATGCGCATCAACGCCGCAAACAGCCAACCCATGATCAGCGGCGACAGGTGAAATTCATCGGCCAGGCTGACGATCTGGTTGGTCACCCCGGCGTCCACCAGGATCCGGTTCAAGCCACCGCCGGCGCCGACCAGCAAGGTGATGCTGGCGGTCGGCGCCAGGCATTCGTTGGTGAACTTGAGGATCGATTCGCGGCTGAAGCCTTGGGCGATGCCGAGGGTCCAGAAACTCAGCAACGTCGCCAGCAGCAGCGCGATCACCGAGTTGCCGATGAACAGCAGGAACTGGTTGAAACCGCTGCCCGGCGTGGAGATCAGGTTGGCCCAGCCACCGATCAGCATCAGCACCACCGGCAACAGAATGGTCGCCATGGTGATGCCGAAACCCGGCAGGCTGTCGCGCGGTTCACGGTCGAGGAACTGCCGCTCCAGCGGGTTTTCCGCCGGCAGTTGAATGCGCGGCACGATGAACTTGGCGTACAAGGGACCGGCGATGATTGCGGTCGGAATGCCGATCAGAATCGCGTACATCAAGGTCTGTCCGACCGACGCCCCATACACCTGCACCGCCAGCATTGCCGCCGGGTGCGGCGGCACCAGCGCATGCACCACCGACAAGCCAGCGACCATCGGCAAACCAACCATCAGGATCGACACGCCAACCCGCCGGGCCACGGTAAAGGCGATCGGCACCAGCAATACAAAACCGACCTCGAAGAACAGCGGCAGCCCGACCAGAAACGCGATGCAGACCATCGCCCAGTGCGCGTTCTTCTCGCCAAAACGGTCGATCAAGGTCCGCGCCACCTGCTCGGCACCGCCGGACTCGGCCATCATCTTGCCGAGCATCGTGCCCAGCGCCACCACCAGGGCAATGTGCCCCAGGGTTTTGCCAACCCCGGCCTCGTAAGCGCCGACCACCCCGGACGCTGGCATGCCCGCCAGCAGCGCGAGGCCGATGGAGACCAGGGTAATGACAATGAACGGATTGAGTCGGTAACGGGCGATCAGAACGATCAGGGCAATGATGGCGATGGCGGCATACACCAACAGCCAATAGCCGAAGGACAGGGTCATGCGGTACTCCTCGAAAGGGTCACGTCGAATGGATTGTGAAACTCTTAAATCATTTCGAGGCGCGACATTCAAACGAGGTGAAAGTTATTTTCGTGCAGAGGTAAGGGATGTCGCGCAGAGGTATGCCAGGTCGGTGGATATGAAAATCAGGCAGGCGGATTTACATCGCGCCTGCGTTGATTTCAGTCGTGATTCACGCGGGCACGTTTGAGCAGCTTCTTGCAGCGCTCGGACAAATGCAGCACCCGCAGATGCTTGCCGGCCTTGGCGTAGCGTTCACGCAAAGTCTTCAGAGCGGCGATGGCCGAATAGTCGACAAAACTCAGGTGGCGGCAGTCGATGGTCACCACTGGCGGATCGTTGGCGGGGTCGAACTGATTGAGAAACGGCGTAGTCGAGGCGAAGAACAACGTGCCATGCAGGTGGTACAACTTGCTGCCATCGCTCTCGAGATGAGCATCGGCATACAGCTCGCGCGCCTGCTGCCAGGCAAAGTTGAGCGCCGCGATGATGATCCCGCACAACACGGCAGTGGCCAGGTCGGTGAACACGGTGATGACCGTGACCGCCACAATCACCAACACATCGTTCAGCGGCACCTTGTTCACTACCCGCAACGACGCCCAGGCGAACGTTTGCTGCGACACCACAAACATCACGCCGACCAGCGCGGCCAACGGGATGCGTTCGATCAGCGGCGACAGAAACAGAATGAACAGCAGAATCAGCGCCCCGGCCACCACCCCGGACAGCCGGCCACGACCACCGGAACTGAGGTTGATGACGGTCTGACCGATCATCGCGCAGCCACCCATGCCGCCAAAAACCCCCGAGACCATATTGGCCGCGCCCAACGCCACGCACTCGCGATCAGGGAAGCCACGGCTTTCGGTGATCTCATCGGTGAGGTTCAGGGTCAGCAGGGTTTCCAGCAGGCCGACCAGCGCCATCAAGATCGCGTAGGGGGCGATGATGCGCAGGGTGTCCAGGCTCCAGGGAATGTCTGGCAGCGCGAACGTCGGCAAGCCGCCGGCGATGTGCGCCATGTCGCCCAAAGTGTGCGTCGGCAGGCCGAGCAGATACACCGCCAGCCCGACACTCAGGATCGCCACCAGCGCCGGCGGCACGGCACGCGTCAGGCGCGGCAGCAGGTAAACGATCGCCATCGTCAACACCACCAACCCGGTCATCAGGTACAACGGCGTGCCACTGAGCCAGGTTTCGCCATCCTTGAAGTGTTCGAGTTGCGCCAGCGCAATGATGATCGCCAGGCCGTTGACGAACCCAAGCATCACCGGGTGCGGCACCATGCGCACCAGTTTGCCAAGCCTCAGCAGCCCGAACGCCAGCATGATCAGGCCACCGAGCAACACGGTCGCGAGCAGATACTGCACGCCGTGTTGCACCACCAGCGCGACGATCACCACCGCCATCGAACCCGCCGCACCGGACACCATCCCCGGCCGCCCGCCGAAAAGCGCGGTCAGGGTACAAATGATGAACGCGCCGTAAAGCCCCATCAGCGGATTGAGGTGGGCCACCAACGCGAAGGCAATGCATTCGGGGAGCAGGGCGAAAGAAGTGGTGAGTCCGGCCAGGACATCGGCGCGCAGACGTTTTGGTTTCATGGAGGATCGAACACGACAGGGAGAGAGGGTGCGGATGTTACGGAATCGGGGGCGATCCGGCCAGTTGTTGGGTTGCTGAAAACGCAATCGCGAGCAGGCTCGCTCCCACAGTGGATGTCCGTTACACACAAAATCTGTGTCCAATGAAGATCAAACTGTGGGAGCGAGCCTGCTCGCGATTGCAGCGACGCGGTCTAAAGCGAACTCAAACCATCTCGTCCCGAATCCATTCAACCACCGACGTCCGTTTCGGCTCCCAGCCCAGCAATTCACGCGCATGCTTGCCGCGCACCCGGCTGTTGGAGCCCAGACCATAGTTGGCCATTTCATAACCCCATTCGGCTTCGGCGTCTTTCAACGGCCAGTCTTGCGCCTTACCCAGTTTCAGGGCTTCAGCCATGGCCGTGGTCATGTCGATGAAGGACGCTTCACCGCTTTCGACGAAGTAGAACGTACCCGGCACGTTTTTGGTCAGTGCCAGCAGATACAGGGACACCACGTCTTCGATGTGTACGTTGGACCAGATGTTCTGACCCGTGCCGACATGTCGGACCACACCGCTTTTACGCGCCTGTTTGAGCAAGCGCGGCAATTGCACGCTGTCGCGATTGACGCCCAGGCTGTGGCCGTAAATCAGGGTGTTGCAGATCACGGCCGAGTTCACGCCGTCTTTCGCCGCGGCGAGGATCAGGTTGTCGATGGCCACGCGGGCAGCCTTGTCGACGGTCGGTTCCGGCAGGTTGTCTTCGAAGTAGATGACGTCACTGGCTTTACCGCCGGAGGCATCGCCGACGATGCTCGAACCGCTGGTGTGCAGGAACACTTTGTGGGAGCCGCGCAACGCATTGAGCAAGGCTTCCACCGCGCCACGATGATCGCTGCTGGCAGCGTTGATCACGGCATCGGCGGCGCGGGCTTGTTCAGCCAGTAGTGCGCTGTCGTCAAGAGTGCCGATCACCGGGATGATACCGATTGCGCTCAGTTCAGTGGCTTGGTCGGCGTTGCGAACCAGGCCGGTGACTTTATGGCCCGCCCGGACAAGACCGGTGGCAATGGAGCCGCCGATGAAACCAGCAGCGCCGGTAACGAATACGTTCATGGAGAAACTCCCTGCGTGAATAAGTGATGCACTGAGTATCGAGGACCGTCCCGTGGTGAAACAGACCCGCTGACCCAAATCACTCTTGCGCAGGGATCACGAATCAGCCTGTGAAGTCCGCATTCGCATAAGCCGCCAACTTGCCCTGAATGAAGTCCAGGAAGCATTGAATGCGCAGGGCCAGTTGCGAGTTGCGGTAGTACACCGCGTTGATCGGTTGGCGATAGCCGCTGTTGAAATCCGCCAGCAGCACCTGCAAGCGACCGGCACGAATGTCGTCGATCGTCATGAAGTGCGACAGACAGGCAATGCCCTGGCCTTCCAGCGCCAGGTGCCGGATCGTCTCGCCGCTGGAGGCGCTGATCGACGCCTGAATCGGCCAGCGATCACCGTGCACATACCGTAGCGGCCACTGGTTGAGGCCCTCGTTCTGGGTAAAGCCCAGCAACGCATGCCCGGCCAGGTCTGCAACCGCCGTTGGCGTGCCGTGTTGCTCAAGGTACGCCGGGCTGGCGAGGATGTGCAGCGGGCTGCAACCCAGTGAGCGTGCGTGCAGGGTTGAATCGGCCAGTGCGCCGATGCGGATGGCGATATCGGTGCTTTGTTCGAGCAAGTCGATGATCAGGTCGTTGCTGTTGAGTTCGAGCTGAATGTCGGGGTAGAGGCGGCGGAACTCGTCGATGTACGGCACGATGGCGTGCAGCATGAACGGCGAGGCGGCGTTGATCCGCAGACGCCCGGACGGGGTTTGCTGGCGTGAGGTCAGGCGTTCTTCGAGCTCGTCCATCTGATCGAGAATCAGCTTGGCGTGCTCGAAGAAATACTTGCCCTCCTCCGTCAGGTCCATGCGCCGCGTGGTGCGGTTGATCAGCGTGGTATCGAGCTTGGCCTCCAGCCGCGACAGCGTGCGGCTGACCGCCGAAGGCGTCTGCCCAACCTGTTCGGCTGCCGCGGAAATTGACCCGCACTCAATCACGCAGACGAAAATCTGCAACTCATCGGATCTGGCTTTCACGGACGCCCCTCATCGATCAATTCAGCGCCGGCCTCTGTAGGAGCCAGGCTTGCCGGCGAAGGCGTCCGCTAAAACGCCTTCGCCGGCAAGCCTGGCTCCTACAGGTTCTGGCTTCAGGTATCGATAGTAACCGAGCTCACGCCTTGAGGCCGAACACCTCGGTCAGGTGCTGTTCATAGCGCGCCACATCAGCCTCGATATTCGGACGCTTCATCACATCGACCGCCAGGAACGTCGGCAAACCGCTCATGCCGAGAAATTCGTTGGCCTTGTGAAACGGGAAGTACACCGCGTCCACGCCTTTGCCTTCGAAGAAGTCGGTCGGGTCGTCAAAGGCTTGCTGCGGTGCGTTCCAGGTCAGCGACAACATGTATTGCTTGCCGTGCACCAAACCGCCGCTGCCGTATTTTTGCGAGGCGTCGGAACGGGTGCGGCCGTCGCTGGCGTAGAGGCTGCCATGGCCTTCAGTGAAGACTTCGTCGATGTACTTCTTCACCGTCCACGGTGCGCCCATCCACCAACCGGGCATTTGATAAATGATCACGTCGGCCCAGAGATATTTGGCGACTTCTTCAGCAACGTCGTAGCCCTCGTCGATGAAGGTGGCTTTTACATCGATGCCGCCGCGATCCAGCACGCTCAACGCGGCTTCATGCAGGGTGGTGTTGTAGCGGCCATCGGAGTGGGCGAACTTTTTGCCGCCATTGAGCAACAGGACTTTTTTCATGAGAAATCTCGGAAGGTCAGGAATTCGATGGCAGCAGAGTAACGAGCTGCCTCGCGCGGAATAAGCGCTGAATTCGCAAAATACATTTGACCAATACGCACGAATCGACAGGAGATTGTTGCCATAAACTTGCGCCGATTCTGAACTTGAGGAGATTTCTGATGAGTGAACTGCAAGGCTTCATCCTGCACGCCAAGACCCGCCCGGCAAAATCCGACGCTTTCGAAGCGTTTTTCAGCGGCTATGTAGAAGCGAGTCGCGCCGAGCCCGGCTGCATCGAGTACCACATGCTGCGCGACAAACAGGACCCGACCCTGTTTATCTTCTACGAGATCTGGCAGTCCCAGGCGCACCTCGACGTGCACTCGAACTTGCCGCACATGCAGCAGTTCCGCGACATGCGCATGGAATACCTGGAACGGGATTTTGATATCCGCGCCATCGAGATGCTTAGCCCGTCCTCCGCTACCCGTTGATTAGCAAATGGCCGCCGAGCACACCGAGGCCGATGAAGAACACGCGCTTGAACAGCACGGCACTGATCCGCTGACGCAGCCATTGGCCGAGCAACATGCCGAGCACTGCCGGGATCAACGCCAGCAACGACGCACTCAGTTCACCACCGCCAAGGGCGCCGCGCCATAACAGGCCGGCGGCCAGGGCGAGGGTCGAGACGGTGAACGACAGGCCCAGGGCCTGCACCAGTTCATCCTTGCTCAAACCCAGTGCTTGCAGATACGGCACCGCCGGAATCACGAAGACGCCGGTGGCCGAGGTGATGACGCCCGTCACAACTCCACACAGCGGACCAAGCCAGCGTTCGCTCTGACCACTCACGCGCAACGCCGGCAGAAATAGACCGCTCAGTGCATAGAGCATCAGCGCCCCGCCCAACGCCCGCACCACCCACTGACCACCGGCCATGCCGATCCACACCGTGCCCGCCCCGGTGCCAATGAAGATCGCCAGGAGCATCGGCCACAACCGTTTGATCAAACCGAGCAAATGCCCACCGAATGCCAGTTGCCAGACATTGGTGAGGGTGGCCGGGATGATCAGCAGCGCGGCAGCCTGTGACGGGGCCATAGCCAGACCGAGCAGGCCCATGGCGATGGTGGGTAATCCGAGGCCGATCACGCCTTTGATCATGCCGGCCAGCAGGAATGTGGCGATCACCAGCAAGGAAAGGGTCAGACCGAGGTTTTGATAGAACGCAGAGAGAGTATTCATGGGGCCATGGTGAGCCTGGATTGGCGGGTTGAAAATCTGCCATATACTGAGGCTGCCTCTTGCTTGACAAGAGGCTGACAACTGCGTCGTTACGACTGACGCCTTCGCGAGCAGGCTCGCACAGTTAAAACGCATTCCAAAGTGGGAGCGAGCCTGCTCGCGAAGGCGCCCTTCCAGGCAACACATATTTAGAGGTTGCTGCCATGCACTTCGACCTGACCGACCTGCGCCTCTACCTGAACATCCTCGACACTGGCAACATCACCGCCGGTGCCGCCCGCAGCCACTTATCCCTGGCAGCGGCCAGCGCCCGAATCCGGGCCATGGAATCCTCCCTCGGCATCGACTTCCTTGAGCGTGGCCGGCGCGGTGTCACACCCACCCCGGCCGGGAAAGCCCTGGCGAAACACGCCCGTGCCCTGCTGCAACAAGCCGAGCGCCTGCAACAGGATCTGGCCGAATACGCCAAGGGGGTCAAAGGTCAGGTGCGATTGCTGTGCAACACCACCGCGATCACCGAATACCTGCCGGAGTTGCTCGCCGACTTTCTGCGCGAGCATCCGAACCTCGACATCGACCTTCAAGAATTGCCCAGCGCCCGCATCACCCATGCGTTGCGCCAAGGGGCGGCAGACCTCGGCATCGTGTCCGACGCGGTGGACACCGATGACCTGCACACCCGGCCGTTTCGCGAGGACCCGCTGGTGTTGATTCTGCCTCCTGATCATCCCTTGGCCGACCAGCCATCATTGACCTTCGCCGACACCTTGAACCACGACTATGTGGCCCTGGGCGCCAGCAGTGCCTTGGCCATCCACGTGGAAGAACAGGCCCTGCACATTGGCCAGCGCATGCCGATCCGCATTCGTGCCGACGGCTTCGATGGGGTCATTCGCATGGTTGCGCGCGGCGCAGGACTGGCCATCGTGCCGCGGGTGGCCATCGAGCGCTGGCCACAGGTACAAGGGGTCACGACCCGCGCTCTTCCCGAAGACTGGGCCAACCGCACCTTGAAAATCTGTGCCCGTGATGTCGACAGCCTGCCCGGTTACGCCCGGGCCTTGCTGGAGGCACTGACGCCGGGAACGCCTTGACTCTACCGTAAGGGGCAGACTCTATGCTGCGGGCTTCATTTCAGGAGTACACGCGATGAGCAAACGAATGCTCGTGATTCTGGGCCACCCCTCCACCGACAGTTTCTGCGGGGCGTTGAGCGAAACTTACGTCCAGGCCGCCAAGGATGCCGGACATGACGTGCGCCTGCTGCGTCTGGATGCGCTGGACTTTGATCCGGTCTTGCACCACGGCTATAACACTATCCAGCCGCTGGAGCCGGACCTGTTGCAAGCCCAGGCCGATATCACCTGGGCCGAACACCTGACGTTCGTTTATCCGATCTGGTGGGGCGGCATACCGGCGTTGATGAAGGGCTTTCTCGACCGCATTTTCCTGCCCGGTTTTGCTTTCAAATACCGTGAGGGCAAGGCCTTCCCCGACAAACTGCTCAAGGGCCGGACCGCGCATCTGCTGGTGACCATGGACACGCCGCCCTGGTATTACAAATGGGTCTATCACATGCCCGGCCTGCACCAGATGCGCAAGACGACCCTGGAGTTCTGCGGCATCAAGCCGTTGAAGACCCTGACTTTCGGGCCGATCCTGGGTTCGAAGTCGACCCAGCGTGACGCCTGGCTCGAACAGGCCCGGGTTACCGCCGGTAGCTGACGCACCCTTCGCTGCCTGCTGACGGCGCACCCTCGCCGTCAGTCCGTCCTCACGTTCCCTCTCAAGCGGTCGTTCGTCGGCTGTGCGCGTCATTTACACGCCGCTGCAACCATTGAATGTTATTCACTATATTATTCGCTCCGATCAGGCATGAGGTCTGGTCGCGCTACGCCCTGTTTGATCATCGAGACGGATCTTTATGTATATCGGCAAAGCCGCCCAGCTGTCGGGCACCACAGTCAAAAGCATTCGCCATTACGAAGAAATCGGCCTATTGCCCGAGCCCAAGCGTGAAGGCAAATACCGTATCTACAGCCAGCAGAGTGTCGAGGTGTTGACGTTCATCAAGTGCGCCCAGCAACTGGGTTTCAAGCTCAAAGAGCTGCGGTTGATGTTGAACAACTACCAAGGTGACGAATTCCCGTGGGACATGGCGCAAAAAGCGATCGCCGAAAAAAAGGCCGAGCTGGTCTCCCAGATCGGCGCTCTACAGCAACTGCACAACGGCCTCGAAGAATTCGAAAACAACCTCAACGATGCCCGAGATGAATGTCAGTTCGAGCGTATCGCCCGCTATGGCGAAAAAAACCCGGGCACTACGCTGAACTGACTACCCTGCTGCGCAGGATGATCCCTCGCATGTCACTGGCGCGCCTGCGCTGCCGGTCATCAGGTCAGATCAAGGCGGGCTTCCCTGCGGCTCGATCTTTTTCCGGCAGCGGCGCTACCGGAACAATCGCGGCGAAGAACCACGGAGACACCAGCGTCACCAGCAGAATGGTCATGACACCGCTGGAAAACAGCGCCATCGCCACCAGTGCGCCCAAATCGACAATCGGCTTGAAGTCGGAAAACAGCAGCGCCATGAATCCCACGGAGAAAATCACCACGTTGACCACGGTCGAACGGCCGACGCTGTGCATCGCCTGCAAAATGGCCGCGTCGATATGAATGCCTTGCTGCACCAACAGTTTGATCCGTGACAGCAGGTGCACCGCGTAATCGACCACACCCACCACCAGGAAGGTCACCAGCGTCGTACCGATGTTCAGCTCGATGCCGAACAGGAACATGAAGCCATAGACTGTCACCGAGGTGGTCAACAGGGTCAGCATGCCGAGTACGCCCAACCGTACCGACTTGAGCCAATACATCATCATCAGCGTGACCACCAGCAACGCCAGGGAAAAACTCAAGACCTGGCCCTGGGTGATTTCCTGCAACACGCCGGTCCAGATCAACGGCGTGCCGGCGTGCGTCACTTCGAGATTGGCCGGTTTGTTCACCAGCAACCAGGCATCGAGCTGATCCAGCATGGCCTGGTAGTCGCTGGCCACCGACGACGTCATGGTGTACAGCGTCAACGCCTTGGAATAGTCGGCGTTGAGCACATTATTGAGGTCCGAGCCGCCGCCGTTCTCGAACAGCATTACGTGTTGCTCGATCAGTGAATTGCCCGGCACCTCGAACCGCTCGACCTGCCCCTCATCATTGACCGACGTCACCTGCTCCAGCGCCTGGGGCACGCGCAAGTAGTCGGGGTTCATGTCGTTGAGCACTAGGTTCATACGCTTGACGTAAGTCGCCAGGGAATAGCCGTAACTGACGTGCGGTTGCTGCTTGATGAAGTGGTCGAGCTTGTCGATGAACTGCACCACTTCAGTGGTCAGCACGCCGCGCGGCTCTTTGCTGTCGATGGCGATCCAGCCCGGTGCCGTGCCCGCGACCCCGGCTTGGTTGATGAACTCGTCCGAAACGCGAATATGACTCTCGGGCTTGAAGTAGGCGATGCCCGAGTCTTCGATATCGACGCGAAAGGTGAACACCGTCATCAAGATCAGCAAGGGCAGCGTCACGATCAAGATCGGTTTGCGCCACTGGATCAACCGCGCGCAGAACGCCACCAGATAACGCGAAATGATCGATTCCTTGTGCACGGCAGCGAGGGTTTTCGGAGTCTGGTCCTTGCCCCAGATCGAAATCCAGGCCGGAATCAGCAACAGTGAAATAATCAGCGCCGCCGTCAGGCCGATGGACATGAATACGCCGAAATTGCGGATGCTGACGATGTTGTTGGTCGTGGAAATCATGAAGGTGGCGATGGTAGTCACCGTCGTCAACACCACCGGCACCACCATCAGCCGTTGCGTCTCGCGATTGGCTTCACGGTTACTTTTACCGGCGTTTTTCTGCTCGTAATACTCGGCCATCACATGGATCGCATCCGAGCAGCAAATGGTGAACAGAAACACCGGCAGGACACTGGTCAGCAAGTCGAACGGCACCCGCAACAAAGCCATCAGGCCCAGTGTCCAGATGGTGCAGAACAGAATATTGAACAGCGGCAACAGCACGCCCAGCGGTTTGCGGAAGAAGAAAATCAACAGCAGGGTGATCAACAAAAAGACAATCGGAAACAGCACCGCCAGGTCATGGTCGATGATCTCCTGCTGGGCCGCGATGAAGATCGGCATGCCGGCAATGAAGATCTCATCCTTGAACTCTGGGTGCGCTGCCTGATAGTCCGCGACAATGCCGCGCACGATCTGGTAGGCGCGCAGTTGCGCCTGGGCGTCGTCTTGCTTGGTGCCCAGCTCGGCCACCAGCATCGCGACTTTCTTGTCCTTGGAGACGACCCCGTCGACCATCAGCTCGTTGCCCATGATCTGCGACTCGACCAGCGCCGGGTCCATGTCGTAGGCGTTGAGGGTCTTGTGGATCAGCAACTCGCCATCGCCGGTCAGCACGATGTTTTCCAGGTCGCCCATCGACGCCATTTCACGGATCGGGTTGATTCGCTCGGCGAGAAATGTCAGGAACAGCTGATCATGGGCATCCCAGTTCTGGCTCTGGGCGTAATCACGCAGGGCCTTGGCCTGGGCGTAGTCGTTCTGGGAAAAACCGTTCTCCAGAATGTCCCGCGCCAGCAACTGTGCACGACTGTCGTCTGGGTGCTTCGCAACGATTTGCGTCAACTGTTCCTTGTCGGCGTCGTTGGCCAGGATCATCTTGCGCAACGATTGCGACATCGAAAACAGGGCGTTGAGGGTCGGCTTATTGAACACCGTCTGCGGGTTGTTGATTGCCACCATCACCGAGTCAAACGTGCCGGTGAATTCGCTTTGCAAGTCGATGATGGTCTTGCGCGCCGGATGGGTTTCCTTGAGCAAGTAAGGGTTGGTGTCGGAGATCAGCGAGCCCAGCGTATAGGTGAAATACGCCGTGACCGCCACCAGCAGGAAAACGATCGCCCGCGCATAGCGCTCGACGAAGTTCAGGTATCTTTCCATGATCATGCGTTCCAGGGTCGTCGGGATCGGTGCTTAGCGGGCAGACACGGCAAAGTCCGGCACATCGCCGGTTTTCAGCCCGCGCTTGATGGCGGTCTGGGTGAACAAACGGTCTTCCAGTTGCACGTTGTATTGCAGGTGGTTGAAGCGCATCTCTGAACGCGTGCCGTCGATGAAGTGTTCGGTTTCGCTCAACACGATGCTGTCGATCGAGTCGATGGTGTCGACCTTTTGCGTGCGCATCTGCTTGACCAGCACGCCTTTGACGTCGAAGAAATCCTGACGCATGACCAGGAAATTCTGCTTGTCGATCCACACTTTCAGCTTGTTGTAGCCAGTCTTGGCCAGCACCTCGGGCGACGCCGGTTCACGCTCGATCACGTAGCAGTCGCGGCCCTTGACCTGTTCTTCGCCGACCAGCGTCTGGGTGTAATCCTTGACCCGGATCTTGTCCAGGTCGGCGTAGGAGTACTCGCTGCCCATGAACGAGCCGCGCTTGTCGGTGGTGGAGATCCGCCGCGTCTGGCGGCTGACCGGCAAGTACATCCACTGGCTGTCTTCCTGGCCCAGGGTTTCGTGGGGGTTTTCGATATGAAAAGCCACGTCGCGCACGTCAGTGGGGGCGGAGAAATACATGCTGAATTTGTCGCTGTCCGGGTAATCCTTTTGCAGGTAAGTGAACTCGCGAACCCGGGTATTGCCCTTTTTGTCGTGGAGGATCAGCGACACTTGGGACATGAAGCTTTTGCCGTCGTTTCGATCCCGCACCTGGCGGATGATTTCATCGGCATTCTTGCCGTCGGCGGCGGTGGCGCAAGCGCCGCTCAGGATCAATGCGGCGGCGGTCAGACTTTTGAATAGCGGCAACATGGGAACTTCCCTTTTCGTCAGATGAATATGGTCGAGCCCATGCGCCAGGGGCACGCAGGCGTCATAGGGTTAAAACAGGTAACCGGCGGACAGCCGCACTTGGTCGCGGTTGTCGTACTCGCCGAAGGGCTTGTCGGGCTTGCCGAAGAACACATCCACTTCCAGCCCGAGCTTGATCCAGTCCACCGGTTTGTAAGTGAAGATGCCTTGCAACAGCGCATCGTCGTTAAACGGTGGCGAGGCGGCGACCACCAGCCGGCTCTTGAGTCGGTCCTGCCAATGGGTGCCCTCGGCGGATAAGGTGAACAGGTGCTCGCGCTTGTCTTGCAGCATGCCGTCCTGCCAGTCGAGCAATTGCTGTTGCTGCCACTGCACGGAAATCAGCCAGTCACGCAGCAAGTAGTCGACGCCCAGCAACGACTTGACCATCGAGGTGCTGTCGGCGCCGTAAGCGCGGGTCGGATTGGTCACCCGCCAGTTGTCGAACCAGGCAATTTCGCTGCGCACCACGATGCTGTGACCGGCGTCGATCGCGAGCCCCGCGCCGCCCATGGTGTAACGGGGAAACTGGCGTTCCAGTCGCGTGCGGCCGTCATCGGCCAGGCCTTCGACGGCGTACACCGGGTCCTGCTGGCGCGCGTTCAGTGCGACGAAACTGGTGTCCACCGAACCGATGCGGCCGTTGGCGCTCAGGCCATACGAAAAGCCCTTGTCACCGTCGTAGCCGGGTTTGGAATCGAGCAGGAAATACTGAGGATCCGGCGCGGCAAACAGCGGCGCGTCGAACTCGCTGCCCGCCACCGGCGGCTGGTTTTTCACAAAGTCGGTGACCCACAGCGCCTCCAGTTCCCACTCGCCCACCGGTTGCGCAAACCGCACCATGGGCACCGCGATCCGGCTGTCTTCCAGTAGAGGAGTCAGGCCATCGCGATAGTCCACCGGGTTGATCTGATCAAGCACCCGCAACTCATCGGCACGCCCCCAGACCACTTGCTGCCAGCCGACAGTCACCTCGCCGTCGCCCACCGACTGGCCCCAGTACAAATGCCGCCAGTCGGCGTCGAAGCGGTATTTGTCCCGCGCCCGCTCGCTGTACGGATTGTTGCCGTCGTAGCGGGCGTCGTAACGCACCCGGCCCTTGGCCTTGTAGTAACCACCGTCCCAGTTGTCTTCCAGGTTGGCCTTGAAATACATGGCCTTCTGGGTGATCTGGTCGTCACCGTGCAGGCGCAACGCGGTGGCGACGCCGACCTCGGCGTCGGCGTAATCCGGCTTGAGGTCGTCGACCGTCAATTCAGCCAGCGCCGGCGGCGCGACCATGCAGGCCAATACCGCCCACGCGGCACGGTTAATGTGTGATCCCGGCATGGTTACATTCCCAACCCGACACCGCCGTCGATCACCAGGCTCTGCGCGGTGACCCCGCCCGCTTCGGGGCTGGCCAGGTAACGCACCATCGCCGCGACTTCTTCGCTTTGAATGAAGCGGCGCATCGGCAGTTTTTTCTTGGCGTTGCGCAGGATCTGTTCCTGGGTCAGCCCGGCAATGGCCGCTTGCGCCGCCAGTTCACCTTGCAGCATGGGCGTGTCGATCCATGCGGGCAGAATCGCGTTGACGGTGATCAACCGTGGTGCCAGGTCCAGCGCCAGGGCTTTGGTCATGCCGACGATGCCGTGCTTGGAAGCGCAATACGCGGTGTTGCGGACCTTGCCGGCGCGGCCGAGGATCGACGACATGTTGATGATCCGCCCGCGGTCCGGCATCAACGGCAGGCACAAAGAAGTGACGTAGAACGTACCGTTGAGGTTGACCGAAATCACCTTGTGCCAGTTGTGCAAATCTTCCGGTTCGTTCTCGTTGCAGATGCCGGCGCTGTTGACCAGCACATCGACGTAGTCCACCTGTTTGGCGAGCATTTTGAAGAAGGCTTCCATGCCCTCCAGGTCGGCAATGTTCGCCGAATGGGTTTCGACACGGGCCTTGATCTGTCCGTGTTGCTCGTCGACCCAGCGTTGCAGTTCCGGTAAATCCAGATCCAGCAGGATCAAGCGGTGCCCGGCATCGGCGGCAAAATTTTCTGCCACCGCCCGGCCGATGCCTTTGGCGGCACCAGTAATCAGAATGGTCCGGCTCATGGCATCTTCAACCCGCCGTTGACCGGCAGGACCTCACCCGTCAGGTACAAACCGCGATCGGCGATGTACAGCACCGCCTCGGCTATCTCATGGGGTTCGGCGTAACGCTTGATCAGCAACCGTGACTGGATTTCCTGTTCCTGACTGCCGATCAGCGCCGTGCTCATTTCGGTGTTGACGATGCCCGGCGCCACCGCATTCACCCGAATGTTGCGCGGCGCCAGTTCCACTGCCAGGGCACGGGTCAGCGCTTCGACACCGCCCTTGGCCGCGGCATAGTTGCTTTGCCCCTTGCCGGGTTTCTGCGCTGCCACCGAGCTGATGTTGACGATGCAACCGCTGCGCTGGCGCATCATGCCCGGCACCACTTGCTGACAGCAGAGCAAGGTGCCGATCAGGTTGGTCTGGATCACCTCGACGATGTCGCGGCTTGGCATCGTCGCCAGCAACCCGTCACGGGTGATGCCAGCGTTGTTGACCAGCAGATCGACGCGCTGGAAATGCTCGTCGACCCGTTCGAAAAAGCCTTTGATGCTGTCGCCGCTGCTGACATCGCATTGCAGCGCCAGGCACTCGAGGCCCAGTGCCTGAACCTCGTCACGCAAGGACATGGCGGCCACTTCGTCGCGTACATAACTGAATGCAATCTGATAGCCCGCGCCGGCCAGGGCCAGGACAATCGCCCGGCCGATACCACGACTGCCACCGGTCACCACTGCTACTTTATTCGGCATGACCGTTCCTTAGAGTGAGTTGTCAGTCTTGAACTGCGCGAGGCTGAAGCCGTGGGTCGCGGCCAGGGCACGAATCTGCTGCACTTGCTCGCGGCTGATATCGCCGTAGGAGTAGTGCTGTTTCATCCCGGACAACCCCATCAACACCGACTCCGCCATGCAGGCATACAACTGGCCTTCCTTGAGGTAGGCGCGCACGTTACGAATCAGGCCATCGCCCAACGGTGTCTGGACAATCCCGCCGTGCATGTACAACACGTCGGCCCGTTGCCCGGAGAGGTTCTGATCGACGTTCAGCGGCACCGCGATGTCGCAGATCACGCTGTTTTCGGCGAAGTGATCGGCACCGAGAAACGGTTGAGGGGCATTCGCCGCACAGAGCACGATGCGCGCCTGTTTCAGCACCTCAAGGTCATTGCTGACCGTGATGAACGCATTCGCCCCCAGGTGCTCTTCGACCAGACGCTGCACTCGTAAACCGAGGTCGGCGCCAGCACCGTGGGCCTGCAACAACGCGTCGATGCCGTCGAGTTTCTGCAAGCGGCTGGCGAGGCGGTCGTACTCGGCGACACCTTTGAGAATCGCGCGGGCGGCCTCGGCGTAAATCAGCTGGGCGGTCTTCTCCAGGCGCCGCAGTGAGCCGTCGCGACCGCTGCCGATGAGGATCAGGTGTTCGACACTGGTGGACAGCAACGAAGCGTAAGTCGAAGCAATGTTGCCCGCCGCACCGACCACCGCCGCCGTCTGTTGGCTCAGTTCCAGGCCTTGCTGCTTGCAGCCTTGCTCGATCGCTTCCAGGCCCATGCCGATGGTCAGCGCATTGCCGGAAGTCAGCGCCATGTCGGGGATTTTCAGCGCCTGACAGTTGTTGGTGACGATCGAGGTGTACATGCCCAGACCGGCCACACTGTAGCCATCCGCCCGGGCATCACGGATGCGATTACCGACTTCGTCGCGGATGGTGTCCAGGTCGCCACTGGCGATGTACGCAGCCATGGCATCGGAGTCCATGCACAACGGGTACAGGGTGAATTCCACGGCGGTGCCGAGTTTCGAACGAATCAGCACCGGGCCGATTGGCGCAGCACGCCGCTCCGGGGCCATACGTTTGATGAACTCGCGCTTCTGTTCGGCGCTGAGGGTCGACAGCGACGGGTCAACATCACTGAGCATGTCGGAATCGATCAGGTGATTGATGAACGCCACGCGCGCCACCACGCGAACGTTCTCGTCAGGCTTTGGGAGGTTTTCAGGTTCCTTGAAGTTCACCTCGCGGGCCGGTACTTCGGGGATGCTGTCGGCGCAAACACCCGCCGCCAGCGGGAAGGCATCGCGGCGACGCAGCATGTCGCAGACCTTTTGCAACGAGCCGATCAAGCCGTCGATTTCCTCGAAGGTGATGCACACCGGCGGCTCCAGGCGAATCACGTTGGCGTTGCTGCCCGACGGCGCGACCCGCAGCGATTCGAATTGCAGCAGGTAGCCGGCAATGATGTAACCCAGCGCATCGTTGTACTGCGCCGACGCCTGCACCAGCGAACTGGTGCCGGTCAGGTCGTGCAGTTCGAACCCCAGCAGCAACCCTCGACCACGCACGTCGGCAATCACGTCCGGGTACGCGGCTTTGAGTTCGAGCAATGACGACTTGAGGTATTCGCCTTTCCTGTTCACCTCCTTGAGCATCGCGCTGTCGTTGGCAAACAAGCGGCGCAATGCCGACAGGGCGATATGGCACGAGGCATCGTCTTCGGCGAAGGTCGAGCTGTGGATGTAGCTGAAATCGTTTTCGTAGTGGCTGGCACGGATGACCGTCGCGGCAATTTTCATCAGGCCACCGCCCAACGCTTTGGACAGGCAGTAGTAATCGCCCTGCAAGTTGAAATGGCTGGCGCCGAGCAAAGTGCCGGTGCGGCCGAAACCCGATTGCACTTCGTCGATGATCAGCGGGCATTGCTGCTCGTTGCACAGGCGACGCAAGCCCAGGTAGAACTCGTTGGCGAACTCGTTGATGCCGCCCTCGCCCTGGATCGGTTCGAGCAACACCGCCGTGATCGCGCTGAAAGCGTCACGACGTACCTGCAAGGTCTCGCCGCTCCACTCAAGGCTAAGCCAATGCCGCGTATGGCGGGCCGGCAAATCCAAGAGGTGCTGGGGTTGCTGCGGATCGATGAACTCGACGTTAAGGCCAAAACGGGCGAACGGCTGACGGTACTGTTTGCCGTACGTCAGCTGGACGGTGTTCACCAGTTTGCCGTGAAAGCTGCCGCGAAGGGCGACGAATACCGGCTCGACATGCAACTGCGCGAGGTTGTGTTGACGCACCGCTTCCACCACTTGGCGCACGGTCACGTAGGACAGATTTTCCGGCAGCAATCCGACGGGCAGGTCGAGGTCATCAACGTCCAGTTCGACATAGGCCTTGTCGCTGGCGGTCAGGTTGGCCAGGGCGAAATCCCGTTCGTCGAACTGCTTCTGCAAGGTTTTCTGACGGCGGTATTCGGCATGCTTGACGGCGATTTCCACCGACTCGGCGCCACTGTTGGAGAAGGTCGAAATGTAGCGCTCGTTGTTGTTCAACTCCCGATTGAACGCCTCGCTGAGTTCGCGCCCCAGCATACCGGCGGCGCCACGCACGGACATCTGCGCATTGAACGGCACATCGGCGCGCAACAGGCCGCAGAGTTGGTCGACGAACTGCGGGTCATTGTGGCCAAACAACGCTGCACCGTAACCGCCCAGAAAGTCGGTGACGGTCACCTCTGCGCCTTGTTTGTCGAGGTAAAACAGCTTGCTGCCCAGCGCCCGGTGGAACTGGCATTCCAGGCCCAGGGCCTGCATTAATTCAACGAATTTAGGTCGTACGTAATCGCGGTAATCCATAAAAGTCATATCCCTTGATCAGAAAATAGAAGCGATTCATTACGTTCAAAACGGCTGACCGGCCGCCTGATAGTCGAGCTGGTAACAGGCGCTGAAACCGTTGTCGTCACGGTTGATGATCAGGCAGTCGCGCAGCACCGCGTCCCGGCCCTCACCGAGCACAAACGGCAGCTGCGGTTCCACCGGTTGCTGCAACCCGATGATCGGCGGCACACGCTGGTCCTGCAGTGCATGACGGGCCAGGATCAGGTCGACCAGGCTCGGCGCGCCGCTGAGAATGCCGGTCACCGGCACGCTACTGGTGATATGCGAGGCACCGGCGCGGGCCAGCGTCCGTGCCAGGTCGGTGTCCTTGTGCGGATCGCCACTGGCGCTGCTGACCAGCAGATCGACCTGCTTGTCCGGCAGGTTCAACGACCCCAGTCGTGGATGGGCGGTGAGTCCCGACAGGCAGGTCTGCGGCCCATCCGGTAGATCGTCGGCCCGGCGCAAAATCAATGCCGCCGCGCCTTCACCGGCAATCCCACCCGTGCCTTGGCGATCGAATGCACGCAAGGTTTGCGAACCGTCGGTGCTGATCACGCCAGCCTCGGCCAGTGCGGCCAGCGCCAACGGATCGAGTTCACTGCCGGCACCGACCACAATCGCCGCATCGATACGACCGCTTTGCAACGCCGCGCATGCCTCGCGCAACGCCGCCAGATTGCCGGCCACGCCTTGCATGTAGGCGTTGCATTCGCACTCCAGTTTCAGCGCCAGACTGACAACCCCGAGCAAGCCGTTGCTCAGGCTCTTGAGCACCAGGAACGGGTCGAGCGCGCGCTCCCGCAACACCCGTTGAGCAAGGCGCCGCATGTCGGCACCGGACTCATCGCGGCACTCGTGGAGCAACTCGCCATAGGCCGCCAACGACGGATGGGTATAACCGCCCTGGCAGCAATAGAGGCCGTAGCGCAGCCCGTCATTGCCTGGTTCAAGCCCGGCTTCGACCAACGCCTGACGCACCGCGCTGACGCCCCAGATCACGGCCGGCGGGCAGTAACGCTGGAGGTTCTGGGCCACGTCCTGGCGACTGGTTTGATGGTCTTCATCACTGACATGCCCGAACGCCGTCACGCGCTCACTGTGGAACAGTTTCGACTGCAGCAAAGCGATACCGCTGCGGGCTTCACTGGCCGCTGACCAGAAGCGTTGCACGCCCCAGCCGCTGGGTAATACGCAACCGCTGCCGGCGATGGCAACGCGCACAGTAGCGCCCGTCATTGTCCGTGCTCCCGATATTTGCCCAAGGCCAGCGAAGTGTTGAGGCCGCCAAAACCGAAGGAGTTGCTCAAGGCAAAATCCACCCGGCGGCTGACCGCTTGTCCGGCGCAATAGTCCAGGTCGCATTGCTCATCGACCTCATGCAGGTTCACTGTCGGCGTGACCAGATCGTTCAGGCACGCCAGCGCGGTGACCATGCATTCGGGTGCGCCAGCAGCGGCAATCAAATGCCCGAACTGCGACTTGTTGGCGCTGATGGCCAGGGACCGGTAGTGCTTGTGCTCGGCGAACACACTTTTGATCGCCAGGGTTTCGGCGACGTCATTGAGCGGCGTCGAGGTGCCGTGGGCGTTGATCAGATCGATCTGTTGCGCACGCAGGCCGGCGTCGTCCAGCGCGGCTTGCATCGCCAGCGCCGCGCCCCGACCTTCGGGTTGCGGGGCGGTGACTTTGTAGGCGTCCAGGCTGCTGCCGAAACCGAGCACTTCGGCATACGGCGTCGCTCCTCGCGCCAACGCATGCTCAAGGCTTTCCAGTACCAAGAAACCACCGCCCTCGCCGGCAATCAGGCCACTGCGATCACGGTCGAATGGCCGGCACAAATCGACACCCCAGCGCTGTTCGCTCGATGCCGCGCCGAGCAGGTACAGCGCGGCCATGGTGTCGAGGTTCAGCACCGAATCGGCGCCGCCGGCAATCGCCACGTTCACTTCACCGCGACGAATCATCTGAAAAGCATTGCCGATGGCCTGGGAGGCTCCGGCGCAGGCGCTACTGATATTGATCACCGGACCTTCGCAACCCAAACCGTCGGCAATCACCCGAGCCAGTCGATCATTGCTCTGACGCAGCGAGCCCTCGGTACTGACCTGCCCAGCGCGGGGCATCAGGTGTTGCCAGCCCGGGGTGCAGCCATCCGGTGCCTGGGTCAACAGCATGTCGGCCAGCATGTGTTGGGGCGCGCCCGAAGCGCAGAGCACGGCGGCTTCACGTAGCTGTTCAGGAGCAAGTCCGCTGTCTTTCACCGCTTGGGTGGCGGCCACCCAGCCAAAACGGCTGCGTTTTTCCAATGCAACGGTCCAGGCCGGGTGGTCCTGCAGGGCCTCAGGCAACAGGCTCATATCCACGGCCGCGGCGTAGCGCACCGGGAACGTGCCGTCTTCCACCCCGTCGGGCTGCCATGGACGCACGCAATGTTCGGCGCCAAGCATTTTTTCCCAGAGGGTCTGCCATTCGAAACCGAACCCGGTCACGGCGCCCATGCCGGTAATCACAATCCGTGTCGCACTCATGTGTGCTTCTCCATGGTTTCACTGGCCAGCAGCAAGGCGCCCCAATGACCGGCGCGGCTATGGCTGACCAACAGCGTATAGCCCGGTGTCGCCGAAGCGTTGTGGGTAAGGTGCAAGGCCAGCGCGATTTCGGTCAGCAAGGCGCTGGCACCAAGATCACCGGTCATGGCATGAGTGCTGCGAACGTCCTGCGGTCGGTCGGCGAACAGGCTCATCAGTTGCGCATCCTCGGGGTTGGCGACGATTTGCTGGACGTCACCGAGGCACAGTTTTTCCAGGCTCAGTGCCTGGTCGATCACCCGCCGGGCAACCGCTGCGCCCCGTTGCGGATCAGCGCTGTAACCCCGGGCGAACCCGGCAATGCGCAAGGCCATCGGGTTGGTGCGCGAAGGCGTCGAGCCGAGCAGCAGTGCCGCGGCGCCTTCGCCATAAGTCGGCTCGTCTGCCTGATAGGGTTCACGCAGATACAGGGCGGGCGTCAGGTTCGGACTGCTGCTGACCACCAGCGCCGCTTCGGCACGTTGCTCGACAATTTGCTGGCAGGCTTCGATCAAGGCATCGAGCCCGGCGTTTTCCTGGGAACAGAACCCACCCATCGGCCCGTGGCATTGCAACGCTTCGGCCACGTAGGCCATCACGCTGCTGTTGAGCAGCATCAGGGCATGCAGCGGCGGTGTATTGGCCAACAGTTGCGCCAGTGGCTTTTGCGGTTGCTCGCCGATCGCTTGCACTGCGTCCCAGCAAGGGCTTGGCGCGTCGACTTCTGGAATGGCCGCCGTCAGGGCAATCCGTGCCGGCGGCAGTTGCAGGGCCGCGAGCGCGGGCGCCAGACGCGCCGTGCAATGCAAAAGCCGCAGGCCTTGAGGTTCGACGCTGCGCTGGATTTTGCGGTCGAACAGATCGCTGGCCAGACGCGGTGTCGGCAGCGGGTATGCCCGTCGCGTCGCGTCAAATGCCAGCGGTTGCGGCGAAGGTGGCGTTCCGAGCAGGTCGGCACATTCGCTGCCGGCGGCGTTCAGCACGGCGGCAGAATGGATGAAAACGGCAATGCTCATGTCATGCCCTCCCCAGAACCAGCGAGCTGTTAACACCGCCGAACCCGAACGAATTGGACATCACCACATTGATCGACTGACGCACGGGCTCGCTGAGAAACTTCAGAGAGGGGTATTCGGCGCGGTCGTGATCGTAGTTCAAGGTCGGCAACAGCACGCCGTCCCGCAGGCTGATCAATGACAGCACCGCTTCAATCGCGCCGCTGCCCGCCAGGGAATGACCGATGGCCGATTTGTTGGCAGTGAACGTCACATGTTCCTGGCACTCGCCGAACACGCGCTGCAAGGCCAAAGCCTCGCAGCTGTCGTTGGCCTGGGTAGACGTGCCATGGGTGTTGACGTGTTGCACGGCGCTGCTGAGCAGCCCGGCGTCTTCGATTGCAGCTTCCATGCATTCCTCGTATTTGCTGCCGTCCCGGCTGCTGGAGGTCATTTTTTGTGCCTCGCACATATTCGCGTAACCCAGCACGCGCCCCAACGGCGCGGCTTTGCGACGTTGCGCATGCTCGGCGGATTCGAGAATGATCATGGCTGCGCCCTCGCTGATCACGAAGCCACAGCGGTCCGGCATGAACGGTCGACTCTGCTCGCTTGCCGGCAGGTCGGCCTGGCACAGCGCGCCCAGGCTGTTGAACATGTAGTACGGCAACTCGTTGGCCATCAGTTCGACGGCACCGCAAATGGCCAGGTCGATTTCACCGCGCTCGATCGCCCGGTAGGCGCTGCCGATCGCCATGGTGCCGGCGGCGCAGGCATCGGAGTGGGTCGAAATGTGATCGCGGATACCGAGCATCTCGGCCAGGTGCTGGGTCTGCTGATCGACCCGGCGCCCGAAGACCGCGCTCGACGCCGCCGGGTTATCCAGCAGTTGATCCAGATCGACACGCCCGGACTCATCCATGCAGCGACTGGCCCGGTGCAGATCGTGACTGTCCGCGCAGTACTTGTTGGCCCCCAGGAACAATCCACTGCGGGTGTGAGCAAAGGCTGTCGGGGTCAGACCGGCATGCTGAATGGCTTGTCGAGCGACGAACTCGGCCAGCACACTTTGCCGTGGATGCAGCGCAGCATTGCCGCCGAAACCCGCGGCGATCTGCTGCCACTGGCCGTCATCGATAAACCCGGCAGCGCTGTTGTTGAAGCCCAGCGCCTTGAACCGTGGATGTTCGCGAACACAGGACTGCTTCTGGCAGATCCGCTCGAACAACGTGGCGGCGTCCAGTGCCATGGGCGCCACCAGACCGAATCCGGTCACATAGACTTCTCGTGCCCGCATGAGAACTCCTACACCGTCTCTTTGACGTGAGTGGCCACAAATTGCTCCACCAGTTGGCGTGAAACCTCGTCGCCGTCGGCCGGCACCAGCCGCGCACTGCACGCGTCACAGACCACTTGCTGACGTTCGTTCAGCACGGCTTTTTGAGCGCCGCAATCGGGGCAGTTCTGCGGCAGATAGTTGAAGAGGTTGCGGCACTGTTGCGCCCAGTTGCGCACGGTGGTGGCGGCAAATACCTGCGCCGGTTGCATGCCGGACTGGAGTTGATCCGGGGAGTAGGCGCTGAGGCTCTGTTCAAGCAAGGCCTTGCCGTTTTCAGTGATGCGACCGCTGGCCAGGAACTCGCCGGCGTCGCCGCAGACAGCGACGGCGTGATCGAGCACGCTGGTTTTGGGCAAGGTGCAGCCATACTGACGGCCCAGTTGAAAACTCAGGTCGACGATGTCCAGCGAATCGGCGCTGAGATCCTCGACGATACTGCTGTTCTCATCGATATCATCGACGCTCATCACCAACAGTTGCGCGAGGATCTCGCGGGTGCTGACAATGACGTTTTCCAACTCCAATGGATTGTTCATCTCTATCTCCCTATATCGTGATTGCTTCATGAATTCCGTATGTGAGAAGTAACTTTTCCCACAGCAACTTCTGACGCGGCGGAAATCTAAACTCTGCCCTTAAGGGGAGAGTCAACGAACTATTCAAAGTTTTTTAACCACTTGAGACAGACGTCCTAACAGGCCTGCGCACCGCACTCGATTGGTGCGAAGCCCCATGCCTGTCGACTTATTTACTTAACAAAGGCTGCGTATGGTGGGGTGCACACTGTATCGCCGGCTAAATAGAGAGGGGCTCGAAAGTATTAACTTCTGGCTGACAGCACAGACGTACCAATAATAAAAACCGGATAAGAAAACAGTTATAACTTCATAACTTTCAACCTAGCCCTTAGATAATGCGTATTGAGGATTTAGAAGCCGACCAGGCAAATCGGCACAGCGCTTCTGGGTAACTGAGTGTCGAGCACAGACAACTGACCGAGTGCGGGGCGCTATAGGGTGCGGCTTCAGTTCTCTAATCCACTGCCCCGGAGTCCACATGACCGCACCTATTACCGTTCTTCGCGATACTCATCCGCTGCCGGTGCTCGACGCCTGCAAATGGGAAAAACTCGAAGGCGACCCGCACACCGTCAACCTCAACGCCTACACCAGCGAAGACGGCAGCAAGATCATGGGCACCTGGATCTGCACGCCGGGCAAGTGGTATGTGGAATACGTGAAGTGGGAATACTGCGATTTCCGCGAGGGGTATTGCATCATCACCCCGGAAGGCAAAGAGCCGATCCATCTGCGTGCCGGTGATATTTTCGTCATTGAGCCGGGGATGAAAGGCACGTGGGAAGTGGTTGAAACCGTGCGCAAGTATTTCGTGTTTGCCTGATGCAAAAAACCGGGAGACCACCCGACGTGGTCTCCCGGTAAATACGCATTCCTTGTGGCGAGGGAGCTTGCTCCCGCTCGGTTGCGAAGCAGCCGTAAAATCAGCAACTGCGTTTTATCTGACGCACCTCGTTCACGGGCATCAGGTCCGCTTCGCGAACCAGCGGGAGCAAGCTCCCTCGCCACAAAAGCCTTTAATCACACTCCCCGGAAAACTTCTTACTGGGGTTTTCGATAGCTGTTGATGATCGCCGAGAAGTCCTTGCCACCCTCCCCACGCTGGCTCATCGCCTGATACAACTGCTGGGCCACCGCGCCGAGCACCACCGGTTGGTGCGCCTGACGTGCCGCCTCAGTGGCCAGCCCCAGATCCTTGAGCATCAGTTCGGCACCGAAACCACCGGTATAACCGCGCGAGGCCGGTGCCGTTTCGACGATGCCGGGCCACGGGTTGTACATCTCCGAACTCCAGCAACGCCCGGTGGAACTGTTGATGATTCCCGCCAGCACGGTGGTGTCTATGCCGAGGGCATCGCCCAGCGCCATGGCTTCACTGACGCCGACCATGGAAATCGCCAGCAGCAGGTTGTTGCAGATCTTGGCGATTTGCCCGGTGCCGACTTCACCGCAATGAACGATGTTGCGGCCCATCTGCGCCAGCACCGGTTGCAGGGTCGCAAACAGTTCAGGCGTGGCGCCGACCATGAAAGTCAGCGTCCCGGCCGCCGCACCGCCCGTACCGCCAGAGACTGGCGCATCGGCCATGGCCACGCCTTGCTTGGCCGCAGCGGCTGCCACATCGCGCGCAGTCTGCGGGTCGATGGTGCTGCAGTCCACGGCTGGCACGCCTTTGCCGATACCGGCGAGCACGCCGTCCTCACCCAGCCACACGCTGCGTACATGCACAGCGGCGGGCAGCATGGTGATCACCAGTTCCGCGCCTTGCGCCGCTTCACGGGCCGAAGCGCTGATGCTGCCGCCCAGTTGTTCCAGCTCCGCCAGAACGGTTTTGTTCAGGTCCACCAGGCTCAGTGCGTGGCCGGCCTTGATCAGGTTGCGCGCCATCGGTGCGCCCATGTTGCCGAGACCGATAAAAGCGATTTTCATGTCCCGCTCCTTAACGCAAGTTGATGGTGGTGTTCACACCGTCGTTGACGCTGTCGTCATCGAACCAGCGACTGGTGACCGTCTTGGTCTGAGTGTAGAACTGCACCACTTGCTTGCCATACGGACCGAGGTCGCCCAGTTTGGAGCCGCGCGAACCGGTGAAACTGAAGAACGGGACCGGCACTGGAATCGGGATGTTGATACCGACCTGGCCAACGTCGATTTCGGTCTGGAATTTGCGCGCGGCCGCACCGCTTTGGGTGAACAGGCCGGTGCCGTTGCCGAACGGGTTGGCGTTGACCAGTGCGATGGCCTCATCGAGGGTATCGACTTCCAGGACCACCAGCACCGGGCCGAAGATTTCCTGGGTGTAGATTTGCATCTCGGGGGTCACGCCGGAGAACAGGGTCGGGCCGACAAAGTTGCCCTTCTCGAAGCCTGGAACGGTGACGTCGCGACCATCCAGCTCCAGCTTGGCGCCTTCCTTGATGCCGCTCTCAATCAGATCGAGGATCCGCTGTTTGGCTTTTTTCGAGATCACCGGGCCAACGTCAGTGCCCGGCTCGCTGCCGGCATTCACGGTGAGTTTTTGCGCCAGCGCTTTCAGGTCCGGCAACCATTGTTTGGCCGCGCCCACCAGCACCACCACGGACGTGGCCATGCAACGTTGGCCCGCTGCGCCGAAACCGGCGCCAACCAGCGCATTCAGTGCTTGTACGCGATTGGCATCTGGCAGAACCACAGCATGGTTTTTCGCGCCCATCATCGATTGCACACGCTTGCCGTGTTTGCCGGCCAGGTCGTAGACGTGAGTACCGACCGCAGTCGAACCGACGAAGGAAACAGCCTTGATGTCTTTGTGGGTGCAGAGCGCGTCCACCACGTCCTTGCCGCCATGCACCACGTTGAGCACGCCCGCCGGAACACCGGCCTCGATCGCCAGTTCCACCAGCAGCATGGTCGACATCGGGTCCTGTTCGGACGGCTTGAGCACAAAGGTGTTGCCGCAGGCGATGGCCATCGGGAACATCCACAGCGGAATCATCGCCGGGAAGTTGAACGGGGTGATGCCGGCGCAAACGCCGATGGGCTGACGCAGGGTGTAAGTATCGACGCCGCCGGCGACGTTTTCGGCGAACTCACCCATTTGCAGGGTGCCGATGGAGCAAGCGTGTTCGACCACTTCCAGACCGCGGAAGATGTCGCCCTCAGCGTCGGCGATGGTTTTGCCCTGCTCGTTGCTGAGCACCACGGCGATGCGCTTGGAGTGTTCGCGAATCAACGCCTGTAGCTTGAGCATGATGCGCATCCGCGCGCCGATCGGCGTCAGCTTCCAGGTCTGGAAGGCGCGATGAGCGGCGCTGATCGCAGCGTCCACTTCCTGCGCGGTGGCGAACGGAACCTTGGCCAGCACTTGCTGGGTGGCCGGGTTGACGATGTCGTGCCACTCGGTGGTCTGGGACTCGACCCACTCGCCGTCGATCAACAGCTTGACCGTTTGCACAGTGGTTTCGTTTGGCGTGAGCGATGCGTTCATGTTGGGTCTCCGGGACGTTGTTGTTATCTAGAGAACTATCTTGAGAGCCAAGGCGAGAAAGCAGCCTTGAGATGAGGCGTGTGTCGCGAATTGGTTGTCGGACTGTTTTTGGAGTATAGATGTGCAAACTTCTAATAAGAACGCACATAAAAGCCGGTCCATCATGCAAAAAAACATCACGTCGTTAGGCTCATTGAACTGGGATGACCTCAAGTTTTTCCTCGAAGTCGCCCGCACCCGCAAGGCCAGCACGGCGGCCAAGCGCCTGGCGGTGGACTACACCACCGTGTCGCGGCGCATCAGTTCATTGGAAGCCGCATTGGGTACGCTGCTGTTCGAGAAGTCCCGGACCAGCGGTTTTGTCCTGACCACCGAAGGTCAGCGATTGCTCGGTTACGCGGAATCGATTGAGAGCACGCTGCACATGGCCTGCGAACAGGTTTCAGGCTCCGGCGTGGCGCTGTCCGGGCATGTGCGCATGGGTTGCACCGAAGGCTTCGGCAGTTTTTTCATCACCCCGCAGCTGAGCCATTTTGTCGACGCCTACCCGGCGATCTCGGTGGACATCCTGCCGCTGCCGCACTTCATCAGCCTGTCCAAGCGCGAGGCGGACATCGTCATCGCCCTGGAGCGCCCGGAACATGGCCCTTACGTCTGCTGCAAACTCTGCGACTACAAACTGCAGCTTTATGCGACGCAGGATTATCTGGACAAGCACCCGCCGATCCGCCGCCCGGCAGATTTAGGCAAGCATTCATTCATCAGTTATGTCGACGATCTGGCGTTTAGCTCGGAGCTGTTGTACCTGGCGAATGTGTTGCCCGGCGCCAGCGCCAACTTGCGCAGCACCAGCGTGATCGCACAATTCGTGGCGGCGCAGCAAGGACGGTCATTGGCGATTCTGCCGTGCTTCCTCGCGGCGCAGGACTCGCGCTTGCTTCCGGTGTTGCCGGAAGAGATCAACATCACGCGGCAGTTCTGGATGTACTGCCGCGAGGACCTGCGCAAGCTCAAGCGGATCACCCTGTTGTGGGATTACATCCGTTCTGTCACCGAGCAGAATCAGAGTCTGTTGATGGGCGAAAGCCGGGAGATGTTGTTCGCCGACTAATCGGCGCTCACCACGATCGATACCCGGCGGTTTTCGGTGCGGCCAGAGGCGGTGTCGTTCGACGTCACCGGCTGACTGCTGCCAAGACCGCGCAGTTGGATGTTTTCTTCTTTCATGCCCACCGTGGTCAGCACTTTGCCGACGCTTTTCGCGCGACGCAGGGAAAGTTGTTCGTTGTAGGACTCTTTGCCCGAGGCATCCGTGTGACCGTCGACCCGCACTCGCTCGATGCCGACACCCAGCAAGGCCTTGCCGATCTGTTGGACGATCCCGGTACTGGCGGCGTTCAGGCTGTCATCGTCACTGCCAAACAGCACTTTGCCGGATAGACCGAACGCCCAGCCCTCATCGGTCAGCTCGAAGCCTTGCTGTTTGAGTACAGTGATTTGCGCCGGGGTCAGCCCCTTTTGCGGTGCGGTCTGGCACCCGGTCAATGCCAGGACGGCCATGAACAAGGTGATTGCGAAAAATCGCGGGGAACGCTGGGTAATTGAGAACACGGCAATTTAGCTCCTGGTGTGTACGTGGGCGACCGGGTGCTCCGCCCCGGACGTGTGCTGCGCACCTCGGGAAAGGCGCTTGGCCTGGTACATCGCCGCATCGGCGGCATTGAGCAATGCGCCCGGGGTGGCACCATGATCCGGGTACACGGCGATACCGATACTGAGTGAAGTCAGGACCTGGGTATGACCCGGTAACGGGATGGGCTCTTCCATGCTGGCAAGGATCTTGTCAGCGATCCGCTCGGCGTCTTCGGTTTTATGCAGCGGCGTCAGCAACACCGCAAATTCGTCACCACCCAGCCGCGCCACCAGATCCTCTTCACGCAACTGCGCCCGAACCCTGCTGGCGACGGCAACCAGCACTGCGTCGCCGGCGGCATGACCGAAGCTGTCATTGATTTCCTTGAACCGGTCACTGTCGAGAAACAGCACAGCCACGCGCTCATTGAGCTTGTGGGCATTGCGCAGTGCACGCATCAGACGGCCTTCGAAAAACGCCCGGTTTGGCAATCCGGTGAGGCTGTCGTGGCTGGCTTGGTGCGCCAGGGTTTCGTTTTCGCTTTGCAGGTGGGTCTGCCAGGACTCGAGTTCATCGAGCAAGGCATTGAAGTCGTTGCCCAGGTTGTCGAGTTCAGCGATATCGGCGGGTGGCACGCGCCGGTCGAAGGCTCGATCGCTGCGGGCGGCGTGGGCTACGGCGGCCAGGCTTCGCAGAGGCCCCGTGATCCCGCGAAGTTGTCGGCGTGCCAGATAGAGTGCGACCCAGGCGCTGATGGCTGTACACAGAATAATGCCCATCAGGCCGCTGAGCAGAAAACGCATCAAGCTGCCACCGTGACCGGTGAGCTGAATGCTGCCGATTTCCCGACCTTGATGAACGATCGGCATGTCGATGGGTTTTTCCAGAAAGGCTTTGGCGAGCTGCAATTCCAGATCAGAGAGCAAGCCGCTTTCCGGTCGCTGCCAACGGGCCAGTAACCGGCCTTTTTCATCCAGCACCCTGGCGTCAGCGACTTCTTCAGTAGAGGCGATCAATGCCAGGGCCTCAGTGGCAGCGGCTTTATCGTTGAACACCACCGCGGCTTCCACGGTGTAATTGATCGAGCGTGCGATCAGGTGCAGGTTGTGGTCGGCATACACCCGCAACGCCAATACACCCAGCAGTGTCAGCGAGACGCTGGCCATGGCCACGGCGACCAGGGCGACGATCAAATGTCCCCGGCCAATGACCGAGCGCAACGTTGGACGACTACCCGGTTTGAATAGACTCATGGCGCCGCCGGCTTGCGGCGGGACAGTTGCAGCACACTGGGGTGAATGCGCACGCCGCTACGGGCGACGGAATCGAGGTTGACCTCGAAAGATACCTGATCATCAGTGACCCTGAGGCAGAACAGACTGCCGACGGTGCATTGATCATCGCTCTCGCTGATGCTCAACACCGGGCGTCCTGTCAGCGAAGCAAAGAGTTGGCGGCGCTCGTCGTCGGTCAATTTGCCGATGTACACCGCATCGCATTCACCGACGATCGACGGATTGTCGGCCAACAGCCGGCGCACAGTGACGGGCCGGCCGGTGGCTTGGGTTGTGCCCTTGACCAGGTCGTCGGTGTATTCGGTGGGGCCGACCACGCACAGGCGCAGTTGCGCAGGCTCAACAGGCCAGCGCGCATAACTGAGAATCCCGAGGACAACCTGAGTGACCGATCTGGCACGTTGGTCGGCCATGCTCACCGGGGTTTCCGATTGAGCGAACACGACACCGGTCAGCAAGCAGAGGAGCCCCGCGAGCAGCACTTGCTTGCGGCTAACGACGCGCCCTGTCGTCCAGACAGCCACCTTCATGCGGGGGATTCTCTTCGATGTTACGAAATAATGTCGCAACGATAGCATAGCGTTTACCCCCCAGCGAGGCGGTGCACTACGGCACTTCGGACAGTTTCCGGCGTACACGCCAGCCTATCGATGGCTCGGCTCAACCCCATCGTCCAACTCCAGCATCAACCCGCTCAAGCGCTTGACCTTGCGCCGCACGGCCTCCTCAAACACTCCGGCCCGTGGCTCGATCAAGGTGAACCAGTTCTTGGCCCGGGTGATCCCGGTGTAGATCAACTCCTTGGTCAGTACAGGGTTCAGCGCATCCGGCAGAATCAACGCCGTATGGGCAAACTCCGAGCCCTGGGATTTGTGTACGGTCATGGCATAAACCGTCTCGACATCGTTGAGTCGACTCGGTAGAACAAATCGCACGCCACCCTGGCCATCATTGCGCGGGAACGCTACACGCAGTACGTGCTTGCCAGCCTCAGGCCCATCACGTTCCGGCAGTTTGAGGGCAATACCGATATCACCGTTCATCAACCCCAGGCCATAGTCATTACGCGTCATCAATACCGGGCGACCTTCGTACCACTGCTGGTCGCTGTCGATCACTCGAGCCTTGAGCAGCGCGGCGGTTACACGTTGATTCAATCCCTCCACGCCCCATGGCCCTTTGCGTACCGCGCACAACAACTGGAAGGCGTCGAAAGCTTGCAATACCTGACGCGCCCAATCGGTCCAGCGGGAGTCTTCGAGCAGGCTGTCGAGCGGTGGCCGCTGGCTGCGAAGCACACTCAGGTAGTGGCGATAACCTTGCGGTCCGTCGCCATGGCCTTCGAGCAGCAAGTGTTCCAGCGCCCGGTCGTGCTCACCTTTGAGGGGCAGGGAAAACACGTCGGCGTGACTTCGAGCAGCCAGCAACGTGCGGGCTTCCTCCGGTTGCTGCTGATTGACCCATCGCGCCAACTGGCCAATGCCGCTGCCTTCACCGAACCGGCGCGAGTGACGCAGCATCACCACTTGCTGGGCCAGGGGGTGAGTCGCGTCAGTGTCTTCCTGCAAACCGCTGGCCAGCAGGCTTTCACCACTGACCGTCTCCAGCCACTGGCGCGTCTGCGGACTGTACCAACCGGCCTCGGCGTCGCGGCACAAATCACCGAGCACGGCACCGGCCTCCACCGATGCCAGTTGGTCCTTGTCACCGAGCAACACCAGCCGGGCATGAGCCGGCATCGCGTCGAGCAAGTTCGCCATCATCTCCAGGTCAATCATTGAGGCTTCGTCCACCACCAGCACATCCAGCGGCAAGCGATTACCGGCATGGTGACGGAAGTGCCGGGTACCGGGGCGACTGCCAAGCAGGCGGTGCACGGTAGTCACGTCAGAGGGGATCTTGTTTCTTACGTTTTCATCGACTTCCAGCGTCCGGACTTGCTGGCTGATGGATTCTGTCAGCCGTGCCGCCGCTTTACCGGTGGGTGCGGCAAGGCGGATTCGCAACGGTTTGCCGGCCTCCACCGCTGGCGCCTGGAGCAATGCGAGCAACCGCACGACCGTGGTGGTTTTACCGGTCCCCGGGCCGCCGGTGACGATACTGAACGCACTGCGGGTAGCCAAGGCACAGGCGAGTTTCTGCCAATCGATCACTTCGCCGGGCCTGGCTGGACCGAATAAACCAGTGAGTCGCTGGGGCAAGTCGTTCGGCGTTGTTTCGTGTTCAGCCAGGCGCAGGCGAAGGGCGTTGTCGATGCGTCTTTCGTAAACCCAGTAGCGACGCAGGTACAGGCGCTTGCCCGACAACACCAAGGGCCGCGATTGCGCAGCCTCACGACCATCGACCGCCAGAGCCACCAGACGGCTGGACGCCAGGACCTTGCACCAATGGGCGCCATCCAGCGCCTCAAGCAGTTGCGACGGCAACAGCATCGCGCCACTTTGCAGATCGCCTTCGGGTGGCAGCGACAGGGCAAAATCCGGCTCTTTGAGCGTCTCGAACAGGTCCAGGCAGACATGGCCGTGACCCAGTTGGTGGCTGGTCAATGCGGCGGCAAGCAACACCAACGGATCGTCGTCGGGGGCAAGCTCGTGGAGGAAGGCCACGAAGGCTTTGTCCAGCGCCCGCAGCCAGCCGCGTTCGACCCAGCGCGAGAGTAAAAGCAACAAGTCATCGGCACGACTCAGGGGTGCCAGATCCGCCATGGTTTCGGCTGCCAATGACGTGGGCAGCAAATCGGCGAAGGTGCGGCTCATAACAATACTCCCTGTTCCCAGGCGGGTTCGGCCTTGGGTTCTGGCTTGCCCTGGAAGAGCCGATCCAGACGCTCGATCAGCTCTCTGGGCGGACGGGAGAAATAGACGCCCTGGGTGGATGCCCGTGTGCCGCGCAAGAACAAATACAGAGCGCCACCGACATGCCGGTCGTAATCGTAGTCGGCAAGCCGCGCCTTGAGCTGGCGATGCAGGGCCAGCAGGTACAACACGTATTGCAGGTCGTAACGATTATCGAGAATCGACTGCT
The DNA here is from genome assembly GCF_031766055.1 of Pseudomonas sp. SG20052. Taxonomy (NCBI): domain Bacteria; kingdom Pseudomonadati; phylum Pseudomonadota; class Gammaproteobacteria; order Pseudomonadales; family Pseudomonadaceae; genus Pseudomonas; species Pseudomonas sp. SG20052. The sequence continues at coordinate 873,596 of NZ_CP134498.1, read as the reverse complement.
CCATGGCCTGCTCGGTGTACGCCGCGTCATCAGGGCCCAGCCAGTTGGATTTGTAGTCGGCAACGTAATATCGGCCGTCGTGTTCGAACGTCAAGTCGATGAAACCCTTGAACATGCCGTTGAGCGAGACCGGTTCAGCGGCGACCCGGGCGATGCCGTTGTGGGTGTATTGGCGCACCAGTTCATCCAGCTTGAGCACGTCGACTTTATGGCTGGCGAACCAGAATTCCATCTCGACGCGGTATTGAGTGAGCTGCTCGAACACGACCGGAGGCTGCCCCCCGCCGAGGTGCAACGAAGACTTGAGCAAGTGCTGCAACCAATCACTCAGCGTGGTGATCCAGCCTTCCCAGCCTCGGCGGTTGCAGCGGCGGGCAATGGCATCTTCCACGACTTGTGGTGCAGCAGAAAAACCTTCATCACCGGCCCACTCCAGCAAACCATGGAGAAAGGTGCCGGGGTTGGGGCCGCGGGGGAACCGATGGATATCGGCACCACCGACGGCCACTTCTCGTGGCGCCTGCGGATCGAGACGTTCATCGTCAAAGAGCTTTTGCGCCTGCGGGTTCTCCGGGGCCTCGTCACTGCCTACGCTCAGACTGTCGCCGATACGCAAAGCGCTGTACGAAGCAATCCACCAGTTTTCACTGGCCTTGCGCTTGGGTATCAGCGGCGCAAGCAACGTCGCGTCATTGCGTGGCGGATGGTAATGCTCGGCCGTCGCTGGCGGCATATCACCGTACAGAAGCGCCGGGCAGTCCTGCTGGAGGTCTTCGAGCCAGCGTTTCAAACCTGCGGACTCGGCCAGAGGGGCACCACCGCCGAGCAAGTAACCCAATGCAGAAAGGTGCAGCACCGAGCTGTTGTTATTGCCGCGCTTGAGATCGGTCACACCCAGCCAGCAGGCATGTTGCGCCCGGGTCAGGGCGACATAGAGCAAACGCAGATCCTCCGCCAGACGTTCATCATCGGCGAGGGCGATCAACTCCGCAGTCGGTTTTAAAGTCACCTGCGCCTTGCCGTTTGAATCGTGGTAATGCAGCGGCAAACGGCTGCCATCCACCGGTTTTGCCGAGCAAATGAACGGCAGAAACACCAAGGGATACTCAAGGCCCTTGGACTTGTGAATGGTCACGACCTTAACCAGTTGCTCGTCGCTTTCCAGACGCAGGATCTGTTCTTCGCCGGCCTGACCGGACAACGCCAGATGCTCGGACAAATGACGAATCAGCGCTTGCTCGCCATCAAGCTCCGCAGCGGCTTGTTGCAACAACTCGGACAGGTGCAGCAAGTTAGTCAGTACCCGCTCACCGTCGCTGCGGGCGATCAACGATCGAGGCAACTGGAAGTCATGCAGCAAGCGCCGCAACATGGGCAGCACGCCTTGCTTGCGCCACAGCTCGCGATAACCGCGGAACTGCATGACCCGCGCTTCCCAGGCCAGTTCGTCCTGATTCAGCCGCTCCAGTTCCGCCAGGGAAAGGTTCAGCGTGATGCTGGCCAATGCGGCTCGCAGCGGTCGCTCGACATCCGGCTCGGCACAGGCTTTGAGCCAGGTCAGCAGGTCGTGGGCTTCTTGAGCGGCGAACACCGAATCCTTGTCCGACAGATAAACGCTGCGCACCCCGCGTGCAGACAGTTCGCCCCGCACGGCCTGGGCCTCTTTGCCGTCGCGAACCAGAATCGCGATGTCCGCGGGTAGCAGGCCCCGGAAGTCCATGTCCTTCTCAATGAAACCTGCCCGACCTTCCTGGCCACCATTAAGTAACGCGGTGATTTCACTGGCGCACGCGGCGGCGAGTTTTTGTCGGTATTCCACGCCGGACAGCGGCTGATCGGCGGACAGGTGCCAGATGTTCAGAGCCGGCACGAACTGGCCATCGATGTGCAGAACTTCTTTGCGCCCTTGGGACTCGACGGGCAGGAACGGTACCGGGTTCTCACCGTTCTTTTCACGAAACAGAAACGCGCCGCGCCCCAGCTCACGAGACTCCGCGCGCTCGAACACATGGTTCACCGCATTGACCATGCCATGGCTGGAACGGAAATTCGTACCCAGGGTATGCAGACGGCCGGCGGTGGCCTGGCGGGCTCGCAAGTAGGTGTAGATGTCGGCGCCGCGAAAGGCGTAGATCGCTTGCTTGGGATCGCCGATCAGAAACAGGCCGCCTTCAGGGTTGTTGTCTTCGATGCGATAGATGCTTTCGAAAATCCGGTACTGCACCGGGTCGGTGTCCTGGAACTCATCGATCAGCGCCACCGGAAACTGTTCGCGGATCAAGGTCGCCAAGCGTTCACCACCCTTGGATTGCAACGCCGCATCGAGGCGCAGCAACATGTCGTCGAAGCCCATTTCCGCGCGGCGGCGTTTTTCTTCTTCGAACCGTGCCCCGACCCATTGCGCAGCATGTTGCAGAACGGCCGCGTCGGGGGTTGGCAAGCCGTCGAGGCTGGCCTTGAGCCCGGGCATGGCGTCCAGCCCCGGATGACTGGGGGCGGCGCCTTTCCAGGCTAAGGCCATGCCGTCAGGCGTCAGGCGAGCGAAGCCCGTGCCGATATCCAGTTGCTCAAGGGATTCATCTTCGGCCCATGCTTTGAGCTTTTCGAACCAGGGTTCGAAATAACGTGCCTGCATCTTTCGACCATCGACACTTTTGCTCGCAACACCTTGGTGACAGATGGCAAGCAGTTCGCCCGCCCATTGGCGCCAGGGCATCTTGAGTTCGAGCAAGGCCAGTCGCCGTTCCTGCAAGCACTCGGCGATCAGCTCGGCAGGCTCCTTGCCTTCAGTGCTGTCACGCTCACTGGCGAATAAACTACGTACTCGCGGTAATAACGCCGCTGGCCCTCCCCAATTACCCCGCACCCAGTTCAGCGCATCACCTTGCATCGGATAGCAGAACAGCCGCCAGTAATCACGCAGGACTTCACCCAGCAAGTCGCTGTGATCGGTTTCCAGGGTCTGGGTAAACAGGCTGCCACTGTCAAACGCGTGCTCACGCAACATGCGCTGGCACCAACTGTGAATGGTCGAGACGGCGGCTTCATCCATCCACTGCGCGGCAATGTCCAGACGGTTTGCACAGCCGGACCACTGTTCCGGGAGGTACTGGTCACGCAACTCCGCGATGAGGCTATCGGGTGCCTGGGTCTCGTCACGAAAGTATCGGGCCGCTTCGGCCAGTCGGGTACGAATACGCTCGCGCAGCTCTTTGGTCGCGGCATCAGTGAACGTGACCACGAGGATTTGCGGCGGCAAGAGTTCACGCCCAAACCCACTCGATTCGCCACCGTGACCAAGGACCAGACGCAAGTACAGCGCAGAAATGGTGAACGTCTTGCCGGTACCGGCGCTGGCTTCGATCAGTTGGCTGCCGCTCAGGGGAAAAGCCAGGGCCAGCGGTGTTTTCGTGGTCATGAACGCGCCTCCTCGCTGGTCAATGAACGCCAGGGGGCTTCAAGCATCGGTTTGTACAAAGCGTTGCACCAATCGGGGAAAGTCTCCTCGGCGGTCAGCGCGTCGTAATCAGCGAACTGTCGTGCCAGTGCCGGACTTTCGCGGCGTTCGCCGTCGGTGGTTTGACCGTCGCCTTCATAGGCCTTGCGAGCAGCGGCGTCGGCTTTGGCCGGGTCAGTTTGAGAGAGCCACGCGAAGGCGGTTTTCACGGCAATCGGCAGGGGTTGGCGCATGCCGGTTTGCCATGCTTGCAACAGGTTACTCAAGGCATGACGTGCAGCGCCCTGCTCCAAAGGGGCCAGTAGCAGACTGTCGTCACTGGCGACCAGCGCGGTGGTCATCGACATGCCGCTGGCGCAAGCGACCAGGTGATTGACCCAAGGTCGCGTCAGCCGATGCCACTTGCGGGTCTTGATCGAACCAATGCTGTTGGGAATCGTGGTAATCGACAACAGGCCGCCATCCGCACGTTGGTGCAGGCCACTGAGCCAGCCTTCCAGGCGCAGGCCTTCCAGTTCCAGATTCACAGGCAACGCACTAGTCAGCGGCGTTGGCCACAACGCAAGGAGTTGTTGATAACGCTGCAACAGATCTGGCAGCGGCTCGATCAACTCTCGCTGCAGGCATTCGCCGAAACCGGCCATGGGCAAGAGCCCGCTGTTTTGCAGACGCGTTGCCTGGGCCTCAAGCGCATGATCGACGTGATCCAGTTGCCCGAGCGCCGCTTCGAGCAAACTGTCACTGAGGCTATAGCGTTGGAGAGCGTCGAGTACGAAGGGCTCTTCGTCGGCCAAGGGGGCTTCAGCCGCTTCGAAGAACACCTTGAGTCGCTGACTGAAAAAATGTCGCACGGGATTGCGCAGGAAATCCTGCAATTGACCGAGGCTCAGCGGCTCTTCCTGAACATAGGCATCAAGGGGCTTGATGCCCGTTGCCTGTTCACTGGCTTGATGAAGCACCTGCCACTCGCTTGCGAAACTGAACAAGTCATTACCTTCATGAAAATAGCGTGCGCTGAAGGGTTGCAGCGGGTGTTCCTGAGTCACCGATTCCAGCAGTTTTTCACTGTCGACCTGTAATCGCCAACCACCGGCAAGATGATCGCGCAGTTGACCAATCAGTACCGAGGCTGGGCGCTCGCTATTGTCCCGAATACTACGGCCGACCCAACTGATATAGAGTTGGTCACGTGCCGACAACAGGGCTTCCAACAAGAGATAGCGATCATCCTCGCGCCGGGAACGATCACCCGGGCGGTAATCGCTGCCCATGAGATCAAAGTCCAGCGGCGGTTGTGCACGCGGGTAATCTCCGTCATTCATCCCGAGCAGACAGACGAGTTTGAAGGGGATCGCCCGCATCGGCATCAAGGTGCAGAAGTTGACGGCTCCGGCCAGAAAACGCTGGGACAGCCGGCCCTGGTCGAGGCCTGCCAGCCAGGCTTCACGGACCACGGTCAAGGGCAGCTCATCATGCAAGCCCACTGATTCGCAGGTCTCGAGCCAGGTTTCCCGCAGTTCTTCGAGTTGACCCAGCAAGTAGTCGTCATGTTCATTGCTGGCCTGGAAGAACAACTGCACCAAAGCTTGCATCCTGACGCCCCATTGCTTAGGCGGTGCAGGTTGAGTCAGTTCCTGATGGGCAATCTCCAACGCGTCCAGCAGTGCAACCAAAGGACCGATGAGCGCCGCATCCAGACCGCCAATCTCGTCGTAAGGCTCAATGCCTTCGCAAGCAGCGGCGCTGCCGACGGCATAACCAAGCAGCATCCGGCGCAGGCCAAAACGCCAACTGTTTTGCTCCAGTTCTTGAGGCAAACCCAGACCCGCGCGCTGCTCGGCATTCATTCCCCAGCGAATACCAGCGCCTTCGATCCAGCGATGCAGGGTGGGCAGGTCACGTTCCTCGACACCGAAGCGAGCGCGCAGTGCAGGAACATCCAGCAAATCGAGGATCTCACTGACGGGGAAACGGCTGTCGGGCAGTTTGAGTAGATGTTCGACAGCAATCAGCAGTGGATCACGACCGCGCTGGCCTTGATCCGCCAGTGTAAAGGGGATGAAGCGCGGATCGAAGCGATCAAGTTGACCGAAGACTGCACGGATATGCGGAGCGTAGCTGTCGATGTCCGGAACCATCACGATTATGTCGCGAGGCTTCAAGTCTGGATCGGCACTGAAGCGTGCGAGCAACTGATCGTGGAGGATTTCCACTTCGCGCTGGGCGCTATGGGCGATGTGGAAACGAATGGATTCGTCCTGATTGAGATCGACAGGCGGCCAGAGTTCGCGGGTTTCATTCAAGGGGCGCAGTTCAAGGATGTCGTCCTGCAACTGGTTGAGCATGGTCTGTGGCTGGCTATCACTGAACAAGTCGATGCGCCCATCACGGAATGCCGAGCGGTAGCTGTTGGGATCGTCGTAGCTGTCGAGCAGATTGATGTAGTCCCGCCCCTGCTTGCCCCATGCCGCCAATAGCGGATGTGCATGTTGGTGAAGGGTTTGCGGATCAAGCACGACAGGCATTCCGCTCTTGCGAGCCTGGCGCTTGTATTGATGCCGCAGAAGGTCTTTATCGGCGACGATGTCTGCCCAATGATGACGACATGGGTTGTGTACGCAAAGCAGAACCTGGCTGAATCGCGCCAGTCCGGCGAGAGCTTCGAGCGCTTGCGCCGGGAGAGAGGAGATCCCGAAAACGATGACCCGGGAAGGTAATCCGCTGGGGGCCACGTCGAGGCTGTTGATGCGCTCGATGAACCGTTGATGAACACCGGCACGGCTTTGCGCCATGCCTTGCTCACCCACATCCAGCAACAGAGCCCGCCATAACTCTGCCTGCCAGCAGTTGGCTGGGGTCAGGGGCTTGGCTTCGCCTCGGCCGTTTCGCAATTGATGACGACCGTCCGCCCAGTCTTCGAGCCAGTCGGCCCGGTATACCTGGTATTGGTCGAACAGATCAGCCAGCCGCTCGGACAGTTGGTAGCGTTTGCGCAGGTCAGTGTCATTGGTAAGGAAGCGTTGCAGCGGTTCGAAGTGCGGTTGATTGATCAACTGGGGAAGCAGACGCATCAGACGCCAGGTGAGTGGAGCTTTATCGAGCAGGGATTTGACCGGAATTTCATCACGACCCAGAACCATGCGATAGAGCTGCCACATGAAGCTGCCTGGGAGTTGAACGTCGATGGCTGCCGCAATGCCGCAGCCACCCATGTCGTCTTCTTCAGGGTCTTCAGCCAGAGCCAGTTTCAGCCACTGGGCGATGCCGTTGCTCTGTACCAGGGCGATTTCATTTTCCAAGGGAGCCAGCGGGTAGCGGCGCATCCAGCTGACCACCAGACTGCGCAACTCGTCCAGGCGGTTACCGTGAACCACCATAAAACCAGCACTGAGGGACGTCGCGTCCGGCATAAAGGCTTCCTTGGAAAAATACAAAAGCTAGGGCCGAACCTTAGCATTGTCGGGAGACTGTGACAGCCGGGAGCCGTCCGATGTTGCTGTACGAACTTTCCTGCGGACAAAACAAAACCCCTACCTGCATACGCAGATAGGGGTTTCGGAATTTAATCTTGACGATGACCTACTCTCACATGGGGAAACCCCACACTACCATCGGCGATGCATCGTTTCACTGCTGAGTTCGGGATGGGATCAGGTGGTTCCAATGCTCTATGGTCGTCAAGAAATTCGGTAGCCAGGTCGCTTGCCTTACGGCGCACGCTCCAGCGAATGGGTATGTGATAGATCTCGGTGTTTGTGAACAATCGAACTTTCGGTTCATTTCGTCTTCACACACCGCAATCTGGTGCCTTTTCAGGTCAGCAAATTGCTTGGGTGTTATATGGTCAAGCCTCACGGGCAATTAGTATTGGTTAGCTCAACGCCTCACAGCGCTTACACACCCAACCTATCAACGTCGTAGTCTTCGACGGCCCTTCAGGGGACTCAAGGTCCCAGTGAGATCTCATCTTGAGGCTAGTTTCCCGCTTAGATGCTTTCAGCGGTTATCTATTCCGAACATAGCTACCCGGCAATGCCACTGGCGTGACAACCGGAACACCAGAGGTTCGTCCACTCCGGTCCTCTCGTACTAGGAGCAGCCCCTCTCAAATCTCAAACGTCCACGGCAGATAGGGACCGAACTGTCTCACGACGTTCTAAACCCAGCTCGCGTACCACTTTAAATGGCGAACAGCCATACCCTTGGGACCGGCTTCAGCCCCAGGATGTGATGAGCCGACATCGAGGTGCCAAACACCGCCGTCGATATGAACTCTTGGGCGGTATCAGCCTGTTATCCCCGGAGTACCTTTTATCCGTTGAGCGATGGCCCTTCCATACAGAACCACCGGATCACTAAGACCTACTTTCGTACCTGCTCGACGTGTCTGTCTCGCAGTCAAGCGCGCTTTTGCCTTTATACTCTACGACCGATTTCCGACCGGTCTGAGCGCACCTTCGTACTCCTCCGTTACTCTTTAGGAGGAGACCGCCCCAGTCAAACTACCCACCATACACTGTCCTCGATCCGGATAACGGACCTGAGTTAGAACCTCAAAGTTGCCAGGGTGGTATTTCAAGGTTGGCTCCACGCGAACTGGCGTCCACGCTTCAAAGCCTCCCACCTATCCTACACAAGCAAATTCAAAGTCCAGTGCAAAGCTATAGTAAAGGTTCACGGGGTCTTTCCGTCTAGCCGCGGATACACTGCATCTTCACAGCGATTTCAATTTCACTGAGTCTCGGGTGGAGACAGCGCCGCCATCGTTACGCCATTCGTGCAGGTCGGAACTTACCCGACAAGGAATTTCGCTACCTTAGGACCGTTATAGTTACGGCCGCCGTTTACCGGGGCTTCGATCAAGAGCTTCGCGTTAGCTAACCCCATCAATTAACCTTCCGGCACCGGGCAGGCGTCACACCCTATACGTCCACTTTCGTGTTTGCAGAGTGCTGTGTTTTTAATAAACAGTCGCAGCGGCCTGGTATCTTCGACCGGCATGGGCTTACGCAGTAAATGCTTCACCCTCACCGGCGCACCTTCTCCCGAAGTTACGGTGCCATTTTGCCTAGTTCCTTCACCCGAGTTCTCTCAAGCGCCTTGGTATTCTCTACCCAACCACCTGTGTCGGTTTGGGGTACGGTTCCTGGTTACCTGAAGCTTAGAAGCTTTTCTTGGAAGCATGGCATCAACCACTTCGTGTTCTAAAAGAACACTCGTCATCAGCTCTCGGCCTTAGAATCCCGGATTTACCTAAGATTCCAGCCTACCACCTTAAACTTGGACAACCAACGCCAAGCTGGCCTAGCCTTCTCCGTCCCTCCATCGCAATAACCAGAAGTACAGGAATATTAACCTGTTTTCCATCGACTACGCTTTTCAGCCTCGCCTTAGGGACCGACTAACCCTGCGTCGATTAACGTTGCGCAGGAAACCTTGGTCTTTCGGCGTGGGTGTTTTTCACACCCATTGTCGTTACTCATGTCAGCATTCGCACTTCTGATACCTCCAGCAAGCTTCTCAACTCACCTTCACAGGCTTACAGAACGCTCCTCTACCGCATCACCTAAGTGATACCCGTAGCTTCGGTGTATGGTTTGAGCCCCGTTACATCTTCCGCGCAGGCCGACTCGACTAGTGAGCTATTACGCTTTCTTTAAAGGGTGGCTGCTTCTAAGCCAACCTCCTAGCTGTCTAAGCCTTCCCACATCGTTTCCCACTTAACCATAACTTTGGGACCTTAGCTGACGGTCTGGGTTGTTTCCCTTTTCACGACGGACGTTAGCACCCGCCGTGTGTCTCCCATGCTCGGCACTTGTAGGTATTCGGAGTTTGCATCGGTTTGGTAAGTCGGGATGACCCCCTAGCCGAAACAGTGCTCTACCCCCTACAGTGATACATGAGGCGCTACCTAAATAGCTTTCGAGGAGAACCAGCTATCTCCGAGCTTGATTAGCCTTTCACTCCGATCCACAGGTCATCCGCTAACTTTTCAACGGTAGTCGGTTCGGTCCTCCAGTTAGTGTTACCCAACCTTCAACCTGCCCATGGATAGATCGCCCGGTTTCGGGTCTATTCCCAGCGACTAGACGCCCTATTAAGACTCGCTTTCGCTACGCCTCCCCTATTCGGTTAAGCTCGCCACTGAAAATAAGTCGCTGACCCATTATACAAAAGGTACGCAGTCACCCAACAAAGTGGGCTCCCACTGCTTGTACGCATACGGTTTCAGGATCTATTTCACTCCCCTCTCCGGGGTTCTTTTCGCCTTTCCCTCACGGTACTAGTTCACTATCGGTCAGTCAGTAGTATTTAGCCTTGGAGGATGGTCCCCCCATATTCAGACAAAGTTTCTCGTGCTCCGTCCTACTCGATTTCATGACTAAGAGATTTTCGCGTACAGGGCTATCACCCACTATGGCCGCACTTTCCAGAGCGTTCCGCTAATCTCAAAGCCACTTAAGGGCTAGTCCCCGTTCGCTCGCCACTACTAAGGGAATCTCGGTTGATTTCTTTTCCTCAGGGTACTTAGATGTTTCAGTTCCCCTGGTTCGCCTCTTAAGCCTATGTATTCAGCTTAAGATAACCATCTTATGATGGCTGGGTTCCCCCATTCAGACATCTCCGGATCAAAGTCTGTTTGCCGACTCCCCGAAGCTTTTCGCAGGCTACCACGTCTTTCATCGCCTCTGACTGCCAAGGCATCCACCGTATGCGCTTCTTCACTTGACCATATAACCCCAAGCAATCTGGTTATACTGTGAAGACGACATTCGCCGAAAATTCGATAATACTCAATTAAGAGCAACTCACAAATTTTACCTTAGCCTGATCCGTTACCAGTGAAAGTAACGTCCAGTCTATCTTTCTATCACATACTCAAATTTTTAAAGAACGATCTAGCCAAAGACTAGAAATCAACATTCACCATCATCACGATGGAATGCTCATTTCTAAGCTTTCAACAAACAGAAGCAGTAGTGGTGGAGCCAAACGGGATCGAACCGTTGACCTCCTGCGTGCAAGGCAGGCGCTCTCCCAGCTGAGCTATGGCCCCGTATTTCTACAGGTTCCCACACAAAATTGGTGGGTCTGGGCAGATTCGAACTGCCGACCTCACCCTTATCAGGGGTGCGCTCTAACCAACTGAGCTACAGACCCAATTTCGGGCTGCTTCTTATCGTCTTCTTCAATGAATCAAGCAATTCGTGTGGGAACTTATGGAGCAGCTGATGTCGTCGATTAAGGAGGTGATCCAGCCGCAGGTTCCCCTACGGCTACCTTGTTACGACTTCACCCCAGTCATGAATCACACCGTGGTAACCGTCCCCCCGAAGGTTAGACTAGCTACTTCTGGTGCAACCCACTCCCATGGTGTGACGGGCGGTGTGTACAAGGCCCGGGAACGTATTCACCGCGACATTCTGATTCGCGATTACTAGCGATTCCGACTTCACGCAGTCGAGTTGCAGACTGCGATCCGGACTACGATCGGTTTTCTGGGATTAGCTCCACCTCGCGGCTTGGCAACCCTCTGTACCGACCATTGTAGCACGTGTGTAGCCCAGGCCGTAAGGGCCATGATGACTTGACGTCATCCCCACCTTCCTCCGGTTTGTCACCGGCAGTCTCCTTAGAGTGCCCACCATTACGTGCTGGTAACTAAGGACAAGGGTTGCGCTCGTTACGGGACTTAACCCAACATCTCACGACACGAGCTGACGACAGCCATGCAGCACCTGTCTCAATGTTCCCGAAGGCACCAATCCATCTCTGGAAAGTTCATTGGATGTCAAGGCCTGGTAAGGTTCTTCGCGTTGCTTCGAATTAAACCACATGCTCCACCGCTTGTGCGGGCCCCCGTCAATTCATTTGAGTTTTAACCTTGCGGCCGTACTCCCCAGGCGGTCAACTTAATGCGTTAGCTGCGCCACTAAGAGCTCAAGGCTCCCAACGGCTAGTTGACATCGTTTACGGCGTGGACTACCAGGGTATCTAATCCTGTTTGCTCCCCACGCTTTCGCACCTCAGTGTCAGTATCAGTCCAGGTGGTCGCCTTCGCCACTGGTGTTCCTTCCTATATCTACGCATTTCACCGCTACACAGGAAATTCCACCACCCTCTACCATACTCTAGCTTGTCAGTTTTGAATGCAGTTCCCAGGTTGAGCCCGGGGATTTCACATCCAACTTAACAAACCACCTACGCGCGCTTTACGCCCAGTAATTCCGATTAACGCTTGCACCCTCTGTATTACCGCGGCTGCTGGCACAGAGTTAGCCGGTGCTTATTCTGTCGGTAACGTCAAAACAGATACGTATTAGGTAACTGCCCTTCCTCCCAACTTAAAGTGCTTTACAATCCGAAGACCTTCTTCACACACGCGGCATGGCTGGATCAGGCTTTCGCCCATTGTCCAATATTCCCCACTGCTGCCTCCCGTAGGAGTCTGGACCGTGTCTCAGTTCCAGTGTGACTGATCATCCTCTCAGACCAGTTACGGATCGTCGCCTTGGTGAGCCATTACCTCACCAACTAGCTAATCCGACCTAGGCTCATCTGATAGCGCAAGGCCCGAAGGTCCCCTGCTTTCTCCCGTAGGACGTATGCGGTATTAGCGTCCGTTTCCGAGCGTTATCCCCCACTACCAGGCAGATTCCTAGGCATTACTCACCCGTCCGCCGCTCGCCACCAGGTACAAGTACCCGTGCTGCCGCTCGACTTGCATGTGTTAGGCCTGCCGCCAGCGTTCAATCTGAGCCATGATCAAACTCTTCAGTTCAAACATCTTTGGGTTTTTAAGAAACCCTAAACTTGGCTCAGCAATCGTTGGTTACATCTTTGATTTCTCGCGGAGTAACTTGTGATGCTGATAATCTTGTTGACTATCAGTCTGACTCCACAAGCACCCACACGAATTGCTTGATTCAGTTGTTAAAGAGCGGTTGGTTAAGATCTTTCGTCTCAACCGAGGCGCGCATTCTACAGCAGCCTCTGTTGCTGTCAAGCGGTTATTTCAGAAGTTTTCAAAGTTTCCTTTGCAACTTCAACCACTTGCGCCTCCGATCTCTCGTTAGCGGGAGGCGAATTCTACAGCGTTACTCGCTGCTGTCAACACCTCTTTTTCTCCGCTTTCGACCGAGAAGATCGAACCGTCAATCAAGCCAAACAACCCTGCTTGATCAACTCCTTCTGGGCTTCGATGACCTGAAGCAACTAGCTGTCGAAAACTGCGTAACTCTTTGTTTACCAAGGAGTTTTCCGTTTCGACTGCGCCGGAAGTGGGGCGAATTATAGACTTCCAGAATCTGCCGTCAACACCTATCTTCACATTTCTGTCATATAGATTAAAAAAGCCCGAAAACACGAAGGCCGAGCCCCAAGGGCTCGGCCTTCTGCCCTTCTACTTACAGGCTAGGGAATGCGAATTGCGACGCTTCATGGCTCGCACGCTGCGGCCAGCGCTGGGTAATGGCCTTGCGACGGGTATAGAAGCGCACGCCATCCGGGCCATACGCATGCAGATCGCCAAACAGCGAACGCTTCCAGCCACCGAAGCTGTGATAAGCCACCGGCACCGGCAACGGCACGTTGACGCCGACCATGCCGACTTCGATCTCATCACAGAACAACCGCGCCGCTTCCCCATCACGGGTGAAGATGCAGGTGCCGTTGCCATATTCGTGATCGTTGATCAGTTGCATCGCCTCTTCCAGGCTGTTGACCCGAACCACACACAACACTGGCCCGAAAATCTCTTCTTTATAGATGCGCATCTCTGGCGTGACGTTGTCGAACAGGCAGCCACCCAGGAAGAAACCTTCCTCATGACCGGCCACGCTCAATCCACGACCATCAACCACCAGGGACGCGCCCGAAGAAACGCCGTCTTCTATATAGCCACTGACTTTATCGCGAGCCTGACCGGAAACCAGTGGCCCCATGTCCAGCCCACAGGAAGTACCCGCACCGATTTTCAGCGCCTTGATTTGCGGTACCAACTTGGCCACCAACGCATCCGCCACCTGGTCGCCCACACACACGGCCACCGAGATCGCCATGCAACGCTCGCCGCAAGAACCGTAAGCCGCGCCCATCAGTGCGCTGACCGCGTTGTCCAGATCCGCATCCGGCATCAGCACCGCATGGTTCTTCGCGCCGCCCAGTGCCTGGACGCGTTTGCCGCGCTTGGTGCCTTCGGCGTAGATGTATTCGGCAATCGGCGTCGAGCCAACGAAGCTCAGCGCTTTGACTTCCGGCGCTTCGATCAGCGCGTCCACCGCCGCCTTGTCGCCATGCACCACACTCAGCACACCTTTAGGCAGGCCGGCTTCGATCAATAGTTGAGCAATCAACAGCGTCGAGCTTGGATCACGCTCGGACGGTTTGAGGATGAAGCAGTTACCGCAGACGATCGCCAGTGGATACATCCACAGCGGAACCATGGCCGGGAAGTTGAACGGAGTAATACCCGCCACCACGCCCAACGGCTGGAAGTCCGACCAGGCATCGATGTTCGGACCGACGTTACGGCTGTACTCGCCCTTGAGGATTTCCGGCGCAGCGCAGGCGAACTCAACGTTCTCGATTCCGCGCTTCAGTTCACCGGCAGCATCTTCCAGGGTCTTGCCATGCTCTTCACTGATCAACTGGGCGATACGCGCTTCGTTCTGCTCCAGCAGTTGCTTGAAGCGGAACATCACCTGAGCACGTTTGGCCGGCGGCGTGTTACGCCAGGCCGGGAACGCAGCCTTGGCCGAGTCGATGGCTTTCTGAATGGTTTCGCGGCTGGCCAACGGCAGCTTGTGGATGGCCTGGCCGGTGGACGGGTTGAACACGTCGGCCGTGCGACCGTCTTCGGTCACCAGTTCGCCATTGATCAAATGCGGGATAAGGCTCATGCGGGGCTCCAGAAAAGTTGTCCACAGGCGTCCGTCAACGGGCGCCTCTATATAGAAGGGAAAATCAGTCGATTCTGTTCAGCACTTCGCCGACCGCGTCGAACAGACGATCAAGGTCTTGCGGCTTGCTGTTGAAGGTTGGGCCGAACTGCAGGGTGTCGCCGCCGAAGCGCACGTAGAACCCGGCTTTCCACAGAGCCATGCCCGCTTCGAACGGACGCACGATGGCGTCGCCATCACGCGGTGCGATCTGGATCGCGCCCGCCAGACCGTAGTTACGAATATCGATAATGTTTTTCGAGCCCTTCAGGCCGTGCAGCGCATTTTCGAAATGTGGCGCGACTTCAGCCACGTTCTGCACCAGGTTTTCCTTTTGCAGCAGGTCGAGTGCAGCCAGGCCAGCGGCGCAAGCCACCGGGTGCGCGGAGTAGGTGTAACCGTGCGGGAATTCCACCGCGTACTCTGGCGTCGCCTGGTTCATGAAGGTCTGGTAGATCTCGGAGCTGGCAATCACCGCACCCATCGGAATCGCGCCGTTGGTAACTTGCTTGGCGATGCACATCAGGTCCGGGGTCACACCGAAGCTGTCGGCGCCGAACATCGAACCGGTGCGGCCGAAACCGGTGATCACTTCGTCGAACACCAGCAGGATGTTGTGTTGATCGCAGATCTCGCGCAGACGCTTCAGATAACCCTGCGGCGGAACCAGCACGCCAGCGGAACCGGCCATTGGCTCGACGAATACGGCGGCGATGTTCGAAGCGTCATGCAACTCGATCAGCTTGAGCAGTTCATCGGCCAAGGCGATACCGCCCTCCGTCGGCATACCACGGGAATAGGCATTGCTCGCCAGCAAGGTGTGCGGCAGGTGATCGACGTCCATCATCGCCTGACCGAACATTTTGCGGTTGCCGTTCACGCCACCGAGGCTGGTGCCGGCGATGTTCACACCGTGATAGCCACGGGCACGACCGATCATTTTGGTCTTGGTGGCCTGGCCTTTCAGACGCCAGTAAGCACGCACCATCTTCACCGCCGTGTCAGCGCACTCGGAGCCCGAGTCAGTGAAGAACACGTGATTCAGATTGCCCGGCGTCAGATCGGTGATTTTCTCGGCCAGTTGAAACGACAACGGATGGCCGTACTGGAAGCCTGGCGAGTAATCGAGGGTGCCCAACTGCTTGGCAACCGCTTCCTGGATTTCCTTGCGAGTGTGCCCGGCGCCGCAGGTCCACAGACCCGACAGCGAATCGTAGACCTTGCGCCCCTTGTCGTCCGTCAACCAACTGCCCTCAGCAGCAACGATCAGTCGTGGATCGCGCTGGAAATTACGGTTGGCGGTGTAGGGCATCCAGTGGGCATCGAGCTTGAGCTGGCTGGCCAAAGGAGATCGGGCGTTTTCGGGCAAGTTCATGGGCAAAACCTCGCAGGGCAATAAGCGGCATAGAGATCAAAAGCGTTCTTGCAGCTAAATTGCCACGAGGATAAAGTCGGTGAAATCCAACTCTTCTAACGTTCAGTCAGCCATCCACTAAACTTTGAGTAATTAAAGCATGAGCAGCCGTCGCCCCGATCCGCTGGCGCAAGTCAGTGACTTTGATATCCGCCTGCTTCGGATCTTTCGCAGTGTGGTGGAGTGCGGAGGCTTTTCTGCGGCAGAGTCGGTATTGGGGATCGGCCGCTCGGCCATCAGCCAGCAGATGAGCGATCTGGAACAGCGCCTCGGCCTGCGTTTATGCCAACGCGGTCGCGCCGGATTTTCCCTGACCGAGGAAGGTCGCGAGGTCTATCAATCGGCCTTGCAGCTATTAAGTGCGCTGGAAAGTTTTCGCACTGAGGTCAACGGCCTGCACCAACACTTGCGCGGCGAATTGACCATCGGCCTGACCGACAACCTGGTCACCCTGCCCCACATGCGCATCACCCATGCGCTGGCACAACTGAAGGAACGCGGGCCGGACGTGCAGATTCAGATCCGCATGATCGCGCCAAATGAAGTTGAACAAGGGGTGCTCGACGGTCGATTGCATGTCGGTGTGGTGCCGCAGGCCAGCGCACTGTCGGGGCTGGAATATCAGCCGCTTTATAGCGAACGCTCGCTGCTGTATTGCGCAGTCGGTCATCCGTTGTTTTATGTCGACGATAAACAACTGGATGACGAGCGCCTCAATAGCCAGGACGCCATCGCGCCGACCTTCCGTTTGCCCGCGGAAATCCAGGCCCATTACCAGGCGCTCAATTGCACCGCCAGTGCCTCGGACCGTGAGGGCATGGCCTTCCTGATCCTGACCGGGCGCTTCATCGGCTACCTGCCGGACCATTACGCCAGCCTCTGGGTGCAGCAAGGTCGATTGCGGGCGCTGAAACCCAACGTGCGCTTTTATGACCTGAGCCTCGCATCGGTCACGCGCAAGGGCCGGCGCCCACATTTAGTGCTGGAAAGCTTCCTCGAAAGCCTGGCCGCGACACGTTGAAAGTGGCGAAAGCCGGCAGGAGCGAAGCTTGCTCGCGAAGGCGGTGTTTCAGCTGCATTAATGTCGACTGACACGCCGCTTTCGCGAGCAAGCACTGGCCTACAGGAATTGTGGTCTTCAGGTTTTATTGCGTCGGGACTTGTCTGGAGCTTGTGGGTGCGCTATCAACGCAGTGGCTACACCCATCCACTTGTCCGGAAGTGCCTATGACCTTTGAAGTCCCCGCTCACGGCGGCAAACCCGCCAGCCGCATTCGTCAGAAGAACGAAGAGACCATCATCAAAGCCGCCGAAGACGAATTTGCCCGTCACGGTTTCAAAGGCACCAGCATGAACACCATCGCCTTGAATGCCGGGTTGCCCAAGGCGAACCTGCATTATTACTTCACCAACAAACTCGGTTTGTACGTGGCGGTGTTGAGCAACATCCTTGAGTTATGGGACAGCACCTTTAATACCTTGACTGCCGAGGATGATCCGGCAGAAGCGCTGACGCGTTATATCCGCGCCAAAATGGAATTCTCCCGTCGCCAGCCGCAAGCCTCGCGGATCTTCGCCATGGAAGTGATCAGTGGCGGCGAATGCCTGACCGAGTATTTCAATCAGGACTATCGCGCCTGGTTCCAGGGCCGGGCGGCGGTGTTCCAGGCGTGGATCGACGCCGGCAAGATGGACCCGGTCGACCCGGTAAACCTGATCTTCCTGCTGTGGGGCAGTACCCAGCATTACGCCGACTTCGCCACCCAGATCTGCCGTGTCAGCGGCCGCACCAAGCTGACCAAGCAAGACATGGAAGACGCCGGCAACAACCTGATCCGCATCATCCTCAAGGGCTGCGGCCTCACGCCAGCTATCTAAGACACTTATGCCTTTTACCCTCAGCGGTTTTTGCGAATACCGCGAAGAGATTCGCAAAAGCCGTTTCATCACGTTCGCCACGTCGATCGCAAGCCCTGCCGACGCCCAGGCGTTCATCGATCAGCACAGCGACTTGAATGCCTCGCACAACTGCTGGGCCTGGAAGCTCGGCGACCAATACCGCAGCAATGACGATGGCGAACCGGGCGGCACCGCAGGACGACCGATTCTGGCGGCCATCGAAGCGCAGGATTGTGATCAGGTCGCAGTGCTGGTGATTCGCTGGTATGGCGGCATTCAATTGGGCACCGGCGGCCTCGCCCGGGCCTATGGCGGTGGCGCCAACAAGTGCCTGCAAGGCGCGGCGAAAGTCGAGCTGATCAGTCGGGTACCGGTGAGCTGTACCTGTGCGTTTGGTGAGTTGGCGCTGGTGAAACTGCGCGTCGCTGAATCGGGTGGTTTGGTGGTGGAAGAAACCTTCACCGCCAACGGCGTGGACTTGCAATTGGCGATCGGCAAAGAGCGCATCACGACCCTGCAAACTCAGCTCGCCGACCTGAGTCGCGGGCGCATTGTGTTGCAGCACTGATCGCACCAACACCGTTCACCGCCCTTTTATCGAGCCTGTTCAGATGCCCACATCTGCTGTGCACCCGGCTGTGGATAACCTGAGCACATCCTGCTGTAACCCTTCTGTCATGCGGCTCTGCGGGCTTTGCTCATTTTTCGTCCAACTTTCCATACAAACCACTAATTTCACGAAAAAACAAACAGTTAGCGTCGGTTATCACCTTTAGAAGATAGCCGCACAGTGCTTATGCCCGTGCTTTCGGCTTGCGCACAAATACTGTGGAACAACCTGTGGATAACCCGTTCATGACTGGCTCTGCCCTATATCCGGCATAGGTTGCGGTGTGTTGCTCGTTTTTTGATCAATACCCGACGGGCAAAATCAGAGCCTGATCAAGCACTTTGCCCCTAAGTAGTGCTTGATCGACGATCAAAAGATGGCGAGGCCGCGCCCTCAATGCCTTTGCCAGCAAGGATTTTCGGTTTTCCTGACTCAATGGCCAGGAAATTGCTTTATCCACAGGCATAACTCCTATCGACCCGAGCCTGTCATGCCTAACCCCGTGCCGATCCCCGATCAAACGCCTCGACTGCAACTGCGCAAAATCAGCAAACGTTACCCCGGCTGCCTGGCCAACGACGCCATCGACCTGAGCATTGCTCCCGGTGAAATCCACGCCCTGCTCGGCGAAAACGGTGCGGGCAAAAGTACGTTGATGAAGATCATCTATGGCGTCACACACGCCGATTCCGGGGAAATGATCTGGCAGGGCGGGCGCGTGAACATGCGCAATCCGGCACAGGCTCGCGCATTGGGGATCGGCATGGTGTTCCAGCATTTCTCGCTGTTCGAAACCCTCAGCGTGGCGCAGAACATTGCCCTGGCAATGGGTGCGGCGTCCGGCACGCCGAAGCAGCTTGAGCCAAAAATTCGTGAAGTCTCCCGACGCTACGGCATGGCGCTGGAACCGGAGCGCCTTGTCCATAGCCTGTCGATCGGCGAGCGGCAACGGGTGGAAATCGTTCGTTGCTTGATGCAGGACATCCGCCTGCTGATTCTCGATGAGCCGACTTCCGTGCTTACGCCGCAGGAGGCTGACGACCTCTTCATCACCCTGCGCCGGCTCGCGGCCGAGGGTTGCAGCATTCTGTTCATCAGCCACAAGCTCGGTGAAGTGCGCGCGTTATGTCACAGCGCTACGGTGCTGCGCGGCGGTCGGGTGGCCGGGCATTGCGTGCCGTCCGAGTGTTCGGATCAGCAATTGGCGAGGTTGATGGTGGGGGAAGCCGCCGAGCTGATTACCGATTATCCGAAGGTGATCGGCGGTGACTCGTTTTTGAATGTGAGCGGATTGTCGTGGCACAACCCGGACCCGTTCGGCTGCTCCCTGACGGACATTGGTCTCGAGGTGCGCAGCGGCGAGATCGTCGGAATCGCCGGTGTTGCAGGCAATGGTCAGGATGAATTGCTGGCCCTGCTCAGTGGTGAAGAACGGTTGAGCCGAAACGATAACGGGACGATCCGTTTCGGCGGGCAGCCGGTCGCCGATTTGCGGCCTGATGCGCGACGCCACCTCGGCCTCGCGTTCGTTCCCGCCGAGCGTTTGGGCCACGGTGCGGTGCCCGAACTGAGCCTCGCCAACAACGCCCTGCTCACCGCGTTTCAACAAGGTTTGGTCAGCAACGGCCTCATTCAGCGCGCCAAGGTCGAAGCCTTGGCGGCAGAAATCATCCGCCGTTTTGGCGTGAAAACACCCGATACCCAAGCGCCGGCCCGCAGTCTGTCCGGCGGCAATTTGCAGAAGTTCATCCTCGGCCGCGAGATCCTTCAGCAACCGAAATTGCTGGTGGCCGCGCACCCGACCTGGGGCGTGGACGTCGGCGCCGCCGCCACCATTCACCGAGCGTTGATTGCCTTGCGCGATGCGGGTGCGGCGATCCTGGTGATCAGCGAAGACCTCGACGAATTGTTCCAGATCAGCGACCGGCTCGGTGCCTTGTGCAGCGGACGCCTGTCGCCGCTCAGGGCCACGGTCGACACGCGCCTGATCGATGTCGGCGGCTGGATGGCCGGCCAGTTCGACGCCCCTCAAACACTCGCATCCGCAACGGTTTAACGGAGTTTCACATGCTGCTTTCTCTCGAACCCCGTGGCCAGCAATCGCGCCTGATGCTGTGGTGCTCGCCGTTGCTGGCCGCGGCCCTGACATTGGGCTGCGGCTCGCTGTTGTTTATTGCGTTGGGTCATGACCCGCTGCTCACGCTGCACACCCTGCTGATTGCGCCGGTCAGCGACTTGTATGGTGTCTCCGAACTGTTGGTCAAAGCCTTGCCTATTTTGCTCTGCGCGCTGGGGCTGGCCGTGGCGTATCAGGCGCGGATCTGGAACATCGGCGCCGAAGGCCAATTGCTGCTCGGCGCCCTGGCCGGCAGTGCGCTGGCGGTGAATATCATCGATATGCACAGTCGCTGGGCGCTGGTGCTGATCCTGCTGGTCGGCACGTTGGCCGGTGCCGCGTGGGGCGGGCTGACGGCGTGGTTGCGCACGCGTTTCAATGCCAACGAAATCCTCACCAGCATCATGCTCAATTACATCGCGCTGAACCTGCTGCTGTTCTGCGTGCATGGGCCGTTGAAAGACCCGGCCGGGTTCAACTTTCCGGAGTCGGCGATGTTCGGCGATGCCAGCCGTTTGCCGCTGTTGATGGAAGACGGTCGGGTTCACGCCGGGGTGTATTTCGCCCTGCTCGCGTTGGTGGCTGTCTGGGTTTTGCTGCAGAAAAGCTTTGTCGGTTTCCAGATAAAAGTGCTCGGGCTGGACAAGCGCGCGGCGGGTTTCGTCGGGTTTCGCGAGAAGCGCCTGATCTGGCTGGCGCTGTTGATCAGCGGCGGATTGGCAGGGCTGGCCGGAGTGAGCGAAGTCACCGGGCCGATCGGCCAACTGGTGCCGCAGGTCTCGCCGGGTTATGGCTATGCCGCTATCACGGTGGCGTTTCTAGGGCGGCTCAACCCCATCGGCATTCTGTTTTCCAGCCTGCTGATGGCGTTGCTGTACATCGGCGGCGAGAGCGCGCAGATGAGCATGAACCTGCCGCAAGCCATCACCCAGTTGTTCCAGGGAATGATGCTGTTTTTCCTGTTGGCCAGTGACGTGCTGATTCTTTACCGACCGCGTTTGAACCTGCGCTGGACTCGCCGCACACAAGCCACCGCTGCACACGCCGGAGCGCTGTGATGGATATCGATCTGCTGAGCAATATTTTCTACGCCATGGTCCGTTGCGGCACGCCGTTGCTGTTGGTGGCCCTGGGCGAATTGATCTGTGAGAAAAGCGGCGTCCTGAATCTGGGTCAGGAAGGCATGATGCTGTTTGGCGCAGTGATCGGTTTTATCGTCGCCCTGAACAGCGGCAACCTGTGGCTTGGCGTGTTGCTGGCGATGCTCGCCGGGATGCTGTTGTCGTCGCTGTTTGCGCTGGTGGCGCTGGTGTTCAATGCCAATCAGGTGGCCACCGGATTGGCGCTGACGATTTTCGGCGTGGGCCTGTCGACGTTTGTTGGCGCGGCGTGGGTCGGTAAACCGCTGGCCGGTTTTGAGCCGGTGGCGATTCCTTACCTGAGTGAAATCCCTTTGATCGGGCGAATGCTGTTCGCCCAGGATCTGCTGGTGTACCTGTCGTTCGCGTTGTTTGCGCTGGTGGCGTGGGTGATTCTGAAAAGTCGCGTCGGGCTGATCATACAAGCGGTCGGGGAAAGCCCGGAGGCGGCCAGTGCCATGGGCTTGCCGGTGTTGGGTGTGCGTGCACTGGCGGTGCTGTTTGGCGGCGCGATGGCCGGTTTGGCGGGGGCTTATTTGTCCCTGGCCTATACGCCGATGTGGGCGGAAAACATGAGTGCCGGCCGTGGCTGGATTGCCTTGGCGCTGGTGGTGTTTGCCAGTTGGCGAGTGTGGCGATTGCTGCTGGGGGCGTACCTGTTCGGGCTCGCGAGCATCCTGCACCTGGTGGCGCAGGGGTTGGGGCTGGCGATTCCGTCGAGCCTGTTGGCGATGTTGCCGTATGTCGCGACCATTGTGGTGTTGGTGCTGTTGTCGCGGGACGCGGTGCGCACACGGTTGTATGCGCCGGTGTCGTTGGGGCAGCCGTGGCAGGCGGGGCATTAAGGTTGACCCGGCCGGCCTCTTCGCGGGCAAGTCGGAGCGGCGCGGCGCTCGCTCCTACAGGTCCAGTGCCGATTTCACGGATTGCGCAAACCTGTAGGCGCGAGGCTTGCCCGCGAAGGCTGCCGAACCGGCAACACTTGAGCCACGCCCCACGCCAATTCAAAGACCAGAAAAATCACCAACAGCGAACTGGCGCCATGGACCAAGGCATAAAGCTGCCAAGCCGAAAACAGAAACCGCCCCACCGCGTCATACCGCCCAAACACCTGCTGCGGATCACGAATCCGCAGCACCGCCCACACGCACACAATCGACCCCAGCAGATTCGCCATCAACATGTGCATCGGCTCGAACGGCGGCAACTCGCCCGGCAAATCGAACGCCTGACTCACACTCGACAACACCCCGTGCAACGCGGCAAAACTCCACGGCGTGATAAACGCCGCTGTCACGATCAAGTCATACCAGGCGCTGCCCCGCACCACCCGGCGATATTGCGTTGAAGTCCACATCGGCCTTGCTCCATAAATTCAGGGAGCAACAAGGCTAAAGCCTGGAGTATGCTCCAGGGTCAAGCCCCTCTTGAGACGTCATGATGCGCATCGGTGAATTAGCCCAGGCCAGCGCCGTCAGCCGCGACACGCTGCGCTTCTACGAGCAGCGCGGACTGATCGCCGCACAACGCAGTGCCAACGGCTATCGCGACTACCCGCCAGACATGGTGCAACTGGTGTTGTACATCAAGACAGCTCAACGGTTGGGCTTTACCCTCGGCGAGATCGGCAACAGCGTTGCCACGATATGGCAATCGCCGGATCCTGACAGCGCCGTCACACAGTTGCTGCAAGACAAACTCAAGCTGATTGAAACCCGTATGGACGAACTCGGTGCATTGCGCCACGAGTTGCAACAACGGCTCGGTCAGCGTTGTCCACTGAGCCCATGATCCTCACTTATCAAGGAAGCCACTCATGTCCAAGGCAAAAACCGCACTCATCATCGGTGCCTCCCGGGGCCTGGGCCTCGGCCTGGTGAAAACCCTGCTGGCCGACGGCTGGCAAGTCACCGCCACCGTGCGCAACCCGCAGAACGCCGAGGCGCTGCAGGCGTTGGGCAAGGTGCGGATCGAGAAGCTCGACATGGACGATCAGCAGGCGGTCATCGCCCTGAGCCAACAGCTCAAGGGTGAAGTGTTCGATTTGCTATTCGTGAATGCCGGGGTCAAGGGGCCGGACGTTCAGACGCCGGGCGGCGCGACGTTGGCCGAGGTCGGTCAATTGTTCTTCACCAACGCCGTGGCGCCGATCAACCTGGCACAACGTTTTGCCGGGCAGATTCGCCCGGAGACCGGCGTGCTGGCGTTCATGAGCTCGGTGCTGGGCAGCGTGACCATGCCGGACGCGCCGGAGCTGGCGTTGTACAAGGCCAGTAAAGCGGCGCTGAATTCCATGACCAACAGCTTCGTTACGCAACTGGGCGAGCAGAAACTCACCGTGCTGTCGTTGCATCCGGGTTGGGTGAAGACCGACATGGGCGGTGAAGGCGCCGATATCGACGTGGAAACCAGTACGCGCGGGTTGGTCGATCAGGTGAATGCGTACACGGGCAAGGGTGGACATCACTTCGTGAACTACAGAGGCGAAACCATTCCCTGGTAAACACCACCCTCGCGCCTACAGGATTTCATTCCACATAAGGTTTGCGTCGTCTGGTCGGGCAGGACTTGCCGGCCAGGCGGTTTTGTTTGAAACTCCGCACCTCGTCCCCGCGGCGACCCTGGATCAGCAGACAGGGTAATCACTGAGCTGGCTAACCTGAACCCCACTTTCAGAGGAGCCGGCCAACATGCCTGCGACCCGTACCTGGCTAAAAAATCCCCTCGCCATTTTCACTGCCAATGACCTCGATGCCCGTGGCGGCCTGGTGGTGCAAGACGGCGTGATCGTCGAAGTGCTCGCCGCTGGCCAGCAACCGTCCGCGCCCTGCGGACACGTCTTCGATGCCCGCGAGCATGTGATCCTGCCGGGACTGATCAACACCCATCACCACTTCTATCAAACCCTGACCCGCGCCTGGGCGCCGGTGGTCAATCAGCCGTTGTTCCCGTGGCTGAAAACCCTCTACCCGGTCTGGGCCCGCCTCACCCCTGAAAAACTCGCCCTCGCCACGAAAGTCGCACTGGCTGAGTTGCTGCTGTCCGGCTGCACCACCGCCGCCGATCACCACTACCTGTTCCCGGAAGGCCTGGAAAACGCGATCGACGTGCAAGTCGAAAGCGTTCGCGAACTGGGCATGCGCGCCATGCTGACGCGCGGGTCCATGAGCCTGGGTGAAAAGGACGGCGGCCTGCCACCGCAGCAGACCGTGCAGGAAGGCGAAGTGATCCTCGCGGACAGCCAGCGCTTGATCGCCGAGTACCACGAGCGTGGTGATGGTGCGCAAATCCAGATCGCCCTGGCGCCGTGTTCGCCGTTTTCGGTGACACCGGAAATCATGTCCGCCAGCGCCGAACTGGCAAACAAACTCGACGTGCGTCTGCACACGCACCTGGCCGAAACCCTCGACGAAGAAGACTTCTGCCTGCAACGCTTCGGCCTGCGCACCGTGGATTATCTAGACAGCGTCGGCTGGCTCGGCCCACGCACCTGGCTCGCGCACGGCATCCACTTCAACCCGGACGAAATCGCCCGCCTCGGCGCCGCCGGCACCGGGATTTGCCATTGCCCGAGTTCGAACATGCGCCTGGCCTCCGGCATTTGCCCGACCCTGGACCTGACCGCTGCCGGCGCGTTGCTCGGCTTGGGCGTGGATGGATCGGCGTCCAACGATGCGTCGAACATGATGCTCGAAACCCGTCAGGCGCTTTACATTCAGCGGCTACGTTATGGCGCGCAGAAGATCACCCCGGAACTGGTTCTGGGGTGGGCAACCAAGGGTTCGGCGAGTTTGTTGGGGCGTTCCGATATCGGCGAACTGGCGGTGGGCAAGCAGGCGGATCTGGCGTTGTTCAAGCTCGATGAGCTGCGTTTCTCCGGCAGTCATGATCCGGTGTCGGCGTTGCTGCTGTGCGGTGCTGATCGCGCGGATCGGGTGATGATTGGTGGCAAATGGCGGGTGATTGACGGGCAGGTTGAAGGGCTGGATCTCAAAGGCCTGATCGCCGATCACAGCCAGGCGGCCCGGCAGCTAATCGCCGGCAACTGACAAAACGCCTTCGCGGGCAAGCCTCGCTCCTACAGGGATGCGCATTTCCCTGTAGGAGCGAGACTTGCCCGCGAAGCGTTTAGAGGCCCAGCAGCGACAACATGATGAACGTCGCAAACAACACAAAATGGGTCATGCCTTCGATGGCATTGGTTTCGCCGTCGTTGAGGTTGATTGCACTGACGATCAGGGTGAGAAAGATCATCACCGTCTGCACCGGGGTCATCGCCATCTGAAACGGCTGGCCAGTGTAGAGCGCCATCGCTTCCATCACCGGCACCGTCAGGATCACCGTCGACAATGACGCGCCCATGGCGATGTTGACCACCGATTGCATGCGGTTGGCCAAGGCCGCGCGCAATGCCGTCAGAATCTCCGGCGCCGCGGAAATGGCCGCCACCAGAATCGCCGTAATCACCGGCGGAGCACCCGTGCCTTCCAGGCCCAGGTCGAGGGTCTTGGACATCACTTCGGCCAAGGCGCCGATCACCACAACGCCGAACACCAACGTGCCGATACTCAGCGCCAGATTGACCGGTTCAGGTTCCTCCTCCGGGACTTTCCTGCGGCGTTTTTCCGGGTAGCTGTAGCTGAAGAAGTAACTGTGCGGCCCGACCTGCATACGCAGGAACAGGGTGTAGAGCACGACCATCGCGCCAATCGTGAACGCCGAATACAGCTTCCAGTTAGCTTCGGGAATGAACTCCGGCACCACCATGGAAACGCCCATTGCGGTGAGGATCATCACGCTGTAACTGCGGGCCGAGTCGTCGTTGTACGACTGTTCACCGTGCTTGATCCCACCCATCAACGCGGCCAGGCCGAGGATGCCGTTGATGTCGAGCATCACCGCCGAGTAAATCGTGTCGCGCACCAGGGTTGGCGAGGCTTCGTTACTCATCATGATCGCCAGGATCACCACTTCCACCAGCACGGCGGCCAGGGTCAGGATCATGGTGCCGTAAGGGTCGCCGACTTTTTCCGCGAGCAGTTCGGCGTGATGGGCGACACGCATGGAGGCGACGACGATGAAGGCAATCAGCACCAGGCCAGCGGTCAGCGCGATGGGCTGGCCGCTGTGCAGCATCCAGTGTTCCAGTGGATAAGCGACGAGCGCGGCAATCACGGCCAGCAACAGAAACTTTTCTTGCTTGAGGAGTGTGAGCATTGCGGGCCTTTTGTGCCGAGTGAAGCGATCAGGGTGATGAGCTACTGACTGCGGGGCGGCGCTAACGTTTCGTTACACCTTAGCGCACCAGTGGATGGCAGCAGGTTTGACACGTGCACTTTTATTGGCCTTGCGGAGCTCTTCGCGGGCACGCCTCGCTCCTACAGGTCGGCGTCGCTCTTGTAGGAGCGAGGCTTGCCCGCGAAGGCCATTACACGGTTTCAGTGTTTTTGTTGTCCTGTTGGTCAGCAATTTGCATTGCCTCTGCCCACCTCACAACAACATGGAGTTCGAATTCATGCACAAACGTCCGTTGAAGAAGCTGCTTTGCGCCGTTGCCGCGGCTATTGGTCTGAGCGCGAGCCTGACCGCCAGCGCCGCCGACCCGCTGAAAGTCGGCTTCGTCTATATCGGCCCGATTGGTGACCACGGCTGGACGTATCAGCATGAACAGGGGCGCAAGGCGCTGGCCGAGAAGTTCGGCAATCAGATCACCACCAACTATGTGGAGAACGTCGCCGAAGGTGCCGACGCCGAGCGAGTGATCCGCAACATGGCCAAGGACAACTACGACCTGATCTTCACCACCTCGTTCGGCTATATGAACCCGACCCTGAAAGTCGCCAAGCAGTTTCCCAAGGTGACCTTCGAACACGCCACCGGCTACAAGCAGGACAAAAACCTCGGCACCTACCTGGCGCGCACGTATGAAGGTCGCTACGTCGGCGGTTTCCTCGCGGCGAAGATGACCAAGACCAAGAAAATCGGCTACGTCGCGTCCTTCCCTATCCCGGAAGTGATCCGCGACATCAACGCTATTCAACTGGCCCTGAACAAATACAACCCAGGCACCGAGATCAAGGTGGTATGGGTCAACTCGTGGTTCGATCCGGGCAAGGAAGCCGACGCCGCCAACGCGCTGATCGACCAGGGCGTCGACGTGGTGTTCCAGCACACCGACAGCCCGGCACCGATTCAGGCAGCCGAACGCCGCGGCGTGTATGCCGTGGGCTACGCTTCGGACATGGCGCACTTCGGGCCGAAAGCGGTGCTGACGTCGATCGTCAACGACTGGGGGCCGCATTACATTCAAGCGACCCAAAGCGTGCTCGACCACACCTGGAAATCGCAGGATTACTGGGGCGGTTTGAAAGAAGGCACAGTTGAACTGCCGATCAGCGACCTGGTGCCAGCGGCGGTGAAAACCGAGGCCGAGCAGATCATTGCGGACATCAAGAGCGGCGCCTTCCACCCGTTCACCGGGCCGATCAAGGATCAGGCCGGCACCGAAAAAATCCCGACGGGCGCGACGGCGAGCAATGCGGAACTGGCGTCGATGAATTACTACGTTGAAGGGATGAAGGCCGATATTCCGAAGTAGCTCCCCAACCCAACACAAAACCCTGTAGCAGTGAGCCTGCTCGCGATCGCGGAGTGTCAGACGCTATCAATGTCGACTGACACGCCGCGATCGCGAGCAGGCTCACTCCTACAATGAATTTTCAGCGTTCTTGAGAATTGCGCATGAACCAACTCCCGATCATCGACATCGCCCCGCTCTACAGCGCTGACCAAACCGCCTGGCAATCCGTCGCGACTCAAATCGACCGCGCCTGCCGCGACTGGGGCTTTTTCTACATCAAGGGGCATCCGGTCTCCGCGTCACGCATCCACGCCGTGCTCGACCATGCCCAACGCTTCTTCGCCTTGCCCACCGCCGAAAAGCTCAAGATCGACATCACCCAGACTCGCCACCATCGCGGCTACGGTGCCATCGCCACCGAGCAACTCGACCCGAGCAAACCCAGCGACCTGAAAGAAACCTTCGACATGGGCCTGCACCTGCCGGCCGACCACCCGCAAGTACTGGCGGAAAAACCGCTGCGCGGTCCCAACCGCCATCCCTTGATGCCCGGCTGGGAAGCGTTGATGGAGCAGCATTACATCGACATGCAGGCCCTCGCCCAAACCCTGCTGCGTGCCATGACCCTGGCGCTGAACATCGAGCGCGACTTCTTCGACACGCGCTTCAATGAACCGGTCAGCGTGCTGCGGATGATCCATTATCCGCCGCGCCATACCGCCAGCTCCGAGGAGCAGCAAGGCGCCGGCGCCCACACCGATTACGGCTGCATTACCCTGCTGTACCAGGACGCCGCCGGTGGCCTGCAAGTGCGCAACGTCAAAGGCGAATGGATCGAAGCGCCGCCGATCGAAGGCACGTTCGTGGTCAACCTCGGCGACATGATGGCCCGCTGGAGCAACGACCGTTACCTGTCGACGCCGCACCGGGTGATCAGCCCGCTGGGCGTCGATCGTTACTCGATGCCGTTCTTCGCCGAACCACACCCCGATACGCCCATTGAATGCCTGCCCGGTTGCCAGGACGAATCGCACCCGGCGAAGTACCCGGCCACTACCTGCGCTGAATTCCTGCTCTCGCGCTTCGCCGACACCTACGCCTATCGACGGGAACAGGCCGTGGTGTGATGAACCGGCTGGTCAGGTTTTGCTAATTGTTTCTACGGGCATCTGTAGAATGCTCGCCATCTGCACCTGATGAGAAAAGACTATGTACGACTGGCTGAACGCCCTGCCCAAGGCAGAACTGCACCTGCACCTCGAGGGTTCGCTTGAGCCCGAGTTGCTGTTCGCCCTGGCCGAACGCAACAAGATCGCCCTGCCGTGGAGCGATGTAGAAACCCTGCGCAAGGCGTATGCCTTCAACAACCTGCAAGAGTTTCTCGACCTGTATTACCAGGGCGCCGACGTGTTGCGCACCTCGCAGGATTTCTACGACCTGACCTGGGCCTACCTGTTGCGTTGCAAGGCGCAGAACGTGATTCACACCGAACCGTTCTTCGACCCGCAGACCCACACCGACCGTGGCATCCCGTTTGAAGTGGTGCTCAACGGCATCGCGGCGGCGCTCAAGGATGGCGAGCAGCAACTGGGCATCACCAGCGGTTTGATCCTGAGCTTCCTGCGCCACCTGAGTGAAGACGAAGCGCAGAAAACCCTCGACCAGGCGCTGCCGTTTCGCGAAGCGTTTGTGGCCGTCGGCCTGGACAGCTCGGAGATGGGCCACCCGCCGAGCAAGTTCCAGCGTGTGTTTGATCGTGCCCGCCACGAAGGCTTCCTGACCGTCGCCCACGCCGGTGAAGAAGGCCCGCCTGAGTACATCTGGGAAGCCATTGACCTGCTGAAAATCCAGCGCATCGACCATGGCGTGCGCGCCATCGAAGACGAGCGTTTGATGCAGCGGATCATCGACGAGCAGATCCCGCTGACCGTGTGCCCGCTGTCCAACACCAAGCTCCGGGTGTTCGATCACATGTCCCAGCACAACATCCTCGACATGCTTGAGCGTGGCGTGAAAGTGACCGTGAACTCGGATGACCCGGCGTACTTTGGCGGGTATGTGACCGAGAACTTCCATGCGCTGTACACCGACCTGGGCATGACCCAGGATCAGGCCAAGCGTTTGGCGCAAAACAGCCTGGATGCGCGGTTGGTAAAACCATAAGCCTTAGCGCAGAACCCCTGTGGGAGAGTCTTTGTTGCAGGCTCACTCCCACAGTCTCTGTGTTCAGCCAGCTAGCGATTCAGTCAATCAAACAGCTCTAAAGCGCCATTTCCAGCTCGGTTTCCTTGGCGAATCGATGGATCTCCCGCTGCCCCGCGGCCGTGATCTGCAAGGCGCGCGAATCATTGGGCAGGCTCAGCCAGCCGGACTGCATGAACAGCTGCAACAATGCAGCGCCCAGCGAACCGCCCATGTGCGGGCGTCTTTCGCTCCAGTCGGGACACGCACAGGCCACTCGACTGTTGCGATGAGCCAGGGCCTGGATGAACACCCCGCGCGAGGCCAGTTGTGTGGAACCCTTGTGGGTGATCATGACGCGCTGTTCGAACTGCTCGATCCAGCCGGCATCCAGCAGTCGCTGGTAAAGATCGGCGGCCAGGGTGCCTCCCAAATGGTCGTCGCACAGTCGGGCCCGCAACAACGACGATGGCGCCGCCTGAGGTTTGGCAATGGGGCTGGTGCGTTTGAAGACGTCCGGGAGGGGCTGCGGCGTGCTGGCCAGCGTCGCGCTGGCCAATGCTTCGATTGCCGCGCCCACTTCAGGCGCGGCCAGGCGGAAAAAGCGTTTGCGCCCACGGATTTCGACTTTCAACAGACCTCCGGCGGACAAACGCCCCAGGTGTGCACTGGCCGAAGACGGTGACAGGCCGGCCAATAGCGCCAGCTCTTCGGTCTGCCGCGCCGAGCCATCCATCAAGGCCCACATCATTGCGCTGCGCTTGGGGTCAGCCAGCAACGTGGCGATCTGGCTGATGCAAGGTGCATGTTCCATGTATTCACTCCCTGTTGAATCGTTTCGTCTGCTGCTCAGAGACATCTTGACCAGTAATGTGTCGTCGGCCAAGACGCGGAAACCGCCATAAGCCGGGCAAAGCCCCTTCTCCCCCACGCCATTGCTTCGCAGGTGCGCCGAAGGTCGGATGCTTGACCGTGAGGCCATCGCCATCGCGAGGTCGACGGTGCGTACATGAGGCGGGCGCTAGTATAAGCGGGTTAACCGCCGGTTCCTGCCCTTGGGAAAGCGCGGGTGGTGATAGTTCCTGACAGAAATTTCGCTATTTGCCTGCGACTAATGATCGATGCCCGATATTGTCGGAAATTGACTGCCTAAAAGAGCGCATCGGCTGGCAAGCATTTCCCGTAGAAGGTTCACCGGCTTACTCAATTGTGCGCGATGGGCGCACAGCAAATTCAGCGGTGCGCGCTCACAGAGCAACTCCGGCATCAGCACTTTCAACCGGCCGGCGAGCACATCGGCGGCGACATCGAGCCAGGACTTGTAAGCAATCCCGGCCCCCGCCACTGCCCACAGCCGCACGACATCGGCGTCGTCACTGAAGCGATCGCCGCTGACGGTCAGCCCGACTTCGCGCTTGCCGTCGTGGAAACTCCAGTGGTCATGGACCCGGCTACCGAGCATGAACAACAAACAATTGTGCTGCGCCAGTTGTTCCAGATGCCGCGGCTCGCCGTGCCTGGCCAGATAACTTGGCGCGGCGCAGAGCACTCGGCGGTTCTGCGCCGCGATGGGCAGTGCCACCAGGCTTGAGTCTTCCGGCTCGCCGTAACGCAGGGCAATGTCCACCGGTTGGCGGAACAGGTCGGCGATGCGGTCCCCCAGCAACAGGCGCACGGTCAGTTTAGGGTGCTCGCGCTGGAACTCGTCGAGCCACGGCAGCAACAGGTTGCGGCCAAAGTCCGACGGTGCCGACAACTGCAGAATCCCGCTGACCTGATCCTGACCGCTGGCCAGTAAGCGACGACCCTCGTCGAGATTGCTCAGGGCGGCCCGGGCATATTCCAGAAAGCCCTCACCTTCGGCGGTCAGACGCAAACTGCGGGTGGAGCGCGCCAACAAGCGCGCGCCGAGTTGCTGTTCGATGCGCTTCAACGCCGCACTGGCCACCGCCGCCGACATGTCCATCACCCGAGCCGCCGCCGACAGACTCCCCAGGTCCGCAGCCCGGACGAATAACTGCAAGTCATCGAAACGCAGCATTCTCAGCCCCGATTATCAAAAAAATATTGAAAGAGACTGCTCTTTTAGCGGGTTTTATCTTCCAGAGAAATAGCCAATCATCTGTCCCATCGAAATCAACCCGTTTGCGGAGCGACCATGTCCCAGCCTTTCACCGCCATTGCCACCCTCATTGCCAAACCCGGCCAGCAAGACGCCCTCGAACAACACCTGCGTGCGCTGGTGGAACCGACCCGCGCCGAGGCCGGTTGCGGCCAATACGATTTGCATCAGGACCTGGCCAATCCACTGGCGTTCTACATGATTGAACACTGGAGCAGCGACGAAGCCCTGCAAGCCCATGACGCCAGCGCCCATGTACAGAACTTCCGCGCCAAGGCCGGCGACTTTCTCGAGCACTTCGACCTCAAGCGCCTGCGCACCGTGGCTTGATCCCTTCATCTATTACTGTTCAGGAGCCGCACATGAAAGCCATCGCCTACTACACCTCGTTGCCGATCAGCGACGCCAATGCCCTGCAAGACATCGAACTGCCAGAACCGGTTGCCGGTCCGCGCGACCTGCTGGTGGAAGTCAAAGCCATCTCGGTGAACCCGGTCGACACCAAGGTCCGCCAGAACGTCCAGCCTGAAGGCGGCGCGGCGAAAGTGCTGGGTTGGGACGTGGCCGGTGTGGTCAAGGCTGTCGGCAGCGAAGTCACGCTGTTCAAGGCTGGCGACAAGGTGTTTTACGCGGGCTCTATCGCCCGTGCGGGGGGCAATAGCGAATTGCACGTGGTGGATGAACGCATCGTCGGCCATATGCCGAAAACCCTCGGTTTCGCCGAAGCCGCCGCACTGCCGCTGACCGCCATCACCGCCTGGGAATTGCTCTTCGAACGCCTGCAAGTGCGCGAAGGTAAAACCGATGAAGGCCAGAGCCTGCTGATCGTCGGCGCGGCGGGCGGCGTAGGGTCGATCCTCACGCAACTGGCCAGCCAACTCACCGGGCTGAAGGTCATCGGCACCGCTTCCCGTGCGCAAACCCAGAGCTGGGTACGCGAACTGGGCGCCGATCTGGTGATTGATCACAGCCAGCCGTTGAGTGAAGAACTCAAACGCGCAGGCGTGGACAATGTGACCCACGTCGCCAGCCTGACCCAGACCGATCATCACCTGGATCAACTGGTCGAGGCATTGGCGCCACAAGGCAAACTGGCGCTGATTGATGATCCGAAAGCGCTGGACGTGACCAAACTCAAGCGCAAGAGCCTGTCGCTGCACTGGGAATTCATGTACACCCGCTCGCTGTTCGAAACGGCGGACATGATCGAGCAGCACAACTTGCTCAACCGCGTGGCCGGGCTGATCGACACCGGGACGCTGAAAACCACGGTCGGCGAGCACTTCGGGACTATCAACGCGGCCAACCTGCGACGCGCCCATGAGCTGCTGGAAAGCGGCAAGGCCAAGGGCAAGATTGTGCTCGAAGGGTTCTGAAACAGATTGAGACAAGTGTCGTCCGGATGGACGACACCGTCAGTCCGAGAATTGACCCATGTCACAATTACGATCGTATTCGGGTCTACAATTGAAACCTCTGCGATGCAATCTTTTACGCAACATCTTTTAAGAGAGGAGAGTTCAGCAATGAAGATCCTGATTAAAGAAGTGGCTAAATCCCAGTGGCAGGTTCGTCTGGACCAACACGCTGTTACGTTCCGCAGCGAAGCTGAAGCGCTAGCCTTCACCAAGACCCTTGAAGCGCGATTGCTCGCGCCCCATCAAATTCCCGACCACCAACAACAGCGCGCCGCTGGCTGAGTCCGCCCTCAGACCTGGGTTTGCGCCAATGCCCGGGCATTTTGCAAACGCCGGGTGAGCATCGCCGCGCTCACCACCAGAATCCCGCACAGGCTGATGACCATGGCCATCGGCACGGCGCTGCCATCGTGTAAAACACCGACCAATGCAGCCGCTCCGGCGGCGACGCTGAATTGCAGGCACCCGAGCATCGCCGACGCACTGCCGGCGCGAGCGCCCTGCCCGTTCATGGCGCAGGCCGAGGCATTGGGGAGGATGCAACCGAGGCTGGCGATGCAGATAAACAGCGGAATCAGCAGCGGCCATAACTGTTCGGTGTGCAGCGCACTGACGGCAAGCAGCGTCAGGCCCGCCCCCAGGTAAATCCACACGGTACGCACCAGCAGAAATGCCGGGCCACGCTTGGCCAGCAGTCGTGCGTTGACCTGCGCCACCAGAATGAAACCCGCCGCGTTGGTCCCGAACAGCCAGCCGAAATGCTCGGCCGGGACCCCGTAGAGTTTGATGAAGACGAACGGCGAACCGGCGATGTAGGCAAACATCCCGGCAATGGCGATACCGCCAGTCAAGGCGTGGCCGAGGTAGACCGGATCCGACAACAGCCGACCGTACTGACGCAACGCCCCCGACAGCGGTTGACGCGGTACGTGGGCCGGCAGGCTTTCCGGCAACCCGATTGCCACGGCCAGCCCTGCCAGCGCACTGAATCCGGTCAGCACCAGGAAGATCGACTGCCAGCCGGTGGTGTTGACCAGCAGTCCACCGAGCATGGGCGCGAGAATCGGTGCCAGGCCCATCACCAGCATCAATTGCGAAAAGACTTTCGCCGAGCCCACCGCATCGCATTTGTCACTGACCACCGCACGGGCGATCACCATCCCGGCGCAACCACCGAGGGCCTGGATGAATCGCGCGCCGATCAACCATTCCAGATTTGGCGCAAACGCACAGGCCAGGGACGCCGCGGTGAACAACCCGACGCCTGTCAGCAACGGAATCCTTCGCCCGAAGCGATCCGCCACCGGTCCGTATGCCAGTTGACCCAGGGACAGGCCCAGGAAGTACGCGGCCAGGGTCAGCTGGACGTGTTTCTCATCGGTACCGAACGCGAGTGCCATCGCCGGGAACGCCGGCAGATAGAAATCGATTGCCAGCGGACCGAAAGCGCTCAGGGCGCCAAGAATCAAAATGGTACGGAAGTTCATCAGGCATCCAGTTGGGCATGGGTCGGCAGCCCGACAGTCTAGCCGCGCATGGACGCCTTGAACATTCCGATAGCTCGCTAACTATTAAATATCATTGAATAAATATAAAACCTGCAGGAGCGAGCCTGCTCGCGATAGCGCAGTGCCAGTCAACATCAACGCTGAATGACACACCGCTATCGCGAGCAGGCTCGCTCCTACAGGGGATTGTGCCTGGGCTTAAGCGAGTTTGGCGTCGTAGCCTTCTTCCGTGATCGCTGCGATCACTTGCTCGGTCGCCAGCGCGCTTTCCACACCGACTTCCCCGGCTGCCAGATCGACCCGCACGCTGGCCGCAGGATCCTTGGCTTGCAGCGCCTGGGTAATGGCTTTGACGCAGTGACCGCAGGACATGCCTTGAACGTTGAACACTTGCATGGTGTGGCTCCTTTTATGAGGTTGCGAGCAGTCTCGGGCTTGCCACCATGGCAAGGTCAAGTTCTGCCGAAATCTGCCGGGCTGGCAATCGGTGTCGCGCTCGGCCAAGCTGCGTGCATCAATGACTCGACTTCAGGAGATTCAGCCATGCGCTGGTCAGCTCTCAGCCTGTTTGGCTTCCTCAGCCTATTTGCCGCGACACCTTCGGTTCAAGCCGCCGGGGAGGACTATGGCGTACTGATCATTTCTCGCGAGCGCCTCGAAGTCGCGACCTCCTGCGAGATCGGCGTCTACATCCAGGACCAACTGTCGGCGCGGCTGTTCCAGGAACAAAGCACCTCGTTCAACCTGCCGCCGGGCACTGTGTCCCTGCGCCTCAAACTGCTGCCGGGCCAGGCACCGGGTTGCAACCCGGGCATGCTCGCACCGGGTTCGCAGAACATCACGCTCAAGGCGGGGGACGTGTTGAAGTTCCGGATTGCGATGACGCAGGAAGGGATGTACCTGAAGCCCACCGCTCTCGACTACTAATCGCCACACCGATCGTTCCCACGCTCTGCCGGGGGGAACACTTCAACGGACGCTCTGCGTTGGGCTTTTAAATGGGACGCGGAGCGTCCCGGCTGCATTTCCACGCAGAGCGTGGGAACGATCAGGTGCCGGTCTTTTGATCTGAGACATGGCGCTTGACCTTGCCAGCATGGCAAGGTTGATCCTGTAGACATCTTCTACAGGGAGCGCGACCGATGTCCGAATCCACTACGTTCGATCTGCCGATTGCCGGCATGACCTGCGCCAGTTGCGCGGGGCGTGTCGAGCGTGCCTTGAGCAAAGTCATCGGCGCTTCTGCCGTCAGCGTCAACCTCGCCACCGAGCAGGCGCGGGTCCAGGCGCCCGGCGACAGCCTGCCGGCCTTGATCGACGCGGTGCAGCAGGCCGGCTACAGCGTGCCGCAGCAAAGTCTGGAGTTGAGCATCGACGGCATGACCTGCGCTTCCTGCGTCGGCCGCGTCGAACGGGCGCTGGCCAAAGTGCCCGGGGTGAAAAGCGTCAGCGTCAACCTGGCGAACGAACGGGCGCATCTGGAACTGCTCGGACACATCGATCCGCAAACCTTGATCGCCGCGGTCACCAAAGCCGGTTACAGCGCCAGCGTCTGGGAAGTCGAACACCCGCAAACCGATCAGCAACAGCAGCGCCTGCACCGTGAGCGCTGGGCGTTGATCATGGCGATCGCCCTCGCCCTGCCGCTCGTGTTGCCAATGCTCCTGCAACCGTTTGGCGTGCACTGGATGCTCCCGGCCTGGGTGCAATTCGCGCTGGCCACGCCGGTGCAGTTCATTTTCGGCGCACGTTTTTATGTGGCCGCCTGGAAGGCCGTGCGCGCCGGGGCTGGCAACATGGATTTGCTGGTCGCCCTCGGTACCAGCGCCGGCTATGGCTTGAGTCTTTATGAATGGGCCACGGCGGCCGGGCGCATGCCTCATCTATATTTCGAAGCCTCGGCGGTGGTGATTGCCTTGGTGTTGCTGGGCAAATACCTGGAAAGCCGTGCCAAGCGCCAGACCGCCAGCGCCATCCGCGCCCTCGAAGCCTTGCGCCCGGAACGCGCTATTCAGGTGATCGACGGCCGCGAGCAGGACGTTGCCATCAGCGCCTTGCGCCTAAACGACCTGGTCATGGTCAAACCCGGCGAACGCTTCCCGGTGGACGGTGAAGTGGTCGAAGGCCAGAGCCACGCCGACGAAGCGCTGATCAGCGGCGAAAGCCTGCCGGTGCCCAAGCAACCCGGTGACAAGGTCACGGGGGGTGCCATCAATGGCGAAGGCCGGTTGCTGGTTCGCACTCAAGCGTTGGGGGCGGAAACCGTGCTGGCGCGAATCATCCGTCTGGTCGAAGACGCCCAGGCCGCCAAAGCGCCGATTCAGAAGCTGGTGGATAAAGTCAGTCAGGTATTTGTGCCTACCGTTCTGTTGATCGCGTTGGCGACGCTGATTGGCTGGTGGTTGTACGGCGCGCCGATTGAAACCGCGTTGATCAACGCCGTCGCCGTGCTGGTCATCGCCTGCCCTTGCGCACTCGGGCTGGCCACGCCGACCGCGATCATGGCCGGCACCGGCGTCGCGGCCCGCTATGGGATTCTGATCAAGGACGCCGAAGCGCTCGAACGCGCTCATGAAGTCAGCGCCGTAGTGTTCGACAAGACCGGCACGCTGACCTCGGGTTCGCCGCGAATCGCTCATCTGAGTGCCATTAACGGTGACGAAGCTGCCCTGCTGCAAATGGCCGGCGCCCTGCAACGCGGCAGTGAACACCCGCTGGCCAAGGCGGTTCTGGACGCCTGCGCCGAACGGGTTTTGACCGTGGCCGACGTCAGCGACAGTCAATCGCTGACCGGTCGCGGCATCGCCGGCACGCTCGACAGCCGTCGTTTGGCCTTGGGTAATCGCAGGCTGCTGGAAGAAAGCGGTTTGAGCGCAGGGGATCTGGCCGACTCCGCAACCGCGTGGGAAACCGAAGGCCGCACCCTCTCCTGGTTGATCGAACAAAGCCCCGAGCCAAAGGTACTGGGCCTGATCGCGTTCGGTGACACCCTCAAACCCGGCGCGCTGCACGCGGTGCAACAGCTCAGCGCACGCCACATCAGCAGCCACTTGCTGACCGGCGACAACCGCGGCAGTGCCAAAGTGGTTGCCGAAGCGCTGGGCATTACCAATGTCCACGCCGAAGTCTTGCCGGCAGACAAAGCCGCCACCGTCGCCGAACTGAAAAAAACCGGCGTGGTGGCGATGGTCGGCGACGGCATCAACGACGCCCCGGCCCTGGCGGCCGCCGACATCGGCATCGCCATGGGCGGTGGCACCGACGTTGCCATGCACGCGGCCGGCATCACCCTGATGCGCGGCGATCCACGACTGGTGCCCGCCGCGCTGGAAATCAGCCGCAAGACCTACGCAAAGATCCGGCAAAACCTGTTCTGGGCGTTCGTCTATAACCTGATCGGCATTCCGCTGGCAGCGTTCGGCTTCCTCAACCCGGTGCTGGCCGGCGCGGCGATGGCGCTGTCCAGCGTCAGCGTGGTGAGCAATGCGTTACTGTTGAAAACCTGGAAACCCAAGGACCTGGAGGACAATCGATGAACATCGGCCAAGCAGCGCGGCACAGCGGCCTGAGCGCGAAGATGATTCGTTATTACGAGTCCATCGGCTTGCTGAAGGCCGCCCACCGCACCGACAGCGGCTACCGCATTTATGGCGACGATGACCTGCACACGCTGGCGTTCATCAAACGCTCCCGGGACTTGGGGTTTTCGCTGGAAGAAGTGGGAAAGTTGCTGACCCTCTGGCAGGACCGCCAACGGGCCAGCGCCGACGTGAAAGCCCTGGCCCGCCAGCACATCGACGAGCTGAACCAGAAGATCCGCGAGTTGGGTCAGTTGCGCGACACCCTGCAGGACCTGGTCGAACACTGTCAGGGCGACCATCGCCCCGATTGTCCGATCCTCAAGAACCTGGAGTCGGGCTGCTGCGCGTCACCCGTTCGCCCCTGATCGCGAGCACCTTCACCACCAGCAACGTGGTCAGGGGAACGCCGTGGAACAGCAGCACCACGGCCCCCGGCGTCCACCACGAATAGAACGGCGCGGCGATCAACATGCCGACCCCGAAACCGGTCATTTGCAGCAGTGTCAGCAAGCTGAAGATCGGCAGGCGCAGGCTGTCCGGTTCACGTTGCAGACGCGACATCAGGCCGACCTCAGAGAAGCCGTCACCCAATCCGGCCTGTAACGAGAACAACAGCAAACCGTAGAGGGTCTGCTGCTGGAACATCAGGATAAAACCGCAGGACATCAGCAATACCCCGAAGAAAAATCGCCGCTCCAGGTGTGCATTGTCCGACCCTTTCAGGCGACTGGCGATTCGCGCGCCGATCAGCTTTCCGCACGCCCAGACGGCCAGCATCAGGCCCAGCGTGGTACTGGCCGACTCGGGCGTCAGTAGCCGGGAAATGATCGGAAAGCCGACGTTGTGCGCCGCGCTGCCCAAGGTGTCGGCCATGGTCACGGCGAGCATCGCGGCCACCACGGGCGTACTGCGCAAGCCTTGGCGCAAAGCGTGCCACTCACTACGAGGCTGGGTTGGTTCGGGATCGGGTGCTGGTCGGGAAAACCGCAACGGCAGGATGAACAACGCGGCCAGCAGATAAGTGACCACGTTCAATGCGAACACCGTTTCAAAGCCGAAGGCCGCCACCAACAGTCCTGCCACCAGGCTCCCACCGACCATGGCCGCCGACGAGGCCGAGGTGATCCAGGCGTTGGTCTTGAGCAAGTGCTCGCCTTCGATCAGGTGCGGCAACTGGCTGTTGAGGCCGATGGCGAACATTGAGTTGCCGAACCCCAGGCCGAACGCGATCAACGGTAAAAGCAGCGCTTGCTGGGCGACCGGCAGCACCAGCAACAGGCCCAACAACCCTGCGCGCAGCAAATCAAAGGCAATCAGCGGCATGCGCCCGGCCCAGCGGCGATAGAACGAGGTTCCGATCAAGCTGGCGAAAACCCCTCCGCCCACCCGGCTGGCGAGGAAAATGCCAACGCTCATGGCGCTGTTGCTGAGCAGGTAGACGTAAGTGGCCAGGGCGACCATGTTGAGAAAGGCGCCGAAGTCCGAGACCAGACGGGCCGCGATGATCAGCTGGGCATTGCGGGTGGAGGGGTTCACATTCAGTCCTTGAGTGTGGGAGTCGCAGGGAACAATCCACTGTAGGCGCGAGCAGGCTCACTCCCACAAATGATCTCCAGTGTTTAGGGATCAGCATTTACAAAAAACCCGGCCGAAGCCGGGTTTTCGTTAACCGATCACTGCATCCACGGCGGAGGCGGTTCTTCGGTTTTGCCCGGTGGCGCGTCATCTGCCGCGCGCACCGCCTGTTTACGCTCTTCATCCAGGCGTGCCGCCTCGATTTCGCGTATGACACCGCCGACGTCGGCCAATTCTTCCGGTTCGTCGAACTCGCCCGTCAACACGCTGGCCGGGTGCAAGGTGCCGGCTTCGTACAGCGCCCACATTTCCTTGGCGTATTTGGTCTTTTTCAACTCTGGCGCAAACCGGCCGAAGTAAGACGCCATGTTGCCCACGTCCCGCTCCAGCATGCTGAACGCGTGGTTGTTGCCCGCCGCGTCTACCGCTTGCGGCAAGTCGATGATCACCGGGCCCGTCGGGGTCAACAGCACGTTGAACTCGGACAGGTCACCGTGCACCAGACCGGTACACAGCATCAGCACGATCTGCGAAATCAGGAACGCGTGATATTCGCGCGCCTGGTCCGGCTCCAGCACCACGTCGTTCAGACGCGGCGCGGCATCGCCGTACTCGTCGGCCACCAGCTCCATGAGCAGTACGCCTTCGAGGAAGTCATACGGTTTGGGCACCCGAACACCGGCACCGGCCAGACGGAACAGCGCCGCCACTTCGGCGTTCTGCCAGGCGTCTTCGGTTTCTTTCTTGCCGAATTTCGAGCCTTTGGCCATCGCTCGAGCCTGGCGGCTGTTGCGCACCTTGCGGCCTTCCTGATATTCGGCCGCCTGACGGAAACTGCGTTTATTCGCCTCCTTGTAGACCTTCGCGCAACGTAGCTCGTTACCGCAGCGCACCACATAAACAGCTGCTTCTTTACCACTCATGAGTGGGCGCAGCACCTCGTCGACCAGACCGTCCTCGA
The DNA here is from genome assembly GCF_031766055.1 of Pseudomonas sp. SG20052. NCBI lineage: Bacteria > Pseudomonadati > Pseudomonadota > Gammaproteobacteria > Pseudomonadales > Pseudomonadaceae > Pseudomonas > Pseudomonas sp. SG20052. Next base: position 832,095 of record NZ_CP134498.1, on the reverse strand, counting down.
TCAGGGGTTCAATGCGTTTTGGAGTCTTCATCAGCTTTTATTGTGGGTCCTTTATTACCAAACACGCGAAAGTCATTCGTTATACGGCAATCCACTCGTTCGGGGGAGGGGTTGCCGACCTATGAACGTCGTGATGCACACAATGTGCCGAATTAATCGGCCAACTCCTTTCGGTCGTCATCGGCCGCCCGAGATCATAGCTGAGCCTGCACCCCTGTGTGGCGAAGGGGTGCGAGGGCATTTGCGACAGAAGCTGACACCTTAATTCACACCCTTCGTAGGATATTTCTCACAAAGCCTCAATTTCCCATTAATTCAGCCGAAGTCCTCAGTGACAGAGTGATTTGTCCGACAATCGTTCCGACCACAAAAACGATGGCGCGCTCAGGGATCCGGGTTGATCAAATACGTTTACGGCTGCCAATAATCCGCGAGTCATCTGCACTGCGTGGGCCTACAAGAAAAATCTGGAGCGCGGATGAACATCAAACAGAAGTTGACCTGGGCGTTTGCAATCATCGCCTGCCTGCCCGTGGTGCTGGTCGCCACCCTCGTGGTGCTGAATCTGCGCAGTGACGCCAAGGAGAATTTCGTCGACAGCAGTGGTCGTGAAATTCGTCAGGTCAGCAACGCCATGCAATTGTTCTTCGACGGCATCAGCCAGAACGTCGACTACCTGGCCAGACAACCGCTGATCAAGAACTCCGACGACAGCCTCAAGACCTACATGAGCGCCAACGCCGAGAGCATTCCCCAGGGCGAGATGGACAAAAAGGTCTTCAGCCTCCTGCAGGACCTGGGCAACAGCCATCCGTCCTACGCCTATGCCATCCTCGGCACTGCGGCGGGCGGTTACGTGTCCTGGCCGGACGACGCGAAGCTGAACAATTACGACCCGCGCCAGCGCCCCTGGTACAAGGCGGCCCAGGCCAAGCCGGGCAAACCATTTCGCACCGAGGCCTATTACTGGGCCCAGGACGATGCGACCTACGTCAGCACCGTGCGCACCATCGACAACCAATTGGGCACCAACGGCGGCGTGGTCAGTATCGACGTGACGCTCAAGCAGCTCACCGAGATCGTCAAGCAGATCAAACTGGGTGAAACCGGCTACCTGATGCTGCTGGAAAACACCGGAACCGTGCTGGTCGATCCGAAACAACCGGAACACAACTTCAAAGCCCTGAGCAGCCTCGGCGAAGGTTATGCGCAACTGGCCAAGGCCGGCAAAGGCCTGGTGGAAGTCGAGTTGAACGGCGAACGCTACATGGCCAACGTCTGGCCGTCGGAGCAACTGGGCTGGACCTTTATCGGCCTGATCAAGCAAAACGATGTGATGAGCTCCGCGACTCAACTGACTTGGCTGATCGCAATCATCGCCGCCGTTCTGGCAGTGTTCTTCGCCATCATTGGCGCCAGTTTCGCCAGTGTCATCGTGCGACCGATCCGCAGCGTGGCCAGCGGCCTGGAAGGCATCGCCCAAGGTGAAGGCGACCTGACCAAAAACCTGGAAATCCGTGGCAGCGACGAAACCGCGCAACTGGCCAACTGGTTCAATCAGTTCCTGACGGCGATTCGTAACCTGATCCAAAGCATCGGCGGTGCCGCGACCAAGATTCTCGCCACCTCGAAGAGCTCGACTCAGGTTTCCAGCGACATGGCTGAAGCCGCCGGGCGCCAGCGTGAGGCGGTGGACATGGTGTCCACGGCGTTCCATGAAATGGTCGCCACCGCCAACGAAGTCGCGCGCTCATGCAGCCAGGCGGCAGAATCCGCCGACAGTGGCCAGCGCCAGGCGCGTCAAGGTCAGCAACAGATTGATGCGGCCGTGACCAGCGTTGATCGCCTGAGCCAGGAAATCGAACAGTCGGCGCAGTCGATGCAACAGCTCGAACGCGACAGCAACGACATCCAGTCGATCCTGGGGACCATTCGCTCGATTGCCGAACAGACCAACCTGCTGGCCCTGAACGCCGCCATCGAGGCTGCGCGGGCCGGTGAGCAAGGTCGCGGGTTTGCAGTGGTGGCGGATGAAGTCCGGGCACTGGCCAAACGCACGGCGGATTCCACGGCGGAAATCGATGGCTTGCTGGGCAACCTGGCCAAGCGCACCAGCCAAGTGACTCAACAGATGCATGCGAGCCTGGAAGTGTCGCAACAATCGGTGACCCGCATCGGTGAAGCGCGCAGCAGTTTCGGGCTTATTCGTGAGTCGGTGGATGTGATTCGCGACATGAACACGCAGATCGCCACGGCGGCGGAAGAACAGCATCAGGTCGCCGAAGACATCAACCGGCACATCAGCCAGATCCATGGCGACGCGCAGTTGGTGGCAGAACTGGCGAACTCGGCGCGCCTGGACTCGCAGAGCCTGGCCGGGCTGTCGAATGAACTGGACGGGTTGGTTCGTCGCTTCAGGACCTGAGGTCGCTGATCTAACGGGTCGAAAACCGATACCTGTGGCGAGGGAGCTTGCTCCCGCTGGAGCGCGAAGCGGTCGCAAACCGGTAAACACGGAATACCTGATACAGCGTGTTTACTGAATTGGGACCGCTTCGCGCTCCAGCGGGAGCAAGCTCCCTCGCCACAATTACTGTTTGAACAATTCACCGGGTGTGAAGCCGAACAACCCCTTGAACGCCGCAATAAACGCCGACGTCGAGTCATACCCACAAGACAGCGCGGCATGGGTCACGCTGTCGCCCTCCTCCAGCAAACTCAGCGACGACAGCAACCGCATTCGCTGTCGCCACCCGCGAAAGCTCAGCCCGGTTTCGCGCTGGAACAAGCGCATCAGCGTCTTTTCCGAGGTGCCCAGGCGTTGCGCCCATTCCTGCAACGTCACACTGAGCTCCGGACGTTCGATCAGCTCATTGCACAACCCGAGCAGCCGTTCATGACGCGGCAATGGCAGGGAAAACCCCACCTCCGGCAGATTCGCCAACTGATCCAGCAGCACATTCACCAGCCGCGTTTCCTGGCTGTCGCCCTGCGGATACTCCACCGGCAGCAAGCAAAAACGCTTGATCAGCTCCCGGGCCAGCGGCGTGACTTCCAGCACCCGACAACGCCCGTCGGCCCACTCACAGTCCTCGCGGCGCACGTAAAGGCTGCGCATTTCGGCACGCATCGAGGTCACCACCTGGTGTTCGAGGTCCGCCGGAATCCAGATCCCCCACTGCGGCGGCGCAAAGAAACTGCCCTCAGCCGTGTGCACGCCGAGAACGCCGCTGATGGCGTAGGAAAACTGCACCCAATCGTGGCGATGAGGTGGCGTCCACGACCCGGCATTCAGACTTTCCGCCCGAGCGAACAGCGGACGCGGCAACGCCTTCAGCGTCGGAATGGCCCGTTCGAGGGAAAGTTGTCCGTTAGCCGGCATTGATTGGCCTTATGTCGCAAGACGGCAGATAGGGCCGACGTTAGGCTAAGTCATCAATTCTTACAAATGTATTCGGTGGCCGTTATGCATGCCTTCAAACACCTCAAACGCGTGGTCACCGACTGGTTCTTGTGCGGCATGCTGATCGCCACGCTGCTGGCGTATTTCTTCCCGGTCTTCGGCGCCACGGGTGGCGGGATGCACGCGGAATATGTGATCAACATCGGCGTGTTCCTCGTGTTCTTCCTGCACGGGGTCAACCTCTCCAGCGAGCAGATCAGCCATGGCCTGAAGAACTGGAAGCTGCACGTAATGGTCCAGGGTTTCACCTTCATGGTGTTCCCGCTGATCTGGTTGCTGAGCGACAAGCTGCTGGGTTCGCACGTGCCTTCGCTGTTGATGCTTGGCTTCTTCTACCTCTGCGCCCTGCCGTCGACCATCTCGTCGTCTGTGGCCCTGACTGGCAGCGCGGGCGGCAACGTGCCGGCGGCGATTCTCAACGCGAGCCTGTCCAGCGTGCTGGGGATTTTCCTGACGCCGTTGCTGGTGAGCCTGGTAGTCGGCAGCGGTGCTGGCGGCATCGATCTGGGGTCGACGCTGCTCGACCTCTGCGCCATGTTGCTGTTGCCGCTGGTGCTCGGCCAACTGTTGCGGCCGATGTTCGGCAAGTTCTTCGCACGCCACAAGCGCTACACCAACATCGTCGACAAGCTGGTGATTCTGTTGCTGGTGTACTCGGCGTTCTGCAACTCGATGGTCTCGGGGATGTGGCAGCAACAGGGCAACGACGTAATTCTCAGCGCACTGATCGGCAGCGTGATCCTGCTGGCGGTCATCCTGTGGATGACTACCCGCACCGCTCGCGCACTGAAATTCAGCCCGGCGGATGAGATCGCTGCGGTGTTCTGCGCCAGCAAAAAATCCCTCGCGGCCGGTGCGCCGATGGCGGCGCTGATCTTCGGCGCCAACCCTGGCCTGGGCCTGATTCTGCTGCCGATCATGATTTATCACCCGTTGCAGTTGATCATCTGCTCGGTGATGGCCGAGAGCTACGCCAACCGCAACCGTGAACGCATTGCGCAGCAGAACGCCGAACTGATCAGCGCTCGATAATCGCCGTCACCCCTTGGCCGCCAGCGGCGCAGATCGAGATCAAGCCTCGGCCCTTGCCCGCCGCGTCGAGCAACTTCGCCAGGTTGGCGACGATGCGCCCGCCGGTCGCGGCAAACGGATGCCCGGCCGCCAGTGAACTGCCTTTGACGTTGAGGCGGCTGCGGTCGATGGAGCCCAGCGGCGCATCGAGGCCGAGACGGGTTTTGCAATACTCCGGATCTTCCCAGGCCTTCAACGTGCAGAGCACCTGCGCGGCGAAGGCTTCGTGGATTTCGTAGTAATCGAAGTCCTGCAAGGTCAGGCCATTGCGCGCCAGCAAACGGGGCACCGCGTACACCGGCGCCATCAACAGCCCTTCGGCGCCGTTGACGAAATCCACTGCCGCGGCCTCGCCGTCACGCAAATAGGCGAGGATCGGCAAGCCACGTTCCTTCGCCCATTCTTCACTGCCCAACAGTACCAGCGACGCGCCATCGGTGAGCGGCGTGGAGTTGCCCGCCGTCATCGTGCCCTTGGCGCTTTTCTCGAAGGCCGGTTTCAGCGAAGCGAGTTTTTCCAGGGTCAGGTCCGGGCGCAGGTTGTTGTCGCGGGTCAGGCCGAGGAACGGTGTCATCAGGTCGTTGTGCCAGCCTTCGGCGTAGGACGCGGCCAGGTTCCGATGGCTCTCCAGCGCCAGCTGATCCTGTTCTTCGCGGGGGATGTTCCAGGTCTGGGCCATCAACTCGCAGTGCTGGCCCATGGACAAACCGGTGCGCGGTTCGCCGTTGCGCGGGAACTCCGGTATCAAGTCCCGGGGACGCAGCTGCAGAAAGGTTTTCAGTTTGTCGCCGGTGGTCTTGGCGCGATTGGCTTGCAGCAGCACCCGGCGCAAACCTTCACTGACGCCGATCGGCGCATCCGAGGTGGTATCGACGCCACCGGCAATGCCGCACTCGATCTGTCCCAACGCAATCTTGTTCGCCACCAGCAACGCCGCTTCAAGGCCCGTGCCGCACGCCTGCTGAATGTCATAGGCCGGGGTGCCGGGGGACAACCGTGAACCGAGCACACACTCGCGCGTCAGGTTCATGTCTCGGGACAGCTTGAGGACCGCCCCCGCGACCACTTCGCCGATCCGCAGGCCATGCAGGTTGTAGCGTTCGATCAGGCCTTCGAGCGCTGCGGTGAGCATCGCCTGGTTACTGGCGGTGGCGTAAGGCCCGTTGGAGCGGGCGAAGGGGATTCGGTTACCGCCAATAATCGCGACGCGGCGCAGCTGGGTCATGAAAAGCTCCTGTCAAAAAATCAGATGTAAACACCTGCCCTGCAGGAGCGAAGCTTGCTCGCGAAGGCGCCGGCACATTCAATATCTCCTCTGAATGAAACATCGTCTTCGTGAGCAAGCTTCGCTCCTACACTGTTCAAGCGTAGGCCTTATATCGTGGATCGAACGACTGATTGCCATTCGTGGTCCACACTTTGAACCCCAGCTGCCGGAGTGCGTTCCATGTCTGACCGTTATATCGACTTCGCCAATTCCTCCATCGGCCATCGTCTGGTCGGGGCCATGGGACTGCCGTCTCCGGTACGTCTGGAGCGGTGGCAAGCAGGCCGACTGCGGCCTGTCGAGGGGGCGCTGTTGATTGGCGGCGGCCCGCTGACAGAGAAAGTCAGCGCTTTTGCCAATCGCCTGACCGATGCGATCTACAGCTACGGCACTGACCCCTCGCTGGCCACCGCGTGGATTCCCGGCCACGGCCCCAAGCTCAAAGCCGTGGTGTTCGACGCCAGTGACCTGATGCATACCGATCAGCTCAAACAGTTGCGCGAGTTCTTCCAGCCGCTGATCAAGAACCTTGATCACAGCGCGCACCTGGTGATTCTGGGGCGTGCGCCAGAGACGTTGACCGACCCGTTCGCCGCCAGCGCACAGCGTGCGTTGGAAGGTTTCAGTCGCTCGCTGGCCAAGGAATTGCGCAGCGGCGGCACCTTGCAGCTGGTCTATGTCGGTGACTGCGCCGAGGATCAACTCGAAGGGCCTCTACGGTTTTTCCTCTCGCCCAAAAGTGCGTTTGTGTCAGGCCAGGTGGTTCGTTTGAAGGCTTGCGATACGCAGGTGTCGGACTGGACTCGCCCACTGGCCGGGCGCAAGGCGCTGGTCACGGGTGCCGCGCGCGGCATTGGCGCTTCCATCGCCGAAACCCTGGCCCGTGACGGTGCCGAGGTCATCCTGCTTGACGTACCTGCGGCCAAAACCGACCTCGATGCACTCGCTGCGCGCCTCGGCGGGCGCAGCATCACCCTGGACATCTGCGCCGAAGACGCCGCCGCGCAGTTGATCGAACTGCTGCCCGACGGCGTCGACATCGTGGTCCACAATGCCGGCATCACCCGCGACAAAACCCTGGCCAACATGACCCCCGAATTCTGGGACGCGGTGCTCGCCGTCAACCTCAACGCGCCGCAAGTGCTGACCAAGGCCCTGCTCGACAGCGGCGCCTTGCATGACAACGGGCGGGTGATTCTGTTGGCGTCCATCAGCGGCATCGCCGGCAATCGCGGGCAAACCAATTACGCGGCGAGCAAGGCCGGGCTGATCGGTCTGGCCCAGGCCTGGGCGCCGCTGCTGAGTCAACGCGGCATCAGCATCAATGCGGTGGCGCCGGGGTTCATCGAAACCCAGATGACCGCGCACCTGCCGTTCGGCATCCGTGAAGCCGGGCGACGTATGAGTTCTTTGGGCCAGGGCGGCCTGCCACAAGACGTTGCCGAAGCCGTCGCGTGGCTTGCTCAGCCGGGGACCGGCGCGTTCACCGGGCAAGCGTTGCGAGTCTGCGGCCAAAGCGTCCTGGGGGCATGAACATGATCACCGATTGGCACACCCTCAACCGCCAACCGAGCCTGACGGGGCTGTACGTGAAGGCGGCAACACGGCGCAAAATCACCGGCACCACGCTGCCCGACACGGGATTGCGCTGCTGGCTCGAGGTCGATCCGAAACGCCTGGCGGCGTATCGCAAGGTCTGTGGTTTTGCCGATAACGGTTTGCTGCCGCCGACCTATCCACACATCCTGGCGTTTGCCTTGCAGATGCAATTGCTCACGGCCAAGGACTTTCCGTTCCCGCTGCTGGGGCTGATTCACCTGAGCAATCGCATTCGTGTATTGCGCCCCATGGGTGGGGTCAACCGCGTTCGGGTCAGCGTGCAGGTGCAGAACCTGCAACCCCATGCCAAGGGTGCGACGTTCGATCTGGTGACGTCGCTTGACGATCAGTTGGGGCCGTTGTGGGAAGCTGAAAGCCAGATGCTGTGCCGCGGGGTCAAGCTCGAAGGCGAACCGGTCGAGGACGTGTTGGCATCAACCCTGGAGATGACGCAAGTGGCTCGCTGGAATGCGCCGGCGGACATCGGCCGGCAGTACGCAAAAGTATCCGGGGACTACAACCCGATTCACCTGAGTGCCGCGAGCGCCAAGCTGTTTGGTTTTCCGACGGCCATTGCTCATGGGTTGTGGAACAAGGCCCGGACATTGGCAGCGTTGAGTGAGCATCTGCCCACGGCGAATGTCGAGATGGCGGTGCAGTTCAGGAAACCGGTGCGGTTGCCGAGTGAGGTGACGTTGCTGGCCAGCGCGGCGGGGTCCAGTGGGGACTTTCAGCTGCTGGGGGCGGGGGATCTTGAACATATGGTGGGACATTGGCGGCCGATTGCCTGAACCGGTTGATCATCTGTGAAATCGCCGTCGCGAGCAGGTTCGCGCCTGCAGGGGACCGCGTTTGCGAGTCGTCCGAGGCAGTGAGCCTGCTCGCGAAAAGGGCTGGCTCAGTGATTGAAGTGCGCGCTTGGCTGCGGAAACAGGTTATTGAGCGTCTCCAGCAACCGCACGTGATAGATCGGCTTGCGGAACAGGTCGAGCACCTGCAAGCGCAGCATGTCGCTGACATCCTCCATGTCTGCATGGCCGGACGTCACGATCACGGGTAAATGCTGGCGGGAGGTGTGCTCGCGCAGGCGTTTGATCAGCGACATGCCGCTTTCCTCCGGCATGCGCAGATCGGTGATCACCAGGGCGATATCAGGATGGCGGGTCAAATGATTCAGGGCGAGTTTGACCGAGGTTGCGGTAAAGCAATTGAAGCCCTCGCCCTCAAGCAGCTCCGCCAGTTCCAGCAACGCATCCTCCTCGTCATCGACCAGAAGGAGTTGTTGGCGTGGGAATGCGAGAGCGTTCATAGGGTTTTCCTGCGTTGGACTAAGCGCTGACGTTAGAACCACTCAGGCCCGTTGGCAAACGGCAACGATCAAGAAGCCGCCGCCGGCAGTACCGCCTTGATACTGTTGAAGATCGAAGTAATCGAACCCGAGATCGGCGTCATGAAGGCTGCCAGCGCGACCGCCGCCATCCCCGCGATAATGGCGTACTCAATACCCGAAGCCCCTTCGGTGTCTTTCGCCAGGTTGATGTAGAAGACGACTTCAGACTTCAGCCGCTGAACAAACTGAGTGAGGGACATGACGTTTTCTCCTTGGAGGGTGCCGGGTGTTGCATGGCCGCAACATGATTCCCCTGTGCCAGCATCAGCATTGTCGGCATTTCCCTTACCAACAACTGTAAGAACGTATTAATACTTAAGTATTAACCGGCCAATCGACGCCAAAAAACCAGGTTTGGCACGATAGCCTCTTACTTTCGTTAGATATTTTCCAAGGAGTAATGGCATTTTGATCTACCTGCGCTAACGTCAAATAGCGAAATAGTTAGAAGGTCAAAGCTGCCTGATTGCGAAGTTATCTCGTTGGACCTTACGAGTCATCAAGCAGCAGGAAAGGGAGAGCCGTGATGAACAGCCGAGTCACCATGGGTCTGGCCGGTTTTTTTCTGGTGGGTGCCATCATTGCCGGTTATTGGGGGCTGACACTGAGTCGACAACCGGCCCCCGACCCCGTCACCCCGCCGAACGCTGTCGCCACCGCACCTGTTCCGGCACCTGCGCCGGTAGACGATCCCACCCGTCAACCCGTTGTCGTGCTGCTGCGCGATGTGGCGCCCTTCGTTCAAATCACCGCCGCCGACGTGACCCTGGAAAAACTGCGCACCGCCCCGGCCGGCAGTCTGACCAGACTCGATCAGGCCATTGGTCGCACGCCGTGGCGCGCACTGACCGCAGGCACCTGGCTCAACGCTGAAAGCTTCGAAGCCGGCAGTGCATTGTCGCGAATGATCCGGCCCGATGAACGTGCGCTCGCCGTCGCGGTGGATGAAGTGATCAATGCCGGCGGGCAACTGAGCCCTGGCGATTATGTCGACGTGATGCTGTTTCTGCGTGCAGACGCCAACAACGTTCAGCCGTCGGCTCAGGTCGTCATACCCGCGTTGCGGGTGCTCGGCGTCGGCGAACAGCTGGGACTGACCAACGATGGGCGCCCGGCCAAACCGGTGCGCAGCAACGAAGAACAACTCAAGCAGGAGCCACAGCGCACCAACGCCCGTTCGGTGGTGCTCGCCGTGCCCGAGTCGCTGCTGAGCCGGCTGATGCTGGCGACCCAGGCCGGGCTGCTGCGCCTGGCCGTGCGCAGTGCCGAAGAGAAACGCCTGGCGCAATATTGGGCCGGCGAAAACGATTCAAACGCCCACCTTGCCCGGGCTGATCGCGACCTGGTGCAGTTCAGCCAACTGGCCCTCGTCGGCACACCCAAAGCACTCACCCTCGGCAGCACGGCACCGCGCAAATCAGGCGTGGAAGTCATTCGCGGCAACCAAATCTCCCAATAAACCCCCTGAGTCGAGCAAGGACGCCTTTAAATGCGCAGACGTTCCATGTCCATGTTCCAAGGCCTGCTCTGTGTCTCCTTGCTGGGCGCTCAACCGCTCGACATGACATTCGCCGCCGCGGGCAATTGCTCTGCATTAGGGCCCCTGCCGGCGGTGCTGGAAGTCGGTGAAGGGTTGCAGCAGGAACTGCAATCGCCGGTAGCGATCACGCGACTGGCCGTGGGCGATCCGAAAATCGCCGACGTGCGCGTCAACGGCAATCAGGCGTTTCTGCTCACCGGCATGGCGCCGGGCGCCACCAGCCTGATGGTCTGGACCGCCTGCGCCAGCACACCGCGCCAAAGCATGGTGTTCGTTCAGGGCCGGGCCACAGCAGCGATGACCGGCGCGGCGTCGATGCCCTCCGAAGACCCGATGCTGGCGTCGCAAGTGCAGACCGATATTCGCTTCGTCGAGGTCAGCCGGACCAAACTGAAAGAAGCCAGCACCTCGATCTACGGTAAAAACTCGAACTTCCTGTTCGGCTCACCCGGCACCGTGCCCAATACGGCAGTCACACCGCGTGTGCTGCCGCTGCGCAACATCGATCCACGCATTGCCGTGCCGAGCATTCCGCTGGCCAACGACATGTACAACATCGTCGCCGGCGGCGGTAATTTCCTCGCCATCATCAACGCCATGGAAGGCAGCGGCTTCGCCTACACCCTGGCGCGGCCGAGCCTGGTGGCGATCAGCGGACAGAGCGCGAGCTTTCTGGCCGGCGGTGAAATCCCGATTCCGGTGCCCAGCGCCAACAGCAACAGCTACTCGATCGAATACAAGGAATTCGGCATTCGCCTGACACTCACGCCGACCGTCGTCAGCAACCAACGCATCGCCCTGAAAGTGGCGCCGGAAGTCAGTGAGCTGGATTACAACAACGGCGTCACCATCGGCGGCACCACAGTCCCGGCGCTCACCATCCGCCGCACTGACACCAGCATCTCCCTGGCCGATGGCGAAAGTTTCGTCATCAGCGGTTTGATCAGCACGCAAAACGCCTCGCAGGTCGACAAATTTCCCGGTCTTGGCGACATCCCGATACTCGGTGCGTTTTTCCGCAGTTCATCGATCAAGCGCGAGGAGCGCGAACTGCTGATGATCGTCACGCCGCACTTGGTGCAGCCGTTGGCGGCCAACGCGAAATTACCGTCACTGCCCGGTGAACAACTGCGCAACTACGACCCCGGTTTCTATCGCATGTACTTCCTCGAAAACGGCAACTTCGATAAACGCAGCGGGTTATCGCAATGAGCCAGAACCTGAGCCAGACCTTCCTGGCAATCACCCGCAACCCCACCGACCTTGAATGGCTGCAAGGCGCCCTCGCCCCGTTGGGCCAGGTCGTCAGTGCCGGTGGCGGCAGCCTCGACGAACTGCTGACGCTGGTCGACGTGACCTTCGCCAGCCTGGTGTTCGTGGGGCTGGATCGCGAACACGTGGTGGCGCAGAGCACCTTGATCGAGGGTGCACTTGAAGCCAAACCGATGCTGGCCATCGTCGCGCTGGGCGACGGCATGGACAACCAGCTCGTGCTCAACGCGATGCGGGCCGGCGCCCGGGATTTCGTCGCGTATGGCTCGCGCTCCAGCGAAGTCGCGGGGCTGGTGCGGCGTCTCAGTAAACGCCTGCCACCGGTGGCTCCAAATACCCACCTGGGTGGCCTGACCGTGCTATATGGCGTGCAAAGCAGTGCCGACGGCGCGCTGCTCGCCAACCATATGGCGCAGGTGGTGCAAAAGAGCGGACAGCAAACCTTGCTGCTCGACCTCGGCCTGCCACGCGGCGACAGCCTGGCCCTGCTCGGCCTGGAGAGCTCGTTTCACTTCGGCGATGCCCTGCGCCATTTGCGGCGGCTGGACGCAACGCTGATCGACAGTGCGTTCACCAGCGACGGTGACGGACTGCGGATTCTGGCGTACGCCAGTCACGACGAACCGCTGGAACACACCAGCGCCGCCGAGCTGTACATGCTGCTCAGCGCCCTGCGCCAACACTTCCAGCACATTGTGGTGAACCTCACCGGTCAGCCGGACAGCGAGGCACTGCGCACATTTATCAGCCATTGCGACAAGCTGCTCTGGTACACCGATCAGAACGTGCTCGACTGTCGCCGCAACCTCGCGCTGCTGAATCTGTGGCGGGAGAAAGGCATGAAGCTTGACCACGCCAGATTGCTCATCGACCGCTACTTGCGCCACGTCGCGCCGGACTCGGAAACCCTGGGTAAAAGTTTCGGCATGGAGATCATCGCCACCCTCGCCTACAGCCCGGAAGTGCGGCTCAACGCCAAGAACCAGGGCGTCAGCCTGTTCGAACTGGCCCCTCGCGAAGGCCTGAGCCAAGGCCTGCGGGCCCTCGGTGAATGTCTGGCCAAGCGCTCCGAAGTCTTGGCCAAACCCAGGACCGGTTGGCTCAACCGGCTGCGAGGTGCGCAATGAGCGGTGAAAAACTGTTCGGTGCGCCGCAACGCGCTTCGAGCGCCAACGCCGACCATGAAGGCCTGAAACTGGTGTTGCACCGTTTCATCATCGACGCCATCGAAGAGTCCGGAAAAAACCTGCTGGAGGGTTCGCGCCAGGTACTGTCGCAATTCGTCACCGACAAAGTGGCTGAGTACATCGCGCGACTGCACCTGGCGATTTCCCGCTATGAAATGGAGCGACTGGCCGAAGAACTGGTCGACGAACTCACCGGTTTCGGTCCGCTTGAAGTGCTGCTGCGCGATCCGGCGGTGACCGAGATCCTGGTCAACGGCCCGCACCGGGTATTCATCGAGCGCGACGGTGTGCTGCATCAAAGTGACTTGCGCTTCATTGATGCGCACCACGTCGAACGCGTCATGCAACGGATTCTCGCACCACTGGGTCGGCGGCTCGATGAGTCTTCGCCGATGGTCGATGCTCGCCTGCCGGATGGCAGCCGGGTCAACGCGATCATTCCACCGATCGCCCTCGACGGCCCCTGCCTGTCAATTCGTAAATTTCGCAAGGACATGCTCAAGAGCAACGATCTGATGGCGATGCAAACCATCGATCAGCCGATCTTCGATTTCCTCCAGGAAGCCGTGGGCAAGCGCTGCAACGTCTTGATCAGCGGCGGCACCGGCACCGGTAAAACCACGCTGTTGAATATTCTCAGCCAGTTGATCAACCCACACGAGCGGCTGGTCACCATCGAAGACGTCGCCGAATTGCAACTCGGCCACCCGCATGTCGTGCGCCTGGAAACCCGTCCTCCCAATGCCGAGGGCCACGGTGAAGTGAAGTCCAGCGACTTGATCCGCAACGCCCTGCGGATGCGCCCGGACCGGATCATCCTCGGCGAAATTCGCGGTGTCGAAGTGCTCGACGTGCTCACCGCCATGAACACCGGCCACGACGGTTCGATGAGCACCGTGCACGCCAACAACGCCCAGGATGCGCTGCTGCGGCTGGAAACCCTGGTCGGTCTGACCGGTCGCGTCATTGCCGAAAAGACCTTACGGCAAATGATCTGCGCGGCACTGGACGTGATCATCCAGTTGGCGCGCATGCCCGATGGTCGACGCTGCGTCAGCGAAGTGGTGGAGGTGGTGGGCGTCCGTGACGATGTCTACGTCACCAATACGCTGTTCCGGCTCGACCGGCGCAGCGGATTCGGGTTTCTGCGCGAGGCCGTCAACCCGGCCGGCGATAAACTGCGCCGCGAGTCGGCGCTCCCGCCATCACCGTACTGAGGCTCACGGCATGCTCAAACCGGCGTTGCTCATTCTCGTTTGCCTGATCATGCTCGGCGTGTCGATTCACCTGCTGCTCAAAGGCTTGCGCCAGACTGGCACCGAGCGCGTGCTCAATCGCCTGGCCCAGGGGCAACCGCAGTTGGTGGTGGAAAAAACCTCTTGGGCAGGCCTGGAACGGGCGTTCCTGCGCGCGGGCCTTGGGCGCCCGAACGAACAGCTGGGACGCTGGATGCTGTTGTGGGCTTTCGGTACGTTGATCGGCTTCGCCGCCGGTGGCTGGATCGGGCTCGTGGTGTGTTTGCTGGTACCGCCACTCGCGTTCCGGCTGTTCATAAGCTGGCGCTATCAGCGCCGGCTCAAGCGCATGATCGAACAACTGCCGACGTTGCTCGATCACACCGTGCGCAGCCTGAAGTCCGGTCGCACTCTGGCCGACGCGGTGCTGGGCGCTATCCATGCCGCCGACAATCCGCTCAAAGAGGCCATGGGCCGGGTACAACGCAACGTGCAGTTGGGCGTCAGCCTGCCGGATGCCGCGTCGGACTTCGCCGAGCTGTATGAGAAGGATGAACTGCGCCTGTTTGCCCTCGGCCTGAAGGTCAATCACCGCTACGGCGGCAATGCCAGCGAATTGTTGGAGAACCTGATCAAGATGATCCGTGAACGCGAACAGGCCGCCCGCCAGCTCAGCGCCATGACCGGTGAAACCCGCGTGACGGCCTGGGTGCTAGGCAGTTTGCCGCTGGGCCTGGCCACCTATTTCCTGGCCGCCAACCCCGCTTACCTGCTTGCAATGTGGCACGACAGCTCAGGGCAAATGATGCTCGCGAGCGCGTTTGGCTTGCAGGCGGTGGGCAGCCTGGCGCTTTGGCGCATGTTGCGCAGCGTATGAAAATACCGCTGCTGATCAGTGCCCTGCTGTTTATGGCGGCTGCGTTGTTGCTGCTCGGCAGCCTGCTGGACCAGCGCCGGCGTGCGCGTCAGGTGGCTCAACGGCTGGACGGCAAAGCCGTTGACCACGACCGCGTGGGTCATTGGCTACAAGCGCTGGGCAACAGCCGCATCGGTCAGCGTTCGGTCAATCTGGACAACGAAACCCAAACCCTGCTCAACCGCTTGGGTTGGCGCAGCGCCCGCCGCCGCTCACAGTTCGCGGCGTTCCAGGTGGGAGTGCCGGTGCTGGCGCTGGCCTTGGCATTGCTGATTCAAAGCGTGTTCTACCCCAGCGTGCAAAACCACTGGATCGCCCCGCTCTTCGCCACGGCCATCGGTTACCTGCTGCCCAAACGCCTGCTCGCCGCCGCGTCTCAACGCCGGCAAAAACAGTTGGCCCTGGAGATATCGACCTTCATTCCGCTGCTGCGCATCCTGTTTGAATCGGGCATGGCCGTCGAGCAATCGCTGCGCGTGCTGAGCCAGGAAGGCAAGCAACTGATGCCCGCATTGACCCACGAACTGCGCCTGGTTCTGGCCCGTGTCGATTCCGGCCTGGAGTTGGGCGAAGAGCTGAGCAAGGCCAGCCGCTTGTTGGCGGTCGACGAATTCACGGACACCTGCGTGATCCTTCAACAGCTGATCCACCAGGGTGGTGGTGCGATGAAATCGCTGCTGGCGCTCAAGCAACTGTTCGATGACCGGCGCCTCACGCGCTTGCAGGAATACATCTCCAAGATGTCCGCCAAAATGTCCGTCGTGATGATGCTGTTTCTCTTCCCGGCGTTATTGATCGTCCTGGCCGGCCCGGGCTTCACCGCCCTGGCCCGGGCCATTGGTTCATAGAGGGATCGCGATGAAAGCAATGATTGCCGGTTTGAGTTTGCTCCTGTTGAGCGGTTGCGCCACCGACGGCCAGGCGCCATGGAACGCCCTGACCCAAAGCGCCAGTTGCAGCAAGTTGGGCTCCGATGAACAGCTGAAATTGAACCTGGCCGATGACATGGCCAACGACGGCAAACTGCACGCGAGCCTCGCCAACCTGCAAAGCCTGCCCGACAACGTTGCCGACGTGCGCTTGCGCCGGGCCAAGGTAAACCGGCTGCTGGGTCGCAGCGAAGCCGAGCCACTTTACCGCAGCCTGCTCGGCACCTGCCTCGCCGCCGCTGCCGAACACGGCCTCGGCCAGCTCGCGGCAGCCAGGGGCGACAACGGCCAGGCCCAGGCCCACCTGCAACGCGCCGCCCGACTGGCGCCAACCGATGAAAAAATCCGCAACGACCTCGGCGTGGTCTACCTCAACCAACGGCGCGTCGACGATGCACGCTTCGAATTCCTGACGGCCATGGAGCTCAAGCAAAGCGATCGACTGGCGGCGTTGAACATGGTGACGCTGCTGATCTACCAGGACGACTGGAGCCGCGCCGCCGAACTCGTCAGCCGCGTCGGCCTGAGCCCCGCCCAGGTCACCGAAGCCCAGGAACGCGCACAAAAACTCAAGGCCCCGACCAAGGTGATTCCGACACCCGCAAACCAGGTCGCCGCCGTCGCGACGCCGGGCCTTCAATAGGAGCAGACAGATGAAACCGATCCTCCTTTACCTCGCCCTGCTGGCCCTGCCACTCACCGCCAACGCCCTCGACGGCCCCGCCTCACCACAACAACAGGAAACCGAAGGCTGGTTGAAATTGCAGATCAGCCACCAGGCCGCCTCACACACCCCACAGACCTCAACCGCGACCGAACGAGAGCTGAGCATGCAGCGCTGGCTGAAGAGCTATCAGCATGAGATTCCGATGTTTTTCGATCAGGAGGAAGGGGGGACAGTGAACGGTGGGGCGGGGGGGTAGCGTCAGGCTTTCTTGCATCGGATTCATCGCCTTCGCGAGCGGTGCAGCGATCCGACGCGCCCGCGAAGAACGATGACGCGGTCTAACCGGTACTACACCGCTTGCGGCACATCCACATTATCCAGCGCTCGATTCACCGCCAACTCAGCCAGCATGAGGACCTGCTGGATCGCCAACGCCGTATGCCGCTGCGGCCCCTCCAGATGCCCCGCAAACTCACTGGCCAGCACACTCGCCGACGCCAAGGACTCGCAAGCGTGGGCCAACAGGCTTTCGTTATCGATATCGGGGGCGACGATGAACATAGTGCTGACCTTGCGGATGACGGGGGCCTTGAGGGCAGACGGATTGAGGTAGTGATCCAGCGCGCGGTCGGCGGCTTCGTTGAGCTTTTTGGGATTGAGCGGATCGTAGGGGGAAACGTCGTTGGCTTCCGGGGGATTGGGTGTGGCTTTGAACATGGTGAAACTCCCTGATTAATGGAGCCGTCACAAAGCGCACAAGCCGGCGGATTCTGGCGTAGTCGTAGGCAAAGGAGCAAGAAACTGTAGCTCTCAGGAAGTAACGCTAAACACTATTAAACACAGCCCTCAAATCCACACACATTCCCCCTGTGGGAGCGAGCCTGCTCGCGATTGCGGTCCGGCATCTGGCATTCACGTCGTCTGACACTCCGCCATCGCTGGCAGGCCAGCTCCCACAGGGTTTGGTGTACATCTGCAAAAAAATGGTCGGCTGTCAGGCCGACATCGCGAGCAGGCTCACTCCTACAGTGGAATGTGTGTACCTGCAAGAGATTGGCCGGCTGTCAGGCCGCCTTCGCGGGCAAGCCTCGCTCCTACAAGAATTCAGCGTACAGCTTTTGATTCTCACCACTCATCAGGCCGAGCGTTAGCTCGCCTGCTTTTGATCTTGATCCACCCGCCCCTTTCGGGAGGCTGAGTGGAGGTGTTCATCCGGGGAGTGGCGCGCAGCGCCGTTCGACGCAGTCGAACACGCTGCATGTAGGTCGTCGCGAAGCAGACCGGAGGGCAGTGTCCCCGGATGGATACCGGAGCGAAGGTACGCCGAGCCTTAGCGAGGGGCCGGACGCTTGGGGCGAGACTTTTTGGTTCCTTTTGTGGCGTTTGACAAAAGGGACTCGCCGTAAGGGCGAAACCGCCAGCCGCCGTTACCGCAAAAATGGATATGCACACAACCACCAAGAACATGGTCGACCCAAAGGCCGCCAAAAGCGACCCACCAAACTCAGTGAGCCGTAACCCGCTGGCGCATCCCGGAGTTACCGGGCGACAACGCCAATGCCAATTGCGTCCGATTATGCATATGCGTCAACCGCAACACCTGCGACACATACAACTTCACCGTGTTCTCGGTAATCCCCAACTCACAGGCAATCTGATAATTGGTCTGCCCCTTCCCCACCAACCGCGCCACATCCAGCTGCCGGGGCGACAACTGATTGAAAATCGCCGGGATCTCCACCCGATCCACATCACTGACATCAGCCCCGGAAGAATCCGCCCCCTGCGGACCACGCCGCACCTTATCCAGATCCTGATACAAATCATCGATCGACTCAGTCAGGTACTGCAGCTTCTGATTCAAATGCCCCAGCTGCAGATTCTTCTGCCGATCTTGCAACGCCACCTCTTGTCGCTGAACCCCTTCGAGCAACTCATCGAGATCAATCGGCTTCTGGTAATAATCGGCAATCCCTGCCCGCAAGGCCTTGATCACATCCTGCTTGTCCGCACGCCCAGTCAGCATGATCGCCTCGAAGGCCCGGTGCTTGCCGGACATCCGCTGCAACTCCTTCACCAGCTCAATCCCGTCCATGTCAGGCATATGCAAATCACACAGCACCAGGCCGATTTGCAGGTCTTCGCCGTAAAGGGAAATGGCTTGCTTGCTCGATTCACAGGGAACGCAGCGATAGCCGCTCGCCTCCAGAAACTCGCAAAGTTCTTCAACAATCAACGCCTGATCATCAACCACGAGGACTTTTACTGCCGAGGTGAATTTGTTCACGCGCCACTCCATGCTCGGTCTACAGCTGACCGTTCCTGTACGAAAGCCACTGGCCGTACGACTATCAATCTGAAAAGTAGACGCACTTTCCGACTATGTACATAGGGGGGATGGAACAACATGACTAGCGAATCCAAAGCAGGGCCAATGAAAAACCCATCAGCACGAACGGCGCAAATGGCTGCTTTTTTGACAGCCCAGGGCCTAAATATCGAAGACGCGCCCTAACCCGTTGACTCATATGAGGCCATACTTTTGGCGCGAGCAGCAGCCAGCACACGCTGGCCAGCGCGGCCCCGACAAAGCTGCCCAGCAGATGCATTCCGTCCGTCGCCAAACCCAAGGCTGTCATTAATTTCACATCCCCGGCGCCCAATCGCCTCAGCGCGTAACCGGGCAACGTGAAGGCCAGTGCCAGAAAAGCAGCCCAGCCGCCCTGCGCCCCTTCTGCCCCCAGCCAAGTGGTGTCGGTCCATAGCAGAAACGCCAACGCCAACACCCCCGCGCCAAGGGTCAACGAGTTGGCAATGTGCTTTTCACGGGCATCCTGCGCTGCGCAAAGCGTCAGCCAGATCAGTAGGACAAAAGTTTGCATTGCGTAAAAAAAGTCCCTTTTGGCTGAATGATTCTATGCTGATATTACGCAGTGACAGTCAGGTTAGACGCAGTCATGAATTCGAGCCTCCCCCGCCAGCAAAAAGGCGCCGTAGCGATTGAGTTCGCCTTGGTGTTCGTGATTTTTTTCGCTGTGTTTTACGCCATTGTCAGTTACAGCCTGCCGCTGTTGCTGATGCAGTCGTTCAACCAGTCGACCGCCGAAGCGGTGCGGCGCAGCGTGGCGGTGGACCCGGGCACGCCCGGTTACGCCGCCAACGTCCAAGCCACAGCCTCAGCTGAACTGACCCGGCAACTGGCGTGGATTCCCGCCGCACTGAACTTCAATGTCGCCACCGATTCGACCATCACCTTCGTCGGCGGCATGCTCAAGGTCAACATCGATTACCCCACCACCAAACTCAACCAGGTGCTGCCGTTTCTGGTGCTGCCGGGCATCGGCGCGGTGCCTAACCTGCCGACGACCCTCTCGGCCAGTTCGAGCCTGCAATTTTGAATTCCGGGGAAAAACTCTTCGGGCGCCTGCTCAACCGCCAATCGCCACCACCTCAGGTTGCGCCGGACACCCTGAGCGTGCCGAGTGTCGGCTTGCAGGTGCACCTGGATGGCGAAGGCCGGGTGCTGCACCTGACCGGCCCATTGCGCCATACGCTCGCCCCGCAACGGCTCGCCACACAGGCACCACCGCTGCTCGATTACCTGATGCCCCACAGCAGCCTGGTCATCGAAGGTATCCCCGCCGACTGGCAAGGCCAAATCCTCGACCTGGACTTTCACAGCGTCAGCGGGCACCCACTGCACCTGCGCGGCTGGGTACTTCCGCTGGCGGACAACTGGCTGTTGCAGTTGCTGGACATCAGCGATGTGTTGGTTGAACGTCGACAATCGTGCCGCCGCGAACAGAACCAGCTTCTCGCGGCCAGGATCAGCGAACAGTTGCGCCTGTGCAGCCTCACCCGTCTGCCCGATGTGTTGCAGGAGCAGCTTCAGGTATTGGCTCAGCGCTTTCACATTCCGTGCATTGCGGTGGCGCTGCTTGATGAGCAGGAACAGGGCTGGCAAATCCATCAGTATTACGCGGCCTTCGATGCACCGATGCTGTGGCAGAACGGACAGCGCCTGGGTTCCGGGCTCGACAGCCTGAACGGTTCTTTTCCGCAACACCTGGCGCGTGGCGAGCACCCGCGTTTGCAAGAAATCTTCGGGCATGCCGAAGGACTTGCGGTGCCCTATTACGATGCTCACGGCGTGGCCACCTGGTTACTCTGCGGTTTTTACACGGCGCAGCAGCGGGCGCCCGAATTGAACGATGGCGACTGGTTGCAGCTCACCGCCGCCCTCGCCAGCCCCCTGCTGGAACGCTTGCGCGAGCATCGGCATCATTTGCAGCTGGAGCGCCTGGCATCGCTGCAAGCGCTACTCGGCACCGGTTGGTGGGAAGTGTTCAGCGACAGCGCCGAAATGCAACTGGCCCCTTCGCTGGCCAGCTCGCTGAACCTGGCGAGCCCCCGCCTGACGCTCGGCGAATGGCTCGATCACGTGCACCCTGCCGACCGCGAAGAACTGCGCAGCCGCCTGCACGCCCTGGAGGACGCCGGCACCCCGTTGCTGCTCTGCGTGCGCTGGCACTGTGAGCAAGCGCCCGTCTGGTATCGGCTGCAAGGTCAGGCCATTGGCATGGGTAAAAACCGCCGACTGGTGGGCTTCATGCTCGACATCAGCGACATCAAAAACCAGGAACAGAACGCCGCCACCGCCCATGCCCGACTGGACAACCTGATCGCCAGCTCGCCGGCCGTGATTTACGTGCAGCGCTATGTTGAAGGCGCGCTCTTGCCGACGTTTTTCAGCGCCAGCCTGCTGCCGTTGCTCGGCCTGACACTCGCCGATTGCACCGCAGGAGCCTTGATAGAAAGGGTGCATCCAGAAGACCGCGAGCACTATTTCGAGCGCACCCGATGGCTGCTGCGTGAAGGCACGGTGCGCGCCCGTTACCGGTTGCGCGACAGCCGCGGCGAGTACCACTGGCTGCTTGACGAAGCCAAGGTGTTGCGCGACGACCTCGGCCTGCCGGTGGAAGCTGTCGGCTTGTGGCTGGACGTCACCGAAGCGACCCTCGCCACCGAGCAGGTGAAACAGAGCGAAGAGCGCTATCGAATCCTGGTGGAGGACTCCCCGGCGATGATCTGCCGCTATCGCCCGGACCTGACCCTGACCTTCGGCAACCGGCCGCTGGCGACGTATCTGGAATGTCAGCCCGATCAACTGCCCGGCGTGAACCTGGGCCACTGGATGTCGGACGATCAGCGCCAGGCATTCGTGCTGCGACTCAGCCAACTGACGCCGCAAGCCCCGGTCAGTACCGCCGAAATCTATCTGCAACTGCCGGGGCGGGAACACGCCTGGTGGGTCTGGTCGGACCGCGGCGTGTTCGACGCCGAGGGTCGCTTGCTGGAAGTGCAGGCAGTCGGCCGCGACAACACCGAAGTCCGCCGCTCGCAGCAGCAACTCACCCAGAGCGCGAAAATGGCCACCCTCGGCGAAATGGCCACGGGACTCGCTCACGAAATCAATCAGCCGCTGAACGTGATGCGCATGGCCATCGTCAATGTGCTCAAGCGCTTGAACAATGGCGACGTGCAGATCGATTACTTGAAAGACAAGCTCAACCGCATCGATTCACAGGTCCAGCGCGCCGCACGGGTGGTTGATCATATGCGCGTGTTTGGCCGTCGCTCGGACATCGAGCAGCAACCGTTCAACCCGGCCGACGCGATCGAAGGCACGCTGTCGCTGCTCGCCGAAGGCATGCGTGGCAAAGGGGTTGAATTGCGCATCGGCGAGATTGGTTTTGCCGTGCAGGTCCGCGGCTTTATCGACCAGTTGGAGCAAGTGCTGATCAACCTGATGGTCAACGCCCGGGATGCGCTGCTGAGCAAACGCGAAGCCGACCGTGAGTTCAATCCGTGGATTGCGCTATACGCCGAACGGGATGAGCGATGCGTGCGGATATGGGTCGAGGACAACGGTGGCGGGATAGATCCGCGGTTGATGGAGAAGATTTTCGAGCCGTTTTTCACCACTAAACCGGTGGGCATCGGCACCGGGCTGGGGTTGTCGGTGAGTTACGGCATCATCGAGAACATGGAGGGGCGGCTGAGTGTGCGTAACTCGGTGCAGGGTGCGCTGTTTTGCATTGAGTTGCCGGTGGTCCCCGTGGATCAGATCACCAGCGCCGGCCGCCCGGAGTAACAACTGAGGTTGGCACCGACCTGGATTTTCCCGACCTCGATTCCCAGGGTTTTCACAAGCGTGTCGAGCAGGTTATCCAGCAGCGGACCGAGGATTGATTCAAGTGTCGTCTTCAGCAACAAGATCACGCCATCGAGCAGTGTTTTCAATAATTCGAAGGTCGCGGCCAACAGGAAGTTGGGCGTGAATGACGGCGCGTGGACGATCAGGTTCACGTCATTGACGGTTTGCGACAATCCAGAAACCGCGTTGGTAGCGGTCAAGGTGTATGGCGGATCCGACGGGGGCAAACCGACTTTCGGCGGGTTGATGAACGTCGAGGTGGCATTGGCCGGCAGCACGGGACTGTAAATTTGCAGCTCAGCGCCACCGCCGGAAAAGGGTACGCCCGCTTTGCGGATATCGAGCAGGGTGACCGGCGTGACCGTCAGGGGCGCGGACGATGAAGCCCAGTCCGAATTGACCCGTCCGACGCGCAATTCAGCCACAGTAGTGGCGCTGTTCACGGTCAGGCTTTTATTGTTTTCGCTGGGGCAGGTGTAATCGGTGACGTAACTGTTGCCGCCACCGGCTTGCAGGCTGACGTCCAGGTTGGGGCTGGGCAACACGTACACGTCGAGCCCGAGCAGCCCGGTGACCACGGACAAAGTCCCCGTCACCGCGCCAAGCAGACCGGTGATCAATGACAAATCCAATGTCACCAGCACCCGGACTTGAGCGGTGCGCACATAGATTCGATTGGCGCCCAAGGGCGCCATTTTTGCCAGTGCGGGATTGCCCACCGCCGACCACTGCGGGGGTTCGATGACTTTGATCTTTGCGCTGGCCCCGACGCCAAGCCCCAGCAGATTCACCGGAATGGTGCCTGCCACGGCGCTCTTGCTGTTGCCGAGTTCGATAAAGGCCTGCACCAGTTGAAGCGCGTTCACGTTGGCGTTCAGGCCGGCAGACGTGGTGCCTGTCTGCAGTTTCAACAGGTCCCCCAAATGCACTTTGAGCGGGCTGACGACCGCGATGGCCAAGCTGTCGAAACCGGCCTGCACGTCCGCCGTCGCCCCATTGAGTCGCGCCACCGTGGCAGCGGCCTGAAGTAACTGGCCCACGGTGACATCAGCGCCGAGCAGCCCCGTGTAATCGCCTGCCGTGACCTGCAGGTCAATGGCCAACTGGTCCATGTATTTAAGCAAGTTGATGTCGGCGCCCAACAGCCCGTTCCAACTCGCGACAGGCAGGTTGATGGACGCTCCCGCGAGCGCGGAAAGGAAGCCGTTCAACAAATTGACGTCGACCAGGGTGCTGCGAATGGTCAGTTGGGCGACCGGCGGCCCCGGCAGCCCGGCCACCGCAGTGGCGCTGAGCGTGATGGTCGAGTTGGCGGGTGCGCCCCCGAACATTGCGCCGATTCCACCGACGAGACTTTGCGGCACCCCATGGCTGGCGATCACGCGGATGGCTTCGCTTTTGCTCGGGTCAACGCCGAAAACCCGAAGGTTGTTGGCGCCGACGGTCAGCGCACCACAGTCAACGGCCAGTGTGCGATCCGCACCGGGCACGGTGAAATTATTGCGCTGGGCGCTGGCAGTGGCGTAGATGAGCGCGGTTGTACCGACGCCGCAGTCACCGCCACGGGTGGCGGCTTCGAGCGCGGCCATGTCAGCGACGCGCTGCAGGTTGCGCTTTTCCAGGTAGAGCCGGCCACTGTCGATCACCACCAGCAGGAACACCAGCGCCAATGCGAATGTCAGCGCCGCCATCAAGCCTATCGCCCCCCGTTGCCGGGACGGGCCGCAAAATTGCAAGCGTGGAGACATCATGCACTCCTTTGCCGGTGAACCGTCGGGGGGTTACCTCCATGGAAAAACAGTGTAGACAACGCTGGGCAAGACTGCTGGCAACAAGCCACCCCACAACCGTTTGTGGGAGCGGGCTTGTGTTTCAGGCTGGGTGGATGGTCAGTGCGGTGGATAGTTGGCGAGGATTCGTGCGACGGTTTCGCGTATCGCATTGCTGCGATCAGCGGGGTTCGTCGTGCGGCTGAGCAGTTGCTCATCGCTGCCACGCCACACTAGTTTGCCGTCCTTGCCATCGAGCAAATCGATCTGGATGGTCGCCACTTTGTAACTGACGCTGCGGGTTTCGTTGTACATCGGCGCGCCCCAGTAGCCATTCCATGGATTACCCCAACCACCGCCATAGTTGGTGGTCACCTGTTGCTGGCGTTCTTCGACGATCAGGTAAGTCTGGACGTCCAAATTACCCTTGCTGCCAGCGGCGGCCGGGCGCAGGCCACGCTGATCCAGTTGATCGGCCACCGATTGACGAATGCGCTGTTCGGTCAGGTCGCTCTTGATCCGTGGGTCGTCGGGGCGATATTGCAGTGCAGGTTCTTTCCAGCTCCAGGTGCGATAGGCGGCGAAGTCGCGGCTGGCATCGAAGTCATTATTGACCTGGTTGGCGGCGCAGGCACTGAGCAGCGCGGCCACAGCCAGTAAAGCGAAACGACGGATCATGATGGTTCTCCGGTTGAAGACATGAACCTGTGAACGCCCTCTCAACGTGAGAAGTTAACTGGGAGGATACGCCGACATGGCCTTTTCCACAGCCTCACGTATCGCATCGGCACGCTCACTCTGACTGCCCCGACTGCCGGTTTCGGCGCTGGCACTCCACACTGGCTGGCCTGTGCCCGCGTCGAACAGATCCACTCGCACCACCACGACCTGTTCCTGATACGTGCGCACGATCGGCACCGTGTTGTACATGCCATAACCGGTGCCGTAGCGGTTGTAGCCGCCATAACCACCGCCGTAATAACCGTAGTCGTCCCGAACCTGGCGCAACCGGGTTTCCAGGTGCAGATCGGCGCTGACAAACAGGTCGGCCGGGCGGGTATTGTCGTGCAGCGGACGCAGGCCGCGCTGATCGAGGGCGTTGCTGACCGCTTCGGCGACCTGGGCCGAGTCTGCCCAGGCGCTGCCCGGTGGCAGCTGCCCGTTGAGCCAGGCCCAGCTGCGGTAACGCCCATAGTCACGCGGCGGTGCCGGGTAGGCGCTGCGGTCGAAGGTGTTGGCCGCCTGAGCCGGTGCCGGCGGCAAGGGCTTGGAGGTCGCCACATAGGGATTGCTGCCCTGGCAGGCCGCCAACCCGAGACAGATCACCAGTAACCCTGAACGACTTTTCATGCTGCGCTCCGATCAGACCGGCCGACAGATCCAGTGCAAATAGCGCCCAAGCCCGGCAAAGCTTGGGTGACGGCGGTGGGCCAGCTCCATTTCGAGCAAGTCCACGAGTTCGGCGCGGGCCTGGAATTCCACTGGCATGTAGTCGTGGAAAACCCGCACCCCACTCTGGCTTTCGACCTGCCACAGGCCCTCAAGTTGCGCCGCCAGTTCGCGCGGATCGAGGGGTTGCTGCGGGGTCAGGCTCTGCTTCTCGCCGGCCATGTCGTTCTTGCGCATCTTGCGGAAATGGCCTTTGAGCAGGTTGCGGTAGATCAGCGCGTCGCGGTTGTAGAAGGCCAGGGAGAGCCAGCCGTCCTGTTTGGTCAGTTGATGCAGCACCGGCAGGATGGCATGGGGTTCGGCAAGCCATTCCAGCACGGCATGGCACAGCACCAGGTCATAGGGCTCGGTGAGCTGGCCGAGCAATTCCTGCCACGGTGCCTGAATGAACGTGGCGCTCTGCCCGGCGTCGGCGAACCGCTGGCGGGCGCCTTCGAGCATCGGTTCGGCGGGTTCGGCAAGCGTGACGTCATGGCCACGCTGGGCCAGCCACAACGACATGTGGCCCAGGCCCGCGCCGATATCCAACACGCGCAGCGGCCGGTCCGGCAGGGTTTCGGCCAGGTCGGCCTGAAGCACCGCCAGGCGGATCGCACCTTTCGCCCCGCCGTAGATTTTTTCGGCAAACCGGGTCGCCAGTTGATCGAAATGACGATCGCTCATCAGCTGAACCTCTTTTCGCTGTCAGCGAGTTTGTTGCGTACCACTTCATTCATGTCCAGCCCCAACTCGCTGCACAGCAGCAATAGATAGAGGACGATGTCACCCACTTCCTGCCCGGCGTGGGCCAGTTTGTCCGCCGGCAACTGGCGCGACTGGTCTTCGGTCAGCCACTGGAAAATCTCCACCAGCTCGGACATTTCCACGCTCGCGGCCATGGCCAGGTTTTTCGGGCTGTGAAATTGCCGCCAGTCGTTGCGGTCACGGATGGCGTGCAGGCGTTCGGTCAGTTCAACAAGGTTCATCGGGCTCTCCTGAAGGCGTATAGCTTCGGGGGGATGACCGGGGATGGCAAGTGGGCAGTTGAATGTGAGAGCGCGGACTTAATCCAGCCCGGATGTTGACTGACAAAACGCCATCGCGCGCAAGCTCGCTCCCACAGGGTCGATGCAACGCTCTATGCTTGTGGGGAACTCGGCACCGTAATCCATGGCCCAAGTCCGGCAAGCACGCCACCACTTACATCAGGACGTTCACGACATGCAGGTAGAAAGTTTCTTCGAATGGCTCGGCCAGGCACTCGGCTCGGTCATCCGGTTTATCGTTGATGGCCTCAGCGGCTTGTTCAACCTGCTGAGCCATGCCGGCAGCAATTTTGTCGAAGGCTTGTCCCGGGCACTGGGCATGGACACATCGATCATCAGCATCATTGCGCTGATCCTGGGGCTGATGCTGTTGTGGTCGGCGATCCGGGCGTTCATGAATGCGTCGATCATCATGGGGATTATCTGGTTGGTGTTGGGCCTTTGGCTGCTGAGCTGGATCATCCACTGACACCGCCGCTCCCACATTAGTACGACACCTCCCGCTACAATGCCCGCTCCTCAAGGAGCCTGCATGTCCAACCTGATTGCCGACTGGCGCGACCGCCCTACCCATCGTCGGGTCTGGGCGCTGGCTGCGCCGATGATTCTTTCGAACATTTCCGTTCCGCTGGTGGCACTGGTCGACAGTACCGTCATCGGCCACCTGCCCCACGCCCATCAGTTGGGCGCCGTCGCGGTCGGGGCCAGCCTGTATACCTTTCTGGCCTGGGGCATGGGCTTTCTGCGCATGGGCACTACCGGTTTTGCCGCCCAGGCCGCCGGGCGCGGGGATGGCGCGGCGTTGCGGCAGATTTTGTTGCAGGGCTTGTTGCTGGCGATGGGGCTGGCGATTGTCTTGGGCGCATTGGGCGTTCCGTTGAGCGGCGTCGCGCTGCACTTCATGCAACCCTCCGCCGAGCTTGACCAGCTCACCCGCGAATTTTTCCATACAAGGCTATTCGGCCTGCCGGCGGCGCTGGCCAGTTATGCGCTGGTAGGCTGGTTCCTGGGCACCCAGAACGCCCGGGCCCCGCTGGCGATTCTGCTGAGCACCAACCTGGTGAACATCGCGCTGAACCTGTGGTTCGTGCTCGGACTGGACTGGGGCGTGGTCGGTGCGGCCCGGGCGTCAGTGATCGCCGAATGGACCGGGGCCCTGATCGGCCTGTTCATGACCCGCAAAGCCCTGCGCGCTTATCCCGGCCACATCGCCTGGGCCGCTCTGGCGCTGTGGCAGAGCTGGCGGCCACTGCTGGCCGTCAACCGCGACATTTTCATCCGCAGCCTGGCGTTGCAATCGGTGTTTTTCCTGATCACCGTGCAGGGCGCACGGCTCGGTGATGCCACCGTCGCCGCCAACGCCCTGCTGCTCAACGGCTTGCTGCTGACGGCCCACGCGCTGGACGGTCTGGCCCATGCCGTGGAAGCCCTGTGCGGGCATGCCATCGGCGCGCGCGATCGAGAGGCGCTGCGTCGCTCATTGGTGGTCGCCTGCGGCTGGTCGTTGCTGGCGAGCCTGGGATTTGCCGTGCTGTTCGCCTTCGCCGGGCATTTGTTCATCGAGATGCAGACCGACATCCAGAGTGTGCGCGACACCGCGTTTATCTACCTGCCCTACCTCGCCGCGCTGCCGCTGATTGCCGTTTGGAGTTACCTGCTCGACGGACTGTTCATCGGCGCCACGCGGGCCCGGGAAATGCGCAACGGCATGCTGCTGACGGTCGTTCTGCTGCTGCCGTTCGCCTGGGCACTGCAAGGTTTTGGCAACCATGGGCTGTGGATAACGTTCCTGTTGTTCATGTTGCTGCGCAGCCTGACCCTCGGTGCTTTCGCCTGGTACTTGCGCAAGAACGACGGCTGGTTCGCGGGCAAGGTTTACTGAGTCGGCGTGGCTCTGATGAAGGCGCTGACCTCATCCAGCACCGGCGCCAAACCCCGCATGGGCCGAGACAGTGTCGCCACCAGCGTGGCGTGGCCGGTGCGGGCGAAATAGAAGTCCTGAACCGGCACTCCGGCCTGGCGCAGCTTGCGCGCCAGGCCGCCAGTGTTACGCGTCGGGTTGACCAGATCGTCGTCGCGCGAAGCCATCAACAACGCCGGCGGCGCGCCTCGACTGACGTGATTGATCGGTTGCGACTGCGGCGGAGAATCCGGCCAGAAAAACACGGGCCGCACGTCCGGATTCTGGATGGGCAGAAAATCATAAGGCCCGGCCAGACCGATCCAGCCGCGCAGATCGTGCGGCGACATCCCCACGGCCCCCAGCAAACCGGGGTCCAACGCCAGCATCGCGACGTTATAGGCCCCGGAGCTGTGGCCCATCAGGTACAACCGTTGCGGGTCACCGGAAAACCTGTGGATGTGATCGTGAGTCCAGGCCACGGCTTTAGCGCCATCCTCCAGGAACAAGGGATAGCGTACCTGTGGATACAGTCGATAGTCCGCCAGCACCGCAACCACTCCACGCGACGCCAGCGCCTCGCCGACAAAAGAGTAATCACTGCGTGAACCGCTGTTCCAGCTGCCGCCGTAGAAAAACACCACCACCGGGGCATTCTCCAGAGGGTGACGAGGCACATACACATCGAGTTTCTGCCGCGGATCATCGCCATAGGCAATCCCTTCGGTCTTGTCGAACGTGTTGTCGGGGGTCAGCGCATTGAGCATTTTCAGCGGTGAACACGCCGTTATCACGGTCAGCAAACAAATGCCCATGGTCAGGCCGAACAGCCAGCGCGTTGTGCTCGCCATCAATGTCGAACCTCGTGTTCAGGGTTGATCGTTCTGCCATAGATTGCGCAAGCTATCGAGACGTTCCTGCTGAGTGATACCCGGTAGCGGCTGCACGGGTGAAGCGTCGGGATACTGCAAGCGTAGCCATAACCAGCCATCGAGCACCGGGCGTTCGCTGAAACCCAGCGCCAGCCCTTCCTGCACGAGGGCCCACAGACTGTTGTAGTCGGTCCCGGTGGACCGGCTCCAATGCCAGACGTGCTGTTCCAGCAGGCAGGTTTGCAAGGTGTCACGCTGCCGGGGCGTGAGGTTTTCTTCGATGGCCAACGGGCTGACGGCAAGCCCGGGATTGAACAACTGCTGCCAACCCTGACTGCCGATTGCCCGGTCGGCCCAGGTCCCGCCGAACCAGCGCAACTGACTGATCGGCCCCAGCCAGCGACTCAATTCCAGGGCATCGCAGGCATCAAAAAAGTAACTGGCGGTGTGGGGGTTGTAGTAACTCAACAAAGCACGGTGATGCAGGCCAAAAGTGACGGTCAGCATGCGACGCAAATGCTCGAGCAACTGCGACGGCGAAGCCTCACTGACCAATAACAAACCGCTCCAGAGGTGCGGTTCGCGCAGGCACAGCTCGGCCAACGTCGGGCATTCCTTGAGGTCGACCAACAGCGGACCGTGCTCGCGTAACGGCTGCAACTCGGTGCTATCGAACAGCCAGAACCGTCGGGCCTGCGCAAACTGCTGGATCAGCCTCGCGCCGGCGCGGGGCTGCCCCGGTACGTCGAGCAACAGCCATTGTGCGGTTGAGTCCGGCGCCTGAGCGACGATCATGCCGCACCGCTCTGGCCAAGCCTTGTCGCGGCCCGGCAGGTGCAAAAAGCTTGCGCGCAATGGCTGAAACTACCCCCGCCAGGCAAAAGACACAGCAGCACGATCGGTTCGCTGGATTGCAACAAACGCAGCAATCCGACGCTGGCAGTGTCGGCATCTGTTGTCGTGGTGGGTGGAGGTTCGGACAAGCCTGACGCGTGGGTGAAAGAGGGGCCGGGAAGATACCCGGTGATTAACGGTTGATCCGGATCACCTTCGATAAAGCTCACCAGTACCTGCGCGCCTTCTCTCAACGGCTTGGCATGCGCGCCGCCCAACTCCAGCGCCAATGGCAGCCAACAGTGGCTGGGCGCAGCGCCTTCGCCCTGATAGACCCAGTCAAATTGCACGGCAACGGGCCTGGTTGAATCGGGTTGCGGCTCATCGACATCGACCACCCACGCCCGCTGCAGGCTGTGCATCCTGGGGTTCATGACCGAATGAGGCGCCGCAAGCGGTACAGCCCCGGCAACGCGGATCTTGTTGCCGTAGGCAAACCCCGGTGTCTGCCCACCCTGATGCTCGACCTGGATCAGCAGCCAGCGACGGTTCCAGTCCGTACACGGATGGCCGGACAGCAGAACCCGCTGGCCGCTGCGCAACGTGGTCAAATTCGTCTGACCTTCGCCCGCCTGCGTGTTGCCGTGAACCTTGAAGCGGCGCACCCCAGGCTGTTCGGGGTCGGGTGCAAAAACCATCTCGGCGCCCTGCTGAAAGGGCCCCTGCCTATCACCAACTACCAGACAGTGCCCGCGCGGGTGATGCTCGAAGTGGTAATGGAGCCGTTCCTGGGCACACAGGCGCTGGAGAAACTGCAGATCCGATTCCCGGTACTGCGTGCAGAAATCACGCGGCGGGTAATCGCCGCTCAAATCAAAGCGCCGATTCTTACCGGTAATGCCATGCTCCTTGAGCACCTGGGCGAGGATTTCGGGCACTGAACGGTTGCTGAAGATGCGCTGGCTGAAACGCTGGGCAAGGCAAGCCAGTTTCGGCTTCAGGCGCACACGGCAAAGCCTGGGCGCAGCACCATGACCCGTCTGGACGAGCTCATGCAACTGCCCGTGAAAACCGGTCCCCGGCGGCCCGAAATGCAAAAAGGCCGGACGGTACAGCAGGCTTGCCAGGTCCAGTGTCGGGTCTTCGATCAGCAGATCCACGTCAAACACAAAGGGTTCGCTGATCGCTTCACTGCCGGTAAAGGCCAAGACCTCAACGGGGTCGGGCAGACCCTCTACATCCAGACGAAATGACGGCTCGTTGACTGGATCGAACATCGGCGATTCTCTACAGGAGGGGCGGCCGGGGATTCTCTCCGAGAGAGTTGGCCGAGTAGAGAGCCGAAGTACAACTTAGGAAATGACCTACGCGAAAAAAGGACCACGTCGCTTGGATAGCGAGGATGTGAGCCATTTCGCTTGAATTCAGGGAGGCGTCCCACCAGGTCATCTGAAATTTCCGCAGCGCGCGGAACATTTTCCGACAACCTGATGAGACCAGTGCCTTACCTCAAGAAGACAGGTAAGACGAACGGGTCAGGCCCAGGCGCAGAGCGTCGAGGAACTGGGTGCGCTCGGCGGCAGTGATGCGTGCACTTGCGCACTTGTCGCGGTAGTGGGTCATCAGTTCTTCCGGCGACAAGTGCACGTAACGCAGCATGTCTTCGATGGTGTCGTGGGTTTCGATACCCGCGTGGTACACGCTACCGTCGGCGTTCTGGTAGATGTTCACCGAGTCGGTGTCACCGAACAGGTTGTGCATGTCGCCGAGAATTTCCTGGTAGGCGCCGACCAGGAAGATACCCAGCAGGTAGTCCTCACCTTCGTTCAAACCGTGGACTGGCAGACTGGTTTCGATGCTCTGCTCGTCGACGTATTGCTTGATCTTGCCGTCGGAGTCACAGGTCAGATCCTGCAGCACGGCGCGGCGCAGCGGCTCTTCGTCGAGACGGTGCAGCGGCAGAATCGGCAGGACCTGGCCGATGGCCCAGGTGTCCGGCAGGCTCTGGAAGACCGAGAAGTTGCAGATGTACTTGTCGGCCAGCTTGTCGTTGAGTTCGTCGAGCACCTGACGGTGCGAACGCTGACGCGCCTTCAACGAGTTGTGCAGGCGACGGCACACGGCGAAGTAGCATTGCTCGGCCAGGGCTTTCTCGGCCAGGGTCAGCTTGCCATCGGCGTACTGGGTGGCCACATCGCTCATGTAGTGCGTGGCGCGCCAGTAGGTTTCGGTGACCATCTCGATGTCGGTCGGGCCCAACAGGTCAACCAGCCACTGCACGGTCTCCGGCAGCTCTTCTTTGTTGTCGATCTTCGGCACGTCGTCGTTGTGCTTCTCGACGTCGGTCACTTGCACCACCAGCATGGCGTGGTGAGCGGTCAGCGAGCGGCCGCTTTCGGAGAAGATGTTCGGGTGCGGCAGGCTCTGCGCATCGCAGAACTCCTTGAGCATCCCGACCACGACACCGGCGTAATCGTCCATGTCGTAGTTGATCGAACTGGCGTTGCGCGAGTGCGTGCCGTCGTAGTCGACGCCCAGACCGCCACCGACGTCGATGTGGTCAACCGGCAAGCCGAGGTTACGCAGTTCGCCGTAGTAACGAATCGCTTCCTTGAAGCCGTGCTGGTAGTCCGCCAGGTTGGCGATCTGCGAACCCATGTGGAAGTGCAACAGGCGAATGCCTTGATCCAGGCCAGCCGCGCGGAAACGCTCGACCACCGACAACAGCTGCGCCGCCGACAGACCGAACTTGGACTTCTCACCGCCGGTGTCCGCCCACTTGCTTGAGGCCAGGGACGACAGACGCACGCGCAGGCCGACTTGAGGCTTGACCTTCAGCGAGGCGGCTTCTTCGATCACCAGGCCGACTTCGGATTCTTTCTCGATCACGATGAACACGTTGTGGCCCAGCTTCTGGCCCATCAGCGCCAGTCGGATGAACTCGCGGTCCTTGTAACCGTTGCAAACGATGGTGCCGCCCTTTGGCGCCAGGGCCAATACGGCCAGCAGCTCAGGCTTGGAGCCGGCTTCCAGGCCGATGGACACATCCTGGGTGGCGATGATGTTTTCGATCACCGCTTCCTGCTGGTTCACCTTGATCGGGTACAGCGCGGTGTACTTGCTCTGGTATTCCAGGCGCTCGATGTTGGCGTCGAACGCGCCGGTCAGCTGACGCACGCGGTCTTGCAGAATGTCAGGGAAACGCACCAGCAGCGGCAAGGACAGGCCGCTTTTGCGCAGCTGGTCGACTTGCTCGAAGAGGTCGATAGGCGAACTGGTCGGACCGTTCGGACGAACTTCGACGCGACCGGCGTCATTGATCGCGAAATACCCGGCCCCCCAATGGCGAATCCCGTAAACACTGCGGCTGTCCGCAACTGTCCATTGGCTGCCATCGTCTTTGCGTGTGCGTCGTACGGACATTGAAGTCCCCTATAAAGAAGTCATAGAGCGTCGCCTGGGTTCAGGCCGGCGCAGTCTAAAGAATGAAAATGACGATTAGCCTGCATGCAAGGGCCATAGACCTCACATTCAGCGCTGAGTTTAGAAACCGGTCAGAACAGGCTCTGTGAAAACCATGTAGACGACGCCAGGCCAGAGTTGAATCAGGACTGGATCAAGCCGAGGGTGGTTTTCACAGAGGCTGCTAGCCGCCGGACTTCTTCGCTTTAAAACCCAGCTTGATCAGTTCAGCCAAGAGTAGCTCGACATGATCGCCCTGGATTTCGATGATTCCGTCTTTCAACGCACCCCCGGTGCCACAGCGTTTCTTCAACGTGGTGGCCAGGTCCTTGAGCGCTTCTTCCGCCAACGGCACGCCGGTGATGGTGGTCACCGTCTTGCCGCCACGCCCCTTGCTTTCGCGACGCACGCGAGCGATGCCGTCGCCAGCCGGGATAACGGTCTGTTTGCAGATGCAGGCGTCCACCGGTTTACTGCAATCCGGGCAATGACGACCTGCGTCGGTGGAAAATACCAGGCCACCAAGGGCGGCGAAGGATGCGGCTTTTTTGGCCACCGGCAATCCTCTTGGGAGGACAAAGACTGGTCGCGGCAACTTGGGAAGCTGCCATCGACCGCGAAGCCCCACTCAGGCAGGGGCAGCGCTACTGGGCCAGGCAACGCTGGCTCAGTTTGAAAAGGTCGCGCAGTGTAACGGCAAAAAGCCGACTTGCTAAGAGCCAATCGGCGCCAATTTACTGCTCTTTTGCGACGCCCTTCCCAAGGGCGCGCAGATAACGCTTCAACGCGGCCAGGGAGTCCGGGCAATAAGGCTTTTGCTGGATTTCCAGCATGACCTGCTCGATGGGGATGAAACGCGCTTCCAGCACCTCTTCCGGTTGCAGGATCAACGGGCCGTCCCACACCGCCGAAAACGCCGAACACCAGAGACGATTGCCGGTGTCCTCGAAGAAGAAGTGATCATGGGCGGTCAACTCCACACCGCTCACGCCCAACTCTTCTTCCAGCTCACGGGCAGCCGATTCGACGTACGTCTCGGTGGCGAGCACCATGCCGCCGGCCGCCACATCCCAGTAACCGGGGTAAATGGCTTTGCTCAGGGTTCGACGGTGAACGCACAGTTCACCGACCGAGTTGAACAGCATGATGTAGGTGCCACGCCCGATCAGCCCCCGCTCGCGCAGGTCGGAACGGACCAGGGCGCCGAGCAGGTTGTCCTGTTCGTCGACCCAGGCGATGTGTTCGGCATCCGAGGCCGCGCGATGGGCAGCCTCTTTGGCGTTATCGACCATGACTCAGCCCTGATTGAGCAATTGACGCAGATCGATCACTGCCGCGTTGGCACGGGAGATGTAGTTGGCCATGACCAGCGAATGGTTGGCCAGCACACCGAAGCCGCTGCCGTTGAGGATCATCGGGCTCCAGACCGGCTCTTGCGAGGCTTCCAGCTCACGAATGATCTGACGCACGCTGACCGTGGCGTTCTTCTTGGCCAGCACATCGGCGAAATCGACTTCGATGGCGCGCAGCAAGTGGGACAGCGCCCAAGCCTGGCCGCGGGCTTCATAGAACACGTTATCGATCTGCATCCACGGGGTTTCGACGATTTCTTCATCGACCTGTGGCACCTGACCCGGCGCAAGGACTTCGGTTTTCAGCGCGGTGTTGAGTTTGACTCGGCCCACGCTGGCCGACAGCCGTTGCGACAGCGAACCCAGACGGGTGCCGACATCGCCCAGCCAGTTGTTCAGGTTGTCGGCGCGGGCATAGAACAGCGCACTTTTCTGACTCGGATCGGACAGGCGTGCCTGGTAACGGCTCAGGGAATTGATGCCTTCCTGGTATTCGGACTCACTGGAGGGCAGCACCCAGCTCTTGTTGTCGAAGTTGAAACGCGGCTCGGCCTTGGCCAGGTCAGCGTCCTCGGTGGACTGCGACTGGGAACGGGCGAAGTCCTTACGCATTGCACGACTCAGGTCGCGAACCTGGACCAGCACGCCATATTCCCAGCTCGGCGTATTGTCCATCCACAGACCCGGCGGGAAACGGTCGTTGGAAATATAGCCACCTGGCTTGCTCAGCAATGTACCAGCGACAGTCTTGAGGGTTTCCACAGTGGTGTACCCGACCACCATTTGCTTGCCTTCTTTCTCGGCCGCCACTTGCGCATTCTGTTGAACCGGGAACAGTGCCGGCTCCTGGCTCCAATACCAGCCCAGCCCGATCGTCACCAGCAGGTAAAGGCCAATCAGCGTCGCCAGCGCCCGGCTGAACAACAGGCCGCCGACGTAACTGCGGGTGGCCGATTTCGGTTCAGCGGCACGTTCAGGCGCGCTGCCCGCGCGATTCTTCCAGTCCAGCATGGCGATATCCTTTCAATCACTTGAGTTCATCGGTTCGACCACAACCCTACGCCATCGTGCCTCGTTTGCCGCGCATTAAATCCTGCGGGAAATGGCGGGACTTACAATGACCGCGATCAGGGGCCACTATAAATGAAGCTCAGCCGCGAGCCTATGCGACCATCCAGTCAGAAACTGAATAAGGCCGCTTTGCAGATTATTGACACACGATGCTCATGGGATTGAAAAGAGGTGCTAGCATAGAGCCACCAGTCGATCTCAGCATGCACCCTAACTAGTAGTCAGGATATGACCGAGCCAGAAGACCCCAGCCGTGAGCGCCTCAAGCACCACTTTGCCCAGCGGGTAATTCATCAGGCACGTCAGATTCTTGAGATATGGCAGCGCCTGCAACGCAGCGAGTGGTCCAACACCGATTTGTCGGAACTGAGCGAGGCCAACCTGCGCCTGCTGCGCTTTGCCGAGCGTTTCGAACAACCGGAACACACGCAACTGGCGCGTCACATCGGCCAGTCGCTGGAGGCTGTCGACGCCAATCGCGGACGCCTGAGCAGTGGCCTGATCACCGACCTCAATCGCTTGATGCAGCGCCTGTCGCGCACCGGCCTGCGCCACGGCGATCAGCTCGAACAAACCTTTCTGCCACCGCTGCGCAAGCCGATCTACGTGATGTTGCAGGATCACGACCGCGCCGAGCGCCTGGCCAAGCAGCTGGAGTTTTTCGGGCTCAGCGCCCAATCCCTGGACAGCGTTGCGGCGTTTCGCTCCTCTATGATCGAGCGTCTGCCCGCCGCCATCGTCATGGACGTGGACTTCAGTGGCGCCGGCATCGGCCTGAAACTGGCCGCCGAAGCTCAGGTCGGACTGGATGAGCCTTTACCGCTGTTGTTCTTCAGCTTGCTCGAAACAGACACCCCGACCCGCCTCGCCGCCGTGCGCGCCGGTGGCCAGGAGTTTCTCACCGGCACCCTCGAAGCCTCAAGCCTGCTGGAGAAGATCGAAGTCCTGACCTGCGTCGCCCAGTACGAACCTTATAAAGTGCTGATCATCGACGACTCCCGCGCTCAGGCCTTGCACACCGAGCGCCTGCTGAACAGCGCCGGAATCGTCACGCGCACCCTGATCGACCCGATTCAGGCCATGGCCGAACTGGCGGACTTTCAGCCGGACCTGATCATCCTCGACATGTACATGCCGACCTGCACCGGCACGGAACTGGCCAAGGTGATCCGGCACAACGACCGCTACGTGAGCGTACCGATCATTTACCTGTCCGCCGAAGACGATCTGGACAAGCAACTCGACGCCATGAGCGAAGGCGGCGACGACTTCCTGACCAAACCGATCAAGCCGCGGCACCTGATCACCACTGTGCGCAACCGCGCGGCGCGGGCACGCAATCTGAAAGCACGGATGGTGCGCGACAGCCTGACCGGTTTGTACAACCACACCCACATCCTGCAATTGCTCGAGGACTGCAGCTTCCGCGCCCGCCGCGAGAGCAAGCCGTTGAGTTTTGCGATGCTCGACATCGACCACTTCAAACGGGTCAACGACAGCCACGGCCACCCCATGGGCGACCGGGTCATCAAGAGCCTGGCGCTGTTTCTCAAGCAGCGGTTGCGCAAAACAGATTTCATCGGCCGCTACGGTGGCGAGGAATTCGCCATCGTCATGCCGGACACCGATCTCGAAGCGGCCCACAGAGTGCTCGATGAAATCCGTCAGCGGTTTGCCGAAATCCACTACCCGGCCCAGCCCCAGGATTTGTGGTGCACGTTCAGCGCCGGGGTGGTGGAGCTGTGCGACCACTCCGACAGCCTGATGATGGCCAGCCAGGCGGACGAAGCGCTGTACCGCGCCAAGGACGGTGGACGCAACCGCGTGCAGGCTGCGCGGACATCAAAGCAAAGTGCCACTTTTTCATCGGAATGGACCCATTCGGTCATAACCCTGTAACAGAAACGCAATAACTTCAGGCGCTTACCATTCTGCCGTTGGTAGACCCGCGATGCGCCTGAAGCTGCTGACCAATCTCAACACCCTCCTTTTAGTCGCCGTATGCGTGGCCCTTGGCGCGACGCTCTGGTGGTCGCAAAAAGCCCTCGAACGCCCCTATCTGCTGATGGAGCGTTACCTCGGTTTGTCCCAGCAATTTCAAAATGAAGTGGCGCGCAACGTCGAGGATTATCTCGCCAGCGGCGATGCCCTGCGCCTGAGCAGCGCCAGCCAGGCCATCGACAGCCTGCAAAAGGAACTCGGTGAATTACCGCCAGCCCTGGCCGACACCTTGCGTCCGAGCCTGTCGAACCTGAGTGAATTCAGCAAGACCGACCTGCTGGCTGCCGGCAAACTTGCCGGGGACCCTCAAGCCTTGCTGCTGCAAGCTGAACGTGAACTCGGCGCCAGCCTCGATCAGCTCAGCCAATACGCCAGCGGGAACGCAGCGTACCTCGCGCCCTTGCTCGCCGCGTCCCAGCACCTGGGCAAACTGTCGCTGGCGCGGGACAAACTGGTCAGCAGCGGTCGCAGTGAACTGGCCGCCGATGTCGAACGCGAAGTCGCCAGCATTCGTGCGCAGGCCGAGCTGATAGGCGCCTTGCCGCTGCTCGGGGTGGCCGCCAGCAGCGAATCCGGCACCGATGATTTCGCCGCGATGATGGGGCTGGAGAACACCGAAAAAACCGTCGCAGAAGATGCCGGTGTCGCCCTCAAACGGGAACTCAACAGCTTGCTGACGCGTTACCCCGCTGAACTGGCGCGCACTCGCGAGCAAATCCAGAAACGCACCGACCTCAGCACCGCGACGCACCTGAAGATCGCCGACGTACAGCACGCCATTGCCGGACTGGAGCCGGTGGTCCGCGCCCAGCACGGGCAGATCCAGGGCGAAGTACGCTTGATGCAAGGCGTGATGATCGGCCTGATTCTGCTGATCGCCTTGTTGATCGACACCTTGCAACGCAAGCTGGCCCGGACACTGACCAACCTCGCCCCGGCCCTGTCGACCTGGGCCGAAGGCGACTTCAGCCAGGAAATTCAATTGGGCAAGACCAATCGCGAACTGCATGACATTGAAGCCTCGCTCAACCGCTTGCGCGCATACCTGGCGGACCTGGTCGGGACTATTCGTCTCAATGCCGAGCAGGTCGCCGGCAGTAGCCGCACTTTGGCCGAGTTGAGCAACGACCTGCACAGCGGTGCCGAACATCAGGCCGGCGACACCGCGCTGATCCGCGATTCTCTCGGCGAACTGGAAGCAACGATCCAACAAGTTGCTGGCGATGCCAGCCAGGCCGCCGACGCCAGTCGTCATGCCGGAATCGCGGTCGAGCATGGCCAGAAAGTTATCGGCCTGAGCCTCACCGGCCTGCATGCGCTGGTGGGTGAAGTGCAAGGCAATGCGCAGATGATCGAACACCTGGCAGAAGAATCGGCGACCATCGGCGGCGTGCTGACGGTCATCCGCTCAATTGCCGACCAGACCAACCTGCTGGCCCTGAACGCCGCCATCGAAGCCGCCCGCGCCGGGGAAATGGGTCGTGGGTTTGCGGTGGTGGCGGAAGAGGTTCGCTCGTTGGCGCAACGCACGGCCGGGGCCACCGCAGAGATCCAGACCTTGATCGCCGGCCTGCAAACCGCCGCGCGGCAATCGGTGGAAGGCATGCGCGCCCAGGTCGAACACGCCGAAGCCACGGCCAATCAGGCTCAGGCTGCCGACGGTGCATTGGATAAAATCGTCGGGGCGATCCAGACCATTTCCGACACCGCCGTGCGCATTGCCGATGTCACTGCGCAGCAGAGTGGTGCGGTCAGTGAGATCCGTGATCACAGTGAGCGAATTCACCAATTGGGTGGGGATAATTTGTTGCGCATTGGCGAGGGGCGCGTGCAAGGGGAGAACCTGCTGGTGTTGGGCGCACGCTTGCATACCGCCGTTCAAGCCTTCCGCGTCTGATAGACCGCCATGCCTCGCTCCTACAGGGGCGGGGCAATCCGCGCGACTGTCCGCTATCATGCCCCCAATTCCGATACGCGAGATTGTCATGCGCCGTTTGCTCTGCCTGCTGCTTTTAGTGCTCGCCCTGCCGGCAAACGCCGCCGGGTTGCTGGAGAGTCGACCCAGTTCCACCTTGGGCTCGATCAACAACAGTGCCGACTTCCTGCCGGTGCGCGAGGCATTTCAGCTGAGCCTGGTCGACAGCACGCCGCAATCGATCAAGCTGCGTTTTGTCGCCGCCGAGGGTTACTACCTCTATCGGCACCGCTTTCAGTTTCGCGCCGAACCGGCCGAAGTTGGCCTTGGCTCGGCGCAATTGCCCAAGGGCGAACAAAAGCACGATGAGTACTTTGGCGACGTCGAGGTCTATCACGGCGTGCTCGACGTCGAAGTGCCGCGCACCGATCCCCGCGCCTTCACGCTGGCCGTGACCTATCAGGGCTGCGCCGACAAAGGCCTGTGTTATCCGCCTGAAACCGAACGACTGAACATAGATGGCATTGGCGCAACGACGCCCGCCACGGCCCAGAGCTGGAGCTGGCGCGAGCTCGCCTTGTTCTTCCTTGCGGGTCTGGGCCTGACCTTCACCCCGTGCGTACTGCCGATGCTGCCGATCCTCTCCGGCGTGGTGTTGCGCGGCCAGATCGGTGGGTTGCGCGGTTTTAATCTGTCGCTCGCGTATGTATTGCCCATGGCCGCCTGCTTCGCCCTGCTGGGTGCGTTGATGGGAATGTTCGGCGCCCAGCTCAACCTTCAGGCGCGTCTGCAATCGGCGTGGGTGCTGGTGCCGTTCGCGATGTTTTTTGCGGTGTTTGCCCTCGCGATGTTTGGCGTGTTCGAACTCAAGCTGCC
This sequence comes from Pseudomonas sp. SG20052, assembly GCF_031766055.1. Lineage (NCBI taxonomy): Bacteria > Pseudomonadati > Pseudomonadota > Gammaproteobacteria > Pseudomonadales > Pseudomonadaceae > Pseudomonas > Pseudomonas sp. SG20052. The sequence continues at coordinate 790,816 of NZ_CP134498.1, read as the reverse complement.
ACATGCCATCAGCAGTCGCCTGGACCGGATCGCCGGGCGTACCGAAGGCGGTTCGTTATGGGGCGCCGCGGTCCTGGGCGTGGTGTCCAGCCTGCTGGTGTCGCCCTGCGTGTCGGCGCCGCTGGCCGGTGCGTTGCTTTATATCAGCGCCAGCGGCGATGCACTGGGGGGAGGCTTGAAACTGTTCATGCTCGGCCTCGGCATGGGGGCGCCGTTGTTACTCGTGGCCACCGGCGGCGCAGCCTGGCTGCCGAAAAGCGGGCCGTGGCTGGTCTATGTAAAAAATGCCATTGGCGTGTTGTTGCTGGGATTGGCAATCGGGCTGGTCAGTCGCGTATTGCCGGGGCAAATCACCTTGCTGCTGATCGGTTTGCTGGCCGGTGGCGTCGGTTTGTTCATGGGCGCGCTGGAATTCGTCTACAAACCGCCACGAAAACGCCTCGGCCAACTGCTCGGGATGTTTCTGCTGTTTTACGCACTAGCCTGTTGGTTCGGGGCGTTCAGCGGGCAGACCGACCCGTTCAACCCGATTGGCCAACCGCGCATCATTGCCGGCACCGAACAGCCGCAAAACACCAGCGCCTGGCAAACCATCAGCACTCCGGCAGACCTGGATCGCGTCCTAGCCGAGGCCAAATCCGCCAACACCCCGCTGCTGCTCGACTGGTACGCCGACTGGTGCATCAGCTGCAAAGTCATCGAACGCGAAGTGCTCAACGACGCCACCGTCATCGAACGCCTGAAAGGCTATCGCCTCGTGCGTTTCGATATCACTGCCAGCAACGCCGAACAACGTGCCCTGCTCGATCGCTACAAACTGTTCGGCCCTCCGGCCCTGATGTTTTTCGGCAAGGACGGTGTCGAACGCGCCGATGTGCGAGTGATCGGCGAGATCAGCGCGACAGACTTCGCCGAACGTGTTGCGAAAGCAAATGACCGGATTTAACAGGCCGGTCACATATTTCGCGCAAACATCGGCCATCGTGCTGGCTTTTGCATAGAACTGGACAGTCACAAAGGCTTTGCGGCATAGTCGCCGGGTTCTGACAACTGCACACAGATAACAAGGAACAGCAGATGGCGACGCTATTGGTTCTGCACGGACCCAACCTGAACTTGCTCGGCACCCGCGAACCGGGCACCTATGGCGCTACGACACTGGCGCAGATCAACCAGGACCTGGAACGCCGTGCTCGTGAAGCCGGCCATCATCTGCTGTACCTGCAAAGCAACGCCGAGTACGAATTGATTGACCGCATCCACGCCGCAAAAGGCGAAGGTGTGGACTTCATTCTGATCAACCCAGCAGCTTTTACGCACACAAGTGTCGCATTACGTGACGCGCTGCTGGCGGTGAGCATCCCATTCATCGAAGTGCATTTGTCTAACGTGCACAAACGCGAACCTTTCCGCCATCACTCTTACTTCTCCGACGTAGCGGTGGGAGTGATCTGCGGCCTTGGCGCCAGCGGTTATCGACTGGCCCTGGAGGCCGCCCTGGAACAGCTTGAACAACAAGCTATACGCCCCTGACCGACCCTTGGGAGTTGATGATTCATGGATATCCGTAAAGTTAAGAAACTGATCGAACTGCTGGAAGAGTCCGGCATCGACGAGCTCGAGATCAAGGAAGGCGAAGAGTCCGTACGCATCAGCCGTCATAGCAAGACCCCGGCTCAGCAGTTCTACGCACCGGCTCCGATGCATGCACAGGCGCCTGCGCCTGCGCCAGTGGCTGCTGCTCCGGTTGCCGCTGCAGCGCCTGCGGCTCCCGTCGCGCCAGTGCTGAACGGCACCGTTGCCCGTTCGCCGATGGTCGGCACCTTCTATCGCAAATCTTCGCCAAGCTCGCCGTCCTTCGTTGAAGTCGGCCAGACCGTGAAGAAAGGCGACACTCTGTGCATCGTCGAAGCCATGAAGATGATGAACCACATCGAAGCTGAAACCAGCGGTGTGATCGAATCCATCCTCGTCGAAGACGGCCAGCCGGTTGAGTACGACCAACCGCTGTTCACCATCGTTTGAAACGCGGAGAAACTTTGATGACTGCGAAGTTGGAAAAAGTTCTGATCGCCAACCGCGGTGAGATTGCCCTGCGGATCCTGCGTGCCTGCAAAGAGATGGGCATCAAGACTGTCGCCGTTTACTCCAAGGCCGACAAAGAGCTGATGCACCTGGGTCTGGCAGACGAATCCGTCTGCATCGGTCCGGCCTCGGCCGCCCACTCTTACCTGCACATTCCGGCCATCATCGCCGCGGCCGAAGTGACCGGCGCCACCGCCATTCACCCAGGCTACGGTTTCCTTGCGGAAAACGCTGATTTCGCTGAACAGGTCGAGAACTCCGGCTTCGCGTTCATTGGCCCGAAAGCCGACACCATTCGCCTGATGGGCGACAAGGTATCGGCCAAGCACGCCATGATCGCTGCTGGCGTTCCAACCGTTCCGGGGTCCGACGGCCCGCTGCCTGAAGACGAAGAAACCGCTTTGCGCATCGGTCGCGAAGTCGGTTACCCGGTGATCATCAAAGCCGCTGGCGGCGGTGGTGGTCGCGGCATGCGCGTTGTGCATAAAGAAGAAGACCTGATCTCCTTCGCCAAACTGACCCGCACCGAAGCAGGCGCGGCGTTCGGTAACCCGATGGTCTATCTGGAAAAATTCCTGACTAACCCACGTCACGTGGAAGTCCAGGTGCTTTCCGACGGCCAGGGTCACGCCATCCATCTGGGCGACCGCGATTGCTCGCTGCAACGTCGTCACCAGAAGGTTCTCGAAGAAGCGCCGGCACCGGGCATCGATGAGAAGGCACGGGCTGAAGTCCTCGCACGCTGCGTCAAGGCTTGCATCGACATCAACTACCGTGGCGCGGGTACTTTCGAGTTCCTGTACGAGAACGGCGCGTTCTATTTCATCGAAATGAACACCCGCGTTCAGGTTGAGCACCCGGTTTCGGAAATGGTCACTGGCATCGACATCGTCAAGGAGATGCTCAGCATCGCCGCTGGCAACAAGCTGTCGTACACCCAGGAAGACGTGGTTATCCGCGGCCATGCCCTGGAATGCCGGATCAACGCCGAAGACCCGAAAACCTTCATGCCGAGCCCAGGCACGGTCAAGCATTTCCACGCTCCAGGCGGCAACGGCGTTCGCGTCGATTCGCACCTGTACAGCGGTTATGCCGTTCCGCCGAACTACGATTCGTTGATCGGCAAGCTGATCACCTACGGCGCAACCCGTGACGAAGCATTGGCGCGCATGCGCAATGCGCTGGACGAAATCGTTGTCGACGGGATCAAGACCAACATCCCGCTGCACCGCGACCTGGTCCGCGATGAAGGCTTCTGCAAAGGTGGTATCAACATCCACTACCTGGAACACAAGCTGGCTGGCGACAAGCATTAAGCTTTAGCTCGCCCAACAAAGCCGCCTTCGGGCGGCTTTGTTGTTTCTGGAGGTTACAACTCCTGCAGGAGCGAGGCTTGCCCGCGAACCATACGCCGAGGTATTGCAGACTCACCGAGTCACCGAGTCATCGCGCTTCGCGGGCAAGCCTCGCTCCCACAAACTGCATACCAGTGTCGGCCTTGTCGTCTTCTGCCGCGCGCTCGCGTAAACTTGCGCGCTTCTCGCAGCCCGCTAGGCTGCAATCAATATTTTTCAAAGGTGCCCGCCATGCCTTGGCTGCAAGTCCGTCTCGCCATCAGCCCAGAACAAGCCGAAACCTACGAAGACGCTTTCCTTGAAGTGGGCGCCGTGTCGGTGACGTTCATGGACGCCGAAGATCAGCCGATCTTCGAACCTGAACTCAACACCACGCCGTTATGGTCGCACACTCATCTGCTGGCCCTGTTCGAAGGCGGCACTGAAGCGGCCAATGTGCTGGCTCATCTTGAGTTGCTGACCGGCAGCCCGCTGCCCGAGCATCACAGCGAAGTCATCGAAGACCAGGACTGGGAACGCAGCTGGATGGACGACTTCCAGCCAATGCGCTTCGGTCAACGCCTGTGGATCGTCCCAAGCTGGCACGCTGCCCCTGAACCCGACGCTGTGAACATTCTGCTCGACCCGGGCCTGGCGTTCGGCACCGGCACCCACCCGACCACTGCGCTGTGCCTGGAATGGCTCGATGGTCAGGACCTCAAGGACTGCCACGTCCTCGACTTCGGTTGCGGCTCGGGGATTTTGGCGATTGCCGCCCTGCTGCTGGGCGCCAAGGAAGCCGTCGGCACCGACATCGACGTGCAGGCGCTGGAAGCTTCCCGCGACAACGCCGGGCGCAACAATATTGCCGACGCGCTCTTCCCGCTGTACCTGCCGGAAGATCTGCCACAGGTTCAAGCCGATGTGCTGGTGGCCAACATTCTGGCCGGACCGCTGGTGTCCCTGGCGCCGCAATTGTCCAGCCTGGTCAAGCCTGGCGGTCGCCTGGCGTTGTCGGGCATCCTCGCCGAGCAAGGCGAAGAAGTCGCCAAAGCCTACGCTCAAGACTTCGATCTGGACCCGATCGCCAATCGCGATGGCTGGGTGCGCATCACTGGCCGTCGGCGCTAGAATGAACGCCTGCATAAACCGGATCGCCGCATGACCGACAGCTTCGTCACCCAGTGCCCGCATTGCCAAACCAGCTTCCGCGTCAGCCATGCTCAATTGAGCGTGGCCCGTGGAGTGGTTCGTTGCGGCTCGTGCTTGCAGGTGTTCAACGCCGCCAAGCAGCTGCTTGAGCAACGGGGCGCCAAGGAAACTGTCCAACCGGTAGCCCCGGCCATTGTCGAACCGCCGGTACAGCGCGCCATCAGCCAAAAGCAATGGTCCGCCGCCGAAATGGATCTGGACAGCCTGGACCTGGACGAAGAACTCGCCCGGCTCGAACAGCGGGAAATCCAGCCCACCACGGAATTCGGCCAGCACCGCGAAAACGGTCTCAGTGCTCGCCGCGACTCTGTCGAGCACGACGATGAACCCTGGTCCGACAGCCTCTTCAGCGAATCGGCGGCCGATCGTGCCCAGGCGGTCGAAGCCGAACCACGGGAAACGCAGCCAGTACCGAGCAAGCACTCGCGCACCGAACCGTCATTCTCGCTGGAACCGGTTGATCTGGACGACGAACCCCAGGTGCCGCAACTGCGCCTGAATGATCCGCTCGACACGCCCCTGCACCATGATCGCCTGTCGGCAACCGATGCACCTGACGACGACCTGCCCCCGATCGCCCCTCTGCGCAAGCGACACGAACGCAGCGAGTCGACCGAACGTGCCGACGCCCTGCAGGACCTGACCGACGATCCGCTGCAACTGGACTGGCAAAAACGTCGCTCCCCCTGGGGCCGACGGCTTTTCTGGCTGCTGCTGGTCCTGATCGGTGCCGGTGCTCTCGCCGGCCAATACATCGCTTACCACTTCGACGAACTGGCGCGCCAGGATCAATACCGTCCATGGTTCCAGCAACTGTGCCCGCAAGTCGGCTGCACGGTGCCGTCGAAAGTTGATATCGCGAAAATCAAAAGCAGCAACCTGGTGGTCCGCAGTCACCCTGAGTTCAACGGTGCACTGGTGGTCGATGCGATCATTTACAACCGCGCGCCCTTCTCCCAGCCCTTCCCGCTGCTGGAACTGCGCTTCGCCGACCTTAACGGCCACCTGATCGCCAGCCGGCGCTTCAAACCCGGCGAGTACCTCAACGGCGACCTCGAAGGCCTGGCAGAGATGCCGCCGCAAACGCCGATCCACATCGCACTGGATATCCTCGATCCAGGCTCCAAAGCGGTGAATTACAGCCTGAGCTTTCATTCGCCCGAGTGAAACGCTTCAGTGTTACGGCATTGACGGCATATTTCTGACTTTGACCGCTCATACCAAACCGCTGGCGATAACAGAATTACTGTTCAGATTTTGTTCAATTCAGCCTTTATCCAGTCATCGAGAGCGGGTATCATGCCAACCCTTTTTCGAACTCTCATGATCCGGCCCCACAACAGGGAAGTCCTATGTCGGCGGTACGCATCGGTCCATATACATTGCACAACGGCTTGATCCTCGCCCCCATGGCGGGCGTCACCGACCAGCCCTTTCGTCAGCTGTGCAAGCGACTGGGCGCAGGGCTTGTAGTCTCGGAAATGGTCACCAGCGACATGAGCTTGTGGAACACCCGCAAATCGCGGATGCGCATGATCCACGAAGGTGATCCCGAGCCCCGCTCGGTCCAGATCGCCGGGGGTGATGCACAGATGCTGGCGGATGCGGCCCGGGCCAACGTCGAACTGGGCGCACAGATTATTGACATCAACATGGGCTGTCCGGCGAAGAAGGTCTGCAACAAGGCCGCCGGTTCCGCGCTGTTGAAGGATGAAGCATTGGTGACCGAGATCCTGCAAGCCGTCGTGGCTGCGGTTGATGTGCCGGTCACCTTGAAGATCCGCACCGGCTGGGACCGGGACAACAAGAACGGTCTGACGGTGGCGAAGATCGCCGAGCAAGCGGGCATTACGGCGTTGGCGGTTCATGGCCGCACCCGTGCCGACCTGTACACCGGTGAAGCCGAGTACGACACCATTGCCGCGATCAAGCAGGCGGTGTCGATGCCGGTCTTTGCCAACGGCGACATCGATTCACCCGAGAAGGCCCGGTACGTGCTCGATGCGACCGGTGCCGATGGCCTGCTGGTAGGCCGGGCCGCCCAGGGGCGGCCGTGGATTTTTCGTGAGATCGATCATTTCCTGCGTACTGGCGAAAAACTCCCGGCGCTGGAATTGATCGAGGTGGAACGCATTCTGCTAGAGCATCTGGCTGCACTGCACGTCTTCTATGGAGACGTGATGGGCGTCCGTATCGCTCGAAAGCATGTGGGCTGGTATCTCGCAACCTTGCCGGGCGCCAGGGAGTTTCGCGCCCACTTCAATCGTTTGGAAGATACGGAAGCACAATGCGCCAACGTTCAGGGCTTCTTCGCCGAACGTTACAAGAGCCTGACAGGGGACGGAGAAGGGGTGGCCGCATGACGATGATGACCGAGACTTTAGTGAGTGGAACAACACCCGTGAGCGACAACGTGAATTTGAAACAGCACCTCAATACGCCGAGCGAAGAAGGTCAGACCCTTCGCGGGAGTGTCGAGAAGGCGCTGCACAATTATTTCGCCCACCTTGAGGGCGCTGCCGTCACGGATGTGTACAACCTGGTGCTCTCCGAAGTCGAGGCGCCCCTGCTCGAGTGCGTGATGAACTACGTCAAGGGCAACCAGACCAAGGCCAGCGAGCTGCTCGGGTTGAACCGAGGCACGCTGCGCAAGAAACTCAAGCAGTACGATTTGCTGTAAGCATTCAATCAAACCAGAAAGGCGCCCGCGTAAAAACGGTCGCCTTTTTGCTGACTCCTTTGCTTTTGATGGAAATTGAAATGACCGACCAGACTACCCGCCTGCCGATCCGCCGCGCCTTGATCAGCGTATCCGACAAGACCGGGATCCTCGAATTCGCCAAAGAGCTTGAAGCCCTGGGCGTCGAGATCCTCTCCACCGGCGGAACGTTCAAGCTGCTGCGCGACAACGGTGTTGCCGCAGTGGAAGTCGCGGACTACACCGGTTTCGCAGAAATGATGGACGGCCGGGTGAAAACCCTGCACCCGAAAATCCACGGCGGGATCCTCGGTCGTCGCGGTATCGACGACGCCATCATGAACGAGCACGGCATCAAGCCGATCGACCTGGTCGCGGTCAACCTGTACCCGTTCGAGGCCACCATCAACAAGCCAGGCTGCGACCTGCCGACCGCCATCGAAAACATCGACATCGGCGGCCCGACCATGGTCCGCTCGGCGGCAAAAAACCATAAAGACGTGGCCATCGTGGTCAATGCCAGCGACTACGCCAGCGTCCTTGAAAGCCTCAAGGCTGGCGGCCTGACCTATGCTCAGCGTTTCGACCTGATGCTCAAGGCCTTCGAACACACCGCGGCCTACGACGGCATGATCGCCAACTACATGGGCACCGTGAACCAGGCCGCTGACACCCTCTCGACCTCCGGTCGCAGCGAGTTCCCGCGCACCTTCAACAGCCAGTTCGTCAAGGCTCAGGAAATGCGCTACGGCGAGAACCCGCACCAGAGCGCGGCGTTCTACGTGGAAGCCAAGCCTGCCGAAGTCGGTATCGCCACCGCGACCCAACTGCAGGGCAAAGAGCTGTCGTACAACAACGTGGCCGACACCGACGCCGCGCTGGAATGCGTGAAGAGCTTCGTCAAGCCGGCTTGCGTGATCGTCAAGCACGCCAATCCGTGCGGCGTTGCGGTCAGCCCGGACGCAGAAGGCGGTATCCGTCAGGCTTACGAACTGGCTTACGCCACCGACACCGAGTCGGCGTTCGGCGGCATCATCGCCTTCAACCGCGAGCTGGATGCTGAAACCGCCAAGGCCATCGTCGAGCGTCAGTTCGTCGAAGTGATCATCGCCCCTAGCGTCAGCGAAGAAGCCCGCGCCATCGTGGCGGCCAAAGCCAATGTGCGCCTGCTGGCCTGCGGCGAGTGGTCGGCTGATCGCGCCGCTGCCTGGGACTACAAACGCGTCAACGGCGGTTTGCTGGTACAGAGCCGCGACATCGGCATGATCAGCGCCGACGACCTGAAAGTCGTGACCAAGCGTGCCCCGACCGAGCAGGAAATCAACGACCTGATCTTCGCCTGGAAAGTCGCCAAATACGTTAAATCCAACGCCATTGTCTACGCCAAGAACCGTCAGACCATCGGCGTCGGCGCTGGCCAGATGAGCCGCGTGAACTCCGCCCGTATCGCCGCGATCAAGGCTGAACATGCCGGTTTACAGGTGGCAGGCTCGGTGATGGCCTCCGATGCGTTCTTCCCGTTCCGCGACGGCCTGGACAACGCGGCCAAGGTCGGCATCACCGCGGTGATCCAGCCGGGTGGCTCGATGCGTGATGCGGAAGTGATTGCCGCTGCTGATGAAGCCGGCATCGCCATGGTCTTCACCGGCATGCGCCACTTCCGTCACTGATTTTTCGCTCTTGTAGGAGCGAGGCTTGCCCGCGAAGGGCTCGCCACGGTGTATCAACAAGACCGAGGCGATCCCTTCGCGGGCAAGCCTCGCTCCTACAGGTTCGGTGGTGGCGGATGCCGCGTACCGTTAGCCAGGCAGCTCAGGCTGCCCCCACAGAATTAGCGTCATCCGAGGTTTTTGAAATGAATGTTTTGATCATAGGCAGCGGTGGCCGTGAACACGCCCTGGCCTGGAAAGTGGCTCAGGATCCGCGTGTGCAGAAAGTATTCGTTGCCCCGGGCAACGCCGGCACCGCCATTGAAGCCAAGTGCGAGAACGTCGCTATCGACGTGCTGGCCCTTGAGCAGCTTGCAGATTTCGCGGAGAAAAACGTTTCCCTGACCATCGTTGGCCCGGAAGTGCCGCTGGTCGCTGGCGTCGTCGACCTGTTCCGCTCCCGTGGCCTGGATTGCTTCGGCCCGACGGCCGGTGCGGCCCAGCTGGAAGGTTCGAAAGCCTTTACCAAGGATTTCCTGGCTCGCCACAAGATCCCGACCGCCGATTACCAGAACTTCACCGAGATCGAGCCGGCCCTGGCCTATCTGCGTGAAAAAGGTGCGCCGATTGTGATCAAGGCCGATGGCCTGGCCGCCGGTAAAGGCGTGATCGTTGCCATGACCCTGGCCGAAGCCGAAGACGCCGTGCGCGACATGCTCGCGGGCAACGCATTCGGCGACGCCGGCTCGCGCGTTGTGATCGAAGAGTTCCTGGACGGCGAAGAAGCCAGCTTCATCGTCATGGTCGACGGCAAGAACGTGCTGCCGATGGCCACCAGCCAGGACCACAAACGCGTCGGCGACGGCGACACCGGCCCGAACACCGGCGGCATGGGTGCCTACTCCCCTGCCCCGGTCGTGACCGCTGAAGTCCACAAGCGCGTCATGGACCTGGTGATCTGGCCGACCGTGCGCGGCATGGCCGATGAAGGCAACGTCTACACCGGTTTCCTGTATGCCGGCCTGATGATCGACAAGGCTGGTAACCCAAAAGTTATCGAGTTCAACTGCCGTTTCGGTGATCCTGAGACCCAACCGGTGATGCTGCGTTTGCAGTCGAGCCTGGTGTTGCTGGTCGAAGCGGCCCTGGCGCAAGCCCTGGACAAGGTCGAAGCGCAATGGGATCCACGTCCGAGCGTCGGCATCGTGCTGGCGGCTGGCGGCTATCCTGGCGACTACGCTAAAGGCGTCGCCATCAACGGCCTGGATGCAGCCGCCGCACTGGAAGGCAAAGTCTTCCACGCCGGCACTGCGCTCAAGGACGGTCAAGTGGTGACTGCCGGTGGTCGTGTGCTTTGCGCTACCGCCATGGGCGCCAGCGTTGATGCTGCCCAGCAACAGGCTTACAAACTGGCGGCAAAGATTGATTGGGAAGGCTGTTTCTATCGCAAGGACATTGGTTACCGTGCCATTGCCCGCGAACGTGGCGAAAATCAGGAATAAGCGATCCGTTCGGCAGGGCTTGTGCTTCAGGCCCTTGCCGGACTGTTCCGGCGCCGCGCATAGTTATAATCTGGCATCAACCTACGAAGGGATTTCGCCGTGCGCTGGCTCAGGATTGCCATAGGTTTCACTGTCACGCTGCTGACCTTGCTCTGCATGCTCCCGGCACAGGCCGCGCAAGGCAGTGGCTGGGCGGTATTGCTTGACGAACAGGGCGACCTGCAGCTGAGCGACATCCGTTCCGCGCGCTACACCAATCAATTCAGTCCCATCGAACTTGACCGCCTCACCGCGGCCGAGCCCGAAGGTGCATTGTGGCTGCGCTTCCGGCTCGCACCCGGCAAGCACGAGCAATTGCTGCGAGTGTTCGCCCCCGACCTGTCGCGCCTCAATCTGTACGTGCTCGACGGCGACACGCTGATCGATCAATTGAACACTGGCACCGGGCAGCCCCAGGCTGACCGTCCCCTGCCCAGCAGCGAATTCATGTTGCCGCTGCCACAAAGCGACAAACCCCTCGACGTCTACCTGCGGCTGGTGTCCGAACACCAGTTACGGCCGTACATCACCCTGCAATCGGCGATCATGACCGCGGCCAATCAGAACCAGATGCTGATTTACGGCCTTCTGTTCGGTTGCCTCGGGATGCTGATCCTGCACAGCCTCGTCCGCTACGCCTATACGCGCTCGCGCAGCAGTCTCTGGCTGGCCGCATGCGAAGCACTGTTGATGCTCAGCCTGCTGCTGTTGCTGAATCTGGCGGGGCCCTGGCTGCCAAACTGGCCCGCGGTGCAGACACCCGGCGCCTACCTCGCCCTGCTGCTGACGGCGCCGTGCGGCCTGATGTTCGCCTATCGTTTCTTTGCGCCACTCGGCCCGCACCCGCTGAACAAGCTGCTGCTGGGTGACATTCTGTTCATCGTGATGTGCGGCTTGCTGCTGCTGTTCGTCAATACGCTGCCGCTGAACATCATGACCTACGCCCTGGTCGCCCTGGCAGGTCTGAGCATGTTGTTCGTCAGTGCCTATCACTGGCAAAAAGGTTATCGCCCGGCGCGCCTGTTCGTCGCGGCGATGGTCGTGTTCAACATTGGCACGCTGATCATGTTGCCGGCCCTGCTGGGGCTGACGCTGGTCGCGCCGCAGGGCTTGATCATGACGCTGCTGGGGTTTATCTGCATCAGCGGCGTGCTGATGAGCATTGCGCTGAGCGAACGTCAGCGCAGCATCACCGAAGATCGTTTCAGCGTCAGTCGCGACCTGGCGGCCAGCAATGCCGAGATCAACGCCAAGGCCGAGTTCCTGGCGAAGATCAGCCACGAAATCCGTACCCCGATGAACGGCGTACTGGGCATGACTGAACTGCTGCTGGGCACACCGTTGTCGGTCAAGCAGCGTGACTATGTGCAGACGATCCACAGCGCCGGCAACGAACTGCTGACCCTGATCAACGAGATACTCGACATCTCCAAGCTCGAGTCCGGGCAGATAGAACTGGACGACGTTCAATTCGATCTCAATGCCTTGATCGAAGACTGCCTGAGCATCTTCCGCGCCAAGGCCGAACAGCAGAACGTCGAGCTGATCAGTTTCATCCAGCCGCAAGTGCCACGCGTCATAAGCGGCGACCCGACGCGTCTGCGCCAGACCTTGCTGAGCCTGCTGGAAAACGCCCTGAAGAAAACTGACGAGGGCGAGATCCTGATCGTCGTCGCCCTTGACGAACGCAGCGCCCAACCGCGCCTGCGCATCGCCGTGCAAGACAGCGGCGTGCCGATGGAGGCCGAAGAACGCGACGCACTGATGCACGCCGAGCTGCACAGCAAACATTTCCTCTCGGCAACCAGCCTGGGCGGCAACCTGGGGCTAGTGATTGCCCGTCAGTTGATCCGCCTTATGCAGGGCGAATTCGGCATCAAGATTGGCGCCAACCAAGGCAGCACGTTGTGGCTGACCCTGCCGCTGGACCCTGATCGTCTCGAGCACCCGACCTCCGACCTCGACGGGCCGCTGCAAGGTGCGCGTGTGCTGGTGGTGGACGATAACGACACGTGCCGCAAAGTGCTGGTGCAGCAATGCAGCGCCTGGGGCCTGAACGTCAGTGCCGTGCCGTCCGGTAAAGAGGCACTGGCATTGCTGCGCACCAAAGCTCACCTGCGCGATTATTTCGACGTGGTCCTGCTCGACCAGAACATGCCCGGCATGACCGGCATGCAACTGGCGGCCAAGATCAAGGAAGACCCGAGCCTGAACCACGACATTCTGCTGATCATGCTCACTGGCATCAGCAACGCGCCGAGCAAGATCATCGCGCGCAACTCCGGGATCAAACGCATCCTCGCCAAACCGGTGGCCGGCTACACCCTCAAGACCACCCTGGCGGATGAACTGAACCAGCGCAACAAGGGCCCGACCGTCTCGCCGTACCAGCCCTCCGGTCCGACGCTGCCGGTCAAGGTTCCGAGTGATTTCCGCATTCTGGTGGCTGAAGACAACAACATCTCGACCAAGGTGATTCGCGGCATGCTCGGCAAGCTCAACCTGCAACCTGACACCGCCAGCAATGGCGAAGAAGCCTTGCAGGCAATGAAAGCCCAGCGCTATGACCTGGTCCTGATGGACTGTGAAATGCCGATCCTCGATGGCTTCTCTGCCACCCAGCAGTTACGTGCCTGGGAAGTCGGCAACCAGCGGATTCGCACCCCGGTTGTGGCGTTGACCGCGCACATCCTCGCCGAGCACAAAGAACGCGCACGCCAGGCCGGCATGGACGGGCACATGGCCAAACCGGTCGAGCTGTCGCAACTGCGCGATCTGATCGAGCATTGGGTTGCCCAGCGTGATCAGCAGAATCGCACGACCTCCACGCTCCAGGCAGGCGTGTAGGGCAATCAACGCCGGCATGACTCAATCTGCTGCGCAGCTCTCCATGGTCGAAGCATCATCGGTCAGCGTCAACATCGCGACGTTGTCCTGATACCTGTCCCTGATCTTCAAGGCAATGGCGTCGCGCACGGGGCCGTAGAGGATTCCGGACAAGTCAGCACTGGCGTAGCGCATGCAAACGCTGCCTTGTACATCCTCGGCCAGATGTCGCTGGGCCAGCGGATTGGCACTGATGATCTGGCGGGTCTTAAGCTCGATGTACACACTTGTGAGCGATGTCGGCGTCTGCGCTATAACCACCAGCAAACGCACAGCCTTTGCGGGCGCAAGAACATCACCCGACTCGTCCGTGGATATTTTCTGCATGTGATCGCGCAGCAAACCCATTGCGGGCTCGTTGCCGGACAACCTTGCCAGCCGCTGCACTGTTGCCGCCGTAGCGCCTCCTTTATCCACAGCACCTAGTGAAATCGCTGCAATGACCCAGTCGCTGACAGACTCGACACTGTCCTGGGTAATCAGCCATTCCTGTCGCGCTCTTGTACGTCGCAGCCAGTAGTCATCCAGAAATTCCACATAAGCGTTGTACCAGTCGACATCCGGGGCTTTTTCAATCTTCTTATTGGCAATCAATTGCGCCAGCAACACGGAATCGACCAGATCCTTATAGTGCGCCGCCCCATCCGCAGCCGGAATAATCACGACACAAGCGCCAACGATCAACACAGAATATTCGCAACTCATATCAACTCCCTCGACAATAAAAAAGGCAGCCGACAACCGGCTGCCGATTTAGATCAATTAGATATCAATGTCTACGATCTGGTCTTTATGTGGAACAAGTTTGCTCTTGATGGACTCACGGACTGCATCAGCGACCAATGTGTTTTTGGCAAATACCGTTTCGCCGCGATACAGGTTCACATTTCGGATATCCACATCCGTAAACATTACTTGGGTGGAGCTGTTCTTGCGAAGAAAACGCACTGCACCCACGGCCATGATTGCCTCACCCTCGACTTCGACACACGCACCTGCCGAGATTCCCCCGACGCCATTTTCCAGCAGATTTCGCTCATAAACAGTCAGGGCAGCCGTGTCACGCTTTTGCAGGGCCGCGATCGCATCACCCGCCACCTTGAGCATCAACGCAGTCGTCGGACCAGGCAATGCAACGCCGGCAACCACCGCACCGAGAATCTCCAGCACCAGTTTGTCCATGCGGACGCTGGTGCCGCTGACGTGCAGATCGCTGTAGTACTTGCTGACAGGCGTCCAGCCTGCGAGGGTCATGACTTCCCGGAACCTCAAGTACCACTCTTTGCCCTGATGTTCTTCAGGGTATAGTTTGTTCGCTGCACGGGATGCAAAGAGAAAGGCGTTTTGAGCGTCCGACTTGTTTTCAGCACTGAGCTTGCCAGAAAAGCCCAACGTGCCTTCACCCACAACGGAGCCTTTCGACGGTGCTTCGATCTCGTCGCCCACAACCATAAGACCACGAGGGCGGATAATGATCTGCTCGTCGATATCACACGCTTCAATCGCTTCAATACAGGCAGCGACATAACTTTCACGAATAGCTTGATTATACACAATGAATTCCTTATAAAAATATCAGACAAGTTCCTCATGAACTTGCGATAAAACAATAACCAAACAAACGAACAACGACAAACTAAAACCTGTAACACCATATCCATTCAATAAACATAAGTTACAACAACACCTAAGCAACTAACAAAAGCGCCCAACCGCAAAATTAACTGACGCGCCTGTCACAACTCACACCCACAAGCAATTAACTGACTGATAGACTCCTCGTCATCCTCACTCCTGATGCGAGCCGAAACCATGCTCCACGTGTTATTCAGCGTTTACCTGAAGATGCTGGTGCTCTACAGCCCGTTCTTCGTGTTGTCCTGCTTCATCAGCCTGACCCGCGGTTATTCACGCAAGGAGCAACGTCGACTGGCCTGGAAAGTGGCCACCGCCACGCTGGTGTCCAGCGTCTTGCTGTACTTGTTCGGACGGGTGATTTTCAGTGTCTTCGGCATCACCGTGGACGCGTTCCGCATCGGCGCCGGCAGCGTGCTGTTTATCTCGGCACTGGGCATGGCCCAAGGCAAGTCGGCGGTGCAGACCGACAATGTGCAGCAAGACGTGACGATCGTCCCGCTGACGATTCCATTGACGGTCGGCCCCGGCACCATCGGTGCCTTGTTGGTTATGGGCGTGAGCCAGCCACATTGGGACGATAAACTCACGGCCATTCTCAGCATTGCCCTGGCCAGCTTTACGGTTGGCGTGGTCCTTTATTTGTCCAGCCGCATCGAACGGATTCTCGGTGACCAGGGCTTGCAGATTGTCAGCCGGCTGATGGGATTGTTTGTGTGCGCGCTGGCGGCACAGATTATCTTCACGGGCGTAAAAGGTTACCTGGTGCCCTGATCAGCCAGGGAGCGCAACGTTGTGAATTGACAACGTTGCGAAACGTTCGGAACCCGGATCTCCACCCTCGGTTTTTTAGACCGAGCTCAACTTCTCGACGAGCACTTTTAACTCAAGGCTGCTTTCCCCAAGATCGAACATCGTTTGCCACAGTTCATGGATGCTGACCTCAAGGGTATTGCCAAGAACTTGCACACTCAGGTTCAGCGACTGGGCCAATGCCCACTCCTCAGATTGTGCCGAACGAAAAACCAGGCTGCTGCCGTTGTCGGGGTCGGTGAGCAGCAGATGGTTGTCTGCCCGATCGACACGCCAGTCATCCTGCGCTCCGGTCGCCAGAATCAGCCGCGAGGGTATTGCGTCAATGTCCGGCCAGTCAGTGCAATCGACCACGATGCAATCGAGGTGCTGCCAGGCGGTCTCCGACACGTGGTAAATCGACCCCGTTTCAGCGCCTCCCAGAATCAATGAACTGACACCGTCGGGCACCAGAGCCAGCAGGTCTTTTACCTCTCCCGCGATCTCCAGCGTCATGACATCCCCCTCTCGACTGGCCTTGTTCGCCGCCACCCACACAACCTCTTTTGTATTGCGGTTGAAGATCACGCCGTCCACCGGATCAAACAACAGCGGAACACTCCCTTGTTTCGTCCCGAGGAAGTTTGCCCACTGCCCATCCGCTCTGCCGTTAACCTCAAAGACACGATTGAGTTCGGGTACGTAATAAGCGTAACGGTTGGTCGAGTGGCCAATCGGCAAAAAAGGCGCATGAGCCTGACCGGACACTAAATCGTTCAGGCGTTTTGTCAGCGCTTCAGGCGACTCCCTGTAACGATAAGACCAGGCGTTCTCGACACTGATGATTCGGGCCGGCTCACCTTCAATCAGTTCGAAATTGACCCCGTCCCGAGTGCGGCCCCGCAAACCGGTGCCGTAAGGCAGCACTTCAGAAAATGCCCAGGCTCCCCAGACCTTTTCTGGTCGTGGCAGCGCGTCGGCATTGATCAGCCGCCTGCCACTGCCGAACGCGCGGCTCAGCTGCTCAGGCTCGATAAACGCCTGACGATAAAGGTGGCCGCTGCTCAGGCCAAGTAACCAGGCGTGCTTGCCATCACGAGTGACGGACAACAGACGGCAACCTTTTTCAGCCATCAGGTCGGTTACCAACAGCTTATTGTTCAGGTAGCGCGCGTAGACAGGCACCTGGCCGGTGACGTCCGATAATCCGGAAAGCGAAATCAGCGAAACCGCATGCTCCTTGCCAAGGGCCTCCAGATCGCTCATCCACAATGGATGGGCATCCAGCCAATCCCCCGTCACGCAGCTAAGGAAAAAGCTCGCGTCCTGACGAACGTCAAACATCAGCCCGGACTCATTGACAACCAGGTACCCGCCATCGCTGATCCTGAGCTTGACGCTGCCTGGCAATGGCACCCGCTGTGCCTTATCGCCGGTAAAGGGTTGGTGATAGAGGTTTTGACTGTGTGCGTCGTGAAACAGAAACGCTGCAGCATCAGGATCATTCGGTGGCAGCAAGCTTATCTGGGGCAGCGTCGAGGTGGTTTCGCTGACGGGCAAGTGCGGGGTCAGGAGTTGGTGGCTCTGCCCGTTGATCCATCTCGGCAGCGACGGCTTGTCGAGGTCGCCGGACGTTACCGTCACAAAGGACGCAGGTCTCCAGGACGTTTGCCGTTCGGCGTCGGCGCCTTCAGCAACAACCGCAATATCAACTTGCTGTAACAGGGCAATGACGTCCTTCAAGGTATCGAAATAGTCAGGTGGTTCGCTCGATACCGAGACCAACGAGATTTCCTCGCCGTGAATCAGATAAATCACCAGGTAACGCTGGGTCTTGCTCAGGCGTACCCGCTGAGTGACTTGAACAACGCCAGCGCCCCGATCTAGGCAGCCAATGATCTGCGCCTCTTCACTTCCACGATTGAAAACGCTGTAGCGCCAAGTGGTCAAACCTGTGACGGCATTGACGCGCCATATCAGGGGTTGATCCGGGTGATAGAAGTAAGCGTGATCGTCTTGCACTGCCGCCAGTTGAAGTTTCTCGCTGACCGGACCCAGGAATTGACGGCCATAAACGAACCGTTCCTTTGCCACTTCGTACCAACCGGCGGTGTATTGCGGCTTTTCTGGATTGCCAAAAGGCAGCAGAAACTTGCCCGCAGGAATTAAGGCATTGCCCATGCGCTGCTGCCGGTGAAGCACCTTCAAACGGTCAAGCTCCGCCTGCGAGTAATGTCCGTCGGCCGCTTGAAGTGACGCCAGGTACAGTTGCCGATGTTCGCGGTCAACACGGTAGGTTTCGAGGTTTTTTGTTCGAACATATACGTCGATGTCGGCCTCGATGCTCAGCTCGATACCGTCGATGTTCAACCCCGCCGCGCCGACACTGATGTGTTGTGGCGTGATCCAGTCGGCGATCAACACCCAGGTCACGCTTCCGTCACCGGGAAGTGCGCTGAGGTGGACCGACACGAGTCCTGGTTTAAGTGCGAGAGAGTAAGCCCCCCTCAGCGTGTCGATGCGGTAAGAAACCCTGCCCCGCATCTCTCGCGGTAATTCAGGAACGTACAGCGCCCGGGTTTCATTTCCAACGCGCACGGTAATGCTTGTGGACTCATAGACAGGATTGAGTTTGTACAGGATGTGCGGGAAAGGTCTGGCGTGGGTAAAGAAAAAACCTTCTTCCCTGTCTTCAAGTTCACGCAACACGTCATATTGCGGATACATCTTACGAGGCAGGAAGCTCGAGCCGCCGACAACGTTCAGGAGCAGGTCGCTCCACTCAAAGACCTGCGGATCTGAACCCAGTTGATATTCGTAGCCGTAATAACATTTTGGAGTACCCGGAAGCAGCAAGGCCGACTCTGCCGGCACAGCGTTAAATCGACCATGAACACGCGGGCCAGGAATCGCGACCTGTTTTGGCAGCCCCATGCTTTCTCGAACGACAATAGCGTTCTGTTTGTTCCCATCGGGCCGCGGGAGGCCTGAGCCACCCAGCGAGCGAAAGAGCCCCTGGCTGCCGAACACGATGACCCCTTCGCGAAGATCAAGCGTGTCCACCACCGACTCGGGCATGATCGATACGACCCCTTGCTTGACCGAGAAAGCCTGCGGGCTGTACGCCGTTTTGAACCGGGTAAACAATTCGGCAACTTTCTCTGCCTTGTCCATGATTTGCCCGAGATTGCCGGCAATCGCCGTGACGCCGATTCCGATGCCAAGCAATGGCACCGACAGAAAACCTGCGACCGCACCCGCCGTCCCGCCGACTACCAGCGCAACGCCGTCGAGCACAAGCGCACTGACATCGAACAGTAGTTGAGTGCCGAAACGCGCTTGCTGCTCGTGGTTTTCGGCGTTGTAGAACTCGTAAATATCAAAACCGATATTGACCACGCCCAATACCTGCCCCAACCCCGGGCCAGCGATTCGCGCCAGGAGTCGCCCGCCCGCCGAAGCGGTCCTGACCGCTATCGCTCGCTCGGCGTTCACCAGCTGTCGAACCAGGTTCGCCATTTGCAGCGTGTCGAGGCCGATACCGTGGACTAACTGTGCATGGCCCAGGTAGCCATGAAGGCGAACGGCGACGGCCAGGTTCGATTCTGCTCCAGGCTGCGCCAGTTGATCGCGATTGCGAAGTTCGGTGATCAACGCCTGGAAACCAAACGCAAAACTCAGCCGGCTACCCTCGGAAACATCCGTTGGATCAACAGGTTTATGTCCATCGTTGCTGCCGGCCAGGTACTCGATACTCGTGTCCAGGAACGACTTGATTCGCCCGAGAAACGGTTCGTTGGTTTTCACCACGCGGATCTGTTGCGTTTTGATGTCCATGAACGACAGTGCGTAACCGTCATCCGGTTGAGCCTGCAGGGTTGCGAACACAGGGACGTACTCGCTCCCGAGCCCGTTTGCCGATCTCACCCGGTTTGTCACCTGATCGATTTTGCTCGCCCAGACGCTGGCATCCCGTTCAGAAAGACCCCGTCCCAATCGCGCATTTTCAGACAGCGCGCGTGAGCGTAATTGGGCGTGATGGGACCAGGGTGCGATGCTTTTTCCTGAGCTCAAGGATTCATTGCCCAACAGCTTCGACACTGGCAGTTCCGACGGTAAGTGCTTGCTGGCGAGGCGATCGCCGTCCAGCTCGATCACATTGAAGGGCGAGCGATCCGTCGACTCGATCGCATACTGTCTGGCCAGGTCGGACGTGTTGAACAGGGCCTTCATCCCAAGCTTGAGGTGGTCTATCCGATCGAAACCAAAGACACCGAAATTGGGATCGTAGAAAGACCAGCTACTGTGTTCGGCCGTCCCGGTCCTGGCCACCATCATTGAATGGTTTTCGGTATTGAGCATCAACGTGCAAGGTGCAGGTTTAGCCGCCAACACCTCAAAGATGCCATCGAAACTCAACGGGCCGAGCTTGTCGCCAAAATCAGCCTGGGGTATGGCGCGCAACTCGTCGAGCGCCTGAAGAAATGCATGGGTATCACTTTCACCGGGCGAGAAATGCGCATTGGCCAGTCTGCCGCTCAGTGCCTGGACCGCATCGCGGCCCCGATGAGTCGCCGCCGCCATCAGCAGCGCCAGTGGATAACAGCGCCTGCCGGGATCGCCATCACCCCTGACCAGCAACCCCTGAGGCATTAACTTGCTCATGGATGCGCCCGCCTCCAGGAGCGTTTTTCGCACCGAGGCACTGCGCTGGAGAATGTATCGGCGTAGCTCGTAGTCCGTCTGGTGCCTGATGCGAGCCACGCTTTCGCCCCACTGACGAAGCGTCAACGAATTCTCGAATGAAAGAATCTTGAGTACCTGAGCGCTCTCCGTGGTGGGGTCAACTGGCGTTTTGACGGCGGCAAACGCCGTTTCAAACTCGGGACTTTTGAGCGAAAGCAACACCTGCTCGATAGACATGTACCGCTCGGATATACCCCGGTCGGCCGTACTTTCCGCGAGCGCGCCGAGCTGCTGCCAGGCGTCGGCGAAACCGGTTTCGTCCAGCGTCGATGCGCCGAAAAGGCCACCGAGCACCACCCGATGTACCGGACTCAACTGATCGAGCGGCATAGTCCCATGACCGATGCGAACGATCATTTCATTCAGATTGCCAATCGGATAGAAACCATGGGAAACCGGTAGCTCGGCTACAGGCTGGTTCAGAATCCTTTGCCGGTCATCAAAGTCCAGGGAAAAAGGTTTAGCGAAATTCAACTCACCACTGAGCTTTTCGTTCATCGCACGGATGAAGGGCTCCCCTAACTCATCCATCCAGCGCTGCAGGATGGCGGTCAACAAAACCGGGCGCCCTTCCATGATCGGCCAGCCTTTTTCGAAGCTGATGGTGCGCCCTTTCAACAGCTCGGAAAAAGTCCCCTGATAGCGTGTTTGTAATTTGCCGTCGGCCCAGTTCGCTTGTTCTTTTTGCAGCCATTCTTGCGGTGTAGCGTTGATCGTCCAGCCAGAAACCTTCTCTTCTTCGGTGGCCACGTTGTAGCCATCCGACAATTTCAATCGGTCTCGTATTTCGTTTTTCCCATCAAACAGGAGATGCTTTTCCACATACTCCTCAAGCCCTGTAATCGCCGCCCCAGGCCCGGTCAAATCAATGGTCCCACGGGATTCATAACGAATACCGTCACTGTAGTAAGCGCCAATGGCGCTAACCAGCTTGCCTAAATACCCTCGGCGCGTTTTCGACAGTCCAGGCACCTCGGCAATCTTTTCATTCACCATCGCCACGAGAATATCTTGTACGGCTGCGCTGTCGCTCCAGTCCACAGCCGTTGCGTTCAATCGAGACTCAAACTCTGACAGGAAGTCGTAGTTGAACCTGATCAACTCGATAATCGCCTGGGTCGAGCCAGCGCCGGCATGCGCGACGATATGAGAGTTCATTTCACTGTTGATCTGGATGGCCATGCGAATACCGTCCGTGGGCGTTTGACTATTGCCCGGCGCAGAAAATATGTCGGAGGGCCCCGGACGCTGCAGTGCAAACTCGTTTAATGCTGTCCTGTGCTGTTCAGGAATACTCATTGTGCGGTCAGGGTATCGACTGGGGTCGCGCCCTGGCATCAGCGATTCGTTGTTATTGAGCAGGAGTTGTAATACGCCAATTCGCGCACTTTCATCGAACGCCGTAATATCGACTCCGCCCAATACGTTTTTCAGTTGCGGCAAGTAATCCACATCACTGTAGCGACCGCCCTCCAGTGCTTCGACCTGCAGGCGAACCACATCGCTGGCCGCAGCAAAGTTGCCTCGCCCTGCCACTTCGCGCTCATAGACATCCCATAACGAGTGTTCTTTGAAGACCTCACGCACGTCGCGTAACCGCAGATGTTGATCAACCATGGCCAAGTGGCTGTCCAGGCATTTTTGTCTGAACGCAATGAGGGTGGCTTCGTCCTTGCCATAGGCGCGAACCATCAGATCAATACGCGCTTCATCCGCCTTTCCGGCCCAGCGCTCCTGCCTGAGGTGAGCCGACATTTGCATTTTCAGCACCCGGGCTCGATGTTCGATCATCCGGGCCAGCTCCACAGGCGTGGCGATAGTGGCTCCCCCTGACTCCATGGCATGCGCCCTGGCACTTTCCAGGATCACTCGATTCATCTCGAAGGCCAGTACTGCATCACTGTCGTACCAGAGGTTGAACGTATGGCCTTCCTTGACCATGACCGCCTTCCATATATTGATGTAGTCTCGCTGAATAGCGCCAACCGCGCTCCCGCCGACCCAAACGAAGTGCATTATTTTCGGCACTTCGGGCGCAACCGGATTCAACATTCGCACGGTCTGGACCAACCGGTTTGTATAGTTTTCAAGCCGCGCAGAGAGGTCGGCCAACGCGGCGGAAATCGGTCCGGCGCGCTGGCCAATCAGTGAGTCGAGCGTCTCTTTGAGCAATAACAATGGCGCCATCTGGTCAGCCCATGGCTGATCTTTTGCGCACGCTGAGTAATAGCCAACCAGCGCTTCATATTCCGGCGCGGCGCGAAACTCGTTCGAGAGTGCTTGAATATCATCGAGTCTGAAATACTGAAGAAACGACTTACCCGCCGTGTTTGATCCCTGATATTGATTCATCACATCCATGCCCTTATAACAAACTTGAAATACACGTAGCCCACAGCGTCGCGCACACTCCATCCGTCGATGTTTGCGAACCTGAACTGATATTTAAAACCAGCGCCGAAAGCACTGGCATTGCTAATACGCTAACCACTGAAACAGCAGGCAAAAAACACTGTCCAAGCTGCCCACCCAAAAAATACTATGCGATAAAAATAACAACCTCAATCCAACAACAGCGCAATTAATTAATTACACTTAAACCGGACAAACAAGTGTAACTTTTATCTTTATCGGAAACGGTTACTAACACACTGCGCACAGCCGCGAATCAAACGGCCTGCGTCGGTTGTATCAGAACATGAAACGCGGATATTGAATTGTCTGAGGCACTCGCACGCACTTTCCGGGTGAGCCCAGTTAAAGTACGGCGGGCATCAAGGAATCTTTCGGTCGATGCGCGGTGAAAAATCTTACGCACTGGAAGGGGGCGGAACTGCGGCCAGCACCGCTGGCCGCCAAGACTTACCCGGCTGGCTTGTCGCCGTACCAACGAGGCGTATACACCCACTGGCCACCCTCGGCACGCGGGAACACGCAGGTGGTGGAAGAGCCGACCAGCACCATGGTGCGCATGTCGACCTGATCGGGGGTCAGATCACCCAGCGTGGTGACACGCAATGTCTGGCCTGGACGACCAATGTCCCGCCCCAACACCACCGGCGTTTCAGCGGTGCGGTGCTGCGCGACAATCTCCAGTGCCCGACCCAGTTGCCAAGGACGCGACCGCGAGATCGGGTTGTAGAACGCCAGCGCCAGGTCGGCCTGAGACGCCAGGTCCAGCCGCTTCTCGATGATTGCCCAAGGCTTGAGGTTGTCCGACAGGGACATCACGCAGAAGTCGTGCCCCAATGGCGCGCCGGCCTGGGCGGCCGTTGCCAGGGACGCGGAGACGCCTGGAAGAATCTCCAGATCGACGTTGTGCCAACCCGGCTCACTCGACTCGTGCAGCGCTTCGAGCACGGCGGCCGCCATGGCGAATACGCCCGGATCTCCCGACGAAACCACCACCACCGACCGCCCTTGGGCCGCCAGTTCAAAGGCGTGGCGAGCGCGCTGCATTTCTTCGCGGTTGTCGGTGCAATGCAGCACTTGATCCTCGCGAAATGGCCCGGCCATGCGCACGTAGGTTTCATAACCCAGCACGTCATTGGCGCGCGCCAGTTCATCCTTCACCGCCGGCACCATCAGTTCGGCGGCGCCAGGGCCCAGGCCGATCACGGCCAGACGACCGCGCGCACGCCCGATCTGTGCAACCTCCAGTGGCTGACTGGCCACAGCGATCGCGATGCCCGTATCCGCCGCCACGACGGTAGCGTTCGGCGCGGTGTCGCGGGCCAGCTCGCTGACGCCACCGCTGACCGAGGCAAACCGCAGCGGCACACCCAGCTCAAGCGCCGCGTCGCGCAACGCAGGGTTGGCCATGTACAGATCGCTGGCCAGCAGGCACGCCAGCGATTGCACGGCGATGTTTGCCTGATGCAGCGCCCCGCGAATCGCGTTCGGCAGATCCGCCACCTCGGCGTTCACCGCCACCAGCACACTGCGCGGGTAGATCAGCAATTCATTGGCCGCCGGCGTGCGCTCGGCACTGCCGACATGAATCGACAACGGCGCCTGCGGATCTTCCGGCAGCTGCGCTTGCGCCAGCCACGGCGCGGTGCCTTCGATGCGCACACTTTGGCCGGCGAGCAGATCCGAGACAAAACGTTTGCCCAGTTCCAGATCGCCGAGGGCGTAGCCGCTGGGTGGATTGAGCAGGCAGGTGCCGAAGCGCAGTTCACCGCTGGTGGTGATCGCCGCCGCCACCTCAAGACCGGCAGCAATCTCCCGCGCCATGACGTTCACGCCACCGAGGCCGCCCAGCAGCGGCACCACGGCACTGCCGTCTTCGGCCACGGCCAGCACGGGTGGCTCGGCGCCCTTCTCCAGCAGTAACGGCGCCAGGGTGCGGATCACAATCCCGGCCGCGCACAAGGCAATGATCGGCGTGTCCTGCTGATAGAACTCGCGCACGGTCGCGCCAAACTCGTGATAGACACGGTCCGCGCCTTCAACCCGTCCGGCCAGGCCATGAATCAAGGCGCGGGGTAGACCTGCTGGAGCTTGCGTGCGGTCGCGAGGCTGCCATTGCCAAGAATGACAATCGCCGGAACTGGACGGGCCATCAACCTTGCCACCGTTCGCCGGGAACGATGATCAACGAGAAGTACGGCGAGGACATCGGCTCGACCTGATCCAGCGGCACGATCTTCTGATTGGCCATGGTCGCGCGCTCGACGTACAGCGCCCGCTCCGCCAGCCCCAGCTCTTCGAGCACCTGACGGACCTTGGGAAAGTTGCGTCCCAGCTTCATGATCACCGCCGCATCGGCATCGGCCAGGCGACGCTTGAGGTCCTCGTGCGGCAATACGCCCGAGAGCACAGACAGGCTCTGATTGCGATACACCAACGGCGCGCCCAGCACCGAAGCGCCGCCGAGCATGGAGCACACACCCGGCACCACTTCGGCTTCGTACCGTTCGGCCAGACGATCGTGCAAGTACATGTAGGAGCCGTAGAAGAACGGATCGCCTTCGCAGATCACCGCCACGTCGCGACCGGCATCCAGATGCGCGGCGAGTTCTTCGCCCGCCGCATCGTAGAAATCGCTGATCACTTGCTCATAAGACAGCGGCGCCGGCAACGCTTCAGTGGTCACCGGATACACCAGCGGCAGCAGCGTTTGTGCGTCCTGCAAATGCGCTTCGATGATGCCGAAGGCGTTGCCCTTTTTACCCTTGGCGACGAAGTACGCCACCACGGGTGACTCGCGCAGCAAGCGCAGGGCTTTGACGGTAATCAGCTCCGGGTCACCGGGGCCGACGCCCAGGCCGATCAAGCGTCCAGGCTGCTGCATCATTCGATCTCCGTGGCGAGGGCATTGACGGCGGCGGCGGCCATGGCGCTGCCGCCCAGCCGGCCTTGCATGATGACAAACGGCACGCCGCGACTGTCGGCCGCCAGCGCTGCCTTGGATTCGGCAGCGCCGACGAAGCCGACCGGAAAGCCGAGGATCAGCGCCGGCTTGGGGGCGCCGGCATCGAGCATTTCCAACAGATAGAACAGCGCGGTCGGGGCGTTGCCGATCACCACCACGCTGCCTTCCAGATGCGGACGCCACAGCTCCAGGGCGGCGGCGGAACGGGTGTTGCCCAACTCACGGGCCAGTTCCGGAACGCTTTCATCGCGCAGGGTGCAAATCACTTCGTTGTTGGCAGGCAACCGCGTGCGGGTCACGCCTTCGCTGACCATCCGTGCATCGCACAGGATCGGCGCACCGGCGGCGAGCGCCTCACGCCCGGCCTTGCCCGCGCCTTGCGAAAATTGCAGGCCGTCGATGGCGTCGACCATGCCGCAGGCGTGGATCACCCGCACCGCGAGTTTTTCCAGATCGGCCGGGATTCGCTCGAGGTTGGCCTCGGCACGAATGATCGCGAAGGAGTTGCGATAGATCTCCTGACCGTCGCGGATGTAATCAAGCATCTAAGGGGCTCCGTGAGCGGGCGTCGAGCAAGGCCGCGACCGCTTCAATAGTAAGATTGCGTGCGTGCAGCGCGCCGAAACCCGGCTGCGCTGCATCGCGAAAATAGAGGTCGTAATGACCGGAAGAAACCGCCAGCAACGTGACCGGCGCGATGTGCGCCGCCGCGCAGGAACGCGGGCAGCCGGACAGGTGCACGTTCAGCGTCTGGCCGTGACGTTGCAACAGCGCCGCCAGTTGTCGGGCATCGCCCTTGGTGTCAGCCAGGCCTTTGCCGCAGCCGGTCGAGCCGGTGCAGGCGATGAGATGCGCCAGGGCATCGTCGGCCGAGCAGCGCAGGCCGAGGTGTTCAAGATTGTGGATAACGTGAGGCGCCTTGCTGCCATGGACGCCGGGCACCAAGAGGCTTTGCCAGGGCGTGAAACGCAGCGTGCCGTCGCCCTGTTCGCGGGCCAGTTGTGCAGCGCCTCGGAGCATCGCCGGGTTGAGGCGGCCCAGCGGCGGCACTGCGCCGATGTAGACACGACCGGCATCACGCTGTGGATGAGCGCCGATGTGCAGCGCATCTGGCTTTGCCTCGCGCCGCCACCCCTCGATGGGCATCAACGGCACTCGCTCGGCGAGACGCGCGAGAAACACGTCGAGCGAACATTCGGCGAGCAGGTGTCGCATGCGGGTCTGCTCGGGGCGCGCCAGCTCCAGAAACAGCTCCAGCACCGCAACTACCAGCGCATGCCCCTGCTCCAGCGACACCGCGCCTGCGGGCAGGTCGACAAGGCAACCCGCCAGGCCGAACACAAACACTCGCTCACCGTCGCGCTCAGCAGCGGACAACCAAAGATCATGCGAGTGTTCGAGCATTGCCAGCCCTTCGCCGCCATCCAGTTGCACCGCAAACTTGGCGCTGAGGTCGTGAAAGCGTTCATCGCTTTGCAGCGTGGCGAGGATCTGTTCAGCCAGCGGGCGCGTATCGATCAGCATCTGCCGATCAATGCCTGCGCCGGGGCTGAGCATCAGATTGCGCACGTCATCGCCCGCCGCGCTGGTCGGGCCGAGTCCGGCCGCCATCAGGCTGTCGATCAAGGCAGCGTGCTCACTGCCGATCCCGCGAATCTGCAGGTTGGCGCGGTTGGTTGCCTCGATCACCCCGCCGGCGAAATGCTCGGCCGCATCCGCCACCGCTTCGGCCTGAGCCGCGCTGATCGAACCGCCATTCAACTTGATCCGGCAGATGCCGCCGTCCAGTGCCTGGACGATACGCAACAACCCCGGACAGGCCGAGGGGCGTAAAGCGGTGGACATCGGGCGTTCGTTCAAGGGATGGACCGGCTGGCTGGCAGCGCCGTGGTGGGCGAAAGGTCGCCATTATGCCTGCTTTGCCCGAGCGCATGAAAATGCCTGCCGGTCGGAATTCGTGTTTCAGGTCATCCGAAAGCGTAACGACTCCCCCGTCCCTTGGGCGGTTTACAGCTCATAGTCCTCGAAGTTGAATTTAATGCCTGCCAGCGCCTCTTCCACGCTGGATCGACGAGCGTCCATTACCCGCCGTGAGATCACTACCTTTCGAGCCAGGACATCCAGCTGATTCATGACTTGCGATATATCCCAAAAAAGGTATTCGGTATTCATGCTTGACTTGATGAACCTGATATTACTGACCACTAACTCCATATCCCCATTTGCGTTGTAGCTAATCGGCATTATCTTAAAGTCGAAGGCCTTTCCACTTACCCCCTTGACCTTCTTTAACAGTTCAACGTCTTTTTCCAGTGCAGCAAGTCCCAGATTCACCCCTTCCACCTGGTCACGGCTGAGAATAGGAGAAGCCAGCTTCGACCAGACCTGCCGCACACTTCCATAAAACTGCGTTTGAACATGCTCAATCGGCGGATGATCACGATTCCAGCCATGCGACCACAGTACATCGGCGTAATAATCGATCCAGCGTCCGGGCCGGATTGCGCTGTTGTAAGTATTGTCCGCTTGCCGCTGTGCCAGATAAGTACAATTCAATGCGAAACGATAATCCTCGCGCGACTGTCCTTGAACACCGGTCAGCAAGATATCTCCCACCAGGGCTGCATTATGTTTCATATCATCCGTTATCACAGTCATATCCATATCCATTAACGCCATAAAGGCGACTATCTATCCAACTTGAAAAGTAGTTATTCGAAAACAAATCAAGCATGCCTTACAGCAAATTTTAAACTTGACCCAAAAACAAAAATAACAAAACCAACCCAACACCAAATAAGTTTTCAACCACATAAGTTTTCAAAAAAACGCCGCCTGCTCCGGCAATGGAGCAGCGCCAGATAACAGAAGCCGCGTTATCATGCCGCCCTTGAACATGAACCCTGGATTAAGGAACGGCATGGCACCCTGGCTAACGGTTGTGGGAATCGGTGAAGACGGCTTCAAGGGCCTGGGCAAGAATGCCCGTCGCGCCCTGTTGGGCGCCTCGCGAATCTTCGGCGGCCAGCGGCAACTGAATTTGTTGCCAGCGTGCATTCGTGGCGAGCGGCAGTTGTGGCCCAGTCCGTTTTCCCTTGACCCCGTTCTGGCGCTGCGTGGCGAACCGGTCTGCGTGCTGGCCAGCGGTGATCCGATGTTCTTCGGCGTCGGCGCCAGCCTGGCCCGGCAAGTGCCTGACGCTGAAATGCTGATCCTGCCCGCGCCCTCCTCCTGCTCACTCGCGGCGGCGCGAATGGGCTGGCCCTTGCAGGAGGTGGTGACGCTTTCGGTGGTAGCCCGGCCCCTCGCCGCACTGAGCGCGCAGTTGTTCAGCGGCGTGCGATTGCTGGTGCTGAGCAACGATGGCCAAAGCCCGGCCGCCGTTGCGGCATTGTTGCGTGATCGCGGTTTCGGTCCGAGCCGTCTCAGCGTGCTGGAACATTTGGGCGGCGCAAACGAACGGCGCATCGATGGGGTGGCCAATGACTGGAACGATCCAGCGGTCGCCGATCTGAACCTGATCGCCATCGAATGCATCGCCGCGCCGGACACCCCGCGGCTCTCACGACTGGCCGGCCTGCCAGACTCGGCCTTCCAGCACGACGGTCAACTGACCAAACGCGACGTCCGCGCGATCACCCTTGCGCGCCTGGCCCCGGTACCCGGCGAACTGCTGTGGGATGTCGGCGCCGGCAGCGGCTCGATCGGCATCGAATGGATGCGCGCCCACCCCAGTTGCCGCACGCTGGCCATCGAAGCCGATGAAGGTCGGCAGCTGTTGATCGAACACAATCGAGATGCCCTTGGCGTGCCCGGTCTGCAATTGATTCGCGGCAGTGCGCCGCAGGCCCTGGCCGGGCTCGAACTCCCGGATGCGATTTTTATCGGTGGCGGGGTCACCCGTGAAGGTGTGCTCGACACCTGCTGGGCGCAACTCAAACCCGGCGGCCGATTGATCGCCAACGCCGTCACGTTGCAAAGCGAAGTCACCCTGATGACCTGGCGCGAACGCCACGGCGGTGAGCTGACCCGCATTCACGTTGCCCAGGCCCAGCCGCTGGGGGAGTTCGACACTTGGCGTCAGGCGCTGCCGATTACCTTGCTGGACGTGACGAAGCCCCTCGATGCGTGACGAAACCGCCGAACAACCCGCCCCGCTGCGCAGCGGCCTGACCACGGGCAGTTGCGCCACCGCGACCAGTCTGGCAGCGGCCCGTTTGTTATTGGGCGGGATGAGCGCTGACGCCGTGGAGATCGTGCTGCCCAAGGGCAAGCAGGTGCGGATGCGCCTGGAATTCTGCCGCCTGATCGACGACGGCGCCGAAGCCGGGACGATCAAGGATGCCGGGGATGACCCCGACGTGACCCATGGCGCGTTGCTGTATTCCCAGGTGCGACTGCGCGGCGAGCCGGGTATCCGTTTCAGCGCCGGGCGTGGCGTCGGCACAGTCACCCGGCCGGGGCTGGTGCTGGGCGTCGGCGAGCCGGCGATCAACCCGGTGCCGCGCAAAATGATCACCGAGCACCTGACGCTGTTGGCCGAAGAACTCGGCTATGGCGGCGGTTTCGAGGTCACGGTCAGCGTCGAGGACGGCGAGGCGCTGGCCTTGAAAACCATGAACCCACGACTGGGCATTCTGGGTGGGTTGTCGATCCTCGGCACCAGCGGCATCGTCCGGCCATTTTCCTGTGCGGCTTACATCGCCTCGATCCACCAAGGTATCGATGTGGCCAAAACCAACGGTTACCTGCACATCGCCGCCTGTACCGGCAACGCCAGCGAGGACACCATGCGCCGCGTCTACGACCTGCCGGAAATCGCCCTGATCGAAATGGGCGACTTCGTCGGCGCCGTGCTCAAACACTTGCGCAAAGTGCCGGTGGATAAACTCAGCCTGTGCGGCGGCTTCGGCAAGATCAGCAAACTGGCGGCCGGGCACATGGATTTGCACAGCCGGCATTCCAGCATCGACCTGCCGCAACTGGCCGAATGGGCCGCCACGATGGGCGCCGACAAGGCGCTGCAGCAAGGCATTCGCGACGCCAATACCAGCCAGCAAGCCTTGGCGATGGCCAGCGCGGCGGGCATCGCCCTTGGAGATGCGGTGTGTCAGCACGCGTTGGACTTCGCCCGCAGCGTGGTGCCGGCGCAGGTTCAGGTTGAAGTCTTTGCCATCGATCGCCAGGGCGGAATTGTCGGCCATGCAGGTGCTTTTCAATGAAGCGTATTTTGCTGCTGGGCGGCGTGACCGAAGCCTTGGCCATCGCCCGCACGCTGGGGCCGGAACACATCTATAGCCTGGCCGGTGTCGGTCGCGTGCCGACGGACCTGACCTGCCAGGTGCGCGTTGGCGGCTACGGCGGTGCCGAAGGCCTGGCGCAGTTCATTCGCGATGAAGGGATCGATCTGCTGCTGGACGCGACCCACCCCTACGCTGCACAAATCAGCCACAACGCCACGACCGCCGCGCAGCTGAGCGGCATTGCATGCTGGGCGTTACGCCGTCCTGCCTGGCAGCCACAGGCCGGGGACGACTGGCGCGACGTCAAAGATTGGGTCGAACTGATCGAAGCCCTGAAACCCTTCCGCCGACCGCTGTTCACCCTCGGCCGCGAACCGTTGCAGCACCTGCACGAAATTCCGCCGGAGCAATTCTGGACCTTGCGCGCCCTGGACGCTTACCCGGGCAACGAACGCTGCGAAGTCATCGGCGCGCGCGGGCCGTTTCTGATCGAGGATGAACGGGAGCTGTTTGAACGTCGGCAGATTGATGTGCTGATCAGCAAGAACAGCGGCAGCACCGCGACCGAACCGAAACTGGAAGTGGCGCGGGAGCGTGGGGTGCCGGTGATTGTGTTGCAGCGGCCGGTGTTGCCGGGGGTGGATCGGGAGTTTGGATCGGTGAGTGAGTTGTTTGCTGCACTGGCGGAATGCAATCTGCCGGACGCCTAAGTAATTGTGGCGAGGGAGCTTGCTCCCGTTGGCCCGGTCCGCGTTCGGGCGAAGCGGCCTTAATCCCCCCCAAAAAAAAGGGGACAGCTGCGCAGTCCAACGGGAGCAAGCTCCCTCGCCACAGGGTTGTATGCCGACCGCAATTCATCCGGCATTTCGAATCAGAGCCACTACACTCTTTTTAAAGTGCACTGCGACACCACACCGCACGCCGCTTTTTTACTTATCGGCCCTGATCAGGCTAAATAGCCGCGACTGATCGCCCACCCAACGGATTTTGTCCCATGTCCCGACAACGGCTAGCAATTGCCTGGATCGCCTGCTTCGCAGTGCTGTTCAACATGCTCGCCATGCCGATGACCGGCGCCATGGCGCAGTCGGCGAAATCACCCGCCGAGCAATTGTTGTGGGGCAGTTTCTGTACGTCCAGCGGCACGAAGATGGTGGCGATTTCCCTGGGCGACCTTGAGCAGAAAGCCCCGCAGAACGACGACCATTCCAACATGCAACATTGCTGGTGCTGTTCAGGTTCCGCGCCGTTGGTGGCGTTGCCGGGGCATGCGCCACAACTGTATTTCGCTCGTTTCGAAGCCAATCGAAGCGTGCCTGCCACCGCTCTCGACACCCCCACCCCGCGCCAGCAATGGCCGAGCCTCAACCCCCGCGCGTCCCCTCTGGGGTGATTCCTTCTCGCAATTGAACTGCGTCTTGAATCGCTCTGGAGAACTGCCATGTTGAACAAACTCATCGTTCTGGCTGCGTTGCTGCTGCCTGCCTGCTTTGCCAATGCCCACGAATACAAGGTCGGCGAACTGCAGATCGCTCACCCGTGGTCCCAGGAGTTGCCGCCCAACGCGCCAACCGTAGCGGCCTATTTTGTTATTCAGAACACCGGAAAAGCAGCCGACCGCCTGCTCAGCGTCGACTCGCCGATTGCCGGTGAAGCGCAGTTGCATGAGCACATCATGCAAAACGACCTGATGAAAATGCAGCAAGTGCCGAGCGTCGAGATTCCTGCCGGTGGCAACGTCACGTTTGCGCCAATGGCCTATCACGTGATGCTGGTGAATCTGAAAGACCGCAGCCTGCTGAGCGACGGCAAGCGTTTCCCGCTGACTCTGCACTTCGAAAAATCCGGTGACGTGACGGTCGAAGTCGCGGTGCAGAAGAAGCCACCAGAAGTCATGCAGATGCACACCCACGCCCAGTAAATCACTGAGCTGAACACACCCATGCGCCCGCTTAGCGCCAGGTCATCCGCACACCGTCGTCAGTCGTCAAGCCT
Organism: Pseudomonas sp. SG20052; assembly: GCF_031766055.1. Classification (NCBI taxonomy): domain Bacteria; kingdom Pseudomonadati; phylum Pseudomonadota; class Gammaproteobacteria; order Pseudomonadales; family Pseudomonadaceae; genus Pseudomonas; species Pseudomonas sp. SG20052. The sequence continues at coordinate 757,623 of NZ_CP134498.1, read as the reverse complement.
GACGCACGGCAGCTGGATCAGCCTGTTCGCCATGCTGATGATCTTTATCGGCCCGCTGATTTCTCAGTCGATGCCGATGGATCAACGCGCCTCGTCGATGTCGATGAGCATGTCGATGGACATGAGCATGGACATGTCGGCCATGGAGCACGCCAACCACGGCGCGCAACCCGCCGCCGAGCACTGCCCGCCCAAAGCCTCGCACCACGCGCTCTGGGAAAAATGCGGCTATTGCAGCCTGCTGTTCAATTGCCCGGCGCTGACCGGCGGCCAGACCTTCGTCGCGTTCGACACACCAACAGCCACCACCTTCACCACTCCCTCCCCTCGCCTGGGCCATGCCCGGCACACCGTCTTCCCCGGCGCCCGAACCCGCGCCCCACCCATCGTCGCGTAAACACGCACCTCTGATTTCACACGGTTTTGCAGACAGCCACAGGCTGTCCGCCGTGTCGTTTACGACTGCTCGATGGAAATTGTCATGTCCAGGTTTGCTGCTGACACACGCTTGAGCCCTGCCCAAGCTTCTTTTGCCCCGAACGAATCGAGTATTCGTTTCAGGCACGCCACCGCCGTCCTTTGCAGCGCATTGCTGACATCCACGGTGCTGGCCAACGAACACGCGGGCCACGGTGAAGAACTGAGCCCGACGGTGATCACCGCCATTGCCCCGAGTTCGCCGCTGACCATCGTCACCAACCCCAAGGACCCGCGCCAACCCGTTCCGGCCAGCGACGGTGGCGACTACCTGAAAACCATCCCCGGCTTCGCCCTGGTACGCAACGGCGGCACCAACGGTGATCCAGTGCTGCGCGGCATGTTCGGTTCGCGACTGAACATCCTCACCAACGGCGGCCAATTGCTCGGCGCCTGCCCCGGCCGGATGGACGCGCCCACCTCCTACATCTCGCCGGAAACCTACGACAAACTCACCGTCATCAAAGGTCCGCAAACCGTACTGTGGGGACCGGGCGCATCGGCGGGCACGATCTTGTTCGAGCGTGAACCGGAAAGCTTCGGCGAACTCGGTACCCGCGTGAACGCCAGCGTATTGGCCGGCTCCAACGGCCGTTTTGACAAAGTGGTGGACGCCGCTGCCGGCGGGCCGCTGGGTTACGTGCGCGTGATCGGCAACACCGCGCACGCCGACGACTACAAGGACGGCAACAACGACACCGTGCCGTCGCGCTACGACAAATGGAACGGTGACGTGGCGCTCGGCTGGACGCCGGACGCCGACACCCTGCTGGAGCTGACCGCCGGCAAGGGCGATGGCGAGGCGCGTTACGCCGGGCGCGGCATGGACGGCTCGCAGTTCAAGCGTGAAAGCCTGGGCCTGCGGTTCGAAAAATCGAACATCGGCGAGGTGCTGGACAAGGTCGAAGCGCAGATCTACTACAACTACGCCGACCACGTGATGGACAACTACACGCTGCGCACGCCATCGGGCACCGGGATGATGGCCGGCCCAATGGCTTCCAACGTCGACCGCCGCACCCTCGGCGCGCGGATCAAGGCGACTTGGCGCTGGGCCGATGTGCAGTTGATCAGCGGCATCGATGCGCAGACCAACGAGCATCGCCAACGCGGCAGCATGGGCGTCGATACCTACAAGGACTTGCCGTATACCAAGGACGCCGACTTCCATAACTACGGAGTGTTCAGCGAACTGACCTGGTACGCCGCTGACCGTGACCGGTTGATTACTGGTGCACGCCTGGACCGTGCATCGGCCAAGGATTACCGGCAGACCACCGGTTCCGGGATGATGACTCGCCCCAACCCGACCGCCGACGAAACCCGCGCCGACACATTGCCAAGCGGCTTCCTGCGCTACGAACATGACCTCGCCGACAGCCCGACCACCCTCTACGCCGGCCTCGGTCACGCCCAGCGTTTCCCCGATTACTGGGAACTGTTTTCGCCCAAGTCCGGCCCCGCCGGATCGGTGAATGCCTTCGATTCGATCAAGCCTGAAAAAACCACCCAGCTCGATTTCGGCCTGCAATACAAGACCGAAGACCTCGAAGCCTGGGCCTCGGGTTATGTCGGCCAGGTGCGCGATTACATCTTGTTCAACTACACCCCGACCATGATGGGCACCACCTCCCAGGCGCAGAACATCGACGCGCGAATCATGGGCGGCGAACTCGGCGCGGCCTACCAGCTGACCAGCAACTGGAAGGCCGACGCGACACTGGCCTACGCCTGGGGCAAGAACAGCAGCGATGGCAACGCATTGCCGCAAATGCCGCCGCTGGACGCGCGTTTCGGCCTGACCTACAGCGAAGACAACTGGAGTGCCGGTGCCCTGTGGCGAGTGGTCGCGGCGCAAAACCGCATCGACCAGAACAAGGGCAACGTGGTCGGCAAGGACTTCGACAAGACCTCCGGTTTTGGCGTGTTCTCGCTCAATGGCGCCTACCGTATCAACAAAAACTGGAAGGTCAGCAGCGGCGTCGACAACCTGTTCGGCAAGGCTTACGCCGAGCATTTGAACCTGGCCGGCAACGCCGGTTTTGGCTACCCGGCCAATGACCCGCAGGCCATCAAAGAACCGGGGCGAACGCTCTGGACCAAGGTGGACATGAGCTTCTAAGAGTATCGCGGGCAAGCCCGCTCCCACATGGACAGTGGAGAACCTGTGGGAGCGAGCCTGCTCGCGATCGGTTGCGCAGCAACCGCAAAACAAACAACTAAAAGAACCATGCCAAAGCGGAGCACACGTGATGAAACAGCCCAAAGTAAATTTCTACAACCTGGCCTGGCGCTGGCATTTCTATGCCGGTCTGTTCGTCGCGCCATTCATGGTGATGCTGGCCTTGACCGGCGTCATCTACCTGTTCAAGCCGCAACTCGATCCGATGATGTACGGCAGCCTGATGAACGTACCGGCCGGGCATCACAGCGTCCCGGCCGATGACCTGCTCAAACGGGTGAAACAAGCGTACCCACACGCCACGATCAAACAGTACCTGCCGCCGGTCAACGCCGAGCGCAGCGCTCAGTTTGTCGTGATCAATGGCGGTAGCGAACTCAACGTATTCGTCGATCCCTATCAGGGCGACATCCTTGGCGAGCAAGACGCCAAGAAGAATCTGCAAGCGGTGGCGCGAGCGATTCATGGTGAATTGATGATCGGCACCGTCGGTGATCGATTGGTCGAACTGGCGGCCGGCTGGGGCGTCGTGCTGGTGGTTTCCGGCGTGTTTCTGTGGTGGCCGCGTGGCCAGGCGGCCGGTATTTTGTGGCCGCGCCTGACCAGTCGCGGTCGGGTGCTGTGGCGTGATTTGCATGCTGTGACCGGGTTCTGGGGCGCATCGTTGCTGCTGGTGATGCTGCTCAGCGGCATGACCTGGACCGGGTTCTGGGGCCAGAAATATGCGCAGGTGTGGAACGTGTTTCCGGCGGCAATGTGGGACAACGTGCCCAAATCGGATGTCGAGGCCCGCAGCCTCAACACTGCCACTCGCCAGACCGTGCCATGGGCGATGGAAAACACGCCGATGCCGATGTCCGGCGACCACGCCGAACACATGACCCACGATGGCGCCAAAGCCGGCCCCGCCGCACCGACCATCAGCCTGCAAGACGTGCAGAACATCGCCGTGCAACGCAAGGTCGAGCCGGGTTACAGCATCACCTTCCCGACCACCGACACCGGCGTGTTCACCATCGCCGTGTTCGCGGACGACCCGCGCAATGACGCCACTTTGCATGTCGACCAGTACACCGGCGATGTCCTCGCCGACGTGCGCTACGAGCAATACGGGACCGTCGCCCGCGCCACAGAGATCGGCGTGATGTTGCACGAAGGCAAGATGTTTGGCGTGTTCAACCAGATCGTCGTTCTGCTGATCTGCCTGATGATTTTGCTCAGCGCGGTCAGCGGCGTGGTGATCTGGTGGAAACGTCGTCCACAAGGCAAGTTCGGTGTTCCACCGCTGCGCCACGACCTGCCGAGATGGAAAACCGCGATGGTCATCATGTTCGCTCTGGCCGTGGCGTTTCCGTTGGTGGGGGCTTCGCTGGTGGTGGTGTGGGTACTGGATCGCGTGCTGTTTTCGCGATTCACCCGGCAAACTGAATCGGCCTCACCTTCTTCATGAAGCAGGCGAGATGCGCGATTTAGACGAATCTGTAGACTTGCCGCGCTTAGCTCGGCATCATCTTTAGTGTTACTGTATAACTCAAATACAGTGTTTTGATCAGCAGGCTCGCTCCCCAGGATTTGCGCGATCCCTTTGGGAGCGCGCTTGCCCGTAATGGCGTCATCAGCATCACCCACTCTCTCAGAGCAACTGAATGACCTCGCTGAACCTCTCAAACCTCGCTTGGACACCCCTGGGCCACGGCCACTGCCATCACCAGTTCCAGCTGCGTGAGGCGTCCCTGCAGGTGGCCGCCGGTGAGTTCGTCGGGTTGATCGGCCCCAACGGCAGCGGCAAGACCAGCCTGCTGCGCTGCGCTTATCGCTTCAGCAAGCCCGAGAGCGGCGAGGTCCGGCTCGACCACCATAACGTCTGGAAGCAATCCTCGCGCTGGTGCGCCCAACGCATCGCCGTGGTGTTGCAGGAGTTCCCCGATGCCTTCGGCCTGACCGTCGACGAGGTGGTCGCCATGGGCCGCACGCCGCACAAAGGCCTGTTCGGTGGCGACACGATTGAAGACCGGAATCTGGCAACTCAAGCCTTGGCGTCCGTCGGCCTCAGAGGCTTCGAAGACCACGCCTTCGCCACCCTCTCCGGCGGTGAAAAACAACGTGTGATCCTCGCCCGCGCCCTGGCTCAGCAACCGCAATTGCTGATCCTCGACGAGCCGACCAACCACCTCGACCCACGCTATCAACTGGAACTGTTGCAGCTGGTCAAACGCCTGAAAATCGGCACCCTGGCCAGCATCCACGACCTCAATCTGGCGGCCGCTTTCTGCGATCGTTTGTACGTGATCCATCACGGTCGCATCGTCGCCAGCGGCACGCCGAAAGAAGTCCTGAGCGCCCCGCTGCTGCGCGACGTGTTCGGCGTCGAAGCGCTGATCGATGAACACCCCTTGCACGGCTACCCACGAATTACCTGGATAACCCAACCATGACTTTGCGTTCCCTGCTTTGCTTCACGCTGTTGCTGGGCAGTGCCCACGCGCTGGCCGAGGCCACGAACTACCCGTTGACGATCCAGAGCTGCAACCGCGAAGTGACCTTCACGCAGGCGCCGAAACACGCGGTCAGCCACGACATCAACATGACCCAGATGATGCTCGCCCTTGGCCTCAAACCGCGCATGGCCGGCTACAGCGGCGTGTCCGGCTGGAAGTCAGTCACGCCCGAAATGCAGACCATCCTCGACGGCTTGCCCGAGCTGGCAGCCAAATACCCGTCGGTGGAAACCCTGCTCAATGCCAACGTCGACTTCTTCTTCGCCGGCTGGGATTACGGCATGCGCGTGGTTGGCGACCTCACGCCTCAAACGTTGCAACCGCTGGGCATCAATGTCTACGAGCTGACCGAGTCCTGCGCCTTTGTCATGAAGCGTCCACCGGCCAGCCTGGAAGACACCTACAACGACCTGCGCAACCTCGGCAAGATCTTCGACGTGCAGGACCGCGCCAATGCCCTGATCGCCCAAATGCAGGCGCAAGTCGCCGAGGTGCGCAAGGGTCTGCCCGCCGATAAACCGCGGGTGTTCCTTTACGACAGTGGCGAAGACCGCGCCATGACGTCCGGCCGCCTCGGCATGCCGCAGGCACTGATCGACGCCGCGGGCGGGCGCAACATTCTGGACGACGTCGAGGCGAGCTGGACCCGCGTCAACTGGGAAGACGTGGTCGAGCGCAACCCTCAGGTTATCGTGATCGTCGACTACGGCGAAGTCACCGCCGAACAGAAAGAACACTTCCTGCTCAGCAACAAGGCGCTGCAATCGGTGGACGCGATCAAAAACCAGCGTTTCATCGTGATTCCGTATGTGCAGGCCACGCCGGGCATCGACAACGTGCTGGCGGTTGAAACCCTGGCCAAAGGTTTCCACGGCGAATGATGGATCGTCGCTATGTCTTGCTGCTGGTGATGCTCGGCGCGCTGTTGCTGGTCTCGTGCGTGGTGTCGCTGGGCTTCGGTCCGGCGCGGGTTCCGGTGGACGTGGTGGGGCGGATCTTGCTGCACAAGGTGTTCGGTGTGGGTGAAGTGAGCTGGACTGCAGGGCAGGAGCACATTGTCTGGCTGATCCGCGTGCCGCGCATGCTGCTCGGTGCGCTGGTCGGTGCTGGCCTGGCGCTGATCGGCGCGGTGCTGCAAGCGGTGACGCGCAATCCATTGGCCGACCCGCACCTGCTCGGGGTCACTTCCGGTGCGACCCTTGGCGCGGTGATTGTGGTGCTGCACGTCGGTGAAATCGTCGGCCTGCTGACCTTGCCGATCGCGGCGTTTATCGGCGCGCTGCTGAGCATGTTGACCGTGCTGATGATCGCCAATCGCAACGGTCGTCTGGACAGTGACCGGCTACTGCTGTGCGGCGTGGCGGTGTCGTTCGTGATGATGGCGATTGCCAATTTGCTGCTGTTCCTCGGCGACCACCGGGCGAGTTCGGCGGTGATGTTCTGGATGCTCGGCGGGCTCGGGTTGGCGCGCTGGGAGTTGCTTGCGGTGCCGGCCGCCAGCGTGTTGCTGGGGTTGGTCTTGCTGCTAGGCATGGCCCGACCGTTGAATGCGCTGATGGCCGGCGAACAGACCGCCGTCACCCTCGGTTTGAACGCGCGTACCGTGCGCTTGCGGGTGTTTCTGATTGCATCGCTGATGACCGGCGTATTGGTGTCGATCAGCGGGTCGATCGGGTTTGTCGGGCTGATGGTGCCGCACATTGCCCGTCGACTGGTCGGGGCCGAGCACCGGCGATTGTTACCGGCGTGTGTATTGCTGGGCAGCGTGTTTCTGGTGTGGGTCGACGTCGCCGCGCGCACCCTGATCGCCCCCGAGGACTTGCCGATTGGCGTGGCCACGGCGGCGATTGGCGGGTTGTTTTTCATCGGCCTCATGCAGCGTCGCTGAGCCATGCCAACCGGAGGGGGGCACGGCTCATCCGGCGCTCAGATCAATGAACGCTGCACTTCACAGTTCGTCACGATCTGGCTTCGTCGCCGGTTGCACAGGGGGCTGCCAGGTCGCATTCAATCGCCCGCGACGTTGCCAGTAACCATCGGTGTCCAGTACCTCAAGCAATCCGACACTGGCGAGCGCGGCGAGGTACGCAGCGACCCCGTCCTTCGCCTCCTCGTTGAACAAGGCCGTTTCCTGTGGCGAGAAGCTGGGGGTGAATTTGAACAGGGCCCCGCCACGACCGGTGAAATAGCAACAGCCCCCGGAGACACCGCTCTTTTTCACAACATCTCTGCAGAACCACAGGTCGGCCAAGGCCAGGTTATCCATCAGTAATCGATCAGACGCAGTGGGGTCCTTCACGAACAGGTTGAAGCGTTTGTAGAACTGATGAACAGCCGCCCATTTGTAGTCCTGCGGAAAAACCGGCAACGGCAAAGGCTGCGCACCCGGCACCGTGACCGGTGCAATGGGCCCACCCGGCCCTGAGTAAAACAGCGTACTGGCAGCCCCACTGTTGACGCCGTCCTCATGCGGCTCGACGGCCACGAACGAAGAAGACGCCTGATGGATCAGCACGCCACCCAGATACGGTTGGCCGACGTACTCGCCAATCAATCGCTGCGCCAAGCGAGCCGCATCATCGGCATGGGCGAAGACGGGGCCGAGCGCAAACCGGTTGTCCTGCTCCCACTTGATCAGCTCGATGCCGGTTTTGACACCCCGGGCATCAACCCTGAGCGGCGACCAGAAAGCGCTGCGCACCACGACCTGCAACTCACCGTTGGCGATGACTTTGCGCAGGTAGTCAATCAGCGATTCCCGGCCTGATTGCAGGATTTTCTCGTAGGCCACCGTGGCATGAAACAGGGTCCACTCAGGTGCCTTGGCCCTGGGGGCATAGCGCAACAAGGCGCCGTCGGCGCAGGAGATGTAGACGTTGAGGTACGTGGATCCTTCAGCCGTGCGCACACCGACAGCGCCCAGCCCGTAGGACAGGTCCCGAGGCGAGATGAAGCTCTGCGTCACGTCATGGGGCAATCGTCCCGGGCTTGTCGACGGACACAAATAAATGCCCTCGACTCGATACCCCAACGGTAGCAACCCTTGGGGAAATACCCGCTCGACCGTGAGATGCCCTTGCCGCCCGTCGATCGGCAGCGTCGTCACGTACCGTTCACCGTTCAGTCCCTTGAGCACAAAGCCGAACATCAGGCTGGCACGGGCGCCTACCGTGCGATGGACATGGCGCATGGCATCGTCTACCTGCGTGAAGACCGGGCTGAGCGCCGGCTCGGTAATGGCAAATCGATGCACGTCCGACGAGATAATCCCCGGATAAGCACTCCAGTGCGACAGTTGCCTGGCCTCGCCCCACAGTCGGCTCCCCCGAATCACTTGCAACCGGCCGGCCCTTGCAACCTGATTGACATACTCGCTCGGTGTTAGCGTGCCGTTGCGCATCTGCAGTTCTATCGGGGTATGTTGGCGCTGCAATTGGCTGGGTGGCGCCAATGCCCGGGCGAGTTGCTTTTCGCCGGCGCTTGCACTGAGGGTGTAGCTGATCAGGCTGCCGTCGAGCCCCAGCAGGTATTCCTTGCCGGGCGACAGAGACGGAGAATCCCCGGAGCCGGTCAGAATGTCCGCCAGAAAATCCGTGGAAAACATCGCCTGGTACACGTCCCGCTCGCGGTCCGACAGCGCGAAAATCGGTTCGACCGGGATTCGGGAATGGTACCGGGCGACGACCGTACTCCCGGTCAGAAACAAACCCTGTTCAATCAATTCATCCAGACGAATCCAGTTGGCAGGGAAGTTCTCGACCTCCACGGCCACGGGCAACGTTGCGACAAACAAGCCATCGGCGCGACGCAGCACCAGGCCGCCGTAGACCCACTCACGCCGTGAGCCCAACTGCGCCAGCGCATAGCCCGCGGCATCGTCCTGCGACACAAAGACCGGACTGAGGGCTCGCCGCTGGATCTGCACGAAAGGTGTCCAGTCAGGTCCGACACTCCCCGGCTCGTCCCACAGCTCACTGGTGCGCAGCACCTTCAGTTCTCCGGCCTTGGCGAGCATTTGAATGACGTTGGCATAGGGTCGTGTGTCCTTGCCCAATGCTGACGTCAGTTGCTGCACACCCTGATTGTCGAGTTGTGTTGAGGAGGCCGAGTACTGGTAACGCAACAATGCCCCATCCAGTGTTGCGATAAAAATGTTCAGGTCCTGAAAATGCGTCAGACGTTGCGTGCCCTTGTCGTCGTAGATCGCTGCAGCCAAATCGCTGATGGACGCAAAATGCCGGGCAAACCAGGCCTCCGTGGTCGATAACCCTTTAGGCATCCAGCTTGCCGCGTAATAAAGCCCGAGGGTCCTGAACTCGTCGATCAATACGGGAGCGCCAAAGTCGCTTGCCTGGTTCAGCGCCCCCAGGCCCCTGGGCGTAACCGTTTCGGTCGCCACGTACTCCTCGCGCGCCTTGTGCTTGAGGATGAATCCCCAACCCGCCGCGGCTGCGCGGTAGTCATGCCGGGCACGATGGCGGGCGTTCAACACGGCGTCTTCGGCGCTGGTAAAAATCGCCCCCAGCACGGGAGCGGCAATGTCTGTGCGGGCGGCCTCGTTATTTGACTGATCACCCAGCACCGTTCCCCGCGGCCCCCACACGTCGCTGCCGACCACCACGCGTAATCTGCCGGTGCCGGCCAGTTCGTCGACCACTGCACTGGGCTCAAGTGTGCCGGCTGCCAGCTCCTGGTCTATCAGCGTTTTGCCATCGGCGAGTACGGCCGCCCGCTGTTGCAGGCGGTTGCGAGCCGCCACTTTCGATACATCGGGGCTGTAAACCAACAGGGCGTCGGCTGAACCGGACAGGTAGAAATCAACAACATGCGCACGCTTGTCGAGCACCGAGCGAATGTCTTCGGTGGTGAACATTTGTGCGTGGATCAGTTGCTCTTGCAAGTCAGTACGCACAATGGCTCCGGCATCCGCTTGCCAACGCGAGGCGAACAGCCCATGAAAAGAGTGACCCTCGACCAACACGATCGGTGCCCCGGTAGCGTCGAGGGGGCAGAGCCTGTCCAGTGCAAACCGTTTTGCGGCAAACACCGGCTCGGTGGCGACGAAACGTTGGTTTCGATCCTGCAAAACCATCCCGACGAAGCCCTGTTCACGCCGGCTGCCAATATATTCATGAGCAAAACGGGCGGCATCGTCCGCCATGAGGAAAGCGGGACTCAAGCGCCTCGACCGGGCATAGGGTTGCCAGTCAGGCCCCACGATCCCGACAACATCCCAAAGCGCGCTGTCCTTCAGCACCGTCAGCTCGCCAGCCGCTGCCACCTGTCCGATGTAATCCGCAGGCTTGAGCGTACCGGTCTTCAGTCGCACGTTGAGATCCGCGCTGTCCTCCAGCGGTACTTCACGCAGGTGCGCCGAAGGTCGGTATTGCAACACGGCGCCGTCCCGGGTCCGGGCGTACACCTTGAGGTAGTCCGGGTACTCCTGCCGGTGGACATCTTCCAGCGAAAACCTGATGCCCGTAGCCAACTCCTGCGGTGAAAAAAAGCGCTCATAAAGCCAGGGCTCGCCGGCGCTCTGAGACGCATCACCCTGCGGCATGAAGTAGACGCCGTTCAGGTCGAAATCGAGCAGGCGCTCCAGCGTGCGATCGGCATTCATCGGGAAGGACTTGAACAGTTCGGCTGCCGGCTCGCTGGAAAGCACCGGATAGGTCGCCATGCACTGCGCGCTGCCGGCAGAGGTCACGACAAACCCCAGATAAACGCTGCCGGTGGATGCGGTTACTGTGGCGGCGGCCGCTTCGATGGCCTTGTCCACCTGGTCGAACACCGCACAAAAAAACGGCTGTACCGACGTCGAACTTCTCACCGCAGCCGTACCGAGCGTCCAGTTCGTCGGCACGTTTCCTCGCACGCCTCCCCACGGTGCATTGGCTACCAGTACGCTCAGGGTGCCGGTCTGGGCGACTTTCTGAATCAGTTGCTCAACGTCGGAGAACGGCCCGAAAGCCTTGACGCCCAGCTCAATGAGTTCTTCCTCTTCTGCCGGCTGAGTGGACTCGTACTTGATCAACGAGCCATCCGGCCCCGACAAATAATGACGCTGGCCATAGGCGCCCGGGTCCTGCATGTGACTCAGGAGATGTGCTCTGGAAAAAAATCCGAGGCTCAACGTGATCTGCTCAGTCGTCCAGCGCGGATGAATACGCTGGACGTCAGCGTGACTGGCCGCGTGGGACAAGTAATACGCCGCGCCCCTGTAGCCGGGTGGGGCAAACAGCTCTTGGGGGTTTTCAGAAGATGACAGAAAGTCGAAATCGAAATGCCTCATCCTTCCCGCCACCGGCAATGTGGGCTGAAATTTTCCGTCGCCACGCTGCAAGATCACACCGCCGTAAGTCTTGTCATGGCGCGCGCCGATCTGCCGGTGAGCCCAGTAGGCCGCGTCATCCGCGCTGATGAAGGTCGGCCCCAGGGCAGGAAAGGTTGCTGCGCGTCGGGGTGCTGAAGGTGTACTGATAGAGATGCCGTTCATGCGCTGCTCACTCAACTGAGAAGCCACGATGATCAAGATCCCGGAGCGCGGCAGGTGGTACATATATATCGCTACCGTTTTTTTTGCTTTGCCGCACCCGGCACCAATGCTGCGCACGGCGGTGCACCCGCGCCTTCATCAAGCCCCAGTCTGGTGCGTCATCACGTTCACCGAGGGCTCTATTTCAATATTTCCCTGCCTTTTCCGAACAGGCACAGCCCTTGCTAAAGACCCTTCAGTAGTCCGCATCTGCCAACCCAGAAAAAATTCTAATGTTCATGGAGATCGCACAATGAAGCGTCGTAGCTTGATCAAGGCTTTCACACTCACGGCAAGCATTGCCGCGATGGGCATGACCTGGACCGTCCAGGCCGCCGAGACCATCAAGGTCGGTATTCTGCACTCGTTGTCCGGGACCATGGCGATCTCCGAAACCTCGCTCAAAGACATGGCGTTGATGACCATCGACGAGATCAACGCCAAGGGCGGCGTGAACGGCAAGATGCTGGAACCGGTGGTCGTGGACCCCGCGTCGAACTGGCCGCTGTTCGCGGAAAAGGGTCGTCAGTTGCTGACCCAGGACAAGGTCGCCGTGGTGTTCGGTTGCTGGACGTCGGTGTCGCGTAAATCGGTATTGCCGGTGTTTGAAGAACTCAACGGCTTGCTGTTCTACCCGGTGCAATACGAAGGCGAAGAGATGTCGCCTAACGTGTTCTACACCGGTGCCGCGCCGAACCAACAGGCGATCCCGGCGGTGGAGTACCTGATGAGCGAAGAAGGCGGCAGCGCCAAGCGTTACTTCCTGCTGGGCACCGACTACGTTTACCCGCGCACCACCAACAAGATTCTGCGCTCGTTCCTGCACTCCAAAGGCGTAGCGGACAAGGACATCGAAGAGGTCTACACCCCGTTCGGCCACAGCGATTACCAGACCATCGTGGCCAACATCAAGAAATTCTCGGCCGGAGGCAAGACAGCGGTCATTTCCACCGTCAACGGCGACTCCAACGTGCCGTTCTATAAAGAACTGGCCAACCAGGGCCTGAAAGCGACTGACGTTCCGGTTGTAGCGTTCTCGGTCGGCGAAGAAGAACTGCGCGGCATCGACACCAAACCGCTGGTGGGCAACCTCGCGGCCTGGAACTACTTCGAGTCGGTCGAGAACCCGGCGAACAAAAAATTCGTGGCCGACTGGAAAGCCTACGCGAAGAAACACAACCTGCCGGGCGCCGACAAAGCGGTGACCAACGACCCGATGGAAGCCACTTACGTGGGCATCCACATGTGGGCGCAAGCGGCTGAGAAAGCCAAATCCACCGACGTCGACAAAGTCCGCGAAGCGCTCGCCGGCCAGACCTTTGCCGCGCCGTCGGGTTACACGCTGACCATGGACAAGACCAACCACCACCTGCACAAGCCCGTGATGATCGGCGAAATACAGGCCGACGGTCAGTTCAACGTCGTGTGGCAGACCGAAGGGCCGATCCGTGCCCAGCCTTGGAGCCCGTTCATTTCGGGTAACGACAAGAAGCCGGATTATGCGGTGAAGAGCAACTAAATCACTGGATGTCGGCCTGAGCACTTCATTCAGGACCGACACAAATCCCTGTAGGAGTGAGCCTGCTCGCGATAGCGGTGGGACAGACAACAGACCTGTTGATTGATAGACCGCTATCGCGAGCAGGCTCACTCCTACATTTAGCCCGCGCAAGGCCTTACATATGCCCACCGCCCTTTACCGCTTGATCTTTGCACTCGCGCTCTTACTGCCGATGGCCGCGCATTCCGGCGACGCCGAAGACTTCGTCGCCGCCAATCCCGTGCAGCAAGCCAAGCTTCTGGAGTCCTGGGCTGCGCAGCCCGATCCTGCCCGCATCGAACTGATCAACGCCCTGCAACAAGGCGAGTTGACCGTCGACGGCCAAGCCAAAACCCTGCGCCTGAACAATCGTCTGCGGGGGCTGATCGACACCGCGCTGGCCAGCCACCAATTGCTCGCCGCCGACGCCAAAATCCGTCTGGCCGCCGCGCAGCAATTGCAGAAAAGTGCCAAACCGGCCCAGCTGAAATTCCTCGACCAACAACTGGCCGGCGAAAAAGATGAAACCGTCCACGCAGCCCTGAGCCTGGCGCTGGCCAACCTGCAACTGGTCGACACCGACCCGGCCGTGCGCCTCGCGGCGGTGCGCCTGCTCGGCGAAACCGGCGATCCGCTGGCCCGCACCCGCCTCGAAAGCCTGCTGGAGCCGGGCATTGAAACAGACGCCAACGTGCGCACCGCTGCCGAAACCAGCCTGGCCCAGGTCAAACGTAAACTGCTGATCGGCGAAATCCTCGGGCAAGCGTTCAGCGGCATGTCCCTGGGCTCGATCCTGCTGCTCGCCGCCCTGGGACTGGCGATCACCTTCGGTCTGCTCGGCGTGATCAACATGGCCCACGGCGAAATGCTGATGCTCGGCGCGTACTCGACCTACGTGGTGCAGCTGATGTTCCAGCGCTTTGCCCCGCAAGCCATCGAGTTCTACCCGCTGATCGCGTTGCCGGTGGCGTTCTTCGTCACTGCCGCAATCGGCATGGCGCTGGAACGCACGGTGATTCGTCACCTCTACGGCCGCCCGCTGGAAACCCTGCTCGCGACCTGGGGCATCAGCCTCATGCTGATTCAGCTGGTGCGTTTGGTGTTCGGCGCGCAGAACGTCGAAGTGGCCAACCCGGCCTGGCTCTCGGGCGGGATTCAAGTGCTGCCCAACCTCGTGCTGCCGTACAACCGCATCGTGATCATCGCCTTCGCCTTGTTCGTGGTCGTGCTGACCTGGCTGCTCCTGAACAAGACGCGCCTGGGTTTGAACGTGCGCGCCGTCACCCAGAACCGCAACATGGCCGCGTGCTGCGGCGTGCCGACCGGGCGCGTGGACATGCTCGCGTTCGGCCTCGGCTCCGGCATTGCCGGGCTCGGCGGCGTCGCGCTCAGCCAGATCGGCAACGTCGGCCCGGACCTTGGCCAGAGCTACATCATCGACTCGTTCCTGGTGGTGGTGCTCGGCGGTGTCGGTCAGTTGGCCGGTAGTGTCCTGGCCGCCTTCGGCCTGGGCATCGCCAACAAGATTCTCGAACCGCAGATCGGCGCCGTGCTCGGCAAGATCCTGATCCTCGCGCTGATCATTCTGTTCATCCAGAAGCGTCCGCAAGGCCTCTTCGCACTGAAAGGACGGGTGATCGACTGATGAACCAGCCCCTGATGCTCACGGCCAGCCAAAAGGCCGGTCCCAAAGTCACCATCGCTGTTGGCGCGGTGATTCTGGTTCTGCTGCTGGCGTTGCCGCTGCTCTCACTGTTGTCGCCGGACAGTGTGTTCCACGTCTCGGCCTACACCCTGACGCTGGTGGGAAAAATCCTTTGCTACGCCATCGTCGCCCTCGCCCTCGATCTGGTCTGGGGTTACGCGGGGCTGTTGTCCCTCGGCCACGGCCTGTTCTTCGCCCTCGGCGGTTATGCGATGGGCATGTACTTGATGCGCCAGGCCTCAGGCGATGGCTTGCCGGCGTTCATGACCTTCCTGTCGTGGACCGAACTGCCGTGGTACTGGACCGGCACCAGCAGCTTTCTCTGGTCGATGTGCCTGGTGGTGTTGGCGCCGGGGTTGCTGGCGTTGGTGTTCGGGTTTTTCGCCTTCCGTTCGCGGATCAAGGGCGTGTATTTCTCGATCATGACCCAGGCCCTGACCTTCGCCGGGATGCTGCTGTTTTTCCGCAACGAAACCGGGTTTGGTGGCAACAACGGCTTCACCAACTTCCGCACCATTCTCGGCTTTGGCATTACCGAGCCGGGCACGCGCGCGGTGCTGTTTTTCGCCACGGTGGTGTTGCTGGTGGCGAGTCTGTTTATCGGCTGGCGCCTGGCGCAGAGCAAGTTCGGCCGGGTGCTGACCGCGTTGCGCGATGCGGAAAACCGCCTGATGTTCTGCGGCTACGACCCGCGGGGTTTCAAGCTGTTTGTCTGGGTCTTGAGTGCGGTGCTGTGTGGTCTGGCTGGCGCACTGTACGTGCCGCAAGTCGGAATCATCAACCCGAGTGAAATGTCGCCGACCAACTCCATTGAAGCAGCCGTATGGGTGGCCCTCGGTGGTCGCGGCACGCTGATCGGTCCGCTGCTCGGCGCTGGCGTGGTCAACGGCATGAAGAGCTGGTTCACCGTGGCATTCCCCGAATACTGGCTGTTCTTCCTCGGCGCGCTGTTCATCGTCGTGACCTTGTACCTGCCCAAAGGCGTGATCGGTCTGCTGAAAAAGAGAGGTGAGCAATGAGAGTCACTGCGACGGCTGAATTCATGCTCGAACCGGCATTTTTTCCTGTGGAGCCCAACAAGGACGCCGGCAGCAGCCGCGATGCCATCGGCCTCGGGCAACGTGTCGGCCCTGGCCTGGACACACGCCACGGCACGATCCTGACCCTGGAAGACATCAGCGTCAGCTTCGATGGTTTCAAGGCGCTCAACGCTCTGAACCTGTACATCGGCGTCGGCGAATTGCGCTGCATCATCGGCCCCAACGGCGCGGGCAAGACCACGCTGATGGACGTTATCACCGGCAAGACTCGCCCCAGTCACGGCAAAGCCTGGTTCGGTGAAACCCTGGACCTGACGTCGATGAGCGAAGTGCAGATTGCCCAGGCCGGCATCGGCCGCAAGTTCCAGAAGCCGACGGTGTTCGAAGCCTTGAGCGTGTTCGAGAACCTGGAGCTGGCGCAGAAAACCGACAAGTCGGTGTGGGCCAGCCTGCGGGCTCGCCTCAGTGGCGAACAGAAAGATCGCATCAGCGAGGTGCTGGAAACCATTCGCCTGACGGCCTCGGTCAATCGCCCGGCGGGTCTGTTGTCCCACGGCCAGAAGCAGTTTCTGGAGATCGGCATGCTGCTCATGCAAGACCCGCAACTGCTGCTGCTCGACGAGCCGGTGGCGGGCATGACCGATGCCGAGACCGAGTTCACCGCCGAACTGTTCAAAAGCCTGGCCGGCAAGCATTCGCTGATGGTGGTGGAGCACGACATGGGTTTTGTCGGCTCGATTGCCGACCACGTCACCGTGTTGCACCAGGGCAGCGTGCTGGCCGAAGGGTCGCTGGAACAGGTGCAGGAAAACGAGCGTGTAATCGAGGTTTATCTCGGAAGATGATTTTGCTCCCGTAGGAGCGAGGCTTGCCCGCGAAGCTTTTGGCGGCCTCGAGGCCCCCTTCGCGGGCAAGCCTCGCTCCTACAGGGGATTTGAGGGGAATTTGAAGATGCTGCAAGTCGACAAACTGCACCAGTATTACGGTGGTAGCCACATCCTGCGGGGCCTGACGTTTGACGTGAAGGTCGGTGAAGTGACGTGCCTGCTGGGGCGCAACGGCGTGGGCAAGACCACCCTGCTCAAATGCCTGATGGGTTTGCTGCCGGCCAAGGAAGGCGCGGTGAACTGGGAAGGCAAACCGATCACCACGTTCAAGCCGCACCAGCGGGTGCATGCCGGGATCGCCTATGTGCCTCAGGGCCGCGAAATTTTCGGCCGCCTGACCGTGGAAGAAAACCTGCTGATGGGCCTTTCGCGATTTCCTGGTTCTGAGGCCAAGGAAGTGCCGGCCTTCATCTACGAGCTGTTCCCGGTATTGCTGCAAATGAAGCAACGGCGTGGCGGTGACTTGTCCGGCGGCCAACAGCAGCAATTGGCGATTGGTCGCGCACTGGCCAGCCGTCCACGGCTGTTGATTCTCGATGAGCCCACCGAAGGCATCCAGCCGTCGGTGATCAAGGAGATCGGCGTGGTGATCAAGAAGCTCGCGGCCCGGGGCGACATGGCGATTCTGCTGGTCGAGCAGTTCTACGATTTCGCCGCCGAACTGGCCGACCAGTACCTGGTGATGTCCCGCGGCGAGATCGTGCAGCAAGGTCGCGGCGAAAATATGGAAGCCGAGGGTGTACGCGGTCTGGTTACGATCTAATCTGAAGCGTCCTGACGATAACTAGAAGACATGAACTTACCTCTCCCCACTGCCCTGTTTACCCCGAGCTGGCATGCCGAGCTGGAATTGGGCTACGCCCGGTTCGGCGACAGCACGCGCCCGGTCCAGCGCCGGCATAAAGGTCCGCTGCGGGTGCAGAAGCACCTGTATGCCGAAGGGCCGCAAGTGTGCCAGCACATCATCGTTCATCCGCCGGGCGGCATCGCAGGCGGTGATCGACTGGACATCTCGGCCAGCGTCGGCCCGGATGCCTGGGCGCAAATCACCAGCCCGGGCGCTGCCAAATGGTATCGCGCGGCGGGGCCCGCCTATCAGCAGCTGACGTTGAAAGTGGCGTGTGGTGCGACACTGGAATGGCTGCCGCAAGAGACGATTATCTTCAGCGACGCCCAGGCCGAACTCGGCACCTCGATTGATCTGGAGGGCGACGCCCGGCTGTTTTACTGGGACGTCGTGGCGCTGGGTCGCCCGGCCAGTGGCGAGCGCTTCGACCTCGGGTATTTTCAGGCGCAACTGGACATCCGCCGCGACGGCCAGTTGCTCTGGCACGAACGCCAGCGCATTGTCGGGGATGACGGGCTGCTCGACTCGCCGATTGGCCTGGATGGGCAGCCGGTGTTTGCGACGTTGCTGGTCACGGGTGAGATCGATAGCGAACTGCTGGAAACCTGTCGCTCGCTGCCCAATGAAGTGCGCGGGGATCTGACGCAATTGCCGGGGCTTCTGGTGGCTCGGTGTCTGGCCAGTGAGGCGCTGTTGGCGCGGGGCTGGATGATTGATTTGTGGCGGTTGCTGAGACCTGCGTTGCTCGGCAGGGAAGCGGTCCCACCCAGAATATGGAGCACCTGAAACACTTTCCAATGTGGGAGCGAGCCTGCTCACGAAGGCGCGGTGTCATTCAACATAGATGCTGATTGGCCCGCCGCCTTCGCGAGCAGGCTCGCTCCCACAAGGTTTGTATTCACAGTTCCAATGACCTTTTTAACTGCCCTGATGGATTCCAAACGATGGACCTGACCCCACGCGAAAAAGACAAGCTGCTGATCTTCACCGCAGGCCTCGTGGCCGAGCGGCGTTTGGCGCGCGGCGTGAAACTCAATTACCCGGAAGCCATGGCCTACATCTCCGCTGCGCTGCTCGAAGGCGCGCGTGACGGCCAGACCGTGGCCGAACTGATGCACTTCGGCACCACCCTGCTCAGCCGCGAACAAGTGATGGAAGGCATCCCGGAAATGATCCCGGAGATCCAGGTCGAAGCGACGTTCCCCGACGGCACCAAACTGGTCACCGTTCACCAACCCATCGCCTGAGGACGCGTCATGACCTATCACATCCGCGACGCGCTGCACGCCGATCTGCCGGCGATCCGCGACATCTACAACGACGCCGTGCTCCACACCACGGCGATCTGGAACGAACAGGCCGTGGACCTGGGCAACCGTCAGGCATGGTTCAGCGCCCGGCAAGCCCAGGGTTATCCGATCCTGGTGATCGTCGACGGCGATAACAGTGTGCTGGGCTACGCTTCATTTGGTGACTGGCGGCCGTTCGACGGTTTTCGCCACACCGTCGAGCACTCGGTCTACGTGCGTAGCGACCAGCGTGGCAACGGTCTCGGCCCGCAATTGATGACGGTGCTGATCGAGCGCGCCAAAGACTGCGACAAACATGTCATGGTCGCTGCCATCGAAAGCGGCAACGCCGCTTCCATCCGTTTGCATGAACGGGCCGGTTTCGTGACCACCGGGCAAATGCCGCAGGTGGGCACCAAGTTCGGCCGCTGGCTGGACCTGACCTTCATGCAACTGACCCTCAATCCTGGCGCGGAGCCGCCGCCCGCCAACAAGGAGTAATTGCCGATGAACGCTGCCCAACTGCGCCGCGTCAATGTTGAAAGCTTTGCGCACTATCGTCAGGGTTTGATTGATTTGCTGCTCGACGCCGTCGGCTATGGCGCCAGTGTCGGGTTCATGGCCAATCTGGACGCCACTCAGGCCCGCGCCTATTTCGATGAGGTTCAGGACAACCTGAACAAGGGCAACGTACTGCTGTGGGTGGTGGTCAAGGACGAGCAAGTGCAGGCCAGCGTGCAACTGACCCTGTGCCAGAAAGCCAACGGCCTTAACCGTGCCGAAGTGCAGAAACTGCTGGTGCGCGAACATGCGCGCCGCCGTGGTCTGGGCCAACAATTGATGAGCGCGCTGGAACAGGCCGCGCTCCAGCACAAACGCGGCATGCTTTACCTCGACACCGAAGCCGGCTCCCCCGCCGAAGACTTCTACAAGGCCCTGGGTTACACCAAGGCAGGTCAAATCCCTGATTACGCCTGCGACCCGAGCGGCCAGTACAAACCGACCGCCCTCTACTACAAGATTCTTCAGGGAGCCCACTGATGATTCCCGGTGAATACCAGATCCAGCCCGGCGACATCGAACTCAACGTTGGCCGTCGCACTGTCAGCCTGAAAGTGGCCAACAGTGGCGACCGGCCGATCCAGGTCGGCTCGCACTACCACTTCTTCGAAACCAACGACGCCTTGACCTTCGACCGCGCCGCCAGTCGCGGCATGCGCCTGAACATCCCCGCCGGCACCGCCGTGCGCTTCGAGCCGGGACAGAGTCGCGAGGTCGAGTTGGTGGACCTGGCCGGGCATCGTCGGGTGTTCGGGTTTGCCGGCAGGATCATGGGTGACCTCTAAGGAATGCGGTGTCTGCACCGACCCCATCGCGAGCAGGCTCGCTCCCACAGTTGATCGCACTCCCCTGTGGGAGCGAGCCTGCTCGCGAGAGTGAGCGCAGCGAACGATTTCAAATTCAATTGAATCTCAAGGCGAACGAATGAAGATTTCCCGTCAGGCCTACGCCGACATGTTCGGCCCCACCGTCGGTGACAAGGTCCGTCTGGCCGATACCGAGCTGTGGATCGAAGTGGAAAAAGACTTCACCACCTACGGCGAAGAAGTGAAATTCGGTGGCGGCAAAGTCATCCGTGATGGCCAGGGGCAGAGTCAATTACTGGCCGCCGAAGTGGTCGACACCTTGATCACCAACGCGCTGATCATCGACCACTGGGGCATCGTCAAAGCCGACGTCGGCCTCAAAGACGGCCGCATCGCCGCCATCGGCAAGGCCGGCAACCCGGACATCCAGCCGGACGTGACCATCGCGGTCGGCGCCAGCACCGAAGTCATTGCCGGTGAAGGCATGATCCTCACCGCTGGCGGCATCGACACACACATCCATTTCATCTGCCCGCAACAGATCGAAGAAGCATTGATGAGCGGCGTCACCACCATGATCGGCGGCGGCACCGGCCCGGCCACCGGCACCAACGCCACCACCTGCACGTCCGGGCCGTGGCACCTGGCGCGTATGCTCCAGGCTGCCGATGCATTCCCGATGAACATTGGCTTTACCGGCAAGGGCAACGCAAGCCTGCCGGAGCCGTTGATCGAGCAGGTCAAGGCCGGCGCCATCGGCCTCAAGCTGCACGAAGACTGGGGCACCACCCCGGCGAGCATCGACAACTGCCTGAACGTCGCCGACCAGTACGATGTGCAGGTGGCGATCCACACCGACACCCTCAACGAGTCGGGCTTTGTCGAAACCACCCTCGCCGCCTTCAAGGGTCGCACCATCCACACCTATCACACCGAAGGCGCGGGGGGCGGTCATGCCCCGGACATCATCAAGGCCTGCGGCTTTGCCAACGTGCTGCCGAGCTCGACCAACCCGACCCGGCCGTTCACCCGCAACACCATTGACGAACACCTCGACATGCTGATGGTCTGCCACCACCTGGACCCGAGCATTGCCGAAGACGTGGCCTTCGCCGAAAGCCGCATCCGCCGCGAAACCATCGCGGCCGAAGACATCCTGCATGACCTCGGCGCGTTCTCGATGATCAGCTCCGACAGCCAGGCCATGGGCCGCGTCGGTGAAGTCATCACGCGCACCTGGCAGACCGCCGACAAGATGAAAAAGCAGCGCGGCCCGCTTCCCGGGGATGGCGAAGGCAACGACAACTTCCGCGCCAAACGCTACATCGCCAAGTACACGATCAACCCGGCGATCACCCATGGCATCAGCCATGAGGTGGGCTCGGTGGAAGTGGGTAAATGGGCGGATCTGGTGCTCTGGCGTCCGGCGTTTTTTGGCGTCAAGCCGACCTTGATCCTCAAGGGCGGGGCCATTGCGGCCAGCTTGATGGGCGATGCCAATGCTTCCATTCCGACGCCGCAACCGGTGCATTACCGTCCGATGTTTGCCAGCTACGGCGGCTCGTTGCACGCCACCAGCCTGACCTTCATCAGCCAGGCAGCCCAAGAAGCAGGCCTTCCCGAGGCCTTGGGTTTGAAGAAGAAAATCGCAGTGGTCAAAGGGTGCCGCGAGGTGCAGAAAACCGACTTGATCCACAACGACTACCTGCCGACCATCGATGTCGACCCGCAGACCTATCAAGTCAAGGCCGACGGTGTCCTGCTGTGGTGCGAGCCCGCCGACGTGCTGCCGATGGCCCAGCGATATTTCCTGTTCTGATCGTTCTGTCTGCCTGACAAACCCGGGGGCCTGGCGAACCAGCCCCCCGGGAAAAACAGGTGCAATCAGCTG
Organism: Pseudomonas sp. SG20052; assembly: GCF_031766055.1. Classification (NCBI taxonomy): domain Bacteria; kingdom Pseudomonadati; phylum Pseudomonadota; class Gammaproteobacteria; order Pseudomonadales; family Pseudomonadaceae; genus Pseudomonas; species Pseudomonas sp. SG20052. The sequence continues at coordinate 735,365 of NZ_CP134498.1, read as the reverse complement.
TCCGGCTGCACGACAAAGGGCAGTTCTACCCTTTGCAGTTTTGCCCGGTCGATCGCCTGTTGGGTGAAGGTTTTGAGCAACGCCTTTTGCTCTTCATCGATCGTCTTCAACTCAGCAGCGTATTGCGCATCGGTCATGATGCGTCCCGGTGCAAAGTCGCTTTCCGGCTTGTTCAGTTCCGCGCCGAGCACCCTGAGCGCTTCCTTCAGCCGAGCCTTTTGCTCAAGGGTCAGCGTTGTGTCGTTCGCACGCTGGTCCAAGGCCATATAGAAGTCTGTCGTGGCATCGATCCGGCGCCTGAACACTTTGAAAGCCCGTCGGTTGACACCCTCGACATAGGATGACCAGAACGGCTGCTCGACAAGCAAATCACCGAGCAGCTCACCTTCCTCAAGGTCGAGCACACGCAGGTAAGCATTGTCGGTCATCGCCAAGGTGACACCCGCGATCCCTCGGAACTGCATGTTTCGAGACTGCCAGGGCAAGTCCAGCCGTTCGGCAAGATCGGTCATGAACGCCAGGTGAACTTCCACCTCATCGATCGTGCCCATCACCTCCCCCATGGCATTGACACGCCTGAACTCCTCGCCCATCGCCTCGCGTTCGGAAATGGTTTTGCGGGCAATCCTGCTCAGTTCATCCAGACGTGACTTGCCTCGCGCCAGCGTGACCAGTTCACCCTCCACGAGCGAAGGATTGGCCAACTCATAGGCTTCATGAATCAGCACCTCCAGGCCCATGGCATTGAACAGCTGCGCGCCCGCATCGACGCACGTTGTGGGCACCGTACTCATGGTGAAGAGTTTTTGCCGAAGCTCGGTATTTTTCGACATCGCCTCGAGCATGCGCCAGACCTTGGCGGTCATATCGACCCGAAACCCGAGGTCGTGCTTGAAGTGCCCCGACTCGGTGAGTTTGCGGATTTCGTTGAAAAAACCGACCGATCCGCGCTCATCCTCGACACTGTTCCAGACCGCTTGCTTCGCCACCCATTCCGGCCGTGTCATGCCCTCCTCCCAGTCGAGACTGTCACGCACACCACGGGGAGGATAAGGTCGATCGGGGTCCATGCCGATGGACTCGATGTAGTCCCTGAGCGTTTGCAGATTGGCCTCGGCCAACCACTGCGGCTCTCGGCTCAGCAAGGTGCGCGCCAGCAATTCCGCCTGAGCGGAGCCAGGGGGCACTGCCGGAATGTGGGTGATTTCGTTGCGCTGCAAATCCAGAAAAAAATGCCGGAACCGCGGTTGTGCGAACAGCCCCTGCGGCCAGGTGTGCACGCCGGTGTCCGCCAGGATCAGCGTATGCAACCTTCTCATGCCGCCAATATCCGGGACTTGCCCCAACGGATTGCCAAACAGGTCCAGGACCTCCAGTCGTGTCAGGTTGCGCAGGTCCGCGACACCTTGTGCATCCAGGACAATACGGTTGCCTCGCATGTTGAGTTCCGTCAGCGCGCGCATGCGGCGGATGGCACCGGGAACAGCGGAGAACGCATTGCCGTTGACGTTGAGCGAACGCAAGCGGGGAAAATGATCGAGAAAGGAACTGTGTGCGTCGGTCAATTCGGACAGGGTCAGATTGAGGCGCGTGACGTGATCGAAATTACCTTCCAGGGCAGGCATGGTGCGCAGATGACGCCCCAGCGGGATGTTTTCCAGGTCGAGCACAACGCCCTGCAGATGACCGAATGAATCCACGTGGCGCAACCCGGTGTGCTGCCAGCATTCCCTGATCTCTTTGTATAAAGCGTTTCTGGCTTGCCATTCGGCGACGCCGGCAGGCGTGAAGCTGTACGCTTCGGTCGGCGATTTCAACCAGCGTTGAAAATTGGCGTTGAGCCGATCGAACTCCGCTTCGAGTGCGCTGGCCCTCTGCTCCAGACTGAGTTCGCTGCCACTCATCTGCAGATAGGCCAAGGCTTCGGCCTCCGTCCATCCGGGGCGGACAACACGCACCCGCTCTTGCGGCGTCATGGGTTCGTTGATTCGACTTAGCCCATGAGCCACCCCGCGCATGCCGCCACGCAGGCGCATCGTGACGGGGTCATACGCCGGTTTGCGTACAGGGTTATCGCCCAGAAGCGCGCTGAACCTGTCCCGTGGCAATGGCGTTTTTTGAATGGCGGACTTGAGCGTGGCACCTTGGTTGACGTGATACCCCAGCGCGTTTCGCTCGGCATCCGGCAAGGCATGCAACACCGACGCGTATAAATCATCGGCCCCGTGCAATTGCAGATCATCGGTATCGCGCGCCTGGTATTGGCCGTCCTCGCTGACCAGGATTCTGCGGTGGGTGGCGTCCGTCGGGCCGACGCTGTCGCGCAACGGGCCATCGAATGAAAACTCACGGATTTCGATCCGCACGTTTTCGGGCCAGCCGGGTAGCGCCTGCATCGAGTGCAACGCCAGCCGCTCGGTGTCCACACCGAACGCCGCGTCGAGAAAGAGCCCTTCATAAGCGCGCGCGGTTCGTATGGCCCGCAAGGCCACTCTTACCCGCTCCCTGAGTTGCAAGGGGATGCGCGACGGCTCGGTGATGTCGAGCCGGTCTTGCGGCTCGATCTCCGCGAGCAGTTCCCGGGCTACCGCAGCGGGGAGCCCATTGAACGCATCCTGAAGCACCTGCACCTGCGGGTTGTCGGTTTGCTGCAAACGGCGACTCAGCGCGTCAAGCAGAGCTGCGCGGCGACTGTCTGCTCGCTCGGCCAGTTGGTTTTTCAAGGCATCGATGCGGACTTGCTCGTCCGTTGAAATGCCCTGCCCGAGCAGCGCGTGGATGTCGGCCTCGTTCGCAAACTTCACGGCACGCTCCGGCAGTTTCCCTGAACGGACCTCGGCACGACTTATCTTCAGCGTGTCAGCGGGCAGAGCATCGACGTTGCCGAATTTGATCGAGCGCCCGCTATGCCCAGGGCCGTCAAACAGCTCGATGCCTTTTTGCTCGGGCCATCCGGGCCATTCAACCAGCAAGCTGGGCACCTGCTCGACGAATGCTTGCGGAACCTCGTTGAGCCTTATCTGCCCGGGCAGTTTTTGCACTTCGGCCCAGGCCTGGAAGCGTTCGATCGTGTCGGTCAGCAACGCGGGCGGCGGTTCGCTGACCACATGCAAGCGACGCAATTCGTCCTCCTCCATGCCGCTGACGAGACGAATATGCTCCAGGGTGTTATCAGAAAAGCCCTCGAGCGTCGGGCCCAGGCGCCGCATGAGGGTGGTTTTGTCCCACTCGATGGGACGGTCGAGTTCGGTTTTCCACGCGCCGCCACCGTTGTGCTCCAGTGTCGGCTGATAAGCCTGTGGCCGGGCCGGATGTTGCAAGCGTGGCTGGCCGGTGCGTGAATCGTTGATCACTTCGAAGTGTTGGTTTTCATGCTTGAGGAAGTCCTTTTCGCTGTGCCGATACAGACCCTGCTCGCTTGGCTTCGCCTCGGCGGGCAACACCATGTCATGGGCGTAGGGTGAAAGGTCCGGCTTCCAGAGGCGCGTCTGGCCGTTGGCCAGATCAACCTTTTTCAACCGGTTGATAAACGCCGATGGTTTGACCGACGCCGCCGCACCGGCCGGCAAGACATGCCCGGCGCCCATAATGGCCAACTGCGCGAAATTGATCATGACGCCGGTGAGATGGGACGCCGCGTCTTCCTTGTCCCCCTTGCTCCAGTCTTCGAAGCCTTCGAGGGTTTCCAGGACCATCTGCCCGACTATGGCGGCCAGCATCGCTTCGCCCAGGCCGGGCACCAGCATGGCGCCGAAATTGAACACGTTCCAGCCGATGTTCAGATAGCTGATCAGCCGGTTCCAACGGGTGGTGGCGTCTTCATCGCCGGTCGGCACAGCGATGTGCCGCGCATCGGCAATCGCTTTCTCCCTGCGCCATAGACTTGTTTGCGCCCAGAGATCGCCCGAAATGATATGGGTGACAGGCTCTGCGTTGGCATTTTCAACGGCGCTCTCCCGCCACCACGGCCCCATGTCCAGCGGCTCGCGCTGTTTCCAGGTGAAGGTCGAGAGGCGCTCGCGAACCCGGGCAAAAAACTTGCCCTGGTCTTTTTGCGCGACAAAACGGCTGAAAAACTGTTGATAACCCGCCGAGCGCAACTGGCTCGTCAGCGCCTTCATGAAGTCAGTGAAGGACTCGTATTCCTTGAAGGGGTGGTCGGGATCATCGGGGATATACGCAATCAGCGTCCCCTCCAGACGACTTTGTTGATAAGCATCGTCCCGTTGCAACATGGCCTCAACGAGACCGCTGGGGCCATTGGCGAAAAACGCCTGGAGCAACTTGAACTGATCAAACTCCTGCCCCGGGAGCAGTGTCAGACGTCGCGACCATTCCAGCATCGTTCGTTGATGCTGTGGAATCAGCGCGTCGTAAACCCGTTTGATTTTTGAAGAGTCCGCCACTGCACTGAACAACACAATGCCGGACAGCCTGAACCCCATAATCGCCAGCCGGTGGCATTGCAGGGGCCGACGGCCCATCAAAATGCCTTGTTCGTTGTCACGAATCTGCCGGAGTTTCCCGTAGCCATAGGACGTGATGTCTTTTTTCAGATACGCGATCAGTGCCGATTCGTGAAACGCGGCTTTTTCACTGGCCGTGCATTGCTGCACGACGGTCGCTCTGGCCGTCACCTCTTCGGGCATCAGCAATGCCTTGATGTGACGCTGATAGTGCGCACCGATATCGAGCGTGCGGCACAGGGCGGCAAATCTTTCGACCGTCAGCGTATGCCGCTGAAGTTCGTTTTCGTCGTCCCTGATGAAGATGCCCGAGCCATCGCGAAACGCGCCCTCCTGCGTTTCGGGGGCCTCGAAATTGTGCAGGGCCGCTTCCAGCAATGATGATTGCCTGAGCCGACTGGCATGGGTATCGATGCCAATGGCCAGATTGGCGGGGACGTACAGCCGAATCAGCGTCGCGTTGACGTCCAGTTCCAGGTTCAAATGCTCTTTCAATGCCTGGACCAGCAAGGGCTCGGCGAAGGCAAGAATGTCCTGCTGTACATTCTTCAGCGCCTCGTCCAATGGCCCCTGAAGGCGCCAGCGCTCGTCGATCAACTCCTTGAGGTACTGGCGATCAATGGCGCTTGAATTCAAATACCACTCAGGAAACTCCGGTTTCGAATGGGCAAAGGCAACCAGGCGTGAGGCGGGCGCGTCTTTGACCGGCGCGGGCAGTTTGCCCAGCAGATAATCACGATACACATTGTTATTCACTTCTCTTGCCTGCCCGGCAATGGCTGGCCGACCCGGGCTGTCCGAACGGTCACTCATTTCGCAAATCCTTATGCGACGAATTGAACCACCAGATTATTGGCTGGCGACGAAAACAAAAGCTCAAAAAACAACGCCAAAATCACGAATACATCAACGTCGCATTCGATTTAAGAATCTAAAAAACAGGCAATTACCACCCGAACCCCGTACAAAAGTGCTCCCCCGCGTAATGGTAGTTTTTAGCGGGCAGCAAAGGGGCTAAGATGCGCCAGAATTCCCATCAGGAAACCGGACATGCGCCTACCCGATTTCATCAGGCAACACGTAGACCGTATCGTCGATGAATGGGAGCAGTTCGCCAGCACCATTACCCCGGCGGCCGAGCACATGGACAAGGTCGCCCTGCGCGATCACGCCAAGGTCATTTTGCTGGCCGCCGCGCGTGACATGACCACCGCGCAAACCTCCAGCGAACAGATGGCCAAGGCCAAGGGCGAAGGCCCGGAAAAAACCCCGAGCCTGGACGAGGCCGGTGCCAGTCATGGCGAACTGCGGCATACCGTGGGGTTTGATCTGGTACAGATGACATCGGAATTCCGTCATTTGCGTGCCTGCGTCATCCGTTTGTGGGTCGACAGCCTGGCGTCTCCGGACATGGCCTATTTCCAGGACATGATCCGTTTCAACGAAGCCATTGACGAAGCACTCGCCGAATCCACCGCGGCCTACGCCGAGCAGGTCAATCGTTCGCGGGATATCTTTCTGGCGATCCTGGGGCATGACCTGCGGGCGCCCTTGCAAGCGGTGAGCATGTCCACCGAATTACTGCTGCGCAAAGCCAAGCTTGAAGGCGATGCGCTGACCTGCGCGGTCAACATCAAGCACGGCGCGCGGCACATGGCGGCGATGGTCGGCGATTTGCTGGAGCTGGTGCGCAGTCGCCTGGGTAAAAGCCTGCCGATCGAACGGGCCCCCATGGACCTGGCCGATGCCGCCCATGCGGCGATTGCCGAAGCCTGCGCCGGTAACCCCGAGTGCGATCCTACGGTCCACGTAAAGGGTGACACCCGAGGCGCCTGGGATGCCGGACGAGTGAGTCAACTGTTGCAGAACCTGATCGGCAACGCCTTGCAGCATGGGTTGAACAAGCGTGACGTGACGGTGACCCTGACGGGCGAGCCGGACACGGTTCGCCTCACGGTGCATAACTATGGCGCTCCGATCCCCGAGGAAGCGATCGGCACGATATTCGATCCGCTGGTGCGCAGCGCTGACGAGCAGCTCGGCCAACCCTCCACCAGCCTTGGTTTGGGGTTGTTTATCGTCAAGGAAGTGGTCGATGCACACGGCGGGACGATCGAGGTCAGTTCCAGCGAAGCGGACGGCACGCTGTTTACCGTGGTGTTGCCGCGCAAGGTTTAATACCACGGACCGCGTCATCGCTCATCGCGAGCAGGCTCGCTCCCACAGTTGACCGTATTCCTTCTGGAAGAACCCGATCCAATGTGAGAGCGAGCCTGCTCGCGAAGGGGCCGTGTCAAACGACACAAAACCAGCAGAACACTACTCGACGACCAACCGCCCCAACCGCTGCTTGAGCATGCGATTCTCCGCCCGCAGCTGCTGGACCTCTTCAAGCAGGTCCAGCGCCAGGGCGACGCCTTCCCACTCCAGCTCCAGATCGCGCCGCAGCTTGGCGGCGCGCTTGGCCAGAGCCAGCTCGTAATCGTTGAAAACCCAATCCTTGGGCTGCTTGCCCTGAGGTTCGAGGATGCCGTGCTCGACGATTTCGATCACGTAGACGTCCGACAGCTCGGTCGCCTCACAGAATTCTGCCATGTCCAGTTGAACGATCAGGGGCTTGCTCATGATGGGCTACTCCGTCTCTTGGATCAGAAATTTTCTCTCGGGTCGAAAGCGGCTTTTTTCGCCAGTTCTTCCCACAGCGCCTTGACCTCGTCGCTCGAAGTCTTGGGCATCACGGCTTTCAATTGCACGAACAGGTAGCCTCGCTCGCCCGCCTTGTTCAGCAGACCGTGCCCCTTGGCGCGCATGCGCTGGCCGTTCTGGCTGCCGGCCGGCACCTTGAGGTTGATCTTGCCGGTCAGTGTAGGCACGGCGACTTCGGTACCCAGCGCCAACTCCCAGGGCGCCAGCGGCAAGGTAATGATCAGGTTCTCGCCTTCGACGTCGAATTTTGGGTGCGGCGCAAAGCGAATGATCAGGAACAGATCGCCGTTGGCCCCGCCACCGATGCCCGGCGCCCCTTGGCCCTTGAGGCGGATGCGCTCGCCGTCGGTCACACCGGCCGGGATTTTCACGTTCAGGCTTTTGCTGGTGTTGCTGACGTGCTGGCCGGCCGCGTTGTACTGCGGCACCTGGAAGGAGACCTTCTTCGACTCGTTCGACAGGCTTTCTTCCAGAAAAATCGGTAGTTCCATTTCCACGTCTTGCCCTCGGCGCCCGGCACTGCGGCCCGACTGTCCACCACCAAAACCCGGACCACGGTTGCCGAAGATCGAACTGAAGAAGTCCGAAAAATCGCCCGTGTCCTGACCACCGCCAAACCCACCGCCGCCACGGCCCTGCCAACCCGGCGGCCCCTGGAACGGTTGGCCGTGCTGGCCGTATTTGCGCAAGTCGTCATATTCGGCGCGCTTGTCGGCACTTTTCAGCGCTTCATAAGCTTCCGAGGCGTCCTTGAACTTGGCCTCGGCGTCCTTTTCCTTGCTGACATCGGGGTGGTATTTGCGCGCCAGTTTCCGATAAGCCGCCTTGATCGTCTTATCGTCCGCGGTCGGTTCCACACCGAGAATCTTGTAATAGTCTTTGAAGTCCATCTAAGGATCACCATCCGTTATCGATATCGCGCCGTCACCGTAGTCTGCGCGTATTTCCAGGCGCCGGGTTGACCGATCTCAAGTTTGTGACCGGGTAGCGCGTCAGAAGTTTATCGGCAGCAGTGGGCGGTTCTTGCGACCGTCCGATGGCTGCCAGGCTCAATGCAGACAAGTTTGGGGCATCCGGCCATCTTATCAAGGCGCCATTGGTGTATTTAGCGGATAGTCGGCCTTCGAATCTGCGCCGCACTGACATACACTGCGCGGCCGTTTTTTAACCGGAACCTGAAAGTCATGAAAAACGCATCTCCAGCCCGTGCCTGTGGTATCGACTTCGGCACGTCCAACTCCACCGTCGGCTGGCTGCGCCCCGGCATGGAAACGCTGATCGCGCTGGAGGACGACAAGATCACCCTGCCGTCGGTGGTGTTCTTCAACATGGAAGAACGCCGCCCGGTGTACGGTCGGCTGGCGCTGCACGAGTACCTGGAAGGCTACGAAGGCCGACTGATGCGCTCGCTCAAGAGCCTGCTGGGCTCCAAGCTGATCAAGCACGACACCAGCGTCCTCGGCACGGCGATGCCGTTCAAGGACCTGCTCGGGCTGTTTATCGGCCAGTTGAAGAAGCGCGCCGAGACGGCCGCCGGTCGGGAATTCGAGGAAGTGGTGCTGGGCCGCCCGGTGTTCTTCGTCGATGACGACGAAATGGCCGACCAGGAAGCCGAGAACACCCTGGTGGACGTGGCGCGCGCCATCGGCTTCAAGGATGTGTCGTTCCAGTACGAACCGATTGCGGCGGCATTCGACTACGAGTCGACCATCGAAAAGGAAGAGCTGGTGCTGATCGTCGACATCGGCGGTGGTACCTCCGACTTCTCGCTGGTGCGCCTGTCCCCGGAGCGCCGCACCCACGACAACCGTCACGACGACATCCTCGCCACCGGCGGCGTGCACATCGGCGGGACCGACTTCGACAAGCAGTTGAGCCTGCAGGGCCTGATGCCGTTGTTCGGCTACGGCAGCCGCATGAAGAGCGGCGCCTACATGCCCACCAGCCACCACATGAACCTGGCGACCTGGCACACCATCAACTCGGTGTACTCGCAGAAGTCGACCCTGGCCCTGGGCAGCATGCGCTACGACATCGAAGACACCGGCGGTATCGATCGCCTGTTCAAGTTGATCGACCAGCGCGCCGGACACTGGCTGGCCATGGAAGTGGAAGAAACCAAGATCCAGCTGACCCACGCCGACAGCCGCCATGTGCCGCTGGACCGCATCGAGCCGGGCTTGAGCGTTGAGCTGAGTCGCGCGCTGTTCGAGTCGGCCATCGACAACCTGCTGGAGCGCGTGCGCAACAGCGTGACCCAACTGCTGAACGACGCCAACGTGCGGGTCGATCAGGTCGACACGGTGTTCTTCACGGGCGGTTCGAGCGGCATTCCGGCGCTGCGCCACAGCGTGTCGGCGATGTTGCCGAATGCGCGGCATGTGGAAGGGAACATCTTCGGCAGCATCGGCAGCGGGTTGGCGATCGAGGCGATGAAGCGTTACGGCACGATGGACTGATTCGCAACCCGAGGTAGTGATCGTTCCCACCACAGAGCGTGGGAACGATCATGGGGTGGTTACACCATCCCCACCTGCTTCAACTCGCTCTTCAGGTACGCGTAATAAATCGGCCCCGCCACCACCCCCGGCAGGCCGAACGCGGCCTCGAACACCAGCATTGCCAGCAGCAACTCCCACGACTTGGCACTGATCTGCCCGCCGACAATGCGCGCGTTGAGGAAGTATTCGAGCTTGTGGATAAAAATCAGATAACCCAGCGCCGCCATGGCGACCCAGATCGACAGCGACAAGCCGACGATGGTGATCAGCGTGTTCGACATCAGGTTGCCGATCACCGGTAACAGACCGAGCAGGAAGGTCAGCACGATCAGGGTTTTGGTCAGCGGCAGCTGGACGCCGAACATCGGCAGGATCACCGCCAGGAAGATCCCGGTAAAGAAGGTGTTGAGCAGGGAAATCTTGATCTGGGCGAAGACGATGTTGCGAAACGCCTGGACCAGCAGGTGCAGGCGGTCGAACAACGCGGCAGCCAGCGGCTTGCGCTTGGTCACGTCCGGTATGCGCTGCAAGGCGATGATCGCCCCGAGCACCATGCCGATCAGCAGCGTCACAAACATGTGCGCCGCGTCCTTGCCGACCAGTTGCAAGTCGCTCAGGTGCTTGCTCATCCACTCGCCGATGGCCACGCGAAATTCCGCGGCACTGGCCGGAAGATAGGCGTCGATGAACGGCGGCAGCTGCCCGCGCGCGCGGTCAACCACGTGCATGAATTTGTCGAGCGATGCGCCCGGGTTTTCCGCCTCGTGCAGCAAAAAGCTGATGGCGCCGGCAAAAATCAGGGTCAACACGCTGACCACTAACGTCCCCAGCAACGCCACCGCCAGCCAGCGCGCGCGTCGACCTTCGATCAGCCGCTGCAACTGCGGGGTGAGCATGTTGACCAGTTCGAACACCAGCAACCCGGCCAGCAGGCTAGGCAGCAGTCGCAGCGGGATCACCAGCAGCAAACCACCAAAGATGATGACCCAACTGATCAGCAGCAAAACGTGGCGTTGAGAAAACGTTGGCATACAGCCTCAAAACGAACGACGTAAAAGGATTGGCAGTCTGCCAGCGTTCGCAGGCCAGCACTAGGGATTGTGTAGGGCGACCTTAGTGGGGCGTGGGCGATTTTTTATAGCGGCCATGCTGGCCCCTTCGCGAGCAGGCCCGCTCCCACATCAGTCCTGCGAACACAGTTCCATTGTGGGAGCGGGCTTGCTCGCAAAGGGGCCCTCACAGCCACCCCAATCTGCCGCCCGTTATGACTCAGTTATTTATTTTTTCTTCAGGCAATCACTCATGAATGCTTTGCGCTCGTCACCCTTAAGCGCTTTGGTCGCCGCATCGGCGTTGCAGGTTTTCATTTTCTCTTGCTGAGGGGTCAAGGTCTTGGCGTCATTGGCGGCCGGTGCCGCCTTGAGGCAGGTGCTCATGAAGGCTTTGCGCTCGTCGCCCTTGAGGCCTTTCGCGGTAGCGTCAGCGTTGCAGGTGGTCATCTTGTTCTGTTGCTCAGTGGCGGCGAAGCCCTGGGCACTAAGCAGCAAACCGATCATCAACAAAGGGACACGCAACATCATCATGGAGTTTTCTCCTTGTTGCCGCACCGAGGGGCGCAGCCTCAATCTGGAGTGTAGACAACCCCTGTTACACATTCATCCACCGACGCAACCGATGGCCCTCAATCAGCCTCCGATTCCAGAAGATCTTTAAAGGCTTCCCGGTATCGCTGATAAGCATCAACCCGGTTATCAATGACCGACGCGGGCATCCGCTCGAACAAGACCGGCGTGCCCCCCTCGACCGCATAAGTCTGTCCAAGCTCACGCAACGACGTCCATTGGGCATATGCCGCACCCTCCTCATAGAGCTTGTTGATTTTTATCTGCCGGAACGTGTTCGCCTCGGAAACCGCAGGCAATACCGCCGGCCCTGGCGCGGCTTCATTGATAAAGGCGTACTCGGCCACGGCCGGCCCGGGGGTCAGTGTGGTCACCGGCGGCATTTCGAAATTGAAGTGTGCATTGCTGGCCAAGTGCGCTGCGGGAAATTCCGGCCACGAGTCAGCGACGACCAGAGCATCAAGATTGCTCAGATCATCTCCTATCACTACATATTGATGATCAAAACGGGTGGCCCTGACAATGTGAATGCTGGACGTCCGGGGCTGGCTGGCGAGAATCGAAAACGTGACCTTCGAGTTCTCCGAACAATTCCCGCCCTTGATATCAATGGCTTTGCGAGCGGCCTCAGCGGTGGTCAATTTTGCAGAGAACCCGCCCTCCTCAAGGTCCATCCCTCGCAGGCCTTTGATTTTGGCAATCGCCGAACCGCCGTTTTCCCACATGCTTGGCAACTGATTCCCCGATAACGGCAGGAGCTCCTTGGCTCGATAGATCGCGTCCTGCGCCATTTTCAAGTTGGCCATGGTTTGAGGCGATACCTGAACCGGCCCTTCGGTCTCGACCACGGTCTGGGAAAACCACTCCCCATAGCTGCTTAAATCAGCCAGCTCCGGACTTGGCGTTACACCGTTCTCCCGGACTGAATGTAACAGCGCCTGGTAAGCATTGACCCGCCCGGTCTGTTCCAGATTGCGCGCATTCAACCCCAGGTTTCGTTCCAGTTCAGTGAGCGGCACCAGGCCCTCTTTGGTAAACAGGCGCCCGGTCAACGCGTTGAACTGCTCTGGCAGCATCAGCTTCTGCAGATCAGGCAACGCCTCGATACTTTGGACGATCCGCAGGCCTGGCCCGGCCTCTCCGGTCGCATTGGCTGCGTTCAGCGCCTCGAAAAGGTCGAAAAGATAATCCTGTGGAAGGCTGTCGTGAATCAGTTTCAGGCCGCGCAGATAATCGAATCGCTTGAATGCCGAAACAGAAGGATGGAACGCTACCGTGACCAGGTCGCTGTATTGGCCGCCGATGTCTTCCAGGACTGCACGTTCGCCGCCCGCGCCCGGCGAGCCACCACGCAGGCGCATCAATTGAGGATCGTAAGTGAGCGGGTCAAGAACCGGCAGACCGTCCAGCACCTTCAGCAACTGATAGGGCTGCAATGCGTTGTCGCGCAGGGCCAGCTTCAGTTTGGCCCCCTGGCCGATATAGATGTTCAGCGCGTTACGCTCGGCGTCCGGCAACGCCTGCAAAATAGCGGAAAACAGATCCATGCCCGAATGCAGGGCATTTGCGTCTTCGTCATAAGCGACGAATGTCGAGTCATGAAGCTCGACGAGCGTACGGCGAATCCCTGCGTCGTCCTGGCCGATACTATCGAGCAGGGTTCCGTCGTACTCGAACCGTCGGACCTCAATGCGCACATCGGGATTCCAGCCGCGAAGATGCTCAAGGGAGTGCAGCGCCAGCCGGTCCATGTCGGGACTGTCGACCGAGTCGAGGTAAAAACCTTCATAAGCACGACTCATGCGCACGTCTCGCAGCGCCCAACGCGCGAGGTTTTCCAGCCTTGCGGGCAACTGCCCGCGCTCAATCGCCTGGACTTCGGAGGGCGTGGCGATGGACAGCAACTCCCGGGCGACAGTGCCAGGCAGGCCCGGCACTTGGGCCTGGATCGTTTTTGCGCTGTCACTCGTGGCAGCTTCGACACGACGATAACGTGCGTTGAACAGCGACGTGCGCTTGCTCCTGGCCCGTTTCGCCAACTCGGCCCGCAGATTTTTGGCGTTCAGTTCCAGCGTGCTGGGCGTGATATGGAACTCGACGTCCAACAAGGTGTTCAGTTGTGCTTCATCCAGGTGCGATAACAGCGTCTTGAGCAGATCGACGTCAGCCAGACGATTGCTGTTTATCTGGACACCCGGCCCGCCCGCGCGACCGATGACCCGAAGCACTTCGCCCCTGGCGTCTACCAGCTCAATCGCATTGCCGGGCCACAGACCATCGAGCAGCTGAAATTGCATCTCGGGATCGGCGCTTGAGTAATCTTGCGCACGCTCGCTGCCCATCTGCTCGATGAAGGTCTGGATGTCACGGTCGATACGAAACCGGGTCACGGTATCGCTGAGCAACGGCGATGGCCGCTCATTGTCGGCATACATTTGGCGGATCGCACTGGCATCGGTCTGGCTGACCGTGCGGATGTCGCCGTAGGCATCGGCCAGTTCACCCATGTCCGGGCCGAGTCGCGCCATCAAGGTCGAGTCATCCCACCTATGGGGTTGCTCGCCTTCAATCACGAAGGCACCTTCGCCGTTGCTCTCCACCACGGGTTGATAGGCGTCGGAGCGGGTCGGATGTTTAACCCTGTGTTTACCGTTCTGTGGATCTTTCGTCAGTTCGAAGTGCCGGGTGTCCAGCTTGAGAATCGGCTTGCCCTCATGCCGGTGCAGCCAGGTTTCATCAGGCTTTGAATCCGCAGTCAGGGTCAGGTTTTGTTTTTGATAGGGCTCAAGGTCGCGGCTCCACAGGCGTTTGGCGCCGTTGGCGAGCGTGACCGGTGTTGTCGACTCGATGAACGATGACAACTTGGGCAGTACCACCTCACTGCCGATTTTCATGCCGCCAGCGAAGGCCACCAACTGGACCAGGCTTTCGACAAACCCAATGATGTGCTCGGCCCCTTCCAGATAGAGACCTTCAGCCAGATCCACAATGCCTTCGACGACCTCGCTGACCAACTGATAAACCATGTAACCCATCATTACCTCGCCCACAAAGGGTATGAAAGGCCCCACCACCATTAACGCGGCATTGAAGACGTCGGAAAGCATTTTTTCCAGGTTGTCGAACCACGCCCAGCGCTCCATACGATCGGCATCTTGCGTCGAGATGACCATCTCCCGGGCGTCGTTCAGGATTTTGTTTTGCTGTTGCTGGTAGAGATAAAGCCAAGGGTCGCCCGTAAAAAAGGTATGGATGTCGTTCTCGAACCGAACGTGCTCAAAGTGCAGGCGCGGATTCTCGATGGGCGTTTCGCGCCATACCGGCTGATCGACGCCCGGAATTTTGTCGTGTTGGGTTATTTCCACCAGCGCGGCATTGAGTGCCGAGAAGAAGCGCCCCCGTTGTTGATGGTCGACAAAACGGCTGAAGAACTGCTGATAACTGTTTGTGGAATTCCTCGGGGCATCCCGCAATTGGCGAGTGAGCTCACGGGCGAACTCGGCCTTCGAGGCGTACTCTTTCAGTGGATGCTCCGGGTCATGTGGCACATAGACAATGACTCGCCGGGCGGCGCTGTCGTGGATATGCAGATCAGGGGCGATCAGCACGATGCCTCTCAACTGGACATCGAGAATTTTCAGCTGATAGTAATGAACGGGAAGGCCATCCATCTTCCACGCTTTAATATCCTTGAGCAGGCTTTGTACAGCCAGGTAGCCACTGGCCGAGATGTCATTTTTAAGGCTGGCCAGATACAGGGCTGCTTTTAACGCAGCCTTTTGGCTTTTTATGACTGTTTGCTGCACCACACTACGCGCCAGCCCGTCGACAGGGCGCACATAGCCTTCAAGATGGGCTTTATAGTGAGCGCCGATATCCAGAGTGCGGCAAAGTGTCTTGAATTGGTCGACACTCATGTTGTTACGAACACCGGTTATATCGAATCGATTCGATTTGTCCGGCCGGGTAATAAACTGCGAATCAGAGGTTAATACTTCTTTATCCGAAAAGTTATGTAATGCCGCATCCAGCAGCGAAACAATGCGCGATTCCACGCCGTTATTGAAATTGTTGGCCCAAGGGGATAAATGGGGCGGAGAAAACAACTGCAAGAAAGTTTCCTTTACATCGACGTCTACACCGTATTGATCTTTCAGCGCCTGACGAAGCAGCGGTTCAGCAAAGGCGTAGACATCTTGCGTCTCGCTCAGCATCTGGTCGACATCGTTTTGAGCCCGCCAGCTTTCCTCCGAGGCGCGCTGCAGGGCTGCGAGCTGCATCGGTGAAGCGGTGCTAATCCATTCCGGAAGTGGGGCTATCACGGTTTTTAACGCGCTGATTCTGTGGGGTGAAGTTTGGCGCATCCATTCCGGGATAGCATTTTTTATAAGTTCGTGATGTATGCTTTTTTGTTGTATTGCGGTTGCTGATATTTCATCGATCCGGATTGAAGTGGTCACATTGATACTCTGCATAAGTTTGCTGAACAGAAACGGCTCATGCAACTAGCGTACAACGTTAATCACTCAATCAAATGAAGTTCAATTCCGATTAGCCTGTAAGAAACTTCACCACTTAAAACCTCTAACACCCACTGACTTCTTTATCTCAGATAATTCGTTGCCGACGATATTGCTCAGGTGTACACCCAGCCTGGCGTTGGAACATCGCAATAAATGCCGAACCGGTGCTGTAACCCATGTCGAAGGCAATGTTTTGAATGCTGCGTTGACTGTCCAGCGCTTCGATCGCCGCGAGGAAACGCAAGCGTTGCCGCCACTCGCCGAAACTCATGCCCAGCTCACGGACAAACTGCCGCGCCAAGGTGCGTTCGCTGACATGAATCTGCGCGGCCCAGTGCGCCAATGGCCGATTGTCCCCGGGCTCGGCTTGCAGGGCTTCAAGTATTACGAGCAATCCCGAGCTGCTGGCGTAAGGCAAAAAACACTCCTGGATGGGTGCCAGTTGCAACTGGTCCACCAACACCTGCGCCAGACGTTTGTCCGCATCGTGGTCGGGAATTTTCACGTCGCGGGCGGCGAAGTCCTTGAGGATCGCCTTGAGAATGTCGCTGATTGCCAGCGTGCACGCTTGTTGTGGCAACGCGGTGCACAACACCGGCGCCAGGCAGACCGCGCGATAGTTGATCGGTTGATTGCTGTAGAAACTGTGCTCGGTCTGTGGCGGCACCCACACCGCGTATTGCGGCGGCGACATGAAGCGGCTGCTGCCAATTTCCATGTGCAACACACCGTTGGCCGAATACTCGAGGGTGCCCCACGGGTGACGGTGGGTCGAGGCATATTCATGGGTGTCGAAGTCGGCATAACGGAAATAGACCGGGGACGGCAATTCTGCAAAATCGAGCAGGTCGATGTGTTTACTGGTCATGCTGTCCGTCATCAAGGGCAGGTTGTCTGGATTGAAGTATAGGCTTGCATCCAGACAGGCGGATAATCGCTCCTCACTAACGTTGATGGTTTTTCTGATGCAATACGCTTATCCCCTGCTGGCCATTTTCATTTGGGCCGGCAACACCGTGATCAACAAACTGGCGGTCGGCGCGATCTTCCCCGCAGAAATCGGCTTCTATCGCTGGCTGCTGGCCGGGATTCTGTTCACGCCGTTCATGCTCAAACCGGTGATCGCGCATTGGCCGCAGATTCGCCCGAACCTGGGCAAGATTTTCATCCTTGGCGTGCTCGGCATGGCCGTCTATCAGAGCCTGGCGTACTTCGCCGCAACGCTGACTACAGCCACCAACATGGGGATCATCTTGTCGCTGATGCCCTTGATGTCGCTGGCCATGGCAATCGCCAGCCTCGGTCAGCGCCTGACTGCGGGCGCATTGGCCGGTGCGGTGTTGTCGTTCGCCGGCGTGTTGGTGGTGGTGTCGTCCGGCAGCCTCGGCGCACTGCTTGAGCACGGCGTGAACCTGGGCGACGCGATGATGCTGATCGCCACGCTGGCCTACGCGATCTACAGCACGCTGCTGAAAAAATGGCAGCTGCGCTTGCCGCCACTGGTGCTGTTGTATTTGCAGGTGCTGGTGGCGGTGGTGGTGCTGTTTCCGTTGTTTGTCGCTTCACCGAAGGTCGGACCGACCTTGCAGAATATTCCGCTGGTGCTTTATGCCTGTTTGCTGGCTTCGATGCTGGCGCCATTGGCGTGGATGCAGGCCGTGGTGCGCCTGGGACCGAGCCGGACCACGCTGTTTTTCAATTTGCTGCCGTTGATTACGGCGTTGATTGCGGCGGTGGTACTGAATGAACAGTTGGCGATGTATCACCTGGTGGGTGGGGTGTTGACGCTGGGTGGGGTGGTGCTTTCGGAGCGCTGGACTACCGTGTTGGGCCGTAAGGTCAGCGTTGCCTGACCCGACGCCTTCGCGGTCCAACTGACGTTTACACGCCAGCCGCTTTCAATCGGGCCGCATGCTCGACAAACAACCGCACCGGATCCGCCCCTTTCCCCACCAGCCCCAGCGACTGATTGACGATGTCAAAGTGATCCATCGGATACTCATCGCCAATCACCGTCCCCAAGTGCGAGCTGTAACGCCCGACCATCCCGTCGCAATGCCCGGTTTCGCGCACAAAGGTTCTGGCAAACAGCCGGCAACTGCGGTTCGTGCCGTCGAACCGGTTACCGCCGCGGTCCGTCTTGCCCGGTTGCAACGTCCCGGACCAGGAGTAATAGCGCACGCCGTTGACCTCTTCCGGCCCGTGCCCGCCCCAGGTTTCAGGCAGGCCCTGTGGATAACGCTGATTGAACAGCGCCACGCCTTGAGTGGTCAGCGAATGGTGCGAAGCCGGGATATCCACAGGCAACTTCGGCCCGCGATAGCCGGTTTCCAGCAGGCTCATCAACGCGCCGATCCAGCGCAACAACACGCTGAGAACCCGTCCTTTGAACGTGTCGGCCGGGTAATGCTTTTCCAGATAATCCGCCAGCTCCGAGCCATGATTCGGCCCTGCGACCGACGTGACGGACGCCACGCGATCCGGACGTTTGGCGGCCGCGTAACGGGCCGTGAGCGAGCCTTGGCTGTGGCCGATCAGGTTGACCTTCTCGGCCCCGGTTTCCCGCAGAATCTCCTCGATCCGCGCCAGCAACTGCTCGCCGCGCACCTCGCTGGAATTGAGCGGCGAGACCTGCACCGCAAACACCGTCGCCCCACCCCGGCGTAACGCCGAAATGATCCCGTACCAGTACGGATACAGCACCAGACGGATAAACCCGAGCATTCCCGGGACCAGCACCAACGGATAACGCGTGGCAGAACCTTGCGACATGGACGGACATCCTTGTGATCGGTGAGATGAAGCAAGGCGCGATGCAAGACGTCAGCCAAGCATCGTCACCCAAGATGACAACTCGACGACCAGTCTATGACATCCACCCTACTTCAGCCCCACCACGCCTGCCACGATCAGCCCCACCGACACCAGTTTGATCGCCGTCAGGCTTTCACCCAGCAGCGCAAAGCCGAGAAACACCGTGCCCAGTGAACCGATGGCGGTCCAGATCGGGTAGGCGATGCTCACCGGCAACTCGCGCATGGCCAGGGTCAGGAAGTAAATCCCGCCGACGGCGGCCACCGTGATCAGCGATGGCCAGAGTCGGGTAAAGCCTTCGGCGTACTTCATGCCCATGGCGAAGGTAACTTCGAACCCGGCGGCGATCAGCAGAAACAGCCAGGCCATCAGAACTCCCGGGCCAGCGTCAGCAAACGCTGCTCGGCTTCGGCCAGCGAAATCTCGAATGTGCGCTCGGCCGACTCTTCGCCTTCGGCGGCCACCACGGTGATGTCGGTGATGCCGATGAACCCCAGCGCGGTGCGCAGCAACGGATCGGCATGGTTCATCGCCTCCAGCTCGCCGCCCGGCCCGAAACCGAAGCCGCCGCGACTGGTGACGATCAGGGCTTTTTTGCCGTGCACCAACGGCTCGTACTGCGCCACGCCATTGTCCAGGGTGTGATTGAACGTCAGCCCGAGCCGCACAATCTGATCGATCCAGGCCTTGAGGCCGCTGGGTACGCTGAAGTTGTGCATCGGCGTGGAAATCACCAGCAAATCTTGACCGAGCAACTCGCCGACCAGCTCATCGCTGAACGCCAGGTCGGCCTGCATCGACAAGGGACGCGCTTGGGGCTCGGGGTAAAAGGCCGCGGCCACAAAGGCCTCGTTAACCGGCGGTATCAATGCCCGACCTATTTCCCGGCGAGTCAGCTGCGACTGAGGATGTCGCGCTTGCCAAGCGCCAAGAAACACTTCCGCCAGACGCCGGGAATGGGAACGCTCGCCACGGGGGCTGGCATGGATCGCAAGAATCTTGCTCATCTGAATCTCCTTAAGGGCTAAACTGCCTGTGGCTTGCAGATTGAAGCTCGCAGCCGCCCTTCTTCAACTGAGTAGAAATCAGTCTGGATGAATCCATTTCATCCATGGAGTATTTGAATGTTTGCCTCGTTGCCGCTCACCGCCCTGCGCGCCTTCGAATCCGCCTCGCGCCTGCTGAGTTTCAAGGCCGCCGCCGAAGAACTTTCGGTGACGCCCACAGCGGTGTCGCACCAGATTCGTTCGCTGGAGAACTGGCTCGGCGTGCCGCTGTTCGAGCGGCTGCCACGGCAGGTGCGCCTCACCGACGGCGGCGAACGGTTGTTCCGCAGCCTGCACGGCGCGCTGCTGGAAGTGGCGCAAAGCGTCGACACCCTGCGCCCGCAACGCAGCGGCGCGAGCCTGACGATCTCCACCACGGCGGCCTTCGCGGCGTTGTGGCTGGTGCCGCGTCTGGGTCGGTTTTACGCCCGCCATCCGAACATCAACCTGCGCCTGGACACCCACTGCGAAGTCATCGATCTGCATCAGGACGCCAGCGTCGATTTGGTGGTGCGCTACAGCCTGGGTGATTACCCGAACCTTTATGGGCTGTGCCTGTTCGACGAATCGTTCGGCGTCTATGGCTCGCCCGGGCAGGTGGCCCTGGCGGCTGAGCGGGTACCCACGCTGATCAGCGTGCGCTGGCACAACTCCAAACTCTATGCCCACGGCTGGGCGGCCTGGTGCGCGCAGTCCGGCGAACGTTGGCTGACAGGGCAACCGGCGGTCCGTGAATACGACGAAGAGCATTACGCCCTGCAAGCCGCGATCGCCGGGCAGGGGCTGGTGCTGGCGAGCAATATCCTGGTGTCGGAAAGCGTGGCCAACGGTTTACTGGTCGCCTACCGGGGCGAGGTCCAGGTCGATGGCGCCGGCTATAGCGCACTCTGTGTGCCGGGACGCGAACGGCATCCGCCGGTGCGGGCGTTTTTTGCGTGGCTGCGCGAGGAGGCGCTGTTGTCCGGGCATGGGTTGGCGTGACCATTTCGGGCGCTTTTACGATGGACAAATGGCATAAAACTTTTCGCCGCGCTCATCACTCACACCTTAAGTAGCGATCACTTCCCCAGAAGGTGACGCAAACCGGATTAGCCTCCAGGAGAACGAGATGAGTGACATGCATTTGTCTGACGTAACCACCCTTCGCGAACGGGCCCGTAAGAACGTCGAGAACGGCGCGGTGACCGAAAGCTACAGCGCTGACCGTGAAGAAGTACTGCGCCTGCTGAACGAGTCGTTGGCCACGGAACTGGTCTGCGTGTTGCGCTACAAGCGCCACTACTTCATGGCCAGCGGCTTGAAAGCCAACGTCGCGGCCGACGAGTTCCTCGAGCACGCAACCCAGGAAGCCGAGCACGCCGACCGACTGGCCGAGCGCATCGTGCAACTGGGCGGTGAGCCGGAGTTCAACCCTGACTTGCTGTCGAAAAACTCCCACGCGCAATATGTGGCGGGCAATTCACTGAAAGAGATGGTCTACGAAGATCTGGTCGCCGAGCGGATTGCCATCGACAGCTACCGCGAGATCATTCAGTACATCGGCGAAAAAGACCCGACCACCCGGCGCATCTTTGAAGACATCCTGGCTCAGGAAGAAGAGCATGCGGATGATATGGCTGACATTCTGAAAGATCTTTAGCGCCTTTCAGATCGTCTTCGCGGGCGAGCCTCGCGCCTACAGGTTTATTATTCTCCTGAAGGAGCGAGGCTTGCCCGCGAAGGCAGCCACACTGACACCCCATTATTTCGTTGGTTTAACGGTCACCGGCGCCTTGCCCGCCTTCATCTGTTCCAACAATGGCGCACACTGATTCGGCTCACCCCCACTCGGTGCCACCAACGCCAACAGCCCCGCCGCTGGCGCTGCAATCACGCCCAGTGCAACCATCCCGGCGCCACGCAAAATCAGCGGCACCGCCTTCACGCCCGCATCCGGCTTGATGAACTTGCCCCGCACGTATAGCGGCGAGCGCAACGAAATCAACCGCCAGCCTTTGGATTCCGGGGTGATCGTCAGGTCCAGCTGCTCCGTCGCCATGTTCGCCGTGCCGTCGATATAGATGATCGCGTTCTCGGTATCGAAGACAAACAATCGGGTGGTGGCCAAACCGGTCTTGATGTCGAAGTCGGCCGCCGCGCAATTGATCTTCACTTCCTTGTCGCCAAAGATCTTGCCCACCACATAGTTGCCGACGTTGAGCCCGGCCAGCTCCATCAACTCGCGGCTGATGGCGCCATCGTTGATCAGCATTTTCAGATTGCCATTGGCGCTGCCCAGCAGCTTGGCCACCGAGTTGCCACGGCCGGTGATGTCGGCATCACCGTTGAGTTCGCCGAAACTGGTTTTCATCGGTTCAAAGGTCGGGAACAGCTGCTTGAGCTTGAACTTGCGCGCGGTCAGTTTGGCCCGGCCTTCCAACGGCTCGGTGCGGCCATTGAGGCGAATCTGCGCATCCAGGTTGCCGCCCGCCACGCCGAAACGCAGAGGCTCCAGACTGAGAACACCGTCGGTCAGCACCAGGTGCGTATAGAGGTCATTGAACGGCAATTTTTCGCTGTGGATGATGCGCTTGCCGGTGAATTCGACGTCGGCGTCCATGTCACGCCAGCGCTCGGTCTTGAACTCCTCGACCGGCAACACCTTGTCCGTCGGCTGCTTGCTTTCGCCGCCACGGGCCTTTTGCTTGGCGTTGGAGTCAGCACCGATCAACGGGGCCAGGTCGGCGAACAGCAGTTGGTTGGAAACAAGCGAACCACTGAGTTTCGGCCGCGGCTGGCTGGCGACATAGGCCAGGCTGCCGTGGATGTCGCTCTCGCCGATCTTGCCGTTGAATGCTTCATAGCGGAACACCGCACCACCCGGCTCATGCAGTTTGGCGATCAAATGCCCGTCGGTCTCGTAGGGCGGCGTATCCGGCAGCGTCACACCGGTCAGCGGATAGAGATTGCCCAGGCTGGTACCGGCCAGTTTCAGGCGCAGGTCCAGGGCGCCGAGATTCAGCGGATCGGTCAGCGTTCCGGCCAGTTCGACACTGGTATCGGCGATCTTCACTTGCGCCTGGAGCGGGAACGGCCTGGCCGCATCCTGCAATGCCAGCAACCCGCCGATCTTGCCTTCGCCCGCGAGTTTCTGATTGTGGTATTGGCCTTTGACCTTCAGCGCGAACGCGTAATCCTGGGGAGCCGCGCCTTTCTCCTGCGCGGTTTTTGCGGCTTTGTCGCCGACGATATCGCTGAATGGAATGGGTTTGCCCAACGGATCAATCAGCACATCGAGCTGAGTCTTGAGGTTCTGGTCGTCGAGGGTGACGTGGCCCTTGTCGAAGCCGATGGCACCGATATCCACCACCCAGCTCGAAGGCTCGGCGTTCGGGTCTTTGGGGTCGAACTGGAACGTCCAGTTGGCACGGCCATCGGCCAGGCGCTGAAGGTCGGCATTCGGCTCGGTCAGGTCAATACGCGGGATCACCACCCGTTGCGCCAGCAATGCCAAGGGTGAAATACGCAGCTCGACGCGTTTGAGGGTGACCATCTGTGGTTTTTTCGACCAGTCCGGGTTGCCCAGGCTCAGGTCTTCGGCCACCACGTGCGGCCACGGCACCCACGCCCGCCAACCGCCCTCGTCGGGCTCGCGCTGCCAGACCACCGCGAGGTTGCCATTAATGGCGAACGGACGATGCAGCTCTTCAGAAACTTTGGCGTTAAGGGGCGGTTTGATCCGGTTCCAATCGAAGAACGCGATGATCAGAACCAATACCGCCAGCAAGACAATCAGGCTGGCGAAGGTCCAGGTAACAATTTTACGAGTGCGCGTCATTGCACAGGGCTCCTGATACGACTGAGCGCCCTGACTGCGACGCACGTGTGAAACGACAGGCCAGAACCGGCCTGCCATGGAATCTACGACTGAAAAACGGCCCGCAGGTTTAACCGAAACATCGATTAATCCTCAAATAATCGACCGGGGAGAGACTGCCCCCGAATCCAGCGTTACCGCCCCCGCACTTTTGTGCGGCATCAGTGGGTCGAAAATACCCACTCCAGTGCAAAAGCGATCGCCGGAGACACCCGTTCTAGAGCGCTTCGGCAGAACAATCAATTCCGTTGATTATTACCATTGCGTTTATGAACTTTTATATCGACTTATCGAGAGTAGCATTGCCCTCGTACCCACTTTATCGCCCTCCCAAGGAGCAACCCATCATGAAACGCCAATTACTGCTTAGCCTTACCCTCTCAATGCTGGCCAGCACCGCTTTCGCTCTGCCTGCTGCTGACCAGGCCACTCCACAAGTCAAAGACAGCCGCTCGGTGTTCAGCCAAACCGTCGCTGCCGATGGTTCCGACCGCACTCCACAAGGCCAGACCCTTGCCGAAGGTGGCAATGATCGCTTGAAAGAAAAAGGCCTGATCACTGAAGACGGTTATGACAAAACGCCACAAGGCCAGGTTCTCGCCGCTGATGGTTCCGACCGCACCCCAGGTCAAACACTGGCTGCCGATGGTTCCGATCGCACTCCAGGCCAAACACTGGCTGCCGATGGTTCCGACCGCACCCCAGGTCAAACACTGGCTGCCGATGGTTCCGACCGCACCCCAGGCCAAACACTGGCTGCCGATGGTTCCGACCGCACTCCAGGCCAAACACTGGCTGCCGATGGTTCCGATCGCACCCCAGGCCAAACACTCGCCGAAGGTGGTGGTGACCGTGTCATCGAACGCAACAGCGCTGTGAGCTGAGCCCATGGCGGCCCTGAAAAAAAGCCCAATCCCTGGATTGGGCTTTTGACTTTATAGGGTTTTGCCTCATTGGAAGTTGCACATCCCCGCTTGATCCCCCGATAGTCGTTCGACGCCAGCGAAGCCGATTTGCTAGAGTGCGCCGCTGTCCCTGTCCAGAAAAACACCCTTGCGATGCTGCCCCGCGCCGAACAGAAACAACAAACCCGCAACGCCCTGATGGACGCTGCCCGTCACCTGATGGAATGTGGTCGAGGATTCGGCAGCCTGAGCCTGCGCGAAGTGGCGAAAACCGCCGGCATCGTGCCCACCGGTTTCTACCGGCATTTCGCCGATATGGACGAACTGGGCCTGGTACTGGTGAGCGAAGTCGGCCAGACCTTTCGCGAGACCATTCGCCTGGTGCGCCATAACGAGTTTGTCATGGGCGGCATCATTGACGCTTCGGTTCGGATCTTTCTCGACGTGGTCTCGGCCAATCGCTCGCAGTTCCTGTTTCTGGCCCGGGAGCAGTACGGCGGATCGCTGCCCGTGCGCCAGGCCATTGGTCGCCTGCGGGAAGACATCAGCTCGGACCTCGCGGCCGACCTGTCCTTGATGCCGAAATTGCAGCATCTGGACATCGCCGGCCTCAGCGTCATGGCGGACCTGATCGTCAAAAGTGTGTTCGCGACCTTGCCGGACATTATCGATCCACCGGCCGAGGCGCTGCCTGAGCACCTGACGCCACAGGCAAAAATCACTCAACAACTGCGCTTCATCTTCATCGGCCTCAAGCATTGGCAAGGCCTCGGCAGCACTGAATAAACCCTGTAGGAGCGAGCCTGCTCGCGATAGCGGAATGTCATCCACATCAAATGTTGTTGTGCCGACGCTATCGCGAGCAGGCTCACGTCCACAAAACCAGTCAAGGCATCAATTTGGTGCCACCGAAAAATCCCCGCACCATTCCAGTTCAAAATCCCGCAACAGCCTGAGCCACCCACTACGCTCCGACAGGTATTTCCTACGTATCGCCCGATTGGCAAGCCCCTTGCTCTAGCCTGAACATCGTCCATTGCTGGAAGCCTTCCGATGCTGGTGATTCATCGCAGAATCGACCCTCAACCCGTCTGGGCCGCCGAGTTGCACCTGACTTTCGAGGCCCGGAGCAAAAGCCGTTTGCGCTGTTTCAGTGCCGAAGGCGAGGACGTCGGTTTGTTTTTGGAGCGCGGTCAGCCGCCACTGTATGACGGAGAGTGCCTGCAAGCCGAAGATGGGCGCATCGTCCGCGTCTGCGCCCGCCCCGAACAATTGCTGCATGTTACGTGCGCCAACGCGTTCGAACTGACTCGCGCGGCCTATCACCTGGGCAATCGCCACGTCGCCCTGCAAGTCGGTGATGGCTGGTTGCGCCTGCTCGATGATTACGTACTCAAGGCCATGCTCGAACAGCTGGAGGCCAACGTCGACAACATCGAGGCACCGTTCCAGCCGGAACACGGCGCCTATGGGGGCGGCCATCACCATTCCCGCCACGGCGACGAGGACTTCAACTACCCGCCGAAATTGCACCAGTTCGGCGTCCGGTTATGAACCCGGCCTGGGCGCTGTTGCGCCTGGCCAGCCCACAACTGCCGATTGGCGGCTACAGCTATTCGCAAGGCCTGGAGATGGCGGTGGATAACGGCCGGGTGAACGATGCAGACAGCGCGCGACGCTGGATCAGCGATCAGTTGTTGCTGAACCTGGCACGCTTCGAAGCGCCGCTGCTGCTCGCCCATTGCACCGCTGCCGTTGATGAGAACTGGGGCCAGTTGCTGCAACGCTGCGAAGAACATCGTGCCAGCCGGGAAACCCGCGAGCTGCATCAGGAAAGCCGACAGATGGGCTATTCATTGCAACAACTGCTCAACGGCTTGCCGGAACTCGATGCGCCAGCCCGCGCCTTTCTCCAGCAGCGCCCTGAGCCGCATTTGGCCCTCGGCTGGGCGCTTGCCGCTCGCGCCTGGCAGATCAGCCCGCAAGATGCGCTGGCGGCGTGGCTCTGGAGCTGGCTGGAAAATCAATTGGCGGTGCTGATGAAAACCCTGCCCCTGGGCCAGCAAGCCGCGCAACGCCTGACCAGCGAACTGCTGCCACTGCTGCAACAAGCCCAGCAGGACGCCACCCGAATCAACCCCGAACACTACGGCAGCGCCGCGTTCGGCCTGTCCCTGGCGTGCATGGCCCATGAGCGCCAGTACAGCCGTCTGTTCCGTTCCTAGGGCCTTTTTACTTGGAGAATCACATGAACACACAACCCCTGCGCGTCGGCATCGGCGGACCGGTCGGTTCCGGTAAAACCGCCCTGACGCTGGCGCTCTGCCTGGCCCTGCGCGACCGCTACAACCTGGCCGTCGTCACCAACGACATCTACACCCGCGAAGACGCCGACTTCCTGGTGCGCAACGAAGCCCTGGCCCCTGAGCGCATCATCGGCGTGGAAACCGGCGGCTGCCCGCACACGGCGATCCGCGAAGACGCCTCGATCAACCTCGAAGCGGTGGATCAACTGAACCGCCGCTTTCCGGGGCTGGATCTGATTCTGGTGGAGTCCGGCGGCGATAACCTGTCGGCGACCTTCAGCCCGGAACTGTCCGACCTGACCATTTACGTGATCGACGTCTCGGCGGGCGACAAGCTGCCGCGCAAGGGCGGGCCGGGGATCTGCAAGTCCGACTTGCTGGTGATCAACAAGGTCGACCTCGCGCCGCTGGTGGGCGCGTCGCTGGAACTGATGGACAGCGACACCACGCGCATGCGCAACGGCAAGCCGTTTGTCTTCAGCAATCAGAAAACCGGCTTGGGCCTGGAAGCAATCATCGCCTTCATCGAACGCCAAGGCCTGCTGACCGCAGCCTGATCACGACTTATCAACAAGGAAGCTTATCCATGACACTGAAACGCATCCTGGGCACCCTGGCCCTGCTGCTGACCCCGGCCATCGCCTTCGCGCACCCGGGTCATGGCGACAACGGTTTGATCGCCGGCATCAGCCACCCGATTGGCGGCCTTGATCACTTGCTGGCGATGGTGGCGGTGGGTTTGTGGGCGGCGCAGCAGAAAGGCGCCGCGCGCTGGGCGCTGCCGTGCACCTTCGTGGGCACCATGCTGATTGGCGGACTGCTGGGATTTGAAGGACTGAACCTGCCGGCGCTGGAAGGCGGCATTGCGGCGTCGGTGCTGGCGCTGGGCCTGGCCGTGGCCCTGGCCGTGCGTCCGCCGTTGAGCATGGCAGTCGGTGCGACGGCTTTGTTTGCGCTGTTCCATGGTGTGGCCCATGGGCTGGAGTTGCCGGACATGTCGAGCCCTTGGGCGTATGCCGCAGGGTTTGTGGCGGCGACGGCGGCGTTGCATGCTGCGGGTTATGCCGTGGTGCGCGTGTTGCCGCAAGCGGCGGCGCCGTTGGTTCGATTGGCCGGTGCGGCTTCGGCGGCGACTGGTGCGTGGTTGCTCGCAGGTTGATCTTTTATTGCCTGTGATGGCCCCTTCGCGAGCAGGCTCGCTCCCACATTGGAATGCGTACACCTGTGGGAGCGAGCCTGCTCGCGAAGACGGCCTGACAGACACCGCATCTCTCAGGCCTGCTAACATGTCGCGCAATCAACCCTGCCGTGACGACGCCAGCCAATGCCGCCTGTTTCCCGCTCTGCCTCCCAGCCTGAATTGACCGCTCTGTTCGCCTCGGTGCAACAGCATTTCCAGGACGTGATCGTGCCGCTCTGGCAAGGCCCCGGCTGGAATGCCGACATGGCGTTGCCTTATGAAGCGCTGGACGCCGGGCATCAACCGCTGTCGCCCCAACGCTATCGAGCGATGGCCTGCGCGCGGCAGCTGTATCTGTTTTCCAGCCTGATCGGCCAGGTGCCGGCCGCCGAGGAACGCGCCGCGGCGTTGTTCCGTTCCTTGCAACAGCATTTTCACGACGCCGAGCACGGCGGCTGGTTCTACAGCATCGACCCGCAAGGTGCGCCACTGGATCAGCGCAAAGACCTCTACACCCACGCCTTTATCCTGTTCGCCTGCGCCCATTACTGGGGCAAGGTGCGCGAGCCGTTGGTGGAATCGGTCCTCAACGCGACACTGGAAGTGCTGGCGCAGCGCTTCGCCACAGGCGACGGCCTGTACGAAGCCAGCCTCGACCGCGACTGGTCCTCGCTCGACTCCGGCCCCCTGCAAAATCCCTTGATGCATCTGGCCGAAGCTTTCCTCGCGACCCTGTCGGTGCGAGAAGACATCGCCGTACAGCGCGCGCTGGTCGAGTTATGCACAGCCATGCAGAAGCGTTTTATTGACCCGCACCACAGCGTGCTGATGGAAAAACCGCTGGGCGCTGTGGATAACTGGTTTGAACCGGGGCATCAGTTCGAGTGGTATTTCCTGCTGGAGTCTTCACCACTGCTGCACGGCTCAAAACTGCATGCTTCGCTGGAGCGCGCGTTTGTACTCACCGAACAACTGGGCGTTGATCCACAAACGGGTGCGGTGACGGCGATGCTCGATCTGAATGGCTCTGCCAAGGATGCCACTCAACGCATCTGGGCCCAGGCTGAATACCTGCGCGCCCTGACCTTGCGTCCAAATAGCGAAGGCTCGGTGCAACGCCAATTGCAGGCATTGCAACAACGCTTTTTGCATGCGGGGGGGTGGTATGAATGTCGCGACGAGCAGGGCGAAGTCAGCCGCAAGGACATGCCATCGACCACGCCTTATCACTTGGCCACTTGCTATCGAGGGCTGGTCGATTATCTCGGCTGACTGACAGATAGCTATCGCGGGCAATTCGGATCGCCGCACCGCCGCTCCCACAGGTTTTTTGTCGTTCGCGAAATGACGATTCAACACAAGTCTTGTGGGAGCGCGGCTTGCCCGCGAAAGCCGTTATGCGGTCTTAACCCTTGGCATTACGCTCAATCGCAAACCCGGCCCACGTCTGGCTCACCGGCATCAACTCCAGGCTGTTGATGTTGATGTGCGCCGGGGCATTAAGCACCCAGAAAATGGTATCGGCGATGTCCTGCGGCTGGATCGGCTCGGCACCGGCGTAGGTCGCGTTGTAGCGCTCTTGGTCACCGGCGAAACGCACCAGCGAGAACTCGCTCTCGCATAGGCCCGGCTCGATATTGCTGACACGCACGCCAGTGCCTTGCAGGTCGCAACGCAGGTTCAGCGAGAACTGGCCAACGAATGCTTTGGTCCCACCATAAACATGGCTGCCCGGGTACGGATAGTTGCCGGCGACGGAGCCGAGGTTGACGATACCGGCACCGCGGCCGTGGGCGATCAGGCGTGGCAACAGCAGGCGAGTGGCGTACATCAGGCCTTTGATGTTGGTGTCGACCATGGTGTCCCAATCGTCGAGATCGCACTTCGGTGCCGGGTCAACGCCCAGCGCCAGACCGGCGTTGTTGATCAGCCCGCGCAGCTTGGCAAAGGACGGCGGCAAGTTGGCGATCGCCTCCTCCATGGCCTTGCGATCACGCACGTCGAGCACCAGGCCATGCACCTCGGTCTGCTTCGACAACTCGGCGCACAGGGCATTGAGGCGTTCTTCACGACGGCCTGTCAGCACCAGTTTCCAGCCGGCCTCGGCAAAACGACGGGCACAGGCTTCACCAAAACCAGAGGTCGCGCCGGTAATAAACAGGGTGTTGGACATCGTGTTCTCCTTGCTTCGGCTGATCGACAGCCATTGGAATAGAAAATCAGCTGGCAGCATGCCCGGCCTTGCCCACAGCGGCAACCGCCGCAAAAACTGTACAAAAAACAACCAGACCTTCCAAAGCCACAGGCACCGTGGCTTGCAGCCATGTACACGCACCTTATCCACAGGCCGGTCCACAGTTTCCGGGGGCAAGTGGAAAAGCTGCAAGCCGCTATCCACAAGGCTTTGCGGGTAGATTACAAAGTTTTTTGCTTGACCCTCGGGTACCAGCTGTGTAGCCCATGGCATTTTGCACGATGTGATGGGCAAACCGACGATGGCGCCAAGCCAGTAACTACGGCCCTCAGCCGAGTCTTTCCAGAGTTTAACCACAGACTTATCCACAGGCTGGCCCATTGCATTTCCAGCCACTTTGCCATCCAACAAAAAGGTTGACAAAGCCTGTTCCGGGTCAAGCAAAACCGCCTGATCAAAAAACAACCACATCGCTGCAAGCCACGGATTCAAAGGCTCTCAGACAGCTACTCCCACGTTATTCACAGCCAGCTCCACAGTAAACGGGGACAAGTCAAAAGCGTGACAAAACAACTATTTGCAGCGGCTTTATGTCGCGCTTTGAGAGCTTGTGAATATTGTTTTCCACAATTTCCGGAAAGCACACTTGGCCCTTGCAGGAGCGGGCCTGCTTGCGAAAGCGGTGGGCCAGTGAAACACCTGTCGATTGGCACTCCGCTTTCGCGAGCAGGCTCGCTCCCACAGGGGGATTCGTGGTGTATTCGAGGTGTAAAAAAGCCCCGGCGATTGCTCGTCGGGGCTGTGGATATTTCGGCAGCGTGTCAGTGCCCGCCGAGATAGGCGTTACGCACTTCCTCGTTGACCAGCAGCTCCTTGCCGGTGCCCGTGATGCGGATCTCGCCGTTGACCATCACGTATGCCCGGTCCGACAGCTTCAACGCGTGGTTGGCGTTCTGCTCGACCAGGAAGATGGTCATGCCGGTACTCGCCAGTTCCCGCAGGGTCGCGAAGATCTGTTTCACCACGATCGGCGCCAGTCCAAGGCTCGGCTCATCAAGCAACAGCAGCTTGGGCCGACTCATCAACGCACGAGCGATGGCGAGCATCTGTTGCTCACCGCCGGACATGGTCATGGCCCGCTGGTTACGGCGCTCCTTGAGCCGTGGAAACAACTCGAACATGCGCTGCATGTCCTCGGCAGCGTACTTGTCACCGATAGGGATGGTGCCCATCAGCAGGTTTTCCTCGACGGTCATGTCGGGGAACACCCGTCGGCCTTCAGGCGACTGTGCGATGCCGTTGGACGCGATGTAGTGCGACGACTTGTGGGTGATGTCAACGCCCTGATAAATGATCTGCCCGCTAGCCGCTCGCGGCTGGCCGAAGATCGACATCAGCAAGGTCGATTTACCGGCGCCGTTGGAGCCGATCAGGCTGACGGTTTCACCTTCTTCGATATGCAGCGAGACTTTTTTCAGAGCCTGGATCGGCCCGTAAAACACATCCAGATCCTTGAGTTCGAGGATGGGTTGACTCATAGCACCACTTCCTCTTCATCAGCGCCCAGATAGGCCGCAATCACTTTCGGGTCGTTGCGAATCGCTTCAGGTCCGCCCTCGGCGATGACGACGCCGTGGTCCAGCACCACGATGTGGTCGGAAATGCTCATTACCATGCCCATGTCGTGTTCGATCAGCACCACGGTCAGATCGTGCTCGTCGCGCAGCAAACGGATCATCGCGCTCAGCGCTTCGGTTTCCTGAGGGTTGAGGCCGGCCGCCGGTTCGTCGAGGCAGATGATCTGAGGCCGGGTGCACATGGCCCGGGCGATTTCCAGGCGGCGCTGTTGGCCGTAGGACAGTTCACCGGCCAGACGGTTGGCGCAGTCCACCAGGTCCACGACTTCCAGCCAGTAGAAGGCGTGGTCCAGCGCGTCGCTTTCGGCCTTGCGGTAGCCCTTGGTATTGAGGATGCCGGCCAACATGTTGCGGTTGACCCACATGTGCTGGGCTACCAGCAGGTTTTCAAGTACCGACATTTCCTTGAACAGGCGAATGTTCTGGAAGGTGCGCGCCAGCCCGGCACGGTTCACCAGGTGGGTGCCGCCGAACATTTTGTAGCGCATCCGGGTGATGAAGCTTTTCGGCGAAACGAAATCCGTGGCTTTGAACGATTCGCCCAACAGCTGGATGACATCGGTGCGTTCGCCGCGGGTATTGAGTTCGATCCTGCCACCGGAGGCCTTGTAGAAACCGGTCAGGCAGTTGAACACGGTGGTCTTGCCGGCGCCGTTGGGGCCGATCAGGGCAAAGATCGAGTTGCGATGCACCTTGAGGCTGACATCGCTCAACGCCTTGATGCCGCCGAAGTGCATCATCAGCTTCTCGACCGAGAGTACGACTTCGCTCATGGCGCTACTCCTTTACGTGGCGTCACACCGGTACGGCTGATCCGAATCAGGCCGCGCGGTCGCCAGATCATCATCAACACCATCAGCACGCCGAACAGCAGCACGCGATATTCCGCAAAGCCGCGCAGCAGTTCCGGGGCAACAGTCAGCACGAAGGCTGCAATCACCACGCCGATGGTCGAGCCCATACCGCCGAGGACTACGATGGCGAGGATCAGCGCCGATTCGAAAAAGGTGAACGAGGTCGGGTTGACGAAGCCTTGATAAGTGGCGAAGAACACCCCGGCCAGGCCGGCCGTCGAGGCACCGATGGTGAACGCCGATAGCTTGACCAGTACGTGGTTCAGGCCCATGGAGCGGCAGGCGATTTCGTCTTCACGCAAGGCTTCCCAAGCGCGGCCGACCGGCATCTTGACCAGACGATGCTTGATGTACAGCACGGCCAGCACCACCAGGAACAACACCGCATAGATGAAGTAATACTTCACGTCCGGGTTATAGGCGATGCCGAAGAACTCATGGAACGGGACGCCCCCCTCCTTCGCGCGCTTGCCGAACTCGAGGCCGAAGAAGGTTGGCAATGGAGCCGCCATGCCATTCGGGCCGCCGGTCAGGGACAACCAGTTGTTGAGGATCAGGCGAATGATTTCACCGAATCCCAGGGTCACGATCGCCAGGTAGTCACCGTGCAATCGCAGCACCGGGAACCCGAGGATGCAACCGGCAAGGCCCGCGGTGATGGCCGCCAGCGGCAGCACCGTCCAGAAACCCAGGCCGAGGTATTGATAACCCAGCGCCAGGCCGTAGGCACCGATGGCGTAGAAGGCCACGTAACCCAGATCGAGCAGGCCGGCCAGGCCGACCACGATGTTCAGGCCCAGGCCGAGCAATACGTAGATCAGCCCAAGAATGACCACGCCCAGCAGGTAGGAGTTGGAGAAGAACGGGAACACCACGGCAACGAGGATCACCAGCGGGATGATCCAGCGCAGGCGGGATTTGTAATCAGGCGGCAGTACATGAACCCCGGAACCAGTGCTTTCAAATCCTTCAAGGATTTTCAGACCCTTGGGCGTTTGCAGGAACAGGCTCAGGGCAAACCGGCCAGCCATGACGATGGCGACAATCCAGGCCACCCGGGTCGTTTCCAGATTGAAGCCGTAGCCGTCGAGGACCACGCCGACAATCGGGCCGAACACAATCAGGGCGACAAGGCCGGCAAGAATCGCGTCAACCAGGCTTCTTTTGAGATCAATGGTTTTTTTAGTGGTTGAAGACATCGCTTACACCTTCGACACAAGAGGACGGCCGAGCAGGCCTTGGGGCCGAAAGACCAGAACGAGAACGAGCAGCGAGAAGCTGAAAACGTCTTTGTAGTCCGAGTTGACCAAACCTGAGAACAGCGACTCGGAGATCCCGAGAATGATCCCGCCAAGCATCGCACCAGGCAGCGAGCCGATGCCGCCAAGTACCGCGGCCGTGAACGCCTTGATGCCGATGATGAAGCCGGCATAGAAGTCGAACGTGCCGTAGTTCATGGTGATCAGCACGCCGGCCAGGGCCGCCATCGCTGCACCGATGATGAACACGTAGGAAATCACGCGGTCGGTGTTGATCCCCAGGATCGAGGCCATCTTGCGGTCTTGCTGGGTGGCGCGGCACATGCGGCCGAGCTTGGTGTACTTGATGATGTAGGTCAGCAGGGCCATGCCGGCGAATGCGGCAATCAGGATAAACACCTTGGTGTAGGTCAACTGCACGAAGCCGGTGCCGATTTCGACGCGCCAGGCCCCCGTCAACAAGGTCGGAACGCCCTGTTGCTTGGCACCTTGGGCGATCTGGGCATAGTTTTGCAGAATCAGCGAAATCCCGATGGCGCTGATCAGCGGTGCCAGTCGGGTGGAGTTGCGCAGGGGCTTGTAGGCGACGCGCTCGATGACCCAGCCATACACCGCCGTGACCACGATGGTGAAGATCAAGGTGCCGAGCATCAACAGCGGGAAGGATTCAATACCGAAGTACGCCAGCAGAGCCAGACTGATTGCCGCGAGGTAAGCGGAAATCATGTAAACCTCGCCGTGGGCGAAGTTGATCATGCCAATGATGCCATAGACCATTGTGTAGCCGATGGCGATCAGGCCATAGACCGACCCGAGGGTCAGGCCGTTGACCAGTTGCTGCAGGAAAATACCATCCATAACGCAATCTCACGCATTTGAGAGACTGCACAGAAGCCGGGTGCAACGGACCGGGGTTCAGCCGCCGGGGCAACACGGTTGTGTGCAGCTCTACGAGAAAAGACAGGTACTGCACGGACATGTTCATAGACTGCCCGGTGCAACAGGCACCGGGCAGATCAGGTCATATCACTTCTGTTTTTCCAGCTGGTGGTATTTGCCGTCCTTGTCCCACTCGTAAACGACGTAGTCGGAGACTTTCAGGTCGCCCTTGGCGTCCCAGGTCTTCTCGCCCATCACTGTTTTGACCGGGTTTTTCTTCAGCCACTCGGCGGCTTTCTCGCCACTGTTGGACTTGGCGCCGTTGAAAGCTGCGGCCAGGGTCTGGACCGAAGCGTAGGCGTACAGGGTGTAGCCTTCAGGCTCGGTGCCTTTCTTGCGGAACTCGTCCACCACGGTTTTGCTGTCTGGCAGCAGGCGTGGGTCGGCGCCGAAGGTCATCAGTACGCCGTCAACGAATTGCGGACCGCCAGCAGTGGTAACCAGTTCGTCGGTCACGATGCCGTCATCGGACATGAACTTGACGTCTTTGAGGCCTTGCTCACGCAGTTGACGGACCAGAGGACCGGCTTCCGGGTGCAGACCGCCGAAGTAGACGACATCGGCGCCAGCGCCGCGGATCTTGGTGACGATGGTGCTGAAGTCTTTCTCGCCACGGGTCAGGCCTTCATACAGCACAGGCTTCACGCCGCGTTTTTCCAGTTGGGCCTTGGTAGCGTCCGCCAGGCCTTGGCCGTAGGTGTCCTTGTCGTGCAGGACAACGACTTTCTTGCCCTTGAGCACGTCGACGATGTAGTCACCGGCCACGATGCCTTGCTGATCGTCACGCCCGCACATACGGAACATGGCACTCAGGCCGCGTTCGGTAACCGCTGGGTTGGTGGAACCCGGAGTGATTGCAATGATGCCCGCTTCGTCGTAGATCTCGGAGGCCGGGATGGTCGACGAGGAGCAGAAGTGACCGACTACGCCGGCGACTTTCTGGTTGGTCAGGTCCTTGGCGACCGTCACAGCCTGTTTCGGTTCGCAGGCGTCATCGCCCTTCACCAGTACGATTTTTTCCCCGTTAACGCCGCCCGCCGCGTTGACCGCGTCGGCTGCAGCCTGTGCACCCTTCATGTACTGCTCGCCAAATGCCGCGTTGGCGCCTGTCATCGGACCCGCCACACCGATTTTCACATCAGCCTGTGCAAACGCAGAAACACCCAACGCAGTTGCCACTGCGAGGGCCAGAAAGCCTTTCTTGTAAAACGTCTGGGACATGAGGTGGTGCTCCAAGGTTTTTTTTAGTTGGCACTGCGACTTCTCTGAATGCTCAGAGCAAGGGCCGTGCCATCGGTTTTTTATTCTGAAAAAAGTCGCTGCTTTATTGTTATTTCGACTGTTTCGATCCCATTTTCATTGGGCGTGCAACCGTCTAAACCGCAGAAGGTGAAACCATTTATTTTTAAAGGCGCAACCCGCGCGCGCCATCATTGCAACCGCGGCGCCAAACGACGTGCAACCAGCCTGTAACAACGTGCGTCACCGAAGTGCACACTGCTGGTGCGGAACTGCTACAACCCGCACCTTTTACAGGCTAGTCGCTGCGCGAAAAAGCGCCGCTCCCAGCAACAAATTTCAACAATCAAATAACGATCCGCAAGCACTGGCCTGCGTGATACAGCGAGAAACCGGCCTCGTACAAACAACTGCGCAAACCCACCCCGGCCAATGGCTGCATGGGGGCAAAGGGAATGGGTAGCGCCTCAGGATTTCCGTTACACAGATAATCGGCAAAGGCTTTGCCGACCACCGTCCCCGTTGTCACGCCCCGGCCGTTGTAACCGGTGACTGCCACTAAACCGGGCGCCGGCTCGAACAAACGCATCAAATGGTCCGGGGTAAACGCGATGCAACCGGTCCAGGTGCATTCCCATTCCACGGGTTTGAGGTAGGGAAAATAGTGCTGCTGCACCCGATCGGCCCAGGCCTTGAGGAACCAGGCCGGTTTCTGATTGCCGTTACCGAGGCTGCCCAGCAACAGACGGCCGTCTTTGTCGCGACGAATACTGCTCAGTACCTGGCGCGTGTCCCAGGAACCCTGGCCGCCGGGCAGAATTTGCTGCGCGGCGTCTTCGGTCAGCGGGACCGACGCCACTTGATAGTAATAACCGGGGAAGAAATTGCGCCGCAACTCCGTCCAGTCACCTTCGGTATAAGCGTTGGAGGCGATGACCACTTGCTCGGCGAGCACTGATCCCTGAGCGGTTTGCACCGACCAGCGTTCGCCCTGACGTTCGAGTCGGGTCACCGGAGAATGATCGAACAGTTGGCCCCCGAGGCTGATGGCCGCTTTGGCCAGCCCCGTGGTGTAAGCCATCGGATTGATCGTGCCGGCACGCTTGTCGAGCAGCGCGGCAGCAATCTTTTTGGTACCCGTCGCTTGTTCGCAGGATTGCCCGGTCAGCAGTTCGACCGGTGCTCCGCGACGTTTCCATTGTTCTTCGCGACTGCGCAGATCGGCTTCGCCACGGGCGTTGTGCGCCATGTGCAGCGTGCCTTCGCGGCGTAACTGGCAATCGATGTTGTATTTGTCGACCAGGCTGAACACCAGCGATGGCGCTGCACCCAGCATGCGATTGAGCTGACTGCCCACCGCTTCGCCGAACCCGGCTTCGATCTCGTCCGGTGGAATCCACATCCCGGCGTTGACCAGACCGACGTTGCGCCCCGAACCGCCGTGACCGGCGCGATGGGCTTCGAGCACGCAGACCTTTTTACCTTTTTCAAGTAGATGCACCGCCGCCGACAGGCCGGTGAAACCGGCGCCAATGACGCAGACATCGACGGTAACTTCGCCCTTGAGCGCGGCATTGTCGGGCCTTTGCGGCGTCAGTTTTTCCCACAGACACTCTTCGCGTAACGGCATTGCCAGACTCCAACAGAAACCTAACCAACACACAGTTCAAAATGTAGGAGTGAGCCTGCTCGCGATAGCGATTTAACATTCAACATCTATGTTGACTGATAGACCGCAATCGCGAGCAGGCTCACTCCTACAGGGGATCACTGTTCGACTCGAGAATCAGTCGAACGTGATGCCCTGAGCCAACGGCAACTCCAGCGAGTAGTTCACGGTGTTGGTCTGGCGGCGCATGTAGCCGCGCCATGCATCGGAGCCCGACTCACGCCCACCACCGGTTTCTTTCTCGCCACCGAACGCGCCGCCAATTTCCGCACCGCTCGGGCCGATGTTGACGTTGGCGATGCCGCAGTCGCTGCCCACCGCCGACATGAACTGTTCGGCTTCACGCACGTCGGTGGTGAAGATGCACGAGGACAGGCCTTGTGGCACCGAGTTGTTCAGACGCAGCGCTTCGTCGAAGTCCTTGTAACCGACCACGTACAAGATCGGTGCGAAGGTTTCATTGCAGACCACATCGCTCTGCTCCGGCATTTCAACAATGGCCGGCGAGACGTAATAAGCGTTCGGGTATTTGTCTTCCAGCTGGCGTTCGCCGCCAAACACCCGGCCGCCTTCGCTCAGGGCTTGTTCCAGCGCGTCCTGCATGTTTTCGAAACTGTTTTTGTCGATCAGCGGACCGATCAGGTTGCCCTCGAGCGGATTGCCGATGCGGACCTTGGAGTAGGCAGCCTTGAGGCGAGTGACGATTTCTTCCTTCACCGACTCATGGGCAATCAGGCGACGCAACGTGGTGCAACGCTGACCGGCGGTGCCGACGGCGCTGAACAGGATGGCGCGGACGGCCATGTCCAGGTCGGCGCTTGGAGCGAGGATCATGGCGTTGTTGCCGCCCAGTTCCAGAATGCTGCGGGCGAAACGTGCGGCGATTTTTGGCGCCACTTCACGGCCCATGCGGGTGCTGCCGGTGGCGCTGATCAGCGCGACACGCGGGTCATCGACCAGCGCTTCGCCGGCATCGCGGCCGCCGATGATCACTTGGCTGAGGTGTGGAGGTGCGTCGCTGAAGTTCTTCAGTACGCGGTCAAACAGCGCCTGGCAGGCCAGTGCGGTCAGTGGGGTTTTCTCGGACGGTTTCCAGATCACCGGGTTGCCGCAGACCAGCGCCAGCGTGGTGTTCCAGGCCCAGACCGCAACCGGGAAGTTGAAGGCGCTGATGACGCCGACGACGCCCAGCGGGTGCCAGGTTTCGCGCATGTGGTGGCCAGGACGCTCGGACGCGATGGTCAAGCCGTACAGCTGACGGGACAGGCCGACGGCGAAATCGCAGATGTCGATCATTTCCTGAACTTCACCCAGGCCTTCCTGCGTGATCTTGCCGGCTTCCCAGGAAACCAGCTCGCCGAGGTCAGCCTTGTATTCGCGCAGGATGTCGCCCAGTTGACGCACCAGTTCGCCACGGCGCGGGGCCGGGACCTTGCGCCACAATTCGAACGCATGATCTGCACGACTGATGTGCTGCTCGACTTCAGCGGCGCCTTCCCAGTTCACGGCAGCGATCCGGCTGCCATCGATCGGCGAATGCACCGGCACTTTGCCGTTCTGGTACAGGGCCGGGTTCACACCAAGACGATCAAGCAATGCGGCAACCATGGGTCACTCCTCGAGCAAAAAACAGAAAACGTACAGCCGGACATTCACGGCTGATCAGACCTGTAGTTTTAGCTCCCCGGAGGTTACCCAACAAACGACCTTTAAGAGAGATATCATTCCGTTTATTCATGCTTTGAATTGCTGGCAGTAAAAGAAACAAGAAAAAGGACCGTCCATGCTGAATAAACGCTATTTGCCGTCGATCACCGCACTGCAGTGTTTCGAGGCCGTGACCCGGCATTTGAGCTTCACCCGGGCCGCCGAAGAGCTGAACCTTACCCAGAGCGCCGTCAGCAAACAGGTCGCGCAACTCGAAGAGTTGTTGCAGCACTTGCTGTTCCGCCGGGTGCGCCGACGCCTGCAAATGACCCCGGCCGGTGATTTGTACCTGGTGGAAGTACGAAAAATCCTCACCCAGGTCGAGATGTCGACCCATTACCTGCGTTCCTACGGCGGCGAAACCGAAGTCTTGCGGGTTTCGACGCCGCCGACCTTCGGTGCGCGCTGGCTGGTGCCACGCCTGAAAGGCTGGCGCCTGCGTCATCCGTCAATCCATCTGGACCTGTGCAGCGAGCAGGAAGCCGACGATTTGCTGCAAGGTCGCAGCGACCTGGCGTTCTACTTCGGCCAAGGCTCGCGGCCCGGCACCGAATGCCTGAAGCTGTTTGGCGAGGAGCTGGTGCCGGTCTGCGCGCCGGGCAGCCTGCCGGACACGCCGTTCACCGACCCTACGCAGCTCGCCGACCTCGTCCTGCTGCAAAACGCCTCGCGGCCCCAGGCCTGGCACGACTGGTTCGACAGCCAGGGCTACCACACCGAACACAGCTACCACGGCCCGCGCTTCGAAACGTTTTATATGTGCATCCGCGCCGCTCAGGTCGGCTGCGGCGTGGCGCTGTTGCCAAGGTTTTTGGTGGAAGAAGAGTTGGCGGACGGCAAACTGGTTATCCCCTGGAAACACGCGATGCCAAGCACGGATGCCTATTACCTGGCGTATCCCGAGCATTCGGCGGAAGTGCCCAAGGTGCGCGATTTTGTGAAGTGGATGCTGGAGCAGATCGACAGCCCGGATGCGCCGTAGATTTGAAGCCCCGGCTAATTCTTGTGGCGAGGGAGCTTGCTCCCGTTGGGCTGCGCAGCAGTCCTGTATTGGGGGCGCTTCGCACCCCAGCGGGAGCAAGCTCCCTCGCCACAAGGATATGCACTGTCTAAAAAATCGCTGGCAATAACTGCCTCTGATATGCGCCACTAGCCCCATTCATAGAAACAGCTGAAACGTCGCGACCACAGGCCGCGGCCCGCCTGGAGAACCCCGTTATGAGCGAGAGCGTGTTTGGCGATCGCATTGTGCAGAACCTGCTCGACACCGATTTCTACAAACTGACGATGATGCAGGCGGTGCTGCACAACTACCCGAACGTGGAAGTCGAATGGGAGTTTCGTTGCCGTAACAGTGAGGATCTGCGCCCGTATCTGGCAGAAATCCGCTTCCAGATCGAACGCCTGGCCGAGTTGAGCCTGAGCGCCGACCAGTTGAGCTTCATGGAACGCATCAGCTTCATGAAGCCGGATTTCCTGCGCTTTCTCGGGCTGTTCCGCTTCAACCTGCGTTACGTCCACACGGGTATCGAAAACGGCGAGCTGTTCATCCGCCTGCGCGGGCCGTGGTTGCATGTGATTCTGTTTGAAGTACCGCTGCTTTCCATCGTCAGCGAAGTGCGCAACCGCTATCGCTACCGCGAAATTGTTCTGGAACAGGCTCGCGAGCAGCTCTACCGCAAGTTCGACTGGTTGACCGCCAACGCCAGCAGCGACGAATTGTCCGAACTGCAGGTAGCCGATTTCGGCACACGCCGTCGTTTCTCCTTCCGCGTGCAGGAAGAAGTGGTGAACGTGCTCAAGCACGATTTCCCCGGGCGTTTCGTCGGCACCAGCAACGTGCATCTGTCACGGGAACTGGACATGAAACCTTTGGGCACCATGGCCCACGAATGGATCATGGCGCACCAGCAACTCGGTCCCCGACTGATCGACAGCCAGATTGCCGCCCTCGATTGCTGGGTGCGCGAGTATCGGGGTCTGCTGGGGATTGCCCTGACCGACTGCATCACCATGGATGCCTTTCTCAACGACTTCGACCTGTTCTTTGCCAAGCTCTTCGACGGCCTGCGCCATGACTCCGGCGATCCGGTGATCTGGGCAGAAAAGGCGATCGCCCACTATCAAAAGCTGGGCATCGACCCGATGAGCAAGACCCTGACGTTCTCCGACAGCCTGACGCTGCCAAAATCCCTGGAAATATTTCGGGCGTTGCGCGGTCGGATTAATGTCAGCTTCGGGATCGGCACCAACCTGACGTGCGATATTCCGGGTGTCGAACCGATGAGCATCGTGCTTAAAATGGCGGCCTGCAACGGCCAGCCCGTGGCAAAGATTTCCGATGAGCCTGGCAAGACTCACTGCAAAGACCCGAATTTCGTCGCCTATTTGCGACACGTTTTCAAAGTACCTGCCGCCCTTTCCAGCACATCTGGCACCACTAGCAAGGAGTGAATTCATGCAAGCCGTACAGCGTGAGATTGCTGAGCAGCTCAAGGTTCAGCCGCCATTCGCCGACCACGCCGCCCTCGAGGCCGAAGTCGCCCGGCGGGTCAGCTTCATCCAGGATTGCCTGGTCAATTCCGGGCTCAAGACCCTGGTGCTCGGCATCAGCGGCGGCGTCGACTCGCTGACCGCCGGCCTGCTGGCCCAACGCGCCATGCGTGAGTTGCGCGAGCAAACCAGCGACAAAAGCTACAAGTTCATCGCCGTGCGCCTGCCTTATGAAACCCAGTTCGATGAACACGATGCCCAGGCCTCGGTGGATTTCATCGCCCCGGACGAACGTCACACCGTGAACATCGGCCCGGCGGTGAAAGCCCTGGCCAATGAAGTGGCGGCCTTCGAGGGCAAGCACGCGGTCTCGGTGGATTTCGTGCTCGGCAACACCAAGGCGCGGATGCGCATGGTCGCCCAGTACACCATCGCCGGCGCGGCGCACGGGCTGGTCATCGGTACCGACCACGCGGCGGAAGCGGTGATGGGTTTCTTCACCAAGTTCGGTGATGGCGCCTGCGACCTCGCCCCGTTGAGTGGCCTGGTGAAAAACCAGGTTCGAGACATCGCCCGCAGTTTCGGCGCGCCGGAATCGCTGGTGGAAAAAATCCCGACCGCCGACCTTGAAGACCTGTCGCCGGGCAAACCCGACGAGGCGTCCCACGGCGTGACCTATGCCGAAATCGACGCGTTCCTGCACGGCCAGCCGGTGCGTGAGGAAGCATTCAGGATTATTTGCGATACGTATAAAAAGACCCATCACAAGCGCGTGATGCCGTTCGCGCCTTGAAGCTGCGGCGTCTGTACTGACGCCATCGCGAGCAGGCTCGCTCCCACAAGGACAACACTGTACCTGTGGGGCGAGCCGGCTCCGGGCGGCGTTCCGACGATGATTGATGACCCGGCCTTTCGTCAGGCACAAAAAAAGCGTCCCAATCGGGACGCTTTTTTTATGTACTCGAATCGATTACTTCAGGGTAACCGTACCTTTCATCATCGAGATGTGGCCCGGGAACGAGCAGAAGAAGCCGTACTTCTCGTTAGCATCAAGCTTCGACACGTCGAAGGTCACCGAGTCGGTTTCCTTGGCACCAATGATTTTGGTGTGGGCGATGACGCGTGCATCACCTTCCGGCAGGTAGTTCTTGTCGATGCCTGCGGCCAAGCCAGCGGTGGCGATCGGCTGCATGTCGGCCTCTTTGCTCAGCACCCAGTTATGGCCCATGACATTTTTCGGCAGGCTGCCGGAGTGGGTCAGTTCTACGGTAAACGTCTTGCAGCTTTTGTCGATTTCGATGGCCTTGGTGTTGAAGGTCATTTGATCGGTGGAGTCGACAGTGGCCTTGCATTCAGCAGCCATCAGTTGGCTGCTGGCCAGTGTCAGCAGGGATACCGCAACAAGTTTGGCAAACATGG
This sequence comes from Pseudomonas sp. SG20052, assembly GCF_031766055.1. Taxonomy (NCBI): domain Bacteria; kingdom Pseudomonadati; phylum Pseudomonadota; class Gammaproteobacteria; order Pseudomonadales; family Pseudomonadaceae; genus Pseudomonas; species Pseudomonas sp. SG20052. Next base: position 692,030 of record NZ_CP134498.1, on the reverse strand, counting down.
TGAATCTCCAAGGCAGGGGTTAACAAAAGTGCGAATGGACAGAAGACTGCCTGAAAACTGCGCAAGTTCCTATGACCTGAATCAAAAATTGTATACAACTTTCGGGCTATGACACCTATCGAAACAATCTACCAGCCAGACGTCTGGCCCGGCCCTATCATCAGGCCGTCATCCCTGATCTGGAGCGCCTGTCATGTCCTTTAACAGCCTGTTGCGCAGTTTGCTCGCCGCTTATGCCTGTGGCGCCAGCGGCACCTACGAAACACCTGAACGCGAAGTTTAGACCTTGGAGCGCCGCCCGCCTGCCTTTACTCTATGGCCATCCTGACCGTGGAGTAAGGCATGTCTTTAGCGTCCGTTTGTGTATTTTGCGGTGCCAGCACCGGCACCAGTCCGGCTTATCGTGAAGCGGCTGTCGCCCTCGGGCGAGCACTGGCCGAGCGCAAGCTGACCCTGGTCTATGGCGGCGGCGCCGTCGGGCTGATGGGCATCGTCGCCGATGCGGCACTGGCGGCCGGCGGCGAAGTGATCGGAATCATTCCGCAAAGCCTCAAAGACAAGGAAATCGGCCACAGCGGCCTGACTCGTCTGGAAGTGGTCGACGGCATGCATGCGCGCAAGGCGCGAATGGCCGAGCTCAGCGATGCCTTCATCGCGCTGCCCGGAGGCCTGGGCACCCTGGAAGAATTGTTCGAAGTCTGGACCTGGGGCCAGCTCGGCTACCATGGCAAACCGCTCGGGTTGCTGGAAGTGAACGGTTTCTATAGCAAATTGACCGGTTTTCTTGATCATATCGTCGGCGAAGGCTTCGTTCGCGAAGCGCACCGTGACATGCTGCAAGTGAGCGAATCGCCGCAAACCCTGATCGATGCGCTGGACGCTTGGCAGCCGACAGTGGTGCCCAAATGGACAGAGCAAAAACCCAGCTAACGGCTCGGTCCCGATACAGGGCAGAATATGCGCCGCTCAACCTCACCTTCGACCCCAGAGGATCGCCCATGGCTAAACCTAATTATTCCTTCGCCAAACGTCAGAGAGACTTGGCCAAGGAGCAGAAGAAAGAGGAAAAGCTTCAGCGCAAGAAAGCTACAGCTGAAGAAGAAGCAGCAGCACTGAACCCGGATGCCGAAGGCGAAGTGGCTACAGACGAAACTGAAGCACCGAAAGATCAGGCGCCCGACGCCTGAGACCCTCAGGGCCCGATGATCTGATCAGGCCCACCGGATCTGTGTCCAGGGTCAGCAGTTCCTTGCTGACCCTCACAGGCCAATCTGAAACACCCCATCCCGAACTGACTTACACCACCCCCTGTAGGAGCGAGCCTGCTCGCGATTGCGGTGTGTCATTCAACATTCATATCGACTGACACACCGCAATCGCGAGCAGGCTCGCTCCTTCAGGGGATTTTGTTAGTCCAGGGGCATCACGGTGACGCGGACCTCGGGGTCGTGATTGCCGCCCCCCAGAATCACCCCACGCAACGGCGACACATCGGAAAAATCCCGTCCCCAGGCCAGGGTGATGTGCTCCAGCGCCGGTTGCACATTGTTGGTCGGATCAAAATCCACCCAGCCCAGCAGCGGGCAAAACACCGAAACCCAGGCATGCGAGGCATCGGCACCGATCAGTCGTGGCTGGCCGGGCGGTGGCTGAGTCAGCAGGTAGCCGCTGATGTAACGCGCCGCCAGTCCACGGGAACGCACGCAAGCGAGCATCAGGTGCGCGAAGTCCTGACAGACCCCGCGCCGACGTTCCAGCACCTCCACCAGCGGCGTTGCCACTTGAGTCGCCTCGGCGTCGAAGGTGAATTCGCTGAAAATCTTCTCCATCAACGCCTGGACGCCCAGCAACAAAGGCTGTCCCGGTGGAAAACAGCTTTCCGAGAATTCGACAAAGTTGCGCTTCAGATGCACATAGGGCGATTCAAACCGGTAACGGCACGCTTCCAGTAAATCTGTAGAAAGCGGCTGACTGCTGTAGGTCAGCGCATTGCGGGTTTCTTCCCACGCGGGGGATTGATTGAAATCCAGCGTTGGCCGGGCCAGCACCTCGACCGTGAGCCGGGCGTTGACCAGCAATTCATCATGCGGCCGCTCAAACGCCAAGCGGGTGAGCGGATTGCCAAATACATCCAGCTCATCCCGGCGCGAGGTCGGGTCGGGACTGATCTGCAAGTGTTGTTCAGTGCAACGCTGCCAGGCACAGGCCCGTGGCCACAGGTGCGCGAGTTGCTGTGCCAGGGACACCGGGCTGTCGTAGTGATAATGGGTGTCGTGGAGAATCTGGTAACGGGCGCTCATCAGACGGACACCGTGCGCTGGCTGACATCATCGACATGGGCGAAATGGCGCAAGGCCAGACGATCCGACACTTGCCCGCTGGCATCGGCGATCTCTTGCAGCAAATCGGCCAGACCGTTGATGGCGGCGCGAACGCTGGCTTCGCCGAACAACGAATTCTCCAGGCAACCCAGATCGAACCGCGCCAGACGCTCTACCAGTTGCGGCAGACCGGCTTCGCGAGGCACGCCAAAATCATCGTTCAAGCGTTTCAGGGTGCGGGTCACCAGTTTTAACTGGAACAGCACCGCATGAGGGTTTTGCTCGTCGAGTAGCAAAAGGTCGAGCACCGGAATCAACTGCGCCACCGCCAGGTACCGCGAGCGGTATGTGATGCTGCTGTTGCCCAGTTCCAGCAGCCATTCCAGCCCAGCCTGATCGAAGGCACCGGCACCGCGCAGAAACGCCGCCAGGCTGGCGCTGAGAAATTGCAGCCGCTCGATCCGCCGGCCAATCATCAGGAAACGCCAGCCTTCATCCCGGGTCATGTCGTCCAGGGCAAAACCGGACAGTGCCGCCAAGGACATCACCAGCCGGTTGAGGAAGTCCAGCAACTCACCGAAATCCGGCTCTTCGGTTTCCAGCTCCATGGCTTCGCGCTGCAATTCCACCAGCGCCTGCCAGTTTTCCCGCGAGAGCTTGCCGCGCACTTGCGAGGCGGCCCACTGCAAGCGCTGCAAATTGGAGCGCAGGCTGAAGGGCCAATCATCGCCGAGTAACGCCGCCAACAACCGCTCGGGCAACTCACCTTCGTCTGGCAACAGATTGAGGCGCTCGCCGAGGTCGACCGCCGCGTCCAGGGCCTGCGGGTCATCGCCATCGACGTAGCGCGCCAGCATGATCCGCAACAATCGCGCGCTGTTATCACAGCGTTCGCAATAGCGGCCAAACCAGAACAGGTTCTCGACCACCCGCGACGGCAGGTACGGATCGCGCCGAACCAGATCATGCACACCGATCGTGCGCTGGGTTTTCCATTGCTCGCCGCTCGGCGGACGATCCCCCAATACCCAGGTGTCCTTACTCGCACCGCCGCGCTGCATCGACACCACTTCCGCATCCGCTTCGGCGGCCACCCGGGTCAATCCGCCCGGCAACACCCGATAACCGTCTTGACTGGCCACCGCATACATACGCATCCCAATGGCTCGCGGTTGCAGCTGACCGTCCTCGGCCTGCCAGATCGGTGCCTGGGACAATTGCGCCAACTCTTGCGCAACATATGCATAAGGCCGCGCCTGCATGCGCTCAGCCAAGGCCTGACGCTGTTTTTCACTCAAATCGCGGCCAAATACAGGGGCGAAGCTTTGCGACGGGAAGGCGGGTTTGATCAGCAATTCCGGCAGTTTCTCCAGCGCCTGGGCCAGCACCGGCGCTTCGCCACACCACCACGTCGCAATGGACGGAAGGATCAGTTCTTCGCCGAACAGGAATTGATTGATCTTCGGCAAAAAGCCGAGCAACCCCGGCGACTCGAGTACTCCGCTGCCGAGGGCATTGGCCACCAGCACGCGCCCCTGCCGCACGGCTTCGAGCAAGCCCGGCACACCGAGTGCCGAGTCGGTACGCAGTTCCAGCGGATCGCAGAAATCATCGTCGAGCCGACGCATGATCGCGTGAACCCGACGCAGGCCACTGAGGGTCTTCAGGTAGACCGTGGCATCGCGCACCGTGAGGTCGCCGCCTTCCACCAGTGGATAACCGAGCTGGCGCGCCAGATAGAGATGTTCGAAATAGCTTTCGTTGAAACGCCCCGGCGTCAGCAGCACGATCAGTGGCGCGTCTTCATCGTTTGGCGCCTGGCGGACGAGGGTTTCCTGGAGTGTGCGGAAGAACCCGGCCAGGTGCTGCACCTTCAGGTCGCGATACAACTCGGGAAAGGCTCGGGACACGATGGTGCGGTTTTCCAGCGCATAACCGGCACCGGAAGGCGCTTGAGTCCGGTCCGCCGTCACCCACCAACGACCGTCCGGCGTGCGCGCCAGATCCACGGCGTACAAATGCAGAAAAGCCCCGTCCGGCGGCGTAATACCCTGACAGGGCCAGAGGAAATTGTTGTGGCCAAATACCAGTTCCGCCGGCAACAGCCCTTCGGCAATCAATCGCTGCGGGCCATAAAGGTCTGCCAGCACGGCATTCAACAACCGAGCTCGCTGGGCAATCCCGGCCGATAACTGCTGCCACTCATCTGCCGCAATCACATGCGGCAGCAGGTCAAGCTCCCACGGCCGATCCGCGCCCTTGGGGTCGGCGTAGACGTTGTAGGTCACGCCGTTTTCCTGGATCTGCCGGGTCAACAAAGCCTGACGCTGCACCAATTGCGCTGGCGTGCTGCGTTGCAATTGGTCGAACAACCGGCGCCAGTGGGGGCGCACGGCGCCGCTGTCGTCGAGCAGTTCGTGATAAGTGCCCGCCGTCAGCGGGTAGCGGTCAAGCAGGTCAGGCATGGAAAGCTCGGCAGACAGCAAAGAACGGTCAGACTAACGCAGGCTCATGACGCCCGGATAGACGAAAAATCCGAGCGTCGTGTACGGTTTAGAAACGTCGTAAATCGAGCGTCATCGGCAGCTCGTCATTAATTTCCAGAATCGGTATCGGAAGTTTCCCCGGGCTGTGTCCGATGCGGAAGAAACGCGCCATCCGTCGGCTCTCGGCCTCATTGGCATTCACCGGCAAGCTGTCGTAATTACGCCCGCCCGGATGGGCGACGTGGTATTGACAGCCCCCCAGCGAACGCTGCATCCAGGTGTCGAGCAGGTCGAACACCAACGGCGCGTGGACCGGGATGGTCGGTTGCAGGCAGTTGGCCGGTTGCCAGGCGCGGAAACGCACGCCGGCAACGAACTCGCCGACGCGGCCGGTCGGCTGCAACGGTACGGGAACGCCATTGCACGTCAGCAAATAACGCTGCGGTGCCAGACCGGTGAGCTTCACCTGCAAGCGTTCCAGCGACGAATCCACGTAGCGCACCGTGCCGCCGACCGCGCCCTCCTCACCCAGCACATGCCAAGGCTCCAGCGCCTGACGCACTTCCAGCTCGATGCCGCTGACGGCGTAATCGCCGACCTTGGGAAAACGAAATTCCAGATGCGCGGCAAACCACTCTGCGCGCACGGGATAACCGGCGGCATTGAGATCGACGATCACATCGGCGAAATCCTGCTCGATAAAGTGCGGCAGCAGGAACCGGTCATGCAGCTCAGTGCCCCAGCGCGCCAGTTTCGGCGGCGCATACGGCTCGCGCCAGAACCGCGCCACCAGCGCCCGCAGCAGCAACTGTTGCGCCAGGCTCATGCGCGCATGCGGTGGCATTTCAAAGGCGCGCAACTCAAGCAATCCAAGCCGACCCGTCGCGCCATCCGGCGAATAGAGCTTGTCGATGCAGAACTCGGCGCGGTGCGTATTGCCGGTCACGTCGATCAGCAAGTTGCGCAGCAACCGGTCGACCAGCCACGGCGCACACTCCTCGCCCGGCTCCGGCATCTGGGCGAAGGCGATTTCCAGTTCGTACAAGGCATCGTTGCGTGCTTCATCGACACGCGGCGCCTGGGACGTCGGGCCGATGAACAAGCCGGAAAACAGGTAGGACAAGGAAGGGTGGTTATGCCAATAACTGATCAGGCTGCGCAGCAGGTCGGGACGGCGCAGAAACGGTGAGTCAGCCGGCGTCGCGCCACCCAGGACGAAATGGTTGCCGCCGCCAGTGCCGGTGTGCCGGCCGTCGATCATGAATTTCTCGGTGGTCAGTCGGGTCTGGCGCGCTTCTTCGTAGAGGAACTCGGTGCGCTCGACCAGCTCATCCCACGTGGCGGACGGCTGCACATTGACCTCAATCACGCCCGGGTCAGGGGTGATACGGAAGTTGCTCAAGCGCGGATCGCTCGGCGGCTCGTAGCCTTCCAGCAGCACCGGGCAATGCAGTTCCTGCGCCGTGGCCTCGATCGCGGTGACCAGTTCCAGATAATCCTCGACCCGTTCCAGCGGCGGCATGAACAGGTACAACCGACCTTCCCGTGCCTCGGCGCAGAATGCGGTGCGGGTCAGCCAGTCGGCGGATTCATCGATTTTCAGTTCCCGCTCGACCGCTTCGGCCGGTGCTCCCGGACTGTTCAACTGCTGAGTGTCTGGTAGCGAGGGGAATGCCTGATTCGGATCGTTAGGATGGATGAACGGATACTCCGCCGCTTTTACCCATGGCTGCGAGCCCAACGGAAGCCGATAGCCCAGCGGTGAATCACCGGGCACCAGTCGGCAGTGCTCGTCACGCAGGTACCAGCGACCGCTCTGCCATTGATCACCCTTGGCGGTGCGCGCCAGCGGCAGGACCTGACCGATCACCTTGTCCAGGCCCTGGCTGAAGACTTTACGCAGGCGGGCCCGCTCCAGCGGTTCTTCAAGACGCGAGTCTTCGGCGCTGACGTTCAGCGGCAACGTGCCTTCGCGCCAGAGGTAATAGAAATTGTCTTCGTAGGCGGGAAAAACAAAGCGTGTCGGAATTTTCAGGCGTTCGGCGACACTCGACAGAAAACGCCCGGCCAGTTCGCCATCGGCGCCGTAGTCTTCCTGCTCATCGGCAATCAGTGCGCTGTTGTGCCAGATCGGCACGCCATCGCGCCGCCAGTAGCAGTTCAGCGACCAGCGTGGCAGTTGTTCGCCGGGATACCACTTGCCCTGACCGAAATGCACCAGGCCTTTGGGCGCGTAGTGTTTGCGCATGCGCTGGAACAGCTCGGCGGACAGCCGACGCTTGTCCGGGCCAAGTGCAGCGGTGTTCCACTCGGCGCCGTCCGGATCGTCAATGGAAACAAACGTCGGCTCGCCGCCCATGGTCAGGCGCACGTCGCCCTCCAGCAGGTCGGCATCGATCTGCCGCCCCAGCGCCTGGATCGCCAACCACTGATCTTCGGTATAGGGCTTTGTTACTCGCGGCGCTTCCCAGATCCGCTCCACGGACATTTCGTGGGTGAACTCGCACTCGCATGGTTCCACCAGGCCACTGATCGGTGCCGCAGAGCCCGGATCGGGGCTGCACGCCAACGGAATGTGTCCTTCACCGGCAAACAGCCCTGACGTCGCGTCCAGGCCGATCCAGCCGGCGCCAGGCAAATAGACCTCGCACCAGGCGTGCAAGTCGGTGAAATCCACTTCCGTGCCCGAGGGACCGTCGAGGCTTTTGACGTCGGCGGTCAGCTGGATCAGATAACCAGAGACGAAGCGCGCCGCCAGCCCGAGGTTACGCAGCAACTGCACCAGCAACCACGCCGAGTCACGGCAGGAACCGGACGCATGTTCAAGGGTGTGTTCGGGGGTTTGCACCCCCGGCTCCATGCGGATCAGGTAGCCGATGTCTTCGCTCAGGCGCTGATTGAGCGCCACGAGGAAGTCGACGCTCGGCAGCGGCGTGCGGTCGATGCCGTCCAGATAGGCCTTGAACTTCGGCGTCAGGGGCAAAGTTTCCAGGTATGGCGCCAGTTCCTTGCGCTCATCCGAGGCGTAGGTGAACGGGATCTTTTCCGCGTAGGGCTCAAGGAAGAAGTCGAACGGATTGAACACCGCCATCTCCGCCAGCAGATCGACCTCGATGCGCAGCTCAGCGGTTTTCTCCGGGAACACCAACCGCGCCAGGTAATTGCCCTGGGGGTCCTGCTGCCAGTTGATGAAATGCTGCTCGGGGGAGACTTTCAGCGCATAGGACAGAATCCGCGTGCGACTGTGGGCGGCCGGGCGCAGGCGAACGATCTGCGGACCGAGCTCGACGGCGCGGTCGTAGCGGTAATGCGTGACGTGGTGCAATGCGACATGAATCGACACGGCGTGCCTCCTGCGAGCCTTAAGCGTATTGGGAAAGCGCGCAAGACTTATGCCATCCAGCAGCGCTGGCGCTTTCTTCGATTGCTTGAGGCAGTACAGCACCAAAATCGGGCGATGCGGGAAATTGGTTTGAGAGGATTGCACGCAAATGTGGCGAGATACCTACGATCGTTCCCACGCTCTGTGTGGGAATGCAGTCCGTGACGCTCCGCGTCACTGGACGCGGAGCGTCCCTTGAGGCATTACCACGCAGCGCGTGGGAACGATCAGCAGACAATAAAAAACGCCAACCCGAAGGTTGGCGTTCTGTTATCAGCGGTCAGCGATTAGCGCGGCACTACCGGCTTGCGCGCAGGCTTCGGTCCCTTGCCTTTGGCCGCGTCCTTGCGATCTTTGGCCGCCTGTTGGTTGCGGGCGAATGCCGCCGCCTTGGCCTGTTCACGCTTGTCCCACGGATTGCCGCCATCGCTGGCACGCGGTGGCAGGCCGGTGTGCTGGGTCAGGATCTTGGTGGTTTTTTCCCCTGCAACCTTGTGACTGCCGGCCGGCGTCGAGTTCTTGCGACGGGCGCTCTGGTAGCTGTCGGTCGCCGGCTGATGCAGCGGGATCAACTGGTTCTTGCCCGGCCCGATCAGGTCGGCGCGGCCCATGCGGGTCAACGCTTCACGCAGCATCGGCCAGCCTTTCGGGTCGTGGTAACGCAAGAACGCCTTGTGCAGGCGACGCTGCTCTTCGCTCTTGACGATGGTCACGGCGTCGCTCTTGTAAGTGACCTTGCGCAGCGGGTTCTTGCCCGAATGGTACATCGCGGTGGCAGTGGCCATCGGCGACGGGTAGAACGCCTGCACCTGGTCGGCGCGGAAGCCGTTGCCCTTGAGCCACAAGGCCAGGTTCATCATGTCTTCGTCGGTGGTGCCCGGGTGGGCGGCGATGAAGTACGGAATCAGGTACTGCTCTTTCCCGGCTTCCTTGGAGTACTTCTCGAACATGCGCTTGAACTTGTCATAGCTGCCGATGCCCGGTTTCATCATCTGGTTGAGCGGACCTTCCTCGGTGTGTTCCGGGGCGATCTTCAGGTAACCGCCGACGTGGTGGGTCACCAGCTCTTTGACGTATTCCGGCGACTCGACCGCGAGGTCGTAGCGCAGGCCGGACGCGATCAGGATCTTCTTCACACCCGGCAAGGCACGGGCGCTGCGGTACAGTTGAATCAGCGATGAGTGATCGGTGTTCAGGTTGGGGCAGATGCCCGGGAACACGCACGACGGCTTGCGGCACGCGGATTCGATTTCCGGGCTCTTGCAGGCGATGCGGTACATGTTCGCAGTCGGGCCACCGAGGTCGGAAATCACGCCGGTGAAGCCTGGTACCTTGTCGCGGATCTCTTCGATTTCGCGAATGATCGATTCTTCGGAACGGTTCTGGATGATCCGGCCTTCGTGCTCGGTGATCGAGCAGAAGGTGCAGCCACCGAAGCAGCCACGCATGATGTTCACCGAAAAGCGGATCATGTCGTAGGCAGGAATTTTTTCCTTGCCATACGCCGGGTGCGGAACCCGTGCGTAAGGCATGCCGAACACGTAGTCCATTTCTTCAGTGGTCATCGGAATCGGCGGCGGGTTGAACCAGACGTCGACTTCGCCATGCTTCTGCACCAGGGCGCGGGCGTTGCCCGGGTTGGTTTCCAGGTGAAGCACGCGGTTGGCGTGAGCGTACAGAACCGCATCGCCACGGACTTTCTCGACCGAAGGCAAACGAATCACGGTTTTGTCGCGGGTCATTTTCGGGCTGGCCAGGATCTGCACGACCTTGGCTTCGCTCGGGTCTTCAACCGGGCCTTTTTCCTGCTCGATCGCGCAGGCCTGGGTGTCCTGGGTGTTCACGTACGGGTTGATGATCTTGTCGACCTTGCCCGGACGGTCGATGCGCGTGGAATCGACTTCGTACCAGTCTTTCGGCGTGTCACGACGGATGAACGCGGTGCCGCGCACGTCAGTGATGTCTTCGATCTTGTGACCGAAGGACAGACGCTGGGCGACTTCGACGATCGCACGCTCGGCGTTGCCGTAGAGCAGGATGTCGGCGCAGGCGTCGATCAGGATCGAGTTGCGCACCCGGTCCTGCCAGTAATCGTAGTGGGCGATGCGACGCAGGGAAGCTTCGATGCCGCCGAGCACGATCGGTACATTCTTGTAGGCTTCCTTGCAGCGCTGGCTGTAAACCAGGCTCGCGCGGTCCGGACGTTTGCCCGCCAGGCCACCCGGGGTGTAGGCGTCATCGGAACGGATTTTCTTGTCGGCGGTGTAGCGGTTGATCATCGAATCCATGTTGCCGGCCGCGACACCGAAGAACAGGTTCGGCTCGCCGAGCTTCATGAAGTCGTCTTTGGACTGCCAGTTTGGCTGGGCAATGATCCCGACGCGGAAGCCTTGCGACTCCAGCAGCCGGCCGATGATTGCCATGCCGAACGATGGATGGTCAACGTACGCATCACCGGTGACGATGATGATGTCGCAGGAATCCCAGCCAAGCTGATCCATCTCCTCCCTGCTCATCGGCAGGAATGGCGCCGGGCCGAAACATTCGGCCCAGTACTTGGGATAGTCAAATAACGGCTTGGCTGTTTGCATGACGATGACCGGTGTTGAGATGAAAAATCGCGGGCGCGGAATATAGCACAAAAAACAACCAATTCCGACGGCTATGGTCGGAAATTGCGGCGCCCGTTTCGCGCAAAGATCCAGAGGCCAGGCGCAACCCTTGTGGCGAGGGAGCTTGCTCCCGCTGGGCAGCGAAGCGGCCCCAAAACCTTCGACCGAATTTTTCCAGACGGACCGCATTCCTCAGCTTTGCGACTGCTGCGCAGCCGAGCGGGAGCAAGCTCTCTCGCCACAGGCAAGCGTCCTGCCTGGGCGTTACTCGTCGTCGAAGTTGTAGCTGCCCGGTGCGAGGTTTTCGAAGCGGGTGTACTTGCCGATGAATGCCAGCCGCGACGTTCCGATCGGGCCGTTCCGCTGCTTGCCGATGATGATCTCGGCGATGCCTTTGTGCTCGGTTTCCGGGTGGTACACCTCGTCCCGGTACACGAACATGATCACGTCCGCATCCTGCTCGATCGCTCCGGATTCCCGGAGGTCGGAGTTGATCGGCCGTTTGTTCGGTCGCTGCTCCAGGGAGCGGTTGAGCTGGGACAACGCCACCACCGGGCAGTTGAATTCCTTGGCCAGGGCCTTCAAGGAACGGGAGATCTCGGAAATCTCGTTGGTCCGGTTGTCACCGCCCGAACCCGGGATCTGCATCAATTGCAGGTAGTCGATCATGATCAGGGCGATGTCGCCGTGCTCACGCACCAGGCGTCGGGTCCGCGCACGCATTTCCGACGGGCTGATGCCGGCCGTATCGTCGATGAACAGTTTGCGATCGTTGAGCAGGTTGACCGCCGAGGTCAGGCGCGGCCAATCGTCGTCGTCCAGGCGACCGGCACGGACCTTGGTCTGGTCGATACGGCCGAGGGACGACAGCATACGCATGATCAGCGATTCGCCTGGCATCTCGAGCGAGTACACCAGTACGCACTTGTCACTGCGCAACACGGCGTTTTCCACCAGGTTCATCGCAAAGGTGGTTTTACCCATGGATGGACGGCCGGCGACGATGATCAGGTCAGACGGTTGCAAGCCACTGGTCATTCCGTCGAGGTCGGTGTAACCGGTGGACAGACCAGTAATGGCGTTGTCGGTGTTGAACAAGGTGTCGATGCGGTCGATAGCCTTGGTCAACAGGTCATTCACACTCACCGGGCCGCCGGTCTTTGGCCGGGCCTCAGCGATCTGGAAGATCTGGCGCTCGGCTTCGTCGAGAATCTCTTCAGCGGTACGGCCTTCCGGGTTGAAGGCACTGTCGGCAATTTCGGAGGCAATGCCGATCAGTTGGCGCAAGGTTGCCCGCGCACGAACAATCTGCGCATACGCCTTGATGTTGGCGACGGACGGCGTGTTTTTCGCCAGCTCACCCAGGTATCCGAGACCACCGACCTGCGAGGTCTGACCTTCCTTGTCCAATTGCTCGGCAAGGGTCACGACGTCGATGGGGGAGTTCTGGTCGGCGAGCTTGGCGATCGCGCGGAAGATCAAACGGTGGTCATGCCGATAGAAATCGCCGTCCGACACTTGATCCAACACGCGTTCCCAGGCGTTGTTGTCCAGCATCAAACCACCGAGCACGGCCTGTTCGGCCTCGATGGAATGCGGCGGCACCTTCAGGGCAGCGGTTTGCAGATCGTATTGCTCGGGAGCGGAGATATCGTTCATGGCCACTAGAAATTGGGGGTTTCAGAAAGACAAAGGGCACGACCTGTAAACAGGATCGTGCCCGATGTTACCGGCAAGCACCCGAGGGTGCCAGCCGACAAGTGCTGCTTAAGCTGCTACCACGACAACGCGTACGGTGGCTTCAACTTCGGCGTGCAGGTGCACGGCTACGTCGAATTCGCCTACGTTGCGGATGGTGCCGTTCGGCAGACGAACTTCGCTTTTTGCCACTTCAACGCCAGAGGCGGTCAGTGCATCAGCGATGTCGTGAGTACCGATCGAACCGAACAGCTTGCCTTCGTCACCAGCGGTGGCAGTGATAGTCACTTCCAGCTCAGCCAGTTGGGCGGCACGGCTTTCAGCCGAAGTTTTACGGTCTGCTGCGGCTTTTTCCAGCTCAGCGCGACGCTCTTCGAACGCAGCCAGGTTGGCAGCGGTCGCAGCGGTAGCTTTGCCGTAAGGCAGCAGGTAGTTACGACCGTAACCAGCCTTAACGTTTACTTTGTCACCCAGGTTGCCCAGGTTGGTGACTTTTTCCAGAAGGATCAGTTGCATGTGAAAATCCTCTTAACTTTTAACCTTCACCGTTCGCGCTATCGACGTCTTTCGGCGTCGAACGACCGCGAAAATCAATCAAGCTGTCGACGATGGCCAAGACCACCAGCAACGGATAGATCAGCTGCATGAACAGCAACAGCGTGACGTACAACCCCACCAGCCAGAACCTGGCCAGTCGCTTTTGCGCCACCAGCCCGTGAATCAGGGCCAGCCCGGCGAACACCAGCGGTACGCTGCACAACGGCGTCAACATGGCCATCTGTGGACCGATATTCGGCCCCAGAAGCATGAACGCCAGCAGCAACATCGCTGGTAAAAGCGGGAATCGGATGGCGCGAAACTCGCGACCAAAACCACCCGGGTTGTACAACAACGCCTGCCAGTAGCGCCCGACAATCAGGCTCAGCACACTGACGATTTGCAACAAGGCCGCAATCAGGCCGGTCAGGACCGGTGCAATCAGGGACGCAAAATGCGCTTGCTCGTCTACCGACAACTTCTGGTAGACATCACCGAGTAGCGACGGCATGACTTTTATCAAAGCCTGCGCCAGCATCTCGATTTGGGGAGCAAAAACTGTCCCCAGCACCACTGCAAACACCACTCCCATCGCTATGCTGACCAGCAGCACGCGGTTCCAGGACTCGCTTGCGCGCAAAACCAACGCAAGGCTCGAAGACCCCAGCAGCACCAGAAGTGCCCGTGGGTCATCGGAGTAAAGCCACCAGATCAACGCCGGCAGCAGCCCCAGAGCAAGTACGCCAATGGCGTCCTTCAATCCGCGCCGCAGGAGCACAAGGCATCCGGCGGCAGCACCCAACCAATACAACAACGGCAGTATTGCGCATCCAGCCACTACCAGAGTGGCCTGCATACGGCCGCGCATGATGAACTCAGCTAAGGCGCGCATGCATTCAATCCTTTGCTACGTGTCGACTGCCCGGTCTCAGCGGCCGTGGCTGTCGGTGTAGGCCAGCAGGGCCAGGAAGCGGGCGCGCTTGATAGCGGTGGCCAGCTGACGCTGATAACGAGCTTTGGTACCGGTGATGCGGCTTGGAACGATTTTGCCGGTCTCGGATACGTAGGCTTTCAGAGTGTTGAGATCTTTGTAATCGATCTCTTTCACGTCTTCAGCGGTGAAGCGGCAGAATTTACGACGACGGAAGAAACGTGCCATTTGATAGGCTCCTTAAAAGGTCCGTGGATTACTCGTCAGCGTTATCGCTGTTGTCGCTGTCATCACTATCAGCGCTTTCAGCGCCTTCGTGCTCAGGACGGTCGCGACGCTCACGGCGCTCACTGCGGTTTTCTTCAGCCTTGAGCATCTCGGATTGGCCGGTAACGGCTTCTTCGCGACGGATGACCAGGTTACGGATCACTGCATCGTTGTAGCGGAAGTTGTCTTCCAGCTCGGCCAGGGCCTTGCCAGTGCACTCAACGTTCAGCATCACGTAGTGAGCCTTGTGAACATTGTTGATTGCGTAGGCCAGTTGACGACGGCCCCAATCTTCCAGACGGTGGATTTTGCCGCCGTCTTCTTCGATCAGCTTGGTGTAACGCTCAACCATGCCGCCGACTTGCTCGCTTTGATCCGGGTGGACCAAAAAGATGATTTCGTAATGACGCATGAATGCTCCTTACGGGTTGTAGCCTGCCGTTCAAAAACGGTCAGACAAGGAGTGAATGACACTTATGGACTTGCTTGCGATAGACACGTGAGTGCCTGCCGTCACAGCAAGGGGCGCAATTGTAGAGAAGGGATAGAAGAGGCGCAAGGCAATTGGTGATTATTTGAACAGTTCGTTCGCACCGCAACTTTTCGCCCTGACACAAACCACTGTGGGAGCGAGCCTGCTCGCGAAGGGGGCATGACATTCAACATTGATGCTGAATGTTACTCCGCTTTCGCGAGCAGGCTCGCTCCCACAGGGATTACAACCGGCTTAAGACTTCTTGCCGCCCGCCGCAGCTTTGACGCTGCGCTGGCGCTGGGCCTCGAACAGGCAAACGCCAGTCGCCACAGACACGTTGAGGCTGCTGACGCTGCCCGTCATCGGCAGATGCACCAGGTAGTCGCAAAGATCGCGAGTCAGGCGACGCATGCCACTGCCTTCCGCGCCCATGATCAGGATGGTCGGGCCGGTCATGTCTTGCTGGTACAGACTCTGTTCAGCCTCGCCCGCCGTACCGACAACCCATAAGCCACGCTGCTTGAGTTTTTCCAGGGTTCGCGCCAGGTTGGTCACGGCGACCAACGGAATCACTTCCGCCGCACCACAAGCCACCTTCCGTACCGTCGGGGTCAGGGTGGCTGACTTGTCCTTCGGCACGATCACCGCCAGCGCACCGGCCGCATCGGCCGAACGCAGGCAAGCGCCCAGATTGTGCGGATCGGTCACGCCGTCGAGCACCAGCAGCAGCGGCGCGCCTTCGGTGCGATCGAGCAACTCGTCGAGCATCGCTTCGCCCCAGACCTGGCTCGGGCTCACATCCGCCACGACGCCCTGGTGCACGCCCTCAACCCAGGCATCCAGCTCACGGCGCTCGGCCTGGCCGACGGCCACGCGATTTTCCGCAGCCAGGGCGATCAGTGTCTGAACCCGCGGATCACTGCGGCCTTCAGCCAGCCAGATTTGCTTGACGCGTTTCGGGTGGTGACGCAGCAATGCTTCTACAGCGTGCACGCCGTAGATCTTTTCCAGATTACTCATGACTTGGCCTTAGGTTTACGCGCACCGCCGCTTTTGGCTGGGGCCGAACCCGCTTTCGGCGGGCCTTTACGGTGTTTGCTTGGCTTGCTGCCGGGGGCCTTGTCAGGCGCCGACCGTCCGGTCTTTCCCCCAGACGCCGCTTTACCGCCGCTTTTTGCTTCAGACAGTAACGCCTGTTTCAATTCACGGCTTTTACGCAGCTCGGCATTTTTCGCCGCAGCATCGCTTGGGCGATAGGCTTCGACAGCCTTTTCCTTGGCAGGACGACGACCGGTTTTTGCCGGTGCCGGTTCTGCTGCGGTTTTGGCCGATGTCTTGGCGGCTGGCTCGGTCTTTTCAGTTCCGCGCTTTTTGCGGCCGATCGGCGCGCTGATGGTTTTTTCCGCCATCTCGAAGTCGATCTTGCGCTCGTCGAGGTCAACGCGCATCACGCGCACTTCAACGGTGTCGCCAAGGCGGAAGCTGCGACCGGTACGCTCACCGGCGAGGCGGTGGTGCACAGGGTCGAAGTGGTAGTAATCGCCCGGCAGCGCGGTGACGTGCACCAGGCCTTCGACGTAGATGTCGGTCAGCTCGACGAACAGACCAAAACCGGTCACTGCGGTGATCACACCCGGGAACGATTCGCCCACACGGTCTTTCATGAACTCGCACTTGAGCCAGTTCACCACGTCGCGAGTGGCTTCGTCGGCACGGCGTTCGCTCATCGAGCATTGCTCGCCGAGCTGCTCCAGCGCCGCTTCGTCGTATGGATAGATGCGCGCTTTCGGAATAGTCATCGCGCCGGCACGGCGAACGTGCGGGGTGTTCTGCTTGGAATGGATGACGCTGCGGATCGCCCGGTGCGTGAGCAAGTCCGGGTAGCGGCGGATCGGCGAGGTGAAGTGGGTATAGGCTTCGTAATTCAGGCCGAAGTGGCCCTGGTTATCGGCGCTGTACACCGCCTGGCTCAACGAGCGCAGCATGACGGTCTGGATCAAGTGGAAATCCGGACGGTCCTTGATGCTGGCCAGCAAGGCCTGGTAATCCTTCGGCGACGGGCCGTCCTTGCCTTTGTGCAAGGACAGGCCGAGCTCGCCGAGGAAGGCGCGCAGTTTTTCCAGACGCTCCGGTGGCGGACCGTCGTGGACGCGATACAGCGCAGGGATTTCGTGCTTTTTCAGGAATTCGGCGGTGGCCACGTTGGCCGCCAGCATGCATTCCTCGATCAGCTTGTGCGCATCGTTACGCACGGTCGGACGGATTTCGGCAATCTTGCGCTCGGTACCGAAGATGATCCGGGTTTCCTGCGTTTCGAAATCGATCGCGCCACGCACGTGACGAGCGGCCAGCAGCACTTTGTACAGTGCGTAAAGCTGCTTGAGGTGTGGCAGGACGTCGGTGTACTCGCCACGCAGCTGACGCGCTTCTGTGAGTTTCGGCGTTTCCAGCATCGCGCTGACCTTGTTGTAGGTCAGGCGGGCGTGGGAGTGAATCACCGCTTCATAGAAGCAGTAGTCGGTCATCTCGCCGGTTTTGGAGATGGTCATCTCGCAAACCATGGCCAGGCGATCGACGTGCGGATTCAGCGAGCACAGGCCGTTGGACAGCTGCTCCGGCAGCATCGGCACGACGCGCTCGGGGAAGTACACCGAGTTGCCGCGAACCTGGGATTCGTTATCCAGTGCCGAACCGATCTTCACGTAGCTGGAAACGTCGGCAATCGCCACGTACAACTTCCAGCCGCCGGAGAACAGGCGCAGCTTGCCAGGCTTGGCTTCGCAGTAAACCGCGTCATCGAAGTCGCGCGCATCTTCACCGTCGATGGTCACGAACGGCAGATGACGCAGGTCGATGCGCTTCTCTTTGTCTTTCTCTTCAACTTCAGGCTTGAGCTTGGCGGCTTCTTTGAGCACCGCCTCAGGCCAGACGTGGGGAATATCGTAGGTGCGCAGGGCAACGTCGATTTCCATGCCCGGCGCCATGTAGTTGCCCACGACCTCGACCACGTCGCCTTGCGGCTGGAAGCGTGGGGTCGGCCAGTGCGTGATCTTCACTTCGACGAATTGACCGATCTGCGCGTTGGCGTTACGACCCGGAGTGACCAGCACTTCTTGCTGGATCTTCGGATTGTCCGCCACCACGAAGCCGATACCGCCTTCTTCGAAGTAGCGACCGACGATGGTCTCGTGGGCACGGGACACCACTTCGACGATCATGCCTTCGCGACGACCGCGACGGTCGAGGCCAGACACACGGGCCAAGGCTCGGTCACCATCGAACACCAGGCGCATTTGCGCCGGACTCATGAACAGGTCATCGCTGCCGTCGTCCGGGACCAGGAAGCCGAAGCCGTCACGGTGACCGCTGATGCGGCCCAGGATCAGGTCGAGCTTATCCACAGGCGCATAGGTGCCGCGACGGGTATAGATCAGTTGAGCGTCGCGCTCCATGGCGCGCAGGCGGCGACGCAGGGCTTCGATCTGGTCTTCCGTGGTCAGACCAAACTCTTCCACCAACTGCTCGCGGTTAGCAGGCGAACCCCGATCAGCAAGGTGCTGAAGGATCAGTTCGCGGCTAGGAATAGGGTTTTCATATTTTTCCGCTTCACGAGCGGCCTCGGGATCGAGGGACTGCCAATCGGCCATTAGAGAGTTTTCACCTTGTCTATATGCGGGTTAGTTTGGCATAGGCGTAATGAAACGGGAAATTTCAGGCTGCGACAGCCTATCTAAAGCCTTATATCGACAGCGCAAAGCTGATTTAAATGCCGCTGGTAAAATTTTCCAGGTTTTTTTGATGCCAGGGGTTTACAGTTAAAAAGACGCTCCGTATAGTGCGCGCCATCGACGACGCACTAGCGTTGCCGATACTGCCCAGATGGTGAAATTGGTAGACACGCCAGCTTCAGGTGCTGGTGACCGCAAGGTCGTGGAAGTTCGAGTCTTCTTCTGGGCACCAATTACGAGCTTGAGATTAGATCAATTTCAAGGCTCACACAAAAACCCGCGAAAGCGGGTTTTTTGCATTCTAAACATCTGATTTATTAAATCTAAATCAGGGGTTTACAGATCAAAACGCTCTCCGTATAGTGCGCCACATCAACAGCGGCGACGCTGAAGATTATGCCCAGATGGTGAAATTGGTAGACACGCCAGCTTCAGGTGCTGGTGACCGCAAGGTCGTGGAAGTTCGAGTCTTCTTCTGGGCACCAATTCAAATTCAAGGTTTCGATCTTGGATTTCACAGAAACCCGCGAAAGCGGGTTTTTGCGTTTCTGGCATTCAAAAACTTCAAGCCATTACTCCTCCCTCGCCAAAGAGATCGCACCCCCTCTAGCAAAACCCTCTGCGCCCCGCAAGGCGCACTTGAGAAACAATATCGTTTATCATTGTTTCAAGTTTTTGCAATGCGACAGTGAGGAACCCTGCGAATGATGTTTCGAAATACCCTGCGCCGCGGCCTGACCTTCACCCTGCTCGGCCTGGCACTCGCCACTCCCCTCACCCAGGCTGCTGATCCAGTTTCCCTGACCCTCTACAACGGCCAACACAAGGAAGTCGGCGACGCCATCGCCAAAGCCTTCGAGGCCAAGACCGGCATTCACGTCAACGTGCGCAAAGGCAGCAGCAATCAGCTCGCCAGCCAGGTCGTCGAAGAAGGCGACCGCTCTCCCGCCGATGTGATCTACACAGAAGAATCGCCTCCGCTGAACAAACTCGGCGAACAGGGCCTGCTGGCCCAGACCGACGCCGCCACCCTCGCCGTTCTGCCGAAAGACTACGTCGCCGGTAATGGCACCTGGATCGGCATCACCGCCCGGGTCCGCGTGGTCGCGTTCAACCCGAAACTGATCGATGAAAAAGACCTGCCCAAGTCGGTGATGGAATTCTCCGATCCGAAATGGCAAGGCAAGGTCGGTTTCGTACCTACCAGCGGCGCGTTCCAGGAACAGGCCGTGGCAATCATCAAAGTGCATGGCATGGACGCGGCCGAAGAATGGCTGACCGGCCTGCGCGCGTTCGGCAAGACTTACAGCAACAACATGGTTGCGCTGAAAGCGGTGGAAAACGGCGAAGTCGCCACCGTGCTGGTGAACAACTACTACTGGTTCGCCTTGCAACGGGAAAAAGGCCAGCTCGACTCGAAACTGCATTACTTCACCGGCGGCGACGTCGGCGGCTTGATCACTGTTTCCAGCGCCGCCGTGCTGAAATCCACCAAGCATCCAAAAGAAGCCCAGCAATTTCTCGCCTACATGGCCAGCGAAGAAGGTCAGCGCGTGATCACCCAGACCACCGCCGAATACCCGCTGCACAAAGGCATGGAATCGGATCGCGGTCTCAAGCCGTTCAGCGAACTGGAGGCACCGAAAGTCACCCCGGCCGACCTCGGCAACGCCGAAGAAGCCCTGGACCTGGAACGTGACGTTGGCTTGAACTGATGAGCGCATCGTTATCCGCCCCCGCCTCGCGCGGGGGTTACGTGCCACGGCGCAAGCGGCCGTCGATCTGGCTGCTGCTGCCGGTTTTGCTGCTGGTGGTGCTCAGCCTTTTGCCGCTGGTGTATGTCGGGCTCAAGACCTGGCAGGCCGGCTGGGCCGAGGCGCTGCATTTGCTGTGGCGGCCTTATGTGTTCGGGCTGCTGCGCAATACGCTGGCGCTGATGATCGGCGTGACCGTCGCCTGCGGCGTGATCGGTTTGTCCCTTGCCTGGCTGCTGGAACGCAGCAATCTGCCAGGACGGCGTGTGTGGGGCGTTATCCTGTGCTTGCCGTTCGCCGTGCCGGCGTTCGTCAGCAGTTTTACCTGGGTATCCCTGAGCGCGCATTTCGAAGGCCTGGGCGGGGCGATCCTGGTGATGACCCTGTCCAAGTACCCACTGATCTTTCTGCCCGTCGCAGCAACCCTGCGCAACCTCGATCCGTCCCTGGAAGAGTCAGCCCGCACGCTGGGACAGAATCGGTGGGGCGTGTTTTTCAGGATTACCCTCCCCCTGCTTTGGCCGTCCCTGCTTGCAGGTTCGCTGTTGATTGCCCTGCACATGCTGGTGGAGTTCGGCGCCCTGTCGATCATCGGCCTGCAAACCTTTACCACCGCGATTTATCAACAGTTCGAACTGGAATTCAGCAACGCCAACGCGGCGATGCTGTCGGCGGTGCTTCTGGCGCTGTGCCTGGTGCTGTTGTGGCTTGAGTTGCGAGTACGCGGCAAAGGCCGGCACGTGCGCACCGGCCAGGGCGCAGCGCGGCAGGCGGAACAGGTTCGACTGGGGCCATGGACGGTTGCCGGACAGGTTTACTGCCTGGCATTGGCAATCATCGGCAGCGGCATTCCGCTGGGGATGCTGGCGTACTGGCTGGCGGTAGGTTCGTCGGCAGCATTCCCGGTGGCAGCAATCAGCGAAGCGCTACTGTCGTCCCTGGCGTTGTCGCTGGGTGGCGCTGCACTGTGCCTGGTGCTGGCGGTGCCGGTGGGATTGCTGGTGGTGCGGCACAAAGGCCGGCTGGCGATCTGGGCCGAGCGCTTGCCCTATCTGCTGCACGCGCTGCCAGGCCTGGTGATTGCGCTGACGCTGGTGTATTTCGCCCTGCACTACGTGCCGGTGCTGTACCAGACTTCGGCACTGCTGCTGATCGCTTATGCGCTACTGTTTTTGCCATTGGCGCAGGCACCGATTCGCACGGCGCTGAACAAGGCCGCGCCGCAACTGGAAGAGGCGGCACGCACGCTGGGGGCATCGTCTTTCAGTGCGTTTTGCCGGGTGACACTGCCGATCATCTTTCCAGCACTGGGTGCAGCGTTTGCGCTGGTGTTTCTGGATGCGATGAAGGAGCTGACGGCGACGCTGCTGTTGAGTCCGACCGGGCTCAATACGCTGGCGACGGAGGTTTGGGCGCATACCGCGAACGTGGAGTTCGCGGCAGCGGCGCCTTATGCGGCGTTGTTGATTCTGGTGTCGGGGCTGCCGGTTTACCTGTTAACAACCCGGATGTATTTGAGCCGTTGAGATCGCCATCGCGAGCAGGCTCACTCCCACATTTGATCTGAGGTGGTCACAAATTCTGTGCCCACCCACAATCCCGTGGGAGCGAGCCTGCTCGCGATGACGTCAGCTCAACCAATACAAGTCTTACGCCCTGAACTGCCCCAGGCTTGCCTTCAGCTGCGCCGCCAACCCATCCAGCACCTTGCCGCTGGCCGTGGTTTCCACCACCGCCTGAGCCGCTTTCTCAGCCTGTGCATGAATCGTCTCAACCCGACCGCGCACCGCCTGTGCACCTTGCGCCTGATGCGCCGCTGCCTGGGTCGCCAGACCAATCGCCGCATGCACCTGCTCGACCGATGCCTGCACCGATTGCTGCAACCGTGCGCTGTCACGCAATACCAGCAAACCTTCATTGGCCTGACGCCCGGCCTGGCCGATCGCTGCCACCGCTTCACGCGCACCTTGCTGCAAGGCCACGATGTGCGCCTGGATGTCGCCGGTGGAGCTTTGGGTCTTGCTCGCCAACGCCCGGACTTCGTCCGCCACCACCGCAAAGCCGCGACCGGTTTCGCCGGCACGCGCCGCTTCGATGGCGGCGTTCAGTGCCAGCAGGTTGGTTTGCTCGGCGATCCCGTGAATCACCGTCAGCACCACTTCAATCTGTTCGCTCTGCTGCGCCAGATGCTCGATGACTTTCGCTCCGGTATCGACCTGCCCGGCCAACGCCTCGATCAGGCTACCGACCTTCGCCGAAGTTCGAGTGTTCTCATCGGTGGCCGAACGAATATCCACCACTTGCTGCAACGCAGCCTGCATGGCGTTGCTTTCCGATTGGGCTTCATCGGCCATCTGCGACAACGCGCGCAGGCTCTCAGCCACTTCATCACGCTGCATGCCCGCCGCCGCATCAGCTCCGGCATTGCGCAGGGTCATGGCGCCGATTTCCACACCGGTACGCTGGGCCACATCGCCCGCTTCGCGCACGATCGGCTGCAACTTATCCACAAAGCGGTTGACCGCCGCGGCCATATCGCCGATCTCATCTTTGCTATTGATCTGCACGCGCTTGGTCAGGTCGCCCTCACCCGCCGCCAGGTCATCCATGGCGGCGATGAGCATTTTCAAGCGATTGACCACGCGACGGCCCAGCACCACCGCGAGCAACAGCAGCACACCGCAACCGACCAGCGCCAGGAACATCCCGATGCGCCAGCGCAATGTCGACGCCGCTTCCTGCACGGTGCTGGTGGTGTTGGCTTTCATTTCAGAGGCCGTAACCTGCGCAGACGTCAGACGCGCACGCATCGCCGTAGCGCTGTCGGCGGCCGCGCCTTTGAGGCTGTCGCCAACCAGTTGATCTCCGCTGGCGATCAGCGCCGCAAAACGTTTATCCAGGGCCGCCAGATCAGTTTCCACCGAGGCGGTCGAGACACCCATCAAGACCTTGCCGATTTCCACACCGTTGGGGTTGATCGATGCTTCGAGGTAGTAGACCGATGGATCGTTCTTCGCCGCGTCCAGCACTTTGTCCAGCGCACGCTCGCCCTGGCCTTTCTCCAGCAGCGCCTTGTTGATCGGGTTTTCGCGGTTGAGGTAGCGCGTCAGGTGCTGACCCGTCGCGTCGTCATACACCACGAACAACACGTTGGGATTGCGCTGGGCCCGGCGGGCAAATTCGGACAGGGTTGGAACGTCGCTGTCCCACATGGCACGCGGAGCGACCGAGGCCAGCAGTTGCGCCATGTCGTTGGCCGAATCCTTGAGATCCTTTTCCAACGTCGCACGCAATTGCACCTGCTCGTCTTTCAATCGCGTAGACAAGCCGGCAGTGAGTCGCTGACGGGTGCTGGTAGAGAGGTTGTCCAGGCTCGACGTGACTTCACGCCCCGCCTGCTCAAGCTCTCCAGACAGTTTTTGGCTGTCGACACCCAGACGCACACCAAGATCAGCCTCAAGCGCAGTCACCGTGCTCCGAGTCAGAGCAACAGCCACCAGCACCTGCACCAAAAGGGCGATACCAAGGGTAACGAACACAGGCCGCAACAAACGGCTTTGTAACAATGAGAGAACGGCCGACACTTGGAATCCCTCTGCTTTGGCGCCATTAAATTGATGGCGCACTGGAAGCGATGCTTTTATTCAACATCACAGCAAAGGTCATGCCGTCCGGCAGGTATAAACGACAAAGGGCCCAATCAAGGGCCCTTTGCTTTCTACATCAACAACTTATTAAGCGAACGGGTGACGCAAAACGATGGTTTCGTTGCGGTCCGGGCCCGTCGAAATAATGTCAATCGGCGCACCGACCAACTCTTCGACGCGCTTGATGTAGTTGCGAGCAGCTTGCGGCAGCTCTTCCAGCGTCTTGGCACCGACGGTGGATTCGGTCCAGCCTGGCATCTCTTCGTACACCGGCTCCAGGCCGATGTAGCTGTCGGCGTCAGTCGGCGCGTCGATCACTGCACCATCCTGGTTCTTGTAGCCAACACAGATGTTGATGGTTTCCAGACCGTCCAGCACGTCCAGCTTGGTCAGGCACAGGCCCGAGATGCTGTTGACGTCGATAGCGCGACGCAGGATGACGGCATCGAACCAGCCGCAACGACGGGCACGGCCGGTGGTAGCGCCGAACTCGTGGCCACGCTTGGCCAGGAATGCACCCACGTCGTCGAACAGCTCAGTCGGAAACGGACCCGAACCCACGCGAGTGGTGTACGCCTTGGTGATGCCCAGGATGTAATCCAGGTACATCGGACCAAAACCCGAACCGGTAGCGATGCCGCCCGCGGTGGTGTTGGAGCTGGTCACGTACGGGTAGGTACCGTGGTCGATGTCCAGCAGGGAGCCTTGGGCGCCTTCGAACATGATGTCTTTGCCAGCGCGACGCAACTCGTGCAGCTCGGCGGTGACGTCGAGCATCATCGGCTTCAGCAGCTCGGCGTATTCCATGCACTCGTCGAGTGTTTTCTGGAAGTCGATCGCAGGCTCTTTGTAGTAATTGACCAGGACGAAGTTGTGGTAATCCAGCAACTCACCCAGCTTGGCGGCGAAACGCTCACGGTGGAACAGGTCACCGATGCGCAGACCGCGACGTGCAACCTTGTCTTCATAAGCCGGGCCGATGCCGCGACCGGTGGTACCGATTTTCAGCTCGCCACGGGCCTTTTCACGGGCCTGGTCCAGCGCGACGTGGTAGGACAGGATCAGCGGGCAGGACGGGCTGATACGCAGGCGCTCACGCACCGGTACGCCTTTCTCTTCCAGCTTGATGATTTCCCGCAGCAGAGCGTCGGGTGCAACCACCACGCCGTTGCCGATCAGGCACTGCACGCCTTCGCGCAACACGCCCGACGGAATCAGGTGCAAGACGGTTTTTTCGCCGTCGATCACCAGGGTGTGACCCGCGTTGTGGCCACCCTGGTAGCGCACTACGGCGGCAGCATGTTCGGTCAGCAGATCAACGATCTTGCCTTTGCCCTCATCACCCCATTGGGTGCCCAGGACTACGACATTCTTACCCATAACACTTGTCCTCATTCGCGCAAACTTGGTGCCGGCCGCAGCCGACAGGAAAACTCAAGAAGCCAGTGGCGATACTTGCCAAAGCCCGTTCTGCTGAATCAATTGCCGGTCGCAGTCCGCTTCACGGGCGGCGGCCAAAGGTTGTCCAGGCAACGCCTGAACGACACGCTGACCCTCACTGCGCAACTGACAAACCTGCTGCCAGAGTGCCGCATCCGTACTGTCAGGCATCCAGATACCGCCAGACGGTAGCTTGATCTCAGCACGCCCCAGGGTCACCAGGGTTTTCAAATCGGTGGAGAAGCCGGTTGCCGGACGAGCGCGACCGAAGTCGGCGCCGATGTCGTCGTAACGACCGCCCTGGGCAATGGACTGGCCAACACCCGGTACGAACACCGCGAACACCACACCGGTGTGGTAGTGGTAGCCGCGCAACTCGCCCAGGTCGAAATAAAGCGGTAACTCCGGGAAACGCGTGGACAGACGCTCGGCAATCGCCAGCAAATCGTCCAGCGCCGCCAGAACCGGCGCTGGCGCATGCGCCAGACGCTCGCGAGCAGCGCTCAATACTTCACGGCCGCCACACAGATCGACCAACGCGCGCAACATGCCCGACAGATCGGCAGGCAAGCCTTCGGTCAAGGTAATGACCTCGTCGATGGCCTTGCGTTGCAACGCATCGAACAACTGCTGTTCAACTTCGCCAGACAGACCGGCCGCACGGGCCAGGCCGCGGTAGATGCCGACATGACCGAGGTCCATGTGCACATCCGGCACATCGGCCAGTTGCAGCATGGCCAGCATCAGGCTGATGACTTCCACGTCGCTGCTCGGGCTGGCATCGCCATACAACTCGGCGCCCAGCTGGATCGGGCTGCGTGAGGACGACAGGGCGCGCGGCTGGGCATGCAGCACGCTGCCGGCATAGCACAGGCGGCTCGGGCCTTCACGGCGCAGGGTGTGCGCATCGATGCGCGCCACTTGCGGCGTGATGTCGGCACGGAAACCCATCTGCCGGCCCGATTGCGGGTCGATGACCTTGAAGGTCCGCAGATCGAGGTCCGAGCCCGCGCCGGTCAGCAGGGATTCCAGGTACTCGATATGGGGAGTCACGACAAACTCGTAACCCCAGCTCTGGAACAGATCCAACACCTGACGACGCGCGACTTCAATGCGCGCCGCCTCTGGTGGCAGTACTTCTTCGATGCCATCTGGCAGCAGCCAGCAGTCTACCGTTGCCATTACGCCATTCCCCTATGATCCGGGCGGCCAGCCGTTGGGCGAGCCTTGAGTGAAGCAGAAAATGGTCGGCGCATGTGCAAACCACGCGCATAAACAACGTGGCGAAAAGCCTGAAACCGGCTTCGCCAACCACTTTCCTCGAAAAACCTGTCGAGTCATTCAACTCGGGCGCCCGCTAAAAACAGCAATCAAACGTGCAGACGCAAAAAAGCCGGGAATTTCCCGGCTGCCGCATCATACACACGTTTTCCCAAAGGATCACCCCGCCGGAGGCTTTAGCCGCCAGGCGGGGGATGATTCAGGTCAACGTCGTATCAAGGCTTGGCTTTTTCCAGGTAACGGAAGAAGTCGCTGCTTGGGTCCAGGACCATGACGTCGGATTTGTTCGCGAAGCTTTCACGGTAGGCGCGCAGGCTACGGTAGAAACCGTAGAACTCCTGATCCTGGCCGTAGGCCTTGGAGTAGATCGCAGCGGCCTGGGCATCACCATCACCGCGAACCTCTTCAGATTCACGATAGGCTTCAGCCAGCAGCACGCGGCGTTGACGATCGGCGTCGGCACGGATGCCTTCTGCCAGCTCGTTACCCTTGGCGCGGTGCTCGCGAGCTTCACGCTCACGCTCGGAGCTCATACGCTCGAACACACTGCGGTTTACTTCTTTCGGCAGATCGATGGCCTTGACCCGAACATCGACAACTTCGATGCCCAGCTCTTTTTCCGCCATCAAGTTTAACGAAGAAGTGATATCGGACATCAACGCGTCACGTTCACCAGAAACCACCTCGTGCAGCGTGCGCTTACCGAATTGGTCACGTAGACCCGATTCCAGACGACGGGAAAGACGCTCATCGGCAATCTGCTTCAGACCGGAAGTCGCGGTGTAGAAGCGCTCGGCATCTTTCACGCGCCACTTGGCGTAGGCATCGACCATCACGGCCTTCTTTTCCAGCGTCAGGAAGCGCTGCGTCGGCGCATCCAGCGTCATCAGGCGGGCATCGAACTTGCGCACCTGGTTAACGTAAGGCACTTTCACATGCAGGCCCGGCTGAACATCGGCCTGAACCACGCGACCGAACTGCAGCAACACCGCACGCTCGGTCTGAGCCACGATGTAGAAGCAGTTCCAGGCAGCGATGGCCACGACGACGCCGACAATAAGGGCGATCAGCGATTTATTGCTCATCAGCGACTCTCCCTGGTACGAGATGGCTGTTGCTGCAGATCAGCTGCCGCACGCGCATTCGCTTCATTGCTGGTGGCTGCCGCACCGCTCACCGGAGTGCTGGTGTTGCGACCACTTTCGACCATCTTGTCCAGCGGCAAGTACAGCAGATTGCTCTGGCCATTCTTGTTGCCGGTCACGAGGACCTTGCTGGTGTTGGTGAAGACTTCCTGCATGGTGTCCAGGTACAGACGCTCGCGGGTGACTTCGGGGGCCTTGCGATACTCGGCAACCAGTTTGGTGAAGCGATCAGCCTCACCCTTGGCGCGCGAGACGGTTTCGTCGCGGTAACCATTGGCATCTTCAAGGATACGCTGGGCCTGGCCACGAGCTTCCGGCACGACACCGTTGGCGTAGGTTTCAGCCTGGTTGCGCGAACGCTGCTCGTCTTCACGGGCACGAATCACGTCGTCGAAGGCTTCCTGTACTTCGCGCGGTGCCGCTGCGTTCTGTACGTTGACCTGAGTGATGGTGATACCGGTGCGATAGGTATCCATGAAGCGTTGCAGACGCTCCTTGATTTCGCTGGCCATCAACTCACGACCTTCGGTCAGCACCTGGTCCATCGCGGTGGAACCCACCACATGGCGCAAGGCACTTTCGGTCGCGTGCTGCAGGCTGATTTCCGGCGCATCGACGTTCAGCACGAAGTCCTGCAGGTTGCTGATCTTGTACTGCACGGTCAGCGGCACTTCGACGATGTTCTCGTCTTCAGTGAGCATTTGACCCTGCTTGGTATAGGCACGCTCGCGCGTGACGTTTTCCAGGTACTTGCGATCAATCGGCGGGAAGTAGATGTTCAGGCCCGGACCGACGGTTTCGTAGTACTTGCCGAAGCGCAGCACCACGGCTTGCTCCTGCTCGTCGACTACGTAGACCGCGCTGTACAGCCAAACGGCCGCCAACACGACCAGGCCGATGCCGAGCAGGCCGCCGAAGCCGCCACTCTTGCCCGAACCACCGCCGTCATCACCGCGTTTCTTACCACCACCGAACAACCCGTTCAGGCTTTCCTGCAGCTTTCGGAAGGCCTCGTCGAGATCCGGTGGCCCCTTGCGGTCGCCGTTATTGCGGCGCTTGCCACCCCAAGGATCCTGATTATTCGAGTTGCCACCCGGCTCATTCCAAGCCATAGCGCTCTCCATCTGATAAAGCAAAGACGCACCCACGGCGCGCCGACCAATGCTACAGAATGCCTGTCACCGCGGCACAACCGCTTTTTCAGGCTTTTATTGCAAAGTGTGTTGTTCGATGAATTCCATCGGTTGCAGACCTTCGCGACTCACCAGTCGATTCAACTCAACCCGTGGCAAGCGAACGGCCAGCAGGCAGATGCCTTCTTCGTCGTGTTCTTCTTTCTGCACCGCACCGAGTTCGAAAAACTGCGCACGCAGTCGAGCAAAACGTTGCGGCAAGCGCAAGGTGCCAATAAACAAATCACCGCCCAGCAACTCGGCAATGGCTTGCTCAAGCAATTCCAGACCACTGCCATCACGCGCCGACAGCCAGACCCGTTGGGGCTTGCCGTTTTCGTCGCGCTGAATTTGTGGCTCAACGCCTTCAAGCAAATCGAGTTTGTTATAGACCTCGAGGATCGGCAAGTCCTGGGCACCGATCTCGCCCAGCACCACCATCACCTGCTCGATCTGCAACATGCGATCCGGTTCGGCCGCATCGATCACGTGCAACAGCAGGTCTGAGTTGCTCGACTCTTCGAGCGTAGACCGAAATGCCTCAACCAGCTTGTGAGGCAAGTGGCGTATGAAACCCACCGTATCGGCCAGGACAATCGGCCCCAGGTCGTCGAGCTCCAGACGGCGCAAGGTCGGGTCCAGCGTGGCAAACAACTGGTCAGCCGCGTACACGTCGGATTTCGTCACGTTATTGAAGAGCGTGGATTTGCCGGCGTTGGTATAGCCCACAAGGGACACGGTAGGAATATCCGCACGCGAACGGCCGCGTCGCGACTGCTCGCGCTGACTGCGCACTTTTTCCAGTCGGCCCTTGATCTGTCGCAGGCGTACCCGCAGCAAACGGCGGTCGGTTTCCAGCTGGGTTTCACCCGGGCCACGCATGCCGATACCGCCACCTTGACGCTCAAGGTGAGTCCAGCCACGGACCAGCCGGGTGCTCATGTGGTCAAGCTGGGCCAGTTCTACCTGGAGCTTGCCTTCATGGGTACGGGCGCGCTGGGCGAAAATATCGAGAATCAGACCCGTGCGGTCGATCACGCGACACTCGAAAACACGTTCGAGGTTACGTTCCTGACTGGGCGTGAGGATGTGATTGAAGATCACCAGATCTGCCTTCTCGGCATGGACCAGGTCGCGAAGTTCCTCGACCTTGCCGCTGCCAATCAGGAATTTGGCGGTTGGCCGATGACGCGGCACGTTAAAAAACGCAACGGTCTCGGCGCCAGCCGAATTAGCCAACTCCTGAAACTCCTGCGGATCTTCGCGCGCCTCAGGGTCCTGTCCATCCAAGTGAACGAGGATCACTCGCTCACCACCACCGTGGCGCTCAAAGAACAAAGGAGACTCCTATCAGGCGTTACCTGGCTCAGCGTCACCTGCTTCGGATTCGGTTGCGCTAGGCAGACGAATTGGACGAACCGGCACCACTGTAGAGATAGCGTGTTTGTAAACCATCTGGCTGACGGTGTTTTTCAGCAGGATAACGAACTGGTCGAAAGACTCGATCGTGCCTTGCAGTTTGATCCCGTTCACCAGGTAGATGGACACCCCAACTTTCTCTTTACGTAAAGTATTCAAGTAAGGGTCTTGTAGCGAATGCCCTTTTGACATGTGCCGCACTCCTTTAAGGATTCAATATAAAAAATAGGTAAACAGATGGCTTGTGGCCGTCACACCCCCAAGGATAGACGGCAATTGCAAGGACTCAGCTCAATATGGAGATGGCCCCAAGGTATTTCAAGGCGCGCGGCAGATTGTCGCAATCCAGGCTGTCCAACCAGTGTAAATCAGCCCAGCTGCGCAGCCAGGTGAACTGACGTTTTGCCAATTGGCGCGTGGCAATGATTCCACGCTCCTGCATCTCGGCTTGGGTCAGCTTGCCATCCAGGTAGTCCCAGACTTGTCGGTAGCCTACCGCACGTATAGACGGCAACCCGGAATGCAGGTCACTTCGCTTACGCAGGGCTACGACCTCGTCAATGAATCCCTGTTCCAACATAACTGTGAATCTTTGTTTAATTCGCTCGTGCAGTACCTGGCGATTTGCCGGAGCAATGGCCAAGTTCGCGACAGTATAGGGCAATTGTTGCAGTCCCGAAGCGGCTGCTTCAGTACTTTGCGCACTTTGTCTCAGCCGCAGCTCGGTCATGCTCTGACCGCTGACGCGATAAACTTCCAGCGCTCGACTGAGTCGCTGCGGATCGTTCGGATGAATTCGCGCCGCCGAAACCGGATCTACGAGCGCCAATTGTTCGTGCAGGGCTTGCCAGCCAAGGCGTGCAGCCTCTTCTTCGATTTGCGCACGAACCTCGGGATCCGCCGCCGGCATTTCTGCCAGTCCTTCGACCAAAGCCTTGTAGTAGAGCATCGTGCCGCCTACAAGCAGCGGAATTTTGCCGCGCGAAGTGATCTCGGCCATCGCCTCCAGCGCATCACGGCGAAAATCCGCCGCCGAATAGCTCTCGGCCGGGTCAAGAATATCGATCAAACGGTGCGGAAACTCGGCCAGAATCTCTTTCGAAGGCTTGGCGGTGCCGATGTCCATGCCGCGGTAGACCAGCGCCGAATCGACACTGATCAGCTCGCAAGGCAGCACTTTGGTGAGTTCGATGGCCAGATCAGTCTTGCCCGCTGCGGTCGGGCCCATCAGGAAAATCGCAGGTGGGAGTTGGCTCATCAACGACCGCGCAAGAACAGTTTGTCCAGATCGTCCAGGCCCAATTGGGTCCAGGTCGGTCGGCCATGGTTGCATTGACCGCTGCGCTCGGTGTTTTCCATGTCCCGCAGCAGACCGTTCATTTCCGGCAGCGCCAGACGCCGGTTTGCCCGAATCGCGCCGTGGCAGGCCATGGTGCCAAGCAGTTCGTTGAGGTGCGCCTGGATACGGTCGCTGGTGCCGTATTCCATCAGATCGGCCAACACATCACTCACCAATCGATTCGCTTCAGCTTGCTTGAGCAAGGCCGGAATCTGCCGGATCGCCAGTGTTTCCGGGCCGAGTCGCTGCAACTCGAAGCCCAGACGCTGGAACCACGCGACGTTTTCTTCGGCGCAATCGCCTTCGCGCTCGCTAACCGCCAACGATTCCGGCACCAACAGCGGCTGGCCGCTCAGGCCTTCGCTGGCCATCGCGATTTTCAGGCGCTCGTACATGATCCGTTCGTGGGCGGCGTGCATGTCCACCAGCACTAGGCCTTGGGCGTTTTCCGAGAGAATGTAGATACCTTTGAGCTGCGCCAATGCATAGCCCAATGGAGGAATATCATCCTGACCGGCCGGGAGCGCGACGGCATTTGCCTCTGGCAAAGGTGCAAAAAACTCCCGGTACGCCGCTTGGGCCTCAGCCGCTGGCACGCCGGACTGAGGACGCGGCGTGTATTGATACTGATAACCGGCACCAGCGCCCGAGCCTGCCGTCGTATTGAACGACGGCTGCGCCTGAGGTTGCTCCAGCAGGGCATTGGCCGCCAGGCGCATTTCACCCTGGGGACCGAATTCACCGGCGTCTATGCCGGTCGGCCGAACGATCGCCGTCGCCACCGGTGCAGCCAGATGATCATCCGGTCGCACATCGCCCAAGGCGCGGTGCAAGGTGCCGTAGAGAAAGTCGTGGACCATACGCCCGTCACGGAAGCGCACTTCGTGTTTGGTCGGGTGCACGTTGACGTCGACACCGGCCGGATCGACCTCGAAAAACAGCACGAACGTCGGGTGCCGACCATTGAACAGCACGTCGCGATACGCCTGGCGCACCGCGTGGGCCACCAGTTTGTCGCGCACGGCACGGCCGTTCACAAAAAAATACTGCAAGTCCGCCTGGCTGCGGTTGAACGTCGGCAACCCGACCCAACCCCACAAATGCAGGCCATTGCGTTCGATTTCGATCGGCAGCGCCTGTTCCAGGAAACCTGAACCGCAAATCGCTGCCACTCGCCGCGCACGAGCCGCGTCGTCATGGGCTTCGTGCAGGCTTAGGATGGTTTTGCCGTTGTGACGCAAATGAAACGCCACGTCGAAACGCGCCAGCGCCAGACGCTTGATCACTTCTTGCAGGTGATCGAATTCGGTTTTTTCAGTCTTGAGGAATTTGCGCCGCGCCGGGGTGTTGAAGAACAGATCGCGCACTTCAACCGAGGTGCCCACCGGGTGGGCAGCGGGTTGAACCCGGGGGGCCATGTCCCGGCCTTCGGTCTCGACCTGCCAGGCCTGGTCGGCATCCTTGGTCCGGGACGTCAGGGTCAGACGCGCCACGGAGCTGATCGAGGCGAGGGCTTCACCGCGAAACCCGAGGCTCATGACCTGCTCGAGGTCTTCCAGGTTGCGAATCTTGCTGGTGGCATGTCGCGCCAGGGCCAGCGGCAGGTCATCGGCCGAAATGCCGCTGCCGTCATCGCGCACCCGCAACAGCTTGACGCCACCCTGCTCCACATCGACGTCGATGCGTTTGGCGCCGGAGTCGAGGCTGTTCTCCAGCAACTCCTTGATCACCGAGGCCGGGCGCTCAACCACCTCACCGGCGGCAATCTGGTTCGCCAGTCGCGGGCTGAGCAGCTCGATGCGAGCCGCATGGGTCAACACCTGATTCATTCTTTGGACGCCAGTTCTGTGCCGGGAATGGTCAGGGTCTGACCGATTTTCAGCTCGTCGCTTTTCAGGTTATTGGCGCTGCGTAATGTGGTCGGAGACACTTGGTAACGCACGGCAATCATCGCCAGCGTCTCACCCGGGTTTACCCGGTGGTCACGTGGGCCTTGAGCGATCTTGCCGGAATCACGCAGCCAGGCAACGTAGGTGCCCGGCGGCGGGTTCTGCTGGAAGAACTGGCGCACGCCGCTACTGATCGAACGCGCCAGCGCCTGCTGGTGGTTGGCGGCAGCCAGCTTGGACGCTTCTTTGGCGTTGGAAATGAACCCGGTTTCCACCAGGATCGAAGGGATGTCCGGCGACTTTAATACCATGAACCCGGCCTGCTCCACGCGCTGTTTGTGCAGCGGCGTGACGCGGCCGATGTTGCTCAAGACTTTTTGGCCAACGTTCAGGCTGGACGTCAGGGAGGCAGTCATCGACAGATCGAGGAGCACGCCCGCGAGCATGCGGTCCTTGTCGTCGAGGCTGACGTTGCCGGCACCGCCGATCAAGTCGGAACGGTTTTCGCTATCGGCCAGCCAACGGGCCGTCTCCGAGGTGGCGCCGCGATCAGACAGGGCAAACACCGACGCACCGAACGCCGCAGCCGAAGGGGCGGCATCGGCGTGGATCGAGACGAACAGGTCGGCGCCTTTCTTGCGGGCGATTTCGGTACGGCCGCGCAATGGAATGAAGTAGTCGCCGGTGCGGGTCAGCTCGGCGCGGAAGCCTTTCATGCCGTTGACCTGGCGTTGCAGCTCGCGGGCGATGGCCAGCACCACGTCTTTTTCACGCTGACCGCGAGCCCCCGAGGCACCCGGGTCTTCGCCGCCGTGGCCGGCGTCGATCACCACGATAATGTCGCGTTTGCCGGCAGGCGCAGGCGGCAGCTTCACCGGAGGCTCTACCGGCGTGACCGGCACTGGCGCCACCGTCGCGACATTGGTCGGCGCCGGTATTGGCGCGGCATCGGCGGCGTTATCGAACAGGTCGACCACCAATCGATTGCCGTACTGGGCATTTGGCGCCAGGGTGAAGCTTTTTGGCGTAACAGCTTTTTTCAGGTCGATGACCACCCGCAAATCGGTCGGCGTGCGTTGGGCCGAGCGCATGGCGGTAATCGGGGTGTTCGAGGTGTTGACGTTCAGCGGCGAGCCAAGGGAGGCGCCATTGATGTCGATCACCAGCCGATCCGGGGAGGTCAGGGTGAAAACGCTGTGTTGCACCGGCCCGGTCAGGTCGAACACCAACCGTGTGTTATCCGGCGCCCGCCACAGGCGAACGCTGTTGACCTTAGTCTCGGCCACAGCGTCGACGGTCACCGCCAAAAACAACATCCCTACGGCAGCTACCATCGCGCGAAAGCGCATACCTGACCCCATCATTTAATTGGATTCCAATGCCAAAGCGGCACACCACGACTCGCCGCGCGAGCCCTGGGACAAAATTTTCAGCGAACGCCCGCTGTCTTGCGGGCTAATGGTAATGGTCAGGTCGGGCTTTGGCAAAAAGCCTGCACCCTTCTGGGGCCATTCGATCAGGCACAGCGCGTCGTCTTCGAAGTAATCGCGGATACCGAGGAACTCCAACTCCTCCGGATCGACCAGTCGATAGAGGTCGAAATGAAAGGCCCGGATGTCGCCGATTTCGTAAGGCTCGACCAGGGTGAACGTCGGACTTTTTACCGCTCCCACATGCCCCAGGCCACGGATGATGCCCCGTGACAGCGTGGTTTTCCCCGCCCCCAGATCGCCTTCCAGAAAAATCAGACCGTGCCCTTGGGTAGTTTGTGCGATGCGTGCGCCAAATGCGGTCATCGCCTCTTCATCGGCCAGGTACAGGGTTACTTCAGACACGGTGCTTGCTCCTCCAACAACTGACGAATGGCTGGGATCAGATCACTGGCCGCCAGCCCGCGGCCCGATTTACCTTGTTGCTCGCCGGCATTGGCGTGCAGCCAGACCGCCAGACAAGCAGCGTTGAACGCGTCCATGCCCTGGGCCAGCAACGCGCCGACCAGACCGGCCAGCACATCACCCAAACCCGCGGTGGCCATGGCCGGATGCCCTTGATGAGACAACGCCAGGCGCCCGTCGGGGCTGGCGATCAGACTGCCGGCGCCTTTAAGAATCACAACAGCTGTATATTTTTCGCTCAATGCATGAGCTGCCGCCGGGCGATCAGCCTGGACTTCGGCGGTGCTGATCCCCAGCAACCGCGCCGCTTCACCCGGATGCGGCGTGATCACGCAGTCCTTGGGCAAGCTCACATGGTTTGAAGCCAGCAAATTCAACGCATCGGCATCCCAGACTTGCGGCAACGGCGCGTTGGCCGCCGCCGACAAAAGACTGCGCCCCCAGGCAGCCTGACCCAGGCCCGGGCCGACCACCAACACGGAAACCTTTTGCAGCAGCCCCATCAGTTGATTGGCCGAGGAAGTGCCCAACACCATCGCTTCAGGAATTCTCGCCAACGCCGCAGGCACATGTTCACTGCGTGTGGCCACGGACACCATGCCCGCACCACTGCGCAATGCGCTCTGCGCGCTCAGTAGAATGGCACCGCCGAAGCCACGATCACCGCCGATCAGCAAGACGTGACCGAATTTGCCTTTATGGGCGGTTGGCACGCGGCCTGCCAGACGCGGCAAATTACCGGCTGTCAGGCGCCGTGCATCAATGTCGACCCCGTTAAACGACTCGGCGCTGGCTTGCAGATCGTTGAACACCAGCTCGCCGACCACATCCGCCGCGTCACCCGTGAACAATCCCACCTTCAAGGCAATGTAGGTCACGGTCAGATCAGCTCGGACAGCCGTGCCCAATATGCGCCCCGTATCGGCGCACAAACCCGAAGGGATATCCACCGCCGCCACCGGCAGTCCACTGGCGTTGATTGCGGTGATCGCGCTGGCGAAGGGCTCTCGCACTTCGCCGGTCAAACCGGTACCGAGCAAGGCGTCGAGCACGATTCCACGCAATTCCGACTGCGCAGTGAAGGCTTGAACCGCAATGCCCTCGGACACCGCCTCGGCATGGGCCAGCGCCGCGTCCCCCTGCAAACGCTGGGGATCGCCAGCCGCCAAGACCCGGACATGCCAACCGGCACGTCGCGCCAGCACCGCCACCAGATAACCGTCACCGGCGTTATTGCCGCGACCGGCCACGACTGTCAATTCATTCGCCGACGGCCACTGACGGACGAGTCCACGCCAGGTCGCTCGCGCTGCACGCTGCATCAATTCGAAGCCCGGCGTGCCGGCCGCGATCAGATTCGCATCGAGGGCTCGCACGTGCGCGGCGCTGTACAGCGCGTCGGGTAAATCATCTTTAGTGTGCGGCATGCGTCTTCGGGCTCCGATGTCTGGCAGAATTATACGCACCTCAGCTCCGGTTTCTCTCGCCTCATGCCCGCTATTACTACAGACCTGCCCGCCCTCGCCCAATCCATCAAGGACTGGGGCCGCGAGCTGGGCTTTCAGCAAGTCGGCATCAGCGGCCTCGACCTGGCCGAGCATGAGCAGCACCTGGAGCGCTGGCTGGCGGCCGGCTACCACGGCGAAATGGATTACATGGGCGCCCACGGCAGCAAACGCTCGCATCCCGAAGAGCTTGTCCCCGGTACGTTGCGCGTAGTTTCCCTGCGCATGGACTACCTGCCCGGCGATACCCAAATGGCGCAATTACTGGCCCAACCGGAAAAAGCATACGTATCGCGTTATGCCTTGGGCCGCGATTACCACAAATTGATCCGTAAACGTGTGCAACAACTGGCAGAAAAAATTCAGGCGGTCATCGGGCCGTTCGGCTACCGCGCCTTCGTCGACAGCGCGCCGGTGCTGGAAAAGGCCATTGCAGAAAAGGCCGGCCTGGGCTGGATCGGCAAAAACACCCTGGTGTTGAATCGCAAGGCCGGCAGTTACTTCTTCCTCAGCGAACTCTTTGTCGATCTGCCACTGCCAGTCGATCCACCGCACAGCACCGAACATTGCGGACGCTGCACTGCGTGCCTGGACATTTGCCCGACCAACGCCTTCGTCGGCCCCTATGTGCTGGACGCCCGGCGCTGCATTTCTTACCTGACCATCGAACTGAAAAGCGCGATCCCCGAAGATTTGCGCCCGTTGATCGGCAACCGGGTGTTCGGTTGCGATGACTGCCAGATCGTCTGCCCGTGGAACCGCTTCGCCCGCCCGTCCGGCGAAAGCGACTTCAAGCCACGGCATAACCTGGACAACGCCGAACTGGCCGAACTGTTCATGTGGGATGAGGACAGGTTCCTCAGCAGCACCGAAGGTTCACCATTGCGCCGTGCCGGTTACGAGCGTTGGTTGCGTAACCTCGCCGTCGGGCTAGGGAACGCACCCTCGAGCATTCCGGTGCTGGAAGCATTGAAAGCGCGGCGCGACTATCCGTCGGAACTGGTGCGGGAACACGTCGAGTGGGCGCTGAAACAACACGCCGAGCGTCAGGCTTCGTCGTTATAAACGAATTTCGGCATTTCCCAGTGGAAACGAATCGCCAGCAACCGCAACAGGAAACCGCCAAACAACGTGATCAAAATCGCCTGTTCGCCGGGTAATTGCAGGTAGATGCACAGCATGTAGCACCACGCCGCAGCGAACGAGACGCTGGCGTAGAGTTCGCGGCGGAAGATCAGCGGGATGTCGTTGCAGAAGATGTCGCGCAGGATGCCGCCGAACACCCCGGTGATCACGCCGCTGACCGAGGCCACCAGCATGCCGTGACCCATTTCCAGGGCGGTCATGCAGCCGATCAGGGTGAATGCCACCAGGCCCACGGCGTCGAGCACCAGAAACAGTGAGCGCAAGTGACGCATCCAGCGCGCAGCGAAAACCGTGAACATGGCTGCAATCGATGTCAGCACCAGGTATTCCGGGTGTTTCACCCACGTCAGCGGGTAGTGACCGAGCAGCACGTCGCGCACCGAACCGCCGCCCAACGCCGTGATGCAGGCGATCAGCACCACACCAAACCAGTCCATACCGCGACGACCAGCGGAAAGGGCACCGGTCATGGCTTCGGCGGTGATGGCGATCAGGTAGAGCATCAGCAACATGGTGGCGGTCCTTGCAGAAAGGCGCGCAGTCTAGCCATTTAGTCCCGGCACCAAAAGAGGGCAAGAGAACGCATTACACGCAACCTTTGGCGAGGGAGCTTGCTCCCGCTGGAGCGCGAAGCGCTCCCCGGCATTCTTCCAGTCACACCGCATTTGCAGGTTTTACGACTGCTTCGCAGCCGAGCGGGAGCAAGCTCCCTCGCCACAAAGGCCCGACACCCTTCAAAACTTGATGAAATGCTTGCGGTAGTGCTGCAACTCGGCGATGGATTCGCGGATGTCGTCCAGGGCCAGGTGGGTGCTGCCTTTCTTGAAGCTGTCGCGCACGTCCGGTGCCCAGCGTGCGGCGAGCTCTTTCAGGGTCGACACGTCGAGGTTGCGGTAGTGGAAGTAGCTTTCCAGGGATTTCATGTGGGTATAAAGGAAGCGACGGTCCTGACAGATGCTGTTGCCACAGATCGGCGACTTGCCCTTTGGCACCCATTTCTCCAGGAAGGCAATGGTCTCGGCCTCGGCTTCGGCCATGCTGATGCGGCTGTCGCGCACCCGTTGGGTCAGGCCCGAGCCGCCGTGTTGACGGGTGTTCCACTCGTCCATGCCGGCGAGGATCTCGTCGCTGTGGTGAATAGCGATCACCGGCCCTTCGGCCAAGGTGTTCAGGTCACTGTCGGTGACAATGGTCGCCATTTCGATGATGACGTCGGTATCAGGGTTCAGACCGGTCATTTCCAGGTCGATCCA
The DNA here is from genome assembly GCF_031766055.1 of Pseudomonas sp. SG20052. Lineage (NCBI taxonomy): Bacteria > Pseudomonadati > Pseudomonadota > Gammaproteobacteria > Pseudomonadales > Pseudomonadaceae > Pseudomonas > Pseudomonas sp. SG20052. Next base: position 652,708 of record NZ_CP134498.1, on the reverse strand, counting down.
GATCAGATTCTGCGGGTTTTGCATGTGTCGGCTCCTAGGCAATGCTGCGCAGTTTAGCCTAGGGCGGCGCCCGGGCGTGCTAAACTCGCGGCCGTTTTACCTAATCGCTGCATTCTTGATACGGAACACCCATGGCCAAACGCCAACTCAATCGTCGTCAAAACTGGCGCATCGAAAAGATCCAAGGTGAACGCGCTGCCCGCGCCGCCAAACGCGAGTCCTCGGCTGTCGAGGCACTTGAGGGCGGCGACCTGGGTCCGGAACAGACGGGCCTGGTGATCGCGCACTTCGGTGTGCAGGTCGAAGTCGAAGCCCTTGAGGGCGAACTGGCCGGCGAAGTGTTCCGCTGCCATTTGCGCGCCAACCTGCCGGCGCTGGTGACCGGTGATCAGGTGGTCTGGCGTGCCGGCAACCAAGGCATCGGGGTAATCGTGGCGCAACTGCCGCGTAAAACCGAACTTTGCCGTCCGGACAGCCGTGGCCAGCTCAAGCCCGTTGCAGCCAACGTCGATATGATCGTCATCGTCTTCGCCCCGCTGCCCGAGCCGCACGCGAACCTGATCGACCGTTACCTGGTCGCTGCTGAGCACGCCGGGATTCGTCCGCTGCTGCTGCTCAACAAGTTCGACCTGATCGACGAGCAGAACGCCCCGGCGCTGAATGCCTTGCTGGCGGTTTACCGCACGCTGGGTTACCCGGTGCTGGAGGTCTCGGCGCACCACGGCAACGGCATGGAACAGCTGCAGAAGCAGCTGGACGGACGCATCAGCGTATTCGTCGGCCAGTCCGGCGTCGGCAAGTCCTCGCTGGTCAACAGCCTGCTGCCGGAAGTCGAAGCCCGTGTCGGCCCGCTGTCCGAGCTGTCCGGCCAGGGCACCCACACCACCACGACCGCGCGGTTGTTCCACTTCCCCGGTGGCGGTGAGTTGATTGACTCCCCGGGTATCCGCGAATTCGGTCTGGGTCACGTCAGCCGTGCCGACGTCGAAGCCGGTTTCATCGAGTTCAACGACTTGATCGGCACCTGCCGCTTCCGCGACTGCAAGCACGACCGCGAGCCGGGTTGCGCCTTGCTCAAGGCGCTGGAAGAGGGTCGCGTGCAGCAGCAGCGGATGAACAGCTATCGCTCGATCATCGCCAGTTTGCCGGAAACCAGTTATTAAGTAGCCGTGATCATGTTCGTGATGCCACGAACATGATCCATGGGCGGCCGTTACCGCAGAAATGGATATGTACACCGCCCTCCCCCCGTCGCCTGACACAAAGCCTTCGCGAGCAGGCTCGCTCCCACAGGGCCATGTCCACGCTAAAAATGCAGTGACGTCCAAACCCGTGAAAGACGCACAAAAAAGCCGACATCTCTGTCGGCTTGATTGTTATGGGTCACTGCTTCGGCGGTTCCGCCGGGTTCGGTGCCGGGTCTTCGAAGATATTCAATCGCTCACGAAGCTCATGGGCCGGCAGCGGTTGTTTATCCGCCGGCAATGCGTTCGGATCGATCGGCGTGGCCGGCACTTCGCCCGGACCGCCCTGCCCTTGCGTTGGCGCAGGTGCCGGTTCAACGCCTTGCGAACCTTCGATGGCGCGTTGGGCCTTTTTGGTCAGCACCACGATGTCGATCCGGCGATTGACCGGGTTGAACGGGTTCTCGCGATCGAACAGCGCCGACGAGGCATAACCGACCACCCGCGCCACTTGCTGATCCGGATAGCTGCCGGCGACCAGGGCACGGCGGGCGGCGTTGGCACGGTTGGCCGAGAGTTCCCAGTTACCAAAATCACCGGTGCCCGAGTACGGCTTGGCATCGGTGTGGCCGCTGATGCTGATCTTGTTCGGCACCGCTTTGATGGTGTCGGCCATGGCCAGCAGGATGTCTTCGAAATACGGTTTCAGACGCGCTGAGCCTGAGTCGAACATAGGCCGGTTTTCCGCGTCCATGATCTGGATGCGCAAGCCGTCCTGTGTGATTTCGAACAGGATCTGGTCCTTGAATTTTTGCAGCTGCGGGTTCTCATCGACCTTGTTCTGCAATTCTTGCAGCAACAGTTCCAGGCGTTCCTTCTCCACCTGTTCGGCCATGCCTTCGACCTGGTCGGTGTCGACGGTGACTCGGTCAGGCTGCGGCTGAGACTTCACCTCAGGGTTGAGGGTGTTCTCCGGCGCCAGGGTCGGGGAGCCGCCCAGATCGATGATGTATGGCGTGCCGCTTTCAGAAAAACCGACCGGGTCCTTGAAGTAACCGGCGATGGCAATCTTCTGTTCCGGCGTGGCGGTGGACAACAACCACAGCACCAGGAAGAACGCCATCATCGCCGTCGCGAAGTCAGCGAAGGCGATTTTCCAGGAGCCCCCGTGATGTCCGGCCGCGTATTTTTTTACGCGTTTGATGATTATCGGCTGGTTGTTTTCCATGACTTAGCGACCGCGAACCGCTTGTTCCAGCTCAGCGAAGCTAGGACGGTGCGCCGGGTACAGAACCTTGCGGCCGAATTCCACTGCCAGCGATGGCGGCATGCCGGAAGCCGAAGCAACCAGCGAAGCCTTGATGGCTTCGTAGACGTTCAGCTCTTCCTTGGCTTCGTGGGCCAGGGCATGGGCCAGCGGGCCGAAGAAGCCGTAGGCGGCGAGAATACCGAAGAAAGTACCTACCAGTGCCGCACCCACGTGTAAGCCGATCATTTTCTGATCGCTTTCACCCAGGGAGGCCATGGTCACCACGATACCCAATACGGCCGCGACAATACCGAAGCCAGGCATGGCGTCGGCGATGCCGTTCACGGCGTGGGACGGGTGATCGAGGTCTTCCTTGAGGCTGGTCAGTTCCATGTCGAACAGACCTTCGAGCTCATGGGGCGCCATGTTGCCGGAGGACATGATGCGCAGGTAATCGCAGATGTAGGCGGTCATGCGGTCATCTTTCAGAACCGCAGGGTACTTGGCGAAGATCGGGCTCGCGGCGGCGTCTTCGATGTCGCCTTCGATCGCCATCATGCCTTCGCGGCGGCTCTTGTTGAGGATCTCGTAGATCAGGCCCAGCACTTCCAGATAGAACGTGTGGTTGAAGCGCGAACTGAACATTCCCAGCGCTTTCTTGAGAACGAGTTTGAACATGTGACCTGGGTTGGCCTGCAGGAATGCACCGAGGGCCGCACCACCGATAATCAACACCTCGAAAGGTTGAATCAGGGCGGCAATCTTGCCGTGGGAAAGCACGTATCCGCCGAGCACGCTCGCGAATACGACGATGATGCCGATTATTTTAGCCATAGGTAGGAGAGCACTTACTGAGTCGGGTTCAAGGTCATATTCGGAAGTTAAAAAATCTCTTCTTCTACTTATCGGCAAAACTGCGCCAGACTATAGCCAGTTCAAGCGAAAAGCTAATTTAGCCCTCTCTGGGCATAGGTAATGCAGACGATGATCACGTCCAACCATGGCTAACGAAACGAACACCCCTATCCCAAAACCAACCACTCTTGAAGGCTGGGTCAAGCTTCTCGATGGCGTGCGTCTGCCGGTTCCGCAAGACAGTCACGACCGTGTCTGCAAGGCCCTCGCCGACAACCGCAGCTCGATTCGCGACATCGCCGAATTGTTGCAGGACAGCCCGGCCCTGGCCTTGAGCGTGATTCGTGAAGCCAATCGTCATACCCACGGCAGCATGACCGACCCGGCAGAAAACCTTGAGGTGGCGATCAATCGTCTCGGGTTGAAACGCACCGAGGAATTGCTCGCCCGGTTGCCTGCCGAACCGCAATCACAGATCCCGGTGGCGTTGCGTCAGATACAGATGATCAGCCAGCACGCGACCCAACAGGCCAACGGTTTTTTTGCCGCTCGCCTGGCGCGGCTCTGGCAGGACATCCACTGGGGCAGCCTGCTGTTTCTCTCGCCGCTCTGGCCGATGGCGTTGACTCATCCGCAGTTGCTCGAAGAATGGGAACTGCGGGTCATTCATAAAGGCGAGTCAGCGCGCAAAGTCGAAAAGGACCTGTTCGGCGTTCGCCTGCTGGACATCTGCCAGGCGCTGGTGGACATCTGGCGCCTGCCGATCTGGGTGCAGCAAGGTTATCGCCTGCTGCTCAACGAGCAGCGCGAACTGGTCAAAGTCCTGCGCATTGCCCGGGACAGCGAGCATCCCTTGCGCCAGCAAAACCGCCTCGATGACGATCCGACCTTGCGTCGCTGGCTCAACCAACCGGCCAATACCGTGTTGCTGGCCAATGGGCTGGCACTGTCGGCGCAACAGGCCTGGGACAGCCCGCACAGCGAGCGCTGGCAATACCTGACCAGCCTTTACCTGCAAATGCCGATGAGCGACGTGCAGCAGCAACTGCATCAACAAGCCGTGAACAGCGCGCACCAGCATGCCATGCCGGACATCTGGCACCCCGCAGTAGCGTTGATCTGGCCCTCGGGCGTGAACCGCATTCACGCCGGGTTGCTGCCGGCACCAGCGCCGACCACCGAAAACCTGACGGCATGGCGTAAACAATGTGCTGAACTGCTGGTTGAGCCGAGCCGCTTCACCAATGCGATGCACTTGACCACGTCGGCCCGGGACGCACTGGTCGCATGCGGTATGCGTCGAGTGATGATATTGATGGCTGACCGCACCCACGCCAATTTGCGTGCGCATCAAACGGCCGGGCTGGCGAAGGAAGCGGCGGGGCTAAACCTGGTCGTGAGTCAGAGCACTGTGCTGCAACGGTTGCTCTCGCAACAGGCCCAGGTGCGATTGACCCCGGCCAACAACGCCCAGTTCTCGGCGCTGCTACCCGCCAGCCTGCGTGCGCAGTTTCGCGGCGAACACCTGCTGCTGCGCTCGCTGGTCAACAATGGTCGGGTGATCATGGTCGTTGTGGCGGATCAGGGCGGCGGGCCGTTCTCGGAAATCACCGTGCAAGCCTTCGGCAAAACCGCGCAGTGCATTGAAAAGGCACTCCATAGCTTTAGCCAGCGCGGTCAATGAATGCTGCGCTACAATCCTCCCTTTTGTGCTCTGGAGACCTCACATGTCTGACTTCTCTGGCTTGGCGCTGGTCATCGAGCCGAGCGACTTGCTCCCTCGCCTCGAGTCCCGCGAACTGATTCTGGTGGACCTGACCAGCAGTGCCCGCTACACCGAAGGGCATATTCCCGGTGCACGCTTTGTCGATCCCAAACGCACACAACTCGGCCAGGCGCCTGCGCCTGGGCTGATGCCGCCGCAAGCGGCACTCGAAACGTTGTTCGGTGAGTTGGGACATAACGCCAATGCCACCTACGTGGTCTATGACGACGAAGGCGGCGGCTGGGCCGGGCGCTTTATCTGGCTGCTCGATGTCATCGGCCATCGCAACTACCACTATCTCGACGGCGGCCTGACAGCCTGGCTGGCAGAAGGCATGCCCATGTCGATCCAGATCCCGGCCCCCGCTGGCGGCCCGATTGCGTTGACCCTGCACGACGAGCCGACCGCCACCCGCGAATACCTGCAAAGCCGTCTCGGTGCCGCCGACCTGGCGATCTGGGACGCGCGTGGCCCACTGGAATACTCCGGCGAGAAAGTCCTGGCAGCCAAGGCCGGGCACATTCCCGGCGCGGTGAATTTCGAATGGACGGCCGGCATGGATCAAGCGCGCAACCTGCGCATCCGCACGGACATGCCGCAGATCCTGGAACAACTCGGTATCACCAAAGACAAAGAAGTCATTACCCACTGCCAGACTCACCATCGCTCTGGCTTCACTTATCTGGTGGCCAAATCCCTCGGTTATCCGCGGGTCAAAGGCTACGCCGGCTCCTGGGGCGAATGGGGCAACCACCCCGATACGCCCGTAGAGATTTAAGGTTTTTAAGGACAGTCCATGAATAAGCGTTTGTTTATCCTCAGCCAATACCTGCTGCCTCACCACTTGCTCTCGCGACTGGCCGGCTGCATTGCCGAATGCCGCGTGCGTTGGTTCAAGAATGCCTTTACCGCCTGGTTCGCCAAGCGCTATCAGGTGGACATGTCCCAGGCGCTGGTCGAAGACCTGACGGCTTACGAGCACTTCAACGCGTTCTTCACCCGCGCCTTGAAAGACGGCGCTCGCCCGCTCGATGAAACCCCGGGCGCCATTCTCAGCCCGGCCGACGGTGCGGTCAGCCAACTCGGCCCGATCGAACATGGCCGCGTGTTCCAGGCCAAGGGCCACAGTTTCAGCGTGCTGGAATTGCTGGGCGGTGATGCCGCCAATGCTGCGCCGTTCATGGGCGGCGACTTTGCGACGATTTACCTGTCGCCGAAAGACTACCACCGCGTGCACATGCCGCTGGCCGGCACCCTGCGCGAGATGGTCTACATCCCGGGCCGGATTTTCTCGGTCAACCAGACCACCGCCGAAAACGTGCCGGAACTGTTTGCCCGCAACGAACGTGTGGCGTGCATTTTCGACACCGAGCGCGGGCCGATGGCCGTGGTGCTGGTGGGCGCGATGATCGTGGCGTCGATTGAAACCGTGTGGGCCGGACTGGTGACGCCGCCGAAACGCGAGCTGAAAACCTTCCGTTACGACGAAGCCGCCCGCGCGCCAATCCATCTGGAAAAAGGTGCGGAACTGGGTCGCTTCAAGCTGGGTTCGACCGCTGTGGTGCTGTTCGGGCCGGATCAAGTGAAGTGGGTTGAAGGGCTCGGCGCCCTGTCGCCAGTACAAATGGGCCAGGCGCTGGGCCTGCCAGCAGCCTGATTGGCTAATCCGCCCCGTCGAACGTCTTCGAAGGGGCGGACATTTCGGTAGCGCCGTTACTCTATCTGCCCACGAAAGCCGATCGGCCCTTCGTTGGCGTAGGTATTGGTGCCACTGAGGTTTTTCCCTCCATCACTGGAGGTGACGCTCAACGCCACAACGTTCTGATTATCACGGCCGCCGATGACCCACTTGCCACCCGGATGCCATGGAGCGTCATTGCCGCCCCACTGATTTTCCACGTTGTACTGGTTCTGGCCCGTGCGCTGAGCCTTGAAGCCAATGGGACCTTCACCCGCGTAAGTCATGGTGCCGGTGAAGCTCTTCCCGCCATCGCCCGATTTGATCTCGATCGCGACCACGTTCTGGTTGTCCCTCGCACCCAACGTCCAGTCTCCGCCCGGATGCCAGGGTGCCGAACTACCGCCCCATTGATTTGCCACTACGTATCTAGACATGAACCTCATCTCCTTGAAGTTACAAGAGACCTGCCCTGCGTAGGCAGCAGGCCGCACGACCGTGCGTATCCAGTCGCACGTGTGTCAGATTAGTAGTACGCCCGGGCAGCACTCGACTGACAGACAAACGGTCGACATCCGTAACTGCTACAGTCAGATCATTCACTGCCCATTTCCCGGTTGGAGTTTTTCTACGGCATGAATGAAACCAGCCCTCACCAGCTGCTACGCGCCCCGATCCCGGCTCAATTGCGCCTGACATTCTGTGAACCGACGCCACGCGACCTCAAGCGCTGGATCGCCAACCTGCCCAAAGCAAACATCGGTGAAACCGCTCGCCTGCTCTATCAAGGCTTGAGCGAACTCAACCAGCTGCTCACCCCCAGCGACAATCGCCTGCAACTGCTCGAACTGTTGCGACCCGAGGTGTATTACGTCTGCAAACACCTGGAACGGCATTTCCTGCACCAGGCGATAGTGCTCGACGAGCGTTCGCGCAAGATCGCCAACCTCTGCCAGGCCCTGCAAAATCACTTGGCGATTGGTTACAAACAGATCGTCGTGCGCATCACCCCGCGCTTCAGCAAGGACCGAGCATCGCTGCTGACCCAAGCGTTGCAGCGGGCGATCCATTGCCTGAACGGGCCGCTGATTCGCTCGACTCAACTGTATTGCCCGGTACCGGAAGGCCTGTGGCTGGAGCTGCATCAGCTGTATCGGATCGCCTGCGCACTCAAACTCCAGCACCTGAGCCTGCGCGATGAGTTGGCCAGCCAGACCAAAACCCTGAGCGTCGAACAGACTTATGTAACCGCCCTGCTGCTGGGCGCGTCCCGCTGCAATCAATTGCGCCAGAACCAGATCGCCCGGCTCGCCGAGGTCTTGGAGCCCTGGAGCCAATGGATAAAGTTGCAACCCGGCCAACCCGCAGACGGATTGTTTGCCGTCGCGCCGGACCTCGACACCGGGCCGCGCTATCGTTCGAAATTCAGGGCCGAGCAGCAGGCCGGTTTGCTGGGGATTGATCCGCAGCCGCTGGTCACCGCCATCGAAGCGCATCTGCAAGGCAATGACGGCACACCGCCGCTGCCGGTACCGACCGGGCTCAGCCTGGATACCCTGCAACACCTGCACGCTGCCTGGGGCCAGGCGGCCGAGCGCAGTTTTCAGCGCACGGTTGGCCAAGGCACCTTGACCTTGTGTGTGGGCATGAGCGCATTGCACTTCTACCTGGGCGGGCAACGTTCGTTCAGCGATATTCTGAAAAACCCCGGCACTCGACTCGCGCAGTTCTCGGCAGCGTCCCCGACGAACCAGGGAAAGGACCAATGGCACCACGCGTTCGACGCCGCCCCCCACGGCAGCGCCGATACCTTGCTGCCCTACGAAGAAATTGAATACCCGCACCTCCAGAGCGACGACGGCCAGGAGGCGGCCGATAACAATCGGCACTTTCCGACTTACGCCCTGCCGGTCATCAACCACAGCCCCGGCGGTTATTGCCTGGCGTGGCCCGACGCGGTGCCCGCCGAGTTGCAGGCTGGCGAAATGATCGGCATCCAGGACTCTGCCAATCAGGGCTGGAGTATTGCGGTGGTGCGCTGGATTCGTCAGGTGCGCGGCGGCGGGACGCAAATGGGGATCGAGCAGGTCGCGCCTTACGCCGAGCCTTGCGGGCTGCAACTGGTGCGAACGCGGGACGACCACAGTCAATATCTGCGCGGCCTGTTGCTGCCGGAAATCAGCGCCATCGACCTGCCCGCCACGTTGCTCGCTCCGCGCCTGCCCTTTCAGGAAGGCAGCAAAGTGCTGATCAACACCAACGGCCAGGAACGCCGCGCCGGGCTGGATCGGCGGGTGGCGAGCACCAACAGCTTCAATCAGTTTGCCTACCGTTCGCTGGAGGCGAGCAGAAACGACAACGCCGCGGAGAGCGGCGTCGAGGAGGATTTCGATTCGTTGTGGAAGTCGCTCTGAGGGTGAATCCAATACCTGTGGCGAGGGATCTTGCTCCCGTATGGACTGCGTAGCAGTCCTTTTTCGGGGCCGCTTCGCAGCCCAGCGGGACGGTGCGGCGATCCGACAAGCTCCCTCGCCACAAGCGCCTTTCAGCTCTGGGGAGACTCAGAGCTGCCCGTCACGGTCCCGAAAGCCCAGCAGATACAGCACGCCATCCAATCCAAGGGTGGAAATCGCCTGCTTTGCCGACTGCTTCACCAGCGGCTTGGCGCGGAACGCCACGCCCAGGCCGGCAATTGCCAGCATCGGCAAATCGTTGGCACCGTCGCCGACCGCAATGGTCTGCTCCAGGCGCAAACCTTCCTTGTGCGCCAGCTCCTTCAGCAGATCCGCCTTGCGCTGCGCATCGACAATCGGCTCGACCGCCACACCGGTGACCTTGCCGTCGACCACTTCCAGCTCGTTGGCAAACACATAGTCGATGCCCAACTTGGCCTGCAATTGCTTGGCGAAGTAGGTGAAGCCGCCCGACAGGATCGCGGTCTTGTAGCCCAGGCGCTTTAGCTCGGCAAACAGGGTTTCGGCGCCTTCAGTCAGGCGCAACGAAGCACCGATCGAATCCAGCACGCTGACGTCCAGCCCCTTGAGCAAGGCCAGGCGTTCCTTGAAGCTCGCGCGAAAATCCAGTTCACCGGCCATCGCTCGCTCGGTGATTTCCGACACCTGATCGCCCACGCCCGCTGCCTTGGCCAGTTCGTCGATGACTTCGGCTTCGATCAGCGTCGAGTCCATGTCAAATACCGCCAGGCGGCGGTTACGGCGAAACAGCGAATCTTCCTGAAAGGCGATGTCGACGTTCAGTTCCTGGGCGACGCTGAGGAATTCAGCCCGCAGCGCCTGCGGGTCAGCCGCTTCGCCGCGCACGGAAAACTCGATGCAGCCCTTGCCCTTGTCGGCCGGGGTGTCCAGCGGCATGCGCCCGGACAAGCGATCGATGTGGTCGATGTTCAGGCCATATTTGGCGGTGATCGAGCTCACGGCCTGCAACTGTCCGGCGGTCACCTTGCGGGTCAACAGCGTCACGATGTGGCGCTTTTTGCCCTGATTGCCGACCCACTGCTGGTAATCCCCTTCGGACACCGGAGTGAATCGCACCTGCTGATCGAGCTCGTACCCCTTGAACAGGATGTCCTTGAGCACCGACTTGCCTTGCTCGGTATCAGGAATTTCAACCAGGATGCCGAACGACAGGGTGTCGTGGATCACCGCCTGACCAATGTCGAGAATGTTCACACCACCCTGGGCCAGAACGCCGGTAATGGCCGCAGTCAGACCCGGTCGGTCGACTCCCGTGATGTTTATCAGGACGATTTCGCGCAAGGCGCACCCCCGCAAGTGGAAAAAAACCGCATTCTACCCACTTTCAGTGACCATCGGGCACCGTGAGCGCTTTGCCGGTCTAGGGCCTGTCGCTATACTGCGCGTCAACTTCACGGACAAAAGAGCCGAGCTCAAGTGAACCGGCCCACGCCAGTAAAAACCGATAACTTCTTTCTGCTGATCTTCCGTGCACTGCGCCACCGCCGTGTACCGATTGCATTGCGCATCGCCAGCCATAACGTGATCCTGGTCGCTCTGGCCCTGGTGATCTACGCCTGCGTGATGGGTTTGCAGTTCAAGCAGGCCATGCACGAGCAGGCCGATGCGCTGGGTGAAAGCCTGACCACGCAGACTGCCACGTCCGCCACGGAGCTGTTGGTGTCCAACGACATCCTCAGCCTCAACGTGCTGCTCAACAACCTGACCAAAAACAAGCTGGTGGCCCACGCCGCCATTTACAGCGTGGATAACCGCATCCTCGCCGAAGCCGGTCAGCGCCCCAAGCACAGCCTGCTGGGCGAAGCCGAGGGCATGTACCAGAGCAAGATCACGTTCCAGGACGTCACCGCCGGGCAACTGCGCATCAGCCTGGACATGGATCAGTTCCAGCAGCCCATGACCATCAGCCTGCAAAGCATGGGCATTTTGAGTGCGATTCTGCTGGCCCTGTCCCTGGCCTTGAGCCTGCGCCTGGGCCGACACATCTCCACGCCGCTGCTGCAACTGCGCGTGTGGCTGCGCAATATCGACGAATACACCCCGGCCACCGAGCGCCAGGACGAGATCGGCGACCTGGCCCGTCAGCTGCACGCCAACTTCGCGCCGGAGCCGGCCGAACCGGAACCCGTGCCGGAGCCGGAATTCGACGACAGCGACTATGAAGACGCCGACGATAACGAGCCGTCCTTCGAAGTGCGCAACCTGCGGGATCCGAGTTTCGATGAAAGCAAACCTGTGGCTGGCCTCAAGCCAGCACCACGGCGCAGTGTCAGCACCGTTGAAGACGACGATGACGACGATGCGTTTGCTGACTTGCGTGATGAATCGGCCGACGTTGCGCCTAAACCGCTCGCCAAACCGGTGATTTCGAACGTGCCGCAGCACAGCGCCGTACTGGCCGTGCAACTGGGCGCTCAAGATCAACTGCGTCGTCTGCCTCGCACCCGCCTGGAAGAACTGCTGAAACGCTATCGCGACTGCCTCGATCAGGCAGCTTCGCTCTATCAGAGCGAACTGCACACCCTGAACGATGGCAGCACGCTGATGCTGTTCCACACCGAAGACAGCGGCGACGACTACCTGACCAACGCAATCTGCTGCGGTGAATTGCTGCGAGCCTTGGGTCATCAGTTGCAGATTGAAGTTGCAGACAGCGGCATCACCCTGCAATTGCAGCTGGGCCTGACGCTGGGTGATGAGCTATTCGGTCTGAGCCAGATCGACCTGCTGCTGACCGAAGCCGCTCAGGATGCCCTGGCCTTGTCGCAACACAGCCGCAACCTGCTGTTGGTGGAGCGCAAGATCGGTGACGACGCGCTGATACGCCAGCGTGCGCGGATCCGCCCGATTGCCAGCCCTGAGGGTGCGTGCTGTGTGGAGCGGTTGATGGAGCCTTATCCGTCGATGCTGGAGCGACAACTGGCGCGGATGCATGAGCGTCGGGCGTAAGCCTTAAACCCAGAAGTGAAGAAGCCCGCAGACGAGTGATCGTCTGCGGGCTTTTTTGTTGCCTGTCCCGGCCTCTTCGCGAGCAGGCTCGCTCCCACAGGCCCTTCGTCGTTCGCGCGATAGGTGTACGACACAAAACCTGTGGGAGATTCTATGGTTGAGGGGAAACCCTCAACTGACCTTTGACTGATATTCGCTCTGCCCTTTCAGCAAGGCGAATGCCACCCGCGCAAGCTTGCGAGCCAGCATCACCAGCGCCTCAGTAGTGCTGAAGCCCCGGGCTCTTTGGGCTTCGTAAAACCCTTTCCAGGCTTTCGTACGGCTAGCCGACATCGCTGCATTGTGCAGAAGCCGGCGGGCCTCGGGGTCACCGCGCTTGGTCAAACTGCGGCGACCGTCCTTCTGTCCTGATTTAGACACCCGTAAATCCATGCCCAGGAAGGCGATAAACGCATCCGCGTTTCTAAAATCCCCGCGCTGAAATGCAGTTATCAAGCGAGCCCCAGTCAAAAATCCAATGCCTTCAACTTTCAGGCAACGTTTCAGTTGACCGAGTAAACCGGCTTCTTTGAGCTGATCGTTGATCGTCTTTTCGATCAGCGTTTCAAGCTGCTGCATGGACTTCACTTGTTCTGCAAAAGCCGCTTTCAGCAGCGGCTCATTCGACCAACTCTGCACCAGGCCAACCCTAGCCTGGACCAAGGCAGCCCGGCGGCGGAAGAGGCTCAGGAGCTGGCGGTACAGCGGTGATGGAGGGGTCCAGGGGCGCAACTCCTCGGCTTCGTTCTTCAGGTAACGGGCCAGCAACTTGGCGTCCAGCGCGTCGGTTTTGGCGCGGATTTTCACGCCTTCGCGATAATGTTTGAGTTCATAGCCTCCCACCATGTAAATCGCACATCCGGCCTCATAGGCCAGATCAGCAAAGTCCAGGTGATAGATGTTGGTCGCCTCAATGGCAATAGCCACCGTCCCCGGCAACGTATTCAGCCACTGCTTGATGGATGTTTTAGTGTTGGGAATCTCTTTAAGCAAATCGTTATCAGCCTGATAAATCACCAGTTCATTCTTGGCGACATCCACGCCCACGATCGGTTTTGATAGAGAGACCGGCATTGCCATAGGATTTCCTCCGAGATAAGGTTTGAGCACTTGAAGGGCTCACCCAGAGGCGCAGGCTTGTTCCTATCGTCGGTCTAGCCAGATGCATTCTTTATCGGCGCTTGGGTGAAAGGAGGAGGGGCGAAATCTCCCACAGTCTGTACTGCGTCAACAGTCAGAATCGAGCCTTGTCCCTCCTCCTCCCTTCAAGTCCTACCATACAAGCGAGCCTGCTCGCGAAGAGGCCAGGACAAGCGACAGATATCTGCACCCTGCAGAAACAACAAAGCCCACATCACTGCGGGCTTTGTTCTTGGATCAATCCAGGCTTAGAACCTGAACACTTCCATATCGGTCCGGATCGGCGAGGCCATCGGGATCTTCGGCTGTTGCTCTTGCTCTGCCGCGGGAGCCACAGGCTTCGGAGCAGGCTTTTTGGGTGCTTCAGCGATCGGCGGTTGATTAGCCAGTGGCTTGAGCGCCACGGACAATTGCTCGGCCAGACGCTGCAGCAACACCCCCTGAGCCTGAACCTGAGCGGCCGTGCCGCCTGCGTGCTGCTCCTGCAGGTGAATGATGCGGTTATCGCGAACCTGGCCACGACGGTCGATCAGGCGCCACTGCGCATCCAGGATCGCCGGTTGCGATTCGCCCGAGTCCAGACGAGTAATCGTCAGCAGCACCTGGACATCCGGCGTGAAGCCGAGGGTCGCAGGCGCCAGCACAACCCGCTGACTGTCCAGATGGCCCGCCACCTGACGCAGCAACAGCTGATCAACGTCCGACGACAGGCTTCCAGCCCAACGACCGTCGGTCGACGCCTGAAGGCTGCCATCCGGCTGTCGCTGCAACAAGGTTTCGCGTTGCAGGTAATCCGCAAGCGTTACCGGGCCGAGCAATACCGCCATGCCGGCGCTTTGCGCAGGCTGAACCGGACTTCCGCTGTCCAGCTGATACAGCGACACCGGCTGGTGAACGCTGCAACCCGCTAGGCCAAGAACGCCAGCGAGCATCAAAATAAAAGGAAGGCGCAGAGCAGTCATCGTCCCATCCAGGTGGTTGCCACAAGGCTAACCACAGTGAAAATACTCAATAAATATGAAGAACGCTCGGCCACGCCGGCGCTTGAAAGGCCATATCATCCGTGAATATGCGTTCCGACTCCAGCGGCAAAGCGTCGATCTACGCGTTAAATCGTAGATCGAGCGCTCTAGGCCGCTTAATTGAGGTTTTCGACGAGCAGCGCATCGACCCGCTGGAAGCCACGTGGCAGTTTGTTGCCACGACGACCACGCTCACCTTTGTAGTGTTCGAGGTCGTCCGCTTTCAGGGACAACGTACGTTTTCCGGCCTGAAGCACCAACGTGGCGCCCTCCGGCAGTACGGCGATGTCCGTGACATATTCTTCGCGACTGGCCACACGCTCACCGTTGATCCCGATGATCTTGTTGCCTTTGCCCTTACCTAATTGTGGCAGATCACTGATCTTGAAGATCAGCAGGCGACCTTCGGTGGTCACCGAGGCCAGCCAATTGTTCTCGCGATCGGTCACCGGGCGCGGAAGAATGACCTTCGAGTTGTTCGGCAAGCTCAACAACGCCTTGCCCGCCTTGTTCTTGGCTTGCAGGTCTTCACCCTTGACCACGAAGCCGTATCCGGCATCGGAGGCGATCACGTACAGCGAATCGTCTTCCGGCATCAGCACGCATTCGAAACTCGCCCCTGGCGGCGGCGTCAGACGGCCGGTCAACGGCTCGCCCTGGCCACGGGCAGATGGCAGCGTGTGGGCCGCCACCGAATAACTGCGACCGGTGGAGTCGATAAACACTGCAAACTGGTTGGAGCGACCCGGTGCCAACGCCTTGAAACCATCCCCGGCCTTGTAGGAAAGCCCGGTGGCGTCGATCTCGTGGCCTTTGGCAGAACGCACCCAGCCTTTTTCCGACAGCACGACAGTCACTTTCTCGTTCGGCAGCAGATCGTGCTCGGTCAGGGCCTTGGCTTCGGTGCGCTCGACGATGGGCGAACGACGGTCGTCGCCGTAGGTTTCGGCGTCCTTGATCAGCTCGGTACGTACCAGCTTTTTCAGCTTGGCTTCGCTGCTCAGCAGGGCTTGCAGCTTGGCTTGTTCCTTGAGCAGTTCATCTTGCTCGGCACGCAGTTTCATCTCTTCCAGTCGCGCCAACTGACGCAAACGGGTGTCGAGAATGTAGTCGGCCTGGATTTCGCTCAAGGCGAACCGTGCGATCAGCGCGGCTTTCGGGTGTTCCTCGGTGCGGATGATGTGAATCACTTCATCCAGGTTGAGGTAGGCAATCAACAAACCGTCCAACAGGTGCAGGCGACGCTCGACCTTGTCGAGGCGGAATTGCAGACGACGACGCACGGTCTGCACGCGGAATTCCAGCCATTCCACCAGCAGCGCACGCAGGTTCTTCAGCTGCGGTTTGCCGTCCAGGCCAATGATATTGATGTTGACCCGGTAGCTCGACTCCAGCTCGGTGCTGGCAAACAGGTGTTGCATCAGCGCATCGTGGTCGAAATTCTTCCGCGCGCCCGGAATGATCACGATCCGGCACGGGTTCTCGTGGTCGGATTCGTCGCGCAGGTCAGCGATCTGCGGGGCTTTGGACGGTTTGGCCTGCATCATCGCCGCGATCTGCTCCAGCACCTTGGCGCCCGAGACTTGATGCGGCAGCGCGGTGACGATGATGTCGCCGTCTTCGATGTGGTACACGGCGCGCATGCGCACCGACCCCTTGCCGGTTTCGTACATTTTCAGCAGATCGGCACGAGGCGTGATGATTTCCGCTTCGGTCGGGTAATCCGGGCCCTGGATGTGCTCGCAGAGCTGCTCGACCGTGGCTTTGGGTTCATCGAGCAAGCGCACGCAGGCTGTCGCGACTTCGCGCAGGTTGTGCGGCGGTACGTCGGTGGCCATGCCCACGGCGATGCCGGTGGTACCGTTGAGCAGGATGTTCGGCAAACGTGCCGGCAACACCAGCGGCTCGTCGAGTGTACCGTCGAAGTTCGGCCCCCAGTCCGCCGTGCCCTGGCCCAGTTCGCTGAGCAGCACTTCGGAATAACGCGACAGCCGCGCCTCGGTGTAACGCATGGCGGCGAAGGACTTGGGATCATCCGGCGCACCCCAGTTGCCCTGGCCGTCGACCAGCGTGTAGCGATAGCTGAACGGCTGGGCCATCAGGACCATGGCTTCGTAGCAGGCCGAATCGCCGTGCGGGTGGAATTTACCGAGCACGTCACCGACGGTACGCGCCGATTTCTTGTGCTTGGAGTCGGCGTCCAGCCCCAACTCGCTCATCGCATAGATGATGCGCCGCTGTACCGGTTTCAGGCCGTCGCCGATATGTGGCAAGGCACGGTCCATGATCACGTACATGGAGTAGTTGAGGTAGGCATTTTCGGTGAAGTCAGCCAGTGACCGGCGTTCTACACCGTCCAGGCTGAGATCAAGGGAGTCGCTCATGCGGGCCTCATCGGTTCGTTGTCTGGCGCAGCAGCATGGTGCCACCGCGCTGGGTAAATTCAAGTTTGTTCAGCGCGCTCATACCGAGCAGCACTTGCTTGCCATCCAGGCCTGGCACGACGATGGCGCGCACATCACGCAGCACAATGTCGCCCAGTTGCAGCCGGTCGACGCGGGTTCGATAACCCTCGGTACGACCGTTGGCGGTGCTCAGGGTCACCCCGAAGCCTTGTTCCAGTTTCAGCCGTTCGGCCATTTGCGCCGGGATTGCCACATCGGTTGCCCCGGTATCCAGCATGAAATCCACCGGCTGGCCATTGATCTGGCCGCTGGCGACGAAGTGCCCCTGGGTGTTGCTGGCCAGTTTCACTTCAATAAAACCTTCGCCCTGCTCCGAGCTGATGACCACATTGGGATTTTGCTGCCGATCCTCCCACTGGCCGAAAAACCGCGTCGCCAGGAACAGCGCCGCGCACCAGGCCAGCACCATGAACACCCGACCGGCACGCTTTCCCGGCGTTTGCTGGCTCACGGCTTGGCACTCCAGCCACCTTCAGGCGCGGCGAAGCGCCAAACGACCGGGCGAACCTCGCCATCGGCGCGGGCATCGTTGTTGTTGTCGGTGCCGACCCAGGCACCCTCGGCGTCGACAATCAACGCTTCAGTCAGACCAAACGGATTTTGATAGCGGCGGTGTTCCTGCAAGGCTTCATCGGCAAATGACCAGCAGCGCTCGACCTTGGCCGTCTCCGGGTCGCGGCGGCAGATCTGGTAAGCGTTGCGTTCAAGGGTAAACAGCTTGCCGTTGAACAGCGATACATCGGCAAAGTCCCGAGTCACGGCTTTGGCCCGTGGAAACTGTGCCGGCTGCATTTCTTTTCCCGCCTCGCTCAGCAGCACGCAGCCACCGTCGCAATCCCACACAGTCTGTTTGCGCTTGATCAGCAACAAGCCACGGCTTTGACGCTCGGCGGCGAGCCACAATTGATCGCCCGCCGGATTGATCGCCAGCCCCTCGAACAGCGCATTGAACTGCAACAGCATGCCACTGGCCCGCGCTTCGCGAACCAGCATCGGCGAGATCTTCAGCCAGGACGACCGCCCAACGGGCGGCACTTGCAGGATCGCGGCATGGGACTCGCTGACGATGTAGCGATTACCCGCGCTGTCGCAAGTGATGCCTTCAAAATCCAGGTCCCCGCCCCGTACAAACGCCGCGACCCAGGCCCGCGAACGCAACCCCCAGGGCAAACCGCTGTCCGGCACCGTCGGCACGCCGATGCCCACGGTTTCGGCCTGCCAGACCGTGTCGCGGGTATCGAGACGGTAGATCTGGTCATCGTCGCGATCGGAGACCGTCCACAAGTCTTTGCCGCACTGGGCCAGCCCCGACAGATTGCCGCCGTGCATGCCGTCGACGGGATGCTCGGACAACAGGCGCAACTGCGGTGCCGGTTCGGAAAGCGCCGAAACGGAGGTCAGAAGTAACGCACACGCCAGGGCAAAGCCAGCCCGCATCAGCCAAGAACCTCGGCGAGGTTGCCTTTGGATTCCAGCCAGGATTTGCGGTCACCGGCGCGTTTCTTCGCCAGCAGCATATCCATCATTTCCGAGGTCGCTTCGAAATCGTCCAGCGTCAACTGCACCAGACGCCGCGTGTTCGGGTCCATGGTGGTTTCGCGCAGTTGCGGCGGGTTCATTTCACCCAGGCCTTTGAATCGGGTGACCTGCGGCTTGCCGCGTTTCTTCTCGGCCACCAGGCGATCGAGAATGCCATCGCGCTCGGCTTCGTCGAGGGCGTAGTAAATCTCTTTGCCCAGGTCGATGCGGTACAGCGGCGGCATCGCGACGTAAACGTGACCGGCATCCACCAGCGGGCGGAAATGCTGGACGAACAAAGCGCAAAGCAAGGTGGCGATGTGCAGGCCGTCGGAGTCGGCGTCGGCGAGAATGCAGATCTTGCCGTAACGCAGCTGGCTCATGTCCGCCGCGCCCGGATCGACACCGATGGCCACGGCGATGTTGTGCACTTCCTGACTGGCCAGCACTTCGCTGCCGTCGACTTCCCAGGTGTTCAGAATCTTGCCGCGCAACGGCAGGATCGCCTGGAACTCCTTGTCCCGCGCTTGTTTGGCCGAACCGCCGGCGGAATCACCTTCCACCAGGAACAGCTCGGAACGCATCGGGTCTTGCCCGGCGCAGTCGGCGAGTTTGCCCGGCAATGCCGGCCCGGCGGTGATGCGCTTGCGCTCGACCTTCTTGCTGGCCTTGAGACGACGGCCGGCGTTGTTGATCGCCAGTTCCGCCAGCAGCATGCCGGTTTCCGGATGAGCGTTGAGCCACAGGCTGAACGCATCCTTGACCACACCGGAAACGAACGCCGCCGCTTCACGGGACGACAGACGTTCCTTGGTCTGGCCGGAGAACTGCGGTTCCTGCATTTTCATCGACAGCACGAACGCAATGCGTTCCCAGACGTCTTCCGGCGCCAGCTTCACACCACGCGGCAACAGGCTGCGAAATTCGCAGAACTCGCGCATCGCATCGAGCAAGCCCTGACGCAGACCGTTGACGTGAGTGCCGCCCTGCGCCGTCGGGATCAGGTTGACGTAGCTTTCCTGCACGCTGTCGCCACCTTCCGGTAACCACAGCAGCGCCCAATCGACCGCTTCCTTGTTACCGGCCAGGCTGCCGCAGAACGGCTCGTCCGGCAGGCGTTCGAATTCGCTGACGGCGTCAACCAGGTAGGAGCGCAGGCCGTCTTCGTAATGCCATTCGACTTTCTCGCCGGTGGCCTTGTCTTCAAAACTGACCAGTAGCCCCGGGCACAGAACGGCCTTGGCCTTGAGCACGTGCTTGAGGCGGCTGATGGAGAATTTCGGTGAATCGAAGTACTTCGGGTCCGGGGCGAAGAACACGCTGGTGCCAGTGTTGCGCTTGCCGACGGTGCCAATCACTTCCAGCTCGGTTTTCTTGTAACCGTCGGCGAAAGTCATCTGGTATTCGTGGCCGTCGCGCTTCACGCGCACCCGGACTTCGGTCGACAAAGCGTTGACCACCGAAATACCCACCCCGTGCAGACCGCCGGAGAACTGGTAGTTCTTGTTGGAAAACTTGCCACCCGCATGAAGCTTGGTGAGGATCAGCTCGACGCCCGACACACCTTCTTCCGGGTGAATGTCCACCGGCATGCCACGGCCGTCATCGCTGACTTCCAGGGAGTGATCGGCGTGCAGGATGACCTGCACCGACGTTGCGTGCCCGGCCAAGGCTTCGTCGACGCTGTTGTCGATGACTTCCTGGGCGAGGTGGTTCGGCCGACTGGTGTCGGTGTACATGCCGGGGCGTTTACGCACCGGGTCGAGGCCCGAGAGGACTTCGATGGCGTCTGCGTTATAAGAGCTAGCGCTGGGAGTGGCCATGGGGTCTCGTCGTCCGCCTGTCAAAAAAGTGTTCTGTGAAAAAGAGACGACGACTCACAGTGCTGTGAAATCGATCGCCTGATACAAATCTGCGCCGATACCGGCAAAACTCAGCATTGCCGGCAGTTGCGCGGCAAAACCCTGGAAACTATGGTCGCCGCCGGCCTGGATGCGCAAGGCACAGGCGCGGTAATACTGCTGGGCGAGGCGATAGTCCAGCGTTTCGTCGCCGGTCTGCAACCACACCTGATACCTCTGCGGATCCTGGGGCGCCGGCACTTCCAGCTCGGCCAGGGCCGTCACGTGGTCGTGGGTCAATTCCCAGGCCTCATCGGTATACAGGTTTTTCTGCGTCCCCAGATACCCGTCAAACATCCGGTGCGGACTGACGGCAGGGTTGATCAACAGGGCCTTGAGGCCATGGCGCTCGGCCAAGTGAGTCGCATAGTAGCCGCCGAGTGAGCTGCCTACCAGCAGTGGCCGCCCAAGCTCTTCAATCGCCTTGTTCAGCTGACCGATGGCTTCGCGCGGGTGGTGATGCAAGGCAGGAACGCGCAACTGATCGCTCAAACCCAGGCGGTCCATCACTTGCACCAACTGCGTGGCCTTTTTTGACGAAGGCGCGCTGTTGAAGCCGTGGATATAAAGGATCGAACCGGACATTTGAGCTCCCTGTGCGTCGGTAAAGAACGCGGAGTTTACAGGGAGTCGGGGGGATCGGGATATGCATGGCGGGCATGGGGGGCTGGGTAGACGCCATTGCGGGCAGTCTTGCTCCTACAGGGGAATGTGGGTACCTGCAAGAGATTGGTCGGCTGTCAGGCCGTCTTCGCGAGCAGGCTCACTCCTACAGTGGAATGGGTGTACCTGCAAGAGATTGGTTGGCTGTCAGGCCGCCTTCGCGGGCAAGCCTCGCTCCTACAGTGGAATGAGGGTACCTGTAAAAGAGATTGGTCGGGTGTCAGGCCGTCTTCGCGGGCAAGCCTCGCTCCTACAGTGGAATGAGGGTACCTGTAAAAGAGATTGGTCGGGTGTCAGGCCGTCTTCGCGGGCAAGCCTCGCTCCTACAGTGGAATGGGGGTACCTGTAAAAGAGATTGGTCGGGTGTCAGGCCGTCTTCGCGGGCAGGCTCACTCCTACAGTGGAGTGTGGGTACCTGCAAAGAGATTGGTCGGCTGTCAGGCCGCCTTCGCGGGCAAGCCTCGCTCCTACAGTGGAATGAGGGTACCTGTAAAAGAGATTGGTCGGGTGTCAGGCCGTCTTCGCGGGCAAGCCTCGCTCCTACAGTGGAATGAGGGTACCTGTAAAAGAGATTGGTCGGGTGTCAGGCCGTCTTCGCGGGCAAGCCTCGCTCCTACAGTGGAATGGGGGTACCTGTAAAAGAGATTGGTCGGGTGTCAGGCCGTCTTCGCGGGCAGGCTCACTCCTACAGTGGAGTGTGGGTACCTGCAAAGAGATTGGTCGGCTGTCAGGCCGCCTTCGCGGGCAAGCCTCGCTCCTACAGTGGAATGGGTGTACCTGCAAGAGATTGGTCGGCTGTCAGGCCGCCTTCGCGAGCAGGCTCGCTCCTACAGTGGAATGGGTGTACATGCAAAGAGATTGGTCGGCTGTCAGGCCGCCTTCGCGGGCAAGCCTCGCTCCTACAGTGGAATGAGGGTACCTGTAAAAGAGATTGGTCGGGTGTCAGGCCGTCTTCGCGGGCAAGCCTCGCTCCTACAGTGGAATGAGGGTACCTGTAAAAGAGATTGGTCGGGTGTCAGGCCGTCTTCGCGGGCAAGCCTCGCTCCTACAGTGGAATGGGGGTACCTGTAAAAGAGATTGGTCGGGTGTCAGGCCGTCTTCGCGGGCAAGCCTCGCTCCTACAGTGGAATGGGGGTACCTGTAAAAGAGATTGGTCGGCTGTCAGGCCGCCTTCGCGGGCAAGCCTCGCTCCTACGGGGGAATGTGGGTACTTGCAAAAAAGATTGGTCGGCTGCCAGGCCGCCTTCGCGGGCAAGCCTCGCTCCTACAGGGGAATGTGGTTACTTGCAAAAGAGATTGGTCGGCTGTCAGGCCGCCTTCGCGGGCAAGCCTCGCTCCTACAAGGGGTTCGCTGTACACGCTTCGCTCTTCACCACTCATCAGGCCGAGCGTTAGCTCGCCTGCAGCTCTTGATCTTGATCTACCCGCCCCTTTCGGGAGGCTGAGTGGAGGTGTTCATCCGGGGAGTGGCGCGCAGCGCCGTTCGACGCAGTCGAACACGCTGCATGTAGGTCGTCGCGAAGCAGACCGGAGGGCAGTGTCCCCGGATGGATACCGGAGCGAAGGTACGCCGAGCCTTAGCGAGGGGCCGGACGCTTGGGGCGAGACTTTTTGGTTCCTTTTGTGGCGTTTGACAAAAGGGACTCGCCGTAAGGGCAAAACCGCCAGCCGCCGTTACCGCAGAAACGGATATGTACCCGGTAAACAAGAACCTGGCCGGCTATCAGGCCGCCAAGTCCAAGATGAAAAGTCAGTACCCGTTCGACCCGAAATCAACCTGAAAATCAAACCCGGTGACCCGCTCAACACCCGTTTCAATCTGCCCATCCGGCAACAACCGCAACCAGCGATACCCCGGTGCCTGCTCCCCAACCTTGAAATCATCACTCCCAGGCTCAAACTGAATGCAAGTCGAAGGCGAAGCAATCAACCGCACCCCTTTGCGCACCTGATCAACCTCCTGATGCACATGCCCCCACAAAACAGCACGCACCTGCGGAAAGCGATCCAGCACCGCAAACAAGGCCTCAGGATTACGCAAGCCGATAGGCTCCATCCACAAACAGCCGATCAACACCGGATGATGGTGAAAGCAGACCAGATGATGCCGCTCCGGCGCCTCACTCAACGAACGCGCCAGCAACTGCAACTGCTCATCCTGCAAATAGCCCGGCACCGACCCCGGCACCGCCGAATCCAGCAAAGTCACCCGCCAGTTACCGACATCCACCACCGGCTCCAGCAATGCGCTTTGCACCGCCGCCTCGGCCATGATCCGCGGCTCATCATGATTGCCAGGAATCCAGCGCGCCGGTGCATCGAGCTGCCGGGTCAGGTCGCGAAACAGCTGATAAGACTCCAGCGTCCCGTCCTGAGACAGATCACCGCTGGCAACGATCAGGTCAATCTGCGGCTGCTGCAGGCGCACCAGCTCAATGACCTTTTGCAGGCTGTCCCGGGTATTCATGCCCAGCAACTTCCCGTCCGCTTCGGCAAACAGATGACTGTCGGACAGTTGCACCAGCAACGCCGAATCGGCGGTGGTCAATGTGGATACGCTCGGCAAGGCGTTCTCCCAGGCTGAATCACGGGATTGGATGAGTGCCGCAATTATGCTGGGGGACGATCAAAAGAGGAAACCTGTGAATCTGACGCAGTTCACACTCAGCGCACAACGGCGTACTCATGCCCACACGCCAGACAATGGCTCAGCCATTCACCCAGGAACATATTCAACTGGGCCTTTTCATCCGGCTGATGCATTGAGGCATTCGGGTAAGGATAGATGCCGCGAAAGCGTCGTGCATGTTCGGCGCTGACCACTTCGGCCATGCACGCATCGTGGTAGACCTGCACTTCCAGTTGCGGCACCGGCAGCCACGGCAGGCTGTGTTCCTGGCGCACTTGCAGGGTCGTGGTGTACGGACAGACCTGCAGCACTTCGAGAGCCAGTACGCCGAGCATCTGGTCGCCGTGAGTCACGGCAATGCGCCGCGCCTCGGGTTCGTTGCGCATGTCCGGCAGCAGTCGCATGAGGCGCGCGTAGTTGGCCTCGCAGGAGGCTTGCAGCCCCACGAGGTCCACCCTGTAACGATCGCGCAGCTTGTTTACGACCATAGCCCCCTCACTTCAGCGCGGTTCAAGGCCAACCATTGCAAGGCAATGATGCTTGGCGCGTTGGCAATACGTCCGTCGCGGACGGCCTGCAAGGCATCTTCGAACGCCCAGACCGTAACGCGGATATCCTCTGCTTCTTCCTCCAGCCCATGCAGGCCGCCGACTCCGGTGCTGTCGCAACGCCCCAGGTACAAGTGCACAAATTCGTTGCTGCCGCCCGGCGATGGAAAGTATTTGGTCATCGGCCAGAGCGCCCCGAACACAAGCCCAGCTTCCTCCTGCGCCTCGCGGTGAGCAACTTCTTCCGGCACTTCATCCTTGTCGATCAGACCGGCGACCAGCTCGATCAGCCACGGGTTGTCGGTCTTGCCCATGGCGCCCACGCGAAACTGCTCGATCAGCACCACTTCATCGCGCTGCGGATCGTATGGCAACACGCACACCGCATCATGGCGAACAAACACTTCACGATTGATCTCGCGACTCATGCCACCGGCAAACAACTCATGGCGCAAGTGCACACGATCGAGCTTGTAGAAGCCCTCGTAGCACTTTTCGCGCCGAACGATATCAACGGCGGTCGGAATGGCGTTGGCAAAATCAGTCATGACAATCCTCGTTTACTGCAAATCCATGAAGAGGCTCCAACCTCGACTTCGCGCCATCCTAACGCGCCCGCGCCGTTTGATGCAGCCCCTTTCCCGTCAGCGAGATAGACGGTGAGGGCGAAACCAACTCTAATTAGCTTAGTGGCGAACTGACTGCTTCGTTGAGAGTCGAAGCGGATAACTTTTTGCCTTTCCCTGTTTTACGAAGGACGCCCATGTCGCTTTTTAAAATCGCCTCCGTGGCCGCAATTGCCCTGACCCTGGGTGCCTGCCAGAGTTTGTTCCAACCCAACTACCGAGCTCCGCTGGAAACTACCCGCGACGCCACCGAAACACTGAAACCGGGTTGCACGACGCCTGACTGCCCGCTGGTGAACATCGATACGCTGCGCTTCCCGGCCGAGCCTCAGCTTGACGGTATTGTCGAAAAGCGCCTGTTGCAAATGACCCGCACCTCGCCCGAAGCCCCTGCGGCACCGACGCTGGCGGCCTATCGCGATGAGTTTTTGCGCACCGCTGGCCCGCGTAACAGCAGCTACCTGCAAGCCAAGGTACGTGAGCAGCATGACGGCTTGGTGATCGTCGAGTTTTCCAGCTACCTGGACACCGGCGGCGCACATGGCACACCAGGCCGCGGCTTCATCAACTATTCGCGCCAGCAGCATAAAGTGCTGACCTTGTCCGACATGTTGGTGCCGGGTCAGGAAGAGGCGTTCTGGAAAGCCGCGCAAGTGGCGCACAACAGCTGGCTGATCAGCACCAAGCTCGATCAGGAACCGGAGTTCGTGAAGCAGTGGCCGTTCCAGAAAACCCAGAATGTGGCGCTGACCTACGGCGGGGTGATCCTCAAGTACGAAGTGAGCACCATCGCGCCTTACGCGCTGGGCCACGTCGAACTGAAGATCCCCTACCCGCGCCTGAACGGCATTCTCAAGCCCGAGCTGTTTCCCGGCCGTAACTGAAGGCACGGCCCAGCACTAGCTGGAGCAACCCTGCCAGAATCAACGACGGCAGGGTTGCGCCGATGTCCGGATACAGATTGGCCAACAAATGATAAGTGCTCACCCCGCCCAACCAGGCGAGCAGCGCCGGCCAGCGCAACGCGGCTGACGCCACCTGAGCACTGCGTTTGCGCAGAATGAAGTGATCCACCAGCACCACGCCGAACAGCGGCGCAAACACCGAACCGATCAACAGCAGGAAGTTCTGGTACTGCGCCAGTGGCGCCAGGCACGCGATCAGTGTGCAAATCACGCCGATGGCCAACGCCAGATGCTCGACTTTCAAGCGCAACAGAATCCCGCTGGAGACAGCCGCCGAGTGAATGTCGGCGAAGGCGTTTTCCGACTCGTCCAACAGGATCAGCAACAGCGGAATGCCCAGGCCTGCACCCGCCAGCGCCAGCAACAAGGCATTCACTTCACCGCTCGGCGCGAACGCCAGGGTGTAGGCCACGCCGAGGCTCATCAGCCAGAAGTTGCCGATAAAGAAGCCAATCGCTGTACCGCCGAACACATTTTTCGCACGCTTGCCGAAGCGTGAGTAGTCGGCAATCAGCGGCAGCCACGACAGCGGCATCGCAATGGCAATGTCGAAGCCCACGGCGAAGGGCATCGAACCGTCACCGGCCTGTGCCCACAACGCGGTCAGATCGGCCTTGGCAAACAGGTTCCACGTCAGCCAGATGCACGCGGCCAGCAGCAGCCAGATACCCCACTTGCGCAGGATTTGTCGCACGAACGTCAACGGACCGCTGACGGCCAGCAAGGTCGCCAAACCACCAAAAAATACGGTCCAGAGCAGTGGATTCGACAGCAGGCTGCCTTCGCTGAACGCCCGCGCACCCAGCAAGCTGGCGGCGTCGCGCATCACGATGATTTCGAACGAACCCCAACCGATCAGTTGCAGCAGGTTCAGCACGGCAGGCAGGCTCGCGCCACGTTTGCCGAGGCTGAGCTTGAGCGCGGCCATCGACGACAGGCCGGTGTCGCTGCCGATCACGCCGACAGCGGCCAGCAGCAGAACGCCGACCAGGGTGCCGAGGAAGATCGCCAGCAACGAGCCGGACAGGCCCAGGCCTGGCGCGAGCAAGGCGCCGGTCTGCAGCACCATCAGGCCGATGCCGAGGGAGAACCACAGGGAAAACAGATCGCGACCGCCAAAGACACGTTTGTCCATGGGCACCGCGATGTCGGGGGAATAAGTGCCGGGTTGAATGCTCAAGGGTGTTATCTCAAATAAGAGCAGAGACAAGTTTCAAGCTGCAAGCTACAAGTTAGAAGCAAACCGCTTCTTCTTGCAGCTTGTCGCTTGTCGCTCGTGGCTAGATTTTCTTGTACAGCTGACTGCCTTCCTGCTTGAACCGCTCAGCCTGGTCCGCCAATCCCTGGGCGACTTCGGCGTCGACGGTTTCGATCCGTTGGTTAGCCGCGTATTCGCGGACTTCCTGGGTGATCTTCATCGAACAGAATTTCGGCCCGCACATGGAGCAGAAATGCGCGACCTTGGCCGAATCCTTCGGCAAGGTCTCATCGTGATACGAACGAGCGGTGTCGGGATCAAGGCCCAGGTTGAACTGGTCTTCCCAACGGAATTCGAATCGCGCCTTGCTCAAGGCATTGTCGCGGATCTGTGCGCCCGGATGCCCTTTGGCCAGATCGGCGGCATGCGCGGCGATCTTGTAGGTGATGATCCCGGTCTTCACGTCATCCTTGTTCGGCAGGCCCAAGTGCTCCTTCGGCGTCACGTAGCAAAGCATGGCGCAACCGAACCAGCCGATCATCGCCGCACCGATACCCGAGGTGATGTGGTCGTATCCCGGTGCGATGTCAGTGGTCAGCGGACCAAGGGTGTAGAACGGCGCCTCGTCACAGCACTCAAGCTGCTTGTCCATGTTTTCCTTGATCAACTGCATCGGCACGTGGCCAGGGCCTTCGATCATGCATTGCACATCGTGCTTCCAGGCGATCTTGGTCAGCTCGCCGAGGGTTTCCAGCTCACCGAATTGCGCGGCGTCGTTGGCGTCGGCAATCGAGCCCGGACGCAGGCCATCACCCAGCGAGAAGCTGACGTCGTAGGCCTTCATGATTTCGCAGATGTCTTCGAAATGGGTGTAGAGGAAGTTCTCTTTGTGGTGGGCCAGGCACCACTTGGCCATGATCGAGCCGCCACGGGAAACGATCCCGGTGACGCGTTTGGCGGTGAGCGGCACGTAGCGCAGCAACACGCCGGCGTGGATGGTGAAGTAGTCGACGCCCTGCTCGGCCTGTTCGATCAGCGTGTCGCGGAACAGCTCCCAGGTCAGGTCTTCGGCGGCGCCGCCGACTTTTTCCAACGCTTGATAGATCGGCACGGTACCGATAGGCACCGGCGAGTTGCGGATGATCCACTCGCGGGTTTCGTGAATGTGCTTGCCGGTGGACAGGTCCATGACCGTGTCCGAACCCCAGCGAATGCCCCAGGTCAGTTTCGCCACTTCTTCTTCGATGGACGAACCCAAGGCGCTGTTGCCGATGTTGCCGTTGATCTTCACCAGGAAGTTACGGCCGATGATCATCGGTTCCAGTTCGGTGTGGTTGATGTTGGCCGGAATGATCGCGCGACCGCGGGCGATCTCGTCACGGACAAATTCAGGGGTGATGATTTTCGGCACGCTGGCACCGAAGCTGTGACCGGCGTGTTGCTGGTCCAGCAGCCCGGCGGCGCGAGCCACTTCGAGCTTCATGTTTTCGCGGATGGCGACGTATTCCATCTCGGCGGTAATGATGCCTTTGCGGGCGTAGTGCATCTGGCTGACGTTGGCCCCTGCCTTGGCGCGGCGCGGGTTGTTGACGTGGGCGAAACGCAGCTTGGTCAGTTCGGCGTCGGCGAGGCGTTCCTGGCCGAAGTTCGAGCTCAGGCCGGGCAGGCGCTCGGTGTCGCCACGGGATTCAATCCAAGGCGAGCGCACATCAGCCAGGCCCTTGCGCACGTCGATGATGACGTTGGGGTCGGTGTACGGGCCCGAGGTGTCGTACACAACGACAGGCGCGTTGATCTCGCCGCCGAAGTCGGTCGGGGTCACGTCGAGGCTGATTTCGCGCATCGGCACGAGGATGTCCGGGCGGGAACCCTGGACATAGATTTTTTGCGAGCGGGTAAACGGCTGAACCGATTGTTGATCGACTTGGGCCGAGTCACTCAGGTTCGTAGTGTTTTTTAGTTTTATCGTCATCACGGGCTCTCCAGACAGCATCCAGGCAGTGGAATTTTGTCGGAGCGAACCTGTAACGAATGGACGCGACCAATCAGCCATAACGAAGCCGTTGGTGCTGTGCTCAGTGCTCGAGGGGTGTTCGATTGTCGAACAACATCCCGGACGAAGCACAAGAGGACTCGCCGGGTGACGAGAAATCTTGTTCCCTACGCAGGCGCTAACCTGATCAGGTTCAACGGGATCCGAAATTATTCGATCTCAGCCTCATAGCAAGGCACCCCGACAAGAACCCGGCCAGTCTAGACACAACTGGCAAAGAACGCCAACACCGCGGTAAACACCATGATGAATGGCGCAATTACCGGATTGTTGCCGTGCTTGGCGACAATTACACTCGCCAAGCCATGCTGCGCCTTGACGCTGTATGGGCCGCGCCGTAGCCTTGGCGCTCAAATTATCAGCGTAATTTTAGGGATGGCCTCATGCTGCGCAACCTATCACTGGCCCTTGCCGTGTCTTGTGCGTCCAATGGAATGGCCTGGGCAGCAGAAGCGCCCTTATCGACCAAAACCGATCTGGTCAGCGTCTACCAGGAAGCGGTGGACAACAACGCCGACCTGGCTGCCGCCCGTGCCCAATACGGTGCCCAGAAAGAAGTGGTGCCCCAGGCCCGCGCCGGTCTGCTGCCCAATCTCTCGGGCGGCGCCGAGCTCGCCAACGTGCGCACCACGATCGATCAGCCTTCGGCCACCGCCAACCGTAACGCTCATTCCTATCAAGCGACGTTGGCACAACCGCTGTTCCGTGCCGATCGCTGGTTCCAGTTCCAGGCCGCCAAGGACGTCAACGAACAGGCCGCGTTGCAACTCTCGGCAACTGAACAGAACCTGATCCTGCAGACAGCCGAAAGCTACTTCAACGTGCTGCGCACCCAGGACAACCTGGCCTCGACCAAGGCCGAGGAAGCGGCGTTCAAACGCCAGCTCGACCAGTCCAACGAGCGCTTCGATGTCGGCCTGTCGGACAAGACCGACGTGCTGCAGTCGCAAGCCAGCTACGACACGGCACGGGCCAACCGGATCCTCGCCCAGCGCCAGGTGGATGATGCGTTCGAAGCGTTGATCACCCTGACCAACCGCCAATACAACTCGATCCAGGGCATTGTCCACACACTGCCGATCCTGCCGCCATCACCGAATGATGCCAAGGCCTGGGTCGATACCGCGGCGAAGCAGAACCTTAATTTGCTGGCCAGCAATTACGCCGTCAGTGCTGCCGAAGAAACACTCAAGCAGCGCAAGGCGGGTCATGCACCGACCCTCGATGCCGTGGCGAAGTACGAAAAAGGTGATAACGACGCCTTGGGCTTCGGCAACCCGAACGCCTTTGGCCAGCCGTATGGCGGCAACGTCGAACAAACGACGGTGGGCCTGCAAGTGAACATCCCGATCTACAGTGGCGGCCTGATCAACTCCCAGGTGCGCCAATCGTATGCGCAACTGGACCAGTCCGAGCAGCAACGTGAATCCCTGCGCCGGCAAATCGTGGAAAGCACCCGCAACCTGCACCGGGCGGTGAACACCGACGTCGAGCAGGTGCAGGCACGCAAACAGTCGATCATCTCCAACCAGAGTGCGGTGGAAGCGACTGAAATCGGTTATCAGGTCGGCACGCGAAATATCGTTGACGTGCTGGATGCCCAGCGTCAGCTGTACACCTCGGTGCGCAACTACAACAACACCCGCTACGACTACATCCTCGACAACCTGCGTTTGAAGCAGGCTGCCGGCACGTTGAACCCGGGGGATTTGCAGGACCTGGCGCGTTATCTCAAGGCCGACTACAACCCGGACAAGGACTTCCTGCCACCGGATCTGGCGAAGGCTGCGGCGGCGCAGTTGAAGGCAAATCCAACGCAGTAAAAACCGGTTCTGTGGCGAGGGAGCTTGCTCCCGCTGGGCTGCGAAGCGGCCCCAACTCCTGCAACTCGCAGTTTCCTGACACACCGAGAAAGCCGGACTGACGACTGCTTCGCAGCCGAACGGGAGCAAGCTCCCTCGCCACAGGTATCAAGTCAAGTCGATCAACCGCCCCAACCCATCCAGTAGCCGCTGCAACGCGCCTTGATTGGTGCGCATCACTTTCAACCCAGCCTCCGCCATTCGCTGCGCATCGCGCGGCAATTCGAACAGCCGCTGCACCGCCAGCGCCAGGCCTTCGGCATCCTCCACTTCCTGCAACGCCCCGGCGCTGCGCAATTGTGCGGCGATTTCGAGGAAGTTGAACAGGTGCGGGCCGCACAGCACCGGTTTGGCCAGCGCC
Organism: Pseudomonas sp. SG20052; assembly: GCF_031766055.1. Classification (NCBI taxonomy): domain Bacteria; kingdom Pseudomonadati; phylum Pseudomonadota; class Gammaproteobacteria; order Pseudomonadales; family Pseudomonadaceae; genus Pseudomonas; species Pseudomonas sp. SG20052. The sequence continues at coordinate 621,543 of NZ_CP134498.1, read as the reverse complement.
GCCGGTTCCAGCAGGTTATGCCCGCCGTTCGGCACCAGGCTGCCGCCGACAAACGCGCTGTCCGCCAAGGCATAAAGAAACAGCAACTCACCCATGGTGTCGCCCAGCAACACCGACGTATTAGCCGTGACCGGCTCGCCGGAGGAACGACGCACCGTGGCGAATCCCTGCTGCTGGCACAAGGCGAACACTGAGTTGAAACGCTCTGGATGACGCGGCACCAGAATCAGCAACGCATCGGGATGATTGGCCAGCAACTGACGATGGGCCGCCAGCACCACTTCGTCTTCACCTTCGTGAGTACTCGCGGCGATCCACACCGGGCGTTCCTGCGCCTGCCATTGCGCGCGCAATTCGGTGGCGCGCAGAAGCAATTGCGGATCGATGGTCAGGTCAAACTTGATCGAGCCGGTCACTTCGACAGTGTCCGCACGCGCACCCAGGTTAAGGAAGCGCTGAGCTTCGGCTTCGGTCTGCACCGCGAACAGGCTCATCTCGGCGAGCATCGGCTGGGTGAGTTTCCGGAAGCGGCCATAACCCTTGGCCGAACGTTCGGACAATCGCGCATTGGCCAACGCCACCGCAATCCCGCGCTTGGCGCACTGATGGATGTGGTTCGGCCAGAGTTCGGTCTCCATGATTACCGCCAGTTTCGGCTGGACCCGATCGAGAAACCGTGCTGCCGCGCACGGCAAGTCGTAAGGCAAATAGCAGTGCTGGATGCGCGGCTCGTTGGCAAACAGGGCATGGATGCGCTCCGAACCGGTCGGGGTCATGCAGGTCACGGTAATCGGCAGCTGTGGATAACGTTGCAGCAGGGCGCGAATCATCGGCGCTGCGGCAATGCTCTCGCCCACGGACACCGCGTGCACCCAGATGCCGCCCGGCTTCATCGTCGGCAGGCCGAGGGAGAAGCGTTCGCCAATGCGTTTGGCATACGCCGGCGCCTTGCGCGAACGCAGCCACAGCCGAATCGCTACCAATGGCAGCCCCAAGTAAAACAGCGCGGTGTAGAGAGTTCTATTCATGGCGGCGGAGTTTATCGGTTTTTTCGCCGATCGCCCGCAAATGCACGGCAAAACGTTCTGCCAGCCAACGAGCCGCCGGGCCGAGGGGTTCATCGCGGCGCCAGACCAGCTCAACAACCAGCGCCGGCGGGGTCCATTCGCTGTCCAGTTCGACCATCAGGTCCTGATACGCCGGGTACTGCACCACGTGCCGTGGCAGCCAGGCCCAGCCGAGGCCGCGCACCAGCCATTCGGCCATCACGTAGAAGCTGTCGGCCCGCCAGACCTGCGGACTGGCCGGCTCACTGCCGGGATAGACGCTGGACTGCGTGGACATCAGCAACTGACGGTGCTGCGCCAGTTGCTGACAATCAACGTGCGCCTGTTTCGCCAGGGGATGATGCACGCCGCATACGGTGAGCATTTCGACGCTGCCGAGCACCCGACGCTCAAGCGCTTCGGGGATCTGGTCGTGATAAAACAACAGTCCCAGATCGGCCCGACGCTCGACCAGTTTGCGCGCCACATCACCTTGAGCCGCACTGGTCAGCTGCACTTCAAGGCTGGGAAATTTGTCGGCCAGGGCTGCAAAGCTTTCGATGATCGGCTGATAGGGCATCGCCTCATCCTGAGCCACGCGCAAACGCGCTTCCTGTCCGCGCATCATCGCCAGCGCCCGGCCGTTTAGGCGCTCGCACTGACGCAATACTTCCCGCGCCTCCTCCAGCAAGGCATTGCCGGCCTCGGTGAGTTTCGGCTGACGGCCGCTGCTGCGGTCGAACAGGCTGACGCCGAGGTCTTCCTCCAGCAGCGCAATCGAACTGCTGACCGCCGACTGCGCCTTGCGCTGATCCCGTGCTACGGCAGAAAACGAACGCTGCTCCGCTACGCTGACAAACAGGCGCAGCTGCTCCAGATTCCATTGCATGCTCATGAGTCAACCCATCTTCAGAACAGATAGGTAATGACTTTACCGCATCTGGAGAATCTCTAGAATGCCGAACTCAGACAGCAACACTTCACACGAGGATGCACCTATGACCGCTTACTACTACCTGGCCATTGCCATCTGCGCCGAAGTGATCGCGACTGTTTCAATGAAAGCCGTCAAAGGCTTCAGCACCCCGCTGCCGCTGATTCTGGTGATTGTCGGTTACGGCATTGCCTTCTGGATGCTGACCTTGGTGGTGCGCAGCGTTCCGGTGGGCGTCGCTTATGCGGTGTGGGCCGGTTTGGGCATCGTGATGGTCAGCATCGCGGCGCTGTTTATCTACGGGCAGAAACTGGATGTACCGGCGATGCTGGGGATGGCGTTGATCGTATTGGGCGTCGTCGTCATCCAGCTCTTCTCCAAAACCGCTGGCCACTGACTGTCATCCCGATCCCCTGTGGCGAGGGAGCTTGCTCCCGCTCGGCTGCGAAGCAGTCGTAAATAGCCTGATGCGGTTTATCTGAATAACCGCATCGTTAGATTTTGGGGCCGCTTCGCGACCCAACGGGAGCAAGCTCCCTCACCACAGGTCCTGCGTATAGCCTCTGTTGATCAGCAATAAAACCTCCAATCTTCGAGTCTGTATACTGCGCCCTCGTCTTGAACACTGAGGTCGCTGCATGCCATCCGTTATTTCCACCGACGTTCTGATTGTCGGCGCTGGTGTCGCCGGCCTCTGGCTGAATGCGCGTCTGCGCCGCCAGGGTTTTTCGACCGTGCTGGTGGAAAGCGCCAGCCTTGGCGGCGGGCAGAGTGTGAAGTCCCAGGGCATCATCCACGGCGGCGCCAAGTACGCGCTGCATGGCGCCCTGACCGGAGCCTCGGAAGCCATCGCCGACATGCCACGCCGCTGGCGTGAAGCCCTTGCCGGCGACGGCGAGCTGGATCTGACCGGCGTGCGCTTGCTGTCCGAAGCCCATTACCTCTGGTCCCCTGGCACCCTCGCTGGCAACCTCACCAGTTTCTTCGCCAGCAAAGCCGTGCGTGGCCGTGTCGATCAGGTCAAGGGCGACCAACTGCCGCCGGCCCTGCAAGACAAGCGCTTCAAGGGCAAGGTTTACCGATTGGCGGAACTGGTCATCGACGTGCCGAGCCTGATCCAGCGCCTGGCCGACCTGGCCGGTGATGGCCTGCTCGCCGGTCAGAAGATCGAACCGTTGCTGGAGGCGGGGGTTCTGGTGGGCCTGAAGGTCGACGGACGTGAGATCCGCGCCCAGCGCATCGTGCTCAGCGCCGGAGCCGGCACAGCGGCGTTGCTCGACGCCCTGGGGCTGAGCCAGCCCGCCATGCAGCGCCGGCCGTTGCACATGATCATCGCCAAAGGCCCGAGCCTCAAACCGCTGTATGCCCACTGCCTGGGCGGCGGCACCAAACCGCGCCTGACCGTGACCACCCATCCTGCCGCCGATGGCCAATGGGTCTGGTACATGGGCGGCGATATCGCTGAAGCCGAAGGGGTTGCCCGTGAACCCGCCGAGCAAATCGCCACCGCGCAGAAAGAACTTGGCCAGTTGCTGCCATGGATCGACCTGAGCACCGCGCAATGGGCCACCTTGCGTGTGGATCGCGCCGAACCGCTGCAATCGGGACTGACGCGCCCGGACAATGCCTTCCTTGCCGAAGAAGGCCGGCTGCTGGTCGGTTGGCCGACCAAACTGGCACTGGCGCCGGACTTCGCCGACCGGGTCATCGCGTCTTTACAGCGTGACGGCATCCAGCCAAGCCATCCAGCGCCGCTGCCCGACTTGCCAAAACCACCGATTTGCGTTCCAGCCTGGGAGCAACTGCTGCCATGAGCATTAAGACCCTGCACGACCTGCATCGCCCCCTCGGCAGCACTGGCCTGATGGTTTCGCCCCTGGGCCTGGGCACGGTAAAACTGGGCCGCGACCAAGGCGTAAAATACCCCAACGGTTTCCAGATTCCCGGCGATGACGAAGCGCGCATGCTGCTCAAACTCGCGCGCGATATGGGCATTAACCTGATAGACACCGCCCCGGCTTATGGCCGCAGTGAAGAGCGCCTCGGCCCGCTGTTGCGTGGTCAGCGTGAGGACTGGGTGATCGTCAGCAAGGTCGGCGAAGAATTTGCCGACGGCCAGTCGAGTCACGACTTCAGCGCCGCCCATACTCGACGTTCAGTGGAGCGCAGCCTGCAACGCCTGGAAACAGATGTTATCGATCTGGTGCTGGTGCACTCCGACGGCAACGACCTGGCAATTCTCAACGACAGCGAAGTCTACGCGACCCTCGCCGCGCTCAAGGCCGAAGGCAAGATTCGCGGCTTCGGTTTTTCCGGCAAAACCGTCGAAGGGGGTTTGAAGGCTCTGGAACAGGGTGATTGCGCCATGGTCACCTACAATCTGAACGAACAGAGCGAGAAGCCGGTCATTGACTATGCTGCTGCTCACGGCAAAGCCATTCTGGTCAAAAAAGCCCTCGCCAGCGGTCACGTCTGCCTGAGTCCGGGCGTGGACCCGGTGCGCGCCAGCTTCGAGTTGTTGTTTGAACATCCGGGTGTTGCCAGTGCTATTGTCGGGACCATCAATCCGCTGCACCTCGCCCACAACGTCGCGACCGTTGCCCAGGTCCTACGTAGAAACTGATGCCGCCCACGCGGCCTTAAGCAGGAGCCGACATGCCGCGCACGCTCATAAGAAAGAACCCGAGCAACTTCAAGACCCTGCCGTTGTACGTCGAAGCGACTCCCGAAGGCTTGAGCTATCAGAGCGTCGGGATGCCGCTCAATTTCTCCCAGACCCTGCAACGTCGCCGCCCGGTGACGGTGCCCGACACTGAGCGCTTCTCGCTGGAACTGGCCAACCTTGGGGTCTCGGTGCGCCTGACCCTGCATTGGCAGAATCGCGATTACTGGGTCTTGGTGCGTCAACGCCGGCAAGACCGCGGCGATGTGGTGCTCAAGTTAATCTCCGGTTACGTGCCAGCCCACGAGCTGAACCTGCCACTGCATACGGCGATCCAGGAGATCGCCGAAGAGTGCCTGCTGGAAACCCCGGAAGGCTGGCTTGGCGGACGCTTCAATGACACTTGGCTGCCGGCGCCCTACTCCTCGGCGCTGCATTATCGCGAGGCATTACCCTTTCGCCTGACGCCGTTGTCCGGCTCCGCACGGCCTGTGCGTTGCGCCAAGATGCAGTTGATCGAACGTCCGCGGGCTTACGTGCATTTGCCGACGGCTTCGCTGCAATTGATTTATGACTTGCGCCTGGACGTACCCAAGGAAGCCAAGTCCCTGAGCCTGTTTCATGTCGATGAGCGACTGGAGGGCGATCAGCTGGTGGCCCGGCTCGATCGCAAGCGCCCCGATTTGTATTTGATGCCGCTGCAGGACGGCCAGCCGATGGCCGAGCTGTATACCTTGAAAAAGGATCAGCTGTACCCGGCGAGTACGCGCGGGCTGTACCTGGCAGAGAGTTTTGCCCAGCAGGAAGGCTGGCTGGTGCGCGATGAGCGGATTCGCTGGAAGGATTGGGTACGGCAGCAGGGGTTGAGCCCGCCGGGGAAGGATTCGGGTCTGGCCCGGTTACGCGGGAAGGCGAAGCAATTGCTGAAGAAGATTGTGCCGCGTAAGGCAGTGCGATAGGAACAAGAGCGCTTGTGTGGCGAGGGAGCTTGCTCCCGCTCGGCTACGCAGTAGCCGCACCGGCTAACGAGTATTCCCTGAAATCACGCGGTGTATGGTTTTGGGGCCGCTTCGCAGCCCAGCGGGAGCAAGCTCCCTCACCACAGTGACCGCGTCGTCTTCAGTTATTGCGGATTTTTTCGACTATTGCGGTAGTCGAGCTGTTTGCCACCAGCCCCAGTACTTTCACGGTTCCGCCGTAAGCGGTCACGATGTCCGCGCCGACCACCTGGTCGATCCCGTAATCCCCGCCCTTGACCAACACGTCCGGCTTGACCTCGCGCAGCAGGTTTTCAGGGGTGCCTTCAGGGAAGCTGATCACCCAATCCACGGCGCCCAGACCGGCCAGTACGGCCATGCGACGGTCGACGCTATTGATCGGACGACCCGGCCCTTTCAGGCGGCTGACCGAGGCATCGTCGTTGACCGCAACGATCAGACGATCGCCTTGGGCGCGTGCCTGCTCGAGGTAGGTCACGTGGCCGGCGTGCAGGATGTCGAAGCAGCCGTTGGTGAAAACAATCTTCTCTTTATGTGCTCGCGCATCGTCGACCGCCAGCAGCAACTGCTCAAGGCCCAGCACACCGCGCTCGGAACCTTCTTCGCGCTGGATGGCACGACGCAGTTCCGGGGCACTGATCGCCGCCGTACCGAGCTTGCCGACAACGATGCCCGCCGCCAGATTGGCCAGGGCCACCGCATGTGGCAGCTCTTCGCCTGCAGCAATCGCGGCCGCCAGCGTGGAAATCACCGTGTCGCCGGCACCGGTCACGTCGAACACTTCACGCGCACGAGCCGGCAGGTGCAGCGCCGGATGGTCCGGGCGCAACAAGGTCATGCCGTGCTCGCCACGGGTCACCAGCAACGCGCCGAGGTCAAGGTCGTGCATCAACTGCGCGCCCTTGCTGACCAGCTCATGCTCATCGGCGCAACCGCCAACGATGGTTTCGAATTCGCTGAGGTTCGGCGTGATCAAGCTCGCGCCACGGTAGATCGAGAAGTCCTTGCCCTTGGGATCGGCCAGCACCGGAATGCCACGGGCACGGGCGGCCTGGATCAGCACCTGATGGTTTTTCAGTGCGCCTTTGCCGTAGTCGGACAGCACCAGCACCTTGATGCCTTCGAGCAGTTCGTCGACCTGCTCGCCCAGCGCCAGGGCGTCGGTGGCGAAAGGTTCTTCGAAGTCGATACGCAGCAATTGCTGGTGACGGCTCATGACCCGCAGCTTGACGATGGTCGGCTGGTGCGCAATGCGCTGGAACAATGCCCGCACGCCAGCGCCCTTGAGGCTATTGGCCAGGCTGTCGGCAGCTTCATCGTCGCCGGTCACGCCGACCAGCGAGGCCGGTGCGCCGAGGGCGGCAATGTTCAACGCAACGTTGGCGGCACCGCCCGGGCGGTCCTCGATTTGCTCGACCTTGACTACCGGCACCGGCGCCTCAGGGGAAATCCGTGAGGTACCACCATGCCAGTAACGGTCGAGCATGACATCGCCGACCACCAAGACAGGGGCTTGATCGAATCGCGGCATGGACAACTTCATGGAGCAACCCACATACAGAATGAACAGGGGCGCGATATTACCACAGGGTTGGCGCAGGCTTGCGCGACGGCTGCAACGGGATGATTCGACAGGTAAATCTGATCAATTATTGAGCAAAAATGCCGTCAGTCGAAGGCAAGCGTCTGCCAGGCCCAGTGCCTCGGTATCGATCTCGCACTCGGCCGACAGCGGCGCCTCGTACGGGCTGTCGATGCCGGTGAAGTCCTTGATGCGCCCTTCCCGTGCAGCCTGATACAAACCTTTCGGGTCGCGTTGCGCGCACACCGCGAACGGCGTGCTGACATACACCTCGATGAAATCGCCTTTGGCGAATAAACGACGTGCGGCCTCACGCTCGGCGCGAAAGGGCGAGATCGCCGCAACGATCACAATCAGGCCGGCATCGACCATCAGCCGCGCCACCTCGGCCATGCGCCGGATGTTTTCCCGGCGACAATCCGCTCCCATCCCCAGATCACGGCACAAACCAGCGCGCAAGTTATCGCCATCGAGTAGAAACGTGTGCAGCTCGAACTGATTGAGCCGCAGCTCAAGGGCGTTGGCCAGGGTCGACTTGCCCGCCCCCGACAACCCAGTCAGCCAGAGGCAGCGCGGTCGCTGGGACTTGATCGAGGCCCGGGCTTCATTCGACAGCGACAAATTGTAAGGTCTGATGGCGCAAGCGGGCATGGATAGCACCTCATTCATAACCAAGCAGCTCGTAATCACGCTGGTACGCCCGCCGTACCAGCCGACGGGTCCGAACCGAGCAGAAGTCACGGGCCGGCATCGACTGCCGCTGCCGGGAACTGTTGACGTGCGGCAGCAACGCCGAATGTCCCAATTGCTCGCAGACCAGCTGGAAGTCCCGCTCCAGATGCTCCTGGTAACCCATGAAGTCCAACGCAAGATGCCCCAGGGAGTCGGTGAGAAAATCCGTCTGCGCGGCGAAATGCAGTTGCTGGCGGATCGTTTCAGGGTGCAGCCAGCGACCGACAAAGTCGTCGAAGTCGCGGTAATGGCTGACCAGTTTCTGCGCCGCGTGATCGCGCGGTCCCAACGCGTTGCCTCGCAAAAACGCGTAGGCGGAATAGGCCCTCTCCAACGGGTCGCGAACGAAAGCGAATTTGAAACAGGCGGCGAACTGCTCGGGAAACTGTTGTTCGTACCAGTACAGCGGCAAGTGACCCGGGCTCCAGTTATCGAACAGCGCCGCGCAGACGCTGCTTCCGGCGCACTTGGGGACATGAATGAACAGACAGGAGCGCTGTTCGAAGGCCTTGGGAAAATGCAGGTTGGCCGACATTGACTTGTTCACCACCTGACGGTCGACCACCGACAGGCGCCCCAGCAGGAAAGCCCGTTGCGGCTTGGGCAGGAGTTTCCAGAGATAACGTTGCAACATGAAAGCACCCGCGCGAAAGGGATGGCCCTCTCGATTGAAGTCAAGGTTCGTTCAGGAACATTAACAAGCGCGGAGCGTAGTTTTATTCAGGTTTGGTCAAGGAAGGTAAAGGTCTTGATACAAATCACCGGGCACATTGCGCGCCCGGTGAACAAAGGTCAGGCGATGTCTTCCGCCGGGGCGTCGAGGCCCATGGCGTTCAGGCGGGCGTAATAGCCATTTTGCGCCAGGAGCTCGGCATGGGTGCCGCGCTCGACGATCCGGCCCTGGTCCATGACCAGAATCAGGTCCGCCTTCTCGATGGTCGACAACCGGTGAGCGATCACCAGAGTGGTCCGGCCTTTCATGACCTGGTCCAGCGCCGCCTGAATATGCCGCTCGGACTCGGTATCGAGGGCCGAAGTGGCTTCGTCGAGAATCAGCAATGGTGCGTTCTTCAACAAGGCACGGGCAATCGCCAGGCGCTGGCGCTGTCCACCGGACAACAACACGCCGTTCTCGCCGACCTGGGTGTCCAGGCCCTCGGGCAATTGTGCGATGAAGTCCATCGCATAGGCGTCTCTTGCCGCTTTTTCGATGTCTTCTCGGGGCGCGCCAGCCAGATCGCCGTAGGCAATGTTATTGGCCACGGTGTCGCTGAACAGGGTCACGTGCTGGGTCACCTGGGCGATGTGCTTGCGCAGGTTCAGCAATTTGTACTGCTCCACTTCAACGCCATCGATCAGGATCTCGCCTTTGTCGTGGTGATAGAAACGCGGAATCAGGTTGGCCAGGGTCGACTTGCCGCTGCCCGAACGCCCGACCAGTGCCACCATTTGCCCCGGCTCGACCGAGAAACTGATGTCGTCGAGTACCTGGCGATCGGTGTCCGGGTAAGTGAAGCTCAAGTGGCGCACGTCCAGACGACCGCTGACGGCATCACGCTCGACCGTGCCGGTATCGATTTCCGGCGCGACGTCCAGCTGCTCGAAGATGCTCTCGGCACCAGCCACACCTTTCTGGATGGTCGAGCTGACTTCGGACAATTGACGGATCGGCTTGGGAAGCAGGCCGGCCAGGGTGATGTAGGCGACCATGTCACCGGCCGACGCATCGCCGCGCAGGTACAGCACCAGGAACATCAGCACCGCCATGGCGCTGTAGATCACCAGTTGCAGCAACGGCGTGTAGATGGCACCGGTACGGGTCATGCGCAGTTGTTTGTCGGTGTTGCCCTGGCTGGCATCGTAAAAACGTTTTTCTTCGTAGACTTCGCCGCCGAAGCTGCGCACCACGCGATAACCCTGGATGGTTTCCGAAGCCACGTGCGTCACGTCGCCCATGGCCAGCTGGATTTTCTTGCTTTGCTTGCGGAATTTCTTGCTTGCTGTGCGCACCATCACCGCGATCAACGGCAGGATCGCAACCATCACCAGCGTCAGCTTCCAGTTCATGAACAGCAGCGAGGCGAACAGGAAGATGACCGTCATGCCTTCTCGGATAACGACCTTGATCGCATCTGTTGCCGCCCCGGTGACCATCGTCACGTTGAAGGTGATACGTGAAATCAGATGACCCGAGTTATGCTTGTCGAAATACCGATTGGGCAAAACCAGCAGGTTATTAAACAACTGCACACGTAAATCATGGACCAGCCCGAGGGAAACCTTGGCCAGAAAGTAGTTGCCCAGATAAGATCCCAGCCCCTGCCATGCGGCGATCAGGATGATCAGCAACGGCACCGCCTGCAGCAGTTGCAGGTCTCGCAGGTAAGGCACGGTTGGAAACAGCACTGCCTCGGGGTTGGACAGGCCGTCGACGAAGTACTTGAGGATGTAGCCGAGCATTGGCTGCGTCGAAGCGAAAATCAGAAAACCGACGATGCTGATCAGAAACAGGCTGATATACGGCCGGACATAGCCGAGCAGGCGGAAGTAGATTTTCAAGCTCGAAGGGCTTGCGGAGAGACTGGAGTCGGTCATATCACGCGAATGTCGATAAAAAGGACGCTGACTTTAGCACAGCTTCCTCAGGGTTCTGGCAATCGCATAAAGGCTGTTATTGTTACGCGTCAGATTAAGCATCAAATAGCCATCGCTCCAAAATGGCCGATCAACTTCAGGATTGAATCTCTCAGCATGCAACTCAGCGGTTTCAATAGCGTATCCAATCGAGTCTTCGATTTCATTTGCCTCTGGATTCTTCCGGTTGGCTACTTTTTGCTCTTGTGCTCGCTGTTTTTCCTGCCGGGACGAAGTTTGCACCACAAGCTTTTTTACGGGTTGTTCAGCATTCCGTCGTTCATTGCCATTTGCCTGCGGCCTCGTGAACTCAAAGAGCTGCTGCGCGAACCGATTTTTGCCGCCGCGCTGTTGTTCGCAGCCTGGGCGCTGCTGAGTCTATGCTGGGGCCCTGAAAGCAAAAGCATTGCCGGTCAGTTCAAGCCGCCGCTGCATACCTTGCTGCTGTTTGCCGGTTGCTACCTGCTGGTGCGCTACCGCAGCGAAATCCTCCAGCCGCTGCTGTTCAGCGCCGCATTGGTGGGCCTGATCGGCACGGTTTACGATTTGTTCATATTCACCCGGGTCTACGAGCCCGGATTGCGCCTTATCGGCGGCGGCGCCTTTGACAATCCATTGCTCAGCTCTCACATATTCGGTTTTTTCTGCGCGTACTGGCTGAGCTTGAGCATGACCTGCAAACGTCGGCAGATGCTCTGGCTGAGCATCCCGGCGATGGCCGTGATGTTTGCCGCAGTCATTGCGACCGGCTCCAGAACCCCGCTGGTTGCGCTGACCATGGCCTCGCTGTGGTTGAGTATCATTTGCTGGGGCCGTCGCTCGCTTGTACTGCTGGGCGCCCTTGCCGTCGCCGGGGCGCTGGTAATGTTCGTGTTCTCGCAGATGATCATTCTGCGAGGCGATTCCTATCGTTTCGAAATCTGGCAGATGGTGCTCAGTAAAATCGCCGATCATCCGTGGATTGGTCATGGTTACAACGCCAGTCTGACCGTCGATCCCGGTGTCGGTTATAACCTGCAGGAACCTCACAACTTCGCCTTGGGCGTGCTCTATTACGTCGGTATTCTCGGTTTGTTACCGTGGTTGTTTTTCCAGGCCTGGGGATTATTGAGCAGCTGGCGCAATCGCGTGCAACCGCTGTTCATCATTGCTTCCACCTGGCTGGTATTCGGCATTGGCGCCGGTTTGACGGAAGGTGGCGGGATCATTTCCCGACCGAAAGAACACTGGTTCCTGCTGTGGATTCCGCTGGCACTGATCGCCGCGCTGAGCATCAACCAACGCGCCAGACGCCTGCTTGCGATGCCTGTAAAGACGCTGTCACCAACCGCTCAACAGCAGTTGACCGCCGACGCGCAGATCATTGAAGAAGATGGCCTGGGCCCCAAAGTGCTACGCCTGGTCGATGGCAGCTTCCTCAAGTTGTTCCGTCGCCGACGCTGGTACACCTCGGGCAGCTTCAATCCGTATTCCGAGCGTTTCGCCATCCACAGCATTCAACTGCGTAACCTGGGTATTCCAACGCCGCAGATCCTTGACCTGTACCGGCTCGACGATGGCAGCAGCGCCGTGCACTACTCGCCACTGCCGGGCAATACGTTGCGTCAGGTGCTGCAAGGCATTACCGCACCGGCGGTACGCCAGGCGCTGGTGGAGCGTTTCGGCAAGTTCATGGCTCAACTGCATGAGCACGGCGTCTATTTCCGTTCGCTGCATCTGGGTAACGTGCTGGTGCTGGAGGATGGCGAGTTCGGCCTGATCGATGTGGCCGACATGCGCATCTATCCTTCCTCGTTGAGCCTCTCCCTGCGTCAGCGTAATCTGCGCCATATGCAGCGCTACACGGTGGATAAGCGTTGGTTGTTCGAAGACCATTTCGAAGCGCTGCTCCAGGGATACGCCATAACGGCGTCGAAATCCGCTGTCGACAACCTGCACAGGCAAGTGCTGGCCGGGAGTTCCCCGGCCCGGGCTCATAGATGACCGAAACCAATCCGCTCATTGCGCTGGCAGCCTATCTGCTGGCCATCGCGACCGCCGCCCTATTGTTACGCGCCGTTCCGAAAATCACCCGTCACCTGGAGCATTCCGGCGAAAGCCGCTATGCCAGCATCGACGGACTACGCGGCTATCTGGCGTTTGGTGTGTTCGTGCACCATTCGGTCATCACCTGGATCTTCCTGCGCACCGGCGTTATCGAATTTCCGCCAAGCAACTTCTACTCGCAGCTGGGCCAGGGAAGCGTCGCGCTGTTTTTCATGATCACCGGTTTTCTGTTCTGGAACCGATTGCTCACTCAGGGACGTCAACACGACTGGCTGGCCTTCGCAGTCTCTCGGGTGTTTCGCCTCTACCCGTTGTACCTGCCGTTGATGCTGATTGTATTTGTCACGGTGTTCTATTTGCAGAACTGGGAACTCAAGGACCCCGGCATCCGACTGGCCGGGCAGATACTGGCCTGGCTGACGTTCGACCGACCGGACGTCAACCAGTACCACCAAACCGGCATGCTGATCTCCAACGTCACCTGGACCCTGGGCTACGAGGTGTTTTTCTATCTGGCGCTGCCATTGGCCGGCATGGTCTTCATTTATCGCGGCAGCTGGCTGCAAGTGGTGCTGTGCCTGATCGGCATTTACGCTCTGTACCAATTGGTCGGGTGGGAGCACTCACTGAAGAAGCACTTTCTGGCGAGTTTCCTGGGCGGCATTGGGGCGGCGTACTGGATACGCCGCCCTCACTTGATGGCCTGGGGTCAGACGCGACTGGCGGGGATTATCGCGTTGCTGGCGCTGGCGATTGCCTTTACGGCATTCAACCGCGCGTTCAACCTGCTGCCACTGCTGCTGCTTTCCCTGTTTTTTGTCATCGTGGCCTCTGGAAACACCCTGTTCGGCGCTCTCAAGCCGCGCAGCATCCGCTGGCTCGGGGAAATCAGCTACAGCACCTATTTGCTGCACGGGTTCGTGCTTTGGGTGATGGTGCAACGCCTGCCGCTGGTGATGGACCTGGACGCTCGTGACACCTGGACCTATCTGTCGCTGCTGGCCGTATGCACGTGCCTGCTGATTGTCATCAGTAGCCTGACGTTCTTGTACATAGAAAAGCCAGGCATGTCGGCCGGCCGCAAACTCTTGCAGTGGCTGCGCCAAGGCAAAAAGGCCGAAAAGAGCCTGACGGAAAAGGTCGCTCGCTGAAGCGACCAGCCCCCTTTCCAAAGCTGATAACGCACCCTGTGTAGCCGCAGGCTACGCCATCGGCTACACAAAGCGCGTGACGACCCTAGTCTTTTTCCAGCGCCGAGAAATACAGCCGCCCCAGACCGCGCCAGGTCTTCTTGTTCCAGGCCCTGAACGGGATCTGCGCCAGCAGCTCGCGGGCGAGCTTGCGGTCACGGTTGGCGGTCTTGAGGAACATAGAACTGAGGAACTTGTAACGCACCTCGTCGTACAGCGGATGATCGCTGAACAGCGCGTAGGAGCGCAGGATGTTGTCGACCATGAAGCGGTGGTTCTTATAGGAGTTGGTGGCGTGCTTGCGATAGCGCGCCATCAGCACATTCAGGCCATCGATAAAGTAACCGGCACGGGTCACCTTCAGCTCGATCAGCAAGTCTTCCAGTCGGATGTTCGGATCGAACCCACCCACCTTGTCCAGCGCTTCCCGGCGGATCATCAGGGTTGGCGCGGGCGGATAGGGTTTGCGCTCCAGGAACATGTCATCGAAATCCAGACGACGGAACGGCACATCACGGCGCTGACGCTTCTCCGGATACAGATTGCCGTCGGCGTCGATCAGCTCGATGTTGCCGGCGCAGATACCGACCTCGGGCTTGCCATCCATGTACGCCACCTGAGTCGCGATGCGCTCCGGCAGCATGATGTCGTCGGAACCGAATGGCACGATCAGACTGCCCTTTGAACGGGCAATGGCGGCATTGAGCGTGTTGGTCAGCCCCTGGTTCTGCTGAACCTGGAAATCGAAACCGTACTGCGCCTGCAACACCTTGATCCGCTCGACGCTGTCATCCTTGGAGCCGTCGTCGACCACCAGCAGCTCGATGTTCTTATAGGTCTGGTTGAGGACGCTGAGAATGCTTTCCTCGATATAGGGAGCGTGGTTATACGACGCGATGATGACAGTTACTAGAGGTTGCGCATCGCTCATGGTTGTTCCTTGCGGGCCTGTTCCAGGCCGGAGTCGATCAGGTTCAGGTATTCCTGGCGGAACACCTCGATGTCATGTTGTTCCTGGAGATAACGGAAGGACTGCTCGCCCTTGACCTTGAGCTCGTCATCCGACAGCCCGAGGTAGTTATCCAGCGCCGTGATCAGGCTCGGCACGTCTTTTGGCGTAATCGCAAGACCGCCAGCACCTTCGATCAACGGCAGCATGGCCGGCACGTTGGAGGCGATCACCGGCAGGTGCCCGCTCATGCCTTCGAGCAGCGCCAGTCCCAGGCCTTCAGCCAGGGACGGCATGGTCCAGATATCGAACGCGCGAATGTACTGCAAGGCGATTTCCTTGAAGCCCAGCAGGTGCGCGCGACCGGTCAGGCCCAGGCTTTCGATTTCGGATTTCAGGCGCGACTCTTCGCGGCCGGCACCGATGATCGCCAACTGGGTATTGGGGTATTTGTCTTTGAGGGCAGCAAAAGCCTGCAACAGATAGGTGTGCCCCTTGACCGGTACCAGACGACCCAGCGCCCCGATCAAGCGCACCGACGGATCGATGCCCAGCAGTTCACGGGCACGCTCGCGGCTGTGCTGCAAGCCTTCGGCCTGCTCGATGTCGATGGCGTTGGTAATGGCGTAGGTATTCTGGTCGGTGAAACCGCAGTCACAGTCCAACAGGTACTGCTTGACTGCCGGCGACACACCGACGAAGCGCCAGTGACGATCGATCAGGCGCTGGGTCTGGCGGCGCCGGTAAAACCGGTCGTACTCTCCAAATCCGTGGGAAATGCCGATGCACAGCGGGACCTTCAACCAGCGGTTGAGCGTCAGCATCATGTTTACCGGCTTGAAGCGGTTACAAATCACCACGTCGAATTTTTCTGCGCGGCAAAACTTGTACAGCTGCCACATCGCCCGCAGGCGCATGCCCTTGAGGGACTTGTCGGAAAACTCGAAGTACACTGAACGATCGGCCCGGCTCACAGCCTCGCCCGGCCCGGGTTTGCCACGCAGGAATGCCGCCGTGACCTCATAGCGATCACTCGGCAGCGCCTTGACGATCTGCTCCGCGAGGTCGGCAAAATCATGGGCTTTGACGTTGTAGTCAGGCTGCAATTGCAGAACTTTTGACCGTTGACTCATAACTCTCCCCGGTGAAAACCTGTCGCATCGATGACCCAGGCCGGTTCGGCGGCAATACGCCTGACCTCGGCTGGATCGGGTGGAGGCAACCGTGACCACTCGTTGCGTTTCCAGCAAACAAAATGGAAGTACGGAAACCGGCGATCGCCATCGCGATCATTACTCAAACAGCCATTACGCCAATACCAGCGTTGCGGAAAATCATCAGTGCCGTCGTGCCACTTGATACAGCCACCCGGCGTGCTGAACGCCTCGGTGAATTCGCTGCGCCGACGCCACGGATTGAACTTGCCCACCAAAGTGAACAAAGGCTCGGGGAAATTCTTGCGCCAGAGAAAGATCCGACTGAATGCGCCCTCGTCCAGCGCATGATGCTCCTGATCGGTGAAGCGCTTTCGCCAGTCCTTCATCTGCATGAACAACTCACGTTTGCGGGCGTTGTTGCGCATCAGGCAGAGATGCCCCGCTACCCGCCGCTCGTGAGTCGAGAACAGGTCATAACCGGCCAGCCGATCAGGGGTGAAGTAACTTCGCAGGTCACCATACACCAGATCAATATCGCCGAACCCCCAGAAGTCATAGCCTTGCAAGCGGTCGGCATGAATATGCCCCAGCGCCGGCTTGATGTCGCAAAGCTTGTAAGCTGTATCCGGTGCAAAATCGATGCCCAGCCGTTTTGACACCAACCCGCAGTATTCGCTGAACGTCATGCACTCGACGGTGACGTTGGGTGGCAGGTTATCGGGTGTGCCGCAATCGCTGAACAGCAACCAGTCGATATCGGCATTGCGACGACAACTTTCCAGGAAAAACGGCATCCAGAACGGCCATTGGCCGAAATACGGAATCAGAAAAACAATGCGCGGGCGTGGGTTGATCACAGAAGAATCACTGCAGTGGTTTAAGACGCGGCCATGCTAGACAGCGAAGTGCTTCATTTCTGCTGTCGAGATGTTTCATCATGATTCAAAAGCCATAATAATTCATGACGTCTGACCGCCTTGCGAAAAAATTCGTTTTCGCCATAAAGGGGCGGCACTCTACGGGCCAGCAGACGCTGTATCAACCGACGCAAACGTCGCTTGAACGGCATGGGCGGTTGCAGGTCGTGCATCATGCCCAGCGCCATGGCTTTATCACGCTGAAGGTCCAGCGACAGCGGCAGGCAGCAAGGCTGCATCGGTGTGGTCGAGTCGAAGGCCGGCGGCAGCGCGATGCCATGCCCCGCATCGCCCATCGGCCAGCGATCGTTATCGTGCAGATGATTGGCGTAGCCGAGCAAGGTGGTCGGTTGCCATTCCAGGCCTCGCAAGGCTTCGAGGACCGCTTGCTGGGCGCAGAGATGATCGGGATGCGGGTCGAGCGTCGGGTGCGGCAGCACGATCACTTCAGGGCGCGCGCGCAGTATCAGTTCACGCAGATCGGCCAGCAGGTTGTTCCAGGTCGGAGCACCGTCGACGTCGCCCGGCAGGGCAAATGGATTCAACTGGCGATACACGCGGGTGTCGCTCAATTCGGCTTCACGGGACCCCATCGGCTTCGCCGGGGCGGCTTGCATCGCCGCCAGTTGCAGGCAGAAATAACCCAGCTGCACGCAATGCGCTTCAGGCACACCTGCCCAACGCGGCACAGCGATGCTGTCCCAGGCGCGCAAACGGCCCTTGAGCCGCGCCGCCTCGACCTTGTTCAGGCCGATCTGCTGATAATGCTCGGCTTCGATTTCACCGGCGGTGAGGGTCACGATCCAGGCTTCATCGGCCTGGCTGTATAAACCATAGGCGGCCAGTTCGGCGTCATCGGCATGAGGGGCGATCACCATTACGCGCTGGCGGCGGTAATCCGGTTGTTCCAGCGCCCACAGCACAGGCTCACCGAGCAAGCGGCAGAAGCGTCCGTGCAGGCGCAACTCGCCCCGCGACAATACTTGCGCCTGACCACTGAGGTTCAGGTAACGCAGGCCATTCACACCGCGTTCAAAGGTTTGTCGATCCGGGTTTTCACCACCCAGCAACTCGACCACCGGGTCGATAAAGCGCCCCAGCCACGTGCTTTTTACCCGCAGCGCCAACACCAGCGTTGCGTCGTCGACCAGCATCACGCCTTCGTCCAGGCGCAAACGCTCACCGTCCAGATGCACCTTGGGCTGCGGGGTATAGGGTGGGAAGCTGTATTGGTAATCGTCTTTGGGCGAGTAGAACAGGTGATCGGCGAACCATGCTTCGTGGGCAATCCAGCCCAGCACCGCCAGCACCAGCGGCAACCACCACGCCACCAGCACGCCGATGGCAATCAACAGCACCAGCGCGATCAACAGGCCGATGCGTTTGTTGCGCCGATGGCGCTTGAGCAGTTGCTGTTTGCGGCTCATGGGTTCACTCACACGGTGAAGACCGGCACGGGATTGCACCAGCGGTCCTTGTATTCTCGGTCGGCGCGGCCGAAGGAGAACCGCAAGGGTTTACCCAGGGCGCGGGCGTGTTCCCAGGCACTTTGGGTATTGAGAAAACTCAGCACGCTGCCGGGGCTGAACTCGCGCGTTTCGGGATCGACACCGCCATTGATGTACTCGACGCTGATCCACTCCGGCGCCTCGACGCGGTACACCAGTTGTATCGCAATCGGCGCATCGTTGAGGAAAATCACCGAGCCGATCAGCAAGTCCCGCAGCAGCTCGATCACCTCGCCCATGCGCTCGGCGCCGGTGGCCGGGAAACCCCAGCGA
Source organism: Pseudomonas sp. SG20052 (assembly GCF_031766055.1). NCBI lineage: Bacteria > Pseudomonadati > Pseudomonadota > Gammaproteobacteria > Pseudomonadales > Pseudomonadaceae > Pseudomonas > Pseudomonas sp. SG20052. The sequence continues at coordinate 602,915 of NZ_CP134498.1, read as the reverse complement.
CGCTGGAACAGGTCGCAATAGATCGCACCCAGCTCAGCGCTGGAAAACTCGGCGACCGGCCGCACCACCCCGCCCGCCTCTTCCAGCAGACGCAATTCACGGCGCTGGTTGTAGCGAAACTTCTTCGACAACTCTTCGGGCGTGCGGGCCATCGCCAGTTGCTCAGTTTGCAGCTTGATGCCGGTGAAACGGCCTTCATTGAGCGCCGACAAATAACGTCCGCGATGGCGCAGCGGCGCCTGCGCATCGGCGGCGGCCGGCAGGATCAACTCGGCATTGCCGAGGTCGAACAAGCCTTTTTTACCACGGCGCTTGAGTACGTCTTTGGACAGCGCCAGGTCACGGCCCCAGGTCGGGATAGCGGCTTTAACTTCACCGTTTTTTTCCCAGGCCAGGTAACGCACCGGGATCCCGGCCAACTGTGCCAGACGTTCAACTACCAGAGGATGGGTCGCGACGCTGCCGCCAAAACGTTGCCAGGCCTGTGCATAAGTCGAGGCGTCGACCACCGCCCAGCCCCGTTCGCGCCAGCCTTGAAATCGGTTGAGCATCAGCCCCTCGGTGCCAGTTCAGTGACGTGCGGCAAATGCCAGAAAGCATCGCGTACCGCGCGGTCGGAGAAACGCTCACGCAGGCGATCGAGCATCAGCTCGGCACACTGGTGACGTTGCTGGTCGTCCATCGCGGCCAGGTGTTGCAGCCCTTGGGCCAGGCGTTCGGCATCGCCCAACGGGAACAGAATGCCGACGCCTTCGACGACTTCCTTGGCCCCACCGCACGCGGTGGCGAGCAACGGTACACCGGCGGCCATGGCTTCCAGCAGCACCATGCCGAACGGTTCGTGATCAGAACTCAGGGCAAACACATCGAAGGCACGGAAATAACGACGGGCATCCGGCACCTGACCGAGGAACAACACGCGGTCGCCGATACCCAGTTCCCGGGCCAGAGCCTTGAGGTCCTCCTCCAGGCGACCACTGCCGAGGATCACCAGTTGACTGTTGCCCGGCAAGCCCGGCAATGCCTCGGCAAATCCGTGCAGCAGCGTGGTCTGGTCTTTGTCTGGGTGCAGCCGTCCGACGTTGCCGACAATCCAGGCATCCGCCGACAGGCCGAGGGTTTCCCGGGCCTCGCGCACCGACACCTGGCTGGTTTGCAACGCCGGCACATCGACACGGTTATACAGCGTCTGAATCCGCCCGGCCGGCCATTTCGGCAGACAACGGCGCATGTCGTCACGCACCGCATCGGAGACCCCGAGCAGGCTCAGGCGCTTGCGGAAAATATGCGCGAACAGTTTGCGGGTGCCGCGTTTGTAATCGCCAAACGCGTGATGCACACCAATCACCGGCAGCGAGGTGCCGAGCAAGGCGATGTAGATCGGCTTGAAGCGGTGAGCAATGCAGAAACTGAAATTGCGCGAGGCGGCGATCTTGCGCAGATCGCTGATGGCGCCCAGCTTCAGGCCACGAATGGCCTTGGAGCTGTATTCCATGAACAGCACTTCATCGGAAGCGCAGTTCGCGGCGACTTCGCTATCGGCGGCCCCGGTCAAAAAGACCGTGGTCACCCGATAACCAGTCCCCGCGAACAGGCTGGCGTACTGCCGGGCGCAGTCCAGGAACGGCCCGTCATAGCCGTGGCAGAACTGCAACACATGGCGTTCAGCCGAGCGTGTCATAAGCGTTGGCGCCCTCTTTGACCACCAGGATGTCTTCCATGATCAGATACTGTAGATCGGAACCGAAGAACATGTTCAGCGCGTCGGTCGGCGAGCAGATCATCGGCTCGCCACGACGGTTGAGCGAGGTGTTCAGCGACACGCCGTTGCCGGTCAGCACTTCCAGCGCCTTCATCATGTCGTAGTAACGCGGGTTGTATTCGCGCTTGAGCACCTGGGCCCGGGAAGTGCCGTCTTCGTGGACGACTTCCGGCACGCGGGTCTTCCATTCTTCAGCCACTTCGAAAGTGAAGGTCATGAACGGCGCCGGGTGATCGATCTTGATCATCTGCGGGGCCACGGTGTCGAGCATCGACGGGCAGAAAGGCCTCCAGCGCTCGCGGAACTTGATCTGGTGGTTGATGCGGTCAGCCACGCCGACAGCGCTCGGGCAACCGATGATCGAACGACCGCCCAAGGCCCGCGGACCGAACTCCATGCGGCCCTGGAACCAGGCTACCGGGTTACCGTCGACCATGATTTTGGCGATGTTTTCCGGCATGTTTTCGAGTTTGCGCCAGACCGGCTTGCTCGGATGACGGGCGCACGCGGCGACCACGTCTTCGTTGCTGTACGACGGGCCGAGGTAGACGTGTTCCATCTTCTCGACCGGCACGCCACGGGCATTGGACACGTAGGCTGCTGCGCCGACTGCGGTGCCGGCATCGCCGGAAGCAGGCTGTACGAACAGCTCCTTGACGTCGTCACGGGCGATGATTTTCTGGTTGAGCTTGACGTTCAACGCACAGCCACCGGCGTAGGCCAGTTTGCCGGTTTCCTTGAGCACGTCGCCCAGGTAGTAGTCGATCATCTGCAGCGCAATTTTTTCGAACAGCGCCTGAATGCTGGCGGCGTAGTGGATGTACGGCTCGTCGGCGATGTCGCCTTCGCGCTTCGGCCCCAGCCACTCGATCAGCTTCGGCGAGAAGTAGTAACCCTTGCCCTTCTCTTTATAACGGCGCAGGCCGATCACGTTGGCGTAGTCGGTGTTGATCACCAGTTCGCCGTTCTCGAACGAGGCCAGACGCGAGAAATCGTATTTGCTGGCATCGCCGTACGGCGCCATGCCCATGACCTTGAACTCACCGTCCAGCATGTCGAAACCGAGGAACTCGGTGATTGCGCCGTACAGGCCGCCGAGGGAGTCCGGATCAAAGAATTCCTTGATCTTGTGGATCTTGCCGTTTTCGCCATAACCGAAGAAGGTCGTGGCGTACTCGCCCTTGCCGTCGATGCCGAGGATCGCGGTTTTCTCTTTGAAACCCGAGCAGTGATAAGCGCTGGAAGCGTGGGCCAGGTGGTGTTCAACCGGCTCGATCTTGATTTTCTTCGGATCGAAGCCCAGTTGCTCCAGGCACCAGACGATCTTGTTGCGATAGCGCTTGTAGCGACGGTTGCCCATCAGGATCGCGTCGAGTGCGCGGTCCGGGGCGTACCAGTAACGCTTGGCGTACTGCCAGCGAGCCTTGCCGAAAATGCTGATCGGGGCGAACGGAATCGCGACCACGTCAACGTCGGACGGCTTGATGCCTGCCTGCTCCAGGCAGAACTTCGCCGATTCGTAAGGCATGCGGTTCTTTGCATGTTTATCGCGTACGAAGCGCTCTTCCTCAGCCGCCGCGACCAGCTTGCCGTCGATGTACAAGGCTGCTGAAGGATCATGGCTAAGGGCGCCGGACAGGCCAAGAATCGTCAATGCCACAGGGGTCTAGCCTCTTTAGTCTGCATGCAGGCGACAAGCGCCTCAAAAATTGATGTGCCCCTCGCAAGGGGCGAGAGACAGCTAAAGGGCGGGATTATAGCTTAAAAGCGACGGCAAGCCTCTAGCGGGAAGTGGCAAGCTCACGCGTTGACAGCAGAAAGACGTCGACATAGGCTCCTGCTCAAATGGACTGGGAGATCCCGGTCGGCGCTATAGCCTCGGTGAGTTCATCGGGGCTTTTCGCTTTCTGAAACAGGGAAAACCTGTTTCAGGACTAGACACATCACCCGCCGGATTACAAAAGCGCTACCCGCGGCCTGCTCGCCAGTAAATACTCAGATTGCCGTCGATAGCCTGGCGGTAAATCGTATAGGGCAAGGAAACGGTGTCCATGACCCCTGACAGGGTCAGGTCCAGCAACACAAAGGGGACGAGGAAGCCGGTGGGATCTGGCGGGGCATTCAGGATGCAGAAGTCGTAGGCCAGGCCGCTGTAGATACGGGGGATGGACTGGCAGTAGGTTTTTTGTTTTCGCAGGCCGCGAGCGGCGTCTTCGTCATCTTGCAGCACCGTCAGCGCGGTCCCGCATCCCGATAAAGCCAGTGAGAATGTAGCGATTGCAACAGCCGTTTTTATGGTCAAGGTTTGCCCTCCGTGAACGTCAGGCGAAACTAGCATCGCGGCTCTTCAGCGCACAGTTCACGGGGTCTGGGGATCATGTAGGACGGTTCACAAGAACTTGTCCTCTTAATCTCGGGTGTCTGTTCTGGCCCCATCGCGAGCAGGCTCGCTCCTACATTTGATCTGCGGTGAACACAGAGCCCCTGTGGGATCGAGCCGGCTCCGGGCGGCGTTCCGACGATAGGGTCGAAGACCCGATTCAGGCCGCGCCAGAGATGTCTTTGGGCAGACGCTGATCAATGACCTGATACAGCGCACTGCTCTCGGGCCAGTTACGCATGAACCGCGCCCGGTCCCGTGCATACGCTGGGGCAAAGCTCCCTACAGAGGCATGCTGACACATCGAATCCAGATCGATCAGCGCCCAGCGATCCTGCTGCCAGAACAGGTTGTGCCCCTTGAAATCACCATGGCTGATGCGTTCGCGAATCAGCTCGGCAAACAAATGATCCAGCGCCACCAATTCAGCCTCGGGCGCATCACCCTTTTCAACGTACGGCGCAAAGCGCTCGATGATGTCCGGCCCCGGCAGATACTCAGTGATCAAGTACGCCCGGCTGCGCAGCCAGAGAAAACGCTTCTCCAGCAACGCCAGCGGTTTGGGCGTGGCGATGCCGAGGAACGCGAGGCGATTGCCTTCGCGCCACGAGTGCCAGGCACGGCTCGGGCGCCAGAAGCGTTTGAGCCAGTGGGCAAAGCCTTTGATGTTGTAGCGCTTGATCACCAGCGTCCGACCACCAACCTCGACTTTTCCTACACTCGCTGCACCGCCGGTCTTGTACAGATGGCCCTGATCAAGCAAGGCATCGGCCTGTTCCAGCACCGGCAGCATCGCCGCCTCTTCTTCACGACGAATAGCCCGCAAGCCAAAAGGCCCGCGCTGGACGCTGAACAATGAACACTCGCGCCCCACCTTGATCAGGTAGTCCTTCAAGCGCCAGCTGCGAACCTTGTCGATCTGCTTCTGCAACGCTTCCATCGGCAAGGCGTGTTCGCCGTTACTCAGCAGGTAATACACCAGCAATTCTTCGGTGAACGGTTCCAAAGACTTGGGCAACTGGGCGAAAAACACGCCGAGGTTTTCCAGGACTTTCTGCCGTGACAGCGGCTGGCCCGGGGTTTCAGCGCAGACGCCGCCGCCATCGATCAGGTACAACCGACCGCGCTGACGCAGGAGGTTGTCCAGATGAAGGTCCTCCTGCCAAAGCCCCTTGCGATGCATTTGGCCGATAGCGCCCAACGCCTCGGCCAGCACGGCCCCTTGCATATCAGCCAGCACCGGCAAGTGTTCGACTTTTTTCCAGGTCTCCCCCAGGCTCTCGGCGCCTTCGAGGAAATCGAACAGTAGCCAACCGCCCTCGCCCTCTTTCAGGCCGTCCATCAGCAACTGCGGCGTGGTCAGCCCTTGATCGGCGAGCAAACGCACGCCATCCAGTTCACGCTGAAAATGCCGCGCCGCCTTGCCGCCGACCAACAACTTGGCCAGCACCGGCCGGCCGCGCCACACGCCGGCGCCGACATAACGCTGCCCCGGCAATACGCGCAACAAGCTCAGCAACTGCAACTCGGCGGGACCGGCAGCATCGGCCAGTGAAATACTCATCGGCAGGCTCGGGCTGCGGCCCGCGCCTTTCAATTCGGACAAACGCATCAGCGCGCCTCCTTGTGACTACGTCGCGCGGTGAGGCGCGAAACCCAACTGTCCACCAGCGAACTGTCCCGTGGCTGATCCACATAAACCGCCAGCAATTCGCGCAACTGCGCTTCGGTCCACTCCGGCGCGCGGCGCAGCAACGGTTCCAGGTCCTTGACCCGGTCACGCTGGCCGAACAGCAACGGCCGGGTTTTTTCCAGGTCGATCAACTGCGCCTGATAACCGTCACCCGTGGCCTGGAGGAAAATGTGCTTGGGGTAGAAGCAGCCGTGAAGCTGGCGCACGCCGTGCAGGCGCCGCGCCAGCTCGCCACAGGCTTTCATGATGGCCGTGTGTTGCGCTTCGCTCAGGTCCGACCAGCGCTGTAACAGCGAATCCAGGTCATCCCAACCGTCCAGCGCGCGGGTCAGCAGAACCGCCCGCACTTCCCCATCGACTTTGCGCTCACCAAAAAACGCCGCTTTCAGCGCCGGAATACCCAGCTTCTGATAACGACTGATGTTGCGAAACTCGCGGGCAAAACTCGGTTCGCCGAACGGCGCATGGAAGGTGCGCGTCAGGTAGTTGCTCTGGCGCTTGAGGTAGTAGCCATGACCTTCGAGATCCAGCCGAAACACGCTGCTCCAGCCGCCACCGACGGTGTTGGGCTCATCCACCGCGTCGAGCTGCTTGGCCCACAGTGCGTCAAAAGTGCCGAGGCCATGGCGCTCAAGCAGCGCACGGTCTTCAGCGGCCAGAAAATCAGTCATTCGCGCCCCTCGAAAAATCTCACCACGTGCCGGATGCGTTTTTTGTCGTCGGCATTCAGCCGGTCACGCTGGCGGTATTGCAGGTAAAAGCGCAGGCGCTGGGTGGCCGACAGGTGATATTTCGCCACCTTGTCGAGGCAGGCCAGGTCTTTGGTGATCCGGTATTTGAGCCAGAAGCCGCGCCAGAAATCGCCGTTGGGGCAATCGATCAGGAACAGCTTGGCCTCATCGTCGATCAGCAGATTGCGCCACTTCAAATCGTTATGGGTGAAACGGTTGTCGTGCATGGTCCGGGTGTAACCGGCCAACTGACGGCTGACGGAATCGACCCAGGCGCGGTCCGCCAGCTTGGGATCGTGGCGGTCGGCGAGGGCCGACAAGTCTTCGGTGTTGGGCAGTTCGCGGGTGATCATCGCGCCACGAGCATACGCCGCGCCTCGCCGCTCCAGCCCCCAGGCAACCACTTCAGCGGTCGGAATGCCCCACTTGGCGAAGCGCTTGAGGTTCTGCCATTCGGCCTTGACCCGGGGTTTGCCCAGGTAGCGGCGCAGGCCTTTGCCGGCACCCACGTAGCGCTTGACGTAATAATTGACGCCGTTGCGATTGACGCGGATGACCTCGGACAACGGGTCGCGGGTCAGGCGTTCACCCTGAAGCGCAAACACTGCTTCCAGGCTGCCAAAATCTTCCGTCAGATCGCTGTAAGCAGGTTCCAGCTTCCAACCGGGCATCAGAGCGCATCCCCGTATCGCTGTTTACGGTCGTAAAGTTTGTTGGCCTTGCCTTCAAGCCAGGCGAGCAGCGACGCTTCTTCAGCCAGAATCTGGCGCAATGGCTGCTGGAAGTAGCCTTTGAGGAATCGCAGTTTGTCGCGCTGGGTCAGGCCGATGTCCAGGGCCGAAAAGTACAACGCCGCCAGATCCTTGTTGCGCCAGCGCTGAGTGATCGCCGGGCGGGTCTGGGCGCGGTGCAGGTCGATCACCGAGAGCTTGAAGTCTTCAGCCGTCACCGGTTTATCGGTGTGCAGCAGGAAGTGGCAGATGTAGCAGTCGCGGTGGTTGACCCCGGCGCGGTGCATCATGCCGGTCATGCGCGCGACTTCGGCGATCAGCGCGCGCTTGAGTCTGGGCTCGGGCGGGTTCTTGATCCAGTCGATGCTGAAGTCTTCGAGGCTGACGGTGGGCGCCAGTTCTTCGGTGACGATAAACGAGTGTTGATCCGCCGGGTTGCTGCCCTTTTCGCCATAAGCGACGGCGGTCATAGTCGGTACGCCGACTTCTTTGAGGCGCTGAATGGCCTTCCACTCCTGACCCGCGCCGAGTACCGGCAGCTTGGCCGTCAGCAGGTTCTTGAAGATCTCGCCCCAGCCAATGCCACGGTGGATCTTCACGAAAAAGCCATTGCCGTTCACTTCAGTGCGCAAGGTCCGGCGCGCTTCCAGTTCACGGTAAACCTCGCCCTGCAAGCCTTCCACTTCGGTGAACGCATCGCGTCCGGCCCAAAGGCTCTTGAACGGTTCAGCCAGCATCAACTTCATTAAGCGTGCTCCGCCAGAATCACATCGGCCGCGTGCTGCGGCATGCTGTAGAGGTCGGCCGTCTCAGCGAAGGCCAGACCGTTGCGGCTCCAGGCCGCCCGTGCTTGAGCGTCGTTCAACATGCCGGTCAGGTACTGCGTCAGTTGCGCCTGATCGAACGGTTCGTCCAACACCAGGCCGGCGTCGGCCTCGGCGATGTAATGGGCGTAACCACAGACCGCGCTCACCAATACCGGCAACCCGGCCACCAGGGCTTCGAGCAACACGGTCCCGGTGTTTTCGTTATACGCCGGATGAATCAGCAGGTCGGCACCCAGCAGGAAACGTGGGATATCGCTGCGCCCCTTGAGGAACGTCACGTTGTCGCCGAGCCCCAAAGTGGCGCTCTGCATCTGGAATAATTTGGGGTCATCCTGGCCAATTACAAACAGCCGGGTGCGTTTCTTCAGATCAGCGGGCAACGCGGCCAGCGCCTTGAGGCTGCGATCCACACCCTTGGTCTTGAACCCGGAGCCGATCTGCACCAGCAGCAGCTCATCGTCCTTGAGGTTGAATTCGCGACGGAAATCGGCTCGGATTTCGGCGGCATTGGCGGGTGCGCGCCGGTCCTGGGAGATCCCCGGCGGCAGCAAATGGAAGCGTTCCAGCGGTGTGTCGTAATGCTTGATGAACAGCGGCTGCTGGACTTCGGAAATCATCAGCACTTCCGTCTTGGCGTCCTTGGCGAACACCGCGCGCTCGTACTCGGCGAAGTGCCGGTAGCGGCCCCAACGACGGTACAGCGAGTTGCGCAGGTTCTGCGCCTTGTCTTCAAAGCAACCATCGGCGGCGTAGTAAACGTCCAGGCCCGGCATCTTGTTGAAGCCGATCAGACGGTCCACAGGACGCTTGGCCAGGTCCGCTTCCATCCACTCGCTGAGCTTTTCATTACGGCGATGATTGAAGAACGCCTTGACCGGCGCCACCAGCACTTCGAAACCCGGCGGGACATCGCCTTCCCAGATCAGCGTGTAGACGCGAATCTGATGGCCGCGCTGCTGGCACTCCAGGGCGATGCGCATGAAATCGCGCTGCAACCCCCCGAACGGAAAGTACTTGTACAAGACGAATGCCAATTGCATCAGCGCAGCTCCTCAGCCAGTAACAACGTGCTCAGTCGGGTCGCGACACGCTCGGGATTCAGACGCGTGAAGCACAGGGGCCACTCGCGTTTCAGGTCGAACTGACGGGCATCTTCGGCCGTCGGTTGATACGTACATTTCTTTTGCAGGCACGGCGCGCAGGGGAAATCGCTGGCGATGTGAATCTGCGCCTTGCCGTAGGCGCCGGTCAGGCCCGGGTTGGTCGGACCGAACAGCGACAGGGTCGGTACGTCGAGCGCGGCGGCCAGATGACCGAGGCCGGTGTCCACGGCCACGCAGGCTTGAGCGCCAGCCAATACTTTGCCGACACCGGCCAGGTTCAGTTTGGGCAGCACTTCGACATGCCGGAACCCGGTGGCGATGCGTTCGGCCCGGGCCTTCTCGACCGGATTGCCCCACGGCAGCTTCACGGCAACACCGAGATAGCCAACGCGCTCGGCCAGTTCGCGCCAATAGGCTTCCGGCCAGTGCTTGGTGTCCCACGTGGTGCCGTGCAGGAACAGCACATAGGGGTTCTTGCGCGGCAGTTCCACCAGGCGCTCGACGTTCAAGCCGTAATCGCCCAGGCCTTTGGGCAGGTCGTAGCCCAAGGCCAGAGCGAACAATTGACGCACCCGCTCTACCGCGTGTTGTCCACGGCCCACGGCCAGGCGACGGGAATAGAAACGTGCGGCGATGGGCTCGCGCGCCGAGTCCTTGTCGAGCCCGGCGACCGGCGCTTTGACATAGCGCGTCAACCAGGCGCTTTTGAGCAGGCCCTGGGCATCAATCACCAGATCGTATCGGGTGGCGCGAACGCTTTGTTTGAAGCGCTTCCACTCGCCACTCTTGAGGGTTTGCCAGAGGTTCTTGCGCCAGCGACGGATCGCCACCGGGATCACCTTGCCCACGGCCGGGTGCCAGGTCGGGATCTCGGCGAAGCCTTCTTCCACCACCCAGTCGAACGTGATGCCGGGGATCGCCCGCGCCGCGTCGGTCAACGCGGGCAACGCGTGAATCACGTCGCCCAGCGAAGATGTCTTGATCAACAGAACGCGCAAGCTATTTGACCTCGACCACAGTGCCCTGCAACCGCTGCAAGGCTTCGTTCACCGCTTGCGGCATGAGCTGGCGCAGGCAGTTGTAATGACCGAAGCGGCAGGTGCGATCGAAGCACGGGCTGCATTCGAGGCCCAGGCGCACAATCTCGACGTGCTCGGCCAAGGGTGGCGTGAAGCCCGGCGATGTCGAACCGTAGACGGCCACCAGTGGGCGGTTGAGCGCAGCGGCGACGTGCATCAGGCCGGAGTCGTTGGACACCACCGAATCGGCGCAGGACATCAGGTCGATGGCTTCGGCCAGGGAGGTGCCGCCGCTGAGGTTGACCGACTCTTCGCGCAGGCCGGGAATCAGCCGTGCGCGGATGTCTTCGCCGACCGCGTGATCGTTTTTCGAACCGAACAGCCAGACTTGCCAGCCTTCGCGGATCTTCGCTTCGGCGACCTTGGCGTAATGCTCGGACGGCCAGCGCTTGGATTCGCCGAACTCTGCACCTGGGCACAGGGCCAACACCGGGCGGTCGAGGGTCAGGCCGAACTTGGCCAGCGCCGCCTCGCGGGTGACCGGGTCGATCTGCAGGCTTGGCCGTGGATACGGTGTCGGCAGTTCGGCACCGCGCTCAAATGCCAGCGCCATGAAGCGCTCGATCATCAGCGGATAACGTTCTTTATCCAGCGTGCGCACGTCATTAAGCAGGCCGTAGCGGAACTCGCCGCGCCAGCCGGTGCGTTTCCGGATCCCGGCGAAGAACGGCACCAGAGCCGACTTCAAGGAGTTTGGCAGCAGGATCGCCTGATCGTACTGGCCGGCCAGGGATTTGCCGATGCGCCGACGCGTCGCCAGCTCCAAGGCGCCATGGCCGAGCGGAAAGCTCAAGGCCTGACGGACTTCGGGCATGCGCTCCAGGATCGGCCGGCTCCATTCGGGGGCCAGGACGTCGATTTCGCATTGCGGGTGGCGTTGCTTGAGACACTGAAACAGTGTTTGCGCCATCACCATGTCACCGACCCAACTGGGCCCAACGATCAGAATTTTCATGTGGTTTCCATAAACGAACCGGGGAGGCATACGCCTCCCCGCCTCGAGAATCACTGCGGGAGCCTGTCGGCTTGCGATGGGTCATCACCTTCAACATTGCTGTCGACTGTCACTCCGCTATCGCGAGCAGGCTCGCTCCCACATTGGGATTTGGTGTGCATCGTTCTGCGATACAAAGCAGATCTACTGTGGGAGCGAGCCTGCTCGCGAAGGGGCCGTCACATCCAGCATCGATGGCGACTGACACCCCGTCTTCGCGAGCAGGCTCGCTCCCACATTTGAATCTTGTTGCTTCAACTCGCGCGTTTCAACTTAACCCTAGTTCACGCCAGATCCGCAATACCTGCCGACGCTCATCGACAAACTGGTCACCCGGTATCACCCCGGGGTCCTTCTGCAAGGCCTGCCGGTGGGCGGCGGAACGGTAGGCCTTGTAGGCCTCGCGTAGCAGGCTGGCGTCTTCGGCAGGCATCAGCCCTTCGTGTTCCAGCTCTTCCAGAATGCGGATGTTATCCGTCCAGCGCAGCAATGGCGGGTGTGTTTCGGACCACGCCAGGGCCGCGTATTGCACCATAAATTCAATATCGACGATACCTCCGGCGTCCTGCTTGAGATCGAACGGCGCCGTGGCCTCGAAGGCATTTGCCGCCGTGCCGGCTGCGGTGCTCTTGCTACCGAGGTTATCGCGCATCTTGGCGCGCATCTCGCTCACCTCCTGACGCAAGGTCGCCAGGTCCCGGTGCTTGCCCAATATCGCCGCGCGCACCTTCTCGAATGCCTGGCCGACATCCTGGCTGCCCACCAGCACCCGGGCCCGCACCAGTGCCTGATGTTCCCAGGTCCAGGCTTCGTTTTCCTGATACCGGGCAAACGCCCCCACCGAACTCACCAGCAATCCCGAGGCGCCGGAAGGTCGCAGGCGCATATCGACTTCATACAGCTGGCCGGAGTTGGTCTGGGTCGTAATCAAATGAATGATCCGCTGCCCCAACCGGGTGAAAAACTGCGCGCCGTCGATAGGTTTCGCTCCGTCGGTTTCCGCCTGCGGATCACCGTCATGGATGAACACCAGGTCCAGGTCCGAACCATGCCCCAATTCCAGTCCGCCGACTTTCCCATAACCGACAATAATGAAACCCGGATCGCACAAGGTGCCGTCGGTGCGCAGTGGCGTGCCATATTTGGCCACGGTCTGGCGCCAGGCCAGGGCCAGTACTTGTGCGAGGATCGCTTCAGCCAGCCAGGTCAGGTAATCGCTGACTTTCATCAACGGCAGGCTGCCGGCGATTTCCGAAGCGGCGACCCGCAAGCGGTGTGCCAGTTTGAAATGGCGCAGGGCTTCCATTTGCTGTTCGAGGTCGTCTTCGGGAATCCGCGTCAGGCGCTCGCGCAACTCGGCGGCCAGTTCCGGCGCCAGGGGGGGCTTGAACAATCGACCTTCATTGAGCAATTCGTCGAGCAGCAGCGGGAAGCGGGTGATCTGCTCGGCGATCCATGGGCTTGCCGCGCACAAGGTCAGCAAACGGCGCAGCGCGCCGGGGTTCTCGGTCAGCAGCACCAGATACGCCGAGCGACGGGCCACCGCTTCAACCAACGGCAGCACGCGCTCAAGTACCAGATCCGGATTGGCATGCTCGACCGCCTGAGCCAGCAAACGCGGAATAAATGCATCGAGGCGTTCGCGCCCCAAACGCTGCATCGCGCGCAACTGCGGGCTGCTGCGCAAACCGGCCAACGCTTTCAGTGCCTTGGTGGCATCGGCAAAACCGCCCTCTTCCAACTGACGGCAGGCGGCTTCTTCATCCTGGGCCTCTTCCCACAGCGGCAGCCATTCACCGCCGACCACCACTTCGCTTTCGGTGCCTTCCTCTTCATCGGGATCGGCGATCACCTGACCAAAGTGCCAGGCCACGCGGCCTCGCCAATACATAAGCTGCGCATGGAAAGCCTCCCAGTCAGCGAAGCCCAACATAAAGGCAATGCGCGCCTGATCCTGCGCACCGTCCGGCAGCATCTGGGTCTGGCGGTCGGCAATCGCCTGGATCGCGTGCTCGGTGTACCGCAGGAATTCATAGCCTTCGCGCAGCTCGCTGATCACCGCCGGCGGCAGGTAACCCTGGCCTTCCAGGGTGCTCAGTACTTTTAATAGAGGGCGTTGCTGCAGGCTCAGGTCGCGACCGCCGTGGATCAGCTGGAACGCCTGGGCGATAAACTCCACTTCGCGGATGCCGCCCGAGCCGAGCTTGATGTTGTCGGCCATGCCTTTGCGCCGCACTTCCTGCTGGATCAGCTGCTTCATGGTACGCAGCGCTTCGATCGCCGAGAAGTCGAGGTAACGCCGGTAAACGAACGGGCGCAGCATCTCTTGCAGTTGCGCGCCGGCCACTTGATCGCCAGCCACCACCCGCGACTTGATCATCGCGTAGCGTTCCCAGTCGCGGCCCTGGTCCTGGTAATACTGCTCCAGCGCGTTGAAGCTCAACACCAGGGCACCGGCCGAGCCGTAAGGCCGCAGACGCATGTCGACCCGGAACACAAAACCGTCGACGGTCATCGGGTCCAGCGCCTTGATCAGGCGCTGGCCGAGACGAATGAAGAATTCCTGGTTATCCAGCGAGCGTTTCACGCCGACGGTTTCGCCACCCTCGGGGTAGGCGAAGATCAGGTCGATGTCCGATGACAGGTTGAGCTCCACTGCACCGAGCTTGCCCATGCCGAGGATGACCATCTGCTGCGGCTCGCCGCTACGCCGGCCGGTGGGCACGCCGAACTGCTGGCAATGCCGCGAGTACAACCACTGATAGGCCTGATCGATGCTCGCATCGGCCATGTCCGAGAGGTCGCGGCAGGTCTGGACCAGATCAGCCTGACGAGTCAGGTCGCGCCAGATGATCCGCACTTGCTGACGCGTGCGCTGACGGCGCAAGGCGCGACCGAGTTCGTCATCGGTTTCGGCCGCATTCACCGCAGCCGCGATCTGCCCGCACAACTCGCCGGGGGCGAAGCTGCGGTCCAGTTCGCCGGATTGCACCAGCGCCAGCAACATCAAGGGGTCACGCACACTCTGTTCGGTCACGAAATCGCTGGCGGCGGTGACGCGGGCGAATTGCGCCCAGCGCTCAGCTGTCCAGGCAGACAGGCCATGGTCATCTTCCAACTCGGCAACGGCGGTACGGAACGACTGCTCGGCGCGGGTGACAAACGGCAGGAGAATGCCGGGCAGTTCGGCAAGCGGAGGGAGGCTCATGGTCTATCCTTGATCGGCGTGTAGAGGGCGGCATGTAGTGATTTTTCAAAACGCACTACGTGATCGACTGTCGAACAAAGGTTAGAAATAGCTGAAATTTCTTTGTTTTTGGCAGGCAGCATCAAGCTTTCACCTTTTTCGGTTGGCAAAAGACCAACCTTAACGATTATTCTCACAACGCAGCCGGAGGCCACAAGCCGCTCATCTGTAGTTTTACTACTCGTATATACATCCAGATAGCTGAAATGCCCGATGATTTGTAGTAAAACTACACGCCGCCGGAACCTACCACTCGGCAATCCAAGAATTTATATCGTCTGCCCACAAGGCCAGTCGCAAACTCAGGCAACCGATTCTGGAAGCCTTTCCGCCCTGGAGCAAGCCATGCAAGACCTCGATCCCGTCGAAACCCAGGAATGGCTGGACGCCCTGGAATCGGTTCTCGACAAAGAAGGCGAAGACCGCGCTCACTATCTGATGACCCGTATGGGCGAACTCGCAACCCGCAGCGGTTCGCAGTTGCCTTACGCCATCACCACGCCATACCGCAACACCATTCCCGTTACCCACGAAGCACGCATGCCTGGCGACCTGTTCATGGAACGCCGCATTCGCTCGCTGGTACGCTGGAACGCGATGGCCATGGTGATGCGCACGAACCTGAAAGATTCGGACCTGGGCGGTCACATCTCCAGCTTCGCCTCCAGCGCCACCCTGTATGACATCGGCTTCAACTATTTCTTCCAGGCCCCGACCGATGAACACGGCGGCGACCTGATCTACTTCCAGGGCCACACCTCGCCAGGCGTTTACGCCCGTGCGTTCATGGAAGGCCGCATCACCGAAGACCAGATGAACAACTTCCGCCAGGAAGTCGATGGTCAAGGCCTGTCTTCCTATCCGCACCCTTGGCTGATGCCTGATTTCTGGCAGTTCCCGACCGTATCCATGGGTCTGGGCCCGATCCAGGCGATCTACCAGGCACGTTTCATGAAGTACCTGGAAGCCCGTGGCTTCATCCCTGAAGGCAAGCAGAAAGTCTGGTGCTTCCTGGGCGACGGCGAGTGCGACGAGCCAGAATCCCTGGGCGCGATCTCGCTGGCTGGCCGCGAGAAGCTCGACAACCTGATCTTTGTCATCAACTGCAACCTGCAGCGCCTCGACGGCCCGGTTCGCGGCAACGGCAAAATCATCCAGGAACTCGAAGGCGTGTTCCGCGGTGCTCAGTGGAACGTGACCAAAGTCATCTGGGGCCGTTTCTGGGACCCACTGCTGGCCAAAGACGTCGACGGTATCCTGCAACGTCGCATGGACGAAGTCATCGACGGCGAGTACCAGAACTACAAAGCCAAAGACGGCGCGTTCGTGCGTGAACACTTCTTCAACTCGCCAGAACTCAAGGCGATGGTTGCTGATTTGTCCGACGACGAGATCTGGAAACTCAACCGTGGCGGCCACGACCCGTACAAGGTCTACGCGGCGTACCACGAAGCGGTCAACCACAAAGAACAACCGACCGTCATCCTCGCCAAGACCATCAAGGGTTATGGCACCGGTGCCGGCGAAGCGAAAAACACCGCGCACAACACCAAGAAGGTTGATGTTGAAAGCCTGAAGCTGTTCCGCGATCGTTTCGACATTCCGGTTCGCGACGAAGAGCTGGAAAACCTGCCGTTCTTCAAGCCAGAGCCAAACAGCGCCGAAGCCCGCTACCTGAGCGAGCGCCGCACTGCATTGGGCGGTTTCGTGCCACAGCGCCGCGCGCAAAGCTTCAGCGTGCCGACGCCGTCACTCGATACCCTCAAGGCGATTCTTGATGGTTCGGGCGACCGTGAAATCTCCACCACCATGGCCTTCGTGCGGATCCTCGCGCAGCTGGTCAAGGACAAGGAAATCGGCCCACGCATCGTCCCGATCATCCCGGACGAAGCCCGTACCTTCGGTATGGAAGGCATGTTCCGTCAGTTGGGCATCTACTCGTCCGTCGGCCAGCTCTACGAGCCAGTCGATAAAGACCAGGTGATGTTCTACAAGGAAGACAAGAAGGGCCAGATCCTCGAAGAAGGCATCAACGAAGCGGGCGCCATGAGCTCCTTCATTGCAGCCGGTACTTCGTACTCCAGCCACAACCAGCCAATGCTGCCGTTCTACATCTTCTATTCGATGTTCGGCTTCCAGCGCATCGGTGACCTGGCTTGGGCTGCAGGCGACAGCCGTACCCGTGGCTTCCTGATCGGCGGCACCGCCGGCCGGACCACGCTGAACGGCGAAGGCCTGCAACACGAAGACGGTCACAGCCACATCCTGGCTGCCACCATCCCGAACTGCCGCACCTTTGATCCAACCTACGGCTACGAGCTGGCGGTGATCATCCAGGACGGCATGAAGAAGATGACCGAAGAGCAGCAGGACGTTTTCTACTACATCACCGTGATGAACGAGTCCTATCAGCAGCCAGCCATGCCGGCCGGTGTCGAGGAAGGCATCATCAAGGGCATGTACCTGCTCGAAGAAGACACCCGCGAAGCGGCGCACCACGTTCAGCTGATGGGCTCCGGCACCATCCTGCGTGAAGTCCGTGAAGCGGCGAAAATTCTGCGTGAAGAGTTCAACGTTGCCGCCGACGTCTGGAGCGTTACCAGCTTCAACGAACTGCGTCGCGATGGCCTGGCCGTCGAGCGCACCAACCGTCTGCACCCAGGCCAGAAGCCTAAACTGAGCTATGTCGAAGAGTGCCTGAACGGCCGTAAAGGTCCGGTCATCGCGTCTACCGACTACATGAAGCTGTTCGCTGAGCAAATTCGTCAGTGGGTCCCGTCCAAGGAATTCAAAGTCCTGGGCACCGACGGTTTCGGCCGCAGTGACAGCCGCAAGAAGCTGCGTCACTTCTTCGAAGTCGACCGTCATTTCGTGGTGTTGGCAGCCCTGGAAGCCTTGGCTGACCGTGGTGACATCGAACCTAAAGTGGTGGCCGAGGCCATCGCCAAGTTCGGGATCAACCCGGAAAAACGCAACCCACTGGACTGCTGAGGAGACACTCTGTGAGCGAACTCATTCGCGTACCTGACATCGGCAGCGGTGAAGGTGAAGTAATTGAACTGTTTGTGAAGGTCGGCGACCGTATCGAAGCCGAACAGAGCATCCTGACGCTGGAATCGGACAAGGCGAGCATGGAAGTCCCTGCTCCCAAGGCCGGCATCGTCAAAAGTTTGAAAGTGAAGCTGGGCGATCGCCTGAAAGAAGGCGACGAACTGCTGGAGCTGGAAGTCGAAGGTGCCGCTGATGCGGCCCCTGCGGCTGCCGCTGCGCCGGCTGCAAAAGCTGAAGAGAAACCGGCTGCTGCGCCTGCCGCCGCCGCTGCTCCAGCGCCAGCAGCCGCGCCTGCTGCCGCTTCGGTTCAGCAAGTGCACGTCCCGGATATCGGTTCGGCGGGCAAGGCCCAGATCATCGAGATCCAGGTCAAGGTCGGCGACACCGTCGAGGCTGATCAGTCGCTGATCACCCTGGAATCCGACAAGGCCAGCATGGAAATCCCATCGCCTGCCGCTGGCGTGGTCAAGGCCATCAGCGTCAAGCTCAACGACGAAGTCGGTACGGGTGACCTGATTCTGGATCTGGAAGTGGCGGGTGCTGCGGCCCCTGCTGCTGCCGCGCCAGTCCAGGCTGCTGCGCCTGCTGCCGCTGCTCCGGCGCCAGCCGCTGCAGCCCCGGCCGCACCGGTTGCCGATAGCGTCCAGGACATTCATGTCCCGGACATCGGTTCGTCGGGCAAGGCCAAGATCATCGAAGTACTGGTCAAGGCCGGCGACACCGTCACCGCCGACCAGTCGCTGATCACACTGGAATCCGACAAGGCGAGCATGGAAATTCCATCGCCTGCCGCTGGCGTGGTGGAAAGCGTTTCCATCAAGCTGGATGACGAAGTCGGTACTGGCGACCTGATTCTGAAGCTGAAAGTCAAAGGCGCTGCGCCGGCCGCTGCTCCGGCTCCAGCCGCTGCTGCACCGAGCGCTCCTGCTCCGGCCGCCGCAGCACCTGCTGCTCCGGCACCTGCCGCACCCGCGGCTGCACCGGCCAAGCCGGGCGCCAAGGTTCACGCTGGCCCGGCTGTACGCCAACTGGCCCGTGAATTCGGCGTCGAGCTGAGCGCCGTCGGCGCCAGTGGCCCGCACGGTCGCATCCTCAAAGAAGACGTGCAGGTTTACGTCAAAGCGATGATGCAGAAGGCCAAGGAAGCACCGGCCGCTGCTGCCGGCGCAACCGGCGGCGCGGGCATCCCGCCGATTCCGGTCGTGGACTTCAGCCGCTTCGGTGAAACCGAAGAAGTGCCGATGACTCGCCTGATGCAAATCGGCGCGTCGAGCCTGCACCGCAGCTGGCTGAACATCCCGCACGTGACTCAGTTCGATTCGGCTGATATCACCGACCTGGAAGCGTTCCGCATCGCTCAGAAAGCCGTCGCAGAGAAGGCCGGCGTCAAGCTGACCATCCTGCCGCTGCTGCTCAAGTCGTGCGCGCACCTGCTCAAGGAGCTGCCGGACTTCAACAGTTCGCTGGCGCCAAGCGGCAAGGCGATCATCCGCAAGAAGTACGTGAACATCGGCTTCGCCGTCGACACCCCTGAAGGCCTGCTGGTACCGGTCATCAAGAACGTCGACCAGAAGAGCCTGTTGCAACTGGCAGCCGAAGCCGCTGCGCTGGCCGCCAAAGCCCGCGACAAAAAGCTCACCGCTGACGACATGCAAGGCGCCTGCTTCACCATTTCCAGCCTCGGCCACATTGGCGGCACCGGCTTCACGCCGATCGTCAACGCGCCGGAAGTGGCGATCCTCGGTGTTTCCAAGGCAACCATCCAGCCAGTCTGGGACGGCAAAGCCTTCCAGCCGAAACTGATGCTGCCACTGTCGCTGTCCTACGATCACCGCGTGATCAACGGCGCTGCTGCTGCACGCTTCACCCAGCGTCTGAGCAGCCTGCTGGCGGACATCCGCACGATCCTGCTGTAACACCGGCCGGCCCTCCTTCATCGGAGGGCCCGTCGCGTTCCATGTTTTCCGAGCGCCACGCTCGTACCTCAACCCCGCCAATTTGGCGGGGCTTTTTTTGCCTTGAACAAAGTAATTTCCTACAGCCGTGGCTTACACCGCCCACAACTCATGGCGGCTTTCGCTCGATATTTTTTGCCGTTTAATAACTAGGCTTAGTTCGACAGCATTTTCTTTTAAATACTGAAAATCTCATTTGCTTAGTTAACGTTATTTCGAACGGATTCGAACATGTTTAAACCAACTGTCGGCCCCATTATTGGCCACACTACAACTAATCACGTACGTATTTTTTTGCGCGGAGAACATCAAGACAACTCGCTGGTATTTGCCGGCATTCGTTATCGGCGCGCGGGGAAAGAGCGTTGGTCGCAAGGTGTCTTTGCCAAACTGTCGATCTTGCGCGATATGTCCGATGTGATTGCACTCAACAACCTCGACACCGATACCGACTATGAATACCAGGCCGGATGGTTCAGCCCCATGAGCCCGGTGCACACCGTGGAGACCGTTCAGGAACTGCCGCTGCAATGGCCACGGGAGATTTATCGATTTCGCACCCTGTCCAGCAAGGCCAACACACCGAGGGCGTACATCGTCGGCTCATGCCGCTACCTGCGCATGACCGCAGGCATCCCTTCGGCACCTCATCTGGGCGACCGTATTTTTGCCTCGATCACCGAACTTGTGCAGCAGGCCGAGCCGCCCATCAGCGCGATGTTAATGACGGGTGATCAAATTTACGTCGATGATCTGAACGTTATTGCTCCCGACCGGGAATACAAGGAAATACTCAGTAAATATCGCGCGGCGTTTTCCCAACCGAACATCGCCCGATTAATGTCCAACACCTCGATTTATATGATCCTCGACGATCATGAAATAGAAGACAACTGGCCCACCAACGAAAGCAAGGCCGATGCCTATTTATATAAGAACGCCATGGCAGCCTATGAGATATACCAAGCCAGCCACAGTCCGGCGCATGACTTATTACCCAGCGGGCAAGTAAGCCGAAAGTTGGAACAGTATTGGTATCAGTTCGCCGAAGGCGATATTGAATGGTTTGTCACCGACAGCCGAACCCGTCGTAACTTGTCGCCCAATGATCGACGCATCCTCGACGATGAGCAGGAACAGGCGCTGTGCAAATGGCTGATCCACAGCCCGGCCCGGGTCAAGTTCGTGGTCACCAGCGTGATGTTCTACCCCGACCGCAAACTCAACGGCGATGACGCCTGGAAAGCCTTCCCGGAACAACGCCTGAGGTTGCTGGAGACGATTCGCACGCATCGCATCAAGAACGTCATCTTCGTTTCCGGCGATGTCCACGGCTCACTGACCAGCCGCCTGACCCACAGCGAGGATCCGGACTTCGACGTGCACACCATCGTCTCGTCCCCGCTGTGCAACAGCAAATTGCTGCCCTATGCCTCCGAGTCCACCTTCATTCTGAACCAGGCGCTGGCACGTACCGCAGCGGGAGATTATCGACATGAATTGACCAGCAAGGTGGTCAGCGAAGACAACTTTGCTCATCTGGTGGTGGATCGGGAGCAGATTCAGGTCAGTTACCACGACCGGAACGGCCGGCGCCTGCAATCGATCAACATCCCGCTGCACTAAGGAAAATGAAGGCCAAATACATTAGTTTTCGGCCCTGGCTGGAGAAATCCTCGCCCCTGCCGACATATTCTTATAGCACTTGGCCTTCATGTCTCTTGTCAGTCAGTGTCGCAATGATGCAACCTTGCCGCAGGCAACAGTAAAGAGGGCGAGAGCCCGGCGCGATCAGCACATTCGAAGCGAGTTTCCCTCAATGAAAAGCCAACCTGATGCCGCCAGCCGTATGGTGGCCGAGGTAGTGACGCAATTGCCTGTGCCCTCGCGGCTCGGCATGCTGCGTTTCGAACGGCTGAATGAAGCTAGCTGGGCACTCCTGTTTCTCGATCCCAATTGCGAACGACAATTTGGTCTGCCGGCCGTGGAGCTTTGTGCCTTGGTCGACTCGCCTTATGCCAGCCTGATGGAGCCTGAAGCGCGCTATCAACTGCACGACGCGATTCAGCAGCAACTCAGAGAGAGCCCGCATTACCTGATCCGCTACAACCTGCACACCGCCAAAGGCTCCTTGAGCCTGCTCGAACTGGGCGAAGCCTACCGACAACACAATCGACACCTTCTGCGCGGTTACCTGATGGTCGTGGACGGCTTGTTCGAGGGTGAACCGCTGCTGCCGTCGCTGGACCTGGAAACCCAGAACTCGCGCCTGCAAATCGCCCTGGAACTCAATCAGCGCGCCCAGTTGGAACAACTGCAGCATCTGGATCGGGTCCGCGCCCAGCAAGACTTGATCCTGCTGCTGACCCGCCAGCGCTACAGCACCAACAATTCCCTGCAAGAAGCCGCCGAACTGATTACCCGCAGCGCTTGCGACATCTATGAAATCGACTGCGCCAGCCTGTGGAACCTCGAAGGCTCGCTGCTGGTGCCGATCTCGGCCTATCACCGCACCTCCGGGGAATATCAGCTGCCGGAACCGATCGACGTCAGCGGCTTCCCGGATTACCTCGACGCCTTGCACGGCAGCCGCGCCATCGATGCGCACAACGCCATTCGCGATCCGCGTACCCGGGAAATGGCCGAACACCTGCGCCCGCGCGATGTGAACGCCATGCTCGACGCCAGTATCCGCGTCGACGGCCAGGTGGTCGGCGTGCTGTGCCTGGAACAGACTGGCGCGACCCGTGCCTGGCAGTCGGATGAAATCGCCTTCGCCGGCGAACTGGCCGATCAGTTCGCCCAGGTCATCAACAACCACAACCGTCGCACCGCCACGAGTGCCTTGCACTTGTTCCAGCGGGCGGTCGAGCAAAGCGCCAACGCCTTTTTGCTGGTCAATTGCGATGGCGTGGTGGAATACGTCAACCCGAGCTTCACGGCGATCACCCAGTACAGCACCGAAGAAGTCCACGGCCAGCGGCTGTCGGAACTGCCGGCCCTGGAAAACCTCAGCGAGCTGCTGTTCGACGCGCCCTCGGCGCTGGCCAAGAGCAACAGCTGGCAGGGCGAGTTCAAAAGCCGCCGTAAAAACCTCGAACCCTACTGGGGCCAGTTGTCGATTTCCAAGGTCTATGGCGACAACCGCGAGCTGACGCATTACATCGGCATCTACGAAGACATCACCCAGACCAAGCTCGCCCAGCAGCGCATCGAGCGCCTGGCCTACACCGACAATCTGACCAACCTTGGCAACCGCCCGGCGTTCATCCGCAACCTCGACGAACGCTTCGCCCGGGACAGCGATACGCCGATCAGCCTGCTGCTGGTGGACATCGACAACTTCAAACGCATCAACGACAGCCTCGGCCACCAGACCGGCGACAAACTGCTGATCAGCTTGGCCCGGCGCCTGCGCAACAGCCTGAGCCCGAGCGGCAGCCTGGCGCGATTCGCCAGTAACGAATTCGCCGTGCTGCTGGACAACACCGACCTCGCAATGGGCCAGCACGTCGCCAACCAATTGCTGGCGACCCTCGACAAGCCGATGTTCGTCGATAACCAGTTGATCAGCGTCACCGGCTCCGTGGGCCTGGCCTGCGCGCCGCTGCACGGTCGCGATCCACAGACATTGATGCGCAACGCCGGCCTGGCGCTGCACAAGGCCAAGGCCAATGGCAAACACCAGGTCCAGGTGTTCACCGAAGCACTGAACGCCGAGGCCAGCTACAAGCTGTTCGTGGAAAACAACCTGCGCCGCGCCCTGACCCAGAATGAGCTGGACGTGTTCTATCAGCCCAAACTGTGCCTGCGCAGCGGTCGCCTGCTGGGCATGGAAGCGCTGCTGCGCTGGAACCATCCGGAAAAGGGCATGATCCGCCCGGACCAGTTCATCAGCGTTGCCGAAGAAACCGGGCTGATCATCCCGATCGGCAAATGGATCGCCCGCCAGGCCTGCCGCATGAGCAAAGACCTGACCGCCGCTGGCCTGGGCAACCTTCAAGTGGCGATCAACTTGTCGCCCAAGCAGTTCTCCGACCCGGACCTGGTGGCGTCCATCGCCAACATCCTCAAGGAAGAAGCGCTGCCGGGGAACCTGCTGGAGCTGGAACTGACCGAAGGCCTGCTGCTGGAAGCCACCGAAGACACCCACTTGCAGCTCGATCAACTCAAGCGCCTGGGCCTGACCCTGGCCATGGACGATTTCGGCACCGGTTACTCGTCGCTCAGTTACCTGAAAAAATTCCCGATCGACATCATCAAGATCGACCGAAGCTTCATCCACGAAATCCCGGACAACCAGGACGACATGGAAATCACCTCCGCGGTGATCGCCATGGCCCACAACCTGAAACTCAAGGTTGTGGCGGAAGGGATCGAGACGGCCGAGCAGCTTGCGTTCTTGCGTCGCCACCGCTGCGATGTCGGCCAGGGCTACCTGTTCGACCGCCCCATCCCCGGCGCCGAGCTGATCGAAAAGCTCAAGCGCTACCCACGCGGCCCGCTCGTCTGACAGCACACCACAAAATCCCTGTGGAACACCGTAATCCCCTGTGGGAGCGAGCCTGCTCGCGATAGCGGTGTGTCAGTCGCCATCATTGTTTAATGTCCCGCCGCTATCGCAAGTAGGCACGCTCGCACAGGGGTAGTGCGTAACCGGCCGGCATTGGGCAAACTGCGTGTCTGACAATTTACATTCAACCTGACTGAGGGGACTGATGATGGTCTTGCGCTCGGAAATCCTGGTGAACAAAAACGTGCTCCCTACCAAAGAACAAGCTCTGCCCGGCCGTGAAACCCCGATGACCGTGCCGGAAAAACACTTCGTCCACGACGCCCCACTGCTGGGCCCGTTCGCGATGGACGTGGATTTCGCGATCTTCGGCCTGGGCTGCTTCTGGGGCGCGGAACGCAAGTTCTGGCAACGTGAAGGCGTGGTCAGCACGGCGGTGGGTTATGCCGGCGGTTTTACCCCGAACCCGACCTATGAAGAAGTTTGTTCGGGCCTGACCGGCCACAGCGAAGTGGTGCTGGTGGTCTACGAACCGGCCAAAGTCAGCTACGAAGAACTGCTGAAAATGTTCTGGGAATTGCACAACCCGACGCAAGGCATGCGTCAGGGCAACGACATCGGCACTCAGTACCGCTCGGTGATCTATGCGACTAACCCGGCGCAACTGGCTGCGGCCAAGCACAGCAAGGACGTGTTCCAGGCTGAGTTGACCAAGGCCGGGAAAGGCGAAATCACCACTGAAATCGATGAAGCGCCGACGTTCTACTTCGCCGAGGCGTATCACCAGCAGTACCTGGCGAAGAACCCTGAAGGGTATTGCGGTATTGGTGGTACGGGCGTTACCTGCCCGATCTAACTCTCGGGCCCTGAAAAGCTTCGCGGGCAAGCCTCGCTCCTACAGGGATTTATGTCGATCACAAAATTGTGCTCAGATATCGATCCCTGTAGGAGCGAGGCTTGCCCGCGAAGGCGTCCGATCAGACGCCATCAATCCATCTGATCAGCCATCAACTCTCAGCAATCAACCAATCCATCTGCCACCCGCCCTGGGTCTGCCCAAGCTTCTTGGACAACCACGGCAGCAACTCACGCAATTCTTCTTCCAGGCCCCACGGCGGATTCGCAATCGCCAATCCAGAGCCATTCAAACTGTTCGGCGTATCCAGCGGATGCACCAGCAACTCCACACGCAACAACTTCGGCGCGCCCGAGCCGGCCAAGTCCTGATAAAAACGTCGCAACATGCGCTGATCCTTCACCGGGTACCAGATCGCTGCCACCGTCTGCCGCATCCGGCCAATCGCCTCTTTCAGCGACGCCGCGCAACGCTGCATCTCATCGAGCTGCTCGAACGGCGGATCAATCAACATCACCGCCCGCTTCTCCTGCACCGGCAGCATCGCACGCGGCACATGCCAGCCTTCGCCCAGATGTACCTTCACCCGACGATCACCGGCCATGTTGTCCTTGAGCAGCAAACCGTCTTCGGGGTGCTTCTCATTGAGCATCACCCGATCCTGCGGCCGCGTCAGACGCCGCGCCAGCTCCGGCGACCCCGGGTAATAGCGCAACTGGCCATCCGGGTTCATGTCGTGCAGCACTTTCATGTAGTCGGCGGTCAGCGCTGGCAGATCCGGCTGATCCCACAGACGCGCAATACCTTCCAGGTACTCACCGGTTCGGCTCGCCTGATCACCCTGCAGGTCATACAGACCAATGCCGGCGTGAGTGTCGAGATAGGCAAACGGCTGCTCCTTGCGCGACATCAGGGCGATGATGCGGGTCAGAGTCAGGTGTTTGAACACATCGGCGTGATTGCCGGCATGGAAGGCGTGACGATAATTCATGATTGCTCCTGCGAAGGCCGGGAAGTTTACCTTGTACCGAGGCGAACGTCAGGGGTTCGCGGCTGAGCGGGCGTTTGGTCCTGCAATCGCAATCATCCCTGCGCGTCGAAGCCCCAAAGGTTGCGATGTTCTGATCTTGCTCATGTGGCGGGCAACATCAAGTCACACTTTGCCAAAGACCTGCCATCGTGGAGCTTACACATGAGTGCGAAGATCGGACCGACCTAACGCCCGTAAAAATGGAGATTTACATGGGACGGAAAATGATTGGTATCGGTGCGCCTACCTCAACCGGCGGCTCGGTACTGGAAGGGAATGTCGGTATCAACATCGATAGCGCTGTAAGTACCTCTTCCATTGGACACTTGGCAAGTTGCCCAGCCTGCAGCAAAGGAAAAGGCCCCATCATCGCGGTCGGGCCCAGAACCATCACGTTACCGGCCGGATTGGTTGCCCTGGAAGGTGACTACGTTGCCTGCGGCTGCCCTCCACAATCCAACAAGGTGATGTCCGCTCAGTCATCTGTATATGGTGGAGCAGAGCACAACAAAGCAGATTTTTCAGGTATCACTGCCGTGCTCAATCGTCCCAAGTCCATCACCGATATTTCTTTGTCCTATGGCGATGAGCAGATTCCTGTTAAGTCAGTTTCCCGGTTTTACACCGACTTGAATATTCATGTGACAACCTCGGGTTATTTGCCCGGCGAGACGGTTACCGTCAACATTAGCGGCCCCACCGAAAAAGCGCTGACAGGGATAGTCGGGGTCAAGGGCGTAGCCATCATCCCAAATGCATTCGCAAGCGAAATCATTGACATGGAAGGGGAAGCATAATGGCTCAAGTGGTTATCAACGCCGGCGGAGTGTCTTCCAGCATCTCAGTTAAAAGGCCTCGTTTCAGCACGCTATGGAACGCATATGCAGAAGTAGGTAATAAAGGCTCAGTCGAGGTTTACGGACTTGTCGGAGGCGGAGTCGAAGCGGCAAGAGCGGAAAAACCTAATGCTTATGCGAATGCCTGCGCACTGAGGATAAGCAGAGCTTTTAATTACGGCGGATATAAAATCCCCAAAGGCACGATCATACAAAACCAGCCCATCTATCGACTGAGTGGAGCGGACCAGCTTCCCTACATAATGAAGGTGGTCGATTTCCTCGCTTTTCTTAGGCATAACTGGGGCGAGCCCGACCACACGCTGACGCAAACCAATTCAAATTTTATAAATGGAAAAAAGGGCGTCATTGTCATGGAAATCAACGGATGGAGCGACGCGTCAGGCCACGCAACCCTTTGGAACGGGAGCGTTACCGGTGACGACAGTGACTACCACAGGCAAGACAGCCATACCTATGACAATCCAAGGGTAAAGCTGGAAAAAATAAACTTCTGGGAGTTGAAAGGATGACAAGCTCGCGGCTAGTTGTGCTGGCACTGCTACTCGTTTCAGGGCAAGCCTTATCTGCAGAAATCAATATCGATAAGGCGCGAGAAACGCTTAAAGATTATGGATTGGCCAACTGTATTTCCAGCCAGTTCAAGAACGAGTCAGACATCAAATCTGACATTGGACTTGCGATTGGCGCCTACTCGTCGATGGGCAAAGGTCAGCATCTAATCATTCAAAACGAGGACACCCTCGAGGTCACACACGACCCTTACGCAGAAACCGAGAAGTACATGCGTAATGCCTATGCAAAGACCTCGTCCCTCAGCAAGCATTCTGATAAAAAAATGGTTTTTTATGGTTGCCTAGAGGTTTACAACTCCAAGGAGTTCGATGCATTCATTCAGTCTCAGGATCAATACCTGCCAAAGTAGATCATCAAAATGAGTAAGGACGATCCTTCCTGCAATCAAACAGGAAGGATCACTCTTTATTCAGATGCTACGGCAGAGCCCGCAACCGCCGCCCAATCACATCCAGGACATCACACCCATCCCGCAACGGAATGGCACACAGCAGCGCAAAATCACTGAGAATGAACGACTCACACTCAACCGAACCGCGCATCGACATGTTCTCCAGCACCTGCGTGACGGCGCGAATTCGGTAGTTGGCGGCGTCGTATAGAACATCGAGCGGCGCGTGGGTATCAACGAATAGCGTGGGCATGTCGGTGCAGTTGCTGGTGAGGGCCATGAAACGGTTTTTGGGGTGGGGGATTGGTTTTTCGTAGGGTGGATCTGGCGTTAGCGTTGTCATTTGTAAATTCCATGAGTATGAAAATGAGCTGCCAAACGCACCCTCCTACAGGTTTGGGTGGCAGCCATGCGCAGGAGTAGGAGTACCGAGCACTCATGAACCTCGGTCACGCCGAAGCGTGTCCCGCACACAGCCGCCGCGAACGATCATATGGACACGAGTTAAGTGCCGCAATCAAACGACAGAGCTGTTGCATCATGAGAAAGGGCTCCTACACCCTGCCACCACTTGCGCGGTGACAGCCAAAGACTATCCCTGCAACCCATCGCCCACCAGTTCATGGAAGCCGTCACAACTTGAAGGAAACTTCCGATGAGTTTGCCCGGAAAATTCGTAAGAATTACGAGATCTTTAAACAAGACGTAAACATTCCGTAGTGCTGGCAATCGGTATTGAGAATGCCGACGCGTGGGATTCGAGACTGATAGGCGCTACCTTCTCCATCACCAGCTGGACTGATCTTCAAGACTTGCTTTATAAAGATCATCTTTCCACTCCAAGCTTGCCAACGCGTATATATCCTCAAAAAAACCGCGAGAATCTACTATCTCCGTCTCATCCCACGCGATAGTAATGCATTCATCGTAGTCGCTTTCAAACTGTGTAGAAAAATCAAACTCCCTATCGGCCAACGCCCCCTCAAGAATTTTAAATAGAGCGAACCGGTGTCTGTAACTTAGGTAGCCCAAACCACGCAGCACGAACGTTCCAATTAATTCACATCGTTCCCGACGAAGATTAGGATTATATTTCCTAAGGACCTCTCCTAATCCCTCCTCCCGATCATAAATCTCAAGCCCCCCTAAAACATAAGAAAGTCGAGGTTCCCAAGGTAGGCTTACATTTTCAAATGGAGATTTCAAAATCTGTTACTCGCTTTTATCTCGGACAAGCCGTAAATACGCGCCTAGTATTATTTTTATCAAACCTCGTTTCCACCTCATTCATAACCTAAGCATAAAGGGGACGAATTTATTTATTACTCTTGAGAATCCCGACGCGTGGGAGCCCAGACTGACAGGCACCACCTTATCCATCACCAACTGTCCCGATCTTCAAGACTCGCCAAAAGAAGATCTTCCTTCCATGCCTCCTGAGCCAACATATAGACATCTTGAAGAAATCCACGGGGATCCTCCAATGCATACCACTCACCACGCGGCCAACTACCTGCATCTTCTTCATCTATATCAAACAAACTCTGAAAATCATAAGACGCATCGCTTAACTTTTCCGCTAGAAAACCCATGAGCACGAACTTATGTCTATAGGACAGATAACCTAAATTCAAGCTGTATCTTTTGATCAGCTCCGCTCTGTCAAAGCGATCATTAGGATCAAACACTTCCAGTTCCGCGCCCCGAGTTTCCTCACGATCATAAACATCAAAGACGCCAATAAACCACATCAAATCGGGTTGAAACTCTTCATTTAAAAATGGATCTCGCAA
Source organism: Pseudomonas sp. SG20052 (assembly GCF_031766055.1). Taxonomy (NCBI): domain Bacteria; kingdom Pseudomonadati; phylum Pseudomonadota; class Gammaproteobacteria; order Pseudomonadales; family Pseudomonadaceae; genus Pseudomonas; species Pseudomonas sp. SG20052. Next base: position 573,346 of record NZ_CP134498.1, on the reverse strand, counting down.
CATCATTTTCTCTCCGAAGGAAAACCAGTAAAAGGCCGTAGCACATTATCCTTATCGAACTTAACTTCAAACCAATTCAGATCTTCATTTAGTGTTGGGTTACGAGCGTCTTTCTTGTTCGGTTTATAACCACGCCCGGCCCCAGGAAGCTCCATCCTTACGATCGGATTCTTATGTTGGTCCTTCCCTGTATGCGGGCTCAAACCTAACGCTTCCCTTGTCATAGCTTTATTCAATGCCCCCAAATGCATACGCCAGTTTCTGAATTGAGAGCTCAAGTTCCCTCTAGCGCCTTTCGGAACTTCACCGGTATGAGGGTCGGCCCCATTATCTGCTCGTTGTTTGAGCGCTTGGTCCGGTATTTCTGAACTGTGTTTTTTAACCGTGTGCATGTCATATTTTTTTTCCATTTCCTCAACACGCCGCTTCGCATTCGCCTCCGCAAGGTCATCAATCCGCGCCCTCCGCTGATCACCTGTCAGCTTCGGCAGCGCCGGCTCACCCTCATCAACCCTAACGCCAGCCGTATCATCCGGCGCCCCACACCCAGTCTTACCCGACTGCGGACAATTCCCGCTCAACCCCAACGGATCAACCCACCCCGTCGGGTTCGGCGTGTACTGGTACTGATTCAGCCCACCCGCCAACTTGACCGGGTCCGGCGTCAGGTACCGTCCAACCTCCGGATCATAGTACCGATGCCGGTTGTAATGCAGGCCGCTCTCGGCATCAAAATACTGCCCCTGAAACCGCAACGGCTGTTCAAGTTGCTCGCCCCCGCCGAACGTCTGGCGCGTGACTTTGCCGTAGGCGTTGTACTTCGCCGACCAGACAATCTCGCCACCAAAATCAGTCAGTTCCTGCGGCGTGCCGAGGTGGTCGAGTTGGTAGTAGAACGGGCAGGCCTTTCGCGGGCCCTTGCCGTCGAGCATGGCCAGCGGGCGGAAGCTGCCGGGTTCGTAGAGGTAGCTGCGGTAGTGTTCGCGGCTGCTTTCGGCGATGAGGTTGTCGCCTTGCCAGAAGAACTCGGTGGTTTTGCCGTCGACGGTTTTGGCGATGCGGCGGCCGAAGGCGTCGTAGCGGTAACTGGCGGTGCGGCCGTCCGGGGTCGTGACGCCGAGCAATCGGTGCTGGCAGTCGTAGCGGTATTCGGTGACGAGTTTTTGCGCGGTGCCGCGACGTTCACGAACCAGGTTGCCGAAGGCGTCGTAGTCGTAATGGCGGTCGCCCTGCATCAGCAGTCGATTGCCTTTAACGGTCGCCAAACCGGGCCGGTCCTGCATCAACAGGTTGCCGGCGGGGTCGTGGGCGAAGGTTTCCGGTGGGTCGTCGCGGGTGTGACGGACGCGGGTCAGGCGGTTGAGCGGGTCGTATTGGTAGTTGCGTTGGCCGTGACGGGTGTCGGCGATGCTGTCGAGATTGCCATTGGCGCTGTAGGCATAGTCGCGGCGATACAGCGTTTGGTGCTGCTGTCTGACAGCGTGGGCCTTCAAGCGGCCTTGATCGTCGTAGGCATATTCGCTGAGCAGTTGGCCTTGCTGACGTTGCTGCTCGTGACCAAACGCAAATTGGTGGCTGGTCAGCCGCGCGCCGTTGAGGTCGATGGCGGTGAGCGCGCCGCCCTTGGCATGGTGGTAATCGAGTTTGCTGCCGTCCGGCAGACGCAGGCGATTGAGTTGGCCGCAGGCGTCGTAGCCATAACGCAGCGTGCCCCAACCCTGATGCTCGGTGATCAGCCGATCCTGTTGGTCGTACTCGAATTCCAGCGGATGGTCGTGGCCATCGTCGACGCCAATCAGTCGGCCGAGGCTGTCGTAGCGGTATTCGACCTTGAGCCCGTCGGGCAGGGTTTTGACCAGCAGTCGCCCGGCTGAATCCCGCTCGTAAGCGGTGATCAGCTGCGAACCGTCAGCGCCGTACTCGGTTTTCTCCAGCAGATGGCCGTTGAGGTCGTAGGCATACGCCGTGCGTTGTCCGTCGAAGCCGGTTTCCTGTCGGATCAATCCGCCGGGGGTGTAGTCCAGCTGATATTTTTCGCCGGATTCGTTTTCGATTTCCGTGAGCAACAGCTGCGCGTTGTCGTAGCGGTACTTCAGCTGGGTGCCGTCTGCATTGAGGCGGCGGCTGACCAGGTGCAGGTCGTCGAGGTATTCGTAGCGCGTGATGCGGCCGAGTTCATCGCGTTCGGCAGTGATTTTTCCGTAGGCGTTGTAGCTGTAGACGCGACTGGCACCGGTAGGAAGAATCGTCTGGATCAGTCGGCCAACAGCGTCCCATTGCGACTTCGTGACCGCGCCGTTTTCGTCCTGACGGGTAATCTGCCGCCCCAGCGCATCGTAGGAAAACCGCCGTACGCCACCGTCCGGCAGCGTCTCTTCGACCAGTTGCCCCAGGCCATTCCAGACGAAGACATGCCGACTGTTGTCCGGGTAGCGGATCGACAGCAACTGACCTTTTTCGTCGTAGTGATAGTGGGTGACATGGCCATCGGGATCGGTCGCTTCGGTGACATCCCCCTGCGCATTGCGCTGATACTTCCACACCGCTTTGCCGCGATAGCGTGCGTGCAGGAAACCGTTGCGATACTCGTAGGCCGTTGGCTCATCTTCTGGCGGAATCAGCGCCACCAAGCGTCCGACTTCGTCGTAGCGGTATTCGGTGACCGCGCCGAGGGGATCCTGCTCGGCAATCAGCCGACCCTGGTCGTCGTAGGCCTTGAGGTGTTCACCGCCATCCAGTTCGACCTTGCGCACCAGCCGCGCCCGGTCGTCGTGGACGTAAACCTCTTCGCTGCCGTCGATGTTGTGGACGGTGACGCTGCCTTGGTCGTCCCAGGTATACCGCGCGTCCATCTGCGCAAACGACGCCCAGTGGCGGATGCATCGGGCGGCCTTGCCGGACCTTTCCCACTCCCAGAAGAAACTCGCCCCACCGGCCAATTGCCGCTGGAGAATGACGTGCTGATCGTCGTAGTCGTAGCGCTCGCTTTCGCCGGCGGCATTGGTGGCCTCGATGAGTCGACCGCGTTCGTCGTAGCGGTAACCGACCAGTGTTTGCTCGGTCTGCCAGGCTTCGTCCAGGGTTTGGGCCGGGGCGAAAACCTGATAATCGACGGCGACCAAGTGACTGCATTCATAACGCAATAACAAGGCGCGGCCGGCACCGTTGTCGAGACGCCGAATGCGGCCCTGACGATCGCGGGTTATGCGCAGGCGGTTGTCGTATCCGTCGCTGATCGCTGTGAGAAAACCATTACGAAAATGGTAGAAACGTGACTCGTCGCCGGCGACGGCGAGGATCAATTCTTCGGGTTCATTGCCAACGTAAATCGCGGCGCGCGACAGGCTGTTATGAATCGCCGGGCGTTCAGCGGACGGCAGCGGGAACGTTGTGCGACGGTTCTCGTGGTCGATCCAGATGATGGTGTCGCCGTCGATTTCCAGTCGATGGGAGAGCGAATGGCTCCAGCCAAGTCCGAGACCGCAGTCGATTTCGGCAGCACTGGTGCGATAGAGCCGGGCAAAGTCAAACGGCAGAATGCCGTCCAGCGAACCGTCGATGAGGGTCAGCAGTTCTTCGCCGGTAACCATCGACACCGGGCATTTGTTGGTGGCGGTTTTATCGACGGAATCGGCACTGTCGCCGTTGGGGTTTTTCGCCTGATCCGGGACGTTGTCGTGGTGTTCGTTTTGTTTGAGTGTGGTGTTGCGTTTGGCGTCCCAGCGCAGTTGCATGCGACCTTTTTTCAGGCCTGCCGCTACACCGCGTGCGGCCACTTTTTTGTAGCGGTCGACGTAGGTAATGAAGCTGTTGGTGATGTTGAAGATGGCTTTGACGAAGCCCACAACAGCGTCGACGACTCGGGCGCCGTAGTTGGCAAGGCGCATCCCCAAATAGGCAACGCCTGCGCCTGCGCCCGCAAAAGTCAGAACAAGCCCGATCAGGATATCGATGAGCAGTTGCACCACCACGGTTGAAAGCGCTTCGGCAGTTTTGCCGGCGATTTCACTGGGGGGCAGCATCTCCAGCCAGAGGCTTGCCGTGCGCAGCAACAGACAAAGGGCCGCTTCATCGCTGAACAGCAGCTGGACCTTTTCCATTGTTGCCGGGAGTTTCTCTGCCAGTTCGGCAAGCTTGTCGGCCCCATCGCCCAAGCGGCCAACGAACTTTCGGGGATTCTGGAGAATGTCCGAGAGCAGGCTGATGCTGTCCCAGACACCGGTAATCGCCGCCCAACTTCCCGCGAGTATTCCATTACCGGCGGCCGCAAATGTCGACTGCGACCATTGCGGCTTGAACCCTTCCCACTCGTTGCGCAGCCAACTGTCCAGTTCTTGGGTCAGGCCATCGTAAGAGGAGAACAGGTCTTCGATTTGATCCGATGAAACGTCACTCTGGACATGAACGCGATAGAACTTGCCAGGCGTGCCTTCGAACTGTCCCTTGCCATTTTCGTCGAGCGGGACCGCGGTGCTCTCACCCCCGTCCATGGCGATCACATCGACCTGAATATTCCCCAGCGGGATGTCATAAACCGACTCAAACTTGCTCTCGATCTCCAGAATTCCGTTCGCAGGACACTGTGCCAAACCCGAGAGAAAATCATCGTCGCGACTGCTCACCGCTGTCGTCGAATCGCCAAGCTTTATCAGCCGCTCCATGCCCATCAGCGAAGGCATGTCCATCGACCGGCTGATCTTGTCCGCATTCCGACTCAAGAAACTGCCGAGCTGCTCGCGATACAAAACCAACGTGTCTTTAAAACCGTCGAGCTCCTGCTCGATCCGCACAATCTGGTCCATCAGTTCCGCTCCGCCATCAGGTAATCCGCCAAGGCTTGTTTCGATGCTTGAGGCAGGTCCGGCGTCTTCAGAAAGGTCGCAACCTTGTGCCGCAATACACGCGCCGAAAACGCCTCAAAAAGATCAGGACGGTCTTCGCTCAACCACTTCATCAAGTTGTTGATCCGGGTTGTCGCGGACTCGGCGGCGAGGTCGTCGAGCAGCGATTCGGACACTTCCCACCACGGAAAAACCCTGGAGACTTTCAATGCGCTACCGCCGATATCGAGCGGCTGCCCATTGATCAAACAGCGGTCAAGCACAGGCATTAATTGCGTTGGGTTCACGTCGGCAGACTGAAGAATCGGCAGCAAATAACGCCCATCCCAGAACCGAAAAAACACCGCACTGCCGTTGGGCAAAAGCACTTGTGTAAGGCTGCGCAGATGTTCGACCAGCGCTTCCTGAGACGCAGAAGAAACCGCCAGCCAACCCCAATCACGGGACTCTGTCGTGGCGACCCACTGCAGAAACTCACTGCTTGCGGGAACGATTCCTACATAGGGCATCACCGGTTCCCACTCGGCATAGGTGGTGTCGGCCCAGATCGGGCTCGGTGCTTGGGCCGGGGTCGAGAGCTGCCAGGCTTTCATCGGCTGCGACGCACTGGCGTTGCCGAAAATCGCGAACAACTGCTGTCCGGGTTTGAGCGGTTGGCGTTCCAGCCAGGCGTGGGGTGACATGCGATCAGGCGGCACAGACACCGTCCTTGCAGCGCTCGCATTCTTCGCAGAACGGCGCGTCGCTTTGCAGGCTCATGACCTGTGCGGCGCTCAGCAGGGCGGCCGGGGCGGCGACGAGTTTCAACGGCGTATTGGGCGACACGGGCGTAGCGGCCATAGACGGCATCAACGCGCCCCCGACCTGAATCGGAACGCTGCTGAAAATCCCGCCAGGACCGATGTTGATCCACTGCCCGCCCGCCTGAATCGTCGCGCTGGCACCGCCGTCGATCACCACTTGCTGACCGGCGCTGACGTGAAATTGCTGACTGGCGTTGAGCGCCTGACTGGACACGCGGATGTGCCGGTCGCCCATCACCAGCAAGTGATCGTCGAGCTTCACTTCGGCCTGGCGCTGGCCGTGGGTGATGCGTTGCTCGTCAGCCTTCAGCTCATGGCGAGCGGTCCCCGTGACGACAATGCTGCGCTGGTTATCGACCTGCACCTGCTGATCATTCAACACGTGCTGGGTCCAGTTTCGCTGGGCGCGCAGGTAGATTTCCTCGGCGCCTTTGCGATCCTCGATGCGCAATTCGTTGTAACCGCCGCCGCCCGGACTACTTTGGCTGCGGAAAATGCTGCGGGTCTTGTCGGCGGGCAGATCCAGCGGCACCGGTGTTGCGGCGTTGGGCAGGCACCCCATCACCAGCGGTTTGTCGGCATCGGCGTCGATGAAACCCACCAGCACTTCCATGCCCACACGTGGGATCAGCACGCTGCCGTAATGGTCGTGGGCCCAGCCCGTGGCGACCCGTAACCAGCAACTGGAATGCTCATTGAGTTGACCGTCGCGGTCCCAAGCGAGCTGGACCTTTACCCGGCCGAACTCATCGCAATGGATTTCGCTGTCGACAGGACCGGTGACCACGGCAGGTTGGTAGCCGAGCATGCGCGGCTTTTCCGGTCCCAGTGGTGGACGAAATGAAACATCCCACGGCGTCGCCAGAAAGGTATTGCGATAACCCTGGAAATCATCCGGATCATCACTGGTGGCCGACTCCTCCAGCACTTGCGGCTGTCGGCCACGGTGTTCGATTTCAGTGATCAGCCACAGGTCGTTCCACGCCTGACGCGGGTGCTCGGCGAGGTGCAGGAAATGTCCGCTGACCAAGGCAGAATCGTCGCCACGACCTTCGGCCTGACGGAAGTCTGCGTTGTGCCGTTCCAGCGCTCGCTGTGTCAGCTGTTTGCCATGCTCGCGGTCAGTGAATTGGCCGGGAAAGTGGTAATCCTCCAGCACCGGACGCTGTTCGTTGTCGACCCGGTTTTCCAGGGAGAGACGCGGTTTCTGGAAGTCGTAATCGCGACGGGTGACCGCCGTGGTGCGGGTCTCCAGACGCACGTTGAAACGCTTGATGGCCGGCGCGTCCGCCGCCATGCCACTGCCCGGCAAGTACAGCGTCGGCTCAGGCAGGCGCGGGAATACTGTCTGATCATCGCCAAACACCAGCAGATGTCCGTCGGGGCTGTGCTGGAAGTGGTAATGAATGCCGATCTCGGCACACAGGCGCTGGATAAACGCGAGGTCGCTTTCGGCGTATTGCACGCAGTATTCGCGCGGTGAGTAGTCGCTGCCGAGCCGGAACTCGAAGGCATCGCGCTGGATGCCATGGTCCTTGAGGACCTGCGCGATGATCGCTGGCACGCTTTGGTGCTGGAAGATTCGCTGGTTGATGCGCTGACCGAGGTAGGCCAGTCGCGGTACGAGACTGATTTGATAGCCCGTCAGACGTTTCCCGGAATCGCTTTGACCGACGCGAAAGATCTGACCGTGTACGCCAGAACCTTGTGCATCGAAACTCAGAAACGCCTGACGATGCAGCAGGTTTTCGAGCTCGATGTCTGGCCGGTCGCTGACCAGTTCCAGATCGAAGCGGTAGGGTTGGCTGATGGCTTCCGTGCCCGTGAACTCAAGCACCTTGAGCTCAATCTGGACGCCGTCGATCGTCAACGTGAAACGCGGTTGATTGGCAGGAGCGAACATCCGATGTGTCTCTGCAGAATGAGGGCGGGCGATTCTGCATGAGCGACAAGGGGTGTTGAGGGAGGGACAGGAAAATCAGATTTGCCCTACTTTTTTAGGGATTTGTCCTTCAAGAATTGGGATGTTTGGCTACAGACATTCTCTGCAAAGTAGTGTGTTGCAGCTGATGACCTCTTCGCGGGCAAGCCTCGCTCCTACAGTTTTGTGGCGAATCGCCAACCCTGCAGGAGCGAGGCTTGCCCGCGAAAGGGCCATAAAAAACACCCAATCTTTTCCCGCAGACAAAAAAACGGCCCGCCTCCAAAAGGAAGCGGGCCGTTTTCATGTTCGGCGAAAGCTCAGAGCCTTAGCTCATCCCTATCACTTGTTCAGGCGGAAATCAGCCTCGGCAGCGGCGAAACGCTGAAGCATGCCTTGAGTCGGCGCGCCCAGCTTGCTGACGATGTAGATGGCCAGGCTGGCGAAGATGAAGCCCGGGATGATTTCGTACAGGCCCAGCAGTTCGAAGTGCTTCCAGACGATCACGGTGATCGCGCCGACCAGGATGCCGGCCAGTGCGCCGTTGCGGGTCATGTCTTTCCAGATCACGGAGATCAGGACCACCGGACCGAACGCAGCACCGAAACCGGCCCAGGCGTAGCTGACCAGACCCAATACGCGGTTTTCCGGGTTAGCGGCCAACGCGATGGCGATCAGGGCAACCAGCAGCACCATGGCGCGCCCGACCCAGACCAATTCAACCTGGGAAGCGGTTTTACGCAGGAAAGTTTTGTAGAAGTCTTCGGTCAGGGCGCTCGAGCACACCAGCAGTTGGCAGCTCAGGGTGCTCATGACGGCAGCCAGGATGGCCGACAGCAGGACACCGGCAACCCAAGGGTTGAAGAGGATTTTGGCCAGTTCGATGAACACGCGCTCTGGGTTTTCAGTGACCGGACCGGCCAGATCCGGGTTCGCCGAGAAGTAAGCGATACCGAAGAAACCTACAGCGACGGTGCCGCCCAGGCACAGGATCATCCAGGCCATGGAAATGCGACGTGCCTTGGTGATCGACTTGACCGAATCCGCCGCCATGAAACGCGCGAGGATGTGCGGCTGGCCGAAGTAGCCCAGGCCCCAGCCCATCAGCGAGATGATGCCGATGAAGGTGGTGTTTTTCAGCATGTCGAAGTTGCTTGGATCCTGCGCTTCGATGGCCAGGAACGTGGTGTCGACGCCGCCGGTGGCCAGCAGCACGATGATCGGGGTCAGCAACAGGGCGAAGATCATCAGCGTGGCTTGTACGGTGTCCGTCCAGCTCACGGCCAGGAAACCGCCGACGAAGGTGTAGGCAATCGTCGCCGCAGCACCGGCCCACAGCGCGGTCTCGTAGGACATGCCGAAGGTGCTTTCGAACAGACGGGCGCCGGCCACAATGCCGGAAGCGCAGTAGATGGTGAAGAACACCAGGATCACGACGGCGGAAATGATCCGCAGCAGGCCGCTTTTGTCTTCGAAACGGCTGGAGAAGTAATCCGGCAGGGTCAGTGCATCGCCGTTGTGCTCAGTCTGCACGCGCAGACGACCGGCGACAAACAGCCAGTTCAGGTAAGCACCGATGATCAGGCCGATGGCGATCCAGCTTTCGGACAGACCGGACATGTAGATGGCGCCCGGCAGGCCCATCAACAACCAGCCGCTCATGTCGGAGGCGCCAGCGGACAAAGCCGTCACGACGCTGCCCAGGCTACGACCGCCCAGAATGTAGTCAGAAAGGTTGTTGGTGGAGCGATAGGCCATGAAGCCGATCAGCACCATTGCTGCGATGTAGATCACGAACGTGATCAGAGTTGGATTGCTAACGCTCATTAAGTTTCGCCCTGGCTTTGTTTTTATGTAGCGGCGGCTGGTGAACCGCGCGCAAACGACGACGTTTGACAGACGATTTCAGGTCCCGCGCATTTATGACTGATGTTTCCCCAGGAAAGCCATCAGCCGGTACACCAGTCTTTTATGACCGGTTGCACCTTGGCCGCGAATGCTATTCAACAAAGCAAATAAGGTGCAACCCATTTTTCGAGAATAAGTTGCACCTAGTCGGATTTACCTGAAAAACCCCTTTTTTTGCTCCCTTTTAGGGCAGTCCTGACGGTTTACTAGAATGAAAAGCACCAAGTCAGCGCGGTACGTTCGTTCCAGAATTTATTTCCTGACGAGCTGCTTATTATTCCGACAAAAAAAGGGTTGCACCCGGTTGCACCTCAAAGGTTGCCCAGCTAATCTTGCGGCCAGCTGATGCCACGCGGTCGTGGCAAACATGAGGATAAAAATATGGCTACCACCACCCTTGGGGTCAAACTTGACGACCCGACCCGCGAGCGCCTCAAGGCGGCCGCGACCTCGATTGATCGCACGCCGCACTGGCTGATCAAGCAGGCAATTTTCAATTACCTGGAAAAACTCGAGGGTGGTGCAACCCTGACCGAGCTGAGCGGTTTGACCAAGGATTCCGACGAAGCCGTCGATGCGCCTCTGGATCACGCCCACCAGTGCTTCCTCGAATTTGCCGAAAGCATCCTGCCGCAATCGGTGCTGCGCGCCTCGATCACTGCCGCTTACCGTCGCCCGGAACCTGAAGTGGTGCCGATGCTGATCGAGCAGGCGCGTCTGCCGGCTGAGATGGCCGAAGCCACCAATAAGCTCGCCTCCTCGATTGCCGAGAAACTGCGCAATCAGAAAAGCGCCGGCGGCCGTGCCGGAATTGTTCAGGGTCTGTTGCAGGAATTTTCCCTGTCGTCCCAGGAAGGCGTCGCGCTGATGTGCCTCGCCGAAGCGCTGCTGCGCATCCCGGACAAAGGCACCCGTGACGCGCTGATCCGCGACAAGATCAGCACCGGCAACTGGCACCCGCACTTGGGCAACAGCCCGTCGCTGTTCGTCAACGCCGCGACCTGGGGCTTGTTGCTGACCGGCAAACTGGTCGCCACCCACAATGAAGCGGGCCTGACTTCCTCCTTGAGCCGCATCATCGGCAAGAGCGGCGAGCCGATGATCCGCAAGGGCGTCGACATGGCCATGCGCCTGATGGGCGAGCAGTTCGTGACCGGCGAAACCATCGCCGAAGCCCTGGCCAATGCGAGCAAGTTCGAAGCCAAGGGTTTCCGCTATTCCTACGACATGCTGGGTGAAGCCGCACTCACCGAGCACGATGCCCAGAAATACCTGGCCTCGTACGAACAAGCCATCCACTCGATCGGCAAAGCCTCCCACGGTCGTGGGATTTATGAAGGTCCTGGCATTTCCATCAAGCTCTCGGCTCTGCACCCGCGTTACAGCCGTGCGCAGTACGAGCGCGTGATGGACGAGTTGTACCCGCGCCTGCTGTCGCTGACCCTGCTGGCCAAGCAATACGACATCGGCCTGAACATCGACGCCGAAGAAGCCGACCGCCTCGAACTGTCGCTGGATCTGCTGGAGCGCCTGTGCTTCGAGCCACAACTGACCGGCTGGAACGGCATCGGTTTCGTGATCCAGGCTTATCAGAAGCGTTGCCCGTATGTGATCGACTACGTGATCGACCTGGCTCGTCGCAGCCGTCATCGCCTGATGATCCGCCTGGTAAAAGGCGCGTACTGGGACAGCGAAATCAAGCGCGCCCAGGTCGAGGGCCTGGAAGGCTATCCGGTCTACACCCGCAAGGTGTACACCGACGTTTCCTACATCGCTTGCGCACGCAAGCTGCTGTCGGTGCCGGAAGTCATCTACCCGCAGTTCGCCACGCACAACGCCCACACCCTGTCGGCCATTTACCACATCGCCGGTCAGAACTATTACCCGGGTCAGTACGAGTTCCAGTGCCTGCACGGCATGGGTGAACCGCTGTACGAACAGGTTGTAGGCAAAGTTTCCGAAGGCAAGTTGAATCGTCCGTGCCGCGTGTACGCCCCGGTCGGTACTCACGAAACGCTGTTGGCGTATCTGGTGCGTCGTCTGCTGGAAAACGGCGCGAACACTTCGTTCGTCAACCGCATCGCCGACCAATCCATTTCGATTCAGGAGCTGGTGGCCGATCCAGTGGCCAGCATCGAGCAGATGGCAACGCTGGAAGGCGGCTTCGGCCTGCCGCACCCGCGTATCCCGCTGCCGCGTGATCTTTATGGTGCCGAGCGCGCCAACTCCAGCGGCATCGACATGGCCAACGAACATCGTCTGGCTTCGCTGTCCTGTGCTTTGCTGGCCACCGCTCACAATCACTGGAAAGCCGCGCCGATGCTCGGTTGCGCGTCCAGCACTGAAACCCCGGCTCCGGTGCTGAACCCGTCGGATCTGCGTGACGTCGTCGGCCACGTACAGGAAGCAACCGTCGAAGACGTCGACAACGCGATCCAGTGCGCCCTGAAGGCTGCACCGATCTGGCAGGCCACTCCGCCCGCCGAACGCGCTGCGATTCTGGAACGTGCCGCCGATTTGATGGAAGGCGAGATCCAGCCGCTGATGGGCCTGCTGGCTCGCGAAGCCGGCAAGACCTTCGCCAACGCCATCGCCGAAGTGCGTGAAGCCGTGGACTTCCTGCGTTATTACGCGGTGCAGGCGCGTAACGATTTCACCAACGACGCCCACCGCCCATTGGGTCCTGTGGTCTGCATCAGCCCGTGGAACTTCCCGCTGGCAATCTTCAGTGGCCAGGTAGCTGCTGCACTGGCCGCAGGCAACCCGGTATTGGCCAAGCCTGCGGAACAAACCCCGCTGGTAGCGGCTCAAGCCGTGCGCTTGCTGCTCGAAGCCGGGATTCCGGAAGGTGTGCTGCAACTGCTGCCGGGCCGTGGCGAAACCGTCGGCGCCCGTCTGGTCGGCGACGATCGGGTCAAAGGCGTGATGTTCACCGGCTCCACCGAAGTCGCTCGTTTGCTGCAACGCAATGTCGCCGGTCGCCTGGATGCACAGGGTCGTCCGATTCCGCTGATCGCCGAAACCGGTGGTCAGAACGCGATGATCGTCGACTCTTCGGCACTGACCGAACAGGTGGTGATCGATGTGGTGTCGTCGGCTTTCGACAGCGCCGGTCAACGTTGCTCGGCCCTGCGCGTGCTGTGCCTGCAGGAAGATTCCGCTGACCGTGTGATCGAAATGCTCAAGGGCGCCATGGCTGAATGCCGTCTCGGCAACCCTGAGCGCCTGTCCGTGGACATTGGCCCGGTGATCGACGCCGAAGCCAAGGCCGGCATCGAGAAGCACATCCAGGCCATGCGCGACAAAGGTCGCAACGTGTATCAGGTGGCCATCGCCAACAGCGAAGAAGTCAAACGCGGCACCTTCGTGATGCCGACCCTGATCGAACTGGAAAGCTTCGATGAGCTGCAACGTGAGATCTTCGGTCCGGTGCTGCACGTGGTTCGCTACAAGCGCAAAGACATCGATCAACTGATCGGTCAGATCAACGCTTCCGGCTATGGCCTGACGCTGGGTGTGCACACCCGGATCGACGAGACCATCGCCAAGGTGATCGACAACGTCAACGCCGGTAACGTCTACGTAAACCGCAACATCGTGGGTGCTGTGGTTGGCGTACAGCCGTTCGGTGGCGAAGGCTTGTCGGGCACCGGCCCGAAGGCCGGTGGTCCGCTGTACCTGTACCGTTTGCTGTCGACGCGTCCTACCGATGCCATCGAACAATCCTTCGCTCGCGGCGACGCCATCGCAGCACCGGATGTCCGTTTGCGTGATGCCATGAGCAAACCACTGACCGCCCTGAAGGCGTGGGCCGACAGCAACACGTTTGCAGACCTGAGCACGCTGTGTGTGCAGTTCGCGGCGCAGTCGCAAAGCGGCATCACCCGTGTCCTCGCGGGACCGACTGGCGAGCGCAACAGCTACGCCATCCTGCCGCGTGAACACGTGCTGTGCCTGGCGGAAGTCGAAGGCGATCTGCTGACGCAGCTGGCGGCGGTATTGGCTGTCGGCGGTTCGGCGGTGTGGCCGGAAGCTGAATTGACCAAGGCGGTGTTCGCACGTCTGCCGAAGGAAGTTCAGGCGCGAATCAAGCTTGTTTCCGACTGGAGCAAGGACGAAGTGGTGTTTGATGCGGTTCTGCATCATGGCCATTCCGACCAGCTGCGTGCGGTGTGCCAGCAAGTGGCCAAGCGTGCCGGGGCGATTGTCGGGGTTCATGGTCTGTCGCAGGGCGAGACCAGCATTGCGCTGGAGCGTCTGGTGATTGAGCGGGCGTTGAGCGTCAACACCGCTGCGGCGGGTGGTAACGCCAGCTTGATGACCATCGGCTAAACCGCAACAAAACCGGGCAACCGCAATGGCTGCCCGGTATGCAAAACCCTGTAGGAGTGAGTCTGCTCGCGATAGCGCTCTGTCATCCGACCTATTTATTGGATGACACACCGCTATCGCGAGCAGGCTCACTCCTACAGTTGTTTTGGGGTGTCTGCTAAGTTGCTGCGCGGCTCCACCATCACGCTCATCAATCATCCTGTTCAGCTTTTATTCTCACGCCTAGACTCAGTCCATTCCAAAAAAAGGTAGGCCGCCATGTCCGAGACGCTGCTCAGTTCCCGCAATCTGGCTTTCGAGCTGTACGAAGTCCTCGATGCCGAGGGCCTGACCCAGCGTGAGCGTTTTGCCGAGCACAACCGCGAAACCTTCGATGCCGCCATCGGCACGGCCCGAAACATCGCCGAGAAGTTCTTCGCGCCGCACAACCGCAAGAACGACGAGAACGAGCCGCGCTACGAGAACGGTCAGGCGATTCTGATTCCGGAAGTAAAACCGGCGGTGGATGCGTTTCTCGAAGCCGGTTTCCTCAACGCGGCGCGCAGTTTCGATGCCGGCGGTATGCAACTGCCTACGCTGCTGTCCCAGGCCTGCTTCGCGCATTTCCAATCGGCCAATGCCGCGTCGACCTCGTACCCGTTCCTGACCATGGGCGCGGCGAACCTGATTGAAAGCTTCGGCACCGATGAGCAGAAGCAGCGTTTCCTGCAACCGATGATTGACGGTCGCTTCTTCGGCACCATGGCCCTGACCGAACCGCACGCCGGTTCTTCGCTGTCGGATATTCGTACACGCGCCGAGCCGTCGTCTGACGGCACCTATCGACTCAAGGGCAACAAGATTTTCATCTCCGGTGGCGATCACCCGCTCTCGGAGAACATCGTACACATGGTCCTGGCGAAACTGCCGGATGCACCGGCCGGGGTGAAAGGCATTTCGTTGTTTATCGTGCCCAAGTTCCTGGTCAACGATGACGGCAGCCTCGGCAAGCGCAACGACGTCTTGCTGGCAGGCCTGTTTCACAAGATGGGCTGGCGCGGCACCACCTCCACCGCGCTGAACTTCGGCGATAACGGTGAGTGCGTCGGCTACCTGGTGGGCAAGCCGCATCACGGTTTGAGCTACATGTTCCAGATGATGAACGAGGCGCGAATCGGTGTCGGCATGGGCGCGGTGATGCTCGGTTACGCCGGGTATCTGTATTCCCTGGAATACGCCCGCGAACGTCCGCAAGGTCGCGTGCCGGACAGCAAGGACCCGAACACCGCGCCAGTGGCGATCATTCAGCACGCCGACGTCAAGCGCATGCTGCTGACGCAGAAAGCCTATGTCGAAGGCTCGTTCGACCTTGGGTTGTATGCGGCGCGACTGTTCGATGACACCACGACGCTGGAGACCGAAGACCAGCGCAAACAGGCGCACGAACTGTTGGATTTGCTGACACCCATCGTCAAATCCTGGCCCTCGGAGTTTTGCCTGAAGGCCAACGAACTGGCGATCCAGATTCTCGGCGGCCACGGCTACACCCGCGAATACCCGGTGGAGCAGTATTACCGCGACAACCGTTTGAACCCGATCCACGAAGGCACCCACGGTATTCAGTCGCTGGATTTGCTGGGACGCAAACTGGCGCAGAACGGAGGGGCGGGGCTCAAGCAGCTGATCCGCTTGATTGCCAACACTGCCGAACGCTCGCAGGCACATGAGTCATTGACTGCGTTGCGTGAACCGCTGGAGAAGCTGGTCGCGCGCCTGCAAACGGTGACCATCGGCTTGCTGATGGATCTGGGCCAAGGCAAGGTCAACAGCAGTCTGGCGAACTCGGCGCTGTACCTGAAAGTGTTCGGGCACACGGTGATCGGCTGGCGCTGGCTGGAACAGGCGATTCGCGCCGAGGAAGGGTTGGCGAAGGGGAATGCGGCGGATGTGAGCTTCTATAAAGGCAAGCTGCAGGCGGCGCGGTATTTCCTGACCTGGGAAGTGCCGGGTTGCCACCATGAGCTGGCGATTCTTGAGGCTCGGGATGATGTTTGTCTGACGATGCAGGATGAGTGGTTCTGATCAGGATTTTTTGCTGCTGCTGAAATCCAATCGCGAGCAGGCTCGCTCCCACAGGGTCAAGTGTTCACAGATCCAATGTGGGAGCGAGCCTGCTCGCGATGACGTCAGCACAAACAACATATTTATCAGCTCAACTTGAACCCACCCATCTGCCGCGCCAGATCATCCGCCAACCGCTGCAATGTCTGACAGTCTTCGCGACAAGCCCTGACTTCCCCCGCCGTCGCCCGGGCCAAATCGGAAATGCCCTGCACGTTGCGGTTGATCTCTTCCGTCACCGCCGATTGCTCTTCCGTGGCCGTCGCCACTTGATGGTTCATGTCGCTGATGCGCTCGACCTGACCGGTAATCGCCGTCAACGACGCGCCAGTGCGCTGGCTCGATTCCACGCCGGTGCCTGTTGCTGCCTGCCCGGAGTGCATGGATGAAACGGCATTCTCCGCGCCTTGCTTGAGGCTGCCGATCATCTGCTGGATCTCATCGGTCGACGACTGCGTGCGCCGCGCCAACGTGCGCACTTCATCCGCCACGACCGCAAATCCACGGCCCATGTCTCCGGCCCGTGCGGCTTCGATGGCCGCGTTCAGTGCCAGTAAATTGGTTTGCTCGGAAATTCCGCGAATCACTGCCAGCACCTGATCGATGGATGCGACCTGATCGGCCAATTCGCCGACGGCACTGGCGGCGATGCCGATTTCGTCGGACATGCTTTCTATATGCCGGATCGACCCACCGACCACTTCCCGCGCCTGCATCGCTTCATCGCGAGCGTTCTGTGAAGCGACCGCGGCGTTACCCGCGTTCTGGGCGATTTCCTGCACGGTCAGGCCCATCTCATGAACAGCGGTGGCGACCATATCGGTCATTTCCTGCTGACGACCGGAGCGTTCGGCGGTGTTGTCCACGACCTTCGCCACTTGGCTGACCGCCGTGCGCAAACGCTCGCTGGTGGTCAGCACTTCACCGATCATCTCGCGCTGACTGTCGAGGAATCGATTAAAGCCTCGTGCCAGGTCACCCAGTTCATCGGCGCGGCTGGAATCTAACCGGTGGGTCAAATCTCCACCACCGCTACCAATGGCTACCAGCGCGGCTGTTACCTGACGGATCGGCCGCACCAGGCCCCGGGCCAGTAATACCACCAGCAACAGACACACCAGCGCCACCGCCAGACCAATGCCGCTGCTCATCCACATGGCGCGCCGGGCTTCGGCGTAGATCTGCGACTGTGGCACTTCGGCCACCAGGGTCCAGCCCAGATCCCGCAACGGCAAGCTCAACGCCAGATAATCTTCGCCATCGCGGACAAAGCTGCTGTTGGTGGCAACTTTTTGACCCATGACCGATTGTGCGGCGGGCGCGCCGATTTGCTCGGCCAGCGTGCGCTTGCCGCTGAACTGCGCTTCAGGGTGAACCTGGATCAAACCATCGGAACGCACGAGATAGACCTTGCCGCGCTCACCGAAGTTGAAGTTGTGAATCAGCTCCGACAGCTCTTTCATGCTCAACCCAAGTCCGGCAACGCCCACGACTTTACCGGCCTGCTCGACCTTGAGGTCGATGAACAGCGCCAATTCTCCGGTCGCGGTGTCATTGTCGATATTGAGGGTGCGTGGCTGGTTACTGTCGAGGAACGCGTAGAACCAGGCGTCCTTGGGGTTGGTACGGCTGAGGGTCCGGTCCAGGCCTTTTTCAGTGAAGTAATGGTTTGAAGCCGTGCCGACGATCAGCGCGGTAAAGGCTTTGTGTTCGGCACGGATGCCTTCCAGATACTGGACGAACGCGGCGGTCTGGGCACTGTTTTCACCCCCGGCCAACCAGTCGCGCACCATGCTGTTGCTGGCGATGTCCTTGGCGGCGGTGAGGGGTTGGACGAGGATTCGTTCGATGTCGTTGCGCATCGCTTCGATGCTGGACGGCAGTGCCTGTTCGACCAGATAGCTCTGGGCAAGGCGGTTGACCACGAGGGTATAAATGCCAACCACGATCAGGATGCTGACCAGCAGGGCGGTGCCCATGCTGAGGATCAACTGCCATTGAATACTGCGTCGCCAGAACTGCATGGAGCACCCCCAAAGAATAAGAGGCTGAAACACTGCAACAGCCGTGCCGATTGTATACAACTAAACCGACAATCTATTCTTTGGTTGTGCGCAAAGCCGATCAGGCCTGATTGATCGTCTTGGAGATCACTTCAACCGTGGCGCTGACTTGCTCTTGGTAACGGTCGAGTTCCTGCTTGTGCTGCTTTTGCATTTCGATCTGCTGGGAACACAGATTCATCGCAGCCAATACCAGCAGTCGGTCACCGATCAGTGTCGGGTACTTCCTTTTGGTGTCGGCCAAGGCAGCTTTCAACATCATCGCGGCGTCCAGCAGGGTTTGCTCTTCCCCGGCCGGCGCCTTGATCGAATAGTCCTCCCCTAGGATCGAGACGACTTTTACCCCTGCGGCGCCGTGATTCATGCGCTGACCGGGCCGGCGCTGACGCGCTCAACCAGGGCCTGGATGCGGGCTGCGGTGGCCCCTTGTTTCTCTTCCTGTTCCATCAGGTTCAGTTGCAGACTTTCGTTTTCATCCTTGGCCTGGGCCAGTTCTGTGCTCAGGGTCTGGTTGGTGGCGAGCAGGGTCTGGTTCTGTTGCACCAGGTCGCTGACCAGCTGTTCCAATTGACTAAGGGATGCTTCCAACATTTTGATTTTCCAAGCATTTCAAAGGGCGCGTACGATAAAGAAAAGTCACCACCGATGCCAGGGTTATTCAGGCGCAAGGCCTTGATTTTCCTGGCGGCGACCTTCCTCGCGAGCTTTAAAGACTGTGATTGGCGGATCTGGTTCCTGCACTTCGTCGCCGGAGCGGTTGTGCGACAAAAACGCGCAGGCCCTCAAGACTTTAGTCGTATGACCGATAAGTCACCCATACGTCAGCTTCAGCGCCGCACGGGTGCGCTCACTTTGGTAAACACCATGTCCCTTCGTAATATGAATATCGCACCGCGGGCGTTCCTCGGTTTCGCCCTGATTGGCGGTTTGATGCTGGTTCTGGGGGTGTTTGCCTTGAACCAGATGAGCAAGATTCGCGGCGCCGGCGAAGACATTGCCTCCATGAGCGTGCCGAGCATCAAAAGCCTGGACGAATTCACTCAACTGACCCTGCGCCTGCGGGTGCTGTCCTACCGCTTGCTGGTGAACCGCGAACCAGACGTGCAGCAGAAAACCTTCGAGCTGTTCGATCTGCGTAATCAGCAGATTCGTGACGCGCAGAAAGTCTACGAACCGCTGATCGAGGGCCCGCAAGAGCGTGCCGCCTACGATCAGTACGTGCAGTTGCTGGCGCAATACCGCCAACTTGAAGACCGCATGAAGACCCTCTCGCGCAACAATCAGGTCGATGAACTGCGCACAATGCTCAATAGCGAATTGCTCTCCAACTCCGAGGCCGTCAACGCGGCACTGGCCAAGTTGCTCGAAATCAATACGCAACAGATCGAAGTCACCGACACCCGGGCCGGCGAACAGTATTCAACGTCGCTCAACCTGGTGATCACCTTATTGGTTATTGCCAGCGGCCTTACCCTGCTGTTCGCCTGGCTCCTGACCAACAGCATCACCAAACCGATTGCCAACGCCTTGAGCGCGGCCGAAGAAATCGCCGAAGGCAACCTGACTCGCCCGATTCATGTCGATGGCGATGACGAAGCCGGCCGCTTGCTGCTGGCCATGTCGAAGATGCAGGAGAAGCTGCGTGACACCCTGCAGCGGATTTCCGGCTCGGCCACGCAACTGGCGTCCGCCGCTGAAGAGCTGAACAGCGTCACCGACGAAAGCGCCCGTGGCCTGACCCAGCAGAACAACGAAATCGAACAGGCCGCCACCGCTGTCAATGAAATGACCAGCGCCGTGGAAGAAGTCGCGCGCAACGCTGTGAGTACGTCCGAAGCCTCGAAGAACGCCACCACCTCGGCCGGTGACGGCCGTGACCTGGTGCAGGAAACCGTCAGCGCCATCGAACGCATGAGCGCCGATGTGCAGAGCACCGCGACCTTGATTGGTGATCTGGCCAACGAGTCCCGTGACATCGGCAAGGTGCTGGACGTGATCCGTGGCCTGGCTGACCAGACCAACCTGCTGGCGTTGAACGCAGCGATTGAAGCCGCGCGTGCCGGTGAAGCTGGACGTGGCTTCGCAGTGGTGGCGGATGAGGTGCGTGCACTGGCGCATCGCACTCAGCAGTCGACCAGCGAGATCGAACGCATGATCGGCAGCATTCAGAGCGGCACCGAACATGCGGTGAACTCGATGCGCAACAGCACCGAACGTGCTGAATCGACCTTGAACATCGCCCGCGGTGCAGGTCTTTCGCTGGATACGATCAACAGTGCCATTGTCGAGATCAACGAGCGCAACCTGGTAATTGCCAGCGCGGCCGAAGAACAAGCGCAGGTCGCCCGTGAAGTGGATCGCAACCTGGTGAATATCCGTGATTTGTCGGTGCAATCGGCGACCGGGGCGAATCAGACGAGTGCGGCGAGCAATGAGTTGTCGCGATTGGCGCTGGACCTGAACAACATGGTTGGGCGGTTCAGCCTGTAAGCGCCGACACTTTCTCTGTGGCGAGGGAGCTTGCTCCCGTTCGGCTGCGAAGCAGTCGCCAATCAGCCTGCGCGTTGAATCTGATTCACCGCGCCGCCTCTTCGGGGTCGCTGCGCGATCCAACGGGAGCAAGCTCCCTCGCCACAGGCGATCAAGCTCAATCCCGGTGACGTTGTCGCTGCTGCAAAAGCTTTTTGACAGCATCACATTTCAACAGGTTAGAATCGCTGGCACGCAGACTGCATGGTCAGTTTGTGCCCGCCTTTCAGCTTTCTGGAGTACTGCCTTTGAATGCGACGACCATCAACAGCCTGTTCTTGATCGGCGCGTTGCTGGTAGGTGCGAGCATTCTGGTGAGTTCACTTTCCTCGCGTCTCGGCATCCCGATTCTGGTGATCATCCTCGCCGTGGGCATGGCCGCCGGCGTCGACGGCGGTGGCATTATCTTTGATAACTACCCCACGGCTTATCTGGTCGGCAACCTCGCCCTCGCGGTGATCCTGCTCGATGGCGGTTTGCGCACCCGCGTATCCAGCTTTCGCGTGGCGTTGTGGCCGGCGTTGTCGCTGGCCACGGTCGGGGTGTTGATCACCACCGCGCTGACCGGCATGGCCGCCGCCTGGCTGTTCAACCTGAACATGATCCAGGGTTTGCTGATCGGTGCCATCGTCGGCTCGACCGACGCCGCGGCAGTGTTCTCGCTGCTGGGCGGTAAAGGCCTGAACGAACGGGTGACTGCCAGCCTCGAAATCGAATCCGGCAGCAACGACCCGATGGCGGTGTTTCTCACCGTCACCCTGATCGACATGCTCGCCAGCGGCCAGACGGGCCTGCATTGGAGCCTGCTCGGGCATTTCGTGCGTGAATTCGGCATCGGGGCCGTGATCGGCCTCGGCGGTGGCTGGGTCATGCTGCAATTGGTCAACCGGATCAACCTCGCCAACGGCCTCTACCCGATTCTGGTGATTGCCGGCGGCCTGGCCGTCTTCGCCCTGACCAACGCCTTGCACGGCAGTGGCTTCCTGGCGGTTTACCTCTGCGGCCTGGTGATCGGCAATCGTCCGGTGCGCAGCCGCCACGGCATTCTCCACATGCTCGACGGCATGGCCTGGTTGGCACAGATCGGCATGTTCCTGGTGCTGGGGCTGCTGGTGACGCCGCATGACCTGTTGCCGATCGCCCTGCCCGCGCTGGGTCTGGCGCTGTGGATGATTCTGTTTGCACGGCCGCTGTCGGTGCTGGTCGGCCTGCTGCCGTTCAAGGCGTTCCATGGCCGCGAGAAGGCGTTTATTTCCTGGGTCGGCCTACGCGGCGCGGTCCCGATCATTCTGGCGGTGTTCCCGCTGATGGCCGGCCTGCCGGATGCCCAGCTCTACTTCAACCTTGCCTTCTTTATCGTGCTGGTGTCGCTGCTGGTGCAGGGCACGAGCCTGCCGTGGGTGGCGAAACTTTTGAAAGTGACCGTTCCGCCGGAGCCGGCACCGATCTCTCGCGCAGCGCTGGAAGTGCACGTTACCAGCGAGTGGGAGTTGTTCGTTTATCGCCTCGGCGCCGAGAAATGGTGCATCGGTTCGCCCCTTCGCGAGCTGAAAATGCCCGACGGCACGCGCATCGCCGCTCTGTTTCGTGGTCAGCAACTGCTCCATCCGTCGGGTAGTACGGTGCTCGAAGTCGATGATTTGCTGTGCGTTATCGGCCATGAGCACAATCTTCCAGCCCTCGGAAAGCTCTTCAGTCAGGCACCGCAGCGCGGCCTCGATTTGCGCTTCTTCGGCGACTTCGTGCTCGAAGGAGACGCCCAGCTGGCCGCGGTTGCGGCGCTGTACGGGTTGAAAGTCGAAGGCATCGATCCAGACATGTCCCTGGGCCGATTCATTGCCCAGAAAGTCGGCGGCGCTCCCGTCGTCGGTGACCAGGTGGAGTGGAACAACACCATCTGGACCGTTGCGGTCATGGAAGGGAACAAGATCGGCAAAGTGGGCGTCAGATTCCCCGAAGGAAGTCGCCCCGGCCCGGGCTTGTTCCTCTAAACTCCAACCTTCGTCTCGTTTTCGATCGGTCTCTATGCCAATCCTGCGCACTTTTTTCATCATGGCCCTGTTGGGCTTGAGTCTTTCTGTCGGTACGTTGCAAGCGGCTGGACCGCCGACCAGCGAAGCCGTGCAGGCGAGTCTGGACAAGATCGCCGATCGCAAACTGCCGGAAGCGGATCAAAAAGCGTTGCAGGGCATCCTGCAAAACACGCTGACTCAGCTCAATAACAAACGCGATTACGATCAGAAATTGATCGATCTGAAGCAGCAACTGGCCACCGCTCCCAAGCAGAACATCGAGAACCAGCGGGAATTGGCGCGGCTGAAAGCCAGCAAGGCACAGCCAGTTGCGCAGCGCTACGCCAACCAGTCGGTCCAGCAGCTCGAGCAAGTGCTCACCGAGCGCTCGACCCAGCAAAGCGATCTGCAGAAAGCACTGGCCGACGCCAACAGTCTGGTGATTACCGCCCAGACACGACCCGAGCGCGCCCAAGCTGAAATTTCCACCAGCCAGACGCGCATCCAGCAGATCAACAACATTCTCAAGGCCGGCAAAGACAACGGCAAAGCCTTGAGCGGCGAACAGCGTGACCAGCTCAACGCCGAGCTTGCGGCACTGAATGCCTTGATCCCGCTGCGCCGCGAGGAGCTGGCCGGTAACAGCCAGTTGCAGGACCTGGGCAACAGCCAGCATGATTTGCTCACGGAAAAAACCGATCGCCTGGATCAGGAAATCCAGGAGTTGCAGACCCTGATCAATCAGAAGCGCCTGGCCCACTCCCAAGAGGCGGTGACCCAACAATCCATCGAAGCGCAGAAATCCGGCAGCAGCAGCTTGCTGGCTACCGAAAGCGCGGCGAACCTGAAACTCTCTGACTACCTGCTCAAAAACACCGACCGCCTCAACGCAATCACCCAGCAAAACCTGCAAACCAAGCAGCAACTGGACAGCGTGACCCAAAGCGATTCGGCCCTGGACGAG
This sequence comes from Pseudomonas sp. SG20052, assembly GCF_031766055.1. NCBI lineage: Bacteria > Pseudomonadati > Pseudomonadota > Gammaproteobacteria > Pseudomonadales > Pseudomonadaceae > Pseudomonas > Pseudomonas sp. SG20052. The sequence continues at coordinate 549,873 of NZ_CP134498.1, read as the reverse complement.
CAGATCAGCGTACTCAAGGGCAGCCTGCTGCTCTCCAAGATTCTCTACAAACAGAAAGCGGCCCTGCCGCGCCTCAAACTCGATCGTGACCTGGCCGATCAGATTGCTGACATTCGCCTGATTCAATTCGACGTCAACCAGGAACGGGAAGTGCTCAACAACCCAGCAACCTACGTCGACAATCTGTTGGCGACCCAACCGCCGGAGCAAGTCACCCCGCAGCTGCGCAAGAGCCTGCTGGAGCTGGCCACCACCCGCGCAGACCTGCTGGAGCGCCTCAACCGCGAACTGAGCGCGGTGCTCAACCAATCCATCACCCTGCAACTCAACCAGAAGCAACTGCTCAGTACCACGCAAAGCCTGCGGGCGACGCTCGATGAGCAGATGTTCTGGATCCCCAGCAACAAACCGCTGGATCTGGAATGGATGCACGGCGTACCAGAGCGTCTGCAACGGCAGGTCACCACGCTGCCGTGGGCTTCCAGCCTGAGCGAATTGAGCGATGGCCTGATCCAGCGGCCGTTGTTGTTCCTGCCCCTGGTGTTGCTGATCGGCGCCCTGCTGTGGCGGCGTAAAAGCCTGTACGCCCGACTGAGCAAAGTTCACCAGGACATTGGCCACTTCAAGCGTGACAGCCAATGGCACACGCCGCAGGCCATCTTGATCAATATTCTGCTGGCGATGCCGGTCTCGCTGGGCCTGGCCTTGTGCGGCCTGGCCCTGCAGATCGACGCCCGCGGGCAGAACGCCAACATGGGCGCGGCGCTGCTGCAAATGGCCCAGGCCTGGCTGGTGTTCTACACCGCTTACCGGATTCTCGCGCCAGGCGGCGTGGCTGAACTGCATTTCCGCTGGGAAAAGCCCCAGGTCGAATTCCTTCAGGGCTGGGTCCGCCGACTCGGGTTGGTGGTGATGGCATTGGTCGCCGTGGTGGCGGTTGCCGAACTGCAACCCTCGACGCTGGCGGATGACGTGCTCGGCATGCCCGTGGTGCTGACCTGCTACGCCTTGATGGCCTGGCTGCTCAGCCGCCTGCTGGTCAGCAGCCCGACGCACCAGAACGCTTCGCTGTTCCGCAAAGCAGTCGGGGTCCTGTTTACCATCCTGCCCGTGGCATTGTTCGTGGCGGTGTGCTTCGGCTACTACTACACCGCGCTGAAGCTCAGCGACCGGTTGATCAACACCCTTTACCTGCTGATGTTCTGGCTGGTGATCGAAGCCACGTTCGTTCGTGGCCTCAGCGTGGCGGCACGACGCCTGGCCTACCAACGCGCCCTGGCCAAACGCCAGGCGGCGAAAGAGGCCGGCGACGGCGAAGCGGTGATCGAAGAGCCGACGCTGGACATCGAGAAGGTCAACGAACAGTCCCTGCGCCTGATTCGACTGGCACTGCTGGGCGGATTCATCGCGGCGCTGTATTGGGTCTGGTCCGACCTGATCTCGGTGTTTTCGTACCTGGACAACGTCACCCTCTACGAATACACCAGCGGCACCGGCGCCAATATGAGCATGGTGCCGATCAGCATCGGCGACATGCTCGGCGCGGTGATTATCATCGGCATCACATTCGCTCTGGCGCGCAACTTGCCGGGGCTGCTGGAAGTGCTGGTGCTGTCGAAGTTGAACCTGGCGCAGGGCAGCGCCTATGCCACGACCACACTGCTCTCCTATGTGATCGCCGGCATCGGTTTCGTCTCGACCCTGTCCACCCTCGGCGTGAGCTGGGACAAGTTGCAATGGCTGGTGGCAGCACTGTCGGTCGGCCTTGGCTTTGGCATGCAGGAGATCTTCGCCAACTTCATCTCCGGCATCATGATTCTGTTCGAGCGCCCGGTGCGGATCGGCGACACCATCACCATCGGCAACCTGTCGGGCACGGTCAGCAAGATCCGTATCCGCGCCACAACCATCACCGACTTCGACCGCAAGGACATCATTGTCCCGAACAAGACGTTCATTACCGGGCAACTGATCAACTGGTCCCTGACCGACACCATCACCCGGGTGACCCTCAAGCTCGGCGTCGACTACGGTTCAGACCTGGACCTGGTGAAAGAACTGCTGCTCAAGGCCGCGCGCGATAACCCGCGAGTCCTGAAAGACCCGGAACCCCACGTGTACTTCCTGAACTTCGGTGAAAGCACCCTCGACCACGAGTTGCGCATGCACGTGCGCGACCTCGGTGACCGCAACCCGGTGCTGGACGAGGTCAACCGCTTCATCAATCGCGAATTCAAGAAGCAACACATCAACATCTCGTTCCGGCAGTTGGAGGTCTACCTCAAGAACCTTCACGGCCAGGAATACAAAATGGTACCGGTCGATCCCGAATCCAAAACCATCGCGCCGCTGGTGGATAGCAAGGCGCCGCAAGAGCCGCCGCCCACCAAGCTCGACTAACGGCCCTATCCCTAGCAGAATGCTCGGACATTCTGCTGGAGATGGCCGTTGAAACCTCTCGACGAACTGACCTTCGATAATCGCTTCGCCCGCTTGGGCGATACGTTTTCCGCCCATGTGCTGCCCGAGCCCATCGACAACCCGCGCCTGGTGGTGGCCAGCCCAGCAGCCATGGCGTTGCTCGACCTCGACCCGGCCGTGGCCGACACCCGGGAGTTCGCCGAGCTGTTCAGCGGCCATAAGCTCTGGGCCGATGCGGTCCCGAGGGCGATGGTTTATTCCGGGCATCAGTTCGGTTCTTACAACCCACAGCTCGGCGACGGTCGCGGTTTGTTACTGGGCGAGGTCTACAACGAGGCCGGCGAACACTGGGACCTGCACCTCAAGGGCGCCGGTCAGACACCCTTTTCGCGCATGGGCGATGGACGCGCGGTACTGCGCTCGTCGATCCGCGAGTTTCTCGCCTCCGAAGCACTGAATGCCCTGAACATCCCGACCACCCGCGCCCTGTGCGTGATCGGCTCCGACACCCCGGTATGGCGAGAAAAACAGGAACGCGCGGCCATGGTCCTGCGCCTGGCGCCGAGCCATGTGCGTTTCGGGCATTTCGAATATTTCTACTACACCAAACGCCCCGAGAAGCAGAAAGAACTCGGCGAGCACGTATTGGCCATGCATTTCCCCGAGTGCCTGGAACAACCGGAACCGTATCTGGCGATGTTCCGCGAAATCGTCGAACGCAATGCCGAGCTGATCGCCAAATGGCAGGCGTATGGCTTCTGCCACGGCGTGATGAACACCGACAACATGTCGATCCTTGGCATCACCTTCGACTTCGGACCGTTCGCCTTTCTCGACGACTTCGACGCCCATTTCATCTGCAATCACTCGGATGATCAGGGCCGGTATTCCTTCAGCAACCAGGTGCCGATCGGCCAGTGGAACCTCAGCGCCCTCGCCCAGGCCCTGACGCCATTCATCAGCGTCGACGCCCTGCGCGAAACCCTTGGCCTGTACTTGCCGCTGTACCAGGCCCACTACCTGGACCTGATGCGCCGCCGCCTCGGCCTCACCACCGCTGAAGACGATGACCAGAAACTGCTGGAACACCTGCTGCAACTGATGCAGAACAGCGGCGTCGATTACACCTTGTTCTTCCGTCGCCTGGGGGATGAATCACCGGAACTGTCCGTCGCCCGCTTGCGCGATGACTTCGTCGACATCAAAGGCTTCGATGCCTGGGCCGAACTGTATGTCGCCCGGGTTGTCCGCGAAGGCGAGATAGATCAGGAGCAGCGGCGCAAGCGGATGCACGCGGTCAATCCGCTGTACATCCTGCGCAACTATCTGGCGCAGAAAGCCATCGATGCGGCAGAGAGCGGCGACTATTCAGAGGTTCGGCGGCTGCATGAGGTGTTGAGCCATCCATTCGACGAACAAGCTGGGATGGAAAGCTACGCCGAGCGGCCGCCGGAGTGGGGGAAGCATTTGGAGATCAGTTGTTCGTCGTGATGTTGGTCAGTCCAGGGGATCAATGGCACTGACGACGCGAGCAACGATGTCTGCCATCGTAACGTCATCAAGTCGCGCAATGAACCTGGCTGAGCCGTCGCGCGCACGTTGCTCAATATCAAAACTACGTACCTGATTACAAACCGTGACACCGTTTGTTTCTCCCGAATATGTGAGCATCACCGTGCCTGCCCGGTTGTGTTGTCTTGATAAACGTAGCGTGCGACTCCAAATCAGTTTTAGACAGCCCAAACATTCAGAGCTCCGACCATGACCGACCCACTCCTCATCCCCTGCCCCCACTGCAACGGCCTCAACCGCATCCCCGCCGAACGCCTCAACGACCATCCAAAGTGCGGCCGCTGCAAGGCCCAGGTCCTGCTGAGCAAGCCGTTCGAATTGAAGCAAGGCGATTACGCCAGTCAGATCAAGGGTGATCTGCCGCTGCTGGTGGACGTGTGGGCGCAGTGGTGTGGGCCGTGCAAGTCGTTTGCGCCGGTGTTCGAGCAGGCGGCGGGGCAATTGGCGGGTAAGTGTCGGCTGGCCAAGCTGGACAGCGAGGCGAATCAGCAATTGTCGGCGCAGTTGGGGATTCGCTCGATTCCGAGTCTGATTCTGTTCAAGAACGGCCGGGAAGTGGCGCGTCAGAGCGGGGCGTTTCCGTTACCGCAGTTGATGAGCTGGTTGCGTAGCCAGGGGATCTGAACGAGATCTCGTCATCACCCCGCAACTGTAGGAGCGAGGCTTGCCCGCGAAGAGGGCATAACATTCAACACTACAGTTGACTGCCAGATCGTCTTCGCGGGCAAGCCTCGCTCCTACAGGGGACTGTCAGGCGTTTTCCAGCAGGTTGTGCAGCTCGACGAATTGCTGCGTCAACTTGTGCCGTGGGTCGAGGTGGATCAGCGGCGTATTGGCCTGGTGGGATTCGCGCATGCGCACCGAGCTGGTCAGGTACACCGGCAGCACCGGCAATCCTTCGGCGATCAGCTCGTCGAGAATTTGCTGCGGCAGGCTGGCACGAGCCTGGAACTGATTGACCACGATGCCTTCAACCTCCAGGCCTTCGTTGTGGTCGTCCTTCAACTCTTCGATTTCCGCCAGCAGACCGTACAGCGCCTGGCGCGAGAAGCTGTCGCAATCGAAGGGGATCAGCACCCGGTCAGCGGCGATCAATGCCGATACCGCATAGAAGTTCAGCGCAGGCGGGGTATCAAGGTAGATGCGGTCGTAATCTTCCCCCAGTTCCTCAAGCAATTTGCGCAGCTTGTTGATCTTGTGTTTGGCCTCAAGTTTGGGCTGCAGGTCAGCCAACTCGGCGGTCGCGGTAATGACATGGAGGTTTTCGAACGGCGTTTCGTAGATGTCGACCTTGTTTTTCTTCGAGAACGGTCCAGAGGACAGGGTCTGCTTGAAGAAGTCGGCGATGCCCATCGGGATGTCATCCCCGGTAAGGCCTGTCAGGTACTGAGTGGAGTTGGCCTGGGCATCGAGATCCACCAACAGGGTGCGATAACCCTCGCTGGCACTGACCGCCGCCAGATTGCAGGCAATGCTGGATTTGCCCACGCCACCTTTCTGATTGAACACCACGCGCCGCATGTCAAAAACCTCCGTGTATCAAAGAATGACCGAGTGTAGTAGTCCACGACACTGCTTAGCTACCTCGCCGGCATGGGGACTACACAGTCAGCGACAATCTCTTATAAAAAAAGCCGCCAACCCCGCCACTGATTACCGACAGTGCTGACAGACATGCCCACCCCGATGTGGATAATGGCCAAACGACAGCTTTTTCACGGACCAACCAGTACGTTTCACTGAGCAAAATGTAACCATCATTTGCTACACGCCCGTCGCAACGGGATAATGCGCGCCACTCGGCGCTAAGCGCCACGTATGGCCGTTCGCTTTTTTTTGCGATTCGCCGTGTCAAGAAAGCCCGCAGGGGCGGGATGAATGGCTGTGATCAATTTCAACATCGCCCAATGGCGCGCGTGGGCCCCTGGGCTCGAAAGCGTGGACGATTGGCAGGCCTGGAGCCGACAACCGGTCGTGCTTCAGAGCAGCGATGCCGCCCCCGACGTGTCTTTTCTGCCCGCCATGCAGCGCCGACGGCTCAGTCGCCTGGCGCGGATGGCGTTCAGCGTCGGCTGGCCCTTGGCCGATGGTCGCCAAGACCTACCGCTGGTCTTTATTTCCCGTCATGGCGAAACACCCCGTACCTTCGAGATCCTGAGTGATCTGGCAGCCGGGCAACCCTTGTCGCCAACTCAATTCAGCTTGTCGGTGCACAACGCGGTCATTGGCCTGTGGTCGATCATGCGCGGTGAAACCAGCGAGATGACCGCCCTTGCCGCCGCGGGTGACGGCCTTGAAAACGGCATGCTAGAGGCCGCGGCGCTACTTTCCGAAGGCGCGCCTGCCGTGCTGCTGATCGTCACTGAAGAAATACCGCCCGAAGCCTACTCGGCCTGGATCGACGACGTGCCGTTCCCCTATGCAGTTGGCCTATTGCTGACACCGGGTACCGACTGGCAGCTGTCCCTGAACAGCACTTCAGATACGTTGTCCAACGCCCACTGGCCCCATGCCCTGAATCTCTTGCGTACCCTACTCGGCCAGCAGACTACCTGCCAACATGCCTGGAAAAATCGTGTATGGACCTGGCAACGCAACCTGTAAGCGAAAAAAACCGCGACGCCTATTACTGGCGTCTGCTGGCCACTGCCGCAAGCTTCACCCTATTCGGGTTGGGCGGGCTGTGCCTGCGGCTGGTGGTGTTCCCGTTGCTGGGCTGCCTGCCCGGCGATGCGCAGACCCATCGGTTACGGGCACGGCAAACCGTCAGTCGCTGCTTTTGGTTTTTCGTCCGGTTCATGGCCCGTACCGGGGTACTGACTTACGACATCCAGGGCGCGGAAAAACTCGGTCGCCCGGGCCAGATGATCATGGCCAATCACCCGTCGCTGATCGACGTGGTATTTCTGATCGGCCTGGTGCGTCACGCCAACTGCGTGGTCAAAAACAGCCTCTGGGAGAACCCGTTCACCCGCGGCCCGCTACGCCGCACCGACTACATCAGCAACGACGGCAGCATGGACATGCTCGACGCCGCGGCTGACGCACTGAAAAGCGGTCAGACGCTGATCATCTTTCCCGAAGGCACACGCACCCAGCCGGGCGAACCGCCAGCCTTTCATCGGGGGGGCGCGGCAATCGCCCTGCGCGGTGCGAGAATCCTGACCCCGGTGATCATCAAGGTCAGCCCGACCACATTGACCAAGGCCGAACCCTGGTATCGCATCCCGAAACGTCGCGTGCACTTCAGTTTCCGTGTCGGGGCCGATATAGACCCACAAGCCTTTGCTTCATGTGGCCCTGCACCTCAGGCTTCGCGCAAGCTCAACGATTATTTGCACTCTTACTTTATTAAGGAGCTCGCCGAAGATGAGCGATCTACACCGTGAAATCAAAGAACTGATCATCGACGCCCTGGGCCTTGAAGACATCAGCGCACAAGACATCGGCGATGACCAGACGCTGTTCGGCGAAGGCCTGGGCCTGGATTCGGTAGACGCACTGGAACTCGGCCTGGCCATCCAGAAAAAGTACGGCATCAAAATCGACGCCGACGCCAAGGACACCCGCAATCACTTCAGCAACGTGGCGAGCCTTGCGGCGTTCGTCACCGCAAAACAGGCAGCTTGAGACCGGACCATGCAAACTCGTGATGACATTTTCAACACCCTGCGCGATGCCTTGGTAGAACTCTTCGAGCTGGACCCTGAGCGCGTGAGCCTCGAATCCAACCTGTATCAGGATCTGGAAATCGACAGCATCGACGCCGTCGACCTGATTGATCACATCAAGCGTCAGACCGGCAAGAAAATTGCCGCCGAAGAATTCAAATCGGTGCGCACCGTCAGTGACGTGGTCGAGGCGGTCTACCGTCTGGTTCAACCGGCCGCATGAGTCGACTGATCGGCCTTGGCCTGCTGCTGGCGGGCCTGTTGTACCCCTTTGCGGTGTATTTCGGCATGGAACACTTTGCTCCGTGGCAGTTCGGTCTGCTGCTGGGCAGCCTTTGGCTGGCGCGGGCGCTGCTGGGTGCCCGTCGCCCCGGCAGCCTGTGGATGGCGCTCACTGCGATCGGCTTTTGCCTGTTGCTGGCGCTGTTCGACAGCCCGTTGCTGCTGCGTTGGTATCCGGTGCTGATCAGCGCTTTCATGCTGGGGCTGTTTGGCCTGAGCCTGAAAATCGGGCCGCCGATGGTTGAGCGCCTGGCGCGCCTGCGTGAGCCACACTTGCCGGCCAAGGCGATTGTTTACACCCGCCAGGTGACCGTCGTCTGGTGTGTGTTTTTCCTCTGTAACGGTTTGCTTGCCGCCGCCCTGACCCTGTGGGCGCCGCTGAGTTGGTGGATGTTGTACACCGGCCTGATTTCCTATGGATTGATGGGCCTGCTGTTTGCCATTGAATGGCTCATACGACAACGGGTACGAGGCCACCCATGAATTGGATATCACTTGAGCAGCTGTTGCTCAAGGCACAGCCGGAGCGTGCCGTTACGGCAGAACCGGCGTTGAATCACGCACAGCTGTGCGAACAGGCGCTAAGCCTGGCGGCCGGTCTGCAATCCCAAGGCGTGCAGCGTATCGCCGTGCACCTTGAAGATGCTGCTGACCTGGCGATTGCCCTGCTCGGCGCCTGGCGTGCCGGGGTCAGTGTGCTGCTGCCTGCCGACCTGCAACCGCAGACTCGCCAACGCTGGTCGAGCGAAGTCGATCTGTGGCTGACCGACCTGGCCGATGACGCGCACCTCACCGACTATCGGCAACCGCCCCTGCCCCACGCCGCACTGGATCTGGACGCCTGTCGCCTGAGCCTGTGCACGTCCGGTTCCAGCGGCGAACCCAAGCGCATCGACAAGACCCTGCGCCAGATAGCCAATGAAGTGCAGGCGCTGGAGCAGCTCTGGGGTACCGATCTGGGCCAGGCGTGCATCATCGGGAGCGTCGCCGCCCAACACATCTACGGCCTGCTGTTTCGGGTGCTGTGGCCGCTGTGTGCCGGGCGCTCGTTTGTGCGCAAGCAACTGGCCTTCCCGGAAGACTTGCAGCGAGCCAGTCGCGAACACACGGCGTTTGCCTGGGTCGCCAGCCCGGCGCTGCTCAAGCGCATGGGCGACAACCTCGACTGGCCGGCCTTGAGCGCGGTTCGCAGGGTGTTTTCCTCGGGTGGAGCGCTACCGGCCGAGGCTGCGCAAAGCCTCTACGAACGCTTGCAGCAATGGCCGACGGAAATCCTTGGCAGCTCGGAAACCGGTGGCATCGCCTGGCGTCAAGGTCACGATCTCTGGCAGCCGTTTGCTGAAGTCGAACTGAGTCAGGACAGCGAGGGCGCGCTGCTGATCGCCTCTCCCTACTTGCCCGTCGGCCATATTGAACACACCGCTGATGCCGCCAGAATCGCTGCCGACGGCCGATTCGAACTGCTCGGACGGCTGGACCGGATCGTCAAACTGGAAGAAAAACGTATCTCGCTGCCGATGCTGGAAAAGGCGTTGATGGAGCATGACTGGGTCGCAGAAGCACGCCTCGGCGTGGTCCGGGAAAACCGCGCCTCGCTGGGCGCGCTGCTGGTGCTGACCGACGCCGGCCTGCATGCCTTGCGCAATCAGGGCCGACGCACCGTCACGCAAGAATTGCGTCAGCACTTGAGCCAGCACTGCGAAGCCCTGGCCCTGCCAAGACGCTGGCGGTTACTGCGGCAATTGCCCCTGAACGCTCAAGGCAAACTGCCTCAAGCCGACGTCGAAGCCTTGCTGTTGGCACCCCGCCCGAAAGCGCCGGAAGTGTTGGAACAGGTCGAAGTCGATGGCGAATGGAGCCTGCAACTGGCCGTTCCGCCGGACCTCGCCTACTTCAGCGGACACTTCCCGCAAACGCCGGTATTGCCCGGTGTGGTGCAGGTGGATTGGGCGCTGAGCCTCGGCCAGCAATTGATGGACCTGCCGGCTAAATTCGCTGGCATGGAAGTGCTGAAGTTCCAGCAACTGGTGCGCCCCGGTGATGAAGTCCAACTGCACCTGCGCTTCGATCCGGAACGCGGCAAATTGTATTTCGCCTACCGCAATGAAACCGCGACCTGCTCCAGTGGGCGGATTCTGCTGGAGGTTGCAGGTGATGTATAAACCATGCGCAATCATCCCGATCTACAACCACGAAACCGCGATCACCACGGTGGTCGACGCGCTGATCGCCAGTGGCCTGCCGTGCATTCTGGTGGACGATGCCAGCGATCCATCCTGCGCCAGGGTGCTCGATCAACTGGCGCAGCGTGAAATGGTCAACCTGATCCGCCTCGCCGCCAATCAAGGCAAGGGCGGCGCGGTCATGACCGGCCTGCGCGAAGCCTCGCGCCTGGGTTTCAGCCATGCCTTGCAGGTGGACGCCGACGGCCAGCACGACCTGCAGGATGTCACGACCTTCATCGCACAATCGCGCGCTCATCCCGACGCGGTGATCTGCGGCTATCCGCAATACGACGCCAGCGTGCCGAAAGGCCGTTTGTACGCCCGCTACCTGACCCACGTCATGGTCTGGATCAACACGCTTTCCTTGCAGATCCGCGATTCCATGTGCGGTTTCCGCGTCTACCCGTTGCCGCCGACCCTGGCAGTGATCGACTCGGCGAAGATCGGCAAGCGCATGGATTTCGACTCGGACATCCTCGTGCGCCTGGCCTGGCGCAATCAGCCGATGCAGTGGCTGCCGACCAAGGTCCATTACCCGCTGGACGGTGTCTCGCATTTCCGTATGTTCCACGACAATGTGCTGATTTCGAGCATGCACACCCGGCTGTTCTTCGGCATGCTGCTGAGGGCCCCGGTGATCCTCTGGCGACGGTGGCGAGCATGAGCAGTAACGCAGACAAACAGCACTGGGCCGACCGCCAGGAGCGCGGCAGCTTCTGGCTGATGAAATTCACCGCGCTCTGCGCCAAAGTGCTGGGCCGACGGCTGCTGAGTCCGTTGCTGTACGGCATCGTCCTTTACTTTTTCCTGTTCGGTCGCAGTGCCCGCCGCAGTGCCTGGCAATACCAGCAACGCCTCGCGGACTGGAGCGCACGCCCGCAATTGCGACCGACCCACTGGCGAGTGTTCAGCCAGTTCATGGCCTTCGCCGATTCGATGCTCGACAAACTCGACGTATGGAACGGAAAGTTGAGCATCGATCACATCGAAATCGTCGACCCGGCGCTGCTGCGCAGTCAGCTGCGTGGCACTCGCGGGCAGATGCTGGTGGGCGCGCACCTGGGCAATCTCGAAGTCTGCCGCGCACTCGCGGAGATCGGCGAGAAGGTCACCATGAACGTGCTGGTGCACACCAAGCACGCCGAGCAGTTCAACCGATTGCTGGGCGAGGCCGGCGCGACCAATCTGCGGCTGATTCAGGTCAGTGAACTGGACCCGGTGATCATGCTGCAACTGCATGAACGACTGGAGCGTGGCGAGTGGCTGGCGATTGCCGGCGACCGCGTGCCGCTGCATGGCGGGCGCAGCGTGACCGTAGACTTCCTCGGTCATCAGGCTGCATTGCCCCAGGGGCCGTGGCTGCTGGCCGGCTTGCTGAAATGCCCGATCAATTTGCTGATGTGCCTGAAGAAACCGACGGGCCAATATCGCGTGACCCTCGAACCGTTTGCCGAGGCCGTGGTGTGGAAACGCAGCGACCGCGAGCAGGTCATTCATCAGTGGGCTTCCCGCTACGCCGAACGCCTGGGTCACTATTGCCTTGAAGCGCCCCAACAATGGTTCAACTTTTACCCTTTCTGGAAGACCGATGACGACGCCAACGCTTGAGCCGGTAACCTTCGGCGAACTCCCTTTGCGCATCGAAGACGTGCTGGCCGCGGCCAACCGTCAGGTGCCGACGCAGTTGCAAAGCGACCCTGCGTACCGTGAGCGCATCGCCAAGGGCGCGCGATTTCTCGATTCCCTGCTGGACAAGGAAGGCGTGATCTATGGCGTGACCACCGGTTACGGCGACTCGTGCGTGGTCGCGGTGCCGCTGCATCACGTCGAGGCATTGCCCCGTCATCTGTACACCTTCCACGGCTGCGGACTGGGCAAACTGCTCGACGCCCAAGCCACTCGGGCTGTATTGGCGGCGCGTTTGCAGTCGTTGTGCCACGGCGTGTCCGGGGTGCGCGTGGAACTGCTGGAGCGTCTTCAGGCCTTCCTCGAACACGACATCCTGCCGCTGATCCCGGAAGAAGGGTCGGTGGGCGCCAGCGGTGATCTGACCCCGCTGTCCTACGTCGCCGCAACCTTGTCCGGCGAGCGCGAAGTAATGTTCCGGGGCGAGCGCCGACAAGCCGCCGACGTCCATCGCGAACTGGGCTGGACACCGCTGGTGCTGCGCCCGAAAGAAGCGTTGGCGCTGATGAACGGCACCGCCGTGATGACCGGACTCGCCTGCCTGGCCTACGCCCGCGCCGATTACCTGCTGCAACTGGCGACCCGTATCACCGCGCTGAACGTGGTCGCGCTGCAAGGCAATCCCGAGCACTTCGACGAGCGCCTGTTCGCCGCCAAACCGCATCCGGGGCAGATGCAAGTCGCCGCGTGGTTGCGCAAGGATCTGGCAATCGATGCGTCGACCGCACCGCTGCACCGCCTGCAAGACCGCTATTCACTGCGCTGCGCGCCGCATGTCCTCGGCGTCCTGGCCGACAGCCTGAACTGGCTGCGTTCGTTCATCGAGATCGAACTCAACAGCGCCAACGACAACCCGATCATCGACGCTGAAGCCGAACGCGTGCTGCACGGCGGGCACTTCTACGGCGGCCATATTGCGTTCGCCATGGACAGCCTGAAAAACCTGGTGGCCAACGTGGCCGATCTGCTGGACCGGCAACTCGCCCTGCTGGTGGACGAGCGGTACAACCATGGCTTGCCAAGCAACCTTTCCGGCGCCACGGCTGACCGCGCGATGCTCAATCACGGCTTCAAGGCCGTGCAGATCGGCACCAGCGCCTGGACCGCCGAAGCGCTGAAAAACACCATGCCGGCCAGCGTCTTCTCGCGCTCCACCGAGTGCCACAACCAGGACAAGGTGAGCATGGGCACCATCGCCGCCCGCGATGCGATCCGTGTGCTGGAGCTGACCGAACAGGTCGCCGCCGCCACCTTGCTCGCCGCCAACCAGGGTGTTTGGCTGCGCAGCAAAGCCGAGGACGCGCGCCCGTTACCGCCAGCCCTGGCGGCCATGCACGAAGAGCTGGCCAAAGACTTCCCGCCGGTCATCGAAGATCGCGCGCTGGAAGGCGAATTGCGCCTGTGCCTGAAACGTATCGCCGAGCAACACTGGAGGCTGCATGCGTAGCAAGGGAGTGCTTCACACCGATACGGAAATCCTCGTGCCGTTCTTTGACGTCGACACCATGAACGTGGTCTGGCACGGCCATTACGTCAAATACCTGGAAGTCGCCCGTTGTGCGCTGCTGGACAAGATCGGTCACAACTACACCGCCATGGTCGAGTCGGGTTATGCCTGGCCGGTGATCGACCTGCAATTGCGCTATGTGCGCGGCGCCGTGTTCGGTCAAAAGCTGAACGTGCGGGCCAATCTGGTGGAGTGGGAGAACCGTCTGAAGATCAATTACCTGATCAGCGATGTGAAAACCGGTGAGCGTTTGACCCGCGCCAGTTCCGTACAGGTCGCTGTCGACATGAGCAGCCGCGAGATGCAGCTGGCCTCACCGAAGATCTTCACCGATGCCGTAGAAAGGATGCTCGCATGACCCCGTTTTTCAAATACCTCGGTGCGTTGGCGTTGCTCGGGCTGTCATCGATGGCTCATGCCTTCGATTTGCAGCAGTTGAGCGATCAACTGGCCAAGCCTGGTGTGATCCACGGCCATTTCATCCAGGAAAAACACCTGCGCGCATTGCCCCAGCCGCTGACCAGCAAGGGCACTTTTATCCTCGCTAAAAACCACGGATTGCTCTGGTTGTTGAAAACCCCGCTGCAACAGGATTACCGCATCACCAACAAAGGCATCGCCCGCCGCGACGCCAGCGGCTGGCAAATGCTCCCGGGCAAGAGCGCCGGCGCCGAGCAGAACCGCTTGTTCCTCGCCGTGTTGCAAGGTGACAGCAGCGGTCTGCAACGGGACTTCGAATTGTCTTTGAGCGGCGACGCACAGAACTGGAAACTGACGCTGATCCCGCGCTCAATGCTGCTCAAGCAGGTGTTCAATCAGATCAACATCACCGGCAGCGAATTGGTGCACAGCATCGAGCTGCTGGAAACCCAGGGCGACAGCACCCTTTTGCGCATGCAGGACAGCACCAGCACCCAACCGTTGAGCGACGCGGAGCAACATGACTTTGCCGAGTGAACGCAGACTTCCGTGGCTGTTTCTGATCCTGCTGTTGGCGGTGCTCGCGCTCGCCGGTTGGCAATGGCGCGACGGTGCACCGCTGTCGGCCAACCTGATGGAACTGGTGCCGGGCACGGCGCCGGACGCGCTGGAACTGCGCGCCGAACAACGCATACAAGAACCGTTGAACCGGGAAATGCTGGTGCTGGTAGGCCATAAAGATCGCCCGCAAGCCATTGCCATGGCGCAGAAACTCGGCGAGCAGTGGCAGGCCAGCGGTTTGTTCGAGAAGGTTCAGTGGAACCTGCAAGCCGACTTGCCGGCGCTGCGCACGCAATTGCTGCAAGGCCGGCTGTCGATGCTTTCGGCGATGGATCGGCAGCAGTTGATCGAACACCCCGACGCCTTTATCCAGCAGCGGGTGCAAGCGCTGTTCGACCCGTTCACCGGTTTCAGCCTGGTGCCGAGCCAGGATGACTGGCTGGGCCTGACCGGGCGCATCCAGAACAGCCAACCACAACACGGCGCCGTGCAACTGGACATCGGCAGCGGAGCGCTAGTCGCCGATGCCGACGGCAAGAGCTGGGTGTTGCTGCGGGCAAAAACCACCGGCAATGCTTTCGACATGAGCCTGCCGCTGCAAGTGGCTGACCTGCTTGAACGCAGCCGAAAAGAAGCCGCCCAGGCCGACGTGCAACTGCTCGCTGCCAGCGGTCTGCTGTACGCGGCCAACGGTCAGCAACAAGCCACCCGTGAAATGACATGGGTCGGCGGCGGTGCCACCGTGGGCATTTTGTTGCTGCTGTTGCTGGCCTTCCGGCGCTGGCGTGTCTTGCTCGCTTTCGTTCCAGTGCTGGTGGGCATGCTGTTTGGTGCGGTGGCGTGCGTGGCGCTGTTCGGTCACATGCATGTGATGACGCTGGTACTGGGCTCGAGCCTGATCGGCGTGGCCGTCGATTACCCGCTGCATTACCTGTCGAAAAGCTGGAGCCTGAAACCCTGGAACAGCTGGCCGGCGTTACGCCTGACCCTGCCGGGCCTGACGCTGAGCCTGATCACCAGTTGCATCGGGTACCTGGCCCTGGCCTGGACGCCTTTCCCGGCCCTGACCCAGATTGCCGTGTTCTCCGCCGCTGGCCTGCTCGGCGCCTACTTGTCCGCCGTGTGCCTGCTGCCCTCGCTGCTCAAGGGCGTGAACCTGCGACCGGCACATTGGCCGCTGCGTATCTGCGAGTGTTTGCTGAACCTGCGCGAAGCGCTGCTCAAACACGTCAGTACGCCCGTTTTATTGGCACTGCTGATTGCCTTCTGCGTCGGCGGCCTGTTGCAACTGGAAAGTAAAAACGATATCCGCCAGTGGATCGGCGCACCGCAGCAATTGACCGACGAAGCCCAGGCCATTGCGCGCATCACCGGCTATCAGCCGACCAGCCAGTTCTTCCTGGTGCGCGCGGCCAATCAACAGGAACTGCTCGAACGCCAGACTGCACTGAGCGAGCGCCTGGATCAGTTGGTCAACCTGGAAAAACTCCAGGGTTACCTGTCGCTAAATCAACTGGTCAGCCAGCCGAGTGAGCAGCGCAAAGTGCGCGAAGCGTTGAGCAAGTTGCCGCAGTTCTGGCAACCCTTGCTCGACCTCGGCGTGCCGGCAGAAGCGCTGCAAGCGGAGCTTGCAACGTTGCTGGAGCTGCCCGCCGAAGACATCGACGCCTCGCTGGTCGGTCCGCTGGCGGAACCTTATCGCACCCTGTGGCTGGGGCCGACCGATGAGGGCGTGGCGGCGATGGTCAGCCTGCAAGGCCTGAATAATCCTTCGCTGTTGCGCATTCAGGCGCTGGACTTGCCGGGGGTCGAACTGGTCGACCGTCTCGGTGAACTGAACAGCGTTTTCGCCGCGACACAGATCAGCGCGGCGCAGCTGAAACTCGCCTCCTGCGTGTTGATCGTGCTGGTGCTGATCCTGCCGTTTGGCTTCGGTGGTGCGTTGCGCATCGTCTCACTGCCCTTGCTGGCCGCGCTGTGCAGCCTGGCCAGCCTCGGCTGGATGGGCCAACCCCTGACCCTGTTCAGTCTGTTCGGCCTGTTACTGGTGACGGCGATCAGCGTCGATTACGCAATCCTCATGCGCGAACAGGTCGGCGGCGCCGCCGTGAGCCTGCTGGGCACCTTGCTGGCAGCGGTGACCACATGGCTGTCATTCGGTTTGCTGGCCGTGTCCAGCACGCCGGCGGTGAGCAACTTCGGCCTGTCCGTGAGCCTCGGGCTGGCGTTCAGTTTCATTCTGGCGCCCTGGGCCGGACGCCAAGTGAATGCCGCCGCCGTCGTGGAGCCAGCCGCATGATGATCGCCCTGTTTTGGCTGATGGCCATGACGATGTTCGCCGTGGCCATCCGTGTGGGTCGTCACTTCGGCCTGATCCCGATCGTCAGTCAGTTGCTGCTGGCGACCTTCGGTCTACCGCTGCTGATGTACGTCTGGATCGAGCCGGGCTGGCAACTCAGCGGCGCCGAGCTGATCTCGCCGGTGTGGCTAAAGAGCCTCTACAGCCTCGGTTTTGCCTTGTTGCTGGGAAACATCCTCAGCGATGTGATCGACCTGCGACTCGATCGCCAGAGCCTGAAAATCGCCCTGCCGAGTTTTTGCATTCCATTTGTCTGCGGTCTGGCGACTGCGGTCTGGTTGTTACCCGCACAGCCGTGGATCAGTTCATTGGCAGTGGGCCTGGTGTTCGCCATCACCGCGATCCCGGTGTTGTACCTCTACCTGCGACACATCAATTACCCGCCCGCCGCAACCCGGCGGCTGGTGCAAACCGCGATCCTCATCGACCTGGCATGCTGGACCCTGTTCGGCTTCGCCCAAGGCAGTCTGCACCTGAGCAGTCTGCTGCTGCCGCTGGTCGGCGCCTGCCTTCCGGTGCTTCTTCATTTGCTGGGTTTGCGCCAACCGTTACTGCACAGCGGCTGCTTTTTTGCGCTACTGGTGGTCGCCGAACACTTCAAGCTCAATGCACTGATTTTCGGCATCGGTTATCTGCTGTGCATGGCCGCGCTGAAAGTGCCGCTGCTGTTGCCGTTGCCGGCGATCTGGATGAACCGTTTGCAAACCTGGATCGCCATCCCGCTGATCCTCACCTTCGGTATCGTGCAGATCAATGTCCACGCCGCTATGGCCAGTCTCGGCTGGGTGCAGTTGGCGGCGCTGTTGCTGTTGCCGATTGCCAGCAAACTGCTGGGCAACTGGCTCGGGCTCGGCTGGGCCGGCGCTTCATTTGAAGGCGCCAGTCGCTGGCGCGAAAGCCTGCTGCTCAATATTCGCGGTTTGAGCGAGATCGTCTTTCTCAACCTGCTGCTGCAACAACAGCTCATCAGCCCGGCGTTGTACTTCGCGCTGATGGTGATGGGCCTGATCGCCACACTGCTGCCGGCACTTGCCGGCATGCACCAAACCCCTTTGAATATCGCCGCCCCGGCAAGGAGCCCCCGTGCCAACAGTTGAAATGGAACGTCGCCAGGTTGTTGTCATTGGCGCGGGTCCTTCGGGCGCCATTGCCGCCGCGCTGCTCAAGCGCAAAGGCCACGACGTGCTGATGATTGAACGCCAGCATTTTCCACGGTTTTCCATCGGTGAAAGCCTGTTGTCGCACTGCCTGGATTTCGTCGAAGAAGCCGGCATGCTCGACGCCGTGAACGCCGCCGGGTTCCAGATGAAAAACGGCGCCGCGTTCGCCTGGGGCGAGCACTACAGCGCCTTTGATTTCGGCGACACGTTCAGCAACGGCAAGCCGACCACCTTCCAGGTCCAGCGCGCCGATTTCGACAAACTGCTGGCCGATCAGGCCGCGCTGCAAGGCGTCGACGTTCGTTATGGCGAAGCCATCGTCAGTGCCGATTTCGACCTGCCCAAGCCGCAGCTCGATGTGCTTCGTGAGGATGGCAGCCAGTACCGCGTCGAAGCTGATTTTGTACTGGATGCCAGCGGCTACGGCCGCGTGTTGCCACGCCTGCTGGACCTTGAAGCACCGTCGAATTTCCCGGTGCGCCAGGCGGTGTTCACCCACATCGAAGACCATATCGACAGCCCGACCTTCGAGCGGGAAAAGATCCTTATCACCACCCATCCGATCCATCGCGACATCTGGTTCTGGACCATTCCGTTCAGCAACGGTCGCTGCTCGGTGGGCGTGGTCGCGGCCGCCGAGCACTTCGAAGGCCGCATGGACAACCTGGACGAGTGCCTGCGCGGCTTCATCGCTGAAACTCCAAGCCTGGCCTGTGTCCTGGAAAACGCGGTCTGGGACACGCCAGCCCGCACCATCGGCGGCTACTCGGCCAACGTCAAAACCTTGCACGGCCCGGGCTTTGCGTTGCTCGGCAACGCGGCAGAATTCCTCGATCCGGTGTTCTCCTCCGGCGTGACCATCGCCATGCGCTCGGCCAGCATGGCCGCCGGCGTGTTGCATCGCCAGCTGCAAGGTGAAAGCGTCGACTGGCAGACCGAGTTCGCCGCACCGCTCAAGCGCGGCGTCGACACGTTCCGCTGCTACGTCGAAGGCTGGTACGCCGGGACTTTCCAGGATGTGATTTATCATCCAGGCAGCTCAGCGGATATCCGCCGTATGATCAGCGCAATCCTCGCCGGTTATGCCTGGGACGAGCGTAATCCGTTCGTCAGCGAACCCAAACGTCGGCTGCGCGTGCTGTCGGAACTTTGCGCTAGAGATGCCACATGATCCGTTACCTGCTTCTGGGTTGCCTCCTGCTGCTGAGCGCTTGCGCCAGCCAGGCGCCGCTGCCCGGGCAAACCGAAAACCTGCCGCTGCCGCAGCAACTGCACATTCAGCGCTTGCTGGCTGATCAGCGTCAGGACTGGGTGTTAGTAATTGCTCGCGAAGGCCCGGGCATTCGCTGGTCGATGATGGACTTGTTGGGCATTCCGCAGGCACGCCAGAAACTGATCGATGGCCAGTGGCAAGCTGACGGCCTGCTGCCGCCGAATCCGGAAGCCCGGGAATTGTTCGCAGCGTTACTGTTCGCGTTGACCCCGCAAGACGAATTGCAGGCCAACTACCCCGAAGCCTGGCAACACGGCTCCCAACGTTCCCTGCCCACTCGCTGGGACGTGCGTTACTCGCCACCACTGAGATTTGAGTTGAACCTGCCTAAAGGTCCGAAGTACCTGGTCACGCCCTTGAGCGGGGAGACGCCATGACTGCTTACCTGAATGCTCTCGGGGTGATCTGCGCCCTGGGTCGCGACAAACAGGAAGTCGCCCGCAACCTGTTTGCTGGCGATTGCTCCGGCATGCGCAGCGAATCCGGCTGGGTGCCGGAGCGGTCGTTGCCAGTGGCGGCGGTACGTGGTGAGCTGGCGCCGATCCCGCCGGAACTGGCCGAGCAAAGCAGCCGCAACAACCAACTGCTGCTGGAAGCCGCGCTGCAAATTCGCGATGACATTGATCAAGTGATCCAGACTTACGGCCGCGATCGAATCGGCGTGATCCTCGGCACCAGCACTTCCGGCATCGATGAAGCCAGCCGTGGCCTGGCCCATTACATTCGCGAACATGAATTCCCTGCAGACTACGATTATCAGCAGCAGGAGCTCGGCGCGCCGGCCAACTTCCTCGCCGACTGGCTGCAATTGAGCGGCCCGGCGTATGTGATCTCGACGGCTTGCACCTCCAGCGCCCGGGCGCTGATGAGTGCCCAGCGGCTGCTCGATCTGGGTGTGTGCGATGCCGTACTGTGCGGCGGCGTCGACAGTTTGTGCAAACTGACCCTCAACGGCTTTTCGGCCCTGGAAGCGGTGTCCGAGCAGCGCTGCAATCCGTTTTCGGCCAACCGCAACGGCATCAATATCGGCGAAGCCGCCGTGCTGTTTCTGATGAGCAAAAAAGCCGGCGCGAGCCAACCGATTGCCCTGCTCGGCAGCGGCGCCAGTTCCGATGCGCACCATATCTCGGCGCCGGAGCCGACCGGCCGGGGCGCCCTGCAAGCGATGAGCAAAGCCCTGAACCGCGCGAAGGTGCAGCCCGAGCAAATCGGCTACCTGAACCTGCACGGCACCGCGACCCAACACAACGACGCGATGGAAAGCCTGGCGGTCTCGGCCCTGTTTCCGCACGGCGTGCCCTGCTCCTCCACCAAGCCGATGACCGGACACACGCTCGGCGCGGCCGGCGCCCTGGAAGCGGCGTTCTGCTGGTTGAGCCTGAGCACGAACAATCGGGAAAACCTCCTGCCGCCCCACGTGTGGGACGGTCAGCCCGACCCCGACTTGCCGGCCTTGCAGTGGGTGACCCCGGACCATCGCCTGACGTCCATTGCACCTCGCTACCTGATGAGCAATTCCTTTGCCTTCGGTGGCAACAACGTCAGCCTGATTATCGGAGATGCCCCATGATTGACTGGCCGCTCGCCGAGCTGCTGCCGCACGCTGGCGACATGATCCTCATCGAGCAGATCCTGGCGTTCGATGACGAGCAGATTCACACCCGCCTCACCGTCAAGCCCGGGGGCCTGTTCAATCGTCCCGACGGCAGCCTGCCGGCGTGGGTCGGTATCGAACTGATGGCCCAGAGTGTTGCCGCCTACGCCGGTTGCCATGCGCGCCAGCGCGGTGATGCGGTGGTGCTGGGTTTTCTGCTCGGCACCCGGAAATTCGAATGCAACGTGGAGCACTTCCCCGCGGGCACCGAGCTGACCATCCATGGACTGCGCTCGCTGGAAGACGACAACGGCATGGGCGTGTTCGAATGCCACATCAACGCCCCCGGCATTCACGCCACCGCCCGCCTGAACGTGTTCCGCCCGCCTCAGGCCGCTCAATACCTTCATGAATCCCAAGGAGCCAGCCATGACTGAATCCGTACTGGTCACCGGTTCCAGCCGCGGCATCGGCCGTGCCATTGCGTTGCGTCTGGCCCAGGCCGGGCACGACATCGTGCTGCATTGCCGCAGCGGCCTGGCCGACGCCATCGCCGTCCAGGGCGAAATCCAGGGGCTGGGACGCAATGCTCGAGTTTTGCAGTTCGACGTCTCAGATCGCGCCAGCTGCAAGGCCATCCTCGAAGCCGACGTGGAAGCTCATGGCGCCTATTACGGCGTAGTGCTGAACGCCGGCCTGACGCGTGACGGTGCTTTTCCGGCGCTGAGCGAGGATGATTGGGATGTGGTGATGCGCACCAACCTCGACGGTTTCTACAACGTGCTGCACCCGGTGATGATGCCGATGATTCGGCGTCGCGCAGCCGGGCGGATTGTCTGCATCACCTCGGTTTCCGGGTTGATCGGTAACCGTGGCCAGGTCAACTACAGCGCCTCCAAGGCCGGTTTGATCGGCGCGGCGAAAGCGTTGGCGATCGAACTGGGCAAGCGCAAAATCACCGTCAACTGTGTCGCACCCGGCCTGATCGACACGGCCATGCTTGACGAAAACGTGCCGGTGGAAGAACTGATGAAAATGATCCCCGCACAACGCATGGGCACTCCGCAAGAGGTGGCCAGCGCGGTGAATTTCCTGATGTCGGCGGAAGCGTCGTACATCACCCGGCAGGTTCTGGCCGTCAACGGAGGCCTGTGCTGATGAAGCGCGTCGTCGTCACCGGCATGGCCGGCATCACTTCACTGGGCAGCGACTGGGAGACCATCGCTGGCAACTTCGCGGCCAACCGCAGCGGCATACGCCGGATGGACGAGTGGGATCGGTTCACCGAACTCAACACGCGCCTGGCCGGGCCTATCGACGACTTCAAGGTCCCGAGCCACTGGACCCGCAAGCAGCTGCGCAGCATGGGCCGGGTCTCGCGCCTGGCGGTCGGCGCGTCGGAGCAGGCGCTGGCCGATGCCGGACTGTTGGGAAACCCGATCATCAAGGATGGCCGCATGGGCGTCGCCTGCGGCTCCTCCACCGGCAGCACCGACGAGATCAAGGCGTTCGGCAATATGCTGCTCAACTCGGTGGCGGAGGGCCTTAATGCCAACTCCTACGTGCGGATGATGCCGCACACCACTGCGGCGAACATCAGCATCTTCTTCAACCTCACCGGCCGGCTGATCCCGACGTCCAGCGCCTGCACCAGCGGCAGCCAGGGCATCGGCTACGCCTACGAGTCGATCAAATTCGGGCGCCTGCCGCTGATGCTCGCCGGCGGCGCCGAAGAACTGTGCCCCACCGAAGCCATGGTCTTCGACGCGCTCTACGCCACCAGCCTGAAAAACGACGCCCCGCAAACCAGCCCACGTCCGTATGACAAAGACCGCGATGGCCTGGTGATCGGTGAGGGCGGCGGCATGCTGGTGCTCGAAGAGCTTGAACATGCGTTGGCACGCGGCGCGCACATCCATGCCGAACTCGTCGGTTTTGGCAGCAACGCCGACGGCCAGCACACCACCCGCCCAGAGCAAGTCACCATGCGCCGGGCCATGGAACTGGCGCTGGAAGACGCCGGGCTGCAACCGTCAGACATCGGCTACGTAAACGGCCACGGCACGGCGACAGAGCAGGGCGACATTGCCGAAACACTGGCCACCAGCGCGTTGTTCGGCGAGCACATGCCGATCAGTTCGCAGAAGAGCTTCCTCGGGCACACCTTGGGCGCCTGCGGTGCGCTGGAATCCTGGTTCAGCATCGAAATGATGAACCGCGACCTGTACGTGCACACGTTCAACCTCGACGAGGTCGATCCGCACTGCGGCAAGCTCGACTACCTGCGCGGCGAGTTCCGCCAGATGAGTAATGAGTACGTGATGAACAACAATTTTGCGTTTGGTGGCGTCAACACTTCGCTGATTTTCCGTCGCTGGCACTGATCTGAAAAAAACGTCTGGAGTGAAGGGAATGACTCTGTTTCAGCGCATCGGCGCAGTATTCACCCTGGCCGTTGCGCTGAGCGGCTGCACCAGCCCGGTGTACACCGCCAAGGAACACTTTCCCGGCGACAAGGGCCTGAGCGACGACAGGATGAGCCGCGCCATCGTCACCGCACTGATCGAGCGCCAATGGATCGTGCAGTCGGCGCGCCCCGGCATGATCAAAGCGGCAATCACCGTGCGCGACCGGCACCACGCCGAAATCGACATCCCCTATACCTCCACCTCGTTCGAAATGGACTACCGCGACAGCCGCGGCCTGGACTACAAGGACGGCAGGATCCACGGCACCTACAACCGCTGGATCAATTACCTTCGCGACGACGTGGTCAAACAACTGGCCACCGACCCGGACGCTGATCAAGTCTTCGCCTCGCAAGGCGCCTATGAACCCACCTACCAGGACTTTCAGGAAGGCGTGAAACGCGCCACCGAAGTCGGTCTGCTGGACGGCAGCGTCAAGTTCTACCTGGCGGGAGAAGCACTGCCGACTCAGGTGCACAAGCTGAAGGCGGTGAGCAGCAGCCGAAGAGCCGACGACAACGAAGACAAATCCGCTGAAGACGCCTGCTACTGGGCGTTGCAATCGACCTTGGCGACGTTGCAAAGCAAGGCCAAGAAGGCTGGTGCTAACGCCGTGATCAACATCGCCGGCATCAACAAGCGCGACCTGAGCCAGGACACCGGGAAATACCAGTGCAGTGACGACGAGGAAATACCTGGGCTGGAAGCGCTCAAGGCCGTGGTGTCCGGGGTGGCGTTGCGCGGGGATCTGGTGCGGGTTGACTGAGGCGAGCACCTCGAGAACGACAAAGGGCGCCTTTCGGCGCCCCTTCACAAACAGGTCGGCTTGTCATCGCCCTGTACCTGTCTGGCTCTGCGATGGCTGGTTGCCCAGGATCCTCAGAGTCTCACAAGCCCCTTACGGGAACGGGGGGAGTATTGCCCGAAACAGGATCAAGGGCAACGACTGGCCATTCGCCTGACTGCGCCACTTCCGATGCCATCACAGGCCAAGCGCACGACGTACCGCGACTTTGATTGCGTAAAACTCGTCTGTTTCAAGGTGTGAAATAACATAAACACGCTTTCCATGTCGGTCTCGACTTTTGATCCGGTCCAGCCTGGAGAGGCTTACTGTCGCAACCATATCGCATTTCGCCCAGCAAACAGGACTGGCACCCTGTAGATGACTTTGAAGTTCCAGGTGGTGATCAAGTATGCGATCCGGAGCGGTAGTACTGAGCGGCACAACTGTCACCAGTAAGCTGTTGGTTTTGTGTTTTCGTATCACGACAACAGGTCTGACTTTGATCATTTCGGGGACTTCATACCCCCTGAAATCACAAATCAGCACACTGCCTTCCTTCGGTTGATATAGAAGTGGCATCCATGGCACTCATCGAAAGAAATCGATTTTGCTCAACAATCGCGCAAATCACTAAACAGGATCCGTTACTTTAAGTGTCCCTGCGCTCAAGTCCCCTCAACCTTCCTCGTCAACAAATCCACAAACGCCTTGGCCATCGGCGACTTCTGGTCCTTGCGCTGCACCAGCCACACCGCCGACACCGCTTCCGGATCAAGCAACGGCCGGTAGACCACGCCGTCAATGCGCATCCGCTGATAAGAGGCCGGCAGCACCGACACGCCCAGCCCCGCCGCCACCAACCCGATAATCGTCATTGCCTCGCCTGCCTCTTGCGCGAAGTGCGGGCTGAAACCGGCATCGCGGGCCAGGCTGAGCAACTGTGCATACAGGCCGCTGCCATAGCTGCGTGGGAAGAAAACGAACGGTTCGAGGGCCAATGCCGAGAGGAACAAACCCTCTTCGCTGTCGTTCACTAGCGGATGTTTGGAGCTGAGCACCGCGACCAGCGGCTCACGCATCAACTCCACGACGCTGAGGGAATCCGGCAGCCCAAGCGGTCGCATGATGCCGACTTCGATCGACTCATCGACCAGCGCGTCGGCCACTTGGGTGCTGCTCATCTCCCGCAGATTCAAATGCACCGCCGGGAAACGCTGGCGGAACGAGAAAATCGCCTGGGGAATGGTCGAGTTGAACGGCGCCGATGAGGTGAAACCAATTTTCAGTTCGCCCAACTCACCCAACTGCGCACGCCGTGCCACGTCGGCCGCTTTGTCGACCTGCGCCAGCACCAGTCGCGCTTCTTCCAGAAACAGCCGACCGGCCTCGCTGAGCTCGACCCGACGATTGGTTCTCTCGAACAGCCGTGCTCCGACTTCCTGTTCCAGCGCCTGAATCTGCTGGCTCAGGGGCGGTTGCGAGATGCCCAGCACCTGAGCGGCGCGGCCGAAGTGCAATTCTTCGGCGACGGCGATGAAGTAGCGCAGGTGACGCAATTCCATGAAAACTCCATTAGGTCGTTAAACCTATCAAACAGGTCGAACAATATATTGGATTGAATCATTAGGCAGCTATATGCTTTTTTCATTGCCTGACCGGCTGCGCCCTCCGAGGTCCGAAGTGAAAACTGCTGTCGCCCCCCTTGCCCACGAAGTTCCGCCCGCTGCGGTGGACGATGTTGTCGCCGAATTGAAAGAGATCTACATCGAGAAAGGCACGCCAATGTTCATGCGCACGGTACTGGCGCTGTTCTCCGGCGGCTTTGCGACCTTCGCCCTGCTCTACTGCGTACAGCCGATGATGCCGCTGCTGTCCCACGAGTATTCGATCAATGCGGCGCAGAGCAGCCTGATCCTCTCGGTGGCCACCGGCATGCTCGCCATTGGCTTGTTGATCACCGGCCCGATCTCCGACCGTGTCGGACGCAAACCGGTGATGGTCGCGGCCTTGTTCGCCGCCGCACTGTGCACCATGGCCAGCGCGATGATGCCGAGCTGGCAAGGCGTGCTGGTGATGCGTGCGTTGATCGGCTTGTCGTTGAGCGGCCTGGCAGCGGTCGCCATGACGTATCTGAGCGAAGAGATCCACCCGCAGCACATCGGGCTGGCGATGGGTTTGTACATCGCCGGCAATGCGATTGGCGGGATGAGCGGCCGCTTGATCACCGGCGTGTTGATCGACTTCGTCAGCTGGCACACGGCAATGCTGGTGATTGGCGGGCTGGCGCTGATCGCGGCGACGGTGTTCTGGAAAATCCTCCCCGAATCACGCAACTTCCGCCCCCGCTCGCTGCACCCGCGCAGTCTGCTCGATGGCTTCACCATGCACTTTCGCGACGCTGGCCTGCCGCTGCTGTTCCTTGAAGCCTTCGTGCTGATGGGTGCGTTTGTCACCCTATTCAACTACATCGGCTATCGCTTGCTGGCCGAGCCGTACCACATGGACCAAGTCTTCGTCGGTCTGCTGTCGGTGGTGTACCTGTCGGGCATCTACAGCTCGGCGAAAATCGGCTCCTTGGCCGACCAACTGGGCCGGCGCAAAGTGCTCTGGGCGACGATTGTGCTGATGCTCGCAGGCCTTGCGCTGACCATGTTCACGCCGCTGCCGTTGGTGATTATCGGCATGTTGATCTTCACCTTCGGCTTCTTTGGCGCGCATTCCGTGGCCAGCAGTTGGATAGGACGGCGAGCGGTGAAAGCCAAGGGGCAGGCTTCGTCGCTGTACCTGTTCAGCTATTACGCCGGGTCGAGTATTGCAGGGACAGCGGGCGGGGTGTTCTGGCACTTGGGCGGGTGGAACGGGATCGGGTTGTTCATTGGTGCGTTGCTGGTGATTGCGCTGCTGGTGGCGTTGAAGCTGGCGAAGTTACCGCCGTTGGGCGGAGTCAAAGCCTGACACCACTCCGTGTGGGAGCGAGCCTGCTCGCGAAAGCGGTCTTTCAACAGACATCACTGTTGGATGTGCCGGCCTCTTCGCGAGCAGGCTCGCTCCCACAGGGGCCGAGTGTGACCTGAGATCTCTATACAAAAACGCCCGGCATAAGCCGGGCGTTTTTTATTGGACGACGATCACTCGTGATATTGCGCCGACAGCTCATGTACCGCGCGCATGAACGCACCCGCATGTTCCGGATCAACTTCCGGTGTGATGCCATGGCCGAGGTTGAACACATGACCACTGCCTTTGCCGTAGCTGGCGAGAATTCGACCGACTTCGGTGCGGATGGCTTCTGGCTTGGCGTACAGCACAGTCGGGTCCATGTTGCCTTGCAGGGCGACTTTGTTGCCGACGCGTCGGCGGGCTTCGCCAATGTCGCAGGTCCAGTCCAGGCCCAACGCATCAGCGCCAGCGTCGGCGATGCTTTCCAGCCACAGGCCGCCGTTCTTGGTGAACAGGATGACCGGTACTTTGCGGCCTTCGTGTTCGCGGATCAGGCCGCTGACGATTTTGCGCATGTAGGCCAGGGAAAACTCCTGGTACGCCGCCGCCGAGAGGTTACCGCCCCAGGTGTCGAAAATCTGCACCGCTTGCGCGCCGGCCATGATCTGGCCATTGAGGTAGCTGGTGACCGACTGCGCGAGCTTGTCCAGCAGCAGGTGCATGGCTTGCGGGTTGTCGTAGAGCATGGCCTTGGTCTTGCGGAAGTCTTTCGACGAACCGCCTTCGACCATGTAAGTGGCCAGCGTCCACGGGCTGCCGGAGAAGCCGATCAGCGGCACGCGGCCGTTGAGTTCGCGGCGGATGGTGCTGACCGCGTCCATGACGTAGCCAAGGTCTTTGTGCGGATCAGGAATCGGCAGGGCTTCGATATCGGCCATCGTGCTGACGACTTTCTTGAAGCGTGGACCTTCGCCGGTTTCGAAGTACAGGCCTTGGCCCATGGCGTCCGGGATGGTGAGGATGTCGGAGAACAGGATCGCCGCGTCCAGTTGCGGATAGCGGTCGAGTGGCTGCATCGTGACTTCGCAAGCGAACTCCGGGTTCATGCACAGGCTCATGAAGTCACCGGCCTTGGCACGGCTGGCGCGGTATTCCGGCAGGTAGCGACCGGCCTGACGCATCATCCATACCGGCGTGACGTCTACGGGTTGCTTGAGCAGGGCGCGAAGGAAACGGTCGTTCTTCAGGGCAGTCATGTCGGCATCCGGAAAAAAAGTGCGGGCATTTTCTCAGAGCTCGACACAAAAGGCACGGTTGCAGGTCAGCCTTTTGTCTATCGGATCAATATGTCGCGGGGAAATACGCTATTTAGCAACACGCTGAAACCAATGTGGGAGCGAGCCTGCTCGCGAAGAGGGCTTCACATTCAACATCTCTGTTGACTGATCCACCGCTTTCGCGAGCAGGCTCGCTCCCACAATTGATCGCATTCCAGTTCTGGAAAGTGATCAGACGCCCAGGTAATCCAGGATCCCTTCGGCCGCATTGCGGCCTTCGAAGATCGCCGTTACCACCAGGTCAGATCCGCGAACCATATCGCCACCGGCGAAGATTTTCGGGTTGCTGGTCTGGTGCTTGTACTGACCTTGTTCCGGGGCCACCACGCGGCCCTGGCTGTCGGTCTGGATGCTGAACTGCTCGAACCACGACGCCGGGCTCGGACGGAAACCAAATGCGATGACCACGGCGTCGGCCGGGATGATCTCTTCGGAGCCCGGGATCGGCTCGGGGCTGCGACGGCCACGGGCGTCCGGTTCGCCGAGACGGGTCTCGACCACCTTCACGCCTTCGACGCGGTCTTCACCGACGATGGCGATCGGCTGGCGGTTGTAGAGGAATTTCACCCCTTCTTCCTTGGCGTTCTTCACCTCTTTGCGCGAGCCTGGCATGTTCGCTTCGTCACGACGATAAGCGCAGGTCACCGACTTGGCGCCCTGGCGAATCGAAGTACGGTTGCAGTCCATCGCCGTGTCGCCGCCGCCCAGCACCACAACCTTCTTGCCTTTCATGTCGACGAAATCTTCCGGCGACTTTTCAAAGCCCAGGTTGCGGTTGACATTGGCGATCAGGAAGTCGAGCGCGTCATGCACGCCCGGCAGATCCTCACCGGCAAAGCCGCCCTTCATGTAGGTGTAGGTGCCCATGCCCATGAACACGGCATCGTATTCTTCGAGCAGTTGCTCGATCGTCACGTCCTTGCCCACTTCGGTGTTCAGGCGAAACTCGATACCCATGCCGGTGAAGACTTCGCGACGATTGCTCAGCACGGTCTTTTCCAGCTTGAACTCGGGGATACCGAAGGTCAGCAGACCGCCGATTTCCGGGTTCTTGTCGAACACCACCGGGGTCACGCCGCCGCGTACCAGCACGTCGGCACAACCCAAACCTGCCGGGCCTGCACCGATCACCGCAACACGCTTGCCGGTCGGTATAACCTTGGACATGTCCGGGCGCCAGCCCATGGCGAACGCGGTATCGGTGATGTACTTCTCGACCGAACCGATGGTCACCGCGCCGAAGCCGTCGTTGAGGGTGCAGGCACCCTCGCACAGACGATCCTGCGGGCACACCCGACCGCAGACTTCCGGCAGGGTGTTGGTCTGGTGCGACAGCTCGGCGGCCTGGAGGATGTTGCCCTCGGCCACCAGTTTCAGCCAGTTCGGAATGAAGTTGTGCACCGGGCACTTCCATTCGCAATACGGGTTACCGCAACCCAGGCAGCGGTGGGCCTGATCGGCCGAATGCTGGGGTTTGAAGGGTTCGTAGATCTCCACGAACTCTTTCTTGCGTTGACGCAACAGTTTCTTCTTCGGATCTTTGCGCCCGACATCGATGAATTGGAAGTCGTTGCTGAGACGTTCGGCCATCTTCAAAACCTCGTACACGACAGCTTCAAGCTACAAGCTTCAAGCTGCAAGAAAATCAAATTAATCCGCCACACCGCGCAAGCTTCAAGCTCGGCGCTTGAAGCTTGCGACTTGCCGCTGCGTCGTTTATTGCGGACTCGCACGAGTACTTGAGAGCAGAGATTTCAGACTCGCCGCCTTAGGTTTGACGAGCCAGAAACGACGCAAATAGTCATCGAGGTTTTCAGCGAGGTTACGACCCCACTCGCTGTCGGTTTCCTCGACGTATTCGTTCAGCACGCGTTGCAGGTGGCTGCGATAGGCTTCCATCGCCTCACCGCTGATCCGCTGGATTTCCACCAGTTCGTGGTTGACCCGGTCAACGAAGCTGTTGTCCTGGTCGAGCACGTAGGCGAAACCACCGGTCATGCCTGAGCCGAAGTTGTAGCCGGTCTTGCCCAGGACGCAGACGAAACCACCGGTCATGTACTCGCAGCAGTGATCGCCCGTGCCTTCAACCACGGTGTGAGCACCGGAGTTACGCACGGCAAACCGCTCGCCCGCGGTGCCGGCGGCAAACAACTTGCCGCCCGTGGCGCCGTACAGGCAGGTGTTACCGATGATGGCACTGTCCTGAGTCTTGTAGACGCTGCCCTTCGGCGGAACGATAACCAGCTTGCCGCCAGTCATGCCTTTGCCGACGTAGTCGTTGGCATCGCCTTCCAGGTACATGTTCAGGCCGCCGGCGTTCCACACGCCGAAGCTCTGACCGGCCGTCCCTTTGAAGCGGAAGGTGATCGGCGCGTTCGCCATGCCTTGGTTGCCGTGTTTGCGGGCGATTTCACCGGAGATCCGCGCGCCGATCGAACGGTCGCAGTTGCAGATATCCAGGGCGAAATCAGCGCCGCTCATGTCGTTGATGGCCGAGGTGGCCATGTCGACCATTTTCTCGGCCAGCAGGCCCTTGTCGAACGGCGGGTTGCGGTCGACCTGGCAGAATTGGGGCTTGTCTGCCGGGATGTGATCGCTGCCGAGCAACGGGGTCAGGTCCAGGTGTTGCTGCTTGGCGGTCTGGCCTTCGAGGATATCCAGCAGATCGGTACGACCGATCAGCTCTTCGAGGGAGCGCACGCCCAGCTTGGCCAGCCACTCGCGGGTTTCTTCGGCGACGTAGGTGAAGAAATTCACCACCATGTCGACGGTCCCGATGTAGTGATCCTTGCGCAGCTTCTCGTTCTGAGTGGCGACGCCGGTGGCGCAGTTGTTCAGGTGGCAGATGCGCAGGTATTTGCAGCCCAACGCGATCATTGGCGCGGTGCCGAAGCCGAAGCTTTCAGCGCCGAGGATCGCGGCCTTGATCACGTCGAGGCCGGTTTTCAGGCCGCCGTCGGTCTGCACCCGGACTTTGCCGCGCAGGTCGTTGCCGCGCAGGGTCTGGTGGGTTTCGGCCAGGCCGAGCTCCCACGGAGCACCGGCGTATTTGATCGACGTCAGCGGCGATGCACCGGTGCCGCCGTCGTAGCCGGAGATGGTGATCAAGTCCGCGTAGGCCTTGGCCACACCGGCGGCGATGGTGCCGACGCCCGCTTCTGCAACGAGCTTCACCGAGACCAGGGCCTTCGGGTTGACTTGTTTCAGGTCGAAAATCAACTGCGACAAGTCTTCGATCGAATAGATGTCGTGGTGCGGCGGCGGCGAAATCAGGGTCACGCCCGGCACCGCGTAACGCAGCTTGGCGATCAGACCGTTGACCTTGCCGCCTGGCAGCTGACCCCCTTCACCGGGCTTGGCGCCCTGAGCGACTTTGATCTGCAGCACTTCAGCATTGACTAGGTATTCCGGGGTTACACCGAAACGGCCAGTCGCGACTTGCTTGATTTTCGAGCTCTTGATGGTGCCGTAGCGCGCCGGGTCTTCGCCGCCTTCGCCGGAGTTGGAACGCGCACCGAGGCGGTTCATGGCTTCGGCCAGGGCTTCGTGGGCTTCCGGCGACAATGCGCCCAAAGAGATGCCCGCGGAGTCAAAGCGCTTGAGCACCGATTCCAGCGGTTCGATCTCGCTGATGTCCAGCGGCGTGTCCAGGGTCTTGACCTTGAACAGGTCGCGGATCATCGACACCGGACGGTTGTCCACCAGCGCCGTGTATTCCTTGAACTTGCTGTAGTCGCCCTGCTGCACAGCGGCTTGCAGGGTATTGACCACGTCCGGGTTGTACGCGTGATATTCACCACCGTGGACGAACTTCAGCAGACCGCCCTGCTGGATCGGCTTGCGCGGGCTCCAGGCTTCGGCCGCCAGGGCTTTCTGCTCGGCTTCGATGTCGACGAAACGCGCGCCCTTGATGCGGCTCGGTACGCCACGGAAGCTCAGCTCACAGACTTCTTCAGACAGGCCGATGGCTTCGAACAACTGCGCACCGCGGTACGACGTAATGGTCGAGATACCCATCTTCGACAGGATCTTCAACAGACCTTTGGTGATGCCTTTGCGGTAGTTCTTGAACACCTCATAAAGGTCGCCCAGCACTTCACCGGTACGGATCAGGTCGCCCAGCACTTCGTAGGCCAGGAACGGATAGACCGCCGAGGCGCCGAAACCGATCAACACTGCAAAGTGATGCGGGTCACGAGCGGTGGCGGTTTCCACGAGGATGTTGGAGTCGCAACGCAGGCCTTTCTCGGTCAGGCGGTGGTGCACCGCGCCGGTGGCGAGCGAAGCGTGGATCGGCAACTTGCCCGGGGCAATGTGGCGGTCACTCAGCACGACCTGGGTGCGGCCGGAGCGCACGGCTTCTTCAGCCTGATCGGCGACGTTGCGGATGGCCGCTTCGAGGCCGACGCTTTCGTCGTAGTTGAGGTCGATGATCGCGCGCTCGAAGCCCGGACGATCCAGGTTCATCAGCGAACGCCACTTGGCCGGCGAAATGACCGGCGAGCTTAGGATCACGCGCGAGGCGTGTTCCGGCGACTCCTGGAAGATGTTGCGCTCGGCACCGAGGCAGATCTCCAGCGACATGACGATGGCTTCACGCAACGGGTCGATCGGCGGGTTGGTGACCTGCGCGAACTGCTGGCGGAAATAGTCGTATGGCGTGCGCACGCGCTGGGACAGCACGGCCATTGGCGTATCGTCGCCCATCGAGCCGACGGCTTCGTAGCCCTGCTCGCCGAGCGGACGCAATACCTGGTCGCGCTCTTCGAACGTGACCTGGTACATCTTCATGTATTGCTTGAGCTGGTCGACATCGTAGAAAGCCGAACCGTGGTCGTTGTCTTCCATGGTCGCCTGGATGCGCAGGGCATTCTTGCGCAGCCATTGCTTGTACGGATGACGGGACTTCAAGCGGTTGTCGATGGCATCGGTGTCGAGGATCTGACCGGTTTCGGTGTCCACGGCGAAGATCTGGCCCGGGCCCACACGTCCCTTGGCGATCACGTCTTCAGGCTGGTAGTTCCAGACGCCGATTTCCGAGGCCAGGGTGATGAAACCGTTCTTGGTGGTGACCCAACGCGCCGGACGCAGACCGTTACGGTCGAGCAGGCACACCGCGTAACGACCATCGGTCATTACCACGCCGGCCGGGCCGTCCCACGGTTCCATGTGCATCGAGTTGTATTCGTAGAACGCCCGCAGATCCGGGTCCATGGTTTCGACGTTCTGCCACGCAGGCGGAATGATCATCCGCACGCCACGGAACAGGTCGATGCCACCGGTGACCATCAGCTCGAGCATGTTGTCCATGCTGGAGGAGTCGGAACCGACACGGTTGACCAGCGGGCCGAGCTCTTCCAGGTCCATCAGATCGTTGGTGAACTTGGTGCGACGGGCCACGGCCCAGTTACGGTTGCCGGTGATGGTGTTGATCTCGCCGTTGTGGGCGAGGAAGCGGAACGGCTGCGCCAACGGCCATTTCGGCAGGGTGTTGGTCGAGAAGCGCTGGTGGAACACGCAAATCGAGGTTTGCAGGCGCTGATCGCTGAGGTCTGGATAGAAGGCGGTCAAATCCGCCGGCATCATCAGGCCTTTATAAATGATGGTCTTGTGCGAAAAGCTGCAGATGTAGTGATCGGCATCGGCAGCGTTGGCCACGGACGAGCGACGACGGGAGGTGAACAGCTTGATCGCCATGTCCTGGTCGCTCAGGCCTTCACCGCCGATGTACACCTGTTCGATCTGCGGCAGGCGCTCCAGGGCCAGACGGCCGAGGACGCTGGTATCGATCGGCACTTTGCGCCAGCCGATAAGCTGCAGGCCGGCGGCCAGAATCTCGCGGTTCATGTTCTCGCGAGCGGCTTCGGCTTTGACCGGGTCCTGGTTGAAGAAGACCATGCCCACGGCATATTGCTTGGGCAGTTCGACGCCGAAGGTTTCCTGGGCGATGGCTCGCAGGAACACGTCCGGCTTTTGAATCAGCAGACCGCAACCGTCACCGGTCTTGCCGTCGGCGTTGATCCCACCGCGGTGGGTCATGCAGGTCAGGGCCTCGATGGCCGTTTGCAAAAGGGTATGACTGGGCTCGCCCTGCATATGGGCTATCAGGCCGAAACCGCAGTTATCCTTGAATTCATCTGGTTGGTACAGACCTGCTTTCATAGACACTTTCTCACCAGGCTGCCTCTTTTCGAGGCAAATTTCTTTTCAATTCAACCACTTGCGTTCCGCGCCGAACGTTCGCCGGCTTTAGCGGGGGCAAAAGGGTGGTCATTGTACACAGCGACACAGAGGCTCACAAATTTGACGACGAACTGTCGCAAATCTATGTCGCATTTGTGAAAGGTTTAAAGCGATCTGCTGTGCTAGTCAAAACTTTTTTAATTTTGACCGCAACGACTCAAAGACTACTGTGACGCAGACACCACAAGGCACGCGGCCTGTAGAGGCGGCATGCACTTGTAGAAATTTTGAGGTGCTTGGAGAGGCGGCCTGGGTAAGGCCGCCGAATCTTCAGCGAGTTGTTGCCAGTTCCTGTTGGACGCTGGCGACAGTGCGAGGCCAAGGTTTACCAGCCTGAACCTTCGCTGGCAAGGCCTTGATGGCGGTCAGGGCTGCATCGCGGTTGGCGAAGTTACCGTAGGTGATGACGTAAAGCGGCTTGCCGTTGAGGACTTTCTTGAAGTAACGGTACTCGCCGCCCTGCTCTTTCACGAAGTTTTGCGCAGTCGCTTCGGAGCTGGTGCCGAGGATCTGCACCACGTAGTTGCTGGTAGGCTGCCCGGCGTACCAGGTGCCACCAGCGCCTTTCGCAGGAGCGGCGGCTGGCTTCTCGACAGGCTTGGCGGTGGCCACGACGGCTGGCTTGGCTGGCGCTGGGGCCGGCTTCACGGCTGGCGCAGTCGGGACTGGCTTGGCGGTCGCAACCTGAGTCGGCGCAGGCACCGGTTTGGCGGCAGGCGTCGGCGCAGGGCCAGGCTGGATGCCCGCCGGTGGCGCAGTGGTGGTCACGGTTGGCGGTGTAGCGCTGGAACCTTCGACCGGCACGCCGTCGTCGCCTTCGGTGATGCCACCGGCGGCTTCGGCCAGCGGACCGCGCATGACCGGTTGCGAGTTGCCGACCAGCGGCAATGGCATCGGCTGCGAATTACCGGCGAATTCGACGGAAGGTGCCCCGCCGCTATTAGGTTGTGGCGTGCCCTGGCCGAGCGGCAGTTGCGCCTGTTCGTTGGCCGGCGCGCCGGCGGTCGGTGCTTTGCTGCGGCCCGGCATCAACCAGGCGGCGGCTACCGCGACCACGACGACGGCGGAAATCGCCAATACGTGTTTCTTCGGCATGTTGAACCCCATACTTGGACGCTTGACCGCTGAGCGGCTGGCAATCATGGCTTCGATCATTGCATCGCGGGCAACCTGGTTGATGTTGCCAGGCCAGCCGTCGGAGCTTTCGTGAATATCAGAGATCTGATCTGCGGTAAAAAGTTCGATACCCCGGCCGGCGCCTTCGAGCCGCTGGTCCAGGTATTCGCGGGTTTCTTCTTCGGTGTAAGGCTGCAACTCGATGACGTGGAAGCGTTCTTCCTCGAGGCTCAGCGCGTCCAGTTGCGCAATCAGCGACGACTCACCGAACAGGAACACATGCGGACG
This sequence comes from Pseudomonas sp. SG20052, assembly GCF_031766055.1. Classification (NCBI taxonomy): domain Bacteria; kingdom Pseudomonadati; phylum Pseudomonadota; class Gammaproteobacteria; order Pseudomonadales; family Pseudomonadaceae; genus Pseudomonas; species Pseudomonas sp. SG20052. Next base: position 513,963 of record NZ_CP134498.1, on the reverse strand, counting down.
ACCTTCCGGCGCACCGGCGGCCAGGGCCAGCAAGGCCTCCAGCGCGGATTCGTCGAGCTGCTCGGCGTCATCGACCAGCAAATAGACTTCCTGCCCGGTCAGCGCCAGTTGCACGACCTGCGACAGAATCGCATTGACCTCCGCCTGGGCAACGTTCAGCGCCTGGGCCACCTGATGCAGCACGCCGGCCGCATCGCCAGCGCCACGGGCGGAAACCACCACGCTTTGCACCGATTGCTTGTTGGTGCTGGCCACCAGGGCCTGGCGCAACAGGGTCTTGCCGCTGCCCTGCGGGCCGGTGACCACCAGCAGCAACTGGCTATAGCGCGCCAGATGATGCAGCTGCCCCAGCACCGGTTTGCGCTGGGCCGGGAAGAATTTGAAGCCAGGCACCCGTGGAGCAAAAGGGTCATGACTCAACTGGTAATGGCCGAGGAAAGCCTCGTCGGCATGCAAACTAGTCATCGGGATCTTATTAACCTTTAAGCTGAGCCAGGGCGCGGTAATCCGCTCCCAGCGTGGCCTGTAAAACTTCTTTCGGATAATCGTCGGTCACCACCGCTTCGCCCATGTGGCGCAGCAGCACCAGGCGTAAACGACCGTCGATCACTTTCTTGTCAATTGCCATGTGTTCTAGAAAATCGGCTTCAGTCATCTCTTCAGGCGGGATGACCGGCAGGCCGGCACGCTGAAACAGGCGAATGCCGCGATCGCGTTCTTGCTCGCTGATCCAGCCCAATCGCGCGGACATTTCCAAAGCCATTACGGTGCCAGCAGCGACGGCTTCACCATGAAGCCAGACACCATAGCCCATATGGGTTTCGATAGCGTGGCCGAAGGTGTGGCCCAGGTTCAACGTGGCACGAACACCGGTTTCCTTCTCGTCGGCACCGACCACTTCAGCCTTGGCGGCGCAGGAACGCTCGATGGCATACGTCAGGGCGACCTGGTCCAGGGCGCGCAGGCGATCGACGTTTTCTTCGAGCCAGGTCAGGAATGGCTCATCGCAGATCAGCCCGTACTTGATGACTTCCGCCAGCCCCGCTGAGAGTTCGCGGGCCGGCAGGGTGTTGAGGGTCGCGGTATCGATCAGCACGACGTTCGGCTGATAAAACGCGCCGACCATGTTCTTGCCCAGCGGATGGTTGATCCCGGTCTTGCCACCCACCGAGGAGTCGACTTGCGACAGCAACGTGGTCGGGACCTGGATGAAATCGACACCGCGCTGATAGCAGGCAGCCGCGAAACCGGCCATGTCACCAATCACACCGCCACCGAGGGCGATCACCGTGGTACGGCGGTCGTGGCGTGCAGTCAGCAGGCCGTCGAAAATCAGTTGCAGGGTTTCCCAGGTCTTGAAGGCTTCGCCGTCGGGCAGCACCACGGAAATCACCGAGAACTGCGCGAGGCTGCGGGTCAGACGTTCGAGATAGAGCGGTGCAACGGTCTCGTTTGAGATGATCGCCACTTGCCGTCCGCGGATGTGCGGTGCCAGCAGTTCCGGCTGATCCAACAAACCTTCGCCAATATGAATCGGGTAGCTGCGCTCGCCTAGATCGACCTTGAGTGTCTGCATGTGTCCCCACAGTGAAGATGGAATCAGGCGTCCTGCCTTGAATTAACGAATGTCCACGGCGTCTGCTGGTGTGACGCCGTTCGGTAGCCATCCGCCACAACCATGAGCAGTCGTGACAGGACGCCGAGGATAGCGCATTTCGCGCCTCGCTTTAACGGGGAGGTAGTTGCTGCAAGCGTTCGAGAATATCGAGCACGACCATTCGCGGCGGCCGCTCATCGGTTTCAACCACCAGGTCAGCGATTTCCCGATACAGCGGGTCGCGGATCGCCAGCAGATCCCGCAGGGTCTTGGCCGGATCAGCGGTGCGCAACAAGGGGCGATTGCGATCGCGGGACGTGCGGCCGACCTGCTGCTCGACAGAGGCATGCAGATAGACCACCCGACCGCCGGCGTGCAACGCCCGACGATTGGCTTCGCGCATCACCGCGCCGCCACCGGTCGCCAACACCACGCCATCGCAGCCGCACAGCTCGGCAATCATCGCCTGCTCGCGGTCACGAAAGCCCGGTTCGCCTTCTTTATCGAAAATCCACGGGATATTGGCGCCCGTGCGCAATTCAATTTCCTTATCGGAATCTTTGAACGGCAGGCGCAGCTCTTTGGCCAGCAACCGGCCGATGGTGCTTTTTCCAGCCCCCATCGGTCCAACAAGAATCAAATTTCGCACAGAATCAATGACTCACAGCAATCGCCTGGTTATTCATGATACGCGGAGTGAGAAATACCAGCAGCTCGGATTTTTTCTCCGAAACCACATCACGCCGGAAAAGGCGGCCAAGATACGGCACATCACCGAGAAATGGCACCTTATCTACAACCTTGCTCTGAGTATTTGAGAAAACCCCACCAATCACGATGGTCTCGCCATCATTGACCAGGACCTTGGCATTGACCTCGTTTTTCTTGATCGGGGGTACATCCTGGACCTTGTTCAGGTAATCCGGCTCATCCTTGGTCACCTTGACCTCCATGATGATCCGGTTGTCCGGGGTGATCTGCGGAGTGACCTCAAGGGACAGCGACGCTTCTTTGAACGACACCGACGTGGCACCGCTGGAACTGGCTTCCTGATAGGGAATCTCGGTGCCCTTGAGGATTTTCGCGGTCTCCTTGTCGGACGTGACCACCTTGGGTTGTGAGACGATTTCGCCGTTACCGGTCTTCTCCATTGCGGTCAGCTCCAGGTCCAGCAACACGTTATCGGTGATGAAGGCGATGCCGATCCCCGAGGTGTTGCCCGCAGCGCCCAGGTCGACAAACGGCGAGTTGGTGCTGGTGCTGCCCGGAGTACCGATAGTGGTCGACGAGCCATTGCTGACGCCGGATGTGTTCCAGTTGCCCTTGTTCTGCACCGAACCGCCCCAGCGCACGCCGAGGCTTTTGTCGTAGTCGACGTTGGCTTCGACGATTCGCGCCTCGATCATCACCTGACGCACCGGGATATCCAGTTGCGCGACGATGCGACGAAGTTCGTCAAGTCGGTCCTGGGTCTGGTAGGCAATGATGTTGTTGGTCCGTTCATCAACCGTGATCGAACCCCGCTCGTCGATTTTCGCTTCGGCACTGGTCACCGACGTGAACAGCTTGGCGATGTCGGCGGCCTTGGCGTAGTTGACCTGCAGCAATTCGCGACGCAAAGGCGCGAGCTCGGAAATCTGCTTCTGCGATTCCAGTTCCTGACGTTCACGCGCGGCGATTTCATCGGCCGGCGCCACCAGCAGGACGTTACCGATCTTGCGCTTGTCCAGGCCTTTGGTTTTCAGCACCAGGTCCAGCGCCTGGTCCCACGGCACGTTCTGCAAACGCAAGGTGATGCCGCCCTGCACCGTGTCGCTGGCCACCAGATTGAGGTTGGTGAAATCGGCGATCAGTTGCAGCACCGAACGCACATCGATGTCCTGGAAATTCAGCGAGAGTTTTTCACCGGTGTAGGCAAAACGTTCGGCGTTGCGCTTTTGCAGGTCGTCGACGGTCATTGGCCGAATGCTGACCGTCAGCTTGTTGTCGGTCTGGTAGGTCGAATAATCGAAGGCTCCGCTGGGCTCGATACTGATCGTGGCCCGATCCCCCGAGGCGCTGGCATTGACGAACTGCACCGGGGTGGCGAAATCCTTGACGTCCAGGCGCACGCGCAACGGTTCTGGCAATTTGGTTTTGGCGAATCCCAGGATGATCTTTCCGTCGCGCTCCTGGATGTCCGGGGCGATGGACGGATCCGACAGATCAATCACTACATTGCCTTCACCCTGCGTACCGCGCTGGAAATCCACACCGCGAATGGCTTTGCCCACGGGCGCATAGGCTTTCGTCGGGGCGGGCATTGCAGTCGCGGCGCGAGGCGCGCGGGTAGTCGGCCGAGGCGTTTTGTTATTGGCGCCTTGCCCGACCACCACAATCAGGTTGTTGCCGTCGACACGGGCGCTGTACGGGGCCAACTGGGTCAGATTGATGATTAGCCGCGTCCGGTCCTTGGCTTCCACCACCGTCGCGCTACGGGCATTGCCGCCACCCAGCTCACGACTCTTGCTCGAAAGCTGATTGACCACCCCGGGCAGATCCAGCGCGATTCGTGCCGGCGACTCGGTCGTATAACCGTGAGGTTGTGGGGGCGGGCCATCGAAAGACAACTTCAACTCGACACGATCACCCGGCAGCGCAGCAACATCCAGCGCTTTGAGGTTGGCCGCTTGTACCATCGGCGACAGCAACGCTATCCATAGCGAGATACCGAGGGTTGAGAAAATCCTGTTCATTATTCGAGTTCCACTATGAGTGCTCTTTCAAAGGGATGGTTCGTGGCCGTTCCAGCCAGGCGCCTTCGCCGTCGGGAACGATTTCGACCACATCGACTTGCGAGCCGCTGATGGCGACGATCCGTCCATCGTTACGCCCCAGGTAATCGCCGACTTTCAGCCGATGCACCCCGCCTGCCCCGCGCAACAGCGCAAAGGAGCCGGTGGCATTGGAGATCGTGCCGACCATTTCAAACTGCTCGATGTTGAAACCTTCGAGGTATTGCCTGGCCCGGTTGGGGTCGGGTTTGACGTTGCGCGAGCCGCGCTTCTGCCCCGCCAGATCGACCCTGACCTGCCGAGAAAACGGGCTGCGCAGGTTGGCAGCGTTATAGGTGAACGTTGGGTAAGACCGGAATGTCGGCGTTGGTTCAATCTTGCCCGGCGGCCGCAGACGGACTTCATTCATGAAGGCGTCGAGGTCGCCAACGTCATTGCCGTTGCCGCAACCGGCCAGGCCGGCGAGCAACACAACCATCGACACGCAACGAATCGGGTTCATTTCTGCAACCCCTTGTCGTTGTAGCGATAGGTCTTGGCAAGGATGCTCATGCGTAGTTTCGGACCGCCCTCGGGGTCGGCCGGCGCAAGGTCGAAATCATGCAGCGTAACGATCCGCGGCAACCCGGCCACGCCACTGACGAACGTCGCCAGGTCGTGATAGGCACCCGTCACGGTGATCTGGATCGGCAGTTCGATGTAGAACTGCTGGGCAACCTCCGGCAACAGCTTGATCTCTTCGAACTCCAGCCCGCTACCGAGGCCGGTGCGGGTGATGTCCTCCAGCAGCCCGGGCACCTCGGTATCGCTGGGCAATTGCCGCAGCAACACGCCAAAAGAGTTCTCCATCTCTTTCATCTGCTGGGTATACAGCTCCAGGTTTGCCGCCATGTGCGCCTTGTTCGCGAATTGCTCCTTGAGGGTCGACTCCTCTTCACGCTTGAGTCCGAGGTGATCTTCCTGATCGCTGATGTAAAAGGTGTAGCCGAGGGTCAACACCAGAACCATGAGCAAGACGCCCGCCAGGGCCTTGATCGCTGGCGGCCAGGACCCCATGTTGTTGGTGTCCAGATCGTTGATGTCGATCTTGCGCAGGCTTTCGAACCATTCCGAGAGGCTCATTTGCCAGCCTCCACAACGGCGGGCTGAGTCTGACGGACGGTCAACTGAAAGACGTTGGCCTGATCCAGCTGACCGGCGGTGGTGGCTTTGACTTCCGTGAGACTCGGCGCATCGAACCAATCGGACGCATCCAGATTGCGCATCAGGTCCGAAACACGATTGTTCGATTCCGCCGCACCGGTAATGGACAGGGTTTTTCCGGCCATTTTCACTTCGGTGAAATACACCCCGTCAGGCAGGGTACGCGCCAACTGGTCGAAAATCCGCCCACTGATCGGACGGTTACCTTGCAGGTCCTGGATGATGCGCATGCGCTCGACGAGCTGCTGGCGACGTGACTTCAGGTCGCTGATCTGCTTGATGCGCTCGTCGACCACGGCAATCTGTTTGCCGATGTATTCGTTACGGGCCACTTGTCGGTCAATGGCGCTGCTGATGACCTGGTCCGCGATAAAAATCGCGCCCACCGAGCACACCAATACGCCGACCAGCGCCAGCAAAAAGCGCTTGCGGCGCTCTTCACGCAGCTCTTCGCGCCAGGGTAAAAGATTGATCCGTGCCATCAGTCGAAACTCCTGAGGGCGAGCCCGCAAGCGATCATCAGTGCTGGCGCATCGCTTGCCAGGGCCCCGGCGTTGACCTTGCTGCTCAATGCCATGTCGGAGAACGGATTGGCCACCTGGGTTGGCGTGCCCAACCGCTGCTCGATCAGGCGGTCAAGCCCCGGGACCGACGCGGTACCGCCAGCCAGCAGGATGTGATCGACCGCGTTGTACTGACCGGATGCGAAGAAGAACTGCAACGACCGGAAAACCTGCTGCACCAGCGCATCGCGAAACGGCTGCAAGACTTCGCTGACGTAGTCATCCGGCAACCCGCCCTGCTTCTTCGCCAACCCCGCCTGCTCGACGGTCAGGCCATAACGACGCTGGATTTCCTCCGTGAGCTGACGACCGCCGAACAATTGTTCCCGGGTGTAGATGATCCGCCCGTTGTACAGCACGCTCAGGGTGGTCATGGTCGCACCGATGTCGACCACCGCCACGGTCAGCCCCTCCTGAGAGACCGCCAGTTGCCCCGCCAGCAAGGAGAACGACCGCTCCAGCGCATAGGCCTCGACATCCACCACTCGCGCGGTCAGGCCGGCCAGCGCCAGGGCGGCTTCACGCACCTCCACGTTTTCCTTGCGACAGGCCGCCAGCAGCACATTGACCCGTTCGGGGTTACGCACCGACACGCCCTGGACTTCGAAGTCGATGGCGACTTCATCCAATGGATAGGGGATGTACTGATCGGCCTCGATCTTCAGCTGGTTTTCCATCTCGTCGTCGGAAAGACCTGCGTCCATCTCGATGGTTTTGGTGATGACTGCCGAACCGGCGACGGCCACGGCGACATTCCTGAGGTTGGTTTTGGCCTTGAGCAGCACGCGCGCGAGTGCCTGGCCCACGCCTTCGAGCTCGGCGATATTTTTTTCGACCACTGCGTTGGTAGGCAAGGGCTCGACCGCATAGGCCTCGACCCGATAACGCTCACCCTGGCGACTTAGCTCAAGCAACTTCACCGACGTGGAGCTGATGTCGATGCCCAGAAGCGTATTGGCTTTTTTATTGAAGAGTCCTAGCACTACCAATTCCCTATGACTATCCGTGTCTTACGGACTCTGTAATACCCATTGCGTTCAAACCACCCGTCTTGACAGCAGCGCAAATGACGCCCTCGACGGAAAAATGCTTATAATGCCCAGCGATTTTTTCCGGTTTTTACTGCAAGCGCGGGTCGTTCCCTGTTATCTGAACCCTGTTGCCCAATTCATTCTTTGCCCTGGATATCCCAAAGCCTTGATTCGTCTGCTGAAATTTTTCGGTTGGTCCATCGTCGCCGTTTTCTGCGGACTGCTCCTTGGTCTGAGCGGCGCGTTTCTTTACCTTAGTCCGGGATTGCCATCTGTGGAGGCTCTGCGAAGCATCCAGTTGCAGATTCCATTGCGGGTATACAGCAGCGACAACAAGTTGATCGCAGAATTTGGCGAGATGCGCCGCACACCAATCCGTTTCGCCGACATTCCCCCCAATTTCATCAATGCGTTACTAAGTGCTGAAGACGATAATTTCGCCAACCACTACGGCGTCGATCCCAGCAGCTTGATGCGCGCTGCAACCCAGTTGGTAAAAAGCGGACACATCCAGTCCGGCGGCAGCACCATCACCATGCAGGTGGCGAAGAACTTCTTCCTGACCAGCGAACGCAGCTTCTCGCGCAAAACCACCGAAATCCTCCTGGCCCTGCAGATCGAACGGCAGCTGACCAAGGACGAAATCCTGGAGCTGTACGTCAACAAGATCTACCTGGGTAACCGCGCCTATGGCATCGAAGCCGCAGCGCAGGTTTACTACGGCAAATCGATTCGTGATGTCAGCCTGGCGCAGATGGCGATGATCGCCGGCCTGCCAAAAGCCCCTTCGCGCTTCAACCCGCTGGCCAATCCGGCCCGCAGCAAGGAACGTCGCGACTGGATCCTGGGGCGCATGTACAAGCTCGGCAAAATCACCGAAGCCGACTACACCACTGCGATCAACGAACCGCTGAACGCCAGCTACCACGTGCCGACGCCGGAAGTGAACGCGCCGTACATTGCTGAAATGGCCCGTGCCGAAATGGTCGGCCGCTATGGCAGCGATGCGTACACCGAAGGTTTTCGCGTGACCACGACGGTGCCGAGCAATCTCCAGGAAATGGCCAACACCGCGCTGCACGAAGGCTTGATGACCTACGATCAGCGTCACGGCTATCGCGGTCCCGAGTCGCGCCTGCCGGGCAAGACTCGCGAGGCCTGGGCCACCGAACTGACCAAACAGCGGACCGTCAGCAGCCTTGAGCCCGCCATCGTCACTCAGGTCGACAAGACTGGCCTGCAAGTATTGACCCGCACCGGCGAAGAACACGTCGGCTGGGACAGCATGAAATGGGCGCGTCCGTTCCTGAACACCAACAGCATGGGCGCCAATCCGAAGCAGCCGTCGGACGTGGCTCAGGTCGGCGACCTGATTCGCGTGCAGCGCCAACCGGACAATTCGCTGAAGTTCAGCCAGATCCCGCAAGCGCAAGGCGCGCTGGTGTCCCTTGATCCGCAGAACGGCGCCATTCGCTCGCTGGTCGGTGGTTTCGCCTTTGAGCAGAGCAACTACAACCGCGCCATGCAGGCCAAGCGTCAGCCGGGTTCGAGCTTCAAGCCCTTCGTGTACAGCGCCGCGCTGGATAACGGCTACACCGCCGCCAGCCTGGTGAACGATGCGCCGATCGTGTTCGTCGATGAATACCTGGACAAGGTCTGGCGCCCGAAGAACGACACCAACACCTTCCTCGGCCCGATCCGCCTGCGTGAAGGGCTGTACAAGTCGCGCAACCTGGTGTCGATCCGTCTGGTGCAGGCGCTGGGCATCGATCGCACCATCGACTACATCAGCAAGTTCGGCTTCAACAAGCAGGACCTGCCGCGCAACCTGTCCCTGGCCCTGGGCACCGCGACCCTGACGCCAATGGAAATCGCCACCGGCTGGAGCACCTTCGCCAACGGTGGCTACAAAATCAGCCCGTACATCATCGACAAGATTGAAAGCCGCAATGGCGACACGCTGTTCGTCGCCAACCCGCCGAGCGTTCCTCAGGGCGCCGCAGTGACCAACGGCATCGCCGCACCGACCGACGCCCAGGCATTCACGGTCAATGCGACTCCAGGGGAAGCTCCAGCCGCACCCGGCACTGCCCCGCAAACGCCGGCCGTGGCCGAACGCATCGTCGACGGTCGCACCACTTACATCCTCAACAGCATGCTTGAGGACGTGATCAAACTCGGCACCGGCCGCCGCGCACTGGCCTTGGGTCGCAGTGACATTGCGGGCAAGACCGGTACCACCAACGAATCCAAGGACGCCTGGTTCTCCGGCTACAACGCCGATTACGTAACCACCGTCTGGACCGGGTTCGATCAGCCTGAAAGCCTGGGCAAGCGCGAGTTCGGTGGCACCGTCGCGCTGCCGATCTGGATGAACTACATGGCTGCCGCGCTCAAGGACAAGCCGCCTCACACTCAACCAGAGCCGGAAGGCATTCTCAGTTTGCGGGTTGACCCCGTCAGTGGCCGTGCGGCCAGCCCAGGCACGCCAGGCGCGTACTTCGAGCTGTTCAAGGCCGAGGACACGCCTCCGTCGGTGAATGAGCTGGGTAACGGCAATGCGCCGGGCAGCCCGCTGCCAGCGGACGAAGCAGCGCCAATCGATCTGTTCTGATCGCGCAGCGCAACGCAAAAGCCCCGCCTTCTCAAGAAGAGCGGGGCTTTTTATGGCCTGCAGGTTTTGCTTTGTCCTTGAGGGCCTCTTCGCGGGCAAGTCTCGCTCCTACGGACATGGAAAGTTCCCAGCGCTTGCCCCTGTAAGAGCGAGGCTTGCCCGCGAAGAGATCCTTACAGACACCACAAAAACCACAGACAAAAAAAAGCCCCGACTCAATTGAGCCGGGGCTTTCGGTTGAAGCGCTACAACGGTTTAGCCGTTGAACACGTCATCCACGCTTTTCAGCGGGTAGTTCTTCGGATACGGCAGGGTCGCTACGCCGGTCTCGATGGCGGCCTTGGCCACGGCATCGGAGATCACGGTGATCAGGCGGGCATCCATTGGCTTCGGAATGATGTACTCACGACCGAATTCCAGCTTGATGCCGCCATAGGCGTCGCACACTTCCTGAGGAACCGGCAGCTTGGCCAGTTCGCGCAGGGCGTTGGCCGCTGCCACTTTCATTTCTTCGTTGATGCGCTTGGCGCGAACGTCCAGGGCACCGCGGAAGATGAACGGGAAGCCCAATACGTTGTTGACCTGGTTCGGGTAGTCCGAACGGCCGGTCGCCATGATCACGTCGTCACGGGTGGCGTGCGCCAGTTCCGGGGCGATTTCCGGATCCGGGTTCGAGCAGGCGAACACGATCGGGTTGGCCGCCATGGACTTCAGGCCTTCAGCACTCAGCAGGTTCGGGCCGGACAGGCCAACGAACACGTCAGCACCGGTCAGGGCGTCAGCCAGGGTGCGCTTGTCGGTCGCGTGAGCGAAGACAGCCTTGTACTGGTTCAGGTCGTCACGGCCGGAGTGGATCACACCGGTACGGTCAACCATGAAGATGTTTTCGATGTTGGCGCCCATGCTCACCAGCAATTTCATGCAGGAGATGGCGGCCGCACCGGCGCCCAGGCAGACGATCTTGGCGTCAGCGAGGGTTTTGCCAGCGATTTCCAGGGCGTTGATCATGCCGGCCGCGGTAACGATTGCGGTGCCGTGCTGGTCATCGTGGAACACTGGAATGTCGCACTGCTCGATCAGAGCGCGCTCGATCTCAAAGCACTCAGGTGCCTTGATGTCTTCCAGGTTGATGCCACCAAAGGTGATGGAGATACGCTTGACGGTGTCGATGAAGGCTTGCGGGCTTTCGGAGTCGACTTCGATGTCGAAAACGTCGATGCCGGCGAAGCGCTTGAACAACACGCCCTTACCTTCCATGACTGGCTTGGAAGCCAATGGGCCGAGGTTACCCAGGCCGAGAATCGCGGTGCCATCGGAAATGACTGCAACCAGGTTGCCTTTGCCGGTGTATTTGTAGGCCAGTTCAGGATCGCGGGCGATTTCGCGTACTGGTTCGGCTACGCCGGGGCTGTAGGCCAGCGACAGGTCGCGGGCGGTAGCGGTGGCCTTGGTGAGCTCGACACTCAGCTTCCCTGGACGAGGATGGGCATGATATTCGAGAGCGGCAGTTTTCAAATCAGACATGTGGGCATTCCGCTTTTACTGTTGGACAGACGGACCGCCGAGGATACGCGTGTCGCAAAGTCCCCACAAGACTGACCGGTCACCCCTGTCAAGCGCCCTGCCCTACGACTTTGGGCCAAGAGCCGCGGAACACAAGGGATAGACTGTTCACAATCGCCATAAAAAATGTCTACAATTTTTTATCGGGGCGCCGCTTGCAGCATCGCCGGATCGGTCAGCGGCAGAAGCCAGCGTGCCTGCCCGGGTTTCAAGCCGCCCCGACGCGATCGATCCACGACCCAGCCACGCGCCTCAATCTGCTTGCCCTTCAGCCGCTCAAGCGATGCAACATCGAACTGCCCGAGCAAATTGGGTGCAACGCGCAATACAACCGCGTCCTGCAACTCAATCCAAACTCCGCCGCGATTGCGCTGAACCTTGCTCACACGACCACTGAGCACGGCAAAACCGGAGGCGTTGATCTGCTCCGCTTTCAGTACAGGGGATTGCCGCCACAGGCCAAGGCCGGCCTGACGGGCGCTGAGTTCGGCGGCTTGCTGACAGCTGACCAAATCGACATTCGGCGCGACCGCCACTTGAAAACCAAGGCCCTCGGCGAGCATCTGCGCTTCGAGGTTGGCGCCATTGGCGCCATAAACATGGGCCAGCGTGCGACCGTAATGATCTTTGCTTTCTTTGCCGGGCAGCAAACCCACGCGCCCGTCGCTGGCCGCCACCAGCGCTTCCAGGCGTTTGCGCGCGACCACGGCGAACGGCTCGTCGGAACGGCCCTGCTTGCCCAGCTCAGGCGTATTCAAGCCGATCATGCGCACACTGCGGCCATCGCTCAGGCGCAAGGTGTCGCCATCCACCACACGCTGCACCGCGACGGGTGTAAGCCCGCTCGGCACCGGGCAGAAGGCCTGGGCGCCGGACAGCCAAATCGCGGACACAAAAAAGGCGCCCGCGAGGGACGCCTTTTTCGTTAGCAAGGTAAAGCCCATGGGGCTTTTCAACCTTACTCTGCAGCAGCAGGAGCTTTGGTTTTGCCAAAAGCGCCGAAACGGTCTGCGAAGCGCTGTACACGGCCGCCAGTATCCAGAGTCTTCTGCTTACCGGTGTAGAACGGGTGGCACTCGTTGCATACGTCGATCGCCAGAGGCTTGGCCAGGTTCGAACGAGTTTCGAACTTGTTGCCACAGCTGCAGGTAACTGCGGTGACTTCGTATGTTGGATGGATATCGGCTTTCATGGTGTCTTCCTCGGGCTAGCGTGCCGCCACTCAACACTATTGTTGAATACCGCACGTAATTAGGCCGCGGATTCTACCAGACAATGCCAATCGCGCAAGCTGTCGCTTCTACCGACCGTCTGCTAGGCTCCCCGCCTGATATGTGCCCCTTGTGGGAGCGGGCTTGCTCGCAAATACGGGCTGCCAGCCAGCGATGAGGTGTCTGACCCAACGCATTCGCGAGCAAGCCCACTCCCACAATTAGTATGCGTCCGACTTCTTTTACTGCCCGTTTATCGAGATCCCCGCGTGCACGACGCCATTTTGCGCCTCGCCCTGCCTTCGCCGCTGCGCCGCCTGTTCGATTACCGTGCCCCGGCCGGGATCCTGCGCGCCCAGTTGCAACCGGGCATGCGCCTGCGGGTGCCGTTTGGTCGGCGGGAGATGATCGGGATTCTGGTGGAGGTCACCGACACCAGCGAAGTCCCGGTGGAAAAGCTCAAACCGGCGCTGGCCCTGCTCGACGCCACCCCGCCGCTACCGCCAGCACTGTTCAAGCTGTGTCTGTGGACCTCGCAGTATTACCAGCACAGCCTCGGTGACACCTTGAGCTGGGCGCTTCCAGTGTTGCTGCGCCAGGGCGAATTGGCCGAGGCGCGCCAGGAACGCTTCTGGTCCGCCGCGCCCGGTGCCAGCCTGGATGATCCGCGTATCGCCCGTGCCCCGCGCCAGCGCGAAGCCCTGGCCACGTTGGCCCAGCACCCTCACGGCGTGGCCCATCAGTTGTTGAGCAAACTGATGCTGAGCAAGGACAGCCTGGATCTGTTGCTGGCCAAGGATCTGGTGCAGGTGGAAATCCGCAAGCACGCTCCCGGCGCCCGCCACGAACATTGGCTGGCGCAACCGGAGTTGCCGCTCAACCCTGAGCAGCGTGCCGCGTATGAAGCGATTCGCGCCGGGTTCGACAGTTATCATGCGTTCCTGCTGGCCGGCGTTACCGGCAGCGGCAAGACCGAAGTCTATCTGCAGCTGATCCGCGAAACGCTCGAAGCCGGCAAGCAGGCGCTGGTCCTGATCCCGGAGATCAACCTCGGCCCGCAAACCCTGGCGCGCTTCGAGCAGCGTTTCAATGCGCGCATCGCCCTGATTCACTCGGCAGTCAATGATCGGGAGCGCCTCGAGGCCTGGCTCGCGGCCCGGGACGGTGACGCCGACATCATTATCGGCACCCGCTCGGCGCTGTTCACGCCGATGAAAAATCCCGGCCTGATCATCATCGACGAAGAGCACGACGGCTCCTATAAACAGCAGGAAGGCCTGCGCTATCACGCCCGCGATCTGGCTTTGGTGCGCGCGCGACAGGAAAACATCCCGATTGTCCTCGGCTCCGCCACGCCTTCACTGGAAAGCCTGCACAACGCCTACACCGGTCGGTATGGGCTCCTACGCCTGAACGAGCGAGCTGGCGGCGCCAAGCAACCGCGATTCCTGCGTCTCGATGTGAAAAGCCGTCCGCTGGATAGCGGTATTTCCGGGCCGATGCAGCAAGCCATCGGCCAGACGCTGGCGGCTGGCCAGCAAGTCCTGGTGTTTCTCAATCGTCGCGGCTTTGCGCCGACGCTGCTGTGTCATGACTGCGGCTGGATGTCCGAGTGCCAGCGCTGCGATGCGCGGATGACCGTGCACCAGCGCTCCGGCGAATTGCGCTGCCACCATTGCGGCTACGTGGAACGCGTGCCGCGGCATTGCCCGAAGTGCGGCAAGGTCGATTTACGGCCGGTGGGTGCCGGCACCGAACGCGCAGAAGAGCGTCTGGCGATTCTGTTCCCGGACGTCCCGGTGCTGCGGGTCGACCGCGACAGTACGTCGCGCAAGGACGCGATGAATCAGTTGTTCGCCACCATCCAGAAAGGCCAGCCGTGCATTCTGGTGGGCACGCAAATGCTCGCCAAAGGGCACCACTTTCCACGGGTAACGCTGGTGTCGATTCTCGATGCCGACGGTGGATTGTTCTCTGGCGACTTCCGCGCCAGCGAGCGCATGGCACAGTTGATCGTTCAGGTGGCAGGTCGGGCCGGGCGGGCCGAAGAGCCGGGCAAGGTGATTATCCAGACGCACCTGGCCGATCATCCTCTGCTGGTGCAATTGACCGAACAAGGCTATTTCGCCTTTGCCGAACAGGCCTTGAGCGAACGCCGCTCGGCAGGATTGCCGCCGTTTGCGCATTTGGCGCTGCTGCGGGCCGAAGCGCATAAACCGGGACAGGCCGAAGGTTTTCTCGATGAAGCGTGTAGCGAGGCCGAGCGCTTGCTGGCTGAGCAGAATCTGACCGGTATTGAGCTGCTCGGCCCGGTGCCGGCTCCGATGGAACGCCGGGCCGGGCGTTATCGTGCGCAGTTGTTGTTGCAAGCCACGGCCCGGGCGCCGTTGCATCGGCTGCTGAGTAGCTGGTTGCTGGCGCTGGAGCAGATGCCGAGCGGGCGGGCGGTTCGTTGGTCGCTGGATGTGGATCCCGTCGATTTGTATTGATTGGTCAATTGCCTTCGTGGGCAAGGCTCGCTCCTACAGGGGGAGAGTCGTTTGCCAATACTGTGAACGACACAAAAACTGTAGGAGCGAGGCTGGCCCGCGAAGAGGCCCGATTTGTCACCACATATCCATAACCTGCCCGCTATAGTTGGCAAGCCCGTCTTCGCAACGGATAATGCCCAGTTTTTCCACTAGCGCATCGAAGCGCCGCCGCGCTTGCGGTCGAAAGAGAACACCATGAAAGACACCATTCGCCAGCTGATCCAACAAGCCATCACCCAACTCGTCAACGAAGGTGTGTTGCCTGAAGGCCTGTCGCCGGCGATCCAGGTGGAAAACTCCCGTGACAAGAAGAATGGCGACTTCGCCAGCAACATCGCGATGATGCTGGCCAAACCGGCCGGCATGAAGCCGCGTGACCTGGCTGAGAAAATCATCGCTGCGCTGCCGGCTGATGAAAACGTCACCAAGACCGAAATCGCCGGCCCGGGCTTCCTGAATTTCTTCCAGAACACTGATGCCCTGGCCACTCGCCTGGATGCCGCCCTCGCCGACGACCACATCGGCGTGCGCAAAGCAGGCCCGGTGCAGCGCACTGTGGTCGACCTGTCGGCCCCGAACCTGGCCAAAGAGATGCACGTCGGTCACTTGCGTTCGACCATCATCGGCGACGGCGTGGCACGCGTTCTGGAGTTCCTCGGCGACGACGTCATCCGTCAGAACCACGTCGGCGACTGGGGCACCCAGTTCGGCATGCTGATGGCTTATCTGCAAGAAAACCCGATCACCAGCGATGAACTGTCCGACCTGGAAAACTTCTACCGCGCCGCCAAGCAACGCTTCGACGAATCCGAAGAGTTCGCCGATCGCGCCCGTGGTCTGGTGGTCAAGCTGCAAGCCGGCGACCCGGACTGCCTGGCCCTGTGGACCAAGTTCAAGGACATCTCGCTGTCGCACTGCCAGAAAATCTACGAACTGCTGAACGTCAAACTGACCATGGCCGACGTGATGGGCGAAAGCGCCTATAACGACGACCTGATCAACGTGGTCAACGACCTCAAGGCCGCCGGCATGCTGGTCGAAAGCAATGGCGCCCAGTGCGTGTTCCTCGACGAATTCAAGAACGCCGACGGCGACCCGCTGCCGGTGATCATCGTCAAGGCCGATGGCGGCTACCTCTACGCCACCACTGACCTGGCAGCCGTGCGTTATCGCAGCGGCAAACTCAAGGCTGACCGCGCGCTGTACTTCGTCGATCAGCGCCAGGCGCTGCACTTCCAGCAAGTGTTCGCAGTCGCCCGCAAGGCCGGCTTCGTGACGCACCCGATGGAAATGGAACACATGGGCTTCGGCACCATGAACGGCGCCGATGGCCGTCCGTTCAAGACCCGTGATGGCGGCACCGTGAAGCTGATCGATCTGCTGACCGAAGCCCAGGAACGCGCCTACACCCTGGTGAAAGACAAGAATCCGGAGCTGGCCGAAAACGAATTGCGCAACATCGCCAGGGTCGTGGGCATTGGCGCCGTGAAATACGCTGACCTGTCCAAGCACCGTACCAGCGACTACAGCTTCAACTTCGACCTGATGCTCAACTTCGAAGGCAACACTGCTCCGTACCTGCTGTACGCCTACACCCGCGTGGCCGGTGTATTCCGCAAACTCGGCAAGGACTTCAGTGAAGTCGAAGGCCAGATCGTCCTCGAAGCAGCACACGAACACGAGTTGGCAGCCAAGCTCGCGCAATTTGGCGAAGTGCTGAACAACGTGTGCGAAAAAGGCACGCCACACATTCTGTGCACCTACCTGTACGATGTCGCCGGCCTGTTCTCCAGCTTCTACGAGAACTGCCCGATTCTCAGCGCCGACACCCCGGCGCAAATGCAGAGCCGTCTGCGCCTCGCCGCGCTGACCGGCCGCACTCTCAAGCAAGGCCTGGAACTCTTGGGTCTGGAAACTCTGGAGCGTATGTAAGTTGGCTGCCAAGAAAAAACCTGCACCCAAGCGTGGCGCCAGCCGTTACCAAGCTCCTGCAAAGCAACCGATCCCGGGTTGGCTGTGGATGGCCATCGGCCTGACGGTCGGCGCGTTCATTGTGTTCCTGATGAAACTGGAACCGGGCAAGGGCAGCGAGAGCGTCAAGCGCGAGAAGATCGAACAGCAGAAAGCCACCAAGATCGCCGAGGCCAACAAGACCCCGCCGAGCCCGACGCAACCGGTGAAGCCGAAGTACGACTTCTACACCCTGCTGCCGGAATCGGAAGTGATCGTGCCGCCGGATGCCGTGCCGGAGAAAACCCTGCCGACGCCACAAGTGCCGGCAATTCCGACCACGCCGGTGACGCCGGAGCAAGCAGCGAAGATTGATACCGCGCGAGCCCAGGCGGCACTGGCAGGGATCACGCCGCCGCCAGCGCCACCGGTGTCCAAAGCGGCCCCGGTGACCAAGTTCTTCCTTCAGGCCGGTTCGTTCCGCAAGGAAGCTGACGCGGACAAAGTTCGGGCGCAGATCATCCTGCTGGGCCAGGCGGTGGCGGTTGAATCCGGCACAGTCAAAGATGAAACCTGGTATCGAGTGCTGGTCGGGCCGTTCAGCAATCGCGAACAGCTGACCACGGCGCAGAAACAACTGTCCGGCGCCGGCTTCAGCAACCTGTTGTTACAACAACGCCAGAACCGCTGATTTCGTCAGGGGCACCGCGTTATCGTTCTTCGCGGGCAAGTCTCGCTCCTACAAGGATTGCGTTATTCCCTGTAGGAGCGAGGCGTGCCCGCGAAGGCGCCAGAACAGCCAACACACCCTTCCCCGCGCAACACCGCTCGTCCCCTCTCCCGCCCCGCAGTTGAAAAACGCATCGCCACCCCCATATGAGTTGGCATAAGGCATTTTCGCCCCGCTGCGTGGAGACTCTCCCTTGACCACCATCGTTTCAGTTCGCCGCCACGGCAAAGTCGTCATGGGCGGCGACGGCCAGGTTTCTCTCGGCAATACCGTGATGAAAGGCAACGCGAAGAAAGTTCGTCGCCTGTACCACGGCCAGGTCATCGCCGGTTTTGCCGGGGCCACCGCTGACGCCTTCACCCTCTTCGAGCGTTTTGAAGGCCAGCTTGAGAAACATCAGGGCCACCTGGTTCGCGCCGCTGTCGAACTCGCCAAAGAATGGCGCACTGACCGCTCCCTCAGCCGCCTCGAAGCCATGCTCGCCGTCGCGAACAAAGACGCCTCACTGATCATCACCGGCAACGGCGACGTGGTCGAACCCGAAGAAGGCCTGATCGCCATGGGTTCCGGTGGCGGTTACGCCCAGGCCGCCGCCAGCGCGCTGCTGAAGAAAACCGATCTGTCGGCCCGGGAAATCGTCGAAACCGCACTCGGTATCGCCGGCGACATTTGCGTATTCACCAACCACACCTTCACCATTGAGGAGCAGGACCTCGCCGAGTAAGCCTGTTCCGGCCTTAGTGCCACGGCTCACTTTTGCTTGAGGACCGCCAATTACTATGTCCATGACTCCCCGTGAAATCGTCCACGAACTCAATCGCCACATTATCGGCCAGGACGATGCCAAGCGCGCCGTCGCCATCGCGCTGCGTAACCGCTGGCGCCGGATGCAGCTGCCCGAAGAGCTGCGCGTTGAAGTAACGCCAAAGAACATCCTGATGATCGGCCCGACCGGTGTCGGTAAAACCGAGATCGCCCGTCGCCTGGCCAAACTCGCCAACGCGCCGTTCATCAAAGTCGAAGCGACCAAGTTCACCGAAGTCGGCTACGTCGGTCGCGATGTCGAATCGATCATTCGTGACCTGGCCGACGCGGCGATCAAGCTGCTGCGCGAACAGGAAATGACCAAGGTTCGCCACCGCGCCGAAGACGCCGCCGAGGAACGCATCCTCGACGCCTTGCTGCCACCGGCACGCATGGGCTTCAACAATGACGACGCCCCGTCAGCCGACTCCAACACCCGCCAGCTGTTCCGCAAGCGCCTGCGCGAAGGTCAGCTGGATGACAAGGAGATCGAAATCGAAGTCGCCGAAATGGCCGGCGTCGACATCTCCGCGCCACCGGGCATGGAAGAAATGACCAACCAGTTGCAGAGCCTGTTCGCCAACATGGGCAAGGGCAAAAAGAAAAACCGCAAGATCAAGGTCAAGGAAGCGCTGAAACTGGTGCGTGACGAGGAAGCCAGCCGCCTGGTCAACGATGAAGAGTTGAAGGCCAAGGCGCTGGAAGCGGTCGAGCAGCACGGCATCGTGTTCATCGATGAAATCGACAAAGTCGCCAAGCGCGGCAACTCCGGTGGCGTCGACGTATCCCGTGAAGGCGTGCAGCGTGACTTGCTGCCACTGATCGAAGGCTGCACCGTCAACACCAAGCTGGGCATGGTCAAGACCGACCACATCCTGTTCATCGCTTCCGGTGCGTTCCACCTGAGCAAGCCAAGTGACCTGGTGCCGGAGCTGCAAGGTCGCCTGCCGATTCGTGTCGAGCTGAAGGCGCTGACGCCGGAAGATTTCGAGCGCATCCTCAGCGAGCCGCATGCGTCGCTCACCGAGCAGTATTGCGCCCTGCTGAAAACCGAAGGCCTTGTCATCGAGTTCCAGCCGGACGGCATCAAGCGTATTGCCGAGATCGCCTGGCAGGTCAACGAGAAGACCGAGAACATCGGTGCCCGTCGCCTGCACACCTTGCTCGAACGCTTGCTCGAAGAAGTGTCGTTCAGCGCCGGCGACCTGGCCAGCGCCCATGACGACAAGGCGATCCTGATCGACGCCGATTACGTCAACAGTCACCTCGGCGAATTGGCACAGAACGAAGACCTGTCCCGCTACATTCTGTAAGCCTCAAGTTGCAAGCTACAAGCGTCAAGCTTATCGAGTTAAGCTTGCAGCTTGTAGCTTTCCGCCCGAGGCTCTTCCTATGCTTCCCACCGACATCAAACTGCACAAAGCCTCGAAAACCCTGTCGCTGAAATACGCGTCCGGCGAGGAATATCACCTGCCCGCCGAGTTCCTTCGCGTGCACTCTCCTTCCGCCGAGGTCCAGGGCCACGGCAAACCTATCCTGCAATTTGGCAAGATCGGCGTAGGCCTGACCAAGGTAGAACCGGCCGGTCAGTACGCACTGAAATTGACCTTCGACGACGGGCACGACAGCGGCCTGTTCACTTGGGAATATCTGTACCAGTTGGGCGTGCGCCAAGAGGATCTCTGGAACGATTATCTTGCCGAACTCAAAGCCGCCGGAAAAACCCGCGATCCGAACGAATCCATCGTCAAGCTGATGCTCTAGGTCAGCCCTCTTGCTCTTTAGAGGGCATTTTCTAATTCCATCTGTTTGAATGCTCCGCTCCTGGGTCAATGATTGGCCCGCTTGCGAAAAAAATTAAACTCGGGTAACCAATGGAGCTGGCAAGTTCCCTGCAGTGCTCTCTGCCGTAAAAAGCAGCGATGCAGAATTAACGGTCACCCGAGCATAAGTACCTGGCATTGGCTGTGTGATGACAGCTGGGCCCAGGTACTCGTCTCAGGACAATGGAGCGTCGTAGATGAGTAACAAGAATAACGATGACTTGAAGTATCAAGCCTCGGAAAACACCTTGGGGCTGAATCCTGTCGTTGGGCTGCGTGGAAAGGATCTACTGGCTTCTGCTCGAATGGTGCTCAGGCAGGCCATCAAACAACCGATTCACAGTGCCAAGCATGTCGCCCATTTCGGCCTTGAATTGAAGAACGTGTTGTTCGGCAAATCAGAACTTCAACCTACCAGCGATGACCGTCGCTTCGCCGATCCGGCCTGGAGCCAGAACCCGCTCTATAAACGTTATCTGCAAACTTACCTGGCGTGGCGCAAGGAACTCCACGACTGGATTGACGACAGCAACCTGCCGCCCAAAGACGTCAGTCGCGGGCATTTCGTGATCAACCTCATGACCGAAGCCATGGCCCCGACCAACAGTGCGGCCAACCCGGCGGCGGTCAAACGGTTCTTCGAGACCGGCGGCAAAAGCCTGCTCGACGGCCTCTCGCACCTGGCCAAGGATCTGGTACACAACGGCGGCATGCCGAGCCAGGTCAACATGGGCGCGTTCGAAGTCGGCAAGAGCCTGGGCGTGACCGAAGGCGCGGTGGTGTTCCGCAATGACGTGCTGGAATTGATCCAGTACCGCCCGATCACCGAGCAGGTGCACGAGCGTCCGCTGCTGGTGGTGCCGCCGCAGATCAACAAGTTCTACGTATTCGACCTGAGCCCGGACAAGAGCCTGGCGCGCTTCTGCCTGCGCAACAACGTGCAGACGTTCATCGTCAGCTGGCGCAACCCGACCAAGGAGCAGCGCGAGTGGGGTCTGTCGACCTACATCGAAGCGCTCAAGGAAGCGGTCGACGTGGTTACTGCGATCACCGGCAGCAAAGACGTGAACATGCTGGGCGCCTGCTCCGGTGGCATCACCTGCACCGCGCTGCTGGGCCACTACGCCGCGATCGGCGAGAAGAAGGTCAACGCCCTCACCCTGCTGGTCAGCGTGCTGGATACGACCCTGGACAGCGACGTGGCCTTGTTCGTCGACGAGCAGACCCTCGAAGCCGCCAAGCGCCATTCCTATCAGGCCGGTGTGCTGGAAGGCCGCGACATGGCGAAAGTCTTTGCCTGGATGCGACCCAATGACCTGATCTGGAACTACTGGGTCAACAACTACCTGCTGGGAAACGAGCCGCCGGTATTCGACATCCTGTTCTGGAACAACGACACCACCCGGTTACCCGCCGCATTCCACGGCGACCTGATCGAAATGTTCAAAAACAACCCGCTGATCCGTCCTGATGCACTGGAAGTGTGCGGCACGCCGATCGACCTGAAGCAGGTCACGGCCGACATCTTTTCCCTGGCCGGCACCAACGACCACATCACGCCGTGGAAGTCCTGCTACAAGTCGGCGCAGTTGTTTGGCGGCAAGGTCGAGTTCGTGCTGTCCAGCAGCGGGCATATCCAGAGCATTCTGAACCCGCCGGGCAATCCGAAATCGCGCTACATGACCAGCACCGAAATGCCGGTCAAAGCCGAAGACTGGCAAGAGAACTCCACCAAGCACACTGACTCCTGGTGGCTGCACTGGCAGGCCTGGCAGGCCGAGCGTTCGGGCAAGCTGAAGAAGTCCCCGGCGAGCCTGGGGAACAAGGCCTATCCAGCAGGCGAAGCAGCACCCGGCACTTATGTGCATGAGCGGTAACTGACACACCCCGCGCCCCTCTGCAGGAGCGAAGCTTGCTCGCGAAAACGGTCTTTCATTCAACATGGATGTCGACTGACTTGACGCCTTCGCGAGCAAGCTTCGCTCCTGCAGGGGGACCGGGGATGAATTAACCCACAGGGCCTGAAGCATGCCGCAACCGTTCATATTCCGTACTGTCGACCTGGATGGCCAGACCCTCCGCACGGCGGTACGCCCCGGCAAGCCTCACTTGACGCCCTTGCTGATTTTCAACGGCATCGGCGCCAACCTGGAGCTGGTGTTTCCGTTCGTCGCAGCGCTGGACCCGGACCTGGAAGTCATCGCCTTCGACGTTCCCGGTGTCGGCGGTTCGTCGACGCCGAATCGGCCGTACCGTTTTCCGGGCCTGGCGAAACTCACGGCGCGGATGCTCGACTATCTCGACTATGGGCAAGTCAACGTCATCGGCGTGTCCTGGGGAGGCGCACTCGCTCAGCAGTTCGCCTACGACTATCCCGAGCGCTGCAAAAAACTCGTGCTGGCGGCCACGGCGGCCGGCGCGGTGATGGTGCCGGGCAAACCGAAAGTGCTGTGGATGATGGCCAGCCCGCGGCGCTACATCCAGCCGTCTCACGTGATCCGCATTGCGCCGATGATCTACGGCGGCTCTTTCCGTCGCGATCCGACCCTGGCCGCCAGCCATGCGGCGAAGGTCCGTTCGGCGGGCAAGCTCGGTTACTACTGGCAGCTGTTCGCCGGGCTTGGCTGGACCAGTATTCACTGGCTGCACAAGATCAACCAGCCGACGCTGGTACTGGCCGGCGACGACGATCCACTGATCCCGCTGATCAACATGCGCATGCTGGCCTGGCGGATCCCCAATGCGCAGTTGCACATCATCGATGACGGGCATCTGTTCCTGATTACCCGCGCCGAAGCGGTGGCACCGATCATCATGAAATTCCTCGAGGAGGAACGTCAGCGCGCCGTGATGCATCCGCATCCCGCGCCATTGGGCGGTTAACCGGCCCATTGTCGGTCGGCAGGACGCCGCACCGCGCAACAACCCGTAACAGCGTCTATGGTGTTCTGGTTCGATGTGTTTGTATTTGGCCTGAAAGACGAAGGAGTGTTGACACATGCGCGACAAACCAGCGAGGGACTTTTTGCCCACTCCCGCCGCGTTCATCAACGCGCAGAGTGCGATCACCGGCCTGCGTGGCCGGGATCTGTTTTCGACCCTGCGCAGCGTTGCCGCCCATGGCTTGCGTAACCCGGTGCACAGCGTTCGACATGCCTTGAAACTGGGCGGCCAACTGGGTCGCGTCATGCTGGGGGAAACCCTGCACCCGACCAACCCGCAGGACAGTCGTTTTGCCGACCCGGCGTGGAGCCTCAACCCGTTTTATCGCCGCAGCTTGCAGGCCTACCTGAGCTGGCAGAAAGAAGTTAAAAGCTGGATCGACGAAAGCAACATGACCCCGGACGATCGCGCTCGGGCCCACTTTGCGTTCGCCTTGCTCAATGACGCCGTGGCGCCGTCCAACACCTTGCTCAATCCGCTGGCGATCAAGGAAATCTTCAATTCCGGCGGTAACAGCCTGGTGCGTGGCATCAGCCATCTGGTCGACGATTTCCTGCACAACGACGGCCTGCCCAGACAAGTCACCAAGCAAGCGTTCGAGGTCGGTAAAACGGTCGCCACCACCACGGGTTCCGTGGTGTTTCGCAACGAGCTGCTGGAGCTGATCCAGTACAAGCCGATGAGCGAAAAGCAGTATTCCAAACCGCTGCTGGTGGTGCCGCCGCAGATCAACAAGTACTACATTTTCGACCTGAGCCCGCATAACAGCTTCGTCCAGTTCGCCCTGAAAAACGGCCTGCAGACCTTCATGATCAGCTGGCGCAATCCGGATGTGCGCCATCGCGAATGGGGTCTGTCGACCTACGTCGAAGCGGTTGAAGAAGCGATGAACGTTTGCCGGGCAATCACCGGCGCTCGCGAAGTGAACTTGATGGGCGCTTGCGCCGGTGGGCTGACCATCGCCGCGCTGCAAGGCCACTTGCAGGCCAAGCGACAACTGCGGCGGGTATCCAGCGCGACGTATCTGGTGAGCCTGCTCGACAGTCAGATGGACTCTCCGGCGACGCTTTTCGCTGACGAACAGACCCTGGAAGCGGCGAAGCGTCGCTCCTATCAGAAAGGTGTGCTGGACGGGCGCGACATGGCCAAGGTCTTTGCCTGGATGCGTCCCAACGATTTGATCTGGAGTTACTTCGTCAATAACTACCTGTTGGGCAAGGAGCCTCCAGCGTTCGACATCCTCTACTGGAACAACGACAACACCCGGTTGCCGGCAGCCTTGCATGGCGACCTGCTGGACTTCTTCAAGCACAACCCACTGAGTCATCCGGGCGGCCTTGAAGTGTGCGGCACGCCGATCGACTTGCAGAAAGTCACGGTCGACAGCTTCAGCGTGGCCGGCATCAACGACCACATCACGCCGTGGGACGCGGTGTATCGCTCGACGCTGCTGCTGGGTGGCGAGCGACGTTTCGTCCTGTCCAACAGCGGTCATGTGCAGAGCATCCTCAACCCGCCGAGCAACCCGAAGGCCAACTTCGTCGAGAGCGCGAAACTGAGCAGCGACCCACGGGCGTGGTATTACGACGCCAAGCAAGTCGACGGCAGTTGGTGGACCCAATGGCTGAGCTGGATTCAGGAACGCTCGGGCTCGCAAAAAGAAACCCACATGGCCCTCGGCAACCAGAACTATCCACCGATGGAGGCGGCACCCGGTACTTACGTGCGTGTGCGCTGACTGACAACGAACCACGGCACACGCCTGCCGTGGCATGACCCGACCATTAAGAAGACTGGATGAAAACCCGCGACCGGATCCTCGAATGTGCCCTGCAATTGTTCAATCAGAAGGGTGAACCGAACGTTTCCACCATGGAAGTTGCCAACGAAATGGGCATCAGCCCGGGCAACCTCTACTACCACTTCCACGGCAAGGAACCGTTGATTCTCGGCTTGTTCGAGCGTTTCCAGGCCGAGCTTGCGCCACTGCTTGATCCTCCGGCCGACGTGGAGCTGGCACCGGAGGATTACTGGTTGTTCCTGCACTTGATCGTCGAGCGGCTGGCCCATTACCGGTTTCTGTTCCAGGACCTGTCAAACCTGGCCGGGCGCCTGCCGAAACTGGCCAAGGGCATCCGCAATCTGCTCAATGCACTGAAGCGCACGCTGGCTTCGTTGCTGGCGCGATTGAAGGCGCAAGGGCAGTTGGTCAGTGACACTCAAGCGCTGGGGCAGTTGGTGGAGCAGATCACCATGACGCTGCTGTTCTCACTGGACTATCAGCGGATTCTTGATCGCGAGGGTGAAGTCAGGTTGGTGGTGTATCAGATCATGATGCTGGTGGCGCCGCATTTGCTGCCGCCGATCAAAGTGGCGACCGAGCACCTGGCCCTGCAATACCTCGAAGAACACGAGTAACCCTTTCACTGGATAAACACATTTCACTGTGGGAGTGAGCCTGCTCGCGATGTCGCCGGGTCAGCCAATATCAATGTTGAATGACACACCGCAATCGCGAGCAGGCTCACTCCCACAAGGGTTCTGCGGTGTATATGAAATCGCGCACAAACAAAAACGCCCGACCTTTGCAGGCCGGGCGTTTTCTTGAGCCCTGAAAAATCAGGACTGACTGGTTGGCGTCGATGGAGCTGGCGCGACAGTCGGGGTTACAGCAGGGGTCGGTGCAGCAGCGGAGTTCGACGTGCTGACCGGGGTCGCCGGTTTGGCGGCAGCCACTGCTGGTTTTGGCGCGGCAGCCTTAGGCGTGGCCGGTTTCTTCACTGCTGGCTTCTTCGCTGCGGCAGGTTTTGCCGCTGGTTTGGCTGCCGGTTTGGCCGCTGTAGTTTTGGCAGCCGGTTTTGCTGCTGGTTTGGCGGCGGCTTTGGCAGCAACCGATTTGACCGCTGTCTTGGCTGCTGCAGGTTTGGCGGCGGCAGTTTTGGTAGCGGACTTGGCGGCGGATGCGACTTTCGACGCGGCTTTGGCGACCGGTTTGGCAGCCGCTTTTACCAGTGGCTTGGCAGCGCTTTTGGCGGCTGGTTTAGCAGCCGGTTTGGCCGCTGCGGTTTTCGCCGCAACAGGTGCAACCTTGGCGCCGGTGAGTTTCTCGATCTGCTTGGTCAGGGTATCGACCTTGCTGTGCAGCGCTTTCACTTCATTGCGGCTCGGTACACCCAGGCGCGAAATGGCGCTGTTCAGGCGCTTGTCAAAAGCCCCTTCCAGCTCATCCCACTTGCCCAGTGCCCGATCTTTCACGCCGCTGATGCGCGACTTGGCCGACGAAGCGGAGTCCTTGGCGGCATCGACTTTCTTGCCGACAGCGCTCTTGGTGAGCTTCTCGGCTTTCTCGCCGTCTTTAACCAATGTATCGAAGAGCTTGCTGCCGTCAGTGTCGATCTTCGAGTACACGCCTAAACCAGCAAGCCAGATTTTGCGGGAGTAGTCTTCGACTTTCCCGATCCACGAGCTGCCTTCTTTTTCGGTGTTCTTTTTACCAGCCATCCCGTTCTCCTTAAGATTTACGCGCGACGCGTTCGAGCAATGCCGTCAGCTCATCGAGCTTAGCAGAGAGTGTCTCAACGTCATGTTTAGACGGAATGCCGATACGATTCAAGGCACTTGCGACACGCGAGTCAAAAGCCTTCTCGACCTTGTCGAGTTGAACTTCGACCTTGCCTTTGAAAGTGCTCACTTCACTCTTGGCTTCTTCAATCTCTGTGTTAGCCGCTTCAAGTTTCTCGGCAACTACTTTTTTACCTTTGGTTTCAACAGTTTGACCAGCCTTGATCAACTCTTGAAAGTACTCGCTGCCCTCTTGGCCGACCTTGGTGTAGGCCCCCAGGCCTGCCAGCCAGATCTTGCGGGCATAGGATTTGACGTCGCCCAGAGCAGTAGTCGAAGCGTCGATTTTTTTCTTCAAAATAACTTTGGCCATGGTGCACCTCACGCGCAGAAGGTTTGAGGAACTGCCCGCGAAAGTGTCGGGCTCAGGCACAAAGTAGGGAGAAAAATTAGAAACGGCACCCTAACAACTGACATAAAACTTTGGCTTCACACAAAACAAATGCAGGAGTGAGCCGCTCGCGATAGCGGTCTGTCAGTCGAAATCAATATCGACTGACAGACCGCTATCGCGAGCGGCTCACTCCTACAGATGAAGGGATTTCAATCCGGAATCAGACCAAGGCCTTATCAAGGGCTTTTTCGATTTCCGATTTGATCATGCCGCTCATGGCCGACATCATCAGGCCCAACTCCACATCGACGCGGATCGAATCTTCGCTGACATGTACCGCGCCTTTCACACCGGAACGTTTGAGGTTCAGGGTGTCGCCGGACCATTGCGGCTCCAGGCCATATTGATCGGACAGCTTCTGCGCCAACAGATCAGCCTTCTCGCGGGCTGCTTCCTTGCCCAGGCCGTGGGCACGCTCAACACTAATACGGGCCATCGAATGACTCCTGCTTTATGGATACTTTCCTGAAGCATCTTGACCGCTGCTGCGGCAAAACGTCCCGGTGGTTGCCTATCTTACCTTCAGCCTTGCCAAGACAAAGCAGGCCACCGGGATTAGAATGTCCCGCATTCTCTTTTGGTGACAGCGATATGACTGATCAGCGCAAAGGCAGCGATGCCGAACCCACCACTCACTTCGGCTTCAAAAACGTACCGGAAAGCCAAAAAGCGGAAAAAGTCGCTGAGGTTTTCCACTCGGTAGCCGCCAAGTACGACTTGATGAACGACCTCCTGTCGGGCGGCATGCACCGTCTGTGGAAGCGTTTTGCGATCGAGCTGTCGGGTGTTCGCACCGGTAACCGCGTGCTGGACATCGCCGGCGGCACAGGCGACCTGACCAAGAAGTTCTCGCACCTCGTTGGCCCGACCGGCCAGGTGGTGTTGGCCGACATCAACGAATCCATGCTCAAGGTCGGTCGTGACCGCCTGCTGGATCTGGGTGTGGCCGGTAATGTCGAGTTCGTTCAGGCCGACGCTGAAAAGCTGCCGTTCCCGGACAACCATTTTGACTGCGTGACCATCGCGTTCGGTCTGCGCAACGTGACCCATAAAGAAGACGCCCTGCGCTCGATGCTGCGAGTACTGAAACCGGGCGGCCGTTTGCTGGTGCTGGAATTTTCCAAGCCGACCAATGCGCTGATGTCCAAAGCCTACGACGCCTACTCGTTCGCCTTCATGCCGTTGATGGGCAAGCTGATCACCAACGACTCGGAAAGCTATCGCTACCTGGCCGAATCGATCCGCATGCACCCGAATCAGGAAACCCTGAAGTCGATGATGGTCGAGGCCGGTTTCGACCGCGTGACCTACCACAACATGACCGCAGGCATCGTCGCCCTGCACCGCGGCATCAAACCCTGATGTTGCTGGCCGGCCTGCTCGCCAGCGTTGAACTCGGTCTGAACCGGGTGCTGCGTCTCGACAGCACGGCGCTACCGCGACTGGCGCATTTGAGCGGCAGGGTGATTGCCGTCGACTGCCGCAGCCCGGCGCTGCAACTGTTCATCCTGCCCAGCGACGAAGGCCTGATGCTCGCTTCCCACTGGGAAACCGGCGCTGACTGCACGTTGCGTGCACCGGCCTCCAGCCTGTTGAAACTGGCGATGAGCAAGGAAAAGACCTCGGTGCTGCATGGCCCTGAAGTCGAGCTCGACGGTGACAGCGGCGTGCTGCTGGAGCTGGCGGCGATCCTTCAGGACCTTGAGCTGGACTGGGAGTACGAACTCTCGCGCTGGCTCGGCCCGGTCGCCACGCAACTGGTCGGCGGTCACCTGCGCAGCCGCGCACGCTGGTATCAGCAGGGTTTCGCCAGCCTGAATCAGAATCTTGGCGAATACCTGGCCGAAGAATCGCGCACCCTCGTCGGTCAGCGCGAAGCCGAAGCCCGTTTCAGTGAACTGGACCAGATCAAGCTCGATCTGGAACGTCTCGAGGCGCGTTTCGAGCGCCTTTCCCGATCCCTCGACCCAAGCGATAACGCATGAAGCTGCTTGCCGTCCGCCGTTTGTTGCGCATCCAGCGCGTTGTGATTCGCTACCGCCTCGATGACCTGCTGTTCGCCCTGCCGCTGCCCTGGTTTCTCCTGGCGCTGCGCTACGCCTTGCCGTGGCGCTGGTTCCCGCGCAAGACGCTGGACCTGAGCCGTGGTGCGCGATTGCGCCTGGCGTTGCAGGACCTTGGGCCGATTTTCATCAAGTTCGGGCAGATCCTTTCGACGCGCCGCGACCTGCTGCCCGAAGACATCGCCGATGAGTTGATGAAGCTGCAGGACCGTGTGCCGCCGTTCGACTCGCAAGTGTCGGTCAACCTGATCGAAGAGCAGCTCGGCAAAAAGATCAGTGAAGTGTTCAGCCGTTTCGACGTCGAACCGCTGGCCTCAGCCTCGGTGGCGCAGGTGCATGCCGCGCAACTGAAGACCGGCGAAGAAGTGGTGGTCAAGGTGATACGCCCGGGCCTGAAACCGATCATTGCCCAGGACCTGGCGTGGCTGTTCATCCTCGCCCGCGCCGCCGAAAAACTCTCGGCCGATGCACGTTTGCTGCACCCGGTGGACGTGGTCCAGGACTACGAAAAAACCATCTACGACGAACTCGACCTGCTGCGCGAAGCGGCCAATGCCAGCCAGTTGAAGCGCAACTTCGAAGGCTCGCCGCTACTGTATGTGCCACAAGTCTATTGGGACTGGTGCCGGCCGAAAGTGCTGGTAATGGAGCGCATCTACGGGATTCAGGTCACCGACCTCGCGACCCTGGCCGACCAGCGCACCGACATGAAGATGCTCGCCGAACGGGGTGTGGAAATCTTCTTCACCCAAGTGTTCCGCGACAGTTTCTTCCACGCCGACATGCACCCCGGCAACATCTTTGTCAGCACCGTCAACCCGTGGAGCCCGCAATACATTGCGATCGACTGCGGCATCGTCGGCAGCCTGACCCCTGAAGACCAGGATTACCTGGCGCGTAACCTGTTCGCGTTCTTCAAGCGTGACTACCGTCGTGTGGCGCAATTGCACATCGATTCGGGCTGGGTACCGGCAGAAACCAAGCTCAACGAATTCGAGGCAGCGATCCGCACCGTGTGCGAGCCGATCTTCGAAAAACCGTTAAAAGATATTTCATTCGGCCAAGTGCTGATGCGCCTGTTCCAGACCGCTCGCCGCTTCAACATGGAAGTGCAGCCGCAACTCGTGTTGCTGCAAAAAACCTTGCTGAACATCGAAGGCCTCGGCCGTCAGCTGTACCCGGATCTCGATCTGTGGAACACCGCCCAGCCATTCCTCGAACGCTGGATGCGTGAGCGCGTCAGCCCCAAAGCCTTGCTCGGCAACGTGCAGAGCCAGTTCGAACAGATTCCGCACCTGGCCAACATGGCCCGTGACCTGCTCGAACGCATGTCCCAGCCCCACGCCAACGATCCGCCGCCACCGTGGCACAAGCGCAAGGACGACTGGTTCCTGCGCCTGCTCGGCTGCGCTCACCTGGCGGGCGGCGCCATTCTGCTGGCCGGCGGGCCATTGAGCGATATGGGTCATTGGCCGGCCGGAATCATGGTGGCTGTCGGTTTGTATCTGGTCGTTCGCCGATAGCCAGCGCCCCCGCACGCTGGCACACTGTTTGAACGCTTGGGTTCTGCTCATGAAGTGTGGAACCCGCTGTCGGAGTCGAAGATGAAAAACTGGCTGGACGAGATCAAGTGGGACGCAGACGGCCTGGTGCCGGCGATTGCCCAGGATCACAAGACCGGGCGCGTCCTGATGATGGCCTGGATGAACCGCGAATCACTGGAACTGAGCGCTGCCGAGAACCGTGCCATTTACTGGTCACGTTCCCGTGGCAAGCTGTGGCGCAAGGGCGAGGAGTCCGGCCACGTGCAAACGCTGCATGAGATGCGCCTGGACTGTGACGCTGACGTGATCATCCTGATGGTCGAGCAGATCGGCGACATTGCCTGCCATACCGGTCGGCAGAGCTGCTTCTACCGCGTCTTCGAGAACGGCGACTGGAAAACCGTCGATCCCGTGCTCAAGGACCCGCACGCCATTTATTCCGCAGGACACAGCCATGAGTGACACCCTGACCCGTCTGGCCGAGGTGCTGGAAGAGCGCAAAGGCGCTGCCGCTGACAGCTCGTATGTCGCCAGCCTGTACCACAAGGGCTTGAACAAGATTCTGGAAAAAGTCGGCGAAGAGTCGGTCGAAACCATCATTGCCGCCAAGGATGCCGCCATCAGCGGCGACTGCAGCGATGTGATCTACGAGACCGCCGACCTGTGGTTCCACAGCATGGTCATGCTCGCCCAACTGGGGCAGCATCCACAGGCTGTACTCGATGAACTGGACCGTCGTTTCGGTCTGTCCGGACACGCCGAGAAAGCCTCGCGCCCGTCCGCCTGAACAACTATTAGAGAGGAGCAGCAACATGGGCATTTTTGACTGGAAACACTGGATCGTCATCCTGGTTGTTGTCGTGCTGGTGTTCGGCACCAAGAAACTGAAAAACCTCGGCACTGACGTGGGCGAGTCGATCAAGGGTTTCAAGAAAGCCATGAACGATGACGAGAAACCGGCCGATCCTACCGTGACTCCGGCGCAACCGGTTCCACCTGTTCAGCCACAGACCACGCAGTCCGTGAACCAGCCGCACACCATCGACGTGCAGGCGCAAAAAGTCGAAGAGCCGATCCGCAAAGACGTGTGAGCACTGACTAATGTTTGGTATCAGCTTCTCTGAACTGCTGCTCGTCGGCCTCGTCGCCCTGCTGGTGCTGGGCCCCGAGCGCCTGCCGGGCGCTGCGCGCACCGCCGGCTTGTGGGTCGGTCGCCTGAAGCGCAGCTTCAACGCGATCAAACAGGAAGTTGAACGTGAAATCGGTGCCGACGAGATTCGTCGGCAACTGCACAACGAGCACATCCTGTCGCTGGAACAGGAGGCGCGGAAGATTTTCACGCCGACCCAGCAGGAGGCCACGCCCGTTCAGCCTGTTGAACCGATCGCGGAGCAAACGATTCATGCCCCCGCCGCCGAGCCAGCACCTGTCGTCGCCGTAGAAGCACCTGCACCCGTTGTTGCAACGCCACCGGTTGAACCTGCCACGCCTGCGGCTGCGCCTGTTGCGCCGGCCCCTCATGACCCAACACTGGCGCCGCGAGCCCCATGAGCGATCTTCCTGAAAACGACCAGCACATGCCGCTGGTTTCGCACCTCACCGAGTTGCGTACCCGCCTGCTGCGTTGCGTAGCGGCGATCTTCATCATCTTCGCCGGGTTGTTCGCCTTCACCCAGCAGATCTATACCTTCGTTTCGACGCCGCTGCGCCAGTATTTGCCCGTGGGCGCAACGATGATCGCCACCGACGTGTCGTCGCCGTTCCTGACGCCATTGAAGCTGACCATGATGGTCTCGCTGTTCCTGGCAATCCCGGTGATCCTGCATCAGATCTGGGGCTTCATCGCGCCGGGCCTGTACAAGCATGAGAAGCGCATCGCCGTGCCGTTGCTGGTGTCCAGCATCATGCTGTTCTACGCCGGCATGGCATTCGCCTATTACCTGGTGTTCCCGCTGATCTTCAAGTTCTTCGCCGCCGCCACCCCGGCCGGCGTGGAAATGATGACTGACATCAGCAGCTACCTCGACTTCGTCATGACGCTATTCTTTGCCTTCGGCGTGGCGTTCGAGATCCCGGTGGCTGTGGTGCTGCTGGTATGGATCGGCGTGGTCGACGTCAAATACCTGAAGAAAATCCGCCCCTACGTGATCATCGGCTGCTTCGTGGTCGGCATGATCCTGACACCACCGGACATCTTCTCGCAGACGCTGTTGGCTGTACCGATGTGGCTGCTGTTCGAGATCGGCATCCTGTTCGGCGGTCTGATCAGCAAGCGCGGCGATCATCCAGACGATCAGCCGGACAACCAGCCGGCAGACGATCACAACGACCAGCCGCCAGCGACCCAGCCGTGAACCTGCTGCTCCTCGAAGAGGCCGATTTCATTGCGGCCGACCGGGTGATCCTGCGTGATCGCCGGTTGACGCACATGCAGGAAGTCCACCGCTGTGAAGTGGGTGACAGCATGCGCGTCGGGCGTATCGGCGGCCTGATGGGTGCGGCCGAAGTGCTGCGCCTGGACGCTGATGAAGCAGAATTGCGCGTCACCCTTGACCAGCCGCCGCCGACCAAGCTGCCCCTGACACTGATATTGGCCCTGCCACGGCCGAAAATGCTGCGCAGGGTGTTTCAGACCGTGGCGGCCATGGGTGTGCCACGAATCATCCTGGTGAACAGCTATCGCGTCGAGAAGAGCTTCTGGCAGACGCCGTTTCTGGAACCTGAAACGATTCGCGAGCAATTGATCCTCGGCCTGGAACAAGCCCGGGACAGCGTGCTGCCGGAAATCGTCATCGAGAAGCGCTTCAAGCCGTTCGTCGAAGATCGGCTGCCGGCCATTTCCGAAGGCACCCTAGGCCTGGTGGGTCACCCGGGCAATTACCCGCCCTGCCCTCGCGGCCTGAATGAACCGGTGACCCTGGCCATCGGCCCCGAAGGCGGCTGGATCCCTTACGAAATCGACCTGCTGGCCAAGTCTGGCCTGCAACCGGTACAACTTGGCGAGCGCATCCTGCGCGTCGAAACCGCCGTCACCGCCCTGCTCGCCCGCCTCTTTTAAGATCAAGCACGGTCACTGTGGCGAGGGAGCTTGCTCCCGTTTGGGCGCGCCGCGGCCACCGCTTTATTCCTGCAAAACCATCTCAGCCTGATTTGCGACTTCTTCGCAGCCGGACGGGAGCAAGCTCCCTCGCCACAGGGATTTACTCGACCTGAATACCGCGCTTTACCTACAGATTCCCGGCCGCCGGCCGATACAGCTCCCATAAAACCAATTTGTAGTCCGAGGGAGTAGCAGCATGTACCGTTGGCTAACCGAGAGTCTGGGAAACGTAAGCGTCAATCGCAAACTGGGGATCGGTTTCGGTCTGGTGCTGCTGCTGACGCTGCTGATCACCTTCACCGCCTGGACCGGCCTGACGGGCGTGATGAGCCGGGGCGACAAGCTTGGGTTCATTGCCAGCCTCAACGACCTGACCAAAGACCTGCGCCTGGCCCGTCTGGACTACGAAATGCGCCGAGGCGAACAAGGCCCGGGCGCCGTCAACGATCTGTTGAGCCAACTCGACACAGGCCTGCAAACCGCACGCAAATTGATCGAACAGCCCGCTGATGCGGCGATGATTGACCAGCAACTGGCCGCCGTCAGCCAGTACAAGCAAGCCTTCATCGCGATGACCCAGGCCGGTGCCAACCGCGAAGACGCCCGCAGCAAACTGGGTGCGACCGCCGATAACGCCGTGGCCCGCGTCGCTGAAGTCGAAAAGTCCATGCTGCAAGGCGACAGCGTCGCCGACTTCAACAGCGTGATCGACCTGAGCAAACTGATTCAGCAGGCACGCTTCCAGGTGCGCGGCTACACCTACAGCGGCAAGACCGAGGCCGAGCAACCTGCACTGGACGCCATCGACAACGCCCTGAAGAACCTCGAAAGCCTGCCCTCCAAACTGCCGGAACAGCACATTGCCAACCTGCAACAGGCCAGCGATTCGCTCAAGGCCTATCGCGCCGCCGTCAGCCAGTTCCGCGACTCGCAAGTGGCCAGCGCCGCCGCCCTCAAGCGCATGGCCGCGCAAGGCGATACCTTGCTCGACGTCAGTAAAAAACTCACCGTGTCACAAACCATCGTCCGCGACACCGACGCAGCACACGCCAAGAACCTGCTGCTGATGGCCACCGTTCTGGCCCTGGCGTTTGGCTTGCTGGCGGCATGGGCGATCACTCGCCAGATCGTGGTTCCGCTGAACCAGACCCTCAAAGTCGCCGAACGCGTGGCGGCTGGTGACCTGACGCAAAACCTTGTTTCTGAACGTCGCGACGAATTGGGCCAGCTCCAGCGTGCCATGCAGAACATGACTCTGGGCCTGCGCGAACTGATCGGCGGTATCAGCGATGGCGTAACGCAAATCGCCAGCGCCGCCGAAGAACTGTCCACCGTCACCGAACAGACCAGCGCCGGGGTCAACAGCCAGAAGGTCGAGACCGATCAGGTGGCCACGGCAATGAACGAAATGACGGCCACCGTGCAGGAAGTCGCGCGAAACGCCGAAGAAGCCTCCGAAGCCGCCGTCGCCGCCGATCAGCAGGCCCGCGAAGGTGACAAAGTGGTCGGAGAGGCCATCGCTCAGATCGAGCGCCTGGCCCTCGAGGTTGGCAATTCCACAGCGGCCATGGGTGATCTGAAACGCGAGAGCGACAAGATCGGCAGCGTGCTGGACGTGATCAAATCCGTGGCCCAACAAACCAACCTTTTGGCCCTCAACGCCGCGATTGAAGCCGCCCGTGCCGGTGAGGCCGGACGTGGTTTCGCGGTGGTCGCCGACGAGGTGCGCAGCCTGGCCCAGCGCACTCAGAAGTCCACCGAGGAAATCGAAGAGCTGATCGTCGGCCTGCAAACCGGCACCCAGCAAGTGGCGACCATCATGGACAACAGCCGCAGCCTGACCGACAGCAGCGTCGAACTGACCCGCCGCGCCGGTAGCTCGCTGGAAAGCATCACCCGCACGGTGTCGGCGATTCAGTCGATGAACCAGCAGATTGCCGCCGCTGCCGAGCAGCAAACCGCAGTGGCCGAGGAGATCAACCGGAGCGTGCTGAACGTGCGCGATGTGTCCGAGCAGACCTCGGCAGCCAGTGAAGAGACCGCGGCGTCCAGCGTCGAGCTGGCGCGCCTGGGGACGCATCTGCAGATGCTGGTGGGCAGGTTCAAGGTTTGAAACCGAGGTGATGCCTTCGCGGACGAGCCTCGCGCCTACAGGACTTTGCGTATCGCTCGATTGAGCCACGACACAATACTGTAGGAGCGAGGCTTGCCCGCGAAGGCGTCACGACAGGCGCTCAAGCTACAAAACCTGACGCAAGAAGGCCTGCGCCCGCGGATCCTTCGGCGCATCGAAGAACTCGGCCGGCGAGGCATCTTCCAGCAATTTGCCGTGATCGAAGAACAGCACTCGATCCGCGACTTCCCGTGCAAAGCCCATCTCGTGGGTGACGCAGACCATGGTCATGCCTCCGTTTGCACAAGGGTTTAAGCAGGAATTGTTGCTCTAACGCTGGTCGTTCACACGCTCTGCGTGGGAGCGATCAGCAGCGCAAAAAAAACCCCGCTTTCGCGGGGTTTCTCGTCAGGCCAACTGAGGCTGCGCACTCAGCGGTTTGAGCGGTAGCAGCGGCGCATGGGGATCGGCTTTCACCGATTTGCGCCAGGCTGCCAGCCACTCGGGATGGCCTTCATTCCAGATCTGCTCATGCAAGCGAGCCAATGCCACCGGGTCGCTCAGCAATTGCACACGCTCATTGTTGTTCAGGCCGTCAGGCCCGACTTTCAATGCGTGACGCACCCGCTCGATGCGCAACCATTCGATCGGCTCGGCCTGACCGTGACGCGAGGTCGCCAGCGAGCACGCCAAGGCGTTCTGCTGTGGATCGACCACCGCACGGATGAAACCGTCGTTCAGTGCATGCCAACGGTTTTCGTGGGTGTACTGATCGGTTGCCAGCAACGCCTGCGGCGGATTGTATTCCTCAGGGATCAGGAACAGGCTTTCGTCACGGGACTTGAGGCCCAGGCCGACACGACTGGAAATCACCGATACCGGGATCGACAGCATCAACGAACCGACGATCGGCACCAGCCACCACAGGAAGCTCGGGTTCAGCCAGACCACCAGCAGGGCCCAGAAGAAGCCCAGCAAGGTTTGCGGACCGTGGCGCTTGACCGCTTCGCTCCATGGCGTGGAGTCGTCGTCACGTTGTGGCGAATTCCAGGTCGCGGCCCAGCCGAGGAACGCGGCGAGGACGAAACGGGTGTGGAAAATCATCCGCACCGGCGCCAGCAGCATGGAGAACAGCATCTCCAGCAGCATCGACAAGGTCACCTTGAACTTGCCTCCGAACTCTTTCGCGCCCTTGGCCCAGATCAGGATGATGCTCAACAGCTTCGGCAGGAACAACAGCACAATCGTCGTCGAGAACAGCGCAATTGCTTTGTCCGGGTGCCATTGCGGCCACAGCGGATAGAGCTGACGCGGCTCAAGGAAGTACTGCGGTTCCATCAAGGTGTTGACCGCCAGCAGCGCCGTCGACAACACCAGGAAGAAGAACCATAACGGCGCCGACAGGTAAGACATCACGCCGGTCAGGAACACCGCACGGTGCACCGGGTGCATGCCCTTGACCAGGAACAGGCGGAAGTTCATCAGGTTACCGTGGCACCAGCGACGGTCACGCTTGAGTTCGTCCAGCAGGTTCGGCGGCAGTTCTTCGTAGCTGCCCGGCAAATCGTAGGCAATCCACACGCCCCAGCCGGCACGGCGCATCAGCGCAGCTTCGACGAAGTCGTGGGACAGAATCGCACCGGCAAAAGCACCTTTACCCGGCAACGGCGCCAAGGCGCAGTGCTCGATGAACGGCTTCATGCGGATGATCGCGTTGTGGCCCCAGTAGTGGGATTCACCCAACTGCCAGAAGTGCAGGCCGGCGGTGAACAACGGACCGTACACGCGGGTAGCGAACTGCTGCATACGCGCATAAAGGGTGTCCATGCCCGACGCACGCGGCGCGGTCTGGATGATCCCGGCGTCCGGCGTAGCTTCCATCAAGCGCACCAGGCTGGTCAGGCAGTCACCGCTCATCACGGAGTCCGCGTCGAGCACGACCATGTACTTGTAGTCACCGCCCCAGCGACGGCAGAAGTCGTCGAGGTTGCCGCTTTTACGTTTCACACGACGGCGGCGACGGCGATAGAAAATCTTGCCGAAACCCTTGGCTTCACGGCAGACGTCCAGCCAGGCTTGCTGCTCGGCCACGCAGATGTCCGCGTCATTACTGTCACTGAGGACGAAGAAGTCGAAGCGATCCAGGTCACCCGTGGCTGCAACCGACTCGAAGGTCGCGCGCAAACCGGCAAACACCCGTGGCACGTCTTCGTTGCAGATCGGCATCACCAGTGCAGTGCGCGCGTCCTTGGCAATTGGCTCGTTGCCAGCACTTTTACCGGAGATCCGGTATTTGTCGTGGCCAGTGAGCAATTCGAGGAAGCCCATCAGCGCCGTCCAGAAACCGGCCGACACCCAGCAGAACAGAATCCCGAACAGAATCAGGATGCTGGTTTGCAGCGCATACGGCAGCACTTGCGTGACGGTTTTCAGGATCGGTTGGTGCAGAACCTCGTTCAGGTCGACGAACGACCAGCCCTGGTACGGCATGATGCCTTTCATGTACCAGCCGGCGACGATGGTCTGGCCAAGCATCAGGACCAGCAGAATGTAACGGCGGATCGAACCGACTGTGCGCCAGCGAGCCGCCGGCAGCACGTTCTCGTCCTTCGGCGGGGCCGGGGGATTGGTGCGACCGGTCAGGCGCCGCCAGCCACGCACCAAAATGTTGGTGCGCCACGGCTCCGGCACGACTTTGGTCCGACGGATCGGCGGGGTGGCCTTGAGGCAAACCCGACCACTGGCGTCGACCGCCAGCATTTCCGCTTCTTCCAGTTCTTCAGCAGTGCTCAGGGTCAGGCGACGGCCCACCGAGGCTTGGGCAGCCTCGGTCGGAGCGTCGAACGTCGAAGACGACAGACGTTGGTGCAGTTCGCTGAAGGACTGGCAGCCCGCGAGTTCCGCGCGCTGCTGGTCGGTCATCGGTAGATGCGCCAGATACTCGGCAAGAGTCTCTGGCTGTAGTTGAGAATTACTCATCGGCAGGCAACTGGTAGCTCCAGGTCTCGGTCAGGACTTCTTCCGTCGCTGCCGATTCCGGTGTGGCTGGGGCCGCGTCCGCAGCAACAGGCTGCTTGGCGTCTTTGTTGTCCTTGTCCTTTTCCTTGGTATCGGCAACTGGCTTGGCGTCGGCCTGCTTGGCTTCGGCTTGCTTGGCGTCCTTGGCTTCCTTGTCCGCCTTCTCTTGTTGCTTGGCGGCCACTTTATCGGCCTTGGCAACCGAAGAGTTGGAGACTGGCAGCGAGTTCTTGGAGAGGTCGCCCGGCACGATGTTCTCGACCAGTGCCGCACGCATCTCGGTAGGCTTGCCCGGATCCTTGATTTTCATCCGCAGGGTCAGGCGCCAGCCCTTGGTTTCAGGGTTGTAACGCACGCTGTTTTCGACCAGCTCGGCATTGTCGCCCACGCTGACCTGGCTGCGAACGTCCGCAGTTTCCGGCAGTGCTGCCAGGGACGGACCTTCGAAGTCCACCAGATAGGCAACGCTGCCATCCGGCTGACGGATCAGGTTGGACTGTTTCACGTCACCCGTGGAACGCAGGGTCTGTTGAACCCAGGCACTGTCCGGTGCGTGAAGTGCAGCTTCGTCGATGGTCCAGTGCATGCGATAGGCGACGTCCAGCGGCTGACCAGGCTCAGGCAGTTTTTCCGGGCTCCAGAACGCAACGATATTGTCGTTGGTTTCGTCGGCAGTCGGAATCTCTACCAGATCGACGGAACCCTTGCCCCAATCGCCTTTTGGTTCGATCCAGGCACTTGGGCGCTTGTCGTAGCGGTCGTCGAGGTCTTCGTAGTGGCTAAAGTCGCGGCCACGTTGCAGCAAGCCGAAACCACGCGGGTTTTCGATCGAGTAGTTGCTCACGGCCAGGTGTTTTGGATTGTTCAGTGGACGCCAGATCCATTCGCCGTTGCCGGCATGAATCGACAGACCGCTGGAATCGTGCAGTTCACGACGGTAGTTCAGCACTTTCGACGGCT
The DNA here is from genome assembly GCF_031766055.1 of Pseudomonas sp. SG20052. Classification (NCBI taxonomy): domain Bacteria; kingdom Pseudomonadati; phylum Pseudomonadota; class Gammaproteobacteria; order Pseudomonadales; family Pseudomonadaceae; genus Pseudomonas; species Pseudomonas sp. SG20052. The sequence goes on along the minus strand of NZ_CP134498.1, from coordinate 473,813 downwards.
GGTTGGCGCCGAACAGGAACATGCTGGTCAGCGGCGCAACGCCAAGCTTGGTGACCTTGTCACGCAGGAACATGCGGGCCTTGACGTCGACAATGGTGTCGCTGCCAGGACGCAGGATCAGACGATAAGCACCGGTAGCGCGTGGCGAATCCAGCAGCGCGAAGATCACCAAGTGTTTGTCACCCGGTTTTGGCCGTTGAATCCAGAATTCGGTGAAGCGCGGGAATTCTTCGCCGGACGGTAATGCGGTATCGATGGCCATGCCGCGAGCGGACAAGCCATAGGTGTGACCCTTGCCGACAACGCGGAAGTAGCTCGCGCCGAGCATGGTCATGATTTCGTCTTGCTTGTCGGCCTTGTTGATCGGGTAAAGCACTCGGAAACCGGCATAACCCAGTTGTTCGGTAGCTTTAGGATCGAACTTCACATCGCCGAAATCGAAACGAGTTGGGTCGTATTTGATCTCTTCGACGGTGTTAGCCGTGATTTCGTTGATTTTCACCGGCGTGTCGAAGTGCATGCCCTGGTGATAGAACGAAAGCTTGAACGGGGTTTTCTGATCGGCCCACTCGGCTTTTTCAGTGCGGAAACGAATTTTTTGATAGTCCGCGAATTTCATTTCGCGGAATTCGTTCGGCAGGTTACTGCGCGGGGCTTCGTATTTTTGTCCGGCCAGCTCTTTCGCCTTGACCGATACATCCTCCAGATTGAATGCCCAAATCTGGCCGGCGCTGAGCAAGCAGAGCAGTGCAGAGCCCGCTACCAGAGCGCTTCGGAACCGTTTGGCAGTCAATTTTGGTGCATTACAGGGAGTAACAATCACGAGCAACCCTCGCCGAAAACAGATCAAAAAACCAACGGCCAGCTATCTATATGCCAGGTTGGCGAGCATTGTTCCGACTCCTATGGGGCTAAATGATTCCCCAACAGGTCTCGGACAAGTCTCTACCTAAGTCAAAATGGACCAACGAACGCTGATCCCCGTAGCGCGCGATTATCTAGTAGGCCGCGTTACAACGCATCAGGGGTAACAAAGTATTTATCGCGAAAAACCCCTGTTTTCAGTCGAAAAGCCCTGAAAAACATGTTTCAAGTGCTTTCACGTCTGTAACAGGAAAGTGACCGGGCCATCGTTGACCAGGTGCACCTGCATGTCCGCGCCGAATCTACCTGATGCCACAGTGCCATGCACCTGTTTCGCTTTGCTTAATAAATAGTCGAAAAGCTCCTCGCCCAGGGCCGGAGGGGCAGCGGTCGAAAAACTCGGGCGCAACCCGCTCTTGGTGTCTGCGGCCAGGGTGAACTGCGAGACCAGCAGCAACCCGCCGCCTACATCCGCCAAAGACAGATTCATCTTGCCCTCGGCGTCACTGAATACTCGATAGTTAAGCAGTTTATGCAGAAGTTTGTCGGCGCTGGCACGAGTATCCTCGGGCTCCACCGCCACCAGCACCAACAACCCCTGATCGACCGCCCCCACCACTTCCCCCGCTACCTCGACTCGCGCGCCATGCACGCGTTGCAGCAGGCCTTTCATGCTTCTTCGGGCGGCAGGTCGAGCAAGCGGCGAGCCATCTGCCCGGCGGCACGCACCAGTGCATCGGTGATGCCCGGCTCGGACGCGGCGTGGCCGGCGTCGCGAATCACCTGGAGTTCACTGTTCGGCCAGGCTTGATGCAGTTCCCAGGCGTTGTCCAGTGGGCAGATCACGTCATAACGACCGTGGACGATCACGCCAGGCAAATGGGCGATCTTGCCCATGTCGCGAATCAGCTGGTTCGGCTCGAGGAAGGCATTGTTGGTGAAGTAGTGACATTCGATACGTGCGATGGACAATGCGCGCTGCGGCTCGGAGAAGCGATCGACCACCAGCGGATTCGGACGCAAGGTCGCGGTCCGGCCTTCCCAGGTGGACCAGGCCTTGGCCGCATGCATCTGGGCGATCTGATCGTTGCCGGTCAGGCGCTTGTGGAAAGCGCTGAGCAGGTCGCCGCGCTCATCCAATGGAATCGGCGCGACATAGTCCTGCCAGTAATCGGGGAACAGACGGCTGGCGCCACACTGGTAGAACCACTCGATTTCCTGCGGCCGGCAGAGAAAAATCCCGCGCAGGATCAGACCGTGTACACGCTCCGGGTGGGTTTGCGCGTAGGCCAGCGCCAGGGTCGAGCCCCAAGAGCCGCCAAACAGCACCCATTTTTCGATGCCCAGGTGTTTGCGAATGCGCTCAAGGTCGGCGACCAGATCCCAGGTGGTGTTGTTTTCAAGACTGGCGTGGGGCGTGGAGCGCCCGCAACCGCGCTGGTCGAAGGTCACGATGCGGTACATGTTCGGATCAAAGTACCGTCGACTCTGGGCATCACACCCGGCACCGGGGCCGCCGTGGATGAACACCACCGGCAAACCTTCCGGTGAACCGCTTTCGTCGACATACAGGGTGTGAGTTTCATCGACGGCCAGATCGTGCCGGGCGTGGGGTTTGATCTGCGGGTACAAAGTCTGCATTGCGCGCTCCGTAAGGGGTCGAGGTCATCCCTGGGGGGACTTCTATTATTCTGCCGTCCGGCATCATAAACCCGAATTACGCCAATGAGCATGCCCCTTGCAGCGTCATAACCTGTCAGCCAAAAACCCGAGCAGCGTTTCATACAGCAAGTCGACCTCGGCGACCTGGCCCCGGGCCCGCAAACAGCCATGAACCAGCCCTTTTCCATAGTAAAGCGTGGTGGGCACACCCGCGGCCTGGAGATGCTCGGCATAGAGCACGCCGTCATCGCGCAGCGGGTCGAATTGCGCCACGGCAATCAATGCCGGCGGCAGCCCGCCGAAGTGTCCGGCGAGCAACGGCATCGCATAGGCGCCCGGCTGTCGGGTGCCGCGCAAGTACAGGGCGTGATAACAATCCACATCACTGCTGGCGAGCAATGGCGCGTCGATGCATTCGCTACGCGACGGCAACGAGCGATCACCGCCCAGCCCCGGATAGATCAAAACCTGCGCCGCCGGGACCGGCTCGCCCGCATCCCGCAGCGCCAGACACAACGCAGCAGCCAGATTGCCACCGGCACTGTCCCCCGCCACCAGCGTTCGTCCGGGATCAAGCCGAAAAGGTCCGCTTCGCAGCGCGCGCCAGACACCCAGGCAATCATTGAACGCCGCCGGAAAAGGATGTTCCGGCGCCAATCGGTAATCGACCGCGATCACCAGTGCGCCGAGTGTCGACGCCAGTTCGGCGCAGATGAAATCGTGGGATTCCAGATCCCCTACCACCCAACCACCGCCATGCAGATACACGATGCACGGTCCACCGCCGGTCGGAGGTGAAACCGGCGGTTGATAGGATCGGACCGACACACCGGCCAACTCGAAATCGACCACGTACAGCCCCGCGGGACGCGGCGGGGTGAACGCCCGGCACATCTCGCTGTAAGCCCGACGCAACCCATTGAGGCTGCTGTCGGTGCTGTTGAAGCTGACAGTTTTTTCGACGAACGCCGTCATCTGTTCAGATAAGGGATAAGAGGCCATAAGTCTGGTGCCAGTTAGTTCAGCGATTTGGAATGGGAACCCGGTTCTGTGGCGAGGGAGCTTGCTCCCGCTGGGCTGCACCGCAGCCCCCAAACCATTCAATCGGGTTTTATCAGATACACCCGAGCAGCCGGGTTTACGACGGCTTCGCCGCCGAGCGGGAGCAAGCTCCCTCGCCACAGGACAGCACTTGCCGAAGGAAAGGTGATCAGTTTTTCAGGCTGGCTTGTACGGTGGCTAAGCCATCCTTGCCATCAAAACTGCTGACACCCACCAACCAACGCTGAAGGTCTTCGGGATGATCACGCAGCCATTGCCGGGCAACGTCCTGAGGCGTCTTGCGCTCCATGATCGGCACCATCAACTGGCTTTCCTGGGCGGCGGTGAAAGTCAGGTTCTCCAGCAAACGGTTCACGTTCGGGCAACGTTCGGCATAGTCCGGGGACGTCACAGTCGAGACCTTCGCTGCGCCTTCGTTGGGGCCATAAACGTCTTCGCTGCCGGTCAGGTAGGCGATTTTCATGTTGATGTTCATCGGGTGTGGGGTCCAACCGACGAACACCACGAACTCCTTACGGTTCACCGCCCGCTGAACGGCCGCGAGCATGCCGGCCTCGCCGGACTCGATCAGCTTGAAGTCTTTCAAGCCGAAGTGATTGGTCTCGATCATGGTTTTGATCGTGGTGTTGGCGCCACTGCCGGGCTCGATGCCATAGATCTTGCCGCCGAGCTTGTCTTTGAACTTGGCGATGTCGGCGAAGGTTTTCAGCCCGGCGTCCGCAACGTACTGAGGCACCGCGAGCGTTGCCTGCGCGTCGGCCAGGCTCGGCTTATCCAGGACCTTCACTTGTTTGGCATCAAGGAACGGCGCGATGTTCTTGTCCATCGCCGGTTTCCAGTAACCGAGGAAGATATCGAGGCGTTTGTCGCGGATGCCGGCAAAGATGATTTGCTGCACGGCGCTGGTTTGCTTGCTTTCGTAGCCCAGGCCATTGAGCAATACGTCAGCCATGCCGCTGGTGGCGATCACGTCGGTCCAGTTGACCACACCCATGCGCACGGCCTTGCAGGACGCGTCGTCACTGGCCAGGACGCTGGTGCTCAGAAGAGCGGTGCCGCAGAGGATTGAGAGACAGCGGGTGAACAAACCTTTGGTGCTTGTCATAGAGAGCGTTCTCGTGCGGCAGATTATTGCGAGGGCCGGTGTCTTCTTGCACCGTGACCAGCACATTACGCAGCGTCGAGAGGGTAAAAGCGAACTGTAGCGACCGAGATTTGCACGGTGGCGACCGTTACGCTCAGGTATCGAGACCAACCCCACTCTGTGGCGAGGGAGCTTGCTCCCGCTGGGTTGCGAAGCAGTCCCCAACCCATTCAACCGAGTGTTATCAGATACACCCGACTCGCCGGGTTTACGACGGCTTCACCGCCGAGCGGGAGCAAGCGCTCTCGCCACAAAAGCGCGCTCCCACAGGGTTATGCGTTGTAGTGCTTTTGGCCCCAGGCCAGCAGGCCTTGCAGCAATTCCTTGAGCACAACCTGCGTCGGCGCCGCCAGGTCCGGGCGATAGCGAAACGGCTCAAACTCTTCCATGTACGTGCACTGCCCTAGCTCCAGTTGCACCGCATGGATGTTTTCCGCCGGGTTGCCGTAATGCCGGGTGATGTGGCCGCCCTTGAAGCGACCGTTCAGCACGTGGCTGTAATCGGTGTGCCTGGCGCAGATCGCTTCCAGCTGAGTGGCCAATTGTGGATCGCAACTGGCGCCATTGAAGGTGCCGAGGTTGAAGTCCGGCAGCTTGCCGTCGAACAGGTGCGGGATGATCGAGCGGATCGAATGCGCATCGAACAACAACGCGTAGCCGAACTCGGCTTTGAGTCGCGCCAGTTCGTTCTGCAGGGTGGTGTGATACGGCGTCCACACCTGCTCCAGATACGTCGCTCGTTCCGCCGCCGACGGTTCCATCCCTTCACGGAACAACGGAATACCGTCGAACAGCGTCGCCGGATACAGACCGGTGGTGGCGCCGACATACAGCGGCTTGTCGTCAGACGGACGGTTCAAGTCGATGACGAAGCGCGAGTACTCGGCAGCCAATGTACTGGCGCCCAGTTCGGCAGCGAACTCATAAAGTTGGGGAATGTGCCAGTCCGTGTCCGGCAGGCTGCGCGCATTGGGGATCAACCCGGCTTCCACCGCCGGAGTCAGGCGCAGGCCGGCGTGGGGCATGCTGATCAGCAGCGGCACGCGGCCTTGTTTGAAGTTCAGAACCTTATCCACAACTGCTCTCCTAAACGCTCGTTTCGACGCCGTGACGCACGACGCGTTTTTCCAGGTCACCGCCCAGCCAGTACGACAGATCGGCGGGACGATCGATTTGCCAGGCGACGAAATCCGCGACCTTGCCGGCTTCCAGCGAACCGTGAGTATCAGCCATGCCCAGCGCGGTGGCGGCATGAATGGTCGCGCCCGCCAAGGCTTCTTCCGGGGTCATGCGGAAACAGGTGCAGGCCATGTTCAGCATCAAGCGCAACGACAGTGCCGGTGACGTGCCGGGGTTGAGGTCGCTGGCGATGGCGATTTTCACGCCGTGTTTGCGCAGGGCATCCATCGGTGGCAACTGGGTTTCACGCAGGAAGTAAAACGCACCGGGTAGCAGCACCGCGACGGTGCCGGATCTGGCCATGGCGATGGCGTCGTCTTCGGTCATGAATTCCAGGTGATCGGCCGACAGAGCGTGGTAACGCGCCGCCAGGCTCGAACCGTGCAGCGACGACAATTGCTCGGCGTGCAGCTTCACCGGCAGACCCAGTTCTTGTGCGGTGATGAACACCCGCTCGACCTGTGTCGGCGAAAAGGCCAGGTATTCGCAGAACGCGTCCACCGCATCCACCAGCCCTTCGGCGGCCAGGGCCGGGAGCATTTCAGCGCAGATGTGATCGATGTAGTCGTCGGCGCGATCCGCATATTCCGGTGGCAACGCATGAGCGGCCAGGCACGTGCTGCGCACGCTGACCGGCAGTTCGGCGCCGAGACGACGGATGACTCGCAGGATCTTGCGTTCACTGGCCAGGTCGAGGCCGTAGCCGGATTTCATTTCGACCGTGGTCACGCCGTCGCGCATCAGGCTTTTCAGACGCTTGGCGGCGCTGGCGAACAGCTCATCTTCGGTCGCTGCACGGGTGGCGCGCACGGTGCTGGCGATGCCGCCACCGGCTGCTGCAATTTCCGCGTAGCTGACACCTTTCAGGCGCTGTTCGAATTCACCGCTGCGGTTACCGCCGAACACCGTGTGGGTGTGGCAGTCGATCAGGCCCGGGGTGACCCAGGCCCCTTTCAAATCATTGACCGCCGGGTACTCACCCGACGGCAGTTCACTGCGCGGGCCGACCCACTCAATGTGCGCACCGGACGTCACGATGCCCGCATCCTCGATGATCGAGTAGACGCCTTGCGCCATGGTTGCGACGTGGCAGTGTTGCCAGAGAGTTTTCATCCCGAGTTCCTCGTCTTTGATCGTTCCCACGCTCCACGTGGGAATGCCTCTAGGGACGCTCTGCGTCCAGTGACGCGGAGCGTCACGGGCTGCATTCCCACGCAGAGCGTGGGAACGATCGGTGGGTAGGGGTTAAAGGCTCGGCAAAAGCCTGGCCGACACCAGTTCATTCAGGCAACGCGTGGCCAACAACTCAGTCGCCGCATTGATGTCCGGCGCAAAGAAGCGGTCCTTCTCATAGAACGGCACTTCTTTACGCAGAATCCCACGGGCGTTTTCCAGCTTCGCCGAAGTCTTCAAACCTTCCCGCAAATCCAGCCCCTGAACCGCCGCCAACCATTCCACCGCCAACACACCGCGCGTGTTTTCAGCCATTTCCCACAAGCGCTTGCCGGCAGCCGGTGCCATCGATACGTGGTCTTCCTGGTTCGCGGAAGTCGGCAGGCTGTCCACCGAATGCGGATGGGACAACGCCTTGTTCTCGCTAGCCAGTGCCGCCGCAGTCACCTGGGCGATCATGAAACCGGAGTTCACCCCGCCATTGGCCACCAGGAACGGCGGCAGTTGCGACATGTGCTTGTCCATCATCAGCGAGATGCGGCGTTCGCTCAGGGAACCGATTTCAGCGATGGCCAGGGCCATGTTGTCAGCGGCCATGGCCACCGGTTCGGCGTGAAAGTTACCACCGGAGATCACGTCGCCTTCAGCGGCGAAGACCAGAGGGTTATCGGAAACGGCGTTGGCTTCGACGGCCAGCACTTCGGCCGCCTGACGGAACTGAGTCAGGCAGGCGCCCATGACTTGCGGCTGGCAGCGCAGGGAGTACGGGTCCTGGACCTTTTCGCAGTTCTGGTGCGAGTCGGACACTTCACTGCGCTCGCCCAGCAGATCACGGTAGGCGGCAGCGGCATCGATCTGGCCTTTCTGGCCACGGGCGGCGTGGATGCGCGCGTCGAACGGCGAACGCGAACCCAGCACGGCTTCGACCGTCAGGGCACCAATCGCCACGGCACCGGCGAACAGATCTTCGCCTTCAAACAGACCGCGCAGCGCATAAGCGGTCGACACCTGAGTGCCGTTGAGCAGCGCCAGGCCTTCTTTCGCCGCCAGGGTCAGCGGCGTCAGGCCGGCGACTTTCAGTGCTTCAGTCGCTTCCATCCACTCGCCTTTGTAGCGGGCCTTGCCTTCACCCAGCAACACCAGGGACATGTGCGCCAAAGGCGCCAAATCGCCGGACGCACCGACTGAACCTTTCAATGGAATGTGCGGGTAAACCTCGGCGTTGATCAGCGCGATCAACGCGTCAATCACGACGCGACGAATGCCGGAGAAACCACGGCTCAGGCTGTTGACCTTGAGCACCATGACCAACCGCACCAGCGCGTCGCTGATCGGCTCGCCGACACCGGCGGCATGGGACAGCACCAGCGAGCGCTGCAGGTTTTCCAGGTCTTCGCTGGCGATGCGGGTCGAAGCCAGCAGGCCAAAACCGGTGTTGATGCCGTAGGCGGTGCGGTTCTCGGCGAGGATCTGTTCCACGCAGGCAACGCTGGCTTCGATCTGCTTTGATGCACTGTTGTCGAGGGTGATTTTGACCGGCTGCTGATAGATATCACGCAGTTGGGCAAGGCTCAGTTGGCCGGGAATCAAATTTAGCGCAGTCACTTTTATTCTCCTTTTGAGAGTCTTTTTGTTAACTAACCAGACGCTCCGGAAATGTCCGTTGTCCGTCGCTTCCCGCCTCGTGGGGGGCTGGCGCCTTGGCACGCTGGTTTGATGTAGGAATCAGTTGAGGTTCGGTAAAGCCTTGTGCAGCAAAATCGGATCTTTCAACACGCCGGCAGCGGCGGCGATGTCCGGCGCCAGCCAGCGGTCCTGGTCGTAGGCCGGGACGCGTTCACGCAGCAGACGCCAAGCGGCATCGGTGCCTGCGCCAAAACGCTGTTCCTTGAGAAATTCAAACGCCTGGGCCGCCAGCAGGTACTCGATGGCGAGGATCTGCGTGCAATTTTCCAGGGCGCGATGCAGCTTCAGCGCCGCGTTGGTGCCCATACTCAAGTGGTCTTCCTGCAAGCCCGAGGTGACGTAGTTGTCGAGCACGGCCGGTTGCGCCAATTGGCGATTTTCCGCGCACAGCGAGGCGGCGACGTACTGGACAATCATCATCCCGGAGTTCACCCCGGGGTTGGCCACCAAAAACGCTGGCAGGCCGCTGACGTGCGGGTTGATCAAGCGGTCCAGGCGACGCTCGGCGATGGAGCCGATTTCGGCCATGGCGATGGCCAGCAAATCCGCCGCCAGCGCGACCGATTGGCCATGCGGGTTGGCTTGGGACATGACACGGAAGTTGTCTGGCGTACCCAGCAGCAACGGGTTGTCGGTACAGCCGTTGAGTTCGGTTTCGATCTGGCGGATCGCGTGCGTCAGTTGATCCCGTGCAGCACCGTGGACTTGCGGGATTGAACGGATGCTCAGCGCATCCTGCGTGCGAATGCCTTTGCTCGATGCAATCACTTCACTGCCATCCAGCAACGCTCGCAGATTGATGCCGACCTGCTGCATGCCCGGATGCGGTTTGAGCGCGATGATCTCGGCATCGAACGCCGCGATCTGGCCACGCTGGGCTTCGAAGCTCATGGCGCCGATCACGTCGGCCCATTGCACCAGGCGCGTCGCATCGGCAATCGCCAGACAGCTGAGGCCGGACATGCACGGCGTGCCGTTGACCAGACACAAGCCATCTTTGGCACCCAACTGAACCGGTTGCAGACCTTCTTCGGCCAGGGCTTGCTGGGCGGAAACGATCTGCCCGCGATAACTGACATTGCCGACACCCAACAGCGCGATGCTGATGTGCGCCATGTGGGTCAGGTAACCGACCGAACCCTGGGACGGCACTTGCGGGGTGATGCCGCGATTGAGCAGCGCCAGGAGGGCTTCGACCACCCGGCGATGAATGCCGGATTTGCCATGGCTGTAATTGCGGATCGCCGCGCACATGATTGCACGGGTCTGCTCGTCGGCCAGCGGAGCGCCAACGCCACAAGCGTGGCTGAGCAAGGTGTTGCGCGACAACTGGCTCAGTTGTTCGTCTTTGAGCGAGACGTTGCACAACGCACCCAGGCCCGTGTTGACGCCATACGCTCGCTCGCCGCTGGCGACGATGCGCTGAACGATCGCCTGGGCATTCTCGATCCGCGCCCAGGCCTGGGCCGACAGCTCAAGCTGAGCGCCATGACGGGCGACGGCAACCACATCCTGCCAACGCAACGGGGCGTCGGCGATAACGATTTTTTCAGCCTGGGACATCTTTGACCTCTTGCGTAAAACCTGAATATTGTTGCAGCTCTACCGGCCTCTTCGCGGGCAAGCCTCGCTCCTACAGGATTCAGGTTTGCCGTCCAATGCAGGAACGACTCAAAACCTGTAGGAGCGAGGCTTGCCCGCGAAGGGGTCAGCACAACCGCCGCAAACCTTTAAACCACCGCCGCCCGACGCTGGACGAACCGGTCCACATACTCATCCGCCGGCGAATGAAGGATCTCTCTCGGCGTGCCCACCTGGATCAGGCGGCCGTCCTTGAGGATCGCGATGCGGTTACCTATGCGCACGGCCTCATCGAGGTCGTGGGTGATAAAGACGATGGTCTTGTGCAGGGTCTTTTGCAGTTCCAGCAACTGGTCCTGCATCTCCGCGCGGATCAACGGATCGAGTGCACTGAAGGCCTCGTCCATCAGGATGATGTCGGTGTCTGCCGCCAGGGCGCGGGCCAGGCCCACACGCTGACGCATGCCGCCCGAGAGCTGGTGCGGGTATTTGTTTTCGTAGCCTTTCAGGCCCACGGTATTGATCCAGTGCAACGCGCGCTCGGCGCACATTTGCTTGCTCTCGCCACGCACTTTCAGGCCGTAGGCGACATTGTCGATCACGGTCTTGTGCGGCAGCAGGCCGAAGCTCTGGAACACCATGCTGATCTTGTGCCGGCGAAATTCGCGCAGGGCTTCCATGTCGTATTGCAGGATGTCCACACCGTCCACCAGGATCGCGCCACTGGTGGGGTCGATCAGGCGGTTGAAGTGGCGCACCAGGGTCGATTTGCCGGAACCCGACAGGCCCATGATCACGAAGATTTCGCCGGTGCCGATGCTCAACGACAAGTCGTTCACGCCGACCACGCAGCCGGTTTCGGCCAGCACCTGATCCTTGGTTTTGCCCTGGCCAATCATGCCCAGCGCGTCCTTGGAGCGGTTGCCGAAAATCTTGAAGACGTTTTTGACTTCGATTTTGCTCACGGTTGCGTCGTTCATTTGCTCACCTCATGCCGTGGCCGACCATACGCCTGAGTAATGCGGTCGATGACCACTGCCAGAATCACGATCGCCAGACCGGCTTCCAGGCCACGTCCGACGTTGAGGGTCTGAATCCCCACCAACACGTCTTCACCCAAGCCACGGGCGCCAATCATCGAGGCAATCACCACCATCGACAGGGCCATCATGGTGGTCTGGTTGATCCCGGCCATGATGCTCGGCAGGGCCAGCGGCAGTTGCACGCCAAACAGTTGTTGCCAGCGGTTGGCACCGAAGGCGTTGATCGCCTCCATCACTTCACCGTCCACCTGGCGGATGCCCAGGTCGGTCAGGCGGATCAGCGGTGGCGCAGCGTAGATCACGGTAGCGAAAATCGCCGGCACCTTGCCCAGGCCGAACAGCATCAGCACCGGGATCAGGTACACGAAACTCGGCATGGTCTGCATGATGTCCAGCAACGGCATCAGCACCGAACGCAGGCGATTGCTGCGTGCCGAGAGAATGCCCAGCGGGATGCCGATCAGCACCGAAATGACCGTGGCCACCATCATCAGCGCCAGGGTCTGCATTAGCTTGTCCCAGAGGCCGACCGCACCCACCAGGAACAGCAGGCCGACGATGACTGCCGTGGTCACCACTTTACGAGTCGCGTGCCAGGCAACGCCCGCCACGATGGCCAGCATCAGCCACCAGGGCGCCGCACGCAGCAACCCTTCAAGATTGACGATGGCCCACAACAGGGTGTCGGAGATATGCCGGAACACATCGCCGTAGTTGGTGACCAGCGAGTCGACCCAACCGTTGACCCAGTCGGCGATGGAAAAGGTAAAGCTTTCGGGAAACATAAGAGACTCTCAATCAAGGGGTTGCGATCAAGCACCCGATTGCCGTTGCCGACAGTCGGAGAGGCCCAACCTACAAGGCCGCGTCGATTTTCTTGGCTGCGTCTTCGCTTACCCATGCGTGCCAGACTTCAGGATGTTCCTTCAAGAAGATCTTGGCCAGTTTTGGCGACTCGATCCGCTCTTTGGCCATGCGCCCGAGGTTCTGGTTGAGCAGGTCGATCGGCAGGTTGACCTTTTCCAGCACTGCCACCAGTTCCGGGGCTTGCTCGTGGAACGTCTTGGACAGGCCGACCTTGATGGTCACTTCCTTGTTCACGCCTGGTTTTTCTTCAAGCTTGACCAGGTCAACCTGGCCCATCAGCGGGGTGGGCGACCAGTAGTAGAACAGGATCGGCTCGCCACGCTTGTAGCTCGACAGCACTGCGGCATCCAACGCCGGGCCGGTGCCCGGACGGAAGTTGGTGTAGGTGCTTTCCAGGCCGTAGCTTTTCAGCATTTCGCTGTTGTCGAGTTCACAGGTCCAGCCGGCCGGGCAGTTGTAGAAACGGCCCTTGGAAGGCTCTTCCTGGTCCTTGAACACGGCGGCGTATTTACCCAGGTCGGCGATTGCTTTCAGGTCCGGGGCCTTGGGCTCCAGCTTGCGCTTGGCGTCGCCTTCGATCACGTAGCGCGGCACGTACCAGCCTTCGATTGCGCCAACGACCGGAGCGCCGACACCGACAACCTTGCCGGCCTTCTCGGCCTTGTTCCAGACTTCGCTGCGGCCAACCCACTCTTCGGCAAACACTTGAATGTCGTTGCTGCTCAGGGCGTTTTCCATGGTGATGGAGTTGCCCGGCAGGCTGTCGGTCTTACAGTCGTAGCCCTTCTCCAACACGATTTGCATCACGTCGGTCAGCAGCATGCCGCTTTCCCAGTTCAGGCCGGCGAACTTCACCGGTTTGCCCGACTCGCACCAACCGGCAGCCTGAGTGGCGCCGGCGCTGGCGAGCAGGCCCATGGACAGCAATGTGGTCAGCAGGGTCTTGTTCGATTTCATTGTAGTGACGCTCCTAATCATGAATTGGCTTACGGCAGTCAAGAGGCATCCAGCCCTGTCCACGTCCAATCAGGCCTGCGCCGCAGCGCGACCAGCCCCACTTGTTTTTTGTTGTACAACGCTGTCCTGCTCAACCGGCAGAATCAGGTGATCGGGTACCGAGCCGTGCCATTTTTTCGCACAGACGTAGTACAGGGCTGCGGGAAGCACCAGACCGATGATCCAGGAAATATCCACACCACCCAGGGTTTCCACCAGCGGACCGGTATAGAACTTGGTGGCGATGAACGGCAGTTGTACCAGCACACCGAAGACATAGATGCTGATGCCGAGTGGGTTCCAACGGCCATAGCGACCCTTTGGATCGGCCAGCGCCGGCACGTCATAACGCTCGCGAGTGATGCAGTAGTAGTCCACCAGGTTGATCGCGCTCCATGGCGTAAAGAACGCCAGCAGGAACAGGATGAAGGACTTGAACGCACCGAGGAACGAGTGCTGACCGAGTAACGCGATCAGGGTGGCCGTACCGACGATGAACAGCACGAACACCAGACGTTGCAAGCGCGATACCTGCAGGTGACCACGGAAACCGCTGATGATGGTCGCAATGCACATGAAGCTGCCGTAGGAGTTCAGCGTGGAGATGGTGACCTTGCCGAACGCGATGCTGAAATACAGCAGCGCAGCGGTGGCACCGGTGCCGCCCAGACCCACGATATAGGCCACTTCGTGGCCGGCGAATTGTCCGTTGGCCGAAGCGGCGGCAAACACGCCGAGGATCATCGCCACCTGTGCACCAATCACCGAACCCGCGCCAGCGGCGAAAAAGGTTTTCACCGAGGAAGTCTTGCTCGGCAGGTAGCGCGAGTAGTCAGCCACGTAAGGACCGAAGGCGATCTGCCAGGATGCCGCGAGGGACACCGCAAGCAGGAAGCTGCTCCAGCTGAAGTGGCGGATTTGCAGGAGCGCACCCACATCAGTCTGGCTCATCAGACGACTGAACAGATAAACAAAGGCAATCACGCCGATGACGCTGGCGACACGGCCGATGAAATGGATCACCCGATAACCGAGTACCGTGACCAGCACGATGACGCTGGCGAAGATGAGGATACCCACGCTGTCGCTGACGCCAAACAACTGGCCCAGCGCCTGGCCGGAAAGCACGGTTCCCGTTGCGGTGAAGCCCAGGTACATCAGGCAGACCAGCACGATTGGGATGGCCGCACCATAAACGCCGAACTGTACGCGGCTGGAGATCATCTGCGGCAGGCCAAGTTTTGGCCCTTGCGCTGCATGCAACGCCATCACGCCACCGCCCAGTAATTGACCGATCAGCAGACCGATCAGCGACCAGAACACATCACCGCCCAGCACCACGGCGAGCGCCCCGGTGACAATCGCGGTGATTTGCAGGTTGGCACCCATCCACAGGGTGAACTGGCTTAACAGACGACCGTGTCTTTCCGCTTCCGGGATGTAGTCGATCGAACGTGTCTCGATCAACGGTTTACTGCCTGCACGATCGTCATTAACAGCCATTGTTCAACCTCTGTGGATTGTTTGTCGGTGTTGGTGATCCCTGTAGGAGCGAGCGATGCGGGGCGCCGCATCGCTCGCTCCTACAGGTTTTGCATCAGGCCAAAGCCTGTTTTATTTGCCGGTAATCATCGGCAGGTTCAGCCCTTGTTCCTTGGCGCAGTCGATCGCGATCTGGTAACCGGCATCGGCGTGACGCATGACACCGGTGGCCGGGTCGTTGTGCAGGACGCGAGCGATACGCTCGGCCGCTTCGTCAGTACCGTCGCAGACAATCACCATGCCCGAGTGCTGGGAGAAGCCCATGCCGACGCCGCCGCCGTGGTGCAGGGAAACCCAGGTCGCGCCGCTCGCGGTGTTGAGCAGGGCGTTGAGCAGTGGCCAGTCGGACACGGCGTCGGAGCCATCCTGCATCGATTCGGTTTCGCGGTTCGGGCTGGCGACCGAACCGGAGTCCAGGTGGTCGCGACCGATCACGATTGGCGCGGACAACTCACCGCTGCGCACCATTTCGTTGAACGCCAGACCCAGCTTGGCGCGCTGGCCCAGGCCAACCCAGCAGATACGGGCCGGCAGACCCTGGAAGCTGATGCGCTCGCGGGCCATGTCCAGCCAGTTGTGCAGGTGGGCGTCGTCCGGGATCAGCTCTTTAACCTTCGCGTCGGTCTTGTAGATGTCTTCAGCGTTACCCGACAGTGCAGCCCAACGGAATGGACCGATGCCGCGGCAGAACAGCGGACGGATGTAAGCCGGAACAAAACCCGGGAAGTCGAATGCGTTCTCGACGCCTTCTTCTTGCGCCATCTGACGGATGTTGTTGCCGTAGTCGAAGGTCGGAATGCCCATCTTCTGGAATTCGAGCATCGCTTTTACGTGCACGGCCATCGATTGCTTGGCGGCTTTGACCACGGCAGCAGGCTCGGTCTTGGCGCGAGCGCGGTACTCTTCCCAGGTCCAGCCGGCTGGCAGGTAACCGTTGAGCGGGTCGTGGGCGCTGGTCTGGTCGGTGACCATGTCCGGGCGCACGCCGCGCTTGACCAGTTCCGGCAGGATTTCTGCCGCGTTACCCAGCAGCGCAATGGAAATCGCCTTGCCTTCCTTGGTGTACTTGGCGATGCGGGCCAGCGCGTCGTCGAGGTCGGTGGCTTGTTCGTCGACATAACGGCTGTTCAGGCGGAAATCGATGCTCACCTGCTGGCATTCGATGTTCAGCGAGCAAGCACCGGCCAGGGTTGCAGCCAGGGGCTGAGCGCCGCCCATGCCGCCGAGGCCTGCGGTCAGGACCCAACGACCTTTCAGGTCATCGTTGTAATGTTGGCGACCGGCTTCGACGAAGGTTTCGTAAGTGCCCTGGACGATGCCCTGGCTGCCGATGTAGATCCAGCTGCCGGCGGTCATCTGGCCGTACATGGCCAGGCCTTTGGCGTCGAGTTCGTTGAAGTGCTCCCAGCTCGCCCAGTGTGGTACCAGGTTGGAGTTGGCAATCAGCACGCGCGGAGCATTGGTGTGTGTCTTGAACACGCCGACCGGCTTGCCGGATTGCACCAGCAGGGTCTCGTCGTCATTCAGGTTGGTCAGGCTTTCGACGATCTTGTCGTAGCATTCCCAGTTACGCGCCGCACGACCGATACCACCGTAAACCACCAGTTCTTTAGGGTTCTCGGCAACTTCCGGGTCGAGGTTGTTCATCAGCATGCGCAGCGGCGCTTCGGTCAGCCAGCTCTTGGCGGTCAGCTTGTTACCGCGGGCGGCACGGATTTCAACATCACGGTATTTAGTAGGTTTCTGGGTATTGTCAGTCACGAAAAAGACTCCTCAGCGATCAATCCAAACCAACCCTGGCGGTGGGTAAGCCAGCCTGTGCGCACTGTTGCGCAACAAGCGAATCAGTGGACGTTGCGAGGAGTCTCGGTCGACTCATACGCATACGTCTTTACTTGTACATACAAGCATATGCAATCAAGCGGCCAACTTGTTGGAGGGGCGTTCAAGAAAAGTTTTAAACGGGCTGGAAAGCGCCTGGATCAAGGGTTCTGGCAACGATGAAATTTTTCGGGGGATTTTGCGAGGGGGGTGATTGCTGTTACTTGGGCGTGGTTTTGCGCCACGCTGGGGCGTTCGGTAACAAAGTGGTGCGCAGTTTCGAATCAGTTGATCGCTCCCAAGCTCTGCGTGGGAACGATCAGTGGTGGTATTGGATCAGCGTGCAGTCAGCTCGATCACACAGCACGGGCCGTTACTGGAAACTTCCAGCAGGCCGGTGTTACCACCGAGTTGCAGGCAATCATGGCGACCGAGTTGCGAGGCGCTGTTGCCGACCTTCACGACAAGCTCGTCAGTGACACTAAATATGAGCACGGTGCCAGCCGAGCTGAAAAACTGCTGCTCACCGGCCAGCCACTGCAACCGCGCGTAGTAACGCTGGGGCGCATAAATCAGGTTGAAGTCGCGAATCGGCCCGCCCAGCAAGGTGCAGGTCACGTGGCTTTCGCCGCTGAACGCAAAAGGCTCCAACGGTAACAATGGAGGCGTGTCCTGGCCGTCAACCCGCAAGGTCATACCGTCGCCTTGCAACACGGTGATCACCCGCTCATAGCCGGCGAACGTCGAGAATCCGCCGGACTCGCCGATATCGGCAATCGACAGGCGCCAGCCGAAGCCGTCAAGCCCGGTCCCCGCATCGCGGGTGATTTCTTCGGTGCTGCCACCGCCGTTTTTCCACGGCATTCGCGGGTAATCTTTTGCGCGTAGAACCTTCGTTACATTCATTTATGAAACCGACCTTCCAGACGATGACGGGAACCAGGGTGGATCAAACGGGCGGCGGTTACCGGCTGGCGGCCGGACCAGGTGCGGCGACGAATCAGCAGGCACGGCTCGCCCTTTTCAATCTGCAGCAATTTGCACTCTGAGGCCTCGGCCAGAATCGCCTCGACCACGTGCTCGCCTTCGGTCAGCGGCGCGACCTGGTTCAGGTAGGCGTAAGGCGTTTGCAGGGTGAAGTCCTGCTTGAGGTAGTCCGGCGCCACCAGCGCGTTGACGAAACGGTCTTCGATTTGCACCGGAATATCGTTTTCGAAATGCACGATCAGCGAATGGAAAACCCGCTGGCCTTCGCGCATGTCCAGCGCCAAAGCGCGCTCGGAACCGGCGGCCTCTTCTTCGAGGGTGATCACCTTGCAGGTATGGCGATGGCCACGGGAGGCGATTTCGTCGGCGATGTTGTGCACTTCAAACAGCGCGGACTGGCTTTTCGGCTCGGCGACGAACGTGCCGACACCTTGCATACGCACCAGCAGACCGTCGGCGGTCATCTCGCGCAGGGCGCGGTTGATGGTCATGCGGCTGAAACCGAGTTGGCTGACCAGCTCGCTTTCCGACGGAACGCGGTAGTGCGGCGGCCAGTTTCCACTGTCGATTTGCTGGGTGATCATCTGTTTGACGCGGGCGTACAAGGGCGCCGGACTGTCGCCCATGTTCGCGGCCAACGGTGACACTGGGGGCGGAGTCGGCACGGTTAATCCTTGGTCGTCTGTTAGAAGTCGCTAGCTTGCCGGAGTTTACCGAGCAGGCAAACGTCTGTATATGTATATACAAATAACACACGATGGGGTTCTGAACCATGTCCGCCTTCTTTGCCGAACGCGCGCTGCTGCCTAGTGGATGGGCCAACAATGTACGTCTTGAGGTCAGCGCCGAGGGCGTTTTGACCCATATCCAGGCCGATTCCAACGCAGATGGCGCCGAACGGCTGAGCGGTCCGCTGCTGCCGGGGATGCCGAATCTGCATTCCCACGCCTTCCAGCGGGCCATGGCCGGGCTGGCGGAAGTGGCGGGCAATCCGAATGACAGTTTCTGGACCTGGCGCGACTTGATGTATCGCCTCGTCGGAAAAATCAGCCCGGATCAACTCGGCGTCATTGCTCGTCAGCTGTACATCGAAATGCTCAAGGCCGGTTACACCTCGGTCGCGGAATTTCATTATGTGCATCACGACACCAACGGCCAGCCTTACGCAGATCCCGCTGAACTGGCGCTGCGCATCAGCCAGGCGGCCAGTTCCGCCGGTATCGGTCTGACCTTGCTTCCGGTGCTTTACAGCCATTCCGGTTTCGGCGGCCAGGCGCCGAACGACGGTCAGCGCCGCTTCATCAACAGCACCGAGAACTACCTCACGCTTCAGTCGCGTTTGCAGCCGATCCTGGCGCAGCAACCGGCGCAGTCGCTGGGTTTGTGTTTCCACTCGTTGCGCGCGGTAACGCCGCAGCAGATCAGCGAAGTGCTGGCGGCCAGCGACAAGCAGTGCCCGGTGCACATTCATATCGCTGAACAGCAGAAGGAAGTCGATGACTGCCTGAGTTGGAGCGGTCGTCGCCCTCTGCAATGGCTGTACGAAAACACAGAAGTCGACCAGCGCTGGTGCCTGGTCCACGCGACCCACGCCAATCCGGAAGAAGTCACGTTGATGGCCAAGAGTCGCGCCATCGCCGGTCTGTGCCTGACCACCGAAGCCAACCTCGGCGACGGGATTTTCCCGGCGGTGGATTTCCTCGCGCAGGGTGGACGCATGGGTATCGGGTCCGACAGCCATGTGTCATTGAGCGTTGTGGAAGAGTTGCGTTGGCTGGAATACGGCCAGCGTCTGCGCGATCAGCGGCGTAATCGGCTGTATGGCGCGGATCAGCCGATGGTTGGCCGCACGCTATATGACGCTGCGCTGGATGGCGGCGCTCAGGCGCTGGGGCAGCCGATCGGTGCACTGGAAGTTGGTAAACGTGCGGATTGGCTGGTGCTGGACGGCAACGATCCGTACCTGGCAACGGCCAGCGGTGACGGGATTCTCAATCGTTGGTTGTTTGCCGGCGGCGATCGCCAGGTGCGCGATGTGCTGGTCAATGGCCAGTGGGTGGTGCGTGACGGGCGTCATGCAGCAGAAGAAGAAAGTAACCGCGCGTTTACCCATGTCCTGCGCGACCTCCTGGGCTGACACAAACGAAATGTGGGAGCTAGCCTGCTCGCGACAGGGCGATCAAATTCAACAGAAGTGTTGACTGATACTCCGCTATCGCGAGCAGGCTCGCTCCCACATTTGTTCTTTACTAGCCGTCAGTTCGAGGTCTTGGCCATCTGCGTATCCGACGCGCGCCAGATCAGCCGCGTAGTGTCGTAGCCTTGCTGACGCGCCTTGCTCAGCAGTTCTTCACGCACTACACCGTTGACCGTCGGCGTGCGCGACAGCAGCCACAGGTACTTGCGGCTCGGGTCACCGACGATGGCGGTCTTGTAATCGTCGCTGACGTAAAGCACCCAGTATTCCCCCTTCGCCACACCTGGCAGCAAGCGCGAGAACCAGGTATCGAACTCGACCCACAACTTGTCGGTCTTGCCCGGCACTTGTGGATAAGCCGTGCCCTTGGCCTCTTCCCATTGCCAGTCCGCCGTCAGGCAGCGGTTCAGCACCTGCACCTTGCCGTCAGGATTGAGCGTGTAATGGGCTTCGGATTGTGCGCAGTTGCGTTGGAAATACATCGGCAGGCGGGCCAACTCGTACCAGGTGCCCTGGTATTTCTTGAGATTGACGCTGTTGACGGTTTTCGGCGCCAACGGATCTGTGCCAGAAGTGGCGCAGCCGGCCAATACCAGGCCGGCAAAAAGGAGTATCAATAACCGCTTCATTGTTTTTCTCCCGTGGGCGCGTAGCCCCGGATTACTTCAGGCCTTGGCCGGAAAACATCAGTACTT
Organism: Pseudomonas sp. SG20052; assembly: GCF_031766055.1. Classification (NCBI taxonomy): domain Bacteria; kingdom Pseudomonadati; phylum Pseudomonadota; class Gammaproteobacteria; order Pseudomonadales; family Pseudomonadaceae; genus Pseudomonas; species Pseudomonas sp. SG20052. Next base: position 453,314 of record NZ_CP134498.1, on the reverse strand, counting down.
TGTCACCGGCATACTGCACGCTGATAAAGCTGTTCTTGTCACCCCAGGTGCAACTGGACATGCCGAGCGCGCCCGAGCAATCAGTGGCTTTACCCAACAAGGCTTCAACCTCTGCCTTGGGCATGCCGGCCGACAGTTTCGAATAGTTTTCCTGATTGACCTTGCTGCATGCGGCCAACAACACGCAGAACGAGAGCAGGGCGATAGAACGCAGCGACATGGTGTAGCTCCTGGGGCGAGGGGGGAATGGCATGGCTGCCAAGCAGAAGCTTAGAAGAGAAAACCCCCATCTGGTTCCCCGACCGCCCGGCTATTTATCGGGCCGCTCGTCTGCCTTTTTTCGAAAAATCAGCAACTTTCCTGCGCCGCTGAGTATTTCATCGGTTTTCGCAAAAACACGCCTAATCTTTGGCGCTGGCCAGTCGACATAGAAGCAGCGCAAAGCCCTCGACTGTGGCAAATTGACGCCCCCTCGCTGACCAGCCCCTCCGCGGTAGTGCACTTAATGACCAGAAACATGAAATTCAGCCACAAGATCCTGCTGGCAGCCGCCCTCGTGGTCGCTGTTGCGTTTGCCTGCTTCATCCTGTTCAACGACTACCGTCAGCGCCAGACCTTGCGCAGCAGTACCGAATCCTCGATGCAGGAACTCGGCAGCCTGACCACCCGCAACATCCAGACCTGGCTGGAAAGCCGCATCCAGTTGCTGCAATCGTTGTCCCAGCAGATCACAGTGGACGGCAGCACACCCGCCAGCCTCAAACGCGCCATCGACTTGCCGGCCTACACCGGCAACTTCCAGCTGAGCTACTTCGGTGGCACTGACGGCGTGATGTTCTCGATCCCGGCGGGCAATCGTGCGGCAGACTACGATCCTCGCGCACGTGGCTGGTACAAGGCGGCCAACAGCGCGCAACAGACCATCGTCACCGAACCGTACATCGCCGCCTCGTCCGGCAAACTGGTGATCACCGTGGCCACGCCGGTGCAGCATCAGAGCCAGATGATCGGCGTTGCCGGTGCGGACATCGACCTGTCGAGCGTCAGCGCAATCATCAACTCGCTGAACTTCGGCGGTCACGGCCACGCGTTCATCGTCAGCGCCGACGGCAAGATCCTGATCCACCCGGACAGCAAACTGGTGCTCAAGAGCCTCGCCGAGGCCTACCCGAACGGCGCACCAAAAGTCAGCCCGGGCATGAAAGAAGTCGAGCTCGACGGCAAGACCCAGTTCATCTCCTTTACCCACGTCAACGGTGTGCCCTCGGCCGACTGGTACGTGGCGCTGGTGCTGGACCAGGACACCGCGTTCTCGATGCTCAGCGAATTCCGTACCTCGGCGATCATTGCCATGGTCATCGCCGTAGTCATCATCATCGCGTTGTTGGGCATGTTGATCAGCTTTCTGATGCAGCCGCTGCTGACCATGGGCCGCGCCATGCATGACATCGCCGAAGGCGAAGGTGACCTGACCAAACGCCTGACCATCCACGGCCACGATGAATTCGGTGCCTTGGGCACCTCGTTCAACCGCTTCGTGGAACGTATTCACACCTCGATCCGCGAAGTGTCCTCGGCCACCGGCCAGGTCAACGAAGTTGCCTTGCGTGTGGTTGCCGCGTCGAATTCGTCAATGTTCAATTCCGATCAGCAAGCCTCGCGCACCAGCAGCGTGGCTGCAGCGATCAACGAACTGGGCGCTGCCGCCCAGGAAATCGCCCAGAACGCCGCCCTCGCCTCCCAGCATTCGAGCGATGCACGCGCGTTGGCCGAAGAAGGTCAGCAAGTGGTGGATAAAACCATCGCGGCGATGCAGCAGCTCTCGGCGAAGATCAGCGATTCGTGCGGCAACATCGAAACGCTCAATAGCAACACGGTGAACATCGGGCAGATCCTGGAAGTGATCACCAGCATCTCGCAGCAGACCAATTTGCTGGCATTGAACGCAGCCATCGAAGCGGCGCGTGCCGGTGAGGCCGGACGTGGTTTTGCCGTGGTTGCGGACGAAGTGCGCAACCTCGCCCATCGCACTCAGGATTCGGCGCAGCAAGTGCAAAAGATGATCGAGGAACTGCAAGTCGGCGCCCGGGAAGCGGTGAGCACCATGACCGACAGCCAGCGCCAGAGCGAAAGCAGCGTCGGCATCGCCAACCAGGCCGGTGAGCGTCTGGGCAGCGTGACCCAGCGTATTGGGGAGATCGACGGGATGAACCAGTCCGTGGCGACCGCGACTGAAGAGCAGACCGCAGTGGTGGAGTCGATCAATGTCGACATTACCGAGATCAATACGTTGAACCAGGAAGGGGTGGAGAACTTGCAGTCGACGTTGCGTGCATGTGCGGACCTTGAGCAGCAGGCGGCACGGTTGAAGCAGTTGGTGGGCAGCTTCCGGATTTAAGCGGCTTTCACTGGCCGCCATCGCCAGCAGGCTGGCTCCCACAGGGGATTGTGAACGACACAAACCCAATGTGGGAGCCAGCCAGCTGGCGATGGCGGCATCAGCTACAGCAGAAAACTAAAAGCGAGAACCGGGCCCGGAAAGAAACGCCAGCTCTTCAGCCGTAGACTCCCTTCCCAACACCGCATTCCTGTGCGGAAACCGCCCAAACCGCGCAATCACCTTCTGGTGCTTTTCGGCGTAATTCAGGTAATCGGTAAACAAAGCCTGATCACCCTCCGGTTGTTTTTTAACCAGATCGATGTACCGCGAAACCGCCTCGTTCTGCACCGCCAGATTCTCGCAATGTTCAAACACCAGGTAGATAAACACCCGCTGAATCGGCCGCAACTGCCGATCGAAATCCGCAGCAATGCCTTGCGCCACCAGTGCCTGAGCCCTGAGATCGCCTGAAAAGGATTTGGGGGTGTCGCGAAAGATCATTCGCGGGAGCTGATCGAGCAGCAGCACCAAGGCCAGCCAACCTTCGGGGCGTTGCGCCCATTCAGTCAATCCGCCGGCCAGGGCCTGCTCGACCCAGTCCCCGAAACGCGTCTGCGCTTCGAGGTCCTGGCTGTCGCGCTTGCCGAACCATAACTTGCCCTTGTCAGCCGCTATGTCTTGGGGGGATTCGAAGGTTCCGAACCACCACTCGAGCAACGGCTGCCAGGGCGCGGTCATGGTTTATTCCTTGTGGTAAGCCGTGACGCGTTCGACTTCTTCTTTCGAACCGAGGAACACCGCAACACGCTGGTGCAAGCCCTCAGGCTTGATGTCGAGGATGCGCTGATGGCCATCGGTGGAAGCGCCGCCAGCCTGCTCAACCAGGAACGACATCGGGTTGGCTTCGTACATCAGACGCAGTTTGCCCGGCTTGGACGGCTCGCGGTTGTCGCGTGGGTACATGAACAGACCGCCACGGGTCAGGATACGGTGCACGTCGGCAACCATCGCCGCGACCCAGCGCATGTTGTAGTTCTTTTTCAGCGGGCCTTCATCGCCAGCCAGCAATTCGTCGACATAACGTTGTACCGGCGCTTCCCAGTGACGCTTGTTGGACGAGTTGATCGCAAATTCCTGCGTGGACTCAGGGATCGTGATGTCTTCATGGGTCAGCACGAAGCTGCCCATTTCACGGTCCAGGGTAAAGCCCTTCACGCCATTGCCCAGGGTCAGCACCAGCATTGTCTGTGGACCGTAAATCGCATAACCGGCGGCAACCTGCTGAGTGCCTGGCTGCAGGAAGGCCTTTTCGTTCAAAGGCTCGTTCTGGGTCAGGTATTCGTTCGGGCAACGCAGCACCGAGAAGATCGTACCGACCGGCGCGTTGATGTCGATGTTCGACGAACCATCCAGTGGGTCGAATACCAGCAGGTACGCGCCTTTCGGGTATTTGCCCGGGATCTGGTAGGCATTATCCATTTCTTCGGATGCCATGCCGGCCAGGTGACCGCCCCATTCGTTGGCTTCGAGCAGGATGTCGTTGGACATCACATCAAGCTTCTTCTGCACTTCGCCTTGGACGTTTTCAGTGCCCATGCTGCCCAGAACGCCGCCCAGGGCGCCCTTGGACACGGCGTGGCTGATTTCCTTGCAAGCACGCGCCACCACTTCGATCAGGAAACGCAGATCGGCAGGGGTGTTGTTGCTACGGGTCTGCTCAATCAAATAGCGACTCAGGGTAACGCGGGACATGGAAGGCTCCGGTGGAATTGGGGGCTAAAAACCCGCGCAGTTTAACGCGAGTCGAGGCGCATTTCCTCCTATCAGACGTGATACGCCCAATAGAGTTCATGCGCGGGGTTGAGCGTAGCTGTAAATGAACTCTATGGCGGCGAGGGAGCTTGCTCCCGTTGGGGTGCGAAGCGGCCCCCTGAAGCATTCGCCGCCATTTGTCCGAGAACATGCAGCCGCAGAAGTTACGACTGCTTCGCAGCCGAACGGGAGCAAGCTCCCTCGCCACAGGTTCAGGGTTTAACGGGGGGCTTGCGCAGCAAACTGAACGCCATCGCTGCGAGAAACAGCACGCTCAGCAGCAACACCCCCCACAACCCGAACTTCTTCCAGTCCGTGTCCGCTGTCGCGGCCGCAGTCACCGTGGAGGAGTTGCTCACCATCGCCGCACCCTCCACCGAAGCCTTGCCCAGCGCCGCCCACTTGGCCGCGCTGTAATCCGGGATCAGCGTCGACAACGGCAGGTTCGCCGCCCTCACCGTCGCACTCCCCAGCGCCAGCGTATAAGGCCCCGCCCCACGCGCCAGGAACACCAATTGCGTCGAGCGCACAGCAAACTTCAACGTCGGCGCTTCAGCACCCAAGCCACCGCCGCGCTCATCCACGACCAGCTTCAACTGCTGCACGGTTTGCCCCGACAGCTGCAATTCGTTCTGCACCACGTCCTGGCCACTCTGGGTCAGGCGATAGAGTAAACCGCTGGTCAGCGGCTGCCACGGCAGGCTGCTTTCGCGACGACCGGACAACGTCACCGGCGCCAGGCTGTTGGGCTGACTCAGCTCGACCTGAACCCGCTCGACATTCAGCCCCATCGGCAACTGCCAGGTGTACTCACCCGCCTTAACGCTGCTGCCCGCCAGCGGCTGCGACCAGACCAACGGCAGCGGCAGACTGCGGGGACTCGCGCTTTGCAGCTGCGCAGACGTCAGCGTCGGTGCCAATTGCGGTGAATTCCACAGCAGGCGCAGATAACGCGCCGATTGCCCCGGCAAGCCGACTTCATGCTGCTCGACCCGTTCATCGGCAAACGTCAGCCGCGCCACCTGGCCTTCGCCCCACGACTGCCAATGCTGCAAGTCGTCGCTGGCCTCGATGGTGAAACGCTGAAAGCCATCGCGCTCGCTGGTCCAGTCGAGGATCAACTGCTGCAACGGCGCCTTGATGGCGCTGGCGTCGAGCAACCAGCCGCGCAGCACTTCTTCGCCCGCCTCCAGCTGACTGGACGGTTGCACTTCGACCAACGTGCCGTTCTCGCTCGATTGCACGCGGATGCCCGGCGCACGCTCCGTGGCGTCCGCCGAGGTGTACAGCGGGAACCACTTCACATCGGTCAGCGTACGATTTTCCCGGGTTGACGCCGCCTCGCGAGCCAAGGCGTAGGCCTGGGCCTCACCGGCAGCGTTGAACACGCGAACATCGCTGAGGTCCGTTTGCCGCGCATTGAGTTGCACGCTCAAGGGCAATTCGAGGCGATACCAAGGCCCTTCGCCGCTCACCGACAACGGCACGTGCGTGGCAAAGTCCGCCGGTTTTTCCTGAGCGCTGGCGGACAGCGCCACACCCAACGCAACAGCGCCCAACCAGCCCAGGTTCAACTTCTGACTCAAGACGACACTCCTTCGGTTTCAGGGGCCGGCCTTTCAGCGTCGGCTCCGCCTTGGCGCGCAGCCTCGGCGCGCTTGGGCGGCAGCGGCGCGAAATAGCCCACCACCAGCAGCAACACGCCGACGCCGATAAACGACACAATCCGCGCAAGGCCGCCACGGTTACTCAGTTCGACAAAGAACAGTTTGGCCACCACCACACCAATCAGCGCGGCGCCGATCAGCCAGACTTCACGGCGATGACGCAGATGGCCGCCGATCATCAGGCTCAGCGCCATCAGGGTCCAGACGATGGACAGCCCCGCCTGCACCAGCATCGATTCAAGCAACGCATCGAGCTCGAACGGCACACCGCCCCAATGGTGCGCGGTGCGCATCACCAGTGCGGTGAAGAACGCGAACAGCGAGACCCCGGCGATCAGTTGCGTGGCGTGCGCTATGTAATCTTTGCGAATCGCCAGTTGCGTCACGGCGCTGCGGGACCAGACGTAGACGCCGAACAGCGCAAACAGCAGACCCAACTCCAACGGATTGACCAGCGGCACATAGGGCAGCGGCTCGGCCGTGCCGTCGCTGACGATATTCGCCAGCCAGAACCAGCCGAGCATCAGCAGCGCCAACGGTGCCGCCGCATAAAAACGGTACTCGCGTGGATACGCCGAAACAGGCCAAGGCCCATTCCGTGGCGCCGCCATCAGCACCAGATACAGACTCGGCAGGATCGCCCAACCCAGCCAGCGCCAGGCGTTGTACTGCTCGGACAACAGCAGCAAACCGTAACGCAGCTCCAAGGCCAGCACACCGATCAACAGCCAGCAGCCGAGCACATGAGCGGTGCTCAGGGCACGCGCCGGCAACATCGGCGCCAGACGTCGCAGGGAGATGAAATGCACGACGAACACGGCCGCCCACACCAGCCAACCGAAATTGGCTGCCGGGTGATAACGCGAGTGCCACGCGGCGAGCAGTACCAGACCGGCAGCGGGCATCAGCAAGGTGCAAAGCAGGCCCAGCGACGACCAATTCAAGCGCAGCGCCAACACCGCCCACAGCGCCACGCTCAAGGCGGCAACCGCCAGCAACAAGGTTGCTTGGAGATTCAGCGGTGCAAAACGCAGCACTTCGCTGATCCACGCCAGCGCCCACCAGCCTGCGCCCCACACCAGCAACACTTCGGACAAACGCTGCAAGCTCAGCACATCAAACGCCGAGGCATGGTTGCCAAGTTGCAAGCGCCACGCTCCGACCATCGCGGCCAGGCCCAACACCAGCGGCGTCCAGAAACCGCTGTGGGCCAGAGGTTTCAACCCTTCGCTGGCCAGCGGCCCGAGCAGGTCCGGCCCGGCGAACAGGAACGCTGCTCCGCCAATCACCTGCAACAGCAGGCCGAAGACAAAACTCACGCGCTGCTTGAGGTACAGGCTCAGCCAAATGATGAACAAGCCACTGGCCGCCCACACCGCACTCGCGGTCTGCCAGGGCAGCACGAACAGCACCGCCAGATTGATCAGCACCAGACCCGCCAGCAACACCACCGACAAGCCGCGCAGCAGCCGGACATCGCTGCGCACCATCTCATCACGCGCGGCGAGCAACATGCCGGCGATCAGCGCGAGGCCGATCAAAGACGCGCTGAGCAAACCGCTCCAACCCGCGCTAAACACGGCGCCAGACTCACCGCTGGAACCTTGCAAGCGCAGCAGGAACAGTGCACCGCCAAGCAATTGCACAGCGAACGCGGTGAACAGGAACGTGCGTGATTGCAGGCGCAGACCGACAAACAACGTCGCCAACCCCGCCAACGCCCAGCTGATGGCGGTGCCGTGGGTCAGGAAGAACAATGGCGCCAACAGATAGAGGAAGGTCAGGCCCAGGCAAGCCAACACCGGCCGCCCTTTGCGCTCCCATTCCGATGTCTGTTCGGGCAGGGCTTTGCGCAATTGATAGAAGCTGAACAACAACGCCACGCCGAGCATCAACGCGCCCAGCGGAGCGCCGTCGAGCAAACTGCCGTCGCCGATGCGCAATTCGCTGACAAACGCGATGGCCGAGCCCAGTTGCAGCAATAAGGCAAACGCACGAGCCAGCGGTCGTTGCTGACGCAGGCCGAGCCAGAAAATGCCCGCGCCCTCGACCGCCCAAGCGGCAGCCGTCCAGCGCGCGTCGAGCCCCAGCGGAATCGCGAGGCTGGCGAAGATCACGCCCAGCGCCAAACAGGTTTCCGCGAGCAGCAATGCGCGGCCGCCCATCAGGAAACGCGCCAGGCCCATGTAGATCATGCCCAAGGCCAAGGCACTGAACGCTGCGGCAAATTCCAAATGCTGAACCAGCGCGAACTGCAATCCGAAGCCCACCAGCGGCGGGCCGAACAGCATCGTGCCGTCGACGTAATCGCCCTTGCGCGCCGACCAGCGCAGCAGCGCCTCACGGCTATCGTCCTCGGGGGCGTCGCTCATCTCCAGCAACTTGCGCCGGGCAAACAGCAGACCGATGGCCAGGTACATCAGGAAGAACAGCACCAGGAACGGTTCGGTGCTCCACAGCAATTCCGGTGTGTAGGAGCGCAGGCCCCAGGCGAAACCGATGCCGAAAGTGCCGACGAAACCGATCAGGTTCAGCAGTCGCCAGGCCTTGAACCAGGCGATGGCGAGGATGCCGGCGTTGAGCAAGGCGAAGTAGCTGAACAGCGCGACGTGGTTGCCGGCGCCGGTGGAAGTCAGGATCGGTGCCGCGAAGCCGCCGAGTGCAGCGGCCGCGGCCAGGCCCAACGCATCCTGAGTGATGGCGAGAATCGCCGAGAACACCGTGACCGCGACCAGCAGCCCCAGGGCGGCGCTTGGATCGAGTAGCGGGTGCAGGCGCATCGCGGCAAACACCGTCAGGTACAACACGGCGATGCCGGTGCCTTGCAGCATCAGCGCGTAATTGCTGTTGCGTGTTCTTAGCCACCAACCCAGACCAAGCAAGCCCAACGCAGCGGCCGCAACCCCGGCGTAACGCAGTTCGATCGGCACCACCATGCCTTCGGTGGCATACCGCAGCAAGAACGCCAGACCGAGGAACAACAGCACCACGCCGACCCGCAGCACGGTGTTGCCGCCGAACAGCCAGTTGCGAGCGCCGCTGATGGCCCGCTCGATGAAGTTCGGGCCACGCGGGACGGCGGGTTGTTGCGGTTCGCGGGTAACAGGATCGGGTTTCCAGACATCGTCGGGCAGCGGACGGCTGGTTTGCGCTGCCGTTGCGCTCATCGGCTCGAGTTCGGGCGGAAGATCCCAGATCAGCTCGGGGGTTTCGACAGGAATGTCATCGAGGGTGAACTCAGGCGACGGAGCGGCTTCGCTGGCAACCGGCTCGCTGGTTTCAGGCGTTGTGACGCCCGGCACCTCCAACAATGCCAGGCGTTGCTGCACGCCATTGAGCGCAACCTGCGCCTGCTCCAGCAGACGACGTTGCTCGGTCGCTTCTGAATCCAGGCGGCCGATACGAATGGCCTGCCCTACTCCCAACCCGAGCAGCGCACCCAATAGCGCATCGCTGAATGACTCATCGAGTATCCAGCCCAGCACCAGCCCAATCAGCATGAACATCCATTGCATGGTCGATATCCCTAAGCGGCCCCGCTGCGGGGCGAATCCGGGTGAAGCAGTCTCTGGCTGAGTCTAGTGTGAAACCACACAAACCTGTGGGAGCGAGCCTGCTCGCGAAGGGGCCATGACATTCAGCATTGACGTTGAATGTCAGACCGCTTTCGCGAGCAGGCTCGCTCCCACAATGGATTGCCAGTGTCTGCTGCCCGGTGAAACTGGGGCTTAGTATATCGATCAGGCCCAACAACCGCCGGGCCTTGCTCGCAATTATTGCTAAAAGTTACTCCAATGCCTTCCAGATATCCGTGGCGTACTCGCGAATGGTCCGGTCGGACGAGAACCAACCCATCCGGGAAGTATTCAACACCGCCGAACGCCACCAGGCTTGCGAATCATGCCAATGGGCTTCCACGCGCATCTGCGCGTCCCAATAGGAATCGAAATCGGCGCAGACCAGGAAGCGGTCGTAATCGATCAGCGAGTCGATCAACCCGGTGTAACGGGCCGGATCATCCGGCGAGAACACCCCGCCGCGAATCGCTTGCAGCACGTCATTCAAACGGTGTGATGCGGCAATATCCGGAGTCGCATTGAACTCATGGTTCTGCTTGCGCGCCTCAACCTGCTGGGCACTGAGACCGAAGATGAACATGTGCTCGGGGCCGATGAACTCGCACATTTCAACGTTGGCGCCATCGAGGGTGCCGATGGTCAGCGCACCGTTGAGGCCGAACTTCATGTTGCTGGTGCCCGAGGCTTCAAAGCCCGCGGTGGAAATCTGCTCCGACAAATCCGCCGCCGGAATGATGCTTTCCGCCAGGCTGACGTTGTAGTTGGGCAGGAACACCACTTTGAGCAGACCGCGCACCGTCGGGTCGTTGTTCACCACCCGGGCGATGTCGTTGGTCAACTTGATGATCAGCTTGGCCTGGTGATAACTGGCCGCCGCCTTGCCGGCGAAGATCTTCACCCGCGGCACCCAGTCGATTTCCGGCTCGGCGCGAATCGCCTGGTACAACGCCACGGTGTGCATCAGGTTGAGTAACTGGCGTTTGTATTCGTGGATCCGCTTGACCTGCACGTCGAACATGGCCGCCGGGTTGACCGCGATCCCCAGTCGTTCATGAATCAGGTACGCCAGGGCTTTTTTGCTGTGCAGCCGCTGCTCGGCGAAGGCTTTGCGGAACGCAGCTTTCTCGGCAAACGGCTCCAGTTCCTTCAGGCGTGCTTCAGCGTTGTCCAACAGGTCCGGGCCGAGGGCGTCGACCATCATCGACGTCAGCTCGGGGTTGGCCTGGTAGAGCCAGCGGCGGAAGGTGATGCCGTTGGTCTTGTTGTTGATCCGCTCCGGATAGAGCTTGTGCAGTTCGGAGAACACGGTTTTGCGCATCAGTTGCGTGTGCAGTGCGGACACACCGTTGACGCTGTGGGATCCGAGGAACGCCAGGTTGCCCATGCGCACTCGGCGGCCGTTGTCTTCCTCGATCAGCGACACCGCACGCAGCACGTCGAAGTCGTGAATGCCTTTGGCGCGCAACGAGTCAATGTGCTGGGCGTTGATCTGGTAAATGATCTGCATGTGCCGCGGCAGCATCCGCTCCATCAAACCGACCGGCCAGGTTTCCAGCGCCTCCGGCAACAGCGTGTGGTTGGTGTACGAGAGCGTGTCGACGGTGACCTGCCATGCGGCATCCCACGCCACGTCGTAGACGTCGACGAGCTGACGCATCAGTTCGGCCACGGCGATTGACGGGTGCGTGTCGTTGAGCTGGATCGCCGCGTGGTCGCCCAGGGTCAGGACCGAGGTGTGCATGTTGCGATGGCGGCGCAGCAAATCCTGCAAGGACGCGGCGACAAAGAAGTATTCCTGGCGCAGGCGCAGTTCCTGGCCGGCTTCGGTGCTGTCCGCCGGGTAGAGCACGCGGGAGATGCTTTCTGCCCGGGCGACTTCGGCCACAGCGCCCAAGTGGTCACCGGCGTTGAAGCGCTCCAGGTGCAAATCTTCCATGGCGCGGGCACGCCACAGGCGCAGCGTATTGACGCTCGCCCCGCGCCAGCCGACCACCGGCGTGTCGTAGGCAATGGCCCGCACGGTTTCCGCCGGGGACCAGACTTGCTTGGACTTGCCGTTTTCATCGGTGACGGTTTCGACACTGCCGCCGAAGCCAATCGGGTACACGACTTCAGGCCGTTCAAATTCCCACGGGTTGCCGAAGTCCAGCCAGTGTTCGGTTTGCTCCTGCTGCCAGCCGTCGACGATGGCCTGGCGGAACAAGCCGTGTTCATAACGAATACCGTAGCCGTGGCCAGCGATGCCGAGGGTCGACATGCTTTCCATGAAGCACGCTGCCAGACGACCGAGGCCGCCGTTGCCCAGCGCCGCGTCGGGCTCCAGCAGGCGGATACGTTCCAGGTCGACGCCGAGTTCGGTCAGCGCTTCGCGGGCGACGTCGAGCAGGCCAAGGTTGCTCAGGCTGTCGTAGAGCAGCCGGCCGATGAGAAATTCCAGGGAGAGGTAGTAAACCCGTTTCTGACCTTTGCGGTAGATCTGCCGGGTGTGATCCATCCAGTGCTCGACCATGTGATCGCGCGCTGCCAACGCAATGGCTTCGAACCAGTCGTGGTCGAAGGCGTGATCCGGGTCTTTGCCCACCGCGTAGGTGAGTTTGGTCAAGACGGCATCGCGAAATGCGGCCACCTCTGCTTCGCGAACAAGTGGTTCTTGAGTCATCGATAGGACCTCGAGCGAGCGTGGAGTTGTTGAGCCTAGACGGTCTGACAGGCCGTTGGGACTCTGGTTCGGCAGTTTTTCCTGATAGTGCGAGATAGGGCGGCATTACATTGTCATGTGCCTGAATCAATGCAGGGGCCGTGCCGGATTAACGGTGTTTTTTGAGCGAAGGAGAAAAAATCTGGCGAAAGGTTGTTCAAAAATCCACCAGTCCCGGTATGATCGCGCGCCCTGATGCACACGCTGGTAACAACCGATGATGAAGTCCAACCTGATCGCCGCTGCGGAGATCGATCGCCTCGATACCTGGGCCAAATATTCTGCACCGATGTGCGGCTCGTGTGTATCCAGCTGCTGCACGCTGCCGGTCGAGGTCAAGATCAAGGACCTTATCCGCATCGGCATCGTCGACGAGTTCGAGCGCGGCGAGCCGCCAAAGAACATTGCCAAGCGCTTGCAGAAGGAAGGGATCGTCGAGCGTTACAACCAGAAGTCCGAGATCTTCACCCTCCAGCGCATGAGCAACAACGATTGCCTGTACCTGGATCGTAAGAGCCGTCTGTGCACTATTTATGAAAAGCGCCCGGACACTTGCCGCAATCACCCGAAAATCGGGCCACGGCCGGGGTATTGCGCATACAAGCCTAAAGAAGTGGCGCGCGAGAGCAGCGCTAGCCGTAGGACGCTTGAGAAGTTCTGATCCGCAATCACGCTGCCGGATAGATCGCCTTCGCGGGCAAGCCTCGCTCCTACAGGTCATGCGCCGTTCTTGTGACGCGTGCAAAACCCGTAGGAGCGAGGCTTGCCCGCGAAGGGACCCGAACTGACACCGCACAAACCCCAGACAAACAAAAACGCCCCCGACCTTGCGGTCGGGGGCGTTTTTTTAGCAGCTAACTAAGTCGAGACTCAGTTACCGGCTTTCTTGGCAGCGCGGGTACGCTCGCTTTCGCCCAGGATCTTCTTGCGAAGACGGATGGACTTAGGAGTGACTTCGCACAATTCGTCTTCTTGAACGAATTCCAGAGCTTGTTCCAGGGTGAAACGGATAGGCGGAACCAGAGCGATGGTTTCGTCTTTACCCGAGGCACGCATGTTGTCGAGCTTCTTGCCTTTGGTTGGGTTGACGCCCAGGTCGTTGTCGCGGCTGTTGATGCCGACGATTTGACCTTCGTACACGTCTTCACCGTGACCCAGGAACAGTTTGCCGCGAGCTTGCAGGGTTTCCAGCGAGTAAGTCAGAGCCTTACCGGTAGCAACCGAAACCAGCACGCCGTTCTGACGGCCGGACATGTCGCCGGACTTCATCACGTCGTAACGATCGAAGATCGAGGTCAGGATGCCTGCACCGGAGGTCAGGGTCAGGAACTCGTTACGGAAACCGATCAGGCCACGAGCCGGGATGTTGTACTCAAGGCGCACACGGCCCTTGCCATCCGGAACCATGTTGGTCAGGTCGCCTTTACGGATACCGATCTGTTCCATGATCGAACCTTGCGATTCTTCTGGCAGGTCGATGGTCACGTTTTCGTACGGTTCGTGCTTCACGCCGTCAACCATGCGGATGATCACTTCCGGACGACCAACACCCATTTCGAAGCCTTCGCGACGCATGGTTTCGATCAGTACCGAGAGGTGCAGCTCACCACGGCCGGAGACTTTGAACTTGTCGGCGGTGTCGCCTTCTTCAACGCGCAGGGCAACGTTGTAGAGCAGTTCTTTGTCCAGACGTTCCTTGATGTTACGGGACGTCACGAACTTGCCTTCTTTACCGCAGAAAGGCGAGTCGTTTACCTGGAAGGTCATGGAAACGGTTGGCTCGTCAACGGTCAGCGGCTTCATCGCTTCGACGTTCAGTGGGTCGCACAGAGTGTCGGAGATGAACAGCTGGTCGAAGCCGCTGATGCAGACGATGTCGCCGGCAGCTGCTTCTTCAACGTCGATACGGTGCAGACCGTGGTGACCCATCAGCTTCAGGATACGACCGTTACGCTTCTTGCCGTCGGCGTCGATAGCAACAACCGGAGTGTTCGGCTTGATGCGGCCACGAGCGATACGGCCAACGCCGATAACACCCAGGAAGCTGTTGTAGTCCAGAGCGGAGATCTGCATCTGGAACGGACCTTCACGGTCGACTTTCGGCGCAGGTACGTTGTCGACGATCGACTGGTACAGCGGGGTCATGTCTTCAGCCATGTCGGTGTGTTCCAGACCGGCAATGCCGTTCAGGGCCGAGGCGTAGACGACTTTGAAGTCCAGCTGTTCTTCGGTAGCACCGAGGTTGTCGAACAGGTCGAAGATCTGGTCCAGAACCCAGTCCGGACGCGCGCCTGGACGGTCAACCTTGTTGATCACCACGATTGGACGCAGGCCGGCTTCGAAAGCCTTCTTGGTCACGAAACGGGTTTGCGGCATAGGGCCGTCTTGAGCGTCAACCAGCAGCAGAACGGAGTCAACCATCGACATTACGCGTTCAACTTCGCCGCCGAAGTCGGCGTGGCCCGGGGTGTCCACGATGTTGATGTGGTAGCCGTTCCAGTTGATGGCGGTGTTTTTCGCCAGAATGGTAATACCGCGTTCTTTCTCCTGGTCGTTGGAGTCCATCACGCGCTCGTCGTTGAGCTCGTTGCGCTCCAGGGTGCCGGATTGACGCAAGAGTTTGTCTACCAGGGTGGTCTTACCATGGTCAACGTGAGCAATGATGGCGATGTTGCGTAGATTTTCGATCACTTGTGTATCTCGATCAGAGGATTCGGTGTGCTGACAAGTCTTGGCAGCGATTAACAGTAGAGTCCGGCAAAGCCGTTACAGCTTGACGGCGGCGTCGGGGGGCCGGTGACGCAGGCCACAGGCAAACAGCCCCGGGCACTTAGCTCGGTCGATAAACGCGCACATTGGCATGCCCCTCACTGAGCAAATGGTGGGCATGCAGGCGACTCATCACGCCTTTGTCGCAATACAGCAGGTACTGGCGAGTAGGGTCCAGTTCCTTGAAACGAGCGTTCAATGCATAAAACGGCATCGTTTGTACCTCAATGCCAGCAAGGCCCAGCGGGTCGTCTTCAGCGGCATCCGGGTGACGGATGTCGATGACGATCTGACCAGCCAACGCTTCGCTGACTTCTTCGATCTGCAAGTCCTGGCCCAATTCGTCGATCACGCGATCGATCGGCACCAGTTTGGCGTTCTCGAGCGCACGCTCAAGTACTGCCATGTCGAACTGTTGTTCTTCGTACTCCACGCGCGGACGCTTGGCGTGGGTCTTGGGGTTCACCGAGATGACCCCGCAATATTCCGGCATGTGCTTGGCGAAGTCGGCAGTACCGATTTCGTTGGCCAGGTCGATGATGTCCTGCTTGTGACTGGCGATCAGCGGACGCAAGACCAGCTTGTCGGTCACGCAGTCGATCACGGACAGGTTCGGCAGTGTCTGGCTCGACACCTGGGAAATCGCCTCGCCGGTAACCAGCGCTTCGATGTCCAGCCGATCGGCAATACGGGAAGCAGCGCGCAACATCATACGCTTCAAAACTACACCCATATGACTGTTATCGACTTTCCCGAGAATTTCTCCCAGTACTTCCTCGAATGGCACACTCACAAATAACACGCGTTGGGAGCTGCCGTACTTCTTCCAGATGAAGTGCGCGACTTCCATGACGCCCAGTTCATGGGCCCGCCCGCCCAGATTAAAGAAGCAGAAATGGCTCATCAGGCCGCGGCGCATGATCTGGTACGCAGCCACCGTGGAATCGAACCCACCCGACATCAGCACAAGCGTCTGTTCCAGGGCGCCCAGCGGATAACCGCCGATGCTGTTGTGCTGGCTGTGGATCACGAACAACCGTTTGTCGCGAATTTCGAGGCGGACTTCGATTTCCGGCTCTTTCAGCGAGATTCCCGCGGCGCCGCACTGACGACGCAGTTGGCTGCCGACGTATTTCTCGACGTCCATCGAACTGAATTCGTGCTTGCCGGCACGCTTGCAGCGCACCGAAAAGATCTTCCCGGCCAGCGCATCACCGAAGTGCTGCTTGCACTTGGCGACGATGTCGTCGAAGTCGCCCAGCGGGTATTCATCGACTTGCAGGAAATGCGCGATGCCCGGCATGCAGCTCAGGCGCTCGGTCATCTCCTTCAGGGCTTTGGGCTCGCTGACGCGGGTTTCCAGCTCGAGATTGTCCCACACACCGTTCACCACCACAGCCGGGTCCAGGTCGCGGAGCACGGTACGGATATTTTTGGCCAACTGGCGGATGAAACGCATCCGTACCGGGCGGCTCTTGATGGTGATCTCGGGGAAGACTTTTACGATTAATTTCATGAAAACAGCGCGCGCAGGCCCAGCCGAAAAAGGGGGGCGCGGATTATAGCGGAAATTGCTCAAGGTTTAACCAGTTAATGTGCAGAAGGTTTTGCGCGCACCAAAACAGGTCATTTGATGATTTTAACGCTACATTGTAGGGCGAGATTTTCCGCTTACAGACGCTTTGTGCCTTTATAAGCGTGATATTGGGGCAAAAAACCCATGCTGGGGCACTGGCATGCAATTTGCTCCCTTGTGAGGCAGGTTGCCTTGGCAGAGTATTCGCGCCGGCATCACCCACATTCTAAGGGCATCCACTACTAAGCCCGAAGCCACCCGGAGGACACTATGTCGAAGTCGGTTCAACTCATCAAAGATCATGACGTCAAGTGGATTGATCTGCGCTTCACGGACACCAAAGGCACTCAGCACCACGTGACCATGCCGGCTCGCGACGCGCTGGATGAAGCTTTCTTCGAAGAAGGCAAAATGTTCGACGGTTCCTCCATCGCTGGCTGGAAAGGCATCGAAGCCTCCGACATGATCCTGATGCCGGACGACAGCACTGCCGTTCTCGACCCGTTCACCGAAGAGCCGACCCTGATTCTGGTTTGCGACGTGATCGAGCCTTCGACCATGCAAGGCTACGACCGTGACCCACGTGCGATCGCCAAGCGTGCCGAGGAATACCTGAAGTCGACCGGTATCGGCGACACCGTATTCGTAGGTCCAGAGCCAGAATTCTTCATCTTCGACGAAGTGAAGTTCAAGTCCGACATCTCCGGTTCGATGTTCAAGATCTACTCCGAACAAGGTTCGTGGATGTCCGACCAGGACGTGGAAGGCGGCAACAAAGGCCACCGTCCAGGCGTCAAAGGCGGCTACTTCCCGGTTCCGCCGTTCGACCACGACCATGAAATCCGTACCTCCATGTGCAACGCCATGGAAGAGATGGGCCTGGTTATCGAAGTTCACCACCACGAAGTGGCCACTGCCGGCCAGAACGAAATCGGTGTGAAGTTCAACACCCTGGTGGCCAAGGCTGACGAAGTTCAGACCCTGAAGTACTGCGTACACAACGTGGCTGATGCCTACGGCCGCACCGCGACCTTCATGCCTAAGCCGCTGTACGGCGATAACGGTTCGGGTATGCACGTTCACCTGTCCATCGCCAAAGATGGCAAGAACACCTTCGCTGGCGAAGGCTATGCCGGCCTGTCCGACACCGCCCTGTACTTCATCGGCGGCATCATCAAGCACGGTAAGGCCCTGAACGGCTTCACCAACCCGTCGACCAACTCCTACAAGCGTCTGGTCCCAGGTTTCGAAGCGCCGGTAATGCTGGCCTACTCGGCTCGTAACCGTTCCGCTTCGATCCGTATTCCTTACGTGTCCAGCCCTCGCGCTCGCCGTATCGAAGCCCGCTTCCCGGATCCAGCAGCCAACCCGTACCTGGGCTTCGCTGCACTGTTGATGGCTGGCCTGGACGGCATCCAGAACAAGATCCACCCTGGCGACGCAGCTGACAAAAACCTGTACGACCTGCCGCCTGAAGAGGCGAAAGAGATCCCACAAGTTTGCGGCAGCCTGAAAGAAGCCCTGGAAGAGCTGGACAAAGGTCGCGCGTTCCTGACCAAAGGCGGCGTGTTCTCCGATGACTTCATCGACGCTTACATCGCTCTGAAAAGCGAAGAAGAAATCAAGGTCCGCACCTTCGTACACCCACTGGAATATGAGCTGTACTACAGCTGCTGATCCGGTAGCGCCTGCGCAAGCGGCGTGACAAGAAAGAGGCCTCCTTCGGGAGGTCTTTTTTATGCCCGCGATTCAACAAGCGCTGAAAAACCCTGTGGGAGTGAGACCGGCTTCCCGGCGATGGCATTGTTTCATTCAATATTGATGTTGGCTGATCCACCGTTATCGCGAGCAGGCTCACTCCTACAGGGTTTTGTTGTGTTTGGGAGATCCCTGTAAATCATGCCCGGATGTTTTTGAATTGGGTCAACCGCCACCCCTGACCTATGCTGCACCCCAACGCTTTTGTTTCTGGTCGATTTTATGGGTCGTGGTTTTCTTCTGATGTGGCTGCTGATCGCCCTGCCCGCCGCAGCGCAGATCTATAAGTACACTGACGCCTCCGGCAACACCGCCTACAGCAATCAGCCACCCGATGGCGTCAAGACGCAGCCGGTCGAGTTGCCACCGCTCAACAGCGTTGCGCCTCAGGCACCTCCCGCGCCCGCTGCCGAAGCCAGCAACCGCGAGCCGCCGCGCAGCGCCTATGAGGTGCTGGAGTTGACCGGTTTACCCACCGACGAAGCCCTGCGCGCCAACAACGGCACGTTCACAGTCAGCGTCCTGATCAAACCGCGCCTGCAAGCGCCGCATCTGTTCAGGTTGTTGCTTGATGGCCAACCCTATGGGCAATCGAGCAACGTGCCGATCCTGCAACTGGTGAACATCGATCGTGGCGAACACAGCCTGGCGGTGCAGGTGATCGATGGCGAGAACATCATCCAGCAAAGCCCGACGCAGACATTTACCGTGCAACGGGTGCACAAGCGATGAGGATGTGGCTGCTGATCGCCTGCCTGATCGCGCTGCCGGTCACGGCCGAGGTGTTCACCTACGTCGACGCCCAGGGCAACCGGGTCTACACCGACCAGCCAGGCTCAGGCAACGCCAAGCGTGTGCCGCTGGCGACGAGCAATCGCATGTCTGCCAACCCCAGCGGGGCCGCGCCGGTGACCGCTACGCAAAAAACCGAAGACAAACCCTTGTTCCACTACGACATGCTCCGCGTGCTTGTCCCGGAACCGGACGCTACGGTCCGTAGCAATGCCGGTGAGCTGATCGTCAGTGTCACCAATGAACCAGGCCTGCAACGAGGGCACCGCTACCGATTGCTGCTCGACGGCCAACCCACCGCCGAGCCCGGCGTCAGTCCGGTGTTTGCCCTGAGCAACATCGACCGTGGCCGCCACAACCTGTCCGTGGAAATCCTCGACGAACAGGGTCGCACCGTCGAACGCACGGCCAATCAACCCTTCCAGATGCTGCGCATCTCCCTCGCACAGAAGCGCAAAGTCAAACCTTGCGCTCTCACCGACTATGGTCAACGGCCGGAATGTCCGCTCAAAGACAAACCCGTAGAAGAAAAAAATCCCTTCCTGCGTTTCTTCTAACGCCGTTCAGCTTTGCGCACTATATTGGTGCAATAGGGTGCACCGTACCCACATCTCAACCCATTTTGGTTCGAAAGTACCCGCAAAAGCTGGCAGAACGCCACGCAAACGAGCGTCAAACGCCCGTTTCAGGCTTTAAACGCTTCTTTTCGGAGCCTTGGTTTGGTTTTTGCATTTTCCTCATATCGGCGCGTTATTCGCGCGCATGCCCTGCTCCAAAAGAGGTCCTAAATGACCATCAGTGACGCACTCCATCGTCTGCTTCTCGACAATCTGACCACCGCTACCATTTTGCTCGATGCCGAATTGCGCCTCGAGTACATGAACCCGGCGGCGGAGATGCTCCTGGCCATCAGCGGTCAGCGTAGCCATGGGCAGTTCATCAGCGAGTTGTTCACCGAATCCACTGAAGCGCTGAATTCCTTGCGCCAGGCGGTCGAGCAGGCGCACCCGTTTACCAAGCGCGAAGCGATGCTCACCGCCCTCACCGGCCAGACGCTGACCGTCGACTACGCGGTAACGCCGATCCTGGCCAACGGCGCCACGATGCTGCTGCTGGAAGTCCACCCCCGTGACCGCTTGTTGCGGATCACCAAGGAAGAGGCGCAACTGTCGAAACAGGAAACCAGCAAAATGCTGGTGCGCGGTCTCGCTCACGAAATAAAGAACCCGCTGGGCGGGATTCGCGGCGCGGCGCAATTGCTCGCCCGTGAACTGCCGGAGGAAAGCCTGCGCGATTACACCAACGTCATCATTGAAGAAGCCGACCGCCTGCGCAATCTGGTCGATCGCATGCTCGGCTCCAATAAGCTGCCGTCATTGGCCATGTGCAACGTCCACGAAGTGCTGGAGCGTGTCTGCCATCTGGTCGAGGCCGAAAGTCAGGGCTGCATCACTTTGGTGCGCGACTACGACCCGAGCATTCCCGACGTCTTGATCGACCGAGAACAAATGATCCAGGCCGTGTTGAACATCGTGCGCAACGCAATGCAGGCCATCAGCAGCCAGAACGAGCTGCGCCTGGGCCGCATCAGCCTGCGCACCCGCGCCATGCGCCAGTTCACCATTGGCCACGTGCGCCATCGCCTGGTGACCAAGATCGAAATCATCGACAACGGTCCCGGCATTCCCGCGGACCTGCAAGAAACCATCTTCTTTCCCATGGTCAGCGGCCGCCCGGACGGTACCGGGCTGGGCCTGGCCATTACCCAGAACATCATCAGCCAGCACCAGGGCCTGATCGAATGTGACAGCCACCCAGGCCATACCACTTTCTCGATCTTTCTGCCCCTGGAACAAGGAGCCACATCGACATGAGCCGTAGTGAAACCGTGTGGATCGTCGATGACGACCGTTCTATTCGTTGGGTCCTGGAAAAAGCCTTGCAGCAGGAAGGCATGACCACGCAAAGCTTCGACAGCGCCGATGGCGTGATGAGCCGCCTGGCGCGCCAGCAGCCGGACGTGATCATCTCCGACATCCGCATGCCGGGTGCCAGTGGCCTGGACCTGCTGGCGCGGATTCGCGAGCAACACCCACGGTTGCCAGTGATCATCATGACTGCGCACTCCGATCTGGACAGCGCTGTCGCGTCCTATCAGGGCGGCGCGTTTGAGTACCTGCCAAAACCGTTCGACGTCGACGAAGCGGTGTCGTTGGTCAAACGCGCCAACCAGCACGCCCAGGAACAGCAAGGCCTGGAAGTCCCGGTCGCCTTGACCCGCACCCCGGAAATCATCGGCGAAGCGCCGGCGATGCAGGAAGTGTTTCGCGCCATAGGGCGCTTGAGCCACTCCAACATCACCGTGCTGATCAACGGTGAATCCGGTACCGGTAAAGAATTGGTAGCCCACGCCCTGCACCGCCATAGTCCACGGGCTGCATCGCCCTTCATCGCGTTGAACATGGCGGCGATCCCGAAAGACCTGATGGAATCCGAGTTGTTCGGCCATGAGAAAGGCGCGTTCACCGGCGCAGCCAACCTGCGTCGCGGGCGCTTTGAGCAGGCGGACGGCGGCACGCTGTTCCTCGATGAAATCGGCGACATGCCGGCCGACACCCAGACCCGCTTGCTGCGCGTACTGGCCGACGGCGAGTTCTATCGCGTCGGCGGTCATACACCGGTGAAGGTCGATGTGCGCATCATCGCGGCGACGCACCAGAACCTGGAAACCCTGGTGCACGCCGGGAAATTTCGTGAGGACTTGTTTCACCGCCTCAACGTGATCCGCATCCACATTCCACGGCTGTCGGACCGTCGCGAAGACATCCCGACCCTGGCCAAGCACTTCCTCAGCCGTGCTGCACAAGAACTGGCGGTGGAACCGAAGCTGCTGAAAAGCGAAACCGAGGAATACCTGAAGAACCTGCCGTGGGGCGGCAACGTGCGTCAGCTGGAGAATACCTGCCGCTGGATCACGGTGATGGCTTCGGGTCGCGAAGTGCACATCAGCGACCTGCCGCCGGAACTGCTGAGCCTGCCGCAGGATTCGGCGCCTGTGACCAATTGGGAGCAAGCGCTGCGTCAATGGGCTGATCAGGCGTTGGCTCGCGGTCAATCGAGTTTGCTCGACAGCGCGGTACCGGCGTTCGAGCGGATCATGATCGAGACCGCCCTGAAACACACCGCCGGGCGACGTCGCGATGCGGCGGTCTTGCTGGGTTGGGGACGTAATACCCTGACGCGCAAGATCAAGGAATTGGGGATGAAGGTTGATGGCGGGGATGATGATGAGGGGGAAGAAGGCTAAGCAGCCTTTGGATCTTCGCTGACAGTTACATCCATTCGCGGGCAAGCCTCGCTCCTACAGGTCACGCGCTAATCTTGAAATGGCGCAAACCCTGTAGGAGCGAGGCTTGCCCGCGAAGCTTTTGGGGCCAACGTGCACCGACTGAATGCACCGTGAACCGCAATCGCGCACAAAAACAAATCCAGAACCCCGCCGGTTTTCGCAATTGAACCCCGATCGAAAAAACACGAAAGCCCCGTAATACGGGGCTTTCGGCATTCCAGCGCAGCTTTCTGTTTCAACTTGTTAAAACCTGGCACGCCCCCTGCAATAGTCCATTCAGTGATTCAGTTCACTTCCCGGTTTCGGGGACCTTGGTACAGGCAGGCCGGGGATTCCCCTCTTTACATCGGGCTCATACCGCACTCGCGACGAGCCCCCCAGTTTTGGGGCCCTTGATACAGGCAGGTCAGGGGTTCCTTCTTTACACCGGGCTCGACGCCATGCGCGAGCCCTGCCGTTTTGGGAACCTTGGTACAGGCAGGCCGGGGATTCCCTCTTTTATTGCTCCCGGAGATGGATCTCCAGCCGCCAGCGGTCATCGACCTCGCTACCGGTCCACTCGCCCAGCAGTGGCCGGGCCGCTACTACCGTCAGCAACAACCCCCCATCACTCAAGCGCGTCCGCCAGTTCACGACCTTATCGTTGAGCTTGAGCTGACCTTTCTGCGCCTTGCCTTGCGCCTCGAACAGCAGCGCGAGGCTGCCGTCCACGAATTCGCCATGGGATTTGGGTTCGTTGTTGAACCACACCACCAGCCCATCGTCCGTCACCTCGATCTGTTGCAATTCGCTGGGGTCAGGCGTGGTCAGGCGACCGATCATCAGCCCCACCATCAGTCCGACAATCGCCAGCGAACCCATCACCCGCGGTAATAGTTTCGAACGTGGATCGATGGGCGGCGTAGAATGCCGCTCATCTTTACCTTCGGAGCCGTGCATGTTTCACGTCATCCTCTTTCAACCAGAAATTCCGCCGAATACCGGCAACGTTATCAGGCTGTGCGCCAACAGTGGCTGCCACCTGCATTTGATCGAACCGCTGGGCTTCGAGATGGACGACAAACGCCTGCGCCGGGCCGGCCTCGACTACCACGAGTATGCCACCCTGCAACGCCACGCGGACCTCGCCAGTTGCCTGGAAAGTCTTGGTCATCCACGGCTGTTCGCGTTCACCACCAAGGGCTCGCGCCCGTTCCACGATGCCAGCTTCGCCGAGGGCGACGCGTTCCTGTTCGGCCCTGAAAGCCGTGGCTTGCCGGCAGAAGTGCTCGATGCCCTGCCCGGCGAACAACGCCTGCGCTTGCCGATGCGCGAAGGCTGCCGCAGCCTGAACCTGTCGAACACCGTGGCGGTCGCCGTCTACGAAGGCTGGCGTCAGCTCGGCTTCAAGTAACACCCATAACAAATGTGGGAGCGAGCCTGCTCGCGAAGAGGGCGTGTCAGTCGACATCAATACCGACTGAAACACCGCTTTCGCGAGCAGGCTCGCTCCCACATGGGTGTTGCTGAACCGCTTACTGAACGGTCGGAGTCTCGCCAGCCGCCTGCATGCGTTGCAGTTCTTGTGCGTACAGCGCGTCGAAGTTCACCGGAGCCAGCATCAGGGCCGGGAACGAACCGCGGGTCACCAGGCTGTCCAGGGTCTCGCGAGCATACGGGAACAGGATGTTCGGGCAGAACGCGCCGAGGGTGTGGCTCATCGAAGCGTCGTCCAGGTTCTTGATCAGGAAGATCCCGGCCTGTTGCACTTCAGCGATGAACGCCACTTCGTCACCGTTTTTCACGGTCACGGACAAGGTCAGCACGACTTCGTGGAAGTCGCCTTCCAGGGCCTTTTGACGAGTGTTCAGATCCAGACCGACGCTTGGCTCCCACTGCTGGCGGAAGATCGCCGGGCTTTTCGGGGCTTCGAACGACAAGTCACGTACGTAGATGCGCTGCAAGGAGAATTGCGGTGCGGTTTCTTCTTCGCTAGCTGCAGTGTTCTGTTGGTCAGTCATCTCAGATCCTTTCTGATCTTGGGGTCTTATAGGGAAGGCGTTCAGGCCTTGAGCATGGCGTCGAGCTTGCCGGCGCGCTCAAGGGCAAACAAATCATCACAGCCACCAATGTGGCGCTCGCCGATCCAGATCTGCGGCACGGACGTACGTCCGGCCTTCTGGGCCATGGCGGCGCGCACCTGCGGCTTGCCATCGACCTTGATCTCTTCGAAGGCCACGCCTTTGTTTTCGAGCAGGTACTTGGCTCGCGAACAGTAAGGGCAGTAATCGCTGGAATAGACGACGACGTTGCTCATATCACTTCACCAGCGGCAGGTTATCGCCTTTCCAGCTGGAAATACCGCCGGACAGCTTGGCGGCGGTGTAGCCGGATTTCATCAGTTCGCGGGCATGGGTGCCGGCGGTCTGGCCCATGGCATCGACCAGGATGATGGTCTTGGCCTTGTGCTTTTCCAGTTCGGCAATGCGAGCGGTCAGCTTGTCGTGAGGAATATTCAACGCGCCAACAATGTGACCGGCGGCGAAATCCTTGACCGGACGGATGTCGATTACAACGCCCGCGTCCTTGTTGACCAAGCCGGTCAGTTCACCGGTGCTCAGGCTGCGGCCGCCGCCTTGCATCTGATAAGCGATCAGCAACGCCAGCAGTACGACGAAGATACCGACGAGCAGATAGTGGTTAGTGGCGAATTGAATCAGGTTAGCAACCATCGAAGGAGGTTCCAGGGCGTTAAAATGTCGGCCAGTATACACAGCCACTATGGTGGGCCAAACCCCGTCCGGCGGTGACGGCGCAGGAACTTCGCTTTAAACTGCCACTCCCTTTTCCATCGCCCTCTTTTAATTCAGCCACGAGTGGAATCCATGACTACCACGCCTAAACCTTTGGTCCTGATTATTCTCGACGGCTTCGGTCACAGTGAGAGCCCTGAATCCAACGCCGTGTTTGCGGCGAAGAAGCCCGTATTGGACCGCTTGTGGGCCACTGTGCCGAACGGCCTGATCTCCGGCAGCGGCATGGACGTCGGCCTGCCGGACGGCCAGATGGGCAACTCCGAAGTCGGCCACATGAACCTGGGTGCCGGTCGCGTGGTGTATCAAGACTTTACTCGCGTGACCAAATCGATCCGCGACGGCGAGTTTTTCGAAAACCCGACCATCTGCGCCGCTGTGGATAAAGCCGTTGCTGCCGGCAAAGCCGTGCACTTCATGGGCCTGCTGTCCGATGGCGGCGTTCACAGCCACCAGGATCACCTGGTCGCCATGGCCGAACTGGCTTACAAGCGCGGCGCCGAAAAAATCTACCTGCACGCCTTCCTCGATGGCCGCGACACCCCGCCGAAAAGCGCCCAGTCGTCCATCGAACTGCTCGACGCGACTTTCCAGGCGTTGGGCAAAGGCCGGATCGCCAGCATCATCGGCCGTTATTTCGCCATGGACCGTGACAACCGTTGGGACCGCGTATCCCAGGCCTACAACCTGATTGTCGACGGCAACGGCGAATTCAACGCCGCCACCGCACAGGAAGGGCTGCAAGCTGCCTATGAGCGTGGCGAGAGCGACGAATTCGTCAAAGCCACCTCCATCGGCGAGCCGGTGAAAGTCGAAGACGGCGACGCCGTGGTCTTCATGAACTTCCGCGCCGACCGCGCCCGTGAGCTGACCCGCGTGTTCGTCGAAGACGATTTCAAGGAATTCGAACGTGCGCGCCAGCCGAAACTGGCCGGTTTCGTGATGCTGACCCAATACGCCGCCAGCATCCCTGCGCCATCGGCCTTTGCCGCCGGCAGCCTGGACAATGTGTTGGGTGATTACCTGGCGAAAAACGGCAAGACTCAGCTGCGCATCGCCGAAACCGAGAAATACGCCCACGTGACCTTCTTCTTCTCCGGCGGTCGCGAAGAACCGTTCCCGGGCGAAGAACGCATCCTGATTCCGTCGCCGAAAGTCGCCACCTACGACTTGCAGCCCGAGATGAGTGCCCCGGAAGTCACCGACCGCATCGTCGAGGCCATCGAAAACCAGCGTTACGACGTGATCGTGGTCAACTACGCCAACGGCGACATGGTTGGCCACAGCGGCGTGTTTGATGCGGCGGTGAAAGCCGTTGAATGCCTGGACCTGTGCGTCGGCCGTATCGTCGAAGCGCTGGACAAGGTTGGCGGTGAAGCGCTGATTACGGCCGACCACGGCAACGTCGAGCAAATGTCCGATGCCTCCACTGGCCAGGCACACACTGCTCACACCACCGAGCCAGTGCCGTTCATCTATGTCGGCAAGCGGAACTTCAAGGTGCGTGATGGCGGCGTGCTGGCGGATGTCGCGCCGACGATGCTGATGCTGCTGGGGATGGAAAAACCATCTGAAATGACCGGCACGTCGATTCTGGTGTAACCAGATCCATCTGACGACGCCAAACCCTGTGGGAGCGAGCCTGCTCGCGATAGCAATCTGACAGCCAACATCATTGTTGAATGTCAGGGCGCCATCGCGAGCAGGCTCGCTCCCACAGTGGTTTTGGAGTGTTTTCAGAGGCAACGCTGCTCCGGTTATCACACAACCCCAATTGGGCGTTTTTTTTGCGGCGCTTGGCGGGCATACTAGGCCGTCCCTTTCCCTGGTGTCGCCCGCCTCTATGCTTCGCGTCCTGATAGCCCTTGCCCTGACTTGCCTGCTCCAACCGGCCTTCGCTGATGAGCGCGCGCAAACCCAACAACAGTTGGACGCCACGCGTCAGGATATTGCCGAGCTGAAAAAACTGCTGGGCAAGCTGCAGGAAGAAAAATCCGGTGTGCAGAAAGACCTCAAAGGCACCGAGACCGAGATGGGCAAGCTCGAGAAGCAGGTCGAAGCCCTGCAAAAAGAGCTGAAGAAAAGCGAATCCGAGCTGCAGCGACTCGATGGTGAGAAAAAAAAACTCCAGAGCGCGCGCACTGAACAGCAACGACTGATCGCCATTCAGGCCCGTGCGGCCTATCAGAACGGCCGTCAGGAGTACTTGAAGCTCCTGCTGAACCAGCAGAATCCGGAAAAATTCGCCCGAACCCTCACCTATTACGACTACCTGAGCCAGGCCCGCCTGGAGCAGCTGAAGAATTTCAACGAAACCTTGCGCCAACTGGCTAACGTCGAAAAAGACATCGCCCTGCAACAGGCACAATTGCTGGTGCAGAAGAGCAGCCTCGACAGCCAGCGCGACGAACTCGACAAGGTTCGCAAGGAGCGCCAGCAAGTCCTGGCCAAGTTGAGCGACGACGTGAAGGCGCGCGACCAGAAGCTGGCCGCCCGCGAGCAGGATCAGGCAGACCTGTCTAAAGTCCTTAAAACCATCGAAGAAACCCTGGCCCGCCAGGCACGAGAGGCTGAAGAGGCGCGACAAAAAGCGCTCATCGCCCAGCAGGAAGCCGAAAAAAAGCGTTTACGTGAGGCTCAGGAGCAGGCGAATGCCACTGACGCCCCACGCAAACCGGTCAAGTCGAACCCTGGCGCATTGGTTTCCAGTTCAGGCGAGACCTTTGGCGGCCCTTTTGCTTCAAGCCGGGGAAGACTTCCGTGGCCGGTTGATGGTCGACTGCTGGCACGCTTCGGTGAATCCCGTGGCGACGACGCCCGTACCAAGTGGGACGGCGTGATGATCAGCGCCTCCGCCGGCAGCCAGGTGCACGCCGTGCATGGCGGTCGCGTGGTATTCGCCGACTGGTTGCGTGGCGCCGGGCTGTTGGTGATTCTCGACCATGGCAACGGTTTTCTGAGTCTTTATGGTCACAACCAGACGCTGCTCAAGTCTGCGGGTGACGTAGTAAAAGCCGGTGAGTCCATCTCCACTGTCGGTAACAGTGGCGGGCAGGACACACCAGCGCTGTATTTCGCTATTCGTCAGCAGGGTCACCCGAGTGATCCGGCGCAATGGTGTCGTGCGCAAGGATAAGTACGCCATCTACTTCAGGAGTTCGTTAGACATGCTGCATTTGTCCCGCCTTACCTCGCTAGCCCTGACGATCGCCCTGGTGATCGGCGCGCCTCTGGCGTTTGCCGCTCAACCGGCCCCGGCGGTCGCGCCTGCGGGCACTGCTGCGACCACCAAGGCGCCGTTGCCTCTGGAAGAGTTGCGCACCTTTGCCGAGGTCATGGATCGGATCAAGGCCGCCTATGTCGAACCGGTGGACGACAAGACCCTGCTGGAAAACGCCATCAAAGGCATGCTCAGCAACCTCGATCCGCACTCCGCCTATCTGGGCCCGGAAGACTTCGCTGAATTGCAGGAAAGCACCAGCGGCGAATTCGGCGGCCTGGGCATCGAAGTGGGCGCGGAAGACGGTTTCATCAAAGTGGTCTCCCCGATTGATGACACCCCGGCGTCCAAGGCTGGCATTCAGGCTGGCGACTTCATCGTGAAGATCAACGGACAGCCGACTCGCGGCCAGAGCATGACCGAAGCCGTGGACAAGATGCGCGGCAAGATCGGCCAGAAAATCACCCTGACCCTGGTGCGCGACGGCGGTACGCCGTTCGACGTGACCCTGACCCGCGCCATCATTCAGGTGAAGAGCGTCAAGGCGCAGCTGCTGGAGTCGGGCTACGGCTACATCCGCATCACTCAGTTCCAGGTCAAGACCGGCGAAGAAGTGTCCAAAGCCCTGGCCAAGTTGCGCAAGGACAACGGCAAGAAGCTCAACGGCATCATTCTCGACCTGCGCAACAACCCGGGCGGCGTGCTGCAATCGGCAGTGGAAGTGGTCGACCACTTCATCACCAAGGGCCTGATCGTTTACACCAAGGGCCGCATCGCCAACTCCGAACTGCGCTTCTCGGCCACCGGCAAAGACGAAAGCGAAGCCGTGCCAATGGTTACGCTGATCAACGGCGGCAGCGCCTCGGCCTCGGAAATTGTCGCCGGCGCCCTGCAGGATCAAAAACGCGCGGTGGTCATGGGCACCACCAGTTTCGGCAAAGGCTCGGTACAAACCGTGCTGCCACTGAACAACGACCGCGCACTGAAGATCACCACGGCGCTGTACTACACGCCGAACGGCCGCTCGATCCAGGCCCAGGGCATCGTCCCGGACATCGAAGTGCGCAGGGCCAAGATCACCAACGAGCAGGACAGCGAATACTTCAAGGAAGCCGATCTGCAGGGTCACTTGGGCAATGGCAACGGCGGCGCCGACAAACCGAGCGGTTCCAGCAGCAAGGCCAAGGCAATGCCGCAGGATGACGATTACCAACTGGCCCAGGCGCTGAGCCTGCTCAAAGGGCTGAGCATCACCTCCGGTCGCTGAGGTGCGCCTGCGGCTGCTGATCGGTCTGCTGTGCTGTCTGGCGGGCGTTGCCCACGCAACGCCCGCTACCGCTGCGCCGCAGAAAGCCTATCTCACGTTGATCATCGATGACCTGGGGCAGAACCTGCCCCGGGATCGTCGCGTGCTGGCCCTGCCCGGCCCGGTGACAGCGGCGATCATGCCCGACACGCCCCACGCCACCGAATTCGCCCGCGAGGCCCATCGCGCCGGCAAGATCGTCATCCTGCACATGCCCATGGACCCGGCCACCGGCCCGTTTGCCTGGCATCCCGATTTGCCCATCGACGAACTTGAGAAACGCCTGAGCGCGGCGTTCAAGGTCGTGCCTTACACCGCCGGCATCAACAACCATATGGGCAGTCGCATGACCGCTCAGCAACCGGCCATGGCCTGGTTGATGGCGGACTTGCAGCGCCGGCACAAGCTCTTCGTCGACAGCCGCACCAGCGCACAAACCGTCGCGGCAGCCGAGGCACAGAAGATTGGGTTGGCAAGCGTTTCGCGGGATGTGTTTCTGGATGACGAGCGCACCGAAGCGGCGATTTTCACGCAGTTGCAGACGGCGATTAATTTGGCGCACAAGCAAGGCTCGGCGGTGATGATCGGGCATCCGTATCCGCAGACGCTGGCGGTGCTGGAGAGGGAACTGCCCAAGCTCAAGGCTCAGGGCATTGAGTGGATAGACATCAAGCAGATGATCAGCGTGCGCAGCAATCGCGCGACGGCTGCGCATGGAAGGGATGGCGTGTACCGCTAATCCACAACAACACAAAACCACTGTGGGAGCGAGCCTGCTCGCGATGGCGGTGAATCAGCCAACAGTGATGTTGACTGACACTGCCTCATCGCGAGCAGGCTCGCTCCCACACTTGATCAGAGATACCGCGCCATGATGTCGTCCACCACGCCTTCTTTGCGCAGCTGATCCAGCGCGGCTTGCAGCTTGGCCACCACGTCATCTGGAACGTCTTTGTTCAACGCCAGATAGAGTTCGGCGCTGTTGAACCGCAACACCGTCTTGAGACCGTTAACGCCCTCCTGACGCGCCAGATAGCGCCCGGCCGGATCGCCCGTGGCCCACAAATCAATCTGACCACTCACCAGCTTCTTTGCGTTGTCCTGATCGCGCAGCACGACAATGGGCTTCAACCCTTGCTTGGCCAGCGTCTCGGCAATCGCATCGCCCTTGTATGCTCCGATCTTGTATTTGCGCGCCTGATCCAGCGTCTCCAGGCTGATCTTGCTGTCAGCCTTGGCCAGCATGATCCAGTCGTCCGGGCCAATCGGGCCGACCCACTTGAACAGCTTTTCGCGGTCCGGCAAGCGCGCCATCACGAACACGCCGTAACCGGGTTTCTCGAGGGCGAGCTTGTAGATTCGTTCCCAAGGGAAGCGCAGCGTCAGGCTGTAGGTGACGTCGGCACGTTTGAACATCTCGCGGACGATGTCCACGGCAATGCCATTGATGTTCTCGTCCTGAGCGAAGTTCTTGCCGTTCTTCGCCATGTTGTATGGCGGGAAATTTTCCGTCAGTAACACCAGGTCGGTGTCGGGACTTTCTTCAGCGTGGGCTCCATTGATGAGCAACAGAGAAGCGCTGGCGAGGACAAGAAGCAGGCGTTTGATCATGTTGGGCTACCGAAATCCATGGCGTGCCCAAGAGTGCCTTGAGCCCGCCATGCTGTCCACTGGCCTTCATGGATTTGTTTAGCGCATGACGATTCCGCGATGCGCCATGTAGGCCTTGGCTTCCTGCACCGTGTATTCGCCGAAGTGGAAAATACTCGCCGCCAATACGGCGCTGGCGTGGCCTTCGATGATGCCGTCAGCCAGATGCTGCAGGTTGCCGACGCCGCCGGAGGCAATCACCGGGATACCCAGCGCATCGCTGATGGCGCGGGTGACGCCCAGGTCGAAACCGTTTTTCATGCCGTCCTGATCCATGCTGGTCAGCAGGATTTCACCGGCACCCAGGCCTTCCATCTTCTTCGCCCACTCAACGGCGTCGAGGCCGGTTGGCTTGCGCCCGCCGTGGGTGAAAATCTCCCAGCGCGGGGTTTCGCCCGGACCGGAGACTTTCTTGGCGTCGATAGCGACGACGATGCACTGCGAGCCGAAATGCTGGGCCGCTTCGCCGACGAATTCCGGGTTGAATACCGCTGCGGTGTTGATCGAAACCTTGTCCGCACCGGCATTCAGCAAGTTGCGAATGTCCTGCACCGTGCGCACACCACCGCCCACCGTCAGCGGGATGAACACCTGGCTGGCCATGCGCTCGACGGTGTGCAGCGTGGTATCGCGGCCATCGACGCTGGCGGTGATGTCGAGAAAGGTAATTTCGTCAGCGCCCTGCTCGTCGTAGCGACGGGCGATTTCCACCGGATCGCCAGCATCACGAATGTTCTCGAACTTGACGCCCTTGACCACCCGGCCGTTGTCCACGTCCAGGCAAGGGATGATGCGTTTGGCCAGCGCCATGGTCAGTCCTCAGCCTTTGTACGAATCGCAGAAAGCTTGCGCTTCAGCGACATCGAGGGTGCCTTCGTAGATCGCCCGGCCGGTGATGGCGCCGATGATGCCTGGCGCCTTGGCGTCCAGCAGCGACTTGATGTCACCCAGATTGTGGATACCGCCGGAAGCGATGACCGGAATGCGCGTGGCAGCGGCCAGGGCAGCGGTGAACGGTACGTTGCAACCCTGCATCATGCCGTCTTTGGCGATGTCGGTATAAACGATCGCGGACACGCCATCGGCTTCGAACTGCTTGGCCAGGTCGATCACCTGAATGGTGCTGATTTCCGCCCAACCGTCAGTGGCGACGAAACCGTCTTTGGCGTCCAGACCGACGATCACTTTGCCCGGGAACGCACGGCACGCTTCAGCGACGAAGGCCGGATCTTTCACGGCTTTGGTGCCGATAATCACGTAGCTCACGCCTGCTTTGACGTAGTGCTCGATGGTTTCCAGGGAACGGATACCGCCACCGATCTGGATCGGCAGGTTCGGGTAGCGCTTGGCAATGGCGGTGACCACTTCGCCGTTGACCGGCTGGCCTTCGAAGGCGCCGTTCAGGTCGACCAGATGCAGACGACGGCAACCGCCCTCCACCCACTTGGCAGCCATGCTCACCGGGTCATCGGAGAACACCGTGGAATCTTCCATGCGGCCCTGGCGCAGACGAACACAGGCACCGTCTTTAAGATCGATAGCGGGAATAATCAGCATGCTTTTTCCTTCGTCCAAAGAGCTGCAAGCTGCAAGCTATAAGCTGCGAGCACGCACGCGTTTCTACTTCTTGCAGCTTGCAGCTTAAAGCTTGCAGCTGCTCCTATGCTTTCTCGAGCGCCCACAAGTCGCTTTCGATGCTTTCGAACCTCTCTTTGAGGTGCGTCTGCACATCGAAAATCGCCCTGTTGTAATAGTGCGGCGCAATTTCGCGAGTAAACAGCTCAAGGATTTCAGCCGCTTCGAACGAACCCAGGTCCAGTTCGAAGCGATCTTCCATGAAGCGTTTGATCTTGTGATTGGCCTCGTTCTCCTGTTCGGGAGTGAGGGTCAGGATCGGCGGCTTCTTCTTGGCAGCCATTTACCAGCGACCATCCCACGCGGCGAAGTTCTGCAGCAATTGCAGGCCATGGGTATGGCTCTTCTCCGGGTGGAACTGCACGGCGAATCGCGAGCCATCGGCCAGCGCTGCGGCGAAATCGACACCGTAGTGACCGCCACCCACCACCTGCCGCGCATTGCCGGCGGCGATGTAGTAGCTGTGCACGAAGTAGAAACGCGCCAGGTCCGGAATGTTGTGCCACAGCGGGTGACTCACCGTCTGCTTCACTTCGTTCCAGCCCATGTGCGGGACTTTCAGGTGTTCGCCGTCTTCGTGCAGGTCCTTGCCGAAGAACTTCACCTGGCCTGGAAACAGACCGATGCAATCGACGCCGTCGTTCTCTTCACTGCTGTCGAGCAAGGCTTGCATGCCGACACAGATGCCGAGAAACGGACGGTCCTGGCTGACTTCGCGCACCAGCGAATCGAAGCCCAGGCGACGGATCTCCGCCATGCAATCGCGAATCGCGCCGACGCCGGGGAAAACCACCCGGTCGGCTTCGCGAATCACATCGGCATCGCTGGTGATCAGGACCTTGCCGGCACCGACGTGCTCGAGGGCCTTGGCCACCGAGTGCAGGTTGCCCATGCCGTAATCGATAACCGCGACCGTCTGCATTACAGAACGCCTTTGGTCGACGGCATCTGACCGGCCATGCGGTCATCAAGCTCTACGGCCATGCGCAGGGCGCGGCCGAATGCCTTGAACACGGTTTCGATCTGGTGGTGGGTATTGGTGCCACGCAGGTTGTCGATGTGCAGGCTGACCAGCGCATGGTTGACGAAGCCCTGGAAGAATTCCTGGAACAGGTCAACGTCGAAGCCGCCAACGGTGGCGCGGGTGTAGGGAACATGCATCTGCAGGCCAGGACGGCCGGAGAAGTCGATCACCACACGCGATAGCGCTTCATCGAGCGGGACATAGGCGTGGCCGTAGCGACGGATGCCTTTTTTGTCGCCGATGGCTTTGGCGAAGGCCTGACCCAAAGTGATACCAACGTCTTCCACCGTGTGGTGGTCGTCGATATGCAGGTCGCCTTTGCTGACAATATCCAGGTCGATCAGCCCGTGACGGGCGATCTGGTCCAGCATGTGCTCAAGAAAAGGGACACCGATATCAAATCGGGCCTTTCCGGTGCCATCCAGGTTGATCGAGGCTTTGATCTGGGTTTCCAGAGTGTCGCGCTCGACTGACGCCTTACGTTCGGCCATCACCAGCTCCGCAAAATCATTGGGCGAAAAAGGCAACCATTATAGGGGCGCGGGCGCGAAACAGAAACACGGGAGGTGATATCACTGACGGAGTGAATCCGGGAGTATCGGGGATAGACATGTCCATACAAGCGGATTTGATGGCGCCTCAAACAAATGTGGGAGCGAGCCTGCTCGCGAAAGGGCCTCCACATTCAACATCTCTGTCGACTGTCAGACCGCATTCACGAACAGGCTCGCTCCCACAGGGGCAGTGCGTTTTACTTAGTGGAACAGAACCGCCGTCTTCTGCAGGGTCACCCAGACACCCCACGCCAACGGAATCCCCACCACCAGCCACGCAGCAATCGCCAACGGCTTGGTGCCCGGCGCCGCTTTCCACTCCAGCACGGTGCTGGCATCAGCACCCTTGTCGTGGCCCAGCGCCTGTTCGGCAGCCAGTTCGGCGTCAGTCATGAAGTACTTGTCGGCCACCGGGCGAACCATCAGGTTGCACAGGAAACCCAGCACCAGCAAGCCCGCGAGGATGTACAAGGTGATGTCGTAAGCCGCGGCGCGCTCAACGCCGATGCTCAACTGATACTCACGAATGTAGTTCACCAACACCGGACCCAACACGCCCGCCGCCGCCCACGCCGTCAGCAGACGACCGTGGATCGCGCCAACCATTTGCGTACCGAACAGGTCCGCCAGGTAAGCCGGCACGGTCGCAAAACCACCGCCGTACATCGACAGGATGATGCAGAACGCCGCCACGAACAGCGCAACGTTACCCAGGTGACCGAGGTTCGGGATCAGCGCGTACAGGGCAAAGCCCAGGGCGAAGAACACGAAATAGGTGTTTTTACGGCCCAGGTAATCCGAGAACGACGCCCAGAAGAACCGGCCACCAATGTTGAACAGGCTCAGCAAACCGGTGAAACCGGCCGCAATCGCCGCGATAGAAGCCAGTTGCCCGGCGTCCAATTGACCGAACGGCAGGTCAACACCGATCAATTTACCGCCGAACACTTCCTGCAACAGCGGCGAAGCCATGCCCAGGATGCCGATACCCGCCGACACGTTCAGGCACAGCACCAGCCACACCAGACGGAATTGCGGGGTTTTCCACGCCACATTCACGTGGACGTGACGGTGAGTGATCATCGCGTTCGAAGCTTTCTTCGCCGGAGCGGTCCAGCCTTCAGGTTTCCAGCCGGTTGGCGGCACGCGGTAGGACAGTGCACCGCCGATCATGAACACGAAGTAGATCGCGGCCATCACCAGAAAGCTCTGCCACACACCGACGCTGTCTGCCGAAGCGAAGTGGCCCATCAGGGCTGCGGCCAGCGGAGCACCGACCATCGCACCACCACCGAAGCCCATGATCGCCATGCCGGTCGCCATGCCGCGCTTGTCCGGGAACCACTTGATCAGGGTCGACACCGGCGAGATGTAACCCAACCCCAGGCCGATACCGCCAATGACCCCGGAGCCGATCCACATCAGCCAGATCTGGTGGGTATAAATCCCCAGCGCCGAAATCAGCAGACCACCACACCAGCACAGCGCCGATACAACGCCAGCCTTGCGAGGCCCGGCGTGTTCGAGCCAGCCGCCCCAGATCGCTGCCGAGCAGCCGAGGAAGATGAAGAACAGGGTGTAGATCCAGCCGAGCATCGAGATCGGCCAGTCACATTGCGACGAGAAGACTTGCGAGATGAAGCTCATGTCCGGCGCGCAGGCTACCGGCTTGGTCACGCCCAGGGCTTTGGACAGTGGCAACCAGAACACCGAGAAGCCGTAAGCCATGCCGATGCACAGGTGGATGGCCAGTGCGGCCGGTGGTACCAGCCAACGGTTGAAACCGGGCTTGGCGATGATGCGTTCCTTGGACAGGAACCCGGGCTGATTGGCTGTAAAGCCATCCGCCGTGATACTCGTGGTCATTGTGTATCCCCCAATTATTAGTATGGTTCGCCAGCCACTCTTCGCCCCCAGCCTTATGCGCACGCATGACTGTCTTTTTCAGGGTGAAGCTCCATTTTGGTGCGACATCACGTCGCAGAAGGACGGACGAACCGGCAGAGGTTACCATCTGTACGTGACAGAAAAACCAAAGTGATATCACCTTTGTGTAAGTCATCTGTTCTCGTACCACTGAAGGAACCGCCATGCCGATCATTGTCGAGCTGCTGCACGAAGCCACTTATCAGGATCAGCAAGACCTGCAAAAAATTTATCGCGACGCTCCAGACTGGCTGTTCGCCCCGTTTTCAGGGGGTTTGCAGCTGATCGAAAGCTGCCTGGAAGACGGTTCGCTGATCGCCGGACGCTTCAATGATCGGCTGCTCGGCGCGGCTCGCTTGCAACGAAACCACGACGTTTGGCACTTGTCCCAAATCTGCGTGCGAAAAATTACCCGTCGCCGTGGCGTTGCCGAACGAATGGTGGACGAAGCGCGGAAAATGGCTTCGCAATCGGGCGTGACCTTGCGTCTGCTGGCACCTGCCGGGCATCTCGAAGCTCAGGCACTGGCCGCCAAGCTGAAAGTGCCGCTGGATGTGCTGCCGACGTGATCGCTGACCGGTCGTCCGCTTCGGAGCGCTATACTCCCCGGCTAAATTTCGAATTCGACTAACTACAAGGACTCGCCCATGAAAGCGTTCGGCAAAATCCTGGGTCTGGTGCTTCTCGGGCTGTTGCTGATCATTGTGGCGCTGGGCTTTGCCCTGACCCACCTCTTCGATCCCAACGACTATAAAGACGAGATTCGCCAGATTGCCCGCGACAAGGCCCACATCGAGCTGACGCTCAATGGCGATATCGGCTGGAGCCTGTTCCCGTGGCTTGGCCTGGAATTGCACGAAGCCAGTGTCGCGACCCTGGCCAAACCCACCGAACCGTTCGCCGACTTGCAGATGCTGGGTCTGTCTGTGCGCGTGCTGCCGCTGCTGCGCCGCGAAGTACAGATGAGTGACGTGCGCGTCGAAGGCCTTAACCTGCGCCTGAACCGCGACAAGGACGGCCACGGTAACTGGGAAGACATCGGCAAGGCCCCGGCGCCAGTCACCCCGGCCACGCCAGCCGCTACTGCTGGCGAACCTGCGCCTGCGCCGACCACCACCGCCCAGGCGGAAAAACCGGCCCAACCGATTCGCCTGGACATCGACAGCCTGACCGTCAACAACGCCCGCGTTGAATACAACGACGAGAAGACAGGCAAGCAGTTCAGCGCCGAAAGCATCCAGCTGAGCACCGGCCCGGTCCACGACTCGACCAACATTCCGGTCAAACTCACCGCGTTCCTCGGCACCAATCAGCCGGTCCTGCGGGTACGCACCGAGCTCAATGGCGAGCTGCGTTTCGAACGCGCCTTGCAGCGCTACAAATTCGAGGACATGAAGCTCTCCGGCGAAGTCGCCGGCGATCCGCTGCAAGGCAAGACCATGACCTTCGCTGCCCAAGGCCAGTTGCTGCTGGATAAAGCCGCGAACGTCGCCGAATGGACCGGTATCAAGATCTCTGCCAACCAAATGCGCGCACTGGGCGAGTTGAAGGTCAACGACCTCGACAAGACGCCGCAAATCAGCGGCGGCATTTCGATTGCTCAGTTCGACCTGGCGAAATTCGTCGACAGCATCGGCCAGACACTCCCGGCCATGGCCGAAGGCAGCCTGAGCAAAGTCGAGCTGGTCAGCCGTCTGGCGGGCACGCCTGCGAGCCTGTCGCTCGACAACATCAACCTGAAAGTCGACGACAGCAGCTTCAGTGGCCGCATCGCCGTCGAGGACTTCGCCAAGCAATCGCTGCGCGCAACCCTCAAGGCCGACACCTTCAACGTTGACCGCTATCTGCCACCCAAGTCCGCCGAAGCCAGTAGCGCGACGCAAGTGCGTCAGGCCGAAGTCGCCAGCACCGAGGCCGACGCCATGGCCGGCGCCGGCAGCACACCGTTGCCCGCCGCACCGACCAAAACTGCGTGGAGTACAGAACGCCTGTTGCCGGTAGAACGCTTGCGCAAACTCGACGTACAGGCCGACCTGACCTTCGGCCAGTTGACCCTCGACAAACTGCCGATTCAGAACGCAACGCTCAAGGCCGCTGGCCAAGGCGGCCTGCTGACTCTGGAGGAACTGCGCGGCGACCTGTACGGCGGCAACTTCGAAGCCAAGGGCACCCTGGACGTGCGCCAGGAAGTACCGGCGCTGAACATGCAGACGCGCATCACCAAAGTGCCCGTGGAAAAAATCCTTGAAAGCCAAGGGAAGAATCCACCGGTCAACGGCCTGGTGACGCTCAACAGCGCGCTGACCGGCAGCGGCAACAGCCAGCAAGCGCTGATCGAGACGCTCAACGGCAACGCCAGTTTCGTCATCAACAACGGCGTGCTGCTCAACGCCAACCTTGAACAACAGCTGTGCAAAGGCATCGCCACACTCAACCGCAAAAGCCTCAGCGGCGAGCCACGGGGCAAGGACACACCGTTCCAGGAGCTCAACGGTAACCTGACCTTCCGTAACGGCGTGGCCAGCAATCCTGACCTGAAAGTGCGCATCCCGGGCATGACCGTCAAAGGTGACGGCGACGTCGACCTGCGAGTACTGGGCATGGATTATCGCGTGGGCGTGATCGTCGAAGGCGACAAGAGCGACATGCCGGACCCGGCCTGCCAGGTCGGCGAGAAGTTCGTCGGCATCGAGTGGCCGCTGCGCTGCCGTGGCCCGCTGGAACTGGGCGCCAAGGCGTGCCGTCTCGATAACGAACGCATGGGCGAGGTCGCGAGCAAACTGGCGGGCGAGCGGATCAGTGAAAAAATCGACGAGAAGCTTGGCGACAAGGTCAGCCCCGAACTGAAAAACGCGCTGAAGGGGCTGTTCAAGCGATGAGAGCCGAGCAGTTTTCAACGGCGGTGCTGGACTGGTACGACCGCCACGGCCGCCACGATTTGCCTTGGCAACAAGGCATCACGCCGTATCGGGTGTGGGTCTCGGAGATCATGCTGCAACAGACCCAGGTCAGCACCGTGCTGAATTATTTCGACCGTTTCATGGCTTCGCTGCCGACGGTCGAGGCCCTGGCTGCCGCGCCGGAAGACGAAGTGCTGCACCTGTGGACCGGCCTGGGTTACTACACTCGCGCACGCAATTTGCAGAAAACCGCAAAGATCGTCGTGGCCGAGTACGGCGGCGAGTTTCCGCGAGATGTCGAAAAGCTTGTCGAGTTGCCGGGCATCGGCCTGTCCACGGCTGGCGCCATCGCCAGCCTGAGCATGGGCCTGCGGGCGCCGATCCTCGATGGCAACGTCAAACGGGTGCTGGCGCGCTTTACCGCGCAAGAGGGATATCCGGGCGAGCCGAAGGTCGCCAAACAGCTGTGGGCGAACGCTGAGCGCTTCACGCCGCATGATCGGGTCAACGCCTACACCCAGGCGATGATGGATCTGGGCGCCACGCTCTGCACCCGCAGCAAACCGAGTTGCCTGCTCTGCCCGCTGGAAAAGGGCTGCGAAGCGCACATGCTTGGCCTGGAAACCCGCTACCCGATCCCGAAGCCGCGCAAGACCGTGCCACAGAAGCGCACGTTGATGCCGATGCTCGCCAACGGCGAAGGCGCGATTCTGCTTTACCGCCGGCCTTCTACGGGCTTGTGGGGCGGTCTGTGGAGCCTGCCGGAACTCGATGACCTCGACGACCTGCAACATCTGGCCTCGCAGCACTCGCTGGAACTGGGCACGCAACAAGCGCTGCCGAGTCTGGTCCACACCTTCAGCCACTTCCAGTTGTCCATCGAACCCTGGCTGGTTCAGGTCCAGGAGGCCGGCCATCACGTGGCCGAGGCCGACTGGCTCTGGTATAACCTCGCCACCCCGCCGCGCCTGGGCCTTGCCGCCCCGGTCAAAACCTTGCTCGAACGCGCGGCCGCCGTATTGAACGCAGGAGAGTTGTCATGACCCGCACCATCATGTGCCGCAAGTACAAAGAAGAATTGCCCGCCCTGGAGCGCGCTCCATTCCCGGGCGCCAAAGGTCAGGACATTTTTGACCATGTCTCGGCCAAGGCCTGGGCCGACTGGCAGAAACACCAGACCCTGCTGATCAACGAAAAACGCCTGAACATGATGAACGCCGAAGACCGCAAATACCTTCAGGGCGAGATGGACAAGTACTTCTCTGGCGAGGAATACGCCAAGGCTGACGGCTACGTTCCGCCGGCAGAATAATCCCGATTTATCGGGGGTCGGAACGTAAGCGACGGTAATAGTTAAATTTTTTTTGAAAACTTGCTTGACGACCCCCTGAAAAACCCGTTTAATGCGCCCCGTTGCCCA
This sequence comes from Pseudomonas sp. SG20052, assembly GCF_031766055.1. Classification (NCBI taxonomy): domain Bacteria; kingdom Pseudomonadati; phylum Pseudomonadota; class Gammaproteobacteria; order Pseudomonadales; family Pseudomonadaceae; genus Pseudomonas; species Pseudomonas sp. SG20052. Next base: position 412,508 of record NZ_CP134498.1, on the reverse strand, counting down.
GATAGCTCAGTCGGTAGAGCAGGGGATTGAAAATCCCCGTGTCGGCGGTTCGATTCCGTCTCTGGGCACCAAATACCGAAAACCCTGAATCGCAAGATTCAGGGTTTTTTTATGCCTGGGATTTGATGGGGCTCGGCTCCCGACGGTCTTCTACGACTGATTCCTACAGGCGGAGGCCTTAAAACAGCCGCACGTTTGCGCTTTAATACCCGGAATTTCTTTTCTGAAAAGGGCAGAAGCCGATGGCATCTCTGACCCAGCAACAAAAGCGAGCCAAACGCGCCAAGGTAAAAGCCAAGCAACAACGCGTAGCCCGAAGCGCACACCTATCGGTATTGCCCCACAGCCTTCCTGAAAGACTAGGCTCCATCGATTGGTTCGAGGAACTGTTTGCTCATCTGCTGGAAGCGGAAAATCAAAGCCGCAAAGAGCTATTCGTAGCTCTGTTCATTTCCCTCGCTGATTTGATTTCACTGAATCACGATCTCGAGTCAGAGCGGAATGAGGCGAATGATTCATCCGAAGCAATGGCGATGCTCAGTCGATGCTTTGTGGTTGACTATCGAAAGTGGGCCCATGGCGCTACGGAAACCGAAACTCTTGAATGGCTTATCAGACCTGATGTGATTGAAGATTTTTCTCAGGCCAAGGATGAAGTGATCGCCGGATTCAAGGCAGATCTACCTGAAGATGACGAGTAACCTCGCTCGCGAACGAGTAGACCGAACAGGTGATACCCCGCGCATCGACGATGCCTATTACAAGCGCCTGATACTCGACTACCTGAGGCACTATGGCTCAGCCTCCCTCGACGAGCTGGTAATGCTGATCCTAGACAAACTTTCAGACGCCTAAGACGAAAAGCAGAAATGGCACAAATTTCGCCACCTGCTCCATGCGATATCGACACGTGACAAAACCATTGAAAAAGCAGGCGGTTTGCACGAAGGTCGATGGATTCTAAAGCCTGAGCCAAGCATCTTTATCTAGACAAACTTTAGTCAAACTCTGCCGCTGAGCCGGGTTCAATTGAGCTGTGAAGGATCGCACATGCCCGTTGCCCCCTGCCGCTGCGCGGGGATTTTCAAGGATGAACGACGTTCAGGTATCAAGGAATGAGTGGCTACGTGCCCAACCCTCCAAAGGGTTATCGCAACACCGGTGTTGAACCTGTAGATATCGGCGCTCAACGCTGGGCGGAATACAAAGACCTCCCCCAAAAGCGAGATGCGAAGCCCGACTCCATGGGCTGTGTGTTCGCCAAAAACTGCAATCTCCCCGACGGCGTAATCGACTACAGGAACCCTGCGGGGTTTGTGCCCGTTGATAAACTTGCTGATTACGGGCTCTGGGCAGTCCTGGGCACTGCGGCAGCAACTACAGCTCAAGGCACCCCGCTGCAACTGGTGGGAGGCTCTGCTACTAGCAGCGCCATTGCCAAACGTCTTGGCGGGTCACTCGCCCTCACCCTGCTGGAAGGATCAGCAACTGTTGCTGCCGGCGCTGCAATGGGGACCGTCGCGCTGTTGATACCGAACACAAATATTTCCCCGGACAGCGCCTTCTACAAGAATGAGCAATACGCGTCACTTGATACAGGCCGCACACGTGTCCGGATCAATGTGAAGACGTTGCCGGACGGCTCCGTTAACGCTTATGGGTTCTACACAGGCGGAAAAAAGGAGTGGGAAAACGTTCGAGTCATAGAGGCGGCCAAGGACGGCGAAAAGTTTGTTGCAGACATCGGCAACGGCATTGGCCTCACATGGACGCCAGCGGCGAATCCTGACGATGTGCTGGGTATCCCTGCGCTGGAGGGAGCTCCGCAACGCCCTTCTGTATGGGTGTACCCACCGACCGAACAATCTAACAAAGCATTGGTGAACCCAGAGCATCCCCCTGAGTATCAGGACGCCATAATCTGGTTTCCAAGCACAGACATACAACCGATCTACATCATGCTCAGCGCCCGACTTAGCTCGGGGACCGTCACAGGCGTGGGAGAAGATGTAGCCGGCATCTGGCTTGCGGGAGCGAATACGGGCTTGGGCGCACCAATTCCAACGCGGATAGCAGATGTACTACGGGGACGTGAGTTTTCAAGCTTCAACACATTCAGAACTGCATTCTGGACGGCTGTGAAGAATGACCCAGAGCTTTTCAGCCAATTCAATGAAGACGCTCAAGACCGTTTGATGTCAGGCAATGCCCCGGCCGTTCGTGAGAGAGAGGCCGTAGGAACCCGGGGTGTATTTGAGATACACCACGTAGAGCAGATTGCCGATGGCGGCGCGGTCTACGATGTAGATAATTTAAGGGTCAACACCCCCAAGAACCACATCAATCAGCATAGGAAGAAGTAGGCGCGCCATGGCAAACATTTCTGATTACACCGAAGCAGATTTCATCGCTTTCATTCAAAAGATACGCGCGACCAACAAAGGAGGATCAGACGAAGAACTTGGCGAGCTACTGGCCCAATTCAGGAAGCTTGCAGGTCACCCCGACGGCACCGATCTCATTTTTTACCCAGAACCGGGCGAGGATAATTCCGCCGAAGGCGTGACTCAGACGGTGAAGGAGTGGCGGGCAGCGCAGGGCTTGCCTGGCTTCAAAGGCGCGTAACAACTCGACGCGTCGTAGATGTCGCACAGCCCGATCGAAGCCGGTATCCAGCTGGTATCCACGGTTTGGTTAGATCCAGCGCGGATACACTGGGTGGTGCGCTCCGCAACGCCTCAAGGGTAAAGGCTGCGCAACGGTCAGCAAGCTCATCAAAACTATGCATAGGTCTTCTCTTGTATGACTTGGCTTATTCTTACAGTAGACGTTGGTCGGTCTGACTGAGAGGCTACTCATCCAGCCACCGTTGGTATTATTACAGGGCGAGCTCCCCGATTTACGATCACTAAAACGTGTCGCCGTATGCTGTGGTGGTCGCCCCGGCCGCGTTGTTGTAGCGTGTCCTCCTTCACACGCGGCGAGCAAGAGCGGTTATTTTTGCGGCAATTCAAAACGCCCTCCGCTAAGGAAGCACTTCATGCCCAGCTATACGCCCGAAGACCTGAAACGACGCGCATTCGAGCGAGCAGCTTGGGTGCTGGAGCATCACTGGGAAGAGCAGAAGGATTTGTTGCCCCGTGCGGCACGTGTGCACTCCAGGATTTTCGATACCCTCATCCACTCAAGCCTCATCCTATACGGGGAATCTGTGAAAGGGGCTGGACACACAGAACACCTTGTCCCCTGCTCGCTTATCCGTGACCAAGCTTTCAAGATGTTCTGGAATGGCAAAGACGTCGGAGCGGTCGCCCACATGCTTCAGCGAACGCTAAAAATTGCCCATATCACCAAAGAGGAAGCAAGATTCCTCGATTACGAGCTTGGCTATAAGACGACAATGCCTGACGGCTGGTGCTTTGAAACGGGGTCTGTGACTGAGCGCCTGGATGTTGCGGGGATCAAGCTGACATCGGTCAATCCGGGCCAATAGATGACGCAACCGATAGGATGACCACCCGGTAACCACTTCACCTGGTTATCATTCATCAAAGAGATCTCCGTTACGGATTCATCCGGTGCATTCGACTTAATGCGCCAGCAACTGATACGACTATGCATAAACGCTAATCTGGCTATGAAAAGGATATCGAAAACGTGGTTATGAAATTTGGTCGCGCCTATTGCGAACAGCTTGAAAAAAACCTCTCGCCTTACCAAGCTAGAGAACTCTACACCGATGAAGATGGTGATCACTACGACGAGGTACTCACTTTTCTTTGTGAAGATAAAAATTGCCGAAGCGCTCTAACACCAGTCGGCATTTACATGACGCGCAAATCTAAGCGAGCTCTCCACTTTCGCACCAAGGACGAACATAAAAACGGCTGCAATTTTTTAGAACTTGTTGACACAGACGGAAAACCTCGCAAGCCATCGCTAAACGAAGATGACTATAAGGTCAGTGCATTTCCGAGCGAATTTAATTTGACCCCACCAAAGCGAAAATCAAATGGAGGGGGGTCAATCGTCGATAGTGACGACGATGCAGGTTCAACAGGGGGCGGAACAGCTGGGAGCAGTGGAGGGGCCCGGCGCAAAACGAGCAGTAAGACACGCTATCTAGACCTGGTGGTCGACTGCTTTTTATCTGGCGACGACGAAAGTAAGAAGGGGCTATTTACGATCGGCGCAAAAACAAAACCATTCCAACGTTTTTTCAAAAAAGTGGAATACTTTGGAGATGAAGCCGGCCTTATTTATTACGGTATTATTGACAGGTTAGAGTTTTACCCAGGAATTGGTATCGGTATTCGCTTTAATAAACGAGTAGAGGTCGCTGACTCTTACCACCGTATATGGGTAAATGTTCCATTGGCCAAAATAGATCAGTCACGCCGAAAAAAAGCATTCATGGCTGAAATCACAGAACTGAAGAAAGCGTTCGATCAGAAGGAAGAGGTGCTTGCCTTTTTTGTAGGAGCCTATCCAATTAAAACGGCCATTACGTTGAAGGAAGGAGATACGTTTGATATCTATCAAGCTGAGCTATCAAGCATCGATCACTTGTCATTGACGTTCCCTTAACGGCCTATACCAAGGGGGAAATTGTCCCAATTGGTATCCATCTAGGTATCCACGGTTTGGGGCTGATTCAATGTGGATGCCCTAGATGGTGACCATTCGCGATGACCAGAACAGGTGACCGCTCACCCCAGGTCACTGACGTATTAAACCCCCTTTGCCGAAACACCCCATGGAAGTCTGACGCCCAGTTCCGGCCGGCGTGTTTCGCGCAGCCTTTCACGCACGTTCGTCGCGCACCTGGTCAATGCGCGAAGCCATCGCCCGGCAGGGATTCACGCATCCTTCAAGCACGTAGAGTGCGCGAAATTCCTGTGGGAGCGAACTGTGTGCCGATGGTACGCAGCCAAGTACACACCATCAGTACGCACTCGCCGATGCGTACCAGCACCAAGTTCGCACTGAGGTTCGCACCCTGTTACGCGAGGTTGGTGCGACCCGGCCAGTGGTTACCACGCTGGTTACCACGGAAAGTTACCAACGCAAGCGGTTGCCAGCCGCTGGTTTCCACTGTGGTTTCCACGGTATTGCAGTGGTTTCCACTGGCAACCTAAGCTTCTAAAAGGATTGCTGAGGAGAGCTTTTGATGCAGAACTGACATCAGCGCGGCAATCAGCGGGCTATTGTCACTGGCAAAAATCGGGGTAATGAGTTTTGGTCCCTTTGCATCGCGGGAAACGCTTACAGCCCCAAAACTTCCCGCCGGCATTTTTGCCTACCCTGGCGGTTCGTACCGACATACTTCCGCCACAAATTGGGCATTTAACTTTGGGCGAACTCTTTGGATGAGCTGCCTTTGGGCGCGATACCGGGCTATTCGCTGGCGACGGAATAACCTTCAAATTGATGTTAGGTCTTTCGGTGGCGGTGGTGGTGGTGGTGGTGGTGGTGGTGGTTGGAATTTCGCTATTTGCTCGAAGCTTGGCTAGCCACTTTTCCCGCCCTGCGCTGTATGCGACCACTGCCCAGACAGTCGCACCAATGCTAAGCAAGAATTTTATAACACCAAATGTTCGATCAACCCCGCCATGCGAGGAACATGCGCCTCGTCGACCTATCGACGCAGAAGCCCAACCGTCACTACAAACGGCTCCGCCAACAAGAATCGACAACAAGATCATCGACCCCAGAAAGACGATTATTCCCACAAGCCAGGTCCGGTCCTTGGAATACAAAATCAGGTCCCTCATCACACATTATCGGGATCGGGCGTACTCACCCGAACAAATTGGCACGTTGATATCACATCGAATTTGAATGGTCATCAATAGCTGTTTGGCCGTGCCGGTCTTGAGTGATGAAACCAACACGTTGGCGCCGCCACCTACTTTGACCACGCTTTGACGGAATGTGAGACAGGCATGAGACAAAACCCGCGCCTGGTCAGCGTCTGAGGCTTTATCCATGCGGGGGGCCGTCAAACAAGCAGGCTTGATCGCCTCATACCCCAGACAGACCCCAGACGGATTCTGGGCATCCCCATCGAAGTGATCCCGAGAGCCGAGATGCGGGTGCTACGCTTCCTCGAAACACGGAGAGCCACGATGACGGACACAAAATTGATCGCCAGCCTTTTCGATCGTCTGAATCAGAACCAGCTCGCCTTGGGCGCCGCGGTTGAAGAACTTTCCAACTGGGTTGAGCAGCGCGGATCGGCAGACATCGCCAGCAATGTGCGCGGCACGCTCGAAACGCTCGAAGAGAACCTGGTGTTCATTCGCCAGGGCATCGCTGAACTGACCGTCGCCGGCGGTCAGGGCAAGGCGTGAGGAGCCCAGGATTCTGGACAGGCACTGGACGGTTGACGCGTTGGCAGGCTGGACGACTCCACCTGGATGCCACAGCCAGCGCGGGCGGCGTCAGATCGGACAGCAGACCAGATATCTGTCGCGTCCAGAAAACGGGCGAGCCTTACGACAGTGATCATGGTGGTTGGTCGCACTCGGCCGCACATGGGAAAACCCTTGACCAAGTCTTGACGAAATTTTTGACAGGGTTTGACGGATTTCCCCAACGCCGCCATCGGCTGGCACGCTGAAAGTCAAGCAGGGCAACGCTTTGCGGAGATTCGCGCAGCTTGGCCAGCGCCAGCCTCGTCAAAAATTCCAGAGGTGGCTGACAAGGTAACTGCTCGATCAATCGTCAGGCCCAGGCCTGCGGGATGGGGTGGTGAAACACCGGGTCAGTAAATCCTTAGCGCTCCAAGCAATACTAGACAGGCCCTTGATGGATTTTCATCGACAGACGCAGCTCACGCACGCGCCGCCTCCAGCGTGAAAGGCAGCGGGCTAGCGCTCGATGCTCGTCAAGTATTTACCGGGGCCTTCTTCGACCTGACAACTGGCCGGAGTAGGCGCGGTTCATTTGCAATCATGGCGCTCATTTGAGCAAATGGGAGTGGTACGAATTTTTCAGGTCCCCTTCGTCTGTCGGCATGCCACATGTGCCCCACATCACCAGGGCAATGGTATTTCGCGCTTTGAGACAGTCACAACCCCGATGGGACGTTCAAAGCTGCCGCCCTTGCGCTGTATGCCGGCGAATCGGATATCGCAATTTTTCGGGTCGACTGAACTAGAGGCCCGCGAAATACGCCTGAAATTTTTTACGTTAACGGCCTCGACTCCGAGCGAAAAGCCGTGCAACATCGCGCGAAATGAGAGGACTAATAGCTATCGACAGACTAGGAGGTCTAAGCAATGCCGGCACCTCGCGCACTCCCCCTTTCGGCAGGGGGAATAATACTTGTCATCCAATCACCAACCTATTTTAGATTTGAAGCCTAATGTCAATTATTAATAAATTAGTCATAAAAGGCTTTAAATCTATCTGGCAAGATACTTTGGATCTTGGTCAGATGAACGTATTTATTGGCACGAACGGAGCAGGCAAGAGCAATCTCTTAGAAGCAATAGCTATGCTTTCATCGTCCCTAGAGGGAGGCATTGACTATGAGAAATTACAGAAGCGCGGCGCCAGACTCTCATCATCAGCTATTTTTAGAAGTGCCTTTCGCAATAAAAATAGAACCAGCGCCTTACAGCTTATGGCTGACTTCGGCGACATATCTTATTCTATGGACGTTAATGCCGCAGATGGGTTCCGATATCTGGCCGAATCGGTAAAACTCAATGGAAAAGCAATAGCGGGACGCTCCAATAAAGGCGCGCGAATTTACAACTCTCCGCTTCAATCAAAACTCGACAATACAAAAAGCATCTTTCCTTACTTAGACGCTTTCAAAACCATAAATTCTAATCTCGACGAAGAAGACATTCTTGCCCCACTTACTTCACTGATGGATTACGCTATCTTTGCACCGACCACGCCGATACTGAGAGGGGTTGAAACAGATTCGAGTGCAAAAGATCCTCTTGGATTATATGGCGGTCGATTAGCAGAAGCGCTTACGGAAATGCTTCGAGCAAAAGACAGAGACCCTGAACTACTTAGTTTTTTTAGATTATTGAATTGGGTGCAAAGCTTTACAACCACGGATGAGACTGACCCCGAACTTATTTCTGGGCAGATAAACATCTCTGGTCGAAAAATTCGCTACCAGGATAAGTTCATGAAAACTAACTTCAATAAGCTTTATGCTTACGATGTTAGCGAAGGGGCACTGTACGTTATTTTCATGCTGGTTCTTTTAACACACAAGAAGTCGCCTAATATTTTTTCTTTGGACAATATCGATACCGCTTTGAACCCGGGGCTTGTACGCGACCTAATGGCTCAGGTGGTCCGAATTCTTAAGAAAAATCCGAACAAGCAAGTGTTTCTCACCACGCACAACCCTAGCACTTTAGACGCTCTAGATCTTTTTGATCCATCACATCGGTTGTTCGTGGTTGAGCGTGACAAAGATGGGCATACGAAGAGTCGGAGAATTATGCCCCCCTCCGACATGACAAAAGAACAATGGGAAAGCCAGTTTTTCGGCATGAAACTTTCAGAAATCTGGCTATCAGGTGCCATAGGCGGGCTGCCAACGGGGTTCTAAATTGAACAAAAAGTATTTGCTGGTCTCGGAGGGCCCCACGGATCACGTGGTGATTAAGGAAGTTGCAAATAAAATTTCAACTAGCCTAGGCAGACAAATCGATATCATTGAGCTTTCACCCCAGAGGGATGCGACAAGTGGAACGTATCCGGCTCATGGATGGAGTGCAATAAAGTCTTGGTGTACTAAATTTAGCCAAAAAAACGCGGCAGATGTCGCACATCTTCCTCAAATGGCACAGCAGTATTTACTGCGTCAGAACTGGCGAGCTCTTCTTGCATTTAACAATGCAGAAGGAATAATTATCCAGCTTGATACCGACATTGCTCACCATCTAAGTGATATTGCTCCGTATGCACCTGGCACCTGTAGAAAAACTCATTGCAACAGCAATGTTTTGTTCTGGCTTAAAGAACCGGCGGCCTCAGCTCAACTATATCTGGCGTTGACATCTTACGCGATAGAAACCTGGCTGCTAGCAACGATCCCCCCGAGCAATGCTGTTTTTAATGATCTACCCCCTAATTTCGACTATGAAGAGATTTCCAACGTCGAAGACAGATTGATAGCCTTAGGGTTTGCGTCTGCTCAAAAAAGAGGCCGTTCAAGGATAAGGAAAAGTCCTTATACAATTTACGAGCCCTACGGAAAGCTCATAGCTAATCAGCTCGCCTCCGTTCGTCAGCGTTGCTCGGCTGCTGATGATTTTTGCCGGCACCTAGAGTCTTAACTGGTTCATCTAGACGCTCGCCCGGCGCTCCCCCTCTCAGGGTACGGAGCCTCGGCGAGTCATTAGGGAATGCGCTTATAGGCGGCCTGCTGGAACTGCCGGGATCTCGGTAGTTTTCCATCACCTGCCCTACCGAAATGGGAGGTCAGGACGTTGGTGCGCCTCCTCGAGTAGCTATTCCGGATGCGCGGCTACAATCTTCTTGCAACCAAAAAAATGCTAAACCGCTCATAGTCCAGTCAGCAGTTACGTTGCGCGACTAACTCGCAGACATCCACGTTAGGGAAACTGATGACAAACCGTCCATATGCAGAATTTTATGTTCCGCTATTACTGCTTGCCGCAACGCCCCTTGCCGCGTTTGGCCTACCGGCTTTGATTACTTGGATCTCACCCACTGTCGCGTTGATATTGGCGGCAATGCTCTTTGTTGTTTCAGGTGTGCTTGCATACCGGGCGATCAAAACCAAAGCTGTACGAGGGCGCGGTGGCCAAGGCGGCACCGCGACAAGCATTGGTGACAGCAACGATGCATTAGGTGGGGACGGAGGCGCTGCGAATGGAGGTACTGGCGGCGATGGGGGAAATGCAACCGTCCAAGGGACAAGATCAGTTGCAAAGGGCGGCCATGGTGGAGCTGGCTAGATCACTGCAATCGGCTTGCTCGGATCATCCGTAGGTTTGGCAAAATGCTCTAGAAGCACTCGAGCGAGTTCCGCCGCAACGCTCGGCGAAAGAGTCACAGCGTGAGTGAAAACCGGAGAGCGCTCACTTTCATTGGTGTAAGGCCCGCTATTTCCAAAAGCAATTCGAACTTGCTCAGGCGCTTCTCCTGAAAACATGAATGTCGAGGCTGCAAATTCTTGTATCCCCGGACGGAATAATGCCTCCCATTGAGCCAGCGACAGTCCTTGTACGATTTGCAATTTATCAGTCATATCTCCCTCAGAATGTAGATCCGAATCTATGAAAAAAATAACGCAAGGAACCGGTGGAGCCGGCGGCCAAGCCGAAGTCGAAGGTGATGATAGCACCGCCCTCGGAGGGCACGGCGGCGAAGCGGTCATTGGAGATGGCGGCCCGGGAGGTAAGGCTCGCGTAAAGGGTGACAGGAGCACGGGAGTGGGCGGCAAAGGTGGACGCGGAGGCGTGGGGCCAGGTCAGCCCGGTGGCGATATCCTAATCGAGCAGGACGATGTATTCATGGCAGGCGGGCAAGGTGGCGAATCAAGTCAAATTGATGGCAGAGGTGGACGTGGTGGTCGATCCTGCGGGGCTCATCTTTTTGGTTTCACTACTCGCGCGCACATAAAACCACCCTATGGGCATCCTCAAAATGAGCCTGGACGTGGTGGAGATGCTCCAGATACTCCGCAATACATGGCACGCAAGCTACTAGTCATGGGACTAAAGGAAAGATATTTCATCGAAAAATCGATCACACCATGCGATCTAGAGGCGGTCTGGTACGACCGGACAATTGTCGATCTCAACTGGTTAAATGAAACACTGCGCATCCGCGGGTACCGCTGGCAAGTTTCAACTGTCGATGATGAGTACGAGTTTTCAGATATCGCTAACTGAGCAGCCATAGAAGAATCCCTTGAATAACCACTCCCCTTGACAAGAACGCCTCAGCGTGTGGGGATTGATCCAGGGCGTGGTTGTGACCGCACCATTGCGCCTTCGGTGATGGCGGCAATATGGGTTTACCGTTCGTCGGGGTTTGGCAGAGTAAATCAGCCCCACTTCGGCCACCGCTGGCGTCCTCAATTTGGAGCAGCATTTCAGAAAGAGAGTAGATTTGTGAGTAGATTCACGCACAACAACTGCCAAAGCCCTTTAAACTCGCGCTCTACAGTCAACTGTTCGATTCCGTCTCTGGCACCAAATACCGAAAACCCTGAATCGCAAGATTCAGGGTTTTTTTATGCCTGGGATTTGATAACGACAATCCACCGCAGCACAGCTGCCGGAAAACAATCACGCTTTAGTACGCCGCCTCGATGATGGCACCATGCTATTATTTTCCCCGTGCATGGAATAAAGCCGACATTGATCCCGATGCCCCGCATCCGAATCAGCCGATACAGGATAGAGACAGCGCAAGGAGTGCGTGCATTTCACCCCTCCCCGCAAAACACTGCCCTCCCCTGTTCGACGACACGAAGCCAGCCTTCCAGGCACGCTCCCTTCTCGAAAGTCCTGAACATGGAACAGTTATGTCTGACATCAATGAACTGAAAGACAAGATCAACACCAAAACCTTGAACATGGTCCTGCTGTCGATTGCGACCGCCGGGATCTACTTGCTGTTGTGGTTGTACAAGAGCAACCAGAAGATCAACGAAACCACGAAAATCAAAGTGGTCGACGACACCTACGTCATCTGGGTCGCCGTCTGCCTTGGCTGGAGCGGCGCGCTGTCGAACCTGGGTGACGTGTTGTTCGACTCGCTTTCCGGCATTTTGCTGATCGCATTGAACGCGCTGTACATCGTATGGGCCTTCAAGGCAAAAAACGCACTGTCGGAATACGCCCTCAACGAGCACAAAATCGACCTGCGCATGAACGGGTTCTATACCTTCTTCCTGAACATTTTTTACGTGAACTACTGCATCAACGACTTGCCTGAAGAGCAGCGTAAACAACTGATCCTGCGTGGCCAGACGACGCAAGCCTGATCAACTGGCGAGGGGCAGTCTCGAAGGACTGCCACCGTCACTCATCACCCTTCCAGTTGAACACCAGATTACGCACCCCAGCGCTGCCGACATCTGTCGTGTCACGCTTTTCCTCACCATTACGGGTGGCGACCACGGTGTACTTGCCGGCCGGTAACTGGACGTAAACCAGAGGCCCTGCCTGACTGAGTGTCAGCACTGATTGACCTTGAGCACTCTGGATAACCAATTCAACATCCGGTACATATTTGCCCTCCGGCCCAATGGAAAAGGTCATGTGCAGGTTGTAGCCGGTCGCTTGCTGAATGGCCTTCGCTTCATCCTCGCCAATACCGCCGGACAGATAGGTAATCCCGTTCTGTTCCTGGCGCTGAATCTGCACGCCTGTGCTGTCGATGGGCTCCAGGCTCGCGGCCCCTGACATGGCGGGAAACATCAGCACACCGATGGTGGCGATGGAAAACATGAGGGAATGGATGGACTTCATGATGGTGGCTCCCGGGTTCCGCAGAACCCAATTGTTACTCCTTTTGGATTTCTCGCTGGATGCTCAAGTTTTAGATTGATTGGTACTTGGGCTCACTGCGAAATGGACTACACGTTGTATTCCTCAAGCACGCATTTCAGTCAGATCGCTCCTGCAAAACGAATCCGGCATTTCCTGCGGATATCCCGGCCGCGCCCTGCATCGCCGCCCTGCACTCTTTTGCCATCCTCTTTCGCCTGTTCCTCCAGCTGCGGAAGACTTCATGAGCATGGTCAAAACCGAAAACACCCAAGACCCACAACTCGCTTCTCTGGTGGGCAACCTTGGCGAATTGATACGTCAGGCGCGCCAGAAAGTGCTGCGAGCGGTCGATACCGTTCAGGTGCAAACCTGCTGGCAGATTGGAAGGCATATTGTCGAGTTTGAGCAGGAGGGGGCTCGACGGGCGGGTTATGGCAAACAGCTGCTGTCTACGCTGGCGAAGGTACTGACAGCGGAGTTCGGGAAAGGCTTTGACGAAACCAATTTGCGAAAAATGCGCCTGTTTTATCAGGCGTTTCCAATTCGAGACGCACTGCGTCTCGAATTGAGCTGGACCCACTACCGCAGGCTGCTGCGAGTCGACAGTGATAAGGCGCGCAAGTGGTACATGGACGAATCTGCCAACCAAAACTGGTCAAGCCGAGCTCTGGAACGACAGATCTCTACCCTCTACTACGAGCGCCTGCTACTGAGCCGGGACAAGTCAACGGTGATGGAGGAAGCCGCTACGAACATCCATGCGATAAACGACAGTCCTAGGGAATTTATTCGGGATCCCATGATGCTGGAATTTCTCGGCCTGCCCAATACAGGAATTGTTCTGGAAACCGAACTTGAACAAGCACTCATCGAGCAGCTTCAGGGTTTCCTGCTCGAGCTGGGTAAGGGTTTCGCTTTCATCGCTCGCCAACAACGCATAAACACCGAAGGCAGGACTTTCTATATAGATCTGGTGTTCTACAACTACCTGCTCAAGTGCTTCGTCATCTTCGATCTCAAGCGAGGCGAATTAACTCATCAGGATGTTGGACAGATGGACATGTATGTACGCATGTACGACGACCTTAAGCGCAAGGAAGCAGATGGTCCAACCGTCGGCATCATTCTTTGCGCTCAAAAAAACGAGTCAGTGGTGCGCTACTCAGTGTTACAGGGCAATGACCAACTGTTCGCCAGCAAATACAAACTAGTGCTGCCCAGCGAAGATGAACTACGTGCTGAGCTGGATCGAGAACGGGCGGCAATCGAGGAGCGACTGCTTGATCTGATCCCCTGATAAACACGGGCGGATTGTTCACACGCGGTGTGAGGACTATCGTTGGCAACTACCCGCAAAGGTCCAAAGCCGATGAATTTGCAGGACATGCCTTCACTGGCACCGACTCAGATCGAATTGTCGCTGACCAACGATACTGCTGGCGAACCGTTCAAGGAGCCCGCCGCAGACGCCTTCATCCTCGGCGGCTTCACTTGGCGGCACGCCTCTCAGGACCGCGCGCGCCCAGTCGTCATCATCAACGCGGCCACCTCGGTTCGTTGCCGGCATTATTCGCGCTTCGCCGACTACTTGTTCGCCAACGATTTCGATGTCATCACTTATGACTACCGCGGCATCGGCGAGTCGCGCCCAACGTCGCTGAATGGGTTGCAGGCGTCATGGTCCGATTGGGGCGCGCTGGATTTCGAGGCGATGCTCAAGCGCGCGCAGCGCGAATTCCCAGGCCAGCCCATCGATGTCGTCGGCCACAGCTTTGGAGGCTGTGCAGCGGGTCTGGGAGCGTCCGGGCATTTGATTCGGCACTTGGTGACAGTCGGCGCGCAATTCGCTTACTGGCGCGACTATGCGCCCGCCCATCGCTGGCGGATGTTCGGCAAGTGGCATGTGGTGATGCCGTTGATGACCCGGCTTTACGGCTACTTCCCCGGCAAACGCCTCGGCTGGCTGGAGGACACGCCCGCTGCGGTGGTTCGCGACTGGAGCACCCCCACTGCGCGCTACGAAACGCGGCCCAGTGGTCGCCTCATGCACGCTAAAACCGGCCGACTTCCCTTTGCATCAGTCACCGCAAAAACCCTGGCCATCAGCATCAGCGACGACCCATACGGTACGATTGCCGCCATCGAGCGCCTGCTCGGCTACTTCACCCACAGCACAAATACCCACCTGCGAATCGCCCCCGAAGACATCGGCGAAGAAGAAGTCGGACATTTCGCCTTTTTTCGCAGCGCATACCAAGCCACACTATGGCCCATTGCATTGTCCTGGCTGCAGACCGGCGAACTGGCCCCCGACACACCCGGGCGGCGCGTGCCACGCAGCTGATGGACTTGCCCACTCAACGAAATACGGAACGACCCCCATGGCCTCCGCCAACAAGCAGCAAAAACGCGCCACACGCGCCAAAGCCAAGGCCAAGCAGAACCGCACCCAACGGGCCGCCGCGCCGGTGGAACTGGACCCGAATGACGATCGCATCGACTTCGAATCGGTGGACCTGACTGAACTGTTCAAGAAAATGATCGACGCGGAAAAAATCAGCCAGCAAGCGATGTGCATGGCCTTCCTCGAAGACCCGCTGCTGGAACTGGTGTACGAGCAGGAAGGCGAAGAAGGCGCGATGGATTTCATCCTCGCAGCGCTGATCGAATATCGCCAATGGTCCACCGAAGTCGATGAAGCCGGCGCCCTGGCGTGGATCGAATCGCCAGCCTTCCAGGCTGACTATGTCGCGGCGTCCGACGTCATTGCGGCCCAAACCCAACAGAAAGCGAACTGAATTTAATGGCATCCCTGAACAAACAGCAAAAACGCGCCAAACGGGCCAAGATCAAAGCCAAACAAATCAACATCCACGGCCGCAAACCCGCCGCACTGGACGATGACCTGGGCGAAATCGGCGAGCCGATCCCGGAATACACCCTGGCGATGTTCAGCAAAATGCGCGACGCCGAAGCCATCAGCCGCAATGACATGCTGCTGGCCCTGCTGTCGGACCTCGCCGGGATCATCAGCGACCACCCCGAACTGCTGGACATGGAAAACGCCGACAACGAAGCCATGGCCGCCACTCACCTGGCCGCCGACATGCTGATCGACTACCGCATGTGGACCGATGGCATGGACCGCGATGCCGCACAGGCGTGGCTGACCGATCCGCAGTTCATCACTGATTTTGGCGATGCGCTGGACAGCTATCGTCAGTCGCTGGATGCGCAGGAAGAAAAGAGCGAATAAATACTCGCCCTTGAAAGCAAAAACGGCCGCTCGTCATCACTGACAGCGGCTGTTTTTTTATATCCATTTCCAAAGCTCATCGACCTCTCGTCATCGGATAGGTATATCCCATTGACATATCCCAATAGAGATCTATTCTCTGGACTCAGACACCAGTAAAAACGCAGGAGGCCACAATGGAACAGACTACCCTTTTCATGAGCAATCGAAGCCAGGCTGTCCGTCTGCCGAAAGCTGTGGCGATGCCAAGTGACGTCAAACGGGTCAACGTATTTGCCATCGGTCGGGCTCGCATCATTACGCCTGCAGACGAGACATGGGATAGCTGGTTCGATGGAGATAACGTCAGCACAGATTTTATGACTGATCGCCAACAACCCGCCGATCAGGAGCGTGAGTCGTTCTGATGATCAAGTTCATGCTCGATACCAATATCTGTATCTTCACCATCAAGAACAAACCGCAAATAGTCAGAGAAGCTTTCAACTTGCATGACGGACAGTTATGCATCAGCGCGATTACGCTGATGGAGTTGATCTACGGTGCCGAAAAATCAGCGACCCCCGAAAAGAACCTCGCGGTAATTGAAGGCTTCACAGCCCGCCTTGAAGTTTTCCCTTTCGACAATGAAGCAGCCGCGCATACCGGAATGATACGGTCCGAGCTAGCGAAGGCCGGAACGCCCATTGGTCCCTATGACCAAATGATTGCCGGACATGCGCGCTCACGAGGGTTAATTGTCGTCACCAACAATCTGCGTGAGTTCGAACGGGTGCCAGGATTACGTGTAGAGGATTGGGTTCATCCCGATTGAATCGAATAAAGCTAACGAAAAAAAACGGCCGCTTGTCATCACTGACAGCGGCCGTTTTTTTTAAACCTTCAAACAACAATCAGGCAGCAACACCTTCCAGACGCGGAATATCAAAACCCAGCTTGGCGCTGGCATAACCCAGTTCGCCTTTGGCGATGGACTGAGCCTTGTAGCCGGCATCGATCAGGTCCTTAACGTACAGCTTGTTGTAGATGAACATGAACACCAGGTTGCTGAGGCTGAACGTGAAGCAGGCCACGACGAACATGATCGCCGCCCACTTGAAATCACCACGGAACAAAGCCGGGAAAAAGCCAAAGAAAAACACGGTCCACGAGAAGCCGATTGGCGCTTCTTTCATGGCTCCGGTGTTAGGGTTTTTGAACACAACCGATGTAAACGCCATGCCTGTCTCCTTGATGCCCCAATGGGTTGGCTGGATGGCCGGGCTCTCCATGCAGCGCTTTAAACGGCAAGCACACGCAAATGCATCTGTGACTCGCGTCAGATGAGGGAGCAGGCAAGAAAGGGTCGGGGCTTTAGCCAGGAAGGCTGGGGGCGTCGAACAATCCGTGTCCTGAAACTCCATCGCACCCCGCAACAGCGAGATACACATTCGGCGAGAAGGCTACTATCTAGCCATCACTGTGTCCATCAGGTAAACGCCCGATCACTCGTCTGAATGAAAACAAAAACGACCGCGATCATTTCTGATGGCGGTCGTTTCTGTGTTTCTACAGTGTCAGAACACTCAGCGCGCAACCGCTGCGATCAACTGCTCGTTGCGACGACGGCGCGCTACGAACAAGCCCGCAGCCACGACCAACAAGCTCAGCAGACCTGTCGCGAGGATCTCGACGCGGTGGGCTTCCTGGAACAGCATGATGGTCAGGGCCGCGACGATGAAGATGATCACCGCATAGGTCAGGACCGGGAACAGCCACATGCTGAAGGCGATTTTTTCGCCGCGAGCCATACGTTGTTTGCGCATACGCAGCTGCGAAATCGCGATCACCAGGTACACCAGCAGCGCGATGGCGCCGGAACTGGCCAGCAGGAATTCGAACACCGCAGCCGGGGCTACGTAGTTGGCGAACACGGCAAGGAACGCTGCGCCAGTCGACAACATGACGGCCCAGTACGGCGTGCCGCTCTTGTTGGTGCGTTGGGAAACGGCCGGCGCATCACCGCGCTTGCCCAGGGAGAACATCATGCGTGAAGCGGTATAGAGCGCCGAATTCAGGCAGCTGGTCACAGCGACCAGCACCACGATGTCGACGATCAGCTTGGCATTCGGGATGCCCATACGCTCAAGCACGGTCTGGTAGGAACCCACAGCGGCCAGTACCGGATCATTCCATGGCACCAGGGCCACGACGATGAAGATCGACACGAGGTAGAACAAACCAATCCGCCAGATCACCGAGTTGGTGGCCTTTGAGATTTGCTGGCCCGGGTTCTTCGATTCCGCGGCCGCGATGGTCACGATCTCGGTACCCATGAAGGAAAACATGGTGGTCAGAATAGCGCCCAACACCGCGCCCATGCCGTTTGGCAGGAAGCCCTGGGTGTCGAACAAATGCGAAACGCCGCTGACCTGGCTGTTCGGCAGGTAGCCGAAGATCGCCATGATGCCAAGTGCGATGAAACCGATGATCGCGATGACTTTGACCAGGGCGAACCAGAATTCGAATTCACCGTAGTTCTTCACGCTGAACAGGTTGGTCACTGTCAGCAGCAAAGTGATGACCAAAGTGAAGGCCCAGATCGCCACGTTGGGAAACCAGGCATGCAGGATGGTCGCGGCGGCATTGGCCTCCAACGGGATCACCAATACCCAGAACCACCAGTACAACCAGCCGATGGTGAAACCGGCCCAGTGACCGATCGCGCGATCGGCGTAGGTCGAAAAAGAGCCCGTGTCTGGCGAGGCGACAGCCATCTCGCCGAGCATGCGCATGACCAGCACCACCAGAGCACCGGCGGCGGCGTACGCCAACAGCACGGCCGGGCCTGCGGCAGCAATGGCGTGGCCGGAGCCGACGAACAGGCCGGCGCCGATAACCCCGGCGATCGACAGCATGGTCACATGACGCGGTTTGAGCCCCTGTTCGAGGCCATTGGAGCTTGGGTTACTGCTCATTGAAACTACCTTTGTAAGGGAAAGCGATTTGCATCCATCCCGTCCGGCGTTCCTTCTCGTAAAAAGAAACCAACAGGGCGTTCCATATTCTGCACGCAATAATTGCGCCAAAATGTTTCAAACTCCCGAAGCACGGGGCCTGCGGCGTGACCGGACAGTCATCGCAAGTCATTGAGATTAATGGCAATTCGCCAGAGCGTTACCCTGCGACCCACTTTGAGAACGAAACAACGCACCAGAAACACACCCAAAAATGAGTCGACGCACAATAAAAGTGCAGATCAGGAACGTTTGGCCGGTTAGCGCTTCCAACACCCCGTCAAAGCTGGCAACATCGCGCCCTTTTTTACGCGACACCCGCGGGGCAGCTGGTTCAAACGGCTGTTCGGTTGATAGCAGCGCGACAGTCTGCTGTACCGATGCGACAACCTGCCACATGCCACCCGTTTACCGCCCGTAGCGCTGTTGGCTGCCATTCGAACGCTATGCTAGCTTGGCCGCCTCGCCAGGAAGGCCAACCAACAGCAGGAGCGAAACACTATGAGGAACGCACATGGCTGAGGCCACGCCCGCGCTTGAAATTCGCAACTTGCACAAACGCTACGGACAGCTCGAGGTGCTCAAAGGCATCTCGCTGACCGCCCGCGACGGTGACGTGATCTCGATCCTGGGTTCTTCCGGTTCCGGCAAGTCCACATTCCTGCGTTGCATCAACCTGCTGGAAAACCCGCACCAGGGCCAGATCCTGGTGGCCGGTGAAGAACTCAAGCTCAAAGCCGCCAAGAACGGCGAACTGGTGGCTGCCGACGGCAAGCAGATCAACCGTCTGCGCAGCGAGATTGGTTTTGTGTTTCAAAACTTTAATCTGTGGCCGCACATGAGCGTGCTCGACAACATCATCGAAGCCCCGCGCCGGGTGCTCGGCCAGAGCAAGGCCGAAGCCATCGAAGTCGCCGAAGCCCTGCTGGCCAAGGTCGGCATCGCTGACAAGCGTCACGCCTATCCTGCGCAACTGTCCGGCGGCCAGCAACAACGCGCGGCCATCGCCCGCACGCTGGCCATGCAGCCCAAGGTGATCCTGTTCGACGAACCGACTTCCGCCCTTGACCCGGAAATGGTCCAGGAAGTACTTAATGTCATCCGCGCACTGGCCGAAGAAGGCCGCACCATGCTGCTGGTCACCCACGAAATGGGCTTTGCCCGTCAGGTGTCCAGCGAGGTGGTGTTCCTCCACCAGGGCTTGGTAGAAGAGCAAGGATCGCCACAGCAGGTGTTCGAAAACCCGCTTTCGGCACGCTGCAAACAATTCATGTCCAGCAACCGCTAACGGAGCTACCCGCATGCAGAACTTCAAAAAAGTCTTCCTGGCTGCCGCCGTCACCCTGGCGTTCAGCGCCGGTGCCATGGCTGAAACCCTGAAGATGGGCATCGAAGCGGCCTACCCGCCGTTCAACAATAAAGATGCCAGTGGCAATGTCGTCGGCTTCGACAAGGAAATCGGCGACGCCCTGTGCGCCAAGATGAAAGTCGATTGCACCGTGGTCACGTCCGACTGGGACGGCATCATCCCGGCCCTGAACGCCAAGAAGTTCGACTTCCTGATCTCCTCGATGTCGATCACCGACGAGCGCAAGCAAGCGGTCGACTTCACCGAGCCGTACTACTCGAACAAACTGCAGTTCATCGCGCCGAAAGACAAAGAGTTCAAAACCGACAAGGCTTCCCTGCAAGGCAAAGTGATCGGCGCACAACGTGCGACCCTCGCCGGCACCTGGATGGAAGACAACATGGAAGGCGTCGAAGTCAAACTCTACGACACCCAGGAAAACGCTTATCTGGACCTGACCTCCGGTCGCCTGGACGGCATCCTGGCCGACAAATACGTCAACTACGAATGGCTGAAAAGCGACGCCGGTCGTTCGTATGAATTCAAGGGCGACCCGGTGGAAGAAAGCGACAAGATTGGTATCGCTGTACGTAAAGGCGACACCCTGCGCGCGAAGCTGAACCTTGCCCTGAAAGAAATCGTCGAAGACGGCACTTACAAGAAGATCAACGACAAGTACTTCCCGTTCAGCATCTATTGATTCTGACTTGCCTGGCCGGCGCCGTTCTTTGACGGCGCCAGCCCTTGGCATTGCCTGCTGCACATTGAAAAGAAATCCATGACTATCGATCTCTACGGATTCGGCCCGGCACTCGCCGCTGGCGCGCTGATGACTGTGAAACTGGCACTCTCGGCCCTGTGCCTGGGGCTGGTGCTCGGTCTGCTCGGCGCCTTGGCCAAGACTTCCCCGTACAAGCCGTTGCAATGGCTTGGCGGCACTTATTCGACACTGGTTCGCGGCATCCCGGAATTACTGTGGGTGCTGCTGATCTACTTCGGCACGGTCAACCTGATGCGTGCCCTGGGCGAGTTTTTCGGCAATCCCGACCTCGAACTCAATGCCTTCGCCGCTGGCGTGATTGCGCTGGGGCTGTGCTTCGGCGCCTACGCCACGGAAGTGTTCCGGGGTGCGATCCTGGCGATTCCCAAAGGTCACCGTGAGGCCGGCGTCGCCTTGGGCCTGTCGAAGTTTCGCATCTTCACCCGGTTGATCATGCCGCAGATGTGGCGCATCGCCCTGCCCGGCCTGGGCAACCTGTTCATGATCCTGATGAAGGACACGGCGCTGGTGTCGGTGATCGGCCTGGAAGAAATCATGCGTCATGCGCAAATCGGCGTGACCGTGTCCAAACAGCCGTTCACCTTCTATATGGTGGCCGCGTTCATGTACCTGGGCCTGACCATTCTGGCCATGACGGGCATGTACTTCATGGAAAAACGCGCCGCTCGCGGCTTCGCGAGGAGCACCCAATGAACTGGGAAGTCATCATCAAGTGGCTGCCGAAACTGGCCCAGGGCGCCACACTGACCCTGGAACTGGTGGCCATCGCCGTCATTGCGGGTTTGCTGCTGGCCATTCCGCTGGGCATCGCGCGCTCATCGCGGCTCTGGTACGTGCGGGCATTTCCCTACGCCTACATCTTCTTTTTCCGGGGCACGCCGCTGCTGGTTCAGCTGTTCCTGGTCTATTACGGCCTGGCGCAATTCGATGCGGTCCGTAACAGCCCGATGTGGCCGTACCTGCGCGATCCGTTCTGGTGTGCCACGGCGACCATGACCCTGCACACGGCGGCCTACATCGCCGAAATCCTGCGTGGTGCAATTCAGGCGATCCCGCCGGGCGAGATCGAGGCCGCGCGGGCGCTGGGCATGTCCCGACCGAAAGCACTGTTCTACATCATCCTGCCCCGTGCCGCGCGCATCGGCCTGCCGGCCTACAGCAACGAAGTGATCCTGATGCTTAAGGCCAGCGCGCTGGCCAGCACCGTGACCCTGCTGGAACTGACCGGCATGGCCCGCACCATCATTGCCCGGACTTACCTGCCGGTGGAGATCTTCTTCGCCGCGGGCATGTTCTACCTGCTGATGGCTTACGTGCTGGTGCGTGGCTTCAAGCTGCTGGAGCGCTGGCTGCGCGTCGATGCCTGCCAAGGGCGCTGATTCTCCTGTGCTGACGGGCGAGGCCCTGCTCGCCCGTTTCACGGCGCTGGATGCTTTTCTGATAAAGCATCAGGCGTTGTGGAAACCTCGTCCGTTTACTCATCTGCAGCTTCCTTGGGAAGCGTCCTACCCGGAACTGGCAACGTGGCTACGCGGCCGATCGCTGGAGGATGCGGAAAGCAGCCATAACCAACCCGGTTTGCTGGATGCACCGCAGCCGTTTGCTGCGTTGGCGGCGCTGTCCCTTGAGTTGAGTTCGGTGGGCGAGTTGCCGGCGCATGCACTGGAAGCGGCCGGGCATCGATTGAATGTCGATGTGCCGGGCCGTAAGTGGCAGCAGATTGAAGCGTTCGCCAGTCGTTTGTCGTTTACCACGCCGCCCAGGCATTGGCTGGATTGGTGTTCAGGCAAGGGCCATTTGGGTCGACGGTTGCTGCAACACGGCCAACAACTGACCTGCCTGGAATACGACCCTGCGCTGGTTTCCAGCGGCCAGACGCTCAGTCAACGCCATCACCTGCATGCGCTGCATGTCGAACAGGATGTGCTCGCGGCGGATACCATTGCGATGTTGAATGCCGATCACACGCCCGTTGCGCTGCATGCTTGTGGTGATCTGCACGTGCGGCTCATTCAATTGGCCAGCGCCGCAGGCTGCAAACAATTGGCCATCGCGCCCTGCTGCTATAACCGAATCAGCCTTACTGCGTACCAACCGCTTTCCCCGGCCGGTTTGCGATCCGACCTACAACTCTCCCTCAACGATCTCTCGTTGCCGATGAGCGAAACCGTCACCGCCGGGGCTCGCGTCAGACGTCAGCGCGACACTTCCATGGCCCGGCGCCTCGGCTTCGACCTGCTGCAAAGACAACTGCGTGGCGTTGACGAGTACCTGCCAACTCCCTCCCTACCGAGTGCCTGGCTGGATAAATCCTTCGCCGACTACTGCCATCATTTGGCCGCGTTGAAAGAGTTATCCACAACCGGCCCGCAAGATTGGTCAGCACTCGAAGCCGCTGGCTGGCAGCGACTTGCCGAAGTGCGCAATCTGGAATTGCTGCGTGGCCTTTTCCGACGCCCGCTGGAGCTTTGGCTGGTGCTCGATCGGGCACTTTTCCTGGCCGATCAGGGCTACACCGTTCGCCTCGGCACCTTCTGCAAAACCCCGCTCACGCCGCGCAATTTCCTGCTCCTGGCAGAACGTCCGTAAAAAGCCACAGCCTGTGGATAACTCTGTTGATGGAACTATCATGGATCCAATATAACCGCCTGTTTCAGCGGTGAAACGCTACTGTTCAATTTTCGTACACATGATAAAAAACCGAGAAAAACAGGCATTTGCGCACAAATGAGAATGGGTCCACAAAAAAGTCATGAGCGCCACTCCTGAGTGCGGCCGTTGTGCATAAGCGTCCGACGAAAAGGACATAACCGCCGAAACCCGGTCGCGCTCGGCGGAAAATTGCGTGCCGCGATCACCCTTGTTATACAGGCAGGCAAGAGCGCCAAAGTGCGCCCACGAACAAGAAATCTCTGACAGACAGGAAGCCACAGTGACGTTCATTTCTTACGCACAGAATTTCGAAGACATACGCCTGTGGCGCGCCCTCAAAACCGTCGAAAACGGCTTCTATATCGACGTCGGTGCCAACCACCCCACCCACGACTCCGTGACCAAAGCTTTCTATGACCGTGGCTGGACTGGCATCAACGTTGAACCGATGCCCAATTATTACGAAGCCCTGTGTCAGGAACGCGCCAAAGACACCAACCTGCAATGCGTGGCAGGTGAAAGCGCCAACGACCTGACCTTCTACGGCATCGCCGGCACCGGCCTCTCCACCCTTGACCCGGCCATGGCGCAAATGCACAAAGACGCCGGCATGGACGTGCGCAGCCAAACCGTCCAATCCCGCACCCTGACCTCCATCTGCGAAGAACACGCCCAAGGCCGCGAGATCCACTTTCTGAAAATCGACGTCGAAGGCCACGAAGAAACCGTCCTGCGCGGCATGGACTTCAGCCAATGGCGGCCGTGGGTCATCCTCATCGAAACCCCATGGGACCGCGACCAGACCTGGGAAACCCTCGTCACCGACGCCGGCTATCAATCCATCCTGTTCGACGGCATCAACACCTACTACCTGGCCAACGAACACCTGAACCTCAAACCCGCCTTCGACATCCCGCCGTGCAACCTGGACGAGTTCCAGTTCTGCAAAGGCCACAACTTCAGCCACCCCGTCAGCGACGCCGAACACCAACTCGCCGCCGCTCTGCAACGCGCCGAACAGGCCGAAGCACAGCTGCGGGCGATGCAACACAGCCGCACCTGGAAAGCCCTTCAGAAACTCAAGAAAACCCTGCTTCGCGCCTGACCTGACGCCTGCGCAAAAATAGTCTGAATTCAGGGGTTTACAGAACCAACCCAATCGCTATAATCGTCGCCCTAACACGCCGGTATAGCTCAGTTGGTAGAGCAACTGACTTGTAATCAGTAGGTCCCGGGTTCGACTCCTGGTGCCGGCACCATATAAATCAAAGGCTTGCAGCGATGCAGGCCTTTGTTTTTTCTGCCGCACGTAATAAGCGACGTAATAAGCGTCGTAGTGGACTGGCGCACCGACTGGAAAGGGAGGCTTCAGAATATGCAGCACGGTCAAACCTTGCCATTACCTCGGTGCCCCCATTGCAACATCGCCAAACCGACGCTTTCCAGCATAGGTAGTCACGACACACACGATGATCGAAACCGTCAGCGCCGCCGCTGGGGCTACTATAAGTGCTCAACCTGCGGCGGAGTCACTATGGCTGTTGCTGGCTATCGCGGCTCAGGCGAGCTTTACGACATTAGTGAGATGTGGCCAGCTCCACAAGCGGTCCATGACTCAGTACCTGATCGGGCAAAGTCCTACCTGGAACAGGCTATCGCAAGCATTGCTGCTCCCTCTGGCGCCGTGATGCTCACAGCCTCGGCAGTGGATTCGATGCTAAAGACAAAGGGCCTAAAGGAAGGTTCGCTTTACTCCCGCATTGAGAAAGCCTCTGCAGAACATCTCATTACTGCGGAGATGGCGGCTTGGGCCCACGAGGTGAGGCTGGATGCAAATGATCAGCGTCATGATGATGAAGATGGCGCCCTACCTGATGAAGCGGATGCACGAAAATCTATCGAGTTCGCTACGGCGCTGGCTCAATTCCTTTTCGTGCTCCCTGCCAGTGTCGCTCGCGGTAGGGAAAAGTGACCAGGAGCTACCCCGGCGCCTGAGAGACCAGCCCCTGTAAGAGTCATCGGCCGTAGGGGAAATCGGTTTTTCGGTTTGCTGTGTAAAGTGAGTATTAAAAGTATTTTTTTCTTTCATTACTCTACAAGCTATACAAATCAAGGGTTCCAGCACATCCAACAGCCCTCTTTTTTTGGCCACACTCGCTATTTTTGGGGCTATCAGGAAAGGGATTTGTGCGCGGCTATCAAGCCATTGATTTATAAGGGTTTTATAAAATATTACCGTTATAAATACCCTTCATGGCGACACAAAACTCAGGTACTCAAACCCTTGTGTTACGAGGCCTGCGAGTCCTGTTGCGCCCTGTCCGTGTTGTCAGTTAGCTTTAATAGCCACTTTTTACCCCTATCCCGAAAAACCTTCTTTTCTGCAGTCGACGTGGTAATACCTTCGATTAAGAATTGTCATAGACAACACGTTGCTTGACCGGTCAATCGAAGCTAATCTCCAAAGCGTTCGACCCTGTTGTGTTCCGTTAAAGGGAACGAACGGTCCAACGTTTCAGCAGTCGAACCATTGTGGCTAATGCATTCACTACGTAGAATGCTTGCCCCATCCCATCAACCAACGGAAGCGAGCGAGAATCGTATGATCAAAAACATACTATCCGGCATTGGCTCCGTCCTGGTTCTGTGCCCAACGAGTGGTTACAGCCACTACAAAGGCAACGGTATAGACTTCGAACGCAGCGATTTCGAGGCTTTACAGGCAGATGTCGAAGCCATTGGCGTTGACTTCTACAAAGCAGCAGATCATGGACGTGAGTATGCAGCCGAGAAAAAAGCCACCAACGAGTGCCGCTAAACCCCATCCAGATGTAAGGGAGGGTGTTGTGGAACGTGAGTCGAAGCCCGAAGGCAATGGCAAAAAAATTGTCGCGACCTCATTCCAAGGCCCTCTCCCACCCCCTAGTTTGCTCAGAGACTACAACGATGTCGTTCCAGGGCTAGCAGCCAAAATCGTTGATTGGACTACCTCTCAAACTAGCCATCGGCAAGAAATGGAAGAGCGTGCCATCGGCATCGATGAAAAGCTTTCCACCTGGTACGTTGTCGAAATCATGATTGGCCAGCTCCTCGGCTTCCTTATCGCCCTCTCGGTGATTATTGCAGTGGTGTATATGGCGATGAACGGAAAAGAGCTTGCCGCTGGAGCCTTAGGAACCATTGGTTTCGGCAGCATGGTGGCCGCATTCATCACAGGTCGTCGGAAACGTGTAGCGAGCGAAGGAAATGAAAAACAGGAAAAAAAGAAGCCTAAACAGGCTTGAGGCTTTCCCACGTCGATGCTGCTAAATCATGAAATGGCCAAAGATGCCTGCAGCCCCAAGACACGGGGTCTCTAGCCTCTTTGGTCGTTGGTTGCAGGCCGTGAAAAATTTGCGCTATCCCAACCTTTCCAATATCTAAAACAACGCCAAATCGACATTTTTCTATTTTTATCCCTGCCAACTCGGGGCCTCTGGGCTTCGGTTCTGTGATCCTCCCCCGCTTCTAAGATGCCGCTGCGTTGCATTTCTTTTCAAAACCTTGCACACAATGAAATGACTCATCGCCCGCCAAGCCCCACGGTAGGCTTGGGGTGCAGGATCATTTGCACTGCTTTCGGATTTGCATAAAAAACAGACGTAAAGCCCGTCGGCGGGAGGGGGCTAAGTGCTTTTTCCGCACATTTTTTCGTAGCTGCATGATTTTCCTCGGGGCTGACGAGTAGGAGGCTCAATGCACGTTCTGGTCACACCTATGCGCTTACGTGGTGTCGCGTTGGATGCGAAGGAGCGACGGCGCTATCCCGCGATCCGGGGCAACGTCATGGTGAACTCTATTGTCTGCCACGAATTAGGCCGAGCATCCAACGTCGCACGCGTTGAGGTGGGAATGCCGCTTGATCCTGATCCGCTTCCGCCTTTGCTCGACGCATCCCTGGCAGGCATGGCTGTGACGGGCTTCGTTCTAAGCGGCATTGAGTACATCGATGGCTGCGCCTACGCGCAATCCTGGTGGTGCCGGCAAGGCTAACTCAGCAGTGCTGGCGCGATGCCATAAAACCCGCTTATGATCAGTCATCTGGAGTCTTGGCAATGGAATAAAATGCATATTAAATGCCTGCAATTGAAACGATTTAAACAATTTACAGATACAACAATTAATTTTAAAGAAGGACTATCGCTGGTTGTAGGCGGAAACAACTCCGGCAAATCAACGATTCTTCAAGCGCTTGCAGCTTGGCAGTTTTGCAAAACTCTTCTAGAGATTGAGAAGGGCCGACAAAGCTGGGTTGCAGGTCAAAAGAATCAAGGCATCGGCATGGGTATAGTTGACTTCACCCCAATGCATTTGCCCTCTCTGGCACATCTATGGACCAATTTAAAATCTCAGAAAAAAGATGAACCTGATGGTTATACATTAAAGATCAAAGTCGTATGGGACAAACCAGACGGAGAAGAGCGTTATCTTGAAATTGGTCTTTCTCTTGCGAACGATAGGCTGTTTATAAAAACGACAGAGTCTAGTATTCAGCTAGAGGAAGTCGAAGACGCCGATGGAATAGCAATAGATTCAAACGTCCCTCAAATTGCGTACTTGCCTCCATTCGCAGGTGTAACTGATCGAGAAACGCGATTGACTCCTGCTATGCGTGGACGGCTTATCGGGCAGGGGCTATCTGGCGGAGTGATACGAAATGCTCTTTTTGATTTGCACGAAATAAACAAAAGAGAGCGTTCAAGACTTAGAGAGGGCCGTCCAAAAATCAAAAATAGCGATCTTGATTTTCTCAGAAAGAACGATCCTTGGGAGATTCTGCAAAGAACAATGCAGACAATCTTCGCTACCGAGTTGAGAGTTGTCCCTTTTAATGAGCGCTATCACAGTTATCTCAAGGTTGAGAGTTTTAAAGGAAAAATGACAGACGGCGTATTTAAGCGCCACGCAAACTACAACTCCCGAGATCTGATGGTTGAAGGCAGCGGTTTTCTACAATGGCTCAGTGTTTACGCACTGGCCCTTTCGCCTGAGTTCAATGTCGTACTACTAGACGAGCCTGATGCTCATCTGCATATGCTC
Source organism: Pseudomonas sp. SG20052 (assembly GCF_031766055.1). NCBI lineage: Bacteria > Pseudomonadati > Pseudomonadota > Gammaproteobacteria > Pseudomonadales > Pseudomonadaceae > Pseudomonas > Pseudomonas sp. SG20052. Next base: position 383,887 of record NZ_CP134498.1, on the reverse strand, counting down.
CTACAGCAGCAACTTACCAATGAGTTGGATAGCGTTTCGAGATTAATGCAAAAACAGGTGCTACTCGCTACGCATTCTACTGAACTTATACGGGCGTACGATTACGACAAAGTGCTGGCATTGCGAGACCGCAAAGGTAAGTATCTGGCGGAAGACTCCGATAAGATAGGAATCTTAGCAGGTGTTGGGGCAATACACACTCCGAAGCTCCATGCCTTGATTAGACACAAACGTATGTTGATTGTAGAGGGGCCAAGTGACGAGAGATTTCTAAAGCTGTTGGCTAGCAGAGTCGGAATAGAATGGCCAAAAAACCTTGTCACATGGGCTTGGCCAGGAAAAGCGTCGGAAAGAAAGCAACTGTTTATGCAGTTAAAACAAGATATTCCTGAATTGCACGCGATAAGCATAAGGGATAGAGATGAAGAATCTGACGGAACGGTTCATGCCAGTCTTATAGACAGATCTAACGATGCTGTCACACCAGGTTTCATCGCTCTTAAATGGCGCAGAAGGCATATCGAAAACTACTTGCTTTGTACACCAGCGATTGCGCGAACTGCAAATATTAGTGAAGATATTGTTACGCTATTTCTTAAAGAAAAACATGGTTTGGCTTTGCCTGACGATACCACTCCCTCAGATATTCTCATGTCTATAAGGGACGCACGAGGCAAAGAGATAATGATTCAGGGCGCAACATCTTTCAGAGAGGCGCATAAGATAACGCGCGACGATGTAGCTAAAGCGATGGAAAAAGAAGAGGTTCCGCAAGATATCATTACGTTCCTCACTGCGGTGACTAAGATGTGCAATTGAGTCTATAACGACACCGCATTTACTTTTTCTGACAGCAGCTTAGCGCTCTCCGCGTCCGCGACGAAGAGCGCCGCGCTGCTAGGCGGGGGACTCGATAGGTGTACATGCTCCGCGATTTGCTTATTCATCGTTTCAACCAACGTGATGAGTTCATACAAAACAGTCAGAATGTTGGTCTCTGTTGAACCGATCCATGTTTTCGTCGCAACCAACCTCTGGCTTCCCGTGACGATGCTTTCTTTCAGTCCTTGAATTTTTTCTTGCATATCGCCTCCGATGGCGACGTTATGCTTCTGCCCCACCACCAAGTTCAGATCCCGACCTGTGGCCTGGTGCAGATCGTTCACCGCCGCCAGACTCGCGGATCCGCCCGACAGCAGCTTGAGCGCGCCCAGGGCTTCGATCGTCTTCACCCCACCCACCGTCTCGGTCGAATGGTCATCAATCGTCTGTGTGTGGCTCTGAAACTGCTCGCGATTCTCCAGGCTTCCACTTCGCGCTCGATCGCTTTGTCCTGGATCTTGCCGTCAGTCTGACGCAGCCAGTTGCCGTCGGCGTCGACGCGCTGCTGGGCAGCCTCGCTGTGCTGCCAGACCTGGTCGCCCTTCGGCACTTTCGGCATGCTCAGGCCGTGAGGCAGGATCGTCTGGATGTAGGGCTTGTTCGGCAGGCCGTAGGCGAAGCACACCACCACTTGGGTGCCTTCCTCCGGAAAGGCATAGATGCCCATTTCCTCGCCGCCGGTGGGCAGTGGCAACGGTACGCCGGCGAGCTGCGGCAGCTGCGGATCGGGTTCGCCGTCCGGGCCGAGGACTTCGATGTCTACGGCATAGCGTGGCCGAAAGTCGTCGCAGATCCCGGCGCCGGCCGGGGCGTCGGCCACGGCAACAACCCGGGCAAAGCGCGGCAGGTGATAACCACCGGTGAGTTCGGGGAATTGCCGCTCTACGCTGCGGCGGATTGCGTCTTCCATCGGATGGCCATCTGGTTATCGGCAAGGGCCACACTGGTGATGCGCTCGCCGTGGTTGATCGTTGCACCTGGTCGCAACCCGGGAAGGGCCGCGACCATCGCGCTTTGGTTGCCCTGGTAGCCATCGAACAGCTCCGTGGGGATCTGAAGCGGCGCACGGGCGCCGAAGAAACTGTCGGCCCAGCTGCCCGCAAACACTTCACCGTTGCCCAGCTGGTGCCAGGTGAAGTCGGGAATGCTGAACACCCGGGCCAGACTGTCCATCGCCTGGTAACCGGCGGCCAGGCTGTAGAAGAACGGCGCCTTAACACTGGCGTAGGGCCGATCGGGCACGCGAAAGCGCAGGCCGGTCTGCTCGCTGATCTCGGCCAGCACGGCACGCAAATCGACGTGACGTAGGTTCAGCGGCAGCGGGTTGGCCAGGACGGCGGCTAGCTCGCGACAGAACAGCACCTGCTCGACGGCATTGGCGGCGGTGCAGCGCTCGACATAGCCAATGAAGTGCCGTTGCAGCGTGCCTTCGTTGTAGCCGATGTCCAGCGTCACCAGGCCTTTGACCGGCACCGCGGATTGGATGGTGAAGGTCGCCCGACCGGGGCTGGTGGCGTCCAGCCGAACGTCGTCCTTCACCAGGGCGATCGGCGCGCCATTGATGGCTAATACCTTGTGCAGCTTCATGTCGGCTCACTCCCGCCCAGCCACTTGTCCACGCGGCCCAGCACCTTTTCAAAACCGCTCAGCGCCGGGTTGTCGCTCGTTGCGTCCGCCCCGCCGCCGGCGTCGCCGACCGCACTGCCCGGGGCGCCTTGGGCGTTGACCTTGTTGCCGGCGCGTCGGCTCTCGACCTTTTCCGGGTTCGACTCGCGTTCGCTCAGCGTGAACTGGACCAACCACCCACGCAGGGAATCGTCCTCGCGGGCGCTGATGCCGTCGGAAAACTCGACCTGGCGCACGCCGAAGGCCTCGGCCGAGTCGTTGACGACGCGGTACAGGTGCAACTGGCCGCCGCCGGCGGTCGCTTCGGCCAGGCGCATCAGGTCGACCAGCTGGGACTTGTCCACAAACGGAATCATCAGCGAGACGGTCAGCGTCTTGGGCTTGAAGCCCTTGTGGGCCTTGTCGGTGTTGCTGGTCTGGCCGGACATGTCGCCGCTTTCAATGCGCAGGTTCGCGGTCACCTTGAGGTTCTTGCCCTGGACCTTGTGGCCATCAAGTAGCAGCGTCATAGGCCGACCAGCTCCTGCACAAAACTCAGCCCTGCTTTCGAGCCCACCAGCATCAGCCCGGCGCACAGCACCCACTCATGCCCCGGGGCATCGCTGGCCAACAGCTCGCGCCGCAATTCGCTGGTGTTACCGGGGCCGATCAGGCGGGCCTGCATGCTGACGTCAGGGTTGCCGCCGGCCAGCAGATTTTTCAGGTCAGCCAGCTGCTGATCCCGCCCCTGCTGCTGAGCGGCTTTGCGGGTCGCCAAAGCGGCCAGATCACCCAACGGCGAGCTGTCGGCCGCGTAGCTCTCCAGCACCGCCAGTTGGCCGGCCATGGATTGCTTGGCGGCCTTGACCACCGTGCAGCGCTCCAGGGGCAACGCCTGCCAGCGCGGCAACGGACCGGCGCCGGGGATCTCCCACTTTTCAGTTTCCAACTTCGTCAGGTGCTGGGCGCGGCGCTCGGTGCGCACCAGGTCGGGGATCGGTAGCAAGGCGTTGAACCGCGACAGGCTGCTGGCCAGCTGTTCCAGGCGCGTGCCCAGGAACAAAATCGACAGCGCGTATTGCGGCCCGGCCGGGCGCCCGGTGTCGGTGACGTCCTCCAGTTTCCTCGCCAGGTGTTCCAGGACATTGGGCGCCGACAGAAAACGCTGATAGCCGCGTCCCTGACCGATGCCGCTTTGAAACGGCGTCACCACCAGGCACGCCGGCGCCTGCCCCAGCTGCTCGGCCAAGGCCGCACGGCCGGTAGCGATCGCGCCTTTGGCCGCGTCACCGACCGGCCCCGGGTTGGTACTGGCCAAGCCATCAAGGCCGGCCAGGCGCTGGGCCGTGCTGGCCAGCTCGCCGCCGGCCAGATCCTTGGCGGCCGACAGGCCACCCATCCATTGCGTGGCCTGTTCAGGCCAGCGCATCGTCACCGGTGCCCAGGTCATGCCGGCGGCGTCCAGGTGATGGCTTTCATGGCCTTCAGATCCTTGTCGTCCAAGGCGTTGGCCAAGGCCTGCCTGAGGCTGTCGGCGTGCTGCATGGCCGCCTGTTTGAAGCGCACCAGGTCCTGGCTCACCTTCTGCAACTGGGCGACGGTATGCGGTCGAAAGGCTTTCACCTGGTCAACGTCATAGCAGGGGTAAACGTCATCCATGCCCAGCAGCACCTGACCGTTTAAATCCACCTGGTCGTCAATCGCGCTGCTGTAACGGTGCACCTCGCCCAGGGCATCCGAACTAAAGCCGCCGGCGATGTACTGGCTGTACGCGGCGCCGATCGCCTGCTGCTTGTTGTCATAAAGCGCGGCCAGCACGGCGTCGATATCGTCGACCCACTCGCCGTCCTGCCAGATCTGATTCGGCCCGGGCTTTTTCAGGGTGTAGCCAGCCGGGAGTGGTTCAAACCCTTCAAGGGTTCGTGGCTCGCCGGTGTCGATGCTGTAGACCACCACACCGCCGAGGTAGTCCACCAGTTGCCAGGCCTGGCCATTCCACCAGGCGACTTTGTGTTCCGGGATCGCCGGTGGCGGGGTTTCCACACAGCCGCCGGGAATCAGGTACACGCCCGGCTCCAGGGGCGATTCGTAGGCCTCCACCGCGCCGATGTAAACGCCCAGGTGGTCCGTCTGGTAGACGAGTTTGTCAGTCATGATCGATCTCAATACTTGATGCAGAAAAGAAGGGCCAAGTTCTTCGGACGGGTTTCGGTACCGCCGGCAGCAGCGACCGTCAGAGCGTGGGTGTGGTTACCGCCACCGCCCACGCCGACGTTGTGCGCGTGGTTCCCGGCGGCGCCGATGCCGACGTTATGCGCATGGTTGCCCTGGTAATCCGTTCGATAAGGCCGGTTGTCGGCGTTCTGGCCATTGGGCGATTCGAGGTTTACGGCGCTGCCCCCTCCCGTTGAGCCCCCTATCGAGATGCCTGCACCGTTATCAACAAAACGAAAACCGTGGTCGTGAGTGCCTTGGGCATCGGTCCAGGCACTGTGAACGTGGTTGCCCTGGGCATCGGTCCAGGCAGTGTGGACGTGATCACCGACGGCGGTAGCCGTCGCCGTGTGCGCATGGGAATGCAGCATCATGTCTTCGAACGAACCGAACACCCGGTTCGGATCCAGGCCGCGACCATCGTCCCAGCCCCGGGGGAACAGGCCGCGCATATCGGGCAAGGTGAAAGTATTCACGCCATCGCCGGCGCCGAATGTCGTACCGATGCGGGCAAAGAGACTGGCGAAGCTGGTGCGCGACACCTCCGCGCCGTTACAGGTCAACCAGCCCGTGGGCGCTACTTTCATCGCGAAGGCGGACACCATCCCGGTCATCGAATCGCCAACCTGCTGTTGCAGTTTGTTCAGCGCGGCGGTGGTGGCCAGGATTTCGCTGCTGTTGGTCGCCGGGTCATCGCTCTTGGCGTTGGGCAAATTGCCCAGGTCCACGTCTTCCTTGGTCGTCGCCCGGGCGCGCAGGTTCTCGTAGTCACCATTGCGCGCCGCCAGGTACTGGATTAATGCGCCGGCGACCGGCTCATCAGGCCGCAGATCCACGATCTGACTCGAGGAAATAAAGTCAGCGATCGGCACGCAGTAGTGATGGGCGCCGGCGGTGTCGGTGTAGTCCGCCTGATCGCCGTACACCACTTTCCAGGTGGCCACCCGGTCATTGAGCTGGCGTTCCAGGCAGACGTCCAACCAGACTTTGCCTACAGGAATAACCCCCGTGACCGGGAACGGCTCGTCCAGGGCCAGCCGAATGCCTTCGATGTAGGCCGCTCCTGGTCGGATCTGAAAGCCACTGCCGACCCTCTCAAAGGTCAGCGAACCGGCGAAAAAGCAGGCACGACCGTATAGCTTGCGATTGCTCAGCCGCGCGCGCTCATCGATGCCGGCCAGGCGCACGGTAAAGTCATGCTGCCAGGTGCTGGCGTCGATGGTGACACCGGTCAGCGCCAGGGCACCGTCGAACGCCACCAAGAAGTTACGGGTGACGTTGTTGCCGATCTGCAGCGGCGGAATATTCTTGCGCTTCTGCTGCAACGGCACGGAGGACACCGCGAACAGCACGCCCTCTTCGCACTCGAGGCCGACCCAGTTGAAATCCCAGTCGCCAATATCCGAGCCCAGCTGGGCGCTGTACACGACCTGGTTGGGGTTCACGTAGCCGGCGTTTTGCGCAGGAATGCTGTAGACGTGGACGATCTGTTCCGCCGGTGGCTTGCCGGCAGCGCGATCGAGTGGCGCCACAGGGTCCAGCCCGGGCACGTTGGCGAAAATGAATTTGCTGATGATCAGCGGTTTTTTCTGGCTTTGCTTCAGGGCAATCAGGCTTTCGCCGGCCAAGGTGATATTGGCGCTCACAATGCGCTCCTACAGGCTGGCAACCAGCGTTTGCTGGTCGTCGTTAAAGTCGATCAAGGCGATTTGCAGCGCCACGGGGGTGATGGTCACGAAGTCATAGCGCCGGCACGTGCGGCCGTATTGCTGGATCAACACGCGCAGCAACTCCGGATTCAGCGACAGTTGGGCATTGCTGAATTTGAGCAGGACCACGTCCCAATCCCGATCGGGCTGGCGCTCCTCGATCTCGACGTAACCCACGCCCAAGCGTTCGAAAATGCGTTTCATGCCGGCAGTGCTGCCGGCGTCCACGGAGTTGATAAAGGCGTATTTCACCCGCAGCCGGAACAAAGCCTCGGGTTCGCCCTTGAAGCGGGTGACGTCGCGCTGCCAGGCCCACAGTTCGAGGATGGCCAGGTGGCAGGTGTCCGGGTCGATTTGCAGGTACGGCCAACGCAGCCAGCCGGTGACGGTTTCCCACCAGGCTTGTGCGGCGGCAGTGAGCTTCGACAGTTCGGTCCCTTCCAGCCAGAACGGCAATTTGAGCTTGATCACTTCATCACCACCGTCAGTTTTTCGATTCGAGGAATGGTCAGCGCGCTGACGATGTCCACCATCGGGGTAATCCTCAGCGACTCGATGCCGGGAAACTGGCCGTGCAGTTCCTCGGTCAAACGGCTGAAACTGAACCGCGACTGCGGATAAGTGAGCGTCGGTTGATAATCGCGGGGCGTGCTTTCACGGAACGCGGCCCGCACGAACAACTCGACTTCATGTTGCAGATCGATCACCTGGGCAGGTGTCAGATTGGCCCGTGGCCAGACGTTGAACAGCAGAACCACCGGCACTTCGGGCATGACCATGGCCAGCAGGTCATCGCCATGGCCGTGGTTGCCCTGGTCACGGATGTGCGCGTTGATTTGCTCCAGATAGCTGTCTGCCGGCACACCGGCATCAAACAGCACATAGGCGTTCGCACTGCCCGGCCCCCGGGGCGCGCCATGTTCGAAATACACGCCATCCGGCCGCACACCCGGGAAGGCGGAAATCATGGCGCGATACACCGCGTCGGTGTGCCATTGGTTGACTGCCGAAAACTGGTTGCGCACACGCAGGCGCAGTTGGTCGTTGGGTTCCGAATCCGCACCTGGTGACTCCAGCCAGCCGTCCCTGTTCGCCACCTGGACAATGCCCGGTACCGGAACGGGCAGGATCGCGTAGTAACCCGGCGCCAGGTTGTAGCCGCTGCCGGCCTCGATCGCCTCCACCGGCACTTCCAGCTGCAACTGCCCCTGCTGAAAGGTCGCGGCGGCCGTCGTGGTCAGCTGGTAGACGTTGCCGTTGATTGCAGCGGACTGCACCGCGATACCTTTTTCCAGCTCCATCACGCCGTCTGGCGTCGCCCGGGTAAACAGCAACGTGCCCCGGGCCTTGGTCGCGCCCTTGCGCTCGACGTTGACCGCCCAAGCCAGCATGTCCAGCCAGGCGTCCACCGCCGTTTTCACAAAGAAGTTCGGCAGCACGGTCAGGCACAGGAAATCGAGCAGCCACAACACCGGCTTGGTAACCAGCGCCGTCATCACCCGCCAGAACGGCGAATAGCTGCTGGTGTTGGCGACCTTGGCGCCTTGGGCTTCGACCTCCTTTTCCCAAGCGGCCTTCAAGCCGGCCTCGGTGGTCGGGATGCCGGCGTCGGCGATCACCTGTTTAAAATCGACCTCACTCACAGGCTTACCTCGATCAATCCGAATTTCAGGGTTTTGGCGGTGACCAGGTACTGACCTGGTTCCAGTTGTGTGATGCGCGCAGTCCCGGGCACCAAGCGTTCGTCAGCCTCCACCAGCAACTCCATCTGCTGGATGCAGTCGCGTTGCCGCAGCCGATCGCGCTCGGCCACCAGCGTGACCAACAGCCCGCTGTCGCGGATCATGTGCGCGATGTCTTGGGCGATGCAGGCGCGGTCATCGATCAGCCGCGGCTGATTCGAAGGGTCCAACGCCAGGTCGTTGTCGACGATCAACAAATCCACGTACTCGCTCATCCGCCCACCGCCATGGCCATCGCGTTTTCAATCTCCAGCGGGGTCATTGGTTTGCTGGTGTGAATGTTCACGTTCTCCACATGGGTGCCCTTGTTCTGGCTGCTGCTGGTGTTCTGGATGCTGGTCAGCAGACCGCCGGGCGGCACCGCTGTCGGGCGTGTGGGGGAAAGGCTGGGAATGGCCGCGTTGATGGTCTGCTGGGCTTTCTGCGCGGCGTTGGCGGTGTCGGCAGCGTTGGTGGCCACGTCAACACCGGGCACCTCAGGCATGCCGCCGAAGCGCGCCTCGATGTTCACCCCGGGGATGCTGTTGATCATCTCGATCAGGCCATTGATGGCCTGGCTGAAGACGCCGGCAATGCTGTCCCATGCGGCTTTGGCCATGCCGGACCAGCCGCCCATGGAATTGAACCAGTTGGACAACACCTGGAACTGGTCGCTGACCCACTGGAACGCCTCGCTGTTGAGCAGCGCGCTGGTCCATTCGTCCCAGTAGTAAATGGCCGCGACGACGATCGCGACCAGGGCCACGATGGCGACGATGATCCACACCACCGGGTTGGCCAGCAGCGCGGTGTTCACCAGCCAGATCGCACCCTGCCAAACCAGCATGGCCACGCGCACAAGACCCATCCAGGTGTACATCAGGGCGAGTCCAGCCACGAACGCAATGACCATCGCCGTGTGATAGATGAACATCGCCACACTGCGCAGGCCGGTCATGTTGAGGATCTTCCAGACCGTCAACAGGCCCAGCCAGGTCATCTTCGCGATGCCCACGGTCAGGGTCAGTAACGACATGCTGGCGATGATCGTCGTAATGGTCAGCGCGGTGATGCCGATCACGCGGGTGATGTTGGGGAACAGCTGCGACCAGCGCACCAGCGTTTTGCCGATGTCGACCATCTTGTTCATGAACGGCGACAGCACCGGGATCAGCACCTGGCCGAACACCACGCGCATGACCTCGACCAGGGACGCCCATTGCTGCCACGGATCGACCATCGCCTGGGCCATTCGCTCGGCGTTCTCCAGGCCGCGAACCTTGCCCAGCTGCGCGATGCCGTCGCGCAAACGCCCGGTGTCCTTGGCCAATGCGCCGATTACCTGGGCGCCTTCGCCGCCGAAGGCCTCCATCAGCTTGGCCCCGGCCGAGGCGCTGGTCAGGTCGCCGAACTTGCCCTGGAGTTTGTCCAGGATGGTCATGATCGGCAGGATCTTGCCCTGCTGGTCGGTGAACTTCATGCCCAGTTTTTCCGAGGCGGCGCCGATGTTCTCGAAAAACGCCTTGTAGCGTCCGCCCGCGTCGCCACCTTCCATGGTGCTGCTGAGGGTGCCGATCACCGCCATCTGTTCGGCCAGGTCCACACCCGCCGTCGTCGCGATCGCGCCAGCTTCCTTGAAGGCGTCTTTCATCGCGGCGCCGCTGGTTCGGAACAACTGCACCGCCAACGCCGTCTGGCCGCCCAGTCGTTCGACCCATGCGCCCTTCCCCATCGCATCGGCTTGGGATTTCTGCAAGTTGTAGAGGGTGCCGACGTATTCGCCCATGGTGGCGGCGTCGGTTTTGGTGACTTTGGCCAACAGGCTGCTGGTGTTGGTGAAGGTCGCCAGCTGGTTGCCAGCCAGCCCTTTGATGGCGCCATCGATCAGGTAAGCCGACGCCACAAAGTCCTTGGCGTTCTCGCCGTAGTTCACGGCGAACTCCAATGATTTGGCGTTGAGCGCAGACAGTGCGTCCTCAGCGACACCCAAAGAGCGGACGTCGCCCAGGGCACGATTGACCTCCAGCGCCGGCACCATGGATTGCTGAATCCCGATTACCGCCGCCGTCAGACCGCCCAGGCCCAGCCCCATCGTCTTGATGTGCTTTTCACTCTGCTCGGCAAGGTCGGAAAAACCCATTTTCACCTTGCCCAGGGGCGCGGTGACCTTGTCGGTCAGGCTCAAGATGAAAGCCAGGCTGGCGCTACGGTCTGCCAATGTCGTTACCCGTTCAGCGCAAGGGCGATGCCGTTAGCCACGGCAAACTCCATGCGTCTCCAGTGTTCATCCTCCAGCCACTTGGCCGTGCCCATCGCCTCGGGCGTGGGTTCGGCTCCAGGTAGCCAGCGGTTCGTCAGGGCCATCAGCTGGCCCAGGCCGTTTTCGGTCAGGCGCTCAGCGTGCTCGAGCGCTTTTTTACGATCACCTCAACGTTCGGTGCGTATTCCTCCAGCAGCGCGCCGGCGAGCTGCATCACCATCACCGGGTTGGCCAGCAGCGGTTTCAAGGTGGCTTTTTCTTCCTGCTTGACGGTGGTCATCAGCAGGTTGTTGCCCGGGGCGACCTTGTTGGTTTGGGTCAGGGCGTTGAAGTACTTGGTCACGTCTGCCGGGGTGAGGTTGAAGGTGAATTCCTGCTCGCCGACTTCCAGGGTGATTTCGGTGTTTTGTTGGCTCATGGGGTAGTTCTCTTGTCGAGGTTGAAGAAATTGGTTGTCCTGGTGCGCCGGTTATCGCTGGCACACCCTGACGATGTGTTGCTGCAGGCCGAGAACCATTTGCCGGCTTAGGGCGAGCTGGTCGCGGAGGGTGAAATAATCCGATCGAGCGTCTGCTGCGAGTTCGGCGGTTCCTGCATCAGCCAGGCGGCTGGCGCCGGAATCGGCGGGCACTGCTGGGCAGGCGGCTTTGATGAGCAACCGCTCAGCGCCAGCGTCAACAGCGCGGCGCAGGTCTTGGTTTTCAGTGCGTACATGGTTCAGTTCCGTGGTGTTTTGCAGGTCGATCGCGTCGCGCTCGGCGAGCATTTCGCCGCTGATGCGGGCCGCTTCACGCAGACCATTCGCTTCGAATTGCGCGCTATCGCGCTCGCGTCGGGCGTCATCGCGTTGGTCGGTCACCCAGTCAAACGCCGCCCATACCAGCAAGCCGGCCAGCAGCACACAGAGCGCCAGGCGCAACGGGGAAAGGGTCATTTCAGGCACAACTCCATCTCGGCCAGCCGGCGGCTGTGCAGGCCTTGAACGAACTGCTTGCGGCCTCGGGCGTCGGTGACATAAGCCCACACCGGCGTCTTGCCATCTGGCGCCCAGGCCATAGCCTTGCAGCCCTCGGCAATGCGGCCGGCGTTGATCAGCCCGACCGCTCGACTGGCGCAGGTGTTGGGCACACCGACGTTGTGCCCGTGGCTGGTTAAGGCGTCGAAAGTGTTCTGGCCCACGTTCGGGTTGGTGATGCAGTCGGCGAGCTGCAGCTGACTTTTGCCGATCACCAGCTGCTCCACCTCCGCGCATCGAGCGTCCGACCAGTAGTCACCGATCACCACCGGAAACGGGCTGGTGTGTCGGGTGATGCCTTTGCACACGGTGGGCAACCCACGGGCCAGGTTGTCCGCGTAAACGGTGTTCTGTCCCTGCCCTTCCCAGGTGCCCAGGAAGGTCAGCAGCGAAGCGCTGGCCAGCGCGATCGCACCGGCTTGAATCCGGCCGCGCAGGCTCACGGGAACCACACCCGCAGGAGTGCCGGCACGGCCATTTGCAGCACGGCCCCCACCAGCGTCAGGATGGTCAGTAAGCGGCCCACCTTCGCGCCGATGTCATTTACCGCCACGGTCAGCGTCTGCTGGCCGGCGTTGAGTTCCGACAGCTGACCCGCCATGTGTTCGAAACCCTGCTCCAGCTTGGTGACGCGCGTTGGGACGGTTTCGTGCCGACTTTCCAGCTCACTCAACCGGTGTTCGACAACGGCAAATTTCTGTTCCAGCGATCCGAGGCGTACGGCTTCAGTCGTCATCAACGATTACTCTTTTCGTGGCCCGTCTGGCACGGGACGCACCGGGTCATGCCGCCCAGCGCCTGGCGCGCCGGCGGGATCTCTTTGTCGCAGTCCTGGCAATGGGTCAGGCTTGGCCCGACCGGCCTTGGCTGCTGCAGCTGGGCCTTGATCGCCTGGTCACGTTGGCGTTGCTCCAGTTCCTGGGCGCGGTCGAACCAATCCACCATCAGCGCAGCCCCTCGATCTCTGCAGCGTCGAGGTACGGCACGCCGTTGATATGGATAAAGTCTGGGCTGGTGACGTCGAACGGCACCTTGTGTTTGCTCTTCTCGCCGCCCTTGGGATCGATCGCCAGCAGGCTGGACACCTTCACCTTGCAACCGAAGGCCTCGACCCGCAGTTCCTCTTCTTCGCCGGCCTTGGCGAAGAACACCGCGTCAAACGGTTTCAGGGCACGGAAGCTGCCAGCCGATCGCGCCGCGTCGATCAGCAAGTTGAAATTGGTGGTGTCCAGCTCGAATTCGCCGGCCGCCGCCACGTCGCCATCCACGAAGCCATCCGGCACGCCACGGGTTTGGGCCACCGCCGAGTTGTCGGTGATGTCCAGGGTGCAGTTCTCGACGTGCAGCGACAGGTCGCCCAGGCTCACGTCGAAGTTCTTGCCGCCAATCTTTGCCATGGGGCGTTACTCCGTTTTGTCAGTGGAAAGATCCAGGGCGATGTTCGCCGTCAGGTCTTTCGGGCAGTTGAGGGGTTTGAGCTTGATGTAGGCCGCGACCTTGGTTTTGCTCAGCCAGCTCAGCACCAGGTCACCGTCTTTCGGCGGCTCGATGTCGCCGGGGAACACCTCGCCGTTGAACGTGGTGGACTTGGCCATCGCCCGCAGCGGCGCCATCAGTTGGTTGGTGTTGACCGCCATGCTGTTGGGGGTGCTGTTCAAGCGGCGATCGGCCACGCGGCGGATCAGCAGCGGACGAATCAGGCGCGCTGCCTTGTCGGTGATGCGCAGGTGTTCAACGACTTGAAAGTCACTCGCCGGGGTGTCGAGCATGTTGCCGTCGCCCCAGTACACGCCCGGGTAATCCGGATAGGTCTGCGACACGGAGTACCGCGCACGGTCCAGCTCGCTACGCACGGCCGACGACAGCGGGATTTTGTCGGCATCGATCGGCACCGGGCCGAGGCCCAGCACTGGGCCGGTAGCCACACGCATCGGGCTGTCGGCAATGCTTACCGCTGCGTTGGCCAAGCGGCCGGCCAACACGCCCAGGTCATTGCCGTGCAGTTGCGGCACCGGCAGGACACGCGGCGCCGCCAGGTCAGCGACCAGGGCTTTCTGCTCGGTGACGTATTGCGCCCAGGTCTGTTGTGCAGTGATGCCCACAGCGGCCGCCATAAAAAACACGCGGCGACCGTAGGTGTTGTTCAGGGCAATCGCGGCGTCATGCATGGTCGACAGCTCGGCAGCGGTGGTCACCGGCTTGGTGATCACCACGGCTTCCACGGAGAAACCTTGCTGTTGGGCTTTTTCCAGGGCCTCGGACCAATTGCCCTCGGCGCCGATCGGAGCGGCCACACATGCCCAGCGCTGGCCACCGTTGAGACGGGCGGCGGTGATTTGGGTTTTCAGGTCGCTGGCCGGAACCCCCAGAGTGGCGTCCAGGTCGCTGTCGGTGTTCAGCGGGATGAACTGGCCGACGTTCTTGCCGGCCGGGCCGATGAAAAGGAAGTAGCGCTCAATCTCTGTAACGGCACCCTGGCCCAGATTGAGATTGTCGACGGTGACTTGACCGAGTGCCATGCAGTGCCTCGTTAGCGGGGTGAATGTAGGATTTGTTGCAACACCTGGTTAACCAGCAGGCTGGTATCGCGGTCGGTGTTGACGCCGATGAACTGGCGTTTCGGGAGCGTGATTTCCCAGCTCTGTGCGCCGGTGGATTCGCTTCGCTCGTCGTCCAGGATGCGGATCAGCAGCCCCGCCTTGGCGTAGTTCACATGCTCTTGAATCCACGCCACTGACGGCCGGGTCAGCGTCTTTTTGCCCGACTGACGCACACGAAAGCCCAACCGACGCAGGCGCTTGGCTTGCTTGTCGGTAGCGGCGAGTCCCGGAGGGGTTTTGCTCCAGCGGCGCATCTGCGCAGCGGTACGGCGCTCGCTGACGCCGTGGTGTTGCTGCGCAGCAACCCAGCGCGTCAGCGCGTTTTTCCAGCCCAGTTCGGCTTCATCGGCGCTGACGCGGGTCACCACCATTAGCTTGGCCAGACCGGCTTCCATCTTCTTTTTGCCCTTGGCTGAACCCTTGCGCGCTTCGAAAGGTGAGCCGTCCAGGTTCTGCTGATCGCGCACACGCTTGCGGCTCATGGTCCGTACGCGCTTGGTCACGTTATTCAGCAGGCGCCGACGCAACTGGGGCGGCAGGCTGAGCAGAGCCAGTTGCTCGCGCACGCCCAGGTAACCGCGTGCGTCGAGTTCAAAGGTGCTACGGCCGGCCATGGGTGGCCACCTCGCCGCGCTCAGCGATCCACAGGTCAAACGGCACAAACGCCCAGGTCTTGCCAAAGGCCTGGATCTCACCGGCAGGGTCTTCGGCCAGGTATTGCGGCTCGACGAATTCCAACGTGATTTCCACATCGAACAGGTCATTGTCCAGCGGCTCGACGGCGAACTGCGCCGCCGGCAGTTCGTGCAGATCGCGCTCCGAATCGTGGGTTTCCAGCCAGCTGCCGATCAGGGCCATCAGCCGTGCCGGATGGTCGGCGAAGCGCTCCAGGACAATTGCAGCGCGATAGCGCATGTCGCCCAGGTGCATACCATCCACGTCGGGCTTCCAGACCAGGTTGAGCGTCACTTGCTCGGTCCAGCTGTCGAGCTGTTCAGGCTCGACCAGACGGCGCTCCAGCAGGTAGGCGGTCAGTTTCTGCAACTTGGTCATAGCAGCGCCGCCGTAATGCGGCCACGGCCCTGCAGGGCGCGCACGGCCTGCTGGCTGAAAGCCAGGAACGTGTCTTCACGCTCCGGCGCTTCCTTACCGGTGTTCTCGGCGCTCTCGCGACGGGTCACGGTTGGAAACTGCTGCAGCGCGCTGGCCTTGGCGCGGCAGTACACGGCGCGCTTGTAGAGCTTGGCCTTCAAGGCACGCTCAGGCAGCAGCGTGGAATCCGCGGATTCGACCTGGGTGATGCCGACGGCTTGCCAGCGGGCTTTGAGCTTGGCCAGGTCGGTGTTGACCTCGGCCATGGCGATGCTCAGTGCGTCGGTCAGCAGCTCGCCTAGGAACTCCGCCGGCAGGCGGTAACCCTTCTGGAACTCGGACACGGAGAGGTTCGGCCAGAAGCCGTCGTTCTCGATCGCCTGTTCCACAAAGGTGGTGGGTTTGCCTGAAAAGCTCATTGCTGGCCGCTCAAATTAGGGCGGGGAGACTGTTTTTCGTGGGGCTGGCCATGAATGGCAGACACACGTCCACAGTTCCCCGCTGGGGGGGTAGTCGGTTATTGGGCGCCGGTGACGGCGGGTGTCTGTTTGGCGATCGCCTTGCGGCATTTGGCAATGCGCGTCTCGTTGCCGGCTTTCGCGTACAACTCAGTGGAGCGCTCAAGATGCTTGAGCGCGGTTTCCCACTGCTCGGCCTCCATGGCGCGCATGCCGATCAGCTTGTGGTACTTGGACGGGATCTGTTCAGTCAGCTCCCATTCACCATCGACACGCGGCAGCAGGTCGGACAGGTACGGCTCCGGACTGCGCTGGGCGTTGTACTCGGCGTAAGCCCACTCGATCACAGCGTCCGCGACGAAGGTCTGCACGTCGCGGCGCTTGAAGCGCTCCGGCATTTCCTGGCCCTGCTCGATCGCAAAGTCCGCCAGCTCCAGCCCATCTTCGAATTGCTCGGTGTCGAACAGCCAGACCATTACCTGCACCAGGACACGGTTCGGCATCACTAGGCCCGATTCCATGTAGCGCTGGATAAAGTCCTGGTACTTGGGCAGCAGTTCCTCGCGTTTGAGTGCCTGGCGTCCGGCCAGTCCCTTGATCGCACTCAGGCGCTCCAGATCCTGATCCAGCGACGCTTCCTGCAGCAGCAGGTGTTTGCGGGCGTTGGCCGGACTGCTCAGGGCTTCCGCCGGCGAATACGCCAGCGGTGCAGCTGCAGCGGCGATCACTGCAGCGGTTCCCTGAGCCAAGGTGCGGCGCTTGTGGGCAAGGGCCAGGCTCATGCAGCCAACTCGACGTTTTCGGTCAACGCGATTTTTTCCAGTTGCTCGATCACGTAGCCCTCGTTGCGGCTGTTGTAATCCTCGACGCGAGAACGTTTCGGGTTGTCCACGGTTTGCTTGCGCCAGCTGGAGTCCTGGAAGTAGATCGACAGGTTGTCCCAGCTGGTGACCAGCACGCCGTTGACCGGGAAGAATGGAACGCTGAAGCTCGGTAGACCGCCATAGGTGGCAATGACCTGGGCGTCCTCGATGCGCTCTTTTTCGGTCGGCACGTCGCCTTGCTTGGCGTACAGCTTCGCCTTATCAGCAGCCAACAGATCGGTGCCGATGATGGCGATCAGGTCACCGCCGTCGCGCAGGCGTTCGTCCACCATCTGCTTGGTGTCATGCACCAGGGCGTCGAGGTTTGCGTAATCACCGTTCGGCCCCAAGGTGACCTTGCCGGCTACCTTGCCTTCCTTGAGCACCTGTTGCGGGGCTTGCTCGCGCAGCTGCTGCAGCCAGCCTTTATTCACGTCCTGCAGCATTGGGTAGGTGGCGATATCGGTCTGCGCTGCAGCTTTCACGCCGTGGAAGCCGACCATGATTCGATCCAGGGCGATCTGTTTCTGCACGGCAGCGGAGTAACGCTGGTGGAAGTCCGGGAACTTGGCCCAGGCGTCGATTTTCGCGTACGGCAGGCCCACATCGGATTCGGTCGAGGACAGTTCATAGGTGCTGTCATCGAGCGCGGAGGCGTCTTTCGCTTCGCGGTCAGTGGTTTTGGTGTTGGTGCGGCCGGTAACCGGGCCGGAAACGCCAATGAAGACTTTCTGACCCTTGATCTCGGTCACTGGAATGACGTTGATGCGCTGCAGGAAGTCCGACTTGGCAGTAATCGCGTCGTTCAGCTCCTGCGCGACCGAGGGTTCCACGCTGAATTGCTTGCTGGACAGCTCCACGCCGTAGGTTTCGGCGATGGCGAGCTGCAACTGCGCGTACATTTTCGCGCCGTAGGCGCTCAGAGAATGGGCCATGTCAGAGGACCCGCGCTTTGGTTTTGTCAGCTGCGCCAGTGGTGCGCGGCAGTTGACGGCCAGTGGTGGTGTTCTCCAGTACAGAGAACCGTTTCGACAGTTCCGACAGTGCAGCCAGAACGGCCTTGTTGGAGGCGCCACCCTTACGTGCGAACTCGCGCTCTTCTTCTGCAGTGGCGACGATCTCGTCCACCGCCGCGCTTACGTCATCGATCGGGGCTTGATCGGGTTCTGGTGCTTCTTCGGCTGCAGGCTCGATCACGGCCTGAATGCCGGCAGCGACGACCAGCAGCTGCGCCAGCAGGGCTTTCAAGGCCGTTGCGGTAGCTTCATCCATTGGGGGTTTGCTCTCGGTTGGGGTTTGCGTAGTGGTTTCGGTGGGGTTGTCTTCAGCGCTGAAACGCTTGAACAGGCCAGTGAGGAGCGCGGTGAGCTTGCCCAGCTCGCCCTTGGGCTCGTTTTCACGGAAGGAGCCCAGCTCGACGGAGGACGCAAAATAAGCGTCCCGACTGGTCCGACTGGAAAAATAGAGTTCCTGGGTGCCCACGCTGGCGGGTTCGTCAGTGACCGCGATACCGGTCATGTAGGCTTTGCCACGGCCACGGAAATTCGGGCGAATCTCAATGCTGGTGAAGACTTTTTCACCGGCGTCATTCAGGCGCAGCAGCTTGTCGTTGGGCTTCAGCTGCGCTTCAAGGGCGACTTGGCCTGGTTCCAGGTCTTCGCCTTCCTCAATGAGACGGACAGCAAAAACTGTCCCGAAGGAGCCGAACCAACGTTCGTGTTCGCACCAGATAACGGCGGTGTACAACGCCGGGTTGTACGTCTCCGCGATATCGCGCAGTTCCTGGGGAAGGATCTCGCGGCCATCGACGGTCGGGCCGCTGGTGGCAACACGTTTCCAGTAGGAGACAAGGGAACGGGGCATGAGTGATAACTGCGCTCAATCGTTGAATGAGCCGCCACAATAGGGAGCCGTTTGCACCCAAACAAACGGTTCAAATTCGTGTTTCTCCTATATTCGCGATATAGGCGGATCACGGAATTTAACCCCGCGTTTCCAGCGTTTTCGCCGCATAGACTGCGGCCCATGAACTACCCGACCGAAGTCAAAGAAGCCGCCAAACGCCTTTACCTGCGCCGCTGTTCGGTGAAGGAAATCCAGGCGCATTTGAAGCTGCCCAACATCCGCATCGTCTATTACTGGATCCGCCAAGGATGCTGGGACGAGATGTTGACGGACGAGGAACCGCTGACCGCCATCAGCCGGCGAATCACCCTGATCCTGGAGAAAGTCGACACGCTGTCAAAGGGCGAACTCGACGAACTGGAGCGCCTGACTACCCTGCGTGAACGCCTGATTAAGCAGTCGGCCAAGCCTGCGCCGGCAGCGTCGTCCGACAGTCCGGACGCGCCCCGGGAACGTCCCTCGGGCCAGCGCCGCGATCGGGGCGATGGTGGTGGCAAGAAGCGCGAAAAGAAGGCCAAGAACGACATCAGCGGCCTGACCGAAGTGGACTTCCTGGATAAGTTCATCTCGAAGATGTACGGCTACCAGAAAGAGCTGTTCGAGGCGAAACAGAACCCGCTGACACGCCGGATCCGGAACATCCTCAAAAGCCGGCAGGTCGGCCTTACCTACTACTTCGCCGGCGAAGCGTTCATGGATGCCGTGTTGAGCGGCGATAACCAGGTGTTCCTGTCCGCCAGTCGATCGCAGTCCGAGATTTTCCGCAGCTACATCATCCAGTTCGCCCAGCAGTGGTTCGGCATCGAGCTGACCGGCAACCCCATCACCCTCAGCAACGGCGCCGAACTGCGCTTTCTCAGCACCAACAGCAGCACCGCCCAGGGCTACCACGGCCACGTCTACGTGGACGAATATTTCTGGATCCGTGACTTCGAAAAACTCAGCACCGTGGCCAGCGCCATGGGCACCCACAAGAAATGGCGCAAAACCTATTTCTCGACGCCCAGCGCAGTGTCGCACCAGGCTTACCCGTTCTGGTCGGGCGAAGAGTTCCGCAACAGCAAGCGCGGCAAGAAGGCTGGCGGCGTCTGGCCTAGCGAATCGGCCTACACGCAGGGCGCGCTGTGTCCGGACGGCCAGTGGCGCAAGACCATCACCCTGGACGATGCGATCGCCGGCGGCTGCGATCTGTTCGACCTCGAGCAGCTGCAGCTGGAGTACGACGAAGACAAGTTCCAGCAGCTGTTCTACTGCAAGTTCATCGACAGCACCCAAAGCGCGTTCAGTCTCAAGGATCTGGAGCGCTGTTACTCCGATCTGTCGTTGTGGGAGGACTACAACCCGGATCTGGATCGACCATTCGGCAACAGCCCAGTTTGGTTGGGCTACGACCCGAGCCGCACCCGCGACGATGCCACCTGCGTGGTCATTGCGCCACCGCTCGAACCCGGGGCGAAGTTCCGGATCCTGGAGAAGCACAGTTGGCGGGGCCACTCGTTCACCTACCAGGCCGCCCAGGTCAAGAAGCTGACCGAACGCTTCAACGTCCAGCACATCGGCATCGACGTCACCGGTGTGGGTTATGGCGTGTTCGACCTAGTGCGCGACTTCTACGCGAAGGCGACCCCGATTCACTACAGCCTTGAGGCGAAAAACGCCCTGGTGCTCAAGGCCCAGGACACGATCCAAGGCAGCCGCATCGAGTGGGACGCCGGCTGGACGGACATTGCCCAGGCCTTCCTGACCATCAAACGGGGCTCGACCAACAGCGGCCAGATCACCTACAGCGCCTCGCGCACCGAGGCCACCGGCCACGCCGATATTGCCTGGGCGGTGATGCACGCCCTGTCCAACGAACCTTTGAACACCAACAAGCGGCGCCGTAGCCGCTACGTCACGAGTAATCACAGCAGCCATGGCCAACCGCAAACGCAAAAAACCTCACGTAACCCAACAACCGCAGCAGCCCATGCGCACCTTCACGTTCGGGGAGCCCGAGCAAGTGCTGTCCGGCAACATCGGCGAGTACGTGGGGGTGTTTCCCAGCGACGACGGCAAGATCTACAAACCGCCAGTGTCGCGGGTTGGTTTGGCCAAGCTGTTGCGCGCCAACGCGCACCATGGCGCCATTCCGAAGTTCAAGCGCAACCTGCTGCTGCGTGAGTTCATCCCCTCCCCCGGCTGCAGCACTCAGACTATGGGCCGCGCAGGGCTGGACTACATGGTGTTCGGCGAATCGTATTGCTACAAACACCGAAACGCCTTCGGCCAGACCCTGACGCTCGAACACCTGCCGGCGATCAACATGCGGGTCAAGGTCGGCGGTGGGTTCGTGATGTTGCTACCCGACAACAAGGAAATGGAGTTCGACCAGGACGAGATCGCCCACGTCCTGGACTACGACGTGGAACAGAACATCTACGGGGTTCCGGACTATCTGGGCGGTCTGCAGGCGCTGTTGCTCAACGAAGCCGCGACCCTGTTCCGTCGCCGGTACTACAGCAACGGCGCGCACGCCGGCTACATCTTCTACACCAACGACCCCGACCTGACCGAGGAAGACGAGGACGAGCTGCGCGCACAGATCAGTGCCAGCAAGGGCGTGGGCAACTTTCGCTCGATGTTCGTGAACATCCCCAATGGCAAGGAAAACGCGATCCAGATCATCCCCGTGGGTGATTTCCAGGCCAAGGACGAGCTGGAGAAGGTGAAGAACATCACGCGAAACGATGTCATCGCCGCCTGGCGCATGAACCCTGCTTTGGCCGGCATCATTCCGGAAAACACCGGCGGTTTCGGCGACATCGAGAAAATCGATCGGGTGTACACCAGCAACGAAATCCGGCCGATCTGCCAGCTGTTCAACCAGCTGAATGAGACGCTGCGAGAAGATAGGCGATTCAGCTGGCGAGAAGAGCCAGAAGCAGTGGATACCACTACATGAAGCGCTCAACAGAGAGAATGCCACTACATATTGTGGCAATATGGCGGCGATCAGCTGCCCCTGGGGAGGGACATAATGAGAGTTGTATGCAAATGCGGACACAAGGGCCGGATTGCTTCGCGGGAAGAAGTGACCATGGATTTTGTGAAGCTGTACTGCCAGTGCCTGGACGCAAAGTGCGGGCACACTTGGGTGGCAAACCTCACGTTCTCACACACGTTAAGCCCGTCGTCGCAGTCGTTCGAGCGGATGCTGATCGATCGCCTGCGCGACATGCCCAGGGCGAAACAACGGGAGCTGTTCGAACAGTTGGGATCGCAGGCCGTGGCGTAGCGGCAAACCGCCGACACATGGCCGGCGATCAGTTACAACTGTTCCGACAATTGAAAATTAGCTCCCGGATGGTTTTTTCGGATTGGTTGCAAGTACCTCAGAAAGCCGCCGGAGCTGTAACTGCTCTTGCTCGCTCAGCCGACGGTATAGACCGATCAGACGGCGTTCAATTTCGGTCAAGCCACGCCATTCAAATTCATTAAAACCGGCGTAAGCGGCTGCTTTGGTGGTGCGATCCAACATGCGTACTACTCCATAAAATGCATAGCTGAATCGACGTTTTGGGGGCGCCAAATGGCATTGAAACGGGAGCGCGACTAATGAGTCATGCGCATTGTTGCAAGTTAAGACTTGTGACGACCCGCGTCGTCCGCCATCGCTTGAAGGAAGCGGCGGATCGCTTTCTGATCATCGTCAGAGATAGTTCTGAACTGGTTTATCAACTCCTCTTCCGACGCGCTAAAAAGTTGCCCCAACGGGGTCGAGCGACGGCCAGTGAGCACGTATGCCGCATCCACACCACGTTCTTCAAGCGCTGTTACATACCGCAGGTCAAGGGAGCTTGCTCCCAATTCGTAGTTTTTTTGCGTTCCCCGACTGACCCCGAGAAGCACACCAAAATCAGTTTGATTTAACCCCAAGCGCTCGCGCTCTTCCCTGAGGCGTTCACCCACTCGATCCGCTATGAGCATTTTTTTAGTCACCACCATTGACTTGATCATTTTTTTGACCAAGAATCACCACAGACGAACGCAAACAAACACTAACGAACAGAGGGAACACTATGCCCGCCACCGTTACACACGAGCAAGCCCGGGCGGCTCTCGATCGAAAAGGCGTCAGCATTGCAGAGTTCAGTCGCAAACACGGGCTGAACAAAAATTTAGTCAGCGACCTATTGAACGGTCGGATCAAAGGTCGCCGTGGGGAGGCACATCGAGCCGCCGTACTACTTGGTATCAAAGACGGCGAAATCGAACAGTAGTGGCAGCGCTCAACAGGGAAAAGTAGAAGATGAAAAGCCCGATCCTAAAAACTCGCAAAGAAGTAATGAGCGAGATCATTCGTAGCTACACAGGCGGACGCGAAGCCGCCGCTGCACGCTTGGAAATGAAGCTCAAAAAGTTCGACAACCATGCATACGAAAATGCCGGTTGCAGCCCTCTCAGTGACGCACAGGTCTACATGCTCGAGCAGGACTGTGGCACCCACCACTTCCCGAACTATGTAGCGTCCCTGTACGGCGGCCTCTTCGTACCCGTGGCCGACCCCGAGACGCTGGACAATGTGGAGATGTACGCCCGGTCGGTGCAGGTAGCAGCGCAACGCGGTTGTGTTGACCAGGCCATAGCCAAGGCGCTTGAAGACGGCTCGATCAACAAAGAAGAAGCCGAGTTGATCCTCAACGCGCACAACCTCCACATGGCAGCACGGCACGCGGAAGTGCTGGCAGCCATCGATCTGTATCGCTCTAAATCGGTGAACGGCCAATGAACAATCTGCCTGCAGTGCAGGAATATCAGGACATGCTCAAAGCTGCGGCGTTGGTGTTCCTTAAGCGGCATCAGTGCGAACACCTTGGCGATGATCAGCAACTGCTCAAACGCGCAATTCAACACTTAGTGGCGGACTTCGACGTACTGACCCCAACCGCCGAAAAGATGGTTCATCTGGCCTATAGCGATCTGTCTGCAGCCAACGATCGGCAGCGCCTGGACGTCCTCACCAGTACGCCGACACACACCGTCATTACCGACACTGCCACCGGTGAGGTTTGGGCTGTCCCTGTCAGCCTGATCTATGAACGCATTCTCAACGCACCGGACAACGGGCGCTTTCGCATAACCACTCCGTAACACCCAACCAATAAATCCCCGATCCCCCATTCCCGTGGGTTTGGGTGAGCTGCGCCCGAAATTGAGGTTTGACGATGGAAAACGCCATGAACATCAACGCAAAGCTGTCGCCGAATGAGGCTCAAGCGCTCTTGGTCAACCTGCGCGAACAGTACCGTCTCAGCCTCAATGAACTCTGGTACTCAGACCAATATCGCCTGATCCCGGACGGTCTTCGCCACGGATCAATCCTCGCCAATTGCCCAGTTATGGCGGCACGTAAACACCTGATCGGCGCCCTCGCCGATGCCCTGACTCAAAGCCTCAAAACAGTGAAAAAACCATGAGAGACGATCTTCGAATCGACGTCCTGCAGCGCCTTGAATCCGATTACGGCCTGAAACACCGTACGGGAACCGACTACATGCGCGGCGGAACTTGCCCGGCCTGCAACCAGAAGACGCTGTTCACGCGCTTCTCTGCTCCTTGGATGGTCATCTGCGGGCGCCCTGAAAAGTGCAAACACACCATGCCCGTCAAGGAAATCTACGACGATCTGTTTGAGGATTGGAGTAAACGTGTGCCTGCAACCACGGATCAACCGACCGCTACAGCACGGGCTTATCTGGAGTTCGGGCGAGGCTTCCGCCATGAAGTCCTCGCAGGCTGGTACACCCAAGAAAGTTTCTATTGCCCAACGGCCAATGCCGGCACAGCCACCGTGCGCTTTCCCTTGGAGAAAGGCGGCTACTGGGAACGGCTGATTGATAAGCCCCACCGCTTCGGTAAGAAAAAGGCACGCTTCAAAACGGGCGAAAGCTACAAAGGTGTGTGGTGGTGCCCGCCATGCGTCGATCTGTTGGAAGTCAAAGAGCTTTGGATTACCGAAGGAATCTTCGACGCCATCGCACTCGTTCACAACGACATCGCAGCCGTGGCGGCAATGTCCTCCAATGCCTTTCCGGAAGCGTCGCTGCAGAAACTGGTCGAATTGCGTGCCGGCAAACTGCCGACGCTTGTGTGGGCACCTGACAACGAGCCAGAGGCATGTGAATACGCTCGCCGATGGGTTCGCCTGGCCCGTGAAATGGGATTCACCTGCAGAGCCGCCCTGATTCCCCAGCCAGGCCGCAAAGTCGACTGGAATGACCTCCACCAACGCTGGCAATTCGAAGACGACGAAGAGAAGCGCTTGCACCGTCGCTCCCGTGACTTTGACATTGCACGCCATCAGGGCGACCTACTGCTGGCCGAGTCTCCCCGGGAAAAGGCGCTGCTGATCTACACCTGGGAAGAGGATGGTTCGGAATTCCACTTCGACTTTGCTAACCGTATGTACTGGGCAAAGTTCGACCTACACAAGCTGGACGAAGAACAGCGAGAGCTGCTGAACAGCGATGATCACGACGACCAGCTGCTGAACGATAAAGCCGCGAGACGCAAGGCGTTGGAGAGCGCCTGCTCATTAAAGCTGTTGGCCAATTGCAAGTTCGAGGCTCTGTACAAGCAGGTGAATGAGTCGACCGGCGAAGCTTGGTATTACGTGCGGATCTGCCCGCCAAACGACGCCCCCAGCGAGAAGATCACCTTCACGCTGAAACAGTTTGCATCGAGCGGAGAATTCAAAGCCCGGCTGTTGTACTCCAGCGCTGTCTGGCTGGGCGCACAAAAGCACCTGGATCAAATCTCGATGAAGCAGATCGAGGGCATTAAGAACGTCGAAACCGTGGACTTTGTCGGGTACAGCAAGGAACACGGCGCATACATCTTCAATGACCTGGCTTGCCATAACGGGACGGTGTTTAAACCCAACAAGGACGACTATTTCGAGTTCGGCAAACGCCGCGTGAAGTGTTTGGTCAAGAACGTGAAGATCAATCCCAAGGCCAACCGTGACGGTTACCGCGACGACTGGCTGGAGAAGCTGTGGCTATGTTTCGGTGCCAAGGGGCTTATGGCCCTAACGTTTTGGTTCGGTTCGCTGTTCGCGGAGCAGATCCGTGCAAAGTACGAAAGCTTTCCGTTCCTTGAAGCCACCGGTGAAGCGGACGCCGGCAAGACCACGTTAATCGTGTTCCTGTGGAAACTCTTCGGCCGCCATTACGAAGGCTTCGACCCTAAAAAAGGCACCACATCTGGCCGCAGCCGGGCGATGGGCCAGGTCGCGGGCATGCCAGTCGTGCTGATCGAGGGCGATCGGAATAGCGACGCAGCAAACACGAAATCATTTGATTGGGACGAACTGAAGGACTTTTTCGGCGGCGGTCTATTGGGCACTCGTGGCGTGAAAAACAATACAAACGAAACCTACGAGCCTGAGTTTCGCGGGACTATTGCTATCAGCATGAACGCCCCGGTGACCGGCCACGAAGCCATCATCAGCCGAATCGTAAAACTGCACTTCCTCAAGCCCAAGATCACCCCTGAAAGCACTGCAGCAGCGGATGCGCTTAACCAGGTGGAAATAGATGAAGTTAGCAATTTTCTTGTTCAAGCGATCAGCCACGAACCGCAGGTGATGGCTCTATTTGCAGAGAAGTACCCGAAACATCGCGAGTACCTGCGTTCCCTTCGCTCCATCGGTTCCGCTCGGATCATCAAGAACCACAGCATGATGCTCGCGCTGCTGGACTGTCTCGCCCTGGTTCTGCCCCTCAGCGGAACGATGATCGAGGACGCCCGTAGTGAAGTCATCGCCATGGCGCATGAACGCCAGGCCGCGATCGTTACCGATCCGCCGGAGGTCGTCGAGTTCTGGCAGGTGTACGACTACCTGGAATCACTCAGCAGCGAGCCGCTGGTCAACCACAGCAAAAAGCCGGAAATCATCGCAATCAACCTCAACGGCTTCGCGAAGATCGCGGCCGAGCATCGCCAGAAACTGGCCGACCTCACCACCCTGCGCAGCCTCCTGCGTGATTGCCGATCGCACAAGCTGATCGACATCAACCGCACCACCTCCAGCGCGATCAACAGCATTCAGCGCCGGCACAACCTGGTGAATCCCCCGCCCGAATCGGTCAGTTGCTGGCACTTCAAAGCCTGACAGCCACAAGGAGAGAGAAATGCATATTCAAGTCATCACCGGCGCCGGCCGGGAGGGCGATACAGATCGTCACAAACACATGCGGAGTCTGCAGGAGTGGATGGGAGAACCGGCGCCCGTTCACGCAGAAGCATACGGTACGACGGGGCTGGTCGAGATTCTTGAGGTACGCGCAGTAGGTGGGGACAACGAGATTCTGGTGTTGGGATGCACCACAGAGCAAATCCAAGCGGTATTGGAATGGCAGTCAGCAACAGAAGAAGTGACCGAGCTTGAGGATCTGCTGATCCACCTGGTCAAGAAGGCGCGTTTACCACAACGGCTTGCCGGCGAAGGCCGGTAACGAAAGTGGTGCCGAGGGGTTGCAGCCCCCCGACACCGACCACCACTGAGGGCAACACGATGAAAGCACAGCACGACAGCGGTAGCGACTTGAAGGCTAACACACAGGGCAGCGTTGACGCCCAGTCCGCCCGCCATCTGACGGCGATCCGGATAGTCGGCACAGCGTTGTTTGATTACCAGGTGCGCAAAACCGACGAGACGCGGATCCGCCTCGAATGCCTGGCCAGCTTTGCCAAGCAGCAAGGCGACATCGACGCGGTAGAAGCCGCCATTGTGGCCCAGTTGCTGGCCAGCAATGCGTCGTCAGGGGTTACGTTATGAACGAAGGGAAGGTCATTCGAGAGCGGCCGGCAATGGCCAGTAAACGACTGGACCTACCGAGCATCTGCGACATCTGCGGCAACGCCAGATCCACCCGTAAACATCAAAAATGCAGCCGTATTCGCCAGCAACGAAAGACTGAGGAATGGGCCGCTGTAATGGCCGAAAGGGCTGCAATCAGAAAAGCAAAGGAACGCCGTTATGTCTAAATCCCGTGAGCAAGATAAGTTTGTCCTCCGCCTCCCTGATGGACTGCGCGACCGCATCACCACCTTGGCGAGTAAGAATCACCGCAGCATGAACAGTGAAATCATCAATAGGCTTGAGCGCTCAATGGTCAATACAGAGCTGTGCACACTCCAGGCTCAGTTAATCCAGCAGCTCAGCGATCGGATCGTGGAGCTGGAAACCAGGGTGCCAGAATCGAACTCGTTGGTTTCTACTACGCTTCCTTTAGGACCCGTCTCTACACTGCAGTGCCTTCAGGCGCGGGAACCTTCAGGTTCGAGGGCTGAGTCGTGACTCAAGTAACACCTGGTGTTTTGACCTTTCAAGACCTGCAGCAAATCACTGGTTATCAACGCAGATCGGATGTTGAACGATCGTTAATCGACCAAGGCGTGCGGTTATTCCGTGGCCGGACTGGCCCCTGGACAACTCTTGATCTGATTAATCATGCCGGCGGCGTCACGTCGGCCAGCGCTGAAAGGTATGACTCCGACATATTATGAGGCGAGCGAGGAAGCGTAAGCACAATCCCCATATTCCTGCCCATGTCGATCAGGCCGCCCTCCCGGCGGCCATTTACTTCGACCATCGCGGCAGTGGAGTCTGGTACACCCTTCACTACGACGAGACAGGAAAGCAGCGCCGCAAGAACGTGGCGCCTGCTGACGTATCGTTGGCAGAACTTCACCGGATCATGGACGAGGCGTCCAACGTCGATCGTGGCACCCTCCGCTACGTCTGCGAGCAATTCCATCAGAGCGACCGTTACAAGAAGCTCGCGCCGAAGACTCACGACGACTACTGCTACTCCCGCGATGTACTGCTAAACATCCCCACCAAATTGGGTAAGCCACTGGGCGATCTGGCAGTGAAGAAGTTCACCGCCGCCCTGGTGCAACGCATTGTCGATCGGCTCGCGGACGAGGGCACGCCCTCTAAGGCCGCGCACGCGCTGCGATATCTGCGCCGCGTGCTGCAGTGGGGACGCAATCGTGGATTCCTGGAGGTTAACCCCGCCCTGGGCATCGAGGCGCCGATTGAACGAAAGCAACGCCGGTTGCCACGGCAGAAGGTGATGGATGTTCTGATCGATCGTGCAACGGCGCGGGGACGGCTGGCACGCAATGAGCCAGGCGGTTGTCCCGAGTACCTGGCCAGCGTGATGGAGCTGGCGTACCTGTGCCGACTACGCGGCATCGAGGTCGTGACACTCACTGATGCCAACGAGCTGGAAGAAGGAATACTGACCAATCGGCGCAAGGGCAGTCGGGACAACATTGTCCGCTGGACTCCGCGGCTGCGTGCGGTGTGGGATGGCGCAAAGGCTCTCCGCGCCAGGACCTGGGAAAGCCGGAAGACGCCGATCCCGATCGCACCGTCCAAGCGCTTTATCATCGTGGCCAGCCACGGTGGCCCGCTTCGGAAAACCAGCCTCGACACTGCTTGGCAGCGATTCATCACACTGGCGATCGCGGACGGGAACATTCACCCGGAAGATCGTTTCGCCTTGCATGACTTAAAGCGGCGCGGCATCACTGATACGACCGGCACCAGGGCAGACAAACAGGAAGCCAGTGGTCACCGTGATGCGAAAATGATGGATGTCTATGACCACAGTGTCCCTGTTGTTTCGCCTTCTGCCGATTAACGGAACTGGCTCTTGTATTGCCTGCTAGCCTGAAAGCGGACACCGCCAACGAAAAGGATGACGCAATGCCAGACGAACATATCTCCCCCTTGCAACACACAATGCAACAACTTGTGGATCTCTCGATGAGAGAGGGCTATTGCGACATCACATTTCATAACGCCCCACCATTAATTGGCGTTCGGTTGAAACCCACTCTGAATGCCGCACTTATGTATGGAGCTGGAGCAGTGAAAATCAAAGAGCTGATGGACAGGGTGGAAACAAGAGACGGTGCCGTATTCCGGGCAGTTGATGTCTGGGTGATCGTCCAGTTTCCATATGGATTGCCTAGCGCGAAAGATCTGGCAGAAGTCGACCTGGCCGATGGTGAAGCGGAGGTGGCGCCAGGAGTTTCTATGAGATTGATGGCGAAGCAGGTCTACCACTGCAAGGATGACGATGAAGCGGAAGCAATGCTGAGGCGAGTGCTCGCAGCATAGGCAAGAGACCGTAACCCCACGTAAGAAGAGAACCGAAGCCTGCGAAACACGCGGGCTTTCACGTGTTTGCACGTAACAACAGACTCCGTAACTTATTGATTTTATTGTTTAAAGCATCTTCCTTGTAATCAGTAGGTCCCGGGTTCGACTCCTGGTGCCGGCACCATACAAGGTTCCATAGAAGGCTTTCAAAATCTCTGGAACCCCCGAAAAACCCGCCTTCTGGCGGGTTTTTTCGTTTTAGCGCTCCATCGGTTTCCGCCAGAAACTGGTGGATTCCAACCGTTTTAAGGGTAGAGTTTGGGATACAGGTCACTTCGATCGCGCATGGGGAAACGTGCCATCATCACTTCTACAACTAATTGAAGCCGTACTGTTTTTTTGATACTTAGTCTAGATCTGACCAGGAAATTCAAAAGCTTCTATCTTCTTTGAATGAAAGAAATGAGTTTCGCCTAAGGTAATCCTCTGGAGAATCTCAAGTGGGGGGGTTCGGTAGCGGCACAGCCAAAAGTGTATGGAGTACTCCGCAATGGGGTATTCCCGCGCCAAGTCGGCATATCGATTCGCCTTTCAGTTCGACCACAAGGGCCATATGAACAATTCAGTCAAAATTCGCACCATCAATAGCGGGATCGCCGAACAAGAAATATCAGAACTTCGATCATGATGATAAAAAAACCGAAGCGTTAAATTGGTCTAATGTACGAAGAAGTATCGCGCACGGCAGAGTAGCAAATGTGAAAATTGTAGGACAAGGCTGAATGCGGTATGAAAAAAATTAGCCTCCTAGGGAAACGAGCAATAACATGCTGAAAACATCGTATTTAACCTTATGAATCTCATGGCCAATTGCTCAAAGCCTCTCGATTCATGTTTATATTCTGATCGTACCCTTTCGGGGACCATTCAGATTACGCAACGACATAGCCGCCTCAACGGCCGCAAGGCGCAGAATACCGGACTATTCTGTCCTGTATGATCCGACATTCCTGGTACACATAGACCGCGCGCAAAGACCTAAGATCACGACCTACTCCATCCTGCACATTGGATGCAAGACGGCTTAGATAACGCTGAGCTTCATTGGGTAATCACTGTGGGCCGGCTGCTTTTACCGGCCTTAGAGTTTTTACCACTGCTATTTATATAGGGAATATTAAATGTCTTTGGCATCTAGGAATAGAATCGCGTCGAATGCTGAGCCTGCCATTTCAAGCCAGAGTGCGGCACACTTAAACTGGGAAGATCTTCATTACTTCGTGACGTTTTCACAAGTTAATTCCTTGAGCGGCGCGGCGCGAATCTTGGGTGTTGAGCACGCAACGGTTTCTCGGCGTATCGCGGCCCTTGAGAAGTCCCTGAGTGTAAAATTAGTTGATCGACGGAAGCGGCTCTACGAACTTACGGCCGACGGACGCAAACTCGCCGACATTGGACAACAGATAGAGACTCAGACGGAAGCGATTGAGCGATTGGCAGCCGCCGCCGCACAAACCCTTCAAGTTGTCGAAGTTACCATTAGCGCTCCACCATCCGTGACTTCTGAGAAACTTATACCAAACCTTGGGCGCTTCCGGGTTACACACCCGAGCATAGTTTTGCACCTCTTAGGAGATAATCAGTACTCGTCGCTGTCAAAGTGCCAAACACATCTGTGCATCCGCTTTGCTAAGCCCCGCCAGCTCGGAATTGTTGCTCGGCGAATAGGTTCTGCATCATTTTCATTCTACGGTGCGAAGACCTACCTTCAGGGTCGCCCTCCCGAGCAATACGAATTTATCGGTTATGAAACCGGAGCTATGACACTTCCTCAGAACGACTGGCTCAAAAAAATCGTCGGACATCGCCCATGCGTCCTCAAAGCGAAAACGGTTGAGCTGCAGGTTCGGGCAGCAGAGGCGGGTGTAGGGATTGCGCTGCTGCCCAGCTTCGCAGTAGGACATCACTCACAGTTGTGCAAGCTTGAGCTTGCGGACCCGCTGATGGTGGATGTTTGGCTAGGTGTTCACGAGGACTTCCGTGCGATCCCTTCAATCCAGGCCGCCATGGATTACGTTGAGACCTGCTTCCTCAGTCATGACTGAAGGCAATCACCTGAGGCGCGCAAATGTACAGGTGGCGCTGTTCCAGAATGGGAAAAAATTCACAGGCACCGGTGATTATCGCGAATTTACAAACCTACTTGTATTGACGAGGATCAATGGAGAGCACCTTTAGAGGTGTTTCGAAGAACCGACGCGTAATCAGATCCGCTCGGACACGCTGATGAAGGCCATCGCTTACAAAAACAATAACCAGAATTTCATGGCCTTTCTTCAAATTGTGCACACCTCGTTACTGCCATCAAAAGCAGGAGATTATCATGGGGAAAGTAAAAGTTCTCGACGTCACGCTGCGTGACGGCGGGTATCGCAATAATTTCAACTTCACGGATGAACAGGCCCTGGTAATAACATCAAGCTTGGCAGAGGCCGGCGTTGATTTGTGTGAAGTTGGTTACTGCAGAGGGTCGTTCGCGCCCAAAGCAGAGCATGGACTCACTAGTAATATAAGTGCTGAGTTTATCGAGAAAGTTCGCCAGGCTGGAGGTGGTCGAATTGAGCTTGCGGTAATGGTCCACCCAAAGAACGTTGGTGATCAGGATTTCGCCATGCTAAAGGAGCAAGGCGTCTCTATGATTAGAGTCTGCTTGCGACGAGAGCAGTTGGCTGAAGGGCTTGCCACTCTTTCACTCGCTCGAGATTACGGCTTCAGTGTCAGTGCCAATGTCACCCATGTGACGACACAGACTCTCAGCGCCGTGATTGACACTTCCGTCCGAGCCGAAGGTGCTGGAGCAGACATTATTTGTTTTGCAGACTCTAACGGGCATATGCTCCCGAACGATGTCGAGCGATTGATCAGTCGTCTCTCTAATCGACTAGCTGTGCCATTGGGTTTCCACGCCCATAACAATCTTTCGATGGCCTTGGCGAATGCTGCCGCTGCCATCGAGTCAGGTGCCGAATACATTGACACCTCCATTTGTGGAATGGGGAAGGGTGCCGGCAACTTACATCTAAGTATGCTGGTCGCTTATCTCGAGCGCATTGGCACTAGCCACGGGTTTGATCTCGTCAAAATTCTCGAACTGTCAAACCTGACAGCGGCTTCGATCCCATTCAATAACATTCCAAGCCCTCTGCTGGACATCATTATGGGGACGTATAACTTCCCGTTCGACAGTGCAAAACGTATGCAGGAAACGCTCGAGCGCTTCCAGCTAACGTCCGAGTATCGTGCCCTTGAGATCATGCACCAGCAGGATCAGGTCGCACGCCTTGCTCCGAGAGCCATCGCGAACATCTACGGCAGCTCTACCAAGATTGCACAGGAGATAGCGGGATGAGCGACTTCCACACTCGCAAGCGCATTTGTGTCCTTCCCGGTGACGGTATCGGCATTGAAGTTATGAATGCCGCACTGCCCGTCCTTCAGGCTTTGAACCTGCCCTTCGATCTAGAGTTTGGGGACATTGGTTGGGAATGCTGGAAGCGAGAAGGCAATACCGTCCCGGATGAGACCTGGAAGAAAATTAGTGATTGTGATGCCACATTGTTGGGCGCTATCACGAGCAAACCCCTTGCCGAAACGGAAGCCGAGCTGCCCCCTCACCTTCAGGGGCAAAACCGCCGTTATGTCAGCCCTGTCATCCAACTCAGGCAGAACCTGGACCTTTACGCAAACGTGCGGCCAGTGACTGATATGACAGGCGAAAACCGATTCCGCTTCGTCGTCATCCGGGAAAACACTGAGGGGCTGTACGCCGGCTTGGATTTTGGCCGGATACCTGATGCGTTCTTGCCATTACTGGAAGAACGGGAGGCATTGGGCGCGCCATGGCACCGGGATAGCCAGGAGGACGCGACGATTTCAGTGCGTTTACAGACACGCAGTGGGCTTGAGCGCATCTTCGAATACGCTTTCGAATATGCGGCTAACCAAGGATTCGAGCGGGTCACGTTCGTAGACAAACCCATGGTACTTCGTCACAGCAGTGCCTTCGCCCGACATGTATTTGAAGGTGTAGCTCAGAGATATCCCGGCATTGAGGGTGTGATCGAAAATGTGGATGCCGTAGCGCTGTGGATGGTGCAGCGCCCAGAGCGTTTCTCCGTTGTAGTGGCCGAGAATATGTTCGGAGACATCCTCTCCGATCTCGGTGCAGGCGTTATGGGTGGTCTGGGTTTCGCACCGAGTGGGAACTTCGGAAAGCTGGGGGCATATTTCGAGCCGGTTCACGGGAGCGCCCCTGCGCATGCAGGCCTCAACAAGGCCAATCCTAGCGCGATGTTCATGGCCATCGCGCTCATGCTTGAGCATTTGGGTTATCCGCAGGAAGCCCGGTACGTCACGGCTGCGGTCAGCCGGGTCTCGCGTTCAACTGTGCGCACCTATGACATGGGTGGCTCACACACCACGGCACAGGTTGGCGAGGCAATTATCGGCGAGTGCGTTTCTATGGCCGCGCTAACCTCGACGGAACGTCCTATCTCAAATTCACACCTGGGAGCAACACATGTTGAAGCCCTTTGAGTCGACCGATATTTCTCAAACCTTGTTGGACGAATGCGAAAGATTGGACACCGCGTCTCTGTCCGACGCTTTGGATAGCCTGGACGTTTCTGGTGGCCTGCTGGGTATCGGTACGCAAGTGCCTGGAACTCGCTGCGTGGGCATCGCTTTTACCGTGCAGTATGAACCGGTCGGGAATTCACACGGGTTCAAAAATGCTGCTAATTACATCGACCAGGTCCCGCGCGGAGCAGTGATCGTTAGCTCCAACGCGGGGCGCCAGGACTGCACTGTCTGGGGCGATATCATGACGCATTTCGCGGTGGCGAGAGGCATCAAAGGGACTGTGATCGATGGAGTGGCCAGGGATATCGATACGGTCGTCAAGCTCGGTTATCCCCTGTTCAGTCGCGGAAGGTTCATGCAGTCAGCAAAAAACCGAACACAGCTAAAAGCAGTGCAGGTCCCGATTGAGATCGGTGACGTCACTGTCAATCCAGGAGACCTTATGGTCTGCGATGGCAGCGGCTGTCTTGTTATTCCGCAGCAGATAGCTGCCGAGGTCATTCGCCGTGCGTGCGCCGTAGAGCACACCGAACGGCAGATCATCGGGGCGATAACAACCGGGTCTTCACTTGAGGACGCTCGAAAGACCTATCGCTATGACCAGCCTTGGCTGGGTGCTGCTGAAAAGGTTGAAACGGAGCTAAGCCAATGAGCCTTTCAAGTGAGTACTTAGCCAGGGCTAGCGCCTTAAGCCCGCCCCTGCAACAGCATTCCTTCACAGATAAGGGTTCGATCACTGACGCATTCAAGAAGGCGATGCGTCGCCTGACCTCCACGGTCACCCTCATTGCTACTGAACATGAGGGCGTTCCTTTTGGAATGGCTGCAACCGCCGTAACGTCGGTATGCACTGACCCTTCGTCCATCCTTGTCTGTATCAACCACGGGGCAAGCATGTACTGGCCTCTCATTGACCATGGAAGGTTTTCGGTGAATCTGCTGCGGGTTGGCCAAGAGGATTTAGTGAAGGTCTTCGGTGGGGCAGTCAACGGCCCAGCCCGATTCGAAACGGCCGATTGGGAACATTCCAACGGCCTGCCGTTTCTGCGAAGTGCACAAGCCTCACTTTTTTGCACAGTTGCTCAACGCATGAGCTATGGGACCCACGAAATAATCATCGGTCAAGTCGACGACGTTGTGGTGGCTGAAGCCATCACCCCATTGCTTTGGCAGGACGGAAAGCCGACGGGATCGGTCCCCGCTCTCTCTTAAAACGCTCGTTACTCACTAATGGAAGATAACCATGAAAATGGAATTGTTTGACCCTCAATCTGTTTCGGACGACACCGCGATTTACCTCGTGAATGTGGTGCATGTCCAAGAAGGCGCGCAGGACCTCGCTGTGGAAATTCTGGAAGACACGGTCAACTACGTCGCAAGGACATACAGTGCTTTCCAGTGGAGCCGTTTGATGAAGAGTACGGACGGTAAGACGGTCATCAACCAAGCTCAGTGGAGTGATCGTGGGCAGTTCGAATCGCTCTTCACCGACGAGGAATTTCTTTCGCGTTATTCGCGCTTGAAAGAAACTGGTACTTGGGAATACCACCTGTACACCGTCGCCACATACATCACCCCCGCCACCGCCGCCGCCCTCGAAACTGTTGGCTAGCTGCAACCGCGTGCGCAGTGCTTGGCGCTGCGCCCCGCCCAAGCCTATCAATATTCGATCAAGGAAGAAGCTATGGTCGCAATTCATTCAGCGTTAACAACATTCCTGGGCATCCAGCACCCGCTGGTTCTCGCGCCCATGGGGGGAGCGTCCGGAGGACGGTTGGCGGCAGCAGTTTCAAACGCAGGTGGCCTTGGCCTAGTGGGAGCAAGCTATGGGGACCCTGACTGGATGGCTCAGCAGTTGCCGCTCATGCAAAATCTGGACAAGCCCTGGGGCATCGGGCTGGTTATGTTCACAGTCGCGAAACGTTTCGAGTTACTGCATTTGGCGTTGGATTATGGCCCGGACGTGGTAGCCCTGTCCTTTGGCGATGTCCGTCCATTTGTCGGTCCCATTCATCAAGCGAACGCGAAAGTTATCGTTCAGGTGCATGACGTTGACCAGGCGCTCTACGCCCTCGACGCCGGCGCCGATGCATTGATAGTGCAGGGTGCGGAAGCAGGGGGGCATAGCTTGCGCAGATCCTCCATGCCTTTATTCCCGGCAGTTCGGGATGCTGTGGGCGAGGATGTAATCCTGATCGGAACCGGTGGGATAGCTGACGGCCGGGGAATGGCCGCGGCGATGGCGCTCGGAATGGACGGGGTAATGATGGGAACGCGGTTCTTGGCGTCCGACGAAGCACTCCCCTCAGAACGGGTGAAAAGCAGACTGGTCCACGCCGTCGCAAGCGATACCGTCAGAACCCGCATCTTTGATGACGTGCGCGGAATATCCTGGCCCGCGGAGTACAGCGGGCGGGCAATCGCGAACCACTTTTCCGAGTCATGGGTAGGCAATGAAAAGGCGTTCTCGGCAGCAATTGATCAGTTGCGGCCTCAGTACGAACAGGCCCTGGCAGAGGATGACATAGGTACTAAGGCTATTTGGGCAGGCGAGGTGGCGGATTTAATCAAAGACGTACAGCCAGCGCACTCAATAGTCGAGGCCACTATGAAAGGCTATGCCGACATCGTAGCAAAGCTTGGTCTCACCCTCTAACCGGATCCACTGATCACAATCGGCCTGCTTGTAAAAGTGGGCTTTGTTATTTCTGCAGGAGCAAAGCAATGAACCAGGACGTGCAATTCAAAGAGTATGGGGAAGGGAAGTTGTCCGTTTTTGTTCTTTCCCCGGTCATGCCTGTGTGGGATGAAGGAGCATTTATCAAGCCCCTGATAGGCCACTTTCTCAGCGCAGGCTATCGGGTGGTGGTGTTTGATTCGCTCTCGATACCGGTTATCGCAGGTGAGACTTTGAAAACCTTTAGCGAGCGTTGGGCTGAGGTACTGCAACCTTGGGGCGTACCCAACGTACTTGCCGGCGTCGCATTAGGCGGCGCCTTGGCCCTAGAGCTGGTTAGCTCATCTTCACTTGCGTCCACGACGGCTCTGCTGCTGCTCTCATCCCCGGCCAAAGCCAACGCGTTACTGGATGCCAGACTTGGGCGAATGGCAGAGCTTGCAAGCCTTGGCCAAGTTGAAGAAGCCAAGCGCCTATTGGATGCGCTCGTTTTACCCGAGGACGGGGTTCCTCAGCAGACCACAGAGAGTCAAAGTAACGTTCCCCTCGTGGTACAGGGACAACGGCTAACGCGTGGTTTTGGATTTTTGGCCGGTATCGATCTCAGTCACAGCCTGCAGAAATATCAAGGAAGGGTCCTGAGTATTGTTGGCGAGCGATCTCAACTTGTTACCCAGACGCACGCGATAGAAACCACCGGAAACAATCAGCGCACACTCTGCATCCAGGGGGGAGGTATGCGACCTTTGGCTGACGACCTCGATTCGGTGCTGAGCGCAGTCGACACTTTTCTTATACCCCGGTCGGAACGCGCGGCATGAACGATCTCAAAGGTAATAGCCACTCCCCGAGGTTTATAGACCTGCATTACCACGCGAATCCGGATGCGTTCATTCGCCGCCACGGCGCAATAGATGCCGGGAAGCTGTACGCAGCAGCAAAAGGCTGGGTCGTACTGAAAAATCACATGGGATGCACTGCCGGACAAGCCTGGGAGGCGCGCTCGCAGGGTTTTCCCGTCAGCGGCTCTTTGGTTTTAAACGAGATTGCAGGAGGTGTTGACTTCAGGGTCGTGGAGCGAAGTCTGTGTTTGCGCGGCGACGAACCGGGACGCTTCATTGTCCACTTTCCTACAGTGACAGGACGCAAGCACACCAGCACCCTCGCTCGTAATGTCAGCCATCCGCTATTGCTAAGCAAACCGATCAAGCCCCTCCGCGTGACAACAGACGCAGGGCGGCTAACGCCCCAGGCGTTGGATGTACTCAAGATGGCGTGTGACTACCCTCTTGTGATATCAACCGGCCACGCTGACGCTCGCGAGGTTCGTGCTTTAGTTGATGAATCCGTTCGGTTGGGTGTGCCACGTTTGATGCTCAATCAACCAGCTAACCCGTTGACTGATTTGAAGGCTGCCGAGCTTTTAGAGATCGCCGCAGCCCCAAATGTGTACATCGAACAGACAGCGTTGACCTATCTTTTAGGGTATCAACAAGAAGAGGATTTTCGCGAGGTATTGTCGTCTGTCCCCAATGTTGTCTATAGCTCAGACTTGGGGCAAACGAGCCAGATGGACGTCAACGACTGGCTCGAACGAAGCCAACAGTGGTTTGATACGTTTGAACTGGTTGTCTCTCGCCGCGCGGAGGTGACCCTTTCTAATCCGCAAAAGATGTTGGAAATCTAAGTTGGAGTTGGGCCCCTAGGTAAATTCGCCGGGGCCCCAACAGTTATGCCACTTCCACAGCCTCCCGCTCCTCTTTCGGCGCTGGTAGAGCTTCCTTAAGGAATGGCTCGCGCAAACCTGCAACCTCCATGAGTGGTTGTACGCCCGCCACGAAGTCCTTGATCCCTTGGTGGTAGTCCAACCATGTAAGCGCGATGCCGTCGATTCCCCAGTCTGAATATTTTTGGAAGAGCTCTACAATCTGTTCTGGCGTTCCTACCAACGGTACGCCAGCAAAGCCAGCCTTGAAGTGAAAACGGAACCGGACCGCATCCTCCGGCGTAAAGATTCCGGTCTGAATGCCCAGTTCGGTCGTGATGATGTCGCACCCTTCGTCGTCGCCCACTTGGTTTGCGTAATAGTCAAGGTACGCTTCGGCTTCTTCTTGCGTGTCTTTCTGAACAACGTAGCCATAGCACCAAATTTTGAGGTCTCTGCCGAACTCGTTCTTGGCGAGATCCTTGTAGGAGGCGATCTGTTCACGCACAGCCGCTTCGCCATCCAAGTGCTTGATGATCAAGAACGCCGCATCACAATGCTCTGCGCAGAACCGCTTCCCGCGAGGGGAGCCGCCAGCGTTGATAAGGTAAGGCTTGTTGATTGGCTGCGGCTGAGAGATCGCGTCGCAGATCGTGAAATACTCCCCTTTGAAGTTAAAAGGGGTCTGTTGCTGCCAGGCGTTTTGCGCGATGTGCAACCACTCTTCAGCGTAGTCATATCGCTTGTCGTGTTCCATCATCTGGCCGCTGAACATCCTCATCTCAGCGCCATACCAGCCGCACAAAATGTTTAGACCGAATCGTCCGCCGCTGATGTGATCGATTGTAACCGCCTGTTTAGCGGCGAACAGAGGGTGTACAGTCGGCAAATGCGACGTCGTGAACACCGCGATTTGATCAGTCAGTGCAGCGATACCCGCCGCCCACGTGTAGGTCTCGTAACACACACCACCGGTGTTATTGGCGCCCCCAAATCCCTTCCAACGGCCGACCGGGATGAACGCTTCAAAACCTGCCCGGTCCGCATCCTTCGCGATCTCCAGATTGCCCGCCCAGTCATCCCCTCGAATCCGCTCTGGCGCATTCGTCACCGTACAACCACCCTCCGTGTTGGTGGAAAAAACCCCTAATTGCATCTTGTTGCGGCTGACACGCATTGGATTAGGTTTAGCAGGGTTGGACTTTGTAGAGCGCATGATGACCTCCTAGGTCGTCAATAGTAGTGAACTTCTTCCTTGTTTCTTGCGACGAACCAGGCTGCGAGTAGCGCACAGCTAGCGAGCAGGCCTGCCAATGTGTAAGCACCGACGGCCAAGTTAGTTCGGTCGATCAAGAAACCAGTTGCTACAGGCAGTAGGCCCGCGGGCACATAGCCGCCCATATTGAGTAATGCATTTGCCTGCGCCCGCTTGTTGTCCGATACCCTCAAGGCTATTAACGTCAGCCCCCCCAGTTGCCCCAATCCCTGTCCGGCACCGGCTAGCAACGCGGCGATAATCAGAACAGCGGGAGAGGAGATCACTATCGCAGTGGAGATACCCAGCATCGAGGCGAAGGTCGCGGCGGCACTGAAATAGAAGATGTGTTCAACAGTTCGCCGACGCAGCACAATCTGTACGGCGAAAGCCGAGATAAACATTAGAAACGCAGTGGCACCTGCCATCAGCGGTGTTTTAATGTGGAGCAGACTTGCCATTAGAGACGGTCCCAACGACAAGACAAACGATGTAGCTGTGATTCCTGGACCGAACAGCGCGACACCTAGCAGTATGTGAAGGCGATGATGTCGCTCTACCGAAGGGAGCCTCCATCTGGCGCCGCCTCTTCGTTGGGTGTCACTCGCTCCGTTTGGCATCGTCCAGGCGATCAGAAAAGCGAGTGCAAGTATCCCCAGCTCCAAGGTAAACACTTTTTCGATCGGCCGGCTGGCAAACGTGGCAAGGCTTCCAGCCAGCAAAGGCCCGAGGCCTGCGCCCAGCACCATCGACATTGAGGCCACTAACGAAGATAGCCTTCGCCTCTGCACACCACCCTGGTCAACAACACTTGCCATCCCCGCTGAGACGATAATCCCCACGGCAATACCTGTGAGTAGGCGTGCAAAAAGCAATCCTTCAACTGATTCGGCGGACCTGAACAGCAATGCAGCCGACATAGCGCAGACTAGACCGGGCAGCAGTACCACCCTGCGGCCGTAGCGATCAGATACTTGTCCAGCTATCAGCAAGCTGAGCAATAGCCCCAAGATATAAGCTGCGAATATCAACGTAAGGGTCGATGATGCGAAACCGAGTTGGCCC
Organism: Pseudomonas sp. SG20052; assembly: GCF_031766055.1. Lineage (NCBI taxonomy): Bacteria > Pseudomonadati > Pseudomonadota > Gammaproteobacteria > Pseudomonadales > Pseudomonadaceae > Pseudomonas > Pseudomonas sp. SG20052. The sequence goes on along the minus strand of NZ_CP134498.1, from coordinate 343,056 downwards.
TGCCACAAGACGTATAGCGGGGTCGCTGTATTGGACAAGATAAACACCGACACTACCATCCAACCAGCGAGCCACATACGTATGGGGCTCCGGGGCAGGTCGGTACTTTGGTTCAGCAAATCTTGAGCGGATGGAGCATTTCGATCAGACAAGGCTCGCTCCCTGTGCCGGAAAAAGCGGCAGCACGTATTCTGCAAGTTCCTGCAAGACGTCCTTTGCAGGCCGTCGTAATGGCTTCAGGTTCAATGCGACATGTGAAACACCTTGCGCTTGTTGTCGCTGCCACAAGTCAATGAGCGCATTGCGGCCGGTGCTTATCCCTCGTCCAACCTTCAAGGGGGCGTCGGGGTTTTCTTCCAGGTTGAAAAATGTCGCATAGCCGTAGGGTTTGAATGTGCCAGGCTCAGTACAGGACTGCCATTGCTCAATCAAGTTGGGCAGGCTGCCAAAGTCGCTTTGGTGCCATAGCCATCCATCCATATGCGATGCCAACCACTTCATATCTTGCCCACAACGGCCAACGGCGAGCATTGGCATTCGCGTGGACCATGGCTTTGGAAGCAAATCCAGTGTCCCGTCGAGCCTGCCATAGTGACAAAGCTCATACTTGGGAAAAGACTGTTGGGTAGCGATACGCAAAATTTCGCAACCGTCTCTAAATCGCTCCGCCCGGTTGTCGAAGTCCTGGCCGAATGCTGGATACTCGCTGGGCCGATCTCCCGTTGAGAGTCCGAGTAGAAAGCGGCCCTGCAGTAGCACATCAAGGGTTGCGGCTTGCTTGGCGACCATCAAGGGATCGCGTAGCGTCAGTACAATCCCGGCAGTACCGATACAGATTCTTTGAGTGACCGCCCCTAAGTGAGCTGCGTACACCAAGGGATCAAACATCTGGCCCGCGTCTCCAAACTCCGGATCCAGCAGAGGCACGTCGCGTAGCCAGATCGCTGAGAAACCAGCGACGTCAGCTTGTCGGGCCAAGTCAACATGATCTTGCATAGTCGGAGCCATGAGGTTGGGATATCCCTCCAGCGGCGCGATCAGGCCAAACGTAAGATGGCCTGGTGCGAACACTCGGGAAAACGCAGGGTGAGCTTCATTGGAATCGCCGCTCGTTCGTATCCGCCCGATCACTCGCGGTCACCCACGATCACGGGACGGACTGCTTCTACTGGTTGATGATCATGCGCGCTAACTCGACCGAGCGTTGCGAACACAGCCACTGCCGTGAGCACGCTGCCAGCGCCCAAGATGAAAAGCAGATGACGAAACGCGTTCGCGTACTCGTGGCGCAAAAGCTCTGACTGCCCTGGTAGTTGGTTGCCGGCGTTCTGCAGATCGCCGAGCGCAGCCCGGCTGGATGCCTCCATAATCTGATGTGGTGCAAAATTCGTGGCGGCGTCGAATAGCCCCCATTGAATGAACGTCGCCAGCAACGCCCCGGCGACGGCGATGGCTATACCGTCGGCGGAAACGCGAACTGCGTTAAAAATCCCTGTGGCCATTCCCGCGCGTTCTTTTTCAACCACGCTAACGGCCATGCCATCCATCAAACCCCAAGGCAGGCCAATGCCGATGCCGATCAGCGCCATAGGCATTACCGCATTACTGACTCCGCTATCTAGCACGACGCCTAGCCAAAACAGTCCGACAGCCACCAGCATCAGCCCGATCGCCGAGAGCATCCCTGAGGTGTAGTGTCGCGCGAGCTGAGCAGCCAGAAACGGCACAAGCAACAACGGTGCGGCCAGTGCGATCATCATTTGTCCGGTCTGCAAAGCACTAAGCCCATCGACTCCGATGAATCGCGCTGGGAGCATGATGATGAGGACGACAAAAAAGAATGCAGGGCTCGCTGCAAGAATCTGCACACCAACAAACTTGGATTGCTTGAACAACGAAAGGTCGAGCATAGGACTACTGGTTCGGCGCTCTATCAGCACGAATATCATGAACAGCAAGATCGCGCCGGCGACACTTCCCAAAACGATTGGGCTGGCCCAGCCATCCTCAGGCGCGAGGAGAATGCCATAGGTAAACAAGGTTAGTGCGGCCGTGAAGCTGAGAGCACCGGGCCAGTCCATACCATTGTTAGCCGGGTCTTTAGAATCAGTCGCGCTCACGCAGACAAGTACGAAGCCCGCTACACCTATCAATGCCGTAGCGTGGAACGTCCATTTCCAGCCTGCAGAGTCGACCAGTAGCCCCGCTGCCAATGGGCCGAAAGCTAATCCAATGCCGAAAGTCGTCCCAAGGAGACTGAAAACCTTGGTGCGTTCAGAACCGTGGAATACCTGAGCTAGAGACGACATGGCGCCGGCGAAAGCAGCTGCTCCGCCCAACCCCTGTACAAGCCGTAGGACATCAATCTGCAAAACAGTGGAAGAGAAGGGAATAGCAATGGTAGACAACACAAAGATTACTAGACCAATCAGCCATACCCGCTTGCGTCCATAGATATCCGTCAGACTCCCTGCCGCCATCATGGCGCTGCCATAAGTCAGGATGTATGCATTGACGACCCAGCTGAGCTCGACAGCAGATCCGCCCATGGCAGCGCTGATGGAAGAGAGGACAACTGCCGGCCCGGTGAAGCAAAGCGGGATGAGAACGCCTGTCAGGCAAGCTGCGAATAACTGCATCCACTTCAAAAACTGGGGAGCCGCCTGAACGCTGCGTGTTGAATTCATCTGAATGTTTCCCTGATTGGTGTGCGGAGGTGTTGGTCCTCAGCGCACGGTTGTCCGCGGTGATCGGCCGACAAGAGGTTAGGGCTTGCGTCCGCAAACAAAAACAGGCCTATAATCCGAACATATCGGACGCTGGTGTCCGCAGTGAGGGCAGCCCTTGGAATCGCTTGGCAGCATTTCACTATTCGTATTGGTGGCTGAGACTCGAAGCTTTACAGAAGCAGGGAAACGACTAGGTATTTCCTCTTCTGGCGTCGGCAAAAGTATTGGTCGGCTGGAGGAGAAACTCGGAGTACGCCTATTCCAGCGCAACACCCGCAGTATTGCCCTGACGTTAGAAGGGTCACTGTTTCTTGAGCGGTGCCGACGGATACTGTCGGAGCTTGAAGCCGCAGAAATGGAGCTAAGCAATGCCCGTGAACAACCGAAGGGCAAATTGCGAATTAGCTTGCCTCTAGTCAGCGGTCTAGTGATGCCAGCAATCATTCAATTCATGCGCACTTACCCCGAAATAGAACTCGACATTGATTTTTCTGATCGAATGGTCGACGTTATTGAGGAGGGCTTTGATGCTGTGTTGCGAACAGGCGAGCCTAGTGACTCTCGGTTGATTTCTAAAAGGCTGGGGGGCTTTCAGCTCCAGATTGTGGCGTCTCCGGACTATCTCGCACAGTACGGTGTACCCAAACGGCCAGCAGAACTCGCTACGCACTCATGTTTGTTGCACAAGTTTCCTTCGACTGGGAAGGTTGAACCTTGGCCGCTACGCATTGAGACTGGAGAGCCGGATTTCGAGCTACCTCAGACTATGGTATGCAACACGACTGAAGTGATTGTCGATGTGGCTCGTTCAGGTTTGGGAATTGCTTGCCTACCTGACTTCATGACTTCTAAGTCCATCAAAAACGGCGAACTGGTTCAGGTGTTAGCAGACTATACGGTTCACACCGGGGTGTTCAGGCTTCTGTGGCCCTCGAGCAAACACCTTTCTCTAAGACTACGGGTATTCATAGATTTTATGCACAGTCAGCTATTTACTAGTGACCTGCACGGATAGTTCGTTTATCTGCTCGCCGACGCAGCTCACCTCGCAGCGACGACCCTAAGCCTAGGATGTCACAATCACACCACTTGACAGTCCTGCCCCTTTGCCAAGCTCATCAGCTAGGCCAAGAGCGAGAGGACCTTCCTTATCTAGAAGTAAAGGGTAGTTTTAGAGGTAGAAAAGAATATTTACCTTCAGAAAAATCATTAATGGCAAATAGTTAAATATCCATTCGACTCTTGGTGCCCGCACCATACGCAGTATCGAAAAAGGCTCACCGAAAGGTGGGCCTTTTTCGTTTATGGGTGTCCCGTCCTGAATAAGGTTTACACCTTCTGATCTGTTTTTCAGGAGGACGTAATGGAATCAGCAAAAAGGCGTAGTCAGCGAGACTACACGCTGACCTTTAAATTGTCGGTAGTCGATCAGGTCGAAAAAGGCGAGCTGAGCTATAAAGAGGCTCAGGAGCGCTACGGGATTCAAGGCAAAACGACCGTTCTGACGTGGTTACGCAAGCACGGTCGGCAGGATTGGAGCCCAGGCACATACATTGGCTCGCCGAGGATGGGGTCTATGCCCGACAAAAACCGACCATTAACGCCAGAACAACGCATCAAAGAGCTTGAAGAACAGTTGGCGCTGTCCAATCAGAAAGCGCAGTTTTTCGAGGCGGTCGTGGATGTCTTGAAAAATGACTACGGTCTCTCTGTCGTAAAAAAGCGTCCCGGCAAGTCCTCGCGCAAAAACGAATCCAAAACCTGAGCATCAGCAGGGCTTGCCAGTTCATGGGGATAAGCCGCCAGGCTTACTACAAACGCAATCGCGCCGATGCAGCTCGTCTGGTTCTGGATCAGAAAGTTGCCGATTTCGTTCAACAAAAGCGCCTGCGGCAGCCGCGGCTGGGCACCCGAAAGCTGTATTACTTGCTGCAATGCCAGCCTCAACTTGAGCTGCAAGTGGGGCGAGATCGGCTGTTTTCGATTCTGCGTGAACGGCGTTTATTGGTGGCTCGCAAGCGGGCTTATCACAAGACGACCAATAGTCATCATCGCTTTCACCGCCACCCGAACCTGCTCAAACCAGGTCCTGATCAGGTTGTTCCCTGCGGCCCGGAACAAGTCTGGGTGGCTGACATAACCTATTTGCCAACTCAGGAAGGTGTGGCTTATCTGAGCCTTGTGACGGATGCTTTTTCGCGAAAGATCGTGGGCTATCACGTCCATGAAAGCCTTCATGCCGAGTCGGTAGCACACGCGCTGAGCTGGGCGGTAAAGCACCGTCGGACAGAGCAGCCGTTGGTGCACCACTCAGATAGAGGTATCCAATATTGCTCGGGGATGTACCAAGCGTTGCACGCGAAATACGGCATTCGATGTTCAATGACGGATGGCTATGACTGCTACCAAAATGCCTTGGCAGAGAGGGTCAACGGGATACTGAAGACAGAGCTTATGCTTCAGCGGCCGCAGGATTTGACGCAAGCGAAGAAGATGGTGAGTGAGTCGGTATCGATCTACAACGGCGAGCGACCGCACCTGTCTTTGAAATACAAAACGCCCGATGCGGTGCATCGGGCGTTAGGGTGAAACAGGTGTAAACCTATTTCAGGACTAGACAGGGTCTTACGCTCCTGGGTTTCCTCTGCTCGCTCCCCGTTTCGTGTTCGCCCCTTTTTGCGCCCCGCTCGCTGAAGGGTGGTTATATTCATCAAAGGTGCGGAATCGACGCAGCCAATTCTGGTACCGTGCATCTACATATCTCACCGAAACGATGAGCGGTTACGGTCGAAAATCAGTGAGGCGGCATAATGACAGCAGTGCTTATGCACAACCTGCCACTTCACTCCGCCGTTGCGAGCCCCTTTGTAATGAACACCGAACGACGTTACTCGATCATCTTGGAGCACAGCGCCGAGGTGCTGCTTGAACATGCAGCCATGGCGCAGATAGAGGCATTTTGGGACGCCAACGATACCCGCTACTTCGGGTTGCGCATGGAGGACGAGCACAGCGCACACGCACGGGTGATTGTCACGGACGAAGTCCCCGACGAAGTCCCCGACGAAGAAGATGTGGCGCTTTTCTGACTGTAGCGAATGGAATCACTCGCCTCCTACGAGAGGAGGGGGGCGCCCAAATGATTTTCAGATCTATTGCCGATACCACAAAACAAAGCCCTCGTAGAAATACGAGGGCTTTGTTGTTTCTGGGTTCTGGATTTTTATACACCGGCCATCAATCACTCAAACTCCGTAGAAACCGAAAGATGCTCCCAAGCATCAATCTCCCCCTGCAACCGCGCAATCTTTTCACGCACCAACCTCACCGCATCCTTACCCAGCAACAGATGAACCGGCGGCTTTTCAGCGGCGACCAAGGTCAGCAACGCCTGCGCAGCCTTTTGCGGATCGCCAGCCTGCTTGCCACTCTTCTCTTCCCGCGCCTTGCGCACTGGATCGAACACCGCGTCGTAGTCACTCACGGTGCGACCGGATCGGATCATCGAGCGCCCCGCCCATTCGGTGCGAAATGAGCCAGGTGCCATGGCGGTCACGTGGATGCCCAGGCTTTCGACTTCTTTGGCCAGCGCTTCGCTGATGCCTTCAAGGGCGAATTTGCTGCCGCTGTAGTAAGCGATGCCCGGCAAGGTGATGAAGCCGGCCATGGAGGTGATGTTGACGATATGCCCGCTGCGCCGTTCACGCATGCCGGGCAGGACTGCTTTGATCATTGCCACCGCGCCAAACACGTTGACGTCGAACTGGCGCTGCATTTCAGTCAGTGGCGATTCCTCGAGAATGCCTTCGTGCCCATAGCCGGCGTTGTTCACCAGCACGTCGATCTGCCCCACCTCGCGCAGGATGTCAGCCACCAGTGGTTCGATGGATGGGAAATCGGTGACGTCGAGCACGAACGCTTTAGCGCGATGGGCGTCCAGCGCTTCGAACGCGGCGCACTCGGATTCGCGCCGCACCGTGCCAACCACCGTGTGCCCCGCCGCCAGCGCTGCTTGCGAAAAGGCCAGGCCGAAACCTGAACTGACGCCGGTGATCAGGAAAACCTTGTGAGCGTGGGTGTTCATGCTGCGTTCTCCAATAAAAACGCCGTCGATAGTGATCGACGGCGCTGTGGACAAGTCAAAGAGGTCTTAGTGACCGGCGCTCTGACCGCCATCGACGTGCAGGATTTCGCCAGTGACGAAGTTGGCGTTGTCCAGATACACAACCGCCTGAGCGATGTCGTTGATTTCGCCCATGTGGCCGACCGGGTGCAGACTGCCCAGCGCTGCATGGGTTTCTTCGCCGTGCATCGGGGTCTTGATGATGCCCGGGGAAACCGCGTTCACCCGAATCCCGCGCTTGGCGTACTCAATCGCCAGGGACTTGGTCGCAGCGTTCAAACCACCTTTGGTCAGCGAGGCCAATACCGACGGCACACCGTCAATCGCGTGGTCTGTCAGGCTGGTGGTGATGTTGACGACGTGGCCTTTGCCTTGCTTTTCCATCTCGTTGATCGCGAGTTGGGTGATGTAGAAGAAGCCGTTCAGGTTCACCGACAGCACGTTGGCGTAGTCTTCGGCGGTGTACGCGGTGAACGGTTTGGCGATGAAGATGCCGGCGTTGTTGATCAGGGTGTCGATGCGACCAAAACGTGCGATGGCTTCACGGATGACTTGTTGTGCGACTTCCGGGTTGCCGATGTCGCCCGCCACGGTGAGGATGTCCGGATCGGTGGACGGTTTGATCGAACGCGAAGTGGCGACAACTTTGTAATCCAGATCGCGGAAGGCTTTGACCATGCCGGCGCCGAGGCCTTGGGATGCGCCAGTGATAACGATGACTTTTTTCGAATTGCTCATGATGAACCTCTACTAATTAAGAATGGTTTGAATAAGTAAGTAATCAGGCTTCGGCGGGGGCCTTGGCCATTTGTCTCAACATTTGTTCGTAGTACTCGACTGACTGCGAACCGGACACCAGGTGGCGACCGTTCAGCACCATGGCCGGGACCGAGTTGATGCCGTGCTGGCGGTAAAACGCTTCAAGCTCACGCACTTCTTTGGCAAATGCGCCGGACGCCAACACCTCTTGAGCCGCCGCCGCATCCAGTCCCGCTTCAGCAGCCAGACTCACCAACGTCTCGCGATCGCTCGGGTTCTGGCCGTCGGTGAAGTAAGCGCGGAGCAGGATTTTCTTGAGTGCGACCTGCCGCCCTTCCTGCAACGCCCACAACAGCAGCCGATGCGCATCAAACGTGTTGTAGAAGTGAGTGCGCTTGTCCAGATCGAACTTGAAACCCAGGGCCGCGCCACGTTCGATCTGCATCGCTTTGCCAGCGGCGACGTCTGCGGCGGTGCGTCCATATTTGCGCATCAAATGCTCGACCGCTTTTTCGCCGACTGCCGGCATGTCCGGGTTCAGTTCGAAAGGCTTGTAGGTCAGCTCCACCGAAATCTCACCGGCCACGTTCTCGATTGCTTGCTCCAGCGCCGTCGCACCCAATGCACACCACGGGCACACCACGTCGGAGATGAAATCGATGGAGACGGACGCGGTCATGACTTGCCCTCCGCCTCAGCCAGCTGCTTTCGATACTGGGTGGTGGTGATGCCGGCGTAGCCCCAGTTATCGGTGTCGACTTCTTCGATCACGATGTGGGTCAGGTGCGGATCCTTCTTCAGGACGCGTTCCAGGGTTTCAGTGATTTCGGCGATCACCTGAGCTTTCTGCTCAGAGGTAACGCCATCGCGGGTGATGCGTACGCTTACGAAAGGCATGAGGAATCTCCAGTGACCTTCCCTTCGGAATGAATGGGTCGGCGTTGGAGTTCAATGTAGGGAGTTCGCTGGAGGGGATAAAGGTGGGGGCGGGAACATCATTAGTTACGCGGTGTAATTATTACAATCCGAGCTCGACGTGACTTCTTCGCTAATCAGGAAGCTCTCGCAGAGATTTAAGAGATCTGTTGTTAGGGGCACATTTTCCTGGGGCGCCCAGTACCTTTCCGGACGTAAAAAAGCCCGAACAGGTCGGGCTCTCGTCAACAAATCGTAATTTCATAATTCCACTCAGGACGGCCTCTAATTAGAGCCTTCGACACCTAAGTTCATTATAGTGATGCTGCATTGAACCGAAGTAAGTATATAAACTCAAAAAACTCTTACTTAGTCATTAACAAATACAAGACTCTACTCTTTTGAAACTGATGACCTCAGCTCATTATTAAAATAATCTTCGCTATTTTTTATTTCAGAATCAACCCAGCTCGCTACAAACGAATTTTTCTCTTCGGAGCCCTTTAAAAGCTCGTCTTCAAAAAACATAGATATCGACGAATGATATATATCATTTCCGCCAGCAACTCTATTTTTATCAATTTCGCTGTTTTTCTTTGAAAGAAAATTAAATATCCTCATGATCTTGCTCCAAATCGTTTATCCAGATAAATCGATAAGAGTTTAGCTATTGTCAGGCCTAACATCTTATCTCTCTCCAGGGAAAATTGATTAGATTCATTACTAGTGAATACTAGCACACCCAACGGTTTGCTGCCAGAGCTGAGTTTTGCAGAGTCTTTTATTGGCATAGAAAGAAATGACTTATATTTATGCTCATCACCGATAGTACTTGAGCTTACCGAAAGCTCCGTGCTCCTAGTAATATCATGGCAAATTTTTATCTCATCCAAAATGTATGTTAATCCTACATGGCCGAATCCCGGTTTCCAGCTCCTCCCCGTGGTAACGAGCCTGTCATCATGGCTTCTCCATTTAAGCTCAAGCTGAGCTGTGCTCTCATTATAAAGGTATAATGCAAAGTTATATAAAGCCGTTGAGCTATAACCAAAAAGCTCCGCTCTATATTTGACTAGAGGCGAAAGTATTTTTCCTAAATCAGCAGATACCCGAGCGCTTGTGCAGTCAGTATTATTAGAATCATTGATTTCATCGATTAAATTCTCCAACTCCAACGTGGAAATATACGACACAGTTTGTTGAAACTTTAGGTTTTGATACATTTGGGAAGCTTTCGGAATCACTATCTTTCTGAAAATCTTATTCTGCTTAATAAGCTTCTCTACTTCTTGAGTCACGGATTTACGAGTGCTCGACGACAATAAAACACTGGTAAACACTAGATGCAGAAAAGCGCTTAATGAAAAAAGTACCGTTTCACCCAACGTAAACTTAGATAATTCCCCAGTCGCAAAATATTTACTAATAAACGCACCAATGATAACGGGAGAAATTAGCGTCATCCAAAAATTGGAAAACATTACAGAAAAATAAAAAACCCTACCTTCAATCGATCTGTTTTTTGAATTGTTTTTTGTTATTTTTTTCAACATACACCCGCATTTTTTCAAGGCTCGATCCAAGCCATAAATATAGCTGACTTTTTTAGTTCAGTGACACAGCGCTCCTACAAATCCCTCCTAAAAAGTCGAATGAATTTTCCGACGTAGGTGTAATTTAAAATTCTTATTAATCTCCTTTGTTAAATTTGCACACAAGCCACCACCTAGCCACGATTGCGCATCCGCCGCCCTCAAGCTACCTTCAGACCGTCGCTGCCAATTCAGCGACCGGGCCTGAGAACCCGGGTAATATGCGCGCGCACCAGCGCCCTAAATCACGATTGCCGGCGTTTTTTTGTGCCTGCATTTCCGTGCAATGGCGGCTGTGCGTGGGAGACCTTCGGGTCTGCCGGGTCGTGCATACCGGTTTCTCAGCCTGCGCACAGCTGCCACCCATTCGCCTGAGAACGAACGCGGCAGCTCTACTTTGATTTTGGAGTATTGCAAATGCACGCTATTGATCCGTTCAAAACTTCCCTCTTTGCTACGCCTGCCATCACCCACCACCGCCCAAAAACCGGAGGTGCTCAATGACCAACCCCAAAGACCTTAAAACCATCGGCCTCACCCCCTTCTCCTACCACGCCAACGAACCGCTCTTCCGCATCAACGCCGGCGTCCCGGTCATTGCAGCCCTCTCCCACGCCTCCGATCTGCTCCACGTCGCCAAACTGCTCGCGTCAGACGCGGCCATGGTTCGCGACACCGACCGGCACGCCTGGGCATCGAATTACTTGCAGGATATGAGCAAGGCGATCATTGATGATGTGGTGAAGGTGTTGGACGCGCCATGTAACAACCGAGCCAGTAACGTCGTACCTATCTAAATCGCATGCATAAAAAAGCCCCGAATCAATCGGGGCTTTTTGCGTCAATGAGAGGGTGTTGGCATATGCTTTGTGCGTAAAAACGAATCTACGTGCACAAAAACGATCATAAAATGGGTCTTTTGCATAAAAACGTTCACAACCTTAAGCGTTGTCGACGCTCACAGTTTCCACAGTGATCTGCTTCAGCGCATAAAACGGCGCAAGCGCAGCTTCATCCGCGGTGGAGCCGGTAATCAACCGCCACTCCCGCTCAATCGGCGTCCAGTGCTGCTGCCGGGCACGACCCAATTTGTCAGTGTCAGCGAGGACAACAATCTGCGCCGCCCGCTTGATGATGCATTCCTTCAAATACGCCTGCTGCGCACTCGCCTCACACAACCCAAACTCCGCCACCACACCATCCGCACCAAGAAAAGCCTTGTCGACACTGAGCCGACTCAACGTCAGCTCCGCCAGCGGCCCCAACGTGCTCATGCTCGAACCGCGCAGATCGCCACCGATCAACGTCAACCGCACCCCCGGCGCATTGGCCAAAGTCATCACGGCGAGCAGGTTGTTGGTGACCACATGCACGTCTTGTCGCGAGCAAAGATGATGGGCCAGCGCAGCACACGTGGTGCCGCCATCAAGCAACACGGTATCGCCATCCTGAACGTGAGCCGCCGCAGCCTGGGCGATGGCGTCTTTCTGTTCCCACTGGGATGTTTTGCGTTCTTCGAGTGAGGCTTCCGGCTCATGAACGCCGATTACCGCAGTCGCGCCGCCATAGGTCCGCACCAGGTGCCGCTGTTTGGCGAGCATGGTCAGGTCGCGTCGCACTGTGGCTTCCGAGACTCCGAGTGCCGCGCTCAATTGCTCGACGTTGGCGTCGCCAATGCGTACGAGATCGAGGATGGCGCGGTGGCGTTCGGAGGCTTTCATGGCGGGTCTCGTTGTGGGGACGGTGGTCGATCTTACACGACCGAGCCCCTGCGCCTCATCCCCGTCGCGTGGCAAGCTCGGCGCCCTGGCGCAGTGCTTCGAGCAGGCTGCGCTCATCGGCGATGCCTTTACCGGCGATGTCGAACGCGGTGCCGTGGTCGACCGAGGTACGGATCACGTCCAGGCCGACGGTGACGTTCACGCCGGCTTCCAGGCCGAGCACTTTGACCGGGCCGTGGCCTTGGTCGTGATACATCGCCACCACTAGGTCGAAGTCACCGCGACCGGCGCGGAAGAACAGGGTGTCAGCGGGCAGCGGGCCGGTGACGTCGACGCCGCGTTCTTGCAGCAGCTTCACCGCAGGGATGATTTTTTCCTCTTCTTCGCCATAACCGAACAGTCCGTTTTCACCGGCATGGGGGTTGATCCCGCAAACACCAATTCGCGGGCGAGCAATGCCGGCCTTGATCAGTGTCGCGTTGCCGCGCTCGATGGTGCGCTGGACCAGGCCCGGTTCGATCTTGCGGATCGCGTCGATGATGCCGATGTGGGTCGTGACGTGAATCACCCGCAACTGCGGCGCCACCAACATCATCGACACTTCGTCGACGTTGGTCAGGTGCGCGAGCATTTCTGTGTGGCCGGGGTATTTGTGGCCACCGGCGTGCAGCGCTTCCTTGTTCAGCGGTGCGGTGCAGATCGCGTCGATCTGGCTGGCCTCGGCGAGTTGCACGGCGCGGGCGATGTATTGATAAGCAGCGTCACCGGCGATGGGCGACAACTCGCCGAACGGCAGGTCGTCGGGGATCAGGTTAAGGTCGATGCAGTCAATGGTGCCGGCTTCGTACAAGGCTTGGGAGGCGTCTTCGATGCGGCGCACTTTGGCCTTTCCGCCGACGATGACGTTGGCCTGTTCAAGGCGGCGGGCATCGCCGATCACCAGCGGCCGGCATTGTTGGTAGACGATGTCGTGAGTCAGGCTCTTGACGATGATTTCCGGGCCGACACCCGTCGCGTCGCCCATGGTGATGCCGATGATGGGGAGGTAATTGCTCATAGTGTTCATTCGAGTCCTTGGATTCGTGTGCGTTGGGGCGGGGAGCGATCGGCGCTGTCGCTCAGGTGTTGCCATGCCGCATATAAGGCGTTGTCGGTACCGAACGCGCCGGCCTTGGTAACGATGCCGGGACGATGGCCCTGGCGGGAAACGGTCGGGCGGGCGAAGGCGACGCCGGCTTCGATTTCGGTCAGCAGTTGCAGGCTGTCGATGCCGACGGTGGTCAATATGGCCCGCGCGGTTTCGCCGCCGGTGGCGATCAGGCCGCCGACCTTGGCGAAGTGCGGTTCGACCAGCACGGCGAGCATGGTCGAGAGTTGCGCGCCCTCTTGGGGATCGAACGCTTGATCGCGGCCGATGCGCAGCAGCAGGTCACTCCAGCCGTCCAGTTGCTCGCCAATGCGCGATTGCCAGAGCGACCAATCGCCGTGGGTTGAACCCTGACGAAGGACTTCAGGCGGTATAACCAGTTCGCTGACGCCGCCACGCGCTTTGAGCCGCTCGCATTGTCGCTCGCAGACGCCGGAGAGGCTGCCGACAAGGATCAGAATCGGCGCCTGGCTTTTTTCGAGGGTCGCAGGTTCGACAGCCGTGAACTGTGCTTCGGATAAATCAGGAAGACTGGCGATTTCCCGTGCCAGCCCCCCCGAACCGATCCAGAACAGCGGCTGATCCATCGACGCGGTCAAGCGAGCGAGGGTCAGCAGGTCGTCTTCGGTCTGCGCATCGACGATCAGCGCCTGCGTGCCATTGCCGGCAATTTCAGCAATGTGCCGCTCGAGCGCTTTTTCGTTGCCGCGCAAGGTGTCGAGATCGAGCTTCGCAGTGCTCAGGCCTGCGGCAATCAGCATCGCTTCGACATCGGCCGGACGGTCGGCGTTTTCCAGTTTCCAGGTGTCGGTGGTTTCCAGCGGCTGGCCGTTGACGAACACGCGACCGCCGCGCAACGTGCGCCCGGTGGCCGGGAACGCCGGGGCGACGATGGCCAGGCCGGCCAACGGTTGCAGGGCGGCAACCTCAGCCGCCCAGTTGCCACGCAGCGTCGAATCGATTTTTTTGTACAGCCATTGCCCGGGTTTGTGCAGTGCTTTGAATGCCGCCACCGTGCGCTCGGCAGCCCGCGCGGGTGGGAGGCGCCGAGTGTCCGTATCCGCGGCAATCACTTGAGCGTCAGCCTCGTCATTCAGGGGGTCGAGGGTAACGACCGTTTGCATCCCCACGCTGGCAAAGCCGATGGCGCAATCTGCCGCGCCGGACAGATCGTCAGCGATGATCAGAATCCTCATCGCAAAGCCTCCTGCTTTTGAGGTTCGATCCCCGGTTCAAGTATGACGACAGGATTGCGCTGCTGCACGCGTTTGGCGACGGCGGCGGTGAGTAACGGCGCGAGGATCGCGGTGACCACGACGCAGGCGGCTACCAGTATGGTCGCGCTCTTGGCCGCTTCGGCGTACACCGGGTTGGCTGCCGCAATCAGCGCTGGGACGGCGGCGGCATTCCCGGCGGTGGTGGCGGCGGCAACACCCGCGACGCCCGTGCCACCGGTCAAACGATCGGCGAAGAACAGCGGAATGCCGGTCAGCACAACCACTGCAACGCCCATACCGAGACCCAGCAAACCGGCCTGCCAGACGTTATGCAAGTCCAGACTGGCGCCGAGTGCAAGGGCAAAAAACGGGATCATCACCGGGACGGCCTTGGCCAGAAAGTCGCGCATGTCACGGTCGAGGTTTCCCAGCAACATACCGAGGGCCAATGGCAGGATGCTGCCCACCAGCGTCGGCCAAGGGAAAGCCGACAGGCCTGCGATGCCCAAGGTGACCATGGTCAGAAAAGGCCCGGACTCCAGGGACATGACCGAATAGGCGCCGACGTCTTCGGATCGACCGTATTGCCCCATCAGCGCCATGTACAAGCCGCCATTGGTGTCGTTCATCGCTGCGACGACCGCCAGCGTTGAAATGCCGGCGAAGAGGCCAGACGAGATCGGCTGCTCGCCGAGAAAATGCCCGAGCACAATACCGATAAGCACGGCGATGCCGACTTTGGTGATGAGCAGCGTGCCGCCCTTCTTCAGCAGATAAGGCGTGGCCTTGATATTGATGCTCGCGCCCATGCAGACGTAGAACACCGCTAGGATGGGTAACGCCCCGGTGAACAGCGCATTGGTGAAAGAGCCGAAAAACTTCGGTGTGTCAGGAAGGAATGTAGCCACCAGTGAGCCAATCAGCAGCGGGACAATCATCATGCCGCCAGGGATGCGTTCAATGGTGCGCTTGATAGGAATTTGGGCCACGAGGGTCTCCTTTTATAATTGTTTGGTAAGACGTACTTCACCTCGAAACTGACTGATTCGATCATCTAGTGATTGAGTCAGTCAAAATAATCTTAGGCTTTCGTTCTTAATTGCGCAAACCAATCATTCAAATGATCGTTTTGATCATTTATGGAGGAAACCTGTTTTTTCACAAATACCTTTGCCAGCCACCGCAGTAGCCGCCCTCAGATACAGAAAAGCGGCAAGGTCGAGCATTCACAACCCCAAAAAAAATGCCCAAACCTCCCGGCCTGAGCATTTTTTTGACCCTGATCACCCAACATTCCCAAAAAACCTCGACTCTATGTAAGCCTCCAACCATCGGACGCAGCATCAATTCGCTACTAAACTCGGGACAAGCGTGTTCAGGTGCAGGATTATAGCCAGCACGTATCGCCCAACCGGCGGCCAGGTACTCAACAATAGCCAGCCCACTTTAGAGGGCATTACCCAATGGATAGCAGAACCCTACGCAACCTCATGCGCATTGTTCAGACCGGCTCTTTGTCGGCCGCGGCAGAGCATTCCTGTTTAACCGTGCAGGCGTTGGCCGCGCAGTTGAACAAGGTCGAAGAACAGTTCGGTTTTCGGTTGTTTCGTCGCTCCAACAAGGGGTTGACCCTGACCACGCAGGGCACGGAACTCACGCCTTACATGGACAAGGTGTTGGTTGCCACGCGGCAACTGGAAGAAAAAGTCGCCGCGTTGAAGGTGCCTGGGCAGCGCACGCTCAAGGTAGCGCTGAACACGACGCTGTCGGCTGACTTCAATCGGCGAATGATCGGACGCTTGATTGAGGTGTTTCCCGACTATCAGCTGGAATTCAGCTACGCCGAGTCGATGGAAAACCTCAGCAAGCTGAAGAACGAAGACTTTGACCTGGCGGTGCTGATTGGTCCGCAGAAGCCGGGATTGCCCAGCATCATCCTGCCCGAGGTCCAGGTGCAGGTGGTCGGTGCGCATTGCGGTCAGGAACATGATCCGCTGGTGCTGCTCGGCAACAAGTTTCAGGTGCGTCCGGCAGACGATTGTCCGTATTCCCACAGCTTCTTGCGCTTTCTCGACGCGGGTCTGGGCAATTACGAGTCGGGCAAGCGGATGGTCTATTCGTGCAGCGAAACCCTGACGCTGTCGTTGATCACCCAGATGGACGGCCTTGGCATGGTTTCGCGGGATGCAGCCCAGCGCAATGGCCTGACGATTTTCCCCGGCTTCGAGGATGCCCTTGAAGTGCGGCTGGCGATCAATAATCCTGAGTTGTCGGGCCAGGCTTTGCACGATGTGGTCGACCTCCCGCTACATGAACGAGCCGAGCGCAATGTACGCAGCCGTTCCCACCGCAACGGAGAGAAAGAGGTTTTTGCTGAAATACGCACATAACAACGTCGGAATCGCGGCATAAAATTCCGGGCGATCGAGCTGCACGTGCTGATCCTTGATCAACAACGGCGTGAGGCTGATTGCAGCGACGATCGCCACCGGCAGGTATTCCAGCGCCCGGGCGACGAAGGGCGGCCAATGGTCAGTGTTCACTTGCAGCGGCAATGCGCGCGGCAGGAAGGTCACGGCCATCATCAGCACAACGACCAGAATCAGGAACGTTTGGTCAGGCATACGCCCACCCCGCAGCCCACAAATGTGGCGATGAATACGTTGAAGGGCGAGCTGCCGACCAGGCTCAGCACGCCCATGCAGGCGACGGCGGCCAGTGCGGCGATGAGTTTGTTACGCGTGTTGCACAGCGACACCAGCACGTAGAGCATCATCGCGGTCAACGCGTAGTCGAGCTGATACTGGATCAAGTGCGCCGCATACTGCGCGCAAATCGCCCCCAGCAAACCGCCGAGCACCCACGAGGTGTGGCAATACAGATTGAAACCGATCAGGTAACGCACGTTGACGGGCGAGCCTTTGCCCAGTTTGACGCTGTGAAAAGCGAATGACTCATCGGTCAGCCCACCCGCGTAACACCAGCGCTCCATTCGGCTGAGGCCCATCGCCTGCAACGCCTTGGCCATGTAGACCGACATCAGCATGTGCCGCGCGTTGATCAGAAACGTGGTGAGGATGATGGTGGTCAGCGACGCACCGCTGGAAATCAGCGCGAGGGCGGCGAACTGCGAAGCGCCGGCATACACGAACAGGCACATGGCGACCGGCAACCACACAGGCAACCCGGCGTTCACCGCCATCAAACCGAACACAAACGACACCGTGAAGTAACCCGCAACCACCGGGCTGGCTTCGGCGAAGGTGCGCGAAGCGTGCGGCTCGACCATCAGCGGCTGGCTGCTGGACGTCTCATTCATAGGTCCCTCTCAAATGTTCTTTCGCCGCGCGGCTCGCAAAAACCCTGGGCACTCCAGAAGCGCTGGCCGGCAAGGTTAGCATCGTCGACAAACAGGAACATCCGCAGCACGCCCACGCGCTTCATGTCTGACGACGCTGCTTCAACCAGGCGTTGACCGACGCCTTGGCTGCGGTAATCCGGGCTCACGGCGAGGTGGTTGATCGTGCCGCGACTGCCGAGCATTCCGCCCAACACCGCGCCGACTATTTCGCCGCTGACGTCCAGTGCGATAAACGCGGTGGTGGTCTTCTGCACCAGCACACTGCGCAGGCATTTGGCGTCCTGCCACTCACAGAAAGACACTTCTTCGAATTGCCGAAAGAAGCGTTCCAGGCGCTGTGCATCCTTGGCCGTGGTGCGCCGCAGCATCACCGGTGCGGGGCACTCGGCGAGGCTGGTCACGGTGTTGTACTGTTCAGCGAACAATGTCGAAAGCGGTCCCGGGCCGCGAGAAAGAGATCGCCAGAATCTGCCGGTACGCCATGTCGTGAGAATGGGTATTGCGTGCCGGTGTCACGTAGTGACGCATGTCGCGATCGAGAAAGTAGGTGGTGTCGAGGATTTCCTGATACGTCGTCGAGGCCAGGTGCTCCTGGTTTTCCGTGTCGTACAAACGGCTCTCTGCCCCTTCAACGTTATTGCGTCCCCAGAAGTGCACGCCGCTGAACGGATAACCGTCGCAGTGAATACCTTCCGGGGTGATTTCCAGTTGTTTGCCGGGCTTGATCTCGATGCGGATCTGATGAATCTGGCATTGCCAGATTTCGTCGTGCAACTCAGGTGGCAAAACGTTTTTGTACACTTCGAAGTCGGTGTCGATCAGGCTGCGCATCACCGGCGAACTGATGATTTCATCAGAGAAGTCCTGGAAGTGCCGAACCATCCCGCCAACGTAACTGTTGTTCGCCTTGGACTGAACATAGGCGCGGTGTTCCAGCTGCTTCAGATCGCGCGTGACCGGGTTGTACTCGAAATCGCTGTAGCGACGGTAGCGCATGCCCGCCTCGGACTGTCCGTAGTAACTGTCCGGCTCCATGTTTTCCCAGCTTTTGGTCAATCTGACGAAATCGTTGAAATGACCGAAAAGATTGAAGTCAGCACCCCGGACGTTCGCATATTTGTCACGCCGTAGAAACTCGCCCACTTCTTTGTTCAAAACGATCATTTTAAAAATCTCCGTGCATTTAGCTGCCTAATCTAGAGAGCACAGGATTTACGTCCATGAGAAAGAATTTGAGGCATATCAAGCGCTGCTTGAAACGGAGCATGACGTTGCTTTAGTTTGACTTTTTACGATCGAAAATGGCCTTTTTATGCGTTTTTCAACGGTTCTCAGGCGAAAAAAACCCCGAGCCAGTCGGGGTTCTTTAGTGAGTGTTGAACACTCAGTCGATCATCAGAAGATGTTGATCGGGTAATCCACGAACACACGCACTTCGTTACCGCTGACGTTGTACTCGCTGGATTTCTGCGAGACACGCAGGATCGAGCTGCGCAGTTTCACGCTCAGGTCTTTGGCCGGGCCGCTTTGCACGACGTACTTGAACTGGTTGAAGATTTCACGCTCGGTGCCGCCTTCGCTGGTGGACGTGGTGATGTTGTCACCGCGCACGTAGGCGAAGTTGTAGCTCAGGCCAGGAACGCCGAATGCGGTGAAGTCCAGGCCGTAGCCCAACTGCCAGCTGCGCTCGTCTTCGGCGTTGAAGTCAGACCAGTAGGAGTTCGCCAGGTAGATGGTGTTGCCGCCGTCGCCGACACGACCTTGATCCTTCTGGTAACCGCCGTAGGCATAGCCCAGGTTGCTGTCACCGGTGCTGCGCTGGTGCGCGAGGGTGAACGAGTGCGGGCCGGTGGCGAAGGTCGCCGCCAGGCTCCAGATTTTGTTGTCGTCGCCGGTGGCGCCGCTTTCGCGAACGTAGGAATCATCCAGCTTGGTGCGATAGCCGTTGAAGTCCAGGGTCAGGGACTGATCCTTGTCGATCGGGAACACGTAGTTGGCGTTCACGTATTGCTTCTTCAACACGTCTTCAACGTCGGATGCGTACAGCGCCGCCTTGAATTGTTCGGTGAACTGGTAGCTACCGCCCAATACGTTGATCGACTTCAGGCCACCACTGTCACGGCCTTCAGCGCTTTTGCGCGATTCGGCGGTGAAGCGACCGGCGTTCAGCTCCAGGCCTTTGATCTCCTTGGAGGTGATCAAGGTGCCGGTGTAGCTTTCCGGCAGCAGGCGCGAGTTGTCGTAGCTCAGCACCGGCAGGGCCGGCATCTGGTCGCCGTAGGTCAGCGTGGTGCTGGAGACACGGAATTTGACTGCTGCACCGCCTTTGGACAGGTCGTCAGCCGCGTTGCCGCTGTCGCCCTTTTTAAAGAAGTCGATGCCTTGTGCGCCGGTGCGACCCTTGCCGCCATCCAGACGCAGTGCGTACAGACCGAAAGCATCCACACCGACACCGACGGTGCCTTGGGTGAAGCCGGACGAGAACGTGCCGATGGCCGCTTGGCCCCATTCGGCTTTGTCCGCACGACCATCTTTGTAGTCACGATTGATGTAGGCGTTGCGCAGCAGCACTTTGAGGCTGCTGTCTTCAACAAATCCCTTGGATTCGGCCTGGTCGTTAGCCATGGCCTGTGTAGCGCTCAACATCCCCAGAGCGATCAAGCTGATTCGCTTATTCAACATTTTGTTTTTTTCCTTATTACCGGTTGATACGCGCTGTGTCGAACGGCTGAAACGGCGCTATCGCACTCTTTTTTCACCCCAAAACAAAAAGGCCCGCCCACGAAGAAATCGTGGCGGGCCTTTTTATTATTTTATGAGTCATGGCGGTTAGCCACAGGCGTTGGGCGCGATCGTAGCCGCGCCCAGAAGGCTGTGTCAATTTGATGAATCGTCTATCCATAGGCGAAAAACATCTAAGCGGACTGAGCAAGCCAGGACGCGAACGCTTGCGGCTTACCAAGCCAAGGGCTGATATCGACCACCGTGAAATGACCATTTTGCTCCAACGCCAAGGTCGGAAAACCTTGACCACCGACACGGGCCAGCAATGCGCGGCTGTCCTTGATGTGGCGATCCGAGTCGGTGCTTATGAAGGCTGACGCAAAGGCATCAGGCTCAATACCAATCTCTTTTGCCAGCTCAAATAACACCGCCTCATCGGCAATCCGCCTCCCTTCCACGTAATGGGCGGTTTGCAAACGCCCCAGCAACTCAAGCCCACGGCCGGCGATGTGTTCGGCGGCCAGCACCGCAGCGATTGGTGGGGTGGAATCGAACACCGCCGTGTCGTCGCGTAGCAAACCTTCGAAATACGCTTCGCCAAATGGCTGGCCGGTGTACTCGGCGATTCGGCGGTCGTGGGGCATCACATAGTTGCGCAATTGTGGCGAAACGGCTTTGCGGTTGGCACCGCTCATCATGCCGCCACCGTGGGCGATCACCGGCAACACGCCTTGGGCGGCGTGCACCAGCGGTTTGGCGCCGTAGCACCAGCCGCACAAAGGGTCGTAAATGTAGTGAAGGATCATGGAAAGACTCCGGCAATCAATCAGGGAAACTCAGTGCCGGCAGACTAATCCTCGGACCGTTGCGGAAAAACGCTGGAATGGCGTTCAGTCTGTTTCATGAATCGGTCGAATAGCCTCGACAAGCCTCTGTAGCAATCTCGACACAACTTGAAACAATCGAACAGCGAAGCTTTTCAGGAATAATTAACCGAAGCAAATAACAAGCATTACCATTCGCACCCTCGAATTCTTCTACCCTTTCGGATGCGCTTCAGATGCCTGCCCCCTTCCGCCTTATGCCCGTCACCCTTGGGTTTTCTGCTTTTCTGTCTGCCGGATTCACCTGCGCCGCGACCACCGTTTTACCCGAAACCTCGATCAGTGCCGAAGCGGAGGCCGACGATCCGCGAGTAAAGGAAACCAGCACCGCCACCCGGACTGCGACCCCGGTGCGCTACGTGCCACAAGCCATCGACTCGATTAAAACCTCGAACGTCTCGGATTACGGCACCAATGATCTGGGCACTGCATTGAGCGGCATCCCCAACGTCAGCAGCGGTGCAGACACCCGTTTCGACAGCCTGCGCATCCGCGGTTTCGATGCGAGCAACGACTTCTACCTCGATGGCATTCGTGACGACAGCCAATACGTGCGCGACTTGCACAACATCGAGCGTATCGAAGTCCTCAAAGGGCCGGCCGCCGTGTTATACGGGCGTGGCAGCCAGGGCGGGATCGTCAACCGGGTCAGCAAACTGCCCGAGTTCGGCCGCCGTTCGACCATCGAAGCCCAGGGCGGCAGCGATGATTTACGCAGCCTTTATGCCGACCTCAGCACCGATCCGTCCGAGAACATCAGCCTGCGCCTGAACATGGGTAACATGGATCAGAACAGCTTTCGCGAGGGTGTCAGCGGCAACCGCCAACTGTTCGCGCCCTCCATGAGCTGGCAATTGACGCCGGACCTGAACTGGTTGGTGCAATACGAATACAGCCGTTACAACCGCACGCCGGATCGCGGTATTCCTGGCGTAAACGGGCGCCCGGCAGACGTAGGACGCGATACGACCTACGGCAGCGAGCACGATTTCATCGACGACAAGTCGCAATCCCTGCGTTCCAAACTCAGCTATGAACTGAGCGACAACTGGCAGCTGCGCCACACCCTGGGCGTGTTCAAGCTCGACAGCGATTTCGACAACACGTACCCGACCGGTTACACCCCGGCCACCAACAAGGTCACGCGTCAGCATTGGCAGCAAGACCTGACCACCCGCAATGTCTACAACAACGTCGAACTGGAGGGAGGTTTCGACACCTTCGGCCTGGAGCATCGCCTGCTGACCGGCATCGAGATCGGCAGCCAGCGCCGCGATCCGACCCTTTACAACGCGGCCACTTCCGGGCCGGGCAGCTCGCCGGTGCCGGCGCTGGACCTGCACAACCCGAATCGCGATCTGCGGCATACCGGCCGCATGCAGGTGTCCAGCGACAACCACACCGAAGTCGAAAGCCGTGCGGTGTACGTGCAGGATCAATTGCGTCTGAACGATCAATGGCAACTGCTGGCCGGTTTGCGCTACGACACGTTCGACATCGAATCGACCAACAAGCTGCGCGACATTTCCGAAGACCGTGACAGCCACAGCACAAGCCCGCGTGTAGGCCTGGTCTGGACGCCGCTGCAGAATCATTCCTTCTATGCCTCCTGGACCAAGACGTTCTCGCCAGTGGGCGGCGGCTTGATCGGCATCACGCCCGGCGCTGCCGGTAACAGCAACGACTTGAGCCCGGAGCTGACCAAGCAGAAGGAAATCGGCGTGAAGAGCGACTGGCTCGACGACCGCCTGAGCACCACCCTGGCAATCTACGAACTGGAACTCTACAACCGCCGCACCAGCGATCCACTCAACCCGACCGTCACCTTGCTCTCGGGCTTGCAACGTTCCCGCGGGATCGAGCTGACCGGCACCGGTAAAATTGCCGGCAACTGGTACGTGCGCGGTGGCGTGGGCGTACAGGACGCGACGGTCGAGAAGGACAACAACGGCTTTGAAGGCAAACGCATCAGCAACGTGGCCAAGCACAACGGCAGTCTGTTCCTGACCTGGAAACCGGAAATGGGCTGGTATGCGGAAACCGGGTTGACCCTGGTCGGCCAGCGTTACGCCGATAACCTCAACACCGTCGTGCTGCCGGGTTATGGCCGTTGGGATGCACTGGCTGGATTCCGGCAGAAGGACTGGGACTTGCGTGCGGCACTGAACAACATCAGCGACAAGAACTATTACTCGTCGGCCACCAGCGCCGCGCAGATTCAACCCGGCGAACCGCGCAGCCTGGTGGTGACGGGGACCTACAGCTTCTAAACACTGCTGATGTGTTCCCACCAATCACCTGTGGGAGCGAGCCTGCTCGCGATGGCGGCGGGTCAGTCAACGTTAATGTGACTGCCAGGCCGCCATCGCGAGCAGGCTCGCTCCTACAATGGTCAGGGTGTAGCTTACAAATCCATCGCCCATAAAAAAGCGCCGCCATCCCGGCAGCGCTCTCATCAATCCTTTGTTTTTTCTTCTTATCCTTCCATCACATCCCACAACGCTTCCAGTTCCGCCTCGCTGAATAAACCAGCGGGGTAGCGCTCGATCATCATCCGGCGCGGATCAGGTTCTCTGATCTGACGCGTTCCATTGGACTTCAACCAGTGCGCCAGGACCTGGAGCGATTCGCTATTAACTGCCAGGGGATGCAACGCCCGCTCGCTTACTACGTTCACTTCGGCGTTCATTTCAGCGCTCTCTCCTGGTTCGTGAGCGGCTAACTTATCCAAGGTTTATGACAGAACATCGAAGTCCTCCCCCTCCCTGTTTCACCCCGTGACAGATACAAGAGCTGTGCCAATGTTTCCCAAGTGTCGACAAGTGGATACAAAGAAGCCCGCAGTCCTTTGGGGCTGCGGGCTTCTGGGTGAACAGCGGGGATAAACCGGCGTCTTGGTGATTTTTTCAGCCGGTTCAGGCTGTTACAACCCCACTCACTCCTTGTGCGGCGCCGGCTGTTGTTGGGTAAGGCAGTGGATGTTACCGCCCCCCAGTAACAGTTCGCGGCCCGGCACCATCACCACTTCATGCTGCGGGAATAGCGCCTGCAGAATCTCTTTCGCAGGACCGTCCAGCGGGTCGTCGAAACTCGGCGCGATAATGCCGCCGTTGACGATCAGGAAGTTCACGTAGGAACCGGCCAGACGCACGCTCGGATTACGCTCCTGAGTCCCGTCCACCGGGTCCACACCGGCACACTCTTCCTCGGTCGCATACAGCGGCCCCGGGATCGGCATCTTGTGCACCGTGAATGGGCGACCCTTGGCATCGGTGCTGCTTTCCAGCACTTTCATTGCCGCCTGGCAGCGGGGGTAGTTCGGGTCCTGCGGATCATCGGTCCAGGCCAGCAATACTTCGCCCGGACGCACGTAGCAGCAGAAGTTATCCACATGGCCGTCGGTTTCGTCGTTGAACAGACCGTCCGGCAGCCAGATGATCTTATCCACAGCCAGATGAGCACTGAGCACCGCTTCGATTTCCCCACGGCTCAGGTGCGGGTTGCGATTGCGGTTGAGCAGGCATTCTTCGGTGGTGATCAGGGTGCCTTCGCCATCGACGTGAATCGAACCGCCCTCGAGCACGAAGCCCTCGGTACGGTAGCGCTGGCTGCGCTCGATCTCGAGGATCTTGCCGCCCACCTGCGAGTCGCGGTTCCACGGCGAGTACAAACCGCCATCGAAACCGCCCCACGAGTTGAAGTCCCAGTTCACACCACGGACTTCGCCACTGTTATTGATGACGAACGTCGGGCCGGTGTCGCGAACCCAGGCGTCGTCGCTGGACATCTCGACCACACGAATATTCGGCACGTCGAGACGGGCACGGGCGTTTTCGTATTGGCCGGCAGAGACCGCCACGGTCACCGGTTCGAAACGGGCGATGGCCTTGGCGACGACCACGTGCGCGGCTTGCGCGGGTTTGCCGCCCAGGCGCCAGTTGTCCGGGCGCTCCGGCCAGATCATCCAGGTCTGGGTTTGTGGCGCCCACTCGGCGGGCATGTAGAAGCCGTCGGCGCGCGGGGTGCTGTTTAAAGTGGTCATGCGATCAGGACTCCAGGGAACCGTCGAGGGTTTTGATCGCATTGTATAGGTTCGGGCGACGATCACGGAACGAACCCCACGCGCTGCGAATGTGCTCCAGCTCGTCGAGGTCGAAGCTCTGGACCAGCACGCCCTCTTCAGTCTTGTCGAGTTCCTGGACCTTCTCGCCGAACTGGTTGGCGATGAACGATGAGCCGTAGAACGTGATGTCGTAGCCGTCCTGTTCTTCGTTACCGATGCGGTTGCTCGCGATCAGCGGCATCAGGTTGGCGCCGGCATGGCCTTGTTGCACGCGCTGCCAGTGGTCGCGGGACGAAATGGTTTTGTCGTGCGGCTCGCTGCCGATGGCGGTCGGGTAGAACAGGATTTCCGCGCCCAGCAACGCCATGCTGCGGGCGCACTCCGGGAACCACTGGTCCCAGCAGATGCCGACGCCGATTTTCGCGTAACGGGTGTTCCAGACTTTGAAGCCGGTATCGCCCGGGTTGAAGTAATACTTTTCGTGGTAGCCAGGGCCGTCCGGGATGTGGCTTTTACGATAAATCCCGAGGTTGCTGCCGTCGGCATCGATGATCGCGATGCTGTTGAAACGGGCACGGCCGGCCAGTTCATAGAAGCTGATCGGCAGCACCACTTGCAGTTCCTTGGCGACTTTCCGGAAGTGCTTGATGGCGACGTTGTCTTCAACCGTCGTGGCCAGTTGCAGGTAATCCGGGTTCGGTTTCTGGCAGAAGTACGGCGCCTCGAACAGCTCCTGGATCAGTATGATCTGCGCGCCTTTGGCTGCAGCCTCACGAACCAGCTTCTCAGCGGTCTCGATGTTGGCTTCAAGGTCCCAGGAACAGGCCATCTGGGTGGCGGCGACGGTAACGATACGACTCATGAATCATCTCCGGGCAAGTGCTGATGGGTCGAGTATGGCCTCGACCGATGACAGAAACGGGAAGCACGGGCGCGATGAGGCACGCCGTGAGCAATGGCGACTTTATAGCCGATAAATATCGGCTTTAAAAGCAATTAATCTTCCGGCTGTCTAGTTTTACGCACTTAATCCCGATAACAATCGGTATTACCGAATACTCCTTCGCGGGCAAGCCTCGCTCCTACAGGTCATGCGACGACGTTTAAATCGCGCAAATTCTGTAGGAGCGAGGCTTGCCCCCGAAGGCGATATCAAGCCTTACAACCCTTCACCCAACACCTTCGAAAGCATGTCGACAAAGAAATCCACACTCCGGCGCGAGGTCACCATCGGCGGTTTGATCTTCAGTACGTTCAGATAATCCCCTGTCGGCTGCATGAAAATCCCCAACTCCCGCAACCGGTCACACAGCGCCGTGGTTTCTTCGGTCGCCGGTTCCAGGGTCTCGCGGTTGCGGATCAGCTCGACACCCAGATAGAAGCCGGAACCATGCACCGCGCCCACCAACGGATGAATATCGATCAGCGCTTCAAGCCGCTCCTTGAAATACCCGCCCACCACCTGAGCGTTTTCCCAGAGCTTTTCTTCCTCCATCACGTCCAGCACCGCCATGCCGACCTGGCAACTGACCGGACTGCCACCGGCCGACGAGAAGAAGTAACCCTCGGCCTCCAGCGCCTCGGCGATTTCCCGGCGGGTGATCACCGCGCCCAACGGCTGGCCGTTGCCCATGCCTTTGGCCATCGTGATGATGTCCGGCACCACGCCTTGCTCCTCGAAGCCCCAGAAGAAGTGACCCATGCGCCCGTAGCCGACCTGCACTTCATCGGCGATGCACACACCGCCTTGGGCGCGAACCAACGCATAGACCTGTTTCAGATAACCCGGCGGCAGCGAGATCCCGCCGGCATTGCCGTACACCGGTTCGCAGATGAAACCGGCCAACTGGCGCTTCTGCTCAGCGATTTTCGCCAGGTTGTGTTCAACGTTGCGCACGTAGTCCGGCGCGCTGCCTGGGCCACGGAATTCGCCGCGATAAGTATTCGGCGCGATCACCGGATGCACCCAATCGGGACGGCTGCTCAAGGCTTGCGGGTTGTCGGCAATCGAGGTCGAAACCGCGTCCGCGCCGACTGTCCAGCCGTGATAAGCCTCCAGCACGCTGAGCATGTCGCGACCGCCGCTGTAGGCCCATGCCAGACGGATCGCCAAGTCATTGGCCTCGCTGCCGCTGTTGACCAGGAACACCCGGTCCATGCCCTCCGGTGACAGCTTCAGCAGGCGCTCGGAAAACTCGGCCACCGCCGCGTAGTTGAAGCGCGAGTTGGTATTGAGCAACGACCACTGACGACTGGCGACCGCCGCCATGCGCGGATGACCGTGGCCCAGCACCGCGACGTTGTTGAGCATGTCGAGGTAGGAGCGGCCCTGCATGTCGATCAGGTGATTGCGCCAGCCACGCTCGATGCGCGGCGGGTCGACGTAATAATGCTTCTGCGTGCGCGCGAAACTGGCGTCACGGCGCGCCAGCAACGTCTGCGAATCGAGCTCGGCTTCAGCATCGCAAGCCAGCCCCAGCAGCGCCGCCGGTGACGGGCACAACGCTTGCCAGGCCGGTGCGCGAGACGGCGTGCAAAACAACGGCGCATCGAACGAAGCGCCTCGGCACAACTGCACAATCAACGGCCCGCTGACCGCACCCAGCACCTGACCTTTGACCAGCGCCGCGCCGGTGTGCAGCGACGGCGTCACGCCCCACAACCGCACGCTCAGTTGCGGACCGTCCAGTTGCAACACACCCGCCGCCGGCTGATGGACCACGCCGGCAAACGGCGATTCGACCGCCGTGCCGTTTGGCACTCGCAACTCCACGTGCAACGGGCAGGTGTCGGGTTCGCCTGAGCTATCTGGACGAGTACGGGACAGCCGGTATTGACCATAACGACTGGCCGCCAATCCATGCGCCGCCGCAGCTTCAGTCAGCAAACGCTGATCAACCCCCTCTTGCTCCCAGTTGCCCGCCTCAAAATGCGGGCTCAGCACACCCAGATCGATCAAGGCAAATTCACGCCCCACCAGGCTCGGCAGCAACGGCGCGAAACCTTCGCTGCCAATGCTCGGCAGTGTCTGGCCGACCGACGTCAGAATCGCCGCTTCCATCAATTCCAGCGGCAACGACGTGGCCACGCGGAAGATCTCCCACTCGTGGCTCAGGTTGTCGCGGCTGTAATCATTGCCCGGATCGATGCTGACTTGCTGCTCGCCACTGAGCACCAGCACCGCCGCGCGCGCAACGATCAGCGGCCACAGCGCCCGCAGTTCTTCATGGGTGAGCGGATTGACGGCGTGATACGCCTGAACCGCCGGCAAAATATAGAAAGGATCGCCATCGGCGTGATGCAGCAACGCCGCGCAAGTGACCGACAGATCGGTGATGCGCCAGGTACGGATCAGGTCGCCGAAATCGATCACGCCCTGCAACTGCCATTGGCGTTGCGAGTCACGCTGCCAGACCACGTTGTCGTCGGTGATGTCCATGTGAATCGCCTGCACCGGCAGCTTGTCCACCAGCGGCAGCAAATGGCGCTCGGCTCGTTCCGCCGCGTCGGCGATCAACTGGCGTTGCGCGTCATCCTTGATCACCGGCAGCAAATGGCCAATCAGCGCGCTGGCGTGGCGGGCATCCCACTGCAGCGTGCGCTCAAGCCCCGGATGCTCAAAAGCAGCCAGCGCCAGGTCCATTTCGCCGCACAGCCGACCGAAACCGGCCACCACCGGACCGGGCAAATGATCAAGGTGCGTCAGCGACTGGCCTTCGATGTAATCGAGCAGGCGCATATGCACGGCCTGACCCCCGACTTCCAGCGTGAGCAGTTCAGCGCCGTTTATTGCAGGAATCACTCGCGGCACATGCACGCCGGAGTGTTCACCCAACTGCTTGAGTCCGGCATGTTGGGCTTGCAGCTCCAGCGCCGAATAGTCGCCACGGCAGATTTTCAGGACGAAACGCCCGTGATCACTGTCGACCCGAAAATTGAGGTCCTGCTGGCTACCCAGGGCGTGCAACCTTCCACTCAGCCCGTAATGCCCTTCCAGCAGCTCTAGCGCTTGCTCCGCAGACACTTGCGGGCTGGGCAAACTGGCGCGGTGAATCAACGTGGCGAGCGGCATACAACGACCCCTGAAGTTTTATTAGGCGCTTATATCGCCACTGCTGGAGGCGATACGCAACCCCCCCCTCTCAAACCTGAAACCTCTTGGCCGGACTTTCCTGCACAAATCCCGGTTGGCCTTTATTGACCCTGACGTCCTATAGAAATGAACACAACCACAATGCGACCCTTTCACTCAGGCTCAAGTCGCCATTTCTGTCTTGATAAACCACACCACTCGCGTCGGCTGACACTTTGCGTAAGAATGTCCGCCATCAATGCCATTTGCTGGAGAAAAGACATGAATGTAGTCACCACCGACCTGCCCGGTGTTCTGATCATCGAACCCAAGGTATTTGGTGACGAGCGCGGCTTTTTCTATGAAAGCTTCAACGCCAAGGCTTTCGAAGAAGCGACAGGCCTGGCCACACAGTTTGTTCAGGACAACCATTCCCGCTCGCAAAAAGGCGTACTGCGCGGCCTGCACTACCAACTGGAAAACACCCAGGGCAAATTGGTGCGCGTCACCGCCGGTGAAGTGCTTGATGTCGCCGTCGACATTCGTCGCAGCTCGCCGCATTTCGGTAAATGGGTCGCCGTGCGCCTGTCCGCCGAAAACAATCGCCAACTCTGGATTCCGGAAGGTTTCGCTCACGGATTTGTGGTGTTGAGTGATTTCGCCGAATTTCTCTACAAGACCACCGACTATTACACTCCGTCGGCGGAGCGCAGCATTCGTTGGGATGACCCGGACCTGGCTATCGACTGGCAACTGGACGAAGCACCGCAACTGTCCGGCAAGGACCAAGCCGCTGCGTTCTTCAAGGATGCTGACGTCTTTTCCTGAATTACCGTCTGAATTTTCACCGTACAGGCGTGCCGCCCCCATGGTGCGCAGACTGCGCCCGCAAGCCTAGGCATAATGCGCCTGTACCCACAGGCGCCCGATGCTCATGACTCCGACCCTTCCCCGCAGACCCCGCTGGCGCAGCCTCGCACTGCTTGCGCTGTGCCTGGCGCCGTTGCTGTGGCCGCTGGAACATCTGGCCGAGCGTTACTACCGCAGCGAGCTGGCCGGGCAGAACCGTCAGACCCTCGACCTTTACGTTGCCAACCTGCTGGGCACGCTGCACCGTTATGAAGTGTTGCCGCAGATCCTCGGCGACCTGCCGGCCCTGCGCGCGGTGCTCGGGGCGCCGGATGACAGCGTCACCCAAGGCAATGCCAATCGCCTGTTGAAAAACATCAGCGCCCAGACCGGCGCCGAAGTCATGTACCTGATGGACACCACGGGCAAGACCCTGGCCGCATCGAACTGGGACAAACACGACAGTTTCGTCGGCCGCAATTTTTCCTTCCGTCCGTATTTCAGCGAAGCCATGGCCGGGCGGCTCGGGCGCTTTTTCGGCTTAGGCACCACGTCAGCCAAGCGCGGCTATTTCTTCGCCGCCGCCGTGCGCAACGGCGAGAAAATCATCGGCGTACTGGTGGTCAAGGTCGACCTGGACCACACAGAAAGCCTGTGGGGTAAAACCCCGGAACAACTGCTGCTGACCGACCATAACGGTGTGGTCATCCTCACGTCGCGGCCTGAGTGGCGATTCCGCTCGACCCGACCCTTGAGCGAAGAAGAAAGCAAAGCGATCACTGCGATCCAGCCGTACCCGACCCGCGATCCGAAACCATTGAGGCTCAACCCCAACGCCTGGCTGACTCAAACCCAGCAGATCGCCGAAACCGGCTGGAACGTCAGCATCCTCGCCCCCCGCACCCTGATCGACCGCCCGGTGCGTACCGTTGTCGCCATTGGCGGCGCGACGTTGCTGGTCTTGATGTTGCTGCTCGGCCTGATGATGCAGCGCCGCCGCCATTACCTCGAACGCATCGCCTTCGAAGCCAAGGCGCGGCGCGAGCTGGAAGGCCGGGTCGCCGAGCGGACCAGTGACCTCGAAGGCCTCAACCGTCGATTGAAACAGGAAGTGCTGGAGCGCGAACATGCCCAGCAGGAACTGGTGCGCGCCCAGGACGACTTGGTGCAGGCCGGCAAGTTGTCGGCGCTGGGGACGATGTCGGCGAGCATCAGCCACGAATTGAATCAACCGTTGGCCGCCATTCGCAGCTACGCGGAAAACGCCGAAGTGCTGCTCGATCATCAGCGCACCGACGATGCCCGCGGTAACCTCAAGCTGATCAGCGAACTGACCGGACGCATGGCGTCGATCATTGCTCATTTGCGCGCCTTCGCCCGGCGCGATCGCCATGCGCCGGAAAGTGTCGCCCTGCAACCAGCGCTGGATGACGCCCTGGCGTTGCTGGCCAAGCGTCGGCGCAGCATGGAAGTCGAACTGATCCGCGATTTGCCGGCGGCCACGTTGTGGGTCGAGGCCGGGGAAACCCGTCTGCGCCAGGTGCTCGGCAACCTGTTGGCCAACGCGCTGGACGCGCTGACCGAAAAAGGCCCGCCGCGTAAACTCTGGTTGAGTGCCCAATCCACCGCGGACGGCGTCACGCTGTACATTCGCGACAACGGCCCCGGCTTCTGCATGGAAGCCCTTGGTCGCGCCAGCGAGCCCTTCTACACCACCAAGACCCGCACCCAGGGGCTTGGCCTGGGGTTGGCGATTTGCGAAACCCTGATGCGCGCCTTCGGCGGTGAACTGTCGTTCGCCAACCACAAGGAAGGCGGCGCCCTGATTACCCTGAAGTTGCGCGCAGGCGCACCGGGTGTGAGCCTGCAACCGTCCGAGGACCGAAGTGCATGACCATCGATAACCGTGTCCAGGTCGTGCTGATCGACGACGATCCCCACCTGCGTCAGGCGTTGAGCCAGACGCTGGACCTGGCGGGCCTGAAAATCCTGCCACTGGCCGAAGCCAAGGGCCTGGCCGGGCAACTGGAGCGCGACTGGCCCGGCGTGGTGGTCAGCGACATCCGCATGCCGGGCATGGACGGCCTCGAACTGCTGACCGAACTGCATGCCCAGGACCCTGAGTTGCCCGTGTTGCTGATCACCGGCCACGGCGATGTGCCGCTGGCCGTGCAAGCGATGCGCGCCGGGGCGTATGACTTCCTGGAAAAACCCTTCGCCAGCGACGCGCTGCTGGACAGCGTTCGCCGCGCCTTGGCCCTGCGCCGACTGGTTCTGGATAACCGCAGCCTGCGTCTGGCCCTGAGCGATCGCAATGAACTGAGCACCCGACTGGTCGGGCAATCGGCGCCGATGCTGCGCTTGCGCGAGCAAATTGGTGCGCTGGCGGCGACCAAGGCTGACGTGCTGATTCTTGGCGAAACCGGCGCCGGCAAAGAAGTCGTGGCCCGGGCGCTGCACGATTTGTCGAGCCGACGTAGCGGTCCGTTTGTAGCGATCAACGCCGGGGCCTTGGCTGAATCTGTGGTGGAAAGCGAGCTGTTCGGTCACGAGCCGGGGGCCTTCACCGGCGCGCAAAAGCGCCGCATCGGCAAATTCGAGTTCGCCAACGGCGGCACGCTGTTCCTCGATGAAATCGAAAGCATGAGCCTGGATGTGCAGGTGAAATTGCTGCGCTTGCTTCAGGAGCGCGTGGTCGAACGCTTGGGCGGCAATCAACTGATCCCTTTGGACATCCGCATCATCGCCGCGACCAAGGAAGACCTGCGTCAATCCGCCGATCAAGGGCGCTTCCGGGCCGACTTGTATTACCGCCTGAACGTCGCGCCGCTGCGTATTCCGCCGCTGCGTGAACGCGGCGAAGACGCGCTGGTGCTGTTCCAGTATTTCGCCGACGAAGCCAGCGCCCGCCATGGCTTGCCGCCCCATGAACTGCAACCGGGGCAACGCGCCCTGCTGCTGCGCCACACCTGGCCGGGCAACGTGCGTGAACTGCAAAACGCCGCCGAACGTTTTGCCCTGGGCCTGGAACTGGCCCTGGACAACAACACACCGCAGGGCGCTGCCGGCATGACCGTCGAAGTGGTCAGCGGCGGCCTGAGCGAGCAAGTGGAAAACTTCGAGAAATCGTTGATTGCCGCCGAACTGGCGCGCTCTCACAGCTCGGTACGCAGCCTCGCCGAGGCCCTCGGCATTCCGCGCAAGACTCTGCACGACAAACTGCGCAAGCACGGCCTGAACTTCGCCGACGGCGGCGCCAGTAGCCACACCGACGAACTCGATTGAGCTACCGTCCCATCATCATCTTTAAAAAAGAGACCCGTGAATGAGCCGCGACAGTCGTCACCTGGAATCAGTCCTCCACCGCGATATTCCGTTGACCCGGGACATGGGCCTCAAAGTGCTCGACTGGCACGACCAGCAACTGCGACTGCACTTGCCGCTGGAGGCCAACGTCAATCACAAAAGCACCATGTTCGGCGGCAGCCTGTACTGCGGCGCGGTGCTGGCAGGTTGGGGCTGGCTGCATTTGCGCTTGCACGAAGAAGGGATTGAAGGCGGGCACATTGTGATTCAGGAAGGGCACATCACTTATCCGCTGCCGGTGACCATGGACGCGATTGCGATTTGCCAGGCGCCGAGCGCCGTGGTGTGGAAGAAGTTTTTGGCGATGTATCAGCGCTATGGACGGGCGCGGCTGGCGTTGCATTCGCGGATCGTCAATGCCGATAGTGATGAGGATGCGGTGAGGTTTACCGGGCAGTACGTCTTGCACCGGTAAAGACACAAAACCTGTGGCGAGGGAGCTTGCTCCCGCCGGCCGGTCCGCGCTCGGGCGCAGCAGTCGCACATCAGGCAGCCGGGTTTAACTGATGCTGCGCGGAGTCTAGGTTTTGGGGCCGCTTCGCAGCCCAGCGGGAGCAAGCTCCCTCGCCACAGGTTTGGGTGAACTCAGGATCGGGCCAGTTCCAGTAACTTCTCTCGCCACGCAGCCTTCGCCGGCAGCGCCAGAAAAAACTCATTCAACAGCGATTCCCGCGCCGGATAACAAAAAGGCTTCCCGCTCAAATCCAGCACTTCACCACCCGCCCCTTCCAGCACACCTTGGGCCGCCGCCGTGTCCCACTGCGAGGTCGGCGCCAGGCGCGGATAACAATCCGCCGCGCCTTCCGCCAGCAAACAGAACTTCAACGAACTGCCGATATTAGCCAGTTGCAACTCACCCAGACTGGCGCTCAAACCGGCCAGCAAACGTTCCTGCTCAGGACTCGAATGCCGGCGGCTGGCGACCACGGTAAACGCCTCACCCGCAGCAGGAACCTCCCGAACCTGAATCGGCAACGCCTCGGCACCTTTATCACCGCGCCACGCGCCCAGACCGGCACCACCGACATAAAACCGCCCGTTGGTCGGCATCGACACCACGCCAAACACCACCCGGCCCTCCTCGATCAGCGCGATGTTGACGGTGAACTCTTCGCTGCCGGAGATGAACTCCTTGGTCCCGTCCAACGGGTCCACCAGCCACCAACGCTGCCAGCCGGCTCGCACGCTTTGGGGAATGTTGGCGTCTTCTTCGGACAGCACCGGAATACTCGGGTCCAGTGCCGTCAGTCCGTCCAGGATCAGATGGTGGGCGGCCAGATCGGCTGCGGTGACGGGCGAATCGTCAGCCTTGGCGGTCACCGCCGTGCCGATGCGCCAGAACGGCAAAATCGCTTCGCCAGCCTTCAGCGCCAGCTCAATCACAGGCGCCATCAATGGATGCGGGAACGTCATGGCAGAAACACCCCTCGCTGAGTCAGCAGATCACGGGCCAGATACAGCGCCGCCAAGGCACGGCCCTCAGTGAATCGCGGGTTCTGCGCCAGGGATGAGAGCTCGCCCAGGTTGATCTTGTCCACGCCCATCGGCTCGGGCTCGTCGCCCTCCAGGCGCTCTTCGTACAGATCGGTGGCCAGCACCACCTGGATCTTCTGGCTCATGTAACCGGGCGATAACGACAACTCGGTCAGGTGCTCCAGTTGCCGCGCGCCATACCCGGCCTCTTCCTTGAGTTCGCGCTCGGCCGCCGCCAGCACGTCCTCGCCCGGCTCGATCAAGCCTTTGGGCAACGACAGCTCATAAGCATCGGTGCCGCCACAATACTCTTCGACCAGCACGGCATGATCCGCATCGAGCATCGCCACGATCATCACCGCGCCATAGCCGGCGCCTTTGCCGACCAAGCGCTCGTAGGTGCGCTCCACGCCATTGGAAAAGCGCAGCTTCAGCTCCTCGACGCAGAACAAACGGCTGGTGGCGACGATCTCGCGGGCGAGTACGGTGGGTTTCTGGCGCATGAAAGGCTCCTTGGCGTAAGCGGGTTACTATACCCGGCCTATCCTGATTGTTGACCTCGGATATCTTTTTTACCGCTGGAGAAGTTTTTTATGTCCCTGCTGCCCTGGCGCGACATTGACACCGTTCTGCTGGATATGGACGGCACGCTGCTGGACCTGCACTACGACAACCATTTCTGGATGGAGCACCTGCCTCAGCGTTATGCCGAGCTGCACGGGGTCAGCCGGGCCATGGCCGAGATGGAATTGCAGCCGCTGTTCGAACGCAACGCCGGCCAATTGCAGTGGTATTGCCTGGATTTCTGGAGCGCCGAGCTGAAACTGCCGGTGCGCGAACTGAAACTGGAAACCGCCCACCTGATCGCCCTGCGACCGGATGCGGACACGTTTCTGGCGGCGATCAAACAGGCGGGCAAGCGCGTGGTGATGATCACCAATGCGCACCGTGATTCGCTGTCATTGAAACTGGAACGGATTGAACTGGCGCCCTACTTCGAGCGGTTGATCAGCTCACATGACTATGGTTTTCCCAAGGAGAATCCGCAGTTCTGGGAGGCGTTGCAGGCCGACATCGGTTTCGACCCGGCGCGCAGCCTGTTTATCGACGATACGTTGCCGATCCTGCGCAGTGCGCAGAGTTTTGGGGTGGCGCACCTGTTGGCGGTGAGTGAGCCGGACAGTCGCAAAGGGCCGAAGGACACGGCGGAGTTTGCGGCGGTGGGGGATTATCGGGAGCTTATTGCAGGGCTTTAGACCTTATCGCCTGCTTCGCGGGCAACCCTCGCTCCTACAGGGTTTGCGTCGTGCACAAAACCTGTAGGAGCGAGCGATGCGGCGTTCCGACTTGCCCGCGAAGGCCATCAAACGGACTTAAGGATTACTCAGGAATCCGCAACGTCTGCCCCGGATAGATCTTGTCCGGATGCTTGAGCATCGGTTTGTTGGCGTCGAAGATTTTTTGATACTTGTTGGCATCGCCATACACGCGCAAGGAAATAGCGCTGAGGGTGTCGCCCTTCACGACGGTGACAAACTTTGCGGCCACTACCACCGGCCCGGTCACGGTCATCTGATCGTCCACACTGCCAACTCCAGCGATATTGCCCACCGCCAGCAGAATCTTTTCCTTCTCTTCCTGGCTGCCCACATCACCGGTGACGGTGACTTTGTCGCCGTCCACCGTAGCCTGCACATTCGGGTTACCCAGGCCGACCTTGCTGATGTGTTCCTTCAACTGCTCACTGGCATTGGCGTTGCCCGGTGTCAGTAGATCGATAAGTTTTTCGCCTGCTTCTTTCACAAAGCTAAAAATACTCATGGTGCACGCTCCTTGGGTTTAGGGTTCCAGACGCAAAAGACTAGACCAAGCTTGAACCCCCCGGTTCCAACCCGACCAATGACGCTGATCCGGCACAAGCGCTAGAATCCCGACCTTCACCGCGCCCTGGAGCGAAGATGGACATCAAGCAGCTGAAATTCCTCATCGCCCTCGACGAAACCCGCCACTTCGGCCAGGCCGCGGCGCGCTGCCATATTACCCAGCCGACCCTGTCCATGCGCCTGCGCAGCCTCGAAGAAGAGCTCGACCTGCCGTTGGTCAATCGCGGCCAGCGCTTCGAAGGCTTCACCGCGCCGGGCGAGCGCGTGTTGGCGTGGGCACGGACGGTGCTGGCGGCCTACGACGGCTTGCAGGCCGAGGCCGCCGCCTGTCGCGGCAATCTGGTCGGTACGCTGCGGTTGGGCGTGGTGCCGCTGTCGAGTTTCGATCCGCTGCCGTTGATGCAACGCCTGCATGCCGAACACCCGAACCTGCGCTTTGAACTCTCAGCCCTGAGCTCCGAACAAATCCTCGAACAACTGGCGAACAATCGCCTGGACCTCGGCGTGTCTTACCTGGAGCGACTGGACAACGAGCGTTTCGACTCCCTGGCCTTCAGCGAAACCCGCATGGGCCTGCTCTACGATCAGCGCTTCTTCAGCTTCGGCGAGGCGCCGTTGAGTTGGGAGTCCTTGATCGAGTTGCCCTTGGGCATGCTCACCAGCGGCATGCACTTTCGCCAGTCCATCGATCACAACTTCCACAGCCGCGGCCTGACACCCCAGCCGCTTCTGCAAACCGACGCGGTCCACCAATTGTTACAAGGGGTGCACGGCGGCCTCTGCTGCGCGGTGATGCCGTTGGATGGCGGCCTGGAAAACCTCACCGATCACTTGCGTCTGCAACCCATCGAAAACGCCAAGACCCTTGCCCGGCTTGGGCTGATCATGCGTCGCAGCGCTCCGCGTTCGGCGCTGGCCGAAGCCTGCTTTGCGATCTATCAGAAATCGCTGACAGCTTCTTGATCGACGTCATCTATCGGCAGATCAGTAATAACGATTAGACGCGACATGTTGACGCGCCTAGGCTTAAAGCTGACTAAACCGTCGGTGATGCCCATGAAAGCCAAGCGCCCTGCCTGCGCGGCGCCCGCCTCTGAAGCGCCCGCACCCGCCGCCAGCCAGACCTACAGTTACAGCGACCTTCAACAAACCGAATCGGCCAGCACCGCGCTCGCCGAAGAAGTCGCGTTGGCGATCGCTTATAACGGCATCAGTCAGGCGGTGATGCTGGTAACGCCGACAGACCTTGAAGACTTCATCGTCGGTTTCAGCCTCGGCAGCGGCATCATCGAAGCCGCCTCTGACATCTATGACTTGCAACTCAGCGGCTCGGGCTCGGCGCAGTACGCGCAAGTGACCATCGCCAACCGCGCGTTCTGGAACCTCAAGCAGCAGCGTCGGCAAATGGCCGGCACCAGCGGCTGCGGGCTCTGCGGCGTGGAAGCGGTTGAACAGGCGTTGCCAGACCTCAAGGTATTGCCCGGCGCCCCATTGCCCCCCGCCGAATGGCTCGATGGCTTGCGCCAGCGCATCGGTGCGTTCCAGCCTCTTGGTCAGTACTCCGGCGCGGTGCATGCGGCGGTGTTCATGAACGGTCAGGGGGAATTACTGCTGGGCCGTGAAGACATCGGCCGGCATAACGCCCTCGACAAACTGATTGGCGGGCTCATCCGCCAGAAGATCCCGACTGAAGGCGGTCTGGCGATTGTCACCAGCCGTTGCAGCCTCGAATTGATTCAAAAAGTATTGCGCGCCGGCATCCAGACCCTCGTCAGCCTGTCGTCGCCCACGGGCCTTGCCGTGCAATGGGCCCGTCGCCACAACCTCAACCTCATCCATCTGCCCCAGAAGAATGCGCCGCGGGTCTACAGCCCGGCATTGGAGAATCAAGCGTGAGTCAACACCGTCAAGCCGACCAGAAACCCGTCCCTCGCTACAAGCCCTACAAAGGCCCGGCCGGTGGCTGGGGCGCACTGGCCAGCGTTGCCCGGGCCTGGTTGACCAGTGACAACGCGCTGAAAAACCTGCGCATGATGCTCAAAACCAACAAGAACGGCGGGTTCGACTGCCCCGGTTGCGCCTGGGGCGATTCCAACGAAGCCGGCATGGTGGCGTTCTGCGAGAACGGCGCCAAAGCGGTGAACTGGGAAGCGACCAAACGGCGTGTCGACGGCGCTTTCTTTGCTAAACACAGCGTCAGTTCGTTGCTGGAACAGAGCGACTATTGGCTGGAGTATCAGGGTCGCCTGACCGAGCCATTAAGCTATGACGCCGAAACTGATCGCTACAAGCCGATCAGCTGGGAAGCGGCGTTCGCCTTGATCGCCAAACATTTGCAGGGCCTGTCGAGCCCGAATCAGGCCGAGTTCTACACCTCGGGCCGCGCCAGCAACGAAGCGGCGTACCTCTATCAATTGTTCGTGCGCACCTACGGCACCAACAACTTCCCCGACTGCTCGAACATGTGCCACGAGGCCAGCGGCGTGGCGTTGGCGCAAAGTGTCGGTGTCGGCAAAGGCACCGTGACCTTCGACGACTTCGAACACGCCGACGCGATTTTTGTCTGGGGCCAGAACCCGGGCACCAACCATCCGCGGATGCTCGAACCTTTGCGCGAAGCCGTGAAACGCGGCGCGCAGGTGGTCTGTATCAACCCGTTGAAAGAGCGGGGCCTGGAACGCTTCCAGCACCCGCAGCACCCGATCGAAATGCTCACCAACGGCGACAAGCCGACCAACACCGCCTACTTCCGCCCGGCGCTGGGCGGCGATATGGCGGTGCTGCGTGGCATGGCGAAATTCCTGCTGCAATGGGAGCGCGACGCGCAGAAGGCGGGTGAGCCGGCCGTGTTCGACCACGATTTCCTCAATGAGCACAGCGTCAACGTCCTGGAGTACCTGGGCACCGTCAACGACACTTCCTGGGAGCAGATCGTCGAGCAGTCCGGCCTGCCCCTGGTGGAAATCGAGCAAGCGGCGCGCATGTACGCCAAAGGCAAGAACGTCATCATGTGCTGGGCCATGGGCATCACCCAGCACCGCCACTCAGTGGCAACCATCCAGGAAATCGCCAACCTGATGCTGCTGCGCGGCAACATCGGCCGGCCGGGCGCCGGCCTGTGCCCGGTGCGTGGCCACAGTAACGTGCAGGGTGACCGGACGATGGGCATCAACGAACGTCCGCCGGTGGCGTTCCTCGATTCCCTGGAGCGGCGCTTCCAGTTCAAGGTGCCGCGTGAAAACGGTCATAACGTGGTCGAGGCGATTCATGCCATGGCCGAAGGCCGCGCCAAAGTCTTTATCGGTCTGGGTGGCAACTTCGCCCAGGCGACCCCGGACAGCCCGCGCACCTTCCAGGCCCTGAGCAATTGCGACCTGACCGTGCAGATCAGCACCAAGCTCAACCGCAGCCATTTGGCCCACGGTAAAGATGCGCTGATTCTGCCGTGCCTGGGCCGTACCGACATCGATATCCAGGCCGAAGGCGCGCAAGCGGTGACCGTCGAAGATTCGTTCAGCATGGTCCACGCCTCCAACGGCCAGTTGCAGGCCCTGTCGAACCAGATGCGCTCGGAGCCTTGGATCATCGCCGGCATCGCTGCCGCAACCCTGGGCAGCAGACCGGTGGACTGGAACTGGCTCGTGGCCGATTACAGCCGCATTCGCGATCTGATCGCCGATACCATTCCGGGCTTTCGCGACTTCAACGAGAAGATCAAGAATCCGGGCGGTTTCTACCTCGGCAACAGCGCCGGTGCACGCAGGTGGAACACCCCGTCCGGGCGCGCCAATTTCCGCCCGAACGCCCTGCCCAAGGACCTGGTGCACGAACGCACCCGCGCCACGGGCGTGTTGCCGGACCTGATCATGCAATCGATGCGTTCTCACGATCAGTACAACACCACGATTTATGGGCTGGATGACCGTTACCGTGGCGTGAAGGGTCAGCGGGATGTGTTGTTCGTCAATGAAGCGGACATCATTCGCCTGGGGTTCAAGCCTGGGCAGAAGGCTGACATCGTTTCGATCTGGGATGATGGACGTGAGCGTCGAGTGAAGGGCTTTACGCTGCTGGCGTTTGATATTCCTGCAGGGCAGGCGGCTGCTTACTATCCAGAAGTGAATCCGCTGGTGCCGCTGGAAAGCACCGGGGATGGCAGCCATACGCCAACGTCGAAGTTTGTGGCGATCCGTCTGGAAATGGCGAGTGAGACCGGGTTGATTTTGGCCAAGTCGGCTTAACGGGACGGCAGGTCTGGCCTCTTCGCGGGCAAGCCTCGCTCCTACAGGATCGGTGTCTTACGCATTTTTTTGTACATGACACGAATCCTGTAGGAGCGAGGCTTGCCCGCGAAGGCGTCCGACATGACAACACATGATCGGGCCCCTTTCGGTACTTTCCAATCGCCCACAAAAAAGGCCGCTTTTTCACAAAAACGGCCTATCCGAAGTAGCTAAAGACCGGCGAAAAACCGTTAAGTTCCGCCCAAAAAACAGCAACTTATAGAAATGTGCTCAAGTCGTGTTACTCGTCGGATTTCGATTGTCACAACCCCGACACAGCCTCAGGATCGCGCCGTCATCCCCTTGAGGTTCCTCTATGAAGTTCTCCTCGATTCTCTTGTTGTCCCTTGGCCTGGTCAGTGGCTTCGCTTCTGCCGGAGGCACCACCGAAGCAGGTGTGGGCGGCGCATTGGGCGGGGTTCTTGGCTCGGTCGTCGGTCAGTCGCTTGGCGGTAATACGGGTTCCACCATTGGCGCGGCCTTGGGCGGCGCGGGTGGTAGCGCAGTCGGCGCAGACAAACGCAGCCGTGGCGAAGCCGCCATTGGTGGTGCGTTGGGCGCAGCAGGCGGTAACGTGGTCGGCCGCAGCATGGGCGGCACCACCGGCAGCCTGATCGGCTCCGCAGCAGGCGGCGGCGCCGGTGGCGCGCTGGGTAACTACATGGGCAACAAGAGCGATGAAGACGAAGATCGTCGCTCCTATCGCGGCGGCCGTGATGATCGTCGCTACTACCGTGACGGCCACCCGGGCCGAGGTCATGCCTACGGTCATCGCAAACATAAGAAGCACTATCGTCATCATTGAGGCCTGAACGGCTTCGCTGACCGATAGATAAAAAATCGCAGCCCAAGGGCTGCGATTTTTTTTGTCCGTCAAACCACCAGACGCTCCAATGCACCACGCAATCTGGCAGGGATCGCCACCGGCTGATTCGACGTCCGATCCACAAACACATGCACGAAGCGCCCCGCCGCGCAGGCCTCGTCTTCCCCGGCCTTGAATACCGCCAGTTCGTACTGCACCGAGCTGTTACCCAACTTGCCCACCCGCAGACCGATCTCGATCCGCTCCGGAAAGGCGATGGAGGCGAAATAATCGCAAGACGAACTCACCACAAAACCCACCACCTCGCCGTCATGGATATCCAGGCCGCCGACTTCGATCAGGTAGGTGTTCACTGCCGTGTCGAAGAAGCTGTAGTAAGTAACGTTGTTGACGTGACCGTAGGCGTCGTTGTCGTGCCAGCGGGTGGTGATGGGCTGGAAGTGCGGGTAGTCGGTGCGTTGGGGCATCGGGTTGGACATCGTGTCGATTCCTGGAGTTGGATTGCCAGTCTAAGGCGAATACCGCGCTGTATTCATCGCGAGCAGGCTCGCTCCCACATTTGATCTTCTGTGAACACAGAATTTGTGGGCGACCGAGATCCCTTGTGGGAGCGAGCCTGCTCGCGAAAGCGCCGGCACAGGCGCTGCATCAATTACTTGTCAGCAAACCCTTTACCCATCAACTCCAACTCACCAATCAACCGCGCCGGCTTCCAGTGATCGCCCTGGCGAGCCTCCAGCGCCATCAAACGCTGATGAATATCCGCCAGCCCTTGCTGATCCGCCCACGCCATTGGCCCGCCCTTGTCCGCCGGGAAGCCATAACCGTTGAGGTACA
Organism: Pseudomonas sp. SG20052; assembly: GCF_031766055.1. NCBI lineage: Bacteria > Pseudomonadati > Pseudomonadota > Gammaproteobacteria > Pseudomonadales > Pseudomonadaceae > Pseudomonas > Pseudomonas sp. SG20052. The sequence goes on along the minus strand of NZ_CP134498.1, from coordinate 300,232 downwards.
CCAGATCAATGTCGTGCGCCGACCCCGCAATACCTTCCTGAAGGATCTTCGCGCCTTCATTGACCAGTGCCAGAAGACAGCGCTCAAGAATCTCCTCAGGGCTTATCTCCCGACGCTGGAAGCCAAGCCCTTCGCTAACACTTAGCACCAGCGCATCGACTTCAGGATCGTGTTCTGCCTGTCGACTGCCCGGCTCATAGTGGTAATAGCCATTGCCGCTCTTCTGACCAAATCGCCCCAGTTCGCACAGACGGTTATCCACCTGAACCTCAGGCGCATCCTGGCCTGTGCCTGCCAGTTCCCGAGCCCGCCATCCCAGGTCGACGCCCACCACGTCGTACATGCGAAACGGCCCCATGGCAAAACCGAAGCCTTGCAACGCCGCATCCACCTGATAGGGATAAGCGCCCTCAAGCAGCATCTTGCGCGCTTCAAGCACGTAGGTATTGAGCATGCGGTTGCCGATGAAACCCTCACAGTTGCCCGCCACCACGCTGACCTTGCCCATGCGCGTGCCCAGCTCCAGCGCCGCATCGAGTACGGCGGGCGAAGTCTTCGCACCGCGAACGATTTCCAGCAATTTCATGATGTGCGCCGGGCTGAAGAAGTGCAGCCCCAGGACCTGAGCCGGACGGTGAGTCGCCGCGGCGATGGCGTCGATATCCAGAGCTGAAGTGTTGCTGGCCAGAATGGCTTCGGGTTTGAGCAGCCCGTCCAGTTCGCGAAAGATCTTTTGCTTGAGCTCAAGGTTTTCGTAAACCGCTTCGATCACCAGGTCAACCTCGCGGATCGCCGCATAATCAGCCGCTGCCGTGACCCGAGCGATGCGCGCATCCGCCTCGGCCTGATCGATGCGACCCTGGCGCACATTGTGCGCGTAGGTGTCCGCCACGGTAATCAGCGCCTGTTCCAGCATCTGCGAGTTGTTATCGACCCATTGGACCGGCACCCCGGCATTGGCCAGGCACATGACAATGCCACGGCCCATGGTGCCCGCACCAATCACGGCGGCGCGCTGAATGTTGAACGGTGTCTGGCTCATGTTTGCTCTCTTGTTGGCGATCCAAAGACAGTCCTCACCATAGTCAGCCGCTGGGCATTTTTGAAATTTATTCCTGTGATGAGCAACATTCAGCGGATGGATCTACCTCAGCCAGACACTGGAGCCCCCTGTAGGAGTGAGCCTGCTCGCGATGGCGTTAGTACATTCAACAACGACAGCGGCTGACAATCCGCTATCGCGAGCAGGCTCACTCCTACAGGGGGGCGCAGTTCAGCCTGCGAGATGTTGTTCAGCCCACTCCCGCACGTCGGCATACGGATAGTTTTCCAGCGCCGCAAATCCCGATATCGAACGCGCCTTGAGCTTGGTAAACAGCGGCACGCTGATCCCGCACAAAAATCGCGTTACGCGTTCAGCCGACGGCACATTGCCGGTGTGCTGTTCATGCCTGTTGATAAAATCACCGCACAGCGCTTCAAAGTTTTTATCCACAAGCGCCGGCAATTCCGGCGGCGATGGCAGCCGCGCCACGTGCCCATGACACACCGAACAATGTCCACACTGACGAGGCGCGTTTTCATCGCCGAAGTACTCGGCCAGGCGATAGCCCAGGCAGTGGTCGGTGGCAAACAGATCCAGCATCGCGTGAATCCGAGCAATCTCGGTACGTTCGTGCTGGGTGAAATAGGCGTGCAGTTCGGCGCTCAGTGCCTGACTGTCGACATTCGCTTGCAGCAGGCTGTAGACCTCGGTCATCTGCTTGCTTTCCAGCTCGACCCAGCCTTTCTCCTGGAAATAATCCAGCGCCTTGACCACCCGGTTACGCTCGGCCTGATGCTGTTCATAGAGCGCGTCGAAATTCACCGTAGCCCAAGTCCGCGCACGGCTGGAAGTCTGGATGATGGCTCCAACGAAGTCTCTTCGCTCGCCCTCGAAGCGGGCCAGCAAGGCTTCCGGCTCTTGCAGATACTTGAAGCGGTATTCGGCGTAATAGGCGTAACGCGGGGCAATCAAGCCACGCAGCTCGAGTTGCACCAGCAAAGTCTTGAGCGGCAACTGGCGAATGTTGCTCTGGTCCGACAAGGGCCCCAACAGAAACTCCCACTGCCCCTCTGGCGCGGCAGCTTGCATCTCATCGAGCACACAACGAATGCCGTCCAGTTCCGGCGTGTCGCCGTAGACGAAGTTTTCCAGCACGTTGAGGCTGTCGCGATTGGCCAGCACAAGGCAGTCGGACGTTTGCCCGTCACGCCCGGCACGGCCGATTTCCTGGCTGTAGTTTTCGATGGATTTGGGCAGGTCGAAATGCACGACGTTGCGGATATCGCTCTTATCGATCCCCATCCCGAAGGCAATGGTGGCGACGATGCAATTGGACTGCCCGCCCATGAACCGTTTTTGAATGGCTTCGCGTTGTTCGTGGGGCAAACCGGCGTGATAGGCCTCGGCCTGTATGCCGTTACGGCCCAGGTGTTCGGCGATGTGCTCGGCGGTTTTTTGCAGGGTGACGTAGACGATACTCGGCTGGCCCGGTCGTTCGCTCATCCATTCGACCAGACGTCGGCGCTTGTCCTGACCGCGTACCGGCTCGACCAGCAGATTGAGGTTCGGCCTGTAGAAACCGGTGGTCACCACGTCTTCGGGTGCGATGGCGAATTTGGCCTCCATGTCCGCGATCACTTTGGGCGTCGCAGTGGCGGTCAGCAGCAGCGCCTGCGGAATGTTGAACTGGCGCTGGTAGTCGGGAAGCTTGAGATAGTCGGGACGGAAATTGTGGCCCCACTCCGAGATGCAGTGCGCCTCGTCCACCACCAACAACGAGATGGGCACCTGCTGCAGGAAATTGCGAAAGCGCTCGTTCTTCAGGCGCTCCACAGAGATCATCAAAATCTTCAGTTCGCCGGACCTGGCCCGGGCCATCACATCACTTGCGTCGTCCCGACTCTGGGCCGAATCGATGCTGCCCGCCGCAATACCGTGGCGCTGCAAGAAGGCCAACTGATCTTGCATCAACGCCAGCAGTGGCGAGACCACCAGCGTCAGGTGCGGCAGCAAAAGCGCCGGCAATTGATAACAAAGGGACTTGCCCGAGCCGGTGGGGAAAATCGCCGCTGCCGAACGCCCGGCCAACACCGCGCTGACCGCCGCCTCCTGGCCGGGTCGAAACTGTGGATAACCGAAAACCTGTTCCAGGGTGTTGTGCATAAGCTGTCACTCCGTTGACCGCTGCGAAGCCCAAAGCCTAGCCGGCAAACGCAGCGAGTCGAGAAAAGGTCGGGGACCAAAACGATACGGGATGATACAGCGGATGCAACCTGGACACGGCAAGGCATGAGGGTTGGGCAGCGTTCAGATCGCTATCGCGAGCAGGCCCACTCCTAAGGGAAATGCATTTCAAAATAATGTGGGAGCGAGTCTGCTCGCGAGAAGGCCAGAGCAATCTCCGCAAGACTTTCGAGAGCCCTCAGGGCACCAACACCGCCACACGCAATTGATCATTCAGCGCTTGCTCGTGAACGGTTTGGCTCTTGCTCACCCAAACCGCATGGGCCGGGCTGATTTCACCCGTGAAGGCCGCCGCCAACTGACGCAAATCGGCGACGCTTCGCACGCGAGGGCAGAAGGGTTCGCCGTCGCAGTTCTGACTGGCGCCGCGGTAGGTGATCAGTAACCGATCCCACAACCCGTCACGCACTCGCCTGACCGACTTGAGCTTTACATCCTGCACGCCCAGTCGCTGTTTCAGACTTTGTTCGTCGAGCATTTCGCTGGCCAGCAGCGCCTTACCGAACATCAACACTTCGGCGCGGGACGCAGTGTCCACATTGGCCTGGCTTGTCATCGCATCTGGCCAACCGGTGCGATCCACATTGGCGAGGATTAACGAATTATCCGTGTCAGCTGCGCCCGCCAAACGACAAACACCTGCCCACAGCAACAAAATCGAGGCCATACGTAGCCATTGCATACCTAATTCCCTTTAAGCATTGAACAGACGTTTTCGAAACGTCCTACAGATTCTGGCGCGCACCATACAGAGGATTGCTGCGTTGCGCCTGACAAACATGTAGGAAATTCGACTTCTAAGGGATTTGCTGAAAAAAGCCTCGGGGTACACGTAGGCAAAAAGCCACAACGCAAGTAAATCCCCTACAAATCCCGTCCATTTGCGCTGTATTGCGACGCCAGGAAGTACGCCTCTATAGTTTGCGTCGCCGCTGAAAACAGGACGGACCTCATGCAAGACCGCTATCGCCCGCTCAAAACCCGCTACAGCGAATCGCCCGTGTTGGTCATCGACACCGAGGCCGACCCTCACGAAATCCTCGACGCCGCCCACCAACGTCTGCGCGCCGCCAGTGACCTGCTCGAAACACTTTACTGCCTGTGCTTCAAACAGGCGGATGTGAAGGATATTCCTCATATAGTGAATGCACTTTATTTATTAACGCAGGACGGCTGCGAACTTCTTGAAGTTGCAAGACAACGAACAGAACTTTAAAAACACAAATACAGAAACAACTAACTTCTTCAACTTGCAAATAACAAACACTAGTCTGCAAGCTCTTAAACCCATCAAGAGCACTACAATGACTACATTAACTATTTTCTTCTGCGGCACCGGCTCGACCAAATTCGACAACCAGAACCCGACTTACTGGAACGGCGAATTGGTCTCGACACTGGCTTCCCATCACGGCGGCCGCGAATTTGCCGAATGGATCGTGATTGACGGCCCCGGCACCAGCAACCTGCAAGCCGACGAGCTGTTCACCAAATCCGGGGACTACGGCCTGAGCGGCACGCTGTTCGGCAAGGGCTGGGAAGAAAACGTCAAACACGCCATCAACATCATCAAAGGCAAATGCGACTGGGAACGTGAAAAACTGACGGAGGCTGAATACAACCGTCTCAAGGCTGCCGGAATCCCTATTGAAGATGTGATCGTCGAAGGTTCCTGGTTGTGGCGCAAGTACAACTACGGCGACCGCAGCGTGACCCAACAGAAGTTACAGGAACAGATCATCAAAACATTCCGCAAGGACGGCGTTATTCCAACAAACGTCAACTTGGTAGGCTGGAGCCGCGGCGGCATTAGTTGCCATATGCTGGCCAATGCCATGTTCAAGGACAGCGCACTGAAGAACATCCCGGTGAACATCTTTGCGATAGATCCGGTACCGGGCATCGGTAACTTTCAGGAAGAAAAAGTCAAATTGAATGCCAACGTAAAAGAATACGTTGGCTTCTACGCCCGGGACGAACGCTCCAAAGGCTTCAGCTGCGTCATCCCGCAAACGGCCACCGGCACCCGCACTCACATCTACCCGATGCCCGGCCGCCACGGCACGTTGGTCGGCAACGCCGCCGCCGATGGTGTCAGCGGCCCTAAAGCGCTGGCCGAACCCGGCCTGATCGTCCGCCACTTTGCCGAAGTGTGCTTGAAACGCTGGGGTGTGCCGCTGAACAAAACCACCAACCTGACCCCGACCGACCTGCAAAACCACCACAACGCCATGGCCAGCGCCGCCGCGAAATACAAAGCGATGGAAAAGTGCTCGTACACCTTCTTCACCGAACTGGACCAGGGCGAGCGCTACGTTTCGCTAGGCAGCAACGGGGTCAAGTTCTCGGCAGTGAAAGGCACGATCTATGCGCCGGCGACTGGCTTGACCACTGGCCTGCAGGATGTGGGGGCTTATCAGCATATTGGTTGAGTGGTTGGGGGGCAGGTTCAGGCCAACCTTGATGATTCACGACCGAGCATTTCTGATGGGGACGCGAGGAAGCTGATGGCTGAAAAACGCGGAAAATTGCGCCGCGGAAAATTCCTATAGAAAGGGCCTAACCGAGGTTCGGCCCGTTCCTACAAGCGGGGATGCTTTGTCGCCTATCGCTGCTTGGTAGCTCGTATCTATAGTCGTGACTGTCGCTGCCAAATCAGCGACTCGGGCTTGGTCACCCGAATTAGATCTACGCACGCACCCGTTGTATGCTGCCGGCGCTTTTGCGTCAGCATGCTTTATGGCGGCTGTGTTTGGGACGTCCTCGGGCGTGCCGGGTTTGCGTGTGATCTCACCGGTTGACCAACCCGAACACAGTCCGCCTCCCATCGCTTGGTCACGATGGTGGCGGTTCCTACTGATGCATTTGAGATCAAACGAAATGAATAAATTTAATACGTCCGCAAATGATCGCTACCTCCCACTACAAACCAACCTAACCGATTCCCCGCCCCTGATCATCGACACAGAGGCCAACCCCCAGGACATCCTCGAAGCCGCCCTCCAGCGCATCCGAGCCTCCAGCGACCTCCTCAAAACCCTGCACTGCGTTTGCTTCAAACACGGCGACGTCGAAGATATCCCCCACATCACCCACGCGCTCTACCTCTTGGCCCAGGACGGCTGCGACCTGCTCCAAGTCGCCCAACAACGCATGATGGGCTGGAAAGCACCTGCCTGACGCCGAGTGAAAAGATCGTTCCCACGCTCCGCGTGGGAATGCCTCCACGGACGCTCCGCGTTCGGCTCTGGGAACGTCGAGCGTAAAACACCGGAGATAACCATGAGCAAGTTTTTCGATGAGCTAATGGAGAGCGTGCAACAGATGAACGAGATCATAAGCGTTGAGCGAGAGCCTTCCCGCGAGTTTTATATCGATGAGTCGCCAGTCAAAAAAAAACCGGGGTCGATTAGATGCTTGTGTGGAAGCGATCAACAGATCCTCCCTTCCCCCCACGCCTGACGCCCAATAAGATCCGCGCAAGCCCAACCGGACACCTGCACCATGAACCTCGCCCCAAACTTCCCCGACGACCACACCATGCACCTGCTCATGCAACTGCTGCACGAAGAACTCGGCCTGCCCGAACGCAAAACCATCAGCCTCACCACCTCGATCAACTTCGACCTGGGCTGCAATGGCGCTGATGCGCGGCATTTGATGGAGGCGCTGGAAGAACAGTTCGGGATCGACCTCGTGGACTACGACGCCTATCGCTACTTTCAGCCCGAAGGGTTTGATGTGCATCTCAAACGAAAGGCAAAGGGTCGCGGTGACAAAGTCCCGCTGACCATCGGCATGCTTTACCAAGCGATCAAAATGCAACGGTGGGATACGCAGCAACTGGAAGGCATCGAGCCCAACACATAAGTGCCATTATTCTGGTCGTTTAGCGCCAACACAGCTGGAATATTGGCAGTTGTGAGTTGGATGGTGGAATCAAACGCCCACAAAAAAGCCGCCCTGAAAGGGCGGCTTTTTCATCTGCTAAATCCAAGCCTTACAGCTTAGGACCCGCAGCCTTGATCGCGTCGCTCACTTCAAACTTCTTGAAGTTCTCAACAAACAACCCAGCCAGCGCCTTGGCCGCTTCATCATAAGCAGCCTTGTCAGCCCAGGTGTTACGTGGGTTCAACAGGCCAGTCTCAACGCCTGGCACTGCCAACGGCACGTCCAGGTTGATGGTGTCGAGGTGCTCGGTTTCTGCACCGATCAACGCGCCGCTCTGGATCGCTGCAATCACGCCACGAGTGGTCGGGATGTTGAAGCGTTTGCCAACGCCGTAGCCGCCGCCGGTCCAGCCGGTGTTGACCAAGTAAACCTTGGAGCCGAAGCCGCGGATGCGCTTGATCAGCAGTTCTGCGTATTCGCCGGCCGGACGCGGGAAGAACGGTGCGCCGAAGCAGGTGGAGAAGGTCGACTTGATGCCGCTGCCGGAACCCATTTCGGTCGAGCCCACCAGTGCGGTGTAGCCGGACAGGAAGTGGTAGGCCGCTTGTTCTTCGCTGAGGATCGAGACTGGCGGCAGAACGCCGGTCAGGTCACAGGTCAGGAAGATCACAGCGTTTGGCTCACCACCGAGGTTCTTCTCGGAACGCTTGGCAACGTGCTCCAGCGGGTAAGCGGCGCGGCTGTTCTGGGTCAGGCTGACGTCGGCGTAGTCGGCGTGCTTGGCATCGTCGATTACGACGTTTTCCAGGACGGCGCCGTGCTTGATGGCTTTCCAGATGACCGGCTCGTTCTTCTCGGACAAGTCGATGCACTTGGCGTAGCAGCCGCCTTCGATATTGAAGACAACGCCTTCGCCCCAGCCGTGTTCGTCGTCACCGATCAGGTAACGGCTCTCGTCGGCGGACAGAGTGGTTTTACCAGTGCCCGACAGGCCGAAGAACAGGGTCACGTCGCCCGCTTCACCGATGTTGGCAGCGCAGTGCATTGGCAGCACGTCGGCGGCCGGCAGCAGGAAGTTCTGCACCGAGAACATGGCTTTCTTCATTTCACCGGCGTAACGCATGCCGGCGAGCAGCACTTTTTTCTGGGCGAAGTTGATGATCACGCAGCCGTCGGAGTTGGTGCCGTCACGCTCTGGAACGCACTCGAAGTTGGCGACGTTCAGAACTTGCCACTCTTCACGACCGGCCGGGTTGTACTGAGCCGGGTTGATGAACAGGCAACGACCGAACAGGTTCTGCCAGGCCGTCTGAGTGGTCATTTTCACGGCCAAGTAGTGCTCTTCAGCCGAACCTACATGGACGTGGGAAACGAAATGTTCTTGCGCGTTGTTGAAGGCCTCAACGCGGTCCCACAGGGCATCGAACTTGTCGGCCGGGAACTTGCGGTTGATCGGGCCCCAGGCAATGGCGGCCTGAGTGGACGGCTCTTCAACGATGAAACGGTCGACTGGCGAGCGGCCGGTACGGTGACCGGTGCGAACAACCAGTGCGCCAGTGTCGGCAAGCTCGCCTTCACCGCGACTCAGAGCTTCTTTTACCAGATCATCAACACTCAGATCGGTGTACACGGCGTTATTGGCTTGCGTCATGAGATTCCCCGTCGGCCAGTGGCCGAGTGTGCTCCAAACGTTTTGTAGTAGAAAGTCGTGCACTACTACCGCGACAAAAAGTGGGCCGGATTATGCCAGAAACGCCCAAAAATAGTAGGGCCCTCCCGTCAGAACGGCGTTATTCCGGCGCTATCCAGTGAATTTACCTGCGCTGAACCGTTTTAGTGCCGGGTATCTGACGGTGTCTCGACACCCGCACCGGCGAACAATTGGGTGATATCGGCCGCGTCAAACAGGTAGCGCTGGTTGCAGAACTGGCAATCGATCTCGATGTTGCCGCCGTGCTCGATGACCAGCGCCTGCGCGTCTTCCATGCCCAAACTGACCAGAGCATTGGCCGAACGTTCTCGCGAGCAGCTGCAACGGAAACGCAATCTCTGCACATCGAACAGGCGCACCTGTTCTTCATGGTAGAGGCGATGAAGCACGGTTTCGTTGTCCAGGCTCAGCAATTCGTCGGCGGTCAGGGTGTTGCCCAGCGCGGTGATGTGCTGCCAACTGTCCTCGCGTTCTTCCTGGTCTTTCAAGCGGTCGGCAGGCAGTTGCTGCAACAACATGCCGCGGGCGCGACGGCCATCGGCGTACAGCCAGAACCGGGTGCCAACCTGTTGCGACATGACGAAGTAGTTGGTGAAGCACTCCGACAGGGTTTCGCCATCCAGGTCGACAATGCCTTGGTAACGCTGACCCTGTGTCGGGTCAACGGTCAGTGCCAGCACGCCATTGGGCATCAGGTCGGCGAGGGTCGCGTCGGGGGCAATCCGGTCGGCTTCGTAACGGGCCAGGCCACGGATTTCACGCTCGCTGGAGCACTCGATCATCAGCAGCGGAATCGGACCGTCGGAACGGGCCTGAAGAATCAGCAAGCCATCGAACTTCAACGTGCCGACCAGCAACGACGCAGCCGCCATCAGTTCGCCGAGCAGTTGCGCGACCGGCTCCGGATACGGGTGTTTGGCGAGGACTTCAGCGTAACTCCGTTCCAACGAAACCAGCTCGCCGCGGGTGTCGCTGTCATCGAAGATGAAGCGTTGGGTGTAGTCGGTATCCGGTAGATCGGTCATAGGTCTGGGTTCTGAAGTAATGACAAAATGGTTACAAATCGTGAAAATTGCGCCTTTGCAACACCGCTTTGGTGCGCGACGTTCAGCCATGGGAGGCATTTTATGAACAATCCGGGTTTGTTCCAAGCAAGGTGGAACCTGCGCCGGTTGGCTCTGTGCAATCTCGTGCCTCTGGCGCTGCTGGCCTTTTGGTTATGGCCTACAGGTCAGATGCTGTGTGTGATTTTCGACGAGTGGCTGTTTCATCTGCTGAATGCACCGCTGGCCAGCAACCCGATATGGCTACGCATCTGGGCGATTGCAAGTCTGCGCCCATTCGATGTGGGGAGTTTCGCGGATGAGTGTGGTGCTTAGGGCCTGCTTTTTGTGGTGCTGCCGGCGAGTGCTGCGCACTCGATCGCGAGCAGGCTCACTCCCACAAAGGTCTGCGCTATACCTGTGGGAGCGTGACTTGCCCGCGAAGACTTCAGCCCAGACGACACAGAAGCATCTACCTCACTCGTCGTTACTGCTCCCACGAAACTTGAACAAATCCCGCCGCTGTTTCTTGCTTGGCTTGCCATCGGTGCTCATGCCCAACGCGCCCGCCTTGCGCATGGCCGCAGCCGCTTCGCGCTTGGCGATGCTGGCATCGGTTTCCGCATACAACGTCTGAGCCTCTGGCGCGCCACGGCGCACAATCGATAGCGCCTGAACCACCACCGTGCGTTCCTCGAACCCCACACGAATCTTAAACTCGTCGCCCACCCTCGGCTCCTTGCCCGGTTTGCAGCGCTCACCACGGCAATGCACCTTGCCGCTTTCAATTGCCGCCTTGGCCAAGGCACGTGTTTTATAAAAACGCGCGGCCCACAACCACTTATCGAGACGGACCTTGTCGTCCTCTTCGTTTTTTTGTGCCACTGGAATTCCTCTTTCAGCCCATAGTCGGAACTGTACTACCGTTTCTGTCGGGCGCAAGAACTCGGCCCCCCAGATAGACTGTGATCTTGGCCGGCTCACCGGCATGGAGTGATCGAGTGACTATATTCCCGTCTTCATTGACCTCGCCTCAGGGCGGTTGCCAGGGCTGCCAGCAAAGCGAGCCGCTGGGCTTCGATTTTTCTTTTGCCTACCAACCGATCGTCGATTTGCGCGACCAATCAGTTTTTGCTCACGAAGCGTTGGTGCGTGGCATTGCCGGGGAAGGCGCACTGTCGGTGCTCGACCAGGTCACCGAGGAAAATCGCTACCGCTTCGACCAGCTCTGCCGGACCCGCGCCATTGCAGGAGCGGCCAATCTAAACATGCAGACACACTTGTCCATCAACTTCATGCCCAACGCCGTGTACCGCCCAGAGCTGTGCATCCGCACCACTCTGGAAGCCGCGAAAACACACAACTTCCCCATCAACCGGCTGATTTTCGAAACCCTGGAAAGCGAGCACGTAGATAACTATCGCCATTTGACTAATATTCTGCGTGAATACCGCGAATTCGGCTTCAAGACCGCCATCGACGATTTCGGCGCGGGCTACTCGGGGCTCAATCTGCTGGCTGATTTCCAACCGGACCTGATCAAACTCGACATGGCACTGATCCGCGATGTCGATCGCGACCGTGTTCGTCAGGCGATCGTCCGAGGGGTTGTCACAATGTGTGCGGAGTTGAACGTTACAGTCATCGCCGAAGGCATCGAAAGCGCCGGAGAACGGGATTTCCTGGCGGACTGTGGAATATTTCTGATGCAGGGTTACTGGTTCGCCAAGCCTGCATTCAAAGCGTTGGCCCAGGTAGCACCTGAGGCCTGGACGCGTTAATCGCCGGTTTTTTCCTATTGAAGACATTTGACCATTTGACCGTTATCGGTCTGCGCGAGTGGGTGGCGCTCCCGGATCTGGGAGTCGCGGGCCTGCGCGCAAAAATCGACACCGGCGCCAGCACCTCAAGCCTGCATGCCACCGACATCGAGCCGTTCGAGCGCGACGGTGAAAGCTGGGTGCGCTTCACCGCGCACCTGGGCACGGTGGTGCAGTTGCGCCATCGACGCTGCGAGGCGCCACTGGTGACGCGCAAAACCATCAAAAGCTCCAACGGTCACGCTCAGATGCGTTACGTGGTCAGCACCACACTGGCCCTGGGTGATCGGGTATGGCGGGTCGAATTCACCCTCGCCTGCCGCAAGTCCATGCGTTATCGCCTGCTCCTCGGCTCCAAAGCCCTGATCGACGGCCAACTGGTGGTCAATCCGGGCATCAAATATGTACAAGACAAGCCGGTGTTCCCGGTATCTACCTCTTCCACAGGTGTTGCATGAAGATCGCTGTGCTGTCGCGGAACCCGCGTCTGTATTCCACTCGTCGTCTGGTCGAAGCCGGTACCGAGCGTGGACATGAAATGGTGGTGATCGACACCCTGCGCGCCTATATGAACATTGCCAGCCACAAACCGCAGATCCATTACCGCGGCAAGCCGCTGGAAGGTTTCGACGCGGTGATCCCGCGGATCGGTGCGTCTGTGACGTTTTATGGCTGCGCGGTGTTGCGTCAGTTCGAAATGATGGGGGTTTTCCCGCTCAATGAATCGGTGGCCATCGCCCGTTCGCGGGACAAACTGCGGTCACTGCAATTGCTCTCGCGCCGCGGCATCGGCTTGCCGGTCACCGGGTTTGCGCACTCCCCGGATGACATTCCCGACCTGATCGACATGGTCAACGGCGCACCGCTGGTGATCAAGGTGCTGGAAGGTACGCAAGGCATCGGTGTGGTGTTGTGTGAAACGGCGACGGCGGCAGAGTCGGTGATTGAGGCCTTCATGGGCCTGAAGCAGAACATCATGGTTCAGGAATACATCAAGGAAGCCGGGGGCGCGGACATTCGCTGCTTCGTGGTGGGCGACAAGGTGATCGCGGCGATGAAGCGCCAGGCCAAGCCTGGGGAGTTCCGCTCCAACCTGCATCGCGGTGGTAGTGCCAGCCTGATCAAGATCACCCCTGAAGAACGCATGACCGCGTTGCGGGCGGCCAAGGTCATGGGGCTGGCGGTGGCGGGCGTGGATATCCTGCGCTCCAATCACGGGCCGCTGGTGATGGAAGTGAACTCGTCGCCAGGGCTGGAAGGGATCGAGACCACCACCGGGAAGAATGTGGCGGGGATCATCATCGAGCATCTTGAGAAGAATGGCGGGCCGAATATGACGCGCACCAAAGGCAAGGGCTGACCCACTGAGCATTCCCACGCTTTGCGTGGGAATGCTCTAACGGACGCTCCGCGTTCGGCTGTTGCTGGGACGCCGAGCGTCCAGGGCTGCATTCCCACGCAGAGCGTGGGAATAGTAGTCAGCTGTTAAACCGCATCCCGCGGCAACATAAGCCCAAGCGGCAACCGCACCCGAGCTTCAAGCCCGCCACCCGGCCGATTGCGCAACTCGACATTCCCGCCATGCATCGAAGCGATCCGCTTCACGATGGCCAGTCCAAGTCCTGTCCCCTTCCCGCCCCTGGCACGATCACCCCGGGTGAACGGGTTGAAGATCGCCTCCAGTTCCGACGGATCAATCCCTGCCCCACGGTCCATGACGCTCAGCACCACGTACGGCGCGCTGGTATCACCGGAGACATAAGCCGCCACCTCAACCCCGCTGCCAGCATGGTGCAACGCGTTGCCGATCAAATTGTTCAGCAGCCGCTTCATCGACACCCGACGCAGGGGAAACGCCTGGATCGGTTCCAGGCGCAGACGCACTTTTTCTTCGTTCTGGTTATACGGCGCAGCGACTTCACGAACCAGGTCAATCAGGTCCACTTCCTCGACAGACTCGTCACGACCATCGCGGATAAACGCGAGGAACTGGTCGAGGATCGCGTCCATGTCTTCGATGTCACGCACCATCGCGTCGGTGAGGTCGTTGTGGTCGCCCATCAATTCCAGGGACAAGCGCAAACGGGTCAGCGGTGTACGCAGGTCGTGTGACACCCCGGCCAGCATCAGCTCGCGCTCGCGACCGGCCTGCTCAACGTCTTCAGCCATCTGGTTGAAGGCGCGATACACCTCGGTCATCTCGCTCGGCGTGTCACTGATCGGCAGGCGCACGCTGCGCCCCTGGCCGAGTTGCCGTGCGGCATACACCAGACGTTTCAAGGGTTGATTGAGCTGGCTGACGAAGATCCACGCCGAGGCGGTGGACAGCAAGCCGATAGCAAGGAACCAGCCGAGCACGTTCCAGATTTTCTGGCCGCGCAACGGATGCGGATACAGCGGCACTTTCAGCCAGCCATCGCCCAGGCTAGGTGCCCGAACCCACAGGGCCGGCGGTGAGTGCATGCGTAATCGCACTTCGGTGTCGGCACCCAACTCAGCCTGCATCTGACGCTGATAGATCTCGCTGTAAGGCCAATGTTGCTCGCCTTCCGGCACACCCGCGCCCACGACCCTGATCAGGGTGGCAGCATCAGCGATTTTCTCTCGGTTCTTTTCATCAGCGGCCCAATAAGCGCGCAGCGTCAGGGCGACACCGTGGCTGTATTGGCGGTCCACCAGCACGTCTTCGTTCATCAACAGATAAACCAGGGTCAGTGCCTTGGAAAACAGGACGACGATCAGCACCAGCCACAGGGTGCGGGAGAAGAAACTCTGGGGGAACCAAACGGGGGTTTTCATGAATAACCGCTACACACTTGCAGGAGCGAGCGATGCTCGCATATTGCGGATCGCGAGTCTGCGGACGATTGTCCGCAAGACCCGCTCCTACAAATCGCCGATCACTTGGTGGCGGCGCCATCCGGAACGAACACGTAGCCCACGCCCCAGACCGTCTGGATGTAACGCGGTTTGGATGGGTCAGGCTCGATCATCCGGCGCAGACGGGAAATCTGCACGTCGATGGAACGCTCCAGCGCATCCCATTCACGGCCACGAGCCAGGTTCATCAGCTTGTCGCGAGTCAGTGGCTGACGCGCGTTCATGACCAAGGCCTTGAGCACCGCGAATTCACCGGTGGTCAGCATGTGCACTTCGTCACCGCGCTTGAGTTCGCGGGTGGCCAGGGACAGTTCGTAGTCACCGAAGGTCACGCTTTCGTCTTCGCTGCCCGGTGCGCCCGGCACAGGCGTCGACTGACGGCGCAGGACCGCTTTGACACGGGCCATCAGCTCATCCGGGTTGAAGGGCTTGGCCAGGTAATCGTCGGCGCCCAGTTCCAGGCCCTTGATGCGGCTCAGCTCATCGCCCTTGGCAGTCAGCATGATGATCGGGATCTGATTGTTCGCCGTGCGCAGCCGGCGGCAGGCGGTCAGACCGTCTTCGCCGGGCAGCATCAGGTCGAGGACGACCAGGTTGAACACTTCACGCGCCAGCAGGCGATCCATTTGTTCGGTGTTCGGCACGGCGCGGGCGCGGTAGCCCTTGCTGACGAAAAAGCGTTCCAGCAGGCTGCTCAGCCCTGGATCGTCGTCAACAATAAGAATTTTTTCGCCTTCAGCATTGTTTGCAGTGCTGCTCATTGGATGCTCCTTTGATCTCGGCGCGCATTATGGCGTAGCTGCCGTTATACGCACCGTGTGCATTGTTAGCAGATTTTTCCTTCACTGCCAGAAATCCGGCCCTCGCGCTAATGCCTGCGATGCCCCTGAATGATAGAACGCTGGTTATAATGCGCGGCCTTTTGTGTCAGGCAACGTCTGATCATGGCTGCAGTTGGCCGCTTTTTATTTTCATGGCGCCGGCAGTCATTGTTCGATTTCACGGGTCAATGGGATACCTGTTGATCCAGGTAGCGGCGCACGCCAGGCCGCTCAACCAGACTCGCCGAGCCTTTCTCCCTGCGCCTGCGAGCCTGCTTTCACAATTTGTCAGGTGGTTTTATGGACAGCATCAACAGCCGCATCGCCGAGGAACTCGGTGTACGCCCACAACAGGTCGAAGCGGCCGTCGCGCTACTCGATGAAGGCTCTACCGTTCCCTTCATCGCCCGTTACCGGAAAGAAGTGACCGGCAGCCTCGATGACATCCAGTTGCGTCATCTGGAAGAGCGTCTGCGCTACCTGCGAGAACTCGACGAACGGCGTATCAGCATCCTTGCCAGCATTCAGGAGCAAGGCAAGCTGACCCCGCAACTCGAACGCGACATCAAACTCGCCGACACCAAGACCCGCCTGGAAGACTTGTACTTGCCGTACAAGCAGAAGCGCCGCACCAAGGGCCAGATCGCCCTGGAAGCCGGCCTCGGCGAGCTGGCCGACGGCCTGTTCAACGACCCGACCCTGACGCCAGACGCCGAAGCCGCACGCTTCGTCGACGCCGAAAAAGGCGTGGCCGATGTGAAGGCGGCCCTCGAAGGCGCCAAATACATCCTGATGGAGCGCTTCGCCGAAGACGCCGGCCTCCTGGACAAGCTGCGCAGCTACCTCAAGCAGGAAGCGACCCTCAGTGCCCGCGTCATCGCCGGCAAGGAAGAGGAAGGCGCCAAGTTCCGCGATTACTTCGAACACGACGAACCGCTGAAAAGCATGCCGTCGCACCGCGCGCTGGCGATTTTCCGTGGCCGCAACGAAGGCATCCTGAGTTCGGCGCTGAAAGTCGGCGACGAGCTGCCGGGCGCCATGCACCCGTGCGAGGGCATGATCGGCCAGCAGTTCGGCATCCAGAACCAGAACCGCGCCGCCGACAAATGGCTGGGCGAAGTGGTGCGCTGGACCTGGAAGGTCAAGCTCTACACCCACCTCGAAACCGATTTGCTCGGCGAACTGCGCGATGGCGCGGAAACCGAAGCGATCAACGTGTTCGCCCACAACCTGCACGACTTGCTGCTGTCGGCCCCGGCCGGCCCGCGTGCCACCCTGGGCCTCGACCCGGGCCTGCGCACCGGTTGCAAGGTCGCCGTGGTCGATTCCACCGGCAAGCTGCTGGATCACGCCACGGTTTACCCGCACGTACCGCACAACAAATGGGACCAGACCATCGCGATTCTGGCGGCCCTGTGCGCCAAGCATGCCGTGGACCTGATCGCCATTGGCAACGGCACCGCCAGCCGTGAAACCGACAAGCTCGCCGCTGAGCTGATCAAAAAATACCCAGCGATGAAGATGACCAAGGTCATGGTCTCCGAAGCCGGTGCATCGGTTTATTCGGCGTCGGAACTGGCTTCCAAGGAATTCCCGGACCTCGACGTGTCGATCCGTGGCGCCGTGTCGATTGCCCGCCGCTTGCAGGATCCGCTGGCCGAACTGGTGAAGATCGATCCGAAATCCATCGGCGTCGGCCAGTACCAGCACGACGTGTCGCAGCTGAAACTGGCGCGTGGCCTGGATGCCGTGGTCGAGGACTGCGTGAACGCCGTGGGCGTGGACGTCAACACCGCCTCCGTGGCGCTGCTCGCCCGCATCTCCGGCCTCAACGCGACCCTGGCGCAGAACATCGTCAGCCACCGCGACGAGCACGGCGCGTTCAAAACCCGTGCGGCGTTGAAGAAAGTCGCTCGTCTGGGCGAGAAAACCTTCGAACAGGCGGCCGGTTTCCTGCGCGTCATGAACGGCGACAATCCGCTGGATTCGTCGGCGGTTCACCCGGAAGCCTATCCGCTGGTGCAGCGCATTGCCGCTGAGACCGACCGTGACATTCGCTCGTTGATCGGCGACGCGAGCTTCCTCAAGCGTCTCGACCCGAAGAAGTACACCGACGAAACCTTTGGTCTGCCAACGGTCACCGACATTCTGCAAGAGCTGGAAAAACCGGGCCGTGACCCGCGTCCTGAGTTCAAGACCGCCGAGTTCCAGGAAGGCGTCGAAGACCTCAAGGATCTGCAACTGGGCATGATCCTCGAAGGCGTCGTCACCAACGTGACCAACTTCGGCGCGTTCGTCGACATCGGCGTGCATCAGGACGGTTTGGTGCACATCTCTGCGCTTTCGGAGAAGTTCATCAAGGATCCGCGCGAAGCGGTAAAGGCCGGAGACGTGGTGAAAGTGAAGGTCATGGAAGTCGATATCCCGCGTAAACGCGTGGGTCTGTCGATGCGCATGAGCGACACCCCGGGCGAGAAAATCGACGGCGCTCGTGGTGCACGTCCGGGGTCGGCGCCACGCCAGTCCCAGAACAACGCACCGCGTAAGGAAACCACGGCGGCGGCCCCGGCCAACAACGCCATGGCGTCGTTGTTTGCCAACGCCAAGCAGTTGAAGAAACGCTGATGGAGATCCCTGCCGGGCTGACCGAAAGCGCTTTTTTCAAGCTGCTGGGATGTCGCTTGCACAGTCTGGAAGCCGGGGTGGCGCAAGTCGCCCTGGGGCTTGCGCCAGAGCTGCGCAATCGCGGCGGCAAGCTGCACGGCGGGGCCTTGTTCAGTCTGGTGGACATTGCCATGGGGCTGGCCTGTTCCAGCACCCACGGCTTTGACCAGCAGAGCGCGACCATCGAGTGCAAGATCAACTACATTCGCGCCGTTTCCGACGGTGAAGTGATGTGCACGGCGCGGGTGATTCACCCGGGCCGGCGCACGCTGGTGGTCGAAGCCGACGTGATGCAAGACGACAAACTCGTCGCAAAAGCACAAGGCACGTTCGCTGTCCTGTAGCTAGAAGTCATCGATTTGAGTTAATTTCGGCGCTGTGACTGCAGTGCCGAAGTTTCCTGTGGGAGCGAGCCTGCTCGCGAAGGCGGTGTATCAGACAACATCAATGTTGACTGACACGCCCTCTTCGCGAGCAGGCTCGCTCCCACAGGGAATTCCTTGGCTGCTGTCAGCAGCCGTGTACGGTCCAAAAACCAGGCGAAAACGCCAGTTTCAACTTCACCCTTGTAGACCGTCTTGCCCACCCCCATATTGGGGCGACTGACGCGTGAAGGAATCCAACTTGAGCGAACTTCTCAACCGCCGCCTGGCTCTGCTCGGCGAGCGCGCTAACCTCTCTCTGCTCGAACAGTGCCTTCACGGCATCGAACGTGAATGCCTGCGCGTGACCGGCGAAGGTCGCCTGGCGCAAACGCCGCACCCGGAAGCATTGGGTTCCGCGCTGACCAATGAACAAATCACCACCGACTATTCCGAGTCGCTGCTGGAATTCATTACCCCGGCCCTGCCAGACCCGGCCGATACGCTGGCGAGCCTGGACAAGATTCACCGTTTTGCCTACAGCAAGCTCGGCAACGAGTTTCTGTGGAGTCCATCGATGCCGTGCCCGTTGCCGGCCGAGGAAGACATCCCGATCGCCTATTACGGCACGTCCAACATCGGTCAGCTCAAGTACGTCTACCGCAAGGGCCTGGCCCTGCGTTACGGCAAGACCATGCAGTGCATCGCCGGGATTCACTACAACTTTTCCCTGCCGGAAAAGCTCTGGCCACTGCTTAAAGAGGCTGAAGGCTTTGTCGGCACCGACCGCGACTATCAGTCGTCAGCCTACATTGCGCTGATCCGCAACTTCCGCCGCTACAGCTGGCTGCTGATGTACCTGTTCGGCGCCTCCCCTGCGCTGGACGCCGGTTTCCTGCGCGGTCGTTCGCACCAGTTGGAGCAACTGGACCCGGACACCTTGTACCTGCCATACGCCACCAGCCTGCGCATGAGTGACCTGGGTTACCAGAGCAACGCCCAGGCCGGCTTGACGCCGTGCTACAACGATCTGGCCAGCTACACCGACAGCCTGCGCAAAGCGGTCGCCACGCCGTATGCACCGTATGTCGAAATCGGTACGCATCAGGACGGTGAATGGGTTCAGCTCAACACCAACATCCTGCAGATCGAAAACGAGTACTACTCCAACATCCGCCCGAAGCGCGTGACCTACACCGGCGAACGGCCGATCCAGGCGCTGGTGGCCCGCGGCATTCAGTACGTCGAAGTGCGTTGCCTGGACATCAATCCGTTCCTGCCGATGGGCATCGATTTGCCAGAGTCGCGCTTCCTCGACGCGTTCCTGCTGTATTGCGCGCTGAACGACAGCCCGCTGCTGACCAATACTTCGTGCGGCAACGCGACCTCGAACTTCCTCAGCGTGGTCAAGGAAGGTCGTCGTCCGGGCCTGCAACTGCAGCGTGACGGTCAACCGGTCGACCTGAAGGAATGGGCCGGCGAATTGTTGGAAAAAATAGCTCCGCTCGCGGCGCTGCTTGATCAAAGCCATGGTGGCGATGCCCACAGCAAGGCGCTGGACGTGCAGATGGAGAAGGTCAAGGATTCGTCGCGCACACCTTCAGCACAAGTGCTGGCGGCCATGGCTGAACACAAGGAGAGCTTTGCCCAGTTCTCCCTGCGCCAGAGCCAGGCGCATGCGGAGTTTTTCCGCAGCGAGCCGTTGAATAGCGAAGATCAGGCGAAGTTTGAAGAACGCGCACGCTCCTCGCTGGCTGAGCAGGTGGCGCTGGAGCAGAACGAAGTCGGCGATTTCGATGTGTTTGTCGGGTCGTATCAGGCGAGCATTCTGGCGATCAGCAACTAACATCAGAAGGTCCTTCAGACCTTTTCGCGGGCAAGCCTCGCTCCTACAGTTTTGTGTCGGTCCCCATTTGTGACTCGACCCCGAATCTGTAGGAGCGAGGCTTGCCCGCGATGGCCGCACTGCGGTCTCCCTTAGAATTTTCCGCTCATAAGCTCATTCGAAAAAGTTATTTATTTTCGGATTCTTAGATCATTTAGTCTCCTTTCACGCCGACTCTCGGTCGCCTGACAAGGAGCTTCTCAATGAAACTGAATTTCTCTCTTCGCCTCTTGGCGGCCGCGTCGCTGGCTGCTGCGAGTTTGTTTGCCCAGGCGGCTGACGTGACCGTCGCCTACCAGACCACGGTTGACCCGGCAAAGGTCGCCCAGGCCGACGGCGCTTACGAAAAAGCCACCAACGCCAAGATCGACTGGCGCAAATTCGACAACGGCGCCGACATCATCGCCGCCATCGCTTCCGGCGACGTGCAGATCGGCTACCTCGGTTCCAGCCCCCTGACGGCGGCCATCACCCGCAAAGTCCCGGTAGAAACCTTCCTCATTGCCACCCAGATCGGCGCGGCTGAAGCCCTGGTCGCCCGCGACGGCTCCGGGATCAAGACTCCGCAAGACCTGATCGGCAAAAAAATCGCCGTGCCGTTCGTTTCCACCGGCCACTACAGCCTGCTGGCGGCGCTCAAGCACTGGAACATCGATCCGTCGAAGGTCACCGTGCTCAACCTCGCTCCGCCCGCCATCATCGCTGCGTGGAAACGCGGTGATATCGACGCCACTTACGTGTGGGACCCAGCCCTCGGAGTCGCCAAGGAAAACGGCAAAGTGCTGATTACCTCCGGCGAACTGGCCAAGTTCGGCGCTCCGACTTTCGATGCCTGGATCGTGCGTAAGGACTTCGCCGAGAAGCACCCGGAAATCGTCACTGCGTTCGCCAAAGTGACCCTCGACGCCTACGCCGATTACCGCAAAGACCCGAAAGCCTGGCTGGCCAATCAAAGCAACGTGGACAAGCTTGTCAAACTGTCGGGCGCCAAGGCCAGCGACATTCCGTTGTTGCTGCAAGGCAACGTCTTCCCGCTGGCGGCTGACCAAGTGATCACCCTCGGCGCACCGACCACCAAGGCCATCACCGATACCGCCACGTTCCTGAAAGAACAAGGCAAGGTCGAGGCCGTGCTGCCGGACTACGCCCCTTACGTCAGCGCCAAGTACATCACCAACTGATCGGGAGTTAACTGCGATGGCTTTGCTACAGCTGGAGCGCATCAGCGCACAGTACCCCGGCGCCGCCGAACCGGTACTGGCGGATATTTCCCTGAGCCTGGGCCCCCAGCAGTTGCTGGTAGCTCTCGGCCCGTCCGGCAGTGGCAAGACCTCGCTGTTGAACCTGATTGCCGGATTCGTCGAACCCAGCGCCGGGCGCATCACCCTTGACGGTGTGCCGGTCAAAGGCCCGAGCGCCGAACGCGGCGTGGTGTTCCAGGACGACGCCCTGCTGCCTTGGCAGGACGTGTTGGCCAACGTCGGTTTCGGCCTGGAGCTGGCCGGCATTGCGCGGGAAAAACGTGAACTGCGCGCTCAGGAAATGCTCGCACTGGTGGACCTTTCCGGCTTCGAAAGTCGCCGCATCTGGCAACTCTCGGGTGGCCAGAAGCAACGTGTCGGCCTGGCCCGCGCGCTGGCCGCCGACCCGCGCGTTTTGCTGATGGACGAACCCTTCGGCGCCCTCGACGCCTTCACCCGCGAACAGATGCAGGAGCTGCTGCTGCAAGTCTGGCAGCGCACCGCCAAACCGGTTTTCCTGATTACCCACGACATCGAAGAAGCGGTGTTCCTCGCCACGGACCTGATTCTGCTGGCGCCTGATCCGGGACAAATCGTCGAGCGCCTGAGCCTGGATTTCGGTCAGCGGTATGCGGCCGGTGAGTCCGCTCGCTCGATCAAGTCCGACCCGCGCTTCATCGAAACTCGCGAACACGTACTCGCCAAAGTGTTCTCCCAACGCAGCACCGCCCAGCGGCAGGAGCGCGCATGAGCAGCTATCAAGTTCCCGCCGTCGCGGTTAAACCGGGTTCCACGGACATCCCGGCACGTCGCAGCCTCAGCACTCGGTGGATCAGCGTGCTGACGCTGGTGGCGCTGGTTGTCATTTGGTGGGCCGTCACCGCCACAGGGATGATCGAACCGCTGTTCCTGCCACCACCGTCCGCCGTGCTGCAAAAGGGCTGGCTGCTGGTGACCAGCGGCTACATGGATTCAACGTTGTGGCAGCATTTGGGGGCCAGTCTCAGCCGTATCGGTCTGGGCCTTGGTTTCGCGGTGCTGACCGCCGTGCCCATCGGCATCGCCATCGGCCATAACCGCATCGCCCGCGGCGTGCTCGATCCGTTGATCGAGTTCTACCGGCCGATTCCACCGCTGGCTTACCTGCCGCTGATCGTGATCTGGTGCGGCATCGGTGAGCTGTCGAAAGTCTTGCTGATCTACCTGGCGATTTTCGCCCCGATTGCCATTGCCACTGCAACTGGCGTGCGCACGGTTGACCCGGCCAAACTGCGCGCCGCGCAGTCGCTGGGTGCGACCCGGGCGCAGTTGATTCGCCATGTGATTCTGCCGAGCGCCTTGCCGGATATTTTGACTGGCGTGCGCATCGGCCTCGGTGTGGGTTGGTCGACGCTGGTTGCCGCCGAATTGATCGCCGCCACCAGCGGTTTGGGTTTTATGGTGCAGTCGGCCGCGCAATTCCTGGTCACCGATGTGGTGGTGCTGGGGATTCTGGTGATTGCCCTGATCGCGTTTGCCATGGAAATGGGCCTGCGCGCCCTGCAACGCAAACTGGTGCCGTGGCACGGCCAGGCCCACTGAGTTTTTGGGATCTTAATGTGGGAGCGAGCCTGCTCGCGATGGCGGTGCATCAGCCACCACCCTGTCGTCTGACTCTCCGCTATCGCGAGCAGGCTCACTCCTACAAAAGCTCGGCACCCCGGATTAAAGAGAATCACCATGAGCAACCTGACCATCGTCCCCCTCAGCTCGGCCCTCGGCGCCCAAATCAGCGGCATCGACGTCAGCCAGCCACTGAACCTGGAACAGCGCGACGCCATCGAGCAAGCGCTGCTCAAGCATCAAGTGCTGTTCTTCCGCGACCAGCCGATCACACCGCAACAGCAGGCGCGATTCGCTGCGAATTTTGGCGACCTGCACATCCATCCGATCTACCCGAACGTGCCGGAACAGCCCGAAGTGCTGATCCTCGACACCGCCGTCACCGACGTGCGCGACAACGCGATCTGGCACACCGACGTGACCTTCCTGCCGACCCCGGCCATGGGAGCGGTGCTGAGTGCCAAGCTGTTGCCTGAATTTGGTGGCGACACGCTGTGGGCCAGTGGCATCGCGGCGTATGAAGCGTTGTCCGCGCCGATGAAAAGCTTGCTCGAAGGCCTGACGGCCACACACGATTTCACCCGCTCGTTCCCGCTGGAGCGATATGGCAACACGCCGCAAGCGTTGGCCCAGTGGGAAGAAGCACGCCGCAAAAATCCACCGCTGTCGCACCCGGTGATTCGCACACACCCGGTGAGCGGGCGCCGGGCGTTGTTCGTCAATGAAGGCTTCACGTCGAAGATCAATGAGCTGTCGGACACCGAGAGTGAAGCGATTTTGAAGCTGTTGTTTGCTCATGCGACGCGGCCGGAATTCACCATTCGCTGGCGTTGGCAAAAAGATGACGTGGCGTTCTGGGATAACCGCGTGACACAGCATTACGCCGTGGATGATTACCGACCGGCGCGGCGGGTGATGCAGCGGGCTACGGTGTTGGGGGATGTGCCTTTCTTTCGGTGAGTCCTGAGTTCTTTACTGCCTGTTCTGGCCCCATCGCGAGCAGGCTCGCTCCCACAGGGTCTGTGCCTGACACAAATCCACTGTGGGAGCGAGCCTGCTCGCGAAGAGGCAGGAACAGGCGCAGCAAGACCCCGTGCCGAACACTTATTCAGCCGTCGAAGGCTTCTCCCAAAGATTGATCCCGCCTTCCTGGGCAAACCGGTCAATTTCCGCCAGTTCTTCCGCGCTGAAACTCAGATTCTTCAACGCTGCGACGTTCTCGATAATCTGCTCCGGCCGGCTCGCACCGATCAGTGCCGAGGTCACGCGCGGATCGCGCAGCGTCCATGCCAACGCCAGTTGCGCCAGGCTCTGACCGCGACGCTTGGCGATTTCGTTGAGCCCGCGCACGTGAGCGATGTTGGCTTCGGACAGATGAGATTCCTGCAAAGAACCACCGCCCGGGCGATTGACCCGCGCATCCTTCGGAATGCCATTGAGGTACTTGTCGGTCAACAAGCCCTGCGCCAACGGCGTGAACGCAATCACGCCAGTGCCGAGTTCGTCGGTGACGTCCAGCAGATCCTTTTCAACCCAGCGATTGAGCAGGTTGTAGGCTGGTTGGTGAATCAGCAACGGTACTTTCCACTCTTTCAGCAGCGCCGCCATCTCACGGGTTTTCACCCCGGAATAGGACGAGATGCCGATGTACAGCGCCTTGCCCTGCTGCACGGCGGTGGCCAACGCACTGGCAGTTTCTTCCAGTGGGGTGTCGGGGTCGAAGCGATGGGAATAGAAGATGTCCACGTAGTCCAGGCCCAGGCGTTGCAGGCTCTGGTCGAGGCTGGCCAGCACGTATTTACGCGAACCGCCGCCCTGGCCATAAGGGCCGGGCCACATGTCCCAACCGGCCTTGCTTGAAATGATCAGCTCGTCGCGGTACTGCTTGAAGTCTTCACGCAGCAAACGACCGAAGTTGATCTCGGCGCTGCCATACGGCGGGCCATAGTTGTTGGCCAGGTCGAAGTGGTTGATGCCCAGGTCGAAGGCGGTGCGCAACAGCGAGCGCTGAGTGTCGATCGGCGTGCTGTCACCGAAGTTGTGCCACAGCCCCAGGGACAGCGCCGGCAGCACCAGACCGCTGCGGCCTACGCGGCGGTAAGGGATAGAGTCGTAGCGGTTTTCGGCAGCGGTGTAAGTCATCGAATCCTCTCTTGTCTGTCTTGAAGTTGGTATCGACTGCTTCGCAAGTTGCCCAGCATACGCCCAGACAAACGCCGATAAACCTCGGACTCGAGAAAAAGCTGAAACGTTTCACAGATGATCGTTCCGACGCGGAGCGTGGGAACGATCAAGAACAGCAAGGTCAAACAGCGCCCGTAAACAGCTCCCCCAACCAATCCACAAACACCCGAACCCGTGGCGACATGTGTCGGTTGTGGGGGTACAGCACCGAAACCGGCATTGACGGTGGCGGCGTGTCGATGAGGACTTCTTGCACCAGGCCTTGGGAAATCTGCGCCTCCATTCGGTAATGCGGACACTGGATCAAGCCGAGCCCGGCAATTGCCGACGCCGCATAAATTTCCGCACCGAATACGGAAACCGCGCCTTCGATAGCGACTTCTTTCAGCTCACCATCGACCATGAATTCGAAGGGGAACAACTTGGCGGTGGTGCGCGAGACGTAGTTCACCGCGCGATGATGCTTCAGGTCTTCCAGGCTTTGCGGTTCGCCGTGTTTGCGCAAGTAGGCGGGGCTGGCGCAGGTGATCTGGCGCAGGCTGGCGATGCGTTTTCCGATCAGCGCCGAATCACTCAAGGTGCCGGCGCGCAGCACGCAGTCGACGCCTTCAGCGATCAGGTCGACAAAACGGTCTGCCTCGCTGATGGACAACTCGATATCCGGGTAACGCTCCATGAATTGTGGCAATGCCGGGATCACAAAATGCCTGGCCAGGGTGCCATGCAAGTCCACGCGCAAGCGGCCTTTGGGTGCGCAACCGCGAAACGCCAGTTCGGCTTCTTCCAGTTCCGCCAGCAAGTGCACACAACGCTGATAGTAGGCCTCGCCGTCCAGCGTCGGACGCACCCTGCGGGTGCTGCGTTCCAACAAGCGCGTACCGAGCCACGCTTCAAACTGATTCAGCGTATGGGTCAGCGTCGCCCGCGGCAGATTCAGGTCCTCGGCGGCCAGCGTGAAGCTGCTGCGCTCGTAGATCCGCACGAAAACCTTCATTGCTTTGACTTGATCCACGCTTGGCTCCTGCGCCTCGATTGTTGGCGATTATTGAACAGTCAAGGCAACTTTCGTGCATTTATCGGCTTCGGTAAACATGTGAATCTGGCTTCACCCCAACAAACACCTTCATAGGTTCGCCATGACTACTCAAACTTCGAAAGTTGCCCTCGTGACCGGCGCCTCCCGTGGCATCGGTGCCGTGATCGCCAGACAACTGGCCAGCGAAGGGTTCGCCGTCGCCATCAACTACGCCAGCAGCGCCATCGAAGCCTCAAAACGGGTGGTGGAGTTGCGTCAGGCCGGCCATCAAGCCATAGCGATCAAGGCCGATGTGGCCAATGCCGACGACGTGCGCCGGATGTTCGACGAGACCGAAACGCAACTGGGCAAGGTCGATGTGCTGATCAACAACGCCGGCATTCTCAAAGTGATGCCGCTGGCGCAACACACAGACGAACTGTTCGACCAGACCTTCAACATCCACGCGCGCGGCACCTTCAACACCTTGCGTGAGGCGGCGACGCGTCTGAACAGCGGCGGGCGGATCGTCAACTTTTCCAGCAGCACCGTCGGGCTCAACCTGCCGGGGTACGCGGTGTACATCGCCAGCAAAGCGGCCGTGGAATCCCTGACCCAGGTATTCGCCAAAGAAATGCGCGGGCGCAACATCACCGTCAACGCAGTCGCCCCCGGGCCGGTAGCGACCGAATTGTTTTTGCACGGCAAGAGCGAAGAGCAGATCCAGACCTTCGCCAAGATGCCTCCGCTGGAGCGTCTCGGTCAGCCAGAGGACATTGCTCGTGTGGTGTCGTTTCTGGTCGGGCCGGATTCGGCTTGGGTCAATGGGCAGATTCTGCGGGTGAATGGTGGATTGGTTTAAGCTGGTTTGCAGGCAGGCCCGACGCCTTCGCGGGCAAGCCTCGCGCCTACAGGGGTTGCGCGCAATCTGTAGGCGCGAGGCTTGCCCGCGAAGGCGGTCTTGAGGGCAGCACACATCTAAAGGACGGAATGCATCATGCACACCACGATCATCATCACCTTCGGCCTGATCCTGCTGGCGCTGATGCTGTTCATCGGCGAGAAAATCGACTTCAGCCGCGAGACCCTGGCCTATAGTTTTGTGGTCCTGTGGCTGGCCCTGACACTGATCAACGGCGCGGTCGGGATGGTCTATGCCGGCCAGCCGTTGAGCACGGAACTGGTCGTTGGCAGCGCCGTGTTCGGTGTACCGGTGGCGGCGCTGGTGCTGTTCATGGTGTTGACCACCGAAACGTGAACAGCACCGCCACTACGTTCAACGCACCAAGTGCAAGAACTGCAAATGCCGTTCGTACTGATCAAGGATGTCGTTGATGATCTGCTCCTTGGTGTAACCCACCAGATCGTAGTCCTGGCTGCCCTCGCTCAAATGCACTTCGGCCCGGTAATAGCGGCGGTTGTTGAGTTCCTTGGAACCCATGCCACCACGGGCAAACGATGGCGTGAAGTAGCCACGCATCTGCACCTGATAGATAAACGGATGCTCTTCGCCGTGTCCGATTTCCAGGCTGACGTTGTCGTTGGCCGGGTCGGGCTGAGTGACCACGTTCAATCCTTTCTCGACGAACACGGCGCTCACTTCTTCGATCGCCGGGCGCACCGTGGTGTCGAGGAAGCGATAGACCTCATCGCGGGACGGGAAATGCACGGCCTGGGTCAAGCGCTGACGCCAACCGCCCCGCCGCGAGCCGGACACCGGCGCCAGGGAATGCAGCTGCGCGATCTGCTTTTGCGACTCCAGATAGAACGCCTTGTGCAGCCCCCACATCATCAGCAGCAAGATCATCGAGAACGGCAACGACGTCAGCACCACCGCTGACTTCAGCGCATCGATGCTGCCGGAGAACAGCAACGCACTGGTCACCAGCGCGGTCATCGCGCCCCAGAACACCCGCAGCCATTTCGGCCCGTCTTCATCCGGGTTGCCGCCCTTGGCGGAGAGCGTCGACAGCACCACGGTGCCGGAGTCGGCCGAGGTGACGAAGAACACGAAGCTGATGAACACCGTCACCGCGATGACGGTTTTGCTCCACGGGTAGGTTTCCAGCAGCAGGTAGAGGGTCATCGACGGATTGTCGACGGCCGACATGCCGAGTGCGGTCATGCCGTGGTTCAGGACCTGGTCGATGGCGCTGTTGCCGAAGATCGACATCCACGCCAGGGTGAAACCGAGCGGAATCAGCAACACGCCGAAGACGAATTCGCGAATGGTACGGCCACGGGAGATCCGTGCGATGAACAGGCCCACGAACGGCGACCACGCAATCCACCAGGCCCAATAGAACACGGTCCAGCCGCCCAGCCAGTCGCTGGGTTTGTCGTAGGCGTACAGGTCGAAACTCTTCATCGGCAACGCGCCGAGGTAGTCGCCGATGTTCTGGATCAGGGTGTTGAGCAAATGCTGCGTAGGACCGGCGAACAACACGAACAGCAACAGCGCACAGGCCAGCAGCATGTTGATGTCGGACATCACCCGCACGCCTTTATCGACGCCGGACACCGCAACGATGATCGCCGCGCCCATCATCAACGTGATCAGGCCGACCTGAATCCACTGGGTGTGAGCGATGCCAAACAGGTAGTCCAGGCCCGAGTTGAGGTGCAACACGCCAAAGCCCATGTCGGCGCCGAGGCCGAACACCGTGGCGATGATGCCGAAGCCGTCCACGGCGTAACCGATCGGGCCGTTGATGCGCTTGCCAATCAGCGGATAGAGCGCCGAACGCAAGGCCAGCGGCAGGTTGTGGCGGTAGGCGAAGTAGGCCAGCGCCATGCCGACAAAGGCGAACACGCCCCAGCCGTGCAGGCCCCAGTGCAGAAACAGAATCTGCATCGCCTGACGCGCCGCATCCGCCGTGCCGGCCTCGCCTTGCGGTGGTTGGGCCAAGTGAGTAAGCGGTTCGGACACGCAAAAGAAGAACAGCGTGATGCTGATCCCGGCGGCGAACAGCATGCCGGCCCAGGACAGGTAACTGAATTCGGGCTCGTCGTGGTCGGCACCGAGCTTGATCTTGCCGTAGCCAGACAAGGCGGTGACCACCACGAAGACCAGATACAGCGTCATCGCGAGCATGTAATACCAGCCGACCGTATTGGCCGCCCAGTTTTGCGCTTCCAGCAGCCAGGCGCCGGCCTGTTCAGGCATGGCAATGACGACGATGCCGAACAGCAGAATGAAGGTCGCCGCGAAATAAAACACCGGCGGATTCATGCGGACCTGGCCGCTTGGAGGGAGGGACGATGCACTCATGAAAGGTGCACCTCAAGGGGGTGAAACAGGGCAATCAATAACGGACTCGGCAAGGCAAGCCTCCTGTTGTGAACGGGCAGCAAACCGGCGGTTTAACTTGAATGAGCGTTCAAGTTAAACATGAATAGGGTGCTAAGGACTAATCGCAGGGCTCGGCGGTACGTTCTGTACGCTAGCTCAAGGATGGGTATGACGTGGGATTGGGGGGATTCGTTCAGCGGGAAATTAGCTAAATGCCATGATTACCGTGCGCCTTGAAATCCATTCGCGAGCAGGCTCGCTCCCACAGGGAGATGTGTCGTTCAAAAATCTGTGGTCCAACACCTATCCACTGTGGAAGCGAGCCTGCTCGCGATGAGGCCGGTGCAGTCAGCAGAAATTTCGAAGCTTACTTCTGCGTCCCGTCATCATGCTGCAAATTCGCCTGCGTCAGGTTGCACCCCGGCGGTACGCTACGGGTCAGCCAGACGTTGCCGCCAATGGTCGAGCCCTTGCCAATGGTGATCCGCCCCAGAATCGTCGCGCCGGCATAGATCACCACATCATCCTCAACGATCGGATGCCGCGGATGGCCCTTTTGCAACTGGCCGTCCTCATCCGAAGGGAAGCGCTTGGCGCCCAACGTCACGGCTTGATAAATCCGCACGCGTTCACCAATGATCGCCGTCTCGCCGATCACGACACCCGTCCCGTGATCAATAAAGAAGCTGCGACCGATCTGCGCCCCAGGATGGATGTCGATACCGGTGGCCGAGTGGGCGATTTCTGCGCTGATCCGCGCCAGCAGCGGCAGCCCCGAGCGGTACAAATGGTGCGCCAGGCGATGGTGGATTACCGCCAGAATCCCGGGATAGCACAACAGCACTTCATCGACGCTACGAGCTGCCGGGTCACCGTGATAGGCCGCCAGCACATCGGTGTCCAGCAAGCTGCGCAGCCCCGGCAACGCGAGGGCGAAATCCTGAATGATCGCAATAGTCTTGGCCTCCACTTCGGTGTCAGCTTCGGCGCTGTGACGAGCGGCGTAACGCAGTTCGAGTCGAGCCTGCGCCAGCAACGCGTTCAACGCGACGTCCAGCGTGTGCCCGACGTAGAAGTCTTCACTCTCCTCACGCAAATCCACCGGTCCCAGACGCATCGGAAACAAGGCACCGCACAGCGCTTCCAGTATCTCCGCCATGGCGGCCCGGGAAGGCAATTCGCGACCGCCCTGCTCGCCGCTGACTCGGCCGTTTTGTGCGCGCCACTGGTCCCGCGCAGTACGCAGTTGACTGACGATGGTCTGCAATTGCCAATGGCTGGAACGCTCGCTCACGGTAAAAACTCCTCACGGGCGGCCGGAGTGTCTGGCCGCGTTGTCGGCGATTACTTTACGGCAAGGTCTGGAGGCCGAATTAAGAACCAATTGTGCTGTGTTCAGTTCTTTTGGCTATAAGCGATTGACGGTTGCCCATGCATATAGCCGTGCCTATAGTCCTGACATCTTCCTTGGCCAGTACGGACCCATGATCAAACAACAGCTTGCCCGCTTTAACCGCCTCGACCTCCTCGGCCACCCTACCGCGCTTGAAAAACTCGAACGGCTGTCGACCTGGCTCGGCCGTGATCTGTACGTCAAACGCGATGACCTGACACCGCTGGCCATGGGCGGCAACAAGCTGCGCAAACTCGAATACCTGGCGGCCGATGCCTTGGCCCAGGGCGCCGACACGTTGATCACCGCGGGTGCGCTTCAGTCCAACCACGTGCGCCAGACTGCCGCCATTGCGGCCAAGCTTGGCCTGGGCTGCGTCGCGCTGCTGGAAAATCCATTGGGCACCGACGACGCCAACTACCTGGGCAACGGCAATCGGCTGCTGCTCGACCTGTTCGATGCCAAGGTCGAGCTGGTGGAAAACCTCGACAATGCCGACGAGCAACTGCAAGCCTTGGCCGACCGTTTACGCAATAACGGCAAGAAACCGTATGTGGTGCCGATTGGTGGCTCCAATGCGCTGGGCGCTTTGGGTTATGTGCGCGCCGGGCTGGAACTGGCCGCACAGATCAAGGACACCGGCCTGCAATTCGCCGCCGTGGTCCTGGCCTCGGGCAGTGCCGGGACCCACAGTGGTCTGGCGCTGGCACTGAGTGAAGTACTGCCGGATTTGCCAGTGATTGGTGTCACGGTGTCCCGTAGCGATGAAGATCAGCGCCCGAAAGTCCAGAGCCTGGCCGAGCGCACTGCCGAGTTGCTGGGCGTGAGCCTGCCGGAGAGTTTCAAGATCGAACTGTGGGACGAATATTTTGGCCCTCGGTATGGCGAGCCGAATGCCGGAACGCTGGCGGCGGTGAAGCTGGTGGCGAGTCAGGAAGGGTTGCTGCTGGACCCGGTTTACACCGGTAAAGCCATGGCCGGGTTGCTGGATGGCATCGGTCGTCAACGGTTCAACGATGGCCCGATCATTTTCCTGCATACCGGCGGGGCACCAGCGTTGTTTGCCTACAAGGACTCGCTGACCAGTTGAAGTACTCCTGTGGCGAGGGACCAAGCTCCCTCGCCACAGGGAATCGCGTGTATCTCATATGAAATAAAAGAATAACAAACACTATATTTATTATTTTCCTATCTAAAAGCACCATCATATAGTCACGCCGCAGGCGAATTTGCAGCGAGACGCATACGCTGCTTTAGGGCAGGATATCGCAGTCGTCCAAATCCCGATTTTGCCAACATTCCTAAAAGCGTCTTCATAAGAAAACACAGGGGCTTGTCATGAATTTTTCCGCACTACGTCGAAATCTGCTGGTCGGTTCGCTGGGCCTGGCGCTGAGCGCCGGTCTGCTGGGGCAGGCGGTTGCCGGTGAGCAGCTGCAAAAAATCAAGGACGCGGGCGTGATCAACGTCGGTCTGGAAGGCACTTACCCACCGTTCAGCTTCGTTGACGCCGACGGCAAACTGGCCGGTTTCGAAGTCGAGTTCTCCGAAGCCCTGGCCAAAGAACTGGGTGTGAAGGTCAAACTGCAACCGACCAAATGGGACGGCATCCTCGCGGCGCTGGAATCCAAACGTCTGGACGCAGTGATCAACCAGGTGACCATCTCCGAAGAGCGCAAGAAGAAGTATGACTTCTCCGAGCCGTACACCGTTTCCGGGATTCAGGCGCTGGTGCTGACCAAGAAGGCCGCGGAGCTGAACATCAAGTCTGCCGCCGATCTGGCCGGCAAGAAAGTCGGCGTAGGCCTGGGCACCAACTACGAGCAGTGGCTCAAAGACAATCAGCCAAAAGCCATCATCAAGACCTATGACGATGATCCGACCAAGTTCCAGGACCTGCGCGTCGGCCGCATCGACGCCATTCTGATCGACCGTCTGGCCGCCCTGGAATACGCCAAGAAAGCCAAGGACACCACCGCCGCCGGCGAAGCGTTCTCCCGTCAGGAAGCCGGTATTGCCCTGCGCAAAGGCGAGCCTGAGTTGCTGGCTGCGGTGAACAAAGCCATCGACAAGCTGCGTGCCGACGGTACGCTGAAAAAGCTTTCGGAAAAATACTTCAGCGCTGACGTCACTCAATAATGGAAGAAGCTTTTCAACTCGCACTGGACTCCCTGCCTTTCCTGCTCAAGGGGGCCTACTACACGGTCATCTTGAGCCTGGGCGGGATGTTCTTCGGCCTCATGCTGGGCTTCGGCCTGGCACTGATGCGCCTGTCGCGCTTCAAGCTGGTCAGCTGGATCGCCCGCATCTACGTGTCGTTCTTTCGCGGCACGCCGTTGCTGGTGCAACTGTTCGTGATCTATTACGGCTTGCCGCAATTGGGCATGGAACTCGATCCGCTGCCGGCGGCCCTGATCGGCTTCTCGCTGAATATGGCCGCTTACGCCTGTGAAATCCTGCGTTCCGCGATCAGCTCCATCGAGCGCGGTCAGTGGGAAGCTGCCGCCAGCATCGGCATGACCCGTGCGCAAACCCTTCGCCGGGCCATTATCCCGCAAGCGATGCGCACCGCATTACCGCCGCTGGGCAACAGCTTCATTTCGCTGGTCAAGGACACCGCGCTGGCCGCCACCATCCAGGTGCCGGAACTGTTCCGCCAGGCGCAGCTGATCACAGCACGCACCTTCGAAGTGTTCACCATGTACCTTGCCGCCGCGCTGATCTACTGGATTCTGGCCACGGTGCTCTCGCACCTGCAGAACAAGTTGGAAGAGCGGGTCAATCGGCACGACCAGGAGTCCTGACCCAATGATTGTCGTGGAAAAACTGACAAAGCAGTTCAAGGGTCAAGTGGTGCTCAACGGCATCGATCTGGAAGTGAAGGAAGGTGAGGTCGTCGCGATCATCGGGCCTAGCGGCTCGGGTAAAACCACCTTCCTGCGATGCCTGAATTTTCTGGAAGAACCCACCAGCGGCCGGATCAAGGTCGGTGACATCGAGATCGATGGCAGCCGCCCGTTGAACCAGCAGCAGAACCTGGTGCGGCGCTTGCGTCAGCACGTCGGATTCGTGTTCCAGAACTTCAACCTGTTCCCCCATCGCACCGCCCTGGAAAACGTCATCGAAGGCCCGATCATCGTGAAGAAGATCCCGCACGCCGACGCCGTTGCCCTGGGTAAAAAGCTATTGGCCAGGGTTGGCCTGGCGGGCAAGGAAGACGCTTACCCGCGACGCCTTTCCGGTGGTCAGCAGCAGCGTGTGGCAATTGCCCGCGCACTGGCGATGGAGCCGGAAGTGATCCTGTTCGATGAACCCACTTCAGCGCTTGATCCAGAGCTGGTGGGTGAAGTGCTGGCGACCATCCGCAGCCTGGCGGAAGAGAAGCGCACCATGGTGATCGTTACCCACGAAATGGGCTTTGCCCGGGACGTGGCCAACCGTGTGGTGTTTTTCGACAAGGGTGTGATCGTCGAGCAAGGCGAAGCCAAGGCGTTGTTTGCCAACCCGAAAGAAGAACGGACGAAGCAGTTTCTCAGCAAGTTCCTGAATAACACCAACCCTTAATATCGCTTCACTATTTGTCAACTTCCATGGATGGAAGTGACAACTTACCCCGCCACCCACATCGCTCGATTCTCTCTTCTCGTTCATTCGAACAATAGATCAATTTTTACAACTGCATGCGGTACATATATATGTTCTGCAACAGATTCAACGCGCCTAAAATCCGCCAGATCCAGTGCCATCAATGAGCACACCGTCGCCGCCACCCACGCCCGAAAATCAATAAATACGCGGCGAAATTCGACAGAGCGGTGCGGCATATTAACTTCAAGGCGTAGGATTTTTCTGAATAGCACTGAATACCCTACTTAACTAGTCAGTTCTATTGACACCTATTCAGGCGCACTCTTATCTAGTCCCCAGCAGGCGTCAACCATCGTTAAAAACCATTATTGAAACTTGCAAATAGTGAACAACTTTGTTGCTCGGTAATACACGCCTTTTGATTTTTTCAGAAACGGACTTCGCTGCAAGGCGTCAAGGAGAAACCCATGACAAGCACCTCGAATAAATCCGGACTTGCGGCCCCTACCCTGGCGCAATCCCACAAGACTGGCATCAATGTCACTTCGGCGGCCCATCTGCTGATCGATGTGGCGCCCTACCCCGGCATGGACGAAGGCGACCTGATCGAACTGTTCTGGGACAACTGCTACGTCGCCTCCCGCGTCCTCATGGCCGACGATGTCGGCGAAGTCGTCAGTCTGCGTGTGCCGCAAAGCTTCATTGCCAATGGCTCCTCCTGCATTCACTACCGCGTCATGCAAGTCGGACAGGGGCCGGCGCTGTCGCTCGCCACACGGGTACAGATCAAGCTCGATTGCCCGGGCGGTCAGCCACTCACGCTGTGCGGCCACGAAAACGAGCACCTGGCGCCAGTGGGCATCCCCGAAACCATTCGCCGTCAGGGGGTCAATCCGAACCAGATCAAGCGGGGCGTGCCGTTGACCATCGAGCCTTACCTGAACATGGCCGTCGACGATGAAATCACCCTGCGCTGGGGTGATGTGCGCATGGACCTGCCGCAGCTCAAGGCCGACGAGGTGGGCCAGCCGGTTCAGGTCTGGGTGCCGCCGGCGATCATTCTCGAAGCCGGCGAAGACCTTCGGCTGGAGGTGACTTACTGCATCCTCGATCGCGTGGGCAACAACTCTGGCTGGGCACCACCGCGCTGGCTCAAGATCGGTTGCAACAATCCCTATCTGAAAGTGCCGTTCAAAGAGCAATTGAAAGCCGCCGAAACGCGCAAAAAGTAAAAACACCGCCGTCCCTGTAGGAGCGAGGCTTGCCCGCGAAGGCGGAGTGTAGGGCACCTTTGATGTTGGCTGACGCACCGCCTTCGCGGGCAAGCCTCGCTCCTACAGGGGAAGCAACACCCTTCTATGCATATTCCCAAAAGTTAGTTTATTAATTTTTTATACACGCTTAGGGTATATGCACCGGACCACCGGACATTCTTGATTTTCGTTCGCCGCAACCCTCGCGGCGACTCCATGAGATGTGAGGTAGGTATGGTCCGGAACACAATCACCCCAGTGCAGATCGCCAGGGCATTGCGTGCAGCCAAGGAGCGGCACTGATGTCCAGTCTGGCAGATGCAATCGTTCAGAGTGATCTGGACATCGCCCCCCTGTTGTTGCCCGCGCAGGTCCTGCGCAACGACGCACAAGCCATCAAGGCCGCCCATGAGCTGGCGCAAGTCGCCCGCCTGCAAGCGGCCAAACGTGACCGGCAGCGCAAATTGCCATGGTCGCAAATCGAACAGTTCACCCGCAGCGGCCTGGGCAGCATTTCCATTGCGCGCGAGTACGGTGGCCCGCAGGTTTCGTTCGTCACCCTGGCCGAGGTTTTCGCGATCATTTCTGCGGCGGACCCGGCACTGGGACAGATCCCGCAGAACCAGTTCGGCATCCTGCACCTGGTACTCGGCAGCGCCACCGAGGCGCAAAAAAAACAGCTGTTCAAAAGCGTGCTCGAAGGCTGGCGCATCGGCAATGCCGGGCCGGAGCGCGGCACCAAAAACACCCTCGAACTCAAAGCACGAATCACCGCTGACGGGGATGGTTTTGTCATCAGCGGGCAGAAGTTTTACTCCACCGGCGCACTGTTCGCCCATTGGGTGGCGGTCAAGGCGCTGAACGACGACGGCAAGCAAGTGTTGGCCTTCGTCCGTCGCGGCACACCGGGCCTGCGCATTGTGGATGACTGGTCAGGCTTCGGTCAGCGCACCACCGCCAGCGGCACTATTTTGCTCAACAACGTGCGGGTCGACGCCGAGCTGGTGGTAGACAACTGGAAGATCAACGACAGCCCGAACATCCAGGGTGCCGTGTCGCAACTGATTCAAGCGGCCATTGACGCCGGTATCGCTCGCGGTGCCATCGACGACGCCATCGAGTTCGTGAAAACCCGTGCCCGTCCGTGGATCGACGCCAAGGTCGAGCGGGCCAGCGACGACCTCTACGTCATCGCCGATATTGGCAAGTTGAAAATTGAACTGCACGCCGCCGAGGCACTGCTGCGCAAGGCCGGACAAGTACTCGATGAGGTCAGCGCCGCGCCACT
This sequence comes from Pseudomonas sp. SG20052, assembly GCF_031766055.1. Taxonomy (NCBI): domain Bacteria; kingdom Pseudomonadati; phylum Pseudomonadota; class Gammaproteobacteria; order Pseudomonadales; family Pseudomonadaceae; genus Pseudomonas; species Pseudomonas sp. SG20052. Next base: position 263,010 of record NZ_CP134498.1, on the reverse strand, counting down.
CACTGCCGAGTCCGCCGCGCGCGCGTCGATTGCCGTCGCTGAAGCAAAAGTGCTGACCACCGAGATCTCGCTGCTCGCCAGCGAAAAACTCTTCGAACTGGCCGGCAGCCGCGCGACTCTCGCCGAATTCAATCTCGACCGCCACTGGCGCAACGCCCGCGTGCACACGCTGCACGACCCGGTGCGCTGGAAATACCACGCCATCGGCAGCTATCACCTGAACGGCACGCTGCCCGCTCGCCACTCCTGGATTTAACGACCAGATCTCTGGAGAAACACATGACTCATTCTCACCACGTCGCGGTCATAACCAGCGATGAGCAAGCCCTGATCGTCGCTACCGATCTGGCCGAAGATTTCAAACGCGACAGCGCCCTGCGCGACCGCGAACGCCGTTTGCCGCACCCGGAGCTGGAAGTGTTTTCCCGCTCGGGTCTTTGGGGCATCAGCGTGCCCAAGGAATACGGCGGCGCCGGGGTTTCCAACGTGACCCTGGCCAAGGTCATCGCGCTGATTGCCCAGGCTGACGGCTCGCTCGGACAGATCCCGCAGAACCATTTCTACGCCCTCGAAGTGCTGCGCGTGAACGGCAGCGAAGAGCAGAAAAAACGCCTGTACGCCGAAGTACTCGCCGGCCAGCGCTTCGGCAATGCCTTGGCGGAACTGGGCACCAAAACCGCCCATGACCGCGTCACCAGCCTGACCCGCGACGCTGACGGTTATCGCATCAACGGGCGCAAGTTCTACGCGACCGGCGCGATCTATGCGCAACGCATTCCGACGTCGGTGGTGGATGAAAACGGCGTGCAGCAACTGGCGTTCGTCCCCCACAACAGCAAAGGCCTGACCGTCATCGACGACTGGAGCGGTTTCGGCCAGCGCACCACCGGCAGCGGTTCGGTGGTGTTCGAAGACGTCTACGTCGCCGCCGAAGACGTCATCCCGTTTCAAAGTGCGTTCGAGCGAGCGACCACCGTTGGCCCGCTGGCACAGATTCTTCACGCCGCCATCGACACCGGCATCGCCCGCGCCGCCTATGAAGATGCCCTGCACTTCGTGCGCACCAAAACCCGACCGTGGATCGACGCCACCCATGAAAAAGCCACTGACGACCCGCTCACCCTCAAGAGTTTCGGCCACCTGAGCATTCGCCTGCACGCCGCTGAAGCCTTGCTGGAACGCTCCGGCGAATTCCTCGACAAAGCCCAGGCCAACACCAACGCCGAGACCGTCGCTGCGGCCTCGATTGCCGTTGCCGAAGCCCGCGCCATCAGCACCGACATTTCCCTCGCCGCCGGCAGCACGTTGTTTGAACTGGCCGGCAGCCAGGCAACGCTGATCGAACACGGCCTCGATCGCCACTGGCGCAACGCGCGGGTGCATACCCTGCACGACCCGGTGCGCTGGAAGTATCACGCCGTCGGCAACTACTACCTCAACGATGAAAACCCTCCGTTGCGAGGGACCATCTGATGGCCGAGGCGAAAAAGAAGATCCTGCTCAACGCGTTCAACATGAACTGCATCGGGCACATCAACCACGGCTTGTGGACGCATCCACGGGACACCTCCACCCAGTACAAAACGATTGAATACTGGACCGAACTGGCGCAGTTGCTGGAACGCGGCTTGTTCGACGGTCTGTTCATCGCCGATATCGTCGGCGTGTACGACGTCTACCAGAACTCGGTGGACGTGCCTCTGAAAGAATCGATCCAGCTGCCAGTCAACGACCCGCTGCTGCTGGTTTCAGCCATGGCGGCGGTGACGAAAAACCTCGGTTTCGGCCTCACCGCCAACCTGACTTACGAACCGCCGTACCTGTTCGCCCGCCGCCTGTCGACGCTCGATCACCTGAGTCGCGGCCGGGTCGGCTGGAACATCGTCACCGGTTACCTCGACAGCGCCGCCAAGGCCATGGGCTTGAGCGAACAAGTCGAGCACGACCGCCGTTACGACCAGGCCGATGAATACCTCGAAGTGCTCTACAAACTCTGGGAAGGCAGCTGGGAAAACGGCGCGGTGTTGAGTGACCCGCAACAGCGGATCTACGCCCAACCGGAAAAAGTGCACAAGGTCGAACACAAGGGTGAGTTCTATCAGGTCGAGGGTTATCACCTCTGCGAGCCATCGCCGCAGCGCACGCCGGTGTTGTTCCAGGCCGGCAGTTCCGATCGCGGTTTGCTGTTCGCCGGGCGTCATGCCGAGTGCGTGTTCATCAGCGGGCAGAACAAACCGTCGACCAAGGTTCAGGTGGACAAGGTTCGCGCCAGCGCTATTGAAGCCGGGCGCAATCCAGAAGACATCAAGGTGTTCATGGGCTTGAACGTGATTGTCGGCGCCACCGAGGAGCTGGCCTGGGCCAAGCACGCCGAATACCTGAGTTATGCCAGCGCGGAGGCCGGTGTCGCGCATTTTTCGGCGTCGACCGGCATCGACTTCTCCGAATACGAGATCGACGAGCCGATCCAGTACGTGAAGAGCAATGCGATCCAGTCGGCGACCAAAAACCTGCAAAACAACGACTGGACCCGGCGCAAATTGCTCGAGCAACACGCCCTCGGCGGCCGCTACATCACGGTGGTGGGTTCGCCTGAGCAAGTGGCGGACGAACTGGAATCGTGGATCGCCGAGACCGGGCTGGATGGCTTCAACCTGACACGGATTGTCACGCCGGAAAGCTATGTGGATTTCATTGAGCTAGTGATTCCGGAGCTGCAGCGGCGTGGGTCGTACAAAACGGCTTATGACAACGGCAGCCTGCGGGAAAAGCTGTTTCACGGCGAAGCGCATTTGCCTGAGCAACATACGGGCTCGGCGTTTCGGCGCTAAAAGCTTCGCGGGCAAGCCTCGCTCCTACAGGTATTGGTCGTTCACAAATGTCCGGTACGGCGCTGAACCTGTAGGAGCGAGGCTTGCCCGCGAAGAGGCCCGCCCAAACACCCAAAATTTATGCACTGACTGGAAACCCCATCATGAAAAAGACCTGCCTCTCCCACCCAGTCAAAGCACTGGCCCTGGCCCTCGGCCTCTTCAGCTCTGTCACCTTCGCCGCCGACGCGCCGCTGAAAGTCGGCACCACCGCGGCCTTCGCCATCCCGCTGGAAGCCGCCGTCGAGGAAGCCAAAAAACAAGGCCTGCAAGTCGACCTCGTGGAGTTCAGCGACTGGATCGCCCCCAACGTCAGCCTCGCGGCCGGCGACATCGACGTGAACTATTTCCAGCACGTCCCGTTCCTGGAAAACGCCAAGGCTGCCGCCGGTTTTGACCTGGTGCCGTTTGCGCCGGGGATCATCAACAACGTCGGCCTCTACTCGAAAAAATACAAAAGCTTCGACGAACTGCCGCAAGGCGCCAGCGTCGCCATCGCCAACGACCCGATCAACAGCGGTCGCGGCCTGCAACTGCTGGCCAAGGCTGGCCTGATTACCCTCAAGCCGGGTGTCGGCTACAAGGCCACCGAAGAAGACATCATCGCCAACCCGAAGAACATCAAAATCCTCCAGGTTGAAGCGGTACAGCTGGTGCGCGCCTATGACGATGCCGATCTGGTGCAGGGCTACCCGGCGTATATCCGGCTGTCGAAGACCTTCGATGCCGGTTCGGCGTTGCTGTTCGACGGTCTCGATCACAAGGAATACGTGATTCAGTTCGTGATCCAGCCCAAGAGCAAAACCGATCCGCGCCTGATCAAGTTTGTCGATATCTACCAGCACTCGCCGGCTGTTCGTGCAGCCTTGGATAAAGCTCACGGCAAGCTCTATCAAGCCGGCTGGGAAAGCTGAGGATGACGGCCGCGATCCAACGGCGACTGGAGATTCCAGAGCCACATAAAGCCGAACAGACCGAACTGCACCCGGACCTGAACCGCGCTCATGTGCGCTTCATCGGCCTGGGCAAAACCTACACCGGTCAGCAGGGTCCAGTGGCGGCGTTGCACGGCATCGACCTGGCGATCCAGCGCAGTGAAGTGTTCGGCATCATCGGTCGCAGCGGCGCTGGCAAGTCGTCGCTGATCCGCACCATCAACCGTCTCGAACAACCGAGCAGCGGCCGGGTGCTGATCGATCAAGTGGACATCGGCGAGTTCGATGAAGACCGCCTGGTCGCGCTGCGCCGACGGATCGGCATGATCTTCCAGCACTTCAATCTGATGTCGGCCAAGACCGTTTGGCAGAACGTCGAATTGCCACTGAAAGTCGCTGGTGTGCCCAAGGAAAAACGCGATCAGAAAGTCCGCGAACTGCTGGAGTTGGTCGGCCTGCAAGGCAAGCACAAGGCGTATCCGGCGCAGCTGTCCGGCGGACAGAAACAGCGTGTTGGCATCGCCCGCGCGTTGGTGCATGACCCGGAGATCCTGCTGTGTGACGAAGCCACATCGGCACTGGACCCGGAGACCACGCAATCGATCCTCGGCCTGCTACACGAGATCAATCAGCGGCTGGGTTTGACCATCGTACTGATCACCCACGAGATGGCGGTAATCCGCGATATCTGTGATCGGGTGGTGGTGCTGGAACACGGAAAAGTCGTCGAGCAAGGGCCGGTCTGGAAAGTCTTTGGCGACCCGCAGCATGAAGTCAGCAAGACCCTGCTCGCGCCGCTGCAACACGCTCTGCCGGAAGAACTGCAAAGCGGTTTGCGCCCACAACCTCAGTCCTCGGACGCGGCGGTTGTGTTGCGTTTGCGCTTCACCGGCAGCGCCACAGACGAACCGGATCTGGCAGCGCTGTTCAGCGCCCTCGGCGGTCGCGTGAGGTTGCTGCAAGGTGGCGTGGAACGCATTCAGGGCCACGCGCTGGGGCAATTGCTGCTGGCGGTGACGGGGTCGTCCTTGGGCGCCGAGCAACTGCGTCAGCGCGCCGGCCACTGGGCGCAACAGGTGGAGGTGCTCGGTTATGTGGTTTGATCGTTTGTTGCAAGGCTTCATCGACACGTTTCTGATGGTGGGCGTGTCGTCGCTGATTGCGCTGCTGGCGGGGATTCCGCTGGCGGTCATCCTGGTCACCAGCACCCAAGGCGGCATCTACGAAGCACCGGCGCTGAACCGTGCACTGGGCGCCTTCGTGAACCTGTTCCGCTCGATTCCGTTTCTGATTCTGATGGTGGCGCTGATTCCGTTCACCCGGTTGATCGTCGGCACCACTTACGGGGTCTGGGCCGCGGTGGTGCCGCTGACGATTGCAGCCACGCCGTTCTTTGCGCGCATAGCCGAAGTCAGTTTGCGCGAGGTGGATCACGGTTTGATCGAAGCGGCCCAAGCGATGGGTTGCCGGCGCTGGCACATCGTCTGGCATGTGCTGTTGCCCGAGTCGCTGCCGGGGATTGTCGGTGGTTTCACCATCACGTTGGTGACCATGATCAACTCGTCGGCCATGGCCGGGGCCATTGGTGCGGGGGGGGTTGGGGGACATTGCGTATCGGTATGGGTATCAGCGGTTTGACAGCCAGATCATGCTGACGGTGATTGTGTTGCTGGTGGTATTGGTGGCGATCATCCAGCTGGGTGGGGATCGCTTGGCTCGGGGGCTCAACAAGCGCTGAACACGGTCAAGGTTGTAGCGCTTTTGTGGCGAGGGAGCTTGCTCCCGCTCGATTGCGCAGCAATCGCAAGATCTTTAGACCGGGTTTATCTGACACACCTCATTGAATGGCTGGGGGCTGCTTCGCAGCCCAGCGGGAGCAAGCTCCCTCGCCACAAAAGTGTCCTCGACACGGGCAATTTCCCTCGCAACAGGGGGAACATTTCCCACAGGAAAATCAGTGTGCCTACAGGCCTGGTCCCTTTCATTTGCAGGACATTTCCTAGATCATTCCGCTCGCTTGCGCCTGCCAAATTCGGTGGCTAGTCTCGGTCCGTCACTGCTCATCAGTGATCGGGTTTAGTAGCCCGGAACAATAGGCGTATGGCGGTTCCATGCTCATGCCCGGTGTTGCTTGCCGCGTGCAGAAAATGGTGGCTGTACGTGGGGCACTCTCGGGTGCACCGGTTTTCCTATTGACCGGCCTACTACCTGCGTACAGCTGCCACCCACCGCTTAGTAGGCGAAGGTGTCGGCTTCCCTGCAGCAATAGGAGCAACGCCAATGAAAAGATCTGTCCCCGATCCACCTCCCGAAACATCCACCCAAGACAAACCCACCGACGATCCACTCAGAGATCGTTCCGCCCTTTATCGTGCGATCGATTTCTACCTCACCGGAGAACAGCCTTCGGCCCCCGATGAACTGCGGTTCTACAACGTCAGTGAAGACGTGAGCTTTGAAGACACCCAACTCTATGTTGCGGATTTGCTGCGCTGCGCTTCAGTCACCGCGTATCAGTGTGGCGATCACCTCAAGGGGGCGGATCGAGCCATGGTGTTTTCCGTTTGGCATTTGCTGGAGATTGCCAAAGCCATGATTGATCGCTCCATTGATTGTTTGGGGATGAAGCAGGGCTGACATCGGTCGGCAGTGAAATCGCCTTCGCGGGCAAGCCTCGCTCCTACAGGAGTACGCGTCTGTCGAAACAACTCGATCAACTGTAGGAGCGAGGCTTGCCCGCGAATGGCTGCGAAGCAGCCCCACGTCTGATGGCGTATATTCGGCCATATCCCCATTGCCTGCGCAGCCGACCATGAAGCAAACCCCCGACGACCTCCAGAAGATCACCGCCACCACCCTGGGCCATTACAACTCGGTGGCCGAAGGTTTTCGCGAGGGGACTCGCGATCATGATGTCAGCCAGAACATCGATGCCCTGCTGCGGCATATTCAGGGCGAGGCGCCGTTCGACATTCTCGATTTCGGCTGTGGGCCGGGGCGGGATTTGCAGACGTTCACGCGCATGGGCCACAGGGCTGTCGGGCTCGATGGTTCGGAAAAGTTTGCGCAGATGGCGCGTGAGGACAGTGGATGCGAAGTATGGCAGCAGGACTTTCTGAAGCTGGACCTGCCGGATGAACGCTTCGACGGGATTTTTGCCAATGCGGTGTTGTTTCATATCCCGCGCCAGGAATTGCCTCGGGTGTTGAAGGAGTTGCGCAGGGCGTTGAAGCCAGGTGGCGTGTTGTTCAGTTCCAATCCTCGCGGCGAGAATCAGGAAGGGTGGAATGGGCCGCGTTATGGGGCTTACCACGATCTTGCGGCGTGGCAGCAATTACTGACTGAGGCGGGGTTTGTGGAGCTGGAGCATTACTACCGGCCGGCGGGGCTGCCGCGGGAGCAGCAGCCTTGGTTGGCGAGTGTGTGGCGCAAGCCGGTGTAGCCTGACAGGACGCCATCGCGAGCAGGCTCGCTCCTACAGTTGACCGAGTTGTCCAGACGGACGCGGTCCCCCTGTAGGAGCGAGCCTGCTCGCGATGAGCGCGTAGCGCTCGCCTTACTGCACCTCTTTCTGCGGCTCGCGGATTTTGTACCAGGCGACATAAAGCGCTGGCAAAAACAGCAGCGTCAGCAACGTCGCAATAATGATCCCGCCAATCATGGCGTAAGCCATCGGCCCCCAGAACACTTCCCGGGCAATCGGGATCATCCCCAGGCTGGCCGCCGCAGCGGTCAACAGAATCGGTCGGCGTCGATGCTCCGTGGCCTGCGCGACGGCATCCCAAGGTGAAACGCCCTCTTTCTCCAAGGCGTCGATCTGGGTCACCAGGATCACCGAATTGCGGATGATGATGCCGATCAACGCCAGAATCCCCAGGATCGCCACAAAGCCCATTGGCGTGCCCGTCGGGATCAACGCCAGCACCACGCCGATCAGCCCGAGCGGCGCGACACTCGCCACCAGGAACAGTTTCTGCACGCTGTGCAGCTGGATCATCAGGAAGGTCGCCATCAGAAACAGCATCAGCGGCACCACCTTGGCAATCGGCCCTTGGGCCTTGCCGCTTTCCTCCACCGTGCCACCCGTGGCGACCGAGTAACCCACCGGCAAACCGGCGGCGAATTTATCGATGGCGGGGTTGAGCTGTTTCACCAGGTCAGTCGGCTGAATCTCATCACGCACCGCCGCCTTGATGGTGATGGTCGGTTTACGGTCACGGCGCCAGACCAGCGGTTGCTCGAGTTCATAGCGCACCGTGGCGAACGCCAGCAGCGGAATCGACGTGCCGCTCGGGGTCACGATCTGCAAGTTTTGCAGGGTTTCCGGCGTGCCACGTTCCGCGTCCACCGCGCGCCCCACGACGTTGATCAGGTAGATATCGTCATCGACCTGAGTCACCGGCGAACCAACCACAATGCTGTTCATCAGGTTGGCCACGTCTTCCGACGACAGCCCCAGTTGCCGCGCCTTGTCCTGGGCGATCTCGATGCGCAGGACTTTGCCCGGTTCGTTCCAGTCGTAAATGATCTCGCCGATGTGCGAGTTCTTGTCCAGCTCGGTGGCCAGGGCGATGGCGTGCTTGCGTACCTGATCGATGTCCTTGCCGCTGACCCGGTACTGAATCGGGCGACCCACCGGCGGGCCCATTTCCAGCGCCTGGACGTAGCTGCCGATGCCGACGAAATCCTTGCGCAGCCGTTCGCGCAAGCGCTGACTGAGGGCGTTGCGCGATTCCAGGCCTTTGCTGACGATCACCAGTTGCGCGTAGTACGGGTTCTGTAATTGCTGGTCGAGGGGCAGGTAGAAACGGATTGCGCCTTCGCCGATGTAAGTGCTCCAGCGCACGATATCCGGGTCATCCTTGAGCGTCGCTTCGAGCTTGTCCACCGCCTTGCGGGTTTCGGCCATCGAGGCGTTTTGCGGCAGGTTGAGGTCGACGAGGATTTCCGGGCGGTCCGACGACGGGAAGAACTGGTTCTGCACGAACTGCATGGAAAACACCGAGGCCACGAACAGCGCAATGGTGATACCGATCGCCCACCAGCGATTGCGCATGGCCCAAAACATCCCGTAATTGAATGCACGGCCGATGCGCCCGGGCTCGGCGTCATGGGGTTTCACCTTGGCGCTGAGAATGTGCACGCCGATCACCGGGGCAAACAACACAGCGACAATCCACGACACCAGCATCGCCACCGCAATAACGGCAAACAGGGTGAAGGTGTACTCGCCCGCCGAGCTGGCGTTGAGACCAATCGGCACGAACCCGGCGACTGTCACCAATGTGCCGGTGAGCATGGGGAACGCCGTGGAGGTGTAGGCAAACGTCGCCGCCTGCTCCTTGGTCTCGCCCATTTCCAGGCGTGTGACCATCATTTCGACCGTGATCATTGCGTCGTCCACCAGCAGGCCGAGGGCGATGATCAATGCGCCGAGGGAAATCCGCTGCATGGTGATGCCGCTGTATTCCATGAAGATGAACACCATGGCCAGCACCAGCGGGATCGAGCACGCCACCACCAGCCCGGCGCGCACACCGAGGCTGACGAAGCTGACGATCAGCACGATCACCACCGCTTCGAACAAGGCACTGGTGAAGCCGCCGACGGCTTTTTCCACTACTTCGGCCTGATCGGACACAGTGTGCACACCAACGCCCACCGGCAAGTCTGCGGTCAGGTCGGTCATGCGCTGGTGCAACGCCTTGCCGAACTCCTGGATGTTGCCGCCCTTCTTCATGGCGATGGCAAGGCCGATGGCCGGGTGACCGTTGAAACGGAACTCCGGGGTCGCCGGGTCTACGTAGCCACGGCTGATGTCGGCGATGTCGGCCAGGCGGTAGAAGCGGTCATTTAGCCGCAGGTTGACGTTGGCCAGGTCTTTCTCGGAAGCGAACTGCCCCGAGGTGCGCACCGAGATGCGCTCCGGACCGGACTCGATCACACCGGCCGGGGTCACCGAGTTCTGGGTTTGCAGGCTTTGCACCACCTGGCGTTGATCGATACCCAGCGCCGCCAGTTTACGAGTGGAGAAATTCAGGTAGAGGACTTCGTCCTGCTCACCGACCATCTCGACCTTGCCCAGCCCCGGCACTTCACGAATTTCAGCGCGAACCTGTTCCACGTAATCGCGCAACTGGCGCATCGACAAGCCGTCGGCGGTGAAGGCGTAGACCGAACCGAACACATCACCGAATTCGTCGTTAAATCCCGGCCCTTGCAGGCCTTGGGGGAAGTCACCGCGAATGTCGTTGATCTTCTTGCGCACCTGGTACCAGATTTCCGGGATGTCCTTGGCACTGGTGGTGTCGCGCAGGTTGACGAACACCGTGGACTCGCCGGGCCGGGTATAGCTTTTCACGTAATCGAGGGAGTCCAGCTCTTCGAGTTTTTTCTCGATGCGATCCGTGACCTGCTTGAGGGTTTCTTCCTGGGTCGCGCCCGGCCAGCGGGTCTGTATGACCATGGTTTTGATGGTGAACGACGGGTCTTCCTCGCGCCCCAGGTTCATGTACGAGAACACGCCCATCAGCAGCGCGACGAACATCAAATACCAGACAAACGACTGATGCTTGAGGGCCCATTCGGATAAGTTGAAACTCCCTTTCATTGGGGGCTGTCCTCGTCGATTTTCACTTTCTGTCCGGGTTTCAGGCTGTTCACACCCGCGCTGACCACCCGCTCACCCGACTTCACACCGTTGGCCAGGACCATGGTCGAATCGGTGCGGCTGAGAAGGTTGACGTCCCGTGGGGCAACGGTCTGGGTCTGCGTATCGACGACCCAGATGCGCGATTGCCCACCGACCTCCTGTAGCGCACTCAAGGGCAGTTCGATGCGGGGCTTGATCGCGGAGCTGAGGGTGACGCTGATCGCTGTGCCCAGGCGAAAACCGGGCGGTGTGTCTGTCAGGGTCAGGCGGGCTCGACGGGTACGGGTCGCACTCTGGGCCTGGGGCTCGATTTCACGAACAGTGGCCGTCGTGTTGATACTCGGGTCCAGTTGCGCCGCAACTTGAAAGACGACGTCGCTCGGGAGTTGGTCGACCAGGGTGTCCGGCAGGTCGATCACCGCTTCCTTGATGTCCGGCTGCGCCAGGGTCACCACTTGCTGGCCGGCGGTGACGACTTGCCCGGCTTCGGCATTCCACGCGGTGACGATGGCTTTGTGGTCCGAGCGCAATTCGACATAGTTGAGCTGATCCTTGGCCTGATCGACCGCCGCCTTCGCTTGATCGAGAGAGGCCTGGGTGGTCTTCAGGTCGGTCTGCGCGACATCGAGTTGCGCCTGGGCGCCGACGCCGCGATCGAACAATTCCTGCTGCCGCCGGGCGCTGGCCTGGGCGTTGATGTATTGCGCCTGGACGCTGGCCAGATCGCCCTGAGCGGAACGCAGCTGATTCTGCTGATCGGTAGGGTCCAGGGTGGCGAGCAGCGCGCCCTTTTCCACTTCGGCACCGACATCGACGTTACGGCTGGCAATGCGCCCCGGCACGCGGAACCCGACATTGCTTTCATAGCGGGCCTGGATGCTGCCGGCGAAGCGGCCGAGATGTTCCTCGTCCAGCGATTCGACCTTGACCGACAGCACCGGACGTATCGGCTCCGGCGGCGGTTCCTCTTTCGAGCAAGCCGCCAGCATCATCGCCGTGCACACCAATAACAGACGCTTCATGGCTGAGCTTCCACAGCAAGATCCTTGTAGGTGTTTTCGGCGATTTCAACTTTCACGCCGGGGTGCAGCAACTGACCGCCCGCGATGACGACTTTTTCGCCGCTCTGCAGGCCGGCGCTGATGATCACTTTGCCGGTCAGGTAACGACCGACCGTAACATTGTGCAGTTGCGCCTTGCCCTCGCCATCCACCAGCCATACCGCCGGATCGCTGAGGTTTTTGGTCAGGGCCGACCACGGCAATTCCACGGCGGACTTGCCCGGTGTCTTGGCCGTAGCGCTTACCACCGAGCCCAGTTGCATGCCCTCGGGCAGGCTGTCGAGGGTGACTTTGACTTGCACGGTGCCGGTCTGCGCGGACACCGCCGGGGTGATCTCCCGCACGGTGCCAGTGGTTTTGATCGACGGGTTGTCGAGCAGGCTGACCACGATGGTTTTATCCTCCGGCGCCTCGGCCAGCAGCGATTCGTAAACGTTGAACACCGCGTCACGCTCACCATCGCGCGCCAGGCTGAAAATCGGCACCGTCGCCTGCACCACCTGGCCGACCTCGGCCTGACGCGCCGTAATCACGCCTGGCGCCTCGGCAATCAGCGCGGTGTAGCCGAGTTGTTCGCGAGCGTTGGCAAGCTGCGCCTGAGCAGCGGTCAGCGCGCTCTGACTGCTGCGCAAGGCGGCTTGCGCGGAATCGTATTCGCTTTGGCTGGTGTAGCCCTTGGGCAGGAGTTTTTGCTGGCGGACAAACGCGGCGGCGGTCTGTTTGACCCGGGCCTGCTCGGCGGTGACTTGGGCCTGGGCCGAATTGACGCTGGTCTGCAGGTCTTTGGGATCGAGTCTGGCCAGCACTTGTTTGGCCGACACTCGGTCACCGACATCGACCATGCGCTGAATGATCTTGCCGCCCACGCGGAACGACAACTCAGTCTGGACCCGGGCCTGAACATCGCCGGTGAGCGTCACCGACGCGGCGTAATCCAAGGGTTTGACCTCCTGGACGAAGACCCGTGGACGGTCCTTCTCGACCGGTTTTTTATCGCCACACGCGGTCAGTAGTGCAAGGAGGCTCAGACCAACCGCTATTTTCAATCCGGGACCAGCCATGCAGACTCCTTTGCGTTGTACGGACGTGCCAATGGCGATACGACTGTGAGCTTAGAACAGGGTTCCATGGGTGCACCTGACGCCCTCAAATAAAGCCATCAAGTCACAAATCTTGTAGCACGCGGCGGAGCCCACTGAGAGCCAGCCTGAGGTTCGGATGACGGTCGTGTTGGCCAGCTTCACGTCGACCTTGTCGCATCACGCAAAAAACTATCTCGCGGATTTGTCGCGGCGAAAGAAGACGACTATTTTCCTTGCAGCTGTAGGAGGGATCTTTTTTTCAAAAAGCCCCTCCAAGGACGCACAGCTTTTGGCCAGACTCCCTGGCTGAACCCTCACAAGGAAGAGAAAAATGGCTGAGATGAAAGTGCCACAGCGGTTGGATCCGCAGGAAATCGTGAAGTTATTGGTGGCATTGCGCCGGGCGCTGGAGGCCAGGGTAGCCTGAATGCGCGGGCGCTTTTGTGGCGAGGGAGCTTGTCGGACCGCCGCACCGTCCCGCTCGACTGCGCAGCAGTCGCAAAATCAGTCGAAACGGTGTGCCTGAAGAAGCGCATGTGCAGGATTTAGGGTCGCAACCCAGCGGGAGCAAGCGCCCTCGCCACAGGTTTCTCGCAGGCAAAAAAAACGCCGACGCTTTACCAGCCGTCGGCGTTCGAAACCTTGAAGGGGTTTACCTCGCGAATCAGAACGCCGGCAGTACCGCGCCGCTGTACTTCTTCTCGATGAATGCTTTGACTTCCGGGCTGGTCAGGGCTTTGGCCAGTTTCTGGATGGCAACGCTGTCCTTGTTGTCCGGACGAGCCACCAGGAAGTTCACGTAAGGCGAATCGGCACCTTCAATCACCAGCGCATCTTTAGCCGGGTTCAGACCTGCTTCCAGCGCGTAGTTGGTGTTGATCATGTCCAGGTCGACCTGATCCAGCACACGCGGCAGCATGGCCGATTCCAGTTCCTTGAACTTGAAGTTGTGCGGGTTCTTGGCGATGTCTTTCGGCGTAGCCAGAGCGTTTTTCGGGTCTTTCAACTCGATCAGGCCAGCCTTCTGCAGCAGGATCAGGGCACGGCCGCTGTTGCTGCCTTCGTTCGGGATGGCGATGGTCGCGCCGTCTTTCAGCTCAGCCAGGGTTTTGACTTTCTTCGAGTAGCCGCCGAATGGTTCGACGTGCACGCCGATCACGGTTACCAGATTAGTGCCTTTGCCTTCGTTGAAGCTTTTCAGGTACGGCAGGGTCTGGAAGTAGTTGGCGTCCAGACGCTTCTGATCGACCTGTACGTTCGGCTGAACGTAGTCGGTGAACACTTTGATTTCCAGGTCCACGCCTTCTTTGGCGAGGGTTGGCTTGATCAGTTCCAGAATCTCGGCGTGTGGAACCGGGGTCGCCGCCACCACCAGTTTCTCGCCAGCCTGGGCCAGGCCCGCGGTCAGGGCAGCCGCCAGTGCGGTGAACAACAGAACCTTTTTCATGCAGTGTCCTTATCGAAAATCACGGTCGTCAGCGACGACGGCTAAATAGTACGTGTGCCAGTGAAGTGCTATCGCTGGCGTGAGGCGGACAATACCGGGATTTTTTATTCCCGAACAATATCTTTTATTCACTCTCATATTCCATTTTGTTCATACAGCTCTAACCCACACGGGTTACAGCATTCGGCTAAAGCTTTCGAGCAGATCCTTCAGCGCCGAACGCTCGTCAGCCGTGCCGTTTTTGCTCACTTGAGCGATCTGCTGCTCTATCTGCACCAACGACACAGGCACTTCAGGCAGATTCAAATGCTCCGGCAAAATCTCGTCGCCGGTACTGACCAGCAGCGCAAAGTGAATGACATTCTCCAGCTCCCGGGTATTGCCCGGCCAACTGTGCCGCTCCAGCACCAACTGCGCGGCCTCACTGATCAGCGGCACCGGCAGGTCGAGGCGCTGGCTGTAGATGCCGAGGAAATATTCTGACAGCGACAAAATATCCCCGACCCTGTCACGCAATGCCGGCAGTTCGAGTTGACCTTCGCTGAGGTAGTGATAAAGCCGCTCATGGAATTTCCCGGCCGCCACCGCCTGGGCCAGATCGATACTGGTGGCCGCCACCAGGCGCACGTCCACCGGGCTCGGTTGCTGAGCGCCAACGCGGGTGACTTCGTGGTTTTCCAGGGCGGCGAGCAATTTGATCTGGATCGGCAGCGGCAAGTCGCCGATCTCATCCAGATAGAGCGTGCCGCCATTGGCCGAACCGAACCACCCCGCGCGGCTGCTGGCCGATCCGCTGTAACTGCCGGCGGCATAGCCGAACAGTTCGGCGTCAGCATAGGTCGGGCTGATGGCGCCGCAGTTGACCGAGACGAATAACCCGCCGCGATCACTGGCACGATGGATGTGCCGCGCAAGCAATTCCTTGCCGCTGCCGGTTTCACCACGGATCAACACCGAGATCGAGCGCGGCGCCAGTTGTTCCAGCTCCAGGCGCAACTGCCGGGAACGTGGATCGACAAACACCAGCGCCTTGGCGCGAATACTCAGGGGACTTTTTTCTGCGTCGGGAAAGGTCAGCAGTGGCTGACCGAAGGCTTCGAAACTCATGGCAGACTCCCGCCCTGAACCGCCGGGAGACGGGTTGGCGTTCTAAAAAAGAAAAAGGTTCAAGCACGTCGCAGGGCGTGGTGTTCCATTCGATTTTGCAGGCGATAGAGATAGGCAAATCCCTGCTCCCAGCGCTGGTGACCGGACTTCACGTTGATGTGTCCGGCACCCGGCAGAATCCCCGCCTCGGCGCCCCAGTTGCGAGCCAGCTCCAGGGCTCGCGGCGCACTCACGGCGCTGTCGTTGTCGGAGCTGACGACCTGGCTCGGGAAGGGCAAAAGGGTTGTGGGAATCGGTGCGAAGTTGCGCAAGGCCGGAGCACATGCCGGACGTTCAACGTCCGCCGGCGCGACCAGCAAGGCACCGCGAACCTGTCGCAAAAAATGCAGCGATGCCGTGGCCGCCCAATGGGCGACCGTAATGCAACCCAGACTGTGCGCAATCAAGATCACCGGCGTGCTGTCGGCAGCAATCGCTTCTGCCAGCGCGGCAACCCAGTCTTCACGACGCGGCGTCAGCCAGTCGGCCTGCTCCACCCGAGCGCTATTGGGCAGGCTGTTCTGCCAGTGACTTTGCCAATGATCTTCCGGCGATCCTTGCCAGCCCGGCACAATCAGGTAGCGAATTGATTCGTTGCGCATGGGGGAGCTCTCCTGCTGCGTGTCTGTTCCCGGTCGAGTATAGGGAGGAGAGCTATATCCGTTAAGGAATAAGAAGCTATTTATTAAGACCTATTAGGAATATGCGGTGGTTTTGAAAAGACAAAAAAAGGGACCGCACCCTGCCAAGGAGACGGCCCCGGAAACTCAAAATCTGCTAGCGCTAATCAACATCACTGGATGCGATGATTAACTTAAATACTTATCCAATAAAGGAATATTTAATTACCTTATTAGATCCTAAACGCATAAGTGGATCGCGATACAGCAACTACCAAGTCATCCTGTTTGGGTCATAACGTACCGCCCCTTTGGGTCAGATTGATGACGGGCGCCTTTGCCGTGTTGAGTTTCCGAGAACATCGATCAAGCCTGAGCGGCACGCACCTCCTGCGCCTCTGCTGTTTCCTCGCGTACAAACCGGTTCGCCCGCCCAAACGTCCCGAAATCATTGAACCGCACGCCCATCTCGCGCATCACCTTGTGCGCCACCGGCACGGTCATCTGGCGGATGTAAAACGGTTCCTTCACCACGAAGTGATGAATCCCGTGGCTGCTGCCGAAGTTGAAGCAGAACGCTTGCATCGGCCACATCCACCAAGGGTTCAGCACCTGGGTTTGCTGAATCACATTCCCCGGCTCCACGTCCCCGTAGTAATGCATGTTGGAGCTGACAAAATGCAGGCAAAACGTGCGCAACACGTTCGGGCCGATGATCACCACCGCCGCGATGTCGATGACCGTCATCACCGACAGCGTGGTCGCCGACCATTCGATGGGTGACCCCATCAGGTAGGCAATGCCATTCGCCCCATGGAAACCGAGGAACATGTACCAGGCGCCCCAATGCACCAGCGCCAGCGGCGCGTAGACCTTCAACGAGCGTTTGATGATGCTGAATTTATGCGCCCAGGTCCTGGCGCGCAGCATGCGAATGAACGCCGACATCACGTTGTCGCCGACCATCAACAACCGCGCAAATCCCCAAGGCTCGCCGTTGGTGATCGCGCGCTCTTCCATGTCGGCTTCCGTACCGGACACCTTGTGGTGATTGAGGTGCAGATGCCGGCGAATCCATGGATTGATCGTGCTCGGGCGCGCCAGCCACACCAGGCCCATCATCAGGTTGTGCGGCACCCGTTGTTTGCGGAAGTACATGCTATGAATCAGGTCGTGTTCCAGCTCGTGAGTCAACGAGGCGAAAAACGCGTTGAGCAACAGGCACGCCCACCAGGCCAGGTGCCCGGTCAGGTAGAGCGCCGCTGAACCGATCATTCCGGCCAGCGCGAAGGCCAGAATGCCCGCGCCCAAGGCGTCCTGATGGTTGAGAATCGGGTAGCGTTTGCGCAGTTCGACCCCTCTGGCCAGCACCACTTCGCGAATATGCGCTGATCGTTGGGCTGCATTCAGTCGCTGGGGACTTGCAGAAGTACCGTCCATGCTTCCATCCTCTGGTTATTGATGTTCGCATCCTGCCTTGTGAACCCTCACACCGTGGTAGCCGTGAACGCCAACCTGTTGACCGGAAGCGCCAATCAGCATGACTGAACCGACCTCCCTCGCCAGCTGGACCCGCGCCCTGCGCAAGCAACTCGATGCGCTGGGCCTCGACAGCACCGCTCTGTGCCAGCAGGCGGGGCTCGACCCGCAATTGATGGACGACCCGAACGCCCGTTACCCGTTGTCGGGCACCACGCGCCTGTGGGAAATCGCGGTGCAGGTCAGCGGCGACCCGGCGATTGGCTTGCGGGTGTCGCGTTTTGTCAGCCCGACCACGTTCCATGCGCTCGGTTATGCGCTGGTGGCCAGTGGCAGCCTGCGCGAAGTGTTCGAGCGCATCGTGCGTTATCACCAGGTGGTCAGCGATGCGCTGGAACTGGAACTGACCCGCGCTGAAGATCGCTACCGCTTCCGTCTGAAAATTCCGCAAGGCAATCCCGCACCGGCGCTGGAGGCCATCGACGCGTTTGCCGCGATTTACGTGCGCACCTGCCGCAATCGCCTGGGCCGCGAATATGCCCCGCTGGCGGTGTATCTGCGCCGCCCGGAACCGGCCGACCCGCATCAATGGCACAAAGTCTTTCGTTCGCCGGTGCACTTCGCTGCCGACGAGGACCGACTGGAATTTGCCCTCGTGGACTTCGACAGTCACTTGGACGATGCCAACCCGGAACTGGCTGAACACAACGAAGCAGTGCTCAAGCGCACCCTGGCGCAACTCAAACCGCTGACCTGGGAGCGCAAAGTCCGCGATGCCATTGAAGAACAATTGCCCGAAGGCGAACCGAGCGCCGAACACATCGCCAAGGCCCTGCACCTGAGCTTGCGCAGCCTGCAACGGCATCTGGCGGACGAAGGTTGTCGATTCGACGCGTTGCTCAATGAAAGCCGCGAAAACCTTGCGCTGCTGCACCTGCGTGACCCGCAATGCTCGTTGAGTGAAGTCAGTTATATGCTGGGGTTCGCCGATACCAGCAGCTTCAGCCGCGCGTTCAAGCGCTGGACCGGGATGACACCGGGGCAGTTTCGGGATGGGTTGCGGTGAAACATCGGAAAGATGGTTTGCCAGAACCGGCCTCTTCGCGGGCAAGCCTCGCTCCTACAGTGGTTCCATATGGACCACAATATCGCGGCAAATCGAAAAACCTGTAGGAGCAAGGCTTGCCCGCGAAGGGGCCAGGCCAGACACCGCAGTAACGCCCTAACGCCCCCGATCCCGCCGCAACAACTTGCGCACCCGCGTCACCAGTTCGCTCACAGCAAACGGCTTGAGCAGGTAATCATCTTCATGCAGCTCCAACCCACGCAGGCGATCTTCGATGCCGTCCTTGGTGGTCAGCAACAGCACCGGCGTGTCGCCGAGCTTGCGGATCTGTTGCAGCAACTGCCAGCCGTTGAGCCCCGGCAGCATCACGTCGAGGATGATGAGTTCGTATTCGCCGGACTCGATAAAGCGACGCCCGTCCATACCGTTGAGCGCCACATCGACTGAATAACTCGCCTCGTTCAGGCCGTTGGCCAGGCGTTTGGCGATCTCCTGTTCGTCTTCTACTAGCAGCACACGCATGGCACACCTCGATTGTCGTCATCACAGGCTAGGCGCGTTCGCGGGCAAAGCCCATCAAAAACGCTGAGTTTCAGAAAATCGCCAATGCCCGCAAGCCCTCGGCGTTGAGGATTTCGATCTCGCCATACTTCAAATTCAGAATGCCCTGCCCCTGCAAGTCCTTGAGGATCTGGTTGGTGGTCTGGCGCGACAGCGACAGCATTGACGCCAGTTGCTCCTGCGGCAGTTGCAGCACTCGGCGCGGCGGATCGTATTCGCCGTAGCCCTCGGCGATCATCAGCAGGCGGTGAGCCAGGCGTGCCGGGGCGGGCATCAGGCTTAGCTGTTCGAGGTTGATGAAGGTCAGGCGCAGTTTGTGGCTCATCAGCAATGCCAGCTGCCGCCAATACACCGGTTGTTCGTCGAGCAACGCCAGCAATGCCGCCTGCGGGATGTGCAACAGGGTGCACTGGCCAACGCCGAACGCATCGTGGGTGCGTGGCTGGCCGTCGAACAGGCAGATTTCGCCGAACCAATGGGGCGATTCCACCAGGCTCAACAGCGCTTCCTTGCCCTGCTCGCTGACCGCGCCGATGCGTACCGCGCCTTCGATCACCGCATACAACCCGCACGGCGGGTCACCGCGTTTGAACAACAGCTGCCCGGTCGACAACCGTCGCACCCGGGCCGCAGCCAGCAGACTATCCTGTAAGGGAACCGGTAAATGACTGAACCACTGCCCCGACTCCAGGCGCGAACGCCAAACCTGCATGCTCATGAAAACTCCTGGAGATTGTCGCCTGCCTGACAGAGCGAAAGGTGAACCCGAGGCATGATCAATCACCCTATAGGAGGAATAACAATGAAAAGCCTCGTTGACCATCTCAGTCAATACGCCGCTTACCACCGTGACCCGCGCAATATCGCCAGCCACTTTATCGGGATTCCGCTGATTGTGGTGGCGGTGGCGGTGCTGCTGTCGCGGCCGCAATGGGTTGGAGGCTGGGTGTCGCCGGCGGTGCTGCTGGCACTGGCCTCGGCGTGGTTTTACCTGCGCCTGGAGGTACGCCTCGGGGTGTTGATGACGGTGCTGCTGGGGCTGTGCGTCTGGGCGGGTCAGGTTCTCGCGCAGCAAAGTACGCTGGTGTGGCTCTCGAGCGGGATCGGGATGTTTGTGGTGGGCTGGGCGATTCAGTTTGTCGGTCATCACTATGAAGGACGCAAACCGGCGTTTGTCGATGATGTGACGGGGTTGATTGTCGGGCCACTGTTTGTGGTGGTTGAACTTGCGTTTTTGCTAGGGATGCGGCGGGATTTGAAAGAGCAGATCGAGGCGCGGGTGGGTGGGGTGCGGGTCAATCCGAAGCGCGCTGCTGCGTAGATTGCTTTCGCGGGCAAGCCTCGCTTCTACAGGGGATCTATGTACGCCATAGATCCCCTGTAGAAGCGAGGCTTGCCCGCGAAGCTTTTGCCTTAGATGTTGGCGAGTTTCTGCCAGACCTTGGGCTTGAAGAACAGCGTATCGCCCTTCGCCAGGTCGATCAGGCTGTCGTGATCCTTCACCACTTCAGCTTCGATCAACTCGCTCTGGCCTTCGACCTTCAACGTCACCCGAGTGGTCGCGCCCAACGGACGGATATCCCGCACTTGCGCCGCGTGATGGTCTTCCAGCTCATGCCGCGACAGCGACACTTCATGCGGGCGGAACAGCACGTGGTTGTCTTCGCCCAGATGCAGGCGGTTCGAATCGCCGAGGAAGTGATAAACGAAATCGCTGGCCGGGTTTTCGTAGACGTCGCCCGGTGAGCCGATCTGTTCGATCACGCCTTTGTTCATCACCACGATACGGTCGGCGACTTCCATGGCCTCTTCCTGGTCGTGGGTCACGAACACCGAGGTCAGGTTGATGTCTTCGTGCAGCCGTGCGAGCCAGCGACGCAGCTCCTTGCGGACCTTGGCGTCGAGCGCCCCGAACGGTTCATCGAGCAGCAGGACTTTCGGCTCCACCGCCAAGGCACGGGCCAACGCGATACGCTGACGCTGGCCGCCGGAGAGTTGCTCCGGGTAGCGATCCGACAGCCAATCCAGTTGCACCATGTTTAGCAGTTCATGAACCTTCACCGCGATCTGGCTTTCGCTCGGGCGCTGGTTTTTCGGTTTCATGCGCAGGCCGAACGCGACGTTGTCGAACACCGTCATGTGACGGAACAGCGCGTAGTGCTGGAACACGAAGCCGACATTGCGATCACGCACGTCGTGGCCGGAGACGTCTTCACCGTGGAACACAATGTTGCCCTGATCCGGGGTTTCCAGGCCGGCGATGATCCGCAGCAGCGTGGTCTTGCCGCAACCCGAAGGGCCGAGCAGGGCCACGAGTTCGCCGCTTTGGATGTCCAGGCTGATGTTGTCCAGCGCCTTGAACGCATTGAAATTCTTGCTGACGTTACGCACTTCGATCGACATGACTTATTCCTCCGCGGCGCTGGCGCGCAGGCGGTTAATACGGTTTTCGCTCCACTGCTTGAGCAGCAGGATGCAGAGCGCCAGGATCAGCAACAGGCTCGCCACAGCGAACGCGGCCACGTGGTTGTATTCGTTGTAGAGGATCTCGACGTGCAGCGGCAGGGTGTTGGTCACCCCGCGAATGTGCCCGGAAACCACCGACACCGCACCGAATTCACCCATGGCCCGCGCGGTACACAACACCACGCCGTAGATCAGGCCCCATTTAATGTTGGGAACGGTGACGTGCCAGAACATCTGCCAGCCATTGGCCCCGAGCAAGCGCGCAGCCTCTTCTTCCTGGGTGCCTTGTTCCTGCATCAGCGGGATCAGTTCACGCGCCACGAACGGCACGGTGACGAAAATCGTCGCCAGCACGATGCCCGGCAAGGCGAAGACGATCTGGATGTCGTGATCCTGCAACCACGGCCCGAACAGGCCCTGGGCGCCAAACATCAGCACGTAGACCAGACCGGCGATAACCGGCGATACCGAGAACGGCAGGTCGATCAGCGTGACCAGCATACTTTTGCCACGGAAAGAGTATTTGCTCACGCACCATGCAGCGCTGACACCGAACACCAGGTTCAGCGGCACTGATATCAGCACAGCAATCACCGTGAGTTTCAAGGCCGACAGCGCGTCGGGTTCGAAGATCGCGGTGAAGAACGCACCGATTCCGAGCTTCAGGCCCTGAGAGACCACGATCACCAGCGGCAGCAACAGGAACAGGACGAACACCAGCCAGCCAAGGCCGATCAGGATTCGCCGCGACGAAGCACTGCCACGGCGGGCGGCGTTCGAGGAAGCAGCAGCAATAGACGATTGGGACATTTCTGCGCCTCCTTATGGGGTTTCGATGCGCCGCTGCAGCAGGTTGATCAGCAGCAACAGGACGAAGGAAACCACCAGCATCAGTACACCAATGGACGTGGCGCCGGTGTAATCGTACTGGTCGAGTTTGACCATGATCAGCAGCGGCAGGATCTCGGTTTTCATCGGCATATTGCCGGCGATGAAAATCACCGAACCGTACTCGCCGACCCCGCGGGCAAAGGCCAACGCGAAACCGGTCAGCCAGGCTGGCAGCAGCGCGGGCACCAGAATATGGCGGAAAACCTGTAGCGGTTTTGCACCCAGGCACGCTGCCGCTTCTTCCACTTCACGCGGGATATCAGCCAATACTGGCTGTACGGTACGTACTACGAATGGAAGTGTCACAAAAGTGAGGGCGAGGGTGATGCCGAGGGGGGTATACGCGATCTTGAAACCCAGGTCCGCTGCAAACTGACCCACCCAACCATTGGGCGCGTATAGCGCAGTCAGCGCGATACCGGCCACGGCGGTGGGCAAAGCGAAGGGTAAGTCGATCATCGCATCGATGACTTTGCGTCCTGGGAAGGTATAGCGCACCAGCACCCAGGCCAGCAGCGTGCCGATGATGCCGTTGATGATCGCGGCATAGAGCGCGGTGCCGAAGCTCAGCTTCAACGCCGCCAGCACCCGTGGCGCCGAGATAATCGCCCAGAACTGATCCCAGGTGAGTTGAGCGGCATGCACAAACATCGCCGCCAGTGGAATGAGCACAATCAGGCTGAGGTACACCAAGGTGTAGCCCAGCGTCAGCCCGAAGCCGGGTATGACGGGGGAGATACGACGCGACATAAAAGTCCTTGGTTGAGAACGCGCAAAGCCCCGAACTTAAATCCGGGGCTCGTTGATGGCTATTTAAAACTACTGCGCCTGGTAGATCTGGTCGAACACACCGCCATCATTGAAGAATTTCGGCTGAGCGCTTTTCCAGCCGCCGAAATCCTTGTCGATGGTCACCAGGTCCAGGGTCGGGAACTGCTTGCTGTACTTGGCGGCCACATCCTTGTCACGTGGACGATAGAAGTTTTTCGCCGCAATTTCCTGGCCGGCAGGGCTGTACAGGTGCTTGAGGT
The DNA here is from genome assembly GCF_031766055.1 of Pseudomonas sp. SG20052. Classification (NCBI taxonomy): domain Bacteria; kingdom Pseudomonadati; phylum Pseudomonadota; class Gammaproteobacteria; order Pseudomonadales; family Pseudomonadaceae; genus Pseudomonas; species Pseudomonas sp. SG20052. The sequence goes on along the minus strand of NZ_CP134498.1, from coordinate 239,703 downwards.
ACGCCTCGGCGATCTCGGCGTTGCCTTTTTTCTCGGCGTTCTTGTCGACCACAGCCACCGGTGGTTCGGCGAGGATCGACAGCGAAGGCACAACGATTTCGAACTTGTCCGCGCCGCCGTCTTCTTTCAAAGCCAGGAACGCTTCGTTTTCCCAGGCCAGCAACACGTCACCCTGACCGTTGTTGACGAAGGTAATGGTCGAACCGCGAGCGCCCGTGTCCAAGACCGGCACATGCTTGAACAGGGTCTGCACGTATTCCTTGGCCTTGGCTTCGTCACCACCGCTGGCTTTCAGGCCGTAGGCCCAGGCCGCGAGGAAGTTCCAGCGCGCACCGCCGGAGGTTTTCGGATTAGGAGTGATGACCGACACGTCGTTTTTGACCAGGTCGCCCCAGTCCTTGATGCCTTTAGGGTTGCCCTTGCGTACCAGGAACACAATGGTCGAGGTGTAAGGCGTGCTCGCCTCGGGAAGACGCTTCTGCCAGTCGGCCGGCAGGGTCTTGCCGAGCTTGGCGATCTCGTCGATGTCCCCGGCCAGGGCCAGGGTCACCACGTCGGCGCGCAGGCCATCGATCACGGCACGGCCTTGTTTGCCGGAACCACCGTGGGACTGCTGGATTTTCACGTTATCGCCAGCGTGGTCCTTCTTCCAGAAGTTGACGAACTCGGCGTTGTAATCCTGATACAGCTCGCGAGTCGGGTCATACGACACGTTGAGCAACTCGTAATCCTTGGCAACCGCAGAACCAGCAAAAAATGCACTGGCCAGGGCGGCCAAAGCGAAATGACGAATCGACGACATGGTGAAAGCTCCTGGAATTCTTGGATGTGTTGGCTTTTTTTATGGAGTGCTGGAAGCGCGGGCTGCCGGTTTTTTTCAGCTCGGTTTGTTGCTCGGGCTTTGCAGACGGAATTTTTCTTTGCGTTCGATCTGGACCACCTGGGCGTTGTGCACGGTGATCTCGACTGCGCCAAAACGCAGGTCGCGCAGTGCGCTCTGGATCTCACGCAAGATGGTGGCTTCGTCTTGACCCTCAACGCTACGTAGGGATGCGCTCATGGTGCTGCTCCTTCAACTGAGAGATTGCCTGGCAGTGGCGGCACTGCTTGCGGCGTGAGAGCAATACTAGAGACGCGTAGATATTCTTAAAAAGACTATTTAAGAATGTTTATATAACCAGAAAGCAGATCGCTTCGGCGCTATGCGCGAAGGGGGGAAGTATCCGGTGACGCTTTGCGTCACGGATTTAGGGGGGACCTGCGCTTAGCGAATTTCCGGCGCATGCGCCCAATCGAGCTGCTCGGCCGGAACCGGTCGCCCAAACCAGTAGCCCTGGCCCAGATCGCAATCGTGTTCGAGCAGGAAACGCGCCTGCTCGACCTGCTCGATCCCTTCGGCGTGCACCTGCATCCCCATGCTTTGCGCCAGCGCGATAATCACCCGCACGATCGCCACGTCGTCCTCATCCCATGGCAATCCTGCGACGAAGCCCTGATCGATCTTGAGCTTCTGCACCGGCAAACGCTTGAGCCGCAGCAGCGACGAATAGCCGGTGCCGAAATCATCGATGGCCAGCCGCACACCCAACTCGCGCAGTCGATGCATCTGCTCCAAGGCCACTTCCGGGTCTTCCATGACCGCGCTCTCGGTGACTTCCAGTTCCAGAAACGCTGGATCGAGCCCGGTTTCGTGAAGCACTTTCGCCACTTGCTGAAAGAGCTCACGGCGAGCGAACAGTCGAGACGAGACGTTTACCGCGATAAACGACAACACCACACCGGCCTGCTGCCACGAGCACATTTGCTGACAAGCCTGGCGCATCACCCACGCATCGATCTCCGCGATCAACCCGGTGCGTTCGGCGATGGGAATGAATTCTGCCGGCGGCACCAGCCCCCGTTGCGGATGCTCCCAGCGCACCAGCGCCTCGGCGCCCACCAGGCGACGGGTTCTGAGGTCGTGAACCGGCTGGTAATAAACGCGCAGCTCCTGGTGCTCCAGCGCTCGGCGCAGCTCAACAGCCGTCTCGACCCGATTCTGGGCATGGGCGGTCAGCTCTTCGGTGTACAAGGCGTAGCCGTCGCGACCGGCGCTTTTGGCCTTGAACAGCGCCGAGTCGGCGTTACGCAATAATTGTTCGGCACTCAAGGCATCGCCGGGGAACAGACTGATACCGATGCTGGTATTGATGAACAGTTGATGCCCGCCGATCAGGAACGGCTCTTTGAGAGCATCAATGATCCGTTGCGCAAGCGCCGCCGCCTGCATCAACTGCGGACAGCTTTCGGCGAGCACCGCGAACTCATCGCCACCGAGCCGCGCCAGCGTGAGCTCCGGCCCGAGCATGGCCTGCAATCGCTCGGCCACGGCCTTGAGCAGTTCGTCACCGATGGTGTGCCCAAGGCTGTCGTTGATCATTTTGAAATGATCCAGGTCGATCATCAGTAATGCACAGCCACGCTTGTGCAGTTGCGCTGACGTCAGCGCCTGCTCGGTACGGTCGGTGAACAGCAAGCGGTTAGGCAGATCCGTCAGCGGATCGTGATGAGCCAGGTGCTTGAGCTCATGTTCGGAATTCTTGATTGCGCTAATGTCGGAAAACACCGCGACGTAATGGCTGAGCTGGCCCTGATCGTCGCGAATGACGCGGATCGTCTGCCATTGCGGGTAGATTTCACCGCTTTTGCGGCGGTTCCAGATCTCCCCGCTCCACTCGCCGAGGCTCTTGAGTGTCACGAACATCGTCTGGTAAAAATCCGCGGGGTGATGGCCCGATTTGAACAGGCTCGGTCGCTGACCCAGCACTTCCGCCTGCGAGTAGCCGGTGATTTCCATGAACGCCCGGTTAACGTGGACGATCAGCCCGTTGCTATCGGTGACCAGCACACCTTCACGCGTGCAATCGAACACCGCAGCCGCCTGGCGCAAACGCTCGCGCTCTTCATGACGCTCACTCAATGTGTTGCCGATCCCCAGGCAACGGAGCAATCGCGCTCTGGCAACGAAGATCAGGCCGGTGCTCAGCAGGATCCAGGCATAACCGTTGATCAGTTGCCAACGTACCAGCTCGTCGGAGCCATCGAAGAAACTGTTCAATAAATAGCCGCTGAGCTGCAACCAGACGATGGAAATCAATAGATAGAGCAGCGCTGCTCGCGACGCGTCGCGATAGGTGGCAGACATTAGCCGTCCTTGTCCCTGCGAAAAGGATGGGATTATAGGTTAAAGAAACATCCAGCCACTCTTATCTGAAAGGGTGACTGGTTTTATCTGTGGGCTTAGTGATAATGCAACGGCTGTTTTTTTCTTTATCGAGGGCCCTATAGCCTATGTGGTACGAAGGTTTTCTCGGCTTGTCGCCCTGGTCACTGGTGGCAGTCACCCTGCTGATGACCCACGTGACGATCATCGGCGTCACGGTCTATCTGCACCGTTATTCAGCCCATCGCTCGCTTGAGCTCAATGCTGGCCTGAAACATTTCTTCCGCTTCTGGCTGTGGCTGACCACGGCGCAGAACACCCGCGAGTGGACCGCTATCCACCGCAAGCATCACGCCAAATGCGAAACCGTCGATGACCCGCACAGCCCGGTCATCAAGGGCCTGTCCACCGTTCTGCGCAAAGGTGCCGAGCTGTACCGCGCCGAAGCGGAGAACCCGGAGACCCTGCGCATCTACGGCAAGAACTGCCCTGAAGACTGGATCGAGCGCAACCTCTACAGCCGTTTCCCGCTGCTGGGTGTGGCGATCATGGGCGTCATCGACCTGCTGCTGTTTGGCACCATCGGCATCACCATCTGGGCGATCCAGATGATGTGGATCCCGGTGTGGGCCGCCGGCGTGGTCAATGGCCTGGGCCATGCCATCGGCTACCGCAACTTCGAATGCCGCGACGCGGCGACCAACCTGGTGCCTTGGGGCATCCTGATCGGCGGCGAAGAACTGCACAACAACCATCACACCTACCCTAACTCGGCAAAACTGTCGGTGAAGAAGTGGGAGTTCGACCTCGGTTGGGCCTGGATCCAGGTCTTCAGTTTCTTCCGCCTGGCCAAGGTCCAGCGGGTTGCACCGATCGCCCACCGCGTCGAAGGCAAAGGCAGCCTGGACATGGACACCGCCATGGCGATCCTCAACAACCGCTTCCAGATCATGGCCCAATACCGCAAATTGGTCATCGCGCCGCTGGTCAAGCAAGAGCTGGAAAAGGTCGATCACTCGGTCCGTCACCAGTTCCACCGGGCCAAGCGTCTGCTTTCGCGGGAAACCAGTCTGCTGGACGATAAGCACCACCTGCGCATCCAGACCATGCTCGAGCACAGCCAGGCGCTGAAGGTAATTTACGAGAAACGCCTGGCCTTGCAGCAGATCTGGGTCAAGACCAGCTCAAATGGTCACGACATGCTGGCTGCCATCAAGGATTGGGTACACGAAGCGGAAGCCAGCGGGATTCAATCCCTGCGCGACTTCGCCGACCAGCTGAAAACCTACTCCCTGCGCCCTGCCGCTGTCTGACCCTGCCGAAGCTCTTCCCTGTGGCGAGGGGGCTTGCCCCCGTGCGGCGACGACGTCGCCGCAAAATCTGACGACGCGTTTTAACTGAAAAAACGCGCCTCAGATACCGCCCGGCGGGAGCAAGCCTCCTCGCCACGTAGTGCGGGAACCAATCTCCAAATCCCCTATCTCAAAGACACTTCGCCATACCCCGGCGGGCTTCGTTGTTGCTGCTTTCGAACCTCAAGCGGCGCACGCCCTTTGAGAGTTGTCCCAATGGTCCCAAAAAACCTGCAAGACGCATCCTTCGCTCAATCGCCCGACACTGCTCAAACCCTGATGGCGCTAATGCACGCCCAGAGCGAAGTCGCGCGCCTGAGCGAACGCGAACAGCTGTTCAGCTCCCTGCTGGTGAGCGTCAACGCTGTGCTTTGGGCCTTCAACTGGGAAACCCGTCAGGTGCTCTACGTCAGTCCGGCGTATGAACGGATTTTTGGCCGATCGGCTGGCAGCTTGCTGTCCGACTACAACGAATGGCGCGACAGCATTTACCCCGATGACCTCGACTACGCCGAGCGCAGCCTCGCCGAAGTGCTGGTCAAAGGCGCCGTTGAAGACCGCGAATACCGCATCATCGCCGCCGACGGCCAGGTGCGCTGGCTCAGCGACAAATGCTTCATCAACCGCCAGGCCGAGCCGGGCCAACCGGTGATCATCGTCGGCATTGCCGAAGACATCACCGAAAAGAAACGGATGGAAGCCGAGTTGCAGCGCCTGGCGACCACCGATGTGCTGACGCAAAGCAGCAATCGCCGACACTTCTTCGAATGCGCCCAACGCGAGTTTGCTCAGGCGCGCAAGCAAGGCGCACCGATGGCGTTCCTGTTGCTGGACATAGATGACTTCAAAGGGGTCAACGACACTTACGGTCATCAAGCGGGCGACAACGTACTGCAACGAATCGCCGAGAGCGGTCGAGCTGCATTACGCCGGGGAGATGTATTCGGGCGGATCGGAGGCGAGGAATTCGCAGCGGTGTTTCCCGGCTGTGCACCCGACATGGCCATGCAAGTCGCCGAGCGCCTGCAATGGCAGATTCAGCAACTGAGCTTCAGCCATGATGACCAGACGTTCGGCATCACCGTCAGCCAGGGCTTGACCAGCCTGACGCCGGAGGACGACTCCCTCGACAGCGTGTTCGCCCGCGCGGATGCCGCCATGTATGAAGCCAAGCGCCAGGGTAAAAACCGCATTATTTCCGGGTGACGCCCATCCAAAATCCAACACAACTCCTGTGCGAGCGAGCAGGCTCGCTCCCACAGGTTTTTGTGTGAAGTTTACTTTTTGCGCAGCCGCATCAACTCCGGCAAGCCGATCTTGAGCAACCGCGCAGTCCGGCTCTTCGCCAAGGCCTCAATGCCCTCGTGCTCGGTCAGGCGCGCCAGTTGCGCGGCCATGTTCATCACCAACGCTTCGCGAGAATAAACGCCGCCACCGAGCTGATAGGCCGCTGCAATCAACTCCCGCAACTCCAGCGGCAGCCGCCAGCGAGTCCGCAGCGACGAACCGTAGGCTGCGCCGAACTCCGCCAAGGCATTGCCCACCTCCTCCCGTTCATCCAGCTCGCCACCGGCCTGCTTCCATTCCTGCAAACACCTCAGCAACGCAAGGTCGCCGAGGCAATGCAGAATGCCTGCGCAATAACAGCGCTCTTGATCCAGATCCAGCAACCGCGCCAGCGTGCGGGCGTATTCGGCAGTGTGCAGGGACAAGTCCCAGAAGCGCTCGGCATAGTCCGCCAGGAACGGATCGCTGAGCCGGGCACTGTGCTTGAGTGCCAACCCGAGGATCAGGTTCATGCTTTGCGCGGAGCCCAAGCGGTGCAGCGCCTGAGACAAGGTCTGGACCGCATCGCCAACGTGCAGCGCCGCGCTGTTAGCCGCCGCGATGAGCACGGCGGTGATGTGCGGGTCGGTGCGGATTTCCTCTTCCAGCCGCACCAGGTCAAGACCGCGGGTGTTCAGGCTGGCGTTGACCGCCATCTGCACATCGGCCATCAATGGCGCACCCTCCGCCAGTTCGCGACGGCGCTGCAGATACACCGACAAGGTCATGCCGGCCGCCAGTGTCGGCATTTCACAGAAAACCTCTTCACCGGCGTTCAGCAGCAGATCCTGCAGACGCTGGGTCAGGCTTTCCATGTTCAGGGGTTTGGTCAGGTACGCCGTGGGCGCCAGGGGCAAGGCTTCGCGCACACTGGCGCTGTCGTTGCGGCTGCTCATCAGGATGAAAGGCAGTGGCGGATTGCGTTTACGCTGGCGGACGTTGCGCAAGACATTCAGACCGTCGACGCCGGGCAGCTCCCCGTCGACGATCACCAGGTCATACGGATTTTCCGCCAACAGCCGCAACGCTTCCTGACCATCGGCACACAGATCCAGCCGTGCGTCGCAGCGCACGCTCAACAGCACTTGTTTGATCAGGTCACGAGACCAAGGGTCAGCCTCGGCAACCAACACACGCGGTACAGCAGGTAAAACCACAGCGGTCATCTGCACGCTCCCTTTGCGATGCTTGTACCTTAGTCAATGCTGATCATGGACGGTGCCGTTTGTCCCGGGGACAAAAAAACCCGCCGAAGCGGGTTTTTTGTCGATCAGCTCACACATTCATATGAACATTTTAGATCAGAGTTCCGAGAAGCACTCTTCGATAATTGCCAGACCTTTGTCCAATTGCTCATCCGGCGCGGTCAGCGGAACCAGGACGCGCAGAACGTTGCCGTAAGTGCCGCAGGACAGCAGGATCAGCCCTTTGTCGCGAGCCTTGGCCACCACCGATGCCACCGCGGCAGCGTTCGGCTTGTGGCTGTCACCGTCGACAAACAGCTCGACCGCGATCATCGCGCCCAGGGCACGGACTTCGCCGATCACCGGGTATTTGGCCTGGATGGCTTTCAGGCCAGTGACCAGACGCTCGCCGACTGCCTTGCAGCGATCCAGCAGGTGCTCTTCTTCGAACACTTCCATCACGGCCAGGGCCGCAGCGCAAGCAATCGGGCTACCGGCGTAAGTACCGCCCAGGCCGCCTGGAGCAATGGCGTCCATGTATTCGGCCTTGCCGCACACACCGGCCAACGGGAAGCCGCCAGCGATGGATTTGGCGAAAGTGGTCAGGTCGGCGCAAACGCCCATCTGTTCCATGGCGAAGAACGTGCCGGTACGGCCAGCGCCGGTTTGCACTTCATCAGCGATCAGCAGGATGCCGTGCTGGTCGCACAGGGCACGCAGACGCTTCATGAACTCTTTAGGCGCGACGTAGAAACCGCCTTCGCCCTGAACCGGCTCGATGATGATGGCAGCGATGTCACGCGGCTCGGCGTCGTTCTTGAAGATGCGTTCGATGCTGGCGATCGAGTCGTCGACGCTCACACCGTGCAGTTCGTTCGGGTACAGCGCGCGGAAGATGCCGCCTGGCATCAGGCCCATGCCGGCCGAGTAAGGCACGACTTTACCGGTCAGGCCCAGGGTCATCATGGTGCGACCGTGGTAAGCGCCGGTGAACGCGATCACGCCGGCACGGCCAGTGGCGGCACGGGCGATCTTCACAGCGTTTTCAACGGCTTCGGAACCGGTGGTGACCAGCAGGGTTTTCTTGGCGAAATCACCTGGCACCTTGGCGTTGATTTTTTCGCACAGCTCTACGTACGGTTCGTAGGCCAGCACCTGGAAGCAGGTGTGGGTCAGCTTGTTCAGCTGCTCGGTCACCGCGGCGATGATTTTCGGGTGCACGTGACCGGTGTTCAGCACGGCGATACCGCCGGCGAAGTCGATGAACTCGCGACCTTCAACGTCAGTCACGGTGGCGTTCTTCGCATGGTCGGCGAAGATCGGGTGAATCTGGCCAACACCGCGCGGTACAGCGGCTTCGCGGCGTTTCATCAGGGATGCGTTAGTCTTGCTCATAAAGTCCTCATTCACCGCTCATCGGGCGGCGTGGTTCAAGGAAAATGCGGCGGGGAGGCAACTACGGCAGCATGCGATGATCGACTGCCACAGCTTTCCCGGCCACAGAGAAAATTCCGTTTGAAGCGCAGAAAGGGACAGCGCTCTCGTGCCCTTTCCGCTTGTTGCATTCCCGTCTGCCGAGCTTAGACGCCCAGGCAGAGGTATTTGATTTCCAGGTAATCTTCGATGCCGTACTTGGAGCCTTCACGGCCCAGGCCCGACGCCTTGATGCCGCCGAACGGCGCGACTTCGTTGGAGATCAACCCGGTGTTGACGCCGACCATGCCGTATTCCAGGGCTTCGGCCACACGGAACACACGACCCAGGTCGCGAGCATAGAAATACGAGGCCAGGCCGAACTCAGTGTCGTTGGACATCGCGATCACTTCGGCTTCGTCTTTAAAGCGGAACAGTGGCGCCAATGGACCGAAGGTTTCTTCCTTGGCCACGGCAGCGTTTTTCGGCACGTTGGTCAGGATAGTCGGCTCGAAGAAGTTGCCTTCCATGACCTTGCCACCCGCCAGAACGGTTGCGCCTTTGCTGATTGCGTCAGCAATGTGCTCTTGAACCTTGGCCACGGCTTTTTCGTCGATCAGCGGGCCAGTGGTGGTGCCTTCTTCCAGACCGTTGCCGATCTTGAGTTTGGCTACGGCCACTTTCAGCTTCTCGGCAAACGCGTCATAGACCGAATCCTGAATGTACAGACGGTTGGCGCAGACGCAGGTCTGGCCGTTGTTGCGGTACTTGGAAATGATTGCGCCTTCGACGGCCTTATCCAGGTCCGCGTCGTCGAACACGATGAACGGCGCGTTGCCGCCCAGTTCCAGGGACACTTTCTTGATGTCCTTGGCGCATTCAGCCATCAACTGACGACCGATTTCGGTCGAGCCAGTGAAGGACAATTTACGCACGATCGGGTTGCTGGTCAGCTCGCTGCCGATGTCGCCAGCACTGCCGGTGACCACGCTAAACACACCGGCAGGGATGCCGGCACGCTGGGCCAGTTCAGCCAACGCGAATGCGGAGAAAGGGGTTTGCGAAGCAGGCTTGAGCACCATGGTGCAACCGGCGGCCAGGGCCGGGCCGGCTTTACGGGTGATCATCGCGGCCGGGAAGTTCCACGGGGTGATGGCTGCGGTCACGCCGATCGGCTGCTTGATCACGATCAGGCGCTTGTCTGGCTGGTGGCCCGGAATCACGTCACCGTAGATGCGCTTGGCTTCTTCGGCGAACCACTCGATAAAGGAAGCGGCGTAAACGATTTCGCCCTTGGCTTCAGCCAATGGCTTGCCCTGCTCCAGGGTCATCAGTCGAGCCAGGTCGTCCTGGTTTTCGATGATCAGTTCGAACCAGCGACGCAGCTTGTTCGCGCGGTCCTTGGCGGTCAGTGCACGCCAGGCCGGCAGCGCCTTGTCAGCGGCTTCGATGGCACGGCGGGTTTCGGCAGCGCCCATTTTCGGCACAGTGCCCAGAATTTCGCCCGTTGCCGGGTTGTTGACCTTGATCGTCAGACCATTGTCCGCATCAACCCAAGCGCCATCGATAAAGGCTTGCTGGCGGAACAAATGGGTGTCTTTAAGCTGCATGTCGGCTTTCCTTAACAGCACCGCGACCAGCGCGGAGCGAATTATGATTGTAGAAAGGCGCCTTGTAGGCTGCCGTCAGGGAAATCATTCACCGGGCTGAAGCACATAAATAGCGCACTGTTCGAAACTCGTGCGGTTCAGCACCCAGACAAGAGCGTTTGAAATCTCAAACGAATCCTAGGATCAAAGGGGGTAAAGGACAATAGTCTGTTCGAAAAAAAGAACGAAAACGCCGCATTTGCCTACTTTTTCTGATCAACGTAGCAAACGGTTGTTACGCTTGCGAAAACCGCAGTCGATTCAGCAGCATGGACGCCCGCAGTGCATATGAGTATCATGGCGCCCGCTTGCACCAGTAGCTCAGCTGGATAGAGTACTGCCCTCCGAAGGCAGGGGTCGTGGGTTCGAATCCCGCCTGGTGCACCATACTAGTAGAAACGAGAAAGCCTCAGGCCTTAAGGACTGGGGCTTTTTTGTGGGCGGTGTCCCGTCCTGCTTTGCTTAGCCTCAATGTCATCAATGAGCACATAAAGCTCCACAAACACTGTTTCGGCGGCGATATTTGGACGCGGATCATTACAGCTAGCTTCAATAGCCTTAGCTTGTAACCGAACTGCCATCTGCTGTGATTCCGTGTAGGACGAGCGCTGAGCAACCAAGGTGTCAGATTCACAAACGAGCATAATGTGGTCTTTCATTCCGTCGTCCAATCAAACTCGTCATACTCATCATCCTCTTCGTCCTCAACCTCTTCATCGTCAAGAACGTCTTCCTCCAGCGCTTCCTCTGCCTGCTTCGCCAGCAGAAACTCCTTACGACTCTCCGTCACAGCGCGCCGCAATACCTCACCCTTTTCCGGGCAGTTGAGCATTTGGGCGATGCGGTCGATTTTTTTTGCCACGGCATCCTCCAACGCATCGGCTATAGGCCGATAGTGCGCGCTTTCGGGGCTCGTTGCCAAATGGACGACCGCCCTGCTGCTCAGTTTTTCTGCAATTCCTTGAGCCGAGCCGCGAGATTTTCCTTGGGAAAGCGTTTGTGCAAGGTCGCCATCAGCTCATCAGCCGCCTTGGTCTGACCGGCATTTTGCAAGCGAATCACTTCACGTAACTGGTCGTCGATAAACTTCGCCGGAGCCTCCCCTGGGCGTTTGCTCACTTTTGCTTCTTCCACCATGTCAGCGCTGATCGATTCGCTCTGCGCCGGCGCAGCCAACTCGGCCATTGGCGCTACGGCTGCGGGCGCAGGCGCGGACATCGCGCCGGCCGGGGCCGCCATTGAGCGGGCAACCGATGCCGGCGCTTCTGCAGCTTCTTTCTTGGCCGCAAAAGACGAGGTTTTGGGTGCAGGGCTGGAATCCAAAGTTGGCACTTGCTCAGGGGTACGTTGCACCAGCGCCAGCATCAGCGCCACACCAACGAGGCTGGCGAACGCGACTTGCCATCGGGGTTTCTGGCAAGCCTGGACCCAGCGTTGCCACAGGTTCGGTTTGTGCGCAGGTGTTTCACGGTGTGCAGCAGCCAGGATGAATGCATCCAGATGAGCCGGTGGTTCGCCAGCCACGTGTTCACGGTAATGCTGAAGCACTTGGTCTTCCGGTGTTTTACGGGCGTCAGTCATGTCAGTACCTCCTCGGCCAGCAGCCGACGCAGTTTTTGCTGGGCATAGCGCAAGCGACTCTTGACGGTTTCCAGGGGTGTTTCAGTGAGGGCGGCGATCTGCGGCAGGTCGAGATCGCCGTGGGCGCGGAGCAGGAACACTTCGCGCTGGTCGGCGGGCAGGTCGTGCAGCGCGGTTTCGAGGCGTTGGCTGTCGCGGCTCAGGCTCAGCAGTTGTTCGGGATCGGTCGCCTCATCAATCACGGCGTGGGTTTGTTCGTCGTAGCTGTCGTGCAAAGGGTTGTGAATGCCATGTTTGCGCCAGTGATCGATCAATCGGTTGCGGGCAATCTGATAGAGCCATGTACGAAAATTCGCCCGGCCTTGTGGCTGACTGGTGCTGCGGATCAGGCTCAGCCAGGTGTCCTGGTAAACCTCTTCGGCCAGTTCAGGCCTGCCGCTCAAACCGAAGAGGAATCGGTAGAGGCCCTGGCGATGACGGGCGTACAAGATCTCGAACGCTGGCCCGTCGCCTGCGCGGTACCGGGCCAGTAGCGATTCGTCGCTCGGTTCAGGCGCGGACATGTCAGTTATAAGCTCCTTTATGCGACTCAGTGTTGGAGGCGGTGGTAGTGGTTCGCAGGCTCTGCGCCAACTCAACCAATTGCACGAACTCGGCGCGCAGACCGAATGGGTCGTCGCCCCGTGCACCGCGCGCCAAGGCTTCGGTGTCTTTCAGGTTGAAATCACCGGTGTAACGCCCGTCCTTGAGCTGCTGGGAAAAGGCCGCCACGGCCGACGCAAAGCGCAGGTCATCACTGGCTTTGCCGACCGAATCACCCGCAATCGGCCGTTCGATCAAGCGACTTTTCCCACCTTCCGGCAGCTGATATCGCACACGCAGCATCGCCAACTCCCCAGTTGTACCGGAAGCCACCGGCTCAGCCTTGCCATACCGCAGCGGCTCCAGCCAGCCCTTCTCGCCCTTGGGCACGATTTCGTACAACGCCGTCACCGTGTGTCCTGCACCAATTTCACCGGCATCGACTTTGTCGTTGCTGAAATCCTCACGCTTCAGCGCCCGGTTCTCATACCCCAGCAGCCGATATTCGCTGACCTGCGCCGGGTTGAACTCCACTTGCAGCTTAACGTTTTTCGCCACCACCGCGAGGGTTGAACCGAGTTGATCCACCAGCACTTTGCGCGCCTCGCGCAGGTTGTCGATGTAGGCGTAGTTGCCATCGCCGGCGTCGGCCAGTTGTTCCATCAGATGTTCATTGTAGTTATCCACACCAAAACCCAAGGTGGTCAGGGAAACGCCCGTCTTGCGTTTATCCACAGCCATTTGCTTGAGGCTGTCGAAGTCGCTGATGCCGACGTTGAAGTCACCGTCCGTGGCCAGCAGGATGCGGTTGATGCCTTTGGGAATGAAGGCTTGTTGCGCCATCTGGTAGGCCAATTCGATGCCCGAGGCACCCGCCGTCGAGCCACCGGCGGTCAATTGATCAATCGCTGTACGAATCTTCGCTTTTTCCCGTCCAGAAGTCGGCTCAAGAACCACACGCGAATCGCCGGCGTAGACCACCAAAGACACCCGGTCCTGCTCGCGCAGTTGATCGACCAGCAATTTCAGGGTGCTTTTGACCAGTGGCAAACCTTCGCGACGGTCCATCGAGCCGGAGACGTCCACCAAAAACACCAGGTTGGCCGGGGCCAGTTCCGCGACTGCGCGGTCCGAGGCTTTGATACCGATGCGCAGCAAACGGGTATGCGGATTCCATGGCGATGGCGCCAGTTCAGTGGTCACGCCAAAAGGCGAGCCGTCCGTGGGCAGCGCGTAGTCGTAGGGAAAGTAATTGACCAGTTCTTCCAGCCGCACAGCGCCTTCGGGCGGCAGGCGCCCCTGATTCAGCAAGCGGCGGACATTGGCGTAAGCGCCAGTATCGACGTCGGCGCTGAAGGTCGAGACCGGCGCCTCGGCCACACTGTGAATCGGGTTATCCGTCAATGCCTGATATTGCTCGCGCAGCTCATCCCGATAACCCGGCGCAGCCACCTCAGGCGCAAAGCTCGCCATGGGGGCTGGACGGGCGCTGCGTTTGGCCATCGAGGCATCCGCAGCAACGGACTCGCTGCGCACCAGCGCCTCAGTCTTCAGTGCACCTTGAGCCGGTGGCGACACAGCGGTGGACTCAGGTTTAGAGGAAGCGCCGCAACCGGCAACGGCCAACAGCAACCCGACGGTGAAACCCTGGGCGGCCGGGCGGAGGAAATGCAGAGGGAGGGACATGGGGGCTGACCTCAGGAGGAAATTGATCCATTCATCCTCTGAGACGAGCCCCCGTTCAGATTCGGGTTAACCCGGCTGAAAAATTAATCTCAGCGGTGATAACGCCGCACCACACTGCTGTTTTTCAGCACATGGCCTTTGATTTTCTCCAGCAGCTGCGCACGCGTCAGGCCGGCGGGCAAGGCGTCCGGAGCGAGGTCCAGGGCGTAGAGCTGGATAATGTAGTGGTGGGAGCTGTCGCCGACGGGTGGACAAGGACCGATGTAGCCGGTGGTGCCTTTGCTGTTGCTGCCGCCCATACCTTCTAGCGCGGATTTGGCGCCCACACCGGCCGGGATCTGACGGGTCGTGGCCTTGATGCCGTAGTGAATCCAGTGATCGACCCCAAGGCCTTTCTGGCCGTCCGGGTCGTGCATGACGATGGCGTAGCTCAAGGTGCCCTGGGGGCCGGCGTTCCAGCTCAGGGCCGGGGACTGATTCTTGCCGCCGCAGCCGCTGGCGTCGCTGGCCGCCGCCGAGGTGAACAGGCGGTTATCCGAAACACCGGGAATGCTGACGGTGAAACGCTCCTGGGCCTGCGCCGGAAATTGCACGCAAAGGGCGACTGCAACGGCCGCCAGCCAAGGGTTCAGAGAGGTCAATCGGGTCATTCCGGAGCACCTTGTGCGGATGGGGCCTTCGTCGGCTTGCGAACTATAGCCGTACCGTTGGTGCGGTGGCAGTGGGAATTGGCTGAACCTCGGGACAAAGGCCAAACTCTTAAGTGAAACGCCCGCCTGGAGAATGATCATGGCCCTGCACCGCGTCGCCCGTTTTGCCGATGTGCCCGAAAACCGAGGCCTGGAAGTACGGATCGCGGACACCAAGATAGTTTTGTTAAGGGTCGGCGATCAATTGCGCGCCTATCAAGGTGAATGCCCCCACGCCGGGGCGCCGCTGGCCGAGGGTGCGCTGTGCCATGGGCGTCTGATCTGTCCGTGGCACAAAGCCGCGTATCGGATCGAGGATGGCGGGCTGTGTGATCCGCCGTCTCTGGACAGCCTCAAGCGCTATCCCCTGGAGATGCGTGATGACGAGGTCTGGGTCGACGATCAGCCGCTATCGGATCCCCACACCCCGCCAGCCGATGATGAGCGCACATTTGTGATCATCGGAGCCGGGGCCGCCGGCACAGCGGGAGCGGCGGCATTGCGCGAAAAAGGCTTTGGTGGCCGTGTCGTGCTGATCGACCGCGAAGCAGAAGCCGGTTACGACCGCACAGTGCTGAGCAAATTCGTGATTGCCGGGGAAATGCCGCCCGAAGAAGTCCCGCCGCTACGGGATGAACGCTTTTACCGCGAGCAGCGCATCGAGCGAATAAACGGTGAAGTGGCGAGCCTGGATACAGCCAACAAAACACTGCGACTGGCCGACGGTCAGTCACTGACCTATGACGCTGCGCTGCTCGCGACCGGCGGCACACCCAACCCCCTCACGTTGCCAGGCGCCGACTTGCCGCAAGTCTTCCTGCTGCGCTCCAAAGATCAGGCGACGCGGATTCTGAACGCTGCAAAACCCGGCCAACGGGTGGTGATCATCGGCGATAGCTTCATTGCCCTGGAGTCCGCGTCGGCCCTGCGCCAATACGGTCTGGAGGTCACCGTACTGGCGCGCCACGCAGTGCCGTTCGTCAAGCAGTTTGGCGAAGCGGTCGGCAAGGCGATTCGTGCCCGGCACGTGGCCAACGGCGTGGTGTTTCATAGCGACAGCGAAGCCGCGCAGATCGAAGGCACGGGCAAGGTCGAAGCGGTGAAACTGGAAAACGGTCAACGTTTGCCTGCCGATCTGGTGCTCGTCGGCATCGGCGTCAGCCCGGCGACGGAACCGTTTGCCGACCTTACCAAGGAAAAAGACCGTTCACTGCAGGTCGACGGCGGCATGCGCGTGGCCGAAGGGCTCTGGGCGGCGGGTGATATCGCGACCTTCCCGCTCAACGGCCAGCCCCAGCGCATCGAGCACTGGCGCCTGGCACAGCAACAGGCGCGGATCGCGGCGGCGAACATGCTGGGCGGCGACGAGCACTACCTCGACGTGCCGTATTTCTGGACCTGGCACTTCGGCAAAAATTACGACTACCTCGGCCACGCCGAAAGCTGGGACGAAGTCGAGTTCAAGGGCAATCCTGACCATCCACCCTTTATCGGCCTGTTCAGCAAGAACGGCGTGGTGGTGGCGGCTGTTGCCTGCGACAAAGAGCGGGCGATGGCGATGCTCGCTGAACGGATGAAGCAACCGCTGCCGGTGGATGAGGCGTGGCTGTTGATTCGGGATGTGGATTAGGTTTAAACAGCGGACAGCAAAACGCCCGGTGCCTGCGTTCGCAGAGACCGGGCGCTGCCATGAAGCGAGCGGTATTACTGAATCGGTGCAACGCCGCCGAGTTTGCTCATCACGAAGCCGACAAATTGTTCAACGGTCATTTTCTGGCCATTGAATTCCACCTGATTGTTGGCGTAATGCAATTTGGCGACGACATCGTTGCCCTCCAGCTTGGCCAATTGCGTACCGACCGCCATGCTGCTGAACATGTCAGCAGTCGCCGTTGCCTGATCGGCGATGAGCTTGGCGTCGGTCTGACCGTCGATCTGCGATTGCACAGTGAACAGGTCAACGAGCATTGGCTTGGACACTTTCAGATTGAAATCCAACAGCGCAATCAGTTGTTGGGTCAACTGGTCTGGCGGCAGGTCCATGGACTGCGGTTTGGTCAGGTCGAGCACCAGGTTGGCGCGACTTTCACCGTTGGTGGATTTGAACGACAGATTCTCCAGGGCTACCTGCGGGCCAGCCGCGAGCAGTTTTTCCAGACCGATTTTGACCTGTGCTTCTTCTTCCGGGGTCAACACCAGTTCTGGCGCCGGTTCACCGGCGGCAGCGGCTTCGGCGGCGGCCTTCTCGTAGGGCTGCAATTTGGTCTGGTAGATCTGCATCAGCGACATGGTCGCCGGGATGTCGAGGTTTTTCAGGCTCATGGCCATCTGCGCAGAACCGAACGTTTTGCCATTCAACGACACCTCGCCCACCTTGTAATCGGCGCGCCCCGAAGCGCTGGTGCCCGACTCTTCGGTGTGGTTTTTCATTTCAAATTTCTTGAAGCCCAGTACCGACTGTTTGGCGCCGAAGGTGGTTTTGCTGTCGGTCACCTCCAGGGTGTTGTCGCCGACGTAATAACCGTAGGTGCTTTTGGTCAGGTTGCTGGCCACGGTCAGGCCGTTCAGCTCGACCTTCACGGGTGTCTGGTCTTCAGCCACCGTGGTCAGCGTCAGGCTGTCCATGTAGCCGTCAGCCTTGACCTTTTGGGCTTGGGCGCTGGCGGCGACGTCGAGGTTCAGACCGGAAAACTTCAGGTGGGAGGTGGCGTCCAGCGCCACGTCCAGCGGCAGCAATTCGAGCGTACCGTTGGTGGAATTGTCGTACCCGATATTGACCAGGCCCTTGAGAGGCGACTGGTCCTTGGCAGCGGCGAACCATTTCTCGGTGGTTGGCGTTCTTTCCAGTTCGTAGTGACTGGTGGCCATGACCGGCAGCCATTTCAGCGACATCAGACGCGAGAACGGCAGCGGTCCGTGTTCGATGTGGTCGACGAACAGCAACTCGACCGGCGCTTCGCCAAACATTTCACCTTCGCCCTTGAGGCGATAGTGCGCGGTGCTGCTGAACACGTGGCGCTCCAGCGAGACCAGTTCCAGCGATGCCGTGCCGTTGGAACCCACCAGCGCGGCTTTCAGCTCTTTGTTGGCGTCAGCGATCGAGGTATTCAGCACGCCTTCGATTTTGGTGCCGGTGTACCAGGCACCACCGGCGCTGATTGCACCGATGGCAACGACGATTCCAAGAAGCACGCCTGCTGATTTATTCATGAATTACCCGATCAATGTCCGTTGTTGAAAATGTGGTCGTCTTCCCTGAACCCTTGACGGGTTGCGGTCACGACTGCGCTGAAAGTGCGAGGGAGATTAGCATCAGGCGCACCGGGTGGCCCAATGTTTAAAGGTTAAAGAGTGTCTATGGACCGCGTGCACGGGCCGAGAGTTTCGGCGGTCATGAAATCGCGTTCGCGGGCAAGCCTCGCTCCTACAGGTATCGCATGATCCTTGTAGGAGCGAGGCTTGCCCGCGAAGGCGTCAATACCGACAACATCAACTCAGGAATACTGAACTTCCATCTCATCCAGCTGGTGATCAAAGCTTTTGAGCCGCGCCGTCCACGTATACACCAGCACTTCAAAATCGCGATTGATTACCGCCCCGCCCGTCACGTCCGCACGGGGATCGCAGAAGTCCAGCTGATAGCGTTCGCGGGCCATGGCGGCGGCGACATCGGAGAGTTCGCGGGCGTTGTTCAGCCAGTGCCTGCCGTCTTCGGAGACTTGCTTGTCCAGTTCAAGGCATTGTTTCTTCAACGTATCGAGGCTTTTTTCCAGTGGCGTGCCGGTGAGTTCGCCCATGACTTCCTGGAACGTGCGCCCCGGTTGCCAGTAACTGCCCCAGAAATAGCGGTCAAACACCGTTTCGACCCGACGCAAAGCCACCTTGGTGTCCCAGATCAGCACCCGGGTCTTGCCTTGTTCGAGTTGTCTTTTCTTGATGCGCTGGCCCTGGACTGAGGCCCAGGCCACTACGACGATTGCCATCACAGCAATCAGCGCGGCTGCGCTGTCGAGGAACACCAGAGCCTTGTCGATCTGGTGGGCCAGCATGATGCCGTAGAAATAGGTGGCCGACAGCAGAACCAATGCCGCAATAGCGCACCAGAAGCCGGGAGCATAAGGGTTTTTCATTATTAGATCCCCATGACCAACGCGAGCCTTGATCGATGAAATCGACGCGCGACTTCATCAAATCAAAGCATAGCAACGGCCTCAGGGTTTGCCGGGTTGTGACGCTTGCGTTCGTCCGCTTTCCCAGCCACCGCCCAACGCGAGGAACAGATCGATCTGGCTCATGGCAACTTGCGTGTTCGCGGAGGCCAATTGCGCCCGTACATCGGTGTAGGTGCGGGTGGCTTGCAGGTCCGCCAGGAACGATGCGCGGCCAGCCTGGAAGAAGCGGTGGGTCTGGTCGGCGGCCAGTTGTGCCGATTGTTCGGCATCGGCCAACGCATCGCGGCGTTGCAGCAGCGCGGAGTATTGCGCCAGGCTGGTCTGGGTTTCGCGGATGGCGTTGAGCACCACGCCGTCGAAATGCGCAAGCGTGCCTTGGGTCGCCGCTTCTGCCTCACGGATTCGCGCCCGGGAACCATTGGACGGCACAGTCCAGGTCAACAACGGACCAAAGCCCCAGCGGTTGGTCGCCGGTTTGCCGAGGTTTTCCAGGATGCCGACGGTGCCGACGGTCGCGCCGATGCTGATGTCCGGGTACAACTCGCCGGTGGCGATGCCGATGCCAGCGGTCGCGGCGGCCAATCGGCGCTCGGCCTGGCGCACATCGGGCCGGCGCTTGAGCAAAGTGGCGCCGTCACCGACCGGCAATAAGTGAGTGATTTTCGGCAGTTCGTTGCAGGTGGCGGTCCCGGCCGGCAACTGATCGACCGGTTTGGCCAACAGCATCGACAAACGGAACAAACCCGCCTGGCGCGCCGCTTCATAGCGCGGCATGTCGGCGCGCAAGGATTTGAATTGGGTTTGCGAGCGCGTGACCTGGGTTTCATCGCCGCGCCCGGCGTCGCGCAGACGCTGGATCAGGGTCGTGCCTTGGGCTTGCAGGTCGAGGGAATGCTGGGCGATTTCCTGCTCCTCATTGGCCGCACACACTTGGGTGTAGGCCCGAACCACATCGGCCACCAAGGTGATGCGTGCGGTATCGGCGGCAGCCTGGGTCGCGTCGGCATTGGCCTTGGCCGCTTCGATGCCGCGCTGCAAGGTGCCAAACAGGTCGAACTGATACGAGGTCGTAATGCCGATGTCGCCAACGTTGGCCACGGGCACTTTATCCGCCAGCAAGAAGGCTTCGCCGGACTCCTGCAAACGCTGGGCGCCCATTTTCACGCCGCCGCTCCAGCCGCCCGCCGCCTGCGCTTCGTCAACCTGAGCACGGGCCCGGGAAAGGCTCGCCGCCGCCACGCGCAAATCGGTATTGGTGACCATGGCCTGCTGCACCAATTGGTCCAGGCGCGGATCCTGATACAGGCGCCACCAATCGGCGGGCACCGGGGCCGAAACGACATTTTTACCGTTCACCGCCAATTCACCCTGCAAGTCTTCACGGTGGATGGCCGCGTCGTCCGGCAGGTGATAATTCGGCCCGACCACCTGACAGGCCGACAGCAACACGCCTAATCCGACGACAGCCAAACCCGAGGCCCTGCTCATTTCGCGGGCTCCTGCGGCTGGTCTTCCATGATCGATACCGTGGCGGTGCGCCCGGCGATCATGCGGAAATCCGCCGGTACGTCGTCGAAGGCAATCCGCACCGGAATCCGCTGGGCCAGGCGCACCCAGCTGAAGGCCGGATTGACGTTGGGCAGCAGGTTGCTGCCGCTGCTGCGGTCGCGGTCTTCGATGCCGGCGACGATGCTTTCCACGTGGCCACGCAAACGCGCGCGGTCGCCGACCACGCGGATGTCGACCGACTGGCCGACATGAATGCCGTCGAGTTTGGTTTCTTCGAAATAACCGTCGATGTGGAACGAATTACTGTCCACCACCGACAACACCGGACGCCCGGCGGTGACGAATTCCTGCGCACGCGGCGCGCGGTCGTTGACATAGCCATCCACCGGGCTGCGAATGGTCGAGCGGTCCAGGTTGAGCTGGGCGCTGTCCACCGCCACTTGGGCTTCCATCAACGCCACTTCGGCGCGAGCGACCCGTGACTGGCTTTCTTCCAGTTGCTCACCCGGCACCAGATTGCCGAGGCCGCGGTCACGCTTGGCTTCCCGTTGCGCCTGGGCCAGGGTTTCCTGACGGTCGGCGACCGCCGCTTTCGCCTGACGCAAGGCCAGTTTGAATCGGTCCTGGTCGATGCTGAACAGCACCTGGCCGCGTTTCACCAATTGGTTGTCACGCACCTGCACTTGCTGGATCAGCCCGGAAACGTCCGGCGCGATCTGCACGATGTCGGCGCGGATGTGCCCGTCCCGGGTCCAGGGCGCGAACATGTAATACATCACCATGCGCCAGACCACGACGACGGCGAAGGTCACGATCAGCAAGGTCAGGACCACGCGACCGAGGGTCAAAAAAGGTTTTTTCATGTCATCAGGTATCGACTGAGTGAGTCCACGGCGCCAAGCAGCAAGGCGTAGAGAGCCACGTTAAACAATGCCCGGTGCCAGACCAGACGGTAAAAGTGCAGGCGTGTCAGCAGCCCGTGCACCAACAGGAACAACAGATACGTAATGCCCATCAGCACCAGCAACGTGGGCAGGAACACCCCGCTGATATCCAGATCACCGATCATAAAGGCGCTCCATCGATGCCATGGGGAAGCGGTTCTTCGAGTTCGCCCAAGGCGACGAATTCCACCCCTGGCAGCAGCGACAGGCGCAGGCCGCTCAGGGCATGCAACAGGTGCAGACGCGCGCCGTCATCGCACTCGGTGTTGAGGGCGCGGCGGGTGCGGTCGAGGGTCATCAGCAGCGGGCTCGGTGCCGGCAATCGCTCGCCCGCCTTCAGGCACGCCTTGAAATACTCGCCAACCTCGGCCACCACTTGATGCAGCAGCACTTGCGGGGCGCCGAGCACTCGCGGCGTGTAAGCCAGCAAGTCGAGCAGGTTCAGCGCTACGCGCACTTCCCGCAGCGCGATGCCGGTGTCTTGCCCGGTCATGGCCAGGCGCGGCAGATGCTGCATCAGGCGATCGAGCATCTGCACGCCCAGGTGCCGGTGTTCGGCCAGCGTGGCCGGCTCGGTCAGGCTGACGATGTCGCGCCAGCTGAAACGGGTCAGGCGCTTGGCCGCCAGTTCCGCACCGAATGGCCGGGCGATCAGGGTCCAGACAAAGGCAAACAGCAAGCCGACGGGGCCGGCGAGGTTGGAGTTGGCGAAGCTGAGGAAATCCGCGTCGTAAGCGCCCTGAATGCTGATGAACGACGAGGTGTTGACCAGCGTCAGCAGCATGCCCAGGTAAAACTGCGGCTTGACCGTCAGGGTGCCGATGCAAATGAACGGCACAGAAAACGCCAGCACCAGCATCGGAAAATCATGCAGGTTAGGCAGGACCAGGAATAGATAAAGACTGGCGAACAACACCGACATCGCGGTCCAGAAAAAGAACCGGAAAATCTGCGGCGCCGGGTCGTCCATCGAGGCGAAGAAGCTGCACGCCACCGCCGCCAGGATCACCGCAGCGCCGCCATCGGTCCAGCCGAGCAGGATCCATAGTACCGAGGCGACAATAATCGCGGTCACCGTGGACGCCGCCGAATAAAGCATCAGCCCCCGGTCGAGAAACGGCGACAGGCGGCCCAGGCGCCAGTGCCGATACACCGCGCGCCAGCTGTCCTGGCTTTCGCACTGAATGGCGTATTGCAGGCTGCGGCAGTCTTGCCACAAGTCGATCCACTCGCCGAGGCGATACAGGGCGTTGGAAAACAGCAGTTGCTTGCGGTCATTCAGCGCTTCGGCGGACGGTTGCAAGGCTTCAAGTTGATCTTTCAGCGCCTGCCAGCGGCCGAGGTTGGCATCCTTGTGATTCAGCCATTCGGTGGTCGCCGTCAGCAGCGGCGCGAACTTATCCACAAGCTCGGGCGTTCTGCGTTCGAGGGCATAGAGCGCGTCGTCGAGGGCATCGATCACGGGCAGCAGGTGAATCATGCGGCCGCGCAGTTCCTTGGTATTACGCACCGTCTGCGGCCGCGCGCCTTCGTGGGGCAGCTGGCCGATCATCAATTCCAGGCTGTTGAACGTCGCCACCATCGCCGAGCGCAAGGCGCTGACTTCATCAGGTTGCACGTCGCGGCTGAGGAAACGCAGGCTGTAAGTCGAGGCATCGGCGAACCATTTGTTCACCGAATCGTTGAACACCGGCGCCAGCCGCCGGGGCCAGAACATGGCACCGACCACGGCCGCCACCGCGATGCCGAGAAAAATTTCTTCGGTTCGCGCTTCCGCGACATCCCACACCGCCAACGGGTTATCCACAACCGGCAGGGCGATCAGCGGCAAGGTGTAACCGGCAAGCATCAGCGCATAACTGTTGGCCGTGCGCAGATGCAAAGACAGGAACAGCAACGTCCCGGTCCACAACGCGATCACGACCACCAGCACATACGGGCTCTGGACAAACATCGGCACGAAAAAAACCGCGGCCGCCGCACCGAGCAAGGTGCCGACCGCCCGGTACAACGCCTTGGAACTGGTAGGGCCGACAAAAGGGCTGGAAACGATATACACCGTGGCCATCGCCCAATACGGACGCGGCATTTGCATGAGCATGGCGATGTACAGCGCAATCATCGACGCCGCGAACGTGCGCACTCCGTAGAACCAGTCCCGCGCCGGAGGAACGCCGGTGAAAAATCCGCTCAAGGGTTGGCCACCGATGGCGCGTTCGCGGCTTCAAAGGCTCGCAGCACCCGCAACGTCGCTTCCAGATCACTGCGGTCGATCCCTTCGAGCACTTCATGGCGCAAACGCACCAGCTCGATTTCGACAGCCTGCACCAACTCCCGACCGGTTTCGGTGAGGCTCAGGCATTTGGCGCGGCGGTCATGGACGTCTTCAGTGCGACAGACGTAGCCGGCGTGACACAGCTGATCGAGCAGACGCACCAGCGACGGACTCTCCATCCCAGCCGCCTGCGCCACCGTAACCTGTCGCACACCCTCGCCCAGGCGCCCGATCATCAACAACGGGACGGCGCAGGCTTCGGAAATCCCATAGTTGACCAGCGTGGTCTGGCAGATCTTCCGCCAATGCCGCGCGGCCACCACCATGGAGCTGCTGATGTTCATCTGGAGAGCGTCGAGGTTTTTCGGCACGAGGGGAAACACACACTGTTAGTTTGCTAACTATCAATATGGCATTCGATGGGAAAGGTGGTCAAGTTTTGAAACAATTCTGTAGCCGGACGGACCGTTTTACGACATTCAACCGAACCCCAGGTTGAAATCGCCCAGACGCACCAGCATCGTTTCGAAAAGCTCTGCGGAAACCAGATAGGCCTTGATCTGATTTTTTTCAATCACCGCCATAGGCCTGTCTTGCGCCTCACGCACTATAGTTCCTGCGTTTTTCGCGAGTTCAGAGATGCTGATGACTCTTTCTGCCAAAACACGCTGCATGACTCGGTCTCATGGTTGGACTCAACGCCATGAAAGCTACTTCAGCTCAGGTAACACCTTTCAGAAAAGCTGCGACAAGGTCTTGCGCTCAGATGGTTACACCCCCCGCCCCTTCCTCATCAGCACATCCAGCTGATCCACCACCTCCGCCCAATCGGCATCATCCAGAATCTCCTCCCGCAGTAACTGAGCCTGGCTCTCGTTCCAGAAAAACGCATCGGCCAGATGCAATTCGGGCTTGAGCGGTGAGTGAGTGGCGATGAATTTATCGATGCTTTCGGCGTCGTCCGGCAGGCCGAGTTGCTTGAACAGCGAGGGGAGGTTGTGGGTTGGGGATTCCATGTCGGGCTCCTTTTTATGGCAAATGATGGGGTGACTGCTGCGCAGTCATTCGCGGGCAAGCCTCGCTCCTACAGGTGCCGCGTGATCCTGTAGGAGCGAGGCTTGCCCGCGAAGGCGATGTCACTGACTCCACAAAATTCATTGGCTCAATTCACGCACCTCGGCGTGCGGCACCATTTTCAGAAACTGCGGCATTTCCATGCGCAACAGATTGGTGTGGTTGCCAGCTTCCAGATAGATGTCTTTCTGCCGGGTCAGTAGCGGGTCGATGACCACGTCCAGGCCATAGGCTTCGCCCAGGGCGGGCACAGCGCCGCGTTCGCAATCATCGAACAGGTGCGGCAGGTTGCTTTCCCGGGAGATCTGCCATTCGCCGCTGCTGCGAACTTTGCTCAGGTCCAGATGACGGCTGGCGGGCAGCACAGCCATCAGGAAATGCCCGTGTTGGTCGTCGAGGATAACTGACTTGGCCACCCGTTCGGCAGGAATGCCCGCGAGTCGCGCGGTTTCAAGGCTGCTGGCCGAGTGCGGGTGGGACACGATGTCATATTCGCAGTGCGCCTTGTCCAGGCTGCTCTGCAGGGTTCTTGCCATACGCATGATGCACCTCGGTGTCCGCAAACATTGTTTGGCGGACGATGGTTAACACTTTTCTTCGTACTGAAAGTCTAGGCCCGCTGGCGCATTCCGGAGTGAAATCCGCCCGCCGGGCCAAGGTCAACAACTGGTCAAAATTCGTACAACCCACAGTTCAGCTAGACTGTATAAAGAACCATCAATGACTCTCCCGGAGGGTCGCGTGAACATTCGTTGCTGTGCAGTCGCGCTGCTGTTGGCCTTGAGCGGATCGGTCTTCGCGTCGGACACCATTGTCTTGCTGGCCCCCAACCCCATGGGGATCTGGCTGATCACGCTCGGCATCGCCTTTTTGATCGCCGAGGCGGCGCTGCCCAATTACGGCGTGATCGGGCTCGGCGGCATTGTGATGTTCGTCATCGGCGCGGTGATTCTGACCAACACCGAGGTGCCGGTGCCGTTGATGATCGGCCTGGGACTGATCAGTGCGCTTTTGTTGATCTTCCTGCTGATCCGCGCCCTGAAAACCCGACCGCGGCACAACGTCAGTGGCGATGCCGGACTTGTGGGCAGCGTGACGCCGGTGATTTCGTTGAACGCCGACAACGCCTGTAACGGCTGGGTGCACCTGCAAGGCGAACAGTGGCAAGTGCTCAGCAGCACGCCGCTGCAACCGGGGCAAAAGGTCCGGGTGGTGGCACGCAAGGGATTACTGCTGAAAGTGGCCGCGGCTGACGCGGCGTCGAAGGGAGAATAGCCATGGGCCTGCAACTGGGTTTTGCCGCGCTGCTGTTACTGCTGATCGCGCTGGCGGGGTCGACCTTCCGCATCCTGCGCGAATACGAGCGCGGGGTGGTGTTCCAGCTCGGGCGCTTCTGGCAAGTCAAGGGGCCAGGCCTGATCCTGCTGATTCCGGTGGTCCAGCAAATGGTTCGCGTCGACCTGCGCACCGTGGTGCTCGACGTGCCGACACAAGACGTGATCACCCGCGACAATGTCTCGGTCAAGGTCAACGCCGTGCTGTATTTCCGCGTGCTCGATCCGCAGAAAGCCATCATCCAGGTCGAAGATTTCCTCATGGCTACCAGCCAATTGGCCCAGACCACGTTGCGGGCAGTGCTGGGTAAACATGAGCTCGATGAGCTGCTGGCCGAACGGGAGCGGCTGAACATCGACATCCAGCAAGTGCTCGACGCCCAGACCGATGCCTGGGGCATCAAGGTGGCGAACGTCGAGATCAAGCACGTGGACCTCAACGAATCGATGGTCCGCGCCATCGCCAAACAGGCCGAAGCCGAGCGGGAACGCCGGGCCAAGGTGATTCACGCCGAAGGTGAATTGCAGGCCTCGGAAAAACTCATGCAAGCCGCCGAGATGCTGGGGCGTCAGCCGGGGGCCATGCAATTGCGCTACATGCAGACGCTGAGCTCGATTGCCGGGGACAAGACAGCGACGATTGTCTTCCCGCTGCCGATCGAATTGCTCAAGGGGATGGCGGATTTGTCGTCCAAATCCTGACCTTCCGCGAAAACACCAACGTCTGGTAACTCCGTCGGAGATTTCCTTCAAGTTGTAGTGGTGTTGGTGAACTTGTTCCGGCCTGAACCCAGGCCTAGTCTGGGTTTGTCACTGAATAAACGGTGACACGGACGTGCAAGTCCGACGAAACTGTTTAGGTCGCAATTGCCATGTCTCATTGCTTAATGGCGGCTGCGCGCAGGAGATCCTCGGATCTGCTGGGTGTCCTAAACAGTCCCGGTCTTGCACACCTGCGCACGGCCGCCACCCCAACTCGCGTGCAAGCGAACGGTGACGGCTCTCACTTACTGTTTAGGATTTTTATATATGCACAAAATTACGCCGAATCCGCCAGGTAACCCTGGCACCGATTCCGACGATTCCCTCGAAGCCGAAAAACTCAAGGAAGCCGCAGACCGCGCCTTCGCCCACTACTTCCCCCCGACTGACGGAAAACCAGCCAAACGCCGCAAAGGCCATCTCTTCACCGTTTCCCCCGACATCGATACCGAAGCCCTGCTGGCCAATGCCTCCGAAGACCTGCTGTCCATCAGCGCCATTGCGGCCGATCTGGCGGACGATGTGGACGGGACGCGGCGTTCGGTTGCCTTGGCGCTCAGCCGCATGGCCGATGGCGTGCAGTTGCTCGTAGAGCGGGCGATGGATCATTGGGAGGCGATGCAGATTCAGCAGGCTCAGGCCAAGGTTTAGCCGGGTAGATTAGTGGTGAATTGACCGCCGCCATCGCGAGCAGGCTCGCTCCTACATTGGATCTGCGTCGTACACATAATTTGTGTTCACTGAAGATCAACTGTAGGAGTGAGCCTGCTCGCGATGGCGTCAGTGCTATGAATGCATGACTTGGCAACCAGCGCCTCATAAGGCCCCCGCGCCCAACGCTCCACCCGCTCACGCAACAACGTCGACGCCTCACGCCGCTTGTCATCACAGTCCCCGACAAACACCGATGAAGGCTGTTTGGCATGCCGCCCCACCGCCGCAAACACTTGCTCCCTCTGCACGTCATCCAACCCGAAAAACCCAGCCAACCGCCCCGCCATTGCGCCCGGCAACTCGCTGTAATTCACCGCCAACCCACCAAACGCCTGGCATTGCGCCAACCCCGATGCCAGCAACCGCCCCAACCGCCGCGCAATAAAATCCTCACGACTGTCGAACGGCCATTCGTCATCCAGCCCACTGGCCCCGATCATTCCCGGCACCATGTGCATGCCCGGGCGGCGTATATGGGAAACAGCAATTTCCAGCGGATCGCGGTACACAAACAACCAGGGCGTGTCGGGAAAGCACTCGCGCAGCCGGGGCAATTCGGTGATGTTCCAGGCATCGAGTTTGATCACCAACCGTTGCTCCGTTCCGAGCCGACGCTGACCATAGGCGGACACCAACCCTTTGATCGCGGCGCACCGTTCGACGGCTGGCAAACCACTGCGCAACAACGCATCCAGCGGCGGCGGTTCGCTGATGACGATGTGGTTGGCGAGTTGCGCGAGCATCTGACTGATAAGCGTCGAGCCACAGCGCGAAGCGTGAAAAATGAATGCACTCGGCGCCAACCCGGGACTCTGCGCCTGCCAGTCGCCAAGAACAGCCAGAGGCGTCTGCCGACGAAACGCCTGATTGAACGGTAACCTCAGCGCAGCTTCCACGGCATCGCGAAAAAACGGCTGATGCAACGGCGTGTCCCCGAACCAGCACCAATCGACCTGCCACTCGCCAGCCGGCTGCCAGATCCGCATCGGCAACCAGCCTTCGAGATTCAGGCGCTCCATTGTTCATTCCATCGGCGGCGACCGCTGCGCATCGCGGCACGCAGTTCTTCCCGAGAAAATTCCAGGCCTCGCTCCGCCGCCAGCTCCAAGGTGCGGGTGATAAACACCTCGGTGTCCGGCAAGCCCTGCAAGGTCTTCGAAAGCTGCAAATCACTGGCCACCAGACGCTGGAATTGCAGCAAGGCGCCGTCACCCGAACCCGGCTGCGGCGTGGTCGATACACCGTCGACAATCGCCTGCTCCAGCCAGTCACCCGGCCGGCAATCGAGCACCAAATGAACCCGCGCCTGAGTATCCCGATTGTCCACACGGTGCGGTCGCGACAGGTCGAGGAACCAGCACTCGCCCGCCGTCATCGGCATGCGCTGGCCATCGAGCATAAAGTCGACGTGAAGCGGACTGAGCAAAGGAATGTGCAGGCGCAGATCGGCGGCTGGTCCGCCAAGATCGTAGTCACGATGTTCATGAATCTGCCCGCCCGGCCCAAGTCGCAACAGGCGTGCGCTGACGATTTCCAGCGGCAGATCCCGCAAGCCCTGCTGCCATCGCGGATCCCGCAACCACGGCGCACGCAACAGCGGTTCGCCACGCCCCGGGGACAGTTCCGTCAGGGCATCCGCCGCCGACACCAGCGCCACACCATTCCAGTCCCCGGCGTAGTAATCGCTGTTGAAATGCGCATGCCACGCTTCCTCGCCAATCGCCGCCAGCGCCTGCAACAACAGCGGTAAATCCACCGCCACCGGCAAGCGGGAAAATGCCGGCCGGCTCATCGTTTCGGCAGCACCGCACACTCGCCGAGCCAGGTCAGCAAGCGATCGAGGCAGGCTTCGACCGACTGCACGCCGGTGTCGAGCACCAGGGAGGCGGACGGCGGCGGTTCATAGGGCGCGGAAATCCCGGTAAACCCTGCCAAGTCACCACGACGCGCCCGCGCATAATGACCTTTGGGATCTCGCTGCTCGCACACCGCCAACGAAGCGCTGCACCAGACTTCGCGATAATCCTCACCCAGACGGCGAGCGAACACCTCACGCAACTCCACCAGCGGCGCGATCATCGCGAGAATGACGATCTGCCCGTTCTCCACCAACAGCGCCGCGAGTTCGCTGGCGCGGCGGATGTTCTCCAGACGATCGCTGTCGGAAAAGCCCAGGTCACGATTGAGCCCGACCCGCAAGCCGTCGCCATCGAGCACCACGCTCTGCACGCCGCGCTCGAACAACTCAGCGTGCAGGGCCTGGGCCAGCGTCGATTTACCCGCCGCCGGCAAACCGGTCAGCAGGATCGCGGCGCCGTGATGACCATTGCGGGTCTCCCGTTGTTCGCGATTGATGCTCGCGGTCGGCGCCAGCAGGTTATTGGACCGGAGCATGGGTCACCGGCACACTGATATTGCCCGACGCCCACGCCGCTTCGCGGTTGGCCAAGGCGGTGGCGATGGATTGGACTTCGGTGGATTGCACCTCGTCCGGCATCGGGTCGAGGCCGGCGCTGGCGAAGATCTGGCCGTAGGCGTTACGCAGATCGGCATAGGACAGGTCCCGGCGCAAATCCGCCTGCAACGTGTTCAGTTCACCCTGGATCAGGTCCAGTTCACCAAGTCCCGCCGCCTGATGACGGTTGCGCAATTGCCCCAGAATCTCCCCGTCGATGCTCGAGAGTTCCTGGTTGGTCTGGAACTGATTCAGCGCTTCCTGGTAGTTGGCGTTCGCCACATAGAGCTGGGCCAGCACCGCGATGGACATGGCCTGGCGCCGTGCCTTGGCGACCTCTTCGCCGGCCTTGGCCACGTTGATCGCGGCCGGTGCGGAAATCACGTTAAACAGGTTCCAGGTCAGCTTCACACCGTAGTCGGCCCACTTGTCATTGACCAGAAACGAGTTGCTGTCGTAATGCCCACCTGCCGAAAACTCCAGCCCCGGCAACAGCCGCAGCATGGCTTTACGGGTTTCGGCAGTGCTGATGCGGGTCTGGTAATCCTGTTCGCGCAGCTCCGGACGGCTGGCCAGGGCTTCATGCTCCAGGCTGGCCATGCCGACCTTCAACTGCGGAATCGAGTAATCGTCCGGGGTCGCCAATTTCAGATCGGTGCCCATCGGCAGGTTGATCAGAGTCGCCAGTTCGGTTTTGGCCAGGGACAGCGCCCGGCGTTGCTCTTGCAACTGGCGGGTCGCCTCGATCAGCGAACGCTGGTAACCCAGCGCCTGGATCGGATCGCCGATGCGTTGGGTGCTCATGCTTTGGCTGTTGCCGCGTGCCGTATCGACCCGCGCCATCAGGCTGTCGATCTGCGTGAGCAAACGTTCGGCAGCCACCGCTCGCCAATAGGCCGAGCGCACGTCCTGGACGATGGTGTTGATGACCTTGCGCCGACGTTCCTGAACGATCAGGCGCTGGTCGCCCTGCTGTTTGGCACTGATGTAACTGACGCCGAAGTCGAGGACATTCCACACCATGGTCAGGTCGGCCACTCGGCGGTCGCGGTCCTGGGAGGTCGACGGTTCCAAAGACTGGGTGCCGGTCAGTACGCTCTGGCTGCTGGAGGCGCCAACGTTGCTACGCCCGACGTAGCCTGCATCCAGGGCCATGCGCGGCAGCATGTCGAAACTGGCGAGGTCGAGTTGGCGCTTGGCCAACGCCTCTTCCATGATCTTGAGCCGGCCTTCAAGGTTGTATTTCACCGCACGGGCCATGGCCTGGTGCAAGGTCAGCGGACCACTGAGCGGCTCCTGGCCGGTGTACATATTTTGCAGATCGCTCTTGGCGCGCTGTTCGCTGACGCTGCGTTCGATCGGTTCACTTTTGACGGCACATCCGCTTATCGCAAGCGCCAGCAGGCTGACGCACAACAACGAGTGACTTCTATTCATCCTTGACTGCCCCTGAGTGCTGCACTGATTTTATGGTTATTTCAGGCCTGCATTTCGCTGATGCCGACCTGTTTCAACGCTGCGGCCAGGCTGTCGACCTGCCGTTGCTCGGTGTCTTTGAGTTGTTGCAATTGCTGGTTCAGCGTCAGCGCGCCAAACACGCCACGCAGTCCTTGGGAAACATCCGAGTCCTTGATCGAATGACTGCCGAACGAGTTCAGTGAGTCGCGTTCACTGCTGGTGTCCTGATTGAACAGACTCGACAGCGTACTGGTGCTGAATACCCCGCCATCGCCCCCCCCAAAGCCAAGGAAACCGTGACCTGACCCATCGCCGCCACTGTCGCTGCTGCTGAATACCTGGGCGATGAAGCTGCGGGTCAGCGCGCCGCGGTTGATGAAAATGTCCCCCAGCGGCCGGATGCCGTTGCCGATCACCCGGTCTTCGAACAGCGGGGTAAAGGTCAGCGGCGAGCCCAGCGCGCCCGTTGGCGCGGCGAAAATGATCGGTTGCAGCGGCGCGTTCGGTTGCTCAGCAACGGTTACGGGTTGCGAGACGGGGATCACCGGATCGACCGGCACCAACACACTTGGGGTCGATACGGTGTTGATCGCGAAGTTATTCGACTGGCTGGTGCCGCTGCCGGCATTGCCCGAACCGTCACTGACGCCCGCGATGTTCAGGCTGATCACGTTGCTGCCGTTGCTGACATTGTTGGTAGGCGTCAGCATCGCGGTCCAGGTTGTGCCGCCGTCGCTGCTGGACAGGTCGGACAACGTGCCGTTGGCCACATTGATGTCGGACAGGTCGAAACCGCTCACTGCTTCGTTGAACGTGATCGTCACCAGCGACGTCTGTCCGACGCCAATGTTGGGGTTGGCGACCACGACGGTGACGGTCGGCCGTTCACCGTCGATGGCGTAATTGTTGGACACGGCGAAGCTGCTGCCGATGTTGCCTGCCAGGTCGGCGACATTGCTGGTGTCGAGGGCGATGAAGTTGCTCGGGTCGGACATATTCGCGGTGGGCGTGAAGGTCGCGGTCCAGGTCTTGCCGCCGTCACTGCTGGCCAGGTTGCTCAACTCGCCGTTGGTCACGCTCAAATCCGACAAGTCGAAGTCGCTGACCACCTCACTGAAGGTGAAGGTCACGAGCGTGGTCTGGCCAATGCCCAAATGCGAATTGGCGACCACGATGGTGGCGGTCGGGCGCGTTGCATCGAGGGCGTAGTTGTTGGAAATGGCAATCGCGGCACCGGCATTGCCTGCCGCGTCGGCCACGTTGCCGGTGTCGAGCAGGATCAGGTTGGTGGTGTCGTTGATGTTCGCCGTCGGCGTCAGGGTCGCGGTCCAGGTCACGCCGCCGTCGCTGCTGGCCAGGTTGGACAGCACACCGTTGGCCACGCTGAGGTCCGACAAATCGAAACCGGACACCGCTTCGCTGAAGGTGATGGTCACCGTGGTGGTCTCACCAATACCGAGGCGATTGTCCGCGACCACGATGGTGGCGGTCGGCCGCGCCGTGTCGACGGCGTAATTATTGGAATCGGTCACGCCCACGCCGCTGTTGCCTGACGCATTGATCACACCGCTGTTGTCGAGGCTGATCAGGTTGCTGCTGTCCGTCACGTCGACCGTTGGCGTGAAGGTCGCCGTCCAGGTGACGCCGCCGTCGCTGGACGAGACATTGCTCAGCGTGCCGTTGGCGATGGTCAGGTCGGCGTTGCTGAAACCACTCACCGCTTCGCTGAAGGTGATGGTCACGCCTGAAGTTTCACCGGCCTTGAGGGCGTTGTCGGCGATCACGATGGTCGCGGTCGGCACTTGGGTTTCCACCACGTAGTTGGCGGAGTTGGTGGTGCCCGTACCGGCGTTACCGGCCTGGTCTGCGATGCCGGTGTTGTTCAGGGTGATGAGGTTGGTCGCATCGGTCACGCCGAGGGTCGGGGTGAAAGTCGCGGTCCAGGTGATCCCGCCATCGCTGCTGCTCACGGCGCTCAACGTGCCGTTGGCAATGCTCAAGTCGCTGTTATCGAAACCGCTGACCGCCTCGCTGAAGGTGATGGTCACCAGTGAGGTTTCGCCCGGTTTCAGAGTCGTATCACTCAAGACGATGGTGGCGGTCGGGCGCAGGCTGTCGATCACGTAGTTGTTGGAGTCGGTGGTGCCGCTGCCCGCGTTACCGGCCAGGTCGACGATGCCGGTGTTGTCCAGCGTGATGAGGTTAGTCGCATCGTTGACGCTGACGGTCGGCGTGAAGGTTGCCGTCCAGGTGATGCCGCCGTCGCTGCTGCTCACCGCACTCAATGTGCCGTTGGCGATGGTCAGGTCGGCATTGGAGAAACCGCTGACCGCCTCGCTGAACGTGATGGTGACCAGCGAGGTTTGGCCCAGCGCCAGCGTGGTGTCCGCCACCACGATGGTGGCCGTCGGGCGCACGGTATCGATGGCGTAGTTGTTGGAGTTGGTGGTGCCGCTGCCGGCATTGCCCGAACCGTTTTGCACACCGCTGTTGTCCAGCGTGATCAGGTTGGTGGCATCGGTAATGGTGGTGGTCGGCGTGAATGTGGCCGTCCAGGTGATGCCGCCATCACTGCTGCTCACCGCGCTGAGCGTGCCGTTGGCGATAGTCAGGTCGGCGTTGCTGAAACCGGTCACTGCTTCGGAGAAGGTGATGGTCACCAGCGAGGTTTCGCCGATTCTCAGCGCATTGTCGGCGACCACGATAGTCGCCGTCGGCAGCACGGTATCGATCGTGAAATTGCCGGAATTGGTGGTGCCGCTGCCGGTGTTACCGGCAAGGTCGGCCACGCCGGTATTGGCCAAGGTGATGACGTTGGTCAGGTCATTCACGCCAACGGTAGGCGTGAAGGTCGCTGTCCAGGTGATGCCACCGTCGCTGCTGCTCACAGCCGTCAACGTGCCATTGGCAATCGTCAGGTCAGCGTTGGTGAAACCACTGACGGCCTCGGAGAAGGTGATGGTCACCAGCGAGGTTTCGCCCGCGGTCAGGGTGGTATCGGCCAGCACAATCGTGGCCGTCGGACGCACCGTGTCGATGGCGTAGTTATTGGAATCGGTAGTGCCGCTGCCGGCGTTGCCCGCCAGATCCGCGATGCCAGTGTTGTTCAGGGTGACCAGGTTGGTCGTGTCATTGATGCTGGCGCTCGGGGTAAAGGTCGCGGTCCAGGTGATGCCGCCATCGCTGCTGCTCACGGCCGTCAACGTGCCGTTGGCAATCGTCAGGTCGGCGTTGGTGAAGCCGCTGACCGCCTCAGAGAAGGTGATGGTGACCAGCGAGGTCTCACCGATTCTCAATGCGGTGTCCGCCACCACGATGGTTGCCGTTGGCCGCACGGTGTCGATGGCGTAGTTGTTCGAATCGGTAGTGCCGCTGCCGGCGTTGCCCGCCAGGTCGCTGACCCCGGTGTTGTTCAGGGTGATCAGGTTGGTTGTGTCGTTGATGCTGGCGGTCGGCGTGAAGGTCGCCGTCCAGGTAATTCCGCCGTCGCTGCTGCTCACGGCCGTCAATGTGCCGTTGGCGATAGTCAGGTCGGCGTTGGTGAAACCGCTCACCGCCTCGGAGAAGGTGATGGTCACCAGCGAGGTCTCACCGATTCTCAATGCGGTGTCCGCCACCACGATGGTTGCTGTTGGACGCAATGTATCGATGGCGTAGTTGTTGGAATCGGTGGTGCCGCTGCCGGCGTTGCCCGCCAGGTCGCTGACCCCTGTGTTGTTCAGGGTGATCAGGTTGGTTGTGTCATTGACGCTGGCAGTCGGTGTGAAGGTCGCCGTCCAGGTGATGCCGCCGTCACTGCTGCTCACCGCGCTCAGGGTGCCGTTGGCGAGGGTCAGGTCGGCGTTGGTGAAACCGCTGACGGCTTCGCTGAAGGTGATGGTCACCAGCGAGGTTTCGCCGATTTTCAGTGCCGTGTCGGCCACCACGATGGTCGCGGTCGGGCGCACGGTATCGATGGCGTAATTGTTCGAATCGGTGGTGCCGCTGCCGGCGTTGCCGACCAGATCGCTGACCCCGGTGTTATCGAGGGTGATCAGGTTGGTCGCGTCAGTGATGCTGGCGGTTGGCGTGAAGGTGCCCGTCCAGGTGATGCCGCCATCGCTGCTGCTCACGGCCGACAAGGTGCCGTTGGCAATCGTCAGGTCCGCGTTGGTGAAACCTGTCACGGCCTCGCTGAAGGTGAAGGTCACCAGCGATGTTTCGCCGACCTTCAGCGCGGTGTCGGTGAACACGATGCCGACGGTGGGGCGCAAGGTGTCGACCACGTAGTTATTGGAGTTCGTGGTACCGACGCCGGCCGTGCCCAGGCCGTTGCTCACCCCGGTGTTGTCCAGGGTGATGAGGTTGGACGTATCGGAAATGCTCGCGGTCGGCGTGAAGGTGGCCGTCCAGGTGATGCCGCCATCGGCGCTGCTGACGGCGCTCAGGGTGCCATTTGCAATGGTCAGGTCGGCGTTGGTGAAACCGGTCACGGCCTCGGAAAAGGTGATCGTCACCAAAGACGTTTCGCCGATGCTCAGCGTGGTGTCAGCGACCACAATGGTTGCGGTCGGCGGCGGCGCATACGCGGTGTTGAGTACACCTCCGTCGTTGAAGATAGTCGCGACGGAGGTCGGCGAAGTTCCGGTTGTACCTCCACCCTGCGCGGTACCGCCTGCTCCACTGGCCGCGGCATTACCAGCCAGGGCCGCGAAGTTGGAGGCCGTGATCAGCAGCGTGCCTTTGTTCCAGATCGCGCCGACGCCCCGACCGCCGATGCCGCCATTGCTGGCATTGCTGCTTTGGCCACCGCCACCGCCACCGCCACCACCGGCGCCGATGTTGTTGGTGATGGTCGAAGTGCCGATGATGGTAATGGTGCCGCTGCTGGCGTTGTAGATCCCGCCCGCCGCGTTGCCGCCAGCGCCACCGACTTTGTCCCAACCGGCGCCACCGCCCCCGCCGCCAATGGAAATCGTGCCATTGGTGGCCGTCGAGCCGTTACCGCCGTTACTGTAATAGGACACGCCCAGCCCGCCCGCGCCGCCAGTATTGGTGCCACCGCGACCGCCCATGTGGGTCGCGTCATAACCGCCACCGTAGCCGCCGGCATTGGCGCTGCCAGCCTGGCCGCCCAACGTGCCGGTGCCCGGCCCGGCCGAGCCACCATGCCCACCGTTCTGACCGCCCAAACCGCCGCCACCACCACCGCCACCGCCGTAAAAAGCACCCGTGACACCGCCGCCGCCACCGCCGCCGGAAGCGGCATTGGAGGTCACGCTGACGTTGTTAAGGGTCAGGATGCCGGCGTTGAAAATCCCCCCGGCCATTGCCCCTGTGGCACCGTAGCCACCGTTGCCGCCCGTTCCCGCCACCAGGCCACGGGTAATCACCAGGCCATCAAGGGTCACGGTTCTGCCCGCGGCAATTTCAATCACCCGCGTCCGGTACTGACCGTCGAGAATTACGTCAGCCACGCCGTCGTTGTTCAAGTCGCCATCGACGGTGATGTTCTGGTTGATCAGCAGTTCGGACGTCAGCTGCACCGTCATGCTGGCGTTGAAGGTGACGATATCGCCGTTCTGCGCCGAGGCGATGGCGGCACGCAACGAGCCGATACCGGTGTTGCCATTGTTGGTAGCAGTCCAGGTCGCCAGGCCCCACTGATACTCACTCATGGCCGTGGTCGACAGCACGTTGGCGCTTTCGATGTTGCCGGTGACAATTTCCAGGTCCCAGTCGCCGCCGATCCCGGTGCGGTTGCTGGAAGCGGCTACATCACGGCCGGTCAGCTGCGCGAGGGAATCGACAAAACTCAAGCCTCGCTCACCTTCGGCGGTGTAGCAGCCGTAGATCATGATGTCGCCGCCGGCATTCATGTCCTTGCCGATTTCCGCCAGCACCGCACTGCGGGCCGCGACGTTGTCGGCCGACAGATAGCTGTCGCCCAGCCACAGGTCGCCCGCGTTGCCGTGAGCAATGATTTGCACGGAACTGATGCCCTGATGGGTATCCAGATAATCGGCAATCTGTTGCAGACCGTCCCGGCTCGCGTCCAGCTGAACCACTTGAGTGCCGGGTGCCACGCCTTTGAGCAGGCTGTCGGCGTCCTTGACCCGGGAATCGACGAACACCACGCTCTGCCCCGGTACGGCAACGGGTGTTGTAGCCGGCGTGGCATCGGCCTGGCCGTGGGTGTCTTTGCTGGCGACCGGCTGATCATTCACCGGCGCTTTCGCCGCGTCGGCCGTGGGATGGCTTTCAGGCTGGGCGGCATCCGCCACGGTGGCCGCGACCGCGCCGTCGAACAACATCCGCGGCTCCAGGGACATGATCATGGGCGAGGCCAGCGCCCGTGCACCTTCGGTAACCCGCGACTTGCCTTTGCTCCACCACATGCTGCTCACCCGGACTCGAACTTTCGTGACGCGAAAATGAAAATGCCGCGATCAACTGATCGCGGCATCGGCTTTCATGCGAATGACATTGGCGGCGCTGGCTGAGCCATCGAGCCAGAAGGACAATTCTGCGTACTGCTTGAACAAGTCCGGCGGCAAAATCGTTCGCCGCGATTGCAGTTCGACCCTCGGCTTGACCTTGTGCAGGCCCGAAACCCCCAGGGCCTGGTCGAACGCTGGCGCGTCGTAAGCGAGGTGATCAAAGTCATGCTCGAACCAGGGTTCGCCGATGAAGTCGTAGACCAGCCGCATCACCCGATCCGGCGCCTGAGTCAGCAGGTCGTAGTCGACGATCAGCAGCGACTCGGCGTGTTCGCCGTAATAGGCTTCCTTGAGCGCAGCCCAGGCAAATCCCACCAGGCGATTGCGCTGGGCCAGGGTTTCGCAACGGCTGTAGACGGTGTTGCGCTCGATCGCGTCGCCGAACAGTTTGGTGTTTTCAAAGGGGTTGGCGCGGTACAAACGCTCGATGCTGTCCATGACCCAGGCGACATTGCGCACACAGGCAATGACCTTGGCTTGCGGGAACAGGTCGCTGATGGCCGGCAAGCGCGAACTCCATAGCCGGTTGGTGTCGAACACCACCGGTTTGTCGGCCTTGTCGGCGTAGAAGGAGTCGAACAGACCGCGCAATAAGCGTCGGCGCAGATCGGTATCGATCACCGCGCCAAACTCACTGCCGGCGCTGCACTGTTCCAGAACACCTGAAAACAGCGCGCCAACGGGGCTGGTCATGCCGGCGTGGAAACGCGGGTTCTGCAACAGGATTGCAGAAAGCAGGGTCGAGCCTGAACGCGGCAAGCCGGAGATAAAGTGGTACTGCTGCATCCCTTCACCTGATCATCAGTCCTTTATGTATGACGGAGCGTAGACTATGAATGGCCGCACAGCAGTAGTGTTTTGATATCAAATCGAAGCTAAATCATCTGAAAACGATGATTTTTGTTGCGGATTCAATACATCACGAATAAGCGCGCATTGGCGCCTCCTGCCTGCGTTTGGCCAACGCTCCGCCAGCCGGCGGGCAACGGGGCGAACTCGTCCGGCACACCGACAGTGCCGATCAACCACACGCGCCCCGTGCCTTTGGGCAAGGTGCCAAGGCTATCGAGGTAAATGGCCGGGGTCACCAACGTGCCGAAACCATAAGCACTCGGCCGGCTCGACGCACCGCCTGGTAACGGTGGCGTGTACAGCAACGGCTTGGCGTCGGTGCGGTTGTAATAGACGTAGCTGAGGTACCAAAGCATGTCGCTGGTGACGATGCGGTCACCGGCAACGAAGTGCTGGTTGACGTAATTGACCATGACGTTGATCTGGTCGTTGCTACCGACCGTGGCGTTGTTATTCAGGCCCACCAGTTCGACACCGGCAAACAACACCAGCACTGTCATGGCCAACACCCGGGCCCCTGAGTACAGGCGATCAATGGCCAGTGCGGCAATCATTGGCAGGCCGAGGGCGTAGGCAGTGAGGTAACGCTCGATGAACACCGGCGAGACAAACGACACCCCAAACACTACCAGCAACGGCACAACGGTGTAGATCACCACCAGCGCACTGCCCCGAATCACGCTGCGATCCCGCGCCAGCGCCACCCACATCAAGGCCAGCAACGCCAAAGGTAACGTGCTGAAAATCAGGGTCGGCAGGTTCTCGCCATCGTCCTGGATCAGAAACGACCAGATCATCGACGGCAACGAGCCGAACGTGACCGGTGCCTCCCATCCCACATCGCCATTAGCCTTGAGCTGATCCATGTGCTGGACCAGATCGATCAGGCTCGGCACCCAAGGCAAGTACAACAACACAATCGCCACGTTCGCCAGCCACCAGCCGGGGCGTTGAATATGCCGCAAGCGGTAACCTGGTTGCAGGCGGATCACCCCCAGATACAGCCAATGGCAAAGCACGCACAGGGCGGTGAAGTAATGGGTGTAGAACGCCGCAGTCATGAGCAGCACATACGCCACCAGGTAACGCGTGCGCCGGGGGTATCGGATCCAGTAGACCAAGGCAATCGTCGCGCCAATCAGCCATAGGCCCAGCAGTGAGTACATCCGCACTTCCTGGCTGTATCGCACAGCCGTTGGCAGCAGCGCCAACAGCAAACCGGCCAGCAGTGCGGCACGCCGGGTGGCAAGCAAGTCCATCAGCCAGACGCCGAGCCACACCGTGGCGATCCCGGGCAGCGCGCTGAAACTGCGGATCGAAAATATACCGTCGCCGAACAGCTCGACCCAGCCGTGCAGCAGCATGAAATACAGCGGCGGGTGGACATCGTACGCGGCGTGCAGCCAGATCCCGCCGAGCGAAAACTGGCTCATCAGCAGGCTGGAACCTTCGTCGCCCCAGATAGCCGCCGCCGTCAGGTCGTAGAAACGCACCAGCGCGGCCAACGCGAGGATCGGCAACAGCCAATGTTCGCGCACCCACCGAAGCAAGCGCTTGACGCTCGCCCAGGCACCGGGTGTCGCTTGCGGGCCTTGGGTGCCCTCAAGTGGCAATTCTCTGTACGCCTCCATTGCTCCCCTCGGGACTGCCAGTGAAAAAGCGTGAAGCGTGTCATCACTGTAGGTCAGCGTCAGCGCCGTCGTCGATGCTGGCTTTACGACCAACGACATTCGGCAATCATCCGGATCTACTACGCTCTGGCTTGGCGTGACCCAGCCACGGAGATGAATGGAGTCGGCTGATCAGCGCGATCCGCCCGGATAACCGGGCCTTACGTGACGCTTCAGACACTAACCTGAGGGATAAGGAACTATGGAAGTATTCATGGGCACTATTCAGCCTTTCGCCTTTAACTTTGCTCCCAACGGCTGGGCCCTGTGCAACGGCCAGACGCTGGCGGTCCAGCAATACAACGCGCTATTTGCCCTGCTCGGCGTCAACTTCGGCGGCAATGGCTCCACCAACTTCATGCTACCCAACCTGCAAGGCCGAATGCCGGTGTGCATGGGCAACGGGCTGAACCTGACACCACGGGTCATTGGCGAATTCTCCGGGACCGAGAACGTCACCGCGACCATCACCAACCTGCCGAATCACACCCATGCCTTGTCCGGGCTGACGGCCACCACCACCCTGCAACTGGCCAGCCCGGCGAGCAACCCGGTCACCGCTCCAACCGCGACCAACTCGTACATCGGTGCTTCGGGCGGCGGCCCGGGCTCGGCGAGCATCTTCTCTGATGCGCAAGGCGCTGCGGCGGTACCGCTGAAGGGCGTGGCCACTGCCGTGACGGGGGAAATCTCGTCGGCCGGTAACGGTATGCCCATGGAAACGATGAACCCATTCCTGGTGCTCAACTTCAGCATCGCCTTGAACGGGTTGTTCCCTTCTCGCAATTGAGGTCTGGCCGGGGGATACCCATCCCCCGGCCGTTTTTCGGGAGTGACGCCATGTTGCAACAGGTTCAAAGCCAACACTTTCAGACCCTGCTGGGCAAGACAGGCTCGCTGCGGCTGCCGGATGGCAGTGAGTTGTCGATCCATATCGACACGCTTGAAGAAACGCCCCATTCGCGGATGCCAAACAGCGAGCGCGTGCCGTTCAGTGTCGAGTTCAACAGCCTGGAACCCACAGCGTTTGTGGATGGGTTATGCACGCTGGAGTTACCGATGCTGGGTCAGGTGCAGGGCATTTTTGTCTCTCGTGTGCCGGCCATGGGCCGTGATCCGGACATGGGGTATTTCTATATCGCCTTCAACTGAACACACCGAAATCCCATTGTAGGAGTGAGCCTGCTCGCGATGGCGGTGGTTCATTCACATCTATGGTGACTGATACTCCGCCATCGCGAGCAGGCTCGCTCCTACAGGGGGCAGGGGTGGATTCAGCCTTGTGGATACCACACCAACCGCTCCGCCGCCGGGCTGCACTCTTCAACCTGAAACCCCAGCGCCAGGTAATGCTGGCGCGCATGGGGATTGTTGGCCCAGACCACCGTGGCCACCGGGCAACGGATCTGTTGGGCGGCTTGTTGCACACCTTGCAGCACCTTGCGGCCAAAACCCTGGCCGCGGGCCTGTGGAATGAATGCCAGGTACAACACGCGAATTTCATTGGGGCCAAAATCGGTGGTCAGCGCGCCGATGGCTGTGTCGAGCTTTTCAATCACGTAATGCATCGCGTTGGGGAATCGCTCCCCCAATCCCAGTTCCTGCACCTGAAATTGCTGGGCGACCACCTGCTCCACCACATCTCGCTCACCGTCGATCCATTGCAGATCCGGCCGCGCCGCCTGGTAAAGACTGTGCAAAAAAGGCCCATCGCTGGTCCGCGAGGGCCGAACCACCAAGCCATCGGCCGCCACTGATTCGGTATTCGCCATCACCTGCTCTCCTTAGAAACCGCTTTCCCTGACACCCAGCGCCGCCATGCGGCGCCAGGCCACGCCCAACAACGACTCGCCGCTGCCCTGCAACACCACCACGCCGCGCAAGGGTTGCATCGGCGTCGGCGCGGCTTCGAGGGTGCTCAACCGCGCTCCGTATTGTCCCTGCACCGGCTCAGCCCGTTGATGCGCATCCCGGCGCACGGCAATCGGCCCGTGGTGATCGGACGTCAGCGCTTCCTGATCGACATAGGCCGCGCCATTGGTGTCGATTTCGGTCAATCGCACGGCGATCGCCGGGTGCATCGGATCATCGGCAATGAACCGCCCGGTGGCCCCCGGCGCCACGCGCCACAGTTCGGCTTCGGCCAGATAGCCACGCAACCGTGCACCGTCTTCAACGACCCGCGCCAGGGGATCTTTGGTCGACAACCAGCGACCTGCCACCAGTTGCGGCAACAGATCGCGCACGGTGCCGGCGTGGGGCGCGCGCAGCAGCAGACGTTCACGCTGGGCGGCCAGCCCGCGATAGTCGGCCACCGCCTCCGCCAGGCGTTGCTCGATAATCCCGGCGTCGGCGGCGGTTTCGCTGCGACTGGCCTGACGGCGCATCTGCAACTGCTGGATCTGGATTTCACGCCGGACGATGGCCTGGCGCGAGTCCAGGTCCGGCGATTCCAGTTCGATCAGCACCTCGCCCTGGGCAACCACCTGACCGTCATGCACGTTCACCGTTTTGACCCGCGCCGCGACGGGCGCGTGCAACGCACTGGCGCGTCCCGCTTCCAGCATCGTCGGCAGCTCCACCGCACTGCGCCACGGCAAAACCAGCACCAGCACCAGTCCGAGCAAGGCCAGACCGCTGAGCAACACGCGGGGGACATAGGCCTGCTCCCGTCGGCTCCACCATTGCCGCCACTCACTCAAGATCGGCAGGAAGATGAACCAAACCAACTCCACCAGCATCAGGAAAATCCCCAACACCTTGAAGAACAGGTGATAGACCGCCAGCGCGATCCCGAGAAACAACGCCGCACGCCACAGCCACGCGCCATAGCCCCAGATCAGCAATCGACGTTGCATCTTCGGCGACCAGGGCTCCGGCGCCGCAGCCCCATAGCCGAACAAAAACTCGCGCAACCGCCAACGGCACAAGGCAAAGGCTCGCCCTTGAAGGTTGTCCACTTCCCAAAAGTCGCTGAGCAAAAAGTAACCATCAAAGCGCATGAACGGGTTGAGGTTGATCACCAGCGTGGTGATCCAGGTGGCACTGGCGAGCATGAATGCAGCGGTGCGCCCGGGACCGTCCGGCAGCAATGACCAGACCAGCAGTGCAATGCTCGCCAGCAGCAATTCCGCCAGCACACCACCGGCGCCGATCAACAGTCGCGCACGACGATCATTGACCCGCCAGGCATCACTGACGTCGGTGTAAAACATCGGTAGCAACACCATGAACGCCACGCCCATGCTCTGCACCCGACAACCCGCGCGCTTGGCCATGAAGGCGTGGCCGAACTCGTGACAGAGCTTGGCAAAAAACAGCGCCACACCGAACGCCAGAGCGCCGCCGAGACTGAACAGATGCGGGAAGGTGGCGATAAACCGCTGCCAGTCCCGCGACACCAGAAACACCCCGAGCCCCAACGTCACGGGCAACCCGTAGCGCAGCGCCCGCGGGCCGAAGCGCTCGATCCATGGCCAGGCACGATTGAGAAAAGCGTCGGGGCGCCACAGGGGAATGCGGAAAAACAGGTATTGGTGCAGCAGAATCTGCCACAGCGTCTGACGCTGGGCGGCCGCCTTCAGGCTGTAACTGGCGCGCTGTTGCGGGTCGAGTGCGCTGATCAGGTCGTGGCCACGCAAAAAGCCCAGCAACTGCTCAAGCTCCGCGCCATCGAGTGGCAACCCGGGCTCGCGGTTGGCGGCGCGTAACACCTGCTCGGGATCCCCCAACGACCAATGACGCAGCAACCGCATCGCGGCGGCACCGAGTTTGAAATAGCGCCCGCGCACTGGGTCGGCGAGGGTCCAGCGCGGCGAGCCATCGAGGGCCGGAGCCGCCACGGACAATTGCAAGTCGGCCCGCAGGCTCGGCAGGCTCATCTAAAGCCCCACACTCTGGCGCAACCCGGCCAGAGGTCGACGCAGCAGGTACAACGCCAACGGAGCACGGTCGCCGAAAATTTTAGCGGTGCCGCGCAGGCCGATGCGCGGCGGTGCGCCCTCGAAATTCGCATCCAGGCGATAAGCCAGTTGTCCGGCAGCGGTGGGTTGCGCCTCATAGGCCGAGCGTTCGAGTTTCGCCAAGTGCCGCTGCAACGGATCGCTGTCGAGAAACAGCGCGACTTGCGCGCCGGGCTCAAGGGATATCGCGTCGCCCACCGCCAGTTCGATGCGCAACTCGGCCTGGGTCGGGTCAGCGATTTCCATCAGCCGCTCGCCGGTCTGCACCGGCTTGCCGGTCCAGCGCTCCGCATCGGCGAACACCGCGATACCGCCGCGCTCGGCGCGGACTTCACTGCGTTTGAGCAATTCGCGGGCGTAATCCCGTTCGGCGCGTTTTTGCTCGACTCGCGCAGCCAGCAGATCAATCTTCGAGCTGGACTCGGCATCGGCGAACGAGCGTTGGGAATTGGCCTTCAGTTCAGCTTCGGCCACCCCCAAGGCGCGTTCGGCCACATCGGCCTGGGCCTTGAGCGTGGTGCTTTCGAAGCGCAGCAACA
Source organism: Pseudomonas sp. SG20052 (assembly GCF_031766055.1). NCBI lineage: Bacteria > Pseudomonadati > Pseudomonadota > Gammaproteobacteria > Pseudomonadales > Pseudomonadaceae > Pseudomonas > Pseudomonas sp. SG20052. Next base: position 194,840 of record NZ_CP134498.1, on the reverse strand, counting down.
GGTCGCCGGCTTTGACCGTCTGATTGGGTTTGACCAGGAATTCGGCAATCACGCCGTCCAAGGGCGCAGCCACCACCCGGCCACCCAATGGAACCACTTCTGCCGGCGCCAGCACCGATTGGCGCACAGGGATCAGCAACCCGAGCAACAGCACCGCGACCAGTGCCACCCGACGTTTTCGGGTCCAGCGCAGCCGCCACGGTTTGCGCGGTTGCAGCGCCAACCAGGCATGGCTGTAAGTGTCGCCCAGTTGCGACAGCAGCACTTGCTCGGAAGGGTTCCACGGCAGGTCCCGCGCCAGCCACAGCCCACCGAATACCTCGCCCTGGTGATCGATCAGCGGCAGCCAAAACACCTGAGCCGCCGAAAGACTTTGCCAATCGGCCTGAATCGATTCGCTGAGGACATTCGCCGGTATCACCCTTGCCTGCTTCAGCACATCGGCCTTGAACAACTGCGCCACGGCCTGCTCGACGAACGCCACGAATGGAGCATTCGGGTCGACGGCACTGACACCCGTCACCGCCTGCACCTTGCCGGCAATCAACAGCGCCGCATGACGAAAACCAAACAGCGCCTGCCCGTCATTGACCAGGCTGTAGGCCAGTTGCGCAGGCGTGCGCGCAGCGCGGGTCAGGCGTTCGAGATCAAGAAACCTGGCGAAGACCTGTTCGGCACCGCTCGCAGCGGGCGCGTTCATTTAAGCTCCGCGAAACGCGCCGTGCCGCTCATGCCGGCCAGCAAACCGTTGGCATTGGGCAGTGTTGCAACCAGCAACAAGGTCTGGCTGCCTTCATCAATTCGAGCGCCGAGGCGTTTGACTGTGGCATCCAGCGCTTGACCGGTTTCATCGGGGACAAAGCTGAAGGTCTGACCGGGCTTGAGCCGGGCCATCCAGCGTGACGGCACCAGCAGATGGATCTCCAGCGTTCGATTGTCTACCACATCCAGCAACGGTGCACCGGCCGCCACGCTTTCATAGCGTTTGACCTTGCGCTCGACGACCTGGCCATCGAACGGCGCCAGCACGCTGCAGCGTTTGACCTGAACCTGATAAACCTGAGACTGCGCCTGCGTCTCGCTGACTTTGGCTTGGGCCCGCGCCACTTCAAAACGCCCGACCGAATTCAACGCCGCCAGCTGTTTGTTGTGGGACAGCTCTTCACCCGCACCACGGTTGGCAGCCTGCGCCGCATTGAGCTGGGCCTGATAAGCGGAACAATCGAAACGCGCCAGCGTATCGCCCTTCTTGAACGACTCGCCCTCACTGAACGGCAGCTCGACAATGCGCCCGGACAACTCACTGGCGAGCACCGCCTGATCCCGGGCACGCAACACGCCCCGGGCCTCGCTGCTGGTTGTCGCATTGCTGCCAGCGGTGCTGTTTTCCAACAACGGATCGTCTGGCGCGGGCGTTTGCGCGTGTACTGCGCAGGTCACAACGGTCAATCCAATAACCCAAACACAAAAACGCCGCATAACCGTATCTCCCTGACGGATGAGCGGAGTCTATGACAGGGTGGGTGGGCGTCAAGTGGATAGATGTCCTTGGATAGAAATGTGCTGTTTCAAAATTGCCTGATTTCTCAGCACGAAAACGTGGGCTTTCCTTCAGTAGCTATCGGTAATAAATCCCACATCAGATTGGGGAACGTACTTTCAATCGATACGGAGAGCAGCGATCGACACTTCAAACCTTTATCGAAATGCAGCACCTCAACACTCTTCCTGTAGCAATTACTAATAACTCAGGCCGATAACGCCTTGACCATCACCAAGGTCGGCGATCAAAACTGACTCGCCGGCGCTGGAAATCCTTCAATCGAGTCAAATGTTGATCAGCCAGTGGGTTGACGTATATGACACACCCGACTTAGGATTCCCCAACTGAACCCCGTACGCAGAGATTAAATTCACTGGCCGTTGGGGTGAAGAAACCGGCTTCGGCCGGTTTTTTCGTTTCAGAGGATTGAGTTTGTGCGAACCGCGTTTTTTGTCGATGGCTACAACGTGTTCTATGGATTACTCGCGGGCACGCCATACAAATGGCTCAATCTGAAAAGTTTGCTGGGCCATGTCGCTTACATCGAGAATCCCCAAAGCTCATTAATCTCGGTTGATTACTTCACCTCATCCGTCAAGCCAGAGCTTGCAACTCGCGGCCGAGCCTCCAAAGAAGCTCAAGACACCTATTTGCGTGCATTAAAAGCAACCAACGTTGCCATTCACTACGGTCGCCATAAGCTTGAGCCCGCGAAAGCACCTCGCTTCATTGACAGAAAAACTGGCGCCTCTCGCCAAGACAAAGTCGACATCTGGAAGCTTGAAGAGAAAGAGACAGATGTCCATATTGCGATCAGTATGTATCGCACAGCCGCAAGACAGTCCAAGTTCCATGCTAATAAACAAATCGAACAGCTAGTCCTGGTATCCAGTGACACAGACATGACTCCAGCCCTGAAAGCAATTCGAGAAGATTTTCCTGACATGAAAGTCGGGGTCATTCTTCCTCACCGTGCCGAGTTAAACCGCCCATCACCAGGTTCTTTGAAGGAGCACTCTCACTGGATGCGGCGTGTCGTCACCTCTGAAGAGTTGCAGGTACACCAATTTCAGGCACGGGTACCGACCCATAAGGCTCCCGCCATCAAACCGGATTACTGGTAACGACACTAGCCAACGGATACACCGACTCCCATCCCCCACCCAACGCCTTATACAAACCCACCATCGCCAGCGACACCCCGGTCGAGCTCTCGACAAACTGTTCCTGTGTCGCCAACAACGCGCCTTGCACTGTCAGTACGTTAACGAAATCCACCACCCCTTCCACATATTGCTGCTGCGCGGTTCGCAGGGCGATCCGGTTTTGGCGGACGGCTTCGGCGAGGCTGTCGCGGCGTAGTTGGCTGGCGTTGTAGGCGCTCAGTTGATCGTCGATTTCATGCCAGGCGCGCAGGACGGTTTGCTGGTAGGCGATGGCGGCTTCCTGTTGCTGGGCCTCGCGTAAGTTCAGGACCCCGCGCAGGCGGCCGCCATCGAACAGCGGCAGGCTGAATTGCGGGCCGATGCCGAACGAGCGCGAGCCCCAGGAGCCGAAATCGCTCAGTTGCACGGCTTGCGAACCGATGTTGCCCGACAGGGTAATCCGCGGATAGAAGTCCCCCTTGGCCACGCCGATGCTCGCAGTAGCGGCGTGCAGTCGGGCTTCGGCCTGACGAATATCCGGGCGGCGTTCAGCCAATTGCGACGGCAGGCCAATGGCGACCTGGCGCGGTGTCGAAGGCACGGGGGCGTCTGTGGATAACTCGGCCTGGAGCGCTTGAGGCGGTTCGCCCATCAACAAGCTCAGGGCGTTGATCAGTTGTGACTGGCGCTGTTCCAGCGCGGGCAGACGCGACTCGATGGCGGCGACTTGGGCAGCCGCTTCGGCGACATCAAGGTCGGTGGCAACGCCGTCGGCCAGACGCAGTTGCGAGAGCTTCAGGCTGTGCCGGGCGACCTCGAGGTTTTGCTCGGTAACGGCCCGCGTGCTCTGCACGCCGCGCAGTTGAATATAGTCCTGAGCGGTTTCGGCGAGCACCGACAGCAGCACCCCACGGCGATCGTTTTCCGCGACTTCCAGGGTCGCATCGGCGGCTTCGGTTTCGCGGCGCACACGGCCCCAGAAATCCAGTTCCCAGGAAGCGGAGAAGCCGGCGTCCCAGAGGTTGAACGCCGAATCACCGTTGTTGCCTGATGGGTCGTTCAGACCTTCTCCGCTGTTGCGTTTGCGCCCGTAGCTGCCGGTGGCGGCGGTATTCGGATAACGGTCGGCCGTGATGACCTGACGCGCCGCACGGCTTTGCTGCAAGCGGCTGCTGGCGAGTTTCAGATCGAGGTTATCGGTCAAGGCGCGCTGGGTCAGGGCCGAGAGTTTTGGGTCGTTGAAGACGTCCCACCAGCGTTCGTTCATGTCGGTGGATACCGCTTCGCTGGCGGCGGCTTTTGATGGTTTTGACCATTCAGTGATTTTTTGGGGTTGAGGCTTCTGGAAGTCGGGGCCGACGGTGCAGGCGGAAAGGCTCATGACCAGCGAGGCGCACAGGGTGAGTTGAGGCCAGTGGCCAACGAAGATCTTCATCGCTGAACCACCTCGGACGCAGTCGCCTCACTGGCCGTATCAATCCTCGCCTCCACCGACATCCCCACCCGCAACCGCTCGGCCAATGCCTGCCCCGGATCCAGAATGATCTTCACCGGAATTCGCTGCACCACCTTGGTGAAGTTGCCGGTGGCATTGTCCGGTTTGATCGACGCAAACGTCACACCGGTCGCCGGCGCGATGCTCTCGACGCGCCCCGTCAGGACCTCGCCTCCGAGGCTGTCGACACGCACTTGCACATCCTGCCCAGGCTTCACGTCGGTCAGTTGGGTTTCCTGGAAATTGGCGACCACGTAAGCCTGTGCCAGCGGCACCACCGCCAGAATCTTGCTGCCCGGCGTTACGTAAGCGCCGACCCGCACAGCCCGCTCGCCCACCATGCCGTCCTGAGGGGCAACGATGCGCGTGTAAGACAACTCGTAGCTGGCCATTTCCAGCGCCGCTTGCGCCCGCTTCAATCCACCGTCGGCCGCGTCGCGCTGAGCGGTGAGGATCTCCACTTGCTTGCGTTCCGCCGCCAGCACCGCCGTGACATTGGCCAACCGCGCGGTGGCCTGATCGATGCGCGTGCGCGCTTGCTGAGCATTCTGCACAGTGCCGGCACCGACCCCGGCGAGGTGGTTGTAGCGGTTCAGTTCATGCTCGGCGAAGGCCATTTCAGCCTTGGCCGACACCACCGTGGCCTGGGCCTGAGCGATCACCGACGTCTGGCGTTCAAGGGTCGCCTTAGCATTTTGCAGTTGCGCCCTGGCCACCAGCGTTTCGGCATCGGCGGCTTGGGCGGCGGCACGCAGGTCGCGGTCATCGATCAACGCCAGCAACTGCCCGGCCTTGACCTGCTGGTTGTCTTCCACCAGCACTTCCTTGATGAAACCCGCCACGCGAGGCACCACCAAGGTGAAGTCCGCCGAGACAAAGGCATCATTGGTGTTCTGCTGGGTGCGCTTACCGAAAACGCCTGGCGCCAGCAGGTAAATCAGCACGCCGACCGCCACCACTGCGGCGACGCCGACAGTCACTTTTTGCTTTGTTTGAGTCGTCATAAAAACCTTCTGTTTCAGTGAAGCATTCATGTCGGTGCACGCGGTGGATAAATCCGCGTCGGCAGCCAGAAAATCAGCAAGATCAACGTCAGCGCGACGCCGGCCATGCACAGATAAAGATCCGATGCCGTCAGCACCACAGCCTGCTCATGCAGCCGATGGGCAAGGCCGGCGCTGTCGCTGTTGGTCAGAGGGGAGTTGCCGAGGTTGTCCACCAGCATGGTCGAATGGAAATGCAGCCGCGACGTGGTCAACGCCTCGATCATCCCGGTGGCGATCACCGCCGCCAAGCCTTTCACGGTGTTGAACCAGGCCGAGGCATACGGGCCTTCCATCGGCGTGATGCTGCCGGTCGAGAGCATCAGCAACGGCAACACCGCCATGGGCTGACCGAAGATTTGCAGCCATTGCAACGCGTAGAAATCGTCGCGAATCCACACCGAGGTGAGCTGCGAACCGCCGATGCATGACAGCGCCAACATGCTCAAGCCGAGCCCCAGCACCCAGCGGCAATCGACCCAACGCAGGTTGCACAGCGCCGCCACCAACGGCAGCGCGATCAACTGCGGCAGGGCCGCCAGCAACATGATCGGCGCGGTCTGAACCGGGCGATAACCCTGGACCTGCGCCAGGTAGCTGGACGGGATGATGATCACTGCCAGCAGCACGACCAACACGCCGGCCAGGGTCAACAAGGCGAACGACAGGTTGCGGATGCCGAGCATCTGCATCTTGAAAAACGGGATCGGCTGCGACCATTCATTGATCAAAAACAGTACCAACAGCAGCAACCCACCGCCGAGCAATCCGCAGATCAGGCTCGACTCGAACCAGTCCAGCCGATTGCCCTGCAGAATGCCGATCACCAGCATGCAAATCGCCGGAAAACCCAGCAACAAGCCGCACCAGTTGAATTGCTTGAAGCGCTCCAGACGCAGCGGATCCTGCGGCAGACCGTAAGCCACGGCAGCCATGGCAATCAGGCACGGTACGATGATTTGCCAGAAGGTCCATTGCCAGCCGACGTACTCGGTCCACAAACCGGCCAGAGGGGTCCCGAGCCCTGGGCCGAAGGTGGCCGTCAGCGCATACCCCGCCAGACCGTATAGCTTCACGTTGGCCGGTAAAAAGCGCAGCGCGACGGTCATCAGCATCGGCGGAAGTGCGCCGCCGGCCAGGCCTTGCAAGGTGCGCATAACCAGCAGGCTTTCGTAGGTCGGAGCGAACGGGCACAACACGCCCAGCAGGGTGAAGGCGCTGATGGCGCAGAGGGTGAAACGCCGCAGCGAGAACGTCACCGCGCACCAGGGCGCGAAGGCCATGGCGGCTACCGAGGTCGCCGTGTAACTGGCAACCAGCCAGGTGCCCTCGTCGTAGCTGATCGCCAATGCGCCGCGAATGTCAGCCAGCGCGACCTTGGTCACCATCTCGTTGAGGCCCGACACCAACACCGCCAGCAATACGCCCACCAGACCGATGATGATCCGCGGGCCGAAGACCGGAGGCGTAACGGCGGCCGGACTGGCCGAGGCGAGAGGTGCCGTGACCGTGAGGGAAGTCATTTGGTGCAAGCTCCGGGGGTTAAATACCGAAGCATTTTAAGAAGTGTGGAACCTGACGAAAATTGACTTATGGGCAGGTTATAAGTGCGCTCTATGCAGCAATACAAAACCCCAGTGGGAGCGAGCCTGCTCGCGATAGCGGTGGTTCAGTCAACCTCTATGTTGAATGTGATGGCCCTATCGCGAGCAGGCTCACTCCCACAGGGGACAGTGTTCAATTTCAGGTGGGTTGTGCGGCCAGCCAGGTCTCGTCACAGCACGCCTTGAGCGTTTCACGCAGCCAGCGATGCGCCGGATCCTTGTCGAAACGCGGGTGCCAGGCCTGGGTCAGCATCAGCGTGGGCAAGGGAACCGGCAGGGTAAACGAGCGCAGCTTCAAGCCCAGGCGCCGCACACTCAACAGCGCCTCCTTGGGCACCGGTAAAATCAGGTTGGAATCCGGCAGCGCAAACATCGCCGCATGGAAACTCGGCGCAATCACCGCCACCCGCCGTTCAAGCCCAAGGGCATTGAGTGCTGTATCGATCGGCCCGCGAGCAATGCCGCGACGGGACATGCTGATGTGAGAGAAACCGGCGAAGCGCTCGGCCGTGATCTCTTCGTCGAACAGTGGATGGTCTTCGCGCACCAGGCCGACGAAATGAGTGGAAAACAGATTCTGCACCTTCACTTCCGGGGTCAGCGGCCGGGTGTTGCTGATGCTCAGGTCGATGCGCCCTTCGCGCAGCGCTTCATCATCGCCATCGCCCTCGGGGACGTAGCGCAGCTCGCAATGCGGCGCCTGGCGGTCGAGGGTGTCAAACAGCTTGCCGCCGTAGACACCGACGAAGAAGTCATTGGCCCGGATGTTGAACCGACGACGCAACGAACCCAAGTCCACCGCATCAGCCGAGCGAAATAGCAACGCGGCCTGCTCGACGACGTCGCGCACTTGCTCGCGGAGCTCCAACGCCTTGGGCGTCGGCACCAGACCACGACCGGCGCGCACCAGAATCGGATCGCCGATGGCCTCGCGGATTCGCGTGAGTGTTCGGCTCATGGCCGCCGGGCTGAGGTTCATCCGCCGCGCGGCACCCACCACACTGCCTTCATCGAGCAAGGCGTCTAGGGCGACCAGAAGGTTCATGTCCGGGAGTTGCATGTTGAGCACTCGTGTCTGGGCTGGATTGATTCAGACGCAATGCTAGCAAACATCCCCAATTATTGTGTTGGCTGGACCGGCCTCATCGCGAGCAGGCTCACTCCTGCAGGGGATCTTCAGTGGACGCAGATTTTGTATTCAACACAAAACCCTGTAGGAGCGAGGCTTGCCCGCGAAGAGGCCAGCTCAGACACTGCAAAACTCAGCGCTGCGTCCCCCAGCGCTTAACAGTCACGCGCTCCAGCGTGTCAAACACCAGGTTCTCCACCAAGAATTGAAATTTGAATACCGTTAATGAATAACGATGTGGCTTTCGGCTTGCGGCGTTTTTGAGGCCGCCTTCGCGGGCAAGCCTCGCTCCTACATGGGATAGCGCGTTCACAAATCCCTGTAGGAGCGAGGCTTGCCCGCGAAGAGGCCATCAGCCCCAACCGAGAACTACCGCTCGTGCAGCGCTTCGGCGCGGGCCCGGATAATCGGCTTGAGCAAATAGCTGAGAACTGTCTTCTTGCCAGTAATGATATCCACCGAAGCCACCATCCCCGGGATGATCAGCAACGGCTTTTCATCTGTCCCCAGGTGACTGCGATCCGTGCGCAGTTTGATGATGTAGTACGTCGTCTTCTTGTCTTCATCGGTGATGGTGTCGGCACCGATCTGCTCAAGCCTGGCCTTCAGCCCACCGTAAATGGTGTAGTCATACGCCGTGAACTTCACCGTCGCTTCCTGGCCCGGGTGCAGGAACGCAATGTCCTGCGGGCGAATCTTCGCTTCCACCAGCAAGGTGTCGTCCAGCGGTACGATTTCCACCAGATCGCTGCCCGGCTGGATCACGCCGCCAATAGTGTTTACCAGCAACTTGTTGACGATGCCGCGCACCGGCGAAGTGACCAGCGTCCGGCTGACCCGGTCTTCCAGAGCCTTGCCGGTGGCCTGGGCCTTGTTCAGGTCGGTGCGGGCCTCGTTGAGTTGGGTCAGGGCTTCGCTGCGGAACTTGCCGCGCGTCTCGTCGATCTTGCGCTGCACTTCCTTGATTGCCGATTCGGCGCGTGGGATTGCCAGCGTTGTGGCGTCCAGTTGCCCACGGGTTTCGACCTCAGCCCGCTTGAGCCGTAAAACTTCGACCGGCGACACCGCGCCCTGAGCCACCAGCGGCTCGGACATGTTGATTTCCTGACGCTGCAACGACAGTCCATTGCGGTACTGCGACTGTTTGGAGGTGAATTCGCGCAGCTCTTGCTGACGCTGGATCAACTGCTCCTGCAAACCACCGATCTCATCGTGCAGTTGCTGACGACGACTGATGTACAGCGACTCTTCGCTGGCGGCCTGACCGGGAACAGCCTTGAGCACATCGGCGGGGAAGTTCAACGGACGGTCATCGACCTCGGCGCTCAAGCGCTCCACGCGCAGCAGCATCGACAGCCGATCGGCTTCGGTCTCGCCCACGTTGGAGGCAAACCGCGTGTCGTCCAGGCGAATCAGCGGCGCACCGGCATCGACAATCTGCCCTTCGGTGACGAATAACTCGGAGACGATACCGCCCTCAAGGTTCTGGATTTTCTGGATCTTCGACGACGGAATCGCCTTGCCGTCGCCCTTGGTGACTTCGTCGATCACCGCGTAATTGGCCCAGAGCATCAGGAATATGAAAAAGCCGATGATCGCCCAGATCGTCAGCCGCACCACACGCGGGGCGTCTTCGATAAGGGCTTTATTGACCTCGGGAAGTGGCTGGCCATGCAGCGACTCGGAGCCTTTGAAGTAACGGCGGATCGAATCCTTGAAACCCGACTTAAGCAACACTGATCTGCCCCTTCTTCAACGCTTCCATCACGGCGGCTTTCGGGCCATCGGCGAGTATTTGTCCACGGTCGATGACGATCAGGCGATCCACCAGGGACAACAGTGAAGCCCGGTGCGTCACGAGCACCACGGTCTTGTTTTCAACCACCGCCGCGAGGCGTTGCTTGAGGCGTTCTTCGCCAGTGTTGTCCATAGCGCTGGTCGGTTCGTCGAGCAGCAGGATCGGCGGGTTGAGCAGCAGCGCACGGGCCAGGGCCACGTTCTGGCGCTGACCGCCGGACAGGTTCTGCCCGCGTTCGCCGACTTGCAGCTCATAGCCTTGCGGGTGCAGGCGGGCAAACTCATGCACGCCGGCCAGCTCGGCGGCTTGCAGGACCATTTCGTCTTCTACATAGCGCGCGCCCGAGACCAGGTTGTCGCGCAGGGTGCCGGCCAGCAGCTGGATGTCCTGCGCGACGTAGCCGATGTTGTGGCGCAATTCGCTGACGTCGATCTGACGAATGTCGACACCGTCCACCAACAGCGCGCCGTCGTCCGGCTGATAGAGCCCCACCAGCAGTTTGGCCAAGGAGCTTTTGCCCGAGCCGCTACGACCGATGATGCCGATCTTCTCGCCCGGCTTGATGATCAGGTTGATGTTTTTCAGCGCCGCGTTCTGTTGATTCGGGTAGGTGAAGTTCATCTGCCGGCATTCGATGGCACCTTGCAGTACCTTGCGGCTCAGCGGGCGCTCTTCGAAGTTGCGTTCTTGCGGCAACTCCATCATCTGGTCCACCGAGACCATGGTCACCCGCGCTTGCTGGTAGCGGGTCAGCAGGCCGGACAACGAAGCCAGCGGGCTGAGCGCGCGGCCACTGAGCATGTAGCAGGCAATCAGACCGCCCATGCTCAAATTGCCGGCAATGATCTGGTACACGCCGAAGACGATCATGATCACCCCGGCCAATTGCTGGATCAGCAAGGTGATGTTCATCGCCAGGCCGGAGAGCATTTTCACCCGAAGTTCGAGGCGGCTGAGCGTGCCGATGGTCTGTTCCCACTGATACTGGCGTTCGCTTTCGGCGTTGTTGACCTTCACCGCATCGAGGCCGGCGAGGGTTTCGATCAGGCTCGACTGACGCTCGGCGCCCAAGGCCATGGTTCGTTCCATGGTCGCCACCAGCGGCTTTTGCAGCGCATAGCCGATCAGCAGGGCAATCGGGAATGCCAGCACCGGAATCCACACCAGGTGCCCGCCGAGAATGGCGATGACCATGAAGATCAGCAGCGTAAACGGTAGATCGATGAGGCTGGTCAGGGTCAGCGAGGCGAGGAAGTCGCGCAGGCTCTGAAACTCATGGATGTTCTGGGCGAAGCTGCCGACCCGGGCCGGGCGGTACTTCATGGCCATGCCGACAATGCGTTCGAACAACGTCGCCGAGATGATCAGGTCGGTTTTCTTCCCGGCCAGGTCCAGGCACAGGCTGCGCAGGCTCTTGAGGATCAGGTCGAACAGATACGCCCCGGTGATGCCGATGGCCAGCACCCACAGCGTCGATTCCGCCTGGTTCGGCACCACGCGGTCGTAGACGTTCATGACAAACAGCGGCGCGGCCATGGCGATGATGTTGATCAGGAAACTGGCGGCGATGGCGTCGGCGTACAGCCAGCGCGAACGCTTGAGGGTGTCGCGGAACCACGAGCGCGCGCGCGGGATCAGCGTGCCGTGATTGACGTCGAATTTGTGCTGGGGTTGGGCGAAGAACACTTTGCCGATGTAGTCGTCGGCCAGCAGTTCGCGGCTGACGAGGCTTTCGCCACCGTCGCTTTCGCTGATCAGCAGGCGGGCCTGGTCTTCACCGTGCCAGCCGAGCAGGACGGCGCTGCGGCCATCCTTGAGCAGCAGCAGCGCCGGCATCGCAATCGCCGGAATTTGCTCCAGCTTGCGCACCAGCACCCGCCCTTGCAGACCGGCGCGAGCGGCGGCGCGGGGCAACAACTCAACGCTCAGACGCTGCTTGGGCAACGGCAGGCCGGTGGTCAGCATCGCGGCGCTGGCCGGTTTCTGATGCAGGGTGCAAAGGGCTAGCAGACCGTCCAGTAACGGATCGTCGTGCAGCGCGCGTGGATCATGAATGAGTTGAACTCTACTGACTTCTGATTCCACGCTCGGCACTCTTGGATAACAGTAAAAAGGGAAGACTCAATTCATCCCGGGTAGCTGGACCCTGGGCTTCACGTCGTTCTGCACAACGGATGCCAACGGTGCGACCACTCCCTGGCTCTTGAGCAACTCGCCCATGGTCGCCTTGATTCGGTATTGAGTAAATAACTGAATGTTCTTGATCTCGGCCAGGCGACGGGAAGCGGTGAACAGTTCGTTTTCACTGTCGAGCAGGTCGAGCAGGGTGCGCTCGCCCAGGCTGAACTGCTTCTGGTACGCGGTGCGCACGCTTGTGCTGTGATCGACATATTGCTGGGCGATCGGCACCTGGGCGTTGGCGTTGTTCAACGCGTTCCAGGCCAGGCCCAACTCTTCGTTCAATACGCGCAGGGCGTTATTGCGGATATCCAGCGCCTGGTTGGACAGGTAGGACTTGGATTCCAGATCCGCCTTGTTGCTGCCGCCGGCATACAGATTGAAGCGCATGCGCAACATGGCCTGCCATTCGTTGCTGTGGCCGTTCTGACCGTCGAGATCGTTGTCGGCGGAGCGACCCAGTTCGGCATCGAAGCGCGGGTAGAAGGACGATTTGGCGGCGTCGTACTGTTTTTCGGCCGCAGCGATGTCGGACTCGGCCGAACGCAGGATCGGGCTGTTTTCCAGCATCTGCGCCCGGGCTTCATTCAGGTTGGCCGGCAACAGCGCGAGGAAATCGGCAGGACGCTCCAATTGATCCGGCATCTGGCCCACGGCACTGAGGAAGTTGGTCTCGGCGTCCGCCAGGTTGGTCTGTTCGGTGATCAGGTTGTTGCGGGCCTGGGCCATACGCGCTTCGGCCTGGTCGAGGTCGGCACCGCTGCCGACGCCGCGCTGGGTGCGCAACTTGATCTGGTCAAAAATGCGTTCATGGCTTTTCAGGTTATCGGTGGCCAGGCGCACGAACTCGCGGCGGGTCAGTACATCCAGATAAACCTGAGCCACGGTCAGCGCGGTACGTTCGGACGTGCCCAACAAGGAATAAGCACGGGAATTAACGGTGGCTTGTTGACGCCCCACTTCACTGGACGTCGCAAAACCGTCAAAAACCATTTGCGACAGACGCAAACTTGACTCGCTGCGGTTCAGGGTTTCCCAGTGATTGTCACTGCCGGCCGCGCGGGTGGTGACGCTGTCAGTGCCTTCGCGACCATAACCGCCCAGCAGATCGACCCGGGGAAGGTATCCACCTTTTGCCGCCTTTAACTGATAATCCGCGGCCAATCGACTATTAACACCTGCCTGGATTTCCGGATGGACATCCAATGCCTGTTGCATGGCCTCCGGAAGTGACTGCGCCTGAACAAAACTGGCGGCTAGAGCGAAGGGTAGAGCCTTGAACAGGTGCAAACGCATGTTGGAATTTCCCGGAATTACTTGTCTTGAATCACTGCAGAACGTACCGCTGCATCGGATGATGACCATCGGAATGACCGTGTGTCGGAAAGTTTGAATTTGGAACTGAATCGCACTCTGCGGGGCGGGTAGTTACCTAAATATCAATGTGACATTACTGGGACGAGTGTTTAGGATGACAGCACTAAGGTCAATAGTTTGGCATATAGTTTATAGCGAAAAAGTATAGCCAATTTGTTGACGGTTAACCGCGTCAAAGTTGTGCCTCGAATACCTTGAAAGTACGTCCAGACTGAGTTGGCGAAAGCGCCATCAGGTCCATGGAAGTCAACTGAACGTGACACCCGGAGAGTCTTCAATGAGCAGTGTTGTGGCCATCGTCAAAAGCATTGTCGGTCAGGTTTTCGCGGTGTCCCCAGAGGGCATTCGCCGAGTACTCGTTGAAGGCGACCGGTTGTTTGTCGGCGATCAGGTAGACACGGGCGCGGCGGGCGCCGTTACGCTGGAACTGGCTGACGGCCGTACCCTGGACCTGGGCCGCGACACTCAGTGGAGCGCCAGCGACCCGGATTCCAGCACCGACCTGTCAGAAGCCACTGCACAAGCCGCGCCATCGGTTGAAGAACTGCAACAAGCCATCGTTGCCGGTGCCGACCCGACCACTGAACTCGAAGCCACCGCAGCCGGCCCTACCGCTGCGGGCACAGGCGGTGCGGCGGGTGGCGGTCACAGCTTCGTGATGCTGGATGCAACCGCTGGCCGGGTAGACCCGACCATTGGTTTTCCGACCGCGGGCCTCAGCACTGCGGCGCAGGCGGCACAACTCACCACCGGTGGCCAGACGGCTGACACTAGCGCCAACGTACAGCGCGAATCGACCTTGAGCCTGAGCGCCACGCCGAGCATCACCGAGGCCGGTGGCGTACTGGTTTACACTGCGACCCTGACCCAGGCGCCGCTGACCGACCTGACCATCACCCTGTCCAATGGCTCGGTGATCGTGATTCAGGCCGGCCAGTTGACCGGTACCGTCAACGTCCCGCTCGCGCCGAACGACACTGTTTATAACGACTCGACCCAGATCAGCGTGACCGTCACCGGCACCACGGGTGGCAACGGCATCACCGTCACCCCGCCGACGACACCGGCCGTGACCCAGGTCACCGACACCGTCGACACCACAACGGTCACCTTGACCGCTGGCGCCAGCGTCACCGAAGGCGGCCAGATCACTTACACCGCGACATTGACCAACCCGGCGCAGACACCGGTCACCATCACCCTGTCCAACGGGTCGACGATCACCATCGATGCGGGTAAAACCACTGGCACCGTCGACGTGTCGACTCCAGCCAACGACGTCTACAACAACGGCAGCACGGTCACCACCACGATTACCGGCGCCACCGGCGGCAATTTTGAGAACCTGGTGCCAAACCCGGCTCCGGCCGTGACCACCATTACCGACTCGCCGGACACCACCACCCTCACACTGACGGCGGGTTCGACGGTCACCGAAGGCGGCCAGATCACCTACACCGCCACACTGAACAACCCGGCTCAAACGCCGGTCACTGTCACCCTGTCCAACGGCTCGACCATCACCATCGAAGCCGGCAAAACCACCGGCACCGTGAACGTCGACACTGCGGCCAATGACGTTTATCAGAACGGCAGCACCGTCAGCGCCACGATCACTGGCGCTACCGGCGGCAACTTCGAAAACCTGGTGCCGAGTACTACACCTGCGGTCACCACCGTTACCGACTCGGTCGACAACACCGGCCTGAGCCTCACCGCCACCGGCACCGTGGTCGAAGGCGGCCAGATCACTTACACCGCAACCCTGACCAACCCGGCCGGCACGCCGATGACTGTGACCTTGAGCAATGGCTCGGTCATCTCCATCGAAGCGGGCAAGACCACCGGCAGCGTGACCGTCGATACCGCGGACAATGACGTTTACAACAACGGCAGCACCGTCAGCACCACCATCACCGGGACCACCGGCGGCAATTTCGAACAACTGACCCCGAGCACCACGCCAGCGGTCACCACCATTACTGACTCGGTCGACAACACCGGCCTGAGCCTCACCGCCACTGGCACCGTGGTCGAAGGCGGCCAGATCACTTACACCGCGACCCTGACCAACCCGGCCGGCACGCCGATGACCGTGACCTTGAGCAATGGCTCGGTCATCACCATCGAAGCGGGCAAGACCACCGGCAGCGTGACCGTCGATACCGCGGACAATGACGTTTACAACAACGGCAGCACCGTCAGCACCACCATCACCGGGACCACCGGCGGCAATTTCGAGCAACTGACTCCGAGCACCGAGCCGGCGCTGACCGCCATTACCGACTCGAAGGACGACACCGGCCTGAGCCTGTCGGCGTCCACCGAAGTGGCTGAGGGTGGTCAGATTCTGTACACCGCGACCCTGACCAATGCGGCTGGCACGCCGGTCACCGTCACCCTTTCGAACGGCGCGGTGATCACCATCGCGGCGGGTGCCACTACTGGCAGCGTGAGCGTCCCGGCGCCGGCCGATGACGTTTACAAAGACGCCGGTAAAGTCGAAGCGACCATCAAGGACGCCACTGGCGGCAACTTCGAAAACCTGGTGCCGAGCACTGTTCCGACAGTCACTGACATTACCGATACCCTTGATACCTCGACCGTCAGCCTGACCGCGACTTCGTCCGTGGCTGAAGGCGGCACCGTGGTGTACACCGCATCCGTCACCGCGCCAGTGACCGGCTCGCCAGTTGTCGTGAACTTGTCCAACGGCCAGACCATCACCATCCCGGTTGGCGCAAGTTCGGGTAGCGTGAATTTTGTTGCACCAAACGATGCCTTGGCGGGCGGCAGCTCGCTGAGCGTCAAGATTGATGATGCCAAGGGCGGCAATTACGAAAAGCTGGACGTCGACGGCAAGTCGGCCGACACCTCGGTCACCGACTCGGCGGACACCACCACGCTGAGCCTGACAGCAACCGATTCGGTCGCTGAAGGCGGTTCGATCGTCTACACCGCGAACCTGACCAACGCGGCCGGCACACCAGTCACCGTAAACCTGTCGAACGGCGCGGTGATCACCATCGCCGCTGGCGCCACCAGCGGCTCCGTGACCGTCAAGGCGCCAGCCGATGACGTTTACAAAGACGCCGGCAAAGTCGAAGCAACCATTAAGGACGCCACTGGCGGCAACTTTGAGAACTTGGTTAAAGACCCGGCGGCAGCGGTAACTGATGTGACCGACACCGTCGACACCTCGACCGTCAGCCTGACCGCGACGTCCACTGTGGCTGAAGGCGGCACCGTGGTGTACACCGCGTCCGTGACTGCGCCAGTGACCGGCTCGCCAGTTGTCGTGAGCTTGTCCATCGGCCAGACCATCACCATCCCGGTTGGCGCAAGTTCGGGTAGCGTGAATTTTGTTGCACCAAACGATGCCCTCGCGGGCGGCGGCTCGCTGAGCGTCAAAATCGACGACGCCAAGGGCGGTAATTACGAGAAGCTGGACGTCGATGGCAAGTCGGCGGACACCTCGGTGACTGACTCGGCCGACACCACCACGCTGAGCCTGACAGCAACCGATTCGGTCGCTGAAGGCGGCTCGATCGTCTACACCGCCAACCTGACCAACGCGGCCGGCACGCCGATCACCGTCACCCTTTCGAACGGCGCGGTGATCACCATCGCCGCCGGCGCCACCAGCGGCGCCGTGACCGTCAAGGCTCCGGCCGATGACGTCTACAAGGATGCCGGCAAGGTCGAAGTCACCATCAAGGACGCCACTGGCGGCAACTTCGAAAATCTGGTGAAAGACCCGGCGGCAGCGGTAACTGATGTGACCGACACCGTCGACACCTCGACCGTCAGCCTGACCGCGACGTCCACTGTGGCTGAAGGCGGCACCGTGGTGTACACCGCGTCCGTGACTGCGCCAGTGACCGGTTCGCCGGTTGTCGTGAGCTTGTCCAACGGCCAGACCATCACCATTCCGGTCGGCTCGAGCAGCGCCAGCGTGAACTACGTTGCGCCGAACGATGCCTTGGCGGGCGGCAGCTCGCTGAGCGTCAAGATTGATGATGCGAAGGGCGGCAATTACGAGAAGCTGGACGTCGACGGCAAGTCGGCCGACACCTCGGTCACCGACTCGGCGGACACCACCACGCTGAGCCTGACAGCAACCGACTCGGTCGCTGAAGGCGGCTCGATCGTCTACACCGCCAACCTGACCAACGCGGCCGGCACGCCGATCACCGTCACCCTTTCGAACGGCGCGGTGATCACCATCGCCGCTGGCGCCACCAGCGGCTCCGTGACCGTCAAGGCGCCAGCCGATGACGTTTACAAAGACGCCGGCAAAGTCGAAGCAACCATTAAGGACGCCACTGGCGGCAACTTCGAAAACCTGGTCAAGGACCCGGCCGCAGCGGTGACCAGCGTCACCGACACCGTCGACACCTCGACCGTCAGCCTGACCGCGACGTCCACTGTGGCTGAAGGCGGCACCGTGGTGTACACCGCGTCCGTGACTGCGCCAGTGACCGGCTCGCCAGTTGTCGTGAGCTTGTCCAACGGCCAGACCATCACCATCCCGGTTGGCGCAAGTTCGGGTAGCGTGAATTTTGTTGCACCAAACGATGCCCTCGCGGGCGGCGGCTCGCTGAGCGTCAAAATCGACGACGCCAAGGGCGGTAATTACGAGAAGCTGGACGTCGATGGCAAGTCGGCGGACACCTCGGTGACTGACTCGGCCGACACCACCACGCTGAGCCTGACAGCAACCGATTCGGTCGCTGAAGGCGGCTCGATCGTCTACACCGCCAACCTGACCAACGCGGCCGGCACGCCGATCACCGTCACCCTTTCGAACGGCGCGGTGATCACCATCGCCGCCGGCGCCACCAGCGGCGCCGTGACCGTCAAGGCTCCGGCCGATGACGTCTACAAGGATGCCGGCAAGGTCGAAGTCACCATCAAGGACGCCACTGGCGGCAACTTCGAAAATCTGGTGAAAGACCCGGCGGCAGCGGTAACTGATGTGACCGACACCGTCGACACCTCGACCGTCAGCCTGACCGCGACTTCTTCCGTCGCCGAAGGCGGCACCGTGGTGTACACCGCGTCCGTGACTGCGCCAGTGACCGGTTCGCCGGTTGTCGTGAGCTTGTCCAACGGCCAGACCATCACCATCCCGGTCGGTTCGAGCAGCGCCAGCGTGAACTACGTTGCGCCGAACGATGCCTTGGCCGGTGGCGGCTCCCTGAGCGTCAAGATCGACGACGCCAAGGGCGGTAACTACGAGAAGCTGGACGTCGATGGCAAGTCGGCTGACACCTCGGTCACCGACTCGGCGGACACCACCACGCTGAGCCTGACAGCAACCGATTCGGTCGCTGAAGGCGGCTCGATCGTCTACACCGCCAACCTGACCAACGCGGCCGGCACACCAGTCACCGTCACCCTGAGCAACGGCGCAGTGATCACCATTGCAGCCGGCGCCACCAGCGGCTCCGTGACCGTCAAGGCTCCGGCCGATGACGTTTACAAAGACGCCGGCAAAGTCGAAGCGACCATCAAGGATGCCACTGGCGGCAACTTCGAAAACCTGGTCAAGGACCCGGCCGCAGCGGTGACCAGCGTCACCGACACCCTCGACACGTCGACCGTCAGCCTGACCGCGACTTCTTCCGTCGCCGAAGGCGGCACCGTGGTGTACACCGCGTCCGTGACTGCGCCAGTGACCGGTTCGCCGGTTGTCGTGAGCTTGTCCAACGGCCAGACCATCACCATCCCGGTCGGTTCGAGCAGCGCCAGCGTGAACTACGTTGCGCCGAACGATGCCTTGGCCGGTGGCGGCTCCCTGAGCGTCAAGATCGACGACGCCAAGGGCGGTAACTACGAGAAGCTGGACGTCGATGGCAAGTCGGCTGACACCTCGGTCACCGACTCGGCGGACACCACCACGCTGAGCCTGACAGCAACCGATTCGGTCGCTGAAGGCGGCTCGATCGTCTACACCGCCAACCTGACCAACGCGGCCGGCACACCAGTCACCGTCACCCTGAGCAACGGCGCAGTGATCACCATTGCAGCCGGCGCCACCAGCGGCTCCGTGACCGTCAAGGCTCCGGCCGATGACGTTTACAAAGACGCCGGCAAAGTCGAAGCGACCATCAAGGATGCCACTGGCGGCAACTTCGAAAACCTGGTCAAGGACCCGGCCGCAGCGGTGACCAGCGTCACCGACACCCTCGACACGTCGACCGTCACGCTGACCGCAACGAGCGCCGTGGCTGAAGGCGGCACCGTGGTGTACACCGCCTCGGTCGGCGCACCTGTCACCGGCTCGCCTGTGATCGTGACGCTGGCCAACGGTCAGACCATCACCATAGCGGTCGGCGCCAGCAGCGGCACCGTCAACGCCGTGGTCTCGAATGATGTGCTGAGCGGCCACGCGCCGGTGAGTAATTCGATCACCAACGTCAGTGGCGGCAACTACGAAAACCTGGTCGCCGATAAAACCCCGGTCAGCACCAGCGTGACCGACACCGTCGACACCACCACCCTGTCGCTGACTGCCACCGGCAACGTCAACGAGGGGGGGTCGATCGTTTACACCGCGAGCCTGACTAATCCGGCCGGCACTCCGGTCACCGTGACCCTGAGCAACGGTGCCGTGATCACCATTGCGGCTGGTAAAACCACTGGCACCGTAACCGTCGACGCGCCGAAAGACGACGTCTACAAAGACGCTGGCAAACTCGAAGTCACCATCAAGGACGCCGCTGGCGGCAACTTTGAGAACCTGGTCACCAGCCCGAATCCGGCCGTGACCAACGTCGCCGACACCACTAACACCACACAACTGACCCTCAGCGCTGACAAGTCTGTGCTCGAAGGTTCGCACATCACGTACACCGCGACCCTGACCAACGCCGCGCAAACCCCGGTGACCGTCAAGCTGAGCAACGGCGAGACCATCACCATCGCAGCCGGCAAGACCAGCGGTTCGGTCACCATCGCGGCGCCGAGCGACGACGTCTACAAGGATGCCGGCAAGCTCACCGTCAAGATGACGGACGCCAGCGGTGGCAACTTCGAAAAACTCGACGTCAGCAAGACGTCAGTGAGCACCACCGTCAAAGACACGGTGGACACGACGTCCCTGTCCCTGTCGGCCAGCCACACCGTGAGCGAAGGTGGCCAGATCACCTACACCGCCACCCTGAGCAACCCGACGGACACGGCGATGACCGTGAAGTTGAGCAACGGCGCAGTGATCAACATCGCCGCCGGCGCCACCACCGGCTCGGTGAACTTCGCTGCACCGGCCAACACGCCGTACATCGACGGCGGCAAAGTCCAGGCAACGATTGCCAGCCACAACGGCGGCAACTTCGAAAAAGTCGTCACCAGCTCTTCGCCGGCGGTCACCACCGTCACCGATTCGACCGACACCACCGGCCTGAGCCTGAGCGCCACCGGTACGGTCGCCGAGGGTGGTTCGATCGTCTACACCGCGACCCTGACCAATGCCGCTGGCACTGCAATGACCGTGACGTTGAGCAACGGCGCAGTCATCAACATCGCCAAGGGCGCCACCAGCGGTTCGGTGAACTTCGCCGCCCCCAAGGATGACGTCTACAAAGACGCTGGCAAAGTCGACGCCAGCATCACCAAGACCACCGGTGGCAACTTCGAAAACCTGGTGGCCGACAAGACGCCAGCAGTCACCGACGTAACCGACACCATCAACAACAGCACCGTCTCCCTGACCGCCACGGCCAGCACGGTCGAAGGCGGCACCGTGGTTTACACCGCGTCGGTCAATGCGCCAGTGACCGGTTCGCCGGTGGTGGTGGCGTTGTCCAACGGCCAGTTCATCACCATTCCTGTCGGCGCGAGTTCGGGTAGCGTGAATTTTGTTGCACCGAACGACGCCTTGGCGGGCGGTGGTTCGCTGAGCGTGAAAATCGATGGCACCACCGGCGGCAACTACGAAAACCTGGTGGCGAATCAAACCCCGGCGGTGACTTCGGTGACCGACGTCAAAGACACCACCACCCTGAGCCTGAGCGCTTCGGACTCGGTCGCGGAAGGCGGTTCGATTGTCTATACCGCGACGTTGACCAATGCTGCCGGCACCCCGGTCACCGTGAACCTGTCGAACGGTGCCGTGATCACCATCGCGGCCGGCGCGACGGTCGGCTCCGTGACGGTCAAGGCGCCTGCCGATGACGTCTACAAAGATGCCGGCAAAGTCGAAGCGACCATCAAAGACGCGACTGGCGGCAACTTCGAGAACCTGGTGCCAAGCACTGTTCCGGCAGTGACTGACGTTACCGACACCCTCGATACCTCGACCGTCAGCTTGACGGCCAACAGCAGCGTGGCGGAAGGCGGGACCGTGGTTTACACCGCGTCCGTTACCGCTCCGGTGACCGGCTCGCCGGTTGTCGTGACCTTGTCCAACGGCCAGACCATCACCATTCCGGTCGGCTCGAGCAGCGCCAGTGTGGACTTCATAACGCCAAACGACGCATTGGCGGGCGGTGGTTCTCTGAGCGTGAAAATCGACGACGCGAAGGGTGGCAACTACGAGAAGCTGGACATCGACGGCAAGTCGGCAGACACCTCGATTACTGATTCCGCAGACACCACCACCGTCAGCCTGAGCGCTACCGACTCGGTCGCGGAAGGCGGTTCGATTGTCTATACCGCGACGTTGACCAATGCTGCCGGCACCCCGGTCACTGTGAACCTGTCGAACGGTGCCGTGATCACCATCGCGGCCGGCGCGACGGTCGGCTCCGTGACGGTCAAGGCACCAGCCGATGACGTCTACAAAGATGCCGGAAAAGTCGAAGCGACCATCAAAGACGCGACTGGCGGCAACTTCGAAAACCTGGTCACCAGCCCGGGAGCGGCGGTTACTGAAGTCACTGACACGATCAATACGTCGACCGTCAGCCTGACCGCAACTTCCTCTGTCGCCGAAGGCGGCAACGTGGTCTACACCGCTTCCGTCACCGCGCCGGTCACCGGTTCGCCGGTCGTCGTGACCTTGTCCAATGGCGAAAAAATCACCATTGCGGTCGGCGAAAGTAACGCCTCGATCACCGTCAAAGCGCCGAACGATGCCTTGGTCGGCCACGAGCCGCTGACCAACGCCATCAAGGATGTGACGGGGGGCAATTACGAGAGCCTGGTCGCCGACAAGACCCCGACCTCGACCGCCATCAGTGACACCCTGGACACCACCAAAGTGACCATGACCGCCAGCAACTACGTGGTCGAGGGCGGCACCATTACGTACACCGTCAACCTCAGCAATGCCGCCGGCACCGACATGACGGTCAAACTGAGCAACGGCGAGAGCGTCTTGATCAAGGCCGGCGACAAGTCGGGCCTCATCACCGTTCCGGCGCCGAGCGATGACGTCTACAAGGACGGCAGCAAAATCACCGTTGGCATCGCCAGCACCGACGGCGGCAATTTCGAAAAACTCGACGTCAGCAAAACCACGCACACCACCACCGTCAACGACACCGTGGATACCACCACGCTCAAGCTCAGTGCCGATGTGAGCACCGTCGGCGAAGGTGGTCAGATCAACTACACCGCCACGTTGAGCCATCCTGCCGACACGGCCATGACCGTGACCCTGAATAACGGTCTGGTGATCAACATCAAGGCCGGCGAGTCCAGCGGTTCGGCGCCGTACACCGTGCCAAATGACGTCTACACCGGCGCCTCGCCTGTTCGGGCAGCGATCGCAGACAGCACGGGCGGCAACTTCGAAAAACTCGACACCGACCGCTCCGCCGTCGTCACCAAAGTGACCGACAGCGCAGACGCCACGACGTTGAGCTTGAGCGCTACTGATTCGGTCGCTGAAGGCGGTTCGATCGTCTACACCGCCAACCTGACCAACGCGGCTGGCACACCAGTCACCGTCACCCTGAGCAACGGCGCCGTGATCACCATTGCAGCCGGCGCCACCAGCGGCTCCGTGACCGTCAAGGCACCGGCCGATGACGTCTACAAAGACGCCGGCAAAGTCGAAGCGACCATCAAGGACGCCACTGGCGGCAACTTTGAGAACCTGGTGAAAGACCCGGCTGCCGCTGTGACCAGCGTCACCGACACGATCGACACCTCGACCGTCAGCCTGACCGCCACGCCTTCCGTGGTCGAAGGCGGCACCGTGGTTTACACCGCATCCGTCTCTGCACCAGTGACCGGTTCGCCAGTAGTGGTGACCCTCTCCAACAACCAGACCATCACCATTCCAGTTGGCTCGAGCAGCGCCAGCGTGAACTACGTTGCGCCAAACGATGCCCTGGCGGTCGGCGGCTCGCTGAGCGTCAAGATTGATGATGCGAAGGGCGGCAATTACGAGAAGCTGGACGTCGACGGCAAGTCGGCGGATACCTCGGTCACCGACTCGGCGGACACCACCACACTCAGCCTGACAGCAACCGACTCGGTCGCTGAAGGCGGTTCGATCGTCTACACCGCCAACCTGACCAACGCGGCCGGCACTCCGGTCACCGTGACCCTGAGCAATGGCGCCGTCATCACCATCGCCGCCGGCGCCACCAGCGGTGCCGTGACCGTCAAGGCTCCGGCCGATGACGTCTACAAGGATGCCGGCAAGGTCGAAGTCACCATCAAGGACGCCACTGGCGGCAACTTTGAGAACCTGGTTAAAGACCCAGCGGCAGCGCTCACTGATGTGACCGACACCATCGACACCTCGACCGTCAGCCTGACCGCAACTTCGTCCGTGGCTGAAGGCGGCACCGTGGTGTACACCGCGTCCGTGACTGCGCCAGTGACCGGCTCGCCGGTCGTCGTGAGCTTGTCCAACGGCCAGACCATCACCATTCCGGTTGGCGCAAGTTCGGGTAGCGTGAATTTTGTTGCACCAAACGATGCCCTGGCGGGCGGCAGCTCGCTGAGCGTCAAAATCGACGACGCCAAGGGCGGTAACTACGAGAAGCTGGACGTCGATGGCAAGTCGGCTGACACCTCGGTCACCGACTCGGCGGACACCACCACACTCAGCCTGACAGCAACAGATTCGGTCGCTGAAGGCGGTTCGATCGTCTACACCGCTAACCTGACCCATGCGGCCGGCACACCAGTCACCGTAAACCTGTCGAACGGCGCCGTGATCACCATCGCCGCCGGCGCCACCAGCGGCGCCGTGACCGTCAAGGCTCCGGCCGACGACGTCTACAAAGACGCGGGCACGGTCCAGGCGACCATCAGCAACGCCACCGGTGGTAATTTCGAGAACCTGGTCAAAAGCCCGGCGGCGGCCGTCACCAACGTCACCGACACGATCGACACCTCGACCGTCAGCCTGACCGCCACGCCTTCCGTGGCCGAAGGCGGCACCGTGGTTTACACCGCGTCCGTGACTGCGCCAGTGACCGGTTCCCCGGTTGTCGTGACCCTCTCCAACAACCAGACCATCACCATTCCGGTCGGCGCGAGCAGCGCCAGTGTGAACTTCATCGCACCGAACGATGCCTTGGCCGGTGGCGGCTCCCTGAGCGTCAAGATCGACGACGCCAAGGGCGGCAATTACGAGAAGCTGGACGTCGATGGCAAGTCGGCCGACACCTCGGTCACCGATTCGGCGGACACCACCACGCTTAGCCTGACAGCAACCGACTCGGTCGCTGAAGGCGGTTCCATCGTCTACACCGCCAACCTGACCAACGCGGCCGGCACGCCGGTCACCGTGAACCTGAGCAATGGCGCCGTCATCACCATCGCCGCCGGCGCCACCAGCGGCGCCGTGACCGTCAAGGCACCGGCCGATGACGTCTACAAAGACGCCGGCAAAGTCGAAGCAACCATCAAGGATGCCACTGGCGGCAACTTTGAGAACTTGGTTAAAGACCCAGCGGCAGCGGTCACTGATGTGACCGACACCGTCGACACCTCGACCGTCAGCCTGACTGCGACTTCTTCCGTCGCCGAAGGCGGCACCGTGGTTTACACCGCGTCCGTCACCGCGCCAGTGACCGGTTCACCAGTAGTGGTGACCCTCTCCAACAACCAGACCATCACCATCCCGGTTGGCGCAAGTTCGGGTAGCGTGAATTTTGTTGCACCAAACGATGCCCTCGCGGGCGGCAGCTCCCTGAGCGTCAAGATCGACGACGCCAAGGGCGGTAACTACGAGAAGCTCGACGTCGATGGCAAGTCGGCTGACACCTCGGTCACCGACTCGGCGGACACCACCACACTCAGCCTGACAGCAACCGATTCGGTCGCTGAAGGCGGCTCGATCGTCTACACCGCTAACCTGACCCATGCGGCCGGCACACCAGTCACCGTAAACCTGTCGAACGGCGCCGTGATCACCATCGCCGCCGGCGCCACCAGCGGCGCCGTGACCGTCAAGGCTCCGGCCGACGACGTCTACAAAGACGCGGGCACGGTCCAGGCGACCATCAGCAACGCCACCGGTGGTAATTTCGAGAACCTGGTCAAAAGCCCGGCGGCGGCCGTCACCAACGTCACCGACACGATCGACACCTCGACCGTCAGCCTGACCGCCACGCCTTCCGTGGCCGAAGGCGGCACCGTGGTTTACACCGCGTCCGTGACTGCGCCAGTGACCGGTTCCCCGGTTGTCGTGACCCTCTCCAACAACCAGACCATCACCATTCCGGTCGGCGCGAGCAGCGCCAGTGTGAACTTCATCGCACCGAACGATGCCTTGGCCGGCGGCAGCTCCCTGAGCGTCAAGATCGACGACGCCAAAGGCGGTAACTACGAGAAGCTGGATGTCGATGGCAAGTCGGCCGACACCTCGGTCACCGACTCGGCGGACACCACCACGCTTAGCCTGACAGCAACCGATTCGGTCGCTGAAGGCGGTTCGATCGTCTACACAGCGAACCTGACCCATGCCGCCGGCACTCCGGTCACCGTGACATTGAGCAACGGCGCAGTGATCACCATCGCCGCCAACGCCACCAGCGGCTCCGTGACCGTCAAGGCGCCGGCCGACGACGTCTACAAAGACGCGGGCACGGTCCAGGCGACCATCAGCAACGCCACCGGTGGTAATTTCGAGAACCTGGTCAAAAGCCCGGCGGCGGCCGTCACCAACGTCACCGACACCCTCGACCGGACCGAAGTCAGCATCACCGGCAGCACCTCGGTGACTGAGGGCCAGACCGCCAGTTACACCGTCAGCCTGACGAGCCCGGCGCAGACCGAAGTCACCCTGAAGATCACCTACAGCGGCACCGCCGCCGACGGTTCGGACTTCACCGGCGTGTACACCGTGAAAATTCCGGCGGGTGCCAGCACGGCGAATTTCAATGTTGCGACCTTGGACAACAGGATCACCGAGGGCACCGAAAACTTCGTGGTCAAGATCGACTCGGCCACCGGCGGCAACTTCGAGAACCTGGCGATCAGCGCGTCCAACGGCAGCATCAGCACTTCGATCATCGACAACGATGCGCCGCCCGTGCTCGACCTGGACGCCAACAACTCCAGCGGCGCCACCGGGGCCAACTACAACGTGACCTTCACCGAAGGCACCACGGGCCAAGGTGTATCGATCGGCGACACCGACCTGAAAATCACCGACCCGGACAGCACCCTGCTGACCGGCGCGACCATCGTGCTGACCAACCGTCAACCGGGCGACGCGCTGAACCTGGGCAACAGCGTCAACGGCATCTCCATCAATGCCAACAGCAAGGACGGCACCGTCACGCTGACGTTGTCCGGCAATGCGACGCTGGCCGACTACATGCAGCAGATCAAGAACATCAGTTTCACCAACAGCAGTGAAGACCCGAGCACCGTGCCGCGGATCATCACCGTGACGGTGACCGATGGCAGCAACTACTCCAACACTGCGACCACCACCGTCAACGTCGTGGCAGTGAACGATGCGCCAACCGCCGCGCCGGTTAACCTCACCGGCACCGAGGACACCCCGCTGATCCTCGGCTGGTCGACCTTCGGCGTCAGCGACGTCGACAGTCCGGCCGCCAGCCTCGGCGTAAAAATCACCGGCCTGCCGGGCGAAGGCAAATTGCAGTACCTGAACGGTTCGACCTGGACCGACGTGACGACCAATCAGACCCTGTCCAAGGCTGACATCGACGCGGGTAAAGTGCGCTTCCTGCCGGATGCCAACGAGTCCGGCGCCAATGGCTACGGCGGCACCGGCGTCGGCAACAATCTGGCGGACTACGCACAGATCAAGTTCCAGCCTACTGACGGCACGACGTTGGGCAACATCGGCACGATCAAGATCGACATCACGCCGGTGGCTGACGCGCCGTCCTTGAGCGTGGCGGACAACAGTGTCAAATCCACCGGGCTGATCAAGGAAGTCTGGACCGGCCTGTCGGGCCTCGGCACTGATGGCAGCGGCGCGGCGTCGAACACGCTGAAGTCGGTGATCGATGCGGCCGGCAAACCGAACAGCAGCACCACCGTGACCAACGTGCAGTCCGACGGCAGCGTGACCGCTGGCACCGCATCAAAAACGTCCGGCCTGATCTACCTTGAAGCCGGCAAGACTTACAGCTTCAGCGGCACCGGTGATGACAGCCTGCTCGTGACCATCGGCGGCAAAAACGTGGCCAGCGCGCTCTGGGGCGCGGGCGGCAACCTGAGCGGTTCGTTCACCCCGACCGCCAGCGGCTACTACACCCTGGATATCTACCACCACAACCAGAGCGGCCCGGGCAGCTATGACGTCAACCTGTCGGTCAACGGCGGCGCGGCGGTCGACCTGAGCAGCGCTGGTGTGCCGCTGTACACCGGCGTGGCAGATCTGGCCGCTTCCGGCGTGACAGTTTCCGACCTGCACGGCACCAACGGCGAAGGCTACTACGACGGCTACAAGCTCAACGAAGCGGCCGAAGGCACCAGCGTTCACCTGTCTGCGATCAAAACTGCGCTCACGGATACCGACGGCTCCGAAAGCCTGGTCGTGAAGATCAGCGGCATCCCGGCGGGCTCCGTGCTCACCGATGGCGCCGGCCACACCTTCACCGCCAGCACCTCGTCGGGTGAGGCCAACGTCACTGGCTGGAACCTCGGCTCCCTGACCGTGACCCCGCCGCCGTACTACAACGGCCAGTTCAACCTGACCGTGACCTCGACCTCCACCGAAGTTCTCGGCGGCTCTGCGGCCAGCACCGCGACAATCCCGGTCACGGTTTACCCGGCGGTCTACAACGCCGTTACTGCCACGGCGGCCGATGACACCATCACCGGCACCGACGGCAACGACATCATGGTCGCCGACATCGGCGGGCTGACCGTGGTGCCGGGAACCAACTACAACATCGCCTTCATGGTCGACAGTTCGGGCAGCATGAGCGCCTCGTCGATCAGCGCCGCCAAGGACTCGCTGACGTCGGTATTCAACACCCTCAAGCAGAGCATGGGTGGTAATTCCGGGACGGTGAACATCTTCCTTGCGGACTTCGATAACCAGGTCAACAAGTCTGTCTCGGTGAACCTGAACGATCCGAATGCACTGATCCTGCTCAAAGCGGTGCTGGATTCCATGTCGTCGGGCGGCGGCACCAACTACGAAGACGTATTCAAAACCACGGCGAACTGGTTCCAGAGTGCCGACGCCATGGCCAACACCGGGGCGAAAAACCTCACGTATTTCATCACCGATGGCAAGCCGACCTATTACCAGAGCGGTGAGCAGACCAACCCGACCCTGTTCGGCAACGTGAAGCTCGATGATGTGATCACCACCACCAATTACAAGTTGGGGCAGACCTACTCCGGTTATCTGGACAGCACTCACTACCTGAGCATCGATAACTCCGGCACCGTCACACTGCAGACGTACAAGAACTCGTGGGGCGGTTACTGGAGCAGTTCCGAACTGGGCACCATTCGCGCTGAGGGCAACGGCACTTACGAGCTGTCCTATCGCGACGGCAACGGCAGCAGCACTGGCTCCAGCGCCATCGACAACTCGACCAACGGTTTCGCGCTGCTGGACAAGGTGTCGACGGTTGAAGCCATCGGCCTGAACAAAGACGTCACCCTCAGCGACCTCAAGCCATACGACTCGGACAAGACGCCGCAAACCAACATTGATCCGAAAGACCTGGCCAACTCGATCATCGGTCACACCGAAGCGACCATGCCGGGTGCCGACACGGTCAATGGCGGCAATGGTAACGACATCCTGTTCGGCGACCTGGTGAGCTTCAACGGCATCGCCGGCGAGGGTTACCAGGCGATGCAGGCGTTCGTCGCCAAAGAAACCGGTGTGGACGTCAGCAAAGTCACCACCAGCAACGTGCACCAGTTCATCACCGAGCACTACAGCGCATTCGACGTGTCCGGCGCCCATGACGGCAACGACACGCTGTTGGGCGGTTCGGGCAATGACATTATCTTCGGCCAGGGCGGCAACGACCTGCTCGACGGCGGCAAGGGCAATGACATTCTGCTCGGCGGCTCGGGTAACGATTCGCTGATGGGCGGTCAGGGTAACGACATCCTGATTGGCGGTTCGGGTGCCGACACCTTCGTCTGGAAGGCTGGCGACACCGGCAACGACGTGATCAAGGACTTCAAGGCCAGCGAAGGTGACCGCATCGACCTGCGCGATCTGCTGCAAGGCGAAACCGGCAGCACCATCGACAACTTCCTGAAAATCAGCACCGTGGATGGCGTGTCGTCGCTGCAAGTCAGCTCCGGCGGCAAGTTCAACTCAGGCGATGCCGCGGCCGCAACGCCGGATGTGACGATCAAACTGGAAGGCAATAACTGGTCCAGCGCCAACCTGAACTCGTTGATTGCCGGCAGTGACCCGACCATCAAAGTCGATCACAACAACAGCTGATCCCACGAAAAACGGCCGCCCTTATGGGGCGGCCGTCACGTTGTGCCCATCCCCCCGGTGACGATTTCGTCGCCGCACCGCATACTCGTGCCCAGTTGGCCTATGCTGCTGACAGCATGACGCTGGTTCATTTCTGAGGGATGCTCAATGTTCTACGTGCAACGAGATGCGCAAGGTCAGTTAGTGCGCGTGGAAGCTGCGGCCTACGCCGAAGCCACGGAAACGCTGCCGGCCGACAACCATGAAATCCAGGCTTGGTACGCCAACGAAGCTGTGGAAAAAAGCCTGACCCAGCTCAAGCAGAGCGACCTGGAAATGATCCGGGTACTCGACGACTTGATCCAGGTGCTGACCAGCAAAGGCGTTATCCGCGTCACCGACCTGCCGGCCGCCGCCCAGGCCAAGCTGATGGACCGGACCCAGGCGCGTGAGGCGTTGGGTGGGTTGAGTCACTTGATTGATGATGATGAGACGGGGTTGATTTAAACCTCAGCCTTCGATGTTGGCTGTGCTGACGCCTTCGCGGGCAAGCCTCGTTCCTACAGGTTTACGCCAACGCACGATCTTGTAGGAGCGAGGCTTGCCCGCGAAGACGGACTCCCAGACGACCAAATCCTAAAGCCTCACTGCCAAGGCTTCGGCTCACCAAACAACTGCCCCTGAACCCCATACAACCCCATCTCCCGAATCACCGACAACTCCCCTTCGGTCTCCACCCGCTCGGCGATCAACGGCAAATCAATGCTATGTGCCGCTCGCTGGATCGCTTCGATAAACAGGCGCTTGTCGCTTTCCTGATCAATCGCGCGGATGTAACTACCATCGATTTTCAGGTACGCCAACCCCAGCCGCGCCAGGTTGCCGATCATGCTGAAGCGTCCGCCAAACCGTTGCAGGCTCAACGAGAACCCAAGCTCACGCAGGCGCCGTGTCAGTTCTTCCAGCATCGCTTGCTCGGGCAGTTGTTCCTCGCCGATTTCCAGGGTCAGCCGCGGTCCGAGATCGGAGTGGGCACGCAAAATCTCGAAGACTTTATTCAGCGCCTGCGGATCGGCCAACGTCGCCGAAGACAGGTTCAGCGCCAGCGATTCTTCATGCTCGGCCATCTGCTCAAGCACCAACTCCAACATCAGCCGATCCAGGCGCGCGGTCCAGCCAAAGCGCTCCAGCCACGGCAGGAAGCGTCCAGCGGGAATGGTCTGGCCCTCGTCGTCGATCAACCGCGACAGCACCTTGTAATGCAGCACCACTTGCGTGTCCTGGCTGGCCACCACCGGTTGGAAATACAACTGAAACCGCTGCTGATTCAGCGCCTGATCCAGCAATGTATGCCAGGCGTGATGGTCATCCCCGACGCTGGCCGAGGCGCTGTGATCGAGGCATGCCCAGCTCTGTTCGCCCTGGCCTTCAGCCTGAGCCAGCGCCTGGTCGCCCAAACCCAACACCGCTTGGGGCGAGTCGCCATGAACAAACGGCGCCAGACCGATCGACGCGACCGAGGCCACATCCGTGGCACCGGTCGCATGCAGGCTGGCCAAGGCGCTGTCCAGATTCTGCGCCAGTTGCAGCGCTTCTTCGCGCACCAGCCCCGGCGCCAGCACGGCAAACTCACCGCCACGGATCCGGGTGACGAGGTTCTGTGTTTCCGGGTACTTGGCGCACTCGCGGGACAGTTGCTCGCCCACGGCCTGCAATAATTGGTCGGTGCGCTGACCGCCCAGACGCTGGTTCAAACCGGCCAGGTCCTTGACCCGCAACAGCAGCAGATAACCCGAACTCGCCTGCTCCGGATTGCTCACCCGGGCGTTCAACTGCATCTCGAAATAACGACGGTTGGCCAGGCCCGTGAGGTTGTCCTGGTAGGACTCGACCCGCAGTTTTTCACTGCGCTCGGCCTGTTCCTGAAACAGCGCCTTGAGCTTCTCGACCATCTGATTCATGGCCTGCACCACTCGGCGCAGTTCCGGTGTGCGCGGCAGTTCCGGCAGGCTGAGGAATTCGCGGCGAGCAATGGCGTGGGATTGCTTGACCATGTAATCCAGCGGCTTCAGTTGTCGACGCAGCAACAGCGCGCCCAATACCGCGCTCACCGCGCCGCAGATCAGCAACCAGCCGAGGCTGCCCAACGCGCTCTGCCAAAGCTTGGCCAAGGCGAACATCGGATGGCTGACCACCTCGACCCGCGCCGCCTGTTCCCAGCCACGGCTGACCAGCGCATCGCCGCCGGCCGGTTCCAGGCCGATCATTTTGACGAACCAGTCCGGCACGTTGTTCACCGCTGGAATGCCGCTGCGCTCGACGATGGTCTGGTCAGTCTTGAGGTCGACCACGCGGATGCTCGCGTAATAGCCGCTGTCGAAGATCGAACTGACCAGCAGCTCAACCATCGCCGGGTCGTCGATGTTCGGCGTCAGGGACAGCGCCAATGCCGTCGCGGCGTCCTGGGCGTGGGAGCGCAACTGGTTGACGTACTGGGTCCGCGAGCTTTCCAGGCTGACCATGAAGCTGCCGGTGAAGGCGACCACCAGAAACAGACAGATAGCGATCAACAGCTGTTTGAACAAAGACATCTGAGCGCGTGCTCCTAGTTAGTCGTTTCGACCGGAAAACCTTCGGCCTGCATTTTCTTCAACACGTCCTGCCAGCGAGACAGGCGTTTGGTATCTCCGACCTTTTTGTTGCCCTTGGCGCCCGGCAACCACAACCCTTCGGCATTGAAAGAGTAGACCGGCAGCAAGTCGGTTCGTTGGCTGGCCGGTTTTATTGCATCGATCAGGCTGTCGAGCACCAGCGGCATGGCCTCGGGGCTCGAATAGTAAGTCAGCACCATGTGCGCCCGGTTCAGGCGCAACGCCTTGACGTAGGTAATGCGCAGCTTGTCACTGGAAACGCCGAGATGGCGCAGGCTGAAGTACTTGGCGATCGCATAGTCTTCGCAGTCGCCGGCGCCCTTCCACAGGGCTTCGATGGGTGTTTCCCAATAATCGACCTCATGCCAAAGGTCGATGTCCTCAACGTAACGCACCTGCTTGTTGAAAAACTGGTTGACCACATTGAGCTGTTCCAGCTCGCTGGCCTGCTTCTGCGTGGCCAGCAGATGCTGCCAGGCATCGATGCGCGGCTTCCCGTCACCCAATGGCCCATACAAGGCCTGCGCCTTGCGGCTGATCAGCGAAAAATCCCAATCGGCATGCAGCCCGCCCAGCATGGCGCCAGCCAGCAGCAACGCGCAGCACAGCCAGCGCAAAGTCCGAGGGATCGCGAAACGTACCGCCAATGCGAGGCATCCAGGTCAGGCAGGTGAAATTCGGTTGATGGTGCAGGTTAGCCCGTTAAAAGACAATGGCACGGTGCAATCACTGGCAACGCGCTAGACTTTGAATGGTAGGTGACATGAAACGTCGCGGGCTGCGGTCTTTTGTCCGTTTGACAAGCTGCATGGCAGTCACTAGTGTCCATTTGGATCCAAATATTTCAGCCAATCAGGGTGCGTAGTTGTGACACAGAAGCCCAACCCCCTCAGCAGTATCAAGGTCAACGGGCCGATTCCCGCTCACTTGGCACGCTCGGTGATCGAAGAAACCCTGCGATCGGCCATTCTAGACGGGCGCATTCCCTGCGGCACCGCGTTGCGCCAGCAAGATTTGGCCGACCTGTTCGGCGTCAGCCGCATGCCGGTGCGTGAAGCCTTGCGCCAACTAGAAGCCCAGGCGCTGTTGAATGTTATCGCCCATAAAGGCGCGGTGGTTGCACCGCTGGTCCAGGGCGATGCCGTCGAAACGTATGCATTACGGATTCTGTTGGAATCAGAAGCGCTGCGTTTGTCGATTCCCTTGTTGGAAAAGGAAGACGTCGAGCGGGCAGCCAAGCATATCGACGACCTGGAAATGGAGCACGATTACAGCGAAATCGGCCGCCTCAATCGGCTCTTCCACATGGCGCTTTATTGCAAGGCCCCTAACCAGCGGCTATTGCGGCTGGTCGAGGACGGGTTGAACGAAGAAGAGCGCTTTCTGCGCTTTAATCTGGAAGCCATGGGCTTGGGCAAGTTGTCCCAGGAAGACCACCGAGCGCTGTTGCTGGCCGCCGAAGACCGCAATGTCGAGCTTGCGGTCGAGCTGCTCGAGCATCACCTCAATCGCGGTGTCGAGGTCATCACGCGCTACCTCAACAGCCCCGAAGCGCTTAACAAGAAAACCCCCAGGTAACTCCCGGCGCCAAGCCTGGGCGCGCAGTTCGAACTGCGCGCCGCGCTTGCTGTGAATAATCTACTTACACATCCCCGCTTCAGCCACCGCACGCCCCCTCCCCAAGCCTGCCTTCGATTCGCCTCCCTCAGGTTCCATCAATACGCCAGCAAAGATGACGGCCGGGCGATAGCGGCGGCCGTGATTTACGCTCACTCTTGGGCTGCCAACGAATAATGAACGGGCGACGCGCCGCCATGGCGGCACAGTCCTCGCACCAAGAACCTACGGAAGGAGTCTTGTCACGGGAAAGGAAGCACCGGCGTCAATCCCAGCCAACTTCCACCCCCTTGAAGCATTCAACGGAACAACTTTGAAAGTTGCTTTGAGTGAGGCATTCACTCTTCATTTGAATTTTGACGACACTTCGCCGAAAGGAGCAACTACGCCCAAATAAAACTGATATTTATAGTTTTATTAGAACTTGTCGCACTCAAGAAAGTTGAACTTTCAAATAATATAAAAATAACTTGCCCGATACTTTATTCGTGTATTAGTTTTTCTCCGCCACCAGAAAACACGGCACCCATACGACTGTATCGCACTTAATGAGATCAATTTAGTTGAGGCATTCGCTCGCCAACAAAAACGTTAGACGACCGTCACTTATTGATCACAACACCCTTAACGGCATTTCAGATCACTTATAGGCTCGCTCATGAAAACGAATAAAGACCGACTCAACCAGAAGAAAGCAGAACTTAGTGCACACCCGATCTTTTCTGAAATACATTCGCTGTCGGTACTTCAACGGTTCATGGAAACCCATGTCTTTGCGGTGTGGGATTTCATGTCGCTGACCAAACGCCTGCAACAGGAGCTGACCTGCGTCCAACTGCCCTGGTTGCCGCCGCGAGATCCGCAGGCCGCGCGTCTTATCAATGAGATTGTGCTGGGTGAAGAGTCCGATGATCGCCCGGCCCAAGGTCATTACAGTCATTTCGAGTTGTACCTGGATGCGATGCGCGAAGTCGGTGCCAGCACGGCGGCCGTGGAACGCTTCGTGGCGTTGCAACAAGAAGGCGTGAGTTACGACGTGGCGCTGCAAAGCGTTGATGTCGATCCGGCGGCTGCGCAGTTTGTACGGCACACCTTGCACACTGCGCTGCATGCGCCGGGACACAGCGTTGCCGCAGCGTTTTTGCACGGTCGTGAGAGCGTTATTCCGCAGATGTTCCAACGGATTCTCGACGACTGGGGCATCGGCATCGAGCAGGCGCCCACCTTCCGTTACTACCTGGAGCGGCACATCGAAGTCGACTCCGAGGACCACGGCCCCGCCGCTGAAAAACTCCTCGCCCGGCTGGTCGACGGCGATCCGCAACGCGAAGCGGACGTCTACGCCAGCGCCATTGCCGCCGTGGAAAGTCGCATTGCCTTGTGGGACGGCCTGCGCCTGAGCATGAGCGAACCGGTTGCGGAGGTGAACGCATGAACGCCGCCGACTACCAATCCTTCGCCGACGCCTGGGAAAGTCGCGCGACCATCCGCACCCGCCCGCGGCGCGTGCTGGAGAATGACGGCAAGCTGATCTATCCGTTGAGCCGCCAACCGTTGGTGCTGAGCGAGACCTTCCTGCGCGAATGCCCGGAACAACGGGACTTCGCGCTGGTGCAGACGCTCTACAAATTCATCAACGACGTGGTTATTTTCGAAACCGAGATCGTCGACAAGACCGCCCGCAGCATCGCCAAAAATCGCTTCGCCGTGGCGTTCCCGTTTGCCTGTCGCTATGACGCCATGACTGTGGTGGTGGACGAGGATTACCACGCGCTGGTGGCCATGGACTTCATGCAGCAGACCGTCGCCATGACCGGCATTACGCCAATCCAGCTGCCGGATGAAATCGAGCTGAGTCGGGCGATCCCGGCGGCCGTGGCCCTCGCACCAGAGCATCTGCGCAGCGCGGTAGAACTGATCTGCGTGGCCATCGCCGAGAACACCGTAACCGGCGATGTCGCGGCGTTCGCCAAGGACGACACGGTCAAGCAGTCGATCAAGGGCCTGATGGCCGATCACTTGCTCGACGAGGGCCGCCATTCCGGGTTCTGGTCGCGGATGGTGCGCATTTACTGGCACACCGCGAGCGAAGACGACCGCCAGCTCATCGCGCAAATCCTGCCAGTGTTCATCGGCCATTACCTGACCAACGACATCCAGAAGTCCTTCGATTTCCGCTTGATCGAAGCCTTGCAGATCAGCGACGCGGCACGCCAGGCACTCAAGAACGAGATCTCGGGGCTGGCCTTCCCGATCAATCGTCATCACCCGCTGGTCGCCAACATCGTGCGGTTTTTCCGCAGCAGTTCGCTGCTGGATTCGCCGTGCGTGCAAGACACCCTCAGCGACTACCTGGTTTAACGAGGAGAACATCATGAGACGTCTCGACATTCTGCTCATTGGGCAAAGCCAGGCCTTGACCGACCTGGCGCTGGAACTTGAACAACAGGGTCATTCGCTGGTGCGGCTCGAGGTGTTCGAGGAGGCGCCGTTGTTTGATCTGCTGATTGACGACGCCAGCCAGGCGTTTTCAGTCCCGAGTGATGCGCCGCATCTGACACTGCAACTGGGAATTGGCGTGCCGAACGTCACCGGTCTACCGCCGATTGACCTGCTGTGCATGCAGGGATCAACGCTGTTCACGCGCGTGCCGATTGCCGATGAACCTAGCGGAAACGGCCAGGCCTTGCGCCTGCGAGCGGTGGCGGAACTGGTGGATCACGTCTCACTGCTGGTCAGTCGATTCTCCCGGGACGCCGAGTATTTTCTCTGCGCTGAACCGGCTGCGGCAGCCCATTTTGAACAGGTGGACAATCTGCTGTTTTTAGAACGCCTGGCGTTCGTTCATCAACTCAACAACACCGCTCAACCGTGGCTGCAAGAACTCGCCCGGATCCCGATGATCGAGCGTCTGCAACAACGCTTCATCGAGTCCGCCGAACGACCTGCGCTGAACATCGACGGCACATCGCTGAGTTATCGGCAATTACACGCCCAGAGCCGTGCGATCCAGCAACGCTTGCTGCCGTTGCTCGCACAGCATCAAGGCCCGTTGGTGGTCGGGATCTGCCTGCCGAAAAGCAGTGCGTTGTATGCAGGGATCCTGGCGATTCTGGGCAGCGGCGCGGTGTACTTGCCGCTGGAGCCGAGCCATCCGCTGCAACGTCAGCAGTACATCCTTACGAATGCAGGAGCGGTGTTGTTGCTGCATGACGGCCAGCATCCCCTCGCCGATGAAATGCCGGGGCTGGACATCAGTCGCATCGACTTCGCTGACGTCGCTCTCGGTCAACCCTTGATGCGCCAGCGCCCCGCTCTCGACGCGCCCTGCATGGCGCTCTATACCTCGGGCACCACCGGGCATCCCAAAGGCGTGCTGCTCAGCCAGGCTAACCTCGCGCACTTCACCGCGTGGTATGCCGACTATGTGCAGCTGACCGAACACAGTCGGGCCTTGCAATTTTCGTCGTTGAGTTTCGACTCGTCGCTGATCGATATTTTCCCGACCCTGCTTCAGGGCGCCGAACTGATCGTGCCGAACGACGACCAGCGTCGCGATCCGTTGCAACTGGTCGAGCTGATTCGCCATCAACGCCTCAGCCATGCATTTTTACCGCCAGCACTGTTGAGCATTCTGCCGCTGGATCAGCTGCAGGTCCTGGATCATGTAATGACCGGCGGTGATGTCTGCGAACCCTACGTTATCGAGCAGCTCACCCGTCAGGGCAATCTCTACAACCTCTATGGCCCGACCGAAGCCACGGTGCTTATTACCGCGCGCCAACTGCGCGCTGGCGACAGCAACCGCACCCTCGGGTCGCCGATTGCCAACAGCCAGGTGCTGATTCTCGATGAGGCTTTTCAGCCGGTGGCCGAGCAGGTCGTCGGTGAGTTGTACATTGTCGGGCCGGGGGTGTGCCTGGGTTATCTGAACAACCCGCAGCAGACTGCCGAACGTTACCTGGACATGAACTTGCCAGACGGCCAGCGCCTGCGCGCCTACCGTACCGGCGATATGGCGAAATGGACCGGCGACGGTATCGAGCTGTGTGGACGGCGGGACAATCAGGTGAAAATCCGCGGCTTTCGCGTCGAGCCGGAAGAGATCGAACGCTGCCTGCGCGACAGTCAGTTGTACCGCCAGGTGGCGGTGGTTATCGACAGCCAACGGCGGATTCTGGCGTTCCTCGCACAACCTCAGGAGAACCAAACGGGCGCCGCGCGCGAAGCCTTGAAGGCTCATGCGATGCAGTTTTTGCCGGACTACATGCAACCCATCGCCTGGACTGAATTGCCGAGCATGCCGTTCGCCAGTAACGGCAAAGTCGACCGTAAAGCGCTGCTGGCGATGCCGGTGAATGTTGCCGAAAACACGACACGGCGCTTGCCCGCCAGCGCCGATGAAGCGCTGTTGCTGGAGATCTGGGCTGAGCTGCTGGAGTTGCCGGCCAGCGATATTTCGACCGACGAAAGTTTCTTCAATCTGGGCGGCCACTCGATTCTGTTGTCACGGATGTTGCTGCGATTGCGTGAAGAATTCGGCCGCAGCATCTCGATCAATCGCTTCATTGAATTGCCGACTATTGCGAAGCTGGCGACATTGGTGCGCGGCTCCGGCACCGAGGAAGTCCTGAGCGCGCAAGCACTGGCGGATGCCTTTCGCGAGCTGGATATTCAGCCGCTGCCCATCAGCCGCATGGGCGATGTGCACAAGGTGATCGTCACCGGCGCAAACAGTTTTGTCGGTGTGCACATCGTCGAAGCGTTGCTGGCGTGGGGCGTCACTGAAGTGGCCTGCCTGGTGCGCGATGGCGGTGGGCAATCGGCGGCTGAGCGCTTCGCTCATGCGTTGCGGGAAAACCGTCTGGAGCACCTGGACCTGAGTCGGGTGCAGGTTTACGCGGCAGACATCACTCGCCCGGCGTTGGGGCTTGATGCGCACGTTTACGAGCGCCTCGATCGAGAGTTCGGCGCGCTGGTGCACAACGCCGCCAACGTCAATCACGTGCTCGATTACGAGTCGCTGGCGCGGGACAACGTCGAGCCGATTTTCGAATGCCTGCGGCTGTGCGAGGGGCGCAGCAAGAAGATCTTCAATTTTGTCTCCACGCTGTCGGCGTCCAGCACGATTGCCGACGATGGCCGAGTGCTGGAATTACCCGCAGCGCAGACACCGCCGATCTACATCAAGAACGGCTACAACCTGTCCAAGTGGGTCGGCGAACGGATCCTCGAACGAGCGCGTGAACGTGGGGTGCGGGTCAATCTTTATCGCCCCGGCAACATCAGCTTCAACAGCCTCTCCGGCGTCTGTCAGCCGCACAAAAACCGCTTGATGCTGATGCTCAAGGGCTCGATCCAGCTCGGCCAGGTGCCGGAGTTTTCGCTGAATTTCGACCTGATGCCGGTGGACTTTCTCGCTCGCTTCATTGGCTTCCATGCCAGCCGTTATTCGTCTGAAAAAGCGGTGTTCAACCTGCACAACCCCGAGCCCCTGAGTTGGGACGATTACGTCGCGTCATTCCGTGAGGCGGGCCGGGAGTTCTCCATGGTCAGCGTCGCCGACTGGCAACAGCAACTGGGTCGGGTCGACAGCGACAACGCGCTGTTCGGCGTACTCGGTTTCTACCTCAACGGCTTCGAGGAAGACATCGGCGACATCTCGATGATCGGCCACGACAACGCCCAGGCCGGCGTTCGGCAGATGGGCGCGCACTACCCGGAAAAATCACCCGCACTGCTGCGTCGCGGTTGCGACTACCTCAAAGAAATCAATTTCATCTGATTCATTCAAACCCAATGGAGCAAGACCATGAACAATCTGCAACCCGATACCCTGATCAAAAACCCGCAAGGCTGCCATGTCGTGTCCTCGGTGGAGGTGCCGGCGGATGCCGCGCAGGTCTGGGCGGTGGTCGGCAACTTTGCCGGCTTCGATCAGTTCATTCCGGCGCTGTCGCACATCGAGATGACGGGCGAAGGCGTGTCGTCGCTGCGCAAGAAATTTTTCAAGGACGGCAACCTGGTGGTCGAGCAACTCAACTCCCGGGATGACCAGGCGTTGAACATCACGTGGACGACCATTTACAACACACTGGGCGTGGCCAATTTGTGGGCGGCAATGAGTGTTGAACCGCTGGGTGCGAACACGTCACGGGCGACCTGGACCATCATTGCCGAACCGGCGCAGGGAGGTGCCGAGGCGTTGCCGGGGTTCAAGGATTTCGTGCAGGGCTTTGCGGATGACGCGATGAATAATGTGTTGAAGCTGTTTGTGTAGAGCTTTGGTTCAGCGGTGACTTTTCTACCGCTATCGCGGGCAAGCCTCGCTTCTACAGGGTTTTCCATGCCCTGTAGGAGCGAGGCTTGTCCGCGAAGAACGATAACGCAGTAGAACTGACCCGAATCAGATCTTGAAGCTATCGACCAATTGCTTCAACCGGTTCGCCTGCAACGACAACGCATCACAATCCTTCAACGTTTCATTGAGGTTCGCCACGCTCTGCTGGTTCAACAAGTTGATCTGGTTGACGTCGACATTGAGGGTTTCCACTACCGCCGTCTGCTCTTCGGTCGCCGCGGCCACCGACTGGTTCATGCCGTCGATTTCGCCGATGCGCTGCGTCACGCTGACCAATCGCAGGCCCGCCTGATTCGCCACTTCGACACTCTCTTCACTGGAGACCTGACTGGCATTCATGGTCGTCACTGCTTCGCGAGAACCGATCTGCAGCGAGGTGATCATCTTGTGGATCTCTTCCGCCGACTCCTGTGTGCGATGCGCCAGGTTGCGCACTTCGTCCGCCACGACCGCAAAACCACGACCGGCTTCACCGGCACGCGCCGCTTCGATGGCGGCGTTGAGCGCCAGCAAGTTGGTCTGCTGGGAGATGCCTTTGATCACATCCAGAATGTGCCCGATGTTGTCAGTGCTGGCGTTCAGGGTTTCGATCTGGGTGCAGGACAGGCTGATTTTCTGCGACAACTCAGTCATGGCCAGGATGGTTTTCTCTACTACCTGACGACCATCATCCGCCTGCTCGCTTGCACCGCTTGCATGCTGCGAAGCATCGGCAGCATTGCGGGCGATTTCCTGGGTGGCGGCACCCAATTGGTTGATGGCGGCAGCCACGCTGTTGGTGCGCGCGCTTTGCTCATCGGAGCCGACGATCGAAGCGTTGGACGATGCCATTACGCGCTGCGACAAATCGTGGACCTGGCGGGTCGCCGAGGACACTTCGGAAATCGATGCGTGAATCCGCTCCACGAACTGGTTGAACGAACCACCCAACTCGCCGAACTCATCTTTGCTTTCCACGGCCAGACGACGGGTCAGGTCGCCCTCGCCCTGGGCGATGTCCTGCATCGCGCGGCCCATGGTGGTCAGCGGACGCATCAGCACGTTGATCAGCAGGCTCAACAGCACGGCAATCACACTGACGGCGATGAACATTGCAATCAACGCCGAAGTGCGGAATTGACTCAGTGGTGCGTAGGCCTTGTCCTTGTCGATCGACAGACCGATGTACCACTCGGCATTCGGCAAACCGCTCACCGGGGTGAACGAGAGGATGCGGTCCTGCTTGTTCAGGGTGACGTCCTGATTGCCCTTGTCGATGCGCACGCCAGAGTTTGGATAAATGTCCTTCAGGTTTTTCATCACCTGGTCTTTGTCTGGGCTGACGATCACCTGACCGTCGGCACTGACCAGGAACGCGTGGCCGATGCCACCGAAGTCCACCGAGTTGATGATCTTTACCAGGGTCTCCAGGCTCAGATCACCGCCGACCACGCCGAGCAATTCACCGTTCTTTTTCACCGGCATGGCGATGGTCACCACCAACCCACCGACGGCGGCCATGTACGGCGGCGTCAGCATGGTCTTGTCGGCAGCCACGGCTTGTTTGTACCAGGGACGCTGACGCGGATCGTAACC
Source organism: Pseudomonas sp. SG20052 (assembly GCF_031766055.1). NCBI lineage: Bacteria > Pseudomonadati > Pseudomonadota > Gammaproteobacteria > Pseudomonadales > Pseudomonadaceae > Pseudomonas > Pseudomonas sp. SG20052. The sequence continues at coordinate 152,526 of NZ_CP134498.1, read as the reverse complement.
GTCCGGCATCTTCGCGTCAGGGCGTTGGGTGAACACGCCGTTGGCCTGGCCGACGTAAGTGAACTGGAAGTTCGAGGTGAAGGCCGGTTGATCAACCAGTCCGGGAAGGTCCGCATTGGCGCCTTGATGAGCGACGTTCTGGGCGAGGTTTTCCAGCACCAGCACACGGCCGCTCATCCAGTTCTGCACGCTGCTGGCGGTCAGATCACCAGCTTGCTGGACGGAGGACTCGAGGTTTTGCCGGATGGTGTTTCGCTGCAGATAGTCGTTGTACAAAGTGAACAACGCAAAAGCCAGCACCACGACGCCAGAGGCGGCCAGAAGGATTTTATGGCTGAACTTGAGATTCATTTCATGGGACTTCTTATGCAAAAAGTGGGGATGCGTTCCAGGTGCAACATTCCATGTAACAGCGCAGGCGGAATTCTTCGGTCGCGCTACTTTGGTGCACGCATGTCTCACTAGTCTTTCGGCACTAGTCGGAGAAATCTTAGGGGTTTGTATGAAATGACCGACATTCCCGCCGAACGGCGCTCTAGAGCCGTTGGAGCTCGATGCGCTTATTGGACATCAACACTGGGCAAGGGTGTGGCGCAGAAGTGGCATGACTCGCAGGGGATGATGACCTGACGTTTTTAGGAGCCAAAACGACAGAACCCCTGTCTGCGTTAGCAGACAGGGGTTTCGGAATTCAATCTTGACGATGACCTACTCTCACATGGGGAAACCCCACACTACCATCGGCGATGCATCGTTTCACTGCTGAGTTCGGGATGGGATCAGGTGGTTCCAATGCTCTATGGTCGTCAAGAAATTCTGTGACCAGCCCGTTACAGTCGTAACGTGCCAGCAAAATTGGTGACTTCTACTAAAACAAAACCCCTACCTGCATACGCAGATAGGGGTTTCGGAATTTAATCTTGACGATGACCTACTCTCACATGGGGAAACCCCACACTACCATCGGCGATGCATCGTTTCACTGCTGAGTTCGGGATGGGATCAGGTGGTTCCAATGCTCTATGGTCGTCAAGAAATTCGGTAGCCAGGTCGCTTGCCTTACGGCGCACGCTCCAGCGAATGGGTATGTGATAGATCTCGGTGTTTGTGAACAATCGAACTTTCGGTTCATTTCGTCTTCACACACCGCAATCTGGTGCCCTTTCAGGTCAGCAAATTGCTTGGGTGTTATATGGTCAAGCCTCACGGGCAATTAGTATTGGTTAGCTCAACGCCTCACAGCGCTTACACACCCAACCTATCAACGTCGTAGTCTTCGACGGCCCTTCAGGGGACTCAAGGTCCCAGTGAGATCTCATCTTGAGGCTAGTTTCCCGCTTAGATGCTTTCAGCGGTTATCTATTCCGAACATAGCTACCCGGCAATGCCACTGGCGTGACAACCGGAACACCAGAGGTTCGTCCACTCCGGTCCTCTCGTACTAGGAGCAGCCCCTCTCAAATCTCAAACGTCCACGGCAGATAGGGACCGAACTGTCTCACGACGTTCTAAACCCAGCTCGCGTACCACTTTAAATGGCGAACAGCCATACCCTTGGGACCGGCTTCAGCCCCAGGATGTGATGAGCCGACATCGAGGTGCCAAACACCGCCGTCGATATGAACTCTTGGGCGGTATCAGCCTGTTATCCCCGGAGTACCTTTTATCCGTTGAGCGATGGCCCTTCCATACAGAACCACCGGATCACTAAGACCTACTTTCGTACCTGCTCGACGTGTCTGTCTCGCAGTCAAGCGCGCTTTTGCCTTTATACTCTACGACCGATTTCCGACCGGTCTGAGCGCACCTTCGTACTCCTCCGTTACTCTTTAGGAGGAGACCGCCCCAGTCAAACTACCCACCATACACTGTCCTCGATCCGGATAACGGACCTGAGTTAGAACCTCAAAGTTGCCAGGGTGGTATTTCAAGGTTGGCTCCACGCGAACTGGCGTCCACGCTTCAAAGCCTCCCACCTATCCTACACAAGCAAATTCAAAGTCCAGTGCAAAGCTATAGTAAAGGTTCACGGGGTCTTTCCGTCTAGCCGCGGATACACTGCATCTTCACAGCGATTTCAATTTCACTGAGTCTCGGGTGGAGACAGCGCCGCCATCGTTACGCCATTCGTGCAGGTCGGAACTTACCCGACAAGGAATTTCGCTACCTTAGGACCGTTATAGTTACGGCCGCCGTTTACCGGGGCTTCGATCAAGAGCTTCGCGTTAGCTAACCCCATCAATTAACCTTCCGGCACCGGGCAGGCGTCACACCCTATACGTCCACTTTCGTGTTTGCAGAGTGCTGTGTTTTTAATAAACAGTCGCAGCGGCCTGGTATCTTCGACCGGCATGGGCTTACGCAGTAAATGCTTCACCCTCACCGGCGCACCTTCTCCCGAAGTTACGGTGCCATTTTGCCTAGTTCCTTCACCCGAGTTCTCTCAAGCGCCTTGGTATTCTCTACCCAACCACCTGTGTCGGTTTGGGGTACGGTTCCTGGTTACCTGAAGCTTAGAAGCTTTTCTTGGAAGCATGGCATCAACCACTTCGTGTTCTAAAAGAACACTCGTCATCAGCTCTCGGCCTTAGAATCCCGGATTTACCTAAGATTCCAGCCTACCACCTTAAACTTGGACAACCAACGCCAAGCTGGCCTAGCCTTCTCCGTCCCTCCATCGCAATAACCAGAAGTACAGGAATATTAACCTGTTTTCCATCGACTACGCTTTTCAGCCTCGCCTTAGGGACCGACTAACCCTGCGTCGATTAACGTTGCGCAGGAAACCTTGGTCTTTCGGCGTGGGTGTTTTTCACACCCATTGTCGTTACTCATGTCAGCATTCGCACTTCTGATACCTCCAGCAAGCTTCTCAACTCACCTTCACAGGCTTACAGAACGCTCCTCTACCGCATCACCTAAGTGATACCCGTAGCTTCGGTGTATGGTTTGAGCCCCGTTACATCTTCCGCGCAGGCCGACTCGACTAGTGAGCTATTACGCTTTCTTTAAAGGGTGGCTGCTTCTAAGCCAACCTCCTAGCTGTCTAAGCCTTCCCACATCGTTTCCCACTTAACCATAACTTTGGGACCTTAGCTGACGGTCTGGGTTGTTTCCCTTTTCACGACGGACGTTAGCACCCGCCGTGTGTCTCCCATGCTCGGCACTTGTAGGTATTCGGAGTTTGCATCGGTTTGGTAAGTCGGGATGACCCCCTAGCCGAAACAGTGCTCTACCCCCTACAGTGATACATGAGGCGCTACCTAAATAGCTTTCGAGGAGAACCAGCTATCTCCGAGCTTGATTAGCCTTTCACTCCGATCCACAGGTCATCCGCTAACTTTTCAACGGTAGTCGGTTCGGTCCTCCAGTTAGTGTTACCCAACCTTCAACCTGCCCATGGATAGATCGCCCGGTTTCGGGTCTATTCCCAGCGACTAGACGCCCTATTAAGACTCGCTTTCGCTACGCCTCCCCTATTCGGTTAAGCTCGCCACTGAAAATAAGTCGCTGACCCATTATACAAAAGGTACGCAGTCACCCAACAAAGTGGGCTCCCACTGCTTGTACGCATACGGTTTCAGGATCTATTTCACTCCCCTCTCCGGGGTTCTTTTCGCCTTTCCCTCACGGTACTAGTTCACTATCGGTCAGTCAGTAGTATTTAGCCTTGGAGGATGGTCCCCCCATATTCAGACAAAGTTTCTCGTGCTCCGTCCTACTCGATTTCATGACTAAGAGATTTTCGCGTACAGGGCTATCACCCACTATGGCCGCACTTTCCAGAGCGTTCCGCTAATCTCAAAGCCACTTAAGGGCTAGTCCCCGTTCGCTCGCCACTACTAAGGGAATCTCGGTTGATTTCTTTTCCTCAGGGTACTTAGATGTTTCAGTTCCCCTGGTTCGCCTCTTAAGCCTATGTATTCAGCTTAAGATAACCATCTTATGATGGCTGGGTTCCCCCATTCAGACATCTCCGGATCAAAGTCTGTTTGCCGACTCCCCGAAGCTTTTCGCAGGCTACCACGTCTTTCATCGCCTCTGACTGCCAAGGCATCCACCGTATGCGCTTCTTCACTTGACCATATAACCCCAAGCAATCTGGTTATACTGTGAAGACGACATTCGCCGAAAATTCGATAATACTCAATTAAGAGCAACTCACAAATTTTACCTTAGCCTGATCCGTTACCAGTGAAAGTAACGTCCAGTCTATCTTTCTATCACATACCCAAATTTTTAAAGAACGATCTAGCCAAAGACTAGAAATCAACATTCACCATCATCACGATGGAATGCTCATTTCTAAGCTTTCAACAAACAGAAGCAGTAGTGGTGGAGCCAAACGGGATCGAACCGTTGACCTCCTGCGTGCAAGGCAGGCGCTCTCCCAGCTGAGCTATGGCCCCGTATTTCTACAGGTTCCCACACAAAATTGGTGGGTCTGGGCAGATTCGAACTGCCGACCTCACCCTTATCAGGGGTGCGCTCTAACCAACTGAGCTACAGACCCAATTTCGGGCTGCTTCTTATCGTCTTCTTCAATGAATCAAGCAATTCGTGTGGGAACTTATGGAGCAGCTGATGTCGTCGATTAAGGAGGTGATCCAGCCGCAGGTTCCCCTACGGCTACCTTGTTACGACTTCACCCCAGTCATGAATCACACCGTGGTAACCGTCCCCCCGAAGGTTAGACTAGCTACTTCTGGTGCAACCCACTCCCATGGTGTGACGGGCGGTGTGTACAAGGCCCGGGAACGTATTCACCGCGACATTCTGATTCGCGATTACTAGCGATTCCGACTTCACGCAGTCGAGTTGCAGACTGCGATCCGGACTACGATCGGTTTTCTGGGATTAGCTCCACCTCGCGGCTTGGCAACCCTCTGTACCGACCATTGTAGCACGTGTGTAGCCCAGGCCGTAAGGGCCATGATGACTTGACGTCATCCCCACCTTCCTCCGGTTTGTCACCGGCAGTCTCCTTAGAGTGCCCACCATTACGTGCTGGTAACTAAGGACAAGGGTTGCGCTCGTTACGGGACTTAACCCAACATCTCACGACACGAGCTGACGACAGCCATGCAGCACCTGTCTCAATGTTCCCGAAGGCACCAATCCATCTCTGGAAAGTTCATTGGATGTCAAGGCCTGGTAAGGTTCTTCGCGTTGCTTCGAATTAAACCACATGCTCCACCGCTTGTGCGGGCCCCCGTCAATTCATTTGAGTTTTAACCTTGCGGCCGTACTCCCCAGGCGGTCAACTTAATGCGTTAGCTGCGCCACTAAGAGCTCAAGGCTCCCAACGGCTAGTTGACATCGTTTACGGCGTGGACTACCAGGGTATCTAATCCTGTTTGCTCCCCACGCTTTCGCACCTCAGTGTCAGTATCAGTCCAGGTGGTCGCCTTCGCCACTGGTGTTCCTTCCTATATCTACGCATTTCACCGCTACACAGGAAATTCCACCACCCTCTACCATACTCTAGCTTGTCAGTTTTGAATGCAGTTCCCAGGTTGAGCCCGGGGATTTCACATCCAACTTAACAAACCACCTACGCGCGCTTTACGCCCAGTAATTCCGATTAACGCTTGCACCCTCTGTATTACCGCGGCTGCTGGCACAGAGTTAGCCGGTGCTTATTCTGTCGGTAACGTCAAAACAGATACGTATTAGGTAACTGCCCTTCCTCCCAACTTAAAGTGCTTTACAATCCGAAGACCTTCTTCACACACGCGGCATGGCTGGATCAGGCTTTCGCCCATTGTCCAATATTCCCCACTGCTGCCTCCCGTAGGAGTCTGGACCGTGTCTCAGTTCCAGTGTGACTGATCATCCTCTCAGACCAGTTACGGATCGTCGCCTTGGTGAGCCATTACCTCACCAACTAGCTAATCCGACCTAGGCTCATCTGATAGCGCAAGGCCCGAAGGTCCCCTGCTTTCTCCCGTAGGACGTATGCGGTATTAGCGTCCGTTTCCGAGCGTTATCCCCCACTACCAGGCAGATTCCTAGGCATTACTCACCCGTCCGCCGCTCGCCACCAGGTACAAGTACCCGTGCTGCCGCTCGACTTGCATGTGTTAGGCCTGCCGCCAGCGTTCAATCTGAGCCATGATCAAACTCTTCAGTTCAAACATCTTTGGGTTTTTAAGAAACCCTAAACTTGGCTCAGCAATCGTTGGTTACATCTTTGATTTCTCGCGGAGTAACTTGTGATGCTGATAATCTTGTTGACTATCAGTCTGACTCCACAAGCACCCACACGAATTGCTTGATTCAGTTGTTAAAGAGCGGTTGGTTAAGATCTTTCGTCTCAACCGAGGCGCGCATTCTACAGCAGCCTCTGTTGCTGTCAAGCGGTTATTTCAGAAGTTTTCAAAGTTTCCTTTGCAACTTCAACCACTTGCGCTTCCGATCTCTCGTTAGCGGGAGGCGAATTCTACAGCGTTACTCGCTGCTGTCAACACCTCTTTTTCTCCGCTTTCGACCGAGAAGATCGAACCGTCAATCAAGCCAAACAACCCTGCTTGATCAACTCCTTCTGGGCTTCGATGACCTGAAGCAACTCGCTGTCGAAAACTGCGTAACTCTTTGTTTACCAAGGAGTTTTCCGTTTCGACTGCGCCGGAAGTGGGGCGAATTATAGACTTCCAGAATCTGCCGTCAACCCCTGATTTGGCTTTTCTATCAATAACTTGCAGAAAGCCGGAAAACAGACCGCTTCCTTATAGGAGAGCAAAACCACCTCCTCTATATAGAAGGAATCTTCAGAGGACCCCCGCCACTTTGAAAGCGGCGACCGTTTCTGCATCCAGACCCAACACTCGCTGCAGAACCTCCAGCGTGTGCTCGCCCAATAACGGAGGCGCATTACGATACTCCACCGGCGTTTCCGACAGACGAATGGGGCTCGCTACCTGCGGCACCATGCCTGCTAGCACATGGGGTAGCTCGATCGCCAAACCACGCGCCTTGACCTGAGGATCAGCAAACATCTGAGCCAAGTCATTAATAGGTCCGCATGGCACACCCGCCTGCTCCAGCTGTAACACCCACTCAGCGGTGGTCTTGAAGACAGTCGCCTGACGAATCAGCGGGATCAACACCGCGCGATTCGCCACCCGCAGCTTGTTGGTCGCGAAGCGTGGGTCATCCGCCCACTGAGGCTGCCCAGCCACCTCCGCAAACTTGCGGAACTGCCCGTCATTACCCACAGTGAGAATGAAGTCTCCATCCGCCGTAGGAAAATCCTGATAGGGCACGATGTTCGGATGTGCATTACCCAGGCGCTTGGGCGCATTACCCGTAGTCAGATAGTTCATCGCCTGGTTGGCCAGGCACGCAACCTGAACATCCAGCAACGCCATATCGATATGCTGACCACCACCGTCATGTTCCCTATGAGCCAACGCGGCAAGGATCGCTACCGTCGAATAGAGCCCCGTCAGGATGTCTGTCAGCGCCACACCGACTTTCACCGGCCCTGCGCCCTCATCTCCCTCAGGTCGACCGGTCAGGCTCATCAGCCCGCCCAGACCCTGGATCATGAAGTCATAACCCGCGCGCTTGGCGTAAGGCCCGGTTTGACCAAACCCGGTAATCGAGCAATAAATCAGATTCGGATTGATGGCTTTAAGCGACTCATAGTCCAACCCATAAGCCGCCAGGCCACCGACCTTGAAGTTCTCGATCAGGATGTCCGACTTGGCTGCCAGCTCACGCACCAGCTTTTGCCCTTCTGGACGCGTGAAATCGATGGTCACCGATTGCTTGTTGCGATTGGCCGACAAGTAATAGGCGGCCTCGCTGGTGTTCTCGCCATAGGCGTCTTTCAGGAAGGGCGGTCCCCAGGCACGCGTATCGTCGCCATTGCCCGGACGCTCAACCTTAATCACTTCGGCGCCAAGGTCGGCAAGGATCTGCCCGGCCCAAGGCCCGGCCAGCACCCGCGATAAATCCAGTACCCGTAGATGCGAAAGCGCGCCCATGGACGTTCTCCTATTAATAGAACGCCTGGATGCCGGTTTGCGCGCGACCGAGGATCAGTGCGTGGACGTCGTGCGTACCTTCATAGGTATTCACCACTTCCAGGTTGACCAGGTGGCGAGCAACACCGAATTCATCGGAAATGCCGTTACCGCCCAACATGTCACGCGCCATACGCGCGATGTCCAGGGACTTGCCGCAGGAGTTGCGCTTCATCATCGAGGTGATCTCGACTGCCGCCGTGCCTTCATCCTTCATTCGACCCAGACGCAGGCAGCCCTGCAGTGCCAGGGTGATCTCGGTCTGCATGTCGGCAAGCTTCTTCTGGATCAGCTGAGTGGCGGCCAACGGGCGACCGAACTGCTGACGATCCAGGGTGTACTGGCGAGCGGTGTGCCAGCAGAACTCGGCAGCGCCCAAAGCGCCCCAGGAAATGCCGTAGCGCGCGGAGTTGAGGCAAGTAAAAGGGCCTTTCAAACCGCGGACGTCAGGAAAAATGTTCTCTTCAGGAACAAACACGTTGTCCATGACGATCTCGCCGGTGATTGATGCACGCAGGCCAACCTTGCCATGGATCGCCGGAGCACTCAGGCCTTTCCAGCCTTTTTCCAGAACAAAGCCACGGATGTCGCCCGCATCATCCTTACCCCAAACCACGAACACATCGGCAATCGGACTGTTGGTGATCCACATCTTGCTGCCGGTCAGGCTGTAGCCGCCTTCCACTTTGCGTGCACGAGTAATCATCGCGCCCGGGTCGGAACCATGGTTAGGCTCTGTCAGGCCGAAGCAGCCAATCCACTCGCCCGAGGCCAGTTTCGGCAGGTACTTCTGCTTTTGGGCTTCAGTGCCGAATTCATTGATCGGCACCATGACCAGCGAGGACTGCACACTCATCATCGAACGGTAGCCGGAGTCGACACGCTCAACTTCACGAGCAATCAGCCCGTAGCTGACGTAGTTCAGACCGCTGCCACCGTACTGCTCGGGAATGGTCGCACCCAACAGACCCACTTCGCCCATCTCGCGGAAGATCGCCGGATCGGTCTTTTCATGACGGAAAGCTTCAAGCACGCGCGGTGCGAGCTTCTGCTGAGCGAATTGCTCGGCAGTGTCGCGGATCATGCGCTCTTCTTCGGTGAGCTGTTGATCCAGCAGCAGGGGATCGATCCAGTTGAAGCTAGCTTTACCGCCCATGAGTGTGTCCTCTCGAATCGGGTCAAATAACGTGGACTGATCCTAGGCCTGGTCCGGCATTACGGCAAACGAGGATTTTGCATACTGTTGTGCTAATTTCTCACTCCGTAACGTCGCGAAATAGCCTTTATGCGATGTATTAGTGAGGTTGGAGTACATGCGCCGGAAAATCCCTAGCACCACCGCCCTGATCAGCTTTGAAGCGGCAGCGCGCCACGAGAGCTTTACCAAAGCGGCGCAGGAGCTTTCGCTCACTCAAGGCGCCATTTGCCGACAGATCGCCAGCCTCGAGGAGTTCCTCAGCGTAGAACTTTTCCGACGCTCGCGGCGCGGAGTGAAGCTGACGGAAGCCGGACTTTCCTACAGTCGCCGCGTAGCAACCCAGCTTGACGCGGTCGAGCGGGACACCTTGTCCGTGATGGGGCAACAGGGCGCCAATGTGATCGAGCTGGCCGTCGTACCGACCTTTGGCACCCAATGGCTGCTGCCACGCCTCAAAGACTTCCAGCACAAACACCCGGAAGTGACGGTCAACCTCACCAACCGCACACGCCCCTTCCTGTTCGCCGATACCGACTTCGATGCCGCGATTTACTTTGGTGATGCGGATTGGTCGGGTACCGAATCCCACAGGCTAATGGGCGAAAATCCGATGCCGGTGTGCAGCCCTACGCTACTGGGCAAAAAAGCCAATCTGACGCCCGATGAAATCGCCGAAATGCCCCTGCTGCAACAGACCACGCGCCCTTATGCCTGGCGCCAGTGGTTCAACTCTCAGCACCTGAATGTGCCACGGGACATGACAGGACCGCGCTACGAGCTATTCTCCATGCTTGCCCAAGCGGCGATGCACGACATGGGGATCGCGCTGATTCCGCCATTCCTGATTCAACGCGAACTGACGGAGAAGCGCCTGGTGATAGCCAACACTCAGGCGCTGTCGAGCATCAAGGCCTATTACCTGATGATTCCGGAGCGAAAGGTCGAATCGGCGTCTCTACGGGCATTTCGCGATTGGCTGGTCACCCAAGCACAGAGCTACAGCCTAGAAGGGTAAAGGCTTACCGGTGTTAGCTGACCTCGTAGTCAATAAAACCAAAGCCCTACAGATATACGTTTTTGTCGCATATTCGCAGACTGTACCGACAAGCAGTACAAACGTCCCACAAGTGCCTGCCGACGTGGCTTTGAGCCTCCATTCACCAGCAATGACGCCACATTCACCGTGCCGATGTGTAAATTCTTGAAATTCGGCCAAAATCCTTACAAGGCACGGCCTGCAAGGGATTGAGGCGGTCGGTTGCGACATTCGGTCACGGGGTGACTTGTAGTTAATTTTCCGTCACCCGTCATAATCCCTTGAAGGGCACAAAGTTCGCCTGCAAAATGCCGCGCCCCGCCCAGATTTGGCGGGATCGTGCTGATCGGCCGCCCCAGCCGCACCATCCGAAGTGCCTGGGTTTACTCAATAAGATCACGCAGGAGATTTGACGTGCACATTGGTGTTCCTCTCGAAACCCAGACGGGTGAAACGCGGGTTGCTGCAACCCCGGAAACCATCAAGAAGCTGATCGGCCAGGGTCATAAGGTCACTGTGCAAAGCGGCGCCGGCATTAACGCCAGCGTTGTCGACAGTGCTTATGAAGCGGCAGGCGCAACAATTGGCAGCGCCAACGACGCGTTTGGTGCCGAGCTGATTCTCAAGGTGGTCGCCCCCAGCGACAGCGAGCTGACGCTGATTAAAAGCGGCACCGTTGTGGTCGGCATGCTCAACCCGTTCAGCAATGAAACCATTGCCAAGCTGGCCGAGTGCGGCATTACCGCGTTCGCGCTGGAAGCGGCTCCGCGCACCTCCCGCGCTCAAAGCCTGGATGTGCTGTCCTCCCAAGCGAACATCGCCGGCTATAAAGCCGTGTTGCTGGCCGCTCACCACTACCCGCGCTTCATGCCGATGCTGATGACGGCTGCGGGCACCGTGAAAGCGGCGCGCGTGCTGATTCTGGGCGCCGGCGTTGCAGGTTTGCAGGCGATCGCCACGGCGAAACGCCTGGGGGCAGTGATCGAAGCGTCCGACGTGCGCCCTGCAGTTAAAGAGCAGATCGAATCCCTCGGCGCCAAGTTCGTCGACGTACCGTATGAAACCGATGAAGAGCGCGAATGCGCTGTCGGTGTCGGCGGTTACGCCCGGCCAATGCCCGCCAGCTGGATGCAGCGTCAGGCCCTGGCCGTGCACGAACGCGCCAAGCAGGCTGACATCGTCATCACCACCGCACTGATCCCGGGCCGCAAGGCGCCGACGCTGTTGAGCGCGGAAACCGTGGCGCAGATGAAGCCAGGCTCGGTGGTCATCGACCTCGCCGCAGCACAGGGCGGCAACTGCCCGCTCACCGTGGCCGACCAGGTCGTGGTCGAGAATGGCGTGACCATTTGCGGCCCGACCAATCTGGCGGGCGCGGTCGCGGCAGACGCTTCGGCCCTGTACGCACGCAACCTGCTGGACTTCCTGAAGCTGGTCTTCAACAAAGAAGGCCAGTTCGAGATCAACCTCGAAGACGACATCGTCGCCGCGTGCCTGATGTGCCGCGACGGCCAAGTCATCCGCAAAAACGCCTAAGCAGGGATTCAGACGATGGAAGAGCTTATCTCCCCCGGTATCTACAACCTGATCATCTTCGTGCTGGCGATTTATGTCGGTTATCACGTGGTCTGGAACGTAACGCCCGCATTGCACACCCCCCTGATGGCAGTCACCAACGCCATCTCGGCGATTGTCATCGTCGGCGCCATGCTGGCCGCCGCGTTGACCGTGACGCCACTGGGCAAAACCATGGGCACCCTCGCCGTGGCGCTGGCCGCGGTAAACGTGTTCGGTGGTTTCCTGGTCACCCGCAGAATGCTTGAGATGTTCAAGAAAAAAGCCCCGAAAGTAAAAGAAGAGGCGCCCAAGTAATGAGCATGAACCTCGTAACGACGCTGTACTTGATTGCGTCCATCTGCTTCATCCAGGCGCTCAAAGGCCTGTCGCACCCGACCACGTCACGCCGTGGCAACCTGTTCGGCATGCTCGGCATGGGCCTGGCGATTCTCACTACCGTAGGCCTCATCTATAAGCTGGGCGCTGAGCTGGCCACCGCAGGTATCGGTTACGTCATCGTCGGATTGCTGGTCGGCGGCACTGCCGGCTCGATCATGGCCAAGCGCGTTGAAATGACCAAGATGCCGGAACTGGTCGCTTTCATGCACAGCATGATCGGTATGGCTGCGGTGTTTATTGCGATCGCGGCGGTCGTTGAGCCGCAATCGTTGGGCATCGTCAAACAGCTCGGTGATGCGATTCCGGCGGGCAACCGTCTGGAACTGTTCCTGGGTGCGGCCATCGGTGCAATCACCTTCTCCGGCTCTGTGATCGCTTTCGGCAAGCTGTCGGGCAAGTACAAGTTTCGCCTGTTCCAGGGCGCACCGGTACAGTTCGGTGGCCAGCACAAGCTGAACCTGTTGCTGGGCCTGGCCACTCTGGCGCTGGGCATCACCTTCATGCTGACCGGCAACCTCAGTGCCTTCGCGTTGATGCTGGCCCTGGCCTTCGTCCTGGGTGTGCTGATCATCATCCCGATCGGCGGGGCCGACATGCCGGTGGTGGTGTCGATGCTTAACAGCTACTCCGGCTGGGCAGCCGCGGGGATCGGCTTCTCGCTGAACAACTCGATGCTGATCATCGCCGGTTCGCTGGTGGGTTCGTCCGGTGCGATCCTCTCGTACATCATGTGCAAGGCGATGAACCGCTCCTTCTTTAACGTACTGCTCGGTGGTTTCGGCAATACGGCAGACGCGGCTGGCCCGGCCGATTCGAAAGAAGCCCGCCCGGTTAAATCCGGTTCGGCTGACGACGCGACCTTCCTGCTGACCAACGCCGACACCGTGATCATCGTTCCGGGTTACGGCCTGGCGGTCGCTCGGGCGCAACATGCGCTTAAAGAGTTGACCGAGAAGCTGACCCATCGCGGTGTGACCGTGAAGTACGCGATCCACCCGGTTGCCGGTCGCATGCCTGGCCACATGAACGTGCTGCTGGCCGAGGCCGAAGTGCCTTACGACCAGGTGTTCGAGATGGAAGACATCAACTCCGAGTTCGGTCAGGCCGACGTGGTGCTGGTGCTCGGCGCCAACGACGTGGTCAACCCGGCCGCGAAGAACGACCCGAAATCGCCGATTGCCGGTATGCCGATTCTCGAGGCGTTCAAGGCCAAGACCATCATCGTCAACAAACGCTCGATGGCCAGCGGTTATGCCGGCCTGGACAACGAACTGTTCTACCTCGACAAAACCATGATGGTCTTCGGCGACGCCAAGAAAGTCATCGAAGACATGGTCAAAGCTGTCGAGTAAAACCTGCTCCAACGCAATACCCAAAACCTCAGCCTTTAGTAGGCTGGGGTTTTTTTATTCCCCGTGAAACCCGACCAAAGGCTCTAAATCAGGCCTCTGCATTCGACCATGGTAGCGGGACGGATTTTTTTCAAATCACTAGACTGCACACCTTGCTTCCGTTGCCCGAGATAACCATCCATGTACCGTGATCGTATTCGCTTGCCTTCGTTGTTGGAAAAGGTGATGAGCGCCGCTGACGCTGCCGCTCTGATTCAGGACGGCATGACCGTCGGCATGAGTGGTTTCACTCGCGCTGGCGAAGCCAAAGCCGTCCCCCACGCATTGGCCGAGCGTGCCAAAATCACCCCGCTGAAAATCACGTTGATGACCGGCGCCAGTCTGGGCAATGACCTCGATAAACAGCTCACCGAAGCCGGCGTCCTGTCGCGACGCATGCCATTCCAGGTTGATAGCACTTTGCGCAAGGCGATTAACGCCGGCGAAGTGATGTTCATTGACCAGCATCTCTCGGAAACCGTGGAGCAATTGCGCAACCAGCAACTCACGCTGCCGGACATCGCCGTGATTGAGGCCGTAGCGATCACCGAGCAGGGCCATATCGTGCCGACCACCTCGGTTGGCAACTCGGCCAGCTTCGCGATTTTCGCCAAACAGGTGATCGTCGAGATCAACCTCGCGCACAACCCGAATCTCGAAGGTCTACACGACATCTATATCCCGACCTATCGCCCGACTCGCACGCCGATTCCGCTGGTAAAGGTCGACGATCGCATTGGCAGCACCGCCATCCCCATCCCGCCGGAAAAGATTGTCGCGATCGTGATCACCAACCAGTCCGACTCGCCCTCCACTGTCCTGCCGCCGGACGTCGACACCCAAGCCATTGCCGATCACCTGATCGACTTCTTCAAGCAAGAAGTGGCTGCCGGGCGCATGACCAACAAGCTTGGCCCATTGCAGGCCGGTATCGGCACCATCGCCAACTCGGTAATGTGCGGCCTGATCGACTCGCCATTCGAAGACCTGACCATGTATTCCGAGGTGCTGCAGGACTCGACCTTCGACCTGATCGACGCCGGCAAGCTGAGTTTTGCGTCAGGCAGTTCGATCACCCTGTCGAGCCGGCGCAACGCCGACGTCTTTGGCAACCTCGAGCGCTATAAGGACAAACTGGTCCTACGGCCACAGGAAATCTCGAACCACCCGGAAGTCGTGCGGCGCCTGGGCATCATCGGCATCAACACCGCTCTGGAGTTCGACCTGTACGGCAACGTCAACTCTACCCATGTCTGCGGCACACGCATGATGAATGGCATCGGCGGTTCCGGGGACTTTGCGCGCAACGCGCACCTGGCAATCTTCGTGACCAAATCCATCGCCAAGGGTGGCGCGATCTCCAGCGTGGTGCCGATGGTCAGCCACGTCGACCATACCGAGCATGACGTCGACATCCTGGTGACGGAGATTGGCCTGGCCGACCTGCGTGGCCTGGCACCACGGGAGCGAGCACGGGTGATCATCGACAACTGTGTGCACCCGGACTATCGCCAGGCGCTGGATGACTACTTTACGTCGGCCTGCGCATTGGGCGGGCACACCCCACATATCCTGCGCGATGCCCTGCGCTGGCACATCAACCTGGAAGAAACCGGGCGAATGCTGGCGGTCTGATTCAGCAAAAAAACAGCTGACGCAAACACAGTTGCGTCAGCTGGCTTTGGCCACCCTAGATTTTGTTTAAAACTGTACTGCTGTACTGGTCATTTCCTACCGTATTTGCCTACCCATTCAAGCGAAAACATCAAAATCGCACCAATATAGTGCCGACAGGTACAGTTGCCTCAATTTCGACCAGTACACCCCCTATTAACAGTTAACTGGTCCCTCACAATACAGGTGAACTGTATCTACAGAGACTAGCTAAACGAGAGGATCATTGGCATCAGTTAAACCACTACCTAATCCCGCCACAAGCGGAAGGATGTCAACCATGGAACGTACACTCAGTTCCGAACTGTTCTTCGAAGATACCGCTGCAAAAACCCAGGCTTCCATGCCTCTTCGCGTTATTGCCAACCTGATGCTGTGGCAGCGCCGCATCTCCAGCCGCCATCAACTGGCTCGTCTGGATTCGCGTCTGCTGGCTGATGCCGGGATTAGCGAAGCACAACGCTACGAAGAGCTGAGCAAGCCGTTCTGGCGCTAAGTTAGCGTCGCTGGCTCTGACCCACCGGGTCCACCGCCAGCACTCCAAATTGAAAAAACAAAGCCCGTCGTGGGAAACCACGACGGGCTTTGTCGTTTTCGGCCCTAGTCGGCGGCCGTACAAAAGGGTTAGCCGACAATGAGTACAGTTTGAATATTTATCACATTGCACCAGTACAATTTTACGACAGTGTATCTGTAGGCCCAGTGTCGCTGCGCTCAACATGAAGTCCTGACTCTCCGGCAAAAGGACTTCGCGCCATGGATAACTTACTGAATGTTTCTGCCCCCGCCCTTCTAAAGAAGCCTCGACTCCACAGACTTAAACGATTGCTGAAGTCGCTCGCCGCCGCCCTTGAGAGAGCCAGAACCCGGCGTTTGCTGGGTCAGCTCAATGATCAGCAACTCTCGGACCTGGGCATCAGCCACGCGGATCGGATTAATGAATTGGATAAACCGTTCTGGCGCTAGGCCGCGGCTTTAACAGAAGGGACTGTTCGAACCGATAAAAGCAGGCCTAATATCAAGCCAGAACGTGGCGAGCGCTGTTCGACAGGCGTCTGACTCAACAGCTACCTCAACACCTCTCAATCGGTTATCCAAAGGAGTTACACCATGTCCCGTCTTCGTCTGCTCAGCGCTGCAGCCCTGCTTGCCGTGGCTGCCAATTCCCACGCGACCAGCTTTATCGTGACCACGGATGCCGTCGTAGGCGCACTTAAGTCCAGTTCCGATGCAACCTCCGATGTCACTTCCTCCTTTCGCGATGACAAGATCGTGCGCGCTGCCCGTGACGACGCCGCCAGCTTCGTCGCCAGCGAAGGCGCCATTCGTGGCGTGAAACTGGAAAGCGCACTTGACCACATCCGCCACCAGGCTCCTCAGCTGAACGCCACTGATGCACAGCTGGCACAAGCCATCCTGACGATCTAAGCAACGCTGTCACATGGGACACGCCTGTCGTGTCCCAATGTTTCGGCACTGGCTCTAGCCCGGGGATTGCGCTAGCCTTTGGACTCGCTTTCGACAATCGAGTCTCATGCGTCTTCTTTCAAAGCAGCTTTTCATTTCAGTATTTCTCGCGGCCTGCTGGTCGGCCCCGACCTATGCCTTCGACGCGTTCAACTTGTCGACCCAAGGCATCGTCGTCACGGGTTACGCCACCAGCATGGTGACCGCCGCCCCCTTCGACCGTAAGCTGCTGATCGCCGCACACGATGACGCTGCGGCGTTCATTGCCAGTGACGGCCAACTACGCGGAGCGCAACTGGAATCCGCGTTGATTTACTTGCGCCGCAGCCAGCCAAAACTTCATGCAAGCGACCTTGAACTGGCGCAGGCAATTCTCGTCCAATAGTTATCCTTTGTCCTTGCGGAGTCGTTCCATGCGTAGCCCTCTGATTGCTGTTGCCCTTGGCCTGCTTTTATTGGCCGATGTGACCCAGGCGCACACCTTGGTTGCCACCAGCAACATCCTCATCAATGCCACCCAACGCACACTTGATTTCACTTCCGATACCACGACGTCCATTCGCGACTCGAAAATTATTCGCGAAGCCCACGATGATGCCGCGAGTTTCGTCGCCAGCGATGGTGATATTCGTGGTGCGCATCTGGAGGCCGCCTTCAGTACATTGCGCACCCGTGTGCCGGAAGCCCGGGACGCAAGTGATCAGGTGCTCGCCGAAGCCATCCTCGCACTGTGAGGTCGCCAAACGCCTGGCTGCTGGCCGGGCTGATGTTGCTGCTGTGCAACACGGCCCAGGCTGGCTTGCAATTACGACTCAAGACCGAGGGTCTGAGCGCCGAACAACAGCAAGCCAGTCAGGCGTTGCTCGATGAAGCCATGCAGGCCTTGCCGCCACGTTTTATCGAAAAACTGGACCGGCGCATTGATGTTGGCTGGACCGACGACATGCCGAGCAATGCCTATGGCCAGGCTTCGCTGGTGTCCGAACTCGACCTGAACCGCAACCTGCTCGCCAGCCTCACGGACGGCAGCGCTGCCACCAAGAAAACCTATCGCCCCCACGGCACCGTCCGCCGCGAAATGCTCGCAACGGTGTTGCATGAACTCACCCATATTTACGACCGTTCGCGCCTGTGGCCGGACGCGGAACGTACGCTGATCCAGCGCTGTACCCGGCGCAACAACAGTTCCGGCCTGATCGGCATCCCGGATGAATGCCGTGGTCAATCCGACCGCCGCTTTACCCTGAGCGATGATCCGCGCTTGCTCGACCTGGCCGGTTGGCCGCAATACGTCGGTCGCCGTGGCGAGCGCGAGCAGCACAACCGGCAGATCGCCCGCAGCCCGGACATCTACGAAACGAGCAGTCCCAAAGAGTTTGTCGCGGTCAACATGGAGTATTTCCTCCTCGACCCGAGCTATGCCTGCCGTCGCCCCGCGCTGTATCGCTACTACAAAGAACATTTCGGCTGGGCTCCCGCCGCCAAGGACGCGTGCAGCAAATCCTTTGCCTTCCTCAATGCCGGCAACGACTTTGCTAAACAACCGCTGGGCCAAGTCGATCCGGAACGGGTGTACGCCGTCGACTATCTGCTGGCCGAAGCCAACCAGAACTGGGTCAGTCGCTGGGGGCACAGCATGTTGCGCCTGGTGATCTGCGCGCCGGGTCGGCCTCGCGGGCCAGATTGCCGACTGGATCTCGACCAGCACCTGGTCTTGTCCTACCGCGCCTTCGTCGGCGACGTGCAGCTCTCGAGCTGGGATGGGCTGGTGGGTAAATACCCCTCGCGCCTGTTTGTACTGCCGTTGGCCCAAGTGATCGACGAATACACCAAGACTGAACTGCGCAGCCTGGCCTCGGTACCGCTGAACTTGTCGCGCAACGAAATTGAAGACGTGGTGGAACACGCCGCCGAGATGCATTGGAGTTACGACGGCAATTATTATTTCCTCTCCAACAACTGCGCGGTGGAAGGCTTGAAGTTGCTGCGCAGCGGCAGCAACAACGCGAAACTGGTCGGGCTCGACAGCATCATGCCCAACGGCTTGCTGGAAGTGATGAAGGGCCGCGGACTGGCGAATACCAGCGTGCTGGATGACCCACGCGAAGCGTTGCGCCTGGGTTACCGCTTCGACTCCTTCCGTGATCGTTACCAAGCGATGTTCGAAGTGCTGAAAAAGCACTTGCCGATCAAGCAGGAAAAAGTCGAAGACTGGCTGGCATTAAAAGCTGACGAGCGCCGGCAATGGTTTGGGCAGGCTGACTTGCGCACCAGTGCGGCGTTGTTATTGCTGGAGCAGGCAAGCTTCCGTCAACAACTGGTGCTGGCCCAGGATGAAGTGAAGCAGCGTTATCTGGGCGCACGAGAATTGAAGAACGGCGGTATGGACAAGGCAAACGCGACCTTGCAGCAAATTCTCGCTAATAGCGGCTTCCTCAGTCGTCCCGCAGAGCTGCTCGGCACCGGCGGTTACGGATTGCCTCAACCGAATGAATGGCAGCGCCTGGAATCGGAAAGCAATCTGCGGCAGAAGCAGCTTCAGCTGCTGACCGGCGATCTGGACAAGGAAGTCAGAGCGCTGCTCGAACCAGGCCGGGCAGCGGAGATGGCCGCCAATGAAGCCAACCTGAAACTGGTTGGCGAACATTTGCGCAAATTGCATAAAGCAGCAGGCGGGCTGGAGTTGCCATAAGCAAGAAGGCGTCGTGGATGATCCATGACGCCTTCTTTTTGCCTGCACGTTAAATCAAAGCACCCCTTCCAGAATTTCATAGACGATCCCGGTGCCCACGGCGATCAGCACAATGTCGCCCCCTGCACGGCGCCATTCGTAGCCCGGGTAATGCGGCAGCCGCCCCAAGGCACGATTATCCAGACGCTCACCGTAATAGCCGTGAGGCAATGGTCGACCACGCACCAGATGAACACCTGGAGGAGGTGGTGCCCCGCGTACAAAATAGCCGTGGTTATCGTGAATAGTCTGGCGCACCGGGCCGAAGTCCCGTGGCGGAGGGCCGCCGCGATGATTGTCCTGCGGGCCACGGTGATCATCGCCATGGTTGTCACCACGGTTATCGTAATGGCCCTGCGGCGGGCCGCCGCGGTCGTGATCGTCGCGCTGATCGGCGCTCGCATGCAGCAGCGGCGTGGCACTGAGCATCAGCACGCCCAGGCTGGCAATCAGACGTTTCGGCATTTTCATCAGGTCTTTCCTCACTGCACACACAGCAAAAAGGGCTTCAGAACGTAGTCCTGAAGCCCTCGGTCTTGCTGTTTAGTCTGTGCCGCGAGGCTCTAATTCCTCTGTATCAGGAACTTTACCTTCAGCTGACGCGGGCCTTACGCACGCCTTCAGCCAACGCCGAGCAAAGGCTCAGCACGCCATCAACCGCCTGCGCCGGCGTTGAGGCGTTGGCGATGTGATCGATCAATGCCGAACCCACCACCACACCATCGGCCAGACGCGCGATGGACGCCGCTTGCTCCGGTGTGCGAATGCCGAAACCGATACTGATCGGCAGGTCGGTGTGGCGACGCAGACGAGCAACCGCTTCTTCAACGTGTTCCAGCGTCGCCGCGCCCGCCCCGGTCACACCGGCAACCGACACGTAGTAGACGAAGCCAGAGCTGCCGTTCAGAACAGTCGGCAGGCGCACATCGTCGGTTGTCGGCGTGGTCAGGCGGATGAAATCCAGTCCGGCGGCCTGCGCCGGCTCGCACAGCTCACCGTTATGCTCCGGCGGCAGGTCGACCACGATCAAACCATCAACACCGGCCTCCTTGGCGTCGGCGATGAAGCGCGGCACGCCGTACATGTGGATCGGGTTGAAATACCCCATCAGCACCAGCGGCGTCTCGGTATTGCCTTCACGGAACTCGCGAACCATTTGCAGGGTTTTCGCCAGGTTCTGCTTGGCGCCAAGGGCGCGGATGTTGGCCAACTGGATGGCCGGGCCATCGGCCATTGGATCGGTGAAGGGCATGCCCAACTCGATCACATCGGCACCCGCACCGGGCAAGCCTTTGAGGATCGCCAGGGACGTGTCATAGCTCGGGTCGCCAGCGGTGACGAAGGTCACCAGGGCGGCGCGATTCTGTTCCTTGAGTTCGGCAAAGCGCGTTTGCAGGCGGCTCATCAGTGTTTCTCCTGCTTCGATTGTTCCATGTGGTGCATCACGGTTTGCATGTCTTTGTCGCCACGACCGGACAGGTTGACCACCATCAGGTGATCTTTGGGCAGGGTCGGTGCACGCTTGAACACTTCGGCCAAGGCGTGGGCGCTTTCCAGTGCAGGAATAATCCCTTCCAGGCGGCAGCATTTGTGGAACGCATCGAGGGCTTCGTCGTCGGTCACCGAGGTGTACTGAACGCGGCCGATGTCATGCAACCAAGCGTGTTCCGGGCCGATGCCTGGATAGTCGAGGCCGGCCGAGATCGAATGGGCGTCGATGATCTGGCCATCGTCGTCCTGCAACAGGAAAGTACGGTTGCCGTGCAGCACACCCGGAACACCGCCGTTCAGGCTGGCGGCATGCTTACCGGTTTCAATGCCGTAACCGGCGGCTTCCACGCCAATGATTTCGACGCTTTTGTCATCGAGGAACGGGTGAAACAGGCCCATGGCGTTGGAACCGCCACCGATGCACGCCACCAGGCTGTCCGGCAGACGACCTTCCTGGGCTTGCAGTTGAGTACGGGTTTCTTTGCCGATAACAGACTGGAAGTCGCGAACCATCGCTGGATAAGGGTGCGGGCCGGCCACGGTGCCGATGAGGTAGAAGGTGCTGTCGACATTGGTCACCCAGTCACGCAACGCTTCGTTCATCGCGTCTTTCAGGGTGCCAGTCCCGGCGACCACTGGGATCACTTCGGCGCCCAGCAGCTTCATGCGGAACACGTTGGCCTGCTGACGTTCGATGTCGGTGGTGCCCATGTAGATCACGCAATCCAGGCCGAAACGTGCAGCCACGGTCGCCGTCGCCACGCCGTGCATGCCGGCGCCGGTCTCGGCAATGATGCGTTTCTTGCCCATGCGCCGCGCCAGCAGGATCTGGCCGATGCAGTTGTTGATCTTGTGCGCGCCGGTGTGGTTCAGCTCTTCGCGTTTCAGATAAATCTTTGCGCCGCCGCAGAATTCGGTCAGGCGTTCGGCGTAGTACAGCGGGCTTGGACGTCCGACGTAGTCCCGTTGGAAGTAGGCCAATTCTTCTTTGAATGCTGGATCTTCCTTGGCCAATTCGTATTCACGGGCCAGGTCGAGCACCAACGGCATCAAGGTTTCGGCGACGTAACGGCCGCCGAACGAGCCAAACAGGCCGTTGGCGTCGGGGCCGTTGCGCAGATTAGTCTGGGTCATGGGTCGCTCCAGTGGGATTCGTGAGATGACAATGACGGTCACTCTACCCCTGACGTCCCAGCCTGAAAACCGATAAGATCGCCACAACCTGTCAGGAAAACTCACAGATCCCATGAGCCACGACCTTCCCCCGCTCAACGCCCTTCGCGCCTTTGAAGCCACGGCACGGCTGAACAGCGTCAGTCAGGCTGCCGAACAGCTGCACGTCACTCATGGTGCGGTCAGCCGACAACTCAAGGTGCTCGAAGAACACCTCGGTGTGAGCCTGTTCATCAAGGATGGACGCGGCTTGAAACTCACAGATGCCGGCGTGCGTTTGCGCGATGCCAGCGGTGAGGCCTTTGAACGTCTACGCACCGTTTGCGCAGAGCTGACCCAAAGCACCGCTGACGCTCCATTTGTTTTGGGTTGCTCGGGCAGTTTGTTGGCGCGCTGGTTTATTCCACGCCTGGGACGACTGAATGCGGACTTGCCCGACCTGCGCCTGCACCTGTCGGCCGGGGAAGGCGATCTCGATCCGCGACGGCCGGGGCTCGATGCCCTGCTGGTGTTTGCCGAGCCGCCATGGCCGGCGGACATGCAAGTGTATGAGTTGGCCAGCGAACGAATTGGCCCGGTAATGAGTCCGCGTTTCGCGGGTTATGAAAAGCTGCAAGCTGCGCAGGCCACAGCGTTATTGAACGAACCCTTGCTGCACACCACCTCGCGCCCACAGGCTTGGCCGAGCTGGGCACAGCAAAGTGGCCTCGACGCCAAGGCGTTGAAGTACGGTCAAAGTTTCGAGCATTTGTATTATTTGCTGGAAGCAGCCGTAGCGGGGCTGGGGGTGGCGATTGCGCCTGAGCCGCTGGTGGCTGAGGACTTGAAGGCCGGTCGCCTGGTTGCGCCCTGGGGATTCAGTGAAACCCCGGCGCAACTGGCCTTGTGGCTACCCAAGCGCGCCGCGGACGGGCGCGCTCGACAGTTGGCGCAGTGGCTCAAGGCCGAGCTGCACCGAACCGATCAGTCGCCGCGCTTGAACAGCAGGTAAGCCGCAAGCAGACCCAGTGCGCCGACAGCGACGCCCGCAGTAGTCCAAGGGTGTTCCTGGGCGTAGTCCCGAGTGGCAATCCCGGTTTCGCGGGTTTTGACTTTGACTTCTTCATACGCATCGCTGAGCAGATGGCGCGAATGTTTCAGCGCGTTCTCGGCGTTGCCTTTCAGCGCTTTGAGGGTTTTACGCGACTCGTCCGAGGCGTCGTCTTTCAGATTTTCCAAAGATTTCAGCAGACTCTCGATCTCGGCTTCCATGCTTTGCAATGAGGCTTTACGTAAAGAGGTGTTGGCCATGGTGGCTCTCCTTCATTGATGATGAGTAGCGTGTGTTGGTTGGGACTTCAACGGTTCGAGAAAGTGCAGTAAATCTGAACTTCTGCATGGCATTAGCCGACAGAAGTAATACGAAAAATCACTGCTAGGCTGTATTTCACACCCAAGGAGAACGCCATGACTGACCATCACACCTACAAGAAAGTCGAATTGGTTGGCTCGTCCACCAGCAGCATTGAGGACGCCATCAATAACGCGCTGGCCGAAGCCAATAAGAGCATCAAGCACCTGGAATGGTTTGAAGTGACCGAAACCCGCGGGCACATCAAGGATGGCAAGGCCGCGCACTTTCAGGTGACGCTCAAAGTCGGGTTCCGGATTGCCAGCAGCTGAGTTTGAGCTAGTCTCCTGAACTTGCGCGCTGGCCGAGTGCCATAGGGAAATGGCAAAGCGCTACATGAGTGCCTCCGGCTGATGGCTGGATGCTCCCTTTGATCCGACCAGGGAATGCGACAGATGAAGTATTTTATTTTAGCGGTAGGTTTGTTGAGCCTTGCAGGAACAGCCTTTGCTGACGGCAAATCGTGCGAAGAGCTGAAAGCCGAAATCGCAGCAAAACTCGATGCCAAGGGCGTTGCCGGCTATTCACTGGAAATCGTCGATAAAGGCGCTGAGGCCGGCGGAACAGTCGTCGGTACCTGTGAAAAGGGCACCAAGGCAATCGTCTACAAGAAAGACTGATGTCCCTTACAAATCAAAAAGCCGACGCAATGCGTCGGCTTTTTTGTGTGGCGGCGTCGGCGCCTCAGCCCTTCATGACCTGCGCCAGCAGCTCGTAGGAATGCACCCGATCCGCATGTTCATAAAGGTCGCAGGTGAAAATCAGCTCGTCCGCCTGAGTCTGCTCGATCAGCACTTCAAGCTTGGCGCGGATCTTCTGCGGGCTGCCCACCATCGCCAGCCCGAGGAAATCGCCGACGGCTTCTTTCTCATGGGGCAGCCACAGGCCATCCATGGTTTTCACCGGCGGACGCTGCACCAGGCTTTGGCCACGCATCAACGCCAGGATGCGCTGATAGACCGATGTCGCCAGGTAATCCGCCTGCTCGTCAGTGTCAGCGGCGACCAGCGGCACACCGAGCATCACATACGGCTTATCCAGCACCGCCGAAGGCTTGAAGTGATTACGGTAGACGCGAATCGCCTCGTGCATGAAGCGCGGTGCGAAATGCGAGGCGAAGGCGTAGGGCAAACCGCGCTCACCGGCCAATTGTGCACTGAACAGGCTGGAGCCCAGCAACCAGACAGGGACATTGGTGCCGGTGCCCGGCATGGCGATGATTCGCTGGTCAGGCGTGCGTGGGCCGAGATATCGCATCAGCTCCGTAACATCCTCCGGAAACTCGTCGGCGCTGCCGGAACGTTCGCGACGCAGGGCGCGTGCAGTCATTTGATCGGAACCGGGGGCGCGCCCCAAACCCAGATCTATCCGGCCTGGATACAGGCTTTCGAGTGTGCCGAATTGCTCCGCGATCACCAGCGGCGCGTGGTTGGGCAGCATCACGCCGCCGGAGCCGACACGAATGGTCGACGTGCCACCGGCGAGGTACCCGAGCAGTACCGAGGTCGCGGAACTGGCGATGCCGTCCATGTTGTGGTGTTCGGCGACCCAGAAGCGGGTATAGCCTAATTTTTCGACATGCTGCGCCAGGTCCAGGGAATTACGCAGCGACTGGGCCGCGCTGCCGTTCTCGCGCACGGGCACCAGATCAAGGGTCGAAAACTTGATATCGGACAGTCGTTTCATAAGCCTGCTTCTCCAATGGTGGGCGCAGGTTTTTCTTGCGAACGAAAACCTGCCGAATCTATAAGCGTGCTTCATGCAATGAGGGCATATACCCGAGATTCAATAGCCAGGCCAAAAAATCCTACGAAAGCAGTAGGACTTTATGAGATGAGGTGAACTTTGCACAACCGTCTACCCTCAGAACCCTAGCAACCGAAAACCACGAAGGTGCGACGCTCGCACCGGATCTTGAGGAGGCAGACATGGCTATTACGAAGAAAGCATCGGCTCATTGGGAAGGCGATCTGAAAACCGGCATCGGCTCGATCTCTACTGAAACCGGTGTACTCAGAGAAGCGCCCTACGGCTTCAAGGCTCGTTTCGAAGGCGGCAAAGGCACCAATCCGGAAGAGCTGATCGGCGCGGCGCATGCGGGATGTTTCTCGATGGCGTTTTCGATGATCCTGGGTGATGCCGGGCTCAAGGCTGACAGCATCGATACCAATGCTGAAGTGACCCTGGATCAAGTCGACGGTGGTTTTGCGATCACCGCGGTGAAATTGATCCTCAAGGCGAAAATCCCCGGGGCGACTCAGGCGCAGTTCGAGGAGCTGAGCAACAAGGCCAAAGAAGGCTGCCCGGTGTCCAAAGTGCTGAATGCGAAAATCAGCCTGGATGCGACGTTGGTCAGCTGATGATCAGGCGCTGAATGTACTGACGCCTTCGCGACCCGACCCGCTCGCGAAGGCGAACTTGTAAACAACACAATTCCAACGATAAAGCTGCGCTTTGTGAGCGGTGTCAGAACTCGCTTTGCAAAACTGTGGTCGAATAAATGACAGCCGCTCAAGCGCAAAAACTGCGCGCGGCCTCAAGGGAGCTTCAACCATGAAACGTTTTGCCTTGGCGATTATCGGTTGCACGCTGGCCACTTCGGCCCTGGCGGCACCGAAATCCTGTGAAGAACTCAAGGCCGAGATCGAGGCCAAGATCCAGGCCAATAACGTCTCGTCCTACACCCTGGAAATCGTCACCAATGATGAAGTCCACGATCAGAACATGGTCGTCGGCAGCTGTGAAAACGGCACAAAGAAAATCATCTACCAGAAAAACGACCGCTGATTCACCTCACGGGACGCAATTGGTCTGCCGATCTTCAGCGACGATCTCCCGCTTTGCGTTGAACAATCGGGCGCTTGGGGTGAAGGCGATCGAACGGCCTTCCAGCACATAACGCTGGCCGGCTTCGAAATGATCGTATTTGACGGTCAGGTAGCACAGCCGTTCCGTGGGGGTGTTCATCATGTTCATGCCCCCACCACCGGGCACCTCAAAGTCGAACCTGACGACCAGCTCATGGCTGCCGGGCGTCACCTGGAAAAAGCGCCCGTCACGCAATCGCTGTTTGTCCAGTCGCTCTGCCATCAGCAACCTGTCGTTGGGGAATGGCGTCGAGAAGTCGATCCAGGCCATCTGCGGATTTACCGCCGGTAACGGACTCTGGCAGCCGGCAACCACGCCTGCCGCGAGCAACAGCATCAATCTGCGCATGATGAATGTCCCAAAGGATGGTCATTCAGCATAGCGCCGATCAGCTGCTTTGGCAGCCAGCCGGCGTGCCTTGGCCAATCACTTTTCGTTGCTGGTCATAGAGCTTTGCCCATGGCCGGAAGCCGATATTCCCCGCTTGCAGCTGATATCGCTCACCGGCATTGAAGTCGTTGAATTTCACGTTTAACTGGCAGTCACGCCACAGCGGCTCGGCGTCGGGGCCGATGTTGGTGGGCTGGACCGCAAACTGGTAGCGCACCGTCAGCTCATGACGGCCCGGATGCACCTCGAAATACCGCTTGTCGGTAGAGGCCTTGTCATCGACTTCCAGCGCTTGCAGGGCGGTGTCTTCTTGCTGTGAGTCCAGTTCGATCCATGCTTGCGACGGATCATGGTGAGGTAAACCGAAACCAGCACAGCCGGTCAGCATCAACAAGCCTCCCGTCAGCATCAATTTGCGCATAGCGGAGCTCCAGTCGGGCGGGATAGTCTTGCGGGCAGACTCTCCAGGGATGATTTTATTTTGATCAGGCCGCTTCCAAGCCTTGGGTTACTTGATCGCGTTTTGCGGATTTTGTTTCCGGGTATGTTGCTTTTATTCCTCAGCGGCTGCGCCAGCGTCAGCTATTACAGCCAGTTGGCCAGCGGTCAGCTGCAATTGCTGCGGGCCAGGGAGCCGGTGGCCCAGGTGCTTGCCGATCCGTCTCGCGATCCGATGCTGCGTGCGCACCTGACCCAGTCGCAAAAGGCACGGACATTCGCCAGCCAACAGCTGCATCTGCCGGATAACCAGAGCTACCGTCTGTACGCCGACATTGGCCGGCCGTTCGTGGTCTGGAACGTCTTTGCCACCCCGGAATTTTCCCTGACAGCACAAAACCATTGCTTCCCTATCGCCGGTTGCGTCGCCTATCGCGGTTACTACAGCCAGAGTGCTGCCCGCGGCGAAGCGGCCTTGCAACGCCTGAAAGGTATGGACGTGTCCATTGGCGGCGTCGAGGCCTATTCGACGCTCGGCTGGTTCAACGATCCGATTCTCAGCTCAATGATGGGTTGGGGCGACGAGCGGCTGGCAACGCTGATCTTCCACGAGCTCGCGCACCAGCGCTTTTATGTGAAGGACGACACCGAGTTCAACGAGTCCTTCGCCACCTTCGTCGAGCAGGAAGGCACCCGGCAATGGCGGGCATCACGCGGTCTGGCAGCGGACAATGGCGCGCAGGCGCAGCATCGAGACCAATTTATTCAATTGGTTCTGGATACGCGCACGCGGCTTGAAAAGCTCTACGCCCTGCCACTGCCCGCCGACCAGATGCGCCAACGCAAAGCGGCGGAATTCGAACGTCTGCGCCATGACTATCAACAGCTGCGCGATAGCCAATGGGCCGGGGATAAACGCTATGACGCGTGGATCAAAGCGCCAATGAACAACGCCCGGTTGTTGCCGTTTGGGTTGTATGACCAATGGGTGCCGGCGTTTGCGGCGCTGTTCAGGCAGGAGGGTGGGGACTGGCTGAAGTTTTATGCCGCCGTCGAGCAGCTTGGTGCGTTGCCAGTGGTTGAGCGCAAGGTAGCGCTGAAGGCATTGACGGGGTCATAAAATCTGGTGGCTGGGCGGGCCTCTTCGCGGGCAAGCCTCGCTCCTACGGGGTCTATGTTGCTTTTGTAGGCGCGAGGCTTGCCCGCGAAGGCGTTTTCAACCTCACAACCAGATCGCGTCCCATAGCGGATAATCCCCTACCCTCTCGACCAAGCCAGCTCGCAACGGATTGGCGACGATGTAGCGAGCAACTGCCTGTAGATCTTCTTCCTTACGAATGGCGCGATCGTGATAACCATGTTGCCAAACCGGACCTTGGCGTCCTGCCGAGCGATTAAGCGTTACTGCGATGCGTGATTTGGTTCGAGCCATCAAACTGGGTAACTGAATATTCTGTAACTCGATCAGCCAATGGAAATGATCTGGCATGACGACCCAGGCCAGTGACGTCGCAAACCCTTCCTGCTCAGCAGTTTTCAGGGCATCGACTACCAGTCGCCCAATCTTGAAGTCATGGAATAACGGTTGCCGGTTCAAAACGACGGCTGTCAGGAGGTAAATCTGTCCGGGCTCCGAATATCGGCCGGTGCGCAATCGATGAGCATGTTTTAGCTCTGTCATTAATGATCCTCCTTGATCGTGACCTCAGACTTTGAGCCTAGGACGACTAGAAGGGACTTGGGTGGTAACTGTTGCACAGGATGTATCTGGGCGGGCCTCTTCGCGGGCAAGCCTCGCTCCTACGGGATCTATGTTGCTTTTGTAGGAGCGAGGCTTGCCCGCGAAGGCGTACTGATCAACGCCGCAAAAACGCCTGATGCATCTCTTCCAGCGTCTCAAAGTGATAGGCCGGTGCTTCTGCGCTCAATTCTTCCCGGCTGCCAAACCCATAACCGACCGCCACCGCATCCAGCCCATTGCTGCGCGCGCCGATCAGGTCGTGTTTGCGGTCGCCGATCATCAGGGTGTTGGCCGGGTCCAGGCCTTCTTCGGCCATCAGGTGGGCAATCAACTCGACTTTGTTGGTGCGTGTCCCGTCCAGTTCGCTACCGTAAATCACCTTGAAGTGCCTGGCGAAGTCAAAGTGCCGGGCGATTTCCCGGGCGAACACCCACGGCTTTGAGGTTGCGATGAACAACTGTCGCCCTTGCCCGCCGAGGGTTTCCAGCAGCGGTGTGACGCCGTCGAACACACGGTTCTCGTACAGGCCTGTGACCTTAAAGCGTTCGCGGTAGAAATTCACCGCTTCCCAGGCCTTGGGCTCGTCGAAATCGTAGAACTGCATGAACGCCTGCAACAACGGCGGGCCGATGAAGTGTTCGAGCTTGGTCAGGTCGGGTTCATCGATCCCCAGTTTGCTCAGGGCGAACTGGATCGAACGGGTGATGCCCTCGCGCGGATCGGTCAGGGTCCCATCGAGATCAAACAAAACGGTTTGGTAATGCATGTTGAATCCTGAATAAGGGCGCGGGGTCAGAGCTGGTCGTAGCCTTCAGCCAGATGCAAATTCTTGAGCTTCACGTAGTTCGCCGCGCTGTAGGTGAAAAAGGCATTTTCCTTGTCCGTCAGCGGGCGGATTTGTTTCACCGGGCTGCCCACATACAGGAAGCCGCTTTCCAGACGCTTGCCCGGCGGCACCAGACTGCCAGCGCCGACAATCACATCGTCCTCGATCACCGCACCATCCATGACGATGCTACCCATGCCGATCAGAATCCGGTTGCCGACACTGCAGCCATGCAGCATGACCTTATGGGCAATGGTCACGTCGTCTCCGATCAAGCAGGGAAAGCCATCGGGATTGAACGGCCCGGCATGCGTGATGTGCAGCACGCAGCCATCCTGAACGCTAGTGCGCGCACCTATACGGATGCGGTGCATGTCGCCACGGATCACCGTCAGCGGCCAGACAGAGCTGTCTTCGCCGATTTCAACGTCGCCGATCACCACCGCCGAGCCGTCGACAAAAGCGCCTTTACCCAGAAGCGGCGTGTGGTTCTGATACTTGCGAAGGGTCACGATAGGCTCTCTCTCTTTTGCTGATAGCTGCGGTGAGCGTCGATTGTAATTAAGATGGCCCCATGTTTCTTCCAGCCAAGGTGCCAACCGTGAGCGTGAACAACCCTCTTTTGCAGTCCTACGACCTGCCGCCCTTCTCGGCGATCCGGGCCGAACACGTACAACCGGCCATTGAACAGATCCTGGCTGACAACCGTGCCGCCATTATCGAGATCCTCAACAGCCAGGGCAAACAACCGACCTGGGCCGGCCTGGTGCTGGCGATGGACGAACTCAATGATCGTCTGGGCGCCGCCTGGAGCCCGGTCAGCCACCTCAATGCCGTGTGCAACAGCGCCGAATTGCGCGAAGCCTACGAGTCCTGCCTGCCGGCCTTGAGCGCCTACTCCACCGAGCTGGGCCAGAACCGTGAGCTGTTCGAGGCCTTCGAAGCCTTGGCCAACAGCCCGGAAGCCGCCGGTTTCGACGTGGCGCAGAAAACCATCCTGGAACACGCCCTGCGAGACTTCCGTCTGTCGGGTATCGATCTGCCGGACGCCGAGCAAAAGCGTTACGCCGAAGTGCAAAGCAAATTGTCGGAGCTGGGCAGCCGCTTCTCCAACCAGCTGCTCGACGCGACTCAAGCCTGGACCAAGCACGTGACCGATGAAGCCGCCCTCGCAGGCCTCACCGATTCGGCGAAGGCGCAAATGGCCGCCGCAGCCCAGGCCAAAGATCTGGATGGCTTCCTCATCACCCTGGAATTCCCGAGCTATTACGCGGTGATGACCTACGCCCAGGACCGTGCCTTGCGCGAAGAAGTCTACGCCGCCTATTGCACCCGTGCGTCGGACCAAGGCCCGAACGCCGGTCAGAACGATAACGGCCCGGTCATGGAAGAAATCCTCGACCTGCGTCAGGAACTGGCCAAGCTGCTCGGCTTCGCCAGCTTCTCGGAACTGAGCCTGGCCACCAAAATGGCTGAATCCAGCGATCAGGTCCTCAGCTTCCTGCGCGATCTGGCCAAACGCAGCAAACCGTTCGCCGCCCAGGACCTGGAACAGCTCAAGGCCTACGCCGCCGAACAAGGCTGCCCGGACCTGCAAAGCTGGGACAGCGGTTTCTACGGCGAAAAGCTTCGCGAACAACGTTACAGCGTTGCCCAGGAAGCACTGCGCGCCTACTTCCCGATCGACAAAGTGCTGGGCGGCCTGTTCGCTATCGTCCAGCGCCTGTACGGCATCGAGATCGCCGAAATGAAAGGCTTCGACGCCTGGCACCCGGATGTTCGCCTGTTCGAAATCAAGGAAAACGGCCAGCACGTCGGCCGCTTCTTCTTCGACCTCTATGCCCGCGCCAACAAACGCGGCGGTGCCTGGATGGACGGCGCCCGTGACCGTCGCCGCACCATCAGCGGCGTGCTGCAAAGCCCGGTGGCCAATCTGGTGTGCAACTTCACCCCAGCCGACAGCGGCAAACCGGCCCTGCTGACCCACGATGAAGTGACCACCCTGTTCCACGAATTCGGTCACGGCCTGCATCACCTGCTGACCCGCGTAGAACACGCCGGCGTGTCCGGCATCAACGGCGTGGCCTGGGATGCGGTGGAGCTGCCAAGTCAGTTCATGGAAAACTGGTGCTGGGAGCCGGAAGGCCTGGCGCTGATCTCCGGTCACTACGAAACCGGCGAGCCGCTGCCTCAGGATCTTCTGGAGAAAATGCTCGCGGCGAAGAACTTCCAGTCCGGCCTGATGATGGTGCGCCAACTCGAGTTCTCGCTGTTCGACTTCGAACTGCACGCCACCCACGGCGACGGTCGCAGCGTGCTGCAAGTGCTCGAAGGTGTGCGTGACGAGGTCTCGGTCATGCGTCCACCGGCCTACAACCGCTTCCCGAACAGCTTCGCCCACATCTTTGCCGGCGGTTACGCAGCGGGTTACTACAGCTACAAGTGGGCTGAAGTGCTGTCGGCCGACGCCTTCTCGAAGTTCGAAGAAGACGGCGTGCTCAATGCCGAAACAGGTCGTGCGTTCCGCGAAGCGATTCTGGCGCGTGGCGGTTCGCAGGAACCCATGGTGCTGTTCGTCGACTTCCGTGGCCGTGCGCCATCGATTGACGCACTCTTGCGCCATAGCGGCCTGAGTGAGGACGCGGCAGCATGAGCGAGGGGCCTGTGATCACGAAGAAACGCTTTATCGCCGGGGCGGTCTGCCCGGCCTGTAGCGAGCCGGACAAATTGATGATGTGGAACGAAGACGAGGTCCCGCATCGCGAATGCGTGGCCTGCGGTTATTCGGATACGCTCAATGAACAAGGTCTGTCGGTGCCCAAGGAATTGGGCACGCGGGTCAACACTTCGGCGCTCAAGGTGCCGGACGCCAAGGTTCAGGCGGTGCAGTTCTTCCCGAACCCGAAGCTGAAGAAGAAGCCTGACGAGCACCATTGAGTCAACATCACCTTCCACCCTTTGACCGGGTGGAAGGTGGTATCTATTTACCACCCTTCCCCCGCGCTTCCTCCTTAGGCTGAATCCTTCAGCCCTACTCAAGGAAGACGCCATGCCTGATAACAATCCGCTGCTACAACACTGGGACCTGCCGCCCTGGCCGGACATTCGCGCCGAGCACCTGGTGCATGCCATCGACACCCTTGTTGCCGACAACCGCAAGGCCATTGCCGGGATTATCGCGAGCCAATCCACGATCCCGAACTGGGATGATCTGGTATTGGCCGTTGATGAAACCGATGCGCGTCTGGATGAGGCCATGGGCGTCATCGAAACCCTTTCAATGGTGAAACATGAGGGTAAGGCCTGGGACGCAGCCAGCGGGACTTGCCGCGATGCCGCTGCGCAGTACAAATCTGAAAAGATGGGTAATCACGCACTGTTCCGGGCTTATCAGCGGCTGGCGCAAAGTCCCGCTGCGGCGAATTACGATGAACCGCGCAAAGCGGTTTTGAACAAAATTCTGCGCCGGTTTCGCTTGTCCGGCATCGACTTGACCATCGAACAACAGCAGACGCTGGCCCGGCTGAATCGTGACATCGGGGTGCTGCAAAGCCTGTTCCTGACCAACCTGGAAGGCGCCAGCGCAGCCTGGAGCAAGCGCATCGATGACATCTCGCAGTTGCGCGGTTTGTCTGCGGCGACACTGGAGCGTCTGGCAGTCAACGCGCAACAGGCAGGGCACGACGGCTGGCTGATGCGTCTGGACCAGGACACCTACACTCGTGTCATGGCCTATGCCGAAGACCGATCCCTGCGCGAAGAATACTTTGTCGCTTACTCCACCCGGGCTTCCGATCAAGGCCCCCACGACCGGCAATTCGATAATGGTCCGGTGCTGGAGCTGCTGTTGTCCATGCGTCATCAGAAAGCCAGGTTGCTGGGGTATGAGAACTTTGCGCAACTCAGCCTCGTAACGGAAATGGCCGAGTCCACTGAGCAAGTCACCGGTTTCCTGCGGCGGCAAATCGTGCAGGCAACACCGGAACTCGAGAAGGACGCACAAGAACTCAAGACGATTGCGCTTGAGCGCGGCATGACTGAAGTTGCCCCTTGGGACCACGAGTTTCTCGCCGAACAATTGCGCCAGCAACGTCTCGGCGGGGCGCTGAAAAACCTGCGAACGTACTTTCCACTGGACGGGACTTTGCAGCGGCTCTGCCTGTTCAGCGAGCGCATGTTTGGCATCCGGATCGTCGAACAGAAAGAGTGCAGTCGCTGGCATGACAACGTGCGTCTGTTTGAAATCAGCGAGCATGGCCAGGTCGTCGGGCACATTTACCTCGACCCTTTTCATCGGGACGAAGCGCCGGACTTTGCCTGGACCGCCACGCCACGTAATCGACGGGTGAACGCCGAAGGTCGATTGACGCTGCCGATCGCCGTGCTTCATGGCAACTTCACGCCCGGAATTGCCGAGCATCCTTGCCTTCTCGCTCATAAGGACCTGCGGGTTTTGTTCCATGAATTCGGCCATTGCCTGCAGCACGTTCTGACCCGCTCGCCTCACCATCGCCTGTCCGGTATCACCCAGCTGGGACGCGATTCGGCAGAGTTCACCGGGCAATTGTTCGAGCTTTGGTGCCTGTCAGGGGAGTTTCTGCTGTGGCTGGCCGCTCACCACCAGACCGGCGAGCGCCTGGCCGAAGCGCGAGTCGACGCCGCATTGGCAGCCATCCAGACCCAGACCAGCCGGCAAACCGCAGAGCTGTTAATGTCCGCGTTGTTTGACTTCGAATTGCACCGCAGCCAAGGCGATGGCCGAAGCGTTGAACAGATCTTCGATGACGTACAGCGCGAGATCCCTCACCTGCAACTGCCGCCTTACTGTCGGTTCGCCAACAGCTTCGATTACCTGGTGACCGGGTACGCAGCGTCGGTTTACGCCTACAAATGGTCGGGTGTACTGGCGACCGAGGTGTTCAAACGGTTTCAACGCGAGTGGGTATTCAACCCGCAAACCGGCAAGGCCTTTCGCGAAGCCTTTTTTTCGCCGGGGGATTCGCGATCGCTATTGGTCGCCCTGGAAGAATTCCTCGGACAACCGATCGCCGACAGCTTTTTCGCAACGCCGTCCAGCAGCCGCTGCCCGCTGAACTGATGCTTATTCGACGTGGGCGGACTGGAACCAACTCTTCATGGAACAGGCCGCAAACGGACTGGTGCTGCAATCGCCGTTCGCGAGCGCGGTCCGAAGCTTGTCGGCATCGGCCTGCATCATGTAACGCACACCGTCCTTGAAATGGGTGCTGTCACCAAAGCCGCCTTGGGTCATCTCGTTCAGGGCGTCTTCCTTGCTCCAGCCTTGCACCACCACCCGATACATCGCCGCCATCAGGCCGGTGCGGTCTGAACCGTGTTTGCAATGCATGAGCACCGGGCCGTGGGATTCGGCGGTCTGGATGGCACGCAGGGCCTTGAGTACGTCCGCGTCATCCACGTGATTGGTGCGGTAGGGCAACTGCACCTGGGCAATGCCCGGCGTGGACAGCCAGCTTGAATCCGACTCGGGCAAAAAATTGATGACGGTCGCGACGTTGAGTTTCTTCAACAACGGTACGGCACCGCTGTCGGGCAAGGCGCTGCGGTAAAGCGTCGGGGTCATTTGGTAGAGGTTGTATTGCACCTCGACCGATTGAGCCCATTCCGCCGGGCGGGGTGGGGCGGTTTCATCTGCGCAGGCCAGTGTCAGATTAAAAAGGGTGGCCAGCGACAACAGGAATGTCGCAGGTAAAAGGCGCAATCGTGACATGCTCGGACGACCGTGTGGGGAAAGGTGGTTAGATGCCGCATAGTTTCGACACTGGGCAGTCAAAGTCCTGTGAGTCAGCTGTCAAAGAATCGTGAATTGAACCGTTCGCACCTGGCTTAGTCAGGGTAAGTAACGAGCAACAAAAAAGCGATACAGATTTCCGTATCGCTTTATTC
The DNA here is from genome assembly GCF_031766055.1 of Pseudomonas sp. SG20052. Lineage (NCBI taxonomy): Bacteria > Pseudomonadati > Pseudomonadota > Gammaproteobacteria > Pseudomonadales > Pseudomonadaceae > Pseudomonas > Pseudomonas sp. SG20052. The sequence goes on along the minus strand of NZ_CP134498.1, from coordinate 116,801 downwards.
AACCTTGGTTAACGTACACTCACACCCCAACTTATAAGTTGCAGGTACTCGATAGTAATCAAGGATTGATGATTTTCGAATACGCTTTCGCCAGCGCAATCAGAACAGCCTTGTCCTGCGCGTCGAAATCACCATCACCGTCCACATCAGGTGTGTTTCCCATGGTGAAGGTCACGCCGCCATCATTCGACACAGCCTCGCGGGAGGTCGAATCCAGCAGGGAGTATGTGGCGCTACGGTTTTCCGGGTCGTAACCTTCTTCTTTCAAAGCAAACTGCATGGACACCCGAACTTCTTTCGGACTAGAAGTGGACGGGGTCAGCAGTTGAAGAAAACACCACGCTGATTGTAATTCGACATCAAACCAAATCCTTTTAATAGTGATAACACGACAACTTCGTGCGAAGCGCAATAATACCGACCGCTTTTAACTAAGCCACTTTCTATCTGTTTCTCATAATTACAAGAAACTCACTAATAAGAGACAACTAGTCAATTGAAAAATGTTCAGGCGCCGAACGGCACTGGCCTATTCGGCTGCGGTCATTTACTGTATGAATATACAGCTTAAGGATCATGTCGATGGCTACTCCTCTGCCACCTCGCGGTCGCGGCACCGCAACCAACCCGCACAACCGCTTCGCGCCGAATCGCTCGGTGGCCGAGGATGACGGCTGGTATCAGGAAGCGCCGATCACCCAAGGCACGGAAGTGCGCATCGAAACGGCGAAAACCATCATCACCCGCAACACTTCCCCGGACCTGCCTTTTGATCGCTCGATCAATCCCTATCGTGGCTGCGAGCACGGTTGACTGTATTGGGTGATTGGAACTGATACATGGAATCGGTTAAACGTCAGCTCCGCTGACAGGGGATACACGTTTGACCGAAGGTCAGGACCAACCCCAGCAGCGGGAACACCTCAACGGTGCGGGTGTACCCCGAACAAATACACCTCAACACAAATCAAGCTCTTGCTCTTGCACTTGAGGTAGGTGCAGACACGACAGCGAACGCTGTCAGGTTTACTCGTGACCGAAGGTCACAGGGGATTACCCGTCAGCTCCGCTGACAACGTGAAGGGCAAGGTCAAGAGCTGGGCTTCGCCTTTATATAATGCGACGGTATTCCACTAGGGCATTACAGAAGCAATCCTAAGATCATCGGTGCATAAGCATCGCCCTTCGTCACGCCAGCCTTGAAGCCCATGCACTGGAAACGATACTGTACGCACATACAGTGATCTGGCAGATGGTAGCGGTGTGATGGATGATGATTTGATTGATGATTCTGGGTTTGAGCTGGGCATGCCCTCCCATGTGGACATGCTCAAGCACTACTGCTGTGTGCTGGAAGCTGAGCTGGACACGACACGGTGTGACCTTCGACGAGCCCACCAGAACATTGCCGGGTTGATCGTCATGCACCGAGAGCTATCCAAGGAGCTTTCCGCCCTTAAGGTTGATCACCAGAGGATCACCCAGCGCTTGAGCCAGTTTTACGAAGCTGATCGTACTCAGGAGGCGGCGAGGATGGCGTATCGATACGGCGATTACGAAAAGAAGTGAGCACAGGGCCTATGGACACGAGGAGCCTCGGCGAAGAGGGGGTACGTACGGTTGAGACCTAGGGATATCCCGAAGTACCATTGCTTGGCACGCACGATCAGCCGAACTCTCGGATGCCCGCATTAGCACCACCGACAACGCTAGCAAGCCCTACAAGGACGAAACGAGATGGCATTCAAACAGAAAGCGCTGCAAACCCCTGATCAAATCAAAGTCCTCATGAGCAAGGAAACATACGAAGCGTTACTTGATAGCGCAGAGCGCCGGAAACAACAACGCAGTCCGCTTGGGAGGATGATCATCATGGCTTCCCTCAAGGCCCTACGTGAAAGCAACGCACCGTTTACGCAAGCCTTAAAGGTAGCGGCAGAGATGGCTACGGGAATCCCTGAGACCCGAGGGCGCGAAGTCAAAGTGCGGCTCACCACAGAAGATTTCAAAGAGTGGCGATTGATCTCTAAGAAGCTAAATGTCCGACACAGCGTCTTGGCTCGTGTAGCGATAAAAGAGTTTCTCAAGGCTGAAGGCGACGGGACGGAGCTGCCTTTAGATATGGGCAATGTTGATCTGCTGGAGCAAAATAACGCCCCCCACCGTAGCGAGACACTGACACCTGATCAGCAGAAGATTCTAGAACTTGAAGCCCGGATTGAATGCTTAGAACGAGAGAAGTCGATTTTAAAACAGGCCGCCACAATCCTCATGGCTGGGTAGCACTGGCTTCACACTGAATGCAGCCAAGGCCGATTTTCCCAGATTCCCAATTTTTTCGCCGGACAAGGTACAACTCTTGCGGCGCTTGGAATTCTTGGCTAGAAAATAACGCTGGCGAGATTCTGGAAAACCAGCCGCGCCTCTTAACGGTGTGCACCATGGCCTTGTCTGATCGCTAGAAAAGCAGAAATAACAATGGCTCTCATTTGATAGGATCACCTACAGAGCCTCTACAAGCCTCTCTGAGAGCCAACAGCTACCCATGTAGCCATCTATAGGATATAGCGCCTGTAGCAGTCTCTCAAGAGCTTACAGAAGGCATTACCCCTATCGTTTGACGTGGCTTATGTCAACTGACAATAAAAAGCCCGCTCAAGGCGGGCATCTGGGTATATCTCTTGGGAGTCAGGCTTTAAGCTCACGCTTGATGCGGTAGATCGTGGCAACTCCACACCCCACCAGCTTGGCCAGTTCATCAGCGTTCATGGTTGGATGCTTGGTCATTGCGTCTTGCACCTTCTTCCAGAGTTCGGGGTTCTTACCCTTCCCCGCTGGCTTCCAATCTGGGTCAGCAGCACGCTTGTTTTTCAACCCTTCGTTGATGCGCTCCACACGCTTGGCCTGGTCGAGACGGGCCATTGTCTGCATCAGCTCAATCAACATGTCATTGATCACCCTCAGCACCTCACCAGCAATACCCTCTGCCGCCATCTGCCAGCTTGTTGGAAGGTCGGCCACTACCAAACGTAGGCCCTTGGCCTTGATCGTTGCCTTGAGGGTCTCCCAGTCAGCCTGTGAAAGACGCGACAGCCTGTCTACGGATTCGCACAGGAGGATTTCGCCGGGATTGGCAGTGTCCAGTAGGCGCATCAGCTCAGGGCGTTCAAGCTTGGTGCCGCTGATGTTCTCGCTGTAGATGCCTACAACGGACAGGCCCTGAGTGGCGGCGAAGGTCTCAAGAGAGGTCTTGGCACGGTTGGCGTCTTGATCCTTAGTACTGGCACGGAGGTAGAGGTGGGCGTTCATGGCTGGCTATCCTTTAGTCTATTGATTTGATAGACCAAGGATAATCTATCAGATAGCCAATCAACTATAGATATTTGATAGCAGAATCAGCCCCCAGACGGACGGTTATCGCACTACCAGATTAGTAGACTTCTTTGATAGTCAGCCGTCACAGCTCGCCATTGGGATCAAGCACACGGCGCGTACCTGAGATCGTGAGCAAAACACCCGTGTAACGGTCGGGACCACCATCACCGTTGAATTCAACGAGCCCCATGCTGAGTAGGTTTCGAAACGGTCCAAGATCAGTCCCAGATACCTCGCTCTGTCCTCCGTGGATTCGTTTCAGCAGCTCATCAAACACTTCTGGTCCGTATGCAGTCATTTCAACTCTCCTTGAGCCCGGTGTGGGCGAACCCTCAGTGAAGGTGGCAGCCCAGTGCCTGTCAATGAGGCTGTTCCGCACAAATTAGTGATTCCAGCTCAAATCTGCCGTTTTGGTGCGGAAACCTCGGGTTGAGACGTTCTCACCGTTGCGAGCTTGTCCGTGGAATAGGGGAAGGCCCGGAAACACTGGCTCTCAAGGCAGCTACCCTAGAACTCACGTTCTAACCGGGCTTACTGGGTGAAGGTTTCCAAAGGGTTTCCGGGTAGTTTCCAGAGGTTATAGGCGAGGTTACGCCACAGGAGGCTTTGCCTGTTTCTGGACAATCGGAACACAGATGGCCGTACCGTGCTTCTGGCCACGAACACGCGACATAAAACTAGGGTCGCTCTTCTTGAACTCTTCAATGCCGATTTTGCCCATTGCATCGCAGTGCTTGAGCATTTGGTTGACGAAGATCTCAGGCTTATCACTTGAGGCGTAAACCAACGTCATGTTCGCTGGTAGCATGTGTTCACCGTAGTACGGCTTTTTGCGAGCGTTGATATCAACGTGCTGCCCTAGCTCACTGTCTACGATTACCCCTACCCGCTTTGAACTCAAAGCAGGAATACGGGAGAGCTGACTTATAATCAGATGCCAGCCTAAAGGCTCAAGGTTCACCACAGGGCCAGGATCAAGAATCAAGTAGGCTGCAACTGGCCGTAACATGACATCAGAGGACACAGACGCTAGAGGCTCTGCAATCGCACTACTTGCACATACACCGACACGGCACCCTTGAGTACGTTCTGGTTCTTTTATTGTATTGGTATCAATCGCAATCAGGTAATCGAATTGCTCTTTCAACTGATCGAGGTGAGTTTTATTCAGCGCCTTGAAATCCTCGACTGGCGTTGAGTAGATCACTTTGTCTTTGCCGTTTTGTCTCTCGTAGGAAATCTGGCTACGTAAAGACTCTGGGTCAAGTTCTTGGATACTGGGAACGCCGGTGACAGGATCGTAACTAATGGTGAAATGCTCTACTACCTCAGCAGTGTGGCCGATTACAAAATGATCGCGTGGGATCTTCTCGTCATCATTGCCGTTCTTGTTATCAGTCATCCGTGTCACCTCAGCGTGAGAGTTTGTAGGCTGGCTTCGCCCACTCCAGCAGAGCAAGGACTATAGCTCACGCTATGGCGCAAAGCAGTGCTCATGGTGCTAGCTTGGGGGCGGTGATTACTACCCAGATTTCTAACCCCTTGCGAGCGTCTAAATCAACGGTTGTGGGTGAATGGGATCAACTTTTGACGACATACAAAACATGAGCAATAGGTGTGGCGTGAGAGCTTTTCCCCGCGCAAAGGAAAGCCCCACCATCACTGGCAGGGCTTAGGTTACGCAGCAATCTGAGCCATCCTTGCACGTCGAGCTTCCACCTGTTCAGGTTCGAAGCAATCATACCCAGCAGCCCTATCGAAGTTCTTCATCTTGGCAGTGGATGTAGTGAGCGCACCCACAACGATATCCGCAAGCTCTGCTAGCACTGAGTCAGTAACAGCAACACCGTGCAAGATGTCGAAGAAGAAGCCTTCCACCTCACTCAAGTCGAAGCTTTCAAAGGTGAAATACCGCGATGTCTGCTCAATCTGCTCTAGTGCTTTTAACACAGGGGCCAGGTCTGGACGATACTTCGCCATACGATCAAACTCAGCAATCATCAAGCCCATAGGGGACATGTAACGACTGTGCCCGAACATGTACACCTTCTTGTCAGTGATTGATTCCAGCACGTTACGCAGTTCATTTGCAGTTGAACGTGGATCATCAAAGACCTTGAGATATTGACGGTGAGCCGGGTTGTTTCGATCTAACATCGTAACTAGCACATCAATATAGGTTTGCTTCATACTTGGTTGAAGCTTAGCCACCTTGGCGAAAGCATCCCACACATCCCGGCCAATGCATTTAATCATCAGCTCTACGATATCCTTGTCAGACATCCACTTCTCTACATCAAACCGGTTCGTCTTGTGTGCCGGACTGATGAACTCCCCACCACCGAAGTAATGGCTCCCATGTTTCCTGTTCAGTGCAGCGCTACCAAGGACAAGGTTCTGAGGGGTGAACTTACCGATGTGAGGCATCCCGTTAGCCGGGTAGATATGACAGAAGTGATAATCTGCAAAGCACCTTACGGAGTAGCAGTTTGTCGCCAGTTGCGTCTTTTGCATTTCACGAAGTTCTAACAATTCCTCAGCAGTGACGTATTGAACAATCTGCACCGTACCAGCCTGTTTGGCGTGGCGGATTAACAGTTGAACAAAGATGTTACTGATGGGGAACGGCTTGGGTTTGCGTTTCTTGCGGAGAACAACTTTAGTCGACTTGTTACGTCGGATACGTTTGCATTCGTCACTACAAGTCAATGTACTGTGGTGCGACGGGAGAAACTTGGCTTTGCAGACAGTGCAGGTCTTGCGTAGGTCTTTCTTATGGGGTGTTGTTGCCGGTAGTGCTAGCGCCATCTAGGTACGCTCCTGTTTCTGGTTTGTTTGTGCCGTGAATGGCAATGTATGAATGTCGGCAAGCCGAACCACAGAACGCTGTGGCTTTGAAAGTTAGAAAACCATTGCCGCAATGACGGCATTGGCAAGTTCGTTGGTTACGTGGTCTATGGATCATGCTAGAACCTCCTGTAGTGCGCTCTGAGCGTTGTTATCTAACGAGACAACCCAAACTGTGGTTCCACGTCTATCCACGCCCATATGGCGCCATACAGGCCGCCCCAGGAGTTTAGATAGTTCGAATGCTGCTCTCATTGCTTCTGCTGCACTTGTGTAAAGTTGTTTCATTGTTAATCCCTCTTGTTTGGTGGTGGTAGACGATGGTCACTCAAGATATGTAACTGGGCGAGTTCTTCTGTTGCACCTGACAAGATTGAATTCCACAGCGTTTCTGTCGTAGAAGGCAATTGAAGTGGAACAGCTTCACCGTATTGTTCGGCGAGATAATCTCTACACGCCTGCATGTAGTTGGGTTGACTAGCGATTTCATCGTATTTCATTGTTTGCTTCCCCTTGATTGGTTGATACGGAGAGCAACAATCTTCTCCACGTATTCTTTCATACTGCTGCGCTCATCGCTGAACTGAACTTGCATTTGGTTGTATTGCAATCGTAGTGCTGTGTCGGTGTAGCTCTGGGAGACGATGTTTGCACGGTCTAACATGTAAGTAGCAAACACCCCACTGGCTAAGATTTGAACTAAACAGGCCAACATAATGGCGCGGATGATTCCTTTCATCACTCGACCTCTTTCTGTGCAGAACGAGTTGTTTGCAACAACTGGCTCACCTTGGCATCAACCTTCTCTGTTACAGCATCACCAATAGCATCGCCAAGTGCCTTGCCGTTAGGATCGATTGCGTTAACGACTACATCAATCTTGATGTCTGTGTGCATGGATTGATCAATGTTTTTCTCATCTGGCTTGTTAATCACCTGCCCATTGATATCCATTGCCCCCAACCACGAAGGGGCTGGTTGTTTCTGGAGCTGGCGTTCTTCCGCTGCACTCATAATATCGGCGCTCGTGAACGGTTGGTATGGGCGGAACTGTCTCATCTGGCCAGTTTCATCTGGTGGCTCAGCGCCAAACTTCGACAAATCCAGCTTGTTGAACATCCCCCCCACATCTACCTTATTCGCTTTGAATGGCCCCTCTTCATAATCCGGCGTATTGGTTAGCCATCTAAACAACAAGCTAATTGGGTCTTTCACTTTCTCGCCGGTAGATGGTCTTGGCCCACCACCCATTACACTTGGATCGATAGCCCCCGCCCCTTCTGGAAATCCAGCACTACCAACTTCTTGTGCTCGGTCTTTTTCCGTCTTCTCGGTGCCGTCACCATTCTTACCAGCGGTGAGACGAAGCATCGAAGCTGCTACACGGGCAAGCCCGATATCGAACTGCACCATTGTTTCCTTGAAGGGCTTCATTGCCTCTGTCAAATCCATTTCTGCTTTGATGCGCTCATTGATTGCACCGATTAGCTCGGGGCTCTCATCTAGTCCCTGTTGCTGCAAGAATTGTTGGCTAGCCAAGCGTGTGGCGTTTGCCTCGATGCTCCCGTTCTGCCGTTCAATTGCAGCGGCGTTCTCCTTCACGAACAGCTTGATACCGTTTTCAAAGTCGATAGCTTTCAGGTTGCTCGTCTTGGTGGATGCTCTGAAATCCTTCTCCAGATTGGCATCAAGGGCATGCTTGTTGCGCTCAGCCCAAGCACGGCGGATAGGTTCAACGAGCAATGGTGCGGCCTCACTGAATGTGTTCAGATCCTCCCGATCAGCGACCGTTTTCGACCTAACTTGTTGATATTGCAGGGAAGTTCTACGCTGTTCGTCACGCGTCAAACCCGCACCGCGATAGGCTGACATTGTGGTTTCAAAGTCTTCGGTAGCGGCACTGAGTGATTTGCCTCGGGCCATCTGGGCGAGCAAGTAGGTGCGGTAATCTTTGGCTGAGTCATTATCGACAGCGGTGCCATATTTCTGGCTGATGCGAAGGAACTCAGCCTTTGCAAAATCCTTGTTTGCTGGGTTCTTTCCTGCTGCCTGCTCCAAGATGTTGGAGAACTGCTGACTGTCAGAAACTCGGGCCTGAGTTGCCGACAGACGATCACCAAGAGCGCCCACAGCAGCTACAACAGCGGCAAGGCCAGCCGTCACACCACCTAGGGCCAATGCACCTGTTCCGAGGCCCATGAAGCCGGTTGAAGGCGCTGGTGCTGCCTGCTTCGCGGCCCAAGCAGCCTGTCTCTGTGTGGCCCATCCGTGTTTCTCTGCCTGCTGCTGAGTCCGTGTAGCTAGGCGATCTTCTCGCACCTTCTGGGCGATCACAGAGGCTTGATGCTTCTCGGTGGCTCTCTGGGCGCGAGTTCTACTCTGTTGCAGCGCTAGTTCCGCACGCTGCATTGCTGTCATGCCAGCCTGTTGACGTTGTTGCAATAGAACGGTGCGTTGCTGGGCAGTGGCTAGCACTGCTTCCATCTTGGCTTGACGCAGCTTGTGCGCTTCAAGGGACTGAGCCTGTTTAACTTCCAGCCCTGACGCCTTCAATCGTTCCTGTGCAGCTTTTGCACTCTTCGCCTCAAGGACGGCTTGACCGATCTTGTCTCTCAAGACCTGGCCCTGTAGCGCTGCGTTTTCCTTGTTGCCCGCGCTGGTGAGTTTCATACCAGCCAACTCAGCAGCGAATGTTGCACGCTTGGTACGCTGTAGCGATTGTTCCAACTTCAATTCACGATCAAGACTTGCACGGACAGACTTGTCTAGTTTGTCGCGTGCGGCGCTATCAACCTTGATGCCCATCTTGGTGCCGAGTTTCTTACTGAGAACATCTGCCTCACGAGACAGAGCCATCATCTTTTGGCGTGCTTGAGCCAATCCACGCTCAAAGCGTTGAAGACCTGAAATATCAACTTGAAACGTAAGGGCGCCAACGAGTTTGGCAATGATTTCCGAATTCAACGTCTTCCCCCTCTTCCATAGCGCCCATGAACTGGGTGAAACAGTAGCGCGACATCTTGTTCAAATTCTGAATGTCTACGCCCGTAATGCTCAACGTGTGTTCTACCGGCAATGCCCAAATGTTGGAGGTATGCTTCAAATGCTTTCAAGACAGATCGAGTTCCAGTGATTGCATAGAACAGAGTGCCGGATTCATGTCGAATCCACTTATATTCAAATGTCACTTTGAATCCGTGCCAGCGATTGGCAAAATCACCGAATTGACTCATGAAATCTCGGGTGGAAATATCATCACCGACTCCGGCAACGCTTGCTGACAGGACGGTGAAAACAGCGTGATATGTGTGACCGGCTTTATGCAGCCGTTGAATCGGTGAAACAGTTTTTTCCATTAAAGCTCCTCGAATTCTACGTAAACCCACGAACCTGCGGGGATACCTTCATATGTGACGGGTAGTTGATAGCTGTGACTCATTGCTTGACGATTCTCTGCATTGAACTTGTGGCACGCTGCACTAATCACCGCGTCACTGTATTCATCCGCGCTCATTACGATGTTGATAACACCGGTGCGCCCGTTACTCATTGCTACGGCCTTCTGTGGGAACTCTGGAGGCGCTACAGCAACTTCTTTAGGCTCGGGTAGCGCTTGTTTAATTACAGCCTCTGTAGCGGCTTGTAGAGCCTCCTGCAATAGCGGGCTATCAGGTTGATACTTGGTGAGCAAGATACGAGTTAGGTTATCCATTATTGGTCCTCCCTGTGTCTTGCCATTTCCAAGTTATCCAACTGGATTCTCAGTTCTTCGGCGGCAATGCCCATCTGCTGCTCTTGGGTTAGAGTGCCGTCCTTACTTCTGGCCAGTTCATTACCCAAGAACTGATCCACCATAGCGCTGATTTCATCCTCGGTTAGTAGTGTTGTCTGGGATGGTTTTGTTAGCGATAGTCGTCGGCTCATTGTGCTGTGCCTTCTTTGGTCAATCTTCCTGACTTTATTAGTTCATCGCGAAGCTTGGCACGTGATGCAGCGAGTTCATCACGCACTTCTTGTTCACGGTTCAAGCGTTGTTGTTGTTCGGCCTGTAGGCGGTCACGTTCATCTTTAGCCAGCGACATCGCCACTTGGCGGTCAATTTCAGCATTCAAAGCGGCTTCAAGCTCTGCTTCGTAGTCTGCCTTCACTTGCTTGCAAACTTTAACAAGGTCACTCTCTTGTTGGTGCGGTGGCTTCTTCAAGTAGATAGTAATGAATGATGCCTGAGGGCTCTCAATCAACATTGCAGTTGGTAGTCCTCCCACTGAGTCAAGTGGTAGCCAGCTCGCTTTTCGGTACTCATGGTAGAGTTCCAGCGCATCTATCAGATTCGCGGGAGTGAACTCTACGATTGCACCGAGGATACCGGCGTATGGCTTTTCGATTCGTGATTCGTAGAAGCCTTTTGCGTTCTGGCAGCGTTCTCGGTATTCCGAGTCGCTGAATGTGTGAAGCATTGGTGTTTGTGGTGCTTGGGGTTGTGTTGGTTTGTTACTCATGGTGTTGTTTCCTTCTGTTTTTATGTTGGGTTGTGTTGCTGTGGGTGTTGCACTTTGTTGCTTGGCTGCTCTACATGCTCGTTGACGGCATGCACTTGAACAGGTCTTGCTACGTACTGTTCGACTGGCGTAGCGAATTCCGCAAGTTTCACAAAGTTGAAAGACTAAGGCCATAAGGGGCCACCTCCTGAATTGAAGTTGTCACAGATGCTGAATGGGTTGGTTTGATGTCACAGATAGGATAAAAGGCAAACAGATAGGGCAGGACTGTTACGTCGTGCCCTATAAAAGTATCACCATGAAGGATGTTGCGAATTTGGATCGAGGGAGAAATCTAACAACTCCCTCTCAACTCGTGGCCCACCGGAGTTGTCACGGTGTAAATGACTGCCTTGCGTGCAGTACGGCCTGTGACAGAGGTTCGATCATCGCCCTGTCAGCGACTCGGAGGCTTCCCAGCCTGATCTACAAGTTGTTGACCACCAGACTTGCAACTGGAGTCAGAAGGCATTCTAAGGGCCTTGGTCATACAGCAGCACCGAACTCTATGGCAACACAGGCTCGGTGCGGATGTTTTGGAAACGACGAAAACCAAACTCAGCGTCGGCTGGCCCGGTTTGGTGTTCTGGATTTGGTTTAGTGATGGCAAAACTGGGGGGTGAAGCGCGTAGAAAAAACCTCTCCCTCTTTACTGTATTGTACCATGATATTCCGATCTTGCATAGTACCTTTCGTCTGAAATGTCAACTACCTTTCATCTGACAGCAAATTGGAGTCCGAATGGTATAGGGTTTTCTATGGAATTCACCCTCCCAGCTTGCTCGGCACGAGCTGCACGGGCGTCTCCCATGTCACATCCTTGAGCGCTTCCAGCTCTTCCGGCGTGAACACCTCACCCGCTGCACCCGGTACACGCTGACTCTTCCCGGCGATCCTGACGGGGCCTGTAGGCGTTGTGAAGCGTCTGTCTGGTGGACTGGTGATGGTGGCTTGAAACTCCGTCACCTTACCCTTGAGCGCTGATTTCACCACTGTGGATAAGGTCTTGGCTTCGAAGTCGATCACCAGCTTTTCAAAGACGTTCGACAGGTAGCGGTTGATACGGGCACGTTCCAGTGCAGCCGCTTCGCTACGGTCGTTGAGCATCCATTCAACACGATTGCCCACATCCAACCCGGCAATGGTGAAGGCGTCTTCCAGCTCTGACAGTTGCGTTTCAGCAGTCGCCAGCTTGGCCCGTGCTTCTCTGTCGTCTCCCTTGGCCTTGGTGAGCATGTCCAGCAGCACCGATTGGCGGTCTGTGTCGTCTTCATCCATGAGGCGCTGTTGTGTCTGGGTGGTACGTGTGGCGATCTTGTCTATCAGCGCCAGCAAGGCGTCACGCTCACGACGTAGGGTCTTGAGGTCTTCGCTGGACTGCATGAAATACTGTCTCAGGTCTGCCCAGTGCTCAAACTTGAACAGGAGGCGGCGAAGGTGCTCACCCCGGATGCTGCGAATTCCTGGCCCTGCGCAACTGTTACTCATGCTGTTGGTACACATGAAGTACTCTTTCTTCGTCTTGAACATGAACCGGACGCTTCCACCACAGGCGGCACACTTCACCAGCCCCCTATAGATGTTGAGATTGCTGGCGTCCTGCTTACCGGCGAAGGGCTTACGCTGGCTGATTACTGCCTGCACCTCGGCGAACAGGTTCTTATCCACAACCACCGGGTAATAGTCAGTTAGCACCCGGTCGGATGGCATGTTCTTGCCTGCTGACTCGCTGTAGTTGGTGATGGTGTGTTCACCGATCAGACGGCGATTCTTGAGGAAGTATTGCACTTGGTGAATCTTCCAGCTTGAACCGTATTGCTCGTTTACCCTTCGGCATGACTCAGCCACACCGTATTGGAGAGAGGCGGTGAACAGGGCCCGTATCTGTTTGGCAATGTCTTCCTTCACCTTGAAACGGCGTTCCGTACCTTTACCCTCAACCTCAAGCCACTGCGCCACCTTGTCTGTCGTCACCTCCCCTGCTTCCATCCGTACATGTGCCTTGGCCCAACCAGCACGGCCAAAATCGCTCTTCCGTTTCGACTCAGCGTTGGCCCGTTCCATATCGACAAGGATGGTCATGAGGCCACCCAAATCGAGTGTTCCCGGCGTATACACCTGTAGGCGGTCGGCAATACCAATCCTCAGGCCAGCACCAAGGATTTCAAAGAACAGGGGGACGGCGTGAGCGAGTTGCATCCGTGACATGCGGTCGGCGTTCTCAAACAGGAGAAGGCTACCGGGTGGAATCTCGCCACGTTTTGCACGGTTGATGAATTCACGTAGCTTGCCTTCATGGGCGTTCTTCCCGCGAAAGCTGGACATGCCGGGGTCGGCGATCTCTTCCACCAATGTCATGTCGTAATGCTTGCAGAATGCTTCCTGAGCCGCACGCTGGCGGGCTTCGGTAGACCCGTCTGACTGGCGGTCTGTACTCCACCGCATGTAGCTGTATACGTTGCCTGACATTGGGCTCACCGTGCATTGGTTCTTATCGGTGAGTATAGCTGCATCTACTGCTACGCGCGCCCCAGCCATGCCTATTGGGACATGTCACCCGGGCTCGATTTCGAAACCAAACTGATCGCCAAGACCAACGCCGCCGATGTGCTGGAAGAACAGCTGTCCAAGCGCGGCTATCAATGCGCGCCGATCAATCTGGGCTCCAACACCGATCCCTACCAGCCGATCGAGCGCGAACACAAAATCACCCGCAAGACCCTTGAAGTGCTACTGCGTTATCGGCATCCGGTGACCATCATTACAAAGGGCTCGCTGATTCTTCGGGACCTGGACCTGCTGGCCGAACTCGCCGAGCAACGGCTGGTGGCGGTGATGATCAGCCTCACCACCCTCGACGATGAACTCAAACGCATCCTCGAACCGCGCGCGGCTGCGCCCAAGGCCCGGCTACGTGCCATCCGGGTCATGCGCGAAGCCGGGATACCGGTGGGCGTGCTGTGTTCGCCGATGATTCCGATGATCAACGACAGCGAACTCGAAAGCCTGCTCAACGAAGCCCATGCTGCCGGTGCCCAGAGCGCCGCCTATATGATGTTGCGGCTGCCGCTGGAAGTGGCGCCGCTGTTCGAAGAATGGCTGGCCGCCCACTATCCGCAGCGTGCCGCTCATGTGTTGAGCCTGATCCGCCAGAGCCGTGGCGGGGAGCTCTACGACAGTCGGTTCGGAGCCCGAATGCGCGGAGAGGGGCCGTTTGCCGATCTGTTGGCGCAACGCTTTGCCAAATCGATCAAACGGTTGGGGCTCAATCATCGCGAAGGTTTTAACCTGGACTGCGACGCCTTCTGTCCGCCAGGTCGCCAGATGTCGTTGATTTGAGGACAATTGGCCTATGGTTGAGTAGGAGGAAAAGCACTTGGCCATTAGGCTGGTCACGTTTTTTGTGACCTGGAACACACGTCCTAGAGCGCTTGATTCAGTTTGAGTTAAGTTTCGATAGATACCTTGTTCATCGAGTGACTGACGGGTCGAGATCTTCGGCCTGGATGTTTTTTAAACAGCCACTGGCTTCACACCGGACAAAACGGGAAAATTCCCTGACTCCGCCAAAGAGGATGAATCATGAGTGACAAGGATAAACAGCCGTTGGCTGCGTCGGCTTCAGCCCAACCCGAGGCGGAAACCGCCGATGCAGCGCTGAAGCATATCGTTGACGGCTTTTTGCATTTTCATCACGAAGTTTTTCCCCAGCAGGAAGAACTCTTCAAAAAACTCGCCACGGCTCAGAGCCCTCGAGCGATGTTTATCGCCTGCGCCGATTCGCGCATCGTTCCTGAACTGATCACCCAAAGCGCCCCCGGCGACCTGTTCGTGACCCGTAACGTCGGCAACGTTGTGCCGCCCTATGGGCAGATGAACGGCGGTGTTTCCACGGCCATCGAATACGCGGTCCTGGCCCTCGGCGTACAGCACATCATCATTTGCGGGCACTCCGACTGTGGCGCGATGCGTGCCGTGCTCAACCCGCAAAGCCTGGAAAAAATGCCCACGGTAAAAGCCTGGCTGCGTCATGCCGAAGTGGCGAAATCGATGGTCCAGGAAAACTGCCATTGCGCTGACGAAAGCGAAAGCATGCATGTCCTCACCGAAGAAAACGTGATCGCCCAGCTTCAGCATTTGCGCACGCACCCTTCGGTCGCCTCGCGCATGGCTAACGGTCAGCTGTTTATCCATGGCTGGATCTACAACATCGAAACCAGCGAAATCAGAGCTTACGACGCGGACAAAGGGTGTTTCCTGCCGCTTGATGGCAGCCATCCGATCCCCGTGGCGACGCCCAAAGCGCGCTTCTAAATACTCCCAGGTGTGGTTTAGCCGAGGTTGCTGATCAAGCAGCCTGGCTTTGCCACGCCTGAAGAAAACTTCGGGAGAGTCACCATGCGTGCTGCTCAACTCAAAGCTGTTCTGCCACGGGAGCTGCTGGCGTCCGTGGTTGTGTTTCTGGTCGCCCTGCCCTTGTGCATGGGCATCGCCATCGCCTCGGGCCTGCCGCCGGCCAAGGGTTTGATCACCGGGATCATCGGTGGACTGGTCGTCGGTTGGCTTGCAGGTTCGCCTCTGCAAGTCAGCGGCCCGGCGGCGGGTCTGGCGGTGCTGGTCTTTGAACTGGTGCGCCAGCATGGTGTTGCCATGCTCGGTCCCATCCTGCTGTTGGCGGGTTTTCTGCAACTGATGGCCGGGCGCTTCAAGCTGGGCTGCTGGTTTCGGGTCACGGCGCCAGCGGTGGTGTACGGCATGCTCGCCGGGATTGGCGTGCTGATCGTGTTGTCGCAAGTGCATGTGATGCTGGACGCCGTGCCCAAGCCTTCGGGGCTGGATAACCTCGCAGCCTTTCCGGCGGCCGTGATCCAGGCCTTGCCTTCCCTTGGCTGGCAGGCTGGGTTGCTTGGGCTGTCGACGATTGCGGTGATGTGGCTGTGGGAAAAATTCCGTCCGCACTCTCTTCGCTTCATACCCGGCGCGCTGCTTGGCGTAGGCCTGGCGACAGTCGCGAGTCTGATGCTCGCCTTGCAGGTCAAACGCGTGGAAGTCCCGGCCAACCTGGCAGAAGCCATCGACTGGCTGAAGCCCGCCGACTTGCTCAATCTGGCCGACCCGACGTTATTGATCGCCGCTTTCGCCGTGGCCTTCATCGCCAGCGCCGAGACCCTGCTCTCCGCAGCGGCGGTGGATCGCATGCACAGCGGCCAGCGCTCCGATTTCGATCGGGAGTTGTCGGCACAGGGCGTCGGCAACATGCTCTGCGGCCTGCTTGGCGCGCTGCCCATGACCGGCGTGATCGTGCGTAGCTCGGCCAACGTCCAGGCTGGCGCCACCACGCGAATGTCGGCGATCTTCCACGGTCTGTGGTTGCTGGCTTTCGTGTTGTTGCTGTCCAGCGTGCTGCAAAGCATTCCGGTGGCAAGCCTGGCGGGTGTGCTGGTGTATACCGGTTTCAAACTGGTCGACCTCAAGGCCTTTCGCGGTCTGGGCCGTTATGGCCGGATGCCGATGTTCACCTACGCGGCGACGGCGCTGGCAATCATCTTCACCGACCTGTTGACCGGCGTGCTGATCGGCTTCGGGTTGACCCTGGCCAAACTGGCCTGGAAGGCCTCGCGGTTGAAAATCAGCCTGATCGACCTGCCGGCCGACGGTGAGATGGAGTTACGACTGACGGGGGCCGCAACCTTTCTCAAGGTGCCGGCGCTGACCCAGGTGCTGGGGACCATTCCCCCAGGCGCGACGGTGCATGTGCCGCTCAATAACCTGAGCTACATCGATCACTCGTGTCTGGAGTTGCTTGAGGAATGGGGTCGGGCCAATGCGGCCAAGGGGTCGAAGCTGATTATTGAAGCGCGGGGGTTGAAGCGTCGGTTGGAGGGGCGTTTACGAACCACCTCCGGAGTGGGCTCTACGGCATAGAAGTAATCAATGTGGGAGCGAGCCTGCTCGCGAAGGCGGTGTATCAATCGACATAAATGTTGAATGACATATCGCAATCGCGAGCAGGCTCGCTCCCACAGGGGACGGTGCTGATTCTAAAGAATCAAGCCGCCGGCTGATCCAGCTCCAGCCCTACGCCCAGCTGGCGCGACAGGCACGGCCAGCGCTTCCAGGCGGCGCCGGTGTCCGGGCTGTTGAGTTTTTCGCGGTAGGCCTCCACGGACTCCAGCGCGAAACTGTCTTCATTGAGCATCTCATCCACAGCGTGATGCACCGCCTCATCCAGTTGGTTGGCAAAATCCTCGCCGATCAGTTGGTGGGCAATCAGGTTGGCGACCGTCATGTCCAAGGGGATCAGTGGCTGGCCAAAATGCTTGATGTACAGGTCATTGACCTCTTCCACCAACCGATGCGCCAGATAGGCTTCATCCAGCAGGCTGTCCAGGCCGACATGACCGGCCATGATTGCCGGTGGCTGGAGGAAGAACTGCTCGGCGATTGTCAGCACCGGCTTGATCTGTGATTCGATACCCGCTTCCCTGGCGACTTCATTGGCTGCGTCCAGCAGGTCTGGCACTTGCTCTATATACGCGGCCACAAAACGCGTCATCACGCCGTTGGCGTCGGCATCCGGCAATTGGATGGCGGAGTGAAGGTGTGGCAATTGAGTTTCAAGCTGACGAGTCAGCAGGCCGGTCTCGGCCTCGTGTTGTTGGGCTTTTTGGATCTGCTCGCGCAATGCGGCGGTGTTCATGAAAACTCCAGGAAACAAAGGCAATGAAATAGGGAAGACATAACTTAGCTGGCTTATGAAAAATGCTAAGACGCATTTGTCATAATTGTTTCATCCTTGAGACGCCTCCGTTATATCGATTTGCCACCACTCGTCTGCATCCTTCTCCATTCGTGACCTTGAACGCAAGTCCCAGCTGTTTCAGATCATTTACGCCATCACGTTGCGAGGTAGCAGTCGCTGTCTATACTCGGGTGGGAATGGAGTTAGCTGATGACGCCCGACTGCACACGCAGCAAGGCTCGGCGATTCAAGTTTCGTAGTCTGAAAAAGCCGCTCCCTTGCCGCAGGTGAAAGCCGGCGGGATAACAAGAACGATAAGGGGAACCCGCAATGATGCGACATCCACACGTCTGGATGGGCCTCCTGTTGTGGTCGATTTTCAGCCAGGCGCAAGCCGCCTGGACTGTGAATATGGCGCCGGGAGCGACTGAAATCAGTCACGCAGTATTTGACCTGCACATGACCATTTTCTGGATCTGTGTAGTGATCGGCATCATCGTCTTCGGCGCCATGTTCTGGTCGATGATGGTCCACCGCCGCTCCACCGGGCAGGTGGCCGCAAAATTTCATGAAAGCACCACCGTCGAAATCCTCTGGACCATCGTGCCCTTCCTGATTCTGGTGGCCATGGCGGTTCCTGCGACGGCAACCCTGATCAAGATGTACGACGCCAGTGAGCCGGATATCGATATCCAGGTCACCGGCTATCAGTGGAAGTGGCACTACAAATACCTGGGCCAGGACGTCGAATTCTTCAGCAACCTGACGACCCCTGCCGACCAGATCCACAACAAGGAAACCAAGGGCGAGCATTACTTGCTTGAGGTCGACAAGCCATTAGTGCTGCCGATTGGCGCCAAGGTGCGCTTCCTCGTGACGTCCGCCGACGTTATCCACTCTTGGTGGGTGCCGGCCTTTGCGGTCAAGCGCGATGCGATTCCGGGGTTCGTCAACGAAGCCTGGACCCGCGTCGACAAACCCGGCATCTATCGTGGCCAGTGCGCCGAACTGTGCGGCAAGGACCATGGCTTCATGCCGATCGTGGTCGAGGTCAAGGAAAAGGCCGATTACGAAAAATGGCTGGCCGAACGCAAAGCCGAATCCCTGCAGCTTAAAGAACTGACCAGCAAGGAATGGACCCTCGACGAGCTCAAGGAGCGCGGCGACAAGGTCTATCACACCGCCTGCGTCGCCTGTCACCAGGCCGAAGGTCAGGGCTTGCCGCCGATGTTCCCGGCGCTCAAAGGCTCGAAAATCGCCACCGGACCGAAGGAAGGTCACCTGAGCATTGTCTACCACGGCAAGCCGGGGACCGCGATGGCGGCGTTCGGCAAGCAGCTCTCGGAAGTCGATATCGCGGCGGTGGTGACCTACGAACGTAACGCCTGGGGCAACAACAAAGGCGACATGGTCACTCCTAAAGAAGTGCTGGAGCTGAAACAGGCGGAAAGCAAATGACCCGGTCTATTGCGCAACCAAGGAACCGGTCGGGGCAGCGCGCCCCGGCCTGCCCAGCCCATCTGTTTGCAGGAGACACGCCATGAGCGCCGTCATCGATGACCATGGTCATGCCGATCACGCCCACGGTCCCGCCAAAGGCCTGATGCGTTGGGTGCTGACCACCAACCACAAGGACATCGGCACGCTGTACCTGTGGTTTGCGTTTTCCATGTTCCTGTTGGGTGGCTCGTTCGCGATGGTGATTCGCGCCGAGCTGTTCCAGCCGGGACTGCAAATCGTCCAGCCGGAATTCTTCAACCAGATGACGACCATGCATGGTCTGGTCATGGTGTTCGGCGCGGTGATGCCGGCGTTCGTCGGCCTCGCCAACTGGATGATCCCGTTGATGATCGGCGCGCCCGACATGGCCCTGCCACGGATGAACAACTTCAGCTTCTGGCTGTTGCCGGCGGCGTTCATCCTGCTGGTGTCGACCCTGTTCACCCCCGGTGGCGGACCGAACTTCGGCTGGACGTTCTACGCCCCGCTGTCGACGACCTATGCACCGGAAAGCGTGACGTTCTTCATCTTCGCCATCCACTTGATGGGGATCAGTTCGATCATGGGTGCGATCAACGTGATTGCCACCATCCTCAACCTGCGCGCCCCCGGCATGACGTTGATGAAGATGCCGCTGTTCGTCTGGACGTGGCTGATCACCGCTTTCCTGCTGATTGCGGTGATGCCGGTGCTGGCCGGGTGCGTGACGATGATGCTGATGGACATCCACTTCGGCACCAGCTTCTTCAGTGCCGCCGGTGGCGGTGATCCGGTGTTGTTCCAGCATGTGTTCTGGTTCTTCGGTCACCCCGAGGTGTACATCATGATCCTGCCGGCCTTCGGTGCCGTCAGCTCGATCATCCCGACCTTCTCGCGCAAGCCGCTGTTTGGCTACACCTCGATGGTCTACGCCACGGCGAGCATCGCGTTCCTGTCGTTCATCGTCTGGGCGCACCACATGTTCGTGGTCGGCATTCCGCTGGTGGGCGAGTTGTTCTTCATGTACGCCACACTGCTGATCGCGGTGCCAACCGGGGTGAAAGTGTTCAACTGGGCCAGCACCATGTGGCAAGGCTCGCTGACCTTCGAGACACCGATGCTGTTCGCGGTGGCGTTCGTGATCCTGTTCTCCATCGGCGGCTTCTCCGGGCTGATGCTTGCCATTGCCCCGGCGGACTTCCAGTATCAGGACACCTACTTCGTGGTCGCGCATTTCCACTATGTATTGGTGCCGGGGGCGATCTTCGGGATCTTCGCGTCGGCCTACTATTGGTTGCCGAAATGGACCGGCCACATGTACGACGAAACCCTCGGCAAGCTGCATTTCTGGCTCTCGTTCATCGGCATGAACATGGCGTTCTTTCCGATGCACTTCGTGGGCCTGGCGGGCATGCCGCGGCGGATTCCGGACTACAACCTGCAATTCGCCGACTTCAACATGGTGTCGTCGATTGGTGCGTTCATGTTCGGCGCCACGCAGATCTTCTTCCTGTTCATCGTAATCAAGACCATCCGCGGCGGCCCGCCAGCACCCGCCAAACCGTGGGATGGCGCGGAAGGCCTGGAGTGGAGCATTCCGTCACCAGCTCCGTATCACACCTTCACTACGCCGCCGGAAGTGAAATGAACACACAAACCTATGTGGGAGCGAGCCTGCTCGCGAAGAACGATGACGCGGTCTGCCTGTTAAACCGCGGTGTTTGCTTCGCGAGCAGGCTCGCTCCCACAGGGTTCGGCGAAGAGGTTGGAAACCATGGCTGATTCGATTTCGATGAAAAAACTCGTCACCCGCCTGCTGCTGGTCGTGGTGGCGATGTTTATCTTCGGGTTTGCCCTGGTGCCGATCTATGACGTGATGTGCAAGGCGTTCGGCATCAATGGCAAGACCGCCGGGCAGTACGAGGGCGAGCAGACGGTCGACACTTCGCGACAGGTGCGTGTGCAGTTCCTGTCGACCAATTCCGCCGACATGTCCTGGGATTTCTATCCCAAAAGTGACGAACTGACGGCCAACCCGGGGGCAGTGAACGAGATGATTTTTATCGCGCACAACCCGACCGACAAACCGATGAGCGCCCAGGCAGTGCCGAGCATCGCACCCAGCAACGCGGCAGCGTACTTCCACAAGACCGAATGTTTCTGCTTTACCCAGCAAGTGCTGCAGCCCGGTCAACGGATCGAGATGCCGGTACGTTTCATCGTTGACCGCGACATGCCCAAGGAAGTGAAGCACCTGACGCTGTCCTACACGCTGTTCGATATCACCGCCCGACATCCACCGGTAGCTGTAAACACTGGCGGCTGAGCGTGCCCGATAAGGAGAACAATAAATGGCAACTCATGAACACTATTACGTACCGGCCCAGAGCAAATGGCCGATCATCGCCACCGTCGGCATGTTCGTCACCGTGTTCGGCCTGGCCACCTGGTTCAACGACCTGAAGGCTGCGCGGCCGGAATCCCACGGCCCGCTGATCTTTTTCGTCGGCGGCCTGCTGTTGGCTTACATGCTGTTCGGCTGGTTCGGCACGGTAATCAAGGAAAGTCGCAGCGGGTTGTACAGCGCCCAGATGGACCGCTCGTTCCGCTGGGGCATGAGCTGGTTCATCTTTTCGGAGGTGATGTTCTTCATCGCCTTCTTCGGTGCACTGTTTTATGTGCGGCATGTGTCCGGTCCGGCGCTCGGCGGTGAAGGCGCGAAAGGCCTGGCGCACATGCTGTGGCCGAACTTCGAGTTCGTCTGGCCGCTGTTGAACAACCCGGATCCGAAACTCTTCCCGGCACCCAAGGACGTTATCAGCCCCTGGGGCCTGCCGCTGCTCAATACCGTGTTGCTCGTGAGCTCCAGCGTCACCGTGACCATCGCCCACCACGCTTTGAAAAAGGGCCATCGCGGTGCGCTGAAAATCTGGCTGGCGATCACTGTCTTGCTCGGCTGTGCGTTCCTCGGTTTTCAGGCCGAAGAATATATCCACGCCTATCGCGAACTGGGCCTGACCCTGGGTTCCGGCATCTACGGCGCGACGTTCTTCATGCTCACCGGGTTCCACGGCGCCCACGTGACCATGGGCACCATCATTCTGTTTGTGATGCTGATGCGGGTCCTGCGCGGGCACTTCGATAACGAGCACCAGTTCGGCTTCGAGGCGGCGAGTTGGTATTGGCACTTCGTGGACGTGGTGTGGATCGGGCTGTTCGTTTTCGTCTACGTGCTCTGAGGCTTTACCAAGGCGCACTAGAAACCAACTGGCCGCTGAAAAAACCCCAGGCAATCAAGCCGACGGTGATAGCGGCCAGGGCAACACGAACACTCAAGGCAATGACGAGGCGGTTCGAGCTGCTGTCGTCCTTGACCAGAAAAAACAGGCCGCTGAACAGGCTGACAACCGTGGCAATCAGCATCAGGACGATGGCTGCTTTGAGCATGGTGGGACTCCGGGGGAAAGGCGATGCACTTGAGTATAGCTATCGCAACCAGCGACTTTCTGGCGACGCCATGAAGCGCTTCCGGCCGGGCATCGTGCCGACCCTGGTGGTCGCACTTCTATTGCCCATGCTGGTGTCACTGGGGTTCTGGCAATTGAGCCGGGGCGCGGAGAAAAGCGCGCTGCTGCACAGCTACGCCGAGCGCCGCACGGCTGAACCGATGGCCAGCACCGAGCTGCTACACACCGACGATCCAGCCTTTCGCCGGGTTCAAATTCACGGCCAGTTCGATGCCGCACACAGCCTGCTGCTGGATAACCGCCAGCGCGACGGCAAGGTCGGCGTCGAACTGCTGCAACCGTTTCAGGACCAGGCGACCGGGCTCTGGTTGCTGGTCAATCGCGGCTGGCTGCCGTGGCCGGATCGGCGTACCCCGCCGCAGTTCACGACACCGACTCAGGCCCTGAGCCTGGATGCCTGGGTCTACGTCTCCCCCGGCGCCACCTTCCAATTGCACGCCGACCCGAGCACCGCCACCTGGCCACAACTGATCACTGCCGTCGAACCCGCCAAGCTGTGGACGGCGCTCGACCGTGACGGTTTTGCCTACGAATTACGCGCAGAAGCCGGCCCCGCGTCCTACCAGGCCGATTGGCCGGTAGTGGCCATGGGGCCGGAAAAACATATCGCTTATGCCGTGCAGTGGTTCGCCATGTCGATCGCCCTGTTCGGCCTTTATCTCTATCTCGGCTGGCACAACGCAAAGGAGAAACACCATGGGAGCGGCCATGAATCCACCCAGCATGTCTGAGGCGAAAACGCCGGCGAGTCGGCGCAAGGGCCGGTTGCAGTTATTGCTGATCCTGCTGGGGGTGATCGGTCCGATGATCCTCGCCACGGGCATGTACAAGTTGCAGTTCTGGGTGCCGGAAGGCCGCAGTTATCACGGCGAGCTGATCGGCAACGGCCAGACCCGCGCCGACCTTGGCGTGCAAGCGCAGGAGGACCGTTGGCAATTGCTGGTCACGGCGCCCAAGGAGTGTTCGGTGGACTGCCAGCAGCTGGTTTATCTGGCGCGGCAGATCCAGATCGGCCTCGGTCGCGATGCCGGGCGTGCCAGTCACGCCCTGGCCGCGGCCCAACCGTTGGCGGCCGATTACGACGCCAAGCTGACCCGCGAATACCCGCAACTGCAACGCTACCCAATGGACCTGACCACTTTCACCAAAACAGCGGGAGGCAAAACCGCACCGCAACTGTGGATCATCGACCCGCACGGCAATCTGGTGCTGCGCTACGACCCGACGGTGAAGGGTAAGGACCTGCTCAACGACCTGCGTCATTTGCTGAAACTGTCGAACATCGGATAAGGGCATCGTCATGGCCAAACCTGGATTTCGCCTCGCGCTGTTTGCCACCTTGCTGGCACTGATTGTGGTGTTGCTCGGCGCCTACACCCGCCTGACCCACGCCGGCCTCGGCTGCCCGGACTGGCCGGGTTGCTACGGCTTTATCAGCGTGCCGAAAAGCGAAGCCCAACTGGCCCATGCCGAATTGCATTTTCCCGATGCACCCGTCGAAGCCCACAAAGGCTGGAACGAGATGGTCCACCGCTATTTCGCCGGCACCCTCGGGTTGTTGATTTCAGTGCTGGCCGGTCGCGCCTGGGTGCATCGTCGTCATCCGGGGCAACCGGTGAAGCTGCCGCTGTTTCTGCTGGTGGTTGTCATCGCCCAAGCGGCGTTCGGCATGTGGACGGTGACGCTCAAGCTCTGGCCGCAGGTGGTGACCGGGCATTTGCTCGGCGGTTTTGCGACCTTGAGCCTGCTGTTTTTGCTGACCTTGCGCCTGTCCGGCGTACTGCCGGCGCTGACCGTGCCACGGCGTTTGCAGCATTGGGCGACGGCCGGGTTGCTGCTGGTAATCCTGCAAATCGCCCTCGGGGGCTGGGTCAGTTCCAACTATGCAGCCGTGGCTTGCATCGACTTCCCGACCTGCCATGGGCAATGGCTGCCACCGGCTGATTTCGCCAATGGTTTTCACCTGACCCAACACATCGGCCCCAATTACCTGGGCGGGCAACTGGACAGTGATGCCCGCACAGCGATCCATCTGACTCACCGCATCGGCGCGTTGCTGGTGACGCTCGTGCTGCTGGGGCTGGCCTGGCAACTGAAAGTGGTTGGCATGACGCGCTTGGCCGCAATGGTGCTGATCGCCCTTGCGGCCCAAATCACCCTCGGCATCAGCAACGTCTTGTTCCACCTGCCGCTGCCTGTTGCGGTCGCGCACAACGCGGGGGGCGCAGCGCTGTTGCTCACGATGGTGCTGGTCAATTATCACGCGCGAACCAGCCTGGTTCGGGTCAAACAGCAAAACCTTGCACGCTGGCGGTTCAGCCCGCGTAAACACTCAGCCGGGCCCATAACAATAAAAGGAGAGATGCCATGGCGACTCTGATCGGCGAACGTCACAGTCAGGCGATCTGGCGTGACTACCTGGAGCTGACCAAGCCGAAAGTGGTGGTGCTGATGCTCATCACCTCGCTGGTCGGCATGTTCCTCGCGACCCGCGCCGGGGTGCCGTGGACGGTGCTGGTGTTCGGCAACCTGGGGATCGCGTTGTGTGCCGGGGGTGCGGCGGCGGTGAATCATGTGGTGGACCGGCGTATCGATGCAGTGATGGCGCGTACCCACAAACGTCCCTTGGCTGAAGGGCGCGTTTCACCTGCGGCGGCGCTGACATTTGCCCTGGTATTGGCGGTGCTTGGGCAAGCCGTGCTGCTGGCCTTCACCAATGCGCTGACGGCCTGGCTGACCCTCGCGTCCTTGCTCGGTTATGCGGTGATCTATACCGGTTTCCTGAAGCGCGCGACGCCGCAGAACATCGTTATCGGTGGCCTGGCCGGCGCTGCCCCGCCGTTGCTCGGCTGGACCGCGGCCACCGGTCATGTCAGCGCCGAACCCTTGTTGCTGGTGTTGATCATTTTCG
This sequence comes from Pseudomonas sp. SG20052, assembly GCF_031766055.1. Taxonomy (NCBI): domain Bacteria; kingdom Pseudomonadati; phylum Pseudomonadota; class Gammaproteobacteria; order Pseudomonadales; family Pseudomonadaceae; genus Pseudomonas; species Pseudomonas sp. SG20052. The sequence goes on along the minus strand of NZ_CP134498.1, from coordinate 91,382 downwards.
CCTGGACCCCGCCTCACTTCTGGGCCCTGGCCATTCACCGCAAAGAGGAATATGCCAAGGCCAACATCCCGATGTTGCCGGTGACCCATGGCGAGCATTACACCAAGGTCCACATCCTGCTTTATACCTTCGCGCTGCTGGCGGTCAGCCTGATGCCCTACGTGATCCACATGAGCGGCATGCTTTACCTGATTTGCGCCCTGGGACTGGGCGCAAGGTTTCTGCAATGGGCCGTGGTGCTGTACCGTGGCACTCGGCCGCACGCGGCGATCAACACCTTCAAGTACTCTATCTACTACTTGTTCCTGCTGTTTATCGCGCTGCTCGTAGACCACTACTTACTGTTGAACCTATGACTCGAACTCAGAAAACCGTCTTTATCCTCGTCGCCCTGATCGCGCTGGTTCTGGGCCTGACCATCAACAAAGTGCTGTCCGGAAAAGGCCAGGGCGATCCTACGGCATTGATCGATGCCGGGATCATTTTGCTGCCGCAAAGCCGCAACCTGCCAAACGTGACGATGACCGATCAGGACGGCAAGCCGGTGATGGTCAACGAGCTGAAAGACAAATGGTCACTGTTGTTCTTCGGCTACACCTTCTGCCCCGACATCTGCCCGACCACCCTCGCCCAGCTGCGCCAGATCAAAAGTGAACTGCCGCCAGAGGCTGTGGCGAAGTTGCAGATCATCCTGGTCAGCGTCGACCCGAACCGCGACACGCCCAAGCAGCTCAAGCAGTACCTGGGCTACTTCGATCCGCAGTTCACAGGCCTGACGCCTTCGTCGATTGAAGACATTCAGAAACTGGCCAATGCGGTGAGCATTCCGTTCATTCCGGCAGACACCAGCAAGCCGAATTACACGGTTGATCACAGCGGCAACCTCGCGGTGATCGGGCCGGACGGGACACAGCGTGGCTTCATTCGTGCACCGCTGAATAACGCCAAGTTGGTGGCGCAGTTGCCGGTGATGCTCAACCGCAAATAAACACCACGCCCCCTGTAGGAGCCAGGCTCGCCGGCGAAAGCGCCCGTGAGATTGCCGTCGCCGGCAAGCCTGGCTCCTACAGGGGACGGTGTTTCAGGCATAAAAAAATGGGGCGCATTCGATGCGCCCCATTTTTTGTTAACGACTCAGATCAGAACGCCGGCAATACCGCGCCTTTGTACTTCTCGAGGATAAAGGCCTTCACTTCCGGGCTGTGCAGCGCAGCAACCAGTTTCTTCATGTCTTCGCTGTCCTTGTTGTCCGGGCGGGCAACAAGGATGTTCACGTAAGGCGAGTCGTTGCCTTCGATGACCAGCGCATCCTTGGACGGATCGAGCTTGGCTTCCAGCGCGTAGTTGGTGTTGATCAGCGCCAGGTCGACCTGGGTCAGCACGCGCGGGATGGTCGCGGCTTCCAGCTCACGGAATTTCAGGTCCTTGGTGTTCTCGGTGATGTCCTTGACCGTCGACAGGATGTTGTTGGAATCCTTCAACTTGATCAGGCCGGCCTTGGCCAGCAGCAACAGCGCGCGACCGCCGTTGGTGGCGTCGTTCGGGATCACCACGTTGGCGCCGCCTGGCAGTTCGGTCAGGGCCTTGTACTTGCTGGAGTAAGCGCCCAGCGGTTCCAGGTGTACGCCAGCAACGGCGACCAGGTCGGTGCCCTTGGCCTTGTTGAACTCATCGAGGTACGGCTGGTGCTGGAAGAAGTTGGCGTCCAGGCGTTTTTCGGCAACCTGCACGTTCGGCTGGATGTAGTCGGTGAAGACTTTGACCTTCAGGTCCACGCCGTCTTTGGCCAGGGCCGGTTTGACGAATTCGAGGATTTCAGCGTGCGGCACCGGGGTGGCTGCAACGGTCAGAGTGTCAGCGTGAGCGGAAAACGCTGCAACGGCTGCGAACGCGACGAGTAGTTTTTTCATTCAGCTAACTCCTTGTGGGTACCCGCTTGCGGCGCCTGGATTTGGCGCCTGCCAGCGAATGGCCGGCTCATGTCATGTTTACGAGAACTGTTTATTTTCTGGAGAAATGGACGACCAGTTTGTCACCAACCATTTGCAGAACCTGCACCAGCACCAGCAACAGCACCACGGTGACGATCATCACATCGGTCTGGAAACGCTGATAACCAAAACGGATCGCCAGGTCGCCCAACCCACCGGCACCGACCACACCGGCCATCGCCGTGTAGGACACCAGTGTAATAGCCGTCACCGTAATCGCCGCGTAAATGCCCGGGCGGGCTTCTGGCAGTAGGGCGTTGATGATGATCTGCCGGGTCGTCGCACCCATGGCCTGGGTGGCTTCGATGATGCCGCGATCCACTTCACGCAGGGCGGTTTCCACCAGTCGCCCGAAGAACGGCGTGGCACCCACTACCAGCGGCGGGATCGCACCGGCGACGCCGAGCGAGGTGCCGGTTATCAGCACGGTGAACGGGATCATCACGATCAGCAAAATGATGAACGGCAGCGAACGCAGGATGTTCACCACCAGCGACAGCACGGCGTATAGCGTTCTGGATTCCAGCAACTGACGCGGACTGCACAGGAACAACAACACGCCCAGCGGGAGGCCGAGCAACACGGTGAACAACAACGAACCGAAGAGCATCAGCAGGGTATCGCCGGTAGCCAGCCAGATTTCGAACCAGTCGATGTTGACGAAGAAACTTGTCAGGACTTCCATTAGCGCAGGACCTCCATGTGGACGTCAGCTGCGGTGAAGTGGGCGAACGCCGCCTCCATGTCGCCACCGGTAACAGCCAGGGTCAATTGCCCGTAAGGGACGTCTTTGATGCGGTCGATACGACCGGCCAGGATGCTGTAGTCCACGCCCGTTTCCCGAGCGACGGTCCCCAACAGTGGTGCGTAGGTCGCTTCGCCCTGGAAGGTCAGACGCACGATGCGGCCCGGCACATGGGAGAAGTCGTCACGCTGTTCGCTTTCATCAATCTGCTCGTCTTCTTGCACGAAACGTTTGGTGGTCGGGTGTTTCGGATGCAGGAACACCTGGGCCACCGAACCTTGCTCGACGATCACACCCGCGTCCATCACGGCGACCTGGTCGCAGACCCGGCGGATCACGTCCATCTCGTGGGTAATCAGGACGATGGTCAGTTTCAGCTCGCGATTGATCTCGGCCAGCAATTGCAGGACCGACGCCGTGGTCTGCGGGTCCAGGGCGCTGGTGGCTTCATCGCACAGCAGGATTTTTGGCTTGGTCGCCAGGGCGCGGGCAATGCCGACGCGCTGCTTCTGGCCGCCGGACAGCTGCGCCGGGTACTTCTTGGCGTGGTCAGACAGACCGACCCGCGCCAGCAACTCGGCGACACGCTGGTCAATCTCGCTGCGCGACAGTTCACCGGCCAGGGTCAACGGCAGCGCGACGTTGTCGGCGACGGTCTTGGACGCCAGCAGGTTGAAGTGCTGGAAAATCATCCCGACCTGCTGGCGGAAGCGGCGCAGGCTGTTGGCGTCGAGCGCGGTGACTTCTTCGCCGTCGACGAAGATCTTGCCGCCGCTGGATTCTTCCAGGCGATTGATCAGACGCAGCAGGGTACTTTTTCCCGCGCCGGAGTGACCGATCAGGCCGAAGACCTGACCGTTCTCAATCGTCAGACTGGTCGGGTGCAGGGCGGGAATATCCTTACCGGCGACGCGGTAGGTTTTGTGGACGTTTTGAAACTCGATCACGTAGCGAACCTTGTGGGGCGCGTTGGAAAAGGGTCAGCGGTTAGCCGGGCGCGCATTTTAGCCTGTCCGTATAGAGGTTATTAGCATTTATTCCGCATTCAACCTTCCATTTGGCAATAACGCGATCGAAGGTTAGAAAAAAGGAACGGCTAAAAAGCTCGCCAGTCACTAATAAGGCAACTCGAAAACGCCCCCGGTGCCGTGCCTGGGGAATGCATATAAGTCCTGGCTACGGGATCGCAACGAGGAGTTTACGACTGATGAGTACTAAAAAGCCTGCCGCACCTAAAAGCGCACTGGCCGGGACCGATACCCTGGACCGCGGCAACACCAATGCCAAGCTCGATAGCCTGGAAAAGTTTCGCTCCGACGCCACCGAACAAGCCCTGCGCACCAATCAGGGCGTGAAGGTTTCGGACAACCAGAACACGTTGAAGGTCGGCGCGCGCGGGCCGTCGTTGCTGGAAGACTTCATCATGCGTGAAAAAATCACGCATTTTGACCATGAGCGCATTCCAGAGCGCATCGTCCATGCTCGGGGCACTGGCGCTCATGGTTTTTTCCAGACCTATGAAAACCATTCCGTACTGACCAAAGCCGGTTTCCTACAAGATCCCGGCAAGAAAACCCCGGTCTTCGTGCGCTTTTCCACGGTGCAGGGTCCGCGTGGGTCAGGCGATACCGTGCGGGACGTGCGAGGTTTCGCCGTGAAGTTCTTCACCGACGAAGGCAACTTCGACCTGGTGGGCAATAACATGCCGGTGTTTTTCATTCAGGATGCAATCAAGTTCCCTGACTTCGTGCACGCGGTGAAACCGGAGCCACACAACGAAATCCCTACCGGCGGCTCGGCTCACGACACCTTCTGGGATTTCGTCTCGCTGGTGCCAGAGTCGGCGCACATGGTGATCTGGGCCATGTCCGACCGGGCGATACCGAAAAGCCTGCGCAGCATGCAGGGCTTTGGCGTACACACGTTCCGCTTGATCAATGCCGAAGGAAAATCACGCTTCGTCAAATTCCATTGGCGCCCTACCGCCGGTACTTGCTCACTGGTGTGGGATGAAGCACAGAAGCTCGCCGGTAAAGACACCGATTACCACCGCCGCGATCTGTGGGAGTCGATCGAGATGGGCGACTACCCGGAGTGGGAGTTGGGCGTGCAGGTCATCGAAGAAGAAAACGAACATAACTTCGACTTCGACATCCTCGACCCGACCAAACTGATCCCGGAAGAACTGGTGCCCATTACCCCGCTGGGCAAGATGGTGCTCAACCGCAACCCGGATAATTTCTTCGCCGAAACCGAGCAGGTTGCGTTCTGCCCGGGCCATATCGTGCCGGGCATCGACTTCTCCAATGATCCGCTGCTGCAAGGGCGGCTGTTTTCCTACACCGATACGCAGATCAGCCGACTCGGTGGGCCGAATTTTCACGAGATCCCGATCAACCGTCCCGTAGCACCCTTCCATAACGGCCAGCGGGATGCGCTGCATCGCACCACCATCGACAAGGGGCGCGCCTCCTACGAGCCGAATTCCATCGATGGCGGTTGGCCGAAAGAAACGCCGCCTGCCGCGCAGGACGGTGGATTCGAGACCTATCCGGAGCGCATCGACGCCAACAAGATTCGCCAGCGCAGCGAGTCGTTCGGCGATCACTTCTCCCAGGCGCGCCTGTTTTTCCGCAGCATGAGCAAGCACGAGCAGGAACACATCATCTCGGCGTACAGCTTTGAGCTGGGCAAGGTTGAGCGTGAATTCATCCGTGCACGTCAGGTGAACGAGATCCTGGCCAATATCGATCTGGAACTGGCCAAACGCGTGGCGCAGAACCTTGGTTTGCCGGCGCCGAAGGCTGGCACCGTCGAAGTGCGTAAAACTTCACCCGATCGCTCACCGGCCTTGAGCCAGGCCAACCTGCTGCCGGGGGATATCAAAACGCGGAAAGTGGCGATTCTGGCGGCCAACGGTGTCGATGGTGCTGCGATTGATGCGATGAAGAAGGCGCTGAAGGCAGAAGGTGCGCACGCCAAGCTGCTCGGCCCGACTTCCGCGCCAGTGACCACCGCCGATGGCAAGACACTGCCAGTGGACGCTTCAATGGAAGGCTTGCCTTCGGTGGCATTCGATGCGGTGTTCGTACCCGGTGGCGCGGCGTCGATCAAGGCGTTGAGTGGCGATGGCGTAGCGCTGCATTACCTGTTGGAAGCTTACAAACACTTGAAAGCGATTGCGCTGCATGGCGAGGCGAAGCAGTTGCTGGACGTGTTGAAGCTTGAGGTGGATGCGGGGCTGGTCGTGGGTGCGGATACCCAGTTGATCAAACCGTTCTTTGCCGCCATCGGGCAGCATCGGGTTTGGGATCGGGAGCCTAAGGCCAAGGCGATTCCGGCTTAAGGTTTTGTATCGTTAGGGAGGGCGCCTTCGCAAGCAGGCTAGCTCCCACAGGGTTTGGGTTTGATCATAGAAAGTGTAATCAACCCCAATTCACTGTGAGAGCGAGTCTGCTCGCGAAGCTTTCAGGGTTTACGCGGACTCAAGACGATCTGCGCCGGAACGTTGCGCAGGATCTGCTTCTGCAGATTCAGATCGAACTCCGAATCCAGCTTCTTCACCCGTTTAGTCAGCAACGTCGCCAACCATGGGTAATCCTGGGTACGCGGCGCCTGAATGCTGACATCGCACTGGTAATTCACCACATCGGCGGCAATCGCATCCAATTGACGGCGAAGTTTGCTCATATCCGTGAGGTTCAACGCAATTGTGGTGCTCTCAGCCGTAGGATCAATGACTTTGGCCGGTGGCTTGGCCTCGGCTGCCATGAGCGCCGCTTCAGCCCTGTCCAGTTCAGCTTTACGGGCATTGACGATGGCGTTGTTGACCCCACCCGTCAGCGCCGGAGCCTTGGGCATTAATGCCCGGGCCCGGGCCAGCGCCGTAGCGGCCGCATTTACATCGCCCTTTTGCAGCACGATCTGGCTGCGACGCAGGTAGGCTTCGGCCAATTGCCGCTGATATTGCACAAGGGACGGATCGTCTGGCGACTGGGCCTGCAAGGTCGCCAACTGGTCTTCGGCGGTGGCCAGCTCGCTGCTGGCCAGGTTTTGTTCCAGCTGCGCGATGGCCGTGGCCCGGGCATCGGTCGCCGCAGTGGTGGCCGATGGCGTGCTTTGGCAAGCGCCCAGTAGCAGCGAAAATGCGACAAGGAGCAGATAACGGGAGGCTGACAGCTTCATTCCTGCGACTCTCTATTTGCGCAAAAAACGAGCAAGTCTACACCCCTCGACGGGGCAGGACAAAACTCAGCAGAAACAGTGCGGCGGCCGTCACAACAATCGACGGGCCCGCCGGGGTGTCTTTGAACCACGACAACGCCAGCCCGCCACAGACCGCGAGCATGCCCAGCAGGCTCGCGCCCAGCGCCATCTGTTCCGGCGAGCGAGCGTGACGTTGTGCCGCAGCCGCCGGGATGATCAACAGCGAAGTAATCAGCAACACACCGACGATTTTCATCGCCACAGCGATCACCACCGCGATCAGCAACATCAGGGCCAGGCGCAGCGCCGGCACGGGCAAACCTTCCACCCGGGCCAGTTCTTCATGCACCGTGATCGCCAACAATGGCCGCCACAACGTCACCAGCAACGCGAGAACACCGGCGCTGCCACCGAGTATCCAGGCCAAGTCGGTCGGGCTGATCGCCAGCAAGTCACCGAACAGATACGCCATCAGGTCGATCCGCACTTCGTGCATGAAGCTTAGTACGACCAGGCCCAGAGAGAGCGTGCTTGGTGCGAGAATTCCCAAAAGCGTGTCGGACGCCAGCGGCTGACGCTGTTGCAACGTCACCAGCAGCACCGCCAACAGCAAGCAACCGACGGTGACGGCAACGGTAGGACTGACATCCAGCAGAAAGCCCAATGCCACGCCGAGCAAGGCCGCGTGGGACAAGGTGTCGCCGAAATAGGCCATGCGCCGCCAGACCACGAACGAACCCAGCGGTCCTGCGACCAGCGCCAAAGCCAGACCTGCAAGCAGGGCGTAGAGCAGAAAATCAGCCATGCTTGCAGCTATCTCCATGGACATGGGGTTGGGCCGTCGGGGCCGCGTTGACCACCGAACCATGCAGGTCATGGGCGTGGTCGTGGTGGTGGTGATAAATCGCCAGGCTTTGTGCGTTCTTGCCGAACAGCTCGACGAAAGCCGGATCGCCGCTGACTTGTTCCGGGTGCCCGGAGCAGCAGACATGACGATTCAGACAGACCACCTGGTCGGTGGTGCTCATGACCAGGTGCAAATCGTGGGAGACCATCAATACCCCGCAGCCGTGACGGTCGCGCAGCCGCGTGATCAGGCTGTAGAGCTCGGCTTGGCCGGCCACATCGACGCCTTGCACCGGTTCGTCGAGCACCAGCAGTTCCGGCTCACGCAGCAGGGCTCGAGCCAGCAGCACGCGCTGCATTTCGCCACCGGAAACACTTTGCACCGGGCTGTCGATCACCTGCTCGGCGCCGACTTCCTTGAGTGCCGCCAAGGCCCTGGCACGGTCCACGCCGGGCACCAGACGCAAAAAGCGCAGTACCGACAACGGCAGCGTCGGATCGACGTGAAGTTTTTGCGGCATGTAACCGACCCGCAGTTTCGGCTTGCGCCAGACGCTGCCGCTGTCCGGCTTCAACAGACCGAGCACCGCGCGCACCAGCGTGGTCTTGCCCGCGCCGTTCGGGCCGATCAGGGTGACGATCTGCCCCGGCTCGACGCTCAGCTCGATGTTATCCAGCACGTTTTGCCCGGCAAAGGTGACGACAACCTGCTCGAGGCGAATCAGCGCATTGCTCATCAAGCCCCCTGGCAACCCGAGCAGAGGCCGACCACTTCAACGGTCTGGCCTTCGACGACGAAACCGACATCCTTGGCGCTGCTGATGATCGCGTCGCTGATGGATTTCTGTTCGAGCTCAATGGCGGCGTGACATTCGCGGCAGATCAGGAATTGACCCTGGTGGGCATGCTCCGGGTGATTGCAGCCGACGAAGGCGTTGAGCGAGGAGATGCGGTGGACGAGGCCGTTTTCCAACAGGAAATCCAGCGCACGGTACACGGTAGGCGGCGCAGCGCGGCGGCCATCCTGCTCACTGAGTACCGCGAGAATGTCGTAGGCACCCAACGGCTTGTGACTTTGCCACACCAGCTCCAGCACCCGCCGACGCAAGGCGGTCAGGCGCAGGCCTTGACGTGCGCACAAGGCATCGGCCTCAGTCAGTGCGCTATGTACGCAATGAGAGTGGTCGTGGGGACGGCTGGCAATCGGTGTTTTAGGCATGAGCGGCGACGAGTTTTGTGAGAGACGTTATTATGTTACCCGTTCTCGCCTCTTCGAGTGGTCATCGTGTCCCGACTTTTTTCTATCTTTGTCACATTTGCCGCAAGTTTTCTGTTCATTGGCTCAGCTCAAGCCGACGTCAAAGTCCTCACCAGCATCAAGCCGCTACAGCTGATTGCCGCTGCGGTGCAGGACGGCGTGGCAATCCCGGAAGTGCTGCTACCACCGGGCGCTTCACCGCATAACTATGCCTTGCGTCCTTCCGACGTACGGAAGGTGCAATCGGTGGATCTGGTTTACTGGATCGGTCCGGACATGGAAGGGTTCCTGCCTCGCGTGCTGAACGGTCGAACGCTGCCGAGCATCGCTGTGCAGGATCTGCCGGGACTGAAACTTCGCCACTTCGGCGAAGACAACCATTCGCACGCGGAAGAAGCCGATGAGCATGACCACGATCATCGCCCTGGCAGCCTGGACGCGCATTTGTGGTTGTCTCCGGTAAACGCTCGCGTGATCGCCACAAAAATGGCTGCTGACTTGAGTGCAACCGATCCGGCCAACGCCATGCGTTATCAGAGCAACCTCAAGGCGTTCGATGAGCGTCTGGATGCAATGGATCTTCGCTTGAAAGCGCGTCTGGCCGGCATCGCAGGCAAACCGTACTTCGTATTCCACGAGGCCTTCGACTACTTTGAAGACGCCTACGGCCTCAATCACGCCGGCGTATTCAGCGTCGCCGCCGAAGTCCAGCCGGGCGCCCAGCACGTCGCAGCGATGCGCACGCGGTTGCAGGAAGTCGGCAAGACCTGTGTGTTCAGTGAACCGCCGTTGCGTCCGCGCCTGGCGGAAACCCTGGTGGCAGGCCTGCCGGTGAAATTGGCGGAGCTGGATGCGTTGGGCGGGTACACGCCGGCGACTGCGCAGGGGTATGAGCAGGTGCTGGAGAAGTTGGGGAATGATTTGGCGGGGTGTCTGGAGTCGTTGTAACGGCGGGATCTGCGACGCCCCATCCGCGGGCAAGCCTCGCTCCTACGGAATTTGTGCCGTTCACAGATAATGTGCACGACACAAACCTGTAGGAGCGAGGCTTGCCCGCGAAGCTGTTAAAGGGCGAACGGTAGCGGCGTACTGACCTTCTGCCGCTGCGCCAACCGCTGCTGAAACTCCATCGGATCGTGAATCAACACGTCCTGACCGGCAAACGACTCCGCGGCAATCAACCGTGACAACCAGAACCGCACACACGCCACGCGCAACATGGTCGGCCACAGTTCAGCCTCTGCGGCAGTGAACGGACGCAACGCGGCATAGGCCCCGAGCAACGCCCGCGCCCGCGGCCCGTCGATCAGCCCGTCGTCATCCGAACACCAGTCATTCAAGGCAATCGCCACGTCATAGAGCATCGGCCCCGAGCAGGCGTTGTAGAAATCAATCAACCCGGTCAGGTGCGTGCCTTCAAACATCGCGTTGTCGCGGAACAGATCCGCGTGGATGTTGGCCCGTGGCAACGCCAGGATTTTCGTCTTCTGCTGAGTGATTTCGTCCAGCGCCCGCTGCAACAAATCACTCTGCTCGGCATTCAGGTGGGAGAGCAACTGCGTGCCCTCCTCCAGCATCCAGTCCAGGCCACGATCGGTTTTGCGCTTGATCATGTTGGCCTGGGTCGCCAGATGCAGATGGCCCAGCAACTCGCCGACTTGGGCGCAATGCTGCGCGTTGGCTTCCTTGATGTGCTTGCCGGCCAGGCGTGGTTGCAACAGCGCAGGCTTGCCGGCCAGTTCGCGCAAGGCCACGCCGTCGGTGGTGCGCAGTGCGTAAGGCACCGGCAAGTCGGCCTCGTGCAGCACATCGAGCAGTTCGATGAAGAACGGCATCTCCTGAACCGGACCGCGCTCGACCAGGGTCAGGACAAATTCGCCCTGCTCCAGGCTGATGAAGAAATTGGTGTTTTCACTACCGGCGGCAATTCCCTGGAAATCAAGCAGGCGGCCGAGCCCGTATGGGGCGAGAAAGGTTTCCAGCTCGGGCCGAGCCAGCGGGGTGAACACAGACATGTTTAAACTGCCAGTACGGGCGCCGCTGCATGAGCCAGCGCCGATTGAAATTAAGAAACTACTTCCATTCAAAAATCTTCCACGACGGAATCAGCATATCCGGCTGATCCGAGCGGATGAAGTTTGCATCTGTCCCATCCGCACGCACCAGGAAATACGGCGGTCCGACCTTCGGCGTGACCTTGATCGCGTACAGGAAACCGTTTTGGCGGTACTCCTGAATCGTTTTGTCCCCTTCCGTGCGGATCGTGACTTCCGGCTCCGGTGTGGGCGCATCATCCGCCGCCATGACGGCCAGGGGAACGGTTGCAAACAAGCCAGCCAGCAACAGGCGATTTAGTGTGCGCATGATAACCTTGTCCCTTTGTCGTCAACGGTCCCGCTATTCTAGCGCCGGACCCGCCGAAAAGGTTGATCCTGCTCATGAGCCAAGCCCCCCTCGTCCTGGTGGACGGTTCTTCTTACCTGTACCGCGCCTTTCACGCCCTGCCGCCGCTGACCACTTCCAAGGGTTTGCCGACTGGAGCGGTCAAAGGCGTGTTGAACATGCTCAAGAGTCTGCGCAAGCAGTACCCGGACAGTCCGTTCGCCGTGGTGTTCGACGCCAAGGGCGGGACATTCCGTGACGAAATGTTCGCCGAGTACAAAGCTAACCGTCCGAGCATGCCCGACGACATGCGCGTACAGATTGAGCCACTGCATCAGAGCGTGATCGCGCTGGGCTTCCCGTTATTGTGCGTCGAAGGCGTCGAGGCCGATGACGTGATCGGCACTTTGGCCCGCAGCAGCGCAGCAGCTGACCGACCAGTGGTGATCTCCACCGGCGACAAGGACATGGCGCAACTGGTCGACGGCCACATTACCTTGGTCAACACCATGACCGGTAGCGCGCTGGACGTGGAGGGCGTGAAGGAGAAATTCGGCGTCGCTCCCGAGCAGATCATCGATTATCTGGCACTGATGGGCGATTCTTCCGACAACATTCCGGGCGTTCCGGGCATTGGTCCTAAAACCGCTTCCGGCCTGTTGGTGGGTGTGAACGGCGGTCTGACCGAGCTGTACGCACAGCTCGACATCGTTCCGACCCTGCCGATTCGCGGCGCCAAGACCCTGCCGGCCAAGCTCGAAGAGCATAAGGAGATGGCATTCCTCTCCTATCAATTGGCAACCATCAAGATCGACGTGCCGCTGGACATCGGGCTCGACGACCTGCAAATGGGCCGGCCGGATCACGACAAACTCGCCGAGCTCTACACCCTGCTCGAATTCAAGAGCTGGTTTGAAGAAAACCAGCGTGATGCCAAGCGTTCCGGCCAGGAAGTTACCGTGCCGGTGGCTGAAGAAGCCGCTGTCGAGACCGAGCTCAAGTACACCACGATCCTGACCCAGGCCGATTTCGACCTGTGGCTGAAGAAGCTCAACGACGCCAAATTGATCGCCTTTGATACCGAAACCACCGGCATCGATGCGCAGCAGGCGCAGCTTGTCGGCCTGTCGTTTGCTGTACAGGCCAACGAAGCAGCCTACATCCCGCTGACCCATTCCTACATGGGTGTGCCGGATCAGCTTGATCGCGACACCGTGCTGCGCGCGCTGAAACCGATTCTGGAAGATCCGAACAAACTCAAGGTCGGCCAGCACGCCAAGTTCGACATGAACATCCTCGCCAACTGCGCCATCGGTGGCGACCAGAATTGCGGCATCACCGTGCAAGGCATCGCGTTCGACACCATGCTCGAATCTTACGTGCTGGATTCCACCGCGACCCGCCACGACATGGACAGCCTGGCGCTCAAGTACCTGAACCACACCACTACGAGTTTTCAGGACATCGCCGGCAAGGGTGCCAAGCAGCTGACGTTTGACCAGATCTCGCTGGAACTGGCCGGGCCTTACGCCGCCGAAGACGCCGACGTGACGCTGCGCCTGCACCAGACCTTGCAGGAAAAGCTCAATGCCATTCCGAGCCTGAGCAAAGTTCTGAGCGAAATCGAAATGCCGTTGGTGCCGGTACTGGCGCGAATCGAACGCCAGGGCGCGTTGGTCGATGCCAACCTGCTGGGCATCCAAAGCGTCGAGCTCGGCGACAAAATGGTCGCGCTGGAGCGTGAGGCATTCGCCATCGCCGGTGAAGAATTCAACTTGGGCTCGCCGAAGCAATTGGGCGTGATCCTGTACGAAAAGCTCGGGTTGCCGATCCTCAGCAAAACCGCCAAGGGCCAGGCGTCCACCGCCGAAGCCGTCCTGGCGGAACTGGCCGAGCAGGATTACCCGTTGCCCAAAGTGCTGATGCAGTACCGCTCGATGAGCAAGCTGAAAAGCACTTACACCGATCGCCTGCCGGAACAGATCAACCCGCGCACCGGGCGGATTCACACGTCCTATCATCAAGCTGTCGCGGCGACCGGGCGCTTGTCGTCCAGCGATCCGAACTTGCAGAACATTCCAATCCGCACGGCCGAAGGGCGGCGGATTCGTCAGGCGTTCGTCGCGCCAAAGGGCTACAAGCTGCTGGCGGCGGACTATTCGCAAATCGAGCTGCGGATCATGGCGCACCTGGCCAAGGACGAAGGTTTGCTGCACGCCTTCCGCAATGACCTGGACGTGCACAAGGCCACCGCCGCCGAAGTGTTCGGCGTGGAACTGGCCGACGTCACCACCGACCAACGTCGCAGCGCCAAGGCGATCAACTTCGGTTTGATCTACGGCATGAGCGCGTTTGGCCTGGCCAAGCAGATCGGCGTTGATCGCAAGCAATCCCAGGCATACATCGACCGTTATTTCGCCCGCTACCCGGGTGTTCTGGCGTACATGGAACGCACCCGCACCCAGGCGGCCGAGCAAGGTTTTGTCGAAACGATCTTCGGCCGACGCCTGTACCTGCCGGAAATCAACGCGAAAAACCCGGCCCTGCGTAAAGGCGCCGAACGCACGGCGATCAACGCCCCGATGCAGGGCACGGCGGCGGACATCATCAAAAAAGCCATGGTGGCGGTGGATAACTGGCTGACCTCCTCGGGCCTCGACGCCAAAGTCATCCTGCAGGTGCACGATGAATTGGTGCTTGAGGTGCGTGAAGATCTGGTCGACCAGGTCCGCGATGAAATTCGCGTGCACATGAGCGACGCCGTGAAGCTGGATGTACCGCTTCTGGTCGAGGTTGGCGTAGGCAATAACTGGGATGAGGCTCACTGAGCCGTCTGAAAGGGCGTTTTCTGCTGCGGCATAGTGCCGCGGCAGATGGGTCAAGAGCCCTTATTTCGGAAAGAAATCACACTTATTACAAATGGTTTCTGAAGCTCCGGAACTAAACCTGTGAACTGCCACTCAGAGTTACTGAATGGCTGGTGAAGCCCTTCGATGCTCCTATGTTGTGTTAAGTGTTGGCAGATATCTGGACCCCGCCCTAGCGGTCCGGAACTTGAACCCCGGAACTTCCCCCTCCCCATAAGAAGTCCGGGGTTTTTTTTGCCTGCGATTTATTGCTCCGCAACCTCGGAGCCTTTGTCCGCCAGCTCCATCCAGCCTGCCAATACAGTGTAGGCGTCTTCCAGACCCATGCGCTTTGGCGCCGAGAACAGCTGGATGCTAATCGCATCGCCCCATCCTTTGCGGATGTCTGCCTGAACCTTGAGCAGCACGTTTTTCGCCGCGCCATAGGTCAGCTTGTCAGCTTTAGTCAGCAAAATGTGCATCGGCATGCCACTGGCGACGGCCCAGTCGAGCATCAACAGGTCGAAATCGGTCATTGGATGACGGATGTCCATCATCAGAATCAGGCCTTTCAGACTCTCGCGACCACCCAGATAAGCTTCCAGGTGACGCTGCCAGTGCAGCTTCAACGGGATAGGCACTTTCGCGTAACCGTAACCCGGAAGGTCGACCAGACGACGATCATCGTCTAGCTTGAAGAAGTTCAAGAGCTGCGTGCGACCCGGAGTTTTCGAGGTTCGCGCCAGGCTGGCGTGCGTCAGGGTGTTCAGCGCGCTGGATTTGCCGGCGTTGGAACGCCCGGCGAAGGCCACTTCAAAGCCTTCGTCGTCGGGACATTGATCGACTTTGGCAGCGCTGAGCATGAAGGTGGACTGTTGGCACAGACCGAGGATGGGGTTCTTGAGTTGCATGGGATTTCCGATGTGGGCGGCGCCGGGAATGGACGCGGCAAGCGGTGTCGTTTCCGTTTCAGTGACGCCAGTATATAATGCCGCAGATTTTGTGTGCGCTTTGTCCCAGCGTAGGATGAAGTTCACGAGAGCGATTGACCTTGATTGCGCATTAGAACGCAGAACGCTCTCAACCCTGAAAAGGTCGTTTTATGACGAAATGGCTGCTAGCTGCCGGTGTCTTGATGCCGCTTTACAGCGCTCAGGCTACACAGGATCCGGAAGCTGTGTACAACCGTGTTTGTGGTGCCTGTCATTCCGGCCAACTACCCATGGCGCCCAAAAAGGGCGACCAGGAAGCTTGGACGCCGAGGTTGGCGAAAGGTATGGGGACGCTGGTGCAACACGTGACCCAGGGTTTCAAGGCGATGCCGCCGCGTGGTTTGTGCATGGACTGCAGTGCCGAGGATTACCAGGCAATCATCCAGTGGATGAGCGAGTGATCCCGGTCCATAACTCTTTAACCCTTAGCCGTAGTTGGATTAGCTGATGAACAAATTGATCGTGAGTCTGCTGTTGACCGTGGGGATCTCCGGCGTAGCCCATGCTGCAGGTGATGCAACTGCTGGTCAGGCGAAAGCCGCAGTATGTGGCGCCTGTCATGGCCCGGATGGCAACAGCATGGCGCCTAACTTTCCGAAACTGGCAGGACAGGGCGAGCGTTATCTGAACAAGCAGCTGCACGACATCAAGTCCGGCAAACGCACCGTTCTGGAAATGACCGGCCTGCTGACCAACCTGAGCGATCAGGACCTGGCTGATATCGCCGCTTACTTCGCCAGCCAGAAAGGCAGCGTTGGCGCCGCCGACCCGAAAGTCGTGGCTCGCGGTGAAGCCTTGTTCCGCGGCGGCGACCTGGCCAAGGGCCTGCCAGCCTGCACCGGCTGCCACTCTCCGGATGGCAAGGGCAACGCGGCTGCCGGCTTCCCGCATCTGGGTGGTCAGCACGCTCAATACGTTGCCAAGCAATTGACCGACTTCCGCAAGGAAGAAGGCGGTCGTGCCAACGATGGCGATACCAAACCAATGCAAAGCATTGCCAAAAAGCTCAGCGACGAAGATATCGCTGCGGTGTCCAGCTACATTCAAGGCCTGCACTAAGACCGGCGAACAGGGCGTGCCGCGGGAAGTACATCTCGTGCAACGTTAACGCTCTATTAATCCGTCGCAGCAAGTATAAAAAGGGTGGCTCAGGCCGCCCTTTTTTGTGGCCGCTGCCGTTACACTACAGAACTCAAGCCCGCCAGGACCTGTCTGAAAACAGGTCGCGCGAGGCGACCCAAATTGTCCAGGAGTAAAGCATGCGTAATCTGATCATCAGCGCCGCACTCGTCGCTGCCAGCCTGTTCGGCATGACTGCCCAAGCCGCCGAAGCACCCGCCGCCCCTTATGTCGAACTGACCAATCCGGTTCCGGTCGCCGTGCCTGGCAAGATCGAAGTCGTGGAGCTGTTCTGGTACGGCTGCCCGCATTGCTACGCTTTTGAACCGGTGATCAACCCTTGGGTCGAGAAACTGCCTTCCGACGTGAACTTCGTCCGTATCCCTGCCATGTTCGGCGGCCCATGGGACGCACACGGCCAGATGTTCCTGACCCTTGAAGCGATGGGCGTAGAGAACAAGGTTCACGCTGCGGTATTCAACGCAATCCAGAAAGAACACAAGAAACTGACCGACAAAGACGACATGGCCGACTTCCTGGCCACTCAAGGCGTAGACAAGGACAAGTTCCTGGCCACCTTCGACTCCTTTGCCATCAAAGGCCAGATCAACAAAGCCAAAGAACTGGCAAAGAAATATGAAATCTCCGGCGTTCCAACCATGATCGTCAACGGCAAATACCGCTTTGACGTGGGCTCTGCCGGCGGTGCCGAACAAGCGCTGCAATTGGCCGACAAACTCGTCAACAAAGAGCGAGCGGCTAACAAGGCTGCTGCCAACTAAGCGCGGGGCCCGCCATGCGCCGCTGGGGAACTGAACGTGTCGTTGGCCTGCATGATCCGCGGGTCAACGAGCATCACCTGGAATCGACGGGATTGCCCGCAGACAGCCGTCTGCGCTTGCTCAGTTTCAATATCCAGGTCGGCATCAGTACCGAGCGCTATCGGCACTACCTGACCCGAGGCTGGCAGCATCTGCTGCCGCACACCGGGCGTGCCGACAATCTGCAAAAGATCGGCAATCTGCTGGGCGACTTCGATCTGGTCGCCTTGCAGGAAGCCGATGGCGGCAGCCTGCGATCAGGCTACGTCAATCAGGTTGAACACCTGGCGCAGCTCGGCGCCTTTCCCTACTGGTATCAACAACTCAATCGCAATCTCGGTCGCCTCGGCCAGCACAGCAATGGCGTGCTCAGCCGCCTGCGCCCGTGGGCAATCGAAGATCATCCGCTGCCGGGGCCCAAGGGCCGCGGGGCGATTCTGGTGCGTTTCGGCGAAGGTCCGGAGGCGCTGGTGGTGGTGATGATGCACCTGGCGCTGGGTGCCCGGGCTCGCAGCATGCAACTGGCTTACATCCGCGAGTTGATCGGCGGTTACAAACACCAGGTGCTGATGGGCGACATGAATACCCACGCCAGTGATTTGCTGCAGAACTCCCCGTTGCGTGACCTCGGTCTGCTAGCACCGCAACTGGAAGCGACCTTCCCCAGCTGGCGCCCGCAGCGCTGCCTCGACCATATTCTGCTCAGCCCCACACTGACCCTTGAAAAGGTCGAGGTGCTGGCACAACCGATTTCAGATCACCTGCCCGTCGCGGTAGAGATTCGTCTGCCGGGTTCGCTCACGGCCGATGCATTCCCCGCGTTGAGTCCTGCCCCTTCGCGGATCCCATGAATGAGCGACGAAACACAGCGCTGGAAAGAGAAATACCTTAAAAGCATCGAACAACAGGAAAAGCTCGAACGCCGATGGGATGCCCGGCTCGACTTGCTGCGCCGTGGGCTGGTGCGCAGCACCCTGGCCGCAGAAGGCACCGATCGCGCCGTTGACCAGTGCATGAAGGAAATGCGCGAAGTCGTGCGCACCGATGACATGGACGCCGGCCTGGCCGCCCTGCTTCCACGCCTGGAAAAAGCCGTACTCGACTCCGAGCAGCGCCGGGAAACCCGGGTCAATCAGACCAGCGCCGCATTGACTGCGCTGGTGACTCAGCTGCAAACACTGCCACTGCCTCGAGAAGTCAGCCGGACGCTGAAGAACTTTGCCAAACAACTGGATGGTCGAGTCAGTCAGGCCCGTGAGATTCCGTTGCTGCTCAGCGAACTGAGTGGCCTGCAAGGCAAAGCCTTACGTCAACTGGATAACCCGGCAGAACCTGATCGCCCCGGTTTTCTGCAGCGCCTGTTTGGTAACCGGGAAGCGGATGAGGCCACCCCACAGGCCACCGTTCCTGCGGTGCAAGCGGCGCCCCTGCAAACTGTCGAACCGATTGCCGAGACCCCGCCGGCAACGGTTGATCTCGCACCCGCGGTGGAGCATCCGCCAGTCGAACAGCCAACGGTCATCGACGTCCAACCTGCCGCTGCGATCCCTGAATCACTGGAAGTACAGGCAATAGAACCTGCTCCGGAATTGGTGGTGTTTGTCCCGCCTGTGCTTCAGTCAGAGACTGCATCTGCGCAAGCGGTAGAGCCACAGACCCAGCCGAACATCGAACAACCGATAGACCCAACTCCAGCCGAGCAAGAGCCACAGGCAGTCAACCCGGATGAACTGACCCCGGTGACCATCGAGACAGAGCACCTGGCGCCAGAGGAAGTTCTCTACGCCCTGCCCGACTCACCCGAGCCGTCCTATAGTTCAGTCGCCAAGCATATCGAAGATACGCTCCTTGGCCTCCTCGACGACCTGACGCTGCCCGAACGCCATCGACCACAAGCCGAAGCGATGCGTGATCGTCTGCAAAACGGGTTGAACTGGTACGAACTGATCCCGATCCTCGATGATCTGGCGACGTTGATGCTGGCGATCACCGACAGCGGCCAGCACGAATTCGAAGCGTACCTGCAACAACTCAACGAACGTCTCGAATCGTTCCAGAGCAACTTGCAAGCTGCCAGCGACGGCCACGCCGACAACCGCTCGGCTGCACGCGAGATGGATACGCAGATTCGCGAGCAAGTCGACGGCCTGCAGAGCAGCGTGCAAGAAGCGGCGGACCTGGAAGACCTCAAGCACGTCTTGGAGAACCGCCTCGAAGGCCTGCTCGGCACCATGGATCAACACCAGAAACAGCGCGACGAACGTGAGCAGGAAGTCGCGGCTCGGTTGCAAAGCCTGGCCGAACGCGTGGCGCACATGGAACAGGAAGCGCTGGGCTACCGCGAACACCTTGAAGAACAACGGCAGAAAGCGCTGCTCGATCCCCTCACCGGCCTGCCCAATCGCGCGGCCTGGAGTGAGCGGCTGGAACACGAAGTCCGCGAATGGCAGCAACACGGCAACATCCTGTTGCTGGCGATGCTCGACCTCGACCACTTCAAACGCATCAATGATAACTACGGTCACCTGGCAGGTGACAAAGTGCTGAAAATCATTGCCAACGTGTTGCGCAAACGCCTGCGCGGGACGGATTTCATTGCGCGGTTCGGGGGTGAAGAATTTGTCTTGCTGATGCCCGACACGTCACCGATAAATGGCGCACAACTGCTGGATACTTTGCGCGCATCGATTGAAGCCTGCCCTTTTCACTTCAAGGGCGAGCGGGTGACCATCACCATTTCCGTAGGTTTTACGGCATTCAAACCCGGAGAACACAGCGACCTGGTGCTTAAAAGAGCCGATCAGGCGCTATACCGTGCGAAAAATGGTGGTCGCAATCGCGTCGAGGCTGGTTGACAGCCAATTGTTCCATTTTATTTAAAACAGCGCTTTTGCCCTCTTCGCGCAAGTCAGTACGTTACACTGTTGCATTACTGACTTGCGTGTACTGCCTCCTGCCATGAAATGTCTTGCCCTCTTTACGTCGCTGCTCCTGTTGGCCGGTTGTGCCAGCGGCCCGCGGATCGACACCAGCCACCCTTCAGCCAATCACGACAGTCGTATTCAGTTCGTGGTGGTGCATTACACCTCCGCCTCCCTCGAGCGCTCCCTGCAATTGCTGACCCACGGCGAGGTCAGCAGTCACTACCTGATCGGTGACGACAAAGGCGCCACCATCTATAAGCTGATGGATGAAAATCTTCGATCCTGGCACGCAGGCGAAAGCGAATGGCAAGGCCGGACCTGGCTGAACTCCAGCTCCATCGGCATCGAGATCGTCAATCCTGGCTTCAAAGACACTCCGACGGGCCGCCTTTGGTATCCCTACAGTGAAGATCAGGTTCAGTCGCTGATCTTCCTGCTCAAAGACATCAGCAAGCGTTACAACATCAACCCTCGTTCCATCATCGGGCACAGCGACATCGCGCCGCTGCGCAAGCTCGATCCCGGCCCGCTGTTCCCCTGGAAGCGCCTGGCCGGCGAAGGCATAGGCGTCTGGCCAAACGAGCAGGCCGTCGCACGCCAGCAAACCCAGTTCGCGGCAGAACTGCCGAGCATCAGCTGGTATCAGGGACAGCTGGCCCGACTGGGTTATGCCACGCCACAAACGGGCGAGCTTGATGTCGCTACGCGCCATGTACTGGCGGCCTTTCAAATGCATTTCCGCCCCGCTCGATTCGATGGCACTCCTGACGCTCAGACGGCGGCGCTTCTACAAGTTTTGAATCAGACAAAATAATGACGGCCGCCCGACGGTAAGGGCTTTTTCTCAATCAGCAGCTATAACTCATTGGTAATTCTTCGGATATCCATAATGGCTGTAGCTCGAGAGACGCTCCGTAGCTGGTTCTATCGCCCTTGGTTTTTGGCGACGCTGGCTGCTGCCTTGAGTGCAACGCTATTGATGACCGCCAGCCTGTTTCTGGCGATGCATCAAGTGGAGCAGCGGGAAAGCCAGGAAATGAATGCCCAGGGCGAGCGTTTCCTCGCCCGGCTTGAACAGCTATTCGGGCAGCTACGCGAAAGCCTCGACGATCTGGAAGCCCAGCCCCTGCGTGGCTGCGATGATGAAATGATCGCAACCTTGCAACAGGTCAGCTTCAACTACCGATTTGTTTACGAAGCGGCCTACATGGACGCCTCGCGGATTTGCTCGAATCGACCTCGCCAGGTAGGGCTGTCATTAAGTCGACCACCAGACATCAAAGGCCCCACCTACAGTTACTGGCTGAACACCACCACCGAACCCGATGAAAACCGTGCTGCGCTGATGCTGGGACGCGGCAACTTTCGGGTCGCTACCTCTCGTGGCCATTTGACCGACATGGTCGATCTCTCCCCGGGCAGTAGCCTGCTGGTGGTGCTCTCCCATGGCACTCGTGCGATTCCTGTCCTCGGTGCCGCACAGGCCTGGCCGCCCACGGAATTCTGGCCCCTGGAAAGCCGCGATGCGCTGCAGGTGACACAAACCCGCTTGATTTACCGCATGCCCACCAACAACCCCGAATACCAATTGGTGCTGATCACCCCACGCACGAACATGCATGTGCCAGCCGTGTGGTGGTGGCTGCTGCCGGCCAGTCTGGCGCTGAGTGCCTTGGTCGGTTTCATGGTGTTTCTGCTGGTGCGCCAGCGTCAGTCACTGGACGCTGAACTGAACGGCGCCATTCGACGGGGCGAATTGCAGGTGTTGTATCAGCCGATCTTCGATCTCGACAGCCGCAACTGTGTCGGGGCCGAAGCCTTGCTGCGCTGGCGAAGGCCGGACGGCACGCTGACCAGCCCCGACCTGTTTATCCCGATGGCGGAAAACACCGGCCAGATCCGCCAGATGACCGACTTCGTATTGCAGCGACTTCTCGAACAACTGGGGCAACTGCTACGCGCCAATCCGCAGTTGTACATCTCCGTCAACCTTGCAGCTTGCGACGTCATGGTGCCGCGTATCGGCCAGGTGATGGCACGCCTGCTGACCTTGCACCGGGTCGCGGCAAAGCAGATTGCTTTTGAGGTGACTGAGCGGGGCTTGATCGATGTAGTGGTGGCCAGGGAAAACCTGCAAGCCTTGCGCGATGTCGGGCATCAGGTGCTGATCGATGATTTCGGCACGGGCTATTGCAGCCTCGCCTACCTGCAAACCCTGCCGGTGGACTGCCTGAAAATCGACAAGGCGTTCATTGATGCGCTGGGCCATGATGCCGCCAGCAGCGGCGTGGCACCGCACATCATTCATATGGCCCAGGCCCTGCAACTCAGGGTGATTGCCGAGGGCATAGAACATGAAGCCCAAGCGGCGTTTCTGAGCAGCGAAGGCGTCAAGTATGGTCAGGGCTGGCTGTTCGCCCATGCACTGAGCGCCGTGCAGTTCATCGAATTGATTACCCGTGGGCGCCGACTGAGCAATCGACGCCTGGATGATGAAGCCTGAGCAGACTGCTGGGTCTACACCGCCAGCGCCATGTAGAACTGCGTGCCCTGTCCCGGCCGCGAATAAACGCCCATTCGCCCGCCATGCAACTGCACGATTTCCTTGCACAACGCCAAACCAAGTCCGGCACCGCCCTTCTTGCGTCCGACCTGGACGAAGGGCTCGAAGATCCGCCCCTGCTGACCGTAGGCAATGCCTTCACCGTTGTCTTCAACGCTGATAATCACTCGCTCACCATGGCGCCGCGCCTGCAAACGTATCAGTCCATCCTGGGCGGTATGACGCAAAGCGTTATCGATCAGGTTATCGAGCACCCGGTCCAATTGCGCCTGGTCGGCCTGCAATCGGGGTAACGGCCCCTGCACTTCCACCCGCAGCTCAATACCCTTCTGCGCCGCAGCCCCGGCAAAGCGTGCCTGAGCCTGTTCCAGTAACTCTTCAATGGAACAAGGCGCCAGCGTGAGTTTCTGCAACCCGTTTTGGTAGCGCGAGAAATTCAGCAGGTCGTTGATCAGCTGCATCAAGCGCTGCATTTCTTCGTTCACGGTGTCCAGTAAATCGGCTTCGCGAGAGTCTTCAGGAAATTTCGCCCGTTCGCGGAACAACCCGAAGGCCATGTGCATCCCGGTCACCGGGGTGCGCAACTCATGGGAGGCGCGCAAGACGAACTCGCTGCGCACCCGTTCGAATGCACGCTGTTCTGTGACGTCATGCAGCACCATCACGGCGCCAAGAATGTGGCCCTGCGTATGGCTGACAGGGGTCAGGCTGTACGTCAGTAACCTCGACTCACCGTCGACCTCAATACTCAGGTCTTCCGGCGCCCGCTCCAGGGTCCCGCCGCGCAGCACCAATTGCAGCTGCTCATCCAGTTCAGGACGATCGAGCGCTGTGCCCAGCCCTTGACCGAGTCGGTCGGTGTCCCACCCCAACTGACGCTGGGCCACGGGGTTGAGGTGTTCCAGATGCCCTTCGCGGTCGATCATCAACAACCCATCGTCGATGCTGTCGAGTACCGCTTGCAAACGCTGCTGACCGGCGAGCAGCTCGTCGATGTTCATCGCCTGATGCTCACGCAGCGCCTCTGCCATGATGCCGAAGCGCTTGGTCAGCTGGTTCATTTCCTCGGCGGAGGAAACCGGCAGTGTCACCTCGAAATTACCCTGGCCGATGTCGTCGGCAGCCTGGACCAACGCTTCAATCGGAGCGCCAAACCGCCGGGCGATTGCATGGGCGGTCACGAACCCGATGATCAGCACGGCCAGCCCTATCAAACCGAGCAGCCCGGCAATCAGCAACGCGCGTTCCCGGGCCTGGCGTTCGATGTCATTGATGTTATCCAGGGAACGCTTTTGTTCGGAGACGAGACCGCTGCGCAGGGTATTGAATTTTTCCAACAGCGCCTCGTTGCCGGTCAATACGGGCACCGAGGCTGGTGTTTGATCGTAGGCCTGAAGAAAGTCGAGGTAGTCAGCCTTCGCCTGTGTGAAACCGTAGCCGCCATTGCCGGATTGCTGAAGGGAAGTGCCTTCGTCAAGCAGCTCGAGGTAGTGCTGCCTGGAGGCCTGGAACGCTGCGGGATCGGGATTTTCGTCGATCATGATCATCAGTTGATCGCCCAAGGCCTGACGCAATTTCAAGCCCAGGTCCAGCGTGACAAAGTTTTTGCGAACCAGCACTTCCTGGGTACCAGCCATCTGCATCACGCTGACCAGCCCGAGCAAGAGCCCGAGCAGCGCCACGGTAATCAGCGCCGAAATACTCAGGAACAGCCGAGTACGCAGCTTCATCGCCAGTTTCATTGCCGGCTCACAGGTTGTACTGCTTGCGTTTGCGATACAGGGTCGAGGCATCGATGCCAAGTGTCTTGGCCGCCTGATCGAGGGTATCGGCGGTGGCGAGGACGGCACCGATGTGGGCTTTCTCCAATTCATCCAGGCTCAACGCCGCACCAATTCGAGGGGCGTTGTTGGTCGGGGTCTCGGCCATGCCCAAGTGGCTGATCTCGACACGTTCCTGAGGGCAGATAATGCTCGCCCGCTCCACCACGTTACGCAGTTCGCGGATGTTGCCGGGCCAGCGGTAACCCAGCAACGCTTCGCGAGCCTCGTCGCTAAAGCCACGTGCCGGACGTGCGTACTCCTTGACGAAACGCGCCAGGAAACGGTCGGCCAGGTTCAGAATGTCCTCCCGGCGCTCGCGCAGTGGCGGCAAGTGCAAGGTAATGACGTTCAGGCGATAGAGCAGGTCTTCACGGAAACGACCGTCGCGCACCATGTCTTCGAGGTTCAGGTTGGTCGCGGCGAGGATGCGCACATCGGCGCGGCGGGTCACGGGGTCCCCCACGCGCTCGTATTCCTTGTCCTGAATGAATCGCAGCAACTTGGGTTGCAACGTCAGGGGAAAATCGCCGATCTCGTCGAGAAACAAGGTACCGCCGTCCGCTTGATTGACCCGACCCAAGGTGCTTTCGCTGGCACCGGTGAAGGCGCCGCGGCTGTGGCCGAAGAGTTCACTTTCCATCAATTCCGCCGTCAGCGACGGGCAGTTGATGGTGACGCAGGATTTCTTCTGGCGTTTGCTCCAACCGTGGATGGCTTGGGACAGTTCACCTTTACCGGTACCGGACTCGCCGAGAATCAGAATGTTGGCGTCAGTGCTGGCGACCTGCCGTGCGGTTTCGAGAACCACTTTCATGGCCGGGCTATGGGAATCCAGTCCGTCCTTGGGTTTACGCACTTCGCCTTCAAGGGCTTCCAGCCGTGCCGAGAGTTGCCGAACTTCCAGCTGTTTGGCGGTGGCCAGACGCAACTGGTCGGGGCTGCAAGGTTTGACGAGGTAGTCGGCGGCACCGGCCTGGATCGCATCCACGGCGGTGTCGACAGCCGAGTGAGCGGTGACGATCACCACCCGCATCCAGGGTGCCTGAATGCGCATCTGAGCCAGCACATCCAGGCCATTGTCTTCACCCAGGCGCAGATCGAGGAAGCACAGATCAAACACCTGACGTTGCAGCAACGCATCGGCCTGCGCTGCACTGTTCGCGGTGGCGACGCTATAGCCTTCATCTTCAAGGCAATAGCGGAAGGTTCGCAGAATGGCGGATTCGTCATCCACCAGCAGAATGCGGCCTTGATGCTCAGTGGCTGATTCCATGTTCCTGCGCTCCTTTATTGAATGATCTTGAGTTAGTCCCGGAAAAATCGGGCAAGTTGCATGGTTGATTCTGATCCATTCCGGCCATGGCAGGGTAGCTCTCTACTCATCCATTAGCTAATGGACTGATTTCTCTGGTTTTTTGCACAAAAATCGCCGTTGAGGCGATTACCTGCGTTCTTTTCTGACATCCGCGCCCTCCTCTCAATTCAAAAATAATCAAAGTTGCCGGGAAACGATCGTGCAATACGCACGACCCTGCACGGCCCATCGTGCAGGATGCGTCCCTCATGATTTATACGCCAGATCTAACATATTGATTTAAAACGATTTTTTTCTTTGAAAAAGCTGGCATGCAGGCTGCAATAGCCTAGATAACCAGGGCCATTTTGAATCGACGCCCACTAAACAAGATCACCACCAGAGTGGGAGGAGTTTCAGGATGAATCGCCAACGTGTCGCCCAATTGCGTATCTCGCCGTTGCATATCCAACAAGGACTGTTTGGCATTCTGGCGCTGCTGATCACGCTGATCGCAGGTCAGCAGTTTTTGCTTTGGGAACAGAGCCAGCAACCAGAGGCTCCGCACCTGTCGATTCAACGCGCTACCCAGACCCATTTCAGCGCCGTCAGCAGCAGCCAGGCTGACCTCGCACCGATGCGAATGATGGACGTCGACCAGGCGCAGCCTGTGGATGAGATGCCCCGTCAGGAACGTTGGGTGTTCTGAGCAACCGGACTTGGCGCGCTCAATGCGCCGGGAAAAGCAACACAAGCTGCACCTCTAATATAGAAGCGTAAGGAGAATCACCATGTTGAGCTGGGCAATCACATTCTTGATCATTGCCATCATTGCTGCAGTACTGGGCTTCGGTGGTATCGCGGGCACCGCCACGGGTATCGCCAAGATTCTCTTTGTCGTGTTCCTGGTGATGTTTATTGCTTCCTTCTTCTTTGGCCGTCGCGGTCGAGGCTGAACATGAGCGTTTTGTTAAAGACACTGGCAGCCGCCCTGCTTCTGGGCGGTAGTGCCATGGCGATGGCGGCCAATGACGGCCAGACGCGGGCCAGCGAATTATTGAATTCGGACCCGCAGTACCGTGAAACGTGGACTAAAGTCGTTAAAAAGGAAGAACGACTGCCGGAATGGGTGATGAACCTGTCTGGCGATGCCGAGCAAATGAATGCTGTTGAAGAGGATGGCGACAAGTACCTGGTCGGGCCGCTTTGCGAAACGCAACCGACGTGCCTGAGCAAGCGCTTGATCGTGGCTTTCAGCTTCGACAAACAGGACGCCTACGCCATGCTGGTCGAAGTACCTGCAGGATTGCCGGCCGACAAGTCGCCAACGCGACATGCCGACTACCGCTTCCTCGGGAAACCGAACCAAGGCATGCAGGACATGTTGATGGAACAGCTCAAGAAAGATCCGAACTGGTACTGAGTTTGAAACACGAAAGGAGCAGCATCGCTTCTTTCCAGTGCGCTACCCGAGGAAGGTAGACGCATGACCAAGGGGTCGGGACGTTCTGACTGTTTCAGGGTCGGAGTGACCTACGGGCACATGGAGTGTCTGCGCAAGGGCCGGGTCAGGTAATAAAGCTGCGACGCAAGTTCGCCAGCCCAGAGTGGCTGGACGGACTTGCGAAGAGCTTCAACGTGCAAAGCGTTGATCTAGAGCACTGCACCCTATTCCCCCTGCTGCATATTCCCCACAAAACCGTTTCGCGGTGTTTCTTCACGACCGTATATCGAGAAACCTTCGACTTTCGGCAGAAGAGTTTTCGCTGCCAAACGTAGGCTTTTTCCGAAATTTCGTCATGAATTCAACTGTTTAAAAAACAACCAACCTCCTCTGAAATGGCCGGTTCACGGCACTTATGCCTGCCGAAATGTCGTATTCGAACCGGTTGGGACGCGAGTTTCAATTAAAAAAGCTCATGCCGATTCGGCATAGGGTAGGCGTTTACGGCATTAGACGTCGCATCCTTGCATCGGAATAGTTGCGCCTTTTTTCGCCTGCCAGAGAGCCGAAACAAAGCGCTCCGGGGCACCTTATACGGGGGCAGATGCGCAGACTTTTTCGCCACGAGCGTTCCAGTTCTTGCATTCGCCTGAGTCAAACGCAAGTAAGGGTAAAGATATGAAGAAGGCAAAGCTCAGCCTCGCCTGGCAGATCCTCATCGGTCTGGTTCTGGGGATAGCAATCGGTGCGCTGCTCAACCATTTCAGTGCCGAAAAAGCCTGGTGGATCAGCAACGTCCTGCAACCGGCAGGCGATATCTTTATCCGTCTGATCAAGATGATCGTGATCCCGATCGTCATCTCCTCGTTGATCGTCGGCATCGCTGGCGTAGGCGATGCGAAGAAACTCGGGCGTATCGGCCTCAAGACCATCATTTACTTCGAGATCGTCACCACCATCGCCATCGTGGTCGGTCTGGTGCTGGCCAACGTGTTCCATCCGGGCACCGGCATCGACATGAGCACCCTGGGTACGGTGGATATTTCCAAGTACCAGGCCACAGCTGCCGAGGTTCAGCATGAACACGCGTTCATCGAAACCATCCTCAACCTGATCCCGTCGAACATCTTCGCGGCCATGGCCCGCGGCGAAATGCTGCCGATCATCTTCTTCTCCGTATTGTTCGGCCTCGGTCTGTCGAGCCTGCAATCGGACCTGCGCGAGCCGCTGGTGAAGATGTTCCAGGGCGTATCCGAGAGCATGTTCAAAGTCACCCACATGATCATGAACTATGCCCCGATCGGCGTGTTCGCACTGATCGCGGTGACCGTGGCCAACTTCGGTTTCGCTTCTCTGATACCGCTGGCCAAACTGGTGATCCTGGTTTACGTCGCCATCGCCTTCTTCGCCTTTGTCATTCTCGGCCTGATTGCCAGGATGTTTGGCTTCTCGGTGATCAAGCTGATGCGCATCTTCAAGGATGAGCTGGTGCTGGCCTACTCCACCGCCAGTTCCGAAACCGTGCTGCCGCGCGTGATCGAGAAGATGGAAGCCTACGGCGCGCCGAAAGCCATTTGCAGCTTCGTGGTGCCGACCGGTTACTCGTTCAACCTCGACGGCTCGACCCTGTACCAGAGCATCGCGGCGATCTTCATTGCCCAGTTGTACGGCATCGACCTGTCGATCAGCCAGCAATTGCTGCTGGTGCTGACCCTGATGGTGACGTCCAAAGGCATCGCCGGCGTACCGGGCGTGTCCTTCGTAGTGCTGCTGGCCACCTTGGGCAGCGTGGGTATTCCGCTGGAAGGCCTGGCCTTCATCGCCGGTGTAGACCGCATCATGGACATGGCGCGTACTGCCTTGAACGTGATCGGCAATGCCTTGGCCGTGCTGGTCATCTCCCGCTGGGAAGGCATGTACGACGACGCCAAGGGCCAACGCTACTGGAATTCGCTGCCGCATTGGCGCAGCAAGGAAAAGCTGCCAGTTGGCGAGGTTTCCAAGAACTAACGCAAAACCTTGCAGGAGTGAGCCTGCTCGCGATAGCGGTGCATCAAACAACAGAGATGTTGGAAGTGCCGCCCCCATCGCGAGCACGCTCACTCCTACAAAGGTCCGGTGTAAGCCGAACAAACAAACCCCGGAGAAATCCGGGGTTTGTCGTTTCTGCACACCCCGCTATCATTCGCGGCATTCTTCGGGGGATTTAACTGTGCTCAATGGCCTGTGGCTTGGCTTTTTCATCGTGGCTGCCGTTTCGGCACTGGCGCAATGGCTGATCGGCGGTAACGCCGGGATCTTCGCGGCGATGGTGGAAAGCATTTTCGCCATGGCCAAGTTATCGGTCGAAGTCATGGTCCTGCTGTTCGGCACCCTGACCCTCTGGCTGGGCTTTCTGCGAATTGCCGAGAAGGCCGGGATCGTCGAATGGCTGGCCAAGGCGCTGGGCCCCTTGTTTTTGCGCCTGATGCCGGAAGTGCCGGCCGGTCACCCGGCCATCGGCCTGATCACGCTGAACTTTGCCGCCAACGGCCTGGGCCTGGACAACGCCGCCACGCCAATCGGCCTCAAAGCCATGAAGGCGCTGCAAGAACTCAACCCCAGCGCCACCATCGCCAGCAATGCGCAGATCCTGTTCCTGGTCCTCAACGCCTCCTCCCTGACCCTGCTGCCGGTGACGATCTTCATGTACCGCGCCCAGCAAGGTGCGCCCGATCCGACGCTGGTGTTCTTGCCGATTTTGCTGGCAACCAGCTGCTCGACACTGGTGGGCCTGCTGTCGGTGGCGTTCATGCAACGTCTGCGACTGTGGGACCCCGTGGTGCTCGCGTACCTGATTCCCGGTGCCTTGGCCCTCGGTGGCTTCATGGCGCTGCTGGCGACGCTCTCGGCGACCGCTCTGGCCGGCCTGTCATCGATCCTCGGCAACCTGACGCTGTTCGGGTTGATCATGCTGTTTCTGGTGGTTGGCGCATTGCGCAAAGTGAAGGTCTACGAAGCGTTCGTCGAAGGCGCCAAGGAGGGCTTCGACGTGGCCAAGAACCTGCTGCCGTATCTGGTGGCGATGCTCTGCGCCGTCGGTGTACTGCGGGCGTCCGGGGCGCTGGATTTTGGTCTGGACGGGATTCGGCATCTGGTGGAGTGGGCCGGTTGGGACACGCGCTTCGTCGACGCACTGCCGACAGCGATGGTCAAACCGTTCTCCGGCAGCGCCGCGCGGGCGATGCTGATCGAAACGATGAAGACCTCTGGCGTGGACAGCTTCCCGGCGCTGGTGGCGGCGACGGTCCAGGGCAGTACGGAAACGACATTCTATGTGTTGGCGGTGTACTTCGGCGCGGTGGGCATCCAGCGGGCGCGGCACGCGGTGGGGTGTGCGTTGCTGGCGGAGTTTGCTGGCGTACTGGGCGCCATCGGCGTTTGCTACTGGTTCTTCGGTTAACCAACGATCCCCTGTGGGAGCGAGCCTGCTCGCGATAGCGGTGTGACAGTCAACATTAGTGGTGACTGATTTACCGCTATCGCAAGCAGGCTCACGCCTACAGGGGTCCCGTGTTGGCTTTAAGGGCGACTTTCTGGCCTTGCTCTACCGTCCAAGCCACCACCTGCGCCGTCAACTGATCACTCGCCTGGCCAAATCCGGCCACCACCGCCGGCACTTTCACATCGCTCAATGGCTGACGCACTTCAAAGCGGCGGCTGGCGAGGATGCGCTGGTCATACCCGCGCACCAGCAAGGCATCCAGCCGCACGACCACGCTCGCAGCGGTGCCTTGGTACTCAGTCTGAAATGCTTGCAGGCTCCCGCCCAACTCCAGATCTGCCTGGAAGTTGCTGTCATCCGTGCTCAGCAACGGCACCCGGCCGTCCCGCTGGAAACCATCCAGCAACCGATTACGCAGCAACACCGGCGCCGGATCACTCCAGCGCGAGGCGGTGTAGCTGCTGATCAGATCACCTTGCGGGATCACGGCGATTTTCGGGCTGTTCAAGGCTTCGCTGGCCTGCGGCTTGGTCAGGCGCAGCGACCAGCCTTGCGGCGTGCCGTGGCTGGCCGAAACGCTGCTCTGGGCCGACGGCAAGCGATAGACATCGGAGGGCTCGGACTTGGGCAGGATCGAGCAGGCGCTGACCAACGTGAAGCTGGCGAGGAGGGCGAAGGTCGCAAGCTTCATGGCGTGAACTCCTTGTTCTTGTCATTGCCCAGCAAATAACCGCTGGGGTTGGCTTCCAGGCGCTGGGAGATCGCTCGCAACGACGTCAGGGTGTCGCGCAGCTCGCGCACCGCTGGCGCCAGGCCATTGAGGCCCTGCAAGCCGCTGTTCAGGGAATCCTGGTTGGTCGTGAGCAACTTGTTGATGGTCGCGCTGCTTTGTTCCAGTGATTTCATCGCCTGCTCGGCGCTGCCGAACATCTGCTTGCCCTGATCGTTGAGCAAGCCGTTGGCGTTGCGCATCAGCGTCGACGTCTGTTCCAGCATGGCGCCAGCCTGCTTGCCGACGGAGGCCAGTTGCTGCATCGCCTGACGAATATCACCGCGCTGGTCGGCGATGGTCCCGGTGGTTTGTTCCAGATGTTCCAGCGTCTTGCTGATGCGCTCGACGTTCTCCGTGGAAAACATCAGGTTGGCGTTATGCATCAGTGTGTTCACACCGGCCATCAGGTCGCCGCTGTCATTGAGCAAGCGAGCGATAGGCGAGGGTGAAGCGACAATCACCGGCAGATGGCCGTCCTTGCCTTTGAGGGTCGGGCTTTGCGGCGTACCGCCACTGAGTTGAATGATCGATGTACCGGTGATCCCGGTCAGCGCCAGGATGGCCCGGGTGTCTTCCTTGATCGGCGTATCGCCGCCCAGGCGAATCCGCGCCAGCACCCGGCGCGGGTCTTTCGGGTCCAGGCGCAACGTCACCACATCACCGACCTTGATCCCGCTGTACTGCACGGCGCTGCCCTTGGACAAGCCACTGACCGCCTCGTTGAAGACGACTTCGTAATCCTTGAACTCGGTGTCGACACTGGACTTGGCCAGCCACAGGCCGAAGAGCAGGGCACCTGCCACCACAATCACGGTGAACAGGCCGATCAATACATGATGGGCTCGGGTTTCCATGTCAGACCTCTTTCAACTGTTGAGCGGCGGTCAGCGCCGCGCGGCCGCGAGGGCCATGGAAGTATTCGTGAATCCACGGGTCGTCGGTTTCCGAAACCTTGTCGATGGCGTCCGCCACCAGCACCTTTTTCTGCGCCAGCACCGCCACCCGGTCGGTAATGGTGTAGAGCGTGTCGAGGTCATGGGTCACCAGAAACACACTCAGGCCTAACGCATCGCGCAACGTCAGGATCAATTGATCAAAGGCTGCGGCGCCAATCGGGTCGAGGCCGGCGGTGGGTTCGTCGAGAAACAGAATGTCCGGGTCCAGCGCCAACGCCCGGGCCAGCGCCGCGCGCTTGATCATGCCGCCAGACAGCGAGGCAGGGTATTTGTCCGCCGCGGACAGCGGCAACCCGGCCAACGCCAGTTTCACCGCCGCCAGATGCTCGGCGTCTTCACGGCTCAGGCCGGCGTGTTCGATCAGGGGCAGGGCGACGTTCTCGGTCACGGTCAGCGAAGAAAACAGGGCGCCTTTCTGGAACAGCACGCCGAAACGCCGTTCGACCATCGAGCGTTCATGTTCGGGCAGCGTCGGCAGGTTCTTGCCAAAGACCTTCACCACACCCTCGCTGGGCTGGCGTAAGCCGACGATGCTGCGCAGCAGCACCGATTTCCCGCTGCCGGAACCGCCGACCACGGCAAGGATTTCACCTTTGTACAAATCGAGGTCGAGGTTTTCGTGCACGCTCTGGCTGCCGAAGCGATTGCACAGCCCACGGACTTCGATCACCGCCTCGGAGGGCGCTCGGGGTAAACGACTCACCAGCCCATCTCCATGAAAAACAGCGCGGCCACGGCATCGAGCACGATCACCACGAAAATCGACTGCACCACACTCGACGTGGTGTGCGCGCCCACGGACTCGGCGCT
This sequence comes from Pseudomonas sp. SG20052, assembly GCF_031766055.1. Lineage (NCBI taxonomy): Bacteria > Pseudomonadati > Pseudomonadota > Gammaproteobacteria > Pseudomonadales > Pseudomonadaceae > Pseudomonas > Pseudomonas sp. SG20052. The sequence continues at coordinate 58,106 of NZ_CP134498.1, read as the reverse complement.
GCCACTGACCTTGAAGCCTTCGAGGCAACCGATTGCAGCGATCAGGAACGCGAAGATCGGCGCTTTGACGATCCCCACCAGAAAGTGCTGAACGCCGATATCGGTTTGCAGCAGCGACAAGAACATCGCCGGCGAGATACCCAGCGACACGGCGCAGACCACGCCACCGCCGATGATCCCCGAGAGCATGGCCAGGAAGGTCAGCATCGGCAACGCCACCAGCAGCGCCAGCACCCGTGGCACCACGAGCAATTCCATCGGGTCGAGGCCCAGTGTGCGGATCGCGTCGATTTCTTCGTTAGCCTTCATCGAACCGATTTGCGCGGTGAACGCACTGGCGGTGCGGCCGGCCATCAGAATCGCGGTCAGCAACACACCGAACTCTCGCAGGAAGGAGAACGCCACCAGGTCCACGGTAAAAATACTCGCACCGAAGCTGGCCAGCACCGTCGCCCCGAGAAACGCCACCACCGCACCGACCAGAAAGGTCAGCAGGGCGACGATGGGCGCGGCGTCGAGGCCAGTCTGTTCGATGTGCGCGACCATGGGCGTGATGCGCCAGCGTTTGGGACGAAACAGATTGCGGGCGATGGTTTCGAGGATCAGGCCGACGAAGCCCAGCAGTTGCAGGGTGTCCTGCCAGACGGTGTCGACTGCGCGGCCAATGCGGGTCAGCAGTTGAATGCCGACACTGATCTCCGGTTCCTTGACCGGTACGCAGAAGTCGCTGAGCGAGCAATAAACCGTCTGCAACAAGGCACGGTCTGCAGAAGAGAGGGTGCAATCAGGGTGTTCGGCGGATCGGCCCAAGCGCTCGGACCCGAGCAATTCCACCAACAACGACGCCCCGGCGGTATCGAGCGCACCGAGGCCATTGAGGTCGATGTGCGTGCTGTCGTCGTATTGGCCGCGGAGCTTTTCGCTCAGGTGCTTGAGATCGGCGTAGTGGGCGAGCGTCCAGTCACCCGTGACCCGCAGTTGAGCAGGGGAGTGAGAGACATCTAGCTGGGCATTGCCGGCCATTGTGCTGCTGGTCATAAGCTCCGTGCTTGTTCGGCTATTAGCGCAGCGCTACGTAATAGCACGAACCGGATTACTTTTCTTTGATCGGTGTGCTGTCCGTGATCTTGAAGCGCAGCACGCCGATGACCTGGCCATCCTCGGTCAGCACCCGCACTTGCCATTTACCGGCAGGATTGCCTGGGAAATTCTGCTTGTGGGTCCAGGCACGGTAGCCTTCCTTGCGTCCGCCGTGGATGTCCAGCGGGATACGGTCGACCTCTTTACCGTTGAACTGCCACACGTGATAAATCCGCTCATCGAGGCCGCGCGGGGCGTTGATGGCGGTGTAGGCGTACAACCCGTCCCCACGGATCTGCTCGGCGCTGACTTCGTCCAGACTCTTGCCGGGTGTGCGGTCCTGCATTTGCGTGCTGATCGCCACGTCGGTCATCCATAAAGTGGCCGGCGGCACCCACGAACGCAGCACCCAGCCGAGGGCACCGATGCCCAGCGTGATACTCAGGATCGCCAACGCGTTGCGCACCGTGCGGATCGGGAAGATCGAGGCCAGGCTCGGGAACGACAGTAAAACAGCGGTGCCCAGCGCCAGTTTGAAGCTTTGCGAAGTGGTCAGGTGCAGGATGACGGGCAGGGCGGTGAGCAGCGCGGCAAACAGCGTCAGCGTGTGCAACGCCAGGAACGCCCAGCGCCGGGGTGCCAGCCATTTGTAGTAGAGCGGGTCGATGATCGAAATCAGCGCCGCCATGCTCAGCAAACCGGTGAAGAAAAACTGGCCACTGTTCCAGGTCGTGGTGATGAAAAAGAACGGCAGGACGAAGAACAGGCTTTCCTGGTGGATCATCTGCGTGGCGTAACGCAGCAAAGGCTGGGGGATTTCGCGCTTGAAGAGTTTGGTGAACAACTTGGTCAGGCTGTTTTCCAGCATCAGCCAGATCCAGCTGAGCACCATGATGATGGTGATCCAGGTCGCCAGGCCCTGTTGCCGATCCACCAGGATGAAGCTGCCGACTCCCGAGATAAAACCACCGAGCGCAATGACCCCTGGATAGCGCTTCATCAATTCCAGGATGCGCTGGACGTACAGGGTCAGAGTAGGCATTCGGCGGTTCGCAATAGTCGTGGGAAAAATCCTCGACAGAGTACCGCCCGGGCGGGGGCGTGGCGAGGGGGATACGTCCGTTTTCCCTATACAACATTGTGGCGAGGGAGCTTGCTCCCGCTGGGGTGCGAAGCGCCCCCAAACCCGCACACTGCGTGTCATCAGGTAGAGCGCAAGCACCGGTTTTACGACTGCTGCGCAGCCGAGCGGGAGCAAGCTCCCTCGCCACAAAAGCCCTGCTGCCAGGGCGGCCAGTTACCGGCGGCGATGGACTCGCCAAGCCAATACCCCGAGGACAATCAGGCCAAACACCCCGGCCATCGCCCACATCAACTGGTCATAACTCATCAGCGGCTTCTCGATCCGCACATACCCCGGTTGCATGAGCAACTCGCGCATGGCCTTGTTCGCTTCTTCCAGCGTCACGCCTTGCAGTTCCCTGGCCGGGGCGGCGAAACGCCCGTCCTGGTAGTCGCCCAGCGCGCTCCAGTAGTAATCGGCCAGCGCGCTGTTGCCTTGCACGGCCCAAGCCTGGCGGGCGATGGCGGCCTGTTTGAGGCGGTTGAAGGTGTCTGCGTCGAGACCATCCTTGAGCAAATCGGTCTTCAAATCCTCCAGCACCTGCTGGGCCTTAGGCACGTCATCGCGCTCAAGGTCGGCGTTCAGGCTCATGAAGCCCACCCCGCCAAACACCTCGCGCTCGGCCGAGGGGCCGTAGGACAAACCGTGGGACAGGCGCAATTGGCGGTAGAGCGCCCAGTCCAGATAGTCCTTGAGCAGGTCGAAGGTTTCGTCGTGCTGATCCTGCAGCACCGGTTCCGGCACCAGCCAATGCAACTTGGCGCCGCCGCCGACGAAACCATCGCTCAGCGTTCGCTCATGGGCGGCACTGGCCTGGATTTCCGGCAAGGGCAGGTGATCGGTAGGCTCGACCGCTTCAAGTTCACCATAGGAGCGTTCCAGATACGCCGGCAACAACTTGTCGAGCTCGCCGACCACGATCAGCGTCATGTTATTGGGCGCGTACCAGGCCTTGCGTACCGTCTCCAGTTGCTCGCGAGTCAGGTTGTCGACTTCCGGGCGCTCGGGGCATTTAAGGCCCAGCTCCACTGCCAGCTGATTGCTCGCTGTGTGGCCCAGGTCCTGACGATCCAGCCAGCGCTGCAAGTGCGAGTAATGGCCGCCGTCCTCACGCTCGACCACTTGTTTGGCGGCGTTAATGGCGTTGTCGTCGATTCGGGTCTGCGTCAGCAGCGCCAGCAGCAGGTCGAGCACCTTGCGCTGGTTTTTCGCCGGGGCTTCAATGACGAACGTCGTGTCAGCGTTGCTGGTGAACGCGTTCCACTCACCGCCCAACGCCTGCATGCGCTCTTCCAGGCCGCCTTCGCCGGTTGCATCGATGCCGCTGAACAACAAGTGTTCGAGCAGATGCGGCAGCTCCTTGTCGGCGCAGCTGAAATCATCCAGACCTACGCCGACCACCAGGCGAATCGCCACGTGCCCGCGCTCGGTGCCGGGTTTGAGCAGTAATTGCAAACCGTTGGGCAGCGTATAGCCCTCGACCTGGAAACGATCCAGGGCAAACGAAGGAAATGAGCCAAGCAACAGACAGGCGAACAGCAGACAACGCATAGCAAGCTTCCATACGGCTGATTGGAGATCCGTGTCGCTTTCCAGGCAGCCATCGCGAGCAGGCTCGCTCCCACATTGGTTTTGTGAACACCACAATTCAAATGTGGAAGCGAGCCTGCTCGCGATGATCTTGAACCGGAACCAATGTTACTGACTGACCACACCGCCAGACGTTCAAGGCGAATGCGTGATGTCAGCCATATCGTCGACCGCCAGTGCACCGTTGTCCGATGTTTCCAGCACCACATAAGCGCTGCTGCAGAACAGCGAGTTCAAGCGCTTCATGTCGGCGATCAGCTCCAGGTGCAATGAACTGGTCTCGATACTCTGCACAATCTTACGTTGCAGACGGCTGACGTGAGCATGGGCCAGGCGGCGTTCCTGTGCGCGAAAGCGACGTTTCTCACGCAGAAGCTGGCGGGCACTTTCCTTGTCGGCACTGAGAAATACCGACAAACCCAAACGCAGGTTGGAGATCAACTGGCTGTGCAACCCGGCCAGTTCTTCCAGACCAACCTCGGAAAAAGACCGGCGCTGCGAGGTTTTCTGCTGCTGCACCTTGCGCAGCATGCGTTCGATCAAATCGCTGGCCAGCTTGAGGTTGATCGCCAGTTCGATGATTTCCGCCCAACGCCGGCTGTCTTGGTCGCTCAAATCTTCTCGGGGCATTTGCGCCAGGTAAAGCTTGATGGCGCTGTAGAGCGCTTCGACATCATCCGTCAGTTTGCGCATTTCCTGGGTGATGGCGGATTGTTTACCACGCAGCACGTCGAGCATTGCTTCGAGCATGTTGTCGATCAGATCGCCCATGCGCAGGGTTTCTCGCGCGGCGTTGGCCAATGCCAGGCTGGGGGTGACCAGCGCGGTCGGATCAAGGTGGCGGGGTTTCGCCGTGCCGTTGAGCTCCGGCCGCTCCGGCAGCAGCCACGCGCAAAGCCTGGCCATCGGGCCGACGCTGGGCAACAGGATCAGGCAGCGCGCGGTGTTGTAGAGCAGGTGGAAGCCAATGACCATTTCCTGGGGGCTGAAGTCGAGGCTGTCGATCCAGTGCACCAGCGGGTCCAGTACCGGAATGATCAGCAGCAGCCCGATCAGTTTGTACAGCAGGCTGCCGAGCGCCACCTGACGGCCAGCGGCGTTTTGCATGCTGGTGCTGAGAAACGCGAGGATACCGCTGCCGATGTTGGCACCGATCACCAGGCCGATCGCCACCGGCAGGCTGATGACGCCGGCGCCAGCCAGGGTTGCGGTCAGCAGGACGGCGGCAAGGCTGGAATAGGAAACCATCGCGAACAACGCGCCGACCAGGGCATCCAGCAGGATATCGCCAGTCAACGAGGCGAAAATCACTTTCACGCCCTGCGCCTGGGTAATCGGCGCGGCGGATTCGACGATCAGTTGCAGCGCCAGGATGATCAGCCCGAGGCCGATGCTGACGCGACCCATCTGGCCCAGGCGAGTCTGCTTGCGGGACAGGAAGAAAATCACCCCGAGAAAAATCAGCAGCGGCGACAGCCACGACAAATCAAACGTCAGCACCCGCGCCATCAACGCGGTACCGACATCCGCGCCGAGCATCGTTGCCAGGGCGGGCGTCAGCGCCATCAGGCCCTGACCGACGAAGGATGTGACGAGCATGGCCGTGGCGTTGCTGCTCTGGACCATCGCGGTAACGACAATTCCCGAGATGAACGCGAGCCAGCGTTTGGACATGTTCTGGCCGATCACATGGCGCAGATTGGAACCGTAGACCCGCAAGATGCCGGTTCGGACGATGTGCGTGCCCCAGATCAATAAGGCCACGGCCGATAACAAATTGAGCAGGGTGAGCATGCAGGCCCCCTGTGGTGGTAGCGCCCCAGAGGGGCAAATTGACGGTGCCGCGCGACGTTCTACGTTCTGTACTTAAGCTGTAGTTGGCTAACGGTCTGGGCGCCAGCATCGCATAGCTAAAGACGTGATTGAAACAAAACTGTCATGAAAACAGGTTGATGCAGAGAGTAAAAAAGGGACCCGAAGGTCTCAGCCGGACAGTTGAAAAGGTGCGCGACACACCCCCTGTGGCGAGGGAGCTTGCTCCCGCTGGGCTGCGCAGCTGCCCTAAGATCATTGGTAGTTCAATCGCTAAAGAAATCGTCGCCTAGCCCTACGTCGATCAAATATTTGGGAATGTCGAGTCTTGTGCGACTTCTCTGTATGACTTCCCGATATGAATGTTCAAAAAATCAACTGGGTGGTGAAAAGAAGTCAGACAAATGAACAGGGTAAAAAACGCTGCTCTTTGCAAACACCAACGCCGCCTTCTGAAGCGGCTCTTCATTCGCTGTAGTAATCCGAACCGACACTGACATCAATCAGATACTTCGCCGTTTTCGGGTCGCGCTCATCACAGCGGGCGTAGCATTTGACGTTTAGCGCAAGACTGTATTTGTGAGGTATAAGGAGCATCACGATGACTACCTGATCGAACAACTGCCTTTGCAAAGCGTTTTTTTCTACTTCGCTGCCGACGGCTAACCAAGAGTTATCTTGTGGGTTGCGCGGTACCCAGCCCGAGTCTTTTAGCTTCCCCTGCAACTGAGTGAGTAAGGGAATCAGCTGATTGAAAGGCAAGGTCTCCAACATTGGAGAAGTTGTCATGGTCGAGACTTTACCTTCATCAAAACCAACGGCGCCAAACTTGGTTGCTGGTAGCGTAAAACCATGCTCAGGATCATCAAAATGGATGATGACTGGCTCTGATATCCATGTAGAACTAGGATGCGGTGGCGTGCTTGGATAAAAAGCGGTATTCGCAGGCACCGAAAACGTTGAGTCCTCAACGGTATCCTTGTAAGACTTCCCTATGTGCGCACTCAAAACTTCCGTATTCCAATTGAAGTAGGCAATACACAGCCCAATAACAATTGCACTCATGCTTATCAGAGATAGCCTGGTGAGTGGTTTCATCAGCGGATCCCTCCACCTTGAGATATTTCTGTAATGGATTGCTTTAGTTGGGCTTTTGAAGTGGGGTTTTTTAATAAGGCATCGAATTGTGTTGCAGCACGAAGTACGAATTCCATTCGTTGATCCTTGTTTGCCAGATTGGCCAATGGATTACTGCCGAAGGCAACCTTTCGCCCGTCTGCCGCTTTGCATTGACTTGCCAGAGTCAACTGGATTTCTTCTGCGGCTCCGGACAGCATCCCTGTGACTACTGATACGACATCTCCAGCATGGGTGCCGCGCATTAGGTAAGCGAAGTGGGAATCGTCATACATCGCAGGTTGCAAAATGTTCAGCTGTTCATGACCGGCCATGAATTCGACGCTTTTGGTAATTCTTCCTTCATCTATGGCTTTGAAAGTATCGGTCACTTCTGCACGCGCTGCACCGAACTCTACTTTGTCAGCGATGGGCCACAGAACTTCATTTTTTAGTTGGTTGCGTTTGGAAAGACAGGCTTCCATTTCTTTGAAGCCCCGCACCATAAAAAACCGATGCAACGGATAAACATCCAGAAACAGCGAGGTATTACCGAGGGCCAGCATTTCATACACGTAGTCCAACTGCTGCTGAACAGCGGAGCGGGAGTTGTCGCCGAAGGTAATATCCTCAGTGGGAAGAGGATTGGCCGCTTTGGCGTTCGCTAATTCTTTCTCGATTTCCGGATCAGTCTTGCTGAGCTTGAACCCAAACCCTTCGAAAAGGGTTTCCGACTTCCCCGTCCGCAATTTCTCCTGCGCCGCCTTCTGCGCCGCAATAGCCGTTTGCAACTTGGTCGCATGGATCAACCCACACCCCACCTGCTTCGAAGCAAACGCCGCCAACCCCGCCCACTGAAACCGGTTATCCGCCAGCCACAATTGTGCATAGGCCGCGTTGATCTTGCGGTTACGGGCTTGCGGGTCGGCAATCAACACGCCGCCCGGTGCGACCCACTCTTCGGCTTCTTTTTGAAACCTGCGCCACAGGCAATTACAGGTCAGTAATGGCACTTCAACGCGGGTTTTCGGGTTAGGGCCGCCCTTAGTGGTTTCGCGTTTGCAAACGGGGAGTTCGCAGGTGCTGTCCCAGAGTTTCTTCATGTCCAGGTCGTCTGGGGCCATGCATTGTCCAGTCATTTCATTCTTCCTTGAGGCGTCAGACAGTCCAGCGGACTACGGCGAGGTCGGGCTGTAGGGTAGCGACGCTTTGGGTCATGCCCTCATCGTTGGTCTGGCCTTTGACGATGCGGCCTTCGGCTGTTTCGATTTCGTAGTCCTGTTGGGCAATCGGTTCGCCATTGCCGGCGCTGACGGCTTTGAATTCGACCAAAGGCTGGCCAATGATCGGCAAGGGCGGGATGAAGGGCGCAGGGGAATGAGAGTTGCCGATGATGACGTTGCCGGAGCCGCCAATCACCACACCGCCATGGCTGGTGGTGCTATCGAGCGTCATGGCATTCAGGCCGTTGATGAACACGGTTGAAGAGAATCCACCGTTCAGGGCCTGGCCGCAGGTTCATGTGTCGCTGACCCGAGCGGCCGCAAGACCGTTGAAAAAGACATCGGGTGAGCCGCTGGCAATCGGGTTGGTGCCGTGGCCGGGAAGGGGACAGGTGGTCGGGTCCGTGAGGCGTGCAGCCGGTTTTCCAGACATATGCATTCCTTGTCATTGTCAGTTGAAGCGAGCGAGGGACGCTAACCACCAGAGCTCGGTGCGTCAACCTTTGAACACGCCATCGTGAAGTATCCGCAATCGAGTGTTGAATAACCTCGATCCGCCAGGCTAATCACAGAGCAAAAAAAGTGGGAGCGAGCCTGCTCGCGATGAGGCCGTCACATTCAACATTGATGTTGAATGACAGGCCGCTATCGCGAGCAGGCTCGCTCCCACAGGTTTTGTGCACTGACTGGCAGCAGCCAGTGCACAGGTTCGGGTTATTGCCCCGGAATGTCCTTGCGCAGTTTCACCGGATCCTGCTGTTTGCGCTTTTTAGCAATCGCGGTGCGCATCTTGATGTTGATCGCTTCCACCGCCAGCGAGAACGCCATGGCGAAGTAGACGTAGCCTTTTGGCACGTGAACGTCGAAGGATTCGGCAATCAGCACCGTACCGACGATCAGCAGGAACGACAGCGCCAGCATCTTCAGCGACGGGTGCTTGTCGATGAACTCACTGATGGTGCCGGCAGCCAGCATCATCACCAGCACCGCAACGATGATCGCCGCGACCATGACCGGTACGTGGGAGACCATGCCGACGGCGGTAATCACCGAGTCCAGCGAGAACACGATGTCGATGATCGCGATCTGGATGATGGTGTAGAGGAAGTTGCCGCCCTTGCCACTCGGCTCTTCGTTCGTTTCGTCTTCACCTTCCAGCGCGTGGTACATCTCTTGCGAGCTCTTCCACAGCAGGAACAGGCCACCGAAGAACAGAATCAGGTCTCGCCCGGAAATGCCTTGGCCAAACACTTCAAACAAGTCGGCGGTGAGGCGCATGACCCAAGTGATCGACAGCAGCAACAGGATCCGCGTGACCATGGCCAGCGCCAGGCCGAAGATCCGGGTGCGCTGCTGCATGTGTTTGGGCATGCGGCTGACCAGGATCGAAATCATGATGATGTTATCGATACCCAGGACGATTTCCAGGGCGGTCAGGGTAAAGAAGGCAACCCAGATTTCAGGGTTGGTCAGCCATTCCATGTGTATTCCTTTGAGCGAGTGTTAAACCACAAAAGGCCCGGCTTCAAACAGCGAAGCCTGGACCCTTTGTGGTGAGTCTTGGGCTTATAGAGTGCTGAACAGCGGAAAAATCCCCATCAGCAATGCGGCTACCAGTATGCACATGCACACCAGCACTGCCCATTTCAGGGTAAAGCGCTGATGGTCACCAAAATCGATACCGGCCAGGGCCACCAACAAGTAGGTCGATGGTACCAGCGGGCTCAACAGGTGGACGGGCTGACCGACGATCGAGGCACGTGCCATTTCAACCGCGGTTATACCGTAATGACTGGCGGCTTCGGCAAGTACTGGTAACACGCCGTAATAAAATGCGTCGTTCGACATAAAGAACGTGAACGGCATGCTCACCAGCGCGGTAATCACGGCCAGGTACGGGCCGAGGAAATCAGGAATCACCGCCAGCAGGCTTTTCGACATCGCATCGACCATGCCGGTGCCCGACAGAATACCGGTGAAAATGCCCGCCGCGAAGATCAAACCGACCACCGCAAGTACGCTGCCAGCGTGAGCCGCGACGCGATCCTTCTGCTGTTGCAGGCAAGGATAGTTGACGATCATGGCAATACTGAACGCCACCATGAACAACACCGGCATCGGCAACAGACCGGCAATCAGGGTGCACATCAGGCCCAGGGTCAGGGCGCCGTTGAACCAGATCAACTTCGGACGACGGGCATCCGGGAATTGCGAAACGCTGATTTCACTGTGGTCGATTTCATCGCCCACCAGGTGCAGTTCACCCAGACGCGCACGCTCGCGTTTGCCGTAGAAGTAGGCAATCGCCAGGATTGCCACCACGCCGAACGCCATCGCTGGAATCATCGGAACGAAAATGTCGGACGGGTCCACATGCAACGCACTGGCCGCACGGGCAGTCGGGCCGCCCCATGGCGTCATGTTCATCACGCCACCGGCGAGGATGATCAGGCCGGCCATGATCCGCGGGCTCATGCCGATGCGACTGTAGAGCGGCAGCATGGCGGCCACGCAGATCATATAAGTGGTTGCGCCGTCACCGTCGAGGGAAACGACGAGCGCCAGTACGGCGGTGCCGACCGACACTTTCAGCGGGTCGCCCTTGACCAGTTTGAGGATCTTGCGCACGGCCGGGTCGAACAGGCCGGAGTCGATCATCAGGGCGAAATACAGAATGGCAAACATCAGCATCACGCCGGTCGGCGCCAGCTTGGTGATGCCTTCGAGCATCATCGGGCCGATCTTCGGCGCGAAACCACCGAACAGGGCGAAGACGATAGGAATGATGATCAGGGCGATCAGCGCGGACAGGCGCTTGGTCATGATCAGGAACATGAACGTGATGACCATGGCGAAGCCAAGGAAAGTCAGCATGGGAATACTCCAGGCGTAGCGCGGCTAGGGAATGGGCGAACCGGGTGGGTCAGCGCAGAACGGGAAGCACGAGGCGTACGGGCGGAGTTGCAGCGAAGCGGCGGGTAGCAGAGGACATCAGAATCACCATTGTTGTTGTTAAATGGGCTGTGCGAGCGATAAAACACTGGCATTGGCCGACCGGTCTTTTGCCGGCAGTGGGGGCGATCCTAATCGGGGAAGCTTTCACCCAGCTTTCGCTGATGAAAGCATTGACCGGATGTGCAACCGGTCGTCGGACTGGGGCAGGGAGGGCGACCGAGTTGCGGGCATCGCGAGCAGGCTCGCTCCCACACTGGATCTGTGTCGTATACAAAACCATGTGGGAGCGAGCCTGCTCGCGAAAGCGTCAGGAAATACACATCAGGAGGTAAGGTCATGAGCGAATTTCACACCGGCGGCTGCCACTGCGGACAGCTGCGCTATCAATTCAGCGGACCTTTGCACGACATCGCCCACTGCCATTGTTCGATCTGCCGGCGCGTCAGCGGCGGGATCGTGACAACCTGGATCACGGTTCCCGTATCGGCCTTTAAATGGCTGAAAGGGACGCCGGCGCAGTACGAATCTTCAACTACCTGCGTGCGCTATTTCTGCCCGAACTGTGGGGCGCAACTGGCGTTGATCACACATCTGAGCCCCGAGAGTATCGACGTGACCATCGCCACCCTCGATCACCCGGAGCAAGCCCCGGCCGAGCGTCACATCTGGACCCGCAGCCATTTACCCTGGCTGCACTTGGACGAACATTTGCCCGGCGAAGCCGAAGAAAACCTCTGATCAAAAAACAGACAGGTCCAGTGGCCGGATTGCGCCCATCCAGATCGCGTGCTCGGTGTGGTCCAGCAGATCGTCGCCGGTGTCCGGGTGCAGAAACACCACCAAACCCTTGCGGTTGAGCGCCAGCCACGGCAGCACTTTGCCGATCAGCTCCGGCCCGAACGCCAATTGGCAACTCCAGTCCGGGTGCGGACCCACGGGACGTTCATGCACGCGGCCCATTTTCAGCGGGAACACCTGCGCGGCGTGCTCACACAGCGCTCGCGCCTGGTCAATGCTCGTGGCGTCGAAATAGACATGGGCGTGGTAACCCTTGATCTGTTGCATCTGAAACCCTCTGAAACCCAGTCGAACCCTCACCTATTCCCACAGGTCACACGCCATATACGTTGTGAACAAGGAATCTCAGCCATGAAAAATGCCGAAACCCCGGTGGTCAAAGTGGTGCTTTATGGTGCCATGAGTAGCCTGGGCAGTGCGCTGATGGCTGAAATGCTACGGCGTCAACATGAAGTGATCGCGATTCTGGATGACCTGACGGCGCTCCCACCGCGCCCAGGATTGCGCACCAAGACCGGCGATCTGTTCGAGGCTGAGCGGGTCAAGCAAAGCGTGGCGGGCAGTTCGGTGGTTATTTGCCTGCTGGACGCTCCCGGATTGCCATTCAATAGCGAGACCGTTGAAAAAACCATCGTTCCAGGCCCGGTCGAACAGGTGTTGGCCGTGGACGCGCTGATCGAGGGCATGCAGGCGGCCGGTATTGCCCGGCTGTTCCTGGTGGGGGATTTTGCCGAACTCGACGACACAGAGGCTGAAGCGCTGGACCCCCTTCAGCGGCATGCCGCCGAGGAAATCCTTGATGCCCTGCAAAGCAGTGCCTTGCACTGGACCCTGGTCAATGCGCCTCGCGGAGTGCCGGGGCTGACGATTGAACATTTCAGCCACGTCAGCAGCAGCCTTGAACCGGGCCTGGCCGAACCGCTTGAACGGTTGAACCGCGTGGCCGTAGGGATTGCCGATGAGCTGCGGCTGAATCTTCACGTTCGCGAGCATGTGAACTTCGTTTCGACCGACCCTACACGGCGATAGACGGCAGCGGTAAACCATTCAGCGATTGGGCGCTGCTGGCCTGCTCAGCCATCAACCAGTCCACAAATTGTTGGATCAAAACCCCACGCCGTTTTCGCTGGGGCAGAACCACGTAATAGCCGAGCCTGGAAATCACCGTGTCGGCTATCGGTCGACACAACAAACCTTGCGCCAGCAAGTTATCCACAAGGTGCCGCCAGCCGATTGCAACACCCTGACCACCAATCGCCGCTTGAATCAGCAACGTGTAATTGTCGAAGCGCAATTGCCCGGGGGCCGGGGCCGATGTAATCCCTAACTCGCGAAAGACGCCGCTCCAGTCAAACCAGTTACTGCTGTTTTCGCCGCGCAGGTGCAGCAGTGGAAATTCCAGCAATGACTGGGCCGGCAAGGGCAGGGGACGATCCTTCAACAGCAGCGGGCTGCAGACCGGAAACACTTCTTCACTGAACAGCCAATGGCTTTCGCCCTGCTTGAAGCGGCCATCCCCAAACAACACCGCCACATCGATATCAGTGCGCAGCATGTTGTGATTGCGCTCGCTGGTGACCAGGCTGACGTCGACGTGGGGATTGGCTTTATGAAAGCGGTGCAATCGGGGCATCAGCCAATACGCGGCAAAAGCGAAATCCGTGGCCACCTGCAAGACTTCATGTTGATGCTGTGTGCTGATCGCGCTTAATCCGGCATCGATATTCTGCAAACCGAGCTGAACCTGCTCGAAAAGAATGGTCCCGGCCTCAGTCAACTCAATGCCACGGTAAATGCGATCAAACAACCGCGCGGTGAGTTGTTCTTCCAGGCGTTTGATCTGCTGGCTGACGGCGGGCTGCGTAGTGCCCAGCTCTACCGCTGCGGCGGTAAAACTGCGATGGCGGGCCGCCGCTTCAAACGCTCGCAGCAGGTCCAGCGACAAACTTCCAAGGGCGTCATACATAAGCGGTGCTTATCCTAGTCATTGCCGTGCATGGGCTTTACCACAAAGTGCATGGACTCCATGCTCGATCGCAGCACTCTCGCATAAATATTCACTATGGAATGCCGCGATCACATGAAGCGCAAGAATATTCTTTTCATCATGGCCGATCAGATGGCCGCGCCAATGTTGCCGTTCTACGGTTCCTCGCCCATCAAATTGCCCAATCTCAGCCGCCTCGCCGCCGAAGGCGTGGTGTTCGACGCCGCTTATTGCAACAGCCCACTGTGCGCGCCGTCGCGTTTCACCCTGGTCAGCGGTCAATTGCCGAGCAAAATCGGCGCGTACGACAACGCGGCCGATTTCCCCGCCGATGTACCGACTTATGCCCACTACCTGCGTCGCCTCGGCTACCGCACCGCGCTGTCGGGCAAGATGCATTTCTGTGGCCCGGATCAACTCCACGGCTATGAAGAGCGCCTGACCAGCGACATCTACCCGGCCGACTACGGTTGGTCGGTGAACTGGGATGAACCGGGCGTGCGTCCGACCTGGTACCACAACATGTCTTCGGTGCTGCAGGCCGGGCCGTGCGTGCGCACCAATCAGCTGGATTTCGACGAAGAGGTGGTGTTCAAGGCCCAGCAATACCTGTTCGATCACATTCGCGAGGATGGCGACCAGCCGTTTTGCCTGACCGTGTCGATGACGCACCCACATGATCCGTACACCATTCCCAAGGCTTTTTGGGACATGTACGACGATGCCGACATCCCGCTGCCGGAAACCCCGACGCAAACCGAACTTGACCCGCATTCCCAGCGTTTGCTCAAGGTGTATGACCTGTGGGACAAGCCGCTGCCTGTGGATAAGATTCGCGATGCGCGTCGTGCTTATTTCGGGGCTTGCAGCTATATCGACAGCAACGTCGGCAAACTCCTGCAAACGCTGGAAGATACCGGGCTGATCGATGACACCATCATCGTTTTCTCCGGCGACCACGGCGACATGCTCGGCGAGCGCGGCCTCTGGTACAAAATGCATTGGTTCGAAATGGCCGCCCGCGTACCGCTGTTGATCAGCGCACCGGGACAATTCGGCGCCGGGCGGGTCAGTGCTGCGGTTTCCACCGCTGATTTGCTGCCAACCTTTGTAGAACTGGCCGGCGGTTCGCTGGAGCCGGGCTTGCCACTGGACGGTCGTTCGCTGGTCTCACACCTGCAAGGGCAGGGCGGTCACGACGAAGTCTTCGGCGAATACATGGCCGAAGGCACCATCAGCCCTTTGATGATGATCCGCCGTGGCGCTTACAAATTCATCTACAGCGAAGATGACCCTTGCCTACTCTTCGACGTACACAACGACCCGCGCGAACAGGAAGAACTCAGCCAATCGCCGCAACATCGGCCGCTGTTCGAGGCGTTTCTGTCTGAAGCACGGGCCAAATGGGACATTCCGGCGATCCACCAACAGGTGCTCGCGAGCCAGCGTCGCCGGCGATTCGTCGCCGAGGCGCTGACCATCGGCAAGCTGAAGAGCTGGGATCACCAGCCGCTGGTGGACGCCAGTCAGCAATACATGCGCAACCACATCGACCTCGACGATCTGGAACGTAAAGCACGTTATCCACAACCCTGCCAAAACCAATAATGTTAAGGGGAAGTCCATGCAAAAGTTATCCACAGTACTGACGGTCGGGCTACTGGCTCTGGGCAGTGCATCGGCCTTTGCCGATCAGAGCTGCGACACGGTGAAAATGGCTGATCCGGGCTGGAGCGACATCGCTGCGACCAACGCCATCACCGGGTTTCTGCTGGACGGCATGGGCTACAAGGCCAAGGTCGACACCCTCGCGGTGCCGATCACCTTTGGCGGGCTGAAAGATGGCCAGGTCGACGTGTTCCTGGGGAACTGGATGCCGGCGCAGCAGGGCTTCTACGACAAATTCGTCGCCACGGGTGATGTCACCCAACTGGCGAAGAACCTCGACGGCACCGAATTCACCTTGGCCGTCCCGGATTACGTGTGGGACGCGGGTGTGCATAACTTTTCCGACCTGAATAAGTACGCCGACAAGTTCGACAAGAAGATCTACGGCATCGGTTCCGGCGCCCCGGCGAACATCTCGCTGCAAGAGATCATCAAGAAGAACGACTTCGACATGGGCCAGTGGAAACTGGTCGAGTCCAGCGAGCAGGCCATGCTGGCCGAAGTGTCCCGCGCAGTGAAAAAACAGAAGTTCGTGACCTTCCTCGGCTGGACGCCGCACCCGATGAACGTGCAGTTGAAAATGCATTACCTGAAAGGCGGGGAGAAGTATTTCGGCGACACCGGCAGCGTTTATACGCTGACCCGCAAAGGTTATGCACAGGCCTGTCCGAACGTCGGCAAGCTGCTCACCAACCTGAGTTTCACCCAGGAGATGGAGAACAGCATCATGGCCGAGGTGGTGAACAAGAAAATCAGCAATGCCGAGGCAGCCAAGGCGTGGATCAAGGCCAACCCTGCCGTGCTGGATAAATGGCTGGATGGCGTGAAAACCGTGGATGGGAAAGATGCGTTGCCGGCGGTAAAAGCGAAGTTGTAAGGGTTGCCTGTGGCGAGGGAGCTTGCTCCCGCTGGGCTGCGAAGCAGCCCTAAAAATCTGCGAGCGCTTCGCTCACGAGCGGGAGCAAGCTCCCTCGCCACAATGTTCACCCCGTACTGATACCCTTGCGCAAAACTCCACCCGAGAGGACCCATGGCCTTCCCCAGCCGCCATTCACTCTTTCCCTTCCTTTCCTGGTTGCCCCGGCAAACCCGCGCCAGCGTCGGGCGTGACCTGATCGTTGGCCTCAGCGGCGCCATTCTTGCGCTGCCGCAATCCATTGCCTACGCCCTGATCGCCGGTCTCCCGCCGGAATACGGCCTGTACGCCGCGATCATTCCGGTGCTGATCGCTTGTCTCTGGGGTTCGTCGTGGCATTTGATCTGTGGTCCTACAGCGGCGATATCCATCGTCCTGTATGCCAGCGTCAGTCCTCTGGCCGTTCCCGCGTCAGAAGACTACGTCACCCTGATCCTGCTTCTGACACTGCTCGCCGGCATTTTCCAGTGGCTGCTCGGATTGTTGCGCTTTGGCGCCCTGGTGAATTTCGTTTCTCACTCGGTAGTGCTGGGCTTCACCCTCGGCGCGGCGGTGGTGATTGCCATCGGCCAGTTGCCGAACCTGCTGGGGCTCGACCTGCCCAATCAGTCCACGGCGCTGGACAGCTTTTTGATGGTGTTCAAACACCTCGGCGACGTGGATAAACCTTCGCTGGTGCTGGGGCTGGCCACCGTCGGGGTGGGCGTGATCCTGAAATTACTGCTGCCACGCTGGCCGACGCTTTTGATCACCTTGGCGCTGAGCGGACTGCTGGTGTGGTTCTGGCCGTCGATGTTTGGCCATGTGAAGTTGGTCAGTGCGTTTGTCGGGCGGCTGCCGCCCTTCAGTCCGCTGCCGCTGGACCTGGATCTGATCCTGCGCCTGCTGCCCAGCGCCGTGGCGGTGGGGATGCTCGGATTGGTGACAAGCCTGTCGATTGCCCGTTCCTTGTCGGCACGCTCCCAGCAATTGCTCGACGCCAATCAGGAAGTACGCGCCCAGGGTTTTTCGAACATGGTCGGTGCGTTTTTTTCCGGCTCGCTGTCAGCCGGTTCCTTCACCCGCTCGGGCCTGAGTTACGAGGCGGGTGCCTGCTCACCGCTGGCCGGGGTATTTTCAGCACTGTGGGTGGCGCTGTTCGCCATCTTCGGCGCGGCGTTGATTTCGCACATTCCGATCCCGGCCATGGCCGGGAGCATCCTGTTGATCGCCTGGGGATTGGTCGATCATCGCGGCATCCGCGCGCTGTTGCGGGTCAGCCGCGCCGAGTTCCTGGTTATGGCGCTGACCTGCGTGGCCACGCTACTGCTGGAGTTGCAGACCGCGATCTATGCCGGGGTGCTGGCGTCACTGTTCTTTTACCTCAAGCGGACTTCACAACCGCGAGTCCAGCATTGGCGCGAAGGCGATGAAGACATTCTGCAGGTCGGCGGGTCGATCTTTTTCGGCGCCAGCCATTACCTGCAAGTGCGCCTGCAACGGATGCACGGCGCGCGTGTGGTGATCGAGGCGCAGCAGATCAACTTCATCGACTATTCAGGGGTGGAAATGCTGCATCAAGAAGCGCGGCGGCTGCTCAAGCAGAATCGCAGCCTGACGCTGCGCAGCGCGCGGCCGCAGGTGGTGGAGGAGTTGAGGAAGCTTGAAGGGGCGGAGAAATGCCCGATCCGGTTTGAGGACTAACACACCACTCTGATGACGAACGCATAACTTGTGGCGAGGGCGCTTGCTCCCGCTGGGTTGCGAAACAGCCCTGAAAATCTGCGAGCGCTTCGCACCCGAGCGGGAGCAAGCTCCCTCGCCACAAAGAACTACAGCGCCAGTTGGCGGCGTAGTTCGGCCAGCACTGGCGCTGTATCCGGCCGCACACCGCGCCACAGGAAAAACGCTTCTGCCGCTTGCTCAGCGAGCATCCCCAATCCATCCATCGACACCGCCGCACCGTGTTCAGTGGCCCAGCGGCAGAACGAGGTCGGCTCCTTGCCGTACATCATGTCGTAGCACACCGTCTTGCCCGGTTCGATCAGGCTGCTGGCAATCGGCGGTACATCGCCTGACAGACTCGCCGACGTCGCGTTGATGATCAGGTCCACCGACTCTTGCAGCCAGTCAAAACCGCTGGCCGACACCGGCCCCAGGTCCGCGAACAATTCCGCCAGCAACTCGGCTTTCTCGACGGTGCGGTTGGCGATAATTACCGAAGCGGGTTGCTCGGCCAGCAACGGCTCCAGCGCACCGCGCACCGCGCCGCCAGCGCCGAGCAGCAGGATACGTTTGCCCTTGAGACTGAAACCGGCGTTGACCGTCAGGTCCCGCACCAGTCCGGCGCCGTCGGTGTTGTCACCCAACAACGTGCCATCGGCGAGTTTGCTCAGGGTGTTCACCGCGCCTGCCCGCTGCGCCCGTGCCGTCAGACTGTTGGCCAGGCGATAAGCCTCTTCCTTGAACGGCACCGTCACATTCGCCCCGCGACCTTCGAGGAAAAACGTCTTGGCGAAGTCGGAAAAGTCGTCGAGTGGCGCCAGCGAGGTGCTGTAGTCCAGTTGCTGAGCGGTCTGCTCGGCAAACAAGCGGTGGATCAGCGGCGACTTGCTGTGACCAATCGGGTTACCGAATACGACGTAACGGTCCATCAGAACTCCTCGTTCAGGCCTTGGCCAACCAATCGCGGTCTTGCAGGAAATAGTCGGTCAGGCGAGCTTCTTCGCTGCCCGGCTCGGCTTTCCAGTCGTAGCCCCAGCGGACTTGCGGGGGCAGGGACATGAGGATCGACTCGGTGCGCCCACCCGATTGCAGGCCGAACAGCGTGCCACGGTCGTAGACCAGGTTGAACTCGACGTAGCGGCCACGGCGAAATTCCTGGAATTCACGCTGTTTGGCGGTGAACGCATCGTTCTTGCGGCGCTGCACAATCGGCAGGTAGGCCTCGATGAAGGCGTCACCGATGGCGCGCATGAAGGCGAAGCTGGTGTCGAAGTCCCACTCGTTCAAGTCATCAAAAAACAGACCGCCGATGCCCCGTGGCTCGTGGCGATGCTTGATGTGGAAATAGCTGTCGCACCAGGCCTTGTAGCGCGGATAGACGTCCGGGCCGAACGGCGCACAGGCCTGTTCGGCGACGCGGTGCCAGTGCACGCAGTCTTCTTCGTTACCGTAATAAGGGGTCAGGTCGAAACCGCCGCCGAACCACCAGACCGGTTCTTCACCTTCTTTTTCAGCAATGAAAAAGCGCACGTTGGCGTGGGAAGTCGGCACCTGCGGGTTGTGCGGGTGAATCACCAGCGACACGCCCAGGGCTTCGAAACCACGGCCGGCCAGTTCCGGGCGATGGGCGCTGGCGGAGGGTGGGAGCCCGCTGCCAAAGACGTGGGAAAAGTTGACGCCACCCTTTTCGATGACCGCGCCGTTTTCGATCACACGCGTGCGACCGCCACCGCCGGCAGGCCGGGTCCAGGCGTCTTCGACGAATGCCGTGCCGCCGTCTTCGGCTTCAAGGGCTGCGCAAATCCGGTCTTGCAGGTCGAGCAGGTAGGCTTTTACGGCCTCGGTGCGGGTCGTCATGTCATCACCTTGAATCGGGCAAAACTACGCGGCGCTCCATCGGAGCAGGGGCCGGCGCAAATGGGCGCGTAGCATAACATCGCAGATGGGCCTGCCGCAGTTGACGAAGGTCAAGCTTAGGAGTCCGATAGGGAGCTTCGCAAATGACCTAAGGAGAGTTCTGATGGCAAAGCGTATCCAGTTCCGCGCCCATGGCGGCCCCGAAGTGCTCGAGTATGTCGACTATCAACCCGCCGAGCCCGGCCCGCAGCAGGTTCGCGTGGCCAACAAGGCCATCGGCCTGAACTTCATCGACACTTACTACCGCAGTGGTCTCTATCCGTTGCCCGCCCTGCCATCGGGCCTGGGCTCGGAAGGTGCGGGCGTGGTCGAGGCGGTGGGCAACGAAGTGACCCGGTTCAAGGTCGGCGATCGTGTGGCTTACGGCAGCGGCCCGTTGGGCGCCTACAGCGAGGTTCACGTATTGCCGGAGGCCAACCTGGTGCACTTGCCGGACGCCATCAGTTTTGAACAGGCCGCCGGTGTGATGCTCAAGGGCCTGACCGTGCAATACCTGCTGCGTCAGACGTATGAACTCAAGGGTGGCGAAACCATCCTGTTCCATGCCGCCGCGGGCGGTGTCGGATCCCTGGCCTGCCAATGGGCGAAGGCCTTGGGAGTGAAGTTGATCGGCACGGTCAGCTCGCCGGAGAAAGCCGCACTGGCCAAAGCCAACGGCGCATGGGCGACTATCGATTACAGCCACGAAAACGTCGCACAACGGGTGCTGGAATTGACCGACGGCAAAAAAGTCCCGGTGGTGTACGACGGCGTCGGCAAGGACACCTGGCTAACGTCGCTCGATAGCGTGTCACCACGGGGCCTGGTGGTGAGCTTCGGCAATGCGTCCGGCGCAGTGGACGGGGTGAACCTGGGGATTTTGGCGGCGAAGGGCTCGTTGTACGTGACCCGGCCGACGCTGGCGACCTACGCCAATAACGCAGAAAACCTGCAGCGCATGGCCGATGAGCTGTTTGAGATGATCATCAGCGGCAAACTTAAGGTGGACGTCAGCCAGAAGTATCCGTTGGCTGAGGCGGCGAAGGCGCAGACCGAGTTGTCGGCGCGGCGTACGACTGGCTCGACTGTTCTGCTGCCTTAACATCAAACTGTGGCGAGGGAGCTTGCTCCCGCTGGGCCGCGAAGCGGCCCCTCATATCTTTAAAAGAACGGGACTGCTGCGCAGTCCAGCGGGAGCAAGCTCCCTCGCCACAGGTGTTACTGCGGTCTTAATCCGGGCGAATGACGTTCCCGGTCGCGACATCGCGAATCACGCTCGGATTCTTGCGCCCACCCAGATTCCCGCCCAACACGTAGTCCACTTGCCCGCGGAAATACTGCTCGACGCGAATTCGCGTCCGCGCCGCTGGCCGGCCCTGAGGGTTAGCCGAGGTCGACACCAGCGGCCCGACCACCGCGCACAGATCCCGCACCAGCGGGTGGTCGCTGACGCGCAGCGCTACGGTTTCATGCACGCCGGTAATCCACTGCGGCAACAGATTCTGATGCGGCACCAGCCAGGTATTCGGCCCCGGCCAAGTGCTGGCCATGCGGTCCATCCACAGTTCCGGGAAGTCTTCGAACAGGAAGTCGAACTGACGAATATTGTCGGCTACCAGAATCAGGCCCTTTTCCACAGACCGGCCCTTGATCATCAACAGACGATAGACCGCTTCTTCATCCCACGGATCGCAACCCAGGCCCCAGACCGCTTCGGTTGGATAGGCAATTACTGCCCCTGCGCGAACGGCTTGTGCGGCTTGTTGCACGCGCCAACTGTTGACCATGAAAAACTCTCCGGAATAAGGCTCTGCGCAGTTTACCGATCTTCCTTATAAAACCTAGCTCACCCGCGCAAACCAGCGCCCGCTTTCGCACACCGCCCGACCGTCCATTTCCAGCTCCGTCAGCGCTGCCAGCACTTTGGACAAGGCCCAGCCACTGCTGACCGACAACGCTTCGCTGGTGTGGGGCGCGGCGTGAAGCAACAGGAGCAGTGGATGAGTGGGTGCTTGCAGCGTCTCTGTGGACAACGGCAACCGTTGCCAGCCGCGCAAGGCTTCGAGGATATGCTCGGTGGTTTCCACCAATACCGCACCGTCACGGATCAGCTGATGACAACCCTTGGCGCCAGGGTGGTGGATCGACCCCGGGATCGCGTACACCTCGCGTCCTTGCTCCGCCGCCAGCCTCGCCGTGATCAATGAACCGCTGGCGACACTCGCTTCGACCACCAGCACCCCGAGGGATAAACCGCTGATGATCCGGTTGCGCCGGGGAAAGTTTCCGGCACTGGGGCCGGCATCCAGCGGGAACTCGGAAAGCACTGCGCTGCCCGAGGCGATCATGGCGTCCGCCAGCCGCCGATTGCGCTGTGGATAAAACTTTTCAAGTCCCGTGCCAAGGACCCCGACCGTTCGCCCGCCCACGTCCAGCGCGGCTTGATGCGCGGCGGCATCGATGCCTAGCGCCAGACCGCTGGTGATGACGAAACCGGCGCCGGCCAGGCTGCGCGAAAACGCCGCCGCAGTGTCCATGCCCGGTCGCGAGGCGCGCCGACTGCCGACCATCGCCAATTGCGGTTTTTCCAGAATGTCGGGATCGCCTGCCACAAATAACAGCGGCGGCGCATCGCTGATTTCCGCTAGCAGCGCCGGGTACTCAGGCTGGTCCCACATCAATAAATGCTGGCCCGGGCGCTCTAGCCAGGCCAATGCGTGGGCCGCGCCATCGCGTACTTCATTGACGCGCCGTGCCTCGGCGCACGCCAGCGGCAAGCCCAGCGAACGCCAGGCGCTGGCAGGCGCGCTGATGGCTTTGGACGCCGAGCCGAAGGCTTCGAGCAATTTCTTGAAACGCGCCGGGCCGAGTTCTGGCAATCGGTGCAGACGTAAACGAGCTTCCAGTTCCGCAGGGGAAACCGGTGTGACGGCAGACAGCGACATGGATCATCCTTGATCGTTATGAGCCCCGTTCAAACGGGAATAAGCTGTGGATAACTCTGTTGGTAACTTGTGGAGCCTGCTTACGGATTTCGCACCTTATCCATCACCGCCAGCGAGCGCGATGCGTTGAGTACCAGCCCGTAACTGAGCTTGTCGTAAGTGCGGAACACCATCAGCAAACCGGCACGCTCATCGGGGATTTTCAGTGGCTGGCCAGTGATCCGGTCGCGTACGGTTTCACCGGTTTTCATCACCACCAGCACGTTGCCTTCGGCCAGGCCATCACGCTGACCTTTGTTCAGGGTAACCACATCCAGCGCGCCAATCTGGGTAACCCCGCGCGGCACATCGATGATCAAGCCATTGATCTCGGTTTTTGGCGCACTGGGCATGAAGGTCGAGTTGATGGATCGTTCTTCACCGCTGAACAAACGGTCGCCGAGACGTACTTCCTGAGTCGTGCGTTGCAGTGCCAGGGTGGCGACGTCGCCCTCGGTGGCCACAATTTCGCCACCGCCGATGTCATCAGCATTGATCCCCAAAAACTCTTTGCTATCGGGATCGGTGTAGACCTTGCCCTGGCGGAAGATGCCGTAGACCGGCTGGTTCGGGTCAAAATGGCCACGGGCGAAAATGCGGTCACCGGTGCCACTGAGCACGCGTTCGGCATCGCCGGCGACGATATAAGGCGCCTTGTCGAAGTCCTCGACCTTGTCGACGATGCGGTTGCTCAGCAAAAAGCTGTTGATCGATTGCAGCGGAATGCTCGGGATCGCATCGGCCACCGGCGAGCTGCGCACCCGAGGCGAGAGCTTGATGGTGCCGCGCGAAGCCCCGCGATTGAGGGTCAGGCGGGGCTGGCCGTTGACATAGACCAGCGACAGCGAGTCGCCGGGATAGATGAGATTAGGGTTTTCGATCTGAGGATTGGCTTGCCACAGTTCCGGCCACTTCCACGGCTCCCGGAGGAATTTTCCGGAAATGTCCCAGAGAGTGTCACCCGTCACCACGGTGTATTGCTGTGGAAAACCTTCCTTGAGTTGCACTTGCCCGTGCGCCAAACCGGCCGAGGCCAGAAGGAGCAAGGCGAGTAGTGATTTCCTCATGCGGTGAATCCCTTTATTATGTGCGTTCGCGTGAAACGCCAGAGCCCTCGTGGCTCGCTCCTGACTCTTTGATAAAAGAAAAGGAGCTACGCTTCACAACGGTAGCCTGCATCTTCGGACCTGCCAGGCCATCGACCCGACTTTACCTCACACGTGCAGCAATTAAGCTTATGGCCATTTTAGACATCCTCGAATTTCCCGACTCGCGCCTGCGCACTATCGCCAAACCTGTGGCCGTAGTGGACGACGAAGTGCGTCAGTTGGTCGATGACATGTTTGAAACAATGTATGAAGCGCCAGGCATCGGCCTCGCCGCGACCCAGGTCAACGTGCACAAACGTATCGTCGTGATGGACCTCTCCGAAGACCGCAGCGAACCACGGGTGTTCATCAACCCCGAGTTCGAACCGCTGACCGACGTGATGGAGCAATACCAGGAAGGCTGCCTCTCGGTGCCGGGCTTCTACGAAAACGTCGATCGCCCGCAGAAGGTCAAGGTCAAGGCCCTGGACCGCGACGGCAAGCCTTACGAACTGATTGCCGAAGGTCTGCTCGCCGTGTGCATCCAGCACGAATGCGACCACCTCAACGGCAAATTGTTCGTCGACTACCTGTCGAACCTCAAACGCGACCGAATCAAGAAGAAACTGGAAAAGCTCCATCGCCAGAACGCTTGATGCCCTTCTTTCAAAGGCTTGCTGCGGCAAGCCTTTTTCTTTTCAGAGATTGCTCCCATGACTGAGCCACTGCGCATCGTCTTTGCCGGCACCCCGGAATTCGCCGCCGAACACCTCAAGGCCCTGCTCGCCAGCCCTTACGAAGTCGTCGCGGTTTACACCCAGCCGGACCGTCCGGCGGGCCGTGGGCAAAAGCTGATGCCAAGCCCGGTCAAGCAACTCGCACTGGAAAATAACATCCCGGTGTTGCAACCGCCGACGCTGCGCAACGAAGACGCCCAGGCTGAACTGGCCGCACTCAAGCCGGACTTGCTGGTGGTGGTCGCCTATGGCTTGATCCTGCCGCAAGCGGTGCTGGATATTCCGCACCTGGGTTGCATCAACAGCCACGCTTCGTTGCTGCCACGCTGGCGCGGGGCGGCGCCGATCCAGCGTGCGGTCGAAGCAGGCGACAGTGAAAGCGGCGTGACCGTGATGCGCATGGAGCTGGGCCTCGACACCGGGCCGATGCTGCTGAAAGTCACCACGCCGATCACCGCCGAAGACACCGGCGGCAGCCTCCACGACCGTCTCGCCGAAATGGGCCCACCGGCCGTGATCCAGGCGATTGCCGGCCTCGCCGCCGGAACGCTGGAAGGCGAAGTGCAGGATGACAGTCTTGCAACGTATGCTCACAAATTGAACAAAGACGAAGCACGCATCGACTGGAGCCGTCCGGCGGTTGAGCTGGAACGCCTGGTCCGCGCGTTCAACCCGTGGCCGATCACCCACAGCACGCTGAACGGCGAAGCGCTGAAAGTGCTGGCCGCGAGCCTCGCTGAAGGGCAGGGCGCACCGGGGCAAATCCTCAGCGCCAGCAAGGACGGCTTGCTCGTCGCCTGCGGTGAGCAAGCCCTGTGCCTGACCCGTCTGCAATTGCCCGGGGGCAAGGCGCTGAACTTCAGCGACTTGTTCAACAGCCGTCGTGAGAAATTCGCCGTCGGCACCGTGCTCGGTCAAGCGGCGGACGCTCAATGAATCCACGTCTGGCCGCCGCCAAGGCACTTGCCGCTGTTCTTAACGGAAAAGCCTCACTCAACAGTTCGCTGCCGACACAAATGGACAAGGTTGAAGACCGTGATCGCGGCTTCACCCAGGACCTGGCCTTCGGCACGGCGCGCTGGCAACCACGTTTGTCGGCGCTGGCGGCCAAGTTGTTACAGAAGCCGTTCAAGGCTGCGGACGCCGATGTCGAGGCGCTGCTGCTGGTCGGCCTCTATCAATTGCTCTACACCCGCGTCCCGGCCCACGCCGCCATCGGCGAAACCGTCGGTTGTGCCGACAAGCTGAAAAAGCCTTGGGCCAAAGCCTTGCTCAACGCCGTGTTGCGCCGCGCCCAGCGTGAAAGCGAAGCGTTGCTGGCCGAGCTGGAACACGACCCGGTGGTGCGCACCGCCCACCCGCGCTGGCTGCAAAAATCCCTCAAGGCATTCTGGCCTGAGCAATGGGAAGCCATTTGCGCGGCGAACAATGCGCATCCACCGATGATTCTGCGGGTCAACCGCCGCCATCACGCCCGCGACGCTTACCTTGGGCTGCTGACTGAGGCCGGCATCGCCGCTACGCCGTGCGTCTACAGTCAGGACGGCATCATTCTCGAAGCTGCCGCCGACGTGCGCAGCCTGCCAGGCTTCGCCGAAGGCTGGATCAGCGTGCAGGACGAAGCGGCGCAATTGGCCGCCGACCTGCTCGACCTCGCGCCGGGCCAACGGGTACTGGATGCCTGCTGCGCACCGGGCGGCAAGACCTGCCACATCCTCGAAGCCGAGCCAAAACTGGCGGGCGTCGTGGCCGTGGATCTGGAAGCCAAGCGTCTGGTGCGCGTGCGCGAGAACCTCGCACGCCTGGGCCTGAGCGCCGAGCTGATCGCCGCCGACGGCCGCGACACGGCGACCTGGTGGGACGGCAAACCCTTCCAGCGCATTTTGCTGGATGCGCCATGCTCGGCGACTGGCGTGATCCGACGTCACCCCGACATCAAGCTGACTCGCCAACCGGATGACATCGCTGCACTCGCGGTGCTTCAGGGCGAGCTTTTGGACGCCATGTGGATAACTCTGGAAGTCGGCGGGATTCTGCTTTACGCCACCTGCTCCACGCTGCCGACCGAGAACACTGAAGTCATCGAAGCCTTCCTCGCTCGCACGCCGGGTGCGCGTGAACTGGACCTCGCCACGGCGGCCGGTATCAAGCAACCTCACGGTCGCCAGTTGCTGGCCCAGGAAGGCGGCCACGACGGGTTCTACTACGCCAAGCTGATCAAGATCGCCGCCGCGCGCGGTTAACCGGTTTATAAGGGAGTGACTGGATGAAAATCATCATCCTCGGCGCAGGCCAGGTCGGCGGTTCGCTGGCAGAACATCTGGCCAGCGAGGCCAACGACATTACCGTGGTCGACACCGACGGCGAACGCCTGCGCGACCTCGGCGATCGGCTGGACATCCGTACCGTGCAGGGCCGCGGCTCGTTGCCGACGGTGCTGCGTCAGGCCGGCGCGGACGATGCCGACATGCTGGTGGCAGTAACCAACAGCGACGAAACCAACATGGTGGCCTGTCAGGTCGCCCACACCCTGTTCCATACCCCGACCAAGATCGCCCGGGTCCGCGAAGCCGCGTACCTGACGCGCTCCGAGCTGTTCGATAACGAAGCGATTCCGGTGGACGTGCTGATCAGCCCGGAACAGGTTGTCACCAATTACATCAAGCGCCTGATCCAGCATCCGGGCGCGTTGCAGGTGATCGACTTCGCCGAAGGCAAAGCGCAACTGGTGGCGGTGAAGGCCTACTACGGCGGACCGTTGGTGGGCCAGCAACTGCGCCAGTTGCGGGAACACATGCCCAATGTTGAAACCCGGGTTGCAGCGATTTTCCGCCGCGATCGGCCGATCCTGCCCCAGGGCGATACGGTGATCGAGGCGGATGACGAAGTGTTTTTCATTGCCGCCAAGGCAAATATCCGCGCGGTGATGAGTGAAATGCGCCGTCTGGATGAAACCTACAAGCGCATCGTCATCGCCGGTGGCGGGCAGATCGGTGAGCGCCTGGCCGAGGCGATCGAAAGCCGCTACCAAGTGAAGATCATCGAGATGAACCCGGCCCGCTGCCGCCATCTCTCGGACACCCTCGACAGCACCGTGGTGTTGCAGGGCAGTGCTTCCGACCGCGACTTGCTGATGGAAGAGAACATTGCCGACGCAGACATCTTCCTGGCCCTGACCAACGATGACGAAGCCAACATCATGTCCTCGCTGCTGGCCAAGCGCCTGGGCGCGAAGAAGGTGATGACGATCATCAACAATCCGGCTTACGTGGACTTGATCCAGGGCGGCGATATCGACATTGCCATCAGCCCGCAACTGGCGACCATCGGCACGCTGCTGGCCCACGTGCGACGCGGTGATATCGTCAGCGTGCACTCATTGCGCCGCGGCGCGGCGGAGGCCATCGAGGCGATTGCCCATGGTGATGAAAAATCGAGCAAGGTGATTGGCAAGGCGATCGAGAACATCGGTTTGCCGCCGGGGACGACGATTGGCGCGATCATTCGTGATGAGGAAGTGATCATTGCGCATGACAACACGGTGATCGCGGCGGGCGACCATGTGATTTTGTTCCTTGTGGATAAAAAGCATATTCGGGATGTGGAGAAGCTGTTCCATGTGGGGCTCAGCTTCTTCTGATCCGAAGACCTCTTCGCGGGCAAGCCTCGCTCCTACAGGTCCGAGGCGTGCCCATAATTGGCGAATGCTCCAAAACCGTAGGAGCTAGGCTTGCCCGCGAAGGCAATTTCGAACTCCACACATAAACAAAGGTGTTGCCCGATGCTCGAATCCCTGGAAAAAATGCTCGCCAAGGGTGTGGATAACTCATTGCTGCGCTTTGGCCTGGGCAAGGGTTATCTGGATCTTGGGGAAAATGCCAAGGCCGCCGAGCATTTTCAGCGTTGCGTCGAGTTCGATCCAAAGTATTCGGCCGCCTGGAAGCTCTTAGGCAAGGCTCATCTGGCGCTTGCCGACTTTCCAGCTGCGCGTCAGGCGTGGGAGCAGGGCCTGGAAGCCGCCCGTGCGCATGGCGACAAGCAGGCAGAGAAGGAGATGACGGTGTTTCTGAAGAAGCTTGAGCGTCAGGCGCACTGATCAGAGGTAACGCAGGCCGATGCCATCGGCGTCGACCAGCACCACTTCCATGCGCACTCGCGGCGCACCTGTGGGCAAGTCTTGTACCTGCCCATAAACCACCGCGCCTTTAGGCAACGACGACAAGCCCGGATGCTTGACGTAGACGCCCGTCGTCGAAAGGTTGCGGGTTTGGCCCAGGCATTCGCCGAAGGTTTCATGAGTGATCTTGATGCGAAACGATTTGCGGTGCTCGGACATCTTTTGCGCCCTTGTATGAACCGTTGTGGATAACCTGCCCCCTGTGGGAGCGAGGCTTGCCCGCGAAGAGGTCATTACATTCAACATTGATGCTGGATGCTATATCGCTTTCGCGGGCAAGCCTTGCTCCTACAAGTTATCCACAGATCATGCCAATCAACTCAATACCAACGCTCTTCACCGGGTGGCCGCTTCTTGAAGCGCTTCATGCTCCACATGTACTGGCTCGGATAGGCCCGCACATACCGCTCGACCACCTGGCTCATGGCTGCGCACGACGTTTCGGTATCGGTGCTGTACATGGCTTCGGGCGCGGCTTCCAGGATCACTTTGTAACCTGAACCGTCCGGCAGGCGCAGGGCATGCAAGAACACGCCGACCGCTTTACCGCCGGCGAGCATGTTCGGTACGAACTTGCTGGTCAGCGCCTGGGTGGCGAAAAAAGGTACGAATATCCCAGCGGATTCGGCTGGTTCCGGGTCAGCGGGAATACCCACTGCACCACCTTTGCGCACTTCCTTGATGACGCTGAGGATGCCTTCCTTGGTGGAAGCGGCCACGCGGTTACCCAATTGCACCCGCTGTTTGCGCAGCAGATCATCCACCGCTTTCAGTTTCGGCGGTCGGTAGAAAATGATCGGTTTGCACTGGTTGCAATAGAAGTGGTTCAACACTTCCCAATTACCCAGGTGGCTGGTGATGCCGACCACGCCCTTGCCGGAGGCGAGGGCGTCCTTCAACACATCGAGCCCTTCGACTTCACGCACCAGATCGATCGAACGCTGAGCCGGCCAGATCCAGGCGCAAGCGCTTTCGGTCAGTGACTTGCCGATGTCTTTCAGGCTCTGGCCGACCAGACGCTCGCGTTCAGCCGGGTCCATTTCGGGGAAGCACTTGGCGAGGTTGATCCGCACCACATCGCGGGAACGGTTGGGTGTTTTCCACATGACCCAGCCAATGGCCGAGCCCACGGCTTGCACTGCCCGCCACGGGAGCAGGGCAAACAGCCGCAGAGCGCCTACCAGCAAGGCGCCTTTAAACTTATCCACAGGTCACTCCTGATCTTGTGCTGTGCGCGAGGCGGCCATTCTAACCGCCGTTGGCGAGCTGAGCGTAGCGGTCGCAGTCTTGCGTGTGGTCCATGACCATGCCCGAGGCCTGCATCAATGCGTAGCAAATGGTCGGACCGACGAACGTGAAGCCGGCCTTTTTCAAGCCTTTGCTCATCTCCACCGCCGTCGGCGTGACCGCCGGTACTTCGGTGCGATCCTTGAAATGATTGATCACAGGCGTGCCGCCGACGAAGGACCAGAGAAACGTTACCGGGTCCTCCAGCGCCAGCCAGGCCTGGGCGTTGCGTCGGGCGGCGTTGAGTTTGAGGCGATTGCGAATAATGCCCGGATCGAGCATCAATTCATCGATTTCCGCGTCGCTCATCTGCGCCACCCGTTGTACGTCGAAGCCGAACAATACCTCGCGATATCGCTCACGTTTTCGCAGCACGGTGATCCAGGAAAGGCCGGCCTGGAACCCTTCGAGCAAAAGCAACTCGAACAAACCCTGCGCATCGCGTAGCGGCGTGCCCCACTCCTGATCGTGATAAGCCATGTACAGCGGATCTTCGGAACACCAAAAGCAGCGTGGCATAAGGCTCCAGGGGGCGTGCGCAGGACCGAATCGGGTATACTCCCGCTCTTTAAATCGCAGCCCAAGAAACAGGTGAATTTCGTGAGCCAGCCTACGCCAGCCGTGCGTACCTTCCAAGACTTGATCCTCGCCCTCCAGCAATACTGGGCCGAGCAAGGTTGTGTGGTACTTCAGCCCTACGATATGGAAGTAGGCGCCGGCACTTTCCACACCGCTACATTCCTGCGCGCCATTGGCCCGGAAACCTGGAACGCCGCTTATGTGCAGCCCAGTCGTCGCCCGACTGACGGCCGCTACGGCGAAAACCCGAATCGTCTGCAGCACTACTACCAGTTCCAGGTAGTCCTGAAGCCGAACCCGGACAACTTCCAGGAACTGTACCTGGGCTCCCTCAAGCACGTCGGCCTGGACCCGTTGGTCCACGACAT
The DNA here is from genome assembly GCF_031766055.1 of Pseudomonas sp. SG20052. Lineage (NCBI taxonomy): Bacteria > Pseudomonadati > Pseudomonadota > Gammaproteobacteria > Pseudomonadales > Pseudomonadaceae > Pseudomonas > Pseudomonas sp. SG20052. Next base: position 27,018 of record NZ_CP134498.1, on the reverse strand, counting down.
TCGCTTCGTCGAAGACAACTGGGAATCGCCGACACTGGGCGCCTGGGGTCTGGGCTGGGAAGTCTGGCTCAACGGCATGGAAGTGACGCAGTTCACTTACTTCCAGCAAGCGGGCGGCATCGAGTGCTACCCGGTGACCGGCGAGATCACTTACGGTCTGGAACGTCTGGCCATGTACCTGCAAGGCGTGGACTCGGTCTACGACCTGGTCTGGGCTGACGGTCCGTTCGGTAAAGTGACTTACGGCGACGTGTTCCACCAGAACGAAGTCGAGCAGTCGACCTACAACTTCGAACACGCCAACGTCGAGAAGCTGTTCGAACTGTTCGACTTCTACGAAAGCGAAGCCAAGCGCCTGATCGAACTCGACCAGCCGCTGCCATTGCCGAGCTACGAAATGGTTTTGAAGGCCTCCCATACCTTCAACCTGCTGGATGCGCGCCGGGCGATCTCGGTGACCGCGCGTCAGCAATACATCCTGCGTGTGCGCACCCTGGCGCGTTCCGTTGCGCAAGCCTACCTGCTGGCTCGCGCCAAGCTGGGCTTCCCGATGGCGACCCCGGACCTGCGTGACGAAGTACTGGCCAAGCTGGAGGCTGCACAATGAGTGCTCAAGATTTTCTGGTTGAACTGGGCACCGAAGAACTGCCACCCAAAGCCCTGAACACCCTGGCCGACGCGTTTCTGGCCGGTATCGACAAGGGCCTGCAAGCCGCGGGCCTGAACTACGAGACCAAAACCGTCTACGCCGCACCACGTCGTCTGGCTGTGCTGATCACCTCGCTGGCGACTCAGCAACCGGACCGCAGCATCAACCTCGACGGCCCGCCACGTCAGGCCGCGTTCGATGCCGAAGGCAACCCGACTCAAGCAGCACTGGGCTTCGCCAAGAAATGCGGCGTCGACCTGAGCGAAATCGATCAAAGCGGCCCGAAACTGCGTTACAGCCAAAGCATCGCCGGCAAGCCGACTGCGAGCCTGCTGCCGACCATCGTTGAAGATTCGCTGAACGACCTGCCGATCCCCAAGCGCATGCGCTGGGGTGCTCGCAAGGAAGAATTCGTTCGTCCGACCCAATGGCTGGTAATGCTGCTCGGTGACCAGGTCATCGATTGCACGATCCTCGCCCAGAAGTCCGGTCGTGATTCCCGTGGTCACCGCTTCCATCACCCGGAAAGCGTGCGTATCACTTCGCCGGCCAATTACCTGAGCGACCTGCGTGCCGCCTACGTACTGGCCGATGCCAACGAGCGTCGCGAGCTGATCAGCAAACGCACCGAAGAGCTGGCGACGATGCAGGAAGGTACTGCCATCGTTCCTCCAGCCTTGCTCGACGAAGTGACCGCGCTGGTCGAATGGCCGGTGCCGCTGGTGTGCTCGTTCGAGGAACGTTTCCTCGACGTGCCACAAGAAGCCCTGATCACCACCATGCAGGACAACCAGAAGTACTTCTGCCTGCTGGATGCCGACGGCAAGTTGCTGCCGCGTTTCATTACCGTGGCCAACATCGAAAGCAAAGACCCGCAACAGATCATCGCCGGTAACGAGAAAGTGGTTCGTCCACGCCTGACCGACGCCGAGTTCTTCTTCAAGCAAGACAAGAAGCAGAAACTCGAAGACTTCAACTTGCGCCTGCAGAACGTGGTGTTCCAGGAAAAACTCGGCAGCGTCTACGACAAGGCCGAGCGCGTTTCCAAACTCGCCGCGTTCATCGCGCAACGCATTGGCGGCAACGCAGCCTGGGCTTCCCGTGCCGGCCTGCTGTCCAAGTGCGACCTGTCGACCGAGATGGTCGGTGAGTTCCCGGAGATGCAAGGTGTCGCCGGTTACTACTACGCCCTCAACGACGGCGAGCCGGAAGAAGTCGCACTGGCCCTGAACGAGCAGTACATGCCGCGCGGTGCCGGTGCTGAACTGCCGACCACCCTGACCGGTGCGGCCGTGGCCATCGCCGACAAGCTCGATACCCTGGTCGGTATCTTCGGCATCGGCATGCTGCCAACCGGCAGCAAAGACCCGTATGCCCTGCGTCGTGCTGCACTCGGCGTGTTGCGCATCCTGATCGACAAGAAGCTCGACCTCGACCTGAACGACGCCGTGGCATTTGCCGTGAATGCGTTCGGTACCAAGGTCAAGGCTGCCGGCCTGAACGATTCGGTGCTGGAGTTCATCTTCGACCGTCTGCGTGCCCGTTACGAAGACGAAGGCGTGGATGTCGGGACTTACCTGTCGGTCCGTGCCCTGAAACCGGGTTCTGCCCTGGACTTCGATCAGCGCGTACAAGCCGTGGAAGCGTTCCGCAAATTGCCGGAAGCCGCAGCCCTGGCCGCGGTGAACAAACGCGTTTCGAACTTGCTGAGCAAGGTCGAAGGCTCCATTCCTTCGGTCGTGGAAGCCAAGTATTTCGACAACGCCAACGAGTTCTCCCTGTACTCGGCGATCCAGCAGGCTGACCAGGCTGTACAGCCGATGGCCGCTGCCCGTCAGTACAGCGAATCGCTGGCCCGTCTGGCTGCCTTGCGCGAGCCGGTGGATGCGTTCTTCGAGGCCGTGATGGTCAACGCTGAAGACGCCAAGGTCCGCGCCAACCGTTACGCATTGCTGGCGCGTCTGCGTGGACTGTTCCTCGGCGTTGCCGACATTTCGATGCTGGGCTGAGGGACTGCTGTTGAAACTGCTGATTCTCGATCGGGACGGGGTGATCAATTACGACTCCGACGCTTACATCAAGTCGGTGGAGGAGTGGATTCCGCTCCCCGGTTCGATCGAAGCCATCGCGCAGTTGAGCAAGGCCGGCTGGACGGTGGCGGTGGCTACCAACCAGTCGGGCATCGCTCGCGGCTATTACGACATCGCTACCCTGGACGCTATGCACGAGCGCTTGCGTTCGTTGGTGGCGGAGCAGGGCGGCGAGGTCGGGCTGATTGTCTACTGCCCGCACGGGCCGGACGACGGCTGCGATTGCCGCAAGCCAAAACCCGGGATGTTGAAAACCATCGCCGCTCATTACAACGTATCGCTGACTCATCTATGGTTCGTCGGCGATACCCTTGGTGACCTGGAAGCCGCCAAAGCCGTCGACTCTCAGCCAGTTTTGGTAAAGACCGGGAAAGGCGAAAAGACTCTGGGCAAGACCCTGCCGGTGGGCACCTTGATTTTTGACGATCTTGCGGCGATTGCCGCAGAACTTATCCACAATTAGAGTGCTTCGATTGTTCCTGACCAAGGATTGATCGGGAGTGCGCTTGAATAGGCGGGCAGTGCCCGCAACGGTAAATGTCGCCATGTCGATACTGCAGGCCATCAGAACCTTCCTCTTTTACCTGCTGCTGGGCACCAGCTCCTTGCTTTGGTGCAGCCTGAGCTTTTTAATCGCGCCGTTTCTGCCGTTCAAGGCGCGGTATCGCTTCATTAATGTGTACTGGTGCCGTTGCGCCTTGTGGCTGAGCAAAGTCTTTCTGGGCATCAGCTACGAAGTAAGGGGTGCCGAGAACGTGCCTGACCAGCCCTGCGTGATTCAGTCGAACCACCAGAGCACCTGGGAGACCTTCTTTCTCTCTGCCTACTTCGAGCCATTGAGCCAAGTGCTCAAGCGCTCATTGCTGTTCGTGCCATTCTTCGGCTGGGCCATGGCCATGTTGCGACCGATCGCTATCGACCGCGACAATCCGAAAGCTGCGCTCAAGCATGTGGCGAAGAAGGGACATGAATTGCTGAAGGATGGCGTCTGGGTGCTGATCTTCCCCGAAGGGACTCGCGTTCCTTATGGCACCATCGGCAAGTTCTCACGCGGTGGCACCGCATTGGCGGTCAATGCCGCACTTCCAGTCCTGCCGATTGCGCACAATGCCGGCAAGTTCTGGCCGAAAACCGGTTGGGCGAAGAAGCAGGGCGTCATCACCGTGATCATTGGCGAGCCGATGTACGCCGTGGGCAGTGGGCCGCGCGCCATTGCCGATCTGAATGAACGTGTGCAGAGCTGGAACGAACAGATGCAGCGGGAAATGGGTTCGCTGCCAGCCGCCCCAGCTGCCCCCTCGGCCAACGATCAAGTGGCTGTCTGAGATTCTGTGGATAACCTGTGTACCGTTTTACCGAAAATTAACGTTTTGTGATCGTATCTTTATGATTTATATATATATTTCTTAAACTCATAAAACTCCGGAAATGGTGCATAAGTTTTTTTCGGGCGCAAAAAAACCGGCTGATATAGCCGGTTTTTTTATGCCTGCGATTTGCGATGTGTTTGGCTCTGCGATCATCTTTGAAGGTATAAAAAAAGGCCAACGCTGAGCGTTGGCCTTTTTCAATTAGCAGTCAGCTGCTGGTGTAGGAGCACAAAATAGATGATTCGAGAGCCTCAGCAAACGCTGATAAATAATCATTTTTTTTGTGAGTCCACCGGTTGGGATTCACAAAATAAATGAGAAAAGGCAACTCGCCTCACAGAATAGATGCGTTCGGGTAGAAACGTTATGGTCTAACTAGTACTTTCTTCGCGGTGAATTTCGCAAGAACATATGGTTCACGGCCCGGCCCGCCCATCGCTTTTTCAACTACTTCAGTACGGGGATCTCCCGCCCATAACCCGATGACATCGTAAAGCAACCAACTGGCTAGACTTTTCGCGATGCTTGCTGCGAAATCGGGCTGGATACATGTTGAGGTCGCACCCCGAGCGATGAGATCAAGGTAAAGCTGCACCGGAATTACAGGCATTGGGGCTACTTCGCAAGGCCCAATTAGCAAGAGGTAACTTGCATGCGTTTGCAACGCCAGATTGTCCAACTGCAACCGATCGATGGGGTAGAAGCCGGCTTTTCCATCCTCATATCCTCCGTGAAGCCGCTTGGCTTGAATAAATGAAGCTCGACGGGTAAATGGCTGGCAACTCGCTTCTTGCGCTTCAAAAATGAGACACACATCGGTAGAAAAGCGGGTTGCGTCGAGATTGGGGAGCCCTTCTTCATACTTTCCGACAATTCGGTATTGAAGGCTGAACTCCAATCGTTCGTTGGCTTTTCGTTGGCTAGCGAGCAATTCGAGTTGATAATTAATGTTTTTGAACGCTACCGACAATTTCTCGAATAGCATCGCTACATGAGTTTCTTCCCCGCTAGCGGCTGTTTTAGGGATCCATTTTCCATAATCCTTCGCACATGCCTCAAACTCTGCCTCAATAAGCCGTTCAATCTCCGCATCAGCTATCCATGTTCTCGGTGGTGCACCACAATTCGAGGACGTAGACAGCGCTAATCGGACTGCTTGAGCTTGTAGCAGTAATTGCGCAGCATCCGGCGCTTGGCTTACTAAACCTTGGAGCGCTTCAGCACGTAAGCTGACTAATGAGTCTGGGTGATCACGCAATAGGAGCACAGCTTCGTTCAGTTGGTGGCCCCAAATCTCTGCTGCGGCGAAAATAATTGAGCGGTCGTGAGCAACATCGCCGAACCATAGAAGGATTTCTGTCGTGGCCTGTTTCAGCAGAAGATTATTCCCTATCGCAGCTTTCAGCTGCCGGCGCCATGCCGACTCAGATTCCGCTGAAAGGTTATTCAGAGAAATCCGAGCCTGAGGACCATGTGGACGAAATCCCAGGAACTGTAGCTGCTCCCACACGAGTAGCAGATCTGTCGGCAGCCCTCTTTCCAGATCTGCAGGGTGATTCCAAAGAAGAGATATCAATTGCGCCCAAGGACTACCTGGGGACCACTTCAAAGCAAGTGCAGAGAACTGAGAAAATTTATTTATATGGTCACGGTCCCGCCCTTGATGCCTAATCGTTGTAATAAGGATCTCACGTAAGGCTTGCTCGTTTCCTTCGAGCTGGGCTAAACAACACAATTGAATTGAGAGGTTAGATGGATGGCCATGGTAATAACGTACAACTTTATCGATTAATTCTTTATTACTTGCCAATAATGGCCATTCTTTGAGCAGTGCTGAGAGCTTCGTTATCTCTGGGTCGTATCGGCAGAATAAAGATACTGCGCTCTCACATAATATAGCTTCAAATGTTGACCATTCACTATTAATAAAAGTCTCTACCCTTGCTAGAAAGAAATTCAGGGCGACTCGGTCGCACTGCTCCTTTTCTAATTCCCGTGCTAAATCATTTTTGATGCTAAGTGCATTGGACGTATTAATACCCAGCGTCATTTTGTCAGACTCAACAAGGATCTTTAGCAAACTCCAGTCCAACGGCGGAGGCGGAGAGTCATTACAAAATTTCGCTCGGAATTCCGCATGGGCATGCTCGTTTAGAAGGGTTGATAAATTACCATGTATGTTCGACTTCGAATTTTGTGTGGTTGCTACGACAGATGGGATACTCATTACGACTCCGCGACTTGGAAATGCACGATCTAATAAAGAATAGTGGCACCGCGCCACAACTTACTCAAGCATCACTTCAGACGCTATGATTCGCTCCGCTTTCATGGTCGCTACGACCACGCTGGCAATGAGAATAACTATTGACTCGATTCTCGACGATATCCGCAAGTACCACAGCATGACCAAGCTCGCACCGCACATTCGAGTGCTGGCCGGCAAACTGATCTCCACGACAGTCCGCCCTGCCGCACAACATCAAAACTGCAGGCACTAACAGTTCGTAGTAGCCATCAAACGTCTTAATACCCCGCTTCGACAGATTTAATTTCTCTAGTTATTTTATGAATTCGCACAGACTTACCAACAACCATAAAAACCACCAAACCAAAAGACAGGAGCGATGGTATTAGATAAAAGCTTTTTATATGAGCTTCAAAATTAACAACCGCGATAAAAAACAACATCCAAAACGAAGCCAAAGAAAGCTCCTTCCCAATATCAAGCCAGTAATCTTTCGTGATCATACTTATCGGGGAGGTAATCAAATCATACATCACCTGAAATGCAAAACCTGATGCAAACAAGAATGATACAAAACGAAAATAAGCCCTTTCATCATAAGACTGCATGTCTGCAAGGCTCATTAACCAGAGAAACATCCCTGAGATGAGTACCCAAAGAAGTACTATCAAACGCTTCATTCTTTCATTTTTTTCTAGCATAGTTCCCCCCTAAAATCACACTATAAAAGATCATCGAAAAAATATTAGCAACTCAATTAAACTTCATATATAGCTAAATCTAAATTTTGAGGAAAATCCTCAAGAGCCATACGGATGAGGCTTCTTCTAGAAATATCCTTTCCTCCCCCTCCTTGCGATAAAATCTTAACCGCAGCATGCCAAGCTGCACGACCCGGTTGCCCTTGCTTCAACAAAGACAGCTCTCCACCTGCACGACTCCAAATCTCCATTTCTGACGGACCAGACGGATACAGTTCTGATAGAACGTTTTCCAAAGCATGGGGTGTTGCCGCTGACCGAAAACTGACCCAGTGGGTCAATTCGGCGTCGGCGTCAACAGCATCTCTCGAATAGTTCGCCTTGATCAAATCCTGAGCACAGACGGGGGGCTAAGTAAGCTCGATGTCGGCATGAGCTAGATCTCGTAATGCCTATCGGCCAAGCCTGACCCAACTTCTTGGGCCAAGTTGTCTGTCTGGATCTCTCAGTCCCAAAGCAGAGCAATTAGATCCTTGGCTTTGGGTGTGCCTAATAGCAGTTTGCTATGCTGGCTCTCTAATGGAGCCTGTCGCCAACGGTTCATGATGCATGAGTAGATCGAACCTCACGTAAAACTCGACCGGCCCATCCGTCACCTTGAAACATTCTGTCAACGCCGATGGTACTGGGACAAGAATGCGATTGTTGGCGACTATGGTCGTCGTGGTTAACGCACTACCACCCGCATCACCGGCGTTTCGCAGCCCTCGAAGCTCGATGTCGTAATACAGGCTTATTCCCGAATTTGCTCCCGAGAACAAGTAGACAATGCGACGCCCAGCCCATGCCACTTGGGTCGAGTGTGGCCATTTGAAGAACTCAAGCTCTTGCTGGAATAATCGATCAGACAGTGCCAAGAACATTTTGTAATTGTTGAGATGTGGCAGCTCTTGATCTGTCGTCAATAAGCGCTCATCAATGCTGGTGTCGAGTCGCAAAATTGGCGAGCCTGCGACCGGAGCCGCGACGGGTTGACCAGTCGCTGCAGGTACTGCCGCGCTTATGACATCTGGTAAAACCTTCTCAACCGTTCCTACTTGGCGCGGGGTTACATGCTGGGTCTGTACGGCCGTCGCTGCCACAGCCGCTTTCAGAACCTGGGTGATTTCAACCTTGCCGCTCAAATAATCGGCAATCAGTGGTTCTAGAGCGCCGTTATCCTCGCGATCGAGCCGGTATAGCTCTCTCTTGCGCTCCAGCGAGCGCTGCAGGGCATCAAGTCCAGACCGCTGAGAGCTGGGCACGAAAGACTGAATATGCGAGTAGATATGTACCCTTACCAGATCCTTGGTGAAGCTCTCCAAAAGGTCAAAGGATGTATGGATGTGGCTGAGTATCGCTCGCAGGGGCGCCCATTTTCTGGATAGCGTGAGTGTCACCTGATCACCAAGAATCTTGGCGATCAGGGGCACGCCATGAGTGATATCTGCCCAAATGATCTTCACATCGTCGAGCATATAGTCGTTCCGCAGTACCTTCGCCAGAGCGAACGTCAAACTCACCTCATCACGCGTAAGCTCGCTAGGCCCGTACTCTTTCGTCACCGTTGCATGATTGGGGATGCTCGGGACTTTCAGGATCTGGCTCAGATACCGCCGCTGCAGTTCGCGACGAGGTTGATTTTGGCTGATCCGAAGCAGCGGTACATCTGAGCCTGAAAATATTTTGATCAGATCAGGGTCGGTACCTTCATAGGACTGCATCTCAATATTTGCAAAATGAGTCTGCAGCATGCCCAATTCGATCTGATCCTCCCCATCTTGCACCTGGATTTTTATCCGCGTCGCTAAATCAGTCCTGTTTGAATTCACCGCATACTGTTGAAACGCGGCCAAGCTGTCCGCTATAGGGTGGACTGCGAGTAGCTCAGTGAGATGAAGCTCCAGTGGGGGAAAGATCCTCGAAGCCTCTGCAATCGACTCGCGAGTTAACGCCTCACGGCCTGCGGTAGGCACCAGAAACGGCAAATCCGCAACCCCGCCTAATTGATAGGTGCTGGCAACAGGGAGGGGCGCAAGACCAAAGCTGGAACGCAATCCCATTATAGAACCCATGCCATTGCGAAGGCACAGCGATCCCTTGATTGGAGTACCGTCAAGGCAGAACTCAGTGCATACGACGCCAACGCCGATATTGCCTGAGATGTAAGCTTCCAGTTCGAATGTCAGCGCGTCCGCTTGCACTTTGGTTTTGCCGATGGACTGCCACCCACTGATGCCAATCGATGCCATTTGATCCTGTTGACTAACCAGCTCATCGTTGATGAAAACCGGAACAGGAAGAAATTTGACGAACTGACCTACGTACGCTTTCAATCCCAGCAAATCGAGCTGCGTGTTCCCATCCAGTGTCGCCAGGATGCTCGTACCAATCGGTGTTGACTCGTCGAGCTCCTCGAAAGTGATGCAGTCCTGGCCAATCTTGAGGTTTTGTTTTTGTGCTGTGGTGCGATAGCCAACCTCGTCGGTTGATGTGCGAGTGGTGACGCTGAGTTCAGCGCACACGCCGAAGTTGGCCATCGCGCCTATGCCAAAGGTACCAATTACGCCTGCTTTACGTGCGCTCTCTGTATTCTTGCCAGAGGAGCCAGCTCTCCAGAAGTTGTCTCGCAACACGGATTCGGACATCCCGATCCCGTCGTCGGTTATCGAAATCGTCCCGGGAGCCACCTTGACCTCGATCAGGTACTCGGTAAGCGGCCGGCCCTCTAAGTCGGCCCGCATGAGAATAGCGTCATAGCTGTTCTGAACATTTTCTCGCACCATGGCGAATGGCGAGTCGTAAATCTGCTTTGAGAGAATCTCAAGCACACGATCAGTCTCAACCTGAAAAGGAATACTCGTCGACATGTTCACTTACCTTTCAGAGTCGCTTCAGATATTTGGATACGCTGCTGAACAGCCAGCTCTGGGCATTCCCGCGCAAAGCTTGAAGAAATCAGCGCCCGAAGCGAAGCCCAATCACACAAGGCTTCGTAGGCGTCACATAGCAATAAAAAATCTGCAGTAGAGGAGGGAGGGCTAAACAGGTTGATAGCCTCTTTCCAGTTCTCTGATGCCGCTAATGCAGTAGCAGCAATCTGCCTAGCCCACGGATTACTCAGGTGCATCCGAACCAGTTCGAAGGCATCTACAGGCTGGCCTTGATGGATAAGTTGGTCTGCCTTACCGGCAGCGTCGAAGGCTGAACGCCCCTGCGCCTTCCGCTGTGCGAGCTTAAACTTCATGGAGCTGCCGCCGAATTCGGCAACATGACCTCGCTCCCAGATAGGCGAGCTGAAGTCCGAGTTGGTCATGGCCCTTACGTGAATCGTACCGACCCCTTCGTCTTGGTCCAGCACAACGAGGTTGTAGGCCCTCATCCGTCCACTGGGCAGCGAGTGGGGGCCACCGCAAAGTGTGCCAGCGCTGATCACGGATATATGGCGATGACTGTCTGCGGAGAAACGGTTTTCAAGGAGTTCAGGGCGGTGCTGGTGGCCATGCATTCCGATGGAGCAGTTCGCATCCATAAGGTGCCGCAGAAATCCGGACTCGATATAGTCATTCTCCTTGGGCCCACCCTGAATGCTGTGGTGCCAAACGCCTATGATCAGGCGACCATCCTTGACTATGGGATTGGCTTCATCCATCGCCCGCGTGATGGCTTCTACCGAAATATGGCCTGTGCGATTATAGAGATCGTTGTCATGGCAGCTCGAAAACCCCACGATGCACACCCCGAGCTTTGGGAAGTCGTGTGTCGAGTATTGCTCCTCCGGCACGAGTGAAAACTTTCGTCCCCCGTTGTAGAAGCGCTCGTAAAATTTCGCATACGGTTCAAAGCGCTGGTTGTAGAGCGTCAGGTTTGCAATCCTCAGCACCTCAAATGCATCGAGGTTTAACCTTAAAGTTGACTCGGGCTCCATCAGCTCGCGGGCAAGTTTTTCCTCCCTTCGGCATCCTCGGGCATGGCAACAGGTACCAGAGCCCTGCTGACGTGAGGCATGCTGATGTCATGGTTGCCTGGTACCAGAATGACGCGCTCCCTGTCGCCACCAAAAAAACGATCAGCCAGCCCTGTTAACGTTTCATACGCTTCGTCGTACTGTTTTGCGAGCTGGGTATCACCGTCAGTATCGGTGCCTCTAACGCCATAAACGATATCGCCGCTGATAACCGCAAGGTCAGGCTTGGGAATCCCTTCATTAGCAGTGTACCGATCCATATCCCGGCCAAGCGAGGACAGCAACGTCGCTGTCCGGATACGGCTCTCAGCGTCCCTGTGTAAGTCCGACAAATGCATGATGGTGGTCGTAGGCATAACATTGATCCGCGATTCTAATTCAGGGGATGAGTCACAGAGTTGCAGGTTGCAGACGGTATTTTGTCGTCCGGGTTGCAGACGGGACTCGAATCTCATGCCTTCGGAGTGTTGCAATCCTACCAATCAGCTCGGTATGAACGAATGCAATATTTGGAATATTATAATCGCACGACCCGGCTCACAAATTCTGATGAGATTTCGGGGTCGAAAGGCAACGTCGTCCCTAGCGTATCCCGCTGATGCCAATGTTTGAGGACTATGTCAAAGCTCTTTTGCTCCGCGCTATGCGAAACAACGGAATCGAGATGCCGGCGTCGGATCTTCCTTACCAAGCTGAAACTTATGAACAGCTCATTCGTGTCGTGCGTACACCACGAGAGATAAAGCGAATGATTGGGACAGCTGAAACCCAACCCCGAATCGCAAGTCTGCAGGTGGGAATTTGGTCAACAGCCGTTACGTCCCCGCGGCGCAGTTCATCACGCAAGAAACTGCCCTGACTCGTCGATGAAAAGCTCCCCTCGCACAACTTCTACCTGGCGGATGAACCACACGGCGTTTTCATTCTTCAGATGAACCGTGTCCTTGAGTAGGTTGATCAAATCGTAACGTGGGTGCGCTCTGAGGCAATTGCCGACATAGCGATAATGGTTCAGGTTTATTTCATTCTCTAGCACTCGCTCGATCAACACGGCGTGCGCGCGACGGTGTAGCGGGTTGCTCGATTTACTTAATTGATACAGTAATTGTTCTTGGTTGATGTCTTCGCAATCTATGGCCCTGATCACAGCCGACTCAGGAAAAGACTCAAAGCTTTCGCTGAACACTCTCGGGATCAGCGCAGCTAGCTTGGGGGTCGCAACCATCTCCTCGAAAAGTTCGGGATGGTAGGATTTGACGCTTTTAAGGGCCGTTAAGACCTCTTCCTTTCGACCATCGTCAGCTGAGCAATGGTTAAGGACGAAATCGATGGCCAGTTCAGGAATCCTTGCCAGCATACCTGGAGCAAAATGACTGTCCCAATGGCGATACGCCACATGGGACACAACATAAACATCAAAAGGAAATGAGTGCGCGCCGGTATCGATCTGGATTTGCGAATGTGTTTCTCGTTGCCAGGCTGCATAGAGCCGGAGCACTTGCTCTAGGTAAATCTGCGGAAGTGAAAAAGACGCACGGCTTAAAAAATCAACGATGCTGCGCATTCCGCCTGGTTTTGCTTTGGCGACTGCAGCTAGGGCATCTTGGACTGCTTTAGGTTGCATCTGTCCTTTGAAGCGGCTCCAAATTTCAGGGATGAGCGTATCGGGCGCACTGTCTAGATACGCCATGTGCTCCAGAGCAGGAATTACATGAACATTGTCGAAGGTGGGCGGTAAGTCGGCGATCAAGGCCGGCAGCATTGTTACCCCGTGGCGTGCAATGAGCACTCGCCAGCCGATGTGGTGATGGCCTGCTGCGATCCATTGTCTCGCAGTTTCATCATCAATATCGGGCGATACGACTTCTTCCAATTTGTGGTGGTGGGTTTTACCAGGCCGGGCGAAGGCGACTTTTTGGAATTCCGCGACCCATCTGTCCCCCAGATCTACGATCACGTACGCCAGCAGCTTTTGAGCGTCCGGGCTCATATTGCCAAATTCTGCCAACAGAACGTCGAACGCTCGATCCTCGCCGCAGTCCAAAATCACCTGATTGATGTCGAGCCAGCCGCTGGAGCCTCGCGAAATGACTTCATCAATGATGCGGCCATAGTTTTGCGCGATCGTCATTGCCAATGCGGCGTTGGAGCGTCGCTTGGCGGCGAGCTTAAGCTTCCAGGGAGCATCTCTGTACAGATCGTCAAGTCGATGGATACCCCATCGCGGTATTTCATGGCTGCAGGCAAGCGCGGTGGCCAGTGCTTCTTCCCAGGTGATTTTGCCAGCTGACGCCATCTGCTCCAGCCAATCAACCCAGTTAGCACCGCCTGTTCTGGCAATGGCGTCAAGGAGATACTCCGTCCCTGGTGAACCTAACCATTCGCAGACGATGCCTCTCTGGGCAAACAGGTCCGTGATTTCCAGTGCGTGTATCCATATTGGCTGGGCCGCTTTTTTCCGGTATAGCTCGCTTAGAATATCCAGAGCTTGACGCAGGTACTGTGGTCTCTGGCTTAGCAAACTAGCGAGCGCAGCCCGACCTCTAACCGCCAGGCGAGAGTCCGAAAACGCTCGATCCAAGGCAGATACAATGGCCGGGTGTGGTTGCTGCAACCCAGTACTGGCATCAAACTCGGCTGCGAGTAACAGGTCGCTCGCTACCGTCTGCACGATGAGCGACGGATCAGCAGGTTGGCCGGATTGAAGCGCGAGGCTGTAGCTTTCCCGAGTCGACAATTGGTTGATGGCTTCGCACGTTCCAATTCCTTGCAGGAGTCCGCATCCACAGAGCCAACTCCAATACAGGTCATGCACTGGCACCGCCAGCCCGCCGCGATTTGTAATGGAACCTAACGATTCCAGAAGACGCACGGGCTCGGCAATGCCAAGCTGCGTGGCGGCTATGCGAAGTTGTGAAACCAAGCGGCTATAAGATCGACCGCCTGAAATGGTTACCGCCGCGACCGCACGACTCAGCGCATCGCTAAACCGCTCAGGCATATTGCGGGCTAAGCGATTATGAAAATCGTGAAGAAGGGCTCCGGTTGCTGAGCCACTGTTCCCTGACAGTACGTACAGAGACAACAACAGAGGCAGACGCAAGAGGTCGAGTAGATCGCTAGGCATTTCGGATTGACCTGGCCTTGCTTTGGCCACGGTTTGCGCTACCAACTGCGAAGGGAATGGCTCAAGCGTCCAGACTTTAAAGGCCGTGTCGCCGACATCCGCATACCGGGCATTAGCGATTATGCGCGAACCCTGCAGCACCCTAAGTGCTATAGACTTTTCTCCAATGTTTTCCCCTGCTGCGAACTCTGACCACCCGTCGATGCAGAGGCAGACTCTCGGATCACGCACTACCATATCCGGTGATAAGTCAGGGGACAGATCGGTGATGATTCCCTTAACCTGATCCCAAGTAGTCACCCCCCCGAGTGGAAGGAATAAAGGGACGATATCTGAGCCTTCTAGCAGCCGGTCTGCCAAGTGCCAAAGCGCGTGAGTCTTGCCTGAACCTGGAGTAGCGACAACCAGGTGCTTAGGTTCTGCCGAGGTTGCCAGTTCCCGAAGGGGGCATCTGATAAACGAATTCTCACCTGCATCGCCAACTTCGACGACAACGCGGTCAAAAGATGTCAGCGCAATCAAGGCCTGTGACGCGGCAATTGGCGCGTCCGGAAACAGTGATGTAATTGAAGAGGGCAGTCCTCCGTCGAGCAGTTCGCGTGCTAACTGGCGTAGGTGCGTCAGACGTAGGGATGAGGCAGCAGGTTTCTCGTCCACTAAGGAATGTTTGACGACGTAGCTCTGATCCTCGTGCTCCTTGGCAGCGGGCTTTGGGGTCAAAACATTTGGTTGCTTTTCAGTTGTTTGAGTACTTGCCGGGAGAGCTTCGATTATTACGAGCATCGCTTTATAGATGATGGCTTCACGGCTCTTTGGCTTGGCGATCTGGATGTGGTCGTAGTCGAGCGGAATAGGTGTGACGCCGGGAATTTGAGGATCGCTGCTGTTACGATCGACGATCGTGACGCGCGGGCCCACCCCAAAACCCCAAACCTTTCGGCCCAGGAAAACACCCTGGGTCTCAAAAAAAACCTTAACCTGGAATTTCAAATCACTCTGCAGCTTTTGGAATTGGCCATTGAGGATCTTCAACCATGCATCGTCCTCTCGCATATTGTGCACTTGTGGGTTAGTACGCAGCACACCTGATACTGCCGCTGCCACGGTTGCCAAGGTAGAGCCTTGATGAGGCGTGCCCACAAAAACAATTGCCGAGACGCACCGAAGAACGGGAAGGAAGCTTTGGTCTTGCAAAGTGGAGGCGTGCACCAGTCCCGCCTTGATAACCAACCCACCAAGGCTGTGGCCAACCAGGATCAGGCGTCGTCCAGCAAGTGCCTTTTCATAAAGCAGCGCCGACATGAAGGCTGCGCCCAGATCTGAAAGATGCATCGCACTGTCAGTCCACCCCGAGAGCGCGGCACCGTACTTGAGAAGCCAGACGTTGCATTGTGCGTCTTCCCCAATCCATTTAGGCCAGAGCGTCGTGTGATCAAGGGGATTGGACATCCACGTCTCGCGCACGTCACCACCTAAACCGTGGATGAACACCACATTTACGGCGTCTAACGAGTCTGCCACGTGTACCCGGGTTAATTCTGCCATTGCTATCTCATCGACACGTTGAGCTGCGTCTTACAGGTTTGGCGCTGAATCCAGCTACAGCCACCATGAGGGCGACATGGATCGTGCAATCACACACGGTCTAGGGCTTGTATGCAAAAGGCGTCAGTTTCAAGCAATCGCAGATTTACCTCAACGCTATTCATAGAGAAAAAATTACGTGCGAGGGACTTCCCTGGCTGGAGGCGTGAGCTCTGGCTTGGCATCATGGAAGCAGTGAGAAAGCGGCTTTTGAGGGTGGGTACAGCATTCACACGTGCAGGATGACAGTCCGTAGGAGTGGGCGAGCCAACAGCTTACGTTTCCAGCCTGAAACTCAGGCGCTGGCAAAGATACTTGGCCTTTTCGCAACGGGGGCGCGTAACTGGAAATCTCGCCCCAGTCACATGTTGCGTAACCAACGTAATTAGCAAGCTGCTGTAAACCACTTTTTTGAATTGTTAAACTCAGGGGTCTACAGATCAAAAAAGCGGTTTACACGGGGCCAGAAATTTCGACTAAGTAGTCCTCACATGTTGGCGCTGATGCGATTTTTAGCCGCCGGGGTTTATCAGACCACTACATTAGATATAGAAGGAAGCAGCGTCAGAGGGGACCAGGATCACCCAGCTCAGACAATCGAACGCTACGAGCTTCATTCAACCAAGTTCGCTATCGTGCTGTAAACGGATATCGAGATCACCTTGCGAGGAAGACCAAGTCTCCCTCACTTACGCTCGACCCTCATATGGGGAGCGTACTTTCCACCTGTGGAGGAGCGTAGATTTTCCATATAGCTTTCGAGCCCAGCTCTAACGCATGCGTAGTCATTAGGCGCAGCCCGCCCAAAAATGATGCTCAATGCAGTGTCAATCTCAGGTCTCGCTCGGATTTTTTCCGACACAACGGCGAGGCCCACACATTCCAAAATGAGAAACAGCGCTTCCTCAAGGCAAATCAAACGGGCCCAAAGCGCATCGATCACAGGCTCATCATCAACCTGGGCGAGAGCGACGAATGCTCTCTTGTCGCCACTGATTACTGAATCCTCTTCGGCTTCATGCAGCGCAGCAAACAACGCTGCTTCTCCAGAATCCAAATCAGGTCGATTCAAGCCGAGTATGGGATTCGCAGTATCAGCTACCACGATTACTTCCGATGCAGCGGCGATCAATTGGTTGGCGAGTTCAAACGCTTCAACCGAGCCCAATCTGGATAAAGCGGAAGCCGGGTTGGCCAACTTGAGTTGGAATCGAAGCTGAGGGAGGACAGCGAATCCTTCAAGCCCGCATCCCAGAGCCATAGCCAGCTCATTTAGCAGATGGTATTGGCAGATTTTGCGGGCCACGTCGCTGTCGAGTAAGTACAAGGAATACCTACCCCCCAAATCCTTGGATGAACAAAACATGTTCCTGGTTTTCTTCGCTCAGCGATTCTAAGACCGTGTTAGCCCTGAATTTTTGCTCCACAAGCTCAATGGCACCAATCGGGTTGGGTATAAAGTTGAGTGCTTGGTTGGCTCTGGCCCAGTCATCATGCTCCTTGGCGTAAGAAAGAATCAGATGACCCGGATCAATCGCGTGTGCTCGACCAACCGACATCGCGCTCGATGCGAGCGTCGCAGCAGAATCTGGACGACCCATTTCACGTACGGGGTTGGGGTGCCCGTTTCTCAATAAAGCGAGAGCAAATGCATCAGCCTCACGCTCTTCGCCATCCTTTCGAACCACCTGGCTGCCCAGGAGGGTATCGGTAACACCAGAAATGTCCTCATCAATAAGGACACCATTATCCTCAAGGTGGCCGCATAGAATGTGAGCCAACTCGTGGGCCAAAACAAAGAGCTGCCTGGAGTGCTGAGCGGTATTGAAGCCCAAAATGATTGCAGGCCGACCGTCTACGTTCACCGTCATTCCGGTCATACGTTTTGTGTTTTTTGGCATTCCTTTTAAAAACAGAACTGGAATCCCACAGAACCAACATAAGTCCAAAAGCCCCTCAAAATCGACAAAGGTTTTTTTCGACTCAGACAGCACCAGCGCACGAATAGCCAATGGATCTGCTTGTGGAGGTTCATACGGTATAGACGTGCAGAAAATTGCTAGCCTCGCTAGAGCTATGCCCAAGCTGGCAGCTATGTTCAATTCTTCTTCATGGGTGTCACTACGCCGTTTGTAGCGCGCCTGTGGCGCTGCCATTTGGATCTCCAGCGCTCCGTCTTGACCAAACTGAACGTTCAGACCCAACCGCTGCTTCAAGATCATCGCGAACTGGAAAGCGCCCGCACTCGTTTTGAAAAGACTGTTATCCCACCAATCAGGCAACAGTTTCTCTACATAGGGACGTGGGTATCCAGCTGCTTTCAAGCTATCAAACGCAGATTTCACCGTTATTGGAGTCGTGGCCTCACGCATTGCATCCTCCTATAACGCATTTTTCGAAAATCATTTTCCCATACTCGCTCGACGATGGGCGAAAAGCAGGTCCGCTAAGCGACGAGCGTGTTCTTCACTTCCGTCCCAGACAACACCTAGAGCATCCATTAGGACATGGGAAGTTGCAGGATTGACGGGATCAACCACAATTGAAACATTCGCATAAATGCATAGCTGACGGATGGTTTTCGTTAGTCTCTTGGGTTGACCGAACAGATTGCGATAGATCTGAGACTGAGAAATTCCTGTGAGCTTAGCTATCCCGGCACTGGATGTCACACCTTGGTCAGCAAAGAATTTCTGAAGATCTGAGACTACCTGCGCTGTAGATTTATGCATATTCATGCAACAATATTAGCATATTTGCATAAAATTGAAGATGCTCATGTATCAATCAAAAATGCCTAATTGGGTTATGCTGACCCGCTTTTTTGGCGCCCTGCCAAATTCTGGGACATGAAATGCGCGAAGCCGAGATAAAACGAGCTCTGGCACTGCACCTCAACAATTTGCCGGAAAATCTTCCTGGCTCATTCCTTGAAGAGGTCGAGCTAAGCGGCGGTGAGATACGTGCCGATCTCGTGCACGTGATGGATATGCACTGCTATGAAATCAAAAGCGAAGCGGACACTCTCAAACGTTTGATTGGTCAGGGGGCTCGTTACGCACGAGTTTTCGATCGAGTTACGCTGGTAACGGCAGAACGACATTTGAAGAAAGCCCTGCCGATTCTTCCCTCCTGGTGGGGAATTCTCGTCCTACCGGACGAAACCACAGACAAGTTCAAACAAATCCGATCAGCCAAACCGAACAAACGACACGAACCTGATGTGCTTGCCACACTGCTCAAGCGTGATGAGGCTCTTCACCTCCTCGATAAGCTTGGCCAGCTACGGGGATGGAAAAGTAAAAGCCTTTACCAGATTCAAGCCCATATCGCCCAGATACTGAGCCTTGATGAATTAAGGCACCATGTTCGAGAGTATCTTCTTAAGCGGGTCGGTCTTTCTCGATCTATCCACTGCCAAGAAGAGCTTATCGTCGAGCTCGAAAACCTCACAACGGATCTGCCCCCTGCCGACCTGTACGAAAAAGCCTGCACTCTTTCTATCTAAAAGGAGGGGAACACCCCTCCTTCTATATGTAAAGAACTCACCCTTTGCGCGGAAAGCTTCCAGCAGGCATAAGTCAGGAATCTGACCACAGTGCGACAACACGGTTCTTAGCTCTCGGGGAATGCGCTAAACGTGTCGATCTTCGCGCCGTGTAGGCCAGGTCAGTACTGCTCCTTCACCACTACCGCAATGTGATGACTCCAACCTTCCGTGATGTGGTAATGACCACAGCGTTTCTTGGTAAGCAGTACAGTGGGGTCTGCGCGCTCAGCCAAGAGCTCGTCACCAAATGAATATGTCGGTCCTTTAAAATCAGCCGCATAAGCGTTGACCATGATTTCAGAAATAGCGACAGAGTCCGTTTTTTTCTTACCGTCGGCACGCAGAATGAGCCAATCATTATTCCGCGTATAACGGATTGCCACTCGTGCGCCTCGCCGCGTTAACGCCTCTTCAGTCCAAACGGGAGAAAGAACTCCGTAATCGCTGAAGCCGATTTTCATGCCAGGAGCTGCGGCATTGAGGTCACTCCAGAACGACCAATCTCGCCGGTTAAAAACACCCACCCCTGTTTTTACCGCCGCTAGGCTTTCAGGGTAGGCACCTGATGCGACATGGATGCTGGTGAAGCCTAGCTGTTGAAACAGCGACAACTCGGTGGAAAACCGTTGAGTATCTGCGTTTGTCCATGTTTGCGGAGCGACACCGAGATCGATGATCAAACTCATCCGCAATCCATGAGCAGTTAAGGCGTTGTATGCCGTCGTAACATTGGCCAGGTGATCAGCGGTGATTGATAGCGCAGCTACCCGTAAGCGCAGTGCCGCTTCACCAAAAGAGGCTGCCAAGGTCTGGAGTGGTACACCAAGCCCTAGTACATCGTAAGGATTGAACACAGGAACGATCGGGAGGCCCAGCCCGTTTGCCGAGGCCAGAAATTCATGGAACTCACGCTTTCGGTTCGCCGTTAAGACTCCTTTAGGATCGGCATAATCGACCATTGCCGAACTGCCCCACGTGCCGTGAAATGCGCCCATGAGATTAATGTGTTGGGCAGAGTCTCTGACTTCTACGCAAGGAAGCACGTGCCTCCCTACGTCAGCAGCTACTTTTTTTAGCGCCTTCTGTTCGTAGGATTGCCATTTAATGATGGGAATATACGGGGGATGGTCAGGGAAATTTATCGCCATGCTATTACCGCTCCTTGGTGCACCTTGGTGGCAAAGAAATATCACGGCGCGCTAAACATTGCCATCGTCTGATCGTCTATTGCTCGCCCCTGTAGTGGCCTATGTAGCCAGCTGATTCGCTCAAGCTTTAACTCAATCTGCATCACTAATTCTCGAAAATATCTTCTCGTTCTTTTTGACCTGCGGTTTGTTACTCGTTTTGGCCGCGAGACTTACCGAATAGATAGTTCCCGTTTAACAGAGCAAAAAAAAGCCCGCTTTTTAGCGGGCTTCTTTTTAATGGTTACCAGACACATGGATAGGTAAACCATCTATTTGTGAAAATAAGCAACTATTCTGGGATCCTACAGCTGGATTAGAAATCCAGGTTAGACACCGCCAAGGCGTTGCTTTCGATGAAGTCACGACGAGGTTCGACCGCATCACCCATCAGGGTGTTGAAGATCTGGTCTGCGCCAATGGCGTCTTCGATGGTCACTTTGAGCATCCGGCGCTGGCTTGGGTCCATGGTGGTTTCCCACAGCTGATCCGGGTTCATTTCGCCCAGACCTTTGTATCGCTGGATGGTGTGACGCTTGGTGCTTTCAGCCATCAGCCATTCAAGGGCTTCCTTGAACTCGGTGACCGGCTTTTTGCGCTCGCCACGCTGGATGTACGCACCGTCGTCCAGCAAGGTGCTCAGTTGAGCGCCCAGGGATACAACGGTTTTGTAATCGTTGCTGCCGAAGAAGTCGCGGTTGAAGGTGACGTAGTTCGACAGGCCGTGGGAGATCAGTTCGACCTCTGGCAGCCAGACGTTACGTTCACGGTCTTCACGCAGGCTGGCTTTGTAGACCAGGCCAGACTTCTCGACAGTGCGCAGACGGACTTCGTACTGGGCCATCCAATTCTGCATCGCTGCGTGATCAGACAATTGCTCCAGACTGACAGCAGGCAGATAGATGAAGTGCTCGGTCAGTTCCTGTGGGTACAGTCGCGACAGACGCTTGAGAGTCTTCATTACCAGACGGAAGTCGTTCACGAGACGCTCAAGGGCAGGTCCGGAAATACCCGGAGCATCCTCGTTCAGGTGCAGGCTCGCGTCTTCCAGGGCCGACTGCGTCATGTACTCTTCCATGGCGTCGTCGTCTTTGATGTATTGCTCTTGCTTGCCTTTCTTGACCTTGTACAGCGGCGGCTGAGCGATATAGATGTAGCCGCGCTCGATCAGTTCCGGCAACTGACGGAAGAAGAAGGTCAGCAGCAGGGTACGGATGTGCGAACCGTCGACGTCAGCATCGGTCATGATGATGATGTTGTGGTAACGCAGCTTGGCGATGTTGTACTCGTCGCGGCCGATGCCGCAGCCCAGCGCGGTGATCAAAGTGCCCACTTCTTGCGAAGAGATCATCTTGTCGAAGCGCGCCTTCTCGACGTTCAGGATCTTGCCTTTCAACGGCAGGATGGCCTGGGTCCGGCGGTTGCGACCCTGCTTGGCGGAGCCGCCAGCAGAGTCACCTTCCACGAGGTACAGTTCTGACAGGGCAGGGTCTTTTTCCTGGCAGTCAGCCAGTTTGCCCGGCAGGCCGGCGATATCCAGCGCGCCTTTGCGACGGGTCATCTCACGGGCTTTACGCGCCGCTTCACGAGCACGAGCCGCGTCGATCATCTTGCCGACGACCAGTTTGGCCTCGTTCGGGTTTTCCAGCAGGAAGTCGGAGAAGTACTTGCCCATTTCCTGTTCGACCGCGGTCTTCACTTCGGAAGACACCAGCTTGTCTTTGGTCTGGGAGCTGAACTTCGGATCCGGGACTTTCACCGAAATGATTGCGGTCAGACCTTCACGGGCATCGTCACCGGTGGTCGCGACCTTGTGCTTCTTCGCCAGACCTTCCGCTTCGATGTAGGTGTTCAAGTTACGCGTCAGTGCGGAGCGGAAACCCACCAAGTGAGTACCGCCATCGCGCTGTGGAATGTTGTTGGTGAAGCACAACAGGTTCTCGTTGAAGCTGTCGTTCCACTGCAGGGCGATTTCCACGCCGATGCCGTCTTCGCGCTGGATGTTGAAGTGGAACACCTGGTTGACCGGAGTCTTGTTGGTGTTCAGGTATTCAACGAACGCACGCAGGCCACCTTCATACTTGAACAGCTCTTCCTTGCCGCTGCGCTCATCCTTGAGGACGATACCGACACCGGAGTTGAGGAAGGACAGTTCACGAATCCGCTTGGCCAGGATGTCCCAGCTGAAGTGGATATTCTTGAAGGTCAGATCGGACGGTTTGAAGTGGATCTGGGTGCCGGTGGTTTCGCTCTCACCAACAATTTTCATCGGCTCTTTCGGAACGCCGTGAATGTACGTCTGTTCCCAAATCTTGCCGCTGCGGCGAACGGTCAGGACCAGCTCTTCGGACAGGGCGTTGACCACCGAAACACCTACACCGTGCAGACCGCCGGATACTTTGTAGGAGTTGTCGTCGAACTTCCCGCCGGCGTGCAGCACGGTCATGATGACCTCGGCTGCCGAAACGCCTTCTTCTTTGTGCACGTCTACCGGGATGCCACGACCGTTGTCGCGAACGGTGATAGATTCATCCGGGTGGATAATGATGCTGATGTCGTCACAATGGCCAGCGAGCGCTTCATCGATGGAGTTGTCGACTACCTCGAAGACCATGTGGTGCAGACCGCTGCCATCGTCGGTGTCACCAATGTACATACCAGGACGTTTACGGACGGCATCCAGGCCTTTCAGCACCTTAATGCTCGTTGAGTCGTAGGTATTCGTATTTTCTTCGCTCAATGCCTTCACTCCCGATGGTCGTGGGTCTGGGTGATACGGCCCTGTTCCACGTGGAACAGAGCGACTGGCGTTTCCGTCTGCCAGCCGTCCCTCAATAATTCGTGATCTACACAGGTGATAAACACCTGGCAGCGTAAGTCTTCCAGCAAGCGGCAAAGCGCGCGACGGTGGTGCTCGTCCAGTTCGGACGGCAGGTCATCCACCAGATAAATACACTGGCCGCGTCGGGCCTGGCTTACCAGGTGCCCTTGGGCAATCCGCAATGCACAGACCACCAACTTCTGCTGACCACGGGACAAGATGTCCGCGGCGTTATGTGCACCCAACCTAAGGCGCAAATCAGCACGTTGTGGTCCGGCTTGGGTATGACCCATTTGCTGATCCCGCTGAAGGGACCCGGCGAGCACAGCACTCAACTCCCGGTCCTTGTCCCAACCGCGGTAATAGCTGAGCGTCAAACCCTCGAGCTCAACCAGTTCGCTCAAGGTCTGTTCAAAGACTGGTTTCAAGGCTTTGATGTAAGCGCGGCGGTATTCATCTATTTCAGCGCTGGCCTGGCACAGTTCCCTGTCCCAAACCGCTTGCGAAACGGCGTCAAGTGTACCATGCCGCAGCCAAGAGTTTCTCTGGCGCAGGGCCTTCTGCAAGCGCTGCCAGGTGGACATGAATCGCGGTTCCACGTGGAACACACCCCAGTCGAGAAACTGCCGACGAATCTTCGGTGCGCCTTCCAGCAAGCGGAAGCTGTCAGGGTTAATCAACTGAAGCGGCAGGATCTCCGCCAGTTGCGCCGCACTGCGAGCGTTCTGGCCGTCGATGCGAATCTGAAACTCGCCCTGCCTGTCTCGAGATATCCCCAACGCGCTATGGCCACCCTCGGCCAATTCAACCTGCCCAAACACCGTGCATGCCAGTTGCTCGTACTGAATGACCGGCAACAATCGGGTGCTACGAAACGAACGGGCAAGCCCCAGCAGGTGAATGGCTTCCAGAACACTGGTTTTGCCGCTGCCGTTGGCGCCGTAAAGAATATTGATTCGGGGGGAGGGGGAGAAGGTCACCGGGTGCAGATTACGCACCGCGGTGACCGAGACGCGACTTAAAGACATCTAGCTTCTGCTGAGCATGATTACAGACGCATCGGCATGACAACGTAGGCCGAGTCATCGTTGTCGGACTCTTGCACCAGCGCACTGCTGTTCGAGTCGGACAGGATCAGGCGAACCTGCTCGGTGGTCATCACGCCCAGCACGTCGAGCAGATAGCTCACGTTGAAGCCGATTTCCAGATTGCCGCCGTTGTACTCGACACCGACTTCTTCTTCAGCTTCTTCCTGCTCCGGGTTGTTCGCCTGAATTTTCAGCTGGCCGTTGGCCAATTGCAGTCGGATACCGCGGTACTTCTCGTTGGACAGGATCGCAGTGCGGCTGAATGCTTCACGCAGGGCTTGGCGATCACCGAGTACCAGCTTGTCGCCGCCTTTTGGCAGAACGCGCTCGTAATCAGGGAATTTACCGTCGACCAGTTTCGAAGTGAAGGTGAACTCGCCGGTGGTCGCGCGGATGTGGTGTTGACCCAGCACGATACTGACGATGCCGTCCGGCTCGGTCAGCAAGCGCGCGAGTTCAAGGATACCTTTGCGCGGCACAATGACCTGATGGCGATCCGGCTGACCGATATCGGCCTTCATCGAGCACATCGCCAGACGGTGACCGTCGGTGGCCACGGCGCGGATGATGCCTTCGGACACTTCCAGCAGCATGCCGTTCAGGTAATAACGCACGTCCTGCTGGGCCATGGCGAAGCTGGTGCGTTCGATCAAACGACGCAGCTTGCTCTGCTCCAGGCTGCAAGTCAGCGAACCAGGGCCTTCTTCGACCGTAGGGAAATCGTTGGCCGGCAGGGTCGACAGGGTGAAGCGGCTACGACCGGCCTTCACGACGAGCTTCTGCTCATCGACCTTAATGTCGATCAGCGCATCGTTCGGCAAGCTCTTGCAGATGTCCATCAGCTTGCGCGCAGGCACAGTGATGGAACCCGGGTCCGCAGGCTCTTCGAGTTGCACACGACCGACCAGCTCGACTTCCAGGTCGGTACCGGTCAGCGACAGTTGCTGGCCTTCGACAACCAGCAGCACGTTGGAGAGCACCGGCAAGGTCTGTCGGCGCTCGACGACGCCTGCGACCAGTTGCAGGGGTTTCAACAGGGCTTCGCGTTGAATGGTGAAATGCATGGTCTAGTCCCTTGCCTTAATAAGCTGCGCTGGTGTTCATCAAGTAGTCAGTGTACGCAGCAGGTTCTTGTAGTCCTCGCGGATGTCCGCGTCGGATTCCTTAAGTTCGTTGATCTTGCGGCAGGCGTGCAAAACAGTCGTATGGTCGCGGCCACCAAACACATCGCCGATTTCTGGCAGGCTGTGGTTAGTCAACTCTTTGGACAACGCCATTGCAACCTGACGCGGACGTGCGACCGAGCGAGAACGACGCTTGGACAGCAGATCGGAAATCTTGATCTTGTAGTACTCGGCGACCGTGCGCTGAATGTTATCCACAGAGACCAATTTATCTTGCAGCGCCAACAGGTCTTTCAGGGATTCGCGAATCAACTCGATGGTGATGTCGCGGCCCATGAAGTGCGAGTGTGCGATCACGCGTTTAAGCGCGCCTTCCAGCTCACGGACGTTGGAGCGGATACGCTGGGCAATAAAGAACGCCGCATCGTGTGGCAGATCGACTTTGGCCTGGTCAGCCTTTTTCATCAGGATCGCGACGCGGGTTTCCAGCTCCGGCGGCTCGACGGCGACCGTCAGGCCCCAGCCGAAGCGGGATTTAAGGCGCTCTTCAAGGCCTTCGATTTCTTTCGGGTAGCGGTCACTGGTAAGAATGACCTGCTGGCCACCTTCAAGCAGGGCGTTGAAGGTGTGGAAAAACTCTTCCTGGGACCGCTCTTTGCGAGCGAAGAACTGAATGTCATCGATCAGCAGCGCATCCACCGAACGGTAGAAGCGTTTGAACTCGTTGATCGCGTTCAGCTGCAGGGCCTTGACCATGTCGGCAACAAATCGCTCCGAGTGCAGGTATACGACCTTGGCATTCGGGTTCTTCTTTAATAGATGGTTACCCACAGCATGCATCAAGTGAGTCTTACCCAAGCCGACGCCGCCATAAAGGAAGAGCGGGTTGTAACCGTGCTTGGGGTTGTCCGCGACCTGCCAGGCCGCAGCCCGTGCCAGCTGGTTGGACTTACCCTCAACAAAGTTTTCGAAGGTGAACGTGCGGTTCAGGTAACTGGTGTGCTTGAGCGCGCCTTCGACTTGCACCGTGCGCTGCTCGGACCGAATAGGAGCCTGTTGCGAGCTGGCGCCGGCCATCGGGTCGAAGCTGTCGCGAGACGGCTCTTCACTGACCTCCGCCACTTTTTGCGTCGCACGCTTGGTCGGTGCGGTCGCCGGGGCTGGCGCTGGAGCACTGACAGGCGCTTGAGCGGCCTGAGCCTGGGAAGCAGCGGCGGCCAACGGTGCATTTGGTGCCGCACGCGGTGCCGAACTGCGTTTGCTGCCTATTAATAAGGAGAGCGCGGGCGCGATGCCATTGCCATGCTCATCCAGCAGTTCAAGGACGCGGCCCAGGTACTTTTCGTTGACCCAGTCGAGAACAAAACGATTCGGTGCGTAGACACGCAACTCGTCGCCTTCGGCTTCGACCTGTAGTGGACGGATCCAAGTGTTGAATTGTTGGGCAGGCAGCTCATCGCGCAAAAGCTCCAC